>NZ_JARPMK010000001.1:1145000-5691236 GCF_030263855.1 Pseudomonas sp. ChxA
TCATTGAAGAAGACGATAGAAGCAGCTTTAAGCTCCAAGCTGATAGCTCTTAGCTAATCAGTGGCGCTCGAAATTGGGTCTGTAGCTCAGTTGGTTAGAGCGCACCCCTGATAAGGGTGAGGTCGGCAGTTCGAATCTGCCCAGACCCACCAATTTTGTTATGGGGCCATAGCTCAGCTGGGAGAGCGCCTGCCTTGCACGCAGGAGGTCAACGGTTCGATCCCGTTTGGCTCCACCATTAACTGCTTCTGCTGTTAGAGTTTAGAAATGAATATTCTGAAGTGAATATTGATTTCTAGTCTTTGATTAGATCGTTCTTTAAAAATTTGGGTATGTGATAGAAAGATAGACTGAACGTTACTTTCACTGGTAACGGATCAGGCTAAGGTAAAATTTGTGAGTTCTCTTAATTGAGAAATTCGAATTTTCGGCGAATGTTGTCTTCACAGTATAACCAGATTGCTTGGGGTTATATGGTCAAGTGAAGAAGCGCATACGGTGGATGCCTTGGCAGTCAGAGGCGATGAAAGACGTGGTAGCCTGCGAAAAGCTTCGGGGAGTCGGCAAACAGACTTTGATCCGGAGATGTCTGAATGGGGGAACCCAGCCATCATAAGATGGTTATCTTACGCTGAATACATAGGCGTAAGAGGCGAACCAGGGGAACTGAAACATCTAAGTACCCTGAGGAAAAGAAATCAACCGAGATTCCCTTAGTAGTGGCGAGCGAACGGGGACTAGCCCTTAAGTGGCTTTGAGATTAGCGGAACGTTCTGGAAAGTACGGCCATAGTGGGTGATAGCCCTGTACGCGAAAATCTCTTAGTCATGAAATCGAGTAGGACGGAGCACGAGAAACTTTGTCTGAATATGGGGGGACCATCCTCCAAGGCTAAATACTACTGACTGACCGATAGTGAACTAGTACCGTGAGGGAAAGGCGAAAAGAACCCCGGAGAGGGGAGTGAAATAGATCCTGAAACCGTATGCGTACAAGCAGTGGGAGCCCACTTTGTTGGGTGACTGCGTACCTTTTGTATAATGGGTCAGCGACTTATTTTCAGTGGCGAGCTTAACCGAATAGGGGAGGCGTAGCGAAAGCGAGTCTTAATAGGGCGTCTAGTCGCTGGGAATAGACCCGAAACCGGGCGATCTATCCATGGGCAGGTTGAAGGTTGGGTAACACTAACTGGAGGACCGAACCGACTACCGTTGAAAAGTTAGCGGATGACCTGTGGATCGGAGTGAAAGGCTAATCAAGCTCGGAGATAGCTGGTTCTCCTCGAAAGCTATTTAGGTAGCGCCTCATGTATCACTGTAGGGGGTAGAGCACTGTTTCGGCTAGGGGGTCATCCCGACTTACCAAACCGATGCAAACTCCGAATACCTACAAGTGCCGAGCATGGGAGACACACGGCGGGTGCTAACGTCCGTCGTGAAAAGGGAAACAACCCAGACCGTCAGCTAAGGTCCCAAAGTTATGGTTAAGTGGGAAACGATGTGGGAAGGCTTAGACAGCTAGGAGGTTGGCTTAGAAGCAGCCACCCTTTAAAGAAAGCGTAATAGCTCACTAGTCGAGTCGGCCTGCGCGGAAGATGTAACGGGGCTCAAACCATACACCGAAGCTACGGGTATCACGTAAGTGATGCGGTAGAGGAGCGTTCTGTAAGCCTGTGAAGGTGAGTTGAGAAGCTTGCTGGAGGTATCAGAAGTGCGAATGCTGACATGAGTAACGACAATGGGTGTGAAAAACACCACGCCGAAAGACCAAGGTTTCCTGCGCAACGTTAATCGACGCAGGGTTAGTCGGTCCCTAAGGCGAGGCTGAAAAGCGTAGTCGATGGAAAACAGGTTAATATTCCTGTACTTCTGGTTATTGCGATGGAGGGACGGAGAAGGCTAGGCCAGCTTGGCGTTGGTTGTCCAAGTTTAAGGTGGTAGGCTGGAATCTTAGGTAAATCCGGGATTCTAAGGCCGAGAGCTGATGACGAGTTAACTTTTAGTTAACGAAGTGGTTGATGCCATGCTTCCAAGAAAAGCTTCTAAGCTTCAGGTAACCAGGAACCGTACCCCAAACCGACACAGGTGGTTGGGTAGAGAATACCAAGGCGCTTGAGAGAACTCGGGTGAAGGAACTAGGCAAAATGGCACCGTAACTTCGGGAGAAGGTGCGCCGGTGAGGGTGAAGGACTTGCTCCGTAAGCTCATGCCGGTCGAAGATACCAGGCCGCTGCGACTGTTTATTAAAAACACAGCACTCTGCAAACACGAAAGTGGACGTATAGGGTGTGACGCCTGCCCGGTGCCGGAAGGTTAATTGATGGGGTTAGCTAGCGCGAAGCTCTTGATCGAAGCCCCGGTAAACGGCGGCCGTAACTATAACGGTCCTAAGGTAGCGAAATTCCTTGTCGGGTAAGTTCCGACCTGCACGAATGGCGTAACGATGGCGGCGCTGTCTCCACCCGAGACTCAGTGAAATTGAAATCGCTGTGAAGATGCAGTGTATCCGCGGCTAGACGGAAAGACCCCGTGAACCTTTACTATAGCTTTGCACTGGACTTTGAATTTGCTTGTGTAGGATAGGTGGGAGGCTTTGAAGCGTGGACGCCAGTCTGCGTGGAGCCAACCTTGAAATACCACCCTGGCAACTTTGAGGTTCTAACTCAGGTCCGTTATCCGGATCGAGGACAGTGTATGGTGGGTAGTTTGACTGGGGCGGTCTCCTCCTAAAGAGTAACGGAGGAGTACGAAGGTGCGCTCAGACCGGTCGGAAATCGGTCGTAGAGTATAAAGGCAAAAGCGCGCTTGACTGCGAGACAGACACGTCGAGCAGGTACGAAAGTAGGTCTTAGTGATCCGGTGGTTCTGTATGGAAGGGCCATCGCTCAACGGATAAAAGGTACTCCGGGGATAACAGGCTGATACCGCCCAAGAGTTCATATCGACGGCGGTGTTTGGCACCTCGATGTCGGCTCATCACATCCTGGGGCTGAAGCCGGTCCCAAGGGTATGGCTGTTCGCCATTTAAAGTGGTACGCGAGCTGGGTTTAGAACGTCGTGAGACAGTTCGGTCCCTATCTGCCGTGGACGTTTGAGATTTGAGAGGGGCTGCTCCTAGTACGAGAGGACCGGAGTGGACGAACCTCTGGTGTTCCGGTTGTCACGCCAGTGGCATTGCCGGGTAGCTATGTTCGGAATAGATAACCGCTGAAAGCATCTAAGCGGGAAACTAGCCTCAAGATGAGATCTCACTGGGACCTTGAGTCCCCTGAAGGGCCGTCGAAGACTACGACGTTGATAGGTTGGGTGTGTAAGCGCTGTGAGGCGTTGAGCTAACCAATACTAATTGCCCGTGAGGCTTGACCATATAACACCCAAGCAATTTGTTTCTCGAGAGAGCATCAGATTGCGGTGTGTGAAGACGAGATGAACCGAAAGTTCGACGCTCACAAAACACCGAAAGCTGTCACATACCCAATTTGCTGAAGCGAAGCCAGCTGGCTACGACTCAGTACCCGAATTTCTTGACGACCATAGAGCATTGGAACCACCTGATCCCATCCCGAACTCAGTAGTGAAACGATGCATCGCCGATGGTAGTGTGGGGTTTCCCCATGTGAGAGTAGGTCATCGTCAAGATTAAATTCCGAAACCCCTGATTGCTAACGCAATCAGGGGTTTTGTTTTGGACGGTCGAAAAGTGTGGGCACGCAACGTATCAAGCGTTTCGTATCCGCTCCACGAACCCCACATTCCAAACGAATAGCTGACAGCTGATGCTGTGCTCCCGATTTCCCTCAGGAGCCCGCAACCATGATGCGTCCCGACGCCAAGGTCGAAAAAGTCTATCTCTACCCCAAACCTGTCGACTTCCGAAAATCCATCGACGGCCTCGCCGCCTTGGTCGAATTGGATATCAAAGTGGCGGTGTTCGACCCCGTGCTTTTTGTTTTTCTGAATCGCCCCCGTAATCGGGTGAAAATACTTTATTGGGAGCGCAACGGCTTCTGCCTTTGGCTCAAGCGCCTCGAATCCGAACGATTCAAAACGTCCCCTGACGATACGGATGAAGCCATTGTCCTGACGGTTCAGGAACTGAACTGGCTGCTCGACGGTTTTGATCTCTGGCGCAACCGTCCGCATCAGGTTTTGACGCCGCGATTCGTCGCTTGATTGGGTATAATCCGGGCCATGATTTCCATGCCCGACGACCTCCCCGATGATCCGGTTCTGCTCAAGCAAATGCTTGTGCAGATGCTCAGTGAGCGTCAGGTGGACAAAGACCAGATTGTTGATCTGAAAGAACAGATCCGGCTATGGCGTGAACGTTTTTTCGGGCGTAAATCAGAACAAACCGTCGATCCGCAGACGCCACAGCTCGCGCTCTTTAATGAACCTGAAAGTCTCGCTGTTCCGGTCTGCGACGAGTCTGACGAAGAAGCCGTTGCGCCTACCAAGCGCCGTGGCAAGCGCAAGCCGTTGTCGACTGACTTGCCGCGCATCGAAGTTATCCACGAACTTCCAGAGCACGAACTGACCTGCGCCTGCGGCTGTCGCAAACACGTCATTGGCGAAGAAACCAGCGAACAGCTGGAGATCGTGCCGATGCAGATCCGCGTACTCAAACACATCCGCAAAGTGTACGGTTGCCGCAGTTGTGAAACCGCGCCGGTCACCGCTGACAAACCCGCTCAGATAATCGAAAAGAGCATGGCCAGCCCCAGTGTGCTGGCGATGTTGTTGACCACCAAGTATGTCGATGGTCTGCCGCTGCATCGTTTTGAAAGTGTACTGAGTCGACACGGCGTCGATATTCCACGGCAAACCCTGGCGCGTTGGGTGATCCAGTGCAGTGAACACTTTCAGCCACTGCTGAACCTGATGCGTGATCGATTACTGGAAAGTCCGGTGATCCACTGCGACGAAACCCGCGTCCAGGTACTCAAGGAACCGGATCGAGACCCGACCAGCCAATCCTGGATGTGGGTGCAAGCCAGCGGCCCGCCAGAGCGGCCAGTGATCCTTTTTGACTACACCACCAGCCGAGCGCAGGAGGTGCCGTTGCGCCTGCTCGGCGACTATCGCGGCTACGTGATGACCGATGATTATGCGGGTTACAACGCATTGGCGTTGCAACCCGGAGTTGAGCGTTTGGCGTGTATGGTCCATGCGCGACGCAAGTTCGTCGAAGCGCAGAAGGTACAGCCCAAGGGCAAGACCGGTCGCGCCGATATCGTGCTGGCGATGATGAGCAAGTTGTATGGCATCGAACGCGAGCTCAAGGATGCTTGCGATGAACAGCGGTTTATCGGTCGGCAGGAGAGAAGCTTGCCGGTACTCGCCGAGTTGAAAAGTTGGCTGGAGAAAACACAGTCCCAAGTCACGCCGCAAAGTGTGCTGGGCAAGGCGGTGAATTACCTGGCGAACAACTGGAGCCGGTTGGAGCGCTATGTGGAGGCCGGCCATTTGCCGATCGATAACAACTTGGCGGAGCGTGCGATAAAGCCGTTTGTTATTGGGCGCAAGGCGTGGCTGTTCAGTGACACGCCTAAAGGCGCCACGGCCAGTGCGCAGATCTACAGTTTGGTCGAGACAGCCAAGGTCAACGGCCAAGAGCCCTATACGTGGCTGCGCCACGTACTGGAGCGATTGCCGCACGCCTCGTCAGTAGAAGATTACGAAGCGCTGCTGCCGTGGAACTGCTCGCCACAGATGCCACGGTAAACCGAGGTTACATCTTGTGGTAGGTGGGGTTTGTGGATCGCACTCAGCGTTTCCCTCTTGCAACCTGCAGCCGCCTTCAATGCTAAAGTCCATGCCTCGATTTTGCTTTTCCCAAGGAAGCCGTTATGCCGGATGCGACGTCCCTCAGCGCTGGATTCATGGTGGTTCACGGCAACCGCCTGGACGAACTGCGTAGCCTGGTAGTCAGCTGGATGCGCCGTTATCCGTTGGCTCCTCTGGAAAACGAAATTGCCCTGGTCCAGAGTAACGGCATTGCCCAATGGCTCAAGTTGGCCTTGGCCGAAGATCCGGAAGAAGATGATATGGGCGGCTGTGGCATCGCTGCGGCTATCGACGTGCAACTGCCCGGTAGCTTCATGTGGCAGCTCTATCGCATGGTTCTGGGCAAAGACGAAATTCCGCCCAAATCCCTGCTCGATAAAGCCCCGCTGACCTGGCGCCTGATGCGCCTGCTCCCGGCGCTCATCGATCAACCGCACTTCGAGCCCCTGCAGCGCTTTCTCACCGACGACACCGACCTGCGCAAACGCTACCAACTGGCCGAACGTCTGGCCGACTTATTCGACCAATACCAGGTCTACCGCGCCGACTGGCTGGAAGATTGGGCTGCCGGCCGCCATCAACTGCGCAGTGGCCGAGGCGACGCAAAGCCCCTGAACCCAGCGAACTGCTGGCAGGCAGAGCTATGGCGCGCACTGCTATTGGATGTAGGCGAAGAGGGCATGGCCGAAAGCCGTGCCGGTGTTCACCAGCGTTTCATCGAGCGGATCAACACCCTCGAAAAAGCCCCTCAGGGCCTGCCGTCCCGAGCCATCGTATTCGGCATCTCATCCTTGCCCGCTCAAGCACTGGAAGCACTTGCCGGCCTGGCACGCTTCAGCCAAGTCCTGCTGTGCGTACACAACCCTTGTCGTCACCACTGGTCCGACATCGTCGCCGACAAAGACCTGCTGCGTAACGAGTACAAGCGCCAGGCGCGCAAAGCCGGCATGCCAGTTACCATCGACCCGCAAACCCTGCACCAGCATGCGCACCCATTGTTGGCCGCCTGGGGCAAACAGGGCCGTGACTACATTAGCCTGCTGGACAGCTACGACGACCCCAGCAGCTACCGCGCCGCCTTCCGTGATGGCCGCATCGACCTGTTCAGCGACAACGAACCCACCACGTTGCTCAACCAGTTGCAGGACGACATCCTCGAATTGCGCCCACTCAATGAAACGCGTGAGCTGTGGCCGGGCGTCGATCTAACACACGACAGCTCCATCCGCTTTCACATCGCCCATAGCGCCCAACGTGAAGTGGAAATTCTTCACGACCAATTGCTCCAGCGCTTCAGCGCCGACCCCACACTGCGCCCGCGGGACATCATCGTCATGGTCCCCGACGTCGACAGCTACGCGCCGCACATCCGCGCCGTCTTCGGCCAGCTTGAGCGCAACGACCCGCGTTTCATCCCGTTCACACTCACTGACCAAGGCCAACGCGGCCGCGATCCGCTGCTGATCGCCGTCGAACACCTGCTCAAACTCCCGGACAGCCGTTTCCCCGTCAGCGAAATCCTCGACCTGCTCGACGTCCCGGCGCTGCGCGAACGTTTTGCCATCAAGGAGCGCGACCTGCCCACGCTGCACCGCTGGATCGAAGGCGCCGGCATCCGTTGGGGCCTCAACGCCGAACAGCGCGCCGGCCTCGGCCTGCCCCATGAACTGGAGCAAAACAGCTGGCGATTCGGTCTGCGCCGCATGCTGCTGGGTTATGCCGTGGGCACTGGAATCGCCTGTGACGGTATTGAGCCCTACGATGAAATCGGCGGGCTGGACGCCGCGCTGATCGGCCCACTGGTCGCCTTGCTTGATGCGCTAAACCACGCCCATCAAGCCTTGTCACAACCGGCAAGCCCGCAAGAATGGGGCGAGCGCCTGCAACGCCTGATGCAGCTGTTCTTCCTGCCCAGCAGCGAGCACGACGACTATCTACTCGGCCAACTCGAACAACTGCGAGAAGACTGGCTGGAAACCTGCGAGTCCGTCGGCCTGCAGGACGAGTTACCCCTTACCGTAGTCCGCGAAGCCTGGCTCGCCGGCCTCGACCAAGGCCGCCTGTCCCAGCGCTTCCTCGCGGGAGCTGTCAATTTCTGCACCCTGATGCCCATGCGCGCCATCCCGTTCAAGCTGGTCTGCCTGCTCGGCATGAACGACGGCGATTACCCACGCGCCCAACCGCCGCTGGACTTCGACCTCATGGGCAGCGACTACCGCCCCGGCGACCGTTCACGCCGCGAAGACGACCGCTACCTGCTGCTCGAAGCGCTGCTGTCTGCCCGCGATCAGCTCTACATCAGCTGGGTAGGCCGCAGCATCCGCGACAATAGCGACCGCCCGGCCTCGGTATTGATCGGCCAACTGCGTGACCACCTCGCCAGCGGCTGGCACAACGCAGACACACAAGAACCCCTGCTGGAAGCCATGACCCAGGAGCACCCACTCCAACCCTTCAGTGCCCGCTACTTCCACGAAGGTGATGCGCTGTTCAGCTACGCCCGCGAATGGCAATTGCTGCATCAGGCACCCGTGGCCACCGCCACAGAAGAACACTTGGCCGAGCACCACCAGGAAGAACCCTTGAGCCTTGGCCAGTTGCAGGACTTTTTGCGCAACCCCGTCAAACACTTCTTCAGCCAGCGTCTGAAAGTGTTCTTCGAGGCCGCTGAAGTCCCGCTGGCCGATGAAGAACCTTTCGTTCTCGACGCATTGCAACGCTACAGCCTCAGCGACAGCCTGCTCAATGCCGCCTTGGCCCAGCCCGATCACATAGACCAGGCCCTGAATGCCCAAGCCCTGCGCCTGCAAGGCAGTGGCCTGCTGCCCATGGTCGGTTTCGGCGAATGCCTGCGCAATGAATTGGTCGAGCCGTTGCCCGATCTATTGCAACGTTATCAACACTTACTGGCGCTCTGGCCCACGCCACAAACCGCCGCAGAACCGATCAGTTTTGAGCATCAAGGCATCGAGCTCGAAGGTTGGATCAGTGGTCTGCATCGGCGCAGCGATGGCGGATTGTTAAGCGTCACCACCATCCCCAACAGCATCGGCTCGATCAAGACCCGCAAGTGGCATCGCCTGATCCGCCCGTGGGTCAATCATGTGGTGGCCTGCGCTTGCGGCTTGCCGCTCAGTACCGGGCTGGTCGCCAGTGACGACACCCTGCTGCTGGCTCCGATGGAAAAAACCGTCGCCCAGGAAATACTCGGTAACCTTTTACTGGCCTGGCACACCGGCATGCGCAAACCACTGCCCGTCGCCGTGAAAACCGCCTTCGCCTGGCTCGGCCAAACCGACCTCGACAAGGCCCAGGCAGCCGCCAGCAAAGCCTACGAAGGCGACGGCCTGACCACCGACGGCGAACGCCGCGAAACTCCCGCGCTCACCCGCCAATTCCCGGATTACGCCACGCTTATCGCCAGCGAAGAATTCGAAGGTTGGGCCGAAACCCTGTATCGCCCCTTGATCAACGCCCCATGGCGATCACTCAGCAGCGAGGAGGCCAGCACATGATCAGTCAACCTTTGGCCCTGGCCTTCCCACTCAAAGGCAGCCAGCTGATTGAAGCCAGCGCCGGAACCGGCAAAACCTTTACTATTTCGGCCCTGTACCTGCGCCTGGTGCTTGGCCACGGTGGCGACGAATCCGGTTTTGGCCGCGAACTGCTGCCACCGCAAATCCTGGTGGTGACCTTCACCGACGCCGCCACCAAAGAGCTGCGCGAGCGCATCCGCATCCGCCTCGCCGAAGCGGCGCGGTTCTTCCGCGACGAAATCGAGCAACCGGATGCTCTGATCGCCGACCTGCGTGACCAGTACCTGCCCGAGCAGTGGCCTGCCTGTGCCAACCGCCTGGACATCGCCGCCCAATGGATGGACGAAGCTGCGGTTTCGACCATCCACAGTTGGTGCCAGCGCATGCTGCGCGAACACGCGTTCGACAGCGGCAGCCTGTTCACCCAGACCCTGGAAACCGACCACAGCGACCTGCTCGGCGAAGTGCTGCGCGATTACTGGCGGCTGTTCTGCTACCCAATGCACGACGACGCACTCAACTGGGTGCGCAAAAACTGGAGCGGCCCCGCCGCGCTGATGCCACGCGTGCGCGCGCTGTTCGGCAGCGAACGGCCCACCGATGAAACCCGTGAGCCGGCCGAATTGATCAACGCTTGCTTGCAAGAGCGCCGCCAAGCGCTGGTCGCCCTCAAGGCGCCCTGGCAACAATGGGCCATCGAGCTACGCGATATCTGCCTGCAAGCCGTCGCTGCCAAAGCTGTCGACGGCCGCAAGATGCAGGCGCGTTACTTTGAACCCTGGTTCGAAAAGATCAGCGCCTGGGCCGCTGACGAAACCCTCGAACAACTCGACATCGGCACCGGCTTCACCCGCCTCACGCCCGATGGCATGGCCGAAGCCTGGAAGGGCGAGCCGCCGCGCCACCCCGGCATCGACGCCATGGCCAGCCTCAAGGCCAGCCTCGACGCGCTGCCAACGCCCGACGCCGCCGTGTTGCAACACGCCGCCGGTTGGGTCGGTAAACGCTTCGAAGAAGAAAAACGCCGCCGCGCCGAAATGGGCTTCGACGACATGCTCATCCGCCTCAACGCCGCCCTGCAAGCCGACGGCGGCGAGCGCTTGGCCAATGTGATCCGCGAGCAATTCCCGGTCGCCCTGATCGACGAATTCCAGGACACCGACCCGGTGCAATACAGCATCTTCGACAGCATCTACCGCATCGAAGAAAACCACCTAGACAGTGGCCTGTTCCTGATCGGCGACCCCAAGCAGGCGATCTACGCCTTCCGTGGCGCCGACATCTACACCTACCTGCGCGCCCGCCAGTCCACCACCGGCCGCCATCACACCCTGGGCACCAACTTCCGCTCCAGCCATGCGATGGTCGAGGCGGTCAACCATGTGTTCCAGCGTGCCGAGACCGGCCGTGGCGCGTTCCTGTTCCGTGAGCCAAATGGCGACAACCCGGTGCCGTTCCACTCGGTGTTGTCCCAAGGCCGCAAAGAGCAGTTGCAATTCGATGGGCAAACCTTGCCGGCGATGAACCTGTGGCACCTGCCCACCGATCAGCCGATTTCCAACGCGGTCTATCGCCAACAACTGGCGGCCGCCTGTGCCACACAAATTGTTGAATTGCTCAATGGGGGGCAGCAGGGCCGCGCAGGTTTCCTACAACCGGATGGCAGCTTAAAAGGCGTACTCCCGTCAGACATCGCCATCCTGGTGCGCGACGGCAAGGAAGCCCAAGCCGTGCGCGCCGAACTGGCCGCCCGTGGTGTACGTAGCGTTTATCTGTCTGACAAGGATTCGGTGTTCGCCGCCCAGGAAGCCCACGACCTGCTGGCCTGGCTCAAGGCCTGCGCCGAGCCGGACGTCGAGCGCCCACTGCGCGCCGCCCTGGCCTGCGTCACGTTGAACCTGTCACTGGCGGAACTGGAGCGTCTGAACCAGGACGAACTGGCGTGGGAAACCCGCGTGATGCAGTTCCGTGGCTATCGCGCGATCTGGCGTACCCAAGGCGTGTTGCCGATGCTGCGGCGCCTGCTGCATGATTTCAAACTGCCGCAAACCCTGATCGCCCGCAGTGACGGCGAGCGCGTATTGACCAACCTGTTGCACCTGAGCGAATTGCTGCAACAGGCCGCATCAGAGCTGGACGGCGAGCAGGCATTGATACGCCACCTGGCCGAACACCTGGCGTTGTCGGGGCAGGCCGGTGAAGAACAGATCCTGCGCCTGGAAAGCGACGAGCAACTGGTCAAGGTAGTGACCATCCACAAATCCAAAGGCCTGGAATACGACCTGGTTTTCCTGCCCTTTATCTGCTCGGCCAAACCGGTGGATGGCAGCCGCTTGCCGCTGCATTACCACGACGAACAGGGCAAATCCCAAGTCAGCCTGCGGCCCACCGCCGAGCTGATTGCCCAAGCCGACGACGAGCGCCTGGCCGAAGACCTGCGTTTGTTCTACGTCGCCCTCACGCGTGCCAAACACGCGTGCTGGTTGGGCATTGCCGACCTCAAACGTGGCAATAACAGCAGCTCGGTCTTGCACCTGTCTGCGCTGGGTTATCTGCTGGGTGGCGGTGCCTCGCTGGGCGAATCCGCCGGTTTGGCGCGCTGGCTGCTGGACTTGCAGGAGCGCTGCGCTGCCATCCACTACACCCACGTGCCCGACGCGCAAGACAGCCTGTTCCACCCGCCGCGCAACGAGGCTACCTTGCTTGCACCGCTACTGCCCACGCGCAAGGCCGCTGAAAACTGGTGGATCGCTTCTTACAGTGCGCTAAGAATTGGCGACAGCATGAGCGCCGCCAATCTTGAAGCACCAGAAAGCCCACAGGCCCAGAAGCTGTTCGACGACGAACGCCTCGACCCCGACGCACCGCGTGAAGTGGCAGCGTCTGGCGGCGACATTCACCGTTTCCCACGTGGCCCTAACCCCGGCACCTTTCTCCATGGCCTGTTGGAATGGGCGGGCGAGGAAGGTTTCAACGTGACGCCCGAGGCCATCGAAAAAGCCGTGGGCGCCCGCTGTAATCGGCGCAACTGGGAAGGCTGGATCGTCACCCTCAGCGGCTGGCTCGGCCATTTGCTGCAAACGCCGCTGCCGGTAGATAACGATCTAGTCGCCCTCAGCAGCCTGCAGCACTATCAGATCGAAATGGAGTTCTGGTTCGCCAGCCACAAAGTCGACGTGCTGGCCCTCGACAAGCTGGTGTGCCAGCACACCCACAACGGCGTGTCCCGTGTGGCCGCCGAACCGGTGCTGCTCAACGGTATGTTCAAGGGGTTTATCGACCTGACGTTCGAACACGACGGCCGTTATTACGTGGCCGACTACAAATCCAACTGGCTTGGCCCTGACGATTCGGCCTACACACAGGACGCCATGGAACAGTCGATCCTAGAGCATCGGTACGACCTGCAATACGTGCTTTACCTGCTGGCCCTGCACCGCCAACTGAAGGCACGCCTGCCGGATTACGACTACGACCGCCATGTCGGCGGCGCGCTGTACCTGTTCCTGCGGGGCACCCAAGCCACCAGCCAAGGTGCGTATTTCACCCGGCCGCCACGGGAGCTGATCGAAGGCTTGGACCTGCTGTTCCAGGGCAAACCCATACCGCCCAAGGTTGAGCCCGCCTGGGAACAAGGAGTGCTGCTATGAGCCTGTCGCCGTTACCGCTAGAGGAACTGATGCCCCTCAGTCGCGCCGCCGACCTGCTGCAACTGTTGGAGCGTTGGGTAGACCGTGGCTGGCTGCGTGCATTGGACAAAGCCTTCGTCGGCTTCCTCCACGAACTCGACCCGCAGGCCGACCCGCTGGTATTGCTGGCCGCCGCACTGACCAGCCACCAACTGGGCCATGGCCACGTCTGCCTGGACCTGTTCGAAACCCTTAAAGCGCCAGACTTTGCCCTGTCATTGCCTCCCGAAGGCGACCTGCAAACCGGCGCCATGCTGTTGCCCTCGCAATTGCTCGACGGCCTTGATGGCGCCCACTGGTGCCATGCGCTGGCCGCCAGCCACTTGGTCGCGCTGGCTGTCGATGGCAGTGAATCGGCCCAAAGCCGCCCGCTGGTGGTGTCCGGCAAACGCCTGTATTTGCGCCGCTATTGGACCTACGAACGACGCATCGACACGGCGTTGCGCCTGCGCCTGGCCACCCAGGAAACCGTCGCCACTGATTTGCCGCAACGCCTGAACACCTTGTTCGATCAAGCGCCGCCGGACGGCGTCATCGACTGGCAAAAACTCGCCTGCGCCCTGGCCACACGCGGTGCCTTCAGCATCGTCACCGGCGGCCCCGGCACCGGCAAAACCACCACTGTAGTGCGCCTGCTCGCGCTGCTGCAGGCCCCGGCAGTCGAGGCCAACAGCCCATTGCGCATCCGCCTCGCCGCGCCCACCGGCAAAGCCGCCGCGCGCCTCACCGAATCCATCAGCCAGCAAGTGTTGTCGCTGAATGTGCCGGACAGCGTGCGGGAAAAAATCCCCACCCAGGTCACCACGGTTCACCGCCTGCTCGGCAGCCGCCCCGGCACGCGACATTTTCGCCATCACATCGGCAACCCGTTGCCATTGGACGTGCTGGTGGTGGACGAAGCCTCGATGATCGACCTGGAAATGATGGCCAACCTGCTGGACGCGTTGCCGCCCCATGCGCGCCTGGTATTGCTTGGGGACAAAGACCAACTCGCTTCGGTAGAAGCCGGTGCGGTGCTCGGCGACTTGTGCCGTGATGCCGAAGCCGGCTGGTACAGCCCCGACACACGCCGTTGGCTGCAAGCGGTCAGCGGCGAAGACCTCAGCGCCAGCGGCCTGCAGGAAGATCTCGATGGCAGTCATCCGCTCGCCCAGCAAGTGGTCATGCTGCGCTACTCGCGACGCTTTGGCGAAGGCAGTGGCATCGGCCAACTGGCGCGCTGGGTCAACCAGCAAAATGCCGAGGAGGCGCGCAAACTGCTTGCCGCGCGCAGCCACAACGACCTGTTCTGCCTCAGCCTCAAGGGCGAACACGATCACGCCCTTGAGCGCCTGGTGCTGGACGGGCAGGGCGACGAAGCCCAGGGTTATCGCTATTACCTGAATCTGCTGCACAGCGCGCGTCCTGCACTCGACACCCCGCGCGAAGACCTGGCCTGGACCCATTGGGCGCAACAGCTGCTGCAAGCCTTCGACGCTTTTCAACTGCTCTGCGCCGTGCGTAAAGGCCCTTGGGGCGTGGAAGGTTTAAACCAGCGCATCACCGCCGCCTTGCGCAAAGTGCGGCTGATCGAAGGCGATGACCAATGGTACGAAGGCCGCCCGGTGTTGATGACCCGCAACGACTACGGCCTGGGCTTGATGAACGGCGACATCGGCATCGCCCTCAAACTGCCCGAAAGCGACGGCGGCCCACAGGTGCTGCGTGTGGCTTTCCCACGCAACGATGGTCAGGGTGGCGTGCGTTTTGTACTGCCCAGCCGTCTGAACGATGTGGAAACCGTGTACGCCATGACCGTGCATAAATCTCAGGGCTCGGAATTCACTCACACTGCGCTGATCTTGCCGGATGCGCTGAACCCGGTGCTGACCAAAGAGCTGATCTACACCGGCATCACCCGCGCCAAACGCTGGTTCAGTTTGATCGAACCGCGAGGCGGGGTGTTTGAGGAAGCAGTGCGGCGCAAGGTCAAACGCCTGAGCGGGTTGATGCTGGAATTGGATGCGGCGCCTGATAAAACTGACTGATGGGTCATGAAATATTTCTGGTTTAGTTGTCTGATTTTTCTGAAAAAATAGCGGGCTTTGATAAACCCCCAATTCGTGGGGTTTTGCGCCGCTGTGCTATCGTTGCGGCATCACCCTGTAAAACATTTGAGAGAATCGCTGCATGAACGTGGCTGTCTCGCCCACAGAGCGCAGTTTGAGCTGGAGACGCATGTTACTGGTGGCGGTGCTATGCCTGCTCGCGCCGCGTGCATTTGCGCAGACGCCCAGCCTGGCGGACCACCGCGCCCAGGCGGTCACCCAAGTGGTACTCGGCATCCTCAGTTATGCCCGTTGGCCGGTGGAGCCTGCACAACTGCGCTTGTGCATCGTCGGCCCCACCCAATACACCGACGACCTTGTCAAAGGCACCACCCAGGCCACAGGCCGCCCGGTGGTGGTGCAGCGCCTGCTGGCCGATAATCCCGATATCGTCAGTGCCTGCGACGCCATTTACATCGGCAAACTCACCGCCGATGAACGCAGCCGCCTGTTTACCTCATTGATCGGCCACCCGGTGCTCAGCATCAGCGAAGGCGGCGACCAATGCACCGTGGGCAGCCTGTTCTGCCTGCGGGTGGGCGATGAGCAAGTGTCGTTCGAGGTCAACCTGGACTCCGTCGCCCGTAGCGGCGTGCGCATCCACCCCAGCGTGTTGCAACTGTCCCGTCGTCGAGCGCCAGCGCCATGAGAACCGCTAAAGCGCGGCCGACCTTGCGTTCGGTCATTGGCCGTGGGCATTTGATCCTGGCACTGGTGGCCGTGACCCTGGCCAGTGTGTCGCTGACCCTGCTCGGCGTGCTCGCGCTGCGGGTGTATGCCGAACACAACCTGCACCTGATCGCGCGCTCCATCAACTACACCGTGGAAGCTGCGGTGGTGTTCGATGACAGCGCCGCCGCCACCGAAGCGCTGAGCCTGATTGCATCGACTGAAGAAGTGGCCCAGGCCGAAGTCTTCGACGCCAACGGCAAGCTGCTGGCGCAATGGGTACGGCCCGAAACCGGCATGCTCTCCAAGGTCGAGTTGGCGGTGGCGCACACCCTGCTCGAACAGCCCATCAGCCAGCCGGTCCTGCACCAGGGCCAACCCGTCGGCAGCATTCACTTGGTCGGCCACGGTGGCAGCCTGCTGCGCTTTTTACTCAGCGGCCTGGCCGGGATTCTGATCTGTACCGCGCTCAGCGCCTGGGTCGCGTTGTACCTAGCGCGGCGTCTGTTGCAGGGCATTACCCAACCGCTGCAAAGCCTTGCCGCCGTGGCCCACGCCGCCCGCAGCGAGCGCGATTTCGACCGCCGCGTACCACCGGCGCAGATCGCCGAACTCGACAGCCTCGGCAGCGACTTCAACGCCTTGCTCGGTGAGATGGAAGCCTGGCAAAGCCACCTGCAAAGTGAAAATGAAACCCTCGCGCACCAAGCCAGCCACGACAGCCTCACCGGCTTGCCCAACCGCGCGTTCTTCGAAGGCCGCCTGATTCGCGCGCTGCGCAGCGCCGCCAAGATCAATGAGAAAGTGGCGGTGTTGTTCCTCGACAGCGACCGCTTCAAAGACATCAACGACAACTTCGGCCACGCCGCCGGCGATGCTGTGCTGGTCGCCGTCGCCGAACGCGTGCGTGCGCAACTGCGGGAGGATGACCTGGTGGCGCGCCTGGGCGGCGATGAATTCGCGATCCTGCTGGCGCCGCTGCACAAGGCCGAGGATGCCCAGCGCATCGCCGACAAGATCATTGCCAGTATGGACAAGCCGATCCCACTGCCCGGCAACGAACAGGTGTTGACCTCCCTCAGTATCGGCATCGCCATCTACCCCGATCATGGCGCCACTCCCGGCACCCTGCTTAATGCCGCCGACGCGGCCATGTACCAAGCCAAGCGGCTGTCCCAGGGCGGCCAGCAAACGGCGGAGGCGGAGCCTACCGCTGCCAATGTTCAACACAGGAGTTGATCCCTTGTTCTCGAAAACGCGTGTTCTGTTTATCACTTTGTTGGTGGCCTTTTTGGCCCTCGGCGGCTGCCAGACGCCGCCACCCAAAGGCCTGAGCCCGGCGCAAATCGCCGTGCTTAAACAGCAAGGCTTTGAACTGACTGACGAAGGTTGGGCGTTCGGCCTGTCGGGCAAAGTGCTGTTCGGCAGTGACGTCGAAAGCCTCAACAAAGCCAGCACCGACATCGTCGAACGCATCGGCAAAGCCCTGACGGGCGCCGGCATCGAACGCGTACGCGTCGACGGCCACACCGATGCCTCGGGCAAAGAAACCTACAACCAGCAACTGTCCCTACGCCGCGCCAAAAGCGTGGCCAAGGTGCTGACCGGCGTGGGCATGAAAGACGAAAACGTCCAACTACGCGGCCTGGGCAGCAGCGAACCGGTGGCGTCGAACACCACCGTGGCAGGTCGCACCGAGAACCGGCGTGTGTCGATCGTCGTGATCGCCGACTAAGCACCACACTCAGTTCCAAAATGGCAACGCGGTCAACTGTGGGAGCTGGCTTGCCTGCGATAGCGGTGTATCAGCAATAGATAAGCTACCTGACCCACCGCCATCGCAGGCAAGCCAGCTCCCACACTTATTTGTGCCAGACCTGAATCCTGTGCCCACCACCCTTCAACTGTGGGAGCGGGCTTGCTCGCGAATGCGGTGTATCAGCAGCAGATAACCTGCCTGACCCACCGCCATCGCAGGCAAGCCAGCTCCCACACTTTTTTGTGCCAGATCTGAATCCTGTGCCCACCGCAGTTCAAGTGTGGGAGCGGGCTTGCCCGCGAATGCGGTGTATCAGCAGTAGATAAGCTACCTGACCCACCGCCATCGCAGGCAAGCCAGCTCCCACACTTTTTTGTGCCAGATCTGAATCTTGTACCCGCCACCCTTCAAATGTGGGAGCGGGCTTGCTCGCGAATGCGGTGTATCAGCAATAGATAAGCTACCTGACCCACCGCCATCGCAGGCAAGCCAGCTCCCACACTTTTTTGTGCCAGACCTGAATCCTGTGCCCACCACCCTTCAACTGTGGGAGCGGGCTTGCCCGCGAATGCGGTGTATCAGCAGTAGATAAGCTACCTGACCCACCGCCATCGCAGGCAAGCCAGCTCCCACACTTATTTGTGCCAGATCTGAATCCTGTGCCCACCGCAGTTCAAGTGTGGAGCGGGCTTGCCCGCGATGGCGGTGGTTCAGACAATGATTTACTCACTGACCCACCGCTTTCGCGAGCAAGCCCGCTCCCACATTTTGTTTTGCGGTGTGCTTGCTGGCGTGTTCGCTTAGCTGCTCGGCGTCATCGCTTGCGTCAGGTCATCCACCACGGCTTTGCCCATCTCACACAGGTAGTGCGCGGCCCAGGCGTATTGTTCGCCGCGTACATCCATGGCGGCTTCCATGGCGAGTTTCTTGGAGTAGAACAGCAGGGTGGAGGCGTGTTCAAGGGCTTGTTCGATGGGCATGCCGGCATTGACGCGGAACAGCGGTTTTTGGTTTTCGCCGTAGTCGCCGAAGGTGACGACGCCGAGGGTGGTGATGGAGGAAAGGGGTGGATCGGGGACGATTTTGCTCATGATGAATGCTCTCTGCTGAAGTAGAGCCGCCACATCACATCGCTAAACATGAAGAGGGTGGCAGCTGTGTGCGGGTTAGCGATCCGGGCCAGAGCGCATCCCGGGTAGACTCGAAAGTCTCCCGCACACAGCCGCCATAAAACGCTAAAAGCTGACGAGAGCCAGCTGATACTGCTGGGGGCAGTGTCACGCCTGAAACCCGGATCGCTAAACCCGATCGCTGATGAGCAGCGAAGTCAGGAGGCTAGTGACCCAAACGGTACGGCGCAATAGGGTTGAGAGTCTCTAGGAAACGTCCTGCAAATTAAAGCGAATCTTCGTTGATGGCTTTTTAATTCGCAGGACCACATCCTCCGCGTCTCTTTGCTAAGCGACGCGTATTTCTACTTCGCTTGCTCTTCTCACCCAGCAGTATCACTACAGGCACAACCGCACCTTTTGAAGCAGTGGCGGTGAGATCCACATCGTCCATTTTTTCTAAGAAAGTCTGATAGGTCGATGGTTAAATAAGCATGGTTGCCATCAGGTTGTTCCACCTTGCCCCTGAATTCTTTTGAGCTGTTGCTCTTATGTCTATAAAAAAGCAAGCCAGCCCTCGAGGTTTTCAGAGGCAAGCCTATCGTCACTTGATCTTAAGTGGGAGAGGCACTCTTAAAGCTCAATCGAGTAGAAGATACAAGTAAATCAAGTGCGGTGGATGTATCTTGGAATACTTGCATGCTTACCTTGTCTCCTTTATTTAAAGAAAGTTCAACGGTTAAGCCGAGATAAGTGTTGTTTCCACCTCCGGTAGCATTTTTAGAGTCATTCATTACCTCCACGCCATTCACGTTGACTCTAATTAATCTTGTGCCAGCTGAGTTAGCAGTAAAATTGGCGTTGGCAGTTACCGTATACCTATTGGTGATAGGGACGGTGATGTAAGTTGCGTGGGTTGGATCGTGTAGGGCGCTAGGATCAAAAATGTCCGCAGTGAAATCGACATCGGTCAGCACGCCCTGAGTAATTGATTGCTTAGTATTTAGACCTATCACGCAACTGAAGTGCTCTTGTTGTGGAATGGCTTCGATATCATCTTGGAAGAGGTTGCCTTCAGCGTGAAAATTATAAGCGCTCATGTTGTCAAGGCCGAATTTAATATACGGGCGGCCACTGGATGCAGCGTAATTCCCATACCCTTTAAAGCCAGATGAACGCACATTCAGCTTCTGCTTACCAGCAACAGAAGACGTGAACGTAGCAAAGATGTTAGTGATGGTGAAATTTTTATCGCTGACTCTGTTGAATGAGCAAGAGTCAATATTGTGCACGCAATGGTTAGGGTTTAAAGTAGCATCCGGTGCATTGCTCGCGCTCACCCACACATCAGCAATACCATTGTTCTGCTCAAAGTAGACGCCGTTAAGGTTAGCACCTACGCCACCTTGCACACCGCAGTCCTGGAACAATAGGCCGAAACCTTTACCGTCTCCTTCGATTCCGTTACCTTCTATATCCCCTCCGTAGAAGTTAATGCAAGAACCTTTAATAAAGGCGGCACCATACGTTTTATTGCCAGCAATTTGGCAGCCAATAAAGTCAAGTCCATTGGGGGCTGTACTATTGATAAGCCTAGGGCTACGCTGTTCAGCAATAAGCCCTCTATTATTCCAATGAATAATGATTTTTTGAAATGAAGAGAAGTCCGCATCCAGAAGCTTTAAACCAAAATCCAACAGGGTGAGTTCAATGTCTTGCATGAAAATATGCTGGCAAGTGTCTTGGTAAAAGCCAATAGACCCAGATACCTGATTGCCCTTAATGGCGAATCCGGAAAATACTTGAAACATTTGCGATGGGATTGCTCCAGAACCGGTGCCGCCAGTAACCTTTATGCAAGCGTCGGTGCCCGTAAATTCAAAGCGGCACGTTTGGATGCCGCTTCCGCGCATATCAATTTTGCGGGTGTCAGTGAATTCGGTGGAACCACTAAGATCAAAGTTTAGAGTTTTGCTAATAAGGTATTTGCCGGAAGGGATACGGATTTCAATACCGGCTGTTATTGCAGCGTTAATGCAGTTTTGAAATGCAACTGTATCGTCTGTTTTTCCATCACCTTTACAACCGAACTGACGTGGATTGTAGAAAGGAAGACTCGACGCTTTCCACCGTCCACCATCGGTTGGATTAACCAGGATTGTTCCTCCATTATCAGCAGAAACAGTGTCGGTTGGATCGAGTTGATAATCTACGCCGCCGCCACCCGTAAAGGAAGTCGTACCATAGTCAAATGTACGAGCGTACGGTGCGCCGGTATTAGACAATTGGCGAATAGCAGTTGCGCTTTTACTGGGCAGGATGACATTAAGTGATTCTGAAGTTCCTGGAGTGCCTTGTGGTTCTAGGGAGCTTGGTTCTCCATTTGGAGAAAAAACAGATGAATCTGTCATGCTAAACATCCTGTAGTAATTTGATATTGAATATAAAACAGCCTTTCTTGAGTAAACAAGAAGAAAGCACGTTATGTGTCACCTATATATTGCTTCGAGCAAGATCAACTGCGCACCTCAGTCCGAAAACCTCATCTCCCTTGTCGTCCCCATCAACAACCCCGCGTTCTGCTCCGTCACTTCCCTGATGTAATCCCACAACAGCGTAATCCGCTTCAACTTCCTCAAATCCTCCCGGCAATACATCCAGAACTGCCGCGTTATCGCAATCTGCTCGCCCAGCACCGGCAACAACCGTGGATCCTGCGCCGCCAGAAAGCACGGCAATATCGCCATCGACCGGCCCTGCTGCGCCGCCACGTACTGTGCGATCACACTGGTACTGCGCAAACTCGCGCTGGCGCCGGGCACCACATTGGCCAGGTACAACAGCTCCGAGCTGAACGCCAGGTCATCCACATAGCTGATAAACGGATGCTCGGCCAAATCCGCCGGTTTGCGGATCGGCGGGTGTTGGTCGAGGTAGTCCTGGGTCGCGTACAGCTGCAGTTTGTAGTCGCACAGTTTGCAGCACACATACGGCCCGTGTTCCGGGCGCTCCAGGGCGATCACAATGTCGGCTTCGCGCTTGGACAGGCTGATGAAGTGGGGCAGGGGCAGGATATCCACGGAAATGGCCGGATACGTATCGACGAAATGGCTCAACTGCGGCGTGACAAAAAAGCTGCCGAAACCTTCGGTACAGCCCATGCGCACATGGCCGGACAGCGCCACGCCTGAGCCGGACACCTGCTCGCAGGCCATGTGCAGCGTGCTTTCGATGGACTCCGCATACCCCAGCAAACGCTGGCCTTCGGTGGTGAGCACGAAGCCGTTGGTCCGGGATTTTTCGAATAACAATGTGCCGAGCGACACTTCCAACGAGCTGATACGCCGCGACACGGTGGTGTAGTCCACCGCCAGGCGCTTGGCGGCGACGCTGGCCTTGCGGGTGCGGGCCACTTCGAGGAAAAACTTCAGGTCATCCCAGTTCAGGGAGCCCAATGACGTGATGTTTTTTTGCATATTGGACCGGCTTTTATGTGCGTTCTTATTAGAGATTTGCACATCTATACTCCAAAAACAGTCCGAACGCCTCATTCTTCAAGGCGATTCAACGCCTTGGTTCTCTGCACAAATATAAGATTTGGAGACCACATGAACGCTTCTGCCGATATTTCCGTGCAACAGGTCAAGTTGCTGATCAAGGGTGAATGGGTCGAGTCCAAGACCACCCACTGGCAAGACATCGTCAACCCGGCCACCCAACAAGTGCTGGCCAAAGTCCCTTTCGCCACCGCCGATGAAGTCAACGCCGCCATCGACGCCGCGCATCAAGCTTTTCAAACCTGGAAGCTTACGCCGATCGGCGCACGCATGCGCATCATGCTCAAGCTGCAAGCGTTGATCCGCGAACATTCCAAGCGCATCGCCGTAGTCCTGAGCGCCGAGCAGGGTAAGACCATTGCCGACGCCGAAGGCGATATTTTTCGTGGCCTGGAAGTGGTCGAACACGCGTGTTCTATCGGCACCTTGCAGATGGGCGAGTTCGCTGAGAACGTCGCCGGTGGCGTCGACACCTACACCCTGCGCCAGCCGATCGGCGTGTGCGCAGGCATCACTCCGTTCAACTTCCCGGCGATGATTCCACTGTGGATGTTCCCGATGGCGATTGCCTGCGGTAACACCTTCGTGCTCAAGCCATCCGAGCAAGACCCGCTGTCGACGATGCTGCTGGTAGAGCTGGCGTTGGAAGCCGGTGTACCGGCCGGCGTGCTCAACGTGGTGCACGGCGGCAAGGATGTGGTGGATGCGCTGTGCACCCATAAAGATATCAAGGCAGTTTCCTTCGTCGGTTCGACCGCCGTCGGCACCCACGTTTACGACCTGGCCGGCAAACACGGCAAGCGCGTGCAGTCGATGATGGGCGCCAAGAACCACGCCGTGGTGCTGCCGGACGCCAACCGCGAACACACGTTGAATGCGCTGGTCGGTGCCGGTTTCGGCGCGGCAGGCCAGCGTTGCATGGCCACCTCGGTGGTGGTGCTGGTAGGCGCGGCCAAGCAATGGCTGCCGGACCTGAAAGCGCTGGCGCAAAAACTCAAGGTCAATGCCGGCAGCGAGGCCGGTACGGATGTCGGCCCGGTGATCTCCAAACGCGCCAAGGCGCGCATCCTGGAACTGATCGAAAGCGGCGTGAAAGAAGGTGCCAAGCTAGAGCTGGACGGCCGCGACATCAAGGTGCCAGGCTTCGAACACGGCAACTTCGTCGGCCCGACCCTGTTCTCTGGCGTGACCACTGATATGCAGATCTACACCCAGGAAATCTTCGGCCCGGTGCTGGTGGTGCTGGAAGTCGCCACGTTGGATGAGGCCATCGCGCTGGTCAACGCCAACCCGTTCGGCAACGGCACTGGCCTGTTCACCCAAAGCGGTGCGGCAGCGCGTAAGTTCCAGAGCGAAATCGATGTAGGTCAGGTCGGCATCAACATCCCGATTCCGGTGCCAGTGCCGTTCTTCAGCTTCACCGGTTCGCGCGGTTCCAAGCTCGGCGACCTCGGCCCGTATGGTAAGCAAGTGGTGCAGTTCTACACCCAGACCAAAACCGTCACCAGCCGCTGGTTCGACGACGACACGGTCAACGATGGCGTCAACACCACCATCAACCTGCGCTGATTTGGGGAGACGACCATGAAGATTGCATTTATCGGCTTGGGCAACATGGGCGCACCCATGGCCCGCAACCTGCTTTTGGCTGGCAATAAGCTGAATGTGTTCGACGTAAATCCAGGCGTGTTCAAGGAGTTCGCAGAACTGGGCGCCACCGTCGCAGGCTCACCGCGTGAAGCGGCACAAGGCGCGGATTTGGTGATTACCATGCTGCCCGCCGCCGCCCATGTGCGCAGCGTTTGGCTGAATGAGGACGGTGTGCTCGCCGGGATGGGTGAAGGCGTGCCGGCCGTGGATTGCAGCACCATCGACCCGCAAACCATCCGCGAGGTTGCCGCTGCGGCGGCCAAGCAAGGTGTGGTGATAGCTGATGCTCCAGTCTCCGGCGGCACCGGCGGTGCTAGCGCCGGGACGCTGACCTTCATGGTCGGCGCCACCCCGGAACTGTTCGCCACCCTGCAACCGGTGCTGGCGCAGATGGGCCGCAATATCGTGCATTGTGGCGATGTCGGCACCGGCCAGATCGCCAAGATCTGCAACAACCTGTTGCTCGGCATCAGCATGGTCGGCGTCAGCGAGGCCATGGCCCTGGGCGACGCACTGGGTATCGACACGCAAGTGCTGGCCGGGATTATCAACAGCTCCACCGGGCGCTGCTGGAGTTCGGACACTTACAACCCATGGCCGGGCGTGATTGAAACCGCGCCGTCGTCCCGTGGCTATACCGGTGGTTTTGGCGCCGACCTGATGCTCAAGGACCTGGGCCTGGCCACCGAAGCCGCACGCCAGGCCAAGCAACCGGTGATCCTCGGCGCCGTGGCCCAGCAGTTGTATCAATCGATGAGCCAGCGTGGGGAAGGTGGCAAAGACTTCTCGGCCATCATCAACAGCTATCGCAAGCCTAAGTAGTGGCGTTTCCGAGAGCCCGCGTCGGGCGGGCTCTCGGGTTTTTGCCAGTGGTTACCACAGAGGCCGTTCGTAGCTCACGATCAAGCGGTTTTCATCGATATTGCGCTCAAAATTGGAGCGCACCATCGCATTACGCAGGCGTACCTTGACGTTTTTCAGGGTCGGGTTCTGGAATGCATAAGTCACATCGATATCCCGCTCCCACTCGCGGCCATCCGAGCGCCCAGGGCCGCGGTCGACGTTGCTGCCTGAGCCATAGCGCGTAAACATCGACAGGCCGGGAACGCCCAGTGCGGTGAAATCGTAGTCGTAGCGAGCCTGCCAGGATTTTTCATCTTTATTGGCGAAGTCGCTGTATTGGAAAAAATTAAACACCGAAGAGAAACTGCCTCTGAGTGACGCATACCCGGTTTTGCCGGCCATGGTCTGATAGGCGCCGGTCCACTTATGTGAGCCCAGTGAGTAGCTCAGTGCGGCGCCCCACATGGTGTTGTCAATGTTGGTATTACCGTTGTCGGCGGAGCGCGAGTAGCGCAGTTCGCTTTTCAGGCTCTGGTTCTCTGCCACTGGGTAGGTGTGTTGAACGGTGGCCGCGTGTTGGGTGTAGAGGTCATCCAGCGCGCTGCGGTAGTAACTGGCGGTGAGGTGTTTGCTGAAGGCGTAACTGCCGCCGGCAAAGTCGAATGCAGTTGATTGGTTCTTGCCCCGCACAACAATGTTTTTGCGTGAACCCGTGCCGACACCCAAGGCTTCAAAGTTGGTGGAGTTGCCTTGGTTAACGTGGGTAATTCTGCCCACATCCAGGGTCAGGTCTTGCAACTCTTGCGAGCGCAGGTGCATGCCCTTGAAGTATTGCGGTTGCAGCGTGCCCAGGTTCTTTTCCAGGATCGGCAGTGGCGGCGGGGCCAGGGTGCCGATTTTCAGCGTGCTTTGCGAAGCCCTGAATTTGGCTGTTATGCCTATCTCGCCGTAGCTATCTTCGGCTTTACCGGACTCACGCACGGGCAGCAGGCCGGTGCGGGTGCGGCTGGCGCTCGAGTCGAGCTTGAACCCCGCCATCGCCAGCACGTCGATCCCCACGCCCACGGTGCCTTCGGTAAACCCCGACTCAATTTGCAAGGCAAAACCTTGTGCCCACTCCTCGCGCTTGGATTGCGTGGCATCGGGGTCGCGATAGTCACGGTTGTAATAGAAATTTTTCAGTTCCAGCTTGCCGGTGCTGTCGTTGATGAAATCAGCAAAGGCAGAGGGTGCGAGAAAAACACAGATATTCAGCGCGCATATTTTGGTCAGAACGTTCACTTAGACACCCTGCGTGAGAGAGAGGACTCATCGCAGGGTGCTTTAAGGGATTGGGCCTCACGCTAGGACTAAGCTGAAGTTAGCCAGGGTTTTGTCTGATCTGACTTATGCAAATACAAAATACTTACGCACGGTCTCGACCACCTCCCACGTGCCCTTCATGCCGGGCTCCACCACAAAGATATCCCCAGCCCGCAGGTGAATCGGCTCCATGCCTTCGGGCGTGATTACGCAGTAGCCTTCCTGGAAATGGCAGTATTCCCACTTCACGTATTCCACGTACCACTTGCCCGGTGTGCAGATCCAAGTGCCCATGATCTTGCTGCCGTCTTCGCTGGTGTAGGCGTTGAGGTTAACGGTGTGCGGGTCGCCTTCGAGCTTTTCCCACTTGCAGGCATCCAGGACAGGTAGCGGGTGGGTGTCACGCAGTACGGTGATGGGCTTGGACATGATGGCTCCGAGGCAGGGAAGGGAAGGGCCCACCCTAAGGCCTTGGGCGTTGTGCCAGTGGTCTGAACTCGACATCGGGATGCCCAGAAGCGCAGCCAAATGCGATTCCTCTGACACAGAGCAGCTCATGTGGGAGCGGGCTTGCCCGCGATAGCGGAGTGTCAGGTGCCGGAGATGCAAGCTGTGCCGCAGCTATCGCGGGCAAGCCCGGCTCCCACAGGGAAAGGAGGCGCTCTTGAGTGATAGGTTTGTGCGGTAAACAGCGATTTCCTCGCAGTAACTGCGAAAGATTTCCCGCCCTGCGCTGGATTTCGCAAGAAAATGCACGGCTGGCCCTCGTATCATTCACCCAAGAACGAGTGAGAGCCTTGCAATGAACCCAATAAAAACGTGGTGGGATATCAGCCCGCCCTTGAGCACGGCGACGCCGACCTGGCCGGGCGATACGCCGTTCCAGGAAGAGCGCGTATGGCAGTTTGGCCCCGAGTGCCCGGTGAATGTGGGGCGCGTGACGTTTTCGCCGCACACCGGCGCCCACGTGGATGCGCCGCTGCATTACAGCGCCGACGGTGCGCCGATCGGCGAGGTGTCGCTGGATGTGTACATGGGCCAGTGCCGGGTGTTGCATTGCCTGGGCAGCGGCGCGCTGGTGCAGCCGCATCAATTGCAAGGGCGTGTGGATAACTTGCCTGAGCGCGTGCTGCTACGCACTTATCCACAAGCGCCGCTGACCGAGTGGGATTCGAATTTTACCGCCATCGCCCCGCAAACCATTGAGCTGCTCGCCAGCCTTGGCGTGCGCCTGATCGGTATCGACACACCGTCGCTGGACCCGCAGCAGTCCAAGACCATGGATTCGCACAACGCCGTGGCCCGCCATGGCATGGCGATTCTCGAAGGCATCGTGCTCGATGACGTGCCGGAGGGCGACTATGAGTTGATCGCACTGCCGCTGCGCTTTGCCAACCTGGACGCCAGCCCCGTCCGTGCCATTCTCCGCCCGCTCAAGGAGCCCACGCGATGAGCCAGTGTCCTTTCTCTGCCGATTACCAACCCCCGGAAGAATGGCATAACGCCGAACTGAATTTTTCCGAGTCCATGAGCTATGGCGACTACCTGGACCTGGGCAAAGTCCTCAGCGCCCAGCACCCGCTGTCGCCCGATCACAATGAAATGCTCTTTATCATCCAGCACCAGACCTCGGAGCTGTGGATGAAGCTGATGCTCCACGAACTCAAGGCCGCTCGCGAACACGTGCGCCTGGGCGAGTTGCCGCCGGCCTTCAAGATGCTCGCGCGGGTGTCGCGGATCTTCGATCAACTGGTGCATGCCTGGGCGGTGCTGGCAACCATGACGCCGTCGGAATACAAGGCGATTCGCCCGTTCCTGGGGCAGTCCTCGGGGTTCCAGTCGTTCCAGTACCGCGAGATCGAATTTATCCTCGGCAATAAAAGCGCAGCGCTGTTGCGCCCGCACGCGCATCGGCCAGAGTTGTTGAATGAGTTGAAAGTGGCGATTGCCACGCCGTCGTTGTATGACGAGGCGATCAATTTGATGATTAAAGCGGGTTTGGCGATTGACCCCAAACGCGCCGAACGCGACCCGACGGCAGCCACGGTTCATGATGAGTCGGTGGAGGCGGCGTGGCGCGAGGTGTATCGCGACCCGAGTCGGTATTGGGATTTGTACCAGTTGGCCGAGAAGTTTATCGACCTGGAAGACTCATTCCGCCAGTGGCGCTTTCGGCATGTGACCACGGTGGAGCGCATCATTGGCTTCCAGCCCGGCACCGGTGGCACGGAGGGCGTGGGTTACCTGCGCAAGATGCTCGACACGGTGTTGTTCCCGGAACTGTGGCGAGTGCGTTCCACGCTCTAAACAAAAAGCCCCGGAATCCCGGGGCTGATCGTTCCCACGCTCTGCGTGGGAATGCCGCTTTGGACGCTCTGCGTCCGCTTCATGTGGGAGCTGGCTTGCCTGCGATAGCGGTGTGTCAGCCAGCCGATCCACTGACTGACCCACCGCCATCGCGGGCAAGCCCGGCTCCCACAGGGATCACCGTGCGTTCACTACCGCGCTGCTTTTTCTAATCCGCAACCGGTAGGCAATGTAGATAATCCCCACCCAAACCGGCATCGCATACACCGAGTTGTTAATCCCTGGAATCGCCAGCATCACGCTGATGATCATCACCATGAACGCCAGGCACAGGTAGTTGCTGAACGGGAACCAGAAGGTCTTGAACGACGGCGTCACGCCTTGCTCGCCCATGGCCTTGCGGAACTTGATATGGGTGAGGCTGATCAACGCCCAGTTGATCATCAGCGAGGCAACCACCAGCGCAAACAGCAGTTCCAGCGCACTGTGCGGCGCGACGTAGTTGACCACCACGCACAGCATCGTCACCAAGGCCGAAATGGCCAGGGCGCGAATCGGCACGCCTTGCTTGTTGAGCTTCATCAGCGCCTTGGGCGCATCGCCTTGCTCGGCCAGGCCGAACAGCATGCGGCTGTTGCAGTACACGCCGCTGTTGTACACCGACAGCGCCGCGGTCAGCACCACGAAGTTGAGGATGTGCGCGGCGGTGTCGTTACCGATCAGCGAGAAGATCTGCACAAACGGGCTGCCGCTGTAGGCATCGCCCGACGCGCCGAGGGTTTGCAGCAGTTGATCCCACGGGTACAGCGACAGCAGCACGGTCAGTGCACCGACGTAGAAAATCAGGATGCGGTACACCACCTGGTTGATCGCCTTGGGGATCACTTTGCGCGGCTCGCTGGCCTCGGCGGCCGTAATGCCCACCAACTCCAGGCCGCCGAACGAGAACATGATGAAGGCCATCGACATCAACAACCCCATGCCGCCATTGGGGAAGAACCCGCCGTGGCTCCACAGGTTGCTCACCGAGGCTTGCGGGCCGCCGGTGCCGCTGAACAGCAGGTAGCAGCCGAGCACGATCATGCCGACAATCGCCACCACCTTGATGATCGCGAACCAGAACTCGGCTTCACCGAAGAACTTCACGTTGAGGGTGTTGATCAGGTTGACCGCGACAAAGAACACCAGCGCACTGACCCAGGTCGGAATCTCCGGCCACCAGAACTGGATGTATTTGCCCACGGCGGTCAGTTCGGCCATGCCTACCAGTACGTAAAGTACCCAGTAGTTCCAGCCGGCCAGGAAGCCGGCGTAGCCGCCCCAGTATTTGTGCGCGAAGTGGCTGAAGGAGCCGGCCACCGGCTCTTCGACGATCATCTCGCCAAGCTGGCGCATGATCAGGAACGCGATGAAACCGGCAATCGCGTAGCCCAGGATCATCGACGGCCCCGCCGACTTGAGCACCCCGGCCGAGCCAAGGAACAACCCTGTGCCAATCGCCCCTCCCAAGGCGATCAGCTGAATGTGCCGGTTCTTCAGGCCACGCTTGAGGCCCACCGGGTTAACCATGTCATCCGCCATTAACATTCCCTTCTACTTGTTTTTCTTGAGGGTGAGTGCACGCCGCATCAACCCCTCAGAACTGCTGAGGGTCAGATATTACTCTGCGTAAACTTTTCGTAATACAGCTGAACGCCATCAAGTGCCTGATCCGCCAGCCATTGTTGAATGGATTCGACCATTGGAGGGGGCCCGCACACGTACATATCCGCCGAACCGTCCCGTAATTCGGCCAGGTCGAAATGCTCGGTGAGGTAACCACGTTTGCCCGGCCATTCGGGTGACGGGGCGCTGAGCACTTCGGTGTAGCGCAAACCGGGGATTTTCGCTGTATAGGCTTGGATGCGAGTTGCTTCACACAAGTCCTCGGCCCCACGCACGCCGTAATACAAGTGGATCGGCTGGTTGCAGCCGTTGGCAGCCAGCTCATCGAGCATGCCCAGCAAGGCCGACAGGCCAGTGCCGCCGGCCACCAGGATCAGCGGCCGGGTCACATGCCGGAGGTAGAAGGCACCCAATGGCGCCTCCATCAGCATTTCATCACCGACCTGGCAGCGCTCGCGCAGGTAGTTGCTCATGACGCCATCGGGCAACAGCCGCAGCAGAAACTGCAGTTGACTACCCGGCCGGTTGGCGAAGGAGTACGAACGCCAACTGTCGGTGCCAGGCACCGCCAGGCGGGCGTATTGGCCGGGGAGGAAGTCCAGCGGGTTGTCCAGGGTCACCTGCAAAATCGCCGTGCTGGCCGACACCTGCTGCACTTCGCTGACCTTGCCGCGCACCTGCACCGGCCCTGGCGCATTGCACAGGCTTGAATCAAAATCGAAGTAGAACGTAGCGTCGGACTGCACCCGCGTCTGGCAACTAAGCATCTTGCGTTGCTTGAGGTCGAGGCTGGAGAGGGCTTCGTCGTCGACATAATCCTGGGTGTAATCGCCGGACTCGCAACGGCCCTGGCAGGTGCCACACACGCCCTCACGGCAATCGAGCGGGATCTTGATGCCGTTGCGCAATGCCGCATCCAGCAGGATTTCATTCGCGCCTACCGGGAAAAACAGGGTCTTGCCGTCGGCAAAACTGAAGGCCACTTTGTGATTCATCCGCATAACTCCGCGTATCTGATTTTTGTGCCTGCCCCGTGAGCTTTTGTGGCGACCGGGCTTGTTGTGGTGACTGGGCTTGTTGTGGGGAGCTGGGTTGTTGTGGCGAGCGGGCTTGCCCCGCGTTGGGCTGCGAAGCAGCCCCAATAAAGTCACCGCATTTATCCAGTCAAACCGCAGTGCCTGAACCAGGGGCCGCTTCGCGCCCCAACGCGGGGCAAGCCCGCTCGCCACAGGACGGTGTTTGTCACAAAAGTTCTCTGCTACAAGTGATAAAAATCCAGCACCGAGTTGATGGTGTCGTTGAGCAACAGTGCGTGCTTGCGGGTAATCAGCCAGCTGTCCCCATTCGGCTTGAGGTGGTAAGTGGCAGGCCCGTAAAACTGCTCCGACGTGGCCAGGCGATAAAACAGCGTATGCCAGTTCAGCTTCACCTCCAGCGTGCCGTCAGCCTGCTCGGCGATCCGCACGTTGTTGATCAAGTGCAAGGTGCGCGGCATCGGTGTAGCCGACGCCGCCTTGCCGGTGCGCAAACGGAACACGCGGTCTTCCAGGCCCGAACGGTTGGCGTAGTAGATCAGCGACATCTCGCGTTTGGGGTCGCGGGTGTAGATGTGTTCCGAGTCCCATTGCGGCAGGTGAAACTCGCTCTGCGGGTCGAACAGCTGCACGTACGCATCCCAGTCCTGGGCGTCGCACAGCTCGGATTTACGGTAGAAAAATTGTTCGATCCGGTACTGCAATTGGGCATCCATCACTTCACCTCCCGCAGTCTCAGCGCTTGCTGGTCCAGGCCTTTGAGCAGAAATTGCTGCCAGTTGCGATGCTGGTTCACATACAGGCCTTCGTGGGTAAATTCGGTGCCGGTCATGGCCGGTTGAATGCCGATGGCTTCGCTGTTCGGCGTGGGCCCGGTTTCCCAGCGATGGCTGCCCCGTGAGATATCGCTCCAGCGCTCCAGGCGGCCCTGGAAACCGCGCTGGGCTTCGCGAAATTCCACCAGATCATCCGGCGTGCCCATGCCCGACACGTTGAAGAAATCCTCGAACTGGCGAATGCGGTTTTCACGGTCGGCGTCCGACTCGTTTTTCACGCCCAGGCACTGGCTGATGATCTCGGTCTTGTTCCACGCCACCGGGCGGATAATCCGCAGCTGCGAGCTGATCTGGTCGAGGAAAAACAGGCTCGGGTAGATGTTCAGGTTGCGCAGGCGGTGCATCATCCACTCGGCTTTCTGCTGGCCGTGTTCATCCACCAGGCGCGGCATGATGGTGGCGTAGCCCGAGCGCACGCTGGGGTTGGGCATGTCGCTGAACAACACACTATGGCCGTTGTTGAAGGCGAACCAGCCGTCATCGGTATTTGCGTCGCCGGCGCCGAGCTTGCTGTAGTCCAGGGTGCTGGCGGAGCCGTTGCCGTTTTCGCTATTCACCTGCTGGCGATGCTGCACCGTGGCCACGTAGTTGTAGTGCACGGTGCTGACGTGATAACCGTCCAGGCCGTTTTCGTTTTGCAGTTTCCAGTTGCCGTCGTAGGTGTAGGCGGATTTGCCCGGCAGCACTTCCAGCTCACCGGTGGCGGACTGCGCGACCATCATGTCGAAGAACACTTTGGCGTCACCGAGGAAGTCTTCCAGGCTGTCGCTGCCTTGCACATTGAGGCTGATGAACACAAAGCCCTTGTAGCTTTCGATACGAGCCTTTTTCAGGCCGCGTGTGGCTTTGTCGAAACCTTCCGGGTATTCGCCCGGCGCCTTGACCTTCACCAGCCGGCCGTCGCTCTTGTAGCACCAGGCGTGGAACGGGCAGGTAAAGGTCGATTGGTTGCCCTTGCCGACGCGGGTCAGTGTGGTGCCGCGATGCTGGCAGGCGTTGATCAGCGCATTGAGTTGGCCTTCACCGTCGCGTGTGATGATCATCGGCTGGCGCCCGGCGCGCATGGTCACGAAGTCGTGGTTATTGGCCAGTTCGCTTTCGTGGCAGGCGTAGATCCAGTTTTTTTCGAAGATCAGTTCCATCTCCAGATCAAACAGTTCGGGCTCGGTGAACATGTCGCGGGCGATGCGAAACACTTCATCCACAGGCCGAAAGTCCAGGCAACCTTCGATAAACGTTTTCCACTGCTCGACGCTTCTTGCACCACTCATGGGAGGCACCTTTTTTGATAGGGGCTAATCGGTGGGGTATTAGAGGCAGTGGGGCAGTGCGCGGGCTATCCGCTTAATGGGTGAAGGCAGGCCGCAAAATTGGGCAGCAAATACCCAGTTCAGTGCGCCCAGGTGACGCCATGCGCTACTGTCATACCAAGGGAAGGTCGCAAATGCCTGCGGCTTATCCACATAGTCGACGCTTGCTATCCACCCCGTTGCATTCAGGCGGGCGTGGCGTAGAACTTGCTGTCGATTGCCAACGACGCGCCGCCAGAGCGCGCAACCGCCTAACCGCCGTGGGTGCCCCTGATGAGTAGCCATACACGCGAAATCCATATTCAACGCTTCGACCTCGAAGGCGCCTGCAGCTGGATGTCCGGCATCTGCGGGCCGCATCGCCTGGCGACGTCTACTCCTGAGCGCCTGCGTTTTCACCACAGCGCCAATGTGTTCAAGTCCCGCGCCACCACCTTGGGCGTGATCGAGTACGGCACTGACGTGACCATTGATATCGAAGATGCCGAGCACTTCAGCAGCTACAGCCTGAGCCTGCCCTTGGTGGGCGAGCAGGAATTGAGCAAGAACGGCGAGCGCTTGAGCTCCAACCGTGACCAAGGCGTGATTTTGTCGCCTAACGAGCATCAGGTACTGGCGATATCCGGTGATTGTCGCAAATTGCAGGTGGTGATTACGCGGGCGGCGATGAGTGAGTCGCTGGAAGGGTTGCTGCAACGGCCGATTGAAGCGCCACTGCGTTTTGAGTCGGTGATGGATGCCGTGGACGGCGCTTCTGCGTCGTGGTGGCGCATGGCGCGCTACTTTATTGCCGAGCTTGAGTGCAGCAGCGAGTTGTATGAGCAGGCGGCGTTTACGCGGGATCTGGAAAGCTCGTTGATCAAGGGTTTGATCCTGGCCCAGCCGAACAACTATTCAGAAGAATTGCGCGACGTGCTGGGTGTGAAGCTGCCGCATTACCTGATTCGGGCGCGGCAATACATCCATGACAACGCGCGCGAAGCCGTGCATTTAGAGGATCTGGAAGCCGCTGCCGGTGTGTCGCGGTTCAAGCTGTTTGATGCGTTTCGTAAATACTTTGCGCTGTCGCCGATGGCGTATTTGAAGAAGTACCGGCTGGGTGTCGTGCGCCAGGAAATCCTTGAGCACGGTTCAATCCGCACCATCTCCGAGATCGCGCTGGGCTGGGGCTTTACCCACTTGGGACGGTTTTCGGCGGAGTACCGCAAACTCTTCGATGAATCCCCCAGCCAAACCCTGCAACGCAAGCGCCTGCGCAGTCTCTGAAATCAAAGAGTATTCAAATGTGGGAGCTGGCTTGCCTGCGATAGCGGTGGACCCGTTGGCATCCTGGTTAACTGACCCACCGCTATCGCAGGCAAGCCAGCTCCCACAGGGGAATTGCGGTGTTTGGAGGGTTTCAGATCAACTCCTCAACCAACTGCAAACAATGACTCAGCCCTGGCGACTGATCATTCACTCGCCGGCTCAGGATAATCGGCGAGGTCGCAGTGGCTTCCACAATCGGCGTGTAGCCGATGTCCGCCCGGTGCAACACCTGCACCGAGGCCGGCACCAGCGTCACGCCCATTCCCGCGCCCACCAGCCCGATCGCCGTCTGCAACTCGTTGGTCCACTGCGCCACCTTGAGGCTCAAACCATGGGCGTCGAACAGCGCAATCACATGGTCGGCATAACTGGGGCGCGGGTTGCCGGGGTAGAGCACAAACGGCTCCGCGGCCAATTGCGCGAGGGTGGCGGGCGTGCCGAGCAACGGGTGGCCGGCGGGCAATACGGCCACCAGTCGGTCCTCCACCAGCACGCGCTGGACGATGGCCGGGTCGTCGATGCGAATGCGCCCGAAGCCCACATCAATACGCCCGGCCTTGAGTGCTTCGACTTGCTGCAAGGTGGTCATCTCCGACAAGCCCAACTCCAGCTCCAGCGCCTCATGGTTGCGCAGCCGCCGAATCAACTCCGGCAGCACGCCGTACAGGGTCGATGGCGCAAAGCCGATGCCCAGCCAGGTCTTTTCGCCCTGGCCAATGCGCCGCGTGGTGTCGCAGACCTTGGCCAGTTGTTCCAGCAGCACATTGGCGTGCTCATAGAAATACCGCCCGGCCTCGGTCAGCCGCAACGGGCGGCCGCGCTCCAGCAGAATCACGCCCAGTTCATCTTCCAGTTGCTGGATCTGCCGGCTCAATGGCGGCTGGGCGATGTGCAGGCGAACGGCGGCGCGGGTGAAGTTGAGGGTCTCACCCAGCACCTGGAAATAGCGCAGATGACGCAGTTCCATGACGGCTCCTTTCATACCTTGAGGGTATCGTGCGAGACCCATTCTATATTGGATGCCTCCAAGAATACGGCACAGAATCGGCTCAAATCTATAAAGAACCCAACGGGTATAGCCATGCCGATTTGCGCCATCGAGTCGATCGAGACCATCATCGTCGACCTCCCCACCATTCGCCCGCACAAGCTGGCGATGCACACCATGCAAAACCAGACGTTGGTGATCATCCGCCTGCGTTGCGCCGACGGCATCGAAGGTATCGGCGAGTCCACCACCATCGGCGGTTTGAGCTACGGCAACGAAAGCCCGGACAGCATCAAGGTCAACATTGACCGTCACTTCGCGCCGCTGCTGATCGGCCAGGACGCGAGCAATATCAACGCGGCCATGTTGCGCCTGGAGCGCAGCATTCGCGGCAATACCTTTGCCAAATCCGGCATCGAAAGCGCCTTGCTCGATGCACTGGGCAAACGCCTGAACCTGCCGGTGAGCGAACTGCTCGGCGGGCGTGTACGTGACGCCTTGCCGGTGGCCTGGACCTTGGCCAGCGGCAACACCGAACAGGACATCGCCGAGGCCGAAAAGATGCTCGACCTGCGCCGCCACCGTATCTTCAAGTTGAAGATCGGCGCCGGTGAGGTCAGCCGCGACCTGGCCCATGTGATCGCGATCAAAAAAGCCCTGGGCGAGCGCGCCAGCGTGCGTGTCGACGTCAACCAGGCCTGGGACGAAGCCGTGGCCCTGCGCGCCTGCAAGGTGCTGGGCGATAACGGCATCGACCTGATCGAGCAGCCGATTTCGCGCAATAACCGTGGCGGCATGGCCCGACTCAACTTGTCTAGCCCGGCGCCGATCATGGCGGATGAATCCATCGAATGTGTGGAGGACGCCTTCAACCTGGCCCGCGAAGGCGCGGCTTCAGTGTTCGCGCTCAAGATCGCCAAAAACGGCGGCCCACGTGCGGTGTTGCGCACCGCCGCGATTGCCGAGGCGGCGGGCATCGGCTTGTACGGCGGCACCATGCTCGAAGGCGGCATCGGCACATTGGCGTCGGCGCATGCCTTTCTTACGCTGAACACGCTGGCGTGGGGTACCGAACTGTTCGGCCCGCTGCTGCTCACCGAAGACATCCTCACCGAACCGCCGGTGTACCGCGATTTCGAGCTGCATGTCTCCACCGCACCGGGCCTGGGCCTGGCCATCGATGAAGAATGCTTGGCGTTCTTGCGTCGTGACACACACTAAGAGGCGCCTGCCATGTTGTTCCACGTAAAAATGACCGTGAACCTGCCGCTGGACATGAACCCCGAGCGCGCCGCCACCCTCAAGGCCGAGGAGAAAGCCCTGGCGCAGCGCCTGCAACAGGAGGGCAAATGGCGCCACTTGTGGCGAATCGCCGGGCACTACGCCAACTACAGCGTGTTCGACGTCGACAGCGTGCAAGACCTGCACGACCTGCTGATGCAACTGCCGCTTTTTCCCTACATGGCCATCGAAGTGAACGCCCTGTGCCGCCACCCTTCGTCGATCCATGAGGACGACCGTTAAGCCTGTTTTGCACCCAATAATTACAAGATGAGGACTGCACCATGTTCATCCGACTGTCCCAGACTGCCCATGCCCAGGCGTTTCTCGAAGAAGCCAGCGGCAACCATAACGACGGCGGCAACCCGCGCACCAAGGCGCTGATCTACCGGATCCTGCGCGATACGGTAAACATCATCGAAGACCTGGAAGTGACCCCGGAAGAGTTCTGGAAGGCGGTCAATTACCTCAATGAATTGGGTAAAAATCAGGAGGCGGGTTTGCTGGCTGCCGGCTTGGGCCTGGAGCATTACCTGGACTTGCTGATGGACGCTGCGGACGAAGAGGCCGGCAAATCCGGCGGTACGCCACGCACCATCGAAGGCCCGCTGTACGTGGCCGGCGCGCCGCTGAGCCAATACGAAGCGCGGCTGGACGATGGCAAGGACGACGCAGTGCCGCTGTTTATGCGCGGGCAAGTGCGCGACACCGATGGCAAGCCGTTGGCGGGTGCGATTGTGGATGTGTGGCAGGCCAACACGGGTGGCACCTATTCGTGGTTTGACCCAACGCAATCGGAGTTCAACCTGCGTCGGCGCATTGAGACCGATGCCCAGGGCAACTACCGGTTCCGCAGCATCGTGCCGTCGGGCTACGGTTGCCCGCCGACCGGGCCGACTCAGCAGTTGCTCGACCAGTTGGGTCGCCACGGGCAGCGGCCGGCGCATATTCACTTCTTCATCTCGGCACCGGGGCACCGGCACCTCACCACGCAGATCAACCTGTCGGACGACCCGTACCTGCATGATGATTTTGCCTACGCGACGCGCGATGAGTTGATCGCCGAGATTCGCTTTAGTGACGATCAGCAATTGGCGCGGGAGTTTGGGGTGCAAGGGCGGTTTGCGCAGATTGATTTTGACTTTGAGTTGCAACTGGCAGATGCGCCGGTAGAGCAAAAACGCATGCAGCGAGTCCGCGCCCTCGAAGACTGATTAAACGCGGTCAAAAAAATGTGGGAGCTGGCTTGTTGTGGCGAGCAAGCTTGCTTGCGCTGGGGTGCGAAGCGCCCCCAAAAAGCCGGCTCCAGCTGCGCTGTCGTACGGGAGCAAGCTCCCTCGCCACAACAAGCCAGCTCCCACAGGGTTTGTAGTGTTGCGGTTATTTGCGCACCACCAAGTCCAGCACCTCATCCCGGTCCTTGATCTTCTGCAACACAATCTCCGAACGAATATCCATCACCCCGGCCGTGCGATTCAGGTGGTTCACGATAAAGTCGGAAAAGTGCTTGAGGTTGCGCGCCTGCACGCGCAACACATAGTTGCTGGCGCCGGTGATCACATAGGCACTGGCCACCTCTGGCCAGCCTTGAACCTTCTTGATAAAGGTCTCGTGCCAGTCCTCCACATCCTGGCGCAACGACAGGTGCACGATGGCCTCCAGTTCAATCCCCAACTGTTCGGCATTCAACACGGCGCGGTAGCCGCTGATGATTCCTTCGCTCTCCAGCAGGCGCAAACGGCGCAGGCAGGCGGAGGGCGAGAGGGCGACTTTTTCCGCCAGTTCCTGGTTACTGATGCGCCCATCCTGTTGCAAAAAATGCAGGAGGCGCAGGTCGGTGGCGTCGAGAATCATGCTTAGAATAAATCCGCGTGTTTTGGGGTTAAATTCGAATTTCCTACAGCTTAATTAGCCTGTTACCCACCACTTTGCACGAAAATTCTCTAAAACTTCGTTCATTATTTGGTCCATCTTTACTTATAAAAATCAGGACGACCCATGACCACCCGAAGCCACTGCCAAGCCCTCGACGCCCAGGACCCGCTGGCGCCACTGCGTCAGCAGTTTGCCTTGCCCGCAGGCGTGATCTACCTCGACGGCAACTCCCTTGGTGCCCGCCCGGTGGCGGCGTTGGCGCGCGCCCAGCAGGTGATCGCCGAGGAGTGGGGCAATGGCTTGATTCGCAGTTGGAACAGCGCTGGTTGGGCGGATTTGTCCCAACGCCTGGGTAACCGCTTGGCGCCGCTGATCGGCGCGCGTGACGGTGAAGTGGTGATCACTGATACCACCTCGATCAACCTGTTCAAGGTGCTCAGCGCCGCCTTGAGTGTTCAGCGCCAACGCGAGCCTGCACGCAAGGTGATTGTCAGCGAGGCGAGTAACTTTCCCACCGATCTGTACATCGCCGAAGGCCTGACCGAGTTGCTGCAACAGGGCTATTCCCTGCGGCTGGTCAACAGCCCGGACGAACTGCCCCAAGCCATCGACCAGGACGTGGCGGTGGTGATGCTCACCCACGTCAATTACAAGACCGGCTACATGTACGACATGCAGGCGCTCACCGCCTTGAGCCACGAATGTGGCGCGCTGAGCATCTGGGACCTGGCGCATTCGGCGGGCGCGGTGCCCATTGATCTGCATCAAGCCAGTGCCGACTATGCGATTGGCTGCACCTACAAGTACCTGAATGGCGGGCCGGGTTCGCAGGCGTTTGTGTGGGTCAACCCGGCCTTGGTGGATGTGGTGCGCCAGCCGCTATCGGGTTGGTTTGGCCACACGCGCCAGTTCGCCATGGAAGCTCACTACGCGCCAAGCGCCGGCATCGCGCGTTACCTGTGCGGCACCCAACCGATCACGTCGTTGGCGATGGTCGAATGCGGCCTGGAGATTTTTGCCCAGACCGACATGGCCAGCCTGCGCAGCAAATCCCTGGCCTTGACCGACCTGTTTATCGCGCTGGTCGAAGCCCGTTGCGCCGCCCACGGCCTGGTGCTGATTACGCCGCGTGAGCATGCCAAGCGCGGCAGTCACGTGAGTTTCGAACACCCTGAAGGTTATGCGGTGATCCAGGCCTTGATCGCCCGTGGCGTGATCGGCGATTACCGTGAGCCGCGCATCATGCGCTTTGGGTTTACGCCGTTGTACACAAGCTTTACCGAGGTATTTGATGCTGTAGAGATCCTTGGCGAAATCCTCGATAACGCCACCTGGGACCAGCCGCAATTCAAAGTGCGCAACAGCGTCACCTAAGTACAACACGAATCAAAATGTGGGAGCTGGCAAGCCCTAATGCCAGTCAGCTAAAAGCTAGAACTGACAACCAGCGACCTGTGGCGAGGGAGCTTGCTCCCGCTGGGGCGCGAAGCGGCCCCAAAAATGGGACTGCTACGCAGTCCAACGGGAGCAAGCTCCCTCGCCACAACAAGCCAGCTCCCACAAGGTTCAGCGCCAGCCATAACCATCACAATAATAAAGGGGCACGCCACGTGACCACGCCAGACAACGGCTTTGCAGAGATCACCCATCGCGAACTGGGCCTGAGGCGCCAGCTCACTTCCGGCCAGATGAGCATGATCGCCATCGGTGGCGCCATCGGCACCGGGCTGTTCATGGGCAGCGCCTACGCCATCGGTTATGCCGGGCCGAGTGTGCTGGTGAGTTACGCCATCGGCGCGTTGATCACCTTATTACTGATGGGCTGCCTGGCGGAGATGACCGTGGCGCACTCCACCTCGGGCTCGTTCGGCGCCTATGCCGAGTTCTACATCAGCCCGCTGGCCGGGTTTCTGGTGCGTTATGCCTACTGGGCGGCGATTGTGCTGGCAGTGGGCGCCGAGGTCACGGCGGTGGCGATGTACATGAAGTACTGGTTCGCCAACGTGCCGGAGTGGGTGTGGATCGTGTCGTTTTCCAGTGTGCTGATTTTGCTCAATGCCATCAGCGTAAAGACCTTCGGCAACTTCGAATACTGGTTCTCGACCATCAAGATCACCGCGATCGTGGGCTTCATCATCCTCGCGGTGTACGTGGTGTTCGGCTCCGGTAACCCTGACTATGGCGTGCAGAACTACACGGCCCACGACGGGTTTTTTCCGCATGGGTTGAGCGGCATGTGGATCGCGGTGATCGTGTCGATCTTCAGTTATCTAAGCGTGGAAATGATCGCGGTGGCCGCCGGTGAAGCCGCCGACCCCGAGCAGGCGGTGAAGAAAGCCTTTCGCGCCACCATCGTGCGGTTGGTGGTGTTTTACCTGCTGACGCTCGCGCTGATGCTTGCCATCGTGCCGTGGAACCAGGCCGGCCAGACCCAGAGCCCGTTTGTCACGGTGATGCAGACCATCGGCATTCCCGGCGCCACCGGGGTGATGAACTTCGTGATCCTGATCGCGGCGTTGTCGGCGATGAACAGCCAGCTCTATATCACCACGCGCATGATGTTCAGCCTGTCGCGTGCAGGTTTTGCGCCCAAGTCCATGGGTGCCTTGAGCAAGAGCGGCATTCCGCTGAATGCGTTGCTGCTGTCCAGCTCCGGGATTGCCCTGGCGACCTTACTGAACGTGGTGTACCCGGAAAGCTCGTTCACCTTGATGATGGCGATTTCGATGTTTGGCGCGATCTTCACATGGTTCATGATCTTCCTCACGCACCTGTTTTTCCGCCGTTATCGCAAGCGCCATGGCGGGCCGAAGCTGTCGTTCCAGCTGCGCCTGTTTCCCTACAGCACACTGCTGGGCCTGGTGCTGATGGGGGCGGTGATGATCACCACGTACTTCACCGAGGCATTCAAGATGACGCTGGTGTTTGGCGTGCCATTTCTGCTGATTCTGTCGGCGGTGTATTACGGGTTTTTCCGCAAGGGCAGGGCCAAGGCGTCGAACAAGGCTTTGGCGTAACCCGGTAATTGCTCGAAGGAGCGGGCGCATAACAGCAGTTTGCGGCAGGCCCAATCTTCGCTCAGTGGTTGGGCCTTAAGGCGATTTTCCATTGGCCAGCGCTCCAAGGCGGCCTGGGGCACGATACCCAGGCCGGCGCCGCCGGCGACCATGCGGATCAGCCCATCAAAACCCTCGGCGCGAATGCGGGTTTGCAGGCGAAAGCCTGCGTGCAGCGCCTGTTCTTCCAGGTACACCGAGAGGGCGCTGTGGGCGGTCAGGCCGACGTAATCGTATTGCAGGCTGTCGATGAAATTCGCCGTCGCCAACGGATGATCGAGGGGCATGATCAGCACCAGCGGGTCATCGCGAAACGGCAGGGTCTGCAAGCCGTGGGTGTCCACCGCATCGGAGATAATCCCCAGGTCTGCTGTGCCCTGGCGCAAGGCTTGGGTAATGCGCAGGCTCGGCAGCTCTTGCAGGTCGATATCGAGGTTGGGGTGTTCGCGCAGAAAATCCGCCAGCAACTCCGGCAGGTATTCGCTCAGGGCGGTGGTGTTGCACAGCAAGCGCACCTGGCCTTTGATGCCCTTGGCGTATTCGGCCAGGTCTTGTTGCAGGTGCTCGGCCTGTTGCAACAGCAGGCGGGCGTGACGGGCCAAGGCTTTGCCGGCGGGTGTCGGGGTGACGCCACGACGGTTACGTTCGAGTAGCTCGATGCCCAGTGATGCTTCCATCGCGCGGATGCGCGCGCTGGCGGCGGCCAGGGACAAGTGGCTGCGCGCCGCGCCGGCGGTGATGTTGCCGGTGTCGAGGGTGTGCAGGTAGAGGCGCAGGTCGATCAGGTCAAAGTGCATGGCTGAGGGTTCTCGAGTGACTTCACTGGCCTTATCGCTGGCAAGCCAGCTCCCACCTTTTGCTTTGTGAACACAGTGAAATGTGGGAGCTGGCTTGCCTGCGATAGCTATTCCAGCCTCACACAAAACAAGAGGCTGCCTCAGTATATGGCGAATTTCCATAATCGCTTTAACGCCACACAATTACCCCCATGACTACCTTCCTGACGTTCTACCAAAACCTCGGCCCAGCCCTGACCCTGCTGGTAATCGGCACCTTCCTGCTGGCCGGCACGGTCAAAGGCGTGATCGGCCTGGGCCTGCCCACCGTGGCCATGGGCATGCTCGGCCTGGCTATGCTCCCGGCGCAGGCTGCTGCTTTACTGATCATCCCTTCAACGGTCACCAACCTCTGGCAACTGGCCTTCGGCGGCCACTTGAGCGCCTTGCTCAAGCGCTTATGGCCAATGCTGCTGCTGATTGTCCTCGGCACCGGGCTCGGCACTTTGTGGCTGGGCATGGACGGCGGGCACTGGGTGGTGCGCGCATTAGGCGGCGCCTTGCTGCTGTACGCGTTAAGTGGCTTGTTCTTGCCGACCTTCAAGGTGAAACCTCGAACCGAGCGTTGGCTTGGCCCGTTGTGCGGTCTGGTCACCGGCCTTATCACTTCGGCTACGGGTGTGTTCGTGATTCCGGCCGTGCCCTATCTGCAAGCCCTGGGTTTGAACCGCGATCAGTTGGTGCAGGCGCTGGGGCTGGCGTTCACCGCTTCCACACTGGCGTTGGCCGCTGCGCTGACTTGGCGTGGCACATTGGGCGGTGGCGAAGTCAGCGCCTCGTTGCTGGCACTGGTGCCCGCACTGTTGGGCATGTGGTTGGGCCAGGTGGTGCGCCAGCGCATCAGTGCGGTGCTGTTCAAGCGGGTGTTCTTTATCGGCATGGCGCTGCTGGGCAGCCATCTGCTGGTTGGCGGTTAAAGCAATAGTTGGCTTGTTATTCGTGCGTTTTGGTCAAATGTATTTTGCCGCATTGCGGCTTATTCCAAGGGTTGAATGTCGATAGCCTGCCGGCAGCCATTTTTAACCCTTTGGAATCCCTCCCATGAAAAAAGTCCTCCTGCTCAACGGCGGCAAAAAATTCGCCCACTCTGACGGCCGCTATAACAGCACCTTGCACGACGCCGCCGTGGCCGTGCTCGACCGTGCCGGTATCGACGTCAAAGTCACCCATATCGACGAAGGCTACGACGTGGCCGAAGAAGTCGCCAAGTTCCTCTGGGCCGATGTGATCATCTACCAGATGCCCGGCTGGTGGATGGGTGCGCCGTGGATCGTCAAGAAGTACATCGACGAAGTCTTCACCGAAGGCCACGGCAGCCTGTACGCGAGCGATGGCCGCACCCGTTCGGATGCGTCGCAGAAATACGGCAGCGGCGGCCTGATCCAGGGCAAGCAATACATGCTGTCGCTGACCTGGAACGCACCGCAGCAAGCCTTCGACGACCCTGCCGACTTCTTCGAAGCCAAAGGCGTGGACGCTGTGTACTTCCCGTTCCACAAGGCCAACGAGTTCCTCGGCATGACCGGCCTGCCGACCTTCCTGTGTGTGGACGTGATGAAACGCCCGGCCATCGAGGCCGACGTGGCGCGCTACGAGCAGCATCTGGCGCAGGTGTTCAATTTCTCGGTGTAAGCTGCCTGCAACCGATAAAGAGGACAGCCTGTGAAAGCCCGATCCGATGAGCTACAGATCTTCGTCAGCGTGATTGAGTGCGGCTCGATTTCGGCGGCTGCGGAGCAGGTCGGGCAGACGCCGTCGGCGGTCAGCCGCACCTTGTCGCGCCTGGAAGCCAAGCTCGACACCACGCTGATCAACCGCACCACGCGGCGCATGGACCTGACCGAAGAGGGCAAGTATTTTTTCGAACAGGCCAAGGTGATCCTGGCGCAGATGGACGAGTTGGAAGAGCGCCTGTCGTCGCGCCAGAAGAACCCTTCCGGGCGCCTGCGCATCAATGCGGCCGTGCCGTTCATGCTGCATGGGATCGTGCCGTACATTGCCGAGTTTCGCAGCCTCTACCCGGATATCCAGCTGGAATTGAACAGCGACGACCTGATCATCGACCTGCTGGAGCAAAGCACCGACATTGCCATTCGTATCGGCGCCCTGGCCGACTCGACCCTGCATGCACGCGCACTGGGCTGCACACCGCTGCACATCCTCGCCAGCCCCGACTACCTCAAGCAGTTCGGCACGCCGAAGACGGTGGCCGAGTTGGCCGACCATACGCTGCTGGGCTTTACCCAGACCGAGACACTCAACCACTGGCCGCTGCGCCACGTGGAAGGCGACCGCTGGCTGATCCAGCCGAGCATTGCCGCTTCCAGTGGTGAAACCGTGCGTCAATTGGCGCTGGAAGGGCAGGGCATTTGCTGCCTGTCGAACTTCATGACCATCGCCGACATCGACGCCGGGCGCCTGGTGCCGGTACTGGAAGCCTTCAACAGCGGCTATCGCCAGCCGATCCACGCGGTGTTCTACCGTAACTCGCAGTTGGCGTTGCGCATCCAGTGCTTCCTGGATTTCATTCAAACCAAGCTTGTGCGGTATGCCTGCTGATTCGTGACCTGTGCGCAAGATTGAATTGGGCAACATGGGCTTATTCGGCGCAAATGACTGCTTGATACTGGGCCCATCACTTACCCAGTCAGGAGCAACCTCCATGAACGTATTCGTCACCGGCGCAGCAGGTTTTATCGGCGGCTCCATCGCCACCGGCCTGGTCAAGGCCGGCCACACTGTCACCGGCCTGGTGCGCAGCGCCGAGCAAGCGGCTGAAATGACGGCCCTGGGTATTACGCCCGTGATCGGCACATTGGATGACGCTGACGTGTTGACCGCGCAGGCTTCTAAAGCTGATGCGGTGATCAATGCCGCCAGCAGCGACCATCGCGCTGCCGTCGAAACCTTGCTGGCCGCCTTGAAAGGCTCGAACAAGCCGTTCCTGCACACCAGCGGTTCGAGCATTGTCGGTGATGCGTCGGGCGGCAAAGCCAGCGATGTCATCTACGTTGAAGACAACCTGCCGGAGCCGACCGTCGACAAGGCCGCGCGCGTGGCCATCGACAACCTGATCCTGGCAGCCGCCAAAAACGGCGTGAACTCGGCAGTCATCTGCAACACCCTGATCTACGGCCACAGCCTGGGCGTGAAACGTGACAGCGTGCAATTGCCGCGCTTGCTCAAGCAAGCACGCAAAAGTGGTGTGGTGCGGCATGTGGGCTCTGGCCAGAACATCTGGTCCAACGTGCACATTGAAGATGTGGTGGCCCTGTATCTGCTGGCGCTGACCAAGAACGTCCCGGGCACCTTCTACTTTGTGGAAAGCAGCGAAGCGGCGTTTGTCGACATGACCACCGCGATTGCCCAGGCACTGAACCTGGGTGAGCCGCAGGACTGGCCATTGGCCGAGGCTGAGGCCGAGTGGGGCTATGAAATGGCCAACTATGGCCTGGGTTCCAACAGCCGGGTGCGTGGCAAACATGCGCGTGAATTGCTGGGCTGGGCGCCGAAGCGCACGTCGGTGGTGGAGTGGATTCGTCACGAGATGGTGTGATGTTCGCTTAGTACCGCGGCGCTGCCATCGCAGGCAAGCCAGCTCCCACATTTTGAATTGCGAATACATTCAAGTGTGGGAGCTGGCTTGCCTGCGATGAAGGCGACTCGGTTCATGTGTTGTTACACTTCACTGGCCCCACCCGCCGCAATTCCGTACCATCCCCCGCCATATCCCTCGCTACTCCCTGGTACCTCATGAACCTCACCCGTCTGCGCGCCGACGCCCTGGCCGGCCTCACCACGTCTTTCGCGCTGCTGCCCGAATGCATCGCCTTTGCCCTGGTGGCTCACCTCAACCCGCTGATGGGCCTCTACGGCGCCTTTATCATCTGCACGCTCACCGCCTTGTTCGGCGGCCGGCCGGGCATGGTCTCGGGCGCGGCGGGTTCGATGGCAGTGGTGATCGTGGCGCTGGTGGTGCAACACGGCGTGGAGTATCTGCTCGCAACGGTGCTGCTGGGCGGGCTGATCATGGTTGCGTTTGGCCTGTTACGCCTGGGCAAACTGGTGCGCATGGTGCCGCACTCGGTGATGCTCGGGTTCGTCAACGGCCTGGCGATCATCATTGCGCTGGCACAGTTGGAGCATTTCAAAAGCGGTGAAACCTGGCTGAGCGGCACGCCGTTGTACGTGATGACCGGGCTGGTGGCGGTAACCATGGCGATTGTCTACCTGCTGCCACGCCTGACCCGCGCCGTGCCGCCCGCGCTGGTGGCGATTTTGGGCGTGGGCCTTGCGGTGTACTTGTTGGGTTTGCCAACCCGTACGTTGGGCGACATGGCCCACATCGCCGGCGGCCTGCCGACCTTCGCGTTGCCACAAATCCCGTGGAGCCTGGAAACCCTCGGCATCATCGCGCCTTACGCGTTCCTGATGGCGATGGTCGGCCTGCTGGAAACCCTGCTGACCCTGAACCTCACCGACGAAATCACCGAAACCCGTGGTTACCCCGACCGCGAAAGCGTGGCCTTGGGCGCGGCGAATATGGTCTCGGGCCTGTTTGGTGGCATGGGCGGTTGCGCGATGATCGGGCAAACCGTGATCAATTTAAGTTCCGGCGGGCGCGGGCGTTTCTCCGGGGTGTTTGCTGGGGTGATGATCCTGTTGTTCATTCTGTTTCTGTCGCCGCTGATCGAGCGCATTCCGCTGGCGGCGCTGGTTGGCGTGATGTTCGTGGTGTCCCAGCAGACCTTTGCCTGGGCGTCGCTGCGGGTGATCAACAAGGTGCCGGTCAACGACGTGCTGGTGATTATTGCGGTAACGGTGATTACCGTATTCACCGACCTGGCCACTGCCGTGTTGTGCGGCATCGTGATTGCGGCGCTGAACTTCGCCTGGCAACAGGCCCGCGAGCTGTATGCCGATGAGCATCTGGAAGCCGATGGCAGCAAGTTGTATCGCCTGCACGGCACGCTGTTCTTTGCCTCGACCACGCCGTTTTTGAACCAGTTCGACCCGGCCAACGACCCGGCCCAGGTGACGCTCGATTGCCGTCACCTGAGCTTTGTCGACTACTCAGCCATTGCTGCGCTGATGACCCTGCGCGAGCGCTACACCAAGGCCGGCAAGCACTTGCGGGTGCTGCATTTGTCGGAGCGCTGCAAGAAGCTGCTCAAGCGCGCGAAGGTTCATCACGACTGACGATCACGGCCCGACCAGGTCTTCCAGCTCCTGGGCGCGGGTCTGGGTCATGTCCAGCAGGCAGCCGGAGCCATTGACCTGATCAATGGTGCCGCCGGTGGCTGAGCCCGCAAAGCCGCAATTGGCGTCGCGGAATTTGATCCACAGGCGCTGAACGTCCTGCAATTGCTGTTTACGTGCTCCTTCCTGGGCGGATAGGGCCGTTTTATAGGCCTTGTTCAGGCGCTCATCCTGCACCTTGGCTTCCTTGGCGTTGCAATTGACCATGTCGGCGGTGGTGTTGGCGCCGTCCATGCATTTCTTCAAGGCCGCGTTGTCGCTGGCCGAGGCGCTGCCGCAAAAGGCCAGCAGCAGTGCGCTGGCGGCGAAAGGAACAAGCAGGGTCTTGCGCTTCATTCTTGGTTTTCCTGGTTGTGGATAGGCCTGTCATCTGAGACTCGGCCCTGGCAACTGAGTTTCCGCACGCAAAAAACTTCATGTAAGAACACCCCCCGGATTTTCATCGGCTGGCGTTGGGCATGTCCCAAAGCGACAGCGCTTATCTGTGGGCGAAAATTACTTTCATAAAAATTGAAAATTAAACCCGGTAATGATTTATGAGTTTCACAACCAATTCGACGTGACCCTTTCCAAGGAGTACCGCATGGCCGCACCACTGGGCTTTGGGCTGTTGGCATACGCTGCCATCGCCATCATTGCATTGATCGTGCTGATTGCACGTTACCGACTCAACCCGTTTATCGTCATCACGTTGGTGTCTATCGGCCTGGCCTTGATGGCCGGCATGCCGGCCGACACCATCATGGGCTCGTACGAGGCGGGCGTCGGCAAGACCCTTGGGCATATCGCCCTGGTGGTGGCGTTGGGCACCATGCTTGGCAAGATGATGGCCGAATCCGGCGGTGCCGAGCAGGTGGCGCGCACGCTGATCAACCGTTTCGGCGAGCGCAACGCGCATTGGGCGATGGTGTGTATCGCGTTCCTGGTGGGGCTGCCGCTGTTTTTCGAGGTCGGTTTTGTGTTGCTGGTGCCGATCGCCTTTACCGTGGCGCGGCGTGTGGGCGTGTCGATCCTGATGGTCGGCTTGCCGATGGTCGCCGGTCTGTCGGTGGTACACGCGCTGGTGCCGCCACACCCGGCGGCGATGATGGCGGTGCTGGCGTATAACGCCTCGGTGGGGCAGACCGTGCTGTATGCGATTCTGATCGGCATTCCTACGGCGATCATCGCCGGCCCCGTGTATGCCAAGTTCATCGTGCCGCGCATCCACTTGCCGGCGGAAAACCCGTTGGAACGCCAGTTTATCGAGCGCGAGCCGCGTACACGTTTGCCAAGTTTCGCCCTGACCATGGGCACCATCTTGCTTCCGGTGGTGCTGATGATGATCGGCGGTTGGGCCAACGTGATTTCCACTCCGGGCACTGGTTTCAATCAATTCTTGCTGTTTATCGGCAACTCGGTGATTGCGCTGCTGGTCGCCACGCTGGTGAGCTTCTGGACCTTGGGCCTGGCCCAGGGCTTCAACCGCGAATCGATCCTCAAGTTCACCAATGAATGCCTGGCGCCGACCGCCAGCATCACCTTGCTGGTGGGCGCGGGCGGCGGTTTGAACCGCATCCTGGTGGACGCGGGCGTGACCAATGAGATTCTTGGTCTGGCGCATGCCTTCCACCTGTCGCCGCTGGTGATGGGCTGGCTGTTTGCCGCGTTGATGCGCATCGCCACCGGCTCGGCCACTGTGGCCATGACCACCGCCTCCGGTGTGGTCGCGCCCGTCGCCATGGGCCTGGGTTATCCACACCCGGAATTGTTGGTGCTGGCGACCGGCGCGGGCTCGGTGATCTTTTCCCACGTCAACGACGGTGGCTTCTGGCTGATCAAGGAATACTTCAATATGACGGTGATCCAGACCTTCAAGACCTGGACCGTGTTGGAGACTTTGATTTCGGTGGTCGCGTTTGGTCTGACTTACGGCCTGTCTCTCATTTTATAAGCCTTGTTTTATAAGGCTCGTTTTATAAGCCTCATTGTGTAAGCCGGAGCCGCCATGGACATCCTCTACCAGATCCGCGCCCGTCAGGATTCGTTCAGCGCCGGTGAAGGCCGTATCGCCAAGCTGATGCTCGATGATGTGGGCTTTGCCGCGTCGGCCAGCCTGGAAGCGTTGTCGCAACGGGCCGAGGTCAGCACGGCAACCTTGTCGCGTTTTGCCCGCAGCGTCGGTTGCCGCGATTTACGTGATTTGCGCCTGCAACTGGCCCAGGCCAGTGGCGTGGGCAGTCGCTTCCTCGACCCGGCCGGGTTGCCGGAGCAGTCGGCCTTTCACCGGCAGATTCTGGGCGATATCGAAGCGACGTTGCGTCAGCACCTGTCGGGGTTTAACCAGGCCAGTTTTGTTGATGCGGTCGGCCTGTTGGGTAAGGCGCGGATGATTCACGCGTTCGGCATGGGCGGCCCATCGAGCCTGTGCAGCGACGAATTGCAGGTACGCCTGGTGCGCCTGGGCTACCCGATTGCCGCCAGCCACGACCCGGTGATGATGCGGGTCACGGCGGCCACTTTAGGCCCGGAGCAGGTGCTGATCGTGTGCTCGCTCACTGGGCTGACGCCAGAGCTGCTGGACGTGGTGAAGCTAGCACGTAGCTACGATGCGCCCATCATCGCCATCACCCTGGCCGGCTCACCCTTGGCCGAGTTGGCGGACGTCTTACTGCCGCTGCAACCGGCCGAAACCAGTTTTATCTACAAGCCCACCGCGGCGCGCTACGGCATGCTGTTGGCCATCGACCTGCTCGCCACCGAGCTGGCGCTGGCCCTGCCGGACGACAACCAGGAACGCCTGCGCCGGATCAAGCTGGCCCTCGACGATTATCGCGGCGGCCCTGACAGCCTGCCGCTTGGAGACTGATATGAAGTACGACACGCTGATCCGCCAGGCGCTGATCATTGATGGCAGCAACACGCCGTGCTATGTCGCCGATGTGGGGCTGCGCGCCGGGCGCATCGAGACGATCGGCGATTTGTCGAACGCAACCGGCGAGCATGAAGTCGATGCCAATGGCCGCGTGCTGGCGCCGGGTTTTATCGACGTGCACACCCACGATGACACGGTGGTGATCCGCCACCCGCAGATGCTGCCCAAGCTCAGCCAGGGCGTGACCACGGTGATTGTCGGCAACTGCGGCATCAGCGCATCGCCGGTGAGTTTACGTAGCGATCCGCCGGACCCGATGAACCTTTTGGGCACGCGTGAGGCGTTCACTTACCCTCGTTTTGCCGATTACCGCGCCGCCGTGGAAAGTGCCCATCCGGCAGTCAACGTTGCCGCACTGATCGGCCACACCGCCCTGCGCAGCAACCATATGGACGACCTGCACCGCACCGCCACGCCCGACGAAATTGCCGCCATGCGCGTGCAGTTGCAGGAGAGCCTGCAGGCGGGTGCCCTCGGTTTATCCACAGGCCTGGCCTACGCCAGCGCGTTCAATGCCGAGACCGATGAAGTGCTGCAACTCAGTGAAGAACTCACGGCGTTTGGTGCGGTGTACACCACGCATTTGCGCAGTGAATTCGAACCGGTACTGGAGGCGATGGACGAGGCGTTTCTGATTGGCCGACATGCGCAGGCACCGGTGATCATTTCCCACCTCAAGTGTGCCGGTGCGGGCAATTGGGGGCGCAGTCCGCAACTGTTGGCATCATTGGAATTGGCCGCAAAAAACCATCCGGTCGGGTGTGATTGCTATCCCTATGCTGCCAGCTCGTCGACGCTGGATTTGAAGCAGGTCACCGACGCGTTTCGTATCACTATTACCTGGTCAACACCGCACCCGGAGGTCGGTGGGCGCGACTTGCAGGACATCGCTGCCGAATGGGACGTTTCGCTGATGGATGCGGCACGTCGCCTGCAACCGGCAGGGGCGGTGTACTACGGAATGGATGAGGCGGATGTACGGCGTATTCTTGCGCATCCGTTGTCGATGGTGGGGTCGGATGGTTTGCCCGAAGACCCGTTTCCCCATCCACGTTTGTGGGGCGCGTTTCCACGGGTGCTGGGGCACTTCAGCCGGGATGTGGGGTTGTTTCCACTGCACACGGCGGTGCACAAGATGACCGGGTTGTCGGCGGCGCGTTTTGGGCTGGCCGAGCGTGGAGAGATTCGTGAAGGACACTGGGCCGACCTGGTGTTGTTCGACCCGTTGCGCGTGCGTGATGTGGCGGATTTCAAAGAACCGCAACGCGCCGCCGAGGGCATTGATGGCGTGTGGGTCAATGGCGTGCTGAGCTACAGCGATGGGCAGGCCAATGGTCAGCGGCCGGGGCGATTCCTCGCGCGCAATGGGGATTTGCGTGGCGGGTTTTCGTCTCTATAGTGGGCGCATTCATACACGGAGCGGTTGCCATGCACTTAGGAAAAGTCACCCCGATTTTGCGGATCTTCGACGAGGCCAAGGCGTTGGAGTTCTACGTCGACTTCCTGGGGTTCAAGGTTGACTGGCAGCACCGTTTCGAGGCGAATTTCCCGTTGTATCTGCAAGTGTCGCTGGGCGAGTGCGTGCTGCATTTGTCCGAGCACCATGGCGATGCTTCGCCGGGCTCGGCAGTGCGGATTCAGGCGCAAGGCGTGGACGGCTACCAGCGGCAGTTACTGGCCAAGGACTACCGGTATGCCAAACCTGGGGTTGAAGAAACGCCTTGGGGCTCGCGGGAGATGAGCATCAAGGACCCGTTTGGGAATCGGCTGGTGTTTGTTGAGGAAGGCGAGGGCTGAGGGCCAAGGGACTCAAGGCAAGCCGAGTATGTCTAAGTTTGCCTGTGGCGAGGGAGCTTGCTCCCGTTGGGCTGCGCAGCAGCCCCAAGGCATTCGCTGCGCTCCCGATGTAAAATATCGATCAACTTCAGTAGGGGCCGCTGCGCGACCCAGCGGGAGCAAGCTCCCTCGCCACAGAGTTTGTGCGTAGTCAGCGTTGGGTTTTTACACCCGGAAATGACTGACCATCTGCTGCAACTGGCTGCCCAAACGCGCCAGTTCCACGCTCGATTTAGCCGTCTCGTCACTCGCAGTAGCCGTCTGCTCCGACACATCGCGCACGTTCACAATGCTGCGGCTGATCTCTTCAGCCACGGCGCTCTGCTGCTCGGCGGCCGCTGCAATCTGCTGGTTCATCGACTGGATATTCGACACGGTACGCGTGATGTTTTCCAGCGATACACCGGCCTTGCGCGTCAGCTCGACGCTGCTATCGGTAAGGCTGCGGCTGTTGTTCATCACCGTAGCCACTTGCTGGGTGCCGTTTTGCAAACCGGCGACCAGGCCTTCGATTTCTTCGGTGGATTTTTGTGTGCGCTGGGCCAGGCCACGCACTTCGTCAGCCACCACGGCAAAGCCACGACCGGCTTCACCGGCGCGCGCCGCTTCAATCGCCGCGTTGAGCGCCAACAGGTTGGTCTGCTCGGCCACGGCCTTGATCACGTCCATCACGCTGCCGATCTTGTTGCTCTCTTGTTGCAGGTGCGTCATGGCGTCGGTGGAGCGCGCCACTTCGGCGGCCAGGCGTTCGATCTGGGCGATGGCCTCGGCCACCACTTTGTCGCCGGCACGGGCTTGGCCATCGGCGTCGGCAGCGGCCAGGGACGCTTGCTCGGCGTTGCGCGCGACTTCCTGCACGGTGGCAGTCATCTCATGCATTGCGGTGGCGACTTGATCGGTTTCGATCTTCTGGCTGTTCACGCCGGCACTGGTCTGCTCGGTCACGGCCGAGAGTTCTTCGGCGGCGCTGGCGATCTGGGTTACGCCGTCACGGATGCCGCTGATCAGCTCGCGCAGGGTGGTGCCCATGCGCTGGATACCTTGCTGCAATACGCCGAGTTCATCGCGGCGGGTCACCTGGATGTTGTGGCTCAGGTCACCGGAAGCGATGCGTTCCACCACGGCCAGGGTGTCCTGGATCGGGCGAGTGATCTGGCGGGTAATGACCAGGGCAGCGATGATGCCGACCAGCAATGCCAGCAAGGTGCTGATCAATTGCAGGCTGCGGGCCTGGGTGCTTTCGGCGTCGCGGCGATCGAGCTGAATGTCGTACAGCTTGTCGCTGATGGTGACGATATCGGCGCCCTGGGTGGTCATTTCGGCACGGGCGCTGACGATGTTGGCGTTGGCGGCCTTGTAGCTCTGTACGGCGCTGCGATAGGCACCGAGTGCGGTTTCCAGCGCAGTCAGTGCGCTTTGTTGGCTGGTGCCAAACGCGGCGCTGAGGCTTTTCAAACCGGCGATGGCTTTTTCGATTTGTGCAGCGGCGCGGGCTTCGGTTTCTGCGCTGGGGGAGTTGGTGTAGCCCCGCACTTCATAACGGGCCAGTTGGAACTCTTCCTTGGCGTGCGTCACGGCCTGGTACTGGGTGAAGCGCTCCGGGCTGTCGGGCGCTTGCTGCACGCCAGTCTCCAGTGCGTCGATCTGCCCGTTGGCGATATCGGCCTTGTCGCCCATCACTTGGCGCGCGGCATTGCCGTTACGGTAGGCCTCACGCATTTTGTTCAGCGACTGCTGGTAAGCCGTGATAACGGCTTTCTGGTCGGTGAGCAGCTTGAGGTTTTCCGGGCTCTTGAAGCTGTCCAGCAGTTTCTGTTGCTGGGCGGCGAAGGCGTCGAGGCTGGTCTGGACGTTCTGTGCCACGGCTTCGTCGCCATTGGCGAGCATGTATTGCAGGCGCACGATGCGCAGCTTGGTCAGGGACGCGTTGAGCTGGGTGATGTCGCTCATCCAGTTGCTACGGTCAATCAAGCCGCCCAGGCTGGTCCAGCCGGTCAGGGCCAGGATCGAGGTGAGGACCAGCACCAGGCCAAAGCCCAGGCCGAGTTTGAGGTTGACGCTGATGTTGCCGAACCAGCTATTCATCGAATGCTCCGCAAGAATGATGTGTGTCTGCTGGACGGTGTTGTTGTTTGAGCCAGCCAAAGTTTGTACGGGGGTATCGGCGGCAGGCGATGATTCTGAAATACATTTCTTACGGGTGCGACGAAGGGTCGCCATTGCCTGGCAGCAACGGCGGCCCAGCAGGCTCCCAGCAGGCTTATAGTGCGGTAGCGGGCACCACGGTGAGTCTGAGGCACGACGCGGCATCCGTGCTCAGGTGCACAGTGTTGCGTGCCACCCTTGAATGGTGGGCCTGGCCAGAAGGCTCACCACTGTTGGGGTTGACGTCAAACCTGGGGAAGTTGCTGCTGGCAATATCCAGGCGCAGTCGATGGCCGCGCTTGAACAGGTTGCAGGTGGCGAAGGGTTCGATCGTGACCTTTACCCGTTTGCCCGGTGTCAGCGTCGTCGGCTGCTCCCAAGAGTCTCGATAACGACAACGGCGGATGCCGTCGGTGATGTTCATCGCAAAACCATCGGGGTAGTCGGCACTGGGCGGGTACAGGTCAATCAGCTTGGCGGTGAAGTCGGTATCGGGTGCATCGCTGTCTATCCATAACTCGATCTGTACATCACCTGCGACAATCAAGTCTTCAATCAGCGGCTCGGTAAGGAAGCTCAGCACATCTTTGCGCTCGCTCAGGGGGCGGTTGTCGCCACGGGTGCCGAAAAAGTCGGCACGCTCACGTTGGTCGAAAGCGCCGCCGACGAAAATGGGAGCGCCGGAGGTCAGCGCACCGCCGAGGGTCGGGACCGGACAGGCCGGGTCGGCGAGGTAGCTCAAGCACGCGTCGGTAGCGTCTGGTGCAGCGCCGCTCAGTTGCCCTTGAGCCGTCAGGTAGAGCGTCTGCACCTGGCTGCCTGGCAGCGGCCATTGCGTCGATTGCAGCCAGCGTCCGCCGTGTTGCAGCCGGCCGTCAGGGTCACGTCGGCCGCTGCCGCCACCCATCAGAAATACCTGCACGCTAGCCTTTGGCGCGTGAGGCGAGGGTTTGAGCGATTGTTCGAACCACGCCAGGCGACAGCTCAGCCAGTTCTGATCGACCTGGCCATCGAATGCTGCCTGCGGCCCGAACTCGATGTCGCCGCTGTGGCTGATATTGCGGTCACCGTGCAGCCATGGGCCCATCACCAGCCGCTGCTGGGCCGAGGTGTTTTGCCTGAAGGCGCTGTAGTTGGCCAGGGTGGAGCTGACATAGGCGTCATACCAGCTGGACATGAACAACACTGGAATATCCGGCAGTTGCCGATAATAGCCCTCGGCATAGATGCCGGATGTGCGCCAGTACTCACTGAACGAGCCCTGGGCCCACTGCTCCAGCACGTAGGTCTCGTATTCCGGCACATGGCGTAAAGGTGACTGGCCCGGTTGCCAGGGCATCCGCGTAAACCAATGATGGATATCTTCCTGCTCCAGCGCTTGGCGAACCTGTGGATCGGCCAGGGCTGTTGGGCTTTCCTTGGCCTGGCGAAAGGCCCAGGTGGCCTGCTTGAGTTCGAACGCGCCACCCTGGCGAATCCCGCACTGGTAGGCGTTGGCGAAGCCGCCGCTGTCGAGCACCATGCTGCTCAAGCCCGGTGGGTGCAGGCAGGCCATCGCCAACTGGGTATGGGCTGCGTAAGACAGGCCCATGCTGCCGATCTTGCCGTTGCACCACGGCTGGCGGACGATCCAGGCAAGCGTGTCGAAACCGTCCTCGCCCTCGGCGGTGTATTTAGTAAACACGCCTTCAGAGGCATAGCGGCCCCGGCAGTCCTGAAAGATTGCGACAAAGCCTTGGTCGGTAAAGCGTGCCGCCATCTGTTCTCGGGAGATGTGCTGGCCGTCGAGTTGTTTTTCCGAGCGAGAGGGTTTGCTCTTGTCGTAGGGCGTGCGTTCAATGACCACCGGGAAAGGGCCGCAGCTGCCTGTCGGCAAATAGATATCGGTGGCCAGGTGGATGCCATCACGCATCGGGATCATGTGGTTGTGCAGGGTTTGCATGGGGAAAACACTCATCGACTCAGTACCCGCTCGTGACCGCGATGGCCAGCAACACCATCGCCAGTACGGCGTAGATCAGAAACAGCGGCAGGATGTAGCGTGCCCATTGGCCCCAACCGACATTGGCGGTGGCCAGTAACACCAGCAAGCCACTGGAGGTTGGGGTGATCATGTTGGTCAGGCCATTGCCCATCAGAAACGCGAATACAGTGGTCTGCGGGCTCACGCCGGAGAGTTGGCCCAGCGGGCCGAAGATCGGCATGGTCACCGCCGCCTGGCCCGAGGTGGACGGGATCAACACGTCCAGCCCCAGTTGTGCGAAGAACATGCCGTAGGCCGACACAATCGGGCCGTGGTCGCCTACCAGGTTGGCCAGCGTGTGGACGATGGTGTCGAGCACTTGGCCAGTACTGAGGATGATCTCCACGGCGGTGGCGAGGCCGATCAGCACGCCGGCAATCAGCACTTTCTTCATGCCATCGACAAAGGCACTGGCGGCGACACTCGCACCTAGCCCGGCTATCACACTGAATGCCACCGTCAGCAACAGGTAAAACGCCGACAGCTCGTGGTATTTCCAGCCCCAGCGGTTGGAGGCGTAGACCAGAAAACCGATGCCGCTCAGCAGCACAATAAGGTTGATCAAATGGCGCGTGGGCAAGGGTTTATGTTCGAACGTAATCTGCGCTGTCGCATCGAAACCGTGCTTGCGGATACTCCACAGTACGAAGGCGATCCCCACCAGCAGGAAGCTGCAGTAGGCCAGTACGCGCATGCTTAAACCGCTGAATATCGGCAGCCCGACCATCGGCTGAGCGACGGACAGCGCCACGGGATTGGAGATTGACGCGAGGTAGCCGATCTTCACCGAGATCGTGACGATAGCCAGCCCGATCAGGTTCGACAGCCCCAGCCGGTTGGCCATGGCGACCATCAGCGGCACGATCAGAATAAACTCTTTGGCCAGGCCCATGAACGTGCTGCCCGCCGAGAACACCAGCATCAGGCTCGGCACCAGCACGTAGATGTTGCCGCGGGTCAGGCCCAGTAAACGCTCCAGTCCGGCGTCGATCACCCCGGCCTTGTTCAGTACGCCAAACATGCCGCCGATGAACAGCACCATGAAGATCAGCGCTGCACGTTTCTCGATGCCTTGGGGGATGGCCATGAAACCTTCGACCAGCGACACCGGGCGGGCCACGGTATCGCCGGCCTTGCGTGGCTCCAGCGCGAACAGTTGGCCAAGGCTGTCGTGTTTCTCCAGTACCTGATAAGAGCCGGGTACGACCAGCCCGTTCTGGCGCTCGAACTTGCCCGAGTTCACGGCGTAGGTGAAGGCCACGGCGAGCAAGACGATGCTCAGCAGGATGATGGCCGGGTTGATCTGTTTGCGTTGCGTGGGTTTTTCCACCGCCGCCGCTGTGGAGAAATGCTGTGATTCGCTCATGCTGGCTGCCCCGGCGTTTGCCGTTGTTGTTATGGGGGAGTGACGCGTGTGGAGCGGACACTAGGGCAAAGTTTTGGCGGCGACAACGTTATGCGCAGGGTGGGTCGGGCTATGCGTTTTGTGCGTTCAAGCGCTGCTTGAGGTGCTCGGCAAACGCTGTGACTACTTGTGGGCGTGGCTCATTGGTGCGATAGGCCAGGCCGAAAGCGTAAGGCAGTGCAGGGCGAAAAGGCCGGGTCACGATCGGCAGGTGCAGGAAGTGGCTGGCGAGCAAACCGTTGACGATCGACACCCCGAGGCCTTCGGCGACAAAGCTGCACGCCGCGCCTACCGAATGCACTTCGACCCGCACTTGCGGCGTGAGGTTGGCAGCGCGGAACACCTGGTTCAACTCAGCCCGTAAAGCCCGTTGTCGGCCCAGCATCACCAACGGCACATTGCGCAAGTGCTGCACCTCGATACAGGCGTGGCGAGTCAGTGGGTGGTCGGCGGGCATCACGCATACGCCTTCGGTTTGCAGTACGGGCTCGATGTCGAAGTCGGGAATTTCCGTCGGCAGGCGCACAAAACCCAGGTCGGCGGACCGGTCGAGTACGGCGCGCTCGATCATGTCGTAAGAGCCGGTCAGCAACTCGACCACGATGTCGTCATGGCTCTTGAGAAACTCCGCGACGATCCGTGGCAAAAGCTCTTGGGTCATGCTGGTGGGCACCCCGACTTTGAGCAGACTTTTGCGCGAGCGGCCCACGCGCATTTCGTCTGCCAGGCGTTGGATGCGCTGCATGCCGTCTACCAGGCCAGCGACCTCGGTCAGCAACTCTTCCGCTTCTGCGGTGGCCATCAGGCGACCTTTTTTGCGCAGAAACAACACGAAACCCAACGCTTCTTCCAACTGACTCAACAGACGGCTGACGGCCGATTGCGACAGGCCCATGCGGGTTGCTGCGCCGATGGTCGAACCGGTGGACATGATCGCCTTGAAGGCTTCGAGCTGCTTGAGATTCACCGTGATTTTCCTGTCGGTTGCGAGGGGCAAACGGCGCTTTTCACATAGCCCAATGCGCATCTCGCATAACGTTGTGGGGCTTTCGACGAGCCGTTAGTGTCCGCTCCAACGCGAGGTGCCGTCCAGTGTGTCGCGCGGTGGAACTGCCCATAAAAAACGACAATAAGGCATAGAGGGAACAGCGATGCATAAACTTTTCAATCGGGGAAAATTGGCCTCGGCGTGCCTGTTGGCAGGTGCGTCGCCCATACTCCTGGCCCAGGGTTTCTGGGAGGATTCAAAGGGTCGCCTGACTTTGCGTAATTTCTACTTCAACGACGATTACCGCGACGGCGGCGAGGATCGCAAAGAGTGGGCACAAGGTTTTTTACTCAACCTGCAGTCAGGCTATACCGAAGGCACGCTAGGGTTTGGCCTGGACGCGTTGGGGCTGGCGGGGCTGCGGCTCGACTCCAGCCCCACTCACGCGGGCACGGGTTTGTTGCCGGTGCATGACGATGGCCATGCCGCCAGTGAATTCTCCAGCCTGGGCGTCACCGCAAAGATGCGTTGGGGCGACGCGGTGGTGAAAACCGGCACCTTACTGCCGAAGATTCCAGTGCTGGTGCACAACGATGGACGCCTGCTGCCGCAGACTTTTCAAGGCACTCAAGTAGAGTACAGCGGTATTCGCGACCTCTACCTGCACGCCGGGCACCTGGATAAATTCAAGCAGCGAAACTCCACCGACAGCGTGGCTATTTATCCCCAGGGCTACAGCGGCAAACAGGGCAGTGATTTCGATTTTGCCGGCGCTTCTTATGCCTTCACGCCGCAGCTGCGCGGCACTTGGTATTACGGCGAAATGCGTGAGTTCTATCGTCAGCAGTTTTTTGGCCTTGTGCATAAACAGCCGGTGGGTAACGGCACGCTGACCAGTGATTTGCGTTATTTCATCAGCAGCGATGCGGGTGAGGCGCGCAACGGCAAAGTCGACAGCGACATGTTCAGCGGGTTGTTCACCTATCGCCTGGGCGCACAGGCGCTGGGCGTCGGTTATCAGAAGGTCAACGGCGACACTGCGCTGCCTTATGCCAGTGTCTCGACGGTGTATTCCTTCACTAACGCCGGTGTGGGCAAGTTCATCCAGGCCGGTGAGCAAACCTGGATGCTGCGCTACGACTATGATTTTGAAGCCGTGCTGCCCGGCCTGAGTTTCATGACCCGCTATTACAAAGGGCGCAACGGTGATTACAGAGGGCGTGAGGCGCGGGAGTGGGAGTCGGACACTAACCTGCGCTATGTCATCCAGAACGGTACCGTCAAAGGCTTGGGTGTGGAGTTGCGCAAAGCGACCTATCGTTCCACCTACGCCAGCGACCGCGATAACTATCGGCTGTATCTGACCTACGACCTGGCGCTTTGGTAGTGGGGCAGGGGGCTGATCAGAGGCGGGGCTTGTGTGCTAGTCTGCGGGCCCTTTTAGTTTTGGATGACACGGGAAACCGTGCTGTCCTACAGCGGAGCCTCTTCATGTCCGAAGTTAATCTGTCCACCGACGAAACCCGCGTCAGCTACGGTATCGGCCGTCAGTTGGGCGACCAACTGCGCGACAACCCGCCACCGGGCGTGAGCATCGACGCCATCCTGGCCGGCCTGACCGACGCGTTCGACGGTAAGCCAAGCCGTGTTGACCAAGAGCAAATGGCGGCCAGCTTCAAAGTGATCCGTGAAATCATGCAAGCCGAAGCGGCTGCCAAGGCAGAAGCGGCTGCTGGCGCTGGCCTGGCGTTCCTGGCAGAAAACGCCAAGCGTGATGGCATCACTACCTTGGCTTCCGGCCTGCAATTTGAAGTGCTGACTGCGGGTGACGGCGCCAAGCCGACCCGTGAAGACCAAGTGCGTACTCACTACCACGGCACCCTGATCGACGGCACCGTGTTCGACAGCTCCTACGAGCGCGGCCAACCTGCAGAATTCCCGGTAGGCGGCGTGATCGCCGGCTGGACCGAAGCCCTGCAACTGATGAATGCCGGCAGCAAATGGCGCCTGTACGTGCCGAGCGAACTGGCCTACGGCGCTCAAGGCGTTGGCAGCATCCCGCCGCACAGCGTTCTGGTGTTCGACGTTGAGCTGCTCGACGTTCTGTAAGACCTGTTGATGGTTGCGCCGGGTCCTATGTGGGAGCCGGGCTTGATGTGGCGAGCAAGCTTGCTTGCGCTGGGGTGCGAAGCGCCCCTAAAGGCCTGCGACTGCTGCGCAGCCGAGCGGGAGCAAGCTCGCTCGCCACAACAAATCCAGCTCCCACATAGAGCCGGTGCATTCAGGTTTTGCGCGGTGGTTCATGGATGGAACTTGCCATTGAGCTCTGTGGCCGGGCGCAACGCTCGGGCATAGCAAAACAGGAACAAGTTACGCACCACCTCTTTCAGCACGCCGGGTTCACTTGAGCTCAGGCCGTTCACGTCCAGGTCGCCCTGGTCCTGCAGTTCGCTCAGCGCTTCTTCTTCCAGCACCGCACAGACTTCGCCGGTTTCCCGATGCAGGATCCGCAGGTAAGGGTGTGGGCGGTCCAGCCAGGCATCTATCAAATAAGTCATGGTCGTTCTCCTTGATAAGTTTCAATGAGAATAATTCTTATTCGTAGAATAGCAAGTGCCTATTGGCGGTTTCCTGGTTTTTCTGTGTGGATATTGAGACAGGTCAGCGCAGAGGGCAAAACGCCACCCCGCGGCGGGCGCGGGATGGATGCGGCAGGTTCAGACTTTGCGCACGAACTCGGACTTGAGTTTCATCGGGCCGATACCGTCGATCTTGCAATCGATATCGTGATCGCCGTCGCACAGGCGGATGTTCTTGACCTTGGTGCCGACCTTGACCACCAGGGACGTGCCCTTGACCTTGAGGTCCTTGATCACGGTGATGGTGTCGCCGTCTTGCAGGACATTGCCCACAGAGTCTTTCTTCACGGTTTCGTCGCCCGCCACTTCGGCCTCGCCATTGGCGGACCACTCGTGGGCGCATTCCGGGCAGATCAGCTGGGCGCCGTCTTCGTAGGTGTACTCGGAATTGCATTTCGGGCAGGGTGGCAACGTGCTCACTAAAGCTCCTTGAGAGTCAGGATGGCTAAAAGTCGCACATTATATAGGGTTTATTGCAGGTTGGGGGGGCTTGGAACCTTGTGGGAGTCGGGCTTGCCCGCGATGCAGGCACCGCGGTGTGTCAGCTATACCGAGGTGATGCTATCGCAGGCAAGCCAGCTCCCACACAAGCCAGCTCCCACACGAGCCAGCGCTCGCAGATAGTGCTCAGTGCGTGCGGGCTACCGCAAACTCACTCAGCTCAACCAGGGCATCCCGGTATTCGCTGGGTGGCAGGGCTTCCAGGCACTGGATGGCACGGGCCACATAGTCACGTGCCAGCTGCGCGGTGTATTCCAGGGAACCCGAGGCTTCAACCGCAACACGGATAGCTTCGAGGTCTTCAATCCCGCCTTTCTGGATCGCCTTGCGCACCAGGGCGGCCTGTTCCGGCGTGCCTTCTCGCATGGTGTAGATCAGCGGCAAGGTCGGCTTGCCCTCGGCCAGGTCGTCACCGACGTTCTTGCCCAGGGTTTCGGCGTCGCCCTTATAGTCGAGCAGGTCGTCCACCAGCTGGAAGGCCACGCCCAGGTGATCACCAAAGGTGCGCAGGGCTTCGGCCTGTTCGGCCGTTGCGCCACACAGAGCGGCGGCGCTGTGGGTCGAGGCTTCGAAGAGCATCGCGGTTTTGCCGCGAATCACTTCCATGTAGGTTTCTTCAGTGGTGCTGGCGTCGCGGACCTTGGACAGCTGCAACACTTCGCCTTCGGCGATGATGCGCGTGGCTTGTGAAAGAATCTTCATCACCGGCATCGAGCCCAGTTCGACCATCATTTCGAACGAGCGCGAATACAGGAAGTCGCCTACCAGTACGCTGGGGGCATTGCCCCACATCGCATTGGCCGTCTCGCGGCCACGGCGCATGCCGGACATGTCGACCACGTCGTCATGCAGCAGGGTGGCGGTGTGCAGGAATTCGATGGTGGCGGCCAGCAGGCGCAGGTCATCGCCTTCGCGGCCCAGGGCCTTGCCACACAGCAACACTAATAAAGGTCGCAGGCGTTTACCGCCCGCCGACGTAATGTAGTCGCCAATTTTGGAGACCAGCGGCACTTTAGACGTGAGCTGCTGCTTGATGATGCCGTCGACGGCGCTAAAATCGTCCGCGACCGTGCGGTAGAAAGCTTGGGGTTGCATCAGCGACAGTCGCTCCAGAAGGGTTGCGCGGCATGCTAGGACCCTGACCCGGCAGTGTCAAGGCGCGCCCAGTCACCATGAAAGCTACTACGCTCTGGAATCCTGCGTCAAAAACAGGCTCGGAATGCTCATTTACAACCCGTAAACTCCGCTTCCTCGCCTGTGTTTTTCTTGTCTTCCCTTCGCTCGCTACGCTTTCAAGGCGACTGGCGGCCCCTTGCAAGGCATCTATAGCTTGCGTACAATCGCGCACCCTGAACTTCCTGGGCAGCACCTGCCTTACGCAATTGCATTCGGGACGTCCATCCCATGCAGCCATGCCAGCCAATACCTTTTCTTATAAAGCGCTGGGTGAGCAGGATTATCGGAGAAATACCATGTCGTACGCAGTAATTGTTACTGGTGGCAAGCAATACAAGGTCGCCCCAGGTGAATACCTGAAGATCGAAAAACTGGAAGTCGCTACTGGCGAATCCGTTACCTTTGATCGCGTTCTGTTGGTCGCTAATGGCGATGACGTGAACATCGGCGCTCCAGTTGTTGCTGGCGCTACCGTTGTGGCTGAAGTGATCTCCCAAGGTCGTCACGATAAAGTCCGCATCATCAAGTTCCGTCGTCGTAAGCACCACATGAAGCGTATGGGCCACCGCCAGTGGTACACCGAGATCAAAATCACCGGTATTCAGGCTTAATTTCAGCCTAATTCCTCACTAGGAGAATTGACTCATGGCACACAAAAAAGCTGGTGGTAGTACCCGTAACGGTCGCGACTCAGAAGCCAAACGCCTTGGCGTTAAGATGTATGGCGGCCAGAAAATCATTCCGGGCAACATCATCGTGCGTCAGCGCGGCACCCAATTCCACGCCGGTTACGGTGTTGGCATGGGTAAAGATCACACCCTCTTCGCTAAAATCGAAGGCGTGATCAAGTTTGAAGTAAAAGGCGCGTTCAACCGCCGTTACGTGAGCGTTGTCGCCGCTTAATTGCGCGATCGCTGGAAAAGCCCTGTCTCGCGACGGGGCTTTTTCGTTTGTGGAGTGAGTCTCTTGCAAAGCTGTTTGTGATGGGCTCAGGCGCTGGATGTGCGGTCGTTTTCTGAGGTCGCTGCGCTCATTTTTGCAAGAGTCTTATGTCTTGGTTTCTTAAGCTCGTCCATGCGACGAGAGGCGTTTTGTTATGAAGTTCGTTGATGAAGTTTCCATCCGAGTAAAAGCAGGCGACGGCGGTAACGGTTGCATGAGTTTCCGTCGCGAAAAATTCATCGAAAACGGTGGCCCAAACGGCGGTGACGGCGGTGACGGCGGTTCCATCTACATGATGGCCGACGAAAACCTCAACACCCTGGTCGACTACCGTTACACCCGGCACTTCGATGCCGAGCGTGGCTCCAACGGCGGCAGCACCGACTGCACCGGTAAAAAAGGTGAAGACCTAGTACTGCGCGTACCGGTCGGCACCACGATCATCGATTCCGCTACCCAGGAAGTGATTGGCGACCTGACCAAGGCCGGCCAGAAGCTGATGGTTGTGCAGGGCGGCTGGCACGGTCTGGGTAACACCCGATTCAAGTCCAGTACCAACCGTGCGCCACGCCAGACCACGCCGGGCAAGCCGGGTGAGCAGCGTGACCTCAAGCTGGAGATGAAAGTACTGGCGGATGTGGGCCTGTTGGGCTTGCCGAACGCCGGTAAAAGTACCTTCATCCGCTCGGTCTCGGCCGCCAAGCCGAAAGTCGCCGACTACCCGTTCACCACCCTGGTGCCAAACCTGGGCGTGGTCAGCGTAGACCGCTGGAAAAGCTTCGTGATCGCCGACATTCCTGGCTTGATCGAAGGTGCTTCCGACGGTGCCGGCCTGGGGATTCGCTTCCTCAAGCACTTGTCGCGTACCCGTTTGCTGCTGCACCTCGTCGACATGGCGCCGCTGGATGACACCAGCGCACCGGACGCCGCCGAAGTGATCGTCAGCGAACTGACCAAGTTCAGCCCGGCCCTGGCCGAGCGTGACCGCTGGCTGGTACTGAACAAGTGCGACCAGATCCTCGAAGAAGAGCACGAAGAGCGCGTCAAGGAAATCGTTGATCGCCTGGAGTGGGAAGGCCCGGTCTACGTGATCTCGGCCATCGCCAAAGAAGGCACCGAGCGCCTGACCCGCGACATCATGCGCTACCTCGAAGACCGCGCCGACCGCCTGGCGGCCGACCCGGTCTTCAAGGCCGAACTCGCCGAGCTCGACCAGCAGATCGAAGACGAAGCCCGCGCCCAGTTGCAGGCCCTGGACGACCAGCGTGCCCTGCGCCGCAGCGGCGTGAAGTCGGTCCATGACATCGGCGACGACGATTGGGACGAAGAAGACGTGGATGATGAAGACGGTCCGGAAATCATTTACGTGCGCGACTGATTCGTTGCAGTAAACTTGAACGCCGCTCCCTATGGAGCGGCGTTTTAGTATCCGGGTATAACGTTATGGGGCGCGCTGGGTCGCGCGGCCCTCACTCTAAGGTTGAAGATGATGCGGAGCAAAGTGACAGGTGCGCAGCGCTGGGTCGTAAAGATCGGAAGTGCGTTGCTGACGGCGGATGGCAAAGGTCTGGATCGCGCAGCCATGAGCGTCTGGGTCGAGCAGATGGTGGCCTTGCATGAGGCCGGTGTTGAGTTGGTGTTGGTCTCGTCCGGGGCTGTTGCCGCCGGGATGAGCCGCCTCGGCTGGACCGCGCGACCCAGCGCGATGCACGAACTGCAAGCCGCCGCCGCCATCGGCCAGATGGGCCTGGTGCAAGCCTGGGAATCGAGCTTTGCCGAGCATGGCCGCCATACAGCGCAGATCCTGCTGACCCACGACGACCTGTCCGACCGCAAGCGTTACCTCAATGCTCGCAGCACCCTGCGCGCACTGGTTGAGCTCAAAGTCATCCCGGTGATCAACGAGAACGACACGGTGGTCACCGACGAAATCCGCTTCGGCGACAACGACACCTTGGCAGCGCTCGTGGCCAACCTGGTGGAAGCCGACCTGCTGGTGATCCTCACCGACCGCGACGGCATGTTTGACGCCGACCCGCGTAACAACCCCGACGCCCAGCTTATTTATGAGGCGCGCGCCGATGACCCGGCGCTGGACGCCGTGGCCGGCAGTGTCGGCGGTGCCCTGGGCCGTGGCGGCATGCAGACCAAGCTGCGTGCCGCGCGCCTGGCCGCGCGCTCCGGCGCGCACACCATCATCGTCGGCGGGCGCCTGGAGCGTGTGCTGGACCGCCTCAAGGCCGGAGAGCGCATTGGTACGCTGCTGTCGCCGGAACGCGGCATGCTCGCGGCGCGCAAACAATGGCTGGCCGGTCATCTGCAAACCCGTGGCACGCTGGTTCTGGACGACGGTGCTGTGTCAGCCTTGTCCCAAGGCAACAAGAGCCTGCTGCCGGTCGGCGTCAAGCTGGTGCAGGGCAGTTTCCGCCGTGGCGAGATGGTGGTGTGCGTGGCGCCCGATGGTCGTGAGATCGCCCGTGGCCTGGCTAACTACAGTGCCCTTGAAGCGCAGAAGATTATTGGACAATCCTCCGATGCAATTGTCGGACTCTTGGGTTACATGGCCGAACCGGAACTGGTTCACCGCGATAACCTGATCCTGGTCTGAATAAAGGAAATACACGATGCGTGTCATGAAAGGATTACTCGGCCTGCTGCTGGCCATGCCGTTGCTGGCCTCGGCCGAAGAAATCGGCCAGGTGTCGACGGTGTTCAAGTTTGTCGGCCCCAACGACCGCATAGTGGTCGAGGCGTTTGATGACCCCAAGGTTGACGGCGTGACCTGCTACCTGTCGCGCGCCAAGACCGGCGGCGTCAAAGGCGGCTTGGGCCTGGCCGAAGATCGCGCCGAAGCATCGATTGCCTGCCGTCAGGTTGGCCCGATTCACTTCAAGGGCGAACTCAAGGATGGCGACGAAGTGTTCAAGGAGCGTACCTCGCTGGTGTTCAAGACCATGCAGGTGGTGCGCTTCCTCGACAAGAAGCGCAATACCTTGGTGTACCTGGTCTACAGCGACCGTCTGATCGAAGGCAGCCCGCAGAATGCGGTCACCGCGATTCCGATTTTGCCCTGGCCGACCGCGCAGTAACCGGCGGGCGAGTTTTTCAATCGGCGTCTATGATTGCAGGCTTGTGGTCTGTAATCTCGAACTGCCGCAACGCGAAGAACATGGGATATCTGGAGTTCGTCATGAGTGCTTTCCACGACCTGAAACTCAAAGCTTTGGACGGACAAGAGCTGCCGCTGGCGCCCTTCAAGGGGCAAGTGGTGCTGGTGGTCAACGTGGCCTCCAAATGTGGCTTGACCCCGCAATACGCCGCCCTGGAAAACCTCTACCAGCAGTATAAGAGCCAGGGGTTTACCGTACTCGGCTTGCCGTGCAACCAGTTTGCAGGCCAGGAGCCGGGCACCGAAGAGGAAATTCGGGAATTCTGCAGCCTGAACTACGGCGTGACCTTTCCGTTGGGCAGCAAACTCGACGTCAATGGCCACGATCGCCATCAGCTGTATCGCTTGCTGGCGGGCGAGGGCGCTGAGTTTCCCGGGGATATCACCTGGAATTTCGAGAAATTCCTGCTCGGCAAGGACGGCCGTGTACTCGCGCGATTCTCGCCGCGCACCGCACCGGATGATCCGACGATCATACAGGCCATCGAAAAAGCCCTGGGCTGAGTGCTGGCGAGGGGAGTTGATAGTGCTTCTTGTGGCGAGCGGGCTTGCCCCGCGTTGGGCTGCGTAGCAGCCCCAGTAAGATCCCTGCATTCCTCCAACCGAAAATGCGCTGCCTGGAAGAGGGGCTGTTACGCAGCCCAACGCGGGGCAAGCCCGCTCGCCACAGGTTGGCGGCGCTTAACCGCTCTCACTTTTACCCCTTAATCACCCAGATCAATAGTGCTACCCAGCACGCGGCACAGCTCATATTATCCACATCATAAATCCCTCTTATGTGGAGTGCTCCCATGCCCGTCCAAGCTTTGTTCAAACCCTTCCAGCTCGGTGCACTGCAACTGTCCACCCGTGTGGTCATGGCGCCCATGACCCGTTCGTTCTCGCCGGGTGGCGTACCCAATTCCAAAGTCATCGAGTACTACCGCCGCCGCGCCGCTGCGGGTGTGGGCCTGATCATCACCGAAGGCACGGTGGTCGGCCACCAGGCCTCCAATGGCTACCCGAACGTCCCGCACTTTTACGGTGAGGCCGCATTGGCCGGCTGGAAGAAAGTGGTCGACGCGGTACACGCCGAAGGCGGCAAGATCGTCCCGCAGCTCTGGCACGTGGGCAGCGTGCGCCGTATCGGCACCGAGCCTGACGCCAGCGTGCCGGCCTACGGCCCAATGGAGAAACTCAAAGACGGCAATGTCGTCGTCCACGGCATGACCCAGCAAGACATCAAGGACGTGATCAACGCGTTCGCTCAGGCCGCCAAGGATGCCCAGCGCATTGGCATGGATGGCGTGGAGATCCACGGCGCCCACGGCTATCTGGTCGATCAGTTCTTCTGGGAAGGCAGCAACCAGCGCACTGACGAATACGGCGGCAGCCTGGCTGACCGTTCGCGTTTTGCCATCGAATTGATCCAGGCCACCCGCGCCGCCGTGGGCCCGGATTTTCCGATTATCTTGCGCTTCTCTCAGTGGAAACAGCAGGACTACACCGCACGCCTGGTGCAAACCCCCGAGGCGCTGGGTGAATTCCTCAAGCCGTTGTCCGACGCCGGTGTGGATATTTTCCACTGCTCCACGCGTCGTTTCTGGGAACCGGAATTCGAAGGCTCCGACCTCAACCTGGCCGGCTGGACCCGCCAGCTCACCGGCAAGCCGACCATCACCGTGGGTAGCGTGGGCCTGGACGGCGAGTTCCTGCAATTTATGGTCAACACCGACAAGGTCGCGCAACCGGCCAGCCTGGAAAAACTGCTGGAACGCCTGAATAACGACGAGTTCGACCTGGTTGCCGTGGGCCGTGCCCTACTGGTAGACCCGGACTGGGCCGTGAAGGTGCGCGAAGGTCGTGAGGGCGACATTCTGCCCTTCAGTCGTGAGGCGTTGACGAGCCTGGTGTAACAGGCGTTTGTTCCGACGCCATCGCGGGCAAGCCCGACTCCCACAGGAAAATGCGTTCCAATGTGGGAACCGGGCTTGCCCGCGATAGCGATCTAACGGCCAACACTGGCGTTAGATCAAGCGCGACTGTCCTGCAATCACCGGCCGCTCGCCGCACACCCCGCGCAATTGACGTTCAAACTGCTCGATAATCGCCGGCCAACCCTGGCGGCTTGCATGTTGGCGAGCATTCAAACGCATGCGGCGCAAACTCTCCCCATCCTCCAGCAGCCAGTTGGCGGCGTCACAAAACGCATCCTCATCGCCTGGCATTGCCAGCACGCCGTTGTAGCCATGGCGAATATGCTGGGTAGCGGCTGCCTGGTCGTAAGCCACCACACCCAATCCCGAGGCCATGGCTTCCAGCACCACGTTGCCGAAGGTTTCGGTCAGGCTGGGGAACAGGAACACATCGCCGGACGCGTAGTGCCGCGCCAGTTCTTCACCGCGCAGGGTGCCGCAGAAAATCGCCTCGGGCAGTTCCTTTTCCATCGTCGCCCGTTGCGGGCCGTCGCCGACGATGATCAGTTTCATCTGGCGCAGTGGGTAGGTGTCCTGCAAGGTTTCGAAGCAGCGCTTGAGCAGTCCCAGATTTTTTTCCTGTGCCAGGCGGCCCACATGCAATACGGCGATCTGGTCGCTGTTGAGCGCCCAGCTTTCACGCAGTGCATGATCGCGCTTGGCGGGGTGGAACAACTGGCTGTCGACGCCGCGGGACAACATGCCCAGGCGCTGGAAGTGGCGACGTTCCAACTCCAGGCGCTGGCTGGCGCTCGGCACCAGGGTCAGGGTCGAGCGGTTGTGAAACCAGCGCAAGTAATGGGTGACCATGCGGCTGAGCAGGCTCAAGCCGTACTGGTTTGAGTACTGCTGAAAGTTGGTGTGAAAACCACTGACCACGCTGATCCCCAGACGCCGCGCCGCACGTAGCGCCGACAGCCCCAGCGGCCCTTCAGTGGCGATGTACAGCACGTCCGGACGCTGGCGTGTCCAGCGCCGCAGCAACTTGTGCATCGACGACTGGCCCCATTGCAGCCCCGGGTAACCTGGTAGCGGCCAGCCGCGACACAGCAGCAATCCATCGTCGCTGGGCCGGCTTTGATCGATGCCCTGGCGTGGGCGCACCAACTCGACCTGATGGCCACGCGCGCGCAAACCCTCGCACAGGCGGCCAAGGGTATTGGCCACCCCGTTGATTTCCGGCGGGAAGGTTTCGGTAATCAGGGTGATGTGAAGCGAGGCTGTCGTCATGACCCACAGTGTCACCGTGGGCCATGTCGTCATTGTGACTCTAGGATGATGGATTTATGACTTGGCGACCGCCTGCCGCGCCATCGCCTCGGCACCTTGCTCACGCACCCAGAACAACGTGGCTCCCGCCACCGCCGCCGGCATCATCAGCAGGTTGACCACCGGCACCAGCAGCACCAGATAAACAATGCCGCCAAAGCTCATGCTCTGCCAACGCTTCTGACGCAGCCAGGCGAGCATTTCGTTCCAGCCCAGCTTGTGGTTGTCTGCCGGGTAGTCGATGTATTGGATCGCCATCATCCACACGCCGAACAGCAGCCACAGCGGCGCGGCGATCAGGTTGACCACCGGAATGAACGACAGGATAAACAGGCCGATGGCGCGTGGCAGGAAGTAACCCAGCTTGCGCATTTCCCGCGCCAGGGTGCGCGGGACCATGGCCATCAACTCGCCCCAGCTGAAGGCGGGGAAGTCGTCTGTGCCGCGCACCACTACCTCGACTTTCTCCGAGAGAAAACCGTTGAATGGCGCGGCGATGATATTGGCGAGCATGGTGAAGGTGAAAAACACCATCAACACCACCAGCACCACAAACAAGGGCCACAGGATGTAGCTGAGGAAACTCAGCCAGCCAGGCAGCGTCGGCATCAAGGTGTCGACCCACAGGCTGAACTGATGGCCGGCGAAATAGATCAAACCGACGAACAGCACCAGGTTGATCGCCAACGGCAGCAGCACAAACAGACGCAGGCCAGGGCTCAACACCAGTTTGAGGCCTTCACGCAGGTATTGCGGGCCAGAAAGAGCAGGGGCAGGCATGGAGAACTCCGAGCAAGAAGACGAACGCGCCGACCTTACCGGCTTTGCTTCTTCGGTGAAAGCGGCGACATCAGCGGTAACAACTAGGCAACCAGGGTGTCGATTAACCGCGGCGACTGCATAGAGACCACCTATGAGCTGGATTGTTATTCCGTATTTCCTTAATCTTGCCCCCCTCTATACGCTGCACCCATTATTTTCAGGGCCTGCGAGTTCAAGCCTTCCCCAAGTGCTTCGCGGTCCTTTTTTATTCCAGCTGCCTTGTGGTCCGGGCGGTCGATAGGAGTGAGTCATGTCTGATACCCGTCATTCGCGAGTGATTATTCTCGGTTCCGGCCCTGCCGGTTACAGCGCTGCCGTCTACGCTGCCCGGGCCAACCTCAAGCCGCTGCTGATTACCGGCATGCAGGCAGGCGGTCAGTTGACCACCACCACTGAAGTCGACAACTGGCCGGGCGACGTGCACGGCCTGACCGGCCCAGTGCTGATGGAGCGTATGAAAGAGCACGCCGAGCGCTTTGAAACCGAGATCGTTTTCGACCACATCAACCAAGTCGACTTCTCGAAAAAGCCTTACAGCCTGACCGGCGACAGCGGTGTCTATACCTGTGACGCGCTGATCATCGCTACCGGCGCCAGCGCTCGTTACCTGGGCCTGCCATCGGAAGAAGCGTTCATGGGTAAAGGCGTCTCCGCCTGTGCGACCTGCGACGGTTTCTTCTACCGCAACAAGCCGGTCGCTGTGGTCGGTGGCGGCAACACCGCGGTGGAAGAAGCGCTGTACCTGGCCAACATCGCCAGCACCGTGACCCTGGTTCACCGCCGCGAGACCTTCCGCGCCGAGAAGATCCTGATCGACAAACTGCACGCCCGTGTGGCTGAAGGCAAGATCATCCTCAAGCTCAACGCCACCCTGGATGAAGTCCTGGGCGACAACATGGGCGTGACTGGTGCTCGCCTGAAAAACAACGACGGCAGCTTCGACGAGCTGAAAGTCGACGGCGTGTTCATCGCCATCGGTCACACCCCGAACACCTCGCTGTTCGAAGGCGTGCTTGAAGCCAAAGACGGCTACCTGGTTGTACAGGGCGGCCGTGAAGGCAACGCCACTGCGACCAACATCGAAGGCATCTTCGCCGCCGGTGACGTGGCTGACCACGTGTATCGCCAGGCCATCACCTCTGCCGGCGCCGGTTGCATGGCGGCGTTGGACGCTGAGCGTTACCTCGACGGTTTGAAGGACGCTTCGTTCTAAACCCGTTGAAATGAAAAAACCGGCTGAGAGGCCGGTTTTTTTATACGCACGATTCAAGCCGCACCACAGTGCTGATGTGCCAACCCAATCACTGTGGGAGCTGGCTTGCCTGCGATGGCGGTGTGTCAGTCAACACCGCCATCGCAGGCAAGCCAGCTCCCACATTAAACCGGGGTGGCAGATTAAATCAGCGGCGGGTCAGGGGCTGTGCGGTGAACTTCACGCCGGCCAAGCCGTTCGCAATCAGCGCTCGGATATTGCCGTGATCACTGCCCTCTGGCGTTGCCACCACCGAACGGTAATGCTCACCAAACGCCAGCAGCGCTTCCTGGTCGCTCAAGCCTTCCAGCAACGCCAAGCCCAAGGTCTTGCACGAGCCCTCATTCTGGCCGGCAGCATTTTCTACGCCGCCATTGGTGAAAGCCTGCGGTTGGTAGTCGTAACCGGCAGCCACAAAGGCCAGCGTGTCGGCGAAAGCATGTTCGCCGCTGTTGAGGCTGGCGCGCAGGGTGTTCAAATCAGTCATGGGGTTTTCCTTTGGCGAACGCCGCCTGTTGGTCGGCGCTGGCTTCTTTCTGGTATTGGGCTTTCCATTCGGCATACGGCATGCCGTACACCACTTCGCGGGCGTCATCGAGGCTCAGTTCGATGTGGCGCTCGTCGGCCTCGGCCTTGTACCACTTGGATAAGCAGTTGCGGCAAAAGCCCGAGAGGTTCATCAGGTCGATGTTCTGCACATCCTTGCGGCTGTCCAGGTGGGCCACCAACCGGCGAAAGGCGGCGGCTTCGAGTTCGAGGCGTTGTTGATCGTTCATAAGGCTCACTTAACTATCAGCGGCTGGCTGCGAGGGTTATCGACACCGACTCGGCAAAGCGCAGCGCATGGGGCTTGTCCACTTCGACTTCGGCGTACAGCACCGATTCATTACTCATCACCAGGTCCAGCAACTCTTGCGTCAGGCGTTCGAGCAGCGCAAAGCGATTGCCTTCGACGTGGGCAATGATCGCCTTGGTGATGGTGCGGTAATTCAGTGCGTGGTCGATGTCGTTGTCGCGCACGGCTTCCTGGGCGGCATACAGGATGGTCAGGTTGATCAGCACGTCCTGCTTGTTGTTGATCTCATCTTCATTGATGCCAATAAAGGTGCGCAGGCACAGGTCCTTGACCCGGATGCGCGCCATGCCTGGTTGAAGTTGTGGCATTGCTACTTGCTCCGTCCAATCAGTTGCAGGAACTCCATGCGCGTGGTGTTCGACTCGCGGAACGCGCCGAGCATCACCGAGGTGTTCATGGTTGAATTCTGTTTTTCCACGCCGCGCATCATCATGCACATGTGCTTGGCTTCGATCACCACCGCCACGCCTGCGGCCTGGGTGACCTGCTGGATCGCGTCGGCGATCTGCCGGGTAAGGTTTTCCTGGATCTGCAGGCGCCGCGCGTACATGTCGACAATGCGCGCCAGCTTCGACAGGCCCAGCACCTTGCCGGTCGGTATATAGGCCACGTGGGCCTTGCCGATAAAGGGCAGCAGGTGGTGCTCGCACAGCGAATACAGCTCGATATCCTTGAGGATCACCATCTCGTCGTTATCAGAGGCGAACAATGCGCCGTTGACGATGGTTTCCAGGTCTTGCTCATAGCCATGACACAGGTACTGCATGGCCTTGGCGGCACGTTTGGGGGTGTCGAGCAAGCCTTCGCGCTCCGGGTCTTCGCCCAGGCCTTTGAGGATTTCGCGGTAGTGTTGGGGCAGGGATAAGGTCATACAACATCCTCACAAACGGCTTACTTGATATGCCGCCCGCCGTTGACGGTCAGGGTGGTTCCGGTGACATACGGGTTGTCCAGCAGGTAACGCACACTCTGGTAGATCACCGCAGGCCCAGGCTCGATGCCCAGCGCCGACTTGGCCAGTACCTTGGCGCGGTAAGCCGCATCGTCGCCGGCGTTGAACATCACCATCGCCGGCGCGATGCCGTTGACCTTGATCAGCGGCGCGAACTGCGCGGCAAACGACAGCGTGAGGCTGTCGAGGCCGGCCTTGGTGGCGCAGTAGGCGATGTGCTGACGGCTGCCCTTGCGCACCACGTCATCGCTGATATGCACGATATCGGCCGGTGTCGAGCGTTGCAGCAAAGGTGAACAATGCAGGTTGATCAGGTACGGCGCAAGCATGTGCACGCTGAACATGTCGGTAAAAGCGCGGCTTTCGTCGCCGGGTGTTTCGGCAACCCACGCCGACGCGTTGTGGATGATCGCGCGCAGGCTGTCGGTATGGGTTTTCAGCTCGGCGATAAAGGCCAGAATCCCGGCTTCAGTGGAGAAGTCGGCAAACACGCCGAGCGCGCCACGTTTGCGCAAGGCCTCAACGCCCGGGCGCTCACTGCGGTAGCTGAAAATCACCGCGTGGCCTTCGTCCAGCAGGCGCTCGGCACAATAAAGGCCGACACGCTGGCCGGCACCGGTGATCAGGATCGGGGCGTTGGTTACCGTCATGGGAGGCTCGAGTCGCTGGCAGGGTGAAACTATACCAGCGACCGGCCACAGCTGTACTCAAGCAGCGGCTTGGGTAGCCTTGGGCGTCGGCGTTGGATGCAACCAACTCGCCAGCAGATGGGTCGAGAGCGGGATAAAGAAGTAAACCATCAGCGGCGTGAGTGCCAGGGTACTGACCAGCACACGCGCGAACATGTCCAACTCGCTGAGCAGCGGCCCCAGGCCGAAGTTGAACAACAGCGACACCGGGAAAAATGCCAGCCAGATCGCCACCGCCTGTTTCCAGCGCGGAGGTCGTGCGCCCACGGCGCCGAACCAGCCATCGATGCCACTGACGCGATGCTCGGACGGGTCGGCAAACAGTTCGCTGCCACGGCTTAGCCAGGCGCTGCGCGAAGCCGAGAACTCCCAGGTGTGCAGGGTTTTTTCATCGGCGAAGCGGAAGATGATCTGAAATTCATCATCATTGGGCGGCGGTGCGAGCACGCCGGAACCCAGGTAGCCGGGGAAGTCAGTGGCCAATTGCTCGCCTTCACGCAGCCAGGCCATCAGTTCTTCATAGCGCCCTTTGGCCACGCGGCGCGCAACCATCAAGGTGACGGGAGAGGTAGACATTGTGTATCTCCAAGTAATCAGGTGCGCTGAGCCGGGTAGGCGGCGCACGTAGGTGTCGACCGGGTAAGGTCATCACCAAAAAACAGGCAAGGATTATTCCTGTTTTTAAGAAATACACCAGTGGCATTGGTCTGACAGGCCAACCCTTGAAAAGGACAAGTCTAAAAGCGTTAAATGGGATTCACACTTGGATGGACGTTTCCGATCTCTGATGCCTGAAATAACTGCTCAAACTCTCGAAATGACTCAGGCTCAGGTCTCTGACCCGGATGAGCTGTTCCCGATCCGTGATGTCTCGAGAATGACAGGTGTCAACCCGGTCACCCTGCGTGCCTGGGAGCGTCGTTATGGGCTGATTCAGCCAACGCGCACCGAAAGCGGGCATCGCCTCTACTCCAACGCCGATATTGTGACCATCAATCGTATTCTCGATTGGATCGAGCGCGGCGTGGCGGTGAGCAAGGTCGGCAAGATCCTCGCACGTGACGATCTACAGGCTTTGGCTATCCATGGCGAGGGCAATGGCGTCGATGAGCAGGAGTGGTCACAGTGGCGGGCGCGGTTGATGCACGCCGTCAGCGCCTTTGACGACCGTCAGTTGGAAAGCCTTTACGGGCAGATTTTTGCCACCTACCCATTGAGCGTGGCATTCCAGGACATCCTGATGCCGCTCTGGAGTGACCTGCTGCGCCACCAGGGCCGTTTCGGCCAAGCCAGTGAGTGGCTTTTTTATGACACCTTCCTGCGCATGCATACGTTTGAGCGCTTAAGGCTTGCCAGCAGTTCACTGGCGCCACGGGTGTTGCTGGTGGCCATGCCGGGCGAATGCCGTAAATTGGAACTGCTGGTGGCGGCGCTGATGCTCAGTCACCAAGACACGCCGGTGAAAGTGCTGGGCATGGGCCAGCTCTTTGATGAACTGACACTGGTGTGTGAAAAGATCCGCCCCAGGGCGCTGGTGATTTTCTCCAACCACTCGCACAACCATGAGCTGGCAGCGCGCCTGAGTCGCCTGGCGCTGACCCTGGATTGCCCGCTGTTCCTGGCCGGTGCTGCTGCGGACCTGGCCGAGGGTGACCTGGCCGGTTCGCCCATCGGTTGCCTGGGCAGCGAAGGGCGCCAGATGCAAAGCCGCTTGCAGCAGTTTCTTACAGGCCGTCTGGATAGCTGATTTCAGGCGTGTACGTGTGGGTGGACCAAGCGGTGCTGATGCAGGATGAACTGGCGTAACCGTTCGATCTCATCTGCGTCACTCTGGCTCAGGCGATAAGCGAACAGGCCTCGCGCGGTTTCCCGCTCCAGCGTGCCGCGCAAGGCAATACGCTCGTAACCGGAAGGGCTGAACCACAGGGAAAAGGTTTTCGGCGGTTTGACCCGGCCGCGAATCTCCACCAGCACACCCTTGAATGACACCTCATGCACCCATAACGCAGCAGGGTTGCCCCTGACGTTCTCCAATGCGACGGGTGTTTCAAGGGCCAGGCGCCATGGACGGATCATCGGCCCGTCTTCAAAAATGCTTGGCACGCCCAAGCGCAGATGCACCGCATGAAACTCGTCTTCCACCAAGTGCAGCGGGAAGGTCAGTTGCTGGTTGTCGAACTGCGCCTGGATGGTGACGTGGTCGTGAGCGGCCAGCCGCGTGAGCAAATCGCGAATCTGCGCACCGCCATTAACCGTCAGGCTCGACCAGGCATCCCGCACGTTCAACTGCGGGTTGTGCTGCATGTCCTGGATAAAATCCAGCTCGTCCTGTGTTAGTAGAGCGTCGCGGTGCATTGATGTAGCTCAAGGATGAGGCATTAAAAAGCCATTATCGCTCTAAAGACTGCATTTTTTACATTTTGTTAATTCCGCTCGTCGCCTTGAGTGCTGCCAGCTCGTTTTCAAGCTTGGTCACCTGGGCTTCCAGCTGGGCGACGCGTTGCTGCGCCTTTACTTGCAGGGTGACGTCTTTTTGCACGCCGACGAAGTAGGTTTGCTTATCGGCCGCGTTGTAAACCGTAGAGAGCGACAGCTCATTCCAGAAGTGCGTGCCGTCCTTGCGGTAATTGCGCAATATTTCCCGGCAGGCACCACCGCTGTCGAGGGCTTCACGAATGGCGATCAGCGCCGGTTGGTCACGGTCACCCGCCTGCAGGAAGCGGCAGTCCTGATACAGGATGTCGTCCAGGGCGTAACCGGTCATGCGCTCGAACGCCGGGTTCACGTAGATCACTGGCTTGTCCTGGCCCTCACGTTCGGCGACGACGATGCCGTCGTTGGAGGCGTTAATCACCAGTTGCATGAGATTGGCGTTGATCATCGAGCAGTCCATGGCGCGTTTTTAGAGTCTGAATTCTATGGCAACTTTTGAATGTTGCACGGTGTGCGCTGAAATATTTACATCAGCTGCTAATATCCCACGCTTTCGCTCAACTACAGGATCAGATTGATGAAAGTCGCCATCCTTTCCGGCTCGGTCTACGGCACCGCTGAAGAAGTCGCCCGCCACGCAGCCGGTATCCTCAACGCCGCCGGTCTTGAAGCCTGGCACAACCCACGCGCCACCTTGGCCGAGGTGCAGGCCTTTGCCCCAGAGGCGTTCCTGGCGGTCACATCGACCACCGGCATGGGTGAGCTGCCCGACAACCTGCAACCGCTGTATTCGAGCATTCGCGACCAACTGCCAGCCGCTTGGCGCGGCCTGCCCGGTGCGGTGATCGGCCTGGGCGACGCCAGCTATGGCGACACGTTCTGCGGTGGCGGCGAGCAAATGCGCGAACTGTTCGGTGAGCTGGGCGTACGCGAAGTGCTGCCGATGCTGCGCCTGGATGCCAGCGAAAGCGTGACCCCGGAAGCTGACGCTGAGCCGTGGCTGGCCGAGTTGGTCACTGCACTGCGCGCTTGACCGGGAATTCACGCAGCAATGCCAGCCACGCCTGGGCGGCTTTCGACAGATAGGCGCCCTCACGCCAGATAAAGGCGATGTCCCAGCGCAGGAAATCGGGCGCCTTGAGTGTCAGGCGCACCACGCCCGGTCGTACCAGCCCTCGGGCGACTACGCTGGGCAACAACACCACGCCTTGGCCGGCCGCGACCAGGGCGACCAAAAAATCCGCCTGGCCGCTGCGCCCGATTTCCCTGGGCGTGAAGCCCAGTTGCTGGCACGCCTGCATCAGCCGGTCATTGAGCACAAAACTGCGCTGGTACATCAGGAACGGCGTGTCCGCCAATTCTTCCAGGCGCACTTGGGCGTTGTCGGCCAGCGGGTGGTCCATCGGTAGCAAGGCATCCAGCGGTTCATCACAGAAGAGTTGCCAGGCGAAAGCCGGGTCGCTGGGCATCAAAGTGCCGCCCACGTCCAGCTCACCGTTCAGAATGGCCTGCTCGATGGTGCGACTGCCGCCTTCTAGCAACTGGATGGAGACCTTCGGGTAGCGACGGCGGTACTCGGCGAACAACCCGGCGAACAAGGTATCGCCCGCGAGCAGCGGCAAGCCCAGGCGCAACTCACCGCGCGTCAGTTGTTGCATGTCATCCAGCTCACTAAGCAGCTCGGTCTGCAGGCGCAACATGGCCTCGGCGCGCTGTAATACCACCTCGCCGCTGGCAGTCAGGCGGATGTGTGAACCGGTGCGCTCCAGCAGCGGTGTGCCGAGGCTTTGCTCCAGTTGCGCGACTTGCTTGCTCACCGCCGATTGGCTGATGTGCAGGGTTTTACCGGCTTGGGTAAAGCCCCCGCGGTGGACCACTTCGACGAAGCTGCGCAGCTGTTTGAATTCCATAGCGTGATTCCAGTTTGGAATAGTATGCAGTCTAACAATTCGCTGTGGGTATGGGGGCGCTCTCATTAAAATGAGCGCCTGCGAGGACCCAAAGCCCATGAAACGTTTCACCTTCAAACATCTCGGCCGCCTGCTCACAGAGTTGGTGGTATTGCTGGCTATCTATCTGCTCGGCACCCAGTTATCGGTGTGGTTCGCGTGGCCGATTCCGGGCGGTGTGGTGGGGCTTGGCCTGTTGCTGGCGACTTTCGCCAGTGGCCTGGTCAAGCCTGCGGCCCTGCAACTGGGCGCCGGCGTGTTGATGGCGGAGATGCTGTTGTTCTTTATCCCGGCCCTGATGAGCCTGCTCGACTACGGTGGCCTGGTGCGTAATGACGGCTGGCGCATCCTGCTGGTGATTGGCTTCAGCACACTGGCGGTGATGCTGGTGACTGCGTTCACCGTGGAGATGGTCTGCCGCTGGAGCCTGCGCCGTGAAGCTTGAACTGATGCCGGTGTTCTGGCTTGCCCTGACCTTGGCCGCCTATGTTTTCAGCCGCTGGATCTATAGCCGCACCGGCCGCTACTTGTTGTCTCCCTTGATTCTGGTGCCGGCGCTGCTGCTGGCGGTGGCGGTGCCGATGAAAACCGCCTATGCCGAATATGCCACCGACACTCACTGGCTGATGCTGGTGCTGGGGCCGGTTACCGTGGCGTTCGCCGTGCCGATCTGGCAACAGCGGCGCTTGTTGGCGCGCCACTGGTCGGCATTGTTGCTGGGCATGGTGGCGGGCAGCGCAGCCTCCATCGGCACCTCGTTCGGGCTGGCCAAGGCGCTGGCGTTGAACAGTTCGGTAACGATGTCGCTGTTACCTCGCTCGATCACCACACCGTTTGCCATGCCGGTGTCCTCGGACCTTGGCGGCGTGCCGGAGCTCACGGCGGTGTTCGTGATGTTCACCGGTGTGTTCGGCGCCATGCTCGGCGGCGTTTTACTCAAATGGTTGCCACTGCGTACACCCTTGGCCCGTGGCGCATTGTTCGGTGTGGGCGCGCATGGCGCGGGCGTCAGCCGGGCGCGTGAAGTCGGCGGTGAAGAGGGCTCGGTGGCGGGCCTGGTGATGGTGCTCACAGGCTTGCTCAACTTGTTCGCCGTGCCTTTATTGGCGGCACTTCTCTGACACCGTTTGTACTATTCTCATGACTGACTCGCTCAGTCATCAAGCTGGCTGCCAAGGCAACTCCTTGCGTCGCGGCGTCTGACTAGACTGGCCCCTCATCCAAAAAAATAATAATAAAGCGAACCAAGGAGGTTGTTGCCGTGAGCCTAGCCCCTGTTCTATCGCCACAGAATGTCAAAGACCAAGTCAGCGCTGCCGAATGGCAGACCCGCGTCGACCTGGCGGCCTGCTATCGCCTGGTGGCGCTGCATGGCTGGGACGACCTGATCTTCACGCATATTTCCGCCAAGGTGCCGGGCACCGATGATTTTCTGATCAACCCCTATGGCCTGATGTTCCATGAGATAACGGCGTCGAGTCTGGTAAAGGTCGATCAGGCCGGCAACAAGCTGATGGACAGCCCTTACGAGATCAACCCCGCCGGCTACACCATCCACAGTGCCATCCATGAAGTGCGCCACGACGTGGTCTGTGTGCTGCACACCCACACCGCCGCGGGCGTTGCGGTATCGGCGCAGAAGCAGGGCGTGCTGCCGATCAGCCAGCAATCCACCTTTGTCTTGTCCAGCCTGGCCTATCACGCCTATGAGGGCGTGGCGCTCAATCCTGAGGAGAAGGCCCGCTTGCAGGCGGACCTCGGTGGTAACAATTTCCTCATGCTGCACAACCACGGCTTGTTGACCTGCGCCGGCTCCATCGCCGATACGTTTTTAATGATGTTCACCTTCCAGCGCGCTTGCGACATCCAGGTGCTGGCGCAAAACGGCGGCGCCGAATTGATTGCCATCGAGCCGCAGATTCTGGCGGGGGCCAAGGCGATGGTGGCGGCTGTCACAAAAAGCGCCCAAGGTATGGGGGGCGCGCTGGCATGGCCGGCGCTGTTGCGTAAATTGGACCTGCAAGATCCCGGGTATAAAAGCTGATGCCACTCGCCGAGATACCGCTCAGAGCCTGGCGCAAACGTGGCCAGGAATTCCTCTTTCGTGGCCACGTGATCCGTTACTGGGTGGCGGGGCAGGGTGAGCCTTTGCTGCTGATTCATGGCTTCCCTACCGCCAGTTGGGACTGGCATTACCTGTGGCAGCCCCTGGCCCAGCGCAACTTGGTGATCGCCTGCGACATGCTCGGTTTTGGCGATTCGGCCAAGCCGTTGAACCACGATTACTGCCTGCTGGAGCAAGCTGACCTGCAACAGGCGCTGCTCGAACACTTGCGCGTGGAGCAGCCCGTGCATGTGTTGGCCCATGACTATGGCGACAGCGTGGCCCAGGAATTACTGGCGCGCCATTACGACGGTCGCTTCCAGATGGCCAGCTGTGTGTTCCTCAATGGCGGGCTGTTTCCCGAGACCCATCGCCCGGCGCTGGTGCAGAAACTCTTGCTCAGCCCGCTCGGCTGGATGATCGGCCGCGCCTTTGGGCGCAATGCCTTGTCGAACAGTTTCAGCCAGATTTTCGGGCCGAACACGCGGCCCAGTGAAAGTGCTCTGGATGACTTCTGGAGCCTGATCGACTGCAATGATGGCCCGCGCATCCTGCATAAGTTGATTGCTTACATCCCCCAGCGCCGGCGTATGCGTGAACGTTGGGTGGCGGCGATGCAACGCGATGAGGTGCCGTTGCGGGTGATCGACGGCGAAGTCGATCCCATTTCCGGCGCGCACATGGTGGAGCGTTATCACCAGTTGGTGCCCAATGCTGACTCTGTATCGCTGGCCAATATCGGCCACTACCCGCAGATCGAAGCGCCGGTGCTGGTGCTCAAGCATTACCTGGGGTTTCGTGAACGCATTGGTCAGCGGGCGCCGCGCTTAGCTTACTCCTGAGGCCAATCCGGGGCAGCTGCGCAGCCCAGCGGGAGCAAGCGCCCTCGCCACAACAGCGATTTAATCATCCCGCTGCCTTATCGAGCACCATTCAGCCTCGGCCGTGTTTATTGTGACCAACGGCTGCGTGCGTGACACTCAACCCATTGCCAATGTCGCCAACGGAGTTCGGTATGAGTGAGTCAGTGCAGTTCCAGGATAAGGTCGTGATCGTCACCGGTGCCGGCGGCGGGTTGGGCCGTGCCCATGCGCTGCTGTTTGCCAGGCACGGGGCCAAAGTGCTGGTCAACGACCTCGGCGGCTCGGCCCAGGGCGAAGGCGCGAATGCCTCGGCCGCCGACCGTGTTGTGGCTGAGATCCGTGAAGCGGGCGGTACGGCCGAGGCCAACCATGACTCCGTAACCGATGGTGACAAGATCGTCCAGCATGCCCTCGACGTGTTCGGCCGTGTCGACGTGGTGGTCAACAACGCCGGCATCCTGCGTGACAAGACCTTCCACAAAATGGACGACAGTGATTGGGACCTGGTGTACCGCGTACATGTCGAAGGTGCCTACAAAGTCACCCGCGCCGCCTGGCCGCACATGCGCGAGCAGGGTTATGGCCGCGTGATCTTCACCGCGTCCACTTCGGGTATCTATGGCAACTTCGGGCAATCGAACTACGGCATGGCCAAGCTGGGCCTCTACGGCTTGACCCGCACCCTGGCGCTGGAAGGGCGCAAGAACAACATCCTGGTCAATGCCATCGCCCCCACCGGCGGCACGCGCATGACCGAAGGCCTGATCCCGCCGCAGGTATTCGAGCGACTCAAACCGGAACTGGTCAGCCCATTGGTGGTGTACCTGGGTAGCGAGGCCTGCCAGGACACCTCCGGGTTGTTTGAAGTTGGCGGCGGCTGGATCGGCAAGACCCGCTGGGAGCGTAGCCTGGGCGTGGGGTTTGACCCTGAGGCCGGGTTCTCACCGGACGACGTGGCGGCGCACTGGGCGCAGATCTGCGACTTCGAAGGCGCCGCGCACCCCAAGGACAACATCGAAGCGTTGAAAGAGATGATGGCCAATCTGCAGAAGTTCAGCCTCTGATCGTTGCTTGAACACGCTTGAATGCTACGGGGCGCTACAGGCGCCCCGTTTTATTTTGTGCATAAAAAAGGCCGCTGCACAGGCAGCGGCCGAAGTAAGACGTTGGATCAAGGAGCGACAAATCAACGTCAGTGAACAGCGGTAATAGATTGAAACATTGGGCCAATCTATGGAATCAGACTTTTCCTGCGATTACGCAAGCGGGCCATCTGCCCTGAAAGTGCGCTAAGAATAGTCGCTTGTAACAAAATGAGTAATAGCAGTTCAGGACAAGGACTGTTGCAGTTTCAGTAACGATCGCTTGCGCCTATCCATCCTCCTGATAATCCGCCATCTACCTAATCCATGGTCGCGCGCAAACCCCGGCCAGAGCGGCTGCTCATCCTTTCGAGCGACACCACGAATACCCCTTTGGTGCGCTTATCGCTCCCGACGGGCGGCAGTAGGGTGGGGCCTTCTGTCACTCACCGGGGAAGACGCATGACAAAAACAACAATGCGCGCCATCTTCACGCCACAGGCGCTGGCCACGGCGGTTGCGCTGGGTTTCTGCGCCCAGGCACAGGCTGTTTCATTCAACATCGGCGAGATCGAAGGGCAATTCGATTCCTCGCTGTCGGTCGGCGCCAGCTGGGGCATGCGCGATGCCGACAAGAAGCTGGTGGGGATTCCCAACGGCGGCACTGGGCAGGCGTCCACCGGTGATGACGGGCGGTTGAACTTCAAGAAGGGTGAGACCTTCTCCAAGATCTTCAAGGGCATTCACGACCTGGAACTCAAGTACGGCGACAGCGGCATCTTTGTGCGCGGCAAGTACTGGTACGACTTCGAACTGCAGGACGAAAACCGCGAGTTCAAGCAAATCAGCAACAACCACCGTGACGAAGGCGCGCGCTCGTCCGGCTACGAGCTGCTGGATGCCTTCGTGTACCACAACTATTCCATCGGCGATTTGCCGGGCGCCGTGCGGGTCGGCAAACAGGTGGTGAGCTGGGGCGAAAGTACGTTTATCGGTAACTCGATCAACAGCATCAACCCCATCGACGTCTCAGCGTTCCGCCGTCCGGGCGCTGAGATCAAGGAAGGCCTGATCCCGGTCAACATGCTGTTCGCGTCGCAAAGCCTGACCAACCAGCTGTCGGTAGAAGGCTTCTACCAACTCAACTGGGAAAACACCGTGGTGGATAACTGCGGCACTTTCTTCGGTAACGACGTGGTGGCACACGGCTGCAACGGCAACTACACGGTCGGCAGCCCGGCGATTGCGCCGTTGCAACCGGTGGCCGCAGCGTTCGGCCAGGGTTTTCAGGTGACCCGCGAAGGCGTGGTGGTGCAGCGCGCCAACGACCGCGAAGCGCGCGATGGCGGCCAGTTCGGTGCGGCCTTGCGCTGGCTCGGCGATGACACCGAGTACGGCCTCTACTTCATGAACTACCACAGCCGCACGCCAACGGTGGGCACGATTACCGCCAATACCAACCTGGCCACCATCGGCCGTATCGTCAGCACTGCCAACGCTATTGCGCCCGGCAGTGGCTCGGGCCTGGCCCAGAGCACCATGCTCGGGCGTGGCCAGTATTACCTCGACTACCCGGAAGACATCCGCCTGTACGGCGCGAGTTTTTCCACCACCTTGCCCACCGGCACGGCCTGGACTGGCGAAATCAGCTACCGGCCGAATGCGCCGGTGCAACTCAACACCACCGACCTGACCCTGGCGCTGGTCAACCCGATTGCCGGCCAAACCGCCTCGCCGATCCGCAGTTCGTTCGGCTCGGATAACTCCGGCTACCGCCGCAAGGAGATCACCCAGATCCAGAGCACCATGACCCAGTTCTTCGACCAGGTGCTGGGTGCCGAACGCCTGACGCTGGTGGGCGAGGCGGCGTATGTGCACGTCGGTGGGCTGGAGGCCAAAACCAAACTGCGCTATGGCCGCGATTCGGTGTATGGCGCCTATGGGTTTGGCGGCGATACCGACGGCTTCGTCACCGCCAACTCCTGGGGCTACCGCGCCCGCGCGATCCTCGACTACAACAACGTGTTCGCCGGGGTGAACCTCAAGCCCAACCTGTCCTGGTCCCATGACGTCAGCGGCTACGGCCCCAACGGCATTTTCAACGAAGGCGCCAAGGCGATCAGCGTCGGCGTGGATGCGGACTACCGCAACACCTACACCGCGAGCCTGAGCTACACCGACTTTTTTGGCGGTGACTACAACACCCTCACCGACCGCGACTTTATCGCCCTCAGCTTCGGCGTGAACTTCTGACTTGGTTTAAGGAAGGACAACAACCTATGCGTAAGCTATTTGCAGTGATGGCCCTGAGTGTATTGGCCGCCCACGTCATGGCCGCGGTCTCGCCCGAAGAGGCGGCCAAGCTCGGCACTACCCTGACGCCAGTGGGTGCCGAAAAAGCCGGCAACGCCGACGGCTCGATCCCCGCCTGGACCGGCGGCATCCCGAAAAACGCTGGCGCGGTGGACAGCAAAGGCTTTCTGGCCGACCCGTTCGCCAATGAAAAACCGCTGTTCGTGATCACCGCCGCCACGGTCGACAAATACAAAGACAAGCTTTCCGATGGCCAGGTGGCGATGTTCAAGCGTTACCCCGAGACCTACAAGATCCCGGTGTACCCAACCCATCGCACGGTCAACCTGCCGCCGGATATCTACGAGTCGATCAAGCGCAGCGCGCTGAACGTGCACGCGATCAACGACGGTAACGGTCTGGAAAACTTCACCGGCAACCGTTACTACGCGTTCCCGATCCCGAAAAATGGCGTGGAAGTGCTGTGGAACCACATCACCCGTTACCACGGCGGTAACCTCAAGCGCATCATCACCCAGGCTACTCCGCAAACGAATGGCAGCTACACGCCGATCCGCTTCGAAGAAGAAGTGGCGGTGCCGCAAGCCATCCCGGATATCGACGCGGCCAAGGCGGCCAACGTGCTGAGCTTCTTCAAGCAATCGGTGACGGCGCCCGCGCGCCTGGCAGGCAACGTGCTGCTGGTGCACGAGACCCTCGACCAGGTGAAGGAGCCGCGCCTGGCGTGGATCTATAACGCCGGCCAACGCCGCGTGCGCCGTGCACCGCAAGTCTCGTATGACGGCCCGGGCACCGCCTCCGACGGCCTGCGCACCACCGACAACTTCGACATGTTCTCCGGCGCGCCCGACCGTTACGACTGGAAACTGGTCGGCAAAAAAGAGATGTACATCCCCTACAACAGCTACAAGCTCGACTCGCCGACCCTCAAGTACGACGACATCATCAAGGCCGGGCACATTAACCAGGACCTCACCCGCTACGAGCTGCACCGCGTGTGGGAAGTGGTCGGCACGGTCAAGCCGAGCGAGCGGCACATCTACGCCAAGCGCCATATGTACATCGACGAAGACAGCTGGCAGGTCGCGCTGGTGGACCACTACGACGGGCGTGGCCAACTGTGGCGCGTTGCTGAAGGCCACGCGCAGTTCTACTACGACCATCAGGTGCCGGCCTACACCGTGGAAACCCTGTACGACATCATCGCCGGGCGCTACATCGCCCTCGGCATGAAGAACGAGGAGAAGCGCAGTTTCGTCTTCGGCTTTGCGGCCAAGGCGGCGGATTACACGCCAGCAGCGTTGCGGTCCGAGGGCGTTCGCTGATCTCCATCTGAAATGCAATCAACCTGTGGGAGCTGGCTTGCCTGCGATAGCATCACCTCGGTATGCCTGTTTGACCGAGGTGTCTGCATCGCAGGCAAGCCAGCTCCCACACAAGCCAGCTCCCACATTTAGTTTTACGCATGCCCCTCAATCACCCCGCTGAATACTTCTTCAACAACCGCCAACCACAGGACTAGGGTGGCGTCAGGTTGCATAACAATAAAAACGCAGGATGCAGCAATGACCGCCATGACCCGCTGCCTGGACCGTCCTGGATTCATGCCACGGCTGTCCGCCCATCACTTATTACGCCCGCAATTGACCGAGCCGCTGCTCGCGGCGCCCGTGAGGGTGAAGTTGCTGTGCGCGCCGGGCGGCAGTGGCAAAAGCGCGTTACTGGCCGAGTGTGCCTTGCAGGCGCCCAAGGGTTGCCAGGTCTATTGGCTGCCACTCAATGGCGCGGCCTTGAGCCCCGACGAGTTGTGCCAACGCTTGGCGCACAACCTGGGGCTGGCGTTTGTCGATGAGGCTACTTTGTTGCTTGACCTCAGCCGCTGGCAGCCCACGGCGTGGTTGTTCCTGGATGATTACTGCCGCCTGCCTGCGCCCGAGCTGGATGCTTTGCTCGACCGCTTGCTCAGTGTCGCCAGCCCGGCGCTGACCTGGTGGCTGGGCGCGCGGCGGCGACCGGCGTGCAACTGGCCGCGCCTGTTGCTCGACGACGAGCTATTGGCACGCAGCGACCTGGACTTCAACCCGGCGCAGGTCCAGCAACTGCTCGGCCCCCAGCAAAGCCTCGACAGCGTGATGCAGTTCAGCGGCGGTTGGTGCGCTGGGGTGCGCATTGCCTTGCTCGGTGATGGCCACCCGGACAAGACCTTGCTCGACTACCTGCAACACGAACTGCTGCGCACCTTGCCGGTGGAGTTGGCTGAGGCCTGGCGGGTACTGGCGCACCTGCCGCGTTTCAACCCGGGCCTGTGCGAGCACCTGTTCGGCGCTGGCGACGGTGACCGCTACCTGCGCGAATTGCAGGCATTGGGCGCCTTTATCCAGCCCTGGGAAGACACCGCCGATTGGCTGCAGGTGTTCCCGCCGCTCGCACGCTTGCTGCGCGATGAGCCCTGGCCGGCCAAACGTTCCTGGCATCGGCGCGCCTGCCAATGGTTTACCACCGAGTGCGATTGGCAAGCCGCGTTTGAGCAGGCCTTGCTGGCCGAAGCGTTTGAGGTGGCGGTGAGCCTGTTGCAACACTTCAGTTTTGAAGACTTGTTCCGTCAACAGAATGCGCAACTGCTGCTGCGTCTGCATGAGCAGCATGGCGATGAATTGCTGCTTGGCTCGGCGCAACTGGTGGGGCTGGTGACGGCCGCATTGCTGTTCGCCGGGCGCTTTGAGCAAGCCGGTGTGTGCATCGACCAGCTTGCCCGGTTTGCACCGCAGCCGACGGCGGCGAAACAGCGGCATTTATTGGCGCGCTGGCAGGCGCAATGGGGCTGGTTGTTGCACCTCAATGGGGATGCCGAGCGCGCCCGCGAGCATTTTCTGGAGGCCTTGCAAGCGTTGCCCGACAGCGCCTGGACATCCCGGCTGATGTGCCTTTCGGGCCTGACCCAGCAAGCCCTGCTGCGCGGCGAGTTGGACGTCAGCCAAGCCTTGAACCGCGAAGCGCTGTGCCTGGCGCGTGCCCATGGTTCATTGGTGCTGGAGGCGCTGCTGGAGCTGGACCACGCGCAATTGCTGGAGCAGCGCGGTGCACCGTATCGGGCGCAAAGCCTGCTGGAAAATGTGCAGGCGATGCTGGCGCGCCAGCGCCTCAAGGCGGGGCCACTGGTAGGGCGCATCGCCCTGCGGCGCGGGCATCTGGCGTTGCGCCAAGGCCAGGACTCGCTTGCTGGTGAATGTTTCGAGAGCGGTTTGAGCCTGTGCCTGCACAGTCAGGACAAGCGCGTGCTCTATGGGTTTCTCGGCCTGGCGCTGCTGGCGGCCAACCAGGGTGATTACGCCCAGGCGTTTATCCAGCTGCGCGAGGCGGAGCGCTTGATGCAGCAGCGCCATGTGCCGGACTCGGTATACCGCGCGGTGCTGCTGTTGGTCAGTGGGCACTTCTGGTTGCAGCAGGGCCGTGCCGAACTGACTGTGGAGGCAGTGCGCCGCGTGCTGCGCCATTTCCGTGGGCCACAGGCCCGGCAGGCGCCACCGGCCACCTTGGAGCTGATTCCACGGTTGGAGTACCTGTTAGTGCTGGCTGAGGTGAAGCTGGGTGTGGCCGTTCAGCCCCTGGAGCGCCTGTATGCCTTGCTCGACACCACCCAGCAACGCGGCATGCTCTGCCTGGAAACCGAACTGCACCTGGTGTTGGGCGAAGTTGCCTGGCAGTTGGGCGACTCGGCCATGGCCCGCCGCGCCCTGCAAACCGGGCTGGAGCTGGCGCAACGCTGCCAGGTGCAGCAGGCGATTCGCGAGCTGCGTTTGCGTGCGCCGGGGCTATTGATTGAGCTGGGCCTGGAAACCCCGGCGGCGCCCAGTGGCGTGGTGGAAAACCCGCTGAGCCAACGCGAACTGGAAGTGCTGCAGCTGATCGCCCAAGGCAACTCCAACCTGGAAATCGCCGACCGGCTGTTTATCTCGCTGCACACCGTCAAGACCCACGCGCGGCGCATCCACAGCAAGCTCGGCGTGGAGCGGCGCACCCAAGCGGTGGCCAAGGCCAAGACATTGGGCTTGATGGTCTAGGCGCAGAACGCCTGGCGGTATTCCCCGGGCGTGGCGCCCATGGCCTGGCGAAAGCGATGGGTAAAGTGGCTGGCGCTGGAGAAGCCGCACCGCCACGCAATCTCGCCAAGGGGCAGGGCGCCGCCGCGCAGCAAGGCTTGCGCACGTGCCAGGCGACGCGCCAACAGGTACTGGTGGGGCGGCAGGCCGAAGCTTTGGCGGAACATCCGCGCAAAGTGGTATTCCGACAGCGCGCACATACCCGCCAGTTGCCCGAGGCTGATCGGGTCTTCCAGATGGTGGTCGATAAACTCCACCAATAGCCGCCGCTGATGCGCCGCCAACCCGCCTTTCAAACGCAGGCCGTCGCGTGCGCCGACTTGGCTGAGCAAGGTGTGGCTGAGCATCTCGTGGGCCAGGCTGCTGGTCAGCAGGCGCTCGGCGGGCTCCTGCCAGTTGAGTGCGATCAACTGGTGAAAGCGTTGGGCCTGGTTGGCGTCTTCGAGGAAGGTGCTTTCACGCAATTGCAATTCGCGCGGCTCGCGGTCAAGCAGCGTGACGCAGCCGAGGGCAAATTGCTCCGGGCTGAAATACACATGGGCCAGGCGAATCTCGCCGTTGATCACCCAGGCCGACTGGTGTTCGGCGGGCAGGATGCAGAGTTTGTCCGGGCCGCCCTTGGTGCCCGGCTGATCGCGCCGAAAGGTGCCGGTGCCGCCGCCGATGTAGCAGGACAAGGTGTGATGGGTCGGCGCCTGGTAGTCCTGCGAATCGTGATGGTTGCTCCACAAGGCCGCAGACAAGCCGTCACCGAGCTCGGCGCAGGCTTCCAGGCGTGCGTTGGGCGAGCGGTTAAGGGCTTGAAAGACTTGCAGGGATTCCAGATCTGGCATGGTTGTGCTCTCCGACGCCTTGCATCCTACTCCCGCCGGCGATGGCTGTGATCCATGCGCCCGACAAAAGCGCAAGAATGTGCAAGAGCGCCGACCGGCTGCCAAGGGACACTGTGGCTCAATCGACGGAGCCCGCTATGAACCTTTTCCTGTATTTACTCACCGTGTTGATCTGGGGCACCACCTGGATCGCCCTCAAGTGGCAATTGGGCGTCGTGGCGATTCCCGTATCGATTGTCTACCGCTTCGGCCTGGCGGCGCTGGTGCTGTTTGCGCTGTTGTTGCTCAGCCGCAAGTTGCAGGTGATGAACCGGCGCGGGCATTTGATCTGCCTGGCGCAAGGGCTATGCCTGTTCTGCGTGAACTTCATGTGCTTCCTGACCGCCAGCCAATGGATCCCGAGCGGTCTGGTGGCAGTAGTGTTTTCCACCGCCACATTGTGGAACGCCCTCAATGCCCGGGTGTTTTTCGGCCAACGCGTAGCGCGCAACGTGTTGATGGGCGGCGCGCTAGGGTTGCTGGGGCTGGGCTTTCTGTTCTGGCCGGAGCTGGCAGGGCATACCGCCAGCCCGCAGACCTTGCTCGGCCTGGGCCTGGCGTTGCTGGGGACCATGTGTTTCTCGGCGGGCAATATGTTGTCGAGCCTGCAACAGAAGGCTGGACTCAAGCCGCTGACCACCAATGCGTGGGGCATGGCCTATGGCGCGACGATGCTGGCGACTTACTGCGCGGTACGCGGCATTCCCTTCGACATGGACTGGAGTGCGCGGTATATCGGCGCTTTGTGGTATCTGGTGATTCCGGGGTCGGTGATCGGCTTTACCGCCTACCTCACGCTGGTTGGGCGCATGGGGCCGGAGCGGGCGGCGTATTGCACGGTGCTGTTTCCGGTGGTGGCGCTGAACGTCTCGGCGTTTGCCGAGGGTTACCAATGGACCGCCCCGGCGCTGATGGGGCTGGTGCTGGTGATGTTGGGGAATGTGTTGGTGTTCAGAAAACCTCGGTCGGTTCACCCAATCTTGAAGGCGAAGGCAATCTAATGTGGGAGCTGGCTTGCCTGCGATGCAGGCACCTCGGTGTATCAGGCACACAGAGTTGATGCCATCGCAGGCAAGCCAGCTCCCACAGTTGCCCTATTTGAGGCCCAGGCGCCTGGCCATGCGGCCGAGGTTGGCGCGGTCCAGGCCGAGTTCGCGGGCGGCGCTGGCCCAGTTGTGCTGGTGGCGTTCCAGGCAAGTGCTGATGATTTGGCGTTGGTAGTGCTCGGTGGCCTGGCGCAGGTCGCCGGTCGCGGCCAGCGGCGCTTGCAGCGGTGCTTCGATAGCCGGCGCGCTGACGTCCGGCAGGTCCAGGTCCTGGGCGCTCAGGCTCAGAATCTTCGGCCGCTCGCGGCAGTTGCCCAGGGCTTTGAGTGCGCTGCGCCCGATCAAATGTTCCAGCTCCCGCACATTGCCCGGCCAGTTGTAGGCCAGCAGCGCGGCCTGGGCGTCGCTGGTCAGGCGCAGGCTGCCCAGGCCCATGCGCGAACGGTTCTGCTCCAGGAAGTAGCCCGCCAGCAGTAACACATCCCGCCCGCGCTCGCGCAGCGCCGGCACTTGCAGCGGGTACACGCTCAGGCGGTGGTAGAAGTCGGCGCGGTAGCGGCCATTGCGCACTTCTTCGGCGAGGTCGCGGTTGGTGGCGGCGATCAGGCGCACATCCACCTGGTGTTCCTTGTCCGAACCGAGGCGTTGCAACTGGCCGCTTTGCAGCACGCGCAGCAATTTGGCCTGCACGGTCAACGACAGCTCGCCGACTTCATCCAGGAATAGGGTGCCACCATTGGCCAACTCGAACTTGCCGCGGCGTTCATTCAACGCGCCGGTAAAGGCGCCGCGCACGTGGCCGAACAATTCGCTTTCCACCAGGGTTTCCGGCAGCGCGGCGCAGTTGAGGCTGATCAGCGGCTTGTCCGCACGCGGTGACGCGGCATGGATGGCTTGGGCGACCAGTTCCTTGCCGACCCCGGTTTCGCCGGTGATCAGCACGGTCAGGTCGCTGCCGCCCACCAGCTTGATCTCCTCGACCAGGCGCTTGTGCGCCTTGCTCTGGCCGATCATTTCCTTGTGCTGCTGGCCGCTGGCCTGGCGGTAGATTTCGGCGCGCTGATGTTCGTCTTCGGCGCGCAACGCCAGGCGCTCGATGCGTTCGGCGACATTGACCGTGGCCGCCGCCAGGCTGGCGAAGGCTTGCAAGGCATCCAGCTCGACGCGTTCGAAACGCTCGGTGTCCAACGCATCGAGGGTCAGTAAGCCCCAGGGCTGGTCGTCGATAAACAGCGGGCAGCCCATGCAGTCGTGGACTTCCAGGTGCCCGTGCAGGCCTTCGACCAAACCGTCGTAGGGGTCGGGCAGTTCGCTGTCGCTGTCAAAACGGGTAGGGCCGGGGCTGCTCAGCAACACTGCAAAGCGCGGGTGTTCGCTGACCTTGAAGCGCCGGCCCAGGGTATCGGCGCTTAAACCGTCCACTGCCAGCGGCACCAGCCAATCGCCGTCCAACCGTAATAACGCGGCGGCATCGCACGGCAGCAGTGCGCGCATGGCTTGCAACAGGCGTCGATAGCGCTCGCCCTCGGGCAGCTCGCGGGACAGGTCGGCCACCAGGGGCAGCAGGGTGGTGAGCAGCGATTGTGCAGTCATAATGACTCCTTGTAGTCCTTATGACTATAAATCCTAAGGAGTCATACTGACTACATAATATTTAACTCGTTGATATATATAGATTAATTAGTTGGCACGAATACTGAGTAGGTAAAGGTAATCAGTAAAAAGACTCAGGAGTCTGCCATGCTTAGTGCCCAAGACCGTGCCATCGTCAAATCCACTGTGCCCTTGCTGGAAAGCGGCGGCGAAGCGCTGATCACGCATTTTTACCGCATGATGCTCAGCGAATACCCAGAAGTTCGCCCGCTGTTCAATCAAGCCCACCAGGCCAGCGGTGACCAGCCTCGTGCCCTGGCCAATGGCGTGCTGATGTATGCGCGGCATATCGATCAACTGGACCAACTGGGTGACCTGGTCGCCAAGATCATCAACAAACACGTGGCCTTGCAGATCCTGCCGGAGCATTACCCGATTGTGGGTGCCTGCCTGCTGCGCGCCATCTCTGAAGTGCTCGGCAGCGAGATCGCCACGTCTGAGGTGATGAATGCCTGGGGCGCTGCCTACGGCCAGCTGGCCGATATCCTGATCGGTGCCGAAGCCGCGATCTACGATGAAAAAGCCCAGGCGCCGGGCGGCTGGCGCGGTGCGCGGCCGTTCCTGCTGGTCAAACGTGTGGAGGAGAGCGACGAAATCATCTCGTTCTACTTTGCGCCTGTGGATAACGGCCGGATCCTGCAAGCCGCGCCGGGCCAGTACATTGGCATGAAGCTGCTGCTGGACGGCGAAGAAGTGCGCCGCAACTATTCCCTGTCGGCCTTGAGCGATGCGGGCCTGTACCGCATCAGCGTCAAACGCGAGGCCGGTGGGCGGGTGTCCAACTACCTGCATGACCAGATGCACGTCGGTGCAACCATCGACCTGTTCCCGCCATCGGGTGAGTTCACCTTGGCGGCCAGCGATAAACCGCTGGTGCTGATCAGCGGCGGGGTAGGCATCACCCCGACATTGCCAATGCTTGAAGCGGCCCTGGCAACTGAGCGCCCGGTGCACTTTATCCACTGCGCGCGCAACGGCGGCGTGCATGCGTTCCGTGATTGGGTCGATGCCCTGGCGGCCAGGCACCCGCAGCTCAAGCGCTTTTATTGCTATGCCGAGGACGATGGCGTGAGCCCGGCGGCGGACAAGGTTGGGCTGTTGAGCCAGGAGCAATTGGCGGCGTGGTTGCCCGAGGAGCGCGACCTGGATGCGTACTTCCTGGGGCCGAAAGGTTTTATGGCGGCGATCAAGCGCCATCTGAAGGCGCTGGGTGTGCCGGAGCAGCAGGCGCGCTACGAGTTCTTCGGCCCGGCGGCGGCGCTGGAATAAGTACATCTACCCTGTGGCGAGGGAGCTTGCTCCCGCTGGATCGGGCTGGCGCTCCAGAGCGCAGCGCTCCCAGGAATTTTGGGGCCGCTTCGCAGCCCTGCGGGAGCAAGCTCCCTCGCCACAACAAGCCCGGCTCCCACATCGGAATGCGATTCCCTGTGGGAGCCGGGCTTGCCCGCGATGGCGTCCGCTCAGCCACAACATTTATCCCGATTAATCCGCAGTTAACCCCTCTCTGTTTTAACCATGCTCTGTGTGTAAACTTGCCGGCATTGGCACAACGACAAAGGGAAAATGGGGATGAGTGACGAATTGCGTTTAGGCAGGGAGCGGCGCTTTCTGGTGTTGCTGGGCATCATCTGCCTGGCGCTGATCGGCGGTGCGCTGTATATGCAAGTGGTGTTGGGCGAGGCGCCGTGCCCGCTGTGTATCCTGCAGCGTTACGCTTTGCTGTTGATTGCGATCTTTGCCTTCATCGGCGCCGCCATGCGCCGCAAAGGTGCGGTCACTCTGTTTGAAGGGCTGGTAGTACTCAGTGCCCTGGGCGGCGTCGCTGCCGCAGGCCACCACGTCTACACCCAGTTCTTCCCGGAAGTCAGCTGCGGCGTCGATGTGTTGCAGCCGATTGTCGATGAACTGCCACTGGCCAAGGTGTTTCCACTGGGCTTCCAGGTCGACGGCTTCTGCAGCACGCCGTACCCGCCGATCCTTGGCCTGTCCCTGGCGCAATGGGCGCTGGTGGCGTTCGTGCTGACGGTGATCCTGGTGCCGCTGGGCATCTATCGCAATCGCCAACGCCAGGCCTGAGCCTGTTCCCCAAAACGCCCCGGTCTTCCTTGAAGGAAGTCCGGGGCGTTTTTGGTTGTAGGGATTTGTGAAAGGGCCGTGACGAGGGGCAACAATAGGTGCGCGCAGCGTGCGACATGTTGTCACACGGACGCTGTCGCAGGACATTTCTGACCCATCAAACCGCCGCCTAAATTTGCACCCGAAGGCTAAATTGTGCTGTCAGTTCATCGTTTGGGCGATGCCGCGAATGTCACGCCGCCCGAGCCATTGGGTGATGTCCGAATGCCTTGTTTTATGGGGGCTTGGATCCGTTTTGCAAGCCCTTACAAGGTGTAAGGGAAGTGGCGTTATGCCCAATAACACGGCAATTTTTGTGGTTTTTGTTGAGAATCGAACACGATAAGATCGCGAACCATTGCAGGTTTAGTGAAGGATTGTTGCTGTAATCGATAAAAATTATTTCTTTATAAGACATGGTTTATACATCGCTAGCTAACTACAATCGCCCGCACTGAATGTCCTGTGCTGTTCAATATTTGAGCACTGGAGCGGTCGAGGGGCAGATGGACGGCTCTGTGCGACCCCAAGGTTCCGGCAGCCTTTCAACTATCCGCACCAAATGGAATTGGTCTGTAACAAGGCCTTTAACCACGAAATCGAATAAGAACTCACCGCAGGTCCGTGAAACGTACAGTTATGGCGTGACGGGCAGGCTCTTATTCAATCGAAGAGAAATGCCAACCCTTGGCAGGGTGAAGTGTTGGCGATCAAAACCCAACTGCATTGCGCAAGCTGCTTTAGAGGTCGTGAGATGAGTAAAAACAGGTACCCCCGATTACTAGGCTTTTTGCCGCTGATTGGCATGCTGTTAATGCTGGGAGGCTGCAAGTGGACCTTGATGGACCCAAAAGGACAGATCGGTCTGGATCAACGAAACCTGATCATCACCGCTACCCTGCTGATGCTGCTGGTCGTGGTCCCTGTGATCATCATGACCTTCGCCTTCGCCTGGAAATACCGCGCGTCGAACACCAGCGCTACCTACGCGCCTAAGTGGTCGCACTCCACCAAGATCGAAATCGCCGTGTGGCTGGTGCCGGTCCTCATCATCATCGCCCTGGGTTACATCACCTATAAGTCGACCCACGAGCTGGACCCGTACCGTCCGCTGGAATCCAACGTCAAGCCGATTAACATCGAAGTGGTCGCGCTGGACTGGAAGTGGCTGTTCATCTACCCGGACCTGGGTATCGCCACGGTTAACGAGATCCAGTTCCCGGAGAACACTCCGCTTAATTTCCGAATCACCTCCGATGCCGTGATGAACTCGTTCTTCATCCCTGCACTGGGCGGCCAGATCTACGCGATGGCAGGCATGCAGACTCGCCTGCACCTGATCGCCAACGAGAAAGCTGAAATGGAAGGCATCTCCGCGAACTACAGCGGCGCTGGCTTCACCGGCATGAAATTCAAAGCGATCTCGACGAGCCAGGAAGACTTCAACGCCTGGGTAGCCGCAGTCAAGGCCGCACCTAAACAGCTTGATCAAGCTGAATACGACGCCCTGACCAAACCAAGCCAGAACAACCCAGTCGCTCTGTACTCCGCGTTTGAGCCGGACCTGTTTCAGAAAATCGTCGACAAGTACGAAGGTATGAAGCCAGGCAAGCCGGTCAAGCACGAGAAGAAAGAAGTGGCCGTGGTTGAAGGTTCTGACACGGGCTCGCATTCAACTGCTGGGGCAGAGGAGTAAACGATGTTTGGTAAATTAAGTTGGGATGCGGTCCCGTTCCACGAGCCGATCGTAATGGTGACCATCGCCATGATCGCGCTGGGTGGTCTGGCACTGTTTGCTGCAATTACGTATTTCAAGAAGTGGACCTACCTGTGGACCGAGTGGCTGACGTCTGTCGACCACAAGAAAATCGGTGTCATGTACGTCATCGTTGCCATGGTCATGCTGCTGCGTGGTTTTGCCGACGCCATCATGATGCGTACCCAGTTGGCCATGGCCACCGAGGGTTCGCCGGGCTACCTGCCGCCTGAACACTATGACCAGATCTTCACCGCTCACGGTGTGATCATGATCATCTTCATGGCGATGCCATTCTTCACCGGCTTGATGAACCTTGCCTTGCCGCTGCAGATCGGTGCGCGTGACGTTGCCTACCCGTTCCTGAACTCCCTGAGCTTCTGGCTGCTGGTTTCCGGCGTGGTGCTGATCAACCTGTCCCTGGGCGTCGGCGAATTCGCCAAGACCGGTTGGGTTGCGTATCCGCCATTGTCGGGCATTCAATACAGTCCGGGCGTGGGTGTGGACTACTACATCTGGGCGCTACAGTTATCAGGACTCGGGACGACATTGACGGGGGTCAACTTCCTGGCCACCGTCCTGAAAATGCGCGCCCCTGGCATGAAACTGATGGACATGCCGATCTTCACCTGGACCTGCACCTGGGCCAACGTCCTGATCGTGGCTTCGTTCCCGATCCTGGCCGCTACCATGGCGCTGCTGTCGCTTGACCGTTACCTGGATTTCCACATTTTCACCAATGAACTTGGTGGCAATCCAATGATGTACGTGAACCTGTTCTGGGCATGGGGTCACCCTGAGGTGTACATCCTGATCCTGCCAGCGTTCGGTATTTTCTCTGAAGTGATCTCGACCTTTACCGGCAAACGCCTGTTCGGTCACCACTCGATGGTTTACGCATCGGGCGCGATCTCTGTACTGGGCTTCATGGTTTGGCTGCACCACTTCTTCACCATGGGCTCGGGGGCCAGCGTCAACGCCTTCTTCGGCCTGGCGACGATGCTGATTTCTATCCCGACGGGGGTGAAGCTATTTAACTGGCTATTCACCATCTACCACGGCCGTCTGCGTATCACCAGCCAGGTTCTGTGGACCCTGGGCTTCATGGTGACCTTCGCCATCGGCGGCATGACCGGCGTACTGCTGGCCATCCCGGGTGCTGACTTCGTACTGCACAACAGCCTGTTCGTGATCGCTCACTTCCACAACGTCATCATCGGCGGCGCGGTATTCGGCTACATCGCAGGTTTCAGCTTCTACTTCCCGAAAGCGTTCGGCTTCAAGCTGCACGAAGGTTGGGGCAAGGCTGCATTCTGGTTCTGGATCTCGGGCTTCTTCGTCGCGTTCATGCCGCTCTACGCTCTGGGCTTCATGGGCATGACCCGTCGTCTGAACGCCACTACCAACCCTGAGTGGGTGCCGTACCTGTACGTCGCCATGTTCGGTGCGTTGATGATTGCTGCCGGTATCGCCTGCCAGCTGATCCAGCTGTACGTGAGTATCCGTGATCGCAAGCAGAACGCCTGTGACTCCGGTGACCCATGGAATGGCCACACCCTGGAATGGTCGACTTCGTCGCCACCACCGTTCTACAACTTCGCCGTGATCCCGACTGCGAACACCATTGATGCGTTCACCGAAGCCAAGGAAGACGGTACTGCGTACCAGAAGCCTAAGCACTACGAGCCGATCCACATGCCGAACAACACCGCCACTGGCGTGGTGATGGGCGCGCTGTTGACCGTGTTCGGTTTCGCGATGATCTGGCACATCTGGTGGCTGGCAATCGTGGGCCTGGTAGGCACCATCGGTTACTTCATCATTCACGCTGCCCGTGATGATCAAGGCTACATGGTGCCGGTCGAGACGATCGAACGCATCGAAGCCGAGCAACACGCTCGCCTGGTAGCCGAGAAGAAAATTCCGGCCAACCGTGTAGAAACCTCGTTGGAACAGGCTTAAACCATGTCGAACTTAGTGACCAATGCTGGACACGCCCATGTCGATGACCATGGGCACGATGACCATCACCACGACTCGGGGCCAATGACCGTATTCGGTTTCTGGCTCTACCTGATGACCGACTGCATCTTGTTTGCGTCGATCTTCGCGGTGTACGCGGTACTGGTAAACAACGTAGCGGGTGGCCCGTCGGGCCACGACATCTTCGAACTGCCTTACGTGCTCGGCGAAACCGCCTTGCTGTTGTTCAGTTCGATCACCTACGGCTTCGCCATGCTGGCCTTCTACAAGGGCAGCAAGAAGGGCGTACTGAGCTGGTTGGCACTGACCTTCCTGTTCGGCCTGGGCTTCATCGGCATGGAGATCAACGAGTTCCACCTGCTGATCTCCGAAGGCTACGGCCCGCACCGTTCCGGCTTCCTGTCCGCGTTCTTTACGCTGGTAGGCACCCACGGTCTGCACGTATCTGCCGGCCTGCTGTGGATGGCGGTGATGATGTATCAGGTCAATAAGCACGGCCTGACCAACACCAACAAGACTCGCCTGAGCTGCCTGAGCCTGTTCTGGCACTTCCTGGACGTGGTCTGGATCTGCGTATTCACCGTCGTTTACTTGATGGGGACTCTGTAATGGCTAATGCACACTCCCATGACCATGACAGCCATGATGCGAGCCACGGCAGCGTAAAGTCTTACGCTATCGGCTTCATCCTGTCGGTCATCCTGACCCTGATCCCATTCGGCCTGGTGATGTACCCAACCTTGCCGAAGTCGATCACCTTGATGATCGTCCTGGCGTTTGCGGTGATTCAGGTTCTGGTTCACCTGGTGTACTTCCTGCACCTGGATCGCTCGAAAGAGCAGCGCGATAACGTGATTGCGTTCGTGTTCGCAGGTCTTGTGATCCTGCTGCTGGTTGGCCTGTCGATATGGATCATGTTCAGCATCCATACGTTCATGATGGCGAAGTGAGGTAAGACCCGATGTCGCTTAAGCACTTTATCCAAATCACCAAACCGGGGATCATTTTCGGTAACGTGCTTTCTGTGGCAGGCGGTTTCTTCCTGGCCTCCAAGGGGCATGTCGATCTGGCCATTTTTCTGGCTGCGATGATCGGCACGTCCCTGGTGGTAGCTTCCGGTTGTGTGTTCAACAACTGCATCGACCGTGACATCGACTTGAAGATGGAACGCACCAAGAATCGTGTGCTGGTGCAGGGCCTTATCTCCCTGAAACTGGCACTGATCTACGCGACCGTCCTGGGTGTTGCCGGTGTGGCCCTGTTGTACAAGGTGGCCAACCCGTTGGCGGCGCTGTTTGCCGTGATCGGTTTTGTTATCTACGTCGGCCTTTACAGCCTGTACCTCAAGCGCAAGTCGGTTCACGGCACGCTGGTGGGCAGTCTGTCGGGGGCGATGCCGCCGGTGATTGGTTATGTGGCTGTGACCAATAGCTTCGACATGGCTGCGCTGGTGCTGCTGGTGATGTTCAGCCTGTGGCAGATGCCGCACTCCTATGCCATCGCGATCTTCCGCTTCAATGACTACCTGGCTGCGTCGATTCCGGTTCTGCCGGTTAAGCGTGGCATTCAGGTGGCCAAGAAACACATCCTGCTCTACATCCTGGCCTTCCTCGTGGCAACCTTGATGTTGACCTTCAGTGGCTACGCCGGCATGAGCTACCTCGCTGTCGCTGCCGCCATGGGCATGTACTGGTTGTACATGGCCTGGACCGGCTACAAGGCGGTGGATGACACCGTCTGGGCGCGCAAGCTGTTCGTGTTCTCGATCTTCACCATCACCGCGCTCAGCGTGATGATGTCCCTGGATTTCCAAGTGCCGAAAGAGCTGTTGCTGACCTACGCACACTGAGTCATCGAGCAACAAAAAGCCCCGCCTTCGCAAGAAGCGCGGGGCTTTTTATTGAGTGGCCTTTAAACTATTCCCACATTCTACAAATGCAGGAAGCAACGTGATGACTAAAAAAGCCGTGATGGTATTCAGTGGCGGGCAGGACTCGACCACCTGCCTGATCCAGGCGCTGGGGCAGTATGACGAAGTGCACTGCATTACCTTCGATTATGGCCAGCGCCATGTCGCCGAAGTTGAAGTCGCGCAGAAGTTGGCCAAGCAGCTGGGCGCCACCGTTCACAAGGTGATGGATGTGTCTTTGCTCAATGAGCTGGCGATCAGCAGCCTGACCCGCGACAACATCCCGGTGCCGACCGTGAACAGCTCGGGCGAAAGCCTGCCGAGCACGTTTGTGCCGGGGCGCAATATTCTGTTCCTGACCCTGGCGGCGATCTACGCCTATCAGGTCAAAGCTGAAAGCGTGATTACCGGTGTGTGCGAGACCGACTTCTCGGGTTACCCCGATTGCCGCGATGACTTTGTCAAAGCGCTTAACACGGCGCTCCAACTGGGCATGGACTACACGCTGCGCCTGGACACGCCGTTGATGTGGCTGAACAAGGCTGAAACCTGGGCATTGGCTGATTACCACAACCAACTGGAGCTGGTTCAGCACCAGACGCTGACCTGCTACAACGGCATCATCGGCACGGGCTGCGGTAATTGCGATGCCTGCAACCTGCGGGCGCGGGGTTTGAATGAGTATTTGCAGGACAAGGCGGGTGTGATGAGCAGCCTGAAGCAGAAGTTGCAGTTGAGCTAGGGACTAGGGAACGTACTCGCTCAACTGTGGGAGCTGGCTTGCCTGCGATAGCATCGCTGCGGTGTTGCAGATGTACCGAGGTGTCTGCATCGCAGGCAAGCCAGCTCCCACATTTAGAGCGCATTACATCAGGCAGCGCTACCGGTAATCCAGCGTTTGAACAACGCACGCGCGCCATAGGCCGGCAGGATATTAAAAAACGCAAAGCCGACTTTGATCGCGATCTGCACGTAGATCATGCTCAAGATGTCGCTGGTCTGCATCGCGCCATAGAACGCAATAAAGCAGAACAGGAAACTGTCGATAATCACCGCAAAGAACGTACTGAGGAAAATCCGCAGGTACAGGTATTTGGAGTTGGTCAGTTCCTTGATCTTGCACAGCAAGTAGGAGTTTATGTTCTCCGACACCAGGAACGACACCGAGGACGCGACCAGTACCGAGGACACCTGAATGATCACATCGTTGTAAGGTCCATCGAGTTTCCAGCCCGGCAACCCTGGCAGAAACGTCGAGCCGTAGAGCAGGATGATGATCATCGCATTACTGGCAAACGCAAACAAAATGGCGCGTCTGGCCAGCCGCAGGCCGAATTGCTCATTGAGCAGATCCACGATCAAAAACGTCAGCGGGTACAGAAACGTGCCCGGTGTGACGATGATGCCCATCGACTCCAGGTAAATAGGCTTGGTCGCGGCAATACTGGTGAAGATATAAAACGTGAACAGCAACAGGTTCAGGATGATGTAGATCATCCAAGAGTTTTCGTTGCGGTCGTTGATGTCGTAGGCCGTCAACGTCCCTCCCTGTGAATAGAACTTCTTGTACATGTTCTTAACTTCCATTTTATTGAGGTTATCCATGATTTCGCTGTTGATGACTTCACTCAGCTTCATCTTGATGACCTTGCCGGTGGCGATCACCATGATCACCGCCAGGCTCTTGTCATTCTCAAAGCCCAGCAGTTTGTATGTGCTGTTTTCGATGCCCGCTTCATACGTTGTCATTGAAGCGCTCCTCAATGATGTCGCCGATCACACACAGGCGCTCTGAGCCGGCGCAGGCTTCAAGGGTGATAAACATCTTTTGGGTGGCCCGGTCGTACACCAGTTTTTCCTTGCCCAGCGTTGACGCGCCTTTTTGCACGATCAACAAATCGCCCGGCTCGTTGATGCCGGGAATACTCCTTTCCAGGCGCACACCGATCAGGTTGTAGGAAGAACCGAAGTAGTAGGTCAGCGGATACAGCGTGGCCAACTCGCCAATGCGCTTGCCCAGGTTTTGGATAACCAGGCTTTCCTTGAGCACCGGCACGGCGGCCGGGTTCATGTTGCCCTGTGGGGAAACACTGCTCTCGATGATTTCCTTGGCTTCAAAATCGAGGGTCTCGATTTCATCGTAAGAGACGCCAAAGAAGTCCGATATTTTGCGCACAGTGGACTGCTGCACGTTGACGACCTTGCCTTCCAGGATGTTGTAGATGGTGGTCCTGGTCAGGCCGGCGGCACTGGATAACGACAGCTGCGTCTCGCCGCGGCTTTTGATCAAGTACTTGATGTTGCTCTTCAAGTGCTCGGTTTTTTCGCGTCTGTGTATCACGTGCTCACCACTTCCTTTTAGTCGTTAACGTCCGTTGTTTGCGCAGCCACAACAGGAGAGCGCCCGTTCCGGGGGCGCTTCTGGTTTTGCGGCGGCGGGAGTGTTGCACGCGACGGGCCTAACAATAAAGTCCGGATGCGCTACTCGCGTGCTTTTGATGGACTTGGCGCAGGAGGAATGAACATTTGATTTGGAAAATGTTTAATTTCCTGTTTAATTAACCCTCTCGGTTCAGGACGGACCGGCACGCAACGCCCAGGAAGGGACCCGCACTGATGGCATTCAATACCGTACCTCTGAAAGACCAGGCCGACCTGCTGCGTCGTGGCCTGGCGGATCTGCGCGCAGAAGACTTCGAACTCGCCAGCCTGCTGGATGCTGAAGTCACTCGCCAGCATCGCACCCTCTCGCTGGTGGCTTCTTCGTGCGCGGTCAAGCCACGCACCTTGGTCGCCTGCGCTTCTGCACTGGTGAACGTGAGCGCCGAAGGCACGCCCGGCAAACGCTATCGCACCGGCTGTGAAAATGTCGATTTGGTGGAGTCCCTGGCCATCCGCAGAGCGCGGGAATTGTTCGACGCGCACTACGCCGGCGTGCAGCCTCATTCGGCGTCCAACGCCATATCCCAAGTGCTGTCAGCGCTGCTTGAGCCAGGCGATACGCTACTGGGCATGGCCCACGACCATGGCGGCGAACTCACCCTTGGCAGTCCGGCGGTATTCACCGGGGCCTATTACAAGGCCATTCGTTATGGCACCACTGGCGCAGGCCTTATCGACTATGAGCAAGTGCGCAGCCTGGCCCTGGCCCATCGCCCACGCATCATTATTTGTGGCGCGGGCGCTTACTCAAGGGTGGTGGATTTTGAGCGGTTTCGCGCGATTGCCGACGAGGCGGGCGCCATCCTGCTGGCAGACATTTCCGCTATCGCCGGGTTGGTGGTGACAGGGCGCCATCCGAGCCCGATCAACGCCGCACACGTCACCATTACCTGCACGCACAAGCAATTGGGCGGCCCACGTGGTGGTTTGATCCTGTGCGGCCGCGACGCCGAGACCAAGGTGCCGGGCCTTAAATCAACGTTCAGCCGCGTGCTGGATCAAGCCGTGTTCCCGCGTATGCAGGGCGCGCCAGCGATGAATATGATCGCGGCAAAAGCGGCGGCTTTGGGGTATGCGAAGTCAGCAGCGTTTGATGCCTGTATGGGGCGTGGCCGAGCGCTTGCCGATGAGGTGGCCCGTGCGTTTGCGGCCCAGGGTTACGACGTGGTGGGCGGGCGCAGTGAGAACCATACGGTGCTGATCCGGTTGCAGGGCGCCATGACTGGCGCCATCGCCGAGGCGGCCCTGGAGTCTTGCGCCATTGTGGTGAGCAAGCACCGCGTACCGGGCGAGACACGTTCGAAGTTGGTCACCAGCGGCCTGTGTATCGGCACTGGTTCCATGGCGCAACGCAAGCTCGACACCGACGGCTGCCGGCAGGTGATTGAGCTGATTGGTCGGGTGTTGGAAAATGTCACCCCGCTGGGCGAACAGGACTATCGGCTTGCGCCTGAGGTGCGCGAGCAGGTGCGCACGGCGGTGGAAGCCTTGTGCATGAATTACCCGATCGCCGACTACCTGGAGGGTTGATCACCGCGCAGGTGGCTAAATCAGCTGAGTGCCTTCTCGTCATACTTCTTTGTACGAACCGTGAGAAACCATCACCCGTCTACAAGGAGTCGCGCCATGTTCAGCGTAAGTCGTCGGTCTCTTCTCGCCTTTGGCGCGGCCCTGCCGGTGCTGGGCCGCCTGGACTGGGCGGTCGCCAGCCCGCCACCGGCCCCGGCGGACACGGTGCGACTCAACTACAACGAAAGCCCCTACGGCCCTTGCGCCTCCGCCCGCGAGGCGATGCAGCGTGGCATCGCCCTTTCCGGGCTGTATCCCTATGGCTACATGTACGGCTTGGCAGAACAGTTCGCCAAAGCGCAGGGGCTTGCCGAAGAACAGGTTGCTGTATTTGCCGGCTCCATGGCCGCGCTGCGCTACGCCGTGTTGGCGTTTACCAGCCAGACCCGTGGTCTGGTGATGGCCACGCCGTCCTATGAAGTGCCACGCCAGGCTGCCGAAGCGTGGCAGGCACCAGTACACGAAGTGAGCCTTAATGCCGAGCATGCCCATGACGTGCCGGCCATGCTTGCCGCCGACCCTCAGGCGGGCATGCTGTACCTGTGCAACCCCAACAACCCGACCGGCACGCTGACGCCCACCGAAGCAATCCGCCAGGCGCTGGCAAACAAACCCAAAGGCTGCGTACTGGTGGTGGACGAGGCCTACATCGACTTCTGCGATGCACAAAGCTGCGTGAGCTGGGTCAAGGACCACGACGATTTGCTGGTGCTGCGCACCTTCTCGAAAATCTACGGCATGGCCGGCGCGCGCCTGGGCCTGGCGATCGGTCACCCGACGTTGCTGGAGCGGCTGGCGGTGTTTGGTGGCGACAATGTGCCGGCGGCGTCCACGTTGCTCGGTGCTCGGGCGAGCCTGCAGGACCTCAAGCTGGTGCCGCAACGCAAGGCGCTCAATGCCCAATTGCGAGACGAAACCGTGGCTTGGCTCAAGGCGCGGGGTTTTACCTGCACAGCGTCGCAAAGCAACTGCTTCATGATTAACGTGAAGCAACCGGCAGAACAGGTTATCGAGAAGCTGGCGGCACAGGGCGTATTGGTCGGGCGGGTATGGAAGGATTGGCCGCAGTGGGTGCGGGTGACGGTGGGCAATAAACAGGAGATGGCGCGGTTTCGCGAGGTGTTCGCGAGTCTTTAAAGCAACACATAACCCAGGTGGGAGCTGGCAAGCCAGCTCCCACCTTTTGAGTACTGAATTACTGCTGCGCGATGCTGTACCCATCAAACGCCGTCTGCTGCTGCAGTGCAGTAATCACACTCTTGCGGCTCAACGGCTGCTCGGCGCCGGCGTTATCCACAAAGCTCTCGGTTTCAAGCTCAGCCTCATCACCTTCACCCACAAAGTTGAAGCCCAAAAACTCGAACGCCTCGCGGTCGACGTTGAGCTTGGAGCGCGGGGTGCGCAGCGGCAGGGTGACGCTGATGCCATCCTTGCTGATCACAAACACTTCGGCTTCTTTCTTGGCCCGTGCAGCCTTGCCCTTGCCGGCGCTCGGGTTGCTGATGGCCTGGTGAGACTGGTTCAGCACTTTGAGGGCCAGGCCGTAGACCAGCTCCTGGAACTCAGGGTCGTCCTTGAAACTGGAGAGGATGCGGCTGATCGAGAATTTACTGCTCAGGTCTTCGAGGGCGATGTTGTCGGCCGCTTCGGCATCCTTGAGTTGCTTGAGCTGGCCCATCAGGTCGTAGGCCTTGTCGTCGTCGAAAGCGTCATGGGCCTGGCGGATGGCCACGCGCAGTTCGCGGATCTGGTCGCTTTCCTTGGAGGTGTGGAACGCGTCCAGCACCATCTCGCTGATGATCTTGGCCGCAGGCACATGCTGTGAAAGATTGATGGCGTTTTCGTACTCGGCCTTCGAGTGCAGGGCGGCTACGGATTCTTCGGCGGCGTGTTCGGTGTAAGAATCAGACATTGAAATTTCACTACTTCAGTAAGCGGGAACAAAAAAACGTCGCGCATTTTCGGCGGCCACGCAGGTCAGGTCAAGGCAGCACACTGCCCTTATCGCGGCGCAATGCGCTCAGCGCCCGCTGCAAGCGCACGGCCCGCCCGCAGAACAGACCAACGGTAAACCCCGACACAGCGCCTACGGCCAGCAACATCTCAGGCGTGCTCAACAGCAGCGGGTGCACGGCCTGCTGATAGCCGAAGTAGTACTTCACCGCAAAGAACAGCTGCGAGATCAGCAGGGTTTTCCAGGTGCCCGCCAGCACCAGTGTTTCGCCATTGGCATCGAGCCGGGCGCCGTCGGCGTTGAACAGCAACATCCCCAACAGGCTGCCCGCCAGCGCACCCGCAACCCAGGCGCCGCTCGACAGGATCGAGGGCGCCAGCGACATCAGCGACCACACCACCAGCACCACCGGCAAAATCATCAATGAGCGGCGATTCTCACGCCCGCCCAGGCAGGCCTTGATGCCGTAATAACAAATCCACAGGTAGATGGCGTACACCCACAGGGGCGTGCCTTGGAGGATATCGAGCATGGGTGCTTCCTTGCGGGGTTTGGTGGCGCTGATAGTCGTTGAGCCTTCATCGTTTTGTCCATCGATTTGGCGCTGACCCACATCAACACCCGCCAGCGCAAAAACCGTTACAACACAAAGGCCTGATGAACCCATAAAAACAACCGCTGGCCTGCGCCGAGGGGACGACTCCACGCCAGGTTATTAAAGGATTAATGCGATGGCCTTTTCCCTTTCCCGCCTGGCCTTGCTGGGGGCGACGCTGTGTCTTGCGCTACCTCTGCACGCCGCCCCAACCCAAATCGAACAGGGTAAATACGTTGCCCAACTGGGCGACTGCATCGCCTGCCATACCGCCAAGCAAGGCCAGGTGATGGCCGGCGGGCTGGAGCTGAGCACGCCGATGGGCACGATCTATTCGAGCAATATCACGCCGGACCGCGACACTGGTATCGGTAATTACAGCTTCGAGCAGTTCGACAAGGTGATGCGTGAAGGCGTGACGCCGGCGGGCATGAACCTATATCCGGCCATGCCGTATCCGTCTTACGCGAAGATGAGCGCAGAGGACATGCGCGCCCTGTACGCCTACCTGATGCAAGGCGTGGAGCCGGTGCAACAGGCCAACCTTAAGGCGGACATGGGCTTCCCGTTCAATCAGCGCTGGGGCCTGGCGCTGTGGAATTTTGCCTTTCTCGACAAGCAACCGTTCCAACCTGACCCGCAACGTAGCGCGGTGCTCAACCGTGGTGCCTATCTGGTCCAGGGCCTGGGGCACTGCGGCTCGTGCCACACGCCACGGGGCATCGCCTTCCAGGAAAAAGCCATGAGCGATGCGGGCCGCAGCGGCCGGCATTACCTGGCCGGTGAAACCGTCGAGCACTGGCGCGCCCTGAGCCTGCGCAACCTGTGGACGGTGCCAGACACCGTGCAACTGCTCAAGACCGGGCAGAACCGCTTTGCCACGGTCGCCGGCAACATGGCCGATGTGATCCACCACAGCACCCAGCATTTCAGCGATGACGACCTTACGGCCATCGCCAGTTACCTCAAGTCCCTGCCGCCGGGCAAAGACGACCTGCCAATGCCATCGGTCGCCCATGCCCCTGCCGCACCGCCAGCCGACCTGTTCACCAGCCGTGGCGGCCTGGGCTATATGCAGTTTTGCAGTGATTGCCACCGCAGTGACGGCGCGGGCGTAAAAGGCCTGTTTCCACCCTTGGCCGGTAACCCGAGCATTGCCTCGAACAACCCGACTTCGCTGTTGCATATCACCCTGACCGGCTGGGAAACCGTGCAAACCGCTGCCCACCCGAGGGTCTACACCATGCCCGGTTTCAGCCGGCTGGCCGATCAGGAAATCGCCGAGATCCTGACCTTTGTACGTACCCGTTGGGGCAACGCAGGCACGCCCATCAGCGCCGCGCAGGTGAAGACACTGCGCGACCAGCTCAACCCTGCCACCACCGATTCGTCGGCCTTCGAAACCCCAAGGCTGGCGGATTTGCTCGCCGCACCGAACGCCGACCAGGTTGTTCGCGGCATGCGCCTGCACCTGCAAACCAAGGCGCTGCTGCCGGATAACGTCGGCAATTCGCTCAACTGCACCAGTTGCCATCTCAACGCCGGCACCGTGGCCGACGGTTCGCCCTTTGTGGGCGTGTCGGCGTTCTTCCCCAGCTACGCGCCGCGTGCGGGCAAGGTGGTCACGCTGGAGGAGCGCATCAATGGCTGTTTCCGCCGTTCCATGAACGGCAAGCCACTGGCGCCGCAGTCGGCGGATATGCAGGCGATGGTCGCGTATTTTGACTGGATGAAAAACAACACCCGCCCTGCAGATAAAGTCGCCGGGCGCGGCGTGGGCAAGATCGACCCGGCGATCAAGCCGGACCTGGACAACGGCAAGCAGGTGTATGCCAAGCAATGCGCGGTGTGCCATGGCGATAACGGCCAAGGCCTGGCGCGTGCCGACGGCGAGCTGGTGTACCCGCCACTGTGGGGCGAGCAGTCGTTCAATATCGGCGCTGGTATGGCGCGGCCTTACACCGCGGCGGCGTTTGTGAAGCGCAACATGCCGATCGGCTTCCACGAGAAATTCCCGTTGGGGCAGGGCGGCTTGTCGGACCAGGAAGCGGTGGACGTGGCGGCATACTTCTCTAGCCAACCGCGCCCGGATTTCCCGGACAAGGTCAAAGACTGGCCCAACGGCGGCAAGCCCCTGGATGCGCGCTATTAAGCCAGCTGCTTAAGGCAGGCCTCGAGTATATCCAGGCCTTGCTCCAGCACCGCAGGCTCAGTGGTCAGCGGTGCCAGCAGGCGGATGATATGCCGCGATTTGCCGCTGGGCATCAGCAGCAAGCCGGCATCGCGCGCCAGGCTGAGCAGTTGGGTCAATTGCTGGGGCGCGGGCGTGCCGTCGGCATGGGCCAGCTCGATGCCGCGCATGGCACCCACGCCGGTCAGGCGGCCCAGATAGGGCGACAGCTGCTGCTCGCGCCAGGCGGTATAACGGCGGACGATGGCGGCCTCTTGTTGTGAACCCCAGGTTTTCAATTGCGCGTCGGTCATCGCATCCAATGTTGCCAACGCCGCTGCGCAGGCAATTGGGTTGCCGGAGTAGGTGCCACCCAGGCCGCCTTTGGGCAAGTTGTCGAGCAGCGCCTTGCGCCCGACCACCGCGCCCAATGGCACGCCCCCGGCGATGCTTTTGCCGAGCAGGATCAGATCCGGTTCAATGCCCAGGCGCGAGAAGGCAAAACGCTGGCCGGTACGCCCGAAGCCGGACTGGATTTCATCGGCAATCAGCAGGATGTTTTTATCATCACAGAAGCGGCGCAGGGCCTGGGCGAACTCGATGTCCAGGGCCAGAAAGCCGCCTTCGCCCTGCACCGGTTCGATGATGAAACAGGCCACATCGTTTACGTCGATTTCCACACTGAACAGGCGGTCCATGGCCTTCAGGGCTTCGGCGCAGGTCACGCCGTTATCGGCGCTGGGGTAGGGCAGGTGATACACCGGGCCAGGCAGCACACCGACCTTTTGCTTGTACGGCGCTACCTTGCCATTGAGGTTAAGCGTGGCCAGGGTGCGGCCGTGGAAGGCGCCGTCAAAGGCGATCACTGCCGTGCGGCCGGTGGCGCCGCGCACGATCTTCAAGGCGTTTTCCGCCGCTTCCGCGCCGCTGTTGGTGAGCATGCCGCTCACCGCGTACTCCACCGGGATAAACGCACAAAGGCGATCCATCAGCTCGATGTAGGGCGCGTGCGGCGCGGCGTTGAAGGCATAGTGGGTAAGCCGCGTGGCTTGTTCGCGAATCGCTTCCACCACGCCCGGGTGACAGTGCCCGAGGTTGAGCACGCCAATCCCACCGACAAAATCGATATAGCGCTTGCCCGTGGTGTCCCACACCTCGGCATTTTTACCGTGGCTGAGGCTGATGGGGTGAACGATGGAAATCGACTGGCTGATGCTTTCGCGGCTCATGAATCGGGGACTCGGCAATGGCGGGCGTGTATTTATCTAAGCCGCGCGCCCGGCCTTGCCGCAAACGAAATAAAGTCGCCGGGTCATTCCAAATCGGAAGGAGCTGTTGCCTAAAGGTCGTTTGTGGCCACGCTGCAAACCTGACAATACTGCCGGACAACCTCAGAAACCGGCGCGGGCAGTGCGGCGCCGAATAATAAAAGATACACAGGGAGTGCCTCGCATGAACCACCTTAAAACTATCCTCGCCGCCACGGCCGTTGCGCTTGCCGGCAGCGCCCACGCGGGTGTGACCCTGGACGCGATCCAGAAAAAAGGTTTTATCCAGTGCGGCGTCAGTGACGGCCTGCCGGGCTTCGGCGTGCCCGACAGCCAGGGCAAGATGACCGGCCTCGATGTAGACGTGTGTCACGCCGTCGCCGCCGCCGTGTTTGGTGATGCGTCAAAAGTGAAGTTCACCCAGTTGACCGCCAAGGAGCGATTCACCGCGCTGCAATCGGGCGAAATCGATCTGATTTCGCGCAACACCACCTGGACCAGCTCGCGCGATTCCGGCATGGGCCTGGTGTTTACCGGCGTGACCTATTACGACGGCATCGGCTTTCTGGTCAACAACAAGCTGGGCGTGACCGCCGCCAAGCAACTCGATGGCGCGACCGTCTGCATCCAGGCCGGCACCACGACCGAACTCAACGTTTCCGATTATTTTCGCACCCACGGCCTGAAGTACACGCCGATCACCTTCGACACCGCCGATGAGAGCGCCAAGGGCCTGGAAGCTGGGCGTTGCGACGTACTCACCACCGACCAATCAGGCCTGTATGCCCAGCGCATCAAGATGGCCCACCCGGATGAGTTCCTGGTGCTGCCCGAGGTGATCTCCAAAGAGCCGTTGGGGCCGCTGGTGCGCAAGGGCGACGATGAGTGGTTCAGCATCGTCAAGTGGACCCTGTTTGCCATGCTCAATGCTGAAGAAATGGGCATCACCTCGCAGAACGTCGAAGAACAGGCCAAGACCACCCAAAACCCGGACGTTGCACGCTTGCTCGGTGCAGACGGCGATTACGGCAAAGACCTGAAGTTGCGCAAGGATTGGGTGGTGCAGATCGTCAAGCAAGTGGGCAACTACGACGAAGTGTTCGAACGCAATATCGGGCAAGGCAGCGTGCTGAAGATCAAGCGCGGGCTCAATGCGTTGTGGAGCAATGGCGGCATCCAGTACGCACCGCCGGTGCGTTGACTGAGCGCTGCCTTAGTGGGAGCTGGCTTGTCTGAGATGCAGACACCTCGGTGTATCAGGTAAACCGAGTGGGTGCCATCGCAGCGGTGCGACGATTCGACAAGCCAGCTCCCACAGTTGACCGAGTATGGCTCTGCTTTTGCTTTTGCTGTTGCTCCGGCCCTTACATCCTTTTCGATGACGAAGTCAGCGGTCTTTTGATCTGCGCTTTTGACCTTGATCTGAAATCGCCCCGTCAAACACGATGGCCGCAATTCGACAGGGATTTGGGGGGTAAACCGGCAGGGATGCCGGTTTAGCCGCGCTGGGCCAAGGATGGCCCATCGCGGCGGCCCCCCAAATCACTGGCGGATTGCGGGCATGCCGAGCCTAAGCGAGGCACCGAGTGTTGGGGCGAAGACTTTTTGGTTACTTTTGTGTCTTTACAAAAGTGACCCGCTGTAAGAGCGGAACCATAGGCCGCCGTTACCTAAATAACGGATATACACACCAACACCAACACCAACACCAGCACCAAAAGCCCGCCATCGCAGGCAAGCCAGCTCCCACATCATTCCGAGGCCACATCCTTGCCCGCCGCCTTGGACCGATACAGCGCTTGATCGGCACGTGCCATCAGGGCGGCGGGCGTTTCGCCCATCCGCCGCTCCACTACGCCCAGGCTCAGGGTGACTTTGAAGTCGCCCACGGCGGGCATCTCGGCGATGGCCTGACGGATACGTTCGGCCATTTGCCTGGCGATGTCCAAGGTGCTTTTGGGCAGGACCACCATAAACTCATCGCCGCCCCAGCGTGCGAGCAAGTCGCCTTGGCGCATACAGACTTGCAGGCTGTCTACCACGCTCACCAGGGTCTGGTCGCCGACGCCATGACCATGTTTGTCGTTGATCGGCTTGAAGTCATCGATATCCATGGCCACCAAGGCCAGTGGTACACGGAAGCGCTCGGCACGGTCGCACTCCTCCAGCAGCACCTTTTCCAGGCGATAACGATTAGCGATGCGCGTCAAGGCGTCCTGTTCGGCCAGGGAACGGTTTTCGTCCAACTGCAATTGCAGTTGCTGATTGACCCGTGACAATTCAAGGGTGCGTTCGGCCACCAACGCTTCCAGCGACTGGTTGCGCTGTTGCAGCTGTTCGATGGAAATTTTGCGTGTATGGATATCGTGGTGCGCGCCGACCATGCGCGCCACCGAATTGTCGGGGTTACGGGCAATGACGTAGCCACGGTCTTCTATCCACAGGTAAGTGCCATCAGCCTTGCGGCAACGATACTCGGCCTGGTAATGGGGCGCGCGTTGGCTGATGTAGTCATCAAAAACGGCCATGACGCGTGGATAATCTTCGGGGTGGATCACGTTCTCCCAGGTGAACACGCTGTTCTCCAGGGAGTGGCGGGGGTAGCCAAGCATCATGTACCAGCCGGGGCTGCGGTACACGAAACCGGTGTTGGCATTCCAGTCCCAGATGCCGTCGCTGACCAGTTCCATCACCGTATGCAACATGTCGGCGTTGAGTTCGGAAAAGTTATTGAGCTGCGGTTTATTGCCGGATGTATCGTTCATCTGTGCGCTTCCCTGCCGATGCTGGCTCCTACGGCCAGTCTTCATTGACGCCGGTACACCGTGGCTGAGGTTACTCTACATTGCGGCTTGCACGCTTTGAATAGGCTGGATGTGCTGCTTTAGTGGTGTGGCGATAGGCCATTAACCGGCAGCCGTAGAGATATACATCGTGCTCGCCTGGCTCGGTCTTTCACACCGTGGCGGGCCTTGCTTGCCTGTTCGGTACCAGGCGTACTTCGACATGTTGACCCAATGCCCTTGCCGCACTGGCCAGGGTGGACAGCGTCATGCCCGCGTCGTTTTGGTCCAGCGCTCGATCGACGGCGGTACGGCTGGTATGCATACGTTCTGCCAGCGCTTTCTTGCTGACCTTCTGCACCTTCATCGCCTCTGCCAACTGCCAGGCAATAACACGCTTCAACGCCCCAGCAGAGACTTCTTCTATGAGCCCATCATCGCTGAGAAAATCATCAAAGTTGGAGCCGATATGCTTATTCATGGAATGTTCCTCAGAGCAACCGCCATTCACGCACGGGCTCGTTGCCAGCCTCGGTTCGGTAAAATGCGACGTGCAACACGAGAGGTAGGTCGTTCACCGAGTGCACCAAAATAGGTTCATTGCGCAATCGGCGATTGAGAAGTGTTTTCGCGAAGATTGCTCAGAGCCTGGCACTTATTTTGTGAGTTGCTGAGGTTGAATGGTTTCAAAAAAAAATCAGTAAAAATATAGAGTTATGAGTTTTCTGAAAGGTGGGTACGAGAATGGTTTGCCGTACGTAAGAAAACTTACTCAGGAGCCACCATGCGCGTTCGCGGCTTGCCATCCGCATTGTGCTGGTAAATCCCTTCCGGCTGGCCCTGCGCATTGAAAAACACTTGGCCGATGCCCGCCGAATTCCACAGCCGTTCACCCGCCTCGGCATGCTCCGGAATATGCGGTACTACCTGCATGGTGCGTCGGCGCGTGAAGCCGTTGAGGGGCGAGCGCGGTGAGTAGAGCCAGCGGTTGAGGCGGTCGAACCACTCCAGCAAGCGTGCCGGGAATTGGTTCTTGATGCCGCTGCTGGTGATCTGCCAGATTTTGGGGCCGGCGCTGCGGTGGCGAATCAGCACCTCATAGACGAACGAGTAATGCACATCGCCCGACAGGATCACGTAGTTACCGGGTGTGCGCGAGTGGCGGAAGATGTTGAGGATCACCTGGGCGGCGCCGCGATGGGCCATCCAGTTTTCGGCGTCTACCAGCAGTGGGTAGCCACACCAACTGAAGACTTTCTGCACCGTCTCGATCAGCTTGACGCCGAAGATCGGCGCGGGCGAGACGATGATGGCCGAGGGGTGGTCCAGCAGGGCCTGCTGCAGTTCGCTCAAAGCTTCCCAGTCCAGCAGGCCGGAAGGTTGCTTGAGCGCAAACTCACTGCGCCAGCGCCTTGTGCGAGTGTCGAGCACTACCAGCGCGGGCGTGGTGGGCAGTACGTAATGCCAGTGCTGAAATTTCAGCAGGGTTTGCAGTAGTTCATCGTGGGCACTGGCGTGCAAGTGGTTGTCTTGAACGTGCGTGGTCAGCGTCTGGGTGTGTTCCAACAGTTTGCCAAACACATCCGGCTGGTTGCCCCAGCCCTGGCACAGCATATAAGCGAGCAGGGCATTGCCGATGATGCGGTTGGAGAATGGATGGCCGTAGGCGGTGGCTTCCCATTGGGCGCTGAGGTTCCAGTCGTCGGTGATGTCGTGATCGTCAAAGATCATCAGCGTCGACAGGTGCGCGAAAACCCGCGCAACGCCGGGCAGGCCGTCACGGAACCGATCGACCTGCACTTGCTCGTGGTCATAGCGCAGTTGTTCCGGCGCGCTTAATGACGGCAGCAGTGGCGCGATCAGGGTCCAGGGTGTGGGCGACCACACCAACAGGTACATCGCCAGTACTTCGGCAAAGGTCACCAGGTGGTTGTCGGCGGTGCTGCTTGTAAAGATCGGTTTTTTCACACCGCCGAAAAACCGTTCGCGCAGGGTCTCATTGCTGTCCAGTGCGGGCAGCAGATCCGCGCGGTGGTAATAGCTGGCGCGATGCCCGTAGAGGCTGGCGCTGTCATCCACCACGGCGCCTTCCAGGTATTCGTCGAACAACCCTAGACGTGCGATCAGCGCATGAATCGCCCGCAGCATGGGCCCGGCCACATCGTCGGCGTAGACTTGGTCACCGCTCATCATTAACAGCGCCGGGCGTTCGGCCGGTGTGCACGCGTCAGCCAGCAGGCGGTCGATGCACAGCAAACCGTCATCGGCGTGGTGATGGGGTTTGCGGCAGGAACCATGCACCAACTGGTGAATGCGGCTGTGCAATACGAAATTTGCAAATGGGGCATCGAGATACAGCAGGTGCGGCGCCCATTGCGCGATGCCACAGCCGTCGACCAGCAGGTCGTAGTCGATGCTCACGTCCAGCGGCAGGGCTTCACTCAGGGTAACGTCGATCAGGTGGATAAAGGCGTGGCGCCCAACGGGCACGACTTGGCACTGCTGGGTGTCCAGATCGATCGTCAGCGTCTGGCCTTGAGGCGCTTGCAGCTTTAAGCACAATGGCAGGACACGGCTGCCCACCAGCCAGATCACCAGGCGCTGGGGTTCCAGGCGCCTGAGCAGTGGGCCGGCAATGACGGCGGGCAGTGTGTCGGATGGCGGCATGAAGCAAGCAGCTCATACAAGGTAGGACTTAAAAGGGTAACGCAGAGGATGTCAGCGTTTTGTTAAAGGCGTGCCGCAGATACCTTGCAGCCGATTACCCTTGTTGTGTTAGAGCAGATGGCCTTGTCCCAGGGATTCCAGGGACGTTCGATAAGGCTTGGGCTTGGGCGGTGCGTTTTGCATCATGGGGTTACTGTCAGGACGTGAGGGCTTTTCAGCGGACTGGATGGCTATTTCAGCCATTTGGTTGGCCAGTTGGAAAGCTATGTTGTACTGAAAGCCGGGGAGCATGTGGACGATATTCATGGGAAAAACCTCTTGCTCAATTGGAGGGATGTTCTCGCATCAATACTCCCTTTGACTGCGCACCCACTCAGTGGCGCTGGCCGGGTTAACGTTCCCGGCCATGGGTTTCTGCATGTTTAATATCCGTAGGACTGAATGCGTTTCAGACAGACTTGGGTACCGTAAACCTGAACTCACTGCCACGCCCCAACTCACTCTCAGCCTCAATCCGCCCGCCGTGGGCCTGCACGATTCCTTGGGTGATATACAGCCCCAATCCGCTGCCGGTGGGGTTGTTTTCGGTCTGGGTCCAGTAGCGATCAAACACATGGGGCAATTGCTCAGGCGCAATGCCCTCGCCGGAGTCACGCACCGAAAACACGATGTCTTCGCCATTGCTCATGGCGCTGATGCCGATATTGCCCTGGCGCGGCGTGAACTTGATGGCATTGCCGATCAGGTTCGACAGCACCTGGAACAAGCGCTCCGGGTCGGCATGGATCAGCAGGCCGGGCTCGGCGTTGAACGACAAGTCGATGCCTTTCTCCATCGCCAACGGTGCGAGCAGCGAATAGGCCTCTTCGAACATCTGGCTAACGTCCAGAGACACCGGTTTGACCACATAACGCCCGGCCTCGATTTTCGAGGTGTCGAGCAGGTCTTCCAGCAGCACATTCATACGCCCGGCGGCCTGTTGCATAGTGTCGATGGCCGAGGAAATGCGCCGCGAGGTATGTGGGCCGTCGGAGCTGAAGGCTTTCTGCATCATGCCGCAGAGCATCGAGATAACTGTCATCGGGTTGCGCAGGTCGTGGGACACCACCGCCACCAGCTCATCACGCGCACGCACGGCTTGCTGTTCGCGCAGCACTTGGCGGGCCAGGTCATTTTCCAGGGCAGAGCGGCGCAGGTCGTTGGCGGCAAACCGGTCGCCGTGGCTCCACTTGGTGGAGATGCCGGCCATCTCGACTTTCCAGATTTCAAACGAGGTGCGTGGGCGCAGGCGCAAACCGGCGTCGGAGCTTTCCAGGTTCAGCGGTTTGTTCGGGTCGCCGCTCCAGTTGATGTTCTCTTTGACTTCCGGGCGAAACCACAACACGCCGTTATCCACAGGCTTAGGCAGGCTCATGGCCAGAACACCGCTGGCCACTGGCTGGAACTCGGCGGCAGGCGGGTACACCGATGTCAGGTTATGGCTGGAAAACACCGGCTCGCCGCTTTCTTGCAGCCACTTATGCAGCGCACGAATCTGCGCAGGCTCGGGGCAATTGCCGTAACGGTGCAGTTGTTTGTCTTCGATGATTGCCACGCCGCCCGACAGGGTCAGGTCCATCAGCACTTGCGGCTGCTGGGCCAGGCCATCGAAGACGTTTTGCTCCGAGGCTTTCATCGCCCGGTCGAGCAGTGCCAGGGCTTCGACTTTCTCTTCGCGCTGACGGCTCAAGTCCAGGGCTTCCATGGCGCTGATCTGCAGCGACAACACCTGGCCGATGGTCTGGCAGGCAACACGCAGGTCGTTGGGCACCAGCAAGGGCTCGCGGTTGCCGCAACTGATCAAGCCCCATAGCTTGTCGCCGGCCATCAACGAGATGCTCATGGACGACAGCACGCCCATGTTCTGCATGTATTGGCAGTGAATCGGCGACACGCTGCGCAAGGTGGCAAAGCTCAAGTCCAGCGGCTGGTCAGTACCCGGACGCAGCTTGGGTAGCAGCGGCACCGGCTCGTAGGCAGCGTTCGGGATGATGCGCAGCCAGTTGGTGCGGTACAGCTCGCGGGCCTGTTCGGGAATGTCGGACGCGGGGAAGAACAATCCGTTGAACAGCTCCATGGACGGCGCCGACGCTTCGGCAATCACCTGGCCGTGGCCTTCTTCTTCGAAGCGATAGATCAGCACCCGGTCGTAACCGGTCATGGCCTGGATCTCAGTCACGCTGATTTCGTACAGCGCCTGCAGGGTTTTCGCCGACTGCAAGCGTTGCAACATCTTGCCCAGGTCACTGGTGCGACCATTCAGGGCGCGAGGTTTGAAATCTTCAAGGCGCGGTTCGAACTCCAGCACCAGCACGTTCTGATGGCGATGCAGCAGGCCTTCATATGGCGCGCCATTGAGCGTGACATGCAGCGCCGGCGCGTCGAGAAACGCGTTGTTTTGAGCGATTGCTTGCACGGCTTGGGCAGGCTCAGCGCCAATTAACTGATGCAACGGCTGGCCCAACAGGGCTTCGGGTGCGTGGCCGAACAAGCTGGCCACGTTGGCGCTGACCTGAGTGATGTGCAGCTCAGGCTCCGACAACGTCAACAGCACACCGTGGGGCTGGATCGCGCCCGGAAAGCGAATGGGTTCGTCGGCACAGTTGGCAAGCAGTTCTTCGAAATCTTCGGTTTTCATAGCAGTACCTCCTGGCTGGCGAGCCATAGCTCAAAGCCACTGAATGTAGAACGGGCCGCATCGACCGCGCGCTGTTTTGCGTCAGCATCCAGCGGCAGGCGGCCCAGGTAATCGAGAAAGTCCTTCCAGCGTCGACCGGTATCGGCGCCGTATACATCCAGGAACGCTGCGCCGTTGTCAGCGTGTATGCCCAGGCGCCGGGCCATTTCCCGGCGCAGTACTTGGCCGCCCAGGGTGGCGCCTTCCAGTACATACAGGGCACCGAGGCAGGCGGCGGGGGTGTCGAAGTTCGGGTGTTGGGTGCAGCGGGGCAGGGCGTTGATGGCGTAATCATTCAAGCCAATGGCGCGCAAGTCGCCCAGCAGCGTGGGTGTTTTCACACGCAGTACGGAGTCATATCCGTCGGGGATCAAGCCACTGTCGTACAGCGCCGCTTCCATCGGCGCATAAAACCCGTAGTACGCCTGGAGCAAGCGCCGATACCAGCCAGCATCCAACTCATCGGAAAAAAACGGCAGGCGCTTTTCCAACGCCACATGCAGCAAAACCGTGCCTGTGCGCAACGCTTCCAGCAATGAGGGCGCACTAACGTCATGGGCCTGTGAATGCATTCAATAAGCTCGAACTGTGGGCCTTAAGGCCATGAATGACGCGTGAAATGGGCGACGATTCTACACAACTCATTGCCGTCAACTGTACGCACAAGGCGAAAAGACTGACCGGCGGATCAGAAAAGTCGCTCCTTGCGTAATGAATGACCACAAGGCACTGCAGCAAGTTCGGTTTAAGTGATGTCGCGGCGCTATTAGTGCATGGAAGCGCCTTGCTGGGTCAGTGCCGTTTGTACGCACTCAACCAAGTGTTCCGCACTCCAGGGCTTGGGTAAAAACCGCACCGAGCCGCCGAGTTGCGCCGCCAGCTTGGTATTGCCAGAAGTGAGCACAACCGGCACCGACGGCCAGCGATGCGCGACCACCTTGCTCAAGTCATAGCCATTGAGTAACCCCGGCATCTGGATATCACTGACGATCAGGTCTACCGGGTCATCGCCACGTTCCAGGTAAATCATGCCTTCATCCGCCGAAGGAAACGACGTCACATGTGCGCCGAAGTCCTCCAATACATCCACCATTAACGCACGAATGATTTCGTCGTCTTCCAATACCAAAATCGATGGCTGAGCCATGATCCTTACTCCTCCATCAGGGTTCAGTAGGGTGGAGTGGGCGCTGATTGAATAGGTTCGATTGGATGTTTTTTAAACGATGGGTGGTCGTTTTAGAGCGGTTGCGCGGGGTTGCCCGCAGCGGCACGCCCAATCGGATACAGGCATAATTGCCGCATCGTTGCCCGCTGTGGAGCCCTGCATGAAGTACGCCTTACTGACCCTCGCCCTGATCCTCAACACCGCCCCGGCCTTGGCGGCCGGCGATGCCGAGGCGGGCGGCAAACTGTTCAGCAAGACCTGCGGCGGCTGCCACAGCATCGGTGAAGGCGCACGCGGCGGCTTCGGGCCTGAGCTGAACGGCATCATCGGTCGACCTGCCGGCACCACCACGGACTATCAGTATTCCGACGCGATGAAAAACTCCGGCGTGGTCTGGACCCGCGACAAACTCGCGGCCTATATCGAGGCGCCGAAGAAGGTGGTGAGCGGTACGCGCATGATCTTCTGGGGTATCAGCGACCCGGAAAAGATCGAAAACATCCTGGCCTACCTGGAAACCTTCCAGCCCAAGTAATCATTCGCGCACGTTCCTGAACAGCATCAACCGCGCACTTTCATGCAGCCCACGGGTCAGCCCCTGCAGGCGCTGAAACTCTTCGGGATGCTGCTCGGCCACATCTTCGCGCGGTGTTTGCGACGCCAGGTCATGCAAGGTCGGTGAGCCGCCGTCGTGCTGCATCTGCAACAGGAAGTGCTGGGTCACGCCGCCGATAATCGGGAAGGTGCCTTCGTGCAGCACCAGTGGCACCACACGTTCGCCTTCCGGTGCCGGCTGCTGGATATCGCGGCCCATCGCGCCGTTGCGAAACGGCACACCCGCCATGCCAGCCACGGTCGGCAGCAAGTCCGCCAACCCCACGGCCTCCTCAATAACGCGTGGCTCAAGCCCCGGCGCGTGGATCAGCAGCGGCACGTTGTTGCTTTCCAGGCCCAGTTGCTCGAAGGCAGGCGCCATGTGCGGGATCTGGCTGATGCGCGTGTTGTGGTCGCCAAAGAACACAAAAATGCTGTTGTCGTACCAGCCACCGGCCTTGGCGATGTCCATCAGGCGGCCGATGTTGTAATCCAGCAGGCGCACCGCGTTGTATTGCTCGACACTGCGTGAGCCGGCGGCCTGGGCTTGTTCCAGCGTTACGTTGTTTAACTGAAAACCGTCGTTTTGTTTTGGAATGGTGAACGGCCGATGGTTGCCGGAAGTTTGCAGGTAGGCAAAGAACGGCTGGCCTTTGGGCGCGGCGCGCAATAACTGGTCGCCTTCCTTGAACAGGTCCAGGTCAGAGATGCCCCACACGTCCACCCGGGGCGAGCGCCAGTGGCTTTCGTCAAACAGTTGCACGCCGTCGATGCTCTGGCGGATCAGTGCGTTGATATTCGCCCAGCCGGCGTTGCCGCCGATCATGTAGAACTTCTGGTAACCCTCGAAGGCGTTGATCAACGTGTGTTGCCGCGTGATCAACGGGTTGCGCGTGGCGGTCTCCTGGCGGGTCACGTCGGGCACGCCGGTGATGCTCGCCCACACGGTTTTGGCGGTGCCGGTGACGGGCACATAGAAGTGTTTGAAGAACCAGCTTTGTGTCGCCAGCTTGTCCAGGTTCGGCGTGGGGTTCAGTGGGTTGCCATAGGCGCCGACCGCGCTGGTGCCCAAGGACTCGAGCATAACGAAGACCACGTTGGGCGGGCGTTCGCCTGCCAGTTTGTAGGGCTGCACACCTTGTTCACGGCTGAAATTCAGCTGTTGCGCGTCAGGCCGCTCAACGCCCAGGTACTCGGCCACTTGCGGGTAATGCCTGCGCACCTGGGCTTCATCGAATTGTGACTGGCCAACCTTGAGCGTGTCGTACAAAAACAGCACAGGATTCAGGCCTACGGCGGCGACCTGGCTGTTGCCGGAGAAGAACGCATCGCTCCAGCGCAGCGGCACCGGGTTTTCCAGGTTGAGATTTGCCACGCGGCCCAGCAGGGCCAGCAGCACCATGACTACACCGATCACGGACAACGACGTCACTGTAAGTTTGCCGATGGTTTTTGGCTCACGATCCAGGGTCAATCGCTCCAGGCACACCAGCGCCCACACCCACACAGCCACTGCCGCCAACCAACAGGCAGTTATCCACAGCACCGGGTAGGTTTCCCACACCATCTGTTGAGAAATCTGCGCGTCTTGCAGGTAGCGCAGCACCGTCGCGTTGATGCGTACGCCGAGGTAGGCATAGTGGCCGAAGTCGATGATGTAGATGAGGCCAACCACGGCCAGTGCAATCAGCAGATAGCCGCGTGCCAGCCAACGCAGGGCGGGCAGGGTGATGAGGTTCCAGCGCGGCAGCCAGGCGAGCACGGCCACGGGTAGCAGGAGCAACACCGCCAGGCGCAGGTCGAAACGCAAGCCGATGCCGAGGGTTTCCAGCAAGCCCTCGGTGTTTAAATCCAGGCCGGAAAAACTGATTAAAAACACCAGCCGCAACGCCGCCAGCAACACAAACACCAACCCGATCGCGCCCACGCCGTAGCGCAGGCGGCGTGATTGCAACGCAGTCATCGTTAACCTTCCCCATTTCAAAAAAACGACGCAGACCCACTGTGGGAGCTGGCTTGCCTGCGATAGCGGTGTGTCAGTGGCTGATGTACTGCCTGAGGCGGCGCATTCGCAGACAAGCCAGCTCCCACAGTTTGAGTTGCATTAACCCGGCGACTGCGCAGTAACCCATCAACAGCGGGTCGACCAGGTAATCCCAATAGTTCTCCGACGCCTTGAGCCGCAGCGCAAATGCCAACGTGCCCACTGCAAGCATCCACACGGCCAACCTGTTGCGCAGCGCCAACATCAACAGTGCCAGCGCACCTACCAATACAATCATTGGCCGAGGGTTAAACCCCCAACGGTATGGATCGAAATACGTCAGCCCCATCGCCGCCGGGTATAGCACCAGGCACAGCCCGCCAAACAGCACCAACAGTTGCACTTGATGTGCCCGGGCAAGCGGTTGCACCAGCCCCAACCGGCACACCGCCACCCACGCCAACAACACCAAGGTGCTGATCGCCAGGTCATCGGTAAAACTGCGCACATACGCCGCCAACGGCAGTTCATTCACCGGGATAAAACTCAACGCCACCAACACCGGCAACAACCATGGCCGCCAGGGCGCGGTAAACCGCAACGTGCTGAGCAGCACAAACCCCAGCAATACAAAACTCAAATGGGCTTGCCACAACGCCATCATCACAAGCGCTCCGCCAGCCAGGCTTCGTTGAAGCTGACATGTTTGATAAAGGTGTTATTCCACGAGTAGACCAAGTGGTACATGCCGTCCGGGCTGCGGCTGAAATACGGGTACTCATACTCAAAATCGCAGCCACGGGGTTTGCACACGCGGTAATCCAGGTTGCTCAGAAAGCGCTGTTCCAGCGGCAGGCGCTTGGCACCGCTGGAGGCGCGGAAGCCTTCGCCGATGATTTCTTTATAAGCTTCGGGAGAGAACGGTTGGCCGAGCGGGTCCGGCGACTCATCCAATTGCACCACCGTGCGCCATTGCGTCATTTGCGCGTCGGTGCCGTAGAGGCTGAGCTTGAAGCGGCCGTCTTGCAGGTCGTTGAGGGCGACGAGTAGGCCATCGTCTTCAGTCCCTACGGCCGCCAGTGATGAATTGGGGTTGGCCGGTTCCAGCGGGAACGGCTCGCTCCAGGTTTGCCCGGCATCCTCGGTTCGGCTGGCGAGCACGCGGTGATGGGTTTCACCGGCGTAACGCAACATCGCCACGGCACGCTGGCCGTCCTGCGCCACGATGGTTGGCTGCAGCGAATGTTTGCCACGGCTGATGCGGAATTTGTCGATCACCGCACCGTCGGCACTCAAGTACAGGTACTCGGCAAATTTGCCCATGAACTCGTGATACACCGGCAGGCCAATCGAACCATCGGCATGGAACACGGGCGCGGCGCGCACCAAGGTGCTGATATTGAAAAACGGCGACGTCACCAATTGCCGAGGCGCCGACCAGTTCGCGCCGAGGTCATCGGAGACCATCACGTTGATCGCACTAGTGGCCCAGCCACCGACTGACACCGACACGTAAAACATCCACAGGCGTTTATCCGGGCCCAGGGCAATTACCGGGTTGCCCAGCTTGCGAATGTAACGCTGGGTGCCGTCGCGGGTGCTTTCCCGCGTGGCCAACACCTGTTCGCCGCCCCATTCGCCACTGCGTGCATCAAACCGCGCCGTGCGCACTTGCACATCGGCGGCGCCTTCGCGGCTACCTGCAAACCACACGGCCATCAAGTCGCCGCCGGGCAGGGCGGTAACGGAGGAGGAGTGTACAAAGTCGGTGAGCTGTGAGGACACAAAGCGGCTGGTGTATTGCGGAGCTGCCGCCACCTTCGCAGGGTTCGGGTTCGCCTGGGCAAACGGCGCCAGTACGTGGGGCGGATGGCTCAGCCAGGCGGCGATAAAGACGCCTAGCAGGCTGAAGATCAGTAAGGCGCAGCGCATAGGGAACCTGTGAGAAGAAAGGATGACGGCGCACGTTCACCCGGCAGGCGCTTCCTGCGGCCGGTGAGCATGCATAACGACAGGTGGTCCCGTACCTGCCGGCACAGTGCAAAACCAACCTTAGTGCAACCTTAGTTGGCAACGAGCCGTAACATCTTTGCCGGAATAGCCCTGCGTAGAACCGGCATGATTCCGCCGTTTCCCACAGAGATTCTGCTATGCGCCTACTCCTCGTCGAAGATGACCGCGCCCTCGGCCAAGGCATTCGCGTGGCATTGGGCGCCGAAGGCTACACCCTGGATTGGCTGCAAGATGGCCTCAGCGCCTTGCACGCCCTGCGCACCGAAAGCTTCGACCTGCTGCTGCTCGACCTCGGCCTGCCGCGCCTCGATGGTCTCGACCTGTTGCAGCAACTGCGCGCCGGGCAGCATGACCTGCCGGTGCTGATCCTCACCGCCCGCGATGGCACCGCCGAACGCATCGCCGGCCTGGATGCCGGCGCCGACGACTACCTGATCAAACCCTTCGACGTCGAGGAACTTAAAGCCCGCGTGCGTGCCCTGCTGCGCCGCAGCCAGGGCCGCGCCCAACCGATGCTCGAACACGCCGGCGTCAGCCTTGATCCGGCCACCCAGCAAGTGCGCTACCAGGGCGATGAGATCATCGTCACCCCTATGGAATACCAACTGCTGCACCAACTGATGGTGCGCCCCGGTAAAGTTGTGACCCGCGAGCGGCTGTCTCGCGCCCTGTATGGCTGGCAGGACCGGGTGGAAAGCAATACGTTGGAGGTGTTGATCCATAACCTGCGCAAGAAGTTATCCACAGAGCTGATCCGCACTGTGCGCGGCGTGGGCTATGTGCTGGCGCTCAAACCATGAGTTCGGTACGCGCACGCATCATTATTCCGGTGCTGGTATTGATCCTGCTCGGCGACGCCCTGATCAGTTGGCTGGTGCTGCGCGACAGCCACCACGAAATCGAAGAAGTCTACGACGCCCAGCTCGCCCAGAGTGCCCGCCTGCTGCAAGGCGTACTGCGCCAGCGCGATCCTGGCGACGCAGACTGGGGCCGCCTGTATGAGGCGTTCGACCAAGCCATGAGCCGCGTGGGCGAGGAGGGCGTGGCCCATCCCTACGAGACGCGCCTGACCTTCCAGGTCTGGCGCAGCGACGGGCAACTGCTCATGCGTTCTGCCGAAGCACCTGTCCTCACAGCACCGCCCACTACACTCGGCGCCCATGACCTGATGGACAACGGTAACGAGTGGTGCGCCTTCCTTCTCGCCGACCCGCAACAAGGCCTGCTGATTTGGGTGGGCGAGCGCGACGACATTCGCCAGAGTGTGATCGAGCGTATCGTGCGCCACACCCTCTGGCCTAGCGTGATTGGCGTGCCACTGCTGACCGTGCTGATCTGGCTGGCCATCGGCTGGGGGCTGACGCCCTTGCGCACCATGGCCCGCAAGCTGCGCGGGCGTAACACCAACGCCTTGCAACCGCTGCACGTGAACCCACTGCCGAGCGAGCTGGAGCCGATGCAAACCGCACTCAACCGGCTGCTGGTGCAGATGGACGACCTGCTGGAACGCGAACGCCGCTTCATCGCCGACGCCGCCCATGAACTGCGCACGCCGTTGGCGATTCTGCGCATTCACGCGCAAAACGCGCAAAACGCTGCGACCGAAGAACAACGGCGTGAAGCCCTGGACTTTTTGGTCAACGGCGTAGACCGCGCCACGCGTATTGGCAGCCAACTGCTGACCATGGCCCGCATCGAGCCACAACTGAGCAACCCCGTGCACAAGCCCGTGCAACTGACGGAACTGGTGCGCGAAGAACTCGCCGAACTTACGCCATTGGCTATGGAAAAAGGCGTGGAGCTGGTGCTGGAAGGCGATGAAGAATGTTGGGTGCAAACCGAGCCGGTGGCGTTGGCGATTGCGTTGCAAAACCTGGTGACCAATGCGCTTAACTTTTCGCCGGTGGGTGGCGAGGTACGGGTGGTGATCGGCGTTAATGGTTTGCGCGTGGAGGACCAAGGGCCGGGGATTGATGAGGCGCAGATGGGGCGCTTGTTTGAGCGGTTTTACAGCCGGGATAACGCCAATGGCGCCGGGTTGGGGTTGGCGATTGTGGAGATGATTGTGGGGAAGATTGGCAGTACGTTGAGCCTGCGAAATTTGGAGCAGGGCGGCTTGTGCGCGCAACTGAGCTTCACGGCTTGCGTGGAAGCACCTGCGGAAATACCACACCGTTGAACGTGTGGGTGCAGCAGTCACAACTGGGCTTCATCTGTTCGGGCGTCAATTTAGGGTTAACCTTTTGCAGCAGGCCTGCCTCGTCGACCCACAAGCCGCTGTAATAGCTGGACTCACCTATTCGCACGTATTCGTCTTTGTCATTTTCATGCAGCGCAACCATCCAGAACACGGGCTCTGGGCGATCCAGGCGGGCGTTGGCTTCACTGAACACTTTGTCCCATGGCTGACCGACTTTGGCTAAGAGAAACCGAAATAGTGGCGTGTAATCGAAGCCGTGTCGTTGATGGCTATGCATTGAGCCGCGGGTGCACAGTGAATTCTTTGCGCTTTTGGTGTGGCGCTCATAGCGATAAGCGAAACAGCCGCCGTGGTGCACACCCTGGGTCCGGGTGTTGACTGAGCGGTAGAGGAGGGGCTTTTTCTCTGAAAGTGGAAGCCTACGCATGAAATTCGGACTCTTTGAATGATTAGCGCAGAATGGCCATTACGCGTCGCATGCTAAATATAGCGACGCATTTTTTGGAAAGACCATTGAGGTAAGTTTTTCGATGCCTTCGATTTGCAGAGGAGTAAGCAGGTAGTCATAGACACATTCGTGTTCATTTTCCCAACCCATGATGGGTAACAAATCGGCAGCGTTCAGGCTGAGTGGAATTTCAGTCGAAATAGTGTCGCTTCCCGTCGGGACTACGTAGATAAGGTGTTTCATGGGTCTATCCTTCTCTTGTCGTTTGCGTCTTTAGTTCGTTCACCTGTTATAGGGTCGAACTCTCCCAGGTGTTTACCTCGCTTGTTGTACATCTCTACCTTGCCCCGTTCGAAGTCCCATTCGTAGATGTAGCCATGTGGCTCTTTCCACCGAGGCCTAAGCTTGCCTCCTCCCTGGACTCCGGATTTGGAGGGAGCACGTACAGCATCTGGAAAGGCGGTTAAAAACTTTGGACTCGGGTGATACTTGTGATCCCCAGCCCGAACACTCACCACCACATAGAGCGGCCGAACCCCCGACTCCACCGGGAACACCAGAATAAAATCCCGATACTCTGGTGGATAAATCGGGTTTACCAGAATCTGCGCCGCCTTCTCCGTCGGCGGATAAATCCAGATCACCGGCGCTTGCGGCGCAGCCTCCAACGCCGGGATCCCCAGCGTGTCACCCGGATCAACCGCAGGCGTCCAGATCAGCTCCACGCCCTCACCCAAATCCGCCACAAACTGATCGCCACGGCTTTGGAACTGCACCACATCAATCATCTGCCAATCGGGGTTGTTGCCCGTGTAAAACCCATATCCCTTGAGTGTGCCGTCCTCACGCTGCTCGACATGCAAACGCATCTGCGACCGCGCCCGTTGCAGCGAGCGTAATTGCTCCTCGCTGTAGAGCGCGCTATCGCCCAACTCAGATGGCCATAACAACGCGACCAACCCACTCAACAGCCCACCGGCGACAGTGCCAACCGCAGTCGCTGCCGACTCCACTGCCGCCGATCGCAACGCCAATTGCCCCAAGCCGACAGGCAGGGCACTGCCGCTGATCTTGCGCAAGGCAACCGCGCCACGGCTGTCTACCTCGTGGCCACCCAACAGGCTGAAATGGCCGTAGTCCTTGATCAACTCCAGCGGTACGTAGCCGGTGGGGTCGTTGTAGCGAATGATGCCGTTGGGCAGTTGGCAGGGTTTTGTGAAGACGCAGCCTGGCGGTTTGGCGGGTGTTGGCGCTGGGGCGGGAGGCGGCTCAAATAAATCAATCGGCGGTGAATAGGGCACGCGCTTCGGCTGCGGCGTCAGGATCCGCCGTTTGAGTTGTTCTTCTTCGGTGATGGGGTACGCGCGTTCTGACATGACTGGCTCACTTCCTTGTGTGGGAGTGAGCCTATGGGGTGGGAGCAGTGGCTGATGTCGGCTTCGTTCGATGGTTGGTGTGGGAAAAGGAGACTGGCGTTTGGTTAGCCATGACTGTTTCGATTATTGCGATTTTCGTTTGTTTCGTTTAGCTTTGGCTCAACCGAATTGCGTAACACCGGAGCTGCATCATGATCACCAATCAACTCCCCAAAACGATCCTGCCGCTGGAAAAGGAAGTCGAAGCCGCCGTGCAAGGCCAGCGAGAGCTGGCATCTTTGCTTTCGACCAAATTTGAAACCCAGCGCATCGACATCTTCGACAAAGAAGACAAACCCCACACACTTGTACTCCCGACCTCAGCCCTGCGCCTGCTGGTCGATATCCTGGGCGAATTGGCTATCGGTAATGCCGTCAAGGTTGTACCGGTGCATGCCGAATTGACCTCGCAGGAGGCTGCCGACCTGCTCAACGTTTCGCGCCCGCACCTGGTCAAGATGCTGGAGGAAGGCGCCATTCCTTTTACAAAAACGGGCCGGCATCGGCGAATCCGGTTTTCGGATCTGATGGCGTTCAAGCAGCGCCGTGACGAAGAAAGCCAAGAGGCAATGGAAGCGCTGGCGCAACAAGCTCAGGTGTTGGGAATGGGGTATGACGGATGAGGTGTTCGCCGTTTACTGCGGTATACGATGCGTGTGTTCTCTACCCGGCGGCACTCCGGGATTTGCTGATGTGGCTTGGTTTGTCGGGACTGTACGGGGTGATGTTGTAGTTTCGAATGCTCGGGCCTATTTGTTGGGCATCACTCTGGTTGGCTTACTTATCTTCTGCCTCCTCGAAAGAACGGGGCCGCTTCGCAGCCCAACGCAGGACAAGCCTGCTCGCCACAACAGCCCACCTACCACAGACTTCGTTTTAACCGGTTGTGTAGATACCTATGGTCATCGCAGGCAAGCCAGCTCCCACATCGGTCGGTGTACATCTGTTGAAGCAGCGTTAGCAATAAAAAAGACCTTGGGACGCCAGGGTCTTTTTTTTCCTGCAGAATCCAGATCAAACGTGTGCGATGTTTGTGTACGGCAGCGAGGCGAAGTCGATCATGTACCTTACCGTGAGTGGTGTATGACGTTTTGCTCGCGGATCTGTATCTAACGCCCTGCTTTTCAACGCCCTACCATGGCACCCAGCACAATACTGCAGGAGTGACACCATGCCCGAACTGTCCAGCTGGCTTGCTTATGGCCTGATCTCCCTCGGCATGGTGCTGACGCCTGGGCCGAATATGATTTACCTCATTTCCCGCTCGATCTGCCAGGGGCGCACGGCCGGGTTGATTTCCCTCGGTGGCGTTGCCTTGGGTTTCCTTGTTTATATGTTCTGCGCAGCGCTGGGGATTACCGCATTGGTGATGGCGGTGCCTTTTGCCTACGACGCGCTGCGGCTCGGTGGTGCGTTGTACCTGGTGTACCTGGCCTGGCAGGCGGTGAAGCCGGGTGGCCGGTCGCCGTTTCAAGTCCGGGACTTGCCCCAGGACAGCCCGCGCAAGTTGTTCATGATGGGCTTGGTGACCAACCTGCTCAACCCCAAAGTGGCGGTGATGTATTTGTCGTTGTTGCCGCAGTTTATTGACCCGAATGGGCATGGCAGTGTGCTGATGCAATCACTGATCCTGGGCTTTACGCAGATTGCTATCAGCGTGAGCGTCAACGCGGTGATTGCAATGATGGCGGGCTCCATCGCCGTGTTCTTCGTCACACGGCCAAGCTGGCAGGTGGTGCAGCGTTGGGTGATGGGCTCGGTGCTGATGGGGTTGGCCGTGCGGATGGCGGTTGAGGGGCGGCGGTAAGAGGGTGGTTACAACGTTGTAGCCAGGGGCAGTCAATAGGAGGTTGCATGCTTGAGGTATGGGGGCGACGTTCATCATTCAATGTTCAGAAAGTCATGTGGCTTATCGGTGAGTTAGGTCTGGCCCACCAGCATATTCCCGCGGGTGGCCAATACGGCATCAAGGATTCGCCAGCGTTTTTGAGCATGAACCCACATGGCCGCGTGCCTGTCATCAAGGATGACGATGGGACAGTGGTGTGGGAGTCGCACAGTATCCTCAGATACCTTGCGGCGCGGCATGGGGAATCTGGTTTCTGGAGTGAGGACCCTGCTCAGCGCTCTCAAGTTGACCGTTGGATGGATTGGTCTCAAACCAGCTTGCAGCCGGCGTTTTTAAATGGTGTGTTTTGGGGCTTTTACCGAACCCCTGAGGCGTTGCGGGATCCGCAAGCTATCGAAAAAAGCATCAGTCTCTGCGCTCAATATTTTGAGTTACTTGACCAGGTCTTGAGCGAGCAGCCCTTTCTGGGTGGGGAACGTTTGTCGTTGGCAGACATTACTGTTGGCACACATCTGTACCGTTACTTCTTTTTAGCTATTTCCCGCCCACTCATTCCTCACGTTGAGGCGTGGTATCAAAGACTCCGGGAGCGTGAAGCTTATCGCGAACACGTCATGATCCCCTTCGAAGAGCTTTTCGGTCGGTTGGATTATTAGCCGAGGGGCATCAGAAGGGGGGGTGAAATTCAGCGCGCCATGACGTTGACGATTACATGCAGGATGAACGCGGGGCTGTAGCAGGGCTGGCCGTGTTCGTCCTCAATTCGCCATATGGAAGTGACTGTACACGTCTCCTTGGGCGCGGCGAATTCCACCGTGATATGCACCGGCTGGCCGGGCAGTGTTTCTGCAATGGGGATTTCGCTGCTCAGGCTGCGTAGGTGTGTGTCCATCACCACTTCCAACGGCGCGCCCGAGGCGGTGCGTCGGGCGATGACGTATTCGCCGTCCACGCGCACCAACTTTCGACCGCGCCAGGGGCGGGTGCCGAGGTTTTGAAGCTCCCAGGTTTTTTGAAAGATTTCACCGGGCAGCACAACGGTTTGGTCGGGGGTGGTCACGTCAGCGTTGAAGACGGCGATGTCACTCGTGTCACGCAGGCCGATTGCTCGGTTGGTGATGGCCATTGAGTTGGCGTCCGTCGGCGCGCCCGCCAGGTCAGCGAAATAGCGGAACAACAGCAGCGGTGAAACCTGTAGCGCTTTGGCCAGCTTGATTAGCGTCCGTACCGAGGGATCTTGTGAAGCGCCGCCCGCCAACCCGTAGAGGTAAGTTCTGGAGATGCCGGCTTCCTTGGCCAATGTGGTCATGGGTTTGCCCAGTTCTCGGCTGCGCCTTACGACTAGAGCGCGGAGGGTGTCGCGAGTCTTGATGCTCAATTTAATTGTTAATCCCTGTCCTTGATGTGTCGTCACTTTGTTCGCCAAAAAGGACAACATGCTCGTCGTCAAGTGTATTCGGCAATGCACACTCACACTTCTGCTGGCGACGTTGTGACGGACATGGAAAGGTCCCTTTTGGGTTGGCTGTATCCAGTGTCGCGGTTTCTCACATGCTTGCGAACCTTGTGTGTGTTGCATTCCTTTACATCAATCTCTGGATATAGCTATGACTCAAATAAAAGCGTGCTGTGAATCCATTGCTCGGTCAGGCTTTGGCACCCTACAAATATCTGATGCGATGCTGCAGGACTACAGAAAAATCGTTGAGGGTTACGCGGCAATTTCTCAAGGCACCAAAGAGTCATTTTCCTTTGCCTATGAAACGGACGGCTTTTTCCCTTTTGGCGCCGAGTATTCGTGTAACGAAGATCACCCTGATCTATGTGAGCGGTTTTGCTACTGGCCCGCGCACGCGCCGAAACGAAAGGCTTTCGAGTTCACTCGAAGCCCTTTCTTCATGGCAGTGGATAGTTTTGAGAGACAGATCAGTGAGGTGGCTCAGGAGTTAATGGATGGCATTTGTCGAGAGTTTGGAGTCGCGCCATTGGCGTCCTTTCGCTCTGCGTCCTACCTGCAGCTCTGTGTCTATGGTGCGCAGGCAACAAATTGCGTGCGTCGATTCGCTCAGGACCCTCATGAAGATGGTCATATGTTGTCGTTTATCAAACCTACCCGCGAGGGGCTGGTTTTGGTGAGGGGGCGTTCATTAGAGCCTGTTCGCCTTCTGGAAGGTGAGATTGCAGTGTTGGCGGGTTCCTTGCTCACAGAACTTTCCGATCATGCAATTCCTGCGGCCTACCATGCTGTTATTGCGCCGCATAAACCTGTTGCTAGAAGCTCTTTGATTTACTTTGCTAATCCGAGCCCGGAGCAGTTGCTGACGAGTTTTTTTCGCAGGCAAGCAATCGATCTTGCCGGTGCTGTGAATGCTCGTCATACCGGCTTCGGTAATCAGCCTATTCAACCCAGCTAGTATCCTTGCGGACACGAACACTCCATGTTTACTAATGTTAGTGCCCTTTACGTCGAAGGCTTGCTTTTGGGCATCGGATTGTTCGCCGCTCCTGGCCCCAAGGACACTTTGGTCATACGCCAAGGTGTCAGCCGTGGCCCTCTCTGGGGAGTGGTCACCATCTGCGTGCTCGCCGACATCCTTCTCATTGCTTTTGGCATTTCAGGATTAGGTTCGTTGTTGGGACATCGCCCAGTGATAATGGCGTTTCTACTGCTATCAGGCGCCGCTTATCTGCTGTGGTTCGGTACCCAGCGCTTACGAGCGTGCATCCGCAATCAATCTATGCCGGACACGCAATGTGGCAATTCGCAACGCGGACTTTTACGCACGGCGATAGTCCTTGGTTTTGCCAACCCCTACGCCTGGCTCGACACAGTGGTGCTGATCGGCTCTATCGGCGCAGCCAAACCCGCAGGCCAACAAGCACTGTTCGCGACAGGTGCCATGACGGCGTCATTAATCTGGTTTGTGCTGTTGGCGCTGGGATGTCAGCAGCTGGCGTGGCTGTTTCGCACGTCCGTGGTCTGGCGATGCCTGGACGCTGGCGTTGCTGTACTGATGGTGTATCTGGCCGGTATGTTGATCACCGACTCACTGGATATCTTTCAGATAGTCTTTGAGAGTAATCAGCGGGGTACTTAGCTCATCAAGGCTGCTGGCCTGTTGCACATCTGTAAACAGTTTGAGCAGTTCACGGCCCAGCACCGTGTCGGCGCAGCCTAGTGCATTTAATGCCTGGGCAATGCACTCATTGAGCTTGCGTTGAATCGTCGCCAAATCCCCCTGGCGTACCAGCAACCCAAACACTTCGCACTCATATCCATCCATCACCAGGTCATCGCGCAGCAACGGGCTCGCGCCGTCCGTCTCATGCACCAGCTTGAGAGCAAAAAGCGCAACAGCTTCCAGCGTCAATTCCATGGTTCCGTTTCCTCGATGTCTGCGTTAGCCCGCACATACTCACTTTTCTGCAGGCGAAAAAAAAGCCCTTGAATTTCAAAGGCTTTCTTCGAGCCTGTGTAAAAGCGGGTTTGAACCGGTTTGATAGTCATGGCCTGAAGGGGCATTGCGCGGCTACGCAAATGTCAGGTCTGTTGATTCGCCGGCCTTTGCTCGTCGCCGATTGCAAACCGGAACGCCTGGGCCAGGTCGCGCGTTTGGAATGGGGCGCGTTGTCAGGCGATCGAGCACTCTATATAGCTGCAACCCTGGCACTGTGGATTAATCGAAAAGAATTTCAGGAAGGGGGTTGACCACATATTTGAATACTGTACTATTCGCCTCCCGCTGACGAGCAGCTTGAAGCCGGTTCTGGTTCAAGTAGTTGATTTTGATAAAGAAATCGCTTGACAGCAAATGAGGTCGCTGTAGAATGCGCGCCTCGGTTGAGACGAAAGATCTTAACCAACCGCTCTTTAACAACTGAATCAAGCAATTCGTGTGGGTGCTTGTGGAGTCAGACTGATAGTCAACAAGATTATCAGCATCACAAGTTACTCCGCGAGAAATCAAAGATGTAACCAACGATTGCTGAGCCAAGTTTAGGGTTTCTTAAAAACCCAAAGATGTTTGAACTGAAGAGTTTGATCATGGCTCAGATTGAACGCTGGCGGCAGGCCTAACACATGCAAGTCGAGCGGTAGAGAGAAGCTTGCTTCTCTTGAGAGCGGCGGACGGGTGAGTAATGCCTAGGAATCTGCCTGGTAGTGGGGGATAACGTTCGGAAACGGACGCTAATACCGCATACGTCCTACGGGAGAAAGCAGGGGACCTTCGGGCCTTGCGCTATCAGATGAGCCTAGGTCGGATTAGCTAGTTGGTGAGGTAATGGCTCACCAAGGCGACGATCCGTAACTGGTCTGAGAGGATGATCAGTCACACTGGAACTGAGACACGGTCCAGACTCCTACGGGAGGCAGCAGTGGGGAATATTGGACAATGGGCGAAAGCCTGATCCAGCCATGCCGCGTGTGTGAAGAAGGTCTTCGGATTGTAAAGCACTTTAAGTTGGGAGGAAGGGCAGTAAATTAATACTTTGCTGTTTTGACGTTACCGACAGAATAAGCACCGGCTAACTCTGTGCCAGCAGCCGCGGTAATACAGAGGGTGCAAGCGTTAATCGGAATTACTGGGCGTAAAGCGCGCGTAGGTGGTTTGTTAAGTTGGATGTGAAATCCCCGGGCTCAACCTGGGAACTGCATTCAAAACTGACTGACTAGAGTATGGTAGAGGGTGGTGGAATTTCCTGTGTAGCGGTGAAATGCGTAGATATAGGAAGGAACACCAGTGGCGAAGGCGACCACCTGGACTAATACTGACACTGAGGTGCGAAAGCGTGGGGAGCAAACAGGATTAGATACCCTGGTAGTCCACGCCGTAAACGATGTCAACTAGCCGTTGGAAGCCTTGAGCTTTTAGTGGCGCAGCTAACGCATTAAGTTGACCGCCTGGGGAGTACGGCCGCAAGGTTAAAACTCAAATGAATTGACGGGGGCCCGCACAAGCGGTGGAGCATGTGGTTTAATTCGAAGCAACGCGAAGAACCTTACCAGGCCTTGACATCCAATGAACTTTCTAGAGATAGATTGGTGCCTTCGGGAACATTGAGACAGGTGCTGCATGGCTGTCGTCAGCTCGTGTCGTGAGATGTTGGGTTAAGTCCCGTAACGAGCGCAACCCTTGTCCTTAGTTACCAGCACGTAATGGTGGGCACTCTAAGGAGACTGCCGGTGACAAACCGGAGGAAGGTGGGGATGACGTCAAGTCATCATGGCCCTTACGGCCTGGGCTACACACGTGCTACAATGGTCGGTACAGAGGGTTGCCAAGCCGCGAGGTGGAGCTAATCCCACAAAACCGATCGTAGTCCGGATCGCAGTCTGCAACTCGACTGCGTGAAGTCGGAATCGCTAGTAATCGCGAATCAGAATGTCGCGGTGAATACGTTCCCGGGCCTTGTACACACCGCCCGTCACACCATGGGAGTGGGTTGCACCAGAAGTAGCTAGTCTAACCCTCGGGAGGACGGTTACCACGGTGTGATTCATGACTGGGGTGAAGTCGTAACAAGGTAGCCGTAGGGGAACCTGTGGCTGGATCACCTCCTTAATCGACGACATCAGCTGCTCCATAAGTTCCCACACGAATTGCTTGATTCATGCGTTTGTCAAAGTACAGAGCTAACTATTCGAGTCGAATAATTAGCTCTGATCTTTTTCAGAACCGTTCTTTAAAAATTTGGGTATGTGATAGAAAGATAGACTGAACGTTACTTTCACTGGTAACGGATCAGGCTAAGGTAAAATTTGTGAGTTCTCTTAATTGAGAAATTCGAATTTTCGGCGAATGTTGTCTTCACAGTATAACCAGATTGCTTGGGGTTATATGGTCAAGTGAAGAAGCGCATACGGTGGATGCCTTGGCAGTCAGAGGCGATGAAAGACGTGGTAGCCTGCGAAAAGCTTCGGGGAGTCGGCAAACAGACTTTGATCCGGAGATGTCTGAATGGGGGAACCCAGCCATCATAAGATGGTTATCTTACGCTGAATACATAGGCGTAAGAGGCGAACCAGGGGAACTGAAACATCTAAGTACCCTGAGGAAAAGAAATCAACCGAGATTCCCTTAGTAGTGGCGAGCGAACGGGGACTAGCCCTTAAGTGGCTTTGAGATTAGCGGAACGTTCTGGAAAGTACGGCCATAGTGGGTGATAGCCCTGTACGCGAAAATCTCTTAGTCATGAAATCGAGTAGGACGGAGCACGAGAAACTTTGTCTGAATATGGGGGGACCATCCTCCAAGGCTAAATACTACTGACTGACCGATAGTGAACTAGTACCGTGAGGGAAAGGCGAAAAGAACCCCGGAGAGGGGAGTGAAATAGATCCTGAAACCGTATGCGTACAAGCAGTGGGAGCCCACTTTGTTGGGTGACTGCGTACCTTTTGTATAATGGGTCAGCGACTTATTTTCAGTGGCGAGCTTAACCGAATAGGGGAGGCGTAGCGAAAGCGAGTCTTAATAGGGCGTCTAGTCGCTGGGAATAGACCCGAAACCGGGCGATCTATCCATGGGCAGGTTGAAGGTTGGGTAACACTAACTGGAGGACCGAACCGACTACCGTTGAAAAGTTAGCGGATGACCTGTGGATCGGAGTGAAAGGCTAATCAAGCTCGGAGATAGCTGGTTCTCCTCGAAAGCTATTTAGGTAGCGCCTCATGTATCACTGTAGGGGGTAGAGCACTGTTTCGGCTAGGGGGTCATCCCGACTTACCAAACCGATGCAAACTCCGAATACCTACAAGTGCCGAGCATGGGAGACACACGGCGGGTGCTAACGTCCGTCGTGAAAAGGGAAACAACCCAGACCGTCAGCTAAGGTCCCAAAGTTATGGTTAAGTGGGAAACGATGTGGGAAGGCTTAGACAGCTAGGAGGTTGGCTTAGAAGCAGCCACCCTTTAAAGAAAGCGTAATAGCTCACTAGTCGAGTCGGCCTGCGCGGAAGATGTAACGGGGCTCAAACCATACACCGAAGCTACGGGTATCACGTAAGTGATGCGGTAGAGGAGCGTTCTGTAAGCCTGTGAAGGTGAGTTGAGAAGCTTGCTGGAGGTATCAGAAGTGCGAATGCTGACATGAGTAACGACAATGGGTGTGAAAAACACCCACGCCGAAAGACCAAGGTTTCCTGCGCAACGTTAATCGACGCAGGGTTAGTCGGTCCCTAAGGCGAGGCTGAAAAGCGTAGTCGATGGAAAACAGGTTAATATTCCTGTACTTCTGGTTATTGCGATGGAGGGACGGAGAAGGCTAGGCCAGCTTGGCGTTGGTTGTCCAAGTTTAAGGTGGTAGGCTGGAATCTTAGGTAAATCCGGGATTCTAAGGCCGAGAGCTGATGACGAGTTAACTTTTAGTTAACGAAGTGGTTGATGCCATGCTTCCAAGAAAAGCTTCTAAGCTTCAGGTAACCAGGAACCGTACCCCAAACCGACACAGGTGGTTGGGTAGAGAATACCAAGGCGCTTGAGAGAACTCGGGTGAAGGAACTAGGCAAAATGGCACCGTAACTTCGGGAGAAGGTGCGCCGGTGAGGGTGAAGGACTTGCTCCGTAAGCTCATGCCGGTCGAAGATACCAGGCCGCTGCGACTGTTTATTAAAAACACAGCACTCTGCAAACACGAAAGTGGACGTATAGGGTGTGACGCCTGCCCGGTGCCGGAAGGTTAATTGATGGGGTTAGCTAACGCGAAGCTCTTGATCGAAGCCCCGGTAAACGGCGGCCGTAACTATAACGGTCCTAAGGTAGCGAAATTCCTTGTCGGGTAAGTTCCGACCTGCACGAATGGCGTAACGATGGCGGCGCTGTCTCCACCCGAGACTCAGTGAAATTGAAATCGCTGTGAAGATGCAGTGTATCCGCGGCTAGACGGAAAGACCCCGTGAACCTTTACTATAGCTTTGCACTGGACTTTGAATTTGCTTGTGTAGGATAGGTGGGAGGCTTTGAAGCGTGGACGCCAGTCTGCGTGGAGCCAACCTTGAAATACCACCCTGGCAACTTTGAGGTTCTAACTCAGGTCCGTTATCCGGATCGAGGACAGTGTATGGTGGGTAGTTTGACTGGGGCGGTCTCCTCCTAAAGAGTAACGGAGGAGTACGAAGGTGCGCTCAGACCGGTCGGAAATCGGTCGTAGAGTATAAAGGCAAAAGCGCGCTTGACTGCGAGACAGACACGTCGAGCAGGTACGAAAGTAGGTCTTAGTGATCCGGTGGTTCTGTATGGAAGGGCCATCGCTCAACGGATAAAAGGTACTCCGGGGATAACAGGCTGATACCGCCCAAGAGTTCATATCGACGGCGGTGTTTGGCACCTCGATGTCGGCTCATCACATCCTGGGGCTGAAGCCGGTCCCAAGGGTATGGCTGTTCGCCATTTAAAGTGGTACGCGAGCTGGGTTTAGAACGTCGTGAGACAGTTCGGTCCCTATCTGCCGTGGACGTTTGAGATTTGAGAGGGGCTGCTCCTAGTACGAGAGGACCGGAGTGGACGAACCTCTGGTGTTCCGGTTGTCACGCCAGTGGCATTGCCGGGTAGCTATGTTCGGAATAGATAACCGCTGAAAGCATCTAAGCGGGAAACTAGTCTCAAGATGAGATCTCACTGGGACCTTGAGTCCCCTGAAGGGCCGTCGAAGACTACGACGTTGATAGGTTGGGTGTGTAAGCGCTGTGAGGCGTTGAGCTAACCAATACTAATTGCCCGTGAGGCTTGACCATATAACACCCAAGCAATTTGTTTCTCGAGAGAGCATCAGATTGCGGTGTGTGAAGACGAGATGAACCGAAAGTTCGACGCTCACAAAACACCGAAAGCTGTCACATACCCAATTTGCTGAAGCGAAGCCAGCTGGCTACGACTCAGTACCCGAATTTCTTGACGACCATAGAGCATTGGAACCACCTGATCCCATCCCGAACTCAGTAGTGAAACGATGCATCGCCGATGGTAGTGTGGGGTTTCCCCATGTGAGAGTAGGTCATCGTCAAGATTAAATTCCGAAACCCCATTTGCGAAAGCAGATGGGGTTTTGTTTTGGGCGCTCGAAAATAGTCCCGCAAGCTATTCCGCGAAAAAGCCCCCATCAATGCGCACTAACGGGTGCACAGCACGCGTCAAAACGCCTCCAGGCGCTCGCCTCCTCGCCCTTCCAAAAGACTGGCTCACTGGTTATCTCTACATGAAAGCCGACACTCTGCTGCCTCCCAGGCTCATCAGGTCGTGAAAGGTGGTTATACAGGTCGAGGGCAGTAGGATAATCGCAATGCTCTGGCGGCCTCTGAAGGCGCTCACGAGGTTTTGAAAGGGGTTATGGTCGTGGGGCTTCTTCTGTAACGATTTTGCCTTCTGGGCGCCATTGCGGCGGCCAGCGCTGGAATCTCACTTTTCTACAGGCGAAAAAAAAGACCTTGAAATTCAAGGTCTTTCTTTAAGATGGTGCCCCGAGGGAGACTCGAACTCCCACTCCTTTCGAAAACGGATTTTGAATCCGCCGCGTCTACCAATTCCGCCATCAGGGCTCAATGGCGGCGAAGTATAGAGATGAGATTACCGTTGGTCAATCACGTTTCATGGTCTATTTTCACTATTTCCGCTAGACTCCCCGGCCCTGCTAGACGAACCCTATCATGCGCGTTGCTGACTTTACTTTTGAGCTCCCTGATTCGCTGATCGCTCGCCACCCTTTGGCCGAGCGTCGCGCCAGTCGACTGCTGACCCTGGACGGGGTGAGCGGTGCCCTCGCACACCGTCAATTCACTGATTTGCTTGAGCATTTGCGCCCAGGCGATTTGATGGTGTTTAACAATACCCGGGTGATTCCGGCACGGCTGTTTGGCCAGAAAGCGTCCGGCGGCAAGCTGGAAGTTCTGGTAGAGCGGGTGCTGGACAGCCATCGCGTGCTGGCCCATGTGCGCTCCAGCAAGTCGCCGAAACCGGGTTCGAGCATCCTCATCGATGGCGGTAGCGAAGCCGAGATGGTTGCGCGCCATGACGCGTTGTTCGAACTCAAGTTCGCCGAAGAGGTGTTGCCGCTGCTGGAGCGCGTCGGCCATATGCCGCTGCCTCCTTATATCGACCGCCCCGACGAAGACTCGGACCGCGAGCGCTACCAGACGGTATATTCACAGCGCCTCGGCGCCGTGGCCGCGCCAACGGCCGGCCTGCACTTCGACCAGCCGCTGCTGGATGCAATTGCCGCCAAGGGCGTTGAAAGCGCCTATGTGACCCTGCACGTGGGGGCCGGCACGTTTCAGCCGGTGCGTGTGGATAACATCGAAGACCACCATATGCACAGCGAGTGGCTGGAAGTCAGCCAGGAAGTCGTGGATGCGGTGGCTGCGTGCAAGGCGCGCGGCGGTCGTGTTGTCGCGGTGGGCACCACCAGCGTGCGCTCGTTGGAGAGTGCAGCGCGAGATGGTGTGCTCAAACCGTTCAGTGGCGACACCGATATCTTTATTTTTCCGGGCCGGCCGTTCCATGTGGTCGATTGCCTGGTGACCAATTTTCATTTGCCGGAATCCACGCTGTTGATGCTGGTGTCGGCCTTCGCGGGTTATCCCGAAACAATGGCTGCGTATAAAGCCGCCATCGATAATGGATACCGTTTTTTCAGCTACGGTGATGCGATGTTTATCACCCGTAACCCTGCGCCGACTGCTCCTAAAGAAGCGGGCCCTGAGGAGCAACTATGAGTCGTATGTCGTTTGAACTGTTGGCCACGGATGGCAAGGCTCGTCGTGGTCGCCTCACGTTCCCGCGTGGCACCGTCGAAACCCCGGCCTTTATGCCCGTGGGCACTTACGGCACGGTAAAAGGCATGCTGCCGCGTGACATCGTCGCTACCGGCGCCGAGATCATTCTGGGCAATACCTTCCACCTGTGGCTGCGCCCGGGTACGGAAGTGATCAAGAAGCATGGCGACCTGCATGACTTCATGAAGTGGCAAGGCCCGATCCTCACCGACTCCGGTGGCTTCCAGGTGTTCAGCCTGGGCGCCACGCGTAAGATCAAGGAAGAGGGCGTGACCTTCGCCTCGCCGGTGGACGGTTCCAAAGTGTTCATGGGCCCCGAAGAGTCGATGCAGGTGCAGCGTGATCTTGGCTCTGACATCGTGATGATTTTTGACGAATGCACGCCTTATCCAGCGGATGAAGACGTGGCGCGTATTTCCATGGAGCTGTCGTTGCGTTGGGCCCAGCGCTCCAAAAACGCCCACGGCGACAACACCGCTGCGCTGTTCGGTATCGTCCAGGGCGGCATGCACGAAAGCCTGCGCAAGCGCTCGCTGGAAGGCCTCGACAAGATCGGCTTTGACGGCCTGGCTATCGGCGGTCTGTCGGTGGGTGAGCCCAAGCACGAGATGATCAAGGTGCTGGATTACCTGCCGGGCCTGATGCCTGCTGACAAACCTCGTTACCTTATGGGCGTTGGCAAACCGGAAGATCTCGTAGAGGGTGTGCGCCGCGGTGTGGACATGTTCGATTGCGTGATGCCAACCCGTAATGCCCGCAATGGGCATCTGTTCATCGATACGGGCGTGCTGAAGATCCGTAACGCGTTCCATCGCCATGATGATTCGCCGCTGGATCCCACCTGTGACTGCTACACCTGCCAGAACTTCTCGCGTGCTTATCTGCACCATCTGGACAAGTGCGGGGAAATGCTGGGTAGCATGTTGAATACCATCCACAATTTGCGTCACTACCAAGTCCTGATGGCTGGTTTGCGCGAGGCTATTCAACAGGGTACATTGGCCGCCTTCGTCGATGCCTTCTATGCCAAGCGCGGGCTCCCTGTGCCGCCCTTGGACTGAGTTTTCCGACCCTAAGATTCACTATTTGCAACTGGAGTGCTAAATGAGCTTTTTTATCTCTAACGCCATGGCTGACGCCGCTGCGCCTGCCGCTGCCGGCCCAATGGGCGGTGGTTTTGAGTGGATTTTCCTGGTCGGCTTCCTGGTCATCTTCTACCTGATGATCTGGCGTCCACAGGCCAAGCGTGCCAAAGAGCAGAAAAACCTGCTGGGCAGCCTGCAGAAAGGCGACGAAGTTGTGACCACTGGCGGCATCGCCGGCAAGATCACCAAGGTTTCCGATGCTTTCGTGGTTCTGGAAGTCTCCGACACCGTAGAAATGAAGTTCCAGAAGGGCGCCATCGCTGCCACGCTGCCAAAAGGCACGCTCAAAGCGATCTGAGTAACAACTTTTACCAATCGACGGGGCGCGCAAGGCGCCCCGCGTTATAAGCGGGCGGCGTGATGCTGAACAAATACCCTCTGTGGAAATACGTACTGATCCTGGCGGTGCTGGCGATCGGTTTTATTTATTCCGCTCCCAATCTTTATCCTGATGACCCGGCGATCCAGATCACTGGCGCCAGCACTACGCTGCAGGTCAATCAGGCTGATCTGGACCGTGCGAGCAAAGCGCTCACCGACGCCGGTATCCAGGTAAAAGCGGCAACCTTGGCGGCTGATGCGAAAGGCGGTTTGTTGCGCCTGACCAAGGCAGAAGACCAATTGCCGGCCAAAGACGTCGTGCGCAAGGCCCTGGGTGACGACTACGTTGTCGCGCTCAACCTGGCACAGACCACGCCAAAATGGCTGCGCAGCATTGGCGCGCACCCGATGAAGCTGGGTCTGGACTTGTCCGGTGGTGTGCACTTCCTGCTGGAAGTCGACATGGACAAAGCCCTCGACGCGCGTCTGAAAGTTTATGAAGGCGACGTGAAGAGCCTGCTGCGCAAAGAGAAGGTGCGTTATCGCAGCCTGCCGCAGCTCAACGGTGCCATCCAGCTGGGCTTCTCTGATGAAGCGACCCGCGAACAGGCCCGTGCCCTGGTTCGCAAGAACTTCAATGATTTCGACATCGTACCGGCTGACCTGAATGGTCAGGCTGTACTGCGTCTGGCGATGAGCCCGGCCAAGATCGCGGAAATCCGCGAATACTCCATCAAGCAGAACTTGACCACGGTACGTAACCGCGTCAACGAGCTGGGTGTGGCTGAGCCGATCGTGCAGCGTCAAGGCGCCAACCGCATCGTGGTTGAGCTGCCGGGCGTACAAGATACTGCTGAAGCCAAGCGTATCCTGGGCAAAACCGCCAACCTGGAATTCCGTCTGGCGGCTGAGCCGGGTGCGACTCGCGCGACTGCTGAAGAATTCGAATTCCGTGAAGGCAACCGTCCTCCAGCGCTGATCGAACGTGGCTTGATCATCACCGGTGATCAGGTAACGGATGCCAAGGCGGGTTTCGATTCGCAGCACGGTACGCCGGAAGTGAACATCCGTCTGGATGGCCATGGCGGTGACCTGATGAGCCGCGCCACGCGCAGCAACGTCGGTCGCAGCATGGCGGTAATCTTCATCGAGCAACGCCCGGTCACCACCTACACCAAGCAAATGGTCGACGGTGTCGAGAAAGACGTGCCGGTGCAGACCTTCAAGGAAGAGAAGAAGATCATCAGCCTGGCGACCATCCAGTCGCCGCTGGGTGCTCAATTCCGCATCACTGGCCTGAACGGCCAGGGCGAATCGTCCGAGCTGGCACTGCTGCTGCGTGCTGGTGGCCTGGCGGCGCCGATGTACTTCGCTGAAGAGCGCACCATTGGCCCGAGCCTGGGTGCCGACAACATCACCAAGGGTATCGACGCTGCCTTGTGGGGCATGCTGTTCGTATCGCTGTTCATCATCGCCATCTACCGCTTCTTCGGCATCATCGCCACCGTGGCCCTGGCGGGCAACATGGTGATGCTGCTGGCCTTGATGTCGCTGCTGGGCGCAACGCTGACCCTGCCAGGTATCGCCGGTATCGTACTCACCATGGGTATGGCGGTAGACGCCAACGTACTGATCTTCTCGCGTATTCGTGAAGAGATCGCGGCGGGCATGACCGTACAGCGTGCAATCAACGAAGGCTTCGGCCGGGCATTTACCGCGATTCTCGACTCCAACTTGACCACTCTGCTGGTCGGCGGGATTCTCTTTGCCATGGGCACCGGCCCCGTCAAAGGTTTTGCGGTGACCATGTCCCTCGGTATCTTTACCTCGATGTTCACGGCCATCATGGTGACCCGCGCAATGGTCAACCTGATCTTTGGCGGGCGTGACTTCAAGAAGTTGTGGATTTAAGGGGCTGCCATGTTACGTACAATCAACTTCATGGGCGTTCGCAACGTTGCGTTCGGCGCCACAGTGCTCCTTACCGTTCTGGCGTTGTTCAGCCTGTTCCATAAGGGCTTGAACTACGGTCTGGACTTCACCGGCGGTACGCTCATCGAGCTGACCTACGAGAAGCCGGCTGACGTTACCCTGGTGCGCGGCGAGCTGGTCAAGGCCGGTTATCACGAAGCTATCGTGCAGAGCTTCGGTGCTACTACCGATCTGCTGGTGCGTATGCCAGGCGAAGACCCGCAGTTGGGTCATCAGGTAGCCGAAGCCTTGCAGAAAGTCGGCGGTGACAACCCGGCGTCGGTCAAGCGCGTCGAGTTTGTGGGCCCGCAGGTGGGTGAAGAGCTGCGCGACCAGGGCGGCCTCGGCATGCTGATGGCGCTGGCCGGCATCATGATCTACCTGGCGTTCCGCTTTCAGTGGAAGTTCGGCGTCGGCGCCATTGTGTCGCTGATCCACGACGTTATCGTCACCGTGGGTATCCTCGCGTACTTCCAGATCACCTTCGACCTGACGGTGTTGGCGGCGGTGCTGGCGATCATTGGTTACTCGCTCAACGACACCATCGTGGTATTCGACCGGGTTCGTGAGAACTTCCGTGTACTGCGCAAGGCTACGCTGGTCGAGAACATCAACATCTCCACCACTCAGACCTTGCTGCGGACCATGGCGACGTCGATCTCCACCTTGCTGGCGATTGCTGCACTGATGATCTTTGGTGGCGACAACCTGTGGGGCTTCTCCCTGGCGCTGTTCATCGGCGTTCTGGCGGGTACCTACTCGTCGATCTACATCGCCAACGTGGTGCTGATCTGGCTGAACCTCAACAGCGAAGACTTGATCCCGCCTGCCGCTACCGGCAAGGAGGTCGACGACCGTCCTTGATGGGTGTTCGTTGATACGCTGTTACAAAGAAGGCACGAGTATTGAACTCGTGCCTTTTTTTTTGCTCCAAGGCTGGGTATAGCGCGGACGTTTCGGTCCGCTTGTGATGGTCAGGAGGTTCACGTGAACAAGTCGTTACTGGTTGGTGCGGTATTGGGTGCTGTCGGTGTGACTGCCGGGGGTGCTGTTGCCACCTACAGCCTGGTAAAAAGCGGCCCTGAGTATGCGCAAGTGCTGGCAGTGCAGCCGGTGAAAACCCAGATCAAAACCCCTCGTGAGGTCTGCAAGGACGTCACAGTGACTCGGCAGAAGCCGGTGCAGGATCAGCATCAAATCGTCGGCACCGTGGTCGGTGCGCTGGCCGGTGGCTTGTTGGGCAACCAGGTCGGTGGTGGTAATGGCAAGAAGCTGGCTACTGTAGCGGGTGCTGTCGGTGGCGGTTATGCCGGTAACAAGGTGCAGGAAGGTATGCAGAACCGCGATACCTATACCACCACCCAGCAGCGTTGCAGCACCGTCAATGACATCAGTGACAAGGTGGTCGGTTACGACGTGCGCTACAACCTGGACGGTAAGGAAGGTTCGGTGCGTATGGATCGTGATCCGGGCGGCCAGATTCCAGTAGATAAGGAAGGTCGTCTGATCCTGGGGCAGAACCAGCAATAAGGCTGAATTCAAGCCAGCTCCCACATTGGATTGTGTTGGCTGCTGAGATACCAAATCCCAGGCATAAAAAAAGCACCCATTAGGGTGCTTTTTTGTGCTCGCTCGCTTAGCGCTTCAGCGAAGCCGGCAGGTGCGGCTGGATCGCCGTCAGTACTGCCTTGAAGCATTTGGTGTTGCCCGCAACTACGTGGCCTTTCTCCAGGAAGTCGTGACCACCGGTGAAGTCGCTCACCAGGCCGCCAGCTTCCTGGATCAGCAAGGCGCCCGCAGCCATGTCCCACTCGGACAGGCCCGACTCCCAGAACGCATCAAAACGACCGGCGGCAACATACGCCAGGTCCAGGCTGGCAGCACCGGCGCGGCGGATGCCGGCGGTCTGGCCAACCAGGGCGCGGAACATGCCCAGGTAGTTTTCCAGGTTGTCCATCTGGTCGTCACGGAACGGGAAGCCAGTGCCCAGCAGGGCGCCGTCCAGGCTGGTACGACCGCTGACACGCAGGCGACGACCGTTCAACTGGGCGCCACGGCCACGGCTGGCGGTGAATTCTTCCTGGCGAACCGGGTCGAGTACGACGGCGTGTTCCAGGCGGCCACGGTATTTACAGGCAATGCTCACTGCAAAGTGTGGGATGCCGCGCAGGAAGTTAGTGGTGCCATCCAGTGGGTCGATGATCCACAGGTAGTCTTCGCCTTCGCCGCTGCCTTTGTGCAAGCCGGTTTCTTCACCGAGGATGCCGTGGGTAGGGTAGGCCTTGCGCAGCGCGTCGATGATTTTTTGCTCGGCGGCGCGGTCCACCTCGGATACATAATCCTTGGCGTCTTTTTCGTCGACCTTGATGGTATCCAGGCGCTCGATGGAGCGGAAGATCAATTCACTGGCGCTGCGGGCGGCGCGCAGCGCGATATTCAGCATGGGCTGCATGGATGTGTCACCTAAGGTTGTTAAAGAAAGCCGGGCATTCTAGCAGAAACTTTCTTCAGGTGAAGGACGACGTTAGCTTTCATGGCATAACCTTAGGCTGTTCTGTAAGATTTGCTCCCCTTTCCCGTGTCCGAGAGCGCCTCCCTTGCTGCATAACATCCGTGTCGTCCTCGTCAATACCAGTCATCCCGGCAACATCGGCGGGGTGGCGCGAGCCATGAAAAACATGGGGCTGACGCGCCTGGTGCTGGTCGAGCCGCGTGTGTTCCCGCACCACGAAGCTGATGCCCGAGCGTCCGGCGCCAATGACATCCTTGAAAAAGCCCAGGTCGTCGCCACGTTGGAAGATGCCTTGGTCGGCTGCAACCTGGTGCTTGGCACCAGTGCGCGCGACCGGCGAATCCCCTGGCCATTGCTGGATCCGCGCGAGTGCGGCACCAAAGTGGTGGAAGAGGCTGCAGGCGGCGCTGAAATCGCCTTAGTGTTTGGCCGTGAAGACTCCGGCCTGACCAATGAAGAGCTGCAGCGATGTCATTACCACGTGCACATCCCATCAGACCCTGAGTTCAGCTCGCTGAACCTCGGGGCAGCGGTGCAGGTGTTGAGTTACGAAGTGCGCATGGCCTGGCTGGCTGCACAAGGCCAGCCGAGCAAGTTCGAGAAGGATGAAGTCGCATCGACCAAGAGTGGCGAGTTGGCCACCATGGACGAGCTGGAGCGATTCTATGAGCACCTGGAGCAAACCCTGGTGGCCATTGAGTTTCTCGATCCGGAAAAACCCCGGCACTTGATGGCACGTCTGCGTCGCTTGTACGGCCGTAGCTCGGTCAGCCGGGCAGAAATGAACATATTGCGTGGCATCCTCACGGAAACCCAGAAAGCGGCCCGTGGTGAGCTTCTTAAGCGGAAGGATTAAAAATGTTCGAGCGTTTGCGAGAAGATATCCAGAGTGTTTTCCACCGTGACCCGGCGGCGCGCAACGCCTTCGAAGTGCTGACCTGCTACCCAGGCATGCACGCGATCTGGATTCACCGCCTGTCCGCAGTCTTATGGGGCATGGGCTGGAAGTGGCTGGCACGGCTGGTGTCGAACTTCGGGCGCTGGTTGACCGGAATCGAGATTCATCCTGGCGCCAAGGTGGGTCGTCGGTTCTTTATCGACCATGGCATGGGCATCGTGATCGGTGAAACCGCCGAAATCGGTGATGACGTGACGCTGTATCAGGGCGTGACCCTGGGCGGCACATCGTGGAATAAAGGCAAGCGTCACCCGACATTGGGCGACGGCGTAGTGGTGGGGGCGGGCGCCAAGGTGCTTGGCCCGTTCACTGTCGGTGCGGGTGCCAAGGTGGGTTCCAATGCTGTGGTGACCAAGGCTGTACCGGCTGGCGCGACGGTGGTGGGTATTCCCGGGCGCATCATCGTCAAGCCGGAGCTCGGCGACGAGCAGGAAGCCAAGCGCAAAGCCATGGCTGAGAAGATCGGTTTCGATGCCTACGGTGTCAGCGAAGACATGCCCGACCCGGTGGCGCGTGCCATTGGCCAGTTACTCGACCACTTGCAGGCGGTAGACGGCAAGCTGGACGGTATGTGCGGCGCGCTCAAAGAGCTGGGCAGCAACTACTGTGCAAAAGATCTGCCTGAACTGCGCGAAGAAGACTTCGCCGAGATCAAGGTTGAAGCGGCCACCACCAAGGCTGGCTAAACCTTAAGCTCGATAAGGTCTCCTGTGGGAGCTGGCTTGCCTGCGATAGCGGTCTGCCAGCTTCCTTAAAGGGTGCCTGCCCACCGCTACCGCAGGCAAGCCAGCTCCCACATTTGGCCTCCATTGGTCTTGAGATTGAGTCGTGACCCCGTTCCCGCTGTTCGTCCCCACCCCACCCTGCTATGATTCGCGCGCCCTTTTTACGGGTAATCCTGACTAAAGTACTAGGTCTTATAGTTGACTTAAATACTCGGGAATCGCATACTTGCTCCCATTCTGAAACACCTTGGTACTTGTCCATGAGACTGACTACAAAAGGCCGATACGCGGTGACCGCCATGCTTGACCTGGCCTTGCACGCGCAAACTGGGCCGGTGTCCCTGGCCGATATCTCCGAGCGCCAAGGCATTTCCCTGTCCTATCTTGAGCAGCTGTTCGCCAAATTGCGCCGTAGCAACTTGGTCTCCAGCGTGCGTGGGCCGGGTGGTGGCTATCAATTGTCGCGCGATATGCAGGGCATTCAGGTAGCCCAGGTGATCGACGCGGTGAACGAATCCGTCGATGCCACCAAATGCCAGGGTTTGGGTGACTGCCACGCCGGCGACACCTGCCTGACCCACCACTTGTGGTGTGACTTGAGCCTGCAGATCCATGAGTTTTTGAGTGGTATCAGCTTGGCTGATCTTGTGACTCGCCGTGAGGTACAAGAAGTAGCCCAGCGTCAGGACCAGCGCCGTTGCAACACCAAGGCGCCGCGTCTGGACAAGATTGAAGCGTCCGCCGTCGAGTGACAGCCGAAGAGCTAACGGCACGCCAGCCAGCCTGATTTAGGAGAAAGTCCATGAAATTGCCGATTTACCTTGATTACTCAGCGACCACCCCGGTTGATCCGCGTGTCGCGCAAAAGATGAGCGAGTGCCTGCTGGTTGACGGAAACTTCGGCAACCCAGCCTCCCGTTCCCACGTATTCGGCTGGAAAGCCGAGGAAGCGGTCGAGAACGCTCGTCGCCAAGTTGCCGACCTGGTGGGCGCCGATCCACGCGAAATCGTCTGGACCTCCGGTGCTACCGAATCCGACAACCTGGCAATCAAGGGCGCGGCGCATTTCTATGCGACCAAAGGCAAGCACCTGATCACCACCAAGATTGAGCACAAGGCTGTCCTCGACACCATGCGCCAACTGGAGCGTGAAGGTTTCGAGGTCACCTACCTTGAGCCAACCACCGACGGTATCGTCACCCCGGCCATGATCGAAGCGGCTCTGCGTGAAGACACCATCCTGGTTTCCGTGATCCACGTGAACAACGAAATCGGCACCATCAACGACATCGCAGCCATTGGCGAGCTGACTCGCTCCAAAGGCATCCTGCTGCACGTCGACGCTGCTCAGTCCACCGGCAAGGTCGACATCGACCTGTCCAAGCTGAAAGTCGACCTGATGTCGTTCTCTGCCCACAAGACTTACGGCCCTAAAGGCATCGGCGCGCTGTACGTGAGCCGCAAGCCTCGGGTGCGCATCGAAGCCACCATGCACGGCGGCGGTCACGAGCGCGGCATGCGTTCCGGCACCCTGGCGACTCACCAGATCGTCGGCATGGGCGAAGCCTTCCGTGTAGCCAAAGAAGACATGGCTGCCGAAAACATTCGCATCAAGGCGCTGAGCGATCGCTTCTACAAGCAGGTCGAGAACCTTGAAGAGCTGTACATCAATGGCAGCATGACCGCCCGTGTACCGCACAACCTGAATTTGAGCTTCAACTACGTCGAAGGCGAGTCGCTGATCATGGCGCTCAAGGACCTGGCGGTTTCGTCCGGTTCGGCCTGTACCTCGGCGTCCCTAGAGCCTTCGTACGTTCTGCGCGCCTTGGGCCGCAACGACGAACTGGCACACAGCTCGATCCGCTTTACCTTCGGCCGCTTCACCACCGAAGAGCAAGTCGACTACGCCGCGCAGAAAGTCTGCGAAGCCGTCAACAAGCTGCGCGTTCTGTCGCCGCTGTGGGACATGTACAAAGACGGTGTCGATATCTCCAAGATCGAGTGGGCGGCACACTAAATATAGAAGCCGCCACCCAAGCTCTGTAAGAACGTGGCGGAAAACGCAGGCGTTTTTACAGGGTTCCAGAGCGGCCCTGATGAGTGAGGATTCAGTACCATGGCTTACAGCGAAAAGGTCATCGACCACTACGAAAACCCGCGCAACGTCGGCAAGATGAACGCGGAAGACCCTGATGTCGGCACCGGCATGGTCGGCGCTCCGGCGTGCGGCGATGTGATGCGCCTGCAGATCAAGGTCAACGACGCTGGCGTTATCGAAGACGCCAAGTTCAAGACTTACGGCTGCGGTTCCGCCATTGCCTCCAGCTCCCTCGCTACCGAGTGGATGAAGGGCAAGACCCTGGATGAGGCTGTCACCATCAGCAACACCCAGCTGGCTGAAGAACTGGCCCTGCCACCAGTGAAAATTCACTGCTCCGTACTCGCAGAAGACGCCATCAAGGCGGCCGTTCGCGACTACAAGCAGAAGAAAGGCTTGATCTAAGCATTTGGCGACGAGTAAGGAGTCAACGATGGCTATCAGCATGACAGAAGCGGCTGCGCAGCACATTCGCCGCTCCCTGAATGGGCGCGGTAAAGGTGAGGGGATTCGTCTGGGTGTTCGCACCACAGGCTGTTCCGGCCTTGCCTACGTGCTGGAGTTTGTCGACGAGGTGGTTGAGGAAGACCAGGTGTTCGAAAGTCACGGCGAGAAAGTGATCATCGACCCTAAAAGCCTGACCTACCTGGACGGCACCGAACTCGATTTCGTCAAGGAAGGGTTGAACGAAGGCTTCAAGTTCAACAACCCCAACGTGCGCGGTGAATGTGGCTGCGGCGAAAGCTTCAACATCTGAGGCTATTCGTGGGTACTCCTTGTCATTTCGCTTTATTCGAGCTGCAGCCGAGCTTTCGGCTGGACCTTGAGCAGCTTGCCGCGCGCTACCGAGAGTTGGCGCGCGGGGTGCATCCGGACCGCTTTGCTGACGCATCCGAGCGTGAGCAACGCCTGGCGCTGGAGCAATCGGCCAGCCTCAACGAAGCCTATCAGACGCTGAAAAACCCGCCCAAACGCGCGCGCTACCTGCTCGCGTTGAACGGTGGTGAGTTGCCGATCGAAGTCACGGTGCACGACCCGGACTTCCTGATGCAGCAGATGCAGTGGCGCGAAGAACTCGAAGACTTGCAGGACGAGGCGGATATAGCCGGTGTCGCGGTCTTCAAGCGTCGTCTGAAAGTGGCCCAGGATGAGCTCAATGAAAGCTTCGCAGCCTGTTGGGATGATGCAGCGCAACGTGAACAGGCCGAACGCCTGATGCGGCGCATGCAGTTCCTCGACAAGCTCACCTACGAAGTGCGCCAGCTAGAAGAGCGCCTCGACGATTAACCCAGTGCTGCCCGTGATGCACGCCTGATAGACAGATAAGACCTGATTACCATGGCCCTACTGCAAATCGCCGAACCCGGCCAAAGCCCTCAACCGCACCAGCGTCGCCTGGCGGTCGGGATTGACCTGGGCACTACCAATTCCCTGGTTGCTGCCTTGCGCAGCGGCCTGTCCGAACCGCTGCCCGACGCCGATGGCCAGGTGATCCTGCCCTCCGCTGTGCGTTATCACGCTGATCGCACCGAAGTCGGTGAGTCGGCCAAGCTGGCAGCGTCCAGTGACCCGTTGAATACCGTGCTGTCGGTTAAACGCCTGATGGGGCGCGGTCTGTCCGACGTCAAGCAATTGGGCGACCAGCTGCCGTACCGCTTTGTCGGCGGCGAATCCCATATGCCGTTCATCGACACTGTCCAAGGCCCGAAAAGCCCGGTGGAAGTGTCGGCCGACATCCTCAAGGTGCTGCGTCAGCGCGCAGAAAATACCTTGGGCGGCGAACTGGTCGGCGCAGTGATCACCGTGCCTGCCTATTTCGACGACGCTCAGCGTCAAGCCACCAAGGACGCAGCGAAGCTTGCGGGCCTGAACGTGTTGCGTTTGCTCAACGAGCCGACTGCAGCGGCGGTGGCCTATGGCCTGGATCAGCACGCTGAAGGCCTGGTGGCAATTTATGACCTGGGCGGCGGCACCTTTGATATTTCGATCCTGCGTCTGACCGGCGGCGTGTTTGAAGTTCTGGCCACTGGTGGCGACAGCGCTTTGGGCGGCGATGACTTTGACCATGCGATTGCCGGCTGGATCATCACCAGCGCTGGTTTGTCGGCTGATCTGGATCCGGGCGCGCAGCGTAATCTGCTGCAAACCGCCTGCGCGGCCAAGGAAGCCCTGACCGATGCCGCTGCTGTTGAAGTTTCCTACGGCAACTGGGCGGCTCAACTGACTCGCGAAGCCTTTGATGCGCTGATCGAGCCGATGGTCGCCCGCAGCCTCAAAGCCTGCCGCCGTGCAGTGCGCGATTCCGGTATTGAGCTCGAAGACGTGGCCGCGGTGGTCATGGTCGGCGGTTCGACGCGCGTCCCGCGCGTTCGCGAAGCGGTTGCCGAGGCGTTTGGTCGCCAGCCACTGACAGAAATCGACCCGGACCAAGTGGTCGCCATCGGCGCCGCCATCCAGGCCGATACCCTGGCCGGCAATAAGCGCGAGGGTGGCGAACTGCTGCTGCTCGACGTGATCCCGCTGTCCCTGGGCCTGGAAACCATGGGCGGCCTGATGGAAAAGGTGATTCCACGCAACACCACCATCCCCGTCGCACGCGCCCAGGACTTCACGACTTACAAAGATGGCCAGACGGCCATGATGATTCATGTGCTGCAAGGCGAGCGTGAGCTGATCAGCGACTGCCGCTCCCTGGCGCGCTTTGAATTGCGCGGCATCCCGGCGATGGTCGCGGGCGCGGCGAAAATACGCGTGACCTTCCAGGTCGACGCCGATGGGCTGCTCAGCGTGGCAGCACGTGAGTTGGCCTCGGGCGTTGAAGCCAGCATCCAGGTCAAGCCGTCCTACGGCCTCACCGATGGCGAAATTGCCAAGATGCTCAAGGATTCGTTCCAGTATGCCGGTGACGACAAGGTTGCCCGCGTGCTGCGCGAGCAGCAAGTCGATGCCCAGCGCCTGCTTGAAGCCGTGCAGGGCGCTTTGGAAGCCGACGGCGAGCGTTTGCTGGATGCCGAAGAGCGCATGGTTATCGACCTGCAAATGCAGGAACTGGCCGAACTGATGAAAGGCAACGATGGTTACGCCATCGAGCAACAGACCAAGCGCCTGTCGCAAGTGACTGATGCCTTTGCCGCCCGCCGCATGGATCAGACGGTGAAAGCCGCACTGGCCGGGCGCAACCTGAATGAAATCGAGGAATAATTAATGCCGCAGGTCATTTTTCTGCCACACGCCGAGCATTGCCCGGACGGTATGGTCGTGGAGGCTGAGACCGGCAAGTCCATCCTCGAAGTTGCCCATGACAACCACATCGAGATCGAAAGTGCCTGCGGCGGTGTCTGCGCCTGCACCACGTGCCACTGCGTGATTCGTGAGGGTTTTAACTCTCTCGAAGAAGCGGACGAACTGGAAGAGGACTTTCTGGATCGCGCCTGGGGCCTTGAAGCGACTTCTCGCCTAAGCTGTCAGGCAAAGGTCGGTACGGAAGACATCACCGTCGAAATTCCGAAATATTCCCTCAACCATGCGGCCGAAGCGCCGCATTGATTCAAGGAAATGTCATGAGCCTGAAATGGGTTGATGTACAAGAAATCGCTATACAACTTGCTGAAGCCCACCCGGAGGTCAATCCTCTGACGGTCAACTTCGTCAAGCTGCGCAATCTGGTGATGGAGCTGCCGGACTTCGACGACATCCCTGACCGGGGTGGCGAAAAGGTTCTGGAGGCGATTCAAGGCCTGTGGATCGAAGAAGCAGACTGAGCCGCCTTTTTACGCAGTTAGGCAATACCCAATAACCCGCGTATAATTCGCGGGTTTAATTTTTCGTAAATTACCGTTTCTGGAGTTACACCATGGCTGTTCAACGTACTTTCTCCATCATCAAGCCTGACGCTGTTGCAAAAAACGTCATCGGCGAGATCACCACTCGTTTCGAAAAAGCCGGCCTGAAGGTTGTAGCTTCGAAACTCAAGCAACTGTCCAAAGCTGAAGCTGAAGGCTTCTACGCTGAGCACAGCGCGCGTGGCTTCTTCGGCGACCTGGTTGCCTTCATGATCTCCGGCCCTGTTGTTGTTCAGGTTCTGGAAGGCGAAAACGCTATCGCTCTGAACCGTGAGCTGATGGGCGCTACCAACCCTAAAGAAGCGGCTGCCGGCACCATCCGTGCTGACTTCGCTGAGTCCATCGACGCCAACGCTGTTCACGGTTCGGACTCCGAAGCCGCTGCTGCTCGCGAAATCTCGTACTTTTTCGCTGCTACTGAAGTAACCGCTCGCTAAGCATCGGCTTAAAGAGTGAGGGTGAATCCATGACTACATCGACTGTTAAAACCAACCTGCTGGGTCTGACTCAACAGGAAATGGAAAAATTCTTCGACTCAATCGGGGAGAAGCGTTTCCGTGCCGGTCAGGTAATGAAGTGGATTCACCACTTTGGTGTCGACGATTTCGACGCCATGACGAACGTCAGCAAGGCCCTGCGCGACAAGCTCAAGGCCATTGCTGAGGTCCGTGGTCCCGAGGTTGTCAGCGAGGACATCTCCACCGACGGCACCCGTAAGTGGGTGGTGCGCGTGGCGTCCGGCAGCTGCGTCGAGACCGTCTACATTCCCCAGGGCAAGCGCGGCACTTTGTGCGTTTCGTCCCAGGCAGGCTGTGCCCTGGACTGCAGTTTCTGCTCCACCGGCAAGCAAGGCTTCAATAGCAACCTCACCGCCGCCGAAGTCATCGGCCAGGTATGGATTGCCAACAAATCCTTTGGCAGCGTCCCGGCGACCGTCGACCGTGCCATCACCAACGTGGTGATGATGGGCATGGGTGAGCCGCTGCTGAATTTCGACAACGTCGTTGCCGCCATGCATTTGATGATGGACGACCTGGGCTACGGCATCTCCAAACGCCGCGTGACCCTGTCGACCTCCGGCGTGGTGCCGATGATCGATGAGCTGGCGAAGCACATCGACGTGTCCCTGGCGTTGTCGTTGCACGCACCGAATGACGCATTGCGTAACCAATTGGTGCCAATCAACAAGAAGTATCCGCTTAAGATGCTGCTTGAATCTTGCCAGCGTTACATGGCGACCTTGGGCGAAAAGCGTGTGTTGACCATTGAGTACACCATGCTCAAGGACATCAACGACAAAGTTGAACACGCGGTCGAAATGATCGAGCTGCTCAAGAACACCCCGTGCAAGATCAACCTGATTCCGTTTAACCCGTTTCCCCATTCTGGCTACGAGCGGCCGAGCAACAACGCCATCCGCCGTTTCCAGGATCAACTGCACCAGGCCGGCTACAACGTTACTGTGCGCACCACCCGTGGTGAAGACATCGACGCCGCCTGTGGTCAACTGGTCGGGCAAGTGATGGATCGCACCCGCCGCAGTGAGCGTTATATCGCCGTGCGCGAACTTAACGCCGCCGAAGATTTGCCGCAAATTGCTGTGAATCGAATCTGAGAGAGGACCTCTATGCCCTTGCGCCTCGCGCTGCTGTTGCTTTTTACCGGTCTCGTGGCCGGTTGTGTTTCATCGGGCCATGACAGCCCCATGCAAACCGGCAAGGGCCGTGACGAGGCGCGAATTGCCTATGTGCAATTGGGCTTGGGTTATTTGCGCCAAGGCATGAGCGAACAGGCCAAGGTGCCGTTGAAAAAAGCCCTTGAGCTGGACGGCGACGACGCCGATGCCAATGCCGCACTGGCGCTGGTATTCCAGGCCCAGGCCGAGCCTGAACTGGCCGACGCGTATTTTCACAAGGCCCTGGCCGTACGCCCTGCCGACCCGCGGCTGCTGAACAACTACGGCAGTTTCCTGTTTGCGCAGCAACGTTACGACCAGGCGTCCCGCTATTTCCAGCAAGCCAGTACCGATACCCTTTACCCTGAGCGTTCGCGAGTGTTCGAAAACCTTGGGGTGACCTCGATACGCCTTGGCCTACGCGACAGCGGTCGTCAGCAACTGGAAAAAGCCTTGCACTTGAACAGTCGCCAGCCACGGGCGTTGCTCGAAATGGCTGAGTTGTCTTACGAAGACAGGCATTATGTGCCGGCACGTGACTTTTACGAGCGTTTTAGCCTGCTCAGCGGGCAAAATGCACGTAGTCTATTGCTCGGTGTGCGCCTGGCGACGGTTCATGAAGAACGCGACACGGCCGCACAGTTTGGCCAGCAACTCGAACGACTCTATCCCGGTACGCCGGAATATCAGCAATACCTGTCGGAGCAATGATGAAAGCGGCGCACCCGGAAGTTGTAGCAGCTAATCGCGTAAACCCAGGCGAGACCTTGCGTCAGGCCCGCGAAAGCAATGGTTGGTCGCTGGCAGAAGTGGCCCTCAAGCTCAATTTGACCGCCACGTCCCTGGGCAACCTGGAAGCCGGCGCATTCGACAAGCTGCCTGGGCATACCTTCGCCCGCGGCTATATCCGCGCCTACGCCAAATTGCTGGGCATCGACCAGACTGTATTGGTCCAGGAGTTCGACCAGTTCACCGGCACCGACTCCCAGGGCAGTAACGTGCATGGCCTGGGCCGCATCGAAGAACCGGTACGGGTTTCCCACACGATTTTGCGGATTGTCAGCCTATTGCTGCTGATTGCCGTGGTGGGTGGCGGTTTCGTCTGGTGGCAAGACCAGGCTTCCCAGCGCACCAAAGACCTGACCAGCAACGCCATGGAGCACGTCGAAGTCGAAAGCGCCGACGGCACCACCCAGATTCATCCGCTGGATGAGCCGGAAGACCAGGCCGTTGCCCAAGGCCAAGCCGCCTCGGAGACGCCGGCCACCACCGAGCAACCGACACCGGAGGCGGGCACTGCACCTGCTGCCACCGCTGCGGTGCCGGCTCCAGCCGTACCGGCTGCCCCGGTTGCCCAGGCGCATACGCCGGCTGTTCCGGCGGCTCCTGCGCAGTCTTCAGCGATCAACGCACCAGTGGCCCCGGCCCCGGCTGCGATTTCGCCTCCCACCACCCCGGCATTGATCGCCGGCGACGGGCATATCCAGATTACCTTCATCGCTGACTGCTGGACGCAAGTCACCGATGGCAATGGCAAAGTGCTGTTTAGCGGTCTGAAGCGTAAGGGAGATACACTTGACCAAGGCGGCAAGCCTCCTTTGACGCTGCGTCTGGGCTTTGCCCGTGGCGCGCAAGTGGCCTATAACGGCCAGCCTGTGGACGTGGCGCCGTTCACCAGTGGCGAGACCGCTCGCCTCAAGTTGGGACAATAGTCATGCACGGCGAATCTCCAATCAAACGTCGCGTATCGCGCAAGATCTGGGTCGGCTCGGTGCCGGTAGGTGGCGATGCCCCTATCGCGGTGCAGAGCATGACCAACAGCGACACCAATGATGTTGCCGCCACCGTCGCCCAGATCAACCGTCTGGAAGCGGCCGGCGTAGACATCGTGCGGGTTTCCGTGCCGGACATGGACGCTGCTGAAGCCTTTGGCCGCATCAAGCAACTGGTCAAGGTGCCGTTGGTCGCCGACATTCACTTCGACTACAAAATCGCTCTGCGTGTGGCCGAGCTGGGTGTGGACTGCCTGCGCATCAACCCAGGCAACATCGGTCGCGAAGACCGTGTGCGCGCCGTGGTGGACGCGGCCCGTGACCGTGGGATTCCCATACGCATCGGCGTCAACGCCGGTTCGCTGGAAAAAGACCTGCAGAAAAAGTACGGCGAACCGACCCCAGCCGCGCTGGTTGAGTCGGCATTGCGCCACGTCGAGCACCTTGAACGCCTGAATTTCCAGGACTTCAAGGTCAGCGTAAAGGCCTCCGACGTGTTCATGGCGGTAGAAGCCTACCGCCTGTTGGCCAAGGAAATCGTGCAGCCGTTGCACCTGGGTATCACTGAAGCGGGCGGTTTGCGCTCAGGCACAGTGAAATCTGCGGTGGGTCTCGGTATGCTGCTCGCCGAAGGGATTGGCGATACTATCCGCATCTCCCTGGCGGCAGACCCCGTAGAGGAAGTGAAAGTCGGCTACGACATTCTCAAATCCCTGCGTTTGCGTTCCCGTGGCATCAACTTCATTGCCTGCCCGAGCTGCTCGCGGCAGAACTTCGACGTGGTGAAAACCATGAACGACCTGGAGTTGCGCCTCGAAGACCTGCTGGTGCCGCTGGATGTGGCGGTGATCGGGTGTGTGGTCAATGGGCCGGGTGAAGCCAAGGAAGCCCATGTGGGCCTGACTGGCGGTACACCGAACCTGATTTACATCGACGGCAAGCCGTCGCAGAAACTGACGAATGAGAATCTCGTGGATCATCTGGAAAAGCTGATCCGCGAGAAAGCAGCTGAAAAGGTTGCGGCTGACGCAGCGCTGATCGCGCGCGGCTAAGAACGAATTTAAGGATTAGATGTGAGCAAGTCTCTGCAAGCCATTCGTGGCATGAACGACATCCTGCCGGAGCAGACGCCACTGTGGCGCTACTTCGAGAGCACGGTCGCGCGCCTGTTGGATAACTACGGTTACAAACAGATCCGCATGCCGATCGTCGAGTTCACCGAGCTGTTCAAGCGCTCCATCGGTGAAGTGACCGACATCGTCGAAAAAGAGATGTACACCTTTGAAGACCGCAACGGCGACTCCCTGACCTTGCGTCCGGAAGGCACTGCTGCGTGCGTGCGGGCCGTGCTTGAGCATGGCCTGACCGGTGGTGGTCAGCCGCAGAAATTGTGGTACATCGGGCCGATGTTCCGTCACGAGCGTCCGCAGAAAGGCCGTTATCGCCAGTTCCACCAGATTGGCCTTGAGGTGTTCAACCTCGATGGTCCGGACATCGACGCCGAGCTGATCGTGCTGACCTGGCGCCTGTGGGGCATGCTGGGTATTCGCGATGCGGTCAAGCTTGAACTTAACAGCCTGGGCACCAGCGAGTCCCGTGGGCGCTACCGTGAAGCCCTGGTGGAATTCCTGTCTGCGCGCCTGGACAAGCTGGACGAAGACAGCCAGCGCCGTCTGAAAACCAACCCGCTGCGTGTTCTGGATACCAAGAACGCCGACACCCAGGCCGTACTGGTCGACGCCCCGAAAATGGCCGACTACCTGGATGACGAGTCGCGCGCGCATTTTGAGGGCCTCAAGGCTCGCCTGGATGCGGCCGGTATTCCCTACGTGCTCAACCCCAAGCTGGTGCGTGGTCTCGACTACTACAGCAAGACCGTGTTCGAGTGGGTCACCGACAAACTCGGCGCCCAGGGCACCGTGTGTGCCGGTGGTCGCTACGACGGCCTGGTTGAGCAAATGGGCGGCAAGCCGACCACGGGCGTAGGTTTCGCCATGGGCATCGAGCGGCTGATCCTGCTGCTGGAAACCCTGGAGCAGATCCCGGAAGAAATCTCCCGTCAGGTGGACGTGTACCTTTGCGCCTTTGGCGAAGCTGCCGAACTGGCAGCTTTGGCCCTGAGCGAAAAAGTGCGCGACCAACTGCCGAACCTGCGCCTGCAGATCAATGCCGGCGCCGGCAGCTTCAAGAGCCAGTTCAAGAAGGCCGACAAGAGCGGTGCGCTGTATGCGCTGATCCTCGGCGATGACGAGCTCGCCCAGCAAGTGATAGGTTTCAAACCCCTGCGTGGCCAGGGCGAGCAACAGAACATTGCCTTTGATGCGCTCGCCGCGCACTTGGCCACCTGCGTCGTGCAGGGTTGAAGCTGTCGAACAGCCGAATTTAGCGATTAAGGAGTATTGGGGTGTCGAGTACTGATGATGAGCAAATGGCCGAGTTCAAGGACTGGTGGCAGCGTAACGGCAAGCCCCTGGTTACTGGCGGTCTGCTGGCTTTAGTGGTGGTGTTTGGCTGGCAAGCCTGGCACAAATATCAGGCCAACCAGTCCCAAGGCGCCTCGATCCTCTACCAGCAATTGCTGGAAACCACGCTGACGCCGGACGGTAAGCCCGATCCAGCCCAAGTGGCGGACCTGGCCGGCAAGCTGAAAAACGAATTTGGCGGTAGCACCTACGCCCAGTACGGCAGCCTGTTCGTCGCGAAAGTGGCGGTCGACACCGGCAAGCTGGATGACGCCGCCACCGAGCTGAAGGCTATCGCCGACAAGCCGACCAACCCGACCCTGGGTGAAATCGCACGTCAGCGCCTGGCTCAGGTATTGGCGGCACAGAACAAGGCTGACGAAGCACTCAAACTGCTCGACGGCGATGCTGACAAAGCATTTGTGGCCACTCGTGAAGAGCTCAAGGGCGACCTGTTGGTCCAATTGGGTCGTACCGACGAAGCCCATGCTGCGTACCAAAAAGCCAAGGCGGCGCTGTCTGATGAAGCGGCGGTCGGTGGCTTACAAATCAAGCTGGACGACTTGGCCAAAGGGGATGCGTGACGTGATCCGTTGGAAACATGCAGCATTGCTGGCTCTGGCCGTTCTGGCCGCGGGTTGCAGCAGCAACAGTAAAAAAGAACTGCCTCCTGCCGAGCTGACCAGCTTCAAGGAAGAAGTGGTCCTGCAAAAGCAGTGGAGCCGCTCCGTCGGTGATGGCCAGGGCGACCTGTACAACCTGCTGCAGCCGGCGATCGACGGCGACAACATTGTCGCCACTGACTCCACTGGCGTAGTCATGGCCATGGATCGCATGAATGGCGACGTGAAGTGGAAGAAAGACCTCGAACTGCCGGTTTCCGGTGGTGTAGGCGTCGGCTACGGCATGGTGCTGGTCGGTACGCTCAAAGGCGACGTAGTGGCTCTGGACTCGGCAACGGGTGAAGAGAAATGGCGCGCTCGCGTGACCAGCGAAGTGCTCGCAGCGCCAGCTACCAACGGCGACGTGGTCGTAGTGCAGACCCAGGATGACCGTGTAATCGGTCTGGATGCCGCTACCGGCAACCAGCGCTGGTTGTACGACAGCACCCCGGCGGTGTTGACCCTGCGCGGTACCAGTGGTCCGATTGTGACCAACAACCTGGCCGTTGCTGGCCTGTCGACCGGTAAAGTGGTCGCCCTGGATACCCAGAACGGCGTGCCGGCCTGGGAAACCCGTGTGGCCATCCCGCAAGGTCGCTCCGAACTGGACCGCGTAGTGGACATTGACGGCGGCCTGCTGCTGTCGGGTGAAACCATTTACGTGGCCACCTACCAGGGCCGTGTTGCGGCACTGGACCTGCAAAGCGGCCGCATCAACTGGCAGCGTGATGCTTCCAGCTACGCCGGTGTCGCCCAAGGGTTTGGCAGCGTCTACGTAAGCCTCGCTTCCGGCACCGTTGAAAGTGTCGACGAGCGTTCCACCACTGCACTGTGGAGCAACGACTCCCTGGCCCGCCGTCAATTGTCGGCACCAGAAGTGTTCTCCAGCTACGTAGCGGTAGGTGACTTCGAAGGTTACCTGCACCTGCTGAGTCAGGTAGACGGTCGATTTGTCGGCCGCGAGCGTATCGACAGCGACGGTCTGCGTGCGCGTCCGCTGGTTGTGGGTAACATGCTTTACGTGTTTGGCAACAGCGGCAAGCTGGAAGCCCTGACCATCAAGTAAGCAACTATGCTTGGGGTAAAACCCAGGCGGCCCCGCTTCGGCGGGGCATGCGGCATTTGACTATGCTGCCCCGAGCACCAGCCGCTGCCTTGCAGCGGCTTTTGTATTTTCTGAAATAACGAAGTGGAGAGCCGCATGGTTCCCGTAATCGCCCTGGTGGGCCGACCTAACGTCGGCAAGTCCACCTTGTTCAACCGCCTGACCAGGACTCGTGACGCCATCGTTGGCGACTTGTCCGGTCTGACCCGTGATCGCCAATACGGTGAGGCAAAGTGGCAAGGGCGCTCCTACATTATTGTCGACACCGGTGGTATCTCCGGTGACGAGCATGGCATGGACGAAAAGATGGCCGAGCAGTCGCTGCTCGCTATCGAAGAAGCCGATGTCGTGTTGTTCCTGGTGGACGCCCGCGCGGGCTACACCGCTGCCGACCAGATGATTGGCGAGCACCTGCGCAAGCGCAACAAGCGTTCCTATCTGGTTGCCAACAAGATCGACAACATCGATCCTGAGGCGGCCCGTGCCGAATTCAGCCCGATGGGCCTGGGCGATGCGATCCCGGTCGCCGGTGCCCACGGTCGCGGCATCACCCAGATGCTGGAAATCGCCCTGCGCGACTTCCCCAAGGATGACGAAGAGGAAGAAGAGGGCGAGGAAGAGATCGTTGCCGAAGGTGAGGAAGCCAAGCGCATTCCTGGCCCGAGCGAAAAAGACGGTATCAAGATCGCCATCATCGGCCGTCCCAACGTCGGCAAGTCGACGCTGGTTAACCGCATGCTCGGTGAAGACCGGGTCATCGTGTATGACCAGCCGGGTACTACCCGCGACAGTATCTACATCCCGTTCGAGCGTAACGACGAGAAGTACACGCTGATCGACACCGCCGGTGTGCGCAAGCGCGGCAAGATCCACGAGGAAGTTGAAAAGTTCTCGGTGGTCAAAACCCTGCAAGCGATCAAAGACGCCAACGTAGTGATCTTCGTGATGGACGCCCGCGAAGGCGTGGTGGACCACGACCTCAACTTGCTGGGCTTTGCCCTGGAAGCCGGTCGTGCCCTCGTAATCGCGATCAACAAGTGGGACGGCATGACGCCGAGCGAGCGCGATTTCGTCAAGATCGAGCTGCAGCGTCGCCTGTTCTTCGTTGAGTTCGCCGACATCCACTTTATCTCGGCACTGCACGGCACCGGCGTGGGCAACCTCTACGCGTCCGTACAGAACTCGTTCAAGTCTGCGGTGACCCGCTGGCCGACCAACCGCCTGACCCAGATCCTCGAAGATGCGGTCGGTGAGCATGCGCCGCCGATGGTCAACAACCGCCGGATCAAACTGCGTTACGCCCACTTGGGTGGTGCCAACCCGCCGATTATCGTGATCCACGGTAACCAGATCGAGAAGGTGCCCAAGTCCTATGTGCGTTACCTGGAAAACACCTACCGCCGTGTCCTGAAACTGGTCGGTACGCCGATCCGTATCGAGTTCAAGGGTGGCGAGAACCCATACGAAGGCAACAAGAACACACTGACTGACCGTCAGGTGAACAAGAAGCGTCGTTTGATGACTCACCACAAAAAAGCCGACAAGAAGCGCCGCGACAAGAAATAAGCGCCGCTTCAAGTTGTAAGCGACACGCTGCAAGAGAGGGCTCCTTTGGAGCCCTTTTTTGTGCGCGTTAGTTTGTCGCTTGACCTGCTTGTAGCTTGCAGCTTAAAACTTGCAGCTCACCCGAAGGGGGCTTCCATGATCACCAGTAAGCTGCCGAATGTCGGCACCACCATTTTCACCACCATGTCGCAACTCGCTGCCGAAACCGGGGCGTTCAACCTGTCCCAGGGCTTTCCCGATTTCAACGGCCCTCAGGGCTTGCTTGATGCGGTGGGCAAGCACATCGCCCTCGGCCATAACCAATACGCACCCATGACCGGCCTGCCGGTACTGCGTCAGCAAGTGGCGGCCAAGATCGCCCGCAGCTATGGCGCCACCGTTAACACTGACAGCGAAGTGACCATCACCCCGGGCGCAACCGAGGCGATTTTCTGCGCGATTCAAGCCGTGGTTCACAACGGCGATGAAGTCATCGTGTTCGATCCCTGCTACGACAGCTACGAGCCGTCGGTCGAGCTGGCCGGTGGCCGCTGCGTGCATGTGCAACTGAGCCTGCAAGGCTTTGCGCTCGACTTCGACAAGATCAAGGCCGCGCTCTCACCGCGTACGCGCATGATCATCCTCAATTCGCCACACAACCCCACCGGCGCGCTGATCAGCCGTGCCGAACTGGACCAATTGGCTGAACTGATCCGCGACCGCGATATCTACCTGGTCAGCGATGAGGTCTACGAACACTTGGTGTTCGATGGCGTGCCCCATGTCAGCGTGCTGGCCCATGCAGAGTTGTATCAGCGTGCATTCGTGGTCAGCTCCTTCGGCAAGACCTACCACGTCACTGGCTGGAAAACCGGCTACGTGGTCGCACCACCGGCCCTGACCGCTGAGCTGCGCAAGGTGCATCAATATGTCAACTTTTGCGGTGTGACCCCTTTGCAGTACGCTTTGGCTGACTTCATGGCCGAACACCCGGAACACGTCGAAGAGCTGCCGGCCTTTTACCAGGCTAAGCGCGACCTGTTCTGCGACCTGCTGGCGCCGTCACGCTTCAGCTTTACCCGGGTGGCCGGCACTTACTTCCAACTGGTGGATTACTCACAGATTCGCCCGGACCTGGATGACGTCGCCATGTCACTGTGGATGACCCGCGAACATGGCGTGGCGACGATCCCTGTCTCGGTGTTCTATCAGAGCCCGCCGCAAGGCCAGCGCCTGGTGCGCCTGTGCTTTGCCAAACGCGAGGAGACGCTGCAACAAGCGGCGGAGAAACTATGCGTGATTTGACTGCATTACCCGACCTGAATATCGCCTTGGTCCAGACCAGCCTGGCGTGGCATGACCGCCAGGCCAACCTTGAACATTTCGAGCTGTTGCTGGAGCAGGCCAAAGGCGCCGACCTGATCGTGTTACCGGAGATGTTTACCACCGGCTTCTCCATGGAGTCGAAAACCCTCGCCGAGCCTGAACGTGGCCCGACTCATCACTGGTTGCAAACCCAGGCGGCCAAGTACAACGCGGTGATCACCGGTAGCGTGATCATCCAGGCAGCCGACGGCAGCCACCGGAACCGCCTGCTGTGGGCGCGCCCGGACGGTGAGGTGTTGCACTACGACAAGCGTCACCTGTTCCGTATGGCGGGCGAGCACGATCACTACACGCCCGGCGAGCGTCAGGTGCAGTTCGAGTTGAAGGGTTGGCGCATACGCCCATTGATTTGCTACGACCTGCGCTTTCCGGTGTGGAGCCGTGATGCCCAAGACACCGACCTGCTGCTGTACACCGCGAACTGGCCGGGTGCGCGGCGTCAGCACTGGAACCGCCTGCTACCGGCGCGGGCTATCGAGAACCTGTGTTACGTGGCGGCAGTCAATCGCGTCGGTACGGATGGCAAAGGCTTTGCCTACACCGGAGACAGCCAGGTGCTGGATTTCCAGGGTGAGACCTTGCTCAGTGCGGGGGAGGCGGACGGGGTGTTTCAGGTGTGCCTGAATGCGGCAGAGCTGGCGATGTATCGCGAAAAATTTCCAGCGAATCTGGATGCCGATAGGTTTCAGTTTGTCTGACAGACCGCTATCGCGGGCAAGCCCGCTCCCACAGGTGAATGCATTCCAATGTGGGAGCCGGGCTTGCCCGCGATGGGGCCCTACAGATCGTTCCCACGCTCCGCGTGGGAATGCAGCCCCGGACGCTCTGCGTCCGCTTTCAGAATTGTGACGCAGAGCGTCACCGCAGGCATTCCCACGCAGAGCGTGGGAACGATCAGGCCCCTGGATTCTCACCCAGGGGCCTTTTGCATTACCGCGACAGTGCTTACGCCGCCTTCGCTTCCAACTGACTCAACGAGCGGTTCAGCGCACTGAACACCGCCTTGAAGCTCGCCGTGGTGATGTTTTCATCGATCCCCACACCATGCACCGGGCGTTCGCCGTTCACACGCAACTCGATGTAGGCCGCCGCCTTGGCATTGGTGCCGGCGCCGATCGCGTGTTCGTTGTAGTCCATGATCTCAACCTTGATCGGCAGCGCGGCAACCAGCGCTTCCAAAGTGCCGTAACCCTTGCCGTTCCAGCGCAGGTTGGTTTCGCCCTGGCCCTTGCCCGAGACTTCCACTTCCACGGTGCTATTACCGTTTTCTTCCTGCAGGCGATGGCTGACCAGCGCGTAAGGCGTGTTGGCTTGCAGGTATTCACGCTGCAACAAGGCGTAGATCTGTGGTGCCGTCATCTCCAGGCCCACGCGGTCGGTTTCGGCCTGTACCACTTGGCTGAACTCGATCTGCATGCGGCGTGGCAAGCTGATGTCGTATTCCTGCTCCAGCAGGTAGGCGATGCCGCCTTTGCCCGACTGGCTGTTCACGCGGATCACCGCCTCGTAGCTGCGGCCGATATCCGCCGGGTCGATCGGCAGGTACGGCACTTCCCACAGCGCGTCGGCTTTCTGCTGGGTAAAGCCTTTGCGGATCGCATCCTGGTGGGAGCCGGAGAACGCGGTGTGCACCAGGTCGCCGACGTAGGGGTGACGTGGGTGAACCTGGATCTGGTTGCATTCCTCGACGACTTTGCGCACGCCGTCGATGTCGGAGAAGTCCAGCTGAGGGTCGAGGCCTTGGGTGTACATGTTCAAGGCAACGGTCACGAGATCGACGTTACCGGTACGCTCGCCGTTGCCGAACAGGCAGCCTTCGACACGGTCGGCGCCGGCCATCAGGCCCAGCTCGGTGGCAGCCACGCCAGTGCCACGGTCGTTGTGGGTGTGCAGGCTGATGATCACGCTGTCACGACGGTTGATGTGGCGGCCGAACCACTCGATCTGGTCGGCATAGATGTTAGGTGTCGCGCATTCAACCGTGGCTGGCAGGTTGAGGATCATCTTGTGCTCAGGCGTCGGGTTCCACACCTCGATCACCGCGTCACAGACTTCCTTGGCGAACTCCAGCTCCGTGGCGCTGAAGGTCTCCGGGGAGTACTCGAAGGTCCACTGGGTTTCCGGCTGCTGGGCAGCGTATTTGACGAACAGCTTGGCCGCGTTGACCGCGATGGCCTTGATGCCGTCTTTGTCCTGGTTGAACACGATGCGGCGGAACGACGGCGACGTGGCGTTGTACAGGTGCACGATGGCCTTTTTGGCACCGCGCAGGGATTCGAAAGTACGTGCGATCAGGTCTTCACGGCCCTGGGTCAGCACCTGGATGGTGGTGTCCTCGGGGATGTGGTTGTCTTCGATCAAGGTGCGCACGAAGTCGAAGTCGGTTTGCGACGCGGCTGGGAACGAGGCTTCGATTTCCTTCACGCCTACAGACACCAGGGTCTTCCAGAAACGCAGCTTTTTCGCGGCGTCCATCGGCTCGATCAGCGACTGGTTGCCATCACGCAGGTCGGAGCTGCACCAGATCGGCGCTTCGGTGATGGTCTTCGACGGCCAGGTGCGGTCCGGGATATCGATGGTCGGGAACGCGCGGTACTTCGAAGACGGGTCTTTGAGCATGCTCATCGGGAAATCCTTTGTAGTAGGGGCCGAGAAAAGGCGGCCTGCCGTAAAACTGTTATTGGGGACGAAACTTGGGACGAGGCAGATCGATTCAGCCTGGCAGTCGTGCGCTGACGAGGCACAGGCTGCGGTGCTGGCGGAGCTGAATGAGGGTGTGAGAGGTTTTCATAAGCTCAACCCTAACCGCAGGGGTGAAAGATGGCAAGCAGTCGGGAAAAATTGAGATAAGTTCTCCCAACTGGCGATGGAGCGAGATTTTATGGCGCTTATCGAAGTTCGCGTTGCTTTTAATTGCGCAGCCTCTCTCGGGCGCGCAATTGTGCTGGCAGACCTGACGCCATCGCGGGCAAGCCCGGCTCCCACAGGGATTCTCGTTTACCTGTGGGAACCGGGCTTGCCCGCGATGAGGCCAGTAGATTCAATATTAATATCAGGGCTGGAACGCACCGATAAAGATCGCCGGGTCGACCCGTGCTTCGTTGAGGCTGATGTTCCAGTGCAGGTGAGGCCCGGTCGCTCGCCCGGTTGAGCCAACCTTGCCGACCACGTCACCGCGTGCCAGCGCTTGGCCGGTCTTCACATCGATCTTCGACAAATGGCAGAACATGCTGATAAAGCCCTGGCCGTGATCAACGAATACGGTATTGCCATTGAAGAAGTAGTTGCCGGTGAGAATGACTTTGCCGGCAGCCGGCGACTTGATCGGTGTGCCGGTGGGTACTGCGAAATCAAGCCCAGCGTGGGGGTTGCGTTCTTCTCCATTGAAAAAACGGCGTACGCCGAACTTGCTGGAGAGCGGGCCATTGACGGGTTTGTCCAGCAGCAGGTTGCTCGGTGTGTTGGGGCTGAAGATGCGATAGGCGCCCAGTTGTAAGGGGATCTCGCTTTCGATGCGTTTGACGTCCGCAGGGTTCGGGTTGACTTGGCGTTTGTTCTTCAGGGTGATGCGTTGTTCGGGGTACTTCTTGTAGCCGACGACAAACGGCAAGGTTTGGCCGCCACTGCTGATGCGTTCGTTGCCCGGTTTGACGGTCAATGGAATGCCGACAATCGCCAGCCAAGTGTCCTGTTCCTTCACCACCAATACCGGTTTGCCCTGGTAGGTGGCTTTCGGGGCAGCAGGCGAGGCGCCCAGGTCAACCACCGCAACGCCACCCGGCACCGGTTTGTTCAGCATCCGGGTGATATAGCTGTCGGCCTGCGCGTTAATGGACAGGCACAACAGCATCAGCAAGCTAAATAAACGTGGCATCAATCAATCCAGTAGCGAAAGGGTGACGGGCGTGAGGTGGTTGTCTTCCACCCGTACCTGCAATTGACCCTCACCCAGGCGTGCGGTCAGGCGCTGGCCGGTGTGGGTTTGCGCGGCGTTGCGGATCGCCTGGCCACGCTCGTCCAGCAGGATGCTGTAGCCACGGCCCAGGGTCGCAAGCGGGCTGACCACCTGCAGCGTCTGCACCTGGCTTTGCAACTGTAGGCGGCGCGCCTTGAGGCCTTCGCGCATGGCGCGGGGCAGGCGTTCGGCAAGGCTATTCAGGCGTTGGCGCAACAAGGCCAACTGGCGGCCGGGGTGTTGGCCGGCGAGGCGGGTTTCCAGGCGGATCAAGCGTTCGCGACGGGTGTTAAGGCTGCGCTCGAAAGCGCGACGCAGGCGCATGTCCAGGTCATCCAGGCGTTGAGCTTGCTGGCGCAGACGTTCGCCAGGGTGGCGCAGGCGGCGGGCCATGCCCTCAAGGCGCAGGCGGTCGTGGCTCAGGCGGTTGCGCATCAGCATCACCAGGCGGCGGTGCAGGTTTTCGACCTGGCGCACCAGGTGGCTGGCGTCCGGCGCGAGCAATTCAGCGGCGGCGGAGGGCGTAGGCGCGCGTACGTCCGCCACAAAGTCGCAGATCGACACGTCGGTTTCATGGCCGACGGCGCTGACGATGGGTGTTACGCAAGCATCTACCGCACGGGCTACGGCTTCTTCGTTGAAGCACCAGAGGTCTTCCAGCGAACCGCCGCCACGGGCCAGGATCAACGCATCGAAGCCACGCGCGTCGGCCAGTTTCAGTGCGCGCACAATTTGTGGAATGGCTTCGCGGCCTTGTACGGCGGTGGGAATCAGTGTCAGTTCAACGTTCGGTGCACGACGGCGGAACACGCTGATGATGTCGCGAATCACTGCGCCCGTCGGCGAGCTGATAATCCCAATGCGCCTTGGGTGCGCCGGCAGCGGCACCTTGCGCTCGGCACTGAACAGGCCTTCGGCGCTGAGCTTTTCCTTCAACGCGTCAAAGGCCAAACGCAGCGCGCCATCGCCAGCAGGCTCCACGGTATCGAGGATCAACTGGTAGTCGCCACGGCCTTCGAACAGCGAGACCTTGCCGCGCACCTTCACCGCCAAGCCGTCCTTCAACGCCTGGCGTACACGTGCGGCATTGTTGCGAAACAGCGCGCAACGCACTTGGGCGCCGCTGTCCTTGAGGGTGAAATACACATGGCCGGAAGCCGGGCGGGCAAGGTTGGAGATCTCGCCTTCGACCCAGATATTGGTGAACACGTCTTCCAGCAACACCCGCGCGCGGCCGTTGAGCTGGCTGACAGTCAGGACTTCGCGGTCCAGGCCCAAACGGGCAAAAGGATCTTTAATCATGGCGGCAGTTTATAGGCATTCGCGTAAGGTTTGGCAGAATTGCTCCACCAGTGCGCTCGGCGCCTGCGCGCAGGCAAGGGCCACGGTACTCAAGCAGTCCGGGTCCGCCAGGGACAAAAAGTGCAGGTTGGCGGGGGCAATTTCTTGCATGGATTTTGGTAACAAGGCAATTCCGAAGCCGGCCTGAATCAGTTGCAACTGCGTGGTTTTGCGCGACATCACCCGCGCGGCCTTGGGGAAAAATCCGGCGCGCATGCACAGTTCAGCTGACAGATAACTCAGGCCACCCCGCTGGGGATGAGGGATTGAAATAAACGCTTCGTCCTTGAGCTGTGCCAGCTCGACGGCTGTATCACTGCGTGCCAGAGGGTGATTGGGCGGCACCGCCAACACCAGTTGTTCGCTATATAAAGGCACCACGCGCACGCCTTCACGCTGGCGCAGCACCGGCAAACGTAAAAGGCCTACGTCCAGGCGTCCGTCGGCAATTTCTTCAAGCTGCGCTTCGGAAGACAGCTTGACGATATCCATCGTCACGCCGGGGCAACGCTGCAGCCAGGTACTGATGCCGTGCAGCAATGGCCCGCTCATCGGCACGGTGCTCGAATGGCTCAGGCGCAGGGTGCCAAGCTGGCCCTTGCCAACCTGGGTGGCCATCTCGCTGGCCTTGAGCAGCTCGTTCAGCAGGTTGCGCGCCCTTGGGTAAAAGGCTTCGCCCGCCGCCGTCAGCCGGGGTTGGCGCGCGGTGCGTTCAAACAGAGGGGTTTGCAGCTGGGTTTCCAGCTCCTTGATCTGTCGGCTCAGGGCCGATTGCGCCACGAACAAACGCTCGGCGGCGGCGCTGAAGCTGCCGCTGTCGGCAATTTCGACGAAGTAGCGCAGTTGGCGAGTGGATATCACGCGTCATGCCTTTTCGAGATGAGTAGAGGGCTTTGAAGATATTAGTCGCAACGCTCGGCGATGGCTAAAGTGATGACTATCTCTTTCAAGGAATACGACATGAGCCCGGTTGAGCTGATGAGCCAGTGGTCGTTCAGTGGTGTCGATTGGCTGGTCATCGGCCTGGGTGTGGTGCTGGCCTACATCGTCTTCGGCATCGCAGGTTTTGGCACGGCGTTGGTGGCGGGGCCGATCCTGATTGTGTTTATGCCGCTGTCGAAGATTATCCCGCTGCTGGTGCTGCTGGATTTTGTCGCGGCCTTTGGCAATCTGCTGCAATCGCGGCGAGAGGTGAACAAGCCCGAGCTGCTGCGGTTGCTGCCGTGCATGGCCATCGGTTGCACGCTAGGCGTGATCTTTCTGCTCAACCTGCATTCGGATCTGTTGCTGCTGCTGATGGGGGTGTTTATCAGCGCCTATGCGATCTACAGCTTGTCGGTGAAGGCGCGTCCCGCTCAACTTTCCAAAAGTTGGTCGATTCCCATGGGCACCGTCGGCGGGCTGTTCGGCGCTTTGTTCGGCAGTGGCGGCTTTTTGTACGCGATCTACCTCAACAGCCGTTTGCCCAAGGACGCGGCGCGGGCCACGCAAAGTGCGTTGATCAGTTGCAGTACGGTGGTGCGCCTGAGCCTGTTTCTGTTCGCCGGGGTGTATGCGGACTTGCCGTTACTGTTGTTGGCACTGTGCCTGTTGCCGGCAATGGCCCTGGGGCTGTGGTGTGGGCGCAGGTTGACGCTGCGCATGTCCCGCGAAGCCTTTGTGCGCTTGGTGACGTGGTTGGTGCTGGCCAGTGGTATTGCATTGATTGGGCGGTATTTGAGTACTTGACCTGTGTGGGGCAGGGATTAAGCTGCCAGGCTTCAAGGCCTCATCGCAGGCAAGCGAGCTCCCACAGGTGAATGCATTCCAAATGTGGGAGCCGGGCTTGCCCGCGATGGCGGCAGTCGCCACACCGCAGGGCTCCCAAGCACCATGAACTCCCAAAGCATCCTTGTCCCCAAAATCTCCACCTTGCCCGTCCACGAACCCCGCGCTCGGGCCATCGTGCGTTGGCTGGTGCGCAAGAACATCATCAAGGAAGAGCTGACCACCTGCGGGCGCACCGGCAACCGCATGGGCTACGCCCTGGCTGACGGCGCCCGCGCTGTGGTGCTGCACCCCGAAGCGCTGCCGTTCAATGAGCCGGTCAATGGCCTGGAAATCATCTACAAGCGCTGCATCTACACACCCGCCAAGGGCTTTCTCGAAGAAGCCGGCTGCCCGGAATGCCTCAAAGAAGTCGGCGAAGCACTGTTCGAAAGCCTCGAAGACTGGATGCCCGGCCACACCGACAACTTCACTTGCCCGTTGTGTGGGCATGAAGATGACATCAATGGGTTTCTATTCCTGCAGGAATGCGGGTTTTCCAACCTGGGGTTTATCTTCAATAACTGGGCGGAGGCAGGGTTCAAGCAGAGCTTTATCGACGAATTTGCCGACTGGCTGGACCAGAAGATGAGTTGGGTCAAAGTCGAGCTTTAATCCGATCGTTCCCACGCTCCCGCGTGGGAATGCATCCCGTGACGCTCCGCGCCACCATTGCGCAATGGTTGAAGCCTTGCGCTGACCCCGGACGCGGAGCGTCCAACGAGGCATTCTCACGCGGAGCGTAGGAACGATCAAGCCGTGAGTTTTATCCATCTATCAGTATTACCAAGTTTGTCAGAGTTTTACATTGAGCCCGACAGGGTGCATGTATATAATGGCGCGCTTCCATTTTCCCGCTCGGGAGCCCCCGCGATGCTGCGTATCAGCCAAGAAGCTCTGACATTCGACGACATTCTCCTAGTGCCCGGTTATTCCGAGGTGCTTCCTAACGAAGTCAGTCTCAAGACCCGCCTAACCCGTGGCATCGAGCTGAATATTCCTCTGGTTTCCGCTGCCATGGACACCGTCACTGAAGCCCGTTTGGCAATTGCCATGGCTCAGGAAGGCGGCATTGGCATCATCCACAAGAACATGACCATCGAGCAGCAAGCTGCCGAAGTGCGCAAGGTCAAGCGTTACGAAGCCGGTGTGGTGAAAGATCCAATCACCATCGAAGCCGACGCCACCGTGCGTGATCTGTTCGACCTGACCCGCCTGCACAACATCTCCGGCGTTCCGGTACTGCACGATGGCGACCTGGTCGGCATCGTCACTTCCCGTGACGTGCGTTTCGAGAACCGTCTTGAAGTCACCGTCCGTGAAGTGATGACGCCTAAAGAGCGCCTCGTCACGGTCAAGGAAGGCGCCGACAAGAACGACGTGCGCGAACTGCTGCACAAGCACCGCATCGAGCGCGTGTTGATCGTCGACGACAAATTCGCCCTCAAAGGCATGATGACCGTCAACGACATCGAAAAAGCCAAGGCATACCCGCTGGCCAGCAAGGACGATCAAGGTCGTCTGCGCGTCGGCGCTGCGGTCGGCACCGGTAAAGACACCGGTGACCGCGTTTCGGCCCTGGTAGCTGCCGGTGTTGACGTGGTGGTGGTCGACACGGCCCACGGTCACTCCAAAGGCGTGATCGACCGCGTGCGCTGGGTCAAACAGAATTTCCCTGACGTACAAGTGATCGGCGGCAACATCGCCACTGGCGCTGCCGCCAAGGCCCTGGCCGAAGCTGGCGCCGATGCGGTCAAGGTCGGTATCGGCCCTGGTTCCATCTGCACCACGCGTATCGTCGCCGGTGTAGGCGTGCCGCAAATCAGCGCCATCGCCAACGTTGCTGCTGCCCTTGAAGGCACTGGCGTTCCGTTGATCGCCGACGGCGGCATCCGTTTCTCCGGTGACCTGTCCAAGGCCATCGTTGCCGGTGCTTCCTGCGTGATGATGGGCTCGATGTTTGCCGGTACCGAAGAAGCGCCGGGCGAGATCGAACTGTTCCAGGGCCGTTCGTACAAGGCTTACCGCGGCATGGGTTCGCTGGGCGCCATGTCCCAGGCGCAGGGCTCTTCCGACCGTTACTTCCAGGACTCCTCGGCAGGCGCCGAGAAGCTTGTACCGGAAGGCATCGAAGGCCGTGTGCCGTACAAAGGCACCCTGAGCGCGATCATCCATCAACTGATGGGCGGCCTGCGTTCCTCGATGGGCTACACCGGCAGCGCCGACATCGAAGAGATGCGCACCAAGCCAGAGTTCGTGCGGATCACCGGCGCCGGCATGGCTGAATCCCATGTCCACGACGTGCAGATCACCAAGGAAGCGCCGAACTACCGCGTAGGTTGAGGCTTCCAGCAAAACGTTAAGTAACCGGGGCTGTTCTTTCAGCCCCGAGTTGTTTCTGATTCATTAGACGAGACTGACTTCATGGCCCTCGACATTCACGCCCACCGCATCCTGATCCTCGACTTCGGTTCCCAGTACACCCAGCTGATCGCCCGCCGCGTGCGTGAAATCGGCGTGTACTGCGAACTGCATCCGTTCGACATGGACGACGAAGCGATCCGCGAATTCGCACCTAAAGGCGTCATCCTTGCCGGTGGCCCCGAGTCCGTGCACGAAGCCAACAGCCCGCGTTGCCCACAAGCCGTATTCGACCTGGGCGTGCCCGTCTTCGGTATCTGCTACGGCATGCAGACCATGGCCGAGCAACTGGGCGGCAAGGTTGAAGGTTCCGAACTGCGTGAATTCGGTTATGCCCGTGTCGACGTGGTCGGCAAGAGCCGCCTGCTGGACGGCATCGAAGACCACATCGACGCCGACGGCCTGTTCGGCCTCGACGTGTGGATGAGCCACGGTGACAAGGTCACCAAGATGCCGGAAGACTTCCACATCCTGGCCAGCACTCCAAGCTGCCCGATCGCCGGCATGTTCAACGACGAGCGCGGCTACTACGGCGTGCAGTTCCACCCGGAAGTGACCCACACCAAGCAAGGCGGGCGCATCCTGTCGCGCTTCATTCTCGACATCTGCCAGTGCGAAGCCCTGTGGACTCCGTCGAAAATCGCTGAAGACGCCATCGCCAACGTGCGTGCCCAGGTCGGCACCGACAACGTACTGCTCGGCCTGTCCGGCGGCGTTGACTCCTCCGTGGTTGCCGCGCTGCTGCACAAAGCCATCGGCGACCAGCTGACCTGCGTGTTCGTCGACAACGGCCTGCTGCGCCTGCACGAAGGCGAGCAAGTGATGGCCATGTTCGCCGAGAACATGGGCGTCAAGGTGATTCGCGCCAACGCCGAGGACCAGTTCCTCAACAACCTGGCGGGCGAAAGCGACCCAGAGAAAAAGCGCAAGATCATCGGTCGTACCTTCATCGACGTATTCGATGCCCAGTCCAACAAACTGGACAACATCAAGTACCTCGCCCAAGGCACCATCTACCCTGACGTGATCGAGTCGGCCGGCGCCAAAAGCGGCAAGGCCCACGTGATCAAGTCCCACCACAACGTGGGTGGCTTGCCGGAAGAGATGAACCTCAAGCTGGTAGAACCGCTGCGCGAACTGTTCAAGGACGAAGTCCGCCGTCTGGGCCTGGAACTCGGCCTGCCGTACGACATGGTCTACCGCCACCCATTCCCAGGCCCTGGCCTGGGCGTGCGGATCCTGGGTGAAGTGAAGAAGGAATACGCCGACCTGCTGCGTCGCGCCGACCACATCTTCATCGAAGAACTGCGCAAAGCCGACTGGTACCACAAAGTCAGCCAGGCCTTCGTGGTGTTCCAGCCGGTCAAGTCTGTGGGTGTTGTCGGTGATGGCCGTCGTTACGCCTGGGTTGTTGCGCTGCGTGCCGTCGAGACCATCGACTTCATGACCGCGCGTTGGGCACACCTGCCGTACGAGCTGCTGGAGACTGTCAGCGGCCGTATCATCAATGAAATCGAAGGTATTTCGCGCGTGACGTATGACGTGTCGAGCAAGCCGCCGGCGACCATTGAGTGGGAGTAATAGGGCACTCGGGCACTGACCAGAGTGCAGCGCTAGATTCGTACTAGCGCAGTAAGGGGGGTTGCCAATGCCAGTCAGTTAAGCTGACTGGCATTTTTGTTTTTTGGGCCGAAAGCTTCGAAGCAAGACCTCTCGTTTCGGTGAGCGGAAAAGGCTGGCACAGGGGTTATAGAAACTGTGATCGAATCAAATCCGTATCGAACGGTGTTATCCCTTGGTCCGGTGCAAACACCGATTGTGCCTTCTGCGGTGACGTTACGCGTTCCCCCCGTGCTCGAACGTGTAAATCGAACAGGGTTTCCATATCCGGCCTGGGTGTATGTACCAGAGCCCGTAGCATCAACGAAACTCCACTGAGGTTGTTCTCGACGTTATTCCACCAGGGAGAGGATGTGAGTCCCAAATCGGCCCAAATCATGCGCCGTTCCTGCAAGTCCATCACAAACGGCAGACAGATCCTTGTGTTTGACGCGATATCGATACGGTCGAATACAGAGCGCGGCTCGAAGACTTCACCCGAAGCCGTGTCTGCGCGAGCCATCCAGCCAGCGAAGCATTCTGGAAGATCGCAGTACGGCTGCTCGGTGTATGAGTTGATAGACGTAACGACATACCGGATACCCTTCTCGACAAGAGCATCAAGGTCGAGGTCGATAAACTCCGAAGCCCCATCGGGTGCATCGACGATGTCACCGCTGTGATAGCCGCCGTACCCCCTCAAGTTGTAATACGCGACCGTTTCCATGAACACGAATTTGGCGTCGAAAAAAGCAGCGGACAAGTCGATGTCCGTGCGTCCAAGGCCGTTCTTCCACCACAGGAACAGGCGAATGAAACGAGTGTCAGGCATAGGCAACCGACTGCCCCGTACCAGCGTACGTAGCGACTTCGAAGAAGCACGCTGCGCCAACGGCACCCTGTATTCGCGTAATGCTGGATCGATAAAGCAGCGGCCTAGTGGCGGCAGCGATGCAAAGCGCTTTACGAGGGCGTCCTCGCAGATTCTGGCGGTACGTTCCAGCACGTCGGGGGTGAGAAATCCGCGTCGATCCTTGATGCCATAAACCTTGGCGAACGAACCTTTCGGCGTGAAGGCTCGCAGGGGGAGGGGGCGTGGTGCACGTACCTGGGCCAACAACTGCAGCAGGAGGGGAGAGGACACCTGTGTTGCAACTGCCTCGAACGCGTCGAGAACCGACTCTGTTTCTGCCGCGCGCCGCAGTGTCGCGTCCAGCCGTCGTGCGAACTCGCCAGGACGGCTCTGTAATAGGGGGGTAAGCGTGGCGATATGACGCTGTGCAAGCAATGTTTCGACACGTGATCCAAATGACTCTGGCGCATCGTTGCGGCGAGCTGCGGTGATGGCGGCTAGCGCTCTTGGGTACTTATCGGCGTAGTCGCCCGGATGCAGTACTTCGGCAAGGCGTTTCCATCGCTCAGCGTGGCGCATCACGTCTTCTGCTGCGTTGGGTATGCGGTTGAGGAGGCGCAATAGCACGCGGCGGATCGAGCGCTTCATCGCTTTGAAGCGTGTCAAAGCTGTCGTCAGTGACACGTCTCCTCTATTCAGCGCAACCGCGAGTCTTAGCACGTCGGTCGCCGTTTCGACGTTTCGCTCCAGGAATGCATCCACTCGTGCGTCGCCGGCTACATGCAGGATTAGTGCGCTGCCAACCTGTGCACGGATCTCCCGGAACGGAATGGCCTCAGGCAGCAGACGGAACGTATCGCTTTTGTACTTTCGGATAAACCAGAGGACATCGGCAGTTTCCTCTTCGGAAAGCGAGGTGCGCGAAGAAACCAGCGGTTCGAGCAGTGACTCAAATTCAGAGATGCTTCCCGGTTCGATTACACGGGATATGAAATTGCCTTCAAGCATTGCAGGTCGAGCATGTTCAGTCGGGGGTAAACGCCAAAGCGTGAGGTAGTGTATGACGGCGTTAAGGTACAACTGTGCCTCTGAGGCTGTCATAACCTGCTCTGGAAAGTCCGGGTAAAACGGCCTGTGGTGTACATGAGCGCCAGTTGCCCGTCGCAGAACTCCGATAATTTCGCGCAGCCATCGCTTGAGCTCTGTCGCTGACAACGTGCCAATTTGTTCAATCAGAGGCTCTGACAGCACGCATCGAAACGCCGCGACTTCCCGAACAGCCGACGCGACCTGAGCGCGTGTGGCACCGCCAGTGCCTATCGGGATGTAAACTTTGCTACGGCGGCGTAGGAACAGGTCCTGATTCATACTTGAATTCTCCTTAGGCCACCGACGTGGATGAGCTGCTGCGTCGTTCTACAACTGATGTAAAAACGCCTGCAGGAAGCAGGCGCAGTGTGGAGAGCGAAACCCCTAGGTCATAGGAGGTTAGAAGGAAGGTGTTCCATAGCCACGAAGGGATCCTACGTCAGGCTGCAGCTGTTTGTCAGGTCGTTGTGTGTCTCAACCGTTACAAGCTGCTTCGCCAGAATAATAGGGGAGATGTAGCAGATGAGTGCCGGATAACAAAAAAGCAGCCCTACGCCGGGAAGTTGTATTTTTTCGTTTAGTAGAAGGAGGGGTTGGAGAATAATCTGCTCTTGCCCATAATCGATTTGAGTAGCAGTGCACCTTTTAAAATTACTTGAGCGAGTTGATGCCGGAGGCCTGTACATGAAGCTGGAAAAACGTATGCAGGCCGCAATCCGTGGCATGCAGGGAAACGTAGTCCTGCGCATTGACGTTGCGGCGCTGGGGGGGCATTCGCAGGTTTCTGTTGCGCTCGATGAGCTTATGCGCAAGGGCGTGATCGTCCGAATGGGAATCGGTATATACGCAAAGGCTTCTCGTAACCCGCATACAGGCGTTGTCACCCCCGCCGCTGATCTTGAAGCTCTGGCCGTTGAGGTGTTTCAGCGACTGGGCGTCAGCGCTTCGGTGCAGATTGCCAAGTCCGGAGCCGGGCATTCGATTGTGTCAAAAGACGCAAAAATCTGCGTAAAAGGCCGCCGCCGAATTCGTCGCAAGCTGTCACTGGGCGGTCGTTCGGTGGTTTACGTCAATGAAGTTGTACCTCCCAGGAAGGTAAAAAACTCCTTTAGGCGCCACCCGAAAACGGGCGCGTTGATCATTCCAACGTCTGGCTTGCGGCGATATGTAATGGACCTGGCGGATGCGTGTCAGGTGGCTTATGTCAGAACTTACGCGGACGAGTGGGCGGAAAGTGTTTCCCGGCTAGCCGGAGACGATGTCCGCACCGATGTCGTCGAAAACCTGGTCATTGCGCTGAAGAAAGAGAAAAAAGTGACCGGTCTTGAGGCGGTTCATTTGCTGACTAATTACTTGAGGGAAAAGCAGCGTGTTTGATCCATTCAAGGATTTTGATACGAGGGGTTACCTCAGGAATGTTGTAGGTGAAAAGGACCTCAATATTGTCAAGCAACTGGAGCATGATCTGTTCACCGCCAACCTTGCAGATGCGATGGATTACCTGGCTAATAAAAGAACGATCACGTATCGCGATTTTCTTCAGGTTCACGGGCTTTTGTTTGGTGACCTTTACCCTTGGGCGGGTAGCGACAGGATGACGACCTCTCCTGACTTGGCCATCTCAAAAGCGGGCACCTGCTTTTGCCTGCCTCACGAGGCCAAAAGAGCGGTTGGAGAGGGACTTCGCCTTGGTCAGGGTAAGGTTTTGCTGAGAAAGTCGCCTGGCTTGGTGATGGGCTTTTTCGCTTACGGCCACCCGTTCCTTGATGGTAACGGGCGAACGATGCTGGTGGTTCACTCAGTCCTCTGTCATCGCGCAGGGTTTTCGATCAACTGGAGCAGAACTGATAAGTCCGACTATCTCTCTGCACTGAGTCAAGAGATCGAGACTCCTGACAAGGGCATCCTGGATGATTACTTGAGAGGTTTCATTGAGCCGCCGCTGGAACCTGGTGCCTGGGAAGCGGCTATTCATTCTGTCAGGGGACTCAACGGCTTGGCGATGACTGACACTGTTGAGGGGCGTTCCGACGATCCTGCCATCTCCCAAAAATATCAGGACTTCGACCAGCGACGAGGTTACACCATCGATTAAAGGGCAGCTTCAAGTCTCAGGCCTTTTATCCCCCAGCACTCTGCGTATGCATCTCACCGCCGCGCAATATCCGAAAAGTAAAACTTATCCAACGTATGCCGCGACTCGGTGTACTCGAACTGCCGCCCATCCTGCAAAAACGTCTGGTTGCTCACCACGATCACATGGCTCTGACCTTCGAGGTCGAGGTGTGTCTGGTCGTCCTTGCCCCGCGGCAACGCCTCGATGGTGCGTTGGGCGTAGGCAATTTGCAGTTGCAAGGTCTGTTCGATAAACGCGTAGATCGACTGCTCGGCAATCGAGCGATCCAGGCCGGGGATCAGGTCAGCCACAAAGTGGTTGATGTCGAGAATCACCCGTTTGCCGCCGATGCGCCGTACCCGTTTGATGCGGGTAATCAGCGTGCCGGGTTCGGCTTCGATGTGCTGCAGCAGCGAGCCTTCCAGTGGGAATTGGCTGAAATCGACCACCTCGGTGCTTACGTCATCGCCCAGGTCGGCGTGGGTTTCGTGGAAGCTGACGATGCCGCCCAGTTGGAACTCAATGGGGTTGGGCGACAACACAAATGTGCCCTTGCCGTGAATTTTTTGCGCAAACCCACGCTCCTGCAACTGCTCGATGGCGCGGCGCACCGTGCCACGGCTGGCCTGGTAGGCGTCCATCAATTCGGTTTCGGAGGGAAGGCGCGTACCGCGTTGCAGGCGTTCGGTAGTGATGCTGGCAAGCAGATCCGTATAGATCTGGTTGTATTTGCTCATGGGGATGGCTCTGTGCCCGGCTTGATGAAGGTGATCGGCGCGTTCAAGGCAGGAACCTTAGTGGCAGAGGTGGGCTTTGTCCATTGGACCTGCGTGGAATTAGGGAAATCTCTGACTTCAAATTCAGAAAAATAAACTTTATGTAACTCGTACAGACGAGTTATTGATTTAACTCGTACATACGAGTACTTTTGCCCACGGCGTGCTGCCAATGACTGCCCTCAAATAAAAAAACCAAAGTGGAAACCAAGCATGAGCCACGACTATTCGAATACTGCCCGCGAGATTCTCGAGAACCTCGGGGGCAGCGACAACCTTGAGCAAGCCGCCCACTGCGTGACCCGCTTGCGCCTGGCGCTCAAGGACCCGAGCCTGGTCAACAGCAGTGCGTTGAACCAGGTCGATCTGGTCAAGGGCTCGTTCTTCACCGGCGGCCTGTTCCAAGTGGTGATCGGCCCCGGCGAAGTGGAAAAGGTCTATGCCGCCCTGCGTGAGCAGACGGGGCTCGCCGCAGCCACCATCGCCGACGTCAAGCAGAAGGGCGCCGACAAGACCAACGCCATGCAGCGTCTGGTGCGGGTATTTTCCGATGTATTCATGCCGATCCTGCCCGCGCTGATCATCGCCGGCCTGCTGATGGGCGTGAACAACCTGATGGGCGCCAAGGGCATGTTCATCGAGGGCCAGACGCTGCTGGAGGCGTATCCCAACCTGGATGGCCTGTGGAGCCTGATCAACCTGATGGCCAACACCTCGTTTGTGTTCCTGCCGGCGCTGGTGGGCTGGTCGGCGGCCAAGCGCTTTGGCGGCAGTGAAATCCTCGGCATCGTGCTCGGCCTGATGCTGGTGCACCCGGATCTGCTCAACGCCTGGAACTACGGCAAGGCCGTGGCCGGGCTCGATGGCCAGAGCCTGCCGTACTTCGATATTTTCGGTTGGTTCAAGATTGAGAAGGTGGGTTATCAGGGGCAGATTCTGCCGATCCTGATGGCGGCCTATGTGATGAGCGTGATCGAGAAATGGCTGCGGGCACGCGTGCCAAATGCCATCCAACTGCTCGTGGTGCCGATCACCACCATCGTCGTCACCGGCGTGCTGGCGCTGGCCATCATCGGCCCGGTGACCCGTCACCTCGGCATCCTGATTACCGAAGGCGTGGTCACCCTGTTTGACCTGGCGCCGATGCTTGGCGGGGCGATTTTCGGCCTGTTGTATGCGCCGCTGGTGATCACCGGCATGCACCACATGTTCCTCGCCGTCGACCTGCAGTTGATCAGCACCCAGGGCGGGACCTTTATCTGGCCGATGATCGTGATGTCCAACCTGGCCCAGGGCAGCGCCGCACTTGGCGTGTTCTACATGACCCGCAACGCGCGGGACAAAAGCATGGCCTCGACCTCGGCGATTTCCGCTTACTTCGGCATTACGGAACCGGCGATGTTCGGCGTGAACCTGCGCTTCAAGTTTCCGTTCTATGCCGCGCTGCTGGGCTCTGCGCTGGGCAGCATCTTCCTGTCGATGAACAAGGTGATCGCCTCGGCCATCGGCGTGGGTGGCTTGCCTGGCTTTATCTCGATCATTCCGCAGTTCATCCCAAGTTTTGTGATCGGGATGGTGATTGCGATGGTCGTGCCGTTTGTTCTGACCTGTGCGTTGAGCATGAAAATTGTTCGGCCTGGATACCGGGTCGCCTGATCAATCGCTATCGCAGGCAAGCCAGCTCCCACACTTGAAATGCGTTCCCCTGTGGGAGCCGGGCTTGCCCGCGATGAGGCCCGTACGGCCAGTACACAATTTAATTGAAGGAACCCACCATGCAAGACTGGCAACGCTCGGTGATTTACCAGATCTACCCTAAAAGCTTCCACAGCCACGCGGGTAACGCCACCGGTGACCTGCTGGGCATCGTGGACAAGCTCGATTACCTCAAGTGGCTGGGCGTGGATTGCCTGTGGATCACCCCGTTCCTGCGCTCGCCGCAACGCGACAACGGCTACGACATCAGCGACTACTACGCCATCGACCCCAGCTACGGGACCATGGCCGACTGCGACCTGCTGATCAGCGAAGCGGCCAAGCGCGGTATCAAGCTGATGCTCGACATCGTGGTTAACCACACCTCCATCGAGCATGAGTGGTTCCAGCAGGCGCGCAGCAGCCTCGACAACCCTTACCGCGACTTCTACATCTGGCGTGACCAGCCGAACAACTGGGAATCCAAGTTCGGCGGTTCGGCCTGGGAGTATGAGGCGCAAACCGGCCAGTACTTCCTGCACCTGTTCGACCACACCCAGGCTGACCTCAATTGGGACAACCCCAAGGTGCGCGCCGAGGTGTTCAAGTTGATGCGCTTCTGGCGTGACAAAGGCGTAGGTGGTTTCCGCCTTGACGTGATCAACCTGATCTCCAAACCCGCCGATTTCCCCGAAGACCACAGCGACGGCCGGCGCTTCTATACCGACGGCCCGAACGTGCATGAATACCTGCAGCAAATGCACCGCGAAGTCTTCGAAGGGCACGAGCTGATCAATGTCGGCGAGATGTCGTCCACCAGCCTTGAACACTGCATTCGTTATTCGAATCCGGCGTCCAAAGAGCTGTCGATGACCTTCAACTTTCATCACCTGAAAGTCGATTACCCGAACCTGCAAAAGTGGGTGAAGGCCGACTTCGACTTCCTGCAACTCAAGCAGATTTTCTCCGACTGGCAACTGGGCATGCAGGCCGGTGGCGGCTGGAACGCGCTGTTCTGGTGTAACCATGACCAGCCACGCGTGGTCTCGCGGTTTGGTAACGACGGCGAGTACCGCGTGGTCTCGGCCAAGATGCTCGCCACTGCGCTGCACTTTCTCCAGGGCACGCCTTATGTGTACCAGGGCGAAGAGCTGGGCATGACCAACCCGGGCTTCAACAAGATTGAGCAGTACCGCGATGTCGAGACCCTGAACATCTTCCGCCTCAAGCGTGATGGCGGTGAGTCCGAAGCGTCGAGCATGGCGGCGATCATGCAGAAGTCCCGTGACAACAGCCGCACGCCGATGCAATGGAACAGCCAAGCCAATGCCGGTTTCACCAGTGGCGAACCGTGGATCGGCATTCCCGCCAACGCGGCGCAGATCAACGTCGAAAGCCAGCTGGATGATCCCGATTCGGTGCTGCATCACTACCGCGCACTGATCGCCCTGCGCCGCCACGAACCGCTGATCCAGAGCGGCGTTTATCGCCAACTGCTGCAAGACCACTTGCAAGTCTGGGCGTACCTGCGCGAAGGCCAGGGCGAGCGCTTGCTGGTGCTGAACAACTTCTATGGCAAGCCCTGCGAAATCCAACTACCCGAAGGCGTCATCAGCGCGGCGACCGAGCAACGCCTGCTGATCAGCAACTACCCCGACTGCCCTGTGCGTGCGAGCACGCTGCTGTTGCGTCCGTATGAGTCGTTTGTGCTGCACCTCAAGGACTGAGACCCGCTGCAACCCCCGTATGGGAGTGCGGGGGCGCTTCATCCAAAAACATAATAAAAATACCGGAGTGCTTCATGAAAATAACAATAAAGCTGGGCCTCATTGCTTCATGTCTTACCGCACCTTTTGCCGTTCAGGCCCTGGAGTTTGCCGGCTACTTGCGCAGCGGTGCGGGGACTTCAACAGGCAGTGGCAAACAGCAATGTTTCCAACTGCCGGGGGCGCAATCCAAATACCGCCTGGGTAACGAATGCGAGCAGTACGCCGAACTCGAGTTGCGCCAGGACCTGCTGACCCTCGACGACGGTTCGGTACTGAGCGTCGATGCCATGGCATCGCTGTACAACAAATACGACCGCGGCCTGAAGTTCCAGGGTGAAGACAACGGCTCGGCGCGCATGCCGCAGATGTATGCGCAGTGGTCCAACCTGCCCAGCCTCAATGGCGGCTCGGTGTGGGCGGGGCGCCGTTACTACAAGCGTAATGACATCCATATCTCCGACTTCTACTACTGGAACCAGAGCGCCACGGGCGGCGGTGTCGAGGACGTCAAAATCGGCGACCTCAAATACAGCTACGCGCTGTCGCGCAAGGACAACCTGTACCAGAAGGAATACGCCACCCGTCACGATTTCAACGTGGCAGGCTTCAAGACCAACCCCGGCGGTGAGCTGGAATTTGGCTTGAGCTACATCGAAAAAGCCGGCGGTCGTGAGGCCAACAGCGGTTGGGCGATCACCGCGCAACACGTGCAAAAACCGTTTCTTGGCGGCAAGAACAAATTCGCCTTGCAGTACGGTGAAGGCCCCGGCACTGGTTTGGGCTATACCGGCGATACCGCCTTGGACAAGAGCAGCAAAAGCTACCGCGCCGTGGAGTTTTTCGACTGGCAGGTAACGCCGCGTTTCGGCGGGCAGGTCGAGGCGGTGTATCAAAAGGATATTCGCCCAGGCAGCCAGGACCAGACCTGGATGTCCATCGGTGTACGCCCGGCGTATGCCATCAGCGAACAGTTCAAACTGGTCACCGAGCTTGGGCATGATCAAGTCGAGGCTGCCGGTGGTACACGCAAGCTGAGCAAATTTACCTTCGCCCCGACTTGGTCGCCCAACGGTCCGGATTTCTGGGCGCGGCCGGAAGTGCGGTTGTACTACACCTATGCAACCTGGAACGAAGCGGCCAAGCGTGCGGCGAATGAACTGGCGGCGGGCTCGGCGTTGTCCGACACCGGCGCCTACGGCACGGCGCGGCATGGCTCGAATGTGGGTGTGCAAGTCGAATACTGGTGGAAATAAACCTTTGGGTGTACGCGACCCAAATGTGGGAGCGGGCTTTTGTGGCGAGCAAGCTTGCTTGCGCTGGGGGGCGAAGCGCCCCCAAGAGCCGGAGACTGCTGTGTAGTCAACGGGAGCAAGCTCCCTCGCCACAGCAAGCCAGCTCCCACACTGGACCGTCGTTCGCCCTATGATTTTTACAGAACAAAACAGCAGGTGAAGTCATGACCACAACTCAACCCCTGGAACTGCTGGCGCCCTTGTCCGGGGTCCTGCTGGCGCTGGACCAGGTGCCTGACCCGGTGTTCGCCAGCCGCATGATCGGCGACGGCCTGTGCATCGATCCCACCTCGCAGACCCTGTGCGCGCCGTTGACCGGGGTGATCAGCAATATCCAGGACACCGGGCATGCGGTCAGCGTCACCGGCGACAACGGTGTGCAGGTGCTGATGCATATCGGCCTGGACACGGTGCAGCTGGCAGGCAAAGGCTTCACCCGCTTGGTCGAGGAAGGCCAGCGAGTCGAGGTCGGGCAGCCGTTGATCGAGTTCGATGCCGACTACGTGGCGCTCAATGCGCGCAGCTTGCTGACCTTGATGCTGGTGGTCAGCGGCGAGCCGTTTGTGTGGCTGACACCGGGCAGTGGCGCGGTGGAAGTGGGCCAGCCGCTGATACAGGTGTCACCCGCAGAGGCCCCTGAAACCGTGGGTGAGGAGGAGGGCGATGCACTGTTCTCCAAACCACTGACGTTGCCCAATGCCAACGGTTTGCACGCCCGTCCGGCCGCCGTGCTGGCCCAGACGGCCAAAGGTTTTAACGCCAGCATTTACCTGCACAAACAAACCCAGAGCGCCAACGCCAAGTCATTGGTGGCGATCATGGCGTTGCAAACCGTGCAGGGCGATACCTTGCAAGTGAGTGCGGCGGGAGAGGACGCCGACGCCGCCATCAAGGCGTTGGTAACCCTGCTGGCGCAAGGTTGCGGTGAGACCGTTGCAGCGTCTGCGGCGCCGGTTGAAACACCAGCCCCCGAGTCGTCGGCAACCTTGTTGCGCGGCGTGTGTGCCTCGCCTGGCTCCGCGTTTGGCCAGGTGTTCCAAGTGGCGGAACCTGAGCTGCACATCGAGGAAAAAGGCGCGGGTGAATCCGTTGAACACGCTGCACTGACCCGCGCCTTACTGGTAGCCACCGAAGCGCTGCAAGTGTTGCAGGACAAAGCGGTTGGCAGCGCCCAGGCGGAAATCTTCCGCGCCCATCAGGAGCTGCTTGAAGACCCGACCCTGTTGGAGCAAGCCCATCGCCTGCTTAGCGAAGGCAAGAGCGCTGCCTTTGCCTGGAACAGCGCCACGGCCGCCACCGCCAAGCTATTTCTCGGCCTGGGCAATGCGTTGCTGGCTGAGCGCGCAGCGGATTTGGCCGATGTTGGCCAGCGAGTGCTGAAGTTGATCCTTGGTATTGAGGACAGCGCCTGGGCGTTGCCGGATCGTGCGATCGTGATTGCCGAACAACTGACCCCCTCGCAAACCGCCGGCCTCGATACGCGCAAAGTGTTGGGGTTCGTCACCGTCGGCGGTGGCGCCACCAGCCATGTGGCGATCCTGGCGCGTGCCCTTGGTTTGCCGTCGCTGTGTGGTGTGCCGTCACAGGCGCTGGCGCTGGCCAACGGCAAGCAGGTGCTGCTCGATGCCGACAAAGGCGAGTTGCACCTTGAGCCCGACCTGGCCGCTGTCGAGCAACTGGCCGCTACGCGCAAGCAACACATACTGCGACGTGAGCGTGAAGTGGCGCAGGCCGCCTTGCCCGGCATCACGCGCGATGGTCACCACGTCGAGATAACGGCCAATGTCGCCTCGTTGCAGGAGGTCGAGCAATCCCTGGCCTTGGGCGGTGAAGGCGTTGGTTTGTTACGTTCGGAGTTTCTCTACCTGGATCGCAATCGCGCGCCCAGCCCTGAGGAGCAAGCCGGCACCTACAGTGCCATCGCCCGCGCCTTGGGCGCCGACCGCAATCTGGTGGTGCGCACCTTGGATGTCGGCGGCGACAAACCCTTGGCCTATGTGCCGATGGAGCGCGAGACCAACCCATTCCTCGGCTTGCGTGGTATTCGCCTGTGCCTGGAGCGCCCTGAATTGCTGCGCGAGCAGTTCCGCGCGATCCTGGCGAGTGCCGACTTTGCACGGTTGCATATCATGCTGCCGATGGTCAGCCTGCTGTCGGAGCTGCACCTGGCGCGCAAGATCCTTGAGGAGGAAGCCACGGCGTTGGGCCTGACCGAGTTGCCAAAGCTGGGCATCATGATCGAGGTGCCGTCTGCGGCCTTGATGGCGGATGTGTTTGCGCCGCACGTGGATTTCTTCTCCATCGGCACCAATGACCTCACCCAATACACCCTGGCCATGGACCGCGACCACCCGCGACTGGCCAGCCAGGCCGACAGCTTTCACCCGTCGGTGCTGCGCCTGATTGCCACCACCGTCAAGGCCGCCCATGCCCATGGCAAGTGGGTCGGCGTGTGCGGCGCCTTGGCGTCCGAAGCACTGGCGGTGCCGGTGTTGATCGGGCTGGGGGTGGATGAACTGTCGGTCAGCGTACCGCTGATCCCGACCATCAAGGCCACCGTGCGCGAGCTCGACCTGGCCGACTGCCAGATCATCGCCCGCCAGGTGCTCGGCCTGGAAGAAGCCGCCCAAGTCCGCGAGGCCCTGCGCCTGTACCACGCGGCTACCGTTGAAACCTCACCTGTCGTGGAGCACTGAGCATGTTCGAGAAATTACAGCGCGCATTCTGGAAAGCCCTGACCCCGGATCTGATAGCCGAAACCGTGGTGGCGCCTGCGCAGGGGCTGTTGTCGACCGAGGTGCTGAGCGCATTGGGCGGTGTGGATAACCTCAAGTCGCAACAGCGCGTGGCACTGACGCGGGTGCGGGTGCAGTTGCAGGATGCAGGGCGGCTGGATGCGCAGGCGCTGAAGGCAGCGGGTGTACCGGCAGCTATGGTATTAACGGGTGGTGTCGTGCATCTGCTCACCGGCCTATAAAACGACGAGGATCAACTGTGGGAGCGGGCTTGCCCGCGATAGCGGTGTGTCAGGAAACGAATATGTTGACTGGCTAGCCGCCATCGCGGGCAAGTCGAATCGTCGCACCGCCGCTCCCACAGGGATATGGGTCGTTTGGGCGGTTGGGTTTACAGCTGCGGGTTATCTTCCGGCGGCTTGGTCTTGTCGATACCCGGCACGTGCAAGTTGCCTTCCACCACCTGGTTGCCTTCCAACTGTGGCTGGGTCACCCAGGTGAGAATGTCGTAATACCGCCGGATGTTCGCCACAAAGTGCACCGGCTCACCACCGCGTGCATAACCGTAGCGGGTCTTGCTGTACCACTGCTTCTGCGACAGGCGCGGCAGCATCTTCTTCACGTCCAGCCACTTGTTCGGGTTCAGGCCGTCTTTCTTGGCCAGCGTGCGCGCGTCTTCCAGATGGCCGGTGCCGACGTTATAGGCGGCGAGGGCGAACCAGGTGCGGTCCGGCTCGGCAATGCTGTCGTCCAACTCATCCTTGATCTTGGCCAGGTACTTGGCACCGCCCATGATGCTTTGCTTGGCATCCAGGCGGTTGGACACACCCATCGCCTGCGCGGTGTTCTGGGTCAACATCATCAGGCCGCGCACGCCGGTCTTGGAGGTGACGGCCGGTTGCCACAGCGATTCCTGATAGCCGATGGCCGCCAGTAGGCGCCAGTCGACCTTTTCTTCCTTGGCATAGGTGCGAAAGTGTTTCTCGTACTTGGGCAGGCGTTGCTGCAAATGCTGGGCGAAGGTGTAGGCGCCGACATAGCCGAGTACATCGACGTGCCCGTAGTAACGGTCTTTAAGCCGCTGCAGGGTGCCGTTTTTCTCGACCTTGTCCAGGTAGCTGTTGATCTCGTTGAGCAGGCTGTTGTCTTCCCCCGGCGCCACGGCCCAGCTCTGGTTGCTGGCATTGCCGAGGTCGAAGGCCACGCGCACGTTGGGGAAATACACCTGGTTCATTGCGACTTCGTTGGAGTCCACCAGGGTCAGGTCGATCTGGCCCTCATCCACCATGCGCAGCAGGTCGACCACCTCAACGGCGTCGGACTCTTCGTATTCAATCGCAGGGTTCTGTTTTTTAAGCGCCGCCAATTGCTCTGCGTGGGTGCTGCCCTTGAGCACCATGATTTTCTTGCCTACCAGGTCTGCCGGGCCGGTGGGGCGCGACTGGCCGTTGCGGTAGATGATCTGCGGCGTGACTTCCAGGTATGGATGGGAGAAACGCACCTGTTGCGCACGTTGCTCGCTGCTGACCAAACCTGCGGCCGCCAGAACCGGACCATTGGGTTTACCCAGTTGGCCGAACAGATCATCGAGGTTATCGGCAGTCTCGATTTCCAGCTTCACGCCCAAGTCATCGGCAAAGCGCTTGACCAGTTCATACTCGAAACCGGTTTCACCGTTACGGTCCTGGAAATACGTGGCCGGGCTGTTTCGGGTAATCACCCGCAATACGCCATCCTCCTTGATTCGCTCGAGCGTGCTGGGCTTATCAACACAGGCGCTGAGCATCAGGAAGAGTCCGGTTGCGATCAGCCATTTGGCGCATCGCGGGCGTAAAGCAGTAGGGGAGAACATCTGCGCAGTATACGCAAACGACCCTCGGCGCCATATCTCGACAGCAGCGGACTTGTCTGCTAGCACCCGCAAAACCGGGCTGCAGCCCGCAGAAACGTGGGTTAGCGAGGGTTTGTGACGGTTAAAATAACTGCAGGCTAACCCCAGTATTTCGCCCCGAAAGCGTGCAATCCCTGCCAACTGACGTTCGGCAGCGGCCAGCCGTGCCGTTTCGGGTGCCGTTGGCGCAGGTTTACGCTAGAATGCACGGCCTCAAAGCACACCCCCTTCCCGAGGCTGTCCCGAAGATGTTGATCCTGCGCGGCGCTCCTGCCCTTTCTGCCTTTCGCCACAGCAAACTCCTTGAGCAACTGAGCCAAAAGGTTCCAGCTGTTACAGGCTTGTATGCTGAATTTGCTCACTTCGCCGACGTAACCGGCGTCTTGACCGCCGACGAACAGCAAGTGCTCGCACGCCTTCTGAAGTACGGCCCCAGCGTTCCCGTTCAAGAGCCGACCGGCCGCTTGTTCCTGGTTCTGCCGCGGTTCGGCACCATCTCGCCCTGGTCGAGCAAGGCCAGCGACATCGCCCGTAACTGCGGCCTGTCGAGCATCCAGCGCCTTGAGCGTGGCATCGCCTTCTACGTGGCTGGCCAGTTCAGTGACGCCGAAGCCGAGCTGATCGCCAGCAGCCTGCACGACCGCATGACCCAGATCATTGTCAGCCAGCTGGAACAGGCTGCCGGCCTGTTCAGCCACGCCGAGCCCAAGCCGCTCACCGCGATTGACGTGCTCGGCGGTGGCCGCGCCGCTCTCGAGAAGGCCAACACCGAACTGGGCCTGGCGCTCGCCGAAGACGAGATCGACTACCTGGTCGACGCCTTCAATGGCTTGAAGCGCAACCCGCATGACATCGAGCTGATGATGTTTGCGCAGGCCAACTCCGAGCATTGCCGTCACAAAATTTTCAACGCCAGTTGGGACATCGACGGCGAAAGCCAGGAAAAAAGCCTGTTCGGCATGATCAAGAACACCTACGTGATGCACAGCGAAGGCGTTCTTTCTGCTTATAAGGACAACGCCTCGGTGATCGTCGGCTCCGTTGCCGGCCGTTTCTTCCCGGACCCCGAAACCCGCCAGTACGGCGCGGTGCAGGAGCCGGTGCACATCCTTATGAAGGTTGAGACTCACAACCACCCGACCGCGATTGCCCCGTTCCCGGGCGCAGCCACAGGTTCGGGCGGCGAAATCCGTGACGAAGGCGCCACCGGCCGTGGCGCCAAGCCCAAGGCTGGCCTCACCGGTTTCACGGTGTCCAACCTGCAGATCCCAGGTTTCGAACAACCGTGGGAAGTGCCGTACGGCAAGCCTGAGCGCATCGTTACCGCACTCGACATCATGATCGAAGGCCCGCTCGGCGGCGCCGCGTTCAACAACGAATTCGGGCGCCCGGCACTCACCGGTTACTTCCGTACGTTTGAACAATCCATCACCACCCCGCGTGGCGATGAAGTACGCGGCTACCACAAGCCAATCATGTTGGCTGGCGGCATGGGCAACATCCGCGAAGAACACGTCAAGAAAGGCGAGATTCTGGTCGGCTCCAAGCTGATCGTACTCGGCGGCCCGGCGATGTTGATCGGCCTGGGCGGCGGCGCAGCTTCCTCCATGGCCACCGGCACCAGCTCGGCGGACCTGGATTTTGCTTCGGTACAGCGCGAAAACCCAGAGATGGAACGCCGCTGCCAGGAAGTCATCGACCGTTGCTGGCAGTTGGGTGGCAAGAACCCGATCAGCTTCATCCACGACGTCGGCGCCGGCGGTTTGTCCAACGCCTTCCCCGAGCTGGTCAACGATGGCGACCGTGGTGGCCGTTTCGAACTGCGCAACATTCCAAACGACGAGCCGGGCATGGCCCCGCACGAAATCTGGAGTAACGAATCCCAGGAACGCTACGTACTGGCCGTTGGCCCTGAAGACTTCGCGCGCTTCCAGGCCATCTGTGAACGTGAGCGTTGCCCATTTGCCGTGGTCGGCGAAGCCACTGCCGAACCGCAGCTGACGGTCACCGACAGCCACTTCGGCAACAGCCCGGTCGACATGCCGCTGGAAGTGCTGCTGGGCAAAGCCCCGCGTATGCACCGCTCCGCCGTGCGCGAAACCGAGCTGGGCGATGACTTCGACCCAAGCACGCTGGAACTGGCCGACAGCATCGAGCGCGTGCTGCACCACCCAGCCGTGGCGAGCAAAAGCTTCCTGATCACCATCGGCGACCGCACCATCACCGGCCTGGTTGCCCGTGACCAAATGGTTGGCCCATGGCAGGTTCCGGTGGCTGACGTTGCCGTCACTGCCACCAGCTTCGATGTGTACACCGGTGAAGCCATGGCCATGGGCGAGCGTACGCCGCTGGCCCTGCTGGACGCCCCGGCGTCGGGTCGCATGGCCATTGGTGAAACCCTCACCAACATCGCCGCTTCGCGCATCGGCAAGCTGTCCGACATTAAACTGTCGGCCAACTGGATGTCCGCCGCCGGCCACCCGGGTGAAGATGCGCGCCTGTACGACACCGTCAAGGCTGTCGGCATGGAGCTGTGCCCGGAGCTGGGTATCACCATTCCGGTGGGCAAGGACTCCATGTCCATGGCCACCCGTTGGAACGAAGACGGCACCGACAAGAGCGTCACCTCGCCGCTGTCGCTGATCGTTACCGGTTTTGCCCCGGTCACCGACATCCGCCAGACCCTGACCCCGCAATTGCGCATGGACAAGGGCACCACCGATCTGATCCTGATCGACCTGGGCCGTGGCCAGAACCGCATGGGCGCCTCGATCCTCGCGCAAACCCACGGCAAGCTCGGCAAGCACGCGCCGGACGTGGATGACGCCGAAGACCTCAAAGCCTTCTTCGCCGTGATCCAGGGCCTGAACGCCGACGGCCACCTGCTGGCTTACCACGACCGTTCCGACGGCGGTTTGCTGACCAGCGTTGTCGAGATGGCGTTTGCCGGTCACTGCGGCCTGAACATTGTGCTCGACAGCGTTGCCGAGGATGCTGCCGAAATCAACGGCATCCTGTTCAACGAAGAGTTGGGCGCGGTGATCCAGGTTCGCCAGGACGCCACCCCGGACGTGCTCGCCCAATTCAGCGCCGCTGGCCTGGACGACTGCGTGGCGGTAATCGGCCAGCCGATCAACAACGGTGAAATCAATATCTCCTTCAATGGCGATACCGTGTTTGCCGGCCAGCGCCGTCTGCTGCAACGCCAGTGGGCTGAGACCAGCTACCAGATCCAACGCCTGCGTGATAACGCCGACTGCGCCGAGCAGGAATTCGACGTGATCCTGGAAGAAGACAACCCGGGCCTGAGCACCAAGCTCAGCTTCGACGTCAACCAGGACATCGCCGCGCCTTACATCAAGAAAGGCATTCGCCCACAAGTTGCCGTACTGCGTGAGCAGGGCGTCAACGGCCAGGTGGAAATGGCGGCCGCGTTCGACCGCGCCGGCTTTAATGCGATCGACGTGCACATGAGCGACATCCTCGCCGGTCGTGTTGACCTCAACGAGTTCAAAGGCCTGGTCGCTTGCGGCGGTTTCTCCTACGGTGACGTGTTGGGTGCCGGTGAAGGCTGGGCCAAATCGGCCCTGTTCAACAGCCGTGCCCGCGATGCGTTCCAGGGCTTCTTCGAGCGCAACGACAGCTTCACCCTGGGGGTGTGCAACGGTTGCCAGATGATGTCCAACCTCAGCGAACTGATCCCGGGCAGCGAGTTCTGGCCGCACTTTGTGCGCAACCGTTCCGAGCAGTTCGAAGCCCGTGTCGCCATGGTGCAGGTGCAGGAATCCAACTCGATCTTCCTGCAAGGCATGGCCGGTTCGCGCATGCCAATCGCCATCGCCCACGGTGAAGGCCATGCGGAATTCTCCAGCGAAGAAGCCTTGCTTGAAGCCGACCTGTCCGGTTGCGTCGCCATGCGTTTTGTCGACAACCACGGCAAGGTCACCGAAAGCTACCCGGCCAACCCGAACGGCTCCCCGCGCGGGATCACCGGCCTTACCAGCCGCGACGGCCGCGTGACCATCATGATGCCGCACCCGGAGCGTGTATTCCGCGCCGTGCAAAACTCGTGGCGCCCGGAAGAGTGGAACGAAGACGGCGCGTGGATGCGCATGTTCCGCAACGCTCGCGTGTGGGTGAACTAAGGCGGTGTACAAGCTCGCCTTCTTTGTGCCCGCCAGCCATGTGGAGACGGTGAAAACCGCCGTCTTTGCAGCCGGTGGCGGGCGCATCGGCAACTACGACAGCTGTGCCTGGCAAGTGCTGGGCCAGGGCCAATTCCGCGCGTTGGACGGCAGCCAGCCGTTTCTCGGGCAGGTGGGCCAGGTTGAAGTGGTTGAAGAATGGAAGGTTGAGCTGGTGGTGGCCGATGAGTTGATTGTGGCTGTTGTGGCTGCGCTCAAGCTGAGCCATCCGTATGAGACACCGGCTTATGAGGTGTGGCAGCTGGCGGATTTTTGATTCGCAGATTGCAAAAACAACAAACCCGCTGCGCCATAAAGGACAGCGGGTTTTTTGTGCCTGGAATAAAGCATTGTGGGTAGGGGGATTTGAGCAGAGAAACCGGAAAGCCCTACAGAGGTGTTGTCGCCAGGAAAGATAGTGTGCCGCTGGGCTGGAGAGCCACAGACAGCACGCCCACATCCGTGTGCGTGTGGATGTCCAGGGCCTAGACCCAGCAGCAAGGTGTCCTATCATGAAGATATTGCAGTGGGTTACAGTCGGTGTTCTGTCAACCATATTGGTTGGCGTCGGCGGCGCGTGGGCCGGTAAGCCCGAGGCCAAGGGCAACGTCCAGTTCTATGATTCGGGGCGTTTTAGCCTGCCGTTTTCCGACGGCGTGCGTGTCGGCAATGTGTTCTACACCGCAGGTGAAATCGGCGACGCTCACGGCTCCGATAAAGTGGTGCCAGGCGGTATCGTGCCGGAATCGCGCCAAGCCATTGAAAACATCAAAACCACGCTTGCGGCCAACGGTTACGAGCTCAAGGATGTGGTCAAGTGCACCGTTTTCCTGGCCGATATCAAAGAGTGGCCAGCCTTCAACGAAGTGTACAAAGAGTATTTCAAAAAGCCGTACCCGGCTCGCAGCGCCTTCGGCGGTAACCAGCTCGCCTGGGATGCCCGCATGGAAATCGAGTGCATTGCGGCGAAGTGATGGATGAGTTTTGAACACAAGAAACCCGCTGGGCCATAACGGACAGCGGGTTTTTTGTGTCTGGAATAAAACATTGTGAGTAGGGCGATTTGACCAGAGAAACCGGAAAGCTCCTACAGAGGCGTTATCACCAGGGAAGATAGTGTGCTGCTGGGCTGGAGAGCCAGAGACAGCACGCCCACATACGTGTGCGTGTGGATGTCCAGGGCCTAGACCCAGCAGCAAGGTGTCCTATCATGAAGATATTGCAGTGGGTTGCAGTCGGTGTTTTGTCGGCCATATTGGTTGGCGTTGGCGGCGCGTGGGCCGGTAAGCCCGAGGCTAAGGGCAACGTCCAGTTCTATGATTCGGGGCGTTTTAACCTGCCGTTTTCCGACGGTGTACGTGTAGGCAACGTGTTCTACACCTCTGGCGCACTCGGCGACGCTCCCGGCACCGACAAGGTGGTGCCTGGCGGTATCGTGCCGGAATCGCGCCGGGCCATCGAGAACATAAAAACCACGCTTGCGGCCAACGGTTACGAGCTCAAGGATGTGGTCAAGTGCACCGTTTTCCTGGCCGATATCAAAGAATGGCCAGCCTTCAACGACGTGTACAAAGAGTATTTCAAAAAGCCGTACCCGGCTCGCAGCGCCTTCGGCGGTAACCAGCTCGCCTGGGATGCTCGCATGGAAATGGAGTGCATTGCGGCGAAGTGATGGGTGAGTTGTGCATACAAGAAACCCGCTGGGCCGGTTTGGCCAGCGGGTTTTTTGCTGCCTGCAAGGGCCAATCGCAGGCAAGCCAGCTCCCACAGTTGGTCGAGCAGTCTGTGGGAGCTGGCTTGCCTGCGATGGCGCCGGGGCAGGCGGCTCAGATATTTTCCACAGGATTTTCAGGTTGTCCCTCGGAACTGGCGGCACTAGTCTTCTCGGGTCGCCGCCAATGTGGCGACCGGGGCTGCAAGCCTGAAATTTATGTAGGAGCCTATTTCTGTATGGAGCTGCGTCCCACCTAGCAGGCGATCAACCAACCGATCAAATCTTCTCCGTACTCTCCAACCTGAACAGCGAAACCCTGCTCGCCAATGCCTCCCAAGACCTGGCATCACTTCAAGCACTGGCAGGCAACTTGGCTTTTGACATCGACGGCCCGCAGCGTGATGCGGTGCTGGGGATTCATCGGATGCTTGTTGGATCTACAAGAAATCCCCATCAGCCACTGAAGACACCCACTCTGTGGCGAGGGAGCTTGCTCCCGCTGGGGTGCGAAGCGCCCCCAAAACCTGCCACAGAGTTCTTTCTGAAAGAATGTGTAGGCTGGGCAAGGGGCTGCTGCGCAGCCCAGCGCAAGCAAGCTCCCTCGCCACAGTGGTTGATCGGTCACAGTGGTGGTCAGGCGTTGATTGGGCGGGTAACCAACCGCTCCAGTGCCTCACCCAGTCCAGTGGCCTTGTCACCAATCAACAAATGCCAAACCCCGCTGTCCAGCTGGCTCACACCTTGGCAACCCAGCGCAGTCAGGTCCGCTTCAGACAGCACTGAATCATCGCCCAATTCCACCCGCAACCGGGTCATCGCCACCGCTTCCAGCTGGCGCACATTCGCCCGACCGCCTAAAGCATTCAGCCACTTCTCGGCTTCCTGCACATTCACCGCAACCGGCTTATCCACAGGCTGGGCGGCCACCGGCGCACTGGCAACAAACGACGGCATCGCCAGGCGAATCTCATCGGCAATGCTGTCGGCCATCGGCCCAACCACCACCTGCAAACTCCCGCCGTTACCCGGCCGAACCACAGCCATGGCGCCGAGTGCTTTCAACTGCGCATCCACCGCCTTGTTGCGATCAACCATGTCCAGGCGCAGACGTGTAGTGCACGCGCCGACACTCAGCAAATTCTCTGCACCGCCGAGTGCGCGGATGTAGGCACTGGCCCGCTGGTTATCGGTCATCACCTCAGCCTGCACCACCTGGATGTCTTCACGCCCCGGTGTCTTCAGGTTGAACTTGCGAATGCAGTAGTTGAACACGCTGTAGTAGATCACCGCATAAGCCAACCCCACCGGGAACACCAGCCAGCCGTTGGTGGACTTGCCCCAACCGAGCACCATGTCGATAAAGCCACCGGAGAAGGTAAACCCGAGGTGGATATTCAGCATGTTGGTCACGGCCATCGACAGGCCGGTGAGCACCGCGTGGATCAGGTACAAAAAGGGTGCGAGGAACATAAACGCGAATTCGATCGGCTCAGTCACGCCGGTCAAAAACGAGGTCAGCGCCATCGACAGGAAAATTCCGCCCATGACCTTGCGCCGTTCCGGCAGTGCATTGCGGTACATCGCCAAGCACGCGGCGGGCAGGCCGAACAGCATGACCGGGAACATACCGGTCATGAACTGGCCGCCTTTCGGGTCGCCGGCAAAATAGCGGGTCAGGTCGCCGGTGACGATGGCGCCGGTGGTTGGGTCGGTAAAGCTGCCGAACACAAACCACGCCATGTTGTTGAGGATATGGTGCAGGCCGGTGACGATCAGCAAGCGGTTGAACACGCCAAACACGAACGCGCCAAAGCTGCCGCTTTCCATCAGCAACACGCCGAAGCTGTTGATGCCGTGCTGGATCGGCGGCCAGATCAAGCCAAAGATCACCCCCAGGGCGACCGCCGAAAACCCGGTGACAATCGGCACAAACCGTCGCCCACCAAAGAAGGCCAGGTACTCCGGCAGCTTGATGTCCTTGAAGCGGTTATACAGCCCACCGGCCATCAAGCCGCTGGCGATACCGGCGAGCATGCCCATGTTGATGGTGGTGTCCATCACCTTGAGCGTGGAGATCATCACCAAGTAACCAATCGCCCCGGCCAAACCTGCCGTGCCGTTATTGTCGCGGGCAAAACCCACGGCAATACCGATGGCGAAGATCAGCGCGAGGTTGGCGAAAATTGCTTGCCCGGCATCGTGCATCACCGCGATGTTCAAAAGATCGGTGTCGCCCAGGCGCAGCAAGAGGCCGGCGATCGGCAGAATCGCGATCGGCAGCATCAGCGCGCGGCCCAGGCGTTGCAGGCCTTCGATGAAATGTTGGTACATGGCGTGTCTCCCTATTCTTGTTGTTTTCAGCTCAGCGGCCAGTGGTGTTGACAGGCTTGGCGAACGGCCTTGGCACTGCTCAGGTCGAGCAGGCCTTGGCTCAATTGCCGGCATTGCGCCGCGTCCAGGTTGCGGACGCGGTCCTTGATTTCTCCGATTTGCGGCGGGCTTACCGACAGTTCACTCACACCCAGGCCAACCAGCACCGGCGTGGCCAGCGGGTCGGACGCCAGGGCGCCGCATACACCCACCCAACGCCCATGCTTGGCGGCGCCGGCGCAGGTTTGCGCGATCAAGCGCAGCAGCGCCGGGTGCAAGGCATCCACCCGTGCGGCGAGGCCCGCGTGGTCGCGGTCCATGGCCAGGGTGTACTGGGACAGGTCATTGGTGCCGATGGATAAAAAGTCTGCGTGTTTGGCGAGTTGCTCGGCCATCAGTGCAGCGGCGGGCACTTCGATCATCACGCCCAGTTCCGGGCGCTGGGTCAGTTCCAGCTCGGCACACAGTTCATCCAGACGCTGACGGATCTGCAGCAATTCATCCACCTCGCTGACCATCGGCAGCAGGATGCGGCAGCGCGCCAATGGGGACACTTGCAGCAGCGCGCGCAGTTGCTGGTCGAGCACGTCCGGGCGCACTTGGGCCAGGCGAATGCCGCGCAGGCCCAGCACCGGGTTGGCCTCAACCGGCAACGGCAGGTAGTCGAGCTGTTTGTCGCCGCCTACGTCGATGGTGCGGATGATCACCGACTTTTCGCCCATGGCATCCAGCACGGCCTGGTAGGCCTGGCGCTGCTCTTGCTCGTCCGGCGCGGTGCGACGGTCGACAAACAGGAATTCGGTACGCAGCAAGCCCACGCCATCGGCGCCGTTTTCAAACGCCACTTGGGCCTCGGCACTGGAGGCGACGTTGGCCGCCACTTCAATGCTCACGCCATCGCGGGTTTGCGCCGCTTGCTGGGCTTGGGCCTGTTGTTGCTGACGGCGCAGTTTCTGCGCATCGCGAATCTGGTGCACTTCGGCGTGGCGCGCATCGCTGGGCGCCAGTTCCAGGCGACCGTTGGCCGCGTCCAGCACCACGCGTTGGCCTTGGGGCACGTCGAGCACTTCGGCGCCCAGCGCGACCACACACGGCAAGCCTTTGCCTCGGGCCAAAATCGCGACGTGGGACGTTGCGCCGCCTTCGGCCATGCAAATGCCCACGGCGTTTTGTGCGCTCAGTTGCAGCAGGTCGGAGGGGGTCAGTTCATGGGCGCTGACAATCGAACCGGCGGGCAATTCGAAGTGCCAGGTTTCGCCCAACAGCGCACGCAGCACCCGTTGTTGCAGGTCGCGCAGGTCGTTGGCGCGCTCGGCAAACAGCGGTTTGCCCAATGCCAGCAACACCGCGCATTGCGCCTGGATCGCATCGCGCCAAGCGTGAGTGGCGGCGCTGCCTTGCTCGATGGCGCCGGTGGCGGCGTCCAGCAGCGTGGGGTCTTCCAGCAGCGCCAGGTGGGCGGCGAAGATGTCTTCTTCTTCAACGTTCTTGCGTTGGCGTGCCTGCGCCAGGGTGCTGCGAATTTCGCCGCGCACTTGCTCCAGCGCGGTGTCCAGGTGCTGCAGTTGTTCGTCGGCGATATGGCTGCCCGTGTCTTGCGGCAGTTCGATACCGGTGAGGCGAAACAGCGGCCCACAGACCAGGCCGGGCGCGGCGCACACGCCTTGCAACACACCGGCTTCGGTATTCGCCCGACGCGGTGCCACGGCTACCGGCGCGTGGTGTTCTTCACTCGCAGCAACCGAGAGTGCGGCCACCAACGCCTGCAACGCCGCCTCGCAATCTTTGCCACGACAGGTGATGCGCACTTCATCACCTTCACCAATGCCCAACCCCATCAAGCCAATCAGGCTATCGCACGGCGCCGACTTACCGGCGAAGTGCAGCTCAGCATGGCTGCTGAAGCCCTGCGCGGTCTTGCGCACCAGCGCGGCGGGGCGGGCATGCAAACCGCCACGGTGGGTAATGCGCACGCTGGCGCGCACTTCGGTGACCGAGTTATCCACAACCGCCTGCAACGGCGCTGCCGAACGCGCGGCAATGTGCAGCAACGGCTCACCGACCTTGACGGTTTTTCCCGCTACCGGCCGTAGCTCAAAACCCTCGCCATTGGTCAGGATGATCAGGCTGACCAGGCTTTTGCACTGGCGCGCAATGCGGTCCAGATCAAATTGCACCAGCGCCTGGCCCTGGCTCACCCGTGCGCCATCCTTGACCAGCAGGGCAAAGCCTTCGCCGTTCAATTCCACGGTGTCGATGCCTACGTGCATCAACACTTCGGCACCGTTGTCGGCGCGAATGGTCAGCGCGTGCCCGGTGCGCGCAACGTGGATGATCACGCCATCACACGGCGCGTGCAGGCAGTCGTTCAGCGGGTCGATGGCAATACCGTCGCCCATGGCACCACTGGCGAACACTTCATCGGGAACGTTGCCCAGGCTCAGCACCGGGCCACTGAGTGGGGCGCTTAGGGTCAATTCATTATTGTTGTAGGACATGGGCACGGTACTCATCAGGAAAACGCGACTCAGTGAGTGCGGGTAACTTTGCTCAGGTGGCGCGGCTGGTCCGGGTCCATGCCGCGGGCCTCCGCCAGGCCTGCGGCCATCACGTAGAAGCTTTGGATCGCCAGGATCGGGTCCAGGCTCGGGTGTTCGGCGCGGCTCAGGGTCAGGTCGCGTTCAACGATATCGTCCGGCGCGGCCAGCAAGACGCGTGCGCCGCGTTGGCGCATATCGGCGGCCAGGCTCAGCAGCCCGGCTTGCTCGGCGCCGCGTGGGGCGAATACCAGCAGTGGGTAGTTCTCATCGATCAAGGCCATCGGCCCGTGGCGCACTTCGGCGCTGCTGAAGGCTTCGGCCTGGATCGCCGAAGTCTCCTTGAGTTTGAGCGCGGCTTCCTGGGCGATGGCAAAACCGGCGCCACGGCCGATCACAATCAGGCGTTGGCTGCTGCGCAGGGCTTCGATGGCTGGCGCCCAATCCTGGGTGGCGGCTTCGCGCAAGCCGTCGGGCAGGGCCTGGCAGGCTTGCAGCAGCAACAGGTCCTGGTTCCAGTGGCCGATCAACTGCGCGCTGGCGCTTAAAGTGGCGATAAAGCTTTTGGTCGCGGCGACACTCTGCTCCGGCCCGGCGCACAGCGGCACGTGGAATTCACACGCGGCTTCCAGCGGTGAGTCTTCGGCGTTGACCATCGAAATGCTCAAAACCCCGCGTTTGCGCAGCAGGCGCAGGCTGTTGACCAAATCCGGGCTTTGCCCAGACTGGGAGAAACCGAACGCCACCTGGCCGCTGACCTTCAACGGCGCTTGCAGCAAGGTCACCACCGACATCGGCAACGACGCCACCGGTATGCCCACGTGCTGCATGGCCAGGTAGGCGAAGTAGCTGGCGGCGTGGTCCGAACTGCCACGGGCAATGGTCATCGCCACTTGCGGCGGCTGACGGCGCAGGCGCCCGGCCACTTCCTCCAGCATCGGGTTGAGGCGCTGCAGTTGGGCCTCAACGGCGTCACAGGAGGCCAGGGCCTCTTCAAGCATTTTTGAAGTCAATGGTTTCTCCTTCGACCATTACGTCGGTGAGTGTCAGGGAGCGGTCCAAGCGCACGCAGTCGGCAAAGCTGCCGGGTTGCAGGCGCCCGCGTTCTTCCAGGCCCAGATAGTCCGCAGGAAATTGCGACAGGCGTTGTGAGGCTTCGCTGATCGGCAGGCCGATCTTCACCAGGTTGCGCAGCGCTTGATCCATGGTCAGGGTGCTGCCGGCCAAGGTGCCGTCGGCCAGGCGCACGCCGCCCAGGCATTTGGTGACGGTGTGGCTGCCCAGCTTGTATTCGCCGTCGGGCATGCCGGCGGCGGCGGTGGAATCGGTGACGCAGTACAGGCACGGGATCGAGCGCAACGCCACGCGCATGGCGCCGGGATGCACGTGCAGCAAGTCCGGGATCAATTCTGCGTACTTGGCGTGGGCCAACGCGGCGCCGACGATCCCCGGTTCGCGGTGATGCAACGGGCTCATGGCGTTATACAAATGCGTGAAGCTGGTGGCGCCGGCGGCGAGGGCGGCAACCCCTTCTTCATAGCTGCCCAGGGTGTGGCCGATCTGCATGCGCACGCCGCGTTCGCTGAGGGCGCGGATCAAGGCATCGTGGCCGGCGATTTCCGGAGCAATGGTGATCACCCGGATCGGCGCCAAGCGCAGGTAGGCTTCCACTTCGGCCATCAATGCGGTGTGGGCAAAGTTGGGTTGCGCGCCGAGTTTTCCCGGATTGATGTAGGGGCCTTCCAGGTGCACGCCGAGGACCCGGGCGCTGCCTGTAGGACGTTGCTCGCAGAACGTGCCGAGTTCGCCGAGCACGCGGGAGATTTCATCCACCGGTGCGGTCATGGTGGTAGCCAGCAGCGAGGTCGTACCAAAGCGCACGTGGGTGCGGGTGATGGTTTCGAAGGCGTCGGTACCTTCCATGATGTCTTTGCCGCCACCGCCGTGAACGTGCAGGTCGATAAAGCCCGGCAGCAAGTAGGGCAGGTCATTGTCGCTCGGGTCGCACGGCGTGCCGTCGATGGCGACTACCTTGCCGTGTTCGTGCACCAGGCGGCCGCGAATCCAGCCGCCGGGCGTGAGGATGTTGTCTTCGGACATGGGCAGTTCTCTAAACTCGCAGTTCAGCGGAGTAGTCATTGCGGCGCAGCTCTGCGACGAAGTCGTAGTAGTCGTTGCGGCAGTAGGTGTCGGTGATTTCAATTGGCGTGTTGTCGGCGGTGTAGCCGACTCGGGTCATCAGCAGCATGGCGGTGCCGGGGGCGATGCCGACCAGCTTGGCGAACTCATCGGAGGCATTGATTGCCTGGATATGTTGCAGCGCACGCACTACAGGTTTGCCAATGCTTTCCAGGTATTCGTACAGCGAGTTGCCGATGGCTTGCGGGTTTGGCAGCACGGAGGCGGGCATGGCGGTCATTTCAATTGCCATTACGGTGTCATCGGCCTTACGCAGGCGTTTGAGCCGCGCCACTTTGTCGGTCGGCGACAGGCCCAGGCGGATCAGTTCTTCGTGGGTCGGCGGGGTGATGTCGCGCTCCAGCCACTGGGACGTGGGCACAAAGCCCTTGAGGCGCAACATCTCGCTGAACCCCGACAGGCGCGACAGCGGCTGTTCCAGACGCGGGGTGATAAAGGTCCCGGAACCCTGGCTGCGGCGAATCAAGCCTTGGGCAAACAGCACTTCCAGGGCTTTACGCGCGGTGACCCGGGAAATACTCAGTTGCTCACTAAGGACCCGTTCCGACGGCAAGGCCTGCTCGGATTTCCACTCGCCGGCATGGATCGCCGCTTCGAGCTTGCGGGCCAATTGCAGGTACAGCGGCGTGGACTGTTTGTCGTCGGGGCGCAGCGCCAGTATGGGATTCATCTGTCAGGTTTCCGATGCGTTATTGGAATGTTGTCGCCCGGTATTGAGCGGAAATTAATACCACTTAAATACCATGTCAATGCAGCCAAAACAGTGCCGACGCCTGTTTTAACGCGCAGTAATGGTGCCTGGTATCAAGTGGTATTAGAGAGGTCTTTAGTGCGCGCACAATTGCGCAGCCCGCGCAGTGAACTGGTATTCACCGGCAGGCGCCGCCATGGGCAGGATTTTTTTTGAATTTTTTTTGACTTATTTTACGAGCGGCAGGCGATTACGGACGAATCTCGATCATGGTGCCGTCTTTGACCAGGTTCCAGACCTCGCGCATGTCCACGTTGCGCATGCCGATGCAACCGTCGGTCCAGTCCAGGGTGTGAAACCACTGTTCCGGGTATTCCTCGGTGTCGGGGGTGCCGTGGATCATGATCATGCTGCCGGGTTTCACGCCTTCGCGGCGCGCGCGGGCCGAGTCACTGATATTGGGGTAGGAGATGTGCATGGCCAGGTTGAAGCGGTCGCTGGTCTTGCGCCAGTCGATCCAGTAGAAGCCCTCTGGCGTGCGACGGTCGCCTTCCATCAGTTTGGTGCCCTTGGGGTTTTTACCGAGCGAGATGCGATAGGTTTTCAGCGGTTTGCCGTCGTTGATCAGTTGCAACTGATGGGCGGACTTGAGCACCAGGATTTTCTCGACCGGTTTGCCACCGATGATTTCCACCGTGGAGGCCCAAGACAGGGTGGCGAACGACAGGCAGATCAGAGCGAGCAACCAACGCATTAAAACGGTTTCCCTTGTAGAAGGTGCTGCCTGGAATTGTTATTTGGCTGGCCGCGTCATCGGCGGCACCGACTCGCTGCGCACCGGGAACAGCTGTTGACTGCGGTCAGCGAAGAAGCATTCTAAGGTACGCCCGACCGTGCGGAAAGCCAGCTCGGACCAAGGGATGTCGGCCTCATCAAACAGCTTCACTTCAAGGCTCTCGGGGCCTGCGGCGAATTCCAGGTCGACCAGTTCGGCGCGGTAGAAGATATGCACCTGGCTGATGTGCGGCACATCGATCAGCGTATAGATGTTCAAGTTGCGCACGCGGGCGCAGGCTTCTTCCAGGGTTTCACGGGCGGCGGCCTGTTCGACGGTTTCGCCGTTTTCCATAAAGCCTGCGGGCAGGGTCCAGTAACCCAGGCGCGGTTCGATGGCGCGGCGACACAGCAGCACTTTATCGCCCCACACCGGCACGGTGCCGGCAACGATATTGGGGTTCTGGTAGTGAATGGTCGAGCAATGATCACACACATAGCGCAGGCGGCCGTCGCCTTCGGGAATGCGTTGGGTAACCGGTTTACCGCACTGGCTGCAGAAGTTCATGCTGGGGTTCCTGGAAAGTGCGTCTATCTTGGCGTGGCGGGCAGGGCGCTGCAAGTTGTCGTTTAGCGACACGCCGGTGGTTTTGGGGTTGGGCGCCTGCCAGCTTTGGTGCATGATGCAAGGTAGCCAACAGACCGAGATGACTCATGCTGGACGAGCTACTTCGCCGGGTAAGCAATCACACCCCCCACACCTTGGAAACTGACGGGCGTTTCCCCGAGGCCGCGGTGTTGGTGCCGATTACCCGCTGCGACGAACCCGAGCTGATCCTGACCCTGCGCGCCAGCGGCCTGTCGACCCACGGTGGCGAAGTGGCGTTTCCTGGAGGGCGGCGTGACCCCGAAGACCCGGACCTGATCTTCACCGCGCTGCGCGAAGCCGAAGAAGAAATCGGCCTGCCGCCCGGCTTGGTGGAAGTGATAGGCCCATTAAGCCCGCTGATTTCCCTGCATGGCATTCGTGTAACGCCCTATGTCGGTGTGATCCCCGATTACGTCGAATACCTGGCCAACGATGCCGAGATCGCCGCCGTGTTCAGCGTACCGCTGGAGTTTTTCCGCCAGGACCCGCGCGAACATACCCACCGCATCGATTACCAGGGCCGCAGTTGGTATGTGCCCAGCTACCGATTTGGCGAATACAAGATCTGGGGGCTGACGGCAATCATGATCGTGGAGCTGATTAACCTGCTCTATGACGACGCCAAGATCAGCCTGCACCAGCCGCCTAAAAGCTTTATCAATATCTAAGCCATCGCTTGAATGGCCAGCCGTGAGGACAAACCATGAAATACCGCCTGGGCGATGCCCGCGTCGAGACGCATCCACAAAGCTGGGTGGCACCGAATGCCACGCTGGTCGGCAAGGTCAAGCTGGAAGAGGGCGCCAACGTCTGGTTCAACGCGGTGTTGCGTGGCGACAACGAACTGATCCTGATCGGCAAGAACAGCAATGTGCAGGACGGCAGCGTGATGCACACCGACATGGGCTACCCGTTGACCCTGGGCACCGGCGTGACCATTGGCCATAACGCCATGCTGCACGGCTGCAGCGTCGACGACTACAGCCTGATCGGCATCAACGCGGTGATCCTCAACGGCGCCAAGATCGGCAAGCATTGCATCATCGGCGCCAATTCGCTGATTGGCGAAGGCAAGGAAATCCCCGATGGCTCGCTGGTAATGGGTTCGCCAGGCAAGGTGGTACGTGAGCTGACCGAGGCGCAGAAGCGCATGCTCGAAGCCAGCGCCGCGCACTATGTGCATAACGCGCAGCGCTATGCGCGTGACCTGGTTGAGCAGGAACAATGAACCCTGTTGAACGCCCCGTCGCCTCGCCCTGCGTGAGCATTTGTGCGCTGGACGATGACGACATTTGTACCGGATGCCAGCGTACTGTAGATGAGATTACGCGCTGGAGCCGCATGGATAACGCTGAACGCCGGGTGGTGTTGGGGTTGTGCCATGAACGGGCGATGGCGAGTGGGTTGGTGTGGATGATGCCCGGCAAATCTGGCGCCTGAACTGTTGGAATGCTTCTTTTTGTGGCGAGGGAGCTTGCTCCCGCTGGGCTGCGAAGCAGCCCCACATCAGGCGACTGCATTTCTTCGGGTACGCCGCAATCACCTGTATAAGGGCCGCTTCGCGCCCCAGCGGGAGCAAGCTCCCTCGCCACAGTGATTGTTTGTGCATTAACCTGTGCGGCATTACCCATAGGTCCTCGCCCCATGCTCTTCCTGATCGCCTACATCAGCAGCGTCGTGCTGATCAACTTCGCATTTTCCACCGCCCCGCACCTGGATGTGATCTGGTCCGCCTGGGGTGGCCTGGTGTTTATCCTGCGCGACATGGTGCAAACCCGCTTCGGCCATGGCGCGATCATCGCCATGCTGGCGGCGCTGGTGCTTTCGTATATCACCTCCGACCCGTCCATCGCCCTGGCCAGCGCCACGGCGTTTGCGGTGTCCGAGTGCATCGATTGGCTGGTGTTCAGCATCACCAAGCGCCCGCTGCACGATCGCCTGTGGATAAGTTCGGCGCTGAGCATTCCCCTCGATACCTTTATCTTCTTCGGCTTGATCGGCGCGCTCACACCGGCAGTGGCCGGCACCGCACTGGTGTCGAAATTTGCCGGGGTCACGGTGGTGTGGCTGATCATGGCCTGGCGCATGCGCAAACGGGCTGTCGTCAACTGAGGCCAATTTTTACAGTTCATGTAAAATGCCGGCCTTTCTCCCCATGATCCGCTCCCCTGAGGACCTGAGATGACCCGAATCGGAACTCCATTGTCGCCAACCGCGACCCGCGTTTTGCTGTGTGGCTGCGGTGAGCTGGGCAAGGAAGTGGTAATCGAACTGCAACGCCTGGGCGTTGAAGTGATTGCCGTGGATCGCTACGCCAACGCGCCGGCCATGCAGGTGGCGCACCGCAGCCACGTGATCAACATGCTCGACGGCGCCGCCCTGCGTGCGGTGATCGAGGCCGAAAAGCCGCACTTCATCGTGCCGGAAATCGAAGCCATCGCCACTGCAACGCTGGTGGAACTGGAAGCCGAAGGCTTCACCGTGATCCCGACCGCGCGTGCTACCTCGCTGACCATGAACCGCGAAGGCATCCGTCGTCTGGCCGCTGAAGAGCTGGACCTGCCGACTTCGCCGTACCACTTCGCCGACACCTTCGAAGACTACAGCAAGGCCGTGCAAGACCTGGGCTTCCCGTGTGTGGTCAAGCCGGTGATGAGTTCGTCGGGCAAGGGCCAGAGCCTGCTGCGCAGCACCGATGATGTTCAAAAAGCCTGGGATTACGCTCAGGAAGGCGGGCGTGCCGGCAAAGGCCGCGTGATCATCGAAGGCTTTATCGACTTCGACTACGAAATCACCCTGCTGACCGTGCGACACATTGGTGGCACCACCTTCTGTGCGCCAGTGGGGCACCGTCAGGAGAAGGGCGATTATCAGGAATCCTGGCAGCCACAAGCCATGAGCCCGATTGCTCTGGCCGAATCCGAGCGCGTTGCCAAAGCCGTGACTGAGGCGTTGGGCGGCCGTGGCCTGTTTGGCGTGGAGTTGTTCATCAAGGGCGATCAGGTGTGGTTCAGCGAAGTGTCGCCGCGCCCGCATGACACCGGTCTGGTGACCCTGATTTCTCAGGACCTGTCGCAGTTCGCGCTGCACGCGCGCGCCATCCTGGGCCTGCCGATTCCGTTGATTCGCCAGTTCGGGCCTTCGGCTTCAGCGGTGATCCTGGTGGAAGGGCAGTCGACTCAGACGGCATTCGCCAACCTGGGCGCGGCCTTGAGCGAGCCGGACACGGCATTGCGTCTGTTTGGCAAGCCGGAAGTGAATGGCCAGCGCCGCATGGGCGTGGCGTTGGCGCGGGATGAGTCGATTGAGGCTGCCCGAGCTAAAGCGACCCGAGCCTCCAAGGCTGTTGTTGTAGAGCTGTAACCCCAACCCGATCGTTCCCACGCTCTGCGTGGGAATGCAGCCCGGGATGCTCTGCGTCCCAAAGCCCAAAGCGTGACGCGGAGCGTCACAAGAGGCATTCCCACGCGGAGCGTGGGAACGATCGGCTTCAGGCCACCTTGTTCAGATCATTATCCCGCGTCTCTTTCAGGCACAGCACAGCAATCAAGCTGAGCAACGCTGCCGCCGACACATACCCACCGACATAACTCAGCCCACCCATCGCCACCAGCTTGGTTGCGAAAAACGGTGCGGCCGACGCGCCGACAATCCCACCGAGGTTATACGCCGCCGACGCGCCGGTATAACGCACGCGGGTCGGGAACAGCTCCGGCAGCATGGCGCCCATCGGGGCAAAGGTCACACCCATCAGGAACAGCTCCAGCGCCAGGAACAACGCCACCGCCCAGGTTGAACCGTGGGTCAGCAGGGGCTCCATGGTGAAACCCGACAAAATCGCCAGCACCGCGCCGACGATCAGCACCGGCTTGCGCCCGTAGCGATCGCTGGCCAAGGCCGCCAGCGGCGTGGCCAGGCCCATGAACAGCACCGCAAAGCACAGTAAACCGAGGAACATCTCACGGCTGTAGCCCAGGGTCGAAACCCCGTAGCTCAGGGAAAATGCGGTGGTGATGTAAAACAGCGCATAGCACACCACCATGGAAGCGGCGCCCAGCAGTACCGGCAGCCAATGCTGGCTGAACAGCTCTACCAGCGGCACTTTCACCGGCGCCTCTTTGGCCACGGCGTTGGCGAACACCGGCGTTTCATGCAACTTGAGCCGCGCATACAGGCCGACCATCACCAGCGCTGCGCTGAGGATGAACGGGATGCGCCAGCCCCAGCTGCGGAACTGCTCGTCGTTGAGGCTCATGGCCAGGATCAGGAACAGGCCGTTGGCCGCCAAAAAGCCGATCGATGGGCCGAGTTGCGGGAACATGCCAAACCAGGCGCGCTTGCCCTTGGGTGCGTTTTCGGTGGCCAGCAACGCCGCGCCGCCCCATTCGCCGCCAAGCCCCAGGCCCTGGCCGAAGCGCAGCACACACAACAGGATCGGCGCCCAGGCCCCGATGCTGTCATAGCCCGGCAGCAAGCCAATCAGCGTGGTACACACGCCCATCAGCAGCAGCGAGGCCACCAGCGTGGATTTGCGCCCGATGCGGTCGCCAAAGTGGCCGAACAGCGCCGAACCCAGCGGGCGGGCAATAAAGGCGATACCGAAGGTCAGAAACGACGCCAGCATTTGCGCGGTGCCGGAGGTCTGCGGGAAGAACACCGGGCCAATCACCAGTGCCGCAGCGGTGGCGTAGATATAGAAGTCGTAGAACTCGATGGCGGTGCCGACGATGCTCGCCGTGGCGACCCGTGCGGTCGAGTTGAGCGGGGCGGCGGTGGCGGCCTCGTTGTAGGTGGTGCTCATTGAGGTATCCCTGGCGGTCATTGCGCGTTTTTACGCGGATTTTTATTGGTCGAACACCCATGGATCAGGGTTGTAAGCGGGGCGGCTCGGGATGGGAGCAAACACCGGTCAGACACGGTAAGGCGGTGCCTGGACGCGCTGAGTGCGGGTAGCACGCGGTCGGGCGGGGCTTGGGTAAGCCGAGCCGATTATAGGAAGGGGTTTGCGGATCCAACAAGGGGGCGTTGGCAGGCAAATAATCTAAATGTGGGAGCTGGCTTGTGTGGAGACTGGCTTGTGTGGGAGCTGGCTTGCCTGCGATTGCATCACCCCGGTTTAGCTGAACGACCGAGGTGCCTGCATCGCAGGCAAGCCAGCTCCCACATTGGACTGAGTAGTGTCAGGGGCGGTTATGCGGCCACCGGCACGCGGCTGGTATGCCAGATCAGCACCTTGCTCACGCGGTTGTCCTCGGTCTCGAGGATTTCCAGGCGATAGCGGCCGATTTTCAGGCAGACCGCGCAGTCCGGAATAGTCTCCAGCGCCTCGGTGACCAGGCCATTGAGGGTCTTGGGGCCATCGCTGGGCAAGTGCCAGCCCAGGCTTTTGTTCAGTTCGCGGATCGAGGCGGCGCCGTCGATGATGTAACGGCCATCAGGTTGCGCTTCAATGTGCGGGTTATCCACCGCCTGATCGCTTTCGAATTCGCCGACGATTTCTTCGAGGATATCTTCCAGGGTGACGATGCCCAGCACCTCGCCGTATTCGTCCACCACCATGCCCAGGCGCCGTTGTTGTTTATGGAAGTTCAGCAACTGCAATTGCAGCGGCGTGCTTTCCGGCACGAAGTAGGGTTCGTGGCAGGCGGCGAGCAAGGCTTCTTTGGTCAGGCTGGCGTCGGGCAGCAAGTGCTGGATCTGGCGAGTGTTGAGCACCGCTTGCACCTGGTTGATGTCGCTGTGAAACACCGGCAGGCGCGTGCGCTGGGACGTGCGTAGTTGCTCGATGATGGCTTCGACCGAGTCATCCAGGTTGATGCCATCCACTTCACTGCGCGGCACCAGGATGTCGTTGACCGTGATGTTGTCCAGGGCGTGGATGCCGGGCAGGCCGGGCGTGCGATTGTCGTTGGCCTCGGGCTCCGGTTCGTCGTCATGCTCGGGCAACGGTTCGTCGCTTTTCTTTACCACGCCGGATTTACGTGCAAACGGGCGCAACAGCAACAGGCTGATGCCGTTGAGCAGCCAGGCCAGCGGAGCGAGGATTTTCAGCGGCACGCCCAGCAGCGTGTTGCCAAAGCCCAGGATGGTGTGAGGGTGACGGACGGCGAGGGCACGGGGCAGGTAGTCGGCGAGCACCAGCAGCATCGCGCAGGAGATCAACCAGCCGAGCCACGGGCCGTTTTGCGCCCAGGCATAAATCGCCAGCAACGTACACAGGATCACCACAGCCGCGCGGCACAGGCTGTTACACAGGATCAGGCTGTTACGTGGGAAGTTCAGGCGGGCGGCGGCCTTGTCGCCTTGGCGTGTGCCAGGGCGTATGGCCAGCAGGTGCTGTTGTGCAGCCTCAATGGCGGTAAACAGCGCCGCCCATAAAATCAGCAGGGCGATTACCGCGAGCATCGGCCCAAGGGGCAAGTTGTCCATTATTGCTGCCCGTCAGATATGCAGGATGTATTCGCGAACCAGCTTGCTGCCGAAGTAGGCCAGCATCAGCAGGCAGAAACCGGCCAGGGTCCAGCGGATCGCCTTGTGCCCGCGCCAGCCGAGACGGTTACGCCCCCACAGCAGCACGCTGAACACCACCCAGGCCAGGCACGCCAGCAGGGTTTTGTGCACCAGGTGCTGGGCGAACAGGTTCTCGACGAACAGCCAGCCGGAGATCAGCGACAGCGACAGCAGCGTCCAACCGGCCCAGAGGAAGCCAAACAGCAGGCTTTCCATGGTTTGCAGCGGCGGGAAGTTCTTGATCAGCCCGGACGGGTGCTTGTTTTTAAGCTGGTGATCTTGCAGCAGCACGAGCAAGGCCTGAAACACCGCAATGGTGAACATGCCGTAGGCCAGGATCGACAACAGGATGTGCGCAAGGATGCCCGGCTCTTCGTCGATGACCTGCACGGTGCCGGTGGGCGTGAATTGCGCCAGCAACACGGTGAGCATTCCCAGCGGGAATAGCAGCACCAGCAGGTTTTCAACCGGGATGCGGTAGCAGGCCAGCAGCGTCAGCGCGATGACGGCAGCGGCGATCAGGCTGGCGGCACTGAAAAAGTCCAGGCCCAGGCCGACCGGCGTCATCAGGTGGGTGAACAGGCTCGCGGCATGGGCCAGCAGGGCGACGACGCCCAGGCCTGCCAGCAGACGTTTGTCCGCTTTAGCGCCTTGGGCCAGACGAGTGCCCTGATAGAGAGTCGCAGCGGCATATAAAAGGGCGGCGGCGAGGCTGGGTAGCAAACTGGGTGACAAGGGGACCATAAATCCTGATAGACAAGCCCGAAAGGCGCTGAGTTTGGCACACACCTGCGCTGCACGAAAGACTCCCGGGCCAGACAGCGCGTGTGCAGCGGCGCAGTCTTCGCTATAATCCGCGACCTGCCCACGCCGCAGGCTTGCTGAGCGCTGTTTTTAATAGCGATTTACCACAGCCTGGGCCGCCATTACCTCGGTCACCACTGCATTTCGATGAATAGGGCCTGAAAGGATCGCGCATGTTTGAAAACTTGACTGACCGTCTCTCGCAGACGCTGCGCCATGTCACCGGCAAGGCCAAGCTGACCGAGGACAATATTAAAGACACCCTGCGTGAAGTACGCATGGCGTTGCTGGAAGCCGACGTGGCCTTGCCTGTGGTCAAGGACTTCGTCAACTCGGTCAAAGAGCGCGCTGTGGGCACCGAAGTGTCCCGCAGCCTGACGCCGGGCCAGGCTTTTGTGAAGATCGTCCAGGCCGAACTCGAAAGCCTGATGGGCGCCGCTAACGAAGACTTGAACCTCAGCGCCGTGCCGCCGGCCGTCGTGCTGATGGCCGGTCTGCAGGGCGCGGGTAAAACCACCACCGCCGGCAAGCTGGCGCGCTTCCTTAAAGAGCGCAAGAAGAAGTCGGTCATGGTGGTATCGGCTGACGTCTACCGTCCGGCCGCGATCAAGCAGCTGGAAATGCTCGCAGGCGAAGTCGGTGTGACCTTCTTCCCGTCCGACCTGAGCCAGAAGCCGGTCGACATTGCCAACGCGGCTATTAAAGAAGCCAAGCTCAAATTCATCGACGTGGTTATCGTCGATACCGCCGGTCGCCTGCACATCGACGAAGAGATGATGGGCGAGATCAAGGCGCTGCATGCCGCGATCAACCCGGTCGAGACGCTGTTCGTGGTCGACGCCATGACCGGCCAGGATGCGGCCAACACCGCCAAGGCCTTCGGCGACGCACTGCCGCTGACCGGTGTGATCCTGACCAAGGTCGACGGTGACGCCCGTGGCGGTGCCGCGCTGTCGGTACGCGCCATCACCGGCAAGCCGATCAAGTTCATCGGTATGGGCGAGAAGAGCGAAGCGCTCGAACCGTTCCACCCTGAGCGTATCGCCTCACGCATTCTCGGCATGGGCGACGTGCTCAGCCTGATCGAGCAGGCCGAAGCCACGCTCGACAAAGACAAGGCCGATAAGCTGGCCAAGAAGCTGAAGAAGGGCAAGGGCTTCGACCTCGAAGACTTCCGTGACCAGCTGCAACAGATGAAGAACATGGGCGGTCTCGGTGGCCTGATGGACAAGCTGCCGAACATCGGCGGTGTGAACCTGGCGCAAATGGGCAATGCCCAGGGCGCCGCAGAGAAGCAGTTCAAGCAGATGGAAGCCATCATCAACTCCATGACCCCGGCCGAGCGCCGTGACCCTGAGCTGATCAGCGGTTCGCGCAAACGTCGGATCGCCATGGGTTCCGGCACCCAGGTGCAGGACATCGGTCGCTTGATCAAGCAGCACAAGCAGATGCAGAAGATGATGAAGAAATTCTCCGCCAAAGGCGGAATGGCCAAGATGATGCGCGGCATGGGCGGTATGTTGCCCGGCGGCGGCATGCCAAAAATATAGTGACCTGCTTCGAGGATAGCTGCTCAATTATGGCGGCGTCTGTTGTCCTCATGCTGCGTTGCCGCTCCTCCCCATAGCTAGCTATGAGTCGTCGCGGCGCCTTGCCTGAGAACAACAGCCACTCGCCAAAATCGAGCGCTATCCACGAAACAGGCCACAAGAATTCGAGCGCAAGCTTGCTTGCGCTCCGACCCACAAGGACGTGGGATCTCCAGCAAACCCGCGGTTAGCGGGAGCTGACTCGCCGTTTTAACCGACGGCTCTATAGCAGATCTGAGTGGCACGCTGATAGGCGCCAGAAAAAGACATTTGCAAAAGTCCGGATATTCCTTAGAATATGCGGCCTTTCGGGCACCTATGCCCGCTGTGCATTTAGATTTGCAGCACCGACTACAGGAACGATGTTCACATGCTAACAATCCGTCTTGCCCTTGGCGGCTCCAAAAAGCGCCCGTTTTACCACTTGACCGTAACCGACAGCCGCAACCCGCGCGACGGTTCGCACAAGGAACAGGTTGGTTTCTTCAACCCTGTTGCTCGTGGTCAAGAAGTTCGTCTGTCCGTGAACCAAGAGCGCGTAGCCTACTGGCTGAGCGTTGGTGCACAGCCATCCGAGCGCGTTGCAAAACTGTTGAAGGACTCGGCTAAGGCCGCAGCCTGAGCAATATGAACGCGACGCCAGCTGTTGCTGATGATTTGATCGTTATCGGCAAGATTTACTCTGTTCATGGCGTTCGCGGCGAAGTGAAGGTGTATTCCTTTACTGATCCGACTGAAAACCTGTTGCAGTACAAAACCTGGACGCTCAAGCGCGAAGGTAGTGTGAAACAGGTCGAGCTGGTCAGTGGACGCGGGAGCGATAAGTTCCTGGTCGCAAAGCTCAAGGGTCTTGATGATCGTGAAGAAGCTCGTCTTCTGGCCGGTTATGAGATCTGCGTGCCGCGCAACCTGTTCCCTGAATTGACCGACGGCGAGTACTACTGGTACCAGCTGGAAGGTCTGAAGGTTATTGATCAACTGGGGCAATTGCTCGGGAAAATCGATCATCTTCTGGAAACCGGCGCCAATGATGTAATGGTGGTCAAGCCTTGCGCTGGCAGCCTGGATGATCGTGAACGCCTGTTGCCGTATATCGAGCAATGCGTGTTGGCCGTCGACCTGGCCGCGGGCGAGATGAAGGTGGAATGGGACGCGGACTTCTAAGCGTGGCTAATTTGCGCATTGAAGTGATCAGTTTGTTTCCCGAGATGTTCTCCGCCATCAGCGAGTACGGCATCACCAGTCGGGCGGTGAAACAGGGGCTGTTGCAGCTTACCTGTTGGAACCCGCGAGACTACACGACGGATCGACATCACACTGTGGACGATCGCCCATTTGGCGGTGGCCCGGGCATGGTGATGAAGATCAAGCCCCTGGAAGATGCGTTGGTCGAGGCCAAGGCAGCAGCCGGGGAGAAGGCGAAGGTAATTTACCTGTCCCCTCAAGGCCGTCAGCTGAAACAGGCTGGCGTGCGCGAACTGGCGAATGAGGAGGCCTTAATCCTGATTGCCGGTCGCTATGAAGGCATTGACGAGCGTTTTATTGAAGCGCATGTCGATGAAGAGTGGTCGATTGGGGACTATGTCCTGTCTGGCGGCGAGCTGCCGGCGATGGTCCTGATAGATGCGGTTACACGACTGCTGCCTGGAGCTTTAGGGCATGCGGACTCCGCGGAGGAAGATTCCTTCACGGATGGTTTGCTGGATTGCCCGCACTACACCCGACCGGAGGTGTATGCGGATCAGCGTGTTCCCGACGTATTGCTAAGTGGCAATCACGCACACATCCGGCGTTGGCGTTTACAGCAGTCCCTTGGTCGGACCTATGAACGACGCGCCGATCTTCTGGAAAGCCGCTCGCTTTCTGGAGAAGAGAAGAAGCTGCTCGAGGAATACATCCTCGCGCGGGACGATAGTTAACAACGTATCGATGGTAGGTCCATTGACTTACCTTAGGAGCACAGCATGACTAACAAAATCATCCTTGCACTCGAAGCAGAGCAGATGACCAAAGAGATCCCTACCTTTGCCCCGGGCGACACTATTGTCGTTCAGGTGAAAGTGAAGGAAGGCGACCGTTCGCGTCTGCAAGCGTTCGAAGGCGTGGTAATCGCCAAGCGTAACCGTGGTGTGAACAGTGCTTTCACTGTTCGTAAAATCTCCAACGGTGTTGGCGTAGAGCGTACTTTCCAGACCTACAGCCCGCAAATCGACAGCATGGCCGTTAAGCGTCGCGGTGACGTACGTAAAGCCAAGCTGTACTACCTGCGTGACCTGTCCGGTAAAGCAGCTCGCATCAAGGAAAAACTGGCTTAAGTCCAGCTTCCCGATGCAGAAAAAAGCAGCCTACGGGCTGCTTTTTTGTGCCTGAAATTTGTCTATTTGCCGGTATTTGTCCATGACCACACGCCTCGAAGAAATCCAGCGCCGCACCGACCTGTCCGTCACCCACGTGACCAAAGCCGTGTTCCCGCCGACCACCAACCACCACAACACCCTGTTCGGTGGCACCGCGCTGGCGTGGATGGATGAGGTGTCGTTCATCACCGCCACACGCTTTTGCCGCTTGCCACTGGTGACCGTGTCCACCGACCGTATCGACTTCAACCACGCGATCCCGGCCGGCTCCATCGTCGAGCTGATCGGCCGCGTAATCAAAGTGGGTAATACCAGCCTCAAGGTCGAGGTTGAAGTATTCGTCGAGAGCATGAGTGCCGATGGTCGTGAAAAGGCGATCCAGGGCGTGTTCAGCTTTGTGGCGATTGATGCTGACAAACGCCCGGTGCCGGTATTACCGGGTTATGCCGACTGAATTATTCGGCTGCGTTGTTTTCTGGTTGAATCACGGCCAGCAAGGTCCAGCCCGCTAAGGGCTTCAAGCTGCTGTCCGGGGTCACCACGTGTACCCAGCCGCCGGTATCGCGGGCAAACAGCAGGGTCGCGCGGTCACCATGCAGCGCCTGGTACTGTTCCCAACTGAAGCCTTCGGTCAGGTTAGTGCTATACAGCTCTGCACCTTGGCCCAGCAGGCTCGCGAGTTTGGTGTAACTCAAGGGTTGGCTGCCCAGCAAATGGCCACGGTGCTCGTGGCTGGCCCGGTGTTTATCGGTGCGACGGCTTTCCTGGCTGCTGGCCAGGGCGAACAGACGGTGCCCAAAGTCATGGCGAAAGCGCATGGCGGCCAGGGTGTTCAGCTCGCCTGAAGGTGAGAGCGCCAGCAAATGCCCAAGGCCGACCAGATCCAGATGCGATTCGGCATGCTGTGATGCCGGGTTGCCGAAGTAGGTGGGCAGCCCTTCCATTCGGCTGGCGCGGATGTTTTCCCAGCTGGAGTCGGTCAGCAGCACTCGACTGCCCAGTTGTTGCAAGGCTTTGCCCAGGATGCGCGCCGGGCCGTTCGCGCCGACGATCAGGAAGCCGCTGGGCGCAGGCTCGGCGACTTTCAGCAGGCGTGCCAGCGGGCGCGCAGTGGCGCTTTGCAGGACAACGGTGCCGATAATCACGGCAAATGTCAGCGGCACCAGTAACAGCGCGCCTTCATGACCGGCCTCATCCAGGCGAATGGCGAAAATCGCCGACACGGCTGCGGCCACGATCCCGCGAGGTGCAATCCAAGACAGCAGGGCACGTTCACGCCAGTTCAGGCCGGAACCAAAGGTCGAAAGCGCGACGTTCAAAGGTCGCGCAATAAATTGAATGATCAGTAGCAGGATCAATACGAACGGCCCCAAGGCAATCAGGGCGTTCAGGTCCAGGCGCGCGGCCAGCAGAATGAATAACCCGGAAATCAGCAGGACGCTGAGGTTTTCCTTGAAGTGCAGGATGTGGCGTACGTCAACGCCCTTCATATTGGCCATCCACATGCCCATCAGCGTCACGGCCAACAGGCCGGACTCATGCATCACCTCGTTGGAGGCGATGAAGATTCCCAGGACGCCCGCCAGCGTCGCCAGGTTATGCAGGTATTCCGGCAGCCATTGCCGGCGCATGATCTGCCCCAACACCCAACCACCGGCGACTCCGAACAGGCTGCCGCACAGGATCACGCCGCCAAAGGTCAGCAGGCTGTGACTCAAGCCGTCGCCTGACGCGCGAGCGATGATAAAGCTGTAGACCACCACGGCGAGCAGCGCACCAATCGGGTCAATGACAATGCCTTCCCAGCGTAAGATATTGGCGATCGAGGCTTTTGGCCGCACGACACGTAACATGGGCACAATCACGGTAGGCCCGGTCACCAGTGTCAAAGTGCCGAAAAGCAGGGCGAGCATCCAGTCAAAACCCAGCAGCCAGTGGGTAGCCAGGGTAATGACGGCCCATGTCGACAGGGCGCCGACCGTGACCAGGCGATGCACGACGCTGCCGATCTCCTTCCATTCCGAAAGGTGCAGCGTGAGGCTGCCTTCAAACAGAATCAGTGCCACGGCCAGGGATACCAACGGCATCAGCAGCGGACCGAACATTTCCTGAGGATTCAGCCAGCCCAGCACCGGCCCCGCCAGGATGCCGCTGACCAACAGAAACAGAATGGCGGGAAGTTTCAGGCGCCATGCCAGCCATTGGCAGGCCAACGCGGCCACGCCAATGCCACCAAATGCCAGCAGAATCTGTTGTTCGCTCATTGAAGCTTCCTGTTCCGTGAAATAGCGGGCTATGAAAGACTAGTGGTCGTTGTCACAGTTCACTAAATAATTTGCGCGAAGCCCTGTGCTGCGCTGCTTGAGTGCCCATGCCCGCCATTGACCACACCCTGATCGACCGCTTCCTCGACGCCCTGTGGCTGGAAAAAGGCCTGTCGGATAACACCCGCCAGGCCTATCGCAGTGACTTGGCTTTGTTCAACGGCTGGTTGCAGGACAAAAACCTTGAACTGATCAATGCCGGCCGTGAGTTGATCCTCGATCACCTGGCCTGGCGCCTGGAGCAGAACTACAAGCCGCGTTCCACGGCGCGATTTCTCTCGGGCGTGCGTGGGTTTTATCGCTATTTGCTGCGGGAAAAGCTGATAGCCGTCGACCCGACCCTACAAATCGATATGCCCCAGCTCGGTAGGCCATTGCCTAAATCCTTGTCGGAAGCTGACGTAGATGCCTTGCTCGCCGCCCCCGATCTGAGCGAAGCCATCGGCCAGCGCGACCGCGCCATGCTTGAGGTTTTGTATGCCTGCGGCCTGCGCGTGACCGAGCTGATCAGCCTGACCCTGGAGCAAGTCAACCTGCGCCAGGGCGTGCTGCGCGTGATGGGCAAAGGCAGCAAGGAGCGGCTGGTGCCGATGGGCGAGGAGGCGATTGTGTGGGTGGAGCGCTATATGCGTGACGCCCGCAATGAGCTGCTCGGCGGGCGGCCCAGCGATGTGCTGTTCCCCAGCCTGCGCGGCGAGCAGATGACCCGCCAGACCTTCTGGCACCGTATCAAGCACCAGGCCAAGGTCGCCGGGATCGGCAAGGCGTTGTCGCCGCATACCTTGCGCCATGCGTTCGCCACGCATTTGCTCAACCACGGCGCGGATTTGCGCGTGGTGCAAATGCTGCTGGGGCACAGCGACTTATCCACCACTCAGATCTATACCCACGTGGCGCGCGCACGCTTGCAGGAGATGCACGCCAAGCACCACCCACGCGGTTGAAAGCCGCCAATTTGTGCCGCCACGGGCTGCCCTGGCGCCCAACTGTGGTAGGCTTTGCCGGTTAGCAAAGGGGACGGCCACTGCCCGCGTTTCCAAGCGGTGTTCCACAGCCGTCCCTGCATCTGCCTTCAGGAGTTCCCATGCGCTTGACCCAGATTATTGCCGCCGCAGCGATTGCGTTGGTTTCCACCTTTGTTGTCGCCGATGACGCCGCCGAACAAACCATTCGCAAGAGTTTGGCGGACCTGAAGCTCGACACCCCGATCGAAAGCATCAGCGCCAGCCCTATGGCCGGCCTATATGAAGTCAAGCTCAAGGGCAGCCGTGTGCTGTACGCCAGTGCCGATGGCCAGTACATCGTGCAGGGCTACCTGTTCCAGCTTAAAGACGGCAAGCCGGTCAACCTGACCGAAAAAGCCGAGCGCCTGGGCGTGTCCAAGCTGATCAACGGCATTCCGGTGGCTGAAACCGTGGTTTACCCCGCCATTGGCGAGACCAAGACCCATATCACCGTGTTCACCGACACCACGTGCCCGTACTGCCATAAGCTGCACGCCGAAGTGCCTGCGCTGAACAAGGCCGGTATCGAAGTGCGCTACGTCGCGTTCCCGCGCCAGGGCCTGGGTTCGCCAGGTGACGAGCAACTGCAAGCCGTATGGTGTTCGGCCGACAAGAAAGCGGCCATGGACAAAATGGTCGATGGCAAGGAAATCAAGGCGGCCAAATGTGCCAACCCGGTTTCCAAGCAGTTCGCCCTCGGCCAGTCGATTGGCGTGAACGGTACACCGGCCATCGTTTTGGCTGACGGCCAAGTGATTCCGGGCTACCAGCCGGCGCCACAAGTTGCCAAACTGGCGCTCAGTGCCAAGTAAACCAGCATCGTCGAACCTTTGACGATCATGGCCCGCCGACCGATCGACGGGCCATCAAATTGAAAGCCGCAGTTGTGCGGCTGTTTTCCACGGCCGACCTAGCGTCGGCCGTTTCATGGGGAGTTCTTCAGTGAAACCGGTCAAAGTAGGCATCTGTGGGTTAGGGACCGTCGGTGGCGGCACCTTCAACGTACTTCAGCGTAATGCTGAAGAAATTTCCCGCCGTGCAGGGCGTGGGATTGAAGTGGCGCAAATTGCCACGCGTACGCCAAAGCCTCAGTTCCAAACGACCGGTATTGCGATTACCAACGATGTCTTCGCCGTCGCCACCAACCCTGAAATTGATATCGTCATCGAGCTGGTCGGCGGCTATACCGTAGCCCGCGACCTGGTGCTGCTGGCCATCGAGAATGGCAAGCACGTGGTCACCGCCAACAAGGCGCTGATCGCCGTACACGGCAACGAGATCTTCGCCAAGGCGCGTGAAAAGGGCGTGATCGTCGCGTTCGAAGCCGCCGTGGCCGGTGGCATTCCGGTGATCAAGGCGATCCGTGAAGGCCTGTCCGCCAACCGTATCAACTGGGTGGCCGGCATCATCAACGGCACCGGCAACTTCATCCTCACCGAAATGCGCGAGAAGGGCCGCACCTTCGAAGACGTGCTGGCCGAAGCCCAAGCCTTGGGTTACGCCGAAGCCGACCCGACCTTCGACGTAGAAGGCATCGACGCGGCGCACAAGCTGACCATTTTGGCGTCCATCGCTTTTGGTATCCCGCTGCAGTTCGACAAGGCCTACACCGAAGGCATCACTAAGCTGACCACTGCCGACGTGAACTACGCCGAAGCCCTGGGCTACCGCATCAAGCACCTTGGTGTGGCGCGCAGCACCCCGGCGGGTATCGAGTTGCGTGTACACCCGACGCTGATCCCGGCGGACCGCCTGATCGCCAACGTCAATGGCGTGATGAACGCCGTGATGGTCAACGGTGACGCCGCCGGCTCCACCCTGTTCTACGGCGCCGGCGCCGGCATGGAGCCGACTGCTTCGTCGGTGATTGCCGACCTGGTGGACGTGGTTCGCGCCATGACCAGCGACCCGGAAAACCGCGTACCGCACCTGGCCTTCCAACCGGATTCGCTGTCGGCGCACCCGATCCTGCCGATCGAAGCCTGCGAAAGCGCTTACTACCTGCGTATCCAGGCCAAGGACCATCCAGGCGTGTTGGCCCAGGTGGCCAGCATCCTCTCGGAGCGCGGCATCAACATCGAGTCGATCATGCAGAAGGAAGTCGAGGAACAAGACGGCCTGGTGCCGATGATCCTGCTGACCCACCGTGTGCTCGAGCAGCACATCAACGATGCCATTGCCGCGCTTGAAGCGTTGCAGGGCGTGGTTGGGCCGGTGGTGCGCATCCGTGTTGAACACCTGAACTAATCGTTTAGCGGCAAGGGCCCCACACGTTCGGCGGCCCTTGTTCAGAATGCTCTAGAGGAGCCAGTCATGCGTTATATCAGCACCCGCGGCCAGGCACCGGCCCTGAACTTCGAAGACGTTTTGCTCGCCGGCCTTGCCACTGACGGCGGCCTGTACGTGCCGGAAAACCTGCCACGTTTCACTCAGGAAGAGATCGCCTCGTGGGCCGGCCTGCCGTACCACGAACTGGCGTTCCGGGTGATGCGCCCGTTTGTTACCGGCAGCATCCCCGATGCGGATTTCAAAAAGATTCTGGAAGAAACGTATGGCGTGTTTTCCCACAGCGCCATCGCACCACTGCGTCAGTTGAATGGCAACGAATGGGTATTGGAGTTGTTCCACGGCCCGACCCTGGCGTTCAAGGACTTCGCCCTGCAACTGCTCGGTCGCCTGCTCGATTACGTGCTGCAAAAACGCGGTGAGCGCGTAGTCATCATCGGTGCTACCTCCGGCGATACCGGCTCGGCGGCCATCGAAGGTTGCAAGCACTGCGAAAACGTCGACATCTTCATCTTGCACCCGCACAAGCGCGTGTCGGAGGTGCAGCGTCGCCAGATGACCACCATTTTCGGTGAGAACATCCACAACATCGCCATCGAAGGCAACTTCGATGACTGCCAGGAAATGGTCAAGAACAGCTTCGCTGACCAGAGCTTCCTCAAAGGTACGCGTCTGGTGGCGGTGAACTCGATCAACTGGGCGCGGATCATGGCCCAGATCGTCTACTACTTCCACGCTTCCCTGCAGTTGGGCGGCCCGGCGCGTTCGGTGTCGTTCTCGGTGCCGACCGGCAACTTTGGTGACATCTTCGCCGGTTACCTGGCGCGCAACATGGGCCTGCCGATCAACCAGTTGATCGTCGCCACCAACCGCAACGACATCCTGCACCGCTTCATGAGCGGCAACCAGTACGTCAAGGAAACCCTGCACGCCACGCTGTCGCCGTCGATGGACATCATGGTCTCGTCGAACTTCGAACGCCTGTTGTTCGACATGCACGGTCGCAACGGCGCAGCCATTGCCGGTTTGATGGACACCTTCAAGAGCGGCGGTGGTTTCAGCGTTGATGAAGAGCGCTGGACCGAAACCCGCAAGTTGTTCGACTCCCTGGCTGTGGACGATGCGCAAACCTGCGAAACCATCGCCGAAGTCTATGCGCAGACCGGCGAACTGCTCGACCCGCACACCGCCATCGGTGTGAAGGCCGCACGCGAATGCCGTCGCAGCCTGGACATCCCGATGGTGATTCTGGGCACCGCCCACCCGGTCAAATTCCCGGAAGCGGTGGAGAAGGCCGGCGTTGGCAAGGCACTGGAATTACCGCAGCACTTGGCTGACCTGTTCGAGCGCGAAGAGCGCTGCACCGTGCTGGCCAATGACCTGAAAACCGTGCAGGCGTTTGTCAGCCAGCATGGCAATCGCGGCAAGCCACTCTGATTCATCAATAGCTGCGTGGCAGAAAAAGCCCGTCTTCGTGACGGGCTTTTTCATTCCGGCGAGCCATACTTGCGCAGGCGCTGGATCCGCACACTCAAGGAAACCCAATCGGTGCATGCAGTAATCCAATGGATGGTGCGTTTGGCATGTGTGCTCTTGCTTGGCCAAGTGCCAATGGGCCTGGCCGCCGTCAGCTTGCCTTTCAAACTGGTACCGGCGTTTATCCCGCTGGAGCCGTTGCCGCTGGCGCCGGCGCAGCAGCAGTGGCTGGCAGCCCATCGGACCTTGAAGGTGGGGATTTCCATTGATGACTATCAGCCGATTGATATCACCCGCGACCGCAATCGCTACCAGGGCATCAGTGCCGATTACCTGAGCCTGGTCGGTGCGCGCCTGGGTGTGTCGATGCAGGTGCTGGGTTTTGCCGAGCGCGCCCAGGCAGTCGAAGCATTACGCAGCGGCGCTATCGACATTCTCACCAGCGCCAATGGCTATGAGCGCGATGTACCCGGTTTGCAGTTTACCCGCGACTACATGCCCGACCGTTCGGTTGTAGTACAGCGTCGCGACGATAGCCAGGGCGACGACCTGACCGGCAAGAAGCTGGTGTTGCTCGACGGCTATGCCAGCGTCAAGAACGTGCATGCCGCTTACCCAGGCAGCCACATCATGCTTGCGCCCAACCTTTACAGCGGGCTGGAGGCGCTCAAGCAGGGCGACGCCGATGCGTTTATCGGCAACGAAGTCATCGTGCGCGCCTACAAGTCGCTGCGGCCTTACCTGGGCTTGCAGATTAAAGAAGAAAGCCGCTTGCCCCCGATCGGCTTCGCGTTTGCCACCCGCCAGGCCGACCCCTTGCTTGGCACCCTGCTGGACAGCGCGCTGGCGAGCATCGATGAGTCGGTGCAGCGCGAAATTCTCGCGCGCTGGACCACCGGGTTGGGAGTCGGTTTTGGCGTTGAGCGCATTGCGCTGTCGGCCTCGGAGCGGGCGTGGGTGTTGCAACACCCGCATGTGGTGGTGGCGGCCCAGCAAATGTCGCCTTACGTGTTCAGGGACAAGGACGACCGTTGGGTGGGCTTGAACGTTGACCTGCTCAACCGGATTTCGCGCATGACCGGTTTGCAGTTTGTCTTCGAGGAGGCGCATTCCACTGCGCAAACCCTGAGCTGGCTGGAAACGGGCAGGGCGGACATGAACACCACCTTGGCCGAGAATCAGGAGCGCCAGGCGCTGCTCAACTTCAGCCACAGCTTCGGTGGCTCTGGCTGGGTGTTTGTCGAGCCTGCCGATGCGCCGCCGCTGAGCGGCCTGGATCAATTGGCCGGCAAGGTGCTGGTGCTGCCGGCGCGGCATGTGTTGGAACCCTACATTCGCCAGGCGTACCCGCAGATCAACCTGCGGTTGGTCACTGATTACACCCAGGCCCGTGACAGAGTAAGACGCGGCGAAGCGGCCGCCACGCTGCAGACCGAAGTGGAAGTGCAGAGTTACCCACAGGATGGCCTGCGCATTGGCCGCAGCGTCGATGGCAAGTGGTCGGCCAATAGCCTGTCGGTGCGCAAAGACCAGCCTGAACTGCTGAGCATTCTGAACAAGGCGCTGGAAGCCTTGCCGGTCGCCGAGTTGAGCGCCTTGCGCCTGCGCTGGATCGGCGCGGTGGCGATTCCCGTACCGGCTTGGCAGCGTGTCCCCGCCTGGGCTTACTGGACGGTGGCCATGGCGATCCTGTTTGTGCTGGTGTCGCTGGTGTGGAACAGCCGGCTCAAGCGCCAGATCCGCCAGCGGCTGGAGGCTGAACGTCGGCTCAACGACCAGTTGGCTTTCAAGCGTGCCTTGCTCGACGGCATGCCCAACCCGCTGTTTGTGCGCGACCTGGCCGGGCGTCTGGTGACCTGCAACAAAAGTTATGAACAGCAGTTGGCAACTCGCCTTGAGAAGATCCAGGGCCTGACCTTGATGGAAAGCGCGGTGATGCCCGAACTCACCGCCGCGCGCCTGCACGCAGGCCATATGGTGCAACTGGCCACGCAACAACCGTTGTTTGTCGACCGGCAACTGGAGTTCAACGGCGGCAGCGTGCATGTGTACCAATGGACTGTGCCGTTCTATGACGCCGAGAACCGTTTGCGGGGGTTGCTGGGTGGCTGGATCGACATCAACGAGCGCAAGGTCCTGGAGCATCAATTGATGGACGCGCGTCAGGCCGCCGACGAAGCGAACTACGCCAAAAGTGCGTTTCTCTCCACTCTGAGCCACGAGATTCGTACACCGATGAACGCCATCATCGGCTTGCTCGAACTGGAGCAGGAACGCTGCCTGGCAGCCGGCCAGCCGGTGTCCGATGCCTTGCAGGTAGCCCATCGCTCGGCCCGTGAACTGATTGCGTTGATGGGCGACAGCCTGGACCTGGCCAAGATTGAGTCGGGCCATATGCAACTGGCACCGCAATCGACTGAGTTGAAGGGCTTTTTCGAAGGTATCCAGCGCTTGTTCGAAGCCACGGCGCAAAAAAAGGGTCTGCACCTGACCCTGGCGTTTGACCCGGCAGCCCAGGGTTATTACTGGTTCGACCCGCTGCGCTTGCGCCAAGTGATGCACAACCTTTTGGGCAATGCGCTCAAGTTTACTCAGCACGGCGGGGTGCGTATCAGTGTCGATTGCCGGCACGATAAGGCTGGCGCCGAATACCTGCATCTGTGCGTGGAAGACAGCGGTCCGGGGATTGGGGCGGATCAGCAAGCGAGGATGTTCAAGCCGTTTGTGCAGATGAGCGCCTCGACCGCAGCCGAGCATGGCGGCACTGGCCTGGGTTTGAGTATCTGCCAACAGTTGGCGGAGTTGATGGGCGGTAGCATTCACCTCAACAGTGTCGTGGGCGCAGGGACGGTGGTGTGCATCGACCTGCACCTGGCGCGGATCAGCACTGACGATGTACCGGCACCTGTGGGTGTTGCATTGCCGCCTGCCGCTGGCAGCCTGTCGGTGCTGGTGGTCGATGACCTGGCGGCCAACCGTCTGGTGTTGGTGCAGCAGTTGGAGTTCCTCGGCCATCAAGTGGTCGCCGTCGACTCAGCGCAAGGCGCGTTGCAGGCGTGGTCGCAGCAACGCTTTGACGTGCTGGTCACCGATTGCCAGATGCCGGGCATGTCCGGCTATGAGCTGAGCCAGGCGATCCGACGGATGGAAGCCAGTGAGCAGTTACCGCGTTGCGCAGTGATCGGTTGCACCGCAAATGCCATGCAGGATGAACAACAGCGTGGTAGGGACGCCGGCATGGATGAGCTGTTGGTCAAGCCGATCACGTTGCAGCGCTGGGCTCAGGTGCTGGCAGAACGGGCGGCGCCACGCTCTTTTGATATCCAGACCCTGCGCACCATGACCCAGGCTGAAGGGCCGGTGCTGCAGAGCATGCTGCAAGAGTTGGCCAGGAGCCTGGACCGCGAGCATGAAGTGATGGGGTTGGCCTTGGGCGAGCAAGACATGGCGCGCCTGAATGCGTCGTTGCATCGGCTCAAGGGTATTTGCTCGCTGGTGGATGCGCTGCCGCTGGCCAAGGCGTGCATGGCCTTGGAAAGTTGCGCACGTGAGGCGCGCGGCCGCGAACTTGAGGCGCCGTGGTCAAGGCTGTCCCAGGCGTTGATGGTGTTCCGTCGCGACCTGCAACCCTACCTGGACGCTCGCATTTAGGGTCATGGCTTTCAGCTGTTTGGCTAATCCCCTCCATTCGAGGACGAACCCTTTCACTGTGGCGAGCAGGCTTGCCCTGCGTTGGGCTGCGCAGCAGCCCCAGCCCGCTACGACTGACGCACCGGATAGCCTGAATGGGGGCGGCTTCGCCACCCAACGCAGGGCAAGCCTGCTCGCCACAGGTTGCCTTTTGCCGGTTCCATTTCTCAATTGCCTTACTTGACTGCGTCAGCCCAAAGACCTTGAACGGCATAACGTTTAGGACACGTCCTATGGGGCGCCCGGCAGCTTTTGGTTACTGTGCCGGTCTTTGCCCGCTGCCGACAGAGTTGCCCATGCGTTCCCTCAAAGTGCTGATCCTTGAAGACAACCCGTTTCAACTGATGGCACTGCACCAGATGCTCAATGCCAACGGCGTATTCAACGTGCTCATCGCCGAAACGGTTGAAGCCGCGCGCCAGTCCCTGGACAGTGCCGGCCCGGTCGACATAGCCATCTGTGACCTCTACCTGGAGCAGGGCGATGGCCTGGAGTTGATCCGCGAACTGGCCGAGCGCAGCCTGGCCCAGGTGCTGATCCTGCTCAGCAATGCCGAACCGGACGTGCTCGAAGGCGTGGCTAATATGGCGCGGCAACAGGGGCTGAATGTGTTGGCGTGCTTGCCCAAGCCGGCGTCGGCCAAGCTGATCGGGCAAGTGTTGACGGATTGCCAGGCGCGCTTGCGAGCGGGGCCGCCGGTGACCTCATGGGCGCGGGTGCGTCACCTGCTCGACCTCAGCGAGCGCGAGCCGTTGCCGCCCTCGGCGGACACAAGCCAGGCCAGCATCGCGCGCTGTGGCAGGGTCTGGTATCAGCCTATCGTCAGCCAGGCGGGCGCGCTGCAACGGGTCGAGGCCCTGGCCCGCTGGCAATCGAATGACAATGAGCTGCTGTTGCCTGACGATTTTTTGCCGGTGCTGGAGTTTGCCGGCATGGAAGAGGCCTTTACCTGGCACGTGCTGGAGCAGGCGCTCGGCCTGGCTGGCCAGCTTATGGGCCAGACCGGCCAACTGCTGCCGGTGGCGGTGAATATTCCTGGGCGCATGCTTGAGCGTGCGCACTTTCCCCAAGTACTCCAAGGCCTGCTGCAACTGCATGGCGTGCCGGCCCATGGGCTGACCCTGGAGCTGGTGGAGACCTCACGGTTGAAAACCGACAGTGCCCACCTCACCGGGCTGCTGCGCCTGCGGATGATGGGGTGCAAGTTGTCCATTGGAGATTTCGGCGTCGGTGGCACCAGCCTGCAGAGCCTGTTGGAGTTGCCCTTCACTGAGCTGAAAATCCCCCCGGCGTTTGCCAGTGGCATGGCCGAGGATGATCGCAAGGCCGCTGTGGTGGCGGGGGCCATGAGCATGGCCGCGCACTTGGGCATTGGCGTGGTGGTGACTGGGGTGGAAAGCGCCGCCGATTATCACGCCGTAGGAGAACTGGGCGCAGCCTGGCTGCAAGGCTGTTTTATCGCGCGGCCGATGGAGGTCGAGGCGCTCAAGCAATGGATCGCGTTTCAGGCTATGCCAGCCCGTGTTCCTGCACATAGATAAACAGCGCGGCGTCGTTGCCCAGGCCCAGCTTGCGCATGGCGCTGACCTTGTGCGCGCTGACCGTCTGCTTGCTGCGATGCAGGTGCGCGGCGATCTCGCCCACCGTCAGCCCGGCGGCCAACAGGCGGATCACCTCCAGTTCCCGAGGTGACAGTTGTTGCTGGGACTGCAGGCGGTCGGCGCCGACTTCCCCGGCCAGGCTCAGTGCCTGGCGAATGGCGTGGGCCACATAAGGGCGGCGTTGGCGCACGTGGTCAATCGCTTGCGGTAGCTCATCGGCCAAGCTGGCCTTGCTCAGCAGGCCCATGACGCCCAGTTCCAGGATGGAGTGAAACAAGCCGGCGTTATTGAGCATGGTCACCACCACAATCGGCAGCTCGGGATGGTGCCGGCGCAGTTGTTCTATCAGGCGCAGCCCGTCGGCCTGGGGCTCGGCGGGCATCATGAAGTCGGTTACCAACACATCACAGTCACAGGTTTGCAGCTGTTCAATCAGGGCTTGGGGTGAATTGGCCTCGGCGACGATGCGCACCCGCTCGTCACGCTCCAGCACGGCGCGCAAGCCAATCAGAAAAATCGGGTGGTCGTCGGCGAGGACGATGCGCAGTGGTGCTTCAGACGCGGCTTTCAAGGCAGGCTCCCAGGATAATCCAGGGATTCTAGCCTGTTGGTGGCTGTTTTCTCTCTGTCATCTTCGCCGTGCATGCTCGGTAGACTCGGGCAGGCGACCACACAAAAGGTCGAACTTTCTGCTGCGGGCACGGGTCACTTGAATGTCAGCACCTTAGTGACATTTGTGTTTTTCGAACCTTTTCGAATGATTGAGTGGTGATCGAGATGGAAAGTATCAGCCTATTGCTCGAAGAAGCACTGAGCCCTTATCAGGTTACGTTGACCACCTCGGGTGTGCAGGGCGAGTGCCTGGTGACCGTGAAGAGCCCGGCTGGCGCTATTGTCGTCGAGCGGGAAGTCGATCGCGCGCAATTGACCGATAAGCGCGTGCTGGTGGATGTGGTCGATTGCCTGCTGCGCGACCTGAAAATCGCCGAAGGGCGCCTGGAACCCTCGGTTATCGCCGCCTTGCGCAACGCGGCACAGACTCGCGGCAGCGCGATCGCATGAAGAATTGTTTAATTGGCGAAACTTCCTACTGCATGCCCGGTCAGATTTTTTAACAGCAAGAGCAAACATTGTGCTCCGGTGTTTGTGGCTTGTTGTACTGGTCTTTGTAGGCCACGTTTAACCCCGAAGTGTCTCCCCACTCTTCGGGGTTTCTTTTTGCCTGGGATTTGCCCAGCGCAGGCTCAAGGCTCGGGTGCGTCCAGGAAAAAGCTCGAGTTATCCAACAAATACTGTTCACGCATTGCCGGGTCCAACCACGAGGCGTAGGACTGTTGCACCTGCTCCTGTGGGATCTCGCTCAGCGCCTGATCGATTCGCTGTATGGCCTGGCGACCTTGCGGCGTGTTGGAGCAGCCGATATGCGTGCGCTGGTAAGGCGCTGAACCCTTGATGGGCAGGAACAGCAGGTCCTGGGCCGCAATCCCTTGTTGCTGGGCGTGATAGAGGATTTCCGGCGGGTAGCCCAGCACCGCCTCCAGCCGCCCCAGGCGCTGCATCTGCAACAGGCTGCCCAGGGCGTCATTGCCATAATGCAGGGCCACGGTGTGCGGGTCGGCGTGCTTTAGCTGTTCATCGACGGCGGGGCCGTAGCTGCGTTCGGCCGTGGCGCCGATGCGCGCCTTATGGGCTTTGAGAAAGGCTTGCAGGTCAAACTGACCCTCGACGATATAGGGCGCCATGGCCGCCTGTTGGCTGCGCTGGATCGTCACCCCATTGCTGACCGTCACGAATGCCTGGGCGGAAAACACCACGTATTGGGCGCGCTCCGGCGTCCATAGCAGCGATGGATCACAGGTCAGAGATTGAGCACGCAGCATTTGAATGCCGCGCGCGCGATTGACGTGCATCACTTGATGCCGATAGCCCGGCAGGCGCTCCCTGAGCAGGGGCAGCAGTTGGTCGAGTGCTCCCTGGTTTTTTTGCGGGCCTGCGAAGATGGTCATTGGCGGCAGGTCGCGCAGCAGCCAGGTCAGCGTGTCCTCGGCCCGCGCCGGCAGCGACCAACTGCCGAGCAACGTGCATACAAGCAGCCAGCGGATGTACGGGCGAACCATCAGATTGCGCCATCCTCACGCAAACGGGTGATGGCGGCGGCGTCGTAACCCAGTTCGCTGAGCACTGTGCTGTTGTGCTCACCCAATTGCGGCCCAACCCATTCACAACTGCCTGGCGTCTCGGAGAGCTTGGGCACGATGCCGGGCATCTTGAAGTCCTTGCCTCCTGGCAACTGCGCCTTCAGGAACATTTCCCGCGCCAGAAACTGCGGGTCGCCGAGCATGTCTTCGGCGCTGTAGATACGGCTGGCAGGCACTTCGGCCTTGTTCAACTGCTCGATCACTTGCTCCAGCGGCAGCGAGTTGACCCACCGATCAATCACCCCGTAAATCTCGTCACGGCGGCTGTCACGCCCGTCATTGCTGGCCAGGGCCGGGTCATTGGCCAGGTCGTCGCGACCGATGGCGCCCATGAAGCGCTTGAAGATGGCATCGCCATTGGCGCCGATCTGTACATGCTTGCCGTCGGCACTGGTATGAATCGAAGACGGCGTAATGCCGGGCATGATGTTGCCGGTGCGCTCGCGGATAAACCCGAACACGTCGAACTCCGGGATCATGCTTTCCATCATCGCGAAGATGGCTTCGTACAGCGCCACATCCACCACTTGGCCGAGCCCGCCGTTGACCTCACGGTGACGCAACGCCATCAGCGCGCCGATCACTGCCCACAGGGCCGCGATGGAGTCGCCGATGGAAATCCCGGTGCGCACTGGCGGGCGGTCTTCGAAGCCGGTGATATAGCGCAAACCGCCCATGGACTCGCCCACCGCGCCAAAGCCCGGCTGGTCTTTCATCGGCCCGGTCTGGCCAAAACCGGAGAGACGCACCATCACCAGCTTGGGGTTCAGCGCGTGCAGGGTTTCCCAGCTCAAGCCGAGTTTTTCCAGCACGCCGGGGCGGAAGTTTTCGATCAGGATGTCGGCGTCCGCCAGCAGTTGCTTAAGAATCGCCAGGCCGTCCGGGTGTTTGAGGTTCAGGGTCAGCGACTTTTTATTGCGCGCCTGCACAAACCACCACAACGACGTGCCTTCATACAGCTTGCGCCACTTGCGCAGCGGGTCGCCGCCGTCGGGGGATTCGACCTTGATCACCTCCGCACCGAATTCGGCGCAGATACGTGATGCAAACGGGCCGGCGATCAGTGTGCCCAGTTCGATGACTTTCAGGCCGGCGAGCGGTTTGGCATTAAACGACATGAGGATCCTTAGCGAGCAGGGGCGGTGGTGTGATGCCTTTTAACATAGGCGAGCGGCCCAGGGATAAGCATGATGCAGCGCAGTATTCGTTCAATGGCTGCCCCATCGGTTAGACTGGCCGCCTTTCCCTGTCTTTAGAAGCCCGTTCATGGCCCAGCCGTCCACGACCTACAAATTTGAACTGAACCTCACCGACCTCGATCGCTCGGTGTACGAGAGCGTCAAGCAGACCATCGCCCGCCACCCTTCGGAAACCGAAGAACGCATGACTGTGCGGCTGCTGGCCTACGCCCTTTGGTACAACGAGCAGTTGGCGTTTGGGCGTGGCCTGTCAGATGTAGACGAGCCAGCCCTGTGGGAAAAAAGCCTGGATGATCGGGTTCTGCACTGGATTGAAGTCGGCCAGCCCGACGCCGACCGCCTGACCTGGTGCTCACGCCGCACCGAACGCACCAGTCTGCTGGCTTATGGCAGCCTGCGCGTATGGGAAGGCAAGGTGGTGCCGGTGGCCAATAACCTCAAGAACGTCCACATCGCCGCCGTGCCGCAGGAAGTCCTTGAGACCCTGGCCAAGGACATGCCGCGCGTGATCAAGTGGGACGTGATGATCAGCGAAGGCACCATTTTTGTGACTGATGATCGTGGCCAGCATGAAGTGCAACTGCAATGGCTGGTCGGCGAACGCGGCTAAAAAGTAAAACTGTGAAAAGCTGGCTTCTGTGAAAGCTGGCTTCTGTGGGAGCTGGCTTGCCTGCGATAGCATCACCGCGGTATGTCTGATGGACCGAGGTGCCTGCATCGCAGGCAAGCCAGCTCCCACACAAGCCAGCTACGCAAACAGGTTCCAGCGTTGATCTGTGTTGATTGCTCAATCGTCGTTTAACCGTTGTATCTGAAGAGAAGCTTCCGTTACCCCATGCGTATCGATCCTCGCCCGTTGCCCGCCGTCCTGCCGTTTCTCGGTGAATTGCCACCGCTGTTGACCCGTCTCTACGCCGCACGCGGGGTGCAGTCGGAGGCTGAACTGGACAAGAGCCTGGCGCGGTTGATTCCCTACCAGCAACTCAAGGGCATCGACGCGGCGGTAGACCTGCTGGTGACGGCCCTGGAGCAGCGCCAGCGTATTCTTATCGTCGGTGACTTCGACGCCGATGGCGCCACGGCCAGTACCGTGGGCACCTTGGGCCTGCGTTTGCTGGGGGCGGCGCATGTCGATTATCTGGTGCCTAACCGCTTCGAATATGGCTACGGCCTGACCCCGGAAATCGTCGCTGTGGCGCTGCAACGCGAGCCGCAGCTGCTGATCACCGTGGATAACGGCATCTCCAGCGTTGAAGGCGTGGCGGCGGCGAAAGCCGCCGGGTTGCAGGTATTGGTCACCGACCACCACTTGCCGGGCGATGAATTGCCGGCGGCGGATGCCATCGTCAACCCGAACCAGCCTGGCTGCGAGTTTCCGAGCAAGGCGTTGGCCGGCGTCGGTGTGATCTTCTACGTGCTGATGGCCCTGCGCGCGCGGTTGCGCAGCCTGGGCTGGTACGACAACAAGCCCCAGCCGAACATCGGCGAGCTGCTCGATTTGGTCGCCCTGGGCAGCGTCGCTGACGTGGTGCCGCTGGATGCCAACAACCGCATTCTCGTGCATCAAGGCCTGGAGCGGATTCGTGCCGGGCGTGCGCGGCCGGGGATCAAGGCGATTCTCGAAGTGGCCAAGCGCGATGCGGCGCGTATCACCTCCACCGACCTTGGTTTTATCCTCGGGCCACGCCTCAATGCGGCGGGGCGCCTGGATGATATGAGCCTGGGCATTGAATGCCTGCTCACCAGCGACGTGGCGGCGGCACGGGAAATGGCCGCGCAACTGGACGGCATGAACCAGGACCGCAAATCCATCGAACAAGGCATGCTGCGCGAGGCCCTGGCCCAGCTCAAGGACTTGCCCGTGGAGTCGATGCCTTACGGCTTGTGCCTGTTCGACCCTGAATGGCACCAAGGCGTGATCGGTATTTTGGCCTCGCGGATGAAAGAGCGGTATTTCCGCCCGACCATCGCCTTTGCCGATGCCGGTGATGGCCTGCTCAAGGGCTCAGGGCGCTCTGTGCAGGGTTTTCATATCCGTGATGCCCTGGCGGTGGTCGCCAGCCAGCATCCCAACCTGATCGCCAAATACGGCGGCCACGCCATGGCGGCCGGCCTGACCTTGCGTGAGGAAAATTTCCCACTGTTTGCCGAAGCCTTTGATGCCGAAGTGCGCCGGCAACTGCGTGAGGAAGACCTCACTGGTCGCCTGCTGACCGACGGCACGTTGGCGGTGGAAGAGTTTCACCTGGAACTGGCACGTGCCCTGCGACATGCCGGGCCATGGGGCCAGCACTTTCCCGAGCCGTTGTTTCACGGGGTGTTTCAGTTGGTGGAACAGCGTGTGGTTGGCGAGCGGCACCTTAAAGTGGTGCTCAAGAGCGAGTGCGGGTCAGTGAAGCTCGACGGCATTGCGTTTGGCGTGGACCGTGAGGTGTGGCCGAACCCGACAGTGCGTTGGGTGGAGTTGGCCTACAAGCTGGATGTGAACGAGTTTCGTGGCAATGAGACTGTGCAGTTGATGATTGCGCATATCGAACCGCGCTGAATCTGAGCCACACCACAAAACAACTGTGGGAGCTGGCTTGTTGTGGGAGCTGGCTTGCCTGCGATGCGCACGCCTCGGTCTATCAGACAGACCGAGGTGATGCTATCGCAGGCAAGCCAGCTCCCACACAAGCCCGCTCCCACATTTTTACTCCGCGAACAGGTCGGATTACTCAGCTTTGTCTTTAGCCTGGTGCTTCACAATGATATCCACCAAGCGCTGAGCCAGCGCCGGGTAGTTCTCATCAAAGTGATGCCCGCCTGGCAGCTTCACCGCCTCGCCCACCGCAGTGGTGTCGGTGCAGCCACTCTCGTTGACTTCTTCAGCACCGTAGATGCACACCACTTTGTCCGCCGGCAGCTTGGCCATTTCCGGGCCGGTGGCGGCTTCTTTGCCGGCATTGCCCAGCCAGCCTTCCACTTCGATTTCAAAGCTGCCGGTGCGTGCGAATGCGAGCAGGATAATCGCGTCGACACGCTGCTGTTCGCTTTCCGGCATGCGGTTGTAGATCGCTGGCAACACGTCGGCACCGAACGAATAGCCGGTCAGTACGAAGCGCTTGGTGCCCCACTTCTGACGGTAGTGCTGCATCAGCTCAGTGAGGTCTTTGGCGCTTTGTTCCGGGGTCTTGTGCTGCCAGTAGTAGCGCAGGGTGTCGATGCCGACCACCGGGTAGCCGATCTTGGCCATTTCACCGGCCACATCGCGGTCCAGGTCACGCCAGCCGCCGTCACCGGAGAGGAACAGGGTAACGGTGTCTTTGGCTTGGCCAGCCGGTACTTCGACCACGGGAATCGCCAGGCCGCCGTTATCCGAACCGACCAATTGCTTGCGCAGTTCGTTGTTCAGCACTTGCGGGTAGTGGATGTCGTAGTCGCTGATGCTGGTAGTCGCGCGCGGTGTATCGCGTACGAAACTGGCGCTTTCATCGTCAGGGTTATCGTTCCACGCCACCAGCCAGTTGCCATGGGCGGAGGTTTTCGGCAGTGGGTCCTTGCAACCTTCCTGCACCAGCGCAAAACCGACGGAGATGGCGTTGGCCTTGTCGTCGTTCTGAGTGGCCAGCCAGCGCCAGGCGAGTGCGGCGCCAGGGCCGATGCCGCTGACCAGCGTCGCCGGGCCTTTAAGCTGGGCCAGGGCGCTTTGCAGGGCTTGTTCCTGCAGCTTGCAGTCATCTTTTGGCAGGATCACTTGCACGATCTGCGCAGAGCCGCCCTGGCTCAGGGCAATCAGCTGGCTGTCGCTCAACGTTTCGTCGGCCATTACAGCCACGGCCACGCGGGCCTTGGCCGAGCCATTAGGGGTCACACGGGTCATCACCGAACCGTCGGCCTGGGGCAGTTGTTCCAGGGTCGGTTGCGGGGCAGGGCGGTTCCAGTACCAAAAGCCACCCGCCGCGATCAGCGCGAGCAGCACTACTAAGGCCAATACATACCGCCAGGAGCGTCGAATCATCAGCGTTTCACCAATCCAGTCAAGCCGCCCGCAATCAGGGCGGCGGTATCGGCCAGTGCCACCAGCGGATCAAGTCCTGCGGGCACGGCCATATAACGGGGTTCCCAGTCAGGCTGGAACTTGTCTTTGAAGCGGCGCAAACCTTGGAAGTTATACAACTGCTCGCCACGGCGGAACACCATCGAGCCCAGGCGTTGGGTCAGCGGTGCACCACGGCGCGGTTGCAGGCCCGACAACGGCACCATACCGAGGCTGAAGCGGGCGTAGTCATGGTTCTTATAATGTTGAATCAGGCCAACCATCATGAATTCCATGGTCAGCTTCGGCGCGTCCGGGTGCGCACGCATCAGGTCGAGACTGGCCAGGTCATGGTTGTAGGTCTCGAGCAGGTTGGCGAAGGCCACCGGGCGCCCTTCGAAGCGAATGATCGCGATGCGAAAGTGCTTGAGGTAGTCGTCGCTGAAACGTCCGAGGGAGAAGCCTTTTTCCCGCACGTTCTTGCCGGTCAGCCAGGCATCGGAGATGACTTTGAGCTCATCCATCGGCGCCTGGCCCGGGTCGCAGATCTCCAGGGACAGGCCGTCCCGGGTGCCACGGTTCCAGGTGTAGCGCAGGTCCTTCATCTCTTTGCCCTTGGCTTCCAGGTCAAAGCGTTTGAGGTCGACGCGGGCTTCTTCGCCCAGCTTGATCGCGGTGAGGCCAATGTCCATGTAGTACGGCAGGTTCTCGGCGCGTACTTGATAGAAGACTGGGCGCGCGTGATGGATATCGCACAGGTCGCGGAACTGCCAGATCATCTCCGCGCGGGGCTGAGTCGGGCCGATCGGGTCGTACAGGGCCACCAGGCTGCGCCCACGACGGGCGTACATCAGGAAGGCTTCATCGTTGGGGTGGAACAGCAACGCCTTGTCGCCGGTCAGCGCAAGGCCGCCGTCGGGTTGCGAGGAGGCCATCAGGATCTTGGTAGCACGCTCCAGTTCATCCGGCGTCGGCAAGTGAATGACCGGGCGTGCGGTGCGCAACAGCCAGGTCAACGACACGATCACCAGCAACACCGCCGCACCCAGCAACGAACGCAGGCCTCGTGGGGCGTTGGCGTCCAGGGTGAACTGCCACCACAGCTGATGGCTGTACGGCACGTCTTGATAGGCAAACAGCAGCAGCCAGATCGAGGCGCCCAGCACGCAGACGCTGGCCACCAGGTACAGCGGCGAGAACGGTAGTTCAGTCAGGCGGCTGGCGCGGTAAAACGAGCGACGGAAGATCGCCAGCAGCACCGCCGTCATGATCATCAGGCTGGCTTCTTCCCAGTCGAAGCCTTTGAGCAGCGAGAGCAGGGCGCCGGTCAGCAGCAACACCATGGTCAGCATCCAGGCCGCCGACAAGCGTCGACGCAGGCCTTGGGCGAGCAGCAGGCACAACACGCCGATCAGGCTGGCACCGAAGTGCGAGGCATCAATCAGGCGGTGGGGAATCAGGAAGCCGATGTTTTCCAGGCGTGAGTCGATTTCCGGCGTGGCGCCGGAAAACAGCAGGACCACGCCGGACAAAAAAACCAGTACGGCCAGCACCGGCGCCGCCAGGCCCGATGCAACCCGCAGGCTTTGCTGGGTCTGGAACAGGCGCTGGGCTTCATTGACCAGCAGAAAGATACAGGCGATCAGCAGTGGCAGCACCACGTAGATCATCCGGTACAACAGCAGGGCGGCGGCCAATGGCGCGGCGCCGAGTTTGTCGGCAAACGCGGCCAGCAGAATTGCCTCGAACACGCCCACGCCACCCGGCACATGGCTGAGTACACCGGCAGCCAGGGCCAGCAGGTACACCAGCAGGAACGGGCCGAACGGCGGCGCTTCCGGCAGCAGCATATAAAGGACGGTGGCGGCAGCGGCCACATCCAGTGCGGTAATGATCAGTTGCAGGAAGGTCAGGCGGCGGCCAGGCAGGCGTAGCGTGCGGCGCCCGGCCTTGACCAGCAGGTTGTCCGGGTAAGGTTGTTCCGGCAGGCGACGGCGATAAATACCGATGCACAGCGCGACCGACAACAGCAATACCGCGCCGGCAATGCCACCGAGAACACCCTGGGACAAATGCAGGTAGGTCGAGGCCGCCGGCAAGTTGCTCAAGGTGGCCAGTGCCGCCAGTGGCGGCAGGGCAGTGCCCAGGGCCAGGCTGGCAAATACGGTCATGTGCGCCACTTCCGAGGCACCGATGCCATGGCGTGCATATAAACGGTAACGTACCGAGCCACCCGAAAGCATCGACAGGCCAATGGCATTGCCGATGGCAAAGGCGGTGAAGCCACCCATGGCCAGGGTCTTGGCCGGCAGCTTCACGCCGGCATAACGCGCGCCGGAGAATTCATAGCCCAATAGAATGATGAAACCTGCGACCGCGGCGGCAAATGCGCCCAGCAAGGCCGGCTTGGGCACTTCCAGGATCGAGTCGTGGAGCGCGTAAAGGTCCAGTTCCAGCAGCAGGTGTCGGCAGGCAATCAGAGCGATAGCGAACAGCAACAGGGTGACGGCCAGCCCAATGGGTTGACGGTATTTGCTCAACAGATCCAGCCAACGCAAACGGGTGGGAGTGATCGGTTGTTCCGCTGTGACGGTGTCTTGTGGTTCAGACGAGTTGGCGCGCATCAATCACCTCGTGGATTGTGCGCGACAGGATGGAGGTATCCAGCCAAGTTACCAATCCCTATGGACAAAATAATTACAAATATTAACGCTTATCGCCGGGTGCGGCGACAGCGGCCATTGGTCGTAGAGGGTCGTGCTTGAGTACTGAGCATAGCTTGCAATGACATGGACTCTACAAACCGTATACGGTTTCATGAAAGATGCCATGCCATTGTTTCAGAAGAACTTTTTCACCGGATACAAAAAAGGCCACTCTTTCGAGTAGCCTTTTTTGATGTTTGGTTGCGGGAGCCGGATTTGAACCGACGACCTTCGGGTTATGAGCCCGACGAGCTACCAGACTGCTCCATCCCGCGTCTGTGGGCGGCATTCTACAGCCCAGCGGCGAGGTGTCAACCGTTAATAGGCTGATGGGTCAAATAAGTGGAAATTAGCCGTCCTACGCCCACCCTGTGCGGTAAGTACAGGGTAGGCAACGCTTTTTCTGTCTTACAATTTTTGTACACGGCTAAAACAGGCACGCACAAAAAAGGCCACTCTTTCGAGTAGCCTTTTTTGATGTTTGGTTGCGGGAGCCGGATTTGAACCGACGACCTTCGGGTTATGAGCCCGACGAGCTACCAGACTGCTCCATCCCGCGTCTGTGTGTCGGCATTCTACAGAGGAACGCAGGTGTGTCAACCTGTGAATTGAAGAAAAGCGCTTGTGGTTCAATCGGTTAGCTCTCCAAGGCGGGCGTAAAACGGTCTCGGAGCCAGTCTGGCCAAGGGTTTCAGCTCTATTGGCGGGCCGATTTCGATTGAGAAAATAAATTTACCTTGGAAATTTCCTACCGCTCAAACGGCAAATTCAAACTACTGGTGCTATATACAGGAGTGAGTGCGATACTGGTCGCCCGTTGGATTACACCCTCTGTTTATATGACGCAGCGCAAAATCATCCACGTCGACTGTGATTGTTTCTACGCCGCCATCGAGATGCGCGACGACCCGAGCCTGGCGCAAAAGCCCCTGGCGGTCGGCGGCTCGGCAGACAGGCGCGGGGTGATTGCAACCTGCAACTATGAGGCACGGGCCTATGGCGTGCGGTCGGCCATGTCATCGCGCCACGCCTTGAAGCTGTGCCCGGACCTGACCATCGTCAAGCCGCGCATGGATGCCTATAAAGAAGCCTCGAAGGAAATCCAGTCGATCTTTCGCGACTACACCGACCTGATCGAGCCGTTGTCGCTGGACGAAGCCTATTTGGATGTGTCCGACAGCCCGCATTTTGGCGGCAGTGCCACGCGCATCGCCCAGGACATACGGCGGCGCGTCTCTAACCAGTTGCACATCACCGTGTCGGCCGGTGTGGCGCCGAACAAGTTTCTGGCCAAGATCGCCAGCGATTGGAAAAAACCCAACGGTCTGTTCGTGATCACCCCGGATCAGGTCGAAGACTTTGTGTCGCAGTTGCCGGTGAAAAAGCTGCACGGTGTCGGCAAGGTCACCGCCGATAAGCTGGCGCGCCTGGGCATCGAAGACTGCCTGCAACTGCGCGAGTGGAACAAGCTGGCGCTGGTGCGTGAGTTCGGCAGTTTTGGCGAGCGGCTTTGGGGCCTCGCCCGTGGGATTGATGAGCGTGTGGTGCAGAACGATAGCCGTCGACAGTCCATCAGTGTGGAAAATACCTACGACGTGGACCTGCCGGATCTTTCAAGCTGCCTGGCGAAACTGCCTGAGCTGATGGAAACCCTGGCGGGGCGCATGGCGCGTATCGACAGCAGTTACCGTGCTGGCAAGCCGTTCGTTAAGGTGAAGTTCCATGACTTTACCCAGACGACGCTGGAGCAGGCCGGGGCAGGGCGGGATCTGGAGAGTTATCAACAGTTGATGACCCAGGCGTTTAACCGGGGCGGGAAGCCGGTGCGGTTGTTGGGGATTGGCGTGAGGTTGCTGGACTTGAGCAGCGGTAACGAGCAGCTTCAATTCCCCTGGTAGAAACCGGATCAAAAAACTGTGGGAGCTGGCTTGCCTGCGATAGCGGTGTGTCAGTCATTGATGCTTTAACTGATACACCGCCATCGCAGGCAAGCCAGCTCCCACATTTAGATCTATAGCGTTTACAGAATCTCAGCGTGCCCCGGGATCTGCGACGAGCCGCCCTGCATCCTTGGTCAGTGCCTGCAGAAATTCCTGCTGCAACTCCGGATCATTGCGCGTCAATTCGATCAGGCTTTGTTCCAGTTCGCTGGCTTCTTCTTCCAGGCCCAGCTCCGACAGGCGTTTGACGCGGTGGACCCACTGGCTCACTTCGTCATCTTCCAGGTCGTCGTAGATCAGGCCATGGGCTTCGAGCAACTTGCCGCGCAGGGTGTTGCTGACCGCCAAGGTCGAGTCGGAATGCACATCGTCCTGGCCATCTTCCACGCTGATCTTCAAGGTGCTGACGCGGTTCAGGTCCTGCTCAGCAAAAGGGCTGTCCAACAGGTTCAGGCGCAGTACGCCGTCGCGGTCGGTGGTCAGCTCATGGGTCTGCTTGCCGGCGGTGACCTGCACCGGGCGTTCGCTCCAGGGCAGGCTCGAATACTCCGTGCGCTTGTCGCGCTGGACTTCATCAATGCCGGCCAGGTTCTGTTGCGCACGGCCGTGGGATTGCACGTTCATGAACGGGTTGATGCCGTCCACGCCATAGCTCAGCCAGTCGCGCGTCATGCTGGTGGGCAGGTTGCCGAGGGCGAAGACATTCACCACGTTGGCGCCCGCACCCGCTACCAGTGCAACGGCACCCAAAGGCATCTCATAGAGTTTGCGCCAGGGTTGGTAGGGGGTGTAGCGATCGTAGCGGCGGGTGACTTCGAACTCGGTGACCTCAAAGGTCTTTTGCTCGTGAATGCGAACCCGGCGTTGCGGCAGTTCGAGCACTTTGGGTTCGCCTACATCGATTTGCAGGCTGTGATCGAGCAACTTTCGCTCTACCCGCTCCTCGTGCTCACTGCGTTGCGACATTTGATTGGCGCAGCCGCTGACCAGCAGGGCGCCGCACAAGGCGGCGCCCCCCAGGGCTCTGGTGTTTCGCTTGAACATGACTTCTCTTGATCTGGTTTTCAGCGACGAATACGCGCCTGAAGGAAAGACAGCACGTCAGCCACCGGCAACGGTTGGGCTTCGGCTTCGGTCCGGCTCTTGTATTCCAGATTGCCATCGGCCAGGCCGCGGTCACTGACCACGATACGGTGCGGGATGCCAATCAGTTCCATGTCGGCGAACTTGATGCCAGGGCTGGTTTTCTTGTCCCGGTCATCGAGCAGCACTTCAAAACCGGCAGCCGTCAGTTCGGCATACAGTTTGTCGGTGGCTTCGCGTACTTGCTCGTTGTCATAGCGCAGCGGTACCAGGGCAATTTGGAACGGTGCCAGGGCGTCGCTCCAGATGATGCCTTTCTCGTCGTTGTTCTGCTCGATGGCAGCCGCAACCACGCGCGATACGCCAATGCCGTAGCAGCCCATGTCCAGGGTGATCGGCTTGCCGTTCTCGCCCAGCACTTCGCACTTCATCGCCTTGCTGTACTTGTTGCCCAGCTGGAAGATGTGCCCGACTTCGATGCCGCGCTTGATTTCCAGGGTGCCTTTGCCGTCCGGGCTTGGGTCACCGGCCACGACGTTACGCAGGTCGGCCACGGTCGGAACCGGCAGGTCACGCTCCCAGTTCACGCCGAAGTAGTGCTTGTCATCGATGTTGGCGCCGATACCGAAGTCGCTCATCAGCTCGACCGAACGGTCGATGATGATCGGCAGCGGCAGGTTCAGCGGGCCGAGCGAACCGGCACCGGCGCCAATGGCGTCGCGCAGTTCGGCATCGGTGGCCATGACCAGCGGGCTGGCCACGCCAGGTTGCTGGGCAGCCTTGATTTCGTTGAGTTCGTGGTCGCCACGGATCACCAGGGCGATCAGCTTGCCTTCTTCTTCGGCGCGCACGATCAGGGTCTTGATGGTCTTTTCAATCGGCAGATTGAATTTTTCCACCAGGGCGGCGATGGTCTTGGTCTCTGGCGTGTCCACCAGGCGCAGTTCTTCAGCCGGTGCTGGGCGGGACGTTTCCCGTGGCACGGCTTCGGCTTTCTCGATGTTCGCCGCGTAGTCGGAACCGTTGCTGAACACGATATCGTCTTCGCCGGACTCGGCCAGCACGTGGAACTCGTGGGAGCCGGCGCCGCCGATGGAGCCGTTGTCCGCTTCAACCGGGCGGAATTTCAGGCCCAGGCGCGTGAACACGTTGCAGTAGGCCTGGTGCATGCGGTCATAAGTGGCCTGCAAGGACGCCTGGTCTGCGTGGAACGAATACGCGTCCTTCATGATGAACTCGCGGCCGCGCATCAAGCCGAAGCGCGGGCGGATTTCGTCACGGAACTTGGTCTGGATCTGATACAGGTTCAGCGGCAGCTGCTTGTAGCTGCTCAGCTCGTTGCGCATCAGGTCGGTGATCACTTCTTCATGGGTCGGGCCTGCGCAGAAGTCGCGGCCATGACGGTCCTTGAAGCGCAGCAACTCAGGGCCGTACTCTTCCCAGCGCCCGGATTCCTGCCACAGCTCAGCCGGTTGGGTGCTCGGCATCAACACTTCCAGAGAGCCGGCGGCGTTCATTTCTTCGCGAACGATGGCTTCGACCTTGCGCATCACCTTCAAGCCCATGGGCAGCCAGGTGTACAGGCCGGAGGCCAGTTTGCGGATCATGCCGGCGCGCAGCATCAGCTGATGGCTGATCACAACCGCGTCGGAAGGCGTTTCTTTCTGTGTGGCGAGCAAATATTGACTGGTACGCATGGTAGGCCGTTGTCGGTTGCTTGGACTTGAAATGACTTGGGATTGTACGGGCGGTTGTCGCTGGAGTACAGGCGTGAGGTCGTGGCGGTGTTTCTGTTGGAGTTGAGCGGGTGTGGGAGCTGGCTTGTTGTGGCGAGGGCGCTTGCTGTGGAGTCACCGGCTTTTTGGGGGGCGCTTCGCACCCCAGCGCAAGCAAGCTTGCTCGCCACAGGGTTACGCGCCGTCGCAACCGTTGGCAAATGGCTGTGCGCTTTGTGTGGCGAGGGAGCTTGCTCCCGTTTGACTGCGCAGCAGTCACCGGCTTTTTGGGGGGCGCTTCGCACCCCAGCGCAAGCAAGCTTGCTCGCAACAACAAGCCGGCTCCCACATTGACTGAGGTGTGTCAGTCCTCAGTGGGAGGATTCAACCGCGCCCGTCGGCTTTCCTGAAACCAGTGCAGCGCAATCAGGAACAGCGTCGGCACACCCAGCAGGCAGGTGATGATGAAGAAGTTGTGATAGCCGAACTTTTCCACCATCACACCCGAGTAACCACCGATCAGGCGCGGCAGCAGCAGCATGATCGAGCTGAGCAGCGCATATTGGGTGGCGGAAAACTTGAGGTTGGTCAGGCTCGACAGGTAAGCGACAAACGCCGAAGTGGCCAAGCCTGAGCTGAAGTTATCCAGGGAAATGGTGAATATCAGCATCTGCAGGTCGGGGCCCATGTCGGCGAGCATCACGAACAGCAGGTTGGTGGCCGCCGAGGCAATGCCGCCGATAAACAGGATCGGCAAGATGCCAAAGCGCACGATCAACAGGCCGCCCATGCCGGCGCCGAGCAGGGTCATGATCAGGCCGAAGATCTTGCTGACCCCGGCGATCTGGTCCTTGGTAAAGCCTTGGTCGATGTAGAACACGTTGGCCATCACGCCCATCACTGTGTCGGACATGCGATAGGTCGCAATCAGCCCGAGCAGCAGCAGCGCCTGCCAGCGGTAACGCAGGATAAAGTCGTTGACCGGCGTGAGCACCGGCGCCAGGCCACGGCGGCCCATGGCCGAGAGGCACAGGGTGGTGAGGATGATGTACAGGATGGCGCGTAGGAACGCGCGGTCTTCCATCAACAGCTCCCACAGGCTCACGCCGTGGAACAGCACGCTGGCGAAATCGGTGTTGTACAGCTGGGTGAACATCGCCGGGACCGACACCAGCAGCACGATCAACACAAATACGGAGACAAGCTGATGCGCAAAGCTGTAGCGCCCGGCCTGCAATTGGGTGCGCAGTGGCACATCGGGTTCACGCATGAAGAAGGTGGTCAGCAGCGCCGGGATCATCAGCACGCCGAACAGCACGTAAGTGCCGGTCCAGGCCGAGTGCTTATAGTTGAAGCCGGTGGAACCGAAACCTTCGGCAAAGAACAGCGCGCCGGCGGTGGCCAGCAGGGCGGCGATGCGGTAGCCGGACATGTAGCTGGCAGCCAGCGCAGCCTGGCGGCTGTCGTCGGCGATTTCCAGGCGATAGGCGTCTACTGCGATGTCTTGGGTGGCCGAGGCGAAGGCTACGATGACGGCAATGGCGATCAGCCAGGACAAGTGCTTTTGCGGGTCGCAAAAGCCCATGCCGATCAACCCGAGGATCACCAGCGTCTGGGCAAGTACCAGCCAGGAGCGACGTCGTCCCAGTTTACCGAGCAGCGGCAGGCGCCATTGGTCGAGCAGCGGTGACCAGACCCATTTGAATGCGTAGGCCAGGCCGATCAGGCTCGCATAACCGATGGTCTCGCGGGCCACACCGGCCTCGCGCAACCACACAGAAAGCGTCGAAAACACCAACATGTAAGGCAAGCCGGCGGCGAAGCCGAGCAACAACAGGACTAACGTCGAAGGGCTGGCATAGGCGGCGAGCGCGGCGCGCCAGGTTTTACGGGGCATGGGCTGGAGTCTGCCTCAGATTTGCGGAAACAAAGCGCGCACTCTAACCGCTGTGCTCTACCGGGCGCCAGCCATGACGCTGAATATCAACGCGATTATTCAGGATACTGACGCCTTCACTGCGCAAACGCGCACGTTGTTCGTCGCCTGAAGCACTGCCCACCGGCAGACTTATCCGACCACCGGCAGCCAACACTCGGTGCCAGGGCAGGCGGGTGTCCGCGGGAAGCTGGCTCAATGTACGCCCGACCCAGCGAGCGGCGCGGCCCAGCCCAGCCAGGTGCGCCAACTCGCCGTAACTCACCACGCAGCCTTCGGGCACTTGCGCCAATGTCAGGTACAAAGCCGTGCGGCGCATTTCTGCGGGGCTTTGGGGGGCGTCTTCGGGTGGGTGGGTCGTGGGCATCGCCAGTGTCTTTATCCAGTCTCTTTATTAAGAGACGTCTTTGTAAGAAATGTCTGTAATCATTCGGGTGAGAATTGAACTCAATATAAATCCTTGAGTCAGTCCAAGCTATCTAACACGATAACGCCCCTTTTTCGCCATTTTCGAGCCTCGAATTCGCTTATGTTGTCCAGAACCCTGCTCTGCCTTGCTGTTTTCAGCGCCTCCACGCCCCTGCTCGCCGACACCGTCTGGTTGAAGAACGGTGACCGCCTGACCGGCAAGATCAAAGTCTTCGACGGTGGCAAATTGCTGATTCAGACCAACTACGCAGGGGCCATCCCGGTGGACTGGAAACAGGTCAAGACCCTGGAAAGCGACCAGGAGTTGCTGGTCAAGCAGGACGCCTACACCGGTGAAAAGGCCAAATCCCTGAAAGCGGCGGAGGATGGCAAGGTCACCCTGGCCAATGGCGAAGCGCCGAAAACCGTGGACTTGGCCAGCATCCAGCAGATCATCAAGCCCAAGCCTGTGATCGAAGACCTGGTGTGGAAGGGCAATGTCGACCTGGCGCTGGACTACAAACGCGCCGACAAAGACACCAACGACTATGACATCGACTTCAAGACCACCGCGCGTCACGGCCAATGGCGGCATACCGCCCAGGGCGAATACAACCGCGAGTTCCAGGATGACGTGACCACCACCGACAACTGGGCGCTGGAATATGACCTGGACCGCTTCATCACCGAGCACTGGTTCTGGCAGGGGCGCCTGACCTACAAGCGTGACAAGGTTGAAGACCTGTCCCGCCAGCGCACTGTCGGTACAGGCCCTGGCTACCAGTTCTGGGACGACGAACTGGGCGCGTTCTCCCTCGGTTCGCTGGTCAACCGCACCGATTACCAATATTCCGACGACCGCAAGACCAACTTCTATTCCCTGGCCATGAAGTGGAGCTACAACCGCTATCTGGTAGGCAAGACCGTGGAGTTCTTCACCAACGGTGAATTGGGCAAGCCGCTGGCCGGGCCGTCCGATTACTCCCTGGATGCGGAAATGGGCCTGCGCTACAAAGTTACAGAGTGGGCGTCGCTCAACCTCAAGGCCGAGCGCGACCTCATTAATGGCGAATCGCAAAGCAGTTTGAACAAGACCCGCTACACCGCAGGCTTCGGCGTGGCTTGGTAATATGGTCTGGTAAATCCTGCATCGGGCACTCTGGCAACCTGCGCGGATATTGATTACCTTGTGTTGAGATTCATTCCCATAGACGCCATAGGCTGTGGGCGGCTGAACACCCGAGGAGTCATACCGTGAGCACGCAGGTTGCCAAGAACGCCCGAGAGCTGTTGCTCAAGGAATACCGTGGAGCGCTCTCCACATTGTCCAAAGCCATGCCGGGCTTTCCCTTCGGCTCAGTGGTGCCGTACTGCCTCGACGCGCAGGGCCAGCCGATTATCCTGATCAGCCGCATCGCCCAGCACACCCACAATTTGCAGAAAGACCCCAAGTGTTCGCTGCTGGTGGGTGAACGCGAAGCCGATGACGTGCAAGCGGTAGGGCGCCTGACCTATCTGGCCGAAGCCGAAAAGCTTGAGGATGAGGCTGCGATTGAAGCCGCCGCCGAACGGTATTACCGCTACTTCCCGGATTCGGCCAACTACCACAAAGCCCACGATTTCGATTTTTGGGTGCTCAAGCCGGTACGTCACCGCTACATCGGCGGCTTTGGCGCGATTCACTGGGTCGACCAACTCGCCTTGGCCAACCCGTTTGCGGGCAAAGCCGAGCGCAGCATGATCGAGCACATGAACAGCGACCACACCAAGGCCATCGCCCACTATGTCGAGCTGACCGGCCTGCCGACCACCGAACCTGCGCAATTGGCCGGTATCGACAGCGAAGGCATGCACCTGCGTATCGGCCAGTCCTTGTATTGGTTGCCGTTTGCCGAATCTTGCAACACGCCGACACAAGTGCGCGAAGCCTTGGTTTCATTGGCTCACGCCGAGGTCTGGCCGAAAAAAGAAGCCGTCAGCGCTTGAATTCACGAAACGGCGACGTCATCTAAGGTGAACTGGCAAGGCATTCTTGCGTTGAGGAACCATTTGATGCGCCCTTTTTTATTGCTCTTTCTGCTGTTCCCGGTGTTGGAGCTGTTCGTATTCGTTCAAGTCAGCAGTGCCATCGGGTTTTTCCCGGCGCTGCTGTTGATTATTCTCGGCTCGATGCTCGGCGTTCTGGTGCTGCGCGTCGCCGGCCTGGCCACCGCGCTGCGTGCGCGTGAAAGCCTGAACCGCGGTGAACTGCCTGCACAGACCATGCTTGAAGGCCTGATGATGGCCTTGGCCGGTGGCCTGCTGATCCTGCCGGGTTTTATCAGCGATGTGGTCGGCCTGGTCATGCTGCTGCCGTTCACCCGCAAGTTGCTGGCCGGCAAGATGCGCCAGCGTGCCGAAGAAGCGGCGATCCGCCAGCGCGCCTTTGCCGCTGACCTGCAACCCCGTGGTGGCCCGGCTCCACGCCAGCCGTTGGGGCGTGAAGGCGATGTGATCGAAGGCGAGTTCGAACACCGCGACAGCAAATAACCGCATGACCTGCACGGCGCCTTTGGGTGCCGTGCTGCTTTTGTCGCCCGGCACTCGTAAAAAATTTCCGTCGCGGCCTCTTGTAATAAGCTTATGCGCCCTTATGTAACGGTCACCGCAAGGTTTCTGGTGGCGACACCAGACAGACTTCCGCGTCTTGCTTGGCGAGGCGCGACCGGCACCGCCGGAATACAACTTGCCGGTATCGATACCGGCCGATGAAAAACACAATTAGGAGAGATCGACAATGAGCAAGCTTCGTCCTCTGCACGACCGCGTCGTAATCCGTCGCAGCGAAGAAGAAAAGAAAACCGCTGGCGGTATCGTTCTGCCAGGTTCGGCTGCAGAAAAAGCCAACCACGGTGTGATCGTCGCTGTAGGCCCAGGCAAAACTCTGGAAAACGGTGAAGTGCGTGCTCTGGCCGTTAAAGTCGGTGAAAAGGTTGTTTTCGGTCCTTACTCCGGCAGCAACACTGTGAAAGTTGACGGCGAAGACCTGCTGGTCATGGCTGAGAACGAGATTCTCGCCGTTCTGGAAGACTGATTCCCCGCTCATTTTCCCGTTACTACAAAGTATTTAAGGAATATCGATCATGGCTGCTAAAGAAGTTAAATTCGGCGATTCCGCCCGCAAGAAAATGCTCACCGGTATCAACATCCTGGCTGACGCAGTAAAAGCGACCCTGGGCCCTAAAGGCCGTAACGTGGTTATCGAGAAGAGCTTCGGCGCTCCGACTATCACCAAGGACGGCGTTTCGGTAGCCAAAGAAATCGAACTGGAAGACCGTTTCGAAAACATGGGCGCGCAGCTGGTCAAAGACGTTGCCTCCCGTGCCAACGATGACGCAGGCGACGGCACCACCACCGCTACCGTACTGGCTCAGGCCATCGTCAACGAAGGCTACAAGGCCGTCGCTGCCGGCATGAACCCGATGGACCTCAAGCGCGGCATCGACAAGGCGACCATCGCCATCGTTGCTGAGCTGAAAAAGCTGTCCAAGCCATGCGCCGACACCAAGGCTATCGCTCAGGTAGGCACCATCTCCGCCAACTCCGACAACTCCATCGGCGACATCATTGCCGAAGCCATGGAAAAAGTCGGCAAAGAAGGCGTGATCACCGTTGAAGAAGGCACTGGCCTGGAAAACGAACTGTCGGTTGTAGAAGGCATGCAGTTCGACCGTGGCTACCTGTCCCCGTACTTCGTCAACAAGCCTGAGACCATGGTTGCCGAGCTGGACAGCCCGCTGATCCTGCTGGTCGACAAAAAAATCTCGAACATCCGCGAAATGCTGCCAGTGCTGGAAGCCGTTGCCAAAGCCGGCCGCCCACTGCTGATCGTTTCCGAAGACGTTGAAGGCGAAGCCCTGGCGACTCTGGTTGTTAACAACATGCGTGGCATCGTTAAAGTCGCCGCCGTCAAGGCGCCAGGCTTCGGCGATCGTCGCAAGGCCATGCTGCAGGACATCGCCGTTCTGACCGGCGGTACTGTTATCTCCGAAGAGATCGGCCTGAGCCTGGAAAGCGCCACCCTGGAAAACCTGGGTAGTGCCAAGCGCGTGACCATCTCCAAAGAAAACACCATCATCGTTGACGGTGCTGGCGTTGAGCAGGACATCCAGGCTCGCATCACTCAGATCCGTGCCCAGGTTGCCGAAACCTCGTCCGACTACGACCGTGAAAAACTGCAAGAGCGTCTGGCCAAGCTGTCTGGCGGCGTTGCAGTGATCAAGGTTGGCGCCGGTTCCGAAGTTGAAATGAAAGAGAAGAAAGCCCGCGTTGAAGACGCCCTGCACGCAACCCGCGCAGCCGTTGAAGAAGGCGTGGTACCTGGCGGTGGCGTTGCGCTGATCCGCGCTCTGGAAGCCCTGGCTGACCTGACCGGCGACAACGCTGACCAGAACGTCGGTATCGCTGTTCTGCGTCGCGCTGTTGAAGCACCGCTGCGTCAGATCGCTGCCAACTCCGGCGACGAGCCAAGCGTTGTGGTCAACGAAGTCAAGAACGGCAAAGGTAACTACGGTTACAACGCTGCGACTGGCGAATACGGCGACATGATCGAAATGGGCATCCTGGACCCTACCAAGGTGACTCGTTCCGCGCTGCAAGCAGCAGCTTCCATCGGTAGCCTGATCCTGACTACCGAAGCTGCAATCGCCGACAAGCCAAAGGCTGAAGGCGCTGGCGGTGGCGGTATGCCTGACATGGGCGGCATGGGTGGCATGGGCGGCATGATGTAACCCAGCCTTACCCGGCTATTAAAAAGCCCCGCCTGCAGTGATGCAGGCGGGGCTTTTTTATGCAGTACTAAAAATGCAGAAGATCCAATGTGGGAGCTGGCTTGCCTGCGATGGCATCACCTCGGTGCACCAGGCATACCGAGTCGCCTGCATCGCGGGCAAGCCCGGCTTCCACATTTTGACCGAGTACAGCTCTGGCTGCCTATGTGGGTCTCAGCCCAATGTACGGCGCCGCAACAGCTTCCTGAAGGTCATGCCCCGTGCCAGGGTTACTTGGGCAGCCGGCACAAGTGCCACGGGTTGCGGTGCAGCAGCTTGGTTGAGTGGGCCAGGGCCAGACAGGTGCGTGAGTTTCTCAGCGCCGGCGGCTCGGGGCCACCTCCGGGATGGTGGGGTGAGGAGCGCATCCTGCGCCGTTGGCCGAGGTGCTGTATGGGCGGTGTGATCGCCAGCGTGTTTGTCTTCCATCCTTGGTGATGGCTTGTCCGTAACCGCCAGGCGCGAGGCCGACGCATTACCCGGCACGAACGCGCCGGTAACGATGCACAGCGACAGCATCAAGGTGGGCAAATGCTTCTTACGGGGATGCATGAACGGGCTCTCCAACCGGGGGATTCAGTTGGCGAGGTTACGGGCGATGCGCAGGCTGCGCTGTCACAGGCTGTAACAGCGCTACAACCGGCGATCCCCTTCAATAAGGACGAACACTGCCACTGTGGCGAGCAGGCTTGCCCTGCGTTGGGTGGCGAAGCCGCCCCAAATCAGGCGACTCGGTGAGCCAGTTATAACGGACTGGGGCTGTTGTGCAGCCCAACGCAGGGCGAGCCTGCTCGCCACGGATTACTGTTCTCCAGTTCTATTTCTGACTCGGCTTACTTGAGCGCATCAGCCCAAAGACCTCGAAAGGCATGGCTCTAAAGAGGCCGCAACGGCAGGATCAGGCTCATGCGGGCGCCGCCCAATGGGCTGCGGGTGACTGACAATTGCCCGTTGTGCCACTGGGTTGCGCGCTTGGCCAGCGCCAGGCCGAGGCCGAAGCCACTGGGTTCGTCGCCGCCCATAGCAAGCCGCACGAAGGGCTCGAAAATCTTTTCACGGTTCTCCGCCAATATACCGGGGCCGTCATCGTCGACGTGCAGCACCAAGTGCTGCTCACCCTGATAAGTGGCGCTCACGCACACTCGATCACGCGCATAGGTGATGGCGTTGCTCAAGAGGTTGCGCACTATCAGGTGCAGCAGGGCGCGGTCGCCGATCAGTTCAAGCTGTGCAGGCTCGGTTTCCAGGCTCAATTGGCGATGGTGCCCATCCAGCAACGCGAACTCCTGGTGCAGCCAGTCACGCAGGTTGATCGGCTCATGCTGCAAATCCGTCGGCGCACCGGCCATTCGCGCAAAGGCCAGGCTGGCGCGAACCAGGGCTTCGAGTTCTTCGACATCGGTTTGCAAGCGCTCTTGCAGGCGCAGGCGGGTCGGCGGGTCTTCGCTTTTGCTCAGTAACGTCAGGGCAAAACGCATGCGCGCCAGCGGCGTACGCAGTTCGTGGGAGACGGCCTGGGAGACTTCGCGATGACGTTCGCTCATGGCGCTGATATCCCGCGCATGCTGTTGCAAGGTCAGCAACAACGGCGTCCATTCCTTGCCCAGGGCGGGCAGCATCACGTTTGGGCTGCGTGCCAGCGTACCCAGGCAGGTGTTGAGTGTGTCCAGGTCCTTGTTATGCCGCCGGTGCGCGCGCAAACCGATGCCGAGCAGCAGCAACACCGGCAAGCCGGCGACGCAGGCGGTGATCCAGAAAATCGGGAATTTGAGCAGGTCCTTGATCTCGGCACTCCCCCACATGGGGCCGAAGCGGATCACGGTATCGTCGTCCAGCGGGAAGTAGCTGATGTCTTCGTCGCTGTTGAGCGCTGGCTGCTGGTGTTCGAGCATCACCATGGCTTCGGGCGGCAATTCGACGTCGTCGTACGGGATAAGCTCTACCGGGTACTGGAAGTGCGCGCGCAGGATGTCCATGCGCGCTTCACGTTTCTCAGCGGGCAAGCCTTTGAGCTGTTCGGCCACCAGGTAGCCTGGGCCGGCCATCAAGCGCAAAAAGCTGTCCTCGCCGACAAACACCGAGGCGTTGGTACACAGCCACAGCAGATAAAGGGTCAAGCTGGTCCAACCCGCGCCCGCCACGGCCACCATCCAGGGGCGCAGTTTAGACATGCTGGGCCTGCTGGGGGATTTCGACAAACAGGTAGCCTTGGGCCGTGATGGTCTGGATGGTCACCGGGCAGGCCAGGCTCATCAATTTTTTACGCAGGCGCGACACACGCATATCAATCGAGCGGTTAAGCCCGTCATATTCCAGGCCGCGCAAGCTCTGCAGGAGTTTTTCGCGGGTCAGCAACACGCCGCTATGGCGGGCGAAAATCGCCAGCAGTTCGAACTCGGCCACCGAGAACTGTAACGGCGTACCGTCGAGCCAGGCGAAATGACTATTGAGGTCCAATCGAAACGCGCCCCACTGATAAGACGCATTGGGCGCCTGGCGGTGACGGCGCAGTAACGAGCGCACCCTGGCCAGCAACAGCAACGGGTCGACGGGTTTGACCACGTAGTCGTCGGCGCCGACGTGGAAACCGGTCAATTGCTCGGCGTTTTCATCCAGTGCGGTCATCATCAGGATCAACCCGGGGTAGCTGTCGCGGATCTGGCGGCACAGGGTAAAACCGTCGATGCCCGGCAACATCACATCGAGGATCAACAGCGCCGGTTTTTCCTCAAGAATGCGCTGTGCGGCGCGATCACCACGGTGCTCTACGGCAACGGTAAAACCTTCGGCGCGCAGGAACTCGGCCGTCAGTGCGGCCAATGGGCGGTCGTCTTCAATCAGCAGCAGGGAGTCGGACATGCGAGGGCGCCATCGCCGGAGAATGGCGCAAGTGTTGCGCCCTTGCCCTGTGGTAGGCAAGGGCCAGAGCGCAGCCGTCAGCGTAGGCTGATCGTCGGGGGCACTTCCTTCGGCCCCTTCCAGCTCAGCAATTGTTGTGTGTAGCCATAGCTGGCCGCTTGGTAGTAGGTGATTGCGCGTTGGATCAACGGATCATCACTGCCCACGCGTAACTCCTGGCTCTCGCCCAGGGCTTGATCGTGGCGACGCAGGCCCTGGCGTGGGCTTAGAATGGCCAAGTCCTTGCCGTCAAACAGCCCCAGATATTGGTAGTTGCCGACCACCACGCGCGGTGGCAACGGGTTGTCCTGCAACAGGTTGCGGCCGAAAAAGGTCGACTCGTAGCTCAGGTTGATCAGGCCCAGCAAGGTCGGCGCAAGGTCGATCTGGCTGGCCAGTTGTGCGGTTTCCCGGGCTTCGATCAGCTTGGGGGCATAGATGAACAGCGGGATCTGGTAGTTGGTGATCGGCAGGTCTTCCTTGCCTGCGCTGCCGGCGGTGTGGTCGGCGACGAACACGAAAATCGTGTTATCGAACCAGGGTTTCTGGCGTGCCGCTTCGAGGAACTCACCGATAGCGTGGTCGGTGTATTTGACGGCGCCGTCACGGCCTTTACCGGACTTGATATCAATGCGCCCGTCCGGGTAGGTGTAGGGGCGGTGGTTAGACGTGGTCATCAGTTGCAGCAGAAAGGGCTGCTGCTTGGCGTAGTCGGCGTCGGCGAGTTTCAGGGTTTGCCGGTAGAGGTCTTCATCAGCCATGCCCCAGGCGTTCTTAAACGAAATTTCCGCTTCAGGCACACTGCTCTGGTCGACGACCCGATAACCGTTACCGCTGAAAAATGCGTTCATATTGTCGAAGTAACCGCGCCCGCCATAGACGAACACGCTGTCGTAACCGACGGCACCGAGTTGTTGGCCGAGGCTTGCGAAACCGCTTTCACGGCCAATGCGCTTGACGATCGAGCGGCCGGGCGTGGGGGGAATCGCCAATGTGATCGCTTCCAGCCCGCGGTCAGTGCGGGTGCCGGTGGCATAGAAGTTATTGAAGTACAGGCTTTGTTTACGCAGCGCATCGAGGTTGGGCGTCAGGTTGTTCTCATCGCCATTGCTGCCCATGTATTTGGCGCTGAAGCTTTCGATGGTCACCAGCACGATGTTGGGTTTACGCAATGTGCCTGGGTTGTCGATAGTGCGGCGGATATCCAGCGGGTCTGTGCCGATAAAGCGCGCATTGGGTTCGCTGAGTTCTGCGCGCAGTTGTTTGGCGACAACATCGGTTGGCAGGCTTTTGTAGAACTGCGTGTAATCGAGTTCGTTATTGCGAAAGGCGGCAAAAAATTGGTAGGGGCCGTTGCTCGCCAATTCGTTCATATAGGCATTGCCGCCTTGGGCACGCGGGCTGTTCTGGCTGATCAATTGCAAACTGAGACCGGCGGCTACCAATAGGCACAGGGCATTCAGCAAGCGGCCGCGCATTGGCGGGAGCGGGGCGTGCATCGCTGCATTGAACGGCTTGCGCAGGGCCAGGCTCACGACTATCGCCAGCATCGCTAACAAACTGAGCAGCTTGCCGATCGGGTAGGACTCCAGCAGGTTGTTCAACACCTCTTTGGAATACACCAGGTAATCGACGGCGATAAAGTTGAAGCGCACACCGAATTCATCCCAGAACAACCATTCAGCGACCGCAGTGAACAGCATGGCGAAGACGCTAACGGTGAGCACCGCTTGCAGGAACCAGCGGTGGCCGCGACGGCGCCACAGCGCGGGCGGGCACAGCAGCAGGTACAGGCCCAGCGGCAAGGCGGCGTATACCAGAAAGCTCAGGTCATAGAGCAAGCCGACGCCAAACACCGGCAGCAAATTGCCACCGACTTCATCCAGATGGGTGATCAGCAGCACGCTGCGGGTCAGCAGGAAAATCACCAGCCAGGTGGCGGTGACGAGCAGCAGAAAGCGCATAGGCGCTGTTTTGAAAAACCCCATGTCCATATTCCTTATATCGATGGGCGCGATGTTCGACCTGACACTGTAGTTAGATTGTGAAGCTATAGTGAAAAACTTGTTGGAATATGTAATTGGTTGAAAACCTTTATCGACGTGGCTTCAAGGTCTATCCCTGAGCCACACTTGGCCTTAAGCTGCGCGAGCCAACAAGGCCGTTACCGCGTACGGAGACACTGCCCATGCGAATTCTATTGGTTGAAGACAACCGCGATATTCTGGCCAACCTGGCCGATTACCTGGGGCTAAAAGGCTACACCGTGGACTGCGCGCAGGACGGCTTGTCGGGCCTGCACCTGGCCGCCACCGAGCATTACGACCTGATCGTGCTCGACATTATGCTGCCCGGTATCGATGGCTACACCTTGTGCAAACGCCTGCGTGAAGACGCCCGCCGCGACACGCCGGTGATCATGCTCACCGCCCGCGACCAATTGGATGACCGGCTGCAGGGCTTCAAGTCCGGCGCCGATGACTACTTGCTCAAACCGTTTGCCTTGTCCGAGCTGGCCGCGCGCATCGAAGCCGTGCTGCGCCGTGCCCAGGGCGGCGGGCGCCGGGCCCTGCAAGTCGGTGATTTGAGCTACGACCTTGATACCTTGGAGGTGACCCGCGAAGGGCGCCTGCTCAAGCTCAACCCGGTGGGCTTGAAGTTGCTCGCGGTGCTGATGCAAAAAAGCCCGCACGTACTGCGCCGCGAAATCCTCGAAGAAGCCCTGTGGGGCGACGACTGCCCGGACAGCGACAGCCTGCGCAGCCACGTTCACCAATTGCGCCAGGTAATCGATAAACCCTTCGCCAAGCCGTTGCTGCAAACGGTGCACGGTGTGGGTTATCGCCTGGCCGAGGGCCGTGATGGAGTTTAAGCAAAGCCTTGCCCAGCGGATCATCATCGCCTTTGCGTTGATGAGTGCGTTGGTGGCGGGGGCCTTCGCCATGGGCATCGTTGCAACCGTGCACCTGGTGGAAGAAAAGCTGATTTCGGCCGGCCTGGGCGGCGACTTGCAGCGCCTGTTGCTGATGGACAGCGTTGAGGACTGGAGCCACCGGCCCGAGCCCGACCAGCTGTTTTACTTCAGCGGCGGGCCTGGAGATTTCGAGCTACCCAAAGACCTGCGGCACCTGGAGCCGGGGTTTCACGAAGTATTCCGCGAAGCGCTGTCGTACCACGCCATGGTTGAAGTGGTGGATGGCCGACGGTATGTGTTGCTGCAAGACCAAAGCGATTTCGAAGAGCGTGAGCGCGTGCTGTTTGCCGTGGTGCTGGTGGGTTTTGTACTCAGCCTGGCGCTGGCGGTGTTCCTCGGTTGGGTGCTGGCCCGCAAGGTGATGGCACCGGTGGTGCGTCTGGCTCGCCAGGTGCGCCATCGTGACCAATTGCTGGGCTTGGCGCCGCCGCTGGCGCCGGACTACGCCGCCGATGAAGTCGGCGAACTGGCCGTGGCCTTCGATGCCACCCTGGGCCGCCTGCGTGCGGCGTTGTCCCGTGAGCAATTGTTTACCAGCGACGTCAGCCACGAACTGCGCACGCCCTTGATGGTACTGGCCAGCTCCTGCGAACTGCTGCTGGAAAACCCGGCCATTGACCAGCGTGGTCGCAACCAGGTGCTGCGAATCGCCCGCGCGTGTGAAGAAATGCGCGAACTGGTGCAGACCTTCCTGATGCTGGCGCGTGCCCAGCACGATGATTCCGGCATGTCGGCTCAAGTCAACCTGACCCAGGTGGCCGAAGATCTGCTCGGCATCTGGCGCGGCCCCATCGAGCAAAAAGGCCTTGAGCTGATCTATAACCCCGGCAATCCCCTGGACACCCGCTACAACACCACCTTTTTGCACGCGGTGATGGGCAACCTGCTGCGCAATGCGCTGCACTACACCGAGCAAGGCTTTATTCGCCTCACGCTCGAACCGAGCGGCTTTATCGTCGAGGACTCGGGGGTCGGCATTCCCGAGGACAAACGTGAAGCGATGTTCGAGCCGTTTGTGCGCGGCAGCGAGAAACGCGGAGAGGGCCTCGGCCTGGGCTTGTCGCTGGTGCAACGCATCTGCGAGAGCCAGGGCTGGAGCGTCAGCCTGAGCACCATGGAGCCCAACGGCTGCCGTTTTCATGTCGAGTTGAGCCAGGTCAAACCCTGAGGGTGGACCTGGCCGTTATCCTGCCAGAGAACCCGCTAAATCGGCGAAGATGGCCCCATGCTATTGCTTGTATCTGTAAAGTCTTGAAATGTATGGGATTGGACAGGACAAGTTTTTCACAACGGGTTGACCTGTTGATCACAGTTTGCTGCTTAAGGTTGTAGGCATCAGCTACTGGAGATCCGTTGATGTCTACCCCGATCAAGCTCGATTTTTCCGAAAAGTACGACGATCAGCACGCGCAGAATTATTTGCTCAAGCATCAGGACAATCTGGCTCGCCGGCTGTCCCACAAACGCGACGAGCAATTGGCGCGCGGCGCGTTGGCCATGGCTGGCGAGCCGGGCCTGGTGCTGGACCTGCCTTGCGGTGCCGGGCGGTTCTGGCCATTGTTGGCGGAGAAGCCCAACCGTGTGATTATCGGGGCCGACAATTCGGCCTCTATGTTGAAAGTCGCCACCATCGCTCAACCGGCGGAGGTGGTGAAGCGGGTACGGCCTTTGCAGACATCAGCCTTTGATATCGATTTACCTGATAACTCGGTCGACAGTATTTTCTGCATGCGCTTGATGCACCACATTGGTGATCCGGCGCACAGGTTGGCAATTCTGAAGGAGTTTCAGCGGGTTACCCGCGACAGCGTGATTATTTCGCTGTGGGTGGATGGCAATTTCAAGGCTTGGAAACGCAAACGCGCCGAAGCCAAACGTCGCAAGAAAGGTGAGCAGGAAGGTTACCAAAACCGGTTTGTGTTACCGGCTGCTACTGTCGAGGCAGAATTTGAGCAAGCCGGTTTCCGGGTCCAGGAATCCCTGGACTTCATGCCGCTCTACGCCATGTGGCGAGTCTATGTATTGCGTAAGAGGTAACAGGATGGCAGTTGAGTGCGTATCAGGCAGTCACGTAGCTCCCGAAGAACGATTTGATTTTTTCTGGCGCCAGCAGGGCGAATGGGTCGAGGAACCCAACCGCCGACGCGGTGGTGAAAGCGGTGTGCAGCGGGTGGTCAGCCCTAATGGCCGCTTGCTCTACAGCAAGCGCCAGACCGGGCATATCTACCGCAGTTGGCTTCACCCATTTGGCCGCCCGACCGTGTTGCGCGAACGTGACGCCCTCAAAGGCCTGCGTTCGCTGGATGTACGCGTACCGGAACTGGTGTTCTGCGGCGCGCGCCGTGACCCCGAGCACCAATGGAAAGCCTTGTTGGTGACGGCGTCCCTCGACGGTTTCGATGAGATCGAAAACTGGTACGCCGCCGGCGGTCGTGAGCAGTACGGCGAGTTGGTTCACGAGCGCATGCTAAAGGAATTGGCGGGCACCCTGGCGCGTATGCACAAGGGCCGCTGGCAACATGGTTGCCTGTACATCAAGCACATTTTTGTACGCGTGACCGGCGAAGGCGACTCGGCCAACGTGGAAGTGGCGCTGCTGGATTTCGAGAAGTGCCGCCAGCGCTTGACCGCTTATCGGGCCGCTTCCCATGACATGCTGCAACTGCGTCGCCATTCGTCGTGGAGCAGTGCCGATTGGGAAAAACTCAGCTACTTTTACGAGACGGCGTTTGGCAGCGCTATCAAGGGTTTAAGTAGATGAAGCTAGAAATAGCACGAGGTGTGTTCCTGGTCGGCGCTTTGGGCATTGCAGCCCTGGCGCTGGCTGCGTGGGAACAACCTCGCACACAAGTGCTCAGTGCGGTGCAGGGCAGCGGGCAATGCCTGCTGCCACGCGTTGCCAAGGCCAGTATGGCGGCCAAGCCGGATCATGATTTGCTGTTGTTCATGTTCGGCATGTCCCAAGGGATGAGGCCGCAGAGTTGAAAAGATTCCACCCCCGACAAAAGGGCCTTGCGATGCGAGGCCCTTTTTTTGTCTCAAATTATCAGGTGCAGATGGTTATCCCAAAGCCCGGAAGGCAACTCCAACGGCTTGGCCACCAACTGCGGCTGGCGGCAATCGTAGAAGCGGCAACGGCCTTGGCCTGAGGTGACGACAAAGCCGTCCGCCACCGCGCCTACACCGGCGCAGTCGGGCAACGGCCCATCCAGACGCAGCGCACCGCTGTCCATGTCCCAGATAAAAAACCGATTACCCCGAGGCGCTGTCAGTGCGACCAGACGCAGTTCGCTGTGTACGGCGACGCTGGCGGTGTAATGCCCCATGGCCTGCAGTTGCTCATCGGCCACCGGGAATGCCACGAATGACTGCCCTGGGCGTTTGATCGCGAGCAACTCGGAGCGCTCCTGGGACGGCCCCATGAACTGCTGCCCGGTGAGGATGGTGCCATCGCTGGCAATCCCCATATGCCGCACGCTGTTCATCTGTTGGCCCAGGGTTTCCTTGCTGATCAGGCTGCCGTCGCGGTGCATCAGCACCAGGCTCGGTTCCATGGCGTTGAGGTTCATCTCCACACGGCTTTCTGCTTCGGTGCGAATGCCGCCGTTGGCCACCACCAGGGTTTCGCCGTCGGGCATCCACGACACCTGATGCGGGCCGATGCCATGGGTGGGGATTTCGCCACTGTGCACCAGCCGCTCGCCTTCGAACTTGTACACACCGAGCAGTCCACGGCCGGGGTCGGAGGTGTCGTTCTCGGTGGCGTACAGCCAGTCGCCGCTTTTGTGGATGACCGCGTGGCCATAGAAATGGCGGTTAGCGTTGGACGTGATGGTTTGCAGCAGCGTGCCATTACGCAGGTCGATCAGGTAACTCTCGGTGCCCGGGCGACGGGCAACGAACAGTGCAATCGGCTGTGTCGGGTGGTTGATGATGTCATGGCAGCGCTGGCCGACCTGGGTGGCAAACACTTGCGTGCCGTCCAGGCGAAAACCCACGGCATAGTGTTTGCCGTCCGCATCATCGCGGGCCGACAGCAGCAGCGGCCCCTGCTTTTTTTGCTTGAACAGCGTCCAGCCACCCAACGTCAGTGCGCTGAGCAGCACACTGCCAACCGCCAAAGCCTGTCGCCTGAGCATCATCAGTCACCGTCGTTGGCGTTAAAGCCCAGTTGGATGCCCAGCGCCTTGGCCAGATCACCTTCGTGCAGGCGATGGACGACGTTGAGGCTGTCGTAAATGTCGTTAAGTTGCTGGCGCCCGGCATCGTCGGCCAACAATTCGTTGAGCGTGCGCTGGTTGCTGGCGAACAGTTTGAGCGAGGCGGCGTAAGCGGCGTCGATCTTGTCGGCCAATGGCTTCTGCTCGGACGGCAACAGGCCGCGCAGGCCCTTGTTGTCGACGCCCACCCACACAGTCTGCGCTGCCGCAAGGCTAGCTTGCAGGCTTTGCAGGGACGACTGGCTGCGCCAGGCATCGGCCTGGAACGGCTGCGCAATACCCTTCGTCTGGCGGCCCATCGGCGTGCCGAGTTTTTTCTTCAAGGTATCCAGTGCGGTGACCTGCACGCGCAGCAGATCAGCGATGGCCTCGTGGGAATCGGCGTAGCGCTGGTTAGGGAACTTGGTCATCTGCGCGAGCATGCCGTCGGTGCTGTTCCAGCTTGCCAGGATCTCTTCGGCCAGGGTTTTCTGGCGCTCACCAATGGCCACCAACAGCGGGCAGTAACGGGCTTTCTGGGCGTCGTCGGCGACGTCGGGCTTGGCGTCGTAGAGGATGTATTCGTAGGCCGACAGGCCTTGCACCACCACGCTGGACTTGGCCAGGGCGGCGCCGTCGATCTGCGGCTGGGCGCTGACCAGTTGTTCGACCTGGCGGCCCACCAGGTTTTTCTTGTCCGGCCAGAACTGCACTTGCCACGAGCGGTTGCCTTCGGCCAGCGGGCCGATCAGCAGCGGTTGCAGTTCAGCCCAGGCTTTTTGCGCGTGCAGGAAGTCGGCGCGGGCCGTCTCCAGGCTTTCCTTGCCCTGGCAGTAGGCGAGGGCGCTGACGGCCAGTTGGCGGTCGGCTTCAACCCAGCGGCTGTAAGTGGGCAAGATCACTTGCTTGGCGATGGCCGCCGAGGTCACCGCTTGCGGGTCCTGGGGCGAGCAGGCGCCGAGGGCAAGGGCGGCAAGGCTAGTGAACAGCAACTTGGGACGGAACATGTCGAGCTCCCTTCTGTAAGTGTGGCAATGCTTATAAAGAATTCAGGAACGCCAGCAACGCAGCACGCTGCTCGGCATTAAAAGACAACACATGCTGCTGCGCCGCCTGTGCTTCACCGCCATGCCAGAGCACGGCCTCGAGCAGGTTGCGGGCGCGGCCGTCATGCAAAAACTGGGTATGACCACTTACGGCCTGCGTCAGGCCAATGCCCCACAACGGCGGCGTACGCCAGTCGCGGCCGCCGGCCTTGAACTCGCTGCGGTGGTCGGCCAGGCCTTCGCCCATGTCGTGCAACAGCAGGTCGCTGTAAGGGCGAATCACTTGGTTGGCCAATTCAGGTTCGGCGGCTGCGGCGGCCGTGGTGAACGTCGGCTTATGGCAACCCTGGCAACCGGCCTGGTAGAACAGGTTTTTGCCGGCAAGCACCTGCGGCGTGTTGACGCCACGGCGCGCCGGCACGGCGAGGTTGCGGGTGTAGAACAGCACCAGGCGCAGGATGTTATCGCTGACTTCCGGCTCGCCATCGGGGCCATTGCCGTTGGGCGCCTGTTTGCAGGCGACTTGGGCATCGGTGCAGTCATCAAAGGGTCTCAGGGACGTGGTGAGACCCATATCACCAGAAAACGCGTGAACATTTTGTTGATTGAGGTTGGGCTGCCCGGCTTTCCAGCCAAAACGCCCGAGTACGGTTTGTTGCTGCGCGTCATCCCAGACCCAATTGGCGCGACCGACGAGGGCTTCCTTGTCGGCGGTTTTCGCGTCGGTGTTGCGCAGAATATCGGCGTCGCTGATGGCTTCGAGCAGACCCAGGCCGATCATCGGTGGCGCAATCCGCGCCGAGAAAAGTGTTTCGGGATGCATCGGGCCGTAGCCCAACTGGGTGATTTGCAGGTTTGGCTTGCGCAACTCGACCACGCTGCCGTCCTTGAAGGTCACGTTGACGGGCGTGTAGTCGACCCGCACTTTGCCTTCAGGCGCTACGCCCGGCACGGCCATGTCCTGCAGTTGCCCACCGTAGACGGGCTCGGGCACCACGCCGATCTGCTCGATGAGCCGGGCATCGACAGGCGCAGGCGGGATCGACAGGCGCACCAGCATCGACACCGCATTCGGCGCGTCGGGCAGCGGCGGATGGCCGCGGCCGTCCTTGATATGGCAGTTCTGGCAAGCATTGGTGTTGAACAGCGGGCCAAGGCCATCACGCGCGGTGGTGGTGGACGGTGCAATCACCCAGGGGCTGCGAAAGAAGCTGTTGCCGACGCTGAAATCCAGACGGCGGGTGGGTGCCAGGTTGGCCGAGGGCAGGGAAAACGCATTCTGGTCGCGCTTGTTCACCGTCGTCGCGCCGCCCGCCCGTGATTCACCTGGCTCAGCCTTGGTAAACCTGGGGGCGTCATCGCAGGCAGTCAGGCTCAAGGCCAGCAATGCTGCGCACAGACGAAGAGGGGAACGGAACATCGAGTTTCCTGCGGCTAAGGCGAAAAATAAAGTCGCAAAGTCTAACAGGGCAGGGCGGATTGAATAAGAGCAATTATCGTTTGGTGGAATCCGATTCATTCCCGCTAGAATGACCGCACATTTTTTTCTGGAGGTGGCCAATGCAGGCTCTCGACGCTTTGCTCAACCGTGTTTCCGTGCCGCGTCTGCTGGAACCGGCGCCGACCCAGGAGCAGCGCGATGTGCTGTTCGCCGCCGCCATGCGCGCGCCCGACCATGGTCAACTGCGCCCATGGCGCTTTCTCACCGTAGAAGGCGTCGCCCGTGAGCAGATGGGTACGCTGCTGGCCGAAGCTGCACGCCTGCAGGACGCTGATGCGCCGCAAGCCGCTATCGACAAGGCTCAGAATGGGCCGCTGCGTGCGCCGTTGGTGGTGGTGGTGATTGCCCGCCTGCAAGAACACTTTAAAGTGCCTAAATCCGAGCAGTTGCTGGCGGCTGCGTGTGCGGCCCACGGTATTTTGCTGGCGGCTTATGCACAGGGGATTGGGGCGGTGTGGCGTACCGGTGAGTTGTCCTATTCGGCCCATGTGGCTAAAGGCTTGGGGCTGACGGCGGATGAGGAGGTGATTGGCTTCCTCTATTTGGGTACGCCGCAGAACCCGCCGCGTACGGCGGCTAAGGAAGATGTGGCGGCGTTTGTTCAGGCTTGGACTGGCCTCTGAATTGGCGCGGGTGTGATTTTTGTGGTTTGCCTAGCGATTAGTCGGTTGGTGTGCATATCCGTTGCTGCGGTAACGGCTACTTAGGGTTCCGCCCTTACGGCGGCTCACTTTTGGAAAGACCCAAAAGTAAGCAAAAGGTCTTCGCCCCACCACTTGGTGCCTCGCTTAGGCTCGGCATGCCCTCACTCCGGCTTGAATCCGTGGGCCGCCGCGATGGGCCATCCTTGGCCCAGCGCGGCTAACCCGGCGTCCTGCCGGGTTACCCACGGATTCAAGCCTGCGTTCGGCCATCGTGGTTAACGGGGCGTCTCAGATCAAAATCAAGATCTACAGCACGGCGGCCTGAAAGCCGACCTGAGTGGTTGAATCAAAAGCTAAAGCGGATTTGCATACACTGAAGAGCTGCTTTTCTGTGGGAGCTGGCTTGCCTGCGATGCAGACACCTCGGTACATCAGGCACACCGAGTTGATGCCATCGCAGGCAAGCCAGCTCCCACCTTTGACCGAGTATGGCTTTGCTGTTGCTCTGCTGTTGCTCTGCTGTTGCTCTGCTGTTGCTGTTGCTGTTGCTGTTGCTCTGGCCCTTACATCCTTTTCGATGACGAAGTCAGCGGTCTTTTGATCTGCGCTTTTGATCTTGATCTTGATCTGAAATCGCCCCGTTAAACACGATGGCCGGAATCTGACAGGGATTTGGGGGGTAAACCGGCAGGGATGCCGGTTTAGCCGCGCTGGGCCAAGGATGGCCCATCGCGGCGGCCCCCCAAATCACTGACGGATTGCGGGCATGCCGAGCCATAGCGAGGCACCGAGTGTTGGGGCGAAGACTTTTTGGTTACTTTTGTGTCTTTACAAAAGTGACCCGCTGTAAGAGCGGAACCCTACTCAGCCGTTACCGCAGCAACGGATATGTACACGGCCTAACATCACTCACAGATGCATCGGCTGACCCACCGCTATCGCAGGCAAGCCAGCTCCAACACGGGATCTTCATTGTTTTGAAAATCGGGTTTATACCTTGAACTGATCCATCAACTTCATCTGCTGGGTCGCCAGCGCATTCAGTTGGCTGCTAATGGCCGCCGACTCGGTGGCCTGGCCGGTGAGGGTTTCGGTCACGGTGCGGATCGCCGAAACGTTGCGGTTGACCTCTTCGGCCACGGCGCTCTGTTGTTCGGCCGCGCTGGCGATCTGCAGGTTCATGTCGCTGATCACTGTTACCGCGTCACTGATCTTGCCCAGCGCCTGCACCGCTTGATGGATCTGCCCGGCATTGCTCTGGGCCTGGTGCTGGCTGGAATGCATGGTCGCTACCACGCCACGGGTGCCGCTCTGGATGCGTTCGATCACCAGGCGAATTTCTTCTACTGAGTCCTGGGTACGTTTGGCCAGGTTGCGCACCTCGTCGGCCACTACCGCAAACCCACGCCCGCTTTCCCCGGCGCGTGCGGCTTCGATGGCGGCGTTCAGCGCCAGCAGGTTGGTCTGTTCGGCAATGCTGCGGATCACTTCGAGCACCGAGCCGATCTGTTCGCTGTTGACCGCCAGCGCTTCAACTTCGGTCACGGCCTTGCTGACTTCTTCGGCCAAGGTGGTGATGTCGCGGGTGCTCTGCTCGATGATCGACATGCCGTCGCGCGCCGACTGGTCCGCGCCACGGGCGGCGCTGGCAGCGTTGGAGGCGCTGTTGGCCACATCATGGGCGGTGGCGCTCATCTCGTTGGAGGCAGTGGCCACCTGGTCGATCTCGCGGAACTGCACCTGCATGCCTTCGCTGGTCTGGCGGGCAATGGCTGAGGACTGGTCCGCCGTGCCACGCGCTTCGGTGATGCTCTGCTTGATCTGCGCAATGGTCGGTTGCAGCTTGTCGAGGAAGCGGTTGAACCAGTTTGCCAACTCGCCCAGTTCGTCCTTCTTGGCGTAGGCCAGGCGCTGGGTGAGGTCGCCTTCGCCGCTGGCGATGTTCTTGAGCATCGCCGCAACGGTGTTGATCGGGCGGGTCACGCCGGTGGCGGTCAGCCAGATCAGCAGCAGGCCGAGCAGGGCAGCGGCGGCGCCGACCAGCAAGGCTTTGAGCGTGGAGGCATTTTGAGCTTTATCGAGTATGCCTTGCAGTTTCAAAGCGTCGGCGAGCATGACGTCCTTGGGCAGCTTGATCACCACGCCCCAGGATTTGGCCTCGGCAATCGGTTTGACTGGATACACGGCGCGAATCGTGTCGTCCTGTTCGCGGATCATGCGCGTGTCACTGGCCAGTAGTTGCACGATGTCTTTGCCTTCGGCGCCGATGGTGTCAATCAGGTTTTTACCGACCTTGTCCGGCTGGCCACTGAAGGCCGCAATCAGGCCGGTACTGGAAAGAATTTCCAGGTAGCCGGCACCGTTGAACAGGTCTTTTTGCGCCGCGTCGGTGGCGGCTTGCAAGGCATTCAAGGCCTGGTCGATACCGACCACACCAATGACTTTGCCATCAACGATCAGCGGCAGCGAAATAGTGGTCATCAGCACTTGCTTGCCGGCCACTTCATCGGAATACGGGTCGAGCAGGCACACCGTGCGCGTGTCTCGTGGGCAGGTGTACCAGATGTTGTAGGGCGTGCCGCTGAGGTTGAGAGTCGTTTTGGTCAGGTCATCCTCGACCATCACGGTGTTCAGGCCTTCGCCGCCAGCGCGGCTCCAGTAACTGGAGAAACGGCCTTTTTCATTGGAGACGCGGGTTTTGTCGTTGACGAAGTCGCTGTCTTTGCCATCCAGGCCATTGGGTTCGAATGACAGCCAGATGCCCAGTACCTTGCTGTTGCGCTCAAAGGCGGTTTTGACACTCTGGTTGAGCTCTTCTCGCAATGCGCCGGGCTCCAGCGCTCGTTTGTTGGCAAGGGCACGCAGGTCTTTGACGTGATCGGCCAGCGCGGTTATCACTACCAGGCTTTCGCCAAAGGTTTTCTGCAGTTGCACGGCTTGTTCGCCGGCCTTGGCCTGCAACAGGTTCTGCACGCTGTTAGTGAGCATTCGCGAGCTTGAATCACTGACCAGGCGGTTGTTCTGATCGGCCTCGTAGAGGTTGATGCCGACGATCAGCGCGATTACCCCCAAGAGGCAAAGGCCCGACAGCAGCACGATTTTCAAGCGGATGGAGAGGGTGTCGAACATAGGTTCACTCGCGATTGGACTTGTTGAAATGCAAGCAGGGCGAGCCAAGTCCATTCGGCGCTATGTCCGGAACATCGGCGTAACGGGATGTTTCATGAGGGAAAGGCGATGAGCGGTAGGAAAAGGACTACGCGCCGCGTTATACGGGGGCTGCAAGCCGTTCCGGGCGTGACCAGATCCACAGGTTGCCCAGGCTCATCCCGGCAATCGCCAGGTAGATCGGCCAGCCGTGATCGAGCATTACCAACATCAGCACGGCGCACAGCAGCATGCTCACGGTGGCGCTGACTTTGGCCCGGCGCGCGATGATCTTGCCATTGCGCCAGTTGAACAGAATCGGCCCGAACAACCGGTGGTTTTCCAGCCAGGCGCTCAGGCGCGGCGAGCTTTTAGTCGCCGCCCAGGCGGCCAGCAGGATGAATTCGGTGGTGGGCAAACCCGGTATGACAATCGCCACCAACCCAATACCCAGGCTGACGTAGGCCAGCAGGCCGAAGAGCAGTTGGGCGATTTTTGAGGTGGATTGGGTTTTGCCGGTCATGCTGAAGTTTATCTGTTGGGGGGTTACACATTATTCGAACTGAAATCCGCTCAAATGTGGGAGCTGGCTTGTGTGGGAGCTGGCTTGCCTGCGATGCGGTCACCTCGGTCTACCTGTCAGACCGAGTCGATGCTATCGCAGGCAAGCCAGCTCCCACACAAGCCAGCGCCCATCGTGGCCTGTTACGCCAGTTCAGGAGCGCTAGCGTACGCCTGTTCCAGCAGTACGGTGAAGCGCACAAACGCATCGATTGCACCTTTCTCCACGGCTGCTTCTTCTTCGGCGTTGAATTCCAGGCCGTCGAGGGTACGGGTGAAGCTCTTCCAGCCTTCCGCGCGGCCACCGGCCGGCTCGCCGAGGTGACGGGCACCGAAGGTTTCGCTCAGGCCCAGGCCCACAGCGCGCTTGATCAGGAACGCCGCGCCCAGCTTGGAGCCTTCGGACACGAACAACCAGCCCAGGGCTTCGGCTTTGCTCGGGTTCTTCACGGCGCCGGCAACCGGTGCAGGCACTTCGGTTTCCAGGTCGGCGAGGTCCAGCTTGGCGGCGTCGGCGCGGCAGCGTGCGGCCAGGTCCGGGACAATCTTGATCAGCTCGGGGTCGTTGTACAGCGCCACCAGTTCCGACTGGAACAGGTACTGCGCCACCACAAAACGCGCGAAATTGGCTGGGGTTTCAAATGGCGCGTGGGCTTTGACCAGCGCGTCGAGCTTGGTGTGTGGCTCGTTGGTGATCTGGTTCAGGCGCTGGGAGCGCAGGCTTGGGCGTTCTGCGGTAGGAGAAGCGGTCATCGAAAAAATCCTTGAGAAGGGGAGCGCCTGGGTGCTCTAAAGAGAGCTGTTATCAACTAGACGAACAAGAAGACGCGGCACAGTAAAAAAACCTCACCTCGCCGCTGATAAAGGGCGGCGAGGTGAGGGCGGCTGTCAGATGTCCCAGATCAGGTTGATCGCGAAGTTGCGACCCGGCTGGGTCAGGCGGTCGAGGTTGGCCGGCGCGGTCACGCCCGCTTCGCCGACGGCGTCGTAGCTGCGCACGTCATCCCAGTTCCAGTACTTCTTGTCGGTGAGGTTGTAGAGGCCGCCGTTGATGGTCACGTCGTTGGTGACTTTGTAGAAACCGGTGAGGTCGACAATGCCAAAGCCTGGGGTCTTGAACGGAGCGCTTGTGCTGCCATCCGGTGCGTGGAAGGTGGTGCTGTCGACACGGTTCTGTTTCTTCACCAGCGTCCAGCTGACCAGCGCGCCGTATTGCTCTTGCTCGTAGCCCAGGCCGAATACGCCTTTAAGCGGGTTGACGCTGTTGAGCGGCTCGCCGTTGTCGTCGTTGCGGCCGTAGGTGTAGCCCACCGAACCCTGGGTGTAGAGGCCTTGCGGCGCACCGAACGCGTCGAGGTTCAGGCGGCCTTTGGCCTCAATCCCCTTGATGGTGGCGTGCTTGATGTTGTTGGCTTCGAAGGTTTGGATATCGCCGCCGGCGACCGAGGCGTCTTCGTCGATAAAGTCGCGGTACTTGTTGTAGAACACCGCGATGTCGAAGGAGCCCTCATCGAACTGGCCACGAATCCCGGTCTCGATGCCCTTGCTGGTTTCCGGCTTGAGGTTCGGGTTTGGCTCGACGGTGTAGCCCAGGTTGAGGTTTTCAAAGCGGCCATACAGCGCCTTGGCCGACGGGGTGCGGAAGCCCTCGGCGTATTGGCCGAACCAGGTGTACTGATCGGTCAGCGCATAGGTCAGGCCGAATTTTGGCGTGACGCGGTGCCAGATTTTTTCTTTGTCGCTGACCGGGTAGGCGCCGGTCGGGTTCACGGTGTTGAGGAATTCCTGGGTCAGCTTGGGCTTGAGCCGGGTGTAGTCATAACGCACGGCAGGCAGGAAGGTCCATTTGTCCCAGCTGATCTGGTCCTGGGCGAACAGCGAGTAGGTGTTGATGGTCGGGTCCGGGAAGTCGCTGGACTTTTTCACGCTGTCGCCGGCAGACGGGCTGGGCGCGCCGATCGCCGTGCAGCCTGAGCCGACGGCGAGGCAGTAGGCCGAGCCTTCGCGCGAGCCGCTGACTTTCTGCTGCTTGAGGGTGGTGCCGTAAGTCACTTGGTGATCGGTTTCACCGAGGCTGAACGCCTTGTCCAGCTGTGCGTCGAACACCCACTGTTTTTCTTCGTACAGGGTGTCACGGGTACGCATGACGCGACGACCTGCTTGGTAGATTTCGGCGGTGGTCTGGTCGGTCTTGGCGATCTGGTAATTAAGGCTGGTCTTGATCTGATCGGCAATCGGCGAGTCGAGGGCGAAGCGGTTTTCGATGCCGAAGCGTTCACGGGTGATGGTGTCGTTACCCGAGCGAGCGCGGTACAGATTCATTCCGCGACCACCGATGAACGGGCCACCGACCGCGTTCTTCAAGTCGACATCGCGATCATCCTTGAACTTCTCGTAGGTCAATCCCAGCCGATTGTCATCGCCATAATTCCAGCCCATTTTCGCCAGGATATTGGTGGTGCGCGCATCTTCCGGGTTGGCGCCGGTGCGGGCCAGGCCGGTGGCGTTGTTGCCGTCGTAGGACTCCATTTCATGACCATTGCGCTGGCTCAAGTGCAGCAAGCCGTCGAAGTCCTGCACGCGGCCGGCGACGGTGCCGGAGGTCAGCCAGCTGTCGTCGGCGGAGCTGTAGCCGGTTTTGAGGCGGGCGCCGACGTCCTGGCCGGGCTTGATGATGTCGTCCGGGTCGAGGGTGAAGTAGCTCACCGCGCCGCCGATGGCGCTACTGCCGTACAGGGCCGAGGCTGGGCCGCGCAGGATCTCGACGCGCTTGACGATTTCCGGGTCGACGTAGTTACGACGGGTCTTGGCGTAAGGGCCGTTGAAGAAGTTGTCCGGCACTTCCACGCCGTCCACTTGAGTGAGGATGCGGTCGCCGTCGATGCCGCGGATGTTGTAGCCGGCGTTGCTGGCGCGGGTGCCTGCGCCGCCGACCGACACGTTGGGCTCGTAACGCACCAGTTCACGGATGGTGTTCACGTTCTGGCGGTCCAGTTCCTCACGTGCATGCACGGTGACGGTGCTTGGCACGCTGTTGACGTCCTGCTCACTGCGGGTGGCGCTGATGGTCACCTGTTGCAGGTTGAGCGTGCTGCCGGCCGGGCGCTTTTCCAGCACGATGTTGTTATTGCCCAGTTTGCGGTAGCTCAGGTTGGTGCCCAGCAACAGCCGGTCCAGGGCTTTCTCCGGCGAAAGTGCGCCGCGCACGCCAGGGGACGACACACCCTGGCCGAGTTCTGCCGGCAGGCCGACTTGCCAACCGGTCACGCTGGTAAAGGCATTCAACGCCGACACCAAGGGCTGCTGTTCGATACTGAAGCTGTAATTGCCGTGGCTGCGCGCGGCAGGTTCGGCGGCAGTGGCGGCCATCACCGGCGCGCTGGCCAGCAGGATGGCGGCGGTCAGCAAGGACAGGACGGGCGAAGAGGACCGGCGGTTGAAACGAGAGGACATCGAGAGCGCTCCGGGGATACGAATCTTATAGTTGCGAACCGAATCAAATAGGAATCAGTTGCATTGGCTATAACGAGACGAACCACCGGTTACTATCGAGTAAAAATAATTCTCATTTAGTTCAAGATGACCAGCGCCGGGTATTCGGAGAGCTTGGCCGAGGTGATGTGCGCCAGGGAGCGCACCACATCCAGCGGTTGGTCGAGGCGGTAATTGCCGGTAACGGCCACGCTTGCGAGCCTGTCGTTGGTGTTGACGATCCAGCCGGGGTAATAGCGACGCAACTCGGCGAGCACTTCGCTCATCGGGCAGTTTTCGAATACCAGGCGGCCCTGGACCCACGCCAAGTCTTTACTGGCATCCAGTTTGGCCGGTTGGCCGAAGCCTTTGGGGCCGATGCGGATACTCTCTCCGGCGCTCAGACGCACGCGGGCATCGTCGAAGGTGTTGCTCAAGTCGACGTCACCGCGCTGCACCTGCACCTGGGCTTCGCCATTGAGGTAGCGCACGGCGAAGTCGGTGTCGCGCACGCTGGCGCGCACCGGGCCGGCGTCAATCTCCAGCGGCAGGCCACGGCTGGGCGCCACCTCAAAAAAAGCTTCGCCCTGGAACAGTCGGGCGACGCGCTGGTGGTCCTTGATGCTGCTGGAAAACGCCGAGTTGGTGTTGAGCAACACTTTTGAGCCGTCATCCAATTGCAGGCGCTGGCGTTCACCGACGACGGTGAGGTGGTCCGCTTGCAGGCGTACCGGCAGGTTGCTGAAGCTGAACAGGCCGATCAGCAGCACAGCGGCGGTAGCCAGGGGTTTCCAATGCGGCTTGATACGTCGCCACGCGCTGGGTTTGCGCGGCACTGCCAGGGCCACTGCGGCGCTGTGTACTGGCGCGCCGCCCCAGGCAGCCTGGGCCTTGCTGAAGGCGAGCAGGTGCGCCGGGTCGCTGGCAAGCCACGCATCGAACTCGGCTTGTTGCCCGGGTTGCGGGCATTGCAAGGCGATCAGCCAATCGAGGGCTTGGTCCATGGCCGTGTCTTGCAACACCTCATGAGCCAGCTCATGGGGGCGCAGTTTATTCGGGTCCGTCACGGTGTTCCTCGGGTCTTCGCCACGTTCTATTCATCGTTCCTACAGGCAGTGTCGACACTTCTGTCGGGTGAAGCTTAAGGCTGATCCAGCCGTTCGGCCACTCCTACACAGATAGCCATGATCAATTTCAGTTCCTTTTGCACCGTGCTCAAGGACACCTGCAACTGATCGGCGATCTCCTGGTAGCTGCAGCCATGCAGGCGGCTGAGGATGAAAATCTGCTGCTGGCGGGCGCTCAACTGGCCAAGGCTGACGCTCAGGTGTTCGAGCAATTGCTCGGCCTGGGTGGCGTCTTCGGGCGTGCTGATCGGCGCGACGACGCTCTGCAGCACGTCCAATGGCACGTCTTCTTGCAGTGTGCGGGCCTGGATGCGGCGCGAGCGCAGGTGGTCCAGCGCCAGATTGCGCGCGGTTTGGTAGACGAAGGGTTCGAGGTGGTCGATGGGCCGCTCGCTGAGCGCCCGCGTGACGCGCAGGTAGGTTTCCTGCAACAGGTCCTCGGCGGTGCTGTGGTTATTCACCATCCGCTGCAGAGTGCGTAGCAGAATCACCCGTTGGGTGAGAAAGACTTGGTTGAAGCGAGATTGGCTCACAGTGATACCAGACCGGTTTGCAGTTAATGATAATGCTTATCATCAACTCAAATGGCAAGTGGCACTTTGAGATGCTGCGTCGACTCCTGTGGGAGCTGGCTTGTGTGGGAGCTGGCCAGCTCCCACACAAGCCAGTCCACACAATGGAACAACCGGGTCGGCTTACTCGGCGTTGCACAGTGCCAGGCAGTTATCCAGCATACGGTTGGAGAAGCCCCACTCGTTGTCGTACCACGCCAGCACTTTGAGCAACTTGCCACTGACCTTGGTGTGATTGGCATCGAAAATCGACGACAGCGGGTTGTGGTTAAAGTCACTCGAAACCAGCGGCAGGGTGTTGTAGCCGAGGATTTTCGAGTGCTGGCTGGCGTCTTTGAGCAGCGCATTGACCTGCTCGGCCGTGGCCTCTTTTTTCAGTGTCACGGTGAGGTCCACCAACGACACGTTGATTACCGGCACACGCACGGCCATGCCGGTCAGCTTGCCCGCCAGTTCCGGCAGTACCAGGCCGACCGCTTCGGCGGCGCCAGTCTTGCTCGGGATCATGTTCTGGGTAGCCGAACGCGCGCGGTACGGGTCGGTGTGGTACACGTCGGTCAGGTTCTGGTCATTGGTGTAGGCGTGAATCGTGGTCATCAAGCCGCTTTCGATGCCCAGTTCGCGGTGCAGCACCTGAGCCACAGGCGCCAGGCAGTTGGTGGTGCACGAAGCGTTGGAGATGATCTGGTGGGATTGACGCAAAATGTCATGGTTTACCCCGTAAACCACGGTGGCGTCCGCGCCTTTGGCCGGGGCCGAGATGATCACCTTGCGCGCACCGGCGGTAATATGGGCGGCAGCCTTGTCGCGGTCGGTGAACAGACCGGTGCATTCGAACACCACATCGATCTTGTGCGCAGCCCACGGCAGGTCGGCCGGGTTGCGAATCGCACTGACGGCAATCCGGTCACCATTGACGGTCAGGCTTTCCTGATCGTGGGCGACCTCTGCTTCGAAAGTGCCATGCACGGTGTCGTATTTGAGCAGGTGGGCATTGATCGAGCTGTCGCCCAGATCGTTGATGGCGACGATCTGCAAATCCTGGCGATAGCCTTGGGTATACAGTGCGCGCAGGACATTACGGCCGATGCGGCCAAAACCATTGATTGCGATACGAAGAGTCATTGGAAAGTGCCTGTCGTCGATTTGTTGTAAGAATTACAAGATTATTCGCATAAAAATAGAAAACAAGCCTTTTTAGTGGCAATATTTTGTTCAATCTACAACGAGTGACCTGAATCAACTGGTCCGATGATTCAAACGACACCCTGCCATCCCATGAGCTGCGGGCGTTTGATCAGCATAGACTCTCAGGTCGCCACATCCGTTAGCCTGGAGTTCTATACATGCATCCCCGCGTTATTGAGGTCACCGAACGGCTTATCGCCCGCAGCCGTGCAACCCGCGAGGCTTACCTTGCGCTCATTCGCGGCGCGGCCAGCGACGGCCCGATGCGCGGTAAGCTGCAATGCGCCAACTTTGCCCACGGCGTGGCGGGTTGCGGCACTGAAGATAAAAATAGTCTGCGCATGATGAACGCCGCCAACGTGGCAATTGTTTCTTCATATAACGACATGCTCTCGGCGCACCAGCCGTACGAGCATTTCCCTGAACAGATCAAGAAAGCCCTGCGCGAAGTCGGCTCGGTCGGCCAGTTCGCTGGCGGCACCCCCGCCATGTGCGACGGCGTGACCCAAGGCGAGCCTGGCATGGAGCTGAGCCTGCTGAGCCGCGAAGTCATTGCCATGTCGACGGCGGTAGCGCTGTCCCACAACATGTTCGATGCTGCGCTGATGCTGGGCATCTGCGACAAAATCGTGCCGGGCCTGATGATGGGCGCGCTGCGCTACGGCCATCTGCCGATGATCTTCGTACCGGGCGGCCCTATGCCATCGGGCATCTCCAACAAGCAGAAAGCCGACGTGCGCCAGCGTTACGCCGAAGGCAAGGCCACCCGCGAAGAGCTGCTGGAATCGGAGATGAAGTCCTACCACAGCCCCGGCACCTGCACCTTCTACGGCACCGCCAACACCAACCAGTTGCTGATGGAAGTGATGGGCCTGCACCTGCCGGGCGCTTCGTTCGTCAACCCGTACACGCCGCTGCGTGATGCGCTGACCCGCGAAGCCGCGCACCAGGTCACGCGCCTGACCAAGGCCAGCGGCGACTTCACGCCGATTGGTGAGATCGTCGACGAGAAGTCCATCGTCAACTCCATCGTCGCCCTCAATGCGACCGGCGGTTCCACTAACCACACCCTGCACATGCCGGCCATCGCCATGTCGGCGGGCATCATCCTCACCTGGCAGGACATGGCCGACCTCTCCGAGGTGGTGCCGACCCTGTCCCACGTGTATCCAAACGGCAAGGCCGACATCAACCACTTCCAGGCAGCGGGCGGCATGTCGTTCCTGATCCGCGAACTGCTCGAAGCCGGCTTGCTCCATGAGGATGTGAACACTGTGGCGGGCAAGGGCTTGAGCCGCTACACCCAGGAACCGTTCCTGGTCGACGGCGAACTGGTCTGGCGCGAAGGCCCGATCGAAAGCCTCGACGAAACCATCCTGCGCCCCGTAGCCCGTGCGTTCTCGCCCGAAGGCGGCTTGCGCGTGATGGAAGGCAACCTCGGCCGTGGCGTGATGAAGGTCTCGGCCGTGGCGTTGGAGCATCAGATCGTTGAAGCACCGGCGGTGGTGTTCCAGGATCAGCAGGATTTGGCCGATGCGTTCAAGGCCGGCCAGCTGGAAAAAGACTTTGTCGCGGTGATGCGCTTCCAGGGGCCGCGCTCCAACGGTATGCCGGAACTGCACAAGATGACGCCGTTCCTCGGCGTGTTGCAGGACCGTGGCTTCAAAGTCGCGTTGGTAACAGACGGGCGTATGTCCGGCGCCTCGGGTAAGATCCCCGCCGCGATTCACGTCAACCCCGAAGCCCAGAGCGGCGGGCCGCTGGCGCGGGTCAAAGATGGCGATATCATTCGCGTCGATGGCGTGAAGGGCACCTTGGAGCTTAAGGTGGACGCCGAAGAATTTGCAGCGCGCACACCTGCCACGGGCCTGTTGGGCAACAACGTGGGGGCCGGTCGCGAGCTGTTTGCATTTATGCGCTTGGCCGCAAGCTCCGCAGAGCAGGGCGCCAGCGCCTTTACCTGTGCCTTGGAGACGCTTAAGTGAAGCTTGCGCTGGTCGGTGATATCGGTGGTACCAACGCCCGTTTTGCGTTGTGGCGGGATCAGGAACTGCATTCGATCCGCGTGCATGCCACGGCGGATCACCACAGCCCTGAGGAAGCCATCAAGGTTTACCTCAAGGAGGAAGGCCTGGAAATCGGGGACATCGGCGCGGTGTGCCTGTCGGTCGCCGGGCCTGTGAGTGGCGATGAATTTAAATTCACCAACAATCACTGGCGGCTGAGCAAAACTGCGTTTTGCAAAACCTTGCAGGTCGATGAATTGCTGCTGGTCAATGACTTCACGGCCATGGCCCTGGGCATGACGCGGCTCAAACCCGATGAGTTTCGCGTGGTCTGCCAAGGTACGCCGGAGCCGTTGCGCCCAGCCGTGGTGATCGGCCCAGGCACGGGCCTGGGCGTCGGTACCTTGCTGGATTTGGGCGAAGGTCGTTTTGCGGCGCTGCCGGGGGAGGGCGGCCATGTCGACCTGCCGCTGAGTAGCCCGCGTGAAACCCAGTTGTGGCAGCACATCTACAGCGAGATTGGCCACGTCAGCGCCGAGACCGCTTTGAGCGGTGGCGGCCTGCCACGTGTGTACCGCGCCATTTGTGCGGTCGACGGGCACACGCCAGTGCTGGACACGCCCGAAGCCATTACGGCAGCGGGACTGGCCGGCGATCCTGTGGCGATTGAGGTGTTGAACCAGTTCAGTATCTGGCTGGGCCGTGTGGCCGGTAACAACGTGCTGACCACCGGTGGGCGTGGTGGTGTGTACATCGTGGGCGGGGTGATTCCGAGGTTTGCCGACTTCTTTATCAACAGTGGTTTCGCCAAGAGTTTCAGCGACAAAGGCTGCATGAGCGACTACTTCAAAGGCATTCCTGTGTGGTTGGTGACGGCGCCGTATTCCGGGTTGACCGGGGCCGGTGTGGCACTTGAGCAGGCTTTTGCGTAGGGGCTGATGGCCTCATCGCAGGCAAGCCAGCTCCCACAGTTGACCGGGTTCCAACCTTGGAATGCAGTCAACTGTGGGAGCTGGCTTGCCTGCGATAGGGCCTCAAACGCAACAAATGATTTAAGCTTGGCCATAACAACAAGGAGGACCCCGTGAGCGTAATCAGTAAATCGATTCTCCTCGTCGACGACGACCAGGAAATCCGCGAATTGCTGCAGACCTACCTCAGTCGCGCCGGCTTCCAGGTACGTGGCGTACCGGATGGCGCGGGGTTCCGCCAGGCGATGAACGAGGCGCCGTGCGACCTGGTCATCCTCGATGTGATGTTGCCGGACGAAGACGGTTTCAGCCTTTGCCGCTGGATTCGCCAGCACCCGCGCCAAGCGCAGGTGCCGATCATCATGCTGACCGCCAGTTCCGACGAAGCCGACCGTGTGATCGGCCTGGAGCTGGGGGCCGACGACTACATCGGCAAACCCTTCAGCCCTCGCGAGCTGCAAGCGCGGATCAAAGCCTTGTTGCGTCGCGCCCAGTTTGGCCAGGAGCGCACGGGCGGCGGCGATGTTCTGGTGTTCGATGAATGGCGCCTGGACATGATCAGCCATCGCCTGTTTCACGTGGACGGCGAAGAGGTGATCCTCTCTGGCGCCGACTTTGCCCTGCTCAAGCTGTTTCTCGATCACCCACAACAGATTCTCGACCGTGACACTATCGGCAACGCCACCCGTGGCCGCGACCTGATGCCGCTGGACCGTATCGTCGACATGGCCGTGAGCCGCCTGCGCCAACGCCTGCGCGATACCGAAAAACCTCCAAGGCTGATCCGCACCGTGCGTGGCAGCGGTTATCAACTGGCAGCCAGCGTGGTTGCCGGCAATGCCCACTGAGCCGCTGACCGAGCGCCGCCGGCGTTTTCCGGTGCCGCGTTCGCTGCTTGGGCGCATGTTGCTGCTGACCTTGCTTGTGGTGCTGTTTGCCCAGGCGCTGTCCAGCGTGATCTGGGTTTCGCAGCTGCGAGCCACCCAGCTCGAGGGCTTGGTGACCAGCGCGCGCAGCCTGGCGCATTCGATGACGGCCAGCGTCAGTTATTTTCGCTCGCTGCCGGTGGCCTATCGCCCGTTGGTGCTCGACCAACTGCGCAGCATGGGCGGCACGCGGTTTGTGGTGACCCTCAACGACCGCCCATTGGACATGCAGATTCTGCCGCAGACCCCGCGCAAGCAGGCGGTGCTGCAAGCCGTGGACGAAGTGCTGCGCCAGACCCTGGGCAGCGACGTGCATATCTCGGTGGAGTTCGTCAGCGCCGAGGACCTGCGTATTTTCAACGCGGGCCTCAAACTCGATGAACTGCCGCGTTCCTGGGCGCATTACGCCCTGACCCTGGAGCCGGTGAACCCGCCGGTGCTGGTCACGCAAATCCAACTGGCACCCGGCGAATGGTTGTACATTGCCTCGCTGCTGCCCGAGCCCTACACCAGTTTGGAAGAGCAAGGCCTGCCGTCGCAGCAAGTGTGGTTTATCGTACTGACCAGCGGTTTCCTGCTGCTGTTTATCGGCCTGCTGGTGCACTGGCAGAGCCGGCCGCTCAAGCGCCTGGCCCGCGCGGCGCGGGACATGTCCCTGGGCGCCGATGTGGAGCCGGTGGCCGAAGGCGGCGGCAGCGAAGTGGTCGAAGTGGGCCGTGCGTTTAATGCCATGCGCGAACGTATCAGCCGCTACCTCACCGAGCGCAGCCAACTGTTCAGCGCGATTTCCCACGATTTGCGCACGCCAATCACGCGCCTGCGCTTGCGCGTGGAGTTGCTGGAAGACGAAAACCTGCAAGCCAAATTCGGGCGCGACCTGGATGAGCTGGAGTTGCTGGTCAAGGGCGCGCTGCAATGCGTCAAAGACACCGACATCCACGAGAACATCGAGCCGGTCGACCTCAATCACGTGCTCGATTGCCTGGTGGAACCGTACCTGGCGCCGAACGGGAACGGCCGTATCACCCAGCACGGCCGGGCGCTGACCCCCTATCCGGGCAAACCGCTGGCGCTCAAGCGCTGCATCGGCAACTTGATCGACAATGCCTTGAAGTATGGGCAGAACGCGCATTTGTATATTGAGGATGATGGCGTGGAGTTCATCCTGCATGTGGATGACGAAGGCCCGGGCGTGCCGGAGCAGCGTTTGGAGCAAGTGTTTGAGCCGCACTTTCGCCTGGCTGGGCAGCAGCAAGGTTATGGCTTGGGCCTGGGCATCGCGCGCAACATTGCCCACAGCCATGGTGGGGAAGTGAGTTTGCAGAATTTGCGCGAAGGCGGGTTGCGCGTGACCCTCCAGTTGCCCCGAACCCTGGACTGACCAACACCATTGATCAAATGTGGGAGCTGGCTTGCCTGCGATGCAGGCACCCTGTTCTTTCAGTCAGACCGCGGTGATGCTATCGCAGGCAAGCCAGCTCCCACACAAGCCGCTCCCACATTTTGATCCCGGTTGAGTCAGATACTCTGGCGCAGCCGGGCCAGATCCCGCAGCGGCGGTGCCCCGAACAACCGGCTGTATTCCCGGCTGAACTGCGAGGGGCTTTCATACCCCACCCGATACCCCGCCGCCGACGCCTCCAGCCCTTCGGCAATCATCAATCGCCGCGCTTCCTGCAGGCGCAGCTGCTTCTGGTATTGCAGCGGACTCATCGCCGTAATCGCCTTGAAGCGATGGTGCAAGGTCGAAACACTGAGGTTCACTTCCTTGGCCAGGTCGTCTATGCGCAGCGGTTGTTCGAAGTTGCCGTTCAACCATTTGATGGCCTGGCTCACGCGATGGCTCTGACTGTTGGCCACGGCGATTTCATACAGCCGATAACCCTGCGGGCCGCGCAACAACCGATAGAGAATCTCGCGATTGATGAGCGGCGCGAGCATGGCGATGTCTTTGGGTGTGTCCAGCAGGCGCGCCAGGCGTAGCACGGCGTCGAGCAGTTGGTTGTCGATGCGGTCAACGTACATGCCACGCGATGTCGGCCGCGAGGGCACGCCCATCGGGCCCGCCTCGGCGATCAGCGCGGTAAGTTGGGCCGGGTCGATATTGATGCGTACCGACAGGTTGGGGTCTTGCGGCGTGGCGTCGATGATCCGCCCGGCGACCGGCATCGCCACCGAGAACACCAGATAATTAAGCGGGTCGTAGGCAAAGATTTCGTCGGCCAGGCGCACTTCCTTGCTGCCGCTGGCCAGGATGCACAAGGCGGGTTCCACCAACACCGGCATGAAATCGCGGGGCGTGTTGTGGCGGTTCAGATACAGCGAGGTGATTGCCGTGCCGTAGGAGCCATCTTCCCAGGTATGACGGTGAACAATGCTGGCCAGCTCGGCGCGTTGTTTTTCCATCTCTGCATCGAGGGGCATTGGCTTGGTTTCGGGCGACGACATAAGGCGTCCTCTGCTGACTGCATGGGTGGGCCAAGCTTAGCGGCGGCTTTTCAAAAAGTGTTACGTCGATTCTGCACAATCCTTGCCTGATCCTGCGGTAGGGCGTGAATCAGGCAAGTGCAGGGCCTGTCATCTGCCTGAAACACTGAGTATGCGCCTGGAATAAATCCTGGGGGCCAGACGTCTTATCTACGCTTCTCGCAGGATTGTGCAATAAGCCTGCAGGAATCGACTAACTGCGCCCGCCTTCGCGCCGCTATCTTTGATCCTGTGGCAACACGCCCTCACAGTGCTTGCCGAGCATCACTTCTCAACGGGAGAGTCGAACATGTCCACCCCCATTCCCGCGAGCCATATGGCCTTTATCCGTGCCCGTACCGGGTGCAGCACCGAACTCGGTGCACGCTTGAGCAGTTTGATCGAACCGGGCCGTCAGGCTCAGGGCTGTCTGCAATTCTCGTTGCAGCATTCCCAGGTCGACCCCGATGTATGGCTGGTCTCGGGCTTCTGGAGCAGCGAGCAGGCGATGAGCGCCTACTTCAGTTCCCCTGCCTTGATGATCTTTACTGAGCTGTTGAACGACATGGTAGTGCGCAGCATGGACTTCCAGACCTTCACCGACGCATCCGCCGCACACGCTTACGGTGAGTACCTGCAACTGGCCGGTTAGCGGTTAGAATGGCCGACTTTCCATTGGCCAGGACCTGCAACATGGCACGTAAACAATTTGCCCACCACGAAGCCGTTTCCGCCGTAGTACCGGGTGAAGGGGGCTACAGCGCTGCCGTCGCCGTCAAGGCACTCGATGGCATGGGCGTCCCGCAGTTTCACAAGATCCTGGATGGCCAGAAGTTCAAGACCGCCTCTGACGCCGACGATGCAGCGACGCTGCAACTTGAATGTTTGGTTGATGTGGACGAGGAAGGTCAACTGACTTGGGCAACAGCCGCAAACTGAAGCCGAACACTTAATATCGCTCAACAAAAACCTAATGTGGGAGCCGGACTTGCCCGCGATAGCGCAGTGTCAGCCACCTGATCAATTGGCTGTCACGCCCTCATCGCGGGCAAGCCAGGCTCCCACAGGGTTTTGTTGTGTGTGTTGGGCAGTGAATCAGCGCGGGCGATGCATCTTGAACAACGCCTCCGGCCCCAACTGGAAATAATCCGCCGGGCCACCGCCGCGCAAAATCGGCTCAGCGGCCGCCGTGTCGTAAACCCCATCCTTGAGCAGCCACTTGGCAATGTGCACAGCAACCACCTCACCGAGCACCAGCCAGCTCGGCACCAGTTGCTTGTCGGCGCGTTGCAGTTGAATGATCTGCGTCACCTTGCATTCAAACGACACCGGGCTTTCGCCCACCCTTGGCACCGCGACGATTTTCGAGGCCACCGGCGTCAGGCCGGACAACTCGAATTCATTCACGTCTGGTGATACGGCCGCGCAGCTCTGGTTCATCTGCTCGGCCAGCGGGCGCGTCGCCAGGTTCCACACGAACTCGCCGGTCTGTTCGATGTTGTTCAGGCTGTCTTTGCGCCCGACACTGGAAAACCCAATGATCGGCGGGATGTAGTTGAACGCATTGAAAAAACTGTAGGGCGCCAGGTTCAGGCGGCCCTCGCCGTCGTGTGACGAGATCCAGCCAATCGGCCGTGGGCCGACGATGGCATTGAACGGATCATGCGGCAGGCCGTGGCCGTTGGCGGGTTCGTAGAAGTGGATATCGTCGGACATGGGCCAGGGTTCCTGCTGCGCGTTGGAGGAGGCCGTCATAGTGCAATCCAGGGCGATGAATTTCCATCGCGCGTATGGAATTTTCATTGATTGCCCACCTATTTTTCACAGCCCCGCGTTCAGTCTGCGCGCCAGGTCGGCACCCCTTTAAGTCGGCCGATTGAAAGACTGAGCTTCGGAGCCTTCTCGCACATGAACAAACTTCCTCAGATCACCCTGGCGTTCTGGGTCATGAAAATCTGCGCAACGACCCTGGGCGAAACCGCCGGGGATTTGCTCTCGATGACCCTTAACGTCGGCTACGCCATCAGCTCGATGATCCTGATCAGCGTGTTTCTCGTCACGCTGCTGACACAGCTCTGGTCGAAAACCTACAACCCGGTGCTGTACTGGATCGTGATCCTGTCCACCAGCACGGCCGGCACCACCATGTCGGACTTTATGGACCGTACGTTGGGCCTGGGCTATGCGGCAGGGTCGATGATCCTGATTGTGATCCTGATGATCATCTTTGCACTGTGGCGCTTGAGCGGCGACTCGCTGAACGTGAACAAGGTCCAGACCTTTCGCGGTGAGCTGTTTTACTGGATGGCGATTCTGTTTTCCAACACCTTGGGCACCGCGTTGGGCGACTTCCTGGCGGACGATTCGGGTTTGGGCTTTGCCGGTGGCGCCTTGCTGATCGGCTCGGCGATTGCGGTGGTGGTCGCACTCAAATACTTCACACAGATTTCGTCGGTGTTGTTGTTCTGGGTGGCGTTTGTACTGACCCGCCCGTTTGGTGCGACCCTGGGCGATTTTCTGACCAAACCCCCTGAAAAGGGCGGGCTGGATTTCGGCACCGTTGGCTCATCGGCGGTGCTGGCAGCAGTGCTGGTGGTGATGATTGCCGGGGCGGCATATGCGCAGCGTCGGTATGGGCGTAGCGCAATAGCGGACGTTTCCTGACACCAAGTGTGGAGCTGGCTTGCCCGCGATAGCGGAATGTCAGCCACTGAATCAAGGACTGATAAACCGCCATCGCAGGCAAGCCAGCTCCCACATTTTTTACCGCGCTAAACCCTTAGTCGGTGGTGATGCGTGAGTGTTTACGGGTGTCTTTCATGGTCACGTAAACCACCAGCGACACCGCGATACACGCGGTCACATACCAGTAGTAACCCGTCTCCATGCCGATGTTCTTGAACCACAGCGCAATCACTTCAGCCGTACCGCCGAAGATCGACACGGTCAGCGCATACGGCAGGCCCACGCCCAGCGCACGGATCTCGGTTGGGAACAGTTCAGCTTTCACCACCGCGTTGATCGAGGTATAGCCACTGACAATGATCAGCGCCGCCATGATCAGGAAGAACGCACCCCACCAGCTTTGGACGGTGTGCAGGGTGGTGAGGATCGGCACGGTAAACAGCGTGCCGAGGATGCCGAAGGCGATCAGGATCGGCCGGCGGCCAACCTTGTCCGACAGCCCGCCAACCAGCGGTTGCAGGCACATGAACAGGAACAGTGTGGCGGCAGAAATGGTGGTGGAATCGGAGATGCTCATGCCGACCGTGTTCACCAGGTATTTCTGCATGTAGGTGGTGTAGGTGTAGAAGGCCAGTGTGCCGCCCATGGTCAGACCGACCACGGTCATCACTTCCTTGGGGTGACGCATCAAGGTGCGCATCGCGCTTTCCTTGGCTTTTTCCTTCTTGGTGAACGACTCGGTTTCTTCCATGCCGCGACGCAGGAACAACGCGACCACTGCGCACAGCGCGCCGATGGCGAACGGGATGCGCCAGCCCCAGGCATACAGCTGCTCGGTGGTCAGGGTTTGTTGCAACACGATCAATACGGCAAGGGCGATGAGCTGCCCGGAGATCAGCGTCACGTACTGGAAGCTGGAGAAGAACCCGCGACGCTCTTTGGTCGCCATCTCACTCAGGTAAGTGGCCGAGGTGCCGTACTCGCCACCGACCGACAGGCCCTGCAGCAAACGTGCAAACACCAGCAGGATTGGCGCGCCGATACCGATGGTGTCGTAGCCCGGCGTCAGCGCGATCAGCAGCGAGCCGAAGCACATCAGCAATACCGAGAACATCAGCGCAGCCTTGCGCCCTTTGTAGTCGGCATACAGGCCCATCAGCCAGCCACCGATCGGGCGCATGATAAAGCCCACGGCAAAGATCGCAGCGGTGTTCATCAACTGAGCGGTTGAGTCACCGGCGGGGAAGAAGGTCTTGGCGAAGTACAGCGAGAAGGCCGCGTAGACGTACCAGTCGTACCACTCGACCATGTTGCCGACGGAGCCACTGAAGATCGATTTGATGCGGCTGGAAGTGGTGCGCTCTTTAGCCGGCGCAGCCGCCGACCCCAGAGGCAGGGCGTTGGAGTTATCCATTGAAGGATCCTTCATCTAGTTGTTTTTATGAAGCCGCACGAACGCAGCCTGGTTGTGGCTATAGCAGGAGCTGTGCCAAACAGATAAAGGCCCGGAATAGAAGGGTTACAAGATTTTTTTGAGCGGAAAGTCGCTGATGGTTTTGCGGTGGTGAGCGGAAATCCGCTTATGGCAGCTGACGTCATCGCAGGCAAGCCAGCTCCCACACGAACGCGCATTCCAACTGTGGGAGCTGGCTTGCCTGCGATGGCGCCTTCGAAAGCGCCATCGAAAATAACTACAGAAACATCTCCCGCACCAACCCATGCCGCTGCATCTTTTCATTCAAGGTGCGACGCGGCAGTTGCAGTTCGGCCAGCACCGCCTTGATATCGCCTTTGTGCCGCGTCAACGCAGCCTTGAGGCAATGCGCTTCGAAAGCTTCCTGCTGCGCCGCCAGGGATTGCCCGGCCTCGATGCCTTCCGGCTCCGGTTCACCCAGGCCCAACACTTGGCGCTCGGCGACGTTGGCCAGCTCGCGCACATTGCCCGGCCAGTCATGGCTGAGCAGGCGCCCCAGTTGCGCGCCGCTCAACGGTTCGACGCTGCGGCCCAGGCGCTCGCCAGCACTTTGGGCAAAGTGGTCGAACAATAGCGGAATATCTTCACGACGCTCGCGCAACGGCGGCAGGCGCAGTTGCGCGACGTTCAAACGGTAAGCCAGGTCTTCGCGAAAACGCCCGGCGCGGGCCTCTTCGAGCAAGTCGGGCTTGGTAGCGGCAATGATGCGCAAGTCCACATGGATACTTTGGTTGGAACCCAGGCGCTCCAGCTTCTGTTCCTGCAATACCCGCAGCAGTTTGACTTGCTGGGCCAGCGGCATGCTTTCGATTTCATCCAGGAACAACGTGCCGCCGTGGGCATATTCCAGCTTGCCGATGCGTTTGCCCTGGGCGCCGGTGAACGCGCCGCTTTCGTGGCCAAACAGCTCGGCTTCAAACAGCTGCTCGGGGATCGCCGCGCAGTTGAGCGCGACAAAGGGCTTTTTGGCCCGTGGGCCAAAATCATGCAGGCAGCGGGCGACCAATTCCTTGCCGCTGCCGGTTTCGCCACGAATCAGCACATTGACCGGCAAGCTGGCCAGGTCCAGCACCTGGCGGCGCAGGGTCTGTAAACCCCGCGACACGCCCAAAAGGCTCGATTCCAACTGCGCTCGATGGTCGGCCTGTTGATGCAGGCGACGGTTTTCCAGGATCAACCCGCGTTTGTCCAAGGCGCGGCGCAGGCTGTTGAGCAGTGCGTCCGGGCTGAAGGGCTTTTCCAGAAAGTCGTAGGCACCGTCACGCATGGCTTCCACGGCCATCGGCACGTCGCCGTGGCCGGTGAGTAAGATCACCGGCAAGTCGGCGTCACGCCGCTGCACTTCGGCCAGCAGCTCAAGGCCGCTGAGGCCGGGCATGCGCACGTCGCTCAAAATGACGCCAGGAAAGTCTTTGGGCAGATGTGCCAGGCATTCTTCAGCGCGGCTGAACAGCTGCACTTCAAAACCCGATAGGCTCAACCACTGTTCGACGGCGGTGCGAATACTCGCCTCGTCATCCACCACAATCACCGCGTTCAACATAGGTCGGGCGTCTCCAGCGCGATAGGCAAGGTCAAGGTGAATACCGCGCCGTCGCCACGGTTGCCGGCGAGCAGGCGCCCGCCCAGTTCATGCACGATGGCATAGGACACGGCCAACCCCAAGCCAAGCCCGTCGCCCACAGGCTTGGTGGTGAAGAAGGGATCGAACACGTTGTTCAAATGGGCTTCGGCAATCCCGCCACCGCTGTCGCTGACGGTCAGTTGCCACAGTTGCTGGTCGGCGTGCAGGCGGATTTCCAGGCGTTTACGCGGTTTGTCGGCCATGGCGTCCAGCGCATTGCGTAGCAGGTTGATCAGCACTTGTTCCAGGCGGATCGCGTCACCGCGTACCCAGGCGGGGCGGCTCAGGTCCAGCACCACACCAATGGCTTCGTCGCGCAGGCGGGCGTCGAGCAGGTGCAAGGATTGGTCGACCACCGTGGCCAAGTCCAGCCGTTCACGCAGGCCGCTGGGGCTCTTGCGGGCGAAGGTTTTAAGGTGGCCGGTGAGCGCCGCCATGCGCGTGAGCATGTCGTCCAGCGGGGTGAGCGCTTTATAGGCATCGTCCACGCGGCCGTGATCGAGCAGCAGGCGCAAGGTCGCCAATTGCATGCGTTGGGTGGTCAGCGGCTGATTGATCTCATGGGCGAGGGCGGCGGACATTTGGCCCAACGCCGCCAGCTTGGCTGACTGCACCAGGCCATCCTGCGCGGTGCGCAGCGCCTGTGTGCGTTCTTCGACAAGCTGTTCCAGCTCTTCGCGGCTGCGCTGGCGCAAACGGGCCAGGCGCCAGCGTTGGTTCAGGAACAGCACCAGAAACACCAGCGCCAGCCATGAACCGGCGGCGGCAAGGCCGGCATTACGTTGATCTTCAAACGCGAACTGCGGTTTGCGCAGCAGGTGCAAGGTCCAGCCTTCGGCCTTGAGCGGCAGGGACTCCCAGATGTAATTGGCGTTGCCGTCGGGGCCGTTGACACGCATCAGGTGGCTGTTTTCGTCAAAGCGCTGCAGCGTCTGCGTACCCAGCGGCTGCAGCTGTTTCTTGTCGTATTGGCGAGTCGCCTTGAGTTCGGCAAGGTCACTGGCCGACAAAGGGCGCAAGTTACGGTAACGCCAGCCTGGCTGATTGGCGATAAACACGATGCCCCGCGCATCGCTGACCAGCAGCAGGTCGTTGCCCTGAGCCCATTCGCGCTCAAGTTCGGGGAACTCCAGCTTCACCACCATGGCGCCGAGGAACTGTTCGTGCTCATCGACCACGGCGCTGGAGAGGAAATAACCCGGAATACCGGTGGTCACCCCTACCGCATAAAAACGCCCGGTGCCCTGGCTCAAGGTCTGGCTGAAATAGGGGCGAAACGCGTAGTTGTGCCCGACATAACTGCTGGGCAGGTTCCAGTTGCTGGCGGCCACGGCCAGGCCGTTACGGTCCATCAGTTCGAGGGTGGAAGACTGTGCGGCGCCGTTGATGCGTTCCAGCTTGCGGTTGAGCAGGTCCTGGGTGGCGGTGTCCAGCGGGGCTTTGAGGGCGCTGATCATTTCCGAATCCAGCGCCAGTACGGCGGGCAGGGCGCGGTAACGTTCGATCAGGGTGTGCAAGGAATTGGCATACAGCGCCAGTTGCTGATTGGCGCGAGCGGCGTCATCCACCAAGGCCTGGCGTTCTGCATGGCGGGTGGCCAAGGCGGCGGCCAGCACGGCGCCGGCGATGATCAACAGCGAGTAGAAAGTCAGGCGCAGAGGGCGAGGGATCACGATCATACGGTGATGAACAGGCACGGTAAGGGCGAGCACCATAGCATGAGCCGCCGCAAACTTGTGGCAAGTGGAATTTCTGTGGGAGCTGGCTTGCCTGCGATGGTTTCACCTGGGTTTAACTGAAAAACCGCGGTGCGGCCATCGCAGGCAAGTCAGCTCCCACCTGAGCGCGGACACAATAAAAAAGGCGACTGGGGCATTAGCCGCAGTCGCCTTTTTCCTTGCGGGGAAGTGCTTACTGCACTTCTACCGCCAGGCTTTCACTGATCTTTTTCTGCCAGATGGCAGGACCGGTGATGTGTACGGATTCGCCCTTGCTGTCCACCGCAACGGTGACCGGCATGTCTTTGACGTCGAACTCGTAGATCGCTTCCATGCCCAACTCGGCGAAGGCAACAACGCGCGACTTCTTGATGGCTTGTGCCACCAGGTAAGCAGCGCCGCCCACGGCCATCAGGTACACGGCCTTGTGGTCCTTGATCGCTTCGATCGCAGTCGGGCCGCGCTCGGATTTGCCGATCATGCCCAACAGGCCGGTTTGCTCGAGGATCTGACGGGTGAACTTGTCCATCCGCGTGGCCGTGGTCGGGCCAGCCGGGCCAACCACTTCTTCGCGCACCGGATCAACCGGGCCGACGTAGTAGATAAAGCGACCCTTGAGGTCTACCGGCAGGGTTTCGCCCTTGTTGAGCATCTCGACCATGCGCTTGTGCGCAGCGTCGCGGCCGGTAAGCATCTTGCCGTTGAGCAACACGGTTTCGCCCGGTTTCCAGCTTTGTACTTCTTCCGGGGTCAGGGTGTCGAGGTTGACGCGGCGGGCCGACGGGCCGGCTTCCCAGACGATTTCCGGGTAGGCGTCCAGCGGTGGTGCTTCCAGCGACGCCGGGCCTGAACCATCGAGCACAAAGTGTGCGTGACGGGTGGCAGCGCAGTTGGGGATCATGCACACCGGCAGCGAGGCTGCGTGGGTCGGGTAGTCCATGATTTTCACGTCGAGCACGGTGGTCAGGCCACCCAGGCCCTGGGCGCCGATGCCCAGTTGGTTGACCTTCTCGAACAGCTCCAGACGCATCTCTTCGATACGGTTCTGCGGGCCGCGCTTTTTCAGCTCGTGGATGTCGATGGATTCCATCAACACTTCCTTGGCCATTACCGCAGCTTTCTCGGCGGTGCCGCCGATGCCGATGCCGAGCATGCCCGGTGGGCACCAGCCGGCGCCCATGGTCGGAACGGTCTTGAGCACCCAGTCGACGATCGAGTCGGACGGGTTGAGCATGGCCATTTTCGACTTGTTCTCGGAGCCGCCGCCTTTAGCCGCCACGTCCACTTCCACGGTGTTACCCGGGACGATGGAGTAGTGGATCACCGCCGGGGTGTTGTCCTTGGTGTTTTTACGCGCGCCTGCCGGGTCGGCCAGGATGGAGGCGCGCAGAACGTTTTCCGGCAGGTTGTAGGCGCGACGCACGCCTTCGTTGATCATGTCGTCCAGGCCCATGGTGGCGCCGTCCCAACGCACGTCCATGCCCACGCGCACGAACACGGTGACGATACCGGTGTCCTGGCAGATCGGGCGATGGCCGGTGGCGCACATGCGCGAGTTGATCAGGATCTGGGCGATGGAGTCACGGGCTGCCGGCGATTCTTCGCGCAGGTAGGCTTCGTGCATGGCCTGGATGAAATCAACGGGGTGGTAATAGGAAATGAATTGCAGGGCGTCGGCAACGCTCTGAATCAGGTCGTCTTGCTTGATCACGGTCATGAGTCGCGCTCCTCTATAAGGGAACATTCAATAAAGGTGGCTTCAGTGTTGCATCGGTCGGCTGAAACCACCTTTCCAAGGCACGCCAATGGTGCAGGCGCGACGCTAAAAAGGCGCGGCAGTATAACCCGACGCGGTGGCCGATACACCCGACTATGGTCAAACTGTCGCAGGCATGATTCCCTGTGCGGGTCCCTTCTGATTGAGCCTTTATATGCCTGAACTGCACGTCGGCGAACGCCACTGGTCGGTAGCCACCGGCAGCAACCTGCTGGATGCCTTGAACCAGGCGGGTGTGGCCGTGCCTTACAGTTGCCGGGCGGGCAGTTGCCATGCGTGCCTGGTGCGTTGCCGTGGTGAGGTGGGTGATAAGCAGCCTGATGCCCTGAGCCCGGCGCAGCGTCAGGACGGTTGGCGTCTGGCCTGCCAATGTGAAGTTGTCGCAGATTTACAGGTTGAAGCATTTGACCCGCTGCATGATGGTTTGCCCGCGCAAGTGGTAGGCGTCGACTGGTTGAACCCCGAGGTACTGCGCCTGCGTCTGCAACCCGAACGTGGCCTGCGCTATCGCGCCGGGCAACATCTGGTGCTGTGGGCAGGGCAAGTAGCGCGCCCGTATTCGTTGGCCAGCTTGCCCCAGGAAGACCCGTTTCTGGAGTTTCACCTCGACTGCCGCCTGCCGGGCGAATTCAGCGATATTGCCCGGCAGCTACAGGTGGGCGACAGCCTGCGCCTCGGCGAATTACGCGGTGGGGCACTGCAATACGATCCTGACTGGCAGTCGCGGCCACTTTGGCTGCTGGCGTCGGGCACCGGCCTCGGGCCGTTATGGGGCGTGCTGCGCGAGGCGCTACGCCAGGATCACCAAGGCGCCATCCGCGTGATTCACCTGGCCCATGATGCCGATGGGCATTATCTGGCCGAACCCTTGGCGCAATTGGCTGCGCAGCACGCGAACCTGACTGTGCAGCTGTGGACGGCGGCTGAGTCGGCCCAGGCATTGGCGCAACTGCGGCTTGTTTCGCGGCAAACTCTGGCCTTACTCTGCGGGCACCCCGCCAATGTTGAAGCGTTTTCCAAACGCCTGTTCCTGGCGGGGTTGCCGCGCAATCAACTGCTGGCCGATGTGTTCCTGCCGCGTGGTTGAGCGCTGACTTTTCCAGCCGCGAGATTCGCCATGACCGACGCCATCCTGCTGCAACGCGAAGGTGGGCTGCTGACCCTGCAGCTCAATCGCCCTGACAAGAAAAATGCCCTGACCCGCGCCATGTATACGCAACTGGCCGAGGCGCTGGAGCAGGCTGATGCGGACTCAGGCATCCGTGCGGTGCTGATCCAGGGCAGCAATGCGTGTTTTACCGCCGGCAACGACATCGCCGACTTCCTCGAACAGCCGCCCAGTGATCTGGACAGCCCACCATTCCACTTCATGAAAAGCCTGCTCAACTGCCGTAAACCGGTGATCGCGGCAGTGGCGGGTGCGGCGGTTGGTATCGGTACGACCCTGTTGCTGCATTGCGACCTGGTGTATATCAGCCGCGATGCACGCTTGCGCATGCCTTTCGTCAACCTGGGGCTGTGCCCGGAATTTGGCTCCAGCCTGATCCTGCCTCGGCTGTTGGGGCATGCGAAAGCGGCTGAATTGTTGCTATTGGGCGAAGGCTTTACCGGCGAGCAGGCGGCGGCGTGGGGGATTGCGACTGAGGCGATGGGTAGCGGTGAAGCGGCGCTGGCCAAGGCTCGGGAGGTTGCGCAGCGTTTTGAAAGCCTGGCGCCGGGAGCGGTGCAGGTCAGCAAACAGTTGATGAAAAGTGTCGACCGTGAACAGTTGCGGCAGGTGATCGAGGAAGAGGGGGCTCTGTTTGTGCAGCGTTTGAAGTCGCCGGAGGCGATTGCGGCGTTGTCGGGGTTTATCACCCGGCGCTGATGACGCTATCGCAGGCAAGCCAGCTCCCACATTGGAATGCGGTCACGTGTGGGAGCAGGCTTGCCTGCGATGAGGCCCTTTGATTCCACACATTCCCAGGCCTTTAAATACAAAAAGCCCCGCCATTCACATGGCAGGGCTTTTGTTTTTCAGCGTGTCACTCAGAACTGCGGGTCGCCCACGTGCAGGATCTTCATGCCATTGGTGCCACCGGTGGTGTGGTAGCTGTCGCCCTTGGTCAGGATGACCCAGTCGCCTTTCTCTACGACGCCACGCTTGACCAGTTCGTCGATCGCCTTCTGGCTCACTTCGTTAGGGGCCAACGAAGCTGGATCGAACGGAATGGTGTAAACGCCACGGAACAATGCCGCACGGGCCTGGGCTTCGCGGTGTGGAGTGAACGCGTAGATCGGTACCGACGAACGGATACGCGACATGATCAACGGGGTGTAGCCACTTTCGGTCAGGGCAATGATCGCCTTGACGCCCGGGAAGTGGTTGGCGGTGTACATGGCAGCCAGGGCGATGCTCTGGTCGCAGCTTTCGAACACTTTGCCGATACGGTGGCTGGAGGTCTTGCTGGTCGGGTGCTTTTCGGCACCGACGCAGATACGCGCCATGGCCTGTACGGCTTCCAGCGGGTAAGGGCCGGCAGCGCTTTCAGCCGAGAGCATCACCGCGTCGGTGTAGTCGAGTACGGCGTTGGCCACGTCGGACACTTCGGCACGGGTCGGCATCGGGTTCTGGATCATCGACTCCATCATCTGGGTCGCCACGATCACGGCCTTGTTGTGGCGGCGTGCGTGCAGGATGATCTTCTTCTGGATACCGATCAGCTCGGCGTCACCGATTTCCACGCCCAGGTCGCCACGGGCAACCATCACGGCGTCGGATGCATTGATCAGGGCGTCGAGGGTTTCGTCATCGGCCACGGCTTCGGCGCGTTCGATCTTCGCTACCAGCCAGGCGGTGCCGCCGGCTTCGTCGCGCAGTTTACGGGCGTATTCCATGTCGGCGGCGTCGCGCGGGAAGGACACGGCGAGGTAGTCCACTTCCATTTCGGCGGCGAGCTTGATGTCGGCCTTGTCTTTTTCAGTCAGGGCTGGCGCCGTCAGGCCACCGCCGCGACGGTTGATGCCTTTGTGATCGGACAGCGGGCCACCGATGATCACGGTGCAGTTCAGCTCTGTCGAGGAGGCCGTGTCGACGCGCATGACTACGCGGCCGTCATCCAGCAGCAGTTCGTCGCCGACGCCGCAGTCCTTGACCAGGTCCGGGTAGTCGATACCGACGACTTCCTGGTTGCCTTCGGTCAGCGAGTGGCTGGTGGAGAAGGTGAACTTGTCACCGATCTTCAGCTCAATGCGCTTGTTGGCGAATTTGGCGATACGGATTTTCGGGCCTTGCAGGTCACCCAGCAGTGCCACGAAGCGGCCGTGCTTGGCGGCCAGGTCACGCACCAGCTTGGCGCGAGCCTTGTGCTCGTCCGGGGTGCCGTGGGAGAAGTTCAGACGGGCAACGTCCAAACCAGCCAGAATCAGCTGTTCGAGGACTTCCGGCGAGTTACTGGCCGGGCCAAGGGTGGCGACGATTTTGGTACGACGGACGGACATGCACAGACTCCTGAGTTCAAGCGCTGGGGAAGGCTACTATGCTCTTTGGTTGTAGTCATTGTTCGTTTGCACTACTTATCGAAGATTCGCTTGTTTTCGCTCCAATTGAATAGATGAACACCCTTGAAGATTTTTGACGCGGGGTCGATACACTGCACAAGACAGGAGAACCCCCATGCGAATTTTGCTCATTGCTGCCCTGGCCGTCAGTGTTGTCGGCTGTACCCGCTGGTCGATGGACCATCATTTGAACAACGCTTACCGCGCCTATGGGGTGGGTGATTGCGAGCGCGTTACCCTGGAATTGTCCCAGGTGGACCGCGAGAGCCGTACCCGTCGGTATGTGCAACCGGAAGTTTCGATGCTCCGCGGGCAATGCCTGGAGCGCCAGAAGCTGTTTGTCGACGCGGTGCAGACCTACCAGTTCATCATTAATCAATACCCGTCCAGCGAGTATGCCTACCGCGCCCGCGCCCGGCTCGACACGCTGCAGCAACTGGGCCATTACTCCGGCGCGAGTGTCGCGCAGCCACGGCCCGCATCACTTTGATGATATTTGCCATTCTATAGCTGGCCCGTCGCCAGTCTTAAGCTATTCTTTAAGTGTCCGTTTGTACAAGTTTATGTCCAAACGAATGGAGTGCTTGGGATTGGTAGCAGTAGGGCGATCAAGCGCACGCTGGATTCGCACCAATTTCGAGGGAGAGCGAACATTTAGTGTTCGTTCCGAATAACTGGCGCGGCCACTGATATGGCCAATGGATGGCGATTTCATCATGTTTACCGACCGAAGGATTCAGCGGCATCAGTTGTCTGGTTTCTTGAAAGTGTTCAACCGGCTTACGGATAAGCCTATTGGCTACTTAGGGAACGTGTCCGAAGACGGGCTGATGTTGATCAGCCAATTACCCATGATGATTGACGTAACGTTTGAGCTACGTTTGAAAATACCTACGGCAGATGGTGACTTCCAGGCCATTGACCTCACGGCGATGTGCTTGTGGAGCCACGAAGATGTCAACCCACAGCACTATGACTCAGGATTTCGCGTGGTCGAAGCGCCCGGGGCGTACGGGCAATTGATCAGTGCCCTGTGCCATTACTTCAGCTTTGATCCTCTGCAGGCTTCCGCCTAGGCCTGGCGCGCTGTCGACCCGGCTCGGATGGGGTAAGCCGAGCGTGTGGTCGTGTGCTTGAGTCATAAAACACCGGCCTTTTTCCAGTTCAGATAACGCGTCACCAAGGCGGCTCCCAGCCCCGACGGTGGCGTATCCAGCACCGATAAACCGTGGGCACTCAAGCGCTCATGCAGATCGTTTCTCTTATTGAGATAGTCGACAGTCCCGCTGTAGGCCAGCGCTTCAGGCAAGGTTTGCACGGGGGACTGGCGCAGTTGGTCGAGTACCTCTTCGCGCAGGCTGGCGACCAGCACCCGGTGTTGCCGGCTGATGCGCTTAACCGCTGCGAGTAATTCCTCATCATCTTCATCGCGAAGATTGGTCACTACGATCACCAATGCCCGACGTTTTTGCCGGGCCAGTAATTGGCTGGCGGCGGCCGCATAGTCGGCAGTGCGTCGGGTGGTATCGAGGTCGTAAACGGCATTGAGCAACACGTTCAGTTGGCCGCTGCCCTTGACGGGCGCCAGGTAGCGCGGCTGGTCGCAGGCAAAGGTGCACAGGCCCACCGCATCGCCTTGGCGCAAGGCAACGTAACTGAGCAACAGGCAGGCATTGAGGGCGTGGTCGAAGTGAGCGAGCTCCGCGTCCTGACTGCGCATGCGCCGGCCGCAATCGAGCATGAACACTATCTGCTGGTCGCGTTCGTCCTGATATTCCCGGGCGATGGGCGTGCGCTGGCGTGCGGTGGCCTTCCAGTCGATCTGGCGCAGGCTGTCGCCTTCGCGAAACTCGCGCAACTGATGAAACTCCAGCCCCAACCCGCGCCGTTGGTGTTGACGAACACCCAGTTGGCTCAACCAATTGTCCACGCCCAACAGCTGTGCGCCGTACAAGCGGGCGAAGTCCGGGTACACACGGGTTGTATCGCGGGCCTCAACAAAACGCCTCGCAGACCACAGCCCCAGAGAGCTGGGCAGGTGAACCTCACAGCGACTGAAAGTGAAGTGCCCACGCCGCAAGGGCCGCAATCGATAGCCCAGTTCGCTTCGCTGGCCTGGGAGCAGTTCGATGGACTGCGGCATATTCTCCACGCTCAGCCCGTCAGGTGCGTGGTCGAATACCTGCACGGTCAGCGGCTGCGGGTAGTCATGTTCAAGGGTCAGGCGTACCTCACCCCAGCGGCCTAGGGCCAGGCTGCCGGGCATCTGCCGTTGCACCCGTGGGCACGCAAGGCGCCGCAGGCGCAGGGCGTCCAGCAGCGCCAATACAAACAGCGCCAGCAGCAGGCCCCACGCCACTTTATGCAGCGTGTCGGGCACGTTGAGCTGGAGCGCCGTAGCCGCGCCCAAGAGGATGTTCAAACCCGCGAGGACACCGAGCCAGATCAGCAGCAGGCGAGTTGGCTTCATGGCCGGGTCACTGCCGAGGTGCCGAAATCTGGTCCAGCAGTTGCTTGAGCACCTGATCCACTTCCAACCCGTCAATGTCCAATTCGGGGGCGATACGCACCCGATGGCGCAGCACCGCCAAGGCGCAGCCCTTGATATCGTCCGGGGTGACGAACTCGCCGCCGCGCAGCAAAGCCCGTGCTCGTGCGCCGCGCACCAGGGCAATGGAAGCGCGTGGGCCGGCGCCGATGGTCAGCCCTGGCCAACTGCGAGTAGCCCGGGCCAGGCGCACGGCGTAGTCAAGTACTTGCTCATCCAGCGGCAGCTCGCTGGCAATTTGCTGCAGCTGCAACACGTCCTCTGCCTGCAGCACCGTGCGCAGTGGCTGCACATCCAACATGTCGGCCCTGGAAGAACGGGTGACTTCGCGGACCATCTCCAGTTCCTGCTGCGCATCGGGGTAGTCCATGCGCACTTTGAGCATGAACCGGTCCAGCTCGGCCTCGGGCAGGGGATAGGTGCCCTCCTGTTCGATGGGGTTCTGGGTCGCCAGCACCATGAACGGTTGGCCAATGGGCAGCGCTTCGCCCTCGAGGGTAACTTGGCGTTCCTGCATGGCTTCAAGCAGGGCAGCCTGGGTCTTGGCGGGCGCGCGATTGATTTCATCGGCCAGCAACAAGTGGGTGAACAGCGGCCCCTTGCGCAGCTTGAACTGCTCACTGTGCAGGTCGTACACGGCGTGGCCGGTGACATCGCTGGGCATCAGGTCCGGGGTGAACTGGATACGTGCAAAGTCGCCACCAAAACAGCGTGCCAGCGCGCGCACCAACAAGGTTTTGCCGAGGCCTGGCACACCTTCGAGCAGTATGTGGCCACCGGCGATCAACGCGGTGAGCACGTCGTCGATCACCTGGTCCTGGCCAATCACCGCCTTACGCAGTTCAACACGCAGAGCCTGTGCCTGCTGGCTGGCCTTTTGAAGGTTTTCGGCAGTCAGGGCGGTGGCCGTTGGAAATTCGCTCATAGGGCATTCCTGAGGGTTTGCAGGCTCGCCACTTGACGGCTGAAATCGGCGCTGGTGAGCCGTTTTGCCGGGAGTGGGTCGATGGCCTGGCGGATGACGTGGGAGGGTTGGCGCGTCAGGCGTTCGAGGACCTGCCACTGTGCGTCGCTGTCGAGGTGTTCAAAGCCTGGGTGACGGCGCCCCGCCGCCCGCTGGATATCACGCTGCAAGGCGCGCAGCAGCGTACCTTGGCCGCTGCGGCGCAGCAGGAAGTCGGCACTTGCGTTCACGTGTTCCTGTAACTGGCGACGGGCCTTTGGGGCGGCCGCCTGGGTCGGCCCCTGGCGCATGCCTGCATGCCAGAGCGCCAGGGCAATCAATGCGCAGAGCGCCACCAGCGCCTGGGGGAAGTTGCGCATTAACAGGGTAAGCAGGTCGTCCACGTCGCTGTTGAACAGCAGCGTTACCTCCGTCCCCCGGTTGAGATACCACAACAGCCAGGCGTTATCGTGTTTGCCGATGCCTGGGGTTTTCCACAGGTCTCTGTCGGTCACAACCGTTACGCTGCCTTGCCCGAAGTTGCGTTGCATCAAATGGCTGGATTTGGCGCTGTTGGCGGAAAACTGTGCCAGGTGCCTGGGGTCGGTGAGGTTGAAGTCGGTATCGAAGCTGAAATAGGCCGGGGCGGTCTCATTGTCGACGTAGAGTTTGGTCAGGTCCGGTACTTTCTTTTTGCGTGGGGAAGCAAGCTCGTCAAGGCCCACGCTGAGTGTTTGGTGGAAGTCCAGTCGATCCAGCAGCAGGTCGCCGCTTTTGCCGGTTTCCTCATCCCAAAGCGCTTCGGCAACCAGCAGCAGATGGCCGCCGGATTTTGCCCAGTCCAGCAGTTGCTCAGCCTGGCGTGGGGTCATGTTGCTGCGCTCGCCCAGCAACACCAGGCTATGTCCTATGGCTGGCAGGTCGGCCAGGTGTTCAAGGCTGTTGGCGTGTTCCACTGCCAGACCCTGCTGGCGCAGGAAGTATTCGGCCGCAAGGTAGGGGTTGGCCGTGGCTTGTGGGGATGGGCCGCGATCGACTATTTCGTCGTAGGGAATCGCTTTGTGCCAAACGTAAAGGCCACCGGCCCCAAGCAGGCAGGCCAGTAGCAGCCCGACCCATAGCAGGGGGCGCTTCATTGGGCGACTCCGGTATTGAACAAGGCGCGCCAATCGCTGCACAGTTGCTGGTGTACCAACGCCGGCGGAAGGCGGTGGCCATAGGCGAGGTTTTGCCAGTGGTGTGTCAGTGCGTCACTGAAGGCCTGCAGTTGTGGTTGTTGCAGCAGGTGGATGCGCTCCAGGACCTGGCCTTCGGTATCGGCGCTTTTCAGGGGCAGGTTGAAGTCGTGCAGCAGCCGGTTGAGCAGCCCGCGATACAGCAGACCGAGGGCTTCCCTGGGGTGGGTGGGCCACAGTTGTTCGGCGGTGCTGGCGATGTCGTCAGGCAAGGTGTCGCTGCCCAACGCCAGGCCGAATAATTGCGCCGGGGCCGCCTTGGCGGTTTTGGCTTTGGCGGGGCCGCGTCGACTGACAAAGGTGTGCAGCCACTCCCTATAGCGCCAGACCACCAGCGCCAGGCCAGCCGCCAACAGGCTCCAGAGCAGTACCTCCAGGCCGAGGGCGGCGTTTCTGAAGGTATCGCTGTTGAATCTGTCCAGTAGCGCCTGAAGCCAGGCCGGAAGTTTACCGTCACCCTTTACCTTGGGTTTCGCGACGTTTTTTTCGTCACCAAAACGATAGCGTGTGACGGTTTCCGGGTTCTTGAACGGGGGGCTGTCCAGCAGCGTCTTGATCGATTGGCTGGCGGCCTGGGTGGTGACCTGCTTGGCCGGCTCGGGTTCGTCCGCCATGGCCGGGTGGCTGAATGGTACGAGTATCAGCACAGCCACCAGCAGCAACGGTGCGACGCTGGTCAGGCGTTGGCGTAACCGGCGGAACACCAGTTCAAGGTCCCAGGCTTCCAGCACGGTGCGGCGGTTGAGGTACAGGCTGAAACCGCAAGCGACATAGATGGGCTCCCAGAACACCAGAATCAGCGCGTAGAAGGCGTTACTCAAATGCTCCAGCCACAAACCCTCTGAGCCGCTTGCCAGTGCCAACCGTTGCCAGTCCCAATCCAGTTCCAGTTGCTGTGGGATGAACAGGTAAAACAGTGCCATGCAACCGAGCCACAGGCCGATTTCCATATGCACGCCAATCGTGGTCAGCCAGCGTGCAGCACCCGCGTTGCGTTGCAGCAGCATCCCCAGGCGTTTTTGACGGGCATCGCCATCCAGGCCTTCGAGCTGGCTCACCGGCATGACAAAGCTGCGGCTCAGGCTCAGTCGCCTCCAGGTCAGGCTGGCCAGCAGTTGGCCTTTGAGCAGGCGCGGCCATTGGCGCACAGCCTGCTTGAGGCTGGGTGTCTCGCCAAACAAGGCCTTGGAGAGGATGTACAGTGGCAATCGGTCAAAGGCCGGTTTTAACCACCAGAACACAAACATGGCCATGGACGGGTAGCGCCACAGCAGCACGGTCAGCAAAATGAATATCGGCAACGTCACCATTGCCCAACTGCTCATTAACAGCAGTCGATATTCCTGGGCCATCAGCACACCCAGGTCCATGGCTTCCCAGGAAGTGCGGGGCCGAATCACTACGCTGGCCTCACTCAGGCGCATGCTGAGTCCGCCCGGCAAGCGTGAGGTAGGCGGCAACCAATAGCCACAGCCCGGCGCCCGTCAGGTATTTGATCCAGGGAGCGATGGTGGTGGAGGAAGACCAGTAGGCTTCAATAAACGCCGCGATCAGCAGCAATAGCATGACGCCGCAGAGCATCCGCACGCTTTTGCGTGCCGCCAGCTGCAGCGATTCGCCGCGTGTCAGGTGCCCGGGAGCAATCACCGCCCAGCCCAATTGCAAGCCTGCCGCCCCGGCCAGGGCGATGGCGGTGAGTTCGAACGCACCGTGGCCGATGACAAACGACCAGAAGGTCTGGCCATAGCCGATCTCGGTGAGATGGCCGGAGATCGCGCCGATGATCAGGCCGTTGAAAATCAGAAAGAACACGCTGCCCAGGCCGAACAGCAAACCGGCGGCAAAGGTCTGGAAAGCAATCCCGGTGTTGTGCATCACGTAGTAGCCAAACATCATCCAGTCTTCACTGGACGCGCGGTCGGCAGCACGCCCCAGGTGGCCAGCATCCGGGTTATACATACTGTGCATCTCGGCCACCTGCGCGGGGCTCACGATGCTGTAGATAAGGTCAGGGAACAGGTAGACCAGCAACGCAACCCCTACCAGGCTGCCAAAGAACAACACACCGGCGATTAACACGAAGCGCGACTGTTCGCGCACCAGGCGCGGGAAACCCGCCAGGATGAAGCCCAGCACATTCGCGCCCAATTGGCTGCGGTGGCGGTACAACTGCTGGTGGCCGCGCAGTGCCAGTTGTTGCAGGGGATCTATCAGGTAGCTGCTGTAGCCACGCTCCTGGGCCAGGGCGAGGTGCTGGCATAGGCGTCGATAATGATGGGGGAAGTCAGACATGTCGCCGGCCTTGGCCTTGCCTTGCTCCAACTGCGTGAGCTGTGCGGCGAAGGCTTGCCACTGCGGCTGATGACGGCTTTCGAACAGGCTCTGCTTCATGTCGGCCCCACTAAACCGCGCGCCACGCCATTGAGTTGCTCTACCGCGCGAGCCGGCGATACGTGCAACGGCGTTGCCAGGATGGAAGCCAGTTCGTGTACCCGATCGGCGGACAACTCAGCTTGGCGCTCAGCGAAAGCCAGTATGGCGCGTTGTTCGCTCAGTTCCAGCGTAAAGGGCAGGCGCAGGGCGGCGGCTTGAGGCACCTTGGGGCGCGCCAGTGGCTGTTCGCGGTAAACCACCAGCGTGCCCGCTGCGAGGTCGCCAAGGCGTTTGAAGTGAGGGTGTTGCAGGCAACTGATGGCGCCGAGGAAGTAGCCAAAAGGCAGCATGTCGACAAAACGCAGCAGGTTGCGGATGAGTGAGGCGGGCCAGCCGATGGGGGTGCCATCGTCCTGAATGACGCGCAAGCCCATCACCTGCTTGCCCGGAGAGCAGCCCTGGTTAAGGACTTCGAACAGCACCATGTACCACCAACTGATCAAGAACAGCAGCAGCGAGCCCAAGCCAATCCCGATATTGCCAAGCAACGCCAGCGGCACGAGCAGGATGCCCATGATCAAGCCGCGCACACCCAGGTCGAAAGCAAACGCCAGTGCCCGTGGCATCAGGCCGGCCGGGCGCAAGGGCAGGTCTATGCCCTCGGGAGTCTCGATCGGGTAGTGGGTATCCAACGGAACTGATGGCATCGCGATCCTTGGCAGTGCGGGTGGCTTGAAGACACGGATGCTAGCAGTGTCGACGATGGAAGCAACCTTTCAAGGTTTTGCTGGATATTTGTACAGCAATCTATCGCTGGCCCCGGGCGCCTTGCAGCGCCTAGACTTTGCCAATCTTCAGTACAGGAACAGCCCGTGACCACCATTTTCTGGTACGACTATGAAACCACCGGCATCAACCCGCGCAGCGATCGCCCGTTGCAGGTCGCTGGTATTCGTACCGACCTCGAGCTCAACGAGGTCGGCCCGCCGGTCAACCTTTATTGCCAGCCAAGCGACGATATCCTGCCGCATCCGGCTGCCTGCGCCATAACCGGTATCACTCCCGGCATTCTGGCGGAAAAAGGCCTGGCCGAAGCCGACTTCATGACCCGCGTGCACGCCGAGCTGGCTGCGCCAGGGACCTGCGGTGCCGGCTACAACACGTTGCGCTTTGACGATGAAATGACGCGCTACAGCCTGTACCGAAACTTTTTTGACCCGTATGCCCGAGAGTGGCAGGGCGGCAACAGTCGCTGGGACTTGATCGATGTGGTTCGCACGGCTTACGCACTGCGCCCCGAAGGTATTGAGTGGCCGCAGCAGGACGGGCGAGTCACCCTCAAGCTTGAGCGTTTGACCCAAGCCAATGGCATTGACCATGGACAAGCTCACGATGCCCTGTCGGACGTGCGTGCCACCATCGCCCTGGCCCGTCTGATCCGCGAGAAACAGCCAAAACTGTATGACTGGCTGTTTCAACTGCGCAGCAAGCAGCGGGTGATGGATCAGATCCGCCTGTTGCAGCCCATGGTGCATATTTCCGGGCGTTTCTCCGCCGAGCGTCATTACCTGGGTGTGGTGCTGCCCCTGGCCTGGCACCCGCGCAATCGCAATGCGTTGATTGTCTGTGACCTTGGCCTCGACCCGCAGGGCTTGCTCGACCTGGACGCAGAAACCTTGCGCCAGCGGCTCTACACGCGCCGTGATGAGTTGGCGCAAGGTGAGTTGCCAGTGCCGCTCAAGTTGTTGCATATCAACCGCTGCCCGGTGGTCGCGCCATTGAGTGTGCTGCGCGCACAGGATCGCGAACGCTTGAACTTCGATATGGACGTGTGTCAGGCACGGGCACTGCGACTAACTGACGCACAGGAAGTTTGGCGCGACAAGTTGGCCGCCGTTTATGCCGAGGAAGACTTTGCGCCGAGCACCGACCCGGAGCAGCAGCTCTATGACGGTTTTATCGGTGACCGCGACCGACGGTTATGCGAACAAGTCCGAGTGGCTGAACCCTCACAGTTGGCTCGTCAGCAGTGGCCTTTTGATGATCATCGATTGCCGGAATTATTATTCCGTTACCGCGCTCGTAACTTTCCTGACACCTTGGACAACGATGAGCAACAACGCTGGAAACTTTTCTGTCAGCAACGTTTGTCGAACCCGGAGTGGGGCGCACCCAATACCCTGTTGGCATTTAAACAGGCGCGTGAGGAGTTAGCGGTTAGTGCTACATCGTTTCAGTGCCAGGTGCTGGATGAATGGCAGGAGTATGCCGACTCTTTAGCCGCTCGCCTGGACCTGTAGTCAGGCACTTGCAGAGTATTCGGACAATAAAAAACGCCAGCAAGCTGGCGTTTTTAATGTGTTACCTAGCAGGCCGTAGCCTGATCAGGCTTAGCCCAGCAGGGTAGCCCAACCTTCAACCACGTCGCCGCCCCACTTGGCTTTCCACTCTTTCAGAGTCTTGTGGTTGCCACCTTTGGTTTCAATCACTTCGCCGTTGTGCGGGTTTTTGTACTGCTTGACCTTACGAGCACGCTTGGTGCCGGTAGTTTTCACAGCGCCACGCGGGGCTTTAACTTTAGATTCCGGATCCAACAGCGCGATGATGTCACGCAGGGATTTGGAGTACTCACCCATCAGGGTGCGCAGTTTGCCTTCGAATTCCAGCTCGGTTTGCAGCTTGTCGTCTTGCGACAGGTTCTTCAAGCGGGCTTGCAGTTCTTTGATAGCTTCTTCGGTGGCGCGGTATTCGTTGATCAGGGACATGTGGACTACCTTATGTAGAGCGCTGATTGACAGTGAGTGGCCTAATAATAGTCAGGCAATTTCCGCAAGTAAACATTTAAGCAAGCATTTATGTGAATTACGTCGAATGTTTGTGGCCCTGCTATGCAATCGAGTTAATTAGTAGGTGGTAGGCATAAAGATAATTCTGTTTTATTTCGGATAATTGCCTGCGTGTGACGGGGGCGCTCATATAACGGCGGTAAAACCTTACGCTATTAAGGGGTGTCACCCGCGCCGGGCGACAGAATAAGGTGCAAGGAATACTGCAGTTTTTCTGCGTAATCGCTAGAATGGCGGCCTTTGCGAAGTTCTGGAGTTTCCCCCTAATGCGCACTTTTCGGCTGGTGATTGCTTGCCCGGACCGGGTTGGCATCGTTGCCAAAGTCAGTAACTTTCTGGCCTCCCACAACGGCTGGATCACCGAGGCGAGCCATCACTCGGACGATCTCAGCGGTTGGTTTTTCATGCGTCACGAGATACGTGCCGACACGCTGCCCTTTGGTCTTGAAGCGTTTCGCGAGGCGTTTGCGCCGATCGCCGAAGAGTTTTCGATGACTTGGCATATCACCGACACGGAGCAGAAAAAGCGTGTTGTGCTGATGGCCAGCCGCGAGTCCCACTGCCTGGCCGACCTGTTGCACCGCTGGCACAGCGATGAGCTCGACTGCGAGATAGCCTGTGTGATCTCCAATCACGATGACCTGCGCAGCATGGTCGAATGGCATGGCATCCCGTACTACCACGTGCCGGTCAACCCACAGGACAAGGAACCGGCATTCGCCGAAGTCTCCCGCCTGGTCAAACAGCACGAAGCCGATGTGGTCGTGCTGGCGCGTTACATGCAAATCCTGCCGCCGGAACTGTGCAGTGAGTACGCCGGCCGAGTGATCAACATTCACCACAGCTTCCTGCCGTCGTTTGTGGGTGCCAAGCCCTACCACCAGGCCTCCCTGCGCGGTGTGAAGTTGATTGGCGCAACGTGCCACTATGTCACTGAAGAGCTCGACGCCGGTCCGATCATCGAACAGGACGTTGTACGCGTCAGACACAGCGACAGCATTGAAGACATGGTGCGTTTCGGCCGTGACGTCGAGAAGATGGTGCTGGCCCGTGGCCTGCGTTACCACCTGGAAGATCGCGTGCTGGTACACGGCAACAAGACTGTGGTGTTCTGATAGCCGCGTTTAAGTTGTAGAAAAAAGGGCCTGGGCGTTAAATCGTCCCAGGCCCTTTTTTTGTCCGCTATGAAGGATTAAGCGATGAGCGATCCACTCGATAAAGCCACCTCCAAAGCCCCGGCGACGCTGGGCGAGGGGTGTTTGAGCCGTTTTGACCCGGATGACCTGGACGCTGAGGACGGCACCGAGTTTCCCGGTGCCGCCGAGTTGTGGCGCCAGGAACACACTAAAACCGATCCCGAGCAAGCCTAGCGGCCCGCCGCCTTAACGCTCGGCGGGCGCAGGGGTCAGATGCGGAAGCTGCCCACCAACTGTTTCAAGCGTGCGGCCTGTTGTTCCAGGTCGGTACAGGCGCGTAGGGTGGATTGCAGGTTTTCCACACCTTCCTGGTTGAGGGTGTTGATCTCGGTGATGTCCATGTTGATCGACTCCACTACCGAGGTCTGTTCCTCAGTGGCGGTGGCCACGGACTGGTTCATGCCGTCGATCTCGCCAATACGCTGGGTCACGCTGTTGAGACGCTCGCCGGCCAGGTTGGCGATCTCGACGCTCTCCAGGCTGTGGCGCTGGCTTTCACTCATGGTGCTGACCGAATCACGGGCACCGACTTGCAGTTCCTCAATCATCTTTTGCACTTGTTGCGCCGACTCCTGAGTGCGGTGCGCCAGGTTGCGCACCTCATCGGCCACTACCGCAAACCCACGCCCGGCTTCCCCGGCCCGCGCGGCTTCGATGGCGGCGTTCAGCGCCAGCAGGTTAGTTTGCTGGGAGATGCTGGTGATCACTTCCAGAATTTGCCCGATGTTCACAGTCTTGCTGTTGAGCGCTTCGATATTGCTGCTGGAGGCGCTGATCATCTCGGACAGCTGGTTCATTGCCTTGATATTACGCTCGACCACTTGCTGGCCGTCTTCGGCCAAGTGCCGGGCATCGCTGGCTTGATGGGACGCCTGGGCGGCGTTACGCGCAATTTCCTGTGCAGCGGCGCCCAGTTCGTTGATGGCGGCGGCCACACTGTTGGTGCGGTTGGCCTGCTCGTCAGAGTTGACCATCGACGAGTTGGAGGCGCTGACCACACGCAGGGCCACTTCATTGACCTGCTCGGTGGCCGAGGACACCTCGCGAATCGAGGTATGAATACGTTCCACGAAGCGATTGAAAGCGTTACCCAGCGTGCCGAACTCGTCGTGATTCTGAATGTTCAGGCGGCGGGTCAGGTCACCCTCGCCATCGGCGATGTCCTGCATGGCGCGGGTCATTACGTGCAGGGGTTGCAGCAGCACACGGATCAGCATGCCGAGCAGCGCGATGATGATCACGACCGCGATAATCGTGGCGATGACGGCCGAGGTGCGAAATTTGCTGAGCATGGCGAAGGATTTATCTTTATCCACCGAAATGCCCAGATACCAGTTCACCGACGGCAGGCCTTTGATGGGGGTAAAGGTCACGATGTTGTCTTTGCCATTGGCCTCGACTTCGCTGAAATCACCACTGATCTTCGGGGTGTTTTTCGGGTACATGTCGGCGAGCGTCTTCATCACCAGGTTCTTGTCCGGGTGCACCAGCACTTTGCCGTCAGCGCTGACCAGGAACGCGTAGCCCATGCCGCCGAAGTTCAGCGCGCCGATGTTATCCACCAGAGTTTGCAGGCTCAGATCGCCGCCGACCACGCCGATGGTTTGCCCGGCTTTGGCGCTGGGGGTGGCGACGGAAATGATCAACTGGCCGGTCGCCGCGTCGATGTAAGGTTCGGTCAGGGTTGAGCCGTTGCTGCTTTGGGCGCCTTTGTACCAAGGGCGCACCCGTGGGTCGAAACCGTCCGGCATCTTGGTGTCAGGGCGAATGGTGAAGGCGCCTTTGCTGTCGCCCACGTAGGTGGCCATGAACGAGGATGTCAGACTTTTCTGTTCGAGCAGGCCAGCAACTACGGCGGGTTCAGGGTTAATGGCGATGTTCTGTGCCGCGTTTTCGACCAGGGCAATACGCCCGGTGAGCCAGGTTTGAATGTTGCTGGCGGTGACATCGCCCATTTCGTGCAGGTAATTATTGAGGTCGTCGCGAATCGCGTTGCGTTGCAGGTAGTCGTTGTAGAGGGTAAACAGTGCAAAAGCGGCGATGACGATAAGGGAGGCTGCAAGCAGGATTTTGTGGCTGAAGCGCAGGTTTTTATTCATGGCTTGTAGGGTCCGCTATGGTCTTAATATCCGAAGCGCGTCCTCGTGGGACGCGCAAAATGACAGCGTCAAAAAAGGTGTGATACTGCTTGTGATAATTCCGGTGGTCCCTGTGAGAACTATCTGACCTATTTTTAGACTTTGTGGGTCTTACCTCTGTCTGTATCGACCTGACGGCACTAAAGATTAACCAAAGGTGACGAAATGCCTGATTCCTCGCAACTCCTTATCGGCGCCGGCCTGGACGGCCAGCCCATTGCCCAGGCCATGCGCCTGGCCAACCGTCATGGGTTGATTGCCGGCGCCACCGGCACAGGTAAAACCGTCACGTTGCAGCGCTTGGCGGAAGCCTTCAGCGATGCGGGTGTGGCCGTGTTTGCCGCTGATATCAAGGGTGACCTGTGCGGCCTTGGCGCTGCGGCCAACCCGCAAGGCAAGGTGGCCGAGCGCATTGCTGGCATGCCCTTCCTTAATTACACGGCCAAGGCGTATCCGGTAACGCTGTGGGATATCCACGGGCAGTCCGGTCATCCATTGCGCACTACCATCAGCGAAATGGGGCCGTTATTGCTTGGCAGCCTGCTTGAGCTTACCGACAGCCAGCAATCGGCACTCTATGCGACCTTCAAGGTGGCCGACCGCGAAGGCCTGTTGCTGCTGGACCTCAAAGACCTCAAGGCCTTGCTCAACCACCTGCGTTATCACCCGGAGCTGCTGGGCGACGACGCGGCGCTGATGACCACCGGCTCCAGCCAGGCGCTGTTGCGGCGTTTGGCGGTGCTGGAGCAGCAGGGCGCCGAAGCCTTGTTCGGCGAGCCGGCCCTGCAACTTGAAGATATCTTGCAGCCGGCCAGCGATGGTCGCGGGCGCATCCACCTGCTGGACGCAAGCCGTCTGGTGCATGAGGCGCCCAAGGTCTATGCGACCTTCCTGCTGTGGCTGCTGGCCGAGTTGTTCGAGCAACTGCCCGAGCGTGGCGATGCCGACAAACCGCTGCTGGCGCTGTTTTTCGACGAGGCGCATTTATTGTTCGCCGATACGCCCAAGGCATTGCAGGATCGCCTGGAGCAAGTGGTGCGGTTGATTCGTTCCAAAGGCGTGGGTGTGTACTTTGTCACTCAATCCCCAGGGGATTTGCCCGACACGGTATTGGCGCAACTGGGCCTGCGTATCCAGCATGGCCTGCGGGCGTTCACCACCAAAGAGCAGAAATCCCTGCGTGCGGTGGCGGACGGTTTTCGCCCCAACCCGGCGTTCGATACCTTGTCGGTGTTGACCGAGTTGGGCACCGGTGAGGCATTGGTAGGTACGTTGCAGGAAAAGGGCACGCCGGAAGTAGTCCAACGCGTACTGGTGGCGCCGCCGCAATCGCGGATCGGGCCGCTGAGCGAAGCCGAGCGCGCCGCGATCATCGCCAGTTCGCCTTTATTGGGGCGCTACGACAAGCCGATTGACCGTGAGTCGGCCTATGAAGTGCTGATGGCGCGCAAGGAGCTTGGCCCGACGGAGGAGGCCAAGCCGATCGCCGAAGAACCGAGCTTTACCGACAAGGCTGGGGCGTTTCTGGGGACTACCGCGGGCAAGGCGCTCAAATCCGCCATGCAGCAGGCGGCCAATCAAATGGGACGGCAGTTGGTGCGCGGGTTGTTGGGCTCGTTGCTGGGCGGCAGCAAACGCAAGTAGCGGATCAGGGCTTGGGCCTGGCGTGGGCGGCCAACCGCTCCAGTGCTGCGCGCAAGCCCGGATCGCTGATGCCGTCGGCCGTGGCTTGAATGGTTTCGGCGGCGTTCTGCGACAGGTCCATGGTGTGGCCCACTGCACCTTGCTGCACGGTGGGCGGCTGCACCTTGAACTGGATGCGGGTCAGGCTCGCAAACTCATCAAATGCCATTAATTGCCGCTGCAAGCGTTTTTGCTGGTAGCGCAGGCGGGTTGCCCAATGCCCGTCGGTGACAATTAACAGTAAATTGCCTTCGCGCCACGACGCCACATGGCAATGTTCGCGTGCGGCAGGTTGCAGTTGGCTCTCTACAAGGCGTTGCAAATGGCCCAAGCGTTGCGCGTGGCCGAAGATGGCTTTCAACGGTTTAGCTTCGCGGAGCAACACGCTGGGCGCGCGGGCTGTAAGTGGGCGAAACGCCATGTCTAGACACCTTAAGTAACAGAGCTGCCATCTTAGCAGAAAGCGCCTGTGCGGCCCCAGGCAAAGCGATAGCAGGGCAATGCGAGTGAAATCAATAGGTAACTTCTGCGCTTGATGGGTTGAAGTTCCGGCAAAAGCCCTTATTTTAAACAAGCCCTCTCACAGCGCCATGCCAGCATCGGGGAATAACGCCACTTTCCTCACCCACGATTCCGGGTAGAATGCGCGTTCGCATGCGGCCGTGAGGGCTGCTCGGGCCACTCACGGTGCGCCCTCCATCCCTATGTGTGGAAGAACCTGCCGATATGTTTGCGCCTTTGTTAAAGAAACTTTTTGGAAGCAAGAATGAGCGCGAAGTCAAACGCATGCTCAAGACGGTGCAGCTGGTCAATGCCTTCGAAGAGCAGATGGTTGCCCTGTCGGACGAGCAATTGCGCGCCAAGACCGAAGAGTTCAAGGCCCGCATAGCCAAAGGTGAAACCCTCGACAAGCTGTTGCCTGAAGCCTTTGCGGTCGCCCGTGAAGCCGGTAAGCGTGTCATGGGCATGCGCCACTTCGACGTACAGTTGATCGGTGGCATGACCTTGCATGAAGGCATGATTGCCGAAATGCGTACCGGTGAAGGCAAGACCCTGGTGGCAACCCTGGGCGTTTACCTCAACGCATTGTCCGGCAAGGGCGTGCACGTTGTGACGGTGAACGACTACCTGGCTCGCCGGGACGCCAACTGGATGCGCCCGCTGTATGAATACCTCGGCCTGACCGTCGGCGTAGTCACACCGTTCCAGCCGCCGGAAGAAAAGCGCGCCGCCTACGCGTGTGACATTACCTACGGCACCAACAACGAATTCGGTTTCGACTACCTGCGCGACAATATGGCGTTCAGCATGGAAGAAAAATTCCAGCGCGAACTCAACTTTGCCGTGATCGACGAAGTCGACTCCATCCTCATCGACGAAGCGCGTACCCCGCTGATCATCTCCGGCCAGGCCGAAGACAGCTCGCGCCTGTACACCGAGATCAACAAGTTGATCCCGCGCCTGGTGCAGCACGTTGAGGAAGTGGAAGGCGTGGTGACCAAAGAAGGTCATTTCACCATCGACGAGAAGACCCGCCAGGTCGAACTCAACGAAGCCGGTCACCAGTTTGTCGAAGAGATGCTGACCCAGATCGGCGAGCTGGCCGAGGGCGAAAGCCTCTACTCGGCGCACAACCTGAGCCTGTTGACCCACGTGTATGCCGGCCTGCGCGCCCACAAGCTGTTCCATCGCAACGTTGAATACATCGTCCAGGACGGCCAGGTCGTACTGGTTGACGAACACACCGGCCGTACCATGCCGGGTCGCCGTCTGTCCGAAGGCCTGCACCAGGCTATCGAAGCCAAGGAAATGCTCAACATCCAGGCCGAGAGCCAGACGTTGGCTTCCACGACTTTCCAGAACTACTTCCGTCTGTACAACAAACTGTCCGGCATGACCGGTACAGCCGACACCGAAGCGTTCGAGTTCCACCAGATCTACAGCCTGGCCGTGATGGTGATCCCACCGAACAAGCCGCTGGCGCGTAAAGACTTCAACGACCTGGTGTTCCTGACGGCCGAAGAGAAGTACGCGGCAATCATCAACGACATCAAGGACGGCATGGCCCAAGGCCGTCCGATCCTGGTGGGTACTGCCACCATCGAGACTTCCGAGCACGTGTCCAACCTGCTCAACAAGGAAGGTATCGAGCACAAGGTCCTCAACGCCAAGTTCCACGAAAAAGAAGCCGAGATCATCGCCCAGGCCGGTCGCCCAGGCGCACTGACCATCGCGACCAACATGGCCGGTCGTGGTACCGACATCCTGTTGGGCGGTAACTGGGAAGTGGAAGTTGCAGCACTGGAAAACCCAAGCCCTGAGCAAATCGCCCAGATCAAGGCTGACTGGCAGAAACGCCATCAGGCGGTGCTGGAATCCGGTGGTTTGCAGGTGATCGCGTCCGAGCGTCACGAATCGCGCCGTATCGACAACCAGCTGCGTGGTCGTGCCGGTCGCCAGGGTGACGCCGGTTCCAGCCGTTTCTACCTGTCGCTGGAAGACAGCCTGATGCGTATCTTCGCCTCTGATCGGGTGAAGAACTTCATGAAAGCCTTGGGCATGCAGTCCGGTGAAGCGATCGAGCACCGCATGGTGACCAACGCCATCGAGAAGGCCCAGCGTAAAGTTGAAGGCCGCAACTTCGACATTCGTAAGCAACTGCTTGAGTTCGATGACGTCAACAACGAACAGCGTAAAGTGATTTATCACATGCGTAACACGTTGCTGGCCGCCGACAACATTGGCGAAACCATCGCTGACTTCCGTCAGGACGTGCTCAACGCCACCGTCAGCGCACACATTCCGCCACAATCCCTGCCTGAGCAGTGGGATGTTGCTGGCCTGGAAGCCGCGTTGAAGAGCGACTTCGGTGTGGACTTGCCGGTTCAGCAGTGGCTGGACGAAGACGACCACCTGTACGAAGAAACCCTGCGCGAGAAGCTGATGACCGAGCTGCTGGCCGCGTACAACGAGAAAGAAGAGCAGGCGAGTGCCGAAGCACTGCGCACCTTCGAGAAGCAAATCGTTCTGCGTGTGCTGGATGACCTGTGGAAAGACCACCTGTCGACCATGGACCACCTGCGTCACGGTATCCACCTGCGTGGCTACGCCCAGAAGAACCCGAAGCAAGAGTACAAGCGTGAGTCGTTCACGCTGTTCTCCGAACTGCTGGATTCGATCAAGCGCGATTCGATTCGCGTGCTCTCCCACGTTCAGGTGCGTCGCGAAGACCCGATCGAGGAAGAAGCTCGCCTGCGTCAGGAAGCCGAAGCACTGGCTGCGCGCATGCAGTTTCAGCATGACGAAGCACCGGGTCTGGAAGCGCCGGAAGTCTTGGGCGAAGAGGTCGATGTGGCCTTGGCTCAAACCCCGGTGCGCAATGACCAGAAGCTGGGCCGCAACGAGCTGTGCTGGTGCGGTTCGGGCAAGAAGTTCAAACACTGCCACGGCGAAATCAACTAAGATTTTTGCCTGACGCTGCAACACCCTGCGCCGCGACCGGCCTTTGCCGTCGCGGCGTTTTGCCATTAATTTCACCGTCGATCACGACGGCACAGACATCACCTATTTTTAAGGAGCGCATTCATGGCTGTTGGTCTTGGTCCTTTGCCCACTTTGCACCCGGTCGCCGGTTTTGAACTCGGTATCGCTTCGGCCGGCATCAAGCGCCCAGGGCGCAAAGATGTAGTGGTGATGCGCTGTGCCGAAGGCTCGACGGTTGCGGGTGTGTTCACGCTCAACGCGTTTTGCGCCGCACCGGTAATCCTGGCCAAGCAACGCGTTGCAGGCTCGATCCGTTACCTGCTGACCAACACTGGCAATGCCAACGCCGGTACCGGCGAGCCAGGCCTGGTTGCCGCTGCGCGCACCTGCGCCAAGCTGGCCCAGTTGACCGGTGTGGATGCCAGCCAAGTGCTGCCGTACTCCACCGGTGTGATCGGCGAGCCGCTGCCGGTGGAAAAAATCGAAGGCGCGCTGCAAGCCGCTTTGGACGACCTGTCTGTGGATAACTGGGCGGCTGCGGCCACCGGCATCATGACCACCGACACCCTGCCCAAAGGCGCGAGCCGCCAGTTTGTACACGATGGCGTGACCGTTACCGTGACCGGCATCAGCAAGGGCGCGGGCATGATCCGCCCGAACATGGCCACCATGCTCGGCTACATTGCCACCGACGCCAAAGTCTCCCGCGACGTGTTGCAGCGCCTGATGCTCGACGGCGCCAACAAGTCGTTCAACCGCATCACCATCGATGGCGATACCTCGACCAACGACTGCTGCATGCTGATCGCCACCGGCCAGGCCAACCTGCCGGAAATCACCTCCACCGAGGGCGCGCTGTTCGCCGCGCTGAAGCAGGCGGTGTTCGAGGTGTGCATGGACGTGGCCCAGGCCATCGTGCGTGACGGTGAAGGCGCAACCAAGTTTGTTACTGTTGAAGTCAACGGCGGCGGTAATCATCAGGAATGCCTGGATGTCGGTTACACCGTGGCTCACTCGCCGCTGATCAAGACCGCACTGTTTGCTTCCGACCCGAACTGGGGCCGTATCCTCGCCGCCGTCGGCCGTGCCGGCGTGCCGGACCTGGACGTCAGCAAGATCGACGTATTCCTTGGCGACGTGTGCATTGCCAGCCGTGGCGCTCGCGCCGAAACCTACACCGAAGCCCAGGGCTCGGCGGTGATGCAGCAAGAAGAAATCACCATCCGCATCGAGTTGGGTCGCGGCGACTGCAGCGAAACCATCTGGACCACCGACCTGTCCCACGAGTACGTGAAGATCAACGCGGAATACCGCACCTGATACCCAAGAGGAGCGCGCGGTGAAACGAGTACATGTAGCAGCAGCGGTGATTCGCGGCGTCGACGGCAGGATTCTGCTGGCGCGCCGCGCCGACACCCAGCATCAAGGCGGCCTCTGGGAGTTTCCCGGCGGCAAGGTGGAGGCTGATGAGTCGGTCGTTGCCGCGTTGTCCCGCGAGTTGCAGGAAGAACTGGGCATCCAGGTCACCACGGCGCGCCCGCTGATCAAGGTGCAGCATGACTACCCGGACAAGCAGGTGTTGCTGGATGTCTGGCAAGTCTCGGCCTTTACCGGCGAGCCCCACGGTGCCGAAGGGCAGCCATTGGAATGGGTGACGCCGCGGGACCTGCTCAACTATGAGTTCCCGGCGGCGAACGCACCGATTGTTGCGGCAGCGCGTTTGCCCGCTGAATACCTGATTACCCCGGGTGAGCTGGAAACCCCAACCTTGTTGCGCGGTATCCAGAAAGCTATTGCCGGTGGCATCAAGCTGATTCAACTGCGTGCGCCCAACGGGTACGACCCTAAATACCGCGACCTGGCGGTGGACGCGGTGGGCCTGTGTGCCGGCAAGGCGCAACTGATGCTTAAAGGGCCGTTCGAATGGCTGGGGGATTTCCCTGCCGCCGGCTGGCACATGACCTCGGCGCAGCTGCGTAAGTACGCGAGCAAAGGCCGACCGCTGCCGAAGGATCGCTGGTTGGCGGCTTCTTGCCACAACGCTGAGGAGCTGGCACTGGCAGAGATGATGGACGTGGATTTTGTCACGCTGTCGCCGGTGCAGCCGACCCAGACTCATCCTGATGCCCAGCCTTTGGGTTGGGAGCAGGCAGCGGAGCTGATCCGTGGGTTCAGCAAACCGGTGTTTCTGCTGGGCGGGGTTGGGCCGGCTGAGCGGGAACAGGCTTGGGAAGCCGGGGCTCAGGGTGTGGCAGGCATTCGCGCGTTCTGGCCTGAGATCTGATGCTGTTCTGACTGGCCTCTTCGCGAGCAAGCCCGCTCCCACATTTAACCGAGTTCCACCTTTGGAATGCAGTCAAATGTGGGAGCGGGCTTGCTCGCGAAGGCGGCAGACCAGGCACCGCGTTTTTTCAGTGGGGCTTCGCCGCCGCCTGCCACAACACTTCCGCGACACCCTGGCGCTTGGCAATCACCCGCGCCGCCACAAACAACACATCCGACAACCGATTGATATACGCAAGCCCCACGCCTTCCAACGGCTCAATCGCATTCAACTGCTGACACCGCCGCTCCGCACTGCGCGCCAGGCTGCGGCACACATGGGCCTGGGCAATCAGCGCTGAACCACCGGGCAAGATAAAGTTCTCCAGCGGCCCGACTTCCTCGTTCCAACGGTCAATCGCTGCTTCCAGTCGGTCGACCTCTGCGGCATTCAACGCTTTGTACACCGGCATCGCCAACTCACCGCCCAAGTCGAACAAGCGGTGCTGGCACGGCGTAAGCACCTCGATCACTTCCTTGAGCTGCGGGTGCTGGCCGCTCTGTTCTTCAAGGTTGGCCAGCAGCAAACCCAACTGGCTGTTCAGCGTATCCACCTCGCCAATGGCTTCCACGCGAGGGTGGTCCTTGGGCACGCGACGGCCATCACCCAGGCCCGTCTCGCCCTTGTCGCCGGTGCGGGTGTAGATCTTCGACAGGCGAAAGCCCATGGTCATTGCTCCAGTTGAGTCAGTTCATAGGGTGGCATCTGGCTGCCTGCCAACGGCAGGCGCAGGGTAAAACAGGTGCCCTGGCCGAGTGTGGAATGCACTTCCATCTGGCCTTTGTGGTTGTTGGTGATGATGAAGTACGACACCGACAGCCCAAGCCCGGTGCCTTGGCCAATCTCCTTGGTGGTGAAGAACGGCTCGAACGTGCGTTTGCGCACGTTTTCGCTCATGCCGATGCCATTATCTTCCACCTGGATCTCCGCCCACGGCGGGTTGAGGCGCGTGCGCAGGATGATGCGCCCTGGCTCGCTGTCGTCTTCACGCAGGTGAATGGCTTGCGCGGCGTTTTTCAGCAGGTTGAGCAGCACCTGTTCCAGCTCGTTGGCGGTACCGGGCACCGGGCCCAGTTGTGGGTCGAACTGGCGGATGATCGCCTGGCCCTTGAAGTCGAAGCCGATGGTCAGGTCGAAGTCGTTACCGGCAATTTCCACGGCCTGATCGATCAGTGCCGGCAAGTCGCACGGCGCCATCTGGCGGTTGCTGCGGCGGCTGAAGCTGAGCATGTGGGTGACGATTTTCGCCGCCCGCGCGCCGGCTTGCTGGATGCCATCGAGCAATTGCGGGACTTCGCGGCTTTGCAGGTAGTGGTTGACCGTCTCCAGCTCGATACCGGCCTGTTCGGCGTGTTCCAGGTTCTTCGGCAGGTCGGGGGACAGGCGCCGGCGGATGTTCTGCACGTTATGCAGGATCGCCCCCAGCGGGTTGTTGATTTCATGGGCCATGCCCGCAGCCAGGCCACCCACGGAGAGCATTTTTTCCGACTGCACCATCATTTCTTCCAGGGACAAACGCTGGGTAATGTCGTCGATACGGATCACCACGCCGCGCCCGGCACCGCCCATCAATGGGTAGAAAGTCAGGGCGTAATGCTTGGGTTCATCATCCTTGACCCAGGTGACACGCTCAATGCGCTCCACCGTGTGCTGCTCCACCGTGGCTTTTATCTGCGGCAGGTACGGTTTGAGCGGCTGGAAGGCGAGGAAGATCGGCTGGTTCAGCGCTTCATCCAGGCGCGTGCCGGAAAGTGCCGTGGCTTCCTGGTTCCATTGGGTGACGTAAAGTTGTTCATCCAGGGCGATCAGCGCCGACGGCATGGAGTCGATGATGCTGTTGAGGTAGTTCTGGAAACCGGTGAGCTTTTTCTCAATCTTGCTGCGCACCTGCACTTCCAGTTCCAGCTTGCGGTTGGTGTGGCGGGTTTCCTCGGCCAGGCCCTGGGCCTGGTCGTAGGCTGCCTGAGAGTCGTCGCGCGCACGTTTGAGCTGTTGCTCGCGGGCTTCGATGCGCGACAACATGGTGTTGAAGGCTTCGGCCAGGCTGCCGATTTCATCATGGTTGCCGCGCCCGGCACGCAGGGCGTAGTTCTCTTCGCGCGTGACCTGGCGTGAGAGTTCTTCCAGCTCATGGATCGGGCGCGTGATCAGGCGTTTGATCTGGCGGGCGATGACCAGCCACAGCAATACGCTGAAAATCAGGATGCCGAGGCTGGCGGTCAATGTGCCGGTATAGAAGGCCACCGGCAACTCACTGCTGGCCACTAACAGCAAATGCCCGGACGGCTGGCCGGCGCGGGGCAGGGTGATGACCTGGTTGCTGCGAAATTCGGTGAGGCGCCAGGCTTCGATATGCCGGTAGTTTTCCGGCAGGTGCAGGCGGTTGCCGTGCTGCATCTGCGCCAGCAAGGTGCCTTCGCCGTCGTACAGCGCGGCGGCACGCAAGGGTGAATAGCTGGTCAACTCATTGAGCAGGGCGTCGGCGTTGGCCGGGGATTCAAGGGCTTCGGCGGCCAGCGACGGGTTAGAAACCAATCGACCGATGGCCTGCAGCGCCTGGGGCGCCATGCTTTCCTGGGAGATCCAATAGGCGGCGCTGATAAACGTCAGGTTGGCCACCAGCAATACCGTGGTCAACAGCACCAGCAGGGCGGCCAGCAGTTTCTGCCCTACCGGTAGGTTTTCTAGACGCTGGCGCAGTGGCATCAGGTTTTTTCCAGGTAATAGACAGGTAGGCAGGGTAGCGCGTGCCTCAGTCGCTGGCCAATCCGCGTGTGTGCAAGTCGTCGACCAGGCGCGCCTGCAACTGTTGCAGATGCGGCAGCACCAATTGATGGCGGGCCGCCGCCTGGCACGCGTAGCCGAGCAGGTAGCTGATTTCGGTGCGGCGGTTGTTGGTCACGTCCTGATACATGGAGGAATAGTTGGCCGCGGTGGCCTGGATCACCCGTTGCACTTCGCTGTGCAGATCCTGGGCGGCGGCAGGTTGGCCGCAGCATTCGAGCAGTTCACTCAGTTCGGCGCACAAGGTCGCCACTTCACAGTGATGGGCTTGCAGGCCACCGTTGCGGCACTGGTAAAGCACGGTCAAAGGGTTGATGGCGCAATTGAGCGCCAGCTTGCGCCACAAGCGCGTCAGGATGTCGGTGCTCCACTCATGGGGAATGCCGGCGGCGTGCAGGTCGTCCAGCCACAGCGCAGAAGTGGGGTGGCGCGCATCCCCCAGCCAGGTGAAGCCATGGCCGGCAAAGACCACGCGCCAATCGCCGTCGCGAAACGCGCCTTCGGTGCTGGAGGCAAAGATACAGCGGGCCTGGGGTAATTGAGCGGCCACTGCGTCCTGGCTGCCAAGGCCGTTTTGCAGCAGGATCAGTTCAGCGTCGGGTGCCAATCGGTGTTGCAGCTGTGCGATGGCGCTTTGGGCGTCGTAGGCTTTGCACGCCACCAGCAGGCGATGAATCGCCCCGGGGCTGTCAGGTGTTTCGCCGATCACCGGGTAAGTGTTTTCTATGCCGTGCTCCACCAGGGTCAGGCCGCCCGTCTTGTGATAGCTGGCCAGGCGCGCGGCATCCCGCACTATCAGCCGCACCGGCAGGCCCGCGCGTGATAGACGCGTGGCCCAGAGAGTGCCCAGGCTGCCCGCGCCGAGAATATGCCAGGTGGTCGACATCAGTTTGTGCTCCGTAGGGTCGCCTGCGATGAATGGTGCGAAAGAACCGCTATAATGCCTCGGCATTTTAGCTTGGGCGCGCTCCATCTCTACTGAGCCCGCCCCTTATATTGGAGATATGACATGCCTTCGTTCGACGTGGTATCCGAACTGGACAAACACGAAGTCACCAACGCCGTCGAAAACGCCGTCAAGGAACTGGACCGTCGCTATGACTTGAAGGGCAAGGGCAGCTTCGAGTTCAAGGAAAAGGAACTGACCGTCAACTTGACCGCTGAAGCCGATTTCCAGCTGGAAGCGATGATCGAGATCCTCAAGCTGTCGTTGGTCAAGCGCAAGATCGACGCACAGTGCCTTGAAATCAAGGACGCCTACGCCTCCGGCAAGCTGATGAAGCAGGAAGCCGTGCTCAAGGAAGGCATCGACAAGGAGCTGGCGAAGAAGATCGTCGCTCACGTCAAAGATGCCAAGCTAAAGGTCCAGGCCGCCATCCAGGGCGAGCAGGTACGTATCACCGGCAAGAAGCGTGACGACCTGCAGGAAGCCATTGCTGCCCTGCGCGCCAAGACCTTCGACATGCCGCTGCAGTTCAATAACTTCCGCGACTGATGGCACATTGGGGAACCTGTGGGGGTTTTTGACGTCCCACGCCCCAGAAACAGTGCCTACACTTGAGCCCTTCGGGGCTCATTTGCGTTTTAAGGCAGTCAATTAAGCCGCACATCCGCGCAACAGGAGAAGATAGATGGATTTAAACGCTGAAGTGGATCACCTGATCAAGACCTCTGAGTCTTGGCTCCCGATGATTATGGAATACGGCAGCCGGTTTTTGCTGGCCCTGGTCACGCTGGCCATCGGTTGGTGGCTGATCAACGTGTTGACCCACCGCGTGGGGCGTTTGCTGGCGCTGCGTAATGCCGACCTGGCGCTGCAACATTTCATCACTAACCTTGCCAACATCGCGCTCAAAGTCATGCTGGTGGTCAACGTGGCCTCGATGATCGGCGTGGCCACGACCTCGTTTGTGGCCGCGATTGGTGCCGCTACTCTGGCCATCGGCCTGGCATTGCAAGGCAGTCTGGCGAACTTCGCCGGTGGCGTACTGATCCTGTTGTTCCGTCCGTTTCGCATTGGTGACTGGATCGAAGCACAAGGCACTTCCGGTACCGTCGACAGCATCCAGATCTTCCACACCGTGCTGCGCACCGGCGACAACAAAACCGTGATCATCCCTAACGGTAGCCTGTCCAACGGTCTCATCACCAACACCAACCGTCAGCCGACCCGCAAAGTGGTGTTTGATGTGGGTGTCGACTACGAAGCCGATCTGCAGAAGGCCCGTGAAGTGCTGTTGGAGCTGGCAAAAGATCCACGTGTGCTGGCAGATCCTGCGGCAGTCGCAGTGGTGTCAACCTTGGGTGACAGTTCGATCACTGTGTCTTTGCGCTGCTGGACCAAAACGTCAGATTACTGGGACGTGGTGTTTATGCTCAATGAAATGGCGCGTGATCGTTTGAAAGGCGCGGGCATTGATATTCCGTTTCCACAGCGAGTTATTCGCGTGATGCAAGAACCGCTTGCCAAATAACTAAGCGACAGGCTGTCGAACTTGGCCAATAGGTCAGGTTCGACGCCTGAGGTAAGTTTAGTTACTTAGCTTGCTAGTTATTTTTGCATTGTAATAAAGCTGAAACAAAAAAGCCGCTCCCTTGCAAAACAGGGGAGCGGCTTTTTAATTAAGGCCCAGACCTTAAATCATCGTTGTAATTAAGTGGCTAATTACAAGATGTTCAGCGGGTATTGCGCGATCAGACGCAGTTCGTCGATCGACGCCGAACCGTAGTACACGCCATCAGACGAACGATAGGTCGCTTGACGAACGCGCAGGCTCAGGTCTTTTGCCGGGCCGCTCTGGATCACGTACTTGGCTTCGATGTCGCGTTCCCACTCTTTGCCGTTCGACGTGGTGGCGGTGTTGGCGCCGCTACCCGACACGTAACGTGTCATGAAGCTCAAGCCTGGCACGCCGAAAGTGGCCATGTTCAGGTCGTAGCGAGCTTGCCAGGATTTTTCGTCTTCAGCGTTGAAGTCGGAACGGGCAATGGAGTTGGCCAGGAAAATCGTGCCGCCGCCGTCTACGCCGTAGCCGTAGTCACCGTCACCGCTGACTTTCTGGTAGGCCAGGGTGAACGTGTGAGCCTGGATGGTGTACGCGCCTTGCAAGCTGTACGCACGGTTATCCAGTTTGGTGGTGTTGTCTTTTTCTGCGCGCTGCAGGCCAAGACCATCGCTTTTGGTGCTGTAGATGTTGAAGTCAACGGCCAGGGACTGTTCGTTGCTCAGCGCGTGAGTCCAGTTCAGGTTGGCGTAGGTTTTCTTCCAGTAGTCTTCAGTCTTCGCGTAGTAGAGGCTGGCGCTGACTTCCGGCGTCAGGGCGTAGACACCACCGATAAAGTCGGTTTTGGTCAGGCCCAGGCTGTCATGGAACGTCTGTGCTTGTGCCACGCTCGAGGTGAAGTGACCGCCTTCGAGTTTCAGGCCCTTGATCTCGTTGCTGGTGATCGAGATACCTTGCGGCAGCTCTGGCAGCAAGCGGCTGTCGTCGGAAGCGAACACCGGCGCGGTGGTGTACTGGTCGCCGACTTTAAGCACGGTGTCGGAGATACGGAACTTAACGGCGCCGCCGCCTTTGGAGTAGTCGTCTTGCGAGCGACCGTCGGCACCGGTAGGGAACAGGCCAGTGCCCGAGCGACCCTTGCCGCTGTCCAGTTTCACGCCCAGCAGGCCGATCACGTCAACACCGACACCGATGGTGCCTTGGGTGTAGCCCGATTGGAACAGGCCGTTGAAGCCCAGGCCGGTTTCGTTGACGCGGCTTTTGCCGGTGTCATTGTTACGGAAGTCGCGACCGAAGTTCAGGAGGCGAGTGTTGATGCTGAAAGTGCTGTCTTCAACAAAGCCCTTGGAATCGTCCTGGGCGGACGCCATTGCGAACTGCGAGGTGCCTGCTGATACAGCCAGGGCGATCATGCTCCACTTCATCACGCGCATCGTGATTTGCTCCTTTGGTTTTAGGAAGAGTACTGCCGTCCCACCTGTATTTTTATCTGGGCGGCTCTTTCTTTTTTGTGTCGGCGCAAAGTTATATCACGCAGACCCTATTGACGATACTGACTCATCTATCCTTTCAGCTTCTTTACGAGGCTGTCGTAAATTGCTATTTCCCTGTCGCAAATTCACAGCCTGAGTGTCACCAGGCTGACAACTAAAGTGCAGTATTCATCCCCCTTGCGAAGTTTGAACTCATCCTTGAAATGCACCTGAACGCTACTGTTTCTTATCGCGTAACACCTGTATCCAAACGGGTGCCGTTGCCGACGATACGGGTGTGAATGCAACAAGCGTGCACAAAGCGGTAACCGAATGTCATTTTTTCGTGAAAAACGTTACGGCCGTGTAAAAACCGCATAAGCACGGGCTTTTTACGTCGTTTGGTTTGGGCTTGACCCACCGTTGAAACACCCGTTGGGAGGTACAAAAATCCTGTGCCAGGGCAAAGCGTTACCGGTTCACCCCTTGAGTGGGTAATTGGCGGATCCCTTTGAGGCATGGGTGGGTCATTTTGGTGCATCCCGCTGAGGCCCGATTTAGCGTAGCTCAAATATTTGGCTGCCTCGAAAGGGTGCGTGCTTTTTTGCCCGGTTGCCTCAACGCTCCCGCATTCGCCGTGAAGCCGTGGGCATTCGAAGGTATGCTGGGCACCTGAAATTGACCTGCCGAACGGAGTGCCGCGTGTTCGCCTTAGACCAACGCCTGCAACAAGACACACTGGCCATTGGGGACTTCCCGCTCTGCCGCCTGCTGCTGTCCAACGACGCCAATTACCCTTGGTTCATTCTGGTGCCGCGCATCGACGGTATCAGCGAAGTGTTTCAACTGGATGTCGCCGATCAGCACCGCTTGTGGCAAGAGACGACCGCCCTGGCGCAGTTGCTCAATGAAGGGCTGGCGGCCGACAAAATGAATATCGGCGCATTGGGTAATGTGGTCAGCCAGTTGCACGTGCATGTGATTGTGCGCAAACGTCACGACGCGGCCTGGCCGGCACCGGTCTGGGGCAAACACCCGGCCCTGCCCTATACCGAAGAGCAAGTGGCGGCGATTCGCAGCCAATTGCGCGGGTTATTGCCTGCCGACTTCATCTTTACCCAGGACTGAATCATGGACCTGCAAGACCGCGTTACCGATCTGGAAAGCCGCCTGGCCTTCCAGGACGACACCATCGAGACCCTCAATGACATCCTGGTCACGCAGCAGCGTGCGGTGGAGCGCCTGCAAATGCAGATGACGGCGCTGCTCAAGCGCCAGGAAGAAATGGGCGGGCAATTCGAGACCTCCGAAGAAGAAGCGCCGCCGCCACATTATTAATCGGCCCTTCGTTAAACAGCCGCGCATAAAAAACCGCGATCCAGCTCAGCCGGATCGCGGTTTTTTTATGCGCTGCGGGTAGGAATCAGCGACGCGGCAAGGCCGCAATCACGTCTTCGGCTTGCAGGCCTTTGTCGCGGTTCATGACGGAGAACTCCACGCGCTGGCCTTCGACCAGTACGCGATGGCCTTCGCCACGGATGGCCCGGAAGTGGACGAAGATATCGTCGCCCGAGTCGCGGGAGATAAAGCCGAAGCCTTTAGAGGTGTTGAACCACTTGACGGTCCCGGTATCCCGGTTGGTCATGTCGTAGTTTTGCGACGCCGCGGCAGGCGACGAACGGTAGAAGCTGATGGCCAGGTGAAGAACGATGGCGACCACAGCAATCACCAGGCTGAGCAGGATGGCCGGGTGGCCGCCCACTTCAGGCATAGGTGCCAGGAGGGTGAGGGTTTGCACGACAACGGTCAGTACCAACAGCGCGCTGACCAGGTTTTGCAGTTGATGACGCGTGCCTTTGTTCCAGTAAGGGATTACCGGTGCGAGCGTCAGGTTAAGAAGGCCCAACAAGGCCAGGTACAGGGCGTCGTGTTGTTCCAGGTACGGCAGGCTTTCAGGTTGCAGACTCGGAATAAAGGACAGCAGCAACGCTGCAACGCCCGTCAGGAGGTGGACGATTTTCAACATTTTGATTAACTCACGTTAAGACGGATCACAAGGAAGAGCTGACTGGCACGGTTCGCTTCTGAACAATGGGAGGCGTTGGGCACGTGCGCGGGTATCAGCCTATGTGGTGCGCCGCAGAAATAAACGGCAACCACACGCCACCTATTTAACAGCAAAGGCTGTGCCTACTCAAATCAAGCATTTCGGGGTGTTGCCAGCGCCATGGCATTTCTGCGTCAAACGCTTGTCCTAGACACTGGCGGGCGTTGTGAGCGGTAATTTTAGCGTTTTCCGACTCGTCCAAAGGTTAGCCCGTTGCTGACGGGCGCAGCCGTGGAGAGGGGCGATATGTCGCACGCTGGCTGCCTGTGCCGGGCTGCACACCGCCCGCACTCTTGCTAGAGTGGTCTTGCACCTGATCAATGAATATTCATCAATTGAAGGGGAAAAACATGGCAATCGATATTGGTATCAGTGAAGAAGACCGTAAATCCATCGTCGATGGGCTTTCGCGGCTGCTCTCCGATACCTATGTACTGTATTTGAAAACCCACAACTTCCACTGGAACGTCACGGGCCCCATGTTTCGCACGCTGCACTTGATGTTCGAGGAGCAGTACAACGAACTCGCGCTGGCGGTGGACTCCATTGCCGAGCGTATCCGCGCCCTGGGCTTCCCGGCGCCGGGCGCCTATTCGATCTATGCGCGGCTGTCTTCGATCAAGGAAGAAGAGGGCGTGCCCAGCGCCGAAGAGATGATCAAGCAACTGGTGGCCGGCCAGGAAGCCGTCACCCGCACCGCGCGCGGTATTTTCCCGTTGCTCGACAAGGTCAGCGACGAGCCGACCGCCGACCTGTTGACCCAGCGCATGCAGGTTCACGAAAAAACCGCGTGGATGCTGCGTTCCTTGCTTGAAAACCAGTAAAAGCACCTCCTGAGTGGCGCCTCCCTGGCGCCGCTTGCTTGTTTCTCCGCACTTCCTGGCGTTGTCCTACAACTTTCCAATCCGCGTCTTCTGGCTGCCCCTCTCGCCCTGCTGTTTTATAGGCTCACTGCCCAATGGGAGAAACCCATGGGCTGCTGTTTGGCAATGGAGTGTCAGGTGTATGTCACGCGGAGTGGGTAATGGAGTGATGGAAACCGCTGGTTTTCACAAGATAAAGGTCGACCCCTTTGCCAAAGGGTTCGACATGGGACTGGCCAAGCCATTGTCCCGGTCGGTCAGGCTCAATGGGTTTTCCACCTGCCTGCGTCTGGAGCAGATCTATTGGAATATCCTTACGGAGATAGCCAGGATCAATGCCTGTTCAGTCAGCGCATTGCTGTCGTATGTCGATCGGGAAGTGCATTTGCGTTACGGGGGAGTGAAGAACTTCAGCGGGTTGGTGCGGGTCGTGTGCGTGGTCCACGTATTAAAAGATCGTGCCAGCGCCACGGGCCTGGATTAAACCGCCGGTTATGAAGCAGGCCCGCCGTCAAGGCGGGCCTGGCTTGGGTCAGAATGCCGGCTGCGCTGTGTCGATTTACCAGATATAATCCCGCGCTTTGCTGCGCGTCCCTGGCTTATCCACAGGGTGGGCGTGGTGCAGTTACGATCTGATCGCCGAGACATCTCCATGCCCATGTACGACTATCAATGTGCTTCCTGTGGTCATCAGTTGGAAGCCATTCAGAAGATCAGCGCCGCGCCGCTGGTCGATTGCCCAGCCTGCCAGGCACCTGAGCTGAAGAAGATGTTGTCCATGCCGGGCTTCCGCCTGAGCGGTGGCGGCTGGTATGAGACCGACTTCAAGACCGGCGCCAAGAAGAATCTGGCGGGCGGCGACAAAGCAGACTGAGTTGAACTCTACGCGCAGGCTCCTGCATTATCCGTCCCCTGCTTAACTGTACGGTGACGAGGCGAGCCTCCACCGAATTTCGAATTACGAGAAGTGAAACCACTACCATGATGCGCAGCCACTATTGCGGCCAACTGAACGAGACCCTGGATGGTCAGGAAATCACCCTTTGCGGATGGGTTCACCGTCGCCGCGACCACGGCGGGGTGATTTTCCTCGATATCCGTGATCGTGATGGTCTGGCCCAAGTGGTGTTCGACCCGGACCGCGCCGAGAGCTTCGCCGCCGCCGACCGCGTGCGCAGCGAATACGTCGTTAAAATCACCGGCAAGGTGCGCCTGCGCCCGGCCGGTGCTGTAAACGCCAACATGGCCTCCGGCGCCATCGAAGTGCTGGGTTATGAGCTGGAAGTGCTGAACGAGTCGGAAACCCCGCCGTTCCCACTCAACGAATACTCCGACGTGGGCGAAGAAACCCGCCTGCGCTACCGCTTCCTGGACCTGCGTCGTCCGGAAATGGCCGAGAAGCTGCGCCTGCGTTCGCGCATGACCACCAGCATCCGCCGCTTCCTCGACGAAAACGGCTTCCTTGACGTCGAAACGCCGATCCTGACCCGGGCCACCCCGGAAGGCGCGCGTGACTACCTGGTACCAAGCCGCACCCACGCCGGCTCCTTCTTCGCCCTGCCGCAATCGCCACAGCTGTTCAAGCAACTGCTGATGGTCGCCGGCTTCGACCGTTACTACCAGATCGCCAAGTGCTTCCGTGATGAAGACCTGCGCGCTGACCGCCAGCCTGAATTCACCCAGATCGACATCGAGACCAGCTTCCTCGATGAAAAAGAGATCATGGGCCTGACCGAGCAAATGATCCGCAACCTGTTCAAGGAAGTGCTGGACCTGGAATTCGGCGAATTCCCGCACATGACCTTCGAAGAAGCCATGCGCCGCTACGGTTCCGACAAGCCAGACCTGCGCAACCCGCTGGAACTGGTGGACGTGGCCGACCAGCTCAAGGAAGTCGACTTCAAGGTGTTCAGCGGCCCGGCCAACGACCCTAAATGCCGTATCGCCGCCCTGCGCGTGCCTGGCGGCGCGAGCATGCCGCGCAAGCAGATCGACGACTACACCAAGTTCGTCGGCATCTACGGTGCCAAAGGCCTGGCGTATATCAAGGTCAACGAGCGTGCCAATGGCGTTGACGGCCTGCAATCGCCGATCGTCAAAAACATTCCGTTGGACAACCTGAACGCGATCCTGGACCGCGTCGGTGCAGTCGATGGCGACATCGTGTTCTTCGGTGCCGACAAGGCCAAGATCGTCAGCGAGGCCTTGGGCGCGCTGCGCATCAAGCTCGGTCACGACCTCGACCTGCTGACCTGCAAGTGGGCGCCGATGTGGGTCGTCGACTTCCCGATGTTCGAAGAAAACGAAGACGGCAGCTTCAGCGCCTTGCACCACCCGTTCACCGCGCCGAAGTGCTCGCCTGAAGAGTTGGAAGCCAACCCGGCCGGCGCTCTGTCGCGCGCCTACGACATGGTGCTCAACGGCACCGAGCTGGGTGGCGGTTCGATCCGTATCCACCGCAAAGAGATGCAACAAGCGGTGTTCCGCCTGTTGGGCATCAACGAAGCGGAACAGGAAGAGAAGTTCGGCTTCCTGCTCGACGCCCTGAAGTACGGCGCACCGCCGCACGGTGGCTTGGCGTTCGGCCTGGACCGTCTGGTAATGCTGATGACCGGCGCCCAGTCGATCCGTGAAGTGATCGCCTTCCCGAAAACCCAGAGTGCTGCGGACGTCATGACCCAGGCTCCGGGCGTAGTGGATGCCAAGGCGTTGCGCGAACTGCACATCCGTCTGCGCGAGGCGCCGAAGGCTGAGTAAGGCTGCGGCGTGAAAGCGCAATAAGGTTTTACGCAGTCAAAAAGGCGCATCTTCGGATGCGCCTTTGCGTTTAAAAGAGGGAACTCCTGCCTGGGGCGGGATTGATAAGGTTTCTAGAGAATTTCGGAGTTGTGTTATGGCTGGCCATTCCAAGTGGGCGAACATCAAGCACCGCAAAGAGCGTCAGGATGCCAAAAAAGGCAAGATCTTCACCAAGTGGATTCGCGAACTGACCGTCGCCGCCCGCCAAGGCGGTGGTGACCCAGGTTCCAACCCGCGTCTGCGCCTGGCGCTGGACAAGGCCTTGGGCGCCAACATGAGCCGCGACATCATTGATCGCGCCGTGGCCCGTGGTGCCGGCGCTGCCGATACCGACGACATGGTCGAGCTGAGCTACGAAGGCTACGGCCCAGGCGGCGTGGCCGTGATGGTCGAGTGCATGACCGACAACCGCAACCGCACGGCGGCCGCTGTGCGCCATGCCTTCAGCAAATGTGGCGGCAACCTGGGCACCGATGGTTCGGTGGCTTATCTGTTCGAGCGCAAGGGGCAGATCACTTTTGCGCCTGGCACCGACGAAGACGCCTTGATGGAAGCCGCGATGGAGGCGGACGCCGACGACGTGGTGACCAACGAAGACGGTTCCATCGACGTGTTCACCTCGTTTGCCGGCTTCTATGCGGTGCGTAACGCGCTGGAAGCCGCTGGTTTCAAAGGCACCGACGCGGAAATCGTGATGCTGCCGACCACCAGTGCCGAGCTGGACCTGGACGGCGCGCAGAAAGTGCTGAAGATGCTGGACATGCTCGAAGACCTGGATGATGTGCAGAACGTTTACTCGAATGCCGACATCCCGGAATCCGTAGCCGAGCAACTCACCTGAGCACAATGAAAATCCCCTGTGGGAGCTGGCTTGCCTGCGCTAGCATCACCTCGGTTGTGCACAAGTACCGAGGTGTCTGCATCGCAGGCAAGCCAGCTCCCACATTTGATTATTGTTGGCCGCAAGAATTGTGTTTACCCAACCCGCAGGCGTTATGACTTTAATCCTTGGTATCGACCCCGGTTCGCGCATCACCGGTTTTGGCGTGGTGCAACACACCCCGCGTGGCTGCATCTACGTCGCCTCGGGCTGCATCCGTACCGGCGCGGGCGAGTTGGCCGGGCGCCTGCAGATTGTGTATCGCGGCGTGCGTGAAGTGATCCAGACCTACGGGCCGGTCACCATGGGCATCGAAAAAGTCTTCATGGCCAAAAACGCCGATTCTGCATTAAAGCTCGGCCAGGCGCGTGGCGCTGCTATTGTGGCCGGTGCGGAGGAGGGCATGGAAATCGCCGAATACACCGCGACCCAGGTCAAACAGGCCGTGGTCGGCACCGGGGCGGCAAATAAAGAGCAGGTGCAGATGATGGTCATGCATATGCTCAAGCTCACCGCAAAGCCGCAAATCGACGCCTCCGACGCCCTGGCCATTGCCATTTGCCATGCGCATACGCGTTCCAGCCTCTTGCCGCATGGCTTGGGCACCGCACGCAGTCGTGGCGGGCGGCTGCGTCTCTGATAGCATCAGCGCAATCGTTATTTCCGGTCAGGCCGTGTTCTGACCCCAAGCTTTAAGGATCTGAACCGTGATTGGACGCTTGCGCGGCACCCTGGCTGAAAAACAGCCGCCGCACCTGATTCTGGATGTAAATGGGTTGGGGTATGAGCTGGAAGTGCCCATGACCACCCTGTATCGCCTGCCATCGATTGGCGAGCCGATCACCCTGCACACCCATTTGGTGGTGCGCGAAGATGCGCAATTGCTCTATGGTTTCATTGGCAAGCGCGACCGCGACTTCTTCCGTGAGCTGATTCGCCTCAATGGCGTGGGCCCTAAGCTGGCGCTGGCGTTGATGTCGAGCCTGGAAGTGGACGAGCTGGTACGCGCAGTTTCGGCCCAGGACACGTCAGCGTTGACCAAGGTGCCCGGTGTCGGCAAAAAAACCGCCGAGCGCCTGCTGGTCGAACTCAAGGACCGTTTCAAGGCCTGGGAAGTGGTGCCGAACATGTTTGCCCTGGTACCGAACCAGCCGGACATGCCGGCCGGCCAGGTCGCCAGTGCCGAAAGCGATGCCGTCAGCGCGCTGATTTCCCTGGGCTACAAACCCCAGGAGGCGAGCAAAGCCGTATCGGCCATCAAGGACAAGAACCTGAGCAGCGAAGACATGATCCGCCGAGCCCTGAAGGGAATGATTTAAGTGATTGAAGCTGATCGTCTGATCGCGGCCACCGGCCCGCGCGACCGAGAAGAAGTCCAGGACCGCGCCATCCGCCCCGTCAGCCTTGCCGACTATATCGGTCAGCCGACCGTGCGCGAGCAGATGGAGTTGTTTATCCAGGCGGCGCGCGGGCGCAACGAGTCCCTCGACCATACGCTGATCTTCGGCCCGCCGGGCCTGGGCAAGACCACCCTGGCGATGATCATCGCCCAGGAGATGGGCGTGTCGATCAAGTCCACCTCCGGGCCGGTACTGGAGCGTCCGGGCGACCTGGCCGCGCTGCTGACCAACCTTGAGCCGCACGATGTGCTGTTTATCGACGAGATTCACCGGCTATCGCCGATCGTCGAGGAAGTATTGTACCCGGCCATGGAAGACTTTCAGCTCGACATCATGATCGGCGAAGGCCCGGCGGCTCGCTCTATCAAGCTCGACCTGCCGCCGTTCACGCTGGTCGGCGCCACCACGCGCGCCGGGATGTTGACCAACCCGCTGCGAGACCGTTTCGGCATTGTTCAACGTCTAGAGTTCTATAGCACGGCGGATCTTGCGACGATTGTCAGCCGTTCGGCGGGCATTCTGGGGTTGCCGCTGGACCCGGAAGGTGCGTTCGAAATCGCCCGCCGCGCCCGTGGCACGCCGCGTATCGCCAACCGCTTGCTGCGTCGTGTGCGCGATTTTGCCGAGGTGCGGGCGAAGGGGCATATCACCAAGGCCGTGGCGGATTTGGCCTTGAACCTGCTGGATGTGGATGAGCATGGCTTCGACCACCAGGATCGACGTCTACTCTTGACCATGATCGAGAAGTTCGACGGTGGCCCGGTCGGTGTGGACAGCCTGGCCGCGGCGATCAGTGAGGAGCGCCATACCATTGAGGATGTGCTGGAGCCGTACCTGATCCAACAAGGTTACATCATGCGTACGCCAAGGGGCCGCGTGGTCACGCGCCACGCGTATTTGCACTTCGGGTTAAACATTCCGTCACGATTGGGCGAGATGCCTGTAGTAGACGAATTCCTCGATGCAGTGGACGATTAATAACTCCACGCCAGACGATTTATCTGAAGTTTGTGCTGTCCTAGTGGCTGGTGTCGTCATTCAGTCGTTAGAAATGCTGAATAGAATGCAAAAACAGTTGCCCAGCCGGATTGGCAACCTGAGGAGTAAGCACTAGAGTATGCGCGCGCAAAACGGGGATCAGTCGTTCGCACATCGCTGTCGCGTTTATTACGAGGACACCGATGCCGGCGGCATCGTTTATTACGTCAACTACCTCAAGTTCATGGAGCGGGCTCGAACCGAGCGGCTACGGGAGCTGGGCTTTGCCCAATCCCAGCTGGCAGGGGAGGACCTGTTATTCGTCGTGCATTCCAGCGAGGCGCGCTACCACGCACCGGCGCGACTGGACGACGAATTGCTGGTCAGCGCTGAAGTTATCGAATTGAACCGTGTCAGCCTGCGCTTTAAACAGCAGGTCAGGCGGGCAACGGATGCAACGCTGCTCTGTGAGGGGCAGTTCCTGGTGGCCTGTGTGCGCACCAATAGTTTGAAACCCCGGGCCATTCCCGAAGCTCTACGTGCGGCCTTTGCCGACGTAAGCGGCGCGGGTAAACAATCAAAGCAGGAGATTTAGCGTGGAACCTACCGTCGTCGACCATTCCTCCATGTGGAGCCTGGTCAGCAATGCCAGTGTCGTGGTTCAACTGGTGATGCTGGTCCTGGTAGCCGCATCGGTTACCTCTTGGGTCATGATTTTTCAGCGCAGCAACCTGCTGCGTGCCGGTCGACGTGCCCTGGAGAGCTTCGAAGAGCGCTTCTGGTCGGGTATCGACCTGTCCAAGCTGTACCGTCAGGCTGGTAGCAACCCGGACCCGGATTCGGGCGTTGAGCAGATCTTCCGCGCCGGTTTCAAGGAGTTCTCGCGCCTGCGCCAGCAACCGGGCGTTGACCCGGAAGCGGTCATGGAAGGTGTGGCCCGTGCCATGCGCGTTGCCATCTCACGCGAAGAAGAAAAGCTCGAGCAAAGCTTGCCGTTCCTCGCCACTGTAGGCTCCGTGAGCCCGTACATCGGCCTGTTCGGTACCGTGTGGGGCATCATGAACTCCTTCCGTGGCCTGGCCCAGGCGCAACAAGCGACCCTGGCCACCGTGGCCCCGGGTATCGCTGAGGCCTTGATCGCCACTGCGATCGGCCTGTTTGCCGCTATTCCCGCAGTAATTGCCTACAACCGTTTTGCCGCTCGTGGCGAAACCTTGATCAGCCGTTACTACACCTTCGCCGATGAATTCCAGGCGATCCTGCACCGTAAAGTGCACACCAGCGAAGAATAAGCAGGTAATTTCCAATGGCTTTAATCGCTCGAGCTCGCAAAAAGCGCAAGCCGGTCGCCGAGATGAACGTAGTGCCTTACATCGACGTGATGCTGGTGCTGCTGGTTATCTTCATGGTGACCGCGCCGATGCTCAATCAGGGCGTGAAGGTTGATCTGCCCAAGGTTTCCAGCGAAGCCTTGCCGCAAGACAACAACACTCAGGTCCTGACCATTTCGATCAAGGCTGACAAGACCTATTACTGGAACCTTGGCAGCGAAGTCGACACCCAGAAACAGCAGGACAAGGCCATGACCTTGCCGCAGATGACGGACGCCGTGACCAAGATCATCCGATCCGGCAACGAAGGCGGCAAGCACACGCAGGTGTTCATTCGCGGCGACAAAGTGGTCGACTATGGCTCCGTCATGGGCGCCATGGGCGGGCTGCAGAAGGCCGGCGTGGGTAACGTTGGCTTGATTACCGAGGCGCCCTGATGCAGCAACAGCGAGAGCCGTCCGCCTCGGAAAGCTACTTCTGGCCTAGCGTCTGGGCAATTGCCCTGCACGTCCTGGTGTTTGGCATGCTGTTTGTCAGCTTTGCCATGACCCCGGACCTGCCGCCAGCCAAGCCGATCGTGCAGGCGACCCTGTATCAGCTGAAATCGAAAAGTCAGGCCACCACCCAGACCAATCAGAAGATTGCGGGTGAGGCCCAGAAGTCGGCTGCGCGCCAGACTGAAGTCGAGCAGATGGAACAGAAGAAGGTCGAGCAGGAAGCGGTGAAGGCTGCTGCGGAACAAAAGAAAGAAGAGGCGGCTCAAAAGGCCGAGGAATCGAAAAAGGCTGACGAAGCCAAGAAAGCTGACGAGGCCAAAAAGGCTGATGAAGCCAAGAAAGCCGATAAAGCTGCCGAAGCTAAAAAGGCTGAAGAGAAACAATTGGCTGATATAGCCAAGAAGAAATCTGAAGAAGAAGCCAAAAAAGCTGCCGAAGAAGAGGCCAAGAAAAAGGCCGCTGAAGACGCCAAGAAGAAGATAGTCGAAGACGCGAAGAAGAAAGCCGCCGAAGACGCCAAGAAAAAAGCTGAAGCAGACGAGGCGAAGAAGAAAGTCGCCGACGACGCGAAGAAGAAAGCTGCCGCCGACGCCAGCAAGAAAAAGGCCCAGGAAGCAGCGCGTAAATCCGCCGAAGAGAAAAAGGCCCAGGCCTTGGCAGATTTGCTTTCCGACACGCCGCAGCGTCAGCAAGCCTTGGCCGATGAGCGTGGCGATGAAGTCGCGGGCAGTTTCGACGACCTGATTCGGGCACGGGCAGCGGAAGGTTGGACACGTCCACCTTCGGCACGCAAAGGCATGACAGTAGTGCTGCAGATCGGCATGTTGCCGGACGGTACGGTGACTTCGGTCAGCGTGTCCAAGTCCAGTGGTGACGGTTCGTTCGACAGTTCGGCGGTTGCCGCGGTCAAGAATATTGGCCGGTTGACCGAGATGCAGGGAATGAAACCAAGCGACTTCGCTCCCTATCGTTCATTCAAGATGACATTCACACCTGAGGATCTAGCCTTGTGAGAAACCTTCTTCGAGGAATGCTTGTCGTTATTTGCTGTATGGCAGGGATAGCGGCGGCGGATGAAAAGAACATCCTGGTCACCAGCGGTAGCGATCGGGCCACCCCGATCGCAGTAGTACCGTTTGGTTGGCAGGGCGGCAGCGTGCTGCCGGACGACATGGCCCAGATCGTCAGCGACGACCTGCGCAACTCCGGCTACTACGCGCCGATTCCAAAAGGCAACATGATCAGCCAGCCGACCCAGGCCAGCGAAGTCATCTTCCGTGACTGGAAAGCCGTAGGCGCCCAGTACCTGATGGTCGGCAGCATCACGCCGGCCGGCGGTCGCCTGCAAATCCAGTACACGTTGTTCAACGTGGCCACCGAGCAGCAGGTCTTGACCGGCAGCGTATCGGGCACCGCCGAACAACTGCGGGACATGGCGCACTACATCTCGGACCAGTCGTTTGAAAAACTCACCGGTATCAAGGGTGCGTTCTCGACACGTCTGCTTTATGTAACGGCTGAGCGTTTCTCCGTAGACAACACGCGTTACACCCTGCAGCGTTCGGACTACGACGGTGCTCGCGCCGTGACCTTGCTGCAATCGCGTGAGCCAATCCTGTCGCCGCGCTTTGCGCCGGACGGCAAGCGTATTGCCTATGTGTCGTTCGAACAGCGCCGCCCGCGCATCTTCGTGCAGCACATCGACACCGGTCGTCGTGAGCAGATCACCAACTTTGAAGGCCTCAACGGTGCGCCTGCGTGGTCGCCGGATGGTTCGCGCCTGGCGTTCGTGCTGTCCAAGGACGGCAACCCGGACATCTACGTGATGAACATGGCTTCGCGCCAGATCAGCCGTGTAACCAGTGGCCCGGGTATCAACACCGAACCGTTCTGGGGTAAGGATGGTTCGACCATCTACTTCACCTCCGATCGCGGCGGTAAGCCTCAAATCTATAAAACAAGCGTAGGTGGCGGTGGCGCAGAACGCGTGACCTTTATTGGTAACTACAATGCCAACCCTAAGCTTTCGGCCGATGAAAAGACGTTGGTAATGATTCACCGTCAGGATGGTTTCACTAATTTCCGGGTTGCGGCCCAGGATTTGCAGCGTGGAACGGTAAAAATCCTCACAGATACCAACCTTGATGAGTCAGCCACTGTTGCGCCCAACGGCACCATGGTAATCTACGCCACCCGCCAGCAGGGCCGGGGAGTCTTGATGCTCGTGTCCATTAATGGACGCGTAAGGCTCCCGCTTCCTACCGCACAAGGCGAAGTCAGAGAACCATCCTGGTCCCCTTACCTGAACTGACGCGGCGCTACAAAAAGAATTGCTTAACACACTGGGGTTCATTAGGAGTTTCACGATGGAAATGCTGAAGTTTGGTAAGTTTGCTGCTCTGGCTCTGGCTCTGTCCGTAGCCGTTGGTTGCTCGTCTAAAGGCGGCGACAATGCCGGTGAAGGCGCAGCTGTTGATCCAAACGCTGGTTACGGCGCTAACACTGGTGCAGTTGACGGCTCCCTGAGCGAAGAAGCTGCTCTGCGCGCTATCACCACTTTCTACTTCGAATACGACAGTTCGGACCTGAAGCCAGAAGCCATGCGCGCTCTGGACGTTCACGCGAAGGACCTGAAAGCTAACGGCGCTCGCGTTGTTCTGGAAGGTAACACTGACGAACGTGGTACTCGCGAGTACAACATGGCACTGGGCGAGCGTCGTGCGAAAGCCGTTCAGCGCTACCTGGTACTGCAAGGTGTTGCTCCAGGCCAACTGGAACTGGTTTCCTACGGTAAAGAGCGTCCAGTTGCTACTGGCCACGACGAGCAGTCCTGGGCTCAAAACCGTCGCGTCGAACTGCGTAAGTAATTCGTCATGCGAACGTGCCGTCGTGCTCTAACTGTATTGGCTCTCAGCCTCGCACCGCTTGCGGTGTGGGCTGCGGTTCCTGTGGAAGATAGCAACTCTGGCTATAACAATAGCGGGAGCAGTTATCCGCCAGCGGGTTATGGCACGAACGGCGCCTATGCTGGGGGGCCGGCAACTGCCGCTCCCTCGGCACAGGGCGAACTGTTCAACCAGCTGCAACGTATGCAGGATCAATTGTCGCAGCAACAAGGCACCATTGAGATCTTGCAGAACCAAGTGAACCAGCTGAAGCAAGAAGGCCTGGAGCGTTACCAGGATCTTGATCGACGTATTGGAGCCGGCGTAACACCTGCCGCAACTCCTGATAATTCTTCTGCCGGTGGTGCGCCAAGCGCCGCCGCCGGTGGTGCAGCAGCAGGCGCAGCGGTGGCTAGCCAAGCGCCTGCCGCCAGCAGCGAACCGGGTGATCCGGCCAAGGAAAAGCTGTATTACGATGCAGCTTTCGACCTGATCAAAGCCAAGGACTTCGATAAGGCCAGCCAGGCCTTTACCGCATTCCTGCGCAAATACCCTAACAGCCAATACGCGGGCAATGCCCAGTACTGGCTGGGTGAGGTGAACCTGGCAAAGGGTGATTTGCAAGCGGCAGGCCAGGCCTTTGCCAAGGTCAGTCAGCTCTACCCAAAGCATGCCAAGGTGCCTGACTCGCTGTATAAACTGGCTGATGTAGAGCGCCGCCTGGGTCACACCGACAAGGTCAAAGGCATTCTGCAACAGGTGGTTGCCCAATATCCGGGTACCTCCGCAGCCCAGCTGGCCCAACGGGATCTGCAGCGCTTGTAAGCGATGCCCCCCGTTTAGAAGAAACCCGCGCCTGGCGCGGGTTTTTTCGTTAGAATCCACGCCCTTTTATGAAACACGCTTTTTGGGGCCTACGCGTTGGCGGGGTTCCTTGAAGTGCCTGACGGAGGCGGACAGCCTGTTTAGCTGTTACGCCCGTGGCGACTATGCAAGACACATTACGTATTACCGAAGTTTTTTACTCGTTACAGGGTGAAACGCGCACCGCTGGCCTGCCTACCGTATTTGTGCGGCTGACCGGCTGCCCGTTGCGTTGCCAATACTGTGACAGCGCCTACGCCTTCAGCGGCGGTACCGTGCGCACCCTCGACGACATCATCGAACAGGTTGCCGGCTTCAAGCCGCGCTACGTCTGTGTGACCGGTGGTGAGCCCCTGGCCCAGCCCAATGCCATTCCGCTGCTCAAGCGGCTGTGTGACGCCGGTTACGAGGTGTCACTGGAAACCAGCGGCGCCCTGGACATCTCCGCGGTCGACGCGCGGGTGAGCCGGGTGGTCGACCTCAAGACCCCAGGTTCCAAGGAAGCGCACCGCAACCTCTACGACAACATGGACTTGCTGACGGCCAACGATCAGGTCAAGTTCGTGATCTGTTCGCGGGATGACTATGATTGGGCGGCCTCCAAGCTGATCCAGTACAACCTCGACCGCCGCGCCGGCGAAGTGCTGTTCTCGCCGAGCCACCATGACCTCAATGCCCGCGACCTGGCCGATTGGGTGGTGGCGGACAACCTGCCGGTGCGCCTGCAATTGCAGTTGCACAAATACCTGTGGAACGACGAGCCGGGGCGCTGACATGACCGAGCAAAAGCGTGCGGTCATCCTGCTCTCTGGCGGTCTCGATTCCGCCACGCTGGTGGCCATGGTCCGTGCCCAAGGCTACAGCTGTTACACCCTGAGCTTCGACTACGGCCAACGCCACCGCGCCGAGCTGAATGCCGCCGAGCGTGTCGCCCGTGAGCTGGGCGTGGTCGAGCACAAGGTGATCGGCCTCAACCTCAATGGCATCGGCGGCTCGGCCCTGACTGACAGCAGTATCGATGTGCCCGAGGCACCCAGCGCAGGCATTCCGTTGACCTACGTGCCGGCGCGCAACACCGTATTCCTGTCCCTCGCGCTTGGCTGGGCCGAAGTATTGAAAGCCCGCGACATCTTCATCGGTGTTAATGCCCTCGACTACAACGGCTACCCGGACTGCCGTCCGGAGTACGTTGAGGCATTTGAGCGTATGGCCAACCTGGCAACCAAGGCCGGTGTAGAAGGGCAGGGCTTTAGCATTCAGGCGCCGCTGCAGAACATGAGCAAGGCAGACATCGTGAAGGCTGGCGTAGGACTTGGCGTCGATTACGCGCTGACTGTTTCCTGCTACCAGGCAGACTATTCCGGCCGCGCCTGTGGGAAATGTGACGCTTGCAGACTGCGAGCAGAAGGCTTCAAAAACGCCGCAATTGCGGACCCAACGCGTTATTTCTGATTTATTTAAAATAAGGTGTTGAATAATCCTTAGAAATCAGTATTATACGCGCCACCACACAGCGGGTCGTTAGCTCAGTTGGTAGAGCAGTTGGCTTTTAACCAATTGGTCGTAGGTTCGAATCCCACACGACCCACCATTTTTGGCGGTTTAGAAAATCCGGAAGGCCCACGCAAGTGAGGATTTCCGGGTTTTTTTTTGCCTGCAATTTGGCGCTGATAAAAAGCCGCCTCCAAGAGACGGCTCCTTGTCCTGCCTCAGCCAAACCGCCCGGTAATGTAGTCCTCCGTCTGCTTCATCTTCGGCGTGGTAAAGATCTGATCGGTCTTGCCATGCTCAATCAATTCCCCCATGAACATAAACGCGGTGCTGTCCGACACCCGCGCGGCCTGCTGCATGTTGTGGGTCACGATGATCACCGTGTACTGCGCCTTCAATTCCGTAATCAACTGCTCGATACGCCCGGTGGAAATCGGGTCGAGGGCCGAGGTCGGTTCGTCCAGCAGCAGCACTTGCGGGCGCAGCGCGATGGTGCGGGCGATGCACAAGCGTTGTTGCTGACCACCGGAGAGGCTCTGGGCGCTTTGGTTGAGTTTGTCTTTGACTTCATCCCACAGCGCGCCGCCACGCAGGGCTTGTTCGACGCGGTCATTCATTTCGCGGCGCGAGAGTTTTTCGTGGTGGCGCACTGCGTAGGCGATGTTGTCGTAGATCGACATGGGAAACGGCACCGGCTTCTGGAACACCATGCCCACGTGGCTGCGCAGGCGGTTCATCGAGTAGCCGGGGGCGAGGATGTTTTCGCCGTTGAGCAGCACTTCGCCGCGCGCTTCCTGCTTGGGGTACATCGAGTAGATGCGGTTGAACACCCGCAGCATGGTGGATTTGCCGCAGCCCGAAGGCCCGATGATGGCGGTAATGCGCTTTTCCGGGATATCCATGTTGATGGATTTGAGCGAGCGTTGGTTGTTGTAGAAGAACTCCAACCCACGCACCTGGATTTTGGTTTTGTCGGGAGCGATGCCAGTGGCGTCCATCAGTGAGACCTATTGCGTAAAAGAATCAGGCGGGATGCCAGGCTGAGTACCAGCACGAACAACGTCAGGACCAGTGCACCGGCCCAGGCGAGTGCATGCCAGTCGTCGAACGGGCTCATGGCGTACTGGAAAATAACCACGGGCACGCTGGCGATCGGCTTGAGCAGGTTGCTGCTCCAGAACTGATTGCCGAAGGCGGTGAACAGCAGCGGCGCGGTTTCGCCCGTGATGCGGGCCAGGGCGAGCAGGATGCCGGTGACCACGCCGGCCTTGGCCGCCCGCAGCACGATTTGCAGCGTCAGTTTCCACTGCGGCACGCCGAGTGCCAGGGCCGCCTCGCGCATGGTGGACGGTTGCAGTTGGAGCATTTCATCGGTGGTGCGCACCACCACCGGAATCACCAGCAGCGCCAGCGCCAGCGCACCGGCGATGGCAGAGAAGCCGACCTGATGATTGGTCAGCAGGTTCAGCGGCAGGATGACCCCGGTGTAAATGAACAAGCCCAGCACAATCGAGGGGGCGGATAGCAGGATGTCATTGATGAAACGCACCGTAGTCCCCAGGCGCGAGTGGCGTGCGAATTCTGCCAGCCAAATGCCGGCCATCAGCCCGATGGGCGTACCGATCACCAGCGCGATAGCTGACATCAACGCGCTGCCATAAAACGCGTTGGCCAGGCCGCCTTCGGTGCCGGGTGGTGGGGTCATCTGGGTAAACAGGCGCAGGTTCAGAGCCTGGAAGCCGTTGATGATGGTAGTCAGCAGAATCCACGTCAGCCACAGCAGGCCGAAGGCGGTGGCGCCGCAACTGAGGAGCATGGCCACGCCATTTTTAAATGCGCGTTTGCGATACAGGCGTTCGTTGGCGTTCATAACCCTTCCTTGCGCGACAAGCGCATCAGCAGCAGCCGCGCCAGCGCGAGCACGACGAAGGTCACGATAAACAGCAGGAAGCCCAGGGCGATCAGCGCAGAGCGATGCAGGTCGGTGTAAGCCTCGCTGAACTCGTTGGCGATCACCGACGCGATGGAACTGCTGGGCATCAGCAACGAGGCGGAAAACTGTTGCGCGTTACCCAATACGAAGGTCACCGCCATGGTTTCGCCGAGGGCGCGGCCCAAACCGAGGAAGATGCCGCCGACCACCGCCGAGCGGGTGTAAGGCAGAACAATGTCCCATACCACTTCCCACGTCGTGCTGCCCAAGGCGTAAGCGGATTCTTTCAACTGCGTGGGCACACTGCGGAACACCTCATGCATCACCGAGGTGATAAACGGCATGATCATCACCGCCAGCACGATCCCGGCGGTGAGCATGCCGATCCCCAGTGGCGGCCCCTGGAACAGCGAGCCCACAAAGGGCAGGGCGCCCAGGTAATCATTGATCAACGGCGACAGATGTTCGGCCATAAATGGCCCGAACACGAACAGGCCCCACATGCCATAGATGATCGATGGGATACCGGCGAGCAGCTCAATCGCCGAGGCCACCGGCATTTTCAGCCAGGGTGGCGCAACTTCAGTCAGAAAAATCGCGATGCCGAAACTCACCGGGACGGCAATCAGCAAGGCGAGAAAAGAGGTGACCAGGGTGCCGTAGATCGGCACCACGGCACCAAAGTGGTTATTGACCGCATCCCACTCGGTGCTGGTGATGAAACCGAAACCAAACGTCTTGAACGCCAGCCCGCCGCCCCACAGGGTCGAGGCGGCAATGGCGCCCAGCAGCGCCAGTACCAGCATGGCGGCGCCGAACATCGAGCGTTTGAACCACAGGTCGTGGCGTTGATCGCGGGCGGCGCGGCGGTCGCCCCCGGTGTCGCTCGCGTGAGTAGTCATAACCAGGGTGTGGACCGTGTCGTTCATATCAGGTGCTCACCGCCTTCCGCGGTTGCCGAGGAAGGCGGTCGTAGGGCGAATCAGTGGGCGAAGTCAGACTTCCAGTAATCTTCGATTCGCGACACCAGGGAGCCCGGCAATGCGACGTAGTCCAGGGCTGCAGCCTGTTCCTGGCCTTTTTCCAGCGACCACTTGAAGAAACTGAACGCCGCCTGGCTCTGCTCGGCATTCTTGGGCTGCTTGTACATGATGATCCAGGTGGTGGCCGTGATCGGCCATGCGCCTTCACCTGGGGCGTTGGTCATGATCAGGTTGAAGTCTTTGGCACTCGCCCAGTCGGCGGTGTCGGCGGCGGCCTGGAACGCCTTGGCGTTAGGCTCGACGAACTTGCCGGACGCGTTCTTCAGTGAGGCAAAGGTCATTTTGTTCTGCAGCGCGTAGGCGTATTCCACAAAGCCGATCGAGTTCTTGATCTGCTTCACGTAGGCCGAAACGCCTTCGTTGCCCTTGCCGCCCACACCGACCGGCCACGGCACGGTGGTGCCGAAACCAATCTTGGTTTTCCAGCTGTCGCTGACTTTGGCCAGGTAGTTGGTGAAGTTATACGAGGTGCCGGAGCCGTCCGAACGGTGCACCACGGTGATGTTCGCGCTTGGCAGTTTCACGCCAGGGTTGAGTGCGGCGATGGCTGGGTCGTTCCAGGCCTTGACGTCACCGAGGAAGATTTTTGCCAGGGTGTCGCCGTCGAGTTTCAATTGGCCTGCGGCCACGCCTTCGACGTTCATCACCGGCACGATGCCGCCGATCACGCTGGGAAACTGACCCAGGCCGCCGGCTTTGAGATCGTCGGCTGACAGTGGCGCGTCGGAGGCGCCGAAGTCAACGGTGGCTGCCTTGATCTGGGCGATGCCGCCGCCGGAACCGATCGACTGATAGTTGATGCGGTTGCTGGAATTCTTGCTGTAGTCCTGCGACCACTTGGACAGCACCGGGTAGACGAAGCTGGAGCCGGCACCGGTAACGTCGGTGGCGTGGGCCATACCGCTCAGGCACAGGGCGCTCAACAAAACAGACAGACTTTTTTTAGTCGGCAACATCACGACAACACCTCAAGGGAAGGGGTAAGTGGGTAGGCCCACCTGTCTAAGACGTGACGATTTAATTCCTGATATGTTGCTGTTTAATGACGGTTTGGCTTTATGAAGAAACATTTAGAAATGTTTGCCTGGGTGGCAGCGAGCCTGGCCGCTGCCACCCAAGCGTTGCTACTTAGCTGCCTTTTTGATCAATCCCCGCCTGTAATTCCTGGCTATCACTGTGCCCGCCAACCCGCAGCGGCCCAAGGTTGAAAGCCTGGTCCTTACGTGTGGCGTCGTCCTGTTTCTGGGTCAGTTCGTCCTTGGCGCCCAGCGCCAGGTTGACCGGCGATTTCGACAGGTTCAGCCCGACATCGGCGCGATAGTCGCTGCCCGCCAACGTGGTTGCCGTCACCTTGGAGCCGCCCAACTCGACCTTGCCGCTTTCGGCGCTGATCCGCGCGCCGGTCAGCCGAGTGTCGCCAGCCACCTCGAGGTTTACGCCCTGAGTACCACGAATGCCCGAGGCCTCAGTCACGCTGTCTTTCACCACATGGCTGACGTCCAGGTTCAGTGTCGGCGTGTAGCTGGTGTTGCCGCTCTTATCACCGAACAGTACGTTTTGCGCGGTATCAGCCACCTTGCTGCCAGTGGTGTCCTTGCCGCTGACGGTGTAGCTGTCGCTGGTTTTTGGCCAGACTTTGTCCTTGAAGCTGGACAAGCGTGTGCCCAGTGCATCTTTCTTGTCCGCGAGGTAGGTCTTGGCCTGGTCTACGCGGGTGCCGATGGCGCCACGGGGTTCAGGATTTACGTCATAGCTGCCACTGCGGCTGAGCTTTTCGCCCAGGCGCTCCTTGGCGTTGACCACGCTGTCCTTGGCCGAAGCGAGGTGCTCTGTGCCCTTGTCGACGACGTTCTCCAACTTCTCCCGATGCTTGTCGAACGCGCCCTCGGCCTTGGCTTGCACTTTGTCCTTGAGCGGCCCGGTGGTCTTGGCGAGCTTGTTGACCACGCCGGGTTGGTTTTTTTCGACGTCAAGCTTGGCGTCGACATTGACCTTGGTGCTGCTGACCTGGTCTTTGCGGCTCTCGACCACAAGATCGCCGCCGACTTTACCGCTGACCTGATCCGCCTCGATCCGCGCACCCGCCAGATGGGTATCACCGGCACTGTTGATCGCCACGCTATCGGCCTTGATCAGGCTGTCGTGCTGGGTGGTGCCTTGCACGTGGTCCACATCGACCTTGGCGCGGGCATTGATGCCGAGTTGGGTCTTGGGTACGTCGTGTTCACCGGCGTCGGCCAACTTGGTTTTACCGCCGCTGCCACCCGCGCCCAGGGTTACGCCCCAGCTGTCGTGAGCCTGGGTGGATTGCGCCGACTCTTGCAGGATGCCGCCGTTTTGCGCATCGAGGGTGACCGTTTTGGCGGCAATCTGCGTACCTTGCAAATGCAGATCATCGGCGCTGGTGAGGCTCACATTACCCTTGCTGTGCAACTGCCCGACGACCACGGCCTGATCGTTTTCCGCCACCTTGCCGAGGTTGAAGTTGGCGCTGAGGCTACCGGTCTTGCCGCTGCTGTCGGCGCTGCTGGTTTTGCCGGCACCGACGCTCAGGCCGCCGCCGAGGTTGCTGCCATTGCTGACATGCGTGCTGGTGGCCGCTTGCAGGTCCAGCTTGCCGCCGGCGTTGAGGCTGATATCACCGCTGCTGTCGATCTGCGTGCCTTGCAGGGTCATGTCGGCGCCGCTGCTGAGCTGAATCGGCCCGCTGCCTTGAAGCGTCGCCACTCGCGCCTGGCTGTCCTGGGTGGCCAGTTGCTTGTTATCCAGTTGCCCACCGGCGCCGAGGTTGACGTTGGTGCCGTTGGTGCCCGGTGCAGTACCCACGGTCAGTGAACCATTACCGCGCAGGCTGTTGCTGGAGGTGCTTTGCGTGTCGTTGGCCTGATCAAGCGCCAACGCGCCGCCCGCCTTGAGGTTGACGCCCGCCTGGCCGCCGTTGAACTGGCTGCCCGCGTAACGCGCATCGCCCTTGGCCGTGATATTCACGCCTTGAGTGCCCGCGTAGCTGCCGACCACTGCCGTGCTGCTGGATTCGCGCACATCGCTGCTGCCGCCTGCGCCGCTACCGCGCACGTTCACGTCTTCACCGGTGGTGGTGTAGACCCGCACGCCCGCCTTGGCGTCCACGCTGTGTTCGCTGCTGCTGTGGGTGTTGGCTGCGGCACTGGCGATATGCTCGCCGGCATCGATCTTCAGCCCGCCATCGGTGGCACGGTACTGAGTGCCTGCATCCTGCAACTTACCCACGACATCGACCTGCACCGTGGCGCCACTGAACTGGCTGACCACCGCCGTAGTGTCCTGCTGGGTGCGGGTCTTATTGGTGTGGCCGACTTCCACGTCCAGCCCGACATTTGGCTGCTCGAAGGCATCGAGCAAACCGGGCTGATGGAATTTGGCCTGGGCCACACCTTCGACGGCTTTTTCGATCGGCCGAGTAATGCCTTTGTACTCGACATTGGCGCCGACATCGGCGGTCCAGCCGTTCTCCTTATGGGTGCTGGTCTGGCTGTTATGCGCCGCCTGGTTATCGACGGTGCCGGCGTTGACCTGCAATTCGGAGCCTGCCTTGACCTGCGCGCCCTGGCTGGTGAGGGTGTTGCCGGCGTTGATGGTCAGTTTGCCGGCCGCTGCGACGTTGCTGGTTTGCGCGGTGGTTTTGCTGCTGCTGTCGTGGCTGCTTTGATGGCTGAACTGTGCGCCGTTGCCGGCCTTGTCCAGACCGCCGGTGTAGTACACGCCACCGCCGGTGGTGGTCTTGTCGGTGGTGTTGCGCGTGCTGTTATCGGTCGCCAGCAACTCGACGTTTTTGCCGCTCAAGGTTGCATCGCCCTGGGTGGCTTGGACGTCGGAACCCTTGATGCTCACATTGCCACCGGCCGTGACCGCCACACTGGCGCCGCTGAGGCTGGAAGCTTGTTGTTTGGTGGTGTCGGTCTTGCTGGTTTGCTGCTGGTCCGCAAAGCTCACGCCAGCGCGGTACTGGCGGGTGCCTTCGGCGTTTTCCTTGGCATAGCCATCAAATCCACGGGTGTGAGTGCTAGTGGTGTCGTGTGTGGTGTTGTCAGCCGAAGCAATCTTGATGTCGCCCTTGGCGTCTGCCTGCAATTGACCTGCGGCCGACACCTTCGAGCCACTGACTTGAATGTCCATGGCGCTTTGCAGCTTGAGGTTGCTGTCCGAGCGCAGGTCGCTGGCCACGACGGTGCTGTCCTTGAGGTTCTTGCGGCTTTCATCCTTGGAGATGCCAAAGAACTTGCTGTCGTTGCTGTAGCTATTGTCGTGGGATGTGTCTTTTACGCCGTCGATCACCAGCGAGCCTTTGTCGCTGATCACACTGGCCTGCTTGCCGCCGCGCGCCTGGCTGCCGCTGATGCGCACGTCGTCGGCCTTGACGAGCAGTTTGCCGTCGGCGTTGACCTTGCTGCCGGTGTTCAAGGTTTTGCCTTTGTCGCCGTCGCCGCTCTTGCCAAAGAAGCTGCCGCCGGTCAGGTCGCCGGAGTAAGCGTTGTCGCGGCTAAGCTGGGTGCGGCTGGCGCTGCTGATCTCCACTTGGCGGCCGGCCAATTGAATATCGCCGGGTGTTTTCAGTTCGGCGCCCTGCAACTGCAGTTTCTGCTGGCTGGTCAGCTCAAGGGTTTTGCCAGCCTTGAGGCTGCTGGTGATGCTGCGTTGTTCACTGCTGGACTTGTCCCAGTTGGCTTTCCACAGATGTTTGCGATGGTTGCCCTGATCGCGGGTTTCATGGGTTTCGGTGGCGGCGTTCACCTGCAGGTCGGCGCCGCTGTTGACACGTAAGGCATTGCCCGCTTCGATTTGGCTAGCCTTGATCTGGGCCTTGGCGCCGGAAGACAGCGTTGCATCCTGTTGCGCAACGACCTTGTTACCGTGCTGGCGCGAATCGTTCTCGGTGGTGGTGCGGTCGTAGGTTTCATAGGTGAACAGGAAGTTGCTGTTGTTCCACTGTTCACGTTTTTCCTGGAGCTTGCGGCTTTCCAGGCTGCTGAGGGTCAGGTTGCGACCGGCGTCGAGCTTGACGTTGCGCCCGTTGACGTCGGTGGCGGCCAGGTTCAAGTCCTTGGCGCTGTGCAAATCCACATCGTCGTGCTGGCTTTGCACGCCGGCGCGGGTGGCTTCCAGGCTGTTGGCGTGGACCTGGCCGCTGATGTCGAGGTCGCCGGCCGAGCTGACGTTGACCCCGTCACGACCTTCCACTTGCACGGCGCCTACGCGCACGCCAGCCCCTTCGGCGGTGCTAATGATATTGATGCGCCCAGCCTGCATCGCGCCGAACAGGCTGGCGTCGATGCGCTGGTCCTGGGTCTTGCTGGCCGGGTCGACCTGGCGCACTTGCCCACTGGCGAAGTCGACCTGGTTGCGGCCTGCGGTGAGGTTCAACTGATCGCGGGCACTCAAGCGTCCGTCGCTGTCGATGCGCGGCGCGATCAGGTTGATCGAGCCTTCGCGGTTTTGCAGGCCCTGGCCGTGTACCGTCAATTGACCGCTTGCGTCGCGGGTGTTCAAGGCTTGCAGCTTGCCGTCATTGAGTTCGGGGCGGCCCACTACCAGGTTGGCGTTCGGCGTGTTGATGAAACTGCCGCCATTCACCGAAATACCGTTGGGGTTGGCCAACACATAATCGGCCGCCTTGCCGAAAATCTCCTGGGCGCCGTTTAAGGTCGAGGCGTTGCGGCTGATCACTTCGTTGAGGATCACGCTCGCCGCCTGGCCCTGGAACTGCGGGTTCGCCGCCAGTTGCCCGGCGAGTTGCGACTGGCCGGCCTGCAGGGCGTTGTTCAGCACTACGCCCTGGCGGTCGACGTTGTAGTCCAGGAACTGGTTATGGGACAGGCCGCCCGCATTCGGCGCGACGATATTGACGATGGGTACGCCTTGCTGGTTTTGCAATTGCGGTATACCGCCAGGCCCTTCGACCACGGTGATGCCGGCGGCCAGTACCAACTGCGGCAGCAGGAACAGGCTGGCGATGGCCCAGCGCAGTTTGCCCTGGGGTGAAAGGTGAAACGTGTGGGTGTCAGTCGGCATAAGTAAGTTCGCTCTGTGTTGGCTGAGCCGCCTCGTGCGTTGTTCGTTGCAACGCTACTGGGGTGGTCAGGTACGGCGGTTGTTTCAGGCTAATCGGGTGTTGGTTTAAATCTGCAAGCTAAGACGTGTCAGCCAGACCTGCGGCTCCGGGCCAAAGCCGGTTGGCGTGTGCAAATTGCGTTGATAATCGACGTCGAGCTGCACGTTCTTCCAGCTCAGGTTGAGCCCGGCACTCGCGCCGCTCAGGCGTTGGCCTGGGGCGCCGTGTTCGCGCTTGACCCAACCGTTGTCCAGGCCCAGGCGCGGGGTGATTTTTACCGGCAGGTCGCTGTTGAGCGGCAGGCGCAAGGTATTGCGCCACACCGCGCCGATGGCGCCCGAGGCACTGTTTTCGCGGTAGCCACGCACAGCGGAATCGTCGGTGCCCAGCAGTTGCTCAATGGCGGGTAAGCGGTCCGGGCTGTATTGCGCAGACAGCTGGCTCTGCCACTGCCAGGGTTGCGTGCGCCATTGGCCGTTGCGCCATTGAGTGAGGTTGGCGCGGTACTTGTGAAACTGCGCCTGGGGCAGGTTTTTCTGCACTTGGTCTGCATCGCGATCAGCGCCGAACCAGGTCAGGCCCTGGGCGTAATTGACGTCCAGGTTCCACACCGCGCTGTTGAGCCAGAACAGATTCAAACCGGCCTCGGCCACGCTCAGCGTTGGGCTCTGAATGCCCAAGCGGACCTTTTGCAGGTAGCTGTCGACGTCCTTGTAGGCCAGTTGCAGGTTGGCGCTGAGTTGATGGCTTTGGTCGCGCCACAGCACGCGGTCGGTGCGCAGGCTGACCTGATCGGTACGGCCGCTGTTGTACAGCGTGGTGCTGCTGACCTTGAGTGGAGAGCGGTATTCGGCATGGCTGGCGAACAGGCTGTAGGTCCAGTAGCCGTAGGGGATCGAATAAAACAGGCTGTTGCTGCGGCTGTAACGCGGGCCGTGGTTGAGCGTGTCGCTGAAACTCAGGTTGAGTGAATCGTTGAGCTGCAGCGGGCTGTCCAGGCTCAGGCTGATGGCGTTGCGATCACGCCCGGTGCCGGCGCTGCCAAGGTTATCCACCCCCAGGCCCAGCCCCCAACGTGAGGCGCTACTGCGCGAACGCAGGATGATGCGCGAGGCACCCGGTTCACTGCCGGGGGCGATATCGGCGGTGAGGTCCACCGAGCGCAGGCGGTTGAGCTGGTCCAGGCCTTGCTCCAGGTCGCGCAGGTTCAGTGGCTTGCCGAGCAGCCCGGGGAAGGCGCCGGCCAGGGACACGGGCAAGCTTTGGTCGGCCAGTTCGATGGCTTCGAGGTAGCCTTCTTCGACATGGATATCCAGCGGTTGCCCGGCGGCCGGGGTGCTGATCAGGTACGGGCGGCTGGCGATATAACCGGCCTCGACGTACAGGCGAGTGATCTCGGCCAGCAGGCGGTTGATCTGGGTGACGCCCATGCACGCGGCCACGTAGGGTTTGATGTGTGTGTTCAGTTCGGTTTTGCTGAACAGTGTGACTCCGGCGACGCGTGTGCCGTTGAGCGGCCAGCAGCGCTCATCCTTGCTGATGTCGGCCGGCAGGGCTGGCGTAATCGGTTGTGTGCCGAAGCTGCCTCGTTGCATTTGCCGCTGGCGTTGTTCCAGTTGCAATTGCTGCAGGTCGCGTTGCTGTTGCTGCTGCAAGCGCAGGGCTTCCTGGCCGGGTTGTGGGCCGTCGGCGGCGGCCACTGGCAGTGTGCAGAGGCAGAGCAGGGCGAGGCCCAGTGTGCGGGTTGGGCGCAAGCGTGCGGTTGAGGGCTGATTCGACACTCGACATCCTTAACGTAGAAATACACATGATTCATGCCGCTGGGCCAGACCGTGGACTCAGTGACTTGCCGCTCTTGAGTCATGTTTAAACGGATTGTTACATCGGCTGTAGGATTTATTACACAAAACGTGATGAATGACGCGTTATTCAGCAAATAAATGCACGGAATTGGTGCGGGATGATGGGCGGCTACTGGGTGAGCCTTGTTTTGCTGGGTTTTGGGGTGGGCGATGTGATGAGAGATGGTTTTGATTGTTGCAGTGGAATCGCTTAATCGGTGTGTTTATGGGGGGGTATTTGTGGGTGGGGGCGCTGGGGGTATATCCGTTGCTGCGGTAACGGCTGAGTAGGGTTCCGCCCTTACGGCGGGTCACTTTTGTAAAGACACAAAAGTAACCAAAAAGTCTTCGCCCCAACACTCGGTGCCTCGCTTAGGCTCGGCATGCCCGCAATCCGACAGTGATTTGGGGGGCCGCCGCGATGGGCCATCCTTGGCCCAGCGCGGCTAAACCGGCATCCCTGCCGGTTTACCCCCCAAATCACTGTCGAATTCCGGCCATCGTGTTTAACGGGGCGATTTCAGATCAAGATCACAAGCGCAGATCAAAAGACCGCTGACTTCGTCATCGAAAAGGATGTAAGGGCCAGAGCAACAGCAACAGCAACAGCAGAGCCATACTCGGTCAAAGGTGGGAGCTGGCTTGCCTGCGATGGCATCAACTCTGTGTGCCTGATGTACCGAGGTGTCTGAATCGCAGGCAAGCCAGCTCCCACAGAAAGGCAGCTCCCAAAGAAAAGCAGCTCTTCAATGCCTGCAAATCCGCAGCCGACCTCATATTCAAAACTGCATGCGATCAACTGTGGGAGCGGGCTTGCTCGCGAATACGGTGGGTCAGTCAATTCATCTGTTTCTGACACACCGCATTCGCGAGCAAGCCCGCTCCCACACTTAAACCGCGTTGCATCAGGTAGACAGGCTTTTGCTTCGCACTTGATCTGGCTTTTGATTCAACCACTCTGGCCGAGCCTAGGCGAGGAACCGAGTGGCGGGGCGACGGAGTTTTCGACTATCGCTACGGCCAATAAGTATTGGAGCCCGTAAAGCGCAAGGGTGAAACTCACCAGTCACGATCAGGTTAAAAAGTCATAAAAGGACACGGAAAATCGGGCAAAGTCTTTGAAAATCCTGAGATTGTCCGACAATCCAGAGCATGAAAAACTCTTCATAAACGCTCCGCTCGAACGTTGGTAGTTTCCCCAGCGCTGCCCAATAATTCGAGTCCTAATAATGAATAACAAAACTCTTAAAAGCGCCTTGGCGCTCTCCATTTCGCTCGCCTCCACACAACTGCTCGCCGGTGGTTTCGCACTCAACGAGCAAAGTATCAGCTCAATGGGTACAGGCTACGCCGGGCGTTCTTCCTCGGCCGACGACGCCAGCACGGTGTTCGGCAACCCGGCCGGCATGTCGCGCATCAAGCACAATGAAGTCAGCATCGGTGCGACCTACCTGGATGCCAAAACCAACATCAAGGACGCCAGCTCCTCTCAAGGCGGCGCCGACAACCCAGGCACCAACAAAGGCGACATGGTCCCCGGCATTGCCGTGCCGATGGGTTATCTGGTGACGCCGATTGATGAACACTGGGCCTTTGGCCTGGGGGTCTACGCGCCGTTTGGCCTGGTGACCGACTATGAACACAGCTTCCAGGGCAACGGCTTTGGTAACAAGAGCAAGGTTCAGGTCCTCACCGTGCAGCCGACGGTCAGCTATGCGTTCAACGACAAGGTCTCGGTAGGTTTCGGCCCGACCTTCAACAAAATCACCGGCGAGCTGGACTCCAAAGTCCCGGCGTTCGGCTTGGGCACCGAGACGGTCAAGATCAAGGGTGACGACACCGCGATGGGCTTCAACGCCGGTATCCTGGTGCAGGCCCTGGACAGTACCCGCGTCGGCGTTACTTACCACTCGCAAGTGGTCTATCACCTGAGCGGCCATACCAACGCCTCGGGCGTGCTCTCCGATTTGCTCGACGGCGGGGCGCAGAAGTACGACGCCAAGCTGAACGTCACCACGCCGTCGTCCGTGGACTTCTCGGTCACGCACCAACTGACCGACGCCTTGACCCTCTACGTGGGCAGCACCTACACGCGCTGGAGCCAGTTGAAGAAGATCACGGTCAACAACTCCGGTGTGTCGGACATTACTGCCGAGCTGGCCGGCCTGGGTTCCATCACCGAAGAGCAGCATTGGCACGACACCTGGTCTCACGCGATCGGCCTGTCGTACCAGCTCAACAAGCAGCTGGTGCTGCGTACCGGTTTCTCGGTGGACCAGACGCCCACCAACAACACCGACCGTTCGGTGCGCATTCCGACGGGCGACCGCACCGTCTTCAGCCTGGGTGCCGGCTGGACGCCCGTCGACAACCTGACCTTCGACGTGGCCTATTCCTACCTCAAGGAAGAGCCGATCAAGGTGCGTGACAACAACCCACAGTTGGCGCTCACCTACGACGCCAAGTATGAAAACAGTGCCAATGGTTTTGGTGGTTCGGTGACTTACCGCTTCTGACCTGTGGATAACGGCAAAGGGCCGTTTTTTTGGCGTGGTCCTTTGCCGTAAGTTTTGACCTCAATGCTGTCAATCGCGGCGTGTCTTGGTTAGATTGAAGGCTAATCAGCTTTTAGGACACGGACTGTCATGACTACACTAACGCCGATCATCGCGACCAATCCCCTCATTCTTCGCGCCGCCACGACCTCACCGCCGGCAGCGCTTGCGAACACCCTCGACGTCTCACCGGCCCGGCCGTCTTCCGTGGTCAGCCTCGGAAATCCCGTGGCCGACGTTATCGATCTCTATTCCAAAAACGGGCAGCTCCCCGGCCGCGAAACCGTGTGGGCCTGGGAAAACGATAATCAGGACGCAGTCACCCAGGCGATCAGCCAACGCTTCGGTTCAATCTCCACGGCTAGCCGTTACGGCGGCCTCGGTGCTGCGTTGGTGGATCAGTTCACCGGGGGCGGCGGGGCGGGGATTTCACAATCGGTGCTCAACACCACGGCAGAGCGTGCCGGTGATATGGGCGGGATCAAGGCCGACCAGGCGGTGTTGCACAGCAAGGCCGACAACCAAATCAGCCTCAGCATCAAGACCGCCAGCGGTAAGACGGTGACGTTCAGCCTGTTCAGTCAGAAAGACGGCTTGGGCGTGCAGGCCACCGTCGACGGCGGCGATTTGACCGCGGATGAACTCAAAGCCGTCGGCCAATTGGGGGCGGCGTTCCAGGCTTCGGTCGATGGGTTGACCGCCGTACCGCCGAAACTCGACCTGAGCAAACTGACCCAGTTCGACACCAGCGTGTTGGCGTCGGTGGACCTCAACGCCAAAGTCAAAACCCAGGGGGGCGAGGACATGAGCCTGGCGTTCCACGCCGACAGCCAAAGCCGCACCACACGTATGAGTGGCCCGGCCGGCGACGTCGACCTGTCTGTGGACCTGAAAAACCGCGCAATCCTGGGTGACTCCAAACAGCAGGCCAAGGCGATGAAAACCTACCTCGCCCAGTTCGACCGGGTGCAACAGCGCGGTAGTGCCAATGCTGATTTGATGGCGATGTTCAAGGATGCGTTCAGCGCCATGAACAGCAACTATCCCCAAGGCGCTGGCGCAACGAATGCATTGAGCAACAACCCGACCGACAAAGGTTTGCTGACAGGGCTGGCGGACTTCAAGGCTTCGATCAAGCAGGCCGTCGGTGCGTCCAACGCAATGCGTCCTACGGAAGTCGACAGCTTCTCCTACACCGTGTCGCAGAAGACCCAGGTCAATGGCCGCAGCAGCGCGGACCGCAGCGTGACCCAGAACCAGCAGTCGGTGCTGTCGGCAAACTTCCACAAAAGCCTCACCGGTGGCGAGCCACCGGTGTTGGATGGCACCCGCGAATCGCAGAACTACCTGTATGTGCAAGTGCAGGACAAGGCCAGCAGCACCGCGAGCTTCTCCTATAAGGATGGCCAACTGGCGAGTGCTTCTGTGTCGCAGTCGGCGGTGCAGAACACCCGGACCCAGAAGTACGAGATGGCCCAGTTGGTGTCAGACACGGTGGTGCCGAAAGAAGGCTCGTCCAAACGCGACTACCTGGCGTTGCTGGAGCACGCAGCCCAGGAGGTTAAAAAGTCCAAGGACGCGCTGGAGCAATCAACCTTGAAGGACGCCCTGGCGGCCATGCAGGATTCGGTGCTGCTAAAGGACTATCCCGCTGTACTGATGCGCTGAGGTTGCGCGCCATGAAAGCGGGAAGGCTCATCACGGGGCCTTCCCGTTTTTTTTGCCCGACAGGCGTGCGCCTGGATGCCAGATTAGGCTTTTGAATCGATTCGATATTCTGTAGCCTTGCGCAGCTTTACCCGTGCTTGATGAACACAATCACTTCGTCCGGCGGCGCCCGAAGGGCTCCAGAGCCGGTGGTACACTCGACTTTCGCGCTTACTGCGCTTGCAGGTCTTGCGAACATGACGCAAATTTCCGAACGCCTACTGGTTCAAGCCCACCTCGACGCCAAGCAGCCCAAGGCGCTGAGTGCCGATGAAGAGGCGAGCCTGCGCAGCGCCATTGCCGCCGAGCTCAAGGCTCAGGACGCGGTGCTGGTGGCCCACTTCTATTGCGACCCGGTGATTCAGGCCCTGGCTGAAGAAACCGGCGGCTGCGTCTCCGACTCCCTGGAAATGGCCCGCTTTGGCGCTGCCCATCCGGCCAAGACCGTGTTGGTCGCCGGCGTGCGTTTCATGGGCGAGACCGCCAAGATCCTTACCCCCGAAAAACGCATCCTCATGCCCACCCTGGAAGCCACTTGCTCTTTGGACCTGGGCTGCCCGGTGGATGAGTTCTCGGCGTTCTGCGACCAGCACCCGGAGCGCACGGTGGTGGTGTACGCCAACACCTCGGCGGCGGTCAAAGCCCGTGCCGACTGGGTGGTTACCTCCAGCTGTGCGCTGGAAATCGTCGAAAGCCTGATGGACAACGGCGAGACGATTATCTGGGGGCCGGACAAGCATCTGGGCACTTACATTCAGCGCCAGACCGGTGCGGATATGTTGCTGTGGGACGGCGCGTGCATCGTCCACGAAGAGTTCAAGTCCAAGCAACTCGAAGACATGAAGGCGCTGTACCCGGACGCTGCGATCCTGGTGCACCCGGAATCGCCGACGGCAGTGATCGAGCTGGCAGATGCGGTGGGTTCCACCAGCCAGCTGATTGCCGCAGCCCAGCGTTTGCCGAACAAGACCTTTATCGTGGCCACCGATCGCGGCATCTTCTACAAGATGCAGCAGCTGTGCCCGGATAAAGTCTTCGTTGAGGCACCGACCGCCGGCAACGGCGCGGCCTGCCGCAGTTGCGCGCACTGCCCGTGGATGGCGATGAACACACTGGAGCGCACGCTGCAGTGTTTGCGTGAGGGCAGTAATGAGATTTTTGTAGAGCCGTCGGTGATCCCGCACGCCGTGCGCCCGCTCAAGCGCATGTTGGACTTCACCCAGGCCGCGCGCCTCAAACTGGCTGGCAACGCCTGAGCCTGAGTTGAACACATAACAAATGTGGGAGCTGGCTTGCCTGCGATAGCGGTCTTTCAGTCACAGCAATATTGACTGATAGGCCGCCATCGCAGGCAAGCCAGCTCCCACACTGTAACTGCGGTGCTCTTGGGTTACTTCTTCTGCTTCGGGATCCGCACCCAGGCCGCGCGCCTCAAACTGGCTGGCAACGCCTGAGCCTGAGTTGAACACATAACAAATGTGGGAGCTGGCTTGCCTGCGATAGCGGTCGTTCAGTCACAGCAATATTGACTGATAGGCCGCCATCACAGGCAAGCCAGCTCCCACACTGTAACTGCGGTGCTCTTGGGTTACTTCTTCTGCTTCGGGATCCGCACCAGCTGCGTATCCGAGTAGATGTCATGCCAGCTACGCTTGCGCTTATCAAACACCGACCAGATAAACCCCAGCCCCACGCACAACCACGACGCAATCGCCACCACAAACCGCAGCAGCGCCTGCCACAGGCTGATGCGCGAGCCGTCGGCGTTCTGTACGCGCACGCCCCACACCTGCATGCCCAACGTCTGCCCCGAATGGGTCCAGAACTTGGCGAAAAAACCAAACAGTACAAAAAACAGAATCGTCGACAGCAGCGGGTCGCCGTCGAGCGCGCCGGACTCGGTGAGCGTGCGCATCCTGGCTTCGCCGATAAACGCCATCCACACCAGCTTGTAGATAAACGCGGTGACGATCAGCAGGGCGGTGCATAACAGGAAGTCATAGAACATCGCTGCCAGACGACGGCCCAGGCCAACGGCGGGGAATTCGCCTTGGGGGCTCAACAAAGGTTTGGGCATGGCCGTCTCTCTTGAGAAAAAAGCCATTTTACGAGCAAACGCACATAAAAAAGCCCCTGATGTCACCATCAGGGGCTTTTTGTCGCAGTAAGGATCAGCCTTCTGCTTGTACTTCGTCAGCCTGCATGCCTTTCTGGCCTTGCACGGCAAGGAAGGTGACTTTCTGGCCTTCTTTCAGGCTCTTGAAGCCGTTGCCTTGAATAGCGCGGAAATGCACGAACAGATCCGGACCGCTTTCTGGAGTGATAAAACCAAACCCTTTCTCGTCGTTAAACCACTTGACGGTACCGCTCTGACGATCAGCCATTTTCTTCTTTCCTTTGACGCTAAAAATTAATGACAGCCCCTTTCACATGAAAGAGTACTGGGCTGGGTTGCAGGAAAGTAAGAGACGTCGAACGGGTTGTAGCAAACTTATGGCTACTGCCCAGGTCCAGGTTCAAAGCGACCCATGCAAACACAGTGGCTAAACTCTACGTCAACTAATACAGAAAAAACAAGCCCCGCAAACCCCCAGGTTTTGCTCGGCCATATGACACTTCGTTGACTAAAAGTGGATCCCACATATTCGATAGCGTTGCTCACTTGTTATAGGCTGGCGCCTAGTAAAAAGACTATCGTCAATGCACTATTTTATGGCGGTTGCGTTACAAATTAGTGCGCGTTAACGCAACCGCGTTACTTATTGGAACAGTCAATCAGCCACGGTAGTAACGTTGCGGTACAAATGGCATTTTACTTACACGTAGTGGCACCTTTTTCCCACGTACCAACGCAGACACTTCGGTGTCCAGTGCGACAAATGCGCTGTCCAGGTAACCCATGGCCAGCGGGCCGCCCAAGGTCGGGCCAAACCCGCCGCTGCACACGCTGCCGATCACCGTGCCATGTTCGTCGACGATTTCTGCACCTTCACGCACCGGGGTCCGTTCCTGTGGCAGCAGGCCCACGCGCTTGCGGCTTACACCGGCTTGCTGCTGGGTGAAGATGCGGTCGGCGCCCGGGAAGCCACCGGCACGTGCGCCATCGGCACGACGGGCCTTGGAGATCGCCCACAGCAGGCTGGCTTCAATCGGCGTGGTCTCGGTGTTCATGTCATGGCCGTAGAGGCACAGGCCAGCTTCCAGGCGCAGGGAATCGCGGGCGCCCAGGCCGATGGCTTGAACTTCGGCTTCGGCCAGCAGGCTGCGTGCCAGGCTCTCGGCATTGGCCGCCGGTACGGAAATCTCAAAACCGTCTTCACCGGTGTAGCCCGAGCGGCTCACGTAGCAGTCCACGCCCAGCAAGCGCAGGGTGGCGAACTGCATGAAGGTCATCTTGGTCACTTCCGGCGCCAGGCGCGCCAGCACTTTCACGGCTGCCGGGCCTTGCAGGGCCAGCAGGGCGCGCTCTTCGAACAGCGGCTCGATACTGCACTGCTCGCCAATGTGTTTGCGCAGGTGGGCCAGGTCCTGGTCCTTGCAGGCCGCGTTGACCACCAGGAACAGTTCGTCGTTGCCCAGGTTGGCCACCATCAGGTCGTCGAGGATGCCGCCCTGGTCATTGGTGAACATGGCGTAGCGCTGCATGCCGACTGGCAGGTCGATGATGTCGACCGGCACCAGGGTTTCCAGGGCCTTGGCGGCATTCGCGCCGGTCAGGCGGATCTGGCCCATGTGGGACACGTCGAACAGCCCGGCTTGATCACGGGTGTGCAGGTGTTCCTTCATTACGCCCAGCGGGTATTGCACCGGCATGTCGTAGCCGGCGAAGGGCACCATGCGTGCGCCCAGCTCGATGTGCAGCGCGTGCAATGGGGTTTTCAACAGGGTTTCGGTGGACATGTTCAGCTCCTGAAAAACGTGCGGACGCGCTGGTGGGCGTCAGCACTCGATAATGTTGACGGCCAAACCGCCACGGGCGGTTTCCTTGTATTTGCTTTTCATATCGGCGCCGGTCTGGCGCATGGTGCGGATGACTTTATCCAGCGAGACGAAGTGCTGCCCGTCGCCGCGCAAGGCCATGCGCACCGCATTGATCGCCTTGACCGAGCCCATGGCATTACGCTCGATGCACGGCACCTGCACCAGCCCGCCAATCGGGTCGCAGGTCAGGCCGAGGTTGTGTTCCATGCCGATCTCGGCGGCGTTTTCCACTTGGGACACGCTGCCGCCCAACACTTCGCACAAAGCGCCGGCAGCCATGGAACAGGCCACGCCGACCTCGCCCTGGCAGCCGACTTCGGCGCCGGAAATTGACGCGTTTTCTTTGTACAAAATCCCGATGGCGGCGGCGGTGAGCAGAAAGCGCACCACGCCGTCCTCGTTCGCGCCCGGGATAAAGCGCATGTAGTAATGCAGCACCGCCGGCACAATCCCGGCCGCACCGTTGGTAGGTGCGGTGACGACGCGCCCGCCGTTGGCGTTTTCTTCGTTGACCGCCAGCGCATACAGGTTGACCCAATCGAGCACCGACAACGGGTCGCGCAATGCCGATTCGGGGTTCTTGCACAGCTGCCGATGCAGCGCCGCCGCACGGCGCTTGACCTTCAAGCCGCCGGGCAAGATACCTTCGTTGCGACAACCGGCATCCACGCAGTCCTGCATCACCTGCCAGATGTTCAGCAAGCCGGCGCGAGTCTCCGCCTCCGGGCGCCAGGCACTTTCATTGGTCAGCATCACCTGGCTGATGGACAACCCGTAAGTGGCGCAATGGCCAAGCAAGTCCTTGGCATGTTTGAAAGGGAAGGTCAGCGGCGTGGTGTCTTCGACAATCCGGTCAGCGCCGGCAGCGTCTTCATCCACCACAAACCCACCGCCGACCGAGTAATACTCGCGGCTGCGGATCTGGATACCGGCGGCGTCGAAGGCACGAAAAATCATGCCATTGGGATGGTAGGCGAGAGGCTTGCGAATCATCGCCAGGTGTTCTTTCTCGTTGAACGCAATGCTGTGTTCGCCGAGCAGGTTCAAGCGACCGTCCCCGCGCATTTGCGCAAGGCGTGCGGCGACGGTTTCGGTATTCACGGTGTCCGGGTGTTCGCCTTCCAGGCCCAGCAACACGGCCTTATCGCTGCCGTGACCTTTGCCGGTGGCGCCCAGTGAACCATAGAGTTCCACCTTGATACCGCTGGTGGCGCTCAGCAGGTTGTCACGTTTGAGGCCTTCGACGAATCGAGCCGCCGCACGCATCGGGCCGACGGTGTGGGAGCTGGAGGGGCCAATGCCAATCTTGAACAGGTCGAACACGCTAAGGGACATGGTTGTTCTCCGGTTTCTTATTATTTTCTGGATGTACTCGGCCTGACTGTGGAAGAGATCCATGTGGGAGCTGGCTTGCCTGCGATAGCATCACCCTGGTCTACCTGATAGACCGAGGTGCCTGCATCGCAGGCAAGCCAGCTCCCACAAAAGCCATCTCCCACATGGACCGAGTTCAGTCAGGTTACGCGTAGCTCTCGATCGACGGGCACGCGCACACCAGGTTGCGGTCGCCAAACACGTTGTCGACGCGGCCAACCGGCGGCCAGTACTTGCCTTCGATCAACGACGCAACCGGGTACACCGCCTGTTCACGGCTGTATGGGTGGCTCCATTCACCGACGATTTCAGCCGCCGTGTGCGGGGCGTTTTTCAGTGGGTTGTCGTCCTTGTCCAAGGTGCCGTTTTCGACTGCGCGAATTTCCTCGCGGATGGCAATCATGGCGTCACAGAAGCGGTCCAGTTCTTCCTTGGATTCGCTTTCGGTCGGCTCGATCATCAAGGTGCCCGCCACCGGGAACGACATGGTCGGCGCATGGAAACCAAAGTCGATCAGCCGCTTGGCCACGTCATCCACGCTGATGCCGCTGCTGTCTTTCAATGGCCGCAGGTCGAGGATGCATTCGTGCGCCACCAGGCCGTTGCTGCCGGTGTAGAGCACTGGGTAATGCTCTTCGAGGCGACGGGAAATATAGTTGGCGTTCAGGATCGCCAACTGCGAGGCGCGCTTGAGGCCCGCGCCGCCCATCATGCTGATGTACATCCAGGTGATCGGCAAAATGCTCGCGCTGCCAAATGGCGCCGCGCACACTGCGCCTTCCTTGCGCTCCATGGCCGCGTGGCCTGGCAGGAATGGCGTGAGGTGGGATTTAACCCCAATCGGGCCAACGCCCGGGCCGCCACCGCCGTGCGGGATGCAGAAGGTTTTGTGCAGGTTCAGGTGGGAAACGTCGCCACCGAACTTGCCCGGTGCGCACAGGCCGACCATCGCGTTCATGTTGGCGCCGTCGATGTACACCTGGCCGCCGTTGTCATGAATGATCGCGCAGATTTCGCGGATGCCTTCTTCGAACACGCCGTGGGTGGACGGGTAGGTGATCATCAGCGCAGCGAGGTGCTCGCGGTGCTCGATGGCCTTGGCGCGCAAGTCTTCGATGTCGACGTTGCCGCGTGCATCGCAGGCGGTGACCACCACGCGCATACCGGCCATGTTGGCGGTCGCAGGGTTTGTGCCGTGGGCCGACGATGGGATCAGGCAGATGTCGCGGCGTTCTTCACCACGGCTCTGGTGGTAAGCACGGATGGCCAGCAGGCCTGCGTATTCACCTTGGGAACCGGCGTTCGGTTGCAGCGAGATCGCGTCGTAACCGGTGGCCGCGCAGAGCATGGCTTCCAGGTCAGAGGTCAGCTCCAGGTAGCCGGCGCTTTGTGCGGCCGGTGCGAACGGGTGCAGGGCACCGAATTCGGCCCAGGTCACCGGGATCATTTCGCTGGCGGCGTTGAGTTTCATGGTGCACGAACCCAGCGGGATCATGGTGCGGTCCAGCGCCAGGTCCTTGTCGGCCAGCTTGCGCAGGTAGCGCATCAGCTCGGTTTCGGAGTGGTAACGGTTGAACACCGGGTGGCTGAGGATCGGCGACTGGCGCAGCAGCGCGGCGGGCAAGGTGCTTTCAGTCGCAGCAAAGGCCGGCAGTGCCTGGCCGTCGGCGAAGATCGCCCACAGGGCTTCGATATCGGCCTGGGTGGTGGTTTCGTCGACCGACAGGCCAACGCGCTCGGCATCGACTACACGCAGGTTGATGCGCTGGGCGCGGGCCTTGTCGTGCAGGGCGGCGGTGTTGGCGCCCGTGTTGAGGGTGATCGTGTCGAAGAAGTTTGCCTGCTCAACCTTAAGGCCCAGGGCGGTCAAGCCTTTGGCCAGGATCGCGGTCAGTTGGTGAATGCGCTGGGCGATCTGGGTCAGGCCTTTAGGGCCGTGGTACACGGCGTACATGCTGGCAATGTTGGCCAACAGGACCTGCGCGGTGCAGATGTTGCTGGTGGCTTTCTCGCGACGGATATGTTGCTCGCGGGTCTGCATGGCCAGGCGCAGGGCCGGCTTGCCGAAACGGTCGACCGACACACCGACCAGACGGCCCGGCATATCGCGCTTGAACGCATCCTTGGTGGAGAAGTACGCCGCGTGCGGGCCACCAAAGCCCAGCGGTACGCCGAAGCGTTGCGCGCTGCCGATGGCCACGTCGGCGCCGAACTCACCCGGCGGGGTCAGCAGGGTCAGGGCCAGCAGGTCGGCGGCCACGGCCACCAGTGCGTTGGCGGCGTGGAAACGCTCGGTCAGTTCGCGGTAATCAAACACGTCACCGTTGCTGGCGGGGTATTGCAGCAGGGCGCCGAAGAACGCGCTGACGTCGGTCAGTTCACGCTCATCGCCCACCACCACGTCGATGCCCAGCGGCTCGGCGCGGGTGCGCAGCACGTCGAGGGTTTGCGGGTGGCTGTGGATCGAGGCGAAGAAGGCATTGCTGCCCTTGTTCTTGCTCAGGCGCTTGCAGAAGGTCATGGCTTCGGCGGCGGCGGTGGCTTCGTCGAGCAAGGACGCGTTGGCGATGGGCAGGCCGGTGAGGTCGCTGATCAGGGTCTGGAAATTCAGCAGCGCTTCCAGGCGGCCTTGGGAAATTTCGGGTTGATACGGGGTGTAGGCGGTGTACCAGGCCGGGTTTTCCAGCAGGTTGCGCAGGATCGGCGACGGCGTGTGGCAGTTGTAGTAGCCCTGGCCGATGTAAGTCTTGAACAGCTGGTTCTTGCCGGCGATGGCCTTGATCTTGGCCAGGGCCTGGGCTTCGCTCAGGCCGTCTTCCAGGCCGAGCACGCTGGTGCCCTTGATGCTTTCCGGGATCACGCTGGCGCTGAGAGCTACGAGGGAATCAAAGCCTAAGCTTGCGAGCATGTGCTGCTCATCTTCCTGGCGCGGGCCGATGTGGCGGGCGATGAATTCGTTGGCGGTGCTGAGATTGATGGTCATGGCGCGCTCCTCAGGCTTCAGCGTTGGCTTTGATCAGGCGGTCGTACGCATCCTGATCCAACAGCTTAGCCACTGCATCGGCGTCGGCGGGTTTAAAGCGGAAGAACCAGCCTTCGCCCATCGGGTCTTCGTTAACCAGTTCCGGGCTGTCGCTCAGCTTGTCGTTCACTTCCAGCACTTCACCGGTCAGCGGCATGTACACGCCGCTGGCCGCCTTGACCGACTCCACGGTGGAGGCTTCGGCGCCCTTGTCGTAAGCCTGCAACTCCGGCAGTTGCACGAAAACCACATCACCCAGCGCATTCTGCGCGAAAGCGGTGATACCCACGGTGACGCTGCCATCGGCTTCGGCGCGCAGCCATTCGTGATCTTCAGTGAAACGCAACTCGCTCATGGAAACTCCTCAGGGCCAGATTCGTCTGGTGGACGGGATTGGAATAATGAGGAGTTACTTAGCAATATCGCGGCCAATGTTATTAAATCTTTATAAATCAAAGGCTTAGTTATTTTGGTTATGATGATATGATTTTCAGCTGTAGCGATTTCGCTACACTCAGGCACACCAAAAAAAGCCTATGTGGATCAAAGCCTTGCATGGCGCGTAAAAAACAGGGTTGTAGCGATATCGTTACGCTGTAGCGCTTTCAGTACACTGGATGTCGTTCTCAGACCAAAATCTGGACGCCTTCCATATGGGAACGGGCTTGTGTGGAAGCTGGCTTGCCTGCGATGCAGGCACCTCGGTCTTTCAGCCAAACCAGGGTGATGCTATCGCAGGCAAGCCAGCTCCCACACAAGCCAGCTCCCACAGGTTGATAGTGTTTAGTCAGGGCTTATTGGGAATGCCGTACTTGCGCAGGCGATGGGCAATTGCCGTATGGGATGTCTGCAAGCGGCTCGCCAGTTGGCGGGTCGAGGGGTAACTGGCGTAGAGGGTTTCCAGCAGGTTGCGCTCGAAGTCTTCCACCGCCTGTTCCAGGCTGTCGACTTCGCCGTCGTTCTGGCGCGCCACCGAGGTGCCGGCGATGTCGAGGTCGCCAATGTCCACCAAGCTGCTTTCGCAGATGGCGGCGGCGCGGAAGATCACGTTCTGCAACTGGCGCACATTGCCCGGCCAGCGGTTGCCGAGCAGCGCCGGGTAAGTGCCGGGCGCCAGGCGGCACACCGGGCGCTGGATCTGCGCACAGGCCTGCTGCATGAAGTAGCGGGCCAGCAGCAGAATGTCCTGGCCGCGCTCGCGCAGTGGCGGCACTTCGACGTTGAGCACATTAAGGCGGTAAAACAGGTCTTCGCGGAAGGTGCCTTCGCTGACCATTTTTTCCAGGTCGCGATGGGTGGCGCTGAGGATGCGCACATTGACCTTCACTTCGCGGTCGCCGCCCACCCGGCGAAAGCTGCCGTCGTTGAGAAACCGCAGCAGCTTGGCCTGCAAATACGGCGACATCTCACCGATCTCATCAAGGAACACCGTGCCCTGGTTGGCCAACTCCATCAGCCCCGGCTTGCCGCCACGCTGTGCGCCGGTAAAGGCGCCAGGCGCATAACCGAACAATTCACTTTCGGCCAGGTTCTCCGGCAACGCCGCACAGTTCAAGGCCAAAAACGGTGCACTGTGCCGCGCGCTGATGGCATGGCAGGCACGCGCGACCAGCTCTTTGCCGGTGCCGGTTTCGCCCTGGATCAACAGCGGCGCATCCAGCGCCGCCACCCGTTGCGCCCGCGCCTTGAGGGTGCGGATCACCGGGGACTCGCCCAGCAGCGCATCAAACCCTTCGGCATGGTCGTGATGCAGCGCCGACAGTTGCTCGCCGATGCGGTTGGGCTGGTACAGCGTCAGCAAGGCGCCGGCGTCGGTGATCGGTGTGGCGTCGAGCAAAAAGGTCTGGCCGTTGACGCTGATCTCGCGCAACGGCAAACGAAAGCCCTGTTCGAGCAAAGTCTCCAGCAGCGCCGGGTCGTTGAACAACGCGCTGATGCTTTCACCCGCCGGTTCGCGGCCATACAGCGCGATCAGCGCCGGGTTGGCCAGCAGGATCTTGCCCGCGCTGTCCAGGGCCAGCACCGGGTCGGTCATGGCCGCCAGCAGCGCGTCAAGTTGCAGGTGGCGGCGTTGGCCGGGGAGGATATCCACCACGGTGACAGCCTGCACACCGTGCACGCTGAACAGCGCATCGCGCAGCTCTTCGAGCACCTCGGCGCTCAGGGTCGGCGCGTCGATGTACACGTTGGGCGGCACCATTTCCACCGCATCCAGGTTGAGATTGCGCCCACCGAGCAAGGCCAGGACTTCCTGGGTAATGCCGACGCGGTCGATGAAGCTGACGTGGATACGCATGGGGCTAGCAATTCTGGGGAACTGGAGGCGGCAAGTATGCCTTGGAGCGCAGGGAGATCAAAATGTGGGAGCTGGCTTGCCTGCGATAGCATCACCGTGGTCTACCTGATACACCGAGGTGACCGCATCGCAGGCAAGCCAGCTCCCACACAAGCCAGCTCCCACATTGGACTTACGGGGTTGTTACTCCAGGTGCTCGGGCTTGACCGGATCGCCAGGCTTCACATCCAGCTGATGCCGTACATCTTCAAACATCAAGTCGTATTGCTTATGCATCTGGCCGTTAAGCGTCGCAACCTTCGGCATTCCATATTTCTGCGCGATGTTCATCGCATGCCGGGCAAAGTCGAAGGCCTGGTCCTTGGGTAAAAAGAATTCCTCCTTGAGGTCCTTGCCCTGCACCGAGCCGTGCAGCTTGAAGAGCATTCCCTTGCCTTCCTTTGGATCCTGGCTGACCTCGTAGTCGATGCACAGGTTGTAGCTGTAGTCCTCCTTGTTGAGCGCGTGGCGTTCGATGTGCAGGTGACCGGGTTCAAAGGTGGCCATAGGCGTTTCTCCTCTACTTCACAGGTAGGTGATGCCAGGTTTTGCCGTGCTGATGCGCGTGCCGGCGCTGCCCTGGACGATGGCTTCGATGTCCGAGAGTGAACCGATGACGGCAGTTTTGCCAGTCTGGCGGGCGAACTCGCAGGCGGCTTGCACCTTCGGCCCCATGGAGCCGGCGGCGAAGCCGAGCTTCTCCATGTCGTCGGGATGGGCCTGGCCGATGGCCTTTTGGGTCGGCTTGCCGAAGTCGATAAAAGCCGCATTGACGTCGGTGGCGATCACCAGCAAATCGGCGTCCAGTTGCGAGGCCAGCAAGGATGAGCACAGGTCTTTGTCGATCACCGCTTCAATGCCGCGCAGCTTGCCGTCGTCGCCATACATCGTCGGGATGCCGCCACCACCGGCGCAGATCACAATGGCGCGTTTTTCCAGCAGCCATTTGATCGGGCGGATTTCAAAGATGCGTTTGGGGCGTGGGCTGGCCACCACACGACGGTATTTGTCGCCATCGGGCGCGATGGCCCAGCCTTTTTCAGCGGCAAGTTTCTCGGCTTCGGCCTTGGAGTACACCGGGCCGATGGGCTTGGTCGGGTTCTGGAAGGCCGGGTCTTTGGCGTCGACTTCCACTTGGGTGAGCAAGGTGGCGAACGGCACCTCGAAGTCCAGCAGGTTGCCCAGCTCCTGTTCGATGATGTAGCCGATCATGCCTTCGGTCTCGGCGCCGAGCACGTCCAGCGGGTAGGGCGAAACCTGGGTGTAAGCCGCTGCCTGCAACGACAGCAGGCCGACTTGCGGGCCATTGCCGTGGGCGATCACCAATTCGTTGCCCGGGTGGATTTTGGCGATTTGTTCGGTGGCGATGCGGATATTGGCGCGTTGGTTGTCCGCCGTCATGGGTTCACCACGGCGGAGCAGGGCGTTGCCGCCCAGGGCTACGACGATGCGCATAAAAATGTCCTTCTAAAAGCGTGGCTGAAGGAACGCGGTTCATGTGGGAGCTGGCTTGCCTGCGATAGCGGTGGATCAGGTATACCGCCATCGCGGGCAAGCCCGACTCCCACATGGGAGCGCATTACCAGCTTGATGGGTTAGATATCCGCCAGCGCCGACACCAGAATCGCCTTGATGGTATGCATGCGGTTTTCCGCCTGCTCAAACGCGATGTTGGCCGGCGACTCGAACACTTCCTCAGTCACTTCCACACCATTGGCCAGGTTCGGATAACGCGCGGCGATGTCCTTGCCCACTTTGGTCTCGCTGTTATGGAATGCCGGCAGGCAGTGCATGAATTTCACACGCGGGTTGCCCGAGGCTTTCATCATTTTGGCGTTGACCTGGTACGGCAGCAGTTGCTCGATACGCTCGTCCCATGCCTCCACCGGCTCACCCATCGACACCCAGATATCGGTGTGGATGAAGTCCACGCCTTTCACGGCTTCTTTCGGGTTTTCGGTGATGGTGATGCGCGCGCCGCTTTCTTCGGCAAACGCCTGGCACTGCTTGATGAAGTCTTCGTGTGGCCACAGCGCTTTCGGCGCGCCGATGCGCACGTCCATGCCCAGTTTGGCGCCGATCATCAGCAACGAGTTGCCCATGTTGTAACGTGCGTCGCCCAGGTACGCGTAGCTGATGTCATGCAGCGGCTTGTCGCTGTGCTCGCGCATGGTCAGGGTGTCGGCGATCATTTGGGTCGGGTGGAATTCGGCGGTGAGGCCGTTGAATACCGGCACACCAGCGAACTTGGCCAGCTCTTCGACGATTTCCTGTTCAAAGCCACGGTACTCGATGGCATCGAACATGCGGCCCAAGACGCGGGCGGTGTCTTTCATGCTTTCTTTGTGGCCGATCTGCGACGACACCGGGTCAATGTAGGTGACGTGGGCGCCTTGGTCATGGGCCGCCACTTCGAACGCGCAACGGGTGCGAGTCGAGGTTTTTTCGAAGATCAGCGCGATGTTCTTGCCCTGCAGGTGCGGACGCTCGGTGCCGGTGTACTTGGCGCGTTTGAGGTCGCGGGACAGGTCCAGCAGGTAGTGCAGCTCGCGGGTGGTGTGGTGCATCAGCGACAGCAGGCTGCGGTTGCGCATGTTGAAAGCCATGATGGATCTCCTTAGGTTTCGGTTATCCCCCTGGCCGCTGCTGGATAAGCAGCGGCCAAGGCCAAAAAATTAATAGTCGATGGGGTCGCGGATGATCGGGCAGGTCATGCAGTGGCCGCCGCCACGGCCTCGGCCCAGTTCACCGGCGCTGATGGTGATGACTTCCACACCGGCCTTGCGCAGCAAGGTGTTGGTGTAGGTGTTGCGGTCGTAGCCGATCACCACGCCGGGCTCCACGGCCACCACGTTGTTGCCGTCATCCCATTGCTCGCGTTCGGCAGCGAAGCTGTTGCCGCCGGTCTCGACCACACGCAGTGCTTTGAGGTTGAGGGCTGCGGCCACGGTTTCGAGGAAGTTGGTTTTCTCGCGCTGGATGTCGATGCCGTGCGGCTTGCTTTCATCCGGGCGCAGGGTGAAGGGCACGATCTGGTTGACCACTTCGGGGAAGATGGTCACCAGGTCGCGGTCGCAGAAGCTGAACACCGTATCCAGGTGCATCGCCGCGCGGGATTTCGGCAGGCCGGCGACGATCACGCGTTCCACGGCTTTGTTCTTGAACAGGTTGCGCGCCAGTTGGCCAATGGCCTGGTGCGAAGAGCGCTCACCCATGCCGATCAACACTACGCCATTGCCAATCGGCATCACGTCGCCGCCTTCGAGTGTGGCGGCCCCGTGTTCCTGGTCGGGGTCGCCGTACCAGATCTGGAAGTCGGCGTTGGTGAACTCGGGGTGGAATTTGTAGATGGCGCTGGCCAACAGGGTTTCCTGACGTCGCGCCGGCCAGTACATCGGGTTGAGCGTCACGCCGCCGTAGATCCAGCAGGTGGTGTCGCGGGTGAACTGGGTGTTCGGCAGCGGCGGCAGGATGAAGCTTGAGTGGCCGAGGAAGTCGCGGAACATCTCGATGGTCTTGCCACCGAAGCTGCTCGGCAGGTCATCGGCCGACACGCCGCCAATCAGGTACTCGCTGATTTTGCGCGGCTCCAGGCTGCGCAGCCACGAGCCGACTTCAGCGACCAGGCCCAGGCCAACGGTGTTGGCGGTGATCTTGCGTTCCAGGATCCAGTCCAGCGCTTCGGGGATGGCGACGATATCGGTCAGCAGGTTGTGCATTTCCAGCACATCAATGTCCCGCTCGCGCATCTTGGTCACGAAGTCGAAGTGGTCGCGCTTGGCCTGGGCCACCCACAACACGTCATCGAACAGCAGTTCGTCGCAGTTGTTGGGGGTCAGCCGCTGGTGGGCCAAACCTGGGGAACACACCATGACTTTGCGCAGTTTGCCGGCTTCGGAATGTACGCCGTACTTCACTTTTTCCGTGGTCATTACAGATCCTCCAGTCAGAATTACAGAGTCAGGAAGCCGTCGTAGAGGCCATAGGCAGCCACCAGGGCGCCAATGACAACTGCGGCAAAAATCAGCTTCTCAACGTTGGTGAAAATCGGTTTGCCCAGTTCATGCTTGGCCTTGGCGAACAGGATTGCGCCGGGTGCATAGAGCAGGGCGGACAGCAGCAGGTATTTGGTGCCGCCGGCGTAGAGCAGCCAGACCGCGTAGATCAGGGCGATGGCGCCGATGAACAGGTCTTTCTTGCGCTCGCGCAGGGCGTTTTCGTAGGTCTCGCCGCGCACCGCCAGCAGCAGCGCATACGCCGCCGACCACAGGTAAGGCACCAGGATCATCGAGGTGGCGAGGTAGATCAGCGACAGGTAAGTGCTGGCCGAGAACAGCGTGATGACCAGGAATACCTGCACCATCGCATTGGTCAGCCACAGGGCATTGACCGGCACGTGGTTGGCGTTTTCCTTACGCAGGAACTCCGGCATGGTGTGGTCCTTGGCGGCGGCGAACATGATCTCCGCACACAGCAGCACCCATGACAGCAGCGCACCCAACAGCGAGATGATCAAGCCGACGCTGATCAACACCGCGCCCCAGTGGCCCACCACATGCTCCAGCACGGCAGCCATCGAAGGGTTCTGCAGTTTGGCCAGTTCCGGTTGGGTCATGATGCCCAGGGACAGCACGTTCACCAGCATCAGAAACAGCAGCACGGTGATAAAACCGATCACGGTGGCCTTGCCGACGTCGCTGCGTTTTTCTGCACGGGACGAGAAGATGCTCGCGCCTTCGATGCCGATAAACACCCACACGGTGACCAGCATCATGTTGCGCACCTGGTTCATCACGCTGCCCAGGTCGGGGTTTTTCACGCCCCAGATATCGGCGGTGAAAATGTCCAGCTTGAACGCGAACAGCGCGATCAATACAAACAGCACCAGCGGCACCACTTTGGCGACGGTGGTCACCAGGTTGATGAAGGCTGCTTCCTTGATCCCGCGCAGTACCAGAAAATGCACGGCCCACAGCAGCACCGAGGCGCCGATTACCGCCGCTGGCGTGTTGCCTTCGCCGAAGATGGGGAAGAAGTAACCGAGGGTGCTGAACAGCAACACGAAGTATCCGACGTTGCCCAGCCAGGCGCTGATCCAGTAACCCCACGCCGATGAGAAGCCCATGTAGTCGCCGAATCCGGCCTTGGCGTAGGCGTACACGCCGCCGTCGAGGTCAGGCTTGCGGTTGGCCAGGGTCTGGAACACGAAAGCGAGGGTGAGCATGCCGATGGCGGTAATGACCCAGCCGATCAACACCGCGCCGACATCGGCGCTGGCGGCCATGTTTTGCGGCAGTGAGAAGATCCCGCCACCAATCATTGAGCCCACGACCAGCGCAACCAGTGCGCCGAGTCGAAGTTTTCCGGGAGTTTCAGACATTGCATGACTCCAATGCAGGAGAAGAGAGACCACAGAATAATTCCGTGCGCTAATCAAACAGCTGACTCAGATCACTTCATTGGCACATTCCATTGTGAATTAATGACTTAGGGGTAAAATCCCGAGGCAATAGTTTGCCCCGCAAAGGCGCTGTCCAGAGCGGCTCCTGCGTTTTGATTAATCATTTAGTCCGAGGTATGGACGTTTGACGCTAGCCCGTTTTGCAGAATGTGCAAACTTTTCTCAATTAAGTGTCTAGAGCTGCACAAACTGGCAAAGTGCCTGCTCTATTTAAATTCTAAATAAGCCTAAACTTTATAAATTGTCATGCCATTGCGTTATGAGCGTGGCGGTTTTATCGCGGTCTTTAATAAACGCTACACTCGCTGAGTTAATTAGTTGAGTGCACGCGTGTTATCTCAAACTATTTTATTTCAGGAGTTTTCATGTCCCAACCGGCCGAGAAACTGCGTCTCAGCGCGTTGATTGCCCTGGTGGTGGGTTCGATGATCGGCGGCGGGATTTTCTCACTGCCGCAGAACATGGCCGCACGCGCCGAAGTGGGCGCGGTGCTGATCGGCTGGGCAATCACCGCCGTCGGCATGCTCACCCTGGCGTTTGTGTTCCAGACCCTGGCCAATCGCAAACCCGAACTGGATTCCGGCGTGTACGCCTATGCCAAGGCCGGGTTCGGTGACTACATGGGGTTTTCGTCGGCCTGGGGTTATTGGATCAGTGCGTGGATGGGCAACGTCGGTTACTTCGTGTTGCTGTTCAGCACCCTCGGCTACTTTTTCCCGGTATTCGGCCAAGGCAATACACCAGTCGCCATCGGCTGCGCCTCGCTGCTGCTGTGGGCCGTGCATTTTCTGGTGCTGCGCGGCATCAAGGAGGCGGCGTTCATCAACCAGATCACCACCGTGGCGAAGATCGTGCCGTTGCTGATGTTTATCGTGATCGCCGCCGTGGCGTTCAAGGCGGATATTTTCACCCGCGATATCTGGGGCCTGGGCAACCCGCAATTTGGCAGCGTGGTCGATCAGGTGCGCAACATGATGCTGGTCACCGTGTTCGTGTTTATCGGCATCGAGGGCGCCAGCGTGTATTCGGCGCGCGCCGAGAAGCGCTCGGACGTGGGCCGCGCCACCGTGATCGGTTTTCTTGGCGTGCTGGCGCTGTTGGTGCTGGTGAATGTGCTGTCCCTGGGCATCATGAGCCAGCCGGAGCTGGCGCAATTGCAAAACCCTTCACTGGCGGGTGTGCTGGAACATATCGTCGGGCCGTGGGGCGCGATGGCGATCAGCATCGGGTTGGCCGTGTCGTTGCTCGGCGCCTTGCTGTCATGGGCGCTGCTGTGTGCGGAAATCCTCTACGCCACCGCCCATGACAAAACCATGCCGGCCTTCCTGAAAAAGGAAAACCCCAACCGGGTGCCGGTCAACGCGCTGTGGCTGACCAACGTGATGATCCAGGTGTTCCTGGTGATCACGCTGTTTTCCCACAGCACCTACACCACCCTGATTTACCTGGCCTCGTCGATGATCCTGGTGCCGTACCTGTGGTCGGCGGCCTATGCGGTGCTGTTGAGCGGGCGCGGCGAAACCTATGCCGGTGCCCAGCGCCAGCGTTATAAGGATTTGCTGGTCGGCCTGATCGCTCTTGGCTATGCCGTCTGGCTGCTGTACGCCGGTGGCTTGAAGTACCTGCTGCTCTCGGCATTGTTGTATGCGCCCGGCGTGATCCTGTTTGCCCTGGCCAAGCGCGAACAGGGCCAGCCCTTGTTTACGCACATGGAAAAAGGCATTTTCAGCTGCGTGATCGCGGGCGCGGGGCTGGCGGCTTATGGGCTGTATAGCGGGGTGTTGTCGTTGTGAGATTGGCGTATGAGCCGCCCTATGACTGGGCGGCAATGCTGGGTTTTTTATCGGCGCGGGCCATCACCGGGCTGGAGACCGTGGAGGCGGGCGTGTACCGGCGCAGCATCAGCGTGAACGGGCTGCACGGCTGGATCAGCGTGGCGCCGGGCGCGGGCGATTGGCTGGAGGTGGGCGTCGAGTTTCCCGACACGGCGGCGCTGCCTGAGATCGAGCGGCGCCTGCGGGCGATGTTCGATCTGGACGCCCGGCCTCGGTTGATCAATGCGCAACTGGCCGCCGACCCGTTGATGGCACAACTGGTGGCTGCCCGCCCTGGCCTGCGTGTGCCGGGGACGTGGGACGGTTTGGAACTGGCGATTCGCGCCGTGCTGGGCCAGCAGATTACGGTGGCCGCCGCTATTCGCCTGGCGGGTAAGTTGGTGGCGCAGTACGGCCAGCCGCTACACACGCCGTATGCCGGTATTACCCATGTGTTTCCGGTTGCCGAAGCCTTGGCGGCGGCGGACCTGGCGACCTTGGGCATGCCCAAGGCGCGGGGCCGTACCTTGTCGGGTGTGGCTCAGGCGTTGCTGGATGATCCAAAGGTGTTTGAGCCCAAGGCCAGCCTCAAGGACGGCATTGCGCGGCTGGTAGCCTTGCCGGGAATCGGCGACTGGACCGCGCAGTACATCGCCATGCGTCAGTTGCGTGAGCCGGATGCGTTTGCGTCGGGGGATATTGGCTTGATCAACGCACTGGCGGCGCTGGAAGGTGGGCCGGTGTCGGCGCGGCAGTTGTTGGCCCGTGCCGAGGCGTGGCGGCCTTTAAGGGCGTATGCGGCGCAGCATTTGTGGACGTCGTTGAGCAGAATGGATTGATGACGTCTTTTAGGGCCTCATCGCAGGCAAGCCAGCTCCCACATTCGACTGTGTTCACACTTTCAAGTGTGAGAGCCAGCTCCCACATTCGACTGTGTTCACACTTTCAAGTGTAAGAGCCAGCTCCCATATTTGACGGTGTTCACACATCCAATGTGGGAGCTGGCTTGCCTGCGATAGCGATCTCAAATCACCACTGAGCCCGGTGCGAGCCCAATTCCCCGGCGGGCAAATCCCACTGCAACGGCGTGCCACTGATGCTCACCGGCGCCAGCAAACGGTGCGCCTGGCCCCAGGCCGTCTGCTCCACCACCAAGCCCTGATCGCCCGGTTCTTCTGCCCGCAACGCCGGCTGCTCGGGCACTTGCCCGGCGTCCACCAGCAACTTCGCCGTGCGCGCCAATGACAAGCGCGCCGAACCACCACGGCCGGTTTTCAGCCGCTCACTCAACGCTTGAATCGCACTGGCCGCCATCAAATACCCGGTCCCATGATCCAGCGCCTGCAACGGCAGCGGCACCGGTTTATCCGCCTGTTTCCAGGCCATGCCGGCGTCGGCAATCCCGCTGCTCATCTGCACCAGGCTGTCGAAGCCGCGCCGGTTACGCCATGGGCCGCTCCAGCCGTAGGCGTTGAGGCTTACGTCGATCAGGCCGGGGGCGAGGTTTTGCAGTTCAGTGGCGGTGTAGCCCAGTTGCTCCAGTGCGTCGGCGCGGTAGCCGTGGAACAGGATATCGGCATCTTTGAGCAGGCTTTCGAACACCTGGCGGTCTTCGGCAGTTTTAAGGTCCAGGCGTGCGCAGCGTTTGCCCAGGGTCATTTCCGGTACTACACCGGGCTCGTTCCAGGTCGGCGAGTCGATGCGCAGTACATCTGCGCCCAAGCCTGCGAGAAAACGGCTGGCCACGGGGCCGGCCAACACACGGGTCAAATCCAGCACCTTGATGCCTGCCAGTGGGCGTGTCACCGAGCCGAGCCAAGGTTTGTCGCAGGGGGTGTCGAAGGTCTGGCGCTGCACCAATGCCTCGGCGTTCACCGCCAACCCTTGCGGATGGGTTTGCCAGGCCTGCCATGTGCGCATCTGCGCCGCGCAACCGCCGGCATCGACGATCGCCTGTTCCAGTTCGGCGGCGTTCCAAGTGGCGACTTTACTGGCCATCTCGGCGCGGTCATTGGCCTTGCCCAGTACGCGCTCGGCGGCGGCACGGTGATGGGGCGCATTAGTGTGCAAACGGATCCAGCCGTCGGCGCTGGCGTAGTCGCCGGCCACCGGGTCCCACAGCGGTGGCACTTGCCAGCCCACCGGGCGAATCGAGGAGGAGAACCAGAAGGAGGCGAGGCGCCGGTCCACGCTCACGCTGGGCAAGCGCCCGGTTTGTTGCTGGATAAGTTGAGCAACCGCCTGGCCGGCAGCGCCGAGGCTGGCGCTGGCCAGTTCGGTCACGGCAAAGGTCGAGGGCAGGGCGCCGGCCTCGGTAAACGTCAGCGGGGTTTGCGGTAAATCGAGTGCGGCTTGGATGGGTGTCAGCAGGTCAGTCATCAAAGGCCCTCCGTTAGAGAAGGGCCACTATAGAAGATCCTCACACGGCTGTGACCACTCCCGGCTCCAACGGCAAGTCGATGCTGGCGATAAAACCGCCGTCCGGGTGATTGCCCAGGATCAGGCTGCCGCCATGGCGTTCGGCGGCGCGACGGGCAATCGCCAGGCCCAGCCCGTGGCCTTGGGCGGCTTGGCCGGGCGCGCGATAAAACGGCTCGCCGAGTTGGCTCAGGTGTTCGGCTTCAACGCCGGGGCCGTGGTCGCGCACGCTGATCAGGATGCGCTCGCCCTGGTGCTGGGCGCTTAGTTCGATCGGCTGGCCCACGGGGTTAAAGCGCTGGGCGTTACGCAGCAGGTTGTCCACGGCGCGCTCGATCATGGTCGGCCAACCCTTGAGGTGCAACTCAGGCCCGGCGCTCAGTTGCACCACCTGTTCCGGCGCACTGAGTTGGGCATCCTTTTGCAAGGTCTTGAGCAGTGGGGTGAGGTCGACGTCTTCGGCGCTGGCGTTGTCGGCATCCACGCGGGCCAGCACCAGAATCTCGCTGATCAGCGCTTCCAGACGGTCGCACTCGCGGGTCAGGCGCGGCCACAGCCGTTCGCGTTCTTCGGGGCTGGCACGTTCGGCCAGGGCCAGGGCGATGCGCAGGCGGGCCAGCGGTGAGCGCAGTTCGTGGGACACATCGCGCAGCAACTGGCGCTGGCTGCCGATCAGGCTTTGCAGGCGCGCGCCCATGCGGTTGAAGTCGGTGGCGAGCACGCCGAACTCATCGCGGCGGTTGGCCAGTTGCGCCAGGCTGTTTTGCTGATAGGTGGTCTGGCCCAGGTCATGCACCGCGCCGCGCAGGCGACTGAGTGGGCGGGTAATGGACAAGGTCACCAGCAGGCTGAACAACGTCAGCACCACCAGGGCAATCGCCAGCGCGCTCAACGGCCACAAAAGGCTGCTGCGGTGCCAGGCTTCCAGTTCCGGGTTGGGGATGCGGTAGATCAGCAGGTACGTGTCCCCGGTTTTTTCACTGGTGTACTCGGCGGTCAGGCGGCGCCAGGGCAGGTGGCTGTCCTGGTTGTCATTCTGGCGGGCTTCGAAGGCGGCGGCGCGACGCGGGAACGTGCCGCGTACCACCGGGTCGCCGCTTTCGTTGAGTACCTGCACGTCGATGTGGTACTGGCGTTTGCGCTGTTGCAGCAAATCCTGGGCGGCGTCCTCACCTTGGGCTTCGTAGAGTTGCGTCCACTCTTGCGCCAGGTTGTTGAGGCCGGGATGACGGCTGAGAATCCAGGCATCCTGGTTAAGCATGTGCCCAAGCAGGATCGACAGCCCGGCAACCAAGGCGATGGCCAGCCAGAAACTGGCCAGGATGCGCCAGAACAATGAACGCACAGGAAACCCTCAAGCAAGAAAAGCCCAGCGGCGCGAACCACTGGGCTGGGGAGGTAACGCTAGAGCATTATTGCGCTTTTTGCGGCTGTTGCGCTTTCCAGGCCTGGAATTCCTTCCACTCGGCGCGGCGCTCGGCTTGCTTCTTGACGATCTCGTCGAATTTCTTCTGTTGATCGGGTTTGAGCACGGCACGGATGTCAGCCTGGGTTTTCTGCTTGGCGGCGGCCATTTCGTTCTTCATGGCCTGCTGGTCGGCGGCTGGCAGCTTGTCCAGGTATTTGCGCACGATCTCTTTGCGGCCGTGCCATTGTTCGCCCATCAGCTTGCCGATTTGCTCGCGCTGTTCGCGGCTCAGGTCGAGCTGGCTGAAGGGGCCGCCTTTGCCACGCGGACCGTGTTCACCGCCGTGGCCAGGGCCACCCATCATATGGCCTTCAGGGCCACCCATCGGGCCTGGGCCTTCTGGCGCTGCAGCCATGGCGATGGTTGGCAGGGCAGCGGCGAACATCAGAGCGATAAGGGTCTTGCGCATGGTGATTCTCCTGTCTCTATTCCGGTGAGTCCGGATGTGAGTAGGTTACGCAGCGCAAGGTCAGCGGCGGTCAGGGGAGGGTAAAGCTTGGGTAAAGAGGGTTTTGATGTGAACTGACAAAACTGTTGGATTGATGCGATCAAGTGTGGGAGCAGGCTTGCCTGCGAATGCGGCGGGTCAGCTACATAGATGCAAGCTGACCCTGCGCTATCGCAGGCAAGCCAGCTCCCACAGAGTAATTCATCGTTCCCCCGCTCTGCGTGGGAACGATCTTTAGAGGCTGTAGTAGTAGCCGCGGCTGCGCAGCGCCACGATCCGTGGACGGCCATCCGGGTGTGGGCCGATCTTTTTGCGCAGGTTGCTCACGTGCATGTCCAGGCTGCGATCGTAAAGGGTGAGCTTGCGGCCCAGGGCGATCTGCGCCAGTTCCTGCTTGTCCAGCGGCTCGCCGGGCTGGCGCAGCAACGCTTCGAGCAGGCGGCTTTCGGACACGGTGAGGGTGAATTCCTGCTCATCGATGCTGACCACGCCGCGCACCGGGCTGAAGCACAAATCGCCCAGTTCCATTTGCGTCGACACGGCCGCCGGGTGGCTGCGGCGCAGCACGGCGCGCAGGCGCGCTGTCAGCTCGCGTGGGTCGCAAGGCTTGGCCAGGTAATCGTCGGCACCCAGTTCCAGGCCGAGGATACGGTCCAGCGGTTCGCCACGGGCCGAGAGCATCACCACCGGCAATTCCGGGTGGTCATTGCGCAATTGCTTGAGCAGCTCCAGGCCGCTGCCATCTGGCAGCATCACGTCAAGCACAACAGCGGCGGGTGCGGCTTCGGCCAGGGCTTTGCGCGCGCTCAAGCCGTCGTGGCAAGCGCGCACCTGGAAACCTTCCTGGCTCAACCAACTGGTCAGCAGCTCACAGAGCTCCTGGTCATCATCTATCAGTAACAGCTCGCTCATGACTCACTCAATTTAGCCATTGTCGACGGCGACGGTGCCCACCGCTGGCGAAGATCCCGCACAGCAAGGCGATCAGTGCGACCGCCGCGCCCGTGACAAACCACTGTTGTTGTTCGGTCAGCCAGCGGGTCAATGCGCCGCCCTGTGTCTCTTTGAGTTGCTGGGCCAGGCGTTGGTTCTCCTGGCGCAAGCGATTCAGTTGAGCGCTTTCACGGGCGGCCTCTGTGCTTTGCAGTTGTTTACTCAGTTCTTCACGCAGCCGTTCGCTTTCTTTCAAGCGTTGCTGCAATTCGGTGATCTGGCTACCGGCACTCAGGGACAAGGGCGTGGAGCTGCCGGTGTTCGAGGTTTCTTCAGCGTGGGCGGTCGCCCCGATCATTAACACTGCCAACAGACACAACGGACGTAAGCGCATCGGAACTCCTGATTCCACACGAATATTCAGAACGTTGTCGGCAGGTTACCGAGAATAATGAGCAATTAGGAGCGCGCCGAACCGATTAGGTTCAGCGCTGCCGGGCTTAAGGCAGGACTTGCTTGAACGGCTTGATCACTACATCAGCGTAGACGCCTGCGCCGATGTACGGGTCGGCGTTGGCCCAGGCCTTTGCGTCGGCAAGGGAGGCGAACTCGGCAATGATCAGGCTACCGGTGAAGCCGGCGGCGCCTGGGTCATTGCTGTCGACGGCCGGGTGCGGGCCTGCAATCACGAGGCGGCCTTCGGCTTGCAGGGTTTTCAGGCGCTCAAGGTGCGCCGGGCGCACGCTCAGGCGTTTTTCCAGCGAATCGGCAACGTCGGTGGCAATGATGGCGTAGAGCATGTCAGTCCTCGGTTTTCGGCGTGGTTGGGGCGGTGTCATGCAGATGGCGCGACAGGTAGATACCTTGGCCGATCAGGAACAGTACGGTCATGCCCAGGCTGCCGAAGACTTTAAAGTCCACCCAGTAATCCTGGAAGGTAAAGGCCACGAACAGGTTGGCGGCGCCGCAGAACAGGAAAAACACGATCCAGGCCACGTTCAAACGCACCCATACCGGCTCCGGCAGGGTCAACGCATGGCCCATGATGCGCTTGATCAACAGGCGGTCACCGATGAAGTGGCTGCCGATAAACACCAGCGCGAACAGCCAGTTCACCACCGGCGCTTTCCATTTAAGGAAGGTTTCGCTGTGAAAGGCCAGGGTCAGGCCGCCGAACACCAGGCAGGCAACCAGGGTCAGCCATTGGCTTTTTTCCAGTTTGCGCTGGGAAATGAAAATGGCGCCGTAGACTACGATAGAACTGACGATCAGCACGGCGGTGGCGCTGTAGATGCCCCCGAACGAGAGCTGGTGACCGGCGATATCAATGACCCTGGGGTCGAGTTTGGTAACGATGAAAAACAGCAACAGCGGGATGAAGTCGATGAATTGTTTCACAGTAAGAGCCAGAAGCTGGATGTGGCGGCATAATAACAAACATCCTTGGTAGCGAAAGCGCCAGCTGACTTGAGGTTACACACTCCCGTGAATGTTGATTTGCACTGCCACAGCACGGCCTCCGACGGCGCCCTGGCGCCCGCGGTACTGGTTGCGCGTGCGTTTGAAAAAGGCGTGCGAGTCTTGTCGTTGACCGACCACGACACCCTCGAAGGCCTCGACGAGGCCCGCACGGCGGCGCATGCGCTGGGCATGCAACTGGTCAACGGGGTGGAATTGTCCTGCACCTGGGGCGGCGCCACTATTCATGTGCTCGGCTACGGTTTCGATCAAAACGCTGCGCCTTTAGTGGCGGCCATCGCCCAATTGCACGATGGCCGTTGGCTGCGGTCCGAAGAAATAAGCCGCAAGCTCAGCCTTAAAGGCATGCCCAATGCCCTTGATGGCGCCCGCGCCGTCCAGCAGGAACTGGGCGACAGCGGCAACGCACCGGCCCGGCCGCACTTTGCTGACTGGATGGTGCGTGAAGGTTTTGTTAAGGACCGCGCCGAAGCGTTTCGCAAATGGCTGGGCGCCGGCAAGTTGGGTGATGTGAAGCAACACTGGCCGACCCTGGAAGATACGGTCGGCACATTGCGCGCCTCCGGAGCCTGGGTCAGCCTGGCGCATCCCTGGCATTACGATTTCACCCGCAGCAAACGCCGCAAGCTGATTGCCGACTATATTGGAGCGGGCGGCCACGCAATCGAAGTGGTCAACGGGCATCAACCCGCTGATCAGGTGGGCAGCCTGGCGATTCTTGCCCGCGAATTTGGTCTGCTGGTCAGCGCCGGCAGTGATTTTCATGGCCCAGGCGGCTGGTCCGAGATTGGCGAGTACCGCCAAGTCCCGGAAGACTTGCCGCTGTTGTGGGGGCGATTCAAGCATGACCCCATTATTGCCACCGTCTGAACAGGTAGAACACGTGAGTCAATTCTTCCAGATTCATCCGGAAAACCCTCAAGCGCGCCTGATTAAACAGGCCGTGGAGATCATTCGCGCCGGTGGCGTGGTGATCTACCCGACTGATTCGTCCTACGCCATTGGTTGCCAGATCGGCGACAAAAGCGCGGTTGAACGGGTCAGACGCCTGCGTGACCTGGACAAGAACCACAACTTTGCACTGATCTGCAGCGATTTGTCGCAACTCGGCTTGTTCGCCAAAGTCGACACCGGCACCTTCCGCCTGCTCAAGGCCCATACGCCGGGGCCGTACACCTTTATTCTCAATGCCACCCGCGAAGTGCCGCGCCTGTTGCTGCACCCCAAGAAGCGCACCATCGGCCTGCGTGTGCCCGAGCATCCGATTGCCCTGGCATTGCTGGCTGAACTGGGTGAGCCGTTGATGAGCGTGTCGCTGATTTTGCCCGGTGAAGAAGAGCCGCTGTACGACCCTTACGAGATGCGCCGTCTGTTGGAAAAACACGTCGATCTGATCATCGACGGCGGCTACGGCGGCAACAAGGCGTCTACCGTGATCAACCTGGCCGACGGCGAGCCGGAAGTGGTGCGCGTGGGCTGCGGCGACCCGACGCCGTTTATGGTTGAGGCCTGAATGTCGGCCGTGGAAACCGCTGATCCCCAGGCCGGCGCCCAGCAGGAACTGCCCTTTGCCATGGTCTATGGCCAGGCCGTCATGGAAATGCCGCTGGACCTGTATATTCCGCCGGATGCGCTGGAAGTCTTCCTTGAGGCCTTCGAAGGCCCGCTGGACTTGTTGCTGTACCTGATCCGCAAGCAGAACATCAATATCCTCGACATCCCGGTAGCGGAGATCACCCGTCAGTACATGGGGTATGTCGAGTTGATGCAGTCGGTACGCCTGGAACTGGCCGCCGAGTACCTGGTGATGGCCGCCATGCTCGCCGAGATCAAGTCACGCATGCTCTTGCCGCGCGCCGAGACCATCGAGGCCGAAGAAGACGACCCGCGTGCCGAACTGATCCGCCGCCTGCAAGAATACGAACGCTTCAAGGCCGCCGCCGAAGGCATCGACGGCTTGAGCCGCGTGGGCCGTGATGTGCTGGTGCCCAAGCTTGACGCCCCGGAAGCTCGGGCGCGCAAGCTGTTGCCGGACGTAAGCCTGGAAGAATTGCTGATGTCCATGGCCGAGGTGCTGCGCCGTGGTGACATGTTTGAAAGCCACCAGGTCAGCCGCGAAGCGCTGTCGACCCGCGAGCGCATGAGCGATGTGCTGGAGCGCCTCAAGGGCGGCGGCTTTGTGCCGTTTGTCGAGCTGTTTACCAAGGAAGAAGGGCGCTTGGGAGTGGTGGTGACTTTTATGGCCATCCTCGAACTGGTCAAGGAATCCTTGGTCGAGCTGGTCCAGAATGAGCCTTTTGCGGCTATCCACGTGCGGGCGCGAGCCGAATAAAGAGCTGAATCGATGAATCTGACAGAACCCCGCGAACTGGCACCCTTGCTGGAAGCCTTTCTACTGGCCTCGGGAAAACCGCAGTCTCTGGAACGCCTGTTCGAGTTGTTTGAAGAGGCCGAGCGCCCTGAACCGCCAGTGTTCAAGAAGGCGCTGGAGATTCTGCGCAAGTCCTGCGACGGTCGCGCGTTTGAGCTGCGCGAAGTGGCGTCAGGTTATCGCCTGCAGATCCGTGAGAAATTTTCCCCGTGGGTCGGCCGCTTGTGGGAAGAGCGCCCGCAGCGTTATTCCCGCGCGATGCTGGAGACCATGGCACTGATTGCCTACCGCCAACCGATCACGCGGGGCGAGATCGAGGATGTGCGGGGCGTGGCGGTCAACAGCCATATCGTCAAGACGCTGCTGGAGCGCGAGTGGATCCGCATCGTCGGCTACCGCGACGTGCCCGGCAAACCGGCGATGTTCGCCACCACCAAGGTGTTCCTCGATCATTTCAACCTGAAAAACCTCGACGACCTGCCGCCGCTTGCTGAACTGCGCGAGATGGAAGCCGAGCCGGTGCTCGACTTCGACGACGCGCCGGTGCCCGCCAGCCTGCAGGAATTAGCCGACGCCACCGCCGAGCCGGAAGAGCCGAAGGACGAAACCAGTTTCCATACCTTGCTGCTTGAACTGGATGACATGGAACAGGGCATCAAGACTGACTTTGATGATTTGTTGCGTGATGGCGGTGCCGAGTCGGAAAACCAACTGAACATTGAAGTCACGCCTGAAGTCGAACAGCCAGCGCCTGAAGAACCAGAGCCAGAGCCTGAAGAAGACATCCTTGGCGTCGCGCAAGCCCGCGAGAAACTTCTGGCAGCCGTCGCCGCACTTGAGCAACCGCCCTTGAGCGACGAGGAAGACGAGGCCCGTGCGTTGGCTGAGGCCATTGAAAACGAGCGCCGCTCGTTTGAGCCCTGATCAGTAAACGGGCCTTGTTATACAGGTCCTACCTGTTAGTTCTGACAGTTGCGTGATGTTGAGTCTCGGCATTAACTCGCTGAACACCATTGAGGCTGAGCTGTTTGATCCGTGGTGGTGTGATCCCTTTTCTTTGAATATGGATGACTCATCATGAAAAGCACTCTTCAACGCTTCTCCCATTCAGTTGGGGTAGTGGTATTGGCAGGCTCGGTGGTTTTTGCCGCTGGTTATGCGGTGGCCACCGTTTATGCACCGCTGGACGGCGATCAAAGCGTGAGCATTGTTGCTGGCGCCGACCCCACCGGCGCTATCGGTATAAGCAAAGGGACGGCGGGCGAGCGCCCCGTGTACTACCGGCCTGCTTCGTCGAAGGCGTTATCGATTGGCGCCTCCAACGCGCTGCCGGTGGGCTGCAAGCCCACGCAATTCACGGACGATGACGGCACGAGTATCCCGGTCCAGGTCAAACTCGACTGTAACGGGCAAAGCTGGCAGGCCAAGCTGTCGCGGACCGGTGAAAAATTCAGCGTTAAACGCTTGCCCTGAACCCAAACGATCGTTCCCATGCGGAGCGTGGGAACGAGAGTAGTATTGATGAGTTCAACCAAAGACCCCTGCATCAGCATCTGCAAATTCACCGACGACATTTGCGTCGGCTGTGGCCGCAGCAAGCGCGAAATCCGTGCCTGGAAGAAGCTCGACAAAGCCGACAAACGCACCGTTCTGGCCGAAGCCGAGCTGCGCCTGCTGGCCCTGGGCGCCACCGGTCGGCGGAAAAGCAAATGACTTGGGCCTTATCGACTAGTCTGTGATGCGAAACCCGCGCCATGCGCGTATGATTCGCGACCCTTTGCCGACCTATTCGGCCAAAGCCCCGCTTTCAATACTCTTCAGGCCACGCCTGAATCGACCCACCGGGAGGTGCTTAAGATGAACGACCAAGACCAGAACGACAGCCAGGAAATCGGCCCAGCAGGCGAAAAACTGCAAAAGGTGCTGGCGCGTATCGGCGTGGGCTCACGCCGCGACGTCGAAGCCTGGATCACCCAGAAGCGCATCAAGGTCAATGGCGTCGAGGCTACCCTCGGCCAGCGCGTCGACCTGCACGATGCAATCACCATTGATGGCAAAGTCATCAAGCGTGAAGAGGCCGCCGAATCGGTGCGCCGCGTGATCATGTACAACAAGCCCGACGGCGAGATCTGCACTCGTGACGACCCGGAAGGCCGTCCGACCGTGTTCGACAAGATGCCCAAGCCCAAGGAAGGCCGCTGGATCAATATCGGCCGCCTGGACATCAACACCACCGGCTTGCTGATGTTCACTACCGACGGTGAGCTGGCCAACCGCCTGATGCACCCGTCCTACGAGATGGACCGTGAGTACGCCGTGCGTGTACGCGGTGAAGTCGATGACGAGATGATCGAACGTCTCAAAGCTGGCGTGGTGCTGGAAGACGGCCCGGCCAAGTTCACCGACATCAAGCAGGCGCCCGGTGGTGAAGGTTTTAACCACTGGTACCACTGCGTGGTGATGGAAGGCCGTAACCGTGAAGTCCGTCGCCTGTGGGAATCCCAAGGCCTGGTGGTCAGCCGCCTGAAGCGCGTGCGTTTCGGCCCGGTGTTCCTCAACTCCGACCTGCCGATGGGCCGCTGGCGCGAAATGAGCCAGTACGAAGTCGACATCCTCAGCGCCGAAGTCGGCCTGACGCCGGTGGCCATGCCGCAGATGAACGCCAAGAGCAAAGACAAGCTTGAGCGTATGCAGCGTAAATCTTCGCGCCCTGTTGCGCGTACTGAGCGTGTTGCCCGCACACTGCGCCCGGCGCTGAATGCACCGGCAACCGGCGGTCGTATCTCGCGCGAGCCGCACATCGAAGGCGAGCGTCGCCCAACCGCGCCATCGCGTCAGGAAGGCGAGCGTGCGCCACGCACCCCGCGTCCTGCCCGTGGTGAAGCGCCAAGCGGTGGTCGTAGCAACCGTGGTGAAGCGGACCGCCCAGCGGACAACGCCAGCACCAAGCGCCCAGCCAAGCCAGCGGCGAACAAGCGCCCCGGCCCGAAACTGGTCGCCGACGAGCCGTCGGGCAAGCGCCGTGGTGCGCCGGCCGGTTCCGGTCAGCGTCCGGGTTTTGGTCGCAAGAAGCCGCAGTGATTTAACCGCTGCATAAAAAACGCCAACCTTAGGGTTGGCGTTTTTTTTGCCCTTGATTTGAAATGCTTTCAAGTGTGGGAGCTGGCTTGCCTGCGATGCAGACACCTTGGTTTACCAGGCAAACCGCATTGATGCTATCGCAGGCAAGCCAGCTCCTACAGGGATCCGCGTTGTTTCAACGAGGTGTGTTTAGAACGCAAATCTGCCATCAAACACCGGCTTGTCATCCAGCGCCAACACACCACTCTCAAAAATAAGATCCAGGTGATGGCTGCCTTTTTGCCCGCCGCCCAAGCCCAGGTGCAACCCGCAATGGCGCTCCTCAAAGCCGGCATTGCGCGCATATAAGTCTTTTACGCCTTCATTGGTGCCAATCCCCAATTCCTCCACACGCCGATTGGACGGGTTGGCATTCAGGTACTTGTTGAAGTCATCCGCCAACCCCGGCACGTCACTGGCCACGCTGCAAACCGTCGAGTTCTCGATCCACAGCTCCAGCGGTGATTGCAGCACGCCGTATTTGCGCGCAAACGGGATGGTGCTGAGGAAGGTGCCAACAAACCGCACCTGGCCATTGATGGCTTCGCTGTGGGTGGCGATTTCGCCTGGTGCCAGGTCGTGGTTGCCGACCCCGTTGATATTGGTCCATTTCTTGATGCTGCTCAGCGGCGCCTCAAGGCGTGAGCCGTGCTTGTCGGTAAAGCTCAGCACGTTGGCCTGGGACATACGCCGGATCAGCGTGGCGTTGAGGTCGGCGATGCGCTGTGGCTCGACGCTGAAAGTGTCGTAAAAATAGTCGCCATAATCCTTGAACAGCAGGGATTTCTTCCAGTGCTCGGCCATTACGCCTTGCAGGGCGCGGATAAAGTCCGGGCCTTCGGCGCGTGGGTTGGGCAGGGTCGAAGAGTCATACAGAAACAGGTACAGGTCGCAGGCTTCGATGGCGTTGGCCAGGGTGTCGCTGGGCGTGAGGTCCAGCCGCTGGCATTGGAAGTTGAAGCGTGCGGCGCTGCTATGGGTAATCGCTTCGGCGATGGCGTCGTAGCGCTCGGTATGGCCCAGCAACACAGTCGGGCGGCTCAGGCCGTTGAGTGCCGGATGGTGTGCGAGGTAGTAAAGAAAGTGTTCGACGGCGCGGGCCTTGTCCATGACGGGTGTCCTTCTGTGCCTTGGGTAAGGGGGCAGATGCAGTGCACTGCATCTGCCGGATGCCTGCCGGGTATTAGAAAGGCCACATCGCGGTGCCAAAGGGCACAACGGCATCGGCTTGCATCATTTCAACGGCGGCCTCATGGGTCGGCGCTTCAAACCAATCGTCGAGTTGCAGTTCGGTTTCCAGGTCGTTTTCCAGCGCTTGCATGGTGTATCTCCTAGAGGACGTTGTTTGAGAACGGCTTGCCAGCGGGCTTCGCTGGCAAGTGAATGAACCTAGGAGAGAGTGTTTCAAAATGCAAAATATTTATTGACACGGTTTCATTTGGATTTTTTCTTCTGTTTTTTCGGAGTGATTTTTTATCCAGAAAAAACAGCACATTGGCTGAACCGATTATTCAGATGCGCCTCACTGACAGCTTTCCGTTAGCTGACGAAAAAGTCTGGCTGTAACGCTGGCTTTCCGGGGTGTAACGATAGTTTTACGGGTTTGCCCCGACATTCCTGAGTGCCGTTGCGCTGTAAGGATTAGCTGACAGTTTGTCGCGTGCACTCTGTTGGGGCGTGCTGAAGCTGTCGAGCGGTGTACAATGCGCCGCGTTTTACTGTGACCCCCTTGCGTATCCACGCAAAAGGCCAAGACCTCAGGGTTTACCCACCCTGATCACTCCGTCCGGCCACGAGTCGGACGGGTTCGATTTCGTCACAGATAAAAACAAACAGGTGACGCATGACCGTTAGAAAGACGCTGTACTCCTGGTGCCTGCGCTGGGGTTTGAGCGGCGCTGCTTGAGTCGGTAATTCAAGGCAGCAGCCTGCATTCGATATTCTCAAACCTTGCGTGAGACCCTTTTCATGAGTGGACCCCAATCTTCTTCAGGCGAGCTGAAACGCGGCCTGAAAAATCGGCATATCCAGTTGATCGCCCTCGGTGGCGCCATCGGCACCGGCCTGTTCCTGGGCTCGGCCGGCGTGCTCAAGTCCGCCGGCCCATCGATGATCCTGGGTTATGCCATCTGCGGCTTCATCGCTTTCATGATCATGCGCCAGCTTGGCGAAATGATCGTCGAAGAGCCGGTCGCCGGTTCCTTCAGCCACTTTGCCCACAAGTACTGGGGCGGTTTCGCCGGCTTCCTGTCGGGCTGGAACTGCTGGATCCTGTACATCCTGGTGGGCATGTCGGAGCTGACGGCCGTCGGCAAGTACGTGCACTACTGGTGGCCGGAGATCCCGACCTGGGTCTCGGCCGCGGCATTTTTCGTGCTGATCAACGTGATTAACCTGGCTAACGTCAAAGTCTTCGGTGAAGCCGAATTCTGGTTCGCCATCATCAAGGTCGTGGCTATCGTCGGCATGATCGCCCTGGGCAGCTACCTGCTGGTCAGCGGCAGCGGCGGCCCGCAAGCCTCGGTGAGCAACCTGTGGGACCACGGCGGGTTCTTCCCCCATGGCGTCGGCGGTTTGGTGATGGCCATGGCGATCATCATGTTCTCGTTCGGCGGCCTGGAAATGCTGGGTTTTACCGCCGCTGAAGCCGACCAGCCACGCACCGTGATCCCCAAGGCGATCAATCAGGTGATCTACCGCATCCTGATTTTCTACATCGGCGCGCTGGTGGTGCTGCTGTCACTGACGCCATGGGACAGTTTGCTGGCGACCCTCAATGCGTCCGGCGATGCTTACAGCGGCAGCCCGTTCGTGCAGGTGTTTTCGATGCTGGGCAGCAATACTGCCGCGCATATCCTCAACTTCGTGGTACTGACTGCAGCGTTGTCGGTGTACAACAGCGGCACCTACTGCAACAGCCGCATGTTGCTGGGCATGGCCGAGCAGGGTGACGCGCCTAAAGCCTTGGCGAAAATCGACAAGCGTGGCGTGCCGGTGCGCTCGATTCTTGCGTCGGCGGCGGTCACTCTGGTGGCGGTGTTGATGAACTACTTTATCCCTCAGCACGCGCTGGAGTTGCTGATGTCGCTGGTGGTGGCCACCTTGGTGATCAACTGGGCGATGATCAGCTTCTCGCACCTCAAGTTCCGCCAGCACATGAACCGCAGCGGCCAAGTGCCGTTGTTCAAGGCGCTGTGGTATCCGTATGGCAACTTCATCTGCATAGCGTTTGTGGTGTTTATCCTCGGGACCATGCTGATGATTCCGGGTATTGACCGTTCGGTGTACGCGATTCCGGTATGGGTAGCGTTCATGTGGGTGTGTTACGTGATCAAAAACAAACGCAGTGCACAAGCAACCTTGGACACAGCGAGGGCGGTTGTAGAGTAGGACGCTTCCCGTAAACAGAAAACCCGGCGCCCTGCCGGGTTTTTTGTTGGCGAGGGCGGGTTAGACTCGCCCCCACCTTTTTCATCGAACCTTGCCCGGAGGCCCCATGCAGTACACCGATATCGACGGCGGCAGCTTGCAGCGCGATGATCTGGAAGACCTGATCAACCAGCACAGTGGGCCCTTGCGCTTGATTGGCGTTGACTTGAGCGGCGCCGATCTGTCGCGAATGGCGCTGGACCACTGGGTGTTCGAGCGCTGCATACTGGCACAGGCTTCCTTGCTGGGGTCGCGCCTGGAAGGCACGCAGTGGAAAAGCTGCCGCGCCGGTCATGCCGTGTTCGAGGCGGCAAACCTGCTTGAAGCGCAGTTCAACAGTTGCGACTTGAACAACACCCGCTGGCAGCGCAGCAAGCTGTCTCAAGCCAATTTCACGCAGTGCAAGCTGACCGGTGCCAACTTCACCCATTGCGCGTCGTTGGGCCTGAGCTTCAGTGAAAGTTTGCTTAACAGCGCGTTTTTATCCGGTTTGTCGTTTGCCCGAACCGTGCTTAATAACCTGGATTTTTCTGACAGCGACTTGTCGGATGCCGACTTTCGCAAGGCTGAACTGATCGACTGCAGCCTGGCCCATGCTCGCATCAACGGTGCCAATTTCGCCGGTGCCGACCTGCGGGGCGCTGATTTGAGCGGGTTTCGTCTCAATGATGCCAAACTGTTCAAAGGCGCTGTGATTTCCAAAGCCCAGGCGTCAATGTTGTTGTCCGAGTTGGGCTTGTCCGTAGCTTAAGGTTTTTGATTGATGCTGGTTATTTCCAACAACGTGCACTTGCCCGATGCCGAGATCGAGCTGACCGCCATTCGCGCTCAGGGCGCCGGTGGGCAGAACGTCAACAAAGTATCGAGCGCGGTGCACCTGCGGTTTGATATCCCGGCGTCGTCGCTGCCGGAGTTCTACAAAGAACGGTTGCTGGCGTTGCGTGACAGCCGTATCACCAGCGAAGGCGTGCTGGTGCTCAAGGCCCAGCAATACCGGACCCAGGAACAGAATCGCGCCGATGCGCTGGAGCGCTTGGTGGAGTTGATACTCAGCGCCACCAAGGTTGAGAAGAAGCGCCGTCCGACCAAACCCACACTCGGCTCGAAAAAGCGCCGGCTGGAATCCAAGACCAAGCGCGGCAATATCAAGGCTGGGCGCGGCAAGGTCGACTTCTAAGCGTCACGTGCCTCGCGCGCCTTGGGCGCTTGGCGGTACAAGTACACACTCAGCAGCAAGCCCCCGACGGCTGCGAGGGCGGCGAACAGGAAGATCGACGCAAAGCCGAAGCCTGCCGCCACCGCGCCCGCCAATGGGCCGGTGATCCCCAGCGACAAGTCGATAAACAGCGAGTACGCGCCTACCGCCGCACCACGGCTAGAGGCTGGCACCAGGTTGACGGCTTCCACGCCCAATGCCGGAAATACCAACGAAAAGCCAAACCCGCTCAACGCCGCACCGGCCAGCGCCCAGTGCGCGTCAGGCGCCAGCCACAGTAGCAGCAAGCCGAGAACCTCTACCGACAGGCAAGCAATTGCCACACGAAAGCCGCCGATCCGGTTGATCAAATTGCCGAACAGCAAGCGTGCGCCGATAAAACTGGCGCCGAACAGGCTGAGTGCCCACACCGCGTTGTCCCAGTTCTGGGTGGTGTAATACAGCGTGATAAACGTAGCGATAGTGCCGAAGCCGATTGAACCCAACGCCAATGCGCAGCCATGGGGCAGCACCCGGCCCAATACATTCATGAATGGCAGGCGCACGCCCACCACTATCGGCGCGGCTTCCTTGTTCCAGGCCAGCAGCAAGCCCAGCACCGCCAGCAAGATGATGCTGGCGCCCATGCTCCACAACCCGAATTGACTGACCAGCAGCACCCCGAGCGGCGCGCCAACGGCCAGCGCTCCGTAACTCGCGATGCCGTTCCACGAGATAACCTTGGCCGTGTTGGCGGCGCCAACCCGCCCGATGCCCCAACCGATTGCGCCAGAGCCCACCAGGCTTTCCGCGCTGCCCAGCACCAGCCGGCCTATCAGCAGGCTGACCAGGCTGACGCTCGGCAGGCTGGAAAACCACGCCGCCAGCAACATGAACACGCCGCTCAGGCCGCAACCGAACAAGCCGATCAGCACCGCGCGCTTGCTGCCCAGGTTATCGATGATTTTGCCGGCATACGGACGGCTCAGCAGCGTGGCCAGGTATTGCACGCTGATCACCAAGCCCGCGATAACCGCGCCATAGCCCAGTTGGCTATGCACATAGCCCGGCAATACGGCCAGGGGAATGCCGATATTGAGGTAGCCGATAAAGGTAAACAGCACGATGGAAACAACTTGCAGCGTGACCGCCATGGGGCGCTGGGTATCTGGCATGGGAGAGGTCCACCGTCGCAGCAGGTAAAGATAGGCTGCTAATGATACCGATGCTTTGGCTTGCGCAGGGCGGTAAAAAGCAAAACGTCAGCTCAAAAACACCTCAGGCTTGAGGTGGAGCCAGCATTTGCGTGGTCACCAGGGCGGCGAGGGCATTTTCCTGGGTGCCGAAACGCTTGAGCAGCAGGGCTTGTTTGTCGGCGCTGAGGCGGTTCCAGACTTCGATCATCTGCAAGGCAGCGTCCAGTACCGCGGCGTCTGGGGTGTCGGGGAGGGTGTCGGTCATGGCGGGGGTCTCGGTGATTCAGGCAGTGTGGAAAGCGCTGAAGGTGCGCTTTCCACACGGTCTGGTACGGCGTCAGTCCTGGCTTTTGCTGTCGACTGGTTGTGCTTCTTTGGCCTCAGGCTGCTTGTCACTGGCCTGCTGCGGTGTTGGCTGCTCAGTTGGGTGCAGGCTTGGGAAGGGGAGATTAGGTATCTCGTGCATCGTCGTCGCTCCTCGCAAGATCTGTTTTATCAATCGCAGGTGATTCCGCGCTCTCAAAAAGCCTTGGCAGGATACAGCACTGAAAATGACAAAAAGAATTTTATGTGGGTGGATGTACGAATTTTCATTTTTTTGCGCAAGTGGCATGGGGTCGCAGGGTGGGTGGCTGTTGGGTTTGGGGGCATATCCGTTATTTGGGTGATGGCTGATATTGGTTCCGCTCTTACAGCGGGTCACTTTTGTAAAGACACAAAAGTAACCAAAAAGTCTTCGTCCCAACACTCGGTGCCTCGCTTAGGCTCGGCATGCCCGCAATCCGCCAGTGATTTGGGGGGGCGCCGCGATGGGCCATCCTTGGCCCAGCGCGGCTAAACCGGCATCCCTGCCGGTTTACCCCCCAAATCACTGTCGAATTCCGGCCATCGTGTTTAACGGGGCGATTTCAGATCAAGATCAAAAGCGCAGATCAAAAGACCGCTGACTTCGTCATCGAAAAGGATGTAAGGGCCGGAGCAACAGCAACAGCAAAGCCATACTCGGTCTAATGTGGGAGCTGGCTTGTCGAATCGTCGCACCGCTGCGATGGCATCAACTCGGTGTGCCTGATGTACCGAGGTGTCTGCATCGCAGGCAAGCCAGCTCCCACAGAAAAGCAGCTCTTCAGTGTATGTAAATCTGCTTTTCGCTTTTGATCTAACCACTCAGGTCGGCTTTCAGGCCGCCGTGCTGTAGATCTTGATCTTGATCTGCTTTTGATTTTGATCTGAGGCGCCCCGTTAACCACGATGGCCGAACGCAGGCTTGAATCCGTGGGTAACCCGGCAGGACGCCGGGTTAGCCGCGCTGGGCCAAGGATGGCCCATCGCGGCGGCCCACGGATTCAAGCCGGAGTGAGGGCACACCGAGCCTAGGCGAGGTGCCGAGTGGTGGGGCGAAGACTTTTTGGTTACTTTTGTGTCTTTACAAAAGTGACCCGCCGTAAGGGCGGAACCCTAAGCCGCCGTTACCGCAGCAACGGATATGTACTCATCGGCCCCCCAAAAACCCACAAAAACCCCGCAGACACCTCAAAAAGGCACCTTCCCCAAAATCATGTCGCGATACATCACAAAATCCCCCAACAAACTGTAAAACGGATGTTGAAACGTCGCCGGCCGGTTCTTTTCGAAGAAGAAGTGCCCGATCCAGGCAAAGGTGTACCCGGCGACCGGTAGGGCCAGCAGCAACCCTATTGAGCCACGGCCAATGGCATAGGCCAGAATCCCAATCACCAAAGTGGTGCCGATAAAGTGCAGCCGCCGACAGGTGCTGTTGGCATGCTCACTCAAGTAGTAAGGGTAAAACTCAGCGAAGCTGTTGAATTGTTTAGCATTTTCCACAGTGTTCGGCCCTTGGGTGGTAATGCCGCCCAACAGATGTTCGGCGGGGAGCTTATTTGAGTCTAGAGTGATCAGTGGTAACAGCCAGTGACAATAGATGCCACTTTAGTATCCTTGGCTTCCTGGCTGCCGTTTAAGCCTGCCTTTTTCAAGAAGACGCCATGAGCGAACGAACAACTTCTGCAAGCTGGGCAATGGGCATCGTCAAGGCATTGGAAATGGACGGCCTGGATTGCCGTGTCTTGTTCAAGCAACTGGGCCTGGACTACGCCGCCCTCAGTGACCCCGACGCACGTTTTGCGCAAGACTCCATGACCCGGCTGTGGCAACGCGCTGTCGAGCTGTCAGGCAACCCCGCGATTGGCCTGAACATGGGCAAGGTAGTGCGCCCGGCGTCGTTTCATGTGGCCGGTTACGCCCTGATGTCCAGTAACACCCTGGCCGAAGGTTTTATGCGCCTGGTGCGTTACCAACGCATCATCGCCGAAAGCGCCGACCTGAGTTTTCGCCTGTTACCCGAAGGCTATGCGCTGATTCTGACGGTGCATGGCGATCACCTGCCGCCGACTCGACAAAGCGCCGAAGCTTCGCTGGCCAGTGCCCTGGCCTTGTGCGGCTGGCTGACCGGCCGCACCCTGCAGCCGCGCAAGGTGGTGCTGCAAGGCGATCAACCGGCCGACCTGGCGCCCTATAAGCAGGTCTTCCACGCGCCGATGGAGTTCAATGCGCCTTACGATGCGCTGATTTTCGAGCAGGCCGACATGGATGCGCCGCTGCCGACTGCCAACGAGGCCATGGCGTTACTGCATGATCGGTTTGCCGGCGAATACCTGGCGCGGTTTTCCGAGAGCCGCGTGACCCACAAGGCGCGTCAGGTGCTGTGCCGCTTGCTGCCCCAAGGCGAGCCCAAGCGCGAAGTGGTGGCGCAAACCCTGCACCTGTCCCAGCGCACATTGCAGCGGCGTTTGCAGGAGGAGGGCACCAGTTTCCAGACGCTGCTTGACGACACGCGTCGCGAACTTGCCGAGCAGTACTTGGCGCAGCCGAGCATGACCTTGCTGGAAATTGCCTACCTGTTGGGCTTTGCCGACCCGAGCAATTTCTTTCGCGCGTTTCGCCGCTGGTTTGATGCCACGCCCGGTGAATACCGGGCGCGGTTGCTGCAAGTATCGACGGTCAGTGGCGCCAAAACGCCGGAATGCACAGAACAAACACTGTAATAATTTCCAGCCTTCCCAACAGCATGCCGAATGACAAGATCCACTTGGCCGCATCCGGCAGGCTGGCGAAGTTACCGGCCGGGCCGATGGTTTCGCCAAGGCCTGGGCCGACGCCGGACACGGTGCTGGCGGCGCCGGTCAAAGCGGTCATCCAGTCCAGCCCCAGCAGCGACAGGGCCAGCGCAATGGCGCAGATGGTAATAGCGAAGAAAAACGAAAAGGTCAGGATCGAGCGCACGATCTCTTCGTCGAGACGGTGGCCGTTGTACTTCTGCTTGATCACTGCGCGAGGGTGGATCAACTGGTTCAAGTTGGCCTTGAGCAGGATATAGGCGACCTGGAACCGGAAGATCTTGATCCCACCCGCCGTCGAGCCCGAACAGCCGCCAATAAAACCCAGGTAAAAGAACAGCATCAGCGAGAAATTACCCCACAGGCTGTAGTCCCCCAGCGCAAAGCCGGTGGTGGTCACCACCGAGGTAACGTTCAGGGCGACATGGCGCAGGGCGTCGAGCCAATGCAAATTGGTGGTCCACCAGTACCAGGTGCCGAGTACCAGCCACGTCACGATCAGCAAACCGAGCAAGCCTTGCACCTGCTGATCCTTGATCAGCGCACGGCGGTTGCCACGCAAGGTGGCCACATACAGGGTAAACGGCAAGCTGCCGAGGATCATCACCACCACCGCTACCCAGTGCACCGCTGGCTGTTTCCAGTGGGCCAGGGATTCATCGGAGGTGGAAAACCCACCGGTGGAAATCGCTGACATCGCATGGTTGATCGCATCAAACAAGCCCATGCCGGCCCACCAGAACGCCAGGCTGCCCAGGATGGTGATGCCCACATAAGCCGCCACGATCAGGCGCGCCACCATGTGCGAGCGCGGCATGACTTTTTCTGAGCGGTCCGAGGATTCGGTCTGGAACAGGCGCATGCCACCAACGCGCAGCAGCGGCAGGATCGCCACCGCCATGCCGATAAAGCCGATGCCGCCCAGCCAGTGCAGCAACGAGCGCCACATCAGGATGCCGGGGGACATGCTGTCCAGCCCGCTCAGCACAGTGGAACCGGTGGCGGTGATGCCCGACATGCTTTCAAAGAACGAGTCGGTGTAGCTGATGTGCTGGGTCAGCAGAAACGGCAGCGCAGCGAAGATGCACACCACCAGCCAGCTGGTGACGGTCAGCAGGTACATGTCCCGGGGCCGCAGGTGTACGTGTTCAGGGCGGCCGGGGATGACCAGCGCCAGGCCGGCCAGGAAGGTGATCATGCTGGCCCACAGGAACGAGGGCAGGTCGCTGGTGCGTTCGAAGATCACCAGGGTGGCCATCGGGATGACCATGGCGATCGCGAGGGTGATCAGGAAGATGCCGATGATGAAACCGATGATGCGTAGGGTCGGCAACGCCATGAAGAAAGCTCGGGTTTTGAGAGAGTGGCGCCATTCTACCTGCGGTGCAGGTCTTGTAAACCGAGGTGTACAAGGCGATGCAGTTCGATTGTGGGAGCTGGCTTGCCTGCGATGGCGACCTGTCATCCAGCCGCTCTGTTGCTGACCCACCGCTATCGCAGGCAAGCCAGCTCCCACCTGGGGCATGGGCGGTCGACAGAGCGTACAAAAAAGGCGACCCGAAGGTCGCCTTATTCAGCGCAGGATCAATCAGAACTCGTGATCAGCGTTATCCGGGTTCAAATCACTGATGCCCAGCTTGCCCGCGGCGGTTTCGATCGCGCCGGTCTGCTTGACCAGTGCCGCAATCGCGTCACGCACGATCTGGTTGCCCTTGTCGTTACCGGCAGCGATCAGTTGGTCGTAGTGCTCACCGGCGTTGGCCTGGTCAACCATGACCTGGATCTTGGCTTCGGTCGACGCCAGGTCGGCCTTAAGGGCCGAGTCGGCGGCTGGATCGGCCTTGGCCACCAGCGACGACAGGCTTGGGCCGGTCATCTTGGTGCCGTCGGTGCGGGTGTACTCGCCCAGGTAGACGTTGCGGATGCCCTTGGCGTCGTAGAAGTGCGAGTTGTGGGTGTTGTCGCTGAAGCAGTCCTGTTCGTCTTCCGGCGAGTTGGCTTCCAGGGACACCTTCATGCGCTCACCGGCCAGTTCGCCCAGGGACAGGCTGCCCATGCCGAACAACATTTTGCGCAGGCCGTCGGTGGCAGGTTCTGCTTCCAGGGTGGCGCGGTAGTTGTCGTCAACCTTGGGTTTCCAGTTGCCGACCATTTCTTCCAGGTCGCTGACCAGCAGTTGGGTCACAGCGCGCAGGTAAGTGCGACGGCGCTCGTTGTTACCGCCGGTGGCACCGTCGCCGGTCATGTAGTCGGATGCCGGGCGGTTGCCTGCACCTGGGCCGGTGCCGTTGAGGTCTTGGCCCCAGAGCAGGAATTCGATGGCGTGGTAGCCGGTGGCGACGTTGGCTTCGGAACCGCCCAGCTCATTGAGGCTGGCGAGTTTTTCCGGGGTGATCTCCTTGACGTCGACCTTGTCTTCGCCCACCTGGATCTCGGTGTTGGCGATGATGTTGGCGTTGGCGCCTGGGTTACCCAGCGCGTGCTCGTAGGATTTGTCTACGTAGTCGATCAGGCCTTCGTCCAGGGGCCAGGCGTTCACCTGGCCTTCCCAGTCGTCGATGATGGTGTTGCCGAAACGGAACACTTCGCTCTGCAGGTACGGCACACGGGCTGCGATCCAGGCGGTGCGGGCGGCTTTGAGGGTGTCGTCGCTCGGGTTGGCGAGGAAGGTGTCGATTGCGGTTTGCAGGGTCTTCGCGGTGGATTCGGCGTCGCTGTACACCGCGAATACCATGTCGGCGTAATGCGCGACAACGGCCTTGGCGGCGGCTTCGTCGACCTGGCCGGCAGGTGTGGCAGCCGCTGGAGCGGTAGTGCTGGCAGCCGGGGTCGGCGCTTGAGGCGCGGCAGCCTTGTCTTTACCTTCGCCGCAACCGGCGAGAGAAATGGCAATGGCCAGCAGACTGGCGGTGGCCAGGGGCATACGAATCATGGCGAACATCCTGCTTCGGTTGTTTATAGGGCGCGCGGGGGAGCGCAAAAACTGCGACATAATGCGAAAGATTTGCATTTTGTGTAAAGGTTTATGCGAGGGAAATATTTAGTATCGATTTGTCGGTTCAGAGAATCGCCGCGTTGTTGCGCTCGGACTGTTTCAAAAACGCCGCCAGCTCACGGGCCTGCAGCGGTTTGCTGTAGTGGTAGCCCTGGCCCTCGTGGCAGCCTTCGGAAATGATGTAGGCCTCCTGCTCGGCGGTTTCCACGCCCTCGGCAATCACCTGCATGCCCAGGCTTTTGCCCAGTTGGATGATGGCGCGCACGATGGTTGCGTCGTCGTCATCATCCAGCAGGTCCTGGACGAAGCTCTTGTCGATCTTGATCTTGTCCAGCGGCAGGCTCTTGAGGTAGCTCAGGGATGAATAGCCGGTGCCGAAGTCATCAATCGCGATCAACGCCCCGGAGCGCCGCAGGCTCAGCAAGTGTTGGGCGGCGGTGCTGATGTCTTCCATCAGGCCGGTCTCGGTGACTTCCAGTTCCAGGCTGCGCGGTGGCAGACGGTAGATCTGCATCAAGTTGTTGACCACCCGCGGCAGCTCGGTGTGGTGCAACTGCACGGTGGACAGGTTGACCGCCATGCGCAGCTCGGTGAAGCCCAGGTCATGCCATTCGCGCAATTGTCGGCAAGCCTGGTCCAGCACCCATTCGCCAATCGCAATAATAGTGCCGTTCTGTTCCGCCAGCGGGATGAACAGGTCCGGCGGCACCAGGCCGTGTTCCGGGTGCTGCCAGCGAATCAGCGCCTCCACGCCCACCACGCGGTGGTCGCGGTAGCTGATCTGCGGCTGGTAGACCAAGTGGAACTGGTCGCGGCTCAGGGCATCGCGCAGGTCTTTTTCGAGTTCGCGGCGGCGGCGCATTTCGCTGTCGACGCTGGCGATATAGAACTGATAACGGTTGCGCGAGCGGCTTTTGGCCAGGGTCATGGTCTGTTCGGCTTTTTGCAGCAGCTTCTCGGTGCTGTCGCCATCTTCCGGGAACAGGGTGATGCCGATGGTGGCGCGCAGGCGGATCTGGTCCTGGTCGAGGGCGAATTCGGCTTCCAGGTCATCGAGGATACTTTGCGCCAGCTCGGCGGCCTCGTAAGGCTGGTCGATATCGGCCTGCACCAGTGCAAACTGGTCGCCGCCCAAGCGGGCGAGAGCGCCAAGGCGGCCGCTGTGGGCGCGTAGCCGGTCGGCCAGGGCCAGCAGCAATTTGTCGCCCGCCTGATAGGTGAACTGTTCGTTGACGCTTTTGAAGTCGTCCAGCCCTACGCACAGCACCGCCACCCGACGCTGCCGGCGGCCGGCGTCGGTGAGGATCTTGTCCAGTTGTTCCTGCAGCTTCTGACGGTTAGGCAGGCCAGTAAGAAAGTCGTACTGGGCCATGCGCAAAAGGCTCGATTCCGCTTCATGCCGCAGGTGCGTATTGCGTTCGATGGACTCGAGCAGCTGGTTGGCGGTGTTGATCCACAGCCCCAGTTCGTTGCGTTCATGGCCCTTGAGCTGGGGGATCTTGTGTTCGCTGGGGCGGTCCGGGTTGATCGAGGTCAAGTGCTCGATAATCCGCGACAGCGGCTTGGTCAAAAGCCAGTGATACACCAGGTACAGCACCAGGCCCATGGCCAGAGCGCGCAGCACGCCGGAAATAAATATGATCACCGAGCTGACAATAAAGCCTTTGCCGTAGGTGGCGGTGTCAAGGGTAATGCTCAGGTCACCGTAATACTCGCTGTAAGGCCCTTTGCCGACCAAGGCAGTGGTGAAGGTGCGTTCCTGGCCAAGAATCAGGTCGGTCAACCAGCGGGTGGAGGACTGCTGCAAGGCGCGGCTTTTTTCCGCCAGCATGGTTTCGTTGGGGTGGCCGATGGAGGCCATGCGCACGGCGTCGTCCTGAAACAGGCCTTCGATGACCTGCATGCCCATCTCACGGTCCAGGCTGTAGACAGCCTGGGTCGAGGGGTCGCGAAACATGTCGAGGATCCGCTGGGCATCACTGGCCACGGCCTGGCGCGTCTTGTAGGCATCAAACACAATCTGCGCAACGCTCAGTGCGACGCCCACGATCAATGCCGAGAGCAGCACAACCCGGAGCAACTTCACCGACAAGCTGTTTTTGAGTTCCAGCTTCAAAGGGTCATTCCTTGTTCCATGCGGGTAGCCTCAATATGCCATGAGTATTGGCAATCTCGTGATGGCAGTCAAAGGAACATTAGGGCATCGGCTGGTGTGAGAACGAACTTGAGGCGGGGCGATGGATCTGGGGCGAGTGGCAAGGCGGATTTAAGTCCGCCTGCCGTTGACAGCGCCCTTGGCTCACAAACAGCGCTTATGGCCGGCGCTGTCCATTTTTAAGCGGCTTTGGAACAGGAACTGGCGCTGATGCTGATGTGGTTTGTCGCACTGCTACTGGAGTTCGAGAAGTTCACTTGATTTTTGTTGTGCATTTGCTCGTGAGCGATTTTGTCTTTTTCGCAGCCATTTTCCTTACCACCGCCAACGCCACCGCCACCGCCTTTATTCGATTGCGATTTGGCCATTTGAGCACCCATTTTAACGAGTTCAGTGCCCATTTTTAATGCTTCGCCAACAAGGCCCATGGCTGGGCCAGCGAGACCAGCTAATGCTCCAATGGTCATATGTAAAATCTCCGACAGGTAAGAGAGGCGAATTCCTCACTGACTACGTGGCAAGATCTGCGCACTGAGTTCCAAGGACCTGAGCACAATTGACGGTCCACAAAAAAGCCCGGCAAATAGCCGGGCTTTCTCTTACAGCAAGCGGTACTTATGCAGTAAAGGCCTTGCCTTCAAACTGCTCAGCCACGAACTTCCAGTTGACCAGGTTCCAGAACGCTTCCACATACTTTGGACGCACGTTGCGGTAGTCGATGTAGTAGGCGTGTTCCCAGACGTCGCAGGTCAGCAGCGGGGTGTCGCCGCTGGTCAGCGGGTTGCCGGCGCCGATGGTGCTGGCCAGGGCCAGGGAACCGTCAGCTTTTTTCACCAGCCAGCCCCAACCGGAACCGAAGGTGCCGACGGACGTCTTGGTGAACTCTTCCTTGAACTTGTCGAACGAACCGAAGGCTGCGTTGATGGCCTCAGCCAGCGCGCCGGTAGGTTGGCCGCCGGCGTTTGGCGCCAGGCAGTTCCAGTAGAAAGTGTGGTTCCAGACCTGAGCGGCGTTGTTGAAGATGCCGCCCGAAGAAGACTTGACGATTTCTTCCAGGGTCTTGCCTTCGAACTCGGTGCCAGGCACCAGGTTGTTCAGGTTCACGACGTAGGTGTTGTGGTGCTTGTCGTGGTGGTATTCCAAGGTTTCCTTGGAAATGTGCGGCTGCAGGGCATCGTGTGCATAAGGCAGCGGCGGCAATTCGAAAGCCATGATGATTCTCCTAATCAGGTCAGTTGCGGTGAGCGCAAGGCCGATCACGGGCGGCCAAACAAGCGCCGGGGAGTTTGTACTCTTTGCGGCGCAGGGTCCGGATCATAGCACCGGGGGTGCGGCAAAACCACGCAACAACTGTGTGGGATAGAGGTTCCAGAGCGTTTTGGAATATTCATCCGGCACTGATCAATTGGTAGGCGACGCTGAACATCATCACCGCAACCAGAAGGTCGAGCAGACGCCAGGTCGCCGGGCGTGCCAGCCAAGGCGCCAACCACGCCGCGCCAAGTGCCAGGGTGGCGAACCACAGGAACGAAGCGCTGGCAGCACCAGCGACATACGCGCCGGGCTCGGTCTGTTGTGCGCCCAGTGAGCCGATCAGCAGCACGGTGTCCAAGTACACATGGGGATTGAGCAGCGTTACCGCCAAGGCACTGAGCAGCACGGCGCGCAATGAGCGTACCTTGAGGTTGGCCCCTTGTTCCAGACTTTGTCGGGAACACGCCCGGCGCAACGCCAAGGTGCCGTACCACAACAGGAACGCCGCGCCGCCCCAGCGGGCAATGGCCAGCAGCAGTGGGTTTTGCGCCAGTACGGTGGCCAGGCCGAATACCCCGAGCGCCACCAGAATTGCATCACACACGATGCACAGCGCCGCCACCGGCAAGTGGTGTTCACGGCGCAGGCTTTGCGCCAATACAAACGCGTTCTGGGTGCCGATCGCCATGATCAGGCCAAGAGCCACCAGCAGCCCGTTTACATAACTTTGCCACATAGCCATTACTCCGCGTTTGTTGCCAGTTGGCGCAATACATCCATGGCTCGCTCGGCATCGGCGCGGCCCACGAACAGGTGGTCGTGATAAAACCCGGCGATGACGTTGCAACTGATACCGGCGCTGCCCAGCGCGCTGGCAAACGCCGCCGTCAGGCCCACGGCTTCAAGGGCAGAATGCACATTCAGGGTGATCCACGCGGCCACATACTCGAAGGCCAGCCCGGCTTGTTCCGCCTGCTGACGCTCCACAATCAGGGTCAAACCTTCCTGCTCGCGAAAGCTGCCGATGATCTCGCAACCTGCCGGGATGCGTTGGTCGGGCAGTGTGCAGAACACGTAGTCGCCCTCATTCAGATGAGGGCTCATGCTGCGCAGCAGGGTTGCCAGGGCGGTTTCGCCAGCCATATGTGAATTCCTTAAATAAAGAGAAGCGATGCTGGTCATTCTCATGTTCATGGATGTATAAGAAAAACAAATATTGCTGATCGCTCATTAGAGAAACTGATGTTCGACTATAAATTGCTTTCCGCCCTGGCGGCGGTGGTGGAGCAGGCCGGCTTTGAACGTGGCGCCCAGGTGCTGGGCCTGTCGCAGTCGGCGATTTCCCAGCGCATCAAGTTACTGGAGGCGCGTATTGGCCAACCGGTGCTGGTGCGGGCCACGCCGCCCACGCCCACCGATATCGGCCGGCGCTTGCTCAACCATGTGCAGCAGGTGCGTTTGCTTGAACGTGACCTGCAAAGCCAGGTGCCGGCGCTGGACGAGGAGGGCATGCCCGAGCGCCTGCGCATCGCCTTGAACGCTGACAGCCTTGCCACCTGGTGGGCCGAGGCCGTCAGCGACTTCTGCGCCGAGCAGCATTTGTTGCTGGACCTGGTGGTGGAAGACCAAACCGTGGGCCTCAAGCGCATGCGCGCCGGTGAAGTGGCGGCCTGTATCTGCGCCAGCGAACGCCCGGTGGCCGGGGCGCGCAGTCTGCTGCTCGGTGCCATGCGCTATCGTGCGTTGGCGAGCCCTGCCTTTATTGCGCGGCATTTTCCCGAGGGCGTGCGTGCCGATCAGTTGGCACGCACGCCGGCGTTGGTGTTCGGCCCGGATGATTTCCTGCAGCACCGCTACCTGGCATCGCTGGGCGTGGACGGCGGTTTCGAGCACCATTTGTGCCCGTCTTCCGAAGGTTTTATTCGTCTGACCGAAGCCGGGCTGGGCTGGGGCCTGGTCCCGGAACTCCAGGTGCGCGACCAGATGAAAACTGGCGAATTAGTCGAGTTGTTGCCAGATAAGCCCATCGACGTGCCGCTGTACTGGCATCATTGGCGCAGTGGTGGGCAATTGTTGGGCCTGCTCACCGATCATTTGGCCCAGGCCTGTGGCCAATGGTTGGTGCCGTTGGAGTGATGGCGGGCGTCAAGGCAACAGCGATGAAAAACGAAAGAACATGGGGTAACAAATGAAAATTCTGGTCACCGGCGCAAGCGGCTTCATCGGCGGGCGTTTTGCGCGTTTCGCCCTGGAGCAGGGCCTGGACGTGCGGGTCAACGGGCGGCGCGCCGAAGGTGTGGAGCACCTGGTAAGGCGCGGCGCCGAGTTTATCCAGGGTGATCTCAATGATGCCGAGCTGGTGCGCGAGCTGTGTCGCGATGTCGAAGCCGTGGTGCACTGTGCCGGCGCCGTCGGGCTGTGGGGCAAGTACCAGGACTTCCATCAGGGCAATGTGCTGGTCACCGAAAACGTCGTCGAAGCCTGTCTCAAGGAGCGCGTTGGGCGCCTGGTGCACTTGTCGTCGCCGTCGATTTACTTTGATGGCCGCGACCACCTGGGGCTGACCGAGGAACAAGTGCCCAAGCGCTTCAAGCATCCTTATGCCGCCACCAAGTACCTGGCGGAACAGAAGGTGTTCGGCGCCCAAGAGTTCGGCCTTGAAGTACTGGCCCTGCGCCCGCGTTTCGTGACCGGTGCCGGCGACATGAGCATCTTCCCGCGCTTGCTTAAAATGCAGCGCAAGAACCGCCTGGCCATCGTCGGCGACGGTTTGAACAAGGTCGATTTCACCAGCGTACACAACCTTAATGAAGCGCTGCTCAGCAGCTTGCTCGCCACCGGCTCGGCGTTGGGCAAGGCTTACAACATCAGTAATGGTACCCCGGTGCCGGTGTGGGATGTGGTCAATTACGTGATGCGCCAGATGGATATGCCCCAGGTCACGCGGTATCGGTCTTACGGTTTGTCCTACAGCGTAGCGGCGCTGAACGAGGCATTCTGTGCGATGTGGCCGGGGCGTCCGGAGCCGTCGCTGTCGCGCCTGGGTATGCAGGTCATGAACAAAGATTTCACCTTGGACATCAGCCGCGCCAGGCATTATCTCGACTACGAGCCCAAGGTCAGCCTGTGGACGGCGCTCGATGAGTTCTGCAGTTGGTGGAAAGCTCAGGATCCGGGGCTGAAATAAGCTCACAACCAGCAACACATCGGGAACCGAATTCAGGGTTCCGGGTCGATCAATGCGGCGCGAACGGGGTTTATACTCCGCTCGCTCGGCTTCTCAGGTCGCCATCTCACCGATTCAGGGTTGATTCATGCGTAACGATGCCAAAGACGATTTCGACAACGTTCCCAGCCTGCGGGCTGACGTCGGGGACGATGATGATTTCGAGCCGACTCCCGCCACCTCCGTGCGCTCGCGCACAACCAAGGTGGTCAAGGTCAAGAGCGCCAGCACCGGCCCCCTGTGGGCCTTGGTCGGCGCGCTGCTGATCGCCTTCGCCGGCCTTGCCTGGTGGAGCTTCCAACAGATTTCGCTGATGGGCCAGCAATTGGTTGCCACCCAGGAAAGCTTTGCACGCATCAGCGAAGAAGCGGCGGGGCGCCTGCAGGACATTTCCGGCAAGGTGGTGGCCAGCGAAGCCAATGTGAACAATGGCAGCGAAGCCCTCAAGTTGCAGATCAAGCAGTTGGAAACGCAATTGCTGGAGCAAGGCAAGCAGCAAGTCGGCGTGGCCGGGCAGGCGACCGAACTCGACCAGCGCCTGGCACAGATGAGCGCCAGCACCACCGAACTGTCGAACGCGAATGCCAGGCTGCAAGGCCAGGTGCAGGCATTGACCGATGCCGTGGCCACGCTCAAGGCGGCGCAGGGTGACGTCAAGGAGCTGTCCGCAGATGTGGCGGCCCTTAAAAAGCAAGGCAACCCGAGCGCGGCCATCGCGCGCCTGGAACAAGACCTGGTAGTGCTTAAAAGCGCGCAGGAAAACCAGCCCGCCAATAGCGATTCGCCGACCAATAAAGAGTTCGACGTGTTCCGTATCCAGACCACGCGCAACATCACCACCTTGCAGAGCCAGGTACAGAACCTTAACCAAAAGCTCAACGCGCCCGCGCGGATTACCCCACTGGGCCAATGATCGTTCCCACGCTCTGCGTGGGAATGCCGCCACGGACGCTCCGCGTCCCGCTCTGGGGCGGTACGCGGGTGGCGCAGAGCGCCACAGGCTGCGTTACCACACGGAGCGTGGGAACGATCAATGTCACAGCTTTGTGACATTTCCCATCCCCTTCGTTACTTGCCCATCCCTCGCCCTTGTTTAGACTCCGGTCATCCCACAAATAATAAAAAGGGCTACCCATGACCACGCAACCACTGCCTGCCAGCAGTTGGCTGAACGCACCTGCCCATCACGCCTGGCTCGCCAGCGAAGGCCAACGCCTGCTGGCATTCGCCAAAGCCTCACGCCTGCCGGACGGCTTCGGCAACCTTGACGACAAAGGCCAACTGCCGGCCGATGCTCACGCCGAAACCATGAACACTGCGCGCATGACCCACAGCTTTGCCATGGCCCACGCCATGGGGTTGCCGGGTTATGCCGACCTGGTTGCCCATGGCGTTGCCGCCCTCAGTGGCCCACTGCGTGATAACGAGCACGGCGGCTGGTTTGCCGCACCCAACGCCCTGGATGGCAACCGTGGCAAAGCCGCTTACCTGCATGCTTTTGTTGCCCTGGCTGCCAGCTCTGCGGTGGTGGCCGGTGCGCCCGGTGCGCAAAACCTGCTCAACGACGCCGTGCATATCATCGACCAGTTTTTCTGGAGCGAGGAGGAGGGCGTGATGCTTGAGTCCTTCGCCCAGGACTGGAGCGGCGTCGAAGCGTATCGCGGCGCCAACAGCAATATGCACGCCACCGAGGCCTTCCTGGCATTGGCCGATGTCACTGGTGAAACACGCTGGCTGGACCGCGCGCTGCGCATTGTCGAGCGCGTTATCCATACTCATGCTGCCGGCAACCAGTTCATGGTGATCGAGCATTTCGACACGCATTGGCAACCCTTGCTTGGCTACAACGAAGACAATCCTGCCGATGGCTTCCGCCCCTATGGCATCACCCCCGGCCACGGTTTTGAATGGGCACGGTTGGTGCTGCACCTGGAAGCCGCACGCCTGCAAGCCGGGCTGGCCACGCCGGACTGGCTGGTGAGCGACGCCCGTGGCCTGTTCGCCAGCGCCTGCGAATACGCGTGGGCCGTGGACGGCGCTCCCGGCATCGTCTACACCCTGGACTGGAAGCACCAGCCAGTGGTGCGCGAGCGCCTGCACTGGACCCACGCCGAAGCCAGCGCGGCGGCCCAGGCCTTGCTCAAACGCACCGGCGAGCTGCATTACGAAACCTGGTATCGGCGCTTTTGGGAGTTCTGCGAAATCCACTTTATCGACCGTATCAACGGCAGTTGGCACCACGAACTCAGCCCGCACAACCAGCCCAGCAGCAAGATCTGGGGTGGCAAGCCGGACCTGTACCATGCCTGGCAAGCGGTTGTACTGCCTGTACTACCCTTGTCACCGAGTATGACCAGCGCGTTGGGCCAAGGGCGTTATGTCACCAAGTGGTGACATTTGTGCGTCCCTTTGTTACCTGCGCGCTAAAAATCCATGTTTAAACTCCGTGCAGCGCAAGCTCTAGACTTGCATGCATAACAACAAGAAAAGGTATTCAGATGAACGCGATTAATCGCCTCGCCGTTGCTATTTCCATTGCCTCGTTGTTTCCCCTCAGTGCATTTGCCGCCGACTCGAAAGGGACGGTTGAAGTTGTGCATTGGTGGACCTCCGGCGGTGAAAAAGCAGCAGTAGACGTATTGAAGGCTCAAGTTGAGAAAGATGGCTTCGTCTGGAAAGACGGTGCCGTAGCCGGTGGCGGTGGCGCCACTGCAATGACTGTGCTGAAAAGCCGCGCAGTCGCTGGCAACCCGCCAGGCGTTGCCCAGATCAAAGGCCCGGACATCCAGGAATGGGCGTCCACTGGCTTGCTCGACACCGACGTGCTCAAAGACGTCGCCAAAGAAGAAAAGTGGGACTCGCTGCTCGACAAGAAAGTCTCCGATACCGTGAAGTACGAAGGTAACTACGTTGCCGTACCGGTCAACATCCACCGCGTTAACTGGCTGTGGATCAACCCGGAAGTCTTCAAGAAAGCCGGTATCACCAAAAACCCGACAACCCTCGAAGAATTCTACGCAGCCGGCGACAAGCTCAAAGCCGCTGGCTTTATCCCGCTCGCCCACGGTGGCCAGCCTTGGCAGGACAGCACGGTATTCGAAGCCGTCGTTCTGTCGGTGATGGGTGCAGATGGCTACAAGAAAGCCCTGGTTGACCTGGATAACGACGCGCTGACCGGCCCGCAAATGGTCAAGGCCCTGACTGAGCTTAAAAAGGTCGCGACCTACATGGACGTCGACGGCAAAGGCCAGGACTGGAACCTGGAAGCCGGCAAAGTCATCAATGGCAAAGCCGGTATGCAGATCATGGGTGACTGGGCCAAGTCCGAGTGGACTGCCGCCAAGAAAGTTGCCGGCAAAGACTACGAATGCGTAGCCTTCCCGGGCACCGACAAAGCCTTTACCTACAACATCGACTCCCTGGCGGTGTTCAAAGTTAAAGACAAAGGCACCCAGGAAGGTCAGAAGGACATCGCCAAAGTTGTACTGGGTGAAAACTTCCAGAAAGTCTTCAGCATCAACAAAGGCTCGATCCCGGTTCGTACCGACATGCTCAATGAAATGGACAAGCTCGGTTTCGACTCCTGCGCCCAGACCGCTGCCAAAGACTTCCTGGCGGACGCCAAGACCGGTGGCCTGCAGCCAAGTATGGCCCACAACATGGCCACTACCCTGGCGGTGCAAGGCGCGTTCTTTGATGTCGTGACCAACTACATCAACGACCCGAAAGCCGACCCGGCCGACACCGCCAAGAAACTTGGCGCTGCGATCAAGTCTGCCAAGTAACGGTTAGCACTGCGTGTCCTTGTGAGGGGAAACCCCCTGACCCCTCACAAGGCTTGCTCCTGTAGTCCTTTTTCCCTGTACTGGATTTTCCCATGAGTTCTGTTGCTGTGTTCAGCAAGGCCTCGCCGTTCGATGCGCTGCAACGCTGGCTGCCTAAACTGGTGCTGGCGCCGAGCATGTTCATCGTGCTGGTGGGCTTCTACGGCTACATCCTGTGGACATTCGTGCTGTCGTTCACCACGTCCACGTTCCTGCCCAGCTACAAATGGGCCGGCCTTGCGCAATACGCGCGGTTGTTCGACAACGACCGTTGGTGGGTGGCGAGCAAGAACCTGGCGGTGTTTGGCGGCATGTTTATCGGCATCACTTTGGTGATCGGCGTGACGCTGGCGATTTTCCTCGACCAGAAGATCCGCCGCGAAGGCTTTATCCGCACCATTTACCTGTACCCGATGGCGCTCTCGATGATCGTGACCGGTACGGCCTGGAAATGGCTGCTCAACCCGGGCATGGGCCTGGACAAACTTCTGCGTGACTGGGGCTGGGAAGGCTTCCGTCTCGACTGGCTGATCGACCCCGACCGCGTCGTGTACTGCCTGGTGATTGCTGCCGTGTGGCAAGCCTCGGGGTTCATCATGGCGATGTTCCTGGCAGGCCTGCGTGGCGTCGACCAGTCGATTGTGCGCGCCGCGCAAATCGATGGCGCCAGCCTGCCGCGTATCTACTGGAGCGTAGTGCTGCCAAGCCTGCGCCCGGTGTTCTTCAGTGCCGTGATGATCCTCGCGCACATCGCGATCAAGAGCTTCGACCTGGTAGCGGCCATGACGGCTGGCGGCCCGGGCTACTCGTCCGACCTGCCGGCGATGTTCATGTACTCGTTCACCTTCAGCCGTGGCCAGATGGGCATGGGCTCGGCCAGTGCAATCCTGATGCTCGGCGCGATCCTCGCGATCATCGTGCCTTACCTGTATTCCGAGCTGAGGACCAAGCGCAATGACTAGTCTCGCCTCCAAACCTGCCATCAGCCTGAGTCGCATCGCGATCTACGCGGTGCTGATCCTCGCCGTGCTGCTGTACCTGGTGCCGCTGGTGGTGATGCTGCTGACCAGCTTCAAAACCCCGGAAGACATCAGCACCGGCAACCTGCTGAGCTGGCCGACCGTGGTCACCGGCATTGGCTGGGTCAAGGCCTGGGCCACTGTGGATGGTTACTTCTGGAACTCGATCAAGATCACCGTTCCGGCGGTACTGATTTCCACCGCCATCGGCGCGCTGAATGGCTACGTGCTGTCGTTCTGGCGCTTCAAGGGCTCGCAGCTGTTCTTCGGCCTGCTGTTGTTCGGCTGCTTCCTGCCGTTCCAGACCGTGCTGCTGCCGGCGTCGTTCACCCTTGGCAAGATGGGCCTGGCCAGTACCACCACGGGCCTGGTGTTTGTACACGTGGTCTACGGGTTGGCGTTTACTACACTGTTCTTCCGTAACTACTACGTGAGCATTCCTGACGCGCTGATCAAGGCGGCACGACTGGATGGTGCAGGATTCTTCACCATCTTCCGTCAGATCATTCTGCCGATGTCGACGCCGATTATCATGGTCTGCCTGATCTGGCAATTCACCCAGATCTGGAATGACTTCCTGTTCGGTGTGGTGTTCTCCAGCGGCGACTCGCAGCCCATTACGGTGGCGCTGAACAACCTGGTCAACACCAGCACCGGGGCCAAGGAATATAACGTGGATATGGCGGCGGCGATGATCGCCGGGCTGCCGACCCTGCTGGTCTATGTGATCGCAGGCAAGTATTTCGTGCGCGGCCTCACGGCCGGCGCGGTCAAGGGGTAATCATGGCTACGCTTGAACTTCGCAATGTAAACAAGACCTATGGCGCCGGCCTGCCCGACACCTTGAAGAACATCGAACTGTCGATCAAAGAGGGTGAGTTCCTGATTCTGGTCGGCCCTTCGGGGTGCGGTAAATCGACCTTGATGAACTGCATCGCCGGCCTTGAGACCATCACCGGCGGCGCCATCATGATCGGCGACCAGGACGTGAGCGGCATGAGCCCCAAGGACCGTGACATCGCCATGGTGTTCCAGTCCTACGCGCTGTACCCGACCATGAGCGTGCGCGAGAACATCGAGTTCGGCCTCAAGATCCGCAAGATGCCCCAGGCCGATATCGACGCCGAAGTGGCGCGTGTGGCCAAGTTGCTGCAAATCGAACACCTGCTTAACCGCAAGCCGGGCCAGCTCTCCGGTGGCCAGCAACAGCGTGTAGCCATGGGCCGCGCCCTGGCTCGTCGGCCGAAGATCTACCTGTTCGACGAACCGCTGTCCAACCTCGACGCCAAACTGCGTGTCGAGATGCGCACCGAAATGAAACTGATGCACCAGCGCCTGAAAACCACCACCGTGTACGTCACCCACGACCAGATCGAAGCGATGACCCTGGGCGATAAAGTAGCGGTGATGAAGGACGGCATTATTCAGCAGTTCGGCACGCCCAAAGACATCTACACCAACCCGGCCAACCAGTTCGTGGCGAGCTTTATCGGTTCGCCGCCGATGAACTTCGTGCCGCTGCGCCTGCAGCGCAAGGACGGCCGCCTGGTGGCGCTGCTCGACAGTGGCCAGGCGCGTTGCGAACTGGCACTTAACGTCAGCGATGCCGGCCTGGAAGACCGCGACGTGATCCTGGGCCTGCGCCCGGAGCAGATCATGTTGGCCAACGGCGAGGGCGACACTGCATCGAGCATTCGTGCCGAAGTCCAGGTTACCGAGCCGACCGGCCCGGACACCCTGGTATTCGTGCAGCTCAACGACACCAAAGTCTGCTGCCGCCTGGCCCCGGACGTTGCACCGCAGGTCGGTGAGACGCTGACCCTGCAATTCGACCCGGCCAAAGTATTGCTGTTCGACGCCAAAACCGGCGAGCGCTTGGGCACTGCTGCTTCACTGCCATCACAAGGGCATGCCGATAATGTGGCCCAATTCAAAGGCCGCTGAAGCAGATAACGTGTTGTTTTAGTTAAAAAAAGTAAACCGCGTTAGATAAAAACAGTTTAATAACAATAAAGACGAGGATGTAGGGATGAAAAAGCAACACAACAACACTCGGCTGATCTGCCAACTGTCAGCAGCAGCAGCCCTGGTATTGTCCGCCAATGCGATGGCAGACGATGCGTTCAGTGCCGATTCCAAGTGGATGACCGGCGATTGGGGCGGCGAGCGTACCAAGCTGATCGAGCAAGGTATCGACATCAAGGCTGACTACGTTGGGGAAGTCGGTGGCAACCTGCACGGTGGCTATAACAACGACAAAACTGCCCGTTACGCTGACCAGTTTGGTCTGGGCGTAGCACTGGATCTGCAAAAGCTGTGGGGCTGGGATAACACCCAGGCCAAGATCCAACTGACCAATCGTAATGGCGCGAACATCTCCAATGACCGTATTGGTGACCCGCGTGCCGGCACCTTGAGTTCGTCTCAAGAAGTCGATGGCCGTGGCCACATGGTGCGTCTGACCCAGTTCTGGATTCAGCACCAGATGTTCGACAACAAGCTGGACGTGAAACTCGGTTACTTCGGCGAAGGCGAAGACTTCAACACCTTCCCGTGCGACTTCCAGAACCTGTCGTTCTGCGGCTCGCAAGTCGGTAACTACGTAAACACCTGGTACAACTGGCCGGTCAGCCAGGCGGCGATCCGCGTGAAGTACAACATCACGCCTGAGCTGTATGCGCAAATCGGCGCGTACAACCAGAACCCGTCGCAGCTGGAGCACGGCAACGGCTTCAAACTCAGCGGCAGCGGCACCAAGGGCACCGTATTGCCGGTGGAATTGGTCTGGTCGCCGAAGGTCAATGGCCTGCCGGGCGAATACCGTGTGGGTTACTACAAGAGCACCGCCGACGCTACCGATGTGCGTGAAGACGTCAACGGTAACGATGCTGGCACCACTGGCGCAGCCTTCCGCGTTCGCAACAGCAAAAGCGGCTACTGGGGCGTTCTGCAACAGCAGCTCACCACCCACAATGGCGACGCTTCGCGCGGCTTGAACATTGCGGCCAACGTGACTTTCCACGACAAAGACACCAACCTGGTCGACAACTACCAGTCGCTGATGCTTGTGTATAAAGGGCCATTTGACGCGCGTACCAAAGATGACGTGGGTATCGGTGTTTCGCGTATCCATGCCAACAGCGACGTGAAGAAAACTGCTGAACTGCTGAATGCTTCAGGCGGTTTCACCGATTACGACCAAGCGGGTTTCTCCCCGCTGCGTAACACCGAGTACAACGTCGAACTCAACTATGGCTTCCACGTCACCAACTGGCTGACCGTACGCCCGAACCTGCAATACATCAAAAACCCGGGCGGTGTGAAAGAAGTCGACAACGCGCTGGTAGCAGGCCTGAAAATTCAGTCTACGTTCTAACGCTGTTGCGATAAGCTCCTTCTCTCTGTGCGCATTTTGCGGGTAGCCATGGCTACCCGCTTTTTTTGGGCAGCACTGCACAACCTTTGTGGGAGCTGGCTTGCCTGCGATCGCATCGCCTCGGTCGTTCAGACAAACCGAGTCGCCCGCATCGCAGGCAAGCCAGTTCCCACAAGGGGAACCAAGGTTTGAGCGACATTGAATTCCAGGACCGTGGCACATGCATGAGCATCCGCTGCAACGCTTTTTCAAATCCCTGCGTGAACAACCGGTGTTCGCCTGGGAGCGCTTTCAGATGCGCGACGTGTTGGTAATCGACCATCCGCTGTGCCAGGCGGTGTTCAGTCGCCAGGGCGCGCAATTGCTGCACTTTCAGCCCCGTGGCCAGAAACCCTGGCTGTGGTGTGCAGCCAAATGGCCGCAGGTCGGTGCCATCCGTGGCGGCGTGCCGGTGTGCTGGCCGTGGTATGGGCGCCATCCGAGCGAAAACGCCTGGCCGTCCCATGGCTGGGCGCGATTGATCGACTGGAAACTGCTCGACAGCAGCACCGACGACGACGGTGTGCGCCTGCACTGGCAATTGCAGCTGTGCGACTGGCAGGTCGACCTGCACGCGCACCTGGGTGAAACCCTTGAGTTGCGTCTGAGTACCGAACACCAGGACGAGTTGCCCTGCCAATTGAGCCATGCTTTGCACGCCTATTGGCGTATTGGTCACGTCGACGAGATAGCGCTGTCTGGGCTGGACGGTGCGCAAGGTTATGACCAGCTCAGTCGCCAGGTTTGCCAGCAGGAAGGTGAGTTGCGGGTGGATGGTGGGTGCCAGCGGGTGTTCCAGCATGACGGTGAATTGCAGCTCAAGGATCACGCCTGGCAACGCGAATTGTGCATTGATACCGGTGACAGCGCCGACACCGTGGTGTGGCATCCAGGCAGCCGGCCGTTGTTGGGCGTGAGCTTTAACGAGGCGTCGGGGTTTGTGTGCGTGGAGTCGGCGATGGCCGGGGCCAGCCTGGCGCCGGGGGAGCGGGCGCATTTGAGTTTGCAGGCGCGGGCTGGGGTTTAGCGGTGGTGCTTATGCTGCCATCGCAGGCAAGCCAGCTCCCACAGAGGAATGCATTCCAAATGTGGAACTCGGTCCACTGTGGGAGCTGGCTTGCCTGCGATAGGGCCGGTACTGCTGGTGGAGATTGCTGCTAGTTAAATTCATCCCCAACCGGATACCGGCTGTCATTCAAGCTCTCTTTGATCTTGCGCAGATGCGGCTGGAAATCCACGCCACGGCGCAGGGTCATGCCGGTGGCCAGCACGTCCAGCACCGTCAACTGAATGATCCGCGAGGTCATCGGCATATAGATGTCGGTGTCTTCCGGCAATGGAATGTTCAGGCTTACGGTACTGGCCTTGGCCAACGGCGAGTTCTCGGCGGTGACGCCCAGCACCGATGCACCGTTTTCCCGGGCTATACGCGCCACTTCCACCAGCTCGCGGGTACGCCCGGTGTAGGAAATGATCACAAACAGCTCGCCGGTGTGCGCCACAGACGCGATCATGCGCTGCATCAGCACGTCGGCATGGGCGGTCACGGCCAGGTTGAAACGGAAGAACTTGTGCAGCGCATCCATGGCCACCGGTGCCGAAGCGCCGAGGCCAAAGAAGTGGATCTGTCGCGCCTGGATCAACAAATCCACGGCCTTGCTGATCAGTGCCGGGTCCAGGGCCTGGCAGGCGCTGTCCAGGGAGGCAATGGCGCTGCCAAAGATCTTCTGGGTGTAGGCCTCAGGGTTATCATCGGCCTCCACGGCGCGGCTGACATACGCCGCACCACTGGCCAAACTTTGCGCCAGCTGCAATTTAAGTTCAGGGTAACCGCTGACGCCGAACGAACGGCAGAAACGGTTGACCGTCGGTTCACTGACCGAGGCGGCTTGGGCGAGGGCGGCGATCGAGAAGCGGGTCGCCTGCTGTGGGTTCAGCAGGATGACCTCGGCGACTTTTTTCTCGGCCTTGTTCAATTCTTCGAGGCGGTTCCGGATCTGTTCCAGAAGATTTCGCACGCGGTCCATTCAGTCTTTCCTTCGGGCGACGATGCAAATAAAGGGCGGTAACCAATCGACGAGTGGCCCTTTGCGGTGGCCTATCCTACTGAGGGTAGCTGAACACCACCACTCGGAATGCGTATTTCGGGAAAATGTTGTGGTTATTACTACATTTTTCCTTGAGTGATGCCTTGAAAAAAGGTATTTGTAGCTTAACTTGATAAAAGAACAAACATCATGCCTTCGATAACCGTAGAACCCTGCACCTTTGCCCTGTTTGGCGCGTTGGGTGATCTGGCGCTGCGCAAGTTATTTCCTGCCCTCTATCAACTCGATGGCGCCGGGCTGCTGCACGAGGATACGCGCATCCTGGGCCTGGCCCGTGAAGCCGGGACCGAGCAGGAGCACCTGGCCCATATCGAAAAAGAACTGCGTAAATACGTCGGCAAGGAACTCGATGAGGTCGTGGTTGCGCGCTTCCTCGCGCGCCTGGCCTATGTCCACGTCGACTTCATGAAAGCCGATGACTACATCGCCCTGGCCGAAAAGGCCGGCAGCGACCAACGCCTGATCGCCTACTTCGCCACCCCGGCGGCGGTGTATGGCGCGATTTGCGAGAACCTCGCCAAGGTCGGCCTGGCGGACAATACCCGCGTGGTGCTGGAAAAACCGATTGGCTCGGACCTGGAGTCCTCGCGCAAGGTCAACGACGCCGTGGCGCAGTTTTTCCCGGAAAACCGCACCTACCGCATCGACCACTACCTGGGCAAAGAAACCGTACAGAACCTGATTGCGCTGCGTTTCGCCAACAGCCTGTTCGAAACCCAGTGGAACCAGCACTACATTTCCCACGTGGAAATCACCGTGGCCGAGCAGGTCGGTATCGAAGGCCGTTGGGGTTACTTCGACAAGGCCGGCCAGCTGCGCGACATGATCCAGAATCACCTGCTGCAGCTGCTGTGCCTGATCGCCATGGACCCACCGGCCGACCTGTCCGCCGACAGCATCCGTGACGAGAAGGTCAAGGTGCTCAAGGCCCTGGCGCCGATCAGCCCGGAAGGCCTGACCACCCAGGTGGTGCGCGGCCAGTACATCGCCGGCTACAGCGCCGGCAAGCCGGTGCCGGGCTACCTGGAAGAAGAAAACTCCAACACCCAGAGCGACACCGAGACGTTTGTCGCCCTGCGTGCCGATATCCGTAACTGGCGTTGGGCCGGCGTGCCGTTCTACTTGCGTACCGGCAAACGCATGCCGCAAAAGCTGTCGCAGATCGTCATCCACTTCAAGGAACCGTCCCACTATATCTTCGCCCCCGAGCAGCGCCTGCAGATCAGCAACAAACTGATCATCCGCCTGCAGCCCGACGAAGGTATTTCCTTGCGCGTGATGACCAAAGAGCAAGGCCTGGACAAGGGCATGCAACTGCGCAGCGGCCCGCTGCAACTGAATTTTTCCGACACCTATCGCAGCGCACGGATTCCCGATGCCTACGAGCGGCTGTTGCTGGAAGTAATGCGCGGCAATCAGAACCTGTTTGTTCGCAAAGATGAAATCGAAGCCGCGTGGAAGTGGTGTGACCAGTTGATCGCCGGGTGGAAAAAATCTGGAGATGCGCCCAAGCCGTATGCGGCAGGGTCCTGGGGGCCGATGAGCTCGATTGCACTGATCACGCGGGATGGGAGGTCGTGGTATGGCGATATCTGAATTGAAACTGCCTCAGGGCGTGACAGCCCATGAGTACCGCACGCCTGTGTTGCTGGCCGATGGCCTGGCCAATGACGTGGCCGAGCAACTGCGCGCGGCCATCAGTGCCCGTGGCGAAGCCACGCTGGTAGTGTCCGGCGGCCGCAGCCCCGTGGCGTTTTTCCAGAACCTGGCCAAGCAAGGCCTGGACTGGTCCAAGGTGACCATCACCCTGGCCGACGAGCGCTGGGTGCCGGTGGAACACGCCGACAGCAATGCCGGCCTGTTGAAGAAGTATTTGCTCCAGGGCCCGGCGGCCAAGGCTAAATTCCTCAGCCTGTACAACGTTGCCGCGAACCTTGAAGACGCCGCCGAACTGGCCGATCGCCAGTTGGCAGAGCTACCCGCTATCGATGTGCTGGTACTCGGCATGGGCGATGACGGCCACACCGCATCGCTGTTCCCCAACAGCCCCAACCTGGGCGAGGCGCTCAAGCCCGACGGCAGCCGCCGTTGCTGGCCGATGCTGGCGCCGACCGTGCCGCACCAGCGCCTGACCATGAGTCGCGCGCTGCTGGCCACGGCCCATTACACCGTACTGTCGATTTCCGGCAGTTCGAAATTGACCACTTTGAGCGCTGCGCTGGCCAGTGACGACGTTGCTGCCATGCCGATTCGCGCGTTTTTGCAACCTACTTTAGAGATTTACTGGTGCCCATGAGCCAAGGATCAGCCGCTATGAAAAGCCCTCAACCGACCGTGTCCATGGCGGATAAAGTTGCCCTGATCGACAGCCTCTGCGCCAAGGCGCGGATCCTGCCAGTGATCACCATCGCCCGCGAACAGGATATCCTGCCGCTGGCCGATGCCCTGGCAGCCGGCGGTTTGACCGCATTGGAAGTGACCCTGCGTTCCGAGTTCGGCCTCAAGGCTATTCAGGTACTGCGCGAGCAACGCCCTGAACTCTGCACCGGTGCCGGCACCGTGCTCGACCGCCACATGCTCGAAGCGGCCGAGGTGGCCGGTTCGCAATTTATCGTCACGCCCGGTATTACCCGCGACCTGCTCGAAGCCTCGGTGCACAGCCCGATCCCGCTGCTGCCCGGCATCAGCAATGCCTCCGGCATCATGGAAGGCTATGGCCTGGGTTATCGCCGCTTCAAGCTGTTCCCGGCGGAAGTCAGCGGCGGCGTGGCAGCGATCAAGGCCCTGGGCGGCCCGTTTGGCGAAGTTAAATTCTGCCCGACTGGCGGCGTTGGCCCGGCCAACATCAAAAACTACATGGCGTTGAAAAACGTGATGTGCGTGGGCGGTAGCTGGATGCTGGACCCTGAATGGGTCAAGAACGGCGACTGGGCGCGTATCCAGGAAGTCACCGCACAGGCGCTGGCGCTGCTGGACTGATCTGATTTACCGAATCGTTGTTGCTGTGCTTTAACGGCATTTTTGCGGTGCACTTGGTCGGTGTACCGCTTTTTTTTGCCTGCAAAAAACCTTGAGGTTCACACAGGTCCAAGTGTGGGAGCCGGCTTGCCTGCGATGGCGGTGGGGCTGGGCGGTCGGGGGGCATATCCGTTGCTGCGGTAACGGCTGAGTAGGGTTCCGCTCTTACAGCGGGTCACTTTTGTAAAGACACAAAAGTAACCAAAAAGTCTTCGCCCCAACACTCGGTGCCTCGCTTAGGCTCGGCATGCCCGCAATCCGCCAGTGATTTGGGGGGCCGCCGCGATGGGCCATCCTTGGCCCAGCGCGGCTAAACCGGCATCCCTGCCGGTTTACCCCCCAAATCCCTGTCAGATTCCGGCCATCGTGTTTGACGGGGCGATTTCAGATCAAGATCACGATCAAAAGCGCAGATCAAAAGACCGCTGACTTCGCCAGCGAAAAGGATGTAAGGGCCGGAGCAACAGCAACAGCAACAGCAACAGCAACAGCAACAGCAACAGCAGGGCCATACTCGGTCAAAGGTGGGAGCTGGCTTGCCTGCGATAGCATCAACTCGGTGTGCCTGATGTACTGAGTTGTCTGCATCGCAGGCAAGCCAGCTCCCACAGAAAGGCAGCTCCCACATTTTTAGTCCGTGCTTAACTCAGTTATTGCGTTGACCAACACATCCATGTCCGCAGCTGACGTCACCAGCCCAGGCGTCACCCGAATACAGCTGCCAAACGCCGCACCCGTGCGGGTGGTGGTAAACAGGTCGTAGTCCTTGAGCAACCGATCCGCCATCGCCGTCTGATCCCGCCCAGTAAACTTGAACCCCGTAATCGCGCAATACAGCCGCGGATCATCCGGCGTCAGCACCTCAATCCCCTGCAACCCACGTACCTGGCTTACCCAGCGATCCCGCAGGTAATTGACCCGCGCGCCCTTGGCCGTCGAGCCGCCGAGGTTGCGATGTTCCTCCAGCACCAGCGGCAAGGTCATCAGCGCCGGAAAATTCGGCGTGCTGTAGGAGGTGCGCGCACGCACGTCGCTGGCCGGGTAGTGAAACTCGCCCATGTCCGGGTCGATATCGGCCAGGCGCTCCGGGGCGATATACAGGAAGCCCAGGGTCAGCGGCGCACCGATCCATTTATGCAGGTTGAACCCGGCGAACTGAATGCCCAGCTCGGCCAAGTTGAATTCAATCTGGCCCAGCGCATGGGCGCCATCCAGAATCACGTCTACGCCATGCTCACGCGCCGCCTTGGCGATGGCCTTGACAGGCATCACCAGGCCGGTGCGGTGGGTGACATGGGTCAGCGGCATCAGCTTGAGGCGCGGGTACTGCACGAACGCATTGCGATAGGTTTGCACCAGGCTGTCGAAACTGGCCGGGTGGGCGTGGGCAAGTTCGACGACTTCCACGCCACGAACACCGGCCAACCAGCGCATGGCGCCTTTGACCGTGTCGTACTCCAGATCACTGATCAGCACCTGATCGCCCGGCCGCAGGCCGTTGTAGTTGCGGATCAGCGATTGCAGAGCCTCGGTGGCGTTGCGGGTGAAGGCGATCGCCTCCGGGTCCGCATCGATCAGCCCGGCCAGTTGCCGACGGATCTCGACGTTTTCACCTTGCTCGAAGCGCTGACGCACATACAGCGAGTTGCTGCGGTTGATAAAGGCTACATGCTCCAGATACTGCGCCCGCACAGCACGGCTCATGCGCCCGAAGTAGCCGTTTTCCAGATTGATCGGGCCGGGCTCCAGCTCATAGCGCTGGGCGATGGCGTGCCAGTGACGTTCGTTGTCTGCATTCCTTGGCATAGCGGGCGCTCTTTAATGACGGGGGGCAGGTTTGCCGTGTTTTACGCGCAGCGGCTCCAGCAGTTCGGACAGGCCGTTGTGGTCGATTTCCTGCATCAAAGCGAGCAAACCGCCCAGCTCGCCGTGAGGAAAACCCTCACGGGCAAACCAATTCAGGTAGGGGCCGGGCAGGTCGGCAATGATCCGTCCCTTGTACTTGCCGAAGGGCATTTCGCGGGTGATCAGCAATTCGAGTTTTTCGGGGTTCATGATCTTCAAGGGCTGGAGTCGACACCTTGGAAAATACAGGCATTCTGCATGAAGGCCAAATGACAGATCATGCAAATAACGTACATACAGATGGTTCAATATTTCGTAAGTTACTGAAATATATAAATAAAATAGTTTTTCAAAAACTGGCACGGGCGCTGCAATCATTAAGACAACCTTCTTAACCCGCACAAGGAATTGAAAAATGACTGACATCAATAAAGAATCGATCTCCGTACTCAACGACCTGATCGAGACCAGCAAAGACGGCCAGAAAGGCTTCGCGACTTGTGCTGAAGACATCAAGCATCCAGAGCTCAAAGCGCTGTTCCAGAAACGCTCCGCCGACTGCGCCACTGCCGCAGCCGAGCTGCAAACAGCCGTGCGTGCCCTGGGTGGCGATCCGGAAGAATCCGGTTCGGTTGCCGGCGCTCTGCACCGTGGTTGGGTCGACGTTAAGTCGCTGGTCACCGGTAAAGATGAAGAGGCAGTACTGAACGAAGCCGAGCGCGGTGAAGACCACGCCCTGAAGGCTTACAAGGAAGCGATCGAGAAGATCAACAAGCACAACCTGCTGGGTATTCGTGACCTGGTTGAGCGTCAGTTCCACGGCGCACAACGCAACCACGACCAGGTAAAAGCCCTGCGTAACCAGGCTCGCGCTAACTCGTAAGCACATTGCTGTAATTGCTTATGCTGTAATTGCTTATGCTGTAACTGCCTATGCTGTAACTGAATGTGGGAGCTGGCTTGCCTGCGATAGCATCACCCCGGTGTAACTGATACACCGAGGTGTCTGTATCGCAGGCTAGCCAGCTCCCACATTTGCTTTGTATTGATTTTGAGATTTCTATCAGCCAATGCTGATCGGCGGCAGCTCAGTCAACGTAACAACCTGCTGCTTGCGCGGCGCAAGAATTTCCGCCTCACCGTCCACCACCAGCTCGTCGCGCTGGTTGAATACGCGGGTGGCGATGCGCACACGAAACTTGGGCAACTTCTCCAGAATTTCCAGGCGCACGGTCAAGGTGTCGCCGATTTTTACCGGCTTCTGAAAGCTCATCTGCTGGCCGATATAGATGGTGCCCGGCCCAGGCAGCTCGCAGGCTACCGCCGCACTGATCAGTGCGCCGCTGAACATACCGTGGGCGATACGCTCCTTGAACATGGTCGCCTTGGCGTACTCGGCATCCAGGTGCACCGGGTTGTGGTCGCCGGACATCGCCGCGAACAGCTGGATATCGCGCTCTTCGACGGTCTTGCTGTAGCTGGCGGTCTGGCCGACTTCGAGGGCTTCGTATGGGGTGTTGGTAACCTGGGTCATCTAAGGGTGCATCCTGTGGCTAATCGGTAATTTAATAGGCTGATTTTAAAGGAAAAAGCTATTCGCAGCGCGCCGGCCTGCGTAACGTCAAGGCCTGGTCGAGCCACTTCAGCACATCCGCTGTCACTTCATCGCGGTTGGTTTCGTTGAATACTTCATGACGCGCCTGCGGGTAGATAGTCAATTGCAGGTTCTGGCAGCCGGCGTCACGCAGCGCATGGGCCAGGCTTTTGAGACGTTTGCCTTCACTCACCGGATCACATTCGCCGCCCATCACCATAATCGGCAGGCCCGGATCGATCTGTGCGAGGTTGGACGCTTTGCTGATCTGCTGCAAGCCGCCGAGCAGGTCTATCCACAGTTGGTTGGTGCAGCGAAAGCCGCACAGCGGATCGTTGATGTACTTGTCGACCTCCAGCGGGTCGCGGCTGAGCCAGTCAAACGCAGTACGGTTGGGCTTGAATGCCTTGTTGAATGAGCCGAACGACAAAAAGTCGATCAATGCACTGCGCCCGCGCAGGCCTTGGCGCGCGCGCTCCAGTCGGGCAATGACGCCGGCGGCGCGGTACAGCGCCACCGGCTGGAAATTCGAACCGCTGAGAATCGCCCCATTCAGGCTCGCGCTATGGTGCAGCAGGTACGCCTGGGCGATATAGCTGCCCATGCTGTGGCCCAGCAAGATGATCGGCAGGCCCGGCTGCTGCTGGCCGATGTGCTGGTTGAGGCTGGCGAGGTCGCCCACCACTTTATTCCAGCCATCCTTTTCGGCGTACAGCCCCAGCGTGCCTTCGTCGGCAGTGCGGCCATGGCCACGTTGGTCCGGCGCGTACAGGCCGTAGCCGGCTGCGCACAAAGACTCGGCCAGGCGTGCATAGCGCGCGCTGTGTTCGGCCATGCCGTGGGACAACATGATCATGGCCTTGGCGGCCCCGTCCGGCAGCCATTGATTGACGTACAGGCGGCTGCGGTCATTCGCGGTCAGCCAGAAGGTGCTGTGGTTCATAGCGCTTCCTTTGCTTAGGGTCGTTGCAGTGTATAGCTCATCTGGCCGGGGCTGGTGTATCTGCCTACACGTTAGGGGCAAGATTCATACAATAAATGACACAGTTGCGCGTATTTGCCTGTTTGGCCATAGCTGCTAACGTCCCCAAAGCTCCGCTTTTTATACCAATGAGAAAGCGGCCGGACACACTCAGGTACGAGGACAAGAATAATGCAACCTGATTTCTGGAATGACAAACGCGCGGCGGGCGTTCCCAATGATATCGACCTCACTACCTACAAATCGGTGATCGAGGTCTTTGAACGCTCCTGCAAGGCCTTTGCCGACCGTCCGGCATTCAGCAACATGGGCATCACCCTGACCTATGCTGAGCTTGAGCGCCAAAGTGCCGCGTTCGCCGGCTACCTGCAAAACCACACCGACCTTAAGCCTGGCGAGCGCATCGCGGTGCAGATGCCCAACGTGCTGCATTACCCGATTGCGGTGTTCGGCGCGTTGCGCGCCGGGTTGATCGTGGTCAACACCAACCCGCTGTACACCCCGCGTGAGATGCGCCACCAGTTCAAGGATGCCGGCGTGCGTGCGCTGGTCTACCTCAACCTGTTCGGTTCGCGGGTGCAGGACGTGTGTACCGACACCGAGATCGACTACCTGATCGAAGCCAAGATGGGCGACTTCATGCCCGCCGCCAAAGGCTGGCTGGTCAACACCGTGGTCGACAAAGTCAAGAAAATGGTCCCGGCCTACAACCTGCCACGTGCGATGTCGTTCAAGCGCGCCTTGCGCATGGGCGCGGGCCAGGCGGTGGTTCGTCATCCGGTGACCCTGGATGATATCGCCGTGCTGCAATACACCGGCGGCACCACCGGCCTGGCCAAAGGCGCGATGCTCACCCACGGCAACCTGGTGGCGAATATGCAGCAGGCGCGGGCGTGCATGTCCCAGGTCACCGATGACGGCCAGCCGCTGGTGAAAGAAGGGCAGGAGGTGATGATCGCGCCGCTGCCGCTGTACCACATCTATGCTTTCACCGCGAACTGCATGTGCATGATGGTGACCGGCAACCACAACGTGCTGATCACCAACCCGCGTGACATCGGCGGGTTTATCAAGGAGTTGAAAAAGTGGCGGTTCTCCTGCCTGCTCGGGCTGAACACGCTGTTCGTGGCGCTGATGGACCACCCCGATTTCAAGAGCCTGGATTTCTCCCATCTGAAGATCACCAACTCGGGTGGCACTGCGTTGGTCAAGGCCACGGCCGAGCGCTGGAAGGCACTCACCGGTTGCTCCATCGGCGAAGGCTACGGCCTCACCGAAACCTCGCCGGTGGCCAGCACCAACCCCTACGGCAGCCAGTCGCGGCTGGGCACCGTGGGTATTCCGGTGCCGGGTACGGCGATGAAAGTGATTGATGATGAAGGGCGCGAGTTGCCCTTGGGCGAGCGCGGCGAGCTGTGCATCAAAGGCCCGCAGGTGATGAAGGGTTATTGGCAGCAACCCGTGGCCACTGCTGAAACCCTTGATGCCGAAGGTTGGTTGAAAACCGGTGATATTGCGGTGATCGACACCGATGGTTTTGTCAGCATTGTCGATCGCAAGAAAGACCTGATTATCGTCTCGGGCTTCAATGTGTACCCCAACGAGATCGAAGACGTGGTGATGGCGCATCCAGCAGTGGCCAATTGCGCGGTGATCGGCGTACCGGACGAGCGCACCGGCGAGGCGGTGAAGCTGTTTGTGGTGGCGCGCGCCCAGGGTGTGAGCGTTGATGAATTGAAGGCGTACTGCAAAACCAACTTCACCGGGTACAAGGTGCCCAAGCACATTGTGTTGCGTGAGTCGTTGCCGATGACGCCGGTGGGCAAGATTTTGCGCAGGGAGCTGCGCGACATCGCCTGAGCTTGAATTAAAATGCAATTAAACATGTGGGAGCTGGCTTGCCTGCGATAGCTATGTATCAGTCACAAGATTTATCGACTGATTCACCGCTATCGCAGGGCAAGCCAGCTCCCACATTGCTATTTATCGCTCCGTAAAGCCCATTCCAGAGCCATTTCTTGGCTTATAGAATCTTTGCTCTAAAAATGACCATTAGATATTCTTGAGTCATGTTTATGACTGTAGGGCCTTCTTTTGGCTCTAGGCGGCCCTTGGCAAAGCTGCTACTCTCGGCGCGCTTTGTGACTTCTCGGCCTGCTTGAAAGCGCCAGACTCACCTAAAAAAACATACACCAATAATAATCGCATCAAATGCGATGATGAATTCGCGTCGCTGAGGAGTGGGCTTCCATGAACGAAGACTTTTGGAAGGATAAGTACCCCGCCGGGATTGCTGCAGACATCAATCCAGACGAGTATCAGAATATTCAGGCGGTACTGAAACAGTCCTGCCAGCGCTTCGCTGACAAACCGGCATTCAGCAACCTGGGCAAGACCATCACCTACGGTGAACTGTACGAATTGTCCGGCGCCTTCGCCGCCTACCTGCAACAGCATACCGACTTGAAGCCTGGCGATCGAATCGCCGTGCAACTGCCCAACGTCCTGCAATACCCGGTGGCCGTGTTTGGCGCCATCCGTGCTGGCCTGATCGTGGTCAACACCAACCCGCTGTACACCGCGCGGGAAATGGAACACCAATTCAATGATTCCGGGGCCAAGGCCCTGGTTTGCCTGGCGAACATGGCGCACCTGGCTGAAAAAGTCGTGCCCAAGACCGCTGTCAAGCACGTGATCGTCACCGAAGTCGCTGACCTGTTGTCGCCGTTCAAGCGCCTGCTGATCAACAGCGTCATCAAGTACGTAAAGAAAATGGTCCCGGCCTATCACTTGCCCAAGGCGATCAAGTTCAATGAAGTATTGGCCAAGGGGCACGGTCAACCGGTCAACGACGCCAGCCCCGCCAGCGGCGATGTGGCTGTGCTGCAATACACGGGTGGCACCACCGGCGTGGCCAAGGGCGCGATGCTCACCCACCGCAACCTCGTCGCCAACATGTTGCAGTGCAAGGCGCTGATGGGCTCCAACCTCAACGAAGGCTGCGAGATCCTGATCACGCCGCTGCCGCTGTACCACATCTATGCGTTCACCTTTCATTGCATGGCGATGATGCTGATCGGCAACCACAACATCCTGATCAGCAACCCGCGCGACCTGCCGGCGATGGTCAAGGAACTGTCGAAATGGAAGTTCAGCGGCTTTGTCGGCTTGAACACCCTGTTCGTGGCGCTGTGCAATAACGAGGCATTCCGCAAGCTGGACTTCTCTGCGCTCAAAGTCACCTTGTCGGGCGGCATGGCCCTGCAACTGGCGGCTGCCGAGCGCTGGAAGGCCGTGACCGGCTGTGGCATCTGCGAAGGTTACGGCATGACCGAAACCAGCCCGGTGGCCACCGTCAACCCGATCCAGCATATTCAGATCGGCACCATCGGCATTCCGGTGCCATCCACAGTGTGTAAAGTCATCGCCGACGACGGCACCGAACTGCCGTTGGGCGAAACCGGCGAGCTGTGTGTGAAAGGCCCGCAGGTGATGAAGGGCTACTGGTTGCGCGACGACTCCACCGCCGAAATGCTCGACAGCGAAGGGTGGTTGAAGACCGGTGACATCGCGATCATCCAGCAAGATGGCTACATCCGCATTGTCGACCGCAAGAAAGACATGATTCTGGTCTCAGGTTTCAACGTCTACCCCAACGAGCTGGAAGACGTGCTGACAACCCTGCCGGGCGTGCTGCAATGTGCGGCCATCGGTGTGCCGGATGAAAAATCCGGTGAGCACATCAAGATCTTTATCGTGGTCAAGCCAGGGGCGACCCTGACCAAGGACCAAGTGATGGAACACATGCGCGCCAACGTCACCGGCTACAAGGTGCCCAAGGCCGTGGAGTTCCGCGATGCATTGCCGACCACTAACGTGGGCAAGATCCTGCGCCGTGAGTTGCGTGATGAAGAGCTGAAGAAGCTCGGTCTTAAAAAGTAACCGATAAAAAACCCCGCTGATGCGGGGTTTTTTATTACCTGGATTGGAATGCAATCCAAGGTGGGAGCTGGCTGGTTGTGGCGAGCAAGCTTGCTTGCGCTGGGGTGCGAAGCGCCCCCAAAAAGCCAGCTCCCACATGTTTTAATCGAGTTGTTACAAGGCGAACTGCGCAAAACCCACACCAGCACCCGCCGGGCGCACATCCTTCAAGAACGAATCCTTATCGGCGCTCAGCTCCAGGGTAATCTCAGGCTTGCGCTTGCCCGCATTGCGCACCACCAGCCCTTCGATGTGTTCGCGCAGGAACGCAGTCGGCACCTTCAGGTGCAGCAACTGGTCAGTCTCGGCGTTGTGCATCAACAAGTGAACCCACTCGTACTGGCCCACACCAATGCGCACCAGCGGCAGGTCGAACCACCAGATGTTGCGTTTGCTGTCCAGGTCGGTGAAGTGGCAGTTGTTGACGCCGAGTACGGCACCGCCCAGTTCCTGGTTTCTGCGGGCGATGGCCTGTGCTTTATTGAGTTTCATAACCTTCCTACGGGATCTGTTATTCAGCGTTATAGCCTGAATGTGCCGGGCATTCTCGTGGGTTGGCGGCAAAACATAAAGCCAAACCTGTCGCCGGCGATGAAATGCGTGATTAAAATAATTGAAACTCTGCCGAACGGCCTCGGGTCAATCTTTAGGTAGTGACCAAAACCCTTGATTGTTCTTTCGGAGAAATACCATGAGCAGCACATCGGATAAGGCAAAAGGTTTGGCCAATGAAGCCGTTGGTAACATCAAGCAAGGCGTTGGCAAAGTGACTGGCAACGACAAACTGCGCGCTGAAGGCGTGGTTCAGGAAAAGAAAGGCGAAGTGCAGAAAGCTGTCGGCGACACCAAAGATGCGGTAAAAAAAGCCGTCAAGTAAGACTGAATCGCCGGCTGGATTCATGCAGCCCGACGGCCATCCACGGATGGCCGTTTTTGTGTAAAACGTGCAACTAAAGTTTGGAAATTGTTTCAAAGTCGCCAAATGGGCTACTTTGATGTAGAAAACGGCCCCTGAGTCGCCCACGACCTCACCCTTTTGCGGCGAAAGGAGACGCTATGATTTTTCCGGTACTAGACGGCCTCAAGCTCCACAAAGTGCTGGTGCGCACCGTCAAGGAATTCGTCGATGACGAAATGCCCACCTACGCCTCGGCACTGGCCTACCAGATGCTGTTCTCGCTGTTTCCCTTCCTGCTGTTCCTCATTGCCCTGATCGGTTTCCTGCACCTGCCGGACTTTTTCACCTGGCTGCGCATGCAGTCGGAACTGGTGTTGCCGCCCCAGGCGCTGGAGCAGGTCAACCCGGTGATCGACCAGTTGCAGCAGTCCAAGGGCGGTTTGCTCTCGGTGGGTATCGTCATCGCGCTGTGGACCGCCTCGGCCGGCGTGCGCCTGATGATGAGCGCGATGAACGCCGCCTATGACGTGGTTGAAGGCCGGCCGATCTGGAAGCGCTTCCCGCTGTCGATTTTCTACACCGTAGGCATCGCCGGCATGCTGCTCGCTGCTGCCGCACTGATGGTGCTCGGGCCGCAGGTGATGGAATGGCTCGCCGGGCAGATCGGCATGCAGGAATTCGTGGTCACCTTATGGACCATCCTGCGCTGGCCCTTGATCGTGATTCTGCTGATGTTCGCCGTGGCCCTCATGTACTACGTGATGCCCGATGTTGAGCAGAAATTTCGCTTTATCACCCCGGGCTCGGTGTTGGCCGTGGTGGTGTGGATCATCGCCTCGCTGGGCTTTGGTTATTACGTTAAAACCTTTGCCGACTACAACGCGATGTATGGCAGTATCGGTGCGATCATCGTCCTGCTCCTGTACTTCTATATTTCCGCCGCCGTGTTGTTGCTCGGCGCGGAGATGAATGCCGTCATCGAACACATGTCGGCAGAAGGCAAGGACCCAGGGGAAAAGGAATTCGATGAAGACAGCCACACGGATGAAAAACAGCACGTCTCAGGCCTAGGCCGGGACCACTCCAAGCCCACTACCGATGAAGTCTGATCGATGATCCGTGAAATCCTGAAAATGGGCGACGAGCGCCTGCTGCGTATCGCGCCACCGGTTCCGCCCGAAATGTTCGACAGCCCTGAGCTGTGGCAATTGATTGATGACATGTTCCAGACCATGGAACACGTCGGCGGTGTCGGCCTGGCTGCCCCGCAGATTGGTGTGGACCTGCAGCTGGTGATCTTCGGCTTCGAGGCCAGCGAACGCTACCCGGATGCGCCGCCGGTGCCGCAGACCATCCTGATCAACCCGCTGATCACGCCGCTCAGCCCGGTGCTGGAAGAAGGTTACGAAGGTTGCCTGTCCGTGCCGGGCCTGCGCGGCGCGGTGGACCGTTACCAGCAGATTCGTTACGAGGGTTTTGATCCCAAGGGCGAGCCGATCGTGCGCGTCGCTGACGGCTTCCATGCGCGGGTGGTGCAACATGAGTGCGATCACCTGATCGGCCGGTTATACCCCTCGCGGATTACCGACTTCAGCAAATTCGGGTTTATCGAAGTGATGTTTCCGGATATGGATCCAAACGCTGACGAGTAACCCTCAGGCACACTGAGATAAAAATGTGGGAGCTGAGCTTGTGTGGGAGCTGGCTTGCCTGCGATAGCATCGCCTCGGTGACACTGATAAACCGAGGTGCCTGCATCGCAGGCAAGCCAGCTCCCACACAAGCCAGCTCCCACATTAGTTATGCGTTGAGTCAGACTATTTAGCCGGTTTGATAAACCGCAACGTCATCCGATCCGACTCGCCAATCGCCAGATACTTGGCCTTATCCTGCTCCCCATACCGCAACGACGGCGGCAACGTCCACACGCCACCCGGGTAATCCTTGGTGTCCTTGGGGTTGGCATTCACTTCGCTCTGCCCAGCCAGCTTGAACCCGGCGTCCGTCGCCAGCTTCACCACTTGCGCCGTGGTCAGGTAGCCGCTGTCCTTGATCGCTTCCAGGTCCGCGCCGTCTTTGGCCCGGTGATCTTCCACGCCCAGCACACCTCCTGGTTTTAGCACCGTGTAGAACGCACTGAAGGTCGCCGGTGCGGTGCCTGCGTCTACCCAGTTATGCACATTGCGAAAAGTCAGCACGGCGTCCACCGAAGCCGGTTTGCCGAACACCGGGGCCTTAGGGTTGAACTCGACGACTTGGGCCTTGGCATAGCGCGCAGGGTCGGCGGCGAATTTGTTTTTCAGGTTCTGTTCGGACGTCGCAGCATAAGCACTGCTGCTGGCCGCTTGCACGGCGGCGATGTAATGCCCGTGGTCCTTGAGCAACGGCGCGAGAATTTCGCTGAACCAACCGCCGCCCGGGGTGATTTCGATCACGCTCTGTTTGGCGCTCAGGCCAAAAAACTCCAGGGTTTGCTGCGGGTGGCGGTAACCGTCACGCGCGCTGTTGGCCGGGTCGCGCCAACTGCCAGCCAACACGCTGGCGTATTGCTCGGCGGTAATCGGCGCATCCGCTGCCTGGCTGAATGCCGGAAAGAGCAGGGCGGTGAGGGACAGAGCTGCAAGCGTGTTTTTCATGATCATCCTGTAAGGGGCCACTGTGCTGTCGAGGCTAGCACGGGCCTTGCACGGGTCGATCACACATTATCCGCAGTGGTCCTTCCTAAAGGTTCTAAGCCCATGGCGATCATTGGCTTGTTGCGTTTGTAGCGCACCAGGCGTTCACCCAGCGATTGAGGCAGGGTGGTTTCCTGGGTGAAACCCATGCGCTGATACACGCTTTCCAGCTCGGGATGACACAGCAACCACACCGTGCCTTCCACATCGGCCACTGCCGCAGCAACCAACCGCGCCGCCAGCCCGTGGCCACGATACGCTGGGTCGACAAACACGCCGGTCAACCATTGCCCACCCACCACCGGCGTCAGGCACAGCCCGGCGACAATCTCGCTGTCGCGCGCCACCCACAAGCGGCCGCCCTTGAGCGCCTTCATCGACGAATGATGGCTGCGGTAAAACTTGTTCAGCAGCGGCCACAGTGGCTCTGCCAGCAATTGGAGGTGCAGATCGGGCATGGTGTGTGGGCAACGTAATCAAGGGCCGCCGATTATAAGCGCCTTCTGCCGGGCAATAGGTGGTATACCCAGTGTTACATCCCCTTCACGTGGAGCATGCATCATGGCCAAAGGTATGGATTCAAAGAAAGCCGCGAAGAAAAAACCGGCAAAGACCGCCGATGAAAAACGCGCCGAGAAAAAAACCAAGAAGTCCGAAGCCGGCCTGTTCGGTCACTGAGTTACAAGCTTAGAACCAAACGATCTGCAAGATTTTTGCGCCTCACTGCACAGAGCAGGAAACACCTGCTCTGAGCTGCCGATGGCCAACTACCTTGATCCGACCCAACGCCGGGAAATCGAAGCCCTGGCACGCAGTTTTACCGCAATCACCGAATGGCCGACCTGGCTATTGCTGGTCGGCGTGTATGCCGGCTGGTTCGCCGTGATCCTCGCCAGCCACTGGCTGGGCCTGTGGCTGAGCACTGTGTTGCTGATTCCGCTGGTGACGCTCTGGCTGTCGGTGCAACACGAATTGCTGCATGGCCACCCCACCCGTTCGCCCCTGATCAACAAACTGCTCGGCTACGCGCCTTTTGCCGTGTGGTATCCCTACACGCTGTACCGCGACAGTCACCTGTTGCACCACAACGACGAAGACCTGACCCTGCCGGGCATCGACCCGGAAAGCCGCTACCTCAATCAACACCAGTGGGATAACAGTTCGTTGCTCAAGCGCGGGGTGCACTGGCTGACCAAAACCCTAGTGGGGCGTTTTCTGCTGGCATCGCCGCTGGCCATCGCCCGATTGGCGCGTCATCAACTCCAGCGCCTGCCCCAGGTGTGGCCGATGTGGCTGGCCCACGGCGGCGTGACAATCCTGATGCTGAGCTTTATCGCTCACTACAGCGCCATTCCGGTATGGCATTACCTGCTGCTGGTGACCGCGCCAGCCTTGTCCCTGGCGTCGATCCGTTCCTACTATGAACACCGCCCGCACCCGCAGCCGGAACAGCGTACGGTGCTCAACGAAGCGTCCTGGCCGTGGACCTGGCTGTTCCTCAATAACAACCTGCACCTGGTGCACCACGACTTGCCCAAGTTGCCCTGGTATCTGCTGCCCACGGTCTACCGGGCACGACGTGAACAATGGCTGGCGCGCAGCGGTGGTTTCCTGGTGCAGGGTTATGGCCAGTTGATCAGCCGCCACGGCCTCAAGGCCATCGACAGCCCAAGGCACCCTTTTGCGTGAGAGACGACCATGAGTGACCACTACGCGGAGTTGTTGATGTACGTCGCGCCCGCAGCCGTGCAACAGGCCAACCAACAATGGCTGGCGCGCATTTTCGAGCGCCTGGGCCTGACGCGCCGCAACGCTGACCACCTCGACCTGCACGGCCTGTGGCTCGCGCCCGAGCTGCTGGTGACGCAAACCTGCGGCTACCCGCTGATGACCCAACTGCGCGGCAAAGTGCGCGTAATCGGCCGCCCGCGCTACGAGCTGGCCCACAGCCGCCAGGGCGAACACTGCAGCCTGCTGCTGACCCGCGAGGACAACCCGCTTAACGAACTGGCGGATTTCTACGACAGTCGCGGCGTGATCAACGGCCACGACTCCAACAGCGGCATGAACCTGCTGCGTGAACGCCTTGCACCGCTGCAACGCGACGGCCGTTTCTTCGCCAGCGTCGGCATCAGCGGCGCCCACCGCGAAAGCCTGCGCTGGCTGCGCGTAGGCCGCGCCGACCTTGCCGCCGTCGACAGCGTGACCTACGACTACCTCGCCCGTTTCGCCCCTGAAGAAGTGGCGGGGCTGCGCATCGTCACGCACAGCGCGCCGAGCCCGACCTTGCCCTTTATCGGCCCGCTGCACTTGAACGATCAGCAAGCGGCGCACATTCGTGAGGTGATGAATCAGGCGTTGCAGGATTTACCGCACGTGGTCGCAACCCTGGGCATCCAGGCAGTTCTGCCTGCCAGCGAAGACGACTACCAAGTCCTGCTGAACTATCAACAAGCAGCCGCCACCGCCGGTTACCCACACCTACGCTGATCGACGCTGATCGTGCGAACAATTGGTTATATAAGAATGCATTTTAAATATTATTAAAGAATAAGCCGCCTTGCTAGGATCGCTCCACCGGAACACCGGACATAACGTGCAACCAACTCAGATGGAGCCACTATGTCCGGCGCCGACACTTCTCACAGCGATTACGTGGGCGGATTGTTCCGCAGTCATTACGACTGGCTGTGCAGCCGTTTGCACCGCCACCTCGATTCTCGCGCACATGCCGAAGACATCGCCGCCGACACCTTTGTCCAGTTGCTGAGTTCGCCCGGCGTGCTGCCGATCCGTCAGCCTCGCGCCTTGCTTACCACCATCGCCCAGCGCTTGATGTACCAACTGTGGCGTCGCCGTGACCTGGAACGTGCCTACCTCGACGCCCTGGACAACGACGAAACGTGCAACGCACCGTCGCCCGAAGACCTTGCGCAAATGCTCGAAGCCCTGCAGGCCATCGACCAACTGCTCGACGGTTTGCCCGCCAAGGTCAAGGCGACCTTTTTGCTCTCGCAACTCAATGGCCTGACCTATCCCGAGATCGCCGCCGAGCTGGGTATTTCCCAACGTTCGGTCAGCGACTACATGGCCCGCGCCCTCAACCGTTGCCTGCGGCTGTGCCTGGAATGAACGACGCCCTGATCGACAGCGCCACGCGCTGGTACGTGCTGTTGCGTTCGGGCCAGGCCACGGCGGCCGACTGGCAGCGCTATCACCAGTGGCGCGCGGCCGACCCGCGCCATGATGCGTTGTGCCAGCAACTGGAAGCGCGCCTGGGCGTGTTTCAGATTCCCCAGGCTCAGGGCATCAGCGGCAAGGTCTTGCAGCAGGCGCTGGATGCGCCTTCCAGCCGTCGCCAGGTGTTGCAGATCGCGTTGGCGGGCGCAGGCGTGGCCATCGGCGCCGTGCTGCTGGCCAAACCCGTAGGCTTGTCGGAACTGACCGCCGACGTCCGCACCGGCACCGGTGAGCGTCGCACCGTCACCTTGGCCGATGGCAGCGAGTTGCTGCTCAATGCGCAGAGCGCGGCGGATATCCAGTTCAACCCGCAGCAGCGCCTGGTGCGTCTGCGCGAAGGCGAGTTACTGGCCAAGGTTGCCAGCGACCGCAACCGCCCCTTTTTGCTTCAGACCGACCAAGCGCGCCTGCACGCCTATGGCAATCGTTTTTTGGTGCGTGAGCGCGACGGGCAGGGCCAAGTCGTTGCGCTCAATGGCGCGGTACATATCGACAGCCAGCGCGGCGAGCGCCTGCAACTCGCCGCCGGCCATGCCGTGCATTTCGACCGTGGCGGTTTCGGCCCGGTGCTGGCCAGTTCCTCCGGCGCCACTGCGTGGGTCGATGGTTTCCTGCAAGTGCGCGACCGCCCGCTGGCGGAAGTCATCGACGCGTTGCGGCCCTATCACAATGGTGTGCTGCGCCTGGACCCTGGCGTAGCCGGGTTGCGCGTCAGTGGTCTTTATCGGCTGGACAACCCGCAGCAAATCCTCGACACCCTGGCGCGCACCTTGCCGATCCACATCACCCGTCGCACCGGCCTGTGGGTGACCATCAATGCCGCCTGACGGATTCACTCAGTCCGTGTGGGAGCTGGCTTGCCTGCGATGGCATCGACTCGGTTCAACGGTCAGACCGAGTCGCCTGCATCGCAGGCAAGCCAGCTCCCACATTGACCGGGTTTTTATTTCTAAACCGGGTTCTAAGGACATAACCAAACGGTCTGCAAGTTTTGCCCCCGCCAACCCACATCACTCCCGTAAGCGCTGCGGGGAGCAGCGTTCTCGAGTTTCCTTGGGGGGAGCCAAAGTGAATCAGTTCAACCGTGTGCCGCTTCGAACCTTTGCCCTGGTGCCGTTGGCCAGCCTGTTTTTGTCCTTTGCCGCCAGCGCCGAAGACGCGCGTCAGGTCTACCACATCGCCCCTGGCCCGCTGGATGAAGTGCTGCTGAACATCAGCCGCCAGAGCGGTCAGGTGATCTCTTTCACGCCGCAACTGGGGCATTATTCGTCGGCTCAGGTTGACGGCTCATTGTCGGCGCAACAGGCAGTGGACGCCGCACTCAAAGGCACCGGCCTGCAAGTGCAAGTCAGCCCGGACGGTGCGTTTATCATCAAGGAAGGCGCGCCGGCCGGCAGTAGCGTGAAGGCCCAAACCAGCGCCGCCCAGGCACCGACCCTCGACCGCGTGGTCGCCATCGGCACCCGGCGCAGCGACGCCACGGCCCTGACCAGCAGCGCCCCGGTGGATGTGATCAACGCCGAAGAACTCAAGCAAACCGGCGCCACCAGCCTCAACCAGGCGCTGTTCCAGTTGCTGCCGTCGTTCAACTTCCCGCAGAACAACAGCGCCACCCGTGGGCAAGACCCCAAGGGTGCGTCGCTGCGTGGCCTGTCGCCCGACCAGACCTTGGTGCTGATCAACGGCAAGCGCCGTCACACCTCGGCGGTGGTGAATATTTCCGGTGGCGTGCCGTTTATTGGCGCGCAGCCGGTGGACCTGGACATGATCCCCATCAGCGCCATCGACCACGTCGAAGTGCTGCGCGATGGCGCCTCGGCGCAGTACGGCTCCGACGCAGTGGCCGGGGTGGTCAACATTGTGCTCAAGGAGCGCGACAGCGGTGGCGGCATCAACACCCAACTGGGCAAATATGCCCAGGGCGATGGCTTCAGCAAGACCACCGACGGCTGGTACGGCATTGGCCTGCCGGGCGATGGTTTCCTGACCCTGAGCTTCAACACCCTGAACAACAAGCCCGACGATATCGGCGACAAATACGTCGCCGACGGCCAGGTGCAAGACCCACGCTGGGGCGGTGCCGGGCGCGATAAATACAACCTGGCCGCCAACGCCGAAATCGGCCTCAATGACCAATGGCGCCTCTACAGCTTCGCCACATTCGGCCAGGACACCTCGGTCAACAACACGCCGCCCTTGCTGGCCAGCAGCCCCAACAATGTGGCGTCGATCTACCCCGGCGGCACCATTCCCAAGTACCGCTATCGCTATGAAGACGGCGCCATCACCGTGGGCACGCGCTATGAAGATGAGTCCATCGGCCGCTTCGACCTGAGCGCCACCTATGGCCGCGACGAGCACGACGAGCTGGCCTTCAACACCGTCAACCCGAGCTACGGCGCCAACAGCCCGACCAAATTCAATGTCGCCACCCTGGTCAACGACCAGACCAACATCACCCTCGACTACGCCAAGGACCTGGACGTGAACTGGTCCAGCCACCCGCTGACGGTTTCGGCTGGTGTGGCGTATCGGCACGAACAATATCGCCTCGAAGCGGGCGATTACGACTCCTACTCGTTTGGCGGTATTGATGGCGTGCAGGTCGGCGCCGTACAAGCCTCCGGCCTGACCCCGGACGATGCCGACACCTTCAAGCGTGATGTAGCCGGCGTGTATTTCGGCCTCGAAAACCAGGTCACCGACAAGCTGCAAGTCGGCGTCGCCGGGCGCACCGAGCATTACTCGGACTTCGGCTCGGCCACCACCGGCAAGCTGTCGGCGCGCTATGACTTCACCCCGCAAGTGGGCCTGCGTGCCACGGTCAACAATGCCTATCACGCACCCAGCCTGGGGCAGATCGGCACGTCATGGACCACCACCACCAACCTCGACGCCAACGGCAACCCGGTGTTGACCCGCATGTTGCCCGCCGACAACCCGGCCGCCCGTGCCCTTGGCGCGCAACCACTCAAGCCGGAGAAGTCGACCAACTATTCGTTGGGCCTGGTGCTGCGACCTGCCGACAACGCCTCGCTGACCATCGATGCCTACCAGATCTCGATTCGCGACCGCTTGCTTTTCAGCGGTGGTATTTCCGGGCCTTTGGCTGAGCAGATTCTCACCAATGCCGGCTATGGCCAGTATTCCTGGGCGCAGTTCATGACCAACGCCGCCGACACCCGCACCCGAGGTGTCGACATTGTCGGCAAGTACAACCTGGACCTCGCGCAGTTCGGCAACCTGGCCCTGTCGGCCGGCTACACCAAAGCGCGCACCACGATTGAGAAGGTCCACGAAAACCCCAACGGTTTTGAAGTGCTGACCCGCGAAGCGCGTGGTTTTGTCGAGCATGGTTACCCCGAAGACAAACTGGTGTTCGGCGCGGTGCACAAAATCAGCCAATGGACCATCGCCCTTAACCAAACCCGCTACGGCAAATACCGCAAATACGCGGCCAGCGAGACCAACGCCCAGTACGACCAGGTCTTCAGCGCGCAATGGACCACCGACCTCGACGTGAACTACGCGTTCACCAAGCAACTGCGCGTGTCAGTGGGCGTGAACAACCTGTTCGACAGCAAACCCGACGACTTCAACAGCCGCCTGCGCCAGACGCCAGGCCAGCAATACAGCTACCTGTCACCGACCGCGCCGGAAGGGGCGTTCTACTACACACGGCTCAGTTATGACTTTTAAAACCTGATCTCGATTGCGGTGCAGATCAACTGTGGGAGCTGGCTTGCCTGCGATGGCATCACCTCGGTACCACTGGAAGAACCGAGGTGCCTGCATCGCAGGCAAGCCAGCTCCCACATTGACCATGCCCACTTTGAGTTTGTTGTGAATCGAATCACCACGAGGCTACGCATGAAAAAACTAAAAAACCTGCTCGGTGGCTCGCTGCTGGCACTCGCTGTCCTGACGCAGCCTACCCAGGCCGCCGAGGCCATCAAACCCATCCACTTCGGCGACATCACCTGGGAAAGCGGCAGCCTGATCACCGAAGTGCTGCGCCTGATCGTCGAGAAAGGCTACGGCCTGCCCACCGACACCTTGCCCGGCAGCACCGTGAGCCTGGAAGCCACCCTGGCCAAGGACGACATCCAGGTGATCGGCGAAGAATGGGCCGGGCGCAGTCCTGCGTGGGTCAAGGCCGAGGCCGAAGGCAAAGTATTCGGCCTGGGCGACACGATCAAAGGCGCCACCGAAGGCTGGTGGGTGCCCGAATACGTGATCAAGGGCGACGCTGAGCGTGGCATCAAGCCCTTGGCGCCGGACCTGAAATCGGTGGCCGACTTGGCGCGCTACAAGGACGTGTTCCGCGACCCGGAAGACCCGAGCAAAGGCCGCTTCCTCAACAGCCCCACCGGCTGGACCTCGGAAATCGTCAACAGCCAGAAACTCAAGGCCTATGGCCTGACCGACACCTTCGTCAACTTCCGCACGGGCTCCGGCGCGGCACTGGATGCTGAAGTGGCCTCCTCGATCCGCCGTGGCAAACCGGTGCTGTTCTACTACTGGTCGCCAACGCCACTGCTGGGCCGCTTCAAGCTGATCAAACTCGAAGAACCACCGTTCAACGCCGAAGCCTGGAAAACCCTGGCCGACGCCAACAACCCGCACCCCATTGGCACTCGCTCGATGCCTGCGCATCTGGCGATTGGCGTGTCGGCGCCGTTCAAGGCGCAGTACCCGCAACTGGTAACGTTGTTTGAAAAAGTCGACCTGCCGATCGACCTGCTCAACGGCATCCTTGCGCAGATGAGCGAGAAACGCGAACAGCCACGCCAGGTCGCGCTGGCGTTCCTCAAAGAGCAGCCGCAAGTGTGGCAGCAATGGGTGCCTGCGGATGTCGCGGCCAAGGTCAAAGCTGGCCTGTAGCTGATCGTTCCCACCCTCCGCGTGGGAATGCATCCCGTGACGCTCTGCGTCACGATTTTAGAGCGGGACGCGGAGCGTCCCTGGCGGCATTCCCACGCAGAGCGTGGGAATGATCGGAGGTAACAATGATGGTTAAGTTTTTCAGTGTGGTCCTGGCTTCACTTGTGTTTTCGGCAGCGGTGTCTGCGGCCGAACCGTCCACCTTGCGCATCGGCTACCAGAAAAGCTCGGTGAGCATGGTGCTGGCCCGCGAACACAAACTGTTCGAAGAGGCGCTGCCCGGCACCCAGGTGCAATGGACCGAGTTTCTCGGTGGCCCGCCGCTGATCGAGGCGCTGAACGCCGGCAGCCTGGACATCGGCAACATCGGCGACATCCCGCCGATCTTCGCCCAGGCCGCCGGCATCGACTTGCAGTACTTCGCTGTCGAGCCCAATGAAGGCAAGACCGAAGCGGTGCTGGTGCCCACAGCCAGCAGCATCCAAAGCGTGACCGAACTCAAAGGCAAGCGCGTGGCGCTGCTCAAGGGCTCCAGCGCGCACAACCTGTTCCTCAAAAGCCTGCTGCGCGCGGGCTTGCAGTGGAAGGATGTAAACGTGGTGTACCTGTCGCCGTCCGATGGCCGCGCGGCGTTCGAGCAAGGCAAAGTCGACGCCTGGGTCGTGTGGGACCCGTACTACTCGGCGGCCGTGGTCGATGGCTCCGCCCGCGTGCTGGGAGACGGCCAGGGCCTTAACCCGGCTGGCAGTTTCTTTGTGGTCAACAGCCCATTTGCCAAACAGTACCCGCACGCCGTCGCCACCATCATCAAGACGCTCGGCAAGGCCCAGCGCCTGTCCCTGGACCAGCCCGAAGACAGCATCGCCTTGATGGCCAAGACCTTGGGCCTGCAACCGGCGGTGGTCAAAAGCTACTTCGAACACCGCTCGCCGGAGCCGATTCGCCCGCTGCAAGCCATCGACATCGCCAACCAGCAACGCACTGCCGACCTGTTCTTCGCCAACGGCCTGATCCCGAAAAAGGTCGATGTGCAGCAAATCGTGTTCAAAGCGCCATAAGCACCTATTTCCTGTGGCGAGGGAGCTTGCTCCCGCTGGGTTGCGCAGCAGCCCCAGAACCATTCACCGCGTACCGCCTGCGAGAACGCGGTGGTCATGATTGGGGCCGCTTCGCAGCCCAGCGGGAGCAAGCTCCCTCGCCACAAAAGCTACCAGTGAGCAGACTATGCAACCGATCTACATCGACTTTCTCAACGGCCTGGACATTGACGAACTGGGTCTCACCAATGACGAAATCCTCAGCGCCATCGAAGCCAGCCTGGGTATCCAGGGGCGCGGTGAGGCCGTCATCGAGCCGCGTACGCACCTGATTCCCGGTGGTGATATCAACGGCCACTTCAACGTGTTGCGTGGCGTACTCGGTGGCGATATCGGCTACGCCGGGGTCAAGGTGGTGGGCGATTTTGTCGATAATTACCGCAAAGGTTTGCCCTCGGAATTGGCGATCCTGAACCTGCTGGACCCGGCCACCGGCATTCCCAAAGCCATCCTCGACGCCTCGGCCATTACCGACATGCGCACCGGCGCCGTCACCGCCATCGGCGCCAAATACCTGGCCCGGCCGGGCAGCAAAGTGCTGGCGCATATCGGCGCGCGCGGCACGGCCTATTGGAATGTGCGCCTGCTCGACCACCTGTTCGACTTCGAGGAAATCCGCGTGCATTCGCGCCGCAGCGAGAGCCGCGAAGCCTTTGCCGAACGCCTGCGCCAGGACCTGGGCAAGCCAGTAATTGTCACCGACGATTGGGAAAGCACCGTGCGCGGCGCCGACATCGTGGTCGAGGCCTCGCGCCTGGATCAGCCCGAGCCGTTGTTGCGCACCGACTGGATCAAACCCGGCGCCTTTGTGGTGCCCTACGGCACCATGAGCGCGGTGCAATTGTCGCTGACCGACATCATGAGCAAGCTGGTGGTCGATGATTGGGGCCAGTGCAAAGGCGGCATGTTCGGCGCCTTGCGTGCCCACGTCGACGCCGGAAAACTCAGCGCCGAAACCCTGCACGCCGAGCTAGGGCAGATCGTTGCCGGTTTAAAAAACGGCCGTGAAAACCCTGAAGAAACCATCCTGTTCTGGCACCGTGGCCTGAGCCTCAGCGACATCGCCCTGGGCCACGCGCTGCTGGAAAAAGCCAAGCGTCTAGGCATCGGGCAGCGGTTGCGTTGGGCATGATTCACTTCGACCCCGAAGGTTTGACGCTGGATGATTTGCTGGCCATTGCCCGCCAAGATGCACCGGCAAACTTCACCGCGCAGGCGCGCCAACGCATCGACGCAGGCCACCGGTTGCTGCTGAAACTGGCCGCGCAAGGCACGCCGATTTATGGCCTGACCACCGGCCTGGGGGCGGCTGTGGATACATCGGTGGCGCCAGTTCAGGCGAGCATTCCGTTGGGGCGTGCAGTGGGCGTTGGGCGTTTGGCCAATCGCCAGGAATTACGCGCGATTACGGCTGCACGCCTGGCTGGATTAGCACAGGGCCGCTCGGGTATTTCACTGGTGGCGGCCGATGCACTGTTGGATTTGCTTAATTCAGGCGCCGAACCCCAAGTGCCATTGCTCGGCTCATTGGGTGAGAGTGATCTGGCGCCGCTGGCGCACCTGAGCCTGGCGCTGAATGTGCGATTGACCGGCAAGGATGGCCTGGCGCTGGTCTCTGCGAACTCCGCGAGCGTCGGCCTCGGCGCTTTGCTGGTTGCCCAGGCGCAGCAAGCAATGCAAGCGTTATTGGCCGCGCTGGCCTTGTCCTGCGAAGGCTATCGCGCCAACCTCAGCCCGTTCCAGCCCTGGGCTTCACGCTTGCGCCCGGCGCCTGGGCAAACCGAACAGTCGGCGGCGTTGTTGCAGTTGCTGGAGGGCGGCGAATTGGCGGAAAGCCCACGGCGCTTGCAGGACCCGTTGAGCTTTCGCTGCGCCACCGTTGTGCAAGGCGCGGCGCAACAGGCGTTGCAGCGATTGCATGAAGTGGTCGAGCTGGAGTTGCGCAGTGGCGCGGATAACCCGGCGTTGATCAGCGAAGAATCAATGGTACTGGCCACTGCCAATTTCGACAGCACGCATTTGGCCCTGGCCGCCGAAGGGTTGGGCTTGGCCCTCAGTCGAGTCGCCGCCTGTAGCGCTGAGCGCATTTCCAAGTTGCTGTCGCCTGCCTCCAGCGATTTGCCACGTTTTCTGATCACCCAACCGGGGCATGTCGGCATGGCGGCCTTGCAGCGCACCAGTTCGGCGTTGGTGGCAGAGATCGGGCATCTGGCCAACCCATTGCCCGCCGTGAGCGTGCCCGTGGCGGATCGGGTGGAAGACTATGCCGGGCAGGCGCTTGCTGTGGTCGACAAGACCCGACGCTTGACCGAGCGTGTGTTGTGGTTGGCCAGTATCGAACTGATTGTGGCTGCGCAGGCGGTGGACTTGCGTGGTGTGGTGCGGCTGGGGCAGGGCGCTCGGCAGATTCATGCGGCGGTGCGCAGTCAGGTGGCGCATCTGGATCAGGATCGGTCGGGTTCGGTGGATGTGTTGGCACTAACTGCCTTTATCACCGATGGCCACCTGAAACCCTTTCTCTAAACCAATGCAGATCTAATGTGGGAGCTGGCTTGCCTGCGATAGCGGTGGCCCAGACAGCACATCATTGCCTGACACACCGCCATCGCAGGCAAGCCAGCTCCCACAGTTAATTGCATTTCAGGTCATGCGGATTCGGCCGCCAGTGCGGCAGTCACCGCAGCCCGTGCGCCCACGCGCTGCATAAACGCTGCCAGCGCTGGCCACTGCTGCAAATCGATGTCATGAAACCCCGCCCAACGCAGCACCACAAACAAATATGCATCCGCCACCGAATAGCGCTCGCCGAGCAAATAGTCCTGACGCTCCAGCGTCTGCACCAGAATCGCAAAACGCTTGTACAACGTAGCCACAAACATCGCCCGCACATCGCCTTGAATCGCCGGGTTGAAGAAAATCGCCAGCCCGCCATGAATCTCGCTGGCGATAAAATTCAGCCATTCCTGCAAGCGCACACGTTCCCAACTGCCGTTGGCCGGGGCCAAATGGGCGGTGGGTTGCAGGTCGGCCAGGTATTGCAGGATCGCACTGGCTTCGGTCAGCACCTGGTCGTTATCCAGTTGCAGCGCGGCCACGTAGCCCTTGGGGTTGATCTGCAGGAAGTCTTCGCCATTGGCGGTGGTTTTGGCCTGGTTATCGACCAGCACCAAATCGAAGGGCAAGGCCAATTCGCGCAACACGATATGCGGGGCGAGGGAACAGGCATTCGGGAAAAAATACAGTTTCATGTTGAGGCGCTCGGTTGAATTTGCGCCAGTCTCACGGGCATGGCACCGTGGGTAAAATTAAACCTTCAGACCCCACCCATAAGGACAGCTACTGCCATGATGAACCTGATGCACTGGCGATTGCTGGTGGCCGTGGCCGATCACGGCAGCATCACGGCGGCCGCCGAGCAGGTGGGCATGACCCAATCCGCCGCCAGCCAGGCCATGGCGTCCATGGAGGCCACCCTGGGTGCGCAACTGTTCACCCGTGAGCCGCGCAAGACCTTGCCCACAGCGCTCGGGTTGAGTGTGATCGAGCAGGCGCGGGTGATGATGGGCGCGTTACAGGCCATACGCACAACCGTCGACGAAGCCCGCCCGTTGTTGCGCGGCAGCATTCGCATCGCCAGTTTCCCGATGGTGCTGGCGACCTTTCTGACGCCGTTGTTGCAGCGTTTCCGTCAGTTGAACCCCGGTATCGAGGTCACCACCCTGGATGTCACCGACAGCGAGGTGCTCACCTTGCTCAACGCCGACCTGATCGACCTGGGCGTGGTGCTCAACCCCAAACCAGAGCGCAACGCCACGGTGTTGGGGCGTGATTACTGGATGGCCGTGCTGCCGGCTGATCATCCCATCGCGCAGCGCCCGGCCAATGCCAGCGTGTCGCTTGAAGAGCTGCTTGAACAACCCTTTGTACTCGCCACCGGCGGTTGCACTGCCAATGCCCGCAGCCTGGGCGCGGCTGCCGGCTTGAGCTTGCGCGATATCCGCGTAGAGGTACGCGAATGGAACAGCGCCTACAGCCTGGTACGCGAGGGCGTCGGCGTGACGCTGGTACCAGAAATGGCCTTGCCGGCCCAGCGTAATGGCCTGCGGGTAATGCCGCTGACGGTGCCGCTGCACCGGGAATTTGCCATGGTCGGCTCCACCACCCGGGCGCCTTCAGCCGCAACCTGCGCATTGTTAAAAATGCTGGCTGACTAGTGGCCTTGCATAGCGCCAAGCCCTGTCTATGCTCACTCAGAACCGTTGATGACGTTTGGCATATAAAGCGTTTCGGATGGTTATTTCCCCATGAAGGTTAGCCAGTACTATCCAAAAAATGAATGGAATGCGCCTTCCAGGCGCCGGGAATCAAGGGTGATCTGACCATGTTCAACCGCCATCACAAATCCGACCTGCAACAAATCGAACGTTTCTCCTGTGCCCTCACCGAAGCCAACGCCAAACTCGCTGCCATCAGCCGGTCCATGGCGATGATCGAGTTCGACCGCAATGGCGTGATCCTCGATGCCAACGACAACTTCTGCAAAGCCATGGGCTACAACGTGGAGGAGATTCGCGGCAAACATCACCGTATTTTCTGCGAAGAGGCCTACACCCACACCGAGGCCTACACCAAGCTGTGGCGTGACCTGGCGCGCGGCGAAGCCCTGAGCGGCACCTTCATGCGCCTGAACAAGCGTGGCGAAGAAGTATGGCTGGAAGCCAGTTATATGCCGGTGGTCGACAGTAACAACCAGGTGCAAAGTGTGATCAAAGTGGCCTCGGATATTTCGGCGCGGGTCCACCATGAGCATGAGAACCAGAGCCTGATCGACGCCATCAGCCGTTCCATGGCGGTGATCGAGTTCACGCCCCAGGGCCAGATTCTCAACGCCAACGACAATTTCTTGCGCACCGTGCAGTACTCGCGTGAGGAAATCATCGGCCAGCACCACAGCATGTTTTGCCACCGCGCCGAGGTTGAATCGCCTGCGTACAAGGCATTTTGGGCCTCGCTCAACCGTGGCGAATACCACTCCCACCGCTTCGAGCGTAAGAACAAGTACGGCAAGACCCTATTTCTGGAAGCGTCCTACAACCCGATTTTCGACACCAACGGGCGCCTGTACAAAGTGGTGAAGTTCGCCAGCGACATCACCGATCAGGTCACCACCCTGCGTACTGCCGCCGATTCGGCGCATGCCACCTCGGTGCAGAACGACGCCTGTGCGCGCAAAGGTTCGGAGGTGGTGCAGCAAACCGTGCAGATCATCGAGGCGATCTCCAACGACCTGAACCAGGCGGCCCAGAGTATCGACGCGATGAGCAAGCAATCGGACATCATCGGCTCCATCGTGCAGACCATCCGCAGCATTGCCGAACAGACCAATATGCTCGCGCTCAACGCAGCCATTGAAGCGGCGCGGGCCGGTGAGCATGGGCGTGGTTTTGCGGTGGTGGCCGATGAAGTGCGCAGCCTGGCCGCACGCACCAGCCAGGCGACGGTGGAGATTGTGGATGTGGTGCGCAAGAACCACGACCTGTCGCTGAGCGCGGTGTCGAGCATGCAGTCAAGCTTGAGCCGCACCGGGCTGGGGGTGGAATTGGCGAATGAGGCGGGGCAGGTGATCCTGGAGATTCAGGAAGGCTCGCGGCATGTGGTGGATGCCATCAGCCAGTTCAACTCGACGTTGCAACTGCAGTAAGGCTGGGGGCTCAAGATCGTTCCCACGCTCCGCGTGGGAATGCCTCACTGGACGCTCCGCGTCCGCTCTTGGGACGCGGAGCGTCCTTGGCTGCATTCCCACGCGGAGCGTGGGAACGATCATCCGATCATCAGGGGTGTCGGTTAGATCGCGGCCAGGGTTTCTTTCACAGCCTGCGCCGGATCAGTGGCTTTCGCCGCTACCTGCTGTTCTTGCTGCTGCTTCACACGGTCTGCCACTTCTTTGGCAATCGCGTCCTGCTTTTCCTTCGGCATCGCCTGCACTTGCGCCTCGGTCAAACCCTGTTCCTTGAGCAACTGCTCGCGGATGCGTTCGGCCGGGGATTTGTTCATGTAGTCGGTGAAGTCGGCGCGTGCGGTGCTGGTGCCCGAACCGGCTGCCGGCACATCCGTCGAGGCCGTTGGGGCTGCGGTGGTGGCTTGCAGCTGCACACGGGTCTTGGCAAAGGCTTCGTCGATACGGTCGTTGGCCTTGTCCAGGTCCTTCTGTGCGGCCGGCACGGTCACACTTTGCTGCGCGGCTTGCAGGGCCCCGCTGTACAGCGTGCTGGCGGCAGCGTTGGCTGGGTCCATGTCGGGACGCTTGAGCTGCTGCACGGTCGATACGGCTTGGGTGTTGTTGTTAATCAGCATGATTGCGCACCTGGGATGTGTTCGGTGCGTCAGCTGGAGCAAATAGCATGCCGGGTGCACAACCCCCAGTTTTATTGGGGATGGCGTGGCCGTCGCGGCAAACTTTGTCCCGCAGGCGGCCAACCGTTGCCGTCAGTGGGCGATATTTTCCAGCGCCAAATTGCGTGTGCGTGGCCCGAACCAACTGATGGTGATCATCACAATCAACATGCTGCTGGCGATAAACGCCAATACACCCGGCGTGCCCAGGTGCTCCAGGATAAAACCGATCAACAAACTGCTGAACACCGTGGACAAGCGGCTGAACGAATAACAGAACCCCACCGCCCGCGCGCGGATGTTGGTCGGGAACAGTTCGCTTTGGTACGAGTGGTAACTGAAACTCAGCCAAGCGTTGCAGAAGGTGATCATCACCCCGCAGATCACCAGCCCCACCGCCGTGGTTTGCAGGGCAAACAGGCTGCCGAAGATCATTGCGCCCATGGCTGAGCCGACGATTTGCCATTTGTTTTCAAAGCGATTGGCCACTTTTACAAACAGCAACGGCCCCAGCGGATAGGCGAGGGTGATGATAAAGGCGTACATCAGGCTGTGGGTCACGCTCACGCCCTGGCCCGACAGCAACGCCGGCAACCAATTGCCGAAGCCGAAAAAGCCGATAGCCTGGAACACATGGAACACGATCAGCATCAACGCACGGCGCCGGTACGGCGGTTGCCAGATATCGGCAAAACGGCCGCTGCCTTGCACGCTGACGGCCTGCGGTTCAGGTTCATCCAGTGGTTTGCCGTGATCCTTCTGGCAGCGCGCCTCCAGGTTGTCCATGATCTGCCCGGCCTCATCAAAGCGACCTTTTTGCGCCAGCCAGCGCGGTGATTCCGGTAAGCGTTTGCGCAGTTGCCAGATAAACAGCGCAAACACTGCACTGCTGAGCACCACCCAGCGCCAGCCGGACACCCCGAACGGCGCCTGGGGCACCAGCCACCATGACATCAACGCCACCGCCGGCACCGACAGAAACTGGATAAAAAACGCGAAGGCGAACGCCGAGCTGCGCATGCGTTTGGGCACCAGTTCCGACAGGTAGGCGTCGATGGTTACCAGCTCGATCCCCAGGCCAATGCCCACCAGAAAACGCATGCCGATAATGCCCAGCGCCGAGGTTTGAATGCCCATCAACACCGTGGCGACCGTGTACCAGATCAACGCAAAGGTAAAGATCGCCCGGCGCCCGAAACGGTCGGCGATGGGACTGAGCAGGCTGGCGCCGAGGAACAGGCCCAGAAAGGTCGCCGAGGCGAACGCGGCCTGGTCCGAGAAGCCGAACACGCCTTCACTGCCGGTGTGGAAGATCCCGTCGCTGATCAAGCCGGGGCTGATATAGGCGGTCTGGAACAGGTCATACAGCTCGAAAAAACCACCGATCGACAGCAGCGCCACCAGGCGCCAGACAGTGGCGACGGCGGGCAAGCGGTCAATGCGCGCGCTGATATGGGCAGCGCGGATCGGGTCGATGCCGTCGGCGGTGGTGAGTGCGGGCATGGGCAGAACTCAATAAGTAATCGGGATTTCAAATGCTTGGAACGCATCGTCGACCGGATGGTAACCCAACACTCGCGTGGTTTCGCTCAGGTCCAGGCGCTTGAAACGGTTATTGGAAATGCCATGGGCGATCAGGTGTTTCACACCTTCGGCTTCCACCGAACGTTGCAGCAATTGCACTGCGTCACGCGGGCTGAGCCAGGCGCTGAGGTCGCGGGCGTTGTTGAGGTCGTGGGTTTCGGCGAACTCAAAGGCGCCGATGCGCAGGGCAATGGTCGACAGCGGGGTTTTCGCTGCGTAGTAGCCGCACAGCGCCTCGCCGTAGCATTTGCTCACGCCATACAGGTTGGCGGGCATTACCTGCATGCCGGGCGTGATCTGCCGGTCCACCGGGTAGCCTTCGATGGTTTGTGCGCTGCTGGCGAATACCAAACGCTTCACGCCGGCGGCTACGGCAGCTTCGAACAGGTAAGTCGTGGCGAGGATATTGTTCGGCAGCAATTCGTCGAACGAAGCGCTGGCGTGAGGGATGCCCGACAGGTGCACGACCACGTCGATGCCGTCGAGCAGCGCGGCAAGGCTGGCTTTGTCGCTGAGGTCGGCGTGGACGAAACGGTGCTCGCCCAGGTCGAACGCCGGCGCGATGCGGTCCGTGAGGGTGAAGCGGTAGCGGTCTGTCGAGGCTTCGAAAAATGTCTTGCCGATTCTGCCGCAGGCGCCGGTAAGCAGTACGTTGAGTCCTTTCACAGTGAGTCCTTGTTTTAGTTATGGCCGTCGAGGGCAAAGGTTTTGAAGCCCTGGCGCTGGCCAAGGCGTTGGTAATACGCCGCAATGGCAGGGTAGGGCGGGCGCTCCATGGGCGTGTTCTGCCAACGGTGCACCGAAAGGCCGATCAGGATATCGGCGAGGGTGAATTCATCTCCGGCCACATAGGCGCCGGTTTTGGCCAACTGTTGTTCCAGCAGGCCCATCTTGTCATTCCAGCGCTGCACGGCGGCGGCAATCTGCGTTGTGTCGAGGTTGTCAGGGTTATTGCGCACCAGCGCGGTGAAGGCGTCGCCCCAGGCGCGGTTAAGTTCCACGGCTTGCCAGTCCACCCATTGCTCGACCCGCGCCCGTGGCGCCGGTTCGGCGGGCAGCAAGTCAGTGCGTTGGTACAGGCCGACAAGGTAGCGGCAGATGGTGTTGGACTCCCACAACACGCCGTGGTCGTCGATCAGCACCGGCACCTGGGCGTTGGGGTTCAAGGCCAGGAATTCGGCTGACTGGGTGGGCTTGAAGCCGATGCCCCAGTCTTCACGCACGTAGTCGATGCCCAGTTCCTGGCAGGTCCAGAGCACTTTGCGCACGTTGATAGAGGACGTGCGGCCGAGGATTTTCAATGAGTGTCCCATGGTGCTTCCCTGACGATGGCGAGCGGTCAATCTAGCAGGGGCAGGACTTTACGGCGATATCTTAAGTGGGCACGGACAACATGTGGGAGCTGGCTTGCCTGCGATAGCGGTGTGTCAGGCAATGATGTGCCGACAGGTCTACCGCCATCGCAGGCAAGCCAGCTCCCACATTTTTAACCGAGTAAGGCTTTAGGTGCGTGGTGTTTGCTGGTCCATGGCTTTGCCGACCATCAAGACTGATAACTCGCTGAGTTGATGAATGGCGAGGGCCACGTCGCGGTGTTTGCCGGTGAGGTCATTGGACAGGTCGAGCAGCAAGGTGCTGACGGAACACACGGTTTCGTAGCTGTTGATCAGTAGGGATTCGATGGGTGTGTCGGGTGTGAGAGTGAAGAGCGTAGTTGGGGGATTGACGCTTTGCATGGTTGAAGTACCTGGTTTGTGCCAACACCCGCATCGCTACTAAACAAGTTGGGTGGCAGCTGTGCGCAGGTTAGTAGACCGGTAATCCCACACAAACCCGGCGCGCCCGAAGGCGCCCTACGCACAGCCGCCATAATTGGCTTGTGCATATTGTGTTGGGAAGTTCGGGCTACTAAACCCGATCACCGAGAAATTCAGTGACCGACCAACCTTAGAGACCACCCCCCAAGCGCACAAGCCGGCGGATTCTGACGTAAGCGTAGGCAACCGGGCAAGGCGCTTACGGCAATGTCAGCCGCTTCCTACAGGCGTCCCACACCACTCCGATCGTTCCCACGCTCCCGCGTGGGAATGCAGCCCAGGACGCTCTGCGTCCAAAGCGTGACGCAGAGCGTCACAAGAGGCATTCCCACGCAGAGCGTGGGAACGAGCACGTCACGTGCTCTCGCGCACCTGCAAAGTCTGTCGCAAGTGGGCTGTTGTGGCGAGCAGGCTTGTCGAATCGTCGCACCGCCTGCGTTGGGCTTCGAAGCAGCCCCAAATCCAGACGCTGAGTTCTTTCAGGAAAATTGCAGTGTCTTTACTGGGGCCGCTTCGCAGCCCAACGCAGGGCAAGCCTGCTCGCCACAGGAGAAAGTGGCTGACTTCAAAAAAGTTGTGTAGATACCTATGCTGCGATAGCGGTAGATCAGTCGGCACTTCATTGGCTGACACACCGCCATCGCAGGCAAGCCAGCTCCCACAGTTTGTTTGTGTTTGGGCTTTGAAAGGTTAAGTACTTTCGCGCACTTGCAATTCAAACCCCATGTCCACCACCGGCTTGGCGATCTTGTTGCCCGCCATGATGGTCAACAAATGCTCCGCCGAGCGCCGCCCGATCGCTTCACGTGGCGTGCTGATGCTGCTCAAGCGCGGCACCATAAAGGAGGACGCCGGCAAATCATTAAAGCCCAGCACCGCCACGCGCTCCGGGACGTTGATGCCGTGGCGCATCGCCTCCAGCAGCGCGCCTTGGGCCAGGTCGTCGTTACCGAAGAAAATCGCGTCCACATCCGGATGCGTCGCCAGCAGTTGCAAAAACAACTCGCCACCCAAGCCCACGGAGGAGGGGCGCGGTGTCAGCAATTCCAGCGCCGGGTCGTACATGCCGGCGTGTTGCAGGGCGCGGCGGAACCCTTCACCGCGCAGCAATGTGCGTTGGTCCAACTGCGCGCCGATATACGCCAGGCGCTTGCGCCCGCGGGAGAGCAAATGCGCTGCCGCTGTCTCGCCTGCGCTCAGTTGCGAAAAGCCCACGCAGTTCACACCGGCATTAGGGTCCAGATCCATCATGTACACACAGGGCACGTTGCTGGCCTCGACCATTCGCCGTGCGCTTTCGGTGCGGTCAAACCCGGTCAGCAGTAAACCGCGTGGCTGGTAAGCCATATAGTTACGCAACAGGTTTTCTTCTTCATCGCGTGAATAGTGCGAGTTGCCGATCAGCACTTCAAAGCCCTTGGGCCGCAGCACTTGGTGGATGGCTTCGAGAGTTTCGATAAACAGCAGGTTGGACAGCGACGGCACGATGACCACCACCGAATGGCTTTGCGCCGAGGCCAGGGCGCGAGCGGCGGGGTTGACGACGTAGTTGAGTTCGGCAGCGGCCAGTTGCACTTTTTCCACCAGCTCGGTAGCAACCGTGCTGACGCCACGCAGTGCGCGGGAGGCGGTAATGGGGCTAACGCCCGCCAAGCGGGCCACTTCATTGAGGGTCGGGCGACCCGTGGTGCGTAATTTTTTATCGTTCTTGGAGGTCATCAGGCTGTTGCCAAACAAAAATCGAGGCACTAAGGTAGCGCTGTCTCCAAACGGCTGCAAATACTTGAACGTTGGGTTGCCTGATCCTGTTCAAACGGTTGGAGAGGATGCACGCGTCACTCCATAAAAATGACAAGTCGGCGCGGGAAAAGCCTGTTTTTGCACTAGCCTTACAGCGTGCAAAGGTAGCGCTATCTGCGTCCTGAGGTGTTTCATGAGTCAACCTGTTACCGCCCTGGTCATCATGGGTGTTTCCGGCTGTGGCAAGTCCAGCGTCAGCGAAGCCCTGTGCCGCCTGAACGGCGCCACCGCGATTGAAGGCGACAGCTTTCACCCTGCCGCCAATATCGAAAAGATGAGCGCCGGCCACCCACTCAACGACGACGACCGCGCCGGCTGGCTCGACATCCTCTGCGATGAACTGCGCCGCTCGCTCAAAGCGGGCGAGCATCCGGTGCTCACCTGCTCAGCCCTTAAAAAGAAATACCGCGACCACCTGCGCGAAGCCGCGCCGGGCCTGGGGTTTGTGTTCCTGGAGCTGACCCGCGCCGTGGCCGCTGACCGCGTGTCCCATCGCCCCGGCCATTTCATGCCGGCAAGCCTGATCGACAGCCAGTTCGCCACCCTCGAATCGCCCGTGGGCGAGCCGCTGACCCTGGCGCTCAATGCCAGCGAAGACAGCGTTGAGGACTTGGCCGAGCAAACCAATGCCTGGTGGCTGCAACACGGCTTTGAACCTACTCATTAATTTTTTGCCGGAAAAGGTAGCGCTACCCCCGGCGAAAGATTCAATACCCGCTTTAATAACAACAACAAACAGGAGAGACCCCCCATGTTTGGCATGTCCCACGAGTCCTACCTGCTGCTAGATGCAGTGGTCACAATCATCGGGTTGATCGTTCTGATCACCAAATTCAAGGTGCACCCGTTCATTGCACTGATCATCGCGGCCGGCTTCCTCGGCCTGACCTCGGGCATGCCCGTGGACAAGATCATCAAGGCGTTCCAGGACGGTTTTGGCGGCGTGCTCGGTTTTGTCGGCATCATCCTCGCGCTGGGCACGATGCTCGGCAAAATGATGGCCGAATCCGGCGGTGCCGATCAGATCGCGCAAACGCTGATCCGCGCCTTTGGCAAAGAAAAAGTCCAGTGGGCCATGATGTTCGCCGCGTTCCTGGTGGGCATCCCGCTGTTCTTCGAGATCGGTTTTGTGCTGCTGATCCCGCTGGTATTTATCGTCGCGCGCCGCACCGGCGTGTCGCTGATCAAGATCGGCATCCCGCTGCTCGCCGGCTTGTCGGCGGTACACGGCCTGGTGCCACCGCACCCTGGCCCGCTGCTGGCCATCGGCGTGTTTGGTGCAGATATTGGTAAAACCATCCTGTACGGCCTGATCGTCGCACTGCCGACCGCCATTATTGCCGGGCCGATTTTCGGTACGTTTATCGCCAAGTACATTCCGGGCAACCCGTCCCAGGAACTGGTTGATCAACTGGCCCGCGAGCCGGAGTCAAAAAGCCTGCCGAGCTTCAGCATCACCCTGATCACCGTGCTGCTGCCGGTGTTCCTGATGCTGCTCAAGACCTTCGCAGACGTCGCGCTGCCGGACGGCCACGCCATCCGCAACTGGATGGACATGATCGGTCACCCGATCACAGCGCTGCTGCTGGCGTTGCTGCTGTCGCTGTACACCTTTGGCCATCGCCAGGGCATTCACTCCAAGCAAATTCTCAAGCTGCTCGACGCCAGCCTGGCGCCGACCGCTGCAATCATCCTGATCATCGGCGCCGGTGGTGGCTTCAAGCAGATGCTGGTGACCAGCGGCGTGGGCGACGTGATCGGCCATATGGCGGTGAACGCGCAGATCAACCCGATTCTGCTGGCGTGGCTGGTGGCGGCGGTGATTCGTGTGGCCACAGGCTCCGCGACGGTCGCGACCATTACCGGCGCAGGCATTGTGGTGCCGGTGGTCGGCATGATTCCAGGGGTTAACCGTGAGCTGCTGGTGTTGGCGACGGGGGCGGGTTCGTTGGTGTTGTCTCACGTCAACGATGCGGGGTTCTGGCTGGTGAAGCAGTACTTCAATATGACCGTGGTCGAGACGTTCAAGACCTGGACGGCGATGGAGACCATTCTGTCGGTGGTGGCGCTGATCTTTATCATGTTGCTGTCGTTGGTGGTCTGACAGGCGCACCACAAAACCTATGGGGTAACCCAATCAAATGTGGGAGCTGGCTTGCCTGCGATGGCGGTGTTGGATTCACCATCGCCATCGCAGGCAAGCCAGCTCCCACATTGATTCGGTTTCTTCAGGTCGTTCAGGATCAGGCTTTATCCGCCCTGAACATCCCGCGAATCCCGCGTACCGCCTGGCGAATCCGGTCCTGGTTCTCGATCAGCGCAAAGCGCACATGATCATCGCCATACTCACCAAAGCCGATACCCGGCGACACACACACCTTGGCCTCCAGCAGCAACTTCTTGGCAAATTCCAGCGAACCCATGGCGGCATACTGCTCGGGAATCTTGGCCCAGACGTACATCGACGCCTTGGGGTTTTCCACCATCCAGCCCAGCTCATGCAGGCCTTTGACCAGCACGTTACGGCGCTGGCGATACTGTTCGGCAATGTCTTTCACGCACTGCTGATCGCCTTCCAGCGCCGCAATCGCCGCCACTTGCAGCGGGGTGAAGGTGCCATAGTCGTGGTAACTCTTGATCCGCGCCAGGGCGTTGACCAGTTCCGGGTTGCCGACCATAAAGCCGATGCGCCAGCCGGCCATGTTGTAGCTCTTGGACAGGGTGAAAAACTCCACCGCAATGTCTTTGGCGCCTGGCACTTGCATGATCGATGGGGCTTTCCAGCCGTCGTAGACGATGTCGGCGTAGGCCAGGTCGTGTACCACCAGCACGTCGTACTGTTTGGCCAGGGCGATTACGCGTTCGAAGAAATCCAATTCCACGCACTGCGCGGTGGGGTTGGACGGAAAGCCCAAAATCATCATTTTCGGCTTGGGGATCGAGCCACGAATCGCCCGTTCCAGCTCGTCGAAGAAGTCCACGCCCGGCACCAGCGGTACCGAACGCACCTGGGCGCCGGCAATCACGGCACCGTAGATGTGAATCGGGTAGCTGGGGTTGGGCACCAGCACGGTGTCGCCCTGGTCCAGGGTCGCCAGCATCAAGTGCGCCAGGCCTTCCTTGGAACCGATGGTCACGATGGCTTCGGATTCCGGGTCGATATCCACTGCATAGCGGTCTTTGTACCAGCGCGAAATCGCCCGGCGCAGACGCGGAATGCCTTTGGACGTGGAGTAACCGTGGGTGTCTTCACGCTGGGCGACGGTGACCATTTTTTCCACGATATGGGGAGGCGTGGCGCCGTCAGGGTTACCCATGCTCAAGTCGATGATGTCTTCGCCGCGCCGACGCGCAGCCATCTTTAGCTCGGCAGTGATATTAAAAACGTAAGGGGGGAGTCGATCTATGCGCGCAAAGCGGCGCGGCGAACCTTGGTCTGCCATTGTTGCCTCGAGGTACGTAAGCGCCCGGAACCGTCCGAGCGACGTCGGCCACTGCGGTGGCCTGCGGGGCAGACAATACGGTCGATGATGGCCAGTTGTCCAGATGCGTAGGAAAAATTTCTACTTGGAGTGCAGCGTGGATATGCCCCTATACTCGACGCGGGTTTGTTCCCTCATAAGAAGGAGACTGTTCGTATGGATCAGCAGACAAAACAACCGTTAGAGCCACGCATGGAAGCCGGTAAAGCCTTGGTAATCGCTGGGGTACAAGGGCGTTATTCAAAGGCCACAGTGGGTGATATCCCAAAGCTGTGGGAGTTATTCAACACCTGCATCAAAGACATCAAAAAACGCGTCGGGGGCGTGACCTATGGTGTGTGCCATAACCCTCACCATGGCGAATTCGACTACATGGCCGGGGTGGAAGTCCCGACTAAAAGCGACGTGCCGAGCAACTTCGAGTTCATCGAAATTGCGCCGCTTAACTATGCCGTGTTCCCGCATTACGGGCCGGTGCAGGCACTTGAGCAAACCTACGAGCGCATCATGTTCGAGTGGTTACCGCACTCGGGCTACAAGGTGATGGGCGCGGATTTCGAGCGCTACAGCGCCGATTTTGACGCGCACAAGGGCACGGGGACGGTGGAGATCTGGCTGCCGGTTGGCGAAAAGGGCTGACGGCGGTGCTGGCGGCGCGGGCAAGCCGGCGCCGCCAGAGGCATCAATACAGCGTGTTTTTGACCCGCTCCGGCATTTCTCGGTCATAGGCCTCGGCATCAAACTGCCCAGCATTGAGCCGCTTGTGAAACGCACCGGCCGACGGCAGTGCCGAGCGGTCCAGGTGCTTCTCGGGGTTCCAGCAATCCGAGCGCACAAAGGCTTTGGAGCAGTGGAAATACGCCGACTCCACTTGCACCAGAATCACCGAGCGCGCCGGTTTGCCATTTACCGCAAAACTCTCCAGCAGTTCGGGCTCGATGGAAATCTGCGCGCGGCCATTCACGCGCAACGTCTCGCCAATGCCCGGGATGATGAACAGCAAGGCAATCCGTGGGTCTTGCAGCAGATTGCGCAACGTATCGACCCGGTTATTGCCCGGCCGATCCGGGATCGCCAGGGTGCGCTCATCCACAATCCGCACAAACCCTGGCACATCACCGCGCGGTGAGCCGTCAATGCCGTCCGGCCCGGATGAACTCACCACCACCAGGGGCGACGCCCGCACCATGGCCTGGTAATCCTCGTTGAGAAACGCGATCTCCTTGCGCACCGCCCGCTCGTGGGGCAGGCCGTAGAGGGTTTCGAGTTGTTCGAGGGTTGTCAGCATATTCACCACCTTGTCCTTGGATGAGTACAGAAGCGTTCAGCCACCGAAGCTCTGCTGGTAGCTCTGGGCGGATTGTCGAATGGCTTTTGCAACGTCAGGCGCTAACCGGCAGTATTCGTCTTCGCGCTTGAGCACGACCTCAAGGGTTTGAAGCAGCGCCTGAATACGCGCCTGAGGTTCTGCAATTTCGCAGGTTCTTGCAAACTCAAGGATGCCCAAGCGTGAGGCAAACATTGATTTGTTGCCGGACAGATCCAGCGCAAGTGTGTCTTCAGGTATATAGGCGGTGGTATTCACGATGTCGTAAGCCGGGGCCAGGCGCGCGTCAAATTTAATCGGGTCACTGTAGAGCACACCGAAGTTTTTCAGGTGAGCATCGCCATTTCCCACGATGCAACTCAAAGCCACGCTATCGAACAATTGGTCCAACGAGCTGCGTTGGTTTTCTGGTGAGCAAAACGCGCGTACAGCCTTGGCGATGGCGGCATAGCTCTTGGTGTATTTCTGTTCGGCAGACAGGCCCATCAGTGTAGTCATGTCTTCGAAACCCAGCGGGTTGAGCTGCGCGTCGCGATCAAAGCGCCGCATGATGAATAGCTTATGGTTCTGCGACAGATAAAACGGCGGCACGGGCAGGCCTGCATCCCGCGCAATGGACATGCACAGGTATTCATTGATGGCCAAGCCCGGAAACTCATCGCGCCCGCTTTTGATAATCAGGTCGTTGGTTTTTGAGGTGAATTTTTGCTCGGGAGTTTGAGGTTTTTCTGGCACGAGCACTTTGGGCTGTACGCCAGAAATGCCCGCTCGCAGAATGTAACGGTCCACCAAGTCGGCGAACAGGTCTTCTGCTCCATCCCACGCGAGAATTTCTGCCAGGTTCTCTCCGTTTGCGGGCGGACCGTTGCGTTGGATCAATTCGTTTATCTGATCGGAAATCACGAAAACCCGGCCAATCGGTGCACTGCTACCTGATAAGGCCAGTAACAGCATCGGATCCACTTTTACCGTTTTAGCCAGACGGTTACGCAATTGTTCCAGTACGTAGCCTTCGGGCAAATTCATTTGAAAGATTGGATGCAATTCGCGGCGGCGATATTCTTCTGCGCGCACGGGCATGGTAAGGCTGATGGCGCTTTGGGCCTGTGCCTTAGCGTCGTAGCGAAACAGGTAATCATCAGCGCCCACCAAGACGCTGCCGCTGTCGCCCTGAGGCGTATGAACGCTAAGAGCGGGGCTATTCATTGAACAAGTCCTCTAACTCTTCAAGTGTCGGCAGAGTCACTGGCACTAATTTGACCTCACTGCCCAGGGCGGCAATCACGCGAGCATAGGCATTCATGGAAACAGAGAGGCTGCCCTTCTCGATTTCGATCAGTTTTTGCCGGGTAACGCCCGCAAGTTTCGCCAGGTCCGCTTGTGTATAGCCACGGTTGAGGCGCATGGAGCGAACTTGTTGGCCTAAGCGTTGGGTGATAATAGAAGTGTCCATGTCACGTATTCATTACTTTTGATTATTTAAGTCATATATACGTTACATTTTTAAGCTGTCAATGCCATCCCGACCAAACACCCAACTCAACCTGCGCTCATACCCAACCCGCCCCTTATACGCCTCCCCGCTGTCCACCCACCCAGCCGCCAGATACAACCCCATCGCCGCCACATTGTCGGTGTCCACCGACAACTCCAGCGCCTTGATCTGCGGCCACGCCTGCAGGGCTGCCGCCGGCAATCCCTGCAAACACGCTTTGCCAAACCCGCGCCCTTGCTGGTGCCGGTCCACCTGCAATGCATGCAGCGTGGCGCTGTGTTCATCGGCCCAATGGGGCAGGCAGGGCGGGCGTTTGAGCAGCAGGAAGGCCACGGGCGTTTCGTCGGCCAGTAGCGCAAAGCCTTTGATCGCACCGGGCTTGGGGTTGACCAGCAGGCTGTTGAGCGCGCAGTAGATATCGCCGGAATACGCCAGTTGCTCGGGGTGTACTTGCAGGGTGTCGAGTTGCTGTTTCTGCACAAGGCTCAGCGTCTCATAGGCGACGAGGCGGGTTTCCATCGGGGGCGCATCCGAAATCCTACAAAGAGGCGGGGATTCTAGCGGGTTTGGCGCAGGCGAAATTATTTTTCAACGGTGTGTCGATTTGCCCAAAGGCCATTCGACTAGGGGTGTCCTTTGTGATTTCCAACCCCCAGGAGTATCGCCATGAGCACTGCAATCAACCGCCTGATCGAGCAATGGAAGCAAGCCGTACTGGCCCGTGATATCGACAAAATTGTCAGCTATTACGCCGACGATATCGTCTCGTTCGACGCCGTTACCGCACTGCAATTCAAAGGTAAAGCCGCCTACCGCGCCCATTGGGATGAATGCATGAAGCATTGCCCCGGCCCGGGTATTTTCGAGTTTCATGAGCTGCATATCGTCGAGGCGCCAGACAGCGCGTTTGCCCACTGGCTGGCGCACTGCGGCGGCGCCGGGCCGGATGGTGTGGTGAAGGCGTGCTGGATGCGCGTGACCGCCTGCTACCAGCGCATCAACGGGCAGTGGAAGGTGGTGCATGAGCACTGGTCGGCGCCTTTCGACATGGAAAGCGGCACGGCATTGTTCGACCTGAAACCTTGACCGCCACGAACTATAGTCAGTAGTCCGAAAACGGAGAGCACCATGAAATACCTCTGCCTGATCTACAGCAACGAAGAGGTGCTGCACACCTCGCCCGACAGCCCTGCGGACCCGGAGTGTCTTGCCTACGCCGAGGCCATCCAGGCCAGCGGCCGGATGCTCGCCGCCGAGCCGTTGGAGTCGGTGAGCACTGCCACCACCGTGCGCATGCGTAATGGCAAGCTGTCGATCACCGACGGGCCGTTCGCCGAAACCAAGGAGCAACTCGCCGGGTTTTACCTGATCGAGGCCAAGGACTTGAATGAAGCGCTTCAGGTGGCTGGCGGTATACCGGCGGCGCGGGTCGGCAGTGTGGAAGTGCGCCCCGTGCGTGAATTGAATCTCTGAACACAACAACCACAAGACAGGAGGTTTACCCATGAATACCCAACCCGCTGAATTTGAACTGTCCATCAGCCGTCTGATCGACGCACCGCCAAGCAAGGTGTTTCGCGCCTGGACCACGCCCGAGCTGTTGCAGCAATGGTGGGGGCCACACGGCATGACCACGCCGGAGTGCGAAATGAACCTGTGGGTCGGTGGCCTGTTTCGCACCTTGATGCGCGCGCCGGATGGCGCCGAGTACCCGACCTCTGGCGTGTTCCTGGAAATCGAAGCGCCGAGTCGGCTGGTATTTACCGATGCCTATGCGCCGGGCTGGGTCCCGTCGGGCAAGCCGTTCATGACCGCCGAAGTGACCTTCGAAGCCGTCGACGGCAAGACCCAGTACACCGCCCGCGCCATGCATTGGAGCGAAGCCGATAAGCAGGCCCACAAAGCCATGGGTTTTCATGATGGCTGGGGCCAGAGCCTCGACCGCCTGGTGACGCTGGTGACCCAAGGCATGCCCGATTGACCCCGCAGGTCGAGGCGATTTACCGCAGCGAATCACGCCGCGTACTGGCCACGCTGATTCGCTTGCTGGGTGATTTCGACTTGGCTGAAGAGGCGCTGCACGAGGCGTTTTTTATTGCGCTGCAAAGCTGGCCGCAAGACGGCGTGCCGGCTAACCCACGGGCCTGGCTGGTTTCTACTGGCCGCTTCAAAGCCATCGACCGCTTGCGCCGACAGGCACGTTTTACCCCGTTACTGCAGGAGCAGGCCGACGCGCTGGAAGCGGCTGACTGGAGTGAGGAAGACGTGGAAGACGACCGCCTGCGCCTGATTTTTACCTGCTGCCACCCGGCGTTGGCGCCTGACGCCCAGGCGGCGCTGACCTTGCGTGAGATCTGCGACCTTACCACCGAAGAAATCGCCCGCGCCTTTCTGGCCACGCCCACCACCATCGCCCAGCGCATCGTGCGCGCCAAGGGCAAGATCCGCGAAGCGAAAATCCCCTACCAAGTGCCTACCCTGGACGCGTTGCCCGAGCGTCTGGACAGCGTGCTGCGCGTGGTTTACCTGGTGTTCAACGAAGGCTATTCGGCGTCCATGGGCGCCGACCTCACCCGCGAAGACCTGACCCGCGAAGCCATTCGTTTGGGGCGTTTGCTGCTGGAGTTGCTGCCAGAGCCGGAAGTGATGGGCTTGCTGGCGCTGATGCTGTTGCATGAATCGCGCCGAGCAACGCGCACCTCGGCCGACGGTGAGTTGGTGTTATTGCATGAACAGAACCGCGCAGTGTGGGACGCGTCCTTGATTGCTGAAGGCTGCGCACTGGTGGAGCAGGCGTTGAACACACGGCGTTTTGGCCCGTATTGCCTGCAGGCGGCGATCGCGGCGGTGCATGCCGAAGCGCCCCAGGCTGAGGACACGGACTGGCTGCAGATTGTCGGGCTTTACGATGTGTTGCTGCGCGAAGTGCCGTCGCCGGTGATCGAGCTGAACCGCGCTGTGGCGGTGGCGATGGGGCAGGGGCCGCTGGCGGGGTTGCAGTTGGTGGAGGGGCTCTTGCAGCGCGGGGAATTGTTGGATTATCACCTGGCGCATTCGGCACGCGGGGAGTTTTGCCGGCAGTTGGGGCGGGTTGAAGAGGCGCGGGAAGCTTACGAAAAAGCCCTGTCACTCACCCAGCAAACGCCGGAAAAACGCTTCCTCGAACGTCGCCTGGCCGAGCTCAAATCCTCCACACAATGAAGATCAAAACTGTCGGAGCTGGCTTGGCTGCTGTGGCGGTTTGTCGGTGTACATATCCGTTGCTGCGGTAACGGCGGCTATTGGTTCCGCTCTTACAGCGGGTAACTTTTGCAAGGACGCAAAAGTAACCAAAAGGTCCTCGCCCCACCACTCGGCACCTCGCTTAGGCTCGGTGTGCCCTCACTCCGGCTTGAATCCGTGGGCCGCCGCGATGGGCCATCCTTGGCCCAGCGCGGCTAACCCGGCGTCCTGCCGGGTTACCCACGGATTCAAGCCTGCGTTCGGCCATCGTGGTTAACGGGGCGTCTCAGATCAAAAGCAGATCAAGATCAAGATCTACAGCACGGCGGCCTGAAAGCCGACCTGAGTGGTTGAAGCAAAAGCCAGATCAAGTGCGAAGCAAAAGCCTATCTACCTGATGCAACGCGGTTTAAGTGTGGGAGCGGGCTTGCTCGCGAATGCGGTGGGTCAGTGACAGATGAGTTGACTGACCCACCGCATTCGCGAGCAAGCCCGCTCCCACAGTTGACGGCATGCAGTTTTGAATATGAGGTCGGCTGCGGATTTGCATGCACTGAAGAGCTGCTTTTCTGTGGGAGCTGGCTTGCCTGCGATGCAGACACCTTGGTGTATCAGGCACACCGAGTGGATGCTATCGCAGGCGAGCCAGCTCCCACCTTTGACCGAGTACGGCTCTGCTGTTGCGGTTGCTCTGGCCCTTACATCCTTTTCGCTGGCGAAGTCAGCGGTCTTTTGATCTGCGCTTTTGATCGTGATCTTGATCTGAAATCGCCCCGTTAAACACGATGGCCGGAATTCGACAGTGATTTGGGGGGTAAACCGGCAGGGATGCCGGTTTAGCCGCGCTGGGCCAAGGATGGCCCATCGCGGCGGCCCCCCAAATCACTGTCGGATTGCGGGCATGCCGAGCCATAGCGAGGCACCGAGTGTTGGGGCGAAGACTTTTTGGTTACTTTTGTCTGGGCCGGCATTCCGGTCTTTACAAAAGTGACCCGCTGTAAGAGCGGAACCCTACTCAGCCGTTACCGCAGAAACGGATATGCCCCCCAACCGCCCAGCCCCAAGACCGCCTCAACGTTAACGTTGTGTAGATACCCATGCTGCGATGGCGGTGGGTCAGCAATAGAAAAGTCGGCTGACAATCCGCCATCGCAGGCAAGCCAGCTCCCACAGTTTTGATCTTCATTGTTTGGAGGTCATCACTCCAGCATCTTGCCCAGCAACCAACTCCCCGCCGGCCCCGGCGGATGGTGCCGTGACCACAGCGCATCCACCGCCACCGAGCGCGGCCAGCTGCGGGCCTTGAGTTCGACCAAGTGGTCGCCGCCAAAACGCTCCACCAACCAGCGCGGAATCGGTGCCCAGCCAAACCCAAGCTGCGCCATCTCCATCAGCATCAAGTAACTGGGTGCCGACCATACCCGCCCGCTCGGGCGGGTTTCAGTCGGGTTGATGATGCTGGCCAGGCGCAGTTCACGGTGTTGCTGCAAGGTCTGCGCCGGGATGTTCTTCAGCTTGGCCAACGGGTGCGTGGGCGCCGCGAACAGGGCAATTTCGGTACGTTCTTCGACCGGGGCACCGGTCAGGTCGGGTGGGTAAGTGTCTTGTTTTTCGATAAACGCAATCTGCGCCCGGCCGCTTTGCACCAGGGCGATCAGGTCTTCGCATTCGGCGATCAGGCATTCCAGCTCAAGGTCCGGGTGGCGCTGTTCAAAGGCTTTGAGGGCGACTTCAAAGCGGTCGGACTGGTAAGTATCGGACATGGCGATGGTCAGCTTGGGTTCCAGACCCTGTGACAACTGACTGGCCGCCAGCTCCAGGCGGCTGCTGGCCTCCAGCACCTGCTCGGCGCGTTGCAACAGCACATGGCCGGCTGGCGTGAGCGTCGGCTTGCGGCTGCTGCGATCAAACAGCACCACATCCAGGTCAATCTCCAGGCTCGCCACCGCCGCGCTGACGGTGGACTGGCTTTTACCCAGCTTGCGCGCCGCCGCCGAAAACGAGCCTTGGGTAGCCGCCTGCACAAACGCTTGCAGCACTTCATTGGAGGCCATGTCTATCGCCTTTATCGATGGTTATTAGTTATGAAGTATCGAGTCAAAGGGTAATCATGGCAACCATCGTCACTCAAGGAGCCGGGTCATGAACCCTACCAAGTCGATTACTGAACGTGTTTGCCAGGCCATTGGTTTTGAAGGGCTGGCCTTATTGATCTGTACACCCTTGCTGGTGTGGATCACCGGCCGGCCGGCCCTGGAAATGGGCGCGGTGACTCTGGGCATCAGCCTGTTGGCGCTGAGCTGGAACGTGATTTTCAACAGCCTGTTCGACCGCCTCAAAGCCCGCCTGCAATGGACCGACGGCGGCTGGACCCGCGTGGTACATGCGCTGTTGTTCGAAGGCGGCCTGATCATCCTGGCGGTGCCGTTGATTGCCGCGCTGATGAAGATCAGCCTGTTGGAAGCCTTCATCCTCGACATCGGCGTGCTGTTGTTCTTCCTGCCGTACACCTACGTGTACCACTGGGGGTATGACGTGCTGCGGGAAAAATTCGTACAGCCCCGCGTGCCTAGCCAAGCTTGAGCGAGGCGACAAACTCCAGAAATGCCCGCACTTTGGCTGCGGGCAAGTGCCGCGACGGGTAATAGGCGTACAACGGGAAACGCTCGTCCGGCCAGTCGGGAAACAGCTCCACCAGGCTGCCGGCCTTGATCGCCGACTCCAGGCCGAGGTCGAGCATCTGCGCCACGGCATGCCCGTGTTCACACACGCTGTATAAGGTGCTGGCGTCGTTGACCACCAAGCGGCCGCTGGTGCGCACAATCGCCTGCTCGCCGGGCCGGTGGAATTCCCAGGCAAACGGGCGACCGGTTTGCGAGTCGCGAAAATCCAGGCACATGTGCCCGGTTTCCAGGTCTTGCGGGATCGTGGGTCGGCCGTATTGCTCAAGGTAGGCAGGGGAGGCCACGGTGAGCACGCGCACTTCCATCAGTTTGCGTGCGATCAGCGAGGAGGATTGTGGGATGCCGAAGCGAATGGCCAAGTCAAAGCCATCGGCCACCAGGTCGCCGAGTTGGTCGCGGGTGTGCAGGTCGAGTTGCAGTTGCGGGTATTGGCGCATGAAGTTGCCCAGCACCGGGCCGAGTACCAGCCGCGAAAAATAAGGGTCGATGTTCACGCGCAAACGCCCGCGCACGGTGAGGGCGCTGTCGGCCGCCGAATGGGCGGCCTCTTCCAGCCCGGCCAACAGCGGGGCGATTTGCTGGTAGAAACGTCGCCCTTCGTCGGTCAATTGCACCGAGCGGGTGGTGCGGTCGAACAGGCGAATGCCGAGGCGTTTCTCCAGGCGGGAAATCGCCCGGCTGACCCCCGAAGGCGTCATCTCCAGGCTGTTGGCGGCGCGGGCAAAGCTGCCGCTGTCGACCACGGCGGCCAATACGCCCATGCCGCCGGCCAAGCCTGGATCAAAACTCATCGGTGATTGCCCGTCAGTGATCTGAAGGCATTGATGCTAACGCAGAATGCTTACAGAAACATGCCGCCCGAGGCTTCAATGCGTTGCCCGGTGATCCAGTTGCTGCCATCGGCCAGCAGAATCGAAATCGCGCCGCCGATATCGTCCGGCAAGCCGGCACGGCCCAAGGCAGTATTGTTGGCAACCATCGCATTCAGCTGTGGGTTATCGCGCACTGCGCCGCCGCTGAAATCGGTGGCAATCGCACCGGGTGCGAGGGTGTTGACGGTGATGCCACGCGGGCCGAGTTCTTTGGCTTGATAACGCGACAGCACTTCCACGGCGCCTTTCATCGACGCATAAGCGGCGTAGCCAGGCAGGCTGAACCGCGCCAGGCCGCTGGAGATGTTGATGATGCGCCCGCCATCGCTGATCAGCGGCAGCAGTTTCTGGGTGAGGAAAAACGGCGCCTTGAAGTGAATGGCCACCAGCTTGTCGAACTGCTCTTCGGTGGTTTCGGCAAAGCTTGCGTGAGCGCCGATGCCCGCGTTGTTGATCAGAAAATTGAGATGTTGCTGGGCGAAAACGTCCTTGAGCACCGTAGCGATTTGCCCGACAAAAGCATCGAAGCTGCCGCTCTGGCTGACGTCCAGTTGCAGCATGGCGGCGCGGCCACCCAGCGCTTCAACCTGTGCCACCACCGCTTGGGCCTCGGTTGCGGCGCTGTGGTAGGTGCCGATGATGTCCACGCCTTGTGCGGCAAGGTGCAAAGCGGCGCTTTTGCCAAGGCCACGGCTGGCGCCGGTGATGAGTGCGATTTTACGAGTCATGCGGTAGTCCTCATGGGTGATCAGTGGGACTGAGTGTATTTGTCCGCCCATAACGTGATAAACAGGCTGATATCGGAATCACTGGCCGGATAAGGCGAACAATCCCATGAACAAACTTGAGCTGTTGCGCACCTTCGTGCGCGTCACCGAGCTGTCGAGTTTTACCCAGGCTGGCGAGAGCCTGGGCCTGCCGCGTTCCACCGTGTCCGAGCATGTGCAGGCGCTGGAAACGTTGCTGGGCGCGCGCCTGTTGCAGCGCACCACGCGCACTGTGCAAGCCACCCAGGACGGCCGCGTACTGTATGAACGCAGCAAGGATTTGCTCGCACACATGGAAGAGCTCGAAGGCCTGTTTCGTCAGGATGAAGCGCAATTGGCCGGGCGCATTCGGGTGGACATGCCCAATGCCATGGCGCGCGGCCTGGTGATGCCGCAACTGCCCTCGTTCATGGCGCGCCACCCGCTGGTGGAGATGGAAATCAGCAGTTCGGATCGCCAGGTCGACGTGATTGCTGAAGGCTTTGATTGCGTGGTGCGCGTGGGCGCGCAACCCGATCAAAGCGTGGTTGCGCGCAAGGTGTGCAGCATGCCGATGGTCAACTGCGTAAGCCCCGCGTACCTGCAACGTTATGGCGTGCCCGAAACCATTGCCGATCTGGCGCAGCATCAACTGGTGCACTACGTGCGCCCGCTCGGTGCGCGCTCGGCCGGGTTTGAATACCTGCAAGGTAACAAGGTGCAGCGCGTGGCTATGGCCGGGCGCGTGACCGTCAGCAGCACCGATGCCTACCAGGCGGCGTGTCTCGGCGGTTTGGGGATTGTCCAGGTGCCGCTGCTCGGTATTCGCGATTTATTGGCCAGTGGCGAGTTGGTTTCGGTGTTGGGGGACTACCTCGCACCGCCCCTCGACGTCTCCATGCTCTACGCCGGCCAACGGCATTTGCCGTTGCGGGTGCGAGTGTTTATGGAGTGGCTGGCGGCTACCTTGCAGGCGCGGATTTAACGCCGCGCCGACAACTGCTGCGGCGCCAGGAAGGCGTCGTGGAAGTAGTCACGAAACGCCTGCATCGCCGGGGTAAATGCACGCTCGCGGTGCCAGGCCAGGCCGACGCTCATGGGCGTGACCGGGTCGGTGACGGTCAGGGTTTCGATGCGTTTGCCTTCCAGTGACCACGGCCGGTGTACCAGGTCCGACAAAATCGCCACGCCGCTGCCATTGGCGACCATGCTGCGCACCGCCTCCACTGAACTGGTGCGCAGCCGCACGTTGGGCGTTTGCCCGGCCTGTTCCCAGTAGCGCATGGCACTGTGCTCGGCTTCGTCGACGGTCAGCAGGATATAAGGCTCTTGCGCCACATCCGCCAGGCTCACGGCACCGCGTTCGCACAACGGGTGATGGCTGGGCAGCCATAGGCGGCGTTCGGAGTTGAACAGGATTTCCGAGACGATATCCGCGTGAGTCAGGTTGGCGGTGAGCACCACGGCCATGTCGAACTGGCCGTCGAGCAGGCCGTGTTCGATGGCCTGGCGCTCCTGCTCGAAGACGTCAATCGTTACGTCCGGGTGCCAGTGTTGCATGCGTTGCAAGTGATGCGGCAGGAAGTAACCCAGCACCGTGTAGCTGGCCGCTACGCGCAATACGCCGCTGGCGCGGTAGTCGGGCAGTGGGCTGTTGAGGGCGTCGTCCACGCTGCGCACGATCACATAGGCGCGGTTGAGAAAATGCCGCCCGGCGTCCGTGAGGTTCATGCCCTGGGCCGAGCGCACGAACAACTGCACGCCGAGCATGGCCTCCAGTTCCTTGATGGCAGTGGTCACCGCCGACTGGGAGATGTTCAGGTGAATGGCGGCCTGGGAAATCTGGCCGATTTCGGCGGTGGCGACGAAGTAGCGCACTTGGCGCAAGGTCAGGGACATGGCTTTCTCCGATCGTTCCCACGCTCTGCGTGGTAACGCCTGTTGTGACGCTTTGGGACGCAGAGCGTCCTGGGCTGCATTCCCACGCAGAGCGTGGGAACGATCTTTACGCTCTTTGGGTATCTGATTTTCAGAAGATGGGCCATCTGATAATAGATCTTCCCAAGGGGTCAAGCCCCAGCCTACTTTCAGCCATCACCTTTTGGCGGAGCAACCTCGATGCGGGCAGTGGATTTCAATTCGGACATGGGCGAAGGCTTCGGGCCCTGGACCATCGGAGATGGCGTCGACTTTGACCTGATGGCCTATATCAGCTCGGCCAATATCGCCACCGGCTTCCACGCCGGCGACCCCGGCACCATGCGTCGCACGGTCGAACGCGCCAAGCAACTGGGCGTGGGCATTGGCGCGCATCCGGGCTTTCGTGACCTGGTAGGGTTCGGTCGTCGGCACATCAACGCCCCGGCCCAGGAACTGGTGGACGACATCCTCTACCAACTCGGTGCCCTGCGCGAAATCGCGCGTGCCCAAGGGTTGGTCTTGCAACACATAAAGCCCCACGGCGCACTTTATATGCACCTGGCCCGCGACGAAGAAGCGGCGCGGCTGCTGGTGCAGAACCTGCAAATCATCGAACCGACGCTGTTGCTGTATTGCATGCCCAACTCGGTGATCTGGCGCGTGGCCAAGGAACTGGGGCAACCGGTGGTGCGCGAGTTTTACGCTGACCGTGAGTACGACCTGAGCGGGTCCATTGTGTTTACTCGCAATGTGCGTGCACTGGACCCTGCAACGGTAGCGGCACGCGTCCTACGTGCTTGTCAGACTGGGCGGGTGCGAACCGTAGAAGGCGAAGACCTGCTGATCGAATTTGATTCCATCTGCCTGCACAGCGACACGCCCGGCGCGCTTGAGTTGGTAGAAGCCACCCGCGAAGCCCTGGATCAAGCGGGCATTGTGGTGACCAACGAGCGCTCCGTGTTGAACGGGCATGTTGGGTGAGTGGGCTTTCTGTGGTTAGCAGACTTGCCCTGATGGGTGGGCTTTCTGTGGTCAGCAGGCTTGCCCTGATGGGTGGGCTTTCTGTGGCGAGCAGGCTTGCCCTGCGCTGGGGCGCGTAGCGGCCCTGAAACCATACGGCCTAGGTTTACCAGTAATTGCACGGTTGGCTGTGATGGGGCCGCTGCGCAGCCCAGCGCAGGGCAAGCCTGCTCGCCACAACAAGCGTGCTCGCCACAACAAGCCTGCTCACCACAATAAGCGTGCTAACCGCAACGCAATAAGCTGACCATCCATTTGATTTTTTGCCTGCCTTTCTACAATGATTCCAAGAGGAACAGACATGGCTGAAACCACCCCCATCCGCTACAGCTTCGGCGGTGATGAACATCTGTTTGCCGAGGTCAGCGACAGCATGTCCCTGGAGGCCTTTTTCAAAGGCATGGCCGTGACCCGCGCCGTGGAGCGCCTGGCGTTGGAGGGCGTGCTGGATGTGTGCCTGGCCAATGCATCGTTCCAGATTCGCTTCGACCCCGACCGTATCGCGCCGCATGTGCTGCTCGACGCGGTGCAAAGCGCCGAAGCCCAGGCGGTGGCCGAGCGCACCTTGCACACGCGCATCATCGAAATCCCGGTGCTCTACAACGACCCCTGGACCCACGAAACCCTGATGCGCTTTCGCGACCGCCACCAAGACCCCAGCGGCACCGACCTGGAATACGCCGCACGTATCAACGGCCTGGCCGATGTAGACGCTTTTATCGCCGCCCACAGTGGCGCGCCGTGATTTGTGTCGATGGTCGGCTTCGTCGCGGGCTTACCGTTCATGTTCCAGATGGTCGAGCGCGAGCGGCAATTGCAGGTGCCCAAGTACCTGCGCCCGCGCACCGACACACCCAAACTGACCCTCGGCCATGGCGGCTGTTTCGGTTGCATTTACTCGGTACGCGGCGCGGGTGGTTACCAGATGTTTGGCGTAACCCCGGCGCCGATCTACGACCCGGCGCAGCAGTTGGCTTACCTCAAGGAACACATGGTGTTCTTCCGCCCCGGTGACATCGTGCAGTTCAAACCGATGGACCGCGACGCCTTCGACCTGGCGGTGGCCGAAGTGGAGGCCGGGCGTTTCGACTTGCGTATCCGCCCGGTGGAATTTTCCCTGGATGCGTTTCTTGCCGACCCCATCGGCTACCCGAAAACCCTGCAGGAGGCGCTGGCATGATCAAGGTGCTTAAACCCGGCCTCGCCACTTCTGTGCAGGACTTGGGCCGTGAAGGTTATTACCACTTGGGCATCCCGCCTTCGGGCGCCCTGGACCAGTACGCGTTGAGTGCGGCCAACCATTTGGTCGGTAACCCAGCCGGTGCGGCGGGTCTGGAATGCACGCTGATCGGCCCGGAACTGGAGTTTCGCCAGGATGCATTGGTGGCGCTCAGTGGCGCGCTGATGTCGCCGCGCCTGGACGGCGAGGTGGTGCATCAGGACACCGCCTTCCAGGTGCGTGCCGGGCAGGTGCTGCGCTTTGAGTTTCCCAAGGCCGGCGCGCGCACGTACCTGGCGGTGGCCGGTGGCATCGACGTGCCGCTGGTGCTCGGCAGCCGCTCGACGTACACCCTTGGCGCGCTCGGTGGGTTTGAAGGGCGGCGCTTGCAGGAAGGCGATGAACTGCCGATCGGCGACGCCAGTGGAACAGGCCGCGCGGGCAATAGCTTACCGATGGCCTTGCGCCGTTCGGTGGGTGGCGATGTGACCTTGCGCGTGGTGCCAGGGCTGTATTACGAGCGCCTGACGGATGCGGCAAAAAGCAGCTTTTTCGCCGAGCCGTGGACAGTAGGCTCCGAGGCGGATCGCATCGGCTATCGCTTCAAGGGCGGCAGCGCCTTGAGTTTTCAGCCGCGCGAACAACCGTTTGGTGCGGGCTCGGATCCGTCGAATATCGTCGACAGTTGCTACCCGATCGGTTCGATCCAGGTGCCAGCCGGGTTGGAACCGATTGTGCTGCACCGCGATGCGGTGTCGGGTGGCGGCTACGCGATGATCGGCACGGTGATCAGTGCGGACCTGGACTTGATCGGGCAGATGCAGCCGAACCAGCGGGCGGGGTTTGTGGCGGTGACATTGGAGGAAGCATTGGAGGCGCGGCGGATCTACAAAAAGCGCTTGAAGGCCATGGCTGGGCTCTTCAACCACTGACATATCCTAAAACCCATGTGGAAACAGGTTTGTGTGGGAGCTGGCTTGCCTGCGATGCAAGCGCCTCGGTCTGTCAGTTGAACCGAGGTGATGCCATCGCAGGCAAGCCAGCTCCCACCGAGGTCAGAACAGTTTGGTGAACAGCCAGTACAGGCTGCCCGACAGCAGAATCGCCGCCGGCAAGGTCAGCACCCAGGCCATCAGCAGATTGCGGATGGTCTTCATCTGCAAGCCGCCGCCATTGGCGACCATGGTCCCCGCCACACCGGACGACAATACATGGGTGGTCGACACTGGTAATCCGAACATATCCGCCGCACCGATGGTCAGCATTGCCACCGTCTCGGCTGAAGCGCCCTGGGCGTAAGTCAGGTGCGTCTTGCCGATTTTTTCGCCCACCGTGACCACGATACGTTTCCAGCCGACCATGGTGCCCAGCCCGAGCGCGATGGCCACGGCGATCTTCACCCACAGTGGGATAAAGCGCGTGGACGCGTCGATCTGGTCTTTGAACAGTTTGAGCTTGCCTTGGGTGTCGGCGTCGAAGTTGCCGAGCTTGTCCTTGTCCATCAGGCGGATGGTTTCACTGGTCAGGTACATGTCGTTGCGCACGTTGCCTACGGCTTCAGCGGGGACTTTGGCCAGGGAACCGTAGCCTTTTACTTCGTCACCAATCTGGCCGGCGAGGGCGGCGAGGGCCGGCACCAGTTCCGGGGTGGCTTCTTTGGTGCGTACATAGGTCGAGAGAATCGGCCGTGGGTCGCCCGATAATACTTGTGGTGCGCTTTTCACCAGTGCCACTTGGGTCACTTCAGCCACCGCAGCAAACTGCAATGACTGCTCGGCGGGCATGGTGCGGTTCAGCGCGTAGGCCATCGGCAGCGTACCGACCAGGATCAGCATGATCAGGCCCATGCCTTTTTGCCCATCGTTGGAGCCGTGTGCGAACGACACACCGGTGCAGGTGGCGATCAATGCACCGCGAATCCACCATGGCGGCGGGGTGTCGCCCTTGGGAGCCTTGTACAGCGAGCGGTTTTTGACAAAGGCGCGCAGCGCCAGCAACAGCAGGGCGGCAAACGCAAAACCGATCAGCGGCGACAGCAGCAGGGCATAACCGATCTTGGTGGCCTGGCCCCAATCCACACCGCTGGTGCCATCCCGTCCGTGCATCAGGGCATTGGCCACGCCGACGCCGATGATCGAGCCAATCAGGGTGTGTGACGACGAGGCTGGCAGGCCCAGCCACCAGGTGCCGAGGTTCCACAGGATCGCCGCGATCAGCAGCGCAAAGATCATGGCGAAGCCAGCCGAGGAACCGACCTGCAAAATCAGCTCGACCGGCAACAAGGCGATGATGCCGAACGCCACCGCGCCGCTGGAGAGCAGCACGCCGAGGAAGTTGAAAAAGCCCGACCACACCACCGCAAAATGTGGCGGCAGCGAGTTGGTGTAGATCACCGTCGCCACGGCGTTGGCGGTGTCGTGGAAACCATTGACGAACTCAAAGCCCAGGGCGATCAACAGCGCCACACCCAGCAGCAGGAACGGCGTCCAGGTGGTAACCACCGTGCCCAGTTCGTGCATGTCATGCATCAGGCTGTAGGCGGTGAACAACAGGCCCATGGCGAGCACGGCGAAGAAAATGATCACCGTGAGCAGGCCGGGTTTTTTATCCAGCCGGGGTTTGGGGTCTGCGTGTGAGGCGGTGTTGGAAGCGGTCAGGGAAGGGGTGGCCATGCCGGAGCATCCAGTGTGGGGAGGATGCTCCTGATGATCATTGCAGAATGTTACAGAGATGCTGCGGTAGGTCAGTGTTTAGGGAATTGAGGCTACCGCTGATCTATAAAACACCAGAAGGCTAATGTCAGAGTGCAATCAATGTGGGAGCTGGCTTGCCTGCGATAGCCATAAGTATCTACACAACCGGTTAACACCAAGTCTGTGGCAAGTGGGTTGTTGTGGCGAGCAGGTTTGTCCTGCGTTGGGCTGCGAAGCGGCCCCCAACCCAGACACTGAGTACGTTCAGGAAAATTGCGGTGTCCTGACTGGGCCGCTTCGCAGCCCAACGCAGGACAAGCCTGCTCGCCACAGGAGAGTGTGGTGGCCTTCAAAAGGCTGCGATAGCGGTGCATCAGGCAATAAAAAGTTGGCTGGTAGATAGCTATCGCAGGCAAGCCAGCTCCCACATTTTGACTGCATTTCAGGGTTAGTAGTCTTTGCGTTTACGGAATGCCCAGCGTCCGGCGATCAAGGTAAACGTCGCCACCAGCGCCACCAGGATCCAGAACCCTTCCGGGTCGGTGGAAAGCGGCACGCCGCCCACGTTCATGCCAAAAAAACCGGCGATGATATTGATCGGCAGCGCCAACACCGTCACCACCGTGAGGGTGAACAGCGTGCGGTTGCTTTGTTCGTTGAGGTTGGCGGCGATTTCTTCCTGCAACAGCTTGATGCGCTCGCCCAGGGCCATGAGGTCGTTGATGATCAGCGCAAACTCCTCGGTGGATTTGCGCAACTCCTTCACGTCCTCTTTTTGCAGCCACTGCGGCGGGCGGTTGAGCAGGCGCAGCAGCGAGCCCGGCTCCAGTGCCAGCAGGCGTTGCAGGCGCACCAGCACCCGGCGCGCAGCCCCCAGTTCAGCGCGGTTGGTGGACAGGCGTGAGGACAGTAACTGGTCTTCGATATGGTCGACGCTCAGGCTGGTCTTGCGCACGATCTGCGTCAGCACTTCACCTTGGTCGCGCAACAGATGCACCAGCAGTTCCAGTGGCGAACGGAAGCGTTCACCGGCCTTCACCGACGAGCGCAATTTATCCACCGAGTGCAACGGTTGCAGGCGTGCGCTCACCAGCAAACGGCTACGGGCGCAGACCCACAGCGTGGAGATATCCGAGGAAACCATGCTGCTGAAATTGAACACCACGTCGTTTACCACCGCCAGCAAGGCCGAGTCGACGTGTTCGATACGCGTGGAGCGCGAGCCTTCATGCAGAGCTTCGAAAAACTCGTCCGGCAATGCGAGGTTGGCCTGCATCCAGCGCTCGCAGGCGGCGTGGGCCAGGTTCAGGTGCAGCCACAGGAACTCATCCGGGTCTTGCGGTGCTTTTAACGCGGCCAGCGCGGTCGCTGAATCAATCTGCTCGCCCTTTTCACCGGGCCGGAAACGAAAACCGTAAAGCAAGCCAAACAGATCTGGATCCTGGTGGCTGTGGTCGATGCTGTGGTTCATGGAGGCTCGCAGAGAAAGCGCCTGTAGGACGTTTCACAGGTTCGCGTGGGCGAATCATTGCAAGGCGGGATGACGATTTTGTGACAGTTTGAAAACTTGCTCAGCGTATTTTCAAACTGAAGGTGAACTGGGTGCCGGTTTGCTCGCAGGACGACACCGTAAGCTGCCCGCCGTGGGCATCGGCAATCTGCTTGACGATATATAAACCCAGGCCCAGGCCGGCTTGCGGGGTGTCTTTAAGCGGTCGCGCATAGGGCTCAAAGAGGCGGGGCAGGGCGAGTGCGTCGATCTGGCCGGGGTTTTTGACGGCCAAGGTGAACTGGTCATGCTCGATCTGCGCCGTGACATGCACCGGGCCGTCATGGCTGCCGTGATGAATGGCGTTGGCCACCAGGTTGGAGAGCAATTGCGCCAGTCGATCGCGGTCACCATACACGCCACGCAGGTCACCGATATCGGCCTGGATCAGCCGCTGCGGGTGAACACTTTGCACTTCGGACACCACATGCTGCAAAGCGGCCTGCAGGTCCTGGCAGTCTTTGAGGTGCAACGGGATGCCACTGCCCATGCGGCCACGGGCGAAGTCCAGCACATCCTCGACCAATTGCGCGGCGCGCCGGCCACTGCTGAGGATATGGCGTATGAGCGTGTCGGTGGCGGGGTCCGGGTGTTTGCGCAGCAAGCGCTCGGCGCCGAAATTGATCGCGAACAGCGGGTTGCGCAGGTCATGCCCCAGCACAGCGATAAATTGCTCGCGCAACTCGGCGGTGCTGCGTTCTTCCTGCAGTTGCGCTTCGGTGTGCTGCAAGGCCTCTTCGGCTTCAATCTGCAGCGACAGTACGCGGGCAAACGACTCCATGGTCGATTGAATACTGCTGCTGCGCAGCGGGGCCGGGTTGGGGTCGAGGGCGCAGATGGTGCCGAAAAAACGCCCGTCGGTGCGAAATACCGGCACGGAGATGTAACTTTCAAAGTGGTACATGCGCGGGGTGCGGTGGTCGTGGTAAAGCGGGTCTTCGCTGGCCTTGTCGATCACCACCGACACGTGGGAGCCACGAATTTCATGGCAAATGGTGGTGGTCAGGTCGAGTTCGCCGCCAACGCCCAGGCCGAACGCCAGTTGGTCGAGCACGGCGCAGGCGGTCCAGGTGTCGTCGGTCACCCGGGCCACGGCGGCAAAGCGCAGGCCGGTCATGTCACTGATGACTTGGAGCATCGCAGGTACCGCACTGATGCGGCCGATGGTGGCGATGTCGGCGGCTTTTTGCCCCATGCAGCGATCTCGATACGAAAGGTGGTGAGCGTTCGGCTCAGGTTAATTAAAGGGATTCTAGCGACCTTGTGCTTTGTAGGTGTAATTTCATTAACTATCTGGATACCTTTTCTGCATTTGGCAGGCGAGCAGGCATAAAAAAACCGCGCCACCCTGAGGTGGCGCGGTTTTTTTCGATCAAATAATCAAGTGTCCAGCTTGTCTTCCAGCACGGCGCCGGTCTTGGCGTCGAGCTTCACTTCAAACCGTTTGCCGGCGGTGTCGGTCAGGTCAACTTCGTACACCAATACACCATTTTTGTGGTCCAGCTCGGTGTCAGTGATGCTGGCACCGGCGTGCTTGGCCACGGCGGCGGCGTTGAGTTTTTCGAACGGCATCACGGCGCCGGACTTGAGCAAACCTTCAATGTGATCCGGGCGAACATCCGCCTGGGCCAAGCCGGCAGTCAGGGTCAGGGCGGTGGCGGCAAACAGGGCAGTCAGGGTTTTCATGGTGTGTGTCCTTCTTCGGTGAGCTGTTTAAGTGGCCTCAGGTTATCCAGCGCAACTTAATTCACCCTTAATTATTTCAAACGGTTGCGCCGTTTGTTCAATTCGCCGCGTGCGGAGGGTTTCATGCTGGGGGCTCACTGGAAGGGAGACTCGGATGAAACGTTTAGTGGCTTGGCTTTATGCGCCTGTATTGCTGGTGGGCTTTTTAGCCTGGGGGCTTTGGCAACCCGGTTGGCTGGTGGTGGTGTTTGCGACAGCCGTCGCCGTGTCATTTGTGATGGAACAATGGCTGCCCTATGAGCCGCAATGGAATCGCAGCCTCGGGGATCGGCGCCGGGATACGCTCCACGCGTTGGTCAACGAGAGCCTTAACGCCCTGGGCCTGTTGATTCTGCCGGGGCTCACGGCCCTGCTGGCGTTCGAAGGCATTTGGCCGCGCAACTGGCCGGTGTGGGCACAACTGCTGCTGTCGATCGTATTGGCTGATGCCGGCATAACCCTGATGCATTACGCCAGCCACCGTATTGCGCCGCTCTGGCGCCTGCATGCGGTACACCACAGCGTGCAGCGGCTCTATGGGTTCAATGGGCTGATGAAACACCCTTTGCATCAGATGCTGGAGGCGACGGCGGGCTTGTTGCCGCTGGTGCTGCTGGGGATTCCTGTTGAGGTCGCGCAGTTGCTGGCCCTGGCGATTGCGATCCAGCTGTTGTTGCAGCACTCCAACGTCGATATGCGTTTAGGGCCACTACGTTGGGTGTTCGCCTGGGCGCCGGTGCATCGCTTCCATCACATGAAGTACGGGCGGGCCGGGGATGTGAATTTCGGTTTGTTCTTCAACCTGTGGGACTGGCTGTTGGGCACGGCGTTTTATCGCGAGCACTATCACATGGGCCCTGGCGACCTGGGCATTGGCAGCCGGCCGGATTTCCCGGTGGCCTATGCGGCGCAGTTACGTGACCCGTTCATGCCGACGCGTCTGAGCCAGGAACCGCGGTTGCCGGACGCGCTACGTTAGCAGCCGCACGTCCAGCTGACGTAATGTCGCGCCGGCCGTCACGCCAAACAACTGCTTCATGGTCCGAGAAAAATGCGCCGAGTCGGCGAACCCCGCAGCGTGGGCGGCCTCGGTCAACGTGCTGCCGCCGAGGGCCACTTGCAGCGCCACACGCAGGCGCCGCCATACCACCAGGCGGCGCACGGGTACGCCCAACTGATGGGTGAACAATCGTTCCAATTGGCTTAATGAAAGGTGCGCGGCGTGGGCTAATGCCTGGGCTGAAACCTTGCCGGCAAGCTGTTGATCCAGGGCCGAGAGGGCACGTTCCAGGCGCGGGTCGACGAGGGCGCGCCGGGGTAACTGGCCCAATTGCAATTGCAGTTTCTCCAGGCACGGCTGCGCATTGAGCAACAGATGCTCAAGGGGCTGGGCCGCAAAGGTGGCAGGTTCGGCATACAACACCAGCACGTCGCCGTCGCTGGCGAGAAGGGCGTGGGGGTGGCGCGAGGGGATAAACAGGCGATGGGCCGTGGTGACACGGCCATCGAGGCTGACCGTGACCGGCTTGCCGGGGCACAGCATCAACTGATGGGCATAGTGCGCATGGGGCGCGGTGCGCCCCAGCTCGCCGAAGATCAGGCCGTAGTCATGCCCCAACCACAGGCGACCTGACCATTCGGGTTTCACTCAGTAGCCGTTGTCCTTGAGCAGGTCTTGCACGCTCGACGAAGGCCAGCGCTTGTAGAACTTCAGCAGTTCGGCGGCGCGGTTGGTGAAGATGCCGTCAACGCCGGCCTTCATGACTTTTTCGAAGTCCACCGGCTCATCGACGGTGTAGACGTGCACCAGCAGGCCTTTGTCGTGGGTCAGCTTGTTCATTTCAGGCTTCACCAGGTCGGTGTAGCTCTGGTCGCCATGGTTGGTCAGCTCGGCCGAAGGGCCGGTGCCGATGGCGCCGAGGCTCTTGGCTTCGTCCACCCATTTTTCGAACTCGGCGGCGTCTTTTGGCTCTTGCTTGGCGTAGTAGGCGGCCTTGGTCGTTTCGCCGGACTCAGCGAAGGTTTGTGCCGATTTAGGCTCAATGCTGCCTGGGCCAACCCACAACAGCAGGATTTTCGGGGTGTTGGGCATTTCTTTTTGCAGCTCTTTCAAGCTGTCTTTTTCAAACGTTTGCAGCACCACGCGGCCTTTGCCCTGGCCCACGCCGGTGTTGCTCTTGCCCAGCTTGGAACCGGCGGAGCTCAACCAGCCTTTATCCAGCAGCTTGTTTTTCAGGTCGGCTTCGATGCCCGGGAACTGCTTGGGCTCCTTGGTCTCGATGTACAGGCCTGGTTTGTGCTGCGGGTTGCCTTCGGCGATCTTGATGATCTCGTCCAGGCTCTGGATTTTCAGGCCAACAAACGCCGGGCGGGCGCGGTCCGGGTAAGCGGCGTTGAACCAGCTGCCGGCGTCCAGGGTGCGCAGTTCGGCCCAGGTGAACTCGTTGGCCGGGGCGTCTTTACGCTCGGGGAACTTGGTGGCCACGTCGGTGGTGCGTTGCAGGTTGTTGTCGTGCAAGGCGAACAGCACGCCGTCTTTACTGCGTTGCAGGTCCATTTCCAGGTAGTCGGCACCCAGGTCGCGGGCGAGCTTGTAGGACGCGGCGGTGGATTCGGGGGCGTCGTAGGATGCGCCACGGTGAGCAATGACAGCCGGGTACGGAATGCCTTCGTTTGTCGCCATTTCAGCCGGGCTGATCGGGTCGGCAGCCTGTGCCTGACCAAGGCCGAGCATCAGAGCGAGCAGCAGGGCGCTCTTGGTAAACGTGACAGGCATATGCGAAGTCCTTTCGTGGAGGTAACTTTGAGAAGGCGTCCTTTTTAACAATTGATTGCGAAAGGCGCTATCACCAAACCGACATTAAGGTACTCACGAGGCATTTTTGTGGGTTTTTTTGTGCTGCGTTGCAGTATTCTTGGCCGAAGCTGCCCCGTTAGAGGGCAGCAATTTCTGCCACGCGTGTAAACCATCTTTCCAGTCCCCATGGGACTTTTCAGTGAGGTTTACCATGCGCATCACTTCCGAGCTTATCTGCCAGGCCGCCGACCAACTCCAGGGTTTTGTCGGCCTGAACCGCAAAACCGGTCACTACATCGTGCGTTTCAGCGAAGACGCCTTCGGCATGGACGTGGCTGATGACGGCATCATCCCCACCGCTGAATTTGTCTGGCTGCCGGCTGCTGACCACACCATGACACTGTCGCGCGAGCGCCTGCAGTTGCTGCTGGATCAGAATATCGATGACCGTATTAACATCACCGAGCCGTTGCGCGTGTATATGCGCCGGGTGGAGATCCCGCAGATCAGTGCGTTGCGCAGTTTGGTGAGCTAGTTCCAGGCGATTGGAGGTCAACCTGTGGGAGCTTGGGTTGCCTGAGATGGCGGCTTGTTGGTGGTGTACATATCCGTTGCTGCGGTAACGGCGGCTTATGGTTCCGCTCTTACAGCGGGTCACTTTTGTAAAGACACAAAAGTAACCAAAAAGTCTTCGCCCCAACACTCGGTGCCTCGCTTAGGCTCGGCATGCCCGCAATCCGCCAGTGATTTGGGGGGCCGCCGCGATGGGCCATCCTTGGCCCAGCGCGGCTAAACCGGCATCCCTGCCGGTTTACCCCCCAAATCCCTGTCGAATTCCGGCCATCGTGTTTGACGGGGCGATTTGAGATCAAGATCAAAATCAAAAGCGCAGATCAAAAGACCGCTGACTTCGTCATCGAAAAGGATGTAAGGGCCAGAGCAACAGCAACAGCAACAGCAACAGCAACAGCAAAGCCATCCTCGGTCAAAGGTGGGAGCTGGCTTGCCTGCGATAGCATCAACTCGGTGTACCTGATACACCGAGGTGTCTGCATCGCAGGCAAGCCAGCTCCCACAGAAAAGCAGCTCTTCAGTGTATGTAAATCTGCTTTTCGCTTTTGATCTAACCACTCAGGTCGGCTTTCAGGCCGCCGTGCTGTAGATTTTGATCTTGATCTGCTTTTGATCTGAGACGCCCCGTTAACCACGATGGCCGAACGCAGGCTTGAATCCGTGGGTAACCCGGCAGGACGCCGGGTTAGCCGCGCTGGGCCAAGGATGGCCCATCGCGGCGGCCCACGGATTCAAGCCGGAGTGAGGGCACACCGAGCCTAAGCGAGGTGCCGAGTGGTGGGGCGAGGACCTTTTGGTTACTTTTGCGTCCTTGCAAAAGTGACCCGCCGTAAGGGCGGAACCCTAAGCAGCCGTTACCGCAGCAACGGATATGTACACCGACAAACCGCCACAGCAGCCAAGCCAGCTCCCACAGAGTTGCGCAGGGATCGCCTGAGGCTGCGTTTCAACGCTCGAAGGTGTAAGCCCGCTCGACCTTGCACACGCGGGTGTGAAACGCCGAATACCAATGGGCGCGGCCTTGCTCGCGCACTTGGCTATGTTCAGCCTGTTGCTTCCAGGCCAAAATCGCCGCTTCGCTTTCCCAGTAGGAAACGGTAATGCCCAAGCCGTCCTCGCGCGCTGACTCAACACCCAGAAACCCCGGTTGTTCGCGCGCCAGTTCCAGCATGCGGTTGGCGGCCTGGCCATAGCCTTGATCGCCTTCGGTACGCAACGAGCTGAATATCACTGCGTAATAGGGTGGGGCGGGTGTGTTGGCGATCATACCGATTGCGCCTGGCAGGCTTTGAGCAGGGCAACCGCCAGTGGCGGCGTAACCCCTTTAAGTGCTGCGCGTTCGGGCTGAAACAGGGTGGCGACGAAAAACGGATGGTCCAGCAGTTCGACGGCGCGCAGATCGCCCGTCGAATCGTGGCCGCAGGGGATCAGGTCGGCTTCGAGCAAGGCGTGGGCGAACGCAGGGTTGATGCCGTAGCTGCAACGGTAACCTTCGTGGGTGTCCAGGCTGGCGTAAGCCTCGGCGATACGCGTGTAGGGCGCCAGGCGGATGCTGCCGGTGGCCTCGACCAGTGAACACGCAAGCGGCGTAATCACCGCGCGCTTGGCCTCGGGCGCCAGTTCGCCATGCTCCGCATCCGTCCAGCACAGCACGTTGCGGGCATATTCGATGACCGCGTGTTGAACCCCCCCGCAAGTGCCCAGGAATGGGCGTTTTTGCTCGCGGGCAAAACGAATCGCCCGCAATGCGCCGTCGGCATCACGGTAGGGGCTGGCGGGCACGCACCAGAAGCCGTCGAAGGTGTGCAGCTCGGTGGCCGGGGTGATCGAGTCCGTATCCAACCAATGCCATTGCACGCTCAGGCCCAAGGCGTCGGCAGCTTGTTGCAGCGCCACGGGGATGGCCTGGTGGGCCGTTACGTCAGGGTTGTAATCACCGATCAGGGCGAGGTGCAGGGTGGTGGCTTTCATCGCGTATATCCCATGGCTTGTGGTGTCCTGGGGCGCACTATAGATTGGCGCTCACGCAACCAAAATTGGCGTTTGCCCACATGCTCAATGCAGCCACGCACTATCAACTCGATTACCCGGACCTGTCGCTGATTCTCGCGCTGGTGCGTGGCGGCACCTTGGCGCGGGCGGCGGCGCTGCTGCGGGTGGACGTGTCCACGGTGTTCCGTGCGGTGCGAAGGCTGGAGGCGGCCCTGGGCCAGACCCTGTTCGAAAAAAGCCGCGCCGGCTACCTGCCCACCAGTTTGGCCAGCCACTTGGCGCAGCAGGCCGAACAAGCCGAGCAGGCGCTGGAGGCCGCGCGCATCGGCGTGGAGCAGGGCGGTGAAGTGATCAGCGGCACCGTGCGCCTGACCTGCACCGACTCGGTGCTACAGGGTTTGCTGTTACCGGCACTGGCGCAGTTCATGCCGGCCTACCCGGCGTTGACCCTGGAATTGAGCACCTCCAATGATTTTGCCAACCTCAGCCGCCGTGACGCGGACATTGCCCTGCGCCTGACCAAGACCCCGCCGGAGCATCTGGTGGGCCGCCGCCTGGGCACCGTGGCCTATCAGGTGTGCGCCAGCGCGGCGTATGCCCGCCAAAACCAAGGGCGCGAGTTGGCCGAACTGGCGTGGATCGCGCCGGATGACTTTTTGCCCGATCACTCCACCGTGGCCTGGCGGCGTGAGCACCTGCCGGGCGTACGTCCCAGTTATCGCTGTAACAGCATGTTGTCGGTCGCCGAGTTGGTGCGGGCAGGGTTGGGCGTGGCGGCACTGCCGGACTTTCTGTTGCAAGCGGGTTTGCAACCGCTCGGCCCCGCACTGGCGGGGCGTGATACGGCGCTATGGCTGCTGACACGCCCGGATTGCCGGGCACTGCGCTCGGTGGTGACGTTGTTCGATGAGTTGGGGCGGCATATTCGGCTGCCCTGAACCGGGCAGCGAGCCAAGGATGAACCGGATACCTGTGGCGAGGGAGCTTGCTCCCGCTGGGGCGCGCAGCGGCCCTGCTTTGGGTGTTAAAGAGCGCGCCTGCTGCGCAGTCCAGCGGGAGCAAGCTCCCTCGCCACAAGAGCTTATTGGCCGGTTTTCAGGGCTTGCGCACAAACTGCTCATGCATCTCGCACGTCAACGTCTCGATACGCTCGGTCAGTTGTTTGGTCATTTCCGTCAGCCGAGTGTTCTGCTCCAGCAGCTCCAGCAACTGTTTGGTGGTTTGCGCGGCCTGGGCCTGGCGTTCGGTATTGGCAATGGCCAGGGCTTCGCGGTGTTGCGCATCAGCGTCGGACTGGGCTTTGTCGCGGGCGGCCTGGCGTGTCTGGGCCAGCAGGATCAGCGGCGCGGCGTAAGCCGACTGCAGGCTGAAGGCCAGGTTGAGCAGGATGAACGGGTACACGTCAAAATGCGTGACGCCGGTGATGTTCAGCACCACCCACAACACCACGATCGCGGTTTGCGCGCCGAGAAAGGTCGGCGTGCCAAAGAAGCGCGCAAAGGCTTCGGCCTTGAGGGCAAAGGTGTCGTTGCCAAAGGTCGGCGCCAGATGGGCGTGGCCGCGGTGAAAGCGCAGGTGATCGACAGGTACGGCTTCTGGCTTGTCGGGGGTCATGGCGGGCTCGAATCCTAAGCGTTAAGACAAGCTAGCACTATAGACCGAGCCCCCCGCCGGGCACATGAAGAACCGGTCAGTTGCTGCCGCGCTCGTTGGCAAATGCGCTCACCGCTTGCACGGCCTCAGTCGTGCCCTCGCGAATCTGCAAAATCACCGTGCCTGCGCGGTTGGCCAGGTCGACCCCCAGCGCCGCGCGGTCGCGGGTGTTATCCATGCTCTCGATGGCTTGGCGGGTTTCGTCCTGGATCATCGCGATCATGCTGGAGATTTCCGCCGTCGAGCCGCTGGTACGGGCTGCCAGTTGCCGCACTTCGTCAGCCACCACGGCAAAACCACGGCCTTGCTCACCCGCGCGTGCCGCCTCGATGGCGGCGTTGAGTGCCAGCAGGTTGGTCTGGTCGGCAATCCCGCGAATGGTGTTGACGATGGCGGTGATCTGCTGCGAACGCTCACCCAGCTTGGCGATCAGTTGCGAGGAGGTGTCGATGTCGGCGGCGATTTCGCGCATGCCACTGGCGGTTTGCTGAATCACCTCGGCACCTTTTTCGGCCACATCCCGGGTATTCAGGGAGATATGGTAAGCCTGGGCCGCGCTGGCGGCGTCAGCAGCGTGCTGTTGCACCCTGGCGGTGACGTCAGAGGCGAACTTGACCACTTTGCACAGGCGCCCGCTGGCGTCGTACACCGGGTTGTAGTTGGCTTCGAGCCACAGGGTCTGGCCGTGTTTATCGACGCGCTCGAACTGGCCGTTGAACAGTTCGCCCTGGTTCAAGCGTTTCCAGAACTCGGTGTATGCCGAGCTGTTGGCCAGCTCCGGCTTGCAGAACAGACGATGATGTTTGCCCTGGATCTGCGCCAGGCTGTAGCCCATGCGCTGCAGGAAGTTGTCATTGGCGGTGATGATGGTGCCGTCGAGGTTGAACTCAATCACTGCCATGGCGCGGTCGATGGCACCGAGCTTGGCGTTGGCTTCGCTTTCGGCTTGCAGGCGTGGGGTGACGTCCATGGCGTACTTCACCACTTTGATCACTTGGCCGGCCTCATCGCGCACCGGGTTGTAGCTGGCTTCCAGCCACACTGACTGGCCATTGCCGGCCACCCGCTCAAAGGTGCCGGACTGGAACTGGCCATTGCGCAGTTGCGTCCACAACTGGTTGTACTCGGCGCTGCGGGCAAACGCGGGTGTGCAGAACAGCCGATGTGACTGGCCCAGGATCTGCTCGGCGCGGTAGCCCATGGTCTTGAGGAAGTTGTCATTGGCACGCAGCACAGTGCCTTGCAGGTCGAACTCAATAACAGCCATGGAGCGCTCAATCGCGTCGAGAAGGCTGGCTTGCTGGGCGTTGGTGTGTTGCAGGGCACTGATAGTTTTTTTATGGGCGTTAAATAGCATGTTCGAGGGCTCGGGGAAGCACGCGTCAGAGGTATCCATGAATAGGCGCCTGACCCCGTATGGCCCTGGGCCTTACGGTTGACTTGCTCATTGTCAGCTTCCTGGTGCTGACAGAGGGGGGCGGAACAAGGGGTTCAGAGTGATCAGCCTGCCAAGAAGTTCGCTGTTAGGGGAGGACCATTATTGGGCAGGCGACCAGTGGCGGCATTATGCTATCGCTGCGAGGCGCGGGCGGAAGATTCAGACGAGGTGTTATCGGACAACTCAAGCGGAATGGGCGACCACGAAATCGCTGACATTCACCCGGTTACGCCCGGTTTCCTTGGCTGCGTACAGGGCGCGGTCCGCCGCGTTGAGCCACATCGCGGCATCGCTGAACAGCGGTTGGAAGTCTGCCAGGCCAATGCTCAGGCTCACGCGCAGTTCGGGAATCTGCGTATTGCGATAGTTGCTGAATGTTTCGCGCATCCGTTCCATGACCTGCGCGGCGTCTGCCAGCGGCATTAACGGCAGAATTACGCAGAACTCATCGCCGCCATAGCGGCCGGCCAAGTCGTTTTCCCGCAGGTGCAGGCGCAATTGCTGGCTGAGTTGGCGCAACACCGCGTCACCGACAATATGACCGTAGGTGTCATTGATCTGCTTGAAGTGGTCGATGTCGATCAGCGCGATGGTGGCGTGGCTGCCTTGCTGCTGGCACTTATGGAACTTGAGGTGGAGCAGGTCTTTCCACGAGCCATGGTTGAGCAGGCCGGTGAGGCTGTCGATACGGCTCAGGGCGCTGAGGGCGCGTTTGTGTTCCGAGAGCTTGATCGCCAGTTGGTAGCAGACCATACCAATGGCCATCGGGTAGAGCGTCAGCATCGGCAGGCAGGTGTAGACCTGGCTGAGGCTGACGTTGGGGTTGAACTTGACCCCGAACAAACCCCACGCCACCGCGATACCCGCCGCTTGCGCCAGCAGCCCGCGCAGAAACAGGCGCCTGCCGCCGGCGGCGACGTTGTTCATGGTCATCATCGACAGCACGGTCACCGCCGTCAGAGGCGTGAACTGGGTGGCAGCGGCCCAGAAGCCACCGAACAACGAGTCATAGAGCAGGTTGCGCTGTTCAGCCTGATAGGGAAACTGCGAACGGGCTGAAAGCTGATACGCCACATGCGCCCAGGCAAAGCCATTAAACAGCATGAACGCCCATACCCAGCCCGGCATCGCCAAGGGGTAAAGGGCGCCGGCCACACTGATACAGCCGATACCCAGGCCGATGATCCTTGGCTTGTAGATACGTCTGGCAAATGAAAGCCCTTTGCCTCGTCTGTTTTCCATAGTGTTCCGGGTCAGCTCTGTTTTGCGGGTACGACAGCGTGCGTCAGCGGGTAAAACCGTTGATCGGATATTAACGGTGAATATTGTCAGTTATTCGCGTGGGAATAATCAGTGTCCTTCCAGGCCATTTGCGCAGCACAGCGTGCGAATACGCCAAAAGCGACCTGGAATGTCGCGCCTGCAACAGGCTTTACTGCGGCTCAGGTGCGCGCACTTCGTAACCGGCCAGGAACAGGTCGATGGCCGATTCAATCACGCTGGCCTGGCAGGCGGCGTCCAGCACAGGTTGGCCGAGGGTGATCTGCGGCCAGAACGCGAAAGCTTTGAGCAAGCTTTGGATCTGGTGGGCAGCGAAGGCGGGGTCGGTGCAGGACAGCCGCCCGTCTTCCTGTGCGGCGCGCACCCACTGGGTAAAGCCTTCTTCGCGCTTGCTCAGGCGGTTGACCATGTCTTGCGCGCGTTCCGGCGAATGGATGGTGGCTGCAATCGCGACACGGGCGAGGTCAAGGAAGTTGGCGTCCGACATCATCAGCATCTTGGCCGCCAGCAGCCCGCGCAATTGCTCGCGCAGCGGGCGGTCGCTGGCGTAGCTGACGTCCAGTTGGGCCACACTGCTGGCCCATAACTGGTGGAGGATTTCGGCAAACAACTCTTCTTTGCTGGGGAAGTGGTTGTACACCGTGCGCTTGGAAACGCCGGCGGTGGCAGCGATTTTGTCCATGCTGGTGACCTCGAACCCATTCGCGCGAAACTCGGCGATAGCGGCTGCCACAATGGCTTCGCGTTTACGGTCGGTGAGGCGCAGAGGTGCAGTCATGGTCGGCTCTAAAAGGAAATTACACTCGGTAGTTTACTTGCTCAGGGTTTTGTTGCAATCTAGAAACTACACTGTGCAGTGTAATTGGTTTGCGCGGTGTATTTTATGAGCCGACCCTGGAGTCACTCTGCAATGGCCACGATTTCAACCCGTCTCGACCCTGCGCCTGCTGCGCCCAAGACTGCGGAGCAGGCGCCAGGGCATTTCAGTAATGATGCCCCGGTGCAGCACGGTGGCTTTGGCAAAACCTTGCGCATTTTCTGGAATATGCTGTTTAACAAGCCGCGCAGCACGCGCCCGGTGGGGAAGATCCCGGTGCAACCGCTGACGCGTGAGCTACTGTTGGCAGCCCCCGACCACAGTGTATTTCGCCTCGGGCATTCCACCGTGTTACTGAAAATGCGCGGCAAGTTCTGGGTCACTGACCCGGTGTTTGCCGAGCGCGCTTCGCCTTTCAGCTGGGCTGGGCCAAAGCGCTTTCATCAGCCGCCGATCAGCCTTGAAGATCTGCCGCCGCTCGAAGCGGTGATCCTTTCCCACAATCACTACGACCACCTTGACCGCAATGCGGTGACCCAACTGGCCAACAAGACCCGCTATTTCCTCGCGCCGCTGGGTGTGGGCGACACGCTGGTCAAGTGGGGTGTAGAGGCCAGCAAAGTCCGGCAACTGGATTGGTGGGCAGGCACCGAGGTTGATGGCATTCGGTTTATCGCTACGCCGGCCCAGCACTTTTCCGGGCGTGGCTTGTTTGATGGCAACCAGACCTTGTGGTGTTCTTGGGTGATGATCGACGGCGCGAGGCGGATCTTTTTCAGCGGCGACACCGGTTATTTCGACGGCTTCAAACGGATCGGCGAACAGTACGGCCCGTTTGACCTGACGCTGATGGAAACAGGTGCTTACAACGTCGACTGGCCTCATGTGCATATGCAGCCCGAGCAAACCCTGCAAGCGCACATCGACCTCAAAGGCCGCTGGCTGCTGCCGATTCACAATGGCACCTTCGACCTGGCCTTCCATGCCTGGCACGAACCGTTCGACCGCATCATGGCCCTGGCCTGGGAGCGCAACGTGTCGATCACCACGCCCGCGATGGGACAGGCGTTCAGCCTGCATCAGCCGGAGCGCGGGCACGCGTGGTGGTTGGAGGTGGAAACTCAAGGCGCGAAAGAACACGCAACGGGTTGAAACGTTGCCGCCTGGAAAAAGGCTTTTGCAGGGTGTTTCAGGGTCGCGACAAACGCCAAAAGAGAGTGCGATGATCCCGGGCAATCAATTGTCGGGGACGGGTTCTGATGGAAAAAGACTGTAGGGAACACTGGCGGTTGGGGATGCCGTGTCGCCTGGGACTTTCCTTGCCCGTGACGGAGGAGGCGGGCAGCGTAGAGCACGTTGCCGAGTCCGTTCATGCTAAACCCGAGAATCTGAGCCGCGCAGGTATCGTCTTCGGCGCGGCGCAAGCGGTGGGCGCGGCGCCCATTCCCGGCTACAACGCGCCGGCCCTACCAGCAAGACCAGCGCGGGATCCCGCGTTATCGCTCGCGGCGTTAAGTGGTATCGACCCCAGGGGGCCGGTCATGGTGGAAGTCCCCCTGGTGCTCAATAACACCAGCTTTACGGCTACCCAGTGGTTATCGGGTTGGCGTATCGGTTTTGCTGACCGCTATGTGCAAGGCGATCATCGCGAAGCCGCGGAACACAGTGAAGTCTTGTGCGCAGCCTTCGACCTGCTGCGCCAGGCCGGTGCGCAATTGGTGCCGGTGGACGCGCGTCGTGAAGACAGCAGCCTGCAATTTTCCCTGCAAAGCAATGAAATCGACGACCTCGTGACTGCGCATCGCCTGGATGCGCTGGTCTCTGACAGCGAGAGTGGCGCGTTTCATCGTGCCTGCGTCAGCGGGTATCCCTCACTCAGCGAACCATTGGGCGATGGGACGACGCTGTGGTTTTACGGTGCTCGGTGGTCGCGTGATGCATTGCCGCTGTTGTTGCATGCCTACCGCCAGGCCGGCGTTTGAACCACTACGGAGCGTGCTGAACCCTCCTACGATGTGAGTGGACATGACCTAAGGCTTTAAGCGACTGGGATTCATAAAATCCATGCAAGGGTCGACCTTGATCCTGCATGATTTCTGAGCCTAGGAGAGGCCTTATGAGTGTTGCTTACGGTATGTATTCAATCATCCGGCAAGCTGTGCAGTCCCTGCCAACGGAGGCGCAGCAGCCAATAGTTGCGAACCCCGTCGCGCCAGGCACTGAGTACGCCAGTGTTCGCGAGCTTGGCGAGCAAATGGCTCGGCCAGGAGGCCTGACCTCGGTTGACCTGGTCAGTTTTCTGCAAGAACGAATCCGAACACTGGACCCTCAATTGCGCTCTGTCATCGAGCTCAACCCCAAGGCGCTTGAAGTTGCACGCGACCTGGACCGCGAGCGTGCCAGTGGCAAGGTGCGTGGCCCGTTGCATGGCATTCCCATTTTGCTCAAGGACACCATCGAAACCACGGGCATGCAAACCAGTGCCGGTGCTATTGGGTTGGTCGGGGTGGCTGCGGGCACGGATGCTCCGATTGTCGGTAACCTGAACGAGCAAGGGGCGGTGATTTTGGGTAAAACCAATCTGACCGAACTGGCCGGTTTTCGCGGGAGCCCCGATGGCTGGAGTAGTCGAGGAGGGCAAACACTTAACCCGCACCGTGCGGGTGCCGATGTCGGCGGCTCCAGTTCGGGGTCTGCCGCAGCGGTAGCGGCCGGGCTGGCACCCCTGGCAGTCGGTGCAGAAACCAATGGTTCGATCATCGTACCGGCGGCGCTCAACGGGGTGGTTGGGCTCAAACCCAGTGTCGGCTTGTTGGATCGCAACGGGATTATTCCCGCCAGCCGCCGACAAGACACACCCGGCCCCATGGCTCGCTCGGTGTATGACGTTGCGTTGATGCTCAATGCCATGTCCGGCAGTGACCCTGGCGATCCTGAAAGCCTGGGCGCGCCTCAAGGCATCGACTACACCAAACTGCTGGTGCCTGGCGCGTTGAAGGGCAAGCGTATTGGTTATCCCGCGACCTTTACCTTCAATGGTGAAAATTTGCCGGTGGACAACAGCCCGCACTTTAGCAGGGCACTGCAAGTACTTCGTGAGCAAGGCGCTACGTTGATACCGATCAACCTGCGGCTGGCAGACGCTTCACGTTACGACGAACTGTTGCTCTCGGATGTGAAGGAAGAACTGAATGCCTACTTGGCCAAGCGTCCCGGCCTGCCGGTCACATCAGTGGCCGAGTTGATAGCATTCAATGAAACCCGTGATGGTACTGAGACGGATCACCAAACTGTACTCAAGGAGGTCAACGCTGCCGCCCTCACGCCGCAGCGCCGCAAAACGCTGTGGGACGCGCTCATCCAGGATTTTCGCAACAGCGTGGATGACCCTATCAAGGCGCAAAACCTGGATGCCATAGTGTCGGACTACGATACCAACAGCTACTTCGGGGTTGCCGCAGCAGGTTACCCAGGTATCACCGTGCCTTCTGGGACGAATGAAGAAGGCTTGCCTACCAGTGCCTACTTCTTCGGCACCCGCTGGGCCGAACCAACCTTGCTGGCAGTGGCTTATGGGTACGAGCAGGCGGCCCAGGCGGCTTCAAAACCTGTGCTTTAACGGATGCGCTGCGCACTGCAAACCTGACCGATTACACTCACTGCCATGGAGGGCAGGCATGGCCTACAAAATTCACATCCTCGGCGCTGCGGGCGCCGGTACCTCGACCTTGGGCCAGGCTCTGGCCAAACGCCTGGGCGTCGCCTATTTCGACTCTGACTATTTCTACTGGCAACAAACGTCAGAACCTTTCACGGTCGCCCGGCCCAAGGATGAACGCATCCGCCTGTTGCAGGAACAGAGTGCCGGCCTTGAGGGCTGGGTACTGTCCGGCTCACTGTGCGGCTGGGGCGATGCGATGATCGCGCAGTTCACCCATGTGGTGTTCCTGCGCCTTAACCCACAGGTACGGCTCAAACGCTTGCAACTGCGCGAAGTGCAACGCTACGGCGAACAGATCCTGGAGGGCGGCAGCCGCCACGCCAACAGCATCGCATTCCTGGCCTGGGCCGCCCGTTACGACGGCGGCAACCACAGCCTACGCAGCCTACGTCGGCATGAAAGCTGGTTGAAACCGCTGACCTGCCCGGTGCTTCGGTTGGACTCTACGCACCATTCGGCTGAGGCGTTGGTGAGTCATTTGATGCCGCTGCTGAGCCCATCAACCGCGAGATGAGGCCAGGTGCGGCGGGCTCGGCTGGGGCGGCCTCAAACCTGCGTGCGCTCATCCCCCAGCCCGGCGCAAACCCTGGAAAAAACACCAGGCCTTCAGCCTCCAGCCGGAACGCGAGGGCTAACCGAGCTTCATCCTCCACCTCACCCAGGCTTTCAAAACGCTGAACCACCTCTACCGTCAACCCGGCCTGGCGGGCCAGGTCTTCACGGCTCCAGCCCAGCATCACACGGGCCTGTGCGCTGTGTTTGGCGGTAAATTGGTGCAGGACGATCTGCTGTTCTACGTAAGAGCTCATTGCCAGAGAGGACATGGGGTTTCTCCAGGTTCGACGGGGGAAGGCAAACTATACTGTGTTTTTGTACAGTTGTTTGTACCGCTCATCAACTGGATTTTTTTGATGGCTGCCAAGCGAGCCATTACTCCAACCCCGGCGCCTCACGAATGATCAAGTGGTCCAGGTTCTCGATATTGGCGCTGAACACCCCGAATGTCTGCTCGGGGTTCTTCTTGCTGGGCACTTGTTTGAGCTCCGGCGTCACGCCGTAAAAGAAGCAATACAAGGCCCGTTCGCTACTCGCTGCCGCCTTGATCTGCTCCAGGAACGCCGTGCGCTTGCGGTAGTTCTCGATGAGTTTTTTGCTCAGGTAGACATTGACTGAATAAGGCTTTTTGTCGAGCCACACCTTTTTTTCGAAGTCGATGCGAAAGCTGCTGGTGTAATCCTTGATCGCTTTGATCTTGCCCCAGTAGATCAGGCCTTTGTTGTCTTGCAGGTATTCGATCTTCTTGAAAAACGTCCAGTACGTCGCGGTGTGCTCACCCACCTTCAGCGGCATGGTCTTGAGCTTGTCCTTGTCGTCGATATTCGACACATAGCACTCGACCGGGTGTGCGAAGACACTGGTTTTGTCCGGGGTAGTGTCGCTGCTGACGTGGGATGAGCGGGTACTTGTTGAAGGTGCTTTCGCCGAATCTTGTAGGGCGCTTCCCTCGCTGCCGACAAGCGCAGTGTTGCGCGCGTACTGACGCCGCGTCAGTACAAATTCCGATGGGAAATTGTCTTCGCGTTCGTCGTCACTTTCACCCGTTGCAGACTTGTGCGTGCTGGCATAGCGGCAGCCGTCGATATGCCGGGTGCTGGTCTTGTTCTTGAAGTGCGGTGTGCGCTGGTAGTTGACGTTTTTCGCGTTGAACGTGCTCAGCGTATTGCCTGCCTCGAAGGCCGCGCGGCACTCATCGTTGGGGCACAGGAAGCTGTCCTTATCGGAGTCGAAGTCTGCGGTTTCGTCGAAATTCAGCTCTCGAACGTCGTAGATCGACAGCTTGTCGTCGAGACTCAGGCTGTAGGCCGTGTCGAATTTCATGGGGCTCGGGTCCGTGAGATGAATGGCTGGATACTACGCAAATACCAGACATTACGGAGAGCAAAATGTGGGAGCTGGCTTGCCTGCGATAGCGCCGTGCCAGTTTGAACATCCTAACCTGACACACCGCTATCGCAGGCAAGCCAGCTCCCACATTAGGTAAGCGGTGCGCCAGCTACACGTCGGCCGCTCAAGAAACACAAAGTGCCGCCCATCGCAGTCAATGCGCCCAACGCATAGAACATGCTGGTTGGCGCAGCGTTGATCAGCAAGTAGCCGCAAATAACCGGGCTCATCGCTCCGCCAAACGCGGCCAGGTTTTGTGCACCGTAATAACTGCCGCGCAATGCGTCTGGGGCGATGGTGTCGATAAACAGGAATTCCGACGGGTAAATGATCATCTCGCCCAGGGTAAACACGAACATCGCCAGGCACCACGTGAGCAGGCTGTCGGCCTGGCTGAAACCGACCAGCCCGGCAATGAACAGCAACGTGCCCAGCACGATCCAGTAACGCAACTGTTCGCGCTTGAGAAACCGGCCAATCTGGTACTGCATCACAATCACCGTAATGGCGTTGCAGGCCAGCACTGCCGATAAAATCTTCAGCGCCTCGGCGGGTTTGTAGGCCACCAGCAGAAACTGCGACAGATACAGGGTGTAGCGCCCGTGGACGATGGTGCTCAACAGGCTGCCACTGGTGAACAGGATCAGCGTGCGGTCACTGCGCAAGGTGCGCAGGGTGCTGAGGAAGCTCAAGGGTTTGTGGCTGTCATCGCGCTGGGTCGGTGGGATGCCGATCATCAGGAACAGGCTGCCAAACGCAATGGCGCTGGCGATCAAGAACGGCGCCAGTTGCATATGCCCGGCAATCACTACGCCGACCATCGGCCCGGTGGCGTAGCCGACGTTGGTCAAGGTGTAACGCAGGGAAAACACCTTGGCGCGATCACCCACGGGCAAGTTCTCGCTGATGATGGCTTTGGAGCCAATCAGGAACAGTGCCGAGGCGGCTTCGGTAATGACCAGAGTCAGGGTGGTGAGATAGAGGTTGCTGGCGAACGTCAGCAATAGAAAACCGATGGAGCTGGAGAGCATGGCCAGGATCAGCAGCTTGCGCTTTTCCAGGCGATCGATGATGTAGCCGCCATACAGGCCCAGCAACGTGGCGATGAACACGGCAATGCCCATCAGCAACCCGATGTCCTGTTGGTTGAGGCCCAGTCGGGTACTCAAGAGCAAGGCCAGCAATGGGCTGGTCATGGCGCGGCTGACCACGATGGTCACCGAGCAGATCATCAGGCGGCGGATTACCAGAGAGTAGGTGGCCACGGTGGGGGCGATCGTCCTTGTTATTTCTTTAATACAACGCAGATCAACTGTGAAAAGAGATCAACAGTGAACACAGAGCCAATGTGAATACAGAGCTAATGTGGGAGCTGGCTTGCCTGCGATAGCGGTGGGTCAGCTTGAATATTTCTTACTGGCCCACCGCTATCGCAGGCAAGCCAGCTCCCACATTCTAGATCGTGTATTTACTGGCCTGCATTGATGGAGATTTTTTCCACCGCACCCTGCTCCAGATCCCACTTCTTGAGGATCTTGCCGTAGGTGCCATCATCAATCATGCCCTGCAGCGTTTCACTGATCGCCGTCACCAGCTCAGTGTTGTTCTTCTCGATCCCCAGCCCCGTGAACTGCTTGGAAATCGCCAGACCCACCGGCTTGTACTTGCCCTTATCCAGCGACATCAAATAAGGAATGGTCTCGCTGCCCTGCATCGCCGCATCCAGACGGTTCTGCTGCAACTGCGCGCGTGCATCTGCCGAGCCTTCGGTGCCGATCACCACAATGGCTGGCTTACCGGCTGCTTCGCAGTTTTCCTTGCTCCATGCGGCAATTTCCGACGGCCAGGTAGTACGGCGGCTGGTGCCGACTTTTTTACCGCACAGGTCAGTCAGTGCCTGAAGGTCTTCACGCTTGGCCAGGGTGTACAGCTGCGGGCCGCTGGTAAAGTAGTCGATGAAGGTCACGGCCTTCTGGCGTTCGGCGGTGTCGCTCATGCCCGACAGCACAATGTCGACGCGCTTGGTGGTCAGGCCGCTGAGCATCTGCTCGAAGCCGGTTTCCTGCCATTTGATCTTCACACCCAGGCGCTCAGCCAGGGCATTGCCCAGGTCAAAGTCCAGGCCGGTGAGTTTGTTGGTGGCGGTGTCCTTGAAATCCATCGGTGGGTAGTTCGGCACGATGGCCGCGCTGATCTCACCCTTGTCCTTGATTGCCGCCGGCAATGCCGCGAACACAAACGTGGAGGCCATCAGGCCTGCGAGCAACGTTGGGATAAATAATTTTTTCATGGGGGCGTTCTCGTTAGTTTTTTAGTTAAGTGCGAACGGCAGAAATAAAGCTTTGGGTACGCGGGTTTTGTGGGCTTATTAGAATTTCTTCGGGGCTGCCGGCTTCCACAATCTGGCCGGCATCCATAAACACCATGCGGTTGGAGACTTCGCGGGCGAAGCCCAACTCATGGGTGACCACGATCATGGTCATGCCGGTGGTGGCCAAATCACGCATCACCGACAGCACTTCTCCCACAAGCTCTGGGTCGAGGGCTGACGTGGGTTCGTCAAACAGCATCAACTTGGGGCGCATCGCCAAGGCGCGAGCAATAGCCACACGTTGTTGCTGGCCACCGGACAATTCCACCGGGTAGGCATTGCGCTTGTCCGCCAGACCCACGCGGGCCAGCAACTCCAGCGCATCTTCGATGGCTTCCTTGGGCGAGCGCTTGAGCACCTGCACCGGGCCTTCGATGATGTTCTGCAACACGGTCATATGCGGGAACAAATTGAAACGCTGGAACACCATGCCGGTGGCCAGGCGCTGGCGGGCAATCTGCGATTCATTCATCTCATGCAGCTTGTTGCCCACCACTCGGTAACCGACCAGCTCGCCGTCGACCCACAGGCCGCCCTTGTCGATTTTTTCCAGCTGGTTGACGCAACGCAGCAGCGTGCTTTTGCCCGAACCGGACGGGCCAATGATGCACATCACTTCGCCTTGCTCGACCTCGATATTGATGTCGCGCAGCGCGTGATACTGGTCGTAATACTTGTTCAGGTTGACGGCCTTGACGATGCTTCTCATGGGGCAAATCTCCTCAACCCAAACTTACGAACGCTTGCCGGCGCCGCGGGCAAAACGACGCTCGAGGCGGCTTTGACCAAATGAAAGAACAGTCACCACCGCCAGGTACCAGATACCGGCCACAATCAGCAGCTCCATGACCCGCGCGTTGGCGTAGTAGATGTTTTGCGCGTTGTGCAGCAGCTCCGAGTACTGGATCACGCTGGCCAGGCTGGTCATTTTCACCATGCTGATGAACTCGTTGCCTACCGGTGGAATGATTACGCGCATGGCCTGCGGCAGAATCACCCTACGCAGTGCTTGCAGGCTCGGCATACCGATAGACTTGGCCGCTTCATATTGGCCGGTGTCCACCGAGAGCAAACCGGCACGCACCACTTCGGCGGTGTAGGCGCCCTGGTTGATGCTCAGGCCAAGCAGGGCGGCCACGAACGGGGTCATCAGGTCGACGGTGTCGATGCTGAACACGCCGGGAATCGCGATCACCGGGAAAATCAGCGCCAGGTTGAACCACAGCAGCAATTGCAGAATCAGCGGCGTACCGCGGAACAGCCAGGTGTAGGTGATGGCCACATAGCGCAGGATCGGGTTGGCCGACATGCGCATGATCGCCGTGATCACCCCGATCACCACGCCCAGCGCCATCGCCAGGATCGACATGACAATGGTATTCACCAGCCCCCAGAGGATGGCTTCAGACGTGAGGAACTGGCCGATGTAGGACCATTCGATCTGGCCATTGGCAAATGCGCGCAGTAGCGCGGCCAGGGCGATCACGATCAACGTGGCAAAAAACATCCGCCCGTAATACCGCCGCGGTACGTGCTCGTATTGCGTGATATCGAACTGGTTCTCGGACAACTTGCGCTCAGCTTCCAAGCGCTCCGCCGGGGTTTGGTTCATGGTGATTCTCCAAAAAATACGTGTTGCTTGATCGTTCCCACGCTCTGCGTGGGAATGTCGCCTCGGACGCTCCGCGTCCCGCTGTTAGTGCGTGGCTTGGCGACGCGGAGCGTCACAGGATGCATTCCCACGCAGAGCGTGGGAACGATCGTCAAAAAACGACTACCGCTGTACTCGGTCCCACGGTTGAAACCCGATGCAATGTGGGAGCTGGCTTGCCTGCGAAAGCGCCAGTCAGCTCACCACACCTACCCAGGCTTAAATCCGAAACCCCTGATAACGCTCAACCCACTGCTGCTGCTCAGCCAACGCCACCTTCAACCGCCCAATCTGCTCGCGAATCCGCTCCGGCGCCGTGCCACCCCAGCCACTGCGCGCCGCAATCGCCGCCTCCAGGGTCAGGCACTCACGCACCTCAGGCAGCAACCGCGCATCCACCTGCGCCAACATCGCCGGCGAGGCTTCCCACAATTCAATCTCATGCTGCTCACAGGCCTGCACCAACGCGCCGGTAATCTCATGCGCCTCTTTAAACGGCACACCACGGGTGGCCAACCAATCCGCCACCTCGGTCGCCAAGGTAAAGCCCATCGGTGCCTGGCGCCGCAGTTCGTCCACCTGCACCTTCATGGTCGCAACCATCCCGGCCATCGCCGGCAGTACCAGCAGCAAAGTGTCGACGCTGTCCAACACACTGTGCTTGTCTTCACTCAAATCGCGGTTGTACGACAGCGGCAAGGATTTAAGCGTCGACATCAACCCGGTCAGGTTGCCAATCAAACGCCCGGCCTTGCCCCGCGCCAGTTCGGCAATGTCCGGGTTCTTTTTCTGCGGCATGATCGAGCTGCCGGTGGCGTAGGCATCGTCCAATACCACCCAGCGAAACTGGCGCGACGACCACAGGCAAAACTCCTCCGACAGCCGCGAAATATTCACCCCGAGCATGCCCGCCACAAACAGAAACTCCGCCACATGGTCACGGCTGGCTACGGCATCAATGGAGTTTTCGCACGGCCCGGTGTAGCCCATTTCCTTGGCCGAATGCTCGGGCTGGCGTGCAATGGCAGAACCGGCCATCGCCGCGGCACCCAACGGCGACAACGCCGTGCGCGCATCCCAATCCACCAGGCGCTGCACATCGCGCAGCATCGATTGCGCGTGCGCCAGCAAGTGGTGGGCGAACACAATCGGTTGCGCCTGCTGCAAATGGGTAAAGCCTGGGCAGATGCTGTCGATGTGCTGCTCAGCCTGCTCCACCAGCGCCTGCTGTAAACCCAACACCTCGCTGGTGATGGTGCGCGCATGGTCGCGCAGGAACAGGCGCAGGTCATTGGCGGTCTGGTCGTTACGCGAACGCCCGGCGCGCAACTTGCCGCCCAAGGCGCCCAGGCGCTCGGTCAATACGCGTTCGATAAAAGTGTGTACGTCCTCGTCATCCAGGGTTGGATGCAGGCGGCCGGCGGCGAAATCGTCACCGATACGGTCCAGGGCTTCCAGGGTGCGCAGGGTTTCCGACTCATCCAGCAAACCGGCGCGCTGCAACTCACGGGCATGGGCACGGGAGCCGGCCAGGTCGTAGGGCGTCAGGCGGAAATAGCGCTCAGGGCAACGCGACAACGCGGCCAAGGCAGCAGACGGGCCGGTCTTGAAACGAGCGCCCCAAAGGCGGTCAGTGGGCTGGGACATCGGTATTCCTCACGCTTGTTTTTAGAAGAGTCGGAGGCAGTAAAAAGCTAAAAAGACCTGATCGTAATGTCAGGTTTTTACGGGTGTTAAATCAGCCTCTGTGTGCTGTTCAACCCGCTATATTCAAGGTTGCCAAGGGCGGATGTTTGCAGCCATTATCGCCGCCTGGCTATGTTCAAGGATTGGGTTGAAGCCTGTTGAATATGGCACTTGAGGTCAACGCGTATTATGGAAACCCCACTTTCCACTTCTGGAAACATGCCGCCAAAACCCGGCACACGACCGCCGCTGCAACTGAGCGGGCTGGACTTCAAACTGCTGCGCGTGTTCATGGCCGTGGTCGAAGCCGGCGGCTTCAGCGCCGCGCAAAACGAGCTGAACGTGGGCCTGGCGGCCATCAGCAAACAGATCTCCGACCTTGAAATTCGCATCGGCATGCGCCTGTGTACACGGGGCCGCGAAGGGTTCGGCCTGACCGAAGAAGGCAAGTTGGTGTATCAAGCGTCCATCGAGTTATTTACCTCGGTAGACAGTTTTCGCGACAAGCTTAGTTCGGCGCAAAACGAGCTGATTGGTGACCTTAGTGTCGGCGTTATTGATAACACCGTGTCCGACGTTAATTCCCCGCTAATTACCGCGCTGGGGAAATTACACAGCGAATCGCCAAAAATTAGATTGCGTCTACATGCCTCGCAACTCGACGAAGTTGAACGCGGCGTGGTGGAAGGGCGGCTGATCGTCGGCATCGTGCCGGTGTACCAACGCCGCGAAGAATTCGACTATTTTCCTCTGTACGAAGAAAAAGCCCACGCCTACTGCGCCGTAGGACACCCGCTGTTCAACGCGAGCGACATCACCCCAGAGGTGCTGCGCCAATACGAAGTCGTCAACCACCGGTACGCGATCCATCGCGACAAGGCCAACTTCGTCACCTACGACAGTCAGTCTGCCTCGGCCTCACAGGTGGAAGCCGTCGCCATCCTGATCCTCACCGGCCGCTTCTTAGGCTTCCTGCCGGAACATTACGCAGCGCCACTGGTAAGGGAAGGGCGCCTGCGCGCACTGTGCCCGGAACAGGTTCACCTGAGCACGGCATTCAACCTGATCCTGCGTCATAACGCCCCGAGAAGCCCGATGGTAAAAGCCTTCGCAACAGCGCTGGGTGTGGACCTGAAGACGCCGGCCTAAGCGTCAACAAAGCTCAAATGTGGGAGCTCTCGAGCCCCAGCGAGGCAGCGATGGGATCGCCTCGGTCCAGCCTCCGAGCACATCCATCTGCATCGACCCCTAGCACCCCATGCTAGTGAGCTTCCCAGCTTGAAGCCGATCCCAATGTGGGAGCTCTCGAGCCCCAGCGAGGCAGCGATAGGATCGACTCGGTTTCCCCGCCGACCCCACCCACCCGCATCACCGCTGCAACTTGCCCTGCTTCTTCTTCGAATGAAAATGCCGAAAATGCGCATCCTGCGCCGCCGCCAGCAACTCCCGATCACCACGCGTATCACCCCAGGCGCGTAACCGATACTCGCCCAAATCCCCATACACCGCCTCAAGGCGCAGCACCTTGTTCTCACAGCGGCAGTTATTCCCCGTGAGCTTGCCCGTCAACACGCCGTCGACCACCTCAAGCTCAGTGCCGATCAACTTGATGCCCAGCCGATTCGCAAACGGCTGCAGCACCAACGCCGGCGACGCCGAACACAGCGTCACCACCGCCCCGGACTTCACCTCATCTTCCACCGACTGCAAGCCCTTGGGGCGCATCAACTTGGTCCAATAACGCTGACAATACGCCTCAGCCTGCTGCTGCACCCACGCCTTCTCCACCCCGGTCATAAAGGTGCGGATCAACTGCGCCTTCAACTCATCCCGGCTGATCTGCTGCAGCAAAAAGCGCAACCCCGGCACGGCGAGTTTGACCATCCGGCCATAAAACTCAACGGGGCCGAAGGCAAATTTGAGGAAGGGCACGAAACTGTCGTGGTGGGTGAGGGTGCCGTCGAAGTCAAAGACGGAGAGTACTTTGGCGTCGATGGGGCCGGCTTCAAGCATGTCTGGGTTCACGGGTTGGCCTCGGTCCTATCTAGTATTTTTTGAGCGTTCATCAGGTGTGACAGCGGGAGTTTACTCTTCTCTCAACCTTTCGATTTTCGAGTAAAGCCCTTGGGTGAACTCTTCCCGATCACTCGACCGGTGACAACGCTGATGGCAATTGGGGCACAAGGCTACAGCATTGGTCGTGCGATCCGAACCCTTCTGGGCCAGGTGCTTGACGTGATGTACTTCAAGAAATGGCAAACCGTCGACTTCGAAAGGTGCGTTAGAGCCGCAGCCTTCGCAAATGCCTTTGGCTTCTTTTAGTACCCAGGCGCGTACCTTTGGATCGCGGACAAAGGCGGTGCTGATGGTCGACACTTTCTGCGGGTTGGCGATACCATCCGGTAGCTTTTGGAAAGGTTGCTGCTGCAGTTTGGATGCGCGGCGGATAAGCGTTTGCTCATCTGCCGTTTGTGCTGCGTCTTCGGATTCGAATACACCCTGCTCGGCAAGCGCTTGGCGGATGCGTTGCTCCACGCCCGTACCCACGTTCTTTGCAGGCTTATAGCCTTCGATACGGTCCCAGCCCATACGCACAAGCACGGTGGAGATGTTTTGCATGCGAAATTCAATGGAACCCTTCGCGCGACCCGCCACCGGGCCTTCGCGCAGGATGCGGTTTTCGAGGGCTTTGTTAAAAGGCTGGCCGTTTTTCTCCCAGGCCAACATCTTCAGGTACGCCTCGACCGCCGCTGCCAACTCCGAGTCGCTCCAGTCCGTTTTGTCTTTCGCAATATCCATACAGCCGCCGAGGGTAGAAAACCCTCGGACGATACTGAGTAGCCATTACTGCGTCTACGAAATCTCCTACGAATCGGTGGGATTTACCGTTCGTTATCTTCAGTACAGTCGCTGCTTAATTCGGAAAATTTGGGTGAGCTTTCGCCACCACGGAGTCTTTGCTGACCCCCTCAGATAGGTCCGATTAACCAGCAAATACGGCATGTCCCGAAGCCGTATCCAGCCCTCATCCTGCCAATGCAGCAGGTTCAACGACATCTCCGGCCAATCCAGCATGCTCAACAGTGGGCGCTCCACCGTGCGTGGCTGCCCCGCGTCCCGCAACGTTGGAACCACTTCATGAGTGAGCCAACTACGCAGAAGGCGATTCCCCGGTGTGTAGTGATAAACCAACAGCGCGTAAGCCCCGGATTCGCTGATCATCAGCATTTCTTCCGGTTGACCGTGGAACAGCAGTTTTAAAGTTCTTCGTTGGTCTTCATCGAGCTTGCGAGTCGTGCGCTCATCCAGAAACCACCCCATCAAACGCCCAAGGTCACGCGCACAGAACCACGCTTGGTTTTCTAGAAGGAGGGCATGTAAATGAAGATTATGACGAGTAAAAACTAAGGCGATTGAAAGCTCGGATGCGGCCATGTCTTTAGCGTCAGGTAAGTTGAGCAGATATTGGCTAGACATTTCCTATGACCTCTACGTGATTTAAGGAAGGGAGTGAACCCAACGTAGAGAGCGGATTTAAGAAACTCCAACTTGCTAGGCCTCGATACAGCATTCATTCCGCATAATTAGTCTGCGGTTTCTTGGCTGTTTGAGTGAGGCTAGCAGCTACGTTGGGCGTTTCTTAGGCACCGGTAGACGAGAATATTTAACATCGAAATTCGTATCAACCTTTCTATGGATGATCCTGGTGTAAGACGGTTCCTAAACAGATCAAGAGGGCATAAAAAAGCCCTGAACAAGTCAGGGCTGATTAAAGACGCTTGGCTAAGGAATCAATCCCAGCTCAGCGCGCCGCCGGTCTGGTACTCGATCACACGGGTTTCGAAGAAGTTTTTCTCTTTCTTCAAGTCCATGATCTCGCTCATCCACGGGAACGGGTTAGTCGTCCCTGGGTACTCTTCTTTCAGGCCGATCTGCGACAGACGGCGGTTCGCGATGAACTTGAGGTAATCCTCCATCATCGCCGCATTCATGCCGAGAACCCCGCGCGGCATGGTATCGCGCGCGTATTCAATCTCCAGCTGCGTCCCCTGCAAAATCATCTGGGTCGCTTCTTCCTTCATCTCGGCATCCCACAAGTGCGGGTTTTCGATTTTGATCTGGTTGATCACATCGATACCGAAGTTCAGGTGCATCGACTCGTCACGCAGGATGTACTGGAACTGTTCCGCGACGCCGGTCATTTTGTTGCGGCGGCCCATGGACAGGATTTGGGTGAAGCCGCAGTAGAAGAAGATGCCTTCCAGGACGCAGTAGTAGGCGACCAGGTTGCGCAGCAGTTCTTTGTCGGTTTCGACGGTGCCGGTTTCGAACTTCGGATCGGAGATCGAGCGGGTGTACTTGAGGCCCCAGGCGGCTTTTTTGGCGACCGATGGAATCTCGTGGTACATGTTGAAGATCTCGCCTTCATCCATGGCCAGCGATTCGATGCAGTACTGGTAGGCGTGGGTGTGGATCGCTTCTTCGAAGGCCTGGCGCAGGATGTACTGGCGGCACTCCGGGTTGGTGATCAGGCGGTACACGGCCAGCACCAGGTTGTTGGCAACCAGGGAGTCGGCGGTGGAGAAGAAGCCGAGGTTGCGCATGACGATGCGGCGTTCGTCGTCGGTCAGGCCTTCGGGGTTTTTCCACAGGGCGATGTCGGCGGTCATGTTGACCTCTTGCGGCATCCAGTGGTTGGCGCAGCCGTCGAGGTACTTCTGCCAGGCCCAGTCGTACTTGAAAGGCACGAGTTGGTTGAGGTCGGCGCGGCAGTTGATCATGCGCTTTTCGTCAACGGCGACGCGGGCGGCGGAGCCTTCGAGCTCGGCGAGGCCTTCGGCGACGTCGAGTTTGTCCAGGGCGGCCTTGGCGCGCACGATGGCGGCGGAGTCGTTGGCGGTGACGGCGCGGGCTTCGATGGCGGCGGCAGCGCCGGCACCGTCGAGGCGGTCCATGTTGGCTTCGGTGGCGTGGCCGGCGTTGGCGCCTACTTCGCCTTCTTCTTCTTTGTCGAATTCGTCCCAGCTCAGCATGACGTGTCGTCTCCTGCGTGAGGGCTCAAAGGTGCCCGTGTGAAACCGGATGGTTGGGTGTTCACACGGCCCTGAGGCCGCGGTGGATCTTAAGGAATCGTTTGTTGCAACAGCTCGCGCAGGCAAATAAACGGAATAGGGTTACGGGTTCTGCTTGAGGCTTGAGGTGCGCAGCAACAGATGCAGGCTCGCGCGGAGGCCTCAGGTCTGGCTCTTCATCCCAGTGTAAAGGGATATTGCAGGCCCGATTTACCCGCGCATTATAGGGAAAAAATCGGCTTTGTGTTGCGGCGGATGGTCACGATTGAGCGCCAAAATGGTGTGGTTTTCGGCCAGAGCGTGTGTTTGCAAGGCTTTGCAGGGGTAGGAATTTTTTGACAGGCGGTGGGATAGTTTTTGTAGGGCTGGGGAGGGGGAATTGGGAAGGGCTGTGTGGGATAGGTTTGGCTGGGATCGCCATCGCAGGCAAGCCAGCTCCCACATTGGGTCCGGGGTGGACATGAGGGCGGTTCTTGGCCGCAAGAACGATTTCTTGCGGCGACCAAGATCCGGGTTTAGATCTGACTGAACAAGTTATTACCCGTTAGAACAACCATTGCCCATGACTTGATATTGAAGAATGTGCCGCTGACCTTGCGAATCTTCATATTCCATTTGTACCGGTACAACCTGGCACACTTCCGGGACGCTGCTCATGGATAAAACTTTGGCGACATCCAAGTGTGTGCTGTAAGTGTAATCCTCAACTACCGGTGCGTTGTGTCCAGCCAGCTCAGTCGGGGCTTCGTCGGCCAGGGCGGCGGTGGCGCACAAGCTGCTGAGGGCCATAACTACTAAAGCTTTCATTTGTGTATTTACCTTCTTCAGGGCGAAAGGGGTCACGGGGCCCTTATGAGGCCGCGTGTGTAACTTAAGAGTTGGGAAGTTCGGATTAACGTTGCCTTCGTGGGGGCTGTTACGGTGTTAATCACAGTGCCGTGTTGGCGGAGTTGATTTTAGGCCTGCGGGTTATATTCATATACCCGTGCTTTTGATAAACACTATTGGCGGTTTTTGTAACAATCCCTTGGTAAAGGTTTTTTCATCAGGCGCCAAAGCCGTGCAGGCCGTGGGCCAGAGCCCTGAAAAGGCATAGCAGGGCAATTTGTAGGGGCTTGTTACTACCATCGTCGAATGGTTCTATGGGGCTGCCCCGGCTACAACAGGGGCCATACAACAACAACTATGTCACCGAGGTAAGAAAGATGAGTGCGGCTTCCCTGTACCCCGTTCGCCCCGAAGTAGCAGCCAACACGCTGACCGACGAGGCGACCTACAAGGCCATGTACCAGCAGTCGGTGGTCAACCCCGATGGTTTCTGGCGCGAGCAAGCCAAGCGCCTTGACTGGGTCAAGCCTTTCACTGCGGTCAAGCAGACTTCTTTCGACGACCACCATGTCGACATCAAATGGTTTGCCGACGGCACCCTCAACGTTTCCTACAACTGCCTGGACCGCCACCTCGCCGAGCGTGGTGATCAGGCGGCGATCATCTGGGAGGGCGATGACCCTTCCGAAAGCCGCACCATCACCTACCGCGAGCTGCATGAAGAAGTCTGCAAGTTCGCCAACGCTCTGCGCGGCCAGGATGTGCATCGCGGCGACGTGGTGACTATCTATATGCCGATGATCCCCGAAGCCGTGGTCGCCATGTTGGCCTGTACCCGCATCGGTGCGATTCACTCCGTGGTGTTTGGCGGTTTTTCGCCGGAAGCCCTGGCCGGTCGCATTATCGACTGTAAGTCGAAGGTGGTGATCACCGCCGACGAAGGCATCCGCGCCGGTAAGAAAATTCCGCTGAAGGCCAACGTCGACGACGCGCTGACCAACCCGGAAACCAGCAGCATCCAGAAAGTCATCGTGTGCAAGCGCACCAATGGCAACATCAAGTGGAACCAGCATCGCGACATCTGGTACGAAGACCTGATGAAAGTGGCGGGCACTGTGTGTGCGCCTAAGGAGATGGGCGCCGAAGAAGCGCTGTTCATCCTTTACACCTCTGGCTCCACCGGCAAGCCTAAAGGCGTGCAGCACACCACTGGCGGCTACTTGCTGTACGCGGCCCTGACCCACGAGCGTGTGTTCGACTACCGCCCAGGCGAAATCTATTGGTGCACCGCCGACGTCGGTTGGGTCACCGGTCACACTTATATCGTCTATGGCCCGCTGGCCAATGGTGCGACCACGCTGTTGTTTGAAGGTGTGCCGAACTACCCGGATATCACGCGGGTCGGCAAGATCGTTGACAAGCACAAGGTCAATATCCTCTACACCGCGCCGACCGCGATCCGCGCGATGATGGCTTCAGGCACTGCTGCCTGCGAAGGTGTGGACGGCAGCAGCCTGCGCTTGCTCGGGTCGGTGGGTGAGCCGATCAACCCGGAAGCCTGGGATTGGTACTACAAGAATGTCGGCCAATCCCGTTGCCCGATCGTCGACACCTGGTGGCAGACCGAAACCGGCGCCACCTTGATGAGCCCGCTGCCGGGTGCCCACGCGCTCAAGCCGGGTTCGGCGGCGCGCCCATTCTTTGGCGTGGTGCCGGCGCTGGTGGACAACCTCGGTAACATCATCGAGGGCGCTGCCGAAGGCAACCTGGTGATCCTCGATTCGTGGCCAGGCCAGGCGCGCACGCTGTATGGCGACCATGACCGCTTTGTCGACACCTACTTCAAGACCTTCCGTGGCATGTATTTCACCGGCGACGGTGCGCGTCGCGATGAAGACGGCTACTGGTGGATCACCGGGCGTGTGGACGACGTGTTGAACGTGTCCGGACACCGCATGGGCACCGCCGAGATTGAAAGCGCGATGGTTGCGCACCCGAAAGTCGCTGAGGCAGCGGTGGTCGGTGTACCGCATGACATCAAGGGGCAGGGCATCTATGTGTATGTCACGCTCAAGAATGGTGAAGAGCCGAACGAAGCGCTGCGCCTGGAGTTGAAAAACTGGGTGCGCAAAGAGATTGGGCCGATTGCCTCACCGGATGTGATCCAGTGGGCGCCGGGCTTGCCGAAGACGCGTTCGGGTAAAATCATGCGCCGGATTCTGCGCAAGATCGCTACGGCTGAGTATGACGGGTTGGGGGATATCTCCACCTTGGCCGACCCAGGGGTGGTGGCGCATTTGATTGAGACGCACAAGACCATGAACGTCGCATAAGGCGGGCTGGGTCAGATAAAGCCCCGTTCGGCGTGAGCCGGGTGGGGCTTTTTTGTGGGGCTTGGTCCGACCTCTGCGGCGAAACCGGATCACTGTGGGGGCTTGCCTGCGATGAGCATGGGTATCGAGACAACTTTTGAAGGCAGCCATTTCTCCTGTGGCGAGCAGGCTTGTCCTGCGTTGGGCTGCGAAGCAGCCCCTGACCCAGACGCTGAGTTCTTTCAGGAAAACTGCAGTGCTTTTACTGGGGCCGCTTCGCAGCCCAACGCAGGACAAGCCTGCTCGCCACAACAGCCCACCTGCCACCTAACCGGTTGTATAGATACCTATGCTGCGATGAGGGCGTATCAGGCACAGGTGGGTTAGCTGACAGGCCGCTATCGCAGGCAAGCCAGCTCCCACATTTGGAATGTGTTTCATGGCCGGAGTCTGATCGTTCCCACGCTCCGCGTCCGTTCTTGGGGCGTGACGCAGAGCGTCACAGGATGCATCCCCACGCAGAGCGTGGGAACGATCTGTGCGTAGGCCAATAAATATCGGTTTCTCTCGTAGGAGGTTTCTGAATGTTACCGGCCACCCTAAATGTGTAACCCCACGCCCAATCCTGAGGCAATGTGCTACGCCTGTGCCCCGAAAACCCGCGTTTTAGACACCCTCAGAAATAAGATTAAACGCCAGACTTGCCGTGCTAGAAGGGTTTGCGAATAATAGGCCCGCAATTTGCAGCATCAACAGGTTTAATATCTTTTGTCTCTGCATAAAATTCAGAGGCTGTCAATGTGCTGGAACCGCTTTCTCGGTGCTTCTGTAAATTGTTGTCGCATTGAGGAAATATCGGCTTCCGGCCTGTCGTTAGAATGCCGATCACTCGCTCGTCGTCTCCTGTATTGATTCGGGGTAGGACGCAGCACCGCTATTCGGTTTCACTTAAGTCGCATCGTGGGCCACGGCTCATTCTGCTTTTTGCCCTATACCGATGGAGTCCCAAGATGAAGAAACTTGTGCTGTTGGGCGCCCTGGCGCTGTCCGTGCTGTCCATGCAGGCCTTCGCTGATGAAAAGCCTCTGAAAATTGGTATCGAAGCGGCTTACCCTCCGTTTGCCTCGAAGGCGCCGGATGGCAGCATCGTCGGTTTTGACTACGACATCGGCAACGCCCTGTGCGCTGAGATGAAGGTCAAGTGCGTATGGGTTGAGCAAGAATTTGACGGCCTGATCCCTGCGCTTAAAGTGCGCAAGATCGACGCGATCCTGTCGTCCATGTCCATCACCGAAGACCGCAAGAAGTCTGTGGACTTCACCAACCGCTATTACCTGAGCCCAGCGCAGCTGGTGATGAAGGAAGGCACCACCGTCAGCGACAGCCTGGATGAATTGAAGGGCAAGAAGATCGGCGTGCAACGCGGTTCGATCCACGATCGTTTCGCCAAGGAAGTCCTGGCCCCTAAAGGCGTCACGGTTGTGCCTTACAGCTCGCAGAACGAAATCTACCTGGACGTGGAAGCCGGTCGCCTTGACGGCACCGTGGCCGACGCCACCCTGCTGCAAGACGGCTTCCTGAAAACCCCGGCCGGTAAAGGCTACGCGTTCGTGGGCCCACAGTTCACCGACGCCAAGTACTTCGGTGACGGCATCGGTATCGCTGTGCGTAAAGGCGACAAGGCCGACCTGGACAAGATCAACGCGGCCATCGCGGCGATCCGTGCCAATGGCGAATACAAGAAAATCCAAGACAAATACTTCGACTTCGATATTTACGGCGCTGACCCTAAGTAACTCGTCGCAGCTGTCTGTCCTAAATGGCGCAAGCAACAGAATTCCTGAGGTTTGCGCCATTTTTTCATCCCCCTTTTCGAGGACCTGAATCATGTTGAACGGCTACGGGGCTGTCATCCTCGATGGCGCATGGTTGACGCTTCAGCTCGCCCTGTCGTCCATGGCCTTGGCCATTGTTCTGGGTCTGATCGGGGTCGCGTTACGCCTGTCGCCGGTGCGCTGGTTGGCTTGGCTGGGTGACTTGTACTCCACGGTGATCCGCGGGATCCCCGACCTGGTGCTGATTCTGCTGATTTTCTACGGCGGCCAGGACCTGCTTAACCGCGTCGCGCCGATGCTCGGCTATGACGACTATATCGACTTGAACCCCTTGGCCGCCGGTATCGGCACCCTGGGTTTCATCTTTGGCGCCTACCTCTCGGAAACCTTCCGTGGCGCCTTCATGGCCATTCCCAAGGGCCAGGCCGAGGCCGGCCTTGCGTATGGCATGAGCAGTTTCCAGGTGTTTTTCCGGGTGATGGTGCCGCAGATGATCCGGCTGGCGATCCCTGGTTTCACCAACAACTGGCTGGTACTCACCAAGGCCACCGCGCTGATTTCGGTGGTGGGCCTGCAAGACATGATGTTCAAGGCCAAGCAGGCGGCAGACGCCACCCGCGAGCCTTTTACCTTCTTCCTCGCAGTGGCGGCGATGTACCTGGTGATCACCAGCGTGTCGTTGCTGGCCCTGCGTTACCTTGAGAAGCGCTACTCGGTAGGCGTAAGGGCGGCTGATCTATGATCTTCGACTACAACGTCATCTGGGAAGCCATGCCGCTGTACCTTGGCGGCCTGGTAACCACCCTGAAATTGCTGGCCATCTCGCTGTTCTTCGGCCTGCTTGCTGCCTTGCCCCTGGGCTTGATGCGCGTGTCCAAGCAGCCGGTCATCAACGGTGCGGCCTGGCTCTACACCTACGTGATCCGCGGCACGCCGATGCTGGTGCAGCTGTTTTTGATCTACTACGGCCTGGCGCAATTCGAAGCGGTGCGTGAAAGCTTCCTGTGGCCGCTGCTGTCGAGCGCCACGTTCTGCGCGTGCCTGGCGTTTGCGATCAACACCAGCGCCTATACCGCCGAAATCATCGCCGGCAGCCTCAAGGCCACACCGAACGGTGAGATCGAAGCGGCCAAGGCCATGGGCATGTCGCGCTACAAGCTGTACCGCCGCATCCTGCTGCCGTCGGCCCTGCGCCGCGCGCTGCCGCAGTACAGCAACGAAGTGATCATGATGCTGCAGACCACCAGTCTGGCGTCCATCGTCACCTTGATCGACATCACCGGTGCCGCACGCACCGTGAACGCTCAGTATTACTTGCCGTTCGAAGCCTATATCACCGCCGGCGTGTTCTACCTGTGCCTGACCTTTATCCTGGTACGCCTGTTCAAGTTGGCCGAGCGCCGCTGGCTGAGCTACCTGGCTCCACGGAAGCATTGATATGGAACGTATCGATCACCTGTTGCCCTGGGGGCACCTGGGCTGCGAGCGTCAGCTGAGCGTATTTCGCTTCGGCAGTGGCGAGCGCAAGGCCTATATCCAGGCCAGCCTGCACGCCGACGAATTGCCGGGGATGCGCGCGGCGTGGGAGCTGAAAAAGCGCCTTGCCGAGCTTGAACAGCAAGGCGCCCTCAACGGGGTGATCGAGCTGGTGCCGGTGGCCAACCCGATGGGCCTGGGCCAACTGCTGCAAGGCAGCCACCAGGGGCGTTTCGAGGTGGGTAGCGGTAAGAATTTCAACCGTGATTTTGTCGAGTTGAGCGCGCCGGTCGCCGAGTTGCTCAAGGGCAAGCTGGGTGATGATGCTCACGCCAATGTGCGCATGATCCGCCAGGCGATGACCGACGCACTCACTGCATTGCCCGCGCCGAGCAGCCAACTGCAAGGCATGCAGCGCATCTTGCTGAGCCACGCCTGCACCGCCGATATCGTCCTTGACCTGCATTGCGACGCCGAAGCCGCGTTGCACATGTATGCGTTGCCGCAGCACTGGCCGCAGTGGCGCTCGTTGTCGGCGCACTTGGGTGTGAAAGTCGGCCTGCTGGCGGAAGACTCCGGCGGCAGTTCGTTTGATGAAGCCTGCTCGCTGCCGTGGTTGCGTCTGTCGCAGGCGTTCCCGGACGCGCAGATTCCCCTGGCGTGCCTGGCGACTACCCTGGAATTGGGCGGCCAGGCCGACACCGGCCGTGATGAAGCGATTTTCCATGCCGAAGGCATCCTCGCGTTCCTCGCTGAGCAGGGCTTGATCACCGGCCAATGGCCGGCGCCGCAATACGAGGCGTGTGAAGGCCTGCCCTTCGAAGGCACCGAATTGCTGTTTGCGCCCCATGCCGGTGTGATCAGTTACCTGCGTAAAGCCGGTGACCGGGTAGACGCGGGCGATGAGATTTTTGAAGTGATTGACCCTCTGACCGACCGCGTCAGCATTGTCTGCGCGGGGACGTCCGGGGTGTTGTTTGCCGTTGAACGGCTACGTTATGCCCAAGCGGGTTTCTGGCTGGCCAAGGTGGCGGGGCGCGAAGCGCTGCGTCACGGGCGCTTGCTCAACGACTGACCACCTGTTTTTGTGAGAACCGACCGCATGTACAAACTTGAAGTCCAAGACCTGCATAAACGCTATGGCAGTCATGAAGTGCTCAAAGGCGTGTCCCTGGCCGCCGCGGCCGGTGATGTGATCAGCATCATCGGTTCCAGTGGTTCGGGCAAAAGTACCTTTTTGCGCTGCATCAACCTGCTGGAGCAACCTCACGCCGGCAAGATTCTGCTCAATAACGAAGAGCTGAAACTGGTGGCCAACAAGGACGGCGCCATGAAGGCCGCCGACCCGAAACAACTGCAGCGCATGCGTTCGCGCCTGTCCATGGTGTTCCAGCATTTCAACCTGTGGTCGCACATGACTGCGCTGGAAAACGTGATGGAAGCGCCGGTGCATGTGTTGGGCATGTCGAAAAAAGACGCGCGTGAAAAGGCCGAGCACTACCTGGCCAAGGTCGGCGTGGGCCATCGTAAGGATGCGTTCCCCGGCCACATGTCCGGTGGCGAGCAGCAGCGCGTGGCCATCGCCCGCGCCCTGGCGATGGAACCTGAGGTGATGCTGTTCGACGAACCGACCTCGGCCCTCGACCCGGAACTGGTCGGCGAAGTGCTCAAGGTGATGCAGGACCTGGCCCAGGAAGGCCGCACCATGGTGGTGGTCACTCACGAAATGGGCTTTGCCCGTGAAGTCTCCAACCAACTGGTGTTTTTGCACAAAGGCATCGTTGAGGAACGTGGCAACCCGCGCGAAGTGCTGGTGAACCCGCAGTCCGAGCGGTTGCAGCAGTTCTTGTCCGGTAGCTTGAAATAATCAAGACTGCTTTTGTGCACCGAGTTAGTGCATGCTGCGCAGCTTTAAGGTTGGCCTCGATCCCCTGTGGGAGCTGGCTTGCCTGCGATAGCGGTGGGTCAGTTTGCCTCTCTGGCGCAGACACGCCGCCATCACAGGCAAGCCAGCTCCCACATTAGATCTCATATGGTTTGAGATTTGTGTTGGTTTCCGGGCTAGCATTGGCCCTTGTCTTCATCACCGTTCTTCGTTTCGGATAGCACTCCATGACCGCCCATAAAATTGGTTTCCTGATTTGGCCCAGCACAAAAGCACTCACGCTTGCGCTGGCTGAGGAGGCTTTGCGCGTTGCTCAGCGGGTGCATCCGGATGTGGTGTACGAACTGTCGTTTTTGCAGGCCGAACCGCGCACCGAAGGTGCCTGGCAATTACCGGGCGAACCGTGGGCCGGCAAGCTTGAAGGCTTTCAGAAGCTGTTCCTGTTGGCGGACGAACCACCTACCGTCATTGCGTCCCAACTCAGTACTGCACTCAAGCAGTTGGTGCGCGCCGGGTGCGTGATCGGCGGGTTGTCGGCCGGTGTGTATCCCTTGGCTCAGTTGGGTCTGCTCGACGGCTACCGCGCCGCCGTGCACTGGCGCTGGCAGGATGACTTCGCCGAGCGCTTCCCCAAGGTGATCGCCACCAGCCACCTGTTCGACTGGGACCGCGACCGCCTGACCGCCTGTGGCGGCATGTCGGTACTCGACCTGCTGCTGGCGGTGTTGGCCCGTGATCACGGTGCCGAACTGGCCGGTGCGGTCTCCGAAGAACTGGTGGTGGAGCGCATTCGCGAAGGCGGCGAGCGCCAGCGTATTCCACTGCAAAACCGCCTGGGCTCCAGCCATCCGAAGCTGACCCAAGCGGTGTTGTTGATGGAGGCCAACATTGAAGAGCCGTTGACCACCGACGAGATCGCCCAGCATGTGTGCGTGTCGCGACGACAACTGGAACGCATTTTCAAGCAATACCTCAACCGCGTCCCCAGCCAGTACTACCTGGAACTGCGCCTGAACAAGGCCCGCCAGATGCTCATGCAAACCAGCAAGTCGATCATCCAGATCGGCCTGTCGTGCGGCTTCTCCTCGGGGCCGCACTTCTCCAGTGCTTACCGTAACTTCTTTGGCGCCACCCCACGTGAAGACCGTAACCAGCGGCGCAGCAGCAGCCCGTTTGAATTGTCGTCGGTGCCGTCCGAGCGCGGTTGAGTAGTCTTTATTGTTCGGTTTCTTCTTCTGATACGTCGGTTGACGACGTTGGGCTTAGTTGCGCGTGCTGCCTGACTTCTGGGATACCGAAGTCCACAGCGGTGCGGTCGTAGTAAGAGGCCAGCAGGCTGATCGTTTCAGGCGAGAACGTGTTGCCACTGAGAACGAAACCATCGGCCCTGTCCGGCTCCACCTCAAACAGGTCGCTGGGCAGCTCAGTTATCCGGTTGTTTCTCAAGTCCAGTTGGTTGAGGGATGCCAAATTGAACGTTCCGTTGGGCACCTCGGTGATGCCGGCGTTCTGGATCATCAAGGTGCTCAGGCCGGACATCTTGCTGACATCGGGTGTGATTCCCAGTGGGTTGTCGCTCAGGTCCAGGTATTCCAGGCCTATCAGGTCACTCAGCGCCGTGACGCTGGCGGGCGTTAGCTCAATACGGTTTTGCCTGAGGATCAGGGTCTTGAGTTTCGACAGGTTGAATGTGTCGACAGGGATATCTTGCAAGGCATAGCGGTAAATCAGCAGGCTTTGCAGGTTGGGGAAGTGCTCGAGAAAGCCCTTGGGGATCGATGCGCTGTCCTCGGCCGTGAGTTCCATTTTTGAAATGTGTTTGAAGTCCACCTTCAGCACCGGTAGATCGCCCAGCAGCGGCACGGCCAGCTTCATTTGGTGGGAGGTCGAGATTGGCCCCAACTCCAGGTTCAGGCTGGTTTCTCGCCGCCAGGCTTGCTCGAGTAAATGCCTGAACGTCTGTCTGAGTCGGCGTTGCTGCCGACTCACCGCGTCGCTGAGCGCGGGGTCCGTGGCCACCTCCACTACCCATTCCTGCAGGTCGGCTTGCAGCCGCTCGTAATCGGCTTTCAGGCGCACGAGTTCAGGTATGGCGTCATCGAGCCCGCCGGGCAGCCGGAAAATAAACTGATTGGCCTCCCCAACGGTGTAGGTGGGGTAAAGCTCCTGGGACAGACGAACTGCTTCAGGGTTGGCAGGCACAGAAAAGTGTTCGCCGGTTTTCTGGCAATAGCTTTTTATCTGCTCAAGGGTAGCCCGTGACAGTGGGTTGCCTGAGAGGTTATAGCCGCTGGCGACCTCGCCCGGCAGGTCGAAGAGGGCGCTGGGCAATCTGCGCAGGTAGTTGTTGCTGAGGTTGGCGCTGGTCAGCCGCGGGCCTCCAGGCAGGCCGCTGGGAAATACGGAAATGTTGGTCTGGCGCAGGTTCAGCGTTTGCAGTTCGGGCATGTTTCTAAGATCGGGGGCGAGCGCCAGGGGGTTGTTGGCAAGGTCGAGGGTTTTAAGTCGGGTCAGTGCGGCAAGCTGCGCGCGGCTCTCAGTGGTCAGGGAAAGGGCGCAGTTACTCAGCGTCAGCGCAGTGAGGTGTGGCTGCGAGAGAATTTCTGCGGGCAGGGTTGTGAGGGGAATACCGCTGATGTCCAGGGCGTTCAGCCTGGGGAAGCGCGCCAAAAAGGCGGGTGCATTGCGGGTGGTCAGGTCGCCCTTGATTTGCAGGTCGCAAATGTGATCGAAGTGGGCCGTCAGCGTTGGCAGTTCACCGTATAACGGGTGGTTGAGCTGCAATTCGCGGCCGTAGGCCACGTCGGGTGACTCAGCGGTTTCATGGCGCCAGGCGCGGATCAGCTGTTGTTTCCAGAACAAGCGATTGCCCTGCTCTGCGAAGAGCCCGGCGTAGCTCAATGGTACTGGGTTAAGCAAAGTGGTTCGCGGGGAGGCTGCAGCCCAAGTCGACAGGTCGAATTCCAGCTGGCGAAATTCGTTCTTCAAATATTCCAGCGTTTGCGCAGGCGAGCCGGGGTGCGAGGACATGGCGTTCAGCGTTTGAGTCACGGCCTCCTGGCTCAGGCTTGGGTACAAGTCGTGAAGTTGCTGCGCCAACGTCGGAGGCCCGCTACTGCTGCTGCCCGAGGTAGGCGGGCTGGCGTCGTAGCCTTGCATGCCGCCTGGCAAGCGCATCACGTTCGGGTCATAGAAAGGTTTACGCACAGGGGCCTGGGCCAGTAGTTGGCCAACGGTTTCGCGGTCGGGGACGTGTTGGCGCAAGGTTTGGCGCAACAGCGGGCCTTGGCCGATATGCAGGTTCAGCGCATCGCGTTGCGCGTCGGGGAGGGCCTGGAGAACGGCGGTGAAAAAGTTGGTTTCACCGAACAGGGTGCCTTTGTCGTCTTCAGGGATATAGTCGCCTTCGATGGTGCGCACCAGTATGCGTTGGATCGGCGCGTCAGGTTCACCAATGCTGTCTCGCAGGCTGCCCGTGCGGTTGAAGTCGCGCACCTCCAGGCGCACCTGCGGTGACCAGCCCGGCAGGTTCTGCAACCCGTGCAGGGCGAGCCGCTGGGTGTCGCTGCTTTCCAGCGAGTCCATGTACAACCCTTCATGTGCCCGGCTGATTCTGACTTCATGGGCAGCCCAGTCTGCACGGTCACGCAGCGGCTGGGGCACGCGGCCTTGATCGATTTCCAGCAGCTCCAGATCGGTGGCGCCGTTCAAGACTTCCTCGGCGGCACTCACAGGCAGGCCGGGCACGGTGTCGATGATTGTTTGCACGCCAGCGTTATCGGTAATCTCCAGCCCTCGGTAGCGCGAGTCAAACATCGCCGCGCGCTTTTCCCCGGCTCGCTCTGCCAAGCGTTTGCGCAGGTTGCCGGCGCGCACGTGGAGTTGGGTGCTGGGCGTGCCGAAGTCTTCTTCAAGCAAGGTTTTACGTTCTGATTCGTCCAGGGTTTCCAGCAGCGTTTCCAGCAGATCGCCCTTGTGCATCTGCGCTTCGTGTATTTGTGCCACGGCCGCGTTTTTTCGGCCTTTGTGCTCCCAGATGGTTTCGCCCTTTGCGTTCAGAAAACGCAGGGTCTTGGATTCGGGCCACAGGCTGGTCTGGCTCAGGAGCCACAGCTGGGTCTGGGGGTCGGCTTTTTTATAGCGTGCCGGGTCGTCGCTGTTCATTTGATCGATGAAGTCTTGCAGTTGCTGATCGATCTTGACGCGCTTGAGTGTGTCGGCCAACAGGGGCGGCGGCGCCTGGCGGTCCATGTACATCTTGCGCAGGTTGGCGTCGTCGGTGCCGCTGATCGTTTGGGCCTGCTCAAGGCGAGCGGCGCTGAGGCCATCGGCTGCCGGCCCGAGGCGCTCCAGCAGTGTGGTGCGATCCCAGGTCAGGGGCCGATCCACCGGCGTCACCCAGGCGCCATTGCCATTGCCCATGACACTGGGGCGATAGGCGTGCGTACGGGTGGGGTGGCGCAGAAAGGCGCTGCCAGCCTGCTGCTCGACGGCAAAATGCTGCCCCCGCAGTGGAAGGATCAGTTGGTCGGCGTGGGTGTGCAAGCCCTCACGATTGGGGCGTGATGCCGTAGGCAGTTGGATGTCATGGGCGTAGGGGCTCAGGTCGGGGTTCCAGAGCCGGGTTTTACCGTCAGTGGTGACCGGCGTGAGCGTTTCGAAGAAGTCCTTGGCGGCCTGGGGCAAGGCCTGTCGCAGCAGACCTTCGGCAATCGGCGCACCGACCGCAAACATGCCCAGTTGGACCATTTGCTCAAGGATCGACATCACATGCTCGACCGCCTGCCTCTTGAGCCCTTCGGCCCAATCCACGATGCCTTCGAAGGTTTCATCGAGCAGCTGATAGGCGGTGTAACCCAGCATCAGCGCGCCCAATGGCGGGATAAACGGGGTGGCGATAAAGGCGGCTACTTCGAGAATGGCTTTACCGATTTTTTGCAGAATGGCCCAACGCTGCCAGCGCGCCTTGCGATCCGCATCGGCGGTGGACACCGCTGTCATGCGTGCATCGTTGAGCAGTTGGTTGAGTTTGCTCTGGTACAAGTGTTCGTACAGGTCACCGGTGATTTTTGTCGCGCAGAACTGCAGGTTGGGGCGCGACACAGGCTCTTCGCGCCAAACGGGGCGTGGATCGCCGGGCACCGGCTGGTGCCAGGTCACCTGTGTCAGGCGGCTGTTGAGGTCTGCGAAAAAGTAGCCACGATGTTCTTGATTGACGAAACGGCTGAAAAACGTTTGGTAGTCAGCGCTGCGCAGCTTGTCGGCCAGGTCCCGCATGAACGCAGTGCCGTTGGCGTAGTATTTGAGCGGTGCCTGCGGATCGCCGGGAATGTAGGCCGCGATGGGCACTGTTCCAGCGTGTGCTTCCAGGTCCGGGGCGATCAGCACAATACCGGTCAGCGGTGCGTTCATCAGGCTCAGGTCATGACTGAACAGTGGCTGGTCGTCGAAACTGATGCCACTGATGCCCTTCAAATGATTCTTGAGCGCCGAAAATACCGAGGTGCTCACATCTTTTTTCAGGTGTGCGAGGAATACGTTGGCTTGCGCCTCGGCTTTCAGGTGCGTAATGAGCTTGTGGCGCAAGGCCGCCTTGACGGCTGCATCTTCGCAACCAAAAAACTCCGTGAGGTAGCGTTGGTAGTGTTTTCCAAGGTCCAGCTCGCGGCATAGCCTCACAAATTGCGCGATGCTGACTTTGTTGCGCACGGCCGGCAATGTGTTGAACTGCCCATCGGCGGATGGCTGGGTGATGAAGGTTGACTCTGACGTGTAAGCATCCGACGCGCTCTCGGCGGCGTCGAAATTATGCAGCGCCGCGTCTACCAGCGACACGGTCCAGGTGCTGTAACCGCCGGTAGGTACGCCGAACAGGGCGGTTGATGGGGTGTACAGGCGCAGGTAGGTGGTGCTGGCATCCGCTTCCACGCCAAAGCGCGTCTGCAGGGCCTGTTGCAGCAACGGTGCAGCGAACTGTTGCGGCGTGTTCAGCGTTGCCAGGGCCGCATCGACCTGGTTTTGCGCCACCCAGTGAGCGTTTATGGTCTGTTTGAACGGGGCTTGTTGTTCGCGACTGGTGTTGGCATACCAATCGGCAAACGTCAGGGGCGCGTTTTTAATCCCCTGGCGCCTGGCATTCGAGGCCTTGCCCAGCCATTGCGGAAGGTTGCCGTAAACCTCGCTCGGTACGCGACTGGCGCTGAGGCTGAGGTGTTGGATGAGTGGGGTTGAGGGGGGAGTGGGCATGCGTCTGATCCTTCAGTGGTTGGGTTCACTGTTATCAGAGCAAGCGAGTTGGCCGAGCAGGCTGCAGATAGTTAATGCGTCTGTTGGCAACTCAGTTGCCCATTCAAGCCTGCCTTTGCAGCGACACACGGTTTAAACTGCGCCATTGCGACGCTATTTGTCGCATTGGCGTAAACCCGCCAAAAACGCGGGTTGGCGCTATAAGAAGTTGTCGCTTGGCGGCAAGGCCGCGCCGAAAACTGTCCTTACAATCCCTGCATCGCCCGCCAGTTCCAGGCAGGCGTTCCTCTTCAGGAGACTCCGATGTCCGTTGAGCAAGCCCCGGTGCAACGTGCCGATTTCGACCAGGTGATGGTGCCCAACTACGCACCTGCCGCCTTTATCCCCGTGCGTGGCGCAGGTTCGCGCGTTTGGGACCAGGCCGGTCGCGAGCTGATCGACTTTGCCGGCGGCATCGCGGTCAACGTATTGGGTCACGCACACCCGGCGTTGGTCGGTGCACTGACCGAACAGGCCAACAAGCTGTGGCACGTTTCCAACGTGTTCACCAATGAGCCGGCCCTGCGCCTGGCCCATAAGCTGATCGACGCCACCTTTGCCGAACGCGTGTTCTTCTGCAACTCCGGCGCCGAAGCCAACGAGGCCGCATTCAAGCTGGCCCGTCGCGTGGCGTTCGACCGTTTCGGCACCGAGAAGTACGAGATCATTGCTGCGCTGAACAGCTTCCACGGCCGTACCCTGTTCACCGTCAACGTCGGTGGCCAGTCCAAGTACTCCGATGGTTTCGGGCCTAAAATCACCGGCATCACCCACGTGCCTTATAACGACCTGGACGCGCTCAAAGCGGCCGTGTCGGACAAGACCTGCGCCGTGGTGCTGGAACCGATCCAGGGCGAAGGCGGCGTATTGCCGGCCGAGCTGGCTTACCTGCAAGGTGCCCGCGAACTGTGTGACGCCAACAACGCGCTGCTGGTGTTCGACGAAGTGCAAACCGGCATGGGCCGCAGCGGCCACCTGTTTGCCTACCAGCATTACGGCGTGACGCCAGACATCCTCACCAGCGCCAAGAGCCTGGGCGGTGGTTTCCCGATCGCGGCCATGCTGACCCGTGAAGACCTGGCCAAGCACCTGGTGGTCGGCACCCACGGCACCACCTACGGCGGCAACCCGCTGGCGTGTGCGGTGGCTGAAGCGGTGATCGACGTGATCAACACCCCGCAAGTATTGGCCGGCGTGAACGCCAAGCACGATCTGTTCAGGGCGCGCCTTACGCAGATCGGCAAGCAATACGGCATCTTCACCGAAGTGCGCGGCCTGGGCCTGCTGATCGGTTGCGTGTTGAGTGACGCGTTCAAAGGCCGTGCCAAGGACGTGTTCAACGCGGCCGAAAAAGAAAACCTGATGATCCTGCAAGCCGGCCCCGACGTGGTGCGTTTCGCCCCGAGTCTGGTGGTGGAAGAGGCGGATATCAACGAAGGCCTGGACCGCTTCGAACGTGCTGTGAAGACGCTGACGCAAGCTTGATGGACCGCTTGGCGTCTGGTGATCAGACGTCGAGCACATATTTCAAATGCCGGACCAGAATCCAATCTGGGAGCCGCTTGTGTGGCGAGGGAGCTTGCTCCCGCTGGAGTGCGAAGCGCTCCCAAAATCTTGGGGCCGCTACGCAGCCCAGCGGGAGCAAGCTCCCTCGCCACACACGTGCGCTTACACCCTGTGTTGATTCAAAACCTGTCCGGCATTTTTCCCTCTGTGAGTTTTTCGAGTTAAGGAGTGACACCATGCTGGTGATGCGCCCCGCGCAAATGGCTGATCTGGGCGAGGTACAGCGTCTGGCTGCGGACAGCCCGATTGGTGTCACCTCCTTGCCGGACGATGTGGAACGCCTGAGCGACAAGATCGCCGCCAGCGAAGCGTCCTTCGCGGCCGAGGTGAGTTTCAACGGTGAAGAAAGCTATTTCTTCGTGCTCGAAGACACCGAGACCGGCAAGCTCGCCGGCTGCTCGGCCATCGTCGCCTCGGCCGGTTACTCGGAGCCGTTCTACAGCTTCCGTAACGAGACCTTCGTGCATGCTTCCCGCGAGCTGAAGATCCACAACAAGATCCACGTGCTTTCCCAGTGCCACGACCTCACCGGCAACAGCCTGCTTACCAGTTTTTACGTGCAGCCTGCACTGGTCGGTTCGCCGTGGTCGGAACTCAATTCCCGTGGCCGCCTGCTGTTCGTCGCCAGCCACCCCGAGCGCTTTGCCGACTCGGTGGTGACCGAAATTGTCGGCTACAGCGATGAGAACGGTGACTCGCCGTTCTGGGACGCCATCGGTCGCAACTTCTTCGACCTCAACTACGCCGCCGCCGAGCGCCTGTGCGGGCTTAAAAGCCGCACCTTCCTCGCCGAGCTGATGCCGCATTACCCGATCTACGTGCCTCTGTTGCCGGACGAAGCCCAGGAAGCCATGGGCCAGGTGCACCCGCGTGCGCAGATCACCTTCGACATTCTCATGCGCGAAGGTTTTGAGACCGACCACTACATCGACATCTTCGACGGTGGCCCGACGCTGCACGCACGGGTCTCGGGCATTCGCTCGATCGCCCAGAGCCGTGTGGTGCCGGTAAAAATCGGCGAGATGGTCAAGGGTGTCGGTCGCCAGTACCTGGTGAGCAACGCGCAGTTGCAGGATTACCGTGCGGTGATGCTGGAGCTGGACTACGCGCCGGGCAAGCCCGTGACCCTGGACCTGGAAGCGGCCGAAGCGTTGGGCGTTGGCGAAGGCGCGAGTGTGCGTCTGGTAGCGGTTTAAATAGAGTTTCGCGGGTGGCTGACAACAGCGGCCCGTTCGAGGAGATAGCATGATCGTTCGTCCCGTACGCAGCAGCGATTTACCGGCCCTGATTGATCTGGCGCGCAGCACCGGCACTGGCCTCACCACCTTGCCGGCCAACGAAGAACGCCTGACCCACCGGGTGGGCTGGGCGGAAAAAACCTTCCGTGGCGAAGCCGGGCGCGGCGATGCCGACTACCTGTTCGTGCTGGAAAACGACGAAGGCCGCGTGGTGGGCATTTCCGCCATCGCCGGTGCCGTCGGCCTGCGTGAGCCTTGGTACAACTTCCGGGTCGGCCTCACGGTCAGCGCTTCCCAGGAGCTGAACATTTACCGCGAGATTCCGACGCTGTTCCTGGCCAACGACCTCACCGGCAATTCCGAATTGTGCTCGTTGTTTCTGCACGCCGATTACCGCACCGGCCTTAACGGCCGCATGCTGGCCAAGGCGCGCATGCTGTTTATCGCCGAGTTCCCGCAGTTGTTCGGCAACAAGATCATTGCCGAGATGCGTGGCGTGTCCAACGAGGCCGGGCGCTCACCGTTCTGGGAAAGCCTGGGCCGGCACTTCTTCAAGATGGAGTTCAGCCAGGCCGACTACCTCACCGGCGTGGGCAACAAGGCGTTTATCGCTGAGCTGATGCCCAAGTTTCCGCTGTACAGCTGCTTCTTGTCTGAAGACGCGCGCAATGTGATCGGCAAGGTCCACCCCGATACCGAGCCGGCGCTGAGCATGCTCAAGAGTGAAGGCTTCAGCTACCAGGGCTACGTTGATATCTTCGACGCCGGCCCGGCGGTGGAATGTGAAACCAGCAAAATCCGTGCGGTGCGTGACAGCCAGTCGCTGGTGTTGGCCATCGGCACGCCGGGGGACGACGCTACGCCGTTCCTGATCCATAACCGCAAGCGCGAGGAGTGCCGCATTACGGCCGCTCCGGCCCGGCTGGCGGCAGGCACTTTGGTGGTCGATCCGCTCACCGCCAAACGCCTGCAACTGGTGGTGGGTGATCAAGTGCGCGCTGTTGCGTTGTCTGCTGCTCGGGAGTCGAAATAATGAATTCGCTGTATATCGCAGGTAGCTGGCTGGCTGGCCAGGGTGAACTGTTTGAGTCGCGCAACCCGGTGACCCAGCAGGTGCTGTGGACTGGCAATGGCGCCACGGCCGAGCAGGTCGAGTCTGCCGTGCAGGCGGCGCGCCAGGCCTTTCCAGGCTGGGCGCGTCGCTCGCTGGAAGAACGCATCAGCGTGCTGGAAACCTTTGCCGCTGCGCTGAAAACGCGCGCCGATGAAATCGCCCGCTGCATCGGTGAGGAAACCGGCAAGCCGCTGTGGGAATCGGCCACCGAAGTCACCAGCATGGCCAACAAGATTGCCATCTCGGTGCAAAGCTACCGCGAACGTACCGGCGAGAAGAGCGGCCCATTGGGTGACGCCACGGCCGTATTGCGTCACAAACCCCACGGTGTGGTGGCGGTGTTCGGCCCGTACAACTTCCCGGGCCATTTGCCCAACGGGCATATCGTGCCGGCCTTGCTGGCGGGTAACACGGTGCTGTTCAAACCGAGCGAGCTGACCCCAAAAGTCGCTGAGCTGACTGTGCAATGCTGGATCGAAGCCGGCTTGCCGGCGGGCGTGTTGAACCTGCTGCAAGGTGCGCGGGAAACCGGCATAGCGCTGGCGGCCAACCCAGGCATTGATGGCTTATTCTTCACCGGCTCCAGCCGCACGGGCAATCATCTGCACCAGCAGTTCTCCGGGCGTCCGGACAAGATCCTCGCGTTGGAAATGGGCGGCAACAACCCTTTGGTGGTCGACGAAGTGGCCGATGTGGACGCGGCGGTCTACACCATTATTCAGTCGGCATTTATTTCGGCTGGCCAGCGTTGCACCTGCGCCCGTCGCTTGCTGGTGCCCGAAGGCGCCTGGGGCGATGCCTTGCTGGCGCGTCTGGTGGCGGTGAGCGCGACCATCGCAGTCGGTGCGTTTGACCAGCAGCCGGCGCCATTCATGGGGTCAGTGATTTCCCTTGGCGCGGCCAAAGCCTTGATGGACGCCCAGGAACTGATGCTGGCCAATGGCGCGGTGGCGCTGCTGGAAATGACTCAGCCGCAGGCTCAAGCGGCCTTGCTGACGCCAGGCATCATCGACGTGACCGGCGTGACCGAGCGCGAAGATGAAGAACTGTTCGGCCCCTTGCTGCAAGTGATCCGCTACGCTGATTTTGCCGGGGCGATGGCCGAGGCCAACAACACTCAATACGGGCTGGCGGCGGGTCTGTTGTCGGATTCCGAAGCACGTTACCAGCAGTTCTGGCTGGAAAGCCGCGCCGGTATCGTCAACTGGAACAAACAGCTGACGGGCGCTGCCAGTACCGCACCGTTCGGTGGTGTGGGTGCTTCGGGCAACCATCGCGCCAGTGCGTATTACGCGGCGGACTATTGCGCGTACCCGGTGGCGTCGCTGGAAACCCCAAGTTTGGTGGTCCCGGCAACGCTGACCCCGGGCATTACGCTGATCTAAAGGTGGGCGCGGGCTTGTGTGGGAGCTGGCTTGCCTGCGATGCAGGCGACTCGGTCTTTCAGTCAAACCGAGGTGATGCCATCGCAGGCAAGCCAGCTCCCACAATTGACCGGGTTAACAGATACAGATCTGCACCAGATGCCTATAAAAACAGATGTTCGTGGAGCCTCGCCGATGAAATCCTATGAAGTCAATTTTGACGGTCTAGTGGGGCCGACCCATAACTACGGCGGTTTGTCCTACGGCAACGTCGCGTCCCAGAGCAACAGCCAGCAGTCTTCGAACCCCAAGGAAGCGGCGTTGCAGGGCCTGCAAAAAATGAAAGCCCTGATGGACATGGGCTTTGTGCAAGGCGTGCTGGCGCCGCAAGAGCGCCCGGATGTGGCCGCCTTGCGCAACTTAGGCTTCAGCGGCACTGACGCCCAAGTGATCCAGCAGGCCGCCAAACAGGCGATGCCTTTGCTGGTGGCCAGCTGCTCGGCGTCGAGCATGTGGGTGGCCAACGCTGCCACGGTCAGCCCGAGCGCCGACACGGCGGATGGTCGCGTGCATTTCACTGCTGCCAACCTCAACTGCAAATACCACCGCAGCATCGAGCACCCGACCACCAGCCGTGTGCTGGGGGCGATGTTCGCTGACGGCAAACACTTCGCCCATCACGCCGCGTTGCCGGCGGTGGCGCAATTCGGCGATGAAGGTGCGGCCAACCACACGCGTTTTTGCCGTGACTACGGCGAGGCCGGGGTTGAGTTCTTCGTGTTCGGCCGCAGTGCGTTCGACACCCGTTACCCGGCGCCGCAAAAGTACCCGGCGCGCCAGACCCTCGAAGCCTCCCAGGCGGTTGCACGCCTGCATGGCTTGAAAGACGACGGCGTGGTGTACGGCCAGCAGAACCCGGCGGTGATCGATGCCGGCGTGTTCCACAACGACGTGATCGCAGTGGGCAACGGTGAAGTGCTGTTCTACCACGAGGACGCGTTCCTCAATACTGAGCAGATGCTCGCCGAACTGCAGGGCAAGCTCGGCAAGCTGGGCGGTAACTTCCAGTCGGTGTGTGTGCCACGCGCCCAGGTCAGCGTCGAGGACGCGGTACGTTCCTACCTGTTCAACAGCCAGTTGCTGACCCGCGCCGACGGCTCGATGCTGCTGATCGTGCCGGAAGAATGCCGCGCCAACGAGCGTGTCTGGCAGTACCTGCAAGGCCTGACCGCCTCTGGTGGGCTGATCCGCGAAGTGAAAGTGTTCGACCTCAAGCAAAGCATGCAGAACGGCGGTGGCCCGGCGTGCCTGCGCTTGCGCGTGGCCTTGAATGAAACGGAACTGGCGGCGGTGAACCCAGGCGTTATCATGACCGCGCCGTTGTACGAGACCCTGACCCAATGGGTCGACAAGCACTACCGCGACAGCCTGCGTGAAAGCGACCTGGCTGACCCGCAATTGCTGCTTGAGTGCCGGACGGCACTGGATGAACTGACGCAAATCCTTAAACTGGGCTCGGTTTATCCTTTCCAGATCAATTAACGCCACCTCTTTTTACACCCTATGGCTGAGAACTATTTATGACCACCGACACCCTGAAACTGATCCTTGAAGACACCGACGGCACCCAGCTGGAAACCTCCTGCACCCGCGTTGCCGTGGTGTGGCAGGGCAAGGAGATCTGGATCCAGCACGACGGCCGTGGCCAACTGCTGATCGGCGTGGACGTGGAAGAAGGTGACGCTGAATACGCCAACCTGCTGATGCGCCCGCTGGCCACCAACCTGATGAGCCTGCAATTGGAAATGGAACCGGCCGACGTTGAAGGTGATGACGACGATCACGTTCACGGTCCTGGCTGCAACCACTAAGGAAGCTGCTTATGCTCGCCCTCGGCAAACTGCTTGAACTGACCCTCGCCGGTCGCGAACCGGCGCAAAAAATTCAACTGACTGTCGACGGCGTGCAGATGCGCTGGCTCAGCGAGGGCGCGCTTGAAGTGCGCCCTCCGCAGGCATTGGACAACGGCAGCGACCTGCTGCTGTCGTCCGGCATCCATGGCAACGAAACCGCGCCGATCGAATTGCTCGACCGCCTGTTGCATGGCATCGCCCGTGGGGAGATCAAACCCCGCAATCGTATTCTGTTCCTGTTCGGTAACCCCGAGGCCATGCGCCGCGGCGAGCGTTACCTGGAACTGGACGTCAACCGGCTGTTCAACGGCCGTCACGAACAAAACATCGGCCCGGAGGCCATGCGCGCCGCCGAGCTTGAGCAATTGGCCCGCAGCTTCTTCAGCCTGCCGGGTCGTTCGCGCCTGCATTACGACCTGCACACGGCCATTCGCGGCTCGAAGATCGAGCAGTTCGCGCTGTACCCGTTCAAGGACGGGCGCCAGCATTCGCGCCATGAGCTGGCGCGCCTGAACGCTGCCGGTATGCAGGCGGTGTTGCTGCAGAACAAAACCTCGATCACCTTCACCGCGTTCACCTATGAGCAACTGGACGCCGAAGCCTTCACCCTGGAATTGGGCAAGGCCCGGCCATTCGGGCAGAACCAGGGCGTGGATGTGTCACGCCTGGAGACGCGCCTCAAGCAGATCATCGAGGGCAATGAACCCGAAACCGAGAGCCTTGATGGCCTGCAACTGTTTGCCGTTTCCCGCGAAGTGATCAAGCACAGTGATGCCTTCCTGCTGCACCTGCCGGCGGATGTGGAGAACTTTTCGCCATTGGCCAAGGGCTACCTGTTGGCCGAAGACGTGGCCAAGACCCGCTGGGTGATCGAGGAGGAGGGCGCGCGCATCATCTTCCCGAACCCGAAGGTGAAGAATGGTTTGCGGGCGGGGATATTGATTGTGCCGACCACGGATGCAGGGTTGGTATAGGTCCCAAGGCGGCCTAGGTCAAATGTGGGAGCTGGCTTGCCTGCGATGGCGGCGGCACAGGCAACAGTGATGTTGACTGACCTGCCGCTATCGCAGGCAAGCCAGCTCCCACACAAGCCAGCTCCCACAGAAAACCCGGCTCTGAGGCCGGGTTTTGCAGTGTTGCTTAGACCGCTACAGCACGCGGCTCGCTACGGCGGATCGCACGCACCTTGTGCAGTGTGTCGGCGCAAGTGCGCGCGGCTTCCTGGCCCTTGTGCACGAAGTGCTCGTAGAAGAAGGTGTGGTGCTCGCTGCCCGCGTGGAAGTGATGCGGGGTCAGGGATACCGAGAACACCGGCACTTCGGTTTCCAGCTGCACCTGCATCAGGCCGCTGACCACTGACTGGGCGACGAATTCATGGCGGTAGATGCCACCGTCCACCACCAGCGCAGCGGCAACGATACCGGCGTAACGGCCGGTCTTGGCCAGCAGCTTGGCGTGCAGGGGCATTTCAAAGGCGCCGCCGACTTCGAAGAAATCGATGTCCGATTCCTGGTAGCCCTGGGCGATCATTTCGGCGAGGAAGCCTTTGCGCGATTGATCGACAATATCCTTGTGCCAGCAGGCCTGGATAAACGCGACGCGCTCGCCGTGGTGGTTTTTGCTTTTGCTGTCGATTGCGGTGGGTTGCATGTTCTGACTCCTGTTTAAGAAAAAAACAGGGCGTTATGAATCGAATGGGATTTCAAGGGTACGAACAGCGGCGTCATGCAGGCATGAGTTCAGCGCGCGGCCCTTGGGTGCCAATCCCGTTCTCTCTTCATCCGGACTATGACCGTCGGCCCCGGGATCACACCGGGTCTGCTGACCTTGTCGCCGTCCTGCGTGAGCAGTTCGAGGCGCCAAGCGCTCGCGGGCTATGCACATTGCGTGCAATTACCGCCGGTGGGGAATTACACCCCGCCCTGAGAACGTTGCCGCCAGAACCCTGGCGGCGGAGAGTTTTTAACATGGTTTTTCAAAAACTGCACGATTGCCGTATCGATAACCTATATCGGTTTGTTTGGTTGGTATTCGATTGAATGCACATGGGGCTTGATATTGCGTGGCTTTGCCCGCAGTAATCGTCACTACGACAACCCTATTCAGAGGCCCCCGGATGACCGTCATAGACCTGCGCAGCGACACCGTGACCCAACCCACCCCCGGCATGCTCGACGTGATGGCCACTGCCGTCAGCGGTGATGACGTCTACGGCGAAGACCCGAGCGTCAACCAGTTGGAAGCCGAGTTGGCCAAGCGCCTGGGCTTCGCCGCCGCGCTGTTCGTGCCGACCGGCACCATGAGCAACCTGCTGGCGCTGATGGCCCACTGTGAGCGCGGCGAGGAATACATCGTCGGCCATCAGGCCCACACCTACAAATACGAAGGCGGTGGCGCGGCGGTGCTTGGCTCGATCCAGCCACAGCCGCTGGAGGTGCAAGCCGACGGTTCGCTGGACCTGGACCACGTACTGGCGGCGATCAAACCGGATGACTTCCACTTCGCGCGCACCCGGCTGTTAGCGTTGGAAAACACCATGCAGGGCAAGGTGCTGCCGCTGGCGTACCTGGCGAAGGCGCGGGCGTTTACCCGTGAACATGGCCTGGCGTTGCACTTGGATGGCGCGCGACTCTACAACGCTGCCGTAAAGCTCGGGGTGGATGCGCGGGAGATTGCTCAGCATTTCGACTCGGTGTCGGTGTGCCTGTCCAAAGGCCTTGGCGCGCCGATCGGCTCGGTGCTGTGTGGCTCCACGGCGCTGATCGCCAAGGCGCGGCGCCTGCGCAAGATGGTCGGCGGTGGCATGCGCCAGGCCGGCTCGCTGGCGGCGGCGGGCTTGTATGCCCTGGATCATCAGGTGCAGCGCTTGGCGGATGACCACGCCAACGCCCAATGGCTGGGGGATGCACTGCGCGACGCCGGCTTTGAGGTGGAACCGGTGCAAACCAACATGGTGTATGTGCAGATTGGCGATCAGGCCCAGGCGCTGAAGGCCTTTGCCGCCGAACGCGGGATCAAGTTGAGCGCCGCGCCGCGTCTGCGCATGGTCACTCACCTGGATGTCAGCCGGGTGCAGATGGAGCAGGTGGTGCAGACATTTGTCGAGTTTTCCCGAAAATGATCGTGCAGACCGTCTAATTGACTGTTTCTATCGCATAAACACGCTGTACCACCGGCAAAGGGCCGATATAATGCGGCCCTTTGCCGTCGCTCCGTCTGATGATGTTGCGCACTGGCCTTTGGCCGCAGACTCCGTGGAAGAACCTAATGAAAAGCGCAGAAATCCGTGAAGCCTTCCTTCGCTTCTTCGAAGAGCAAGGCCACACCCGTGTAGCCTCCAGCTCCTTGATCCCAGGCAATGACCCAACCCTGCTGTTCACCAACGCGGGGATGAACCAGTTCAAGGACTGCTTCCTGGGCCAGGAAAAGCGCGCCTACACCCGCGCCACCAGCAGCCAGAAGTGCGTACGCGCCGGCGGCAAGAACAGCGACCTGGAAAACGTCGGTTATACCGCCCGCCACCACACCTTCTTCGAGATGCTGGGTAACTTCAGCTTCGGCGACTATTTCAAGAAAGATGCGATTACCTTCGCCTGGACCTTCCTGACCGGCGTGTTGAAGCTGCCCAAGGAAAAACTCTGGGTCACCGTCTACGCGACCGACGACGAAGCCTACGACATCTGGACCCAGCAAATTGGTGTGCCGGTCGAGCGCATGATTCGCATCGGCGACAACAAGGGCGCGCCTTACGCTTCCGACAACTTCTGGACCATGGGCGATACCGGCCCTTGTGGCCCGTGCACCGAGATTTTCTATGATCACGGCGCCGACATCTGGGGCGGCCCACCGGGCTCGCCGGAAGAAGACGGCGACCGTTACATCGAGATCTGGAACAACGTGTTCATGCAGTTCAACCGCACCGCCGATGGCGTGTTGCATCCGCTGCCGGCGCCGTCGGTGGACACCGGCATGGGCCTGGAGCGGATCAGTGCGGTGATGCAGCACGTGCATTCCAACTACGAAATCGATCTGTTCACCAATCTGCTGAGCGCGTCGGCGGCCGCCATTGGCTGCGCCAATGACAACCAGTCTTCGCTCAAGGTGGTGTCGGACCACATCCGTTCGTGCGGCTTCCTGATCGCCGACGGTGTGCTGCCGTCCAATGAAGGCCGCGGCTATGTGCTGCGCCGCATCATCCGCCGCGCTTGCCGTCACGGTAACAAGCTGGGCGCCACCGGCAGCTTCTTCTACAAGATCGTTGCCGCGCTGGTGGCCGAGATGGGCGATGCCTTCCCGGAACTCAAGCAGCAGCAGGCCAACATCGAGCGCGTGCTCAAGGCTGAAGAAGAGCAGTTCTCCAAGACCCTGGAGCACGGCCTGAAGATCCTCGAGCAGGACCTTGCTGAACTCAAAGGCACCGTGGTGCCGGGCGATGTAGTGTTCAAGTTGTATGACACCTACGGTTTCCCGATGGACCTGACCGCCGACATCGCCCGTGAGCGCGAGCTGACCATCGATGAGGCGGGTTTTGAGCGTGAGATGGAGGCCCAGCGCGTGCGTGCCCGTTCCGCCAGCTCCTTTGGCCTGGACTACAACACCCTGGTCAAAGTTGACGTGCCCACCGAGTTCACCGGTTACGCGGCGACCGTTGGCGCGGCCAAGATCGTGGCCATCTACAAAGACGGCAAGTCGGTCGACGTATTGAGCGAAGGCGACGAAGCGGTGGTGGTCCTGGACCAGACGCCGTTCTACGCCGAATCCGGTGGCCAGGTAGGTGACTGTGGTTTCCTGAGTTCGACGTCCGGGCGTTTTGAAGTGCTTGACACTACCAAGACCGGCGGCGCGTTCCTGCATCACGGTGTGCTGGTGTTGGGCAACCTGACGGTCGGTGCGCCGGTCGACACTCAAGTCGATGCCGACGTGCGGCATGCAACTGCTTTGAATCATTCTGCCACTCACTTGCTGCACGCTGCGTTGCGCCAAGTGTTGGGTGAGCATGTGCAGCAGAAGGGGTCGTTGGTCGATAGCCAGCGCCTGCGTTTCGACTTCAGCCACTTTGAAGCGATCAAGCCTGAGCAGATCAAGGCGTTGGAAGACATCGTCAACGCCGAGATTCGCAAGAATACCCCGGTTGAAACCGAAGAAACCGACATCGAAACCGCCAAGAAGAAAGGCGCCATGGCGCTGTTTGGCGAGAAGTACGGCGACGAAGTGCGCGTACTGAGCATGGGCGGCAGCTTCTCGGTGGAGCTGTGTGGCGGTATCCACGCTAACCGTACGGGCGATATCGGCCTGTTGAAAATCATCAGCGAAGGCGGTGTAGCCTCTGGTGTACGGCGTATTGAAGCGGTCACCGGTGCTGCGGCCCTGGCCTACCTCAATGCGGCTGAAGAACAACTCAAGGAAGCGGCCGGCCTGGTCAAGGGCAGCCGCGACAACCTGATCGACAAGCTGTCGGCCGTGCTGGAGCGCAACCGCGCACTGGAAAAACAGCTGGAGCAGTTGCAGGCCAAGGCGGCGAGCGCAGCGGGCGACGATCTGTCGGCCTCCGCGCTGGACGTCAAGGGCGTGAAGGTGCTGGCTGTGCGCCTGGATGGCCAGGACGGCAAGGCGCTGTTGGCCTTGGTCGATCAGTTGAAGAACAAGCTCGGCCGCGCAGTGATCCTGCTCGGCGGTGTCCATGAGGAAAAGGTCGTTCTGGTTGCTGGTGTAACCAAAGACCTGACTGGCCAACTCAAGGCCGGTGATTTGATGAAGCAAGCCGCTGCGGCAGTGGGCGGGAAGGGCGGTGGTCGTCCGGACATGGCGCAAGGCGGTGGTGTAGACGCAGGCTCCCTGGACGCGGCCCTGGCCCTGACCGTGCCATTTGTCGAGGCCGGCATTTAAGGCACCGTTAATGAGCCCATGGTCTAGTCATGGGCTCGTTTGGGTGCTGGAAGATTTGTTTATTGGGCGCCCCTTTACGGGCTGAGGCGGCTTAGAAATGGCTTTGATCGTACAGAAATTCGGAGGCACCTCGGTCGGTTCTGTCGAAAGAATCGAGCAGGTCGCCGACAAGGTTAAGAAATTCCGCGACGCCGGCGATGACCTGGTGGTGGTGCTGTCGGCCATGAGCGGCGAGACCAATCGCCTGATCGATCTGGCCAAGGCAATCAGTGGCGACCAACAGCCGCTGCCGCGTGAGCTGGATGTGATCGTGTCCACCGGCGAGCAGGTGACCATTGCCTTGCTGGCCATGGCACTGAACAAGCGTGGCGTGCCGGCAGTGTCCTACACGGGCAGCCAGGTGCGCATTCTCACCGACAGCGCGCATACCAAGGCACGCATCCTGCAGATCGATGATCAGAAAATCCGCACAGATCTGAAAGCCGGCCGCGTGGTAGTAGTAGCTGGCTTCCAGGGCGTGGACGAGCAGGGCAACATCACCACCCTCGGGCGTGGCGGTTCGGACACCACCGGCGTGGCGCTGGCAGCGGCTCTCAAGGCCGATGAATGCCAGATCTATACTGACGTGGACGGCGTGTACACCACCGACCCGCGTGTGGTGTCCGTGGCCCAGCGCCTGGACAAGATCACCTTTGAAGAGATGCTGGAAATGGCCAGCCTCGGTTCCAAGGTGTTGCAGATCCGCGCGGTGGAGTTCGCCGGCAAATACAACGTTCCGCTGCGCGTATTGCACAGCTTCAAAGAGGGTCCGGGCACCCTCATTACTATTGATGAAGAGGAATCCATGGAACAGCCGATCATTTCCGGCATCGCTTTCAACCGCGATGAAGCCAAGCTGACGATCCGTGGCGTGCCAGACACCCCGGGCGTGGCCTTCAAGATCCTCGGCCCGATCAGCGGTGCGAACATTGAAGTCGACATGATCGTGCAGAACGTTTCGCACGATAACACCACCGATTTCACCTTCACCGTGCACCGTAACGAGTACGATGCGGCTGAGCGTATTTTGCAGAACACCGCGAGCGAGATTGGCGCCCGTGAAGTGGTCGGCGATACCAAGATTGCCAAGGTCTCGATCGTAGGCGTGGGCATGCGCTCCCATGCCGGTGTTGCCAGCCGTATGTTCGAGGCGCTGGCCAAGGAAAGCATCAACATCCAGATGATCTCCACCTCGGAAATCAAAGTCTCGGTGGTGATCGAGGAGAAGTACCTGGAGCTGGCGGTACGCGCGCTGCACACCGCTTTTGAGCTGGACGCGCCGGCGCGACAAGGCGAGTAAGGCAATGCCAGGAAGGCGCGGTTTACCGCGCCTTTGATTTTTTTGTGGGGCGCATGGTCTTTTGCGTGGGCTCGACAATACTTAGGCCGTTAGGGCTGCGGCCGTCAGGTTGTGGGCCGAACGCCTTTTTTTTGCAGACTGTTGTTCCTGAACTGAAATGCGTGAGGTGAAAGGTATGCTGATTCTGACTCGTCGTTGCGCAGAAAGCCTGATTATCGGTGATGGCGAAATCACCGTTACTGTGCTCGGCGTCAAAGGCAATCAAGTGCGTATCGGGGTTAACGCTCCGAAAGAGGTAGCGGTCCACCGCGAGGAAATTTACCTGCGGATCAAGAAAGAGAAGGACGAAGAACCAAGCCTTTAATTTTTATCGTTTTTTATGTTTGCAAACGGGGATGAACGTGGTTAATATACGCCCCGTGTTGCGGAGAGCTGGCCGAGTGGCCGAAGGCGCTCCCCTGCTAAGGGAGTACACCTCAAAAGGGTGTCGGGGGTTCGAATCCCCCGTTCTCCGCCATTATTTGCTTAGTACGTTGCAATCTGGTTTTTTCGCTAAGTTGTTGAAATTAAACGAAAAAATAGCTTTACATAGAGATTGAACGGCCTATAATGCGCGGCAACAAATGCACTCGTAGCTCAGCTGGATAGAGTACTCGGCTACGAACCGAGCGGTCACAGGTTCGAATCCTGTCGAGTGCACCATTTAAGAGTCAGTTGCAGCAATGCAGGTGACTTGGCTTCAACCAGTTGTGATCTGGTCTAAAAACACAATCTGCACTCGTAGCTCAGCTGGATAGAGTACTCGGCTACGAACCGAGCGGTCACAGGTTCGAATCCTGTCGAGTGCACCATACAAACAAAAAGCCCGCCTAGTGCGGGCTTTTTGCCGTCTGGGGTTTGTGTAGGATTTCATCTTTTCTCGCGCGCCCATGTGTTTTCCTTTCCGCCTGCGTCGTCGCAGTTCATAGATGCAGCCACTGCTCAGCTTTGGCTCGCAAGCGCTTGTTCTTTCCAGTTTTTTAACGTTTAAAGCGCGCGCAGCGTGTATCATTGCGCCCGTCAGCCCCGCCGGGGCTTGTGGAATACCTCCATGGACTTACCCAGTAGTTGCTCAGTACCCCGTTTTACCAATCATGAATTGACTGATTGATCCTTCCGGCGTGCCCCGCTGCTGGGAGTGGAGTTCGCCTATGACCGAAGTAGAAGTAAAGAAAACACAAGACAGCCTGCAGGATCGCCTGGCTCAAGTCATCGAGCTGCTGCAGCGTCAGCGCGTGGTCGAAGACCTCACGCACCGCCAGGAAGGTCCGCACCACGACCGCGTCGAAAACCTGGTTCACCGGCAAAACCTCGTTGAGCTGCAGCGCAAGCTCGACGACCTGCACTCCGCCGACGTCGCCTATATTCTTGAAGCCTTGCCGCTCGATGATCGACTGACCCTGTGGCAGTTGGTCAAGGCTGACCGCGACGGCGACATCCTCCTTGAAGTATCCGACTCGGTTCGTGAAACCCTGATCGCCGACATGGATGATCACGAGCTCCTGGCCGCCGCCAAGGAGATGGACGCCGACGAACTGGCTGACCTGGCACCTGAGCTGCCGCGTGATGTTGTCCATGAGCTGATGGAAGCCCTCGACAGCCAACAGCGTGAGCGTGTGCGCTCCGCGTTGTCTTATGACGAGGATCAGGTTGGCGCACTGATGGACTTCGAGATGGTCACCATCCGCGAAGACGTCAGCCTCGAAGTGGTTTTGCGTTACCTGCGTCGCCTCAAAGAGCTGCCGGGTCATACCGACAAATTGTTCGTGGTCGACTACGAAGGCATTCTTAAAGGCGTGTTGCCGATCAAGCGTTTGCTGGTCAATGATCCCGATAAGAAAGTTGCGGATTTGATGGCCAGCGATACGGTGAGCTTTCATCCGGACGAAGATGCTTACGAGGCAGCGCAGGCGTTTGAGCGTTATGACTTGATCTCGGCACCGGTGGTCGATAAGAACGGCAAGCTCATTGGTCGTTTGACCATCGATGAAATGGTCGACCTGATTCGTGAAGAGAGTGAAACCGAAGTCCTCAACATGGCAGGTCTGCGTGAAGAGGAAGATATTTTTGCGTCAGTCTGGCGCTCCCTGCATAACCGTTGGGCGTGGTTGGCGGTCAACCTGATCACGGCCTTCATTGCTTCGCGCGTGATCGGTCTGTTTGAGGGGTCGATCGAGAAGCTGGTAGCGCTTGCGGCCCTGATGCCGATTGTGGCCGGTATTGGCGGTAACTCCGGTAACCAGACCATCACTATGATCGTGCGTGCCATGGCGCTGGACCAGGTGAGTACCGCCAACTCCTCGCGCCTGTTGCGCAAAGAATTGGCCGTGGGCCTGATCAATGGCTTGGTGTGGGGCGGCGTGATTGGTGTGGTGGCTTACTTGCTGTATGGCAGTTGGTCGCTGGGCGTGGTGATGACGGCTGCCATGACCCTTAACCTGCTGTTGGCGGCGCTGATGGGCGTATTGATCCCCATGACGCTGGCACGCCTGGGGCGCGACCCCGCCATGGGTGCCAGTGTGATGATCACGGCCATGACCGACAGCGGTGGCTTCTTCATCTTCCTGGGCCTGGCAACGATCTTTCTGCTCTGATCCCCCTGTGGGAGCGGGCTTGCTCGCAAATGCGGTGTAGCAGTCGAAATGTCTGCTAACTGATCCACCGCATTCACGAGCACACCCGCTCCCACACAAGCCCTGCGCGGTGCCCCTCAAATTTCACGCAAAAAAAAGCCAGCATAGCGCTGGCTTCGGCTTTCAGTTGCAGATCAATTGGCTTCTGCGGCCGCCTCAACGTCGTGCGCGATAAGCGAGACGAGAGCATTTTGCTGGCGGTGGGAGAGCTGACGAAAACGCTGCAGCAGTTCGCGTTCGTGCAGTGACAGCTCAGGGCTGTCCAGGCGCATGCTCAACTCTTCGCCCAACGCACCTTCCTGAATAAGGCTTTGCTCCAGGCGCGCGATGATTTCGGAGTTCATGCTGCGGTGATGATTGCGAGCCACCTCGGCAATGCGTTCCCGCATTCCGTCTGGCAGACGTACGACGAACTTGTCAGCCGTACGGCTGGAATAAATTGCCTGTTTCAATGGGCGCATATATTTAACCGGTTAGTTCAGGGGAGCGGTTTTTGGAATTGGCCGCAAGATGAGTGTTAAGACAAGGCTCACGACCAAAGTTCAACCCGAATTGCAAAGAGGCCGCATCATGCCTCAGATTTGACAGTTCCTTGGCGTCAATTCTGTGACAAATATTGAACTGCCTAAAGGCGTAATGCCAGCACTGATTTGTATTTTTGCGGACTGGTTGGAAAACTTTTCAACGCGTCATTCCTCAAGGGAACTTCCCGTAAGTCTTGGCCCGCACAGGGGGTTGAGGCCGCACATCCTAAAGCAAAGTGGCCTTTTGCCCTTATTTTTAAGACTAGTGGCAATTTGCCGATTTGCTAGTGCGGGGCGACATAAGGTCGAGGGAGGAGGTGCAGCGCAGGGGTCAGCGTAGAACAGGGTCGAATTTGATTTTGCGGCCCATGAAAAGCGTCAGCAGAAGCAGGCTCGTAAACACGCCGGCAGCAACCATTGCAGCGGTTTGCCCCTCTTCAGAAGTGACGCCCAGGCCCAACACGGCAGTGACGACAGTCAGGCACAAAAATAGCCAGGCGGATTTGCTCATGAAAGGCGTCCTTAGAAAACCCAATGTTCGGATGCCGGTGCAGTCTGGGTGCCCTGGGTCAGGCGTACCGGCGATTGCGCGTTAGGCGTCATCACCGCCAATTGCGGGCGTTGTTGCAGATGGTGCGGCACGGCCTGGCTGAGTTGCGCAGGATCATTACTGCCGGTGGATTGGAAATGAAACATCACCAGTGCAGCCAAGGCTATGGTGTTGAGGGCTAACAGAAGGGCACTGTTCATGGTCATGTTCTCCGCTAAACGCCGTGGCTGAATGGGTTTGTAGGAGAAGTATTGCAGGTCCCGTGCCAATCTATTATTTCATTAAAATCAATGGCTTGAGTCTACTTTAAAGCACCGCCGGGTTGCAATTTGCAATGATGGCTTTTTGGGGTAATGCATTTTGCACGACGGCGCTCAAGCCCCGTCGTTGCTAGGCAAAGCGGGCCTCGGCGGAACAAGGATCGGCCTACACTCAAAAAGCCCACGGACGACATGACAAAACCCACCTCGGCCGTTAACATGCACGCCGTCCGTCGCTGTGCCCCGTGCCCGATGGCTGTCATTTGTCCCAGTAGCTCAATTGGATAGAGCATCCCCCTCCTAAGGGGAAGGTTGGCCGTTCGAACCGGCCCTGGGACACCATCTTCAAAAGCCCTGCACAGGTTGTCCTGGCAGGGCTTTTTCGTGCTTGCCTGCAACGTCGGTCGAACCTTGCCGCCTGTCAGGGTTCACAGCAGGTGCGCAGTGTGTTTCTCGTCGCTTTTGTACGTTGCATATGTACCTTGCGTGCGGCCAGGCAGCGTCTGAACGATTAAGCAAAATATTCCCCGGAAAACGGCCCGCTGCGTCTGTCCGCTCCCGGCAACCCCGGACTATCATGCTGATAGCCCTGTCCCTCACTGCAAGGAGCCGCTCGGAACGCCGATGCGCCAAATCTGGAAATCTTTTCGAGCCCTTTATTTCGCCTCCTTGATGATGTTGATCGGGTCCGGCCTGCTCAGCACTTACCTGGCCTTGCGCCTTGCAGCCGACCACGTCGACAGCCTGTGGGTGGGTGCGCTGATGGCGGCCAACTACTTCGGCCTGGTGCTGGGCGGCAAGATCGGGCATCGCTTGATTGCCCGCGTCGGGCATATTCGCGCGTATGCCACCTGTGCCGGGATTGTCGGCGCGGCGGTGTTGGGCCATGGCCTCATCAACTGGCTGCCGGCCTGGATTGTGCTGCGGATGATCGTAGGCCTGGGGATGATGTGCCAGTACATGGTTATCGAAAGCTGGCTCAATGAGCAGGCGGACGCCAAGCAACGTGGCGTGGTGTTCAGCGGCTACATGATCGCCTCCTACCTCGGGTTGGTATTGGGTCAGTTGATCCTGGTCATGCACCCGCAGCTTGGCCTTGAATTGCTCATGCTCGTGGCGCTGTGTTTTGCCTTGTGCCTGGTGCCGGTGGCCATGACCCGACGCATTCACCCGGCGCCGCTGCATCCTGCGCCTATGGAGCCGCGCTTCTTTATCAAGCGTGTGCCGCAGTCGCTCAGCACGGTACTGGGGGCGGGGCTCATAGTCGGCTCTTTCTACGGCCTGGCGCCGCTGTATGCCTCGCAGCAAGGTTTGAGTACTGAGCAGGTCGGTCTGTTTATGGGTAGCTGCATTTTTGCCGGCCTGTTGGTGCAGTGGCCATTGGGCTGGTTGTCGGACCGTTATGATCGCGCCTTGCTGATTCGCTGCTTTGCCTTGTGCCTGGCAGTAGCGGCGTTGCCGTTGGCCGTGATGACCCACGTGCCGCTGGAAGTGCTGTTCGTGGCTGGGTTCTTGTGCTCGCTGGTGCAGTTCTGTCTGTATCCCTTGGCGGTGGCGTTCTCCAATGACCATGTGGAAGGTGATCGCCGGGTGTCGCTGACGGCCATGTTGCTGGTGACTTACGGCATCGGCGCGAGTGTTGGGCCGCTGTTGGCGGGTGTGGTGATGAAGCTGTTCGGCAGCCACATGCTGTATGCGTTTTTCAGCCTGTGTGCGTTGATCCTGGTATGGCGGATCCGGCCGAAGGCGGTGACCAACCTGCATCAGGTGGACGATGCGCCGCTGCACCACGTAGCGATGCCGGACAGCATGTCCAGCTCGCCGCTGGTGGCGTGCCTCGACCCACGGGTGGATGAGGCGGTGGTGCAGGAACAAATGCAGACCGTGGTGCCCGACCCGGAACCTGAAGCCGACCCGCAACAACCCGCAGAGGAACCTCCTTTCGAGGGACCGCCGGAGCCTCTGGGGCCGGACGAGCATCCCCACGACTTGAGCAGGGCACGCCCCTGAAAGCAAAAACGGGCAGATCCCATCAGGATCTGCCCGTTTTTATTGACGCGGTCTTTAAAGCTCAAAGGTCGTCGTCTTTGTCGAAGCGCCGCGCTTCACGCTGCAGCTGGTACACAAAACGTTCAACCTGGCGCTGTACCAAGCCGCTCATGTTGTGGAAGCGCACGCCGGCGAAGGTGGTGTTGATCTTGTCTTCGAAGTGCAGGTAACGCAGCTCCACCGAGGTGGTCATGCTGCCAAAGGGCAGGGCGGCGATAAAGCGGTCATAGACCTGGCCCAGTTGCAGGCGATCGGAGATGTCGCCTTCAAAGCGCAGCTTGCAGCCGGTGGCGGAGATGTCCAGCAGCTTGCCACTGATAGGTGCCTTGAGCTTTTCGCCACCCAGCTCGATGCTGACCAATTGCGCGAGCTTCAACGCGGCGCGAAAGGCATTGCGACGCTGATGGTAGACCACTTCGTCGGGCATGCTGCCGGTGTAGATGCGGTGGCCACCTTTTTCACTGATGGTCAGTGTGCCGTTGCTTTCCCAGGCGATACGCACGCCGTCATGGAAGCCTTCGATGCGGAACGGTTCGCCATTCTCCAGGTAGCGTTCACCGTCGCGGGGGATCATTTCGTCCAGGGTCAGCGTTTTGCTGTCCCGCTCGATATCCACCAGATAGCTTTGAAACCGCTGGCTGCGTTCATGGAAAGTAATGATCAGCGGGTCATGGCTTTCTTGCAGCATCCGCAACGTGCTGGCGATTTCCAGAGGCGTGGTGAGCACCTTGGGTGGCTGCGGAGCATCTTCCGCATTAAGGGCGTTGAACACGGTTCTTCCATCTCCAGACAAAATACGACTACACGCAAGAACCGGCATTTTGCCAGCATGTAACGCGCCTTGGATAGGGCGCGCAGTAAACCGGTGTCAGGCTTGGCTGCGGGTGCTTGGCTTGACCAGGCGCGAGGTGGAACCCTGGGCGTTGTAAAGAGCCGGAGGCTCTCCGCCGTGGAGTATACGCAACTGGTTGGCGGTCGTAGCCTGCTGCAGTTGGATCAACTGCCCGTTGAGCAGGTTGGTTTCCTGGCACTGGGCAAGCAATTGATTGAGTGCGGTGCTCTGCGCCAGCAACTGATCGCCTACCGAGGAGTGGCTGGCCAGTTGTGCGAGGCCGTCATGGTCAGCCGGCAGGCCCAGGCTGATGAGAATTTCGCTGCGCTTCTTGCCATGCTGCTCCAGCAGCACGATCAGCGACTGTTTACGCGCCAGGATTTCTTCCAGCAAGCGCATATCCCGGCCGTAGAGGGCCAGGGATTCTTCTTTGAGCAGCTCGAGCAAATGTTGCGTCGGCGCCAGATCATCAATGATCAGTTCAAGCAAATGTTCGTCGTGGTGCATGGCTGGCCTTGGGTTTTAAGCGTCCAAAAGCCCTGCGCAGGCCTTTGCCTAGCGCTCGGCTTCGAAGTTAAGCAGCTTGCTGGCGACACGGTTGCTGTCGACTTTATAGCTGCCATCAGCGATTGCCTGTTTCAACTCGGCCACGCGGGCTTTATTGACAACGGGTTGATCGCTCAGCGAGTCAGTGACCTTCTGCAACTGTTGAGCCTCATTGCTCAGGTGTACCGATTCCCCGCTTTGGCTGGCGCTGGCCTGTTCTGTCTTGGCCGCAGGTGCTGGCTGGGACTTGGCTTCTACGCCATCCTTTGCCCCGCTGGTGCGCGTATTGCCCGGCAAAGCCTGGGTGTTATTTAAACGACTGAAATCAATGACCATGTTAAAAAAACCTCTGGGTATTTGGACGCTTGCCATGTTTTCGGCCATACCCGGACAAACTTTAGGCTCGTTTGACAATAAACCTGTACAGGTCGACATCCCACGCACAGTGTAGGAAAAGCTGGCGTTTCACACCAGTGATCTATAGCGCCACCTCAACCTGGCCTGGCGCGGTCACCTGCGCCTTGATCACACGGTTGGAATTGAGGTTCTTGACCCGAATCTGTTCGCTCATCCCGCCGTTGGACAGCGCCTCCCCCGGCATTTTTACCGTCAGCCCACCGCTGCTGGCGGAAATCACCACCTGATCACCCTTGCGAATCACTTCAGCCTGTTCCAGATGCACCAGCGTAATGACCTGGTCGGTGACCATTGGTCGGGTCAGTTTCTGCCCGATGGCTTGATCCACGGAGGTGAGGTAACCCTGGTTGATCAGGCTGATGTCGCGTTCCCGCAGGGCCACGTCTTCAAAACCAATAATGCCGGTGCGTTTGAGCGGGCGCGTGACGACCACGACGTCGCGGAACAGTTTGACCTGCGCCGGCACGAACACGGTCCAGGGTGAAGCGCCCTCACAGCGCACTTTTACCGTCACACGGCCGATCGGTTGGGCCGGGCTTTCCAGGCTGGCCGTCAATTCCTTGTCGCACATGGGCATGCGCAGGCGCGGGTCCAACTGGTTGACCTGGATTTCATAGCGCCCCGGCGTCTGAGTGGTCGCCAGATAATCTTCTACAGTGAACTCAAGAAAGCCTTGAGTGACGCCGATAAGGAGATCAGGCAAGGTGACATTATCTGCGCGAGCCGTGGTGCCTGAGCCCAAGGCAAGCAGCGCCATCGTGACGCAGAGCAATCTGCGGTAGCGTGGGATGCGTCGGGAAACTGTCGTTTTAAGGTTCATAAACCAATAAATAGCAAAGCTCGTGCCGTTTAGCGTTGGGTGAGCGTCGTTGCCCTTGTAGGTATAGCCAAAGGTTTTAGCGTAGGAGTCAAGGCATGGCAGGAGTAATGGACTCAGTAAACCAGCGCACACAGCTGGTAGGGCAGAATCGCCTGGAACTGTTGCTTTTTCGCCTGGACGGCAAGCAGCTGTACGGCATCAATGTGTTTAAAGTGCGGGAAGTGCTGCAGTGCCCCAAGCTGACCATATTGCCCAAATCCAACCCGGTGGTCTGCGGCGTGGCGAATATTCGAGGCGCGACCATCCCGATTCTTGACCTGGCCATGGCCACCGGTTCGGCAGGTTTGCAAGACCGCGAAAACCCCTTTGTGATCATCACCGAATACAACACCAAGACCCAGGGTTTCCTGGTGCGCTCAGTGGAGCGCATCGTCAATATGAACTGGGAGGAGATCCATCCACCGCCCAAGGGCACCGGGCGCGATCATTACCTCACGGCGGTGACGCGGGTGGATAACCAGTTGGTCGAAATCATCGACGTGGAAAAGATCCTCGCCGAAGTCGCACCCACCTCTGAAAGTATTTCGGTTGGCGTGGTAGACGCCGAAACCGCACACAAAGCGGTGTCGCTGCGCGTGCTGACGGTGGACGACTCTTCGGTGGCGCGCAAGCAAGTCAGCCGCTGCCTGCAAACGGTCGGTGTGGAAGTGGTGGCCCTGAACGATGGTCGACAGGCTTTGGATTACCTGCGCAAGCTGGTGGACGAAGGCAAGAAGCCGGAAGAAGAGTTCCTGATGATGATCTCCGACATTGAAATGCCGGAAATGGACGGTTACACCCTCACGGCCGAGATACGTAACGACCCACGCATGCAAAAATTGCATATCATCCTGCATACTTCATTGTCAGGTGTTTTCAATCAGGCGATGGTCAAGAAGGTCGGTGCCGATGACTTCCTGGCCAAATTCCGCCCTGATGACCTGGCATCCCGGGTAGTCGACCGGATCAAGGCAGCAGATCACGGCTAGGGGGCATTCCCTTGGCGGTCACACGATTTAAGAGGCGGTATCATTGTCTACGGGTAATTTGGATTTCGAACAGTTCCGGGTCTTCCTGGAGAAAGCCTGTGGCATATTGCTCGGTGAAAACAAGCAGTACCTGGTATCCAGCCGTCTCAACAAACTGATGGAACAGCAGGGCATTAAATCCCTGGGTGAGTTGGTCCAGCGCATCCAGGGCCAGCCGCGCAGCGGGCTCAAGGAAATGGTGGTGGATGCCATGACCACCAACGAAACCTTGTGGTTTCGTGATACCTACCCTTTTGAAGTGCTTAAGAACAAAGTACTGCCGGAGGCCATCAAGGCCAGCCCTGGCCAGCGCTTGCGCATCTGGTCGGCCGCCTGTTCGTCTGGCCAGGAGCCGTACTCGATCTCGATGTCCATCGATGAGTTCGAGCGCACGAACATGGGCCAATTGAAGGCCGGCGCGCAAATTGTCGCCACCGACCTGTCCGGCACCATGCTCACCAACTGCAAGACCGGCGAGTACGACAGCCTGGCCCTGGGCCGTGGTTTGTCCCAGGAACGCCTGCAACGTTTTTTCGACCCCAAAGGGGCAGGGCGCTGGGCAGTCAAGGCGCCGATCAAGAGCCGGGTGGAATTTCGCTCGTTCAACCTGCTCGACAGCTATGCCAGCCTGGGCAAGTTCGACATGGTGTTCTGCCGCAATGTATTGATCTACTTCTCGGCAGAGGTGAAGAAAGACATCCTGTTGCGCATTCACGGTACGCTCAAGCGCGGGGGCTACCTGTTTCTTGGCGCGTCCGAAGCGCTCAACGGGCTACCGGACCATTACCAGATGGTGCAATGCAGCCCTGGGATTATTTATCAGGCCAAGTGATGGTGGCTTGAGCATAAAAAACGGGAAGCCTCGCAAAGGCTTCCCGTTTTTTATGGGCGGTGGTCAGGGTTTGCGGGTCATGCGGATATTGCCCAGGAATAGAAGATGGTTCCTGCTGGGGATGGTCTCGTTGAAAATACCTAAATGCACAGTGCCGGTACTGCCTGCAGTAAATGTCCCGGTCCCGGTTTGTGTGGATGTGTTGGTTATGTTTTGTACGTTGGCGCCGATTCGGCTGCCGTTAACCGTCAGGTACAGTGTCGAGCCATCTCCGGTGGCTGTACCACCGTGGACCTCAAAACTGAAATCGTAGGTGCGCCCTGCGACGACCGATACGGGTCGAGTGATGATGTGAGCCCTGGTTACCTGGCTGCTGGGCAGGTCAACGGTCACGCTGTGGTTGACGACGTGCAGCACCCCGCCTACATAAACTGATTGAGGTACCCAGCCTTGGAACGTGCCATCGGCGAAATCCCACACTGTGCCAGGAACAGGCACAACAATGCCCCCCGCGTCGATGGATATGGTTGCATCTGGCGCTGGGTAGGACATGCCACGCCGGAGGCGCAACAGTAACTGAACATTATTGCCTGAGTTGGCAACAACCACGTCTTTTGGAAAGTAAATCTTGATTGATGGGGCGTCATGTCCCACCTCGAAGCTCAGATTGTATGAGCCACCGACGACCGAGCTGATCATGTACACGTTTACAAAGTCCAACCGTTGCACGGCGAAATCACAGAGCAACTCAACTACATCACCCACGATCAGGCTGGTTTTCAGGTTTGGAATGGGTTGTGTTCTGTCTTGCAGGACGAATCTGAGGGGTGGAATAGTCAACATGGTGTGCCTCTGCTTTACGCCTGTAGGGGTTACCCGATGAGGCGCGCAAAGGGGTGGGCGCAACAACTGTCAGAAATGACAGTGCAGACGAGCGGTTAAGGTGTTTTGCGCACTGGGCAGCCTGTTGAAGAATTGCCACCGGCTGTAAAAGCGGCAACCGCTGTTGCCGCTTTACTGGCGCCACGCGGAAGCCCATTGCCGCTTTTCTGGCATTGCCGCCGGAAAAACTGGCGCAAACCGTTGTAATACGGGCCTTCAGCGAATTGGCATGCGCCTTGCTATAACCCAGTTACGAACAGCAGGTCAGCCTAAAGGTTTCCGCCATGAGCATCAGCTTCGATAAAGCGCTCGGTATCCACGAACAAGCCCTGGGCTTCCGCGCCCAGCGTGCCGAAGTCCTGGCCAACAACATTGCCAACGCCGACACCCCGAACTACAAGGCTCGGGACCTGGACTTCTCCGCCGTGCTTGCCGCGCAGCAGGACAAGACCAAGAACGGCACCTTCGCCCTGAACATGACCAATAGCCGTCATATCGAAGCGCAAGGCCTGGGCAATGGTGACGAGTCGCTGCTGTATCGCACGCCGATGCAGCCGTCGATCGATCAGAACACGGTCGACGCCCAGTTGGAGCAATCGGCCTACGCCGAGAACTCGGTGAACTTTCAGGCCAGCTTCACCCTGCTTAACAGCAAATTCAAAGGGCTGATGTCAGCCCTGCGTGGAGAGTAAGCCATGTCCCTCGCCAGTGTTTTCAATATTGCCGGCAGTGGCATGAGCGCGCAGACCACGCGTTTGAACACCGTCGCCAGTAACATCGCCAACGCCGAGACCGTGTCTTCGAGCATTGACCAGACTTACCGCGCCCGTCACCCGGTGTTCGCCACCATGTTCCAGGGCGGCCAGGCCGGCCAAAGCGGCAGCGGCGATTCGCTGTTCCAGAACCAGGACGCTGCCGGCCAAGGTGTGCAGGTGCTCGGTGTAGTCGAAGACCAGAGCAACCTGGAAGCCCGCTACGAGCCTAACCACCCGGCCGCGAACGAAAAGGGTTACGTGTACTACCCCAACGTCAACGTGGTCGAGGAAATGGCTGACATGATTTCCGCCAGCCGCTCGTTCCAGACCAACGCGGAAATGATGAACACCGCCAAAACCATGATGCAGAAGGTCCTGACCCTGGGTCAGTGATAAGGGGCGCCAAATAATGGCCATTGTTGATACCACTTCTACACCCAACACGGCGGTTCAGGACCTGTTCAACAGTAAGGTCAAGACCGCCACAGACAACAGCGGCCTCGATAGTGCCGCCAAGGCGGCCACGGGCAACCAGGCGCTGGGCAAGGATGCGTTCCTGCAACTGCTGGTGACCCAGCTGAAAAACCAGAACCCGCTGTCGCCTCAGGACAACGGTGCTTTTGTGGCCCAGTTGGCACAGTTCAGCAGCCTGGAAGGCATCAACACCCTGAACGACTCGGTGAATGCGATCTCCAGCAATTTCAGCTCTTCGCAGGCGCTGCAGGCGTCGTCGCTGGTCGGTCGGTCGATCATTACCCAGACCGACAAAGCCATGGTTGATACCAGCAAAAGCATGACCGGCTCGGTGGCAGTGACGGCAGCGACGGGCAATGTCTCGGTGAAAATCACCGACAAAGACGGCAACGTGGTACGCACCATCGACATGGGCGCCCAAAGCGCCGGTGATTCCAGCTTTATTTGGGATGGCAAGAACGACAAAGGTGAAGTCGCCCCCGCCGGCACTTATACCTTTGCGGCCAGCACCAAGAATGACAAAGGCGACTCGGTTGCCCTGTTGACGTCGCTGCCGGCAACGGTGACCAGCGTGACGCTGAGCAAGACCGGCGGCGAAATGCTGCTCAACCTTGCAGGCGGCATGGGCAGCGTCAAGCTGTCGCAAATCCAGACTATCGGTACATAGAGCCGGCTAAATACGGCAGAAGGAGAGAAACATGTCTTTTAACATCGGCCTTAGCGGCCTCTATGCGGCCAACAAACAACTGGACGTGACCGGCAACAACATTGCCAACGTTGCGACCACGGGTTTCAAATCGTCCCGTGCGGAATTTTCCGACATCTATGCAGCGTCCAAACTGGGCACTGGCCAGAACAGTGTCGGCAGCGGCGTGAACCTGGCGGCAGTCTCCCAGCAGTTCACCCAAGGTGATGTCAACAACACCGGCGGCTTGCTGGACATGGCGATCCAGGGCGGCGGCTTCTTCGTGCAGAAGGGCAGTGATGGTTCGCTGGAATACACCCGCAGCGGCACCTTCCGTTCGGACAAAGACGGCTACATCACCAACAACACCGGCACCTCGCGCCTGCAAGGCTACGCAGCGGACGCAGATGGAAACATCATCAAGGGCGCGCTGACCGACCTGCAATTGAACCTGTCGAACCTGCCGCCCAAGGCATCCACCAAGGTGGACTCCACCAGTAACCTGAACTCGTCTTCGCCGGTAATCGACCAGACGGCCCACCCGTTCGATCCAACCGAATCCAGCTCGTTCAGCACCCAGTACAACACCACGTTGTACGACACCCAAGGCAACGCGCACCCGATGGTGCAGTACCTGGTCAAAACCGACTCCAACACCTGGAAGTCTTACACTCTGATCGACGGCCGTAACCCTGATGGTTCGGCGCCGACCGGCACAGGCTCGACGCCACCGGTGGCATCGACGCTGAGCTTTGACGGCTCGGGCAAGCTCACCGGGATTGTTACCGGCACCACTTCCAGCACCACCTTGCAGCTGAGCGGCTGGGTGCCCGGCACAGTGACCAATGGTGTGTGGACCAAAAACGGTGCGAATGCCAACCCTGGTGGCATCGCCATCAACATGGGCAACATCACCCAGTACAACTCGGCCACCTACCGTAACCCACCGGTCACCGATGGCTACGCCACCGGCCAGATCACCGGCTTGAACATCGACGGTAACGGCGTGCTGTTCGCCACCTTCAGTAACCAGCAGAGCAAGGCCATTGGTCAGCTCTCCCTGGCCAGCTTCAATAACGAACAGGGCCTGCAACCGTCGGGTGGCACCACCTGGAAAGAGACCTTCGCCTCGGGCCAGCCGGGTTACGACGCCCCGCAATCCGGTACTTTGGGTTCGATCGTGTCCAAGTCCCTGGAGAACTCCAACGTCAACCTGACCAATGAGCTGGTGGACCTGATCAAGGCCCAGAGCAACTACCAGGCGAACGCCAAGACCATCTCCACCCAGAGCACCATCATGCAGACCATCATTCAGATGACCTGATGCGTTTGGCCTGACGCGGCTGCAGATGAAAGCCCCTCAAACGAGGGGCTTTTTTTTGCGTGTAATTTGGCTCGAAATAATTCCCACCCAGCGCTCGATTCCCACCCGACGTGCTTTTGCTGGAACTGACTACGCCGTTCTTTCCACTTATCGGACTCAGAGGTGTTGGTTCTTTCGGGGGATGGGTATGTGGGATTCGTCGATGTCTGGTCATGGGGCTGGAGGTGTGCGTTATGACCAGGGCGGCACAGGGCCGAACCTGTGGCGCGTTAGCCGTTCAGAGGAAAAAAAGGGTGACGTAGAGGCCGATAAAAAAACCGTCACCCAACTGCTCAAAGCGCTTGATGAAGCCGAAAAGGGCAACAAAAACCAAACCGCCCAGGACTTGCGGGACAAGCTCAATGAAAAGCGCAAAGAGCTGGGGGACGAGAAGTTCAAGGAGATCCTTGAGCAGTTGAAGAAGGAGGCGTCCACCGATTTTCTCGCGTTGTTGAAGAGGCTGTTTCCGGATTTATTTGCAGATGAGCCGTCTCCAGCGCCCGATCCTGGACCGTCACCCAATTCTGGTGGTGGTGGTGGTGGTGGTGGTGGTGGTGGTGGTGGCAGCAAGGTAAACCCGAAGGATTTCGGCGGTAGCGAACCCATGAGTAATCTGCCGACTACCGAGGGCTCCAAGCATTTCAACTACAAGCCAGATGAAAGCAACCCAGGTAAAAAGCCGGACAATATCTGGAGTGGGTTCAGCCAAGGCCCTGACGGCAATTGCGTCACCGTTGCCGCGATAAAGGGCGCGATGATGAAGTTTGGTGAAAAACCTACCGACGTCTTCAAGGAGGTGAAAGAGACGGCAGAGGGTTACTACGTAGAAATGCGAGACGGTTTCAAGCTTACTTTGTCTAGGGGTGAGTTAAGGCATGCAGCCGCTTACGCGCAGTTCAAGGGCGATAACCCGGGCACGATTACCCACGCAAACTTCATGTATGCCGCGAGCGCCAAGCGGGCTCAAATGGAAGGCAATGGCTACGATGACAAAAACCCCAATGCTGCAAAACAGAGTTTCGCTCATGCGATGCAAAGTATAAACAATGGCGAAGTGGGTTGTGAGGCGCTGGACCGGCTTGGGCTGAAAGACCACTACGAGAAGTCTACGAGTTCTGAGCTGGCAAGGGGCAGGCTGGGGGTTGTGGGTTATGGCGGCCACTCAATGGCGGTGATTGGCGGGCGCGTAGAATTGTGGGGTGGACGCGGCGGCGGGCCCCGGGAAGGCAGCGCCTACGCATTCACGTAGCAAAAAAAAACCGATAAACCCAAATGCAGCCAGGTTTATCGGTTTTTTACATCCTGGGCGTTCAAGCCCAGGACTCACTCAGCTTATTGGCAAGCTTCGCAATCCGGCTCATCAATCGCGCAAGCCTTTGGCACTGGCGCCGGGCCGGCTGGAGCAGCCAGCACCGAATCATCACCGTGGTTGCCGCTGGAAACAGCGTTGAGCTTACCGGTGTTGATGGTCGACTTCTCGGTGCTGGTCGCGGCCAGGGCACGGAGGTAGTAAGTGGTTTTCAGACCACGGTACCAAGCCATGCGGTAGGTCACGTCGAGCTTCTTGCCCGATGCGCCGGCGATGTACAGGTTCAGCGACTGGGCCTGGTCGATCCACTTCTGACGGCGGCTGGCGGCGTCAACGATCCACTTGGTGTCCACTTCGAAGGCTGTCGCGTAGAGCTCTTTGAGTTCTTGCGGGATGCGCTCGATCTGCTGTACCGAACCGTCGTAGTACTTCAGGTCGTTGATCATGACCGAGTCCCACAGGCCGCGAGCCTTGAGGTCGCGAACCAGATACGGGTTGATCACGGTGAATTCGCCCGACAGGTTCGATTTCACATACAGGTTCTGGTAGGTCGGTTCGATCGACTGCGACACGCCAGTGATGTTGGCGATGGTGGCGGTCGGTGCGATGGCCATGATGTTGGAGTTACGAATACCTTTCTGCACACGGGCACGTACCGGCGCCCAGTCCAGGGATTCGTTCAGGTCAACGTCGATGTACTTCTGGCCACGCTGCTCGATCAGGATCTGTTGCGAATCCAGCGGCAGGATGCCTTTGGACCACAGCGAACCCTGGAACGTCTCGTAGGCGCCGCGCTCGTCGGCCAGGTCGCAGGAAGCCTGGATCGCGTAGTAGCTGACCGCTTCCATGGACTTGTCGGCGAACTCGACCGCAGCGTCCGAACCGTAAGGAATGTGCTGCAGGTACAAAGCGTCCTGGAAGCCCATGATGCCAAGGCCGACTGGGCGGTGCTTGAAGTTGGAGTTCTGCGCCTGTGGCACCGAGTAGTAGTTGATGTCGATCACGTTATCGAGCATGCGTACGGCGGTGTTGACGGTGCGTTCCAGCTTGGCGGTGTCCAGCTTGCCGTTGACGATGTGGTTCGGCAGGTTGATCGAGCCCAGGTTGCAAACGGCGATCTCGTCCTTGTTGGTGTTCAAGGTGATCTCGGTGCACAGGTTCGAGCTGTGGACCACGCCCACGTGCTGCTGCGGGCTGCGCAGGTTGCACGGGTCTTTGAAGGTCAGCCATGGGTGGCCGGTTTCAAACAGCATGGACAGCATTTTGCGCCACAGGTCTTTGGCCTGGATGGTCTTGAACAGCTTGATCTTGCCTGGGTATTGGGACAGGGCTTCGTAGTACTCGTAACGCTCTTCGAAGGCCTTGCCGGTCAGGTCGTGCAGGTCCGGCACTTCGGATGGCGAGAACAGGGTCCACTGGCCGTCATCGAAGACACGCTTCATGAACAGGTCAGGGATCCAGTTGGCAGTGTTCATGTCGTGGGTACGACGACGATCATCACCAGTGTTCTTGCGCAGCTCGATGAACTCTTCAATGTCCATGTGCCAGGTTTCCAGGTAGGCACACACAGCGCCTTTGCGCTTGCCACCCTGGTTAACGGCAACGGCGGTGTCGTTCACTACTTTCAGGAACGGTACAACGCCCTGGGATTTGCCGTTGGTGCCCTTGATGTACGAACCCAAGGCACGCACCGGCGTCCAGTCGTTGCCCAGGCCGCCAGCGAATTTGGACAGCATGGCGTTGTCGTGGATCGCGTGGTAGATGCCCGACAGGTCATCCGGCACGGTAGTCAGGTAGCAGCTCGACAGCTGTGGACGCAGGGTGCCGGCGTTGAACAGGGTTGGGGTCGACGACATGTAGTCGAAGGACGACAACAGGTTGTAGAACTCGATGGCGCGGTCTTCTTTGTGCTTCTCTTCAATCGCCAGGCCCATGGCCACGCGCATGAAGAACACTTGCGGCAGTTCGAAGCGGATACCGTCCTTGTGGATGAAGTAACGGTCGTACAGGGTTTGCAGGCCCAGGTAGGTGAACTGCTGGTCGCGCTCGTGGTTGATCGCCTTGCCGAGTTTTTCCAGGTCGAAGGTGGCCAGGATCGGGTTCAGCAATTCGAATTCGATACCCTTGGCGATGTAGGCCGGCAGGGCCTTGGCGTACAGGTCAGCCATCTCGTGGTGGGTGGCGCTGTCGGCCACGCCCAGGAAGCCCAGGCCTTCGGCGCGCAGGGTGTCCATCAGCAGGCGCGCGGTCACGAACGAGTAGTTCGGCTCACGCTCAACCAGCGTACGGGCGGTCATCACCAGGGCGGTATTGACGTCGGTCAGGGCCACGCCGTCGTACAGGTTTTTCAGGGTTTCGCGCTGGATCAGGTCACCGTCGACTTCTTCCAGGCCTTCGCAGGCCTCGGTGATGATGGTGTTCAGGCGGCCCAGGTCCAGCGGCGCAAAGCTGCCGTCGGCCAGGGTGATGCGGATCGACGGGTGAGCTTGCACGGCTGCTTCTTCAGCCGGGGAGCGCACGGCGCGTTCCTTGGAACGGGCATCACGGTAGATCACGTAGTCGCGCGCCACTTTCTGCTCGCCGGCACGCATCAGGGCCAGTTCGACCTGGTCCTGGATTTCTTCGATGTGGATGGTGCCGCCCGAGGGCATGCGACGCTTGAAGGTCGCGGTGACTTGTTCGGTCAGACGGGCAACGGTGTCGTGGATGCGCGACGAGGCAGCAGCGGTGCCGCCTTCAACTGCAAGAAACGCTTTGGTGATGGCGACGGTGATTTTGTCATCGGTGTAAGGAACGACAGTGCCGTTACGCTTGATCACACGCAGTTGGCCAGGTGCGGTGGCGGACAGATCCAGGTTCGAATCAGCGGCCTGCGGCACGGAGCCCTGCGGGTTCTCGCGAGTTGTGTCGGTTTGCATGGGGGGTTGTCTCCACATTCTATATTTATTTGGGCACCATCACGGTGCCCACCGTTCCGTCCTGAAGCACTTACAACAGGCCTGGGCCTGGCATAACAACTTCGGGACAGGAGGAAGGGAGCTATTCGCGCCGCTTCCATGCCGAAGTCTTCGGTTCGGGGCTTGAAAGAGCCCTTGGCCGTATTCCTGGTGGGTGACAGTTGCTCGCTGCAAGCACTGCAACACCCGTACCGTTTTCTGCCAATTGGGCGGGGAAAACGGTTGCCATCCGCGTGCGCGGTTTGGGCTTTTAAAAAATGCTTTGGTTCAACCAAACAGGAGCAAGAAAGCGCTTGAGTTTCTTGTCTGATTTGTGTTTGGTTTTTCGCTTAAAACCCTACATGTAGGGTTTTTTTAGCGCCGAGGTACAAGATAATGCGTTTTGGGGGGCTTAGCAACGCACTACCTGTGGATAACGCTGTGGGTAAAATGTGTATGAAACGTGGAACGCCCGTGTAGGCCGCAGTACTGCTGGATTACGCCGTTTGTCACCGAATATTCCAACGCAAAAACCGTCTGTTGGTTTTTTGAGGGCGCGAACCCTATCACAAAAAAACGCGATCACCGAATGGATTTCCCGGCTTGTGTTTGAGGGCTGGCCCATGGCTACAATCGGCCTGCATATAGAGGCAGCAGTGTGTTTGCTGCACATGACAATAATGAGAACCGAGGTAGCGCATGGAGCAAGAAGCCTGGCAGATATTGATCGTCGAGGACGACGAGCGATTGGCCGAGTTGACCCGTGACTACCTGCAGAGCAACGGCTTGCAGGTGTCAGTGGAAAGCGACGGCGCCCAGGCGGCGGCGCGCATCATCGCCGAACAACCGGACCTGGTGATCCTCGACCTGATGCTGCCCGGCGAAGACGGCCTGAGCATCTGCCGCAAAGTGCGTGAGCGCTATGACGGCGTGATTCTGATGCTCACCGCCCGCACCGACGACATGGATCAGGTACAGGGCCTGGACATGGGCGCCGACGACTATGTGTGCAAACCCGTGCGCCCGCGCTTGTTGCTGGCGCGTATCCAGGCATTGTTGCGGCGCAGCGAGCCGGCAATACCCGCCGCCGTGGAAAACCAGCGGCGCCTGCAATTCGGCCCGCTGGTGGTGGACAACGCCCTGCGCGAAGCCTGGCTGCATGAGGGCAGCATCGAACTGACCAGTGCCGAGTTCGACCTGCTGTGGCTGCTGGTGGCGAATGCCGGGCGCATCCTGTCCCGCGAAGAAATCTTTATCGCCTTGCGCGGGATTGGCTACGACGGCCAGGACCGCTCCATTGATGTGCGCATCTCGCGTATTCGGCCCAAGATCGGCGACGACCCGATTCACCCGCGGCTGATCAAGACCATTCGCAGCAAAGGCTACTTGTTCGTCCCCGAAGCTGCCGCCGACATGTCGCTGTGAACTCGATCTTCCTGCGCATCTACGGCGGCATGTGCGCGGCGCTAATCCTGGTGGCGTTGCTCGGCGTGCTGGCCCTGCACCTGCTCAACGAAGTGCGCAGCGGCCAGTACCGTGAGCGCCTGGCCCACGGCACCTTTGCGCTGATGGGCGACAACCTGCAACCGATGAGCGCAATCGAGCGCCAGCGCGCCCTGGCGGTGTGGGAGCGCTTGCTCGGCATTCCCCTGGAACTGCGTCCCTTGGCGGACGCGCAGTTGGACCTGACCCAGCGCAATCGCCTGCAACGTGGCCAGGTGCTGGTGGAGCAGACCGGCCCGCATGCCGCGCGCGTGCTGCGCCTGGTCAGTGAACAGTCGCAGCTTGTGCTCACCGGTGAAGTGCAGCAGATCAGCGAGCAACTGGCACGTGCGACGATTTACCTGCTGGCGGATGAACTGGTGCGTTTCCCGGTGGCCGAGCAGCCGCAACGCCTGGCGGACATAAAAGAGGCCAAGGGCTTTGGTTTTGAGATGCACTTGATGACGCTGGATCAGGCCGATATGGATGACGACCAACGCCGCCGCGTCGCAGAGGGCGATACGGTAATGGCCCTGGGCAAGGGCGGTGACTCCATCCGCGTATTCGCCGGCATGGTCGGCACGCCGTGGGTGCTGGAAATCGGCCCGCTGTATCAAATGAACCCGTACCCGCCGCAGTGGCTGATCCTGATCGCGTTGATCAGCCTCACGCTGATCGGCTTGATCGTCTATTTATTGGTGCGCCAGCTTGAGCGCCGCCTCAAAGGCCTGGAGGCGGCGGCCACGCGCATTGCCAAAGGCAACCTGGAAGTGCGCGTACCGGCGCGTGGCGCCGATTCGGTAGGGCGTTTGGCCGCCGCCTTCAATGGCATGGCCGAGCACTTGCAGCAATTGCTGGCGATCCAGCGCGAGCTGGTGCGCGCCGTCTCCCACGAATTGCGCACCCCGGTGGCGCGCTTGCGTTTCGGCCTGGAGATGATCGGCGACGCCGCCACCCCAGAGGCGCGGCGTAAATATATGGAAGGCATGGACAGCGATATCCAGGACCTCGACGGCCTGGTCGACGAAATGCTCACCTACGCCCGCCTGGAGCAAGGTGCGCCGGAGCTGAATTTCCAGCGGGTCGACCTCGATGCCTTGCTCGATCAGGTGATCGGCGAATTATCGCCATTGCGCCCGCAGGTCAGTGTCACCCGGGGTATCTGCCTGTCCTCGGCGCATTGGGATCACGCCTGGGTCGATGCCGAGCCGCGCTACCTGCACCGTGCCCTGCAAAACCTGGTGGGCAATGCCATGCGCCATGCCCAGGGCCAAGTGTTGATCAGTTATCAGGTGGGGCAGGTGCGCTGCCGCATCGATGTGGAAGATGACGGGCCAGGCGTGCCGGAAAGCGCCTGGGAGCGGATCTTCACGCCGTTTTTGCGGCTGGACGACAGTCGCACGCGAGCTTCAGGCGGGCATGGCCTGGGCTTGTCGATAGTGCGGCGGATTATTTATTGGCACGGCGGGCGGGCGTTGATCAGCAAGAGCAACAATCTTGGTGGGGCGTGCTTTAGTCTGAGTTGGCCAAGGGATCAAGATAAGACTTGAGACCGCCATCGCAGGCAAGCCAGCTCCCACATTTTGAATGTATTCGCACATCAAAGGTGGGAGCCGGGCTTGCCCGCGATAGCGATCTATCAGGCGCTGACGGCCACCAGGCTCAACAACTGATCCCCCTCCACCGCAAATTGCCCCTCCAGCTCCTTGCCATCACACCACTCTGCCGACAGATCCGTCAGCAACCGCAACCGCACATGCCCGGCCTGCGACCACTCAAGTACCTCGGCATGCTCAAAGTAGAAGCGCTTGTGCACAATCGGATACAGCGCCTTGAACAGGCTCTCCTTGAGCGAAAACGTCAGCGTCACCAGCAAGGCCAACTGTTCGCGCGGCACTAATGCCATGCGCTGCAATTCGTCGGCCGTTAGAATCTCCCCAGCCAAACGTTCGGCTCGCTCCAGTGACAGCAGATTTTCAAGGTCCATCCCCAAACCGCGCCATTGCGCTTTGTGCCCGACAATGGCCGCCGCGTGCCCGGTGCTGTGGGTAATGGAGCCGCTGATATGCCCAGGCCACACCGGCGCACGGTCGTCGCCGATGGCGGGAACGCAATCCAGTTGGTCAAGCTGTTGCAGCGCTGCGCGGGCGCACAGGCGACCCGCCAGGAACTCCGCCTGGCGCTTGGCCACTGAGCGCTGGATGCTGGCGGGCGGCGGCACGGCGCTGCGCTGGAAGTCATCGGCGAGCAGCAAGGCCGGGTCGAATCGCGTGCTCAAGAACACCGTGCCCGGCAGAGGGATGGGCAGTGGCCAATGGGCATCGAGCGGAGTGCAGCAAGCGGGTAGAGGCGTCATGCGCGGTATTTTGCGTCAGTTGGCGCGCCGGTGGATAGCCCGTAACGGTTCAGGCCCGGTTCAGAGCCCGTTCAGGGGGAGTTCAGGGGCGCCTGCGTAGTCTGGCTTCAACAGCCAAAACGCGTAGAGGTAAGCCCCATGACTGCGATCAAAAAGCTGATTCTGGCCTTAAGCATGCTCGGCGCCACCGCTGGGGTTCAGGCTTCGGACGGTGCTTTTGCCGCTTTCGGCAGCGAGAAAACCAAGAAATCCAGTAACCTGATCCAACGTGTGAGCTTCGAAGAAGTGGGCGGCCACACCGCGCCGTGGGGCCAGTCTTTGGGCATGACCCTGCCGCAACCGGCCTACCGTACTGGCTACGAACACCTGACGGGCCAATACAATGGCATTAAACTGCGCCCGCAAGACTTGCAGGGCCGCTATGATATCCCCCTGTCGGACAGTTGAATCGCCTTGGAGAGCCTTATGAAATTGCTGGTCGTGGAAGATGAGGCGTTGTTGCGCCATCACCTGTTCACCCGCCTGACCGACAGCGGCCATGTGGTCGAAGCCGTGGCCAATGCCGAGGAAGCCCTGTACCAGACCGGCCAATTCAACCATGACCTGGCGATTATCGACCTGGGCCTGCCCGGCATGGGCGGCCTGGACCTGATTCGCCAACTGCGCAGCCAGGCCAAGACTTTCCCGATCCTGATCCTCACCGCGCGCGGCAACTGGCAAGACAAGGTCGAAGGCCTGGCTGCCGGTGCCGACGATTACGTGGTCAAGCCGTTCCAGTTCGAAGAGCTGGAGGCGCGGATGAACGCCTTGCTGCGCCGCTCCAGCGGGTTCACCCAATCGACTATCGTCGCCGGGCCTTTGCTGCTGGACCTCAATCGCAAGCAAGCCTCGCTGGATGAGCAACCGCTGGCGCTGACGGCCTACGAGTACCGGATTCTCGAATACCTGATGCGTCACCATCAGCAGGTGGTCGCCAAAGACCGCTTGATGGAGCAGCTCTACCCCGATGACGACGAGCGTGATCCGAACGTGATCGAAGTATTGGTGGGGCGTCTGCGCCGCAAGCTGGAAGGCCCGGCCGGGTTCAAACCGATCGACACCGTGCGTGGCCTGGGCTACCTGTTCAATGAGCGCTGCCGTTGATTCGCTCGCTACGTGTGCGCTTGATGCTCGCGGCCACCACCCTGGCCGTGCTGTTTATGCTGGGCTTGTTGCCCGCCATGCAAGGCGCGTTCAGCCTGGCGCTGCAGGATTCCATCGAGCAGCGCCTGGCCTCGGACGTCACCACGCTGATTTCCGCTGCGCGGGTCGAAAACAACCGCCTGCTGATGCCGGCGCAGTTGCCGGACGAACGCTTCAACCTCACTGACAGTCGCCTGCTCGGTTACATCTACGACCGTGAGGGCCATCTGGTGTGGCGCTCGCGGGCGACCCAGGAAGAAAACATCAACTACAAGCCGCGCTACGACGGGCGCGGTAATGAATTTGCGCGAATTCGCGAAGCCAATGGCCAAGAGTTCTTCGTGTATGACGTCGAGGTCAAGCTGCTGGGCGGCAAGAGCGCGGCGTTCAGTATCGTCGCGCTGCAACCGGTGCGCGAATACCAATTGACCCTCGAAGGCCTGCAGGAAAACCTCTACCTCGGCTTCGGCGCAGCCTTGCTGGTATTGCTGACGCTGTTGTGGCTGGGCCTGACCTGGGGCTTGCAAGCCTTGCGGCGCCTGAGCCAGGAGCTTGACCAGATCGAAGGTGGCACCCGCGAAAGCCTCACCGAAGAACACCCGCGCGAACTGCTGCGCCTGACTGGCTCGCTCAACCGTTTGCTGCACAGCGAGCGCGAGCAACGGGCGCGCTACCGCGACTCCCTCGACGACCTGGCCCACAGCCTGAAAACCCCGCTGGCGGTGTTGCAGGGCGTGAGTGAAGACATGGCCCAACGCCCGGAAGAGCGCGGCCAGGCCTGGGTGCTGCAATCACAGATCGAACGCATGAGCCAGCAGATCGGCTACCAGCTGCAGCGCGCCAGCCTGCGCAAAAGCGGCCTGGTGCGTCACCAGGTGCGCCTCGAACCGGTGCTGCAAAGCCTGTGTGACACGCTGGATAAGGTTTACCGCGACAAGCGCGTGACCGTGACCTTCGAGTTGCCGCCCGAATGTGACGTGCCGATCGAGAAGGGCGCCTTGCTGGAAATGCTCGGCAACCTGCTGGAAAACGCCTATCGCCTGTGCCTGAGTGAAGTGCGCATCAGCCTGGTGGAAAACCTCGAAGGTACTGAGCTGTGCATTGAAGATGACGGCCCGGGTGTGCCGCCTGATCAGCGTGCGCGAATTCTGCAAAGGGGCGAGCGGCTGGACCGTCAGCATCCGGGGCAGGGTATCGGCTTGGCGGTCGTCAAGGACATCATTGAAAGTTACAGCGCGCGGTTGACCCTTGGGGATTCACCGCTGGGTGGCGCAGCGTTCAAGATTCACTTTCCGGCGGCTTGATCTTTATTGCCCTTGCTGGCCTCATCGCGGCATAGGCATCTACACAGATATTGGCGTTTGTGGTGTTGGGCTGGTTTATTTTGGGGGCATATCCGTTATTTTGGTGATGGCTGCCTATGGTTCCGCTCTTACAGCGGGTCACTTTTGGCAAACGCCCCAAAAGTAACCAAAAGGTCTGTGCCCCACCACTCGGCCCCTCGCTTAGGCTCGGTGTGCCCTCACTCCGGCTTGAATCCGTGGGCCGCCGCGATGGGCCATCCTTGGCCCAGCGCGGCTAACCCGGCGTCCTGCCGGGTTACCCACGGATTCAAGCCTGCGTTCGGCCATCGTGGTTAACGGGGCGTCTCAGATCAAGATCAAGATCTACAGCACGGCGGCCTGAAAGCCGACCTGAGTGGTTGAAGCAAGAGCCAGATCAAGTGCAAAGCCAAAGCCTATCTGAATACACTGAAGAACTGCTTTTCTGTGGGAGCTGGCTTGCCTGCGATGCAGACACCTCGGTACATCAGGCACACCGAGTTGATGCCATCGCAGGCAAGCCAGCTCCCACATTAGACCGAGTATGGCTCTGCTGTTGCTGCTGCTGCTGCTGTTGCTGTTGCTGTTGCTGTTGCTCTGGCTCTTACATCCTTTTCGATGACGAAGTCAGCGGTCTTTTGATCTGCGCTTTTGATCTTGATCTGAAATCGCCCCGTCAAACACGATGGCCGGAATCTGACAGGGATTTGGGGGGTAAACCGGCAGGGATGCCGGTTTAGCCGCGCTGGGCCAAGGATGGCCCATCGCGGCGGCCCCCCAAATCACTGTCGGATTGCGGGCATGCCGAGCCTAAGCGAGGCACCGAGTGTTGGGGCGAAGACTTTTTGGTTACTTTTGTGTCTTTACAAAAGTGACCCGCTGTAAGAGCGGAACCAATATCAGCCATCACCCAAATAACGGATATGCCCCCCGGCCCGACCGCCCACGCTCATCGCAGGCAAGCCCAAGCACTACATCTCTAACTCTCCTGCGCGCGGTAAGCCCCCGGCGTCAGCCCTGTCCACTTCTTGAACGCCCGATGAAACGCCGACGGTTCAGAGAACCCCAACTGTTCGGCAATCTCCTGCAACGACAAATCCGCGCGCCCCAAGTGATAAATGGCGATGTCCCGCCGCAACTCATCCTTGAGCGCCTGAAAACTGCTGCCTTCCTCTCGCAAATGCCGGCGCAGGGTTTGCGGGCTGATGTGCAGGTGCTGGGCGACGGCTTCCAGGTCCGGCCAGGGCGTGCGGTCGCGGCTGAGCAGGCGGCGCAGTTGGCTGCTTAAGCTGTCGCCTTCATCCGGGCGCGACAACAGGTCGGCGGGTGAACGCTCGAGAAAGTGCTTGAGGGTGCGCTCGTCCTGTAACAACGGCAGGCTCAGGTAACGGGCGGGAAACACCAGGCTGCTGTTCGGCGCGCCGAATACCTGAGGGCAGGGGAACAGCAAATCATACTCGCCCGCATGGCCCGGCATCGGGTAGCTGAACGTGGCTTGCTGGAGCCGGATACGCTGGCCGATCAACCAACTGCCCAAGCGATGCCAGATCACCAGCAGGCACTCGCTGAGAAAGTGGTCCGGGTCCCACAGCTGCGAATCGTCCAGGCTCAAGCGGGCCATGTCGCCTTCTCTGGTCAGCTGCCAGCGCGGACCCTGCGGGAATAGGCTATAAAATAATAAGCCGCGTTCCAGAGCCTTCTCCAGGGTGCGGCAGTGAATCAGTGCGTGGCACATCATGGCGAAGGTGCCGCGCTTGCTCGGGCCTTCGGCAAACCCCAGGTATTCGTCGTCCAGCGCCAGCCACAGCATCTGCAACAGCCGGGTAAATTGCTCCGGGGCGATGCGGGCGCGGGGTTCGCTCAGCAGCTCCGGGGTGATGCCCACTTGCAGCAGCAGGCCCGAATAGTCGTAACCCGCGCGGCGCGCACCGCCCAGGGCGGCGCGGGCGTAGTGACTGGCGATGGTACGTTCACGCATGTGAGGGCCTCGTCCATGGAGTGGCGGATGTTAGCCATCACCGGCTGGGGCGACAAGGCGGATATCCGCCAAATTGTAGGACGAGATAGGGTGAGCCGGCGGAATTCCGCCACCTCACCCACAGTGTCGATGGCGTGGTGGTGGTTCTCGGCCCTGATGTCTAAAGGCCTTCAAGGGTTTTGAGCAAAGTGGCACGGCGTTTGCGATAAGGATTACAGCGCAGGCTTGTTCCTACAGGCTTCGCAAACAACAAATCCCTCCAGTGCAGGAGGGTTCGCAATTCAAGTGTCGTGGGCAATGGCGGATCTTTGCCACACGGTGCGATTGAGGAACTTTGCAATGACGACTCGTCAGCCAATCTACAAATCCCTGTATTTCCAGGTGATCGTCGCAATCGTTATCGGTATTTTGCTCGGTCACTTCTACCCACAGACCGGCGTGGCCCTCAAGCCACTGGGTGACGGCTTTATCAAGCTGATCAAAATGGTCATCGCCCCGATCATCTTCTGCACCGTTGTCAGCGGCATCGCTGGCATGCAAAGCATGAAATCGGTGGGCAAAACCGGCGGCTACGCGCTGCTGTACTTCGAAGTTGTTTCCACCATCGCTCTGCTGATCGGCCTGATCGTCGTTAACGTTGTGCAACCGGGCGCCGGCATGCACATCGACGTAGCGACCCTGGACGCCTCTAAAGTCGCGGCCTACGTGACCGCCGGTGCAGACCAGAGCGTGGTTGGCTTTATCCTCAATGTGATCCCGAACACCATCGTCGGTGCCTTCGCCAACGGCGACATCCTGCAAGTGCTGATGTTCTCGGTGATCTTCGGTTTCGCCCTGCATCGCCTGGGTGCCTACGGCAAGCCGGTGCTGGACTTCATTGATCGCTTCGCCCACGTGATGTTCAACATCATCAACATGATCATGAAGCTCGCGCCAATCGGTGCCCTGGGCGCCATGGCGTTCACCATCGGCGCCTACGGTGTAGGTTCGCTGGTGCAACTGGGTCAGTTGATGATCTGCTTCTACATCACTTGCATCCTGTTTGTGGTGGTGGTGCTGGGCGCCATCTGCCGCGCGCACGGTTTCAGTGTGTTGAAGCTGGTTCGCTACATCCGTGAAGAGCTGTTGATCGTACTGGGTACTTCCTCCTCCGAATCCGCACTGCCACGCATGCTGATCAAGATGGAGCGTCTGGGCGCGAAGAAATCCGTAGTAGGCCTGGTGATCCCAACCGGCTACTCCTTCAACCTTGACGGTACTTCGATCTACCTGACCATGGCTGCCGTGTTCATCGCCCAGGCGACTGACACCCACATGGACATCACGCACCAGATCACCCTGCTGCTGGTGCTGCTGCTGTCCTCCAAAGGCGCTGCAGGCGTGACCGGTTCGGGCTTCATCGTACTGGCTGCCACCCTGTCGGCCGTCGGCCACTTGCCGGTTGCCGGCCTGGCGCTGATCCTGGGTATCGACCGCTTCATGTCCGAAGCCCGCGCACTGACCAACCTGGTGGGTAACGCGGTTGCCACCATCGTTGTGGCCAAGTGGGTTAAAGAACTGGACACCGACAAGCTGCACAGCGAGTTGGCATCCGGCGGCACCGGTATCTCCGATACCCGTCCGGAAGATGACCTGGGCGTGGCCGAAGGCCCTGCTCCTGCTATCAAGTAAATTGCCCAGGGTGTGAACAACACCCAAAGCCTGCAAACGCCCCGACTGGTTCGGGGCGTTTGCGTTTCTGACGTGGCGCTTTGGGTTTTGCTTGCTTTACAGTAAGTAAATACTTCATCCGCTGTAGGAGACCTGATGGACAGTGTGGATCTGAATGTCCTGCGCAGCGTGCTCGAATGGCGCCGCGCCGGGCACCGAGTGGTGTTGTACAGCGTGGTCCAGACCTGGGGCAGCGCGCCACGCCCGCCGGGGGCGATGCTGGCCCTGCGCGGCGATGGTGTGGTGATCGGCTCGGTGTCGGGCGGATGCATCGAGGATGACCTGATCGCACGCTTGCAGGACGGCCGCTTACCGGCGGATGGCCCGCCGGTGCAGTTGGTCACCTACGGCGTCACCCGTGATGAGGCGGCGCGTTTTGGCCTGCCTTGCGGCGGTACGTTGCGCCTGACTGAAGAGCGCGTGGATGACTTCGGCTGGGTCTCGCAACTGCTGGCGCGTTGTGAAGACCACCAGATTGTCGCGCGTGAGTTGGACGTGAGCAGTGGCAGCGTCACCTTGAGCGGCGCAGCCAAGACCGATGTCGTGACCTTTGATGGTCAGCGCCTGCGGGCTATCTACGGCCCGCGTTGGCGGTTGCTGCTGATCGGTGCGGGGCAGCTGTCGCGCTACGTGGCCGAAATGGCGCGCTTGCTGGATTTTGAAGTGCTGATCTGCGACCCGCGCGAAGAATTTGTCTACGGCTGGGAAGAGCAACATGGCCGCTTTGTGCCCGGCATGCCGGATGAGGCGGTATTGAATATCCAGACGGATGAGCGCACGGCCATCGTCTGCCTGACGCACGATCCTCGATTGGACGATATGGCGCTGCTGACGGCGCTGGACTCATCGGCGTTCTACATTGGCGCCCTCGGTTCGCGGGTTAATACGCAGAAACGTCGGGAAACCCTGGCGGCGCTGGGGTTGTCGGCGGAGGCGATTGCACGTCTGCATGGGCCGATCGGTCTGCATATCGGTAGCCATACACCGGCGGAAATTGCCTTGTCACTGATGGCGGAAATTGTCGCGATCAAGAATGGCGTGGCACCGATGCAGAAGAAACCGCTGCCGGTGGTGGCTGAGTAATGGTCACGGCGATTGTGCTGGCAGCCGGGCAGGGCAGTCGTTTTCGCGCTGAGGCCGGCGCTGATCAAGACAAGTTGCTGGCCGATTGCGTAGGAATCGATGCTGTGACACGCCCCGTAATCGAACAGGTATTGGTGAACTTGCCCAAGTGCATCGTAAAGCGCTGGCTCGTCACCTCGCCGGACCGCCTGGCCGTTATTCGCTTGGCCAAGGCGTATGGCTGTGAAGTCTTGCTGCTGGACTCGCCAGGTATGGGCGACAGCATCGCGGCAGCTGTCGCAGCCAGTGGTGAGGCCGATGGCTGGTTGGTGGTGTTGGGGGATATGCCGTTTATTCAGTCGTCGACCCTTGAGCGGGTGGTTGATGCGGTCCAGGACGATGGCATCAGTGTGCCGGTGCAGGCGGGTAGATACGGGCATCCGGTGGCTTTTGGCCGGGCGCTTGGGCCGCGACTGATGGCATTGAGTGGTGATCGTGGCGCAAAGCCTTTATTTGCCCAGGCGGTGGTGCGGGAAGTGCAAGTGCAAGATCCCGGAGTGCTTTGGGATGTGGACGTACCGCAGATGCTAAGTTTCAGCACAGGCTAACTGTGGGAGCCGGTCTTGCCCGCGATGCAGGCACCTCGGCGTTTCAGTCACGCTGCGGTGATGCTATCGCAGGCAAGCCAGCTCCCACCTTTGATTTTTACAAGGCTTGATCTCTACAAGGCTTGATCTCCACAGGGCTAAAGTTGAACGCCCATAAAAAAGCCCCGCCTGATCACTCAGGCGGGGCTTTTTAGTGGCGGATGGAATCAGACGAGGGGTTTAGGCTCGTGCTCTTCTTCCAAGGCCTTGTGCTCAACCACGGCTTCAACAACCGGGGCTGGCGCTTCGACTACTTCGGCAGCCGGTGCGGCAGCGGCTGCAGCAGCGGCGGCTTCAGCTTCCTTGCGACGACGACGCACTTCACGTGGGTCGTTCGGCGCACGACCGTTTTCGGTCAGGGCGCTAACGGGAGCAGCTTCAATCACTGGTGCTGCGACCTCGGCAACCACGGGCGCTTCAACCACAGGTGCAGGCTCAACCACAGGGGTTGGTTCGGCAACCACTTCGGCAGCCGGTGCAGGCGCTTCTTCTACCACTGGGGCAGGTGCAGGCGCTTCAACCGGTGCAGTTGGCTCGGCAGTCCACTGGAAGGCAGTCTGTTCTTCGCGAACTTCACGCACTACCGGGGCTGCTTCTTCGACAACCGGCGCTTCAACCACGGCTTCAACCACTGGCTGAGGCTCGGCGACCGGTGCAGGCTCGACAGCAGTCACTTCGACTTCTGGCTGAACATCGCGCACTTCACGCACTTCGCGTACTGGCGAGGCAACTTCCACTTCCGGAACCGCTGGGGCTTCGATCGGGGTAGTGGCTTCAACGACTGGCGCTTCAACAACCGGGGCTTCAACCACTGGCGTCTGGGCAATCGGTGCTTCTACAGCCGCTGTTTCTTCAACAGCTGCGGTAGCGCGTTCAGCTTGCTCATGCGCCTGGGCTTCAGCCGGTGCGCTGATCACACTGCTGGCAACTGCGGCGGTCACCGCCAGGCCGGCAGCCAGTTCGGCGCCCGTCGGCTCTGCGGTTGCAGCTTCGCCGTTTTCGTTGGTCTCTTCCGAGCCTTCGATCACATTGCCGTTGGCATCACGCTGACGCTCACGACGGTTGCTGCGACGACGCTGGCCACGGGAGCGGCGGCGTGGACGATCGCCTTCGGCGTTGTCCTGGCCATCTTCCTGCAGTTGCTCTTCACCGGTCAGCACTTCTTCTTCGCTGGCAGCAGCGGCTTGCTCGGCACGTGGCTGACGCTCTTCACGCGGTGGGCGCGGCTGGCGCTCTTCACGTGGGGCGCGTTCTTCACGCGGCTGACGAGCCGGGCGTTCTTCGCTGACGGTTTCGGCAGCGACGGCAGCTACTGCCGGTGCAGCGTCCAGCGGCTCGCGCAGTTCACGCACACGTTCTTCACGCTCGCCACGTGGCTTGCGGTCTTCACGTGGAGCACGCGGAGTACGCGGCGCGCGCTCTTCGCGCGGTGCACGTTCTTCACGGGCTACAGTTGGGGTTTCTTCACGGGCTTCGCGAGGTGCGCGCTCTTCACGAGGTGCGCGTTCTTCACGTGGAGCACGCTCTTCGCGCGGCTTGCGTTCTTCGTCACGGCGACCGTTGCGGTTACGGCTCTGCTGGCGACCGTTGCGACGTTCTTCGTTACGAGCAGGGCGCTCGGCGGCTGGTTTTTCAACCACAACCGGCGCAGCGGGTTCTTCTTTGCTGGCGAACAGGCTGACCAGCGACTTCACCAGGCCTTTGAACAGGCTTGGCTCAGGCATGGCGGCCGGTGCGGCAACCGGTGCAGCCACTTCAGCTGGGACCGGTGCGTTGGCACGCGCCGGTGCCGTCTTCACGGCTGCTTCCTGGCGAACCAGAGTACGGGTCGCAGCGGCTGGCTGGACTTCTTCCACTTCGGCAGCGGCAGCAGCGATTTCGTAGCTGGACTGGCCGCTGTGGGCTTCAGGGCTGTCATCACGCAGGCGTTGCACTTCGAAGTGCGGCGTCTCGAGGTGATCGTTCGGCAGGATGACGATGCGGGCACGGGTGCGCAGTTCGATCTTGGTGATCGAGTTGCGTTTTTCGTTAAGCAGGAACGCTGCCACCGGGATCGGCACTTGCGCGCGGACTTCGGCGGTGCGGTCTTTCAGGGCTTCTTCTTCGATCAGGCGCAGGATCGCCAGCGATAGCGATTCAACGTCACGGATGATGCCGGTGCCGTTGCAACGCGGGCAGACAATGCCGCTGCTCTCGCCCAGGGATGGGCGCAGGCGCTGACGGGACATTTCCAGCAGGCCGAAGCGCGAGATACGGCCGACCTGTACGCGGGCACGGTCAGCTTCCAGGCATTCGCGGACTTTTTCTTCCACGGCGCGCTGGTTCTTGGCCGGGGTCATGTCGATGAAGTCGATCACGATCAGGCCGCCGATGTCACGCAGGCGCAGCTGGCGGGCGATTTCTTCAGCTGCTTCCAGGTTGGTCTGCAGCGCGGTTTCTTCGATGTCGCTGCCTTTGGTGGCGCGTGCCGAGTTGATGTCGATGGACACCAGGGCTTCGGTCGGGTCGATTACGATGGAGCCGCCGGAAGGCAGTTCGACCACGCGCTGGAAGGCGGTCTCGATCTGGCTTTCGATCTGGAAACGGTTGAACAGCGGAACGCTGTCTTCGTACAGCTTGATCTTGCTGGCGTACTGCGGCATCACCTGGCGGATGAAGGTCAGGGCTTCGTCCTGGGCTTCAACGCTGTCGATCAGCACTTCGCCGATGTCCTGGCGCAGGTAATCGCGAATGGCGCGGATGATTACGTTGCTTTCCTGGTAGATCAGGAATGGCGCGGATCGATCCAGCGAGGCTTCTTTGATAGCGGTCCACAGTTGCAGCAGGTAGTCGAGGTCCCACTGCATTTCTTCGCTGCTGCGGCCCAGGCCTGCAGTGCGCACGATCAGGCCCATGTCGGCCGGTGCGATCAAACCATTCAGCGCTTCACGCAGTTCGTTGCGTTCTTCGCCTTCGATGCGACGGGAAATGCCGCCGGCACGTGGGTTGTTCGGCATCAGCACCAGGTAACGGCCGGCCAGGGAGATGAAGGTGGTCAGGGCGGCGCCCTTGTTGCCACGTTCTTCTTTTTCGACCTGAACGATGACTTCCTGGCCTTCGCTCAGGACGTCCTTGATGTTCACGCGGCCTTCAGGGGCTTTCTTGAAGTATTCGCGGGAGATTTCTTTGAGGGGCAGGAAGCCGTGGCGCTCGGAGCCGAAATCGACAAAGGCAGCCTCAAGGCTTGGTTCGATGCGAGTAATACGGCCTTTATAGATGTTGGCCTTCTTTTGCTCGCGCGCACCGGATTCGATATCCAGGTCATAGAGGCGTTGGCCATCTACCAGTGCAACACGCAACTCTTCGGGTTGAGTTGCGTTAATCAGCATTCTTTTCATGTTGTACCGTCGGTTTCCGGGCTGCCGGAAACGGCGTTCGGCACACACGACTTCTCACGGTCGGTGTCAGGTGCGTCAAGAGTGGTTGGCCACTCCAGTGTCCAGCAATAACGAGCCAATTGGGCCGGTATCGCGACGGACGCGTCCTGCTTGTTAGCGGTGGTGACAAAGGCACCACTTCAACAAAAGCTAAGGTCAGGAGGAGGAATCAACCGGCGACTGTGGACGAGATGAAGCGTCTTATAAGCCTAATGCTACACGGTCCGACGGTTGTGCATCTCCACCCTACACGTATCCCTGATAATTCGGGTGCTGCCGCGCGCAGAATCCGCAGCGGGTTGGCATTTACCGTGTACTCCAATGGGGAGTCCACGCTCATGGCTAAACAAGACTAGGTGTGGGCGACTGCGCTCTCACTCAGCTCTTAACAGGCGTTGTTTCCGAAGCATTCGCCATGGTCTGGCTCAAGACTGACTGCACTTTGTGAACTGGCCGTAAATATCGGCGCAGAACGCGAGTATTCACTCTGCTTTCTGCACTCGCTTCAGGCCTCATGTCACCTGCGCTTGTTACAATCCTGAGCCTTCCAAGGTGGCGAAAGCCCCGTAGGACGGCCTCGCGTCCTGATGAATTGCGATGGTCAGGGCCGGCAGTTTGCCGCAAGTCCTCTGTCCAGGCCGCTTTTGGCGGCGTTCGCGACTATAGCAGCAATGATTAAGTGCTTCAATTCCATAAAAAATTGTTATCATCGCCGCCATGACGACTACCGCCCCCCAGACCCCCAGCGTCCAGCTGCTTGAGGTCTCGCCGGAATATGCCGGCCAACGCATCGACAATTTTCTCCTGGCCAGGCTCAAAGGCGTGCCCAAGACCTTGATTTACCGCATCTTGCGTAAAGGCGAAGTGCGCGTGAACAAGGGCCGGATCAAGCCCGAGTACAAGCTGCAGGCGGGCGATATCGTCCGTGTGCCGCCGGTGCGCGTGCCTGAGCGTGACGAGCCGGTGCCGTTGGCCCAGGGCCTGTTGCAGCGCCTTGAAGCCTCGATTGTCTTCGAAGACAACAAACTCATCGTGATCAACAAGCCCTGCGGTATCGCGGTGCATGGCGGTAGCGGCTTGACGTTCGGCGTGATCGAAGCCTTCCGTCAGTTGCGCCCGGATGCCAAGGAGCTGGAGTTGGTCCATCGCCTGGACCGCGACACGTCCGGCCTGCTGATGATCGCCAAGAAACGCAGCATGTTGCGTCACCTGCACACCGCCTTGCGTGGCGATGGCGTGGACAAACGCTACATGGCGTTGGTACGGGGCAACTGGGCCAGCTCGATCAAGAGCGTGCGCGCGCCGCTGCAGAAGAGCAACCTGCGCTCCGGCGAGCGTATGGTCGAGGTGGACGAGGAGGGCAAAGAGGCCCTGACCCTGTTCAAGGTGCTGCGCCGCTTCGGCGACTTCGCCACAATGGTCGAGGCCAAGCCTGTGACCGGGCGTACCCACCAGATTCGCGTGCACACCCTGCATGCGGGCCACTGCATCGCCGGCGACACCAAGTACGGCGATGAGGATTTCTCCAAGGAAATTCGCGACCTGGGCGGTAAGCGCCTGTTCCTGCACGCCTACATGCTCACCGTGCCGCTGCCTGATGGCGGCGAGTTGAAGTTGCAGGCGCCGGTCGATGAAATGTGGGCCAAGACCGTGGAGCGTTTGAGTGTCGCACCCTGACTACAAGCTGCTGATTTTTGATTGGGACGGCACGCTGTGCAATTCCATTGGGCGCATTGTTGACTCAATGCACGCGGCGTCGACCCGTTCGGGTTTCGAGTTGTGCACTGATCTGGCGGTAAAAGGCATTATTGGCCTGGGTCTGCCTGAGGCGATCCGTACCTTGTACCCGCAGATCAGCGATGCGCAACTGGTGACCTTCCGTGACCATTACGCCGATCACTACATAGCGCTGGAGGCCACACCTTCGCCGCTGTTTGACGGTGTAAGGCAAGCCCTGGAGGCCTTTCGCGCCGAGGGTTATCACTTGGCCGTGGCCACCGGCAAGGCCCGTCGCGGGCTGGATCGAGTGCTCAAGGCTCACGGTTTTGAAGATTATTTCGACATCACCCGTGCGGCGGATGAAACCGCCAGCAAACCTCACCCTCTGATGTTAGAGCAGATCCTGGCGCATTGCGGCGTAACGCCGCGTCAGGCGTTGATGGTGGGTGATGCTTCCTTTGACCTGATGATGGCGCGCAATGCCGGCATGGACAGCGTGGCGGTCAGCTATGGTGCCCAGGCAGCCGAAGCCTTGCAGCCATACGAGCCCAGGCTGACGATTGATCATTTTTCTGAACTGCAGGCCTGGCTCAGCCGGGCGTGATAAGTCTTTGCTGGGGTTAATGGCATGAGTGACGAGTGGAAAGCGCCCGAAAAGGCCGAAAGCGGTGATGATAAAAGCTGGAAGCTGTTGGAGAAGACCCTGCTGGCCAGTGTTCAGGAACAGCGCCGTGCGCGGCGTTGGGGGATTTTTTTCAAGCTGCTGACGTTTGTCTGGCTTATCGCCATGCTGGCGTTGTTCAGCCCGCTGATGGACATGGAAAAAAGCGCCACCCGTGGCAACAACTACACCGCCTTTATCGACGTGAACGGGGTGATTGCCGACAAGGAGTCCGCCAGCGCCGATAATATCGTCGGCGGCCTGCGTGCAGCCTTCGAAGACCCCAAGGTCAAAGGCGTGATCCTGCGCATCAATAGCCCAGGCGGCAGCCCGGTGCAGTCGGGCTACGTGTATGACGAGATTCGCCGCCTGCGCGGGCTGCACCCGGACATCAAGCTGTATGCGGTGATTTCTGACTTGGGTGCCTCGGGTGCCTATTACATCGCCAGCGCCGCTGACCAGATCTATGCCGACAAGGCCAGCCTCGTGGGTTCCATTGGTGTGACAGCGGCCGGTTACGGCTTTGTCGGCACCATGGAGAAGTTGGGGGTGGAGCGTCGCACCTACACTTCAGGTGAGCACAAGTCGTTCCTGGACCCGTTCCAGCCACAAAAGGCCGATGAAACCCAGTTCTGGCAGGGCGTGCTCGACACCACCCATCGTCAGTTCATTGCCAGCGTGAAGCAGGGGCGCGGCGATCGTCTGAAGGACAAGGACCATCCTGAGCTGTTCTCCGGCCTGGTGTGGTCTGGTGAGCAGGCGTTGCCATTGGGCTTGATCGATGGTCTGGGCAGTGCCAGTTCGGTGGCGCGCGATGTGATTGGCGAGAAGGAATTGGTGGACTTCACTGTTCAGGAATCGCCGTTTGATCGCTTCTCCAAGAAGCTGGGTGCCAGTGTGGCGGAGAAGTTGGCCTACTACATGGGCTTTCAGGGGCCGACGCTGCGCTGAAATATCAGCTTTGTGGTAGTTCAAAATGTGGGAGCGGGCTTGCCCGCGATAGCGCCGGGTCAGTCGACATTGTAAGTGACTGGCCCACCGCTATCGCAGGCAAGCCAGCTCCCACATTTGTTTTGGTGGTGGGCCTAGGGGATTTGCACGCCTTCAGCCAACAACATGTCCACCAGTCGAATCAGCGGCAGGCCGACCAGGCTGGTCGCATCCGGCCCTTCGGTACTCTGAAACAGGCTCACACCCAGCCCTTCGGCCTTGAAGCTGCCTGCGCAGTCATAAGGCTGTTCCAAGCGCAAATAACGCTCGATGCGTTCTACATCCAGTTCGCGCATCTGCACGGTAAACGGCACGCAATCTACCTGGCAGTGCCCCGTCTCACTGTTGAGCAGCGCCAGGCCAGTTAAAAAACTCACGCGTTTGCCGCTGGCGGTCAGCAATTGCTCGCGGGCGTTTTCAAAGGTGTGGGGTTTGCCGATAATGCGGCCGTCGAGTGCGGCCACCTGATCGGAGCCGATAATCAAATGCCCTGGATGACTGGCGGCGAGGGCGCGGGCTTTCTCTTGCGCCAGGCGCTTGACCAGCTCTATGGCCGATTCATTTGCGCGATGGCTTTCGTCGATATCCGGCGAGCTGCAGATGAACGGTAGGTGCAGGCGGGCCAGCAATTCCCGGCGATAAACCGAGCTGGAAGCGAGTAATAAAGGCAGCATGGGGGTCTCCTCGAGGCAGCCGCCGATTCTAGCGGGGCGACCAGCTGACGCACAGGGCTGAATTTCCTTTGACATGGCTGGGTGCATCCCTATAATGCTGCGCCTATGTTGAATGACCCGATTCCACCTCACGTTGACCCGCGCAAATTGGCTGATCGTGGCACCACCCTTCAAGGTGAAGTGCTGCTGGCCGATTTGGAGAGACTCTGCGACCCGCTTTCCGACACTGTCGGTACGGTGCAGGCTAAATTCGTTTTTGAACGAGATGAACGTAAATCTGTGGTAATTCACAGCTTTATCGACACCGAAGTCAAAATGGTTTGCCAGCGTTGTCTTGAGCTGGTCACCCTGCCGATCCACAGCGAATGCAGTTATGCTGTGGTGAAAGAGGGTGCGAATACCCAGTCGTTGCCGAAAGGTTATGACGTGCTGGAACTGGGCGAAGATCCATTGGATCTGCATGCACTGATCGAGGAGGAGCTTTTGCTCGCCTTGCCCATTGTGCCTGCTCATCATCCGGAAGAATGCCAGCAGCCGGAGGGTCTCGATGACGAGGCCGAGCCGAGCGAGGACGAGGTAACGCGGTCCAACCCGTTCAGTGTATTGGCGCAGTTAAAGCGTGACCCAAACGTTTAGGAGTTAATCAATTATGGCTGTTCAGCAGAACAAAAAATCCCGCTCTGCCCGTGACATGCGTCGTTCGCACGATGCCCTGACGGCAAGCACTCTGTCCGTAGAAAAAACCACCGGTGAAATTCACCTGCGTCACCACGTATCGCCAGAAGGCGTATACCGTGGCCGTAAAGTGATCGACAAGGGCGCTGACGAGTAATCACTTGTCTGCTCAAGTCATCGCGATTGACGCAATGGGCGGGGACTTCGGTCCCCGCAGCATTGTTCAGGCTTGCATTGCCAGCCTGTCTGCTACGCCCTCGCTGCACCTGACCCTCGTCGGTCAACCCTCCTTACTTGAAGAATTGATTGCCAGCCATCCGGCGGTGGATCGCGCGCGCCTGACTGTTACTGCGGCCAGCGAAACCATCGGCATGGATGAAAAGCCCGCGGCGGCCTTGCGTGGCAAGCCCGACTCTTCAATGCGCGTGGCCCTGGAACTGTTGCGTGATGGCAAGGTGCAAGCCTGTGTCAGTGCCGGCAATACCGGGGCGTTGATGGCGTTGTCGCGACACGTGCTCAAGACGTTGCCGGGGATTGATCGGCCGGCGATGGTGGCGGCGATTCCAACGCAGAAGGGCTATTGCCAGCTGCTGGACCTGGGTGCAAACGTTGATTGCAGCGCCGAGCACCTGCTGCAATTCGCCGTGATGGGCTCGGTCGCCGCTGAAGCGTTAGGTGTGGCCCGGCCACGCGTGGCGTTGCTCAATATCGGCACCGAGGACATCAAGGGCAACCAGCAGGTCAAGCTGGCTGCTGCCTTGTTGCAGGGCGCGCGGGGCTTGAACTACATCGGTTTTGTCGAAGGTGACGGTTTGTACCGAGGCGAGGCGGATGTGGTGGTGTGCGACGGGTTTGTCGGCAATATCCTGCTCAAGTCCAGCGAAGGCTTGGCGACTATGATCGCCACGCGTATCGAAGCCTTGTTCAAGCAGAACCTGGCCTCACGCCTGGTCGGCGCGCTGGCGTTGCCGTTGATGCGCCGCCTGCAGGCTGACCTTGCGCCGGCACGGCATAATGGCGCGAGTTTTCTGGGGCTGCAGGGCATTGTGGTAAAAAGCCACGGCTCGGCTGGTGTGCAGGGCTTTCAAAGTGCGATTGCGCGGGCGTTGATCGAGATCCAGGAAAACCTGCCGCAACGTTTGCACGGGCGTCTTGAGGATCTGTTGCCTTAGGCGAATCGGCCCGGGAGTGCTTAAATGTGACCGGCCAGTTCAATTGACCATCCAATCTGTCAGTTTCGTTCGCGCCCACCGTCGGTGCGAGCATTTTTGACGACCAGATCATTAGGGGCTTGTTACATGTCTACATCCCTCGCATTCGTCTTTCCAGGGCAGGGTTCGCAGTCCCTCGGCATGTTGGCCGAGCTGGGCGCGCAACATCCGCTGATCCTGGAAACCTTCAAGGAAGCTTCCGATGCCCTGGGTTACGACCTGTGGGCACTGACCCAGCAGGGGCCGGAAGAGCAACTCAATCAAACCGATAAAACCCAGCCGGCGATCCTGACCGCTTCGATCGCCCTGTGGCGCTTGTGGTTGGCCGAAGGTGGCGCACGCCCGGCTTACGTGGCCGGTCACAGCCTTGGCGAGTACAGCGCCTTGGTGGCCGCCGGTAGCCTGACCCTCGCTGAAGCGGTCAAGCTGGTCGAGCGCCGTGGTCAGTTGATGCAAGAGGCTGTTCCAGCCGGGCAGGGCGGCATGGCCGCTATCCTCGGTCTGGACGATGCTGTAGTGATCGAAGCCTGTGCCGAAGCGGCCCAGGGCGAAGTGGTCAGCGCGGTGAACTTCAACTCCCCTGGCCAGGTGGTCATCGCAGGCGCCAAAGCCGCTGTCGAGCGCGCCATTGAGGGCTGCAAGGCGCGTGGTGCCAAGCGCGCCTTGCCGTTGCCGGTGAGCGTGCCGTCGCACTGCGAGCTGATGCGCCCGGCTGCCGAGCGTTTTGCCGAGTCTATCGCCGCCATCAATTGGCAGGCGCCGCAGATCCCGCTGGTGCAGAACGTCAGCGCGGCCGTTGCCGCCGACCTCGACACCCTCAAGCGCGACCTGCTGGAGCAGCTCTACAAGCCGGTACGCTGGGTTGAGTCGGTACAGACCCTGGCTGCCAATGGCGCCACTGAGCTGGTCGAGTGCGGCCCGGGCAAAGTCCTGGCCGGCCTGAACAAGCGCTGCGCCGATGGCGTGTCGACTGCCAACCTCAATACCCCGGATGCCTTCGCTGCCGCGCGCGCGGCACTGGCCTGAAACCCTTTAGGAGAAGCCTGCATGAGTCTGCAAGGTAAAGTTGCACTGGTTACTGGCGCAAGCCGTGGCATTGGCCAGGCGATCGCCCTGGAACTGGGTCGTCAAGGCGCGGTTGTGATCGGCACCGCCACTTCCGCTTCGGGCGCTGAGCGTATTGCTGCGACCTTGAAGGAAAACGGCGTACAAGGCACCGGTCTTGAGCTGAACGTGACCAGTGATGAGTCTGTTGCTGCTGTGCTGGCTGAAATCACTGCACAGTTCGGCGCACCGGCTATTCTGGTGAACAACGCCGGTATCACCCGTGACAACCTGATGATGCGCATGAAAGACGACGAGTGGTACGACGTGGTCGATACCAACTTGAACAGTCTGTTTCGCTTGTCCAAGGGCGTTTTGCGCGGCATGACCAAGGCGCGTTGGGGCCGAATTATCAATATTGGCTCCGTAGTGGGTGCCATGGGCAACGCAGGCCAAGTAAACTATGCAGCGGCCAAGGCCGGTCTGGAAGGTTTCAGCCGTGCATTGGCCCGTGAAGTCGGTTCGCGTTCGATTACGGTCAACTCGGTGGCCCCAGGGTTCATCGACACCGATATGACCCGCGAACTGCCGGAAGCACAGCGTGAAGCGTTGCTGACCCAGATTCCGCTGGGCCGTTTGGGCCAGGCTCAAGAGATCGCAAATGTGGTCACTTTCCTGGCATCCGACGGTGCGGCATACGTGACTGGGGCTACAATCCCGGTGAACGGCGGGATGTACATGAGTTAAATTGTGACGGATCGCTTCAAAAAAATGTCATACGAGCTGTCTAAAATCCGTTATAAAGCTGCAACTTAATTTATAGGCAGGTGGCCGGTCGGGTACGAGGGTGAAGCTTTCAGTTGAAAAGCTGAAAAGGCTTTCTATACACTTACCCACTGGCCAGCTGCCTGAATTTGTCCATTAGGAGTTAAACAAGGTATGAGCACCATCGAAGAGCGCGTCAAGAAAATCGTTGCCGAGCAACTGGGCGTTAAAGAAGAAGAAGTGACCAACTCCGCTTCCTTCGTTGAAGACCTGGGTGCCGATTCCCTTGACACCGTTGAGCTGGTGATGGCTCTGGAAGAGGAATTCGAGACCGAAATCCCGGACGAAGAAGCTGAAAAAATCACTACTGTTCAAGCTGCTATCGACTACGTTACTGCCCACCAGGCGTAATAGTTTGTAGTCGTCGCTTGCTGTCAGGGAAAAACCGCACTGCTGTAACGGCGTGCGGTTTTTTCTTTAAGCGGTGATGAAAAAGTAAGCTGCGAAGCAAAGTGTCGTCATTAGAAAAAGGAGAGTGCTGTGTCGCGTAGACGCGTCGTAGTCACCGGTATGGGTATGTTGTCGCCACTGGGTACGGATGTGCCGAGCAGTTGGCAGGGCATTCTGGCTGGCCACAGTGGTATCGGTCTGATCGAACACACGGACCTTTCTGCCTATTCCACCCGTTTTGGCGGCTCGGTAAAGGGCTTCAATGTCGAGGAATATCTCTCGGTCAAAGAATCCCGCAAGCTCGACCTGTTCATTCAATACGGCCTGGCAGCCGGTTTTCAGGCGGTGCGTAATGCCGGCCTGGAAGTCACCGACGCCAACCGTGAGCGCATCGGCGTGGCCATGGGTTCGGGTATTGGCGGTTTGACCAATATCGAAGAAACCAGCCGCACGCTGCACGATTCCGGCCCCCGTCGAATTTCACCGTTCTTCGTGCCGGGCTCGATCATCAATATGATTTCCGGTTTCCTGTCCATCCACTTGGGTGCCCAGGGACCTAACTACGCCATTGCCACCGCGTGCACCACCGGCACGCACTGCATCGGCATGGCGGCGCGTAACATTGCCTATGACGAAGCCGACGTGATGATCGCCGGTGGCGCCGAAATGGCTGCCTGCGGCCTCGGCATGGGTGGCTTCGGCGCGTCCCGTGCGCTGTCGACGCGCAATGACGAACCGACTCGCGCCAGCCGTCCGTGGGACAAGGGCCGTGATGGCTTCGTACTGTCTGACGGCGCCGGTGCGCTGGTGCTCGAGGAACTGGAGCACGCCAAGGCGCGCGGTGCCACCATCTACGCCGAGCTGATCGGTTTCGGCATGAGCGGTGACGCCTACCACATGACCTCGCCGCCGTCCGACGGTGCCGGTGCCGCGCGTTGCATTACCAACGCCTTGCGCGATGCGAAGGTCAACCCCAACCAGGTGCAGTACATCAACGCCCACGGCACTTCGACCCCGACTGGCGACCTGGCGGAAGCCGAAGCCATCAAGTCTGTGTTCGGCGAGCACGCCTACAAGCTGGCGGTCAGTTCCACCAAGTCCATGACCGGCCACCTGTTGGGTGCGGCGGGCGCGGTTGAGGCGATCTTCAGCGTCATGGCCATCAAGGATCAGGTCGCTCCGCCGACCATCAACCTCGATGAGCCGGACGAGGGCTGCGACCTCAACTTCGTGCCTCACGAAGCGCAACCGATGCCGATCGACGTGGTGATCTCCAACTCGTTCGGTTTCGGTGGCACCAACGGTTCCCTGGTGTTCCGCCGGTTCGCCGAGTGATGCACAGCTGGGTCGACGGTCAGCCAGCGGACAGTGTGCCGCTGAAAGATCGCGGCCTGGCGTATGGTGATGGCCTGTTCGAGACCATCGCCGTCAAGGCCGGGCAGCCGGTGCTGCTCGAGCGTCACCTGCACCGCCTGGAAGAGGGGTGCAGGCGCCTCGCCCTGGTTGCGGACCAGCCGTTGATCCGCAGCGAAGTGCTCGCCTATGCCGCTGCCTTGGGCGATGGTGTACTCAAATTGATCCTTACCCGTGGTGACAGCCTGCGCGGGTATGGCATCAATCCCGGCGCTCCGGTGCGCCGTATCTTGCAGGGCAGTCCGCCCGCTGCTTATCCCCTGGCCCATGCAGCCGATGGCATCCGCCTGTTTGCCTGCGCCACTCGCTTGGCCGAGCAGCCGTTGCTGGCCGGTCTCAAGCACCTTAATCGTCTTGAACAGGTGATCGCCCGCGCCGAATGGCAGGATGCCGAACATGCCGAGGGCTTGATGCTGGATAGGTCCGAGCGCGTCATCGAAGGCGTGTTCAGCAACCTGTTCCTGGTGCGCAATGGTTTGTTACTAACCGCTGATCTGAATCGTTGCGGGGTTGCCGGCGTCATGCGCGCGGAGATTCTGGCGCAGGCGCAAACCCTGGGCATCCCGGCGGCCGTGGCCGACATTAGCCTGGCGCAGTTGCAGCAGGCCGATGAAGTCTTCGTGTGCAACAGCGTTTATGGCATTTGGCCCGTACGTGGTTGTGCTGGGATGAGCTGGTCGGTTGGGCCGCTCACCCGTAAACTGCAGGGCATTGTTCGCGCGCTATTGGAAATTTGAGTTGATACGAAAACTGGTTTTACTGCTGCAGATCGGCCTGGTCTCGGCAGGCTTGCTGCTGGGCTTCTCGGCCTGGAAGCTCGACTCTGCGCTGAAGCAGCCCCTGAATCTGACCCAGGAACAATTGCTCGATGTACCTGCCGGGGCCACCCCGACGGGCACCTTCAATCGCCTCGAAACCGAAGGTGTGCTGGAGGGCGCCTTCTGGTTGCGCCTCTACTGGCGCTTCAACCTCGACGGCCAGCCGCTGCACAGCGGTGAATACCGCATGACCCCAGGCCTGACTGCCGAAGGCCTGATCGGCCTGTGGCAGCGTGGTGAAGTGGTGCAATACAGCCTGACATTGGTGGAAGGCTGGAACTTCCGCCAGGTGCGTTCAGCGCTGGCCAAACACGAAAAGATTGTGCAGACCCTGTCGGGCCTGAGCGACAACGAAGTGATGGATAAGCTAGGCCACCCGGGCGTGTTTCCCGAAGGGCGATTCTTTCCTGACACCTATCGCTTCGTGCGTGGCATGACCGATGTCGAATTCCTGAAAAAAGCCTACAACCGTCTGGACGAGGTACTGGCCCAGGAATGGAGCCAACGCGCCGCCGATGCGCCGTACACCGACCCTTACCAGGCGCTGATCATGGCCTCCCTGGTAGAAAAGGAAACCGGCGTGCCGCAAGAGCGCGGCCAGATCGCCGGGGTGTTTGTGCGTCGCCTGAAAATCGGCATGCTGCTGCAGACCGACCCCACGGTGATCTACGGCCTGGGCGAGCGCTACACCGGCAAGCTGACCCGCGCGCACCTCAAGGAAGCCAATCCCTATAACACCTATATGATTGCCGGCCTGCCGCCGACGCCGATTGCCATGGTCGGCCGCGAGGCCATCCATGCCGCCTTGAACCCGGTGGCCGGTACTAGCCTGTACTTCGTTGCCCGTGGCGATGGCAGCCATATTTTCTCCGATGACCTGGATGCGCATAATGCCGCCGTGCGTGAGTTCCAACTCAAGCGCCGCGCCGATTATCGTTCCAGCCCGGCACCGACGGTAAAGCCGCCGGAAGACGCGGCACCACCGGCCGATGCTGCGCCGCTTGAAAAACCCGCCGAACCTGCGCCGGACACCGCTACGCCGCAAAGCCCGCAATGACTCTGACTAAGGACTGCCTGTGACTGGCTTGTTTATTACCCTGGAAGGCCCGGAAGGCGCCGGCAAAAGCACCAACCGCGATTACCTGGCCGAGCGTTTGCGCGCTGAAGGCGTCGAGGTGGTGCTGACCCGCGAGCCCGGCGGTACGCCGCTGGCCGAGCGCATTCGTGAAGTGTTGCTGGCTCCGGGTGAGGAACAAATGAATTCGGATACAGAGTTGCTGCTGGTGTTTGCTGCCCGCGCCCAGCATTTGGCCGAGGTGATTCGCCCTGCGCTGGCACGGGGCGCCGTGGTGATTTGCGACCGTTTTACCGATTCCACTTATGCTTACCAGGGAGGCGGGCGCGGCTTGTCCGTTGAGCGCATCGCCAGCCTGGAAGCTTTCGTCCAAGGCGATTTGCGCCCAGACTTGACCCTGCTGTTCGACCTGCCGGTGGAAGTCGGCATGGCCCGCGCCAGTGCCCGTGGCCGGCTGGACCGCTTCGAGCTGGAAGGCTCGACATTCTTTGACGCAGTACGCAGTGCGTTCCTGCTGCGCGCCAAGGCTGAGCCTGCGCGTTATTCCTTGCTGGACGCAGCCCAACCCCTGGCGCAGGTGCAGCAGGCCATCGATGCTCTGCTGCCCGAACTCTTGGAGCGCGCCCGTGGCTGAAGCCTACCCGTGGCAAGACAGCCTCTGGCAGCAATTGGCCGGGCGCGCTCAGCATGCCCATGCCTATTTGCTGCACGGCCCCATCGGTATCGGCAAGCGTGCCTTGGCCGAGCGCCTGATGGCGAGCCTGCTGTGCAAGCAACCGGTCAACCTGGAAGCCTGCGGCGAGTGCAAATCCTGCCTGCTGCTCAAGGCCGGCAGCCACCCCGACAACTACCTGCTTGAGCCTGAAGAGGCCGACAAGGCGATCAAGGTCGACCAGGTGCGTGACCTTGTCAGCTTCGTGGTGCAGACCGCGCAGATGGGCGGGCGCAAGGTGGTGCTGATCGAGCCGGTGGAGGCGATGAACATCAACGCCGCCAACGCCTTGCTCAAGAGCCTGGAAGAGCCGTCGGGCGACACCGTGCTGTTGCTGGTGAGTCACCAGTCCAGCCGCTTGTTGCCAACCATCCGCAGCCGTTGCGTGCAGCAGGCCTGCCCGCTGCCGAGCGAGGCCATGAGCCTGCAATGGCTGGCGCAGGCGCTGCCGGAATGTTCTGCCGACGAACGGGTCGAGTTGCTGACCCTGGCTGCGGGTTCACCCTTGGCGGCGGTGAAGCTGCAGGCCCAAGGCGTACGTGAGCAACGGGCGCTGGTGGTCGATGGCGTCAAGAAGCTGCTCAAGCAGGAACAGTCCGCCACGCAACTGGCTGAGGGTGCCTGGAAGGATATCCCGTTGCTGCTGCTGTTCGACTGGTTCTGTGACTGGTCGAGCCTGATCCTGCGCTACCAGTTGACCCAGGACGAAAGCGGCCTGGGCCTGCCGGACATGCGCAAAGTGGTGCAGTACCTGGCGCAAAAAAGCGCCCAGGACAAGGTGCTGAACATCCAGGACTGGATCCTGGCCCAACGCCAGAAAGTCCTCGGCAAGGCCAACCTCAACCGCGTGCTGTTGCTCGAAGCACTGCTGGTGCAATGGGTTGGCTTGCTCGGCCGGCGTTAATTTCCGTGGCCGACGGGTGTATCGTCGGCCAGACACTTCCCATGAATTAAGTCGTACTTTCCTATGCTCGTAGATTCCCACTGCCACCTTGATCGCCTCGACCTCGCCCAGCACGGCGGCTCCCTCGACGCTGCCCTGGAAGCGGCACGCCAGCGTGGGGTAGGGCACTTCCTGTGCATCGGCGTGAGCGCCGACAACGCCGCCGACGTCAAGGCCTTGGCTGATCGCTATGCCGATGTCGACTGCTCGGTCGGTATTCACCCGCTGGACCTCAAGCCCGGTGAAGCGCCGGCCCTGGATTGGCTGTTGGCTGAGCTCAATCACCCACGCGTGGTGGCGATTGGCGAAACGGGCCTGGATTACCACTACGAACCTGAAGCCGCCGAGTTGCAGCAAGCCTCCTTCCGCCTGCACCTGCAAGCCGGCCAGCAGACCGGCAAACCGGTGATCGTCCACACCCGAGGCGCCCGCGCTGACACCCTGACGCTATTGCGTGAAGCGGCCTTGCCCCAGGCCGGCGTGCTGCATTGCTTCACCGAAGACTGGGACATGGCAAAGGCCGCGCTGGACCTGGGCTTTTACATCTCTCTGTCAGGTATCGTCACCTTCCGCAACGCCGACGCTTTGCGCGACGTGGCGCGCCAGGTGCCCGCCGACCGCCTGCTGGTGGAAACCGATTCGCCTTACCTCGCGCCGATCCCTCATCGCGGCAAGCCGAACCTGCCGGAATACGTGCGCGATGTGGCCGATTATCTGGCGATGCTGCGCGGTGAATCCGTTGAGCGCTTTGCCGAGCAGACCACCGAGAACTTCAAGCGTCTGTTCCCGCTGGCCCACGTAGCCGGCTGAGACGGCCAAATCGCAGGCAAAAAAAACCCGGGTTCTGGGGGGTGAATCCGGGTTAAGACCATTAGGAGTAAAACAAGGGCACACAGTCCGTCGGTACCCAGGTCGACGCGTCACTTGGGGGAGATGCCACGTCGACAGTTCAAGTATTGATCAGTATCCGATTCAGTCCAGTCGCGATTGGTCGTTTTTTAAACAGATTTGGAATACGCGCGCTTCGCTTGAGTTCTCATTGAGCAGATGCACGGCTGCAGTTGTTGCGTATTATTTCTGACTGATAGCCCCTCATTCGTTGGCGCGCTGAAACTAAAACGCGCGCTGGGTTCACATAGGCGTTGCCCAACGACCGTTCAGTCGGGATAATCCCTCGCATCGGGTAAATCGTATCGCCACGTATCTGTGGCCCTGCGTAACCCTCCCTAATTCCGACCTCTGCAGACCTCTTCCTCATGCACAAAGAACCCCGTAAGGTCCGTGAGTTTCGCCGCCGTGAGCAGGAAATTCTCGACACCGCGCTCAAGTTATTCCTCGAACAAGGTGAAGACAGCGTCACCGTCGAGATGATTGCGGATGCCGTGGGTATCGGCAAAGGCACGATCTACAAACACTTCAAATCCAAGGCCGAGATCTACCTGCGGCTGATGCTCGACTACGAGCGCGACTTGAACGAGCTGCTGCATTCGGCCGATGTGGACAAGGACAAGGAGGCGCTGTCACGCGCCTATTTCGAGTTCCGCATGCGTGACCCGCAGCGCTACCGCCTGTTCGACCGCCTGGAAGAAAAGGTGGTCAAGGGTCATCAAGTGCCGGAAATGGTCGAGGAACTGCACAAGATCCGCGCCTCGAACTTCGAGCGTCTCACCCTGCTGATCAAGGGTCGCATCAGCGAAGGCAAGCTGGAAGACGTACCGCCGTATTTCCATTACTGCGCCGCCTGGGCGTTGGTCCATGGCGCGGTGGCGCTGTACCACTCGCCGTTCTGGAGCAATGTGCTGGAAGATCAGGAAGGTTTCTTCCAGTTCCTGATGGACATCGGCGTGCGCATGGGCAACAAGCGCAAGCACAGCACTGAGCTGCCGAGCGCTGAGCCCAAGAGCAGCGACGCTCCCGCTGTTTAAGCTATTCCCGACAGTGATGGCGCAATGATTTGCTGCCGCTTGCAGTACCCCAGGAATATACTCAGGCAAGGACGCTTGCTAAAAGCTGATTTTTCAGTCAGTTTTTAGCGCGCCAGAACCATCCTCTGCCGGAGTGATCCATGATCGTTGATCGTCAAGGCAGGCGATTTCGCAATTTGCGGATCAGCCTGACCTCAGCCTGCAATTACGCGTGTACCTACTGCGTGCCAAACGGCAAGCGGCTGGTGGCTGCCCAGGACGAACTCTCGGCCGAGGCCATGGCGCGTGGCGTGGCGTATCTGATCGAAGCGGCCGGCATTGAGCGCCTGCGCATTACCGGCGGTGAACCGTTGGTCAGCCCCAAGCTGGAAGCCTTCATGGGCGCCGTGGGCGGCATGGGCCTCAGTGATATCAGCCTGACCACTAATGGCCAACTGCTCGCGCGCAAGCTACCGCTGCTGGTGGATGCGGGTATTCGGCGCATCAACGTGTCCCTTGATACCTTGGATACGGACGCTTTCCGCAGTATCGCCCGTGGCGGCGACCTGGCCACCGTGCTCGATGGCATGGACCAGGCCCGCGCCGCCGGCATCAAGATCAAAGTCAATATGGTGCCGTTGCGCGGGCAGAACCTCGACCAGGTGATGCCGCTGCTCGACTACTGCCTGGAGCGCGGCTACGAGCTGCGCTTTATCGAACTGATGCGCATGGGCCACCTGGCCAAGGATTCCAATGCCTTCCTGCAGCAGTTCGTCAGCTTGCAGCAACTGCTCAGCCTGATCGGCGAACATCACGAATACCTGCAAGCCAACGCGCCGATTGATGCCACGGCGGTGCGTTATGAAGTGCCGGGCAGGGGCTTCTTTGGCGTGATCGCCAACGAAAGCGTGCCGTTCTGCCGCACTTGCTCGCGCCTGCGCTTGTCGTCTACCGGTTGGTTGCATGGCTGTTTGTCGTCGAGCAACCGCCACTATGTGGGCGACCTGCTGGACCAACCGCGCCATCAGGCACTGCCGGCCCTGCAAGGTCTGTTGATGAAGGCCCTCGGTGACAAACAGGAAGTGGCCTTCTCGGGCGGCGCCACGGTCATGAAGATCATCGGCGGCTAATACCGCACACAATCGAATGTAGGAACAGGCTTTTTGTGGGAGCTGGCTTGCCTGCGATTGCATCACCTCGGTGTACTTGATGTACCTGGGTGTCTGCATCGCAGGCAAGCCAGCTCCCACATTTGCTTTGCATCGTTCTTGAATGGCGCGGATTCTGCATTAAGTGCCCATTCGCCGGTTTTCCGTCACCGGCTTCTGGAGGATTAGGATGCGTAGTCTGGTTTTGTTGCTGGCGTCAGTGGCGCTGAGTGGCTGCATGACCGTCAGCGATATGGCCGAAGGCACCCGCTATCAGATGAGCGACGCCGGGCTGCTGGACCACAGTGATACCCGCCGTACCGCCTCGGTGCGCATACAGCCGGACTCCTTTGTGTTTATCGCCCAGGGCGCCTTTGTGCCGCCAGGCAGCGCCTATCCGCGACCTAACGTGGTGGCCGAAGAAGCCTTTAACGGCTTCGTCGAATATTTCCCGATGGTGCGTCGCGCCCGTAAGCCGGAAGGCCTCGAACAGGCCATGGCCGAAGCCCGTGCGGCGGGCGCTCACTACCTGCTGTATTGCCGCTTTGCGGCAGCCGATGACCGGATCGGCAATGCCGATGAGTGGACCGATCAGCAAGCGTTGGACCGTGTCGGCCTCGACAGCGGCGTAATCCAGATCATGTTGATCGAGACCAGCACCCAGTATTTGATTGATACTGCACGCATTCGCAGTCGTGGCGGTTTACTGACGTTCCACGACAACAAGCCAGAAGACTTGATTGCCCGCCCGTTGGCCCAATACGCCCGCGGCCTGTTGGGAATGGGTGATCAATAAAATCCAGAGGAGAACCCTATGACCGATTCCGCCAAGGCCAATGATCTATTGGCCCAACTGCCCAAGGGCAAGGGGCCGGCGCCGGTACACCTGTGGAACCCGGATTTCTGCGGCAACATCGACATGCGCATCGCGCGTGACGGCACTTGGTTTTACCAGGGCACGCCGATCGGACGTAAGCCGATGGTCAAGTTGTTCTCCAACATCATTCGCCGCGATGGCGATGATTACTTCTTAGTCACTCCCGTGGAAAAGGTCGGTATCAGCGTCGATGATGCGCCCTTTGTCGCGGTAACGCTGGAAGTCGAAGGGCAGGGTGAAAGCCAGGTACTGCGCTTTACCACCAACGTCGACGAGGACATTGAAGCGGGCCTTGAACACCCCTTGCGCGTGGTAATCGACCCGATCACTCAAGAACCCGCGCCCTACCTGCGAGTGCGCACCAACCTTGAAGCCCTGGTGCACCGCAACGTGTTTTACCAATTGGTCGAGTTGGCGGTCAGCCGTCCGATCAACGGTCAGAACTGGCTTGGCGTATGGAGCGGCGGGGAGTTTTTCCGCATTGGCCTGGAGCCCTGAGGCCGATTTTTTCATCATCCTGAAATAATTTTGCTTGCTGAGATCGGGCGCTTTCGGTTATCAATTTGTACATGATTAGACATGTCCGATTTGATAAGAAAAAACGCGTCGTCGACGAGCTTATCCGCCGTATCGAGGCTGGAGTGATGGCCGATGGTTTCCTGTTGCCGGGCGAACATCAACTGGCCGAGGAGTTTGCGGTCAGCCGTGGCACCTTGCGCGAAGCCCTGGCGGAGCTCAAACGGCGCAACTACATCGCCACGCAAAGCGGCGTCGGCTCCATCGTCACCTTTGACGGCATGGTGCTCGACCAACGCAGCGGTTGGGCACAGGCGCTGGCCGACACTGGCGCATTGGTCATCACCGACATCCTGCGCCTGGAAGCCGTGACCCGACCGGACCTGCTCAGCCGTTTTGGCAGCGACCAATTTATTGCCCTCGACCGCCGTCGGCGCACCCCCGATGGCACCGCCGTGTCCCTGGAACGTTCGCTGATGCCCGCCACCGGCGGCCTGGAAAGCTTGCCGCGCGTTGGCCTGATCGACAATTCCCTCACCATCACCCTGGCCGCCTACGGCTATGTGGGCGCCGAAGGGGACCAGTGGATAGGCGCCGAGCCCTTGAGCGATGAAGACGCCGAGCTGCTCGGCCGCCCAGCCGGTACGGTGTTTCTCAAAGCCTCGCGCACCACCTACGACCGCCGCGAACGTTTTATGGAGCATGTCGAAAGCTTGCTCGACCCTTTGCATTTTCGCCTGCACCTGCAGTTTGGAGCTTCGAAATGACCGCGCAAAATCGTGCCCTCGGTGCCTTTTACGGCCTGGCCCTGGGCGATGCATTGGGCATGCCCACCCAGTCATTGAGCCGTGAGCAGGTGCAGCAGCGCTTCGGGGCCATCACCGCTCTGCAAGAGGCTGGCGCCGATCAACCCATCGCGCCGAACATGCCGGCCGGCTCCATCACCGATGACACTGAGCAGGCGATTCTGGTCGGTGAGTTGCTGGTGCAGGGGCAGGGCAAGATCGAACCCACGGTACTCGCCCAGCGCCTGATCGACTGGGAAGCGGCGATGCGCGCCAAAGGCTCCCAGGACTTGCTGGGGCCATCGACCAAACGCGCCATCGACATGATCCTCGCCGGCCACACCCCGGAAGAATCCGGGCGCTACGGCACTACCAATGGCGCCGCGATGCGCATCACGCCAGTGGGGATTGCCGCCGACGTCAGCGACCCGGCGCAGTTTATCCAGGCGGTGATCCAGGCCTGCCAGGTCACCCATAACACCAACCTGGGCATCTCCAGTGCGGCGGCGGTGGCGGCAGTGGTCTCGGCGGGTATCAACGGTGTGGATTTGGGCGAAGCGCTGAACATCGGCACTCAGATTGCCCAGCAGGCCGAAGGCCATGGCCATTGGATTGCCGGTGGGCGGATTTCCACGCGCATCAGTTGGGCGCGCACCTTGAGCGTCGGCAGCGGCGACAAAGCCCTGTTTGCCGACCTGCTTTACGAACTGATCGGCACCTCCGTCGCCTCTCAGGAATCGGTAGTGGTGTCGTTTGCCCTCGCCCAGCAAGTGGCGGTGGGTGACATGAATGCCTTCGAGGCGCTGTGCCTGGCGGCCAGCCTTGGCGGCGACACCGACACCATCGCCGCCATGCTGGGTGCGATGTTAGGCGCGTGCCTGGGGATGCAGTGCTGGCCTGAGGCGATGATCGAGCAGGTCAAGCAGGTCAATGGTTTGGATTTGCAGCCACTGGTGCAGGGGCTGCTGCAATTGCGCTGATCACCACCGATCAAAAAATGTGGGAGCTGGCTTGCCTGCGATAACGGCGTGCCAGCCACTGATGCACTCACTGAAAGACCGCTATCGCAGGCAAGCCAGCTCCCACATTAAATCGTGTTTGAGTCAGGACGACCGGTTAAAGCTTTGACTATCTGCCACAACCACAACAATACAGGCACCAGGAGCACCCCTCATGAGCAGCACTTCTTCCGGCCAAAGTGCCGGGCAATTGGAAACACGCGGCATCGAACCGGTCCCCGAAGGCGAGTGCAACGGCCACCCGCTGCAACTGTTCTGGGTGTGGTTCGCGGCTAACATCAGCATCCTTGGCTTGCCACTTGGGGCGACCCTGGTGGCGTTCCGTGGCCTGGCGATCTGGCAGGCGATCATTGTGGCGATCCTCGGCGCCGCCGGCTCCTTTGCCGTGGTGGGCATCATCTCGATTGCCGGCCGTCGTGGCCGCGCACCGAGCCTGACGCTGTCGCGCGCGATCTTCGGTGTGCGCGGCAATATCGGCCCCACGCTGGTCTCGCTGATGTCGCGCCTGGGCTGGGAAACCGTCAACACCACCACCGCCGCCTTTGTGCTGCTGTCGTTGTGTTCGATCCTGTTCGGCTCGCCGGTCGAAGCCAAAAGTGCGCCGGTACTCACGCTGATCTTTATCGCCATCTTCGTGCTGCTGACCCTGTCCGTATCCGGCCTCGGCCATGCAACCTTGCTGGTGATCCAGAAGTGGGCCACCTACGTATTCGGCGCGTTGAACATTCTGGTTGGCGGCTTCCTTTGCGCCACCATCGACTGGAGCGCGGTGTTCAACGCCACCCCGGCGCCGCTGAGCGCCATGATCATCGGCGTCGGCACCATGGCGGCCGGCACCGGTATCGGCTGGGCCAACGCTGGTGCCGACATGTCGCGCTACCAGCACCGGAGCGTCAAGGCCGTGCGCCTGGTGGCGTCTGCCGCGTTTGGTGCGGGCATCCCGCTGGTGCTGTTGATCACCCTCGGCGGCCTGCTGTCGGTGGGCAACAACGACCTGGCGTCGGCCACCGATCCGATCATCGCGATCCGCGACATGCTGCCGACCTGGATGGCCGTGCCGTACTTGATCACCGCGTTCGGCGGGCTGTTGCTCTCCAATAACCTCTCGGTGTACTCGGCCGGTCTCACCACCTTGACCTTGGGCCTCAAGGTCAAGCGCGTGCATGCGGTGATCGTCGATATCGTGGCGATCTTCGCCGGTTCGATTTACTTCATGCTGATTGCCGACAGTTTCTACGGCCCGTTCATCACCTTCATCTCACTGCTGGCTGTGCCGATCACCGCCTGGGTCGGGATCTTCGTGGTCGACCTGATTCACCGTCACTACTACAGCCCCAAAGACCTGCTGGACGTAAGCCCAAGCAGTGCCTACTGGTATCGCGGCGGCGTGGAATGGCGTGCATTCGGCGCCTGGGCCGTGGCGATCGTGTTGGGTTTCAGCTTCACCACCATCGGCACCACCGCCGAAAACATCTGGTTCGCCGGGCCTTTGTCCGACTCCTGGCTGGGCCACAACGGCCTGGGCTGGATCGTCACCTTCGTGGTGGCCGGTGGGATTTATGCGGTACTGGGCGGCGCAGCTGACCGTCGCCCGGCTTTGGTAGAGCGCGCTAATGTCTAGATTGCTGCACACCGGCCAGGTCATCGTCGACCTGGTCATGGCCCTCGACACACTGCCAGCAACCGGCGGCGACGTGCTGGCGCAATCCGCCAGCTTCGAAGCCGGCGGCGGCTTCAACGTGCTGGCCGCCGCACGGCGCAATGGTTTGCCGGTGGTTTACCTCGGCCGCCATGGCAGCGGGCGCTTCGGCGACCTGGCGCGCGCCGCCATGCAGGCCGAAGGCGTGGAGATGGCGCAGGCGGCCAGTACGGGCAAAGACACCGGTTTGTGCGTGTCGCTGACCGAGGCCAGCACCGAACGCACCTTTATTTCGCATATCGGTGCTGAGGGTGACTTGAGTGCCGAGGACCTCGCAGGCGTCGTGCCGCGCGCAGACGATTATGTCTACGTCAGCGGCTACAGCCTGTTACTCGACGGCAAGGCCCAGGCATTGCTCGATTGGTTGCTGGCGCTGCCGCGGGAGATCACCGTGGTGTTCGACCCGGGGCCGTTGGTCAAGGCGCCGGATTCGGCATTGATGGCTGCCTTGCTGCCACGCATCGACATCTGGACCAGCAACGGCCCCGAAGCCCTGGCGTTTACCGGGGCCGGAACGCTGGCCGAAGCGCTGCGCGAACTCAATCGTCACCTGCCGGCTGAGGCATTACTGGTGGTGCGCGACGGGCCGAATGGCTGCTGGGTGAGTCGCCAGGGCAAGGCCGAGCATGTGCCGGGTTTCAAGGTGCAGGCGGTGGATAGCAATGGTGCGGGTGATGCCCATGCCGGGGTGTTTCTGGCCGGGTTGGCCAAGGGTTTGGAACCTGCAGCGGCAGCACGTCGAGCCAATGCGGCGGCAGCGTTGGCGGTTACACGCTGGGGACCGGCAACGTCGCCGGGCACTGCTGAAGTCGACGCATTGCTGACTGACTAAACACAAATAAAAATGTGGGAGCTGGCTTGCCTGCGATGGCGGTGCGCCAGCTAGTACATCTTCTGCTGACACACCGCCATCGCGGGCAAGCCCGCTCCCACACTTGATCTTCGTCCAGCTTAAACCGTGCCTTCGCCTTCCAGCTTGCGAGCCTCATCAACGCCCGAGGCGGTCAGCTTGATCGGCAAGTTCAACGAATATTCACCGGCGTCGTCGGTGGTCACATGCCCATCCTTGATAAACCCACGGTCCTGCAGAAACGCCAGCACACTGGCGACCTCTTTTTCGCCGCGGTAGTTATCCAGCACCTCCTTGCCCAAGCCGTTAGGGTGGGCATGCAGCAGGCGGGTGAGGACTTCTTTCTCAAGGTTTCTATCGACGTTCATGCGTACCTCTTCACTGGGAAATGATCGGGTGTTGGTGCTGCTATCGATGCATCAAGGCGCAGGTTGTTTTGGCGCGCCTGGGATGTTGTTGTCATCGCCCTTGTTGATGGTGGGCTCTTTATTGACGCCAGGGCCCATTTTGCCATTACCGACTGCAGCCGGTGCCTGGCGTTGGGTATCGGCACCTTTGGTGCGCGGGTCTGCACCGTTATCAATAATCGCGCCACCGTTGGTTTCCATCCCTGTGCCCATCGAATCCTGAGACTCCTTGGTAGCAGGGTTGGTGGTGCCGGTAGACGAGGTGGCGGCAACGGCACTCAACGAAGCGGCAGACAGCAGGCCGGTGAGGGCGAGGGCAGCAAATTTGGAATTCTTCATGAGGGTGTCTCCATATGATTAATGTCCTTACCCTTTATTGGTCCGCCCTCATTTGCAGTTCGTGCCTTGATGGCGACGAACGGTCTTATCTCACCTGTAAGATTTTGTGTGCCGAACGCTGGCGCCAGATCAACCGCGCCACCGTGATCAACCAGTTGAACAAGCCCACGCCCAGCACACTTGCCAGCAGCGTCGGCAAGCCGTAATCGACGATGAGCTTGCCCGCCAGCAGCGGAAAGCCGAACACCCCGACAAAGTACGCCAGGCTGAACAACAGCAAGGCTTGTGACGTCGTACCGGGCGGTGCTTCATTGGCCACCAGCCCATTGATCACCGAGTACGTCAGGCCATAACCCACGCCCAGCGTGCCGGCTGCCAACAGGTAACTGAGGTTGCCACTCACGCCAAACGCAAACAGCGCGATCGAGCCGAGCATGATCCCGGACAGCACGCAGGCAGCCCAGTACGCGTCGCGTTTGACCACGTGGCCGGCGATCAACAGCCGGCTGGTAATGGCGGCGCTCAGGAAGCCGCCAAAGAACAGCGAATAGTCCAAGCCATGCGCAGCGGCATAGCTGGTCTGAAACGATGACAGCCCACCAAACACACAGCCGCCCAGGCCGACCATCAGGATCGCAAACGCGGCTTTGGATGACAGCACGCGGCGGCTCGATGCCCAGGAAATCTTCGAGGTCGGCGCATTCGTGTGATGCTTGAGCTGTGCGCCCATTCGCCAGAACATCAGCACGCCGACCAGGCTGGCCAGGCCGGCGATAGAGAAGGCTGCCGTCAGAGGCAGGTCCAGCGCGCCGGCGGCTCTGCCGAGCAAAGGCCCGGCACCGATCCCGCTCAACATACTGCCCGACAGCAGCGCAAAATACCTGGCCCGCTGCGCCGGTTGCACCAGTAGCGTGACGATGATCGGCCCCAAGGTGTAGAACACACCCCAGCCCAACCCCAGCGACAGACCAAACAGCATCAACCCCAGGCCAAACCCCGGCGTCAGGGCAAAACCCAGGCACGCCACCACCAACAACACGCCCATGCCCGCAATCGCGCGCGCTGCACCCACGGCATCGGCCAAGTGGCCGCAGAACACTACCGCCACGAACGTACTGAGCATCGCCATGGAAATCACGCTGCCGGCATCGTGCTCATTGCCGCCGCGCGCGTGGATCAGCAGCGACAATAAAAACGTCGAGCCGTAGGACAGCGACAACAAAAAGCTGGCGAGGCAGAACAGGGCGAACAGCCTGGTGTTTACGGCAGGTGTGGAGGGCATGGGGTAACCTGGAATTTATTAGCGTGAGTTATTGGCGTTATGACGACTGTTTACCATGCCCGCGCGCAGGGTTTGTTCTGTGGTTGGTGGCGCTTGCTTTACGCCAGGCCGGAGTAAACAAATTGCACTGCAATCAGTCATCAAAGCGCCTTAGTATGTGGCCTTTGAAATTGCCCAAGGCCCGCCCATGACCATCGAGATTCGCCCTGCCGTGCCCAGCGATGCTGCGCAGATCCTGACCTTCATCACCGAGCTTGCCGAGTACGAAAAGGCCCGCCATGAAGTGATCGCCAGTGTGGTGGATATCGAGCGCAGCCTGTTCAGCGAGGGCGCCACCGCCCATGGCCTGATCTGTTCACGGGATGGCCTGCCGATTGGCTTTGCGGTGTTCTTTTTCAGTTACTCCACCTGGCTGGGCAGCAACTGCCTGTACCTCGAAGACCTCTACATCAACCCCGAGCAACGCGGCGGCGGGGCGGGTAAGAAGCTCTTGCGCCACCTGGCCAAGATCGCCTGCGATAACGGTTGCGGGCGTTTTGAATGGAGCGTGCTGGACTGGAACGAACCGGCGATTGCCTTCTACAAGTCCATCGGCGCGCAGCCGCAGGAAGAGTGGGTGCGCTATCGCATGGAGGGTAATGCACTGCGCGACTTTGCTCAGGGCTGAAACCGTCATTCAAAAACACTGAAGGCCCACTGTGGGGGCGGGCTTGTGTGGGAGCTGGCTTGCCTGCGAAAGCATCACTTCGGTGTAACTGAAATACCGAGGTGCCCGTATCGCAGGCAAGCCAGCTCCCACAGAGATCGGCACTCACATTTTTTTGCGTCATGTCTCACTATATGGGATGCAAATTTATATATTGAGATATTTTAAAAGATGGGTTTATAGTCGCCTGCATCAGCACTCACTACCAAAAATAAAACAGGTGAAGCGATGCAGTCCCAACCGTTGTCATTACCCGCCGTGCCCGAACCCACCTATGGCGAGCGGCTGAAAAACAAAGTGGTGATCATCACCGGTGCCGCCCAAGGCATTGGTGAGGCGATCGTCGCCTGCTTCCAGGCCCAGCAGGCACGGCTGGTGATTGCGGATATCCAGGCCGAAAAGGTCGAGCAAGTCGCCGCCCATTGGCGTGAGCGCGGCGCTGAAATTGTCGCGCAGGCCGTCGATATCACCTCCAAAGAGCAATGGCAGGCGCTGGTCAATGTGGCCATCGAGCGCTTTGGCCGTGTGGATGTGTTGATCAACTGCGCCGGCGTCAACGTGTTCCGCGACCCGCTGCAAATGACCGATGAAGACTGGCGCCGCTGCTTCGCCATCGACCTCGATGGCGCCTGGTTCGGTTGCCGCACGGTGTTGCCGCACATGATCGAGCAGGGTATAGGCAACATCATCAACATCGCCTCCACCCATTCCAGCCACATCATTCCCGGCTGTTTTCCCTATCCGGTAGCCAAGCATGGCCTGCTTGGTCTCACCCGCGCCCTCGGCATCGAATACGCGCCCAAAGGCATCCGCGTAAATGCCATCGCGCCGGGCTACATCGAAACCCAACTCAACGTCGATTACTGGAACGGTTTCCCTGACCCGCATGCCGAGCGCCAGCGCGCCTTCGATTTGCACCCGCCCAAGCGCATCGGCCAACCGGTCGAGGTGGCGATGACGGCGCTGTTTCTGGCCACCGACGAGGCACCCTTTATCAATGCAACCTGCCTGATGATCGATGGCGGGCGTTCTGTGATGTACCACGACTAACAACAATCAAGAGAGGTGGTTCATGTTCAAGAAGACGTTAGGCGCCGTGGCGCTGGCGATGGCCTTCAGCGGTTTTGCGGCGGCCGAAGAAGTGAAGATCGGCTTTCTGGTCAAGCAGGCCGAAGAACCCTGGTTCCAGACTGAATGGGCCTTTGCCGAAAAGGCCGGTAAGGACCAGGGCTTCACCGTGATCAAGATCGCCGTGCCCGACGGCGAAAAAACCCTCTCGGCCATCGACACCCTCGCGGCCAACGGCGCCAAGGGTTTTGTCATCTGCCCGCCGGACGTGTCCCTCGGCCCGGCGATCATGGCCAAGGCCAAGCTCAACGGCTTGAAAGTGCTGGCGGTGGATGACCGGTTTGTCGATGCCAAGGGCAAGCCCATGGAAGACGTGCCTTATGTGGGCCTGGATGCCTACAAGATCGGCCAGAAGCAAGGCGAGGCCATGGCCGCCGAAGCCAAGCAGCGCAACTGGGACTGGAAGGAAACCTACGCCGTCATCAACACCTTTGACGAGCTGGAAACCGGCAAGAAACGCACCGACGGTTCGGTCGAAGGCCTCAAGGCTGCCGGCTTGCCTGCTGACCACATCCTGTTCAGCGCACAGAAAACCCTCGACGTGCCAGGCAGCATGGACGCCACCAACTCGGCGCTGGTAAAGCTGCCGGGCACCGCGAAAAACCTGATTATCGGCGGCATGAACGACAGCACCGTACTGGGCGGCGTGCGCGCCACCGAAAGCGCCGGTTTCAAGGCGGCCAATGTGATCGGCGTCGGCATCAACGGCACTGATGCGATTGAAGAGTTGAAGAAAACCGACACTGGCTTCTACGGCTCAATGCTGCTCAGCCCCGATGCATCCGGCTACAAAACCGCCACGGCGATGTTCGAGTGGGTCACCAAAGGCACCGAGCCTGCCAAGTTCACCGCGCTGGATAACGTAACCCTGATCACTCGCGCCAACTTTAAGGAAGAGTTGAGCAAAACCGGTCTGTGGAAATGACCGGCGCGGCCTTGCGTTTCAACGGCATCGGCAAGGAATTTCCCGGGGTCAAGGCCTTGGCGCAGATCAGCTTTGAAGCGCGGCCGCACTCGGTGCATGCGCTGATGGGCGAGAACGGCGCGGGCAAGTCCACGCTGCTCAAGATCCTTGGCGGTGCCTACACGCCGAGCAGCGGCACGGTGCAGATCGGCGAGCAGGTCATGGCGTTTAAGAACGCCGCCGACAGCATCGCCAACGGCGTCGCGGTGATTCACCAGGAGCTGCATCTGGTGCCGGAAATGACCGTGGCCGAGAACCTGTTTCTCGGGCACTTGCCGTCGCGTTTCGGCGTGGTCAACGGCGGCCAGCTGCGCAAGCAGGCGTTGGCGTGCCTTAAAGGCCTGGCCGATGAAATCGACCCGCAAGAGAAGCTTGGGCGCTTGTCGCTGGGCCAGCGCCAACTGGTGGAAATCGCCAAGGCGTTGTCCCGTGGTGCCCATGTGATTGCCTTCGACGAACCCACCAGCAGCTTGTCGGCGCGGGAAATCGACCGCTTGATGGCGATCATTACGCGGCTGCGCGATGAGGGCAAAGTGGTGCTGTATGTGTCGCACCGCATGGAAGAGGTGTTCCGCATTTGCGATGCGGTGACGGTGTTCAAGGATGGCCGTTATGTGCGCACTTTTGAGGATATGGCCACCCTGACTCACGACCAGTTGGTGACCTGCATGGTCGGGCGCGATATCCAGGACATCTACGACTATCGCCCGCGCGAACGCGGCGAAGTGGCGCTCAAGGTCAACGGTTTGCTTGGGCCTGGCCTGCGCGAAGCGGTCAGCCTGCAGGTACACAAGGGCGAGATTCTCGGCCTTTTCGGGCTGGTGGGCGCTGGGCGTACCGAGCTGTTTCGTTTGCTCAGTGGGCTGGAGCGCGCAACGGCCGGGCAGTTGGAATTGTTTGGGCAAACTCTGCCATTACATTCACCACGCGATGCCATCGCCGCCGGTGTGTTGCTGTGCCCGGAGGACCGCAAAAAGGAAGGCATCATTCCGCTGTCCAGCGTGGGCGAGAACATCAATATCAGCGCACGCGGCGCGCATTCCACTTTTGGCTGGCTGTTGCGTGAAGGCTGGGAGAAGGGCAATGCCGACAAGCAAATCAAGGCGATGAAGGTCAAGACGCCGAACGCCGAACAGAAAATCATGTACCTGTCCGGTGGCAATCAGCAGAAGGCCATTCTCGGCCGCTGGCTGTCGATGCCGATGAAAGTGCTGCTGCTGGATGAGCCCACACGCGGTATTGATATCGGCGCCAAATCCGAGATTTACCAGATCATCCATAACCTCGCGGCCAGCGGCATTGCCGTGATTGTGGTGTCCAGCGACCTGATGGAAGTGATGGGCATCTCTGACCGCATCTTGGTGATGAGTGAAGGCGCGTTGACTGGCGAGTTGATCCGCGACCAGGCGGATGAAGCGAAGCTGTTGCAACTGGCTCTCCCGCGTTCGCGGGCTTGAAGAATTCGAGGGTGTAGGTATGTCACAGGTAAAAACTGCAAAGGGCTTTTGGCCGGGTTTCAACCAACGTAAATTTCTCGATGATTGGGTAATGCTGCTCGCGGCATTGAGCATCTTTGTGCTCAGCGCGCTGTTTATCGACAACTTCCTCTCGCCGCTGAATATGCGCGGGCTGGGCTTGGCGATTTCGACGGTGGGCATCGCTGCGTGCACCATGCTGTTCTGCCTGGCGTCGGGGCATTTCGACTTGTCAGTCGGCTCGGTGATCGCCTGTGCCGGTGTGGTCGCGGGGATTGTGATTCGTGACACCGACAGTGTGGTACTCGGCGTGTCCGCTGCGTTGGCCATGGGCCTGGTGGTGGGGCTGATCAACGGCATTGTGATCGCCAAGCTGCGCATCAACGCGTTGATCGCAACCTTGGCGACCATGCAGATCGTGCGCGGGCTGGCCTATATCTTCTCCAACGGCAAAGCCGTCGGCGTGATGGACGAGCGCTTCTTTGTGTTCGGCAACGGCCAACTGATGGGTGTGCCGGTGCCGATTATCATCACTGTGTTGTGCTTTGTGTTCTTCGGCTGGCTGCTCAACTACACCACCTATGGGCGCAACACCATGGCCATCGGCGGCAACCAGGAAGCGGCGTTGCTGGCTGGGGTGAATGTCGACCGCACCAAGATCATCATCTTTGCCGTGCACGGCTTGATTGGCGCACTGGCCGGGGTGATCCTCGCCTCGCGCATGACCTCGGGCCAGCCAATGATCGGCCAGGGCTTTGAGCTGACGGTGATCTCGGCGTGTGTGTTGGGCGGTGTGTCGCTGAGTGGTGGTATCGGCATGATTCGCCATGTGATTGCCGGGGTGTTGATTCTGGCGATCATCGAGAACGCGATGAACCTTAAGAACATCGATACTTTTTACCAGTATGTGATCCGGGGTTCGATCCTGCTCTTGGCGGTCATCATCGACCGCATGAAGCAACGCTGAACGCTCGCCCTATGAAGATCCAAATGTGGGAGCTGGCTTGCCTGCGATAGCGGTGCATCAGCCTACAAATAATTAGCTGACCCACCGCCATCGCAGGCAAGCCAGCTCCCACAATGGATCTCCTCTGTTCAGCAGGGCTGCATTTGCCATAATGGCGCCGTTTTCGTACTTCCTAATAGGCCCGATATGCAGGAAAACGCCCACATCCCCGTCAAAGACGCCGCTCCCACCGGCACCCAGACCCTGCTGCGTGGCCTGGGCGTGGTGCAAGCGGTGGCGGCAGGTGCGCGCGACTTGAAAGAGATCGCCAAGCGCATCGGCACCACCCGCAGCACCACTCACCGGCTGGCCAGCTGCCTGGTGGAGGAGCGTTACTTGCGCGTGGTGCCGCAAGTCGGTTACCTGTTGGGGCCCAAGCTGATCGAACTGGGTTTTCAGGCCCGCGACGAGCTGCCATTGGTGACCCTGGCGGTGCCGTACCTGGATGAGCTGTCGGCGCTCACCGGCGACACCATCCACTTGGCGATTCGTGAATACGACGACGTGCTCTACCTGCACAAGAACCCCGGCCGCTACGGCCCGGAAATGCGCTCGCGGGTCGGCCATCGCATGCCGCTGGCGCGCACCGGTGTGGGCAAGGCAATGTTGCTGGATGACTCTGTGCAGGAGTGGCAGCGCCTGTATGAAGCCAGCCTGCCCGCCGGGGGCAAGAGCCAGCAATGGCCGTCGCACCCAGAGCAATCCTGGGCGCAGTTCGAGCAGCGCATGCGCGAATACGTGGAGGGCGGGTATGCGTTCGACCTGGAAGACAACGAACCGTCGATCCGTTGTGTGGCGGCACCGGTGCGTGATGCCAGCCGGCGCATCGTCGCCGGCATCAGCATCGCCAGTACCGTGCCCTACATGCCGCTGGAAAAGATGGCCGAGCTGATCCCTGTGATCAAACAGGTCGCAGCGCGGCTGTCAGCGGAGTTGGGCGCTAAGGCCTGATCAGGCCTTCAAGGTCGCCATGTCGATGACAAAGCGGTACTTCACATCGCCGGCGATCATGCGAGTGTAAGCCTCGTTGATCTGGCGGATATCGAGCATCTCGATGTCGCAGGTGATGTTGTGTTCGGCGCAGAAATCCAGCACTTCCTGGGTTTCGGCAATGCCACCGATCAAGGAGCCGGCCAGCACTTTACGGCCCAGCACCAGCTTGGCGGCGTTCACCGGCGGGTCGACCGGCTCGATCAAGCCGACCAGGATATGCACGCCGTCAAAGCGCAGCACGTCGAGGTAGGGGTTCAGGTCGTGCTGCACCGGAATGGTGTCCAGCAGGAAGTCAAAGCTGCCGGCGGCGGCTTTCATCTGCTCGGCATCGGTGGACACGATCACGTGGTCAGCGCCCTGGCGACGGCCTTCTTCAGCCTTGCTCGCGGAGCGGGTGAACAGCGTAACTTCTGCGCCCATGGCCTTGGCGAACTTGATGCCCATGTGGCCCAGGCCGCCCATGCCCAGCACGCCGACTTTGTCGCCAGCCTTGACGCCGTAGTGCTTGAGTGGCGAGTAGGTGGTGATGCCTGCGCACAGAATCGGCGCGGCGCTGGCCAGGTCGAGCTTGGCCGGGATCTTCACCACGAAGTGCTCGCTGACCACGATGCTGTCGGAGTAGCCGCCCATGGTGTTGCTGCCATCTACCCGGTCCGGGGTGGCGTAGGTCATGGTCGGGCCTTCGAGGCAGTATTGCTCCAGGTCCGCGTGGCAAGCGTCGCAGTGGCGGCACGAATCAACCATGCAGCCCACGCCCACCAGATCGCCGACTTTGTGCGCAGTCACGCTGGCGCCGACGGCGGTGACTTTGCCGACGATCTCGTGGCCCGGCATCAGCGGGTACACGGCGATGCCCCACTCGTTACGCGCCTGGTGGATGTCGGAGTGGCACACGCCGCAGTAGAGAATCTCGATGGCTATGTCGTCGGCGCGCGGGCTGCGGCGTTCGAAAGACATGGGGGCGAGGGGAGTGGTGGCCGACTGGGCGGCATAACCGATGGCGGTGTACATGTAGAAACCTCGCAAAAGGATTGACTAGGGAGGCGGCGCATTTTCCGCGCAAGGCCTGGATGCGGCCATGGCGATTGCTCCGAACCTCATGCCTATTCGTCCGGGAGTGCCTGGTGTTTGGATCCATGGGGCGCCAGACCTGCGATGATGGTCTCATCCCTTTTTTACGAAGTTTTTTGCCATGTTGTTGACCCGCCATCTCGATGCCAACGCCACGCTGGTTGCCTTGATTGAGGACCTGACGCCCTGCGACGGTTTCTCCGCGACGCACCTGCCCGGCGTAAAGGTTTTGCGCGCCAGTTGCGACGTGGCACGCGGCCCGCAGATCTACGAACCGAGCCTGATGTTCGTGGCCCAAGGCAGCAAGGTCGCCTATTTGGGCCCGCGCACACTGGAGTATGGCGCCGGGCACTACCTGATCCAGGCGATGCCCGTGCCGTTCGAATGCGAGACCTTTGCCATGGCGCCCGACGCGCCGTTGTACGGGGTCACCGTGGGGATTGACCGTGTGGTACTCGGTGAACTGGTCATGGCCATGGGCATGCAGGCCGGGCCGCCGCCCACGGCGCAGACGTTGGAATCCATGAGCTCGGTGATGCTCGATGATGCGATGCGCGGCAGTGTCGAACGGTTACTGCAGTGCCTGCACGATCCGCTGGAAAGCCGGATCATGGGCCCGGCACGGGTCAGGGAAGTGTTGTTTACCGCGTTACGCGGGCCACAGGCGGATGTGCTGCGGGCGTTGGTAGAGCAACAGGGGCAGTTTTCGCGCATCGCCACCTCACTGCATCACCTGCATGCCCATTACGCCGAACCGCTGAACATTGAGACGTTGGCCGGTTATGCGCATATGAGTGCGTCGACCTTTCATGAGCATTTCAAGCGTTGCACGCTGTTGTCGCCGGTGCAGTATTTGAAGCGCTTGCGGTTGTTGAAGGCCCAGCAGTTGCTACTGGTGGAAGGCTTGGGCGTGGCGCAGGCGGCGCACAACGTGGGGTATCAGAGTACGTCGCAGTTCAGTCGGGAATATAAGCGTTACTTCTTGCGTAACCCGGGTGAAGAACGGGCGGCATAGGTCAGGCAACACACTCTCTAAATGTGGGGGGTGGCTTGCCTGCGATAGCGGTGGGTCAGTTGAAAACTTATTGACTGATACCCCGCCATTGCAGCATGGGTATCTACGCAACGTTAATGGGCTGACCCGGAGGGTGGGCGTTCGGGGGCATATCCGTTATTTGGGTAACGGCTGCCTATGGTTCCGCTCTTACAGCGGGTCACTTTTGTAAAGACACAAAAGTAACCAAAAAGTCTTCGCCCCAACACTCGGTGCCTCGCTATGGCTCGGCATGCCCGCAATCCGCCAGTGATTTGGGGGGCCGCCGCGATGGGCCATCCTTGGCCCAGCGCGGCTAAACCGGCATCCCTGCCGGTTTACCCCCCAAATCACTGTCAGATTCCGGCCATCGTGTTTGACGGGGCGATTTCAGATCAAGATCAAAAGCGCAGATCAAAAGACCGCTGACTTCGCCAGCGAAAAGGATGTAAGGGCCGGAGCAACAGCAACAGCAACAGCAGAGCCATACTCGGTCAACTGTGGGAGCTGGCTTGCCTGCGATAGCATCAACTCGGTGTGCCTGACACACCGAGGTGTCTGCATCGCAGGCAAGCCAGCTCCCACAGAAAAGCAGCTCTTCAGTGTATGCGGACCCGCTTTTGCTTTTGATTCAACCACTCAGGTCGGCTTTCAGGCCGCCGTGCTGTAGATCTTGATCTGCTTTTGATCTGAGGCGCCCCGTTAACCACGATGGCCGAACGCAGGCTTGAATCCGTGGGTAACCCGGCAGGACGCCGGGTTAGCCGCGCTGGGCCAAGGATGGCCCATCGCGGCGGCCCACGGATTCAAGCCGGAGTGAGGGCACACCGAGCCCAAGCGAGGTGCCGAGTGGTGGGGCACAGACCTTTTGGTTACTTTTGGGGCGTTTGCCAAAAGTGACCCGCCGTAAGGGCGGAACCCTAAGCAGCCGTTACCGCAGCAATGGATATACACACCGACAAACCGCCATCGCGGGCAAGCCAGCTCCCACAGTTGATTTATGTTGTGGCCATAAAAAAAGGCTCCCATCTGGGAGCCTTTTTGGTTCAAACAGCTGACTTACATATTCGGGTAAGTCGGCCCACCCGCGCCTTCCGGTGTCACCCACGTAATGTTCTGCGAAGGGTCCTTGATGTCACAGGTCTTGCAGTGCACGCAGTTCTGGGCGTTGATCTGGAAGCGCTTCTCACCGTCTTCCTTGGTGATCACTTCATACACGCCGGCCGGGCAGTAGCGCTGCGCCGGTTCATCGTAGAGCGGCAGGTTGGTGCCGATCGGGATGCTTGGGTCTTTGAGTTTCAAGTGGCACGGCTGCTCTTCTTCGTGGTTGGTACCGGAGATGAACACCGAGCTCAGCTTGTCGAAGCTCAGCTTGCCGTCGGGTTTTGGGTAGTCGATCTTCTTGCTTTCCTTGGCGAGCTTCAGGCAGGCGTAGTCCGGCTTGGTGTCGTGCAAGGTGAACGGCATTTTGCCGCCGAGGATATTCTGGTCGAACCAGTTGAAGCCGGCGCCGATGATCGGGCCGAACTTGTGCATCGCCGGGCCGAAGTTGCGGCTGGCGAACAGTTCTTCGTAGAGCCAGCTGGCTTTGAAGCTGTCGACGTAGTTGGTCAGTTCGTCGCCGCCTTCAGACTCGGCGAACAGGCGCTCGGCCACGGCGTCGGCGGCAAGCATGCCGGACTTCATCGCGGTGTGGCTGCCTTTGATCTTGGCCACGTTCATAGTGCCCAGGTCGCAACCGATCAATGCACCGCCCTTGAAGACCATCTTCGGCAGCGAATTGATGCCGCCTTTGGCCAGAGCGCGCGCGCCGTAACTGATGCGCTTGCCGCCTTCGAGGTACTGGGCCAGCACTGGGTGATGCTTGAGGCGCTGGAACTCATCGAACGGCGACAGGAAGGTGTTGCTGTAGGACAGATCGACGATCAGGCCAACGACTACCTGGTTGTTCTCCAGGTGATAGAGGAACGAACCACCGGTGTTCTCGTTGCTCATGATGTCCAGCGGCCAACCGGCGGTGTGTACCACCAGGCCTGGCTGGTGCTTGGCCGGGTCGATTTCCCAGATTTCCTTGAGGCCGATGCCGTAGTGCTGGGCGTCGGCGTCGCTGTCCAAGTTGAAGCGCTGGATCAGCTGCTTGCCAATATGGCCACGGCAGCCTTCGGCGAACAGCGTGTACTTGCCACGCAGCTCCATGCCTGGGGTGTATACGCCTTCTTTTGGATGGCCTTCGCGGTCGACGCCGAGGTCACCGGTGATGATCCCGCGCACCACGCCGTTTTCGTCGAACAGCGCTTCCTGGGCGGCGAAGCCTGGGTAGACTTCCACGCCCAGGTTCTCGGCCTGCTGGGCCAGCCAGCGGCACAGGTTGCCCAGGGAGATGATGTAGTTGCCTTCGTTGTGCATGGTCTTGGGCACAAAGAAGTCCGGCACCTTGGTGGAGGCGTCGGGGCTGCGCAGTACATAGATGTCGTCACGCACCACCGGGGTGTTGAGCGGGGCGCCGAGTGCTTTCCAGTCCGGGAACAGTTCGTTCAGGGCGCGTGGTTCAAACACGGCACCGGAGAGGATGTGGGCGCCGACTTCGGAGCCTTTCTCGACCACGCAGACGCTGATTTCTTTACCGGCTTCGGCGGCCTTCTGCTTCAGTCGGCAGGCGGCAGACAGGCCTGCCGGGCCAGCGCCGACGATGACCACGTCGAATTCCATGTATTCGCGTTCCACAGGCTATCTCCTACTCAAGGCTCAACAGGCTTTTTTTTCTAATGGGTGGAGGTTCGGTATCGTCTTGCAGCAACGGCAAGACCCACCTTTCTCTCTAGGTGGCGCATTATATCTACACCACCGGCAGCGTCCAATACAAACGTTTGTTTGAATTGCCCGCAGGCTAGGTAAATCAAAGCAACGCGGCTTATGACTGGCTATTTTGGCGTATTGACCAGAATAGGCGTTCCGGTCAATATACGGTCGGTTTCGCGCTTACCGTAGGCAGACTGCAGGTTTCAAGAGCACGTCCAAAAGCAAGACAGGTGACGCGCGCCCAAACGATGGCGCGCAGTTTACACGCTGCGATAAAGAATGACCTCTCAGTCACCCCTGACGAACGGTCATCATTTCCCGTGAGCAAGGTCATCCGCCGAAGTTTTTGGAGGTGCCCTTGTGTGCCGATGAGCATCAACCGCCAGGTTCGCCTAGGCGACTTTCTTTTCACCGGAGAGTAACGAGGAATCCATGAAGGTTCTTGTAGCTGTCAAACGCGTTGTCGATTACAACGTGAAAGTTCGCGTCAAGGCGGACAATTCCGGCGTCGACCTTGCCAACGTCAAAATGTCGATGAACCCTTTCTGCGAAATCGCTGTGGAAGAAGCTGTACGCCTGAAAGAGAAAGGCGTGGCGACTGAAATCGTGGTGGTTTCCATCGGCCCGACCACTGCTCAAGAGCAGCTGCGTACCGCCCTGGCCCTGGGCGCCGACCGCGCCATCCTGGTGGAGTCGGCTGAAGACCTGACCTCCCTGGCCGTTGCCAAGTTGCTCAAAGCCGTTGTCGACAAGGAACAGCCTCAGCTGGTGATCCTCGGCAAACAAGCCATCGACAGCGACAACAACCAGACTGGCCAGATGCTGGCTGCGCTGACCGGTTACGGCCAGGGCACCTTCGCTTCGAAAGTCGAAGTGAGCGGCGACAGCGTCGCTGTGACCCGTGAAATTGACGGCGGCGCACAGACCGTTTCGTTGAAACTGCCGGCCATCGTCACCACCGACCTGCGTTTGAACGAGCCGCGCTACGCGTCCCTGCCAAACATCATGAAAGCCAAGAAGAAGCCGCTTGAGTCGGTCACTCCTGAAGCTTTGGGCGTTTCCACCGCCTCTACCAACAAGACCGTCAAGGTTGAAGCACCGGCTGCACGCAGCGCGGGCATCAAGGTCAAGTCGGTGGCTGAACTGGTCGAGAAACTGAAAAACGAAGCGAAGGTGATCTGATCATGGCTATCCTCGTAATCGCCGAACACGACAACAAGGTGCTGGCTCCGGCCACCCTGAACACCGTGGCCGCTGCCGCTAAAATCGGTGGCGACATTCACCTGCTGGTAGCAGGTCAGGGCGCTGGCGCCGTGGCTGAAGCCGCTGCGAAAATCGCGGGCGTGAGCAAAGTCCTGAACGCTGACAATGCTGCTTACGCGCATCAGTTGCCGGAAAACGTTGCCCCGCTGGTTGCAGAGCTGGGCGCTGGCTACAGCCACATCCTGGCTGCCGCCACTTCCAACGGTAAAAACATCCTGCCACGCGTTGCTGCGCAGCTGGACGTTGACCAGATCTCCGAGATCATCTCGGTCGAAAGCGCTGACACCTTCAAGCGCCCGATCTACGCCGGTAATGCCATCGCCACCGTACAGTCCAACGCTTCGGTAAAAGTCATCACCGTGCGTGCCACCGGTTTCGACCCGGTTGCCGCTGAAGGTGGTTCGGCTGCCGTTGAAGCTGTTGCTGCTGCCCACGACGCTGGCACTTCCAGCTTTGTTGGCGAAGAGCTGGCCAAGTCGGACCGCCCTGAGCTGACCGCTGCCAAAATCGTCGTTTCCGGCGGTCGTGGCATGCAGAACGGTGACAACTTCAAGCACCTGTACGCCCTGGCCGACAAGCTAGGCGCTGCGGTCGGCGCCTCCCGCGCGGCCGTCGACGCAGGTTTCGTACCCAACGACATGCAGGTCGGCCAGACCGGCAAAATCGTTGCGCCACAGCTGTACATCGCCGTCGGTATCTCCGGCGCGATCCAGCACTTGGCCGGTATGAAAGACTCCAAAGTGATCGTTGCGATCAACAAGGACGAAGAAGCGCCAATCTTCCAGGTGGCTGATTACGGCCTGGTTGCGGACTTGTTCGAAGCCGTACCCGAGTTGGAGAAGCTGGTCTAATCCAGTTGCTTCACTTATAAAGAGCCCGGTCTTGTGACCGGGCTTTTTTTTGCCCGGCTTTTTTGAACATCGGAGAAACCGCCATGGATCTGCGTCCCGTATTGCTGGCACTGACACTTGGATTGGCGCTACCGCCCGGCCTCGCGCTGGCCGCCGGCAAGTGTGAGCGCCTGGTGATTACCGGCAGCCCGGACGCGCCGCCTTTGCTCTGGCGCGACCCTCAAGACCCAACGCACCTGATCGGCGCCACTGCCGATGTACTGCAACAAGTCGGCAAGGACCTCGGCGTTAAAATCGACCTGCTTTACGGCGGCAAACGCTCCCTGGCCCTGGATGAAGTGCGCAGCGGGCGCATGGACATTCTCGCCGATGCGCCGCTGAACCTCGGCGAGCTGGAAACCCTCGACTACATCCACCCGGCGCTGGTGCAAATCGACTACCTGGTGTGGACGCGCAAGGATTCGCCGCTGGTCTACACCACTGCTGACGACTTGCACGGGCATAAAGGCGCGGTCTCCGAACGCGCGCGCTTGAGTGCCGGTTTCGACACCTTCGCCGGTCAACAGCTGAACCTGCAACGCCTGCCCAGCCTGACGCCGGCGTTCCAGAAACTGCTGCTGGGGGAAGTCGACTACGTACTCGCCGGGCGCTACTCGGGCATGGCCATGGCCCAGACGCTGGGCATGAGCAATGACCTGATCGCCCGGGAAATACCCGTCGACCAGCCCGGCCTGTACCTGGCAATTTCCCACAACTCCGCCTGCAACGATCCTTGGCTGCGCGGACAGCTGGCGAAAAAGATGACAGAATTACCCGCGTCCGGAGTCGCGCAAGCCGCTTTGCAGCGCAACCTCGAACGCTGGAAAGCGCAATTGCAGCAACCCGTCGGCACCCCAGCAAAGTAAGGATTTTCAGTGACTCTTCGACCTCTTTTCGCGGCCCTCGCCGTTGTCGCTCTGGCGGGATGTGCAGCTGATCCTGCGCCGAATGAACAAATACGCCTCACCCAGCAAGCCTTGGAACAGGCCAATGCCGTGGGCGCCAACACCGATGAATCGCCTGAACTGAAACTGGCTGAAGACAAGTTCGCCAAAGCCCGGGCCGACATGGCCGACCAATCCTACAAAGATGCGCGCATGCAGGCCGAACAGGCCGAGCTGGACGCGCGCCTGGCTGAAGCGCGGGTATTGACGCGTAAAAGCCAGGAACAACTGAACGTGCTCAACACTCGCATCGCCCGACTGCGCAAACAATTGCAGCTGGGAGAAGCCCAATGAGCGCGCTGATCCGTGGTTTGAGTTGCGTGTTGCTGCTGGGCAGCGCGGCGTTGGGCGGTTGCGCCAGCCATCCCAACAGCGAGCAGGCGCTGCAACAAGCTGGCAGCGACTTCCAGAAGGTCAAGGAAGACGCGAATGTGCTGCGCTTTGCGCCCAAGGACGTGATTCGTGCCGGCGAATCCCTGGCCCGTGCCGATCGCTTGTCCAGCTACTGGGGCAGCGGCCCCGACGTGGTGCACTACGCCTACCTGAGCCAGCGCTACAGTGAAATCGCCCGCGAGCATACCGAGCAGGGGCTCAACGCCGAGCGCGGCACCAAGCTGGAACTGGAACGCCAACGCCTGCAACTGGCCCTGCGTGAAAGCAAATTGGCCAGTGTGCAGCAGCAGGGCAAATGGCTCGAAGAGCAAATCGCCAGCCTGACCACCACCCAGACCAATCGTGGGCTGGTGATGACGTTGGGCGATGTGTTGTTCGACACCGGTGACGCCGAGCTGCAAAACTCGGCCAACCGCACCGTGCTGAAAATTGTGCAGTTCCTGCAGTTGAACCCCAAGCGTGTGGTGCGCATCGAGGGTTATACCGACAACACCGGTGGCGAGCAGGAGAACCTCAAGCTGTCGCGCGACCGTGCGCAATCGGTGGCCGATGTGCTGATGGACCTGGGGATTGATGAGAAACGCATCCAGGTTGAAGGGTATGGCGACCAGTACCCAGTCGAGGCCAACGCCTCCGAGCGCGGCCGTGCGCAGAACCGCAGGGTGGAAATTGTGTTCTCCGACGAAAAAGGCCAACTGGGCGCCGCCCGCTAAAAACCTGCATCGATCAATGTGGGAGCTGGCTTGCCTGCGATGCAGGCGCCTCGGTATGTCAGGCAAACCGAGGCGATACTATCGCAGGCAAGCCAGCTCCCACAGGTTGCCGTGTACACACAGAACCGATCATTGATCGGTTTTTTTATGCACCTTGCCCCTACAGTTTTCTCTATCACTGCCGCCCGCGCTCGACTATTGTGGCAACTGTCCCCGTACACTTCTAAACTGTGCCGGTATGTTTCACACAAAAATAAAATACCCGTGAAATCGAGTGCTGCGTCATGACCAATCTGTTGCTTTACCAACGTATCGCCCAGCAACTGGCTGAGGACATCCGCCGCGGTGTCTATCAACCGGGCGAGCGCGTGCCTTCGGTGCGCAAGATGAGCTCACAGCTCAACGTCAGCCACGCCACGGTGTTGCAGGCGTATGCGAACCTGGAAGACCAGGGGCTGATCCGCGCGCGGCCGCAGTCGGGTTATTACGTGCACCAGACGCCTGCGCTCACGGCGCCGACGCCGGATATCGCCCGGGTTGAGCGTCCTGGGTTGGTCACGCGCAGCAGCATTATCCAGCAGGTGTTGGTCGAGTCGCGCCGCGAAGGCGTATTTCCGCTGGGTGCGGCCGTGCCGAGTGTTGATTATTTGCCGGTGCGCGCGTTGCACCAGCAACTGGCCAAGGTCACGCGCTTCCAAAGCCCGCGGGCCTTCAGCTACATGTTCAGCCCGGGTTTTGAACCATTGCGCCGCCAGGTGGCGATTCGCATGCGCGATGCTGGCGTGGTGGTGGACCCCTCTGAAGTGGTGATCACCCACGGCTGTGTCGATGCGTTGCAGATGTCGTTGCGCGTGCTGACCCGCCCGGGCGACCTCATCGCCGCTGAGTCGCCGACCTATTATGGCTTGCTGCAACTGGCCGACCTGCTGGGCCTCAAGGTCATCGAGATCCCCAGCGACCCGTCTACCGGCATGAGCCTTGAGGCGCTGCAATTGGCGGCCAACCAATGGTCGATCAAGGCCTTGGTGCTGACCACGCGCCTGAGCAATCCGCTGGGCGCGACCATGCCCGAGGAGCGCCAGAAACAGTTGCTGCGCCTGGCCTCGGATTTCGATATTCAGATCGTCGAGGACGATATCTACGGCGAGCTGATGTTCGAACTGGGCCGCACCAAGGCGCTCAAAGCCTATGACCGCCTGGACCGGGTGATCTACTGCTCGAGTTTCTCCAAGACCCTGTCGCCCGGCGTGCGCATCGGCTGGATGATTGCCGGCAAGTACCAGCAGGAAATCCAGCGGCTGCAGATGTTCAGCACCCACTCGGCGTGCAGCGTGACGCAGATGGGCGTGGCGGCGTACCTCGAGAACGGTGGCTATGACCGGCACCTGCGCTACATCCGCCAGGAATACCGCAAGAACCTCAGCGCGTTCCAACTGGCGGTGCAGCAGTATTTCCCTGAAGGCACGCAGATGACCCGCCCGACCGGCGGCTTTATCCTGTGGGTCAGTTTGCCGGGCAGGGTCAATACCCAGGAACTGCACGTGCGGGCGTTGCAGCAAGGCATCAGCATCGCACCGGGAGTTATCTTCAGTAATACGGAACAGTTTAACCACTGTATTCGCCTTAACTGCGGCACGCCGTGGAACCGCGAGGCAGAGCGGGCGCTGATGACGCTGGGGATGTTGGCCAGCCAGTTGTGCCAGGAAACCGCAGCGGGATTTTAAGCCTGAGCTGAGGCGCGTAAAGGGGACACTCATGTTGACGGGCTGATCACCAGGCTTGTCATGCTGCGCTCAAAAAGCGAGCATATGGCCCTCTGCCGTTAATGCTGTAGGCAATATGACCTCTATTTTTCGCGCTGTTGTGGTGATTGGCCTGTTAAGCCTGGGTAACGTCGGCACCGTCCTGGCGGCAGCCCCCGTGACTGAAAGCAAGCCCGCAGCCAGCACCGAACAGAAGACTCCCGCGAAGAAGCCGGCGCCGGCTAAAAAAGCCCCGGCGGCCAAGAAAAAGCCCGCCGCCGTAAAAAAACGTGCACCGGTAGCGAGCAAATCCAAATCTGCCCACGAAGTGGCCCAGACCAAACTGCCACCGGCACAGTTGGACCTGTCCCTGCCCACCGAAATGGTCAGGCACTTACAACCCATCGGCACCATGCCTAAACCCAAGAGCGTGCCGCTGTTGCCGCCGATGTTTGCGGAAAAACCGACCGACAACAGCGCGTTCCAGATCAATGGCCGCTTGCTCAGCAACCAGATGCAATTGCAACTGCGCAACGAAGAGCGCCGCGACATTGAAGGCGCTGCGCTGGATTTCGAATTCAAGCAATAAAATTGCGCGCTTAAGTGACGCACGCCCTCGACCATCTGTCGCAGACTGGTCGGTCACTTTTGTTTTGTGCGAAAAACCCCTGTTAGACCATTTTAAAACGGCTGTTTAAGGGCGTACTCTAGCCCGGCCATCCACATTGAGTCGTCGAGGACCTGCTGGTCATGAAATGCCGTGAAGGCTGTGGCGCATGCTGCATTGCCCCCTCCATCAGTTCACCGTTACCGGGAATGCCCAATGGCAAACCGGCGGGAGAACGTTGCCTGCACCTGTCGGTCGAACAGCTATGCCAGCTGTTCGGGCAACCGGAGCGGCCGGCGGTGTGCAGTGATTTCAAGGCTGACCTTGAGGTGTGCGGCAACGATCAGGCCGATGCGATCCGGCTGATCGGCTGGTGGGAGCAGATGACGGCGGCTTGATGGGCTTTACTATCAGAACTTCAAAAATAAGGAATACAACAATGGGTTCGCTGAAACGATTGGCTGTGTTGTGCGGTTTTACGGTGTTGTTTGCTGCCACTGCCCAGGCTGAAGATTGGCAAGTTGCCAAGGACGAAGACGGTATCAAAGTGTCCTTGAGCGAAATCGCCGGCTCCAAGTACAAAGCTTATCGCGGTGTCACCGTGATCAAGGCCCCTGTCGCCAAGATCCAGGCCCTGCAGGAAGACGTGGCCGGCGCCTGCGCCTGGATCCACGAATGCAAATCGCAAAAACTGCTCAAGACCGAAGGGGACAAGAGCTGGACCTACACCCAGTTCAAGGCGCCGTTCCCGGTGACCGACCGCGACTCGATCCTTGAGATCACCACCTCCAAGGCCGCCGATGGCACCGTGACCCGCAAACTGCTGGAAGTGCCGACCTACCAGCCCGAAGTCAAAGGTTACGTGCGCGTAGCTCAGGTGGACGGCTACTGGAAACTGGTGCCAAAAGGCGATAACCAGACCGAAGTCACCTACCAGGTGCACACCGAGCCAGGCGGCAGCGTGCCATCGTGGCTGGCCAACAAGTTCGTGGTGGACGCACCGTTTAACACCTTGAAAGCCTTGAAAGAACACGCTGAAAAATAAGCGCAGCTGATCCGGTGCCTCAGGCCTTGAGTGGAACGTTTGCCGGCCGCTCAAGGTCCAGATAGATGTGAGCCCACACATGGGCTTTATCGAGGAGGCACCGATGCAAAAGTGGCAAATTACTTTCGTTGATGATCACGGCGAAACGTCCGTTGAGCAGTTCACTTGCGAACAAAAGCCTAGCCTCGAAGATGCGGCACACATGATCCGCAACAAGCTGGTGCCCGTGGCCGCCGAACTTGACCTCAATGACCTGGAGGGCCGCAAGCCCGAGCCTACGGTCAAAATCCTCAAAGATCAGAACAGCATCCAGATCCTCGACATCTCGCCCGCCGCCTGAACATTCCCTGTAGGACTACGAAACCCCTCTGGTGGAGGTGATAGCTTCGCGCTACTCTGCAATTGAGATCAGCGAATGAATCGCTAAGGTCTGGTCTTGTCAGCTACATGCTTGTTTTCCAGCGGTGTTGTATTTGCCGTAGTTCCCGCGCCAGTAGGGCGCGGGCTTCGGGAAGCACGGAAAGTCTATCCATCGGTTTGAGGAGGACGTTTCATGAGCACAGCCTATCAAGAAGACATCAGCACCAACGTACTGCGCCGGATGAAAGAAGGCGGGTTCGACTTCTCGCGTTTTCACCCCATCGAGTTCTACGCCATTTTCCCGGATGAGGAACGTGCGCGCAGGGCTGCGGGTCGCTTTCGTGGGGAATCCCTGAATGCCCAGGTCAGCGCGCGCGATGACGGCGCCTGGTACCTGGAACTGAGCAAAATCATGTTCGCAACCTACGACGGTATAGGAGACTTCGAGCAAGACTTTGAAGCGGTGGTTGAACCGTTGGGCGGCATCATCGAAGGATGGGGCGTCAAGCAGGAGGTGCGTGGGTTACCCATGTAGTGCAATTTTTTATGAGTAAAGCAGCGTATCGGCTGACCTTCGGGTCGGCCGATTTTGTTTCTGCTGTCTGAAGTTTCTCAATCCCGCGGCGCACTTTTCTTGCACCAAAAAAAAGCCACCCAAACAGGGTGGCCCAAAGGGAAGAGCGGTTCGCTGAAGCTGTAGGACGCGTCCTGTTCAGCCGATGGAAGTGATTATCCGCAAGGGTGGGCGGGCAGTGAAATCAACTCTGACTATGCTGTTGATAGTCAAAACCCGCATTAGGATGAAGCGCGAGGCTTGACGACGGGCATTCTGCGCACCAGGAAGGTGCGAGCGGATTCCGTTGTTTATTCAACTCACTGATTTTCAAGTGTTTATGCCGATGGCGCGGGCCTTGCAACACTGCATGCGTCCGAGTGACAAGGAGTACGGCATGACCCGCACTTATTACGATGAAATGTACGACGGGGCAGGGCAGGTCCGGCCCCATTACCGCGAGTTCGCCCGCTGGTTGGCCGACACGCCGGCCGAATTGCTGGCGCAGCGTCGGCGTGAGGCCGATTTGCTGTTCCACCGCGCCGGCATCACCTTCACGCTGTACGGAGACGAGCAGGGCACCGAGCGCCTGATTCCGTTTGACACCATCCCGCGCAGCATTCCCGCGAGTGAGTGGCAGATCATTGAGCGTGGCTGTATTCAACGGGTCAAGGCACTGAACATGTTCCTGGCCGACCTGTACCACGAGCAACGCATCATCAAGGCCGGCATCATCCCCGCCGAACAAGTGCTGGCCAATGACCAATACCAACTGGCCATGCAGGGCTTGAACCTGCACCGCGATCTGTATTCGCACATCTCCGGTGTCGACCTCGTACGCGATGGTGACGGCACGTACTACGTGCTGGAAGACAATTTGCGCACGCCAAGTGGCGTCAGCTACATGCTCGAAGACCGCAAGATGATGATGCGCCTGTTCCCAGAACTGTTTGCGGCCCAGCGCATTGCGCCCATCGACCATTATCCCAACCTGCTGCTCGACACCCTCAAAAGCTCAAGCCCACTGGATAACCCCAGCGTGGTGGTGCTGACGCCGGGGCGTTTTAACAGCGCGTTTTTCGAGCATGCTTTTTTAGCCCGTGAAATGGGCGTGGAACTGGTGGAGGGCGCCGACCTGTTCGTGCGTGATGACCGTGTGTTCATGCGCACCACCGACGGCCCCAAGGCGGTGGACGTGATCTACCGTCGCCTCGACGATGCATTCCTCGACCCGCTGGCCTTCAACCCCGACTCGATGCTCGGCGTGCCCGGCCTGCTGGCGGCGTACCGCTCGGGCAATGTGGTGCTGGCCAATGCGATCGGCACTGGGGTGGCGGATGACAAATCGGTGTATCCGTTCGTTACCGAGATGATCCGTTTTTACCTGGATGAAGAACCGATCCTGCAGAACGTGCCGACCTTTCAATGCCGCAAGCCCGATGAATTGTCCCACGTGCTGGCCAACCTGCCGGATTTGGTGGTCAAGGAAACCCAAGGCTCCGGCGGCTACGGCATGCTGGTGGGGCCGGCCTCTACGGCGGCTGAAATCGAAGCCTTCCGCGCGCGCATCAAGGCCAAGCCCCACGCTTACATCGCCCAGCCGACCCTGTGTTTATCCACCTGCCCGACCTTTGTTGAAAACGGCATCGCGCCACGGCATATCGACCTGCGCCCATTCGTGTTGTCCGGCAAGGAAACCCGCGTGGTCCCCGGTGGCCTGACCCGCGTGGCGCTGCGCCAAGGTTCGCTGGTGGTCAACTCGTCCCAGGGCGGCGGCACCAAAGACACCTGGGTGGTCGAGGATTAAACCATGTTGAGTAGAACTGCCTCGGATTTGTACTGGATGTCGCGCTACCTGGAGCGTGCGGAAAACCTCGCGCGCATGCTCGATGTCAGCTATTCGCTGTCGCTGATGCCCCAGGACGGGCGCGGTGATGGCTTGCATGAACTGGCCATGCCGCTGCTGATCACCGGCACTCTGGACGATTACCACGCGCGTCACGGCGAGTTGCATGCCGAGCGCCTGCTGCACTTTTTCGCGCTGGACGCGGCCAACCCCGCGAGTATCTACAGCTGCCTCGGCGCCGCGCGGGCCAGCGCCCATGCCGTACGTGGGCGGATTACTGCTGACATGTGGGAAAACATTAACGCCACCTGGCTGGATATTCGCGATATCGCCCGGCAAGGGCTGAGTCGTTACGGCATGAGCCGGTTTTGTGAATGGGTCAAGGAGCGCTCGCACCTGTTCCGCGGCGCTACCTACGGCACCATCATGCGTAACGACGCGTTTCGCTTTATTCGCCTGGGCACCTTTATCGAGCGTGCCGATAACACCTTGCGCCTGCTCGATGCGCGCTACGAAATGGCCGGTGACCAAGCCGCCGCCGTCACCGACGGCACGGCCCACGCCTACTATCAGTGGAGCGCCTTGCTGCGCGCCCTGTCGTCGTTCGAGGCCTATACCGAAATCTATCGCGACGCGCCCGGCGCCCGGCAAGTGGCTGAACTACTGTTGCTGCGCGCCGACGTCCCGCGCTCACTAAGGGCGTGCAGCGAAGAGATCGACCAGATCCTCGCCAGCCTGCCTGGCATCAATGGCCGTCCGGCCCAGCGCCTGGCCGCCGAAATGGACGCGCGCCTGCGCTTTACCGCGATTGACGAAATTCTCGAGGAAGGCCTGCACGCCTGGCTGACCGACTTTATCCCCTTGGTGCGCCAGTTGGGCGACGCCATCTACAGTTCCTACCTGGAGGCCGCATGAGACTCTCCATCAGCCACGAAACCACCTACCACTACGAAGACCAGGTGCGCGCCAGCATTCAGTACCTGCGCCTTACGCCCCACGACAGCGAGCGCCAGCATGTGATCAGTTGGCAGTTGGATTTGCCGCGCCCGGTGCGCGCGCAAGTCGACCCGTTCGGCAATATCCTGCACGTGCTGACCCTGGATGAGCCCCACGATGCAATCATCATTGGCGCCCGTGGCCAGGTGGATATCGACGAGTTGCGCGAGGCGGAACACGAGAGCCAGTCAGCGTTTCCGTTTCTGCGCAGCACGCGCCTGACAGAACCTGATGAGGCCTTGCTTGGGTTTGCACAACAGCACTGCCATCAACGTCGCGACCGCAGCGCGTTGATCGACCTGATGCACGCGCTCAACCATTCCATGGTCTACACGCCGGGCGCCACCGAAGTCGACACCTGCGCCGCCCAAGCCTTTGCCGGTCGGGCGGGCGTGTGCCAGGACCACACCCACGCGTTCCTGGCCTGCGCACGCAGCCTGGGGATTCCTGCGCGGTATGTGTCGGGGTATTTGTACACCGAAGACAGCACGCACCTGGCCAGCCACGCCTGGGCCGAAGCCTGGCTGGATGACGCCTGGTACAGCTTTGATGTGACCAACCAACTGGCCCGACCGGAGCGGCATTTGAAGCTGGCGGTGGGTCTGGATTACCTCGACGCCTGCCCGGTGCGCGGCATGCGCAGAGGCGGTGGGCATGAGCAGATGCATGCCAAGGTGTTTGTTGCGCCGACGCCGGTGATTTCGGTGCAGCAGCAATAGGCACAGCACTTTCAGTGTGGGAGCTGGCTTGCCTGCGATAGCGGTCTGCCAGCCAGCACAGGTGTAGCTGACCCACCGCTATCGCAGGCAAGCCAGCTCCCACATTGGATTTGTGATGGGCTTAGGGTTGCTGTTTACGCCCCGCCATATGCTTCAAGTACCCCACCAGCAAATCCAACTCGCCATCGGGCAACACACTGGCGCTGAACGCCGGCATCTTCGCCTGTGGCCAATGCCGCAAACTCTGCGGGTCGCGGATATAACGCTTGAGGAAATCCGCGCTGAAATACTCGGTGGGGTTGTAGGGAACATTCAGGTCCGGCCCCACCTGCGCGTCGCCGGCGCCATTGAGCCGATGACACGCCAGGCAATTCTTCTGGAACAGCGCAAAGCCCTGGTTCACCGGGTCGTTCGCCGCCAGTTTCGGGTCTGGCAACAGCGCCGGGAAGCGTTCAGCCACCGTCTTCAATTGCTTGATCGCGGACACCTGGAACGGCCACTGTTCAGGGCTGATATGCCCGGCCTGCGGGTCGGTCCATACCAGATAGAACGGCCCGGCACTCGGTTTGCCGTCTGCCAGCGCTGGCCACGGCTGGGCCGGGTCCTCCACTGCCAACCAGGCGCGGGCGCCGTGTTTTTCCAGCAGCGGCGCGGCTGTCAGTTCTGCGGCGAACCCATCCAGGGCCACGGCTTGCAGATGGTTCTCGGGCTTGAGGCCCGGTAGGAGAGAGGCCAGTGGCACGGCGCGATAGGTCATAGTGCGTTTGTAGGAAACGTCATCGACGATCTGCACCGTCTGCGCATCCGGGTGCTTGAGCAGGTCAGCGGTCTGCCAGGTCTTGCGGGTGTGCTCGAGTTCGATGGTCAATTGCGCGGCCGTTGCCGGCAGGGCTAACAGCAAAGCGAGGAAGGCAAGGATCGGTTTCAAGGGAGAGCCCGGTTCAAGGTGGCGGTGGCGCCCACGATACCGGAAATCTGCGCGCAAAAAGACAGCCCCTGCAACAGGACCGCTATGCGCAATGTCCCGGCAGGTGCTGCCAAAAGCTGCAGTCCTGGTGCTGTGTGTGCACGGAATCTGGAGGCTGAATCGTCACCCGATAACCTTGGTTAAATTGGGCAAGATCAGAATCAGTGTGGTGGCGAACAGAATAAGTCCCGCCTGACGTACTTTCGAATGTTTAAACATGGCTGACTGCCTTTTGTTGTTATTCCTGAGCGTCAAATGCGTGCCGATGTATTTCAGTATCGCGACGTGACGTTGCACTTTTCTTACAGTTGCTCCAGCAAAACCCGGCAGCAACTTCCTACTGATTCAACCTTAGAGCCCTCGTTCTTTGCGGCTTAGATCCATTTCATATCAGCTAATCATTATTTGCGCTAAAAACGGCATGAGGCTTATTGCCACCTTCGCGCCAGCCCCGAAGCTAGACAGCTAAAACGATTAATCAGCGGTTTCCCATAGCTGCCTACCGTTCGTCCGAGCGAGGGGGTCAAAAGCAATGAGCGCATCGGTCATTGAAACCGTGTCAATCGGGCCTGAAGGTAGGCACACACGCACTGGCTGCTCGAGGATGTCATGACCCAAGCTTTGATCTTTGATGCGATACGTACGCCCCGTGGCAAAGGCAAGGCCGATGGTGCCCTGCACAGCGTCAAACCGGTCAACCTGGTGGCGGGCCTGCTGACGGCGCTGGCGCAACGCAGCGACCTCGACACGCGCCAGGTGGATGACATCGTCCTCGGCTGCGTCACCCCGGTGGGCGACCAGGGCGCCGACATCGCCAAGACCGCTGCGCTGGTGGCCGACTGGGACATCAGCGTCGCTGGCGTGCAGATCAATCGCTTCTGCGCTTCGGGCCTGGAAGCGGTGAACCTTGGCGCAATGAAAGTGCGCTCGGGGTTCGAAGACCTGGTGGTGGTCGGCGGTGTCGAGTCCATGTCCCGCGTGCCCATGGGCAGCGACGGCGGCGCCTGGGTGCTCGACCCGCAGACCAATCTGCACAGCCACTTCACGCCGCAAGGCATCGGCGCGGACCTGATCGCGACACTCGAAGGCTTCACCCGCCAGGACGTCGACACCTTCGCCCTACATTCCCAGCAGAAAGCGGCCAGGGCTCGTGCAGACGGTTCCTTCAACAAGTCGCTGATTGCGGTGCAGGATCAGAACGGCATCGTGCTGTTGGACCATGATGAATTTATCCGCGGTGACTCCACCCTCGAAGGCCTCGGCAAGCTCAAGCCAAGTTTCGAAATGATGGGCCAGATGGGTTTCGACGCCACCGCGCTGCGGGTCTACAGCCATGTGGAGCGAATCCACCATGTACACACGCCGGGCAACAGTTCCGGCATTGTCGACGGCGCTGCGTTGATGCTGATCGGCTCCGAGGCCAAGGGCCGTGAACTGGGCCTGCAACCACGGGCGCGCATCGTCGCTACGGCGGTGACCAGCACCGACCCGACCATCATGCTCACCGGCCCCGCACCGGCGACGCGCAAGGCCTTGGCCAAAGCTGGTCTGCGCGTTGAAGACATCGACCTGTTCGAAGTCAACGAAGCGTTTGCTTCTGTAGTTCTCAAGTTCATCAAAGACATGGGCATCGACGCCGCCCGAGTCAACGTCAACGGCGGCTCCATCGCCATGGGCCACCCGCTGGGCGCCACCGGCTGCGCGATCCTCGGCACCCTGCTCGACGCGCTGGAAGTGCGCCAGCAGCGCTACGGCCTGGCCACCCTGTGTGTCGGCGGTGGCATGGGCATCGCCACCATCATCGAACGCCTCTGAGCCCAAGGAATTTGTCATGACCGAAGCCATTCGTTACGAAAAAGGCCAGGACCAGATTGTGGTGCTGACCCTCGACATGCCCGGCCAGAGCGCCAACACCATGAACGGTGTGTACCGCGAGGCCATGGCGGCCACTGTCACACGTCTTGAGGCGGAAAAGGCCGACATCGCCGGCGTCGTTATCACCTCAGCGAAGAAGACCTTCTTCGCCGGTGGCGACCTCAATGAACTGATCAAAGTCGACAAAGCTCAAGCCAAGGCTTTCTACGACAGCGTGCTGGTGTTGAAGGCGCAACTGCGGCGCCTGGAAACTCTCGGTAAACCGGTGGTGGCCGCGATCAATGGCGCAGCGCTGGGCGGCGGTTGGGAGATTTGCCTGGCGTGTCATTACCGCGTTGCGCTGGATGACAAATCTACCCAGCTTGGCCTGCCGGAAGTCACCCTGGGCCTGTTGCCGGGCGGTGGCGGCGTAGTGCGCATGGTGCGCATGCTCGGGCTGGAAAAGGCCTTGCCGTACTTGCTGGAAGGTAAAAAAGTACGCCCGCAGCAGGCATTGCAGGCGGGTTTGATCAATGAGCTGGCGGCGGATCGCGATGAGCTGCTGGCCAAGTCCCGCGCCTGGATTTTGGCCAATCCCGAGGCCAAACAACCGTGGGACAACAAGGGCTACCAGATCCCCGGCGGCACGCCGTCAAATCCAAAAGTTGCGCAGATGCTGGCCATCGCGCCGTCGATTTTGCGCAGTAAAACCAATGGCTGCTTCCCCGCGCCGGAGAAAATCCTCTGTGCGGCGGTAGAAGGCGCCCAGGTCGATTTCGACACCGCGCACCTGATCGAAACCCGCTACTTCACCGAGCTGGTCACCGGGCAAGTGGCGAAAAACATGATCGGCACCTTCTGGTTCCAACTCAATGAGATCAACGCCGGCAGCTCACGGCCCAAAGGTTTTGCCCCTTATGTCACGCGTAAGGTCGGCGTGCTGGGCGCCGGGATGATGGGCGCAGGCATTGCGTATGTGAGTGCCTGTGCGGGCGTCGAGGTGGTGCTAAAGGACATTAATCAGGCGGCTGCCGAGAAGGGCAAGGCGCATTCTGCCGCGCTGCTGGACAAGAAAGTCAGCCGTGGGCAATTGACCGCCGAACAGCGCGAAAGCACCTTGGCGCGGATTCATCCTACGGCCTCCGATGCCGACCTGGCCGGCTGCGACCTGATCATCGAAGCGGTGTATGAGGACCGTGAACTCAAAGCCAAAGTCACGGCGGCGGCGCAAAGCGTGGTCGGCAGCGAGGCGGTGATCGCCTCCAACACCTCCACCTTGCCCATCAGTGGCCTGGCGACAGCGGTGCCCGATCAAGGCAAATTCATCGGCCTGCATTTCTTCAGCCCCGTCGACAAGATGCCGCTGGTGGAAATCATCAAGGGCGCCCAGACCCGCGACGAAACCCTGGCCCGAAGTTTTGATTTCGTACTGCAAATCAAGAAAACCCCGATCGTGGTCAACGACAGCCGCGGCTTCTTCACCTCGCGGGTGTTCGGCACCTTCACCAATGAAGGCATCGCCATGCTCGGCGAAGGTGTGGCGGCGCCGATGATCGAAACCGAAGCGCGCAAGGCCGGCATGCCGGTGGGGCCGTTGGCGGTGTCGGATGAAGTGTCCCTCAGCTTGATGAGCCATATCCGACAGCAGACGGCGAAGGATCTGCAAGCCGAAGGCAAGCAAGTTCCGGCTCACCCGGCGACGGCTGTGATCGATCTGTTGGTGAATGAGTACAAACGCACGGGCAAGGCGGCAGGGGGCGGTTTTTACGACTACCCCGCAGGCGGGCACAAGCATCTGTGGCCCGAGCTGAAAACTCGCTTTGAACAACCCGGCAAACAGATCTCAGCGCAGGATGTGCGCGACCGTTTACTGTTTATCCAGGCGATTGAAACCGTGCGGTGCGTGGAGGAGGGCGTGTTGATGTCCACGGCGGATGCCAACGTCGGCTCGATCTTCGGCATTGGCTTTGCCGCGTGGAGTGGCGGCGCGCTGCAGTTTATCAACCAGTATGGCCTGAACGACTTCATTGCCCGGGCACGCTATTTGGCGGAGCAATATGGCGAACGGTTCTCGCCGCCAGTGTTGTTGCTTGAGAAGGCTGCACGGGGTGAACTATTTGCCTGATCAAACCGCCCTGTTTTGAATGATGGAGAACCCCTGTGGGAGCGGGCTTGCCCGCGATAGCGTCATATCAGCCGATATTTGCAGTGGCTGACACACCACTATCGCGGGCAAGCCCGCTCCCACAGGTAGTCACGCGGCGGGACTTGCTTTGCTGGGGTGTTTCAAGGCAGGCTCTGGGCTGTGCATTATTCCCATCACCGTGTCAGGTATTTTTTATGTCGCTACGCGTCTGTATCCTGGAAACCGATATCCTGCGTCCAGGCTTGATCGATCAATACCAAGGGTACGGGCAGATGTTCAAGCGCCTGTTCTCCAAGCAACCGATTGCCGCCGAATTCGTCATCTACAACGTGGTGCAGGGCGAATACCCGCCTGCTGACGAGGTGTTTGACGCCTACCTGATCACCGGCAGCAAGGCCGACTCCTTCGGCACCGACCCATGGATCCAGATCCTCAAAACCTACGTGCTGGAGCGCTATGAGCGTGGCGACAAGCTGCTGGGCGTGTGTTTCGGCCACCAGCTACTCGCGCTGCTGCTCGGCGGCAAGACCGAACGCGCCAGCCAAGGCTGGGGCATGGGCATCCACGACTACAAGCTCAACGCCAAGGCGCCATGGATGAGCCCGGTGGTGGAAGAACTGACCTTGCTGATCAGCCATCAAGACCAAGTCACCACGCTGCCGGACAACGCCACCGTGATCGCCTCCAGCGATTTTTGCCCGTATGCCGCGTACCACATCGAAGACCAGGTGCTGTGCTTCCAGGGCCACCCGGAGTTTATCCACGACTATTCCCGCGAGTTACTGGAGATTCTTCAGACAACCCTGGGCGAAAAGGTCTACACCCACGGCGTGGCCAGCCTGGCGCGTGACCACCACGGTGCCACCGTGGCGGAATGGATGATGCGCTTTGTCGCCCACAAGCCAGAGGCTGCGGTTTAAAGCCAGCCCGAGCGTTTAAAGCTGGCCCACAAACTCGTGCAGCCCACCGCAATAAACCCGAGCACCGCAAAATAGCCGTAGTGCCATTGCAGCTCGGGCATGTTCTGGAAGTTCATCCCATAAATCCCCGCCACCGCCGTGGGGAATGCCAGAATCGCCGCCCACGCAGCGAACTTGCGCTGCACCACGCTTTGCCGCGAAGCCTCCAGTAACACACCGATTTCGATGGTCTGGCTGGCGATGTCGCGCAGGGTGGTGAGGTCTTCCATCTGCCGCGTCACGTGGATCTGCACATCACGGAAGTACGGGCGCATATTCTTGTCGATAAATGGGAAGCTGAGCTTCTGCAGCTCCTGGCTGATCTCCACCATCGGCGCCACATACCGTTTGAGCCGCAGCACATCGCGGCGCAGGCCGTGCAGGTTCTGGATATCGCGCTCGCTCAGGGAACTGCACAGCACGTTGCGTTCCAACTCATCAATCTCGGCGTGGATCGCTTCGCTCACCGGCTGGTAGTTTTCGGTGACGAAATCCAGCAGCGCATAGAGTACGAAATCTTCCCCATGCTCCAGCAACAACGGCCGCGCCTCACAGCGCTGGCGCACAAAACCGTAGGACGCCGAGTGACCGTTGCGCGCGGTGATGATGTAGCCGTTGCCGGCAAAGATATGGGTCTCGATAAACTCCAGCTTGCCGTTCTCGCGCACCGGTGAGTAGGTGACGATAAACAGCGCATCGCCGAAGGTTTCAAGCTTGGGGCGGCTGTGTTTTTCCAGGGCGTCTTCGATGGCCAGTTCATGCAGGTTGAACTGGCGTTGCAGGTTGGCCAGCTCCTGGGCGCTGGGCTCTTCCAGGCCGATCCACACAAAATGGTCGGGTTTGGCGGCCCAGGCGGCGCCTTCGTCGAGGGTGATATCCGTGACTTTCTTACCGGCGCTGTAAACGGCTGCCGCAACAACTCTACCCATGGTGCTGATCGCTTCTTATTAGGAGGACAGGTGTTGGGCAGCTTAGCCTGAATGGCGTTCCCTTGTTGCGGTGCAGAGGTCGGCTTTTTGTGGTGAGCAAGCTTGCTTGCGCTGGGGGCGAAGCCCCCATCAATCACAAAGGCGCAGGTGCCCAAGCGGTTTGCAGTTCACGGTCCATCTCGGCAATGCATGCCTCCATCTGCACCTGACACGTCTGCATCAACGCGGGGATGTCATCCGAAGTCAGCCCGACGGTAGGAATCGGCGGCAACGAGCGTATGAGCACCTCACCGCTGTTCCAGCGATTGAGTTGCATATGCTTGACGTAAGTGCTGGCGCACACCTGCACAATAGGTACGCCAGCCGCAATCGCCATATGGAACGCGCCCTTCTTGAACGGCAGCAAGCCGTTACCCAAGTTGCGTGTGCCTTCGGCGAACACCCAAATCGAGGTGTCCTCATGCTGCAAGGTCTGTGTGGTCGTAAGCATCGCCCGGCGCGCCTTGTGCGCATTGCCGCGGTCAATCAACACATTGCCCGCCAGCCAGAACAACTGGCCGAACAACGGCACCCACTTCAGACTCTTTTTAGCGATACACACCGTGCGATGGGGCACCACATTGCCGAATATAAACAGGTCATAGTTGGACTGATGGTTGGCGATGACCACACAGGTGCCGGGTTTGTTACGCAGTGAGTCGACATCGGCCTTCAGGCTCAAACCGAGGATACGCATGGCAGGCAGCGCATACAGGCGCGCGCACAGGCGGCTGTTGTCCGGGTTGAACGGCCGACAAACACCCAACAGCACGCCCAATAACCCGGCGACCATAAAGTGCAGGCCCATCAACAACATACGTAACAGAAAAAGCATCGACACAGCCCATCGGGACAAAAGGTGGCGCAGTGTACGGATGTGCACTGTATTCGGCAATTGCCCCTACAGACGTAGGAGATGGGCGATGTTTAAGCACATGTTTCAACGTATGCCGACATAGCCCGACTAGAGCGGCTAAAGACGTTTCGGATTTATTTGTAAGAAAAAGCCCGACTCAAGGTCGGGCTTTGGCACATCAGCTGTGGGTATCTACACAATTATTGATGGGGCCACCTATTTCTGTGGCGAGCGGGCTTGCCCCGCGTTGGGCTGCGAAGCAGCCCCAAAACCAGGCACCGCGCTCTTTCAGGCGAAACCTCAGTGCCTTTACTGGGGCCGCTACGCAGCCCAACGCGGGGCAAGCCCGCTCGCCACAACAGCCCGCTCAGAACGGATGTTGCCTATAGCTACTCAGCTATAGGGTATTAGCCCAGGTTGTGGCCCTGATCCTGAATGATTGCATCATCCAAGGCTTCCAGCAGTGCCTTACGTACCTTCAGCTTGGTGTGCTTGTGGGCGTTCATATTGATCTTCTTCAACTGCCGCGCAGCCTCCAGGGCCGCTGCGTGCAACTCCTCCGGCGCCACCACCTTATCCAGGAAGCCAGCGCCCAACGCGCCCTGCGGATCAAACATCTCGGCATTGATCACCGAACGATGAAACGCCGATTTACGCAGACGATCCCGCGCCAACTCGATACCGGCGTGGTGCATGGTCATGCCGATCGCCACTTCGTTCAGGCCAATGCTGAACGGACCTTCCACACCAATCCGGTAGTCCGCCGACAACAGCAGGAACGCACCCTTGGCCACCGCATGCCCAGGGCACGCCACAATCACCGGGAACGGGTGCGACAGCAGACGCCGCGCCAACGTCGAACCCGACGTCACCAGGCCAATGGCTTCTTTAGGCCCGGCGGTCATCACCTTCAAATCATAACCACCCGACAGAATCCCCGGCGTGCCGGTGATGATCACCACCGCCCGATCCTTCTCGGCCTGATCCAGCGCAGCGTTGAACTCAGCAACCACTGCTGGAGAAATGGCGTTTACCTTGCCGTTGCTCAAGGTCAGGGTCGCGATACCGTCTTCGAGGTGGTAGGCAATCAACTCACTCATGACGCGGTTCCTTGTAGGAATTGTTATTGATAGGCTGTTAATAGAAGCGCATGCGCAGACGTTACCCACCACGCCCGTCCCGGTAAAGCGCCGTGACTGACTACACAGTCAGACTTTTCCCGCATTCCCAAGGGTAGACGGCCCGCAGCAGCGCACAGCCGCCGCGCCAGACGCCCGCAACCGATGCCCAAGAATGGCAGATTCACCGCCCCTCACCGAGCGAGTCACGGCATAACCTTCTAAGCGCATGAAAATTCTGAAAAAAACCTTTGCCATCAGAAAGGCTTTCGACTACATTAGCGCGCCTCGACAGACTGAACTGGTTTGACGAGATACGGTGAAGTGTCCGAGTGGCTTAAGGAGCACGCCTGGAAAGTGTGTATACAAGAAATTGTATCGAGAGTTCGAATCTCTCCTTCACCGCCACATTAAGTACCTAAAGGCCCCGTTTATCGGGGCCTTTTTGCATTCAGTGGTTTCTATTTCCTCACTCATTTTTTGCGTAGTTTGAGCCTGGAACCCTTAGGGCTCCAGGCTTCATCGTGCAGACTAGTTTTTACCCTGTTCTGCTTCTTCTGCATTGTTATCAAAAGATCAGTTGTCTAAGCTCGTTTCGGCTCATGCTGTTTCGCGAGTTGAGCAAGCTACAACCAGCCCTCCATTCACGTGTTACTCATCCAGCGCGAATGCGATTACGTAATCTCCCCGATCAGGCGAACCACGAGATCCACTGGCGGTTAACACTACAAATTGCTTACCTGACTTTTTGGATAAGTAAGACATTGGGGTGCTTTGACCTCCAACAGGCAGCTTTCCTTTCCAGAGCAAGCGCCCTGTATCTGTGTCGAAAGCTCTTAGGTAGTAGTCCAGCGTGCCACTGTAAAAGGTTATCCCGCTGCCGGTCGTCAAGGAGCCGCCGACTGAAGGCATTCCTGTTTCCATCGATAGGTGCGTCTTCAGTCCTAGCGGGCCGGTGTCAGCCGGCGTGCCAAGTGGAACCTGCCAAGCGATTTTGTGGGTGCTAAGGTCGACTGCGGTCAAGGTGCCCAGCAATGGCGCGTTGCAAGGCACGCCCAGCGGGGAAACGAGGTATTGGTTAATTACGCCGAAAGGCGTGCCTGTCTGCGGGGCATAGCCCGTGTGACCGTCCCCAGCATTTAGTGGCGTCTGATCCCTGGGGACCAGCTTCGATAACATGACGATACGGGTGTCGTTAAGAATCAAGTAGTGGCGCTTCTCATCTAGAGAGGCGCCGCCCCAATTCATGCCCCCTGTATTTGCCGGATATACGAGTGTGCCCTCTACGGAGGGGGGAGTGAAATCACCCTGGTATCGATATTTCTTGAATTCGATCCGGCACAATAACTGATCGAACATCGTCATTCCCCACATGTCCGCTTCCCGCAGTTTTCCTCCACGGATCTGCGGCATCGCTACGGAGTAGGGTTGCGTCGCAGAGAGGCGCTCTCCTTGCGCAGGATCGTTAGTGGGAACGGGTTTCTCTTCCACTTGCGACAACGGCACGCCTGTTCTGCGGTCCAGCATGAAGATCTCACCGCGCTTGGTGATCTGGATGAGTGCGGGAATGTCAGGAGCGCCCTGTTTACCCGGTATGTCGTACAAATTCGGATGCGCGGGCACATCGTAGTCCCACACATCGTGGTGGGTTGTTTGAAAATGCCATCTTTCTTTTCCCGTACGATAATCAACCGCGACAACAGAAGAGCTATATTCATCCGACGCCGCGGTTCTTTTTCCTCCCCAGTAATCTGGAGTCGAATTGCCCGTAGGAAGGAACACCAAGCCCAATTTTTCATCGACGGTTGGAAAAGCCCAAACGTTTGGAGTACCTCGTGTGTAGCTTTCACCTGCGGGTGGAAGTTTGTCGATGCGCGCGTTACCCAAATCCCATGCCCATAAAAGAGCACCGTCTACCGCATCGAACGCCCTGACCACTCCAGAGGGCTCGTCAACCGACATGTTGTCCCACACCCAGCCGGCGATAATTATCATGCCGTTTTCGACCAGAGTAGGCCCTGAGGTTTGCATGTAATAACCAGGTGAGACTTCTCCCATACCAGTCTTGAGGTCAACGCTTCCCTCGTTACCGAAACCGCTGCATGTAGTGCCTTTTTCAGCGTCTAACTCAATAAGGCGATTATCGTAAGTTGACAATACAATTCGGTGAACACAGTTAGCATCGGTTGGCACTGATGCAGGTGCTCGTAAAGTGTTTTTTGAAGTGTCCACGTACGCCAAGCTTCTGCACCGGTGCCAAATGGGTGATTTTGCTTCGCTCTTGAATTCCCATTTTTTTAATCCGCTGTCAGCATCCAGTGCGATAACGTTATCGTCAGGCGTGCAAACATAAACAGTGCCGTCTACTTCCAGTGGCGTATTCTGATCTTCTGCGCCATCTTTAGCGATATCTCCAGTGCGATACATCCAAGCGATCTTGAGATTTTTTACGTTCTTACGATTGATTTCGCTATAAGGGACGTGACCGTATCGCGCGTTGGAGCCTGCAAACTGTGTCCACGGTTGCCCGGCATCGCTGAGTGATTCATCGGCCACAGGGTTGGTATCTTTGGCAATTCCATGGACGATGAACAGACTGCCGAAGTTGAGGCACATAGCAACTGTCAAGACAGAGGCCAGAGCAACGTGAGTGCGCGACCTATACGCTTTAGGGCCCATGCGAGGAAGCCATAAGTGAAGCAGTACGATGGCTAGTGTGGCCGCGATGGGGGTGAATATGCGTGGGAAAAGATACCAGGCATTATTTCCTGATTCCCAGAGGGCCCATGCAACTGTCGCAACGGTACCCACCAAAGATACTTTTACAGTCATGTCAGAGCGTCGTATCAATAGCACAGCTATCGCTATCATGAATACGCCATAAAGCGCGTAATAGTAAGCACCTCCGAGATCAATGAGTTCAAGCCCGAACCAAACCAAAAAAAAGCCCATGGTCAGGAAGGTGAAGCTAACCAGCCCTGCTACGAAAGCTTGTATTCGTGTAGGACTGCTTGACAGTGCAGGCATATGGTTACCCCTAAGGTTGGACGTAAGGCGTCGGAGACCGATCGCGCCTTAGTGAACTTGCGCTTTAGTAATCGAGTGTTGTAATGCGATGAATAGGTTGAGTTTTAGTTTATTAAGCTAACGAGCGTTCAAGCCGTATCGAGTAGTGGGTGATTGCAGAAATGGCTATTTGACATTTGCATTGTTTCACGGCTGAGGATTAATTAGCGGGTTCTCGTCGTTTCAATTATGAAACTCTGCGTTTCGAATTCTTGCTGATCAAGATGTGTTTTGTCGGGTTGTGTTTGGAATATACTGCGATGGCGGAATTGCGATAGGCAGAGGTCGAGCTTGGGCCAGCGCTTCAACTATTATGGTTATTTAAATTAGGCGTTACGGTTTTGTTGTGGTTGGGCAATTTTCGATGATAGGTCTGAAAGTTCTTGTTGTTTGCTGAAGGTGAGGGCATCGACGCCGACTGTCAGGTTTTCTATTAGGTCCGACGTATATTTTAAAGAGGTTTTCAATGTGGGTTATGCTGGATTAAGGCTTTTTTCAATGTTCGCTATGTGTGTAAGCTACTGTTCGGAAGCTTATTTTTTTGTTCCTCAGGAGCATCTTGGCCGAGGTGCTGAAGATATAGGGTTTAGCGAGTTTGTTTTCGCGAAGAATGTTGAATGCAATAATTTTAAAGGTCTTGATTTTAAAAACCGAAAATATAAGGATGACGTCTATTTTTTTGACCGTGCTGGTATTGATGAGAGGCCTTTAAAAGGAGTGGGTGGGCTGTTTAAAAATCACTATCGTGAGTGTGAGACCTCGTTTTCAAATGTTACCTATTTGCGCGGATTTGATTGTAGCAACTGTAAGTTTGCTGAGTGTTTTATTAGTTGCAGTCATTATGATAAGGCCCGTTGTTATTATGAGGGTTTGGTCACGTGTCCGACTGCCCGGCCTGCCGTCTCTTATAAAATAGGCGATCAACTGATCAATGCTGAAGAAATCAAAAAGAGAAAGTGCTTTTTTGAGATTGGCCGTTTGAGCGTAATCAACGTTTTGTGTGCGGCGTGTAACCATAGCCGATCGTCATTGAACGCGTAGACCGCACCCAGCAATTGTCTTGTATGACCGTCGGCGGAACTAGCGTTCTGTACGCGAAAATCCCGATCAAAAAAATCGGCAGTAATGAGCGATGGAGCAATGAACAAAAAGAGCTGGGCAATATGCGAGCACTGCGATGCTGTCTATCCATCCATATTTCTAGAACAGGGGCAAAAAACTTACTGCTTGCGCTGCGGTTCCGTTCTTGAGGTGGCTGGGCGGTTGAACACACAACAAATGCTGGCTCTTTCCATCTGCGCTTTGATTGTCTTTTGCGTAGCTAATGCGTTTCCAGTGATGTCAATCAGCGTGCAGGGCTTAAGTAATGAAGCGACCTTGTGGCAGTCGATAAATGCCCTGGCTCAAGGCCAAATTAGTGTGATCGCTGCCGTAGCCGGCCTGACGATCATATTGGCACCCTTGCTTCAAATATTGTTGCTGTGTTGGGTGCTGAGCTTTGCCGTGGCAGGTGTTGCCGCACCTGGCTTTAGCATTTGTATGCGCGCGCTTGAATACCTTCGTCCGTGGAGCATGCTGGAAGTATGTTTGCTGGGGATTTTAGTAGCAATCATCAAACTTGGAGGGCTGCTCGATGTGCATCCTGGCCTGGGACTTTGGGCATTGACGATGCTGACGTTGTTAATCATCCCTATTTCCGGCAAGAGCATTCGCCGTCTTTGGGAAGAATTTGAAGGTGGGCCTTCGTGAGAAAGTTTAATAATGCCATCGATATGAATTTAATATTATGCCATCTCTGCGGTAATGCCTGCGGTGATGGGGTTCTTCGTTGTCCGCGCTGCCGTTCAACATTGCACCGGAGGAAACCCGACAGTCTGGCACGTACCGCCGCGTTTTTTTTCGCTGGACTGATTTTTTATATACCCGCCAATTTGCTGCCGATGATGTACACCGACATGTTCGGTAGTGGTAGCGAAAACACAATATTGAGCGGAGTGATCGAATTTTGGGAAAGCGGATCATGGGATATCGCACTGTTAATTTTCATCGCTAGCGTGCTGGTGCCGTGTCTGAAATTTCTGGTACTTGGCACGTTGCTAGTGACTTGCCGGCTGCGCAGTCGGTGGGCTATGCGGGAACGCTCAAAGCTCTACCGTCTGATTGAAGTGATCGGTTATTGGTCAATGCTCGATGTACTGGTCGTTGCGTTGGTAGCGGCCCTTGTACAGTTTCGTTCGCTCAGTAGCATCGAACCTCGTGAGGGCATTTTATTTTTTGGTTTAGTGGTGGTGCTAACCATGTTAGCAGCCATGAGTTTTGATCCCCGACTTATCTGGGATGCAGAGGTAGAACATGCCTGATCATCAACGCTCCCATTCAACGCTTTCGAGTCCAGAAGTGAATAGCCGACGCTTCAATGTTTCCATTGTCTGGCTTGTGCCTATCGTTGCTGGCTTGATCGGCTTGTCGATGGTGGTGCACAAAGCCATGTCAGCAGGGCCAAAAATTGTGGTGACTTTTCTCACCGCGGAGGGGCTAGAGGCTAATAAGACACAGGTCAAATACAAGAATGTGGTCATCGGCAAGGTGGTTTCAATTGCCCTAAGTGACGATCGGGCACACGTGGATGCGAACATTGAACTGGATCAATCGGCAGATGCGTTCAGCTCCCGTGGCACGCGCTATTGGGTGGTACGCCCGCGTATCGGTGCCAGTGGCGTGTCGGGTGTGGATACGCTGTTGTCTGGGGCTTTTATCGGCGCCGACCCTGGAGAGTCTGAGGCCCGGGATAAAACATTCATTGGCCTGGAAAATCCGCCTGCGATCATTTACGGAAAAAAAGGCAAGCGCTTCACTCTGCACTCCGCAGATCTGGGGTCGTTGGACATAGGCTCGCCCGTCTATTACCGTCATATACCGGTCGGCCAGGTAGTTTCATATAACCTTGCCGGCGAAGGAAAAGGTGTAGATATCGATATCTTCGTCAATACTCCAAATGATCAGTACGTGCGAAAAAATAGCAGGTTCTGGAACGCTAGCGGAGTGGACGTCAGCCTTGGTGCCAACGGTTTAAAGGTAAATACTCAATCGGTGGCCTCAATTTTAGCGGGCGGTATAGCGTTTATCGAGCCTAATTACAGTGAGGATAAATCTACTGCCGACGAGCGCTCCGAATTCACCTTGTTTGATGATATGGACACCGCCTTGGCCCGGCCAGATGGCCCAGGGTTTTATGTACAGATGCGTTTCGACCAGTCTTTACGTGGCCTGACGGTAAACTCGCCGGTAGAGTTTTTGGGGGTGAATGTTGGTCGCGTGGTTTCGGTGGATCTGGATTACGACGTTAAGGAGGAATCCTTTCCAACGATTATCGGTGTCGTTATATATCCTAATCGTCTAGGCAAGGCTAACGATAAGTTAGTCCAGATGAAAGGTGCAGATGATGCCAAGGGTGCTCATCTCATCTCACAGATGGTCGCGCACGGTCTTCGCGCCCAAGCTCGAAGCGCTAACCTGCTCACGGGGCAGTTGTATATATCAATGAACTTTGCATCGAACGCGAAGCCTGTAGCGTTTGATGCGTCTGCGCAACCGCTGCTTATCCCGACTATCCCCGGAAGCCTCGACAAAGCCCAAGAGCAATTACAATCCCTTCTCGACAAGCTTAGCAAGGTACCCATCGATCAGATCGCAAATAACTTTAATGGCAGCTTGGGACAGTTGAACAAAACCCTGGTTACCTTCAACGGCCAAGTGCTTCCGGAAATGCACGAAACGCTTGTGCAAACTCGAAAAACCCTGGCAACTGTAAATAATAGTTTAGACGATGATTCCCCTCAACGTCGGCAACTTGGCCAAGCGATGTATGAAGTGCAGCGTACTGCGCGTTCGATTCGCGTACTCACCGATTTCCTTGGGCGCCAGCCAGAATCTTTGATCCGAGGGCGCTTGAAAGAGGGTAAACCCGACGCCTATCAGCCAACCTCTTCAGGTTCTCATAAGTTTGATCAGGAATGACCGACATGATTCTGCGTTCTATTGCCCTGTTTTTTATACTGGCTTTATCGGCATGTGGTTCACCGCCGATACGATACTACACGCTGATGCCCACGGCGCCTGAGCAACGCCAGGTAATGAACGCACCGTCAATTCAATTTGAAATGTTGGATGTACGGGTGCCGATGCAGGTAGACCAACCGCAAATTGTGGTGCGCAAGAGCGCAGACGGATTGATGTTATTGGAAAGCGCACGCTGGAGTGCGCCTTTGGCCGATGAATTTCATGACGCAGTGGCCGGGCAACTGGAGTTGAAGTTGGGGGGGCGTAATATCACAGGCTTTACCAAAGCGACCAACACACCGCTTATTTTGGTACAACTCGATATTCGACGATTTGATTCCCTGCTGGGAAATTACGCGTTAGTTGACGCGGTCTGGGGTTTGAGTAAACACGGCGAAGGCAACAAGCTTTTCACTATTACCTGTGCGAGCGTGATAAGGGCGCCAGCAGGCTTGACATTGGACACCCTTGTATTAGCGCATCAAAAGAATATTGGCCACTTAGCCAATGATATAGCACAGTCTTCAAAAACGTGGACCTGCCCAACGTCGTAAACATTAAAAAGTCTAGTAGTAAAAAGATCGCGAATGATAGGGCAGTCAGAGGGCTGAGAGATTTACCAACAAGGAAGCAGTGGCTGGTTTTACCCTAACGCTTAGCTACAAAACTCAATAATAAGATAGCGGAGAAAAGATAATGAAAGGCTTGAGCACAGTCTCTAAAAGCGCTGCAGGACACAAAGAGGGTCCTGTTTATGCTATGGACTCGGCAGTTCTTCTCTGGTATCGTTCAGATTTACCGCGGGAGGCGGCGCGATCCTACTGGAGGGGAGGGCATGCACAAATTGTCGCTCGTAATCCTGCACTGTCAGACTATCGGCAACACCATTTTGCTTACGATTCTAATGGGCTGTGGCCAAATACGGATGCTGTCGAAACAATTATTCCACTTTTTCGAAGAGTTGACGGCATGCCGGAAGTCCGCCTTAAAGGAAGAGTTTCGTTATTTCTCAACAATCAATACAGTAAAAAGATACTGAGTGATGAGGTTAATGTATTCGCTCGTACAATTCTATATATCACATCGAATAGAGGAGGGGCATGGTACAAAAGCGGCTATGATGAACCTGTCGGTTTTCGATGTGTTGCACTCATCAAACGTAAAAAAGGTATTAGCGGTGAACAGTTTGAACGGTTTATCAGCCAGGAGCTCTGTACTGTTTTAAATCAGTCGATGGATATTTTGGAGCTGCGTAGCCAAGTATTTTTGGAATGGAACCAGCGTCAGTGGGATTCTCCCGGTGTTGCGCATGATAACGCAGAAGATGACCAATATCATGCCGCAGTGATTATAGGCGCTCGTTCCAAGGCCGACCTGTTGCACGCTCTGGACCGCGTAACAGATGGCGATTTTCCTTCCAGACAGGCTTGGTTCTGCTCTGCTATCCATGCCTATGAGGTCGAGAGCACTTATACCTATTGCCGCGAAGGCCGTCCGACCCTCCCGCAACTTGCACCAGCGCGAAAAGCCACGATTGAGCCCCTGATGCGGGCTATTACTCCGGCCACTGAGCGCGCCGCGAAATCATCATCCGAGCAGAAAATCACAAAGGCTATAAAATTACCCATATCCGGGTCTACTCCTGAGGACGTCATTGTTGATACTCAAGGTCGACTCATATGTGGAGTGTCCGACGGCCGGATACTACGAATTGACCCTGTAACGCGTTTGGAAGTAACCCTGTGCAGTACGGGAGGACGCCCACTTGGTTTAGAGCTCACTACAGATAACAGGCTGATAATATGCGATGCACACAAGGGCCTGCTTTCTTTCGATTTTCAGACGCAAGTGTTGGTGCCTTTGGTTGAGTTTGTTAATACGTTTCCCCTCAGGTTTTGTTCAAATGCAACAATAGCTAAAGATGGGACCATTTGGTTTACCGAGTCGACCTCCCGTTTTGACTTTGAACAAGCTGCTGGAGCGTTCATCGAGCACCGACCATCAGGACGCCTGCTGCGTCGTGATCCAAACGGTGAAGTTACCGTTGTTTTATCGGAGCTCTATTTTCCGAACGGGCTCAGTTTGAATGATGATGAGAGTGCGGTGCTGTTCGTTGAAACTGCCGCTTACAGGCTCAGCCGTCTTTGGGTGCGGGGCGAACGCGAGGGAGATTGTGAAGTGTTGGCAGATAATCTTCCGGGACTACCCGATAACATGTCGCGTATAAAAAACGGGCGTTTTTGGGTGGCCATGGTTAGCCCGCGTATTGCCGCGCTGGATTCATTTGCGAACGCTCCAGTGCTATTTCGTAAACTCATCTGGGCACTGCCTCAAAAAATTCAACCCAAGCCCGCGCACACAGCGTGGGTGATGTGCTTTGATCAAGAGGGACGACTACTCGAAGATTTGCAAAGTTCCGATTTGAGCTATAGCGAGGTAACGAGTGTTGCGGAGCTGAATGGGCGACTGTACCTGGGGACTGTCGCATCTAATGAAAGGTCGTTGTTGGAAATTGGGCTGGAGTCGTGTGCGTCAAATCAAATAAACAAGTAAACAGGTAAGTATAGCTCATAAGGAAATGTGTTTTTCTGAGTTAATACTGTTTTTTGTATATTTTGAAGTACGAATTCTGTTGGGCGATGCCGGAGGAATTTATAGGGTTGAGTGGATGTGCGTTGCTCATTCAATCGGCTAGACTTATCGAGAGGCAGTCTTGGTGTGACGCATTATGCGATTTTTTGCAATGAGGGTGTCGGCATGACTTCAGATAAGCAAGATGGGTTTGTCATTTTTGCAACGGTCGGTGATGTCGAGTCAATTTCAGGTGCCGCGAGGGCTTTGGGGTTGCCCAAGGCTACTGTTAGCCGCGCGGTTTCGAATTTAGAGTCGGTATTTAAAGTTAAGCTGATTGAAAGAACGGCTCGCAAAAGTCAATTAACTGAAGCGGGAAAGATAATGTATGCTCGATGCTGCAAGATACGTGAAGAGATCGCTGACGTAGGTTCTGAAATTGCCGCCTATCGCGGTGAACCCATGGGAACTCTTAGGGTTGGTTGTCCGAGTGATATTGCTCGAATCATATTGACGCCCTATCTGCATAAATTTCTGGACAGGTATCCTGATATCGATCTGCGTATAAATGTGGGCGAGCGGTTAATGCCGGAAGCGACATCCCTTGATGTTGTACTGCACTCGGGATGGTTGTCTGACTCGCGTTTAGTTGCACGAAAAATGACAGAGATACAAACTATATTGGTGGCCAGCAAGCAATACGTTTCGAACAAGGGCGTGCCACGTTCACCAGAAGAGTTGTCCGAGCACGCGCTAATAGGTAATTATTATCTAGACAGTGATTCAACCAATCCTGGGCGGTTACCCGCCTATGTGCCTAAGCTTGAGCTCATTCAGGGTGATAAGAAGTATGTTTTACCAACATGGAAGCGGTTCGCTTCAACAGACCATCATCAGATTTTGGAGTTGGTAAAAAACGGACAAGTTATTGCACCATTGCCAATAGCGTCAATGATAGAGGGCATTCTTAGTGGTGATTTTGTCCATATTTTGCCTGAATACAAGATCTCAAGCTGCCCAGCGCTCTATGCGCTATACACTGATCGTGTTTCAATGGTGCCGAAATTGCAAGTGTTTCTAGGGTTTGTTGAAGATGTAATCGCCGACCAAAAAGAACGCGCTGGTCGAGTAGTCGACAATTATCTAAAGCAGCAAACTTGATGGTTTAAAGTGCTCTATCGTTTCATTTTTGAAACGCTTCGTTTCTATAGGGCGTCTTTTCCTGCGAGGTCTTAAAGGTGATAGTAGGTCCTGCATAAAAAGGATAATCACTATGACCACTCTGAATATTTCCTCTCGCGCGTTTGTTCGGTTGTCCGAATTGATTGAATTGCACGCAAGTGAATTTCCGTCCAAAAAAGCAATCATTTTGGGCCAGGAAGAAATTGACTATGGGCAATTACATGACAGCGTACTGAAAATCGCATCCGCTCTTGAGCAGGCTAAAATAGCCCGCGGAAGCGTCATTGCAGTAGTCTCAAATACAAATGTTTCGTCGCTATTGGTTTTTTTGGGCGTCGTGACCGCGGGTTGTGTTGTAGCTCCGATTGCGCCGTCAGGCAGCGTTGAGCAGATCGAAGCAATGATTGAAGATTGTGCTGCACCTATCGTGTTTATCGATTCATTTGCGAAAGATAGACTTTCCATAAAAGGTGTGCAAGTCGTTGAGTTGGAATTGCTGGAAGATTGGATTAATACCTGGCCCGAGAATCGGGATTATGTAGCGCCAAGCGTTAAATCCGGTGAGGCTTTCAATATAATTTATTCGTCGGGTACCACGGGTGTTCCCAAAGGGATCGTTCAAACCCACGGTATGCGCTGGCGCCAAATTGCAGGTTACGCCATTGCGGAGTTTTGCGACGCGGTGACGTTGGTCGCTACACCTTTGTATTCAAATACGACCCTGGTTAGCTTGCTACCGACCCTCGCATATGGCGGTACGGTAGTGCTCATGGAAAAGTTTGACGCAAAGACGTTTCTAATAGAGGCCGAGCGAACGTCTGCAACCCATACGATGCTAGTGCCCATCCAATACCAAAGAATCATGAACTTAACTGACTTTGATAACTTCAATCTCGACAGTTTTCGTTTCAAGTCCTGCACGAGCGCGCCCTTTTCGGCTGAGCTGAAAAGAGATGTTGTCAATCGCTGGCCTGGCGTTTTGGTGGAAGTTTATGGCATGACCGAGGGCGGCGGTGCCTGTCTTCTATTTGCTAACGAGTTTCCGGAGAAACTTCATACGGTCGGACGGCCAGCACCTGGACACGATATTCGTGTTATCGATGAGAACGGAAAAGAGTGTGCGAAGGGAGTGGTTGGAGAGGTCGTTGGTCGATCTAATATTATGATGCAAGGTTATCACGGTCGCGCGGACACTACTGAAGCTGCTTTATGGACCGATTCTCACGGGGATATATTTATTCGTCATGGAGACTTGGGTCGATTTGACGAAGACGGGTTTTTAACGCTCCATGGGCGCTCCAAGGACATGATAATAAGTGGTGGGTTTAATATTTACCCGCCTGATATCGAATCAATAATTCGGCAACATCCAGCTGTCGAGGATTGCGCTGTCATTGGTGTGCCTAGTGATGTTTGGGGAGAAACGCCATTTGCTTTTTTTGTTCTAAAAAGCAGAGTGATTGATTCGTTGAGTCTTATTGAGTGGGTTAACTCGAGAGTAGGTAAAACACAGCGTCTGTCTGGAGGCGAGGTCATCGATGAACTGCCGATCAGTCCGATAGGTAAGGTACTCAAACGGGCGTTGCGCGAGCGATATACAACGCGTGTGATTTCAAGCAAAGGGGTTTGATTTTAATGAGTGCAGAGTTGAAAGGTCGCGTTGCTATCGTCACGGGTGCTGGCGCAGGTTTGGGCCGAGCTCATGCCCATTTCCTAGCTCATCGGGGCGCTCGGGTTGTTGTAAATGATGTGGGCGCTGCGGCGCAAAAAGTTGCCGATGAAATTAACGCGCAGGGTGGCGAGGCTATCGCTTTTTTAGGCTCGGTCACTGATGAAGCAAAGATTGCTGAAATGGTTTCACTTACGGTGGAACGATGGGGCAGCATTGATATTTTAATTTGCAATGCGGGCATTTTGCGTGATCGTTCGTTTGCAAAAATGACGCTGGACGACTTCAAAACTGTGCTTGAAGTTCATTTAATGGGAAGTGTTGTTTGTACAAAAGCAGTGTGGGATGTGATGCGTAAGCAGAACTATGGACGCATCGTATTTACAACGTCGTCCTCCGGCCTGTACGGGAACTTTGGTCAAGCTAATTATGGTGCTGCGAAAATGGCGCTGGTGGGGCTGATGCAAACTCTGGCCCTGGAGGGTGTAAAAAACAATATTCTGGTGAACTGTCTCGCTCCTACCGCTTTGACATCAATGACTGATGGACTTCTAGGTCCGCAGGCAAAGCGCGTGCTCAAACCGGAGGCTGTTAGCGCCGTTCTTCTCTCTCTCGTACGCAATGATGCGCCTACTAAAACAATCGTATGTGCGGGTGGAGGCAATGTCGCCCGCGCTTACATAACACTGACACCGGGTGTTTACGTAGGTCACTCCGAAGACGCAGCTGATCGGGTAATCGCCAATTGGGCCGAGATCGGTGATCGCGAAAACCAGTTCGTCCCGGAGTCAGGTTTAGAGCAGTCGCAGCAAGAGCTGATTGCGGCATTCCGCCCAAGAATTGTGTGAAGAAAAAAGGATAATTTTTATGCGCGAAGCCGTCATTGTGTCGACTGCTCGAACTCCAATGTATCCGCTCCACGAACCCCACATTCCAAACGAATAGCTGACAGCTGATGCTGTGCTCCCGATTTCCCTCAGGAGCCCGCAACCATGATGCGTCCCGACGCCAAGGTCGAAAAAGTCTATCTCTACCCCAAACCTGTCGACTTCCGAAAATCCATCGACGGCCTCGCCGCCTTGGTCGAATTGGATATCAAAGTGGCGGTGTTCGACCCCGTGCTTTTTGTTTTTCTGAATCGCCCCCGTAATCGGGTGAAAATACTTTATTGGGAGCGCAACGGCTTCTGCCTTTGGCTCAAGCGCCTCGAATCCGAACGATTCAAAACGTCCCCTGACGATACGGATGAAGCCATTGTCCTGACGGTTCAGGAACTGAACTGGCTGCTCGACGGTTTTGATCTCTGGCGCAACCGTCCGCATCAGGTTTTGACGCCGCGATTCGTCGCTTGATTGGGTATAATCCGGGCCATGATTTCCATGCCCGACGACCTCCCCGATGATCCGGTTCTGCTCAAGCAAATGCTTGTGCAGATGCTCAGTGAGCGTCAGGTGGACAAAGACCAGATTGTTGATCTGAAAGAACAGATCCGGCTATGGCGTGAACGTTTTTTCGGGCGTAAATCAGAACAAACCGTCGATCCGCAGACGCCACAGCTCGCGCTCTTTAATGAACCTGAAAGTCTCGCTGTTCCGGTCTGCGACGAGTCTGACGAAGAAGCCGTTGCGCCTACCAAGCGCCGTGGCAAGCGCAAGCCGTTGTCGACTGACTTGCCGCGCATCGAAGTTATCCACGAACTTCCAGAGCACGAACTGACCTGCGCCTGCGGCTGTCGCAAACACGTCATTGGCGAAGAAACCAGCGAACAGCTGGAGATCGTGCCGATGCAGATCCGCGTACTCAAACACATCCGCAAAGTGTACGGTTGCCGCAGTTGTGAAACCGCGCCGGTCACCGCTGACAAACCCGCTCAGATAATCGAAAAGAGCATGGCCAGCCCCAGTGTGCTGGCGATGTTGTTGACCACCAAGTATGTCGATGGTCTGCCGCTGCATCGTTTTGAAAGTGTACTGAGTCGACACGGCGTCGATATTCCACGGCAAACCCTGGCGCGTTGGGTGATCCAGTGCAGTGAACACTTTCAGCCACTGCTGAACCTGATGCGTGATCGATTACTGGAAAGTCCGGTGATCCACTGCGACGAAACCCGCGTCCAGGTACTCAAGGAACCGGATCGAGACCCGACCAGCCAATCCTGGATGTGGGTGCAAGCCAGCGGCCCGCCAGAGCGGCCAGTGATCCTTTTTGACTACACCACCAGCCGAGCGCAGGAGGTGCCGTTGCGCCTGCTCGGCGACTATCGCGGCTACGTGATGACCGATGATTATGCGGGTTACAACGCATTGGCGTTGCAACCCGGAGTTGAGCGTTTGGCGTGTATGGTCCATGCGCGACGCAAGTTCGTCGAAGCGCAGAAGGTACAGCCCAAGGGCAAGACCGGTCGCGCCGATATCGTGCTGGCGATGATGAGCAAGTTGTATGGCATCGAACGCGAGCTCAAGGATGCTTGCGATGAACAGCGGTTTATCGGTCGGCAGGAGAGAAGCTTGCCGGTACTCGCCGAGTTGAAAAGTTGGCTGGAGAAAACACAGTCCCAAGTCACGCCGCAAAGTGTGCTGGGCAAGGCGGTGAATTACCTGGCGAACAACTGGAGCCGGTTGGAGCGCTATGTGGAGGCCGGCCATTTGCCGATCGATAACAACTTGGCGGAGCGTGCGATAAAGCCGTTTGTTATTGGGCGCAAGGCGTGGCTGTTCAGTGACACGCCTAAAGGCGCCACGGCCAGTGCGCAGATCTACAGTTTGGTCGAGACAGCCAAGGTCAACGGCCAAGAGCCCTATACGTGGCTGCGCCACGTACTGGAGCGATTGCCGCACGCCTCGTCAGTAGAAGATTACGAAGCGCTGCTGCCGTGGAACTGCTCGCCACAGATGCCACGGTAAACCGAGGTTACATCTTGTGGTAGGTGGGGTTTGTGGATCGCACTCACTCCAATCGGTAAGGCCTATCGGGGCGCTTTCAACGCAACACCCTCTGCGACCCTGGCAGGGCATGCGATCAAGCACGCTGTATTAAGAGCCGGTATTGAGGGCGGGGAAGTAGAAGACGTCATTATGGGATGTTCATTGCAACAGGGCGTTTCAGGCTTGAATATTGGTCGTCTTGCTTCCCTCAGGGCAGGTTTGCCGGTTCAAGTTTCCGGAATGTCTATTGATCGTCAGTGTGGTTCTGGCCTTATGGCGATCGCGACTGCTGCAAAACAGATTATTGTTGACGGAGTTACGATAGCAGTTGCCGGCGGTGTCGAATCCATCTCCATGGTACAAAATGAACACCTGCGAATAGAACCGGATATGGAGCTGTTTGCGTTAAAGAAGACCGCGTACATGCAGATGGTCGAGACTGCGGATATCGTTGCCAGGCGGTATGGTATTAGCAGAGATGAATGCGATGAATACGCTCTTCTATCGCAGATGCGGACTTCGGCAGCTCAGAAAAGTAATTTATTTGACGACGAGATTGTGCCCTTCACTTCCATGATGGCGTACCGAGACATTGAAACGGGCGACGTGTCCTACAAGGAAGTCTTTCTTCAGAGAGACGAAGGCAATCGACCCAACACGACGTTGGAAAGTCTCCAGGGGCTCTACCCTGTCAGCGGACCTGGGAAGAACGTTACTGCCGGAAATGCAAGCCAGCTCTCGGACGGTGCTAGCGCACTTGTACTGATGGAGAGACTTGAGGCTGAGCGCAGAGGCCTACAGCCGTTGGGGCGTTATGTGGGAATGGCAGTCTCTGGGTTGGAACCCGATGAGATGGGAATAGGGCCTGTTTTGGCCATACCAAAGCTATTGAGTCTCAACGGCTTGAAGATGGATGACATCGGCTTGTGGGAGCTTAATGAAGCATTCGCAGTACAAGTGTTGTATTGCCGCGAAAGGCTAAGTATCCCGGGAGATAAACTTAATGTGAATGGAGGCGCTATTTCAATTGGCCATCCGTACGGAATGTCGGGTGCAAGAATGACCGGTCATGCACTGATCGAAGGGCGTCGGCGTGGAGTTAAATACGCGGTAGTTACAATGTGTATTGGCGGTGGCATGGGGGCGGCCGGTTTGTTCGAGGTTTTTTAATTGGGTGAATGTCGCGTGTATATAGGGTGCTACTGCCGGTTGTCTTGTGTGGGGTTTATATGCTGAAGCGGAAAACTAAGAGTAAACGAGTAAGTCTTTTACTTTACCTCGCGCGCATTGTTTTTGGTTGGAAAACAAAAGTCATTTGCGACGCCGTAACGGTGTCCAGGCTTGTTGCGAACCGACAGTATCCGAGTGCCGCGCAAATGCCCTCGCAGTTACGTTCAGCGTGCATAGTGGACGAGTGGGAATTTGATGGGCAAAAAGTGCTTACACTCACGCCCAAGTACGGACATTTCAGGGGCGGGCGTATTATCTACTTGCACGGTGGTGCTTATATAAATCCTTTGATGAAGGCGCATTGGGATATTATAGCGGCGCTTATTGATGTTACTGGATTTAGCGTAACCGTACCATTTTACGCCCTTGCACCCGAAAATGACGCGCGTAGGGGAATGTTACTAGTTGATGCTGTTTATGAGAGGGTGTTAGCGAAGTGGCCCGGCGAGCGTATTATTGTTGCGGGTGATAGTGCGGGAGGTAATTTTGCATTAACGCTTGCCATAAGGCGGCGTGATGCCGGGCTTGTGTTGCCTGACAGACTTGTTCTATTTTCGCCGTGGCTGGATCTTGGACTAAGCGACAGCCGTGCTTATGCGTTAGAGGAAAAGGACATTATGTTGAGGGTCGATGCATTACGAGAATGCGGGAAGTGGTGGGCAGGGTTGGAAGATCCATCTTCTGCGCATATGAGCCCTTTATATGCGAATCTTTCAGGGCTGCCGCCCATTAGCCTGTTTCAGGGGGATTACGATATATTTGTGATTGATGCACGGACGTTTTCTGCAAAAGCGACGTTTGCCGGCGTGGAGTTAGTGTATGAAGAGTATCCCGGGGCTTTTCATGTTTTCGTGGCTGCCACCTTCACACGAGAAGCAAAGCACGCGTTTCAGAGTATCGCAGCATCTGTTAAAACAATGCGTCGCGTTAAGTTATAAACAAACGTAACTCCATCTAAAGTACTGATGGAATCGAAATGGTTTAATCTTCGAAGATGATGGCACTGTCGCGCACTGTGTTTACTTGGCATGGGCTACTGTGCCTTCACTGCGGAGGAGGCGATTTGATTCGACTAATCCTTAAAAAAATGCTCTGTCATGCGTTATTGATTATCGCCATGGTAGTTAACGTATCAGCCTGGGCGGGTGAGGTCGATACTGTAAGGCCTGTTATGGGTTTGACGGGGCCGTCTTCCCTGCCAGAAGACGCTGACTTGACGGAGCTTGGACAACAGCTTGACCTCATCCGTCAGAGCGTGCCCCTAAGTACCAGCGACGAAACCCTTGCGGAGTTTCGACGAGGCGCTATACAGGTGCAGGAAAAGGCCGAAACGCTGTTTAAGGTACTTTCTGTCGAGATCGAACGGCTTGATGATCAACTGAAAGTGCTGGGCGAAGCGCAGCCTGAGGAAGCACCTAGTATTAAGGTCCAGCGTGATGCCTTAGCCCAACGAAAGAATAGTTTGCTAGGCAATGGGCGCGAGGCCAAACAACTGGGTCAGATGAGCAGGGAACTCGCTGAACAGATCGTCAAATTGCGACGCAATCTATTCAACTCCCAGGTCACCTCGCGTGCAAATTCGCCTCTTACCCCTTCGTTTTGGTCAATTTTGATTCGTCCCACGGATGAAGATCTCAAGCGACTCGATAGTTTGAAGGATGAGGCCCTTATAGCCCTGCAGAGTGCCGTTATTGCTGAGCGCCGCTGGGCCTTGTTCGGCGTTCTACTAGCGGCTGTAGTCATCTGGAGTGTAGGCAGACGTTTGCTTGAACATGTGCTTACCTGGGCGATGATCAGGTGGCTGCCCGAGGGACGACTGCGGCGCAGTACACTCGCGTTGGCTATTGGTTTGTCGTCCATCCTGACGGTAATGGGGGCCGTCTCACTGGTGCATTGGGGAGTGGAAGGCAATGTCGTTTTAGGCGACACGTTAGCCCGTTTGTTGGACAGCCTCGTTACGGTGGCAACTTTCTGTGCGTTTATTTCGGGCTTGGGGCGCGCCTTGCTGATGTTGCCGCGACCTTCTTGGCGACTGGCGGCCATTCCGGATGAGATAGCCTCCGCTCTAGGGCCGTTTCCAGCGATTCTCGCGGCGGCGCTTATGGTTATGGCCACCGAAGAACGAATAAACACTGTCACCGGCACCAGTTTGGCATTGACTGTAGCGCTCAATGGCTTGACGGCGCTCAGCACGGCGTTGATCTTCGCAGCTGCGCTCTTGCGTTTACGTTATGTACGCAAAACGCACAAGTTGAAACCCCATAGCGGGCTGGCCAGTATTTTGCCTTTTGTTACTTGCGTTTGGATCGTCGCTATTGTCCTGACGCTACTGACAGGGTACCTATCCCTGGCGTACTTCCTTACCCTCAAACTGCTGTGGATCAGTGTTGTGGCGGGCACTGCTTTTATACTCATGGCCTTTTTTGGCGACATTTGCGAAATTCTTCTCTCACCTAAGCAGCCTAGTGGACTGGCGCTAGCCAACGCGCTCGGATTATCGCCGCGGCATCAAGCCCAAGCTAGCACTGTGCTTGCTGGTGTCGGCCGTACCGTGTTGCTGCTCACTGCCATCATGGCTGCACTGCTACCCGCTGGAGCCAGCCCAAGTGACATGCTCCAGAGCGTCGGCCAATTGGGGGAGACGAGTAAAGCGCTGGGTAATTTGCACATTATCCCGCGAGATATCCTCATTGCGCTGGTGACCATCGTTGCTGGTTTATTTGCTGTGCAGACGTTGAAACGCTGGCTGAGTGAGAGGTTACTGCCGGAGACCAACATGGACGCTGGCATGCGTTCATCGCTGGTGACACTGGTGGGGTACATCGGCTTTGTCTTGTTGTCGCTATTGGTGATGTCCACCCTCCAAATCAATCTAACAAGCCTGACCTGGGTGGTCAGTGCGTTATCGGTGGGCATTGGCTTTGGCTTGCAGGCGATTGTGCAAAACTTCATTTCTGGGTTGATTCTGTTAACCGAGCGACCCGTTAAGGTCGGCGATTGGGTCAGTCTGGCGGGGGTTGAAGGGGACATTCGCCGAATCAATGTACGCGCTACTGAGATCCAGATGTCCGATCGCTCAACTGTGATCGTGCCTAACTCACAGTTCATCTCTCAAAACGTGCGTAACGTGACAATGGGGAATGCTCTCGGTGTGGTTGGCATCACTATCACGGTGCCGCTCGATACCGATGTGATAAAAGTTCGCGAATTGTTTATGCAATCGTTTACAGCACACGAGTCAATTCTTGATACCCCCGCACCTTCAGTAACATTCAAGGATTTAGCCAGAGAAGGGCTGATTATCGGTGTCAGCGGTTATGTGAATAGCCCACGTTCGGTGTCTGCTATTCGTAGCGACTTGTTATTTATCCTGCTGGCTCGCCTTCAAGAAATGGGTATTGGATTGTCATCGCCCCAAAGTGTGATGTTGGTCCAGGCGGAAAATAGCCTATCGAGCCCAACTATGCCGTAACGTCCTGCGTGAATAATTGTTCGGTCCAATTATTGGCCGAGTTTGCAAATTTTCAAGGGCTGGTGTCCGCGTATTGTCAAGCTTACGCGATCAGCCTGGTACACGTGTCGTTCACCTCAAGTAAATCAGAGGCAAGGCAATTATCGCCGCGGCTGAACGATGCCGTTTCGAAGTGAAATCACCCTAAATAAAAACAAAAGCAAGGTGTAAGTGTATGGAAAAAGAATCCCTGTGGCATTGCAGTAGGACTAAAAGTGCGCGCTTCTTAACCGGCGCCGCCGCTACTCTTGTTTTGACGGGAGGGCAGGCGGCAGAATTCAAATTAATGGAAAATGAGATTTCTGGCACCCTCATCACGACCGTTTCCTACGGTGAACTTTGGCGCGTACAAGGTCGCGATAAAAATAACAGAGATTTAAATGCGGATGATGGAAGCCGCAACTTTAATACAGGGTTGGTTTCCGAGGTCTATAAAATCACGTCTGACTTGGATGTCGCCTACAAAAACTATGGTGTGTTTGTGCGTGGCTCTGCCTTCTACGACACCCAAATAATGAGTGGTCATAACGATTATTATGACAACAATACCCCAGCCGAGCGCAGCCAACGTTATCCGAATGACAACACGTTTGGCAACGCGGTCAGGAACAAGGCAGGGCGCGATGTCGAACTCTTGGATGCTTACGTGTATGGTAAGTGGGATGTAGAGGGAGTGCCTGTCACCGCGCGCTTTGGTCGCCAGGTTATTGCCTGGGGCACGAGCATGTTTTATGCCGGTGGGGTAAACATTGCTAATCCCTTTGATGTCATTCGTTATAGGCTCCCGGGATCGCTGAATAAGGAAAATTGGACGCCGGTAAATGCGTTGAAGTTCGGGGTGGGGTTGTCTGAGCACTTATCGATGGAGGCTTTTTATCAAATCGATTGGGCAAAAACCCAGTTCAGCCCGGTAGGCACCTACTACTCCGAAACGGATTTGTTTTCGGATGGTGGCAAGGTCGCCTATAGCTCCAACGCAGCTCTTGCACCTGTGCTCGGTGCCTACTCTGCACTCGGCTCAGGGACCGTAGGGAATACCAGCCAGTTGAACGCCGTCAAGGCATCTGGGCTTTACCAGGGGGCTGGAGGACAGAACTATGCCTCCGGGAATGATTTTCGAGTAGCGAGCATAGCGGGTGATCGTAACGCTAAAGACAATGGTCAGTGGGGGGTGTCATTTAAATACATAGCTCAACATCTGCATTCGACAGAATTTGGCGCTTACTTCGTCAACTACCATGCCAAACTCCCTACCGTACGAGGCGAGTTTCCGGGCTACCAAGGTGTTGATATTCAGCAACTGGCCAAGTCACTAGGCGGAGCATCAGGAGGCACACCACTCTGTGCTGGAACAGCGTGCGGCGCCTTGGCGGGTGGAATGGCAACTGTGGATGTTTTGGGCAATCTTGTTGCAAGCCGTGCGTATGCTGAGAACATCCAGATGTATGGCTTCAGCTTCAAAACCAAACTTGCAAGCTCACTATTGTTCGGTGAAATAGCCTATCGTCCCAATAATGTAATCGGCGTGGCCGCGACCGATGATGCTATAAGCGATATAGCCGCGCAAGGGGCTCAGTTTGCTGACAACTCGGGGGCCTTTGGTGCAAAAAGCGGGACGGCACTGGTCGCAGGCCGTTCGCTCACTCGAGACGGTGTGATCGACAACTCTACTCGTGTTCAGACATATAATACTTCATTGGGGGCGATGCAGTTCTTTGGGCCAGTGTTCGGTTTCGATTCGAGCTATGCGGTATTTGAACTGGCCTCGGAGCACTATCGTGGAAGTGACCTGACCTATACAGCGTACGATGGATCTACCCGCCATTATTCCGGACGCCAGAATGTAGGGTATCCTGTTGGCGGTCGGAAAGCACAAATCTACCGAGATGCGTACGGGTATACATTGATGTTAAGTGGTACATGGGATGAGGTTTTTGCCAAATTCAGCCTATCCCCTTTTATAGTTTACAAAAATGATTTCAAGGGTAACTCTAGTCAGGCTGGTAACTTTATTGAAGGTCGTCAAGTCTACACGGCCGGTCTCAAAGGTAAGTATTACAACAGTGTAGAAGGTGAGCTGGCCTACAACAAATTTTGGGGGGCTGGGCAACAAAACGCGTTGCGGGATAGGGATAACGTTGTGATGAGTGTGAGTTACACATTCTAATACGAGTTTGATAGATGGCTCGCACGCTCGATAGGTGCGGCGGTATGAAAGCCGTCGCTTTCTCGTTGAGTGCAAGCTGGTTTATTTTTCTGTTTTTTTTTGTGCGGTTTTTGCACATGTATTGTTTGGCTATGTGCGTTATTCAAACATAGAAGTCTCCTTAAACTCGACGCCACTCACCCCGTCACGGTTTAAGGAAACGCACAAATGACCAACCCCTCTAAACAGACCATCCGCGCAATGTCTGGCGCAACACCCGTCACCCAGCTTGACCCAGCCACCACCGCACTGCTGGTCATCGATTTCCAGAACGAATATTTCAACGGCAAAATGCCGATCCCCGACGGCGGCGCCGCGTTACATAACGCCCAGTTTCTGATCGAATTCGCCGACCAGCACAAGATCCCGGTCATTCACATCCAGCACCTCGCGCCAGCCGGTTCCGCAGTGTTTGCCCAGGACGGCAACACCGTCGATTTCCACCCACTGATGCAGCCGCGCGCTCAAGACACACTGGTGCAGAAGACCAGTGTCAGCGTGTTCGCCAGCACTGACCTGCACAACCAACTTCAGCACCTAGGCATCCGTACCCTGATCATCTGCGGGTTGATGACTCACGCCTGTGTCGCGGGTGCGGCCCGTGATGGTGCGGCGTTGGGCTACGCCATCGTGGTCGCGAGCGATGCATCGGCGACCCGGTCGATTACTCGCGCCAACGGTGAGTCGGTGACCCAGGACCAACTGCATGCCTCGGCACTCGCCGAAATTGAAGACACTTTTGGTGACGTGCTGACCACGTCCCAGGTCATCGGCTTGTCTGTGCGCTAACGGTCGGTCTTTCAGCACCCTAATTCAACTCGTCAAACAGGACTGCATCATGACTTGCACATTCGCCACTCCATCGAGCCGCCTTCTGCCCAAGCTGCTCAAATCTGCCGTCATCGGCCTGGGCTTGATAATGGGCCTCGGCCAGTTTGCTGCCGCCGCCGAGGCACCGGCTAACCCACACCCAACCATTCGCGCCATGTTCGGTGCCAAGCCAACTGACAAACTGGACGCCAAGACCACCGCACTGTTGGTGATCGACTTCCAGAATGAGTACTACACCGGCCGCATGCCGATCCCGGATGGCATGAAAGCCCTGGAAAACACCCAGCGCCTGATTGCATTCGCAGACAAGGAACACATCCAGGTGATCCACGTGCAGCACATCGCTCCAAATGGCGCCGCAGTATTTGCCAAAGATGGCAAGACCGTGGATTTCCATCCGCTGATGAAGCCGCGCCCACAAGATAAGGTGATTCAGAAAACCACCGTCAGCGTGTTCGCCAGCACCGATATTGATGCCCAGTTGAAGAACGCCGGGATCAAGACGCTGATCATTTCCGGCCTCATGACTCACGCCTGTGTCGCCGCTGCAGCCCGCGACGCCACGCCGTTGGGCTACGACGTTGTGGTAGCATCGGACGCTACGGCAACCCGCGCCATCACTCGCGCTAATGGGCGTTCGGTGACCAAGGACGAGCTGCATGATTCGGCGCTGGCCGAGATCGAAGACACTTTCGGTTCAGTGCTGACCACCGCGCAAATCGTCGCCTTGCCGGTTCACTGATCAGCCTGATCACTCATTGGAGTAACGCCCGCTTCATGAACCAGCTATCTGCCATGCGCGCCTTCCGGTGCATTGTCGAGGCCAAGGGCTTCTCTGCTGCGGCAGAGCGGCTGGACACCACCCACTCGACGATATCTCGGCAGTTGCAGCAGTTGGAACTTGAACTGGGCGTTCAGTTGATCAACCGCAATACCCGACGTTTCAGCCTGACCGGCCCTGGGGAGCAGTACTTCGCAGCCTGTGTCGATATTCTTGACCGCCTCGATGCGGCTACCCAGGCCATGGCACAGGGGCATCAGCGCCCCGAAGGCCTGTTGCGGGTCAGTGTGCCGCTGGTGGTGGGCACGCTGGATGTGCCGCACTGGCTGCCGGGGTTTCAGAAGCGTTATCCCGATATCGAACTCGAGCTGTGCTGCGACGACAAATTCGTTGACCTGGTGGCCGAGGGCTTCGATGTCGCCATCCGCATCGCCAGCGCTTTGGGCGATACCACGCTGATCGCCCGCACCCTCACCGTTTCAAAACGCGTGCTGGTGGCGTCGCCTGCCTACATCCACACCCACGGTTTACCGCGCACCGCCCAGGAACTCGACGAGCACCGCTTGCTGAGGTTTGTCGGGGAGGCGTCAGACTGGCAACTCACCTCGGCCCGTGGTGCAACCGTGAGCGTCACGCCCAAAGGCCAATTCAAGACCAACACCATCACTGCCTTGCACGCCGCCACACTGGCCGGCGCCGGCATCGGCTGCTTCACGCATGCGACGGTGCGCAACAACCTGGCGCAAGGGCAACTGGTGCCCATCCTGCCCAACTACTCGATGGGCGAGTGGCGTTATTACGCGCTGTACCCGCAATCCCGGCACTTGGCGCCCAAGGTCAGAGCGTTTGTGGATTACATGGCGGATTTTTACCAGGTGGATGCTAAAGCCGCCGTCTGAGAAAGGAAAAGGACAGATTTATTTGAGTCTCGTCACGCACTCCGTGCGAGGCAATCGAACCCCTGATTTCGGGAGAAACCAGGGGTTTTGTGATCTCTGGAGTTTGAAAATGTGCCGTTTCTAGATCAAGCGCCGGGCATATCCATGCGTCGGCCTATGACGTCCAGCAAATCGCAGCCGTCGCGCAATGGGATTGAACACAGCAAGGCAAAATCACTGAGAACAACGGCATCACTACTGATCTCGCTGCGCAGTGCAAGGTTCTCAAGGACTTGGGTGACGGCACGCAGCCGAAAACTCGCGGCATCGAGGAGGATTTCCAGGGGGACGGTGGTATCGACAAAAAGGGCAGGGGTGGCGCTGTCGTTGCTGGTGAGGGCTATGTATTGGTTCATGCGTTAAGTCCGTTCACTTAGAGGAATATGAGCCACGCATTTGTCGCCAAACAAAAGGTGGCCGCTGTACGCAGGTTGGCGAACCGGTATAAGAACGGACAAAGACCGGCAGACCCGAAGGTCTCCCACGCACAGCAGCCGTTGAGCAGCTTATTGCGTGCAGGCGCATCCCGCAAATCTGCCGGGAGACTTCTGCCGTCTTAATAGTCGAGTCGCCAAACCCGTTCGCCCTGTGGGCGACCGAGTGACTATAGGCTCGACGATTTTGAAGTGCGAGGCCGACGCTTCTGAACGGTTTGTAGGACGTTGCCTGGATTGCTGGGCATGGGCAGTCCTACCTACGAACCCTGCAACCTCGGGAGTGGCAAATCGAGTAAACGTTTGAAATTACAATTGTGCTAGGGAAATTTTTTCTCTAGCGTCCGTCTCCATGGCGACCCTTCGCAGTGAACGAAGCTGGAAATAAAAATCTATCCCGACGACCACGCGCCGCCGCACTTTCACGTGCAGACGCCGGATGGCGAGTCGCTGGTTCAGATAGAAGGGCTTGTTGTGCTCGGTACAGGGGCAGAAACAAAGGCCTTGAAAGCCGCCCTGCTTTGGGCAAAAGCTCATATCGCGGATCTCAAGCGCGTATGGGATGAACAAAACCGGAGGAACTGACTTATGACCAGCAAGCTTCGCATCTCTGCTGTGCAACCAGTTGCCGGCAAGCGTGCCTTACAGATCGAATGGAATAACGGCAAGCGGCATACCGTTGATCTTCTCGATCATATAAATGCCTTTCCGATCCTCAAACCTCTTCTGGATTTGGCTCGATTCGGCCAAGTAGAAGTCGGTGAGTGGGGGTTTGATGTGACGTGGGGTAACGACCTCGAACTGTCAGCTGTCACGCTGCACCGTCTAGCATTGGAGCAATCCGGTGAGGTGATGCTGACACAGGATTTCAGGCAGTGGATGCTCAGTAACAACCTGTCCCTTTCCGTAGCGGCTGTGGAGTTGGGGTTCTCTCGCAGGACCATCACCGCCTATAGCAGCGGCGCTGCTTTGATTCCCAAGCATGTGGGGCTGGCGTGTAAGGGCTGGGAGTACGAGCATAAAGGTTATAAAGGGCACTACGCCTGAACGTAACCGTATTTCGCTAAAAGGGCGGCCAATTAAGCCGCCCTAATACATTTTGTGAACTGCCGGCCCTCAATGCCGATGCCGATGATGCACATCCGGAAAATGCGCATGGCTATGCCGCATCACACTATGAACATGCACATGACTGTGCGGCTGCGCCGGGTCCCACTCAAACCCGTGCTCATGTTGATGATGTTCATCATGCACATGCCGATGCCCATGTTCCGTGGCGTCATGCAGATGCTCATGGGCATGCCGCTCCGTCAGGTGCAGCCACACGCCCACGGCCATCAACGCTGATGCAATCCAGAACGCCACCGTTACCGATTCCCCAAATGCCAGCAGGGCAACAGCCGCGCCGAGGAACGGCGCCGTCGAGAAGTAGGCGCCCGTGCGCGCACTGCCCAACCCGCGTAACGCCAGCACGAACATGACCAGGCTGATGCCATATCCCAAAAAACCAACCAGCAGGATAGGCGCCAGTTGTGCCACACCCGGAATCTGCGCGCCGAGGTAAAGCGCCAGGCCGCCATTCACCAGCCCGGCTATCAATCCCTTGGCGCCGGCGATGAACAGCGCGTCCGAGGCCGAGACTTTGCGCGTCAGGTTGTTATCAATCCCCCAGCATGCGCACGCCAATGCCACGGCAAACGGCCCAGTCCAGTCGTGGCTGGCGCCGCCGCCGTCGGGCCAGGACAACACCACGCCGCCCAGCACGATCGCGAGCATGCCGAGGACGATGCGGCGGTCGGCGTTTTCTTTGAACACCAGCCAGGCGATCACGGCGGTCAGCACCGACTCAAGGTTGAGCATCAGGGAGGCGGTCGCGCCGGCGGTGCGGGTAAGTCCGAACATCAGGGCAACCGGGCCGAGGATGCCGCCGAAGGCGATGGCGCCGAGCAGCCAGGGCCATTCAGGGCGGGTCAGCCCGCTGGGTTTCCAGCCGCGATCACGGATAAGACGCACAAAGGCCAAACCAATGCCGCTGCCGAGGTAGAGCAAGCCGGCAAGGAGTACGGGTGAAAGGTTCAGGCCGAGGCTTTTAGCGAGCGGAGTGCTGGCGCCGAACAGGGCGGCGGCGGCGAGTGCACAAAGAATACTGAGGTTCATGGGCCGTCCTCGAAAGGTTGACCCATGATACGTCGCTTGCGAGGGTCAGCGCCCTGACAACTTGATACTTACTGCGCGGTTTTCAACTTGATCACATCACCGGAAATCTTGGTGGTGTAACCATTCAGTACCCAGGCCCAGAACCATTTTTCCTGCACTTGGGTGTTGATCAGCGCATCGCCGCCTTTGGCCTTGATGGCGGCATCCTGGGCGCGCACGAAGCGACTGTTCTGGCCGATCGGGATGATGCCGAGCAACATCACGCCGGTGGCGCTGCCTTCACTGTGGCCCAAAACGGTGTATTGGCTGCTGTCGTACTGCGGGGATTTGATGGCGGTGCCGGTGCAGCCTGCGAGGGTGAAACCGAGAACAGCGGCTGCAACTACTTTACTGGCGTACTTCACTGTGTAACTCCATGGACTGACCCTCGGGATTCAATTCTCGAGGGGGGGGCTACTTTAATTCCTGCATTGGCAGATTGAAATGAATTACCCGGATGTTTCATTTTCAGGCCGGGCTGTAAGCCCAAGCCGTCAGCCCGAGGCCAACGCCGCTGGCATGTACTGATGACCCGTCACTGTGGCTGCCTGAGCAACGATTGAAAAAAGGGAACCGACTTAGCCACCTGTTCACTCACTCTTTCAGACTTCGATGCGTTCCATCCCAAGTCTGACCAATCAAAATGATGAGCAAGGTGGCTAACGTGTTGCAAGTAAACGCTAATGCAGTATCCCGCTCTGATGGCCTGGGTCACAGTGCCGACGTGAGCGCGTCTAAATTCCATGCTATCGCGTCGTTAGGTGTGAAGCTTGGGACCGGAAGCCAGAAAGATGTTTATCACTCTCAGCAGGATGCCAGGCAATGTGTCTGCCTGATTCGCCCCGGTACGACGGGAAACATCCCTGCGAGTGATTATGCAGAAAAAGAAATGCAACTGACCAAGCAGCTTAAAGACCTGGGCTTTCCAGTGGTCGATGCGCATGCGTTGGTGGCCTATAACGGCCAAGTGGGCCTTACCAAAGACTATATTCACCATGCGCTGGATTCTGAGGATGTGATTCATAACCGCCAGAGCCTTCCGAGTGATGAGAAGTTTAATACCAACGTTCAAAAGGACTGCGATTTTATAATCAACAAGCTCAAAGCTCACCACGTACATATTGAGGACTTGCAGTTCATCATCGATGGTTACGGGCGGGTGCGCATCAATGATCCCCGGGAGGTGGTGAGATCTTCGCCGGACAAAAGTATCAATAAGGTTCGCGAGTTACGGGCCGTTGCATTGAATAACTTGCTCGACGACAGCGACTGACCCACTTGGTGCATGCGCAAGGCAATGCTTGGGGTCATGGCCCGCCCTCGCCAGGTGGCCCATGCTACAACGGCAGGCGGGTTATTGAGCTTGCACGTAAACCCAAGCCGTCAGCCCCGACGCCAGCGCCACGGACACGCGCTTATAGTCCGACACCTCATACGCATCCGCTGCCGCCAGTTCCTGCGCGTTGATCTGAAAGACCATGCCTTCAACGCTGGCAGACTTTTCCTCGGTGGGCGCGACAATCGGGTGGTGGGTCTTGCCGCTGGTGGCCAGCACTTGCGGGTCGGTAATTTCTACCCAGCTTTGCGCATAGCCGAGCATCGCGTCGTGCTGGCCGACCAGTTCCCGGCCGAAGTTGGCCAGTTGCACGGCCTTGTCCTGCAAAGTGCCGTAGGAAAACAGCAGCACGGGAAATTGGGTGGAGAGTTCCATTGATGTTCCTTAAGCGAGTAGGTCTTCGTAAAAAGCGCCGTAGGGCTTGCTCGGGTGGGCGATCTGGATTTCCAGAATCCACAGCCCGGCGTTCGGATAGTGCTCGAAATCGCCCAGGTCGCCGCCGCGATGGATGGCATGGGGGAAGTCGCTGACGCGGTGGCCCTTGATGTCGAGGTTCAGTCGCCAGCCCATGGCTTGGGCTTGCTCTTGGGCATAGCGGTAAAGCTCAAGGCCTGCGACGTGGTCATTTTTCCAGCGCGATTGTACGCGGTCGAACAGCGCTTTGGCGGCGTTGGCGCAGGCGATCATGTCCGCGTCGTCGCCAACGGTAAAGGTGGCACCGGCGTCGCCTTCATGGCCTTGCCACACGGCGCCCATGTCGATGAAGAAAATATCGTTTTCGGCCAACACCGGGTCGCCGTCAGAGCGCTGGTTGAAGGCTTTGAGGGTGTTGGCGCCGAAACGCACCAGCAGCGGGTGCCAGATGCGTTGCATGTCGAGTTCGGCGAGTACCTGTTTGCCCTGTTCGCGGGCTTGGGATTCAAGCATGCCGGGGCGGATGCGTTGGGCGAGGTGTTCGATGGCTTGCCAGGTCATGGCTTGGGCGTAACGCATGGAGTCGATGCTGTAGGCGGCGCCCACGGCTTCATTGGGTTGTGCGGTCACCGGTGTTCCCTCGCATTCAGGCTGTGCTGGTCGTTATGCGTTTTACTATATAGCGATGCGATGGCACAGCCCAAACTCAAAAACACCACAGATCAAATGTGGGAGCAGGCAAGCCAGCTCCCACATGCTGTCAGAAATGCAGCCAGGCCAGGCTACCCAGCACCACCGCGACTCCACCTGCGGTGTAGGACATGCGCTTGAGCCACTCCTTGCGTGTCAGCAGCGTAATCGCCGCCAACGAAATTGCGATCTGAATCGCGGTCATTGCCTGCGCCCAGCGGTGATGCTGGTGCAGTGCTTCTTCGGATTTCTGGTCCCAATCCTTGGATGTCGCCTCAAGCTTCTCGGCCTGTTTGCGCACCTCTTCCTTCTGGCCCTTGTAGCGCTCGATCTCATCCTTGTAATGCGCCGCATCCACTCCCGGAATATGCGTGGCCAGCTCCGCCAGGTTCTGGCGGCTGGATTTGGCCTGGTAGTAGTTCCACTGGTTGGCGGCTTCGGTCTTGATGATGGCGGCGTTGTTCTTGTCCATCGCCGCTTCGCTTTCGGTGGAGCCGGCCTGGTAGCTGAGCATGGCGCCCAGGGTGGCCATCAAGGCGGTCATTACGGCGATGCGGCTGGCGAAATTATCACCGCGCCCGTGCGCATGTTCGGTGGTGTGTTCAATGTGTTTTTCGTGGGGGCTGGGGACTTCGAAGGCTTCGGACATGGGGGCGTCTATGAAGGGACTGAGGGAGACTGATTCTTTACCAGTGAAGCTGTCTCAATCCTGTACGTAACGCTGCAAACCCTGCACCAGCGCGTCGAATGTCACGCGGCAGCGCGGGCTGTTGCGCAGGTCTTCGTGCATGGTCACCCAGGTGTCCAATTTGAGCGCAAAGCCATCGGGCAATACCCGACGCAAACGCGGGTCGCGCTTGGCCAGTTGCACCTGGCAGCCGCCGATACCGGCACCGGCGCGGATCAGCGCCAATTGCGCCAGGTCGCTGTCGCTGCTGATGGCGAAGGCGCTACGTTCAAAGCCCTTGATGGCGAGGCTGCGGATAAACGCGTTTTGCTGGTCGAAACCGATCACCGAATGGCCCGCCAGATCCTCCATGTGTAGCGGCATGCCTTGCAGTTGCAGGTAGTCATCGCGGGCGTGCAGGCCCACTTCGATCAGGCCGATACGCTGCGCCAGCAGTTGCTCTTGGCTGGGGCGGACCATGCGTACGGCGATGTCGGCTTCCAGTTGCAGCAGGTCGCTGAGGCGGTTGGTCAGCACCAGCTCAACCCGCAGGTGTGGGTGTTGGCGGCGCAACTGGGTGATGATCGGCGGCAGCACTTCCACGCCGACCACTTCGCTGGCGGATACGCGCACCACGCCGCGCACTTCCTCGCCGTGGGCAGACGCGGCGCGCTCCAGGGCGGCGGCGGTGCGTTCCATGGTTTCGGCATGGGCGCGCAAGGTATGGGCCACGGCCGTCGGCAGCAGGCCGGCAGGCGAGCGGGTAAACAGCACCACGCCCAGCTCGGATTCCAGCGCAGCAATATGCCGCCCCACTGTGGGCTGCGTGATGCCAAGCTGCCGTGCGGCCCCTGACAACGATCCTTCCTTGAGTACGCCGAGGAATGACCGGTAAAGCTCCCATCCAATTGTCGATGCCATGCATAAATGTATAGCTGCTGGCTGGTCTTCGGCAATTTATCTATAGCGCGTTGGCTCACACACTGGCCTCCATCAACTCACTGCGGGAGGCCAGGCATGAACACGGTATTGGTACTGGGAGCGACAGGCGGGATTGGCGGCGAAGTGGCACGTCAGTTATTGGCCGACGGTTGGCAGGTAAAAGCACTGGCCCGCGATGTGGAAAAAGCCCGCAAGCAAAACACCGATTTCACCTGGGTGCAGGGCGACGCGATGAACCGTTCGGACGTGCTCGCCGCCGCCAAAGGTTGCTCGGTGATTGTGCATGGGGTTAACCCGCCCGGTTATCGCCGCTGGGCCGAACTGGTGGTGCCGATGATCGATAACACCATTGCAGCGGCGATCGCCGAAGGCGCAACGATTGTGCTGCCGGGCACCGTCTATAACTACGGCCCGGATGCGTTCCCGCGGGTCAGCGAAAGCTCGCCCCAACACCCGCACACCCGCAAAGGCGCGATTCGGGTACAGCTGGAGCGGCGCCTGCTGGATGCATCACGTAGCGGTGCGCGCGTGTTGATTGTGCGGGCCGGGGACTTCTTCGGCGCCAAGGCCGCGAACAGTTGGTTCTCCCAGGGCCTGGTCAAACCGGGCAAACCGGTGACTCGCGTAAGTTACCCGGGCGCGGTGGGCATGGCGCATCAATGGGCGTACCTGCCGGACGTGGCGCGCACGATGGTGCAGTTGCTGGCGCGCCGTGAAGGGCTGCCAGCGTTTGCAAGCTTTCATATGGCCGGGCATGTCGATACCGATGGTACCCAGATGGTTGAAGCCATTCGCCGTGTCATCCTGCGTCGGGCAGGCAGCACGCCCGCCGTAAGCGCGTTCCCCTGGTGGCTGCTGAAGCTGGCCGCGCCCTTTGTCGTCACCTTCCGCGAACTGCAGGAGATGCGTTACCTGTGGCAAACCCCGCTGGTGCTGGATAACCGTGAGTTATTGCAAACCCTCGGCAGCGAACCCCACACGCCGCTGGATGAGGCGGTTGAGGCCACTTTGATTGGCATGGGTAACCTGCCTAGCGCCGTCTGATCAGGCGCACATACACCGCGATATTCACCAGCAGCACCACGGCGCCCAGCCCCAGCTGAATCTGCGGGGTCAGCCCGGCCGGGTAGATCAGCGTAAGGAGGTAATGCTCGATAAAACCGCCGCCATAACCGTCCTGCCCGGCGAGGTGGCGCAGCAGGTTTTCCCAGCGGGTCAGCGGGCAGGGCAGGTGGAACACTTCCACCGCCACGCCCCAGGCTGCGGCCGGCAGGTGCAACCACATCACTGGCCGCCACTTGAGCGCCAGCAACCCGCCGAACAGCACGAACAGGATAAAACACAGGTGGAACAGCACCAGGCTGTCGGCGGCAATGCGATAGAACATGAAGAGGTTCGCTTTTATCAGGGCTGCAGTTGTGCTTGCAGGTAGTCGATAAACACCCGCAGTTTTTTTGGCGTGTTACTGCGGTTGAAGTAATACAGATACAACGCGCTGTGGGTGATCCAGTCGCCCAATACTTCTACCAATTCGCCAGTATGCAAGTAGGGCTCGACACTGGAGCGCGCCACGTAGGCAAAGCCGAAGCCGTCGAGCGCGCCGCGAATCATCAATTCGATGTCATTGGTGGCCAGCCGGCCCTTCACAGTGACCCGCATCGGCTTGCCGTCTTTTTCAAAATCCCAGCGGTGCATCAGGCCGGTCTGTGCGCTGCGGTAGTTGACGCACTCATGTTCAAGCAAGTCATGAGGGTGAGTGGGCAGTGTGCGCCCGTGTAAATAACCCGGCGTGGCGACGATCACGAAGCGCAGTTGCCGGGCCACCGGGATCACCACCATGTCTTCGGCCAGCACGTGGTCGTAGCGGATGCCTGCGTCAAAGCCCTGGGCGACGATGTCCACCAAGGCGTTATCCACGGCCACTTCCAGGTTGATCCCCGGATGCTGGCGCAGGAACCCTTGAAGCAGCGGCTGCAGCACCATCCGGCTGGCGGTGGAAGGCACGTTCAGGCGCAAGGTGCCGCTGGCCTCGACGGTGGCGGCGGCGACACTGTGCAGGCTGGTTTCCAGTTCTTCGAGCAGTGGCGTGATTTTTTCCAGCAATTGCGTACCGGCTTCGGTAAGGCTGACGCTGCGGGTGGTGCGATTTAGCAGGCGCACGCCGAGCTGTTTTTCCAGTGCGCCAACGCGCTGGCTCACGGTGGAGACCGACAGGCTCACGGCATCGGCCGCCTGGGTAAAGCTCTTGGTGCGGGCGACCTGCAGGAACAGGCGCAATTGTTGAAAATCAGGCGTGTCCATTGTGTGGTTTTTCCGGAAGGGGCATGTGGATTATGCATCTTTTTCACAGGAACGCCCGCGCGCATACTTTTTTCACACCCACGAGGAAGGCCATTTCATGACCGATTCAACTGCAAAACCTGTCTGGTTTATCACCGGCTGCTCCACCGGTTTTGGTCGCCAATTGGCGGTGCACACTTTGAGTCTCGGCTACCCGACGGTGGTCACTGCGCGCAACCCGCAGCAGGTGGAAGATATTGTTGCGGGCCATGAAGACATCGCCCTGGTGCTGGCGCTGGACGTGACCGATCAGGCCCAGGTCGACGCAGCGGTGCAGGCCGCGCAAGCCCGTTTCGGGCATATCGATGTGCTGGTCAACAACGCCGGTATCGGCTACTTCGGCGCGTTTGAAGAAAGTGACCTGGACGAAGTGCGCCGCATGTTCGAGATCAATGTGTGGGGCCTCAGCGCCATGACTCGCGCTGTGCTGCCGGGTATGCGCGCACGTCGCTCGGGCAGTGTGGTGAACATTTCGTCGGTGGGCGGGATTGCCGCGTTCCCGTCCTTGAGTTTCTACAACGCCACCAAGTTTGCGGTGGAGGGCTTGTCCGAAGCGCTGGCCCAGGAAGTCGCGCCGCTGGGCATCAAGGTGTTGCTGGTCGAACCAGGCCCGTTCCGCACCGACTGGGCCGGGCGTTCGGCCAATGAAGCTCCGCAGGCTATCGACGATTATCGCGATACAGCGGCGGCCCGCACCAGCCGAGTACGTAGCTACAGCGGCAAGCAACCGGGCGATCCGGTGCGTGCAGCGTTGGCCATCGTCAAGGCCGTGGAAGCCGAGCACCCGCCATTGCGCTTGCTATTGGGCAAGGCCGCGCTGGGCTTTGCACGTACCAAAGTCGAGGCGTTGAGCGCCGATTTTGACGCATGGGCCGAGGTGACCGAGGGCGCGGATTTCCCTGAATAGCGCCGCAGGGGAAGGGCCGCAACGGTTGCTTACACAGGCTGTAGGCCGTTATTGTGCTGAATCCTTTTAGTCCTTCCCCCAAGGTTCTGTTGCGATGAATGTACCGCGTACCGCAGTCGGTCCAATCAAGGCCGTGATTTTCGATATGGACGGGTTGTTGCTGGACACTGAAGGCATCTACACCGAAGTCACACAGATCATCGCCGAACGCTACGGCCGCACCTACGACTGGGGCATCAAGCAGCACATTATAGGCCGGGGCGCCCAGGACCTGGCTGACTATGTGGTGAAGGCGTTGGACTTGCCGATCACCCCGGCGGAGTTTCTGGAAATTCGCGAGCCTTTGATGAGCGAGCGTTTCCCCAAAGCCTTGGGCATGCCCGGTGCCGAAGCGCTGGTGCGGCACTTGAAGGCGCACAACATTCCGATTGCCGTGGGCACCAGTTCCTCGCGCAATTCGTTTGGCCACAAGACCACCTTGCACCGTGAGTGGTTTGGCTTGTTCGGCACTATCGTCACGGCCGATGACCCTGAAGTGGGGGCCGCCAAACCCGCGCCGGATATCTTCCTCACCGCCGCGCGCCGCTTGGGTGTCGCGCCCGAGGATTGCCTGGTGTTCGAAGATTCGCCGTTTGGCGTGACCGCCGCCAAGGCCGCCCACATGACCGCCATCGCCGTGCCCGATGAAGCCATGGCCGACAGTAAGTACCAGCATGCCGACCAGATCATCCGCCAGCTGGCGGACTTTGACCTGGCGGCCTACGGCTTGCCGCCAATGTCCTGAGCAAAATACGCTCAAAAAAATGTGGGAGCTGGCTTGCCTGCGATAGCGTCCTCAGATCGCCATCGCAGGCAAGCCAGCTCCCACATTTGGTTTTGCGGTGCGGCAGAAGTTTTAAGCGCTGAAACCACCATCGATGGTCAGGCTTGCACCTGTGATGTACCCGGCTTCCGGGCCAGCCAGATACGCCACGAAGCTGGCAATCTCCTCCACATGCCCATACCGCCCAACCGCCATCAAGCCAATCAAACTCGCTGCAAACTCACTGTCCGCCGGGTTCATATCGGTATCCACCGGCCCAGGCTGCACATTGTTAATGGTGATGCCACGCGGTCCCAGATCCCGTGCCAAGCCCTTGGTCAACCCCACCAGCGCCGCCTTGCTCATTGCATACGGCCCGCCACCGCCAAACGGCATGCGCTCGGCATTGGTGCTGCCGATATTGATCACGCGGCCGCCTTCGCCCATGTGCTTGGCCGCCTCCTGAGTGGCGATAAATACGCTGCGCACATTGATCGCCAGGGTCTGGTCGAAGTCTTCCAGCGTGAAGTCTTCCAGTGGCGCGATGGCCAGCACACCGGCGTTGTTCACCAGGATATCCAGGCGCCCAAAGGCTTTGACGGTGGCGTTGACGGCGTTGCGAATCGCCGAGGCATCGGCACTGTCGGCCTGAATGGCCAAGGCTTTGCCGCCTGCGCTGATCACGCTGTTTTGCAGTGCCTCGGCCTTGGCGGCGGAGCTGACGTAGGTAAAGGCGACGGCTGCGCCTTGCGCTGCCAGGCGCTTGACGATGGCAGCGCCAATGCCGCGGGAGCCGCCCTGGATCAATGCAACTTTGCCGCTGAGGGTGTGTGTGTTCATGTCGATCTCCAAGTAGTTGATGAGCCGAGTATCGGCCTCACCCACCCAAGCCGGTAGACCGTGATTGCTATAGTCTGTGTAAACCAAAAGTTTAGAGTGGTCGGTATGGAGAGCTTTGGCAGTATCGAATGTTTCGTGCGCAGCGCCGAAGGTGGCAGCTTCGCCGAAGCGGCCCGGCACCTGAGTTTGACCCCGGCGGCAGTCGGTAAAAGCGTCGCCAAGCTGGAAGCACGCCTCGGGGTTCGGCTGTTTCAGCGCAGCACCCGGCGGCTGACGCTGACCGAAGCCGGCAAGCTGTTCCTCGAAGAAGTCAGCGCCAGCCTCACCACCATCCAGAATGCCGTGGCCAACCTTGCCAGCGCCGAAGGGCGGCCGGTGGGAACCTTGAAAGTCAGCATGAGCACGGTGGTCGGCTGTTTATACATCGTGCCGTTGTTGGGGGAGTTTCTAAAACGTTTCCCCGATATCAGCCCCGACTGGCATTTTGACAATCGCCAGGTCGATCTGATTGGCCAGGGCTTCGACGCCGCACTGGGCGGCGGTTTTGAACTGCCTCAGGGCGTGGTCGCGCGAAAGCTCGCGCCGGCGCATCGGGTGCTGGTGGCCTCACCTGATTATCTGGCGACACGTACGAGGGTGTTGCAGCCTGAAGACCTTGAGCACTGCGATGGCATCCTGATTCGCTCGCCACAAACCGGCCGCGTGCGCTCCTGGCAACTGACCGGTCGCCACGGTGAGCACGGCCCGTTGAACCTCAAGGCACGTATGACGATGAGCGATTCCCAGGCGGCCTGCGTCGCGGCAGACCAGGCGTTGGGCATTGCGCTGGTGAGCATGCCATTTGCCGTGCCTTGGCTGGCGAGCGGCAAGTTAGTACGCGTACTGCCCGATTGGTATGTCGACGACGGCAACATCTCCCTCTACTACGCCGAACACAAACTGCTGCCCGGCAAGACCCGGGCGTTTGTGGACTTCATCATCGAGCAGTTTGCCGAGCAGAAACTGGGGCAAGCATTCAGCGCGATTTGATCAAGGCGATCTACCGGGTCGCGGCCAACGTCTGTGGTAAGGCGCCCGTTGTGGCGAGCAGGCTTGCCCTGCGTTGGGCTGCGGAGCAGCCCCAAATCCAGGCGCTGAGTACTTTCAGAAGGAACTTCAGTGTGTTTACTGGGGCCGCTGCGCAGCCCAACGCAGGGCAAGCCTGCTCGCCACAGGAGAATATGGATGCCTTCAGCGGTGGCCTGGCCAGCCGATCACTTTCTTCGGCCTTGGCGTTGCATAAGTCCTGATCTTCGACGTCGACAACCCCAGGCGCACCAGCGATTCGGCAATGGTGACCGCCGCCGTGACGCCATCCACCACCGGCACGCCGGTGCGCTTGCGGATCTGCTCATCCAGCCCAGCCATACCACCGCAGCCCAGGCAGATCACTTCGGCCTTGTCGTCGCGGATGGCCAGCTCCGCCTCGCGCACGATGGCTTGCATGGCGGCCAGCGGGTTTTCTTCCAGCTCCAGCACCGCCATGCCGCTGGCGCGTACCGAGGCGCAGCGTTGATACAGACCGGCGAGTTTCAGGCGGTCTTCAATCAACGGTACGGTGCGGTCCAGGGTAGTAACCACCGAATAGGCATGGCCCAGAAACATCGCCGTGCTGGCCGCCGCCTCGGTAATGTCCACCACCGGCACGTTGAGCAATTCCTGCAAACCTTCACGGCCATGTTCGCCGTAACCGGCCTGGATCACCGCATCAAACGGTTGGTCGTAGGCCATCACCCGGTCCATCACGGCGATGGCGGCCAGGTAGCTTTCAAAGTTGCCTTCCACTGATTCCGCGCCGAAGAACGGGGTGAGCCCCACGATCTCTGTGCCCGGTGACGCCACGGCCCGCGCCTGCTGGGCGATGGTTTCTGTGATTGACTCGGTGGTGTTGACGTTGACCACGAGGATGCGCATGGAATGTCCTTGATTAATGACTGACGTTATCGACTGCAATGCTTTCGCCGCTGACATCGGCGTAGAACGCTTGGCGCTTGGCGATCAGCAAGTACAACAGCCCTGCAATACCGGCGCCAAACAGCCAGGAAAACGGTGCGACGCTGGCAAAACCCGGCAACAGCGCCAGCAGAATGGCGATGACCGCCGCAGGAATAAACGCCGCGACCGCGCGTAAATTGACCCCGCGGCTGTAGTAATAAGCGCCATTCGGGTCTTCGCTATACAGCTGCAATACATCCACTTGGCTTTTACGGATCAGCCAGTAATCGACCATGATCACGCCATACAACGGCCCCAGCAGCGCGCCCAGCCCGGAGAGGAAATACACGATCACCAGCGGGCTGTTGTAGAGGTTCCACGGCAGGATCAGCACCGCCACGGTGGCGCTGATCAGCCCGGCACGCCGGAAGTTCAGGTACTTGGGCGCCAGGTTGCTCAGCACAAAGGCCGGTGCGACAAAGTTGGCCATGATGTTCACCGCCACGGTAACGATCAGGAACGCCAGGCAGCCGAGCACGAGGAAGAAGGTATTGGGGATGGCCGCGATGATTTCGGTCGGGCTTTCAATCACCCGGCCATTGAGCTGGAACTGCCCGCCGCAGAGCAATACGGTGATCGCGGCAAACACCAGGATATTCACCGGCAAGCCCCAGAAGTTGCCGACCAGGATGGTCTTGCGGCACGGCGAGGAGCGTGCAAAGTCGCAGAAATTGAGGATCAACGTGCCGTAGATACTCAGCCACAGCGCGCCACCGGCAAAAATGTTGCGCCACATCTCGCCGCCGCTCAAAGGCTCGCGGATCGACCAGGCGATATTGCCGCCGACCTGGAAGTACATCCAGCCGGCCAGCGACGCTACAGTCACCAGAATCACCGGCCCGGCGAAGGCTTCATAGCGGCGCACCATTTCCATGCCGTACGCCAGGATCGCCAACTGCACAAACCAGATCGTGATGAAACACGCCCAGCCCAAGGTCGACAGGCCGAGGATCGAGTTGTGGTCATAGTCGGCAAACCCTGGATGAATCGCCGACAGCAACACACGGAAAACCACCGAGGCCAGGTAGGTCTGGATACCAAACCAGGCAATTGCAATCACGGCGCGAATCAACGCCGGAATCTGCGCACCGTGAATGCCGAAACTGATACGGCTGATCACCGGGAACGGCACTCCAGTCTTCTGGCCCATAAACCCCGACAGGTTCATGAAGAAGTACACCAGCGCCGCGCCGATTCCCAGGGACAGCAGAATCTGCCAGCCGCCGAGGCCCAGTGCATACAAGCCAATGGCAAACGAATAGTTGGCGATGTTGTGCACGTCGTTGGTCCACAACGCAAAGATGCTGTAGCGCCCCCAGCGTCGGCCTTCGGCTTTAGTGGGTGCCAGGTCCTTGTTGTGCAAGCGTGGGCTGAGCACCAAGGGGCCAGGGCTTGTGGCCTTGGGGTTCAGGGCGGAGGAGGGCAGATCCAGTGCGATGTCATTCGAGAGGCTTGTACGCATTCCGGCAGGCTCCGGCGCATCTGCAGGTGCGCTGCAGATGGCAAAGTGTATGTATGTTTTGTATTTATTGTATACAAAGCGTCATTCACCTTAAGCCACATGCGTGCCAGTTTTGGATCTATGAAAATCAGGGTTAATTTCGTTTTTATAGGTCTGTTGAATAAATTGCTGAATTAAAAGCAATATAAATTGACCGGTTGAACAGGTATTTATTTTTTGATGGAGAGGCGCGCTAGTGAAGCGTCGAATAGCGTGGGGAAATGGGTGTTACGTTTTGGTGCGGATGACCCTGGATTGCACACATAAATGGCACTTATGGTTACATTGGTGTGTACATTTTTTATGGGGTCGCGCAAAACAAAATGTGGGAGCGGGCTTGTTGTGGCGAGGGAGCTTGCTCCCGTGCGACAGCGCAGTTGGAGTCGGCTTTTTAGGGCTGCTTCGCACCTCAGCGCAAGCAAGCTTGCTCGCCACAACAAGCCCACATTGACTAATTGCCCGCCAGGGAATCAAGCCTTGCTGATGATATTCCCCGCATGCAGCCCGCATTCCTTCTGCGTTGCCTCTTCCCACCACCAACGCCCTTCGCGCTCGTGCTGGTTGGGCAGTACCGGGCGGGTGCAGGGCTCGCAGCCGATGCTGATAAACCCGCGCTCATGCAGGCTGTTGTAGGGCAGCTCCAGCATGCGGATGTAACCCCAGACTTCCTCGCTGGTCATCTGCGCCAGCGGGTTGAATTTGTACAGCGTACGTTCCGGTGTCGAAAACGCCGTATCGATCTCCAGCGCCGCTACCTGGCTGCGAGTGCCGGGGCTCTGGTCGCGGCGTTGGCCGGTGGCCCAGGCGTTTACACCGGACAGTTTGCGGCGCAGCGGTTCGATCTTGCGCACGCCGCAGCATTCACCATGGCCGTCTTTATAGAAGCTGAACAGGCCCTTTTCCTTGACGAAGGGTTCCAGCTTGCTCTGGTCCGGCGAGATCAGCTCGATGTCGATTTTATAGAAGTCGCGCACCTGCTCGATAAACCGGTAGGTCTCCGGGTGCAGGCGGCCGGTGTCGAGGCTGAACACCTTGACGTTCTTGTTCAGCTTCCAAGCCATATCGACCAGCACCACATCCTCGGCACCGCTGAAGGAAATCCACAGGTCATCACCGAACTGGCTGAATGCCAGCTTGAGAATGTCCTGGGCGGATTTGTTGGCATAAGTCGCGGCGAGTTCAGCGACGTCGAAGGCTTGGTTCATCAGGACGGTTCCTACAGGTCAGTGGCGCTGAGCGCTCTATAGGGGAGCGATGGTATCAAAATCCGCTCTGCGTTGCGGCGCCGCGCTTGAATCGCTAGAGTTCGGCAGTCCTTTTGCTCGCTCAACTAACAACATCCAATAGGAGTGTCTTGTGGAAATTGCCTGTCTCGACCTGGAAGGGGTGCTGGTTCCGGAAATCTGGATCGCCTTCGCCGAAAAAACCGGTATTGAATCCCTGCGGGCCACCACCCGTGACATTCCCGACTACGACGTGTTGATGAAGCAGCGCCTGCGCATTCTTGACGAGCATGGGCTCAAGCTCGCCGATATCCAGGAAGTGATCGCCACCCTCAAGCCGCTGGACGGTGCCATCGAGTTCGTCAACTGGCTGCGCGAACGCTTCCAGGTGGTGATTCTGTCGGACACCTTCTATGAGTTCTCCCAGCCGTTGATGCGCCAGCTCGGTTTCCCGACCTTGTTGTGCCACCGCCTGATCACTGATGAAAATGATCGAGTGGTGAGCTATCAACTGCGTCAGAAGGACCCCAAGCGCCAGTCCGTGCTGGCGTTCAAGACGCTTTACTACCGCGTGATCGCCGCTGGCGACTCCTACAACGACACCACAATGCTGGGCGAAGCTGATCGTGGGATTCTGTTCCATGCGCCGGAAAATGTGATTCGCGAGTTCCCGCAGTTCCCAGCGGTGCATACCTTTGAGGACTTGAAGAAAGAGTTCATCAAGGCGTCGAATCGGCAGTTGAGCCTGTAAGTGACTCAGCGCTGTTGACGGCCCCATCGCAGGCAAGCCAGCTCCCACACTGAATGCGGTCAACCTGTGGGATCTGGCTTGCCCGCGATGAGGCCCGTGCGGCCACTGCCTAAACCCCGGCCAGTAACCGCTCATATGGAATGCTCAAGCCTTCATGCAGCCGCTTGATCATCGACAGGCTCAGCTTGCGCTTGTGGTTCAGCACCTCTGACACCCGCCCACTGGTGCCGATAAAGGGCTCCAGATCACGGGCAGTCATGCCTAATTGCTCCATGCGAAATCTGATCGCCTCCACTGGGTCCGAAGGCGGCATGGGAAAGTGTTCCGCCTCGTATTTCTCAATAAGCACGGCGAGAATTTCCAGCTCGTCACCCTCTGGCGAGCCGATGTCTGCGCCCCAGAGCTGCTCCACACGCACAAGCGCAGCGGTCAGGTCTTCCTGGGAATGAATAGGTTTGATGTTCATCACACGGTCTCCGCGTTTATCTGGTCGTACTGCATATGGGTTCCCACGAAACGCACAAACCCCAGCTGTCGTTGATAGTCGATCGCCATGATCACTCGATACTTGTTGCCGCCCACGTTGAAAACAACCCTGCTGCCCTTGAGAATGCTCGCCGTTCTAAGCTCCGCCTTGAGCGCCTGTGGCGTTGTGTAAGTGGTCCTCTCCATATGGCGATACAGCTCGACCAGCGGTGTCTTGGCATCGGTATAAGCGCGATGGCTTTCCCAGAATGTCCGTAAGGTAGAGAGGGCGATTATCCGCATCGTTGCTCCCTCCCAATTTGGGAGATATTAGGTGGGGTTGGTGTGAGATGCAATCCCGGAAATAATTTCTGACGAGTAGGCATTCGCTTCATGTGATCCTTCACAGGTGGCGGGTGGACGGTCTGAGCCGGACGCTATCCGCCCGCTCATACTGCGTCCACAGCCGTTCTGATTCAGGTTTTTTCAGTCGCTGGGCGCCGGGTGCGAGCGCCAGGAAAGGCGGGGTGCTACAGGTTTTCCAAAGTGTGTAACAAGACCTGCACCTTGGTCAGCGACTCTTGGTACTCCGCCTCCCAGTGCGAATCCGCCACGATCCCGCCACCGCCCCAGCAGTTCACGTGCCCATCCTTGACCAGCAAACTGCGGATGGCGATGGAGCTGTCCATTTCGCCGCGTACATCCAGATACACCAGCGAGCCGCAGTACAACCCGCGCCGGGTCGGCTCCAGCTCATCGATGATCTGCATCGCGCGGATCTTCGGCGCGCCGGTGATGGAGCCGCCAGGGAAGCTGCCGGCGATCAGGTCGAGGGCGTCTTTGTCGTCAGCCAGCACGCCCGTCACGCTGCTCACCAAATGGTGCACATTGGGGTAGCTTTCCAGGCTGAACAACTCCGGCACTTTCACCGAGCCGGTGCGGCAAGTGCGGCCCAGATCGTTGCGCAGCAGGTCGACGATCATCAGGTTTTCGGCGCGATCCTTGGGGCTGGCCAGGAGTTCAGCGGCGTTAGCGGCGTCTTCTTGCGGCGTCAAACCTCGCGGGCGGGTGCCTTTGATCGGGCGAGTTTCGACCTGGCGCTCGCTGATCTGCACGAAGCGTTCTGGCGACAGACTGAGTACCGCGCCGTCATCGGGCAGGCTCTGAAACCCGGAAAAAGGTGTAGGGCAGGCCTCACGCAGTGCGCAATACGCGACCCAGGGATCGCCGGCACAGGGCGCGCGAAAACGTTGCGCAAAGTTGACCTGGTAGCAGTCGCCTGCCTGGATGTAGTCCTGGATTCGCACGATGGCCTGTCGGTAGGCCTCGGGCGTGAGGTCCGGCGCCATGGGACCGTTCAGCTTGAACGTGTCAGACGATTGAGCCGCAGGTTGCTCAAACAGGGCGATCAACCGTAGGCGTTCACTGTTTGCGAATGCGGGGTGAAATACCAACTGGCTGGTCTGCGCCTGGTGATCGCTGATCAGTGCCCAGGCATACAGCCCGAAACGCGCATCCGGCAGGTGCAGGTCATCCACGGCCCAATCAGGCAGTTGCTCCAGGTGCCGGCCAAAGTCGTAACTCAAGTAGCCAATCAAGCCGCCAGCAAACGGTAGCGCATAACCTGCAGGCAGATGCGCTTCGCCTAACTGCGTCAGATTTGTCCGTAAGCGTTGCAGGAAATCACCACCACTTTCGTCAGGCGCTACCGTCAATGTCGCTTGCGGCCAGGCGCTGAGCAGGTCATAACGCCCGCGTTCGGCAGCCGGGCGACCACTGTCGAGCAGCACTGCGCCGGGGGCATGACGAATTGCCGCAAAGTAGTCGGCGGGGTTGGCCCGGTAGGGCAGCGGGTGTACGGAGCAGGTCGACATTGCGGGGTGGATCAGCCGGTGGCGTGGGGGAGGCGATTGTAGTCCCCTGAAGGATTTGGTCCTAGAGGGGATGTCGGTGATAGCTCGATAGAGGTGCTGCGTGTCAGAAAGCTATCGCAGGCAAGCCAGCTCCAACATGATAACGCGATCAATCTGTGGGAGCTGGCTTGCCTGCGATAAGGCCATTAGCCTTCTACCGCAGGAATATGCCCAAACATTTCCTGCACAAACTTCACCCGTTCTTCCGGGGTTTCGGTCACGCCAGCCGCTTTGAGCGCGTCCAGTCGTGCTTCTACCGCGTGGGTACGCAACGTTAAACCGCAGTCGTTGGCGATCTGGATATTCAGCCCAGGCCGCGCATTCAGCTCCAGGATCAACGGGCCTTTTTCCTGGTCCAGCACCATATCCACGCCGATATAGCCTAGCCCGCACAGCTCATAGCAGCCGGCCGCGAGCGTCATGAACCCGTCCCAGTTGGGCAGTTGTACGCCATCCACCGCGTTGGTGGTGTCGGGGTGTTTGGTAATGATGTTGTTCAGCCAGGTGCCGCGCAGGGTCAGGCCGGTGGCGAGGTCCACGCCCACGCCAATCGCGCCTTGGTGCAGGTTGGCCTTGCCGCCGGACTGGCGGGTCGGCAGGCGCAGCATGGCCATCACCGGGTAGCCCATCAGCACGATAATGCGGATATCCGGCACGCCTTCGTAGCTGATGCTCTTGAAAATCTGGTCGGGCACCACGCGGTATTCGATCAACGCGCGGTCGCGGTGGCCACCCAGGGAATACAAACCGGTGAGGATGCTGGAGATCTGATGCTCGATTTCTTCATGGCTGATGATCTTGCCGGACACCGTGCGGTAGCGCCCTTCAAAACGGTCGGCCACCACCAGGATGCCGTCACCGCCGGCGCCCTGGGCCGGTTTGATCACGAAGTCGCTGCGCCCGCCGATGATCTCGTCGAGCTTGTCGATTTCTTTTTCGGTGGAAATGATCCCGTACATTTCTGGTACATGCAGCCCGGCAGCCAGGGCACGTTCCTTGGTGATGATCTTGTCATCCACCAGCGGGTACAGGCTGCGCTTGTTGTACTTGAGCACATAGTCGGCGTTTCGCCGGTTGATGCCCATGATCCCCCGCGCTTCCAGGGCCTTCCAGGTTTTCCAGAAACCAAACATTACGAGTCAGCCTTGAGGAAGGCCTTGAAACGTACCAGTTCGGTCAGGCGATAGCCGCGATAGCGACCCATGGCCAGCATGAAACCCACCAGGATCAACAGGATCGCCGGGAAGGTGAACACAAAGTAGACCAGCTCCGGCACGCTCATGATGATGTGCGCCAAGGCGGCGGCGAACAGTGTGCCCACGGCCACTTTCAGCGCATGGTTGGCACCGCGTTCTTCCCAGGTGATCGACAGACGCTCGATGGTCATGGTCAGAATCACCATCGGGAACAGCGCCACCGACAACCCGCGCTCCAGGCCGAGCTTGTGGCTGAACAGGCTGATGGCTGCAATCAGCACCACCACAAAGGTCAGCACCACCGAGAGCCTTGGCAGCATCTGCAATTTCAGGTGTTCCAGGTACGAGCGCAGCGACAGGCCCAGCGCCGTGATAATCGTAAACAGCGCAATACCGAAGCCCAATTGCGTCTCGCGAAACGCCAGGGCGATCAGCACCGGGGTGAAGGTGCCCAGGGTTTGCAGGCCGATCAGGTTACGCAGGATCAGAATCACCAGCACACCGATGGGGATCATCACCATGATCATGAAGGTCTGCTGGGTTTGCAGCGGCAGGCCGTAAAGCGAGTATTCGAGGAAGTTGGCGTCGGTGTTTTCGTCGGTCAGCTTGGCTAGGCGAATCGCGTTCATCTCACTGTTGTTGAGGCTGAAGGTCACCATGGCTTTCTTGCCGCCCTCCACCGAAATCAGGTTTTCATCACCGGTCCACCACAGCAGGCGGTCGGACGGCAGGCCCTGCTCGCCGGTTTCCGGGTTGAAGTACAGCCAGTCATTGCCATTGAAGCTGCGCAGCCACAGTTCCGGGGTTTGCGGCTGGTCGGCGACGAGCCGGATGGTGTGGACTTTTTCCACCGGCACATGGGCGATGGACAGCAACAGTTCGACGATCTTGGCTTTGTGCGGCGTGGACGGGTCGCCCGCCAGCAGCAGCTTTACATTGTCGTCGTTGAGGTTGTTGGTGCGCTTGATCGCTTCGGTGATAAAGGTCTCGACGTCGGCCGAATGCTGGCGGATCGGTGCCAGCAGGGCTTCGGCGGCGATTTTTTCCGGGCCTTCGACGGCGATGCTGTCGCGAAAGGTCGGGCCTTTGACCTTGACCTTTTCGCCGCTGTAACGCTTGGTCAGCACCAGGCGGTAATACAGCGTCTGGTTGCCCTTGGCGCGGCGCGCCGACCAGGTGACCTTGCGGTTGCCGTCGGTGCGGTTGACGCTCACGCCGTAGTTATTGGAAATAAAACTCTCGTTAAGGCTGACGAAGTCGCGGCTCAGGGGCGGCACGAACATCGAAATTTTTACCGGGTCCTTGGGGTTGGCGACGAACTCGACCTTGGCGTCGATGTTCCACAAGTCGTCGGTGGCGTCTTCGGTGACGGGGATTCCCAGCACGAAAATCTGATAGGCGGTGACCGAAATACCCAACACCACCAAGATGGTGATCAGGATTCTCAGGTGCAGGGTCAGAGAGCGCATTCGGTTTACTCGGCGGTATGAGCGTCGGCGGCGCAGGCGGGTTTGCCCGCTGCGTATTTAAGACTGGGGTCGACCAGCGCATCAAAGCGTTTCAACGCTTCGGAGCCGATCAGCAGCGGGTATTGGAAGGCGCTGCGGTCAGTCAAGTTCACTTCGATGCTACGTAAAGCAGTGCCCATGCAGATATCCAGGGCAATCACTGGGCGGGCGGTGTAGTTCTTGTCCTCATCGGGGTCGTAGTCACCGGCGCGGCGCTTGATCTTGCTGACGCGAGCCAGGGGGCGTTCGATGGGGTGGGAATGGGCGGTGTCGATGGCGAGATAAAAGCGTACCCAGGATTCGCCGTCGCGCTTGAAACGCTTGATATCGCGGGCGCTCAACGAGGCGGTCTTGGCGCCGGTGTCGAGTTTGGCGGCGACTTCCAGGTCGATGCCGGCCAATTTGGCGTATTCATTCAGGCCATACACGGTCTTCTCGGCGGCAACGCCAAGGCCTGGTATGCACAGTAGGCAAATAAGAAGGAAGGGCTTGAGTCTCATAGATCCTGACGCGGTGCAGTGCGATGTTTAATTCAAGGCGACTGGCATTGCTGCGCAAACTCCCTCGTGCGCCGTTTCATCAAGTGATGTCAGGCAAAAGCGGCGGGCATTCTAACATGATGCTTTTCTGGCGCCAGCGCTGGCAGGCGGCCATGCTCCGCGAAGGTGCAGAAGGGGTTATTAGACGATTGTCGACAATGTGGATTTATTCTTTGACTATTAAGGCTTGATTGGCTAGTTTTTGCGGCATTGCTTTTAAAGGTGTCGACAATATGCTGGGTCAGCTGGAAACGCCGCTGGTGTCGCAAGACGATTCCCAGACCATGTCAGAGAACGTCTTTCGGCGTATCCAGGCCGCCATCGTCAAGGGTGAAATCGCTCCCGGCAGCAAGATCTCCGAACCGGAACTGGCGCGCACCTACGGCATCAGCCGTGGCCCGTTGCGTGAGGCTATCCACCGGCTTGAAGGCCAGCGCCTGCTGGTGCGCGTGCCTCATGTCGGCGCAAGAGTGGTGTCCTTGAGCCACGCCGAGCTGATCGAACTGTATGAAATTCGCGAATCCCTGGAAGGCATGGCCTGCCGCCTGGCCGCCGAGCGCATGACCGACGCCGAAATCGAAGAGTTGCGCCAGGTGTTGCACACCCATGAGCGCGACGAAGCATTCCAGGCGGGCCTGGGCTACTACCAGCAAGAGGGCGACTTCGATTTTCATTACCGGATAATTCAAGGCGCCGGTAACCGCACCCTTACCCAAATGCTCTGCGGCGAGCTGTACCAATTGGTGCGCATGTATCGCATCCAGTTCTCCGCCACCCCTAATCGTCCACGCCAGGCCTTTGCCGAGCATCACCGCATTCTTGACGCGATTGCCGATCGCGACGGTGAACTGGCCGAGTTGTTGATGCGCCGGCATATCGGCGCTTCCAAACGCAATATTGCCCGTCACTTCCCGGACGGCGCTCCTTCATCACGAGGTGAGTCATGAGTTCCAACAATAAAACCACTCCAGGCCAGCGTTTTCGTGACGCCGTCGCCAGTGAACAGCCCTTGCAGGTGGTGGGCGCCATCAACGCCAACCACGCGCTGCTGGCCAAGCGCGCCGGTTTCAAGGCGATTTATCTGTCAGGCGGCGGCGTAGCAGCCGGTTCCCTGGGCGTGCCGGACTTGGGCATCACCGGCCTGGACGACGTACTTACCGACGTACGCCGCATCACCGATGTGTGCGACCTGCCGCTGCTGGTAGACGTCGACACCGGTTTCGGCTCCTCGGCGTTCAACGTGGCGCGCACCGTCAAGTCGATGATCAAGTTCGGCGCCGCCGCCATCCACATCGAAGACCAGGTCGGCGCCAAGCGTTGCGGTCATCGCCCGAACAAAGAAATCGTGTCCCGGCAGGAAATGGTCGACCGTATCAAGGCCGCCGTGGACGCCCGCACCGACGACAGCTTTGTGATCATGGCGCGCACCGACGCGCTGGCGGTTGAAGGTTTGGAGTCGGCACTGGAGCGTGCCGCCGCCTGCATCGAAGCCGGTGCCGACATGGTGTTCCCGGAAGCCATCACTGAGCTGGAGATGTACAAGCTCTTCGCCTCAAAGGTAAAGGCCCCGATCCTGGCTAACATTACCGAGTTCGGCGCAACCCCTCTCTACACAGTCGATCAACTGAAATCTGCCGATGTTTCCATCGTGCTGTACCCGCTCTCGGCTTTCCGCGCCATGAACAAGGCTGCCGAGAACGTCTACACCGCGATCCGTCGCGACGGTACGCAACAGAACGTCATCGACACCATGCAAACCCGCATGGAGCTTTACGATCGCATCGACTACCACACCTTCGAGCAGAAGCTCGACGCGCTGTTCGCCGCGAAAAAGTAACGAACGCGCCTCCCTGAATAACTACAAAATTGGAGAAGAACCATGGCTGAAGCAAAAGTACTGAGTGGCGCCGGCCTGCGTGGCCAGGTGGCCGGGCAGACCGCACTGTCCACCGTGGGCCAGGCCGGTGCCGGCTTGACCTATCGCGGCTATGACGTGCGCGAACTGGCCGCCGATGCGCAATTTGAAGAAGTCGCCTACCTGCTGCTGTACGGCGAATTGCCGAGCAAAACCGAATTGGCCGCCTACAGCGCCAAACTCAGCAAGCTGCGCGACTTGCCCCAGGCGCTTAAAGAAGTACTGGAACGCATCCCCGCCGACGCCCACCCGATGGACGTGATGCGCACCGGTTGCTCGTTCCTGGGCAATATCGAACCCGAGAAAGATTTCAGCGCGCAGCACGATGTCACCGACCGCCTGCTCGCCGCTTTCCCGGCGATCATGTGCTACTGGTATCGCTTCAGCCACGACGGCAAGAAGATTGACTGCGTGACCGACGAGCCAAGCATCGGCGGCCACTTCCTGCACCTGCTGCATGGCAAGAAGCCGAGCGCGCTGCATGAAAAAGTCATGAACGTGTCGCTGATCCTCTACGCCGAGCACGAATTCAACGCCTCGACCTTCACCGCCCGCGTATGTGCTTCAACCCTGTCCGATCTGTATTCCTGCGTGACCGCCGCCATCGGCTCGCTGCGTGGCCCGCTGCATGGTGGCGCCAACGAAGCGGCGATGGAGATGATCGAGCGTTTCGGTTCGGCCGAAGAAGCCGTCGAAGGCACCCTCGGCATGCTGGCGCGCAAAGACAAGATCATGGGCTTTGGCCACGCGATCTACAAAGACAGCGACCCGCGTAATGAAGTGATCAAGGGCTGGGCGAAAAAACTCGCGGATGAGGTCGGTGACAAGGTGTTGTTCCCGGTTTCGGAAGCCATCGACAAGACCATGTGGGAACAGAAAAAACTGTTCCCCAACGCCGACTTCTACCATGCCTCGGCGTACCACTTCATGGGCATCCCGACCAAGCTGTTCACGCCGATCTTCGTGTGCTCGCGCCTGACCGGCTGGGCTGCGCATGTGTTCGAGCAGCGCGCCAATAACCGCATCATCCGCCCAAGCGCCGAATACATCGGCGTAGAACAGCGCAAGTTCGTGCCAATCGAACGTCGCTGAGTGGGCTGAACCCGGCACATTGGCCAATGTGCTTTTCTGTGGGAGCTGGCTTGCCTGCGATCGCATCACCCTGGTGTACCTGTCACACCGCAGTGATGCCATCGCAGGCAAGCCAGCTCCCACAAAGAGCCAGGCCAGTGTCGACAGTTCGCCTTGTGAACCTACCGTGACCGAGTCCTGACGATGAACACTGAATTTCGCAAACCGCTGCCCGGCAGCCGCCTGGATTTCTTCGACGCCCGCGCGGCTGTCGAGGCAATCACCCCCGGCGCCTATGCCACCCTGCCGTACACCTCGCGCGTGCTCGCCGAAAACCTGGTGCGCCGCTGCGACCCGGCCACCCTCAACGCTTCCCTGAGCCAACTGATCGAACGCAAACGCGACCTGGATTTCCCGTGGTTCCCGGCGCGCGTGGTGTGCCACGACATCCTCGGCCAAACCGCGCTGGTCGACCTTGCCGGCCTGCGCGATGCCATCGCCCTGCAAGGCGGTGACCCGGCGCAGGTCAACCCGGTGGTGCCGACCCAACTGATCGTCGACCACTCGCTGGCCGTCGAAGCCGGTGGTTTTGACCCGCAGGCGTTCGAGAAAAACCGCGCCATCGAAGACCGTCGCAACGAAGACCGTTTTCACTTTATCGAGTGGACCAAAAAGGCCTTCAAGAACGTCGACGTGATCCCGCCGGGCAACGGCATCATGCACCAGATCAACCTGGAGAAAATGTCTCCGGTGATCCAGGCGCGCGATGGCGTGGCCTTCCCCGATACCTGTGTCGGCACCGACAGCCATACCCCGCACGTAGACGCCTTGGGCGTGATCGCCATCGGCGTCGGTGGCCTTGAAGCCGAGAGCGTGATGCTCGGCCGCGCCTCGTGGATGCGCCTGCCGGAAAGCGTCGGCGTGGAACTGACGGGCAAGCTGCAACCGGGCATCACCGCCACCGACATGGTGCTGGCGCTGACCGAGTTCCTGCGTAAACAGAAAGTCGTGGGTGCGTGGCTGGAGTTCTTTGGCGAAGGCGCTTCGGCACTCACCCTGGGCGACCGCGCGACCATCTCCAACATGGCCCCGGAATACGGCGCTACCGCCGCGATGTTTTACATTGACCAGCAGACCATCGCCTACCTGAAACTCACCGGCCGCGAAGACGAACAAGTCACGTTGGTCGAGCAATATGCCCGCCACACCGGCCTGTGGGCCGATGACCTCAAGGGCGCGCAATACGAGCGTGGCCTGACCTTCGACCTGTCCAGCGTCGTGCGCAACATGGCCGGCCCGAGCAACCCGCATGCGCGCGTGGCGACCAGTGATCTGGCGTCCAAAGGCATCTCCGGTCAGTGGGATGAAGTGCCGGGGCAAATGCCCGACGGCGCGGTGATCATCGCTGCCATTACCAGCTGCACCAACACCAGCAACCCGCGCAACGTGATTGCCGCAGGCTTGCTGGCGCGTAACGCCAACCAGCTTGGGCTGACGCGCAAACCGTGGGTCAAATCCTCGCTGGCGCCGGGCTCGAAAACCGTGGCCATGTACCTGGAAGAAGCCGGCCTTGGCCATGAGCTGGAAAAGCTCGGCTTCGGCGTGGTGGCGTTTGCCTGCACCACTTGCAATGGCATGTCCGGCGCACTCGACCCGGTGATCCAGCAGGAAATCATCGACCGTGACCTGTACGCCACGGCCGTATTGTCGGGCAACCGTAACTTCGACGGGCGTATTCACCCGTATGCCAAGCAAGCGTTCCTGGCGTCGCCGCCATTGGTGGTGGCCTATGCGATTGCCGGCACCATCCGTTTCGACATCGAAAAAGACGTGTTGGGTCTGGATGCCGACGGCAAGGAAATCCGCCTGAAAGACATCTGGCCGAGTGACGAAGAAATCGACGCGGTGGTCAAGGCCTCGGTCAAGCCGGAACAGTTTCGCGCCGTGTATATCCCGATGTTCGCCATCCATGAAGACACCGGTCCTAAAGTCACGCCACTGTATGACTGGCGTCCGCAAAGCACCTATATCCGTCGCCCGCCGTACTGGGAAGGCGCGTTGGCCGGTGCCCGTCCGCTCAAGGGCATGCGCCCGCTGGCGGTACTGCCGGACAACATCACCACCGACCATCTGTCGCCGTCCAACGCGATCATGCTCGACAGCGCCGCGGGTGAATACCTGGCGAAAATGGGCCTGCCGGAAGTCGACTTCAACTCTTACGCGACCCATCGCGGTGACCACTTGACCGCGCAGCGCGCAACCTTCGCCAACCCGAAGCTGTTCAACGAAATGGTCGTGGAAAACGGCAAGGTCAAGCAGGGTTCCCTGGCGCGTATCGAGCCCGAAGGCCAGGTCACGCGGATGTGGGAAGCCATCGAAACCTACATGGAGCGCAAGCAGCCGCTGATTATCATCGCCGGCGCCGACTACGGCCAGGGCTCGTCCCGCGACTGGGCGGCCAAGGGCGTGCGCCTGGCCGGTGTGGAGGCGATTGCCGCCGAAGGGTTCGAGCGCATCCACCGCACCAACCTGGTGGGCATGGGCGTGTTGCCGCTGGAATTTTTGCCGGGCACCGACCGCCACACACTGAAGATCGACGGCAGCGAAACCTATGACGTGGTCGGCCAACGCACCCCGCGTGCGCAACTGACGTTGGTGATCAACCGCAAGAATGGCGAACGTGTCGAAGTGCCGGTGACGTGCCGCCTGGACACCGCCGAAGAAGTGTCGATCTACGAGGCGGGAGGCGTGTTGCAACGTTTTGCCCAGGACTTCCTGGAATCGGCAGCGACCGCTTAAGGGGATAACCATGGCACACGCAGCGCAAATCAAAATCCCCGCCACCTACATGCGTGGCGGCACCAGCAAGGGCGTGTTTTTCAGCCTCAAGGACCTGCCCGAGTCGGCGCAGGTGCCGGGTGCTGCTCGCGATGCCTTGCTGTTGCGGGTCATCGGCAGCCCCGACCCCTACGACAAGCAGATCGACGGCATGGGTGGTGCAACCTCCAGCACCAGCAAAACCGTAATCCTGGCCAAAAGTACCCGTGCCGATCACGACGTGGACTACCTGTTTGGCCAGGTTTCGATCGACAAGCCGTTTGTCGACTGGAGCGGCAATTGCGGCAACCTCTCGGCGGCGGTGGGCTCGTTCGCCATCAGCGCCAGGCTGGTTGACCCTGCCCGCGTGCCGCACAACGGTGTGGCGGTGGTGCGGGTGTGGCAGGCCAATATCGGCAAGACCATCATCGCTCACGTGCCGATCACCGACGGCGCGGTGCAGGAAACCGGCGACTTTGAGCTCGACGGCGTGACCTTCCCGGCCGCCGAAGTGCAGCTTGAATTCATGGACCCGGCAGCGGAAGAAGAGGGCGGCGGTGGCTCGATGTTTCCCACCGGCAACCTGATCGATGATCTGGAAGTTCCAGGTGTCGGTACCTTCAAGGCGACGCTGATCAACGCCGGCATCCCGACCATTTTTATCAACGCCGAAGACCTCGGCTACACCGGCACCGAGCTGCAAGGCGCAATCAACAGCGATCCTAAAGCGCTGGCGATGTTTGAGACCGTGCGGGCCTATGGCGCGTTGCGCATGGGCCTGATCAAACACCTGGACGAAGCTGCCCAGCGCCAGCACACGCCGAAGGTCGCGTTTGTGGCCAAACCCTTGGATTACGTGGCCTCCAGTGGCAAGGCAATCAAGGCCGGTGATGTGGATTTGCTGGTGCGCGCACTGTCCATGGGCAAGCTGCACCACGCGATGATGGGCACGGCGGCGGTGGCGATTGGTACGGCGGCGGCGATTTCCGGCACCTTGGTCAACCTCGCGGCCGGTGGTGTCGAGCGCAATGCGGTGCGGTTCGGGCACCCGTCCGGCACCTTGCGCGTGGGCGCCGAAGCCACCCAGGTGAACGGCGAATGGGTGGTGAAAAAAGCCATCATGAGCCGCAGCGCACGGGTGTTGATGGAAGGCTTCGTGCGCGTGCCCGGCGACGCGTTCTAACCCTTGCGGGAGCTGGCTTGTGTGGGAGCTGGCTTGCCTGCGATGGCATCACCTCTGTGTTTCAGATGAACCGAGGTGATGCCATCGCGGGCAAGCCCGGCTCCCACAGGTGATTCTCTATTTCAAGGCAGACACCCAAGATCTGCTTTCCAATAACCGTAAGCCCGAGGACTAACCCCAACCCACTTTGGAGTACTGCCATGAGCGCCAACGTCGACCAGAACAACCGCCCCGACTACGATCAGGTCCTGCAGGACATTGCCGACTACGTCCTCAATTACCGCATCGATTCGCGCGACGCGTTGGACACTGCACGCAACTGCCTGATGGACACCCTCGGCTGCGGCCTGCTGGCCCTGCGCTTTCCCGAGTGCACCAAGCACCTGGGGCCGCTGGTGGAAGGTACCGTCGTGCCGTTCGGAGCCCGTGTGCCGGGCACTTCATTTCGTCTGGACCCGGTCAAGGCCGCCTGGGACATTGGCTGCATCGTGCGTTGGCTCGATTACAACGACACTTGGCTCGCCGCCGAATGGGGCCACCCTTCGGATAACCTCGGCGGCATCCTCGCCGTGGCCGATCACCTGTCGCAAAAACGCGTGGCCAACGGCGATGCGCCACTGACCGTGCGTGCGGTGCTGGAAGCGATGATCATGGCCCACGAAATCCAGGGCGTGATTGCCCTGGAAAATTCCTTCAACCGCGTCGGCCTCGACCATGTGTTACTGGTGAAAGTCGCCTCCACGGCGGTCACCGCCAAGCTGATGGGCGCCAACCGCGAACAGCTGCTGTCGGCGCTGTCTCATGCGTTTGTCGATGGGCAGGCGCTGCGCACGTATCGCCATGCGCCGAATGCCGGCTCGCGCAAATCCTGGGCGGCCGGCGATGCATCGAGCCGTGGTGTACGCCTGGCGGATATCGCGCTGCGTGGCGAGATGGGCATCCCCGGTGTGCTGAGCGCGCCGCAATGGGGTTTTTATGACGTGCTGTTCAGCCACACCAACAAAGACCTGGCGCTCAAGCCTGAGGACAAGCGCGCGTTCAGCCTGCCTCAGCCGTATGGCACCTATGTGATGGAAAACGTGCTGTTCAAAATCAGCTTCCCGGCCGAGTTCCACGCGCAAACAGCCTGTGAAGCGGCAGTGACCTTGCACCCGCTGGTCAAGGATCGTCTGCATGAAATCGAACGCATCGTGATCACCACCCACGAGTCGGCGATTCGCATCATTTCCAAAGTCGGGAAGCTGGCCAACGCCGCCGACCGTGACCACTGCCTGCAATACATGACTGCCGTGCCGTTGGCGTTCGGCAATCTGGTGGCCGAGCAGTACGAAGATGAGTTCCACGCGGCGCACCCGATCATCGATGAGCTGCGCGACAAGATGGAGATCGTTGAAGACCTGCGCTACAGCCGCGAATACCTGGAGGCAGACAAACGCTCCATTGCCAATGCCGTGCAGGTGTTTTTCAAGGACGGTACCCACACTGAGCAGGTCGCGGTGGAATACCCGATTGGCCATCGCCGGCGTCGGGCAGACGGGATTCCGTTGCTGGAGGACAAGTTCAAGGCCAACCTGGCCACACGGTTTACCGCGAAGCGCAGTGGCGAGATTTTTGCGTTGTGCAAGGATCAGGCGCGGCTTGAGGCCACGCCGGTGAATCGGTTTGTGGACTTGTTTGTGATCTGACAAACACCTCGTACCCACTGTGGGAGCGGGCTTTTGTGGGAGCTGGCTTGCCTGCGATAGCATCACCTCGGTGTAGCTGAAAGACCGAGTTGTCTGCATCGCAGGCAAGCCAGCTCCCACAAAAGCAGCTCCCACACTTGGGCCATTACATGCTGCCTTCCACATCATCCAGGCTAAACGTCTCGGTATGGTCGTCATAGGAGAAAATCTCCGCATAACGCCCCCACGCAATCACGCTCTCCAGGGTTTTTTCTACGAATGCTTCGGTCATTGAGTCTTCCAGCTCCTGCTCAAAACGCACCCGTGGCGCGCGGTGCCCGCTGCGCTCAAGCAACACTTGATGAATCCGCGCAGCCAGCGGCACGTGTTTGATCAAATGCTCGGCGAACAGGGTTTTTCGCTCTTGGGTGCCGTAGTCGGCGAACAGCTTGCCGGCGTCGGTGAGGGTGATGTCCGCACCCTTGAGTTCGGCAAAGCCCAAGTGCTCGAGCATCTCGGCCACCGGGAACAGGTCATCGACTTCGAGCAAGCGCCGTTCGGCCACGGTGGGCAAACCGGCGTGGCCGTTGTAAGGCTCGGCGGCCAGGGTTTCGATCAGGCCGGCCATCAAGTTGGTGGACACCTCCGGCAGCAGGCTGCCCATTTTCAGCTCGGGTATGCCACGGCTGGCATCGGCGCTGCGTCGGTCGGTCATCAGCGCGTAGATGTCATCGACCATTTGCCGGAACGTCGGGTCAAGGCGGTTGCGCGGGTGCGCGAACGGCACTTTGATCTCGGCGACCACGCGGCCGGGGTTGGATGACAGCACCAGGATGCGGTCGCACATCAGCACTGCTTCTTCGATGTTATGGGTCACGATCAGGATCGACTTGATCGGCAGCTGTTTGCCGCTCCACAAGTCCAGCAGGTCGGTGCGCAGGGTTTCGGCGGTGAGCACGTCGAGGGCCGAGAAGGGCTCATCCATCAGCAACAGCGTCGGGTTGACCACCAGGCCACGGGCAAACCCCACGCGCTGGCGCATGCCGCCGGACAGCTCGCGCGGGTAGGCGTTTTCAAAGCCGTCGAGGCCGATCAAGTCGATGGCGGCCAAGGCGCGCCGACGGGTTTCCTTGCGCTCGACTTGCAGGGCTTGCAGGCCGGCTTCGACGTTTTCCAGCACGGTCAGCCAGGGGAACAGCGCAAAGGTCTGGAACACCATGGCCACGCCTTCGGCCGGGCCGTTGAGCGGTGCGCCGTTGTAGCGGACTTCGCCGGAGGACGGCTGGATCAGCCCGGCGATAATGCGCAGCAGGGTGGATTTGCCCGAGCCGGAGCGGCCTAGCATGCCGACGATCTCACCCTCGTGCAGGCTCAGGTCGACGCCGCTGAGCACTTGCAGCTCGTCTTTACCTTTACCGAACACTCGGTTGACGTTTTTCAGCGAGTAGATTTGCGGGGTATCGGCAGTGTTTTCGGTGTAGGTAGTCATCACAGCGAATCCCATCAATTCAGACGAAGTTTGTTTTCAGCGATGGCGTACATCGGCCGCCAGACCGCGCGGTTGAACGCCACCACGAAGATCGACATCACCACCACGCCCAAGGCAATTTTCGGGAAGTCGCCGGCAGCGGTGGTTTGCGCAATGTAGGCGCCCAGCCCATGGGCGACCACGTTGTCCTGGCCCCAGGACACGTACTCGGAGACGATACTGGCGTTCCAGGCACCGCCCGAGGCGGTAATGGCGCCGGTGACGTAATAGGGGAATATCCCCGGCAGCATCACCTTGCGCCACCACAGCCAGCCGCGGATGCGGAAGTTGGCGGCGGCTTCCTTGAAGTCATTGGGGAAGGCACTGGCGCCGGCAATCACGTTGAACAGGATGTACCACTGGGTGCCCAGCACGATCAGCGGGCTCAGCCAAATATCCGGATTGAGGTTGTAGTGCAGGATCACGATCACAAAGACCGGGAACAACAGGTTCGCCGGGAAGGCCGCGAGAAACTGTGCCAACGGCTGGATTTTTTCCGCCAGCGCAGGGCGCAAGCCGATCATCACGCCCAACGGCACCCAGATCAGCGAGGCGATCAGGATCAGCCCGGCCACGCGCAGCAAGGTGATCAGGCCCAGTACAAACACATGGCCGACTTCGGCGAAGGTCACTTCGGTGCCGACGTATTGCACGATGTGGTACAGCGCATACGCGGCCAGCAGCGCAATCAGCGTGCCCCACACCCAGTCGATCACTTTTGACGCCGCCGGCGTTTCGGCCGGCAACGCCTTGAACGCACCGCCCGCCAGGCTGAAGCGTTTGTTGCCGATCCGGCTGAAGGCACGGGTAATGGGGCGCAGGATGCGCTGCACGATGCGCGTGCGCTGGATCAGGTTCAACAGCCAGGATTGTGGCGCAGCGCCCTGGGACGCGGTGGTTTCCATGCGGAACTTGTCAGCCCAGGCCACCAGTGGGCGAAACAGCAACTGGTCGTACAGCAGGATCACCACAATCATCGCCAAAATCACGTAACCCACGGCGTGCAGGTCTTTCTGAGCGATCGCCAAGGCCAGGTACGAACCTACGCCCGGCAGGGTGATGGTCTTGTCGCCGACGGTGATGGCTTCGGAGGCAACCACGAAGAACCAGCCGCCGGACATGCTCATCATCATGTTCCACACCAGCCCCGGCATGGCGAATGGCACGTCGAGCTTCCAGAATTTCTGCCAGCCGGAAAGCCGCAGGTTGGTCGACACTTCGACCAAGTCATGGGGCAGCATGCGCAGCGACTGATAGAAGCTGAACGTCATGTTCCAGGCCTGGCTGGTGAAGATCGCAAAGATCGCCGCGAGCTCGGCGCCGAGTACGCGCCCAGGGAACAGCAGCAGGAAGAACGTCACCGTGAATGAGATGTAGCCGAGCACCGGCACCGATTGCAGGATATCGAGCACCGGCACCAGCAGCTTTTCAGCGCGCCGGCTTTTGGCGGCCAGGGTGCCGTACAGCAGGGTAAACACCAGCGCCGCGACCATGGCCGCGAGCATGCGCATTGTGGTGCGCATCGCGTATTCCGGCAGGTTGGCCGGGTCCAGGGAAATGACTTCACTCTGCAACGTGGCGATGGGCGCCCAGGTTTCCCGAGCCGTGAGGGAGAAAAACAGCAGAAAACCGATCACCAGCGGCAGCGCGACCAGGTCCCAGCGGTTGGGCAGCAAGCGCAGGGTGGATGCCGGTAGGTAATCGCGGAACACTTTGTTCATAGGCATTCAGTCCTGCAGCGTTCAGGTTCAGAGGCGTGGTGGGAGTGAGCTTAGCTGCTGCACGAATGCCCCACCGAGAAGGACGGGCGCTGTTTTCGTGAGTCAGGGGCAACGAGACGTTGCTGGCGGGATTGTACGTTTCTGAATGTTACAAGCACATAAATTTGCTGTCAGTTTCCTGTACGAACTGCGGCTTGGGCATCGGTTTTGCCTGCGTTGATCAACATTCAGGAAAAGACTGATTTTACTGTCGACATAATTAGCTACCCACACATCCTGTATCCCAGGAACCGCTTTCAGATAAATGCCAATCAATGGGTCAGATCACTTGCCGCAGCAAGTCTCTGCCACCCCCCAACTCAGCACTATCTGGATTTGAGTAAGCACCCTATGACTAGCGTAAATACCCGGCCACAAACGAACTATCCTATGGGCTATGAGGCGTCCCAGCATTCGAAGGCACCCCTTCAGGAACACAATGCCGATACCTCAAGTAGTGTCGGCACACAGGGCGATGCTGCAGCTCCTCGGCCCCCCGTAACGCCAGAGCAGCGCGGTCAGTTTTCTAGCCACAACACCCTCGTCAACCAGCCGCAATCGCAAAAGGTCGGCCCACAGGCTGAAACGCTGGAATTGGTGGGCAAAAATACCCAGTTTCTGATTGACTTCAAGGCGTTTATCACCGAGTGCCAGGAGAAAATCGTTAAACTCAAAAATGAGATAGTCGAACTGCGTGAGCAACTGAGTGCTCCGCGCAAAGGTACCCACGAAGCTCCCGCCGCATTGCCTCAAACACCTCAAGAGCCGGTTGAGCCGGTGGTTCAAAACGCTCAGACTTCTGAAGTTGCCCAGGGTCAAGATCTTGAAGATGCAATTAAGCTAAATACGCAGTTGCGCGCAGATATCAGCCAGCTGATGCAGCAGATGACGGAGGCCTTTGAAGCGTTGAGCAAGGAGCTTCAAAATATGACTGAGCACGTCAAGACAATGACCAAACCTGAAACCCAGACGCCAACGGCGCCGGCGCCGGCGGATAAGTCCCTTTTGACCACCAGCGATGAGCCGGCATACCCGACCAACGAGTCACCCACGCAGGCACTGCCCACCGCTGATCAATTCAGGGTAGACAACGCTAACATCGAAGCGGGTATTGCTGAGATGAGGTCCTACTACGGCACCCAGATTTCAATGCTTGAGGAACAGGTTCAGGCGTTGAGAAAACACATCAGTGAGGCGAAGCAGTAGGCCTTAGCTTCACTTCGGCAAGCGTGGGTCTCCAGTGCTCACGCTTAGCCGACGCGCGTACTTTACCCCTCAAACCGCAGGATCACCCGGCGGTTGTGTTTGCTCTTCTTCTCGATTTTTTCGCAGAACACCCGGCCGATTTCTTCGGTGTTGATCACATGGGTGCCACCGCACGGCTGGATATCAATTCCGGCAATTTCAATCACCCGCACCGAGCCCTGGATGACGGGGGGCGCCACCGCCTGGGTACGGGTGATCTGCAGCAAGGTCGAATACTCCGAGGCGGGCATCGACAGGGTCTTCACCGCATGGGCTTGTTCGATCAAGGCATTGAGGTCGCGGGTGATGCTGTCCTTGTCGAGGGTCATTTCCGGTAAATCGAAATCCAGGCGGCCTTTGTCTGCGCTGATGCTGCAGCCGGTGACGGGCGCATCAATGATCGAGCACAGCAGGTGCAGGCAGGTGTGCATCTTCATGTGCTGGTAACGCCGTTCCCAATCCAGGCCGGCATCCACCTGTACGCCGGCCGTCAATTGCTCGGGGCAGTGTTCAACCTGGTGCCAGATAATTGAGCGCAACACCGGGTCGCGCACGGTGCCGGTCACGTTGACCCGTGTCCCGTCGGCCAGGGTCAGGTGGCCGGTGTCGCCTGGCTGCCCACCGCCTGTGGGGTAGAACAGCGTGTGTTCCAGGGCCACGCCCTGTTCGCTGACGGCAATGACTCGGGCGCTGAAGGCGTTCTGGTACGGCGCGCTGTCAAACAGCGCCAGGGTTTCCATGGTATGCACGGACATGTTCAACCTCCGACGATCAGTGGGCTGGCTTGCAGCAGGTGACGCACCATTGCGCTCAAGCCAGGCGGGGAGAGCAGGGTGATTTCAAATTCGGGGCCACAGACTTTCAGGTTCAGCGGCAAGCGTGGTAGATGGTCGCCGGTATCCAGGCGACGCAGGCGAAACTGCAAGTGATGGCGCTCCTTCACCGTGGGCTCCAGTAGCAGCCCGTGCAGGGGATGAAAGTCGGCATCCAGCACGGTGACCTTATGGCTGGCGCTGACTTCGCCGACTACGTGCAAACGCTCATCCAGCGCGAAAGCCCCCAGGTAGTTGCTGTGGTCCGATTCGGCGTTCTTCTGTAATTGAATCTGGTTGACCACCTTGACCTTGGTGCCCGCCGGCACATCCTGGGTGATGACACAGGACGGGCTGATAAACACGTTGTCGCCGATCAGCACATAGCCCAACACTCGGGCGCCGGAGCCGACTTCGACATTGTTGCCCAGGCGCGGGTGGCGTCTGCCGTCCGGGTTATTGGCAATGCCCCGGGCGCCGAGGGTTACACCGCAGAGGATGTAGCAATCGTTGCCGATCTCGCAGGTTTCTCCGATGACGGTGCCAAAGCCGTGGTCCAGCACAAAGCGCCGGCCAATGCGGGCTGCGGGGTGGATTTCGGCGCCGGAGAGGATTTTGCCCTGGTTGCTGAGCTTAAGGGCCATGCGTGAAAACATACCGTCGGCCTGGTCGGGGAAATTCCACACCAAGTGTGCCAACCGGTAGAACAACACGGCCTTGAACGACGCATAGGATTCCAGGATCAACTCGCCACGCCCACGGGACGCCGGGTCGCGATAGGCGTAGGCAATCAAGTCCTCTGCCACGGCCTGGGCGGCATTCTGGATCAATGGCGCCAAATGCGGTTCCAACTGCTTCATCTGCGCAGGCGTCAGGGTCTGGATGAGGTGGGTCAGCAACTCATCGTGCAGCTGTTGCATGTCGATAAAGCCCCCCATGGAGGCACCCCCACAGTCTGGATGGTTGAAAAACCGGTTATTCGAAATTGGGCAGGTAGCTGTCGGCATTGTCGTAGACCATGGTCAACACCACCGTTTCGGGCGGGAGTTCGGGGGCGAGTTGGGCGATGGCCACCATGTTGGCGGCCGAAGACAAACCCAGGCTGATAGCGTCGGTGCGCATGATGCGTTTCATCATGTCGATGCACGCCAGGCGCGAGACCTTGAGCATGCCGTCCAGCACACCCACGTTAAGGATGCTCGGGATCAAGCCGATCGACAGGCCCTGGATGTGGTGCGGTGCGTGCTGGTCCTTGAGCAGGTCGCACTCCTCCGGTTCCACACCCATGACGCGCATCGCGGGCCAGGCCGCCTTGAGGGTTTCACCGATGCCAGTGATATGGCCACCGGTGCCGATGCCGCTGACGAAGTAGTCCACACGCTGCTCGCCGAACGCGCGGAGGATTTCCGGTGCGGTGGTGTCGCGGTGAGTCTGCGGGTTGGCGCCATTACGCTGCTGGTTGAGCATCACGAAGTTGGGGTTTTCCAACTGCAGTTCCATGCACTTTTCGCCGTGGGAATTGTTGCCCAGGCGGCTGTCGGACAGCACCACTTTGGCGCCGTATAAACGCAGCAGTTTCTGCTTTTCGGGGCTGTAGTTATCAGGGATCACCAGCACCACTTTGTAGCCCAGTACATTGCCGGCCATCACCAGGCCAATGCCGGTATTGCCGCCGCTGGGCTCGATGATGGTTTGCCCGGAGTCGCGAATCAGTACGCCGCGGCGTTCTGCGTCGAGGATCATGCCCAGGGCGATGCGCGCCTTGTGGCTGCCGCCAGGGTTGAGGGATTCGAGCTTGGCGTAGACCTCGATGCCGAGGTCTTCGGAAAACTGCGCCAGGCGCACGATCGGCGTATGGCCGATCACGTCGAGAATGGAGTTATGCAACATCGTTCAGCCCCCGGATCAGTACAAAGGCATGTCGGGTTCGACGTCGCGAACCCAGTGTTTCATGCCGCCCTGCAGGACTTTGGTATTGGCGAATCCGGCTGCCAGCAGGGTGCTGGCCGCTTGCTCGGCGCGGGTTCCGGCGTAGCAGATCAGGTAATGGGTATTGTCGCGACTGAGGCTGCCCAATTGCCCGTCCAGTTCGGCCAGGGGGATATGCACCACGCCCGGCAATTTGCACACTTCCAGCTCGCTGGCGTCGCGCACATCCAGCAACACGTCGGCGCTGCGTGGGTGTTCGAGCAGTTGCTTGAGCACGCGTGGTTTGATGTAGCGCTCTTCGGCCAAAGCGGGCTGAGTCGGGACAGCATCCGCGCAAACGGCTGGCGCGACGTTTTCGCTGTGGCGCAGGTCTGAGCAGCATGGGCAGTCGGCACGGCGTTTGAAGCGGATCTCGCTGAACTTCATGGCCAGCGCGTCGAAGCGCATCAGGCGGCCCGACAGTGGTTCGCCGATGCCGATGAGCAATTTGATCGCTTCAGTGGCCTGGATCATTCCGACCACGCCCGGCAGTACGCCGATCACGCCTCCGGCGCTGCAATTGGGCGCCAATTCGGCAGGCGGTGCCGAAGGAAACAGGCAGCGATAGCACGGCCCACCTTTGTAGTTGAGCACGCTGATCTGCCCATCGAAGCGATAGATGGCGCCGTACACCAATGGCTTGCCCAACTGCACGCAGGCATCGTTGACCAGGTAGCGGGTGTCGAAGTTGTCAGTGCCGTCGATCACCAGGTCATAAGCCCCGACCAGTTCCAGCGCATTGTCGGCATTGAGCGCAGTGTCGTGGGCGTTGATCTGGATATGGCTGTTGAGGTCTTGCAGCCGCCGCTTGGCCGACTCGACCTTGGGCATGCCCAGGGTGCTGTTGCCGTGCACGATCTGGCGTTGCAGGTTGCTGCTCTCTACCACATCGAAATCCACCAGGCCCAGGGTGCCGATGCCGGCTGCCGCGAGGTACAGGCTGATGGGCGAGCCCAGGCCACCGGTGCCGATGATCAGCACCTTGGCTTTTTTCAGGTTCAACTGGCCTTCCCGGCCGACGCCGGGCAGGGTGATGTGGCGCACGTAGCGCTGGACTTCTTCGTTGCTCAGTTGCTCGACGTCCATGCCGCCGGAGGTGGCCAGCAGCACTTCTATTTTGGCTTTTTCCGGCAGCGGCTCATCGGCGCCGATCAGTTCTTCCTGGGCGGTGAACAGGAAGTGCTCCTTGAGCTGGTTGTTGTTTTCGTGGAACAGATGCGTGCGCAGCTGTGGGTGGCTGCTGCAGAGGTTTTCAATGACTTCGCGCAATGTCGATCCAGTGCCCTCAAGGGTCGATTCCGGCAGCTTGGCCACGCGAACCAGAATATCGGGGAAAGAGACAGCGTTCATGGACAACTCCGTGTGCAGGTCGTTGAAGGGTTTAAGGGCGAATTGCTTGCCATCCCAGGCAAACAGCTTTGAGCCCAGGGCCTGGCCCTGGCGCGCGTCCACCACCAAGTAGCTGACGGGGTGGATCGGCTCACCCAGGAACAGTGCCTTGTCCTGGTCTTCATCACTGAAATAGGCGCCGACGTCCGGGTGTGAGTGATAGATCACCACCACCGGGTTGTCGCTGCGAAACGCCTTGTTCATCAGCAGGGTGTCGGCCACCGAAAAGGTATAGCCATTGGCCGCGCTGCGCGGGTACATCTCGGGGTTCTTGCGGTGCAGCTCATTCTGGATATTGTTGCCCAGGTACACAGTGCCATCGGCGAAGACAAAACCGCAGCATTCTTCCGGGTAGCTGCGGCTGGCGTGGGCATAGATCTGTTCCAGAGCGGTGGGGCGGAGGACTTCCATGTTTCTCTCGCGTTGTTGTAGTTGTGGTTTAAGGGTCAATTTTTCTTGGCCAGAAGTTTTTCAACCGGCAACTTGGTGATCGCAAAACCGGCGAGCAGGATCGCCGAGTACAGCATCAGGTCACGGGAAATTTCCACGCCCTCGTACCAGGCACCGATGATCACCGCGAACACCGGGAAGATGATGAACACGAACGACAAAATGATCGGGCTCAAACGTTTGAGCAACATGAAGTACACGATAAACCCGCCCACCGAGGCCACCAATCCCAAGTAGAACAAGGCGCTCCACGAACGCAGGGTAATGTTTTCGAACGTCGGTGTTTCAAACCACAGGCCGGCCACGAACAGCATCAGCCCGGCGATGCCGATGGGAAGTGTGTTGTAGGTGATCACACTGATGGCGCTGCCTTTTTGCTTGGTAATGACGTAGCACAAGGCATGCATGATCGCAGCGGTCAGAATCGCCAGCACGCCGAAGAATTCGGCGTGATCCAGGTGCAGGCCCTGGCTCTTGATGATCATGTAGAGGCTGCCGAAACCGATGCCGATGCCGACCACCTGGGAAAAGTAGATGCGCTCGCGCAAAAACAGCGCGGAGAAAATCAGGATGAACACCGGCATGCAGCTGAACAGCAGCGCGGTGAGGCCGGACGACACATGCATCTCGCCATAGTTGAGCAAGTAGTAGGGAATGCTGAAGTACGACAGGGTCACGAATACGAAGAACCAGCGGCTTTCACGCGGGAACAGGATCGGCTCGCGGCGTACCAGGGCAAAACACAAAAACAGCGGGAACGCGATCAGAAAGCGCAGCCCGGCAGACGTCAGCGGCGGCACGCTTTCGACGGCGATCTTGATGCCCAGCCAGGTGGTGCCCCAGCTCAGGCACACGATAAGAAACATCACGCTGGTGACCAGACCGGCCAACCACTGTTTCTGAGTTTTTGTTTTTGTAGTGTTTTCAAGAACGGCGGACATTGGCATCGTTTATTGCTTCCCTGAGCCGGAATTGAACTCTATATTGACTGTGTATTAAGTTGTTTCATTCGGTGATTGAACCCGTAAAAGCACACTATTAGGGCGAATGATGGCTGTCAAAACAAATATTGACATGGTGTCAATTATGCGTGAAGGGTTGTCCAGCGGTCAGGGCGTCAAGTACAAACGCCTGTCCGATGTGATGGAGCGGGGCATCCTTGAAGGTTTGATTGAGCCGGGATGCAAACTGCCGCCCCATCGGGTTCTTTCCGACAACCTCGGTGTGACCATCGGCACCATCAGCCGCGCCTACGGCGAGCTGGAACGCCTGGGGCTGGTGGTGGCGCGTGTCGGTGACGGCACGTTCGTGCGCAAGCGTGGGATGGAGCGCCAGCGCGATGAAGGTTTTCGCAACGTCAGCGAAGAGCCGCGCCAGTACTTCGATATGAGCCGCAACATGCACATTCCTGGGCAAGAGACGGTGTTCCTGGCCCAAAGCTTCCAAACCTTGTCGACCAACGCCAAGTTCCTTCAGGACATCAGCGCCTATACGCCGGACGCCGGTTTGCCGCGCTACCGCGAGGCCGGAGCGCAATGGTTGGTGCAGCGCGATTTCCATCCGATTCCCGAGCAGGTCATCTGCGTCAATGGCGGCCAGCATGGTCTGCTGTGCGCCATGATGGCGCTCTTGCGGGCCGGGGATACGGTGGTCACTGAGCAACTGACTTACCCAGGGCTTATCACCGCCGCACGGATGCTCGGTGTACGGCTGATAGGCCTGGAGATGGATGACGAAGGCGTGCTGCCGGGTGCGCTGGATGAAGTCTGTCGTAATCACCGGGTTTCGGCGCTGTACTGCACGCCGACGATCCAGAACCCGACCACGGCCGTGCTGTCGGTCGCACGCCGGGAAGCGCTGGCCAAAGTGTGCCGCGAGCATAATCTGCTGATTTTGGAGGACGAAGCCCACGGCGTGTTGGTGGAAGACCGCCCGCCACCACTGAGTTTTTTCGCCCCCGAGCGTACGATTTTGATCAGCAGCCTGAGCAAGGCCGTGTCTGCCGGGCTGCGCGTGGGGTATGTGCATGCGCCACCGGCATTGGTCAGCCGTATTTCGGCGGCCTTGCGCTCGACCTGCTGGATGGCCACGCCGGTGACGTTGGAGTTGGCGACCCAATGGATCGAAAATGGCACGGCGGAATACCTGCTGCGCCAGCAAATCAACGAGATCAGCCGGCGCAAAGCCTTGGTGCGCGACCTCTTGGTCGGTTTGGAATACCGCACCCACCTCAACAGCCCGCACTTCTGGATTGAAGTACCTGAGCCCTGGCGGGCGTCGGAAATCGAGGCAGAGCTCAAGCAGAATAATTACCTGATCGCCACCGCTGAGGCATTTGCCGTAGGGCAGACGGCGGTGCCGCAGTTTATTCGGGCGAGTATCTGTAATACGTCAGGCGATGATCAGTTGCTGCGTGAGGGCTTTGATGCGTTGGCCACTGCGCTGGGGCAGGGCGGTGACAGGTTTCAGCTGTAGGCAGGTTTACCGCGTTATCGTTCATCGCAGGCAAGCCAGCTCCCACATTTGGAATGCATTCCCCTGTGGGAGCTGGCTTGCCTGCGATGGGTCCCGTACAGGCGCCGACTATTTGAAGCGGCGCTCCACACCTTTCTCCACCAGAATCTTCGCGGAAATCTCTTCCACCGAAAAATGCGTGGAATTGATGTGTGCAATATTCTCGCGACGGAACAGATTTTCCACTTCGCGCACTTCGAACTCGCACTGGGCGTAGCTGGAGTAGCGGCTGTTGGGCTTGCGCTCGTTGCGGATGGCGGTGAGGCGGTCCGGGTCGATGGTCAGGCCGAACAGCTTGTGCTGGTGCGCACGCAGGGCGGCAGGCAGCGTCAGGTGCTCCATGTCGTCTTCGGTAAGCGGGTAGTTGGCCGCGCGGATACCGAATTGCATGGCCATGTACAGGCAGGTCGGGGTCTTGCCGCAGCGAGACACGCCCACCAGGATCAGGTCGGCCTTGTCATAGTAGTGGGTGCGAGCGCCGTCATCGTTGTCGAGGGCGAAGTTCACCGCCTCGATACGCTCCATATAGTTGGAGTTGTGGCCAATGGAATGGGACTTTCCCACAGAATAGGAGGAATGTTCACTCAGCTCTTGTTCCAATGGCGCCAGGAACGTGGAGAAGATGTCGATCATGAAACCATTGGAGGTTGCCAGGATCTCACGAATGTCTTGATTGACGATGGTGTCGAAAATGATCGGGCGAAAACCGTCTTTTTCAGCCGCCAGATTGATTTGTTGTACCATGGCCCGCGCTTTATCCACGCTGTCTATATACGGCCGCGTAAATTTGGCGAAGGTAATGTTTTCGAACTGCGCGAGCAGGCTCTGACCCAATGTTTCGGCTGTGATGCCGGTGCCGTCGGAGATAAAGAAAGCAGATCGTTTCATTTGAGCCCTGGGCCTTAAGCTGATGGCGAATCTTGGATATGATAGGCGCGATTTTGCCGTCCCGCAGTGGGCCGCATTCTCACTTATTTTCCAGGTCCAGGCCACAAGCGCTGGCGTTTGCTCCTACTGAGCCGCCGGCGTCCTGAGCTTTTCCAACACAGAAAGTGGAGAGATCACCTTGGTAGAGTACGTAGTTTCCCTCGATAAGCTCGGCGTCCATGATGTAGAGCATGTGGGGGGCAAGAACGCATCCCTCGGCGAGATGATCAGTAATCTTGCAGGCGCTGGAGTCTCGGTGCCCGGTGGTTTCGCCACCACGGCCCAGGCGTACCGCGATTTCCTCGAGCTGAGCGGCCTCAACGCCCAGATCCACGCCGCGCTGGACGCCTTGGATGTCGATGATGTCAACGCCCTGGCCAAGACCGGTGCCCAGATCCGCGAATGGATCATGGACGCCGAGTTCCCCGAGAAGCTCAACGAAGAAATCCGTACCGCCTTCGCAGCACTGTCGGCCGGCAACCCGGACATGGCAGTTGCCGTACGTTCCTCGGCCACCGCTGAAGACTTGCCGGACGCCTCTTTCGCTGGTCAGCAGGAAACCTTCCTGAACATCCGCGGCGTTGAAAACGTGATCCGCGCCGCCAAGGAAGTGTTTGCCTCGCTGTTCAATGACCGCGCTATTTCCTACCGCGTACACCAGGGTTTCGACCACAAGCTGGTGGCTTTGTCTGCCGGTGTGCAGCGCATGGTGCGTTCGGAAACCGGCACCGCCGGCGTGATGTTCACTCTGGACACCGAATCCGGTTTCCGTGACGTGGTGTTTATCACCGGCGCCTACGGCCTGGGTGAAACCGTCGTACAAGGCGCGGTTAACCCGGACGAGTTCTACGTCCACAAACACACCCTTGAGGCCGGCCGCCCGGCCATCCTGCGCCGCAACCTGGGCAGCAAGGCCATCAAGATGATCTACGGTGACGAGGCCAAGGCCGGTCGCTCGGTGAAAACCGTTGAAGTCGACAAGGCCGAACGCGCGCGTTTCTGCCTGACCGACGCTGAAGTCAGCGAACTGGCCAAACAAGCGATGATTATCGAAAAGCACTACAAGTGCCCGATGGACATCGAGTGGGCCAAAGACGGTGACGACGGCAAGCTGTACATCGTGCAAGCGCGTCCGGAAACCGTGAAGAGCCGCACTTCGGCCAACGTCATGGAACGCTACCTGTTGAAAGAAACCGGCACTGTGCTGGTGGAAGGCCGTGCCATCGGCCAGCGCATTGGCGCCGGCAAAGTGCGGATCATCAAGGACGTATCCGAAATGGACAAAGTCCAGCCCGGTGACGTGCTGGTCTCCGACATGACCGACCCGGACTGGGAACCGGTGATGAAGCGCGCCAGCGCCATCGTCACCAACCGTGGCGGGCGTACCTGCCACGCGGCGATCATTGCCCGAGAGTTGGGGATTCCCGCAGTCGTCGGTTGCGGCAACGCCACCCAACTGTTGAAAGACGGCCAGGGTGTGACCGTGTCCTGCGCCGAAGGCGACACCGGCTTCATCTTTGAAGGTGAGCTGGGCTTCGATATCAAGCAAAACTCCATCGATGCGATGCCGGACCTGCCGTTCAAAATCATGATGAACGTCGGCAACCCCGACCGTGCGTTCGATTTCGCGCAGTTGCCGAACGCCGGTGTGGGCTTGGCCCGCCTCGAGTTCATCATCAACCGCATGATCGGCGTACACCCCAAGGCGCTGTTGAATTACGACGGCCTGCCACTGGAAATCAAGGAAAGCGTCGACAAGCGCATCGCCGGCTACAACGACCCTGTGGGTTTCTACGTCGAGAAGCTGGTGGAAGGCATCAGCACCCTGGCGGCGGCGTTCTACCCGAAAAAGGTCATCGTGCGCCTGTCGGACTTCAAGTCCAACGAGTACGCCAACCTGATCGGCGGCAAGCTCTACGAGCCCGAAGAAGAAAACCCGATGCTGGGCTTTCGTGGCGCTTCGCGTTACATCAGCGAAGCCTTCCGTGACTGCTTTGAGCTGGAATGCCGTGCCCTCAAGCGCGTGCGCAATGAGATGGGCCTGACCAACGTCGAGATCATGGTGCCGTTTGTACGCACCCTGGGCGAAGCGAGCCAAGTCGTCGACCTGCTGGCTGAAAACGGCTTGTCCCGCGGCGAGAATGGCCTGCGCGTGATCATGATGTGCGAACTGCCGTCCAACGCCATCCTGGCCGAGGAGTTCCTGGAGTTCTTCGACGGCTTCTCCATCGGTTCCAACGACCTGACCCAGCTGACCCTGGGCCTGGACCGTGACTCGGGGATCATCGCGCACCTGTTTGATGAGCGTAACCCTGCGGTCAAGAAGCTGCTGGCCAACGCCATCCAGGCCTGTAACAAGGCCGGCAAGTACATCGGCATCTGCGGTCAAGGCCCTTCCGACCACCCGGACCTGGCCAAATGGCTGATGGAACAGGGTATCGAAAGTGTCTCGCTGAACCCCGACTCCGTGCTGGAAACCTGGTTCTTCCTGGCGGAAGGCCAAGCGTCCGCCTAAGGTCGTGACGTCAAAAGTGCCGGTCACCCAGCCTGGGTGACCGGCATTCTTATCTGTACAGGGCGGAACTCCATCCGGACGCCGCCCTTTTTTGTGCAAGAGCATTATGCAAAGCAGCAGCAACCTATTTCCCGTCGCCTTGATCAGCGCTGAACGTCGTGGCGACCTGAGTGAAGATGTGTACCGCCTCAAACCCGGCAACAGCCCCGACGGCACCGTCGAGCTGGCTGTGACCCGTTTGGGCCTGGCGGATGTCCCGCAAAACCGGGGCACGCCGGTTATTTTATTGCACGGCAGTTTTTCCAATCGGCGCTTCTGGTATTCGCCCAAAGGTATCGGCCTGGGTGCTTACCTGGCGCGTCAGGGATTTGATGTGTGGATCCCGGAAATGCGCGGCCATGGCCTGTCCAAGCGCAATCAGGATTACGCCAGAAACCGCGTCGCCGATTATGCGCGTTACGATTTGCCGGCGATCGGTGCATTTGTCCGTGAGCAAAGCGCACAAATCCCGCACTGGATCGGCCACTCCCTGGGCGGCACCGCCTTGGCAGCGGCCCTGGGCGGTCAGCACCTTGGCGCGCCAGCCGTGGCGTCGGTAGCGCTGTTTGGTTGCCAGGTCAGCCGCACCCACTGGCCGCTGAAAATTCCGCCGTTGGAGTGGACCGGCCGTCTGCTCTTGAAACGTTTTGGTGAAGTATCCGGCGTACGGCTCAAACGCGGCCCCGAGGATGAGCCGGCGGGCGTGATGATCGAAGCGATGCGCTGGAACGGCCTGTTCGGTCGTTTTGGCGAAGGCAAGCAGGACTGGTGGAAGGGGCTGGCCGACGTCGACGTGCCGCTGCTGGCCGTCAGCGCTGCTGGCGATCAACAGGACCCGGACTGGGCCTGTCGAAAGTTGTTCGAACAAGTCGGCTCTGAACATCGCCAATACCTGTGCCTGGGGCGCAAGCAAGGCTTCAGCGGGGATTTCGGGCACGTCGAGATGCTCGTCAGCAAGGCCGCGCAGACTGAAGTGTGGCCGTTGGTGGCGCAGTGGTTGAAAGACCCACTGACACCTTTACTGGCGGCAGAGCCGCAGGTGGTTGCAACGGTTTAGCGCAACCGCTCTGCCAAGGGCGTTTCACTCGGCAGAGGTTGCGGCTAAGATATGACGCATCAAACGCTTCTGGTCATATTCAGTCGCGCAGTCGCTATTGCGTTGCGGTGGTGTGAGTCTGATCATGGCCGCCGCTAACGGGGGAGCGCTTAAAGATCAGCCGTTGTGACGCGTTTTGCTGATGTACACCGTGGGATTGTTCGACCTCTTCTTTGACGACAGGAGTTTCTCGATGAACCATTACGTGACGCCCGATCTGTGCGACGCCTACCCGGAGCTGGTGCAGGTAGTTGAGCCGATGTTCAGTAATTTCGGTGGCCGAGACTCCTTTGGCGGTGAAATCGTCACCATCAAGTGCTTCGAAGACAATTCGCTGGTCAAGGAACAGGCCGACCAACCGGGCGCCGGCAAGGTGCTGGTGGTCGACGGCGGCGGTTCCCTGCGCCGCGCGCTGCTGGGCGACATGATCGCCGAGAAAGCCGCAAAAAATGGTTGGGAAGGCTTGGTGATCTACGGTTGCGTGCGTGATGTCGACGTCCTCGCCCAGACTGACCTGGGTGTGCAGGCGTTGGCGCCTCACCCAATGAAGACCGACAAACGCGGCATTGGCGACCTGAATGTGGTGGTGACGTTTGCCGGCGTGACATTCCGCCCTGGTGAGTACGTCTACGCCGACAATAATGGCGTGATCGTTTCGCCAAGCCCGCTGAAAATGCCTGAATAAACCGCAGTAGCCGAAAGGGGTGAGGATGTTCGAGGAAGAAAACGCGCAATGGGGGCTGGTGCATGCCCTGGTGCTGGACGGTAAAGGCGGTGCGCGTTCGATTGCCCGGACTGAGCTCGACGACTTGCAACTGCAACCCCAGGAAAGCCTGTGGCTGCATTGGGATCGCAGCCATCCACAGACCCAGACCTGGTTGCGTAAATCCAGCGGTCTGAGCGAATTCGCCTGCGACTTGTTGCTGGAGGAGAACACCCGCCCGCGCCTTTTGCCGCTGCCGGACAGCGAATTGCTGTTGTTTCTGCGCGGGATCAACCTCAACCCGGGCGCCGAGCCGGAAGACATGGTCTCGGTGCGTATTTTTGCGGCAGCCAGTCGCGTGATTTCCCTGCGCTTGCGCCCATTGCGGGCTACCGATGAGCTGCTGGTGCAACTGGCTGAGGGCAAAGGGCCAAAAACCGCTTCTGAACTCATCCTTTATATGGCGCAGTACCTGACCAATAAAGTGCAGGATCTGGTCACCGACCTGTCCGAAGTCGTCGATTTAGAGGAAGAAAAACTCGATGCCGACGAACGGTATACCCCGGAGCACGGCAACGTCTTGCAGATCCGTCGACGGGCTGCCGGATTGAAGCGTTTCCTGGCACCGCAGCGGGATATTTTTGCGCAACTGACGCGGATCAAATTACCGTGGTTTTGTGATGACGATGCTGACTACTGGAACGAACTGAACAACAGCCTGACTCGCTACCTGGAAGAGCTAGAACTGACCCGGGAGCGCGTGGGGCTGGTACTTGAGGCCGAAGACCGGCGCTTGAGCGTACGCATGAATCGCACCATGTACCGCTTCGGGATCATCACCGGCATCTTCCTGCCGATGAGTTTTCTGACCGGTTTGCTGGGTATAAATGTGGGCGGGATTCCGTTCTCCGCCAGCCCCTATGGATTCGTGATTGCCTGCCTGTTGATGGTCTCGGTAGCACTGGGGCAATGGTGGCTATTTCGACGATTGCGCTGGGTTTGACCTGAATATGAACTGAACGTAGTCAGGGGTACATGTGACCCCAAGAATTTAACCCTCGTCTTTTAACTCACTTGCGAGAGGTCTTTATGCACGATCCGTTCGAACAGTCTTTGCGTGACATGCTCAATGCGTCGCCATCCAACCGTGATGACGATGCCTGCCTGGGCCGCGTGTTGAAAACCGCCAACCGTCAGGTAGGGGCGGGCGACCTGTTCGGTCTGCTGGGTCGTTGGTTGCCGGCATTGATGATGGCCTTGAACAATGGTTCGGCCCACGTATCGCCGGTTTCGCGTCGTAAACCTCTTGCTCGCACTGCTGATAAGGCTGATTGAATATGGAACTTGATCTCTGGACCCAGAGCCTGGTCACCGCGATGACCGCATTGTGGACCAAGGTGGCGAATTTTATTCCCAACCTGTTTGGTGCTCTGGTTTTGGTGTTGCTGGGCTTTGTCGTGGCCAAGTTGCTCGACACCCTGCTGTCCAAATTGCTTGCAAAATTGGGGCTGGATCGCTTGATGGCGGGCACCGGCCTGACGAAGCTGCTGGGCCGTGCAGGGCTGCAAGTGCCGATCTCAACGCTCATCGGTAAGATCGTTTATTGGTTCGTTCTGCTTATTTTTCTGGTTTCTGCGGCTCAATCCCTTGGACTTGAGCGAGTTTCAGCTACGCTCGACATGCTGGCGCTGTATTTGCCGAAAGTTTTCGGCGGCGCGCTGGTATTGCTGGTAGGTGTTTTGCTGGCGCAACTGGCCAACGGGCTGGTGCGCGGTGCTGCTGAAGGCGTGGGGTTGGACTATGCTGCGGGCCTGGGGCGAATTGCCCAGGGGCTGGTGATCATCATCAGTATTTCCGTCGCGATCAGCCAGTTGGAGGTCAAAACTGACCTGCTAAACCACGTGATTGTGATTGTTTTGATTACCGTTGGTCTGGCAGTTGCGCTGGCCATGGGTTTGGGAAGCCGGGAAATTGCCGGCCAGATTCTTGCGGGAATCTATGTGCGTGAGCTGTATCAGGTTGGGCAACAGGTGCGTGTGGGCGAGGTCGAAGGGCAAATCGAGGAGATTGGCACGGTCAAGACGACGGTGCTGACCGATGACGGTGAGCTGGTATCGCTGTCCAATCGGATTCTCCTGGAGCAGCAGGTCAGTAGCCGCTAACCCGGCAAATCCTGCTAATGTACGCCGCCGCAAACCCGGGAGACCGGGCTGTAGCGGACATTGACCTGACTGTCGGCACGACTTGTTTTGAATAAAGCCCAAACGCTGTCCACGCGCTATGACCCCCGTGAGCTCTCTGATGAGGAGTTGGTCGCGCGCTCGCACACGGAGCTGTTTCACGTAACACGCGCGTACGAAGAATTGATGCGCAGGTATCAACGCACTCTGTTCAACGTTTGTTCAAGGTATTTAGGGAACGATAGAGATGCGGATGATGTCTGTCAGGAAGTGATGCTCAAGGTGCTATACGGCCTGAAGAACTTCGAGGGCAAATCGAAGTTCAAGACATGGCTCTATAGCATCACGTACAACGAGTGCATCACGCAGTATCGTAAGGAACGGCGAAAGCGTCGCTTGATGGACGCTTTAAGTCTGGACCCCCTTGAGGAAGCGTCTGAAGAGAAGGCGCCGGTACCCGAGGAAAAGGCCGGACTTGATCGCTGGTTGGTGCATGTGAATCCGATTGACCGTGAAATTCTGGTGCTACGATTTGTCGCAGAGCTGGAGTTTCAGGAAATTGCTGACATCATGCACATGGGTTTGAGTGCTACAAAAATGCGTTACAAGCGTGCTCTTGATAAATTACGTGAGAAATTTGCGGGCGAGACTGAAACTTAGTGCGTGGCAAATATCTCTTACGTGTAGGCAAGTTCTGTTAGACTTGTCGCCGAGTTGTCCCCCGGTTTGTGGGACTGCTTTACAATCACCAGATGGGGATTTAACGGATGAAACTGAAAAACACCTTGGGCTTTTCCATTGGTTCTCTTATTGCGGCCACTTCTTTCGGCGCTCTGGCACAAGGCCAAGGCGCAGTTGAAGGCCAGCTGTTCTACAAGAAGCAGTACAACGATAGCGTTAAGCACATCGAAGACGGCTTCAACCCTGGCGCAAGCATCGGTTACTTCTTGACCGACGACGTGTCGATCAACCTGAACTACGACACCACCAACCACACCCGTTCGAACGACGGTACTGGTTCCCAGAAGATCAAAGGTGACACTGGCAGCGTAACTGCTCAGTACCACTTCGGTCAGGCTGGTGTTGATTCCCTGCGTCCATACGTAGAAGGTGGTTTCGGTCACCAGAGCCGTACCAACGTACAGGCTGACGGCCACAGCGGTCGCGACCAGACTACTCTGGCAATCGCTGGCGCTGGCGTGAAGTACTACTTCACCAACAACCTGTTCGCTCGTGCTGGCGTTGAAGCTGACTACGGCATCGACAACGGCAAGTGGGACTACTCCGCACTGGTTGGCCTGGGTGTGAACTTCGGCGGCAACGCCGGCGCAGTCGCTCCAGCTCCTACCCCAGCACCAGCTCCAGAGCCAACTCCAGAGCCAGAAGCTCCAGTTGCTCAGGTTGTTCGTGTTGAGCTGGACGTTAAGTTCGACTTCGACAAGTCCGTTGTTAAGCCTAACAGCTACGGCGACGTGAAAAACCTGGCCGACTTCATGAAGCAGTACCCACAGACCACCACCGTGGTTGAAGGTCACACTGACTCCGTTGGTCCAGACGCTTACAACCAGAAGCTGTCCCAGCGTCGTGCTGACGCTGTTAAGCAAGTCCTGGTCAAAGACGGTATCGCTCCTAACCGTGTAAGCTCGGTTGGTTATGGCAAATCCCGCCCAGTTGCTGACAACGCAACTGAAGCTGGCCGCGCTATCAACCGTCGCGTAGAAGCCTCGGTAGAAGCTCAAGCTGCTCAGTAATTACTGAGTGGTAAAAAAAAGCCCGGCTTAGGCCGGGCTTTTTTTCGCCTGTAATTTGCCTTAGGCGCTCGCTGACATGCCAATGCAGGCCGCCTGCTCTGCACCAGCAACACTGCCGATCACCAGGATCGCCGGGCTTTTGAGAGCAAATGCCTGTGCATCGGTATGCATGTGCGCCAGAGTGCTGCGGCATTCGCGTTGCTGAGGCAATGAGGCGTTCTCGATCATCGCCACCGGCATATCCGCTGCCATTGCGCCGTTGAGCAATTGCTGACGAATCTCCTCCAGTTTCGCTACGCCCATATACACCACCAATGTCGTCCCGCCCTCGGCCAAGGCGCGCCAGTTAAGGCTGCTGTCGTCCTGGGTATGCGCGGTGACCAGCGTGACGCCGCGGCTGACCCCGCGCAGCGTCAGTGGAATATCGCAGTTGGTTGCACCTGCCAGGCCCGCAGTAATCCCGTTGACCAACTCCACTTCAATACCACGGTCACGCAACCACAGCGCTTCTTCGCCGCCCCGGCCGAAAATACACGGGTCGCCGCCTTTGAGTCGCACCACGCATTTGCCCTGGCGCGCATAGCGCAGCATCAGGCGGTGGATAAAATCCTGAGGTGTAGACCGGCACCCACCGCGCTTGCCCACGGTGACCACACGAGCGTGCGGGCAGTGTTCGAGCACCACCGGGTTGACCAAGTCATCGATCAGCACCACATCGGCTGCGTGCAGGGCGCGTACCGCCTTGAGCGTCAGCAGCTCCGGATCACCGGGGCCTGCGCCTACCAGCCAGACTTTTGCGCTCATGTTTATCCCCTTACACACTGATTGCGATTGGCAGCGACGCGCTGGCCAAAAGACGTTTGATTTCCGGTACACAGGAGCCGCACTGCGTGCCGCACCCCAGTTCCTGTTTAAGCCCTGCCAGGTCCAGGCCACGGGCGATACCGGCGCATACCGCGCTTTCGCTGACGTTCTTGCAGTTACACACAATCTTGCTGCTGGCTGCCGCGCCGCCCGGTGGTGCACTGAGTGGGGCCAGCAGCCAGCGGCGTAGTTGATCGTCGGCACGGCCTTCCAGCCACAGGCTCTGCAGCCAATGCCGCGCCAGGGTTTCGCCGGCCAGGCGCAGCGCGGTAATGCGGCCTTTTTCGATTTTTACCCGCTTGCCAATCGAACGGCGCGGATCGTCATAGGCCATGACTGGGCCGTCATTGAGGCCCAGCAGTTCGTCGATGCGGGTTAACAGTTGCAAGTCGGGCGCTTCGGTATGGGCTGCGCGCACCAGAAGTGCCGGCCGTTCACGCCCGGCCAGGCTCAAGCTGACGTAGGCAAAGCCCTCACACAGCGGGCGTAGGGCGTCAAAGTGTTGCTGCACATTTCCTTCGATCAGCGCGAACAACTGCCATGGCAGTTGCACAGGCTCCAGGCGCACGCTGCTGTGTTTGAGTTCGGGCTGTTTCGACAAGGGGTCGAACGCCGGCTGGGTAAGGGCATTAACACCGCCCTTGAGAAAGCGATCACCCCAATGCATGGGCAGGAACGCCTGGCCGGGGCGCACGCTGTCATCACTGCTGACAGCGACAATCACACTGCCGCGACGGCTTTTCAGGCTGACCAGATCGCCCTCTTTGAAACGGTGCCGACGCAGCTCATCCGGGTGCAGGCTCAACAAGGCTTCATTGACGTGACCGAACAACTGCGCGGCGGTACCGGTGCGGCTCATGCCGTGCCATTGATCGCGCAGGCGCCCGGTGATCAGGGTCAGTGGGAAGCGCGCGTCACGTTGCTCTTTAGCGGCACGGTAAGGGTCAGCGATAAAGTGCGCGCGGCCGCTGTCTGTCGGGAACACGCCCTCGGTGTACAGACGTGGGGTGCCCGCTTGTGCGTCCACGGGAAATGGCCATTGCTGCGGGCCGAGCTGGTCGAGCAGGGCATGGCTGATACCCGATAGGTCGAGGTCACGGTCGCGGGTCAGTACCTTGTATTCATCAAAGATCTGCGCCGGTTGTTCGAAGGCGAATAAGCTCGGCAACCCCGGGCGCAAGCGTTGTTCCAGGCGTTGTGCGAAATCCACGGTAATCGCCCAGTCCGGCCGCGCTTCGCCGGGTGGGGCGACGGCGCGGCGCACGTGGGAAATCCGCCGTTCGGAATTGGTCACCGTGCCTTCTTTCTCGCCCCAACTGGCGGCGGGTAACAGCAGGTCGGCATAGGCGGCGGTTTCGGTGGTGCGAAAAGCCTCCTGCAACACCACGAACGGGCAGGCCGCTAATGCGGCACGTACGCTGTTCTGGTCTGGCAAGGATTGCGCGGGGTTGGTACAGGCAATCCACACAGCCTTGATCTTGCCGGCCTGGATCTGTTCGAACAGTTCGATAGCGGTCAGCCCGATAGGCGCCGGCAACGCTTCGACGCCCCAATACGCCGCGACTTCGGCCCTGTGCTCAGGGTTGGCCGCCTCGCGATGCCCCGGCAGCAGGTTCGACAAACTGCCGGTTTCGCGCCCGCCCATAGCATTCGGTTGGCCGGTCAGGGAAAACGGCCCGCAACCCGGCCGGCCAATAGTGCCGGTGGCCAAGTGCAGGTTGATCAGCGCACTGTTTTTGGCGCTGCCGGCGGTGGACTGGTTAAGCCCCATGCACCACAGCGAGAGAAAACTGCTGGAGGTGCCGACCCACTCTGCGCACAGGCGCAACTGCTCAACGCTGATGCCGCACAACTGCGTGACCATCTGCGGCGTGTAGTCATGCACCAGTCGCTTCAACTCGACCAACCCATCGGTATGCGCCTGGATAAAGTCGCGGTCGATCCAGTCTTCCCACAGCAACAGGTGCAAGATCCCATGGAACAGCGCCACATCAGTGCCCGGCAGGATCGCCAGGTGCAGGTCAGCCAAGTCGCAGGTGTCCGTGCGCCGTGGGTCGATCACCAGCACTTTCATCTGCGGGCGCCGCGCCTTGGCTTCCTCAAGGCGTCGGAACAGTACCGGATGGGCGTAGGCCATGTTGCTGCCGACGATCATCACGCAGTCACTCGCCTCCAGGTCTTCATAACTGCACGGCGGTGCATCGGCGCCCAGGCTGCGTTTGTAGCCGACCACTGCCGAAGACATGCACAGCCGCGAGTTGCTATCGATGTTATTGGTGCCCACCAGCGCCCGCGCCAATTTGTTGAAGCTGTAGTAATCCTCGGTCAGCAATTGCCCGGAGATATAGAACGCCACGCTGTCCGGCCCATGTTCGGCGATGGTGTCGGCGAACACATTGGCCGCGTGTTCCAACGCGGTGCTCCAGTCGGTACGGGCGCGGGCCAGGTCTTTGCCCAGGCGCAGTTCCGGGTACAAGGCGCGGGCGGCCAGGTCGCCGGTCAAATGCAGGCTGGAGCCCTTGCTGCACAATTTGCCGAAGTTTGCCGGGTGGCTCGGGTCGCCCTGCACACCGAGGATCTGCTCGCCGTCATGCTCGATCAGCACGCCGCAACCCACCCCGCAGTAACAGCAGGTGGACGCGGTGGTCTGGCGGTTCATCAACCGGCGTCCCGCAGGGCCAGCATCACTCGGCCGTTTTCGACGCGGGCGGGGTGATGGTGGGCGCAGCCTATGTCCGGCGCCTGGGCTTCACCCGACGCCAGGTCGATCTGCCAGTTGTGCAGCGGGCAGGCCACGCGCTTGCCGTAGATCAAGCCTTGGGACAGCGGCCCGCCTTTGTGTGGGCAGCGGTCATCAAGAGCGAAAACCTCATCGTCACTGGTACGAAAAATCGCAATATCGCCTTTTGGCCCAGTGATGATGCGCGAGCCCAGGGCGTTGATTTCATCCAGGGCGCAGATATCCAGCCAGTTCATGCCGACACCTCCAGCTGTTTGACGGGGATGACCTCGAATTCCTTTTTCAGCAGCGGCTGTTCCAGGCGTTCTTTCCACGGGTCTTGTTCAAATGACAGCGAGAATTGCAGGCGCTCGTTGAGCGCCTGGCGCCGGGCCGGGTCTTCCAGAACGGCTTTCTTGATGTGCTCCATGCCTACCCGTTGCAGGTAATGCACGGTGCGCTCGAGGTAGAAAGCCTCTTCGCGATACAGCTGCAGGAACGCGCCGTTGTATTCACGCACCTCTTCGGCAGTTTTCAGCTTGACGAAAAACTCCGCGACTTCGGTCTTGATCCCGCCGTTGCCGCCGATGTACATCTCCCAGCCGGAGTCGACGCCGATAATGCCGACGTCCTTGATGCCCGCTTCCGAGCAATTGCGTGGGCAACCGGACACCGCCAGCTTGACCTTGTGCGGCGACCACATATTGAACAGGTCGTGCTCCAACTCGATACCCAACTGCGTGGAGTTCTGCGTGCCGAAGCGGCAGAACTCGCTGCCCACGCAAGTCTTCACGGTGCGGATGGATTTGCCGTAAGCGTGGCCGGAGGGCATGTCGAGGTCCTTCCACACACCGGGCAAATCCTGTTTCTTGATGCCCAGCAGGTCGATACGCTGGCCACCGGTGACCTTGACCATTGGCACGTTGTACTTGTCGGCCACATCGGCAATGCGCCGCAGCTCCGACGGATTGGTCACACCGCCCCACATCCGTGGTACTACGGAGTAGGTGCCGTCTTTCTGAATATTGGCATGGGCGCGCTCGTTGATCAGGCGCGATTGCGGGTCGTCCTTGGCCTCGCCGGGCCAGGTGGAGATCAGGTAATAGTTCAGGGCCGGGCGGCAGGTCGCGCAGCCGTTGGGGGTGCGCCAGTTCAGGTAGCTCATGGTGCCGGCGATGGTCAGCAGGTGCTGGTCGCGGATCGCCTGGCGGATTTGCCCGTGGTTGAGGTCGCTGCAGCCGCAGATGGCTTTTTCGCTTTTGGGTTTTACGTCGGCGGCGCCGCCCACGGTGTTGATCAGGATCTGTTCCACCAACCCCGCGCAGGAACCGCAGGAGCTGGCGGCCTTGGTGTGTTTTTTGACGTCATCGACACTGAACAGCCCGTGTTCCTGAATCGCCTTGACGATGGTGCCTTTGCACACGCCGTTGCAGCCGCAGACTTCGGCGTTGTCGGCCATGCTCATGGCTTTGTCCTGGCCTTGGTGGCCGACATCGCCTAAAGCATTTTCGCCAAACATCAGGTGATCACGAATCTCGCCAATCGCGTGGTTCTCACGGATCTGGCGGAAATACCAACCACCGTCGGCGGTATCGCCGTACAGGCACGCGCCGACCAGGATGTCGTCCTTGATCACCAGCTTCTTGTACACGCCGCCAATCGGGTCGGAGAGGGTAATGGTCTCAGTGCCTTCACCGCCCATGAAATCCCCGGCGGAAAACAGGTCGATACCGGTGACCTTCAGCTTGGTCGAGGTCACCGAGCCTTTGTAAGTGGCAAAGCCCAGTTGAGCCAGGTGATTGGCGCAGACCTTGGCCTGTTCGAACAGCGGCGCCACCAGGCCGTAGGCGATCCCACGGTGGCTGGCGCACTCGCCGATGGCATAGATGCGCGGATCGTAGGTTTGCAGCGTGTCATTGACCAGAATCCCTCGGTTGCAGGGGATGCCGGATTTCTCCGCCAGTTCGGTGTTGGGGCGGATGCCGGCGGCCATCACCACCAGGTCGGCGGGGATGATGTCGCCATTCTTGAACTGCACCGAGCCGACGCGACCGTTGCCGGCGTCGTGCAGCGCTTGGGTTTGTTCGCACAGGCGAAACACCAGGCCACGGCTTTCCAGTTCGGTTTGCAGCAATTGCCCGCTGGTTTTATCCAGCTGGCGCTCCAGCAGCCATTCGCCGATATGCACCACGGTCACGTGCATGCCGCGCAGCATCAGGCCATTGGCCGCTTCCAGGCCAAGCAGGCCACCGCCGATGACCACCGCGTGTTTGTGGGTCCTGGCGGTGTCGATCATGGCCTGGGTGTCGGCGATGTCGCGGTAGCCGATCACGCCCTGCAAGGTGTTGCCGGGGATTGGCAGGATAAACGGCGTCGAGCCGGTTGCGATCAGCAGGCGATCATACTCGGCCTCGCTGCCGTCCTCAGCGATGACGATGCGTCTTACGCGGTCGATCTGCACCACTTTGCGGTTGAGCAACAGCTTGATGTGGTTATCCAGGTACCAATCGAGGTCGTTGAGCACGATCTCTTCGAAAGTCTGCTCACCGGCCAGCACCGGCGACAGCAGGATACGGTTGTAGTTGGTGTGGGGCTCGGCGCCGAACACCGTGATGTCGTACAGGTCGCTGCTCAGCTTGAGCAATTCTTCAAGGGTGCGAACCCCGGCCATGCCGTTGCCGATCATCACCAATTTGAGTTTCTTCATGTCGTTCTCCGCAATGGCTCGACAAATCGTGCGCAAACAAAAAAGGCGTCCCCACCAGTTACCTGGCGAGGACACCTTTGTCCGGTCCCGTTCTCTCGGGAAGCTTGGCCCTTCGACGTTGAAGGGGCGGCTATATGTGAGTTGTTGATGAAGCTAATGCAGCGGTTGTGCCAAGTCGGCAGGCGCCGGTTTTATTGGGATTCCCATCAATATTGTGTGGGAAATTGCCCTTTAGTGGTGCAGCAGCCAGTACAACAGCACCAGATTGACCAGCAGCGACACGGTCGCCAGGGTTTGCCAGACCTTGAGCGGTTCGCGTTCCAGCAAGGGCTTGGGTCGCACGCTCAATTCACGGCGGTCGGCCTGTTCCAGCACCAGCAACCATTCTTCGGCGGTTTCGTAACGCGCTGCGGGCTGTGCGGCCACGGCGCGTTCCAGGCTCAAGGGCAACCAGTCCGGTAAATCGGGGCGGTAACGACTGGCGCTGACGGGCTGGGTGAAACGTGGCCGCTGGAAGGCTTCGATTTCTCCGTAGGGGTAATGACCGGTCAGCAGGTAATAGAGCGTGACGCCGACACTGTATAAATCCTGTTGCTGCGTAGGACGTTCGCCACTGAAAGCTTCGGGCGCGATAAAGCTCGGGGTGCCGGGCAGCAAATGTGCGCGGTCCTCGGAAAGCCCGGGGCAGTAGGCCAGTCCGAAATCCAGCACACGCAATTCGCCATCATCGCCCAGCAGCAGGTTTTCCGGTTTGATGTCGCGGTGCAGGATCTGCCGTCGATGCAGCAGGCCCACCGCCCGCAGCAAACGCTCGGCAATCAACTGCCATTGCGCCAGGGGCAGCGGGCCTTGTTGCTGGAACAGCTGCGCGAGGGTTTGCCCCGAATATTCACGCATCACGTAGTACAAATGCTGACGCCCACTGGCCGCATGCACTTCAGGAAATGCGCGGCCGGCCACTCGCCGCAGAAACCATTCTTCCGACAGCAAGGCTTGGCCGGCGTCGTTGTCATCGTCGCGGTTGAGCGGCAAGGTTTTCAGCAGCCAAGCTTGCTGCTGGGCATCACGCACGCGGTATAGCAATGACTGTCGGCTCTGCGCCAGCAGGCTTTCAACCTGCCAGCCTTCAAAGCGTTGCCCGGCCTTCAGGAGCGGTGGCAGCGGCCATTGCTGCAACTGCACCAGCGCATCGCCCAGGGTCGCGGCGCCGAGCTGGTCGATACGCACCAGCAGCGCGCTGGCATTGTCCTGGCTGGCGGCCAGGTGTGCGGCATTGACCAGCGTGTTCACCGCCGCGTCGAGGTCGGTTTGTTCGCGCAGGATCGCGCTGATGCTGTGGTCGCCCAACGTGGCCCACACGCCATCGCTGAGCAGCAGGAAGCACTCGCCTTCGCGCAGTTCACCGTCGAGAAAGTCCAGCACCAGGTGCTGATCCAGGCCGAGGGCGCGCTTGAGCACATGCTGCATGCCCGGTTGTTCCCACACATGATCTTGCGTGATGCGCTGCAACTCGCCATCCAGCCAGCGATACACCCGGCAATCACCCACATGCGCCAGGGTGAAGCGTTGGCCGCGAAATACCAGGGCGCTGAGGGTCGTGAGCAATGGCTGTCCACCGCCGTTGGCCTGCAGCCAGCGGTTCTGCGCCAGCAACAGTCGCTCCAGTGCCTGGGCCACGCCCCAGGTTTGCGGCGTGGCGTAGTAGTCCAGGGCCAGCGCCTGCAAGGTCGAACGGGCGGCCAGGCCACCGTCGGCGCATTGGCTGACGCCATCGGCGATGGCGCACAGGTAACCCTTGCTCGCGGCCAGTTCCGGCATGGGCGTGACCACCCGCAGGGCGTCCTGGTTTTCTGCCCGCGGGCCGATGGCGCTGGCCTGGGCGACGCTCAGTTGCAGGCTCATCAGACGCGTGCGGCGGTCACGGCGGCCGAGCCCCAAGTGGTTCTCCAGCGACGCTTGACGCCGTGCAGGCCGAACCAGGCCAACACGCCAAGGCTGGCAAACAACCATAAGGCCAACTGATAACTGCCGGTGCTCTGTTTGATTGCGCCCATGCCTGCTGCCAGGGCAAAACCGCCAATGCCGCCAGCCATGCCGATCAGGCCGGTCATCACACCGATCTCACGGCGAAAACGCTGGGGCACCAGTTGGAACACCGCGCCATTACCTGCGCCAAGGCCGAGCATGGTGCAGACGAAAAGCGCCAGTGCGGCGTAGGAACTTGGCAGGTTGAAGCCCACGGCGGCGATGCAGATCGCTGCCACGCCGTACATGCCAAGCAGGGTGCGAATACCACCGAAGCGGTCGGCCAGTGCGCCGCCCAAGGGGCGCATCAGGCTGCCGCCAAACACACAGGCGGCGGTGTAGTAGCCGGCGGTCACCGGGCTCAGGCCGTATTGATCGTTGAAGTAGCCGGGCAGGGCGCTGGCCAGGCCGATAAAGCCGCCGAACGTCACGCTGTAGAAGAACATGAACCACCAGCTGTCGCGGTCGCCCAGGGCTTTGAAATAGTCGGCCATGGATTTGGCTTTCGGGCGCTCGGGCGCATTGCGCGCCAGCCAGGCGAACACGATCAATGTCAGCACCAGTGGGATCAGCGCGAAGCCGAACACATTGCTCCAGCCAAATGCGGCGGCCAATACCGGCGCCAGCAAAGCGGCAAACACGGTGCCGGAGTTGCCGGCGCCGGCGATACCCATGGCTTTGCCCTGATGCTCAGCGGGATACCACTGGGAGGCCAAGGGCAGAGCGACTGCAAAGGATGCACCGGCCATGCCCAGGAACACGCCCAGCAATAGGGCTTGTTCGTAGCTATGGATACCGAGTTTCCAGGCGCCGAACAGGGCTGCGATCACAATCACCTGGCCAATCAGCCCGGCGGTCTTGGGCGACAGCTTGTCGGCCAGCATGCCCATCAAAAAGCGCAGCAGCGCACCCGCCAGAATCGGCGTAGCCACCACCAGGCCGCGTTGCTGGGTGGTCAGGTGCAGGTCGGCGGCAATCTGCACCGCCAGTGGCCCCAGCAGGTACCAGACCATGAAGCTCAGGTCGAAATACAGGAACGCGGCAAACAGGGTCGGGGTGTGCCCGGATTTCCAGAAGCTTGATTTCATCACGCACCTCAACGGTTGGGGGTCTTGTCAGAAGGCCTGTTGGCCCCTATCGCCGGGGCCAAAACGAAAAAAAACGCCGCCATCGAGTTCGCGAGTGCAAACCGGATGGGCGACGTCTTTGTCGTAGAAGGGGCAACCGCCGTTGGCTACCTGTGATGAATGCTTAGCAAGAGCTGCGCCAGTTCAGCCGAGCAGCTCACTCATGGCGATGATCTGCTCGGCCACCTGGATCAGTTTCTGCTGGCGGCTCATGGCCTGGCGGCGCATCAGGGTGTAGGCCTCTTCCTCATTGCAGTGCTTCATTTTCATCAGCATGCCCTTGGCCAACTCGATGCGCTTGCGCTCGGCCAACTGTTGGTCGCGGGCCTGGAGCTGGGCGCGCAGGGCCTGGTCGCTTTCAAAGCGGGCCATGGCCACGTCGAGGATCGGCTGCAGGCGTTGGGCTTGAATGCCTTCGACGATGTAAGCGCTGACCCCGGACTTGATCGCCTGCCGCATCACGTTCGGGTCGTGTTCGTCGGTAAACATCACGATCGGGCGCGGCTGATCGCGGCTGACCAGCACCACTTGCTCCATCACATCGCGGCCGGGTGACTCGGTATCGATCAGGATCACGTCCGGGCGCACCGTTTCGACGCGCGCCGGCAGGTCGATGGTCAGGCCGGACTCATCGATCACCTCGAAACCGGCCTCGGTCAAGGCGGCTTTGAGGCGCCCGACCTTGCGCGGGGTGTCGTTGATCAACAGGATTCGTAACATAGTCGTGGTCCTGTCAGCGCAGTGCCTGGCGGCTGGTGGCATCCGCCAAGGCATGCAGGCGGAAGCTGCGGGCATAGGCGGCCGGGTCGGAGCCGTCCCAGATCTTGCCGTCGATCAACTGGCTGCTGCGCATGTTCTGGGCGGTAGCCGGGACGCCAACGGCAGCAGCGGCTTGGCGATACAGGTCCAATTGCTGCACTTGGCGAGCCACGCCCAGGTAGTCCGGGTCTTCGCGCAGCAGGCCCCAACGTCGGAACTGAGTCATGAACCACATGCCATCGCAGAGGTACGGCAGGTTCACCTCGCCATCAGCAAAAAAGCGCAAGGCGTGCGGGTCTTTCCACTGGTTGCCGAGGCCGTCGTCATAATTCCCGAGCAAGCGGGGTTCGATGCAGTCGAGCGGGGCATCGAGGTACTCGCGGGCGCTGAGCAGTTGTGCGGTGGAGCGGCGGTTTTCCTGGCTTTGTTCGATGAAACGGCTGGCCTCGAGGATCGCCATGACCAGTACGCGGGCGGAGTTTGGGTATTGGTCGACGAACGCCTGGGTGCAGCCGAGCACTTTCTCTGGGTGATTCGGCCAGATCGATTGAGTCGTGGCCAGGGTGAACCCCTGGTTTTGCTGGACCGCACTGGCGCACCAAGGCTCACCGACACAAAAACCGTCAATGCGCCCGGCTTGCAGGTGCGCGATCATCTGCGGCGGTGGCACCACCACACTGTCGACATCTTGCAACGGGTGAATGCCTTGGCTCGCCAGCCAGTAATACAGCCACATGGCGTGGGTGCCTGTGGGAAATGTCTGGGCGAAAGTCAGCTTTGTACGGCTTTGGTGCACGTGGCGGTCGAGTGCCTCAGGAGTGGTCACTCCCTGCTGTTGCAGGCCGTGGGAGAGGTTGATGCTCTGGCCGTTCTGGTTGAGCCCCATCAGCACCGCCATGCCCGTTGGCGCTACGCCGCCAATGCCCAGGTGTACGGCATAGATCAACCCGTACAGGCTGTGGGCGGCGTCCAGTTCACCGCTGACCAGTTTATCGCGCAGGTTGGCCCAGGAGGATTGGCGCTTGAGGTTCAGTGTCAGGCCGTAGGGTTGGGCAAACCCCTGGGTCGCGGCGACCACCAGTGAAGCGCAGTCGGTCAGTGCCATAAAACCCAGGTCCAGGCTGCTCTTTTCCGGGGCGTCACTGCCGTTGACCCACGCCAGCGGGTTATTCACCGGGCTGTTGCCGACCGAATCGTTCATCAACACCTACCTTTTCTTTCAAAAAAAAAGCATCGCTCCTTCGCATGGCCGTGCAAGCCATTGCCGGGTAACGACGCCTTTGTCTGCAAGCCTGCTCCGACGTTGGCGCGGGCTCTGATGCAGAGTCCTTAGCAAGGCACATGCCACGGGGCAGGCGGATGGAGCCTGCCGTCACCTTTCCATCAAGATTGAAACTCGCGTGCCTTTCAGTATGGCCGCTTCTTTGCGCCCGACTGCCAGGAACCCCGACGGTGTGTTTCGATTCCACGAGCATCATGCACGATCATCAAGAGCGACCCCCGATGAGTTACCCACGGCTATGCCGCTGGCTGCTGTGCTGTGCCGTGCTGTGGGCCAATGTTCCCGCCTGGGGGGAGAGCTACCAGGCGCGGGATGAAAGCCTGCATACCTTTTTTACCGCGTTGTCGTTGCCCCTGGGGTTGCCGGTTGTCGTCAGTCGTGAAGTGGCGCGTAAACGCCTCACGGGCACCTTCGATCTGGAGGCCGCGCAGCACACGCTGGTGACAGTGGCCGAGCAACAGGGCCTGATCTGGTACAGCGACGGACAGGTGCTGTACGTGTATGGCGCGGGCGAAGCTAAAAGCTCGGCGGTGGCGCTGCGACACATTCCGGTTGAGCGCTTGCGCGGGTTCATGTGCCGCTCGGGGCTCGATGAATCACGTTATCCCCTCAGGGAGAGTGGTGCGCGCACGTTCTACGTGTCCGGGCCACCGAACTATGTGGATCAGGTGCTGCACCTGGCTCAACTGATGGACCGGCCGCGCTCCGAAGTACGGGTGGGCAAGCAGGCTTTCGGCGTGGTTCAGGTGTTCAACACTCACGTGGCCGACCGTCAGTACGTCATGGGGGACGAGCAGGTCAATGTGCCGGGAATGGCAACGATTATCGAAAACCTGCTGGCCATCGAACAGCGGGACGCCACGCAGCGCCCCCCAGGTCTACTGGCTGACAAGAGCCTTTTGGTGATGGCCTATCCTGACTCCAACAGTTTATTGATCAAGGGCAGCCCTGTTCAGGTCAAGGCGATCGAGGAACTGGTGGCGGAATTGGACAAACCCAAGCGGCCGATCGAAGTATCGCTGTGGCAGGTTGATGTTGACCGCCGAGAATTCGACAAGATGGGCGCGGCCTGGGCGCAGGAAACCAGCACTGGGGCCGCCGTGACGCGCGTATTGGAACCCTTGGACGACAGCCGTTTGATGGCGCAACTGGGTGTGCTGGAGCGTCGGCGCAAAGCCCGGGTCACTGCGTTCCCGGTGATCCTCACCCAGGAAAATGTGCCGGCGGTTTTCCAGGACAACCATACTTTTTACCTGCCCAGTCCCGGCGCCGACAGTAGCGAATGGCAGCCGGTGGGGTATGGCACCGAAGCCAGCGTGTTACCCCGCTTTGCGGCAGCCAATCAGATTGAAATGCAGCTGACCCTTGAGGATGGCCGTCAACTGGGCAGCGCACTCAAGCCCGGCTCGGCGGGGGCAGTGGGGCGAGTAGGTATCAGTACGGTGGTGCGGGTGCCCCAAGGCAGGCGGCTGTGGCTGGGTGGTTTTCCACGTGATGGCGACGCGAGTCAAAGCCGACGAGCCGAAGTCCGGCTATATGTGATCCAGGCCCGAGCGGTTGGGGGTGAACCACGGATGTTGGCCGGTGCCGTTGGGCCGCCGCCACTGACACAAAGCCAGCATGCGCGTGTGCAACGCGCATTCGTGCGTGAAGCCCCTGAAGCCCCTGAAGCCCTTGAAACCCCTGATAGCAACTAACCCTTTTAGCGCCCATCAATGCTTTAACAGGCCTTGGCTGCCGATAGCCAAGAAAAATCCTACGCACTTCCCGCCGAAAGCTTCGATTTCATAGGTTTTTTCCTAACGTTGTTCTGGTGCCGGCTTTTTATAGTCGCGGGGTTGGCGTATCGGCCGTTTCTGGAAGCAAGGAATTCAATGTTAAGTAGTCAGGTGCAGAGGTGGGTATGACCCTCGTGGATGAAGGGTTGCCGGCCGCATGGTTTTTTGCCGGATGGACCTTATATGACGATGGCCGGTTGACCGGGGAGGGTGTGGACATTCAACTGCCGCCCAAGGAAGGCCAGGTGCTGCGGCTGCTGTTGGCGTCCGATGGCGTGCTGATGAGCAAGGATCGGTTGCTTGAGCAGGCCTGGTCCCGAGGTGAGGTCGCGGAGGAGTCGCTTACCCGTTGCATTTATGAACTGCGCAAGCACTTGCGCAAGGACAAAGCCTTAATCAAGACGGCCTACGGCAGGGGCTATCGCTTTACCTGTGACGTTACCGTTCGGCCACGTGCCCAACGAACAGGCCGGGAGCGCGGGCAGCGCATCTGTTCGGCCTGTGGCCAGGTGCAACATGATTAGGCGGCTGGGCAAGGGGTTAGTGTTGAGCCTGCTGATGGGCAGCCATCAGGCCTGGGCCAGTTGCTGGGAGGATGCCGCCCGCCGTTACGACATCGAGCCGGAGCTGTTGCAGGCCATTGCTGTCGTGGAGTCGGGCGCACGCGTTGGCTCGATGAACGAGGTCAATAGTGATGGCTCACGGGATATTGGCCTCATGCAGATCAATAGCATGCACTTGCCTCGTCTGGCCAAGCAGGGGATTACCGAGGAAAGGCTGCTGACTGAGCCATGTTTATCGGTAGAGGTGGGCGCCTCGATCCTGGCCGACTTCATCCAGCGCTTCGGTTACAACTGGACAGCCGTGGGTTCCTATAATGCCGGGCCGGCACCTGGGCGTGAGGCATTGCGCCTGCGTTATGCAGAAAAAATCTGGGCGCAGTATGAAGCGTTGGTTGCACATCGCCAGTGACGAATGGACAGCACGCCTCGCACCCGGCGTGCCACCCCGGCTATAATCGCGCCACCTTTCGCCGCCATCCGAGTCTAGCCCGCCCATGTATACCCTGGCCCGCCAGTTGTTGTTCAAACTCTCCCCGGAAGCCTCCCACGATCTGTCCCTGGACCTGATCGGTGCCGGTGGCCGCCTGGGGCTCAATGGCCTGGTATGCAAGGCACCGGCAAAAATGCCGGTGTCGGTGATGGGGCTCGATTTCCCCAATCCGGTCGGGCTGGCTGCCGGCCTGGACAAGAACGGCGCGGCCATCGACGGTTTTGCGCAACTGGGTTTCGGCTTTGTTGAAATCGGCACCGTGACGCCACGGCCACAGCCGGGCAACCCGAAGCCGCGTATTTTCCGTTTGCCCGAAGCCGAAGCAATCATCAACCGCATGGGTTTCAACAACCTGGGTGTTGATCACTTGCTGTCGCGGGTTCAAGCCGCGAAATACAAGGGCATTCTCGGCATCAATATCGGCAAGAACTTCGACACGCCGGTCGAGCGCGCTGTGGATGATTACCTGATCTGCCTGGACAGGGTCTACGCCCACGCCAGCTACGTCACGGTCAATGTCAGTTCGCCCAACACACCGGGCCTGCGCAGCCTGCAGTTTGGTGATTCGCTCAAGCAATTGCTCGAAGCCTTGCGCCAGCGCCAGGAAGACCTGGCCGTGCGCCATGGCAAGCGCGTGCCGTTGGCCATCAAGATTGCCCCGGACATGAGCGACGATGAAACCGTTTTGGTTGCCCAGGCCCTGGTGGATTCGGGCATGGACGCGGTGATCGCCACCAACACCACCTTAAGCCGCGTCGGCGTCGAAGGGCTGGCCCATGGTGACGAAGCGGGCGGCCTGTCGGGCGCGCCGGTGCGGGACCAGAGCACCCACATCGTCAAGGTACTGGCTGCTGAGTTAGCGGGGCGTTTGCCGATCATCGCCGTGGGCGGTATTACTGAAGGCAAGCATGCAGCCGAGAAGATCGCTGCCGGCGCAAGCCTGGTGCAACTCTATTCCGGCTTCATCTACAAAGGCCCGGCGTTGATCCGCGAGTCGGTGGATGCCATCGCGGCTTTGCGCTGATAGATCAGCCAATTTCCGAGCATTAAAAAGGGCTCCAAAAGGAGCCCCCTGGGCCGAAGCCCGCCGCCCGGATAGGACGTGCGTGGTTAAGTCGTTACAAAATCTTCAAGGTGGTTGTCGGATTAAGTGCCCCGTGTCAGCCGACGGCGTGAAGTTCGTTGAGTCTGTGGATTCCCGCAGTGCCAGTCATACCGTCCCAGTTGTCGCCGCGTCCTTCTCGCCAGCCGTTGATCCAGGCTTGGCGTACCGACGGTAGAGTAAATGGGCAAAGCTCACGGGATTTACCATGAACGCCATATTGATATCCGCGTAAAAATGCTCTTTCCAACGGATCACGCTTAAGTCTTCTCATAGGGTGTTTCCCTCACTTGTTGACTGTCTAGATATCCTTCGGCCCCGCTTGGGGCCGGGCAGGGTTTTCCTGCCGTTGGTGGGCTCGCTGCCGGCGTGGCGAGCCTATGTGTCGGCGTCGTTACGGCGCCAACCTGTGTTGAGTTCTAACCAATAGGTCACATGGATTCAATGATCGTTTTGTCATAAGCACGTAACGATAACGATGCTATAGCCATAAGCTGGGATGGCTTTTCGCCCCATTTATTAGGCAAACCCAGCTATGATGTGCCCTGCATAGAGGATGGGTTTAATCCTTTAGTGAGAATGCCGCCCGTTGCAGTCGGTTATTATTCGACGAAGGGTCGGAATATTTCTTTTTGTTGCACACATTTATCTATCTGCCCCGGCAATTCAGGCTCAAAAGCCCGGCAGCCGGGGTGGAACGGCACATTCGTGCCACGCGAGCACTCTTCAAGAAAAGTGCTTGATTGAAAACCGAGCTGGCGATGCGTCGCCCGTTCATTTATTGCTGAAAAGCCTGGAATGCCCCATGTCGGACCGTTTTGAACTCTTCCTCACCTGCCCCAAGGGCCTCGAAGGCCTGCTGATCGAGGAAGCCGTCGGGCTTGGCCTTGAGGAAGCCCGCGAGCACACCTCGGCCGTGCGCGGCATGGCCGACATGGAAACCGCCTACCGCCTGTGCCTCTGGTCGCGCCTGGCCAACCGTGTGCTGCTGGTGCTCAAGCGCTTCCCGATGAAGGACGCCGAAGACCTCTACCACGGCGTGCTGGATATCGAATGGGCCGACCACATGGTCCCGGACGGCACCCTGGCCGTTGAATTCAGTGGCCACGGCTCTGGCATCGACAACACCCACTTCGGCGCGCTGAAGGTCAAGGATGCGATTGTCGACAAGCTGCGCACCCCGACTGGCGAACGTCCGTCCATCGACAAGATCAACCCGGACCTGCGCATTCACCTGCGCCTGGACCGTGGCGAAGCCATCCTTTCCCTTGACCTGTCCGGCCACAGCCTGCACCAGCGCGGTTATCGCCTGCAGCAGGGCGCCGCACCGTTGAAAGAAAACCTGGCCGCCGCGATCCTGATCCGCGCCGGCTGGCCGCGCATTGCAGCCGAAGGCGGCGCGCTGACGGACCCGATGTGTGGCGTGGGCACCTTCCTGGTGGAAGGCGCGATGATCGCCGCCGACATGGCGCCTAACTTGAATCGTGAGCTGTGGGGCTTCACCACCTGGCTCGGTCACGTGCCGGCGCTGTGGAAAAAGCTGCACACCGAGGCCACCGAGCGTGCCGCCATCGGCATGAACAAACCACCATTGTGGGTACGTGGCTACGAAGCTGATCCGCGCCTGATCCAACCCGCGCGTAACAACATCGAACGCGCAGGCCTGAGCCACTGGATCAAGGTGTACCAGGGCGAAGTCGGCACCTTCGAGCCGCGCCCGGACCAGAACCAGAAAGGCCTGGTGATCTGCAACCCACCTTACGGCGAGCGCCTGGGTGACGAAGCCAGCCTGTTGTACCTCTACCAGAACCTCGGCGAGCGTCTGCGCCAGGCGTGCATGGGCTGGGAAGCGGCGGTGTTCACCGGTGCGCCGGACCTGGGCAAGCGCATGGGCATCCGCAGCCACAAACAGTATTCGTTCTGGAACGGCGCATTGCCGTGCAAGTTGCTGCTGATCAAGGTCAACCCGGACCAGTTCGTCACCGGCGAGCGCCGTACCCCGGAACAGCGTCAGGCCGAACGTGAGCAAGCCGCTTACGATCAGGCCCCGACCGAGCCGGTCGAGCGCCAGTACAACAAGAACGGCAACCCGATCAAGCCGGCTCCAGCCCCGGTGGTTGAGCAGGCGCGTCTGAGCGAAGGCGGGCAGATGTTCGCCAACCGCCTGCAAAAGAACCTCAAGCAACTGGGCAAGTGGGCCAAGCGCGAAGGCGTGGACTGCTACCGTGTGTACGACGCCGATATGCCGGAATACTCCATGGCTATCGACCTGTACCACGATTGGGTGCATGTGCAGGAATACGCCGCGCCGAAATCCATCGACCCGGAAAAAGCCTCCGCACGCATGTTCGATGCGCTGGCGGCGATTCCCCAGGCGCTGAACGTCGACAAGAGCCGCGTGGTGGTTAAACGTCGCGAACGTCAGAGCGGCACCAAGCAGTACGAACGTCAAAGTGCCCAAGGCAAGTTCACTGAGGTCAGCGAAGGTGGCGTGAAGCTGCTGGTCAACCTCACCGACTATCTGGATACCGGCCTGTTCCTCGACCATCGCCCGATGCGCATGCGTATCCAGAAGGAAGCGGCCGGCAAGCGTTTCCTCAACCTGTATTGCTACACCGCCACCGCGAGTGTGCACGCAGCCAAGGGCGGCGCGCGCAGCACCACCAGCGTCGACTTGTCCAAGACTTACCTGGACTGGGCACGTCGCAACTTCTCCCTCAACGGTTTCTCTGACAAGAACCGCCTGGAGCAGGGTGATGTGATGGCCTGGCTGGAAGCCAGCCGCGATGAGTTCGACCTGATCTTCATCGACCCGCCGACCTTCTCCAACTCCAAGCGCATGGAAGGCATCTTCGACGTGCAGCGTGACCACGTGCAGTTGCTCGACCTGGCCATGGCGCGCCTGGCCCCGGGCGGCGTGCTGTACTTCTCGAACAACTTCCGCAAGTTCGTGCTCGAGGACAACCTCAGCGAGCGCTATGCGGTCGAGGAAATCAGCGACAAGACCCTGGACCCGGACTTCGCCCGTAACGCGAAGATTCACCGGGCGTGGAAAATCACCGCACGCTGATCGCCATACTCAAGCTGCACCAAAAAGCCGCAAGCCCGGACTAATCCGGGCTTGCGGCTTTTTTGCGCTGGTCAAACGCCGGCCTCATGGCTATAACTTAACGCCTAGCCAAAGTGACACCCCCCGCACGCTGGCGTTGTGAGTGTTGCCTATGCCGATGCAAGCCGTTCGCCCGAAAATACTAGGCTTTATCAGTGAGCAGGCGTCGGCTTGGCTGGTGGCATTGGTGGTGTTATTGGCAGGTGGCGCGCTGACGGGTATCGTCGCCTGGGCGGCCTCCGACCTCTATCAGCAGCAAGTGCGCCAGCGTTTCCAGTTGTTGGTCAACGAGCGCTACACCCGCCTTCAGGAGCGTTTCGAGGACCAGGAGCAACGCCTGGCCAGCCTGCAGCGCTTCTTCGTCAATTCCAGTGATGTGTCCCGCGCCGAGTTCGATGGCTTCGCCAAGCCTTTGCTTCTGCGCGCCCGTGCCTATGCCTGGGCGCCACGTATATTTCGCGAACAACGCAACGCTTTTGAACAAGAAATCTCGCGTCAGCGTGGTACACCTTTCGTCATTCGAGAGCTGAACGCGTCGGGTGAGCTGGCGCCTGCGCCTGAGCGCGACGAGTATGTGCCGGTGTTGTACAGCCAGACGCAAAGCTTGTTGGGGTCGCCCCTGGGATTTGATCTGTTGGCCCAGCCGCTGCGCCGTTCGGTGCTTGAACGGGTGCAAAAAAGCGGCCGGCCTGCGGTGTCTCAACCCATGCAACTGGTGGGCGTGGAGCCGGCTTATGCCGCCGGCGTTTTGCTGGTGGCGCCGGTGAGCAAGCCTGCCGACACCGAGCCCCATGGTTATGTGATGGCAGTGATCAGCATGCGCCAATTGGTCGCCGATGGTTTGCCCAAGCCCAACCGCGACAACCTGGTGATGCAAATTGTCGACACCTCCGACACGCAACAGCGTGTGCTGTACGCGTCCAGCAACGCGGTAGGCGACAGCAACCTTATCGCCACGCGCCGGCTCACCCTCGGCGACCATGTGTATGCCTTGAGCATTCGCGCCAGCCAGATGTTCGACCAGGCCAATCACTCGTCGATGCACACCATTCTGGCCATGGGCGTGCTCCTCAGCCTGCTGCTCAGTGCGTTGCTGTATGTGTTGGTCAGCCAGCGCCAGCGCGCGCTCAAACTGGTGGAGCAACGCACGCAGCAGTTGCATTTGCGTGAGCAGGAGCTTCGCGCGGCCCACGGGCAATTGCGCAGTGTGCTGAACGCCGCCACCCATGTTGCGATCATTGCCACTGACCTGCGGGGTGTGATCAACACCTTCAATGCCGGTGCCGAGAAAATGCTCGGGTTCAAGTCCGAGGCGGTGGTGGGGCGGCTGACCCTGGAAAGCCTGCACCTGGGCCTGGAACTCGAAGCGCGCGCGGCCAGTTTGAGCGTGACCTTGGGCAAACGTATTCCGCCGAGCCAGGCGATGCTGGTGGAAAGCCCGGACAATCTGCACGAGGCGCGCGAGTGGACATTACTGCGCGAGGATGGCAGCTACCTGACGGTGAATATGCTCACCACCGTGTTGCTGGACGACTATGGCCTGTGGATCGGGCACTTGGCTATTTACCTGGATGTGACCGAACAAAAACGCGCCTACGAGGCGTTGGCCGCGCGCGACCGCCTACTGAAAAAACTCAGTGCCCACGTGCCTGGCGGGATCTTTCAGTTCACCCTCGAACCCAAGGGGAAGGGGCGTTTCATCTATGCCAGCGATGGTATGCGCGATATTTATGAGATCGATACGGGCGTATTGCAGCAAGACGCGGACACCGTGTTCGAACGCATTCATCCGCAGGACGTGGAGCGGGTGCGCCAGTCTATCCGGCTGTCGGCGTTGCAGTTGAGTCATTGGCGCGAAGAGTATCGGGTGGTGTTGCCGCAACGCGGCCTGCGCTGGATACGCGGTGAAGCCACGCCGGAGGAGTTAACCGGCGGTGGCACGTTGTGGCATGGCTACGTGTCGGATATCTCCGATCTGAAGCGTGTCGAGGAGGAGTTGCGCGCGCTGTCGATTACCGACTCGCTGACGGGCATTCATAACCGCCGTTATTTTCAGGATCGGCTCAAGGCCGAAATGCTCCGGCTCAACCGAACCACGGGCACGCTGTCGTTGATCATGCTTGATATTGATCACTTCAAGCGCATCAACGACCAGTTCGGGCACGCCGTGGGCGACGGCGTGTTGCAGGAGGTGTGCGAGCGCATCGGCCAGCGCCTGCGCCGCACGGATGTGTTCTGTCGTTTGGGCGGGGAAGAGTTCGTGGTGCTATGCCCGCATACCGATGCCGAGCAGGCTTACAGCCTGGCGATGGAGTTGTGGCAGTCGCTGCGCACCGAACCGATGGAGGTGGTGGGCGTTGTGACCGCGAGCTTCGGTGTGGCCAGCTGGCGCATCAATGAAGGAATTGACGGGCTGCTGCTGCGCGCGGACTCGGCGGTGTATGTGGCCAAACAGGCGGGGCGCGACCGCGTGGAAGCGGAGCGCCTGCGCGCCTGAAGGTGGCTTATCGTTGCCTGATCGTTGCCTGATCGTTCCCGCGCTCTGCGTGGGAATGCCTCTTGTGACGCTCTGCGTCACGCTTTGGGACGCGGAACGTCCCAGGCTGCGTTCCCACGCGGAGCGCGGGAACGATCAGTTAACGATCAGTTACAAGACGGGTGCAGCGGCTGTCAGCTTCGGCTGGCGATACAGGTCCAGCAGCACCTGATCGAGCACCGACGAAGCACCCCATGGCTTCGAATCGTTGAGGATCGCCACCACTACCCAGGTGTTGCCGTTGTTGTCGCGGCTGAACCCGGCAATGGCGCGCACAGTGTTCAAGGTGCCGGTCTTGACGTGAGCCTCACCGCGCAGGGCCGTGGTTTTCAGGCGCTTGCGCATGGTGCCGTCGGTGCCGGCAATCGGCAGCGAACTGATGTATTCCGCCGCATACGGGCCTTTCCATGCGGCCTGCAGCATGGCCGCCATCTCGCGGGCGCTGACGCGTTCGGCGCGGGACAGGCCGGAGCCGTTTTCCATCACCAGGTGCGGTGCGGTAATGCCTTTTTTCGCCAGCCACTGGCGCACCACGCGTTGCGCGGCCTTGGCGTCGTCGCCATCGGCATCGTTACGGAACTGCGCGCCGAGGCTCAGGAACAACTGCTGGGCCATGGTGTTGTTACTGTATTTGTTGATGTCGCGGATGATTTCCGCCAGGTCCGGCGAGTACGCACGGGCCAGCACTTTAGCGCCATTGGGCACGGGTGCCTGGATATCACGGCCCTGGATGGTGCCGCCCAACTCCTGCCAGATCGCGCGCACGGCGCCGGCGGTGTAAGTGGCGTGGTCGAGCAGCGACAGGTAGGTCTGCGAGCTGCACCCATCACCCAACTGGCCGCTGACGGTCACGGTGACACTGCCATCGGCGGCGGTAACCGGGCTGTAGCGCACGTCGCCGGTGCATTGCTTGGCGTTGGAGACTTTGACTTGGTTGTCGATGCGGATGCTCGCAATCGGCGGCTCGACCGAAACGATCACTCGGCCAGCGTCATTGCGGGTGACAAAACGCAGGGCCTTGAGGTTGACCAACAGGGCGTCCGGCTTGACCAGGAACGGCTTGTTCTCGTCGTTACCGTCGTCATTGAATTCAGGCAATTGCGGCTGGTTGAAGAAGCTGCGGTCCAGCACCAAGTCGCCGGTGACTTGCTGCACGCCATTGGCGCGCAGGTCGCGCATCAGCAGCCAGAGTTTTTCCATGTTCAGCTTGGGGTCACCGCCACCCTTGAGGTAAAGGTTGCCGCGCAACACGCCACCGCTGAGGGTGCCGTCGGTGTAGAACTCGGTCTTCCACTGGTGGTTGGGGCCGAGCATTTCCAAGGCCGCGTAGGTGGTGACCAGCTTCATGGTGGACGCCGGGTTTACCGAGACATCAGCATTGAATACGGTCGGCGTGCCGGGCCCGGTCAGCGGCAGCATCACCAGGGACAGCGAAGTATTGGGTATTTTGGCTTTCTGCAGGGCCTGCTGAACATTCGGCGGCAGAGTGTTGTTGATCGGGGCAGCGGTGACGGAAAAGGCCAGTGGTAGAAGAAAACCGGCAAGTAACACTGAACGAAAAGAATTGATCATAAGAAGTAGAACCCTACTGCTGAGAAGGGTGAAAAAGGCGAGGGGTATGGAAGAAAATCCCTCATTGGTCACGAAAGTGTCGGCATTATGCCCCAAGGTGCATCCAGTTGTAGCTGAACCATAGCCAGTATTACGGGTTTTTTTGCAGACCAATGGCCGCCTGTCCCATAGAGTCGGGCAAAGGTCGCCTTAAACTGCTAAAGTGCCGGCCGTTATTACTTAAGAGGATTGTTCCAATGGCGACTAACCGTTCCCAGCGTCTGCGCAAAAAACTGTGCGTTGATGAATTTCAAGAGCTGGGTTTCGAACTGAACCTGGACTTCAAAGAAGACCTGAGTGAAGAAGCTACCGATGCTTTCCTCGAAGCATTCATCAAAGAAGCCATGGAAGCTAACGGTCTGGGCTATGTCGGCGGCGATGACTTCGGTCTGGTTTGCCTGCAGAAGCGTGGCTCGGTCAACGAAGAGCAACGTGCAGCTGTTGAAAGCTGGCTCAAAGGCCGCAGCGAGCTGAAAAGCGCTGAAGTCAGCCCACTGCTGGATGTGTGGTATCCAGAAAAGCCGATCAACGCGGCTAAGTGATACTAAAAAAAACGGCGACCTTCGGGTCGCCGTTTTTTTATGCCTTGCGCCAGTTCAGAATCAGCAGCGTCAGCACCCCCGCCACAATCCCCCAGAACGCCGAACCGATGGAAAACAGCGTCAAGCCAGACGCGGTTACCATAAAGGTGATCAGCGCCGCTTCCCGCTCCTTGGGTTCATTCATGGCGATACTCAAGCCATTGATGATCGAGCCAAACAACGCCAGCGCTGCAATCGACAGCACCAGTTCCTTGGGCAGTGCCGCGAACAATGCCGCCAAGGTTGCGCCAAACACCCCGGCAATTCCGTAGAAAATCCCGCACCAGACGGCCGCGGTGTAGCGCTTGTTACGGTCTTCATGGGCATGTGGCCCGGTGCAGATCGCCGCGCTGATGGCCGCCAGGTTGATGCCGTGGGAGCCAAACGGCGCCAGCACCAGCGAGGCCAGGCCGGTGGCGGTAATCAATGGTGAGGCGGGTACGGTGTAGCCGTCGGCGCGCAGCACGGCGACGCCGGGCATGTTTTGCGAGGTCATGGCCACTACGAACAGCGGGATGCCGATGCTGATGGTCGCCGCCAGCGAGAAGTGCGGCGTGGTCCACACTGGAGTGGCCACTTCCAGGTGAAAGCCGCTGAAATCCAGCAAGCCCATCAGCCCCGACAACAGGGTGCCGATCACCAACGCAGCCAGCACGGCATAACGCGGTGACAAGCGCTTGATGATCAGATAGGTAAAAAACATCCCCAGCACCAGCCCGGTGCGATGTTGCGCGGCGACGAAAATCTCGCTGCCGATCTTGAACAGAATCCCCGCCAACAGCGCCGCCGCCAACGAGGCGGGAATGCGCTTGACCAGTTTTTCAAAGCTGCCGGTCAGCCCGCAGAGCGTGACCAGCACGGCGCAGGTGATATACGCGCCGATAGCCTCGCCGTAACTCACACCGCCCAGGCTGGTGATCAGCAGCGCGGCGCCGGGCGTGGACCAGGCAATGGTGATCGGCGTGCGATAGCGTAACGACAGGCCAATGCTGCACACCGCCATGCCGATGGAGATCGCCCAGATCCACGAAGAAATCTGCGCCGTGGTCAAACCGGCGGCCTGGCCGGCCTGGAACATCAGCACCAGGGAACTGGTGTAGCCGGTCATCATGGCGATGAAGCCGGCGACGACGGCCGACGCAGAAGTGTCGGCCAATGGGCGCAAGGGCGCTTGAGTGGCGTCGGTCATGGCGAGGTGTTCCTTTTACCTGGGAAAAAGCGAATTCAAGCCTAAACTCAAACGTAACTACTCATTGCAATACAGCCGCCGCCGCAAATAGCCGTACAGTGTGTTGGCGCACTGGGTTGTGTACAATGTGCCCTGTTTTTAGGTGATACTTGCCAGCGACACGCTGTTGACGTATTACCGTTAATTCGCCGCCGTTCTCTAAACCCGAGTGCCCATGAACGAACAGTTGCAACCTCTCAAGAAACAACCGCGAGCCGGCAAGGCTGGTCGCAGCGGAACCCAGGACGATATTGTCTATGCGCATATCTTCGAGGCCATCCTCGAACAACGCCTGGCGCCCGGAACCAAATTGAGTGAAGAAGCACTGGGCGAAATCTTCGGCGTCAGCCGCACCATCATCCGTCGCGCGCTGTCGCGCCTGGCCCATGAAGGCGTGGTACTGCTGCGGCCCAATCGTGGAGCGGTGGTGGCAAGCCCGAGTGTAGAAGAAGCCCGTCAGGTATTCCTCGCCCGGCGGCTGGTGGAGCGAGCGATCACTGAGCTTGCGGTGCAGCACGCTACCGCCGAGCAATTGGCCGAACTGCGCCAGATGGTCAACGATGAGCGCGACAGTTTCTCACGCGGCGATCGCGGTGCCGGTATCCGTCTTTCCGGCGAATTCCACTTGAAGCTTGCCGAAGCCGCAAAGAATGCGCCGCTGATCAGCTTCCAGCGCAGCCTGGTGTCACAAACCTCGTTGATCATCGCCCAGTACGAAAGCGGCAACCGCTCGCACTGTTCCTACGATGAGCACACCCAACTGATCGATGCGATCGAAGCACGCGACGCGGCACTGGCAGTGAATTTGATGATGCACCACATGGATCACATCGACAGCAAGCTCAACCTCGACGAGGAAAGCGCGTCGGACGATTTGCACGCGGTGTTCTCGCATTTGTTGCAGACCAAAAAGCCGGGGCGTTCTTCAGTCAAACTGTAATTCTCCAGGTTCGCCTGGGACTAAAAATGTGGGAGCTGGGCTTGTGTGGGAGCTGGCCAGCTCCCACAAAAGCCCAGCTCCCACATTTGTTTTGTGGTGTTGCTGAAGTTAGCGCTGGTGCACCAACTGACCCGCTGCATATGTCTGCAACACCGTCCGGTCATCCCCCAGCGTCATCAACACAAACAACGTCTCGGCAATGTTATTGGCCTGCTTCAAGCGATAGCTGAGCAGCGGCGTAGCGTTGTAGTCCAGTACCAGGAAGTCCGCATCCGTGCCCGGTTGCAACGTGCCGATCTTGTCTTCCAGGCGCAGCGCCCGCGCGCCGCCCAAAGTGGCCAGGTACAGCGACTTGAACGGGCTCAAACGCGCGCCCTGCAGTTGCATGACCTTGTAGGCTTCGTTCAGGGTTTGCAGCAGCGAGAAGCTGGTGCCACCGCCCACGTCAGTACCCAGGCCGACATTCAGCTTGTGCTTCTCGGCCATCGGCAAGTTGAACAAGCCACTGCCGAGGAAGAGGTTCGAGGTCGGGCAGAACGCCACGGCTGAACCCGTCTCCGCCAGCCGTGCGCACTCGTCATCACACAGGTGCACGCCGTGGGCAAACACCGAGCGCTCGCCCAGCAGCTTGTAATGGTCGTACACGTCCAGGTAGCCGTTGCGCTCCGGGAACAGCTCTTTTACCCACTCGACTTCCTGCTTGTTCTCACTGATGTGAGTCTGCATGTACAGGTCCGGGTATTCGCCCAGCAGTTGCCCGGCCAGCGCCAGTTGCTGCGGGGTGCTGGTCGGCGCAAAACGTGGCGTGACGGCATAGTGCAAGCGGCCCTTGCCGTGCCAGCGTTCGATCAGCGCCTTGCTCTCCTGGTAGCCGGATTCGGCGGTGTCGGTCAGGTAGTCCGGCGCGTTGCGGTCCATCATCACCTTGCCGGCGATCATGCGCAGGTCGAGTTTCTCGGCCGCTTCAAAGAATGCATTCACCGACTGCGGGTGCACGCTGCCGAACACCAATGCGGTGGTGGTGCCGTTGCGCAGCAACTCCTTGATGAAGATGTCCGCGACTTCTTCGGCGTGGGCCTTGTCGGCGAACTGGCTTTCACACGGGAAGGTGTAGGTGTTGAGCCAGTCCAGCAACTGCTCGCCATAGGCGCCGACCATGCCGGTTTGCGGCAGGTGGATATGGGTGTCGATCAAGCCGGGCGTAATCAGCGCATCCTGATAATGGGTCACGTCGATGTCGGCGGGCAGGGTCGGCAGCAAATCGCTGGCATGGCCCAGGGCGCTGATCTGGCCGTTATCGATCACCAGCAGGCCGTCTTCGAAATACTCGTAAGAGGCTTCGATCCCCACTTCGGCGGGGTCGGCGATGCTGTGCAAAATGGCGGCACGGTAGGCTTTGCGAGTCAAAGGCATGGTGATCTCAATATTTTAGATAGCTTGGCTGCGACGCGAGGCCGGCAGCAGTTTGGCAATAGGTTCGGCGCTCGCACTGTGCTGGCCGAAATTCGCGTTATAGGTGGCGATGATTTCGCCGGCGATGGAGATGGCGATCTCCACCGGCAGTTTGCCCTTCACCTCGGTGAGGCCCATGGGGCAGCGCATGCGTTGCAGTTGCGCGGTGTCGAAGCCGCGATCACGCAGGCGGTGTTCGAACTTGACCCGTTTGGTTTTTGAACCGATCAGGCCGAAATAGGCGAAGTCATTGCGCTTGAGCAGCGCGGCCGTCAGTTCCAGGTCCAACGCGTGATTGTGGGTCATCACGATGCAGTAACTGCCCACCGGCAGGTCGGCAATTTCGTCGACCGGCTCTTCGCTGATGATTTTACGCACGCCCTGAGGGATGTGTTCCGGAAACTCCTGATCACGCGAATCAATCCAGCGCACCCGGCACGGCAGGCTCGCCAACAACGGCACCAGCGCGCGGCCGACATGGCCGGCGCCAAATACCGCGATCTGCGCCTGCACCTGGCCCATGGGTTCGAACAGCAACACCGTTACGCCGCCGCAGCACTGGCCCAGGCTGGCGCCGAGGCTGAAGCGCTCCAGGTGCGTATTTTGCTGGCCGCGCACCAGCATGTCGCGGGCGATTTGCATCGCTTTGTATTCCAGGTGCCCGCCGCCGATGGTGTCGAAGGTCTGCGTGGCGCTGATCACCATCTTGGAACCGGCGTTGCGCGGCGTGGAGCCGAGCTCTTCGATGATGGTCACCAGCACGCAGGGTTCACCCTGGTTCTGCAGGTCGGCGAGGGCGCTGATCCAGTTGTTCATAGTCACCTCTTGTGGTGTCTGTGAGGCCGCTATCGCGGGCAAGCCCGCTCCCACATTTGAAGGTATTCACACATCAAAATGTGGGAGCTGGCTTGCCTGCGATGGCAGCACCTCGGTCCTAAAGCGAAGCCATCTCGGTTTCAGTCTCAACGGCTTTTGCAGTGCTCAACTGCCGCATCTGCTCACAGCCCCACAACACCCGCTCCGGCGTCGCCGGTGCATCAATTTTCGGTTGATGGCGATAGTCACCCAGGCTCGCCACGGCATCCTTGATTGCACACCACGAAGCAATCCCGAGCATGAACGGCGGCTCGCCCACGGCCTTGGAATGGAACACCGTGTCTTCCGGGTTCTTGCGGTTTTCCACCAGCTTCACGCGCAAATCCAGGGGCATGTCCGCCACGGCCGGGATCTTGTAACTGGCCGGGCCGTTGGTCATCAGCTTGCCCTTGTTGTTCCACACCAGCTCTTCCATGGTCAGCCAGCCCATGCCCTGGATAAAGCCGCCTTCGACCTGGCCGATGTCGATGGCCGGGTTCAGTGAGGCGCCCACATCGTGAAGGATGTCAGTGCGCAGCATCTTGTATTCGCCGGTCAGGGTGTCGACGATCACTTCGCAGCAGGCCGCGCCGAACGCGAAGTAGTAGAACGGCCGACCCCGCGCCTGGCTGCGGTCGTAAAAGATTTTCGGGGTCTTGTAAAAGCCGGTGCTCGACAGCGAAACCTGGGCGAAATACGCCTGCTGGATCAACGCCTCAAACGTCAGGATCTGATCGCGCACGCGCACGTGGCCATTGTGGAACTCCACGTCCGCTTCACTCACGTCGTACTTGCGCGCGGCAAACTCAACCAAGCGCTGCTTGATGGTTTCGGCAGCGTTCTGCGCGGCCTTGCCGTTCAAGTCGGCACCGCTGGAGGCGGCGGTCGGCGAGGTGTTGGGCACCTTGTCGGTGTTGGTCGCAGTGATCTGCACGCGGTCGATCTCGACCTGGAATATTTCAGCCACCACCTGCGCGACCTTGATGTTCAAGCCCTGACCCATCTCGGTGCCGCCGTGGTTCAGGTGGATGCTGCCGTCGGTGTAAATGTGGATCAGGGCACCGGCCTGGTTCAGAAAGCTTGCCGTGAACGAAATACCGAATTTCACCGGCGTCAGCGCCAGGCCTTTTTTCAGGATCGGGCTGTGGGCGTTGTACAGGCGGATCGCCTCGCGTCTCTCGGCGTATTGGCTGCTGGCCTCAAGCTCGGCGGTCATTTCTTCGAGCATGTTGTGCTCGACGGTCTGGTAGTAGTGGGTGACGTTGCGCTCGGTCTTGCCGTAGTAATTGACCTTGCGCACCGCCAACGGGTCCAGTGCCAAATGGCGCGCGATCGCATCCATGACTTCTTCGATGGCGACCATGCCTTGCGGGCCACCGAAGCCACGATAAGCCGTATTGGACGCGGTGTTGGTCTTGCAACGATGGCCGTTGACTGTGGCGTCGCCCAGGTAATACGAGTTGTCGGAGTGAAACATGGCGCGGTCGACAATCGAGTTGGACAGGTCCGGCGAACAGCCGCAGTTACCTGCCAGGTCCAGATTGATGCCGTGCAGGCGGCCGTTGTCGTCAAAGCCCACGTCGTATTCGATATAGAACGGGTGGCGCTTGCCGGTCATCAGCATGTCCTCCACACGCGGCAGGCGCATCTTGGTCGGCTGGCCGGTCAGGCGCGCGACCACCGCGCACAGGCACGCGGGGCTGGCGGCCTGGGTTTCCTTGCCGCCAAAACCCCCGCCCATGCGCCGCATGTCCACGACGATTTTGTTCATCGACACGTCGAGCACTTCGGCCACCAGCTTTTGCACTTCGGTGGGGTTTTGCGTGGAGCAGTAGACAATCATGCCGCCGTCTTCGGTGGGCATTACCGAGGAAATCTGGGTTTCCAGGTAGAAGTGTTCCTGGCCGCCGATATGCAGGGTGCCCTGGATACGGTTTTTCGCGGTGGCCAGCGCACCGGCAGAATCACCGCGCTGGTGGGTGTGGCTGTCGAGCACAAAGTGCTTCTTGCGAAAGGCCTCGACCACGTCCAGCACCGGTTCCAGGTCTTCGTATTCGATCACCGCCGCCATGGCTGCTTTGCGTGCGGTTTCCAGGTCGCGGGCGGCCACCGCCAGCACCACTTGGCCGACAAACTGCACGGTGTCGATGGCCAGCAACGGGTCGCCGGGCATCAGCGGGCCGATGTCTTTAAGGCCCGGTACGTCTTCGTGGGTGATGGCAATGCGCACGCCTTCAAAGGCGTAGCAGGGCGCGGTGTCGATGCTGATGATGCGCGCATGGGCGCGGTCGGACATACGCGCGTACAGGTGCAACTGGTTAGGAAATTCCAGGCGGTCATCGATGTACTGCGCTTCACCGCTGACGTGCTTGGCGGCGCTGTCATGCTTGACGCTGCGGCCGACCCCGGTGGTCAGGTCCTGGGCAAACAGCTCGGCGAGTTCGGCCTGGGTTTTAACGACGGCGTGATGGTTAGACATAAGCGGTCACCCGAGTCTCGATGTGCGGTGTTTGCAGTTCGATGAAGTATTTGCGCAGCAGGTTCTGCGCGCTGAGCAGGCGGTATTCCTTGCTGGCGCGGAAGTCTGACAGCGGGGTGAAATCCTGGGCGAGGGCGGCACAGGCTTTCTCCACCGTGGCGGCGTTCCAAGTGGCGCCCACCAATACGGTTTCGCAGCTTTTCGCGCGTTTGGGCGTGGCGGCCATGCCACCGAACGCCACGCGGGCGTCGCTGATCACGCCATTGTCGAGCTTCAGGTTGAAGGCGGCACACACGGCGGAAATATCATCGTCCAGGCGCTTGGAAACCTTGTAGGCGCGGAACAGCGCGTGGCCCTTGGGCACGATGATCTTCTCGATAAACTCACTGTCCTGACGCGCAGTGACGCGGTAATCGATGAAGTAATCTTCCAGCGCCAGGGTGCGACGGGTGTCGCCCTTGCACAGCACGATCTGCGCGCCGAGAGCGATCAACAGTGGCGGCGAATCGCCGATGGGCGAGGCATTGCCGATATTGCCGCCCAGGGTGCCCTGGTTGCGGATCTGCAGCGAAGCGAAGCGGTGCAACAAGTCGCCGAAGTCCGGGTACTCGTGGTGCAGCGCGCTGTAGCAATCGGACAGCGGCGTGGCCGCACCGATTTCCAGGCGGTCGTCGAACGACTCGATGCGCTTCATCTCTTCAATGTTGCCGACGTAGATCATCACTGGCAGCACGCGGTGAAACTGCGTGACTTCCAGCGCCAGGTCAGTGCCACCGGCCAACAGCCGCGCCTGCGGGTAGGCGTCGTAGAGGTCGGCCAGGTCGGCCACGGTGAGCGGGACCAGGCAGCGTTTGTCGCCGCTATTGAGTTCACCGGTTTGCGTGGGCGCGATGGCTTTCAGGCGGGCGATGGTGTCGGCCTGGCGGCTGTCGAACTGATCCACCGGCTTGTTGCAGCAGGCCTGTTCGGCGGCGGCCAGAATCGGTCGATAACCGGTGCAACGGCACAGGTTGCCGGCCAGCGCTTCATGGGCTTTTTGGCTGTCGGGAGCGTCGCTGTTCTTTTGCAGGGCAAATAGCGACATCACAAAGCCTGGGGTGCAAAAGCCGCATTGCGAGCCGTGGCACTCGACCATGGCTTGCTGCACGCTGTGCAGTTGGCCTTGATGCTTGAGGTCTTCGACGCTGATCAGCTGTTTGCCGTGCAATGACGACACAAAGGTCAGGCAGGAATTGAGGCTGCGATAGCGAATCTGCTCCGCGCCTTGATCATCGGTGTGCAATTCGCCGACGACCACGGTGCATGCACCGCAATCGCCGCTGGCGCAGCCTTCCTTGGTACCGGATTTGCCCAAATGCTCGCGCAAATAGTTGAGCACGGTCAGGTTGGGGTCCAGGGCGTGCTCGCTACGGAGTTCCTGGTTAAGTAAAAACTGGATCACGGAAGGCCTCGCAGACTCATTATTGTTGTTAACCGCTTTGCGCCGAATCTAGTCATGTCTGACTTTTCGGTCAACGATTTTCTGACCAGAAGGTCAAGAAATTGCGATCACAACCCTTTCAATTATGGTTCACGCTTCTGGAACCGGTGTTTTTGCTGGCTTTTGGCTTTTCAGCGTTGCTTATTTCATGCCAAATTCGCGCCTGTGGGCGTAGCGCCATCAGCCAGCCAATGCGCTACACTGCCGCGCTTGTACCGATAGAAGATTTTGAAGGGAAAACATGACGTTCAAGGCGCCGGACAGTCTCGCCGAGCAAATTGCTCACCACCTCGCCGAACGTATCATTCGCGGCGATCTCAAGCCTGGGGAGCGGATCCAGGAACAGAAAGTCACGCTGGCACTCAATGTCAGCCGTGGCTCCGTGCGTGAAGCTTTGCTGATCCTCGAGCGCCGCCACCTGATCGCGATCCTGCCGCGCCGTGGCGCCCATGTCACCGAACTCACCGCGCACAAGGTGCAGAGCCTGTGCACGCTGATGGGCGAGTTGTACATATTGCTCGGCAATTCGGTGGCTGAGGGCTGGAAGGTCCAGGCCGATATGGCGCCGTTCCTGCAGATCCAGCAACGCCTGATGACCAGTTTCGAACGTGAGGACGTGCGTGCCTTCGTCGAAGAAAGCTTCAGTGTGATGCGCGCCGCGTACCCCTTTGCCAACAACCCGTACTTGCAGGAAACCGTCGAAAACCTGCAGCCGGCGATGAACCGTGCCTATTACCTGGCCCTGGACCAGCGCAAGGCGGAGATGAGTGAGTACCTGGCGCTGTTCGAGCAACTGCTTGCGGCGGTGCTCGCCCGTGATCTGCCGCAGATCCGCCAAGTGCTGTCGGCCTACTGCGAGCGCAGCAGCTCGCTGGTCATCGCTGCGTTGGCGGACGCCTAAACGTGCGGCTCAAGTGCATCAAACTGGCGGGGTTCAAATCCTTCGTCGACCCGACCACGGTGAACTTCCCCAGTAATATGGCAGCGGTGGTCGGGCCCAATGGTTGCGGCAAGTCGAACATCATCGACGCCGTACGTTGGGTGATGGGCGAGAGCTCGGCAAAAAACCTGCGTGGCGAGTCGATGACCGACGTCATCTTCAACGGCTCCACCAGCCGCAAGCCGGTGAGCCAGGCCAGCATCGAACTGGTGTTCGATAACTCCGATGGCACCTTGATCGGCGAATACGCGGCCTACGCGGAAATCTCGATTCGCCGCAAAGTGACGCGCGACAGCCAGAACAGTTACTTCCTCAACGGCACCAAATGCCGTCGACGCGATATCACCGATATTTTCCTTGGCACCGGCTTAGGCCCGCGCAGCTATTCGATCATCGAGCAGGGCATGATTTCCAAGCTGATCGAAGCCAAGCCCGAAGACCTGCGCAACTTTATCGAAGAAGCCGCCGGCATCTCCAAGTACAAGGAGCGCCGTCGCGAGACCGAAAACCGTATCCGCCGTACCCACGAAAACCTTGCCCGCCTGACCGACCTGCGCGAAGAACTGGAGCGGCAACTCGAACGCCTGCATCGCCAGGCCCAGGCGGCCGAGAAGTACCAGGAATACAAGGGCGAGGAGCGCCAGCTCAAGGCGCAGCTCTCGGCCCTGCGCTGGCAGGCGCTGAATGATCAGGTCGGCCAGCGCGAAGCGATCATCGGGACCCAGGAAATCAGCTTCGAAGCGCTGGTGGCCGAGCAGCGTAATGCCGACGCCAGCATTGAGCGCCTGCGTGACGGCCACCATGACTTGTCCGAGCGCTTCAATCTGGTGCAGGGGCGTTTCTACTCGGTCGGCGGCGATATTGCCCGGGTCGAGCAGAGCATCCAGCACGGCCAGCAGCGCCTGCGCCAGTTGCAGGATGACTTGAAGGAAGCCGAACGCGCGCGCCTGGAGACCGAGTCGCACCTGGGCCATGACCGCACCTTGCTGCTGACGCTGGGCGAAGAGCTGGACATGCTCACGCCCGAGCAGGAAATCACCAGCGCCGCCGCCGAAGAGGCCGCCGCCGCCCTCGAAGAAGCCGAAACCACCATGCACGGCTGGCAGGAGCAGTGGGACGCTTTCAACCTGCAATCCGCCGAGCCGCGCCGCCAGGCTGAAGTGCAGCAATCGCGCATTCAGCAACTGGAAACCAGCATGGAGCGCCTGGCCGAACGCCAGCGCCGCATGCAGGAGGAGCGCGCGTTGCTCGCCGCCGACCCGGAAGACGCGGCAATCATGGCGCTGAGCGAGCAACTGGCCGAAAACGAAATGACCCTGGAAGAACTCGAGGCCAGCGAGGAACAGCAAGTGGAGCGCCTGGAGCAATTGCGTCAGCAACTGCAACAGGCGACCCAGGCCCAGCAGCAGGCCCAGGGCGATTTGCAGCGGCTCAACGGGCGCTTGGCGTCGCTTGAAGCCTTGCAGCAGGCCGCGCTGGACCCAGGCACCGGCACCGCCGAATGGCTGCGTGACCAGCACCTGGCCGAGCGTCCGCGCCTGGCCGAAGGCTTAAAAGTTGAAGCGGGTTGGGAGCTGGCGGTCGAGACCGTGCTGGGCGCCGACCTGCAAGCCGTATTGGTGGATGATTTTGGCGGTTTCGACCTGGCCGGCTTCGCCCAGGGCGATTTACGTTTGCTCAGCCCCGCAGCCGATGGCACGCGAGTGCCGGGCAGTTTGCTCGACAAGGTTGAGGCCGCGATCGATCTGGCGCCGTGGCTGGGCCAGGTCAAACCGGTTGAATCATTGGAGCAAGCCTTGTCCCAGCGTGGCCAATTGGGCGCCGGTGAAAGCCTGATCAGCCGAGACGGTTACTGGGTTGGCCGGCACTTCCTGCGCGTGCGTCGCGCCAGTGAGGCCGAGAGCGGCGTATTGGCCCGTGGCCAGGAAATCGTCAACCTGAGCGCCGAACGCGAAGAACGCGAGGCCACCCTCGAAAGCCTGGAAACCGAACTGCAAACCCTGCGTGCCACTCAGCGCCAACAAGAGACTGGCCGCGAACACCTGCGCCGCCTCTTGCAGGACGAAGCGCGCCAGCAAGGCGAATTGAAAGCCCAACTGTCGGCGAGCAAGGCCAAGGCCGAGCAACTGACCCTGCGCCGCACCCGCCTTGACGAAGAAGTGGCCGAGATGGGCGAGCAGCGCGCCCTCGAACACGAGCAGATCGGCGAAGCGCGCCTGCACTTGCAGGAAGCCCTCGACAGCATGGCGCTGGACACCGAGCAGCGCGAACTGCTGCTGGCCCAGCGCGACAGCCTGCGTGAGCGCCTCGACCGCGTGCGCCAGGAAGCCCGTCAGCACAAGGACCATGCCCACCAATTGGCCGTGCGCCTGGGCTCGTTGCAGGCCCAGCACACCTCCACGCGCCAGGCGCTTGAGCGTTTGGAGATGCAGTCCGAACGCCTCACCGAAAAGCGCGAGCAATTGAGCCTCAACCTGGAGGAGGGCGAAGCGCCATTGGAAGAATTGCGCCTCAAACTCGAAGAGTTGCTCGACAAGCGCATGACCGTCGACGAAGAGCTCAAGACCGCGCAGATCGCCCTCGAAGACGCCGACCGCGAACTGCGCGACGCCGAGAAGCGCCGGACCCAGGCCGAACAACAATCCCAGCTGATTCGCGGCCAACTCGAACAGCAACGCATGGAATGGCAAGCCCTGACCGTGCGCCGCAAGACCCTGCAAGACCAGTTGCTCGAAGACGGCTACGACCTGCACGGCGTGCTCAATACCTTGACCGCCCAGGCCAATGAAAAAGACGCCGAAGAAGAACTTGAGCGCATCGCCGCGCGTATCCAGCGCCTCGGCGCGATCAACTTGGCGGCTATCGACGAATACCAGCAGCAGTCCGAACGTAAACGTTATCTGGACGCCCAGGACGCCGACCTGGTCGAAGCGTTGGACACTCTGGAGAACGTGATTCGCAAGATCGACAAGGAAACCCGTAATCGTTTCAAAGATACCTTTGATCAGATTAATGGCGGTTTACAGGCGTTATTCCCGAAAGTTTTCGGTGGCGGCAGCGCCTACTTGGAACTGACGGGCGAAGATCTACTCGATACAGGGGTGACGATCATGGCGCGGCCGCCGGGCAAGAAGAACAGCACCATCCATTTGTTGTCCGGTGGCGAAAAGGCCCTGACCGCATTGGCCCTGGTATTTGCGATCTTCAAGTTGAACCCCGCGCCGTTTTGCATGCTCGACGAAGTTGACGCGCCGCTGGATGACGCTAACGTTGGACGCTACGCTCGGTTGGTTAAAGAGATGTCCCAGACCGTGCAGTTCATCTATATCACCCACAACAAGATCGCCATGGAAATGGCCGACCAGTTGATGGGTGTGACGATGCATGAGCCGGGTTGTTCGCGATTGGTGGCGGTGGATGTCGAAGAAGCGATGGCGATGGTGGACGCCTAGCGGCGAGTTGCAAGCTGCAAGTGTGTGAGGCTATAGCTTGCAGTGTGTAGCTCACAGTTGGCGGCTGGTGTAAGAGATCTTCCAGGTCGCTGAAAGATGGCAAATCGACACATTTCGCGCCAACTGTGTAAAGTTATCGAAGGTCGTGCTAGTTTATTGTCAATTCCTCGTATGCGTGGGCAAAACGTCAGTCAGAACATAGAGTTGGCGCCACGTTTTAAAGCGGTTTGGACGTTGCTAAACCCCTTATTTTTCAGCATTTTTTATTAGAGGCACGGGATTACATGGAAATCGGTCTGCGCGAGTGGCTGATCGTCATCGGCATTATTGTCATTGCCGGTATTCTTTTTGATGGCTGGCGCCGCATGCGCGGTGGCAAGGGCAAGCTCAAATTCCGTCTGGACCGCAACCTGTCCAACTTGCCCGACGACGACGGCAGCGCCGAGCTGCTGGGGCCGCCCCGTGTGCTGGACAACCATAAAGAACCGCAACTGGACGAGCATGACTTGCCGTCGATGAGTGCGCCGGTGCGTGAAGCCCGCGAGCCTTCCTCCAAGCGTGGCAAGCGCGCGAGTGCCGCCGTCGCCGAGCCGCATCAGGGCGACCTGAACCTCGACGTGGATGAAGGCCCGAGCTTCAGCAGCCGCGACGACGATTTCCCGGATGAAAATATCGGCAAGTCATCCAGTGCGCCACGCCAATCGGTCAACGACCAGCCAGCTGCCGAAGAAGTCTTGGTGATCAGCGTGATCTGCCGCGACGCCGCCGGCTTCAAAGGCCCGGCGCTGTTGCAGAATATCCTCGAAAGCGGCCTGCGTTTTGGTGAAATGGATATCTTCCACCGTCACGAAAGCATGGCCGGCAACGGCGAAGTACTGTTCTCCATGGCCAACGCGGTCAAGCCGGGCACCTTCGACCTGGACGATATCGACCTGTTCAGCACCCCGGCGGTGAGCTTCTTCCTCGGTTTGCCAGGCCCGCGTCACCCGAAACAAGCGTTCGATGTGATGGTGGCCGCCGCGCGCAAACTGTCCCAGGAACTCAACGGCGAGCTCAAGGACGATCAGCGCAGCGTGCTCACTGCGCAGACCATCGAGCATTACCGTCAGCGCATCGTCGAGTTCGAGCGTCGCGCCCTGACACAGAAACGCTGAGGATTGGTCTTCAGCGTTGTCAGTAGAATAAGCGCACTAACATATTGAGCAGCTTCGGCTGCTCTTTTGCTTTATGAGAGAACACCCATGACCGCCGCCCACACCCGCATCCTCGAACTGCGCGCTGAACTGGATCAGCACAACTACCGTTACCACGTCCTCGATGAGCCAAGCATCCCGGACGCCGAGTACGACCGGTTATTCCATGAGTTAAAGGCTCTGGAAGCCGAGCACCCGGAACTGGTGACGCGTGACTCACCGACGCAGCGGGTCGGCAGTGCGGCGTTGTCGGCGTTCACCCAGGTCAAGCACGAGATTCCGATGCTCAGCCTGGGCAACGCCTTCGATGAAACCACCATGCTCGAATTTGATCGCCGGGTGACCGAAGGTCTCGACCTGCCGGTGGGCGATCTGTTTGGCGGCGGCGCAGCGGTGGAATACAGCTGCGAGCCCAAGCTGGACGGCCTGGCGGTCAGCCTGCTGTATCAGGATGGCGAGCTGGTGCGCGGCGCCACGCGTGGCGATGGCACCACCGGCGAAGACATCAGCGTCAATGTGCGCACCGTGCGCAATATCCCGTTGAAGCTGCATGGCAGCGGCTGGCCGGCGACCCTGGAAGTGCGCGGCGAAGTGTTCATGTCCAAGGCCGGCTTCGAGCGCCTCAATGCCTCGCAACTGGAAGTGGGCGGCAAGACTTTCGCCAACCCGCGTAACGCCGCCGCCGGCAGTCTGCGTCAGTTGGACTCGAAGATTACCGCCAGCCGTCCGCTGGAATTCTGCTGCTATGGCGTGACTACCGACATCAGCGACACCCATATCGGCAACCTGCAGCAACTCCAGAAGTGGGGCATGCCCATCAGCCATGAGCTGAAGCTGGCCAAGGGCATTCAGGATTGCCTGGCGTACTACCGCGATATCGGCGAGCGGCGTAACAGCCTGCCGTATGAGATCGACGGCGTGGTGTTCAAGGTCAACAGCATTGCTTCCCAGCGTGAGCTGGGCTTCCGCGCCCGCGAACCACGCTGGGCCATCGCGCATAAATTCCCGGCCATGGAAGAGCTGACCGAACTGCTCGACGTGGAATTCCAGGTTGGCCGCACCGGTGCGGTAACGCCGGTGGCGCGTTTGAAGCCAGTCAAGGTCGCCGGTGTAACGGTGTCCAACGCCACCCTGCACAACATGGACGAAGTCGCGCGCCTGGGCGTGATGATCGGCGACACCGTGATCATTCGCCGCGCCGGTGATGTGATCCCGCAGGTGGTGTCGGTGGTGCTCGAACGCCGCCCGGAAAACGCCCGTGCCGTGCCGATCCCCGAAAGCTGCCCGGTGTGCGGCTCCCATGTGGAGCGCACGCAACTGGTCAAGCGCAGCAAGGGCAAGGAAACCGTCAGCGAAGGCGCGGTGTACCGCTGCGTCGGGCGTCTGGCCTGTGGCGCGCAGCTCAAGCAGGCGATCATTCACTTCGTCTCACGGCGTGCCATGGACATTGATGGCCTGGGCGACAAAACCATCGAGCAGTTGGTGGATGAAAAGCTCATCGGCTCGCCAGCTGACCTCTACAAACTCAAATACGAGCAGATCATCGACCTGGAAGGCTTTGCCGACATTTCCAGCAAGAAGCTGATCACCGCCGTCGAAAACAGCAAGACTCCGACCCTGGCGCGGTTTATCTACGCCTTGGGCATTCCGGACGTGGGCGAAGAGACCGCCAAGGTACTCGCGCGCTCGCTGGCGTCCCTGGAGCGTGTGCAGCAGGCCTTGCCCGAAGTGCTGACGTACTTGCCGGACGTGGGTCTGGAAGTCGCCCACGAGATTCACAGCTTCTTTGAAGACAGCCACAACCAAGAGGTGATTGGCGCGCTGCTGTCGCCGGATGAGTGCGGCTTGCAGTTGCAGGATCAGGGTGACCTGAGCGCCGAATTCGCCGCCAGCACCACCTTGGGCGGCTTGCTCGACAAGCTGCACGTACCCAGCGTGGGGCCTGGCGCCGCGCAAAAACTGGCGGACAAGTTTGTAAGCCTCGAAGGCGTGATCAAGGCTGACTGGCTGGACATGCGCCAGGCACTGCCCGAGAAGCAGGCCAAGGCGGTACGCGAGTTTTTTGATAACCCGGACAATGCCAGCCATGCCCTGGCTATCGAGCAGCAGCTCAAAGACTTCGGTATGCATTGGCAGAGCGAGAAAAAGGTCGTCGAAGGCTTGCCGGAAGCGGGGCATACCTGGGTGCTGACCGGCTCCCTGGAGCTGATGAGCCGCGACGTGGCCAAGGACAAGCTCGAAAGCCTGGGCGCCAAGGTCGCGGGTTCTGTCTCGGCCAAGACCCACTGCGTGGTCGCCGGGCCGGGTGCGGGTTCCAAGCTGGCCAAGGCCACCGAGCTGGGCCTTAAGGTGCTGGACGAAGAGGCCTTCGTCGCCTTCCTGGCCAAACACAACATCACTGTCTGACAGCTTTTGTGGCGAGGGAGCTTGCTCCCGCTGGGCTGCGAAGCAGCCCCAAAGCCATTGGAACGATCTTTAACGGTAAATGATCTAGTCTTGGTCACCCAGGGAGAGATCGCCATGTTCCGCTACTTCGAGCAACTCAGCACGCGCATCGCCGCACCGTTCATGGCCGGATCCTCGCGCAGCAGCAAGGTGTGGCAGTGCCGGTGTGGCCAGTCGCTGTTCTTTCGCAACAGCCAGTGCCTGGCCTGCTCGGCCCTGCTGGGCTATCAGCCGCAGCAAAGTCGGTTGTCGTCTTTGCAGCCCGGCCCCGTCGAAGGCACTTGGCTGCAAGACGATAACCTCGACGCCGGCGCCTTCCGCCGCTGCGCCAACCTCGACACCCCGGCCGCCTGCAACTGGCTGATTCCTGCCCACAGCACCGCGACGTTGTGCGTGGCCTGTAGCCTTAACCGCACCATTCCCGACCTGTCGATCCCGGAAAACCCCGAACGCTGGCGCAAAGTCGAAACCGCCAAGCGCCGGTTGGTGGCGCAACTGATCAGCCTGGGCCTGCAAGTGGTGCCAAAAAGTGTTGATGAAGACAGCGGCCTGGCCTTCGATTTCGTCGGCATCGACCTGCAAGGCAACGCCCCCACCACTGGCCACGCCAACGGCCTCATCACCCTCGATATCAAGGAAGCCGACGACGCTCACCGCGAGAAAGTCCGTGTGCAAATGCGCGAGCCGTATCGAACGTTGCTCGGCCACTTTCGCCACGAAGTCGGTCATTATTACTGGGACCGGCTGATCGCCAACAGCCATTGGCTTGAACCGTTTCGACGCCTGTTCGGCGACGATCGCGCCAGTTACGCCGAGGCCCTCGACCAGCACTACCAGAACGGCCCGCGCCCCGACTGGCAGCAAACCTGTGTCAGCGCCTACGCGACCATGCATCCCTGGGAAGACTGGGCCGAAACCTGGGCTCATTACCTGCACATGATGGACGCCGTCGACACCGCGCTGGGCTTTGGCATGAGCGCCCGCGAGATGGACCTGGATTACCAGCCGTTCCCGCTGACCACGCTCTACGACCCCGAACACCCTGGCGGCCCGGCGTTCCTGTCGTTCGTCAACGCCTGGATCGAACTGGCCGGCATGCTCAACGAACTGTCACGCAGCATGGGCCAGCCGGATTTCTACCCCTTTGTGTTGCCGCCGGCGGTGATCGCCAAGCTGCACTTCATTCATTTGGTGATTCAGGAGGAGGGCGGCAGGGCCGATGAAGTCGTACACGCACAGTAATCTGCCCGAGGTGGGAGCTGGCTTGCCTGCGATGGCGGTCTTTTGGCGGTGTACATATCCGTTGCTGCGGTAACGGCTGAGTAGGGTTCCGCTCTTACAGCGGGTCACTTTTGTAAAGACCGGAATGCCGGCCCAGACAAAAGTAACCAAAAAGTCTTCGCCCCAACACTCGGTGCCTCGCTTAGGCTCGGCATGCCCGCAATCCGCCAGTGATTTGGGGGGTCGCCGCGATGGGCCATCCTTGGCCCAGCGCGGCTAAACCGGCATCCCTGCCGGTTTACCCCCCAAATCCCTGTCGAATTCCGGCCATCGTGTTTGACGGGGCGATTTCAGATCAAGATCAAAAGCGCAGATCAAAAGACCGCTGACTTCGTCATCGAAAAGGATGTAAGGGCAACAGCAACAGCAACAGCAACAGCAACAGCAACAGCAACAGCAACAGCAACAGCAACAGCAACAGCAACAGCAACAGCAACAGCAAAACCATACTCGGTCAAAGGTGGGAGCTGGCTTGCCTGCGATGGCATCAACTCGGTGTGCCTGATGTACCGAGGTGTCTGCATCGCAGGCAAGCCAGCTCCCACAGAAAAGCAGTTCTTCAGTGTATTCAGATAGGTTTTTGCTTCGCACTTGATCTGGCTCTTGCTTCAACCACTCAGGTCGGCTTTCAGGCCGCCGTGCTGTAGATCTTGATCTTGATCTGCTTTTGATCTGAGGCGCCCCGTTAACCACGATGGCCGAACGCAGGCTTGAATCCGTGGGTAACCCGGCAGGACGCCGGGTTAGCCGCGCTGGGCCAAGGATGGCCCATCGCGGCGGCCCACGGATTCAAGCCGGAGTGAGGGCACACCGAGCCTAAGCGAGGGGCCGAGTGGTGGGGCACAGACCTTTTGGTTACTTTTGGGGCGTTTGCCAAAAGTGACCCGCCGTAAGGGCGGAACCCTAAGCCGCCGTTACCGCAGCAACGGATATACACCCAAGACGCCAATATCTGTGTAGATGCCGATGCTGCGACTACGGTGCATCAGCCATTGAATGCCCCAACTGATACACCGCAATCGCGAGCAAGCCCGGCTCCCACAACGTTCTGCCCGCTTATCGCGATGGTGGACAAGTGCTTGAGCCCCCTCATATTTTTAATCCGGAACAACAGTTGTAACTTCCGACGAGATCGGTACAATGGCCCCGCTTGCCGAGAGGCCAGCGTCGTTATGGTGACCCCATCGGTCCCCCCGCAACGATTACCCGTGAACCTGGTCAGAGCCGGAAGGCAGCAGCCACAGCGGGAACATTGTGTGCCGGGGTGTGGCTGGTGGGGTTGCCTCCATAACGCTCTTCCTTGTTTTTACCCTCCCTGTTTCAAATCAAACACGTTTTTACGCGCTCATCTGCGATTTTTGCGCAGCGATGACGGCTTTGTGCTGGAAAACCTTCAGCCGCCTGCTAGCTTCAATCATGCAAGCGACACAGTGCTGGAGTAGTAAAGAAGTGATGGCACTCCTTTGATCAACAAGGATGATTGCCATGTCCAGCCTTCCAGTTTTACCCGGAATTATCAGTGCTTCAGTCGGCCCCCCAGGCAAGGCGCAGAATGTGCCCGCTGATGTTCGCTTTATCCAGCATCTGTTTAATCTGATCACACCAGAACCCGCTTCGCGCCTTGCGGAAGACGGAAAGTGCGGCCCGCTGTTGTTGCAGCGCATCAACGACTATCAGGCCAATCGTCTCAAGGTCAGCAAGCCTGATGGTGTGATTGACCCAGCAGGTCGGACGTTCACTAGCCTGGTCGACGATGCTGGCAAAGGCAAAGACAATGCCGTTGTCCCTGCCGACTCACCGTTAGTCACCAGCCCCACATGTGACGGTCATACCGCCCTCACCGAGGCTGACTTTCAGAACGCGGCTGCAGTGCTGGGCAACGGTATTTCGGCGAACCTGATCAAAGCGTTCGCCTCGGTCGAGTCCGGTGGGCGTTCCGGGTTCGGGCCGGCCAACATGCCGGTTATCGCCTTCGAGGGCCATATCTTTCGCAAGTACACTCAACATAAGTACGACAGGGCCTACCCCCTTTTGTCCTACCCCTTCCTGGTCAATGCCGGCCCGCAATGGAAAGCCAATAACAAAACCCAGGCGACTGCGTGGCGGACTCTGGTCGATGCTTACAAGTTGGATCAGGCCGCAGCGCTGATGTCGGCGTCCTACGGTATGTTCCAGGTCATGGGCTTTAACTTTGCCGCCTGTGGTTATAAGGACGTGTTTGAGTTTGTCGCTGCACTGAAGCTTAACGCCAGCCAGCAATTGATGGCGTTCTGCGGCTTTTGTCGCAAGAATCCGGCCTTGCTCAGAGCGATGAAAAGCAAGGACTTTGCCGGCATGGCGCGCAATTACAATGGCTCAAGCTATGGCGACTACGACAGGCGTATCCAAAAAGCCTTTGAGGCGCTGGAAAGGAAAAGGTAGCGGCGTGTGTTGGCTGCTTCACAGCGTTGAGCGTGCGCACTGGACAACCTAAAACCATCTTGTTAGTTTCGCGCAGCCACTTGTTTCAAGTTATGACAAGTGCGCTGCGCTGATATTGAAGTGCTATCGCTTCTTTAATGAACAAGGATGTCCACGATGAAAAGCCTGCAAGGGTTGCCCCGTCTGATCAGTGCTTCAGTGGGCGCGCCGGGTAAAGCGCGCAACTTGCCCACGGATGTTCAGTGCATCCAGTATCTATTTAATCTGATCATTCCCAATATGGGTTTTACGCTGGCCGAAAACGGTAAGTGCGATGGTCAATTGGTGCAGTGCATCAGCCAGTATCAGTTCCGGCATCTCAAGTATGCGCACCCCGACGGCGTGGTCGATCCTACCGGCCGAACCTTCAACAGCCTGATCGAAGAAGCCGTGAAGGTGCCGGTAAAAGCCTTCCCCGGGATGCGCATTCCGAGCTTTCTCAACGTGTTCGGCAATAACGGTGGCGATGCGGTACAGGCCACGGTCAATGTGTACTTGGACCGCATGCGCGCCATGATCGAAGCCGAGCGGCGCAACCGGCAGTTGATGCTCCAGGCTACGTGTGACGGCGGCATGACATTGACCGACACCGACTTTCAGAGCGCCGCCACGCAGTTGGGCAGCGGTATTTCGGTGAATATCATCAAGGCGTTCGCCACGGTTGAGTCCGGCGGGCGTTCCGGATTCGGACCGGCCAAGTTGCCGGTGATTGCCTTTGAAGGGCACTTGTTTCGCAAGTACACCAAGCACATCTACGACCAGGCGCACCCGCTGCTGTCCTATATCTACGTGAGAAAGGCCGGGCCGCAGTGGCAGGTTAATAACAAGGACCAGACCAAGGCCTGGGAGACCATGGCCACCGCGTTTGCGCTGGATCAGGAGGCTGCATTGATGTCGGCGTCCTGGGGCATGTTCCAAATAATGGGTTTCAACTACACCTCCTGCGGTTACAAGACAGTGTTTGAATTCGCCGCCGCCCTGAAGATCAATGCCGGTAACCAATTAAAAGCGTTTATCGGCTTTTGCAGCCAGAGCCCGGCATTGATCAAGGCCATGAAAGATAAAGACTACGTGGCCATGGCGCGTAACTATAACGGCAAGGATTACGGCGACTACGACAGCCGTATCAAAAAGGCCTACGAAGCATTGGAAGGGAAGAAATAAGATGAGCCGTTTTCTAGCGATGAGCGTGTTGTCGTTGTGCGCCTTGGCGCCTACGTTGGCAGGTGCGGCCGAGCTGCATTCCGGCAAGTACGAAGGGCTGATGCTGGCGGTCACGCCTGAACATCAAGTCGAAGGCTACTACGCAGAAGAGTTGGGCGAAGGCGTGACCCGCAGTTGTGCGTTCTACTTGCAAGGCCCGCCCGAAGCGCTCACCACCTGGCTCGACAATGCCTACCCCGGCAGCGTGGTGCCTTCCTCCGACGGCGTGACCTTGACGGTAGAGCAGGGGCGCGAGCACCCCGGCTGCCTCAGTGTATTGATGCCGGAAATCGCCACCGGCCTGGAGTTGACCGAGACGGCCAACACGCAATGGATTGGCCTGGTGACGGTTTCAGCCGACAAGGCCTATCTGTTGGAAGAGCCTGACGCCGACGCGGCCAAACGCCCGTATATCGTCAAGGATGATGTGGTCGGCGTTCTGGCGTTCAAGGACGGCTGGGCCAAAGTCGAGTTTACCAATGCCAAGGACCATACCTACACCGGCTGGATCAGCCAGGACCAGTACGCACGCTTGGCTGCGCCGCAAGCCGACTAACCAAACGTCTCCCGCAGCAGCCCGGCAAACGCATCCCGCGCCAGGTGGCGCTGGGTGTCTGTGTGCCAGAACAGCAGGTTGTCGACGGCCTGCAATTCCTCGAACCGGTAGGACGCCAGTTGATTGGCCTGCTCATAGCGGGCCAGGATGCCTTCCGGCGCCAAGGCCACGCCAATCCCCGCACTGACGCAGCCAATGATCGTGCCCCAACTGGCATAGCTGGCGATGCTCGGCTTGAAGGCGTGCGGTTTGATCCAGTGCTCCAGCGCTGCGCGGTAGGGGCAGCCCGGCGGCCACACCAGCAAGGTACGGCCTGCCAAGTCTTCGGCACTGTGGATTGGCGCGCTGGAGGCGCTGGCGATTAGCACCAGGCGTTCGCTGTAGACCACGCTGTGTTCGAGCTTGGCGCGCTTGCCGCCCGAGGCCACCAGCGCCACATCGAGGCGATGGTGTTGCAGGTCGTCGAGCAGTTGCGCCCAGGCGCCAGTGACCAGCTCCAGGCTGAGGTCCGGGTAGCGCCGGTGGTATTCGGCCAACAGCGGCGGCAGGCGGCCGCTGGCGCTGGATTCCACCGCGCCGATGCGCAAGGTGCCACGCGGAATCGCGTTGGCATCCACTGCGCGTTTGGATTCATCCACCAGCGCCAGGATGCGTTCGCAGTAATCGAGGAAGATCTCACCGGCGGCACTGATGGCCAGCCCACGGCCTGCGCGGATAAACAGCGGCGTGCCCAACTCGCTTTCCAACTGCTTGATGCGCGTCGTGATGTTGGATGGCACGCAGTGCAATTGCAGCGCGGCCTGAGCCACGCTGCCGGTTTGGGCCACGGCGCGCACCATTTTCAGTTGGGCCAGTTCCATTGCTCAGTTCCAATGATTTCAGAAGTCAGAAACGCTTAATTGTCCTACGCCTTGCGCGGCTCAAGACTGTCGGCATTCCCTCTCAGTATCTGGATGCCTTCGATGAATGCCCCGTCACCCGTAAAGCTTACGCTAGTCATCGCCGGCGTGATCCTCTGTTGGGCCTATTCGCCGATTGGCGTGCACATGGGGCTGCACAGCTACAGCCCCGGCCAACTGGCACTGCTGAGGTTTCTGATCGCGTCGGTGTTCATGGGCGGCATCGCCCTGGCGGTAGGCATCGGCCGCCCGCGAGTGCGGGATTTGCCGTGGTTGCTGGTATTGGGCTTTTTCGGCGTGTTCCTGCACCACACCAGCCTCAACTACGGGCAGCAGTGGGTGACGGCGGCGGCATCGAGTGTGCTGGCGCAGTCGGCGCCGCTGTTCAGTGTGGTGATCGCGTTTTTCTGTTTGAAAGAGCGGGTCAGTTTCTGGCGTTGGGGCTGTGTCTTGCTGGGCTTGCTCGGTGTGCTGGTGGTGATCTGGGGCGATCAAGGCGTCGGTGATATCGACCCGCGCGGCTTGCTGATCCTGCTGGCCGCCGTGTCGTGGAGCGTGTATTTCGCCATCCAGAAACACTACGCCCATCGCTATAGCCCGCTGACCATGGCGTGTTACATGGTGTGGGCGGGCACCTTGATGCTCTGTGTAAACCTGCCGGGCTTGCCGGCTGCTGTGGCCCAGGCACCGTTGCCGGAGAACCTCTCGGTGCTGGTATTGGGGATTTTCCCCAGTGCCCTGGCGTACTTGGCCTGGGGTTATGTGCTCAAGCATGTGGACGTCAGCCGCGCTTCGGTCGCGATGTACCTGATTCCGCCGGTGGCGATGTTGATGGCTTCAACACTGCTGGGCGAGCACATTGCCCTGCAAGTGATACTGGGCGCGGTGATCGTGCTGGCCAGTGTCGCCGCCATCAGCCTTGAAGGGCGCTGGCGCTCAATCGCTCAGGCTGAACGCGCGCAGGCGGTGACCGTCGAGGTCCTCGGCGACAAAGGTGTAGCCGAAGTCCAGGTGGGTCGGTGATTGGGTGATGGTTGCGCCGCGCTCTACCCATTGAGCATGCAGGGCGTCCACAGCGGCTGGGTCCGCCAGCGAAAAACCGACCTCACCGCCGCCGCCGGTCAAGTGAGCCGCAGGCTCTACGGTGTGACGCGACCACAGCCCCAGCTTGACGCCGTTGTCGAGAATGAACAGGGCGAACGTCGGGTTCAGTTCCACCGGCGGCTTGCCCAGCAAGCGGCTATAGAAGTTGGCGCTGGTGGCCGGGCTGTCGACGTAGAGCAGGAAATAATGGGCGACGGTGTGCATGCAGGCTCCTTGAGAACGGGCGGTTAACTGAGCCCAGTCTAGGGGACGGCCCTGTCAGTTCTTGTCAGGAGTGTTCTTGTAAGGAGTCTGCAACGGTCGCGCATTCTCCCCGGTGTAGAGTTTGATCAGGTCGTCGATCTCGCCCGACATTTTCATCCGCAGCAGCGTGCGCAAGATCCGTTGCACCGGCACGTCAGGGTCATTGCGCACGATGCAGCCCAGGCTTTGTTCGTCGATCACCGCGACTTTGTGCAGCCGCAGGCTTTCGGGCACTTTCAGGTTAAAACGGTCCAGGGTCCATTCGTTGATCACGGCGTATTCGAAACGCGCGGCCACCAGCTTATGCAGCACCAACTCTTCGCTGCGCGAATCGTCGCGGGTCAGTTGGCCGCTGGCGAACAGCGGTTCGAGCACGGCGTAGCGGTAGTTGAGCACCGTGCCAATGGCCTGCGGTGCCAACGTGGCCACCTGAACCGGCGGTGCGTGGGCACTGGCCAGCACATTGCGCTGCACCATCAAGGGCACGCTCCAGGTGTAGTCGCCGGACAGGTTGCCGACCCAATCCTGGGCGACATAGCAGCGCACATCGACCTCGGCGCGGGCCATGGCGCTGGCCAGACGTGCCCGCGCAAGCACGTGGAACTCGGCCGGCCGCCCGACCTGGGTGGCCAGGCTCAACATCAAGTCATACAAAATGCCCTGGGTGGGCTGGTCGCCATCTATTTGGGCCATGGGCATTGCCCAGCTGTCGGAAACCGAAAAACGCAACGGCGCGGGCGCCGCAAGGCTGACAACGGAAACCATCCATAAAGCGCCCAGGACTACGCGCATACACTCTCCGGGTTCAGGCCTTTGCGGGGCCATTCGTGCAAGCTTAGTCAGATTAGACGAGCGTGCCGGATGCAATTTCCCCCTTGCTCCGCTAGCATTACCGGCTTCCGCTTCCCAGTTGCGACGGTTTTCGATGAGTTATCAGGTTCTTGCACGTAAATGGCGTCCGCGCTCGTTCCGCGAAATGGTCGGCCAGACCCATGTGCTCAAGGCTCTGATCAATGCCTTGGACAGCCAACGGCTGCACCACGCTTACCTGTTCACCGGTACTCGGGGGGTGGGCAAGACCACTATCGCGCGCATTATTGCCAAGTGCCTGAACTGTGAAACCGGCATCACGTCGACACCTTGCGGTACCTGTTCGGTATGCCGTGAGATCGACGAAGGGCGTTTTGTCGACCTGATCGAGATCGACGCCGCGAGCCGCACCAAGGTCGAAGACACCCGCGAGCTGCTCGACAACGTGCAGTACGCGCCGAGCCGTGGGCGCTTCAAGGTCTACCTGATCGACGAAGTACACATGCTCTCCAGCCATTCCTTCAACGCCCTGTTGAAAACCCTGGAAGAGCCGCCGCCCTACGTTAAGTTCATCCTGGCCACCACCGACCCGCAGAAACTTCCTGCAACGATTTTGTCGCGGTGCTTGCAGTTCTCCCTGAAAAACATGACGCCTGAGCGCGTGGTCGAGCACTTGACCCATGTACTCGGCGTCGAGAACGTACCGTTCGAAGACGACGCGTTGTGGCTGCTCGGCCGCGCCGCCGATGGTTCGATGCGCGATGCCATGAGCCTCACCGACCAGGCCATCGCCTTTGGTGAAGGCAAGGTTATGGCCGCAGATGTGCGCGCCATGCTCGGCACGCTGGACCACGGCCAGGTGTTCGACGTGTTGCACGCGCTGATCGAAGGTGACGCCAAGGCGTTGCTCGAAGCCGTGCGCCATTTGTCGGAGCAAGGCCCGGACTGGAACGGCGTGCTCTCGGAAATCCTCAATGTGCTGCACCGCGTGGCCATCGCCCAGGCGTTGCCCGAAGGTGTCGACAACGGCCATGGCGACCGCGACCGCGTGTTGGCGCTGGCCCAGGCGTTGCCGGCCGAAGATGTGCAGTTCTACTACCAGATGGGCCTGATCGGCCGTCGGGATTTGCCCTTGGCGCCAGACCCGCGTGGCGGCTTTGAAATGGTCTTGCTGCGGATGCTGGCCTTCCGGCCCGCCGACTCGGCAGACGCACCGAGACAGCCGCTAAAGCCAGTGGGGATCAGCCAGGCCACAGTTGATTCCGCCAAACCAGTGGCTGGCGCGGCGGTAGTCGCGCCAGTAGTTGCTGCACCTGAACCTGCACCGCCTGAACCTGCGCCAGTTGCGTCGGCGTCGGCGTCGGCACCCGAGCCTGTGGTTGCCGCGCCGGTGGTTGAACCTGCGCCCGTGGTTGAGCCTGAACCTGCTCGCGCGCCGGTGGTTGACCTGCCTTGGAACGATCCGGTCGACGCAGAACCTGAGCCTGAACCTGAAGTCGAGCAAGTACCCGCCGTGGAGCCCGTGCTGGAAACCATCGGCGAGCAGCCCGAACTGACGCCGATGCCCACGCCGACCCCGGACAGCGCGGTGCCGGACGCGCCGGAATGGGTGTCGGCACCGGTTCCCGAGCCGACTGTCGCGCAGGTAGACGCGGCCACGCCGGGCATCGACCTTGATGACGAGCCGCCGCTGGACGAAGATTACATCGAGCCGGACATGGACTCGGCCTACAGCTACTTGGACGACTTGGCCAGCGAGCACACCGCCGAGCCGGCCCCCGAGCCCGAAGCGGAACCCGCTGCCGCCCCGGCCACCGGCCTGGCGTTGCAATGGTTGGAATTGTTTCCGAAATTGCCAATCTCCGGCATGACCGGCAGCATCGCCGCCAACTGCACCTTGATCTCCATCGAGGGCGACCACTGGCTGTTGCACCTGGACCCGGCCCACAGCGCCCTGTTCAACGCCACCCAGCAACGCCGACTCAACGATGCGCTGAACCAGTACCATGAACGCACGTTGACCATCGCCATCGAACTGATCAAGCCTGAGCAGGAAACCCCGGCCCAGGCGGCGACCCGTAAGCGCATCAACCGTCAGCGCGAGGCTGAAGACTCGATCCATGGCGATCCGCTCATCCAACAGTTGATGCAACAGTTCGGCGCGGTGGTGCGTCACGATACTATTGAACCTGTCGAAGCCCCGGTGTCCCAAGCGTCATAAAGCCGGGCTACTAATTGATTGATCCACGTACTTTGAGGTGATTCCCATGATGAAAGGTGGCATGGCCGGCCTGATGAAGCAGGCGCAGCAGATGCAGGAAAAGATGGCCAAGATGCAGGAAGAACTGGCCAACGCCGAAGTCACCGGTAAAGCCGGTGGCGATATGGTCAGCGTGGTGATGACCGGTCGTCACGACATCAAGCGTGTGAGCATCGACCCAAGCGTGTTGCCAGGTGTCGGCGAAGATGACCTGGAAATGCTCGAAGCGCTGTTCGCCGCGGCCGTCAACGACGCCGTGCGCAAGATCGAAGCCAACAGCCAGGAAAAAATGGGTGGCGTGACCGCTGGCATGCAACTGCCGCCGGGCATGAAGCTGCCGTTCTGATCGTGCAGCGTTAGCTAGACTCAAATGCCAGGCATCGCGCCTGGCATTTTTGTTTGTGCTGTGATCGTTCCCACGCTCTGCGTGGGAACGCCGCCCCAAGACGCTGCGCGTCTAATATGAACCCTGGCACGGCACGCAGGGTCTGCACCCTATACCGAAAGATTCGTTAAAGGAGCCCCCATGCCTCAAGAGCCCATTCTTAACCAGCGCATTGTCCTGGTCTCGCGCCCGCAAGGCGCACCCACGCCGGAAAACTTTCGCCTGGAGCGGGTGAACCTGCCGGAATTGGCCGATGGCCAGGTGCTGCTGAAAACCCTGTACCTGTCCCTCGATCCCTACATGCGTGGACGCATGAGTGATGCGCCGTCCTACGCAGCTCCGGTGGAAATCGACGAAGTGATGACCGGTGGTGCCGTTAGCCGTATCGAACAATCGCGTAACCCGAAGTTCGGCGTAGGTGACCTGGTAGTAGGTTCCACCGGCTGGCAGAGCCATAGCATATCCGACGGGCACAACCTGATCCCTGTGCCCAAAGGCCTGGCCAGCCCCTCGATGGCACTGGGCGTCTTGGGCATGCCCGGTATGACCGCCTACATGGGCCTGATGGATATTGGCCAGCCTCAGGCTGGGGAAACACTGGTGGTGGCGGCTGCCTCTGGCGCGGTGGGTTCGGTGGTCGGGCAAGTGGCCAAGCTCAAGGGCTTGCGCGTGGTGGGCATTGCCGGCGGTGCGGACAAGTGCCGTTATGTGGTCGATGAGCTGGGCTTTGACGCCTGTATCGACCACAAGAGCGCCGATTTTGCCCATGAGCTGGCGTTGGCCTGTTTCAAAGGCGTGGACATCTACTTTGAAAACGTCGGCGGCAAAGTTTTCGATGCAGTGCTGCCGCTGCTCAACCCCAAGGCGCGCATTCCGCTGTGCGGCCTGATCGCCGGCTACAACGCCCATGAAGCCCCCAGCGGTCCTGATCGGCTGCCGGCACTGCAACGCACCTTGTTGACCAAGCGCCTGCGCATCCAGGGCTTTATCGTGTTCGACGACTATGGCGATCGCCAGCCTGAATTCCTCAGCGCCATGGCGCCGTGGGTGCGCGACGGCAAGATCAAGTTCCGCGAAGACGTGGTCGACGGCCTGGAACAGGCACCCGAAGCCTTTATCGGTTTGCTCGAGGGGCGCAACTTCGGCAAGTTGGTGGTGCGCGTCGCGCAGGATTGAGCATTTGACGCTAATCCGAGGCGCGGGTATAAACCGCGTCTCGTTGTTTTGTCGGACCCTTCGCCCATGAGCTTCAGCCCCCTTATTCGCCAACTGATCGACGCCCTGCGCACTTTGCCGGGCGTGGGCCAGAAAACCGCCCAGCGTATGGCGCTGCAACTGCTCGAGCGTGATCGCAGCGGCGGCACGCGGTTGGCCCAGGCCTTGAGCCAGGCCATGACCGGTGTCGGCCACTGCCGCCAGTGCCGCACACTGACCGAAGAAGATCTGTGCCCGCAATGCGCCGACCCACGTCGCGACGACACCTTGCTGTGCGTCGTTGAAGGGCCGATGGACGTGTACGCCGTCGAGCAGACCGGCTATCGCGGGCGCTACTTCGTGCTCAAAGGGCACCTTTCGCCGCTCGATGGCCTGGGCCCGGAAGCCATCGGCATCCCGCAACTGGTGACGCGCATTGAGGAGCAGGGCACGTTTACCGAGGTGATCCTGGCGACCAACCCAACGGTGGAAGGCGAGGCGACCGCGCATTACATCGCCCAGTTGCTGACCAACAAAGGTTTGATCACCTCGCGTATCGCCCATGGCGTGCCGTTGGGTGGCGAGCTGGAGTTGGTGGATGGCGGCACGCTGGCGCACTCTTTTGCCGGTCGCAAACCGATCGCGCTTTAAAATGTGGGAGCTGGCTTGCCTGCGATAGCGGAGTGTCAGGCGACATCAATGTCACTGATCCATCGCCATCGCAGGCAAGCCAGCTCCCACAGTAGCTTGTGTTGTCAGGGATATGTTGATAACCAAGCAAGCGCTTGGTAAGTTCTCTCCACCTCACCGTGGAGCTTGCCGATGTCTGCCTATCAGGACTACTTCGACCCCAGCCACCAATTGGTCCGCGACAGCGTGCGGCGTTTCGTCGAGCGCGAGATGTTGCCGGGTATCGAGCAATGGGAGGAGGCGGAGAGCTTTCCCCGCGAGCTGTACCTCAAGGCGGGCGCGGCAGGGATCTTGGGCATCGGCTACCCCGAAAGCCTGGGCGGCAGCCACGAAGGCGACCTGTTCGCCAAGGTCGCCGCCAGCGAAGAGTTGATGCGTTGCGGTTCTGGTGGCGTGGTCGCGGGCCTGGGTTCGCTGGATATCGGCTTGCCGCCGGTAGTCAAGTGGGCGCGCCCCGAGGTGCGCGAACGCGTTGCGCCTCAAGTGCTGGTCGGTGAGAAGATCATCGCCCTGGCCGTCACCGAACCCGGCGGCGGCTCCGATGTGGCGAACCTGCAAACCCGCGCCATTCGCGATGGCGACTGTTACCGCGTCAGCGGCAGCAAAACCTTTATCACCAGCGGCATCCGCGCCGACTTCTATACGGTAGCCGTACGCACCGGCGGGCCGGGCTTCGGCGGCATCAGCCTGTTGCTGATCGAAAAGCACACGCCAGGTTTCACAGTCGGCCAACCGTTGAAGAAAATGGGCTGGTGGGCGTCGGACACGGCTGAGTTGTTCTTCGACGATTGCCGCGTGCCGGTAGGCAACTTGATCGGCGTCGAGAACATGGGCTTTGCCTGCATCATGGGCAATTTCCAGAGCGAGCGCCTGGCGCTGGCGCTGATGGCGAACATGACCGCGCAGCTCGCCCTGGAAGAAAGCCTCAAGTGGGCGAGCCAGCGCGAAGCCTTCGGCAAACCTATCGGCAAATTCCAGGTGCTCAAGCATCGGCTGGCGGAAATGGCCACCGCAGTGGAAGTCTCCCGCGAGTTCACCTACCGCCAGGCCGCCAAGATGGCGGCCGGCAAGAGTGTGATCAAGGAGATTTCCATGGCCAAGAACCTGGCCACTGATACGGCTGATCGGGTGACCTATGACGCGGTGCAGATACTGGGTGGGCAGGGCTATATGCGTGGCAGCCTGGTGGAACGGCTGTATCGGGATAACCGCATTTTGTCTATCGGCGGGGGCACTCGTGAGGTGATGAACGAGATCATCAGCAAGCAGATGGGGTTGTGATTAGTGGTGTTCTTTCAGGCGCTATCGCAGGCAAGCCAGCTCCCACATTTTGATTTGCAAACACAGTCAAAGGTGGGAGCTGGCTTGCCTGCGATAGCGCCGGCCCAGGCAACTTTTAAACTTCGGTCAACCCAAACTGCGTCAGGCAAAACGTCGCAATGCCCATATCCTGCAGGCGCTGCGAACCACCCAGCTCCGGCAGGTCAATGATCGCCGCCGCTTCGAAGATCTTCGCGCCCATGCGCCGCACCAGGTTAGCCGCAGCAATCAAGGTGCCGCCAGTGGCGATCAAGTCATCGAACATCAGCACCGAGTCGCCGTCACACAGGCTGTCGGCGTGCACTTCGAGAAACGCTTCGCCGTATTCGGTCTGGTAACCCTCGGCCAGCACGTCAGCGGGCAGCTTGCCTTGTTTGCGGAACAGGATCAGCGGTTTGTTCAACTGGTACGCGATGATCGAACCGATCAGGAAGCCACGGGCATCCATCGCGCCGATGTGGGTAAAGTCGGCCTCGACATAGCGCTGGGCAAAACTGTCGGCCACCAGGCGCAGGGCGCGGGGCGATTGGAACAACGGGGTAATGTCACGAAAGATCACCCCAGGCTTGGGGAAGTCGATGACGGGGCGGATCAGGGATTTGATGTCGAACGAATCGAAGGTCATCGTCGAAGAGTCCTGGGAGCGGAAAACGGACTCGAAGTATACCTGCGGCCTTGCCGATTGGCGCGGCCGCAAGCGTCTGCCTCAGACTTCCAGCGAGCCCCCGGCCAGCGCGCACAGCTGGATCGGGTCGAGGATATGCACTTCCTTGCCTTCGGCGGCAATCAGCTCGTTTTGCTGGAAACGGGTAAACACGCGGGACACGGTTTCCACCGCCAAGCCCAGGTAATTGCCGATTTCGTTGCGCGACATGCTCAGGCGGAACTGGTTGGCCGAGAACCCACGGGCACGGAAACGTGCCGACAGGTTGACCAAAAACGTGGCGATGCGCTCGTCGGCGGTTTTCTTCGACAGTAACAACATCATCTGTTGGTCGTCACGGATCTCGCGGCTCATCACCCGCATCAACTGGCGGCGCAGTTGCGGCAGCTGCAAAGCCAATTCATCCAGGCGCTCGAAGGGGATTTCGCACACCGAGGTCGTCTCCAGGGCCTGGGCCGACACTGGGTGAATCTCGGTGTCCATGCCAGACAACCCGACCAGCTCGCTGGGCAGGTGGAAACCGGTGATCTGCTCTTCGCCGCTATCGCTGAGGCTGAAGGTCTTCAACGCGCCTGAACGTACTGCATAAACGGAATCGAATTTGTCGCCCTGGCGAAACAGAAACTCGCCTTTTTTCAGCGGGCGACCACGTTTAACGATTTCGTCCAGCGCTTCCATGTCTTCCAAATTCAACGAAAGTGGCAGGCAGAGGGGGGCCAGGCTGCAATCCTTGCAGTGAGCCTGGCTGTGAGCGCGCAGTTTAACTGGCTCGGACATTTCTTAAATCCTTGTGGGAAAACACACATAAGACGTAAGGGTAACGCACCGAGGGTGGCTGAGGCCAGCGTGTACAAAAAAGCAGCAGCGGTATAAAGCTCTGTGTATCGGTGCCGATACATAGGTGTCTCTCTATGAGCTGGAGCTCAGATCATGTCAGTCAGCACAGTCCAAAACCCGCATATCAATTCGCCAGCGGTGTCAGTTTGGAAGGCCGCCGATGCAGCCAGGGATAAAGACGCTGCGGCCAAGGCGGCAACCGAGACCAAGGCGGCTGAACCCACGGTCACTGAAGGTGTGAAGGTGGTCATTTCCGGTGCGGGCATGGGCATGGCCTCGGCTGAAAAGTCCTCCAATAGCGATATTGATGAAAGCAATCTGAAAGACAGCATCAAACAGTTGCTGAAGATGATCCGCGAACTGAAAAAGCAGCTTGCCGAAAAGATGGCTCAGCTTACGGCGGCCATGAATGACACCACGCTGAGCCCGGAAGCACGCCAAGCCAAGGTGGCGGGTTTGCAGGGCGACGTGGCGACGATACAGGCCGGTTTAATGACCGCTCAGGGGCAACTGAGCAAGGCGCTGAAAGATGAGTCGCCTGAGGCTCAGATGGAAGCTATGAGCCTGATGGCGAAATAAAGCCTTTAGATCACCCGCGAGAATCGCTGCCTGTTCTGGTGCTCCAGGTAGGCATCGAACACCATGCACACCGAGCGCACCAGTAAGCGCCCGGCCGGCAAAACGCGAAGGCCGTGCGCATCCAGTTCGATCAGGCCGTCAGCGGCCATTGTCTCCAGCTGTGGCCATAATTCGTCGAAATAGCCGCGAAAATCGATGTTGAAGGCCTGTTCGATCCGCTCGAATGCCAGGCTGAAATTGCAGATCAATTGCTGAATCACTTCGCGGCGCAAACGGTCGTCTGTGGTGCAGACCAGGCCGCGGCTGGTGGCCAGTTGTGCGCCGGCCAGGGCGTTCTGATAGTGATTGAGGTCGCTGCTGTTCTGGCAATACAGGTCGCCGATCTGGCTGATCGCCGACACGCCCAGCCCAATCAAATCGCAATGCCCGTGAGTGGTGTAGCCCTGGAAGTTACGCTGCAGCGTGCCTTCTTCCTGGGCCACGGCCAGTTCGTCATCCGGCAGGGCAAAGTGGTCCATGCCGATGTAGCGGTAGCCTGCGCGGGTCAACTGCTCGATGGTGGTTTGCAGCATCAGCAGTTTTTCTGCCGGCGAGGGCAAGTCGTCGGTGTTGATGCGCCGCTGCGGCATAAAGCGCTCGGGCAGGTGCGCGTAGTTGAACACCGACAGGCGATCCGGTTGCAGGTTGATCACCTCTTCGACGGTGCGCGCAAAATTCAGCGGCGATTGCTTGGGCAGTCCGTAGATCAGGTCGATATTGATCGAGCGAAATTGCAGGGTACGCGCGGCGTCGATCACCGCACGGGTTTCTTCCAGGCTTTGCAGGCGGTTGACCGCACGCTGCACCTCGGGGTCCAGGTCCTGCAGGCCGATGCTCACGCGGTTAAAGCCCAGTTCACGCAGCAGTCCCATGGTCGCCCAGTCGGCTTCGCGCGGGTCGATTTCGATGCCGTAATCGCCGGAATCATCATCGAGCAAGTTGAAGTGCTGGCGCAGGCGGGTCATCACCTGGCGCAGTTCGTCGTGGCTGAGAAAGGTTGGGGTGCCGCCGCCGAAGTGCAGTTGCTCCACGGGCTGCTTCGGGTCCAGATGGCAGGCCACCAGCTGGATTTCCTGCTCCAGGCGTTGCAGGTAGGCCTGCGCACGGCCACGGTCCTTGGTGATGACCTTGTTGCAGGCGCAGTAGTAGCAGATGTTTGCGCAAAACGGCACATGCACATACAGCGACAAGGGCCGCACGGCCTTGCGGCTGTCGCGCAGGGCGTGGAGCAGGTCGAAGGTGCCGACCTGGCTGTCGAATTGTACGGCGGTGGGGTAGGACGTGTAGCGCGGCCCCGCCAAGTCGTAGCGGTGAATCAGATCTGTGTCCCAACGAATGGCGTCGAGCATGCGGGCGGTCCCCCGGATTGGCTAGTGGGCCGAGTCTAGGGGTGCGCTGCAGGTGCCATCTTGATTTGCATCAACGGGGAGCGGCGCTATGCCACATGGCGCTTTAATGGCCCATTAGCCAGTGTTGATGCGGGCCTGGCAACGTCCAAACGCCGAAGAGCATAACCAGCATGCCACCGGCCACACGCACGCTGCGTTTGCGCAGCACCGCAGTGACACGTTCTGCCGCCAGACCAGTCGCCAGTAGTACTGGCCAAGTTCCAAGCCCGAAGGCCAGCATCAGCAATGCACTGTCCAGCGCATTACCCTGGCTCGCCGCCCACAGCAGCGTGCTGTAGACCAACCCGCACGGCAACCAGCCCCACAGCGCGCCCAGCAGTAATGCGCGTGGGAGGCTGGATACCGGCAATAAACGGGTGGCGACCGGCTGTATGTAGCGCCACAGGCCGCGCCCGAGGCTTTCGATACGGGTGAGGCCGCTCCACCAACCGGCCAGGTACAAGCCCATGCTGATCAGCAACAACCCGGCGAGCACGCGCATAAACATCGCCGCCGGGCTGTTGGCCACAGCCCAGCCGGCCAGGCCGATCAGTAACCCGGCAGCGGCGTAGCTGAGGATGCGCCCCAAGTTATAGGCGAGCAGCAGGCGAAAACGGCGGCTGCGTTGTTCTTTGGGGATTGCCAGCGTCAGCGCGCCCATCAGCCCGCCGCACATGCCCAGGCAATGGCCGCCGCCCAGCAGCCCAAGGATCAAGGCCGAGACCAGCAGTGGCGCCAGCTCAAGCATGGGGTGGGTCTTTGGGCGGTTGCTCGGCCCGGTTGGCTTCGTCGACGCCCGCCAGGTGGTTCGGGTCCTGGTCGTCGAACAGCACGCTGTGGGCCGGGCCGTCGAGGTCGTCGTACTGGCCGCTGTCCACCGCCCAGAAGAAAATGTAAATGGCCACGCCGACTAACAGCAGCGCGGCCGGAATCATCACGTAGAGAGCTGGCATCTGTACTCCAGGCCCGCGCGGCTCAAGCCGGCAGCAGGCGGGTGACTAAGGTGGCACTGTTGACCTGCGGGCTTGGCAGGCGGGTCAGGCGCAAGGCGTTGAGCACCACGGTCAACGAACTGAGCGACATGCCGATCGCGGCCCAGATCGGAGTGATCCAACCGAGGGCGGCAAACGGCAGCATAAGGCCATTGTACAGCCCGGCCCACAGCAGGTTTTCAAGGATAACCCGCCGTGTACGTCGCGCCAGGGTAAACGCCTGCACCAACGCGTCCAGGCGGTTGGACAGCAGCACCGCATCGGCGCTGGTTTTTGCCAGGTCGGTGGCCGAACCCATCGCCACGCTGATATCGGCGGCGGCGAGCACGGGCACATCGTTGACGCCGTCGCCGAGCATCAGCACCTTGCGGCCTTGCTGGTGCAATTGTTGCAGCACCTGCAGTTTGTCGTCGGGGCGTAAGCCGCCTTTGGCCTCGTCGATACCAAGCTCCAGCGCGACACTGGCGACCATCGGCGAGCTGTCGCCCGACAGCAGCAGCGTGCGCCAGCCTCGCGCTTTGCAAGCGGCCAGCAGGGCGGGCGCATCGCTGCGCAGGCGGTCGTCGAGCACGAACCAGGCGAGCGCGCCGTTGCCATCGCCCAGCAGCAGCCATTGGCCTGCTTCGTGCGGCGAAGCGGGGATTGCGCAGCCGCTTAATTGGCATACAAAACCTGGTTGGCCGATGCGCAATTGACGCTCGCCTACACGACCTTCCAGGCCCAGGCCGGGAAAGCTCAGGACTTCCTCGGCGGCCAGCGGTGCACGCCCGAAGGCACGCGCAATCGGGTGTTCGGAGCGGTTTTCCAGCGCAGCGGCGAGGCCCAGGCAGTCGTCGCTGTTCAGCGCGCTCAAGGGGTGGATGGCGCGCAGGGCCAAGCGACCTTCGGTGAGGGTGCCGGTCTTGTCGAAAATCACCGTGTCGATCTGATTCAGGCCTTCCAGCACATGGCCGCGGGTCAGCAGCAAGCCGAGTTTGTGCAGCGTGCCGGTGGCCGCGGTGAGGGCGGTCGGTGTGGCCAGGGACAACGCGCAGGGGCAGGTTGCCACCAGCATCGCCAGCACAATCCAGAATGCGCGTGACGCGTCCAGCTCCCACCACAGCAAACCGATCAGCGCGGCCGCGATCAGCGAGCACAGCAGAAACCATTGCGCAGCGCGGTCGGCGATTTGCGCCAGGCGCGGTTTCTCGGCCTGGGCCCGTTCCAGCAGGCGCACGATGGCAGACAGGCGGGTGTCATGCCCCAAGGCGCGCACCTCGACGGTCAGCGCACCTTCGACGTTGAGTGTGCCGGCGGTGACCGCGTCGCCGACGTTGCGCGGCTGCGGCAGGTATTCGCCGGTGAGCAGGGATTCATCAATGCTCGACTGGCCATCAAGGATCAGCCCGTCGGCCGGCAGCACGGCGCCTGGATGCACCAGTACGCGGTCGCCCACGGCCAATTCGCTGAGCAGGATGCGCTCGCTCTGGCCGTCATCTTTAAGCCGTAAGCACGAAGCAGGCAGCAGGTTGACCAACTGCGCGGTAGCGGCGGCGGTGCGCTCACGTGCCCGACGCTCCAGGTAGCGCCCGGCGAGCAGGAACAGCGCAAACATGCCCACCGCGTCGAAGTACAGCTCGCCCGTACCGGTAATCGCGGTCCAGATACCCGCCAGGTACGCGCCGCCAATCGCCAGGGACACCGACACATCCATGGTCAAGTGGCGCGTGCGCAGGTCGCGCAGGGCGCCTTTGAAGAACGGCGCACAGCTGTAGAACACGATGGGTGTGGTCAGAAACATCGCCACCCAGCGCAGGATCACGTGCAGCTCCGGGCTCAGGTCGATATTGAATTCCGGCCAGGTCGCCATGGTCGCCATCATCGCCTGGAACCACAGCAGCCCCGCCACGCCCAGTTGGCGCAGGGCTCGGCGGTTTTCGCTGGCCAATTGTTCGGCGGCGCGATCGGCCTGGTAAGGGTGGGCGGCATAGCCGATATGGCGCAGCTCGCTGAGCACTTGGCTCAGCGGCAATTGGCCGTCGGCCCAGCGCACGTGCAGGCGGTGGTTGGACAGGTTCAGGCGCGCCTCGGCGACGGCGGGCAGGCTGCGCAGGTGCTTCTCGATCAGCCAGCCGCAGGCGGCGCAGCTGATGCCTTCCATGAGCAGCGTGGTTTCAGCCAGTTCGCCCTCATGGCGCACAAAGGGTTTTTGCACGTCGGCGCGGTCGTACAGCGCCAGTTCGTCGACCAGTTGCACCGGCAGCGCCTCGGGGTTGGCCGAGGCTTCGCTGCGGTGCTGGTAATAGCTTTGCAAGCCGCCGGCCACAATCGCCTCGGCCACTGCCTGACAGCCCGGGCAGCACAGTTCGCGGCGCTCGCCGAGGATGTCGGCGGTAAACCGGCTGCCGGGCGGGACGGGCAGGGCGCAGTGGTAGCAGGGGGTTGGGCTGGTCATGGTGTGAAATCTATATCGGCTGGGAGGGCCTCATCGCGGGCAAGCCCGGCTCCCACAGGAGACCGCGATCCACTGTGGGAGCGGGCTTGCCCGCGATGCGCGAAGCGCAAGGGTTTTACTTTTTCAGGTCTTCGGCACCCTGCAACGGTTCATCACCCAGCAGCAAGTCCTTGTCGTGGCTGACCTCTTCTTCTTCGAACAGGCGCCAGGTCTTGTCGCCCTCCACGCCGAGCAATTCCACGAAGCGCCGGCCCTCTACTTTGTCTGTCACCTGGCCGATGTAGCGCCCAGGTTCGCTGTCACTGCGGGTCAGGTTGATCTTGCGATCCTTTTCCGGCTGGGTCGGGGAAATCAGGTTCAGTTCCAGAGTGTTCGGGTTGCTGTAGCCCGTCAGTTGCAACTCGACTTCACCGGTCAACTCGTCCAAGTGCAATTTGCCGCGCAGTTGCAGGGTCTGGGCCAGCCGCTCACGGTCCAGGGAGCGGTTGATGCCTTTGCCAGCCTCGTAGTAGTTGTCGTTGACCAGGTTGTCCGGGTTCTTCACCGCAATGGTCACCATGGACAAGGTCAAGGTCACCGAGCAGGCCAGGATTCCAATGATGATCCAGGGCCAGAGGTGCTTGTACCAAGGGCTTGCGGCAGTAGCTGCGGGCATTGTTGTGCTCTCTTTTATTAGCGGACTTGTGGGCCGATGAATCGGCTCTTGGCTTCAATGTGGACGCTGTCGTCATCGGCATCCTTGAGAATGAATTTGACCTCGTTGGTGCTCGACGGCAACTGCTCGGGTGCGCTGGAAAGCTCTACCGGCATAGTAAAGATTTCCCCGGCGGCAACCTTGATTTCGCGCCGGCCTTGCAGCTTGAGGTCGGGCAGGCCCGAGGCGTCGAGCACGTAGGTGTGGTCGCGCTGGTCCTTGTTCATGATCTTCAGGCTGTAGACGTTTTCGATGCGGCCTTCGGCGTTTTCGCGGTAGAGCACGCGGTCTTTGCTGACGTCGAAGCCGACCAGCGAGCGCATGAAAAATGCGCCGGCCAACAGGCCGATCATCGCCAGCAGCACCAAGGCATAACCGATCAGGCGCGGGCGCAGTTTATGGGTTTTCTGCCCGGACAGGTTGTGCTCGGTGGTGTAGCTGATCAGGCCGCGTGGGTAGTCCATCTTGTCCATGATGTTGTCGCAGGCGTCGATGCACGCGGCGCAGCCGATGCACTCGATTTGCAGGCCATCGCGGATGTCGATGCCGGTGGGGCACACCTGCACGCACATCGTGCAATCGATGCAATCGCCCAGGCCCTCAGCCTTGTAGTCGATGCCCTTTTTACGTGGTCCACGCACTTCGCCACGGCGCGGGTCGTAGGACACTATCAGGGTGTCTTTGTCGAACATCACACTTTGAAAGCGCGCATACGGGCACATGTAGATGCACACCTGTTCGCGCAACCAGCCGGCGTTGCCGTAGGTGGCCAGGGTGAAAAAACCGACCCAGAAATACGACCAGCCATCGGCCTGGCCAGTAAAGAAGTCGAACACCAGTTCGCGGATGGGCGAGAAGTAGCCGACGAAGGTCATGCCGGTGACAAAGCCGATCAGCAGCCACAGCGTGTGTTTGCTGAACTTGCGCAGGAATTTGTTGGCGCTCATCGGCGCTTTGTCGAGTTTGATGCGCTGGTTGCGGTCGCCTTCGGTGACCTTTTCGCACCACATGAAGATCCACGTCCACACGCTTTGCGGGCAGGTATAACCGCACCACACGCGCCCGGCGTACACGGTGATGAAGAACAAGCCAAACGCGGCGACGATCAAGATACCTGAGAGCAGGATGAAATCCTGAGGCCAGAAGGTCGCACCAAAAATGAAGAATTTACGTTCCGGCAGGTTCCACCACACCGCCTGGTGGCCACCCCAATTCAGCCACACGGTGCCGAAGTAGAGCAGGAACAAACCGGCGCCACCAACCATACGCAAGTTGCGGAACAAGCCGGTAAAGGCGCGGGTGTAGATTTTCTCGCGCGAGGCGTAGAGATCGACAGTCTTGGTGTCAGAGCTGCTCGCGTTTTTGGCAGGCGGGCTAACGTCATGTACCGGTATTTGGTTGCTCATCATTGCATCCCACGGCGGTGGAGATTTGCCTCGGCCAGTACGTGCCAACCGGGGTCAAATTGGGGGTGTTGCAGTGGCGTAATGATACGCCCCTGATGCTGCTTAACGGGTGCGACCTTTGGTCGCGTTGGGGAATATCAATCGATGGTATATGTGATCTGGATCAATTGACTTGGCAAGTATGGCCGGTTTTTGCCGGTAAGCAGGTCATTCGTCCCATGGGTTAAGCAATGGAACCCCGCTGGACTTGAAGTCACTGACGTTGCGCGTCACCACGGTGAGCCCATGCACCAGAGCGGTTGCGGCAATCAATGCGTCACTCTCGTTGGCCTGCTCCGGCACATGCAGATGCGCGCAACGCAGCGCAACGGCGGCATCAACCGGCAATATCCTGGCATCGAACGCTGGCATCACATGGCGTTTGAGCCATGTCCGTAACGCTTTCCCCTGAACCGGGTCTCGGCGTTCCATCCGCAGTACAGCGGTTTCCAATTCCTTCAGCGTAATGGCCGAGATGAACATGCGCGCAGCGATAATACTTTTTGCCCAGGCCACTACCCTGGCGTCGGCGTGGGGTTTACGCAGTTCAGAGATTACGTTGGTGTCGAGTAGATACATCAAGAGAGGTCCACGGGTCGGTGAGTGATCACGGCACGTTCGGTTTCGAAATCGATTTCGGCCGCTTCCGGCATCACCAACAGGTCAACGATGTCGACATTCAGACCTGTCAGTTTCTGGTAGTCCTCAATGCTTAGCAGCACATGGGCGGGCTTGCCGCGATCGGTGATAAAAACCGGGCCTTTATTGGCGGCTTTTTTGGCACCGCTTGTGTCCTGATTGAATTCACGACTGGAAATGGTGGTGATGGTCATGGGGTACTCCCCTTGGGTGAGTTCGATGTAGTTACGTTACTACTTGGCGATAACAGGCATCAAGCTTGTCGTTACCAGCGGTCATGCGTCCATTCGGGATTAATCAGTGGAACGCAGCCTGACTGAACATCTGTCTCACCCACTACAGGGCGGTCCGGGCCAGAGGTGTGGCGGCGTGACGCAGTGTGTAAGTCCGTATGTGAGAGCGGAACTGAGGCGTTGAGATAGAACACTCATGCGTCATCCAGCACCCGTGTCGGGTGTGGGATTGCTTACTACTAATGAGATGAAAACTTGAATATTTCTTCGACGCTTCCAACTTATAACGCCTCAGCACCTTCGGCTGTAGACGCCCAATATGCACGTGCAACGCTGCGAGAGATGTCCACTGTGTACGCCAACATGGACAGGTATGAGCTGGGCAAGCTATTGGGTAACCAATTTGAGCGATTTGAAGACCCTGAAAACAGGGGTTTTTTGACGGTAGAATTTTTGGGTTACATCGCCATGGGTATGGCCGGAAACAAATTTACCTCGGCGGACCAAGTGCTCGCTTTGGAAGTGCTCAAGCGTGGCGGTTTCACCGCGTCGATTGATATGGATGACAAAGGCGAGCGCGACGGCAAGTTTGACCGGCAGGACATCCGTGCCTACATGGACGTGTTGTTGAGGGAGCATGAGGAAACAACAGCTGGCGCGGAAGCTCGATAAGTCATATATGGCCGCTGCGTGAGGGTGCCTGATCCTCACAATACAAAAAAGCCCTGCGGATTCAACATCGGCAGGGCTTTTGTGATTTTAACGTATCACTCCGGACTGGCTGGCTCATCGCCATGGGACAAGCTGTAAACATACGCCGCCAGCAGGTGCACCTTGTCATTGCCTTGCAGCAATTCCTGCGCCGGCATCTGGCCCTGACGGCCGTAACGGATGGTCTGCTGCAGTTGCGCAAAGCTCGAACCGTAGATGAATGCACCCGGATGCGTCAGGTCGGGCGCGCCCATTGCTGGCGTGCCTTTACCGGCCGGGCCGTGGCAGGCCACGCAGTTGGCGGCAAAGAGTTTCGCGCCGTTGGCCACGTCGGCCTTGGCGCCTTCCGGCAGTTTGCGGCCATCGAGGTTAGTCACCACAAAGCCCGCCACGTCGGCCACGCCTTGTTCGCCAATGACCTCGGCCCAGGCCGGCATCACCGCATGGCGGCCTTTCATGATGGTTTCCTTGATGGTGGCCGGCTCGCCGCCCCAGCGCCAGTCGGCGTCGGTCAGGTTGGGGAAGCCGTAGGCGCCCTTGGCGTCGGAGCCGTGGCACACCGAGCAGTTGGAGGCGAACAGGCGGCCGCCCATCTTCAAGGCTTGCGGGTCCTTGGCAACTTCTTCAATCGGCATCGCGGCGAATTTGGCGAAGATCGGACCGAACTTGGCATCCGACTTGGCCATCTCCTTTTCCCATTCGTGTACGCCGGTCCAGCCGGTCTGGCCGTTGGCGAACGGGGTTTGCTTGTCGTTGTCGAGGTAGTTGTAGCCCGGCAGCAGGCCTTTCCAGTTGCCAAGGCCGGGGTACAACGCCAGGTAGCCGAGGGCGAAGATGATGGTGCCGACAAACAGCATGAACCACCATTTTGGCAGCGGGTTGTCGTACTCCTCGATGCCGTCGAACGAGTGGCCGACGGTCTCGTCCGTTTGCTCGCTGCGCTGGCCCCGGCGGGTCGACAGCAGCAGCCAGGTCAGGGCGAAAATGGTACCCAGACTGAGGACTGTGACGTACAGACTCCAGAACGTAGTCATTCTTTGTTACTCCTAGAAGCTTGCTCGACGTGCTTGATGGCTTCGGGATCATCTGCAAAGGGCAGCATGGTCGCGTCGTCAAACTCCGACTTGCGGCGCGGGCTGAACACCCACAGCGCCAGGCCGACAAAGGCCACCATCACTACAACGGTGCCCAGGCCACGAATCATCCCGATATCCATGAAGATCACCGTTTGCTTTTGATGATGGTGCCAAGGCCTTGCAGGTAGGCCACCAATGCGTCCATTTCGGTCTTGCCCTTCACAGCAGCGGCTGCACCGGCGATGTCTTCATCGGTGTAGGGCACGCCCAGGGTGCGCAAGACTTCGAGCTTCTTGGCGGTGTCCTTGCCGTCGAGCTTGTTTTCCACCAGGAACGGGTACGCCGGCATTTTCGACTCAGGTACCACGTTGCGCGGGTTGTACAAGTGCGCACGCTGCCAGTCATCGGAGTACCGCCCGCCAACACGGGCGAGGTCCGGGCCGGTACGTTTGGAACCCCACAGGAATGGGTGGTCCCACACGCTTTCACCGGCCACCGAGTAGTGGCCGTAACGTTCGGTTTCGGCGCGGAACGGACGGATCATCTGCGAGTGGCAACCCACACAGCCGTTGGCGATGTAGACGTCGCGGCCTTCGACTTCAAGGGCGGTACGCGGCTTCATGCCTTCGACCGGCTTGTTGGTCACGTCCTGGAAAAACAACGGAACGATCTGGGTCAGGCCGCCGATACTCACGGCGATGACCATGAAGAAGGCCAGCAGGCCGATATTCTTCTCGACTACTTCATGCTTCATCAGTGAGCTCCCACAACGGCGATCTTGGCGGCGGCTTCGGCTTCTACCGGGTCGGAGGCACGCACGGTGCGCCAGACGTTGTAGGCCATCAGGAACATGCCGGAGGCAAAGAATGCACCGCCCAGGGCGCGCACGATGTAACCCGGATGGCTGGCTTGCAGCGCTTCGACGAAGGAGTAGGTGAGGGTGCCGTCATCGTTGATGGCGCGCCACATCAGGCCTTGGGTGATGCCGTTGACCCACATCGAGGCGATGTAGAGCACGGTGCCGATGGTGGCCAGCCAGAAGTGCGCGTTGATCAGCCCGACACTGTGCATCTGCACACGGCCGAACAGTTTGGGGATCATGTGGTACAGCGCGCCGATGGAGATCATCGCCACCCAGCCGAGCGCGCCGGCGTGTACGTGGCCAATGGTCCAGTCGGTGTAGTGGGACAGCGAGTTGACCGTCTTGATGGCCATCATCGGCCCTTCGAAGGTCGACATGCCGTAGAACGCCAGCGATACCACCAGAAAGCGCAGGATCGGGTCGGTGCGCAATTTATGCCAGGCGCCCGACAGCGTCATCATGCCGTTGATCATGCCGCCCCAGCTGGGCGCCAGCAGGATGATCGACATGGCCATGCCCAACGACTGCGCCCAGTCCGGCAGTGCGGTGTAGTGCAAGTGGTGCGGACCTGCCCAGATGTACAGGGTGATCAGCGCCCAGAAGTGCACGATGGACAGGCGATACGAGTAGATCGGGCGTTCGGCCTGCTTGGGCACGAAGTAGTACATCATCCCCAGGAAACCGGTGGTGAGGAAGAACCCCACGGCGTTGTGGCCGTACCACCATTGGATCATCGCGTCAGTCGCCCCGGCATAGGCCGAGTAGGACTTGAACCAGCTCACCGGCAAGGATGCGTGGTTGACGATGTGCAGCATCGCCGTCACCAGGATGAAGGCACCGTAGAACCAGTTGCCCACATAGATGTGCTTGGTCTTGCGCTTGACGATGGTGCCGAAGAACACCACGGCGTAGGTCACCCAGACGATGGCGAGCAAAATCGCGATCGGCCATTCCAGCTCGGCGTATTCCTTGGTGGTGGTGTAGCCCAGCGGCAGGGTGATGATGGCGCCGAGGATCACGGCTTGCCAGCCCCAGAAGGTGAAGGCGGCGAGGCCATCGGAGATCAGTCGCGTCTGGCAGGTGCGCTGCACGACATAGTAGGAAGTGGCAAATAACGCACAACCACCGAAGGCGAAAATCACCAGGTTGGTGTGCAGCGGGCGCAGGCGGCCGAAGGTCGTCCAGGGCAAACCGAAATTCAATTCCGGCCACACCAGTTGCGAGGCGATAAACACCCCGAGCCCCATGCCAAGGATCCCCCAGACCACCGTCATGATGGCGAACTGGCGGACGACCTTATAGTTATAAGCAGTCGGACTGATTGCTGTGCTCATTCTAAGGTTCCACGGTTTAGGTTTTTTTATAGGTAAAATCGGCCGCAAGTATGTAGAAAGCGAGGGGCCATTGCAACGCAATGACTGACCTGTATCAATGCGTTCCGAGCCAGATTCTGCGCCCTTTCCATGTTTTGCGTAGGGACAAAATCGGAAATGGAAAGCTGATCAAGTGGACAGGAATTTTAAGGGGCGCAACGGATACCGTCGCGTAGGCCAGGATTGGTCCACTGTGGGAACAAGCGTAGACCCGAAAGTGAGGAGGGGAAAGTTGGACTTGGGAAGGGTGCGACACTTGGTCGCGTAATTTCGAGAACGAACGCTGAACCTGTGGCGAGGGAGCTTGCTCCCGCTGGAGTGCGTAGCGCTTCCAGGATTTTGGGGCCGCTTCGCAGCCCAGCGGGAGCAAGCTCCCTCGCCAGAGTTAAGCGGGCCTCCCCTGATCAGGGGAGGCAGTCAGCAGTTACTCAGGTTGGCTTTCTGGCGTTGCGCCATCAGCGGTGTGGGACAGGCTGTACACATAGGCCGCCAGCAGGTGCACCTTGTCATTGCCTTGCAGTACATCCTGCGCCGGCATCTGCCCTTGGCGACCATGGCGGATGGTCTGCTGCAACTGGGCCAGGCTGGTGCCGTAGATGAAGCCGGCGGGCTCGGTCAGGTTCGGCGCGCCCATGGCTTCCATGCCGTGGCCTTGTGGGCCGTGGCACGCCACGCAGGTGGTGTTGAACGCGGCTTGGCCGGCCACTAGGTCAGCAGTGTTGTCGGCCGGCAAAGGCAGCTTGGCCAGGTCATGCCGCACATAAGCGGCGACGTTCTTAACGCCGTCCTCACCGAGGATTTCACCCCAGGCCGGCATTGCCGCGTGCCGCCCGCTCATGATCGTGGCCTTGATCGCTTCAGCCGAGCCGCCCCAGCGCCAGAGGTTGTCCGCCAGGTTCGGGAAACCATACGCGCCCTTGGCATCCGAGCCGTGGCACACCGCGCAGTTGGAGGCGAACAGGCGCCCACCCATTTTCAGCGCCTGCGGGTCTTTGGCCACTTCTTCCACCGGCATGGCCGAGAATTTGGCGAAGATCGGCCCGAACTTGGCGTCCGCCCTGGCCATTTCCTTGTCCCATTCCTTGGTCTGGGTCCAGCCGTCTTCATAACCCGGCAATACGCCTTTCCAGTTGCCCAGGCCTGGGTAGAGGATCAGGTAGCCGACCGCAAACACCAGGGTGCCGGCGAACAGCATGAACCACCACTGGGGCAGCGGGTTGTCGTATTCCTCGATGCCGTCGAAGGCGTGGCCCATGGTCTGGTCCACGCTGCCTTTGGTTTCGCCCTTGCGGGTGCCGACCAACAGCCAGGTCAGCCCGATCAGGCTGCCGAGGGTCAATACGCAGATCCATGTACTCCAGAAGGTAGTCATGGCTGGGTGCTCCTTGTTGCAGGCTCTTCTTGAGCGTCGGACGGGGAAGGTTCATCGGCAAACGGCAGCAGGCGGGCCTGCTCGAAGTCCGCGTTGCGCCGGTTGTTGAACACCCACAGCGACAGGCCGATAAAGGCGATGGCGACCACCAGCGTGCCAAGGCCGCGGATCGTGCCCGCATCGAATTCAAATCCCATGGCTCACCTCTTGCTCTTGATGGCAGTGCCGAGCACTTGCAGGTACGAAACCAGCGCGTCCATCTCGGTCTTGCCCTTGAGGCTGGCGACGGCGCCACTGATGTCGTCGTCGGTGTAGGGCACGCCGAGGGTGCGCATCACTTTCAACTTGGTCTCGGTGTGGCTGCTGTCGACCGGCGCGGTGACCAGCCACGGGTAGGCCGGCATTTTCGACTCCGGCACCACGTTGCGCGGGTTGTACAAGTGCGCGCGGTGCCAGTCGTCCGAGTAGCGTGCGCCGACGCGTGCCAGGTCCGGCCCGGTGCGCTTGGAACCCCACAGGAACGGGTGGTCCCACACGCTTTCGCCCGCTACCGAGTAGTGGCCGTAGCGTTCGGTTTCGGCGCGGAACGGGCGAATCATCTGCGAGTGGCACTGCACACAGCCTTCGCGGATATAGATATCGCGACCTTCCAACTGCAGCGCGGTGTAGGGCTTCATGCCTTCCACCGGTTTGTTGGTCACGTCCTGGAAGAACAGCGGGACGATCTGGGTCAGGCCGCCGATGCTTACGGCAAGCACCATCAGCAGCATCAGCAGGCCGACGTTTTTTTCAATCGTTTCGTGTTTCATCATCGACTCCTCAGGCCAGTTGCGCAGTGGCAGTGGCTTCGACGGGTTGCGCCGAACGCACGGTGCGCCAGGTGTTGTAAGCCATCAGCAACATGCCGCTGAGGAAGATCGCACCGCCCACCAGCCGCACGATGAAGCCAGGGTGGCTGGCCACCAGGGTTTCGACGAAGGAGTAGGTCAAGGTGCCGTCTTCGTTGACTGCACGCCACATCAGGCCCTGGGCGATGCCGTTGACCCACATCGAGGCGATGTAGAGCACGGTGCCGATGGTGGCCAGCCAGAAGTGCGCGTTGATCAGGCCAAGGCTGTACATCTGCTCGCGGCCGAAGACTTTCGGGATCATGTGGTACAGCGCGCCGATGGAAATCATCGCCACCCAACCCAGCGCCCCGGCGTGTACGTGGCCGATGGTCCAGTCGGTGTAGTGGGAGAGGGCGTTGACCGTCTTGATGGCCATCATCGGCCCTTCGAAGGTCGACATGCCGTAGAAGGCCAGGGAGACTACGAGGAAGCGCAGGATCGGGTCGCTGCGCAACTTATGCCAGGCGCCCGAGAGGGTCATCATGCCGTTGATCATGCCGCCCCAGCTGGGTGCCAGCAGTACCAGCGACATCACCATGCCCAGCGACTGTGCCCAGTCCGGCAGCGCGGTGTAGTGCAAGTGGTGGGGACCGGCCCAGATGTACAGGGTGATCAGCGCCCAGAAGTGCACGATGGACAAACGATAGGAATACACCGGACGTTCGGCCTGCTTGGGCACGAAGTAGTACATCATCCCCAGGAAACCTGCGGTGAGGAAAAAGCCTACCGCGTTGTGCCCGTACCACCACTGCACCATCGCATCCGTCGCACCGCCGTAGGCCGAATAGGACTTGGTCCAGCTCACTGGCAAGGACGCGTGGTTGACGATGTGCAGAATGGCCACGGTGATGATGAACGCACCGAAGAACCAGTTGCCGACATAGATGTGCTTGGTTTTGCGCTTCATCACGGTGCCGAAGAACACTACACCGTAGGCAACCCAGACGACGGCGATAAGAATGGCGATCGGCCATTCCAGCTCGGCGTATTCCTTGGAGGTGGTGTAGCCCAGTGGCAGGCTGATAGCGGCCAGTACAATTACAAGCTGCCAGCCCCAGAAGCAGAACGCGGCAATTTTCGGCGCGAACAGTTGGGTTTGGCAGGTGCGTTGCACCGAGTAAAACGAGCTGGCGAACAGTGCGCAGCCACCAAAGGCAAAGATCACCGCGTTGGTGTGCAGCGGGCGCAAACGGCCGAAGCTGGTCCAGGGTAAATCGAAGTTGAGCGCAGGCCATACCAATTGGGCGGCGAGAAAAACCCCGAGCCCCATGCCGACGATGCCCCACACCACCGTCATAATGGCGAATTGGCGGACCACCTTGTAGTTATAGGCGGTACTTAAAGTAGTGTTCATGGTTCCCCATCCACGGTTCAACCCAAGCAAATGCGGCACTTGGGCTGGAGTTATAGGCAGACTAAAAAGCGAGGCAAGCATGGGCAAAGAGCACAAGGCCAGTATTGACGGGGATCAATGGGCGCAGTGTGTGCGCGAGCGCGGCTGGTTGTGGGATGCAGCGACCGTGGCTAGCGCACGTATACCTGTGACGCTGATCCTGGCCCACGGGGCTGGCGCCCCGATGGACTCATCCTTCATGAACGATATGGCTGCACGCCTTGCCGGGCATGGCGTGAACGTGTTGCGCTTTGAATTTCCGTACATGGCCCAGCGCCGTTTGGACGGCGGCAAGCGCCCGCCGAACCCGGCACCGAAACTGCTTGAATGCTGGCGTGAGGTGTATGCCGAGGTGCGACGTCATGTCGCTGGGAAATTGGCGGTTGGCGGCAAATCCATGGGTGGGCGCATGGCCAGTTTGTTGGCGGATGAACTGGGTGCGGATGGGTTGGTGTGTCTGGGCTATCCGTTTTATGCGGTGGGCAAACCGGAGAAACCAAGGGTTGAGCATCTGGCCGGCCTGAAGACGCCGACGTTGATTGTGCAGGGCGAGCGCGATGCGCTGGGTAACCGGGCGGCGGTGGAAGGGTATGCGCTGTCGCCGAGCATCGAAGTGTTGTGGCTGGTGGCGGGGGATCATGATTTGAAGCCGTTGAAGGCTTCGGGTCTTAGTCATGAGCAGCATTTGGAGGCGGCTGCGGTGAAGGTGGCTGAGTTTTTGGGCGTTCACTGAAACCGTGGCGAGGGAGCTTGCTCCCGCTGGGCTGCGAAGCGGCCCCAAAATCTTGGGAGCGCTTCGCCCTCCAGCGGGAGCAAGCTCCCTCGCCACAAGGTTCTACCGGTTAAAACGCTCTACCAGCGAATACTGGGTATTCGCCGTATGCGTCAGCTCTTCACTCAATTGCGCCGAGTTCATGGCCTGTTCCGAGGTCTGATCCGCCAACAGCGCAATCGTGCTGATGTTACGGCTGATCTCTTCGGCCACTGCGCTCTGTTCTTCGGTCGCGGCTGCAATCTGCGTGGTCATGTCGGTGATATTGGCCACCGCCTCACTGATGCCCACCAGCGCCTGATCCGCCTCCATCACCCGCGCCACCCCTTCTTCGGCCTGGCGATGCCCCGCGTCCATGGTTTGCACGGCCGCCGCTGCGGTGTGTTGCAGCTTGGCGATCAGCGTATGGATCTGCCCGGTGGACTCCGCCGTGCGCTGCGCCAGTTGGCGAACTTCGTCGGCCACCACCGCAAAACCTCGGCCCATCTCACCGGCACGCGCCGCTTCGATGGCTGCGTTCAGTGCCAGCAGGTTGGTCTGGTCGGCAATGCCTTTGATCACATCGACGACGCCGCCGATTTCATCGCTGTCCTTGGCCAGTTGGGTCACGGTTGCACCCGTCTCGCCCACAGCCACCGACAGACGCTGGATCGCCTCGCGGGTTTCCCCGGCGATGTCGCGGCCGCGACCGGTCAGGCGGTTGGCTTCCTGGGTAGCATCCGCCGTGCGCTGCACATGGCTGGCGACTTCCTGAGTGGTCGCGGCCATCTGGTTGACCGCCGTGGCCACCTGTTCGGTCTCGACACGCTGGCGTTCCAGGCCGCTGGAGCTTTTATGCGCCAGGGTGTTGGACTGCGCCGCTTGGTCGTTGAGGTGTTCAGCCGTGTCTTGCAAGCGGGTCAGACAGGTCTTCAGGCGCGCTTCCTGGCTGAGGATCGACATCTCCAGCCGCGCCTGCGCGCCACGGCTGTCGGTGTACATCTGCGCGATCAGCGGGTCAGACGTGGTCTGCTCAGCCAAACGCAGCAAACGCTTGAGGCCACGCTGCTGCCAGCTCAGCCCCAGCAGACCCAGTGGCACCGACAAACCCGCCGCCAGGGCAAAACCCCAGTGGGAATTGAGCGATGCACCGATCATGAAGCTCAGCTGGCTGACCAGGATAAACGGCAGCCAGTCCTGCAACACCGGCAGCCACTTGTCGCGCTGCGGCACGGCCGACTTGCCCTGGTTGATGCGTTGATAGAGCGCTTCGGCCCGGCGGATCTGCTCGGCGGTGGGCTTGATGCGCACCGATTCGTAACCGATCACCTGGTTGCCATCGAAGACTGGCGTCACATAGGCGTTAACCCAGTAGTGATCGCCGGTCTTGCAGCGGTTCTTGACGATGCCCATCCATGGCAAGCCTTGTTTGAGCGTGGACCACATGTGCGCGAACACCGCAGGCGGTACATCCGGGTGACGCACTAGGTTGTGCGGCGCTCGGACCAGTTCGTCGCGGGTGAACCCACTGATTTCGACGAAAGCGTCGTTGCAGTAGGTAATCACACCTTTGGCGTCTGTGGTGGAGATCAACCGTTGCTGAGCGGGGAAGGTACGTTCGCGCTGGGTAACGGGCTGGTTATTACGCATGGTTGTTCAATCCGCAAGGCTTTCAGGGGTTATCGGCGCTTGCGGGCTTTTATTTAACTTATTTTTGCAATAATCAGCCGGCCAGCATCGGGTAGGTGAACAACCCGAAGTGAAGCAGGTTCAGCCCAAAGTGCGTGGCGATTGCAGCGCCCAACCCACCAAAGCGATACGCCAAGCCATAACCGACACCCGCGATGCTTGCCAGCAATACCCAATGCCAACCTGCGCCCAGGTGCACCAAACCGAATAGCAGCGAGGCCAGCAGCAGTGCCACGTTTTCGCCGTAAGGCAGGTGTTTGAAGCGCTCGCTGAGGCCGCCCTGGATGTAGCCACGAAATAGCGCCTCTTCAATCAAGGTCACCAACAGCAGGTTGTTCAATACCCACAGCCACGCTTGTTCCGGCCATTTGGGTGCCCAACTGATCATCCCCAGCGCCATGGCGCCGCCCAACGCTGCGACTGCCGTCAGGGTCAACGCCAGCGCCGTCACGCATATCGACAGGCGCAAGGACCTGCGCGCCACGATCCAGGGGCAGGCCAGCAGCAGCCAGAAGCCGATCAACGGTTTGTCCTGGTTGAGGTACATCGAGAAGGGCACCGAATCAGGCGTTAAGCGTTGAGGTGCGATGCCACGGCCGTTATAGAAGCCTGGCAACCAATGCATCGCCAGGCCCAGCGCCAGCACGATAAACAAGCCGTGCCCGAGGTAACGCGCCCACGGGTTGCGTTGCTGGCGAACGGCGTAACCCGCGATCAGCAGCATGACCACGGAGACCGCCGCCAGCATGCCCAACTGCCCGTAGGTCAAGGCCAGTACATAGCCAATGGAAAGAAGCACCAGGTACAGCCAGGGCAGAGCAATCATGTGAAATCCTTGAAAAAAACCGGCCAGCATTATAACGACCGGTTTTCGTTGCAGGCATGAAAACTCTTCCACGCAAAACGCCTGGGTGAAGTGATTGCAAAACCGGTTGGCGGCTGGTTATAGTTTGCCGGCCTTAATCCTTTCAAAAAGATCAGCACATGCCAGCTTCCCAGCGCATAGCGGTAGTCGATTCAGCGGTCAACGCTGTGGTCGTGCCGTGCGCGAATAAGCAGCCTGCGCAGATCAGTCACTATCCCCCACCTGTCAGTAGCACGCCGGTGTACGCAGTCGTATCACCGCCGGGTGTTGGCATTACGGGCTGATCAGCGAAACGCTGCTCCCGTCTGCCCGCCTGAAAAAACCTATTGAATCTCAGCGTCTGCTGAATCGGCTTTTTTTGCCTGATGACAGGTGGTAACCATGTCTGTTTTTTCGAAACAATCCGCGGCCGCGGCGGCCTCGACGAGCCTGTTTGTCCTGCTGTGGAGTAGCGGGGCGATTTTCTCCAAGTGGGGCCTGGCTCATGCTTCACCCTTTGCCTTCTTATTGATCCGTTTTGCCATCGCCCTGGCGGGCTTGGTGATCCTGGTGCCGATCCTCAAGCTGAAACTGCCGCGCACCGGCAAACCCATGCTGTACGCGGCGGCGACCGGCCTGGTGTTGTTGGGCGCGTATCAGATTTTCTATCTGCTGGCCCTGGACCTCAGAGTCACGCCAGGAATGATGGCCACCATCATGGGGGTGCAGCCGATCCTCACGGTGGTGCTGGTGGAGCGTCAGCGCTCGTTAAGCCGGTTGTTCGGCCTTGGGCTGGGGTTGGCGGGGTTGATCATGGTGGTCTATCAGGGCATCGGGCTGTCGGGTATGTCCCTGGCCGGGATGCTGTTCGGCTTGCTGGCGCTGGCCAGCATGACGCTGGGTTCGATCATGCAAAAACGTATCACCGACAACCCGTTGGGCACGCTGCCGGTGCAGTACGTGGCAGGGCTGCTGCTGTGCGCGGTGTTTGTGCCATTCCAGCCGTTCCACTTTGAGCAAAGCGCGAGCTTTTACCTGCCGGTGCTGTGGATGGGGTTGGTGGTGTCGTTGCTGGCGACGTTGCTGCTGTATCGACTGATCGCGCGTGGCAATCTGGTGAATGTCACCAGCCTGTTTTACCTGGTGCCGGCGGTGACGGCGGTGATGGATTACCTGATCTTTGGCAATCGGCTTGCGCTGTTGAGCGTGCTGGGGATGGGGTTGATCATTGTCGGCTTGGGGTTTGTGTTTCGTAGGCGCTGAATAAGGCGCTGAGCTGACTGTAACTGGTCAAGTTAATTGTTCCATAAGCGTGCGACTAATTGCCCGTTGCACCTAACAGGTGCAACGCCTCGCTTTAGAGCGTTTGGTGAGCCCTGTGTGGTCGACCATCGGTCACAAGTAAGATTGCTCTTACAGGCCAATCCTGTAATAATTCCGACCTTATTGTGGCCTATATCCTACCTCCCTGCAGGATATGTAGTACGCTCGCAAAGGGATATTGTGTCTATATTCGCATCGCGCAGTCTTTCTAATACTCTCCCGAATGACGTTAGCTTGGCGAACGTTGCGGTGCTGATGTGCTCGTACAATGGTGAGACGTTTCTTGCGGAACAGCTCGACTCCATTGAGCGGCAGAGTCACCATGGCTGGAGATTATTCATCTCCGATGATGGTTCCAAAGATGGCTCGCCAGCGATTTTTCAGCAGTACTGTAATCGTTGGGGCAGCGATCGTTTGAGTGTGGTATCTGGCCCTCAGAAAGGCTTCGTGGCAAATTTCCTCTCGTTGACTTGTCGTTCTGAGATTCAGGCGGATTATTTTGCCTGGTGTGATCAGGACGATATCTGGAACGATGAGAAACTGCAGGTGGCTGTCGACTGGTTGCAAAACCAGCCTTCGAATGTGCCAGCACTTTATTGCGGCCGGACTAAGTTGGTCGGCGATTCGGGCACTGCGCTTGGTTTTTCTCCCCTTTTCGCGCTACCTCCACATTTCTCGAATGCATTGGTCCAGAGCATTGCGGGCGGCAATACCATGGTTTTCAACCAAGCCGCGCGCGAACTGATCATCGAGGCAGGTGCGGATGTCATTGTGCCCTCCCATGATTGGTGGGCGTATCAACTCGTTACAGGCGCGGGAGGTGTCGTTCACTACGATGCTGTGCCTAGAATGCAGTACCGTCAGCATGATGAAAATCTGATTGGCAGCAACTCCAGCTGGGCAGCGCGTCTGGTTCGGCTGCGGATGATCTTTCAAGGACGTTTTTACGAGTGGAACGAACAGAATATTCGAGCACTCGAAGCCATGGAGCATCGTCTTTGCGAAGAGCATCGAACGACCCTCGCACGCTTTAAAAGCGCACGGAGTCAAACGTTATTTAGACGAGTGCTGGGGTTCTGGTCTGCCGGTTTATATCGGCAGACGTTCATGGGGAACCTCGGGCTAATTTTTGCAACACTACTGAAAAAGATCTGACTCAATGACTATCTTAGTAACCGGCGGTGCTGGCTTTATCGGTGCAAACTTCGTATTGGACTGGGTAGCTCAGACAGATGAGCCGGTCATTAACCTGGATAAGCTGACGTACGCTGGCAACCTGGAGAACCTCGTCTCGCTCGAGGGTGACAAGCGCCATGTGTTCGTACAGGGCGATATCGCCGATACCGAACTGGTGCAGCGTTTGCTCGCTGAGCACCAGCCACGCGCGATCCTGAACTTCGCTGCCGAGTCGCACGTCGACCGTTCTATCCATGGCCCGGAAGACTTTATCGAGACTAACGTCGTCGGTACTTTCCGTCTGCTGGAAGCGGTACGTGCCTACTGGAAAGGCCTGGAAGGCGAAGCGCAGCAGTCCTTCCGTTTCCTGCACGTGTCGACTGACGAAGTCTACGGCTCCCTGGCCAAGGACGACCCCGCGTTTACCGAAACTCACCAGTACGAGCCAAACAGCCCGTACTCGGCGAGTAAGGCCGCGAGCGATCACCTGGTCCGCGCCTATCACCATACCTATGGTCTGCCGGTGCTGACGACCAACTGCTCGAACAACTATGGTCCGTACCATTTCCCGGAAAAACTGATTCCGCTGATGATCGTCAACGCACTGGCGGGTAAAGCGCTGCCTGTGTACGGCGATGGCCAGCAAATTCGTGACTGGCTGTACGTGAAAGACCACTGCAGCGCCATCCGTCGTGTACTGGAAGCCGGCACTGTGGGCGAGGTCTACAACGTCGGTGGCTGGAACGAGAAGCCGAACCTGGATATCGTCCACACCGTGTGTGCGCTGCTCGACGAACTGCGCCCTCAAGCGGACGGCAAGCCTTACAGCGATCAGATCGCTTACGTGACGGATCGCCCGGGCCATGACCGCCGCTATGCCATCGACGCGCGCAAACTGGAGCGTGAGTTGGGCTGGAAGCCGGCTGAAACATTCGAAACCGGTATCCGCAAGACCGTCGAGTGGTACTTGGATAACCAGGGTTGGGTCAGCAATATCCAATCCGGCTCGTACCGCGAGTGGGTTGAAAAGAACTACGCCGAGCGTACGGCATGAAGATCCTTCTGCTTGGCAAAAATGGCCAAGTGGGATGGGAACTCCAACGCAGCTTGGCCCCTTTGGGCCAAGTGCTTGCGCTCGACTCCAAAAGCCAGGACTACTGCGGCGACCTCAACGACCTGCAAGGTTTGGCCGCGACCGTGCAGCGCTTCGCGCCTGACGTAATTGTCAACGCCGCTGCCTACACCGCCGTCGACAAAGCCGAGAGCGAGCCCGCCCAAGCCCTGCGTGTGAACGCAGAAGCCCCGGCAGTGCTGGCCGCCGAGGCGCTGAAGCTGAATGCGTTGCTGGTGCACTATTCCACCGACTACGTGTTCGCCGGCACCGGCCACACGCCGTGGCTGGAAAGCGACCCGGTCGGCCCGCTGAGCGTCTACGGTTCGACCAAGCTGCAAGGCGAGCAGGCCATTCAGGCCAGTGGTTGCGCGCACCTGATCTTGCGTACCAGCTGGGTCTATGCCGCGCGCGGCAACAACTTCGCCAAGACCATGCTGCGCCTGGCCAGCGAGCGCGACAGCCTGAACGTGATTGACGACCAGTTTGGCACGCCGACCGGCGCTGACCTGCTGGCCGACATCACCGCCCACGCTATCCGCACGCTCGGTGTGAACCCGCAACTGAGCGGGGTTTATCACTTGGCAGCAGCGGGCGAGACCACCTGGCACCGTTATGCCCGTTTCGTGCTCGAACAGGCGCAAGCGGCCGGCGTGCAGCTCAAGGTCGAACCGGCAAACGTAGACGCGATCACCACCGCCGCGTACCCCACGCCCGCCAAGCGCCCCGGCAACTCCCGACTCAACACTCAAAAACTGCAGAATGCCTTCTCACTGCGCTTGCCTCAATGGCAGGACGGCGTGGCACGGATGCTCGTAGAAATTCTAGAGAAATGAACATGCAAAAACGTAAAGGCATTATTTTGGCCGGCGGTTCAGGCACCCGTCTGCATCCTGCAACCTTGGCGATTTCCAAGCAATTGCTGCCGGTCTATGACAAGCCGATGATCTATTACCCGCTGACCACGCTGATGCTGGCGGGGATTCGCGACATCCTGATCATCTCCACGCCGCAGGACACCCCGCGCTTCGAGCAGCTTTTAGGTGATGGCAGCAAGTGGGGCTTGAACATTTCGTATGCCGTGCAGGCTTCACCGGATGGCTTGGCGCAGGCATTCATCATTGGCGAAGACTTCATCGGTAATGATTTATCTGCCCTGGTGCTGGGTGACAATATTTATCACGGTCATCATTTTGATCAGTTGCTCAAAAGTGCAATGGTCCGCGAGGAAGGCGCGAGCGTTTTTGCTTATCACGTGAACGATCCGGAGCGCTATGGCGTGGTGGAGTTCGATAAGCAGGGCAAGGCAATGAGCCTGGAAGAGAAACCGCTCAAGCCGAAATCGAACTACGCGGTCACCGGGCTGTATTTCTATGATCAGCAAGTAGTTGATATTGCCAAAAGCATCAAGCCTTCGCCTCGTGGCGAGCTGGAGATCACAGACCTCAATCGCGTTTACATGGAGCGAGGCAGTCTTTCTGTCGAGATCATGGGGCGGGGTTACGCCTGGCTGGACACCGGTACCCACGAGTCTCTTCTTGAAGCAAGTCACTTTATCGCCACTCTGGAGCATCGCCAGGGTCTTAAAGTTGCCTGCCCTGAAGAAATTGCGTTCCGTCAGAAGTGGATCGATGCTGAGCAACTTGAACGTCTGGCGGCTCCACTGGCCAAAAACGGTTACGGGCAATACCTCAAGCGGCTGTTGAGCGAGACCATTTACTAATGAAAGCAACGCCATTAGCTATTGCTGAAGTAGTGCTATTTGAACCCAAGGTATTCGGCGACGATCGGGGTTTTTTCTTCGAAAGCTTCAATCACCAACAGTTTGAAAGTGCTATCGGTCGCCCTGTGCAATTTGTCCAGGACAACCATTCGCGATCGGCAAAGTGTGTATTGCGCGGGCTGCATTACCAAATCCAACAGGCCCAAGGGAAGTTGGTACGTGTAGTCCAAGGCGAAGTATTTGATGTGGCTGTGGACATTCGTCGTAGCTCCGCGACTTTCGGCAAATGGGTAGGGACCTATTTGTCTGCCGAGAACAAACACCAGCTATGGGTGCCGGAAGGCTTCGCGCATGGCTTTGTTGTGCTCTCTGAGACGGCGGAGTTTCTCTATAAAACCACGGATTACTACGCTCCTGAGTATGAGCGTAGTATCCGTTGGAATGATCCCGCGCTGGCTATTGATTGGCCATTTGAGGGGGATGTGATATTGGCTGCGAAGGATGCAAGTGCCAAATTCATCGCAGATGCTGAGGTGTTTGAATAAGCATAGGCAATTGTCAAAGGAGAGACGGGTGGGCGTAAACTGAAGTTTTTTAATTCTATTTAAGAGTGAAAGATTAGGTTTTTCCATTCCTCTTTCCGTTCCAGCGCTGCACGTCAATTTGCAGTAATCGAGAATTCCGCAGGCCCTTCGTTCTCCCTCCCTGAAGTTTAAAATTATGTTGGCTGGCTATAATTAAATAGGCAGAATGGCTTTTAAATACGCCTAGAATAAATCCGATACAACATTAATTAGGTTGTTATCCAGGGTTGCCGATTTTTTGATAACCTGCCTTGTTACGCAGTAGGGGGCCGGAATGCATACGGTGAAATACTCTTGTAAAGCTTAGAGGCGGAGTGTACTTGAGTTTAAGTACACCCTCTTTCTTTGCGGAGGTCTGGTCAGCGACCAAGCAGAAGTAAAAAAGCGAAGCCAGGTGCGCGGACTGGATTTTACCGAAGAGATGCTGTTGATATTACTAGCCTTTTCCCTCCCCAATCCGACGGTCCTTCAGCGATCTCATTCAATTTGTTTACATCTTGAAAGTTGGCAATGCCAATTGAAACTGCATTTTTCAAATCAGCTTCCCTAACAGTTATCGTGTTCATCCATGAAAAACCTTTCGCGTGCGATGAACTAGACCTATCAATCACAATATCCCCTACCACGGTGATAATGTTTCCCCCGGCATCGTTAAGGTGGATACCCAAGTGACGATTGAGAGAGATATCGTCGTGGATTGTAAAGTAAAACTTGAGAGTGATCAAGCCGTCTTTAGGCACAGACGAAGTAATGTCGGTCAAGCTAATACCGTTTGCGAAACGGTTAGCAGGAATTACGCTCCCTGCGCCCTCAATGGTATTTTGAGGTCGACTAACGCCGACCACCGTGCTTGGTTGGTAATTAGAGGCCACGGCAGCCCCTGCAACGAGAATAATCAGGCTTAGCCACTGCGGGACACGATAAAGTTTCTTGATAGTGATACGTGGCTTTTTGTCCCACCAGTTGACGATCAGGCGTCTGCACGGATCTTCTACAGTCAAGTGTAGGGCGGCAGCGCTTGTAATACAGATAAGCCAGAAGATGGGCATCCCTAGGTTGCCCAGTTCCTTGAATAAGGGGGAGTTCAAGCTTGCCAAGTTAAAGACGATCATGTGTACGAGATAGAGTGCAAAGCTGATTTCACCCAGAAACACTAGCGGTCGGGTTGATAGAAGCCTCGCCACAGGGCCTTGGCTAGAAGCAAAGACGAGAATCAAGGCGCCCCACAGTAGCCAGATACCTTCCTTGTAAATGTAGTAGCCGAGTCCTGCGCCTGTGTATTGAGATATGACAGCTGGTCTGGCGACCACGTAGAGTGCGTAGCCAATAGCGGCGAGAGCAGACAGCTCAATTAACAGCCAAGTCCAAGGCGAAATATTATTTGTCGCAGGCGATTTCAATTTGTACAGTTTTGCGCAATAAACTCCGAATAAGAATTCCAGCAAACGGGCGAGCGGGTTAGTGTAAAGGGCACCAAACATGCTCACGCCCGGGGCGCCGTCATCTGATGATAACGGGATTGTGGTCGCGGCAAGAATCAGCGCCGCTGTACAAATAGCGCTAAAGGCAAGGCTTATCGGTAGCCGCTTGCTCGGGCTTAAAGCGACAAAGACAAAAACCACATAGAAGAATGCTTCGGTGGAAATGCTCCAAGCCACGCCGTTAAATGAGAGCACGTAAGGCGCGGTAAAGGTCCAAGATTGTAACAATGTCACGTTGGCCAACAGTTTAAGCATTGCCCCCGGGGCAGAAAATTCCATGGAAACTCTAGGCGTTATGAGCAGTATCCATAACAGCAACGCTGCAATGTGCAGCGGCCAAATACGAGCAAACCTCGAGACTATGAACCGCTTTGCCGAATTCCAATCCGGCAGGCTCTCGTAGTTGTAGGCTAAGATGAAGCCACTCAACGTGAAAAAAAACGAGACACCTTGAGAAAGGGAGAAGTTATTGGCAATGCCAAAGGAGCCGAATAGCGGATGGCTATGGCCCAATACGATCATCGCCGCCGCGAAAAATCGTAAGGAGGTTAAGGCGTCAAGCTTTTTCATTGTGTTCAATCACATGGCCTATCAATAAAAATGACTAAAATAACTTGGTGCTAGCGCACCGCCCGCTTTTAAGTTCTACAAAGCCATTCTTTTAAGAGTCTGCCTGTAGGCGGCTGCAAATTGTATACCATCAACCAGACCAATCCTGGCCGATCGCTGATGCAGCGCATTTCCCGCGAGAGTTTGGCTGACTCAAGAGAGGGCACGTTTTTCAGCCGGTTTTAGGTTTATTTTCCATTTGTTTTAGGTACCACGCAATAGTGCTGGTAAGGCCGTCTGCCAGATTATGTTGAGCAGACCAGCCCAATTCCTGTTCGGCTAGGCTGCAGTCCAACACGTTCACGGGTACGTCGAAGGGGCGACCGGGTTTGTACGTGCGCTCAATCGGTTTGTTGACGATTTTCTCAATAACATTAATAAGCTCATTCAACGAAGTACCGGTGCCGGAACCCAAATTGAAAACTTGATGTTTGCCGGTATAACGCAATGCTTTGACGAAAGCGTCGGCGAGATCTTTGATATAGATATAATCACGGGTCACGCTGCCGTCACCCCATATCTCGATGGGGTTGTTAGCTACCGCACGATTGATAAAGGCAGCTACTGCGCCTTGGGCGGTCTCGATACGCTGACGCTCTCCATATGGATTGGCAACCCGCAAGGTAATAGGCTCGATGCCGTGAAGTTGGCTATAGAGGTATAAATATTTTTCGATAGTCAGCTTGCTGATACCGTAAGACACTTCCGGCTCAGTGGGGTGGGTCTCAGGAATCGGCATCTGATGTGGACGACCGTAAACAGTTCCGCCCGACGAAATAAACACAATTTTCTTGATGTTTAGCTCAACCATGGAGTCGAGCATATTCAAGGTGCTGACGACATTGGTTTGAATGTCGTAAATGGTATCTTCGTTGGAAGACTTGGGCAGGGTGGTGGATACCAGATGAAGTATCCCGTCGGTGCCCTCCATGGCACTGTGAAGATTGTGCTTGCTCTGGAAGTCACCGGTGATCCACTCAACCGATTCGTCGTCCGTAAATTTGCGGTAAGGCTCCACACGGGGGCGCTCAAAAATACGCAGGCTGTGCCCTTCTTTCAGCAGTTGATCCGCGATTGTGGAACCAATAAAACCACCGCCACCAAAAATCACATATTTCATAAAATCTCCGTTTTTTCATGAGGCCTTTTAATCAGCCCTATATACGCTTTGTCCAGAGCCTTGGCGTATATTTTTAAGGTAGAGCCTGCAACTCTTGGCGTTCGATGTAGGCCAGTGGTTCCAGACTTGAATGCATTGAGATGGTTTTTCAGCACTTGAGCGAGTGCATGACTGTTACCTGCTGGAAACAATTCAACGGTGTCTTCGCTATTGAGGTACTCCGTGATGCCCGTAACGTCACTGGCGATCACAGGAAGGCCGCTTGCCAAGGCATTCAGGAGCACCAAGGGTGCGTTTTCTCGCCAAATTGATGGAATGACAAGAGCGTCGAGATCGGCCATGACGTCACCGATCAAATCGGGGGCGAAGGTGCCGACGAAATGAACCCGCTGGTCTTCTGCGCACTGTGCCCGTAGTGAAGCTACATAGTCTGGATAATGTTCGGTATCGCCGTAGATTCGGATGTCGATATTTTTGTTGTCGATCATCTTGATGGCGTCCAGCAACACATGGCAACCTTTATGGGTTACTAGCGTGCCTATAAAGCCGATGGTATAGCTGCCTGACTTCGAGTGCTCTCTGAGTATCAATTCCTGCGTAATGACAGGAGGTTCGACCGCGTACTTAAGCGGCTGTATTTTTCTTCCGGAAATTTGATTGGCTTCAAGTAAGGATTCAATTGAGCGCGTCGGCGGCAGGATCAAGTCTGTTCTTGATAAATAGCCAATAATAATTGACTTGCGAATTTTTAGATCGATATACATTCTTCGATATCGAGCCAGCCTTGAAAACGGGAGATATGAGAGGATCTGGAAGAGCAAAGCAATCATCTTTGCGGGTACTATTTTTACCGAGTCCACCAACACTCTCTTATTGGTATTCATCAGAAGATGCTTCAGGCAATTTCCCGCATGGCTGACCGGGCCATTGCACTCCGGAGTTCCCCAAGGTTTCAGCAACTGACAGGTCCTGCACGTCAGCCAATAATCGGTAGGCGTAAATACAGTGGGTATATTTCGCTTAAGGCAGGATTGCAAGCACGATAACGTGAGGTTTTTAAAATGAAAAAAATGCACCAGATCTGGTTCAAATGACTCAAGTATCGCCTCAAACTCAGGCACAATATTTTGATTGTCATACTCCTCCACGACCGTCTCGGCTGTGAATTTCCCCTGCCGATAGGGCGTCCAAATACGATGGACGGTAAAACCTTGAAGCTCGTAGCTATCGCTGGAATAGATCTGAGCTTGAGTCAGGGCGCCCGTCACCACACGCACGTCATAGCCAAGGCTACGCAGCGCTTTAGCGGTAGATAGAGTGAGCACTTCGGTGCCAGCACTGAACGTCGGAAAAAATTGATGGACGCAAAGCAGAATGCGTGGGGCGCTGGAGGGCAAGGATAAGCTGCTCATATGGCCTCGGAGGAAATCGCCATTTACGGCCCTTGCCTTGAATACGGGGTCGACGGAAGGAAAAGCATGCTGCGTGATAACGTACTTCATTTTGGCAACGGCCTGCCATCAAACCTTGCGCGGTGTTGATGGCAGTCGTCGGTTCAATGATCAGACGCCATACATGGCAAAGGTTTCCTTGGCCATCGTTTCCGGGGTCCGATCATAATTTGTGGTAGTGGACATGCCATAGAGTGTGGCCGGCGCCAACACCAAGCTGGACAGCTTTTTATACAAGTCGTCGGCACTTCCTCTGGCAAACGCTAGCCCGTTGACGCCTGGCTCTAGGAACTCGGTCATACCTTGTACATCGGAAACGAGCACAGGAGTGTGTGTTGCCAATGCATTGAGCAATACCAGCGGGCTGTTTTCGTACCATTTTGACGGCACGACGAGCAGGTCAAGATCCTTCAGGATATCGACCATGTCACCTTTGTCAAAGGTGCCTAGGAATTCGATGTCACCACCCGCTGCTTTCGCTCTGAGGTCAGCCATGTAGGCTGGGTCCTGATCCGCTGGGCCATATATCTTCAAGCGCGCAGAGTTTTTTGGTAGCCGTTGGAAGGCGTCTACCAATAGGTCCGTGCCCTTGTGGGGAGCGATCTGACCGATAAAGCCTATGGTCGGGACATGATCGGACGAACGCGTTGGCTTGGCCGTACGATCAATATCAATGCCGAACCAGAGTGCGTGCATAGGCACTTTTACTTCGTTGGCCAAGTAGGCTTTTTTCAGAAACGCCGTAGGCGCGACGGCCCCTTTGTAGCCTTGGTTATAAAGCGAAATCAGTGTATCGGGGCGGCGTGCAATGTCTTCAATAGTGCCGTCAATTTCACCATTTTTGAGCCCTGGCATTTTGCGCAAAAACGTAGCTGAGGTTGCAATGACCTTTGCTGCCGTGGCTGATTTGGCATACCCCATCCAGCCCCCAACCTTGCCGCGAGCAGCTTCTTTTATGTAGCAGGCTACACAGTTGGATCGGCTCCGGGACGGGCCCGCGCAGAGCGCGCCATCTGCGGCTTGCAGTTTATTGTTGAGGCAAAAACCAAAGAAGTCGGTGAATGTGGCGTAAGTCGGAATACCCAGCGCCGTCGTCGCTTCGAGCAGCACAGAAGTGTGATTGATCAAGTGCGTGACATGCACCACATCTGGTTGCAGCTCAGACAGCAGCGACTTGAGAATTTCGCGCATTTCCGGCTGATAGTACGTTTCTTTGATACGGCTGTGCGGAACCTTGTTCTTGTCCAGACAGATAACCTTAATGCCCTCATACTCAAAATGAGAGAGAAGATTTTCTGTTGCGGGCTCGCCCTGAAAAATCGCGCTCACGACAGTAACGTCATGGCCCCAGGCAGCATAATTTTTCGCCAGCTCCAGGGTATAAGTTTCCGTCCCATAGAAATGGTCGGGGAAGAAACAATGTACAAAAAAGACGATTTTCATTTTTTCTTTTCAACCATGATGTCGCTGTAAATATTTTGATAACCCTTAATCATTGCTTGAATAGAGAAATTATTCTGGGCTCGTTTTCTGTGGAGTTCAGCGATTTTCAGGCGACGAGGATCATCTTCAAGCAACGACACAATGATATCGGACAGCGCATCAGAGTTGCCTGGCGGTGCGAGCAGAGAATCGTCTTCAACGATTTCTCCAATAGCGCCGATATCGAAGCCCACCACCGGCACACGCATGTTCATCGCGAACGGGCTGACCTGACCGAAGCTTTCCTTCCAGACGGGAGCGACGAAAATCTTCATGCGGTCGTAAATGGCAGGCAGGGTGTCGTAAGGGACGTAACCGGTGAACTCAAAGTTTTCCGCAACACCGGCCTCTTCAGTAGCCTTCATAAAAGGCTCCATCAGGCTGCCTCCACCCACGATCAATACTTTGATCGATGGCTTTTTCTGGGCGGCGAGAATGAAAGGCATAATGGATTCGGAGTTGAGTTTGTCGCCCTCGAGGCGGTAAACCATACCGATACAGTCTTCCTTAGGCTTGCGGCTATTACGCGACTGGAACATGGCGAAGTCAGAGCCGGGGTAAACCGTGACGTGGTTGGATTGATCTTTCCCGAATACACGTCTTACGTAATCGCTGACGTACACGTAGCGTTTGATCGCTTCCGAATAGTAGGGTGCAACCGGGGTGTTGATGTTTTGAATGACAGGGATGCCCATCACCTCGGCCGCCTGTACCGCCTTCGCGTACCATGGCTCATCACAGTCACCCCAATAGTGCATGTGGATAAAGTCTGGTTGAATGTCTTTAAAAAGGTTTACGAACGGTGCTTCATCGTCGGGGAAGCGAACTTCTTCAACGGGAATTCCAACATATGCCGCTGGTTGAGGAGCGTAGCTGGTGACTATCCTCTGGTCGTACTTTCCGCCCAGATATTCATAAATATCGACTACTAATCGTGATGAGCCGCCGGTCATAAAGTTAGCAATGACATGCACCACAACCGGCCGGGCCGCGGCCAGTTTTTTCGGCTGTTTTACCAGATAGCCGGTCTCAGGAGTCGTACTGACGGCGGTACCCACTTGTTGATTACGCAACCGGTGTACCGCTGGGAGCAGTGCAACACGCAGTCGGTTTCTCAGTGCGGACGGCATGACCAGACTACCACTCAGGTAGATGATTTTGGCTATCCCTCGTAGTGATACGGGGCGTGCCGCGATCGCATCCCGCCAGCGCAGCAGTCGAGTTTGGCGCAATTGGTTAAAGCGAGATTTTTCTTGCTCGATCGCATGAGACCAATTTTTTTGTTCTTCCGATAATTGCACTGCGGACCGTTCCAGCTGTTCCTTCAGTAGGTTGATGACATTATCCTTTTCGTTAATCGCCGCGTTGAGACGATTAACTTCCGTGCTCAGCTCATCTAGCTGAGAGTCATTCTGGCGGATTTGCAAATTGGCCTCGAAAATTTCCTGGTGAGTGTTGGCAAGCAATGAGTCTTTTTCCAATAGCATGAGGTTGAGCTGTTCAACCTCCAGCCCTTGTTCGCTCAATTGGTGTTCCTTATCCTCGCAATGAGCGTTGAGCCGGGATATTTCCCGACCGGTCTCATTGAGTAGCAAGTCTTTTTCGACAATCGCCAAATTCAAGCGGTTTAGCTCAAGCGCCAATTCGCTAAGGTGATTGTCTTTTTGCTCATACTGTTCGTTAAGGTTGGAGAGGGCGTCGCCCAGCTCACTGAGACGCGAATCTTTCTCTGTCATCATCAGTTGCAGACGGTGTACCTCTGCGCCGAGTTCGCCTAGCTGAGTACTTTTTAATTCACTCTGTTCACTGAAAACAACGATTTCGCTACCCAATTCACTGAGGCGTAAGTCTTTCTCTTTAATCATCAGTTGCAGGCGGTGCACCTCGGTGCCGAGTTCGCCTAGCTGGGTGTTTTTTAATTCATACTGTTCACTGAAGCTGGCAAATTCGTTGCCCAGTTCACTGAGCTGAGAGTCTTTCTCTGTAATCATCAGTTGCAGGCGGTGCACCTCGGTGCCGAGTTCGCCTAACTGGGTGTTTTTTAATTCATACTGTTCACTGAAGCTGGCAAATTCGTTGCCCAGCTCACTGAGCTGAGAGTCTTTCTCTGTAATCATCAGTTGCAGGCGGTGCACCTCGGTGCCGAGTTCGCCTAGCTGGGTGTTTTTTAATTCATACTGTTCATTGAAGCTGGCAATTTCATTGCCCAGTTCATTGAGGCGAGAGTCTTTCTCTGTAATCATCGATTGTAGGCGGTGCACCTCAGTGCCTAGTTCGCCTAGCTGGGTGCTTTTTAATTCACTCTGTTCACTGAAAAGAGCAATCTCACTGCCCAGCTCATTGAGGTAAGCGTCTTTTTCGGTCAACAGCAGGTTCAGACGATTGATCTCGATGCCCAGCTCATTGAGTTTAGATTCCTTGTGACTGGTTGTTGAGCTTAGCGAAGCAATTTCCTGACCAACTTCATTCAGGCGCAGGTCTTTTTCAACAATAACATGATCCAAGTGGTTGAGTTTTTGACCGATCTCATTCAACAGGCCGTTTTTAGCCTCGATCAATAAATTCAATCTTTGTAGTTCTAGACCAGATTGGTTGAGTTTCTGATCTTTTTCTACGGTGTGGCTATAAAACGCGTTAACTTCGCGCTTCGCCATTTCAGACACTTCGCCCATTAAAATGTCTTTATTAATGAGGAGCTTATTCAGTCGATCAATTTCAACGCGCATTTTATCGAGCTGGCGCAGCTGTGAGATCCGATCGCGTTGTAATTGGTGCCACCATTGTGGAGTTTTCTGCTCGGCATTTTCTACGTACCTCAAGGCATACGCGCAGGAGGTTGCATACTCAACGATAGCGCCTAGTTCATACAGGCCAAAGTCGCTTGGGTTTTCCAGCGATCCATAGGCGGCTTTCCAATCGAGTTTCAATGCTGCTTCGGCTGCGATTAAGCCTTGTTGCCAGTAGTCTATAGCGGCCTGAGTGTGAGAGCAGCCGGACTCTATCAGCCCGAGATTCAAGAATGCATGAATCTGTTTGGTGATGAGCGTTGGGCTGTAATCAGCACAGTTGAAGGCGGTGCAGGCTACGTAATAAGAGATAGCTTTTTGGCTCTCACCGTATTTTTGCCAGAGCTGCGCAAGCAGATAGCAAAGGGAGACCTGCCATCTTAGTTGCTGAGGCGTTGAAGCGGTCTCTTTCAGGTAAGGCTGGCACTGCCCTTCAAAGAGCTCAACATCAAGCCAGCCACATTCAGCGCTGGCGTACAGCTGATAACCCGACACGCATAGCGCCGCGCCCTGGTCTGGTGTGGTCGCTGGTGCCTCCAGCGCTACCTGCTTGCTGAGGGCGCTGAGTAGTTGGGCATTACTGATGCGATGCCCGATCGTGACCATACCTTTGACCAGCCAAGGGTTGTCGTATTCTTCGAATCGCGTTACGTGCCATTCCGGGTTCTCCGGATACTGGTCATAGGTTGTTTCCGTGTAAGGCACATCAGCGCCTTTACTCGGTGCTTTCATTCCAACCAGCAAGCACCACTCGCACTCTGGATCTTCTGTGGCGAGCGCGTCGACGCTGGTTTGGAAAAGTTGGCGTGTGCCCACCGCCCATTGTTTGTTTTTCTTATATTGATCGGCCGTTTGCCCGAACGCAGCCTCCACCAAAAAGTGTTGTTGTGTTTCCTGGAGGATTTTTTCCCATGTGTAGACATGAAAGTGAAAGGGGTTGGGGTCTTCTCCGGTCTCATCGGACCAGTCCCTGGGAACGGACAACACGATGCGCCCAGCGGGCGTAAGCACCCTGTGGAACTCTGCCATCAAGGCTTTCGGATCCTGGACGTGCTCCAAGGTTTCAAAAGACGTGACCAAGTCGATCGAGTTGTCAGGGATATCAAAGAGTGCTTCTGGAAGCCACCCTTCTTTGAAACTCAGGTGGGTCGACTGCGCTGCGAAGTTTAGCTTGGCGTATTCAATAGCGTATTCGCTGCCGTCAATACCCAACACGCTAGCGGCATCAGAGCACTTGCGTAAAAGGTAGGAGCCGTAACCCAGCCCGCATGCAGCGTCGAGCACGCGATCACCCGGACGTATATAGCGGCTGGCTAAAACGTAGCGAATGATATGAGCATCAGAGCGACTACCTGGCTCACGGGTCATATCCATGTGCAAGTCGCGCTCTTCGACCAACGCAGTCAATGGGTATTTAAGTACGGCCTCGGTGGGAATTTTCTCCAGCGGGATGGCGACCTTGCCTTGTTCCTCTTGAAGCGCCTGGTAGTCGTTTACTCTGTAGTAAGCCGGATGCTTACGCATTCCGGCTTGAAAAAACTGAGCTTCACAGTATTTGCGGAACGCAGAAGCCTGCGAGGGTTCTGGATGGCCCAGATACAAAAATACGTTAGCATTGGAGACACGAATAATCTCTTCTATAAACCGCGTCTCCAGAACGCCCGGTTGAGGGAGTTCGGTGACCAAAACAGTGTTGAACTGGTTATTGGCGAACGGAAACTGCTCACCCTCAAGCTGTTGAAAACGACCGTTTAGCCGGTGTGCACAATAGTCAGTTCGGGCGGGGTCCATTCCCAGGCTGATGACTTGAATACCGCTGGCCAAAAAATACTGAATAAGGGGCAGGTCAGAAAGACCGATATGCAAAAGCGGACCGTTACCGCAACTCCCAAGCAGCTGCTCGGCAACTTTGGACATTTCATCGGACGACATGAAAATCGGTGCGCAGGTTGAGCTGTATTCAATAAGATCAGCAGAATTCAAAGTCATCTGTTCAACCCTTAATCGAAATGGCTTTCATGCGGAGGTCCATTACACCGCCAAAATGGTATTCACGAGGCTTGGTCGCAATCGAGAAAAAAGCAGCCTCATCGCGCCAGTGGATGATGCGCTGTTCTGCATAATAAGGTTTACCTTCGTGCGAAATGGCCGCCTGCACCTCATAAAGGTTTACACCCAGGCTGCAGACAAATTCGAAATCTACGGTAAAAGTTTCGCCCGCGGAGAAACTTTTACCCCAAAAGTGCTCGCCCTCGCAGAGGTTCGCATCAATAGCCATGTCCTGATTCAACGTGCCCCAGGAGTAAATTTTCACGCCTTCTTTGTTGCGCAACCGAATCCCGACGTTGAGGTTGCTAAGGTCTGAGTGACTGACGCACTCTACGCGCAGTACCGCGGTCTCGGTAGGGTAGAAAACTTGTTTCTCCGCGCCGTCCGTATCAAGTACTTTGACCGAAATGACTTCTGCGTCGAAATTGCCGAATGAGAACTTGTCAGGGGCTTTGCCTTTGACGGAGGGCGCTGCCTGAGTCTTGTTTGAAACAACTTTCGTCAGGTGCGCAAGGTAGGCACTTTCTTGGGCGTGCAGGTCTCTCCGGTAATCCAGAATGACTTCTGCCGAAGGCCCAGCGCTTTGAATTCTGCCATTGGACAGGAAAATTGCGCGCTGGGTGAGTGTGCGCACCGACTCCTCATCATGGGATACAAAAAGCAGAGTAGTGCCACTGCTGGTCAGCATTTCGATGCGTTCGTAACAACGCTTCTGAAAGAGGGCGTCACCGACGGCAAGCGCCTCATCGACGATCAGGATATCCGGTTTCAGGTTAGCCTGTACGGAGAACGCCAGCCTAACGAACATGCCACTGGAGTACGTTTTTACGGGCTGATCGATAAACGTACCGATATCGGCGAAAGAGAGAATGTCATCCATCAATTCATCGGTTTGTTGGCGATTCAAGCCGTGAATAGCACAATTAAGGTAGACGTTTTCACGACCGCTGAAGTCTGGATTGAAGCCAGACCCGAGTTCAAGCAAGGCGGCAATCCTTCCGTTCACATTTACTGTGCCAGAGGTGGGGGTTAACGTTCCGCAAATAATTTGTAGCAGCGTTGATTTGCCTGAACCATTCTTGCCAATGATGCCGACCGATTCGCCGCGTGCGATTTCAAAGTTAATATCGTTAAGCGCCCAAAACTCTTTGTGCGTCTTCAACGAGGGTAGAAACATTTGCAACAGACGATCTTGAGCTTTTTCATACATGTTGAAACGCTTGGACAGACCGCTGACACTGATAGCAACATCGTTAGAGTACATCTGCGAAACCTGCGCGAGTTTTTTGAAAGAAGGCGTAGCCCAAGGCGCAAGTGATAACTCCAATCCCGAAGCTTATTGCCAAGCTGTGCCAGTCTGGTAGTTGTCCAAATAGCAAGGTCGCTCTTCCGTTTTCAATAATGGCTGTCAGTGGGTTCAGATACAGCCAGCCTTGATACTGTTCAGGCAGTGCCGATATAGGGTAAAAAACCGGCGATAAAAAGAGTAGCGCCGTCACCGCCATGCCGGTAATTTGCCCGATGTCTCTGATATAAGTACCGAGTGCAGCCAGTAACCATGAAATGCCCATCATCATAAATACCAGTGGTATTATAATTATTGGGAAGTATAAGGCCGTTAGCGGGACCGTATGGTTGAAAAATAGCTGAGTGGCGAGCAGTACGCTTAGGCTAACGGTAAAGTGAAACAAGGCATTCAGTACTGAGGTCATAGTAAGCACTTCAATAGGGAATACCACTTTTTTGACGTAGTTGACGTTGCTCAGAATCAGCTTGGGTGCCGAGTTGATGCATTCTGCACAGAAGCCATGGATGATCAATCCGGCGAATAGCACCAGCGCGAAGTCGACTTTTGACTCAGAACCCAAGCCAGCGCCCCACCGTGCCTTGAAGACCGTCGAAAATACAAATGTATAAATGGTGAGTAGCAGAAGCGGGTTGATAAATGACCACGCCACGCCCATGACGGAGCCACGATAGCGCGAGGAGATTTCTCGTTGGGTCAATTGGGATATCAACTGACGATGTCTAAAACCACTTTTCAGCATCTGCCAAGGGGAAAGTGGTTGAGCGGTATGCATTTCCATTAGTTGATTCTAACCTGATGTAAATTTAGAACGTATTGCTGAATACGGTCATTAATAGAATAGGATTGACCATCGTCCACTACTACTTGTTCAATAAAAACGGTATCGGGTATTTGAATGGACGGCGCTTTCATAGCAGATGCTTTCTCTTCATCCGGGAAAATTGGGTTTTGAGCAGGTATTCAGCAATTAAGAATGAAAAGCGGGTGCAGAGCAGCGTGCGTCCCATAAATTGACCTTTGTCGAGTGCCAAAGGGAGGGGCGATGATCTCTGCAGGCGTCTGATTGGGCCCTTTGACGCTGCCTCTCCAGATCTTGACGTTATGGCGTTCATCGAAATATTTTTGCTTTGGCGGACTCATTCAGACGTTGCTCGGTCGTGTCAAAAAGCGGTACCGATGTCGGCTAAAGCTTCAAAGCGTAGAGTTTAGCTTTATTGGCATTATGGGACTAGCGATAATTTTTTGTGGCCATTCGTCTGGTCCATGGAGCAGTAAGCGGAAGCGCTTGTGCCTGAATTTTGCAACGCTAAGCATCTCGGTACACGCAAACCTCAAGTGAGATGAGGCTTTGCACCCTCCGATCGGTTTCGTCCACGGGCAGTCTTAAGGCCGCGCCTTCCTTGGATCCTCATGTTGCAGTGATCCGACAGGTGGCTGTCCTGGCGAAGGATAAACTCAGGCGGTTGTGTGTCAAAGGCCGGTAATAAAGCTTCCCAGGTCTCGAGATCAACGTGGCGGTGGGAATTTAATTCAACGAAGGGTGGGCAAGGAGATGCAAACGAGAGTGGGTAGCCTTTGGGGGGAGGGGCGCGCAGGCGTTTTCGTTGCTCACTTGCCCTACCAAAGCTGGCTGTACAAAGTTATGATACCGGCCCGTCAAAATGCCGGCCTATAGAGTGTAGAGAAGGCTTTGCAAATGATGCTTTCGAATTCATAGGACCTCTGTCCTTGAAGTAGCCGGTAGTGACCTCGGTGTTCATGCTTCGGGTTAGGCTGTTGATAGATGGTAATAGCCGCGTCAGTTGTTCTTATGGAAGGTCGTAAAGTCATCAAGCAATGGCAGCCAATCCGGTCAAATCTTTTTATGTAAGAGCCGTATTTGTTGCTATCACACTGCCTTTCCTCGGCGTGGGGTTGTTGTAATGCCCCCTGGGGTAGTCGCAGCGTGCCTCCCCTATAACGTGTATTTGTGTCCACTGAATTGTTGTATCCAACTGAATTGAAAAGGAACGTAGCATGAGCAAATTTTGGATTATTCCTGCGGTAGCGGTTGCTGCAATCGTAGCTGGCATCATTTACACGTCGACCGCTACGCAAAGCCCAGTGGCGTCCAAAACAACTGTATTCGCCGATGGTACGACCATCTCGGATCTGCGGTTCGACTCAACCGATTCGTTGGATAAGCATAAGCTTGCTGTGATGAAGGTGGCCCGCGGCAAGGAAAGCGGTCTGTCGTTTGCGGTTCATTTGAATGATGACAAGCAAACTATCGCGGAAAATGTGGGTGATTTTGAGTTGGCTAAATTTTGTACGGGTACTGACGTATTGACTTGTTCCATTCCTCTCTCCCTGAGTGGTTTCGAGCACTCCAAATCGCTGGGCGTTGTCGCCTACAGTACGCCAGGTGTTCAATTGGTAGTGAAGGAAGGCCGTTCGGACTGGGATGGTCATCGCGCTATCTTCCCAACGAACTGAGATAGGGCTTGCTCGGGATACCAGGCCTGAGCATTCTTCATGAGCTGCAAAAGCGTCTATTTTGAAGCACTGGTCCAATTTCGTTGCTGCTTAGGCCGCGATTAGAAGTTCAGAGGCGGATACTGATCCGCCTCTGAACTGTTCGCGGGTAGCGATTTATTAGCGACGCCTTGATTCATCGGGTAGATGTTTCAGGTCTAAAGCGGGCGGCAATCGCTGTATCGATTCACCCGAACCTTTATAGATCAGCTGCGATCAAGCCTGTGGGGGCTAGCTTTTTTCTCCCTTGCGTTGTCCAGCTTCCCAATCCGCAACACCAGCCACAACGCCCCCGCAATCAACACCCCGCCATACAGATGCGCCATCGACAACGGCTCCCCCAGCAACAACGCCCCCCACAACACCCCAAACGGCGGAATCATAAACGTCACCGTCATCGACTTCACCGGCCCAATCGACGACAGCAAACGGAAGTACAGGATGTAGGCAAACGCCGTACACACCAGCCCCAACCCGAGCAACGACGACCATACCTGCCAGCCACCCCAGCTCGCCGGTGGGTGGCTGATGGCGCTGTAGGCAAAGAACGGGAGTAAGAACAGGGTAGCGCCGAGCATGCTCCCTAACGCCGAAAGTCGGCTGTCCAAGCCGCCGCGCTGATCGAGCCAGCGCCGCGCCAGGAACCCGGCAAAGCCGTAGCATGTGGTGGCCAGCAGGCAGGCCAATGCGCCCATCAACAAGTCCCTATCAAAGGCTACCGGCCCGGCTCGGGTCAGGACTCCTACGCCAAACAGGCCCAAACACACACCAGCGATTTTCGAAGGCGTCAGGCGTTCACTGAAGAACAGCCCACCAATCAACACGCCCATCAACGGCGTGGTGGCGTTGAAGATCGCCGAGTAGCCTGCCGGCAGCACCTGGGCCGCCACGGAGTACATGGTGGCGGGAATCCCGGAGTTGATCACGCCGAGCAGTAGCACGGTCTTGAACTTGCCCTGGAAGTTCCAGTTCACGCGCATCACGGTGAGGATGACCAGCAGGCCGGCTGCCGCAATCGACACGCGAAAAAACGCAGTCGGCACCGTGCCGATTTCCGGCGCAATGATGCGCATGAACAGGAAGCTCGCGCCCCAAATGGCAGCCAGCCCCAACAGGTACAGGGTGTCGACAGGTCTCACGGAACACTCCTACATCAATAAGGCGGGGAGTGTTGCCCAGTGGCCTGCACGACACAATCGCTAATTACAGGACAAACCGCGTGACCATGCCGTTGAGGTCCACCGCCAGGCGTGACAGTTCCTGGCTGGCCGCCGAGGTCTGGGTGGCACCGGCGGCGGTCTGGGTCGACAGGTCGCGGATGTTCACCAGGCTGCGGTCGACGTCGCGGGCCACCAGCGCCTGTTGCTCGGCAGCACTGGCGATCACCAGGTTGCGTTCACTGATCTGCGAGATGGCCGCGGTGATTTTTTCCAGGGCGCTGCCGGCGCTGTTGGCTCGCTGCAAGGTCTGGCCGGCGTGCTCGGCGCTGCTGTTAAGCGCTTCGACGGTGCCTTGGGTACCTTGCTGGATGCCGTTGATCATCTGCTCGATTTCTTCGGTGGAGTCTTGGGTGCGTTGCGCCAGCGAGCGCACTTCGTCGGCCACCACTGCAAACCCACGCCCGGCCTCGCCTGCGCGGGCGGCTTCGATGGCGGCATTAAGCGCCAGCAGGTTGGTTTGCCCGGCGATGCCGCGGATCACTTCCAGCACTTTACTGATGTCCTGAGCCTGCACGGCCAAGCCTTCGGCCTTGCTGGACGCGCCGAGCACTTCGTCCACCAGGTTCTGGATCGAGCTGATGGTTTCGCTGATCTGGTAATGACCGTGCTTGCTGTCTTCGTCGGAGGCCTTGGACGCCTCGGCGCTGGACACCGCATTGGCCGCGACTTCGTCCACCGCCGCGCTCATCTCGTTAACGGCAGTGGCGGCCTGTTCGATCTCATCGTTCTGCGCTTGCAGGCCACGGGTGCTCTGTTCCATCACCGAACTCATCTCTTCGGCGGCGGACGCCAGTTGCTGCGCCGACTCGCTGATGCCATGGAGGGTGGTGCGCAACTGGTCCTGCATGGTCGCCAGAGCCGTGAGCAATTGCGCCGGTTCGTCGCTGCCTTTGACCACGACGGGCTGGCTCAAATCGCCACCGGCAATGGTGCGCGCCACGGCCAGGGCCTGGCCGAGCGGGGCGGTGATGCTGCGGGTCAGCAGCCAGGCAAGCAACAGGGTCGCGATCAGTGCACACACAATGATCAGGCCGACCACCCACTGCGCGCTGGTATACATCTGCGCCGCTGCGTCCGCTGCGGTTTCCACGCCTTTCTGATTGAAGGTAATCATGTCCTCCAGGCTTTTATTCAGGACCGTGCCCTGAGGGCCGATGCGTGTGTTGAGCAGGTCGATGGCGTCTTGCTGCTGGTCCTTGTCGACCAACTCCATCATCTGGCTGACGATGCTGTTGTAGGTGTTCACATCGCTGTTGAGCTGCTTGAGCATGGCGCGTTCATCGTCGCTGCTGAGCAAGTCTGTGTGGTGCTCAAGCAGGGTTTTTAGTTCGCTGCGCTGGCTGGCGATCAGGCTTTTGCTGGTGTCGCGGATGCGTGATTCGTCGGTAGTCGCCATGCGCATCGACTCCAGGCGGATGCTGGCGATGCAGGCAGCCGCGTCGTGGATATTCTCGATGCTCGGCATCCACGACTCTTCAATCACCAACGCGCTTTCGCGCAGCTTGGCCATCTGCCCCAGGCCAAACATTCCGACGATCACCAGCATGCTGGCCAACACCCCAAAACTCAGGCTGGCGCGCAGGCCGATCGGCATATTCCTCAATGACATCTTAGTGCTCCTTAGGCGGTTTGAACCGGTTCCCGGGTCGGTCTTCAGACCTTGTTAGGTTGGGAAAGGGCGCGCTATATATCAAAGTGCCATCAAGGTAGTAATCGGGGTTTCCCCTAAGTGGTATCAAGGGTGTTACATAAGTTGTGAATTCACAGGTTGATGCGGTTTCTGCTCGGTGAGCGTATAGCCACGCGGTTTCAAGCCTGTAGCGGTGGTGCCAGTGACTTTTTGGTGTGTTTATTGACCGATTGGTCGAATTGTGAAAACTGAAAACAAATCTACAAATTGGATGATGTTGTACAGTCAGGCCGCGCAAATCATCCTTCTCCTGCCTCGATTCACTGGCTAAGCTCAGGCATCCAGATACCCCTTCGAGGTTGCCCGCATGTCGTCATCCGCCCCTGCCATTGCCCGCATGATCCTCGATGGCTTCGACGATTACCGTGAGCACTTTCGTCAGATCACCGACGGTGCCCGCGAACGTTTCGAAACGGCTCAGTGGCAACAAGGGCAGGCGGCGTCGGCGGCGCGGATCAATTTGTATGAAGAGAAGGTTGCTGAAGTCACGGCGCGCCTGCGGGCTAACTTCGATGCGGCGACATTGCTGGCGGTGGACCTGTGGCCGTTGGTCAAGAGCGCGTACATCGGCCTGATCGACCTGCGTTTTGACGATGAGCTGTCCGAGACCTGGTACAACTCGATCTTCTGCGGGCTGTTCAGCCATGACCTGATCAGCGACGGCTGCATGTTCATCCACACCACGCGGCCCAGCCTGCGCCGGGCGCGTGCGGCGCAAACCCGCACGTATCAGCCTGCGGGCGACCTGGCGGCGACGCTGGCGCAGATCTTCGCCGACTACCGCTTCAGCGAAGCTTACGCCGACCTCGACGGCGACCTGCGCCGCCTCCAGGCGCAGTTGCGTGAAAACCTGCCGGATTGGGTGTGCAAAGACCCAGAGCTGAGTATCGAGCTGTTCTCTTCGGTGCTCTACCGTAATAAAGGCGCCTATCTGGTCGGCCGCATTTACACCCGCGATGAGCAGTGGCCACTGGTAATTCCGCTGTTGCACCGCGAAGGGCGCGGTATCCAGATCGACGCGCTGATTACCGATGAAGCCGACGTGTCGATCATCTTCTCCTTCACGCGCTCTTACTTCATGGTCGATGTGCCGGTGCCGGCGGAGTTTATCGGCTTTCTCAAGCGCATCCTGCCCGGCAAGCATATTGCCGAGCTGTACACCTCGATCGGGTTTTACAAGCACGGCAAGTCGGAGTTCTACCGCGCGTTGATCAACCACCTGGCCACCACCGATGATCAATTCATCATGGCACCCGGCGTGCGCGGCATGGTCATGAGCGTGTTCACGCTGCCGGGTTTTAATACCGTATTCAAGATCATCAAGGACCGCTTTTCACCGTCGAAAAACGTTAACCGCGCCACGGTGATCGAGAAGTACCGGCTGGTTAAAAGCGTTGATCGCGTGGGGCGCATGGCCGACACCCAGGAGTTCGCCGACTTCCGTTTTCCCTTGAGCAAATTCGAGCCCGAATGCCTGGCCGAACTGCTCGAAGTGGCCGCTGGTACGGTGCAAGTGGAGGGCGATACGGTACTGATTCGCCACTGCTGGACCGAGCGGCGCATGACCCCGCTCAACCTCTACCTCGACAACGCCAACCCCGCCCAAGTGCGTGAAGCCCTGGAAGACTACGGCCTGGCGATCAAGCAACTGGCGGCGGCGAACATCTTTCCCGGCGACATGCTGCTGAAGAACTTCGGCGTCACCCGCCACGGTCGTGTGGTGTTCTATGACTATGACGAGATCTGCTTTCTCACCGAAGCCAACTTCCGCCACATCCCCGCACCGCGCACGCCCGAAGATGAAATGGCCTCGGAGCCTTGGTACTCCATCGGCCCGCTGGACGTGTTCCCGGAAGAGTTCCCGCCGTTCCTGTTTGCCGATGCCGGTCAGCGCAAGCTGTTCGACGAGTTGCATGGCGAGTTATACAACGCCGACTACTGGAAAGGCCTGCAGGAAGCGATTCGCGCGGGCAAGGTGATTGATGTGTTTCCGTATCGGCGCAAAGACCCGCTGTAAACGCATATACCGTTTGGGAGGAGGCTTGCTCCAATTTAACAACGTCTGTGCGAAGTGGGCTGTTGTGGCGAGCAGGCTTGCCCTGCGTTGGGCTGCGCAGCGGCCCCAAAAACAGACTCAGAGTTCTTTCAGGAGTATCTCGGTGTCTACAATGAGGCTGCTGCGCAGCCCAACGCAGGGCAAGCCTGCTCGCCACAGAGGAGCGTGGGTTAAGACAGTTGCTCCCACATTTGATCCGGTTTACTTAGCCGTCTGCCAGATCAGCTGCTTTTCTGCCACACTTGCCGGCCGTGCATAAATAGACGACCTGCAAAGTACCTGATGACTGACCAAGCGCCCGCTATCGACCAACTGCTCAAAAACCTCGATCACGCCATGCTCGCCGACCGCCACCGCTTGCGGCGCCAGTTGCTTGAGCTGCGCAAGAAGCCCGACGAGCAGAAGCTGGCGCAGTGGGTTACGCGTATGCAGGCGTCCTGCGCCCAGGTCACCGCGCGGCGTGCCAGCCTGCCGGTGATTCGCTATGACGACAGCCTGCCGATCGCGGCCAAGCGCGACGAGATCAAGGCCGCGTTGCTCAAGCATCAGGTGCTGATCATTGCCGGCGAAACCGGTTCGGGTAAAACCACCCAGTTGCCGAAGATCTGCCTGGAGATCGGTCGCGGCCAGTACGGCCTGATCGGCCACACCCAGCCGCGCCGGATTGCTGCGCGCAGCGTTGCCAGCCGGGTTGCCGAAGAGCTTGCTACGCCCCTGGGCGCGCTGGTCGGCTATCAGGTGCGTTTCGAAGATCAGAGTGACTCCAACACGCTGATCAAGCTGATGACCGACGGTATCTTGCTGGCGGAAACCCAGAACGACCGTTATCTGGAACGCTACGACACGATCATCGTCGACGAAGCCCACGAACGCAGCCTGAACATCGACTTCCTGCTCGGTTACCTGAAAACCCTGCTGCCGCGCCGCCCGGACCTTAAAGTCATCATTACCTCGGCGACCATCGACCTGGAGCGCTTTTCCAAGCACTTCGACGATGCGCCGATTGTCGAGGTCTCGGGCCGCACCTTCCCGGTCGACACCTGGTATCGCCCGCTGACGCTGGAGCAGGACGAGGAGGGCAACCGCGTCGAGGATGACTTGACCGTCGACCAGGCGATCCTCGCCACCCTCGACGAAATTGCCGCCTATGAGCGCAGCGAACGCCGCAGCCCCGGCGATGTGCTGGTGTTTTTGCCGGGCGAACGCGAAATTCGCGACGCCGCCGACATGCTGCGCAAGGCCCAGCTCAAACACACTGAAATTCTGCCGCTCTACGCGCGCCTGTCGCCGGCCGAACAGCAGCGGATTTTCCAGTCCCACCCAGGCCGCCGCGTGGTGTTGGCGACCAACGTCGCGGAAACCTCGCTGACCGTGCCGGGCATTCGCTATGTGATCGACAGCGGCACCGCGCGCATCAGCCGCTACAGCTACCGCGCCAAGGTGCAGCGCCTGCCGATCGAGGCGATTTCCCAGGCCAGTGCCAACCAGCGTAAAGGCCGCTGCGGCCGGGTTGAGCCGGGCATTTGCATTCGTTTGTACAGCGAAGAAGATTTTATCGGCCGCCCGGAATTTACCGACCCGGAGATCCTGCGCACCAACCTCGCCGCCGTGATCTTGCAGATGCTGCACCTGCGCCTGGGCGAAATCACTGACTTCCCGTTTATCGAGCCGCCGGATGGCAAGGCGATCAGCGACGGTTTCAACCTGCTGCAAGAACTCTCGGCAGTCGACCGCAACAGCCAGCTCACGCCCCTGGGCCGTCAGTTGGCGCGCCTGCCGGTGGACCCGCGCATGGGCCGCATGCTGCTCGAAGCGGCCAAGCTTGGCAGTTTGCAGGAAGTGTTGATTGTGGCCAGTGCCATGTCGATCCAGGACCCACGCGAGCGTCCGCCGGAGCGCCAGCAAGCCGCCGACCAGGCCCACGCGCAATGGAAGGATGCAGATTCGGACTTCGCCGGGCTGGTCAATCTGTGGCGCGGCTTTGAAGAACAGCGCCAGGCACTGACCGCCAGCCCATTGCGCAACTGGTGCCGCAAGAACTTCCTGAATTACTTGCGCCTGCGCGAGTGGCGTGACTCCCATCGCCAGTTGAGCCTGATCTGCCGCGATATGCAGCTGACGATCAACAAGGAGCCGGCCGACTTTGCGAAACTGCACAAGGCGGTGCTGTCCGGTTTGCTCAGCCAGATCGGCCAGAAAACCGAAGACGGCGATTACCTCGGCGCACGGCAGCGGCGCTTCTGGATTCACCCATCTTCGGGCATCGGTAAAAAACGTCCGCAATGGCTGATGACCGCCGAACTGGTGGAAACCACCAAGCTTTATGCGCGCATGGTGGCCAAGATCGATGCCGACTGGATCGAGCCGCTGGCCGGGCATCTGATCAAGAAAAACCACTTCGAACCGCACTGGGAAAAGAAGCGCGGCCAAGTGGTGGCGTTTGAGCAGATCACCCTGTTCGGGTTGATCGTGGTCGGACGCCGGCCGGTGCATTACGGGCCGATTGACCCGCTGGTGTCCCGCGAGTTGTTTATTCGTGAGGGTTTGGTACGCGGCGAGATTCAATCCCGCGCCAAGTGCCTCACGGCCAACCAGCAACTGCTGGAACAGCTCGATGAGCTGGAGGCCAAGGCCCGTCGTCGTGACATTCTGGCGGATGAAGAAACCCTGTACGCCTTCTATGACGCGCGCTTGCCGGCAGAGATCCACCAGACCGCCACGTTCGACAGCTGGTACAAGGTCAACAGCCAGAAAGACCCGCAACTGCTGATCATGCGTGAAGAAGACGTGCTGGCCCGCGAGGCCAGTGAAGTCACCGCCGCGCATTACCCGGACACGCTGCATTTGGGCGACCTGGAACTGGCCCTGAGTTACCACTTTGAACCCAACCACCCGCGCGACGGCGTAACCCTGCGTGTGCCGGCGCCGCTGTTGCCGGCGTTGCCGCCTGAGCGTCTGGAGTGGCTGGTGCCGGGTGTGATCGAAGCCAAGTGCATTGCACTGGTGCGCAACTTGCCCAAGGCGCTGCGCAAGAACTTCGTGCCGGTGCCGGATTTCGTCAAGGCCGCCTTGCAACGTATCGAATTTGGCCAGGGTTCGCTGCCCCAGGCGCTGGGCCGCGAATTGCTGCGCATGACCGGCGCACGGGTCAGCGATGAGGCCTGGGCCGAGGCGGCGCAGCAGGTGGAAAGCCACCTGAAGATGAACCTGGAGGTGGTCGACGGCCAGGGCAAGTTCCTGGGCGAAGGCCGCGATCTGGCGGAACTGACCGCACGTTTTGCCGAAGCCAGCCAGGCTGCATTGGCCGTACCGCAAACCGCGAAAAGCCAGCAACCGGTGGAAGCCAAAGTGTTTGCCGCCGTGGCGCAAAAGACCCAGCAAAAGATCGCTGGCCTGTCGATGACGGTCTATCCGGCACTGGTGGAAGAAAACGGTACGGTCAAGGAAGGGCGTTTCTCCACCGCCGCCGAAGCCGAGTTCCAGCACCGTCGCGCCTTGCAGCGCCTGCTCATGCAGCAATTGGCGGAGCCGGCAAAGTTCCTGCGCGGCAAGTTGCCTGGGTTGACCGAATTGGGCCTGATGTACCGCGATCTAGGGCGCATCGACGCGCTGGTGGAAGATATCCTGCTGGCCAGCCTCGACACCTGCGTGCTCGAAGGCGAAGCCAGCCTGCCGCGTGACGGTGCCGGGCTGGCTGCGTTGGCCGAACGCAAGCGCGGCAGTTGGGCCGAGCACGCCGAGCGCCTGGCGCGCTTGACCCTGGACGTGCTGAAACTCTGGCATGGTTTGCAGAAACGCTTCAAAGGCAAGATCGACCTGGCTCAGGCGGTGGCGCTGAACGACATCAAGCAGCAGCTCAGCAACCTGGTGTATCAAGGTTTTGTGCGCGAAACCCCGGCGCAGTGGTTCAAGGAATTGCCGCGTTTTCTCAAGGCCATCGAACTGCGCCTGGAGAAACTGCCGAGCCAGGTGCAAAAAGATCGCGTGTGGAGCACTGAGCTGGGCGGCTTGTGGGCGCAGTACCAGAATCGCCTGAACAAACACGCCCAGGAAGGCAAGCGCGACCCGCAACTGGAGCTTTACCGCTGGTGGCTGGAGGAATACCGGGTGTCGCTGTTTGCCCAGCAGTTGGGCACCAAGGTGCCGATTTCGGATAAGCGTTTGAGCAAGCAGTGGAGCCTGGTCGAGGCCTGAATAACGTAGATCAGCGGCTATTGTGGCGAGCGAGCTTGCTCGCGCTGGGCTGCGAAGCAGCCCCAGCCTGGGCACTGAGGTATTTGTGTTGAAACTCGGTTGCCGGCAATAGGGGCCGCTGCGCGCCCCAGCGCGAGCAAGCTCGCTCGCCACAGGGTTTGTGTACAGCCATTACAGCGGGTGGCGCCAAATCTGCAGGGTTGTGGCAAACTTCGCAGTCATAAAGACCGGTAACGCCGCGAAACACTGTGGCGCGCCGGGATAAAGCGTTGCCAGTTTGCTGCCCGCTGGAGGGCACCGAACGACTTAAAGTTTGGTACGACGGTACCAATTTCTTCTCTGCCTGACAGATTTAGAGGAACGACCGTGCATAACGTCGTCATCAGCGGCACTGGCCTGTACACCCCGGCCAACAGCATCTCCAACGAAGAGCTGGTGCAGTCTTTCAATGCTTACGTGCAACAGTTCAACAGCGACAATGCGGCGGCCATCGAGCGCGGTGAGGTGCAGGCGCTGACCGAGTCCAGCGCGGCCTTTATCGAGAAGGCTTCGGGCATCAAGAGCCGCTTTGTGATGGACAAGGACGGCATCCTCGACCCTCAACGCATGGCCCCGCGCTTGCCTGAGCGCAGCAACGACGAGTGGTCGGTACTCTGCCAGATGGCCATCGGCGCCGCCGAACAAGCTCTGCAGCGCGCCGGCAAGACCGCCGCCGACATCGATGGCGTGATCGTCGCCTGCTCCAACCTGCAGCGCGCCTACCCGGCCATCGCCATTGAAGTCCAGGAAGCCCTGGGCATCCAGGGTTTCGGCTTCGACATGAACGTGGCGTGTTCTTCGGCCACCTTCGGCATCCAGAACGCGGCCAACAGCATCCAGCTGGGCCAGGCCCGGGCGGTCCTGATGGTCAACCCGGAAGTCTGCACCGGCCACTTGAATTTCCGCGACCGCGACAGCCATTTCATCTTCGGTGATGCGGCCACGGCGGTGATCCTCGAGCGCGCTGATCTGGCGTCCTCCGAGCATCAGTTCGACGTAGTGAGCACCAAGCTGCTGACCAAGTTTTCCAATAACATTCGTAACAACTTCGGTTTCCTCAACCGCACCGCCGAAGAAGGCATCGGCGCGCCGGACAAGCTGTTCGTGCAGGAAGGTCGCAAAGTCTTCCGTGATGTCTGCCCGATGGTTGCCGAGTTGATCGGTGTACACCTGCAAGAAAACCAACTGAACGTGACCGACGTGAAGCGCTTCTGGCTGCACCAGGCCAACTTGAGCATGAACCACCTGATTGTGAAGAAACTGCTGGGCCGCGAAGCCTCGGTGGAAGAAGCGCCGGTGATCCTTGATACATACGCCAATACCAGCTCGGCGGGCTCGGTGATCGCGTTTCACACCTATCAGGACGATCTGCCCAAGGGTTCTGTTGCAGTGCTCAGCTCGTTTGGTGCGGGTTACTCGATTGGCAGCGTGATCCTGCGCAAGCGCTAATCTTTGGATCTGGCCCGATTTAATGTGGGAGCTGGCTTGCCTGCGATAGTATCGCCTCGGTGTATCTGAGCTACCGGGGTGTCTGCATCGCAGGCAAGCCAGCTCCCACATCGACCGTATTCCAAGGTAATTAGAGGTAAACAATGGCCGCAGCGGACGACGCGCACCTGCTTGAACGGCTGCTCAAGGGCGAGCAGCGGGCCTACAAGGAACTGGTCACCACCTACCAGAGCGCCATGCGCGCGGTTGCCTATGCCATTGTCGGCCAGCGCCATGCCGATGAAGTGGTGCAAGACGCCTGGCTGTCGGTGGTGCGTAACCTGGCCAAGTTCGAAGGGCGCTCCAGCCTCAAGACCTGGCTGCTGACCATCACCGCCAACTCCGCCAAGGGCCGCTACAAACAGAACCGTCGTGAAGTGTTGCTCGACGATTTGCCTTCGCCCCACGGCACCATTGGTGATGACCGCTTCGTCCCCGACGACGGCCACTGGGCTGTTGCGCCTTACGCCTGGCACCAGGACACCCCGGAAGCGTTGCTGACCGAGGATGAGCTGCGTAAATGCCTGGAGCATACAATTCTGAGTTTGTCGGAGCTGCAAAGCAGCGTACTGGTGCTGCGTGAACGTCAGGGCCTGGAGTTGGAAGAAATCTGTAATCTTCTGACCCTCTCGCTCTCCAATGTCCGTGTGCTGTTGCATCGAGCACGGCTTAAAGTCTTCGCCACGGTGGAGCATTTTGAGGAAACGGGCGAATGTTGACCTGTAAGGAACAAGTGGCGCGGTCCAGTGACTACCTCGATGGGCAATTGACCTTTCGAGAGCGCCTGCTGGTGCGTCATCACTTGATGTTCTGCCCCAACTGCCGGCGATTTATTCGTCAGATGCGCCTGATGCAGGCGACTTTGAAGATGATGCCCGAGGAGCCGGTAAAGGACGCAGATGCACTGGCTGATCGGCTGGTGGCCGAAAGGCTCAAAGATCAGTAACGGCGGGAAAGAGGCAGGCTCGCGTGGGTGAGTCGAACGGATGATGGGGATCGATCCACCTACGCAAGGCTGTTGAAACCACCTCGGGCCGTCCTGGCCCAAGGTTTATTGCACACACATTTAGAACTTGGCTTCAGCATCCAACTGCAGGGTGTTGGTGTTGGCATCACGCTGCGTGCGGCTGGCGTAGTCAGCCTTGGTCAGGAAGTACGTGGCGCCGAGGGCGAAGTTCTTGTCGATGTCGTAGCTGACTTTGAGCTTGTGACCGCGCGAGCCGGTGGTGCCGTTGGCGAAGTCCGAATCGGTGAAGGCGCCGACGACCGCGTCACGCTGAGTATCGCGGTAGTTGTAGTCCAGGTTGAAACCGAACACCTTGGACTTGGCACCGATCAACCAGGCGGTGTCTTGGTCGGTCACTGCATCGTTGTTTTTCACGTACTGGCCGTAGAACGCCAAAGGCACGGCCAGGCCGCCGATGTCGGCTTGGGCAAAGCCTTCATACAGGCGGAATTCGTTGTTGGCCGAGTTGCCGTTGACCGCCAGCGCGCATGGCGTAGTGGTGGTCGTGCAGCGGCTGTCCTTGTCGTTCTGGTAGGCGTAGACGCTGCCGCCCAAGGTCATTTTCAGGTTGTCGGTGAGCGAGAAGCGCGTGCCCAATTGGCCGGACGTCAGGCGCAGGTCGTGGCGAAATTGCACGCCGTCGCCGTCAACGTTGTCCTTGAGGTTGTAGTTACCCAGGCTGCCGAACAGCTCGGCGCTGCCGCCCAATGGGTACTTGTAGGTAACTGCCAGGCCTTCAGGGTTGATGTCGCTATCCCAGATCACATCGCCCATGTTTACCCACGGCTGCAGCATCTTGCCGCCGATCACGTGCAGGTTCTTGATCTGGTCCGGGTGGTAGTCGATGTAGCCCAGGTCCAGCCAGATCGACTTCTTGTCGAAGTAGTTGTCCTGATCCTGGTTGGTGGAGCGCGCGTCGTCGCTGCTGCCGGTGGCCACCCGGATACCAGTGTCGACCTGGGAGTTGATCTCGGTGTAAGCGCCCAGTCGGGCACGGATACGCTGACGGTCTTTGTCGCGGCCGCCATTGTTGGATTCGCCCTGGATTTTCACGGTTTCCTGACGGAAGCGCACATCGCCCTTGAGCTGAGTGCGTGCGGCCCAGGCCAGCTTCTGATCGAAGACGCTGAGGTCGTTGGTTTTTTTCGCGGTGGCCGCGATCTGCTCGTTGGTCTCTTGTTGAGCTTGCTGTGCGATCTGCTTTTCTTTCTGGTCCTTGGCTAATTCCGTTTGCAGTTCAGTGTACTGCGCAGCGGTGATCTGGCCGTTGGCCTTGAGCATGTCGAGCAATTTAGCGTCGACTGCAGCGCTGGCCGGAACGCTCAGGGCCAGCAACAGGCCGCCACACAGGGCCGCCGCAGTTTTAGTGGAAGCAAGACGCATATCAATCTCCGAAAGTGAGGAGGGATGGCAAACCATCCAGGACACAACCGACCGATGGCGGACGGAAAATAGCCGTCTGGTAGAACCAGACGCTCTAAAAACAGGCGTCAGTATCGCGATCGTTTATGACGGAGTAGTGGCTAAGTGATTTCATCTAGATGACAAATTATTTAAGTTGGAACTAATTGTTTCGAGGTTTGTCTCGCTCGTTTCGAGGTGTGCCTCGCGCCGCGATAGGCGATACTCGCCAGGCTTTCACGCCAAGAAACAGTGAGGATGTCGATGCCGCTGCAACGCCTGGACAGCCTGTCCACAATCGCCCCGGAGGTCTGGGATGCCCTGGTGCCGCAAGCCCAACCCTTTGTGCGGCATGCCTTCCTGGGTGCGCTGGAAGACAGCGCCAGCCTGGGCCCACAATCTGGTTGGCAGCCCGAGCATTTGTTGCATTGGGAGGGCGAGCGACTGGTGGCAGCCTTGCCCAGCTACCGCAAGTGGCACTCCTACGGCGAGTACGTGTTTGATCACGGCTGGGCGGATGCCTGCGCGCGTGCGGGCATCGAGTACTACCCCAAGTTGCTGACGGCGGTGCCGTTCAGTCCGGTGAGTGGCCCGCGCCTGTTGGCCAGGAATGCCGAGGACGGGTTTGAACTGCTGGGTAGCCTGCCCGGTTATCTGGAAATCGAAGGGCTCTCCAGTGCCCACATCAACTTCACCGACCCTTTGGCCGACATGGCGTTGGCTGGGCAAGCGGGTTGGTTGCAGCGCCTGGGCTGCCAGTTTCACTGGCAAAATCGCGGCTATCGTGACTTCCAGGACTTCCTCGACGCCTTGAGTTCACGCAAGCGTAAACAGATGCGCAAAGAACGCGAGCAAGTGGCCGGGCAGGGCATCGATTTTGAATGGTTGCAAGGCCATGAGTTAAGCGAGGCGCAGTGGGATTTTGTCTACGCCTGCTACGCCAACACCTACGCGGTGCGTCGCCAGGCACCCTACCTGACCCGCGCCTTTTTCAGCCTGCTGGCCGAGCGCATGCCCGAGGCGATTCGCGTGGTGCTGGCCAAACAAGGCGCACGCCCGGTGGCCATGGCCTTCAGCCTGATTGGTGGTGAGAGTTTTTATGGCCGCTACTGGGGCTGCCTGGCCGAGTTCGACCGCCTGCATTTTGAAACCTGCTTCTACCAGGGCATGGACTATGCCATCGCCCACGGCCTGCAACGTTTCGACGCCGGCGCCCAGGGCGAACACAAGTTGATTCGCGGCTTTGAACCGGTGATCACACGGTCCTGGCACTACCTGCGCCATCCGGGTTTGAAGAATGCTGTCGAAGACTTCCTGGAACGTGAGCGGGTTGGGATTCTGGCGTATGCCGAAGAAGCGAGGGCAGCCCTGCCTTATCGGCAGGGCTGAACCCGTTTGCCTCAGGCTGGCTGCTCCTTGCCCAGCCATCGATAGGTCACGCCGCCGACTACAGCACCGAGGATCGGCGCCAGCCAGAACATCCACAACTGCTGGATCGCCCATCCGCCGACGATCAGTGCCGGGCCGGTACTGCGGGCCGGGTTGACCGAAGTGTTGGTCACGGGAATGGAGATCAAGTGGATCAAGGTCAACGCCAGGCCGATGGCGATGGGTGCAAGACCCGGCGGAGCACGACGGTCGGTGGCGCCGAGGATGATCAGCACGAACATCGCCGTCATCACCAGCTCACAGACAAACCCCGCAGCCATCGAGTAGCCACCCGGCGAATGCTCGCCGTAGCCGTTGGAGGCCAGGCCCGAAGCCAGTTCGAACCCCGGCTTGCCACTGGCAATGAAGTACAACAGCGCAGCGGCGACAGTCGCACCGATTACCTGCGCGACAATATAAGCCGGTAACTCCCTGGCCGGAAACCGCCCGCCCACGACCAGCCCCACTGACACTGCCGGGTTGAGGTGGCACCCGCTGATATGTCCGATGGCAAACGCCATGGTCAGCACTGTCAGCCCGAAGGCCAGGGCCACACCGAGGAACCCGATCCCGACGGCGGGAAACGCTGCGGCCAACACCGCACTCCCGCAACCGCCCAACACCAGCCAAAACGTACCTAACCCCTCTGTGATTGAACGTTTGAACAAAGACATGCGACACGTCCTTGATAGATAGCTCTACCGAATCAGTAAATCAGTGATGCTCCCTGCAGATTTACTTCAGCGCCCTTCTGGGCACTGCACTGATTACAGCACGCTTTTGATACAAATCCAGGCCATAAAAAAACGCCAGGGGCCCGTGTATGAGGGCTTGGCGCTGATTAAAGTTGAGAGCCGGCTTGCCTGCGATTGCGATGTGCCAGATAACCGATTCGGTATTGACGGTGCGCTATCGCAGGCAAGCCAGCTCCCACACTGTTTCGCAGTGGGCTTTTAGTCGATGCCGACAAACCCGCCGGTCTGGTGCTGCCACAACCTGGCATACAAGCCGCCATGGGCGAGCAATTCGGCATGGCTGCCGGTCTCGGCAATCTGGCCTTTCTCCAGCACCACCAGGCGGTCCATGCGTGCAATGGTCGACAAGCGGTGTGCAATTGCAATCACTGTCTTGCCCTGCATCAGGGTTTCCAGGCTTTCCTGGATCGCCGCTTCCACTTCCGAATCCAGCGCCGAAGTCGCTTCATCCATGATCAGAATCGGCGCGTCCTTGAGCAGCACCCGCGCAATGGCAATGCGCTGGCGTTGGCCGCCCGAGAGTTTCACGCCGCGCTCGCCCACGTGCGCATCCAGCCCTGTGCGCCCTTCGGCATCCGACAGCAGCGGGATAAACTCATCGGCGCGGGCTTTGTGGATCGCGGCGTGGAGTTCCTCATCGGTTGCATCCGGCTTGCCGTACAGCAAGTTGTCACGGATCGAGCGGTGCAGCAGTGAGGTGTCCTGGGTGATCATGCCGATCTGTGCCCGCAAGGACTCCTGGGCAACTTCGGCGATGTTCTGGCCGTCGATCAGGATGCGCCCGCCTTGCAGGTCGTACAGGCGCAGCAGCAGGTTGACCAGGGTGGATTTGCCCGCACCGGAAGGGCCGATCAGGCCGATTTTCTCACCGGCCTTGATCTGAAGGTTCAAGCCGCCAATGATCCCGCTCTTTTTGCCATAGTGGAAATCCACCTGCTCGAAACGGACTTCGCCGTGGGGCACTTGCAGGCGCGGCGCGTTTTCACGGTCGGTCACCGCCAGCGGCGCAGCGATGGTTTTCAGGCCGTCCTGCACCATGCCGATGTTTTCGAAAATACCGTTGACCACCCACATGATCCAACCGGACATGTTGACGATACGGATCACCAGGCCAGTGGCGAGGGCGATGGCGCCCACGGAAATCAGCGACTGCGTCCACAACCACAAGGCCAGGCCGGTGGTGGTGACGATCAACAACCCGTTCAGGATCGCGATGGTCACGTCCATGCTGGTCAACACGCGCGCGGCCAACTGGGTTTTTTCAGTCTGCTCGATGATCGCTTCCTTGGCGTATTCCTGCTCATTTTGCGTATGGGCGAACAGCTTCAAGGTGGTGATGTTGGTGTAGCCGTCAACAATGCGGCCCATCAATTTGGAGCGCGCCTCGGAGGAAATCACCGAGCGTTCTTTCACGCGTGGCACGAAGTAACGCAGCGCCAGGCTGTAAAGAACGATCCAGGTAATCAGCGGGATCATCAGGCGCCAGTCCGCCTCGGCAAACAGCACCAGGGCGCTGATGGCGTAGATCGACACGTGCCAGATGGCTTCCGCCGTCGCCACCGCCGAATCGCGCAAGGAGTTGCCGGTTTGCATGATGCGCTGGGCGATGCGCCCAGCGAAATCGTTCTGGAAAAAATTCAGACTCTGCTTGAGTACGTAGCTGTGGTTCTGCCAGCGGATCAGGCTGGTCATGCCGGGGTTGATGGTCTGATGCACCAGCAAGTCATGCAGGCCGTTGAAGATCGGGCGCAGCAGCAGGGCGACCACGGCCATCCAGATCAGCTCGGCGCTATGAATCTGGAAAAAGTTGGCGGGCGGCGTGCCTTGGGCCAAATCGATAATGCGGCTCAGGTAGCTGAACAACGCCACTTCGATCAACGCGCCGATCAGGCCGACCACCAGCAAGGCGGCAAAGCTTGGCCACACCTGGCGCAGGTAGTAGAGGTAGAAGGGCAGGACTTTATCAGGAGGGGCGGCGCTGGGCGCGTCGCGGAAGATGTCGATCAGTTGTTCAAAGCGACGATAGAGCATTCAGTCTGACGCCCGCGCTGCGGGCTCTCCTTTCAAATGCGCACGCGGCGTTGTGGGCCGCGCGCGGAGCTTGCTGCGGACCTCAGTCGATGCGCTTGGCCGACTTGATCACAACAGGATCGATTGGCACGTTTTGCATGCCTTGCTTTGTAGTGGTTTGCGAGTTGACGATAACGTCGACGACGTCCATGCCCTTGACCACTTTGGCGAACACGGCATAACCCGCATCGCGGCCAGGGTCGAGGAAGGCATTGTCGGCCACGTTGATGAAGAATTGGCTGGTGGCCGAATTTGGATCATTGGTGCGTGCCATCGACAAGGTGCCGCGAACGTTATGCAGGCCGTTGCTGGCTTCGTTCTTGATCGGTGCTTCGGTCGGTTTCTGCGACATCTGCGCGGTGAAACCGCCGCCCTGGACCATGAAGCCCGGGATCACGCGGTGGAAAATGGTGTTGGTGTAGAAGCCTTTGTCGACATAGGCCAGGAAGTTCTTGGTACTGATCGGCGCCTTGACCGGGTCCAGTTCGATTTCGATGTCGCCGTTGGTGGTGGTGATCAGGACGTGCGGCGCGCTGGATTTGGCCGGTGCCGCAGGTTTGGCCGGTGCAGCGGCCGTAGCGGCCATCAGGTTGGCGGCGAACAGAAAGGAGCCGGCAAAGAAGGCGATTTTTTTCAGCATGGGTCAGTGATCCTGGGTAGTGGTTTCGACTGTCTTTAGAAAATCGAGCAAGGTAGCGTTAAAGACTTCGGGTTGATCCAAGGGCGTGGCATGGCGGGAATCCTCGATCACCACCAGTCGCGCATCGGGCAGCAGTTTTACATAGTTTTGTTTCTGCGCCACGGGGGTGTAGTCGTGGTCGGCGCTGATGACCAGCGTAGGACAGATAATTCTGTAAAGTTGTTCCTGCACGCCCCAGCCGACAATCGCATCGAAGCTGGCGAGATAAGCACGTTTGTCGTTTTTTGCCCAGCGTTCGGCCATTTTGCGCCGCAGGTCGGCTTGTTCGGGTTTGGGGAACAGCCGATCGCCCAGCGCCTTGCCGATGGTGGCCAGACTGAGCACGCGCGCCAGGCTCCAGCGCTTGGCCCATTGCCAGTAATCATCGGCGCTGCGCACCTTGACCTCGGGCGCGCTGTTGACGATGCACAGACTCTTGACCTGCGCGGGTTCGTCCACCGCCAACTGGAACGCGATCATGCCGCCCATGGACAAACCCACCACATGGGCGGGCGGCAGGTTCAGGTGTTCGATCAACGCCACCAGATCGAAGGTAAAGCCCTGGATGCTGTAGCGCTCGCGGGGTTTGTCGGAGCGACCGTGACCGCGCACATCCACCACGATCAGGCGATAATGCCGGGCCAGCACTGGAATCTGCAGTTCCCAATCCTGGCTGCTGGAGCCCAGGCCGTGGATCAGGATCAGCGGGGCGCCGTGACCGTATTCCTCGTAATGCAGGCTGCAGCCTTCGTGGTCTAACCAGGCCATGGGTGAACTCCGTTTCAGGCTTGCTGGGGGGCCGCGAAAGGGGCGTCCAGGGGAGCGGTGTCAAAGGTGCGCAACAAGTCGATAAGAATCTGCGTGGCCGGCCCCAGGGGTTTGTCTTTGTTCGAGTACAGATAGAAGGTCGGATTGCGGCTGCCGCCTTTTTCCAGTGGCAACTGCTTGAGCAGGCCATCCTTGAGTTCACGTTCGATCAGGTGCCGGGGCAGCCAGGCAAAGCCCAGGCCGCTGCTGACGAAGGTGGCGGCGGTGGGCAAGCTGCCGACGGTCCAGCGTTGTTCGGCGCCGAGCCAGCCGACGTCGCGCGGCTGCTGGCGGCCAGAGTCACGGATCACCACTTGCATCTGGCTTTCCAGGTCCTGGAAGCTCAACTCGCGGTTCAGACGATGCAGTGAGTGGTCAGGGTGGGCCACGGCGATAAATTCCACGTCGCTCATTTCCGTGCCCAGGTAGCCCGGAATGATGAAGCCGCTGATGGCCAGGTCAGCCATGCCGTCCATCAACAGCTCCTCAACGCCCGACAGCACTTCTTCACGCAGGCGCACGCGGCAGCCACGGCTTTGCGGCATAAAGGCGGTGAGCGCACGCACCAGGCGCGCATTCGGATAGGCGGCGTCCACCACCAGCCGTACTTCGGCTTCCCAGCCCTGTTCCATATGGTGGGCGAGGTCTTCCAACTGGCTGGCGTTTTTGACCAGTTGCCGCGAGCGGCGCAACAGCACTTCACCGGCCTCGGTGAGCACTGCCTTGCGCCCGTCGATGCGCAGCAGTGGCACGCCGAGCTGGTCTTGCATGCGGGCCACGGTATAGCTCACCGAGGACTGCGAACGGTGCAGCGCTTCAGCCGCCTGGGCGAAGCCACCATGGTCGACCACGGCCTGCAGTGTGCGCCATTGATCGAGGGTAACGCGGGGCGCTTTCAAGATGAGCTCCTCTTGTCCTAAGCTGGCGGTCCTTATTGGAGACTGCCGAATGAGAAAATTCTGTTGTGTGTTGCTGGCGCTGCTGCCGATGAGCGCGTTTGCATTCAGCACCGATGTGACGAAAGACATTCAGGGTGTGAAGATCGATTACAGCGCGTCGGACGTCGACAGCAATATTAGTTCGATCCAACTGACCAACTACGGCTCAAATGATGCGGAGTGCAAGGTGCGTTTCACCAACGGCCCGGAAGCCCCGCGTACTCGCAAGGTCACGGTTGCGGCGGGGAAAACCACCAACACCACGGTGAATTTCAGCCGCGCCATTATCAAAATGCGTATCGCACTGACCTGCGCCCCAAAATAAACCGGCAGCGGAGCATGCCCACAGCAATACTCCGCTTATAAACAAATTTATAGATGGTTTATAGCAGTTTTTTACGCTTTTTTATCGAATTGGCTCTGTTTAATCTTCACTCCATCGCCTTACAGCATTTACAGATGGAGCCTACCTAGCCATGTCCAATGTTCTGATCATCGAAAGCAGCGCCCGCCAGCAGGATTCGATCTCCCGCCAGCTGACTCAACAGTTCATCAGCCAATGGCAGGCCGCCCACCCGGCGGATCAGATCACCGTGCGTGACGTGGCCCTCAACCCGGTCCCGCACCTGGACGCCAACCTGCTCGGCGGCTGGATGAAACCCGCCGACCAGCGCAGCCGCGTCGAACAGGCTTCCCTGGACCGTTCCAACGAACTGACCGACGAATTGCTCGCCGCCGATGTGCTGGTGATGGCCGCGCCGATGTACAACTTCGCTATCCCCAGCACCCTAAAAGCCTGGCTGGACCACGTGCTGCGCGCCGGAGTGACCTTCAAGTACACCGCCACCGGCCCGCAGGGTCTGCTGACCGGCAAGCGCGCCATTGTGTTGACCGCTCGTGGTGGCATCCACACTGGCGCCACCTCCGATCACCAGGAACCGTACCTGCGCCAGGTCATGGCCTTTATCGGCATTCATGACATCACGTTCATTCATGCCGAAGGCGTGAACCTGAGTGGTGACTTCCAAGAGAAGGGCATCAACCACGCCAAAGCGCTGCTGGCACAGGTCGCTTAACGTTTTAATCGTCACATAATCGCGTGGTGTTTATATCGCTCCACGCAAACCCTTCAAGTACGCGTATCGAACCTCCCTTTGCACTTGTTGCTCCTGAGTGCTCCTACCCGACTGCCGCTATAGCGAGGTCGGGTTTTTTTTGCCTTGAGTTTCAGTAAACGCCGAAAACCTTTAATGTCCCGCCCATTCGAAGCGAGGCGCGCATGGGCTATTTACTGGTTGTCACCCTGATTCAGGCATTTTCCTTCAGCTTGATCGGCGAATACCTCGCTGGTCACGTCGACAGCTACTTCGCCGTGCTGGTGCGCGTGGTATTGGCCGGGCTGATCTTCATCCCGCTGACTCGCTGGCGGTCGGTGGCGCCACCCTTCATGCGCGGCATGTTGTTGATCGGTGCGCTGCAGTTCGGCGTGACGTATGTGTGCCTGTACTTGAGCTTTCGTGTGCTCACGGTGCCGGAGGTGCTGCTGTTCACCATTCTCACGCCGTTGCACGTGACCCTGATTGAAGACACGCTTAACCGCCGCTTCAACCCGTGGGCATTGGTCGCCGCATTGGTGGCCGTGGGCGGCGCGGCGGTGATTCGCTTCGACCAGATCACGCCGAACTTCCTGATGGGCTTCTTGCTGCTGCAACTGGCCAACTTCACCTACGCCGCCGGGCAGGTGATGTACAAGCACCTGGTGGCGCGTTATCCGAGCGACCTGCCGCACTACCGGCGCTTCGGCTACTTCTACCTGGGCGCCTTGATCGTGGTGCTGCCGGCATTTCTGCTGTTCGGGAAAAGCAACTTTTTGCCCGAAGCGCCGCTGCAATGGGGCGTACTGGTGTTCCTCGGGCTGGTCAGCACGGCGCTGGGCATGTACTGGTGGAACAAAGGCGCCTGCCTGGTCAACGGCGGTACTTTGGCGGTGATGAACAACCTGCATGTACCGGTGGGGTTGTTGCTCAACTTGCTGATCTGGAACCAGCACGAGCCGTTGGGGCGCTTGGCGTTGGGAGGTTTGGTGATTCTGGGGGCGGTGTGGGTCAGTCGCTTGGGTGTGCGTCAGCAAGCGGCCTAACGCTGACCCTAATGTGTTAGCGGGATTGCGCTAATGCCAGCCAGTTAAGAGCTAGAACTGACAACCAGTAACCTGTGGCGAGGGAGCTTGCTCCCGCTGGGCCGGGCTGGCGCTCCAGTGCGAAGCGGCCCCTGCTCTTTGCTCTAAAAGCATGGGACTTTAACGCAGTCCAGCGGGAGCAAGCTCCCTCGCCACAATTACCGGCTATGTCTTAACTGACTGACATTAGCGCAAGCCTGCTCCCACAGGGGGTTGATGGCATCAGGCAGATTCGTTTTCCAGCGCCGGTAAATGACTGGCCCCCAACACCGCCGGCAACACTCCGGCACGTAGGTCATTGCCACTCGGCTGCTGATACAGACTCAAGCCGAACTCCGGCAACACCGCCAGCAAATAATCAAAGATATCGCCCTGAATGCGCTCGTAATCGGCCCACGCCGTGGTGCGAGTGAAACAGTAGATTTCCAGCGGCACGCCCTGGGCGGTGGTTTGCATCTGGCGCACCATGCAGGTCATGTTCGGCTGGATGTCCGGGTGGCTTTTCAAGTAGGCCAGGGCGTAGGCGCGGAAGGTGCCGAGGTTGGTCATGCGGCGGCGGTTGGCCGACAGTTGCGCGCTATGGCCCTGGGCTTCGTTCCAGGCCTTGAGTTCGGCCTGCTTGCGGCTGATGTAGTCGGTGAGCAGGTGTACTTGGGTCATGCGCACTTCTTCTTCGTCGCGCAAAAAGCGCACGCCGCTGGCGTCGATATACAGGCTGCGCTTGATACGGCGCCCGCCGGACGCCTGCATGCCGCGCCAGTTCTTGAACGACTCGGACATCAGGCGCCAGGTCGGGATCGAGACGATGGTTTTGTCGAAGTTCTGCACCTTGACCGTGTGCAGGGTGATATCCACCACGTCACCGTCGGCGCCGACCTGAGGCATCTCGATCCAGTCGCCGACTCGCAGCATGTCGTTGCTGGTCAGTTGCACGCTGGCCACAAACGACAGCAGCGTGTCCTTGTACACCAACAAAATCACAGCCGACATGGCACCCAGGCCCGAGAGCAGCAACAGCGGCGAACGGTCGATCAAGGTGGCGACAATGATGATCGCGGCAAACACGAACAGCACCATCTTCGCCAACTGCACATAGCCCTTGATCGAGCGCGTGCGGGCATGTTCGGTGCGCGCGTAGATATCCAGCAAGGCGTTGAGCAGGGCGCTCACGGCCAGCGTCATGAACAGAATGGTGAACGCCAGCGCCACATTGCCGATAAACAGAGTGGCGGTCTTGCTCAGGTCGGGCACCAGGTACAGGCCGAATTGGATCACTAAAGAGGGCGTCATCTGCGCCAGGCGATGAAAGACTTTGTTGTGCCGCAGGTCATTGAGCCAGTGCAGCGCCGGTTGCCGGCCGAGCAGTTTGATGGCGTGGAGGATGAGGTAGCGCGCTACCCGTCCGACCAATAAGGCGACTACCAGCAATATCAGCAAACCCAGGCTGGAATGCAGCAGTGGGTGTTCATCGAGGGCGCCCCAAAGGTCTTGGACGTTGAGCCAGAGCTGTTTGATATCCATGGGTAAAACCGATTCTTCTGTAAGACAACACGGGCCGATTAGAGCATTTATGTGCAACAAAGTTGGTTTTGTGGACAAATCTGCTGACAAAAAAGCAGCTGATTAGCGCCGTTCGCGTAAAGAAACTCGGTTTGAGCGCCCGAAACCGTTACCCTATGCAGCTGATATTTTGTATTTCTTCGAGGTAGCACCCGTGTTTTCCCAATTCGCCCTGCACGAACGCCTGCTCAAAGCCGTGGCCGAGCTTAAATTTGTCGAGCCTACGCCTGTGCAAGCAGCGGCCATCCCGCTCGCGCTCCAAGGGCGTGACCTGCGGGTGACGGCGCAAACCGGCAGCGGTAAAACCGCCGCTTTTGTCTTGCCGGTGCTGAACCGCCTGATTGGCCCGGCCAAAGTCCGTGTGAGCATCAAGACCCTGATCCTGTTGCCGACCCGTGAGTTGGCGCAGCAGACTTTGAAGGAAGTGGAGCGCTTTTCGCAGTTCACCTTCATCAAGTCCGGCATCATCACCGGCGGCGAAGACTTCAAGGTCCAGGCTGCCATGCTGCGCAAGGTGCCCGACATCCTGATCGGCACCCCAGGCCGGATGATCGAGCAACTCAACGCCGGTAACCTCGACCTCAAGGAAGTCGAAGTGCTGGTGCTCGACGAAGCCGACCGCATGCTCGACATGGGCTTTGCCGACGATGTGCAGCGTCTTGTGGCCGAGTGCGTCAATCGTCAGCAGACTATGCTGTTCTCCGCCACCACCGGCGGTTCGACCTTGCGCGATATGGTTGCCAAGGTGCTGAACAACCCTGAGCACTTGCAGGTCAACAACGTCAGCGACCTGAACGCGACCACGCGTCAGCAGATCGTGATGGCCGACCACAACGTACACAAAGAACAGATCTTGAACTGGCTGCTGGCCAACGAGACCTATCAGAAGGCCATCGTCTTCACCAACACCCGTGCAGCAGCCGACCGCATCTACGGTCGTCTGGTGGCTCAGGAATACAAGGCGTTCGTGCTGCACGGCGAGAAAGACCAGAAGGACCGCAAACTGGCCATCGACCGCCTCAAGGCCGGCGGCGTGAAGATCTTGGTCGCCACCGACGTTGCCGCGCGCGGCCTGGACGTAGATGGCCTGGACATGGTCATCAACTTCGACATGCCGCGCAGCGGCGACGAATACGTGCACCGTATTGGCCGTACCGGGCGTGCCGGTAACGATGGCTTGGCGATCTCGCTGATCTGCCACGGTGACTGGAACCTGATGTCGAGTATCGAACGCTACCTCAAGCAGTCGTTCGAGCGCCGCACCATCAAGGAAGTCAAAGGCACCTACACCGGGCCCAAAAAGGTCAAGGCGTCGGGCAAAGCCGTTGGCGTGAAGAAGAAAAAGACCGACGCCAAGGGCGACAAGAAAAAAACCGGCGCCAAGTCGCCGACCAAGCGCAAAATCGCCAACCGGCCGAAGACCGACAACCTGTCGCTCGTCAGCAAGGATGGCATGGCGCCGCTCAAGCGCCGCAAGCCAGAAGCGCCAGCTGCCGAATAAGGCTGCTGATATGAAAAAACCGGACGCTGTCCGGTTTTTTTATGCCCTCATTTAATCGTTCCTGCGCTCTGCGTGGGAATGCCGCCAGGGGCGCTCCGCGTCCCATTGTTGTGGTTAATTTTTCGCTTTGGCGGCCGCCTCATCCAGCTCCTTGAGGCGCTGGTCGATCAGTTGGCACTTGTCCGGCAGATCCGCGCTGGCGGTCTCCAGGTTCATGTGTTGCAACTCATCGTTGATTTCCTTGGCCTTGGCCGGGTTTTGCTGGGTCAGTTTGGTCACTTCCTTGGCCAGTTGCTCGCGTTTGGCCGTGGCCTCTTCCGGTGTGCAGGCCCATGCGGGCAGGGCGCTCAGCAGGGTGGCGGCGATGGCCAGGTTCATCAGGGTTTTCATGGTCGGACCTCCTTGGCAGTGATATTCAGTGGAGGGGGCGAACGTCTGGAAAGTTCAGAGAAATGACGCTCGTCTATTGGGATGAACGGCCAGTGCCCGGTCGTGTCACTACCTATAACGGGCCACTTTTTTAATCTGCCCGCGGGAGGAATCAGGATGACGACTTACAACTGGGATCTGATTGAACGTCTGCTGCATGAAGTGCAGAACGGCGAGGGCAGCTTTGCGCCGCGCAAATACGCCGAGCAGGAAGCCGCCGAGAAGGCTACGGCGGGCGAATCCACCGGTAACTTGGACGCGTTGAAAAAGACCGCCGCCGATTACGAAGCGCTGTTGTTCAAGCGTGGTTTCATTGAATCGCGCCCGGAAGAAGAGGGCGGCAATGGAGAGAACTTCATCCTCACGGCGCTGGGCGCGCAGCTGCTGGCCCTGATCGACAGCTCAATACCGGGCAATGATCACCCGCGCCAAGTACTGGACGAGCAGGCAGACGCGTTGGACCCGGTGACGTTTGCTGAGGTGGCTTCCAAGGCGCAGATTGCGTAAAAAGGCACACCCAGACCAAAATGTGGGAGCGGGCTTGCTCGCGAATGCGCTGAATCAGTCGATGAATCTATTAACTGACACACTGCATTCGCGAGCAAGCCCGCTCCCACATTTTAAGTTGAGGCGGCCTTGAGGCATTTGAGGGCCTTGAAGTCGCTGCGTACGCCGTTGATCTTCTGGGTCAGTTTCAGCCGCTGCTGTTGGGTGCTTTCGGCCATCAAGTCGATGATCAAGCCGCGCGCAGCGGCCTCGGTCTGTGCGTAGGCGGTGCGGTATTGCGGGGTCCACAGGCTTTCCCGATCCACCAGCAATTGCTGGATTTTCTGTGGGAAGTCAGCGCTGTGACGTTGCTGCAAGGCGTCGATAAATTGCGCCTGCCAATGGGCGCGATTACCGATCCATTCCTGATTCTGTTCGCCCAGTGCGATTGACCACGCCGTCACCCGGTTCTGCTGGCTGGCGCTCAACGGTCCCATCCACGCATCCAGGCGTTTGCTCATGCGTTCGGCGCGCTCTTTGATTTGCTGGGCCAGTGGCGGTTTGAGGTATTCGTCCTGGCGCTTGCGCAGGTCTTTGGCCAGCGCATCGACCATGTCTTTGACTTGTTGATCATCCAGGCCCTGCAGCAATTGGATGGCCGACGGCGTAATCTCCCGGGCCACCTCGGCGATTGCCTGATTGGCTTCAACAGTGCGCGCTTGCAGCGCAGCATCAGTGACCTGATTGTTGTCGACCATCTGTTGCAGGCGATCAAGCCAGCCCAGGTAACCCGGTAATTGGGTGGTGCAGTGCCAGGCCAGGTGTTCCTTGAGGGTGTCGTTGAACCAGCTCTTTTGCCCGGCGTTCATGTCCAGGTAGTCGTTGAGCGTCCAGGGGATGATCACATCAAGGTTTCGGTAGGCCAGGCCCACGCGATTGCAGCCGGCGAGCACCAGACTCAACGTCAGTAATACCACCAGTAATTTGAGCCGACGCAGCATGGGCGTGTCCTTGCGCAGAGAGGGTTCATGTATGTGAACCTGCGCGAGGCGCGACAGTTCAGCCCATCAATAAAACGACCGTGCGGCCTTCAAGGTCAACAGGCCGTCGCATTGCGAATTGTGTCCGGAGTAGGCCGAGCAGTCGCCACCACTGAGGCTGGAGCCGCTGTAGATCAGGTCCAAGTCCACGCCTTTCCAGGCGCGCGAGAACTGCACCGACCAGTCGCTGAAGCTGCTGATGGTGCCGCCTTCCACCGCCGCTGGCGTGCCAAGTTGGTGAGTGGTGTACTTCATGCTGACGCCGATGCCGAAAGGCTGTGTACCGCCGAGGTCGGCAAACAGCGTGCTGTCCTGGCGATCGGGGTCGTTGCTGAAGGACACGCCGAAGCGATTGCCCAGCAGGTTCAGGCCGCCGTAGAACTCCTGGCTGTCGAGAGGGCTGAGCTTGGGGTAGCTGTAGTGGATCATGCCCACTTCGTAGCCCAGGGTCTGGTCGAAGGGGCGCTTGAAGCCCATGTAGGAGTCGACTTCGAGGTTGTTGGCCGTGGACAGGCCCATATTGGGCGAAAACTGGCCGAAATACAGGCCGCTGTCGTGGCTCAGGTCCAGGCCGCCATGGAAGGAATCGCTGCCAGGCGAGGTCGGCTTGACCAGACCCTGGGCCATGCTGCGGCTGGGCGTGGTGCCTAATTTGAGGTCGAAGTCACCCAGCTCACGCTGAAAAATCTGCGCGTGTGCAAGAGGGCTTGCCGTAAGGGCTGCGATTAGAAACAAGCAGGGCTTGAGCATGCTTCACTCCATGAAAAGCGAGGAGCAGTTACGAGAAAATCGGACAAATGCCCGTGCTAGACGGGTGCAAGCATACCGGCGAATGCTGCGCGGTGAGCCCCGTTCGTCGATTAGCGCATCAGGAAATGTCGCTGGAGGGTGTTTCAGACTCTAGTCCTGGCGCCTTGGAAGGCAAGACGCTTAGGAGCTAGATGCGACGCGCGGGAGTTACTTTTTACCCAGGCTGATCTGCTTGGACGGGCCGAAAGTCTGGCCGCTCACGCCCTTGGCAATTTGCTGGATTTCGCCGCCGGACTTGAGGAAAGCAGCAATTTGGCTGTTGATCGATTCGCTGGTTTCAACGGCGGGAGCTGGCTTTGCTTTGCTGTTGGATGCTTTTACGCGCATGGCGGCCACTAACCTGTAGAAAATTAACTTGGCCAGGCATCGTACAGGAAATACTTGACAATTGCTTGGCAAATATCCTCCGGGAATAACTCTGGCCGCTGTAATCGGCCAAAGTTTGACCTTGAAATAAGCCGCTAACTTACTGTTTTAACTCGAAACCACAGGGCTTATTCGGCGGCTGGCGAGCAGCAAAATTCGATCGATTGATCAGACGAGCGGGGCGGTGCCATTACGAGGCCACGCCAGCCCGCGATTTTTCCGTCGCACGCGCGTGGCGGGCGCAACTCGGGTAGAATGCCGCCCACGTAACGAAGGTATCTGGAAATGGCTTTAGTCGGGCGCTACAACAGCTTGCAAGTGGTTAAACACACTAACTTTGGTTTGTACCTGGACGGTGCGCAAGATGGCGAAATCCTCTTGCCTAATCGGTATATCCCCAAAGATATTCCCAGCGAAGATGAAGACTGGCTTAACGTTTTCATTTATCTGGACAGCGATGACAAACTTATCGCGACGACTGAAAAGCCGAAAGTTCAAGTCGGCGAATTCGCCAGTTTGAAAGTCGTCGAAGTCAACAGCATCGGCGTCTTCCTCGATTGGGGTTTGCCAAAAGACCTGTTGCTGCCGTATTCGGAAGAAAAACGCCAGATGACCGCAGGTGAATACTGCGTGGTGCACGTCTACCTCGACAAACACACCAAGCGCATCACCGCCACCGCGCGACTTGACCGCTACCTGGATAAGACGCCTGCCAACTACCAAGTAGGCCAGGAAGTCGACCTGCTGGTGGCCGAAGCCACTGACATGGGTTTCAAGGCGATCATCAACAACAAGCACTGGGGCCTGATCCACAAGAATGAAGTGTTCAAGTTCCTGCGCCCGGGCAAGGAAGAGAAAGGCTTCATCAAAGAGATCCGCGCCGATGGCAACATCAGCCTGAGCCTGCAGCCGGTCGGCCAGGAAGCGGCCTCCAGCCTGAACTCGAAGATCCTCGCCAAGTTGCGTGAAAACAACGGCAGCTTGCCGGTCAGCGACAAGAGCGACCCGGCGGTGATCAGCAATTTGTTCGGTGTCAGCAAAGGCAACTTCAAGAAAGCCATTGGTGCGCTCTACAAGCAGGGCCAGATTGTGATTCACGCCGATCGCATTGAACTAAGCTGATCGCGTTTTGCTCTTCTGTAGGTGCCGCTCGGCGCCTACAGAGGCTGCAACCATGACCCGCAAAATACTCTTCGCCTACCTCGGCACCTTGCTCGCATTTCTGGTGCTCGACGGCCTCTGGCTCGGAGTCCTCATGGGCCCGACCTACAGAACCCTACTCGGCTCGCTGATGCTGGATCAGCCCCACCTATTGCCCGCCGCGTTGTTTTATCTGCTGTATGCCATCGGCTGCGTGGTGTTCGTGGTCCTGCCCAGCGGCAGTTGGCAACGTGCAGCACGCCTTGGCGCTTTGCTCGGCCTGGTGGCCTACGGCACCTATGACCTGAGCAACTGGGCCACGCTGAACGGCTGGTCAGCCGGGCTGGCGCTGATGGACATGGCCTGGGGCACCTTCCTGACGGCCGCCTGTTGCAGTGTCGGCTATGTGTGTGCACATCGGGTGCAGCATTGATTGTGTACAGGATTGACGTGCACCGTTGCTGAGCACACCCCTCGCTAATAAGCCCTCCTAAATCCCTTTGGAACACCGTTTCAGAGGGATTGTGTGCCATTGGCACATATTCTGCTGAATACCTCGTATACAAACCAGGCCGCCTCCCGTATGCACACCGTTACGGCAGCGCAGGCCGGTACTTCGAGGAGCAAGCGATGACCGAACAATTGCCCAAAGGCTACAGCCCGCGCCTGTACAACCAGGACCTCGGGCCGCTGCCGCAGAAATGGACCTGGTACAACATTTTCGCCTTCTGGATGAGCGACGTGCACAGCGTCGGCGGCTACGTGTTCGCCGCCAGCCTGTTTGCCCTTGGGCTGGCCAGTTGGCAGGTGTTGATCGCCTTGCTCGCCGGCATTTGCATCGTGCAGTTGATCGCCAACCTGGTGGCCAAGCCGAGCCAGCAAGCGGCCGTGCCGTACCCGGTCATCTGTCGACTGGCATTTGGCGTGTTTGGGGCGAATATCCCGGCGGTGATTCGCGGTTTGATCGCTGTGGCCTGGTACGGCATCCAGACGTACTTGGCATCGAGTGCCTTGATTATCGTAGTGCTGCGCTTTTTCCCGCAGATGGCGGTGTATGCAGAGCCGCACTTTGCGGGCCTGTCCTACCTGGGCTGGTTTGGCTTTCTCAGCTTATGGACGCTGCAGGCAGCAGTATTCTGGGCCGGCATGGAGTCCATCCGCCGGTTTATCGACTGGGCGGGGCCAGTGGTCTATGCGGTGATGTTTGCCCTGGCTGGCTGGATCGTGTGGAAGGCGGGTTGGGCGAACATCAGTTTCACCCTGGCGGAAAAATCCCTGTCGGGCTGGCAGGCGTTTGGCCAAGTGATTGTGGCGACGGCGCTGGTGGTTTCGTACTTCTCCGGGCCGACGCTCAATTTCGGTGATTTCAGCCGCTACTGCCGCAGCATGCACGACGTGCGACGCGGCAATTTCTGGGGGTTGCCGGTTAACTTCCTGGCGTTCTCGCTGGTGACTGTCGTCATCGTTTCGGGCACTTTGCCGGTGTTTGGCGAAATGTTGCATGACCCAATCGCTACGGTTTCGCGCATCGACAACAGCATGGCCGTGCTGCTCGGCGCTTTTGCTTTCGTGACCGCCACAATCGGCATCAACATTGTCGCCAACTTCGTTTCACCGGCGTTTGATTTCGCCAACGTCGCGCCGAGCAAGATCAGCTGGCGCGCGGGTGGCATGATCGCGGCCGTGGCCTCGATCTTTATCACGCCGTGGAACCTGTTCAATAACCCGCTGATGATCCACTACACCCTGGACATTCTCGCTGCGTTTATCGGGCCGCTGTTCGGGATTTTGATTGTGGATTTCTACCTGATCAAAAAGCAGAAAATCGACGTAGATGCCCTCTTCGACGACAGCCCGAACGGCCGTTATTACTACGACGGCGGCGTGAACTGGACCGCCGTCAAAGCCTTGGTGCCAGCGACGCTGGTGGGCGTCGCTATCACCTTCACGCCCGCGTTGCAGGGCATGGCCAACTTCGCCTGGTTTACCGGGTGCTTCCTGGGAGGGCTGTTTTTTCTGGTGCTGGCGCGGCGCGAGCAGGTTCGTGCGCCAACGTCGCTGGTTGCCGGTTGATCAACACCGCGCCCGCCAACACCAAGCCACAGCCGGCGATCACCAGCGCCGGTTGCAGGCCGCCGCTCAAGTGGCTGCTCACCGAGGCCAGCAATGGGCCGCACAATTGGCCAATCGCAAAGCTGGCGGTGAGCAGCCCGGTGCTGCGCTGGTAGCCGTGGGGCGCCACCTCGCGCAAACGCGCCATTACCAGTTGCATGCATGCCAGGAACGGCGCACCACACAGCAACACTCCCAGGGCCAGGCCCCAGCCATTGCCCAGCAGGCAGGCGAATACCCCGGCCGCTTGCAGCCATAACGTCGTCATCAACCAGCGGCGGGTGGTGTCCGGGTCCTTGCGACGCAGGCTCGCCACCACCACACCCAGCGCCGCCGCCAGGCCAAAGCACGGCCAGAACAGGTCGGCTTGCCACGCGCCGTGGAACTGCGCGCTGGCCATCTGCGACAAGAAGGTTGCTGGGATGATGTAGCCCAGGCCATACAAGAAGTAGATCCAGCACAGATGCGCGATGCTGGCGTTGCTGCCCGCGCTAGTGGCATGGGTCACCGTCACGGTCGGTTTCGGTAAAAAGGGTAGGATGGCCAGCAACATCACTAATGCCACCACGCCATAGACCAGCCACAAGGTCGCAGAGTCTTCGCCCAGTAGATTGGAACCCAGTGCCAGCAACCCCGTCAGCAGAATCCCCAAGCCCGGCCCGGCAAATACCAATGCCCCCAAACGTGGACGCCCGGCGGCTATTGCCAGTGGTTGGCTCAAACTGGTGATCATCACCAGCGCCCAGGCGCTCGCCACGCCGGTGCCAAAGCGCAGCAGCAAATGCGGCCAGAACCCATGCGCCCAATACGACCCCAGGGTCAACAGCACGCACAGCCACAGCCCACCATACAACCGCGCTTTTATGTGGTGATGGCTACGGGCAAAGATCGAGTCCACCGCGCCGACGAAATAGCCCAGGTAGTTGGCGGCGGCAATCAGGCCGGCGCCGGTCAGGTCAATCTGCCCCTCGCTGAGCAAATGCGGCATCTGCGGGGTGAGGGCGAAGCGGCCAATGCCCATGGCCATCATCAAAGCAATAAAGCTGGCGGTTAAGCGAATCAGCGGTGACATGTTCAGGTTTCCTACGGGGAAGCGAATGACTTGTAGGCTAAAGCGAATTGACTTTCTGTAAAAATGAATAATAGTGAGTAACTTGTTCAGTTTTGGAGAAAGGTATGGAGTTCAGTCAATTGCGGATTTTCCAGGCCGTGGCGGAAGAGGGCTCCATTACCCGCGCGGCTGAGCGCTTGCATCGAGTGCCCTCGAACTTGTCGACACGGCTCAAGCAGATGGAGGAGCAACTTGGCGTCGAGTTGTTCGTGCGCGAGCGTCAGCGCTTGCAGCTTTCTCCTGCGGGCAAAGTGCTGCTGGACTACAGCACCCGTCTGCTGGCGCTGCATGATGAAGCCCACGGCGCGGTGCAAGGTGGGCAACCGGCGGGCGATTTTGTGCTGGGCAGCATGTACAGCACGGCCGCAGTGCATTTGCCCAAACTGTTGGCGCGCTATCACAAGGCGTATCCGATGGTGAACCTCCAGGTGCAATCGGCGCCCAGTGGCGAGTTGTTGGAAGGCTTGATCACCGGGCGTCTGGATGCGGCCTTGGTGGATGGCCCTATCACCATAGCTTCGCTGGACGGTGTGCCTCTGTGCGAAGAGCGCCTGGTGATCATTTGCGAGGCGGATCACCCGCCCGTGCGTGGCCCCCAGGATGTCGCCGGCCGTTCGGTGTTCACCTTCCGACGCAGTTGCGCCTACCGGGCGCGGCTGGAAACGTGGTTTTCCCACGAGCGTGTGGCCATGGGACGCGCCATCGAGATTGAGTCTTACCAAGGCATGCTCGCCTGCGTGATCGCCGGTTCCGGCGTGGCGTTGATGTCCGAATCGATGCTCGACAGCCTGCCAGGCAAGGACAGCGTGTCCGTTCATCCGTTGACCGGGCCTTTTGCCACTGCCACCACCTGGTTGATGTGGCGCAAGGGCATGCTCGGCGCTAACCTCAATGCATGGATCGATCTGCAACAAGAGGGCAAGGCCAATTTCCTGCAAGACACGCGTGCGATTGCTTGAACGATCCGTCAGGATTCAGATCAATCCTGTAATAGTTCGTTGTGGTTTCGTTCAAGCATTACGTAAGACTTAGAGCTACTATCACTGTAGGAAAAGGCGACAGAACTCCCGCCTAGCCGCATTACCCTCAAAGGGGGCAACCATGAAAGAGAAAATTCAAAACTGGCTCCACGACCTCGGCGTTGCGCTGGGCCTGATTGAACCACCGTTGCAGCCGATTCCGATTCGCACAGATGACGAGCAGCGTCGTCCGCGTTGCCGCTAAGCTCAGGTTGCAACAGGTTTTATAATGTGGGAGCGGGCTTGCCCGCGATAGCAGCGTATCAGTCGATATAAAGTTGACTGACGCACTGCTATCGCGGGCAAGCCCGCTCCCACAGTTGTTTTGTGCAAGGTAAAAAAACGGGCGCGACATCCGACGTTTCTTTCGCGACAACAGCTCTCATAACTCTGAGTGTCGGAACCGGACTACCTGTTCTTCAGAATGGGCTGGCTTATTTCAATCCAAATATGCGCTTAGGTTGCGACCAAGCACGTAGCTTTCCTCGGATTAAAAGTAAGTCAGCGTTCCTGGAGACAAGCAATGAAGCTCTCTTGCGTTCCCCCAGTTGCCGCGTCATTGATCGCCACCGCCGGAAATGTTCTGCACATCGCTCCGGTGTCCAGAGGCTGGAAGGCTGATGCGCCCGCCAACGTCGTATTTTTCCCATCTACACTGACCAAGCAAGCCCTGCTCATGCAGATAGGGCTTTTGCGGCCTTCAACCCTCATTGTCGGGGACCAGATTATTGATGCGGACGTCATCGACCAATGGCGAATATCCCACCCCTTTGGAACCCTCCATTTGGTCCGCAGGGGGACAAGTCTGGATAAGGTGGCACTGGATCTGTGCGCGCTAAACGATATACGGGTGGTCAATACGCCTGGGGTCAATGCGCCGCATGTCGCAGCCTATATCGCCTATTGGTTGACACTGGCTGATGGTTCCATGCCCCGGGATGTTTGCGTGATGGGATATGGCAATGTGGGAAAAGAACTTGTCCGGTTGTTACTTGATCGAGATTCAGATGTTCAGATTAAGGTTATATGCAGACAGGGGCGAGCGCCGGATAACAGCAGCAACACGCTGTGCAAGTCCAGAGTGTCATTTGTCGCAGACTGGCGCGAGGGATTGCATGACGCTTATGCCGTGGCTATTTGTCTGTCCCTGAATGATGAATCTGCTCATCGCATTGATCGGCCTCTCATCCAGGGTTTGCGTAAACACGCTCGCCTTGTCTGCGTCGCCAAGCCGGACGTCTTCAGCGACGATGCCTTGCATAGCCTGGCAACGGGTGAAGATAGGCAACTGGTATTGGACTACGGGCCTAATACACTGGAAGCGTTTCGAATGCGCACCCAAGCGCTCGGCTGCAGTGTCTGCACGTGGCACAAACCGGCGACGCTGACGACCCAGGCCGCAACCACAGAAGCCTGCAAATGCGACCTGGATTACGCGGTCTCGGTTCAGTTGAGCCTGATGGCTCTTCGCGGTTTGGTCAGCCGCAGACTGGCATACTCGATGGCGATCCCCGCCGAGCAGGCAAATGCTGGTGCGCCGCGCGTATCAATCATCGGCCGAGGGATCAACGGCCTGTTCCAAGCCGTGATGTTTCGCCTGGCCAATTATCAGGTTACGGTTTACGGAGGAGATCAGTCCAGTGATGGCGCCAGTCACAAGCCTGTGAACATGCGTCATCTGTCAGCAACCGAGACGACAGCAAAGCCGCTGCATAACGCTTATCTGACGCCCGCTAATCAGCATTTGGCCGTTGAGTGTAATCGCGCAGGCATCGAGCTATTCGAAAAATTCCTGGCCGACAACCCGTCGCTGGCGCAATTCGCGCGGCCGGGGATTGTGCGCGCCTACGGGGATAACGCCAGCGATATAGAGACCGCAATCCGCGAGCAACAGGCTATCGAACATAGGTGCTGGCCAAGCGGCAAGCGGGGAGGTGAAGCTGTCGAGATCAGTCAACGGCAATTTCAGACAAATTATGGAATCCCTGGGATTGGCCGGGCTATTGAAGTATCGGGCTACGAGCTGGAATTTACCCAACTGATGGATGAGTTAGTAACGCTATTGAAGCGCTCTGGGGTTCAGTTTCGACCCGAGTACCTAAATCCTGTCCAAATTGCTGATCTGAGCAGAGAACACTTTGTCGTCACGGCCATGGGCGTAGAGGAACCGGAAGCTATCGCAATCATCGGCTGGTTTTTCAAGCTGCGTGCTGTGGGCGGTGAAGGTGCCGAAATGCATGGACTCAAGCTGCAATACGATCTGCCAATTGGCGTCATGAATTGCCGTCTGGACGAGGGCTGCATTCTTGTCTCCGGCGGGCAGGTTCCTCCCGATTCGACGCCGGAATGCAAGGCGCAGATATTGACGGCATGCCTGGACGCTATTTCTCGGCACTTTCCAGTGTCTTATCGCAGGGCGATCGAAAGAGGCGATTTGCAAATTATCGAATGCGCCAGGCCTGGCACCGCAGACGGTCTCTCAATTGTTCACTGGTCCGCCTACAATCAGATCGTGGCCGGGGCAACGTATGCCGGGGGCACCACGCAGGGATTGTTATGGGCCTCCCTGGTCCAGGAAATTATTCAGGCGAAAGCGCCTGATGGTTGAAGAATAAAAAAACGGGCGCGACATCCGACGTCGCGCCCGCTGAAGAAACCGCTTTAAATCCCGTTACCTGTCAAATCGCCCTGGCCACCGAAGCCTCTGGCCGGGGCGACAACAAACTCACTACTACAAAACTCACCAGCCCAATTGCCAGGCTGTAGTAGATCGGCGTGTTCGCATCCAAGCCGTCTTTGAACATGAACACCAGCGCCGTCACAAAGCCCAATGTCATGGATGCAATGGCGCCGGAGGTGGTGGCGCGTTTCCAGAAAATCGCGCCCATCAGCGGGATCAGCATGCCGCCCACCAGCAGGTTGTAGGCCAGGGTCAGGGCGCTGATCACGTCGTTAACCACCAGCGCGATACCGAGCACGGCGATGCCGGTCAGCATCGTAAACAGACGGTTGATGCTCAGGCTCGATTGTTTGCCGCCGCGCAGGCGTGGCAGCAGGTCTTCGGTCAGTACGGTGGAGGCGGCGAGCAGGCCGGCGCTGGCGGTGGACATCATCGCAGCCAGTGCGGCGGCGATCACCAGGCCGCGAATGCCATCCGGCAGCGAGGCTTTGACGATGGCGGCGAAGGCGTTGTTGACGTTGTCCAGGTTCGGCAGCAGCACATGCGCGGCCATGCCGATCAGGGCACAGGCCAGGCCGTAGAGGATGCAGTAGAAACCGGCGAACGTGCCTGCGTACTTGGCGACCTTTTCGTCGCGGGCGGTGAACACGCGTTGCCAGATGTCCTGGCCGATCAGGATGCCGAAGAAGTAGATCATGAAGTAGGTGATGATCGTGTCCCAGCCGATTTCGGTGAAGCTGAAGTTCGACGCCGGCAGCTTGGCCACCAGTTGATCCCAGCCGCCGACGCGGTACAGGCAGATCGGCAGCAGGATAAACATCAGGCCGACGGTCTTGATCACGAATTGCACGATATCGGTAAGGGTCAGCGACCACATGCCGCCGATGGTCGAATACACCACCACCACGCCACCGCCGAGCAGCACCGAGACCCAGAACGGCAGGCCGAACAGCACTTGCAGCACGGTGCCGATGGCCAGGATCGAGGTCACGCCGATCATCAGCGCGTAGGCCAGCATGATCACTGCACTCGCTTGGCGGGCCATCGGGTTGTAGCGTTTCTCCAGCACCTGGGTGACGGTGAAAATCTTCAGCTTGAGCAGCGGCTTGGCCAGGAACAGGTTCAGCGCGATGATCCCCGCGCCCAGTGCGGCGCACAGCCAGAAGCCGGAAATGCCGTGCACATAACCCAGGCGCACGGTGCCGACGGTGGATGCACCGCCCAATACCGTGGCGGCCATGGTGCCCATGTACAGCGACGGGCCCAGGTTACGCCCGGCCACCAAATAGTCTTCGTGGGTCTTGGCGCGGCGCATGCCGTAATAGCCGAGCACGAGCATGCCGGCGGCGTAGATGAGTACGACGAATAAATCCAAAGCCATGACGGCGGTTCTCCGTTTATTTTTTTAGGCTATTGAGAAGCTTTCTGCAGGAAGGGAGCCTGCTCTGGCGAGGGCGCTTGCTTTGGTGAGGGAGCTTGCTGTGGCGAGGGAGCTTGCTCCCGTTCGACAGCGAAGCTGGAGCCGGCTTTTTTAGGGCCGCTCCGCACGCCATCGGGAGCAAGCACGCCAGCGCGAGCAAGCTCCCTCGCCACAACGGCCGGGCCATAGACTTCGGCCGGTTCCGGGAACACACGCAGCAAGCTCAGGTACACCACCGACGCCAGCCCCAGCGTCACCGGCAGGCTGATATCGATGCCGTCGGCCAGGTTGCCCAGCGGTCCGACAAACTGCCCCGGCAGGTTGACGAAGCACAGGCCCACCAGCGCGCTCGGGATCCAGGCGCCAAGGCCGCGCCAGTTCCAGCCGTGGCTGAACCAGTAGCGCCCACCGGTTTCACCGCGGGTGAACACCTGCAAGTCATCCGGGCAGTAGAAGCCGCGGCGCACGATCAGGCCGATGATCATCATCACCATCCACGGCGTGGTGCAGGTGATGATCAGCACGGCGAAAGTCGACACGCTCTGCACCAGGTTGGCGGCGAAACGTCCGATAAAGATGAAGGCAATCGACATCACCCCGATCAGCAACGTGGCCTTGACTCGCGACAGCAGGCGCGGGAACACGCTGGACATGTCCAGCCCGGTGCCATACAGCGAGGTGGTGCCGGTGGACATGCCACCGATCACCGCGATCAGGCACACCGGCAGGAAGAACCAGTTCGGTGATACGGCCAGCAAACCGCCGACATAGTTGTTGGCCGCGATGTAGTCCGGCGCCTTGATCGCGACGATGGTTGCGGTGGCGAGGCCGAACAGAAACGGGATCAAGGTGGCGATCTGCGCCAGCACCACTGCCAGCATGATGCGCATTTTCGGCGTTTCACGTGGGATGTAGCGCGACCAGTCACCCAGGAACGCGCCGAAGGAAATCGGGTTGCTCATGGCCACCAGCGCCGAGCCGATGAAGGCAGCCCAGAAGCCAGCCTGGCCCATGGCGACGGTGCCGGCGAAGTGGCTGTCGAACGCTGGTGCGAATGCGAAGATGCCCAGCAAAAACAGCAGGCTCGCCGCCCCTACCGCAATGCGGTTGACCCACAGCATGAAGCGAAAGCCATAGATGCACACGGTCAGTACAAGAAGGGCAAACAGGCCATAGGCCAAGCCCAGGGTCAGGTCGGTTTCCGGCAGGCCAATCAGACGTTTCGCACCACCTACCAGCGCATCACCGGAACTCCACACCGACAGTGAGAAGAAGGCAATCGCCGTCAGCAGCGACAGAAACGAGCCGACAATCCGCCCATGCACACCAAAGTGCGCACCGGAAGACACAGCGTTGTTGGTGCCATTGATCGGCCCGAACAAGCCCATCGGCGCCAGGATCAGCGCGCCCACCAACACGCCCAGCACAATCGCCCAGACCCCAGCCTGGAACGACAAGCCGAACAGCACCGGAAACGAGCCCAGCACGGCGGTGGCAAAGGTGTTGGCACCGCCGAAGATCAGGCGAAACAGATCCTTGGGCCTGGCGGTACGCTCGTGGTCCGGGATCTGTTCGACCCCGTTGGTTTCTATTTTGCGAATACTGTTTTCGTTGTTTTTATTATTCATGATCAGCTCCGATCACATTGGCTAAGGGGGCGGCAGCCCTTCCGGCATAGCGGACAAATGTTCGTGACAGGCCAGCCACAGGCCTTGTTGTTCTAGGTGAGACGCTTGCCGCTTGAAGACAATGGTCTCGCGCTCCTGGCTAAAAAATTGCTCCCCGTTCATGCGCAGCTCGGTGGCCACGTCATGAATAAATATCGCCACGTCACCCTGCAGGCTGACAAAGGCGTTGCTTGAGGTGCAGGACAGCACCTCAAACCCCTCGTCCGCACGCCAGCTGTCCCACAACGCCTGGTAGGCATCGCGGCTCAGCAGCGGCTGGGGGAGGGTGTAGAACACGAAGCTGGCATCGGCCGTGAACGCGCCAAAATAAGCCTCGCGGTCATTCGTGGCAAAGGCCGCCACCAGCTCGGCGGCGGCTTTCAATACCTGCTGCGCGCTCATCAGCGGTGCGCCACGCCGGGCAGTACGCAGAGCATCTCGTACAGCAGGTTGGCGCCGAGCAGCGAGGTGTTGCCGGTGGTGTCGTAAGGCGGCGAAACTTCTACCAGATCACAACCAACCAGGTCGAGGCCCTGGCAGCCACGGATAATCTCGATCGCCTGGATGGTGGTCAGCCCGCCGATTTCCGGGGTGCCGGTGCCAGGTGCCCAGGCCGGGTCGATGCCGTCGATATCAAAACTCAGGTACACCGGGCCGCCGCCGACTTTTTCGCGCACTTCGGCCATCAACGGGGCGAGGGAGTGGTGCCAGCATTCTTCGGCCTGGACCACGCGGAAGCCTTGTTTGCGGCTCCAGTTAAAGTCTTCGGCGGTGTAGCCCTGGGCGCGCAGACCGATTTGTACGACGCGGTCGCAATCAAGCAGGCCTTCTTCCACGGCGCGGCGGAAGGTGGTGCCGTGGGCGATTTTCTCACCGAACATATGGTCGTTGACGTCAGCGTGGGCATCGATGTGCACCAGCCCGACCTTGCCGTGCTTTTTATGAATAGCGCGCAGGATCGGCAGGGTGATGGTGTGGTCGCCGCCCAGGGTCATCGGGATTACGTCGTGCTCAAGGATCTCGTCGTAGGCTTCTTCGATGATGCGCACGGCGTCGAGCAGGTTGAAGGTGTTGATCGCCACGTCGCCGATGTCGGCAACCGACAGCGAGTCGAACGGTGCGGCGCCGGTGGCCATGTTGTAAGGGCGGATCATCACCGATTCGGCGCGAATTTCACGCGGCCCGAAGCGGGTGCCGGCGCGCAGCGAGGTGCCGATATCCAGGGGCACGCCGACAAACGCGGCGTCCAGGCCTTTGGCCGTTTGCAGGTGAGGAAGTCGCATCATGGTGGCGATGCCGGCGAAGCGCGGCATTTCGTTGCCGCCCAGTGGTTGGTGGAAAATCTTGTCCACGGGAGTGCCTCATCGTTGTTTTGTTTATTAGGGGCCGATTCTGCGAAAAGCGTTGGGCGGGAAGAATCGGTAGAGGCAAATACTTAGTTTAGATTTTTCTAAACTAATGCTTGGGTTAAACTCGGTCCAAATGTGGGAGCTGGCTTGCCTGCGATGGCGGCGTTGAATTCACTGCTGTCATCGCAGGCAAGCCAGCTCCCACAGGAATTTTGTGTTCCGCGGAGAACAAATGGCCAACGCCTTGCCCGACCTGAAACTCCTGCGCATCTTCGTCAGCGTCGTGCGCCACCAGGGTTTTGCCAATGCCCAGCACGAACTCAACCTGTCGACGTCGGCCATCAGCACCTACATGAGCCAACTCGAATCGGCCTTGGGCCTGGTGCTGTGTCATCGCGGCCGGGGCGGGTTCAGCCTGACCAGCAAGGGCGAGCTGTTCCATCAGGAAACCTTGCGTCTATTAGGTGAGCTGGAGGGTTTTGAGCAATATGCCGCTGCCCTGAAGGGCGAGTTGCGTGGCACGCTCAAGCTTGGTGTGCTGGACTCCACCGTCAGCGACAAGGCTTTGCCGTTCGCCGAAGTGATCGGCGCCTACAGCCTTGAGCACCCGGCCGTACACCTGCATCTGTCGGTGATGAGCCCTTACGAGCTGCAACTGGGCGTGCAGGACAATCGCCTGGACCTGGCCATCGGCGCGTTCTCCAACCGCATGAGCGGGCTGATCTACATGCCGCTGTATCGCGAGCAGCACTGGCTGTATTGCAGCACGCGGCACCCACTGTTCAATGAACGGCGTATTCCTGAGCAGGTGATTACCCAGCAGCGCATGGTCGGTCGTGGTTACTGGAGCCAGGCTGAATTGGCGCGGCATGGTTTCAAACACAGTGCGGCCACGGTGGAAAGTATGGAAGCCCAGTTGATCCTGGTGTTGTCCGGTGCCTATATCGGCTACCTGCCCGAGCACTACGCCCAGGCCTGGGCCGACAAGGGCGACTTGCGCGTTTTGTTGCCGGCAACCTTCGGCTACCAGGCGCCGTTCTCGATGATCATGCGCCGTGGCCGCAGCCGCGAACCCTTGATCCAGACTTTCCGCGATCTGCTCAAAGCGCAGCTCAACCAGGCCTGATAAACCATGTCCAGACCCCAATGCCCTCGCTGTCTCAGGCCCGTTAATCACTGCCTGTGTGCGCTGATCCCCAGCCTCGACAGCCGCACGCGCATCTTGCTGTTGCAGCACCCCAGCGAGGTCAACCACGCGCTCAATACCGCGCGCCTGGCGGCGTTGGGCTTGAACAATGCGCAGTTGGTGGTGGGCGAGGTGTTTGACGACCTGGTCACGTTATTGAATCCACCGGGTTATCAGGCACGCCTGTTGTTTCCGGCGGACGACGCGCAGTCGTTGCAAACCTATACGCCGAGCGATCAACCGCTGTTGCTGGTGGTGCCCGACGGCACGTGGCGCAAGGCGCGCAAGTTACTGCACCTCAACCCGCTGCTGGCCGCATTGCCGCGCGTCACGCTGGCTGGCGAGCGCGTGTCGCGCTATCGGTTGCGCAAGGCCCCCGGCCCCGGTGCGTTGTCGACGGTGGAGGCCATCGTGCAAGCGTTGCAGGTGCTTGAAGCACCGACCTCATTTGAACCGTTACTCAAGCCTTTCGACGCGTTGATCGACGGCCAGATTGCAGCCATGGGCGTTGCGGTCTACGAAAAAAACCACGGCTGACGTCGGGCGATATATAGCTACCGGAGTTGCCCATGCCAGCGGCGTAGGCTGACCTTTTCAGGAATACAGAAATGGTCAGCCCGATTATCAGCAGCGCGCCGCAGGACGAGTTGTCCGACTTCATGGCGGCGCAACCGGGGACATTGTTGGCGGCCCCGCAATGGTCCGCCTTGCAAGCCCTGGATGGGATGCGCGAGAAGTTCGACGGCTTTCTCGACGCGCTCAGCGTGGCGCAAAAGTTTGAGTACGTGCGGTTGCAGCAGGCCTGGATCAATGCGCAGAAAACCCTGGAACAGGCCATCCAGCAACTGACCGAGGACTTCGAGCAAAAGGCCTTGGCGTCATTGTGCGCAGCGTTGAAGACCCTCACCGGGCAGGATATAGACCCAGGCGTTGCGCGCATCCACACTCGCTACCTTCAGGCGCAGTCGCGTGTGCGGCGTGCCGCCGACGGCGACGCGCAGGGCACGATCAAGGTGGCCAGCCTGACCTTGTGGGAAGCGGCCTGCCTCAACTACGACGGCCTCACCGGTTGGAGCTATCCCGGCCGCACCGGTTTGGCTGACGCCAGTTACCTGGACACGGAGGTCAAAACCACGGCGGCCAAGTTTATTGCTTTGGTGCGCCAGCTCGATATCGGTGGGCAACTCAAAACTCAGCTCGATCAGTCACTGCGCGCCAACGCCGCGTTGGGCACCGCCATCATGGGGTTGGCGAGCGCCGAATTTGAATTCGCCTTGATCGAGGCCCTCCGGGATACCTCCGCCAGCCGAGTCGACCAGGCTAAGTATCAGCAGGTAAAACAGGCGCTGGCAGGCGCGCTGCCCTGGGGCGCGATGGAAGAGATGCTGCTGTTCATCCCCCATGGCGTGGACAACATCAGCTGGTTACCCCAACAACTGGGCTTCATCGGTCAACATATGAGCCGGCCGCCGGGGGACAGTCTGAGTGTTCCGCACTTGGTTTTTTCCGTCGATAAGGTCAAGGGGGCATTCAGTTTTTTCCCCGGCCGGCCAGGCGGTGCCTTGCGCCATCATGACAGTCACCGGGAGGCCTGCGAGGAATTTCATGTTGCGTTTCACGGGTTCTACAGCAGGGGGCACGTCGATTGGTTGTACCAGGTCATGTTGCTGCGTGACTGCGCCCGGCTCAAGCAAATCGCCAAGACCACCCCCCCACCACAGGGCCTGGAGGGCCTTGGCGCACTGATTTACAGACTGTCCAGAGCGATTCCCACGCTAAACAATGTTCAACAGATCGGCTACGTGCGCAATCCGGTAACCAAGGCGCCCGTCGTCAGCCTCTGCGATTTTTACCTCAGTCGTTGTCGAGGCAACCTGAAGGAACTGGCCCATCAAACCCCCGGCTTTATGCCGACCATGATCGAGCTGTTCCAGACCGTAATCGGTGAAATCCTTAATGTGTTGTTGATCCCGGTGCCGGGAGCGCTCAAGGGATTGGGGCGGGTACGCACCTTCGCGATGTTCGTTGCCATGGAGCGGGCACTGATCGAGGGCGGCCACCAGGCAATGCAGGGCCAGCCTGGGGAATTGCTCCAGGGGTTTGCTGACCTGGCGGATTTACTCGTCAGCGGCCGGCTACATACGCGCCTGGCCAAGAGTGTGCAGCGTCGCCATCAGCGTTTGTACCACCAACTGTCCCAGCAGCGTAGCGATACGCCAGTGGCCAAGCCTGCGACCAGCGCGGAACTGCTCGAAAGGATGCTCGATGGCCAGGCCATTGCGGCGACGGGATTGGACACTGTGCTTGAGGCAAGCGGCACGTCGCCACAGGCCCTGGATCAGGTCTGGGAGGGCGCGGCGCCGTCGGGCTCGCTGGTGGAGGCGGTGCAGCGGTTCAGGGCCGACAAGCTGATCGAGTGGGTGGCCGCAGCTGGCGAGCCCAGCGCTGTGACTCCAACTGATGCGGTTGCAGTTATCGCGCCTTTGCTGATGCAGTTGGACGCTTGGCCAGCGGACACCTGCTTGAGTATTAATAACCCCCAGGGTGTGCAAATGCGTCGCTACAGCAAGGATGCAGCCCAGCCGACGACGGCGGTGGTCGCGATCACCGCGTTGGAAAACTACCAGTTCGCCTACGCCACGCCACCGCGTATTACCGCACATTTGGCCGAGGCCATTGCGGCGTTGTTGCCGCAGCATTTCCCGCAGGGAGAACCAGCGCTCCGTCAGCAGTTGGCGGAACGCGCCAACGCCTTGAGCATCGACCTGTTTGAGGCCCTCACGCAATTTGCCGGGTCCAGCCGTGCCCTGGCGACCCCCGTAAGGGCGTCGGTACGCAGGTTATTGCCCGACAGTATCAGCGACGGCCAGACCCTTCCGGCGGTGGTTAGCGCACTGCACGCCTTGCACCCCGACGTGAGCCAGGCACGGCTGCTGGCGGTGCTGCGCGAACACCCGTTATCGGCGCACCAGCAGGCGCAGTTGCTGGACTCGAAGCTGCAACCCGAAGCGCTCTACACCGCGCTGCGCAATGCCCGTCAGGCGGCACGCCAAGAGCGCATTGTTGACGCCGTGTTCAATACTCGGCGGTTCAACCGGCAGATCCAGGACTGGGTCAAAGAGTTCGCCGGCCATGTATTGCGGGGCTTGACCGGCCAGGCACTGGTAGTCAGCCCCAAGACGCCCGGCGTGCCTTACATATCACGTGGCGAGCGAGACAGGACCATCGTCATTGTCGATCAGGGCAATGGCGCGTTCTCAGCGTTTAACCACCAGCGCTCCAGCCCGGCTCAGGTGCAGCCTGGTACCCAGGATTTCTATAGCGCTGTCGTGAGCCAACTCGCCGAGGGCGACCTGCATCTGCTGGGGTGGAATGCCCAGCGTGCCAGCACCGAATTTCGTTATGCGGTTGCCAGGGCCTTGCTGCGCAATCGTGCGTCCGATGGCAGGTTTTATCCCTCTCGGCGTGAGATCGCGCACTACGTCAGCACGGCCAATTTACCCGACGCCACGGCCGAGCCCGATGCACGCGGCTTGTACGCGCAGGGTGCGGATCTGTACCTGTTTATCGAGGGGCACCACTTCAAGGTTGTCGCGCCGCAAGGGGCTGAGCCCTGGCGTATTCAACACCCGTTTCTGGACCAGGCGTATGCGCCCGTGCTCACCCACAATGGCGCCGGCGCCTGGCGTCACGAATGGGAAAACCCATTGACCTGGGACGGGCAGCAACCGTTTTATCGCCTGGGGCCTTGGGTACGCGCATTGACACCGGATGCCATCGAGCAGATTCAGCACGTCAGCGGGGTGACGCCGGCGATCCTGCGGCGGGTGCATGTACGTAATGAACGGCCTCCCGTGATCCTGCGCGAAACCGTCGAGCGCTTCACCCTCCATCAGCGGCTCACAACGCACATGGAGGGGATGCAGACGCTAGAGGGCACTGTGGCGGGCCGCGAATTCCTCGATCACATGCTGGAAGAGATAAGCCCGCACAGCGCCGACACCCTGGTCGGGCGTGCGGGGGTTAGCAGGGCGGATCAAGTGTCCGTGCTGGAGAGCAAGGTCATTATCAACAAAGCGTTGATGGAGCGGCTTTTTTTCAAGGCGCTGTGCGAGAAGAACGCGCTGTCGTCGGCGCCTTTTGCGCAGGTGCTGCAGCGAGATTTTCCGGGTCTGACGGCAGCGATTGCCGAAGACTTGGTGAGTAACCTCACGGCTGCCGAGCGAACCAGCCTGGAGGCGGGCCGCATGCCTTTGACGCTCACCCCGTTAGTGCGTTGGTGGCTGCATTACTTGCGCAAGGCGCGGGCGTTGGAAGGGGTCTATCTGCCCGCTGCGGAGAATCAAGACAGCGCGAAATTGATCCTGCACACCCTGCCGGATATCGATGGCTGGCCAAAACACCTAAGGTTTGAGGTGTACGAAAGAGGGCGCCTGATCGACAGTATCGGTGCCATCGACGCACGGCTCAGGCGCGTGCTGGAGGTGTTGGACGGTCAATACCAAGCCTATAACCCTCAAGTTGACGGCGAGCGCCAACCGATCGGCAGTCGCGGTGGGTTCCTGAAGGTTCTACTGGAGGCACTGCCGGCCGCTGAACGCGAAGTATTGGGTTATACCCATGCGGGCGGCGTCCAAGAGTTGACGCAGGAGATTGCCCATCGTCTGGAACCCCAGCAGGCGCTGGGTGACCCCCTGCTACGCATTGGGGAATTGCTCGAAGTGGGGCAACGCCCCTGGTACCGCTTGCCGCAACGCCTGAGTGACGGGCGCGTTGGTTATCCGCTGAGTGGCGTGGGGGCAGTGGGCCGCGCAGAGCGTGGGCAAGTGGCCCGGCTGCGGCTGTTGTTTCCGAGCAAAACCGATGCGCAGGCGCTTGAAATACTCCAGGGCGTGAGCAATTCCGTTCAGGAGTGGAGGGTGGCTATCGATGGCTTATTCCGGGAGCGCAATGCCCTCAATGAAAGCCTTGAGCGTTGGTGCTTGCTGGGCAGACCCGAAAACCTGACGGTACAGCTTGAGGCCGCGACGCGAATTCGGCGCTGCTGGAGTAAAGAGGATTCTACGCGTGGCGTGCCATACGAACTTAATCTGGACGATTTGGCCCTTGAAGATCTTCCGCAGATATCGGCCTATTTTGGGCACGTGCGGGTACTGAGCTGTAAAGGTAATCGCTTATCGGCGATGCCAGAGAACTTCTTGCGAGGCTTTCCCGATCTTCGTTGGCTGCTGTTCGATAACAACAGGCTCGTGCATTTACCCGTGGGCCTGGACGAACTGAGAAACCTTTCATTACTCAACTTGGCGAATAACCAAATCCAGCCCGACCTGTCGGACGTCAGAGGGCTGGCGGCATTGACTGAATTGGTCAAACTCGACCTGTCGGGCAATCCGCTGGGCACCGGGGCCTTACTGAAATTCTACCCATTGAGGGCTCTGAAAGTTCTGATGTTGAGAAATACGGGGCTCAGCCGGTTGCCTTCAGGCGCGGTCACTTTGCGTCAATTGCAAGTTTTTGACGTTCGGGATAACCAGATCAGGGAGTTGGGCGAGCACGATCTTTACATCTATGAAAATGTTCATCGTGCATTGGATCTCAGCGGCAACGATCTTTCCCAGGACACCTATGAGCTTCTAGCGAGCTATCGTCGTCGGCCAAACTATCATGCGGTGGATTTCGGTCTTTCAGCACACTCACCGCTGCCAAAACCCTTCATTGATCGCTGGTTGCCACCGTTGCCGCTGAGCGAAGTGCCGTTGCGCCGAGTGGCCTGGGCAGCGCTGAGTTTCCAGCAAATGGCGGACCGATTTTTCAACGTTTTGTGGAACATCTCAGCGTTTCGGCCGTTGACTGCCCCTGAACATAGCGAGTTGCGCGGCGATATCACTCGCCGCGTCTGGGGGTTGATTGATAACGCCTTGAGTGACGGCCGGCTGCGGCAAATGCTGTTTGATTCGCCCTTGAATTACCGTACCGGGGGTATCGATGGTTGGTTGCTATGTATTAATGACTTGGAATTGCAGATGCTACCGGTACAGATGCTCGCGGGGGATGTGCAAAGTGCCGGGCCGGACTTTATAAACTTCTACCGGGCGCAGAGTCGGCTCGCCTCTATCACCCAAAGGGTTCTGCTAGGGTTTTCCGCCTCTGGCAACGCGACGATTCGCGAGATATGCAGGCATATTTTTGACTATCGAATGGCGCTGGCTGAGACGCTGGATCTGCCTATGCCTTTCCACCAGCGGTTCGACGTGCCAGCTGTGTCGCCTGGCCCTTTTTCGACTAACAGGTTACGCAACTTGATCCTCGCCGAAGAACGTGAGTTCAACTGGCCGGACTTGCTTAAAGGCGCGGAGCATTGGATCGAGTTTCTTGAACTGAAATACCCGAGCCATTTCAAGGCTGCCCTGCATTATTACGACGTTAGAATGACGAATATGTCTCGATTCCTGGATCGTGAAAGCCTTCCAGAGGGGCATTACGTGAAGCTCTTGGACGCACTTAAAGGGCCAAGGGAGGAAGACAGGAAAAGAGTGATAGAGCGATTGACCCAGCTGGAGTGGGCCAGCTTCGCAGCCAGTTGATCCCGTGCTTATGCCTTTAAGCCATAAGCACCACACTTTGCGTGATATGGCCCGCCGGCCTTTCCCGGTATGATGTTCGCCCCCGCAGTCTGGATTGCGAATACGCCATGACCTTGCAGTACCCTACAATCGCCGATTGCGTCGGCAACACGCCCCTGGTCCGCTTGCAACGCATGGCGGGTGAAACCAGCAACACCCTGTTGCTCAAGCTCGAAGGCAACAACCCGGCCGGTTCCGTCAAGGACCGCCCGGCGTTGTCGATGATTACCCGCGCCGAGTTGCGCGGGCAGATCAAGCCAGGCGACACCCTGATCGAAGCCACCTCGGGTAACACCGGCATCGCCCTGGCCATGGCCGCGGCGATCAAGGGTTACAAGATGGTGCTGATCATGCCCGACAACGGCAGTGCCGAGCGCAAGGCGGCGATGACCGCCTATGGCGCCCAACTTATCCTGGTCACCCAGGAAGAAGGCATGGAAGGCGCGCGTGACCTCGCCGAGCGCATGGCCGCCGAAGGCCGTGGCGTGGTGCTCGACCAGTTTGCCAACGGCGATAACCCCGAGGCGCACTACACCAGCACCGGCCCGGAAATCTGGCGCCAGACCCAGGGCAGCATCACCCATTTCGTCAGTTCCATGGGCACCACCGGCACCATCATGGGTAACTCGCGCTACCTCAAGGAGCAGAACCCGGCAATCCAGATCGTCGGCCTGCAACCGATGGAAGGCGCGGCCATTCCGGGTATCCGTCGTTGGCCTGAAGAGTACCTGCCCAAGATCTACAACGCGACGCGCGTGGACCGCATCATCGACATGGCCCAGCGCGAAGCCGAAGACACCACCCGTCGCCTGGCGCGCGAAGAAGGCATCTTCTGTGGCGTGTCCTCCGGTGGCGCTGTGGCCGGTATGTTGCGTCTGTCCAAAGAAGTTGAAAACGCGGTGATCGTCGCGATCATCTGTGACCGAGGCGACCGCTACCTGTCGACCGGCATCTTCGACGAACCCAACTGATGGCCAAGCACGAGAGAGGCCTGCGCTTTCAGCCGACGGGCGGCAGTCGCGCCCCGCAGATTCCGGTGGGCAAGAAACAACGCCTGACCATCGAGCGCCTGGCCAACGATGGCCGCGGCATTGTGTTTTTTGAAGGCCGCACCTGGTTCGTCAATGGCGCGCTGGCCGGCGAAGAAGTCGAAGCACGGGTGCTGGGCGCCCACGGCAAAATCATCGAGGCGCGTACCGAGCGAGTGTTCAAGGCCAGCGAGCTGCGTCGCCCGGCGCCGTGCGCGCACTTTGGCCGCTGCGGCGGTTGCAGCGTGCAGCACCTGCCCCATGACGAACAACTTGCCCTGAAACAGCGCATGCTCGCCGAGCAACTGTCCCGCGTGGCCGGTGTCGAACCGCAAGAGTGGGCGGCACCTTTGAGCGGTCCGGAATTCGGCTACCGTCGCCGCGCTCGCGTGGCGGTGCGCTGGGATGCCAAGGCCAAACAGCTTGAGGTGGGTTTTCGCGCCGTGGCCAGCCAGGACATCGTCGCTATCGATGATTGCCCGGTGCTGGTACAGGCCTTGCAACCGATCATGCAGCGTTTGCCGAACATGCTGCGCCGCCTGAGCAAACCACAGGCGTTGGGGCATGTGGAGTTGTTCAGTGGTTCGTCAATTGCCGTGTTGCTGCGGCACATGGCGCCGCTGTCCGAAGCGGACCTGCAGGTATTGAACGAATTTTGCACCTTCCATGACGCCCAATTGTGGCTGCATGGCGAGGGCCAGCCGGAGCCGGTAGAGCCGGGTCAGGCGCTTGGTTTTAGACTGGCGGCGTGGGATCTGGAACTGGCTTACCGTCCGGGAGATTTTGTCCAGGTCAACGCCGGAGTCAACGATGCGATGGTCGCCCAGGCCCTGGAGTGGTTGGCGCCAAAGGCCGAAGAGCGGGTGCTGGACCTGTTTTGCGGGCTGGGCAACTTTGCCCTGCCACTGGCCAAACAGGTGCGCGAAGTGGTGGCGGTAGAGGGCGTGCAAGCCATGGTCGAGCGGGCGGCGCAGAACGCCGTCAGCAACAATTTGCATAATGTGCAGTTTTTTCAGGCCGATCTGTCCCAGCCTTTGAGCGACGCGGAGTGGGCCAAACAGGGCTTTTCTGCGGTACTCTTGGACCCACCCCGTGACGGTGCCCTGGAGGTTGTGCGCAAGCTCGCCACCCTGGGGGCCAAGCGCTTGGTGTATGTGTCCTGCAACCCGGCCACGCTGGCGCGGGACACGGTTGAGTTGGTCAAGCAAGGCTACCGGCTAAAACGTGCCGGGATCCTCGACATGTTTCCGCAGACAGCGCATGTCGAGGCCATGGCGTTATTTGAAGCGGGCTAGGATGCCCGTTTAATCCGACTGGCCTGTCGTCTCCTGGGCCGTGACCTGTCAGGGAGTGGTACCTAGCCTAATGGTTGCACCGCTAGGGTTACGCAACAGGTCAGCGATGATTTTTGGCGCATTCAAGGTGCGTCGTAGGGAAGGTAAGCAAGATGGTACAGGTGAGAGCACACCAGCCGATCAACACCGACGGCAGTATCAATCTCGAGGCATGGCTGGATCATGCCGTCAGTGTCGACCCGGCACTGGACCGTGAAGCCTTGAAAGCAGCCTGCGAGTTCGCTCGTGAGTCTGAACAGCAAGACAATGCGGCCAAGAACCTGTGGGCCGAAGGCACTTCAAGCTTTCGCACCGGGTTGGAAATCGCCGAGATCCTCGCCGATCTCAAGCTGGACCAGGATTCGCTGATCGCCGCCGTGCTTTATCGTGGTGTGCGTGAAGGGCACATTCCGTTGCCGACCGTCAGCCAGCGTTTTGGCGCCGTAGTGGCCAAGCTGATCGACGGCGTGCTGCGCATGGCCGCCATCAGCGCCAGCCTCAGCCCGCGCCAGTCCATGGTGCTGGGCACCCAGGGCCAGGTTGAAAACCTGCGCAAAATGCTGGTGGCCATGGTCGACGATGTGCGCGTTGCGCTGATCAAGCTGGCCGAACGTACCTGCGCGATCCGTGCGGTGAAGACCGCCGACGACGAAAAGCGCAACCGCGTGGCCCGCGAGGTGTTCGACATCTACGCGCCGCTGGCGCACCGCCTGGGCATCGGCCATATCAAGTGGGAGCTGGAGGATTTGTCCTTCCGCTACCTCGAACCCGATCAATACAAACAGATTGCCACGTTGCTGCACGAGCGGCGGCTTGACCGTGAGCGCTTTATCACCGACGTGATGGGCCAACTGCGTTCCGAGTTGCAGGCCACCGGCGTCGATGCCGACATCAGCGGCCGCGCCAAGCATATCTATTCCATCTGGCGCAAAATGCAGCGCAAGGGCCTGGCCTTCAGCCAGATCTACGACGTACGCGCCGTGCGCGTGCTGGTGCCGGAAATGCGCGACTGCTACACCGCGCTGGGCATCGTGCACACGTTGTGGCGGCACATCCCCAAGGAATTCGACGACTACATCGCCAACCCCAAGGAAAACGGCTATCGCTCGCTGCACACCGCCGTGATCGGCCCCGAGGGCAAGGTGCTGGAAGTGCAGATCCGCACCCATGCCATGCACGAAGAGGCCGAGCTTGGGGTTTGCGCGCACTGGCGTTACAAGGGCACCGACGTCAAGGCCGGGTCCAACCAGTACGAAGAGAAGATCTCCTGGCTGCGCCAAGTGCTGGAATGGCATGAAGAGCTGGGCGATATCGGCGGCCTGGCCGAACAGCTGCGGGTGGATATCGAGCCTGACCGGGTCTATATCTTCACCCCCGACGGCCACGCCATCGACTTGCCCAAGGGCGCCACGCCTTTGGACTTCGCCTACCGCGTACACACCGAAATCGGCCACAACTGCCGGGGCGCCAAGATCAACGGGCGCATCGTGCCGCTCAACTACAGCCTGCAAACCGGTGAACAGGTCGAGATCATCACCAGCAAGCACGGCACGCCGAGCCGCGACTGGCTGAACCCGAACCTGGGCTACATCACCACGTCGCGGGCACGGGCGAAGATCGTTCATTGGTTCAAATTGCAGGCGCGCGACCAGAACGTCGCAGCCGGCAAGACCTTGCTTGAGCGCGAATTGGCCCGCCTGGGCCTGCCGCAGGTGGACTTCGACAAGCTGGCCGAAAAAGCCAACATGAAGATCGCCGAAGACATGTTTGCCGCCCTCGGTGCTGGGGACCTGCGCCTGGCGCAATTGGTCAATCTGGCCCAGCAGTTGGTCGAGCCGGAGCGCGGCAGCGAGCAGTTGGAACTGATCCCACGCAAAGCCACCGGCTACAAGCCCGGCAAGCGCGGCGATATCCAGATTCAGGGCGTGGGCAACCTGATGACGCAAATGGCCGGCTGCTGCCAGCCATTGCCGGGCGATGCCATCGTCGGCTACATCACCCAGGGGCGTGGCGTGAGCATTCACCGCCAGGATTGCGCCTCGGTGCTGCAACTGGGCGGGCGCGAACCCGAGCGCATCATCCAGGTCAGCTGGGGCCCGGTGCCGGTGCTCACCTACCCGGTGGACATCATCATCCGCGCCTACGACCGTTCCGGTTTGCTGCGTGACGTGTCGCAAGTGCTGCTCAACGAGCGCATCAACGTGCTGGCGGTCAACACCCGCTCGAACAAAGAGGACAACACCGCGTTGATGTCCCTGACCATCGAGATCCCGGGGTTGGACGCGTTGGGGCGGTTGCTGGGGCGGATTTCCCAGTTGCCGAACATCATCGAGACGCGGCGTAATCGCACACCTTGATGCGGTCTGAAAATATCTGTGGGCTGCTTTCTGTGGGAGCCGGGCTTGCGCGCGATGCAGGCGACTCGGTCTGTCTGATAGACCGAGTCGAGGCTATCGCAGGCAAGCCAGCTCCCACATTAGATCTTCATTGGTTCCAGACAATGGGCAGAGATTGACCGATGTATTCACTTGAAGACCTGCTGCACCTGATGAATCGCCTGCGAGACCCGCAATACGGGTGCCCGTGGGACATCAAGCAAACCTACGCGACCATCGTGCCGCACACCCTTGAAGAAGCCTACGAGGTTGCCGATGCCATCGAGCGCGGCGACTTCGATCATCTGCAAGGCGAGTTGGGCGACCTGTTGTTCCAGGTGGTGTATTACAGCCAGCTGGCGCGGGAAGAAGGGCGCTTCGAGTTTGCCGGTGTGATCGACAGCATCACGCGCAAGCTGATCCGTCGCCATCCCCACGTGTTCCCGACCGGTGATCTGTATGCGCCGCTGGATATTCCCCAGTTGAGCGAAGAGCAGGTCAAGCAGCGCTGGGAGCAGATCAAGTCCGAGGAGCGCGCAGAAAAATCCGACGCACCCGAGCAACTGTCCTTGCTCGATGACGTACCCACGGCCTTGCCCGCATTATCCCGCGCCGCCAAATTGCAAAAGCGCGCCAGCCAGGTCGGTTTCGACTGGCCGGCTGCCTTGCCCGTGGTCGACAACGTGCGTGAAGAGCTGGATGAAGTGCTCGAAGCCATGGCCGATAACGATTCGGTGGCCATCGCCGATGAAGTCGGTGACCTGCTGTTTGCGGCGGTCAACCTGGCACGCCACCTCAAGGTCGACCCGGAAACCGCGCTACGTGGCGCCAGCGCCAAGTTCGAACGACGTTTCCGATTTATCGAACAGGCATTGCGCGATACGCACAAACCCATAGAAGATTGCACCCTCGAAGAGTTGGACGCCCTGTGGGGCGAAGCCAAACGCCAGGAAAAGAATGTGTCCAGCTGCGGTTGAGCAGTTGCCTAAGTGAGTAAGCACCATGAGCCTTTCCCTTCGCGACCAGTTGCTCAAAGCAGGTCTGGTCAACCAAAAGCAGGCCAAGCAGGTCGGCAAAGACAAACAGAAACAGCAGCGCCTGGTCCACAAAGGCCAGATCGAGGCCGATGACACCCAGGCACGCCTGGCTGCCGAGGCGCACGCCGAGAAGGTCAAGCGCGACCAGGAACTGAATCGCCAGCAGCAGGAAAAAGCCGAGGCCAAGGCCCGCACGGCCCAGGTCAAGCAACTGATCGAAACCTCGCGCCTGCCCAAGCTGACCACCGAGGACTACTACAACTTCGTGGATGACAAGAAGGTCAAGCGCCTGTCGGTCAACACGTTGATGCGCAACAAACTGAGCAACGGCTCCCTGGCGATCGTGCACCACGGTGGCGGCTACGAGGTGATCCCGCGTGAAGCGGCGCTGAAGATTCAGGAGCGCGCACCAGAGCGTATCGTGCAGCTCAATATCCTCACCGAAAGCCAGGTGCCGGATGAGGACGATCCATACGCGGCCTACCAGATCCCGGATGATCTGATGTGGTAAGGCGTTAAAAACAACAAACCCCGCTCAAAAGGCGGGGGTTTGTGTTTTTAACGCGCAGCTTCAGCCGATCACCAATCCACTGCATAACTGACGCTGAAGGTACGCCCTTCAGCGTTCGGGTATGGCGCACGGGCGTTGGCCTGGGCAAACATGTTCTGGTAATTGCGGTTACTGAGGTTGTAGATCGCGCCTTCCAGGCGACCGACTGGCAACCTGACCGAACCGAGCAGGTCGACCAGCGTATAACCTTTGATATCGCGGCCGTTGTTGTCTTTGGCCGCGGCGTCATAGTCGGCCAGTTGCATGCCTTGCAGGCGCAGGCTGTAGTCGCCACGGTCATAGCCGACAAAGGCGGTGGTCTTGGCAGGCGAGATACGTGTGGCGGGCAGGTCGATCCATTTGCCGTTTTGCTGGGTCTCGCCTTTGGCGTAGGCGTAAGTGCCGCCTACCGACCATTGATCGGTGACGTTGTAGGTGAGGCTGGTTTCGATGCCGCGCACGCGCTCCTTCTGGTTGATCAGGCGCAACACACGATCATTGGCATCATAGAACTGGGTGACGTCCGAGGTGTTTTCATACGCGGTGACGTTGGCCAGCCACTTGTCCCAGTTGCCACGCCAGCCGAGCTCGTAGCTGTCGACCTTGAGGGCTTGGGCGTTCAGGTCTTGAATGTCGTACTTGCTGTTGACGTCACGCAGGAAGCGCTGGATATCCGGTAGGGAAAACCCCTGGCTGAAATTGACGAACACATCCTGGTTTTCACTCAGGTGGTACACCGCACCCAGGTTGTAGAGCGTGTCATCGTATTTGAGGGTGCCGCCCGGCAGTGTGGCGCGGTTGCCGGTCTGCACGATCTCGCCGTAGGCAATGCTGTCGGACACTTCGCTTTCGATCCACTCACGGCGTATGCCGCCACGTAAGGTCCAGTCATCGATATTGTAGGACAGCTGACCAAAAATGGCTTTGGTGGCGGTTGCGATGTCCGGGCCCATTTCAAAGGTGGTGCCGGTCTTGGTATAGCTCAGGCCATTGACCCGGTATTGATCGCCGCGTTGGCGCGAGGTTTCGTGGTCATAGTCGGCGCCCCAGACCAGGTTGCCGGTCGCCGCGCCGATGTCCGGCATTTGTGTATCGATCGCTGCCCGCACACCATAGACGTCTTGCACACTGTTGTTGTCCGACACCCCGGCACGACCGCGAGACAGGTCCGGGAAGAACAGTGCATCGGCACGCCGCCAATAACTTTCGACCTGCAAGCCCTGGCCGTAGAAGTCCTTGTCGGCGTAATTGAGGTTGACCGCCTGGTTGTGGGTGAAGGGCTGGTCATCCAGGTCCAGGCCTTTAACCGCGACCGCAGTGCTGGTGATGCGTGGGTTCTTGGTGTAGCGGGTGTCCTGTTCATCTTTATAGTCTTGCAGCGACAGGCTGATCTTCTTGTCGTCATCCAGCTCATAGCCGAAGCGACCTTGCAGGTCGTAGGTGTCGGTGTCCATGTTGCTGCCCTGGGACGTGTCCTGGGGAATGCGTTTGCCGTTACCGTCGAACTGGTCGTTGCGTTGCACCGTATTGCCCGACACGTACCAGTCCACCGGGCCCTTGCGGCCGGTGGCACTTTGGAAGGCTTCGTAGGAGAACCCTTTGTGGCTGAAGTTGTTACCGGCGGTCATGCCGATCTTGCTGCTGAAGGCCAGGTCTTCGCCTTTGTTGCGCTTGGTGATGATGTTGATGATGCCGCCTGACGCGCCGGCGCCATAGACGCTGCTGGCGCCGGAAATCACTTCGATGCGCTCGATGCTTTCCGGTGCCACGCTGTTGAGCTGGCGGAAGTTGTCACGCGTGGCGTTCTGGGACACGCCATCAATCAGGATCAGCGTGTTGCGCCCGCGCAGCGTTTGACCGAAGTTGCTCATGCCACCGCTGGAGGGCGCTATGCCCGGGACCAGTTGCCCGAGGATATCGGCAACCCGACGTCCTGCTGCTGTCTGTTGGCGGATCTGTTCTTCGTTGATGACCTGCACCGAGCCTGGGATCGCGGCAATGCTGGTTTCACTGCGAGTGGCTGAAACGACCGTCGCCTGCAATTGCAGGTTGGTAGCCGCCGCTGGCGCGTCTTCAGTCTGATCAGCCCAGACAGGCACGCTTATCGAACCGAGCAGGGGCAGCAGGACGGCCCATTGTGATTTGTTCATGATCTTGCCTTTGAGTTATTAGAAGTATTGACAGAAAAATCGGTAGTTTCAGGTGTTCGGGTGAACGAACGGATGGCGCGGATACCCAGGGCCGCCAATGCATAGGTCAGTGCCACCAGCCAAAAGCTGTGCGCCAAGCCCACCATTGCCATGCCGAAGCCACCCAACAGCGCACCGCACAACGCGCCACCTTTTGCGGCGCTGTTGCCCAGGCCCAAGGCAAACCCCTGCTGGCTCGGTGCGACGGTATTGGCGATCAACGTGTAGGCGACCGGCAGCAGCGCGCCTTGCCACACGCCCCACAGCAGCCGGCTGGCGAGAAACCCCAGCCATTCGCCGGCCATCGCCGTGAAGGCCAGCGTCAAGGCGCAAAACCAGGTGATCCATTCGATGATGCGTAATGTGTGCGCCGCCGGGTGTCGGTCAAACAGGCGGCCCCATAGCGGCGCGGACAGCGCGAGCGTCAGAGCACTGGCGGCGTAGCTGGCGCCGATCAGCCAGGCAGGGGCGTGCAGAACATCGGCGACGTACAAGGCATAAAACGGTTGGGGCATCATCTTGGCTGCCTGGATCAGCACGATGATGGCGAGCATTGCGCCGAGCCAGCCTTTGGGCAGTGCCGTAGGCGTTGAGGTGCGTGCCGGTCTTGAGCGCGGCGCATCGCTGGGTAAAAACAGGCTGATCAACGCGCACAGCAGGCAAACCGCCGTGGCGCTGTAGCACAGCAATGCGAAGCCGGAAATATCCATCAGCCAGCCACCCAGCACCGGCCCGGCCAGCGAACCCACGGCGGTAGCCGATTGCAGCCGCGCCAGAATGTGCCCGCGCCCACCTTCGGCGCAGTACGCCAGCGCGTAGGCTTGGGCCGCTGCAATAAAGCCGGCCAGCGCACCTTGTGCCACGCGGATGACCACCAGCAGCCACGGATCGGTGGTGACAGCGGCCAGCGCCTGGCATACCGCCAGTGCCAGCAGCGCGCGAATGATCATCGGCTTGTGGCCGGTACGATCACCCAGGCGCCCCCACATTGGCGTGAGGATCATCGCCGCCATCATCGGCCCGGCATACACCAGCGACGACAGCAGGCCGGTGTACTGGGCGTTGGCCACGCCCAGCAGCTTCTGGATCTGCAACGGCCAGAAGGGGCCGCTCATTTCCATGGCGCCCATCGACACCAGCTGAATCACCACCAACAGGCGCAGTGCAGTGTTGTTAGCCGACATTGGCGGCAGTGCTCAGCGGGTTCGGCAGGCGCCCGACGATGTCGGCGTGGCTTTCCATCAGGCGCATGCGCATAAACGACTTGGCTGGCCAGTCCTGCTCCAGCAGCGCGGCACGTTCGGTCTGCCAACGTTGGGGCTCGACCTGGCTGCGCAAATTATCGAAACACTCGCGGACCTGGGCTGACAGCTCGTCCCACAGCAGCGCCTGGGGAATATCGAAATGGCGCGCACTGAGCAATACCAGTTCGCCCAAGTGGCACATGAACACCGTGTGCAGCAACTTGTCGCGCACGAAGCCAGCGTCGTCGTACAAGGTCATCTTCGGGTCGTGCAGTTCGATGTCCAGGCCGTGTGCGTGCAAGGTCTTGCGGTCGATGCGGATATCACCGAAATCACGCAGCAACAGGCGGTTTACTTGCCCGTCTGTGCCCATGACCATAAAGGAGTTCTGCTGATGGGCCTCGAAGGCCACGCCATAACGCAAGTACATGCCCAGCAGTGCCGGCACTGCGATCGATGCATAGTCTTTAAAAAACGCCTGCATGGCCGGCGCGTCGTCGGTGCCTTTGCTCAGGCGTACCCACTGCTTGAGCAGGGGTTGCCCATGCTGATCGATGGCAAACAGGCTACCTACCGGAATGGCCATTTCGCCCGGTTCAAGCAGGCTCTGCGGGTTGTCCCGGTACAGCACGGCCAGGTGTCGCGAGTGTTCGTCATTGGCAGGTTGTGGTTGGAAATGCACGCCGAGTCGTTCGGGCACGATGCTCAGGATTTTTTGAATTTTTGGCTCGCGTGCCAGGATGGTTTGCAGCAGATGGCTGATCCGTGGGCCCATGCGCGCGGAGCGTGGCGACACTGTGCGCTGCACACTGGTCAAGCGCAGCGACACCGGAAGCTTGACCATTGGCGCGTCGCACCGGCCTTCGGGCAACACGGTCCTGAACGACATGGTCGGGTGGGCGGTGAACGCGACGATGTCGGTCAGCACCAGCAGCCGGTCGCCGATTTCATTGGCGAACAGTTGCGGCAGCTCTTGGCGAGCCTGCCAAGGGTGAGCGGGCATCGGCAGGTAGTCGCCGGCCTCAAGGCCTTGAGCGCTTAAGTGCGCTGTCAGTTGGCGGGCGGCCTGCGGGAAGTGGTTTTGCCACCACTGCCAGTAATCTGCAGTACCCGCCAGGCTTTCGACATGGGCGTACTGGCGGTGCAGCGCGCAGAGTAATACCGGGAAACGCGCCTCGAACTCCGGCGAGAATTCAATCACCTGCTCTGTTCCCAGGCCCAGCTTTGTCTTGTAGTTGGGGTGCCATGGATGGCCCAGGGTGCCCCATTGCTCAAGTACTGATGTCGGGTTGGAAATGCTTGGGTTGTTGTTGAGGTAGCTGAGCAAATTGTTTTGATGCGCGGGGGCCATTGCGGCGTGCAGCTCGAGGGTCCACTGCTCGTGGAAAGCGAGGCACAGCGTATCGTTGACAAGGCTGTCATCTATCTCGCTGTTGAGGCGGCTCAAGACGTCGGGGGCGGCAGATGATTCGAGGCTGCTGTTGAGTAATGTCAGCAACTGCGATGGGAATCGGATTGTCTGTTCAGGCTGGCCAGCGCGCAGGGCACTCACCGTGCCGCGCAAATCCCAGCTGGCCATGCGGCCCGGGCGCAGGTGATCGAAGCGTAGGCGGGTGTGGTCGGGCAGCTCCAGCCAGCAGCGATTGTGTTCGTCATAGGTGCGCGTGCCGGGGTTGAGCAGACCTTCACGGAACAATGCCTGGATCAGGCGCTGGAAGCTGCGTTCGGCGGCAGGTGCGAGGGTATCGATCAGGGCATCAAGCGTGACGTGCTTAGCCTGGAATTGGCGAGTGGAAAGTGCTTCACCCCAGCGTTCAAGCAGTAGTTTTTCCGGTGTGGCGACGTGTCCGTGCATCAAGTCGAACTCCTTATCCGTGGGGCTGAGTGAAAAGCGAACGGATACTATCGAGAATCATTACCAAATGTCTATTTGTTGTTACGCTTTTTGCGGAAACGATTATTCAGGGAGTGAAAGGAGGGCGGTTCGAAGACGAAAAGAGCGACCACGCGGGTCCGTAGTCAGGGCTTGAAGCGTCTAAATCAGGCTAGTTCAGTGTCTTTGAGATGACTTGTAATACGCGGCCTGAGGTCTTGTAGGATGTGTCTGTTTTCATACGGTTGTGGCAGAACACGGGAAAACGACGGAGGTGAGAAACGAAAAACCCCGCTCAAAGGCGGGGTTTTTGTGGGCGGGCACACCAGCTGCTGTGTGGGGCTGGGTGGCTACCAGATTTCAGAGTTTCAGGAGCCTTCAGCCTGGCGTTTCATCTCAAGAGATTCGAGCTCGTTTTTATAATTGTGGGCTTCGTTCTCGTTGTGGAACATGCCGACCAGTTGGTCTTGTTGATGTACATCCCAGATGTGAATCCCATGGCCCAGTGCTTCGTGGGACATGTGTGCATCGTCGCGTTCAGTTACTTTTACAGTCATCTGCTTGCTCCAATCTCTGGTTGATCTGCGGCAAGTCGTCGCAGGTCTCTTTTATATGTTTTGTTAGCTTGCTAAGTAAACCGATTTTGCACGCAACTATTTATTGCAGGAAACGCAACAGTGCTGCAGCCCGCGTAAAACGCGACATTGCGTCGCAGGGTGCTGAGTTTTATGACAAAAGTTTCATGTTCGGGTGGGCTTAAAGTCTTGTGGTGACCGTGCTGGCCCCATCGCAGGCAAGCCAGCTCCCACCCTTGAAGTGCATTCCAGGGTGGGAGCTGGCTTGCCTGCGATGGCGGTAGCTGCCTTAACAAAAAACAGCAGGCGAAAAAAAGCCCCGCATTCAGCGAGGCTTTTTTAAATCACATCACGGTATCAGCTACCTTTGATAGCCTGGCCATCAACCGTACCGTCCAACAGCATGATGTTGTATTCCTTGCCGTCGGTTTCCACTTGGCGCAAGGCTACCAAAATGCCACCCAGGTCCTTGGCAAACCACATCTGGGTAATGCGCTTGCTTTGCGTCGGGTCACGTACACGTTCAACCTTGATAGCATCGATGGAGCCGACCTTGGTCTGGACTTTTTCCGGGCCGATTACGCGGAAGTCGTAGGTGTCGGTGTCGGTGCCTTCAACGACGATGTAGCTCATGCTCTTTTTGCCGGCCGCCACGTCACGTTGCAGTGCCAACTGATAGGTCGACTTGTCGAGCATGCCGCTTTGCAGGGGGACATTGACCGGGTCTTTGTTTTCAAAGCCGGTGACTTTCTTGGCCGTCTGGTCGAAGTCCAGGTTGATCTTCTTCGACTTGCCGAGGCCGCCACGCTCGAAGCTGTAGCTCACGGGCTGCAGGGCATCTTTGTCGAGACGGATCACGCTGGTCTCGGTGAGGCTGGCGATCATCATGGATGCCTTGAAATTCAAGGTCCATGAGCCATTGTCATTCTTGACCAGGCTGCGTTCGGCCGAACCACTCATGGGCAACTGTTTCCAGTCGGCGGTGTAGCTGGCGGAGAAAGGGTGAAGGTCTGCCGCTTGCACGGCGGGCAAGGCGAACAGCGCAAAAGCGAAGAGCAGGGCGCGACGCATAAAATCTCCTAGGTTCGAATCAAGTGGCCGCTGGCCGCGAGTAACTGACCGTCCAATAATGCACCCTGTTCGCCGAGAATCAATCGTCCTTCGGCAAACCAGCGAACAGCCAGCGGGTAAATCCTGTGTTCCTGGGTGTGAACCCGTTGCGCAAGTGTCTGCGCCGAATCTGCAGACTCTACCGGAACCACTGCCTGTACGACCAGAGGCCCGCCATCGAGTTCCTCGGTGACAAAGTGCACGCTGCAGCCATGCTCCGTGTCGCCGGCCTCGAGGGCGCGTTGGTGCGTGTGTAACCCTTTGTATTTGGGCAGCAGGGACGGATGGATATTGAGCAGGCGCCCTTGGTAGTGCCGCACGAAATCGGCGCTGAGGATGCGCATGAAGCCGGCAAGTACTACGAGCTTGGGGTTGAAGGCGTCGATCAGTTCGATCAAGGCGCTGTCGAAGGCCTCGCGACCTTCGAAAGCCTTGTGATCCAGCGAGCGGGTGTCGATACCCGCGTCCCTGGCGCGTTGCAGGCCGTAGGCGTCGCTGCGGTTGGAGATCACCGCAGCGATGCGCGCCGGGCTGTCGCCGGTGCGCGTGCTGTCGATCAGGGCCTGCAAGTTACTGCCGGTGCCGGAGAGCAGCACCACGACATCACAGGTCTCAGGCATCAGTGAGCCTTGAGGTTCTTCAGTTCAACCTGGGCCGCGCCTTCCGGGGCGGTCGCGATCTGGCCGATCACCCAAGGCTGCTCGCCCGCTTCACGCAGTACCTTCAGCGCGGTTTCAACGTGCTCTTGCGCCACGCAGATGACCATGCCCACGCCGCAGTTGAGCACGCGGTGCATTTCGGTTTCGTTGACGTTGCCTTGCGCTTGCAGCCAGTCGAACACGGCAGGACGCGTCCAGCTTGCTACGTCGACAATCGCCTGGGCGCCTTTTGGCAGCACGCGCGGGATGTTGTCCAGCAGGCCACCACCGGTGATGTGAGCCATGGCTTTGACGGCGCCGGTGTCTTTGATCAGCTTGAGCAAAGGCTTCACGTAGATACGGGTCGGGGCCATCAGCAGGTCGGTCAGCGGTTGGCCGTCGAGCTGGGTGTTCTCGATGTCGGCGCCGGACACTTCGATGATCTTGCGGATCAGCGAGTAGCCGTTGGAGTGCGGGCCGGACGATGGCAGGGCGAGCAGGGCGTCACCGGCGGCAACTTTGGAGCCGTCGATGATTTCGGCTTTTTCGACAACACCCACGCAGAAACCGGCCAGGTCATAGTCTTCGCCTTCGTACATACCTGGCATTTCAGCGGTTTCGCCGCCGACCAGGGAGCAACCCGACAGTTCGCAGCCGGCGCCGATGCCGGTGACCACTTGTGCAGCGGTGTCCACGTTCAGCTTGCCGGTGGCGTAGTAGTCGAGGAAGAACAGCGGCTCTGCGCCACACACCACCAGGTCGTTGACGCACATGGCAACCAGGTCGATACCGATGGTGTCGTGCTTGTTCAGGTTCAGCGCCAGGCGCAGCTTGGTGCCCACGCCGTCGGTGCCGGACACCAGCACAGGCTGCTTGTAGCCGGCCGGGATTTCGCAGAGGGCGCCAAAACCGCCCAGGCCGCCCATGACTTCGGGGCGCGCAGTGCGCTTGGCGACGCTCTTGATGCGTTCGACCAATGCTTCACCGGCGTCGATGTCTACACCGGCGTCCTTGTAGCTCAGGGAGGGTTGCTTGCTCATGATCCAGGCCTTTAGGGGGGATTTCTGGGTAACGACCGAGCCGGCAGGCGCTTTTGGTAAAAGGCCCAGCCGCTGACGGTCTGCGAAGGCGCGCGATTTTATCAGGCTTGAGGGGCAGCGGCCATCCTCGGGCCGACGGGCAGGGCCATATAGCTTAAAAAAGCCGCTTAAAAAAATGCTAAACGTGCCGGTAATGGCGTGTATTAAGGTATAGCCTTTAACCCGCTATCGTTATGACAGTACAAAAACTGCCATGACCCTGTGAATGTTTTACCGGCTGCTGTGGTCACAGCCTTGCCAAGCCGAGTTCACGCGGTCTGTTCCAGCCGCTAAATTTGTCGTTCGGGAATCTTCCATGCGTCTGTGTAATGTCTTCTTTGTAGGCTGCTTGTCGTTGGTCAGCCTGGCGAGTCATGCCGAAACCCTCAATGGCCTTTATCAAGTACTTGAACCGGTTGCCAGCCAGTCGCCCCAAGAGCGTGACCAGGCCACCCAGCGCGCCGTGCAAACCCTGGTAATCCGCCTGACCGGCGATGCCAAGGCTGCCGACGGCCCAAGCCTGGCGGCGATCCGCAAAGACCCGCAGCAAATCATCAGCCAATACGGCTACGACGCCGGCCCACCGGAAAGCCTGCAGGTGGACTTCGACCCGGTGAGCACCGATCGCGCCCTGCGTGAAGCTGGCCTGTCGATCTGGGGCAGCAATCGGCCGTCGATCCTTGGCTGGTGGCTCAACGATTCCACTGACGGCAGCAGTCTGGTCGGTGATGGCCAGGCGATAGCCGGTGCGCTGCGCCGTGCCGCACAACACCGCGGCTTGCCGTTGCGTTTGCCGTTGGGTGACCTGGATGAGCAAGTCGTCGCCACGGCGCCGAATCTGGAAAGTGCCGATGCCACGCCCTTGCGCGCCGCCTCTGAGCGTTATGGCGCCGACGCATTGCTGGCCGTGCACGCGCGCCAGGAAGGCAACCAGTGGCAGGCCAAATGGCGCCTGTGGCTGGGCGACAAGAGTGAGCAGGGCACCGCCCAGGGCGCTGACACTGGCGCGGTCGCCGATGCCGTAATGTTGGCGGTCAGCCAAAAACTGGCACCGCGCTTTGCGGTCAAGCCAGGTGTGAGTACCGAACAGTTGCTCGAAGTGCAGGGCATGAATCTGGAGCGCTATGCCGCTTTGGGTCACCTGCTTGAACCCTTTGGTGCTCAGCCGCAGCGGGTGGATGGCAATCGCATTGTGTACCGGGTCAACGGTAGTGCCGATCAGTTGCGTACGCAGTTGAGCCTGGCCAAGTTGCAGGAAGTGCCTGCGGGCGAAGCGCCGGTTCAACCGCCGGTAGCCGATGGTACGCAGCCGCCGGCAGCCCCCGAGCCTCAGGCGCAGTTACGTTTTCGTTGGTAGGTGATCTTCCTTCTATATAGATAGAAGGAAGCAAATGAGAGATGGAGTGGTTTATGGCGGATACGCGTCGTTGGGTGTGGCTTGGTGGGGTTGTCCTGCTGTGCGTTTTTGTGTTCTTGCTGCATTCGATCCTGACGCCGTTCCTGGTGGCGTTGCTGCTCGCCTATCTGTTCGATCCCGTGGTGGATCGCCTGGAGAAAGTCGGCATGTCGCGCACCTGGGGTGTGGTGACGGTGTTTGCACTGTTCACGTTGATCATCACGGTGCTGGTGCTGGTGTTGGTGCCGATGCTGGCCAAGCAGCTGTTCCGTCTTTATGAGCTGGCGCCGCAAATGCTCGACTGGCTGCAGCACACGGCTATGCCGTGGGCCCAGGCCAAGCTGGGGCTGGCGGATGGCTTCTGGAAGTTCGATAAGGTCAAGGCTGCGATCAGTGAGCATATGGGCCAGACCACCGATATTGTCGGTGTGGTGCTTAGCCAGGCCACAGCCTCCAGCCTTGCATTGATCGGCTGGCTGACCAATCTGGTGCTGATCCCGGTGGTGGCGTTCTACCTGCTGCGTGACTGGGACATCATGATGGCCAAGATCCGCAGCCTGCTGCCACGCAACAATGAAGAGCGCATCGTTTCCCTGGCGCACGAGTGCCACGAGGTGCTCGGCGCGTTCGTACGCGGCCAGTTGCTGGTGATGCTGGCGCTGGGGATCATCTATGCCGCCGGCTTGATGGCAATCGGTTTGGAGCTGGGACTGTTGATCGGCTTGATCGCAGGCTTGGCCGCCATCGTGCCGTACATGGGCTTTGTGATCGGTATCGGCGCGGCGCTGGTGGCCGGGCTGTTCCAGTTTGGCGGTGATCTGTACCCGATGCTCGGGATCGTCGCGGTGTTCATGGTTGGCCAGGCCCTGGAAGGCATGGTGCTGACGCCGCTGCTGGTGGGGGACCGGATTGGCCTGCACCCGGTGGCAGTGATCTTTGCGATCCTGGCGGGCGGTGAGCTGTTTGGCTTTACCGGCATTTTGCTGGCGCTGCCGGTGGCGGCGGTGATCATGGTGTTGGTGCGCCACGTGCATGATCTGTATAAAGATTCGGATGCGTATACCGGGGTTGAAGACCCGGATCTGTAACCGTTTCGCAACAAACCCGGCCTAAGCCGGGTTTGTTGTTTCTGGGGCGGGGTGTCAAACAATTTGCGCAAATCGCCCCAAGTTAACGCAAACCTTTGATTTTGCTTGTGGTCTGCTGCATTGTGCGCCCGGCTTCACGGGTATAAACTTTGCAAACTTTACACAGAGGCCACTAACGGTTCGTTTGGAGCCGTTCAGTCAGCATGAAACCGATTCAGCTGCCCTTGGGTGTGCGTCTGCGTGACGACGCCACCTTTATCAATTACTACCCAGGCGCCAATGCCGCTGCACTCGGCTATGTCGAGCGGCTCTGCGAAGCCGACGCCGGGTGGACTGAAAGCCTGATCTATCTGTGGGGCAAACACGGCGTGGGGCGTACCCACCTGTTGCAGGCCGCGTGCCTGCGCTTCGAGCAGATGGGCGAGCCGGCGGTATATCTGCCACTGGCTGAGCTGATGGACCGTGGCATCGGCATCTTCGACCACCTTGAGCAATACGAACTGGTGTGCCTGGATGATCTGCAGGCCATCGCCGGCAAGGCGGATTGGGAAGAGGCGCTGTTTCACTTGTTCAACCGCCTGCGTGACAGCGGCCGGCGCTTGTTGATTGCTGCGTCCACCTCGCCGCGTGAGCTGCCGGTGAAGCTGGCTGACCTCAAGTCACGCCTGACTCTGGCGCTGATCTTCCAGATGCGCCCGCTCTCAGACGAAGACAAGCTGCGTGCCCTGCAATTGCGCGCATCGCGCCGTGGCCTGCACCTTACCGATGAGGTCGGGCACTTTATCCTTACCCGTGGCACCCGCAGCATGAGCGCGTTGTTCGATTTGCTCGAACAGCTCGATCAGGCCTCCTTGCAGGCTCAGCGCAAGCTGACCATTCCGTTCCTCAAGGAAACCCTCGGCTGGTAGCCAAGCCTTGTCCAGTGGGGTTTTCGGCAACTTCCAGGCGCCAGAAAACCTGCGTTTGGGCCGGTTTGGCCACGCAACAGGCATGAATAGGGTGTTAAGGGCTTAGATGTCATAGTCCAAACAAGAAGTCACATAGATCACGATTGAATTTGCAAATCGATGTGATAGAGGGCATAGTCTCGACTTCTTTACACATCAGCCACGGTCGTGCCCATGCTAAATCGCTTCGCACCCCTCGTGCCTCTCGCACTCGTTACCCTGTTGTTTGGTTGCGCCACCCACACTCAAAACGTGGCTGAGCAGCACACACCACAGGTTCAAAATCAGGCAAAGTTCGTTGCAGCGCAGTCTTCTACTGTTTATGAAGAAGCTCTTTATAAAGAAGAGCAGGCTACTGAGAAAGAACTGGCTGCCTTCGCCGGCAACAAGCCTTACCAGCTTCCCGTTCTGGCCGACAGCATTCTCGAACGCGGTATGTCCCTGATCGGTACCCGTTACCGTTTCGGCGGTACCTCTGAAGCCGGTTTCGACTGCAGCGGCTTTATCGGCTACCTGTTCCGTGAAGAAGCCGGCATGAATCTGCCACGCTCGACACGCGAAATGATCAACGTGGATGCACCGTTGGTCGCACGCAACAACCTCAAGCCCGGTGATCTGCTTTTCTTTAGTACGGCAGGCCGTGGTCGTGTAAGCCACGCCGGTATCTACTTGGGCGATAACCAGTTTATCCACTCCAGCAGCCGTCGCAGTGGTGGTGTTCGAGTCGACAACCTGGGCGACAGCTACTGGAGCAAAACCTTCATCGAAGCCAAGCGCGCACTCGCCATGGCCCCGACTACGGTTACCGCTAGTAAGTAAAGTTAAAGTGATACTTGAAGTTTGACGTGTAAGCGCTAGAATCCCTGGACATTGTTGTAATCCGTTCGCGCGAGCTTTGCTTGCGCGTTCTGGTTTTCAGCGTTCGGCAGCGAAAGCCGCATCCAGATCAGGATTGTTCTGCCCATGTCGACCTCAGCCCGCCTCATTCTGCTGGTATGTGCCGCGCTCCTCAGCGCCTGCGCAAGCCGTCCACCGCCGCCTGCGCCTGTCGCGGTCAAGCCCAAGCCGGTGTTCAACTATTCCACCCAAAATTTCTCGCCAGCCGCCGAAGACGTGCTCTTCCGTGCGCTGGGCCTGGTCGGCACGCCTTACCGTTGGGGCGGCAATACGCCGGACTCCGGGTTTGATTGCAGTGGCCTGATCGGCTTTGTGTACCGTGACGCCGCCGGCATCAGCCTGCCGCGCACCACCCGTGAACTGATCGTGATGCGCGCTCAGGATGTGAGCGAAAACAACCTGCAAACCGGCGACTTGATCTTCTTCGCCACCGGCGGCGGCTCGCGAGTCAGCCACGCAGGTATCTACGTGGGTGAAGGGCGCTTCGTACACGCCCCGCAAACCGGCGGTACGGTGAAGTTGGACACCTTGTCCAAGGCCTATTGGCAGAATGCCTACCTGAGCGCCAAGCGCGTGCTGCCGGCGAGCCTGGCGCGTAATCCTTAAGTCACTCAGGCCCAAGTGTGGGAGCTTGCTTGCCTGCATTGGTGTACATATCCGTTGCTGCGCTAACGGCCACTTAGGGTTCCGCCCTTACGGCGGGTCACTTTTGCAAGGACCGGAATGCCGGCCCAGTCAAAAGTAACCAAAAGGTCCTCGCCCCAACACTCGGTGCCTCGCTATGGCTCGGCATGCCCGCAATCCGCCAGTGATTTGGGGGGGGGCGCCGCGATGGGCCCGCTGCGATGGCATCAACTCGGTGTGTCTGAGACACCGAGGTGTCTGCATCGCAGGCAAGCCAGCTCCCACAGAAAAGCAGTTCTTCAGTGTATTCAGATAGGCTTTTGCTTTGCACTTGATCTGGCTTTTGCTTCAACCACTCAGGTCGGCTTTCAGGCCGCCGTGCTTTAGATCTTGATCTTGATCTGAGACGCCCCGTTAACCACGATGGCCGAACGCAGGCTTGAATCCGTGGGTAACCCGGCAGGACGCCGGGTTAGCCGCGCTGGGCCAAGGATGGCCCATCGCGGCGGCCCACGGTGAGGGCACACCGAGCCTAAGCGAGGTGCCGAGTGGTGGGGCACAGACCTTTTGGTTACTTTTGGGGCGTTTGCCAAAAGTGACCCGCCGTAAGGGCGGAACCCTAAGCAGCCGTTACCGCAGCAACGGATATACACCCCTACTGCCAGGATAAAACACCCCAACACCCCAGACGCCAATATCTGTGTAGATGCCTATGCTGCGATGGTATCGCCTCGGTTTAACTGAAAGGCCGACGCGATCCCATCGCAGGCAAGCCAGCTCCCACACAAACCCCACATTTAGTCTGAGGCAGGCTCAGGTTCGGCTACTTAGCCGCCGACACCCGCCACACCTTATTCCCCACATCATCGGCCACCAGCAAATCCCCTTGCTGATCAATCACCACGCCCACCGGCCGGCCCATGGCTTTCTCGTCTTTATTGAGGAACCCGGTCAGCACGTCCACCGGCTGCCCCTTGGGTTGCCCACCCTCGAACGGCACGAAGATCACCTTGTAGCCACTGTGCGGTTTGCGGTTCCACGAACCATGCTGGCCAATAAATGCGCCGTTGCTGAACTGCGCCGGGAGTTTGCTGCCCTCGGCAAACGTCAGCCCCAGGGAAGCGGTATGCGGCCCAACGGCATAGTCCGGGGCGATGGCCTTGGCGACCAGGTCGAGGTTTTGCGGTGAGACCCGCACGTCCACATGCTGGCCGTAATAACTGAAAGGCCAGCCGTAGAACGCGCCATCCTTGACCGAGGTGATGTAGTCCGGCACCAGGTCGCTGCCGATCTCATCGCGCTCGTTGACCGCCGTCCACAGCTTGCCGCTCTGCGGTTCCCAGGCCATGCCATTGGGGTTGCGCAGGCCGGAAGCGAAAATCCGGTGCTGGCCCGTGGCGCGGTCGACCTCCCAGATCGCCGCGCGGCCTTCCTCCGCCGCCAGGCCGTTCTCACCGACGTTGCTGTTGGAGCCGACACTCACATACAGCTTGCTGCCGTCCTTGCTGGCCACCACGTTTTTGGTCCAGTGGTGGTTGATGCTGCCGCCCGGCAGGTCGACCACCTTGGTGCCGACCTCCTTGATCGCGGTTTCACCCGGTTGATAAGGGAAGCGCAGCAGCTTGTCCGAGTCGGCGACGTACAGGTCGTTACCCACCAGCGTCATGCCAAACGGCGAATTGAGGTTCTCTAGAAACACCGTGCGCGTCTCGGCCACACCATCATGGTCGGCATCGCGCAGCAGTGTGATGCGGTTCGGGCTTGGCACGCCCGCGCCGGCGCGGCCCATGACTTTCTCCATCACCCAGCCACGAATGCCGGTGGCGTCATCCGGCTTGGGTGGCGAATTGGTTTCGGCGACCAGCACATCACCATTGGGCAACACGTAGAGCCAGCGCGGGTGATCCAGGCCTTCGGCAAACGCCGCCACTTGAGTGCCGGCGGCGGCTGTCGGCTTGGCGCCTTCCGGCCAGCCGATCGCCGGGGCGATGTTGACGGTGGGGATCAGGGTTTTGTTCGGCTCCGGCAGTTTGGGCGATGGCCCGGTGCCGTCCGAGACCTGCAAGGTAGAGCTTTCACCGCAGGCGGCGAGGGTGCCAGCGAGCATGATCAGTAAGGCGAGTCTGGTTTTGTGCATGGTTTTCTCCTTGATACCTGTAAAGGTAGAGAAGCACGGCAGTCGGATGGTTCAAGTGCAAGGCCAGCTTTAATTGACGCTCCACCCCCAACCCACTAACCTTCGCCGCTTGTTCCAGGTGCTCTGTGGCCCATGTGCCGACAGAGTGAAACAGGGAAGCCGGTGAGTGAGCGCGCTTGTACACAGCGCAGCCGCAATTCCGGCGCTGCCCCCGCAACGGTAAATGAGTGAAAACGGTGCATTTTGCCACTGTATCCGCGTGATATGGGAAGGCGCACCGTTGGCCTGCTCGCGCTATAAGCCGAGCGCCACTTATGAGCCCGGAGACCGGCCTGGATCATCCAACAGCATCACGGTGGGCGATGCTTGGCTGTCTGTTTGTGTTTTTCCTGCCCGCCGTTTTTTGTCCAGCCCCAACGGAGAGCTGCCATGACTGATTCCCCCGACCGCGACGAACGCCACCTGGCGCGCATGCTGCGCAAAAAAGCCGTGATCGACGAGCGTATCGCCAATTCCCCCAACGAATGCGGTTTGCTGCTGGTGCTGACCGGTAACGGCAAAGGCAAAAGCAGCTCGGCGTTCGGCATGCTTGCCCGCGCCATGGGCCACGGCATGCAGTGCGGCGTGGTGCAGTTCATCAAGGGGCGCAACAGCACCGGCGAGGAACTGTTCTTCCGGCGCTTCCCCGAGCAGGTGCGCTTCCATGTGATGGGCGAAGGCTTCACCTGGGAAACCCAGGACCGTCAGCGCGATATCGCTGCCGCCGAAGCCGCCTGGGCGGTTTCCCGCGAATTGCTGCAAGACCCGTCAATCGGCCTGGTGGTGCTGGACGAATTGAACATCGCCCTCAAGCACGGCTACCTCGATCTGGACCAAGTACTCAGCGACCTGCAAGCCCGCCCGCCGATGCAGCACGTGGTGGTCACCGGCCGTGGCGCCAAGCCTGAACTGATCGAAATGGGCGACACCGTCACCGAAATGGGCATGCTCAAACACGCGTTCCAGGCCGGTATCAAGGCACAGAAGGGCGTCGAACTTTGAATCAGCCCCGTCATTGCCCAGCCGTATTGATCGCCGCTCCGGCGTCCGGCCAGGGCAAAACCACCGTTACCGCCGCGCTCGCTCGCTTGCACCGCAACCTGGGGCGCAAGGTGCGCGTGTTCAAATGCGGGCCGGACTTTCTCGACCCGATGATCCACGAGCGTGCCAGCGGTGCGCCGGTGTATCAGTTGGACATGTGGATGGTCGGCGAGCAGGAAAGTCGCCGCTTGCTGTGGGAAGCAGCCGGCGAGGCTGACCTTATTCTCATCGAAGGCGTAATGGGGCTGTTTGACGGCACACCGTCAAGCGCCGACCTGGCGCGGCACTTTGGTGTGCCGGTGCTCGGGGTGATTGACGGCACCGCGATGGCTCAGACCTTCGGTGCCTTGGCATTGGGCCTGGCGCGTTATCAGCCGGACTTGCCGTTCGCCGGCGTGCTGGCTAATCGCGTCGGCACCTTGCGTCACGCGCAACTGCTCGAAGGCAGCCTCACTGAAGGCCTGCGCTGGTATGGCGCATTGTCCCGCGAAACCGGGATTGAATTACCGAGTCGTCACCTGGGCCTGGTGCAAGCCAGTGAACTCAATGACCTCGATGCCCGCCTGGATGCCGCAGCCCAGGCGCTGGGCAGCAGCTGCGAAGTGGCGTTGCCGCCACCGGTGACGTTCGCCGCGCCGCAGCTGATTGAAGCTGAGCCGCTGTTGGCTGGTGTACGGATTGCCGTGGCCCGTGATGAAGCCTTCGCGTTCACCTACGGTGCCAGCCTGGACCTGCTGCGGGCAATGGGCGCTGAGTTGGAGTTTTTTTCGCCGATCCACGATCACCAATTGCCCGACGCCGACAGCCTGTACCTGCCCGGCGGCTATCCCGAATTGCATCACCGGGCGCTGTCCGAAAACACCTCGATGCTTGCGGCTATCCGCGCCCATCATGCGGCCGGCAAACCGCTGCTGGCGGAATGTGGCGGCATGCTCTACCTGCTGGATTCGCTCACCGATGTGGAGGGCACCCGTGCCGAACTGGTCGGCCTGCTGCAAGGCGATGCGGTGATGCAAAAGAAACTCGCGGCCCTTGCCCTGCAAAGTGTCGAGTTGCCGGAAGGCGTGCTGCGTGGCCATACCTATCATCACTCCTTGACCAGCACCGAATGGCAGCCGATTGCCCGTGGCCTGAGCCCCAATGGCGGACGCGGGGCGGAGGCGGTGTATCGGCAGGGGCGGATGACGGCTTCTTATGTGCACTTTTATTTTCCGTCGAATCCAACGGCGGTGGCCGCACTCTTTGCGCCTGTCATGAGCAACGCCTTCGCGAGCAAGCCCGCTCCCACAGGAGAATGCATTCCAGATGTGGGAGCGGGCTTGCCCGCGATAGGGCCATGACCAACAACGCCTATCCCCAAGCCGACCGCCAAGCCGTCTACCGCGCCATCGCCGAACGCCGCGACATGCGCCACTTCACCGGCGGCACAGTCGCGCCCCAATTGCTGCACCGCTTGCTCCAGGCCGCTCACCAGGCGCCCAGCGTGGGCCTGATGCAGCCCTGGCGGTTTATCCGCATCAGTGACCGACAACTGCGTGGGAACATCCAGCAGTTGGTGGAGGAAGAACGCGTGCGCACCGCCGAAGCCTTGGGCGAGCGCTCCGATGAGTTCATGAAGCTTAAGGTCGAAGGTATCCACGACTGCGCCGAAGTCTTGGTGGCTGCATTGATGGACGACCGCGAGCGCCACATCTTTGGCCGGCGCACCTTGCCGGAGATGGACATGGCGTCGTTGTCTTGCGCGATCCAGAATCTCTGGTTGGCCGCCCGTGTCGAGGGCCTTGGCATGGGCTGGGTCTCGCTGTTCGAGCCACAAGCGCTGGCCGACCTGCTGGGCCTGCCGCCCGGCGCCAAACCCCTGGCCGTGCTGTGCCTGGGCCCGGTCGCCGAGTTCTACCCGGCACCGATGTTGCAACTCGAAGGCTGGGCCGAACCACGGCCGCTGAGTGACATGTTGTATGAGAATGTGTGGGGAGTGAGTCAATGAGTGTGGCCTTGCTGTGTGTCGCTGCGGTGGCGCTGGATGCGCTGCTGGGCGAACCCAGGCGCTGGCATCCGCTGGTGGCGTTCGGCAATTTCGCCGGGCGTATCGAGCAACGTTTCAACACCGGTGGCCGTGGCTGGCGCAGCCACGGCGTGACCGCATGGTTTATCGCCGTGGTGCCGCTGACGCTGCTGGCCAGTGCGTTGTCATGGGCGCCCTATATCGGCTGGGTCCTGGAAATCCTGGCGCTGTACCTGGCGCTGGGCATGCGCAGCCTGGGTGAACATGTGATCCCGGTTGCGCAGGCGTTGCGCAGCGGTGACCTGGATGAAGCGCGCAAACGTGTGAGTTATCTGGTCAGTCGCCAGACCAGCGAGCTGGACAGCACCGAAGTCGCCCGCGCCGCCACCGAGTCAGTGCTGGAGAACGGCAGCGACGCAGTATTTGCCGCGTTGTTCTGGTTTGTGGTCGCCGGTGTGCCGGGCGTGGTGCTGTACCGGCTGAGCAACACCCTCGACGCCATGTGGGGCTATCGCAACGAACGCTTCGAGCGCTTCGGCTGGGCAGCCGCCAAGATCGACGATGTACTCAACTATATTCCTGCACGGCTGGTGGCGCTGACCTACGCCGTGTTGGGCAAAACTCGCTTGGCGCTCAGATGCTGGCGCACCCAAGGCCCGACCTGGGACAGTCCCAACGCGGGTCCGGTGATGGCGGCCGGGGCGGGCGCTTTGGGCGTCGAACTGGGCGGCGCGGCGATCTATCACGGCGAGCTGCATCAGCGTCCGCAGTTGGGCGAAGGCCCGGCCGCCGATGCCGACGCCATCGACCGTGGCTGGCAACTGGTGCAACGCGGCGTATGGTTATGGCTATTGATCCTCTGCGCGGGGGCGCAATTGTATGCTTGAGCACGGTGGGCGCCTGCGTAAGGCGGTGATTGAGTACGGGATTGCCGAGGCCGATTGGCTCGACCTGTCCAGCGGTCTCGCGCCCTGGCCCTGGCCGATCCCCGAGATCCCGCTGCGGGCCTGGGCGCGTTTGCCGGAAACCGACGACGGCCTGGAAAAGGCCGCCTGCGACTATTACGGCGCCGCCCACCTGCTGCCGGTACCGGGCTCCCAGGCGGCGATTCAACTGCTGCCGCGTCTGCGTCGTTCGGGCAAGGTTGGCGTGTTGTCGCCCTGTTACGCCGAGCACGCCGAAGCCTGGCGCCGCGCCGGCTATGTGGTGCGCGAAGTGCAGGAGCAGGAAGTCGACTTCTTTCTCGACAGCCTCGACGTGCTGGTGGTGGTCAACCCCAACAACCCCACCGGCCTGAGCCTGAGCCCACAACGCCTGCTGGACTGGCACGCGCGGCTGGCCCAGCGCGGCGGCTGGCTGGTGGTGGACGAGGCGTTTATGGACGTTACTCCGCAACTGAGCCTGGCTAGCCACACCCACCACGTCGGCCTGATTGTATTGCGCTCGTTCGGCAAGTTCTTCGGCCTGGCCGGTGTGCGCCTGGGCTTCGTGCTGGCCGAGCGCAGGTTGCTGCGGTTGTTGGCCGAACAGGTTGGCCCGTGGGCCGTCAGTGGGCCAACGCGCGTGCTCGGCCAAGTGTGCCTGCGTGATAGCGCCGGGCAGGTTCGTCAGCGTGAGCGTTGTATCGAAGCGGGTCGGCGCTTGTTTGACCTGCTCGAACGCCACGGCTTTCAACCCCACGGTGGCTGCGCGTTGTTCCAGTGGTTGATCACCCCGCACGCCGAACGCATGCATGAATTCATGGCCCAGCGTGGCATTCTGCTGCGCCTGTTCGTCCACGACAGCAGCCTGCGCTTTGGCCTGCCCGACACCGAGGCAGATTGGCTACGGCTCGACGAAGCCCTGGCTGCCTACAAGGAAGCACCATGAGTACGCTGATGGTGCAAGGCACCACCTCCGACGCGGGCAAAAGTACCCTGGTGACCGCGCTGTGCCGCTGGCTGGTGCGCCAAGGCATCGCAGTGGCGCCGTTCAAACCGCAGAACATGGCGCTCAACAGTGCCGTGACGGCCGAAGGCGGCGAGATCGGCCGCGCCCAGGCGGTGCAGGCCCAGGCCGCCAACCTCGCGCCGCACACCGACATGAACCCGGTGCTGCTCAAACCCAACAGTGACACCGGCTCCCAAGTCATCATTCACGGCCGCGCCGTGACCAGCATGAACGCCGTGGCCTATCACGACTATAAAGCCATCGCGATGCAGGCGGTGCTGGCCTCTCACACACGCCTGAGCGCGGCTTACCCGGTGGTGATGGTGGAAGGCGCGGGGTCGCCCGCCGAGATCAATCTGCGCGCCAATGACATTGCCAATATGGGTTTTGCCGAGGCTGTGGATTGCCCGGTGCTACTGATTGCCGACATCAATCGCGGCGGCGTGTTCGCCCATCTGGTCGGCACTCTGGAATTGCTTTCGCCAACCGAACAGGCGCGGGTCAAGGGCTTCATTATCAACCGTTTTCGCGGCGATATCGCCTTGCTGCAGCCTGGCCTCGACTGGTTGGAAGCGCGCACCGGCAAGCCCGTGGTGGGCGTACTGCCCTACGTGATGGACCTGCACCTGGAAGCCGAAGACGGCATCGACCAGCGCCAGATCGACAAGGCCGCCCAAGTGCTCAAGGTGGTGGTGCCGGTATTGCCGCGCATCAGCAACCACACCGACTTTGACCCGCTGCGCCTGCATCCCCAGGTGGATTTGCAGTTTGTCGGGCCGGGCCAGCCGATTCCGCCTGCCGACCTGATTATCCTGCCGGGCTCCAAAAGCGTGCGCAGTGACTTGGCCTATTTGCGCGCCAACGGCTGGGACACTGCCGTGGCGCGGCACTTGCGTTATGGCGGCAAGGTGCTGGGGATTTGCGGCGGCTTGCAGATGCTCGGCGAGCAGCTGCATGACCCGCTCGGGCTGGAAGGGCCGGCTGGCTCCAGTGAAGGCTTGGGGCTGTTGGCGTTCAGTACGACGCTGGAGGAAGAGAAGCAGCTGCGCAATGTGCGTGGGCGCTTGTTGCTGGAAGATGCCGAGGTCAGTGGCTATGAGATTCACGCCGGGGTGACTTGCGGTGAAGCGCTGGCGAACGCCGCCGTGCGGCTGGATGACGGCCGCAGTGACGGCGCCCAGAGTGCCGACGGGCAGATTCTCGGCACCTACCTGCATGGCCTGTTCGAAAGCCCCGCGGCGTGCAGCGCCTTGTTGCGCTGGGCTGGGTTGCAGGATGTGCAGGAGGTGGATTACCACGCCTTGCGCGAGCGCGATATCGAGCGTTTGGCGGACCTGGTGGAGAACCACCTGGACACCGCGTTGTTGCGCAAGCTATGCGGGCTTTAACAGTGTCCTGCGATCGCGGCCTGACTGACACAACCCGGTCAAAATGTGGGAGCTGGCTTGCCTGCGATGGCGGTTTGTCGGTGTACATATCCGTTAGCTGGGTAACGGCCACTTATGGTTCCGCTCTTACAGCGGGTCACTTTTGTAAAGACACAAAAGTAACCAAAAAGTCTTCGCCCCACCACTCGGCACCTCGCCTAGGCTCGGTGTGCCCGAACGCAGGCTTGAATCCGTGGGCCGCCGCGATGGGCCATCCTTGGCCCAGCGCGGCTAACCCGGCGTCCTGCCGGGTTACCCACGGATTCAAACCTATGTTCGGCCAGCGTGGTTTAACGGGGCGACTGAGATCAAAATCAAAAGCCAGATCAAAAGCAGATCTACCTTTCTGTGGGAGCTGGCTTGCCTGCGATGGCCATGGCTCAGCCACTGCATACCTATCTGACTCACCCCACTCGCCGCTGCACACCCCTACCTCTCCACCCGCCGAACAAGGTGCCACCGCATGCATCAACTAATCCTCGGCGGCGCTCGCTCCGGCAAAAGCCGCCTGGCCGAAAAACTCGCCAGCGACAGCACCTTGCCCGTCATCTATATCGCCACCAGCCAGCCGCTGGATGGCGAGATGAGCGCACGCGTGGCGCATCACCGTGAGCGGCGTCCCGACCACTGGGGCCTGATTGAAGAACCCGTCGAATTGGCCCGCGTACTGCGCGAAAACGCCGCTGCCGGGCGTTGCCTGCTGGTGGACTGCCTGACCCTGTGGCTCACCAATCTGCTGATGCTCGATGACCCTGCGCGCCTGGCGCTGGAGCGTGATCAATTGCTGCAAACCCTGGCAGCACTGCCGGGAGAAATCATTTTTGTCAGCAACGAGACCGGAATGGGTGTCGTGCCGCTGGGCGAATTGACTCGCCGCTATGTGGATGAAGCCGGTTGGCTGCATCAAGCCTTGGCCGAGCGGTGTCAGCGTGTTGTCCTGACGGTTGCCGGCCTGCCCCTGACTTTGAAAGGTACTGCGTTATGACTGACACCTGGTGGCTCAACCCCTGCAAAGCCGTCGACACGGCGGCGCACGAACAAGCGCTGGCGCGCCAGCAACAGCTGACTAAACCGGCCGGTTCGCTCGGCCAATTGGAAGCGGTGGCAGTGCAACTGGCCGGTCTGCAAGGCCAGGTCAAACCATTGGTAGACCAAGTGTGGATCGCCATTTTTGCCGGTGACCATGGCGTCGTCGCAGAAGGCGTGTCGGCGTTTCCCCAGGAAGTGACCGGGCAGATGCTGCACAACTTCGTCACTGGCGGCGCAGCCATCAGTGTGTTGGCGCGCCAGTTGGATGCGCAGCTGGAAGTGGTCGACCTCGGCACGGTGACGCCCTCGCTGAACCTGCCCGGTGTGCGTCACCTGAACATCGGCGCGGGCACGGCGAATTTCGTCAACGGCCCGGCCATGACTGAAGCTCAGGGCCGGCTGGCGCTGCAAGCCGGTCGCGATAGCGCACGCCGTGCATTGGAACGCGGCGCCCAGCTGTTTATCGGTGGTGAAATGGGCATCGGCAATACCACCGCCGCCAGTGCCTTGGCGTGCGCGCTGCTCGACTGCAAGGTCAGCGACCTCACAGGCCCGGGCACCGGTTTGAACGCCCAAGGTGTCAGCCACAAAGTGGCAGTTATCGAGCGCGCACTGGCGCTGCATGCCGGGCAGCGCAATGACGCATTGCACACCCTGTTCAACCTCGGCGGGTTTGAAATCGCCGCGCTGGTCGGCGCCTATCTGGCCTGCGCGCAAGCAGGCATCGTCGTGCTGGTGGACGGGTTTATCTGCACCGTCGCCGCACTGGTCGCCACGCGCCTGAACCCGGCCTGCCGCGAATGGCTGGTGTTCGGCCACGGTGGCGCCGAGCCGGGCCATCGTCACGTACTGCAACACCTTAACGCCGAACCCTTGTTGCAACTCGGCCTGCGTCTGGGCGAGGGCAGTGGTGCGGCGCTGGCGGTGCCGTTGCTGCGCCTGGCGTGTGCGCTGCACGGGCAGATGGCGACATTCGCCGAAGCGGCCGTGGCAGACCGCCCGGCATGACCTTGCACCTGGACCTGTTGCGCCACGGCGAAACCGAGCTGGGTGGCGGTCTGCGCGGCAGCCTCGACGACGCCTTGACCGACAAGGGTTGGGCACAGATGCGCGCCGCCGTCGCAGAGCAGGGGCCCTGGGACCGGCTGATCAGTTCGCCGTTGCAACGTTGCGCGCTATTCGCCCAAGAGTTGGGCGCACGCCTCGATGTGCCGGTGAGCCTGGAAAAAGACCTACAGGAATTGCACTTCGGCGCCTGGGAAGGGCATAGCGCAGCGGCGCTGATGGAAACCGACGCTGAAGGGCTCGGCCTGTTCTGGGCCGACCCCTACAGCTTCACGCCGCCTGAGGGTGAGCCGGTCAGCGACTTTTCCCGCCGTGTCCTCGGCGCCGTCTCACGCTTGCATCAGGCCTACGCCGGTGAGCGCGTGTTGCTGATCAGCCACGGTGGCGTGATGCGTCTGCTCTTGGCGCAGGCGCGAGGTTTGCCGCGCGAGCAGCTATTGAATGTCGAGGTCGGCCATGGCGGGCTGTTCAGCCTGCACGTGGCTGCCGATGGCGTATTGAAGGAAGGAACCTGACGATGCTGCCGTTCTGGATTGCCCTGCAATTTCTCAGCAGCTTGCCGATTCGTTTGCCGGGCATGCCGCAACCTCAGGAGCTGGGGCGTTCGCTGCTGTTTTATCCCGTGGTCGGGCTGTTGTTCGGCCTGCTGTTATGGGCGCTGAACAGCGTATTGATGGGCGCGCCGTTGTTGCTGCATGCGGCCCTATTGCTGACGGCGTGGGTGTTGCTTAGCGGTGGTTTGCACCTGGACGGCCTGGCGGACAGCGCCGATGCCTGGCTCGGGGGTTTCGGCGACCGCGAGCGCACCCTGACTATCATGAAAGACCCGCGTAGCGGGCCGATTGCGGTGGTCACCCTGGGCTTGGTGCTGTTGCTCAAGTTCACCGCGCTGGTGGCGTTGATCGAGCAACATAATGGCGCGGCATTGATCCTGGCGCCGTTGATCGGGCGGGCGTCGATGCTGGCGCTGTTCCTTACCACGCGCTATGTGCGTGCAGGCGGTTTGGGCCAAGCGTTGTCAGACCATTTACCGCGGGTTGTCGGCCAACAGGTGCTGATCCTCAGTGGCCTGGCCTGCATCCTGATCGGCGGTTTCAGTGGCGGCATGGCTGTTCTGACGGCGGCGCTGTGTTTTATCGGCCTGCGCCAACTGATGGTCAACCGGCTGGGTGGCACGACGGGCGACACTGCTGGCGCACTCCTGGAACTGCTGGAAGTCGCGGTGTTGATCGGTTTGGCTCTGTAACACTTTCTTGCATTTCCTTAATCGCGGGTATATACACGTTCGATGCTTGCCTCCCAATGTTTATGCACCAACCTGCGACGTGCCGCCCGTGGCGTCAGCAGGCATTACGACGGCGCTCTCGACGGCTTCGGGATCAACGTCGCTCAGTATTCTTTGCTGTGCAACTTACAGCGTCTCGACCAACCGAGCATTTCCAGCCTGGCCGAAGCCATGGGCCTGGATCGCAGCACCTTGGGCCGCAACTTGCGCGTGCTGGAGGGCGAAGGTTTGGTACAACTCGTCGAAGGCGATGACTTGCGCAACCGCTTGGTGCTGTTGACGCAAGCCGGCGAAGAGCGGCTGGCTGCGGCGTTGCCGGCGTGGGAAGCGGCGCAGCAAAAATTGATTGATCAGTTAGGCGCCGAAAAGCGCGAAACCTTGTTGGCCTTGCTGGATGAACTCGCCTGAGCGCGGGTTTGTTCGACTACAAGCGGGTATATACCCGCGAGCGGAGAATAAGAACATGACCTCGATGTGGCGCACCAGTGGTTGGATCCTTGTGGGGAGTGCGCTGATCCTGGCGTTGTCCTTGGGCGTGCGGCATGGCTTTGGCCTGTTCCTGGCGCCGATGAGCAACGAATTTGGCTGGGGGCGCGAGACGTTTGCCTTCGCCATCGCCCTGCAGAACCTGATCTGGGGCCTGGCGCAGCCGTTTACCGGCGCCCTGGCCGATCGTTTTGGTGCGACCAAGGCGGTGTTTGTCGGCGGTGTACTGTACGCCGTGGGCCTGGTGTTGATGGGCATGTCCGATTCGGCGTGGTCATTGTCGCTGAGTGCGGGCTTGCTGATTGGCATCGGCCTGTCGGGCACCTCGTTTTCGGTAATTCTCGGCGTGGTGGGCCGCGCCGTACCGCCGGAAAAACGCAGCATGGCCATGGGCATCGCCAGCGCCGCAGGCTCTTTCGGCCAGTTCGCTATGGTGCCCGGCACCTTGGGTTTGATCGGCTGGCTGGGCTGGTCGGCGGCCCTGTTGGCGCTGGGCCTGATGGTGGCGCTGATTCTGCCGCTGGTGGCGATGCTCAAGGACAAGCCGCTGCCGGTGGTGACTGGCCAGCAAACCTTGCGCGAAGCCTTGAAGGAAGCCTGTTCCCATTCCGGCTTCTGGTTGCTGGCATTCGGCTTTTTTGTGTGCGGTTTCCAGGTGGTGTTTATCGGCGTGCACCTGCCGGCGTATCTGGTCGACCAGCATTTGCCGGCCACGGTGGGCACTACGGTGCTGGCCTTGATCGGTCTGTTTAATGTATTCGGCACCTACACCGCCGGCTGGCTTGGCGGGCGCATGTCCAAACCACGCCTGCTCACCGGCCTGTACCTGCTGCGTGCGGTGGTCATCGTGTTGTTCCTGTGGGCGCCGGTCACCGAAGTCACGGCTTACCTGTTTGGCATGGCCATGGGCTTTTTGTGGCTGTCCACGGTGCCGCTGACCAACGGCACCGTCGCAACCTTGTTTGGTGTGCGCAACCTGTCGATGCTTGGTGGGATCGTGTTCCTGTTCCACCAACTCGGCTCGTTCCTCGGCGGCTGGTTGGGCGGGGTGGTCTATGATCGAACCGGCAACTACGATTTGATCTGGCAGGTGGCGATTCTGCTGAGCCTGCTTGCCGCCGCGCTGAACTGGCCGGTGCGCGAGCGGCCGGTGGCGCGCCTGCAGGCGCAGATGGAGGCGGCATGAGTGTGACGGTACGGTGTTTGACGGTGGCAGCGCTGGTCGTGCTGGTCGTGCTGATGCTGCTGGCCTGGTGGGGCTGGCAGCGCGGTGGGCTGGCATTGATGCAACTGGGTATGTCGATCTGTTAAGTTCGTGTTCTGAAAATGTTAAGGACTCACGACATGCAGATGCGCTGGCTTGCAGTACCCGTCCTGATGGCCATTGGCAGTGTTGCTATGGCCGCCAATTGCCCGCCGTTGCTTGAGGGCCAATTGCCCAAGCTGCGCGCCAAGGAATCCATCGATTTGTGCCAGCGCTTCGCCGGCAAACCCCTGGTGATCGTCAACACCGCCAGCTTCTGCGGGTTCGCGCCACAGTTCAAAGGCCTCGAAGCCTTGTACCAGCGCTACAAGGGCCAGGGTCTGGAAGTGATTGGCGTGCCATCCGATGACTTCAAACAGGAAGCCAAGACCGGTGAAGAGACCGCCAAGGTTTGTTACGTGAATTACGGCGTGACCTTCACCATGACCGAACCGCAAAAAGTCAAAGGGCCGGACGCGGTACACCTGTTCAAGGTCCTGGCGCAGCAGACCAGCGCGCCGAAATGGAATTTCTACAAGTACGTGGTCGACCGCCAAGGCAAGGTCATTGCCAACTTCTCCAGTCTGACCAAGCCGGACAGCCCGGACCTGATCAAGGCAGTGGAAGAAGCATTGGCTTCCAAACCTTGATCGTCGGCGATTAAAAAGCCCCGCCTCCTGTGCAGGAGAGCGGGGCTTTTTTAGATTCAACTGGCGAGCCGGTCAGGCTCGCGGTGAATCAGAACTTGTAAGTCGCACCCAGGCCGTAACCCCAAGCGCTGTTTTTGTACTCGGCGTTGTAGGCGTTGCCCTTGCCGGTACGGTTGACGTTGACTTCTTCTTCCCACAAGTAGGAGACGGCAGCGTCGATCGTCCAGTCTTCGGTTGGGCTGAAGCCGGCACCAAAACTGACGGCCTTACGGTCGCCAGTCGGGATACGCACCGAACGGTCAGTGTTGTTGGTAGGCGATTGGTCGACCGAGAAACCGGTACGCAGTACCCACTGTTTGTTGACCTGGAACGAAGCACCGATGGCCGAGGCCCAGGTGTCATGCCAGTCTTGTGGCTCGTTGATGCGACCGATCGGGCCAGCCGCGCCACCCAGTGCAGGCGAAACGCCCGAGTTGTTGACGGTGATTTCTTTCAGGCGGCTCCAACGGGTCCATGTGGTACCCGCATACAACGTCCATTGGTCATCCAGCTTGTGGGTGATGGACATGTCGTAGGATTCTGGTGTGGTGATGTTCAACTTGGCGTCAAAACGACCGCCGTTGAAAGGACCAAAGCCCAGGCCGGAAATATCGGTGTGACCGGTGAGGTTGTAGGACACCTTGGAGGTGTACGTCAGGCCGATGTTGGTGCTCGCCCATGGCGTTACCAGGATACCGACTTTGTAGCCCCACGCGGTGTCATCACCCTTGATGTCCACCAGGCCATCATTGCGGCCAAAGGTTTGCGCCAGCGGCGTCGACGAGGTCAGGTTACCGCTGATCTTGTTGAACGTCGGGCCGATACCCACGGACACGTATTCGTTGAACGCGTAGCTGACAGTCGGCTGGATGGTGACGACTTTAACGTCACTCTTCTTGCCGTAGTAACGGCCGCCGAAGCTGTCTTCGTAGTTGGTGATCAGGCCGAACGGCGCATACACGCCCAGGCCGAACGCCAAGTCATCGGTGGCTTTTTTCACGGCAAACAACATCGGGACTTTGGTAAAAGGAACCATGTCGCCGTCGTTGCTGCTGCCGGGTGGGCCACCGCTGGTGTTTTTGATATCGGTCTTGGCGTCGATAGCTGCAACGCCGGCAGTGATTTGATCGCGCTTGAGGCGCGACATGCCGGCAGGGTTGCCTGCGACAGTACTTGCATCATCGGCAGATGAAGAGCGCCCCGCAAAACCAGTACCCATCCCACTGATGCTTTGCTCGTTGAGGGCAAAGCCGCTCGCGAACAGTTGGGTGGAGGCCATTGCAACGGCGAGGCTAAGTGTGGTCTTGAGCATTACTTTTTTCATTATTAGAACTCCGTGGTGATCACCGCTGCGGAAAGTAACAATAAATTTAGGTTAGCGCTATAGGCTGTAATGCAGGAGATAGAGCGGTTTTGTAGGACAATCCGACCAAAATCAACGTATTTAGCCGAATCTTGCAAAACGCCTGATCAACAAGTGACCTGATTCATGGGTGAAACACAGGTTTGCCAGGCTTGGGTAAAATCCCGCAGCCGACCTTGTGGGTGAAAAATTTCTTTCCAGATACGCGCCATCGCCAGTACATCGCCCGGCGCCGGCAGGGCAGGCCGGTGTTGCTCCACCAGCAGCCAGGCAATGGCGGTGGCGTAACGCAGGTTGACGGTCAGCTCAAGCTGGGGCGCACTGAGGAATGCATGCTGGCTGGCCAGCCCGCGTACCAGGCTGGCGCGCTCGGGGTCGCGCGCCAGGTAGTGGTCCCAAAGGGCGCGGTGGCGCGGCTCGGTGATGCTGTACAGGCCGTGGCCACGCCGGTCATGCAGCGCCGAGCCGAGTTCCGACTGGCTGGCCGCAATGCCCAGCAGCAGGGCTTCGGCTGTCGCGTCATGGCGGCCGAGGTAGATCAACGTCGGCCGGATCACATAACGACACAATTCGCTGGCGGCGATACCCATACAAGCCTCGGTCCATGAAAGTGGTCGACGGTGCCTGAGAGGGGGCTTGGCAGCTATGAATCGGATCTCAGGCCCGTCGCAAGCGGATCATGCCGCTTGAGTTGAAGTGTAGTGTCATATTCACGATGTAAAGGACTGTTTTTAAAACATCTTCTTCATTTAGTTATAACGTTTATATCTATTTGAACTTAGCAAAAATGTTTCAACGGCGAATTTCAGGCAATAAAAAACCCTGCTTTTTAAACAGGGTTTTTGTGTTTCAGCGACTCGGGTCGATCAGGCAGTCAGTGCCTGACGGGTACGCTCGATCACGGCCTGCAGCGGTTCTGCGCTGGAGTATTGATCGGGGTACAGGCGTTCGCTGTGACGAGCGATGCCGTGTTCGTTGACCAGGGTGAAGCTGAAGCAGCCTTTGCGAGCGGCCATGATCAGGCAGTTCATTGGTGCAAAAGCGTTGGTGAGGGTGCGAATGGCATCCTGAGTGTGGATTTGAGTGTTCATATTATTGGTGTTCCTACAAATGACACGGATAAGAACCGTGCAGCGTTAAAACGTTCCAGTAACGTTGATCACCATTGATCAAACGAAGAGCCCGACTGGAACAAAGCAGCCAGTTTGAAGCGCTATTAAGTTGGCGCGCTTGGGCTGGCAGGTAGGTACTTAGGAGGGCAGGCAACACAACAGGGGCAAAGGTTCTGGGCCCGGGGTGAAGATCCTGATCAATTTGCAGGTTGGTTCGGTCAGAGTATTGAGACTTCGCGACACCCTTTGCATGTTCAAAGGCTGTGTCGTCGCAAGTGATACCTGGAAACCATCGAGGTGGTCGCTCCCGTGTTGTTCAGGGGATTGGTTCGACCAGAATTGACTTTCAGCTTGGTACTAACGCCGCGGATAGTAACGGATCGAAACCGGGAAGGGAAGCGGCTAAGCAAAAAAGTTTCTTCAGCCGCCGAGCAGGCCACGATAGACCAGCACCGTTGCGGCTGCCGCCAGTGAGCAACCCAGCCCGTAGGCGGCGAGGGTCAGGCGCCAGGAGCGGCCGGCCTCGATCGCCTTCATCACGTCGCGCATGTCATTGATCCGGCCGTCTCCCAGCTCGATGCACAGGCTGACGGCAGTAAAGGCCGCCGATACCAGGATGGCGATGGCGAACAACGCCCCGTCAGGCGAGGGCAGTGCTGCATTGATGCCCAGTGAGGTCGCGCAGATGGCGAGCAGCAACACGGCAAACAACAGGATTCCTTTCATCAGCGCCTACAGGAGGGTTACGTCGATGGGGCATGAGTGTGGCGAGCCGAGGCGGATTTGAAAAGTACTCTGTTCCTGCAGGTCGGTAACATTTTCGAACAGGTTGAAGCAAAAAACCTCGGTGATATAACCGGCGGGTGGGTACTTGTGCACATTAGTTGCGCGGTGTGTAACCACTCTGTCAACTGCCCGAAAGCGCCGTTGTTTGCCTGTAACGAAAATTTAAGTCAATGAAAAACATCACTTTTTTTTATTGGTGAAAAAATCGTCAGTTTGACTGCGGCCCCCGTTTCATGGGCCTTTGCGCGGGTTCAAGGTGGGTTGTCCACTGAGTTATCCACAGCTTCTGTGGATTGTCCCGAGCGCTTGCTCTAGAACGGGCATGTAGGATTTTTCCAGCTTTACCTGCGCGAAAAAAAGAGTAGAGTGGCGCGCCTTCCGATCTGTCCCGCAGTGCTTTATGAAGTTTCGCTCAGTATCACCTTCTGTTACCGATACCCCTCAAACTGTTACCGCACCCAAGCGCTTTTCCTTGAAAGTTGCCTTGTGGCTGCTCGACAGCCCGCGACTGGGGCACAACGTCAACGTCAAGCACTTCGCCGGGCGCTTGCTCAAGCAGCCGGCCCGCGATGGCGTCGTTGCCGCCCAAAGCCGGCTGGGCCAGTTAATGTGCCGCGAGTGCGGCAACGCCCGCGACCGCCGCATCGGCCATGACCTGCTGCGCCTGGCCGCCCGCGCCGGCGACCGCCGCGCCCTGCGCGAGTTGGGGCAGGTCGAAGACTGAGCTGTCCTCAAGCCCCTGGCTTGGTTAACCTTGCTCCTTTTCGGTGATGGCAGAAATGGCTATGGTTTTTGACTGGACCAGTATTGCCTTGGGTCTGGCGGGTGCAGCGGTGCCTTTATTGGCCCTGTGCTGGCAGATTCAACGACGACTGACCGCGCGCATGACCGGCTGGGAGTTGCTCGAAGAGCGCCTGGCGACCGCGCAACTGGCCCAGGAAGGGCTGGCCGCGCAACTGGACGCCAGCCGCGATGAAATCAGCGACCTCAGCCAAGCCAATGCCGCGAAACAGGCCGACCTGGCCGCCATGCGCCGCGAAGTCGAACTGCTGCAAATCGACCGCGATAATGCCCGCGACGCCGCACACGCCTGGAACCTCGACCGCGGCGCCAAGGAGACCGAGCTGCGCCGCCTCGATGCGCTGTCAGCCGCCTTGCGCGCCGAACTGCGCGAGCAACAGGACAGCCATCAACAGCGCCTCACCGACCTGCAAGGTTCGCGCGATGAGCTGCGCGCGCAGTTTGCCGAGCTTGCCGGAAAGATCTTCGATGAGCGCGAGCAGCGTTTCGCCGAAACCAGCCAGGAACGCCTGGGCCAATTGCTTGACCCACTGAAGGAGCGCATCCAGTCCTTCGAAAAACGTGTGGAAGAAAGCTATCAGAACGAAGCCCGCGAGCGTTTTTCCCTGGCCAAAGAGCTTGAGCGTCTGCAGCAATTGAACCTTCGCCTGTCGGACGAAGCCACCAACCTGACCCGCGCCCTCAAGGGCCAGAAAACCCAGGGTAACTGGGGTGAACTGATTCTTGAGCGGGTGTTGGAGCATGCCGGGCTGGAGAAGGGCCGCGAGTACCAGACCCAGGTGAGCCTCAAAGGGCCGGATGGTGAGCGCTTCCAGCCGGATGTGCTGATCATGTTGCCGGGCGACAAGCAGGTGGTGGTCGACTCCAAGGTCAGCCTCACGGCTTATCAGCAATACGTGGCGGCGGATGATGAGGTGATCGGCCAGGCGGCCCTCAAGCAGCATGTATTGTCCCTGCGTAACCACGTCAAAGGCTTGGCCGGTAAGGATTACAAGCGACTGGAAGGCCTGCACAGCCTGGATTTCGTGTTGCTGTTCGTGCCGATTGAGGCGGCTTTTTCCGCCGCCTTGCAGGCTGAGCCGAACCTGTTCCAGGAGGCGTTCGACCGCCATATCGTGATTGTCAGCCCCACCACCTTGCTCGCCACCCTGCGGGTGATCGACAGCCTGTGGAAGCAAGAGCGTCAGAGCCAGAACGCGCGGGAAATTGCCGAACGGGCCGGCTGGCTGTATGACAAATTCGTGCTGTTCATCCAGGACCTGGATGAAGTGGGCAACCGTCTGCAACAGTTGGATAAGGCTTACAGCGCGGCGCGTAACAAGCTCACAGATGGGCGTGGGAATCTGGTCAGCCGTACCGAGCAATTACGCTTGCTGGGCGCGCGTGCGAGCAAAAGCCTGCCGGCGGATTTGCTCGAACGCGCAATGACCGATTCCGACGGCGTGGCGCATCTGCCTGAGTAATGCACGTTCAAATGTGGGAGCTGGCTTGTCGAATCGTCGCACCGCTGCGATGGCATCAACTCGGTGAACCTGATGTACCGAGGTGTCTGCATCGCAGGCAAGCCAGCTCCCACAGGGTACCGAGTACACGCTGTTTAAAGCGGCAAATGCCGACTCAACAACGCCCGCAACGCCGCCGGTTTCACTGGCTTGGCCAAGTAATCCAAGCCCGCCGCATGCACCTCGGCGACCATCTCCGGTCGCCCATCGGCACTGATCACCACCCCGGGAATCGGCTCCGCTAACTGCGCCCGCAGCCAGCCCATCAGCTCCGTGCCCGTCTCGCCGTGGTCCAGGTGGTAATCCACCAACGCCAACTGCGGTCGCACACCTTCAGCCAGCAGTGCCGCGCATTGCGCCTGGTCGGTGGCGGTCCACACCTCGCAGCCCCAGCGCGTCAGCAGGCTGCGCATGCCGATCAGGATGCTTTCTTCGTTGTCCACGCACAGCACCTGCGCGCCGCTTAATGGCAGCCCATTGTCTTGTGCGATCTTGACCTGCGGGCTGGCCTGGTTGCGCGCCAGCGGCACGCGCACGCTGAACACGCTGCCTTGGCCCGGCCACGAGCGCACGCTCAACGTATGCCCGAGCACGCGGCACAGGCCGTCAGCGATTGCCAGGCCCAGGCCCAGGCCTTTCTCGGCGCGGGTCTGGTGGCTGTCCAGGCGCTTGAACTCTTCGAAGATGACCTTCTGTTTATCCAGCGGAATGCCAGGGCCACGGTCCCACACTTCCAGGCACAGTTCGCCCTTACGCCTGCGCACGCCCAGTAACACGGGGCCGTCGGCATAGCGGAACGCGTTAGTGAGAAAGTTCTGCAGAATCCGCCTGAGCAACTTGATGTCGCTGTCCACCCGCAACCGGCTGCCGCGCAGACGGAAACGCAAGCCCTGCTCCTGAGCCAGCGCCTTGAATTCGGCGCCGAGGGTGTCGAACAGCTCGTTGAGCACAAAGGGTTGGCGCTGCGGATTGATCTTGCCGTTTTCCAGGCGGGAGATATCCAGCAAATCGCTGATCAAGTCTTCGGCCGAGCGCAGCGAGCTGTCCAAGTGCTGCACCAATTGCCGGGCGTCGGCAGACAGACCGTCGTGCTGGTGGGAGAGGGCAGCCGAGAACAGGCGTGCGGCATTCAAGGGTTGCATCAGGTCGTGACTGACCGCCGCAAGGAAGCGGGTCTTTGACTGGCTGGCGGATTCGGCCACGCCCTTGGCGTCGGTCAATGCGACATTGAGCTGGGACAGCTCATGGGTGCGCTCGGTCACCCGTTGCTCAAGGCCTTCGTTGGCTTCGGTCAGCGCCTGCTCGGCCTCCCGGAACGCAGTGATGTCGGTAAAGCTCATGACAAACCCACCGCCGGGCATCGGGTTGCCGATCAGCTCAATCACGCGGCCATTCGGGAATAACCGTTCGGAGGTGTGCGCGCGACCTTGGCGCATCCAGTGCAGGCGGCGCGCTACGTGCACTTGAGCCTCACCCGGTCCGCACAGGCCGCGCTCGGCGTTGTAGCGAATGATGTCGGCAATCGGCCGGCCCACGCTGATCAGGCCTTCGGGGTAGTTGAACAGTTCCAGATAGCGGCGGTTCCAGGCCACCAACTTGAGGGACTGGTCGACCACACTGATGCCCTGGGTGATGTTTTCGATCGCGCCTTGCAGCAACGCGCGGTTGAACTGCAACACCTCGGAGGCTTCATCGGCGATGCGTACTACGTCCTCCAGCTGCATCTCCCGGCCTTCAATCGCGGCTTTTACCACTGCGCGTGTCGAAGAAGCGCCGAGCACGCCGGCCAGCAAGCGTTCGGTGTGGGCGATCCAGTCGTTATCTGCGTTCTGGTTCGGGTTAAAGCCTTTGCCTTGGCGATAGGCGAAACGGATAAAGCTCTGCTGGGCGCGTTCCTCGCCGACAAAACGTGCCGCGAGGCTGAGCAGGTCACTGATCTGCACCGACAGCATCGAGCGCGCATTGGCGCGCTGACTGATTTCCTGGCCAATAAAGCGTCCGGCCTGCCAATGCTCGGACACCCGTGTGCGCGACAGCATCGACACCCACACGAACAGCGTGAAGTTGCCCGCCAGGGAAAACACAGTGCCCAAGGTCAACGAGGTGACAGTGAAACCAAAGGGGTGCGAATGCATCCACGTCAGGCCGGGGAAAAGGCTCAACGACCAGCCCAGGCTTTTCGCCGTCACCGGTAGGACCAAGGTGTAGAACCACAGGAAGGTGCCCGCCGCCAAGCCGGCAAACACACCGCGTCGGTTGGCCTGCTTCCAATACAGCGCGCCAAGCATCGCGGGCGCCAGTTGGGTAACGGCGGCGAACGCGATCTGGCCGATGGTCGCCAGGCTCGCGCTGGAGCCGAGCAGGCGGTAACTCACGTAAGCCAGCAACAGGATGATCACAATGCTCACGCGGCGCACCGACAGCATCCAGTGGCGGAACACTTCGAACGGCCGCTCGGCACTGGAGCGGCGCAACAGCCACGGCAACAACATGTCGTTGGAGACCATGGTCGACAAGGCAATGCTCGCCACAATCACCATGCCGGTCGCCGCCGAGGCGCCGCCGATAAACGCCAGCACGGCAAGGGCCGGGTGCGCTTCGGCCATGGGCAGGCTGATCACGTAGGAATCCGGCAATACCGAGGCGGGCAAGAGCATTTTGCCGCCGAGGGCGATAGGGATGACGAACAGCGCGGCAAGGATCAGGTACGCGGGGAACACCCACTTGGCCAGGCGCAAGTCCTGCGGGTCGATGTTCTCCACCACGGTGACGTGAAACTGCCGGGGCAGGCAGATGATCGCCATCATCGCTACGCCGGTCTGCACCACCATCGATGGCCAGTTGATGGTTTCTGTCCAGTATTCTTCAAGGCGCGGGGCGAGCATGGCCTGGCTGAACAGATCGCCAAAACCATCGTACAGGCCGAAGGTCACGAATGCGCCGACTGCCAGAAAGGCGAACAGCTTGACCAGGGATTCAAACGCAATCGCCAGCACCATGCCTCGGTGGTGTTCGGTGGCGTCGAGGTTGCGGGTACCGAACACAATGGTGAACAGCGCCAATACCAGCGACACGATCAATGCGGTGTCCTGGGCGCGGGTGCCGGTGGTGTCGGGGCCGGAGCCGATCAACAGGTTCACGCCCAGCACGATGCCTTTGAGTTGCAGGGCGATATAGGGCAGCACGCCGACCAGGCAGATCAGCGCCACCACCACGGCCAGGGATTGGGATTTACCGTAGCGAGCGGCGATAAAGTCGGCAATGGAGGTGATGTTTTCCTGCTTGCTGATCAGAATCATCTTCTGCAGCACCCAAGGTGCCAGCACCAGCAGCAGAACAGGTCCCAGGTAGATCGGTAAAAAGGCCCACAACTGCTCGGCGGCCTGGCCTACGGCGCCGAAGAAGGTCCAACTGGTGCAGTAAACGGCCAGCGACAGGCTGTATACCCACGCACGCATTCGCGGCGGCAGCGGCGCGTGGCGGCGATCACCGTAAAAGGCGATGGCGAACATAATGGCCATATAGGCCAGGGCAACGGCGGCGATCAGCCCGCTGGACAGCGTCATGGTAACTCCGAGCATAAGAACACCCGGGCATTCCGAGCCCGGTGGGACAGTCTCGCATGATGCTGGGGGTTAGTCAGTGTCGACCAAGGTCGTGTGAGGGCGCGCGCGGGGTGGGGTGTACATATCCGTTGCTGCGGTAACGGCGGCTTAGGGTTCCGCTCTTACAGCGGGTCACTTTTGTAAAGACACAAAAGTAACCAAAAAGTCTTCGCCCCAACACTCGGTGCCTCGCTTAGGCTCGGCATGCCCGCAATCCGCCAGTGATTTGGGGGGCCGCCGCGATGGGCCATCCTTGGCCCAGCGCGGCTAAACCGGCATCCCTGCCGGTTTACCCCCCAAATCACTGTCAGATTCCGGCCATCGTGTTTGACGGGGCGATTTCAGATCAAGATCACGATCAAAAGCGCAGATCAAAAGACCGCTGACTTCGTCATCGAAAAGGATGTAAGAGCAACAGCAACAGCAAATCCATACTCGGTCTAATGTGGGAGCTGGCTTGCCTGCGATGGCATCAACTCGGTGTGCCTGATGTACTGAGGTGTCTGCATCGCAGGCAAGCCAGCTCCCACAGAAAAGCAGTTCTTCAGTTTATTCAGATAGGCTTTTGCTTTGCACTTGATCTGGCTCTTGCTTCAACCACTCAGGTCGGCTTTCAGGCCGCCGTGCTGTAGATTTTGATCTTGAGAGGACCTTTTGGTTACTTTTGACTGGGCCGGCATTCCGGTCCTTGCAAAAGTGACCCGCTGTAAGAGCGGAACCAATAGCAGCCATCACCCAAATAACGGATATACACACTCACCGCCGCGGCAAGGTCTTCTGGCGCAAAATATAAATCGTCACCAACACCGCACTGATCAGCATAAAACCACGTGCCCAAGGCAGCGGCACCAAGTAGCAGGAAAACCCAATACTCAGCCACATCAACCCAATGGCATACACCTTGCCCTTGAGCGGAATACCATTGCCATCCAGATAGTCACGAATCCACGGCCCCAGGCGCGGATGTTCCACCAACCATTGGTAGAAACGCGGGGAGCTTCGAGCGAAGCAGGCGGCGGCGAGCAGGAGGAAGGGGGTGGTCGGCAATACCGGCAGGAAAATCCCAATCACACCCAGCGCTACGCTCAGCCAGCCGATGGCCAGCAGCACGTAGCGCAGGAGCAGTGAGCGGTTGCCCATGGGCGTCATGGGCAAACGACTCAGTGGTGACGTGGCTTGAGGATCGCCGGTTTTTCGTCAGGTGCGTTGCACAGCAGGTACAAGGCGGTGAGGGCTTCCGGGATTTGTACGATCATGTCGTCCATCAGGTTGGCATCGGCGGCGATGTCGGAAAATTCCGGCTGGTCGTCGAACAGGCCTGAACCGACCATGATTGGCAGCAGCATTTCGCTGACTTCTTCCTCGGCAGTTTCGAACCAGGCGGCTTCGCGCAGGAATACACCTTCCATGAAGCCGATGCACCAGCCGCGCAGGTCGGAGTCATCCGGCTCCTCGCCCAGGTCCAGCTCGCATGGCAGCTCGAATTCCTCATCGGAAGCCAGCTGGCGACCAATGTGGGCCTTGAGGGCCAGCAGGGTCGATTCGATTTCTTCGCGTTGGGCGGCGTCGGCGTAGTGCGGTTCTTCGGCGAACAGCGCGTCGATCCATTCACGGTCGGGCACGACGTCGGCGCAGATCGACAGGGCGGTCAGGTAGCCGTGAGCGGCCACGTAGTCCAGCGCCTCGTCATGCAGCTCATCGGCGTCGAGGAAGGCTTGCAGGCGGGTTAGTTGCTCAGCGAAGGACATTGAAGGGCTACCTTGGGAATAAACGATGCTGAATTCTAGGCTTTCTTGAGCGCCCAGGCCAGCTGCAAGGCATATTTGCCGGGTTTTAGAGCGTGATGACTATTCGTCAGTGACGCCCTTTGCAGGGTAACGCTCGGGTATACTGCCGCGTTTTGTGATGCCCCTGCAGGCTAAGCGCCAAGTCGCGAAAACTTCGCTTACGGATTATTTCCCATGAAGCGGTATTTTTTCGGCCAGCCTGTACAGAGGGATTTCGGCACCATTTTGGAGTTTTACATGCTCGAGCAGGCTCAACGCGTCCTCAAGGACATCTTCGGCTACGACAGTTTTCGTGGCCGCCAGGGTGCGATCATTGAGCGCGTGGCCAGTGGTGGTGATGCCCTGGTCCTGATGCCTACCGGTGGCGGCAAGTCGCTGTGCTTCCAGGTGCCTGCGCTGTTGCGCAATGGCTTGGCCGTGGTGGTGTCGCCGCTGATCGCGTTGATGGACGATCAGGTCGCCACCCTAGAAGAACTCGGTGTCGCCGCCGCCGCCTTGAACTCCACCTTGAGTGCCGAACAGCAGCGCGAGCTGGCTGCGCGCATCAAGCGCGGTGAAGTGAAGATGCTCTACCTGGCGCCTGAACGGCTGGTGCAGCCACGCATGCTGGCCTTCCTGCAAAGTCTGGAAATTGCGCTGTTCGCCATCGACGAAGCCCACTGCGTGTCGCAATGGGGCCACGATTTCCGTCGCGAATACCTGCAACTGGGGCAACTGGCGGAATTGTTCCCCGACGTGCCGCGCATCGCCCTGACCGCCACCGCCGACAAGCGCACCCGCGAAGAAATCGTCGAACGCCTGCATCTGCAGAACGCCGAACGCTTCCTGTCGAGCTTCGACCGGCCGAATATTTTTTACCGCATCGTGCCCAAGGAACAGCCGCGCAAGCAGTTGCTGGCGTTCCTGTCCGAGCGGCGCAGTGACGCTGGTATCGTGTATTGCCTGTCGCGCAAGAAGGTCGATGAAGTGGCGGCATTTCTCTGCGAGCAAGGCTACCCGGCGCTGCCGTATCACGCGGGCCTGCCCAATGACACGCGCTCTGCCCACCAGAAGCGCTTCCTCAACGAGGAAGGCCTGATCATGGTGGCGACCATCGCGTTCGGCATGGGTATCGACAAATCCAACGTGCGCTTTGTTGCGCATATGGACCTGCCAAAATCCCTTGAGGCCTACTACCAGGAAACCGGTCGCGCCGGCCGTGATGGCCTGCCGGCGGATGCCTGGATGGTCTACGGCCTGCAAGACGTGGTGATGCTCAAGCAGATGCTGCAGAACTCCGAAGGTGACGAGCGCCACAAGCGCCTGGAGCAACACAAGCTCGATGCCATGCTCTCGCTGTGCGAAGAGACCCGCTGCCGCCGGCAGACGCTACTCGCCTATTTCGACGAGGACATGCCCGAGCCATGCGGCCACTGTGACAATTGCACCGATGGCGTGCAGACCTGGGACGCTACCGAACCGGCACGCCAGGCGCTGTCGACGATCTACCGCACCGGCCAGCGCTACGGCGTGGGGCATCTGGTGGACGTATTGCTGGGCAAGGACAACGAGAAAGTGCGCAGCTTCGGCCACGAAAAACTCTCGGTCTACGGCGTCGGCAAGGCACGCGCCGAAGGCGAATGGCGTTCGTTGTTCCGCCAGATGGTTGCGCGCAACCTGGTGGACATCGACATTGAAGGTTACGGCGGCTTGCGCCTGAACGACAGTTGCCGACCCTTGCTCAAGGGCGAGGTGAGCCTGGAGCTGCGCCGCGACCTTAAGCCGCAGACCACTGCCAAAAGCAGCAGCAGCACCAGCCCGGCCAGCCAACTGGTACGTGGTGAAGAACGCGAGCAGTGGGAAGCCTTGCGCACCCTGCGGCGCAAGCTGGCGCAGGAACACAGTGTGCCGCCTTACGTCATCTTCCCCGACTCCACCTTGCTGGAGATGCTGCGCGAGCAGCCGACCAGCATGGCCGAGATGGCCAAGGTCAGCGGCGTCGGTGCGCGCAAGCTGGAACGCTATGGCCAGGCCTTCCTCGAAGTGCTCGGCGGCCAGGTCGAAGCGCCCAAGGAAGTTGCCGACATCCGCCACGAACTGATCAGCCTGGCACGTGCCGGCATGACCCCGATCCAGATCGCCGGTCAGCTGCAATGCTCGGAGAAAAACGTCTACACCTTGCTGGCCGAATCCATCGGCAAACAGCAGTTGTCGTTGGAGCAGGCCCTTGATTTACCGGAAGATCTGCTCGGTGAAATCCAGGATGCCTTCCTCGACGGAGAAGGCGAATTGCCACCTGTCACGGAGATCGCACCGCTGTTTACCGGGCGTGTTACTGAGGGTGTTTTGTATTGCGTACGGGCCGCTTTGCAGTCGGAATTCGAAATTTAGTGTGCCAATTACGACAATGTAACGAATCAGTACATAGCACCACTTGCCTCCTGGCATGGCTCATGCTTAGCTGACTAATAATTAGCCACATTTTATTTTCAGTCTAAACCATGAGTTTTTTATGCCGTTAACCGAACAACACCGCTTTGGCATGCAGTTGGCGCAAATGTCCCGAGGCTGGCGCGCTGAACTGGACCGCCGTTTGGCGGGGCTGGGTTTGTCTCAGGCGCGTTGGCTGGTGCTGTTGCACCTGGCCCGTTTTGTCGATGCACCTACTCAGCGTGAATTGGCGCAAAGCGTCGGTGTGGAAGGCCCGACCCTGGCACGCCTGCTCGACAGCCTTGAAGGCCAGGGCCTGGTGCAGCGCCAGGCGGTGCTGGAAGACCGTCGCGCCAAACGCATCCTGCTGTGCGACACCGCCCGCCCGTTGATCGATCAGATCGAAACCATCGCCACGGCCTTGCGCCATGAGTTGTTTGTGGGCGTGGATGAAGAAGACTTGCGTGTGTGCATGCGCGTGCATGGCCACATTCTGTCGAACCTGGAAAAGTCCTGAGGCGGACCCATTTAGTGGCAAGCGGGCTTGTTGTGGCGAGGGAGCTTGCTCCCGCTGGGCTGCGTAGCAGCCCCAAAGCTATCAACCTCGTTGCACCTGAATGATCGCATTCACCGCATTGGGGGCGCGTCGCACCCCAGCGGGAGCAAGCTCCCTCGCCACAGTAAGCCAGGCATCCAGCTAGAACGTCTGCCCCAGGTTCAGGTACACCGCCTGCTGCTTGTCATCATTGAACCCATAGCTGAAGTTCAGCGGCCCTAACGGCGTATCAAAGCCCAGGAAAACACTCGCGGCATTGATATACCCGCTGTCGAACTGATTGTCGTTGTTCCAGGCCCGGCCGCGCTCCAACGAGGCGCCGAGGTACAGCGGGAAATCCAGCGGCAGGTACGAGCGCGGTGTCAGCCTGCGGTAGTACACAGCGCGCATCAGCGCGATGTTCTGGCCCGAGATTGAGTCTTCGCGAAAGCCTGATAATTGCCGCGCACCGCCGAGCAGGAAGCTGGAGACCACCACGTCGGATTTATCCAGCGTGCGCCCATATCGACCGCCGAGTATCAAGGTGTCCGGGCCGTGGCTCATGGCCTTGTCCAGCTTGAACTCCCATTGTCGGTAGCGCTGGTCCGAACCCAGGCCGGGCTCGAACTCGCGATAGGCCAGGCCGATGTCTTCACCGGAATGGGGGAAGTACACGTTATCCAGCGAATCGAACGAGTACTTGAGCTCATAGAAACCCTCGCTGAAGCTCACACTCGGCAAGTCGCGCTCGCCAACACGTACATCCGCCTTGCCCCACGCCTCACCGACGCCGAAGCGGATCTCGCCGCTGTTGCCGATCTGGCGCCCCACATTCAAACCAAAACCGTAGCGCTCCAGGCGGTATTCGGCGATAGGGTCGCTGTCCAGCACCAGGTCAACGTTCTGCGCCTGGGCACTGATATAGGGCGCCACGAAGTAGCGTGAACCCACATCCAGTGGCTGGTAGAACTCGCTGTACAGCTCTTGGCGATCACCAATCTGCACGCGCGTCAGCCACTCGGCGCCGAGGCGATTGATACCGTTCATGCGGTAACTGGCACCCAGGTTGTAGGCGCTTTCACCGCGCATGTCATCCGACAGGCTCAGGCCCAGGCGCAAATAGTCGGTGCCGCTGCGTTTGCCACGTGCGCTGATGACCAGGGTGTTGTCCTGGCCCTTTTTCACCACGCGGTATTGCACCTGCTCGAAGTAATCCAGGCCGTACAACGTGCCCATGTCGGTTTGCAGGCGGCCCAGGTTCAGCGGCTCGCCCAGGGTTTGGCGGATGTAGTAGCGAATCACGTCGTCACTGACTTTCGAGTCGTTCTCTACCTTGATGGCGGTGATCACCGGCGTGCGTTCACCTGGGGTGCGGGCCTCCACCAGTTGCGGGTCGATCGGTTCGGCGGGGCGCAGGTGCGCCAGGCGCACGTCGAGGGCGCGGGTGGCGCGGTAGCCGGCGTCGATCATGTCCTTTGCGCGGCCAAAGTCCGTCACACCGTAGGCGGCCAGGGGTGGCTGGATCAGCACATCCTTGGGGTGCAGGGCCTTGAGTTGTTCTTCGGAGTTGCGCCGGGTCATCAGGGTGATGGACTGGTTAAGCACGTCCACCACCGTCGCCAATTGCTTGCGTGTGCGCAGCGGCGTGCCGATGTCCACGACGATGGCGATATCCACGCCCATTTCGCGTGCCACATCCAGTGGGATGTTGTCGGTCATGCCGCCGTCCACCAATAGCCGTCCGTCCAGCTCCACCGGAGCGAACACCGCCGGGATCGACATGCTCGCACGGATCACCTGGGGCAAGTGGCCCTTGCTGAACACCACTTTTTCGCCGGTGGTGATGTCGGTGGCCACGGCGCGGAACGGGATTGGCAGCTTGTCGAAGTTACGCGTATTGCTGGAGTGGGCGAACATGCTTTCCAGCAGCAGCGCCAGGTTCTGGCCCTGGATCACGCCGAGCGGCAGGCCGAGGCTGCCGTCATCGCGGAAGCTGAGCTTTTGTTTGACGAGGAAATCGCGGTCATCCTGTTTGCGTCGAAACGGCACGTCTTCGCGCGGTGGGGCATCGGACAGCGCCTGTTGCCAGTCGATATTCAGCGCGAGCTTTTCCAGTTCATCGATCTTGTAGCCCGAGGCGTACAGGCCGCCGATCACCGCGCCCATGCTGGTGCCGGCGATCGCATCGATCTGGATACCTTGCTCCTCCAGCGCCTTGAGCACCCCGATATGCGCAAGGCCACGGGCGGCACCGCCGGACAGTACCAGGCCGATCTTGGGGCGTGGGCTTTCGACGGCATCGGCGATCAGGGGAAGCAAGCACAGAAACAGGCAGGACAACAGGCGGCGCATCATGAATCTCGAGGCTGGGCGATAAAGGCCGGTATTATAGTCACTCGATCGTCCGTGCCCGTTATGTCAGGAACTTCTCAAATTATGTCTGCCAGCAAACCCGAGGTCGTCATCACCTATTGCACCCAATGCCAATGGCTGTTGCGCGCCGCGTGGCTGGCCCAGGAATTGTTGAGTACGTTTGCCGATGACCTGGGCCGCGTGGCGCTGGAACCAGCCACCGGCGGGGCGTTTCGGATCACCTGCGACGGTGTGCAGATCTGGGAGCGCAAGGCCGACGGCGGCTTTCCGGAGGCCAAGGTGCTCAAGCAGCGCGTGCGCGATCAGATCGACCCGCAGCGCGATTTGGGGCACAACGAGCGCAAGGTCTGAAGGCTACGCGGTGGCTGCCGGCTGTTTGGCCTGGCTGGCACTGCCCATCAAGCCTGAGAGCACGATGGCGACGATGATCAGCGCGCCGCCCAGCAGCATGCGCAAGGTCGGGGTTTCGGCGAACAGCAGCCAGGCCACGGTGATGCCGTAGACCGGCTCCATGGCGAACACCACCGAGGCGGTGCGCGCCTTGATCACCGCGAGGCTGGCGACAAACAGACTGTGCGCCAGGCCGGTACAGAACACCCCGAGCAGTCCGATCCACAGCCAGTCAATCGCGCGTACATCCGCCAGTCCCGGCGCCGCCACTGGCAGCAGGCACGCCGCGACCACCACGTTCTGGCACAGCGCGGCCTGCACCGCCGGAATGCGCCCGGAGCTGGCGCGGTTGTTCAGCGACAGCAGCGAGAACAACAGGCCCGAAAGAATCCCCCACAACAGGCCTCCCGTGGCTTGGCTGGCGAGGTCGAAGTCTGGCGTCACCAGCACCAGGCCCACTGTGACCAGCGCCACCAACAGCACTTCGTTGGCGCGAATGCGCTCCCGGAAGATCAGCCCTTCAAGTATCACGGTAAAGGCCGGGAATGCGGTAAAGCCCAGGGTTGCGACGGCGACGCCGGCGACTTTGACGGCGATGAAGAAGGTCACCCAATGCGCCGCCAGCAGGACGCCGCTGACGACGAGGCGGCGCCAGTCGCGCATCTCGAGGGGTTTCCAGGTGGTGTTGCTGGCGAATCGCGCAAAGATCGCCAGGGCGATCACGGCAAAAGCGGCACGGCCAAATACGATGATGGCCGGCGAGGCGGCCGCCAGCTTGCCGAAGACACCGGTGAGACCAAACATCAGTGCGCCGATATGCAGGGCGCCAAGGGCTGAGCGGGGAGTCATTGCGATCCTTGAACCAACGGGGGTGACAGAATCGCAGTCTAGAGGGTCGAGGGCGCCGGTGTCTGTCGCGGGCCTCGCGAATCTTAGCGCCAGGCTCTCACCAAGATCATCCCTTTGGGCGACGAATTACCTGTGGCGAGCAGGCTTGCCCTGCGTTGGGTTGCGAAGCGAGCCCAAAAAATGGGACCACTGCGCAGTCCAGCGCCGGGCAAGTCCGCTCGCCACAGTGACGGTGTTCGCTGTTGGGATCAGCCGCCCGGGCGGTCAGAGTTGACGCTTACGGTGAGCGGCGTAAGGCGCCGGGGGAGGCGCCAAATTCACGCAACATGGCGGCAGAGAAGGCACTTTGCGAGGCGTAACCGACGCGTTCGGCAATTTCGCCAACGGGCAGCGGCGTCTCGCGCAAGAGTTTCAACGCCATGTGCAGGCGACGGCTACGCAGGTAGTCCATCGGTGTTTGCCCGCACTCGGCCATAAAGCGTGCATGCAGGCGCGCTACCGAGAGATCGGCGATACGTGCCAGGTCGGCAACTTGCAACGGGCGCGCAGCATGGCGTTCGATGTGCGCATTGAGCGCCGCATACGGCAAACGCTTGCCCGGTATCGGTTGGGCCTGCGGATGATTGAGACTGGCCAGCAGCAACACTGCGCCTTGTTGAGCGATCAGCGCGTCGTCCACCGGGCTGTGTGCCAGCCATTGCACCAACTGGCTTTGCCGCGCGTCCAGTGTCAGTCGCGCCGGTTGATCGAGCAGGCGGCGGCTAGTGTCGGCGTGTTCGCCCAACGACTGCGCCACCCAATGCTCGTCGGGCACGTCCAGCACCAGGCAGCGGCTGCCGTCGCGGCTGCCGCAGACGTGGTGGGCCGAGAAGGGCAGCACCATTACGCTGCTGGCGTGCACCTGGCTGCCGAGGCCATCGACTTCCAGGTCCAGATGACCCGACAGCCCAAACACCAGTTGGGCGTGGTCATGGCTGTGGGCAAGCGGCTCTTCAATGTAGTGGCGCAGCGTGAGGGTCGGTCTCATCGCGGTCTCCTGGGCAGCAGGCCTGCAGTCTACAACGCTTCAAGGGTTGCGAGCGCTGTCATCAGACTGACGCACAGTTGTCATGGGCTATTAACCGCTTGGGCGCAAGCTCGCGAAAACACCGTCGAGGGATGCCCATGACCAGTGCCGAGTTCGCCAAGCCCAGCCGCAAACAACGGGTTCGTACCCTGTGGATCTCCGACGTGCACTTGGGCACCCGGGATTGCCAGGCCGAGCACCTGTCGCAGTTTCTCAAGGGCTACCACGCCGACAAGGTCTACCTGGTGGGCGATATCATCGACGGTTGGAAAATGCGAGGCGGCATGTATTGGCCCCAGGCCCACACCAATGTGATCCGCCGCTTGCTGACCATGGCCAAGCGCGGCACGGAGGTGATCTACGTCACCGGTAACCACGACGAATTCCTGCGCCGCTACTCCAAGCTGATCCTGGGCAATATCCAACTGGTGGACGAGGCCGTGCACGTCACCGCCGACGGTCGCCACTTGCTGGTGATCCACGGCGATCAATTTGATGTAATCACCCGTTACCACCGCTGGCTGGCCTTCCTCGGCGATTCGGCCTACGAGTTCACCCTCACGCTCAATCGCTGGCTCAACCACTGGCGTGCGCGGTATGGCTATGGCTACTGGTCGTTGTCGGCGTACCTGAAACACAAGGTCAAGACGGCGGTGAGTTTTATCAGCGATTTCGAAGAAGCGATCGCCCACGAGGTGACCAAGCGCGAGCTGCATGGCGTGGTGTGCGGGCATATTCACCATGCCGAGATTCGCAAGGTGGGCGAGGTGGACTACCTCAATTGCGGAGATTGGGTGGAGTCGTGCACCGCGTTGATCGAGCACTGGGATGGCAGTATCGAGTTGTATCGCTTGGCGGATGCGCAGGCCAAAGAGGCGCTGCTCAAAGCCGAGATGGTTGCGGGCTGAACTGAAGCTAGATGAGATTCTAATGTGGGAGCGGGCTTGCTCGCGAATACGGAGTGTCAGTCAATATATTAGGTGACTGACACTCCGTATTCGCGAGCAAGCCCGCTCCCACATTTAGCTCCCGGTTTCTTCAGTGGGAAACGTCGGCGATAGCCTCGGCCAGTAATGCCAGGCGCGTGGCATCAATGCCGGCCACATTCGCCCGCCCTGAACTGACCATATACACGCTGTGCTTCTCGCGCAGTTGCTTGACCTGTTCGGCACTCAAGCCGGTATAGGAAAACATCCCGCGCTGCGCACCAATATGCGCAAACTTCTCGGCCAGCCCGTGGGGCGCCAGCGCCTCCACCAGCCCGGAGCGCAGTTGGGCAATGCGCGAACGCATGGCTTCGACTTCATCGCTCCAGCGCTTTTTCAGCTCGGCGTCGCCCAGGATGGTCGCTACCACTGCGGCGCCATGATCCGGCGGTGTCGACCACAGGTTGCGCGCGATATTCGCCAGTTGGCTGCGCACGTCCGTGAGCTTTTCGGCGTCTGCCGCGCACACGATCAGCGCGCCGACACGGTCGCTGTACAGGCCGAAGTTCTTCGAGCAGGAACTGGTGACCAGCACTTCCGGCAGCTCGGCGGCAAACAACCGCACCGCCCAGGCGTCCTGTTCCAGGCCGTCGCCAAAGCCCTGGTAGGCGAAGTCGATCAATGGCAGCAATTGCCGTTCGCGCACGATGTGCAACACCTGGTGCCAATCGTCCTGGGACAAGTCAAAACCGGTCGGGTTATGGCAGCAGGCATGCAACAACACCACGTCGCCCTTGGGCACGGAGGCCAGCGTTGCGAGCATCGCGCCCACGTCCAGACGGTTGTCCACGCCTACATACGGGTAATGGCTGACCTTGAGCCCGGCCTTGGCGAAGATGGTTTCGTGGATCGGCCAGGTCGGGTTGCTCAGCCACACGCCACGGCCGGGCAGGTTTTGCGCGATAAAGTCGGCACTCAGGCGCAGCGCGCCAGTGCCGCCTGGGGTTTGCGTGGCACCGGCACGGCGCTCGCGAATCAGCGCGGAATCGGCGCCCAGCACCAGTTGGCTGATCAGCGAGCCGAAGGCCGCATTGCCGTGGCCACCGATGTAGGTCTTGGTGGTTTGCGTGTCCACCAGGCGCTGTTCGGCCAGTTTTACCGAGTGCGGAATTGGCGTCAGGCCTTGGTCGTCCTTGTAGACACCCACGCCCAGGTCGAACTTGTTCGGGTTGGCGTCCTGGGCATACAGGTCCATCAGCCCGAGGATCGGGTCGCCGGGCACGCGGCCAATGGCATCAAAATGCATTACTTGCGGCCCTCGGCGACTTTGGCCACTTCGTCGGTGCGCGCGGCCATGATGAAGTCGTTACGGTGCAGGCCTTTGATCGAGTGGCTCCACCAGGTCACGGTGACTTTGCCCCACTCGGTCAGCAGGCCCGGGTGATGGCCTTCGGCTTCGGAGATTTCACCCATGGCGTTGGTAAAGGCCAGGGCGAATTTGAAGTTCTTGAACAGGAAAACCTTTTCCAGCTGCATCACGCCATCGCGTACTTCGATGTTCCAGTCGGGAATCTGCTTGATCAGTACCGGCAGTTCTTCGTCGCTGACTTGTGGGGCATCGGCGCGGCAGGCTTCGCAGTGGGCTTGGTTCAAGGTGGTCATGGAGGTGTCCTGAATTCGAAAGATTGAGATCAGTGGGCGTTACCCTAAAGCAACGCGCGGCCAGGGAACAGATTCACCTGGCCTCAAAATGTAAGGTTCAAGCCGCTTCGGGTTTGGGCGGGACTGCCTTTGGGGGGAAGAGCGGTGCATGCAGACCCAACTGCATACCGCGCTCGACCATGCCCATGATGTCTTCCTGCGCCACTTCAAACAGGCGCTTCAGCTCGGGCAATACGAAGTACAGCGGTTGCAGAATGTCGATGCGATACGGCGTGCGCATCGCTTCCAGCGGGTCGAAGGCCTGGTGTTTGGGTTCATCCGACAGGCAATACACGCTTTCTTTGGGCGACGACAAAATGCCGCCACCGTAGATGCGCCGGCCTTGCGGGGTGTCCACCAGGCCGAACTCGATGGTCATCCAGTACAGGCGCGCCAGGTACACGCGTTGCTCTTTGGTGGCCGCCAGGCCGAGCTTGCCGTAGGTGTGGGTGAACTCGGCAAACCACGGGTTGGTCAGCAGCGGGCAGTGGCCGAAGATCTCGTGGAAAATGTCCGGCTCTTGCAGGTAGTCCAGTTCTTCGCGGGTGCGAATAAAGGTCGCCACCGGAAACTGTTTGCTGGCGAGCAATTCGAAGAAGGTCTGGAAGGGGATCAATGCGGGTACGCGGGCAACTTGCCAGCCGGTGGTCTCGGCCAACACCTTGTTGATTTCGCCCAGTTGCGGAATGCGGTCCAGGGGCAGGCCGAGTTTGTCGATGCCGTCCAGGTATTCCTGGCAGGCGCGCCCCTCGATCACTTTCAATTGGCGCGTGATCAGGGTGTTCCACACCGCGTGTTCTTCCGGCGGGTAGTGGATAAAACCTTGCGCATCGGGCTCGCGGGCCACGTAGTGCGTCTGCTTCATACGGCTCTCCTGCTAGGCATTCGTTCTTGTTATGTCCTGCGATGAGCCTATTGATACCCCGCAAGGCGTCGGATTCCATCTGGGCAAAGCGCTCACTTGTAGGAAAAGTTACCGCTTTATGTAAAGTTTTCGTTACGGTATGCCGATCTGTCGGTGTCTTGGGCTGTGAAAAGGTCTCAAGCTGTCACATAATCTTGACGACTATCTGCGCCCAGCGGCAAAAAGACGCGGCGCTTTCCCACTTTTCGGGCTTTTTAATGCGTATCAAAGTGCACTGCCAGAACCGTATCGGCATCCTGCGGGACATCCTCAACCTGCTGGTGGAGTACGGCGTCAACGTCGCCAAAGGCGAGGTAGGCGGTGAGCACGGCAACGCCATTTACTTGTTTTGTCCCAATCTGGTGAACATGCAGTTCCAGGCGCTGCGCCCGCAATTCGAAGCGATTGCCGGGGTATTTGGGGTTAAACGGGTAGGGCTGATGCCCAGCGAACGTCGGCATATGGAGCTTAATGCGCTGCTCGGCGCCCTGGAGTTTCCGGTGTTGTCGATTGATATGGGCGGCTCCATCGTCGCCGCCAACCGCGCGGCGGCGCAGTTACTCGGGGTGAGGGTGGACGAGGTGCCGGGCATTCCGCTGTCGCGTTATGCCGAGGATTTCGACCTGCCGGAGTTGGTGCGTGCGAGCAAATCGCGCATCAACGGCTTGCGGGTCAAGGTCAAGGGTGACGTGTTTTTGGCGGACATCGCGCCGCTGCAATCCTCCGAGCACGACGACAGCGAGGCCATGGCCGGCGCCGTGTTGACCCTGCACCGTGCCGACCGTGTGGGCGAGCGTATCTACAATGTGCGCAAGCAAGAGCTGCGCGGCTTCGACAGTATTTTCCAAAGCTCCAAAGTCATGGCCGCCGTGGTGCGCGAAGCCCGGCGCATGGCGCCGCTGGATGCGCCGCTATTAATAGAAGGTGAAACCGGCACCGGCAAAGAGTTGCTGGCACGCGCTTGTCACTTGGCCAGCCCGCGCGGGCAATCACCCTTGATGGCGCTCAACTGTGCGGGCCTGCCCGAGTCGATGGCCGAGACCGAGTTGTTCGGTTACGGCCCCGGCGCGTTTGAAGGGGCACGGGCCGAGGGCAAGCTGGGGCTGCTGGAGCTGACGGCGGGCGGTACGTTGTTTCTCGATGGCGTGGGGGAAATGAGCGCACGCTTGCAGGTGAAATTGCTGCGCTTTTTGCAGGATGGCTGCTTTCGCCGGGTGGGCAGTGATGAAGAGGTGTACCTCGATGTGCGGGTGATCTGCGCGACCCAGGTGGACCTGTCCGAACTCTGCGCGCGTGGAGAATTCCGCCAGGACCTGTATCACCGGCTCAACGTGTTGTCGCTGCATATCCCGCCGTTGCGTGAATGCCTGGACGGCCTGGCGCCGCTGGTCGAACACTTTCTCGACCAGGCCAGCCGGCAGATTGGTTGCCCACTGCCCAAGCTGGCACCGGCGGCGATGGACCGGCTCAGTCACTACCACTGGCCGGGCAACGTGCGGCAGTTGGAAAACGTGTTGTTTCAGGCGGTGTCGTTGTGCGACGGCGGTACGGTCAAGGCCGAGCATATTCGCCTGCCGGATTATGGGGTGCGCCAGCCGCTTGGCGATTTTTCCCTGGAAGGCGGGTTGGAGAATATCGTTGGGCGGTTTGAAAAGGCGGTGCTGGAGGCTTTGTATGCCGAGCACCCGAGCAGTCGGCAGTTGGGTAAGCGCCTAGGCGTGTCGCACACCACCATTGCCAATAAGTTGCGCGATTACGAAATCCTCAAAACCGATAAATAGCCGGCGGATACACCGGGGTTAAAACTGTGGGAGCTGGCTTGCCTGCGATAGCGGTGTGTCAGCTGGCCCATTTATCACTGACCCACCGCTATCGCAGGCAAGCCAGCTCCCACAGTTGATCTTTGTCGTCCTTAAGACCGGTGCTTGCCGCAGGCGGCAGTAGTCCGCCGTTTTTTCGACTCTACCCCTGCCACCTAATCTCCAAGCCTGCCCGCAAACCCCCGCCGTACATGGACTTCAAGCTATTTTCAAAAGTTGGTTCGCAAATTGCTTAAGCCTCATCAGAGCAACGGTGGGCGGCAAGCGTCCGTCAGAAAGAGGATAGAGCGTGGACAAGTACCTTTATGTGGCAATGACCGGCGCCAGCCAGAATGCACTGGCGCAAAAGGCCCATGCCAACAATCTGGCGAACATTTCCACCAACGGTTTTCAACGGGACCTGGAGCAGGCGCGTTCGATGCCGGTGTTCGGTGACAGCTTTCCGGCGCGGGCATTTGCCATGACCGAACGGCCGGGCACCGACTTCTCCCAGGGCGCCATGATTGAAACCGGTCGCGACCTCGATGTGGCGGTCAGCGGTGACGGTTGGATGGCGGTGCAAACCCCGGATGGTGGCGAAGCCTACGTGCGCAGCGCCAGCATGAATGTGGATGCGCTGGGCGTGTTGCGTGCCGGCAACGGCATGCCGGTGATGGGCAACGGTGGCCCGATTGCTGTGCCGCCCGAGCAGAAAATCGAAGTGGGCGCCGACGGCACCATCAGCATCCGCGCCATGGGCGAAGGCCCACGCGTGATGGCTGAAGTGGACCGCATCAAGCTGGTCCAGCCGGACCTCAAGAACATGACCAAGGGCCTGGATGGCGCCATCCATACCAAGGATGGCCAGCCGGCCCAGGCTGACGCAAACGTGCGGCTGACCTCGGGTTTCCTGCAGGCGAGCAACGTCAATGCGGTGGAAGAAATGACCGCCGTGCTGTCGCTCTCCAAGCAGTTCGAGCTGCACATCAAGATGATGAACAGCGCTAAAGAAGACGACCAGGCCATGACCCGCGTTTTGGCAATGAGCTGATTGCAGCGTCACTGAAGACTAATTTTGCAGCACAGCGCCAACAAACAGGCGCACGAAGGAGAACACTATGCTTCCGGCTCTATGGGTTGCCAAAACAGGTTTGGCCGCGCAGGACACCAACCTGACCACCATCTCCAACAACTTGGCGAACGTGTCGACCACGGGTTTCAAACGTGACCGCGCCGAGTTCCAGGATTTGCTCTATCAGATCAAGCGCCAGCCAGGTGCCCAGTCGACCCAGGACAGCGAACTGCCGTCGGGCCTGCAACTGGGTACCGGTGTGCAGATCGTCGGCACCCAGAAGAACTTCAGCGCCGGTAACCTGCAGCAAACCAACCAGCCGCTGGACATGGCCATCAACGGCCGGGGTTTCTTCCAGATCCTGCAGCCGGATGGCACCACCTCCTACACCCGTGACGGTACTTTCCACCTCGATTCCAATGGCCAGATCGTTACCGCCAACGGCTTCGCGCTGGAGCCAGCTGTGGTGGTTCCAGCCGATGCCAAGACCTTTACCGTCGGCACCGACGGCACCGTGTCCATCACCGTGGCCGGCAACCCGGCGTCGCAAGTGATCGGCAACCTGCAAACCGCCGACTTCATCAACCCGGCCGGCCTGCAGGCCATGGGTAACAACCTGTTCCTGGAAACCGCCTCCAGCGGCGCGCCGCAAATCGGCACCCCAGGCCTCAACGGTTTTGGTACCACCCTGCAACAAACCCTGGAAACTTCCAACGTCAGCACGGTTGAGGAGATGGTCAACATGATCACCACCCAGCGCGCCTACGAGATGAACTCCAAGGTGATTTCCACCGCCGACCAGATGCTTTCGTTCGTAACGCAGAATCTGTAATCAAGTCTATGGGGCGCCTTTTGCGGCGCCTGCAACACCGTGAGGTAAGGGTCATGAATCGCTATGTTTCTGTTCTGGCATTGAGTGGGATCGCCGTGCTCGCGGGCTGTGTCGCCCCGTCGCCGAAACCCAATGACCCGTACTACGCGCCGGTGTTGCCGCGCACGCCATTGCCGGCGGCGGCCAACAATGGCTCGATCTACCAGGCCGGTTTCGAACAGAACCTGTACAGCGACCGCAAGGCTTTCCGGGTGGGTGACATCATCACCATCACCCTCAACGAGAAGACCCAGGCCAGCAAGAACGCCAACTCGCAGATCGGCAAGACCAGCAAGACCAGCATCGGCCTGACCTCGCTGTTTGGTGGCGGCCTGACCACCAATAACCCTTTGGGCGATGGCGATCTGAGCCTCAATGCCGGTTACAGCGGCGACCGTGCCACCAACGGCAAGAGCGCGGCGGGGCAGGGCAACAGCCTGACCGGTTCGATCACCGTAACGGTGGCGGATGTGTTGCCCAACGGCATCATCGCCGTACGCGGTGAAAAGTGGATGACCCTCAACACCGGCGACGAGCTGGTGCGTATCGCCGGCATGGTGCGTGCCGATGATATTTCTACCGACAACACCGTGCCGTCGACGCGCATTGCCGATGCACGCATTACCTACTCGGGTACGGGTTCGTTTGCTGATGCGAGTCAGCCGGGCTGGTTCGACCGTTTCTTCCTTAGCCCGCTGTTCCCTTTCTAGGTGGCCATTTTGAACCTCAAACAGCTGATGGCTGCCGCGTTATTGCTGGCCTTGAGCGCAGTGGCCCACGCCGAGCGGTTGAAAGACATCGCCAGTATTTCCGGCGTGCGTTCCAACCAATTGATCGGCTACGGCCTGGTCGTGGGGCTTAACGGGACGGGTGACCAGACTACCCAGACGCCGTTTACCCTGCAGACCTTCAACAACATGCTCTCGCAGTTCGGTATCAAGGTGCCGCCTGGGTCGGGCAACGTGCAGCTCAAAAACGTCGCGGCCGTGTCGATCAGTGCCGATTTGCCGGCGTTCTCCAAGCCGGGCCAGGTGGTGGACATCACCGTGTCGTCCATCGGTAACTCGAAAAGCCTGCGCGGCGGCACCCTGCTGATGACGCCGCTCAAAGGTATCGACGGCAACGTCTACGCCATCGCCCAGGGCAACCTGGTGGTCGGCGGTTTTGACGCCGAGGGCCGTGACGGCTCGAAAATCACCGTGAACGTGCCATCGGCCGGTCGCATTCCTGGCGGCGCCACGGTTGAACGCACCGTGCCCAGCGGTTTCAACCAGGGCAACAGCCTGACCCTTAACCTCAATCGCTCGGACTTCACCACCGCCAAGCGCGTGGTCGACAAGATCAACGACATGCTCGGCCCTGGCGTGGCACAAGCCATCGACGGCGGCTCGATCCGTGTGACGGCGCCGCTCGACCCAAGCCAGCGTGTCGACTACCTGTCGATCCTGGAAAACCTTGAAGTCGACCCAGGCCAGGCAGTGGCCAAAGTCATCATCAACTCGCGTACCGGCACCATCGTGATCGGCCAGAACGTCAAGGTCTCGCCGGCAGCAGTCACCCACGGCAGCCTGACCGTGACCATCACCGAAGACCCGATCGTCAGCCAGCCTGGGCCGCTGTCCAATGGCCAGACGGCCGTGGTACCGCGCTCGCGGGTCAATGCCCAGCAAGAAGCCAAGCCGATGTTCAAGTTCGGCCCGGGCACCACCCTGGACGAGATTGTCCGCGCGGTGAACCAGGTGGGCGCAGCGCCCGGCGACTTGATGGCAATTCTCGAAGCTTTGAAACAGGCCGGCGCCTTGCAAGCCGACCTGATCGTGATCTAAGGCCATGGCCATGGATATGCACAAAAGCGGGTTCACCAGCACGGCGGATTCGGGGTCTTACTCCGACCTCAACCGGCTGAACCAGCTCAAGGTCGGCGCCGACAAGAACAGCGAAGGCAACATGCGCAAAGTCGCGCAGGAGTTCGAGTCGCTGTTCCTGAGCGAGATGCTCAAGTCGATGCGCTCGGCCACCGAGGCGCTGGGCAAGGACAACCCGCTGAACACACCGGCTGCCAAGCAGTACCAGGAAATGTACGACCAGCAGTTGGCGGTCTCCATGTCCCGCGAAGGCGGCGGTATCGGTTTGGCTGACGTGCTGATGCGCCAGATGCAGAAGAACAAGCCGGTCGAGGCGCAGTCCTCGACCTTGCAAGGCCCGGCGGCGGCCGAGCCGGTCAAGGCCAAGAAGGTCGATGTGCCGACTGAAATCGCCGCCGGCACCCAGGCGAATGGCCCGTTAGGGCGCTCCAATGGCCAGCGGCCGTTGTGGGCTTACCGCGTTGCAGAGCCGCAAGGCGCCAGCGCGCACACCAACGACATGGAACTGATGAACCAGCGCCGCATGGCGTTGCCGAGCAAGCTCACCGATCGCCTGCTGGCCGGTATCGTGCCGAACGCCCCGGCCGCTACTCAGGCCGCGAGTGCGCCACTGCGTAACAGCGCCGCCACCGATAACGTGGTCAACAGCACCGCGCGCAACTTTGCCGTGCCGAGCGGGCGCATGCAGGTTTATGGCCGCGCGATTGCGCAGCCACCGCTGGCGCCGGCGAAAAAAGCCTTCAGCTCGCAGGATGAATTTGTCGCCACCATGCTGCCGATGGCCAAGGCCGCCGCGGCGCGCATCGGGGTCGACCCCAAATACCTGGTGGCCCAGGCCGCGCTGGAAACCGGTTGGGGCAAATCGGTGATGCGCGCCGAGGACGGCAGCAGCAGCCACAACCTGTTCGGCATCAAGGCCGGGCAGAGCTGGCAGGGCGGCCAGGCGCGTGCAATCACCAGCGAGTTTCGTGATGGGTCGATGGTCAAGGAAACGGCGCAATTTCGCTCCTACAACTCCTACCAGGACAGCTTCCACGACCTCGTGACATTGCTGCAAAGCAATGATCGCTATAAAGAAGTTGTGAAATCAGCCGACAACCCGGAACAGTTTGTACGCGAGTTGCAAAAAGCCGGATATGCAACCGACCCGGACTACGCCAGCAAGATTTCGCAGATCGCCAAAACGATGAACAGTTACCAGAATTTCGCTGCCGCTGGCGCAACCACACATTTATAAGGTCTGAACCATGAGTTTGCTCAGTATCGGGATGTCAGGACTCAATGCCGCTCAAGGCTCGTTGTCGGTCTTGAGTAACAACATTGCCAACGTCAATACCCCGGGATACTCGCGCCAGCAGACCACCCAGAACGCCAGCGCCAATAACCAGTATGGCGGCGTGTTTATCGGCAGTGGCACAACGCTCGCGGATGTGCGCCGCATTTATAACGACTTTTTGGGCGCGGCCTACCAGAGCAGCACCGCTCTGAACAGCGATGCCAACGCCTATGCGGGCCAGGCGGCAGCGATCGACAAGACCCTGTCGGACAAGTCCACGGGTATGTCAGCCGTGCTCAGCGCGTTTTTTGCCTCTTTGCAGAACGCCGCGGCCACGCCCAGCGATGTGTCTGCGCGGCAGTTGCTGATCACCAACGCCCAGACCTTGAGCAACCGCTTCAACGCGATTTCCACGCAGTTGACCCAGCAGAAAGAAAGCATCAACGGCCAACTGTCGACCATGAGCGATCAAGTCAACAAACTGACCTCGTCGATTGCCTCGCTCAACAGTCAAATTTCGACGGCCCAGGGGTCTTCGACCAGTGCGCCGGCCAACCTGCTGGATGCGCGCAATGAGGCAGTGCGTTCGCTCAATGAGCTGATCGGCGTGACGGCCACCGAGAAGAACGGCCAGTTCAGCATCACCACCGGCACCGGCCAATCGCTGGTAGAAGGCAGCATTGCCAATACCATTTCGGCGGTGCCGAGCAAGAGCGACAACAGCCAGTACACCATCCAGTTGAACATGGGCGACACGCCGATGGACATCGGCAGTGTGGTCAGTGGTGGCAGTATCGGCGGCCTGTTGCGTTATCGCAGCGATGCGCTGATGCCCGCCATCAACGACCTGGGGCGCATCGCGATTGCCACCGCCGACAGCGTTAACAGCCAGTTGGGCCAGGGCCTGGACCTGAACAGTGATTTCGGTTCCTCGCTGTTTGGCGACATCAACAGCGCTGCGGCGATTTCCCAGCGCAGCCAGGCGGCCGCCGGTAACAGCGCAGGTTCCGGCAACCTGAACGTGACGATTGCCGACAGCAGCAAGCTGTCGACCTTCGACTACAAGGTGACGTTCACCAGCGGCAACCAATACAACGTGGTGCGCTCCGACGGCAAAGCCATGGGCTCGTTCGACACCACCACCACGCCACCGCCAGTGATTGACGGTTTTACCCTGGCCTTGGATGGCAAGGGGCCGGTGGCGGCCGGTGACAGCTTCAAGGTCAGCCCGACGGCCAATGGCGCCAGCGGCATCAGTGTCGACCTCAAAGACCCGAACAAACTCGCCTTCGCCGCGCCCTTGGCCGGCAATGCCAGCAAGACCAATACCGGCACCGGCGCGTTCACCCAGCCGACCTTGACCGTGCCGATCGATATCGACGGCGGCGCGGCGACTGCGCAATTGCGCACCGGGATCGAAAACTCGATGCCGGTGAAAATGGTGTTCGGCAAACCTGCGGCGGACGGCACCCAGTCCTATTCGATCAGTGATGCCCAGGGCAACTCGATCGGCACCGGCACCATCATTCCGGGCCAGGGCAACAAGGTCAGCGTGAATGTGCCGATGCGCGATGCCAGCGGTGCGTTGATCCCGGGCAAAAGCTTCAGTTTTGACACCACCGTGTCCGGTTCGCCGGCCAACGGTGACAGCACCACCTTTTCGTTCAACAGCGGCGCCAGCTCCGATGGCCGTAATGCCCAGGAACTGCTGGGGTTGCAGACCAAAGCCACGGTCGGCGCGGTGGACGGCAATGCGGGCGTCAGCCTGGTCAGCGCCAACAGCCGGTTGGTGTCCCAAGTCGGCTCCAAGGCCGCCCAGGCCAACACCGACAGCACCGCCACCGGCGCCTTGCTGGCGGCAAACAAGGCGGCCAGCAACTCGGTGTCCCAGGTCAACCTGGACGAGGAGGCGGGCGACATGATCAAGTTCCAGCAGTACTACACCGCGTCGTCGCAGATCATCAAGGCCGCGCAAGAAACCTTCAGCACACTGATCAACGCCCTTTAAAGGAGTCTGGAACGATGCGTATCTCTACACAGCAGTATTTCGACACCAGCTCCAGCAAGTATCAGGACAACTACTCCGGTGTGGTCAAGGCCCAGGACCAGGCGAGCTCCGGTGTGCGCGTGCAAACCGCTGCCGATGACCCGGTGGCCGCCGCCCAGTTGCTGATGCTGCAACAGCAGAAAGACATGCTGGGGCAGTACAACGGCAACATTACGACCTTGCAGAACTCGCTGAACAACGAAGAAAGCGTGTTGGGGAGCATCAATACCGCTTTGCAGTCCGCGCAGGGTTTGGCATTGCAGGCCGGTAACCTCAAGCTCAGCAACGATGATCGCAAGGCGATCGCGGCCCAGGTCGGCGCGCTTGAAGACCAAGTGTTGGGCTTGCTCAATACTAAAGACGCCAGTGGCAACTACATGTTCTCTGGGGCCAAGACCGATACACCGCCTTACAGCCGCAACAACGATGGCGCCTATACCTACCAAGGTGACGAAACGCCGCTGAGCCTGCAGGTGTCGAGCAACCTGACGATTGCCATGGGCGATACCGGCAAGGCCTTGCTGGAAAGCTCATCCAACACCGGTCGCACGCAAACCTCGATTTTGCCGCCGGCGGTCAATGACGGCAAAGTCGCGATCTCGGCAGGCCTGGTCACTTCCGGCACGGCTTACACCAAGAGTTTTGCCGATGGTCAACCGTATAAGCTGACCTTCTCCAGTAGCACCCAGTACAGCGTGAGCGACAAGGACGGTAACGACGTTACCTCCGAGATCACCGGTAATGGCACGTTTGACTCCACCAAGGAGGGCGCGTCCAGCGTCAACCTGCGCGGGGTCAAATTTGACATCAGCCTGAACCTCGGGGCGGATGTTGCCTCGGGCCCGGCCTCGGATGCGTTGGTGGCAGGCAAGTCGTTTACGCTGGAAAGCAAACCCGACACGTTCAGCAGCTCGCGTACGGCAAGCAACCCCTCCACGGCGCAGTTGACCGGTGGCCGCGTCACGGATCAGGCTGCCTACGCCAGTACCTTTCCCAACTCGGGGGCGGTGATTAAGTTCACCAGCGGCAATGCCTACGAGGTCTATGCCCAGCCCTACAGCGCCAACAGCAAGTCGATTGCCTCAGGCACCATGGCCACCGGCGCGACGTCGATCACGGCGGCTGGCGTGACCTTTGATGTGAGCGGCACGCCAGGTGCCGGTGATCAGTTTTCCCTCGCTGCCACCAGCAACAAGAATATGAACGCCCTGGACACCCTGGGCCAACTGCGCAAGGCGCTGGAAACCCCAGCCGATGGCGACCCGGTTGCCATGAACAAGCTCAAGGATGTGCTCAATACCACGATCGGCAACCTGACTAACGCGTCGGCGCAGATCGACCAGGTCCGTGGCTCCATCGGTGCGCGCCAGAACGCCCTGGATATCCAAGGTCAGGAAAACACCAGCCTGGGCCTGGCCAACACCTCGACCATGTCGTCATTGGCCAACGTCGATATGGGGCAGGCCGCCATTGACCTGACTTTGCAGCAGACCATGCTGCAAGCCTCGCAACTGGCCTTTGTGAAAATCTCCCAGTTGAGCCTGTTCAGCCGCATGTAATCGGCAGCCTTACACACGGCCCACCCTGGCAACAGGGTGGGCCGTTGTCGTTTCTGGTGCCGGGAATGTTGCCGGGTTTTGCATAAAGCGCACAAAATTGAGTGACCTGTGAGTCATAAAGCGCATCTTCACTGTATCGTGTGAAAAGGATAAGTCGCTTGCGAGTCTTTACGCGGCGGCTTTCAGCGATATTTTTACGGGGTTATCCCCTTTATTGTCAGCGCTCCCGGCTCGGTCCGAGGGGTGTTATCCAGCTATTTAGTATTGGGAAGCCACAATGATTGGCATAAAAAGCATCGCCAGTTACGTGCCGGCAGACGGGATCGATAACTACGCCCAGGGTGCCAAATTCGCCAAGGATGAAGAATTCATCATCGGCAAGATCGGTTCGGCGTTCCTGCCGCGCAAGGATGCTGCGCAGGAAACTTCCGACCTGTGCGTCGAGGCGGTCAACGCCTTGTTTGCTGCCAACCCTGAATTGAAGCGCGAATCCATCGACGCTGTGATCGTCGTGACCCAGAACGGCGATGAAGAAGGTTTGCCGCACACGGCCGCCATCGTCCAGGACAAATTGGGCCTGCCCACCCACGTGGCAGCGTTTGATATCTCCTTGGGCTGCTCGGGTTATGTCTACGGCATCTACGCGATGAAGGGCTTCATGGAAGCCACCGGCCTGAAAAACGGCCTGCTGATCACCGCTGACCCGTATTCGAAGATCGTCGACCCTGAAGATCGCAACACCACCATGTTGTTTGGTGATGCCGCCACCGCCACCTGGATGGGCGAAGACGCGCCGTGGCTGTTGGGCAAGTCCAAGTTCGGCACCGACGGTTCCGGCGCGCCGCACCTTAAGGTCAGTGATGGCGTGTTTTTCATGAACGGCCGCCAAGTGTTCAACTTTGCCTTGCTCAAGGTGCCGGCACATTTGCACGAGCTGCTCAATGAGTCGGACCTCAAAGCTGACGAAATCGACGCATTCTGCATCCACCAGGGCAGTGCGGCGATTGTCGACGCGGTTGCGCGGCGTTTCGAAGAGGCGCCGGTAGAGAAGTTCATCAAGGACATGGTCGAGACCGGCAACACCGTGTCGTCGAGCATTCCGTTGCTGCTGGAAAAGCACATGCTGGACGCCGACTGGAAGCGCGTTGCCATCAGCGGTTTCGGCGTGGGCCTGTCGTGGGGCTCGGCGATTCTCTATCGCCCGTAACGCTCTAATAGGCTGCACACAAAAACGCCCAGGCTCAAAAAGCCTGGGCGTTTTTTATTGTGGCGAGCGGGCTTGCCCCGCGTTGGGCTGCGCAGCAGCCCCAAAGATGTCAGCAGCCCATGAATTCAGGACTTTTCAGCCGCTTTAACCCCTTGAATTACAAAGGGTGGCCCCGTGCTAGTAAAAAAAATCAAAAAAGTCCTCAAGCAACCTGCTTTCACGACGATAACTATTACGAAGGTTCTCTAGGCCACACCCGGCGGTTGCCAGGGCCGGAAGCCGCAGTACACCACCCACGAGGATTTCGTCATGGCTTTAACAGTAAACACCAACCTTGCTTCGTTGAACGTTCAGAACAACCTGAACAAGGCTTCCGGCGCTCTGCAAACTTCCATGCAGCGTCTGTCCTCCGGCCTGCGTATCAACAGCGCCAAAGACGATGCGGCCGGCCTGCAAATCTCCAACCGTCTGACCAGCCAGATCAACGGCCTGGGCGTTGCAATCAAAAACGCCAACGACGGCAGCTCGATTGCTCAGACCGCTGAAGGCGCAATGCAGCAGTCCACCAACATCCTGCAAAGCATGCGTACCCTGGCTCTGCAATCCGCCAACGGCTCGCCAAGCGCTGACGACCGTAAGTCGAACCAGGCTCAATACGCAGCACTGACTGCTGAATTGACCCGTATCGCTACCACCACTACTTTCGGTGGCAAGAACCTGCTGGACGGTTCTTTCGGTACCACTTCGTTCCAGGTCGGCGCCAACGCCAACCAGACCATCGACATGAGCATCGGTAACGTTGCAGCCAACAACATTGGTTCGCAGCAGCTGAAGAGCCAAGGCGTTCTCCCAAGCGCAACTGGCGTTGCTGGCGGCGCACTCACCGTTACCGGTGGCGGCCAGTCCAAGAGCCTGACCATCGCTGCCGGTGCTTCGGCCGGGCAGATCGCTGCGCAAATGAACGGCGCTGTAGGCGGCCTGGCTGCTACTGCCAGCACTGTTGCCCAGTTCACCGTTGACTCCGCTGCCATCGCTGCTGCAACCCCTGCCAGCGCCAACTTCACCCTGCAAGTCGGTGGCGGTGCTGCGGTTCAGTTCACTGGCGTGGTCAAAGCTTCTGACCTGGCTGACCAACTGAAGTCCAACGCTGCCAAACTGGGCATCACCGTTAACTACGATTCGACCACTCAAGCGCTGTCGGTCAAGTCCGATACCGGTGAGAACCTGACCTTCAACGCTGGCGACGCTGGTGCTATCGCAGGCGTCAAGGTTGCAACCCTGGATGGTACCGGTACTGCCGGCACCGCCGTTGCCCTGGCTAACACCGCTATCATCGCAACCGGCGCAGTTTCCCTGAACTCCTCCAGCAGCTACTCGCTGAGCGGCGCTGGCGTGACGGGTCTGTTCGCAGCTACCGGTACTGCTGCCAACTCCACCAAAACCACCGTCAACAACACTGACATCACCACTGCTGCCAACGCACAGAACTCGATCGACGTGATCACTCAGGCGATCTCCGACATCGACTCCCAGCGTGCCGGCCTCGGTGCTGTACAAAACCGTTTCGACAACACCGTTGCCAACCTGCAGAGCATCTCCGACAACTCCAGCGCCGCTCGCGGTCAGATCCAGGACGTTGACTACGCTGCTGAAACTGCTCAGTTGACCAAGCAGCAAACCCTGCAACAGGCTTCCACTGCGATCCTGTCCCAGGCCAACCAACTGCCATCCGCTGTACTGAAGCTGCTTCAGTAATAGCCATCGGTAGATGACTGACGGAAGGGCGCGTTTACGTGCCCTTTTGTCTTTTGCGTGATGAGGAGATTGGACATGGACATGAGCGTCAAGTTGAACCTGTCTTATCCAGCAGCGGCGCCGCAGAGCGCGCCTGCCCCTGTGAATAACGACCTGCACAAGACGAAGGTCGACCCCACGGTTGCCGCGGTTCAAACCCAGCAAGACTCGAAACCGTCCGACCTCGAACAGGCCGTCACGGATATTCGCAAATTCGTTCAGGCTGCCCAGCGCAACCTGGAATTTTCCATTGATGACTCCACCCATCAGGTGGTGGTCAAGGTCATTGCGACCGACAGCGGCGAGGTGATCCGTCAGATTCCTTCGGAAACCGCATTGAAACTCGCACAAAGCCTTCACGACGCCAGCAACGTGTTGTTTGACGCCAAAGTCTGAGCTGGCATGAATTTTGTTGCTGTAGCTGCTTTAGGCGTCGTCCGTCAATAAAGCGCCAGCCCCGGATCAGGAGAAGAATCATGGGTGATATATCAGTTAGCGGCCCCGTTACGGGCATTGATACCCAGCAGATCGTGACGGCATTGGTGAACGCGGAACAAGCGCCGAAGCAGTCGCAGATCAACAAGCAGTCGCAAACGTCGACTGCCCAGTTGTCCTCGATCGGCAAGATTCAAGCCGCGCTGGATGCCTTCCGTGGTGCCATGGACAATATGGCCAAGGACGCCAGTATCGGCGGCCTGGCGGCGACGACGTCGGATGCCAACGTGTCTACCGTTACCTTGGGTGCCGGTGCCTCCGCGGGCAGCTACCAGCTTATAGTCAACCAGTTGGCGACCGCCTCGAAGGTGGCTACTCAGAACTACCCCACAGGCGCGAAAACCGTCGTCAATACCGGCACCACCGCGACGACTCTGGAAATTTCCCAGTCGGGGCAGAGCTACGGAGTCAGTGTTCCGCCTGGTGCGACGCTGCAACAAGTGCGCGACTCGATCAATGCGCAATACAGCAGTGCGGGTCTGAGTGCCAACATCCTGACTGACGCCACCGGTTCTCGCCTGGTCATGACCTCGACCAATACCGGCGCCGGTACGGACATTACCCTTGGCGGTAACTCCGGCCTGGAGGCAGGTAGTTCAGTCGTCGGCACCGCCCCGCAGAATGCGAAGTACACGATCGACGGCACTGCTCAGGAATCCAAGAGTAATACCCTGACCGATGCGATCAGTGGTGTGAGCATCAAGTTGACGGCGGTCTCGCCTCTGCCGGCCGGTGTCACTGGGGCGCTCCCTGACGGCGTGACGCGCGTGGCTTCGACCATCACGGTCGCCCGCAGCAACGACACCCTCAAAAGCTCGGTGAAGGGTTTTGTCGACACCTACAACGCTTTAATGACGGCCATGAACACCGAGACTGCGGTGACCAACAACCCGGACGGTACCACCACGCGTGCTGCGCTGACAGGTGATGCCACCATACGCTCGCTGCAGACGGCTTTGCGTAGCGAGCTGAACGCATTGACGGGCACAGGCGCGTTGAAGTCCCTGGCCCAGTTCGGAGTGAACACTGACTCGGGCACCGGCAAGTTGAGTATTGACGACAAGGTGTTCGGGGCGGCCATCTTGACCAACCCTACCGATATCGGCGGTATTTTCAACGGTGACACCGGCCTGTTGGCGCGCATGAAAACCGCGACCGACAGCTATGCGCTGAGCAACACCGGTGTGCTGGCCACGCGTTCGTCGACGCTGTCGGCCAACATCAAGGACCTGCAAAACCAGCAGGACACCCTGACCGCGCGCATGGCCGCCCTCAAAACAAGCCTGACCGCCAAGTACACAACCATGAACAACCTGGTCGCCCAGCTCACCAGCCAGCGCTCCAGTGTGATGAGCACGCTTAACGCGCTGAACAAGTCCAATTCGGACAGTTGATCCGTGTTGCTGCCGCCCGGTGATCCTGCGCCGGGCACGGCCTTCAACGGATCGTCGGGTTAAAGTTTTTTGTCATCGCGTCGACATATTAGTCAGAGCCCATCCTAATTTAGCTGTTGCCTGTCACGAGGTAGAAACATGAATCCCATGAGAGCCCTTCGCCAATACCAGAAGGTCAATTCCCATGCCCAGATCTCCGAAGCCAGCCCACACCGTCTGGTGCAGATGCTGATGGAAGGCGCGCTGGACCGCATGGCTCAGGCCAAGGGCGCCATGGCTCGTGGTGATATCGCGCAGAAGGGTTTGCTGCTGGGCAAGGCGATCGACATCCTGATCGGCTTGCGTGACGGCCTGAACCCGGAAAAAACCGAAGACCCGGCCGCGTTGCAGCAACTCGATAACCTGTATGCCTACATGACCACGCGCCTGCTTGAAGCCAACAGCAAGAGCGATGTCAGCATGATCGACGAAGTAGCCGGCCTGATGATTACGCTCAAGGAAGGCTGGGACGGTATTGCAACACTGTAGGCCTTTGGCCTGAGGATGATGTCATGAGCCACGCCCTGCAACGGATTGACGAGACCCGCGAAGCCTTGGTCGACGCATTGGCGCAACGTAACTGGGACGCCATTGGCGAACTGGACATGGGGTGCCGCGCGGTCATCGACGAGGCGCTCAATAACGCGCCGTTGGACGAGGACGCGCTGCGCGAGAAGCTGGAGAGTTTGCTGGCGGTGTATCAGCAGTTGCTGGAGGTGACGACCGGCGAACGCCAGGCGATTTTCGAAGAGATGTCGCAGATCAACCGCGCGCAAAGTGCGTCAAAGGTTTACCATCTGTTCGGCTGAACTGGCTCAGTTAATCCGAACGGCGCGTCATATATTTGACTGTGCTCGCATTTTTGACTTAACTAGTGCTGTTTTCAGATTTCAGACGTCAGTAAGGTAAGAAGTCTTACAGGCGTCTCGATTGCCCTCACTCTGGGGCAGGAAGTTTTACTAGGGAAGTTGCTATTGCATGTGGCGTGAAACCAAAATTCTGCTGATTGATGACGATAGCGTCCGCCGCCGCGATTTAGCGGTGATTTTAAATTTTCTCGGTGAAGAAAATTTGCCCTGCGGCAGCCACGACTGGCAGCAGGCGGTCAGCTCTTTGTCATCGAGCCGTGAAGTCATTTGTGTGCTGATCGGGACGGTAAACGCTCCTGGCGCCGTTTTGGGCCTGTTAAAGACACTGTCGACCTGGGATGAGTTCCTTCCGGTGTTACTAATGGGCGATATTTCTTCCGTGGACCTGCCGGAAGACCAGCGCCGCCGCGTGCTTTCCACCCTGGAAATGCCGCCCAGCTACAGCAAATTGCTTGATTCGCTGCACCGTGCCCAGGTCTATCGCGAGATGTACGACCAGGCCCGCGAGCGCGGCCGTCACCGTGAACCCAACCTGTTCCGCAGCCTCGTCGGCACCAGCCGTGCGATCCAGCACGTGCGCCAGATGATGCAGCAAGTCGCCGACACCGACGCCAGCGTGCTGATTCTTGGCGAATCCGGCACCGGCAAGGAAGTGGTCGCCCGCAACCTGCACTATCACTCCAAGCGCCGCGACGGGCCATTCGTGCCGGTCAACTGCGGGGCGATCCCGGCAGAGCTGCTCGAAAGCGAACTGTTCGGCCACGAGAAGGGCGCCTTTACCGGGGCGATCACCAGCCGTGCCGGGCGTTTTGAGCTGGCCAACGGCGGCACCTTGTTCCTCGACGAAATCGGCGACATGCCGCTGCCGATGCAGGTCAAGCTGCTGCGCGTATTGCAGGAGCGCACCTTCGAGCGCGTGGGCAGCAACAAGACCCAGAGCGTCGACGTGCGCATCATCGCCGCCACCCACAAGAACCTCGAAAGCATGATCGAGGTCGGCAGCTTCCGCGAAGACCTGTACTACCGCCTCAACGTATTCCCTATCGAGATGGCCCCGCTGCGCGAGCGCGTGGAAGACATCCCGTTGCTGATGAACGAGTTGATCTCGCGCATGGAGCACGAAAAGCGCGGTTCGATTCGCTTTAACTCCGCGGCGATCATGTCGCTGTGCCGCCACGGCTGGCCGGGCAACGTACGTGAGCTGGCCAACCTAGTGGAGCGCATGGCGATCATGCACCCCTACGGTGTGATCGGCGTGGTCGAGTTGCCGAAGAAATTCCGTTACGTCGACGACGAAGACGAGCAACTGGTCGACAGCCTGCGCACCGACCTCGAAGAGCGCGTGGCCATCAACGGCCACACGCCGGACTTCGGTTCCACCGCCATGCTGCCGCCTGAAGGCCTGGACTTGAAGGACTACCTCGGTAGCCTCGAACAAGGCCTGATCCAGCAGGCGCTCGACGATGCCAACGGCATTGTTGCCCGCGCCGCCGAACGCCTGCGCATCCGTCGAACCACCCTGGTGGAGAAGATGCGCAAGTACGGTATGAGCCGCCGGGAAGGTGATGAACAGGCGGATGATTGACGCCTGTTTTTTAAACTACTGAAATATCAGTAGTTTTTTTTCGGCACGGGTATTGCTACAGCCCTCGCAACGTTCCGTTTAACTGACGGTCAGCCAAGCGAGAGAGCATGATGCCCCACGCCGCCCAACATTCTTTGGTCCCTGATGCTCAGGGGCCTGTCCCGACCGTCGAGCAGCTCAGCCGACATGGCCTGGAACAGGCGTTTTCGCTGTTCAACCAGATGTCGAGCCAACTGACTGACTCTTACAGTTTGCTGGAGGCGCGGGTTTCCGAGCTTAAAGGCGAACTGGCGGTGGTCAGCGCGCAGCGTATGCAAGAGCTGGCCGAGAAAGAGCGCCTGGCCAACCGTCTGCAAAACCTGCTGTCGCTGTTGCCCGGTGGCGTGATCGTCATTGATGACCAGGGCCGTGTGCGCGAAGCCAACCCGGCTGCCGTCGACATGCTCGGCCTGCCGCTGGAAGGCGAGTTGTGGCGCGAAGTCATCGCCCGTTGCTTCGCCCCGCGTGAAGACGACGGCCACGAAATCTCCCTCAAGGACGGTCGTCGCCTGTCCATCGCCACCCGTTCCCTGGACGCCGAGCCCGGCCAGTTGGTGTTGCTCAACGACCTGACAGAAACCCGTCACCTGCAAGACCAGTTGGCGCGCCATGAGCGCTTGTCGTCATTGGGGCGGATGGTCGCTTCTTTGGCGCATCAGATCCGCACGCCGCTGTCGGCGGCGTTGATCTACGCCAGTCATTTGACTGATGAGCAATTGCCGGCCGCCACCCACCAACGTTTTGCTGGCCGCCTCAAAGAGCGCTTGCATGAGTTGGAGCACCAGGTGCGCGACATGCTGGTGTTCGCCCGCGGCGAATTGCCGCTGACCGACCGCGTTACGCCCGCTGTGTTGATGCAGTCGCTGCAAGCGGCGGCCGCCACCCATATCCAGGACGCTAATGTACGCTGGCAGTGCGACAGCCATCAGGGAGAGTTGCTGTGCAACCGCGACACCCTGGTCGGCGCCTTGCTCAACCTGATCGAAAACGCCACCCAGGCCAGTGGCCCTGGTGCGCGGCTCAAGGTGCACCTGTACCGCCGCGAGCAAACCCTGCGCCTGTGTATCAGCGACAGCGGCAGCGGCATCGAGCCAGTGGTGCTGCAACGTCTGGGCGAACCATTTTTTACCACCAAGACCAACGGCACCGGCCTCGGGCTGACCGTGGTCAAGGCGGTGGCACGTGCGCATCAGGGAGAATTGCAGCTGCACTCCCGGTTGGGGCGTGGCACCTGTGCATTGATGACCTTGCCGTTGTTTTCCAGCACGGCAAGCGCGGAGTAAAAGGACTATGGCTATCAAGGTTTTATTGGTCGAAGACGATCGCGCCCTGCGTGAAGCATTGGCTGACACGCTGCTGTTGGCGGGCCATGACTACCGGGCGGTCGGTTCTGCCGAGGAAGCCTTGGAGGCGGTCGATCAGGAGTCTTTCAGCCTGGTGGTCAGTGACGTCAACATGCCCGGCATGGACGGCCACCAGTTGCTCGGCCTGCTGCGCGCGCGCCAGCCGCAGTTGCCGGTGTTGCTGATGACCGCCCATGGCGCCGTGGAGCGGGCGGTGGACGCCATGCGCCAGGGCGCGGCGGATTACCTGGTCAAACCCTTTGAGCCCAAAGCCCTGATCGAGTTGGTTGCCCGGCATGCACTCGGCGTGGTTTCGAATGCCGAAGGTGAAGGCCCGATTGCCTTCGAACCGGCCAGCGCACAGTTGCTGGAACTGGCAGCGCGTGTGGCGCGTAGCGATTCCACCGTGCTGATCTCCGGCGAGTCCGGCACTGGTAAAGAAGTGCTGGCGCGCTATATCCACCAGCAATCGAGCCGCGCCAAACAACCGTTCATTGCGATCAACTGCGCCGCCATCCCCGACAACATGCTTGAAGCCACCTTGTTCGGCCATGAAAAAGGTTCGTTCACCGGCGCCATCGCGGCCCAGGCAGGCAAGTTCGAACAGGCCGACGGCGGCACCATTCTGCTCGACGAAATCTCGGAAATGCCCCTGGGCCTGCAAGCCAAGCTGCTGCGAGTGTTGCAGGAGCGTGAGGTGGAACGCGTCGGCGCGCGCAAGCCGATCCAGCTGGATATCCGCGTGGTTGCCACCACCAACCGCGACTTGGTGGGCGAAGTGGCGGCGGGGCGCTTCCGTGAAGACTTGTTCTACCGGCTCTCGGTGTTTCCGCTGGCCTGGCGCCCGTTGCGTGAACGCCCGGCGGATATCATCCCGCTGGCCGAGCGCCTGCTGAACAACCACGTCAAAAAAATGAAGCACGCCCAGGCGCGGTTGTCGGCTGAGGCCCAGGCTTGCCTGATCAGCTACCCATGGCCGGGCAATGTGCGCGAATTGGACAACGCCATCCAGCGTGCGCTGATTTTGCAGCAGGGCGGGTTGATCCAGCCGCAAGACTTCTGCCTGGCGATGGGCAGTGGCAGCGCGCCGTTGCCGAGCCTGGCGCCCGCACCCGTGGCGGCTGCCGAAACCGAGTCCGGCGGTGCCCTGGGCGACGACCTGCGTCGCCGCGAATTCCAGATGATCATCGACACCTTGCGTGCCGAGCGCGGCCGTCGCAAAGAGGCCGCTGAGCGCCTGGGCATCAGCCCGCGCACCCTGCGCTACAAGCTGGCGCAGATGCGCGACGCCGGGATGGACGTGGAAGCCTACCTTTTCGCCACGTGAAAAATTCTCGGGCTGACAGGGTTTGTCGCCTTTTCTTACGAATAGCCACGGAGCTGGCACCCTTGTTGCTACCACCCGTAGTAACCGCTGCGTAGTGTCAAAAAATTGCGGGTCGTCGGAGAGAGAAGGTCATGAGCCAGGGTATTGAGTTCAATCGGTTGATGTTGGATATGCGCTCCATGCAAATGGATGCCATGGCTCAACCGAAATCCGTCGCGCCAGCGCCGGAATTGGGCCAAAGCAGTTTTGCCGACATGCTCGGTCAGGCAATCAACAAAGTCAGCGACACCCAGCAAGCCTCCAATCAGTTGGCCACCGCCTTCGAGATCGGCAAGAGCGGCGTGGACCTCACCGATGTGATGGTCGCTTCGCAAAAGGCCAGCGTTTCCTTTCAAGCCTTGACCCAAGTGCGTAACAAGCTGGTTCAGGCTTATCAAGACATCATGCAGATGCCGGTTTAAGGACGAGATTTAAGTCATGGCAGAAGCAGTCTCCGACAACGTACCCGCCAAGGCAGACGGCAAGCCGCCGCTGTTTGGCCTGTCGTTCCTGGAAAACCTCTCGGAAATGACCATGCTGCGGCAGGTGGGCCTGATGGTCGGCCTGGCTGCCAGCGTGGCGATTGGTTTTGCCGTGGTGTTGTGGTCGCAACAACCCGATTATCGCCCGCTGTACGGCAGCCTGGCCGGCATGGATTCCAAGCAGATCATGGAAACCCTGGCCGCCGCCGACATCGCCTACACCGTGGAGCCCAACTCCGGCGCCTTGTTGGTCAAGGCCGATGACGTGGCCCGTGCGCGCATGAAGCTGGCTGCGGCCGGTGTAACGCCGTCCGACAGCAATATCGGTTTTGAAATCCTCGACAAGGACCAGGGCCTGGGCACCAGCCAGTTCATGGAGGCCACCCGTTATCGGCGTGGTCTGGAAGGCGAACTGGCGCGCACCATCAGCAGCCTGAACAACGTCAAGGGCGCCCGTGTGCACCTGGCGATCCCGAAAAGCTCGGTGTTCGTGCGTGACGAACGCAAGCCCAGTGCTTCGGTGTTGGTCGAACTGTTTTCCGGCCGCTCCCTGGAGCCTGGCCAGGTACTGGCGATCATCAACCTGGTGGCCACCAGCGTTCCCGAATTGAGCAAGTCGCAAATCACTGTGGTCGACCAGAAGGGCAACCTGCTGTCCGACCAGGCCGAGAACTCCGCGCTGACCCAGGCCGGCAAACAGTTCGACTACAGCCGCCGCATGGAAAGCATGCTGACCCAGCGCGTGCACAACATCCTGCAACCGGTGCTTGGCAACGACCGCTACAAGGCTGAAGTGTCCGCCGACGTGGATTTCAGTGCGGTCGAGTCGACCTCCGAGCAATTCAACCCGGACCAGCCGGCGCTGCGCAGCGAGCAGTCCACCAGCGAACAGCGCACCGCCAGCAATGGCCCGCAAGGTGTGCCAGGTGCCCTGAGCAACCAGCCACCGGCCCCGGCGACTGCGCCGCAAACCACCGGTGGCGCGGCCGCTACGGCTGGCGCGATCCAGCCGGGCCAGCCGCTGTTGGACGCCAACGGCCAGCAGATCATGGACCCGGCCACCGGCCAGCCAATGCTCGCACCGTACCCGGCGGACAAGCGTAACCAGTCGACCAAGAACTTCGAACTCGACCGTTCCATCAGCCACACCAGGCAGCAGCAGGGCAAGATCAATCGCCTGTCGGTGTCGGTGGTGGTCGATGATCAGGTCAAGGTCAACCCGGCTGACGGTGCCGTCACCCGTGCGCCGTGGAGCACCGATGAATTGGCCCGTTTCACGCGCCTGGTGCAGGACGCCGTCGGTTTCGACGCCAGCCGTGGAGACAGCGTCAGCGTGATCAACATGCCGTTCTCCGCCGAGCGCGCCGAAGTGATCGCCGACCCGGCGTTCTACACGCAGCCGTGGTTCTGGGACATCGTTAAACAAGTGCTGGGTGTGTTGTTCATTCTGGTGCTGGTGTTCGGCGTGCTGCGTCCGGTGCTCAACAACATCACCGGCAACGGCAAGAAACAGCTGGCCTTGGCCGGTGGCGATGTTGAGTTGGGTGGCATGGGCGGCCTGGACGGCGAACTGGCCAACGACCGCGTCAGCCTCGGCGGCCCGCAAAGCATTCTGTTGCCAAGCCCGAGCGAAGGCTATGACGCGCAGCTGAATGCAATCAAGAGTCTGGTAGCAGAAGACCCGGGCCGTGTGGCTCAGGTCGTGAAAGAGTGGATCAACGCAGATGAGTGATAATCGAGCCGCTGTTGCCAAGCTCACCAAGGTCGACAAAGCCGCAGTCCTGCTGCTGTCCCTGGGTGAAACCGACGCCGCCCAAGTGCTGCGCCACATGGGGCCTAAAGAGGTCCAGCGGGTGGGCGTGGCCATGGCGCAGATGCGCAATGTGCACCGCGAGCAAGTCGAGCAGGTGATGAGCGAGTTCGTCGAGATCGTCGGCGACCAGACCAGCCTGGGCGTCGGCTCCGACAGCTATATCCGCAAGATGCTCACCTCGGCACTGGGCGAAGACAAGGCCAACGGCCTGATCGACCGCATCCTGTTGGGCGGCAACACCAGTGGCCTGGACAGCCTCAAGTGGATGGAACCGCGCGCAGTGGCCGACGTGATCCGCTACGAGCACCCGCAGATCCAGGCGATCGTCGTCGCTTACCTCGACCCGGACCAGGCCGGTGAAGTGCTCGGGCACTTCGACCATAAAGTGCGCCTGGACATCATCCTGCGCGTGTCGTCACTGAACACCGTGCAGCCGGCGGCGCTCAAAGAACTCAACACGATTCTGGAGAAGCAGTTCTCCGGCAACTCGAATGCTTCGCGCACCACCTTGGGCGGCATCAAGCGTGCGGCCGACATCATGAACTTCCTCGACAGCTCGGTCGAAGGCCAGTTGATGGACTCGATCCGCGAGATCGACGACACCCTGTCCGGCCAGATCGAAGACCTCATGTTCGTGTTCAACAACCTCTCCGATGTCGACGACCGTGGCATCCAGGCGTTGCTGCGCGAAGTCTCCTCTGACGTGCTGGTGCTGGCCCTCAAAGGCTCGGACGAAAACGTCAAAGAGAAGATCTTCAAGAACATGTCCAAGCGTGCTTCCGAATTGTTGCGCGACGACCTTGAAGCCAAAGGCCCGGTGCGCGTCAGCGACGTCGAAACCGCGCAGAAAGAAATCCTCACCATTGCCCGCCGTATGGCCGAAGCCGGAGAAATCGTTCTCGGCGGGAAGGGCGGCGAAGAAATGATCTAAGGCGCGTCCCATGTCGAACAAAGATGAGACGCCCAGCGATCTGATTCGCGCACGGGATGTCGGCGGGTTCGACATCTGGTCGCTGCCCAGCTTCGATCCACATGTGCCGGAACCTGAGCCCGAGCCGGTGGTTGAAACGCCGGTAGAGATGGAAGAAGTGCCGCTGGATGAAGTCCAGCCACTGACCCTTGAAGAGTTGGAGGCCATCCGCCAGGAGGCCTACAACGAAGGCTTTGCCGCCGGCGAAAAAGACGGTTTTCGCAGCACCACCCTCAAGGTGCGCCAGGAAGCCGAAGAGGCGCTCAGCGTCAAACTCGCCAGCCTGGAACGGCTGATGGGCACGCTGTTCGACCCGATTGCCGAGCAGGATTCGCAGATCGAAAAAGCCATGGTCGGCCTGGTCGAGCACATCGCCCGCCAAGTCATCCAGCGCGAATTGGTGCTCGATTCCAGCCATATCGAAAGCGTCATGCGCGAAGCCCTCAAGCTGCTGCCGTTGGGCGTGGGCAATGTGCGCCTGTACATCAACCCGCAGGATTTCGAACAGGTCAAAGCCCTGCGCGAGCGCCATGAAGAAACCTGGCGCATCGTCGAAGACGCCAGCCTGCAGCCCGGCGGTTGCCGCGTCGAGACCGAACACAGCCGCATCGATGCCACGGTCGAAACCCGCATCAGCCAGATCATGGCCAAGCTGTTGGATCAGGTGCATGAGCAGGTGTTGAACCCCGCCGAACCTGACCTGAGCGTTGATCTGGACGCCCCCGATGCGCCTTGATCGCACCAGCTTCGCCAAGCGCCTGGGTGGCTACGCCGAGGCCACGGAGTTGCCCGGCCAGCCGATCCTCGAAGGGCGCCTGCTGCGCATGGTCGGCCTGACCCTCGAAGCCGAAGGCCTGCGCGCCGCCATGGGCAGCCGCTGCCTGGTGATCAACGACGACAGCTACCACCCGGTGCAGGTCGAAGCCGAGGTGATGGGCTTTTCCGGCAGCAAGATTTTCCTGATGCCGGTCGGCAGCCTGGCGGGCATCGCCCCTGGCGCCCGCGTGGTGCCGTTGGCCGACACCGGCCGCCTGCCGATGGGCATGAGCATGCTCGGCCGTGTGCTCGATGGCGCCGGCCGCGCACTCGACGGCAAGGGCGGCATGAAGGCCGAAGACTGGGTGCCGATGGACGGCCCGACCATTAACCCGCTCAACCGCAACCCCATCAGCGTGCCGCTGGACGTGGGCATTCGCAGCATCAACGGTTTATTGACGGTCGGTCGCGGCCAGCGTCTGGGCCTGTTTGCCGGTACGGGCGTGGGTAAGTCGGTGTTGCTGGGCATGATGACGCGTTTTACCGAGGCCGACATTATCGTGGTCGGGCTGATCGGCGAGCGCGGCCGTGAAGTGAAAGAGTTCATCGAGCACAGCCTCGGTGAAGAAGGCCTGAAGCGCTCGGTGGTGGTCGCGTCGCCTGCGGACGATGCGCCGCTGATGCGCCTGCGTGCCGCCATGTACTGCACGCGCATCGCCGAATATTTTCGCGACAAGGGCAAGAATGTTCTGTTGCTGATGGACTCGCTCACGCGTTTTGCCCAGGCCCAGCGGGAAATCGCCTTGGCCATCGGCGAACCGCCGGCCACCAAAGGTTACCCGCCGTCGGTGTTCGCCAAGCTGCCTAAGCTGGTGGAGCGCGCCGGTAATGCCGAGGCTGGTGGCGGCTCAATCACCGCGTTTTACACGGTGTTGTCCGAAGGCGATGACCAGCAAGACCCGATTGCCGACTCGGCGCGGGGCGTGCTCGACGGCCATATCGTGCTGTCGCGGCGGTTGGCCGAGGAAGGGCACTACCCGGCCATCGACATCGAGGCCTCGATCAGCCGGGTGATGCCGGCGGTGGTCACGCCCGAGCACATGGCGCGTGCGCAGCATTTCAAACAACTGTGGTCGCGCTACCAGCAGAGCCGCGACCTGATCAGCGTCGGCGCCTACGTGGCCGGTGGTGATCGCGAAACCGACCTGGCCATCGCGCTGCAACCGCAACTGGTGAGCTACCTGCGTCAAGGCCTCAACGACAAGATCAGCATGGGTGAAAGCGAAGCCCACCTGGGCTCGATCTTCGCCCCGGCGCCGGGCGGTTAAGTCATGGCCAGCACCCGCTCTTCCCGCCTGGCCCCAGTGGTGGATATGGCCGAAAAGGCCGAAAAAACCGCCGTGCAACGCCTGGGGTATTTCCAGGGCCAGGTGCGCCTGGCGGAGAGCAAGCTGGGCGACCTGGAGCGCTTTCGCGGTGAATACCAGCAGCAGTGGATCGAGCGCGGCAGCAAGGGCGTCTCCGGCCAGTGGCTGATGGGCTACCAGGGCTTTCTCAACCAGCTTGAGACGGCTGTGGGCCAGCAGCGCCAGAGCCTGGCCTGGCATCAGAACAATCTCGATAGGGCTCGTGAGGCTTGGCAAGCGGCGTTCGCTCGGGTCGAAGGCTTGCGCAAGCTGGTGCAGCGTTATATCGACGAAGCGCGGGCCATCGAAGACAAGCGCGAGCAAAAGCTGCTCGATGAGTTATCCCAGCGACTTCCCCGCCAGTCACAGTACTAACAGTTTCCACTTGCCTACTGTGGGAGCCGGGCTGTGTGGGTGCCGGGCTTGTGTGGGAGCTGGCTTGCCTGCGATAGCATCACCGCTGTATCACTGATACACCTCGTCGCCTGCATCGCAGGCAAGCCAGCTCCCACACAAGCCAGCTCCCACGTTTGAGTATCAGTGTTGCTCACATCTCTATCAGCTGCTAAACCTTGTTGCACATTGCCAATGACAAGGAAGCAGTCACATGTCAGTCGAGTCAGAAGTATCCCTGGATGGGACGAAGTTGACGATCACGGTCAAGGGGCGGTTCGATTTCGGTAGCCACCAAGCCTTTCGTGATGCCTACGAGCGGTTCTACAAAGTGCCCGAGATCTACGTGGTGGACCTGAAGGAAACCACCTACATGGACAGCTCGGCCCTGGGCATGCTCCTGCTGTTGCGTGACCATGCCGGTGGCGATAACGCCGAAGTGCAGGTGATCAACAGCAACTCTGATGTGCGCAAGATCCTCGCCATCTCCAACTTCGACAAACTGTTTGATCTCAGTTGAGCACCCTGGCCCCGGTCCTCGAGCCGCTGACGATCCTGATCGCCGAAGACAGCGCCGCCGATTTGCTGTTGCTGTCGACCATCATCCGGCGTCAGGGCCATCAGGTGCTCACCGCCACCCACGGCGCGCAAGCGGTCGAGGTATTTACCCGCGAGCGGCCGCAGTTGGTGTTGATGGACGCCCTTATGCCGGTGATGGACGGCTTTGAGGCGGCGCGGCAGATCAAGCAGTTGGCGGGCGAGGCGCTGGTGCCGATCATCTTTCTCACCTCGCTGCGCGAAAGCGAAGCCCTGGCCCAGTGCCTGGATGCCGGCGGTGATGACTTCCTGCCCAAGCCTTACAACCCGCTGATCCTGGCCGCCAAGATCAATGCCATGGACCGCTTGCGGCGCCTGCAGGCCACGGTGCTGCGCCAGCGTGACCAGATCGCCCGGCACCACGATTACCTGTTGCATGAGCAACGCGCGGCCAAGGCGGTGTTCGACAAGGTGGCGCATTCGGGTTGCATCAACGCGGCGCCGAACATTCGTTACTTGCAATCGCCCTATGCGCTGTTCAACGGCGACCTGTTGCTGGCGGCGTACACGCCCTCCGGCGACATGCATGTGCTGCTCGGTGATTTTACCGGCCATGGCCTGCCGGCCGCCGTGGGCGCCATGCCGCTGGCGGAGGTGTTCTATGGCATGACCGCCAAGGGCTACGGCCTGGCGCAGACCCTGCGTGAGATGAATGCCAAGCTCAAGCGCATCCTGCCGGTGGACATGTTCTGCTGCGCCACGCTGGTGTGCCTGAGTACCCAGCGGCGCGTAGTCGAGGTATGGAACGGCGGCATGCCCGACGGCTATGTGCATGAGATAGCCACGGGCAAGCGCACGCCGTTGGTATCACGGCACCTGCCGCTGGGCGTGCTGTCGGCACAGGCGTTTGATGACAGCACCGAAGTCTGGCCCATGGCCCTGGGCGACCGGGTGTTCTTGTTGTCCGATGGGGTGTTGGATACCGCCAACGCCAATGACCAGTTGTTTGGTGCGGCGCGCTTGCAGCAGGTATTTGCCAGCAACCGCAAGCCCGACCGTCTGTTCGAAGACATTGAGCAGGCGCTGGCGGCGTTTCGGGGTGAAGCGCGTGATGATGTCAGCATGGTCGAGATCATCTTGCAGCCTGGCCAGCCGTCGCGGGCGGCTGAGCCGCTGTATGCCGACAGTGGCCAATCGTGCCCGCTGGATTGGTCGGTAAGTTTCGAGTTTCGTGCGCGCACGCTCAAAAGTTACAACCCGTTGCCGTACCTGCTGCAACTGTTGCTGGAGATTCATGGCCTGCGTGGGCAGAGCGGGGCGCTGTACAGTGTGATGGCCGAGTTGTATTCCAATGCACTGGAGCATGGCGTGCTGGGCCTGGATTCGCGGCTCAAGCGCGATGTCCAGGGGTTTGCCGAGTATTATCGTCAGCGCAACGAGCGCCTGGCGCAGTTGAGCAACGGTTATGTGCGTGTGCATGTGCAGGTGGTGCCGACTGCGCCGGGCGGCAAAATGACGCTGCGCATCGAGGACAGTGGGCCTGGGTTTGACGTCGAACAGGTGCTGGCGCGGCCGCTGGATATAGACCGTTTGTCTGGCCGGGGGCTGAGCCTGGTACGGCAACTGAGCAGCGATGTACGCTGGACCGATGGCGGGCGCAGTGTCTGCGTGGAGTTTTGCTGGGGGGCTCTGGCATAATCCGCCGATTCTTGATCAAGGAGCGAACAAGTGCTTGAGATTCATCTGGACCCTGATGTGTTGACGGGCCTGCAGGAAGTGATGGAAAGCGAGTATCCGAAATTGCTGGATACCTTTCTGGACGATTCGCAAAAGCGCATCGATGCGTTGCGCAAGTCGCGTGGTGACGCCAAGGCGTTGGGCCGGATTGCGCATAGCTTTAAAGGCAGCAGTGGCAACCTTGGGGCGGTGCGGTTGGCGCAATTGTGTCAGCGGCTGGAGGTGGAGTCCGTCGAGTTGTCGGCGGACCTTGGGGCACTGGTTGATCAGATTGATCATGAGTTTGCGTTGGTGCGGCCGCTGTATGAGTCGGAAAGGCAGCGCTTTCAGCTTTGAATTGAGTCGCCAGGCCGGTCTCGGCCAAATGTGGGAGCTGGCTTGCCTGCGATGGCATCGACTGGTTTTGCCTGATACACCGAGGTGCCGCAAGCCAGCTCCCACAGTCAGCACAATGGATAGACCAGCAAAAAATCCTCACTTGGCCCAACTCTTGCTCTACCTCCCAATACTGCATCCCCGATCCCCAATGCAGTGGAGACCTTTACCTATGCCAGTCGCCCCCAATTCGCTCCTTCAGGCTGCCGCTGCGGCCAAGCCTCAAGCGCCGGCCGCCACACCTGCGGCAACGGCTGCGGCCCCACAGGACAAAGGCCCTGGCTTCGCTCAAGTGTTCGCCAACCAAAGCCCCAAGCCCACGCTGAAGACCGACGACAGCCCGGTAAAAGTCTCGCGTGACAAGCCTTTGGACACCACTACCAAGCCGGTCGCCAGCAACGACAAGCCTGCCGCCAGCGCGCCAGCGGTTGCCGATAGCGGCAATCCCTTGCCTGCCAAACCGGCCAAGTCCGACGACAGCGCCAGCAGTGACGACGACAAGCCCAGCGACCCGGCCCTGGCGCAGCAACCTCCAGTTGATCCGGTGGTCGACCCGGCATTGGTCGCCGCCGTTACGCCGGTGCCTGTTCCGGTGCCAACGCCTGCACCGGTCGCCGCCAACGACGACAAGGCCCAGCCGGTGGTCGCGGCGCCGCTTGCGGCAACCGAAGATGCCAAGCAACCGGCTTTCGACCCTGAAGCCGATCCGCTCGATTCGATGCCCGCCGTGCGCCTGGCCATGGAGCAGGGCGGCCACGTCTCGGCCAGCAGCCAGACGCCGCAGAAAACCGCGCCGACAACGACTCAGGATCAACCCACCGCTGCGCAGAGTTTTGCCGCAGGTCTGGCCAACATGGTTGACCAGCAAGCCACTAAAGACAGCACTGACCAAGGCGGCGACAAGGCCTTCAGTGGGCTGATCGACGGCGGCCTCAAGGATCTGAAAGACGCCAGCAGCGACACCCGCGTGGATGACTTTGCCAACCGCCTGGCCGCGCTGACCCAGGCCGCCACGCCGAAGACCGCGAACGCCTTGCCGCCCGTGGCCAATGCGCCGCTGGCCATGCACCAGAGTGGCTGGACCGAAGAAGTGGTCAACCGCGTGATGTACTTGTCCAGCGCCAACCTCAAGTCGGCGGAGATCCAGTTGCAGCCGGCCGAGCTTGGGCGCCTGGATATCAAGGTCAACATGACCGCAGACCAGCAGGCACAGGTCAGCTTCATGAGCGGCCACGCCGTGGTGCGTGAAGCGCTGGAAAGCCAGTCCGGCCGTTTGCGCGAGATGTTTGCCCAGCAAGGCATGGGGCAGGTCGACGTCAATGTGTCTGACCAGTCCCGTGGCTGGCAGGGTCAAGGCCAGGAGCAACAGCAGCAGAACCAGGCGCGCGGCATAAGCGGCAGTGGCGGGCGTGGTGATGGCGGCGATGCGGTTGACCCTGCTGAAGTGGCAGCGGCGGTCGCGCCGGTGACTCAGACAATAGTTGGCTCCAGCGCCGTCGATTACTACGCCTGATTCCTGTCAAAAACTCGGTCAATGTGGGAGCTGGCTTGCCTGCGATAGCGGTGTATCAGTTACAGAAGTATTAACTGACCCACCGCCATCGCAGGCAAGCCAGCTCCCACATTTGGTTTGTGGTGTTAGTTCTCTCCCTAACTGCCAGACAACTCTGGCATAACACTTGCTCTTGCCTTCCCGTAGATCTATGAATCCCCGAATAGTGACGGATTATTGGCATGGCGAAGAGTGACGACGCAGCAGCAACCCCACCCGCAGGCAAAGGCAAAGGCAAGCTCAAGCTGATCCTGCTGATTGTGCTGGGCCTGCTCCTGGCCATAGGCGCCTCTATTGGCGGCACGTGGTACATCATGCACAGCAGCGCGAGCAAACCGGCCCCCGCCGCCGAAACCGCCACTAACGTCAAGCAACCGGCAATCTTCGAGCCGATGCTGCCGGCCTTCGTCGCCAACTACAATCAGAACGGCCGTCAACGCTACCTGCAGGTGAGCATCACCTTGCTGGCGCGTAACCAAGCGGACCTGGATGCGCTTAAAGTGCATATGCCGGTGATCCGCAACAACCTGGTGATGCTGTTCTCCGGCCAGAGCTTCGACAGCCTGGCCACCCCGGTCGGCCAGGAAATGCTGCGCCAGAAGGTCACTGCCAGCGTGCAGGAAGTGGCCCAGAAAGAGCTCGGCAAAGTCGTGGTCGAGCAGGCGCTCTTCACTAACTTCGTATTGCAGTAGGATCACGACATGGCCGTGCAAGACCTGCTGTCCCAGGATGAAATCGACGCGCTGTTGCATGGCGTCGACGATGGTCTGGTACAGACCGAAATGGCTGCCGAACCCGGCAGCGTCAAAAGTTATGACCTCACCAGCCAGGATCGCATCGTCCGTGGGCGCATGCCGACCCTGGAGATGATCAACGAGCGTTTCGCCCGCTATACCCGTATCAGCATGTTCAACATGCTGCGCCGTTCGGCGGACGTGGCGGTGGGCGGCGTGCAGGTGATGAAGTTCGGTGAATACGTACACTCGCTGTACGTGCCCACCAGCCTTAACCTGGTCAAGATCAAGCCGCTGCGCGGCACCGCGCTGTTCATCCTCGACGCCAAACTGGTGTTCAAGCTGGTGGACAACTTCTTCGGCGGCGACGGCCGTCACGCCAAGATCGAAGGGCGTGAATTCACCCCCACTGAACTGCGTGTGGTGCGCATGGTGCTGGAGCAAGCCTTCATCGACTTGAAGGAAGCCTGGCAGGCGATCATGGAAGTCAATTTCGAGTACATCAACTCGGAAGTGAACCCGGCCATGGCCAACATCGTCGGCCCCAGCGAAGCCATTGTGGTGTCCACCTTCCACATCGAACTCGATGGCGGTGGCGGCGACCTGCACGTGACCATGCCGTATTCGATGATCGAGCCGGTGCGCGAGATGCTCGACGCCGGCTTCCAGTCCGACCTCGACGACCAGGACGAACGCTGGGTCAAGGCCCTGCGCGAAGACCTGCTGGACGTCGACGTGCCGTTAAGCGCCACTGTGGCCCGTCGCCAGTTGCGATTGCGCGATATTTTGCACATGCAACCGGGGGACGTGATCCCTGTGGAACTGCCGGAAGAGCTGATCATGCGCGCCAACGGCGTGCCGTCGTTCAAGGTCAAGCTCGGTTCCCACAAGGGCAACCTGGCGTTGCAAGTGATCGAACCGATCAACCGTCGCTGATCTGCCCCTTCTACCGATGAATTTTTGCTGCGCCGAGGACATGTAATGGCTACCGAACACGAAAACACTTCCGCCGAAGACCAGGCGCTGGCTGACGAATGGGCTGCGGCCCTGGAAGAGACCGGCGATGTGGGCCAGGACGACATCGATGCGCTGCTGGCCGCTGACGCCGCCACCGCACCGGCCGGCAAACGCCTGCCGATGGAAGAATTCGGCAGTGTGCCGAAAAACAACGACCCGGTGACCCTCGACGGCCCGAACCTGGATGTGATCCTCGACATTCCGGTGTCGATCTCCATGGAAGTCGGCAGCACCGAAATCAACATCCGCAACCTGCTGCAACTCAACCAGGGCTCGGTGATCGAGCTCGACCGCCTGGCCGGTGAGCCACTGGACGTGCTGGTCAACGGCACCCTGATCGCCCATGGCGAGGTGGTGGTGGTCAACGAGAAGTTCGGCATCCGCCTGACGGACGTGATCAGCCCAAGCGAACGCATCAAGAAGTTGCGCTGAGATGAAGTATTCGATGGCGGGACTGTTTCTGGCGCTGCCATTGAGCGCCTTGGCGGCTGAGCCGGTCGCCCAAACGGTAGCTGCGGCGCCGGTGGTCAGCAGTGGCATCGGCGGGCAATTGACCCAGCTGGTGCTGGGCCTGTTGCTGGTGGTGGGTCTGATCTTCGTGCTCGCCTGGTTGATGCGCCGCGTACAGCGCATCGGGCCGGGCAATGCCCAGGTGATCGAGATGATCGGCTCGCGCGCCCTCGGCCCGCGTGATCGGCTGGTGCTGGTGCAGGTGGGCGAGGAGCAGATTCTGCTCGGCATCACGCCCGGCCGCATCACCCCGTTGCACGTGCTCAAGACGCCGGTGGAAGCCGTCAAGAGCGAGGCCGCCACACCGGAATTCGCCCAGCGCCTGATGGAGTTGCTGGGCAAGGATCAGAAGGATAAGAAGTAATGCGCGTTTTATTGACGCTCATGCTGTTGCTGGCCGCGCCTTTGGCGTTTGCGGCCGACCCGTTGTCGATCCCGGCGATCACATTGGGCACCAACGCCGCCGGCGCCCAGGAGTATTCGGTCAGCCTGCAGATTTTGCTGATCATGACCGCGCTGAGTTTTATCCCGGCGTTTGTCATGCTCATGACCAGCTTCACGCGGATCATCATCGTGTTCTCGATTCTGCGTCAGGCCCTGGGCCTGCAACAGACACCGTCGAACCAGATCCTCACCGGCATGGCGCTGTTTTTGACGCTGTTTATCATGGCGCCGGTGTTCGACAAGGTGAACCAGCAAGCCTTGCAACCGTACCTGGCCGAGAAGCTTACGGCCCAGGACGCGATCGACAAGGCCCAAGGCCCGATCAAGGACTTCATGCTGTCGCAAACCCGCTCCAGCGACCTTGAGCTGTTTATGCGCCTGTCCAAGCGCACCGACATCGCCACACCGGATCAGGCGCCGTTGACCATCCTGGTACCGGCATTCGTCACTTCCGAATTGAAAACCGCGTTCCAGATCGGCTTCATGATCTTCATCCCGTTCCTGATCATCGACTTGGTGGTGGCGAGCGTGCTGATGGCCATGGGTATGATGATGCTGTCGCCGCTGATTATTTCGTTGCCGTTCAAGATCATGCTGTTTGTGCTGGTGGACGGTTGGGCGCTGATTATCGGCACCCTGGCCAGCAGTTTCGGCGGGGTGTAGTGACATGACGCCAGAAGTAGCGGTCGACCTGTTTCGCGAAGCGCTGTGGCTGACCACCATGATGGTCGCCGTGCTGGTGGTGCCTAGCCTGTTGGTGGGCCTGCTGGTGGCGATGTTCCAGGCCGCGACCCAGATCAACGAACAAACCTTGAGCTTCCTCCCGCGTTTGCTGGTGATGCTGATCACCCTGATCGTCGCCGGCCCGTGGCTGGTGCAAACCTTTATGGAATACATCCTGCAGCTGTACGGCAGTATTCCGCAGTTGATCGGCTGACCGGATGCAATCGGTACTGGCCTTGACCGACACCCAGATCAGTACCTGGGTGGCGTCTTTCATTCTGCCGATGTTCCGCGTCACGGCGGTGCTGATGACCATGCCGGTGTTCGGGACCACCTTGGTGCCGAGGCGCATTCGCCTGTATTTTGCCTTCGCCATCACCGTGGTCATCGTGCCCGGCTTGCCGCCGATGCCGCCGGTGAATGCCCTGGACCTCAGCGCGTTATTGCTGATTGCCGAACAGATCCTGATCGGTGCGCTGATGGGCTTTTCCCTCACGCTGTTCTTCCAGGCCTTTGTGATCGCCGGTCAAATCATCTCGATCCAGATGGGCATGGGCTTCGCGTCCATGGTCGACCCCACCAACGGCGTGTCGGTGGCGGTGATCGGGCAGTTCCTGACCATGCTGGTGACCTTGATCTTCCTGGCGATGAATGGCCACCTGGTGGTATTCGAGGTGTTGACCGAAAGCTTCACCACCTTGCCGGTGGGCTCGGGGTTGGTGGTCAATCACTTCTGGGAATTGGTCGGCCGCATGAGTTGGGTGCTGGGCGCCTCGTTGTTGCTGGTGTTGCCGGCGATTACCGCGCTGTTGGTGGTCAACATCGCGTTTGGCGTGATGACCCGCGCGGCGCCGCAACTGAACATTTTCTCGATTGGTTTCCCGTTGACCCTGGTGTTGGGCATGGGGATTTTCTGGATCGGCATGGCCGACATTCTCAATCAGTATCAACCGCTGGCCACCGATGCCTTGCAGTTCTTACGTGATCTGGCAAGGGCGCGTTGAGCCATGGCCGAGAGCGAGAGTGGCCAGGACAAAACAGAAGACCCCACGGAGAAACGTAAAAAGGACTCCAGGGAAAAGGGCGAGATTGCCCGCTCCAAAGAACTCAATACCCTGGCGGTGATGCTCGCCGGTGCCGGTGGCCTGCTGATTTACGGCGGCGGCCTGGCGCTGGACCTGATGGAGCTGATGAAGCTCAACTTCTCCCTGCCGCGCGAAGTGCTGCTGAGCCCCGGCGCCATGGGCCAGTACCTGCTGCACTCGGGCAAAATCGCGATTCTGGCAGTGCAGCCGGTGCTTATCACCCTGTTGCTGGCCGCACTGATCGGGCCGGTTTCCTTGGGTGGCTGGCTGTTTGCCGCCGGCAGCATGGCGCCCAAGTTCAGCCGCATGAACCCTGGGCCTGGGCTTAAGCGTATGTTTTCCACCAAGGCGCTGGTGGAACTGCTCAAGGCGCTGGCGAAATTCATTCTGATCCTGTTTGTGGCGTTGACGGTGTTGTCATCCGACATCGACGACTTGCTGCGCATCGCCCATGAGCCGCTGGAATCGGCAATTATCCACAGTGTGCAGGTGGTGGGCTGGAGTTCGCTGTGGATGGCCTGCGGGCTGATCATCATCGCCGCGGTGGATGCGCCGATCCAGCTGTGGGAAAGCCACAAGAAACTGCTGATGACCAAGCAGGAAGTGCGCGACGAACACAAAGACCAGGAAGGCCGCCCCGAGGTCAAACAGCGGATTCGCCAACTGCAGCGCGAAATGTCCCAGCGCAAGATGATGGCGGCAGTGCCGGATGCCGACGTCGTCATCACCAACCCGACCCACTACGCCGTGGCGCTCAAGTACGACCCGGAGAAGGGCGGCGCGCCGATGTTGCTGGCCAAGGGCAGCGACTTTACCGCGCTGAAGATCCGCGAAATCGCCGTGGCCAACGACATTCTGCTGCTGGAATCGCCGGAGCTGGCGCGGTCGATCTTCTACTCCACCGACCTCGACCAGGAAATCCCCGCAGGCCTGTACCTGGCCGTGGCGCAGGTGTTGGCCTACGTGTACCAGATCCGCCAATACCGCGCGGGCAAGGGCAAGCGGCCGGACCCGCTCAAAGACCTGCCGATTCCGCCGGAGCTGCGCCGCGATTCCTGATGTGTATGCATCTGTGGCGAGGGAGCTTGCTCCCGCTGGGGCACGAAGCTGCCTCAAAAAATGGGACTGCTCCGCAGTCCAGCGGGAGCAAGCTCCCTCGCCACGAATGAGCCCTCACGCAATATCGCCTTACCTGTCAACTTTGACAGTATTCATTGCACCGCCTTCACTGTTTGATAGAGCGGCGAGGTGCGCCGTCATGCGCGGCTCGGGAGAGCGGTCATGGACAGGGCTACGGTCAGGTGGTTTGACGCCGTCAAGGGCATTGGTTTTGTCGCCCGCGACCGCGAAGGCAAGGCGGTACCCATTCAGGCAGTGGGCAATCCCTGCGGCGAAATCGATACGCCGCCCAAGGCGCGAAAATCCCGTAAGCGAAAAAAGTAACTCCCCCGCCTGCTCGGCAAACAATCACTACCACTGGTCGTTAACCGCCGTCTACCTGTCAACTCTGACAGTAGCCAGTTCGGCGTTCCCGCGGTTTTATGGTGCCAGACACTGTACGCAAGTAGTAACGAGATGCAGGGGAAGGGCGATGGAAGCAGTAACGGGGACGATCACGGTTTACAACCGCAAGACCGGTGAAGGGCTGATTGCGTTGGATGGTGATGATGAGCCGGTGTGTTTGGACCGCTTGAGTTCGGCGTATACCCGATGGCGAGAAGGCCAGCGGGTACAGTTCGCCAGAATTCATCGGCCAAAGGGTGTGTTTGCGTTTTGCATCAGGCTTATTTAGCGAGCCGGGTGCGGATTTTTTGAGCAGGATGTCAGGAGAACGGTAATGGCGACGGGCAAAGTGAAGTGGTTTAACGCGGAGAAGGGTTTTGGGTTTATTACCCAGGATGGTGACGGACCTGATCTTTTTGTTCATTTTTCTGCAATTACAGGTGATGGGTTCAAGACGCTTGAAGAAAACCAGAAGGTGGAGTTCGAGATAGGGCAGGGAGCAAAAGGACCTCAGGCTACGGAAGTGCGACCCGCGTGACGGCTCATTGATCGTTCCCACGCTCCCGCGTGGGAATGCTTCCCGTGACGCTCCGCGTCACCGTTGCGCCGGGTTCAAGTGGGGACGCGGAGCGTCCTAGGCTGCATTCCCACGCAGAGCGTGGGAACGATCAGAAACCGGACCGCGACGCCCGACCACTGCATTTGCAGCGGTGTACGCAGACTAGGGAGCCCGGTTCCTAGGCACCCATCCAACTGTGGGAGCTGGCTTGCCTGCGATGGCTGACTCACAGCTGGCCCTTCAGTGCCTGACCCACCGCAATCGCAGGCAAGCCAGCTCCCACACTGGGAACGATCACACGATCATCATCCAGCTCCCACAGTTGAACCGGTGGCCACTCGACGATCGTCGCCCTGAAACCAAAGTTGGAAGGCTTCTTGCAATACCGCCTCCAGGACGCCCTCCAGCGTCAAAACTTTGCTTCAAGGAACACGAGGAATACCGGTGGTAGATCGCTCTCAAATGCTCAACACGGCCCGTGGCACCCTGACTGATTTGTCGCGGGGCAACCTGGGTGTGCCGTTGTTGTTGCTGGTGATGCTGGCAATGATGATGTTGCCAATGCCGCCGTTCCTGCTCGACGTGTTTTTTACCTTCAACATTGCGCTGTCGGTGGTGGTGCTGCTGGTCTGCGTGTATGCCTTGCGGCCGCTGGATTTCGCGGTATTCCCGACCATTTTGCTGATCGCGACCCTGCTGCGCCTGGCGCTGAACGTGGCATCCACGCGGGTGGTGATGCTCCACGGCCAGGACGGCCACGCCGCCGCCGGTAAGGTGATCCAGGCTTTCGGTGAGGTGGTGATCGGCGGTAACTACGTGGTCGGTATCGTGGTGTTCGCGATTTTGATGATCATCAACTTCGTGGTGGTGACCAAGGGCGCCGGGCGGATTTCCGAGGTGAGCGCGCGGTTTACCCTCGACGCCATGCCCGGCAAGCAAATGGCGATCGACGCCGACCTCAACGCCGGCCTGATTGACCAGAACCAAGCCAAATCCCGCCGCTTGGAAGTCGCCCAGGAAGCCGAATTTTATGGCTCCATGGACGGCGCGAGTAAATTCGTGCGCGGTGACGCCATCGCCGGCCTGCTGATTCTGTTTATCAACCTGATCGGCGGCATGGCGGTCGGGATCTTCCAGCACGGCATGACCTTCGGCGATGCAGGCAAGGTCTACGCCTTGCTGACCATCGGTGACGGTTTAGTGGCGCAATTGCCATCACTGTTGTTATCCACAGCAGCGGCCATCATGGTTACCCGCGCTTCGGGCTCCGAAGACATGGGCAAGCAGATCAGCCGCCAGATGTTCGCCTCGCCCAAGGCGCTGGCCGTGGCCGCCGGTATCATGGCGATCATGGGCATCGTGCCGGGCATGCCGCACGTGTCGTTCCTGAGCATGGCGGCCATGGCCGCCGGTGGTGCCTACCTGTTCTGGCGCAAGCAAAATGCGGTCAAGGTCCAGGCCCAGCAGGAAATCGCCCGCCAGCAAGACTTGCTGCCATCGCCGGCGCGCGCCCAGGAAACCAAGGAGCTGGGCTGGGATGACGTAACCCCGATCGACATGATCGGCCTGGAAGTCGGCTACCGCCTGATTCCGCTGGTGGACCGCAACCAGGGCGGCCAATTGCTGGCGCGGATCAAGGGTGTGCGCAAGAAGCTGTCCCAGGACCTGGGCTTCTTGATGCCCACCGTGCACATCCGCGACAACCTTGATTTGGCCCCCAGCGCCTACCGCCTGACCCTGATGGGCGTGATCCTCGCCGAAGCCGAGATTTACCCGGACCGCGAGCTAGCGATCAACCCCGGCCAAGTGTTCGGCACGCTCAATGGCATTACCGCCAAAGATCCGGCTTTTGGCCTGGAAGCGGTATGGATCGAAGTCAGCCAGCGCAGCCAGGCACAATCGCTCGGTTACACCGTGGTGGACGCCAGCACCGTGGTCGCCACCCACCTCAACCAGATCCTCTACAAGCACTCCCACGAGCTGATCGGCCACGAGGAAGTCCAGCAATTGATGGGTTTGCTGGCCAAAGCCTCGCCAAAACTGGCCGAAGAACTGGTGCCCGGCGTGTTGTCGCTGTCGCAGTTGCTCAAGGTGCTGCAAGCCTTGCTCGCCGAACAGGTGCCGGTGCGCGACATTCGCAGCATTGCCGAGGCCATCGCCAACAATGCCGCCAAGAGTCAAGATACTGCCGCTTTGGTGGCTGCGGTGCGTGTCGGGTTGTCCCGCGCCATCGTGCAAAGCATTGTAGGCATTGAGTCTGAGCTGCCTGTTATCACCTTGGAACCAAGGTTGGAACAAATATTGCTCAATAGTATTCAGAAGGCCGGGCTTGGCCAGGAAGAGGGCGTTCTGCTGGAGCCAAGCATGGCTGAGAAACTGCAGCGTTCGTTGATCGAAGCCGCACAACGTCAGGAAATGGCGGGCCACCCGGTGATTCTGCTGGTGGCAGGCCCGGTTCGAGCGATGTTGTCGCGATTTGGACGCCTGGCAGTACCGAATTTGCACGTTTTGGCTTATCAGGAAATTCCTGACAACAAGCAAGTGACTATCGTCGCGACAGTAGGGCCCAACGGCTGAGGTAGTGGGTTATGCAAGTTAAGCGTTTTTTCGCCGCCGATATGCGTCAGGCCATGAAACTGGTACGTGATGAGCTGGGCGCCGATGCCGCGATTATTGGAAACCGTCGCATTGCCGGCGGTGTCGAGCTGACGGCTGCCCTGGATTACACCCCGTCGGCGCTGGCGCCGCGCGTGCCGAACATGGAACTCGAAGACGAGCTGCGCAAGACCGCCTCGCGCATTGTCTCGGCCCAGGCTGAATTGAGCATGCGTGGCGACAGCGATGCCAGCACCAATCGCCAGTTGTTCGCCGGCCTGCCGCTGACCGCCGCAGAGCCGCTGGTAGAACCGACCTTCAAAGAACCGCCACGTCCTGCAGCGCCAGCCCAGGCCGCCGCTGTCGACCAGCGCGCGCTCGACTCGATGCGTTTTGAACTCAATGGCCTGCGTGAGCTGCTCGAAGTCCAGCTGGGCTCACTGGCGTGGACGCAACTGCAAGGCAGCAAACCGCACCAGGCCAACCTCTGGCGCCGCCTGCAACGCATCGGCCTGTCCGGCCCGTTGTCGCGCGATTTGCTCGCACTGACGGCTGAAGTCGAAGAACCACGCCAAGCCTGGCGCATGTTGCTGGCGCACCTGGCGCGCATGATCGCCACGCCGGAAATCGAACCGCTGGAAGAGGGCGGTGTGATTGCCATGGTCGGCCCCGCCGGCATGGGCAAGACCACCACCCTGGCCAAACTGGCCGCGCGTTATGTGCTCAAGTACGGCGCGCAGAACATCGCGCTGGTGAGCATGGACAGCTATCGCATCGGCGCCCAGGAGCAGCTCAAGACCTTGGGCCGTATCCTCAATGTGACCGTGACCCACGTGGACCCGGGCCAGTCCCTGGCCAATGCGCTCGACCCACTGCTGCGCAAGCGCGTGGTGTTGATCGACACGGCCGGCCTGCAGGCCAGCGACCCGGCACTGCGCATGCAGCTCGAAAGCCTGGCCGGGCGTGGCATCAAGTCGAAAAATTACCTGGTGCTTGCAACCACCAGCCAGAAACAGGTTCTTACCGCTGCCTACCACAGCTACAAACGCTGTGGCCTGGCCGGTTGCATCCTCACCAAGCTCGACGAAACCGCGAGCCTGGGCGAGGTGTTGAGCCTGGCGATCAGTCATGAGTTACCGGTTGCCTACCTGACCGACGGGCCGCGGATCCCGGATGATTTACATCTGCCGCGCCGTCATCAGTTGGTCAGCCGTGCTGTCAGCGTGCAAATGCAAGAAGAGCCTAGCGAGGAAGCGATGGCCGATATGTTCGCCGACCTTTACCACAACCCGGCTAAACGGGTGGGGTGAGGCAGGATGAACACCGTGAAATGTATCTACATCGATGGTCTGCAAGCGATTCACGCGGCCAAGCCATGTAGCCTGCGTCTAAGCAAGACAAGGTAAAGAAATAAAATGGGCAGCATGCATCCCGTACAGGTGATCGCGGTGACCGGCGGCAAAGGTGGCGTCGGGAAAACTAACGTGTCAGTGAATTTGTCCCTGGCCCTGGCAGAGCTTGGCCGTCGCGTCATGCTGCTGGATGCTGACCTGGGCCTGGCGAACGTCGACGTTCTGCTGGGGCTGACACCCAAACACACCCTGGCCGATGTGATCGAAGGCCGCTGTGAGCTGCGCGATGTGCTGTTGCAAGGCCCCGGTGGCATTCGCATCGTGCCGGCTGCCTCAGGCACCCAGAGCATGGTGCACCTGAGCCCGGCGCAGCATGCCGGCCTGATCCAGGCGTTCAGCGACATCGGCGACAACCTCGACGTGCTGGTGATCGACACCGCCGCCGGGATCGGCGAGTCCGTGGTCAGCTTCGTGCGCGCAGCCCAGGAAGTGCTGCTGGTGGTGTGCGACGAACCCACCTCCATCACCGACGCCTATGCCCTGATCAAGCTGCTTAACCGTGACTACGGCATGAACCGCTTCCGCGTGCTGGCCAACATGGCTCAAAGCCCGCAGGAAGGGCGGAATCTGTTCGCCAAGTTGACCAAGGTCACGGATCGCTTCCTCGATGTCGCCTTACAATACGTGGGCGCAGTTCCCTATGACGAGTGTGTGCGCAAGGCTGTGCAAAAGCAGCGTGCAGTCTATGAAGCGTTCCCTCGTTCGAAGTGCGCACTGGCGTTCAAGGCTATTGCCCAGAAGGTCGATACTTGGCCGTTGCCTGCCAACCCGCGGGGGCATCTGGAGTTTTTCGTCGAGCGATTGGTGCATCAGACGAGCGCAGGACCGGTGCTATGACATCCAGCGGCTACAACCTTTACAAAAAGTCGGCACGTGACAGCCAGGGCGAACTGATCGAGCGCTATGCGCCTTTGGTCAAGCGCATTGCCTATCACTTGTTGGCACGCCTGCCTGCCAGTGTGCAGGTTGAGGATTTGATCCAGGCCGGCATGATCGGCCTGCTCGAAGTGTCGACCAAATACGACGCGAGCAAGGGCGCGAGTTTCGAGACGTATGCGGGTATCCGTATACGGGGTGCGATGCTCGATGAAGTGCGTAAAGGGGATTGGGCGCCGCGTTCGGTACACCGCAATACGCGCATGGTCAGTGACGCAATTCGCGCAATTGAAGCAAAAACCGGTCGTGACGCTAAAGATCATGAAGTTGCGGCCGAACTCCAATTGAGTCTCGACGATTACTACGGGATTTTGAACGATACCTTGGGCAGCCGCCTGTTCAGTTTCGACGACCTTTTGCAGGACGGCGAACATGAAGGGCTGCACGAGGACGGCGCGAGTGCACATCTCGAACCGTCGCGTGACCTGGAAGACGAACGTTTCCAGGGGGCGTTGGCGGAAGCGATTGCCAATTTGCCGGAGCGTGAGCGACTGGTGTTGGCGCTGTACTACGACGAAGAGCTGAACCTCAAGGAAATCGGTGAGGTCCTGGGGGTCAGCGAATCGCGTGTCAGCCAGCTGCATAGCCAGTGCGCAGCCCGCTTGCGGGGGCGATTGGGAGAGTGGCGCGCGCGCTGACAGGCAGTGTGGGGACACTGCAGACGCTACCGCGAAGGCTTGATGCTTTTGCGGGTGTGTGCCGTGGTGCCCTGGGCAGTCCTTTTTGTGTAACGCCTGTTGATTGAAATGGCGCGTCCAGGTGCTGGGCGCGTTTAAGACTGCTTGGAGGTCGAATTGGACAAGAACATGAAAATCCTCATCGTTGATGACTTCTCAACGATGCGGCGGATCATAAAAAACCTGTTGCGTGACCTTGGGTTCACCAACACGGTCGAGGCGGATGACGGCCTGACGGCGATTCCGATCCTCAACAGCGGGAGCATCGACTTTCTGGTAACCGACTGGAACATGCCGGGCATGACCGGTATCGACTTGCTGCGTCACGTGCGCGCCGATGAAAAACTGCGCAGCTTGCCTGTGTTGATGGTGACCGCCGAAGCCAAGCGTGAACAGATCATCGAAGCCGCCCAAGCCGGGGTTAACGGTTACGTGGTCAAGCCATTCACTGCGTTGGCCTTGAAAGAGAAGATCGAAAAAATCTTCGAACGCATCCACGGCTGATGTCACCACGGGGGAGCTATGGAGCATAAAGAAACGTCACAGGGAGACTTTGAGTCGACCCTGAAAAAACATGCTCACCAGTTGGTCGAAAGCCTTGAAAAAGGCCACTTCGGCGACGCGGTGCAGTTGATCCATGAGCTTAACCAGACCCGTGACCGCGGCCTGTATCAGGAAGTGGGCAAGCTCACACGCGAGCTGCACAGTGCAATCGTCAATTTCCAGATTGATCCGCACATGCCCCAGGCCGAAGAAATTTCGCAGATCACTGATGCCACCGAACGCCTGTCCTATGTGGTCAGGCTGACTGAGGCGGCGGCCAACCGCACCATGGACCTGGTGGAAAACGCCACGCCGCTGGTCAATGGCATGGCCACCGAAGCACACGCGCTCAGCGTTGACTGGGGCCGTTTCATGCGCCGGGAAGTGGGGGCTGAGGAGTTTCGTGAATTGGCGCGTCGGGTCGACGGCTTTCTGTCGCGCAGCGAACAGGAAAACCGCACGGTGGCCAGCAACCTCAATGACATTCTGCTGGCCCAGGATTACCAGGACCTCACCGGTCAAGTGATCAAGCGCGTGACCCAACTGGTCACCGAAGTGGAAAGCAACTTGCTCAAATTGGTGCTGATGGCCGGCCAAGTCGACCGTTTTGCCGGCATCGAACATGACCGCGCAGCGATCCTCTCGGAAAAAGATCCACAAAAACATCTCGCCAAGGGTGAAGGTCCGCAGATTCATGCCGATAAACGTGAAGACGTTGTGTCAGGTCAGGATGACGTAGATGACCTGTTATCCAGTTTAGGCTTCTAAGGAGCACCCACATGAGCTTCGGCGCCGATGAAGAAATCCTTCAGGATTTCCTTGTAGAGGCCGGCGAAATTTTAGAGCAACTGTCCGAACAACTGGTCGAGCTGGAAAGCCGACCGGATGATGCGAACCTGCTCAATGCAATTTTTCGCGGTTTTCACACTGTAAAAGGGGGCGCCGGCTTCCTCCAGCTCCATGAGCTGGTGGAGTGCTGTCACATCGCCGAGAACGTGTTCGACATCCTGCGCAAGGGTGAGCGCCACGTCGACTCGGAACTGATGGACGTGATTCTCGAAGCATTGGATGCGGTCAACGGCATGTTCAGTGAGGTGCGCGAACGTGCGCCAATCACGGCTGCCACGCCGGAGCTGTTGGCTGCGCTGGCACGCCTGGCCGAACCTGCCGATACCTCGGTTGCGCCGGTCGCCGCGCCTGAGCCTGTGGTTGAAGCCGAGCCGGATGTGACCGACAGCGAGTTCGAACAGCTGCTCAACTCCCTGAGCGCGGTGAAGGCCGAAGCTGAAGCACCGCAAGCGGTGGCTGCGCCTGCCGTGCCGACCAGCGAAGACATTACCGACGCAGAATTCGAATCGCTGCTCGACCAGTTGCACGGTAAAGGCCAGTTTGCGCCGGACGCCGTGGCAGTTGCTGCTGAGTCGGCAGCGCCTGTCGCGCCTGCCGCGTCTACAAGCACTGACATAACCGACGACGAATTCGAAGCACTGCTCGACCAACTGCATGGCAAGGGCACGTTTGCCGCCGAAGCCTTGCCGGAAGTCGCCGCCATCGCGGCCGCACCTGCTGCCAGCGCCGCGCCTGCCAGCGTTGAGCCTGGCGCTGACGGCCTGATCTCCGATCACGAATTCGAAGCGCTGCTGGACGAGTTGCACGGCAAAGGCAAGTTCTCCGAAGTGGCCCCGGCCGCCGCGGCGACCGCCACGCCGATGGCCGCCAAACCTGCGCCGGCCAAAGCCGCCGCGCCTGTGGCTGCCAAGCCTGCACCGGCACCGGCTGCCGCACCTGCGCGTGCCGCAGCGGCGCCGGTAGCGGAAAAACCTGCGAGTGAAGCCGAAACCACCGTGCGGGTTGATACCGCGCGCCTGGACGACATCATGAACATGGTCGGCGAACTGGTGCTGGTGCGTAACCGCCTGGTGCGCCTGGGCCTGAACAGCGGCGACGAAGCCATGCAAAAGGCCGTGTCGAACCTCGACGTGGTTACCGCTGACTTGCAGACCGCCGTGATGAAAACGCGCATGCAGCCGATCAAGAAAGTCTTCGGCCGCTTCCCGCGTCTGGTTCGCGACCTGGCGCGCCAGCTCAAGAAAGAAATCAACCTGGAACTGGTGGGTGAAGAAACCGACCTCGACAAAAACCTTGTCGAGGCCCTGGCCGACCCGCTGGTCCACTTGGTGCGCAACGCCGTCGACCACGGCGTCGAAACCCCGGAAGAACGCGAAGCCGCGGGCAAGTCCCGCAATGGCAAGGTGATTCTGGCGGCCGAGCAAGAGGGCGACCATATCCTGCTGTCGATCACCGATGACGGCAAAGGCATGGACCCGGCAATTCTGCGCAATATCGCGGTCAAGCGCGGCGTGATGGACAAGGATGCTGCCGACCGCCTGACCGACACCGAATGCTACAACCTGATCTTCGCCCCGGGCTTCTCGACCAAGACCGAGATTTCCGATGTGTCCGGCCGTGGCGTGGGCATGGACGTGGTGAAAACCAAGATCAGCCAGCTCAACGGCTCGATCAACATCTACTCGACCAAGGGCCAGGGCTCCAAGATCGTGATCAAGGTGCCGTTGACCTTGGCGATCATGCCGACCCTGATGGTGATGCTGGGCAACCAGGCGTTCGCCTTCCCGCTGGTCAACGTCAACGAGATCTTCCACCTCGACCTGTCACGCACCAACGTGGTGGACGGCCAGGAAGTGGTGATCGTGCGCGACAAGGCGTTGCCACTGTTCTACCTCAAGCGCTGGCTGGTGGCCTCGGCCAAGCATGAAGAGCAGCGCGAAGGCCATGTGGTGATTCTGTCCGTGGGCACCCAGCGCATCGGCTTCGTGGTCGATCAACTGGTAGGCCAGGAAGAAGTGGTCATCAAGCCTTTGGGCAAAATGCTGCAGGGAACCCCAGGCATGTCGGGTGCGACCATCACCGGTGACGGTCGGATCGCGCTGATTCTTGATGTTCCGAGCATGCTCAAGCGTTACGCCGCTCGGCGTATTTGATTCTGGTGGGGCATCAAAGGTAGTGCCTGCCCCGCCTAACGGAGTGTTTATGGCAGTCAAGGTCCTGGTGGTGGACGATTCGGGTTTCTTCCGCCGCCGCGTCTCGGAAATTCTTTCCGCCGATCCAACCATCCAGGTGGTCGGTACGGCCACCAACGGTAAAGAGGCGATTGATCAAGCCATTGCGTTGAAACCGGACGTGATCACCATGGACTACGAGATGCCGATGATGGATGGCATCACCGCAGTCCGACACATCATGCAGCGCTGCCCGACCCCGGTGTTGATGTTCTCCTCGCTGACCCACGAAGGCGCCCGGGTAACCCTGGATGCGCTGGACGCGGGTGCGGTGGACTTCCTGCCGAAGAATTTCGAAGACATCTCGCGCAACCCTGACAAGGTCAAGCAGATGCTGTGCGAGAAGGTCCACAGCATTTCGCGCAGTAACCGTCGCAGCCTGTTCAGTGCGCCGGCGCCTGCGCCAGTTGCCGCGCCAACGCCGAGCACCTCGACGTTTGCGCGCCCGGCACCGGCACCGATAGCCCGGCCTGCGGTGGCGCCGGTGCGTGCCCCGGCTCCGAGCGCACATTCGCCTGCACCCAAACGCAAAGCCTACAAGCTGGTCGCCATTGGTACGTCTACCGGCGGCCCGGTGGCCTTGCAGCGCGTATTGACCCAACTGCCGGCCAACTTCCCGGCGCCGATCGTGTTGATCCAGCACATGCCGGCCGCCTTCACCAAGGCCTTTGCCGAGCGCCTGGACAAGCTGTGCCGCATCAGCGTCAAGGAGGCCGAGGATGGTGACATCCTGCGACCTGGCCTGGCGCTGCTGGCACCGGGCGGCAAGCAGATGATGGTCGACGGCCGTGGCGCGATCAAAATCCTGCCGGGCGACGAGCGCTTGAACTACAAGCCGTGCGTGGATATCACCTTCGGCTCGGCGGCCAAGTCCTACGGCGACAAAGTTCTGGCGGTGGTACTCACCGGCATGGGCGCCGACGGCCGTGAGGGCGCACGCCTGCTCAAGCAGGGCGGCAGCGCGATCTGGGCGCAGGACGAAGCCAGCTGCGTGATCTATGGCATGCCCATGGCCATCGTCAAGGCGGACCTGGCCGACGCTGTTTATAGCCTGGACGACATCGGCAAACATCTGGTGGAGGCCTGCCTCTGATGGATGTCTTGAGCCTGATTGGCATCACCATGGCGTTTGTCGCGATTATCGGCGGCAACTACCTCGAAGGCGGCCACCTCGGCGCCTTGGCCAATGGCCCGGCGGCGCTGATCGTGATTGGCGGCACGGTGGGCGCGGCGTTGTTGCAGTCGCCGCTGAGCTCGTTCAAGCGCGCCATGCAGATTCTGGTGTGGATCATCTTCCCGCCGCGCGTGGACCTGCCGGGCGGCATCGACCGTGTGGTCAACTGGAGCCTCACGGCGCGCAAGGAAGGCCTGCTGGGCCTGGAAGGCGTGGCCGATGCCGAGCCCGACAGCTACGCGCGCAAAGGCTTGCAACTGCTGGTCGACGGCGCCGAACCCGAGGCGATTCGCAGCATCCTTGAGGTGGACTTCTACACCCAGGAAAGCCGCGATATCAACGCCGCCAAAGTCTTTGAAAGCATGGGCGGCTACGCGCCGACCATCGGCATTATCGGTGCGGTGATGGGCCTGATCCACGTGATGGGCAACCTGGCCGACCCATCGCAGCTGGGCAGCGGCATTGCCGTGGCGTTTGTCGCCACCATCTACGGCGTGGCGAGTGCCAACCTGGTGTTGTTGCCGGTGGCCAGCAAGCTCAAATCGATCGCCATGCGCCAGTCGCGTTACCGCGAGATGTTGCTGGAAGGCATCTTGTCGATCGCCGAGGGCGAGAACCCGCGCTCCATCGAATTGAAGCTTCAGGGCTTCATGGATTGATGGCCATGCACATCGACCCGTGGCCAGTGAGCTTTATGCGGCGAGCGAGCTTGCTGTGTCGAGCGAGCTTGTTGTGTCGAGTGAGCTTGTTGTGGCAAGTGAGCTTGTTGTGGCGAGTGAGCTTGCTCACGCTGGGCTGCGAAGCAGCCCCAAAACCATACACCGCAATCCGCCTGAACAAACGCATTGCCTGGAGTGGGGCCGCTTCGCGCCCCAGCGCGAGCAAGCTCGCTCGCCACAGTGAAGCGGGCCACAGTAAAGCGGGCACCAGTGAAGCGGGCCACAGTAAAGCGGGCACCAGTGAAGCGGGCCACAGTAAAGCGGGCACCAGTGAAGCGGGCCACAGTAAAGCGGGCACCAGTGAAGCGGTCCACAGTAAAGCGGCCACCAGCAAAGCGGGCCACACTGAAGTGGCCAATAGGCGTCAGGGAGGTATCTGCCTGTGAGCCGTCGCCGCCGCGAGCCTGAAGAGCACGTCAACCATGAACGCTGGCTGGTGTCTTACGCCGACTTCATCACCTTGCTGTTCGCATTTTTTGTGGTGATGTACTCCATCTCGTCGATCAACGAAGGCAAGTACAAGATTATTTCCCAGGCGCTGGTGGGCGTGTTCAACGACACCGACCGCTCGATCAAGCCGATCCCGATTGGCGACGAGCGGCCCAAGACCGTGACCCCGGCCAAGCCGCTGGTTAACGACAGCGACGAAACCGCCGCCGGCATCGGCGGCACCAGCGACCCGCTCAAAAGCATCGCCGACGACATCAGCGCTGCGTTTGGCGACCTGATCAAATCCAACCAGATGACTGTGCGCGGCAATGAGTTGTGGGTGGAGATCGAGCTTAATTCGAGCCTGCTGTTCGCCAGCGCCGATGCGTTGCCGAGCGATCAGGCGTTTACCATCATCGACAAGGTGGCGGCGATTCTCAAACCGTTTGAGAACCCGATCCACGTCGAAGGCTTTACCGACAACTTCCCGATCAGCACCGCGCAGTACCCGACCAATTGGGAGCTGTCCTCGGCGCGGGCCTCAAGCATCGTGCGTATGCTCGCGATGCAGGGCGTGAACCCTGGGCGCCTGGCGTCGGTGGGTTATGGTGAGTTCCAGCCGGTGGCCAATAACGCCACCGCCGAAGGCCGCGCGCGCAACCGCCGGGTGGTGCTGGTGGTGTCCCGTAACCTGGATGTGCGCCGCAGCCTGACCGGTACCGGTACTGCCAATGCAACACCGGATGCGGCCTTGAAGCGGGCTGGCACACAAACTGCACCGCCAACCGTTAAACCGCCGGTTCGTCAGAGCGCCGTCAATTCTCCGTCACCGGCTCAATAATGTTATGTAATGTCTCGGTCGCGCCTTAGCCTACCGGGAGGAACCAACTGAATGAGAGTCTGGGCAGTTGCCAATCAAAAGGGTGGAGTCGGCAAGACCACCACGTCTATCGCCTTGGCCGGCTTGCTGGCCGAGGCGGGCAAGCGTGTGGTCGTGGTCGACCTGGACCCGCACGGCTCGATGACCAGTTATTTCGGCTATGACCCGGATGCGCTGGAGCACAGCTGCTACGACCTGTTCCTGCACAAGGGCAGCGTACCGGCAGATTTGCCCGGGCAATTGCTGCTGCCCACCAGCAACGAGAGCATCTCGCTGTTGCCGTCGAGCACCGCGCTGGCGACCCTTGAGCGCCAGTCGCCAGGGCAGAGCGGCCTGGGCCTGGTGATCGCCAAGACCCTGGCGCAACTGTGGCAGGACTTCGACTACGCAATCATCGACAGCCCGCCGTTGCTGGGCGTGCTGATGGTCAACGCCTTGGCGGCCAGCCAGCAGTTGGTGATCCCGGTACAGACCGAACACCTGGCGGTCAAAGGCCTGGAGCGCATGGTCAGCACCTTGGCGATGATCAACCGTTCGCGCAAACAGGCGCTGCCGTACAGCATCGTGCCGACCCTGTTTGACCGGCGTACCCAAGCGTCGCTGGGCACCTTGCGGGTGTTGCGCGATGCCTATCCGGAAACCATCTGGAACGGCTACATTCCGGTGGACACGCGCCTGCGTGACTCCAGCCGCGCCGGGCTCACGCCGTCGCAGTTCGACGGCAAGAGCCGTGGGGTGCTGGCCTACCGCGCATTGCTCAAGCATTTGCTGTCCCAGCAACTTGTGGCGCAGGTGGCGTGATGAACCGTCCCGTTGAGCTTAAGACCCGGCCGCAACTGGCACTGGAGTCCTACCTGGACGCCTTGCTGCAGGATGCGACGGCAGAAGAATTGCCCGAGCCGATTCTGGTCCTTGAACCTGCTGTCATTGAACCTGAAAGCACGCTGGATGAATTTCAGTTAGCGGTGCTGGAAGAGCAGGCGCGTGATGCCCATGTGGTGGTGCCCATTGTGCCCGTGCCCGTGGTGGTGACGCCCGCCGTGGTTGAGCCGGTGGTCGAAGTGCACCTGCCGCCGAGCATCACGCCGCCGCCGGCCACCGGTGACGGTCGCCCGTCGTGGGCGGCCGAGCCATTCGAGTGCCTGTTGTTCGACGTCGCCGGGTTGACCCTGGCGGTGCCGCTGGTGTGCCTGGGTTCGATCTATTCGTTGGAAGGCCAGGAGTTGACGCCGCTGTTCGGGCAACCGGAGTGGTTCCTCGGCATCCTGCCCAGCCAGGCCGGCAACCTCAAGGTGCTGGACACGGCGCGCTGGGTGATGCCCGACCGCTACCGCGATGACTTTCGCCAAGGCTTGCAATACGTGATCTCGGTGCAGGGCTACGAGTGGGGGTTGGCGGTGCATCAAGTCAGCCGCTCGTTGCGCCTGGACCCGAATGAAATCAAGTGGCGCAGCCACCGGGGCCAACGGCCCTGGCTGGCGGGCACCGTGATTGAACATATGTGCGCGTTGCTCGACGTCGCCGAACTGGCCGAGTTGATCGCCAGCGGCGCGGTCAAGACGATGCCACAGAACAAACGCAGTTGATTGAACAATAAGGGCCGTGCGGTTGCGCGGTCGAAGAAGCACACACTGAAGGGGTCAGGGGTATGAACAAGTCAGCGTCCGCACAAGGTTTGGATGATCCGATCCTGCAATGGGTTACCTTCAAACTGGACAATGAAACCTACGGCATTAACGTGATGCGCGTGCAGGAAGTGCTGCGCTACACCGAGATCGCTCCGGTGCCGGGTGCGCCGAGCTACGTGCTGGGCATCATCAACCTGCGCGGCAACGTGGTGACGGTGATCGACACCCGCCAGCGTTTTGGCCTGATGCCGACTGAGGTCAACGACAACACCCGTATCGTCATCATCGAAGCCGACAAGCAAGTGGTCGGGATCATGGTCGACAGCGTGGCTGAAGTGGTTTACCTGCGTCAGTCGGAAGTGGAAACCGCGCCGAACGTGGGCAATGAAGAATCGGCCAAGTTTATCCAGGGCGTGTGCAACAAGAACGGCGAACTGCTGATTCTGGTTGAGCTGGACAAGATGATGAGCGAAGAAGAATGGTCGGATCTGGAGAACATCTGATTGTTTCTTGAAGCGGCGGTGATTGTCCTGGCCCTGTTGTGGGCTGGGACCTTGGCATTCCTGCTGCGCTATATGCGCCAGCAACAGGAGTTGGCCGTGCAACAGGCCGAGCGCGATGCTGTGCGTGACCGGCGGATTCTGGATTTGGTCAAGCGTGTGGATCACTTCCAGCAGAGTGCGGTGAAGGTGGGGGATGAGGTGCATGAACTGCGCGCGATTCTTGGGCCGTTGCCGGATAAGTTGGCGCAGATCGAGCAGCGTGATCCTTCGAGTCTGTCGTTTGCCCAGGCGGCTAAATTGGTCGGCATGGGCGCGACGGTGGATGAGCTGACGCAGTCGTGTGGGTTGACCCAGGCTGAAGCGCAGTTGATGAGCAAGTTGCACAAGAGCTGATTGCTGCGATCCTCCTGAGATGCCTTAGTCTAAATGTGGGAGCTGGCTTGGCTGCTGTGGCGGTTTTTCGGTGTACATATCCGTTGCTGCGGTAACGGCGGCCTATGGTTCCGCTCTTACAGCGGGTCACTTTTGCAAGGACGCAAAAGTAACCAAAAGGTCCTCGCCCCACCACTCGGCACCTCGCTTAGGCTCGGTGTGCCCTCACTCCGGCTTGAATCCGTGGGCCGCCGCGATGGGCCATCCTTGGCCCAGCGCGGCTAACCCGGCGTCCTGCCGGGTTACCCACGGATTCAAGCCTGCGTTCGGCCATCGTGGTTAACGGGGCGTCTCAGATCAAAATCAGATCAAGATCAAGATCTACAGCACGGCGGCCTGAAAGCCGACCTGAGTGGTTGAATCAAAAGCAAAAGCGGATTTGCATACACTGAAGAGCTGCTTTTCTGTGGGAGCTGGCTTGCCTGCGATGCAGACACCTCGGTACATCAGGCACACCGAGTTGATGCCATCGCAGGCAAGCCAGCTCCCACATTAGACCGAGTTTGGCTCTGCTGTTGCTGTTGCTGTTGCTGTTGCTGTTGCTCCGGCCCTTACATCCTTTTCGATGACGAAGTCAGCGGTCTTTTGATCTGCGCTTTTGATCTTGATCTCAAATCGCCCCGTCAAACACGATGGCCGGAATTCGACAGTGATTTGGGGGGTAAACCGGCAGGGATGCCGGTTTAGCCGCGCTGGGCCAAGGATGGCCCATCGCGGCGGCCCCCCAAATCACTGTCGGATTGCGGGCATGCCGAGCCATAGCGAGGCACCGAGTGTTGGGGCGAAGACCTTTTGCTTACTTTTGGGTCTTTCCAAAAGTGAGCCGCCGTAAGGGCGGAACCCTAAGCCGCCGTTACCGCAGCAACGGATATGCACACCACTCAACCTGCGATAACGTTCGTCGCCCCAAATTACCAAGCCCGATCAAAAGCGCATCTCATTCTGGCTCTCCTGAGCCAAAATTTTGAGGGCTCACCAGCCGTAGACGCTGCACCATTTATTTTGATGCAGTCGGTTTTAATCGCAGGCTTGGAAACGGGCCTGACCCGCCGACGAATTAATTTTCAAGCGAATGGCTTTTTTCTTCTCGGCAAAGGTCCACATCCTTCAGGAACCCTTGAACCCTGGAGAATGCCCCCATGACCACCCCCAAAGCACTGTTGATCCTGCACGGCAAGCAAGCCCTCAATGAGGACGTGCGCGCTGCCGTGCAGGCCCGGCGTGAGCAGGGTTGGGAGCTGGCGGTACGGGTGACGTGGGAGGGCGGCGATGCCCAGCGCCTGGTCAATGAAGCCTTGGCCGACGGCTATACCCATTTGATCGCCGGCGGTGGCGACGGCACCTTGCGCGATGTGGCCGAGGCCATGGCCTTGGCCAAAACCGACGCCAGCCTGGTGCTGATGCCGCTGGGCACCGCCAACGACTTTGCCCGCGCCGCCGGTGTGCCGCTGGAGCCTGCACGGGCGCTGGCGCTGCTGGATGTGCCGCCCAGGGCCATCGACCTCGGCCAGGCCGGTGGGCAGATGTTCCTGAATATGGCCACCGGCGGCTTTGGCAGCCAAGTCACGGCAAATACCTCCGAAGACCTGAAAAAGGTGCTGGGTGGCGCGGCGTATCTGTTCACCGGGCTGTCGCGTTTCAGCGAGTTGAAGGCGGCGTATGGCGAGTTGGAAGGGCCGGGCTTTCACTGGAAGGGCGACTTGCTTGCGCTGGGCATCGGCAACGGCCGCCAGGCGGGCGGTGGGCATGTGCTGTGCCCCGGCGCGCTGGCCGATGATGGCTTGCTTGATATCAGTATTCTGCCGGCGCCCCAGGAAGTGGTCGGCACGCTGATGACCCTGATGAGTGATGGCTGGGGCCTGGACAATATGTTTGTCCGCGCGCGCCTGCCATGGGTCGAAATCAAGGTGGCCGAAGGGCTGTATATCAACCTTGATGGCGAGCCGTTGAAGGGCGACGACCTGCGTTTTTCAGCGCTGCCCAAGGCCCTGCGCGTGCATTTGCCGCTGGGCTCGCCGTTAGTCGTCCAGGCTGATGATCTGCTCGCGAACGGCGAATAACACCAGGCCCGCCACGTCGAAGATCTGCAGGCGTTTCATGATCTGCGAGCGGTGCGCCTCTACCGTTTTGATACTCAAGCCCAGGCCCTGGGCGATTTCCCGGGTGGACTTGCCGCGCACGATCAGGCGCAGGATCTCCAACTGGCGCGCCGTGAGGTTGTGGCTGTCGGCGGCGGGGGAGATCGGCCCCTGGCTGCGGATCAGCGCCTGGTTGATCACCGTGTGGGCAATCGCAGGGCTCAGGTAGCGCTCGTTGTTACGCAAGGCCAGCAGGGCGTGTTCCAGCTCGTTGGCAGTGGTGTCCTTGAGCAGGTAGCCATGGGCGCCGGACTCCAGCGCGCGCATGATCAGCTCCGGGTCGGTGTGCATCGACAGGATCAGCACCTTGCTTTTGGGGTAGGCCGCCTTGAGTTGCTGTAGCGCGTCGAGGCCGCTGGTGTATTTCATCGACAGATCGAGCAGCACGATATCCGGCTGCAGGGCGCTGAATTTTTCCAGCAATTGCGCGCCATCGCTGGCCTCGCCGATCACGCTGTAGCCTTGGATGTCCTGGATCAGCGCGCGTACGCCGGCCCGGATCAGTGCGTGGTCATCCACCAGGAGTAAGTTGCAAGTCACTCGAGAACCTTAGGGGAATTGGCCCGTTCGAGGGCGCGGGGCGCCCAGGGGAAAAGCGCGTCGATGCGCGTGCCTTTGCCTGGCTGGCTGCTGACAGACAACGCACCACCCAGTTGGTCGATACGCTCGCTCATGCCGGCCATGCCCCGTTGGCCTTCCAGGCTTGGGTTGGGCGCCGGTGAAAAGCCCAGGCCGTCATCGCAGATCATCAGCGACAGGCCTTCGGGCAGGCGTTGCAGGCGTACCAGCAAATTCTGCGCCTGGGCATGGCGCAACATATTGGTCACCGCTTCCTGGGTGATGCGAAAGGCTGCCACGGCCATTTCTTCCGGGATGCCGGTCAGGCGCTGCTGGCATTCCAGGCTCCAGTGCACCGAAGTGTTTTCCAGGGTCTTGAGCAGGTGCGCGCGCAGGCTCGCTTCCAGGCCCAGGCTCGCCAATTGGCGCGGGTTGAGGATGGCGGACACGTCGCGCACTTTGGCCAGGGTTTCGTTCAAGGTATTGCATAACACCGTGCATTGGCTTTGCAGATCGTCGGGCAGGCGGCGCTTGAGCCATTCGCTTTGCAGTTTGGCGGCGGTCAGCAGTTGGCCGATGTCGTCATGCAGTTCGCGGCTGAGGCGGTGGCGTTCGTTCTCCTGGACTTGCAGCAGGCGGTCGGCGAGTTCCTGCGGCTGGAACTTTATCGATTTGCGCGAGCGCCACTGCTGCAGCCCCACCACCAGCAACGTGGCCAGGTTGAGCAGCAGTATCAGCAAGGGCAAGGGCGCTGAGCGGGTGTAGGCCCACAAGCTGACCAAGAGCGAGCAAAGGCACAGGGCGAGGACCAGGCGGCGGGCATTGCTGCGTGCATTGCTGCGGGACACGGACCTTGCGATGAGTGACTTCAGGCTGGCGTACATAGCGGATGGAGCCAATCAAGGTTCGCTGCGGGAAGACCGGTCATGGCGGCTGACAGGGCTCTGTGTGGAATGCGGTGCCGGAACGTTTTTTTATACATGATGAAGTTGAGTCACTTCGAGCGGGGCATAGTACCACCACTATTACCGTTGGTCGCCTGGCGCCTTACTCTGGCCGGTTTAATATCCGCCAAACGCCGTAGAACCTGACTCTGTAGTTCAAAGAGTCCGCAGTCTGCTGTGCGTAGTTATATTAATCGAAGGTGTTTGTATCGATATTGCGTTGATGGCTAATTGATATATTGCGCCCACGCATCATTGACGACCGTTTAAGGCGCGGTCGTTTTTAGATAACTCAACGATCAAGTACGGCCTTGTCAGCCTTCAAGACACGTGATGGACACGCTGTTGTGGTTTATGCGTGAAGTCTTTCTGCGGGATCTGCAAGGTGACGGTCGCGATGAGTGTGGTTTGTTCGCTGTCGTCCAGCGTCAGTTCGCCGGTGCGGATGTCGATCAGCTCCAATTGCCAGGCCAGCAACGTCAGGCAGTCATGCAGGGCATTCAGTGCCTGGTCATGCAGCTCCATGGGGCTGGCGGCGTTGGCGATCAGGCATTGGATATGCCGGGAAAATTCGCTGATTGCCTGCAAGGCCAGGCCTTCGGCTTTTTCCGCCAGCTTGGCCAGGCTGGTTTTCATGCAGTCGATGGCATCGCTGTCGTTGCGAATCAGATGTAAATGGTGCAAGCACTCTTCTGACTTGGCCAAGAGCTTTTCGGCTTCCAGCAGAAACTCTGGAAGTGCAGTTTGCCATTCGTTTGCGCTATTCATCATGCAAGTCTCCGCAACATAAGGTCGGGTGATGAGATGCCGCACCGGGTGAATAGCGTAAAACTACCGCCGAAATATGACTGAGATCTGTAGCCTGCTTCTGAAATTCCAGTAGGACCGTTACTTGAATGAGCCGAGTAGCTGTGGAAGGCCCTGGTCATTCGGGTCATTTGCACAACTTTGGTTGCCGCCACGTATAAGTCTGGAAGACCCGTGGGCCGAGGGCTTGGGATGGCAAACAAAAGCCTGACTCCATTCATGCAATGAGAATGGCGTCACATTAATGGCTATTAGATATCGCGAATATCAGGTCGGGCCTGATTGTGCATAGGGGAATCCCTTACGCAGCGGAACCCTACGTCGATTTGAATGTCGCGCAAGGTCGCTGTACTGCCGCTTGGAGGACGGATTGCAGTAAACCATGATGTCAGTGTGACATCAATGAATTTACATGGCATTTTACCGGGGTCAAGGTCTGGCGCTTGCCGCCGATAACCAGCCTTAAGTGAGCTGCACAATCCCACATCAGGAGCTTTTAATGGCCGGCATTCTCGACACGGTAGATCAACGCACGCAACTGGTGGGTGAGAATCGCCTGGAGATCCTCATGTTTCGCCTGGCCGGGCGGCAACTGTTTGCGATCAACGTGTTCAAGGTTCAGGAAGTCCTGCAACTGCCAAAGTTGACCCTGATGCCCCAGCGTCACCCGTTTGTGTGCGGCGTGGTCAACCTGCGTGGCCAGACCCTGCCGGTCATTGACCTGTCCCAGGCCATCGGCATGCGCCCGCTGGTGCCGGGGCCGAACAGCACGATTATCGTCACCGAGTACAACCGTTCGGTGCAGGCCTTCCTGGTGGGCGGTGTGGACCGCATCGTCAACATGAACTGGGAAGCCATCCTGCCGCCGCCGGCCAGCGCCGGGCGTCAGCATTACCTCACGGCCATCAGCAAGGTCGATGACCAGTTGGTGGAGATCATCGACGTGGAGAAAGTCCTCGCCGAAATCGTGCCGTACAACGCCAAAGTCTCGCGTGAAAAACTTGAAGACCCGGTGCTGGAACGCGCGCGTGGCCGCGAAGTGCTGCTGGTGGACGACTCCAACGTGGCCCTCTCGCAATTGCGCGACACCCTAGGGCAACTCGGCGTGAAGATGCACATTGCCAGCGACGGCCTCAAGGCGCTGAACATGCTCAAGGCCTGGGCCGACAGCGGCCAGGTCATGACCGACAAGTTGCTGATGATCTTTACCGACGCCGAAATGCCCGAGATGGACGGCTACCGCCTGACCACCGAGATCCGCAACGACCCGCGCCTGCGTGGCCTTTACGTGGTGCTGCACACGTCGCTGTCGGGCAGCTTCAACGACTCGATGGTCAAGAAGGTCGGCTGCGACAACTTCCTGTCCAAATTCCAGCCCGACAAGCTGGTAGATGTGGTGCGCCAGCGCTTGATGTTGGACGAAGTGCCCGCCTGAGCAGGCAGCCTGTTGTGGCAGGCAGGCCGTCTTGTTATGGCAAGCAGGCCTGGTTGTGGCAGGCAGGCTTGTTATGGCAAGCAGGCTTGTTGTGGCGAGCAGGCTTGCCCTGCGTTGGGCTGCGAAGCAGCCCCAATAAACACACCGCGTAACTTCAGGCAAATCCGAAGCGCCTGGTTTCAGGACCGCTGCGCGCCCCAACGCAGGGCAAGCCTGCTCGCCACAGTAAGCTTACCGGTCACAACAGCTTCAGCGACCTTTGATTCTGGAAGTCCCGTCCTATAGGGTGGCGCTTTGTCCCCCTCAGGAATGCAGGCCCATGCTTCGTCTCAGCGCGCTGTACCGTTACCCCTTGAAGTCCGGCAAGGCCGAAGCCTTGCAGCACATCGGCCTGGATAAACTCGGGCTGGACGGGGATCGACGCTGGATGCTGGTGGACGAAGCCAGCGGCCGATTCCTCACCCAGCGGGCGGTGGCGAAGATGAGCCAGTTGTCGGCGTTGTGGAACAGCGCCGGTGGCCTGACCCTGAATTCGCCTGGCTTTGCCACGCTGGACGTGGCGCTGCCAGGCAGTGATGCCGAGTTGCGCGGCGTGACGATATGGCGCGACACCCTGCGTGTGCCGGATGCCGGCGATGCGGCGGCGGCCTGGGTCAGTGACTTTATCGGCAAGCCCACACGGCTGGTGCAGGTGCCACTGACCCGTGCTCGTACCACTGAAGCGGGTTATGGCAAGGACGACGACCAGGTCGGTTTTGCCGATGGTTTCCCCTTGCTGCTGATCGGCCAGGCTTCCCTGGATGATTTATCCCAGCGCATCGGACGCCCAATGGAAATGCTGCGTTTCCGTCCCAATCTGGTGATTGAAGGCAGCGAGGCCTTCGCCGAAGATGGCTGGAAACGCCTGCGTATCGGCGCTGTGGAGTTTCGCGTGGTCAAGTCGTGCTCGCGCTGCATCCTCACCACCATCGACCCGGCCAGCGGCGAGCGCAGCGCCGACCGCGAACCGCTGGCGACACTCAAGACCTACCGTGAGCAGGGCGGTGACGTGATGTTCGGCCAGAACCTGGTCAACGATGGCATCGGCGAATTAGCCGTCGGAATGCCCGTGACGATCCTGGAATAAAAAATGCCCGTCTCCTGCGAGACGGGCATTTTTTTTGCGCTGTAACCCTTAGCCGCGGTATTCGCACAGGTAAGCGGTGTCTACGGCGACCTTCAACTGGAACTTGCTGTTGGCCGGCACATTGAACTGGCTGCCGGCGGCGAAGGTTTCCCAGTCGCTGGCGTCTGGCAGCTTGACGGACAGGGCGCCGGACACCACGTGCATGATTTCACGCTGGGCCGTGCCGAATTCGTATTCACCCGGGGCCATCACGCCGATGGTCGCAGGGCCCTCTGCGGTGCCGAAAGCGATCGACTTGACGGTGCCGTCGAAGTACTCGTTGACTTTGAACATGGGTGAATCCTCGGAAAAGGGTCTGGAAAGGTCGGCCAGTATGCCCAAGGCCAGGGGAGCTGCCTAGACCGGCAAAATCAACGGTAGCAGGCGTGCGGTATTGCGCGCGTCTTCGAGTGCCCGATGTTGCTGGCCATGGAACTGCATCCCCGCCAATTGCAGCGCACCGTTGAGCCCCAAGGGCTTGTCCAGGCGCCGGGCCTTGGCGAAGCGCTGCTTGAGGTTCACATGCGCAGTTTGGGTGAGCGCGCTGGTCAGGCCATGGCGTTGCCATTCGAGTTCAAGCTGCGCGCGGTCGTAGTCGCCCCAGCTGGCCCAGCCTTCCAGGCGCGCTTGATGCTGGCCCAGCCAACGCTCGAACAGTGGCCACACCTCGGTGATCGGCGCCGCCGCGTCGATGTTGGCCTGGGTGATATGCGTGAGTTGGCGACAGAACGGCGTCAGCAAGGGGCGGCGCAGCGGCCGCACGAAGCGCTGGAAGTGATCCAGTTCGCGGCCCTGGCGGTTCACCAGGCTGGCGCCGATCTCGATGACTTCCATCTCTGTCACGGGCCAGCCGCCTTCATCCGTTGTGGCTTCAAGGTCAATAATCAGCCAATGGGGCATCGTGCAGGTTCCCGTACTCGTCCTTTCCTGATGGGGATAGAGCGTAGCTGGGCCGTGTAGTTCCGCCTAGGGTGTTATTCGATCTCCAGTAAAACCTGGCGATTACGCACTTGATCACCTGCGACGACCTGCACGCCCTTGATCACACCGTCGATGCCGGCTGTCAGCGGATGCTCCATTTTCATCGCTTCGAGCACCAGCAGCAGTTGGCCTTTGCTGACGATTTCACCAGCGCTCACGCGGATATCGACAATCGCGCCATCCATCGGCGCCTTGACGATGCCGGTGCTGGCGTCGGCCTGGCGGCTGGCGACGTGTTGGGTGCGGTTGACGATCTTCACGCCCGGCAGCCAGAGTTGAGTGTCGTCCAAGTGGTAGGGCAGGCGACGGCGGATCCCGTCGATAACCAGCGTGGCCCAGCGGCCATCGGTGGTCAGGTCGCGGACCTCGATGCCGTTGGCGTGCAGGTGGTTGCCCTCCAGTACACTGACGTCAAGGTCCCGCACCTCGTCGTTCACCGCCAGGCGATAGCGCCAGGGTGCATTGTTGCGCCATCCCGACAAGCCTTGGCGGTGGGCGCTGGCGCTGTGTTGGTAAAACAGCGCGGCGGCCAGGGCAAGCTGCTCATCCGTCGCGACGTGACGCGGGATGTCATGGAAGTGCTCGGCGATAAACCCGGTGCTGAACTCACCTGCGATAAAGTCCGCCCGCTTGAGCAGGTCGACCAGCAAACCCTGGTTGGTGGTGACGCCCAGCAACACCGTGTCTTGCACTGCGCGCAGCAATTTGCGCCGGGCCTCTTCGCGGGTGGCGCCGTGGGCGATGATTTTGCCCAGCATCGCGTCATAGAACGGGCTGATACGTTGGCCTTCCAGCACGCCATGGTCGATGCGTACGCCGCCAGCCGGTTCCCAGCGCAGCACGTCGCCGGTTTGCGGCAAAAAACCGTGGGCCGGGTCTTCGGCGTATAGGCGCACTTCCATGGCGTGGCCGGTCAGGGTCACGTCGGCCTGTTGCAATGGCAGCGGTTCGCCGGCGGCGATGTTCAGTTGCAACTCAACCAAGTCCAACCCCGTGACCAGTTCGGTGACCGGGTGCTCCACTTGCAGGCGGGTGTTCATTTCCAGGAAGTAGAAGTGGCCATTGCGGTCAAGCAGGAACTCCACCGTGCCGGCGCCGACGTAATTGACCGCACGCCCGGCCTTCAGCGCCGCTTCGCCCATGGCTTGGCGCAGCGCAGGTGTCATCACCGGGCAGGGCGCTTCTTCGATGACTTTCTGGTGGCGGCGCTGGATCGAGCAGTCGCGTTCGCCCAGGTAGATGAGGTGGCCGTGGCTGTCGCCGAACAGTTGGATCTCGACATGGCGCGGGTCAATCAACGCCTGTTCGAGAATCAGTTCGTCACTGCCAAACGCGTTGAGGGCTTCGGAGCGGGCGGTGCGCAGTTGGTCGAGCAATCGGCTGGCGTCGTGGACCAGGCGCATGCCACGCCCGCCACCGCCGGCACTGGCTTTGATCATCAGCGGGTAGCCGATGCGCTCAGCCTCTTGCTGCAAGGTCGCGTCATCCTGGGCATTGCCTTGGTAACCGGCGATGCACGGCACACCCGCCTCGAGCATGGCGAGTTTGGACTGGCGTTTGCTGCCCATCAGCTCGATGGCGGCAACGCTGGGGCCGATGAAGGTGAGGCTGGCGTCCAGGCAGGCTTGGGCGAACCCAGCGTTTTCAGAGAGGAAGCCATAGCCGGGGTGGATGGCGTCGGCGCCTGTGCGTCTGGCGGCGTCGAGGATGGCCGCGATGTCGAGGTACGACTGCTGCACTGGCGCGGGGCCGATGTGCACAGCTTCGTCGGCCATTTGCACGTGCAGGGCCTGGGCGTCGGCGTCGCTGTAGACGGCGACGGTGCGGTAGCCCAGGGCTTGGGCGGTGCGCTGTATGCGGCAGGCGATTTCGCCGCGGTTGGCGATCAGGATTTTGGTGAAGGCAGGCATGGGTTTATCCCTTGGCACATTGGGTGAATGTTCGGCCCTCATCGCAGCGATGCGGCGACCCGACAAGCCAGCTCCCACAGTTTGAAATGCATTCCCCTTGTGGGAGCTGGCTTGCCTGCGATAGCGTCATTTGCACCACCCAGGCTTACGCTTCTGTACAAACGCCTGCGTCCCCTCAATCCCTTCCTCACTCGTCACCGCCTCGGCAAACCACTGCGCGGCCTGATCCAACAGTGGACCGACCGGCTGTTCCACACTGGCGAGCAACAGCGCTTTAGTCCGCGCATTCGCCCCCGGCGCACAGCGCAACACCTGCCCCAGCACCTCATCCAATCGTTCCGCCAATGCTTGTGCATCGCGCTCGACGTAGTGCACCAAGCCCAATCGCTCAGCCTCAACCCCATCAAACCGCGCCGCCGTCAGCGCCAGCCGCCGTGCCTGGGTCAACCCGATACGCTTGACCACAAACGGCGCAATCTGCGCCGGCAACAACCCCAGGCTGGTCTCCGGCAGGCCGAACTGTGCCTGGTGGTCGGCAATCGCGATATCACTGACGCACGCCAGCCCAAACCCGCCGCCCAGCACCGCGCCTTGCAGCACCACGATCACCACTTGCGGCACGGCCTCGACTGCTTGCAGCAGGGTGCCGAACGCGCGGTTCAGTGCCTGCAACTGCCCGCCCGCCATGACCATGTCTTTCACATCCGCCCCGGCACAGAAGTGCCCACCGGCGCCGCTGATCACCACGGCGCGCACCTGGCTGTCCAACTGTGCCAATACCGCGTGCAGTTCGTTGACCATCTCCAGGCTCATCGCATTACGGCTGGCCGGACGGTTAAGAGTGATGTGCAGCACGCCGTTATGCGGTTCGAGCAGCAGGGTGTTCATGATTTTTTCCCGGGCAGCGTGCCCATCAATTTGCAGATGATGCCCAGCATGATTTCATCGGCGCCGCCGCCGATCGATACCAGCCGCACATCACGGTAGGCGCGGGCCACCGGGTTGTCCCACATAAAGCCCATGCCGCCCCAGTATTGCAGGCAACTGTCGCTGACCTCACGGCCAAGGCGCCCGGCCTTGAGTTTGGCCATGGAAGCCAGGCGAGTCACATCCTGGCCTTTGATGTATTGCTCGGTGGCCTGGTAGACCAAGGCGCGCAGGCATTCGATTTCGGTGGACAGCTCGGCCAGGCGAAAGTGGATGACCTGGTTGTCGATCAGCGCCTTGCCGAAGGTCTGGCGCTCTTTGCAGTATTCGATGGTGCTGTCGATGCAGTGCTCCAGGCCCTTGATCATATTGGCCGCGCCGAACAGGCGTTCTTCCTGGAACTGCAGCATTTGCATCATGAACCCCGCGCCTTCGTGGCCGATGCGGTTGCGTTGCGGCACGCGCACACCGTCGAAAAACACTTGGGCGGTCTCGGAGCTGTGCATGCCGAGCTTTTCCAGTGGCGGGCTGACGCTGATGCCTGGGGTGGTCATCGGCACCATGATCAGCGATTTGTTGATATGCGGCTTGTCGTCGGAGGTGTTGGCCAGCAGGCAGATAAAGTCGGCGCTGGGCGAGTTGGTGATCCACATTTTGCTGCCGTTGATCACGTAGTCGTCGCCGTCCTTGCGCGCGTGGGTTTTAAGCCCCGCCACGTCGGAGCCGGCGCCGGTTTCCGAGACGCCGATGCAACCCACTTGCTCGCCGCTGATGGCCGGGCGCAGGAATTCGTCGCGCAGTTCATCGGAGCCGAAGCGGGCGAGGGCGGGCGTGCACATGTCGGTCTGCACGCCGATGGACATCGGGATGCCACCGCAGCGGATGGTGCCGAACTCTTCGGCGGCGACGATGGAGTAGCTGTAGTCCAGGCCCATGCCGCCAAATTGTTCCGGCTTGGAAATGCCCAGCAGGCCGAGGTCGCCGGCCTTGCGGAAGATCTCGTGAATGGGAAAACGCCCGGCTTTTTCCCATTCGTCCACGTGCGGGTTGATTTCGCGGTCGACGAAGGCACGTACGGTGCGGCGCAGTTCCTGGTGTTCCTGGGTGAAGATCATTGTTGTTGTTCTCCTTGTTGGGACGCGAAGCGTCCTTGGCTGCGTTACCACGCGGAGCGTGGGAACGATCAGCGCGCTACACCAAAGCTGTTGGGCTGCAGTTGGCGCACCTCGGCCTCATGGCAGATGTCCAGCAAGAACCCTAATAGCGTGCGGGTATCGCGTGGATCTATCAGCCCGTCGTCCCACAGGTTGGCGCTGCCATACAGCGCGGTGGACTGGCTGTCGAGTTTCTGCGCGGTGACCTGTTCGAGCATGTCCAGCACCTTGGGGTCAGGCACCAGACCGTCTTTCAACTGCTTGGCCTCAGTCACGATGCGCAGCACCTTGCCCGCCTGCGCGCCGCCCATCACCGCCGTGCGGCTGTTGGGCCAGGCAAAGATAAAGCGTGGGTCCAGGCCCCGGCCGCACATCGCATAGTTGCCCGCGCCATATGAGCCGCCGACCACTACCGTGAGTTTAGGCACCCGTGCATTGGCCACCGCCTGGATCATCTTCGCGCCGTGCTTGATCACGCCTTGTTGCTCCGACTCGGTGCCGACCATAAAACCGGTGGTGTTGTGCAGGAATAGCAGCGGCGTGCGGCTCTGGTCGCACAGTTGGATAAATTGCGCCGCCTTGCTCGCGCCCTTGGGGGTGATGGGGCCGTTGTTGCCGATCACACCGACGGCGCGGCCCTGGATATGCAAGTGGCCGCAGACGGTGTGGGCGTCGAACTCGCCTTTGAACTCCAGAAAGTGCGAGCCGTCGGCCAGGCGTGCGAGAATTTCGCGCACGTCGTAGGGTTTTTTCGGGTCACTTGGGATCAACCCCAACAACTCGTCGATAGGATACAGCGGCTCCTTGTAAGCTCGTTGTGGAGCGGGTGACAGGCGATCATCCCAAGGCAGCAGGCTGACGATTTCGCGCACGATGCGCACGCCGTCGGCATCGTTTTCTGCCAGGTACTCGGCCGTGCCGGCGGTTTGCGCGTGCATCTCGGCGCCGCCCAATTCCTCATCGGTAGCCACTTCGCCGGTGGCGGCCTTGAGCAGCGGCGGCCCGGCCAAAAACAGCTTGGCCTTGCCGCGCACCACCACCACGTAATCCGACAGCCCCGGTTGATACGCGCCGCCCGCCGTGGCCGAGCCGTGTACCACGGTGATCTGCGGCAAGCCCATGGCCGACATGCGTGCCTGGTTGGCAAAGCTGCGTGCGCCTTCGACGAAAATCTCCGCTGCGTAATTGAGGTTGGCACCGCCGCTTTCGGCCAGGGTCACCACCGGCAGTTTGTTTTCCATGGCGATCTGTTGCAGGCGCAGGGACTTTTTCAGGCCGGACGGCGAAATGGTGCCGCCCTTGATCGCGCTGTTGTTGGCCACCACCAGCATGCGCACGCCGCTGACGTAGCCGATACCGGCAATCAAGCCGCCACCGGCCGCGCTGCCGTCTTTGTCATCGTGGAGTTTGTAGCCGGCCAGGCTGGCCAATTCCAGAAACGGCGCGCCGGGGTCCAGCAGCAGGTTGAGGCGCTCGCGGGGCAACAGTTGGCCGCGTTTGTCGAACTTGGGTTTGGCTTCCTGCGCCTTGTTCAGCAGGGCCTGCTCCAACTGCTGCAATTGCGCGATGGCGGCCAGCATCGCCGCGCGGTTCTGCGCGAACTGTGGGCTGTGGGCGTCGATCAGGCTTTCAATCACCGGCATGGTTTATTGCTCCGTCTTCAGCACATCGGGCAAATACGCGCGGTGGAAACCGTTGAACGGCTCGCTCGGCGGCTGCGCCTTGTGCAGCGGCCAGGCGCGGCTGCCCAGGCTGGCGGCGCCGTCGATGCGCAAGGTACTACCGCTGATAAACGCGGCGGCGGGGCTGAGCAAAAACACGATGGCCGCGCTGACTTCCGATTCGGTGCCGATGCGCTTGAGCGGCACGTGCTCACGCAGGGTGGGGATCACTGCCTTGAACGCGCCTTCGTAGGTGTCCATGCCGCTGGACGCAATCCAGCCCGGCGCCACGGCGTTGACGCGTACACCGGCGTAACCCCATTCGAAAGCGGCGGTCTTGGTAAAGTTGTCCATGCCTGAGCGTGCGGCACCCGAGTGGCCCATGCCGGGCATGCCGCCCCACATGTCGGCGAGCATGTTGACGATGGCGCCGCCGTGTTTGCTCATCGACTGGTTGAACACTTCACGGGCCATCAGGAAACCGCCGACCAGGTTGGTGCGCAGCACGGTTTCAAAGCCTTTTTGATTGATCGACGCCAGTGGCGATGGGTATTGGCCGCCGGCGTTGTTCACCAACCCATGGATCGGCCCGTGCTCGCGGATGATCTGCGTGACCAATGCTTTCACGGCCTCTTCATCGCGAATATCACAGGCTTGCCAGTGTGCAGTGCCGCCGTCTTCGGCGATTTCCGTTGCCACGGTTTGCAGTTTTTGCGGCTTGCGCCCCACCAGTATCACGCTGGCGCCAAGGGCCGCCAGTTCATGGGCGGTGCAGCGACCAATGCCACTGCCGCCGCCGGTCACAATCACGGTGTGCCCCTGGAACAGGTCGGCTTTGAAGATCGAGTCGAAGGCCATGGCGACGGTCCTTTAGGAGAGTTGATCGGCGATGTGTTGCGGCACGGCGATGGGGATTTCCAGTAACTGCTGGGCGAAGGCCTTGCCTTGCGGGTCGATGCGCAGGCTGGCGATGCCGCCGCCGCCCAAGGCGTTTTCCAGCAGGAAATTCAAGCTGTGGCTGCCGGGCAAGTACCAGCGCTCGACACGGCCGTGAAGTGGGTCGAGCACATGGCTCATCCAGTCGACGATCACCTCCGGCGTGAGTGCTTCGGCGATCCATGACAGGTACTCGGGCTGGCGGGCGATCACCCCAATATTGCTGTGGTTGCCCTTGTCGCCAGAGCGCGCCACGGCCAGTTTCACCAAGGGCACACTGGCGTCGGCACGGCCTTCGGGTTTGGGTGGATCAATCGGCGCGTCGGGTGTGCGCATCGGGGCTGATGAAGGCAACGCAACGGCGTGACACACGCCTTGGAAGTCGACCAGTGGTGTACAGGATGATTTGTCGATCAGGAATGAAAACAGCCGAATCAGCGGGTACACCGTCGGTCGCCCGCCGACAATGCCGGTCAAACCGGGTGCCATGCCGGTCGCCGCCTGGGCGATCTCGCGGGCGAACAGCACCAAGGCCTGTTTGCTCGGATGGCGTACCGCCAATTTCACCACCACCTCGCGGCAATCCTGGCGCTGGGCGTGGGCGCCGTAGGTGGCTTCGCTGCCAAGCAGTTCGATATTGACCTCGGTGAAAGGCGCCCAGCCACGTTGGCTGAACAGCTCCGAGGTCTTGTTGATGATCGCCTGGCTGACTCGCTCGGCTTTGGCCACCGCGTCGATACCGGCGATCAGGCAACTGGCGGTGCAGCGGAAACCGTCGGGGTAAGTGGCGCTGACCTTGTACTGGTCGGTGGGCTGCAAACCTTTGGCGCCGTGCAGGCGCACGCAGTTTAGGCCGTGCTGCTGCAGGTTGACCTGGCTGAAATCGCAGATCACATCGGGCAGTAAATAAGCGCGCGGGTCGCCGATTTCATACAGCAACTGTTCGGCCACGCTGAGTTCGCTGATCAGCCCGCCGGTGCCGGCGACTTTATTCACGCTGAATTGGCCGTCGGCGCTGACCTCGACGATGGGAAAGCCGATGTGCTCGTAGTCCGGTACATCGCGCCAATCGGTGAAGTTACCGCCACTGCACTGCGCGCCGCATTCGATGATATGCCCGGCGAGCGCAGCTTGAGCGAGGCGGTCGTAGTCCTGCCACGACCAGTTGAATTCATGCACCAACGCGGCGCTGACCACGGCGCTGTCGACCACGCGCCCGGTAATCACAATATCGGCGCCCAGCGCCAGTGCCTGGACAATGCCGGGTGCGCCGAGGTAGGCGTTGGCCGAGACGCACACCGGCGGCAGGGGCGCACCGTGGAACATATCGCGCACGCCTTGTAGTTGCTTGAGTTGAGGTTGCAGGTCGTCGCCCAGCAGCACGGCGATTTTCAGCGGCACACTGGCCTTGTCGCAGGCCGCTTGCAGGGCGGCGGCGCAGGCGTGCGGGTGGATGCCGCCGGCGTTGCTGATCACGCGGATGCCCTGGCGCTGGATATCGCCCAGCAACGGCGTGAGCACCTCGACGAAATCCGTGGCGTAACCGGCCTGGGGATCTTTCATCCGCGCACCGGCAAGAATCGACATCGTGACTTCCGCCAGGTAGTCAAACACCAGGTAATCCAGGGCGCCGCCGTGCACCAATTGGGCGGCAGCCGTGCAGGTGTCGCCCCAGAAGGCGCTGGCGCAGCCGATACGAACCGTCTTGCTCATGAGAAATCCTTCCTCGAATGGCTGGCGTCGAGACTACCAAGCAAGCGCTTGGTTTGTAAACGGTTGAGATAAGTTTTGCCCAAGCGCTTGCTTGGCTGGCGGCCACGGCCTAAATTGCCGCCCAAGACGTCAGTAGAGATCAAGGAGAGCAGCATGGATGAGCAAAAAGCCCTGCGGGTGATGCGCACCATGGTCGACGGCGGCCAGTTGACCGACCCCGACAGTGCCCGTGGCAAGTTGCTGCAAACCGCGGCTCACCTGTTTCGCAACAAGGGTTTCGAGCGCACCACCGTGCGTGACCTGGCCAGTGCCGTGGGCATTCAGTCCGGCAGTATCTTTCATCACTTCAAGAGCAAGGACGAGATCCTGCGTGCGGTGATGGAGGAAACCATTCACTACAACACCGCGATGATGCGCGCATCACTTGAAGAGGCCAGCAACGTGCGTGAGCGCGTGCTGGCGCTGATCCGCTGCGAGTTGCAGTCGATCATGGGCGGCAGTGGCGAGGCCATGGCGGTGCTGGTCTACGAATGGCGTTCACTGTCGGCCGAGGGCCAGGCCCAGGTGCTGGCGCTGCGCGATGTGTATGAGGACATCTGGTTGCAGGTGTTGGGCGAGGCCAAGGCGGCGGGTTACATCCGGGGCGATGTGTTTATTACCCGGCGCTTCCTGACTGGCGCTTTGTCCTGGACCACCACCTGGTTTCGCGCCGAAGGCAGCCTGACCCTTGAGCAGCTCGCCGAGGAAGCGCTGTTGATGGTGCTTAAAGCCGATTGAGGCGCAAGCTATTAATTTGCCGATGGAAAGTTGTCTCACCTGACAAAAACGCCTAGCTTATTGCCATCAGAGTGTTAAACGGTGTGTGCCTCAATGTTTTCGCCATGGCGGCTGGCTGCAGGACTGACTATATGGGCACTGGGCACCGCGTGGTGGCTGCCGGCGTCGGCCGCGCAATTGGTCAGGATCGGCGCCGCGCACTTCCCGCCCTACACCGTTCGGCCAGAGCAGGGCGCCGACACCGGTTTGTTGCCGCAACTGGTGGAAGCCCTGAATGCTTCACAAGGCGACTACGTGTTTGTGCTGGTGCCTACCTCGATTCCGCGGCGTTTTCGCGATTTTGAGCAAGGCCGGGTCGATATGGCGATCTTCGAGAACCCCGACTGGGGTTGGCAGAATATTCCCCACACCAGCGTGGACATGGGCCTGGAAGATGCAGAAATATTCGTCGCCCAGCGTGAGCCCGGCCGCGACCAAAGCTATTTCACCGACCTCGCCGGTAAGCGCCTGGCGGTATTCAGCGGTTATCACTACGCTTTTGCCGGCTTCAACCCCGACCCCAAGAACATGGCCGAACACTTCAACGCCACGTTGACCTACTCCCATGACAGCAACCTGCTGATGGTGGCGCGCGGGCGTGCCGATATTGCGCTGGTCACGCGTTCGTTCCTGAGCGATTTCATGGTGCGTAATGCTGACATGGCCGGGCAATTTCTGGTCTCGGAGCGGATTGACCAGGTGTATCACCACTACGCGCTGGTACGGCCCAAAGCGCCGATCACCGGCGCGGCGTTTGCCGAGCTGCTCAAGCACCTGCGTGAGAGCGGGGAGATGTTGAAGATCTTCGAGCCGTATCGCATTGATGTGATGCCGGTGCCCTGATTATCTGCGTTGAGCAGGTTTGTTGTGGCAAGCAGGCTTGTTGTGGCCACTTGGCTTGTTGTGGCGAGCAGGCTTGTCCTGCGCTGGGGCGCGAAGCGGCCCCAATAAGGCCACCGCGTTCTTCCAATTAGGACCGAATGTCCGGTTTTAGGGCCGCTTCGCAGCCCAACGCAGGGCAAGCCTGCTCGCCACAATAAGCCTGCTCGCCACAACAAGTTTGCTCGCCACAACAAGCCAGGTGGCCACATATCCCTACAGCTTTACACCCTGCGTGCAAACGTATCGCTATGGCTGCCCGACACCTTGCGGCAATGCACCAGCGCGTCGCGAATCATGAAGTTCACCAGGGTTGGGGAGACGCCTAACTCCTTGGCGATGTCCTTTTGCGGCACGCCGTGCAGGCGGTACATCTCGAACGCGTAGCGGGTGCGCTGGGGCAGCTCCGTCAGGGCGTCGGCGATGTTTTCCAGGGTGTTGAAGTTGATATGCGAGGTTTCCGGTGAAGCGCCGTGAATGACCACATTCAAGCCTTCCTCTTCCGTCCCCGAATATTTGAGCTCCAGGGCCTGCTTGCGGTAGTGATCGATCGCCAGGTTGCGCACGATCTGGAACAGATAACTCAGTTGAGCCTTGAACGACGAGGTGATGGTCGGCGCCGATTGCAGTCGGAAGTAGGCGTCCTGCACAACGTCCTCGGCACGCGAGCGGCAGCCGGTAATACGGGCGGCGATCTTTACCAAAATAAGTCGATTGTCGACGAATGCCTGCAAAAGGGGTGAATCACACCTGCCTGTGGATACTTGTTCCGTCATGGAAATCACCTTGTCGCGAAAGAGTTAGGGGAGGGCGTCCTTGCTGAGGCCTCCTACACATCGGGCAACAAATTATGCTGAATGATAATGATTGTCAAATGAGAAGACGAACTAATCTTATGCTTTCTTGGTCGCTGTGAACTACGTCTCGCTCGCCCCCGGCGACTAATTATTTGTCGGGGCCGTCCGTTCTTCTGGGTGACAGGTCCGTTAGCAAACGGCCAAGGATCAGCACCCGCAGGAGGGCGAAATGGGTTTTTATCGTGCAGGCAGCGTGTTTCAGTTTGGAGACCTCAATCAATGAGTGTTTCCACGCGATTGCGCCTGTTCTGCCTGCCCTATTCGGGTGCCAGCGCGATGGTCTATGCACGCTGGCGCCGGGCGCTGCCTGAGTGGTTGCAGGTGTACCCGCTGGAATTGCCGGGTCGCGGCATGCGCATGGATGAGCCGTTGCAGCGCGATATCAAAGCCTTGGCGGCGCAGCTTGCCGACGAGATCGGGCGTGACCTGGGCGGCCTTAATGCTCCCTATGCACTGTTCGGCCACAGCCTGGGCGGCCTGCTGGCATTTGAACTGGCGCATGCCCTGAAGGCACGGAATCTGCCCGCGCCGCTGGCGTTATTTGCCTCCGGTACGGCCGGCCCGGCGCGCCGCGATGTGAGCGAATACGCCATCGAAAAGACCGATGAACAACTGATCGCCCGCCTGCGCGAACTGCAGGGCACCACCGAAGAGGCGCTGGCCAACCCGGAGTTGATGCAGTTGATGCTGCCGATTCTGCGCGCCGACTTCCTGCTGTGCGGCAGCTTCACCTATGGCGAGCGCGCGCCACTGGGCATGCCGATCCATGTGTTTGGCGGCAAGCAGGACAGTGTGCGCGCCGACCAGTTGCTCGACTGGCAGCTGGATGCCGCCAGCGGCTTTTCCCTGGACATGTTCGACGGCCACCACTTCTTCCTCGTGCAGCACGAAAGCGCGGTGCTGCGCTGCCTGCGTCGCTATGCCGACGAGCACCTGGCCCGCTGGCGCAACGATGTGGCGCGCCAACTGGCTGCCGTTTAGCACGGCCCTAATTCCCGATTTTCCCGTAAGCCGATTTCAGGCAGGAACCCCATGATGGACGCCTTCGAACTTCCCCGCACCCTGGTCCAGTCCCTCCAACGCCGCGCCGCGCAGACTCCGGACCAGGTGGCCCTGCGCTTCCTTGCCGAATCCGCCGCCGACAGCGTTGTGCTCAGTTACCGCGACCTCGACCAGCGCGCCCGCACCATTGCCGCCGCTTTGCAGGCCAATGCGGCGTTGGGCGACCGCGCGGTGCTGTTGTTCCCCAGCGGCCCGGATTACGTCGCGGCGTTCTTTGGTTGCCTGTACGCCGGGGTTATCGCGGTGCCGGCCTATCCGCCGGAGTCGACCAAGCGCCATCATCAGGAGCGCCTGCTGTCGATCATCAGCGATGCCGAGCCGCGCTTGCTGTTGACCATCGCCAGCCTGGAGGACGGCCTGGCGCAGATCGAAAACGCACCACCGGTGTTGAGCGTCGATACCCTGCAGCCTGCCAACCATTGGGTCGAGCCCGAGCTGCAAGCGGACGATATCGCCTTCCTGCAATACACCTCAGGTTCCACCGCGCTACCCAAGGGCGTGCAAGTCAGCCACGGCAACTTGGTGGCCAACGAAGTGCTGATCCGTCGCGGCTTCGGCATTGATCTGAACCCGGATGACGTGATCGTCAGCTGGCTGCCGCTGTACCACGACATGGGCCTGATCGGCGGTTTGCTGCAGCCGATCTTCAGTGGCGTGCCGTGTGTGCTGATGTCGCCGGCGTACTTCCTCGGCCGGCCATTGCGCTGGCTGGAAGCGATCAGCGAATACAGCGGCACCATCAGCGGCGGGCCGGATTTCGCCTATCGGCTGTGCAGTGAGCGGGTCAGTGAAACTGCGCTGGAACGCCTGGACTTGAGCCGGTGGCGCGTGGCGTATTCGGGCTCCGAGCCAATCCGCCTCGACACCCTGGAGCGCTTCGCCGAGAAGTTTGCCGTCTGTGGTTTCACCCCGAATAATTTCTTCGCCTCCTACGGGCTGGCCGAGGCGACTTTGTTTGTCGCCGGTGGCACCCGTGGTCAAGGCATCCCCGCGTTGCGTGTGGATGAGCAGGCACTGGCCGCCAACCGTGCCGAACCGGGGCAGGGCAGCGCGATCATGAGTTGCGGCACGAGCCAGCCGGAACACGCGGTGCTGATCGCCGATCCGCACACCCTCACCGAACTGCCCGACAACCGTGTCGGCGAACTCTGGGCCGCCGGCCCGAGCATTGCCCACGGCTACTGGCGCAACCCCGAGGCCAGCGCCAAGACCTTTGTACAACACGCAGATCGGACCTGGCTGCGCACCGGCGACCTGGGCTTTATCCGTGACGGCGAGGTGTACATTACCGGTCGCCTCAAAGACCTGCTGATCGTGCGCGGCCACAACCTGTATCCCCAAGACATCGAGCAGACCGTCGAGCGCGAAGTCGAAGTGGTGCGCAAGGGCCGTGTCGCCGTCTTTGCCGTGCAGGACCAGGGCCTGGAATGCATTGGCATTGCCGCAGAAATCAGCCGCAGCGTGCAAAAAATCCTGCCGCCCGAGGCCTTGATCAAGGCGATTCGCCAAGCGGTGGCCGAGGCTTATCAAGAAGCCCCGAGCGTGGTGGTGTTGCTCAACCCCGGCGGCTTGCCCAAGACCTCCAGCGGCAAGGTGCAGCGTTCGGCGTGCGCGCTGCGTCATGCCGATGGCAGCCTCGACAGCTATGCGCAGTTCCCGAATCTGCAAGCCCAGGCCAGTGACACGCTGCTTGAGTCCGAGCTGCAAAAGCAGATTGCAGCGATCTGGTGCGAGCAGTTGCAGGTTGCAACGGTGGCCGCCGATGATCACTTCTTCCTGCTTGGCGGTAATTCCATCACCGCCACCCAGGTGGTCGCGCGCCTGCGTGAAACCCTGGGCCTGGAGCTGAACCTGCGCCTGCTGTTCGAAGCGCCGACGCTCTCGGCGTTCGCCGCCAATGTGGCGCAGTTGCAGCAAGACGGCGGCATTGCCCAAGGCGCGATCCAGGCCTTGTCACGCCAGGACGACCTGCCGCAATCCCTGGCACAGAACCGCCTGTGGATCACCTGGCAACTGGACCCGCACAGCAGCGCCTACACCATCCCCGGCGCCCTGCGGTTGCGCGGCGAGCTGGACGAAGATGCGGTGCGCACGAGCTTCCAGCAGTTGATCCAGCGCCACGAAGCCTTGCGCACACGCTTCTATGAGCGCGATGGCCAAGCCTTCCAGCGCGTCGATGTCAACACCGGTTTCGAGCTGCAAGTGATCGACCTCAGCGACCTGCCAACTGCCGAACGCGAAGCCCGCGCGCAGCAGATCCGTGAAGACGATGCGCGCACCCAGTTCGACCTGGAAAAAGGCCCGTTGCTGTGGGTGACGCTGGTGCGCCTGGACGATGAAGATCACCAACTGCTGGTGACCTTGCATCACATCATCGCCGACGGTTGGTCGCTGAACATTCTGCTCGACGAATTCTCGCGTCTGTATGCCGCCGCAACCCAAGGCCAAACCCTGGAGCTGCCACCACTGGCCCTGCAATACGCCGATTACGGCAGTTGGCAGCACCAATGGCTGGCCGAAGGCGAAGGCCAGCGGCAATTGGCGTATTGGAAGGCGCAATTGGGTGATGAGCACCCGGCTCTGAGCCTGGCCACCGACCATCCACGCTCTGCGCAGCATTCCCACAGTGCCTCGCGCCATAGCGTGCGCTTGAACGCGACGCTCAGCGAAGCCATTCGCCAGGCCGCGCAAGCTCACGATTCCACACCGTTCATGTTGTTGCTGGCGGCGTTCCAGAGCCTGCTCTACCGCTACAGCGGCCAGCGCGATATTCGCATCGGCGTGCCCAACGCCAACCGCCCGCGCCAGGAAACCCAAGGCCTGATTGGCTTCTTCATCAACACCTTGGTGTTGCGCGTTGAGCTGGACGGGCGCCTGCCATTCAATCAGCTGTTGGCTGCCACGCGCCAGGCTGCACTGGGTGCCCAGGCCCACCAGGACCTGCCCTTCGAACAACTGCTGGAAGCGTTCCCCCAAGCGCGCGAACAAGGCCTGTTCCAGGTCATGTTCAACCACCAGCAACGCGACCTGAGCGCCTTGCGCCGCTTGCCGGGCATGCTTGCCGATGAGCTGCCATGGCATAGCCGCGAAGCCAAGTTCGACCTGCAACTGCACACTGAAGAAGACCGCAACGGGCGCTTGAGCCTGGCGTTCGACTACGCCGATGAGCTGTTCGACAGCACGACCATCCAGCGTCTGGCTGAGCATTTTGTCAGCCTGCTGCAAGCGGTGTGCGAGCAGCCGCAGCACGCCATCGGCGACCTCAAGCTGATGCACGCAGACGAGCAGCAACCCTGGAGCGAAGCCCCGTGTGCCCCGGCCCAGCAGTGGCTGCCCGAATTGCTCGGCCAACAGACTTCGGACCACACCGCGCTGGTCTGGCAAGGCGGCAGCCTGACCTTCGCCCAACTGCACACCCAGGCCAACCGCCTGGCTCACTACCTGCGCGACAAAGGCGTCGGCCCGGATGTGTGCGTGGCCATCGCCGCCGAGCGTTCGCCGCAGCTGCTGATTGGCCTGTTGGCAATCATCAAGGCCGGTGGCGCCTATGTGCCGCTCGACCCGGATTACCCCGCCGAACGCCTGGCCTACATGCTCAAGGACAGCGGCGTACACCTGTTGCTGACCCAAACCGCACTGCTTGAACTGCTGCCGGCCACCGAGGGCGTGTGCGTGATCGCCATGGACAGCCTGCACCTGGACAGCTGGCCGACCCAGGCGCCGGGCCTGCACTTGAATGGCGACAACCTCGCTTACGTGATCTACACCTCCGGCTCCACCGGCCAGCCCAAAGGCGTGGGCAATACCCATGCGGCCCTGGCCGAGCGCTTGCAGTGGATGCAGGCCACTTACCCGTTGAACGACACCGATGTGCTGATGCAAAAGGCACCCATCAGTTTTGACGTGTCGGTGTGGGAGTGCTTCTGGCCGCTGATCACCGGCTGCCGCCTGGTGCTGGCCGGCCCTGGCGAACATCGCGACCCGCACCGCATTGCGCAACTCGTACAGGAGCATGGCGTGACTACGCTGCACTTTGTGCCGCCGCTGTTGCAGCTGTTTATCGATGAGCCGTTGGTGGCTGAGTGCACCAGCCTGCGTCGTCTGTTCTCCGGCGGCGAAGCCTTGCCTGCCGAACTGCGCAACCGCGTATTGGCGCAGCTGCCGGCGGTGCAACTGCACAACCGATATGGCCCGACTGAAACCGCGATCAACGTGACCCACTGGCATTGCCAGGTTGCGGATGGCGAGCGCTCGCCCATCGGCCGGCCACTGGGCAATGTGATCTGCCGCGTGCTGGATGAGCAACTCAACCCGTTGCCGGCCGGTGTGCCGGGCGAACTGTGCATCGGCGGCATCGGCCTGGCGCGCGGTTACCTGGGCCGCGCCGGGCTGACCGCCGAACGCTTTGTGGCTGACCCGTTGGGCGCACCCGGCACACGCCTGTACCGCACCGGTGACCGCGTGCGTTGGGGCGCCGAGGGTGTACTCGAATACCTCGGCCGCCTTGATCAGCAGGTCAAACTGCGTGGGTTCCGTGTGGAGCCGGAAGAAATCGAGGCACGCCTGTTGGCCCTCGATGGCATCGCCCAAGCCGTAGTGCTGGTGCGTGATGCGCAGTTGATCGGCTACTACACCGCGCAGATGGAGCTTGCCGAGCAGGACGTAAAAGCTGCCCTGGCCGCTGAGCTGCCGGAGTACATGGTGCCCGCCTTGCTGATGCGTCTGGACGCCATGCCCCTGAGCCCCAGCGGCAAACTCGACCGCCGCGCCTTGCCCGAACCGGTATGGCAAACCCGTGAACACATCGAGCCTGCAACGCCGCTGCAGCAACAGATTGCCGCGATCTGGCGCGAAGTGCTGGGCTTGCCACGTATCGGCCTGCGCGACGACTTTTTTGCCCTCGGTGGCCACTCGTTGCTGGCCACGCAAATCATCTCCCGCACCCGCCAGGCCTGCGACGTCGAGTTGCCATTGCGCACCTTGTTCGAAGCCAGCGAGCTGGGTGCGTTTGCCGAGCAAGTGGCTGCGATCCAGGCTTCGGGCCAACGCAATCAGCAAACCGCAATCGCCAGAGTCGACCGCAGCGCGCCGGTGCCGCTGTCCTATTCCCAACAGCGCATGTGGTTCCTGTGGCAGATGGAACCCGACAGCCCGGCCTACAACGTCGGCGGCATGGCACGCCTGCGCGGCGTGCTGGACGTGGGGCGTTTTGAGGCGGCCTTGCAGGCACTGATCATGCGCCACGAAACCCTGCGCACCACCTTCCCGAGCGTCGATGGCGTGGCGTATCAGAAGGTCGCGGCGCAAACCGGCTTACGCATGGATTGGCAGGATTTCTCCGCGCTCACCGAGGTTGAGCGTCAGCAGCGCCTGCAAGATTTTGCCGATCAGGAAGCGCACACGCCGTTCAACCTGGAAACCGGGCCGCTGTTGCGCGCTTGCGTGGTCAAGGCTGGCGAGCAGGAGCACTACTTCGTGCTGACCCTGCACCATATCGTCACCGAAGGCTGGGCGATGGACATCTTTGCCCGTGAACTCGGCGCACTGTACGAGGCGTTTATCGACGAACGTGACTCGCCGCTGGCGCCGCTGACGGTGCAATACCTCGACTACAGCGTGTGGCAGCGCCAGTGGCTGGAGTCCGGTGAGCGCCAGCGCCAACTGGATTACTGGACCGCGCAACTGGGCCATGAGCATCCTTTGCTCGAACTGCCCGCCGACCGCCCACGGCCACCGGTGCAAAGCCATCAGGGCGAGCTGTACCGCTTTGACCTGAGCGATGACTTGGCCGCTCGCGTGCGCGCCTTTAACGCCGAACGCGGCCTGACGTTGTTCATGACCATGACCGCCACACTGGCGGTGTTGCTCTACCGCTACAGCGGCCAGACCGACCTGCGCATCGGCGCGCCGGTGGCCAACCGTATTCGCCCGGAAAGCGAAGGGCTGATCGGCGCGTTCCTCAACACCCAGGTGCTGCGTTGCCAGCTCAATGGGCAGATGAATGTGGCCGAGTTGTTCGAGCAGGTGCGCCATACCGTGATCGAAGGCCAGTCTCACCAGGACCTGCCATTCGATCATCTGGTGGAAGCCCTGCAACCACCGCGCAGCGCGGCGTATAACCCGCTGTTCCAGGTGATGTGCAACGTGCAGCGCTGGGAGTTCCAGCAGAGCCGCCAACTGGCGGGCATGAGCGTCGAATACCTGGTCAACGACGCGCGGGCGACCAAGTTCGACCTCAACCTGGAAGTCACCGACCTCGACCATCGGCTGGGTTGCTGCCTGACCTACAGCACCGACTTGTTCGACGAGCCGCGTATTGCGCGGATGGCCGCACATTGGCAAAACCTGTTGGAGGCGTTGATCGCCAACCCGCAACAGCGACTGAGCGAGTTGCCTTTGCTGACCGCCACTGAGCAGCGCGCATTGCACAGCAGCCTGGGTATCGAGGCGGGTGAACACCGTCTGGATCAGTGCATTCACCCACTGTTCAGCCAACAAGCAGTGGCCCGCCCGGATGCCGCGGCGTTGACCTTTGCCGGGGTTACGCTCAGTTATCGCGAACTGGACGAGCGCGCCAACCGCCTGGCGTGGATGCTGCGTGAGCGCGGCGTTGGCCCTCAGGTGCGGGTCGGCCTGGCGCTGCCGCGTTCGCTGGAAATGGTCATTGGCCTGCTGGCGATCCTTAAGGCCGGCGGCGCTTATGTGCCGCTGGACCCGGAATACCCGCTCGACCGCCTTCACTACATGATCGAAGACAGCGGCATCGGCCTGCTGCTCAGTGATGCGGCGATGTTCGAAGCCCTTGGCGAACTGCCTGCTACCGTGGCGTGCTGGTGCCTGGAAGATGACTTGCCGGTGTTGGCCAATTACCCCGCCGACGCGCTGCCCTTTATCAGCCTGCCGCAACATCAGGCGTACCTGATCTACACCTCCGGCTCCACCGGTAAACCCAAAGGCGTGGTGGTGTCCCACGCTGAAATCGCCATGCATTGCCAGGCCGTGATCGAGCGCTTTGGCATGCGCGCGGATGATTGCGAGCTGCACTTTTATTCCATCAACTTCGACGCCGCCACCGAGCGTTTGCTGGTGCCGCTGCTCAGTGGTGCGCAGGTGGTGTTGCGCGCCCAAGGCCAGTGGGATGCCGAAGAAATCTGCGCGCTGATCCGTGCCCATGGCATCAATATCCTTGGCTTTACCCCCAGCTACGGCAGCCAATTGGCGCAATGGCTGGCGACCCAGCAACAGACCTTGCCGGTGCGCATGTGCATCACCGGCGGCGAGGCGCTGACCGGCGAGCACTTGCAGCGGATTCGTGCGGCGTTCCAGCCCGAGCTGTTTTTCAACGCCTATGGCCCGACCGAAACCGTGGTGATGCCGCTCGCCAGCCTGGCGCCGCAGGTGTTGGAAGAGGGCGCCGCCAGCGTGCCGATCGGCAGCATCATCGGTGCTCGCGTGGCCTATATTCTCGACGCCGACCTGGCGCTGGTGCCCCAAGGCGCGACCGGTGAGCTGTATGTCGGCGGGGCCGGTCTGGCCCAGGGTTATCACGAACGTGCGGGCATGACGGCCGAGCGTTTTGTCGCTGATCCGTTTGCTGCCAATGGCGGCCGTTTGTACCGCACCGGCGACCTGGTGCGCCAACGCGCCGATGGCTTGGTGGAGTACCTGGGCCGTATCGACCATCAAGTGAAGATTCGCGGTTTCCGCATCGAGCTGGGTGAAATCGAAACGCGCTTGCTGGAGCACCCAGCCGTGCGCGAAGCAGTGGTGCTGGCGCTGGATTCAGCCAGTGGTAAACAGCTGGCGGCCTATCTGGTCAGCGACGCCGACCCTGCCAACTTGCGCGAAGCGCTGAAGGCGCACCTCAAGGCGCAACTGCCGGACTATATGGTGCCCGCGCACCTGATCGTGCTCGACAGCATGCCGCTCACGGCCAACGGCAAGCTCGACCGCCGCGCCTTGCCGCAGCCCGATCCTGAGGCCAATCGCCAAACCTACGTGGCGCCACGCAATGAGCTGGAGCAAAGCCTGGCGGCCATTTGGTGCGCGGTGTTGAACGTGCAGCAAGTCGGCCTGGACGATAACTTCTTTGAACTGGGTGGTGACTCGATCCTGTCGATCCAGGTGGTCAGCCGAGCGCGGCAGGCCGGAATTCATTTCAGCCCACGGGATTTGTTCCAGCACCAGACCGTGCAAACCCTGGCCGCCGTGGCCACGCGTACCGAACAGGTGACTGCCGAGCAGGGGCTGCTCACCGGCAGCTCGGGCCTGACGCCGATCCAGCACTGGTTCTTTGATACCGAGATCCCCAACCGTCAGCACTGGAACCAGGCATTGCTGCTCAAGCCGCTGCAGTTGCTTGAGCCGCATCGCCTGGAGCAAGCACTGCTGGCGGTGCTGGAGCATCACGACGCCTTGCGCCTGAGCTTCTCCACGCGCGACGCACAATGGCATGCCGAGCACCTGGCCGTGCCCCAAGGCGGCGTGCTGATGCAGGCGCAAGTGCGCGATATGCAGGCCTGCGCCGCGCTGTTCAGTGACACTCAACGCAGCCTCGACCTTGAGCATGGCCCGCTGTTGCGCGCCTTGCTGGTGGACGGCCCGCAGGGCCAGCAACGCCTGTTGATTGTGATTCATCACCTGGTGGTAGACGGCGTGTCGTGGCGCGTGCTGCTGGAGGACCTGCAAACGGTTTATCGCCAGTTGGGCGACGGCCAGTCCGTCAGCCTGCCCGCCAAGACCAGCGCATTGCGCGATTGGGCTGCGCGTTTGCGCGCTTATGCCGGCAGCGAGTCCCTGCGTGAAGAGTTGAGCCTGTGGCAAGAGCAACTGGCCGGTCCGGCAGTGGCGTTGCCGGTGGAGCACCCACAGGGTTCGCTGCGCAATTGCGATGCCGACACCGTCAGCGTGCGCCTGGGCGCCGAACACACGCGGCAGTTGCTGCAACAGGCGCCGAGCGCGTATCGCACCCAAGTCAATGACCTGCTGTTGACGGCTTTGGCTCGTGTACTGTGCCGTTGGACGGGGCACTCCTCGACCTTGATCCAACTGGAAGGCCATGGCCGTGAAACCCTGTTCGATGAAGTCGACCTGACCCGCAGCGTCGGCTGGTTCACCAGTGCTTACCCGCTGCGCCTGACACCGCAAGCCGAGCAGGGCGACTCGATCAAGGCCATCAAGGAACAACTGCGCGGCGTGCCGCACAAAGGCCTGGGTTATGGCGTGCTGCGTTACCTGGCGGACGATCAGTGCAAGCAGGCCATGGCCGCGCTGCCGACGGCGCAGATCACCTTCAACTACCTCGGCCAGTTCGACCAGAGCTTCGGCGCCGATGCGCTGTTTCATCCGCTGGATGAGTCGGCTGGCCTGGCCCACGACTCGGATGCGCCGCTGCCCAATGAGCTGAGTGTCGACAGCCAAGTGTACGGCGGCGAATTGGTGCTGCGCTGGACCTTCAGCCGTGAGCGGCATAATCAACAGGCCATCCGTGAGCTGGCCGATGCCTATGTGGCAGAGCTGCAAAGCCTGACTGAGCATTGCCTCAACGACGAGGCGGGTGGCCTCACACCGTCCGACTTCCCGCTGGCGCACCTGACTCAAGCACAGCTCGACAGCCTGCCGGTGCCGGCCAACGTCATCGAAGACGTCTACCCGCTGACGCCGATGCAGGAAGGTCTGCTGCTGCACACCTTGCTGGAACCGGGCACCGGCCTCTACTACATGCAGGACCGCTACCGCATCAACAGCGCTCTGGACCCCGAGCGTTTCGCCCAGGCCTGGCAGGCGGTGATCGCCCGCCATGAAGCGTTGCGTGCGTCGTTTTGCTGGAACGTCGGCGAGGACATGCTGCAAGTGATCCACAAGCCGGGCAGCACGCCGATTGAATACCTGGACTGGAACCATGAGCCCGAAGTCGAACAGGAGACGCGTCTGCAAGCCTTGCTCAAGGCCGAGCGCGAAGCCGGTTTTGATTTGCTCAACCAGGCGCCGTTCCGCCTGCGGCTGATCCGCGTGGGCGAGGCGCGCTACTGGTTCATGATGAGCAACCACCACATCCTGATCGATGCCTGGTGCCGTTCGTTGCTGATGAATGACTTCTTCGACATCTACATGGCCCTGGGTGAGGGCCGTGAGGCGCAACTGGCCACGCCGCCACGCTACCGCGATTACATCGCCTGGCTGCAACGCCAGAACCTGAATGAAGCGCGCCAATGGTGGCAACAGAACCTGCAAGGGTTCGAGCGCACCACGCCGATCCCGAGCGACCGGCCATTCCTGCGTGAACATGCAGGCCACAGCGGCGGTATGGTGGTGGGCGATTGCTACACCCGCCTGGATGCCCGCGACGGCGCGCAGTTGCGTGAATTGGCCCAGGCCCATCAACTCACCGTCAACACCTTCGCCCAGGCGGCGTGGGCCTTGGTGCTGCGGCGTTTGAGCGGTGATCGTGACGTGTTGTTCGGCGTTACGGTGGCCGGGCGCCCAGTGGAAATGCCCGAGATGCAACGCACCGTCGGCCTGTTCATCAACAGCATCGCGCTGCGGGTGAAATTGCCGGAAGACGACCAGCCTTGCAGCGTGCGCCAGTGGCTAAGCAACTTGCTCGACGCCAATATGCAACTGCGTGAATACGAATACCTGCCGCTGGTGACTATCCAGGAACACAGCGAACTGCCTAAAGGCCAGCCGCTGTTCGACAGCCTGTTCGTATTTGAAAACGCACCGGTGGAAGTCTCGGTGCTGGACCGTGCGCAAAGCCTGAGTGCCACCTCGGACTCCGGCCGCACCCACACTAACTTCCCGCTGACGGCCGTGTGTTATCCGGGCGATGACCTCGGCTTGCACCTGTCCTACGACCAGCGTTATTTCGATGCAACCACCGTGCAAGGCATGCTGGGCGAGTTCAAGCGCCTGCTGCTGGCGTTGGTGCAGGGCTTCCATGGTGATATGGCCGACCTGCCGCTGATCGGTGCGCAGGAGCGGGCGTTCCTGGTCGACGGCTGCAACCAGAGTGAGCATGACTACCCGCTGCAAAGCAGTTACATCGAGTTGTTCGAAGTGCAGGTGGCGCAACATCCGCAGCGCATCGCCGCCAGTTGCCTCGACCAGCAATGGACCTACGATGAATTGAACCGTCGCAGCAACGGCCTGGGCTACGCGCTGATCGAGGCCGGTGTCGGGCTCGATCAACCGGTGGCGCTGCTGGCCGAGCGCAACCTGGATTTGCTCGGCATGATCATCGGCAGCTTCAAGGCTGGTGCCGGTTACTTGCCGCTGGACCCAGGCCTGCCAAGCCAGCGCCTGAGCCGCATCATCGACCTGAGCCGCACGCCGTTGCTGGTGTGCACTGAAGCGTGCCGCGAGCAGGCGATTGAATTGCTGGACGGTACCGACTGCCAGTTGCTGGTCTGGGAAGAAGTGCCCGGCCGTGGCGAAAACCCCGGCATCTACAGCGCGCCGGATAACCTCGCCTATGTGATCTACACCTCCGGCTCCACAGGTTTGCCCAAGGGTGTGATGGTGGAACAGCGCGGCATGCTCAATAACCAGTTGAGCAAGGTGCCGTATCTACAACTGAGCGAGGCAGATGTGATCGCCCAGACCGCTTCGCAGAGCTTCGATATTTCTGTGTGGCAGTTCCTCGCCGCGCCGCTGTTTGGCGCGCGGGTGGATATTGTGCCGAACACCATCGCCCATGACCCGCAGGGTTTGCTGGCGCATGTGCAGGCCCAAGGCATCACCGTGCTGGAAAGTGTACCGTCGCTGATCCAGGGCATGCTGGCCCAAGAGCGCATGAGCCTGGATGGCTTGCGCTGGATGCTGCCGACGGGTGAGGCGATGCCGCCGGAGCTGGCGCACCAGTGGTTGCTGCGTTACCCGCAGATTGGTTTGGTCAATGCTTATGGCCCGGCGGAGTGTTCGGATGACGTGGCGTTCTTCCGTGTTGACCTGGCGTCGACCCGTGGCACGTATCTACCGATTGGCACGCCAACCGACAACAACCGTTTGTACCTGCTCGATGGTGCGCTGGAGCTGGTGCCGCAAGGTGCTGTGGGCGAGTTGTGTGTGGCAGGCACGGGCGTAGGGCGTGGTTATGTCAGCGACCCACTGCGCACCGCCCAGGTGTTTGTGCCGAACCCGTTTGGCGCGCCGGGCGAGCGGCTGTACCGCACCGGCGACCTGGCGCGTCGGCGCAGCGATGGTGTGCTGGAATATGTTGGGCGTATCGACCATCAGGTGAAGATTCGCGGTTACCGCATCGAACTGGGTGAAATCGAAGCGCGCCTGCATGAACAGCCGGATGTGCGGGATGCGGCGGTGGGTGTGCAGGAAGGCGTCAACGGCAAACATTTGGTGGGTTACCTGGTGGCGACCGATGCAGCGCTGAACCCAGCCGAGCGCCTGGACCGCATCAAGCAACGCCTGCGCGCGGAGTTACCGGAATACATGGTGCCGCTGCACTGGCTGTGGCTCGACCGCCTGCCGCTGAACGCCAATGGCAAGCTGGACCGCAAGGCACTGCCGGTGCTGGAGATTGGCCAATTGAACAGCCAGGATTACCTGGCACCACGCAACGAACTGGAAACCACCTTGGCGGCGATTTGGGCTGAAGTGTTGAAGGTCGAAAGGGTGGGCGTGCAGGACAACTTCTTCGAACTGGGCGGGCATTCATTGCTGGCCACGCAGATTGCTTCGCGGGTGCAGAACACCCTGCAACGGGATGTGCCGTTGCGGGCGATGTTCGAGTGCAGCACGGTGGCGGAGTTGGCCGAGTACATCGACGGGCTGGCGGCCAATGAGATCAGTGAGGAGAAGGTGGATCGGTTGAGTGATCTGATGGCGGAGTTGGAGGGCTTGTGATCTTCGCTGACTGCGCGGGCCTCGTCGCAGCATTGGTATCTACACAACGCTGACGTTGAGGCAGCCTTGGTGGGGCTGGGCCGTCGGGGGGCATATCCGTTGCTGCGGTAACGGCTGCCTATGGTTCCGCTCTTACAGCGGGTCACTTTTGCAAGGACCGGAATGCCGGCCCAGTCAAAAGTAACCAAGAGGTCCTCGCCCCAACACTCGGTGCCTCGCTTAGGCTCGGCATGCCCGCAATCCGCCAGTGATTTGGGGGGGCGATTTCAGATCAAGATCAAGATCAAAAGCGCAGATCAAAAGACCGCTGACTTCGTCATCGAAAAGGATGTAAGGGCCAGAGCAACAGCAACAGCAAGAGCAGAGCCATACTCGGTCTAATGTGGGAGCTGGCTTGTCGAATCGTCGCACCGCTGCGATGGCATCAACTCGGTGTACCTGATGTACCAAGGTGTCTGCATCGCAGGCAAGCCAGCTCCCACAGAAAAGCAGCTCTTCAGTGTATTCAGAGAGGCTTTTGCTTTGCACTTGATCTGGCTTTTGCTTCAACCACTCAGGTCGGCTTTCAGGCCGCCGTGCTGTAGATCTTGATCTGTTTTTGATCTGAGACGCCCCGTTAACCACGATGGCCGAACGCAGGCTTGAATCCGTGGGTAACCCGGCAGGACGCCGGGTTAGCCGCGCTGGGCCAAGGATGGCCCATCGCGGCGGCCCACGGATTCAAGCCGGAGTGAGGGCACACCGAGCCCAAGCGAGGTGCCGAGTGGTGGGGCACAGACCTTTTGGTTACTTTTGGCTGGGCCGGCATTCCGGGCGTTTGCCAAAAGTGACCCGCTGTAAGAGCGGAACCATAAGCGGCCGTTACCGCAGCAACGGATATGTACACCGACAAACCGACAAACCGCCACAGCAGTCAACCAGCTCCCACACTTGAATGCATTCACAATTCAAAAGGTGGGGCTTGCTCGCGAATGCGTCGGCCCTGGCGCCGCTTATTTAGGCCCGAGAATCTTCACCAACTTATCCGGCGAAGGCGCGCCTTGCTGTTGCTGCAAGCCGCCCTTGTCGTCCCGATAGAAAATCGCCGGCGTCGCCGACAGTTCCAGCTCTTCCATCAACTTCATGTTGGCATCGAGCTTGGCTTCGATATCTGCCGGGATCTTGTCCAGCGCCTGCAATTTGCTGCCCTTGCCGGCGGCTTCGTGTTCTTCCAGGGCTTTTTGCGGGTCTTTGGCAGCCAGCAGCGCGGCGGATTTGCCTGGGCTGTCTTCGCGAATGATGCCGACCATGATGTGGCGCAGTTGCACCTTGCCGGCCTTGACCCACGGGCGTGCCTGCTCCCAGAACATGTTGCAGTACGGGCAGTTGGGATCGCTGAACAGGTAAACGATGCGCGGCGCGTTTTTGTCGCCGTCCTGGATCCAGTTGCTGTGTTCCATCTTGGCCCAGACTTCCTTGGCCATCGGCGCATACACCAGTTTCTCCAGTGGCGCGCTGCTCAGGTCATTGCCTTGGGCGTCGTACAGATTGCCGGCGAGCACACTTTTGCCGTCGGCGGTCAGGTACAGGGCCATGCCACGGTTCTGGTACTGCGCAGCGTAACCGGTGAGGCCGCTGGGCGCGTCGAACTTGCCGAGGATCTTGGCACCCTTGGCTTCGATCTGTTTGATCGGCGCCGGCCAGTCTTCGGCCTGGGCCAGTGTGGCCGCGAGTGTCAGCGGCAGCAGGGTCAGCAGGTGGCGGAGTCTTGGCATGTCGGTTTCCTTGTGGCAGCAGGGGCAGTGTCGAAGGGTTCCATGGCACGGGCCAGGCTGGCCTGGGACAGTTCGCCCAGGTGGCTGTTGATCAGGCGCCCATCGGCTTGGTAGAACAGGGTTGTCGGCAAGGCCATGGAACCCACGGCCTGGCCGAGGCGGCCGCTGGCATCAAACAGCACGTTGTCGAGGGTCAGGCCTTGGGTGGCGAGAAAGGTGCTGACGCTTTGCATGCTTTCGGCCTGGTTGACGAACAGGAAGGTCACGTCCGGGCGTTGATGTTGCGCGCGCTCCAGCACCGGCATTTCACGGCGGCACGGCGGGCACCAAGTGGCCCAGAGGTTAATCACCAGCGGGCCGCCTTTGTAGTCGGCCAGTTGCACCACGTCGCCATTGGCATTGCGCAAGGTGATGTCCGGCAGTTGCGAGCCCTTGTCGTAGAGGCTCAGGGACACGCTGGTCAGGCCCCAGAACACCAGCCCGGTGACGACCCCGGCACTCAGCGGTGTGCGCATGGCCGGGCGGCGCCAGCCGAAGAACACTGCGCCCAGCACCAGGGCAATCACGCCGGGCCAGGGCAGGAAGCCGCCGTCGCGCAGGTCGACCATCTGCAGTGGGTCGTGGCTGTAGTCGCTCCAGTACATCAGTACAAAGCTTAAGCGTGCCACCAGCATGCCCAGCAGGAACAGGCTGAACAGCACCGATTCGGGGTTTTCACCGCCGCGCTTGGCCACGCGCCAGCCCACCAGCGTGGCGAGGATCAGTGCGCTGATCAGCAGGATGTGATTCAGGGCGATGGCGAACGTACCGATGGTCAGGGTCAGCATCAGCGCGCGTCTCGGGTTTGCGTCCAGCGTTGCAGGAAGGCGGCGGCATCCACTTCGCCGGTGATGCGTTGGGCGCGGCGTTCTTCACCGTCCGGGCCGATCCACACGAAGCTCGGTGGCCCCGGCACCTTGTAACGCCCGAGCAGCTCGCGGCTGGCGGCGTTGTCGGCGGTGACGTCCAGGCGCAACAGGCGTACGTCTTTAAGCGCGTCCATCACCTGGGGTTGGCCGAAAACTTGTTTTTCCATGATCTTGCACGACACACACCAGTCGGCGTAATAGTCCACCAGCACCCATTGGCCCTGGGCCTTGGCGCTGTCGAGCTGGCTTTGCAGCACGGCCGGGTCGTTGATGGTCATGAACGCATCGTGGGCGCTGGGGGCAGCGCCAACCTTGGAGCCGCTGTAAACCTTCAACGGTTGCCACAGGTCGTCACTGCCACCGGCCGCGCCGACTACCAACAGCGCGCCCCACAGGCCCAGCACCAGGGAGCCGGCGCCGAATACCTTGGCCGCCAGCCCGTATTCGCGGGCAAGTGTCCAGCCGCAGTAGGCCATCACCAGCGCCAAGGCGCCCCACAGGCCGAGCCACAGGCTTTCGCCGACCACCGGGCGGATCATCAGCACGGCAGTGCCGAGGAACAGGAAGCCGAAGACGCCCTTGAGCACGTTCATCCAAGTGCCTGGCTTGGGCAGGAAACGGTTGCCTACGGTCACCAGCAGCAACAGCGGAATACCGATGCCGATGCCCATGGCGAACAGGATCAGGCCGCCGTGCAGCGCGTTGCCGCTCTGGGCGATGTACAGCAGGGCACCCGCCAGTGGCGCGGTCATGCACGGGCCGACCAACAGGCCGGACAGCGCACCGAGAATACCGGCGCCGACCAGGCTGCCGCCGCTTTGCTGACGGCTGACGTTGTCCAGTCGATCACGCAGGAAGGCCGGCAGTTGCAGTTCAAAGAAGCCGAACATCGGCAGGGCCAGGATCACAAACAGCGCGGCGAAGCTGCCAAGGATCCACGGCGTTTGCAGGAGGGCGGCAAGGTTGCCGCCCAGCAGCGCGGCCAGTACGCCGAGCGCCGCATACACCAGCGCCATGCACACCACGTAGCTGCTGGCCAGGGCAAAGCCGCGACGGGGGCTGGCGCCGCTGCCGACCACCAAGCCCGCGAGGATCGGCAGCATCGGCAGCGAGCACGGGGCAAATGCCAGCAGCAGGCCCAGGCCGAAGAACACCAGCAGGCTCCAACCCAGGCTGCGCTGTTGCAGGCCGCTGGCCAGGCTTTGGTCCTGGGCTTGTGCGGTCGCCGCTACGGCCGGGTTGCCGCCCAGGTCCACGGTGATCGACTGCGGCGGGTAGCACAGGCCGGCATCGGCGCAGCCCTGCCAGCCGAGCTTAAGCTGGCCGGTGGCGCCGGCCGGGATCTTCACTTCCAGGCCCTGGCGGTACACTTGCTGCTCGCCGAAGAACTCATCGCTATGGGCTTCGCCCTGCGGCAGCACGGGCTTTTCAGCCAGACCGTCGAACTTCATGCGCTGCTGATAAAGGTAATATCCGTCGGCAATCTGCCAATACAACTGGGTTTCGCCGCTTTCAAGACGCTCGGAGGTAAAGGTGAACGCTTTGCCCACCGGCAGGAAGTCGGGTTTGCTCTCGAATGGATTGCCCGGCGCGGCCTGGGCGAACCCTGCGAATAACACCAGCAGAAAGGTAAACAGATACCGCATGGTCAAGCCTTAGTTTGATGCAAGTTAGGCACACAATGTGTGGCGTTGATTAACCGATGATTAACCGGGCGCTATTCTAAACTGAGCCTGCCGGTTTTCACGGCATAATCGGCGCTTAATCCGCCCGACCTTTAATTCCCCCATCTTTCATGAAGGGTTAACCATGCACGTACTGGTCTGTGAAGACGACGAACTGATCGCCAGCGGCATCGTGGCCGGGCTTGGCGCCCAGGGTTTTACCGTCGAGCGCGTGGCCTCGGCCGCCGCCGCACGCGCGATGCTCAAGGCCGCCACGTTCGACATCATGGTGCTCGATCTCGGCTTGCCCGATGAAGACGGCCTCAAGTTGTTGCAACAACAGCGCAGCCAGGGCCTGGAAATCCCGGTGCTGATCCTTACCGCGCGCGATTCAGTCACCAACCGTGTCGACGGCCTGCAAGCCGGTGCTGACGACTACCTGCTCAAACCCTTCGACCTGCGCGAGCTTGCCGCACGCCTGCAAACCCTGCTGCGCCGGGTGGCAGGGCGCCGGGTCAACCTGATCGAACATGGCCAACTGGCCTACGACCCCAGTAGCCGCGAAACCTTCCTGGCCGGCCAGCCGGTCGACCTGTCGCGTCGCGAGCAAGCCTTGTTGCAGGCGCTGCTGCATAACAAGGGCCGCGTATTGTCCAGCGAACAGCTCAAAGACAGTGTCTACGGCTTCAACGACGAACTGGAAAGCAACGCCCTCAACGTACACATCCACCACTTGCGCCGCAAATTGGGCAACGGCATCGTCGAAACCGTGCGCGGCCTGGGTTATCGCCTGGGCACGGCGGACGGGGGAGAGGACGCGTCGTGATGAGCTTGCGCCTGCGCCTGACGTTCAAGTTGGGCGCCGCTTTTGTGCTGATCTGGGTCCTGGCCGCCGCCTGGATGCTCAACGATCTGCGCAACCAGATGATGTTTTCCCTCGACCAGCGCCTGGTGGCATCGGCGCGCATGGTGGCCGGGCTGACCGAGCAGATGCCCGGCCTGGCCAGTGTGAGCGGTGCGCCTACGCATTTGCGCACTGAACAACTCAACGTGCCAGGCGGCATGGCCTGCCAGGTCAGCTCCCTGCGCGGGGAAATCCTGGCGCGCAGCCACATGACCCCGGATGAAGGCCTGGAGTCGCGCAAAAGTGGCTTTCGCGACCAGATGATTGACGGTGTGGGCTGGCGCAGCTTCACGTTGTCCCGTGGTGACCTGCTGATCACCACCGCCGACCGCCAGGTGGAGCGTGAGGCGCTGAACCTGTCGATCCTGCTGGCGGCCTCGGTGCCGGTGGGCGTGGCCCTGCTGGGTTGCCTGTGCCTGTTGTGGCTGGGCATCGGCCAAAGCCTGTTGCCACTTAACCGTATGCGCGATGCCTTGATGCGGCGCAGCGCCGATTCCCTCGAACCGCTGCAGATTCACCCGCTGCCCAGCGAATTGAAACCGCTGCTCGACACCCAGAACCAGCTGTTGCAACGCATCGCCAAAACCATCGAGCGCGAGCGCCGCCTGACCGGCGATGCCGCCCACGAACTGCGTAGCCCGCTGACGGCGATCAAGACCCACTTGCAAGTGGCCCGAATGACCGACGGCGCGGCCCGTGACCAGTCCCTGGCCCACGCCGAAGAAGGCGCCGACCGCTTGCATCGCACCTTGGAGCAATTGTTGCTGCTGGCGCGGGTCGAGGGCAGCCTGTCATTTGACGATGGCTTGCAATCGAGCGCCGAACAAGTGGCGCGGCTGGCGATTCAGGATGCCAATGCGGGCGATAACCGGCGCATCGACCTGATCCTGGCGGACAACCTCACGCAAGCCCCGGTGGAAATGCCGGTGGCCTTGGCGGTAGCGGCCTTGCGTAACCTGCTGGATAACGCACTGCGCCATACACCGGGTGACACGCGTGTTGAGCTGAGTGTGTTCACCAGCGCCGACACGGTGGTGTTTCGCGTGCGCGACCATGGCAAGCAGATTTCCGCCGAAGACCTGCAATACCTGACCCAACGTTTCTGGCGGAATGGCAGCAGTGAGGGCTGTGGCTTGGGCCTGGCGATCGTGCAGGCCATCGTGCAGCGCTGTTCCTGCTCGCTGAAATTCGACAGCCAGCCGGACGGTCTGCGGGTCGACTTGGGCATGCCGCTGCGGCGCTGATCACTTTTTTTCAAACACCCAATAATTACCGCCAGCCTGAAATTGAACCCTTCAGGATGGCGGTAATTTTTTTGCGTTTGAACGGGCTGAATGATTCGGCCTGTATTGAAAAGGATGGTTCTTGTGTTAGTGATCGACAGCAGTTTCCCTTCCAGGGATTTTAATCAGCGCAACGGCGAACCCGTGCGGCAGATCATCCTGCATTACACCGCAGCGCCCTTTGGCGTGTCTTTGCGTACGCTGACCCGAGGTGGCGTCAGTGCGCACTATCTGCTCCCGGATCCTGATGAGTGCAGCTACCGCGCTGCCGGTTATGACGAGTTGCGGGTGTTTCGCCTGGTGGACGAGGACAAGCGTGCCTGGCATGCCGGGGTTAGCCATTGGGATGGGCGCGATAACCTCAACAACGGTGCGATTGGTATCGAGATTATCAACCTGGCGCGGGACGATGGCGGGGTGTTTACCTTTCCCGAGTATGGCCGGGAGCAGGTTTGTATGTTGATTGCGCTGGTTGGCGACATTCTTGGGCGTTACCCGCAGGTGGGGCCTCTGGATGTGCTCGGGCATTCAGATGTGGCGTATTGGCGCAAGAGTGATCCGGGGCCTCGGTTGCCCTGGCAGTGCTTGTTCGAGGCGGGGATCGGTGCCTGGTTTGATGAGGCGACACGGGCAATGTATCAGCGGCGGTTTCGCCTGGAGTTGCCGCCGGAGGTGGAGGTGGAGCGGGCGTTTCAGCGGTTCGGGTATAAGCCTGCCTGGAATCGCCAGGCGTTTGAATGGAGGACGCGGGCGTTTCAGATGCACTTTCGGCAGCGGGATTATGGCGGGGTGCTGGATGCGGAGACGTGTGCGATTTTGTATGCGTTGAATGAGCGGTATCGGGGGATTTGAGTGGTTGTTTGGTGGGGTACATATCCGTTGCTGCGGTAACGGCTTTTATTGGTTCCGCTCTTACAGCGGGTCACTTTTGGCAAACGCCCCAAAAGTAACCAAAAGGTCTGTGCCCCACCACTCGGCCCCTCGCTTAGGCTCGGTGTGCCCTCACTCCGGCTTGAATCCGTGGGCCGCCGCGATGGGCCATCCTTGGCCCAGCGCGGCTAACCCGGCGTCCTGCCGGGTTACCCACGGATTCAAGCCTGCGTTCGGCCATCGTGGTTAACGGGGCGTCTCAGATCAAAAGCAGATCAAGATCAAGATCTACAGCACGGCGGCCTGAAAGCCGACCTGAGTGGTTGAAGCAAGATCCAGATCAAGTGCAAAGCCAAAGCCTATCTGAATACACTGAAGAACTGCTTTTCTGTGGGAGCTGGCTTGCCTGCGATGCAGACACCTCGGTGTGTCAGGTACACCGAGTTGATGCCATCGCAGGCAAGCCAGCTCCCACATTAGACCGAGTATGGCTCTGCTGTTGCTGTTGCTGTTGCTGTTGCTCCGGCTCTTACATCCTTTTCGATGACGAAGTCAGCGGTCTTTTGATCTGCGCTTTTGATCGTGATCTTGATCTGAAATCGCCCCGTCAAACACGATGGCCGGAATCTGACAGGGATTTGGGGGGTAAACCGGCAGGGATGCCGGTTTAGCCGCGCTGGGCCAAGGATGGCCCATCGCGGCGGCCCCCCAAATCACTGTCGGATTGCGGGCATGCCGAGCCACAGCGAGGCACCGAGTGTTGGGGCGAGGACCTTTTGGTTACTTTTGCGTCCTTGCAAAAGTGACCCGCTGTAAGAGCGGAACCCTAGGCCGCCGTTACCTAAATAACGGATATGCCCCCCATCAAAAAACCACACCCCCCCTAAATCCCCCCACCGCTGGTGCGTCTCCAGAACATGAAATCCGCACATACGCGGATCGCCCGTTTGGTCACCCCACCCGCGTATTGAGGGATCGAGAGATGTCAGTCGCTACCAGCCGTATCGAAGACGCACCACCGGTGGAAACGCTCTACCACTTCGAAGAAACCCCACTGCTGGCCCGCCAGCGTCAGCAGGAATCCAATGCCCGCAGCTACCCTCGGCGTATCCCGCTGGCGCTCAAGCGGGCCAAGGGCATCTACGTGGAAGACGTCGAAGGCCGCAGCTTCATCGACTGCCTCGCCGGTGCAGGCACCTTGGCGCTCGGTCACAACCACCCGGTGGTGATCGCAGCCATCCAGCAGGTGCTGAGCGACGAACTACCCCTGCACACGCTCGACCTCACCACGCCGGTCAAGGACCAGTTCGTCCAGGACCTGTTCGGCCTGCTGCCGGCAAAGCTTGTGCAGGAAGCGAAAATCCAGTTTTGCGGCCCCACCGGCACTGACGCGGTGGAAGCCGCGTTGAAGCTGGTGCGCACTGCCACGGGTCGCAGCACGGTGCTGTCGTTCCAGGGCGGTTACCACGGCATGAGCCAGGGCGCGCTGAGCTTGATGGGCAGCCTGGGGCCGAAAAAACCCTTGGGCGCTCTGCTTAGTAATGGCGTGCAGTTTTTGCCGTTCCCTTATGACTATCGCTGCCCATTCGGCCTGGGCGGCGCGGAAGGCGTGCGGGTCAACTTGCATTACCTGGAAAACCTGCTTAACGACCCGGAAGCCGGCGTGCTGTTGCCCGCGGCGGTGATTGTCGAGGTGGTGCAGGGCGAGGGCGGTGTAATCCCGGCCGATCTCGATTGGTTGCGCGGCCTGCGCCGCATCACCGAACAGGCCGGTGTGGCGTTGATCGTGGATGAAATCCAGAGCGGTTTCGGCCGCACCGGCAAGATGTTTGCCTTTGAACACGCCGGCATCATCCCGGACGTGGTGGTGATGTCCAAGGCCATCGGCGGCAGCTTGCCACTGGCGGTGGTGGTGTATCGCGACTGGCTCGACACCTGGTTGCCGGGCGCGCATGCCGGGACTTTCCGGGGTAATCAGATGGCGATGGCGGCAGGCTCGGCGGTGATGCGCTACCTCAAGGAACACGACCTGGCCGGCCACGCGGCGGCCATGGGCGAGCGCCTGGCGGAGCACCTGCGCATCCTGCAGCGCGACTTCCCGCACCTGGGCGATATTCGTGGGCGTGGGCTGATGCTGGGCGTTGAGCTGGTCGACCCCAACGGCACGCCCGATATCCAGGGCCACCCGCCGGTGCATCGCCAACTGGCGCCACTGGTGCAACGCGAATGCCTCAAGCGTGGCCTGATCCTGGAGCTGGGCGGGCGGCACGGCAGCGTGGTGCGCTTCCTGCCGCCGCTGGTGATCACCGCCGCCGAAGTCGACCGGGTGGCCGAGATCTTCGGGCGCGCCTTGGCGGCAGCGGTCGCCAGCCTCTAATTTTTAGTGGGCTTGGTACGTTTCTACAGATATCAGTGCTGCGCGTGGTGCGCAGCCGGCTTTTCAGCGATGGAGAACAGCAATGACCTCAGTATTTGACCGCGACGACATCCTGTTTCAGGTAGTGGTCAACCACGAAGAACAGTATTCCATCTGGCCCGACTATAAGGCTGTGCCCGAAGGCTGGCGCACCGTGGGCAAGAGTGGCCTGAAGAAAGAGTGCCTGGCCTACATCGAAGAAACCTGGACTGACATGCGCCCGTTGAGCCTGCGCCAGAAGATGGATGGCGCTGCGCTGGCTGGCTGACACGTCGGAGCACTGTGAGCGGGCTTTCTGTGGCGAGGGAGCTTGCTCCCGCTGGGCTGCGGAGCAGCCCCAAAAACGCGAGCGCTTCGCACTGGAGCGCCAGCCCGGTCCAGCGCGAGCATGCTCGCTCGCCACAGTAAGCGCTTCGCTACTGCTTTGTGTTGGTATACAGGTAATCCGTCGCCAACGACGCCAGCGTACGCACCCCCACCACCAACGCCGATTCGTCCACAAAGAACCCCGGATTATGGTTCGGCGCCGCTTTGCTCATGTCCTGATCCCTTGGCGTCACGCCCAGAAACACAAACAGCCCCGGCGCTTCCTTGGCGTAAAACGAGAAGTCCTCGGCGCCGCCCACCAGTGGGCCTTGCACCACATCATCCTTGGCCGCCCAGCGCAGGCTTGGCAGCATTTTCTCGGTCAGGGCCGGGTTGTTGATGGTCGGGTCGTATTTTTCGATGATCGTGACTTCGGCCTTGGCACCGCCGCTTTCGGCGATTTTCTCTACGGTCTGGCGCACGTCCGCGTGCAGCTTCTGGCGAATGCCGTAGTCGTAGGAACGGATGGTGCCGCTCATGTCTACCGACTCGGGGATGATGTTGTAGCGGGTGCCGCCATTGATGGTGCCGATGCTCACCACTGACGGAAACGACGAGATATCGGTGCGCCGACTCACCACGGTTTGCAAACCGACGATGGTCTGCGCGCCGACAGTGATCGGGTCGATGCCATCCCACGGGCGGCCGGCGTGGGTCTGTTTGCCGAGGATCTTGATGCGCAGGTCATCGGAGCTGGCCAGGGTCGGGCCAGGGCGATAGGCGATCTGCCCGGCAGGCACACCGGCCCAGACATGCAGGCCGAACACCGCGTCCGGCTTGGGCGCTTTCATCACGCCTTCCTGCACGATCATTTTCGCCCCCCAAGTGTTTTTGCCGTCGGGGATAAAGTCGCTCGGGCCTTCTTCGGCCGGCTGGAAATAAAACACCACGGTGCCGGGCAGGCGCTCACGCATGCCGGTGAGGATTTTCGCGGTGCTCAGTAGGATTGCCGTGTGAGCATCGTGGCCGCAGGCGTGCATCACGTCGACTTCCTTGCCCAGGTAGGTGCCTTTGGCTTTGGAAGCGAAGGGCAGGTCGGCGACTTCCTTGACCGGCAGCGCATCCATGTCGGCACGCAGGGCCACGGTCGGGCCGGGCAGCGCACCTTTCAAGATGGCGACGACGCCGGTGCGGGCCACGCCGGTTTTGACTTCAAGGCCCAGGTCGCGCAGTTGTTTGGCGACCAATTCGGCGGTGCGGGTTTCGGTATTGCCCAACTCGGGGTGGGCGTGGATATCGCGGCGGGTTTCCAGCAACGCCGGTTCGAGGATTTTGGCCTGGGCGGCGATTTCTTCCCGGGCACTCTCCAGGTCATTGCCCTGGCCACTGCTGGCGGCAATCACCGCGCTGCTGGCGAGCCCGCAGAGCATGCCGAAAACCCATTGGTGTTTCAGACCATTTAAACGCATACAGACCTCTCCCTGTTTATTGTTGTTGATCTTTCTCCTGCACCGTACCGGCGGTCACCACCTGCACGCTCAAGCGCGGTGTCGCCAGGTCCAGCCCGGCTTCATCCAGATGGCGCTTGAGTGACAGGTTGAACGCCCGCGACACTTCCCACTGCTTGATCGGCGCGGTCTTGAAGCGCGCCCGCAGGATCGCGCTGCCGGACTCAAAGCTTTCCACGCCCTGAATCTCCAACGGCGACCATATATTGCGGCGTTGCAGTGGGTCGTTGCGCATTTTCTGGCCGACATCACGCATCAGCTTGATGGCGTCGTCGATCTCCATGTTGAAGGGGATCGCCACCCGGAAGATCGCGTAGCCGAACTCCCGCGAATAGTTCTTGATGCTCTTGATTTCGCTGAACGGAATGGTGTGCACGATGCCGTCGATATCGCGCAGGCGCACGGTGCGGATGGTCAGGCCCTCAACGGTGCCGAGGTGGCCGCCGACATCCACGTAGTCATCAATCGCCAGGGAGTCCTCGATGATGATGAACAGGCCGGTGATCAAGTCGGCTACCAGCGACTGTGCGCCAAAACCGATGGCGATACCGATCACACCGGCACCGGCCAGCAGCGGCGTGACGTTCATGCCCATGTTCGCCAGGGCGACGATAGCGGCGATGATAAAGATGGTCACGAACAGCACGTTGCGGATCAGCGGCATCATGGTCTGCGCACGCGCATTGGCCAGGCCTTTGCGCGAGCGGGTGAGGGCATGGTGGATCGCGGTGTCACTGAGGATCCAGATCAGCCAGGCAAACAGCAGCGTACCGCCCAGGCCGAACAGCTTGACGCTGACTTCATGGCCGTCACCTTCGGTGAAGCGGATCATTGACAGGCCCCACACGCGCAGGCCCAGCTCGATGAACACCAGCCACACCACCAGATGGGCCAGGGTGTAGACGAAGCTTTTCAGGCGCTCGGAGTACAGCGCGTGGCGCTTGTGCCCACGTTGCGGCTTGAGCGCATGGCGGCGCACCAGCCCGTTGATCACCATGCATAGCACCAGCAACACCGTGCACAGCAGCGATTGGCGCAGCGCGGTGCTGGTGTCGCCGGCCGACAGGAAGGTGGCGAACAGCGAGATGGCCACCAGCAACAGCGCCGGGATGTACCAGAAGGTGCCGATAATCGAGAGCGTGTCGGTGAGGGCGCGGCGTGTAAGGCGGCGCGACAGCGGTTGGTTGCGGATCAGGTGCGCAATCGGGCGACGGAAGCGCAGGATAAACACACCGGTGGACAGCGCGGCCATCACATTGGCGACGGTCGCGGCGGTGTGCGCCAGATGCTGGCCAAGCGCCGCAACCAGTCTTGGGTCGCTCAAGGCTTCGCCGAACGCGGCAAAACTACCGATCCACCACAACGGGCGGAAGGCCTGATGACGCAGGATATACAGCGCCCGGTGGCGGTGCGGCCCGTCGAGCACCGAGAAGGCAATCACGCAGATCGCCGAGAAACAGGTGCCGACCACCAGCGCATAGGCCAGCACCATCGCCAGGGATTTGCCCAGGGACGAAGGCAGCGCATAGCTGAGGTAAACCGTGATGATCAACGCAATCATCCATGGCCCCAATTTACGCAGGGCGAAGCGCACCATGTCCCAGGTACGTGGGTGTTGCGGCAGTTCTTCGGGCAGGCCGAAACGCTCGCGCACGCGGTGGCTGAGCCAGATCAGCGCGGCGGCCAGCAGGCTCCACACTGCCAGTATCACGGCAAAACCGAAAATGATCGGCAGCCATTCGGTGGCCGGCAGCATCAGTGCCGTGAGTTCATCCTTGGCCAGGTCGACCTCGTTGGACCAGCGCCCCAACGGGCTGTCGGCCCCGGAAAACTGGGCTTCAAGCTCAGCCAGGGTGCTGCCGATCAAGCCGAGCACGCCTTGTTCGGCGGCGGGCTGGGCTTTTTGCGTGGCTTCGCGCAGCTTTTTCAGATCGCTCAGCAACTGGGTGCGCTGCTGGTCGTTTTCCAGGGTCTTGATCACCTCGTCCAGCGACTGGCCCAGCGGCACATCGGCCTGGGGCTGGGTCTTGTTGGCGCTGCCCAGCAGGCCGGGCAGGCTCACGGCGTGTGCTGGCGCAAGGGGCAGCAGTGTGAGCAGGGCGATCAGAAAATAGCAGGGCAGGGCAAACAGACGGGAAAGCACGAGGCGGTCAACCTTGAAAACGACGAATTGACCGAGTGTACGAGGCCGCTATGCCCAATGCGAGTGCATTTGTCATTCCGCCAGTTTGGCAAGGATCTTGTAAACCACGGTGCCGAGGATCAACAGCATGCCGATCCACATGCCAAACACGCCAATCGGCTTGTCGCGAAAGTTGAAGCCGGTCGCGAGCAGGATCATACCGATGATGATGGGAATGAGCATGGCGTGGAATGAAGACATGGAGATCATGGGGCGACGGCCTTGTCGGAGTGGGAATACTGACAAGTCTAGGCCGGATTATGCAAAGTGGTGTTGATATGAATCAGATAGTGTTGGCTGTGAGTGAAACTGCCATCGCGGGCAAGCCCGCTCCCACATTGGAATGCATTCCCTGTGGGAGCGGGCTTGCCCGCGATGGCCGCGCCTCGGTCTCAGGGCAGATCGCGACTCGCATAAAACGCGCCCAACACCTTCACCAGGTGCGCCAGATCGTGGCTGCCACACAGCTCACGAATCGAGTGCATGGCAAACGTCGGCAAGCCTATATCCACGGTGCGCACGCCCAGGTGGCTGGCGGTGATCGGGCCGATGGTCGAGCCACAGCCCATGTCGCTGCGCACTACAAAGCTCTGCACCGGCACTTCCTGGGCCATGCACAGATGGCGGAAGAACCCGGCGGTTTCGCTGTTGGTGGCGTAGCGCTGGTTGCTGTTGACCTTGATTACCGGGCCGGCGTTGAGTTTCGGGCCGTGGTTGGCGTCGTGTTTCTCGGCGTAATTGGGGTGTACGCCGTGGGCATTGTCTGCCGAGACCAACAGTGATTTCTGAATGGTGCGTACGAACTCCTCACCTTCCGGCAAAAGACGGCGCAGGGTCTGTTCCAGCATCGGGCCATCGGCGCCGCAGGCCGAGCAGGAGCCGACTTCTTCGTGGTCGTTGCACACCAGCACGCAGGTTTCGTCGTTTTCGCTGGTGAGCAAGGCTTGCAGGCCGGCGTAGCACGACAGCAGGTTGTCGAGGCGCGCACCGGCGATGAAATCGCCATTGAGGCCGATCACCGCAGCGCTTTGCGTGTCGTAGAAACTCAGCTCGTAGTCGAGCACCACATCGGCGTTCAGGCCGTGTTCGCGGGCGAGTTGCTCAGTGAGCACGGCGCGGAAGTCCACCCGCTCGTCACCGGCAAACTGCGCAAGGATCGGCGGCAGCTCGGTCTGGGCATTGATCGCCCAGCCCTGGTTGGCTTCACGGTTCAGGTGAATGGCCAGGTTGGGGATGATGGCAATCGGCAACTTGAAGTCGATCAGTTGGCTCTCGACCTTGCCGTCGCGGCGGAAGGTCACGCGGCCGGCCAGCGACAGGTCACGGTCGAACCACGGCGCCAGCAGCGCGCCGCCGTAGACTTCCACGCCCAACTGCCAGAAGCCCTGGCGTTGCAGCTCCGGCTGGGGCTTGACCCGCAGGCACGGGCTGTCGGTGTGGGCGCCGACCATACGGATGCCGTCTTGCAGCGGCGAATGCTTACCGAGCTTGAAGGCGATGATCGAGGAATCGTTACGGGTGACGTAATAGCGCCCGTTGGCCTCGGTGGCCCAGGTTTCGCGCTCGTCGAGACGCTGGTAACCGGCTGCTTCGAGGCGCTGGGCGAGGGCGGCAGTGGCATGAAAAGGAGTAGGGGAGGCCTTGAGGAAGTCGATCAGGCCTTGATTCAACGCTTCGCGCATAAATAGCTCCAGACAGCAATGCGCGGAGTTTACCGTTCGATGGCGAGAACTGCACATAACAAATGTGGGCGCGGGCTTGTTGTGGCGAGGGAGCTTGCTCCCGTTCGACTGCGTAGCAGTCGCAAGCCTTGGGGGCGCTTCGCACCCCAGCGCAAGCAAGCTTGCTCGCCACAACAAGCCAGCTCCCACATTTGACTGTATTTGCAGCTTAAAAAGGTGCAGGGCACTCGAAGCGCAGCCGCTCGCCGCTCTGCGGGTGCGTAAAGCTCAACATGCTCGCATGCAGGCACAGGCGTGGCCAGGCGGCCAGGGCTTGTTCATGGGCGTACAAGCCATCACCCAACAGCGGATGGCCGATCGACAGCATATGCACCCGCAACTGGTGCGAACGCCCGGTGATCGGCGTGAGTTCCACGCGGCACCAATCGCCACAACGCTCCAGCACTTTCCAGAAGGTCAATGCGTTTTTGCCAAACTCGTAGTCGACTACGTGGCGCGGTTTGGTCGGCGGGTCGTAGCGCAAGGGCAGGTCGATGCTGCCGCTGTCCAACTCCGGCTGGCCCCAGGCCAAGGCGGTGTAGGCTTTCTCGGTTTCGCGGTCGTGAAACTGGCGCGACAGTTCGCGGTGACTGTCGGCGTCCCGCGCGAGCAGGATGATCCCTGAGGTTTCCCAGTCCAGGCGATGGACGATACGGGCTTCGGGGTAGCCGTTTTCCTGCAGGCGGGTGATCAGGCAGTCCTTGTTGTCATCGGCGCGGCCAGGCACCGAGAGCAGCAGGGTGGGCTTGTTCACCACCAGGACAGCGGCGTCCTGATGCAGGATATGAATATTGGACAGCGGCATTAAACAGCCTCGTAACAAACGCCAACGGCGGCTCGCCCACCCGGTTCCCAAAAAGGGATCAAGGTGACCGAGCCGCCGTGGCAGCCGCCTTTTCGATTAACGATCAGGCAGGGTGATATTGAGTTCCAGAATCGAGCAGCTGCCGTCGTTTTCCAGGGCGACATGCACGTCATCGTTGCCGATATTGACGTACTTGCGGATCACCTCGACCAGTTCCTTCTGCAAGGCTGGCAGGTAGTCCGGGGTACTGCGTTGGCCGCGTTCGTGCGCCACGATGATCTGTAGACGCTCTTTCGCTACCGACGCGGTACTTGGCTTTTTGTTGGCGCGAAAGAAGTCGAGAAATTTCATTGTTTAGTTGCCTCCAAAGATACGCTCGAAGAATCCCTTCTTCTTAACATCGAGGAAGCGATGTTCCACGGTCTTGCCCAGCAAGCGATCGACTGCATCGCTGTACGCCTGGCCGGCGTCACTCTGGTCGTCAAGAATTACCGGAACACCTTGGTTGGAAGCCTTGAGGACTGCCTGGGATTCGGGGATCACACCCAGCAGGGTCACTGCGAGGATTTCCTTCACGTCTTCAACGCCAAGCATTTCGCCGTTGCTGACGCGCTCTGGGTTGTAACGGGTGAGCAGCAAGTGCTCCTTGATCGGGTCTTCACCTTTTTCGGCGCGCTGGGACTTGCTGGCCAGCAGGCCGAGCATGCGGTCCGAGTCACGTACCGAGGAGACTTCCGGGTTGGTGACGACGATGGCTTCATCGGCGAAGTACATCGCCAGGTGAGCACCGGTTTCGATACCGGCCGGGGAGTCGCACACCACGTATTCGAAGGTTTCTTTAAGCTCGGCGAGGACTTTGCCCACGCCTTCTTTGGTCAACGCGTCTTTGTCGCGGGTCTGGCTGGCGGCCAGCACGTACAGGTTCTCAAGGCGCTTGTCCTTGATCAGGGCCTGTTGCAGGTTGGCTTCGCCGTTCACCACGTTGACGAAGTCGTACACCACGCGGCGTTCGCAGCCCATGATCAGGTCGAGGTTACGCAAACCGACGTCGAAGTCGACGATGACTGTTTTATGGCCGCGCAGAGCGAGGCCGGTACCGATAGCGGCGCTGGTGGTGGTCTTACCCACACCACCCTTGCCGGATGTAACCACGAGAATCTTGGCCAAGGTGTTTCACCCCTAAGGAAAAAGGACTTTTCGGTCCCTGAAAAACATCTCTTGAAACTCGCTGCAGGCGGACAGCCTTTGTAGGAAAAAGATGTGGTTTCCACTGGGAAACGCCAACTTCCAATTATTCCTACACAAGTCTTGCCGGTTTCGCTTTGCTATCAGAGTCTAGAGATGCTTGGAAAATGCGGCAGTATCCGTTAAAGACGGATGATGTTCAACACATCGCCCGACAGGCTGACCTGCACCCCGGCTCCCCACAGCGGATCACGGCGCAAATCTTCTGAAACCTTGTACTGGCCTGCGATGGACACTAGCTCAGCGCTCAACTGCTGGCAAAAAATCCGCGCCTTGGTATCGCCCTTGATGCCGGCGAGGGCACGTCCGCGCATGGGGCCGTATACATGGATGTTGCCATCGGCGAGAAGTTCCGCCCCGGGGCTTACCGAGGAGATCACCACCAGGTCGCCACCCTGGGCGTAAATCTGCTGCCCGCCGCGTACCGGAGAGGTGATGATCTTTGTAGGCTTGACCGTAGGTTCCGGCGGCTTTTCCGGTTTTTTCTTGACTTCACCTTCCAGCGGATCGAGCGCGCGCTCGCGGGCACCGGAGGGTGGCAATACGGGCAGTTCAATAGCGATGGCTGCGGCGATGTCTTCGATACGGCTGGCGCGAATGGCCAGGGTGCGCAAACCGTGGGAGCGGCAGACGCGCATCAGACCGGGCAAATCAATGGCGCCCTGGCCGGCCGGGAGTTTGTCCAGTGCCAGTACCAGCGGGGCATTGTTGAAGAAGTTCGGCGCCAGGGCGACCTTGGCGGCGAGCTGGCGGTCCAGGGCGTCGAGGTCGTTGCGGGCCAGTTCCAGCACGGTAATGGCGAGCATGCTGCCTTTCAGCTGGAACACGGGATCTTGGTCTAGCGGTTCGGTTTGGCTCATGGTCGGCAAAAGCGGCTTGTCACGAAAAGTGTCGAGACTTATAACGATAACAACCACAGGCCGCAAGCCGAGTCGAACGTTGTAGAATGCGCGGCCCTTGTCTTTACCGGAATCTGTAATGGATCGCCCGCGTTTTCGAGCTGTATTTTTTCACCCGCGCTTTTGGCTGTTATGGCTGGGACTCGGCCTGTTGTGGCTGATTACCCAGTTGCCCTACCGTGCATTGCTGACCATTGGTCGATTACTTGGCGCCGGCATGTACCGCGTGGCCGCTGATCGTCGCCGCATTGCCGCGCGCAACCTCGAGCTGTGCTTCCCGGAAAAATCCGCCAAGGAACGTAAACGGCTGCTCAAGGAAAACTTCGCGTCCACCGGCATTGCCTTCTTCGAGATGGCCATGAGCTGGTGGTGGCCCAAGTCGCGTCTGGCGCGCCTGGCCCATGTCGAAGGGCTTGAGCATTTGAAGCAGGCGCATCTGGATGGCAAGGGTGTGATCCTGATGGCGTTGCACTTCACCACCCTGGAAATCGGCGCGGCCCTGCTCGGGCAGAAGCACACCATCGATGGCATGTACCGCGAGCATGGCAACCCGCTGTTCGACTTTATCCAGCGCCGTGGCCGTGAGCGGCATAACCTCGATTCCCTGGCAGTGGAGCGCGATGACGTGCGCGGCATGCTCAAGCTGCTGCGCTCGGGCCGCGCCATCTGGTATGCGCCGGACCAGGACTACGGCGCCAAGCAAAGCATTTTCGTGCCGCTGTTCGGCATCCAGGCCGCTACCGTAACCGCCACCAGCAAGTTTGCGCGGCTGGGCAAGGCGCTGGTGATGCCCTTCACCCAGGAGCGCCTGGCCGATGGCAGCGGTTACCGCCTGGTGATCCACCCGCCGTTGACCGACTTCCCCGGCGAGAGCGATGAAGTTGACTGCCTGCGCATCAACCAGTGGGTTGAAGCCTCGGTGCGCGAATGCCCCGAGCAGTACCTGTGGACGCACCGGCGCTTCAAGAGCCGCCCGCCGGGTGAGGCTAAGCTGTACGAACCGCGCCGCCGGTAACCCGCACTTTTTCCGCTATGGAGTGACGCAATGCGCCCAGCTGAACCGGTCACAGGCTTGATTCTTTCCGGTGGCGGGGCGCGAGCGGCGTATCAGGTGGGGGTGCTGGCGGCGATTGCCGAGTTGCTGCCGCCGGGGGCGCCGAATCCTTTTCCGGTGATTGTCGGCACCTCGGCCGGCGCGATCAATGCGGTGAGCCTGGCCAGTGGCGCCACGGATTTCACCGCCGCCATCCAACGCCTCACAGCGTTCTGGCAGGGCTTTCGCAGCCATCTGGTATTGCGCAGCGATTGGCCCGGCGTGGTGCGCCAGGCCAGCCGTTTCTTTATCCATAGCCTGCTGGGTTTCGGCGCTCAGGTGCCGGTGGCGCTGCTCAACAGTACGCCACTGCGTGACTTGCTCAACGACAAGCTGCACCTGCCGGGCATCGACGAAGCGATCCGCAACAAGCATTTGCATGCCGTTGCGGTCACGGCCTTTGGCTATGAGTCCGGGCAAGCGGTGACCTTCTATCAGGGCGGCGGCAAGATCGATGCCTGGCTGCGCCATCGGCGCATCGGTGTGCCGACCCAACTGACGGTTGAGCACTTACTGGCCAGCTCTGCGATCCCTTTGCTGTTTGCGCCGGTCAAGCTCGATCAGGAATATTTTGGTGACGGTGCGGTGCGCCAATCCGCGCCCATCAGCCCGGCCTTGCACCTGGGCGCCAACCGCGTGCTGGTGGTGGGCGTGAGCGGCAACCCGCGTGGCAATGAACCTTCGATGCAGCGTACCTACACCGGCCAGGAGCCGACCTTGGCGCAGATTGGTGGGCATATGCTCAACAGCACGTTTATTGACAGCCTGGAAAGCGATATCGAGCTGTTAGAGCGTCTGAACCAATTCAGCCATGCTGCGCCAGGGCTGGCGCCGGTAGAGGTGCTGGTGATTGCGCCCAGCCAGCCGATCGATGAAATCGCGGCGCGGCATCGGCAGGAGTTGCCGGCGGCGTTGCGTCTGTTCTTGCGCGGTCCGGGGGCGACCAAGACCAGTGGGGCGGGGGTGTTGAGTTATTTGTTGTTCGAGGCGGGGTATTGCAGCGAGTTGATTGAACTGGGCAGGAAAGACGCGCTGGCCAAGCGCGAGGAATTGTCACGGTTCCTGGGCCTTACACAGATCTGAATGTGGGAGCTGGCTTGCCTGCGATAGCGGTATTCCTGTGCCACCTATGTTGGCTGACACATCGCTATCGCAGGCAAGCCAGCTCCCACAGGGGATTGGCGTTGCTCAATCAGAAGTGATACTTGACCAGGAAGCTCGCCGTGTCCTGGTTAGTCTTGAACGCGCCGGAATCTTCGATCCCGTACTTGTTCTTCCAGTAGTCATATTCGAAGCCGACATACAGCTGCTTCTCGCCCCAATGCAGTGCCTTGCCCAGGTCATATTTAACCTGTGGGTTGAAGTGCAGGTTGGCGTGGTAAGTGCCACGGGCGTTCCTGTCGTTGTCCACCACCCAGTCCATGAAACCGTCGATCAGCACGTTGGAGTTGCCGACGGGAATGGTGTACGACCACACCGGCGTGATCTGCCATACGCCATCGCCTGGGCGATTGCCTTCGGTCTGGCGCTGGTAGAAGTTCAACTGGAAGTAGTCGAAGCCAGGGATGTTCAGGTCAAAGCCTGGGCCTAGCAGGTACGACTCGTTATCGCCTTCGCCGAACTCGTAAGTGAAGGCCAGCAGCACATCTTTGATTGGGCCGAATGAGAGGTCTTTGTCGAAGATCTTGCCGAACGACAAGCGTGGGCTGAACTCGCCGTAGTAAGTACTTGGACCGACGTTGCCGTCTTCCTTGCCGTTGTAAAAGATGCGGTCGACGAACAGGAAGTTGTCGCCGTACTTCCACGCATCGGCGTGCTCGAAGGTGACGGTTTGCTGGATCTGTGGGTTAACGGTGAAGTTCTTGCCCCACAGGTACGTCAGGCTGTTGTTCTGCCACTGCAACAAATCGCCTGCCACGGCTTGGCCGCCGGCCAGCAGGGATCCTGCCAGCATCAGGCCTTTAAACATAGGTTTCATTCGGTTGCTCCCGAGTCAAAGTTTTATGGTTGTTTTTCTACGCAGGCGCTCTGGTGTGGCGCCTTTTGGTTCGCTGCAAAAATCGTCTGTTTGGTCAGCTTTAGTGCTTTTAGCAAGAGCTGCGCCAAGGTGTTTAAAAAGCCAATAAAAGACCTTCGGCTGCACTTGATGCAGTCGAATCCCGAGGTTTTTTCTGCACGTTGGCCGCAGACATTGGGCCAGGATAAGTTGGCCCTGCAGTCAGCTTTTACATTCGCTGTTTTTTTTTGAGTCGATTCGAGCGGGCGCGGAGAATACTGGCTCCCAGGCCTTGGCTCAAGTGCGCTGTTAGAGAGCGCAGGGGGCGAGAATGGGGCGCGGCTTGTGGCCGGCCCCAGGTGAATAGGGTGCATGTGGGTATTTCCTGTTGTTTATTATTTTTGTTGTTTTTTGCTAACAGGTGAAATCAATGCGTGTGGGCGACGGCGGGCCGTTCCGAACCGCCGAGGATGTTGAACAGGATGTTCAGCGACAAGGCGCTGAGGGTGGCCATGGCGATTCCGCTGTGGGTAATCGGGCTCATCCACAGGGGCAACTGCGCGAAGAACTCCGGGCGCACCACTGGGATCAGGCCCATGCCGATGCTGACCGCCACCAGCAACTGGTTGCGGCGGTCGGCAATGTCGGCCTCCTGCAGGATCTTGATCCCGGTCGCTGCGACCATGCCGAACATGGCAATAGCGGCGCCGCCCAATACTGCCGGTGGAATCGACGCCACCAGAAACGCGGCTTTGGGCAGCAGGCTGAGCACAATCAAAAATGCCCCGGCCATGATCGTCACCGAGCGGCAACGCACACCGGTCATCTGCACCAGGCCGATATTCTGGGCGAATGAGGAGTGGGTAAACGTATTGAAGAAACCGGCGAAAAATGAGGCGCCTGCGTCACACAGCAGGCCACGGCGCAGCATTCTTGGCGTGACTTCCTGGCCGGTGATTTTGCCCAGTGCCAGGAACATCCCGGTGGACTCGACGAAGATGATCACCACCACCAGGCACATCGACAGGATGGGCGCCAACTCGAACTTGGGCATGCCGAAATGCAGTGGCGTCACCAGCTGCACCCATGGCGCCTGGGCCAGGCCGCTGAGGTCAACCATGCCAAGCAGGCCGCACAAGCCATAGCCGAGCGCCATGCCGATCAGCACCGAGATATTCACCCAGAAGCCGCGCATGAAGCGGTTGATCAGCAAGATGGTGGCCAGCACCAGCGCGGCAATCGCCAGGTAAACCGGCGAGCCAAACGTTGCAGCAGCGCTGCCGCCACCGGCCCAGTTCACGGCTACGGGGAACAGCGACAGGCCAATGGCAGTGATCACGGTGCCGGTTACCAAGGGCGGGAAAAACCGCACGACCTTGGACATGAACGGTGCGATCAACATGCCAAAGAACCCGGCAGCGATGGTTGCGCCGAAGATGCCCTGCAAACCGATACCGGGCATGCCGGCCATGGCCACCATGCTGCCGACGGCGGCAAAACTGGCGCCCATCATCACCGGCATGCGAATGCCCACCGGGCCGATGCCGAATGACTGCACCATGGTGGCAATACCGGCCACCAGCAGGTCGGCGTTGATCAGAAAGGCGATTTCTTCACGGCTCAAGCCTGCGGCCTGGCCAATGATCAGGGGTACGGCGACGGCGCCGCCGTACATCAGCAAGACGTGTTGCAGGCCTACCAGAATCAGTTGCAAGAGGGGCAGCCGCACCATGGCGGGTGCGGCGGGAATCTGCGGTTCGACTAACTCGGTCATGCAACACCTCGGATCTTTTTTATTTTTGTGTTGTTTGGAACGCTTTCTGTAAATCACCACAAATCCCTGTGGGAGCTGGCTTGCCTGCGATAGCGGTGGCCCAGCCACTCATCTGGTGGCTGATGCACCGCTATCGCAGGCAAGCCAGCTCCCACATTTTGGATTTGTGTTACTCAGGCTGTCAGTTAGTGCGCGCCCCCTGGTTGATCCAGGTGCCGATCAAATCCCGTTCCTGCTGGGTCATCTGGGTGATGTTGCCCAGCGGCATGATCTGGCTGGCCACGGCCTGCGCTTGAATACGCGCCGCCTGCTGCTGGATCTGCGCCGGGGTATCGAACATCACGCCGGCGGGTGCGGTGCTGAACAGCGGGCTGGTGGGCTTGGCCGAATGGCATACGGCGCAGCGTTCCTGGATCACGCCGTGCACCTTGTCGAAATCAATCGATGCCTGGGCCGGTGCCGCAGCAGGTGCTGCTGCCGGTGCTGGAGGTGCAGCCGGTTTCAAGCCACCACCCAATGCAGTTTCCGGCAATGGCTGGTACTCGATAGCTGCTGGTGCTTTGGCCACGTCCGGTGCAGTCGAAACAGGTTTTGGCCCCGTCACATACGCCAGGCAAATCATCGCCAATGCGCCGACCGGCAAGGTCCACGCATACTTCTGGCTGTTATGCCGTGTGTTGAAGTAGTGACGCACCAACACCGCTGCCACCGCGATACCCGCCAGGATCAGCCAGTTGTATTGGCTGCCGTAGGTGCTCGGGAAGTGGTTGCTGATCATGATGAACAGCACCGGCAAGGTGAAGTAGTTGTTGTGACGCGAACGCAGCAGACCCTTGGCCGGCAGCGCCGGATCAGGTGTGCGGTTCTCGGCGATGGCCGCCACCAGCGCGCGCTGGGCGGGCATGATAATGCGGAACACGTTACCGACCATGATGGTGCCGATCACCGCACCCACGTGCAGGTAAGCGCCACGGCCGCTGAACACTTTGCTGAAGCCGTACGCAGCGGCAATCAACAGCACGAACAGGATCAGGCCGAGCAGGGCAGGGCGCTTGCCCAATGCGGAGTCGCAGAGGAAGGAGTAGATGAACCAGCCGGCCAGCAACGAGCCGAGGCCCAGCAACACACCTTCCGGACCGCTCAGGCTGCTGCCCGGCGCCAGTAGGTACAAGGTCGGGTTGGCGTAGAACACTACGCACAGCAGCGCGATGCCCGACATCCAGGTGAAATAGGCTTCCCATTTGAACCAATGCAGGTTGTCCGGCATGGTCGGCGGGGCCAGTTTGTATTTTTCCAGGTGGTAGATACCGCCACCGTGGATCGCCCATAAGTCACCGGCCAGGCCGTCTTTTGGGTTGACGCGATTAAGGTTGTTTTCCAGCCAGACAAAATAGAAGGAAGCGCCGATCCACGCGACGCCAGTGATCATGTGAACCCAGCGCACGCTAAGGTTCAGCCATTCCATCAAATGTGCTTCCACAGTCTTTACCTCTCGCCTGTCACCCTTGTTGTCGGGTGATCAAGCCTTCTCTTATTGGTGGGGGGCGAGGATCAAACGCTCATCCTCTTTGAAAAAATGCTCATCGCAGTTATTGCCGGTGCCACTGCGATCAACCACCAGGAAGTCATCCCGCTTTTCGATCGTCAGCACCGGATGGTGCCAGACGCCGCGATGGTAATTAATGCCCTGCCTGCCGTTGGTGACGAAGGCGCGGACCAAGCCCGATACAGGTTCATCGCCAAGTGGCGCGACCACGATCAGAAAGGGGTTGCCGAGCAGCGGGATGAAAGCCTGGCTGCCCAGCGGGTGTCTTTCCAGCATGCACACGGTCAGCGGCATGTCCTGCGCGTCGGCGCGGAAGATGCTGATGATCGCGTTGTCTTCAGGCTGGGCGGTTTCTACCGTGGCCAGCTTGTGAAAGCGCATGGTCGACCCGTTGTTGATCATGAAGTGATCGCTGCCATCGGTTTCGATAACGTCTCCGAAAGGGGCGAAGGCTTCTTTGGTCAGGGGTTCGATCACTAGTGTGCGCATGGCTGTCTTCTTATCCGAATTCTGTGTTGTTTGTTCTATTGCTATCGCGGGCAAGCCCGGCTCCCACATTTTGATCTGTGAATACATTCAAATGTGGGAGCTGGCTTGCCTGCGATGGGCTCACCGCTTATTTAGCGACTTTACCGAGGACCCGCAGGCGGCTCACACCACCATCCGGGAACACGTTCAGGCGGATATGGGTAATCGGCCCCAGTGCCTTGATCTGCTCGGCAAACGTGTGTTCAGCGTGCATTTCCAGTTTCTGCGCCGGCAGCAGCTCGCGCCAGAACAGCGATTGGGTTTCGATCTGGCTGTCGGTGCCGCCCTTCACGAACGCGCCCTGGATCGAGCAAGTGTCCGGGTAGTTGCCCTTGAAGTGCAGGGTGTCGACCACGATTTTCTCGATTTCGCCTGGGTGGCCCAATGCGACGATCACCCAGTCATTGCCTGGCGTGCGACGACGGGCAGTTTCCCAGCCATCGCCCATGTTGATGCCACGGCCCGGGTTGAGGATGTTGCTCATGCGGCCGAAGTGCTCATCGGAGCACGCCAGCGCACGACCGCCGTTGAGGGCAGCAGCCAGGTCGACCTGTTCGTTGTCGCCCACCGAGGACCAGTCGCGGAATGGCACGCCGTATACGCGCAGACGCGCCACGCCGCCGTCCGGGTAGATGTTGAAACGCAGGTGGCTGAATGCCTGGTCGTTGTTGATCTCGTGGTAGTGGTGGCTGTTGCCTTGCAGCTCCACCGCCGACAGCACTTCCACCCACTGGGTGTTGGCGTCCGGCTCGCCCGACGCCAGGAAGCAGGCTTCCAGGGAGGCCGATGGCGGGAAGTTGCCGGTGAAGAATGAAGTGTCGATGTCCACGCCTTTGATCGAGCCGGGTACGCCCAGGCGGATCACGGCGCTGTCGTAGCCTTCGAAGCGCTTGCGGCGCGACTCCCAGCCGTCCATCCACTTGCCGTTGTCATCGAAAACGCCCTCCTTCCATACGGCCGGGGTCGGCTGGAACAGGCGGTTGGCGTCAGCGAACCAGTCATCGGTCACCGAGAGGATCTTGGTGCCAAGACGCGCGTCGGCCAGGTTGACGAACTTCTCGAAAGGTACGGCGTAAGCTTTCATTCTTCTTGTCTGCCTTAAATTAAGTGGCTTGGGATGCTCGCCAGGCCCTGGGCGTCATGAGCGCTCGGGCGAGGGTTGCTTAAAGAGTCAGTAAACGGAACAACGCGATTTTGTTGATCTCGGCCAGCGCGCATTTGAACTCGGCGTCTGCCGAGTTGTGAATGCGCGTTTCAAACGCGGCGAGGATCTGGTGCCGGTTGCTGCCTTTTACCGCCATGATGAAGGGAAACTTGAACTTGGCCTTATAGGCGTCGTTCAGCTCGGTGAAGCGAGAAAACTCTTCGGCCGTGCATTGGTGGATACCGGCGCCAGCCTGTTCATTGGTGCTGGCTTCGGTCAACTGGCCCTGGACGGCCGCACGGCCGGCCAGGTCCGGGTGAGCGTTGATCAGCGCCAGCTGGCTGGCATGATCGGCGCTCAACAGGATATCGCTCATGCGCTGGTGCAGGGGTTCGATCTGGTCGATCGAGGCATCCTGGCCCAGGTCAAAGGCCTTTTCGGCCACCCATGGCGAGTGTTCGTAGATGTCGGCAAAGGCGGCGACGAACTCATCGCGGCTCAAGGTCGACGGTTTTAATGTCTGGAACGCAGTCATTTCGCCGCTCCCGTGTACGGGTGGGTTTCGTGCCAGTGACGGGCGATGTCAACGCGGCGGGTGAACCACACTTGTTCATGACCCTTGGCGTATTCGATAAAGCGTTTCAACGAAGCCAGGCGCGCAGGGCGGCCGATCAGGCGGCAGTGCAGGCCGATGGAAAGCATTTTTGGTGCTTCAGCGCCTTCGGCATACAACACGTCGAACGCGTCCTTGAGGTACTCGAAAAAGTCATCGCCCTTGTTAAAACCCTGCACCTGGGTGAAGCGCATGTCGTTGGTGTCCAGGGTGTAAGGGATCACCAGGTGCGGCTTGCCGGTCGGGTTGTTGGGTTCCCAGTAGGGCAGGTCGTCGTCATAGGTGTCGCAGTCGTAGAGGAAACCGCCTTCCTCCATCACCAGCCGGCGGGTGTTGGGGCCGGTGCGGCCGGTGTACCAGCCCAATGGGCGTTCGCCGGTCAGTTCGGTGAGGATGCGGATGGCTTCGAGCATGTGCTCGCGTTCCTGGGCCTCGTCCATGTACTGGTAGTCGATCCAGCGGTAGCCGTGGCTGCAGATCTCGTGGCCGGCCTCGACCATCGCGCGGATCACGTCCGGGTGGCGCTGGGCGGCCATGGCGACGGCGAAGATGGTCAGTGGGATATCGAATTCTTTAAACAGTTTGAGGATGCGCCACACACCCGCACGGCTGCCGTATTCGTACAGCGACTCCATGCTCATGTTGCGGGCGCCTTGCAGCGGCTGGGCCGAGACCATTTCCGAGAGAAAGGCTTCGGACTCTTTGTCACCGTGCAAAATGTTGCGCTCACCTCCTTCTTCGTAGTTGAGTACGAACGACAGCGCAATGCGTGCCTTGCCCGGCCAGTGGGGGTGAGGAGGGTTACTGCCGTAACCGATCAGGTCGCGTGGGTAGTCAGCGCTCACTGCAGTCTTCCTTCTTGTTCGTGGTAGCAAGTGTGTGTGGCGACCGGGCAGTGAAAAGACTGGGTGGCGTCACAGCGATGAGTGATTGTATACAACTTATCAGCCACTTTGTAAGCCTACATTTCTGCATTTTTTCTGCAGCACTCGGTTAAAAGGGTGTAGCAAGAAACTTGCCTGGTTGGTCAGCTAATGGACAAAAGGTCGTTTAAAAGCAAGGTTTACTTGCTAAATGCTCCTCCGAGCAACGCCGGCAGGGTGATCCAAAACTTTGTGATTTTTATTGTGTACAATTTTTTTAAAAAGTGTCTTAATCAGCCATCGCCCGCTTTTTTGATGCCCTGAAAAAGTGCAGGTTTATCTTCTACTGACTTAAGGAGGCGCGTAGACGCCATGGGACGTTTGACCACACACGTTTTGGACGCCGCACACGGCTGCCCCGGCAGCAATATCCAGGTCGAGCTGTACCGCGTCGACGGCGCGCAGCTGGAACGGGTTGCCACTGCCACCACCAACAGCGACGGCCGCTGCGATGCGCCACTGCTGCAAGGCGATGACTACCGCAGCGGTGTTTACCAACTGCAATTCAGCGCCGGCGACTACTACCGCGCCCGTGGCGTGCAATTGCCGGAGCCGGCCTTCCTCGACGTCGTCGTGCTGCGTTTTGGCATCAGCGCCGAACAGGACCACTACCATGTGCCGCTACTGATTTCGCCTTACAGCTACTCCACCTATCGCGGTAGCTGAGTCGTCACCTCGCTTCACACCCCCAAAGCTCTTCGTTGGTTTTTTGCCCGCCCACACTGCGGGCTTTTTTTATTCTAAATGGCTCACGGGCCGCCCAACTATGTAACGCACCTGGGGCGGCTGAGGTGCCTAGGCTCGGCTTTTCTGTACGGAACAGTCCGCCATGAGTACCGACACCACCGCCTGGTTGGCCGCTGAAGCTACTGCGGCGCAAGCGCTTAATTTTGATGACCCGCAAACCTCGGAATCGCAGCGTGATGCGGCGATTCGCATACTTCTGACCCGCCGGCTGAACGCGGTCACGCAGCCCAGTCATGAAATCAATCGCCTGTGCGAAGCCCAAGCCAGGGCCAGGCAGGCAGCAAAATCGCTTAAAGGCTTGATCGGGCGTGCGCCGAGAGTCCTGGGCATTATCCGTGGCGCATTACGCAAAGCCTTTGCGCTGGACCCCGACACGCTGATGTTTACCGAATCCCGGCCGCCGCCTTTTCCTCTAAAGGTCTATAGCCTGACCGAAAAAGCGCTGGCGCTCCTCATTGACCCCGATGTGCCGCTCGACATTAACCAGTTCACTGTATTGCGTATCAAGGACGAACCTGCGCGGGCATTGGCGTTTACGGCCTGGGATGCGCTGGTACGTGTGAAGGGGTTGGCGCTGCTCGGTCAGGTTGAGAAGGCTGAACGCGACTATTGGCAGCAACTGGCCTATGGCTCCTGGCTGACACGCAAGCAGCATTGGGTCCAGTTACGAAAATCGATGTTTGCCGAGAATGCCCTGCTGGCCCATCGCGTTTACCACCTCTCGGACCGCGGCTTTGCCATGGTCCGTAAAGTCATGGAGATCCCCGGCGCCGATGCGCGCCGTCGCGCCGCAGGTGAGTGGGCGAGTATTCAAGTGAGCAGGGTGGCGTGGCCTGGCACCAATCAGGCACTGGTCCCGGTGCCGGGCGCTTTGCATATTTATCGTGAAGACATCGTGGGGGGCGCGCCCCATGTGATTTACCTGCCGGGTCTGATTCGTGAGTTTTATGAGTTCAGTTCCTTGTACCGCATGCAGTGCGATCTGCCTGCACTGGTCAACGGCCCTTTGAGCCAAGTGTTATGGCAGTGTTTGCCACTGCGCCGTTGGCATGAGCTGTGTAACACGCCAAGTGTTACGCCTCAGGCGTTTACCCTTCAGCTTATTGGTGTACATCAGGAAGACGTGTTGCTTGCCAGTGCGACCGAGTTGCTGGAGGCGCAGTGGGATAACGAGGTGGCCTGTGCATTGTCAATCAACCCTGCGGCTGTGGGCGTTCAAGGTGTGGGGCAGTTCAGCGCTCCTGATCTGAAACGCTTGCTTAAATTCATCGAAAAAGGCCGTCGCCGGCTGGCACGTAGCGCCCTCCTGGGAAACACCCTGGACGCCTTGCCGGAGTGGGACCAACAGCGCCGCAGCGGTGAGATTGCAGGTGCAAGCCTGACGCCGGACCTCGCCCTCAAGACCCGTGAAGCGCAACTCGATCGTTACGAAAAAGGCTTAATGGCCCTGTTGGATCCGACGGATGTGGGCGAAAGCAGTGCACCCTATCAAGACTTTTTGAGCCTTGAGCAGCGATGGCAGGAACACGTGAGCACCGCGAGTCAATTGGCGCATGGCCCGCACGAGCGCATGTTTCAAAAGGCATTCTGGCTTGAACAGCCTTTGGGCGGGTCTAATCGCGGTTCATTGGTGGGGACTGCCCTACGCCGGGCTTTGCATCTGGAAGCCCAGATGCAGCAACAGCTGAACCTGATGCCCTCCGTGCACCTGGAGCGATTGAATACGGTATTGAGTGAGTCGTGGGTGCCTGGCGACAGTGCTGACGATACCTGTGTGTTGCAGGTCTCGGTCGGCAGCGAGTCCGGCCAGGTGTACCCGCTGCTGGGGGCTCTGCTCGTGACCACGCATCAGGCCCTGGCTCACCCGAGCGGCCCACACTCAGTATTGTTATATGTGGCGGGCCTGTATGGCGGGCTGGTGCCCTTCGACAACGTGAACGCTTTCGCCAAGGGGCTTCAAGCCAGCCTCAAAAGCCGCGACGGCTGCGTTTTGTGGCGCTGCATCGGGCGTGATCACCGCGTGGCTGCGCGTGGCGCGATCCATGCGTTGCCCATGGATGCGCCACTGATAGTGAGTTACGAGGCCGTCAAGCGCACGATGCTCATAGACTTGTTCGTTAAGCTGATGCAACGTTATGCGGCGTTGAACAAGCTGGTGGGCCAGGGTGTGCGGTTGTTCAGTGAGGTGAGCGATCCGCAGTTAAGCCGAATGTTGCTGGCCCAGGAGTTGTTCGAGTGCCTGCAAGTCCCCGCCAATGATGCTCGCACACTGGCCTTGGCCAATATCAACCTGTTGCAGATGGCAGCCACCCAGGCCAAAAAACTCCCGTCGTGGTTGGGCATTGCCTCACCCGGAAGTCGAAGCCACTACAAACGCTTGTCACGCCGTTATCTGGTGAATGCCTTTGCGGTGGAGAGCAAACTGTGGCGGGACTTGCCGGACTTGGCGTCATTCGCACGTAATGCCTTGATTGCGCGATTGACTCAGGACGGCTTTTACCCGCAACTGGATATCGACAAACCCCTGATGGATTTGCCCGATGATGTCAGCTCCCACTTTTGTGGCCAGTCGAGTGAGTGCGCAGTGGGTGATCGCGATACAAAAAAGGTCGTCAGCGCGCAGCGCACCACCTTCAGCCTGCTGCAATTGGCGTTGCATAACCTCGACCCCAAGGCACCCTGGACCCGCTGGCGGTTGAATCGCGCACGCTGGCTGGAGCCGGGCTGGAAAGACCGCTTGAGTGTGCGTTACCTGATCAACACCCTGTCTTCGCTCGATCTGGGAGGGGAGTACGACAAGCTGATCCTTAACGCTTTTTACCCGCCGGCGTCTACGTTGGCCACGTCTACTGGGCTCTCACAGGCTCTGGTCTATAGGGCTTTGCAAGAACGCGCGCAGATGCAGCTGTACTCTGCGGTGCGCCAAGGCTTGGGGGATAAAGGGCAGCGCCTGTTTACCCTGGCGATGGCGGCTCGGTCGGCGAGTGACCTGAAAAAAGATGGGTTTGACGTACAGTTGGCAGTTCTGCGCCTGATGGACGTAACCCCAGAACATGATCGGCACATTGCTGGCTTGTTGTTCATTCATGACCGGTTATCAAAGCTCTGTGTGGTGTACTGGCCCATGGCTGCGGCAAGCCGGGTGATTGTCGCGTATGCCAGTTTGGACGAAGCACAAAAGGCGTTGAATCTTATCGGCGCACTTCCCGAAAACCAGAAAGCGTTGGCGCGCCAGGTGGCGCCCGGCTGGGAGGCGCAGGCGCTGGCCGGCTACCCCAATGAAGACCTAGGGGTGCAACACCGCATGCCTCACTCGTTTGAGCCGGGTCAACCCGGCCTATATCGTTTTGTTGCCATGATGGTGGAGTTTTTTTTGGCCCCGCCCAAAAAACCGGCGCTGGACAATGAAAGCATTGAGGCGTTGATCAAGAAACAGATTGAGTCACAGCCTGAACAATGGTTAGCGGCTGCGCCCACCCGCTATGGCAATGCCATGGCGTTGTTGGCCCACGCCCAGGTGTTCGAACTGCAACGGCGTACCCAGGCCCAATCCCAGTCTTCCCAGGCGCTGGAGCAATACCGCGAGCAACGGCTGGGGGAGCAGCGCGACGCGACAATTCGCGCGATGCTGTCCTTCGTTCCGGTACTGGGCATTGGTATCAACCTTTATGAAATGCTGCTTGCGGCACGACGTTATCATTTCAGCGGGTCTGCCCATGACGCGGTGGATGTGGCGTTCTTGACCATGATTGCGTTCGTCGATGTGCTCACATCCTTTGGCCCTGCCCCAAAAGGCGCGCGCGTTTCGCGTGTCGCTTTAGCCCGATTGCATCGCCATCAAGGGTTCACGCTCGGTACCCGCGCAGGCCTTAAACCGTCACCGATCAAGCCACGTCATCTGCTGGAGCACTTCCAGTCCCCTGTCGACTTGGATGGTGCCGTTGAATTGGCGGGGCCTGGAGGTCAAGGACGCTATGTGAAAAATGGCCAGCAGTTTATCCGCGAGGGTAACGATGTTTACCCGGTATACCAACGTGTGAACGAAGAAGGGCTGCGCCTGAAAAATAGCCAGGGAGGAGGGCAAGATGAGCTGATTTTGCACATCGAGCAGCCCCGCGAATGGCTGCTGGGTGCCGATGCACCGATGCCCGGGCCGAGTTCAGGCGTATGGCAGCCTTGGGGCCCCAGCAGAAGCGTCACGGAGTGGTCGCCGCCCTCGCGCGCGGGTATGGAAGCGAACGTGCGCGCCTCGCCTGTGGCCAACAGTACCTGGCAGGCGTGGGGGTTTCGGCGCAGTGGCTCACTGATCGAAGTGCCGCCCCTGGGCCGCAACCTATACCGGGTGGCAGCTACGCCGCAGGTTGCGGCTATTGACCTGTTGCGACTAGGGCCTGATTACTATCGGTTATTGCCCCAGGGGTCAGACGCGGCGTCTTCGAATATCGTCTTTATGATGCGCAACCAAGATATTTCGTTCAGGGCGTCCGTGGACATGGAGCGCTGGCTGGGCGTGGCTGCTGCTGAGCAGCCGATACCGACGGTCCTGGGTGCCAATGGGCTGTGGACGCCCCATCAAGTGCTGTTTAATGAACGCCTGGACGTCACGGTGGGGCGGGCTTTCCCTACTATGACCGCAGGCAGCAGGCGGTTTGTTGCCGACCGGCTCACTGAGTTGGCAGACACCGGCCCCACGGTAACCGCCACGCATCTACTCAATATCAGGGCGACGCTCGACCGTTGGACGGCACCGGGAACCCCGGACCGCCTGCCTGATCTGCTGAGAATGCTAAGGCCTGCGGGCGAGCCGGGCGACCTCACCATTAACCTGGGGGTCGATGGTTCAGCACCGGGAGGCACGCGGCTGGATTTCACGCCGCCCTTCAGCCTTGACCCCTCGTTGATCAGGCGCCGCGCCGGCAACGGCGTACTTCGTTCGCAATCTGTTCAAGCGGCCGTCAGGCAGGTACTCGAAAGCTATGGATTCACCGTCAGGGGCGTTCCAAGGCGGCATGGCGGGACCAGTACGATAGATTTTTACTGTATCCATCCGCATTCGAATTCGACCTATTTTGTGCTCAATAATTGGGTGGAGAATCGCGTTGTCCGCATGAGCTCAAGGGGCGCGGCGCAGATGTCCGATGCTTGGTTTCGCCACCGTATCAGTGCGCACTCGCTATTTTCGGCGGAGTTCGCCGCCATTGATCAAGCCATGACACAAAAACGTCTGGTTCGGATCGTTGCAGGCATTCAGTGGCGAGTTCGTTTTGAAGAGCCCGCCAGTGTGTATTTTGCCAAAATCGCGCCGTTCAACCCTTGAGCAGCGCTGCGGTTGCAGCACCGCCAAAGAGTGCGGCACTGACGCGGTTGAACCAGCTCTGGCCTGCGCCGCTGCGCAGGTAGCGCGCGGCACCGTGGGCGCCGAGGCCGTAAGCCAGCTTGCAGAGCAAGTCGAGTACTGTCCAGGTGGCGATCATGATCAGCAGCTGTGGCAGAAATGGCTGTTGGCTACTGAGGAACTGCGGCAGGAAAGCGGCGAAAAACAGGATGTCCTTGGGGTTGCTGGCGCCCAGCACAAAGGCCCGGCCAAACAGTGCGCGAAAACGCGGCACCGCCGGCGCCTGTGGTACCTCGGCGCCATGGGTTGGCAGGCGAGATTGCTGCCAGCTCTGCCAGGCCAGGTAGAACAGGTACAACGCGCCGACGATTTTCAAGGCGCTGAATAACTGCTCGGAGGCCAGCAACAATGCGCCCAGGCCCAAAGCCGAGGCGCTCAGCAGGCAGATCGAGGCAAACACCCCGCCCAGAAACGCCGGGTATGAGCGGCGCAGGCCATAGTTGAGGCTGTTGCTGATCATCAACAGTGACAACGGCCCGGGGATCAGGATCACCACCAACGCTGCGCCGCTGAACAACAACCAGGTATCCAGGTTCATCTACATTTCTCCCTTCATGCAAAAGCCCCGCCCGAAGGCGAGGCGGTTTTTCAGCCATTCCCGAACTACAGGAAGATGAACTTGGCGATAAAGATCGCGCACAGCACCCACAGGCTGACAGAAATCTCACGGTACTTGCCTGTGCCGGCCTTGAGCGCCACGTAAGTGATAAAGCCCAGGGCGATACCGTCGGCGACCGAGAAGGTCAACGGCATCATGATCGCCGTGACGATTGCCGGAATGCTGTCGGTGGCCTCATCCCAATTGATATGTGCCATGCTCGCCATCATCAGCATCGCCACGTAAATCAGCGCACCGGCGGTGGCATACGCCGGAATCATCCCCGCCAGTGGCGCAAAAAACATCGCCGCCACAAACAGAATGCCTACGGTCACGGCCGTGAGCCCGGTGCGACCACCTGCAGCCACGCCCGCAGCACTTTCCACATAGCTGGTCACCGGCGGCACACCGACCATGGCGCCAAATACGCTGGAGGCGCTATCGGCCTTAAGCGCGCGGGACAGGTTATCGATCTTGCCATCGGCATTGACCAGCCCGGCCCGTTGCGCGACGCCCATCAGTGTACCTGCGGTATCAAACATGTGTACAAAAAGAAAAGCAAATACCACGCTGATCATGCTGACATTGAATACACCTTTTATATCCATGGCCATCCAGGTCGGCGCCAGGCTCGGTGGGGTGGAAAGAATGCCGTTGTAGTGCACCAGGCCCAGGCCCCAACCGGCGAGTGTCACGGCGATGATGCTGATCAGGATCGCGCCGAATACCCGGTGATAGCTCAGGATCGCGATCAACAGGAAGCACACGGCCGCCAGCAACGGCGCAGGCTCGTGCAGCGAACCGAGCTTGATCAAGGTGGCCGGGCTGTCGACGATGATGCCGGCAGTCTTCAGGCCGATCACCCCAAGGAACAAGCCGACGCCTGCGCCCATGGCATGGCGCAGGCTTACGGGGATGCTGTTGAGCAGCCATTCACGCACGCGTGACAGCGTCAGTCCCATGAACAGCACGCCGGAAATAAACACTGCGCCCAGCGCGGTTTCCCAGTGGTAGCCCATGGTGCCGACCACGGTGTAGGTAAAAAACGCATTCAGGCCCATGCCCGGCGCCAGGCCCACTGGCCAGTTGGCGTATAAGCCCATCAACAGACAGCCCAGCGCAGCGGCGATGCAGGTGGCGACAAACGCCGCACCGTGATCGATACCGGCGTCAGCCATGATGTTGGGGTTGACGAAGATGATGTAGGCCATGGTGATGAAGGTGGTGAGGCCGGCAATCAGTTCGGTTCTCACTGTGGTGCCATGCAAGCGCAGTTTGAACAGGCGTTCCAGCCAGCCGCCTTGCGGTGGGGCGAGGTCCAGCGTAGGGGCTTCGGTTTTTTGGCTATCCACAGCAAGTACTCCTCAAGAGTTTTATTGTTATTTCCAGCGCCGGTCACAGAGGTGGGCAGCAGCGCTTTGAGGTACTGGCGGGTTTTGTTGACCAGTAGGTCAGGAACTCGCACGAAGCGAATTATGCTTTTGTATACAAATAAAGCAAATAATGTTTTCTATTTTGTCTGGGAAAGGGGATGAAAGGCGGATGCAGGGGCGTTTCTTCGGCTTGTTGTGGCGAGCAGGCTTGCCCTGCGTTGGGGCGCGAAGCGGCCCTGAATCAGTCACCGCGGGGCTTCAGCTAGAGATCATCGGCAGGTTTTGGGGCCGCTACGCGCCCCAGCGCAGGGCAAGCCTGCTCGCCACACTAAGCCTGCTTGCCACAACACGCTCGCTCGGCATAGGAATCAAGGCTGGCCGGCGAGGGCCTGATTCACGGCCAGCCAGCCCGCTACGGCCTCTTCACCAGCCTCACTGAATGCGCGCTGCAACAGCTTCACCTGTTCGCGGCGCAACGACTGCTCAAAACGCTGGCCTTCTTCCGTCAGTTCCAGCAGGCGTTTGCGCTTGTCGGCCTCGGACGCGACGCTTTCAACCAGGTGCATTTCCTGCAATTGGCGCAGCGGCATGTTCAACGCCTGCTTGCTCACCCCTAGCAATTCCAGCAACTCCTTCACGCTCAAGGCCGGGTAGCGTGCGATAAAAAACACGATGCGCTGGTGCACACGGCTCAGGCCCCGACGCTCGAGCATTTCGTCGGCCTTGGCGGTAAAGGCCTGGTAGCCGAAGAAGAAGGCTTCCATGGCTTGCTGTTGGCTGCCCTGGTTTTTAAGGTCAAGCATATTGACGTATCCACGCGAGTCGTCGTAATTTCGGTCAACTAGTTTGACGTATTTGCCCGCGACTTCGCTACCGGTGACCCTATGGCCTTCTCTGAACGTGTTACGCGCCTCAAAAGCTCCTTGATCCGTGAAATCCTCGCGGCGGCCCAGCGCCCGAACGTGATGTCGTTCGCTGGTGGCCTGCCGGCCGAAGCCATGTTGCCAGCGTTGAATTGGGATGACCTGCCACTGAATATCGGCCAATACGGCATGAGCGAAGGCGAGCCGCAATTGCGTGAACTGCTCGCCGCCGAGGCCCGCGCCCTGGGCGTACCGTGCCAGGCCAGCCAGGTACTGGTGGTCAGCGGTTCCCAGCAAACCCTGGACCTGGCGGCCAAGCTGTATATCGACAAGGGCACTAAAGTCATGCTGGAAGGCCCGACCTACCTGGCTGCACTGCAGATTTTCCAACTGTTCGGCGCCGATTGCCTCACGGTGCAACTGGAGGCCGACGGCCCGAACCTGGCAGCCCTGCGCGCCAGCCTCGAACGCCATCGCCCGGCGTTCATCTACCTCATCCCGACCTTCCAGAACCCATCGGCCGTACGCTACAGCGAAGCCAAGCGCGCAGCCGTGGCTGCCTTGCTCGACGAATTTGGTGTGACCCTGATCGAAGACGAGCCCTACCGCGAGCTGAGCTTCGACGGCGCCAGTGCCCAGCCCATCGCCGGGCGCCTGACGAAAGCCAGTTGGATCTACACCGGCACCGTCTCCAAGACGCTGCTGCCGGGGTTGCGGGTCGGTTACCTGATCGCCAGCGAAGATTTATTCCCGCACCTGCTCAAGCTCAAGCAATCGGCCGACCTGCACACCAATCGCATTGGTCAGTGGCAGGCCATGCAATGGCTCGGTACCGAGCAATACCGGCTGCATCTGGCGCAACTGCGCAGCTTTTACCGCGAGCGCCGCGATGCATTCCAGTCGGCGCTGGAGCGCCACTTTGGCGACTTGGCCGACTGGCAGGTGCCTCAAGGTGGATTATTCTTCTGGCTGACCTTGAAACAGCCGCTCGACACCCGCACCTTGTTGGCGCAAGCATTGGCTCAGGACGTGGCGTTCATGCCCGGTGAACCGTTCTTTTCCGAGCCCGATCAACACCTGGGTTCGTTGCGCCTCAATTTCAGCCATATCGACCCGGCCCGCCTGGACGAAGGTCTCAAGCGCCTGGCCGCGGTAGTCCGTCAAGCACAGCACGCGCAAGCGGCATAAGGGGAGCCCCATGTACAAGGTTTATGGCGATTACAAGTCGGGCAACTGTTACAAGGTCAAATTGATGCTCAACCTGCTGGGCATCCCGTACCAATGGATCGATGTCGACATCCTCAAGGGCGACACCCAGACTGCTGAATTCCTGGCCAAGAACCCGAATGGCAAGATCCCGGTGCTGGAACTTGAAGACGGCACCTGCCTGTGGGAGTCCAACGCGATTCTCAATTTCCTGGCCGATGGCAGCGAATTTTTGCCGGCCGAGCCACGCTTGCGCACGCAAGTGCTGCAATGGCAGTTTTTCGAGCAGTACAGCCACGAGCCGTACATTGCGGTGGCGCGGTTTATCCAGTTTTACCTGGGCTTGCCCGCAGACCGTCTTGAGGAATACAAGAAGCTGCACAAAGGTGGCTACAAGGCCCTCAAAGTCATGGAGCGCCAACTGCAACTGACCCCGTATCTGGTGGGCGATCAATTCTCCATCGCCGATGTGGCGTTGTATGCCTATACCCATGTGGCCCAGGAGGGTGGGTTTGAGCTGGACGCTTATCCGGGTGTGCAGGCGTGGCTGGCGCGGGTGGCCAGTCATCCAAAACACGTAGCGATGATGGATTGAGTTTATGTGGGAGCTGGCTTGCCTGCGATAGCATCAACTCGGGGTAATAGATAAACCGAGGTGTCTGCATCGCAGGCAAGCCAGCTCCCACACAAGCCAGCTCCCAGGCAAGCCAGCTCCCACACAAGCCAGCTCCCACATTGATAGTGTCCAGTTTCAATCCGATGTTGTGCCAGACAGCTCATCACTCAGCAGCTCAAAACAGCGCTGCGCCGCCGGGCTCAGGCCCATCCCGCTGCGACTGATCAAGCCGATCTCGCGGTTCACACCGGGATGGTCGATATTGATTCGCTTCAACCCCGCCAAACTGTCCGCCGCCGACTCTGGCAGCACACTGATGCCCAACCCCTGGCGCACCAACGCCAGCACTGTCGACATGTAGTTGGCTTCCATGCCGGCATTCATTGTCAGCCGTGTCTGATCAAACAACGCGTCCACTTGCTCGCGCACACTGCTGTCGCGCCCGGTGAGGATGATCGGCTGGTCCGCCAATTGCTCCAAGCTCAGTTGGCGATGGTGAGCGAGGGGATGCTTCAGCGGCACAAACGCACACAACCGATCATTGAGCACCGGCAAAAACTCCAGCCCGTGGCTCAGCCGCGCCCGCACGCCGATGCCGAAATCCACCTCGCCTTCACGCACCTGCGCGTGAATGCGATGGGCTACCAGGTCATGCAAACGTACTTCGATGCCGGCAAAGCGTTCACGAAACAGGCGTAAGGCCGGCGGCAGGGCGCCGGCGCACACCGAGGGCAGCGCGGCGATGCTGACCACGCCGCGGCGCAGGGCGGCGAGGTCGCGGGAGCCGGTGACGATGTTGTCCAGGTCCAGCAGCAGTTTTTCCATCGGGCCGCGTGCGTCTTCGCCTGCGGCGGTAATGCTCACATGGCGCGGGCTGCGGTCGAGCAGGGCAACCCCGAGCCAGTCTTCGAGTTGTTGCACCTGTACCGTCAGCGCGGAGGGCGACAAGTGCAGCTCGTTGGCGGCCTTGGTGAAACTGCCGGTGCGGGCTACGGCGAGAAAGGCTTGTATGTGTTGGATGCTGTTCTTCATTTTGTTTTTCCGAACGTGCTAGGCCGAATATTCCAATTTACAAAGACTAACCCGCTTCCAATACTCCAGGTAAAACAATAACCGGCCACCAAGGCCGCTCTGGAGTAACCCATGCTCGCTACCCTGGGTGTCATTACCATCCTGTGCCTGCTCGCTGCCGTCATGAGCAAACGCCTGTCGCCGCTGGTGGCGCTGATCGCCTTGCCGATCATTGCTGCATTGCTCGGCGGTTTCGGCCTGCAAACCAGCGCCTTTATCATTACCGGAATCAAAAACGTCGCCCCGGTGGTGGGCATGTTTGTGTTCGCGATTCTGTTTTTCGGGATCATGACCGACGCCGGTATGCTCGACCCGATCATTGATCGCATCCTGCGCACGGTCGGCACGCGTCCTACACGAATTGTGGTCGGCACTGCGACGTTGGCACTGCTGGTGCACTTGGACGGCTCCGGCGCGGTGACCTTTCTGGTGACGGTGCCGGCGATGCTGCCGCTGTATACGCGGTTGGGCATCGACAAACGTATCCTCGCGTGTGTCTGCGCCATGGCCGCCGGGGTCAATTTCCTGCCGTGGACCGGTCCGGTGCTGCGCTCGTCGGCGGCCTTGCATGTGCCGGTGGCCGACCTGTTCCAGCCGCTGATCCCGGTGCAGATCGTCGGCCTGGTCTTCGTGTTTGCCTGCGCCTGGTGGCTGGGCCGTCGTGAAGAAAAACGCCTGGGCCTGGGCGCCGGTTCCTCGGTGGATGCGGTGCCGCAACGGGTGCTCAGCGACGACGACATCAAGCTGCGGCGCCCACGGCTGTTCTGGGTCAACCTGTTGCTGACCGTGCTGGTGATGGTGGTGATGATTGCCGGTTGGGTCGACCCGGTGGTGATGTTCATGCTCGGCACCGTGGTGGCGCTGTGCATCAACTACCCGAATGTGGACGCTCAACGCGCGCGCATCGATGCCCACGCGAAAACCGCCCTGACCATGGCCAGTATCCTGCTCGCCGCCGGCGTGTTCACCGGCATCATGCAAGGCACCGGCATGCTCAAGGCGATTGCCGAGGTGGCGGTCGCACAGATTCCCGCCGGCCACGGCAAGTTGATCCCGGCGGTGGTGGGCTTTATTTCCATGCCGTTGAGCATGTTGTTTGACCCCGACTCCTACTATTTCGGCGTGATGCCGGTGATCGCCGAGGTCGGCAAAGCCCTGGGCGTCGACCCGCTGCAAGTGGCCCAGGCCTCGTTGCTGGGCGTACACACCACCGGTTTCCCGGTCAGCCCGCTGACACCTGCGACCTTCCTGCTGGTGGGCCTGTGCAAGGTTGAACTGGCCGATCACCAGCGCTTCACCATTCCGTTTCTGTTTGCCGCGTCGGTGTTGATGACCCTGACCGCATTGCTCCTGGGAGTGATTTGAGATGAAAACCTTGCGCATCGGCTCCGGCGCCGGCTACTCCGGCGACCGTATCGAGCCTGCCGTGGAACTGGCCGAACAGGGCGACCTGGATTACCTGGTGTTCGAGTGCCTGGCCGAACGCACCATTGCCCTGGCGCAACAGGCGCGTATCAGCGATCCACAAGGGGGTTACGACCCGCTGCTGAGTGAACGCATGCGCCGGGTGTTGCCATTTGTTGGCGTGAAAGGCCGGCGTCGCCTGCGGGTCATTACCAATATGGGCGCGGCCAACCCGGTGGCGGCGGCCGTTGAAGTGCGGCGCATTGCCAAGGCGTTGAGCCTGGACCTCAAGGTCGTGGCGGTGGTGGGCGATGACGTGTTGAAGGGCTTGCAGCCCGGTTTTTTGCTGGATAACGGCCACACCGTGGGGGCTTTGGGGGAGCGGCTGATATCCGCGAACGCCTACCTGGGCGTCGACGGCATCCTTGAAGCCTTGCGCGCCGATGCCGACGTGGTGATCACCGGGCGCGTGGCCGACCCGTCGCTGTTTTTGGCGCCGCAGATGTTTGAGTTCGGCTGGGCCGCGGACGACTGGCAGCGTCTGGGGCGCGGTACGTTGGTCGGGCATTTGTTGGAATGCGCGGGGCAGGTCAGCGGTGGCTATTTTGCCGATCCCGGCTTAAAGGATGTGGATGAGCTGGCACGTCTGGGTTTCCCGTTGGCCGAAATCGATGCCAATGGTGAAGCTGTGATCACCAAGGTGGCAGGCACCGGCGGGCGGGTCAGCCGTGCGACCTGCACCGAGCAGATGATCTACGAAGTACACGACCCGGCGGCTTACTTGACGCCGGACGTGACGGCAGACTTTTCCCAAGTGAGCTTTGTGGAAGAGGGCGTGGATCGCGTCCGTGCTCAAAACGCCAGTGGGCGCGCTCGGCCTGAACAGTTGAAAGTCAGCGTGGGTTACCTCGATGGATGGATTGGCGAAGGGCAGATGTCCTACGGCGGACCGGGCGCTGTCGCACGGGCTGAGTTGGCGCGGGATATCGTACTCAAGCGCCTTGAACTGATGGGGGTGAAGATGCAGGACCTACGCGCCGAGCTGATTGGAATGGACTCCTTGCACGGCCCCCGCAGCAATGTCGAACCCTGGGAAGTGCGCCTGCGCGTGGCCGCCCGGTGTGAAGATCGCACCGAGGCGGTACGGGTTGGCAACGAAGTGGAAACCCTCTACACCAACGGCCCGTCGGGTGGCGGCGGCGCGAGTAAAAGCGTGCGCCAAGTGGTGGCGGTGGCCTCCTTGCTGCTGCCGCGTAGCGCGGTCAACCCGAGGATCGAAGCATGAAACTGCATACACTGGCCCATTCGCGTACCGGCGATAAGGGCGACACCTCGAACATCTCGATCATCGCCTACCGCGCCGAGGACTATCCGTTGCTGTGCGAACAGCTCACGCCTGAGCGCGTCGCCGCGTTTTTTGCCGGCTTGCGTGAGCCGGGTGCGGCGCCGGTGCGGCGTTATGAATTGCCAAATGTGCAGGCGCTGAATTTCGTGCTGCCGGGGATCCTGCGCGGCGGCGTGACCCGCTCGCTGGCGCTGGACGCCCATGGCAAGTGCCTGGGCTCGGCCTTATTGGATCTGGACTTGGTAATACACAACTAAATGTCGGGGCTGGCTTGTGTGGGAGCTGGCTTGCCTGCGATAGCATCAACTCAGTCTACCTGAATCACAGAGGTGCCTGCATCGCAGGCAAGCCAGCTCCCACTTGGGTTCTTCAGCGGCTGTCAGACCGCCGCAAACCGCTTGTCGAGGTAATCGATGATCACCTTGGAGTCATACATCCAGGTGGTCTGGCCATTCTCTTCGATACGCAGGCACGGCACTTTGATCTTGCCGCCTTGCTCCAACAGAGTCTGGCGGTCCTGTTCGTTGTTTTTCGCGTCCTTGAGCGCCACCGGCACATTCAGGCGGTGCAGGGTGCGGCGAGTCTTCACGCAAAACGGGCAGGCGTGGAACTGATACAGCGTCAGCTCCTTGGCCGCTGCGTTGACCTGTGCCTGTTGCTCGGCAGAACGCTGCTTTTTGCGCGGGCGGGTCAGGAAGTCGCCCGCGATGATGATTTGGCCGAGACCCACTCGAAGTGCTTTGACGAACATGGCTGAAAACCTCTTGCCCATGAAGAAGGGGCCGCAGCTTACCTGAATTTCGCAGGCGAAAAAAAACCGGCGATGAACGCCGGCTTTTCCTTACGCAGCCTGTTACTTGATCAGGCTGAGGAATTCGCTGCGGGTGGCCGCGTTTTCGCGGAACTCACCCAACATCACCGAAGTGATCATCGACGAATTCTGTTTCTCCACACCGCGCATCATCATGCACATGTGCTTGGCTTCGATCACCACCGCCACGCCCAGGGCGCCGGTCACTTGCATCACCGCGTCGGCGATCTGGCGGCTGAGGTTTTCCTGAATCTGCAGGCGGCGAGCATACATGTCGACAATCCGCGCGACCTTCGACAGGCCCAGCACTTTGCCGCTCGGGATATACGCCACATGCGCCTTGCCGATAAACGGCAACAGGTGGTGCTCGCACAGCGAGTACAACTCGATGTCCTTGACCAACACCATTTCGCTGTTGTCGGAGCTGAACAAGGCACCGTTGGTGACTTCTTCCAGCGTCTGTTCATAGCCGCGGCAAAGGTACTGCATCGCCTTGGCGGCACGCTTTGGCGTGTCGAGCAGGCCCTCGCGGGAAACGTCCTCGCCGAGCTGGCCGAGGATCGCGGTATAGTTTTGTTCCAATGTCACAGGACTGTTTCCGTATGGGTTTCAGAACGGTACGGTGTATGCCTGTACCAATGTGAAGCGTTGCCCTGCCCGCAGGAGCGGCGGGTGATGTGGCGCACATAGTAGCGTAGGTAGGCCGACAGTTGTATTCCCAGGCGATAGCGATGTTAGAGTCGGCCTCCGTTGAGGAGGACGTAATGACCCCGCTGGAGCGAAGCATTTCTGAGCGCGCACTGATCTTTGCCAAGGCAAATCGAACCAGGATTGCACGTGAGCTGGCGTGTCTGGCTAATTACCCGGGCGAAAATTATCCGGTTTCGGTATTCATGGTGGGTTCTCCCGGCGCGGGCAAGACAGAAGTCTCCAAATCATTTATTCGCTTGATGGAGGAGGGGGGATCCCGTGCATTGCGTATCGATCCTGATGCTTTCAGGGAATACTTTCCTGATTATACGGGACGAAATTCCAGCCTTTTTCAGCGTGGCGTAACAACGATGGTATAGCGGACTGTCGACTTGGTTTATCAGCAGCGCCAGTCCTTCTTGTTGGATGGAACACTGGCGAATTTTGCTGTGGCTCGAAAAAACATCCAGCGAGCCCTCGATAAGGAAAACAGGTCTGTACAAGTTATCTACGTTTACCAGAAGCCTGAACTGGCTTGGGAGTTAGTACTGGCGCGTGAAGCTGTTGAAGGTCGAAATATCCCGTGCAAAGAGTTCATTCGTCAGTTTTACGCGTCGAAAGCGACGGTATGCCGACTGAAACGTGAATTTATCGGGGCGCTGCAAGTAGATGTGCTTATCAAAGACACCGACGCAGGCGAGTCGCAAATTGGTATCGACCTGTCGGCTGACGAAATTGACGAACTCGTCAGGCAGCCCTACCATCCTGATCAGCTTGAGCAAATTTTGATCGGAGTAGCCTTATGAAAGGCGAAGTTAAGGAAGTCATAGAGAAGTATTCATCGACGACCATGTCAGATTTCTTTCGAAGTGGTTCCGTGGAAGAACGACGTGCGGTGTATCGAAGCGCTGCCGATACCGCGATTACGTTGCAGAAGGCAATGATCTCGCAAGCGAGAGAGAAAAAAGCGAAAGAGCATTTCGACGACTGAAGCGACGATGCCCGATAGCCCAGCTTGTTTGCTGGGCTTTTTTTTGCTTACTCGTCGCGCCCTTCCATCATGGTGCGCTTGAGCATCACATACACCGCACCGGCGCCGCCGTGGCGGGCCTGGCAAGAGGTAAAGCCGAGTACCTGGGCATGCTGGCGCAGCCAGGTGTTGACGTGGCTCTTGATCATGGGGCGCTTGCCGTCAAGGCGCACGGCCTTGCCGTGGGTGACGCGCACGCAGCGGATTTCGAACTTGGTCGCTTCGGCGAGGAAGGCCCAGAGGGTTTCGCGGGCTTTTTCCACGTTCATGCCGTGCAGGTCGAGGCTGCCTTCGAACGGGATCTGGCCGATCTTGAGCTTGCGCATCTGGCTTTCCTGCACGCCGTCGCGGGCCCACATCAGTTCGTCTTCGGGGCCTACATCGATCACGAACTGGTCCGACAGGCCATCCACGGTGGTGGCGTCGGTGCGCACGGTCGCGGCCTGGCGCAGCTTGGCGATCTGCGCCCGGTCGGCCTTGGGTTTGCCGGTGTCGGCACGATCATGCTTGATCGGCTTGACGCCGCGCAGCTCGTTTTTGAACAGGGAAAAATCGTCGTCTTGCATGTCAGCCTCCGCGAAGGCGGGCAGTTTACCTAAATCGCGGCGGCCAGGGCGCAGGAAACGCTATCCAAGCGCCATCAGTCGTGCTTTTTCATCAGGTGTGAGGCGATGTTCAGTGACAGCGGCTGACGCATTTTCCGACGGCTACGACGCCATAACCACACACCCAACCACAGCACCAGCAGCCCGATTACCAACAGGATAGCCGAACCGCCGGGGCTGGCATTCAACTCGCCAAGGGCCGGTGAATGACCAAACAGGCCGGCGCCACCAGCGCCGGCCAACAGCAAACCTACAATGGCCAGCAACGCGGCAAAGCCGGCTACCAGGCGCAGACGCCAATTGCTCGGGCCTTTGGGGCGCAAGCGACGAGCGTCAAAACCATCGGATATCTTCATTCCGACCTTTCCTCCAGGGTATCGGCCCTTCGACCGGAAGATACACAGGTTGTTCCGGCAGCAGCGGTAAATGCGCCAAATGAGAGGGCTTTGCGGATGAGCGGGGCAATAAATACGCCGCTCATCTCGAGGACGATCAGATCAGATCTTTGGTCAACGCGAGGGTGGCGAAGTTGTCGGCCATGATGGCCATTTCAGTTTGCTGTACGTGCTCGGCGCTCAGGATGCCACCTTTGTAAGGCAGGTCACGGGTGGCGCAGGCGTCTTCCACCAGGGTGCAGCGAAAGCCCAGGTTCTTGGCGGCGCGCACGGTGGTGCTGACGCTGGAATGGCTCATGAAACCGCAGACGATCAAGTCCAGGGAGCCGAGGTCTTGCAGGTGTTTCTCCAGGCCCGTGCCATGGAACGCACTGGGCAGCAGTTTGCCGATGATGGTTTCATCGCCTTGGGGTTCCAGGCCAGCAATGAATTCGCCGCGCTCGCCTTGTGGGTCGAACAGGCCACCGACGGTGCCAAGGTGACGCACATGCACGATCGGTCGCCCGGCGTTACGTGCTGCCGCGACCAACTGCTTGATGTTGTCGACCGCCTTGTCCATGCCGGACAGGGCGAGTGGGCCGCTGAGGTATTCCTTCTGGGCGTCGATGATCACGAGGGTCGCATGGTTCAGGTTGGCTGCTGCGTAACCGCGACCGCTGAGTTGAAACATCGTCTTTGGAACGGACATTCTGGGGCTCCTGTGAGGGGGGCTTTTGTCACATTGTCCACTGGCTGAGCAGTTCTGTGAATCGCTACCATCGTAAGGTACGCCGTTGTTGACGTGCAGCCATGTCAAGAGGTGGGCTTGTTTGGCGCAATGATGGCAATTTGGATGAATTCCGACGGATGGTGAAGGGTTTTCGTACATCGTCGGTACAGGCGAAGGCTGTTAGAATCGCCAGTCGTTTTTTCCAGGAGCTTGCCCCCGTGATTACCTCTCGCCTGCGCACGTTGCGCGACCACATCCGTTGGGCTGTCAGCCGTTTCCATGGGGAAGACCTGTTTTTCGGGCATGGCACCGACAACGCCTGGGACGAAGCCCGGCAATTGGTGCTCGGCGCCTTGCACCTGCCTTGGGAAATTGCCGACAGCTACCTGGACTGCAACCTCGAAGAAGAGGAAGTCGCCCATGTGCAGCGCTTGCTGCACAAACGCATTCATGAGCGCGTACCGACCGCCTACCTGTTGAAGGAAGCCTGGTTCTGCGGCATGTCGTTTATCGTTGACGAGCGCGTGTTGATCCCGCGTTCACCGATTGGCGAGCTGATCGAAAACCGCTTCGAGCCGTGGCTGGCCCAGCCGCCGGCGCGCATCCTCGACCTGTGCACCGGCTCCGGTTGCATCGGCATCGCCTGTGCCTACGAGTTCCAGGACGCCGAAGTGGTGCTGGGCGACTTGTCCTTCGAAGCCTTGGAAGTGGCTAACCAGAACATTGAGCGTCATGGTGTTGATGAGCGCGTCTACACCGTGCAGGGTGACGGCTTCGACGGTCTGCCGGGCCAGCGTTTCGACTTGATCGTCTCTAATCCGCCGTACGTAGATGCCGAAGATTTCGCCGACATGCCGGATGAATACCAGCACGAGCCGGAACTGGGCCTGGCCTGCGGCGACGATGGTTTGAACCTGGTGCGGCGTATGCTGGCCGAGGCCGCCGACCATCTGACCGAGAAGGGCTTGTTGATTGTTGAGGTCGGCAACAGCCAGGTACACGTCGAGGCGCTGTACCCGGAAGTCGACTTTGCCTGGCTGGACTTTCAGCGCGGTGGGCACGGTGTGTTCATGTTGACGGCTGAGCAGTGCCGGGCACATCAGGCGGTGTTCGCGGCGCGGGTTTAACCCGAACACACGATAGGAACGCGGTCAGTGTGGGAGCGGGCTTGCCTGCGATAGCGGTTTGTCGGTGTACATATCCATTTCTGCGGTAACGGTTTCTATTGGTTCCGCTCTTACAGCGGGTCACTTTTGGCAAACGCCCCAAAAGTAACCAAAAGGTCTGTGCCCCACCACTCGGCACCTCGCTTGGGCTCGGTGTGCCCTCACTCCGGCTCGAATCCGTGGGCCGCCGCGATGGGCCATCCTTGGCCCAGCGCGGCTAACCCGGCGTCCTGCCGGGTTACCCACGGATTCAAGCCTGCGTTCGGCCAGCGTGGTTAACGGGGCGTCTCAGATCAAGATCAAGATCTACAGCACGGCGGCCTGAAAGCCGACCTGAGTGGTTGAAGCAAAAGCCAGATCAAGTGCAAGGCAAAAGCCTATCTGAACACACTGAAGAACTGCTTTTCTGTGGGAGCTGGCTTGCCTGCGATGCAGACACCTCGGTACATCAGGCACACCGAGTTGATGCCATCGCAGGCAAGCCAGCTCCCACCTTTGACCGAGTATGGCTCTGCTGTTGCTTTGGCCCTTACATCCTTTTCGATGACGAAGTCAGCGGTCTTTTGATCTTGATCTGAAATCGCCCCGTTAAACACGACCCCCCAAATCACTGGCGGATTGCGGGCATGCCGAGCCATAGCGAGGCACCGAGTGTTGGGGCGAAGACTTTTTGGTTACTTTTGTGTCTTTATGTACGGACCGGACACATGGTGGACACATGTGCGGGGACATGGTGGACACATTATTGACCATAATCAGGCTTACTAACTTCGATAGTTCGCAAAAAATGATGGCAGAAATAGACATCGAACAGACCATCGCTTTCAGGGTTAGGGCGGATTGCTATGTGTTGCCCTGCCAGGCCTTTTGCGATGCTGAAATAGCTTTTCTGAAAGCGAAAACGGCTGTGATAAACCTTGGCTAATACGTCATCTGGTCCGTATTCAAACTCCGGTAGTTGCTGCGGATAATCCCAAGAACTGCTGCGATAACGGTCCATTGGCACCTTGTATTCCAGCGCCTGATGGGGACGTTGCAGGTTGTATATTTCACGCCATTGATCGAAAGCTAGCTGGGCATCTGCCAGTGTAGAAAAGTGACGCCCGTTAAGGACTTCTGCCTTGAGTGATCGATGGAAACGCTCGATTTTCCCATTTGTTTGCGGATGGTAGGGACGACTGAAACTTATCCGAATTCCCAAACGCACCAGCCAAATGCTCAACTCGGTGATCTCGCCAGGATTACGCGGTGAGCCCCAAGGCGCACCATTGTCGACGTTGATACGTGCTGGTAAACCGTAAATTTCAAATACCTTGCTCATCTTCTCTTTTACGGTGGTACCTCGCTCGTTATCACACGCTTGGATGGCCAGATTGAACCGCGAATGATCGTCCAGGATGGTCAGGGGGTGGCATCGGCCTTGCTGCATTGCAAAGTGGCCTTTGAAATCCATCTGCCAAAGATCGTTGGGCTCAGGATGTTCAAATCTCAGCAGGGCCCCTGGTTCTTTATCTGAGGGTTTAATCAAGCTATGCCGGTGCAAGACATTCGTGACAGTACTGGGGGCAATTCGCTTGTCCAGCATGCTGCTAATTGTGCGTCCGCCCCATGCCGGATGATCTTGGCGAAGTGCAATAACCTCAGCCTCCAGCTCGGCCTGGGTCAGCTTGGGGCTGCTGACGGGCTTACGTGACTTCTCTTGCAGGCCTGCAGAACCGCCGGCCTCGTAGCGTTTTAGCCACTTGTAGGCTGTCTGCGGACTTATGCCGAATCGTCGGCACAGCTCTCGCTTATTACTGCCGGGTTTCTTTGCTAAGGAAACAAACTCTTCTTTTAGGCTCATGGCGTCTCTCGAGTTCCAGGGCATGATGGCCTCCCGGCGCAGTTAGCTTGCCGAGAAGTGTCCACCATGTCCCCGCACACCCGTCAACCATGTGTCCGGTCCGTACATGTCTTTACAAAAGTGACCCGCTGTAAGAGCGGAACCCTACTCAGCCGTTACCGCAGCAACGGATATGTACACCACCAAAAGACCGCTATCGCAGGCAAGCCAGCTCCCACATTTTGAATGCATTCCAACCTTTCAGCGGTGTGTGGCAATCCAGATCAACAACCCCGCCTGAAACACCGTAAACGCCACCAGGCAGGTAATGGTAAAGCGCAGCCCGCTGTCTTCGCGCTTGAACTTGGTGACCTTTTCTTCTTCCTTGCGCAGCTTCACTTCCTGCTCGGCCAGGTTTTGCTCGGCCTGTTGCAGCATTTGCGCCGCCTCAAGGATTTCTACGTACTGCACCTTCTCGGTGTTCCAGCTGTCCAGCACTTCGCTGACTTTGCCGGGTTGCACGTTGCCTTTGAGGTGCTGCACATCGGCGTAGGCCACATCAAAACCCTGGATGCGCAGGAAATGATCGCGCCGCAGGCGTGTGGCTTCGTTGAGTGCGTCCTTGTTGGCGAGGTCCACGCCGTCGACGCGGTAATGTGACCACTTCTTTTTCGCCCACGCGGCACCCTGTGCAACCAGAAAGCGTCCCAGGCCACGGTTGGCCGGTTCGATCTCCAGGCTGTTGCCCGGGCCGAAGTGCACACGGTGCGTCTCGTGGTCTACCCAGATATCCAGGTGGTTCTGCTCGCGGCGCACGCGTTGGCCTGGCAACTGGATCACCATGCGCAACAGGCTGTGTTTTTTGTCATGGCGCTCGGTATAGCCAAACTGCACAAACCGCAGTGGCCGTGCGCCGGTGGCGCGATCGGTGGCCAGGGGCGCCAGGCGCAGCATTTTGAAATGTTCGGCCTGCACGTCCGCCCACGGCAGCGCCGCCGCCTCGACGGCCTCGGGTTTTTCAGCCGGGGTGTCGGCGGTAGAGTCGGGTGTTGCTTCGGTGTTAGTCATGCGGCGCGATCCTGTCCAAGCCCTGCAAGTCGACAGTCTTTTTACTGTCGACTCTGGGCTTATCGGCCGTTTTATTCAGGACTGGAGGCAAATAGTCGCTTAACGGGGTTGAAGTCCGTCGATAAAGCGCACGATACGTTGGCCTAGTTCGGCGGCGAGGGGCAGTTTCGGGTCGTTGTACGACTCCAGCTGTTCCTTCACATCCTTGGGCACGATGCGCATCACGTGGTTCATGCCTTGAATCACGGCCAGCTGTGCGTCCGGTTTGGCCGCCTGTAATTGTTGGGCATCCGCCACGCCCACCTGGATATCGTTGGTGCCCTGGATGATCAACGCCGGCATCGTCAGTTTGGCGAAGGCGGCCGACGGGTCGGCACGAAACAGGCTGATCAGGTACGGCTGCACGCTGGGGCGGAAAATGCCTTCCAGCGGGCGCGGTACGTCGGCATCCACCTGGCCGGCCTTGAGGTGATCGAGAATTTCATTACTGCGCAACAACAGGGCCGGCGGCAGGTGGTCTGCCAGTTGCTGGCGGATCACCTGGTCCACCGGCCGCGCGCTGCCGGACAGCGAAATAACCCCGGCCGGGTCGAGCTGCGGTGCGGCGAGGGCGGCGACCAGCGCGCCTTCGCTATGGCCCAGCACAATCAATTGGCCCATGCGGCTGTCAACCTTGAGCAGCTTGCCCCAGGCCACTGCATCGGCCACATAGGCATCCAGGCTGAGGTTGCGTTCGTCGGGAGTGGCGGCCAGGCTCGCGGCTACGCCGCGTTTGTCGTAGCGCACGCTGGCGATGTTATTGCGCGCCAGCACCCACGCCAGGCGTTTGAGGCTGTCGTTGCGCGCGCCATCGGCGCTGTTGCCGTTGCGGTCGGTGGGGCCGGAGCCGGCGATGATCAGCACCACGGGCACAGGTTTGTCGGATTTTGGCAGTAGAAGCGAACCAAACAACTCGCCGCTGCCGGTGTCCAGGCTGATCGGCCGTTGCAACACGACGGGGGAGGCGGCGAAGCCAACGCTGGAAAACAAGGTAAGGGTCAAAAGCAAAACTCGCAGCATCATCACGCCATCATCAGGAAGGTGCCGGTTGGACCAACGTCTACCGGTAAGGTTTCGAGGATGAACTAGTCGGTTAGCCTGCGTATACTGGCCGCCTTAAGTTATTACGGTTGAGTTGATTCAACTGATTTCACGGAGCGCTCTGCATGTCCGGCAATACCTTCGGCAAGCTGTTCACTGTCACCACCGCGGGCGAAAGCCATGGCCCGGCGTTGGTCGCCATTGTCGACGGCTGCCCGCCAGGCCTCGAGTTGTCTGTGGAAGACCTGCAGCGTGACCTCGACCGCCGCAAGCCCGGCACCAGCCGCCACACCACCCAGCGCCAGGAGCCCGACGAAGTCGAGATCCTCTCCGGCGTGTTCGAAGGCCGCACCACCGGCTGCGCCATCGGCCTGTTGATCCGCAACACCGACCAGAAGTCCAAGGACTACTCGGCGATCAAGGATCTGTTCCGCCCGGCCCACGCCGACTACACCTACCACCACAAATACGGCGAGCGCGACTACCGTGGCGGTGGCCGCAGCTCGGCGCGCGAAACCGCCATGCGCGTGGCCGCTGGCGCCATTGCCAAGAAATACCTGGCCACCCAGGGCATCGTGATCCGTGGCTACATGAGCCAGTTGGGGCCGATTGAGATCCCGTTCAAGACCTGGGACAGCGTCGACGACAACGCCTTCTTCAGCCCCGACCCGGACAAGGTGCCGGAACTGGAAGCCTATATGGACCAGTTGCGCCGCGATCAGGATTCGGTGGGTGCCAAGATCACCGTGGTCGCCGAAGGCGTCAAACCGGGCCTGGGCGAGCCGATCTTCGACCGCCTCGACGCCGAACTGGCCCACGCGCTGATGAGCATCAATGCGGTCAAGGGCGTTGAAATCGGCGCCGGTTTTGCCTGTGTCGCCCAGCGTGGTACCGAGCATCGCGATGAAATGACCCCGCAAGGTTTTCTCAGCAACAACGCGGGTGGCATCCTCGGCGGTATTTCCTCCGGCCAGCCGATTGTTGCGCACCTGGCCCTTAAGGCCACGTCGAGCATCACCACGCCGGGCCGTTCGATCGATGTGCACGGCAACCCGGTGGACGTGATCACCAAGGGCCGCCACGACCCATGCGTGGGCATCCGCGCCACGCCGATTGCCGAGGCGATGATGGCCATCGTGTTGATGGACCACCTGCTGCGCAACCGTGGGCAAAACGCCGATGTGCAGGTGAGTACGCCGGTGTTGGGCCAGCTGTGACGGCTTGTGGCGAGGGAGCTTGCTCCCGCTGGGCTGCGCAGCAGCCCCAAAGCCTGCAACCCGGTATCAGCTGGAAAAATGCGGCGCTTCTATTGGGGCCGTTTCGCAGCCCGGCGCGAGCAAGCTCACTCGCCACAAGGCACTTATGCTGACGGGAGCGCTCCCATACTGGCGCCTCTCCAGCTTCTACCTCTTCTACTTCGCCCTGCTCGGGGCGACGGCGCCGTTCCTGGCGCTGTACTTCGACCACCTGGGGTTCTCCAGCGCGCGCATCGGCGAACTGGTGGCCATCCCCATGCTGATGCGCTGCGTGGCGCCCAACCTGTGGGGCTGGCTCGGCGACTACACCGGCCGGCGCCTGGCTATCGTGCGTTTCGGTGCGGTGTGTACCCTGGCGAGTTTTTCGCTGATCTTCTTCAGCAAAACCTACGCCTGGCTGGCCCTGGTCATGGCGTTGCATGCGTTCTTCTGGCACGCGGTGCTGCCGCAGTTTGAAGTGATCACCCTGGCGCACTTGCAAAAGCAAACGGCGCGCTACAGCCAGATCCGCCTGTGGGGCTCCATCGGTTTTATCCTCACCGTGGTGATCATGGGGCGCCTGTTCGACGGGCTGAGCCTGGACATTTACCCGGTGGTGGTCGTGGTGATCATGGCCGGCATTATTGGCGCCAGCCTGTGGGTGCCGAACGCGCAGCCCGCCGTCCAGGGCAACCGCCTCGCCGGCGACGGTTTCCTCAAGCAATTGCGCAGCCCAGGCGTACTGGCGTTTTATGCCTGCGTGGCCTTGATGCAAATGAGTCATGGCCCGTATTACACCTTCCTGACCCTGCACCTTGAACATTTGGGTTATAGCCGTGGCGTGATCGGCATGCTGTGGGCACTGGGCGTGGTCGCGGAAGTGCTGATGTTCCTGGCCATGAGCCGCATCCTCACGCGCTTTTCGGTGCGCCGGGTGCTGCTGGCCAGTTTTGTGTTGGCGGCTATTCGCTGGCTGCTGTTGGGTTCATTTGCCGAAATCTTCTGGGTGCTGTTGCTGGCGCAGGTGCTGCACGCCGCTACGTTCGCCAGCTTTCATGCGGCCGCCATCGCCTTTGTGCAACGCAGCTTCGGCGCCAAACAACAAGGTCAGGGGCAGGCGCTGTACGCGGCACTGGCCGGCACCGGCGGCGCGTTGGGTGCCCTTTACGCAGGCTACAGCTGGAACCTGTTGGGCCCGACCCTGACCTTCAGCATCGCCAGCGTCGCCGCTCTGGCCGCCGCCATTATCATTGGCCTTCGATTGCAAGAGCCGAATACAGGAACCGAACAATGAGTTATGTCGCTGTTTACGCTATCGCCACGCCGGATACCCCGAACAAGGTCCTGACCCATTTTGACGACATCGTCTCGACCCTGGCCGAGCACGCTGTGCGCTTTGCGCGCTGGCAGCCGGCGCCGATTGAGAAGGGCGCCAGTGATGCAGACATGCTCGCCGCGTACCAGCCGCAGCTCGATGCCCTCGGCTACGCTGCGGTGGAGGTGCTCAGGGCGGCGGGCGATCCGGCGCAGAACGCACAATTGCGTGCACGGTTGCTCGATGAGCGTCGCTACAGCGAAGACGCAGTGCATTTCTTCATCGCAGGCCAAGGCCAGTTCAACCTGCACCTGGGCGACTATGTATACGCCGTGCGTTGTGAGAAAAATGACTTGCTGGTGATTCCAGCCGGCATGCCGCATTGGTTCGACATCGGCGAGAACCCGCACTGTGTCACCTTGCGTATGTTCAACACCGCTAAAGGCTGTGAGCCTCAACTCACTGGCGACACTATTGCCGATGGTTTTCCCGGTTTGGACGACTAAGCACAGATAGTTAAATGTTCCACCCAGGCAAGTTGGAAGTTGTTGTGGGAATAAGCCTAATTATCTGTAGGGCGTAGCTGTTTCTGCTGCGCCCTATGCTTTCAATCCATTCGTTATGTAACTCTCTGCGCACTCGATGTTTATATCACCTGTCAATAGCAGGAATACGAAAGGTGATAGGGCATCCACTACATAAGGAGAGATAACAATGAGTGGCCCAGAGCAGTCGTGTCACACGCCGGTGGACGCGCCAATGACCGTTAGAAGACGTCTGAGCCTGGGCGGCAAGCCCCTCACCCCCACAGAACTGGAAATTTTGCGCTGGGCCTCGGAAGGCAAGACCGTCTGGGAAATCAGCCAGATTCGGGCGACCTCTGAAGCCACCGTCAAATTTCATCTGCGCAATATCTACGGCAAGCTGGAAGTCACCAACCGCGTACAGGCGATGAATGCGGCCAGCCGACAAGGCTTGTGCTGAAGCCACACAAAAAAGGGCCGCGACGCCTGTAAGCGTCGCGGCCCTTTTTGCTTATCGGTTGCTTATGCCGAGTGGTAGGTCGGCAGGGCAAAGCGGTTCTGGCTTTGCAGCATCGAAATCTGCGGCAGTTCACTGGCTTGTTCGGCCAGGTCGCGGCGGATGGCGCTGATCACCCAAGTCAGTTGGTCAGCGGTGTGCAGCTGTTGATACGAGATCGAGCGCTTGACCTGTTTGCCTTCGCTATTGCGCAGGGTCAGCAGGATACCGCCGTCTGGACGTGGCTGAGTGGTGACGTCGTATTGGGAGAATACAGAAGCGAATTTATCTTGGATCAGGCTCATGTCTATCAGCTCCGTTGGCTCAAGTTGGCAAGCATGGAGAGATAGGTGCAGTGATTGTGCCAGTATTGGATATCTTAAAAAATCGTTATAAATCAACCAGTTAAAAATTTTCCAAATTTTCAGTTTCGTGCAATTTGCATGAATGGCCATCGTGCATCCTGCATTTTGCGTTATCTGCGGCGACCGTTTCGGGCCGGCCTTAAAGATAATGACTGCCTCGACGGAGCAAAATTCCCTTTCTGTGGTGGCTGGCTCGGGATACAAAACTTTTCAAATCCCGCATGTACAGCCAAAGAATGGCAGGCGTATTTTCCTGCAACGCATTCGGCATCTGCTCACAGGGCTGCCGCTATCCCTGGATCATACGAAGAATAAGAAAAAGGACGTTCCGCCATGAGCCATCAGCAAGACGACATGATTACGTGGGGCAAGCTCTTACGTAAGGTGCCTACGATTGTTCGAGCTTTGCCACGCGTGGTGCGCGGCATGCGCGCCGCGAATGTCACCGACCCCGCGCAGCCTTGCGGCCTCGGTTGGCACTTTGAACAGGCTGCGTTGCGCAACCCCGACGGCGCGGCGTTGTTGTATGGCGACAGCGTGCTCAGCTATCGCGAAGCCAACCAACGCGCCAATCGCATGGCTCATTATCTTCAGGCGCAGGGCATCGGCAAGGGTGATGTGGTCGCGCTGTTTATTGAAAACCGCCCGGAACTGCTCCTAAGCGTATTGGCCGTGGCCAAGCTGGGCGGTATCTGCGCCATGCTCAACACCGCGCAAACCCAGGCTGCGCTGGTGCACAGCCTGAACCTGGTGAACCCGGTGGCGATCGTAGTAGGCGCGGAATTGGAATCCGCCTATGCGGCCGTGCGCGATCAAGTGTCGATCGCGGCCGAACGCAGCTGGTTTGTGGCTGATCAGTCTTCAAACCTGGTGCCGCAGGGCTACACCGACCTGATGGCCGCCAGCGCCGACAGCCTGCTGGACAACCCTGCCAGCAGCGGGCAGATCTTCTTCAACGACCCGTGTTTTTATATCTACACCTCCGGCACTACCGGTTTGCCCAAGGCCGGCATCATGAAACACGGGCGCTGGACCAAGACGGCGGTGAGTTTCGGCAGCATCGCCCTCGACATGGGGCCGCAAGACGTCCTGTATTGCACCTTGCCGCTGTACCACGCCACCGGCCTGTGTGTGTGCTGGGGCTCGGCGATTGTCGGCGCATCTGGGTTCGCCATCCGGCGTAAATTCAGCGCCAGCCAGTTCTGGGATGATGCGCGCAAATTCAACGCAACCACTTTGGGGTATGTCGGTGAGCTGTGCCGCTACCTGCTGGACCAGCCGCCCAGTGCGCAGGATCGCGACAATAAAGTCACCAAGATGGTCGGCAATGGCTTGCGCCCCGGTGTCTGGGCGCAGTTCAAGCAGCGTTATGGCGTCGAGCACATCTGCGAGCTGTATGCCGCCAGCGACGGCAACATCGGTTTTACCAATGTGCTGAATTTCGACAACACCATCGGCTTTTGCCTGCAGCATTGGGCGCTGGTGGAGTACTCCCACGAAACCGGCGAGCCGCTGCGTGGCAGCGATGGTTTCCTGCGCAAGGTGCAAACCGGCGGGCAGGGCTTGCTGCTGGCCAGGATCGATGAAAAGTCACCCTTCGACGGCTACACCGACCCGGAAAAGAACCGCAAAGTGGTGCTCACCGACGTGTTCGAGAAGGGTGACCGCTACTTCAATACCGGCGACTTGTTGCGCAGCATTGGTTTTGGCCATGCGCAATTTGTCGATCGCCTGGGCGACACCTACCGCTGGAAGGGCGAAAACGTCTCCACCACCGAAGTGGAAAATGTGTTGCTGCAGCACCCGCAGATCGCCGAAGTAGTTGCCTATGGCGTCGAGATCGAAAACACCAATGGCCGCGCCGGCATGGTTGCCATCACCCCAAGTGAATCCTTGGCGGCGCTGGACATGCGTGAGCTGTTGCAGTTTGCCCACGGCCAATTGCCGCACTATGCGGTGCCGTTGTTTTTGCGCATCAAGGTCAAGATGGAAACCACCGGCACCTTCAAATACCAGAAGGTCAAGCTCAAGGAGGAAGCCTTCGACCCGGACAAGGCCGGTAACGACCCGGTGTACGCGTGGCTGCCGGGCTCCGACAGTTATGTACCGGTCACAGGGCAATTGCTGGCGCAGATCCAGGGCGGGCAGTTCCGTTATTGATTCTGGCTATGAGTGCTTTTGACAAAAAAGCCATGACAGCAGGGAACTCCCTCGCGACACTGGGCGCCTTATACACATTCCCAGACAAGGAGCGCCCTGCATGTCAGACCAGCCCAAACAAATGACCGACGATGAAGCCGCCGAATTCGCCGAACAGGTTTTCGACGTGGCCCGCAAAGGCGATGCGGCGATGCTGGCTGCGCTGCTGGCCAAAGGCTTACCGGCTAACTTCCGTAATCACAACGGCGACACCTTGTTGATGCTCGCGGCCTACCATGGCCATGCGGAAGCGGTAAAAGTGCTGCTGGAATTCAAGGCCGACCCACTGATTGCCAACGACAAGAACCAGCTGCCAATCGCCGGTGCCGCGTTTAAAGGCAACCTGCCGGTGGTGAAGGCGTTGATCGAAGGCGGCGCGCCAGTGGATGCAACTTCCCCGGACGGGCGCACAGCGCTGATGCTGGCCGCGATGTTCAACCGCGTTGAAATGGTCGACTACTTGCTCGCTCAAGGCGCCAATCCCAAGGCCACCGATGCCCAGGGCGCGACTGCGTTGGCGGCGGCGCATACCATGGGCGCGGCGGATACGGCGGCGCAGTTGCAGAAACTGGTGTAGGCTACGCGCCCTCAAAAACCAGCCCGCCACAGGACCTTCCCATGCAAACCGCCCTCGTCGAACTTATCAGCAAAATCAGCGCCGGCGTCATGGGTGAGGACGAGGTGGCGCGCATCGCCACAGAAGCCGCCCAAGCCTACGCGGACCCGGCGGCGTTTTTGGCAGCGAACCCGGACATCAACTACGACGACACCTTCCCGATCCCATTGGGTGAGTGGGTGGTCGTTGGCAGCCTGCCGGACACGGTACTGTTCCAGGCCGACACCTACGGCGATCTGTTCGCGCAGATCGTCGCCTCGTTCGGCCCGGGCGTGGCGTTTAACCTCAAGCCCAAGCAACTGGCCAAGACCGAAGACCTCACCGCGCTGAACCGCATCCAGATCCAGATGAGCGCGTTAAGCCCCGAAGATGGCGGCTATGTGTTGCTTAACTTCAGCCAATTGCTCGATGACGAGATCCAGGCCGTATTGGTGTATGGCAACGACCTGCCGCGCGTGCTGCAACTGTGCGCCGAAGTGGGGATCAAGGCCGAGCCGTCGCTGGAAGCCTTGAAAGTCGCCGTTCATGTCTGAAATAAAACGGAACCCCTGCCAGGGCTGACTATCCTACAAGTGCATGCCCTCACTTAGGAGCGACACCATGGGTTCCACTTTCAACGGTCTTATCGGCCTGATCATTCTGGCGCTGGATATCTGGGCGATCATCAACGTGTTCAAAAGTGGCGCCAGCACCGGCGCCAAAGTGCTGTGGATCCTGCTGATCCTGTTGCTGCCGGTATTGGGCCTGATCATCTGGGCGATTGCCGGGCCGCGCGGTAACGTGCGGATCTGATCGTTCGCCCACTCCATCTAGAGTGGGCACAGTCAATGTGGGAGCGGGCTTGCCCGCGATAGCGGTGTATCAGTATCAGATGTTTTGACTGACACACTGCAATCGCGGGCAAGCCCGCTCCCACATTGGTTTCCAGCCTGTTCAGGATTTTGTGTGTCGAAACTATTCGCTGCACACAATTTTCACATCTTTTCCAAGACAATTCGGCGGTTTTACAGCTCTGCCAAGGCTCTAACTCAAGCGCTATTAAAGCCAGGGCCAAGGTGCACGTTCAGTAATTAATAGCGTTGCTGCCGTTGATCGGGCACCATTTGCGCCACCGCGTTAACCGCCTACCCCAGCCAGCCTGGGCGAGGGACGGACGCCACTGCATTATTTCGAAACTTAAACTTCCAATGGGTCCTAGAACGACATGGCAAACCCGGACGCCCTGAGTCAGCAGCGAGCTTCTAATCGCTTGCTGCAACCGACCGTCAAATCCCATCTGGCATACACGCTGCTTTGCGCGCTGGTCATGATGGTGATGTTCTCCCTGCTGCGCCTGGCGCTGCTGGTCTACAACCGCGAGATGATCCTCGACACGCCGGCCTCGACCTTCCTCGAAGCCTTCGTCAACGGCACGCGCTTCGACATCCGCTTCGTGATGTACGCGTTGGTCCCGCTGCTGCTGGCGTTGTTCAGCGTACGGGCGATGGCGGCGCGTGGGTTCTTCCGTTTTTGGCTGACCATCGTGTCCAGCATTGCCCTGTTCCTGGGCCTGATGGAAATGGACTTCTACCGCGAATTCCACCAACGCCTCAACGGCCTGGTGTTCCAGTATGTGAAGGAAGACCCGAAAACCGTAATGAGCATGCTCTGGTACGGTTTCCCGGTGGTGCGCTACCTGCTGGCCTGGGCCGTGGGCACGCTGATCCTGAGCATCGCCTTCAAGGGCGCCGACCGTGCGACGCGCCCACGTGGCCCGTTCAGCGGCGGCACCGTCGGCACTCGCCAGGTGGCTCCGTGGTACAGCCGCATTGCGGTGTTTGTGGTGTGCCTGCTGATCGCCGTGGTCGCCATCCGTGGCACCTTGCGCCAAGGCCCACCGCTGCGCTGGGGTGATGTCTACACCACCGAATCGAACTTCGCCAACCAGCTTGGCTTGAACGGCACCCTGTCGTTGATCGCTGCGGCCAAGTCGCGCTTCTCCGAAGAGCGCTCGAACATCTGGAAAGCCACGCTGGACCAGCCGCTGGCCACCCAGACCGTGCGTGACATGCTGGTATTGCCGCAAGAGAAACTGGTCGATACCGACACCGCCGCCGTGCGCCGCGACTACACGCCACCGGCCGAGAGAACCCTGCCGATCAAGAACGTCGTAGTGATCCTGATGGAGAGCTTCGCCGGTCACTCGGTAGGCGCACTGGGCCGCCCAGGCAACATCACGCCGTACTTCGACAAACTGTCCAAGGAAGGCTTGCTGTTCGACCGTTTCTTCTCCAACGGCACCCACACCCACCAGGGCATGTTCGCCACCATGGCGTGCTTCCCGAACCTGCCGGGCTTCGAATACCTGATGCAGACCCCGGAAGGCAGCCACAAGCTGTCGGGCTTGCCGCAGTTGCTCAGCGCGCGCAAGTTTGACGACGTGTATGTCTACAACGGCGATTTCGCCTGGGACAACCAGTCGGGCTTCTTCAGCAACCAGGGCATGACCAACTTCATCGGTCGCAACGACTTCGTTAACCCGGTGTTCTCCGACCCGACGTGGGGCGTGTCCGACCAGGACATGTTCAACCGTGGCCTGGAAGAGTTGAAGGCCCGCGAAGGCGGCAAGCCGTTCTACGCCCTGCTGCAAACCCTGTCCAACCACACGCCGTATGCGCTGCCGACGCCATTGCCGGTCGAAAAAGTCACCGACCGTGGCAGCCTCAACGAGCATTTGACGGCCATGCGTTACTCCGACTGGGCCTTGGGCCAGTTCTTTGAAAAGGCACGTAAAGAGCCATACTTCAAGGAAACCCTGTTCGTGATCGTGGGTGACCACGGTTTTGGTAACGAGCAACAGATCACTGAGATGGACCTGGGCCGCTTCAACGTGCCGATGCTGATGATTGCACCGGGCATGCAGGAGAAGTTCGGCGAGCGTGATCACACCGTGGGTACCCAGATCGACATCGTGCCTACCATCATGGGCCGCCTCGGTGGCGACACCTTGCACCAGTGCTGGGGCCGCGACCTGTTGAACCTGCCGGAAGGCGACAAGGGCTTTGGCGTGATCAAGCCGTCGGGCAGCGACCAGACCGTCGCCCTGGTCACTGCGGACCGCATCCTGGTGCTGCCTAAAGAGATGCCACCAAAACTGTGGGAGTACGAGCTGGGCGCTAACCCGACCGGTAAGGTCATTCCTGAATCGCCGGACGAAGCCGCGCTGAAACAGAAACTTGAGTCGTTCTTGCAGACGGCTACCAAGAGCCTGTTGGACAACACTGCGGGTGTGATCGACGGCAAGCCGGACTAATCAACCGGGCATAAAAAAAGAGGCCTTCTAGAAGGCCTCTTTTTTTGTCCGGATTTTATATCCGGCCGAGCAGCAACAGCACCAGCAGCACCACCAGCACCACACCGAGGATACCCGACGGGCCATAGCCCCAGTTACGTGAGTGCGGGAATACCGGCAGGCCGCCGACCAGCAGCAGGATCAGGATAATGATCAGAATCAGGCTCATGTTTTTTTCCTTGTGGGCCTTCTGAAAAGACCAGTTATTTAACGACAGGCCCGTGGGTTTATTTACGGACGCCTTAATAACTCCGACTGCGCTGTTGCACAGAAAATTCCGTAGTTTCTTAAAGCATTTCGCACACTCGCTTATTTCTTTTAAAGCGTTCGCAATTATGGGCACTTAGTTGAAAAAGATTGAACTTACGCTATAAGCCGCTCTGCCACCTGGCCGCCGGTTTGCCTGAGGCATTCATCAACTGGATGGTGCGTGGGTGTAGGAAAAACCTTCGCTACACTGCCGATCACTTCTTCCGTGAACTACAAGGCTACTACCTATGCAAAATCGCATGATGATCACTGGTGCCGGGTCTGGCCTGGGTCGCGAAATCGCGCTGCGCTGGGCGCGCGAGGGTTGGCAGTTGGCCTTGTCGGACGTCAGCGAACCCGGCTTGCAAGAAACCCTCAAGCGGGTGCGCGAGGCCGGTGGCGATGGTTTTATCCAGCGTTGCGACGTGCGTGACTACAGCCAGCTCACCGCCTTTGCTCAGGCTTGCGAAGTGAAGTTGGGCGGCATTGATGTGATCGTCAATAACGCTGGCGTGGCTTCGGGTGGCTTCTTTGCGGAATTGTCCCTGGAAGATTGGGACTGGCAGATTGCGATCAACTTGATGGGTGTGGTCAAGGGCTGCAAGGCGTTCCTGCCGCTGCTGGAAAAGAGCAAGGGCCGGATTATCAATATCGCGTCCATGGCTGCGCTGATGCAGGGGCCGGCGATGAGCAACTACAACGTGGCCAAGGCCGGAGTGGTGGCGTTGTCGGAGAGTTTGCTGGTGGAACTCAAGCAGCAGGAAGTCGGTGTGCATGTGGTGTGCCCGTCGTTTTTCCAGACCAACCTGCTGGATTCGTTCCGTGGGCCAACGCCTGCGATGAAGGCGCAGGTCGGCAAGTTGCTGGAGAGTTCACCGATTTCGGCGGCGGATATTGCCGACTACATCTATCAGCGGGTGGCGCAAGGGGAGTTCATGATTTTGCCCCACGAGCAGGGGCGGATGGCGTGGGCGTTGAAGCAGAAAAACCCGCAGTTGCTGTATGACGAGATGACGCTGATGGCCGACAAAATGCGCGCCAAGGCCCAGGCCACTAAAGGCTGAGGCGGGGCTGGTGCTGTCACTGTGGCGAGGGAGCTTGCTCCCGTTGGACTGCGCAGCAGTCCCACTCCTTTGAAGCAAAAGGCGGGGGCCGCTTCGCAGCCCAGCGGGAGCAAGCTCCCTCGCCACAGGTTGTTTGATCGTTCTCACGCGGAGCGTGGGAACGATCAGAAGCGACCAAATATGGGGGCTTGTCTGTCAGCAAAATTACCGGTCTGCGTAGGCCTTGCCTGATTTAACCGCAAGCCATTGCCGCGCCAAATCCAATCACGCATGGTCAAGGTCCTGTCACTCCAAAAGGACAACCGCCATGCTGGTCTTAAGCCGCGCTGTAGGCGAAATCATCTCCATCGGCGATGACATCGCCCTGCACATCCTCGAACTGAACGGTTCCCAAGTGAAATTCGGCATCGCCGCCCCGGTGGGTGTGAATGTCCATCGGGCCGAGGTGTACCAGAAGATCCTCGAACGCCAGGCTACAGAAACCCACGCCGTACCCAACCGCTGAACCCTGCTCAGTCAAACAGATGCTTGGGCACGTCGTGCTTGAGCATCAACTGGCATTGCTCGCTTTCCGGGTCGAACACAATGAGGGCCTGGCCCTTGGTCAAGGCGTGGCGCACGCGCAGTACACGGGTTTCCAGGGGCGTGTCGTCGCCGTTGTCGGTGCCGTCGCGGGTCACGAAGTCTTCGATGAGGCGGGTCAGGGTGTCGACTTCAAGTGCGTCGTAGGGAATCAGCATACAAGCCTCGGAGGTAGGAACCCGGCGATGCTACTGCGCCGGGGCCCTTGTTACCAGCAGTTACCAGTGTCAGGACTTCTGTCCGACCAGGCTGTCCACCGACGGCACGCGGGTGTCGCTCTCCATTTGCGTTTCGTGCTCGATCTGATGACTGAACCGGTCCAGTGAACCCTGCGCCGGTTGCGCGTCGCTGGCGAACACCGGCGGGCTGAGGATATAAGCGCCCAACAGGCGGCTGAGTGCGGCCAGGCTGTCGATGTGTGTGCGCTCATAGCCATGGGTCGCATCGCAACCGAATGCCAGCAGCGCGGTGCGAATGTCGTGGCCGGCGGTGACCGCCGAGTGGGCGTCGCTGAAGTAATAGCGAAACAGGTCGCGGCGCACTGGCAGGTCGTTATCCGAGGCCAGGCGCAGCAGGTGGCGGGACAGGTGATAGTCATACGGCCCGCCGGAATCCTGCATGGCCACACTCACGGCGTGCTCGCTGGAGTGCTGGCCGGGCGCGACCGGGGCGATGTCGATACCGACAAATTCGCTGACGTCCCAGGGCAGGGCAGCGGCGGCGCCACTGCCGGTTTCTTCGGTGATGGTGAACAGCGGATGGCAGTCGATCAGCAACGGTTCGCCGCTGTCGATGATCGCCTTGAGCGCCGCGAGCAGGGCGGCGACACCGGCTTTATCATCCAGGTGGCGGGCGCTGATATGCCCGCTCTCGGTGAACTCGGGCAATGGGTCGAACGCTACATAGTCACCGATGCTGATGCCTAACGAGTCGCAATCGGCACGTGTCGCGCAGTAGGCATCCAGGCGCAGTTCCACGTGGTCCCAGCTCACCGGCATTTCATCCACGGCGGTGTTGAACGCGTGCCCGGAGGCCATCAACGGCAACACGCTGCCACGGATCACGCCGTTGTCGGTAAACATGCTGACACGGCTGCCTTCGGCAAACCGGCTGGACCAGCAGCCCACCGGTGCGAGCGTCAAGCGGCCGTTGTCCTTGATCGCCCGCACGGCGGCGCCGATGGTGTCCAAATGTGCGGAAACCGCGCGGTCGGGGCTGTTTTTCTGGCCCTTGAGCGTGGCGCGAATGGTGCCGCGCCGGGTCATTTCAAAGGGGATGCCGAGTTCTTCCAGGCGCTCGGCGACGTAGCGCACGATGGTGTCGGTGAACCCGGTAGGGCTGGGAATGGCGAGCATTTCCAGCAACACTTTTTGCAGGTAGTTAAGATCCGGTTCGGGGATGGTTCGGGTCATGGAAACTCCTGATGAGTTGAGGGCGATTTTTGTGGCGAGGGAGCTTGCTCCCGCTGGGCTGCGCAGCAGCCCCAGTCAATTCACCCTGTTCTTTCAGTTAAAGCGCAGTGGCAGGTTTCAGGGCTGCTCCGCAGCCCAGCGGGAGCAAGCTCCCTCGCCACGGGTTATCAGGCAGTTGGCTGACTGTGCGGAAACAACAAATCCACAAACTTCTCAGCCGTCGGTTGCGGTTCGTGATTGGCCAGCCCGGCGCGTTCGTTGGCTTCGATAAACACATACTCGGGCTGGTCGGCGGCGGGCACCATCAGGTCCAGGCCGACCATGGGAATGTCCAATGCACGGGCGGCGCGCACGGCGGCGTCCACCAGCGTCGGGTGCAGAATCGCGGTGACATCTTCCAGGCAACCGCCGGTATGCAAGTTGGCGGTACGGCGCACCGCCAGGGTTTGGCCGCGCGGCAAAATGCTGCTGTAGTCGTAACCGGCGGCGTGCAACGTGCGTTGGGTTTCGGCGTCCAGCGGGATTTTGCTTTCGCCGTCGGTAGCAGCCTGGCGACGACGGCTCTGGGCTTCGATCAACGCACCGATAGAGTGCTGACCATCACCGGTCACCTCGGCAGGCCGCCGAATCGCAGCGGCAACCACTTCAAAGCCGATCACCAGAATGCGCAGGTCGAGGCCTTCGTGAAAGCTTTCAAGCAGCACACGGCTGTCGAACTGACGCGCCGTCTCGATGGCTTTTTGCACCTCTTCGATGGTCTGCAGATCCACCGCCACGCCCTGGCCTTGTTCGCCATCGAGCGGTTTGACCACGATGCGCTGGTGCTCGTCGAGAAACTCCAGGTTGTCATCGGCACTGCCGGCCAATTGTTGCGACGGCAGTTTCAAACCTGCCGCACTGAGCACCTTATGGGTCAGGCTCTTGTCCTGGCACAGGGTCATGCTGATGGCGCTGGTCAGGTCGCTCAACGACTCGCGGCAACGCACTCGGCGCCCGCCATGGCTGAGGGTGAACAGGCCGGCGTCGGCGTCATCCACTTGCACATCAATGCCACGTCGATGGGCTTCTTCGACAATGATGCGCGCATACGGGTTAAAGCCTGCCTGCGGGCCGGGGCCGAGAAACAGCGGCTGGTTGATGCCGTTCTTGCGCTTGATCGCAAAGGTGGTCAGCGCGCGAAAACCGAGCTTGGCGTAAAGGCTCTTGGCCTGACGGTTATCGTGCAGCACCGACAGGTCGAGGTAGCTCAGGCCACGGCTCATAAAGTGCTCCACCAAGTGGCGCACCAGCACCTCGCCCACGCCTGGGCGCGTGCATTGCGGATCGACCGCCAGGCACCACAGGCTGCAACCGTTTTCCGGGTCGTGGAAGGCCTTTTGATGGTTCAGGCCCATCACGCTGCCGATCACCGCGCCGCTGTCTTCATCCTCGGCCAGCCAATACACCGGGCCGCCTTGGTGGCGTGGTGTCAGGCGCTCGGCGTCGACGGGCAACATGCCACGGCCTTGATACAGCTGGTTGACCGCCTGCCAATCGGCCTCGGTCTGCACCCGGCGAATGCGAAAGCCGCGAAATACCCGCGTAGCGGGGCGGTAATCGCTGAACCACAGGCGCAGGGTGTCGGAGGGGTCGAGGAACAATTGCTGCGGGTCAATCCCGAGGATTTGCTGGGGCGCCGCCACGTACAGCGCAATGTCGCGCTCGCCCGCCTGCTCATTGAGCAGTTCCTGGGCGAGGCTGGCCGGGTCCGGGAAGGTGTGCCCGATCAACAATCGGCCCCAGCCGCAATGCACGGCAATCGGCTCGGCGCCCAGTGGGCTGCCGTCTTCAGCCAGGCGCGCCTGCAGGCGCTCGTAGGTCGGCGCCTGGCCCTTGAGCAAGCGTTGGCTGTAAGCCGCTGCAAGAGGTTTCATCGATCAGATTCCTTGTTCGCTGAGCCACAGGTTCAGCGCCGCCAGTTGCCATAATTTGGAGCCGCGCAGCGGCGTCAGTTGGCCTTGCGGGTCGGTCAGCAGGCGGTCAAGCATGGCCGGGTTGAACAGGCCGCGATCCTGGCTCGGGTCCATCAGCAGGTCGCGCACCCAATTCAAAGTGTCGCCCTGCAAATGCTTGAGCCCCGGCACCGGGAAGTAGCCTTTCTTGCGGTCGATGACCTCACTCGGAATAACTCGGCGTGCGGCCTCTTTCAACACCTGCTTGCCGCCATCGGGCAATTTGAATTTGCCTGGTACACGAGCCGACAGTTCTACCAGGCGGTAGTCCAGGAACGGCGTGCGCGCTTCCAGGCCCCAGGCCATGGTCATGTTGTCGACGCGTTTGACCGGGTCGTCCACCAGCATCACTGTACTGTCCAGGCGCAAGGCCTTGTCCACGGCAGCCTCGGCGCCGGGCATGGCGAAATGTTCGCGCACGAAGTCACCGGCGGCGTCGTTGGCGGTCAGCCATTTTGGTGCGACCGTGGCGGCGTAGTCGTCGTAGCTGCGGTCAAAAAATGCGTCGCGGTAGGCGGCATACGGGTCGCTGGCGCCGTCCACCTGCGGGTACCAGTGGTAGCCGGCGAACAACTCGTCGGCGCCCTGGCCGCTCTGCACCACTTTGCAATGCTTGGCCACTTCCCGCGACAGCAGGTAGAAGGCGATGCAGTCATGGCTGACCATCGGCTCGCTCATGGCGCGAAACGCTGCCGGCAGTTGCTCGATGATTTCGCTTTCGGCGATGCGCAATTGGTGGTGACGGGTGCCGTAGTGTTTGGCGATCAAGTCCGAATACTGGAACTCGTCGCCACGTTCGCCACCGGCGTCTTCAAAACCGATGGAAAAGGTCGACAGGTCCTGCACGCCGACTTCACGCAGCAGGCCTACCAGCATGCTCGAATCGACACCGCCGGAGAGCAGCACGCCCACGTCCACGGCCGCACGTTGGCGGATCGCCACGGCTTCGCGGGTGCTGTCGAGCACGCGGTCGGTCCAGTCTTCGAGGCTGAGGTTTTTTTCATCCTCATGCGGGCCGTAGGGCAGGGTCCACCAGGTTTTCTGTTCGGTGGTGCCGTTGGCGTCGATGCGCATCCAGCTGGCCGGCGGCAGTTTTTCAATACCCGCCAGCAAGGTGCGCGGCGCCGGCACCACGGCATGGAAATTCAAATAATGATTAAGCGCGACCGGATCCAGGATCGGGTTGATATCGCCGCCCTTGAGCAGTGCCGGCAGCGCTGAAGCAAAACGCAGGCGCTGGCCGGTGCGCGACAGGTACAGCGGCTTCACACCCAGACGGTCACGGGCGATAAACAGGCGCTGGGCATCACGCTCCCAGATGGCAAAGGCAAACATGCCATTGAGCTTGGGCAGCAAGGCTTCGCCCCAGGCGTGATAGCCCTTGAGCAGCACTTCGGTGTCACCGCCTGAATAGAAGGCGTAGCCCAGGGCTTCCAGCTCTTCACGCAGTTCGGGGAAATTGTAGATTGCACCGTTGAACGCCAGCGACAGCCCCAGTTGGGCGTCGACCATCGGTTGGGCAGAGCCGTCCGACAGGTCCATGATCTTCAGGCGGCGGTGGCCCAGGGCAATCGGCCCTTGGGCATGGAAGCCCCAGGCGTCAGGGCCTCGCGGGGCAAGGTGATGGGTGATGCGTTCGACGGCTGCCAGGTCGGCAGGTTGATGATCAAAGCGTAACTCGCCAGCTAATCCACACATAAATTCCTTACCGGTTTTTCCGTTGGGGAGGGCAATACTCAATACGCCCAACAGGGCGCGTACCCAGAAACTGACCCAGTGCTATGCGTGGAGTTTTAGACCGATAAGTTATAAGGCAAATAGCCGCGATGCTCGCAGCCGCGTCGTTTCTTCCCTCACGGTGATCAGCGTGGCGCTGGTTTTCCTCGAACCAGCGCGCGCAGGGCAAACCGGTTCGGGTGGCAGGCTTCGGCCACGCTGGCCGGCACCGGCAGCGGTTCGTCATTCAGCCAGGCGGCCAATAATTCGCCGCACAGCGGCGCGGTAATCAGCCCGCGCGAGCCGTGGCCGCTGTTGATAAACAGGCCCGGCAACCACGGGCAGGGCGTATCCGGGACTTGCCGAGCGTCCTTGCCCAGTACGGCATACGCCTGTTGGAAAGCAGCGCTTTCGGCCAAGGGGCCGACGATTGGCAGGTAGTCAGGGCTGGTGCAACGAAAGGCGGCGCGGCCTTGCAAGTCTTCGGCATTCAGTGAGTCAGCACCGAGACGCCGCAGCAGGTCTGCGGAAATCTCCCGCAGCATCGCAAGGTTGCCCGTGTGCTCGGCGAGGGTGGGCGTGAGGTCTTCATTATTGAAATCAAAACTGGCGCCCAAGGTGTGTTCGCCAAGGCGGGCCGGTGCAACATAACCTTCTGCGCACACCACGGTGGCCAATGCCGCACTCGCCGGGATTTGCGCCAAACGCGTGATCTGCCCGCGAATACGCTTGAGCGGCAAGCCCGCGCTGAGCGGGAAGCGCTTTATTTCGGCGGCCCCGGCCAGCACTACCACGCTGGCGCTGGCCAGCACGCGGTCGCCGTCGCGGGCTTGCCACTGCTCGTCAACACGGTGCAGCTCAAGCGCCTCGTGGTGGGTGAGCACCTTGATCAGCGGATGTGCGGCTTGCCATTCGCACAGCGCCGGTGGATGCACCCAGCCACCCTCCGGGAAAAACAGCCCGCCTTGGGCCAGCTCGATGCCAGCCTGTTGTTGAGCCTGCTCGCGGCCCAGCAAGTGCAACAGACTCGGTGCAAAGGCCTCGGCCAGTTGCGCCTGGCGCTGGGCTTCCTTGGCGTCAAACGCCAGTTGCAGGACGCCGCAGCCGTCCCAGTCAACGCCTCGCTGCAAGTGCTCCAGCAGGCGCCGGGTATGGCCGAAACCGCTGAGTATCAGCTGCGACAGCGCAGTGCCATGCGCCGACAACTTGAGGTACAGCACGCCTTGCGGGTTGCCCGAAGCTTCCTGGGCCAAGGCGGCGTGACGCTCCAGCAGGCTGACGCGCCAGCCCCGGGCGGCGAGGCTGGCGGCGGTGGCGCAACCGGCCAGGCCGCCACCGATGACCATGGCATGGCGCTCGCCGTCGACGGCTGCCGGGCGCGCAAACCAAGGTTTGAGTGTGGCGGGCGGCAGTGTGCCTTCGGGCCAACCGAGAAACTCGCCGCGCAGGATCTCCCACTTGTGGCCAATGCCGGGCGTGCGTTTCATCTTGAAGCCGGCGGCGTTGATCAGACGCCGCACCCAGCCGGTGCTGGTGAAGGTGCTGATGGTCGAACCCGGCGCCGCCAGGCGGGCCAGTTCGGCAAACAGCTCGGCGGTCCACATGTCGGGGTTTTTCGCCGGGGCGAACCCGTCGAGAAACCACGCGTCGACTTGCGCATCCAGTTGCGGCAGTTGCTCCAGCGCATCGCCGATCAACAGCGTCAGGGTCACGCGGCCGTTATCCAGCACCAGGCGCTGGAAGCCTTGATGGATCGCGATGTACTGCGCCAACAGTTGCTCGGCAAACGGTTGCAGTTCGGGCCAGAGGGCGAGGGCGCGCTGCAGGTCGGTGTGGCTCAGCGGGTACTTTTCCACGCTGACAAAATGCAGGCGCGCCCCGGCCACCGCGTGTTGTTGGAACAGTTGCCAGGCGCACAGGAAATTCAGCCCCGTACCAAACCCGGTCTCACCAATCACCAGTTGCCCATTCACCGGCAAGGCAGCGAAGCGCTCCTGCAGGCGGTTCTGTTCAAGGAACACATAACGGGTTTCTTCAAGGCCCGACTTGTCGGAAAAATACACGTCGTCGAACACCCGCGAATGCGGGCGGCCTTGGTCATCCCAGTCGAGCTGGGCGTGGGTGATGGGATTCATGGGCAACTCATAAAAGTAACAGCAGGCAAAGGCAAGGCGGCCATTCTAGCCGATCAACCGGCAATGAATTGACCCATGGCAAGCGCGGGTGGAATTTCCTCCCGCGTGTTGTTGCCCAATCCGCTAGTCTTGAGCCATCTTGAAACGGAGCTGCCCATGTTCGAATCCGCCGAAATCGGTCACGCCATCGACAAAGACACCTATGACGCCGAAGTGCCGGCCCTGCGTGAAGCCTTGCTGGAAGTGCAGTACGAGCTGCAACAGCAGAAACGCTTCCCGGTGATCATCCTGATCAACGGCATCGAGGGTGCGGGCAAGGGCGAAACCGTCAAGCTGCTCAATGAATGGATGGACCCGCGCCTGATCGAGGTGCGCACCTTCGACCAGCAGACCGACGAAGAACTGGCGCGCCCACCAGCGTGGCGCTATTGGCGCCAGTTGCCGGCCAAGGGGCGCATGGGCATCTTTTTCGGTAACTGGTACAGCCAGATGCTGCAAAGCCGCGTGCATGGTCAGATCAAGGACGCGCGCCTGGACCAGGCCATCGCGGGCGCCGAGCGCCTGGAAAAGATGCTCTGCGATGAAGGCGCGCTGATCTTCAAGTTCTGGTTCCACCTGTCCAAAAAGCAGATGAAAGCACGGCTCAAAGCCTTGGCCGATGACCCGCTGCACAGCTGGCGCATCAGCCCGCTGGACTGGCAGCAGTCCGAGACTTACGACAAGTTTGTGCATTTTGGCGAGCGCATTCTGCGCCGCACCAGCCGCGACTACGCGCCGTGGCATGTGATCGAAGGCGTGGATGCGCATTACCGCAGCCTCACCGTGGGCAAGATCCTGCTCGAAAGCCTGCAAAACGCTCTGAAACTGCCCAAAGGCAAGGCCAGCGGCATGAACCCGGCGCCGTTGATTGCCTCCGTGGACAAGAAGGGCCTGCTCGACAGCCTCGATTTGACCCAGCGCCTGGATAAAGATGATTACGAAGAGCAACTGATTACCGAGCAGGCGCGCTTCTCTGGCTTGATGCGCGACAAGCGCATGCGCAAGCACGCATTGATCACCGTGTTTGAAGGCAATGATGCGGCGGGCAAGGGCGGGGCGATCCGCCGCGTGGCGGCGGCGCTGGATCCGCGCCAGTACCATATCGTGCCGATTGCCGCGCCGAGTGAAGACGAGCGCGCCCAACCGTATCTATGGCGCTTCTGGCAGAAGATTCCGGCACGCGGGATGTTCACCGTGTTCGACCGCTCGTGGTATGGCCGCGTGTTGGTAGAACGCGTCGAAGGCTTCTGCACACCGGCAGACTGGATGCGCGCCTATGGCGAGATCAATGACTTCGAAGAGCAACTGCGCGATGCGGGCGTGATCGTGGTCAAGTTCTGGCTGGCCATCGACAAAGATACGCAGTTGGAGCGCTTCCAGGCCCGTGAGGAAATCCCTTTCAAACGCTTCAAAATCACCGAAGACGACTGGCGCAACCGCGACAAATGGGACGACTACCGGGCCGCCGTCGGCGACATGGTCGACCGTACCAGTACCGAAGTGTCGCCGTGGACCCTGGTGGAAGCCAACGACAAGCGCTGGGCGCGGGTAAAAGTGCTGCGCACCATCAACCGCGCGCTGGAAGAGGCGTTCGACAAGACCGACAAACACGATAAAAAGAAAAAGAAATAAAGGTGGCAGGTTTTGTGGCGAGCGAGCTTGTTGTGGCGAGCGAGCTTGCTCGCGCTGGGGCGCGAAGCGGCCCCTATTACAAACACCGCGTTCCTTCAGTTACATCGCACTCTCAGCTTTTGGGGCCGCTTCGCAGCCCAGCGCGAGCAAGCTCGCTCGCCACAGTCTGCGTCGCCTTCAAGTCCTGTGGCGAAGGAGGCTTCTGTGGGTGAACGAGGCTCCTGTGGGTGAACGAGGCTTCTGTAGGTGAAGGATGCTTCTGTGGCGAGCAGGCTTGCCCTGCGTTGGGCTGCGCAGCAGCCCCCGACCCAGGCAGCGTGTTCTTTCAGGCACACCTCATTGGCAGGTTTTGGGGCCGCTTCGCAGCCCAGCGCGAGCAAGCTCGCTCGCCACCCTAACTATGTTCGTCATCAGTCTCCATGCTTTTGCATATGCCAGGTGAATGATCGTCGCGGTTGGGCAGGCCCGGATCTATGCTCGGTCCATCTCCCAACAACAAGATCGAGGTAGCCCATGCGTGAAGTAGTGATCGTCGACAGCGTGCGAACCGGCCTGGCCAAGTCGTTTCGTGGCAAGTTCAACCAGACGCGTCCGGATGACATGGCGGCCCATTGCGTCAACGCGTTGCTGGCGCGCAATGGCATTGACCCGGCGACGGTCGAGGATTGCATCGTTGGCGCCGGCTCCAACGAAGGCGCCCAGGGCTACAACATCGGGCGTAACGTGGCGGTGCTCTCGCAATTGGGCACCGGGACGGCGGGCATGACCCTCAACCGGTTTTGCTCATCGGGCTTGCAGGCGATTGCGATTGCGGCCAACCAGATTGCCTCGGGTTGCAGCGACATCATCGTTGCCGGTGGCGTCGAGTCCATCAGCCTGACCATGAAAAGCGTCAACACCGATAACCTGATCAACCCGCTGCTCAAGGAGCAGGTGCCAGGCATTTACTTCCCGATGGGCCAGACGGCCGAGATCGTCGCGCGCCGCTATAACGTCAGCCGCGAAGACCAGGACCTGTATGCCCTGCAAAGCCAGCAGCGTACCGCTCAGGCCCAGGCGGACGGTTTGTTCGATGATGAAATCGTGCCGATGGCCGTCCAGTACAAGGTCGAAGACAAGCAGACCGGCGCGGTGCAGGTGCTCGATGGCGTGGTCGACCGTGACGACTGCAACCGCCCGGACACCACACTGGCCAGCCTCAACGGGCTCAAGCCGGTGTTTGCCGAAGACGGTTCGGTGACGGCGGGCAACTCTTCGCAGTTGTCCGATGGCGCTTCGATGACGTTGGTGATGAGCCTGGAAAAAGCCCTGCAACTGGGGCTCAAGCCCAAGGCGTTTTTCCGTGGTTTTACCGTGGCCGGTTGCGAGCCGGACGAAATGGGCATCGGCCCGGTGTTCTCAGTGCCAAAGCTGCTCAAGGCCAAGGGCTTGCAGGTGGCGGATATCGACCTGTGGGAGCTTAACGAGGCGTTTGCCTCGCAGTGCCTCTATGCCCGCAATCGCCTGCAAATCGACAATGCCAAATACAACGTCAACGGCGGCTCGATCTCCATCGGCCATCCGTTCGGCATGACCGGGTCGCGACAAGTGGGGCACCTGGTGCGTGAGTTGCAGCGACGTAACCTGCGCTACGGCATCGTCACCATGTGCGTGGGCGGTGGCATGGGCGCCACCGGGTTGTTTGAGGCGGTGCGTTAGTCAACCGATAGTTCATCGATCACTGCACAGGGGGAGCATGCTCCCCCTGTGCACGTCTGCAGTTTGGTCATAGCCCTGTTGCACGTTGATTTAGTTATTTAGTGGGCCTGGCCCCAGTATTACTGGTATTTTTTAGTGCATGTAATCTTGTTCCTTCAGATAACCGTAGTGCTGAATTATTCTCATTAATCTGCATGTAGGACGATTCCTTCAGCCACTTTTAAAGTTTTGGCAAATGGCCATAATTTTCCTGCGTGTCGTGATAGCTCCAGGCTACTTAGTTAAGGGAAACGGACGGCTTACTTACTCAAGTGTGAAGGGGAGAATTGCCCTGCGTTGAGAGAACTCCTGAATAGCAATACACATAGTTGGAAAAGCAGTTCAGGAATCATCGCCTCAACAGTACGGGTAATAACCGCTCGTTTAATCAGCCCTGCACCGACCTGTGGCAGGGCTTCTTTAAAGACACCTGGTAATTAAGTGGGAATCTGTAAATGAAAACCAAAATGAAAGCTGCGCTGTTGTCTATCGGTCTGCTGGCCGGCTCGATCTCTGTTGCGCAGGCAGCGGACGGGACCGTCACGTTTCTGGGGTCGGTGCACTCGGGTGCTTGCTCGATCAAGCCTGACTCTGTGGATCAAACCGTTCGCCTGGGTGCGATTGCCAAACACCAATTGGAGTCGGGCGGCAAGTCTGAAGCCCGCCGTGTGCTGATCGAGCTTGAAGGCTGCGACCTGTCCGGCCTGACCGATAACACCGTGACCACCACCTTTACCGCCGCGCCTTCCAGCGCTGTCCCTGGCGCGATCGGTACGGTCGGCGGTGCAGGCGGCGTGGGCATCATGATGACCCACGGTGGTGACCTCATTAAGCTGGGTACGCCGACTACTCCGCAAGCCATCGCTACCGGTAATAACACCCTGGAGTTCGGTGCCTACGTGCAAGGCGCCGCCACCGCCCCGATCATCCCCGGCGATTTCAGCGCCGTCACCAACTTCACCTTGGCTTATCAGTAAGTTTTGCTCCCCGCCACCGCGTGTGGCGGGGGGACGCTGACGGGAGATCCAGGTGAATACATTCATACGCCTCGCACTCGCCTCTTCATTGACGACATTCATCAGTCCCAGCGTATTCGCCCAGGCGGATTCGCAAGGTGATGGCGTCGTCCTGCTCGGAGGAGAAGTCGTTGACTCAGCCTGCGGGCTGGAACTGAGCAGTATCGATCAGACCATCGAGATGCCACCGGAGCCGGTAGGCCGGCTGCTACGCAATACGCGCGGCGAAGACCATCCCTTCCAGCTGCGCCTGGTCAATTGCACGCTGACTCGCCCGGACCCGTCGCGCCCAGGGGCAACCCTGCCTGACTGGGAGCATATGCGGGTGACGTTTGACGGCGCAACCGACCGGGCAGGGCTTTCCTTCGCGGTGTCGGGTGCCTCGCAGGGAGTTGCGCTGCACATCATTGACGCGGCCGGCGAAGAGAGTATTCCCGGGCAGCGAATGTCGCCCACGCCTCTGTCGGAGGGCGATATGACACTCAACTACAGGTTTTATCTGGTCGGTAATGGACTGCCGCTGGTCGTGGGTGCTCACACCGCCGCAGTGCGGTTCAAGTTGGAATACTTTTGAATAGTGATGGACAGGCGTTCATGTTGAATACAGCGAAGTTCAAAAATACGCTGCGCCCTAGCCTGTTTGGCGGGTTGATGTCTCTGGCCGGAACAGCACTGGGCGCCGGGGATGTCGAGTTTAATACCGACGTGCTCGACCTGATGGATCGCAGCAATATTGACTTGTCTCAATTTGCGCGCAGCGGGTTTATTTTACCGGGCACTTACACAATGGTCGTGCAAGTCAATGGCCAACCTATTCCTGAACAATCGGTGGCGTTCTATCCTCCGGACAAAGACCCTAAAGGCAGTCAGGCATGTTTGTCGCGTAGCCTGGTGGAACAGTTAAGCCTGAAAGTGTCCGAAGCCGACAAACTTGCCTGGTGGAAGGGCGGCGAGTGCCTGGATATTCAAAGTTTGCCAGGCATGGAAGTCAGTGGTGATCTAGCCACTTCCACGCTGAGTATCAACTTGCCCCAGGCGTACTTGGAGTACAACGCGCTCAACTGGGACCCGCCTTCGCGATGGGACGAAGGGGTCACGGGGTTGCTGGTCGACTACAGCCTCACCGCGCAGTCCAACTATCAGCGAGGCGATGGCAACCGCAATAACCTCAGTGGCAATGGCACCGTCGGCGCCAATGCCGGCGCCTGGCGCTTGCGGGCCGACTGGCAAGGGCGTGTCGAACGGGGCCGACAGGAAGCGGCCGGGCCGCAAAAACTGGAGTGGAGCCGCTACTACGCGTATCGCGCGATTCCTGCGCTGAAGGCGCGCCTGGTGGTGGGCGAGAACTACCTGTATTCGGACCTGTTCGACAGCTTCCGCTTTACCGGTGCCGCGCTCAATTCGGACGAAAGCCAGCTGCCGCCCAACTTGCGTGGCTACGCGCCGGAAGTGGTCGGGGTGGCCAAGACCAACGCCAAAGTCATCATCAGCCAGCAGGGGCGCGTGCTCTACGAAACCCTGGTGGCGGCCGGTCCCTTTCGCATCCAGGATTTGCAGGATGCGGTGACGGGCAAGCTGGATGTGCGCGTGGAAGAGCAGGACGGTTCGGTGCACACCTTCCAGATGGACACCGCGGGCGTTCCTTACCTGACACGCCCAGGGCAAGTCCGCTACAAGCTGGCGAGTGGGCGACCGTCGAATCTGCAGAACGGCTCGGATGGCAATGTTTTCGGCACCGGCGAGTTTTCCTGGGGCATCAGCAATGGCTGGTCGTTGTTCGGCGGCGGCATGACCGATAACAACTATAGGGCGTTATCGGTCGGGGCCGGCCGAGACTTGCTGGCGTTTGGTGCCGTCTCGCTGGATGTGACGCAGTCGCACGCCGAGGTGTGGAACGAGACGCTCTCGGGCAAATCCTACCGCCTTCAATATTCCAAGAACTTTGAAGAGTACGACAGCCAGGTGACTTTCGCCGGTTACCGGTTTTCCGAGAAAAACTTCTTGAGCATGAGCGAATACCTGGACGCCCGCTATTACGGGCTGAACGGCGAACTCGGCGGGCGGGGTGGTTATCGCGACCCCGATGAAGGCTGGAAGCCGATTGGTGGCAGCAAGGCGCTGTATACGGTCACGGTCAACAAGCAGTTTCGTGACTTGGGCGCCACCGTCTACGCCAGCTACAACAAGCAAACTTATTGGGACCGGCCAGACACCCAGCGCTGGAACCTGTCGCTGTCGCGCTACTTCAATGTGGGCACGGTCAAGAACATGAGCCTGTCCCTGAACATGTACCGCACCGAGGAGTACAACTACAAAGACAACGGCATGGCCGTAACGGTCAGCTTGCCGCTGGGGCGCACCGGCACACTGTCGATGGACGCCAACCGGAGTGCCGGCCGGAACAACTTTGCATCGCGCTACAGCGATCGTCTTGATGAACGCAACAGCTACCAGCTCAGCGCCAGCGACTCGTCCGCCAGTGGTTACTTGAGCCATATGGGCGACCTGGCCGACATCGACCTCAGCGCCAGTAGCCAAGAGGGTGGTTACAGCAGCGTCGGCCTGTCTGCACGTGGCGGCGGCACGCTCACACCTTACGGCGGAGCGCTCCATCGTACGACCAGCACCGGCGGCACTCGCCTGATGATCGACACCGGCGGTGTACCCGATGTACCGGTGCGCGGCTACGGCTCACCGACCCGCACTAACGTGTTCGGCAAGGCCGTGATCTCCGACATCAGCAGCTACCAGCGCACGGCGGCCAGTGTTGATCTGGAGCGCTTGCCGAGCAATGTCGAGGCCACCCAATCGGTCACGCAACTGACCCTCACCGAAGGCGCCATCGGCTACCGCTCGCTGGATGTGATCGCCGGTGAAAAAGCCATGGCCGTTGTGCGCCTGCCGGACGGCAGCTCACCGCCGTTTGGCGCAACGGTGAAGAACCTCAATCAACAGGACACCGGGATTGTGAATGACGGCGGCAGCGTCTACCTGAGCGGTATTCGTGCCGGTGAACAGATGGTGGTCAGTTGGGGCGGTGACGAACGCTGCCTGCTCACGCTGCCTGCCGCCTTGCCTGCGGATGGTTTGACCGACGCCCTGCAACTGCGCTGCCAGGTGGTAGCCACAGACTCATCCTTGGCTGAACCCGCCGTACTGACCGGGCAGCCCACTGATACGGAAAACACATCCTCATGATGCCGAACACACGACTCACCTCCCAGGCCTTGGCACTGCTGGCCCTGGCCCTGTGCCAGAGCGCCAACGCCGCAGTCGGGCTGGACCGTACCCGCGTGATTTTTGATGGCGGAAAAGATGCCACCAGCGTGAATATCACCAACAACAATACCCAGTTGCCGTATCTGGCCCAGGGCTGGATCGAGGACGAGGCGGGTAAAAAAATCACCTCGCCGTTGATCGTGCTGCCACCGGTTCAACGCTTGGAGCCTGGCAAACAAAGCCAGGTGAAAGTCCAGGCGCTGCCGGCGGCCAAGTCGCTGCCGCAGGACCGGGAGACGGTCTACTACTTCAACCTGCGGGAAATTCCGCCCCGCAGCGACAAGTCCAACACCCTGCAAATTGCCTTGCAGACCCGAATCAAATTGTTTTACCGCCCGCAAGCCATTACGCCGAGCCAGCAGGACCTGTCCAACCCCTGGCAGCAGAAACTCACCCTGACCCGCGACGGCGACCATTACCGGGTCAATAACCCGACGCCTTACTACGTGACCCTGGTGGATGCGCGCAGCAGCAAAGACGGCAAAACCGTGGAGGGCTTTGCGCCCCTGATGATTGCGCCCAAGGAGGCCTTGACCTTGGGCCCCTCTGCCAAGGCACTGGGTTCGACCCCTTACCTGGCCTATGTAAATGATTACGGCGGTCGTCCGCTCTTGGCGTTCACCTGCACGGGTGACACGTGCAACGTGAACGTGCAGGCCTCATCGCCTAATTGAGTAATGCCAGCTGCTGGAGAACACCATGAAGTCGCAACGTGTGAAGGTCTTGGGCGGCCTGTTATGGGTCTTGGCGGCGGGAGTTCACGCCGTCGAGGACGACGAAGATATCGAAGGAATGAGTGGGATGCTGAATGTGCTCGGCTCTATGCATGAATCGCCTTGCAGCCTGGATATGACCTCACTGCACCAGACGGTTGACCTGGACGCCGTGTCGACCAGCCAATTGCAACGGCCCGGCGACCAGGCGACGGCCAAGGCATTTCAGCTGCGGTTTACCGATTGCCTGCGCACTGCCGGCCGTGTGCGCAACGAACGCACCGGAAACCTGACATGGAGTGCCTACCAACCCGTGCTGTCGGTAACGTTCGATGCGCCGGCCGATGCCGATGACCCTCGGCTGGTCAAAGTGCAAGGCATTACCGGGATGGGCCTGCAATTGACCGACGCCTTGGGCCGCGACGTGCAGCTGGGTTCAAGGGGCGAGCCGTTGATCCTGCCCGTAGGCCGCAACACCCAGACTTGGCGTGTTCGGCCTACGCGCACCTCGGCGCCGTTGACCAGCGGGGCATTCAAGGCCGTGGTGCAATTCAGGCTCAACTATGAGTAAGGGCAGAGCGATGGCTAAATCATTCGGCCCGTGGGCCATTCTTATCGGTGGCGGCTTGTTGTGGTCTGCCAGCCAAAGTGTGCAGGCCGAGACCAGCCTGACCATCCGCGCGGTCATCATCGCGCCGCCGCCTTGCGTGATTAACAGTGGCTCAACCCTGGACGTGCCGTTCGGCAATGACCTGCAGACGTCACGGGTAGACGGGGTCAATTACCGTCGTGACGTGCCCTACACCGTCATCTGTAATTCGCCGTTCAGCAACGCCCTGACCTTGGAGCTCAAAGGCACCGGCGCCGGGTTTGACAGCCGCGTGCTGTCCACCCGCAAGGCCGACCTCGGGGTCAAGCTGTTCGTGAATGGCGCTGACTGGCCGTTGAACACAGCCGTGAATTTTACCTATCCCAATTTCCCGGCGGTACAGGCGGTGCCCGTCAAACGCGTGGGCAGCACGCTGACCGGCGGGGCCTTCGATGCCACCGCGACCCTGGTAGTCGATTACCAATGACGAGGAATGCTCAATGACATTTTGGCAGCAACGCGTGTTGCTCACCGTGTGTTCCATCGGCCTTTGCAGTGGTGCCTCGGCCAACCTGACATTCAGCGGCACGCTGAATGAACCGCCGCCCTGCACGATCGACAATGGCAACACCATTGAAGTGGATTTTGGCGATGTCGGGGTAAAGCGCGTCGACGGTGTGAAATACCGCCGGGGCGTCGGGTATGCCATCAACTGTGGCGCCGACACATTGCCCTGGGAGCTCAAATTGAGCGTCAACGGCACAGCCACCTCATTCGATAGCGCTGCGGTGCAGACCAGCGTGCCGGCGCTGGGCATTCGGATTTTTCAGAATAACCTGCCACTTGCACTTAATAAGCCGCTGGACATCACCCTGTCGTCACCGCCGACCTTGGAGGTAGTGCCCGTGCAGCAGCCAGGCGCGACGCTGACCCCTGCGCGTTTTTCGGCCGTGGCCACGTTGTTGGCTGAATACCAGTAGGAGTTGAGGCGATGCGAGACCAAATTGTGCAAAGAGGCGGGCTGGCGTTATTGCTCACCTTCGGCCTGATCCCCGTGGGGCAGGGCGCGGACAACCTGATGTTCAAGGGCAACCTGGTGGAAGAGGCCTGCACCATCCGCCCAGGCGATGAGGCCATCGCGCTGGAACTCTGGGACGTCACCAGCAAGCACCTTTATATCAACACACGAACGGTGGGCAAGCGTTTCCAACTGCACCTGGAGGAGTGTGACACCACCATCGGCAACACCGTGACCATCACCTTCGGCGGTGCCGAAAATCGCGAACTTCCGGGGTTGTTCGCGCTGGACGGTGGCAGTGGTGCCTCGGGGATTGGCGTCGGCATCGAGACCTTGAACGACAAACCACTGCCCTTGAATGCCGTCAGCGATGAACAGGTATTAAGCGATGGCAGCAATGTGATCGAACTCAAGGCATACGTGAAGGGCGAGCCGACGGCTATCCGCGATCAAACCATTGGGCACGGTGCGTACACGGTGACTTCGACGTTTACGTTGGACTACCCATGATGCTGTGTCTGCTTAGCGCAGAGAAACGAGAGAACAAGATGAAACGATTATTTGGTGCCATGGCGCTGCTCGTCCTGGCCGGTGTGAGTACCACCGCAAGCGCGGTTGATTGCCGCATTAATGGCGGCGGTTGGATATACGTGGGCGCAGGCCAGAATATAACCCTGCAGGTTCCGGTCACGGTTCGGTTGGACGCCAGCCGAGACCGCGTTCTACTCGAAGGTGCTAGGTTCGAATGCCGATACACCCCTGCCTGGTGGACGCCTTCTCCGGCTGCGGACTACTGGGCAACCGGGAGCCTTGCAGGCACCCCGTGGACGCCTGGCCCCAAGTTCATGTCTGAAGGCACCGGCTTGCGAATCAATGGGACCTACCGAAACACACCGGTCCCCGTGGGCATCCGGGTAGCTACCATGCCGGACAACGCGATCGGCTATCCGATTGATGTCACGCCTTATATTTTGATGCGTAACACTCCGGGCAATCCTATCGATATTCGTTTAGGGGACAACCTTGGGCTATTACGCATGACCCAGACAAACAACGGGAACACGGGTTCGTCGCAGCTAATCGTCACTTACATTGCCAACAATAACTTCACGGTCTCCCCATCCACTTGCACGATCAACAATAACAACCCCATCGAGATCAACTTCGGCAACGTCCATCAGCGAGCGATAGGCACCGACCCGTTGACATCGTCTGTCGTCAGCAACCGCAGGCTCACCTACTCATGCCCGGACGGCGGCATTAACACGCCGATCACCATTACCTACAAAGGCACCCGCTCCGGATTCGACACGCGGCTGTTGATGATGAGTAACGCGGACGTGGGCACGGCCATGGTGCGTGCCGGTACTGCCGTGCCGGTGAACGGTTCGTTCCTTACCCGTATCACCAACAGTGTGGGCGGCGACGATGTGACGTTTTCGCTGGTGCGGCGCAATGGCTCATTGCCGAGCGCAGGGCCTATAAGCGGCAGTGGTGTGCTGGTGATGGGGGTGCCCTGACACACAAATGATCGATACCCAAAGCACCGTGCATCGCCCTAGAATGCCCGCTCCTCCACCTCTGGTTTTTTGGGGCACACATGCACATTTCTTCGGGCCGCTGGGTCTATGGTTTTCTCCTGACCCTGCTGACCGCGCTGCTCTGGGGCATTCTGCCGATCAAACTCAAGCAAGTGTTGCAGGTGATGGACCCGGTCACAGTCACCTGGTTTCGCCTGGTGGTGGCCGGCAGCTGCCTGTTTATCTACCTGGCGCTGAGCAAGCGCTTGCCGAGTCGCAGGGTGCTTGGCCCCAAGGGTGGCTGGCTGGTGGCGATGGCCGTGTGTGGGCTGGTGGGCAACTACGTGTTGTACCTGGTGGGCCTGAAAATGCTCAGCCCCGGCACTGCGCAACTGGTGGTGCAGATGGGGCCGATCTTTTTGATGATCGCCAGTGTGTTCGTGTTCAAGGAGCGTTTCAGCCTGGGGCAGGGCATGGGGCTGGTGGTGCTGATCGTGGGCTTTGGCTTGTTCTTCAACCAGCGCCTGGCTGAGCTGCTGACCTCCATGGGCAGCTACACGGCGGGCGTGTTGACGATTCTGCTGGCGACCACCATCTGGGTGTTCTACGCCCTGGGCCAGAAGCAATTGCTGACGGTGTGGAATTCGCTGCAGGTGATGATGGTGATCTACCTGTCGTGCGCCCTGTTGCTCACGCCGTGGGCGCATCCGCTGGAGGCGTTGCAATTGAGTTCGCTGCAAGGCTGGTTGCTGCTCGCGTGCTGCATGAACACGCTGGTGGCCTATGGCGCATTTGCTGAAGCGCTGGCGCATTGGGAGGCGTCGCGAGTGAGTGCGACCCTGGCGCTGACGCCGTTGGTGACCTTTGTGGCGGTGGCGTTGGCAGCGTGGTTGTGGCCGGACTATGTGCAGGCTGAACAGATCAACACCGTGGGCTACGTCGGTGCGTTGGTGGTGATGCTCGGTTCAGCGACGGTAGCGCTGGCGCCATCGCTGCTCGCCGGACTCAAGGCCCGGCGGGTGCGCTTGGCGTCTTAGGACGAACACACTCACTGTGGCGAGCAGGCTTGCCCTGCGTTGGGCTGCGCAGCAGCCCCAAAACCCGCCGACGAGGTCTGCCTGAAAGAACGTGTTGCCTGGGTCAGGGCTGCTTCGCAGCCCAACGCAGGGCAAGCCTGCTCGCCACAGTGAGCGTGTTTAGATCGTTCCCACGCTCCGCGTGGGCATGCAGCCCCGGACGCTCTGCGTCCCGCAGACCTCGGCTACCTTGAAGGCGACGCGGAGCGTCACTGGATGCGTTACCACGCAGTGGCGAGCAGGCTTGCCCTGCGTTGGGCTGCGCAGCGGCCCCAAAACCTGCCGATGAGGTCTGCCTGAAAGAACGTGTTGCCTGGATCAGGGCTGCGTAGCGGCCCAACGCAGGGCAAGCCTGCTCGCCACAGTGAGCGTGTTGATCGTTCCCACGCTCCGCGTGGGCATGCAGCCCCGGACGCTCTGCGTCCCGCAGACCACGGCTACCTTGAAGGCGACGCGGAGCGTCACTGGATGCGTTACCACGCAGTGGCGAGCAGGCTTGCCCTGCGTTGGGTTGCGCAGCAGCACCAAAACCCGCCGATGAGGTCTGCCTGAAAGAACGCGTTGCCTGTGTCAGGGCTGCTTCGCAGCCCAACGCAGGGCAAGCCTGCTCGCCACAGTGAGCGTGTTGATCGTTCCCACGCTCCGCGTGGGCATGCAGCCCCGGACGCTCTTCGTCCCGCAGACCACGGCTACTTTGAAGGCGACGCGGAGCGTCACCGATCAAACCGCGTTCGCCAGTTCTTTTAGTGCCCGGCTTCGAGCATGTTTTCCGGGCGCACCCACTGGTCGAACTCTTCATCGGTGAGGTAACCCAGATCCAGCGCCGCCTGGCGTAGGGTCAAGCCTTCGGCATAGGCCTTCTTGGCAATCTGCGCCGACTTGTCGTAGCCGATATGCGGGTTGAGCGCCGTTACCAGCATCAAGCCGCGCTCCAGGTGCTCGGCCATTTGATCGGCATCCGGCTCAAGGCCTGCGATGCAGTGCTCCTGGAAATTGTTGCAGCCGTCGGCGAGCAGGCGGATCGATTCGAGCAGGTTGTGGATGATCACCGGCTTGTACACGTTCAGCTGCAAGTGCCCTTGGCTGGCGGCGATGCCGATGGTCACGTCATTGCCCAGCACCTGGCAGGCCAGCATCGACAGGGCTTCGCACTGGGTCGGGTTGACCTTGCCGGGCATGATCGAGCTGCCCGGCTCATTGGCTGGCAACTTGACCTCAGCCAGCCCGGCACGCGGGCCCGAACCCAGCAGGCGCAGGTCATTGGCGAGCTTCATCAGCGCCACCGCCAGGGTCTTCAGCGCGCCATGCAAAGTTACCAACGGTTCATGACCGGAGAGGGCGGCAAACTTGTTCGGCGCGGTGACGAACGGCAAGCCCGACAAGGCCGCCAGCTCGGAGGCAATCGCTTCACCAAAGCCATGCGGTGAATTGAGCCCGGTGCCCACGGCGGTGCCACCCTGGGCCAACTCGCACACAGCGGGCAGGGCACTGCGGATGGCGCGCTCGGCGTAGTCGAGTTGGGCGATAAAGGCCGAGACTTCCTGGCCGAAGGTGATCGGCGTGGCATCCATCATATGGGTGCGGCCGGTTTTCACCAGTTTCATATGGCGTGCAGCCAGCTCGGCTAAACCGCCAGACAGCGTGGCGAGCGCCGGTAACAGGCGTTGATGAACTGCCTGCACCGCCGCAATGCTCATGGCCGTGGGAAAGCAGTCGTTGGAGCTTTGCGAGCGGTTCACATGGTCATTGGGATGCACCGGGCTTTTGCCGCCACGGGCCTTGCCCGACAGCTCGTTGGCGCGGCCGGCGATCACTTCGTTGGCGTTCATATTGCTCTGGGTGCCGCTGCCGGTCTGCCACACCACCAGCGGGAACTGGTCGTCGTGCTGGCCGTCGAGCACTTCATCGGCGGCCTGTTCGATCAGGCGGGCGATGTCGGCGGGCAAGTCGCCGTTGCGGTCATTGACCCGTGCTGCGGCTTTCTTGATCAGGGCCAGCGCGTGCAATACCGCCAGGGGCATACGTTGCTCGCCGATGGCGAAGTTCACCAGTGAGCGTTGGGTCTGCGCGCCCCAGTAAGCGTCATCCGGGACTTGGACTTCTCCCAGGCTGTCGGTTTCGATACGGCTCATCGGGCACACTCCTTCAGGTTCGTTTGCGCAGTTTAGGCTGTGGTTGGCGTTGGGGGTTCCCTAAAAGACTTTTCATCGGATTAATCCACCACGAATGTAGGCGCAAGGAGCGGTGGGGTTGAGACATGGCGTTTTTTAGGCGCAGAATGGTCGCCCTTGGGGTCTTACCTCGCCTGCTAGAAAGGAAACTCGATGACTCGTCTTCGTGCCATCTGTACCGCGGTTGCTCTGGTTTGCGCCAGCGGCCAGGTTTTTGCCGATACCGCCAGCCATAACGCCAGTGCCGAAGCCTTCCTTACCCTGGCCCACGCTGACAAGCTGGGTACCCCGGTGTACATGCAAGTGCAGCAAATGTTTGCCCAGCGTTTCCAACAGACCAAGGCGCCTGCCACCAAGCAGTCCGTACTGGACAGCTACCAGGCCAAGGCCAACGCTGCTCTGGACCAAGCCATCGGCTGGCCGAAGCTGAAGCCGGACATGGTCAAGCTCTACACCACCAACTTCAGCGAATCCGAGCTCAAGGATCTGGTAGCCTTCTACCAGTCGCCACTGGGCAAGAAAGTCCTGGAAAAAATGCCGCAACTGACCCAGCAATCGGCCCAGATGACCCAGGCCAAGCTGGAAAGCGCCGTGCCGGTGGTGAACAAGCTGCTCGAAGACATGACCAACGAGCTGGCGCCAAAAGCCGCCGCACCGGCCAAGAAGAAGTAAGCAGGAATGACCATGCAACAGCGTATCGAAACGGCGCTTGCCGCCCTGAGCCCGCAACACTTGAGCGTGCTGGATGAAAGCCACATGCACAGCCGTGGGTTGCAGACCCACTTCAAGGCCGTGCTGGTCAGCCCACAGTTCGAGGGGCTCAACCGCGTCAAGCGCCACCAGACGGTCTACGCCACCCTGGGTGACCTGATGAGCGAATTTCATGCGTTGGCGTTGCATACCTATACGCCTGAAGAATGGGCGAAAATCGACGCAGCCCCGGCCTCGCCGACCTGCGCCGGCGGGCACTGACACTGTGGCGCATTGGCGTTATGTGGCGAGGGAGCTTGCTCCCGTTGGGCTGCGCAGCAGCCCTGATGCCCATCACTGCGATCTTTGTGAAAGGTCACAATCGCCTTATCGGGGCCGCTTCGCAGCCCAGCGGGAGCAAGCTCCCTCGCCACAGTAAAGAGGCGGCCCATAAACGTCGCCAATTTTGTTAGAATCCGCAACGCGCCGCTTAGCCGGCGCGTTTTTTTTGCATCCGGTTCACCCCTTACGAGGGTAGCCACCTGGAGAGAACACCCATGACTCAACCGATTGTCGTGGCGGCACTGTATAAGTTCGTCACCCTCGAAGACTACGTCGCCCTGCGCGAGCCACTGCTGCAGGCAATGGTCGATAACGGCATCAAAGGCACTTTGCTGATCGCCGAAGAAGGCATCAACGGCACCGTTTCCGGCAGCCGCGAAGGCATCGATGGCCTGATGGCCTGGCTTAAGACCGACCCACGCATGGACGACATCGACCACAAAGAGTCGTACTGCGACGACCAGCCGTTCTACCGCACCAAGGTCAAGCTCAAAAAAGAGATCGTGACCCTGGGCGTCGAAGGCGTCGACCCGAACAAAAAGGTCGGCACCTACGTCGACCCGCAGGACTGGAACGCGTTAATCAATGACCCTGAGGTGCTGTTGATCGACACGCGTAACGACTACGAAGTGTCGATCGGCACCTTTGAAGGCGCAATCGACCCGAAAACCACCAGTTTTCGCGAATTTCCCGACTACATCAAAGCCAACTTCGACCCGGCCAAGCACAAGAAAGTCGCCATGTTCTGCACCGGCGGCATTCGCTGTGAAAAGGCTTCCAGCTATATGCTCAGCGAAGGCTTCGATGAGGTTTACCACCTCAAGGGTGGCATCCTGAAGTACCTCGAAGAAGTGCCGCAGGCAGAAACCAAATGGCAGGGCGATTGCTTTGTGTTCGACAATCGCGTGACCGTGCGCCACGACCTGAGCGAAGGCGACTACGATCAATGTCATGCTTGCCGCACACCGGTCAGCGTCGAAGACCGTGCGTCCGAGCACTATGTGGCTGGCATCAGTTGCCCGCATTGCTGGGATAAGCTGCCGGAGAAGACCCGTCGCAGCGCCATCGACCGGCAAAAGCAGATCGAGCTGGCCAAGGCCCGCAACATGCCGCACCCGATTGGCTTCAACTACAAGCAAACCCCTTCCGAGGCCTGACCCATGCCCGCGCGCCTGCTCTATGTGATGGACCCGATGTGTTCCTGGTGCTGGGGCTTTGCCCCGGTGGCGCAGGCGCTGGTAGAGCAGGCCCAGGCGGCCGGCGTGGACGTGCACCTGGTGGTGGGCGGCCTGCGCACCGGCAGCGGTGCGGCGCTGGAGCCGACCACGCGGCGCTATATCCTTGAGCACTGGCAGGCCGTCACCGATGCCACTGGTCAGCCGTTCAAACGCGAAGGTGCGTTGCCCGACGGCTTTGTCTATGACACTGAGCCTGCGTGCCGCGCCATCGTCACCGCGCGCAGCCTGGCGCCGGATTGTGCCTGGACCCTGCTGGGCCTGATCCAGCGTGCGTTTTATGTCGAAGGCCGCGATGTGACCCTCGCCAGCGTGCTGGTGGAACTGGCCGAGCAGGCGGGCATTCCGCGTATCGAGTTTGCCGGTGCATTCGACCGTGCCGAGCAACATGCAGCAACGGCCGCCGACTTTACCTGGGTGCAGGACCTGGGCATTGCCGGTTTCCCGACGTTGTTGGCCGAACGTAATGGCCAACTGGCGTTGCTGACCAATGGCTATCAGCCGTTGTCCGAGCTGTCGCCTTTGCTCGCCCGATGGCTGGAGCGAGCCACCTGTGCAGGATGAGCCCAAACGCATCGACCGACTGACCTGGGCGGAAATTCGCCGCCTGGCCCTGCGTCACAAGAAATCCCTGTGGATCGCCAATGGCGTTGCCGTACTGGCGACTCTGTGCAGCGTGCCTATCCCTTTGCTGTTGCCATTGCTGGTGGACGAAGTGCTGCTCGGCCACGGCGATGCCGCCCTCAAGGTGATGAACCACGCGCTGCCATTGGGGTGGCAGAAGGCAGCCGGTTATATCGGCCTGATGCTGTTGGTGACCTTGTGCCTGCGCTGCGGCGCACTGGTGTTCAACGTGGTGCAGGCGCGCCTGTTTGCGCGGCTGGCCAAGGATATTGTGTACCGCATCCGCGTGCGCCTGATCGAACGGCTCAAGCGGATTTCCCTGGGCGAATACGAAAGCCTGGGCAGTGGCACGGTGACCACGCATCTGGTGACCGACCTGGACACGCTGGACAAGTTTGTCGGCGAAACCCTCAGCCGCTTTCTGGTGGCGATGCTCACGCTGGTCGGCACTTCGGCGATTCTGGTGTGGATGCACTGGCAGTTGGCGTTGTTGATCCTGTTGTTCAATCCCTTGGTGATCTACGCCACGGTGCAGTTGGGCAAGCGCGTCAAACACTTGAAGAAGCTGGAGAACGACAGCACCTCGCGCTTCACCCAGGCGCTGACTGAAACCCTCGACGCCATCCAGGAAGTGCGTGCCGGCAATCGCCAGGGCTTTTTCCTCGGGCGCCTGGGCCAGCGTGCCCAGGAAGTGCGTGACTACGCCATCCACTCGCAGTGGAAAACCGACGCCTCCAGCCGCGCCAGTGGCTTGTTGTTCCAGTTCGGCATCGACATCTTTCGCGCAGCGGCGATGCTCACCGTGTTGTTTTCCGACCTGTCCATCGGCCAGATGCTCGCAGTGTTCAGCTACCTGTGGTTCATGATCGGCCCGGTGGAGCAACTGCTCAACCTGCAATATGCCTACTACGCCGCGGGTGGTGCGCTGACGCGTATCAACGAGCTGCTGGCACGGGCCGACGAGCCGCAATATGCCGGCGGCGAAGACCCGTTCACCGGGCGTGAAACCGTCGGCATCGAGGTGCGTGGCCTTAACTTCGGCTATGGCGAAGAGTTGGTGCTCGACCAACTGAACCTGGCCATCGCACCGGGCGAGAAGGTCGCGATTGTCGGCGCCAGCGGCGGCGGCAAAAGCACCTTGGTGCAACTGCTGCTCGGGCTGTATACGCCACAGGCCGGCAGTATTCGTTTTGGTGGTGCCACCCAGCAGGAAATCGGCCTGGCGACCATTCGCGAGAACGTCGCAGTGGTGCTGCAACACCCGGCGCTGTTCAACGACACCGTGCGCGCCAACCTGACCATGGGCCGCGCCCGCAGCGACCAAGCCTGTTGGCAGGCACTGGAAATTGCTCAGTTGGATGCTACCGTCAAGGCGCTGCCGTTGGGCCTGGACAGTGTGGTGGGGCGCTCGGGTGTGCGTTTTTCCGGCGGGCAGCGCCAACGCCTGGCCATCGCGCGCATGGTGCTGGCCGAGCCGAAAGTGGTGATACTGGACGAGGCCACCTCCGCCCTGGACGCCGCCACCGAGTACAACCTGCACCAGGCGCTGGCGCGGTTTCTCAGTGGGCGTACTACACTGATCATCGCCCATAGGCTTTCTGCGGTGAAACAGGCAGACCGGGTACTGGTGTTTGATGGTGGGCATATTGCCGAAGATGGCGACCATCAGCAGTTGATTGCCGATGGAGGGTTGTACGCCAAGCTCTACGGACACCTGCAACAAGTGCGTTGATTTAGCTGAGCTATCGAGAGCGGATTTTCGCGTGCGTATCAAGCAGTGCATGTGCAAGGGACCTCATGAAGCAAAAGCGTACTCTCGGAGTGACGTTAAGCAGGCCGCGGTTGCTGGGCATTGTCTGGCCGTTTATCGCCGTCGTGCTGTTCCAGGCATTGCTGGGCTGCGTCAGCCTCTACGTGCTGTCGGCGGTGCGCGGCTACGTGGCGGGCGAGAGCTTGTGGTCCAAGGGCCAGAAAGACGCCATCTACTACCTCACCCTTTACGCCGATAACCGCGACGAAGCGACCTTCCTCAAATACCAGCAAGCCATCGCCGTGCCCCAGGGCGGGCATGAATTGCGGGTGGCGCTGGATCATCCCACGCCCGACCTTGCGGCCGCGCGCCTGGGCATCCTCAAGGGCGGCAACCACCCCGACGACGTGTCCAGCCTGATCTGGCTGTACCTCAACTTTCGCCATTTCAGTTACCTGGAAAAAGCCATTGAATTGTGGACCGTGGGCGATGGTTACCTGGTGCAACTCGATGACCTGGCCCAGGCGATGCACCGCGCGATTCGCAGCAATCAGGTCAGCCCTGGCGACATTGCTGACTGGAAGGCGCGCATCATTGCCATCAACGACGGCGTGACGCCGGCTGCCAAGGCCTTCAGCGATGCCTTGGGCGAAGGTTCGCGGATGATCCTGCGCCTGTTGCTGATCACCAACCTGGCCACTGCGCTGGGTTTGATCGTGCTGGCGCTGCTGCGTACCCACAAACTGCTGACCCAACGCCACGCCTTCGCCACTGCCTTGCAAGCCGAGAAGGAACGGGCGCAGATCACCCTGGAGTCGATTGGTGACGGCGTGATCACCACGGATGTCGACGGCGCCATTGCCTACATGAACCCGGCCGCCGAAGCGCTGACCCATTGGAAGACCGCCCAGGCCCAAGGGTTGCCGCTGGCGGCGTTGTTCAACCTGCTGGATGATAATGCCGAGCCCGATGGCTTTGCCCTGATCGAGCACATCATCAAGGGCGAACTCAGTGGCGGCAGCGAGCATTCCAAGCTGATCCAGCGCGTGGACGGCAGCACGGTGTCAGTTACGCTGGTAGGTGCGCCGATCCGCAGCGCCGGCAAGGTCAGTGGCGCGGTGCTGGTGTTGCACGACATGACCCAGGAGCGCCAGTACATCGCCAACCTGTCGTGGCAGGCGACCCACGATGCCTTGACGGGCCTGGCCAACCGCCGCGAATTCGAGTTCCGGCTGGAGCAAGTGCTGCAACAGGTAGCGCGCCAGCAGAGCGGGCGGCATGCCTTGATGTTCCTCGACCTCGACCAGTTCAAGCTGGTCAACGACACCTGCGGGCATGCGGCGGGCGATGAACTGCTGCGGCATATCTGCGCGTTACTGCAATCGGACCTGCGCGAAGGCGACACCCTGGCGCGCCTGGGCGGCGACGAGTTCGGCATCCTGTTGGAGAACTGCCCGGCGGCGGTGGCGGAAAAAATCGCCGAAAGCCTGCGCCATACCGTGCAAAGCCTGCATTTTGTGTGGAAAGGCCGGCCGTTCATGACCACCGTGAGCATTGGCCTGGTGCATATCTCGCAATCGCCGACCACCCTGGAAACCTCGCTGCGCGCCGCCGATATGGCCTGCTATATGGCCAAGGAAAAGGGCCGCAACCGGGTGCAGGTCTACCACGCCGATGACTCGGAATTGTCCCTGCGCTTTGGCGAAATGGCTTGGGTGCAGCGCCTGCATATGGCCTTGGAGGAAGATCGTTTTTGCCTCTACTCCCAGGAAATCTCGCCGCTTGGCCACACCGATGGCGGTAATGGCCATATTGAGATCCTCCTGCGCCTGCACGACGAGGCGGGTCGGATCATCCTGCCGGACAGTTTTATTCCGGCGGCCGAACGTTACGGTTTGATGACTTCGCTGGATCGTTGGGTGGTGGAAAACGTATTTAAGATTATCGCCCGTTGTATGCAAGAGCGTGCGGGCCGTCCTATGGCGATGTGTGCGATTAATCTGTCAGGCATAACTATCGGAGATGATGATTTTCTCGGATTTTTACGTGAGAAATTCGAGGCTTACAGCATTCCGCCGGAAATGATTTGTTTTGAAATAACAGAGACCAGTGCTATTGCCAATTTGGGCAGTGCAATCCGCTTTATTAATGAACTCAAAGCCTTAGGTTGCCATTTTTCACTCGATGACTTTTGTGCCGGAATGTCTTCATTCGCCTATCTTAAACATTTGCCTGTAGACTTCCTGAAGATCGACGGGAGTTTCGTAAAGGATATGCTGGACGACCCGATTAACCGTGCAATGGTCGAGGTTATCAACCACATCGGCCATGTCATGGGTAAGCGCACAATTGCCGAATTTGTTGAAACACCGTTGATCGAACAGGCTTTACTTGAGATCGGTGTGGATTATGCTCAGGGATACCTGATCGAACGTCCGCAATTGTTTACCTTTGATAGTCTGCAGTGCCGACCCGTGCGGCCGCAGCCACTGTTGTTCAAGGCGCCCGGCACATTCCGCTGAAGCATTCGACGGTCTGTACAATCACATTAGAAAAGGAGCCCTACAGTGATCGACACCTTCAACCGAACCGGCCCGCTTATGGAAGCCTCGAGTTACCCAGCCTGGGCGCAACAATTGATCCTGGACTGTAGCGAGAGCAAGCGCCGCGTTGTCGAACACGAACTGTACCAGCGCATGCGTGACAACACGCTCAGCGCCAAGACCATGCGCCATTACCTTATCGGTGGCTGGCCAGTGGTTGAACAGTTTGCCTTGTACATGGCACAGAACCTCACCAAGACCAAGTTTGCCCGTCATCCTGGGGAGGATATGGCGCGCCGGTGGCTGATGCGCAATATTCGCGTGGAACTCAACCACGCCGACTATTGGGTGCACTGGGCGCGTGCCCACGGGGTAAGCCTGGAAGAGTTGCAAGCGCAGAACGTACCGCCGGAGTTGCACGCACTGAGTCACTGGTGCTGGCACACCAGCTCGGCCGATTCGTTGATCGTGGCGATTGCCGCGACCAACTACGCAATCGAGGGGGCGACTGGTGAGTGGTCCGCCGTGGTGTGTTCTACCGGTGTGTATGCGGCCGCCTTCCCTGAAGAAGACCGCAAGCGCGCCATGAAATGGTTGAAGATGCACGCGCAATACGACGACGCCCACCCTTGGGAAGCGCTGGAAATCATCTGCACGCTGGCCGGGATGAACCCGAGCAAAGCTTTGCAGGTAGAGCTGCGCCAGGCGGTGTGCAAGAGCTACGACTACATGTACCTGTTTTTGGAAAGTTGCATGCGGTTGGAGAACGAAAAAGCAAAGGCGCCAGCAGCCGTTCGCGAACGTCAGGTTCGCGTCGCCAGCGAGGCGTGATGTAAGCGTGATGGCGGGGTTTTACCCCGCCATTGCCAAGCGGTTGCGACCTTCGCGCTTGGCCACGTACAGGGCGTTGTCGGCCCGCCGCAACAGGCTTTCTGCCGACTCGGCCGCCAACAGGGTCGAGCAACCCAGGCTCACCGTCAGTTCAATCCGCTTGCCATCGGCCCAATAGTCCTGAGCCTCTGCCGCCCGACGCAGGCGTTCGCCGACCATACCCGCCGGGTCCCGGCCAGTGTTCGACAGCAGGATCAAAAACTCTTCCCCGCCAAACCGAAACACCATGTCCACATTACGCAACTGGCTCTTGATCGAGTCGGCGACGGCGCGCAATACGATGTCGCCCGCAGCGTGGCCGTGGGTGTCGTTGATTTTCTTGAAGTGGTCAATGTCCAGCATCAACAGAGATAACGGGCTCAGGTGCCGCCGGGCCATGTCGATTTCCCGTTGCAGCGTCTGGTCCATTGCAATGCGGTTGCCGGTTTCGGTCAGCGGGTCACGCAGGGCACTGCGGGTGGCCGCGCGGTAGAGCAGGGCGTTACGCATCGGGTACAGCAAGGTCGACAGCAAAGACTCAAGCTGCGCCAGTTCGTCGTCCAGCAAGCGTTGGTTGCGCCGGAATATCAACTCGCCCAGATGCTCGCCTTCATGGCTCAAGGTGTAGCTCACCGAGTGGTGCCCACGATGGCCAAACTCCAGGCGCAAGTCGCTGGCCTCATGCCGATATTGCAGCGCGTCCAACGGCACCAGCCGCTGAACTTCGCGAAAGAACAGCGCGAGAATGCGCTCCGGCTCAAGGCTGGTTTGCAATTGCTGGTTCAGTTGCTGGCGGAGTTGCGCAAGTGTGGTGGGGCGACGTGGAAGCAGGGACGGCTGACCAAACCCCAGGCGTTGCAATTTGGCACTGTCGAAGTCAATTGCGTTGGTCTGGGTAGGTGATTTCATAAGCTGACGGCCTCTAAGCACTTAACTGTCTTACAGGCTGCACGAGAGCGGCAAATGCCAAGCGTCTTACTGTTCCTTCAGTTCCGTAAAACATTGGAAACAGTTTAAACCGCTTTGCCATGGGTTATAACCCCTGGGCCCTGCCACACGTCTTGTCATCGCTTAACCTGCTTGAAAGGGTTTAGAGCGAGATTCATGCCACTTTGTTTAACTTTTAAAAATGCCTTATAAATCAACGACTGTTGTAAAAAGACTGCAACAGTCGTTGTGCAGTGACGTCAGTTATTTGGCTGTTTGAACCAAGGTGGTGTGATCGATCTGGTCAATCGAGGTCACGCCGGTCAAGGTCATGGCCACGCGCATCTCCTTGGCGAAGATATCCAGCAGGTTTTCTACCCCGGACTGGCCGGCGGCGGCCAGCGCGTAGACAGTCGAGCGCCCCAGCAAGCAGCCCTTGGCGCCCAGGGCGAGCATGCGCACCACGTCGAGCCCGGAGCGAATGCCGGAGTCCACCAGCACTGTGAGGTCATCGCCCACGGCTTCGGCAATCGGCGGCAAGGCTTTGGCGGTCGACAACACGCCATCGAGCTGGCGCCCGCCGTGGTTGGAGACCACGATGCCGTCGGCGCCGAAACTCACCGCGTCCTTGGCGTCCTGGGGGTCGAGGATGCCCTTGATGATCATCGGGCCTTTCCAGAACTCTCGGATCCACTCCAGGTCTTTCCAACTGATCGACGGGTCGAAATTGTTCGCCAGCCAGCCGATGTAGTCTTCCAGGTGGGTGGGCTTGCCGAGGTATTTGGAGATATTGCCTAAGTCGTGGGGGCGGCCCATCAAGCCCACATCAAAGGCCCACTGCGGCTTGCACACCGCCTGCAGCATCCGGCGCTGCGCCGCATACGGCCCGGACATGCCCGAATGCGCATCACGGTAACGCGCGCCGGGTGTGGGCATATCGGCGGTAAACACCAGCGTGGTCACCCCTGCGGCCTGGGCGCGCTCCAGCGCATTGCGCATAAAGCCGCGGTCTTTGAGCACGTAGAGCTGGAACCAGATCGACTGCGGGCTTTGCGACGCCACCTCTTCAATTGGGCACACCGACACCGTCGACAGGCAGAACGGGATGCCCTTGTTGGCCGCCGCCTTGGCCGCTTGCACCTCACCACGTCGCGCGTACATGCCGGTCAGGCCCACGGGGCTGAGAATCACCGGCATGGCCAGCTCCTGGCCGAACAGCGTGGTCTTGAGGCTCAGGTTGTCGACATTGCGCAGGATGCGCTGGCGCAGGCTGATCTCGGCCAGGTCCGAACTGTTGGCGCGCAGGGTGTGCTCGGCGTAGGCGCCGCCGTCGATGTAATCGAATAGAAAGCGCGGCAGTTTGCGCTTGGCGGCTGCACGGTAGTCGGAGGCGGACGAGATGATCATGAACGGGTTCTCCACAGAGCTGGGTCGCACCACCATAAGCAAAAAGCTGGCATGATAAAAACAACTTTTATTACTAATACCCAGTCGCTATAGGAATACCGATGAACCTGAGAACCGTGCGGGCCTTTGTCGAAGTGGTGCGCCAGGGCGGTTTCTCCCAGGCGGCTGAGGTGGTGGCCCTGACCCAATCCACCGTGAGCAAGGCGGTCAAGACCCTCGAAGACGAACTCGGCACGCCGCTGCTCAACCGCCTGGGCCACCGTAACGAGCTGACAGCCGCCGGCGAAATAGCCTACCGCCGCGCCTTAGTGTTGCTCGCCGAGCACAACGACCTGGTGGCCGAGATCAACGACCTGCGCGGCCTCAAGCGCGGCGTGCTGCGCATCGGCCTGCCGCCGGTGGGCTGCGGCGTGCTGTTTGCGGCGATGTTCGCGGCGTATCGCAGCCGCTACCCGGAGATCGAAATCGAACTCACCGAATACGGCAGCAAAAAACTGCGCGAATGCCTGGAAGCAGGGGAGGTTGACCTCGCTGCGCTGCTGTTGCCGGTGGACGAAGCCTTCGACTACCAGCCGGTGCGCAATGAACCGCTGATGGCAGTACTGCCCATCAGCCACCCACTGGCCAAGCGCAAACGCATCGACTTCACCGACCTGGCCGATTCACCGTTCATTTTGTTCGAAGCTGGCTTCGCCCTGAACGCCAAGATACTCGCCGCCTGTGAACGCAAAGGCGTCACGCCACGAGTGACCGCGCGCAGCGGGCAGATCGATTTTATCGTTGACCTGGTCTCAGCCGGGCTGGGCGTCGCCTTCCTGCCGCGCATGCTCGCACTCAAACATCAACACGCGGGCATCGCCTTGATTGCGTTGGACGAACCCCACACCGACTGGCACATCGCCCTGGCCTGGCGCGCCAGCGCGCACCTCCCGCCGGCGGCGCGTGCATGGCTGGATCTGGCCAAGGAAATGGCCAGCCCGGCGTAGCGGGCTACAACCGGAATTTGTAGGAATTCGTCCAAATGCGCCTCGGTGCTTGACTTCTTCTTTTTAATCAGTAACATACGGCGCATTCCGCGATAGCTCAGTTGGTAGAGCAAATGACTGTTAATCATTGGGTCCCTGGTTCGAGTCCAGGTCGTGGAGCCAGATAGAGAAAGCCTGCAGAGATGCAGGCTTTTTTTTGCCTTGGATTCGGCAGAATACGTTGCTCTGGCGCCCCTGGCGCAGAAGACGCACGTTATTCAGCGTAGGTCGGTTTTTTGATTATGGAGTTGAGTAACGAAATATGGACAAGTCTGCGTTTGATCGAGTTTCGCTGGTGTCCGCACTGGAAAATTTTGCTGTTTTCAGCGTGTGCGGAATCTTTTTGATTGTGGGAGGTAGTTTCTTCATTGATCTCAATAAAAGTTTGCCCGACTGGTATGCATCGTTGGTGCAAGAGCCGGTCTCCATTGCATACTTTTTTATCTTGAGCCTGCTGAGTCTGGTGTTGACCGGCCTGGTGACTATGGGGGGGAGTCGCAATTGCAACGGTAAGTGGTGGTTCGAATATTTAATCCTCGCTATTGGGCGGGCGGGTATCAGCTGTGGTTTTATTGCAAGCGGAATGCTGTTGGGCGTCGGCATTGGTTTGTACCTGATTACCCGTGGTTCAGCAGGGTCTGAGTTGGCGTCTAACGCTGTGCAGTTCATGAAGTTGGGTGTGTTTTGTCTGTCGGTGGCCTACGCCATTACTGTCTTGATGTTAAACCTCATCAATCAACGCAAGGACCATAACTTCAAGGTCGATTTGTTGGGAGGCTGCTATATTCTGGCGTTGATAGCGGGCTGGTTCCATTTCGATGGTTTAGTCGACTGGAAAGGCGTGGGCGCCTGCCTGGCGCTATTGATTTTTTATTGTTTCGTTGGCCGGATCTGGCTAAGAGAACCTGTGGTTAAAGCGCCATTGAGCGCGTCCGAAATCAAAAGCTGAGCAGCGGTTGTCTCCCCCGTCTTGTTTACTCTAGCCTCAATAGAGGAGTGCGGGTCGGCCACCCCTGCACTCCCTTTCGCGGACCTCCAGCGCCTTCCACCGTTTGCGCAACGTCGGATTCTGATTGGCTATCGCGCGGGCCGTTCCTGATCGCAATGTTGGCCACGCGGACTGGAAAGGTCGTTGCGGTATGAGCCAGATGCCTCACGTGCCTCCCACTTGGCAATCACCAACGGCGCCAACGCATTGCCCAACACATTCAGCGCGGTGGTCGGCATCTCCATCAAGCGATAAACCCCCGCGATAATCGCCACGCCTTCCAGCGGCAAACCAGCACTGCCCAAGGTGGCGGACAGAATCACAAACATGAACCCCGGCACACCCGCAGCCCCTTTGGAGGTGAGCACCATGGTCACCACCAGCAAGGCCTGGTCGGACAGGCTCAGGTCGATGCCATACAACTGCGCCACAAACAATGTGCCGATGCCGAGGAACAGCGAGGCGCCGTCGAGGTTGAACGAGTAACCCACCGGCACCACAAAGCTCACCAGCGACGGCGGCACGCCATAGGTTTCGAGCTTCTTCATCAATTGCGGCATCACCGCTGCCGAGCTGGCGGTGGAGAAGGCCAGCACCAGTTCATCCTTGATATGCCGCATCAAGGCAAACAGGTTGATCCCGCAAAAACGCGCGATCAGGTTGAGCACCACCAGCACGAAAAACACGATGGACACATAGCTGACCATGATCAGCTTGGCCAACGGCAGCAATGCGCCGAAACCGAAGTTGGCCACGGTGACAGCGATCATGCCGAACACGCCGATGGGCGCGTAGGCCATGATCATCGAGGTCAGTTTGAACATTCCATCCGAGAGGCCACGCATCAGCGCAATCACCGGGTCTTTGCGTTCGGCGGGCAAGCGCGACACCGCAAGGCCGAACATCACCGCAAAAAACAGCACCGACAACAGGCTGCCCTGGGCCATGGCGCTGATCACGTTATCGGGGATGATGCCGACAATGATCTGCCCCAGGCTGTGGCCGCCGCCACCGCTGGTGGGCAGGGTGATGGTCGCTGCATGCAGGCTGGCCAATTCAGTGCCGGCGCCGGGTTTGAGCAGGTTGCCCAACACCAGCCCGACGATGATCGCCAGGGTGGTGATGCCGAAAAAATAGCTCAAGGCTTTGACCCCGATACGGCCCAGGGCCTTGCCGTCACCGTGCCCGGCAATGCCCACCACCATGCAGGAGAACACGATTGGCACGACGATCATCTTCATCAGCTTGATAAAAATGTCGCCCGCCGGTTGCAGGATATTGTCCACCAGCCACGGCCGGGATTCGGGAAAACGGTGCAACAAGGCACCAATGGCGATGCCGGCGAGCAAGCCGATCATGATTTGCCAGACCAGCGCGATGCGGGGCGTGTGCATGGGAATGCCTCATTTGCGATCAATGATTTTTAAGTTGTTGTTCTAGGCAGTCAAAACAGCGGCCATCCCTTGGCCGCCGGGTGCAGCGTTGGGTTCAGCGCAGGTCGTGGCACGCGTCCTGGAGGCGGCGGCAACCTTCTTCGATAACGTCTGGCGCGCTTGCGAAGGACAGGCGCACATACGGCGACATGCCGTACGCCGCGCCGCTGACCGTGGCCAGGCCGTAATCGCGCAGCAAGTACTCCACCAATTGAGTGTCGCTCTCCAGGGTTTCCCCGTGTGGCGTGAGCTTGCCCATCAGCCCGCTGACATTGGCGAATACATAGAACGCGCCGTCCGGCGGGGTCACGCGCACGCCGGGAATGCCCGCCAACCGGTCCAGCATCAATGCACGGCGGCGCACGTATTCCTCGCGCATGGCGGTGATAGGCGCCTGCTCACCGGCAAAGGCCGCCACTGCAGCGGCCTGGCTCAACGAGCTGGGGCAGGTGGTGGTTTGCGACAGCAGCTTGGCGATGGCGGCAATCAACCACGCCGGCCCTGCGCCAAAACCCAAGCGCCAGCCGGTCATCGCGTAGCCCTTTGAGGCGCCGTTGATGATCAGAGTGCGCGGCTTCAGGTCCGGCGCCAGGCGCGTCAGCGGCACGTGGCGGGCATCGCCATACACAAAGTGTTCGTAGATCTCATCGGCCATCACCAGCACCTGCGGATGCGCGCGCAACACCTCGGCCAGAGCCAGCAGTTCGGCTTCGCTGTACACCGCGCCGCTGGGGTTGTTGGGGCTATTGAGAATCACCCATTTGGTGCGCGGGGTGATCGCCTGTTCCAGCGCCTCGGGCGACAATTTGAAGCCCCGGTTTTCATCGCCGGGGATGATCACCGGTGTGGCGTCATTGAGCCGTGCAATGTCCGGGTAGGACACCCAATACGGCGTGTGCACGATGACCTCATCGCCACGGTTCAGCGTGGCGGCCAGCGCGTGATAAATGATGTGCTTGCCGCCGCAGCCGGCGACCACTTCGTCCAGGCCATACGCCAGGTCGTTGTCGCGTGCAAGTTTCAGGCAAATGGCCTGGCGCAGCGCAAGGGTGCCGGTGGTGGCGGTGTAATGCGTGTCACCGCTCTCCATCGCCAGGCGGGCGGCGTGGAGTATATGCGCCGGGGTGTCGAAGTCCGGCTCGCCCACGGTGAAGTTGACGATATCGCGGCCCTGGGCGCGCAGTTCAGTCACCAACGCATTGGCGGCCACACTCGGCGACGGCGCAATGCTGAGTACACGCTCGGAAAGAAAGGCTGTGCTCATGTTCAGTCCGCCAAGCCGGCGTTCACCAGCACTTTGTCGATCCAGCTCTGGCGCACCGCGCCCGTGGCGATTTCGGCCTTTACCGCTTCTTCATGCTCGGCATGTTGCCCGGCACGGCGCAGCACTTCAGCCGCGTCGGCCTGGGAAAAAGCCACCAGCCCGTCTTCATCACCCACCAGCAAGTCGCCGGGGTTGATCAGCATGCCGCCGATGGACACCGGCACATTCACCTCGCCAGGCCCGGTTTTGTAAGGCCCGGTGTGTACGACGGTGCGGGCGTAGCAGGGTGTGCTGTCAAAGCTTGCGACATCACGAATCGCGCCGTCGATCACAAACCCGACGCAGCCGCGTTGCTGGGCGTAGAGTTTGACCAACTCGCCGATCACCGCGTTATTGGTATCGCCCTGGCCGTCCACCACCAGCACATGGCCGGGCTGCATCATGCTCATGGCCTTGTAGATAAGCAGGTTGTCGCCAGGCCGGGTCTTGACCGTGATCGCCGTGCCCACCAGCTTGCCGCTGCGGTTATAACGCGTCAGCCCACGGGCGCCGATGTGGCGGCCAAGGTTGTCGCTGATATGCGGGGTGACCACATGGGCAAAGGCTTCGACCAGCTCGGCCGGAGCCATCGGGGCGTTGGGAAGGATGCGTGAACCGGGCAAGGACATGGCAAATCTCCAGAGTCGTCAGATAGCGAAGGGCTATGACCGGATCTTAGGAGTGATAAACCGACAGTTTTAGCGATATTTTATGATGTGATAGTATCGATTTTTCTCATGAGTTCGCCGCCATGATCACCTTCAAGCAAATCGACGCGCTGTACTGGATCGCTGAGTTGGGCAGTTTTGAAGCGGCGGCCAACAAGCTGAACATGTCGCAGTCGGCCATCTCCAAGCGCATCCAGGAGCTGGAAGACACCTTTGATGTGGAGATTTTCGACCGCAGCAAACGCAATGCGCGGCTGACCGAAAAGGGTGGCGAGCTGCTCGACTATGCCCGCGACCTGCTCAAAGGCCGCGACCAACTGCTCGAACGCGTCAGCGCCCGTGAAGTACTGGTGCGCAGGTTTCGCCTGGGCGTCACCGAGTTGACCGCGCTGACCTGGTTACCGGCGCTGGTCGAAACCTTGCGCCAGGCTTACCCCAAGGTGCAGATCGAGCCTTCGGTGGAACTCAGCAGCGAGCTGTTCCGCAAGCTCGAAAGCGACCAGCTGGACCTGGTGATTGTGCCCGATGTGTTCAGCGACCCGCGCTTTCACAGCACCGCGCTGCAAAGCGTGGAAAACGCCTGGATCTGCGCGCCCAGCCTGATCCCCGACGCCGACCCGGTGAGCCTTGAGACCCTGGCCAACTACACCGTGCTCACCCAGGGCGCGCAGTCGGGCACCGGGTTGATCTACGAGCGTTGGCTGGCCGCGCACAACGTGCAGATGCCGCGCACGTTGTCGAGCCACAACCTGTTGGTGCAAGTAGGGTTGGCGTTGTCGGGGATTGGCGTGAGTTACCTGCCCAGGGCGTGCTTGTCGCACTTGATCGAGCAAGGCGCGCTGCGGGCGCTGGTCACCGAGCCCGAATTGCCGCGCATCCAGTACGTAGCGTTGCACCGGGTCGACCGGCAGTTCGGCCTGAACCAGGACGTGGCGCAGATGGCGCAAGCGTGCTGTGATTTTTCGCGGTTACTGCTCTAGCGTATCCATTGTGGCGAGGGAGCTTGCTCCCGCTGGGCCGCGAAGCGGCCCCATTCTTAAAGGGTGGGACTGCTGCGCAGTCCAGCGGGAGCAAGCTCCCTCGCCACAGAAGTGATGATCGTTCCCACGCTGATCGTTCCCACGCGGAGCGTGGGAGCGATCAACGCCTGGGAGCGGGTCAGCGAGCGCGCGCGCCGCATGGGCGTTTTGGCATATTCGCCAGTTTTAACATAGGCTAATTGTGTATTGCTTGATCGTAGAAGGTTGCCGTAAGTTCGCCTGCCGTCATCAGGAGCAACATTGGCATGAGCCGCTTACCTTCTCAACCTAAGTCCCGGCAGCGCAGTCATTGGGAGCTGTTGCAAATCAAGGTGGGTGTGGCCGCGAGCCTTGTTTCAGTCGTGGCCCTGTTGTGTGTGGCGGGTTGGACGGTCTGGGTGACTTACTACGTAAAGCAAGACTCGCAAATGAGTGCACTGCTGCTTAAAGAGATGCAGATCAAAACCGAGTTGAGCGCCCATGTGGGTGCGACCTTGAAGACTCAACTGATGCCTGCCGAGGACGGCGCCAGTCTGCTGGAAGTGGGTGTCACACTGTCCAACAGCGGTAATGACATTGCACGGCTGAATCTGGACCGGCGTGTTTTGTCTATCGTAAAGGTGCAGCGCTTTGACGCGGGTTTGCCGGTGTATGGGCCTGCCTGGGATGTGGCAGAGGCGCGGTATGACGGTATGAGCTCGACCTTGCTGGTATTTCCCTTTCTGGATATCGGGCCTTCCGAAACCTATGAGCTCAAGTACATCGTCAAGCTTGATGAGCCAGGCGTGTACCTGGTCCGCTTTCTTTCGCGGATGAAAGGCGATCATATAGAGCGGCACAAACTTAAAATGAATACACCCTCCATCATTGAATACTCAACCGGGGCAGATGCATTTGTCACCGTGCCCTGAGGGCGAGTGATCTTTGGCGTTTCTCGCCCGGCACGCTGTATTAAAGGGCAAGAGACTGGTAAGTATGGCGTCGGATAGTGAGCCGATGTAATCAATCATGAAACGCCATTTCGAAGATTTGCAACTGGGCAGCATCGAGCTGTTCTGCCTGGCTGCCGAAGCCGGCAGCTTTACCGCGGCCGCGCAGGCCGCAGGCGTCACCCCGGCCGCCGTGAGCCGGAGTATTTCGCGCCTGGAAGAACGCCTGGGTTCGCGCTTGTTTGTGCGCACCACCCGTAGCATTCGCCTCACCGACAGCGGTCGCACATTTTTCGAGCAATGCCGCCAGGCGCTGACGCAACTGGTGGAGGCCCAGCAAGAAGTGATGGGCGCGCAGGCGGTGCCGTCCGGGCGCTTGCGCATCAGTGTGCCGACCACTTACGCGCATCACCGCTTGCTGCCGCTGCTGCCCAGGTTCCGTGCGCAGTACCCGCAAGTGACCGTGGATATCCATATCAGCAACCGCAATATCGACTTCGTTGCCGAAGGCTATGACTTGGCCATTCGCGTGCGCGCCCAGCCGGATTCGTCGCTGATCGCGCGGCTGTTGGAAGATGCCGAGTTGGTGGTTATCGCTGCACCTGCGTACTTGCAGCGCGTCGGCACGCCGCAGACGCTGGACGACTTGCCTGCGCATGAATGCATTCAGTTTGAGCTGCCCAGCAACGGCCGGCGCATTCCCTGGCTGTTCCAGGTGCAAGGCCAGGAGCAGGAGTTCGCCGGGGCGGCGGGCTACAGCATTGCCCAGGACGTGCTGGGCGGCGTAACCCTGGCCAAACACGGCGCGGGGTTGTTTCAAACCTACAAGTTTATCGTTGAACCTGAGTTGGCCGACGGCAGCCTGGTTGAAGTGTTGAAGCCGTTTGGCGGACGCTCGCGGCCCTTTACCTTGCTGTATCCCCATGGGCGTTATGTGCCGCATCGGGTGCGGGCGTTTGTGGATTTTTTACTGGCGTGTCGGGACGAATGGGGCGCGCTTTAACGGCAGGCGTGCCCCGATCCGGTCAGACGCCCTGGGGTGTTTCCCCACGTGCCAGGCGCGCGTTGATGTCTTCAACCACTGCCGCAAGATCGACGATGGTGTCGATCAGGTAATGCGGGCGGGCGCCTTCGAACAGCTGGCCGATGCGTGTACGTTCTTCGGCAAGTTTCTGCGCCGGCAGCGCCTTGAACTGCTCGTAGGTCAGGCCCAGGGCATTGCCGGAGCATGTGAGCGCCACCGTCCACATGCCGGCGCTGCGCCCTTCGAGAATACCGGGCCAGGTGTCATCGACCTTGACGCACGCCGCAACGTCGCTGATGCCCAGCGCGATCACATTGGCCAACGCCTGCGCCGGATACGGGCGGCCATTGGGCACTTCGTCGGTGGCCACCACATGGTCGGCGACGTAGCCGTTCTGGCGGGCCAGCTCGACGACTTTGGCCATGACCACTGCCGGGTAGCCCGAGCACGAGCCGATTTTGAGGCCTTTGCTGCGCAGGGCTGCAATGGCGTCCAGGGCGCCGGGGATCACCGCCGAATGCAGTGCGATCTTTTCGATTTGCAGAGGCATGAAGCGTTCATACAGCGCGGTGACGTCCTCATCGGTAGGCAGGCGATCAAACACGGCGCGGTAGCGTTCGGCAATTTGCGCCTGGTTGCACAGCGTACGGATGTGGTCCCACTTGCCCATGCCCATGGGGCCGCGCGCCTCCTCCAGTGACACCGCCACGCCAAACTCGGCAAAGGCTTCGACGAAAATCTGGGTGGGGGCAAACGAGCCGAAATCCACCACCGTGCCTGCCCAGTCGAGGACGACAGCTTGCAGTTGTTTGGGTTGTTGGTAATGCATGGTCAATCTCCAGTTGCGGGTACAGGGAGGCCGTCCCTTTCGCGTGCGAGAGGTAGGCGGCCAGTTCAAGGGTCAAGCGTGTGGGGTATTCAGGTGGTCGGCGTGGGGCTTGAGTCGAACAGTTCGGCGATCATGGGCCGATTGCGTCGGATGCCCAGGCAGCACAGGTGGTACTCAATGGAAAACGGGTGATTCACAAAGGTAATCGGGGTCGTGCCGGGTGTTTCGGCGTATTCGACCGCCGATACAAAACCGATGCCGATGCCCTTGGCGATCGCATGCACGATGGCTTCGCGGCTGTTGAGTTGCATCACACAGTTGAGCGAGACACCCAGGCGTGTGCAGCTTTCTTCCACCAGTTGGCGGGTGCGCGAGCTTCTTTCACGCATCACCCATTTTTCCTGACTGATCTGCTCCACATGCACCTCCTTCTGGCTGGCCCAAGGATGGTCGTTGCGCACCACGGCGATGATCGGGTAACGGTGGTAGAGCTGCGTGTCGAAGCGCTGGTCGAATTCGGACAGCGCCAGGATCGCCACATCGATATCAAAATTGAACAGTCGGTCCAGGGTTTCCTTTTCGGGTGAGAAGGAGGTTTCCAGCTCGATGTCCGGGTGACGTTGCATCAGCTCGTACGTCAGGTTCATCGCAATCGGCGGCGACACCGCCCCCAGGCGTAACATGCCGAGCTTGCGTTGCTTGAAACTCTGCAGCAATTGCACGGCTTCATCCTCTTGCCCGAACAGGCCCTGGGTGATCGCATACAGTTGGTGGCCCGCGGCGCTCATTTCGACAAAACGCCCGCGCCGGTGGAACAGCTCAACGGAGAACTTCCTTTCCAGGGCATTCACCTGCTCGCTGACGGTTGGCTGGCCAACACTCAGGAACTCGGCGGCGAGGGTAAAACTGCCGGTCTTCGCCACCGCATGAAAGGAGCGCAGCCACTTGTGGTACTGGTACATGCAAAGGTCCTGTGGCTGGCTCAGCGTCTGATGAACAGTGCGACCACCGCGCTGCTCAGGCAGGCAGTCGTCACCACCAGAAAGATCAGCGACGTGTTGCCGGTACTGTCGAGCATACTGCCGATCAGCGGTTCCGCCAGCCCGGCAAACAGATAGGACGAGAAATTCATCACACCGGTCGCGGTGCCGGCGCGCTTGGCGCCGACCAGGTCCGGGCACAGCGCCCAGAAACTCGACGCCGGCCCATAGACAAAAAAGCCACACAGAAACAACGCGACCAGGCCGATGGCACTGTGCGGCGGCAAGCTCCACATCCACAGGCTGGTGGCCGCACCGAGGACCATGTACAGCATGATTGCCAGGTAGCGTTTTGAGCCGAACAGCTTGTCCGACACCCAGCCATTGCTCAAGGCGCCGATGGCCATGCCTACGGGTAAGGCCACGGTGATCCACTTGGGGTCGACCAGGCTGTCGCCGCTTTTCCAGTTGGCGCCCAGAAAATGCACCGGCACCCACACGATCAAGCCGTAGCGCGCAGCATTCTGGAACCCCAGGGACACGGCAGCGATGATCAGGCGGGCATTTTTCAGCACCGCCTTGTAGCGCTGTAACGAGCTTTCGACCGCGCCGTGCGCCACCTCATGGTTCTTGTCTTCGGCATTGGCCACGCCGGTATCGGCAAGGGCTTCGAAACCCATGTCCTGTGGGCGTTCGCGGGCCACCAGGTAAAAGATGATGCCGCCGGCAAGCATCAATAGCACCGGCAAGCGGAAGATCCAGCGCCATTCCAGTTGCAGCACTTCGAGCACGATAATCGAGGTGACGTAAGACAGGATCGAGGCGCAACCGGCGGCGAAGACATAAAAGCCGTAGACCTTGCCGCGCTCGCCCGCGCTCCACCAGTTGGAGATCAGCCGGCTGCCCGGCGCCCAGCCCAAGGCCTGAAAATAGCCATTGAGGCCCCAGGGCAGGATCAGGCTGGCAAAGCCGCCGGCAAAGCTGGTCACCCAGTTGGCGGCGCACGACAGCACCGCGCCGAGGGTCATGATGCGCCGCCCGCCAAACTTATCGGCGAGGTTGCCGTTGATGGCCTGGCCGATGGCGTAGGCCCACAGCATGGCCGCAGAGGCCCAGCCGAGGGTTTCCTTGGTCAAGCCGAACTCGGCCTGGATGCCGGGGATGGCAAAACCGAAGGTTTGCCGGCCAGTGTAGAAAAACAGGTAGCAGAACATCGCTGCCAGCAGCATTCGCCATTGGGCGACTCGAAACGAGGCGGTTTTCACGGTAAGGCCAGGCAAGGCTTGGGCACGGTTCATGATCTTTTCCTTTTTTTATTGTTGGTTCCCACCGAGTGGTGTCGGTGGGCGCACTCTTGCGAGGGTGCGGCAGGAAATCGTCGCTACAGGGGTAAACGGCTGGCTTCAGGCGGCGTGGGCACCGATGAAGTTTTTGCCGCGTGCGCCTTGCAGCGCGAAGTTGATCATGGCTTCGGCCTGGGAGGCTGTTACACCGTAGTCGGCAAACTCAGTCTTCACCTCAAGGCTGTGCAGAAAGTCGCGCAGCCTGTGTTGGGCGTGCTGCAAGTCGCTGCCGAAAATCCGCTGAAGGGTTCGGTCACGCGCTGCGTTGCGACCCCAGGCCAGGCCCAGCACCAGCGGCAGCGTGAACGAGCAGGCAATACCATGCGGCAGGCCGTGGTGCAGGGTCATTTCGTAGGAGATGGAGTGGGCGAGGGCGGTCTTGGTGTTGGAGAACGCCAACCCGGCTTTAAGGGCCGCCAACGCCATGCGCGAGCGCATTTCCTGATTGGCCAGGTCACGCCGCAGCAACGGCAGGCATTCGAGGATGTCTTCGATGGCCGAAATGGCGAACGTATCCGAGATGGGGTTGGCATTGATGTTCCATACCGCTTCCAACGCATGGGACAAGGCGTCCAGCCCGGTGGAGACGGTGACGCCGGCGGGCACGGTGAGCATCAATTGTGGGTCGATGATCGCCACCTTCGGCCAGGTACACGCCAGGTGCAGCGAGTACTTTTTCAGGCTCGCCGAGTCCCAAATGGTGGCCCAGGGCGTGACTTCACTGCCGGTTCCCGCCGTGGTGGGCGCGGCAATCAGGATTTTGCTGCGCGCCGGCACAAAGGGTTTGCCCGTGGCCAGCAACGCCAGCAACTCATCGAAACGGCCGGACTCGGTGCCCACAATCAGCGCTTTGGCCGTGTCGATCGCGCTGCCGCCGCCCACGGCAATCACCGCATCACAGTCGCCGGCTGCCTGCCAGAAGCGTTCATAGGTATCGCGCAGTTGCGCCACATCAGGGTTGGGCTGCACGTCTTCGATGAGGTACACCAGGCGGTCGCCGAGCAGGTCCTGGATGCGTTCCACCAGGCCCAGCCCCCGCGCTTCGGGAAAGGTCACCAGCGCCACGGTCTGGCCTTGGGTGATGTCGGCAAGCTCGAGCAGGCTGCCGCAGCCGAAACGCGTGTCTACTGGATTGTGAAATCGGGCAGTCATGGCGAGTCCTTTGTTTTTGTTGTTGGAAGTGGCCCCATAGTCGGGGCGCTTCAACAAAGGCTCAAATCGATAATTCGCGGGTGTGCATCGGCTGGGCCGATAACAGGCCAGTTCAGCTGCGACTGAAGTGGGTGCGCGGTGCGACGGTTGACGCTGCAACATCCCATGCCAGCAGTAGTTGAGTGATCGCCGCGTCGATAGCCGCATGCGGCACGTTATCGCGCGCCAGGATCGAAACGCCCTGCAAGAAACTGTCAAATACCGTCGCCATCGACGCTGCCTGCGTGGTGCCCGGCAATTGCCCAAGACGTATCCCGCGCTCAATGCAGGCCACAATCCCGGCCCGGGTGCGCACGCGCGATTGCGTCAGGGCGTCCGCGACCCGCGCATTCTCCGGGCTGGGTGCGCTCATCACGCCCAACGCCACCATGCAGCCCTTGGGGTGCCCGTCTTCACACTGCATGCGCGCCGACTGGCGCAGCGCGGTTTCGATGGCCTTACGCGGGGGCAAAGCCTCATCCCACAGGCATTCGGTGACCTGGGCGTAGGTGGCCAGATAACGCTGCACGCACTCATCAAACAGCGCTTCTTTGGAGCCGAATGCGGCGTAAAAACTCGGCGCTGAGATACCGCCACCCAACCCGGCCTTGAGCTGGGCGAGGGAGGTGGCGTCGTAACCGTGCTGCCAAAACAGGTGCATGGCCTGTTCCACGGCCTGGTCTCGGTCGAAATTACGCGGGCGGCCCATTTGTGCCATGTCGGGAATCCTCTGGGTAAGCGAGATAAATACTAGTCGATACATAAGTCGTTGACAACGAGGTCAATGTGCACGCAACATTTGTATCGATCAGTATTTAAGTCGTCTAAAGGAGTCTCCCGTGACACCCTCACTCAGTCTATCCGCGGCATCCGACCGTCTGCCCATTGGCGCTTTGCTCGCCCTGGCCATGACCGGCTTTATCTGCATCGTCACCGAAACCCTGCCCGCCGGGCTGTTGCCGTTGATCAGCGACGGCCTGGCGATTTCGCCATCGATGGCCGGGCAGATGGTCACGGCCTACGCGCTGGGGTCGGTGCTGGCGGTGATTCCCATGACCATTGCCACCCGTGGCTGGCGGCGGCGCAATGTGTTGCTGCTGACCATCGTCGGCTTTCTGCTGTTTAACTCCATCACCGCGCTGTCGTCCCATTACGGCGTAACCCTGGTGGCGCGGTTCTTTGCCGGCGTGGCGGCGGGGCTGGCCTGGAGCCTGCTGGCCGGTTATGCCCGGCGCATGGTTGCGCCGCATCAACAGGGCCGGGCGCTGGCACTGGCCATGGTGGGTACGCCGATTGCGCTGTCGCTGGGTGTGCCGCTGGGCACGTGGCTGGGCGGCCTGGTGGGCTGGCGTACGACGTTCGGCCTGATGTCGGTACTGACGCTGCTGCTGATCGTGTGGGTGCTGGTGAAAGTCCCGGACTATCCGCCACAGCCTGCGCACCAGCGTCTGTCGCTGGGCCAAGTGCTGACCACGCCCGGCGTGCGGCCGGTGCTGGCGGTGGTGATCAGTTGGATGCTGGCGCACAACATTCTGTACACCTACATTGCCCCGTTTGTGGCGCGTGCAGGCTTGGCTGAACGGGTGGATTTAGTCTTGCTGGTGTTCGGCATTGCCGCGCTGCTGGGGATCTGGTTGACGGCCAAACTGGTCGAACCGCTGTTGCGCAAGACCGTGCTGGCAAGCCTGGTGGCGTTTGCGGCGGTAACCCTGGTGTTCGGCTTTGTGGGCAGCGTGCCGCAGGTGATCTACCTCGGCGTGGCCGTGTGGGGCCTAAGTTTTGGTGGCGCGGCGACACTGCTGCAAACCGCATTGGCCGATGCCGCTGGAGAGGGCGCCGATGTGGCGCTGTCGCTGAACGTGGTGGCGTGGAACAGCGCTATTGCAGCCAGCGGCGTGGTCGGCGGGGTGTTGCTGCAGACCTGGGGCGCCGCCTCATTTCCATGGGCAATGGCGCTGTTGCTGCTGGTGGCGCTGGTGATTGCCTGCACCGCGCATGCCCATGGCTTCAAACCGGGACGGCGGTCAGCCGATGGGCCAGCGGTGGCGGGGCACTAGGCGTTAAGCGAGCTTCACGGTCATGGTGCCGCCTGCCAGTTCGGCAAGTTGCTTCCCCGGCAGGCGTAGCATCCTGCGTGAAGCGCTGGCGTGCTTTAACGAGGTGGGGATCCTGGCTCAGGCGGCCTGGAATTCGATCCGTCAGGCGTCGCACTAAAGTTTAAAGTGAGGGTCCATTAGGCTCCTCACTTTAAGATATAAAACATGCACTTACGCATTATTGCAGTCGGCCTGTCGGCGCTTTTCCTGCTCTCGCCCGGCGCACAGGCCCGTGGTCTGCTGGACCTGATCAAACCACCCGCCCATGAACACACTTCGCGCTCAAGCTCCATCAGCCAAAGCGCAGCCCTCGGTCTTTATTCCAGTCAAGAACAACGGCTCTCCTTCGACGGCTGCGCGGACCTGTTTCCTGGCGCCATGCCGATCAATACGGCCACCGTACCCGCCTCGATGAAACCCATGGCGCTGTGCTCGGATCACTTTGCGGTGCTCTACTCGCAAACCAGCAAGACGCCTTTGGTGGTGGTCGAGCGTTTGAACGCGGCACAGTTGAAAGACGCCAAGGGTGAAGAGCGTACCAACCAGTTTTATCCCGACCCGCGCATTCCCAAAGGCGCCCGCGCGGAGTTGAGCGACTACCGCAGCCAACACCCGGCGGTGGACCGCGGCCATCAATCCCCAGCCGCCGATGCGCCAAGCGCAAATGCCATGGCGCAGTCCTTTGCCTTGTCGAACATGGTGCCGCAAGACCCCACCAATAACCGCAAGATCTGGAGCAAGGTCGAGGCCGACGTGCGCAAGTTTGCCGTGCGTGCCGGCGGTAATGTGTTTGTGTTCACCGGCCCGTTGTTTGATGCCGGCTACAGCACCATCGGCGACAACAAGGTGTGGGTGCCGACGCGCCTGTTCAAGCTGGTGTACGACGCCTCGTCGAAACGTGCTTGGGCCTATGTGCTGCCCAACGCCGAAACCCGTATCCAGAAGCCGATGGACTACGACACCTTTGTGAAGAGCACAGGGCTCAAGTTGCTCGGCAATTTGCCGGTTACCGGCTCGGTAGGGCGGACATGAGCCCTTTCGGCCGGTCTGACTGACGCTTGATCGGCCCGCTGTACTGGCACCCTCGGGATGTCGGAGCAGCGGGCGCGTCACGGCTTTAGACTTTTTCGATCCAGCCTGCTGGCGCTTCAATGTCACCGTTCTGGATGCCCGTCAGTTCATTGAACAAACGTTGGGTCAGCGGGCCGGCCTCATGTTCGCTGTGAAATACATGCAGGTGATCGTTGTAGCGAATACCGCCAATCGGTGTGATAACCGCCGCAGTGCCGCACGCACCGGCTTCCTTGTAGGCCGCCAGGTTGTCGATATGCACATCTTCTTCCACCGCCTTGAGCCCCAGACGGCTTTGCGCAAGCTCAATCAACGAGGCGCGGGTGATGCCAGGCAATACTGAAGGTGAACGCGGCGTCACAAAGGTGTTGTCATGGGTGATGGCAAAGAAATTCGCCGAGCCGACTTCTTCGATTTTTTTATGGGTCAGCGGGTCGAGGTAAATGCAGTCGGCAAAACCCGACTGCCGTGCCTCGGTACCGGGTAACAGGCTGGCAGCGTAGTTTCCGCCGACCTTGGCGGCGCCGGTGCCATTGGGGGCGGCGCGGTCGTAGTCCGAAATGATGAAGTTGCTCGGTTGCAACACGCCTTTGAACAACGCGCCGACCGGAATGCAAAACACGCAGAAGATAAACTCCGGCGCGGTACGCACACCGATGTTATCGCCCACACCGATGACGAAAGGTCGTAGATACAGCGAGCTGCCGGTTCCGTAGGGCGGCAGGAAGCGTTCGTTGGCCTTGATCACCTGCTTGCAGGCATCAATGAATTGCGCGGTCGAGACGGGCGGCATCAGCAGTCGTGAGCAACTGCGCTGCATACGGGCAGCATTCTGATCGGGGCGAAACAGGTTGATCGAACCATCTTTGCAACGGTAGGCCTTCATCCCCTCAAAACACTGCTGGCCATAATGCAACGCGGTTGAGCCTTCGCTGATATGCAGCTGGTTATCTTCGGTCAACGCACCTTCCTGCCACTGACCGTCACGCCAGTGGGCAATGTAACGAAGGTCGGTTTTCCTGTAGCTGAAGCCCAGGTTATTCCAATCCAGTTGCGGATGTTCCATATCACGACTCCCGAACCCGGCTAGGGGTGGTATTTATTGGTTCCAGTTGATGCTCAAGGAAGCATCAAGCCATTGGTGGTAAGCGCTCGCCGCCTCATCCGAGGCATGTACCGAGAAGATGAACCCTGGGTAGCCGCCAAACGCGGGAGGTGGTGGAGAAAGGTGCCCAGCCTCGAAAAAGGTCACGATCCGAGCGGTTTCAGGGTGCTCCGCGACCTTTTCCAGCCCGCTGAAACCGTTGAAACGGCCATCGCCGCGCAGAGGAATGATGTAGTTCGCTGCCACTCTGGCGGCTCGCAGCACATCGGGCAGCGCCGGGGTCGGCAAACCCAGGGCAGCCTTCATGCACAGTGCGGCGAACGACACGCCGGTGCTCTGTTCCACCACAAAGTGCGAGACCCCCGAGCCCCCTATGCGTGCGCCGATTTCAATCACATACGCTTGCTGGTTGGCATCCAGGCGCAGCTCCACATGGGCGGCGCCCATGGTAATGCCCAGCGCCTTGACCCCGGCGCGCGCGGTTTCGCACAGCGCCATGATCAAGGGGTCGTCGATATCTCGACGCTGACGATAGATCGTTTCTTCAAACCAGGGCCCTTCGGGTTGGCCCTTGTCGCCCACTGCCAGGACATGCACCCCTTCGATATCGACAAAGCACTCCACAACGAATTCTTTACCCGGCAAATACTGTTCAACAACCAGGCCTACGGCTTTGTCCTGGTCATAGAAACGTGCCAGGTCCTTGCTCTGGACCTCCCAGACCGCATTGACGAGGGCGGGAAGCTCTTCGGCCGTTTTGGCCAGCATCACACCGGTGCTCGACCAGCCGGAGAGCGGCTTGATCACCAGTGGCAACCCCAGGGCGCGGGTTTGCGACAGGTCGTGCGGGTTATCGATGTAGCAAAAACCCGGCGACCTCAAGCCTGCCTCGGCAAAGGCCTGGCGCATCAGGTATTTGTTGCGGGCCAGCGCGGCCACATGGGGATCAATCCCAGGTGTACCGATTTTTTGCGCCGCCAGCGCCGTCCAGATGATCGCTTCTTCACGAACCGTCATCACCCCGCCAATCCCTCTCTCTTGCACGCCGGCCGCGAACGCTTCCAATGCCACCTGCGGCTCGTCGAAAACCGGCAACTGCCAGGTCGACGTGACTGCCGGCAAGTGCGCGGGAGCGCTTTCGGTCGTGTCGTAAATCAGTACCAGCTCAATACCTGCCGCTTCTGCGGCCTCAAATACAAAGGACAACTTGGCACTGCGGTGGCAAACCAACGCCAGCTTTTTCATTTTATTTCCTCACTAACCGGTTGGTTTGGCGGGCGACGCTTGAACGTCCAGCCCGAGACGCCTGATGCATCCATGAATAACAGGGTGATCCCCACCATGACCGCAATCATCGCGACGATTTTTACTGCACCCAACGTCGTGCCAGTACCGATCAACCACTCACCGGTGACCACGGCGAACGGCGCCAACAAGCCAATCGCATTGGCATACAACACACCGCCCTCGGCCAAGACCTTCTGGTACAACACATACACCGGCGCCGAGCAGGCAGCCCCCAGGATCAGCACTTTGAGTGCATCCCCAAGGTCCAGGAGCAACAAGGGCGCGGGGTCGAGAATGAACAGCGGCACAAAGCACGCCGCGGCGATCAGCGTGACCCAGGCCAGCGAGTTGATCAGGGGCAAATCCGTGAGGTAACGCTTGGACAGCAGGCCATAAACGGCGTAGGAAAGCGCCGCGACCAAGGCCAGCGCAATGCCTGATGGGCTGGCTGCGCCAACGTCGCCAGTGTGGGTGTTGAACGCCAGCGCCGCGACACTGACGATCACCACACCCGCCAGTTTGAGCCAGGAAAAACCCAGGCTGCGTGTCAGCAGGCCCAGCAGGTAGGTAATGCCCGGAATCGTCGCCAGGACCATGGTCAGGTCGCTGGCTTTCAGCGTTTTCAAAGCGCCGAAGCTGCAGACAAAATAGAGCGAGAACCCCAGGATCGACAGGATGAAAAACCCCGGCATCCTGGCGAGCAGGGGCTTGGAAGCCAGCGACGGTCGTGTGCCGAACGCCACGATCAGCCATAAGGCGGCCGTTGTGGCCCACAGCCTGAGCCCAACGGCATGCATCACCGAAATGCTACCGAGCAGGTTTTTCGACAGCAGCCAACTGATCGAGAACAACGCGAGAATGGCCACAGTGAACAGCAGCAGACGGACTTTCAATGCATTCATTGGGGGCACTCGGCCAGCACCCGGCGTGCGTAGTGCGTGGCCGGGAAATTGAAACGTGCCAGTGGGGTTTGCGGTGTGCCCAGATGTTGCTGCACATAGGCTTTGGCGCCCGCCAGATAGGCCTCGTCGTCGAGTGCTTCGAGGGCCTCGATATCGGCGATCATCGACACCAGTTTTTGGCCAAGACGCTCGCTGTCGAACGTGAGGTGGCCGTGCTCGGTTTCGACCAATGCCTTGGCATTGATCAGCATCTCAAAGAGCAAAATCCCGGTGCCGGCATCGAACGTCATGTGCTGGTCCGAGCCTTTGGGGTAGCGGAACATGCGTTCGAGCAGGATGAACTCGGCGATTTCACGCCAAAAGTCCGGTCGGTGTTCCAGCACCAGGCGCACCGTAATCAGGTCACACTTGGTCTCTTCCAGCAGGCCGGTAAACCAATTCAGCTTTATGTACAGGTTTTTGTCCAATGGGCGTGGCCCGGTGTGGTGCGCATAGTCGTGGTAATAACCCCACAAGCAACGCGCGTCGTACATGTCTGGCTCAGACATCTGGCGGCTGCTCAATTGGCCGAACAGGAACGGGCTTTGGCGCCCGAACAAACGGTCTGCCTCGACGAGTGTCTGCTCGTTGTAGATACGCAGAAACTTGCTGAAGAAGAACAGCGCGAAGGTCTGTTTATCGACCTTGGCTGCCGTGGCCACGGACTCTGGAAACAGCACAATGCAATTGCCTTGCAGGAACCCCTTCGAGGCTGCTCCCAGCTTGATGCATTGAAACGGTGCCACGTAATGCTCGGTGTACTGCGCGGCCTTTGCCAGGTAAGGGGTTTCACTGCGGTAGCCGGTGACCAGCTCCAGCCGGAAGCCTTCGGGGTCAGGGCCGTTGGTCGCGCGCATGGGGGCCAGTAGAAACAAGGCGTCGCCTGGGGCAGGGGTGTTGAAACTGGCGAGAGTCTTATCGAATAGAGGCCGTTGATCCAGGCCATTCTTCAGCCAGTTGCCCAGGTCTTCCAGGGTCGCCGTCAACAGCGGCGCAGACAGCCCGTCGATCATTGCGGCGTGCTGGTCGAGCTCGGCGATCAAGCGGTTGATGAGGGCATGGTCAGCCATGTCCGGCGCCTTGATGCTGCCATCCAATTCCTGGCGGGCACGCACTTGATCGACAATATTGAGCAGGGTCGACAGCGGATCAGGCTTTTGCATGGTCGGCTCGCTTCAGCGAATGGACCAGAAAGGCCATCGGCACCTGGCCGAAATCTTCAATGATGTTCAGCTCATGCAGGTCTGCCGCGACCACGGTGGTCACGCACGCATCTGCCTGGCCAGTGCTGCACAGCACGGCGGCATCGGCATTGCTGTTGGCAAACACTTTGCGGTAGTGGCTTGCCACCAGGGATTGGGGCGCGGGATGGGTCGCCACACTTTTTATCTGGTCGGCGCTGGTACGGCTGGCAAGCACCATGGAGTGGGTCGGCATGATGAAGCTGTCGCACAGCTCCATATCGCCCAGGCGGGTAAAAATCAGCGTATGCAAATCGGGGTACGCGGCGCAGCTTAAAAGATAGCCGTCCTGTTTTCCGGACAACTCATCAAAGGCTTGCTCAAGCGTCTCATGCAGAACAATTCGCTGCGTGGCATTGCGCTCTTCACGAGAGTCAAGCCACCACTGCGCGGCGGTGGCGCAATTGGTACCCTCGGGGCCAAGCGTATAGATGGTCGGGCTGATAGCCGTGCGCATGCTTTAACTTCCTTGTCAGTGCCCACCGGACAGCGGGCCAGAATCCATTCCTGCCACCCATTGGTGGCTGCCTTGGCGGAGGTTACTGTAGGTTTTTTGTTCAAGCAATACACCCGGCGCAACTAAACGTTGCCACCTCCGCAGGCGTTACCTGGCCGTCTGAATTCCTGCAAAGACCGACCCTGTCAGGGTTTATACTCACCGCCAATCTTCCCCCCGATCACATCCGAGAAAGCCCATGAGCACCTCCCTTTCCCTGAGCCCCGCGCGCAAGCCTATCGCGCCGTTGGTGGCTTTTATCATCCTGGTGGCCGGCGCCATATTCCTGCAAAACAGCGTCGGCTCGCGCCAGGTGCTGTTGCTGGTGGTCGGCGCTGCGCTGGGCCTGACCCTGTACCACGCCGCTTTCGGTTTCACGTCGGCCTGGCGCGTATTTATCAATGATCGACGCGGCGCCGGTTTGCGCGCCCAGATGGTTATGCTGGCGGTGGCGGTGTTGCTGTTCTTCCCGGCATTGGGCGCGGGCACATTGTTCGGGCAGCCGGTGGTCGGGCTGGTAGCACCGGCTGGCGTATCGGTGGTGTTCGGGGCGTTTATCTTTGGTATCGGCATGCAGTTGGGCGGCGGGTGCGCGTCCGGCACGCTGTTCACCGTGGGCGGCGGCAATGCGCGCATGCTGGTGACGCTGCTGTTTTTTATCTGCGGTTCGCTGATTGCCACGCACCATGTGGATTGGTGGTTCGCGTTGCCGGCGTTCCCGGCGGTGTCCATCGTCAAGAGCTTCGGCGTGTTGCCGGCCATGATTCTGAGCCTGGCCGTGTTCGCAATCATCGCGCTGGTCACCGTGCGTTTGGAAAAGGGCCGTCACGGTCAGCTTGAACCCGGCGTGAGCAGCGAGCACATCGGCCTGCGCCGTTTCCTGCGCGGGCCTTGGCCGTTGGTGTGGGGTGCAATCGGCCTGGCGCTGCTTAACTATGCGACGTTGGCGCTGGCCGGGCGGCCATGGGGCATCACCTCGGCTTTCGCGCTGTGGGGCGCCAAAGTGGCCAGCGGCTTGGGTGTGGACGTGGCCAGTTGGGCGTTCTGGCAAATGCCGGGCAATGCCAAAGCTCTGGCAGCGCCTGTGTGGGAAGACATCACCAGCGTGATGGACATCGGCATCGTCCTCGGTGCGCTGTTGGCTGCGGGCCTGGCCGGGCGTTTTGCCCCAAGCCTGAAAATCCCGGCACGCTCGCTGGTGGCCGCAGTGATCGGTGGTTTGATGCTGGGCTATGGCTCGCGCCTGGCCTACGGCTGCAACATCGGCGCGTACTTCAGCGGCATCGCCTCCGGCAGCCTGCATGGCTGGGTGTGGTTGGTGGCAGCGTTTATTGGTAACAGCGTCGGTGTGCGACTGCGCCCGTTCTTCTTCGCAGGCGAGCGACCGCAGGTGGCCTTGAGCGGTTGCTGAACCCCAACGACCTATAAGGTAGCCCCATGATCAGAGAGTTGAGAACCTTCGTGAGCGCCGCCCGCCGTGGCACTTTCGCCGCCGCCGGACAGCAGGTGGGGCTGACGCAATCGGCGGTGAGTGCGCAGATCAAACACCTCGAGGACGCCTTGGGCGTCAAGCTGTTCGACCGCACCGGTCGCTCCGCCACGCTCAATGCGGCCGGGCAGCGCGCGGTGCCGCTGGCGGAGGAGATCCTCGATATTTTCTCGCGCATGGGCGCGCCCGACAGCGCCAACAACTTTCACGGCTCGCTGCGCATTGGCGCCATCGGCAGTGTGCAAACCGGGATCCTGCCCCAGGCGCTGGTCGCGCTTAAACGCCGCGCACCGTTTATCGAGGTCAGCCTGGTGCCGGGGGTTTCGCTCAACCTGCTCAGCCAGGTGGATGCCGGTGAGCTGGATTTGGCGATCATGATCCACCCGCCGTTCAACCTGCCCAAAGACCTGAATATCGAAGTGATCGCCCGCGAGCCCTTTGTGCTGATTACCGCCAAGGACGTGCAGGGCGACGACCCGCTGCAGATCCTGCGGGAGCAACCCTTCGTGCGGTATGACCGTGGCTCGTTCGGCGGGCGCCAGGTCACGCAGTTTCTCAAGGAACACAAGATCCAGACTCAGCAGGCGCTGGAACTCGACGAGTTGGACGCCATCGTCAAGATGGTGCGCAGTGGCCTCGGTGTGTCGCTGGTGCCCTTGGCTGGCCTGTGGCTGGAACACGGCAGCGACGTGCGGGTTTTGCGATTGGACAAGCTCACGTTCTACCGTGAAATTGTGCTGCTGACCAAGTACACCCAGCGCCAACTGCCGCTCTTCGAATTATTCAGGGCGTGCGTCATCGAAGTGCTCGGTGCGCCGAAGTAGGGCGCGAGCATCGAAATTATTGAGGCTCAGGGCGAAGGATATCCGCTTTATCCGTGGGGCTTTCTGGTGAAGAATCGGGTTCTAACCAAACAGAACCTGCAGGTAGCCACCGTGAGCCTTTCTCCCTTTCACCTAGCGATTCCCGTCTACGACCTGGCCGCCGCGCGTCACTTCTACGGCGATGTGTTTGGCCTTTCGGAAGGCCGCTCCAGTGCGCAATGGGTCGACTTCGACTTCTACGGCCACCAACTGGTGATTCACGAGCATCCCAAAACTGCATCCCAGGAGTCGGTGCACTCCAACCCCGTGGACGGCCACGATGTGCCGGTGCCGCATTTCGGCATCATCCTGCAGTGGGAACAGTGGGAAGCCTTGGCCGATCGGCTGCGCGCGCGGGAGACCCAGTTTGTGATCGAACCCTACATCCGCTTCAAGGGTGAGGTAGGCGAGCAGGCCACCATGTTCCTGTTCGACCCGTGCGGCAATGCCCTGGAGTTCAAGGCGTTCAAAGACATGAGCCTGCTGTTCGCCAAGTAAGCGCCCACCGTGCGACCGTCGCCACCAGAGCGACGGCGTTTATAAGACAGTGAAGCCCTGCGGGGCGGATCTTCATGCCTGCCGCATGCGAGATATGCCGTGATGTCTGACGTTAACTGTGAGACCAGGCCCGTGCCTGCGTCGCTGCGTTGGCAGTTCGAAGCCTGTGGCGACAATTGCATCGTGGTGGTGTTTGCGACGCTGTTCAGCGCGCAGGCCAACCGCCGTGCCGTGGCGTTGAGCGCCGCGCTGCACGACTTGCAGGCGCGTGGAAAGCTGTGCGGTATCACCGACGTTGTCCCTGCACTGGTGACAGTAGGCGTGCATTATTGCCCCTACACTTTCGCAATGCAGTATCCGCACTTAACGCCCTTTGACGCCGTTGCCCAGGTGCTGGAAAACGCGCTGTTGGGCCTGCAAAACACACCTCCCACCCCCACCAAACAGTTGGAAATCCCCGTGTGCTATGAGGGCGAGTACGCACCTGACTTGTTGCACATCGCCAACGCCTGCGCCCTGACGCCAAGCGAAGTGATTGCCGCGCACAGCGGCCAATGGGTGGATGTACTGATGGTCGGTTTTGCGCCGGGCCATCCTTATATCGGCATGCATCAACCCGCATTGAAGCTGGCCCGCAGGGCCGTGCCGCGTACCGTGGTCAAGCAGGGCAGTGTGGGGTTGGCCAATTGCCAAAGCGTGATTTACCCCTCGGATTTGCCGGGAGGCTGGAACATCATCGGCCGCACACCATTGAGCCTGTTCACGCCAGCCAATGATCCGCCCTGCCTGCTGACGGGCGGCGATCAAGTGCGTTTTGTGCCGATCAGCGCCCGTGAGTTCGAGTCCCTGGCCGGAGTGCGGCCATGACGATCAAAGTGATCAGGCCCGGGCTGTTTTCCTCGTTCCAGGACACCGGGCGCACCGGTTTCCAGCATTGGGGCGTGCCGGTCAACGGTGCGATGGACCAGGACGCCCACGCACTGGCCAACCTGCTGGTGGGTAACCCGACCCACGCAGCCAGCCTGGAAATCACCCTGCAAGGCCCGGTGCTGTGCTTTCAGGCCAAGGCCTTGATTGCCCTGGCAGGCGCCGACCTGGGCGCACGCCTGGACGGTGTGGTGCTCAAACCTGGGCAGGCCATCTGCGTAAAACCGGGCGCGGTGCTGAGCTTCGAAAAGCGCGAATACGGTGTACGGGCTTACCTGGCCGTCAGCGGTGGTTACCTGCTGCAAGCGGTGATGAACAGTGCCAGCACTTACAGCCGAGGCGGGTTCGGTGGGCTGTGCGGGCGCGCGCTTAAAGCCGGCGATGTGATCCCTATCTATTCTTCATTTGCCAACCCGCCACGGGTGAATATGCCAACCGGCTGGCTGCTCAACCCGTCAGCCAATGCCGTCTCGATCCGCGTGCTGCACGGCCGCGAATGGCACGACTTTTCTGCGTCGGCCCGTCATGACTTCCTCAACGAGCCTTATCAAATGACGGCTGCCTCGGACCGCATGGGCTACCGGCTGGAAGGTGCCGCCCTGGACCTGACGCAGCCCAAGCAACTGCTCTCCGAAAGCGTGACCTTCGGCACCGTGCAAGTGCCGGCGGGCGGGCAGCCGATTGTGTTGATGGCCGACCGGCAAACCACCGGTGGCTACCCACGTATTGCGCAGGTGGCCAGTGTCGATCTACCCAAACTCGCGCAACTGATGCCGGGTGATGAAATTCGCTTCTCACTGATCGATTTGCCCACGGCGCAGGCATTGCTGGTAGCGCGTATGGGCTGGCTTAAAAAACAGGAGGCCGCCCACTCATAAACCTGCGTAGCCACCCAACAATAAAAACCGGAGCGCTACATGATCAAGCCTACGTTCAACCTTCTTACTGTCGAGCATTAAAACCCCCTGGTATCCCGGCGGGTTTACTTCTGGGTGGCGCAATCCACCTCAATAACTCAAACGACCCAAGGTCGGAGTGGAAGGTGTTTATGTCTCGAGTGTTTTCTACTACAGCGCCATCGCCGCGTTTTAATGCGCGTGCAAAAACCACCGACACCAGTGCCACTGACATAGCCAAGCGCGCTGCGATCGCCGCCGCCACGGGCACGGCGGTGGAGTATTACGAGTTCGGTGTGTACGGCTTTATGGCGACGATTATCGCGCCGTTGTTCTTCCCCAGTGATAACGCCGCTGCGGCGTTGTTGGCCACGCTGGCGGTATTCGGCAGTGCCTTCCTGATCCGGCCGCTGGGCGGGATTTTGTTGGGCCGCCTGGCCGACCGTATCGGCCGCCGCAAAGTATTGCTCAGTACCGTTATCGGCATGGGCACCGCGACGGCGGCCATCGGCCTGTTACCGACTTCGGCCCAGGTGGGCATTGTTGCGCCGATCCTGCTGGTGCTGATCCGGCTGGCCCAGGGCTTTTTTGCCGGTGGCGAAGTGGTCGGCGCGGCGGCGTTCCTGGCCGAGTCTTCGCCCAAAGGCCGCCGTGGGTTTTATGGCGCCTTCACGCCGGTCGGCGTGGCGATTGGCGGCTCGATGGCGGCAATCATCTGCGGCATTACCACTGGCCTGGTCGATGCCGAACAACTGCAAGCCTGGGCTTGGCGGATTCCGTTTTTCCTGGCCATTCCCCTGGTGATCTTCTCTTGCATCATGCGCCACAATGTCGAGGAAACGCCTGAGTTCAAAGCCTTCCTGGCGGTAGAGAAACCACCCACCGCACCGGTCAAGGAAGTGCTCACCCAGAACCTGCCGGCGGTGCTGCGGGTGGTGGTGTTCGCCTTTGCGCAGAACGCCGGCTACTACATCGGCCTGGTGTTCATGAACATCTACCTCACCACCTACCTGCATTTTGAAAAAGCCAAAATCTACTGGGTGATTGCCGGCGTCAGCCTGTGCATGGCGGCGATGATGCCGTTGTGGGGCGGGCTGTCGGACCGCATCGGGCGCAAGAAGGCCCTGGCGATTGGTTTTGTCGGCTATGCGGTGCTGGTCATTCCGATGATGGTGCTGATGAACAACAGCAGCCTGTTGATTGCGGTGCTGGCGTTTTTTGTCGCGACGTTGCCAATGCCGGTGATCCAGTCGGTGGGCTATCCCACCTACGCCGAACAGTTTCCAACCCGCGTGCGGTATACCGGCATGGCGATCAGTATCAACCTGGGAGCGATTTTAGGCGGCGGCATCACGCCGTACATCGTCACCGCGTTGATCGGCTCGACCGGCAATTTGCTGGTGCCAGGATTCTTCATGGCCGGGGCGGCGGTGTGTGCGTTGGTGGCCTTGACCACCTTGCGGGAGACCTCGCAGGGTGATCTGCGCCGTTAAGTCTGTATGTCCTAAACGGTCCTGAAGTGGTCCGGCGCCGGCCTGTTGGTCATCGACGGGTGTGCTTACCATGGCTTGCATCAACCACCGTGATGCAAGCCACAAGGACCTGTCATGAGCCGCAAAGCCCTTATCGTTATCGATGTGCAGCATTCATTCCGTCATTCTGCCTACTGGTCCGAAAATGACCTGCCAATGTTCCTGGAAAAACAGCAAGCGCTGATCGATGGGTGTGTTCAACAGGGCATCCCGGTGATACAAGTCTTCCATGTTGAAGACCAAGGGCACTTTTCGATGGCATCGGGCAATGTCAAAACCTTGAGCGAGTTGTCGATCAACCCCGACCTGATTATCCACAAGCGTTTTCACAGCGCCTTCGCCGGCACGCCTTTGGCTGCGCGGCTGACGCAGATGGGCGTGAGCGCGCTGATCATCAGTGGCATCCGCACCGAGCAGTGCTGTGAAACCACCACGCGGCAGGCGTCGGACAGCGGTTTTAGCGTGGATTTTGTCAGCGAAGCGACCCTGACATTCCCGATGACCCATGCGCGCAGTGGCCGCGAATACAGCGCCGCCGAGATTCGCGAGCGTACCGAACTGGTGCTGGAAGAGCGCTTTGCGCGCATCGTCACGGTCGCCCAGGCCTTGGAGAGTTGAACCCGTGAGCGTGCCGGTGCTGTTCGTGCTGTTGCCCAATGTGCTGATGCTGGACCTGGCCGGCCCCGCCGAGGTGCTGCGCCTGGCCGCGCAGTCCGACGACCCGGCGGCCATCGACTTCGACTTGCAGTACGTCAGCCCGGTGCCGTCCCTGCAAACCTCGATTGGCTTGCCGCTGGCCGGCTTGGCGCCCCTGCCGCCAAGCCTGGCGCCCGGCACGCTGGTGGTGTTGGTCGGCTCCACGTCAAAGGTGAGCAAGGCGCAGCAACAGGCGTTCGAGTCGGCCAGCGACACTTTGACCCAATGGCTGCAAAGCGTGTTTGCGGCGTCGGGCCAGCGGCTGGTTTGCGTGTGCGCCGGCGCATTGAGTGCCGCCCGCGCGGGGTTGCTCGATGGCCGCCAGTGCACCACCCATCATGCGCTGTGCGCGGCATTGCAGGCCCTGGCGCCCAAGGCCCGGGTGCTGGAAAACCGGCTGTATGTCACGGACGGCCCAGTCAGTTGCAGCGCCGGTGTCACGGCGGGCATCGACCTGATGCTGCACCTGCTCGCCGAGTTGGCCGGGCCACGCCTGGCCTGCAGCGTGGCGCGCGACATGGTGGTGTACATGCGTCGCGGCGGCGCCGACCCGCAGCTCTCAGCCTGGATCACCGGGCGCAACCACCTGCACCCGGCCGTGCACCGGGTGCAGGACGCCATCGCCGCAGCGCCCTGTGATGCCTGGACCGTCACCCGCATGGCCGAACTGGCGTGCACCAGCAGCCGACACCTGGCGCGGCTGTTCCACGAACACGTTGGCATCAGCCCGCTGGATTACCTGCACACGCTGCGTATCACCGTGGCCCGTGAACTGCTCATGGCGTCGAGCCTGGACATGGAAACCGTCGCCGAGCGCGCAGGCTTTGGGTCAGCCCGGCACTTGCGGCGTATCTGGGGCAAATATGAAACGGGGACGCCTTCAAGCGGGCGTATCGGCGCCACTGGTTGAGGCTTGATCGGCCTCGGCTTCGAGTTTGGCGCGGTCGGCTTTGCTGATGTATTTATCTTTGCTTTTGGGCGCCAGTTTGGCGCTGGCCTTCTTGGCTTTGGCCTTGAAGAGCTGCTTGAGTTTTTTCTGGCGGTTCATGTGTCGGTGCCTGGTGGGTGAAGGCCCGGATGATATCAGGTTAAAAACCTGGGTCGCTTTTTAGCGTCAATCTGTGCATTGAACGCCCTGGGGTTTTACCAATAATCGGGCCGTGAATTCAGCACAAACGGAAAACACCGATGAGCATCCACACCCGCACCAAACGCCTGACCGTCCCGCAACTGGTCGCCATGAAGGGCCAGCAGAAAATCGTCTCCCTCACCGCGTACTCCAGCGCCATCGCCAAGTTGATCGACCCACTGGTCGACTTCATTCTGGTGGGTGATTCCACGTCGATGGTCGGCTACGGCCGGGCCTCGACCTTGAGCATGCAGCTTGAAGAAATCATCGGCCATACCCGCGCCGTGGTCGACAGCACGCGCCTGGCCTGCGTGATTGCCGACATGCCGTTTGGCAGTTATCAGGAATCCAACGAGCAAGCGTTTCGCAACTGCGCCCAAGTGCTGGCGCGCACTGGTTGCGATGCGGTCAAGCTGGAGGCCAACGTGGCGTTGGCGGGCACCGTTGAATTTCTGGTGGCGCGCGGCATTCCGGTGATGGCCCATGTGGGGTTGATGCCGCAGTTCGTCAACGTGATGGGCGGGTTCAAGGCCCAGGGGCTCACGGCCGAAACCGGCGCAGTGATTGCCGCAGATGCCCGTGCCAACCTGGAGGCGGGCGCCTTCGGCCTGCTGCTCGAAGGGGTGGCCGAAGGCGTCGCGCGGCAGATCACCCTGGATACAAAGATGCCCACTATCGGCATTGGCGCCTCACCGGCTTGCGATGGCCAGGTGTTGGTGACCGAAGACCTGTTGGGGTTGGGCGGCGAGCACCTGCCGCGCTTCGTCAAACAGTACGCGGATGTAGGCGCGGTCATTCGCGATGCCTGCGAGCGCTTTGCCGATGACGTGCGCCATGGCCGTTTTCCCGAAGCGCGGCATTGCTACGGGCTTTGATCGATCGCTTCGGCCAATAGCTTTACGGCCTGGGCGATGTCCTTGCTCCAGTCGAGGGTGTAGCTCAGGCGCAGGTGGTGCGGCCAGGCGCCGTGCAGGCTGAACAGCTCGCCGGGGGCGATGACGATGCGCTGGGCCAGCAGGCGCTCAAACACCTGGCGCATATCAACCGCGTGAGGCGCCTGCAGCCAGAAGCTGGCGCCGCCTTGGGGCGCGATTACCTGCCAGTGTTCCTCCAGCAAGGCTTTCATGCCGGTCATGCGCTCCAGCAGCAGCGCCCGCAGCGTTTTCAAATGCGTGTCGAGTCGCTTGGACGTGAGCAACTTGGCAATGGCCCGCTGCCGGATCGGCGACAGCCGAAACCCGCGCTCCATAAACACCCGTTGCAATTGCGGCGCGTGCCCGCGGCACAGCACATAGCCATACGGCGCTTCCGAGCCGATAACCTTATCGAAGGTCGAAAATACCAACAGCTTCTGCGGCTCGGCAAAGTCGCGATAGCGCGCCGGCAGCGGTTCGAAATACAGCTCGCCATAGGTGTCGTTTTCCAACAGCCAGATATCCCGCGCCGCCAGCCAGCGGCAGATCTGCTGCTTGTCGTGTGCAGGCATCACGCCGCCCTGGGGGATATTCACCGTTGACGACAGCACCGCCAAGCGAATCGGCTCACGCGCCAGCACGCCTTCGAATGCCGCCAGGTCGAAACGCCCGTGGGCGTCGAGGGGCATTTCGATCACGCGAATCTTCGCCGCCTGCAACTGGCGCAGGATCGCCCACGAACACGGTGACTCCACCAGCGCCACAGTCCCGCACAGGTCCAGCGCATTGAATGCCGCATCCAGCACGCTGTGCAAGTCCGCGCCGATATACACCTGGTCGGCCTGCCAGTAGTGGTCGGCAGATTGGGTGTAGCGCTCGGCCAGTGCCGCGCGCAATTCGGGCTCACCGAAGGGTAAATAGAGCGGCGCGAGGGAGCGTGGGTGCTGGCGGGTCAGTTCACGTTCAAGCATCAGCAGCGGGTTTTCCAGCGACAACAGCATCGCCGGTGCATCACTGCTCAAGGCAAGCATTCCCGGCTGGCGGGCATTGGCGAACACCTGATCGAGCAGGTTGGTTTCAGTGGATATCGGAGCAGGCATGGCCCTTATGAAGTAACCCTGTTTGGGCCGCGCGTAGATCCGCCCTTCATCCTCAAGCAAGGCATAGGCGTACTTGGTGGTCGACACCGACACGCCAAGGCGCTCGGCCAATTGGCGCAGGGACGGCAGTTTGCGCTCGCCTGGCGATGGGCTGGCGTCGATCAACTCGACGAGGTAGCGGTAGACCGTCTGATAGGCGAAAGCGCTGTGTTGGGTGCTATTCATGCTCACTCGAACCGTTTGAGTCCCCCCGTGATGGGGCCGGTCCAGTATTACGCAAGGCCGTTGAATACGGAAACTGCCGGGCCTTCGACCCAAAGGGCAGGCGCCCCCTATCCGGTTTGCGCCGGGAACTTGCGCAATAATTGTTGGTAGGTGGCGTTAAGGGCGCGGTCCAGTGGCGTGGCTTCCGCGTCCGGGCGAGGCGTGTCACAGCGTGTTCGCAAGGGGTTGATGACCAGTTCCGCCTGCGCATTGACGGTCGCCAGTGTGGGGCGCGCGACGCTGCTCGCATGGCTTTTTGATAGAACTGCCCTGTCAAACGAGCCGGACACACCGTAGTGGTTAAGTTGGGTGTTCAAGTGGTCCAGTGTCGCCAAGGGGTCGGCACACAGCGCGTCATAACTGATGCCGATCGAAGCGGGGTGCTGGCATTGCAGGATGCGGTTATTCAGGTCGCTCCAGAGCTGCGCGCGGTGATCGTCGCTCGGCCCCGCCCACTCGTAACCTTGATCCCAGGAGCGCCTCAGGCTCTGGATAACCCCTGAATAGTGGCGAAACATATAAATAAACAGTGCAGTGGGGTGCAACGCCTGCAGTTGCGTGAGTATTCGTGCATTCCACGGTGTGGAGTCGCACAGGATCGGTTTTTGCGGGTTGGCTGCCCTGATGTCGTCAAGGAAGTCCAGCGCATTGCCCATCAGGTTGGCGCGATAAGCCTCGGCATACGGCCCCGGCGTTCTCCTGAAAGCCTCCTGGCTGACTTGGGTGGAGAAATACGATACGCCCAACTCCCCGCAATAATTCACGTTAGCCAGTGACCCCAGCAACTCCCCCATCAATGTATTGCCCGAACGCGGGCAACCACAGACAAAAATCATCTCGATCATTTCAGGCTGCCCTCGCAGGAAGCGCTTCCCATGGGTGGGGCAGCGGGCAGGGACTCGTCACTTTTAAACGATTTTGAAATACGTAAGCCGATAGCGACAAGGCCAATCACGCTGCACAACAGGAACACAGAGAACAGAAGGCTGGTTCGCTCAGCGGATGCCGGCTGGGCGTAGGCAATGTAAAAGACCAAAGGGAGTTTGATCAGCGCGGACAGTACAAATGTCAGTTTTTTGATAAAGGTCGTATCGCCTTTGGCACGCAAGACTGCCCGTTGCGCGAAAAGTGTGATGCAACTGATCAGTGTGATCAGGCTAATTAGAAAAATGACGCCGGAGGGCGGGCTGGTTGGCTGTAATGCGTGGTAGAGGTAGGCATAACAGAGGCCCGCGCAAAACAGTGCCAGCGGCAGGCTGTAGAGCAGATAACCAGTCACCGTAACGCTATAGGTGCGTCTGCTTTCATTAATGGCTTGCGCGATAAACACCGAGGCGGCGGTTGCAAAACCCAGCGAAACACCTTGAAGCATCGCCGTCGTTGAAAAGTAAAAACTCATTAACGCCACGAATTGAACATCCTCAACCAGCACGTACAGGATCAGGAAGTCCACCAGCGTTGAAACACTCATTGCCATGAACAAGTTGAACGCATCTGCGCTAAAGCTGTTTTGAAAGGTGGGCTGGATGCCCGGCGCGTGATGCGCTTTTACAGAGGCGCATGCAGCCAGGCGTTTGTAAGCGCGGATCATCAGCGCCAGATAGAGGAGCTGCGCCAGTGCACAGCCGGCGCCCACATACGCCAGGTCAAGTTTGAAATACAGGACACTGACGGCTGAAAAGGCGCCGCCAAGGCTCAGTGAAACAAGCAAGGCGCGGAAAATATCGTGGCCCTTTTTCTTGGCAATCAGCGCCATGTAATAGGGGCTTGCCAAGGTGACGGCAATATAAGAAATCGCCATCCAGCGCAAATAGGTCGGTACCGCATCGACATCGCCACTCGGCTCTACCAGTCGGGTAATCGAGTGGGCCCCGAGGAAAAATATGACAAAGCAGGCCACCGCGCCCAGCGCCGAAAAACGCACCATGCGTTTGAGCATGGCGTCGAACGCCGCTTGTTGATGGCCGCCATTCAATCGGTTGAGCCGTATGCTGCCGGCGCCGTTCATGGCGATGATCATGGCGCCATAAATAAAATAGATTCTATTGATGTACCCGGCAGACGCCGCTGCACTCAAACTGATAGTAGCGGCCAGGAAAATACTCAACATGTTCTGCGCGGCATTCACGCAATTGCTCAGCACCAACGGTAGAGCGGTTTTTAGAACGGGCCGCCATTCGGGCAGGGCATGTTTCACTTCACGTCACCCCATATGAATTTGTGCAGCGGTCGCGGCGTCATCCACACATTGAGATGGCTTGAGTGCTCGTCAGTGGGCAGCGCACGATGAATCGTGCAACGAGGCAGGTACATCACGTCACCGGCCCGCAGGGTTATTTCGTAGCTCGGCGCATGTTCCGCCACGTGCGCCCTGACCATTGGTGTATAAAAGTGCGGGGATGAAACAGCTTCGACGTCTGCAACGATTGCCGGCCACACCTGCCATTTCTTGCTCCCCTCCAACTGGATGATGAAGGCATCATGGGCGTCAAAATGTTCGTCAAAAAGAGTGCTGGCGGTGGGCGCATAAAATAAGCAGAAACTGAACGTGAACGGTGACAATTCTGCATTCAAACGGTTGGCCAGTGTATTGAAGTTGCTGTCATATTTTTCCAGCCAGCGCAGGTAAACGGCGCACCCTTCCTGTGCGATCAACTCCCGGATATTTTCTTTGATGCACCTGCCGCCTGAGGTGTAGGCGTCACGCCGGCAATAGGTTCCATCCTTTATGATCAGCAAATCTTCATGCTCAACAGGGTTGCTCAGCAGGGAGAGAATGTAGTCAGCGCTTTGATTGCCGACCAAGGGCTTGGCTGCGGTTTTCGAGGTGATGAGGGATGTTTCCCAGCGGTGGGGAAACAACACCTGCTTGCTGATGCCAAACAGTTCTTCAAACACGGTTATCTCTCGGCTCGGTGAGGGCATTTAAAGGTGTTCTTCAAGCGCTTGGGTAAACCCTGAAAGCTGGATAAGCAGGTTGTCAGTGGCGGCAGGTGTTGCGCACTCAAAACATTCGGAAAATGCGGAGATAACGGCGCTTGGATAAATCTCATAGTGCACGGAAAAACGTTGCAGGTGACGGTAGCCTCTGAATAATTGCCCGTTTATAGCAAAGAAAATATGACAAAAAGCGGCATACAAAATCCCGAGCATTTCATAGTAAGTGAAGAAGTCTTTGCGGATAAGGTATTTGCTGAGGTTGTAGTTTTTCAGGTACCGAAGTTTGTCTGAAATAATGAGGCTCGCGTGTTCGTAAGAGAAATCTATGCGCCGTATCAGCTCGACTACTTCAGGTGTCGAGTGAAGGTAAATACCCTCTTGCAGGTTGGCAAGACAGTCCTGATGGCTGGCTGAAAGGTCGGTCATCGACTGAAAGCTCTCTATCATGTTCTCAAGGCTTTCCAGGCTGATCAGGCGAACATCCAGTTTGTTGCCAGGTGGAAACTCGGTGTCGATTCGATATTCGTATTGCCTATGTTCATAGGGTAAATCAAGGTGTTCCAGGCAGCCGATCATATGGCGCTCGGAAACGATCAGGCATACATCGGTATCGGAGAGTGTATCGGCCGTGCCTTTAGCCAATGAGCCGCCAATGAACACAGCGTGCAGGTTTGAAACAAATTCACTTGCACCCTGACAGGCAAGAAAGGCCTGTACATGTTGTCGACGCTCTTCAAGTAACCCGCTGTCGGTCATAGGGTGGCTGGCGGCGGGTAAAAGGGTTTGCGCCTCTAATGCATAGAGCGAAAACGGCAGTGCGCAGCGATATTTGCCTGTGCGCTGTATATTCAACGTGTCACCGTGGATTTTTAACATGCGCTGAAAGGCCCGGCTTGCAAGTATCAAATAGACTGTGCGTAGTGTGTAACGGTTTTTTCGCGTGGGGCTTTACATGTAGCGGGGTTCACCGTCCATCGTGGCGACCATGCCCGATTTGAACAGTTCTTTAGTGGCCAGCAGTGCTTTTACTTCTTTGACGCTGTCAGCAGCGTCAGCGGGTTGAGCGCGGTTGATTTTAGCAGCGAGTGCAGAGAACTTAGCGCGGGAAACGGTTTTCGATTGAGCGGTCATAATCATTCCTTAATTAGTCTGCAAACCGGGATTGATAACGTAGGTGGCTAACGATCGAAAATCAATACGGCATTACAAATTTCATGTTTTTATAATTAAGGCTTAACCGGATTGACTTTAAAGCTTAATCTTCGTGCGGGCGTACCGGCCCGAAACCCAGCAAGTGCACCACAGCAAAGCCCGGGTCGATGGCCAAACGCAGGTCGAAAGGTGCGAGGAGCACATCCCGGCATTTTCGACGATGGCTTTGCGCGCGATCGTGCGGTGTTTGAGGCCTTGCACTCATCATGAGCAGGGCTAAAGGTTTGGTGAAATCAATTCATTATCTCTGCCTCTATGGTCAGCATAAACTGCACCTCATTGTAGATACAGTAAAGACTTGGGCTGAGCGTCAGCGCTATAAGGCAACCCGTGAATTCAAGTCTGTCTCAACTTTTTAAGGTGCCAGGTGGTCATGAACAACGCGTTTGAGTTTACGATTAAAAGTATTTGTTTTGACGAGCACTATCGCCCCTCTGAAAACACGCGCATTACCACCAATTTCGCTAATTTGGCGAGGGGCGAGCGCCGCCAGGAGAACTTGCGCAATACCTTGAAGATGATCAATAACCGCTTCAATGCCTTGGCGCATTGGGATAATGCCAACGGTGATCGGTATGCGCTCGAGCTCGAGATCGTTTCCGCTGAGATGCAGATCGGTGTTGAAGGCGATGGGCAGGCCATTCCGCTGATTGAAGTGCTGAAAACGACGATTGTGGACCGTAAAACCAATGAGCGCCTTGACGGCATCGTCGGCAATAATTTTTCTTCGTATGTACGCGACTATGACTTTAGCGTGGTGTTGCTGGGCCATAATAAGGGCCAGGCTGAATTCAGCACGCCCGATGATTTCGGCGACTTGCACGGCAAGCTGTTCAAATGCTTCGTGAACTCGAGTGCGTACACGCAGAATTTTAAAAAGCTACCGGTTATCTGCCTGAGTGTTTCGAATACCAAAACCTATCATCGCACTGAAAATCTGCACCCTGTGCTGGGTGTTGAATACCAGCAGGATGAGTATTCGTTAACCGATGAATACTTCAAGAAGATGGGCTTGAGCGTTCGCTATTTCATGCCGGCAAATAGCGCTGCGCCGTTGGCGTTTTATTTCTTTGGCGACTTACTCAGCGATTACACCAATCTTGAACTTATCAGCACCATCAGCACGATGGACACCTTTCAGAAAATTTACCGGCCTGAGATTTACAATGCGAACTCGGTCGCCGGTAAAGCGTATCAGCCCAGTTTGAAACATCAGGATTATTCATTAACCCTGATTGTCTATGATCGAGAAGAGCGCAGTCAGCTGGCGATAGAGCAGGGCCGGTTTGTTGAGGAGAACTTCATCAAGCCCTATCACGCTGTTCTTGAACAGTGGTCCGCCCACTACGCGGTTTGACTCATTTAAAGCATAAGGTTGTTTACCATGAAAAAATTACTGCCCACTTCAACCGCTGGCAGCTTGCCAAAACCCGCTTGGCTTGCCGAGCCCGAGACGCTGTGGTCACCCTGGAAGTTGCAAGGTGATGAGTTGGTTGAGGGCAAGCAAGATGCCTTGCGCCTGGCATTACAGGAACAGCAACACGCCGGGATTGATATCGTCAGTGATGGTGAGCAAACGCGTCAGCACTTTGTCACCACGTTTATCGAGCACCTCAGCGGGGTTGATTTCGAGAAACGTGAAACCGTCAGGATTCGTGATCGCTATGACGCGAGCGTGCCGACGGTGGTGGGCGCCGTTGCCCGGCAAAAGCCGGTGTTTGTCGAAGATGCCAGGTTCTTGCGCCAGCAAACCGACCAGCCGATCAAATGGGCGCTGCCAGGCCCAATGACCATGATCGATACGCTGTATGACAACCACTATAAAAGCCGCGAAAAACTCGCGTGGGAATTCGCCAAGATCCTCAATGAAGAAGCCCGGGAACTGGAAGCGGCGGGCGTCGACATTATCCAGTTTGATGAACCGGCCTTTAACGTGTTCTTCGACGAGGTGAATGACTGGGGCGTCGCCACCCTGGAACGGGCCATTGAAGGTCTTAAATGTGAAACAGCGGTGCATATCTGTTATGGCTATGGCATCAAGGCCAATACCGACTGGAAAAAGACCCTGGGGTCAGAATGGCGGCAATATGAAGAAGCCTTCCCCAAGCTACAGAAATCCAGCATCGATATCATTTCGCTGGAATGTCACAACTCCCATGTCCCCATGGACCTGATTGAGCTGATTCGCGGTAAAAAAGTCATGGTCGGGGCCATTGATGTGGCAAACCACGCCATTGAAACGCCGGAGGAAGTGGCCGATACCCTGCGTAAAGCCCTTCAGTTTGTTGATGCCGACAAGCTTTATCCGTGCACCAACTGTGGCATGGCGCCCTTGCCTCGCCGCGTGGCAAGGGGCAAGTTGAATGCGTTGAGCGCAGGCGCAGAGATCGTTCGAAGAGAGCTTCTCAACGCGCGCTGAGCCAACATCGGAAGGGGTGTACGCAGTTGCACCCTCTGTTCAGGATTTACCATGTCATTTCCCACTACGACGGTCGAGCCACTGAGCTTTCGCGAAGCGCTCGGGCACTACGCGTCCGGTATTACGGTGATTACCTCGCACCTGGATGACGAACCGGTCGGCTTCACATGCCAGTCGTTCTACAGCGTGTCGGTGAGCCCACCGCTGGTGTCATTCAGCGTGATGTCGAATTCGGCCAGCTACCCCAAAATTCGCCAGGCCGGTCGATTCGTGGTCAATATCCTCTCGGGTGAGCAGGCCGGGATTTCCAACCAATTCGCCCGGCGCGGCACAGACAAATGGCGCGGCGTGCAATGGCAGCACTCGCCTTTGGGTAATCCGATCATTGCCGGCAGCCTGCACTGGCTGGATTGCGAAATTCACGCCGAACACACAGCCGGTGACCACTTGATTGTGATTGGCGAAGTGAAAGCGTTAAGCCTGCAAGCTGTAGCTGCGGCGCAGCCCTTACTGTATTTCAAGGGGCAGTATTGCAACATTGCTGCACAGGTTTAATGGACAAGGGCAGGGCAGGATTCTGGCCTGCCCCCCCCATTCACTTAGTGGCGTAAAAACTCAAGCAAGTCCGCATTGATAACATCCGCATTCGTCGTCGGCATCCCATGGGGAAACCCTGCGTAGGTTTTCAACGTCCCGTTCTTCAGCAGTTTTGCCGACAACGGCCCGGAATCTTCATACGGCACAATCTGGTCATCATCGCCGTGCATCACCAGCACGGGGATCGTTATGCGCCGCAAAGCCTCAGTAAAGTCCGTCTGGGAAAACGCCACAATCCCGTCGTAATGGGCGATTGCGCAACCCATCATGCCTTGTCGCCACCAGTTCTGGATCACGCCTTCCGCCGGTTTTGCACCTGGCCGGTTATAGCCATAAAAAGGCCCCGACGGTACGTCGCGATAGAACTGCGCACGGTTGGCTTTGAGTTGCGCCTGCATGTCGTCGAACACCGACTTGGGCAAGCCGCCTGGATTGCTCGGTGTTTGCAGCATCAACGGTGGTACGGCGCTGATGAGGACGGCTTTGGACACGCGGTCCTCGCCGTGGCGGGCAATGTAGTGGATGACCTCGCCACCGCCGGTGGAGTGGCCCACATGGGCGGCGCCCTGTACACCAAGGTGGTTGACCACGGCGGCGACGTCGTCGGCGTAGTGGTCCATGTCGTGGCCGTCCCAGACCTGGCTGGAGCGGCCATGGCCGCGGCGGTCGTGGGCGACGACGCGGTAACCGTTAGCCAGGAAGAACAGCATCTGCGCATCCCAGTCATCGGCGCTGAGTGGCCAGCCGTGGTGGAAGAAGACCACCGGGGCATCGCGTGGGCCCCAGTCTTTGTAAAAGATCTCAACGCCGTCCTGCGTAGTGACATACCCCATGTTCATCTCTCCAAAGTGATTGATCGGCCATCAACAGCAACGTGTTGATCGTGACCGGTTGAACAAAGTGCGGCTCAACCGATGGGCGGCCACGCTTGGCTGCCTGATCACTTGAGGTTTACAGTCCGCCTCAAGGTCACTGAGTCGGCGGAGTGGAACATGAGAATAGGCGAACTGGCGAAACTCAGCGGGTTGGCGCCATCACGCATCCGTTTCTACGAAGCGAGCGGCCTGATCAAGTCGGTCACGCGCAAGGCCAACGGTTATCGTGACTATGCGCCGGAGGCTGCGGGGATGTTGCAACTGATCACGGGCGCGCAGGCGGCAGGGTTTTCCCTGGAAGAAATCCGCCAATTGCTGCCGATGAATGCCAGCGGGTGGCAGCACGAGGCGTTGCTCGGTGGGCTCAAGCGCAAGGTCGAGGAAATCGAGGTGTTGCAGCAACGCCTGGCGCAGAATAAGGCCCAGTTGCTGCGGGTGATTGACGGCATCGAAGGCAAGCCTGAGGGCGTGGCGTGTGCGGACAATGCGCAATTGTTGCTCAACCGCCTGCAGGATGAGCGCGAGAAAGCCGTGCATTGACCGGAAAAAAGTATTGACCTTAAAGTTGGCTTTAATCTTAGGGTGGTCCCACGCCAACTGAGGACTGCCCCATGAATCTGTTCGACCCCCTGTTGTTACCCAACGGTTCGACCATCAACAACCGCATCGCCAAAGCCGCCATGGAAGAGAACATGGCGGACGCCGACCAGGCGCCTTCCGCCGATTTGCTGCGTCTCTACCAGGCTTGGGCCGACGGCGGCGCTGGCCTGATCATCACTGGCAACGTAATGGTCGACGGTCGCGCCATGACCGGCCCGGGCGGCGTGGTGTTGCAGGACGAACAACAACTGGACAAGTTCAAGCGCTGGGCACAAGTGGGGCGCGCGGGTGGCGCGCAATTCTGGTTACAGATCAACCACCCCGGGCGCCAGATGCAGGCCAACCTGGGGCAACAGACCTGGGCACCGTCGGCGGTCGCCATGGACCTGGGCACGTTATCCAAACACTTCAACCGCCCCCAGGCGATGACCGCCGAGGGGATTGCCGAGGTTATCCAGCGTTTTGCGCGCACCGCACGCCTGGGCGAACAAGCCGGTTTTACTGGCGTGGAAATCCATGCGGCGCATGGTTATTTGTTGAGTCAGTTCCTCTCACCGTTGAGCAACCAACGCACAGACGCGTGGGGCGGCTCCCTGGAAAACCGCGCGCGGCTGTTGCTTGATATCGTCAAGGCGGTACGGGCGGTGGTTAGCAGGGAATTCGCGGTGGCGGTCAAACTCAATTCCGCCGATTTCCAACGCGGTGGGTTCACCGCCGATGACGCCAAGCAGGTGGTGGAATGGCTCAACGACTTGGGCGTGGACCTGGTGGAATTGTCCGGTGGCAGTTACGAAGCGCCCGCCATGCAGGGGGACGCGCGTGACGGCCGCACCCTGGCGCGTGAGGCTTATTTTGTTGAGTTTGCCCACGACATCCAGACGGTCGCCAAGATGCCGGTGATGGTCACCGGCGGGATCCGCCGCCGTCCGGTGGCTGAAAGCGTGGTGCACAGCGGCGTGGACATGGTGGGCATCGGCACCGCGTTGGCGATTGATCCGCAACTGCCGCGTGCGTGGCTTGAAGGCAAAGACACCGCGCCCGAACTGCCGCCGATCAGCTGGAAAAACAAAGCCTTTGCCTCCTTGGCCAATATGGCGCGGGTCAAGTTCCAACTGCGCAAACTCAGCCAGCGCAAGCAGCCTGATCCCGGCGTATCACCGTTACGCGCATTGATCGAGCAACAACTGGCCAACGCTTTGCGCACGCGGCAGTACCGCCGCTGGATCGCCAAGCGTGGTGAGGTGGAATCAGGACACGCTTAATTCTGCTGCCTGAACCTTCACCCGCGTCGCGCGCCGTGCCATCACCCAGGCCAACACCGGCGCCAGGGTAAACAGTGCAAACAGCCACTGTGCCGCATTGGCGATGCCGGCATTGCCGGTTGCGTCGTTGATACCCGCCACGTTGGAAATCACTCCCGCCAATGCCGCGCCCAGGGCCATGGCGAACAGCTGCAAGGTGGTGATCGACGCGGCGGCCGTGTCCTTGTCCTGCTCCGACGCCACTTGCAGGATGCGCGTCAGCAGGTGTGGCCAGCCCAGGCCGATGCCGAAACCGACCAGGAACAGCCCCAGGCAGATCGGCGCCAGCCGCGCCCATTCGCCCAGGCTGGCCACTGGCGTGGTGAGGGCCAGCAGCACCAGCCCGGCGACGATAAACAACGGCCCCGCGAGGATGGCGCGCTGTGCGCTGCGGCCGCTCCAGCCGGAGCTGAGGATTTCCGACACGGTCCAGCCGGCCGCCATCAGCGCGGCCATGTACCCGGCAACCAGCGGTGATTGACCATGCAGGTGTTGCAGAAAATACGGCATGAAAATCTCGCTGCTCATGCCGATCACCAGCAGGCAAGTGGTTGCATACAGCGCGCACAGCGGGGCGTCGAACTTCAGCGCGTCCTTGGGCAGCAGCCGTATGGTCGCGTTGGACTCGTGGCGGATCAGCACCCACACCAGCACGGCGCACACCGCGATGCCCAGCAGGTTCCAGCTCGGTAGCGCCGACACGCTGCCCGCGCACACCGCCAGCACGGCGGCGGCCAACAGCACCAACTGTGGCACCGGCAAGCGGCTGGCCGTGCTCGCCGTGGGATCGCGTGGCGGTAGCGCACGGTGGGTGAGCACCATATAGGCAAGGCTTATCGGCACCATGGCGCCGAAGGCAAAACGCCAGGCGTCCAGCTCGGCAAACACGCCACCCACGGCCGGCCCGACCAGTGTCGCCACGCCCCACATACCCGACACCAGCGCCATTGCTCGCGGCCACAGGCGCTCTTCAAACACCAGTTGGATCATCGAGTAACACAAGGCCAGCAACATGCCGCCGCCCAACCCCTGAATCAAGCGCCCGACCAGCATCACCGGCATGCTCGGTGCCAAGGCGCAGATCAGCACGCCGACCATAAAGATCAATGTTGCGAGGGTGTACGCCAGCCGTGGCCCGGTGCGCTGCAGCAGCTTGGAGGTGAGGGCAGAGCCGAGGATCGAAGCCACCACATACAGCGTGGTGCTCCACGCGTACAGCGCCAGCCCGCCGATTTCGGCGACCACCGACGGCAGAATGGTCGTGGCGATATAGGTGTTGGTGGCATACAGCGCGATGCCGCCGGAAAGGGCGATGGAACGGGTGGCGTTCTTGCCCCGGAGTAACTCGCTCCAACTGCTGTCTTGGGTGTGCATCGACGATTCCTTGTGCCGCTGTCGGGCTTGGGTTAATTTGCCAAGCAATTGCTTTGAATATTGCGGTGAGGCACTTTATTTTGTCAAGAAATGACTTGGAATACTCCCCGACGTCAGCGGCGGATCGTTTGCTGCACCTGCTCAAGACCCGTGGGCCACAGTTGGCCAGTGATGCCGGTGAGTACCTCGGCACGACCGGTGAAGCGGCGCGCCAGCAGTTGGTGAAGCTGGCGGTCAATGGGCTGGTCGAGGCCCACTCCGAAGTGCGTGGGGTAGGGCGCCCGACACAGGTCTGGCAACTGACGGCGGCAGGGCATGCGCGCTTTCCCGACACCCATTCCGAACTCACCGTGCAACTGCTGCAAACCGTGCGCGAGACCTTTGGTGAAGAGGCTATTGAGCGTTTGATCGACGTGCGCGAGCGCCAGACCCAGGCGTTGTATGAGCGTGAGATGCAAGGCGTCAGCGGCCTCAAGGCACGGGTTGAAAAACTCGCGGCGCTGCGCACGCGTGAAGGCTACATGGCCCAGTGCAGCGAGCAGCCGGACGGTGCCCTGATCCTGGTGGAGAACCACTGCCCGATCTGCGCAGCGGCGACCGCGTGCCAAGGGTTTTGCCGCGCAGAATTGCAGGTGTTCGAGCAGGTGTTGCGGGCCAAGGTCGAGCGCGTGGAGCATATTCAGTTGGGCGCGCGGCGGTGTGCTTATCGGATTCACTGAACGCGCCGCCGATTAAATGTGGGAGCTGGCTTGCCTGCGATAGCCATCGGTGTCTACACAGCAATTGAAGGTATCCACATTCCCCTGTGGCGAGCGGGCTTGCCCCGCGTTGGGCTGCGAAGCAGCCCTGAAATCAGGCGCTGCGTTTTTTCAGAAAGAACGCGGTGGCTTTACTGGGGCCGCTGCGCAGCCCAACGCGGGGCAAGCCCGCTCGCCACAACAGCCCGTTCAGCCTGTAGCATCGCAGCGGTGCGACGATTCGGTACGTCAGCTCCCTTCTCCCAGTGCTACCGCTACCTCCTTGGCCACCTCGATAAACGCCCGCGCCGCCGCACTCTGGTACACACCTTTGCGCTGCATCAACACCGCCGTGCGCTGCAGCCGTTGCGGGCCCAGCTCAATGGCTACCAACTCGGGATGCGCCCGTGCAATCGCGGCCGGCAGTAGCGTCGACAGCGTGGTCCGGCGCACCACCTCGATCAATGCGCCAATCACATTGGCCTCCATCACCACGCGCGGGTGGATGCCGTGTTGGTTGCAGTAGCGGTCGATCTGCTCGCGGGTGGCGAACTCTTTGCTGAGCAAGATCAGCGATTCGCCATTCAGCGCCTGCAGCCCGATGGCAGCCTCGCTTGCCAACGGGTGTTGACTGCCGACCACCAACGCCAGGGTTTCCACCAGCAGCGGACAGCTGTCGATGTCAGGTGCGTGCGCTTGATCAAAGGCAATGCCCACATCCAGTTCGTCAGCCAGCAGCTGGTTTTCCATCTGCTCCTGGGCGACTTCGCGCACGTTCAAGGTGATGTTTGGGTAGCGGCGGTGAAAGGCTTCCACCAGTGGCCCCACGAGGTAGGTGGTGAAGGTGGGCGTGACGGCAACCCTCAGCGTCCCACGGCTCAAATCAGCCACGTCATGGATCGCGCGCGTGCCTTCCTGCAGAGCCTGCGCCGCGCGTAACGCATAGCGCAGGTAAACCTCGCCGGCATCGGTCAGACGTGTCTTGCGGCCTGAGCGGTCAAACAATTGCGCGCCGAGGCTTTCTTCCAACTGCCGTACTTGTTGCGACAACGCCGGTTGCGAGACATGCAGGGCCGTCGCCGCCTTGGTAAAGCCCTGATGCTCTGCGACGGCAAGGAAGTAATGGATATGGCGCGCCAGCATGTTTGTACTCATAAGATTATCTGATGCGCTTGATCATATATGAGACTTTTACCTTATTTAAGTGGCTGCGTAACCTTTGCTTCATCGCATCGCGAACCAAAGGAGTCACCCATGCAAGACATCATCGACGGTTTCCTGAAGTTTCAACGTAACGCCTTCCCCGAGCGTGCCGGCCTGTTCAAAGACCTGGCCAACCAGCAGAGCCCACGGGCGCTGTTCATCTCCTGCTCCGACAGCCGCCTGGTGCCGGAGTTGGTCACGCAGCGCGAGCCGGGCGACCTGTTCGTGATCCGCAACGCCGGCAATATCGTACCGTCCTACGGCCCTGAGCCGGGCGGCGTGTCGGCCTCGGTGGAGTACGCCGTCGCCGCCCTGCAAGTCAGCGACATCGTGATCTGCGGCCATTCCGATTGCGGCGCCATGACCGCCATCGCCACCTGCAAATGCCTGGACCACATGCCCGCCGTGGCCGGCTGGTTGCGCTACGCTGACTCCGGCCGGGTGGTCAACGAGGCCCGCCAGCATGTCGACCAGCACGCCAAAGTCGCCTCCATGGTGCGCGAAAACGTAATCGCGCAATTGGCCAATATCCAGACGCACCCGTCGGTGCGCCTTGCCCTCGAAGAAAAGCGCGTAACGCTGCATGGCTGGGTCTACGACATCGAAAGTGGCTGCATCCAGGCCTTCGACGGCCGCACCGGCCAGTTTGTAGCCCTTGCCGACAACCCGACCGCGCGCGCCGTTTCCTACTAACCCCGACTTTTTACCCACGGAGATAACCCCATGATCCAGTCGCAAATCAGCCAGACCACTCGCCTTGCCCTGACCGACGTCATCCTCTTGGCTAAAGCCCGCAAAGACCTGTCTTTCGCGCAGATCGCCGAAGGCACCGGCCTGCACGAAGCCTTCGTTACCGCCGCCTTGCTCGGCCAGCACCCACTGCCGGCCAGCGCCGCTCAAGCCGTTGCCAACACTCTGGGTTTGGATGCGGATGCCGTGCTCCTGCTGCAAACCATCCCGGTGCGCGGCAGCATCGGCAACGGCATCCCGACCGACCCGACCATCTACCGCTTCTACGAAATGATCCAGGTCTATGGCACCACGCTCAAGGCGCTGGTCCACGAGAAGTTTGGCGACGGCATCATCAGCGCGATCAACTTCAAGCTGGACGTCAAAAAGGTTGAAGACCCGGACGGTGGCTCCCGCGCCGTGATCACCCTGGATGGCAAGTACCTGCCGACCAAACCGTTCTGATCAGCTGAGTGACGGCCCGACGCTGCAAGGCGTTCGGGTCACGGCAGCCATATTGAGGGTCGCAGTTATGGATTTGATCTTTCGTCATGTACGCATCGACGACGCACAGCCGCTGATGGATGTGGCAGTCAATAACGGCAAGATCATCGAGATCGCGCCGAACATTTCAGCCCACGCCCGGCAGGAAATCCAGGGCCACGGCAACGTGCTGATACCGGGTTTTGTCGAAGGGCACCTGCACCTGGAAAAAGCCCATGTCATGCACCGCAAGGCCAACCGTTCGGGCACGCTGAAAGAGGCGATTGCCGTCACGGCCGAACTCAAACCCACCTTGACCCGCGACGACATCCTCGATCGCTCCACTCAAGTACTGCGCGACCTGGTGCAAGCCGGCACTACCCACGTGCGCGCCCACGCCGAGTTCGACCCCGAGCAAGGGTTTACCGGCTTTGATGTGGTGCTGGAGTTGCGCGACAAACTACGCGACGTGATCGATATCCAGGTGGTCGCCTTTCCACAGGAAGGCATTCTGAAGCTACCGGGCATGCAGGCCATGATGGTCGAGGCCATGGAGAAGGGCGCCGACGTGGTGGGTGGCATCCCCTACAACGACAGCTCGGCGCACGCACACATCGACTATGTGTTCAGCCTGGCCCAGCGTTACGACAAGGATATCGACTTCCACCAGGATTTTGCCGACAACGCCGAGCACATGAGCATTGAATACCTGGCTCGCAAGACCATTGAACACGGCTATCAAGGCCGTGTGTGTGTCGGGCACCTGACCAGCCTGGGCGCCGTACCTGTGCACAAACAGCACGAAATCATCGCGCTGATCCGCGAGGCCGGCATCAGCGTAATGTGCCTGCCCGCCACCGACCTGCACCTTGGCGCACGCAACGATGGTCACAACGTGCGCCGCACCCTGGCGCCGGTGCGAGCCCTGCGTGATGGCGGCGTGAATGTGTGCCTGGCCACCAACAATATCCGCAACGCATTCACCCCGTTTGGCACCGGCGACTTGCTCAATATTGCGCAGTTGGCCATTCCCGCCTGCCACCTGGGCGGAGCGGATGATCAGGCCACGGTGTTGCCGATGCTCACGAGCAACCCGGCTAAAGCCTTGGGGCTTAAGCACTTTGGGTTAGCACCGGGCAAGGCGGCGGATCTGGTGTTGTTGGATACGCAAGCGGTGGGGGATGTGATTCTTGATCTGCCCGTGCGTCTGATGGTGCTTAAGCGCGGGAAGATTGTGGCGACGTCGGTGTGTCAGCGATCGGTGGTTTTCTGAGCGCTGTTCAACGTCAGAGTAAGTGCTGCATGGCGGCTATAAGGTGAATCCCCCCGCAGTATAAAGAGCTATGATGCCGTCAACGCAAAGCCTGTCAGCAATAGCGGCAGTATCGCGACTCTCTCGGTTCCCCACAGCGGTCTCCCATGCCTGTAGCACAGCCTGGGTATGCGGAGCCTGCAAATCGATAACGCTCTGACGAACAAGGATGTTTCCATGAAAAAGTTAGCGTCGGTTTCTGCCGATATTTTCCACAAGCACTACGCTGATAACGCCTATGTGAGCGCACATGGGGCAAAGTCCCTCGACCAGACGCATATCGTTACCTATACCCACTACAAGCAGTTGCAGGGTGCCGGGTATTTTTTGAATGTTAACTTTATCGGAAAGTCCAAAGCACCCAGAGTAATTGTCGGTATTGGGGGGCTCGGCTTTGACTTGGACCGTGCCAAGTTCGAATACCAGCTAACAAAGTTTATAAAGTACCTGCCCGCGCATGTCGAGCTGTATGTTCATGCTGCGTGCCACGTGAAAATGCTCAGTTACGATTCCGTGACAGTGTTGGGCTCACAGAATATTTCGTCGACGTCATTGCCGTATTTGGATGCGCAGGCGTCGCCGATCTCAAGACACCATGAGGTGCAAGTTGAATTTCAAGACGCTGATTTGACCTGCGCGCGGGCGATTTTTAATGAAATTTTATGCGACCCCAGCCTGCATATAAAGCTATCTAGAAAAAGTATTGCCGCTGATATAGTTGAGCATTTACTTAAGGGGTTCAGCTACGAGGTTCATAAGAGAAATATGGAGCTTGCTAACGCCTTGGAGACATTTCTCGGTAAGGCTGAATTAATAGAGAAACGCCTGGGTTTTGTTCCGGGAGCTGTAGAAAATCAATGTTTGGTTTCGTTGGTTCAGCGCATTTATGCAGCTAAAGTGGTGACGGAAGATCATGTCGATGAGTTGTTTGAAGTTCTCTATGCTGACGCAGGTGACTTTCTGTTGGATGAGGAATTTACGGATGACGTGTTTGAGATATCCCGAACTATAGAGTCGGTCAATGAGGCGTCTTTACCGGAAAAGGATCAGGTGCTCCCTGTTCTTAGGTCTATCTACTCAAAGGAAATGCCGCTGGCTGAAGGTGAAGCATTTTCCGAGTTTATCGACGAACTCAAGAGCGTTATAGAACACCATAACGTTACTGACGCTTTGGCATTTGCCAATCAACACCAGGAACGCTTGGTGCAGAAGATTATAGAGAGTCCGGACTACAAACAGCAGGCGATAATGGACGCCACGGATAATGATGGGAGTATGGTTGAAGGTCGCATTCGTGACGCGATATTAGACGGTCGCATTGACTTTAGTGGGTACGAAGTGGAGTTGAATCTGGCTCAGTTTATTTCGGCCTTGCACGCCGTTATTGAGTCAAGCTATCTCGCCGTTGTGTTTAATACCTTTGAGAGGATGGGTGAGATGCACGCTAAACTTCTCAATATTTATCAGCGTGAATTGGGTGCGTAAGAATATTGCAGTCGGCAGTTAATGCCCGTTACCCCGGTGCAATGCGTTTTCTACCCCTCATTTTAGTTCCTACTGCTCCGAAAGATGGAGGGGAGCTTCGGTAATCCGAAAACTCCCCTCCATCGCGCGGTTCATGCCTTTGTGCACCTTGGCGAGCAATTCATTGGATAGCCTGTCGTTTAATGGCGAGCTGTCTGCCCCAGAAACCCGGTAATCAACCCCACCACCTGCTGCTGAATCACCGCCCGCGGCCGCCCACCCTCGCCATCGCGGCAGATCATGCCATCGCCCGGCGAGCTTTCCTCAATCAACGCGATTGCGCCCGGCTTGCAGATCGACATAAAGCTGAAGTGCGTGGCGTCGCTGATTTCCACGTACTGGGTCGAGGCTTTTGGCAGGCGCTTGACCAGGTTGGCGGATTCCAGGTTGGGGTCCATATCCTCGGTTGGCACGCCCCCCGCGATGACCAGCGCGGGCACCTTGAATGCCGCCAGGCTGGCGTCGGTCATGCCGCGTGACAGGCCCAGGTCCAGAGACACGATGGCGGTGACGCGTTTGTCGCTCAAGTCCGCGGCCAGCCGGGCTTTGCCGTCGGGCGTGGCGGCGGGGTTCATCTCGTGGTAGCCGATGCAACCGCCCAATTTTGGGTGCGCTGCACAGTCACGGGCGAACAGATCAGGATCGAAGCGCGCGCCGGCGATTTCCAGTACGGTCCAGCCGCCGAGGGAATGGCCGACAGCAGTAATGTGTTGGTTCGCCACCGCGCCAAACTGTTGCGGCTGAGCCAGCACGGCATCGATAGCGCGGCTCAGGTCGGCCGGGCGTTGCCATAGCTGCGCGGCGGCTTGCGGGTTGCGGTCCTTGGTGGTGGTGCCGGGGTGGTTCACCGCCGCGACGATGTAACCCTTGTGCGCCAATGCGCTGGCCAGCCACACCTGCTTGCCCCAGTTGCCGCCGTAACCGTGGGACAGCACCACCAGTGGATGCTCGCCCGCAGCCGGCGGCGCGTCGGGCACGGCGAGGGCGCCGATGAAGACCGCGTTGTCGGCGATCAGCTTGGGTTTGGCTGAGGTGGTAGCGGGGTACCAGACCACCAGCTCCAGCGCGCGAGTGTTGTGCGCATCGGGCAGGGTCGTGGTTTTGAAGCCGACCGGGGCATCGTCGGCGAAGGCGGGTGTGGTCAGGCAAAGCAGGAAGAGGGCGTGTAGAGCGGTTTTCATTGTTGTTATCGTCCTTGATGTTGGTGGCGAATCATCACCTGAAACCCTGTGGTCTGCACATCCCCTGTTTGCACTTAATACCCGCCCCGTTGGGGATCGTTTCGCTGGCCCGTTCGTCTGTCAGTGTTTGAGATTAATCGCCTGTGCCACCTTGGTATTGGCCAACCCAGCCCCATAACTACCCTTGTATCCACTGAGGGCGCAGACCATGACCAACCCAACCGAAACCGCCATCCTTGCCGGCGGCTGCTTCTGGGGCATGCAAGACCTGTTGCGGCGCTACCCTGGCGTGCTGCAAACGCGTGTCGGCTACACCGGCGGTGATGTGCCGAATGCCACGTACCGCAACCACGGCAACCATGCCGAAGCCATCGAGATCGTGTTTGACCCGGCGGTGATCACTTACCGGCAGATTCTGGAGTTCTTTTTCCAGATCCATGACCCGAGCACGCCTAACCGCCAGGGCAATGACACCGGGCCCAGCTATCGCTCGGCGATTTATTATTTGAGTGAACAGCAGCGCGATATTGCCGAAGATACGGCGGCCGACGTGGATGCGTCGAAGCTGTGGCCGGGTCGAGTGGTCACCGAGATTGAGCCGGCAGGGCCGTTCTGGGAAGCGGAGCCTGAGCATCAGGATTATCTGGAGCGGATACCGAATGGGTATACCTGCCACTTTATTCGGCCGAACTGGAAGTTGCCGAAACGGGCTTGAGGCGCGCCGGGCAATGATCGTTCCCACATGTGGGAGCTGGCTTGCCTGCGATTACGGTGTGTCAGTCAATAAATTAGTTAACTGATCCTCCGCCATCGCGGGCAAGCCCGCTCCCACATTAGCTTTATGTTGCCTAATGCTCAGCTATCTACTGTGTAGTTAGCCGGCGGCCTCGCGCTCCAGCAGCCTGTCCATCAGCAACACCCCCAACTCACTCAACTGGTGAATCGCCAGCGCCACGTCGCGCTGTTTTCCCGTCAGGTCTTCTGACAGATCGAGCAGCAAGGCGGTGACCGAGGAAAAGGTTTCGTAGCTGTTGGTGATCAGGGTTTCGTTGCTGGCGTCGGCGGCGACGTTGAACAGCGAAGACGGTGACAAAGCAGGGCCGGCTTTTGGATTGAGGTAGTGATCAATTGCACGATGCGCGGCCTGATTGAGTTTCAGGTCGGGTTCGCTTGGAGGGTTCGGCGTAATTTTGAACATACTTGGAATTTCCCACGTTAGGGCCGCCACCTCTTAGCTACTAAACAAAGGGGTGGCAGCTGTGCACAGGTTAGTAGACCGGGGAATTCCAAGAAAGCCGGCGCGCCCGAAGACGCCCTGCACACAACCACCATCAAGCACGGACGAAGCCGTCCGATAGATGAAGCTCATGCACTGACTGGAATAACCCCGGGCTACTAAACCCGATCACTGAATTGTCAGCGACCGAGCAACCTTAGAGACGCCCACCAGAGCGCACAAGCCGGCGGATTCTGACGCAAGCGTAGGCAATGGAGCAAGGCGCTGTGGCTTCGGACTTTCCTGTTTCAGTCTTCGTTGTAGGACATGAGCCCAGCACCCATCCAAAATGTGGGAGCTGGCTTGCCTGCGATTACGGTGTGTCAGTCAATAAATTAGTTAACTGATCCTCCGCCATCGCGGGCAAGCCCGCTCCCACAGGGTTTTGTGTTGTTGGGTTGATCAGGCTTTGGCTACGCCTACCCGCCACTGCGCAGGCGGCAGCAGCCCATTCACCAGGTAATTACCCACGATCCGCGACTTGTACACCCGCGGGTTATGGTTCGCCAACGTGCGTGCATTGCGCCACAGCCGGTCCAGGGCCTTGTTGCTGGCCGTGGCGCTGGCGCCCAATGCATCGAACAACCCGGTGGTCGCCGCCAACGTTGCATCCACCACCGGATTGACCGCCAGGCACACCTCCAGCTCAGCCAGTGCAACCTGCGCGTCGTCGTCATTAAGCGGCTGGTCATGCGCAATCACATACTGCGCTGTCTGGTCCAGGCGTTGCGCCGCGTGCTGGGTGATGGCCTGCGCGGCGTAGGCCTGGCTGGCGACTTCGCCAATCACTTGCAGCAACTGCACATCCTGGGCGGCGGTGTCGGCGTTACCGGTGGTGAAGGTGCGGGCGCGCTGGCTGAGTTCTGCGGCGCCACTGAGCGCGGCGCGGCGAGCGATGCCGGCCAGGGTGGCGAGGTGGTAGATCTGGTAGAACGATTGGCCATAGGCGAATCGCTGGGTGGTGGGGCGCACGTCGTCATCCACTACCGGTGCGTTGTCGAAGAGGCAGGTGCCGCTGGCGGTGAGGCGTTGGCCGAAGCCATTCCAGTCGTCGACGATCTGCACGCCGGGCGCCTTGAGGTCGACGACGAGGCTGTACACCACGCCGTCTTCGCCGGTGGCCACAGTGTTGATCAGGTCACTGTAGAGCGCGCCGGTGGTGTAGAACTTTTTGCCGCTGATGCGCAGTGTGCCGTCGGTGTGGCGGTGCAGGCGGGTGCCGAAATCGCCACGGGCCTGGTTGCCGACTTCGGTGCTGCCGGGGGAAAGCAGGGCGCCTTGGCCGAGGCGGTCGAGCCATTGGGCGCGCCAGTCGCGGTCTTTGGCGCAAAGCACGTCTTCGCAAAAGCCAAAATGCCCACGCAGCGCCTGGGTGATGTTGGAGTCGGCGGCGGAAAGCTCTGTCAGCAGCGCAAGCAGTTCCGCGAAGGTCGCGCCTTGCCCGCCGCAACTGACTGGCAATCGCCAGCGTGGCAAACCCAGAGCGTTGAGCTGTTGGATCACCGGGGCCAGGCTGGCGCGTGTCTGATCCGCCTCGGCAGCGTGTGCAAGGATCTGCGCAAACAGCGGGCGAAACGGAGCGGCCAGTTGTTCGTAACGGGCGGAGGGCGCAATGCCCCAGGTATTCAATACGGGAGTCGACATGCAATGGACCTTGCAGAAAGGGTTCAGGCGCGGGGTCCAGTGGTCTGGTGGCGTCACCCTAACCCAGTGGGCAGCAAATTTTTAATACGAAAAATAGCTAACTCACTGTGCTGCGGTTCTATCGATAGTGCACAACAGTATTAAACCCGGCGCTTTTATTGCGTTAGCTTCTACGAGCGCCACGCTCGGCGACCGCCAAAACCCTTCCCTCATCGCCAGACTGCACGCCCACAGATGGTTGAGTCAGCCATTAACTGTGTGGATCCCTCCTATGATCAATCGTCGTAACCTGCTTGCCCTGCTGGGCCTGGCCTCACTAACACTGCACGGCTCATCGGTGTGGGCGGCAGCCCCGCAGACCCTCACGGTGGGCGACCAGTTCTTCTCCAATCGCATCGTCCTGGAGCTGTCCGGCGAGCTGAAAGACTTGCCGTATAAAATCGACTTCAAGCGCTTCAACACCGGCTCCCCTGTAGCCTCGGCGGTCGCCAGCGGCGCACTGGACGTGGGCATCGTCGGCGACACGCCAGTGATCAGCCTCGCCGCCAATGGCGCGCCGGTGAAGGTGGTCGCCAGCACCCAGACCAGCCTTGATGGCGTGGGCATTGTGGCGCGCAAAGGTATCCATTCGGTGGCCGAACTCAAAGGCAAAACGGTAGCGATCTGGAACGGTTCGTGGAGCCAGCAACTGGCCTACAAGGCCCTGGATGAAGCCGGTGTGCCACGCAACAGCGTGACCTTCAAATACTTGCTGCCGGCCGAAGCCAGCCTGGCGCTGAGCCAGGGCGACATCGATGCCTTCGGCACCTGGGAACCCTACGTGTCGTTGCAGGAGAAAGAGGGCAGCACCCTGATCCGCAATGCCAAGGGCTTGATGAGTGCGCCGACCTACATCGTTGCGTATGAGCCGGCGCTGGCGCAGAAAAGCGCGATTATCAAGGATTTTATCGCGCGCCTCACCCGTGCCCGGGTGTGGAGCAGCACCCACGTGGATGAGTATGCCGAGGCGTGGTCGAAGGCCAACCAATCTGCACCGGAGATTGCCAAGGTGTGGTTCAAGCGTGATGCGATCAAGGTGCTGCCGATCTCCCCGACCATTGTCAGCGAAGCCCAGGCCACGGCGGATTTCCTGGTGGATGCGCAGATGCTCAAACAGCATTACGACGTGACGCCGTTGTTTGATCAGGCCCTTTAAACGCGCAGGTAACACGCGCTAATAGTCTCGAACGCCTGTTGATACGGGGCTGAGCTAGGTTTTTTTATTCCGGTTGGCGCCGGAATAAAAAATTAACTAGCATCAACATGGAGTAGCCAGTAGGCTACAGGTGAGACTTTGACCAATACGATCGGCAGGACGCCGGAGTTTGATACATGGCTCGACGGTATGAAGGACCTTTGGGGCAAAACGGCGGTGCTGACTCGCCTGGACCGCGCCCAAGAAAACAATTTTGGCGATTGCGAGCCGGCCGGTGACGGCCTGAGTGAGATGCGTGTATTCGTCGGGCCTGGCTACAGGATTTACTTTGTACGCACGGGCATCACGGCTTACCTGATGTTGTGGGGCAGTGATAAAACCGATCAAAAAAGAGGCATAAAACGGGCAAAAGAAATTCTCGATGCCCTGAGAGGTAGATGAAATGAGCAACTCGACATTCAAACCCGAAGACATGCCGATCCTCGATCTTGATACATCCGGCACCCGTGTGTACGAAGCTTCGCGCTTCCTCGACAGCCCCGAAATCATCAGCGCTTATCTGGCGCAAAGCATGAAGTCCCAAGACCCGCACATCCTCATGAAGGCGTTGGCCGAGGTCGCCAAGGCCCAAGGTGTAAACAAGGTGGCCGAGGCGGCGGGGGTCAATCGCGAGAGCCTGTATAAAACCCTCAAGGGCGGCTCCAAGACGCGTTTTGAAACGATCAAAAAGCTGATGCTGGCGTTAGGTTTTGAGCTGACTGTGCAGCCTGTCGAAGCGGGCGCAAACAAAAAATTGCCACGGCACAACCGACAATAATCAGCAGCTGTCAGTTTTCACAGTATCTTTCTCCTTGGAATCATGGTCTTGTCACACGCTGACGCGAACGTTCCCTGGCCAAAAAACACAAGGCACAGGGCTGCGCCTGAGTGTATTTCAAGGAGATTTAATCATGAGGGTCGTGACCTCAGGCTCTGCTTATCTGGACATAGACGCTTACGCTTGCTGCATTGCCTACGTTGAACTGCTGAATCACCAGGGTATTCAAGCGCGTGCGGTGAGCAGCGCGCCGCTCAATTTCAGCGTTTGCGCCAGTGTGCTCGGTTGGAATGCCTCGCTGGACGATTACCGACCCGGCGCCGGTGATGAGTTCGTGTTGGTGGATGTCTCCGACTACCATCACTTTGACCCGATCGTGGTAATCGATCAGGTGCGCGAGGTGATTGACCATCATCCAGGCTTTGAAATTCACTGGGCGCAGAAGCTCGGTGCGCAGGCTGATATCCGGCCAATCGGTGCCGCAGCAACGCTGATTTTCCAGCGCTGGGAAAGGTCCGGCCTGCTGCCGCAGATCAGCCGACACAGCGCGGCTTTATTGGCCACGGCGATTCTGGACAATACCCTTAACTTCACCGGCAAAATGACCGCATCCCTGGATATCTGGGCCTACGAGGTGTTGGCGCGGCGGGCGGGGCTGGCGGCGGATTGGCCGCAGCGTTATTTCAGCGAATGCCAGGCGGCGATCGAAGCCGACCTTGAGGTCGCCCTGGCGGCTGATATGAAACACATGCCGGCCACGCGCAACCTTCCGCATCTTATCGCGCAAATGACGGTATGGGATGCGCAGGGGTTGCTTGACCGGCACCGCGCAGCCATTGAGCAATGGCTGGCGACGCAAGGTGAGGACTGGCTGTTGAACGCCATCAGCATTCGCGAGCGCAAGAGCTATTGGTTGGCCGAGCCTTTGCTCAGCCAACAGAAGCTGAGCCTGCTGCTGTCGCTCAATTGGCAAGGTACACAGGCAGTGCTCGGGCGTGCGATGCAGCGCAAGGAACTGGTGACGCTGGCCTTGGCTGCCGCAAGCGAAGACCTCAGCGCACGAGGCAAGGCCGTTTGTTGTTGAAGGCCCAGCCCGGTATCAAAAACTGCATGGCCACGCTATCGTCCCGCGCCCCAAGGCCCATGCCTTTGTACAGCTCATGGGCCTTGGCTACGGCGTCCATGTCGACCTCCACGCCCAGTCCCGGTTTGCTCGGCACTTTCACGTAGCCGCCCTCGATTTTCAGCGGTTCCTTCGTCAGGCGTTGGCCGTCCTGCCAGATCCAGTGGGTGTCTATCGCCGTGATGTCGCCCGGTGCGGCGGCGGCCACCTGGGTGAACATCGCCAGGGAAATATCAAAGTGGTTATTGGAGTGCGAGCCCCAGGTCAGGCCCCACTCATGGCACATCTGCGCCACGCGCACCGAGCCTTGCATCGTCCAGAAGTGCGGGTCGGCCAGGGGAATATCCACCGACTGCAACTGGATCGCGTGGCCCATTTCACGCCAGTCGGTGGCGATCATGTTGGTCGCGGTTTTAAGCCCGGTGGCACGGCGGAATTCGGCCATGACTTCGCGGCCCGAGTAGCCGTTTTCTGCGCCGCAGGGGTCTTCGGCATAGGCCAGCACGTGGTGTTGATCGCGGCATAGGCGGATGGCTTCTTTCAATGACCATGCGCCGTTCGGGTCGAGGGTGATGCGTGCGTCCGGGAAGCGCTCGGCCAAGGCCGTTACCGCTTCGATTTCTTCATCGCCACTCAAGACGCCGCCCTTGAGCTTGAATTCGTTGAAGCCGTATTTGGCTTTGGCGGCTTCGGCCAGGCGTACCACGGCCTCGCTGGTCAGGGCTGTTTCATGGCGCAGGCGGAACCACTCGTCATCGGCGTCCGCCTCGTTGCGGTAGGCCAGGTCGGTGGCCGTGCGATCACCGACGTAGAACAGGTAGCCGAGCATTTTTACCGCGTCACGCTGTTGGCCTTCGCCCAGCAGGGCGGCGATGGGCACTTCAAGGAATTGACCCAACAAGTCGAGCAGGGCGGCTTCCATGGCGGTGACGGCGTGGATGGTGATGCGCAGGTCAAAGGTTTGCAGGCCACGGCCGGCGGCGTCCCTTGATGCAAAGGTGGTGCGCATCTGGTTGAGGATGCGCTGGTACTGGCCGATGGGTTGGCCGATCACCAGGCTGCGGGCGTCTTCCAGGGTTTCGCGGATACGTTCGCCACCGGGCACTTCACCGACACCGGTGTTGCCCGAGCTATCCTTGAGGATGACGATATTGCGGGTAAAAAATGGCCCATGGGCGCCGCTCAGGTTCAGCAGCATGCTGTCGTGGCCGGCCACGGGAATGACTTGGAAATGGGTAACGACTGGCGTGGTCATGGCAAGGTCCTTATAAGCTCAAAGAGGTTTGCTGATAGCGGTAGCCGTTGGCGCGACGCTCGGCGGCGCCAGTACGGCAGAAGGCGAAGTCTTGGCAAAAAACACCAGGATGGCCGCCAGCACCGACGTGCCGGCCAGGCCATACAGGCCGCCCTGGATCGAGCCGGTGGTCTGTTCCAGAAAACCGAAGGTGGTGGGGGCCACGAACCCGCCCAGGTTGCCGATGGAGTTGATCAGCGCGATTACGGCTGCGGCGATGCGCACATCCAGGTAACCCTGTGGAATCGGCCAGAACAGCGAGGAGGCGGACTTGAACCCGATGGCCGCGAAGCAGATCGCGACAAAGGCGAAGATCGGCCCGCCCGTGGTGGACATGAACATGCCGGCGGCGGCAATCAACAGCGCGGCGGCGACCCAGGCTTGCTGGAACTTGAACTTGCCCGACAGCGCGGCGAAGGCGTACATGGCGATGATCGAGATCAGCCACGGGATCGAGTTGAAGAAGCCGACCTGCACGTCGCTCAAATCGCCCATCTTCTTGATGATGCTCGGCAGCCAGAAGGTTGCGGCGTAGATCGTCAGTTGGATGCAGAAGTACAAGGCGCAGAACAGCAGGATCTGACGGTCTTTCAGCAGCTTGCCGAGGGTCGGTTTGACCGTGGTCAGTGCTTCACGCTCGCGCTGTTCCTGGTCGATGGCGCCCACCAGTGCGTCCTGTTCTTCGCGGGTCAGCCATCGGGCGTCGTGGGGTTTGGAGTCGAGCCAGAACCACACAAAAAAGCCCAGTGCCACAGAAGCCAACCCCTCGATGGCAAACATCCATTGCCAGCCGTGGAATCCGAACCCTTCTATTTGTAACAGCACCCCCGACAGCGGGCCGGAGATCAGCGACGCAACCGCCGAGCCACTGAGGAAGATGGCGATGGCTTTACCGCGTTCCACGCCGGGCAGCCAGCGGGTGAAGTAGTAGATCACGCCGGGGAAAAAGCCCGCCTCGGCCACGCCCAGCAGAAAGCGCAGGATGTAGAACTGGGTTTCGTTCTGGATGAACGCCATCAGCGTGGCGACGATGCCCCAGGTGAACATGATGCGGGTCAGCCAGATGCGCGCACCGACCTTTTGCAGCAGCATGTTGGAGGGCACTTCAAAGAGCGCATAGCCGATGAAAAACAACCCGGCGCCCAGGCCGTAGGCAGCCGCGCCGATACCCAGGTCATGCTCCATGTGCGTGCGCACGAAGCCGATATTGACCCGATCGATGTAGTTGAGGATGAACATGATCACGAACAGTGGGAGCACGTGGCCCTTCACTTTGCTCACGGCGCGCGTAAGGACCGAATCACTTTTTGGAGCGGCAGATGCATGGTTTGAATTGTTCACAATTCAAAACTCCCCCTGATTTATTTTTATGCGGGTTTGCGTGTTTTGTTGCCAGACATCATACAAGTGATTTTCTCGAGTTCGCAATCTACCTATCACTGTTTTTGTTCTTATAAGGCTGCTGGCTGGTTGGGTGTTTTGGTTATTTGCTCAGCCTTTGTTGAGCGAAAATAGCGTTTGTCGCCTTGGTCAATGCACTGTTCGCCTCGGCGCACTGCCCGCAAAGCTCGACGAGTCGAGCGCCGTAAAGAATGGTTGTCATACAAGTTCGTCGGTTTATCAATCAAGCCAGCGCCTGCTCGGGGCAGGGTGTTAAGCTCCCCTCAGCCAACCCCGTGGACCCGTAGCGATGCCCATTGAAAGTGGAACCCTTGTGCGTAAACGTTCCAATAACCTCGCCCAAGGCGTGGTCGAGGCGCTGACCCAGCGCATCCTCCTGGGCCAACTCAAGCCCGGTGAAAAATTGCCGTCCGAGTCCAGCATCGTGCTGGAGCATGGCGTGAGTCGCACGGTAGTGCGTGAGGCTATCTCCAAGCTGCAAGCGTCGGGGCTGGTGGAGACGCGTCACGGCATCGGCACCTTTGTGCTGGCGCAACACGCCCAGCAAGGTTTGCGCTTGCATGTGGACACGGTTGCCAGCGTGCGTAACATGCTCGAGCTGCGCCTGGGCCTGGAGGTGCAAGCTGTGGCGTTGGCCGCGCTGCGCAGGAGCGACGAACAGCTCGCACACATGCGCCAGGCGCTGGACGATTACCAGGCCTCACTGGCCAACAACGACAGCTGTGTGGAGGAGGACAAGCGCTTTCACCAACTGATCGCCGAGGCCACCGGCAATACTTTTTTTACCGAAATCATGCTGCACCTGGGCAATGCGATGATCCCGCGCACCCAGGTCAAGGGCGTCGAACGCGGCGGTGCCGACTTTGCCAAGCTGGGGCAGTTGGCGAACCTTGAGCATGAGGCGATCTTCAATGCCATCAAACGCCAGGACCCGGACGCGGCGCGGGCCGCCATGGTGCTGCACCTGACCAACAGCCGGGACCGGTTTTCCGGGGAATGACAAGGAACCACCGTTGAACGAACACACATTGTCCATGCGCCTGGAGCGCGTGGCCGCCAACGTACCTGTCGGCGCACGCTTGGCCGACATCGGCTCGGACCACGCTTACCTGCCGGTGGCCTTGATGCGCCGGGGCGTGATCACGGCCGCGGTGGCGGGGGAAGTTGCAACCACGCCCTTTCACGCAGCCCAACGCACCGTGCGCGATAATGGCCTGGAGCAGCATGTCAGCGTGCGCCTGGCCGACGGCTTGGCGGCGATTGAGCCTGGCGATGGGATCACCGCGATCAGCGTCTGTGGCATGGGCGGCGAGACGATTCGCGACATCCTCCACAACGGCAAGCTGCACCTCAGCGGCCAGGAACGCCTGATCCTGCAACCCAATGGCGGTGAGCAACCCTTGCGCCAATGGCTGATGGATAACGGCTATCGCATCCTTGGCGAAGAGCTGTTGCGGGAAAACCGCTTTTACTACGAGATCATCGTGGCCGAGCGCACAGGCGCCGTGACCTACACCGATGAGCAGCTGTACTTCGGCCCGTTGCAAATGCAAGCCCGCAGCCCGGAGTTCCTGGCCAAGTGGCAGCGGATGCTGCGCCAGAAGCACAAGACCCTGGCCAGTTTTGAACAAGCCCGCCAGGCAGTGCCGGAGCAAAAGCTGCAAGAAATTGCCCGGCAGGCGCACTGGATTACCGAGCTGCTGGCGTGAGTGACTTGTAACTTTTCCTACGGGTGTGCAAGGATCTGCCCATGAATCAATTTTCGCAAAGCAACCGCCATCATCATCACGGACCTTCCTTCAGGTGCCGTGGTTGCTTGCGCTCACTGATTGACCAGACCCACTGATCACTCAATGAACCCCACCCAAGGCGCCTATGGCGCCTTTTTTATTGCCTGCAAACACTGGAGATTCAACCCATGACAATGCTACGTGGAACCCGAATGGTCATCGGCAAAGAAGCCGCAACGATGCGTGAAGTAGAAGGCCGTTTCCGGAGCTACCTTCATCGAAGCGGGCGCTGAAGAAGTCATCGTGCCGGCCCTGTGGGGCCAGGACACGTTTATCGAAAAAACCGGCGGCAGCGAAATCATCGGGCAGATGTGGGCCTTCGACGACAAGGCGGGCCGCAAGTGTTGCCTGATCCCGGAAGCCACCGCGCTGTTCCAGGAGCGCAACGCCAGCTTGCTCGACGGCCGCGCGGCGGCGATGTTTTTTTACGTGGCGCGGTGTTATCGCTATGAGCGGCCGCAAGCCGGCCGTTATCGTGAGTTCACTCAACTGGGGCTGGAGATTCTCAGCCCTGATCCCGGGTTGGCGCTGCTGCGCAGCCAGGCCCTGTGTACAGGGTTTCTGGACACGCTGGGGCTCGACTATGCGCTGAACCTGGCCGTGCAGCGTGGGCTGAGTTACTACCTGGAGGGCAACGGCTTCGAGGTGCGCTGCCCGACATTGGGTGCCCAACAGCAAGTCGTGGGCGGCGGCGCTTACCGTGAAGGCGCGGGCTTCGGTATCGGGCTTGAGCGGTTGGTGCTGGCGTTGGCGTGAAGCACCAGGCGTCTCCCAGTGGGAGGCGCCTGCTTTGCTGCCCTCGAATATGCTCCAATAGCCGCCTTATTTTGTAACCCAGGAACCCTGTCATGGCCGAGACCACCGACCAAGCTTTCTACGACCGCGCAGACGCGCATATCGAACTGTCCAACGAGCAGCTCAAGACCTGTGAAAACCTCGGTGAGGTCAGTGCCTCGATGATGTTCGGCACCACGCGCTTCAATGCCTGGGCCAGCGCCCGCAACTTCAAGTCCGGCGCCGAGATGGCCGAGGCCCGCGAGGCGATGCTGAAGTATTTCTGTGAGCAGTACCGGATGATGCTTGAGGATAATCTGGATGATCACATTAATAATTTCAGCCAGTACATGCGGGGTCTGTAAGTCCTGCGGGTCGGCCTCAAGGGCAAGGGGTGGTGTTTGAATCCACCGGCGTTGGCGGCTGAATCAGCTGCACTTTTCTTTGCAACTGGTCGACCTGTTCTTTCTCGGCGCGCAGGGCCGAGCGCAGTTCCTTGTTTTCCATTTCCCAGATCTTTGCCCAGCGGGTGGCTGTCTTGCAGTCGACGATCATCTGCCAGATATCCTGAAGTTTCAGGTACTGAACCAGCATCAACACTGCTACTGCCGTCATCACCAGCAGGGCGCCTGTCGCTACAACGTCCGACGTTGTCATTTCACTGTCCTTTTGCTCATTGCGTGGGTGTCTAACACTCGGCAATGATATGTAGTGAATTGCGACACGTATAGAATGTAGACTTATACAGGTAAATAATTCATGCAGATGGAGAGGCCATGAAACGTGAACAAAAGCTCCAGCAGGTGCGCTGGGACCTGGCACTTCGCTATCGTTTGATCGAGACCGTTGCCTGGTGGGAAGGCCGCCTGACCACGGGGCACTTGATCCAGAGCTTTGGGATCAGCCGGCAGCAGGCGTCAAAGGACATCAACACCTACATCAATGAACATGCGCCTAAAAATCTTACATATGACAAGCAGATCAAGGGCTACGTACCCAGCAAACACTTTGCGCCGCTGTTCATTGAAGACAGTGCATCTGCGTACCTGCACCTGCTGAACCAGACTCATACGCGTATGCCCCACGTCGAAGGGCTGGCCCTGGCGTATGCACACACCAAGGTGTTGCAGGTGCCGGACCGCTCGATCAAGCCCGAAATCCTGCGGCCCTTGCTCAAGGCGTGTCGCGAGCGCTTGCGGCTGGATATCGACTACGTATCACTCAACGCACCGGACCCTGAGGGCCGCACAATTGCCCCGCACACGCTGATCTACACCGGCATGCGTTGGCATGTGCGGGCGTACTGCGAGAAGAATCGCAGCTACCGCGATTTTGTCTTGAGTCGCTTGCGTGGGGTGCCGGAACTGCATGATCACGAGTCAGACAACGGCATTGCGGCCGACGATGACTGGAACAACATCATCGCGGTGATCATCAAACCCGATGAACGCCTGAGCCCGGCGCAGAAGGACATCATCCAGACCGATTTCGGCATGGTCGATGGAAAGCTCGAGATCCACAGCCGCCAGGCCCTGGTGAAGTACGTGTTGCACCGCTTTCAGATTGATCCGAAGAACCTCAACCCCAAGCCGGAAGCGCAGCAAATCGTGGTCGCCAACCTCAAGGAGTTGAAGCCTTGGTTGTATGACTGAGAGGGGGCGCGAGCGCGTGGGTGACGCGCTCGCGGCCGGGTTCAGAGTAAGTCGTTCTGGCCGATTTCGTGCTGGATCAGGGCGCTGATATCCAGGGCTTTTCCGACAGGCGTGAGGGCCAATTGGGTGATGTTGATCGACCAGTTGTTCGGCCCTTGCGGCGTATAGGACAGAGCGCCTATCTCATGCAGGGCAGCAGCCAGCGAGCTGGTATCGGGTGGGTTGCCTTTGCGCTCGGTTATTTCGTAGTAGGCCGCGCCGATGCCGTAGGGCGCCTCAAAGGCACGCACCTTGGTGGCGCTGTTCGCCAAGGGAAAGGAATTGTTGCCGAAGGCTTTCCACAACGCCGTCAGCAGGCTGTTTATTTGCGCGATGGAATGGCGGCGGCCATTGCCCATTCGAATGCCATTTTGGTCAATGGCATAGAAAAACCGTTTCTGTTTTGCAATCGTGAAACACTCGTTCATGTCGGTGGGTAATGCCTTGGCGGGCATACCCGTTTTCGAGCTCGACGTGCCATTGTGGGGAAGGTCATAGCCGATCATGAACAAGGCCGCTTCAAGTCGACGCAAGGGCGCAATGGGTCCTGCATCGGTGAACGCGCCAGCGCCGGCGTTTGCCAGCACCTCGGCCAGGATCCAGCTGGCCTTGAGGTTCCAGTGGGCGTGCTGTACCGCGCCAGTCAGGCCAGGGAACTGCAGATTGCCTTTAGCCGGGTTACGGTTTTTGCGCCACTTTGCGGTAGGCCCCTCCTTGGCAGGCGCCCACGGGAACGCCAGTTCGGCGGGCACCGTTGCCAGCTGTCGGTATTGGCAATATTTCACCACGATCCAGCCCAGTGCGGCGGCGACTCGGCTGTCATAGATGATGAAGTCGTTGACCAGCAACGAGTACACCTTGGTCATGCCGGCATTGAAGCGCAGGTGCGTATCCAATAACACCGGATCCGCCAGGCTGTTGCCGGAAAAGGCGGCTGCCGTTAACTCAAGCAGATCAGACAGGCCGCTGCTGTGGTTGGTCAGCCAGCGCACATTGCCCGCTGAAATGCCGCCCCACTTCATGATGCCCGAGGCCGCTATTAGCGTGCATTGATCGCTCTTTCGAGCGAGGCCGCTTTTCAACGCATTTCCCAGCGCCGTCAGCGTCACATCACTGCTGGTGAGGCAGACACCCGCTGGGGTACCCAGCGCGCCTTGGTGTGGCCAGTGATACTTCGCGCAGGCGTCATCCAGGCTGCTGAATGAGCGGATGCACTGGCTGCGACGATCGGTGTACTGGTGCGCAAACAACGAGGTGTGATGCAAGTGAGTCGCTAGCCAATCGACAAAATCCTGAACCACATGACTTGTAATGGGCGCGCTTTTGCCCAGGTATTGATCGCGATGCATGGCCCGCTCCTTGATGCAGGTAATAGGGGAAAGTGTGAGGTGGCTACAGAGGCGTCGCGTCGGCGACCCACCGAACGGGCTGCGCTTGTTCTTCCAGCAAACGGCAAACCTGAAGGTTCAGCGCCACAAATTCATCCCAGGTATGCAGGGCGGCATAATTGAGCTCATATTGGCGGTCGACCCGGCAGATATCGGGCCGCTCGGCATACACCGAGCAACCTTTGTCAGCCTCGCTGTAGTGCGTGCAGGCGCCGTCACCGCGATCGAGATAGCGGGTTTCGGGCGCCAGGTGCACATTGCGGCAACACAGGCCGCACTGGGTGCAGGGAAAGGCCTGCATACTCAGATCAACGATGCCAGCCACTGGCGCGTACTGTCGGCATTCCCCATTTCAAAGGGCACGGCGACGTTGCGCTGGGCCAGCTCCTGGCTTAGCACGACGTTGCGTTGCAACTCGTTGTTACAGGCCATCAGTTCTTCAGCGAACTCTGCCAGTTCATCGGCATCCAGGTTGAATTCCAACTGGCTCAACTCGGCCAGATAGCGGTCGAGTTCAAGGTTGATCGCCTGGAAGTCCCGGACCAGGCCGGCGTGCGGCATGACCGACTCGATAAACGCCCAGAGCTTTTTCGCCACGCTGCTGTGCAGCATGAAATAGTTGAGCCCCAGGGTAACCACGCCTGTGACCAGCGCACTGGCAAAGGCTGCCAGTTCACTGCCGAACGGGAAATTGCACAGTGGCAGCAATTGCGCATAGGCCAGCGAACCGACCACTGTGGCGGAGCCCAGCGACATCAATGAAATCACGGCTTTGCACAGGTCAACAAACGCCAGCTGGTCTGGGTTAAAAATCAGCAGTTTGATGGCTTTGACCAACTGGCCCCAGACCTCGCGAATGATCTTGATCGCCATCAATTGCGTGGTTGCCAGGATATTGAACAGCGTCGTTGTGATGCTGCCCAAAATGCCCGCGAACACGCCGTCCTTGAAGGCAATGAGAAACTCATTGAAGCGCGCTTGCACCCGTCGCCAGATACCTTGGAGCGTCTCGCTGATGCTTTCGATAAAACTTTCGAAACTGAAGTTGTGCTTGATCTTGTCGAGCAGCGTAGGCAGTTGGTCGCGCAGTTCAAACCAGATCTCTGCCATCACCAGCCCGAGCATTTGGCGCGTGCCCATGTTCAGCCCGGCTACGCCGGACGCGGCGGCCGTCTGGTGCAGGAATTTGCTGCTGGTGTAATACGTGTAGTTGATTTGCTGGTCGTAGGGCGCGCGGGCGGCTTTGTCGCGTTTACGCATTTCATCGGGATCGATGGCTTTTAGCTCGCGGATCTTGTCTTCGCTCTTGCGAATGTTATCCGCGAGTACGCGTGCCTTGTGTTGTTGCTCAGGCGTACCGCGTGGCAAGGTTTCAAGGCGTTTGCGATCTCTGGCCAGGTCTTTTTCATGGCCGGTGATGAGGCTCGGCAAATGGTTCAGGTAGTCATTGATGGACGACTGTTTCTTCGACTTGTTGACCGTTTCCTGGGTCGATTGCAGGTTGCTGCTTTGGTTGGCCAGTGTCACACCGTCGAGCCCTGCGAGGATGCGCCCTGCGTCGCCATGGATCTCATTGGCGCTGATGACATGGTCAAGGTTTCTCGTCTCGCCCTTGCCCATGACTACATTACGGTAGGGGTCGTGCAGCGTGCCTGCCTGCTGACTCAGTTTGTCTTTCAGGCCGGTCGCTTTGTAGTTTGGGTCTGAGTGATAAAGCGTCGAGTCATAGTCTTTTTTTTGCTGCTCGTACCGCTGCTGTTCGGCCTCTGTGGCCCAAATACCTGCGCGAACATTGTGCACGGTGTCGACTTCACCCCCGCGCTTGTCCTTGAAAAGAAGAAAGTCCAAGCCAAAGCTGGTGACCAGGCTGGTGATGACGGTGTTCTCGAGCTCTTCGGCCCAAGGGAAATCCTGCGCGGCGGCGTGCATGATGGCATCCATGACAAACGAGGGGGAGTAATGAAAGGGGAACGCTCTGCGCTCCCCTTGAGCGCATCAAGCCTTCTTGAATTGTTGCGCTTGGGCGTCGGCGTTGCTCAGTACGTCGTCCAGTTGGGTGCTGTTCAACATCATGGAGCCGTGCGCGTCCGTCTCCATCTCTGGCACGCCTTGCTCGTTCAGCACGGGCTTGCCGTCGACCTTTTTGACTTTGAAGATCGGCGTGGTGATCACGTTGACCAGGATGGACGCCAGGGCGAAGCCGTTCTGGATGGTCAGCATGATGGTGTCGCCAAAGCGCTTCAACTCAGCCTGCCCGTCGGCGTTGCGGCTTTTGGCATCCTCAATGACGCTGTTGATGCCCTTGAGGCTTTCGAAGTACTGGTTGAACTGTTCGAACAGCGCAATGAGCGTGGTCCAGATGCTGTGAACATAGGTTTCGGTCGCATCGAGGTGCTCGATTGCCTTGAGCAGTTTTTCAATGGCTTGATCCACTTCGCGGCTGGCCTTGCGCGCGTTTTTCAGTGCCTCTTCACCGTGGCTGTCATAAGCCCATCCGGCAATGGCCAGTACCGGCCCGGCCACAGCGGCGCCGAGAATAGCCGTACCGCCCGCCATGCCTAGGCCGCCGGTCGCCAGCGAGCCGCCGCCAATGGCTGCCAACGTCGCGTTGGTGGCTGCAACGCCCGCCAGCGACGAGATCGCTGTGCCCGTAGACGCTGCGCCCAGCGCCATCACCCCGCCGTACACCGCGAAACCTGCAGCCGCCCCGGCAGCACCGGCACCGGCGGCAGAACCCAGCACGCCGATGGCGGTGTAGCTGTAGTTGGAGATGGTTTGCAGCTTGTGCTTGGGAATGTTGATTTCCAGCTTGTTCTGGCGACCGGCGTTCAACTGCTGCAAGAGCGAGTCGGCGAGGGTTTTGAACTCGTTAAAGCTTTTACCGATTTGCAGCTCTTTTTCGCCCAGTACGCTCAATGCCGAGGTTGTGGCGGTTTCTTGCGCGTCAAAAGCGCGCTTTTTGATGTCATAGCGCTGTTTGGCGCTATTGACGATCTCGTCGGCTTCGGAATGTTTCTGGTAACCGTCATAGCCTTTCTTTGCGCCATAAGCGGCGCTGACCAGGGCGGCTGCACCGAGGATGAGGGGAAGCGGCATATCAATATCCCTTTGATTATTTTGAAGTTAACATCTTTGGGTAAGGCGGTGGAGGCGTGATCTTAGAAGCGATATCGGCAAAGTGCCATCATGCTTTAGGCGGATATTGAATTTTTTTACCAGGGAGGCGCACGGTGACAATGGTGTGCTCGCCAGTGAGTGTTTTCGCCCCATTTTTGTGCGCGAGCCATCACGCGTTCATCGCCAGGGCGCCTATCTCCAGTACAACCGTAACGGCCCGTATCTTGCTTGGGCCTTCTCAATCAATGACATGGCATTTTGCTTCTAGTCATTTTCAGTTTGTTTCAGGGAGCGGTCGGGCATGCACACTCTTCTATCACCCGGTATCCATTTGCTCGGCCGTTTCGGTTTTGCGCGCAAGTTCCAGGTGCTGTTTTTCCTGTTCATGCTGCCCTTGGCCGGGAGCCTCTGGATGATTGGCGCGGACTATCGCGACAAGTTGACCGTGATATCCAGCGAGCAGTCCGGCGTGCACCAACTGTTGGCCCTGGACACGCTCGATGGCCAATTAACTGCGCAACGTAACCTGGCCGCGCGCTGGAAAGCACTGGATATCCTCCACGCCCCAACCCCTGCCGCCCAGGCTGCAATGGACAACGTGGATGCTGGCAACCCGATGATTATGCACAGCCTGCAAGCCCTGGGTGAGGCGCTCAAAGCCCGCAATGCCAGCGCCGACACGCTGGCGCGTTTCGAGGCGTTGCAGGCGGCGGTCAAGGGCATGGACACTCAGTCCTTGCGCACCGTGGGCTGGTGGCCGGACGGCTACGACCGTTTCACTGCCGCGTTGACGGCACTGCAAACCCTGCGCGAGCAAATCACCCTGGACACTGGCCTGATCCTCGACCCGTGGCTGGAAACCTACCTGTTGATGCAGATTTCTACCCAGCACACCCCGGACTTGATCGAGCGCATCGGGCGCACGGCCAGTGTTGGCCAGTCGTCCATCGCCTCGGGGCAGTTCACCTTGCAAAGCCGCTTGCAGATGCGCGACCTGCGCGGCCGTATCGGCGATGCACGCGACCAATTGGCCAAGGCCGCCGCTTCGCTCAAAGCCAAGCAATATCCCGGGATAGAGCCGTGGACGGCGCAATATGACAGCAGCCTGCTGCTTCTGGACAACCAACTCAAGACCTTGGACGACGGCGTGTTTGGCGGCACCATCAAATTGGACACCGCCGCCTTCGACCGCAGCGTCGACAGCATGTTGGGCGCGTTGGGGGCATTGCGCAGCCAGTCGCTGAACTCACTGGATGCGCGCCTGAGTTACTACCGCGAGCGCTCGCTCCAGCACTTTATTCCGGTGGCGGCGACGTTCAGCCTGCTGGCCCTGGCCGCGCTGTACTTGTTTATCTGCCTGCAAGCCTCGATTCGCCGCAGTGCCAGTGGCATCACCACGCTGGCCGAGTCTTTGCGCGACGGCAACCTGTGCGTGGAGGTGGCGGTAGAAGGCCGTGACGAACTGGCGGCCATCAGCCGTGCGCTCAACGTTGCGGTGGTGCAATTGCGCACCAGCCTGCTGGGCGTCAACCACGAAACCCAGCAACTCGGTTCTGCCGTACTCACACTTAACGCGCAGTCAGGCAGCACTCTCACCGAGGTCGAAGACCAGCAACACCAAATCAGTCAGATTGCGGCCGCCGCAACCCAATTGGCCGCCACCTCGATGGGTGTGGCCAAGAGCTGCGAGCAGGCCTCAAGCAGCGCGCAGCACACACGACGCATCGCCCAAGACAGCAGCCGCGACAGCCAGCGCACTACGGCGAGCATCCAGCAACTCAACCAGCGCCTCACCGACACCGCCAACGCCTTGGAACAGGTCAGCCAGCAGGGCCAGCAGATTCAGTCGGTGGTCGACACCATTCGCGGCATCGCTGAGCAGACTAACCTGCTGGCGCTCAACGCCGCCATCGAAGCGGCCCGCGCGGGCGAGCAGGGCCGTGGTTTTGCCGTGGTGGCCGATGAAGTGCGCAGCCTGTCGCAACGCACTCAAGCCTCGACCGCGCAGATTGCCGGCACGGTCGACAGCCTGCGCGCAACGGTGAGCCAAGCGGTCACGCTGATGGGCGCCGCGTGTGATCAGGCGCTGACCGATGCCGAGTCGGTTACCGGCCTTGGCGCTCGTTTGGGCGAGATCGCCGGCGCCGTGCAGAACGTCACCGACACGTTGGCGCAGATCGCGGCAGCAGTGGAAGAACAAGCGGCGACGGCCGATGAAGTCAGTGGCAATATCCAGCAAGTCGACCAGGCAGCAGGGCGCCTGCTGGACGGTGCGCGGGCGGTGAACCAGGCCGTGGACACGTTGAGTAAGGGCAGCCAGGCGTTGAGTGATAATACCGCTCGGTTCCGGTTGGGCTGAGGCGCTGTAATGTACCGGTGAGCGCCTGACAATCGTCGTGAATATCTACCGCTGATACGAGCGTGCCGCGTCGCATGCTGATGGCTCATTTCATCAGCATAAGGACAGTGCCAATGAGCACGTCGAATACCTCACCTGCCTTACCAACACCTGAGCAAATACGTACACACTTGCTCGAAATCAACCCTGACCTGCGTACTCAAACCACGCTTGCTGTGGCATTGCCGGCTGAGCTGCTGGCATTGGAAAAACTGAACACCGCGCTGATCAGTGCCAACGAACAGTTTCTGAAGGCTGCGCGCGGCTTTTACCTGGGTTTGAGTGAGGCAGACCTCACTCAGGAAGCCGGCAAGACACTGCTTGCCAAACTCAAGAGTGATCTGAACAAAAACCTGCAAGGCCTGGACGAAACCAGCACGGTGGAAGGCCAAGGTCGCAAGAGCTATATCACCTTGACGGCCGGGCTTGGTGCACTGGAACAGCAGGCCACCCTTGATGCGCGGGATTACCTGCTGGCCCCCGCCGAACAATTGATGATTGAAGACTGCTCCCGTGGCCCGGCCTTTCGTCCCGGTATGTACTCGCTCAATTTCAGCTACCAGGATAAGGTCGTGGAGTTTGCCGGGGCTTTTATTCTCACGCGCAAATCCAGCCCCATCGCACACGACCTGACGTCGGGGCAGGACCTTGGCCAAGTGCTGTTATTTACCCCAAATCGCGGCCTGGAGGTTTTTGCCACGCTGGCTGAACTTGACCAGGGTCTCCAACTGCTGCTGGCATCGCCGGCGGGCCTTGCAGAGTTCAGCCGGCACTTGCCGCTGCAATATCAGGCGCTGGACGCATTCGATATCTGGCCCCTGCAACTGCTGCCCATTGAGGGCGAGCCGCTGTTTGAGCACACCTATAACGCGTTGCTCGACAAGCGCCGTCAAGACATCGACCTGGTCTTGAGCCTGGCCGACAACCCGCTGCACGATGCCGAACTGCTCACGACCGCGCTGGACAACGCGGTAAAGGCCGCGCTCCCGGACTTGTCACTGCGCCTGCAATTTCGCCAGCAACAGCTGCTCGAGCACAGTTTGTACAATAGCCTGCCGCAGTGGTATCGCAGCGCTGACGCGGCGGCCCAGGCCACCCTGAGCGGCTTTATCCAAGGCTACAATCAGGCCCGGCAAGCCTTGCTCGACTTGCTCGGCCCGGGCGCTTCACCCCAGGCCTTGGCGAGTTATCAGCTGACCGAATACCTGGACGAAGAGCTGGAGATAGTTGACCTGGACCTGCAAGACCTGCAGATCACCACCCGACGCAAGGTCGCCAACGTCGGCACCTACGAGCAGCAGCGCAACCTGGCAGAGCTGAGCTATTGGGGCTTGCACCCCGGCGACGAGCTGCCCGGCTCGGACTTCCTGGCCAACACCACCCTGGCCTACACCGGCAACACCGAGCGTGGCCAGCCTATGGAGCTGACCGCGCAACGCCTGCTCGACATACTCCGCGAGCCAGGCCTGCAACCGCGCTTGGATTTTGCCGCGCTGCAAAAAGAGCTGCAGGCCAAGCCGGAACTCAAAACGGCTGCCCGGGAGCTGTTCGATCAACGTTTGGTGCTGTTGGCCTATATTGCGCGCTTGCGCGGCGATTTGAGCCAGCCTGACTACGCCTTGTTCGAAAGCCTGCGGGCCGGCACTAACCAGCGCCTGCGCGCGCAGACGGTGCTGTTGCACGGTGCGCAACTCAAAGACCTGTGGTTATTGCGTGAGGACGATGCAGACGGTCAGTTGCGACGCTTGTTGTTATGCACGCCCGACTCTCCCCGTGAGCAACAGTTCGTGGCCTTTACCTCTGAGCGTGAATGCCAGACCCATATCATCGGCTGGGTCGATGACAACACCCGGCTCAAGGGCCGGACCATGAGCGACTACCTGCTGGAACAATGCCCGCTGCGTTTTCGCCCGAAGATGAGCACGTTCCTCGCCGGGCTGAACTACAAACCCGACGCGATGGAGCACGAAGAGGTGACATTCGGCCCGGTGTGTTCGCACACGGTATGCCTGGAGGCCATGGCTGTTTACTCGCATAGCATCGCCGTGGATGACTACGAATACAGCACCCCTCTATGGTATCGCTCGGCCGAGGCGGCAGATCGCGCGCGGCTGGCCGGCTTTGGCGAGGATGCGGCGGGCGCTTTGCGCGTGTATAACGCCCGGCCCGATTCAGAAGCGAACTTCATTGCCTTCAACGCGTTTGTGCATGAGAAAGCCAAACTCAGCCTGAACACGCTGCTGGGCCGCAGCCAGAACGATATTGACCCCGACAGCGTTTACGTGTCGGCGCCCTGGCCGCTGTTGGGGGGCAAGCCGGCGCCGCTCTCGTACACCCGGTTGTACCGTGATGGTTACGCGGACAACGTCGGCTTTATCGACCCTAAATTCTCCACCTCGGCCACCTTCAGCGGGCCGGCAGGCGTCGACCTGAGCCCACTGACCGCGCAAAACGTGGCGCGATCGGTCACCGGTGTGTGGATCGGCCAACGCTATACCGACGAAGTCCGCGCCAAGCTGCAAAGCGCCAGCAGCGCAGGCTACGCAGAGCGACGTGACGCCACCTTGGCGATTAACCAATTGCAGATGAAGCACGCAGCGCTGGACTGCTGCCTGCGCGGTCATATCGCCCGCATCGACCTGGCTTGGCTGGAACGCGCCATCGATGGCCTTGGCGACACGACGGTGGCAATGCGCAACACCTATAAGGTCCATCGGCTGGCGATTGACGGCGACTGGGTCATGGGCTGCTACCTGTTCAGCCATGCGGATAACCCTGTTCTGCTGTACACCCCCAACGCACCCGATGAGATCGCCTGGCGTGAGGCGAAGCTGTTCAATTACTGGCTGAAAAAAGTCGATGGTGTATCGGACTATCTGCTTGGCCGAGTGACGGTCAAGTCCGAGACCCGAATCAGGCAGTTGCTGGAGGCGGCTCGCACCGGGTTGCCCGCGACGATCGATCGCACGAGCCCCAGCCCGGCACGCCATGACCCCATCGCCCAACTCAATCCCCTGAGCGATCTGCGGCACGAGTTTTACAACATGGTGTTGCAGCGCAAAATCGATGATGTGGCCGCCACCACGGTCAACCGCACTGAAAAAATCATGGGTATTTTCTGGACCTGCGTGGAACTGGTCACCGCCATCGCCACCATTCCGTTTCCGGCGTTGAGCCTGGGCCTGGGTGGTCTGCTGGCGTTCAAGGATGCGATGCTCGGCATCAGTGCCTACCACCACGGCGATAAGCATGGCGCCCTGCAACACTTTATCGGCTACCTGGCCAATCTGGGCGGTGCGCTGTTGTTCGATTTCCGTCAGGCCATCAAAGGCCCGTTCAACGTACTGTCGATCCGGCCGGCGATTAAAGCGGCCAACCGCGCCACGCTGCTCAAGGAGCTTGACCCGCGCATTCCTGCCGACATGAAACCGGTGATGTTCGACGCCAAGGCGTTTTGGGTAAAGAGCACCCCGGACCCTATTGGCCGTTACTTGCTCTATCGCTATGACCCACTCACCGGGCAAATGCTTTCCACCTCGCGCCTGGTCAACCAGAACGCCAAGGGCCAATGGGTTCGCTCAGGGGTTGTGGGCGGAGGGCGCAGGAAGTATCAGCTGTTGCAGGAGCAACAACCGACCCTGCCGCGCTACGAGTTCGAGGCTACACAAGGCAAGAATTTCAGAGCGGTACTCGACCCGGATTTTGTGCGCAGGCTCGCCGAGCATCCCGATGACGTGATCGCACAGGCCGTACCCAGTGGGATTTATAGCGAACTGAGCCCGCTGCGTGAAAGCTATGCCAGGCAGGTGCAACAGCTGACCGACGATGCGCAGGCATTCTTCGCTTCACCCCCGGCACGTGCGGCCCGCCTGGACTTACCGCAACTGGCGCCCGACTCAAGCCCCACCAACGTGCTTGCCAGCCTGTTCCCACTCCAGAAACGATTGATCATTGGCGCGCCTAACAACAGTGTCGGCAGCAAGCAGCTATTGATCGAAAACCTGCCGGCATTGGCCGCCCAAGGGCTCAAACGCTTGCACATCGAGAACTTGCCGGCTGATGTGTTCCGTAACAAGCTTAAAATCATCAACGGGGAGATCAAAGGCAATGTTCAGGCCGCGTTGAAAAAGGTTGAGGCCCACTTGGCACGGGTCGACCAATCCCTGGGCTGGGGGGCGGACGCGCCTTTTACCTACAGCAAGCTGCTGTTGGAAGCACACAAGAACAAAATCGCCATTGAGGGTATAGACGCTTCAAGCTCTTACCATATGGAGCACGTGCTCGAGCTTTCGACGGCCGAACGCTTTAGCCCGCGCAGCAGCCAACTCAGAAATTTCTATTCGCATAAAGCCCTTGGCACAAAACCGCCTGATGAGGGCTGGATCGCCCTGGTGGATCACAATCGCATTGGCAGTGCCGACGAGCTGCCGGGATTGGCCGATCTGCAAAATACGATTGCCCTGCGTGTACAGGATGTGGATCTGGGGCAGGCAGTGGGTATCGTGCCGGATACGTCCACGGTCGCGCTGTCCAGAGGCGACTATAAACTGAGCGTGGCGCCGTCTTCACAGACCTTGCCAACGGCCGGCCCTTCAAGGGGTCTGCAGGTGCCCACGGCGGCGTCCCATTTCAGCGAGTTTGATATGGCCGCGTCGTTTAAACCCGACCTCGACCAAATGGTGTACATCCACCGCGCCTTTGATAGTCGCTACGGTGGTGGCCCATTCAAAAGCGCGTTCGAGTCCTTTAAGAGCATCCGCAATCGATTGAATGACACCGCCAGAGAGGCGCTTGCCGCGTTCATACCACCATCAAGGCCTCTCTTCACCGACTTGGCCACAGCGACCAACAACGCGGCGTTTCTCACCAAGCTGTATAAGCTCAAGCGGGGCCTGATTATCAGTGAATCTCATCGCCATCAGTCGAGCAAAAAATTCCTGATCGACTACATGAAGGTTTTGGCGGAGCACGAGGTCAAGACCTTGTACCTTGAACATCTGCTCACCGATGTGCACCAAGCAGAATTGGACCTCTATTTTGTGTCCAAAAAAATGCCGGAAAACCTGAAGCGTTATTTGAAGATGCAAGACAGTGGCCATATGTTCAATTACACGGGAAAAAACACCTACACCCAAGTGATCAAGGCCGCCAATAAAGCGAAAATACGGGTTCGGGCACTCGATTGCACGGCCAGTTATCACCCCAAAGGCTTGTCGGCGCCCAACGCCCGCGCGAACATGTTCAGCTATTTCGCCAATGAGGTGATCAAGGCTGACCAGGCGGCATTCGGCCCGCATAACTGGGTGGCGCTCATGGGGAATGCCCACGCCGATATGTTCCACGGTGTCCCGGGTATCGCACAGTTACAGGATGCGGTCAGCTTGACGGTACGCGATGTCGCCACCGGCCATGCTCGCGCCCTGCATCGGGGCGAATGGGAAATTCTTGATGGCGGCGTGGGCACCCCCGAGGGGCTCGCCGTACGCAGCGACTTCAAGGTGGATGTTGCAATTGCGGGCACTTCTGCGCCACGTAATATGCACCTGACGGACCGTGCATGGTTGAGAAGTGTCGACGACTTCCTGGTCGAGCGGCCCTCCAGCACGCAAGCCACAGTGGTCCACTATTCCAACAGTGGAGCTATCACTTCCAGCCCTGTTCAAATCAACGACAAGGGGCAGTTCTTCATTGAGCACTGGCCCCAGTTGCAGACGCGGCGTTACGCAAGCTTGAGGGCGTTGACCGACGCACTCAAAAGTGAGTTGTCGCTGACGGCTGTTTCTGCCAATACCGTGCCGAGCGTGCGCCTGAAAAACGTCGGCGACTTTGTGGTCGAGCACGTCTCGTCCACTCAGGCCAATCTGGTGCACCGATCCCGAAGCGCAGACATTGTGAGCACCCCGATTCAAAGGGACGAGGCGGGACGTTTGTTCATTACGCGCTGGCCGCAGTTGAAAGATAGACGGTACGCAACGATGGGCGCCTTGACCAATGCCCTCAAGACCGAGGTGGGGTTGACTGCCGTCCTCTGATCCGTACGTCTGCGCAGCCTCTGCTGAAGGGGCTGTCGGAATTAATCATGGGCACTCCACAGTGCTGGCGTAGTCTTATGCCCAGATACCTATGCCTACCCTGCGGAGCTGCCCATGATCACTGTCCACCACCTCAACAACTCGCGCTCACAACGCATCCTCTGGCTGCTTGAAGAACTCGGCCTGCCCTACGACATCAAGCGCTACCAACGCGACCCGAAAACCAACCTGGCGCCACCCGAACTCAAAGCCATCAACCCGTTGGGCAAATCCCCGGTGATCGAAGACGGCGCTTTGGTGCTGATTGAGTCCGCCGCGATCATCGACTACCTGATCCGCCGCCACGGCCAAGGCCGCTTGCAACCCGATCCGGCTACGGCCGCCTACGACAAATATGTGCAATGGCTGCACTTTGCCGAAGGCTCGGCCATGTTGCCGCTGATGCTCAACCTTTACGTCGGTCGTTTGGGCGAGGCGGGCGCACCGCTGCACCCGCGTATCGAATCGGAAGTGGCCAATTACCTGGGCTATTTGAACAGCGTGCTGGCGGACACGCCTTATCTACTCGGTGATGAGTTGAGCGGCGCGGATATCCAGATGAGTTTTATCGGCGAAATCGCCAAAGCCCAAGGCAAGTTGCCAGCCTATCCAAACCTGGCGGCGTGGGTGCAGCGCTTCCAGGCGCGCCCCGCGTACCGCAAGGCGGTGGAGCAGGGCGGCGAGTACGCATTCGCCAAATAAGTCAGCGCAGCCGGCACAAGGTGCTGTGTCTGCCTTTTCTTAAGCGCTTTTGCCCTCAAAGCGCTTCAGGGAAAATGACGACAGGTCCAGGTCACTCGACCCGCGCATGCACCACTGCGCAAACGCCTCACCCAGCGCCGCCGAATGCTTGAAGCCGTGCCCCGAGCACGGCGACACCACCAGGGTGTGCTGCAGCGTGGGGTGTTTGTCGATGATGAAATCGTGGTCCGGCGTCACGGTGTAGGCACACACCGCCGACTTGACTACGTTGGCCGACACGCCAGCGATACGGCCCTTGACCTGCTGCTCGTACATCTCCTGCGCTTGCGCCGCCGAGACAGTGCGGTCCAGCGTTTCAGGCGTGGCCGTGGTGTGATACTGCGCCGTGGCCAGCTTCATGCTGCCTTCGCCGGGCAATGCCGGGAACCCATAGTGGGTCTGATCCTGCCCGTGCGTGAGGATGTAAGTGGGCGATTTACCCACCAGATCTGCACCGGCCTCAAGCGCGAACCAGAACAACTGTTGCCGGTAAACACTGAGCAGTCGATCAAACGGCGCGCCGAGTAAACCGCCGGCCCAGTTGCCGGCACTCACCACCAGCTTGTCGGCCTGTAGCGTGCGCCGGTCGGTGGTCACCGTTACGCCGTGAGCATCAGAGCTGATATGAGTTACTGTCTCGCCCTTGTACAGCGTGGCGCCGTGTTGTTCGGCCAAAGTAAGTTGCACATCAATGCAGCGCTCAGGGCGCACAAAGCCGCCGCCAGGCTCGTAGTAGCCAATGGCGCTGTCCGCCACCTGGGCAAATTGCGGGAAGCGTTGGCGAATCTGCGCAGCGTCCAACAACTCATGTTCGATGCCATAGGCCTGCGCCAGGCCAATGGTGCGCAAGGTGAAGTCGGTTGCATCGCAGGGGTCGAAGTCATCACGGGAGGTGAGCACCAGCAACCCTGACTGCTCAAACAGCGCCTGCCCCGACAACGCCTCAAGCTCGCGCCAGATAGCGTGCGAACGCCGCACAATGGGCACGTACTGCGCACCTTCGCCCACCGACAGCCGCGTGATACGCGTGTCGCCATGGCTGGAGCCAAAGGTATGGGGCGGGTAGTGACGGTCGATACCGGCGACGTTTACCCCGGCTTTTGCCAATTGGTACAGCGTGGCGGCACCCATGGCGCCCAGGCCGATGACCAGCGTTTCGTAGCGTTCCAAGGTGGGTACTCGCGTGTGAGGGCAGGGCAGTAGTTGAGGGGAATGCGCGGGAAAAAACAATAAAAATCGCGGCAGACTGTATTTCCCGAGCATGACCCTGCGGTCTGTTTTGCATATGCCAATTACAAAGCGCTTTGCAATTTTTTATTCTTTCCTAACCTATACCCCCTTCATGCAAAGTCCGCCTTTCCTGCGATGACTTTTCATCGCTCTCGACTGCAAGGCCCTATGGCCGTTATCCGCATGGAGCATGCAATGGGTGTGAATCAGAACCTGCACTTCGGTCTGATTGGCCAGATGTTCAAGAGTGACTACAGCTGGCTGTGCGCGCGCGTTGGCCGGGCGATGGGCTGCCCGCATGGGGCGCAGGACATCGCTGCGGAAACCTTTTTACGGGTGCTGGCGTTACCGGACCCTACGGCCATTCGCGAACCCCGGGCGTTGTTGACCACCATTGCGCGGCGCCTGATGTATGAAGGCTGGCGCCGCCAAGACCTGGAACGCGCCTACCTGGAAGCGCTGGCGCAGGCGCCGCAGTTGGTGCATCCGTCGCCGGAGGAGCGTTTGTTGTTGATCGAGACGCTGCTTGAGGTCGATCGTTTGCTCAACGGGTTGTCGGCCAAGGCCAAGGCGGCGTTTTTGTATCACCAGCTGGATGGTTTGACCTATGCGCAAATTGGCGAGCGGCTGGACGTTTCGGTCAGCCGGGTGCAGCAGTACATGGCCGATGCATTCAAGCGCTGCTACCTGGCGATGGCGCAGCCATGAGCAGCACCGTAGCCGATGAGGCCATGATCGAGGAGGCGGCGCAGTGGATGGCATTACTGCAATCGGGGCATGCCAGTACCCAGGAACAGAATGCCTTTCGCCGCTGGCGCGAGGGCGACCCACGCCGCGCCGAAGTCTTCAACAGGATGGGCAGCGGCCTGTCGATACTCGGCAACGAAGGCCTGCGGCGCATGCCCCGCGAGAACTTGCTGCACACTTTGAACGCACCTTCGGGCCGTCGCAGTTTTTTGCGCACGACCTTGGCGCTGGCTGGCTTCGCTTCTCTGGCAAGTATCGTCACGCGGCTGTCCGACACCTGGCTGCCACCCGGAACCCTGCGCACTGGCACGGGCGAGCGTTTAAACCTCACGCTGGAAGACGGCAGCGCCTTGAGCCTGGATGCGCGCAGCAAGGTGGTGACGCAGTTCGACCCGCTGCAACGGCTATTGCAGTTACTCGATGGCAAGCTGCTGGTGGACGTGGCCAAGGACAGCCTGCGACCGTTTATTGTCGAGACCGAACAAGGCCGTATGCGCGCGTTGGGCACGCGGTTCCTGGTGCAGCAGGGCGAAGGCCAAACGCAGATCACCATGTTGCACTCCCAGGTGCAGATCACCACACGTAGCGGCGCCGTGCAGGTCATCAACGCCGGTCAGAAAGCCACGTTCAACGCAAAAGGCATCCTTAAGCTTGAAGCCGCCAGTGGTGGCGAGGCGGCCTGGACGCAAGGCCTGCTGCAGGTACGCGACCGTTCATTGGGTGAAGTGGTGGAGGCGCTGCGTGACTACCGGCGCGGCATTATCCGCGTCAGCCCCGAAGCGGCGAGCCTGCGCTTGAGCGGGATCTTCCCGCTGGACGACAGCCAGAGCGCGCTGCAACTGCTGGCCAAATCCTTGCCGGTGCAGGTCGATTATCACAGCCCGTATTGGGTCAGCATTGAGCGCCGATAAAATAATTTCTCGGTGCCCTATAAAAACCCCAAGGTTGTTGCACACCCCAATGCAGGCAGAGGTTTATCCACCTGCAAGCGCGCTGTCGCAGCGTTATAAATCCATGCTTTTTTAGCCTAACGGCGGCCTATAAAAATCACTGATTGGTTGTTCAACCCATCAACTGCATAACACTGATGGGGAAGCTCAACCATGCAATTCACACACCTCAGCCGCTCAACGCTGGCGGCGTTGTCCCTGGCCATTGGCGTGACCTTGACCGGTCATGGCTCCATCGCCTTCGGGCAGCCGGCGCCGGTCGCTGCCACCCAGGCTCGCACCTTCGACTTTGATATCGCCAGCGGCCCGCTTGACCAGACACTGCTTGATCTGTCGCGCCGCAGCGGGCAGAACATTGCCTTCCAGCAAGACCTGGTGCAGGGCCTCATCAGCGCGCCCGTGCGCGGCCGCTTCACCACCGAGCAAGCGTTGCAGCAGGCGCTGCGCGGCTCAGCCCTGGATGCCGTGGCGAGTGGCGACGGCGGTTGGGTGCTGCATCGGGTCGCCAAGGCGCCCGCTGCCAGCGTCAAACCTGCCGCCGTGGCGGCCAAAGTACCCGGCGATGTGGCCCTGGAAAAAGTCGTGGTCACCGGCTCGCGTATTGCCCGCGCGCAAGTCGAAGGGCCGTCGCCGGTAACGGTGATCAGCAGCGAAGAGATCACCAATCGGGGCTACAAAAACGTCTACGACGCCATCGCCTCGCAAACCCAGAACACCGGCATGACCCAGGGCGAAGATTACGGCAACACCTTCCAGCCGGCCGCCAGCGCGCTCAACCTGCGCGGGCTGGGGCCTAACCACACACTGGTGCTGATCAACGGCCGGCGCGTAGCCGACTACCCCACGGCCTACGACGGCATGGTCAACTTCACCAACCTTGCGAACATCCCGGCGGTGATGATCGACCGCATCGAAATCCTCAGCAGCGGCGCCTCGGCGGTGTATGGCTCGGATGCGATTGCCGGCGTGGTCAACATCATCCTCAAGGACAAGATCAGCGGCGTGGACGTTAATGTGCGCGGTGGTTATGCCGAGCGGGGCGGCGGTGATAACCAGCGCCTGCAAATCAGCGGTGGCGACACCTGGGGTGATTTTGACGGCGTGTTCGGCCTGGAGCTGACCAACCGCCAGCCGATCTGGAGCAACCAGCGCGGCTTTATGACCGACGGCCCGGCGGTCAACGTCGGCTACCGGCGCAACCTCGACAGCGGTGCGTACCTGGGCCCCGGTTGCGGTGCCTACGGCGGTATCTACAACGGCAAGCTGGGCAATACCGGCAACCGCTGCACCACCAACCAGTACTACAACGACTACTCGACCTTGCAAGCTGAGAAGGAAAACTACGACGGCTACACCCGCGGCACCTGGCACTTCAGCGACAGCGGCAAGGTGTTTGCCGACTTGATGTTCGGCTTCGATCACACCCAGAACAACACGCGTGGGCCGAGTTTCACTTCACCGGACTTTATCAACCAGACCACCGGCAACCTGGAGCGCTGGTCGCGCAATTTTGCCGCGGAAGAAATCGGCGGCAAGACCAGCAACAACAGCAAATGGCGCGAGCTGTCCTGGACCGGCACCCTCGGCCTTGAAGACAAGTTCGCCAACAGCGACTGGGGTTATCAACTGGCGGCCAACCGCTCCGAATACACCAGCGACCGCACCACCCGTTACACGCCGCTGAGCGGTATCCGCGATTACTTCCTGGGGCCGCAACTGGGCACGCAGGATGGCCACCCGGTGTTTGCCCCGGACCCTTCGCGGCTCGACCAGCCGATGACCGAAGAGCAGTGGCGGCAGTTTCGCGGCAACCTGGTGCAAAAGAGCAAGTCGGTGTCCCAGACCTTCAGCGCCAACATCAACGGCGACCTGTTCGACCTGCCGGCCGGGCCGGTGGGGTTTGCCGGTGTGACCGAAGTGGGGCGCCAGTCCTACAGCGTGCATGTGGATGACCAGCTCAATGACGGCACCTTCTACAACACCACGCCAGCCTCGAATTCCGGTGGCTCGCGCGACCGTTATGCGGCGGGCGGCGAGTTCAGCATCCCCGTCACCGACACGCTGCTGGCCTCAGCCGCCGGGCGTTGGGACCAGTACAAATTCAGTGGTCGCTCCGAGCAACAGAAAACCTACAACCTGGGCCTTGAGTGGCGGCCAATCAACAGCCTGCTGTTTCGTGGCAGCTATGGCACCAGCTTCCGTGCGCCGGACCTCAACTACATCTACCAAGCCGACACCCGGGGCTACAAGCCGGACCAGATCGACTACTACGGTTGCAGCAAGGGCATCGAAAGCGCGTGCAATCGCGGGCGTGTCGACTACACCCAAAGCGGCACGCCGGACCTTGCGCCTGAGCGTGGTAAATCCTGGACCTATGGTGTGGTCTGGTCGCCGTCGCGCCAGTTCGATGTGTCGGCCGACTTCTGGCGCGTGCAGATCAAAGACCTGCTGACCACCGTCGACATCAACCGCCTGCTGCAACAGGAAGACCAATGCCGCAACGGCCTTCTCGACGCCACCACCTGCGCCGATGTGCTGGCGCGTGTGCAACGTAACGCTGGCAACGCCGCCGTCGACCCGAACCAGTTGCAACAGGTGCATATCAATGCCATCAACGCCGCCAGCGAGCGGGCCAGCGGCCTGGACCTCAAGAGCAATATCCGCTGGGGCGCCGGCGAGTACGGCGCGTTCAGCTCGGTGATCGGCTACAGCCTGGTGCTGTCCCACTACCTCAAGGACTCGGATGAGGCGCAAACCCAGAACGTGCGCAGCAGCACCAACTTCTACGACTGGCGCAGCAAGGTCAACGCCAGCCTGACCTGGGATTACCAACGTCTCACTACCACCCTGACGGGCCTGCGGTATGGCAGTGTGACCAACGGCGCGGGCACCGGGCGCTTGTCGCCGTGGGCCACCTTCAACGCCAGTGCCCGCTACCAGGTCACGGACGCGGCCAGCATCGGCCTGACCGTCAATAACCTGTTCAACACCTACAAGCATGATGACTCCGCGTGGCCGTACTACCCGGTCGGCAACTACGACCCTTACGGCCGACAAGTCTGGTTGGACGTGAGTTACCACTTCGGCAAATGAGTGCATAAGGACATGCGTTAACGGTCTAACCGGCGCCCTATAAAAACCTCGGCGCCGCCGCACAACCCTGCATACCCAGACCAAAGGACAGGGAGCCCTCGACGCATGCCTACGCCACGACACACACGCTTTTTACTCAGCCTCGCCGCCACGGTCGCCACCGGCACCGTGGTCGCCACGCCGCTGGATATTCCGGCCGGTTCGCTGGACAAAACCCTACTGAGCATTTCCCAGCAAAGCGGCAAGCCGATATCGTTTGAGCAACACTTGGTCAGCGGCCTGAATGCGCCGGCAATCAAGGGCGATTTGAGTGCTGGCGAGGCCTTGCAAATCGCCCTGCAAGGCACTGATTTGCAGGACAGCGAAAGCGCCAGCGGCATCGTCTTGAGCGCCGCACCGCCGCCAGCCGCCACTGCTTCAGTCGCGACCGGCGTGGAAAGCCCCTCGGTCATTCCACAATTGCAACGCATCGAAGTCACCGGCAGCGCCATCCGCCGGGTCGATGCGGAAACCGCTGTGCCGGTGACCATCCTGCGCACCGAAGAACTGAAAAAACAGGGTGTCACCAGCACTGAGCAACTGATCAGCCGTATATCCGCCAACCAGTCCTCGGTCGGCTCCGGTCGCTCGATCGGCTCCAGTAGCGGTGGGGCGGCCTTTGCCGATTTGCGCGGTATCGGCCCGAACAAAACCCTGGTGCTGCTCAACGGTCGTCGCCTGGCCAACAACGCCACCAATGCAATCAACGGCTCGGGTGTCGACCTCAACACCATCCCGTTTGCCGCCATCGACCGCGTGGAAGTGCTGCGCGATGGCGCCTCGGCGCTGTATGGCACGGACGCCATCGGCGGGGTGATCAACTTCATCACCAAAAAAAGCGTGACCGACGGCCAACTGACCCTGGGCGGCAGCACGCCAACCCGTTCCGGCGGCGGCGAAACCAATAATTTCAGCGGTAGCTGGGGCTTTGGCGACCTGGAAGAGGACCGCTTCAACGTGTTCGGCGTGGTCAGTCACGACAAACAGCAAAGCCTCAAGGCCAAAGACCGCGACTACACCTACAACTACCAGCCGGGCCGTGGCCTGGATTATTCGTCGGGCATCGCCTCACCGGCCAACTACAGCCAGGGCGCGAACGCGAGCAACCCGTTGGCGGCGTCCGGCTGTAATGCCCCCGGCTTGATCTCGCGCAGTGGCATCTGCCGGCAATCGCTGTGGAGCTACCTGGACCTGGTGCCGGAAACCGAAAAGACCTCGTTTTTCGGCAAGGCCAGCGGCAAATTGGCCGACGACCACACCGTGAGCCTCGAATACTTTTGGGCGCGCAACCTTAACCGCACGCAAATCGGCCCTGGCTTGCTGCAAGGCCTGCAAGTACAACCCGGCACGCCGTACTACCCTGGCAACGGCATCACCCCAGGCCCGAGCCAATTTGCGCTGGACCCCACGCAACCGGTGGATGTGAACTGGCGCGAAAGCGAAGTGGGCCCGCGCAAGCATGAAGACGACAACGTCGGCCAGCGCCTGTTGTTGACCTTCGAAGGCACCCTGGCGGGCTGGGATTACAACGTCGGCGCGGCCTACAACCAGAACAAAGTCACCAACGCGATCCAGAGCGGCTATGTGGATGACCGCGCGGTGGCGAGCGGCATCAATACCGGCGTGATCAACCCGTTCGGCCCGCAGTCAGCCGACGGCCGTGCATTACTGGATGCCAGTGGCGTGGATGGTGATTACGGCACCGCTGTGGGCCGGGTCAAAAGCATCGATGGGCGCATCAGCCGCGACATTGGCGACTGGTTCGGCGCGGGGCCGTCGGCGCTGGCGCTGGGTGGTGAATACCGCAAGGAAGACTTCCACCAGGACTTCGCCGACTTTGCCGCCAATGTGCAAAGCCTGGGCGTCGACCCGGCCGCCACGGTGGCGGGTGACCGCAGCGTGTCGGCGCAATACGCCGAGGTGAATGTGCCGGTGCTCGACAGCCTGGAACTCTCTGCCGCGTTGCGCCATGACAAGTACAGTGACTTTGGCAACACCACCAACCCCAAATACTCGTTCCGGTTCCAGCCGTTCCGCGAGCTGGTGGTGCGTGGCGCCTACAGCGAAGGCTTCCGGGCACCGTCCTTGTATGAGTTGTACAACCCGAACTTCACCACCTTCACGGTGGCCAACTACAACGATCCGCGCCTGTGCGCCGGTGGCCGGCCGAGCAATGGCGGCCTGGCCAACCGCGACTGTGCGCAGCAGTTCTTCAGCCGCAATGGCGGCAACCAGAGCCTGAGCCCCGAAACCGCGCGCAACGTGACCTTGGGCTTTGTCTACCAGCCGGTCACTAACCTGTCGGTAGGCCTGGATTTCTGGTGGATCAAAATCGCCAACCAGATTGCTGAATTCCCGGAGTCGGCGGTGTTTGAGCAACCGGACTTGTACTCCGACCGCATCGTGCGCAAGGCCGATGGCTCCATCGACCATATCGTCACCGGGCTTGCGAACCTGGGTAAGGTCAAGACCAATGGTGTCGACGTGAGCCTCGATTACCGCTTTGCCGAGTCCAAATTCGGCCAGTTCGGCGCCAACCTGCAAGGCACTTACGTTGATCGTTACGTGTACCAGCAGCAGCTCAAGGGTGACTACATCGACAAGGCCGGTGACTTTCGCGGCGGTGATTTTTCCTCGGCCGGCGCCGTCGCGCGCTGGCGCCACAGCCTGACCGGCACCTGGAACCAGGGCCCGCTCGGCGCCTCGCTGACCAACCGCTACACCAGTGGCTACAACGACTACAACCGTGCCTACCACGACAAAGTCGGGGCCTGGAGCGTGTGGGACGTGGCCGGCACTTATACCTGGCGAGATACCGCACAGATCACCGTGGGCGTACAGAACCTGTTCGACCGCGAGCCGCCGTTCAGCAACCAGACCTCGACGTTCCAGAGCGGTTACGACCCGCGTTACTCCGACCCGTTTGGACGCACTTTGTACAGCCGGGTTTCCTACAACTTCTGAGCCTGAAATACAGCCTCAACAACAAAGCCAATCAACTGTGGGAGCTGGCTTTGTGGCGAGGGAGCTTGCTCCCGCTGGGGTGCGAAGTGCCCCCAAAAAAGCCGGCTCCAGCTGCGCTGTCGAACGGGACGATTCGACAAGCTCCCTCGCCACAGCAAGCCAGTTCCCACACTTGATCTTCACTGTGTTCAAAAAAGGAGCCACCGTTGTGACCCTGTTTCGTTTCATCCTGGGTACGTTGCTGATAGGACTGTGGGCGCCGTTTCTGCTGGCTCAACCCACGCACGCGCTGACCGTCTACGGCGAAGCCCCCAAGTACCCGGTGGGCTTCCAGCACCTGGATTACGTCAACCCAAACGCCCCCAAGTGCGGCAGTTTTCGGCGCTCTTCCATGGAAGGCGGCGCGTTCGATCACCTGATCCCGTATGTCGACAAAGGCACCGGCATCACCCAGATCCAGGGCTGGCTGTACAGCCCTTTGGCTTACCGCGCGCAGGACGAGCCCTACACCGTGTACGGCCTGGTGGCCCAGCGCATGGAGCTGGCGGACGACCATACCTGGATACGTTTCTACCTCAACCCCAAAGCGCGTTTTGCCGATGGCACGCCCATCACCGCCCAAGACGTGGCCTACACCTTCAAGCTATTCATCACCCAGGGCAGCCTGGCCTACCGCCAAAGCTTTGCCGATGTGGACCAGGTGTTGGTGGAGTCGCCGACCCAGGTGCGCTTTACCTTCAAGAGCGCCGACAACCGCACCTTGCCACTGGACATCGCCTCGTTGCCGGTATTGCCGGAGCATTGGTGGCGCGGGCGCAATTTTGCCAACGGTGGTGGCTTTGAACCGCCGCTGGGCAGCGGCCCTTATCGCATCAGCGCAGTGGACAACGGCCGCAGCGTCACCTTCGAGCGGGTAAAGGAGTGGTGGGGGCAAGACCTGCCGGTCACCAAAGGGCAGTACAACTTCGACACCCTGCGCCTGGAGTTTTTCGCTGATACCGATGTGTCGCGCCAGATCCTGCAAGCCCAGGGCTATGACTTTAACCGTGAGTTTTCGGCCACCAGTTACTCGGTGGGCTACGACGGCGAAGCCCTGCGCGACGGGCGTCTGCAACGTGAGCAACTGGCGCCCAACGCCGTACAGGGCACCCAGGGGTTTGTGTTCAATCTGCAAAAACCGCAGTTCCAGGACCGCCGCGTGCGTGAGGCGCTGAGCCTGTTGTGGGACTTCGACTGGAGCAACCGCCAGATCATGCACGGCATGTACCTGCGCCAGCGCAGCTTCTTTTCTCGCAGCTCATTGGCGGCCAGTGAGCTGCCCGACGCCCAGGAGCGGGCGCTGCTCGAACCCTGGCGCGGCCAGGTGCCGGAGGCGGTGTTCGATGAGGTCTATCAACCGCCGCACACCGACGGCAGCGGCCGTATTCGGCCCCAGCAGGCGCAAGCCTTGAAGTTGCTCGAAGCAGCGGGATGGACACCCAAGGGCGACCAACTGGTGAATGCCGAGGGCACGCCGTTGCAGTTCACCTTCCTCAACAGCCAGAAAGGTTTCGAGCGTTTGTTGCTGCCGTACAAGCGCAACCTGGCGCAGATCGGTATCGGCTTCAACATTCGCATGATCGACTCCGCCCAGTACACCAACCGCGTGCGCGCCAGGGACTACGACATGATTGTCGTCGGCTACCCGGTCAGCCCGTCGCCGGGCCGCGAGTTGATCAACTATTTTGGCTCCGAAAGTGCCGACGACCCGGGCTCCAACAACTACATGGCGCTGCGCAACCCGGCAGTGGATGCGTTGATCGACGGCCTGGTGCGCGCCAATGACCGCCCGAGCATGGTGCGCTACGCCCACGCCCTCGATCGTGTTTTGCAGTGGGGCTTCTACTGGATTCCCAATTACTACCCACCGGGCTCGTCGTCACTGTGGTGGAACCGTTTCGGCCGCCCGCGCACCGCGCCGCTCAATGAAGTGGGGATCGACACCTGGTGGGAGCTGAGCCCGACGCCGCTGACCACTGCGCAAATGCGCGAACTGACCGAGGTGAGCCAACATGCTGGCCTATAGCGCACGCCGTTTATTACTGATCGTGCCGACCCTGCTGTGCATTCTGCTGGTCAATTTTTTTATCGTGCAGGCCGCACCCGGTGGTCCGGTGGAGCAAGCCATTGCGCGCCTGCAAGGCATCGGCACCCAGGCCTCCGTGGCGGGCACCCGCGTGGAGGCGGGCAGCAATGAATCGCGCACCACTCGTGGCCTGGACCCGGCGCTGGTGGCCGATATCGAGCGCCAATATGGCTTCGACAAACCCTTGGGCGCCCGCCTGTGGCTGATGCTCAGCAGCTACGCGCGGTTGGATTTTGGCGACAGCTTCTTTCGCGGCGCCAAGGTCACCGACTTGATCCTGCAAAAACTGCCGGTCACCTTGTCGCTGGGTTTTTGGGCCACGCTGATCAGCTACCTGGTGTCGATCCCGCTGGGCATCCGCAAAGCCGTGCGCCATGGCAGCCGCTTTGACGTGTGGAGCAGTGCGGCGGTGATCATCGGCCATGCCATGCCGGCGTTCCTGTTTGCGTTGTTGCTGATCGTGGTGTTCGGCGGTGGCAGCCTGTTGAACTGGTTCCCGGTGCGCGGGCTGGTCTCGGAAAACTTCGCCAGCCTGTCGTGGGCGGGCAAGGTCGTCGACTACTTCTGGCACCTGGTGCTGCCGGTGTCGGCGCTGGTGATCGGTGGTTTTGCCACCCTGACCATCCTGACTAAAAACAGCTTTCTCGATGAAATCAGCCGCCAGTACGTGGTGACCGCACGGGCCAAGGGCTTCAGCGAAAAACAGGTGCTGTACAAGCACGTGTTTCGCAACGCCATGCTGCTGATCGTGGTGGGGCTACCCCAGGCGCTTACGGCCATGCTGTTCGGTGGCTCGCTGCTGATAGAAGTGATTTTCTCCCTCGACGGCCTCGGCCGCCTGAGCTACGAGGCGGCGGTGGCGCGGGATTACCCCGTGGTGTTCGGCACGCTGTTTATCTTCACCCTGGTGGGGCTGGTGATCAAACTGCTCGGTGACTTGTGTTACCGGCTGCTGGACCCGCGTCTGGATTTTTCTGCGAGGGCGCATTGATGCAGGCTTTTTCCCCGACCACACGCCGCCGCTGGCTGCACTTCAAACGCAATCGCCGGGGCTGGTGGTCGCTGTGGCTGTTTCTGGCGCTGTTCGTCGCCTGCCTGGGCGGTGAGTTGCTGGCCAATGACAAACCCTTGCTGGTGTCTTATCAGGGCGCATTGTATTTCCCGGCATTCGAGCGCTATACCGAGCAGGATTTTGGCGGCACGCTGCCGTTTCAACCGGACTACCGCGACCCTTACGTGCACGAGTTGATCGAAGGGCAGGGCGGCTGGATGCTGTTCGCGCCGGTGCCGTTCAGCTACGACACGGTCAACTATGACCTCACCGCACCTTCGCCCACGCCGCCCAGCGCGCAGAACTGGCTGGGCACCGACGACCAGGCGCGGGACGTGCTGGCTCGGGTGATTTTCGGCACCCGCGTATCGCTGTTGTTTGCGCTGGCATTGACCGTGGTGAGCGCCTTGATCGGTATCGCCGCCGGCGCGCTGCAAGGCTATTACGCCGGCTGGATCGACCTGCTGGGCCAGCGCCTGATCGAGATATGGTCCGGGCTGCCGGTGCTGTACCTGCTGATTATCCTTTCCGGGTTTGTCGAGCCGAGCTTCTGGTGGCTGCTGGGGATCATGGCGCTGTTTTCCTGGCTGACCCTGGTGGACGTAGTGCGCGCCGAGTTCCTGCGCGGGCGCAACCTGGAATACGTGAAGGCCGCACGCGCCCTCGGTGTGGGCGATTTCGCGGTGATGCTGCGGCACATTTTGCCGAATGCGGTGACCGCCACCTTGACCTACCTGCCGTTCATTCTGACCGGGGCGATCTCCACGCTCACGGCTCTGGATTTTCTCGGCTTCGGCATGCCCACCGGCAGCGCGTCGTTGGGTGAGTTGATCGGGCAGGGCAAAAACAACCTGCAAGCCCCATGGCTGGCGCTGACGGCATTTTTTGCGCTGGCGCTGATCCTGTCCCTGTTGGTGTTTATCGGCGAAGCCTGCCGTGATGCCTTTGACCCTCGATCCTGAAAAGCGAGCCGTGCCGTGACTGATGCGTTGATTCAAATCCGTAACCTGCAGGTGGCGTTCGAAGGGCACAAGGCGGTGCGTGGCATCGACCTGGATATCCGCGCCGGCGAATGCCTGGCGCTGGTGGGCGAGTCCGGCTCGGGTAAGTCGGTGACCGCGCATTCGATCCTGCAATTGCTGCCGGCGCACACCACGCGCACCCGAGGCAGCATTCGCTACCTGGGCGAAGAGCTGCTCGGCGCGCCGCCTGCGCGCCTGCGCCAGATTCGTGGCGACCGCATCGCCATGATCTTTCAAGAGCCGATGACCTCGCTCAATCCGCTGTACAGCATCGAGCGCCAGCTGTCCGAAACCCTGCTGCTGCACAAAGGCCTGGGCGGCGCCGCCGCACGCGAACGGGTGCTGGAGCTGCTCGAGCTGGTGGGCATCCAGCAGCCGCGCCAACGCCTGAATGCCTACCCGCATCAACTCTCCGGCGGCCAGCGCCAGCGCGTGATGATCGCCATGGCATTGGCGTGTGAGCCGCTGCTGTTGATCGCCGACGAACCTACCACCGCGCTGGATGTCACCGTGCAGCGGCGCATTCTCGCGCTGCTCAAAGACCTGCAACAGCGCCTGGGCATGGCGCTGCTGTTGATCAGCCACGACCTCAATGTGGTGCGCAGCATCGCCCAGCGCGTGGCGGTGATGCGGGCGGGGCAGATCGTCGAACAGGCTGACTGCCAGGCGCTGTTCGGCGCGCCGCAACATGCCTATAGCCGTCAGTTGCTGGAAGCCGAGCCTGAAGGGCGTGCGCTCGACCGTGAACCGGCGGGTAACCTGCTGGAGGTCGACGACCTTAGAGTCTGGTTCGCCCAAGGCGGCCTGTTGCGGCGCAAACCACCGATCAAAGCGGTGGACGGAATCGACCTGCGCTTACAGCGCGGCAAGACCTTGGGGATTGTCGGCGAGTCCGGCTCGGGCAAGTCCACACTCGGCCAGGCGATTTTGCGGTTGATCGACGCCCAGGGCAGCATCCGCTTTCAAGGCCAGGCCCTGGACGCGCTCAAAGGCAAGGCGCTGCGGCCGTGGCGGCGCAAGCTGCAAGTGGTGTTCCAGGACCCGTTCGGGAGCCTCAGCCCACGCATGAGCGTGCAGCAAATCATCGAAGAGGGCCTGCGTGTACACACCGACCTCAATGCCGCCCAACGTGAAGCCGAAGTGATCAGCGCACTGCGCGACGTCGGCCTCGACCCCGACACCCGCCACCGTTTCCCCCACGAGTTTTCCGGCGGCCAGCGCCAACGCATCGCCATCGCCCGCGCGCTGGTGATCAAGCCGGACATTATCCTGCTCGACGAACCCACCTCGGCGCTGGACCGCACCGTGCAAAAACAAGTGGTGAGCCTGCTGCGCCGCTTGCAGGAAGAGCACGGCCTGACCTACCTGTTTATCAGCCACGACCTGGCCGTGGTGCGCGCGTTGGCGCACGACTTGATGGTGGTCAAGGATGGTGTGGTGGTGGAGGCGGGGAGTACGCAGCAACTGTTTGAGGCGCCGCAGCATGCGTATACGCGGGATTTGCTGGTGGCGTCGTCATTGCGGCCACTGGAATGATCAGTTCCCACAGCGCTTCGGCAGGCAACAAAGATCAACTGTGGCAGGTGGGCTGTTGTGGCGAGCAGGCTTGTCCTGCGTTGGGCTGCGAAGCGGCCCCAGTAAAGGCATCGCAATTTTCCTGAAAGAACTCAGCGTCTGGGTTTGGGGCTGCTTCGCAGCCCAACGCAGGACAAGCCTGCTCGCCACAGGAGAAATTGGCTGCCTTCAAAAGTTGTGTAGATACCCAGGGCTATCGCAGGCAAGCCAGCGCCCACAATCACTGTGGGAGCTGGCTTGCCTGCGAAGGCATCAACACGGTCGACCTGCCGAACCGAAACACCTGCATCGCCGCAGTATCAAGCCAGGCGTGCCCGCCAATCGCCGCCATGCTGGGTGTTGCAGGCTTCTTCGCAATCAAAGCGCACGCAGCGCTCGATGTTCACCGAGGCCACTTCGGCGTCGTGCAGCGCAACAGCCGTCAGTTCGCGCATACGTTGGTCCGCGCCGTTTGCCAGGGCCAGTTCCTTATTGGCCCGCGTATCGAATACCCAAATCACCCGCAGGCTTTGCGGGAACGCGGCGTAATCAACCGTGTGAGTCAGCCACTCGAAGCCCTGGATTTCAGCCTTGGCGGTTTCGCAGGCTTCGGTGAGCGTGGCGACCAGGCGGCGTTCGAGGCGGGCGGTGTCGCGTTTGGTTGGGGGCATCAAAGCTCCTGATATTCAATAAAAGTCATCACATCATCCGGCCCATATTCACGGATTCGCCAGTTGTTCCCATCGGTTCGAAGTGAAACGCCTTAGACCTGAATGTCACAGCGCGCCTCAACAGCGTGCGCCGCAAGGTCAGCCCCGATGCGAAGCACACCACCACGTGATGGTCAGCGGGGAAGGTGTCAGAGAGGTAAAACGTATCCGTCTCGGCGTCGGCCGCCACAATGCCGATGGCGTGAAGCACCGTGTCATCCTCAATCGGGCTGTCATGGCGCCCTTCGGCAGAAAAGAAACTCACGCCATGAAAGGTGATGGTGATTTGCCGTGGCTCTTCGGGCGGCACCCAGTCCTCGGTCCGCCGTGTAAACCTGAGCGACAGCCTGCGCTCAGACAGCGCGTAATGGATGTCGCTGGCGACATAGAAATTGTGCAGGTCACAGGCGCGTCCTTCGACCTCAACCTCTATATGCCCGAGTGCAAAACCGTGGAATTTCATCGCGCCTGCCTATCGCTGTTGAAACGCTACTTTCAGCCCCAGCCCCATAAACAGCGTGCCGATGATCTTGCCTTCCCACCGACGCAGCTTGGACAGCCCCTTGATCCCACGACTTAACGGGCGAATCGAGAGTGCCAGCAAACTCGTATAAACCGCGCTGAGCGCCGAAAAAATCAAGCCCAGCACGGCAAATTGCACCAGCGACGAACCCGATTCCGGGTGTACGAATTGCGGCAGGAACGCCAGGAAAAAGATCGCCGTTTTCGGGTTCAACACCTCAGCCCCAATCGCCTGGAAAAACGCCTGGCGCGGCGTCACCGCAGGCAACTCAAGCCGTGCATGCGTGCCGGTTTTGGCCATGAAAGCCCGCACGCCCAGGTAGATCAGATACGCCGCACCGGCCCACTTCACCGCATTAAACGCCGCCGCCGAAGTCATCAGAATTGCCGACAGCCCCAACGCCGCGCACAACGTATGAATGAGGTCCCCGCACGCCACACCCAGCCCGGTCGCAACACCGACCTTGCGCCCGCCTTGAATTGTGCGGGTGAGCACCAGCAGCACGGAAGGGCCGGGGATCAGGAAAAGGCCGAGCACCACGGCGATGTAGGTGACGAGGGCGGTGAATTCAAACATGGCGGGTTATCTCGCAGATGGGCGCGGCCTACAGTAATCCTCATGTAGGCAACCAATGCAACGCCGTTCAAGCAAACGCGGCGAGCATAAACGCCTCCAAGCCTTTCTCCTCCAGAATCTCGATGGAGAAATGCCCGAAGCGCTTGGGCAACCAAATGATGCGCGTGCCGGACGGCGAGTGCAGATCCTGCAGGCTCAAGGGCCGGCCGTTTTCATCCTGCGGCTGCACACCCTCGGCCATCAACTCGGCATAAGCCACCTCGATATCCGGCGTGGTGTAGCAATGCCGATAGATCATCCCCTCACCGTGCGCGTCCAACAGCTCGCGCAAGTTGCCCGCCAACGGCTGCACCAGCATAAAGCGCTCCTGGCCCATCAGCACCACCGCATAGCGCACATGAAAACCGCCGCGATTCCAGACTTGAGTGGTGGATATTTTGGCCTTGAGGATCTTGGCGTAATAAGCGCAGGTTTCTTCAAGGTTCTCGACCAGTACGTCGACGTGGCTGAACTTCAGCTCCATTACAGGCCCTCATGGCGAATTTGGTTTCAGGCGACAGTAGCTGATTTACAACTGTTAACGAATTCAAAGACGCGTTCGATATAGGCTTTGAACAGTCCCGACCTTCTGTTTGCTGAGCCCACAACCATGAAACTGCCCGCCATCGCTGCCGCATTTTTTGCACTCGCCACCCTGCAATCACCCTGGTCACAGGCCGCAACACCCATCACCCACGTCGCCATCTACCGTGGCCCGGCGGGCTGTGACGACTGTTCCGAGAACGTCAAAAACGCCTTGCTGCGGCTCAGCCCCAACTACCAGATCGACTTTGTGGGCGCGGATGAAGCCATCGACATCACCCCGCAAAACCTTGCGCGTTATGACCTCTATGTTCAGCCGGGCGGTGGGCAGGATATTCCCGCTGCGCTCGACAGCTTCGGTGATGCACGCGTGGACGCCATTCGCGACTACGTGGCCAAGGGCGGGCGCTACCTGGGGTTATGCATGGGCGCTTATCTCGCCGACAACAGCAACTTCGGGTTGATACCCCAGGACCTCGACTCCGAAGCCGGGCGACCGGGGTTTGAAGTGCGCGGGATTGAAGACGCGGCGGTGCGAGTGGTGTGGGATGGCAAGCCGGACAGCGTGTTCTATCAAGATGGGCCGTACTTTCCCAAGGTTGATGGGCTTGCGCCGTATTCGGTGATTGCGACTTATCGCAATGGGGATGTGGCGGCGGCGCGGTATGAGTATGAGAAAGGCGTGGTGGTGCTGAGCGGGCCGCATCCGGAGGCGGGGAAGGAGTGGTTTGAGAATGCGGGGATTGCGGTGAGGGAGATGCCGAAGGGGGAGTTGTTTGGGGTGTTGGTGGGGCGGGTTGGGAAATAAAAAAGGGGACGGATTTATGTTCAGGTAAATAAATCCGTCCCCTTTTTCGTCTGAAGCGTCTAAGAAATGAGCGGAGAATCAATGGATATGGGCCTGCAACGAATCCGGCACACCTGTGCGAATTAGCCCACCCTTTTCGATCCAAGTTTGGGTTGACTGATAAGCGCGTTGTAGCAACTGATCTGTCTGGCTGAAATCAAATACCGAAGCATTTAGCGGACACAAGGGCGCAACGACATGAATAGATGCCCGCGAAGCGTACAATTCAATATCGCGTACCAGTTGGCGCATGCTCATCAGGTTGAGTGTGTGCAAAGCTAATGCAACTAGCCCGCTTGGTGGACTTGGGCACGCGCAACCGAAACCGGTTGGTACCACCACAACACGTTTGGCCCCTAATGAGACCGCGCTGGCAATTGGTGTGTTACTGGCCACGCCGCCATCAATCAAAAGCTTGTCACCTATTCGAACGTTTGGAAACACCAGCGGGATCGCTGCGCTAGCGAGTAATGCCTGCTCAGCACTGCCATTGGACAGCAGCTCTTCAGCACCGCTGAGCAGATTGGTGGTGACGATATATAACGGCAACTCAGTATCTTCGATCAATTTTACAGGCAGCGATCGACGCACCAGGTTTTGTAACGCTGAAGCACGTAGAAGATACCCACGACGTCGCAAGATAGCCGTCAGGGTGTCGAGTACCGAAAATGGAAACACATCCGATTTTCGCAGGCCCCGCCAGAAGTCCGCGAGTTCCGCCACGCCCTGCGCATTCGGCCTAGCCGCGAAATACGCACCATTGATGGCGCCTACTGATGCGCCAACTACTAAATCGAATCTGATCCCCTCCTCTACGAGGGCTTGCAACATTCCGACCTGAACCGCACCGAGGCTACCTCCACCTGCGAGGACCAGCGCAGTTTTTACAGTTGCCATAGCAGACCTCCTGTGAAAGCTAGCGCACGATGTGCTGCGCACCCGAGTATGCGTGTATCACGGACTCCACAAACTGTTTGATCAGCATCAAAGCCCACGCTTCCTGATTTTCAGCCCCACACATACGCATCTCACAGAAGACCATAGTTGCTCTGAAGATCAGCCATCCAGACCATTGGAAAAATCCTGCTTGCGTCTACATATCAACACCGGACTGGTACTCCGCTATTGCAGAAAAAATCTTTAAACGAGCTCGGTGCAAAAGCACCCTTACGTTAGTCAGCGATATCCCAAGAAGCATAGAAATTTCGTCTAGATCCAACCCAGATCGCTCCCTCAATATCAATACGCTTCTCTGCAACTCCGGTAGAGTCTCGAGAGCAATGTTGATGCACGCATATAGCTCGGATTCGCTCAGAAGCGCTTCAGGGCTATCGTCATGCGATACCACGGAAGAAGTGTAGGAATGATCACCTACAAATAAAACGCCTCCTCCCTCAATCCACGAGGTACATGGAATACAATTAGACTCACTTCGCCGAGCTTTGTATCGGCACTTCGCCGTATTGGACGTGACGGCCAGCATCCAGGTTCTTAAGCTGGATCGTCTCTGAAATTTCCCTATGCCTTTCACAATCGCAAACCATGCCTCTTGCACTACGTCATCTGCATGGTGCCGTCCCACGATTCCATAAGCTATGGCCTTCATCGCTCCCTGATGCGTGCACACCAAATCACGATATGCGTCTTGTTCTCCGCGCAATAGGCGGTCCAAAAAATGAGCGTCATCCGTGGCGTTCATGGCAGTACCTAACTGTGGTCGTATCATGATCGTAGTCGTCCTTGGCAGAGATGACGGTTCGGATCATGAAATACCTAACCACTCATCGAACTGTATCGCTTGATGATCTCCGATGCTCATCGCACTCGAGCCCTCAAGAGGGCATACGGCTCAACCCCTTCATTTAGATGCACAGCGAAGATAATTAAATGTGGAAGGAGGGGAGCGCTGCTACTTTTTAAGACGCATGCGACTGGCAGCTGTTGGCCGAAATCAGCCCCTTTCCACGCCAACCGGTCTACCATGGCATCCCCCGGCAGTGGTCCATGCGCTCCCGATCATTTTTTTATCAAGGTATCGCCATGTCCATCGACCAAATTTCCCTCCCAAAAGGCGTCGGTCCTCACGCCACCAAGCTCCTTGACGCCATCACTGGCGCCTCCACCCATGAAGAACTCAACCGCGCTGGCGGCAAAGCCGAAGGGTTTGTGCTGGGCCTGGAGGCCGCCAAAGCCATCAAGAGCCAGATCGCCGAATCCTTGTATGTGGCTTACGACGATGCGGCGAGTAATCGTGCGGGTGAGTTGAAGGGTTAAGAACCCGGCAATGCAGGACGCTGCGCGCGCAGGGCGTTAGACTGGGCGCCTTTTATTGCTCAGGATGAGGCTGTCATGTTGAAAGTTGCTCTCGCGTCGCTGCTGCTGGCGTGTGCCTTCGGCGCTCAAGCTGATACGACTGTTGATGTGTCAAAGATTTACGGCAACATCAAGTTCGTCAGTAGCTTCCCGGACTATAAGGTCAAGGTGGTAAACAGTTTCCCTGACCTTAAGGTAAAACAGGTGAGCAGTTTTCCCGATTCGGCCGGCAAGTGGAAAACAGTCGAGAGCTTCCCCGACTACAAGATCCAGATTGTTGACTCCTTTCCTGACTTCACCATTCAGTACGTTGATTCGTTCCCTGGGGTTAATTGAGGGCAGCGCCATCAGCGGCGCTGCCTTGGGCTGTTTATCAGCCAGGGCAAGGTGCCTCACGGTCGAGCAATTTGGCCGTGAGCAGCACGCCCAGTTCGCTTAGTTGGTGGATGGCGAGGGCGATGTCGCGGTGTTTGCCGCACAGGTCTTCGGACAGGTCGAGCAGTAGTGTGCTGACGCTGGTGAAGGTTTCGTAACTGTTGGTGATGAGGGTTTCGGAGCTGGCGTCGGGGACGACGGTGAAGAGGGTGGTTGAGTCAGTTTTTGCTTGAGTCATAACGATATCCTGGTTTTGGCCGCCATCTTTTCGCTACTAAACGAAAAGGTGGCAGCTGTGCGCAGGTTAGTAGACCGGTGGATATCAAAGCCGGCGCGCCCGAGGACGCCCTACGCACAGCCACCATCAAGCACAGACGCAATGTCTGATTGATGAAGCTCATGCACTTTTCAATACCCAACTCAGGCTACTAAACCCGATCACTGAACATTCAGCGACCGAGCCACCTTAGAGACGGCCACCTCAGCACACAAGCCGGCGGATTCTGACGCACGCGTAGGCAATGGAGCAAGGTGCTGCGGGCCTGTTCACCATTCCCTGTGGTTCGGAAACTCCCTCGTGGCGAGCAGGCTTGCCCTGCGTTGGGCTGCGAAGCGGCCCCAAAAGCGGCGACTGGGTTTCACTTTTGGACCGCGTTGGCTGGGTTGGGAGTGCTGCGCACTCCAGCGCAGGGCAAGCCTGCTCGCCACAACAAGCCTGCTGGCCATAAAAAGTCTGCTCGCCACAACAAGTCTTCCGGCCATAACAGGTTTGCTTGCCACAGCCGTGCCTGGTTAGAACGCTTGGTTCACCCCAACCCCACGCATGATCGAAAACCGTGGGTCGATCAGCTTCAGCGTTTGCTCACCCTTCAAGCGGCCCACCACCACGGTGTAGGTCTTGGGCACTTCGGAGAGGTTTTCCGGGTTGCGGGCGAGTTTTTCGATTGCTGGGGTGTTGGCCCAGTCGGCGATGGTCTTCTGGCGGATGTCGACGGTCACTACCCAGGATTTATCCACGGCGGCGCCCATCGGGTTGGGGTTGGCGGTGATGTTCTGGATCTTGGCGATTTCATAGCCTTGGGCGTAGCAAAACCCGGACTCTTGCTGCACATAGGCGGCGCGGCCGTTGTCGGTGAGGCTGTAGGTGTTTGCGCTTTTGGTCAGCAGGCCGGCGTCGGTCAGTGCATCGAAGGCCGGCTGATTGGCGCTGGAGGTGCCGCTCATGGCGCTGTCACTCAGGGTCACCGGGAAGCGGTTGAACATCGCCGCCTTGACGCAGGAAGCGCCTTCCAGCCGGGGTTGCAGCGCGGCTTGAATGTCGGCGTCCGACGGGCTGTCGCTGCAGGCGGTGAGCAGCAAAGCGGCGGCGGTGATGAGGGCCATTTCTCTGATTCGCATCGTTTTATCCTTGACGATTGGTGGCGGGCGGGCAAAGTGTATAGAAACATGGCTGTCACGAAACCCTCCCCATCGTCGTGTAGAGTCGGTGGCTTGAGCCGCCCTGAACACACAAGGATTAAACATGACATTGACCGTCAAAACCCTGCTCGACCTGGCCATGGCCAACCCCATCAACGCCGAAATCACCGCGCGCCTGCCCGACCTTGGTGTGGCGCAATGCATGCTCACGGCGGGCTGCCTGTTCCAGGCCGTTTGGAACCATCAGTCAAACTTGCCTGCGGCTCATAACGTAAAGGACTACGACGTCTTTTACTTCGACACGGATCTGTCCTACGAAGCTGAGGACAAAGTGATCCGCGCCGCCGAGCGGTTGTTTGAGGATTTGGGCGTCAATGTCGAGGTCAAGAACCAGGCGCGGGTGCACCTTTGGTACGGCGAGCGCTTTGGTCGGCCTTATCCACAGTTGCACTCGGCTAAACAGGGTGTGGACCGTTACCTGGTGGCCGGCACGTGCATCGGGCTGGAGATCGACACCGGCGAAGTGTACGCGCCCTATGGGTTGGCGGATGTGGAGCAGGGCGTATTGCGGATCAACCCGCTGCATCGCGAGCCTGAATTGTTCGCCGCCAAGGCCCGCAGTTATCAGGCGCGCTGGCCTTGGCTAAAGATCGTTTCGCCGGATGATTTGTGAACTTTTACCGGTTGCTGACGCGTCCTATGTTGAAATGAACCCTTTGAGTGGATAGCCCATGATCTTTCTGATTTTCCTCATCGCCTGCGGCGCGGCCGCCAGTACCGGCGTCATTTTCAAGCCCGGTCAGTGGTACGAAAGCCTGGTCAAACCCAGCTTCACGCCGCCTAATTGGCTGTTTCCGGTGGCCTGGACGGTTATCTACCTGCTGCTCGCCTGGGCGGGCTATCGCTTGACGATGATTCCCGGCAGCCAATTGGCCTTAGGCCTGTGGGCGGCGCAGATTGCGCTGAACACGCTGTGGACGCCGGTGTTTTTCGGCGCGCATAACATCGTGGCCGGGATGGTGGTGATTGTGCTCCTGTGGCTGGTGGTGGCGGCATTGGTGGTGATGGCGTTGCGGTTGGACTTGATCACCGGCTTGATCCTGTTCCCGTACCTGGCGTGGCTGAGTGTGGCGGCGGCGTTGAATTTCTCGATTTTGCGTAATAACCGCTGATGGCTCACAAACTTTGGCCCGCGAGCGAGGCTGAGCTGGCCCAGATGCGCCAGTTCAATAAAAAGCTGGCGTGGCTGCCGCGTTTTAAAATCCGCAACCGCGTCACGCCGCGTTTGATCCAGGCGCTGTTGCGGGTCAGCCAGGCGATAAAGAAAGCACCTGTGGCCGAAACCCGCCGAGTGGCGGGCGTGCCCGTGCGCATCCTGCGGCCCGAGGGGAAAACCCAAGGCGTGGTGCTGGATATCCACGGCGGCGGCTGGGTGATCGGCAATGCACAGATGGATGACGACCTGAACCTGGGTATGGTGCAGGCGTGCGGCGTGGCGGTGGTGTCGGTGGACTATCGGCTGGCGGTGGACACGCCGGTCGAAGGGCTGATGGAGGACTGCCTGAATGCCGCGCGCTGGCTGCTCGGCAGTGATGAGTTTGCCGATCTGCCGGTGTTCGTCGTGGGTGAATCTGCCGGTGGGCATCTGGCGGCGGCAACCTTGCTGGCACTTAAGCAATGGCCTGAATTGCTCAAGCGTGTGCGCGGTGCGGTGTTGTACTACGGCGTATACGACTTGACCGGCACACCGAGCGTGCGCACGGCGGGGCCAGAGACATTGTTGCTGGACGGACCGGGAATGGTTGAAGCGCTGCGCATGCTGACGCCGGGGTTGAGTGATGAAGCACGTCGGCAGCCGCCGTTGTCACCGTTGTATGGCGACTTCACAGGGCTGCCACCTGCGTTGATGTTTGTGGGGGAGTTGGACCCGCTTAAAGACGACACGCTGCTGATCGCCGAACGCTGGGGCATAGCGGCAGAGGTGCAAGCCCATCTGTTACCGGAATCTGCCCATGGGTTTATTCATTTTCCGGTGGCGATGGCGCAGGCAGTGCTTGCCCATAGCCGCGCGTGGATTACGGCTCACATTAAGGTGCAGGCCGCTCAGGACTAGATGAAACCCCCTTTTTTTCACAGCGTCGGTAATCTCAAGCCTTCTTGTCGTCAGTTACCAAGGGCAGTGCGATGTGCGACTTACACGTGACACTCAGGCCGGCTATCGTCACCGACCTGCCACTGATTTACCGCGGCGAGTTGGCCTACATCCAATGTTGGGAGCCGGCTCACGAGTCCGCATGGCGGCTGCACTTGGAGCAAAACCTGGCCGTGTGGGTCGAGAATTTTGACCGGCTGACAGTGGCAACGCTGGAGGGGCAGTTTGCGGGTTATTCGTTATGGACGCCCGACGCCGATTCTGCCGAGCTTTGCACCATCAGCGTCAGCGAGGCGTACCGGCGTAAGGGCATAGGTCGTGTGTTGCTGGAAGCTTATGCGGTTGCGGCCAAGCGTAGCGGCTTCACGCAACTGCGCTTGAGCGTGCGGGCGGATAACCCGGCCAGGCTGATGTATGAGCAGGCAGGTTTTGTGTGCGTCGGGACGGGCTCCAATGCCTACCTTCTCTACCAGCGAGCGTGCGGGTAATGAACATTCACGCGGTCACCGCTGCCGATATTCCCCAGGTGCTGACCTTTGTGCTGCAAGCGCGTGCCGAGCTTTTCCCTAAGCTCAGCGAAGCGGCGATGCCCGACGACTTGGCGCAATTTGAATCCACCTACCTTGAGGGCGGCGGGCAATTTCTGATCGCTCGTGCAGATGACCAGATCGTCGCGGCGATCGGCTACTTGCCTTACGACGGCCGTTTCCCTCGGTTGAATTACCAGGGGTTTAAAACGGTGGAAGTCGTGCGCCTGTTTGTGCGCCCGGCTTTTCGGCGCTTTGGCCTGGCGGGCAGGTTGTATCGCGCGTTAGAGGCGAAGGCAAAGGCGGATGGGGTGGCGGTGGTTTACCTGCACACCCATCCGTTTTTGCCGGGTGCGATTGATTTTTGGCGGCGGCAGGGCTTTGAGGTCATCGACGTCGACGCCGACCCGGTGTGGCAGACCACGCATATGCAGCGGTATTTATAGATCAAGGTGGGAGCAGGCAAGCCAGCTCCCACAGAGTCAGTTAAATTGGGCGTAACCGCAGGATTTGCGCGCCGTCGAACGGGTCCGTCAGGTAATGCGCCTGCACCCCGAATGTCTCCTGTAGCCGCTGCGGCGTCAGCACCTCCAGCGGTTTACCCAATGCCACCAGGCAGCCGTGATCCAGCACCGCCAAACGGTCACAGGTCAGCGCCTGGTTCAGGTCATGCAGCGCAATCAGCGTGGTCACCGGCAGTGCTTGCACGCCTTTCAAAATCGCCAGCTGATGTTGGATATCCAGGTGATTGGTCGGCTCATCCAGCAACAAGATCTGCGGTCGTTGCGCCAACGCGCGGGCGATGTGCACGCGTTGGCGCTCGCCGCCAGAGAGGCTGCGCCAGGCGCGTTGGCCCAGGTGGGTGGCGTCCACATCATGCAGCGCCTGGCGCACGATGGCATCGTCTTCGCCAGACCACGGGCTCAGCGCCGACAGCCAGGGCGTGCGGCCCAGGGCCACGGCGTCGAAGACGCGGATGGCGTCGTCGGTGTCGGCCTGCTGTTCCACCACGGCCAATTGCTGCGCGATGGCCCGGCGCGACAGGCTGCCCAGGCGCTGGCCGCCCAGCAACACCTCGCCCGAAGCGGGTACACGCAAACCGGCGAGCAATTTGAGCAGGGTGGATTTGCCCGAGCCATTCGGCCCGACAATGCCCAAGGTTTCACCTGGCTGAACTTCAAGCTGAATGTCGCGCAGCAACTGCGCTTCACGCACCTTGAAGCCCAGGCCGGTGCAACTGAGTACCGTCATCGGGCATTCCTCCGACCAATCAGGATCAGCGCAAACACTGGCGCGCCGACCAGCGCCGTGACCACGCCCACCGGAATCACCTGGCCTTTGATCAAGGTGCGCGACAGCACATCAGCGGCGATCAAGAACAACGCGCCGCCCAGCGCACTGGCGGGCAGCAACCGCGAATGTCCGGTGCCCAGCAGCAGGCGCACGGCGTGGGGAATCACCAGCCCGACAAAACCGATGGAGCCGACAATCGACACCATCACCGCGGTCACCAACGCCGCGCAACCGACCAGCACAAACTGCACACGCCGCACCGCAATACCCAGCGAAGCCGCCGAGTCGGTGCCGAAGGTGAACGCATCCAGCGCACGCCGATGCCACAAACACACTGCCAAGCCTACGACCGCCACCGGCACCGCCAGCCACACCGAGGGCCAGCGCACGCCGCTGAGGTTGCCCAACAGCCAGAACATGATGCCGCGTGCCTGTTCGGAACTGGCGGACTTGGTGATCAGGAACGCGGTGAGGGCATTGAACAGCTGCGAACCGGCGATGCCGGCGAGGATGATTTGGCCGGTGCCGCTGGCTGAGCCGCTGGCCCGTGCCAATAGAATCACTAAGGCAAATGCCGCCATGGCACCGACAAACGCGCCCGCCGACAGCGAAATCAAACCGCCGCCCACGCCTATCAATGCCACTAACACTGCGCCGGTCGAGGCGCCTGCGCTGATGCCTAGCAGGTACGGATCGGCCAATGGGTTGCGCAGCAGCGACTGCAAAATCACCCCGCAAGTGGCCAGCCCGGCGCCACACGCGGCGGCGACCAGGGCGCGGGTCAGGCGGTAGTTCCACACCACGCCTTCGTCGATCGGGTCGAGCACGTAACCGGCGGCCCACAGTTTGTTGGCCAGCACCTGCAACACCACCTGCGGTTCGATTGCGGTTTCGCCGATGGCGGTGCCGGCGAGCACGGCCATCAGTAACACGGCGAGGGCGAGTAGGGTACGGGTCATTTGGGCAGGTCGTAGCCGTCGATGGCAGCGGCCAGTTGTTCCAGTCCGTCGAACATGCGCAGGCTGGCCTGCAACGCCAGGGCGTCAATGATGATGATGCGGTTGTTTTTCACCGCGTCCATGTTGCGGGTCACGGGGTCGCTGCGCAGGAAGGCGAGTTTCTTTTCATGGTCGTCGGCGGGGTAGCGGCGGCGGTCCATGCGCGCAATCACCAGGAAAGTCGGGTTGGCTTTGGCGATGGTTTCCCACCCGACGGCAGGCCATTCTTCATCGGACTGCACCACGTTGTTCAGGCCGAGGGTTTGCAGCATGAATTCGGGGATGCCCTTGTGGCCGGCCACATACGGGTCGGCGGCCATTTCGCTGCTGGAGAACCACACCAGTGCGCTGGCGTGCTTGAGTCCTTTGCCTTGCGCGGTGGCGACGGACTTGGCCAGGCGGGCCTTGAGTTCGTCATTCAACTGTTGGCCGCGCGCTTGCACGTCGAAAATCTCGGCCAACTGGCTGATGCTTTTATAAATCGTGTCGATGCGAAACGGCTCCAGCCGCGTGCCGTCAGCGCCCACCAGGTTGTCCTTGCCTTCGCAGTCGGAGGGCAGCACGTAGGTGGGAATCTTCAGTTCATGGAATTGCTCGCGAGTACCGACCACGCCTTGCGGGCCGACCACCCATTCCAGCTCGGCGGCCACCAGTTGCGGGCGCTTGGCGATCACGGCTTCGAAGCTCGGCTCGTTGTCGGCCAGGCGCTCGATCTTGTCGTTCTGCGCCTTGAACTGCGGCAATACGCTGTTGAACCACAGCGAGGTGCCGACGACTTTATTCGCCACGCCCAGGGCGTAGAGCATCTCGGTGGCGGCCTGGCCAATGGTGACGCTGCGTGCCGGGGCCTGTTGGAAGGTGACGCTGCTGCCGCAGTTTTCGACTGTCAGCGGGTAGTGAGTCGGCGTGGCGTGGGCCAGGGCACAAAAGCCCAGGCCGGTGATCAGGGCGCAAACGCGTAGCAGCATGGGGCAATCTCCGAGTGAACCGTACGGGAAACAGGGCAGGTACGGCTCGGAAACACACCTTTGAACGCTGCAGGTTTGCAGGGCGCGGATGTCCTTCCCGGACACCCCGCCGGTTAGTGATAACGCTTTGCCGGCAGGTCTCCTGACTGATGCGTCGTCGCCTCGCTCCGGCCTTCCCGGACGTGGTCCAGTGGCAGTGGGGAGCAGGCTCGGCACCTACAGTTGCGGGGGCAGTTTCGATTGGCGCGATGGGCAGCGCTTCGAATTCCCTATTAGTCCCGTTTGGGAACCGGCGCGGTATGGTAGTCCATCTCAGGCTTAAGGTGCAGGTACAATCCGCCTGCGCCCAGACCTGCCTCAAGGAAGACTATGTTGTTACGTATAGGCATATTGCCCCTGCTGTTTTGCGTAAACGCCTACGCCGCCGACCTCTCGCTCACGCGCTTCACCGACGCGATCAGTGCCAGGGCCCATGCCATTGCCCAACTGGACGACGCCACCATCCTCGCCGAGGAAACAAAACTGGCGCCCATGGCCAGTGACCTGCTGCTCAAGGTCGGGCCGATGATCCGCAAGGGCGGCACCGGCACTGCGGTGCAGGGTTTTTTACTTGAGCAGTACGCGCAGCACGGCTGGTTGCCGATGATGTTCGGCTTTCGCGGTTACCCGGCAGCGGTGGGGGTGTCGGTGAATAACCAGGTGAGCGCCGCGCCGCCCACCGACGTGCCGTTCCCGGACGCGGCGCTGGTAAAAGTGGAGTTGATCGCGGCGTCGGCCCAGGCCCATGTTGCTCAGGTCTGGACGTTCGCCACAGCCAATGCCACCCCGGCGCAGCGCCAATTGCTGGCCACGGCGCGCCGTGCGCTGGCAAATGGGGTCGCCCACGTCCAGGGTGGTCAGCGGCTATCCAATGTGGGGGCGGCGATACAGCAGGAACTGGATGCGGGCCAGGCCGTTGCGGTGCGTGAGTTTGCGGGCTACGCCATGGGCCAGGCGCGCATACAAAAGCCGCAGGTGCTCGGTTACAAGGTCGAGGGTGACAGCCCATTGATGCAACCCGGACAGGTGCTCAACGTGTATGTGATCGCCAAGGCGGGCACAGTGGGTGTGAGGTATCAGCCGCCAGATTTTTGGAGCCTGCTTTCCTCAGATGGCGCCGACGGCGTGATGCTGTCGGCGATGGTCGAGGTGACGGCAGACGGGCACCGGCTGCTTAGCCGGATGCTGGATTGACGCGCGTACCGCCCTGCGATATTCCGGCGATGGGGTGATATTCGGTGATGGCTCAATGATATTATTTGCCGCGCCCTTTTCGATTCACCTCTGTTCATGGAGAACTTATGATTTTTCGCAACGTCCTCGCCTTGACCCATTTGTGCACCGTGTTAATGCTGGGTGGTTGCGCCCAGTCAGTGTCGTCACCCCCATCTGCTGCGCCAGTGCCGCTGGAACCGTTAGGCCAGGTTTTGCCCTCGAACTCTTCACGGGCGGGCTGGATCGACCAGATCATCGCTCAAGACCCTGTGGTGATTTCGTCGCACAAGCCCGTCCTCCAACCCGCTTCGGATAACGACGCGCGCATTGCCAAATTGCGTAAACAAGACGGTGGTGTGCTGCCTGAGGGTTATTGGGCGCTCTACAAGCAGAACCTGGAAGCTATGCAGTACGACTTGAACCACCAGCATGACGTGGCCCGTGCCGAATACGTAAACACCTATCGCGATGAGTTGAGCCGCCTCAGCGACGTGACACTTCAAACCATGGCCACCGCGCCCCAGGCGTTGGATGCCCACACTCGCCACCAGTTAAGCACACGCCTGAGTGACCGCACCGCGGCTTATATTACGACCAGCAATCAGTCGTTCCGGGCGGCCACGGATGCCCATATCAACCGCATGGCCTTGATGGACCGCCAATACGATGTCTGCACCCGCCAGCCGGATTGCTGGGATGCGCCGGTCAAGCACTAGCCTCGATAGGTCATACACAGGAAGTCTGCAATGAATGCTGATCAATGGATTGTTTTGTTCGAGCGAGCCTTTCGTGAAATGGGCGATAAACTCGAACAGGTACTGCAGCTGAACAGTTGCCGCGAGCACTGGATTCAGGCCGAAATCAGTTTGTATGCCTGGTTCAAGGAGGAGATCAGCCTCTGGACCGATTTGCCGATTGGCGAGCGGCGCAAAGCCGACCTGTATGCCCTGGGCGACAGCGGTTCAACGAACATGGTCGCCGAAATCAAGTGCCTGGGCGACATATCCCAAGCCAAATGCCTGGAGGGCGATTGGTCAGTGAGGGCTGATGTTGAGCGGTTGCGTTCATTCGAATGCCCGGCCCGGTTGTTTGTGTTGGTGATTGCCAAAGGCGAACGCGAGACCAACACCGGGCGGCGCCTTCGCGCAGATGAGTGGGTGGATGGGCGTGAATGCGTCAACGTAGACCTGGGGTTTGCCTTGATCCGCCTGTGGGCGCTCTGACGCAACTGCATGCCTGCTGGACATAGGTCTTATGCCCGCGACCGGTCTACCGCTCGCCCTCAGGGTTGGGGAATGCTTCGTGGCTAATTTTACAGGTGAAAAAAGCCTGCGCCGCCACGTCCACAGTCCTACAGGTACGACCATGCAAACCAACCGAGTAACGCGCGAGCAAGTGCTTGAGGCGAGTAAGGGCATGCTGCAAAAGCAGTTCTACGTGGTGTTTTCAACGCCAACCGACGGGCTTGGCCCGGTGATGCAGAACCTGCCGATTCACCTTGAGCATCAATGCAAGATCGAGCGCGACGGTATCCTGGTCGCTGCCGGGCCGCACTGGAGTGATGATGAGCAGTACTGGGACGGCGACGGCATGTTTGTGATTCGTGCAACGTCGATTGAACATGCCAAGGCCATTGCCGCAGAGGACCCGATGCATCAGTGCGGCGCGCGCAGGTTTTCGATTCGGCCGTGGTTGGTGAATGAAGGGCGGCTGAATTTGAAGGTCGATTTTTCTACCGGCAAGGTCACGGTGGACTGATCCACATACACAGCAGATCCAGGGTGGGAGCTGTCTTGGGTGGGAGCTGGCTTGCCTGCGATTGCGGTGTGTCAGCCAAGGATTTGCCACTGATGCACCGCTATCGCAGGCAAGCCAGCTCCCACAGTTGGTTGGTGTTGCCTGGTTTATTTGTGATCCAGCCACACCGTCTGCGTGTTGCAGAATTCACGCATATCCACAAACACTGCAGATCAAAGGTGGGAGCTGGCTTGCCTGCGATTGCAGTGTGTCAGCCAAGGAGTTGTCACTGATGCACCGCTATCGCAGGCAACCCAGCTCCCACAGTTGGTTGGTGTTGCCTGGTTTATTTTTGATCCAGCCACACCGTCTGCGTGTTGCAGAATTCACGCACACCCACAAACACTGCAGATCAAAGGTGGGAGCTGGCTTGCCTGCGATTGCAGTGTGTCAGCCAAGGAGTTGTCACTGATGCACCGCTATCGCAGGCAAGCCAGCTCCCACAGTTGAAGGGGTGTTGCCGGGTTTATTTGGGATCCAGCCACACCGTCTGCGCGTTGCAGAAACTCACGCACACCCACAAGCACCGCAAATCAAAGGTGGGAGCTGGCTTGCCTGCGATTGCAGTGTGTCAGCCAAGGAGTTGTCACTGATGCACCGCTATCGCAGGCAAGCCAGCTCCCACAGTTGAAGGGGTGTTGCCGGGTTTATTTGTGATCCAGCCACACCGTCTGCGCGTTGCAGAAACTCACGCACACCCACAAACACTGCAGATCAAAGGTGGGAGCTGGCTTGCCTGCGATTGCAGTGTGTCAGCCAAGGAGTTGTCACTGATCCACCGCTATCGCAGGCAAGCCAGCTCCCACAGTTGAAAGGATGTTGCCTGGTTTATTTGTGATCCAGCCGCACGGTCTGCGCGTTGCAGAATTCACGCATACCCACAAACACCGAAGATCAAAGGTGGGAGCGGGCTTGCCTGCGATTGCGGTGTGTCAGCCAAGGAGTTGTCACTGGCCCACCGCTATCGCAGGCAAGCCAGCTCCCACAGTTGGTTGGTGTTGCCTGTTTTATTTGCGATCCAGCCACACGGTCTGTGCGTTGCAGAATTCACGCACGCCGAAGTGCGACAATTCGCGGCCAAACCCACTCTTTTTCACCCCACCAAACGCTACGCGCGGGTCGGACACGCTGAACGAGTTGACGAATACTGCGCCGGTTTCCAGTTGGTTGGTGATATCCCGTGCCTTCACCGAGTCGGTGGTGAAGATGCTCGCCGTGAGGCCGAATTCGCTGTCATTGGCCAGCGCTACCGCGTGGTCAGCATCGCGGGCGGTGATGATCGAGGCCACGGGGCCGAACAGTTCCTGTTTGAACGAGGTCATCTGGTCGGTCACGCCTGCCAGCACGGTTGGCTCGTAGTAGTTGCCGGCGCCGACGACTTTATTGCCACCGAGCAGCAGGGTCGCACCTTCTTCCAGGGTGGCCTGGACTTGGCCGTGCAGCTCATCACGCAGGTCGAAACGCGCCATCGGGCCGACGTAGGTGGCGGTCGACGTCGGGTCGCCCATCACCAGTTTGCGGCTGGCTTCGAGGAATTTAGCGGTAAAGGCTTCCACCACACCTGCTTCGATGATCAGGCGTTTGGCGGCGGCGCAGACTTGGCCGCTGTTCTGGAAGCGCCCAATGACCGCGGCCTGCACGGCGGCGTCGAGGTCGGCGTCATTGAGCACGATAAACGGGTCGGAGCCGCCCAGTTCCAGCACGCATTTTTTCAGCGCAGCACCGGCCTGGGAGCCGATGGCGATACCGGCGCGCACGCTGCCGGTGAGGGTGACGGCGGCGATGCGCGGGTCGGCGATAGCCTTGGACACGCCGTCGTTGGTCACGTTGACCACTTCAAAAATACCTTCGGCAAAACCGGCTTTCTGGAATGCTTGTTGGATCAGGTAGGCGCTGCCCATCACGTTCGGTGCGTGTTTAAGCACGTAGGTGTTACCGGCCAGCAAGGTCGGCACGGCGCCGCGCAGCACTTGCCACACCGGGAAATTCCACGGCATCACGGCGAAAATCGGGCCCAGCGGGCGGTATTCGATCTGCGCGCTGCCGTTGTCCACCAGGGTCGGTTCCGGCGCGAGCATGGCCGGGCCTTGGGCGGCGTACCACTCGCTGAGTTGCGCACATTTTTCGATTTCGGCGCGGGCCTGGGAGATGGGTTTGCCCATTTCCAGGGTGATCATCTGGGCCATGTCTTCGGCTTGCTCGCGCAATGCACTGGCCAGGGCCAGCAGCAACTCTGCGCGTTGGCTCACCGGCTGGCGGCGCCAAGTGCGGAAAGCTGCGGTGGCGCGGTTGAGGGCGGCGTCCAGTTGCGCCTCGGTTTCGTAGGGGTAGCTGGCGACCGTTTCACCGTTGGCGGGGTTGATCGACAGGGCGTGGGTTTGGTGAGTAATAGCGTTCATGGCACCGTCCGGCTGAATGAGTGGAATGGGGTCAGCCTACGGGGATGCATGTTTTCTGGAAACTGAATAATATTAAGTGATACGTTCTCGAATTGAGAATGGATGTTGGATTTTGGACGCGGAGCGTCCTTGGCGGCATTCTCACGCAGCGCGTGGGAACGATCAGCGTGGGAACGATCATGTTCGCGATTGGAGAATGATTTGGATTTGGTGCAGCTGGAAATCTTCAAGGCCGTTGCCGAGCAAGGCAGCATCAGCGCCGCCGCGCAGTTGATTCATCGCGTGCCGTCGAACCTGACCACGCGTATCAAGCAGTTGGAGCAGGATTTGGGCGTGGAGCTGTTTATTCGCGAGAAAAGCCGCTTGCGCCTGTCGCCCGCCGGCTGGAATTTCCTCGGTTATGCGCGGCGCATTCTTGATTTGGTGCAGGAGGCTCGTGCAACCGTAGCCGGGGAGGAGCCCCAGGGCGCGTTTGCGCTTGGCTCGCTGGAGAGCACGGCGGCGGTGCGCATCCCGGCGCTGTTGGCGGCTTACAACCAGAAACACACCAAGGTCGAGCTGGACCTGAGCACCGGGCCGTCGGGCACGATGATCGAGGGCGTGTTGTCGGGGCGCCTGGCGGCGGCGTTTGTCGATGGGCCGGTGCTGCATGCGACGCTGGAGGGCGTGGCGGTGTTTGAGGAGGAGATGGTGGTGATTGCGCCGCTGCACCATGCGCCGATCACGCGCGGGCAGGATGTGGCGGGGGAGAGCATCTACACCTTTCGCTCCAATTGCTCGTATCGCCATCACTTCGAACGCTGGTTTTCACAGGATGGCGCGGTGCCGGGCAAGATTTTCGAAATGGAGTCGTACCACGGCATGCTCGCCTGCGTCAGCGCCGGGGCCGGCCTGGCGTTGATGCCGCGCAGCATGCTGGAGAGCATGCCGGGGTTTACGACGGTGAGTGTGTGGCCGTTGACGGACGCGTTTCGGCTCCTCAATACCTGGCTGATCTGGCGCCGGGGTACGGTGTCGCAGAGTTTGAACAGCTTCGTGAGGTTGCTGGAGGAGCGCGGTCTGGTAGCCACTTAGATCCAGTGTGGGGGCTGGCAACCCAGCTCCCACCTTTTGATCTGTGTCAGCCGCCAAATTGCAGGGTGCCCATGGCCAGCTTGGCCATTATCGCCGTGGCGCCCAGCTGCACCAGCCACAAGGCCAACCCGCCCAGGAACACACCCAGCGCCACTTGCAGCACCAGACTTTTCTGGCGCTTGGCTTGCGGCGGGCGCGGGGCGTAGTCATGCAGTTCGTCGCGGTCGGCGCGCAGGTCCAGGTCGTCGTTTCTCATAAGGCTCTCACAGCAAGGGGGCGTTCGGTGTTCAGTCTAGTGGCTTGGCCAACAAAAAGGGGGAAGCCATTGGCTTCCCCCTTCGTATGGCGCTGGTCGGGTTATAGAACCTGAACAATCGCTTTAGTGACCGCACCAATGTTCGACTGGTTCAGCGCGGCCACGCAGATCCGGCCGGTGTCGAGCGCGTAGATGCCAAACTCGGTACGCAAACGGGTGACTTGCTCAACGGTCAGGCCGGAGTAGGAGAACATCCCACGCTGGCGGCCGACGAAGCTGAAGTCGTGGCCCGGTGCAGCTTTGGCCAGCTCGGCGACCATCTGCTCGCGCATGCCGCGGATGCGCAGGCGCATTTCGGCAAGTTCCGCTTCCCATTGGGCGCGCAGCTCAGGGTTATTCAGCACTGCCGCTACGATCGCCGCGCCGTGGGTAGGCGGGTTGGAGTAGTTGGTGCGGATAACGCGTTTGACCTGGGACAGGATGCGCGCGCTTTCTTCCTTGGATTCGCTGACGATCGACAGCGCGCCCACGCGTTCGCCGTACAGCGAGAACGACTTGGAGAACGAGCTGGAGACAAAGAAGGTCAGGCCCGATTCAGCAAACAGGCGCACGGCCGCGGCGTCTTCGTGGATGCCGTCGCCAAAGCCCTGGTAGGCCATGTCGAGGAACGGCACCAGGTTCTTGGCCTTGATGACGTCCAGCACGTTCTGCCAGTCGGCCGGGCTCAGGTCGACGCCGGTCGGGTTGTGGCAGCAGGCGTGCAGCACCACGATGGACTGTGGCGGCAGGGCGTTGAGGTCTTCGAGCAGGCCGGTACGGTTGACGTCGTGGGTGGCGGCGTCGTAGTAGCGGTAGGTCTGCACCGGGAAGCCGGCTTTTTCGAACAGCGCCTGGTGGTTTTCCCAGCTCGGGTCGCTGATCGCGACGACGGCGTTGGGCAGCAGTTGCTTGAGGAAGTCCGCGCCGATTTTAAGCGCGCCGGTGCCGCCGACCGCTTGGGCGGTGATCACGCGGCCAGCGCTCAGCAGTGGCGACTCAGCGCCGAACAGCAGCTTTTGCACGGCCTGGTCGTACGCCACGATACCGTCGATCGGCAGGTAGCCACGGGCGGCGTGTTGCGCCACGCGAATGGCTTCCGCTTCGGCAACGGCACGCAAGAGTGGAATCTTCCCCTCCTCGTTGCAGTAAACGCCCACGCCAAGGTTGACCTTGGTGGTTCGTGTGTCGGCGTTGAATGCTTCGTTGAGGCCCAGGATTGGATCGCGTGGTGCCATTTCGACAGCGGAGAACAGGCTCATTTTTGCGGCAGCTCTATGGGGGAAGGGAGGGACGTGTCGCGCTCCAGCCGAATGCACTAGAGCGGTGCACAAACGGGGAGCTAGTATAGAGGCCATCCAGGCTCAGGGCGACAGCCGAAACGGCTTTTCGGCCAAGTTTTTCGGTTTATTTGCCCACCGTTAGTCTTATTGCAATATTGACCATCGACGGCTGGTAGGACGATTGCCTTGAAACCCGTCACATTCGCCACCACTTCTACAGTTATCATGGTTTTTTCCTGCAACCTGCGAAGACTTTTCGCGGGTTGCTGAGCTATTTCGTCCCTGGCGGTATCGAGTCTGGGGTGACTTCAAGAGGTACGTTATGTCGGATTTCCAGCTCGTCACCCGTTTTGAACCCGCAGGCGACCAACCTGAAGCCATTCGGTTGCTGGTCGAAGGCATCGACGCCGGCCTGGCGCACCAGACCCTGCTCGGGGTGACCGGTTCCGGCAAGACCTTCAGCATCGCCAACGTGATTGCGCAGACCAATCGCCCAACGTTGGTACTGGCGCCGAACAAAACCCTGGCCGCGCAGCTGTATGGCGAGTTCAAGGCGTTCTTCCCGAACAACGCGGTGGAGTACTTCGTTTCCTACTACGACTACTACCAGCCCGAAGCTTATGTGCCGTCTTCCGACACCTTTATCGAGAAGGATGCGTCGATCAACGACCATATCGAGCAGATGCGGTTGTCGGCGACCAAGGCGTTGCTGGAACGCAAGGACGCGATCATCGTCACCACGGTGTCGTGCATCTACGGCCTGGGCAGCCCGGAAGCCTATTTGAAGATGGTGTTGCACGTCGACCGCGGCGACAAACTCGACCAGCGCGAACTGCTGCGCCGGCTCACGAGCTTGCAGTACACGCGTAACGACATGGATTTTGCCCGCGCGACCTTTCGTGTGCGGGGCGATGTGATCGACATTTACCCGGCCGAATCCGACCTTGAAGCAATCCGCATCGAGCTGTTCGACGACGAAGTCGAGAGCCTGTCGGCCTTCGACCCGTTGACCGGCGAGGTGATCCGCAAGTTGCCGCGCTTCACCTTCTATCCGAAGAGCCACTACGTGACGCCGCGTGAAACCCTCATGGGAGCGATCGAGGGCATCAAGGGTGAACTGGTTGAGCGCCTGGAATACCTGCGTTCCAACAACAAGCTGGTGGAAGCCCAGCGTCTGGAGCAGCGCACCCGTTTTGACCTGGAAATGATCCTGGAGCTGGGTTACTGCAACGGCATCGAAAACTACTCACGTTACCTGTCGGGGCGCGATTCCGGGCAGGCGCCGCCGACGTTGTTTGATTATTTGCCGGACGACGCCCTGCTGGTGATCGATGAATCCCACGTCAGCGTGCCTCAGGTCGGAGCGATGTATAAGGGTGACCGTTCGCGTAAAGAAACCTTGGTGGAGTACGGTTTTCGCTTGCCGTCGGCGCTGGATAACCGGCCAATGCGCTTCGACGAGTTTGAAAGTATCAGCCCGCAGACTATTTTTGTCTCGGCCACACCGGGTAACTATGAGGCCGAACATGCGGGGCGCGTGGTTGAACAATTGGTGCGCCCGACCGGCCTGGTGGACCCGCAGATCGAGATCCGCCCGGCGCTGACCCAGGTGGACGATTTGCTCTCGGAAATCACCAAGCGCGTGGCGCTGGAAGAGCGGGTGCTGGTCACCACGCTGACCAAGCGCATGTCCGAAGACTTGACCGATTACCTGGCCGACCACGGCGTGCGCGTGCGTTATTTGCACTCGGACATCGACACCGTGGAGCGCGTGGAGATCATCCGCGACCTGCGCCTGGGGGTGTTCGACGTGCTGGTGGGTATCAACCTGCTGCGCGAAGGCCTGGACATGCCGGAAGTCTCGCTGGTGGCGATTCTGGATGCAGACAAGGAAGGCTTCCTGCGCTCCGAGCGTTCGTTGATCCAGACCATCGGTCGGGCGGCGCGTAACCTTAATGGTCGGGCGATTCTGTACGCGGACCGCATCACCGGCTCCATGGAGCGGGCGATAGGCGAGACCGAGCGCCGTCGTGACAAACAGATCGCATTCAACCTGGAACACGGCATTACCCCGAAGGGCGTGTTCAAGGACGTTGCCGACATTATGGAAGGCGCCGTGGTGCCCGGTTCGCGCAGCAAGAAGCGCAAGGGCATGGCCAAGGCTGCCGAGGAGAGCGCCAAGTACGAGAACGAGCTGCGCTCGCCGAGTGAGATCACCAAGCGGATCCGGCAACTGGAAGAGAAAATGTACCAGTTGGCGCGCGATCTTGAGTTTGAGGCGGCGGCGCAGACGCGCGATGAGATTGGCAAGTTGCGTGAGCGCCTGCTGGCTGTTTGATTTTTCGCTAGCCGGTCTGGCCTTATCGCGGACAAGCCCGGCTCCCACAGTTGATGTGTGAACACAGTCAAAATGTGGGCGCTGGCTTGCCTGCGATAGCGGCACCGCGGTCTGCCAGAACCCCCCGCGCTGGTGTTACCATTCGCCCCTTGTTTCAATTTTCAGTTTTATCGCCCATTCGAGACCTGCCATGACCACCGTCCGCACGCGCATTGCGCCATCGCCTACTGGGGATCCCCACGTCGGTACTGCCTACATCGCCTTGTTCAACTACTGCTTTGCCAAGCAGCACGGCGGTGAATTCATCCTGCGGATCGAAGACACCGACCAGGTGCGCTCCACCCGTGAGTCGGAACAGCAGATCTTCGATGCCTTGCGCTGGTTGGGCATTACCTGGGCCGAAGGCCCGGATGTCGGCGGCCCGCACGGCCCGTATCGCCAGAGCGAGCGCAGCGACATCTACAAGCAGTACACCCAGCAACTGGTCGACATGGGCCACGCCTTCCCGTGCTTCTGCACCGCCGAAGAACTCGACCAGATGCGTGCCGAGCAACAGGCCCGTGGCGAAACCCCGCGTTACGACGGCCGCGCGCTGCTGCTGTCCAAGGAAGAAGTGGCCCAGCGCCTGGCTGCCGGCGAGCCGCATGTGATCCGCATGAAAGTGCCGAGCGAAGGCGTGTGCGTGGTGCCGGACATGCTGCGCGGTGACGTCGAGATCCCGTGGGACCGCATGGACATGCAGGTGCTGATGAAGACCGACGGCTTGCCGACGTACTTCCTGGCCAACGTGGTCGATGACCACCTGATGGGCATCACCCACGTGCTGCGCGGCGAAGAATGGCTGCCATCGGCGCCAAAACTGATCCTGCTGTACGAATACTTCGGCTGGGAGCAGCCACAGCTGTGCTACATGCCGCTGCTGCGTAACCCGGACAAGAGCAAGCTGTCCAAGCGCAAGAACCCGACCTCCGTCACGTTCTACGAGCGCATGGGCTTTATGCCTGAGGCGATGCTCAACTACCTGGGCCGCATGGGCTGGTCGATGCCGGACGAGCGCGAGAAGTTCTCGTTGCAGGAAATGGTCGATAACTTCGACCTGTCGCGCGTTTCCCTCGGCGGGCCGATCTTCGATATCGAGAAGCTGTCCTGGCTCAACGGCCAATGGCTGCGTGACTTGCCGGTGGAAGCGTTCGCCAGCCGTGTGCAGCAGTGGGCGTTGAACCCCGAGTACATGATGAAGATCGCGCCGCTGGTGCAGGGCAGGGTAGAGACGTTCAGCCAGGTCGCACCGCTGGCGAGCTTCTTCTTCGCCGGTGGCGTGAACCCGGATGCCAAGCTGTTTGAGTCCAAGAAGCTCTCCGGCGACCAGGTTCGCCAGTTGATGCAGTTGATCCTGTGGAAGCTCGAAAGCCTGCGCCAGTGGGAGAAGGACGCGATCACCGCGACGATCCAGGCGGTGGTCGAATCCCTTGAATTGAAATTGCGCGATGCCATGCCGCTGATGTTTGCCGCGATCACCGGGCAGGCCAGTTCGGTGTCGGTGCTCGATGCAATGGAAATTCTCGGCCCGGACCTCACGCGTTTCCGTCTGCGCCAAGCCCTTGATTTGCTTGGGGGTGTGTCGAAGAAAGAAAACAAAGAGTGGGAAAAGCTGTTGGGCGCTATCGCTTAAGCAGGCTGTTGTTACGACGAAACCCCGGTTTTCCGGGGTTTCGCCGGTAAGTGATTGTTATCCCGGCAAAAAAGTTTGGAAATTGTTGAAAATAAATTTGACACACTTCCAAACCGCCATTAAGATTCGCCCCGTCCTCACCGATGAGGGGCTATAGCTCAGCTGGGAGAGCGCTTGCATGGCATGCAAGAGGTCAACGGTTCGATCCCGTTTAGCTCCACCAATTTACAGGTTCAAGGTCTGGCCACACCGTCCTTGAATTGATCAGAACTCAGCTCTGATCGGTTGTACAGAAGGTTTTGTCCCCTTCGTCTAGTGGCCTAGGACACCGCCCTTTCACGGCGGTAACAGGGGTTCGAGTCCCCTAGGGGACGCCAGTTTCAACAAGCAGTTCGAAAGGTCTGCTGCGTCGCGAGACGAAAAATCCGGGGCTATAGCTCAGCTGGGAGAGCGCTTGCATGGCATGCAAGAGGTCAACGGTTCGATCCCGTTTAGCTCCACCAATTTACAGGTTCAAGGTTCCGGCCACACCGTCCTTGAATCGATCAGTTCTCAGCGCTGATCAGTGTATAGAAGGTTTGTGTCCCCTTCGTCTAGTGGCCTAGGACACCGCCCTTTCACGGCGGTAACAGGGGTTCGAGTCCCCTAGGGGACGCCACGATTACCCGCTCTGCGGGATTTTTAAGGGTCATTCAATTATTGAATGGCCCTTTTGTTTGTCTGGCGTTTGGTGTTTTCTGCTTAAACCAGTGTGGACCAGACGTAATTGCCGTTCTGGTTGATCAGTGTCTTGAAGCGCCAGACGCGATCACTCTTATAGCCCAATACCACCGCCTGCCCCTGATACACCTGGCTGACCCCTCCACTGCCATCCGGCACATTGCTGACGCCGCTTCCGTAAGACGTGGTGACGTTGTTGAGCATGCCCAGGTCCATCCCGCCCGTACCGTCGATTGTCAGCTTGCGGCGCGCTACCGGAAGCGGCCCGGTGTGCATGCTGGTGAGCTCCCCCAGATCTCGCCCCAGGGTATTGTTCCCCAACGCGCCCTGGGAAAAGGCGATGTGGGCCACTTTGGTTTCAGTCGCTACAAAGCGGCAGCCGGTAAACAGCGATGTCATGAAGAATGTGCAGCCCAGTGCGTCCATATCGGCATAGGTGGCTTGTGTGACCTCGCCGTTACGCCACGGCAGCCAGTAAATGTCGCCACTGTCACTCCACATCATTCCCTCGCTTTTGGGGTGTGGCGCATCCCCCAGGAAGACACGCCCTTCTGTGGCAAGGGAAGTTACGACCCGTGTACGTCCTTGCGGATGACAGCGATCATCAGAAGCCTCGTAGGCAAATTTGCCGGTGATGGATATGCGTTGTGTCGCAGGGCCGTTCAGCTCATGCAACGAACTCCAAAATAACATCGGTCACCCCTTTTACCTGGATTTGAAGACTGCGTTCACGTGGGCTTGCGTCAAGATAACGTCTGGTGAATGCGCTTTACTCCGGCGTGATCGAATGTCTCCTCCGGACGAGCGGTGATGCCGGTGGCTTGCCAAATATTATTATGGTAATAATATTCAACCCATGAGAAACGGAGGCTTTGATGAGCGATAAAAAAGCGCAAACCCGCGAGCGCATTTTGCAGGCCGCCAGCGCGGCGTTGATCCAGCGTGGCCCGGCTGAGCCCAGTGTCGGCGAAGTCATGGGCGCCGCTGGGCTGACGGTCGGCGGTTTCTACGCACACTTTGAAAGTAAAGACGCGCTGATGCTGGAGGCCTTCACCCAGTTGCTGGCTCGGCGGCGTGCGTCGATCGACGACATGGACGCGCAACTGACCGGTGAAGAACGCAGAAGCCTGGTGGCGGCGTTTTACCTGTCGCGCAAGCACCGCGACTCCACCGACCATGCCTGCCCGATCCCGGCCACCGTGGGCGAGATGAGCCGCCTGCCGGATGAGTTTCGTCTGGCGCTCAACGAGCACACGGAGTTGATGGCCGCCCAGTTGGCCGCCAGCCCCGAAGACACCGACAAGGCCTTGGCAGACATGGCCTTGATGATCGGCGGCCTGGCGCTGGCCCGTGCGCTTGGCCCGGGTGAGTTGTCCGACCGCGTGTTGCGCGCCGCCAAGTCGGCAGTGCGTTAAAAGGAGTCGCATGATGGGCGCATTAACCTGGATTCGTGGTTTCCATGGCACCGTTGGCCGTTTGGCGCCGCACACAGTGGCGAGCAAATTGCGCCGTACCTTCATGACGCCGCGCAACCTGCCGCCACGTGATTGGGAGCTGCCGCTGCTGGCGCAATCGGAGCGCATCACCTTGCGTTTCGGCTTGTCGGCGTTGCGCTGGGGCCAAGGGCCTGCGGTATTGCTGATGCACGGTTGGGAAGGGCGCCCTACGCAGTTCGCCAGCCTGATTACTGCGTTGGTGGCTAACGGTTATTCGGTGATTGCCCTGGATGGGCCTGCCCATGGTCGCTCACCGGGGCGTGAGGCGCATGTGTTGCTGTTTGCTCGCGCCATGCTTGAAGCCGCCGCTGAATTGCCGCCCTTGCACGCGGTAGTCGGGCATTCCATGGGCGGCGCCAGTGCGATGCTCGCGGTGCAATTGGGGCTGCGTACCGAGGCACTGGTGAGTATTGCCGCGCCCTCGCGCTTCCTGGATGTGCTGCGCGGTTTTACCCACATGGTCGGCTTACCGCCGCGTGCGCGCTCGGCGTTTATCCAAGAGGTCGAACTGACCTTCGGCATGCCGCTCAAGCACTTGGATGTGGCCCACTACCAGATGAACCTTCCGGGTTTGATTGTGCACGCTGAAGACGACACGTTTGTCCCGGTCAAAGCCTCGCAAGCCATCCATGAGGCTTGGTTCGACAGCCGTCTGCTGCGCCTGGAGCAGGGCGGCCACCAGCGGGTGCTGGCTGATCCACGGGTGATCGAGGGGGTGCTGGCCTTGTTGGCCGGCCGTCGTCTACAGGAGCGGCAAACTGCCTGATACACTGGTCGGCGACATTCATCGACTGGAGCAGGGCATGGGCTGGGATCTGGCAGCGCCGTTTATCATCGACCTGCAGGTCGCCGCTGAAGACATCGACGGTCTTGGGCACGCCAATAATGCGGTGTACGTGTCTTGGTTGGAGCGTTGTGCGTGGCGCCACTCCCAGCGTCTGGGGCTGGACCTCACTGAGTATCGGCGGCTGGACCGGGCCATGGCTGTGGTGCGTCATGAGATCGACTACCTTGCGGCTGGCTACGAGGGTGACGAGTTGCAATTGGCTACCTGGATTGTTGACTGGGACCAGCGGCTGAAGATGACTCGGCGCTTTCAACTGGTCCGCCCTCGGGACGGTGCGACCTTGCTGCGTGCGCAAACCACCTTTGTGTGTATCGAGCTGTCCAGCGGTAAGCCTAAGCGTATGCCTGTTGAGTTTCTTGACGGCTATGGGCCGGCGCTGACGGCTTAGGTATCGGCGTAAATCTTGGGTGCTGCGGTGTTGGGCTGTTTTGTATTGGGGGCATATCCGTTATTTGGGTGATGGCTGAGTAGGGTTCCGCTCTTACAGCGGGTCACTTTTGGCAAACGCCCCAAAAGTAACCAAAAGGTCTGTGCCCCACCACTCGGCCCCTCGCTTAGGCTCGGTGTGCCCTCACTCCGGCTTGAATCCGTGGGCCGCCGCGATGGGCCATCCTTGGCCCAGCGCGGCTAACCCGGCGTCCTGCCGGGTTACCCACGGATTCAAGCCTGCGTTCGGCCATCGTGGTTAACGGGGCGTCTCAGATCAAAATCAAGATCAAGATCTACAGCACGGCGGCCTGAAAGCCGACCTGAGTGGTTGAAGCAAGAGCCAGATCAAGTGCAAGTCAAAAGCCTATCTGAATACACTGAAGAACTGCTTTTCTGTGGGAGCTGGCTTGCCTGCGATGCAGACACCTCGGTGTGTCAGGTACACCGAGGTGTCTGCATCGCAGGCAAGCCAGCTCCCACCTTTGAATGAGTATGGCTCTGCTGTTGCTGTTGCTCCGGCCCTTACATCCTTTTCGATGACGAAGTCAGCGGTCTTTTGATCTGCGCTTTTGATCGTGATCTTGATCTGAAATCGCCCCCCCAAATCACTGTCGGATTGCGGGCATGCCGAGCCATAGCGAGGCACCGAGTGTTGGGGCGAGGACCTTTTGGTTACTTTTGACTGGGCCGGCATTCCGGTCCTTGCAAAAGTGACCCGCTGTAAGAGCGGAACCAATATCAGCCATCACCCAAATAACGGATATGTACACAGCCCAAACCCCGCCACAACCTTACCTAGATCCCTATGCCCTGACAGGCAGTTACCGATTCCTGCGGGAAACCCAGTAAACTGCGCCACGATTTTTGTTGAGTGTTTCCCATGCAAATTGCTTTGGCGCCCATGGAGGGGTTGGTCGACAACATCCTGCGGGATGTGTTGACCCGCGTGGGCGGTATTGACTGGTGCGTGACCGAGTTCATTCGCGTCAACGACCGCCTGCTTACCCCGGCCTATTTCCACAAGCTCGCCCCCGAGCTGCTGCACGGCGCCCACACCGCAGCGGGCGTGCCGTTGCGCGTGCAGTTACTGGGCTCAGACCCGGTGTGCCTGGCGGAAAACGCAGCGCTGGCGTGCGAGCTGGGTTCACAAGTCATCGACTTGAACTTCGGCTGCCCGGCCAAGACCGTCAACAAATCCCGTGGCGGTGCGGTACTGCTCAAAGAGCCGGAGCTGCTTAACCAGATCGTCGAGCACGTGCGCCGTGCTGTGCCGGCGCATATCCCGGTCACTGCGAAAATGCGCCTGGGCTTCGATAGCCCCGACGGCGCGTTGGTGTGCGCCACGGCCCTGGCTGAAGGCGGCGCGGCGCACATCGTGGTGCATGCGCGCACCAAGACCGATGGCTACAAACCGCCGGCCCATTGGGAGTGGATCCCGCGGGTGCAGGACGTGGTCAAGGTGCCGGTGTTTGCCAATGGTGACATCTGGAGCGTCGAAGACTGGAAGCGTTGCCGCGAAGTCAGCGGTGCCGAGGACATCATGCTTGGCCGTGGCCTGGTGGCCCGCCCGGACCTGGCGCGGCAGATCGTAGCGGCGAAGGCGGGCGAAGAGGTGGTGGAAATGACCTGGGCGCAGATGCAGCCGATGCTTCATGAGTTCTGGCGCCAGTCGGTGGCGCAACTCACCGAAAAACAGGCGCCTGGCCGTTTGAAGCAGTGGCTGGCGATGCTCACGCGCAACTATCCTGAAGCGGTCGAGCTGTTTACCGCACTGCGCCGTGAAACCGGGCTGGAGCAGGTCAGCCGCTTATTGGGTATGAAGCATCCTGACCCGACGTAGTGAAGTGACCACCGCCGCCTTTGTTGCAAAAATGCTCCGTATTGAAAGATACGGAGCATTTTTGCATTTAAAGGTATTACCGCGGCGGCTCACCTGGCTTGAAAGTTGGTTTTTTTGCCGGTTGAAGCTTTTTTAGTGCTGGAAAGTAACAGGCGCTATCGACCAGCGCTTAGTAGTTGCTACAGGGTTGTTCTGGAAAGTTGGTGGTTTTTTAATCGCGCAATAGGTGTTGCGAAAAGTGTTTCGCTGAGTGCGGTATAGCATGCGGTGTCATTTCACTGGTCGGCTAATTATGTCGCTTAATTGCAGTCTTGGCAGTTTATAAGTACATGTGTCCGTCGTCATGCGGGTAGGGGCGAGCGACGTCTTGGTTTTTCGTGAATAACTACGGGGGAAAGTCCTAAAGATTGATTTGGTTTCCTTATATGAAGCGCGATTTCTGGAACTCAATAATCTCGCGCTCCACAAAAGTGGGGACTGTGAAGCAACGCGGTTGCTTGCAGCACTTAAAACAACTGTCGCTGTTCTGGGTGTTTAATTGCCATGGCTGCGCTTAATTAGGAAATTGTTAATGTCTTTTTCGATCAATAACTCGCCCTTTATCAAAAATGATGCGTTGTCCCTTGACTCGAAACCGTCAAAAGGTCCCGATGTCGGTACGACGCTAAGCATGTCCGGGGCTGGTTTTGGGCATACTCCTTCCGCCCCTAAAACTGAATTTTCCGCAACGCTGCAGCGTGACGGGTTGAATAATGCCGGCGTGCTCACGAAACTGTTTGATATGTTTGATCAACTTATCAGTGCCATGCGTGAGATGTTTTCGGGCAAAGCTGAAATCGCTGATCGATTGCCGCAAACCAATAGCACGGTCCTCGCCAAACAGGACCCAGGCGTTCAGATCGTGGCGACGGCGCAGACTAAGTCGCAGGTGAAGGATTCCACTTCCGAGACTCAATCGAGAAGCAAACTGGAAGATGGCTCGCAGCAAAAGGACTCAGCCGTTGCAGGCGACCAAACCAAAACGACAACGCAAACAGGCCAGTTGCTTAAGAACATTGCGGCTGTAGAAACTCAATCGAAAAGCAAACTGGAAGAAGGCGCGCAGCAGAAGGACGCAGCCGTTGCAGGCGCCCAAACCAAAGCGACAACGCAAACAGGCCAGTTGCTTAAGAACACTGCGGCTGTAGAAACTCAATCGAAAAGCAAACTGGAAGAAGGCGCGCAGCAAATGGATGCAGCCGTTGCAGGCGCCCAAACCAAAGCGACAGTGCAAACAGGCCAGCCGCTTATGAACGCCACGGCTGTAGCAACGCAAATGAAAAGCAAGCTGGAAGAAGGCTCGCAGCAAATGGACGCAGCTGTTGCAGGCACCCAATCCAAAGCGACATCGCAAACAGACCAGCCGCTTAAGAACGCCACGGCTGTCGAAACTCAAACGAAGCGCACGCTGGAAGAAAGTTCGCAGCACAAGGACGTACACGTTGCAGGCGTTCAAACCAAAGAGCGGCTGCCAGTCGGTGTGTTGTCCAAGGTTATATCGGATGTTGCGAACCAACTGAAGAAGAAGTCGAGTGAGGATTCGCATCAAGCAGAAACGCGTGCCCCCGGGCTCCGTGTTTTACCTCAGGCACGTGAACCCGGCATTAATGTGACAACTGAAGCAAACCCACAGATCAAAGTGGAGGTCAATGTCAACCACTGCCACTGCCCTGAGACCTCGGGTGACGCCGGTAAGGCCTCGCGAGCGGTCGCCGGTGTGATGTCCAAGACTAACGCGCCTTTGCCGCCTGAAAAGGCAGTACTGACTGATAGTGTGGAAGGGCACGTAAAGTCAGTCATCACTGAGGGCAAGGACAGTGAGCTCGTTACTGAGGCCAAGGGCAGGCATGTCGAGACGGCCAAGACCGATGGCAAGGACGCAAAGCTCGTCACTGAGGCCAAGGACAGTCATGTCGAGACGGCCAAGACTGACGGCAAGGACACAAAGCTCGTCACTGAGGCCAAGGACAGTCATGTCGAGACGGCCAAGACCGATGGCAAGGACGCAAAGCTCGTTACTGAGGCCAAGGACAGTCATGTCGAGACGGCCAAGACCGATGGCAAGGACGCAACGCTCGTCACTGAGGCCAAGGACAGTCATGTCGAATCGGCCAAGACTGACGGCAAGGACGCAAAGCTCGTTACTGAGGCCAAGGACAGTCATGTCGAGACGGCCAAGACCGATGGTAAGCACGGCAAGGACGGTGAGCACGATTCCGATCACCTTACCGGTCTACGCCGTAGCCGTGATGAAGTCGCGGAGTCTGAAACCTCTGGCACGCGAGAGGCGACCTTGGAGGTAAGCACCCAGACCAAGCGTGGTGTAACCAGCCCAGGCCCTGCTGAAAATGAAAGTGATCGCTGGAACCAAGACTTCTCCAGCCGCTCCGGGCTGAGGAACTGACACCCGGCAGGGTGTTTTAACTTCGCCGATAACGCCGCGTTTCCTCGGGCCCAAGGTTCGGGGAAACGTTTGAAAACGTGGAGCAAGTCATGGTGTATTACCGAATTGATAACAGCGTTTACCCAGATGTGCGTCAGCTGCCAAGCATGGATTTGCATGACGTTCCCAATGAACGCGTGTCCTTTAACGCGCCAAGACCTGCCGGTTCGCGGTGGAGCTCGGTGCCGGTGCTCAGTGATAGGCCTGGGCACCCAAGGGCTGACAGCCTGGTGGACAGGGTTGCCGCATTCTTAGCGCGGTTGGCCAGTGGTCCCTCGCAGCCAAAGGCTAAGGTCCGTCCCGATGTGCCCCCACAACCCCAAGTGAATCCTCAGGCGGTGAGGCGTGCCACGCCAGCTGACTCGGCGCCCGTGGTGGCTTCCGCGCCTGCGCAGGGGCATGGAGGCGATATCCCGGGTTTGTCCAATAAGCGAAACGGCGCACAGCCTTTTAATATTTGGAGCGGGTTCCGTCAGGGGCCAGCCGGGAACTGTGCCACGGTAGCGGCGATCAAGGCTGCCATGTACAAATTCGGTCAAAGCCCGACAGACATCTACCGCGAAGTCAGGCGGCTGGACGGTGGTTATCGGGTAACGATGCGCGACAATTACACGCTCACATTGACCGACCGGGAGTTGGCATTTGCCACGCGCGCTTCACAGCTCATCGGCGCCGATAAGGGCATGCTCATGGATGCGCACTTTTTGGTTGCCGTCAGTGCCAAGCGTGGGCACGAGGAGAACAACGACGATACGGCGGGCGAGAGTTTTGAAGCGGGTGTGGACAGTTTGAACGATGGCGAGGACGAGGAAACACTCGGCGAGGGCTTCCTGCGGTTAGGGCTAGTTCACTATATGGAAAACGTCAGCGTGCGTGAACTTGCCGAAGGTCGCTTGGGCGTGAGTAATCGGCGGGGGCACTCGGTAGCGGTTATCAATGGCCGTGAAGAGATCTGGGGGCGACGAGGGGCTGCGCCTCGGCGAGGGGAGGCAGTGGCGCTCAAGCGCACTCCTGGCTGTCAACGCCTGGCCATTGCTCGGCGCCAAATGATCGGGCAATAAGGATCAGCGTTGGCGGCAACGTTCAATGTATCGCTACTCATTACTTTAATGCTTTTTTTAAAGTGTATTGATTGACAGGCTGCAGGAGTCATCTGTGTGAACATCGCCAAGCTAAACCTCTCTACGCTTTCAACACCCGTACATGTCGCGCCTTTAACAGCGCCGACAGTAAACTCGACAGGCGGGAAATGGCCGGATGTTGTTAATGCATTCAATGCCCCTCAAAGACGTTTTGGTGAGGACTACGATGCCAGTGCTCACACGGCGGTTATCAAAATGATGATGGTCACGTTTGGTCAACGCCCTGCGGACTTGTTTGCGCAGGTCAAGCGTGCCGGGCAGGGGTATGAAGTCACGCTTAGAGATGGCAACAAAGTGCAAGTCTCTGATCTCGAGCTACGGCAAACAGCCGCCCGCTCAAGATTGGTGGGAAATGACACGGCGGCGATCAGTGATGCGAACTTTGCATTGGCTGTGTTTGTTAAACGTAAACAACTGTTGGGCGCAGAGGCGGGTAACAGCCAGGCGTTTGAGCCTGTGTTGTCGACTTCTTTGCGTGGTGAGACGACCTACAATGTACTTCAGGGCTTGGGTATGGCCGGGTTATTACGCCAGATACCCGCGGCGCAGCTCGCAAGCAGCGGCGGCGTCGGTGTCATGGAGACTCATACATTTGGTGCAGGCTTGGTGTATGAGGGCGTGAGCCATGAATATGGGCGCAAGCGACCTGTTGATCGTCCCTATGTTTACGTACTGGTTAACAACAAGGCATCCGTTGATGTGCCGAGTAAAACGCCCGATTTGAAAGTCAGCAGCCAGCCCCAGAGGCCCTCCGGCCCTGGCGTGCAGCCAGTGCTTGATTCGACTTCCGACAGTGCTGTTCGGGCCACGGGCCAGACACCTGTGGATATCGTAAGAAGTTTTGACGTCGCTGAACGACGGTTCGGTGAGGGCGATAGCCGTCGGCATGCGTCCGTGATCAAAATGATGATGATGAGGTTTGGCCAAAGTCCGCAGGATGTGTTCGACAAGGTCGTGCCAGCCGCAGAGGGCTATGACATCACGATGAAGGACGGTTTTTCTTTACATCTGTCCAAAGAAGAATTGCGTCGTACGGCCGGGGTCTCGCGGTTTGCCGCAAGTGACAACGCTGCGGTGATGGATGCCAACTTCATGTTGGCGGCTTATGTGAAACGTGTGCAACTGTCCAGTACGGACGCCGATACCCATAGGCATTTTGACGCTGTGCTATCCGGGGTCATGCTTAATGACACGGTTTACCGGATATTGAAAGGAATGGGCATGATCGGTTTCCTGCGCATTGTTGAGCCCGAAAAAATGCAGGTAAAAGGCGCCGTTGCGGTCGTGGACAGTTTCGCCGGTGAATTGGTGCTGGATGGCATCAAGTACCAATCGGGCAAGCAAGAGCCAGTCGTTAAGGACTACGGCTATATGCTCGCCATGTATACGCCGGACACCGCCTCGGCAGAACGCGACAGCAACATTTCCAACCTCTCCAATCGCCCGGTTGGCGCCAAGCCTGAGAATATCTGGAGTGGGTTTTATCAGGGTTCCGAACTCAATTGTGTCACGGTCTCGGCGATCAAGGCTGCGATGATGAAGTATGGTCAAAATCCCCAGGGCATTTTCAAACGCATTACCGAGACACCTGAAGGGTATACCGTGACCATGCGTGATTCATGCACGGTGCACCTGACTTACGCCGAGTTGGAAAAAGCCAAAAAAGGCTCGCACTTCTTCGGTGAAGATAAAGGCCTCTTGCTCGATGCGATTTTCTGTTTCGCCGTGAGCGCCAAGCGCGCGCAAATGGAAAATCACGAGTTTCGAGCCGCCGCGAGTATTGAGGCCGCTATAGGGACGCTCAATGATAAGGAAACCCCAGGCGAAGCGCTTCGGCGCCTTGGCTTGTATGCCTTCACGCGTGGCAGCACTGCGCAGGAATTGGCCAGTGGCGTTCCGGGCACTCTTGCCAATCATGGCCACTCCGTAGGCGTTTTTGACGGAATTATCGATTTTTATGGGGCAAAAATGAAATTGGCCGGTTCGGACTGGGAGAAAGGCGCTCACGCGTTAAAACTGGTGTAAACCGGGTGAGGGCGGTTGGACCAGTAACTGCCTGAACGCCTTGATCGGCAACGGCCGGCTGTGCAAATACCCCTGGAACAAATGGCACCCCAGCTTTTGCAGGAACGCCAGTTGCTCCGGCGTTTCCACGCCCTCGGCAATCACGTCCAGATTAAGGCTGCGGGCCATGGCCACGATGGCGCGGATGATTTCCGCGTCATTGGGGTCATGGGTGGCATCGCGTACGAAGGACTGGTCGATCTTCAGCGCATCCACCGGCAGGCGCTTGAGGTAGGTCAGCGACGAATAGCCGGTGCCGAAGTCATCCATGGCAAAGCTTACGCCGAGTTTTTTCAGGCGGCGCATCTTGGCCACGGTGTCGTCCAGGTTCTGGATGACGATGCCTTCGGTGATTTCCAGCTTCAACAGGCTGCAGGGCAGGTGATGCTGTTTGAGGCTGCGTTCTACCCGCTCCACAAAGTCGTTCTGGCGAAACTGCCGGGGGCTGATATTCACGCACAAGCTGAAATTAAGCGGGTCTACCAGGCCCTCGGCAATCAGCTGCGCAAAGGCGCCGCAGGCCTCATCAAGAATCCAGGTGCCGACCTCCAGGATCAGGCCGCTGTCTTCCAACACCTTGATAAATTCGCTGGGTGACTGCGCGCCCAATTGTGGGTGCTGCCAGCGCACCAGCGCCTCGGCGCCGACAATTTTGTTGCCGCGTGCATCCACTTGGGGTTGGTAATGCACGCTGAACTCACCGCGTGACAGTGCCAGGCGCAGGTCGGTCTCCATGCGCAGGCGCTCACTGGCGGTTTTCTGCATGCTGTTGTGGAACATCTGCGTGGTATTGCGCCCCGAGTCCTTGGCGCGGTACAGCGCAATGTCGGCGCGCTTGAGCAGGTCGGCCGGGGTGGAGCCATGGTCGGGTATCAGTGCGACGCCGATGCTCGGTGTGACCTGCAAGCGGTGGCCATCCAGGAACATCGGTTCCGACAGCAGTTCGCGCAGCGTGTCGGCCAATATCTGCACTTGGCCGCTGACCTCTGCACGTGTGCCGTCCAGGCCACTGAGCAACACCACGAATTCATCACCGCCCAGGCGCGCCACGGTGTCCTCCAGACGCACGCTGGCTTCCAGCCGTGCAGTGACTATTTTCAGCACGGTGTCGCCCACCGGGTGACCGAGGGAATCATTGATGTGCTTGAAGTGGTCAAGGTCGAGGAACAATAACGCGCCGCGCAGGTTATGGCGTTTGAGCAGGGCGATCTGCTGACTGAGACGGTCCATCAGCAGTGCACGGTTAGGCAGGTTGGTCAGTGGGTCGTGATAGGCCAGGTGACGAATCTGCGCCTGGGCGTTTTTCAACAGGCTCACATCCCGTGCGGTCAACAGCAGGCAGGGGGTTTCATTGAGGGTTATCGGTTCGACCGACACCTCCACCGCCAACACTTCACCGCGCTTGTTGTGCCAGAGCATTTCCAGGTGATGAATACGGCCCTTGATCTGCAGTTCGGCCAACAACGCCGCGCGCTGGTTTTCATCAGCCCAGATGCCGATCTGGTAGAGCGTGAGGCCGATGGCCTCTTCGGCGCGGTAGCCGGTCAGGCGGCAGAAGCCGTCGTTGACCTCGACGTAACGGCCGGTGTCGCGTTCGGTAATGGAAATCGCGTCGGGGCTGGAGTGAAAGGCCTTGGCGAACTTCTCTTCACTGGCCTTGAGCGCGGCTTCCGAACGCTGTTGCTGGGTGATATCGCGCAACGTCGTGACAATGCAGGGTTGGTCACCGACCTTGATCAACCGGCTGGAAATCACGCAGGTCAGGCTGTGGCCGTTCTGGTGGTGTACCACCAGGGCCACATTGCTCAACGACTGTTCGCGAATCACCTGTTCAATGCGTTGCAGGCGCTGGCTCGAATCGTCCCACAGGCCGATCTGCTCGGCGCTGTTGCCGATCACTTCGGCGGCGGTCCAGCCAAACGTCTGGGTAAAGGCTGGGTTGATCTCGATAAACACGCCGCTGTCCAGGCACGTCACGCAGATCGGGTCGGGGCTGGCCTGGAACAGGCTGGCGAATTTTTCTTCGGAGGCAGTCAGGCGTTGTTCGCGTTCGACCTGGTCGGTGATATCGAGCAAGGTGCCGGCCATGCGCAGCGGCTTGCCGGCGTCATCGCGATACAGGCGTGCACGGCTTTCCAGGTAGCGCGGGCTGCCGTCTTCCATTTCCACGCGGTAGGTCAACTGATAGTTGCCGTCCGGGCCTTCGCGCAGGCTGCGATAGGCGTTGCGCATGCCCTCACGGTCGGCATCGGACATGCCTTCAAAAAACGCATCGAAGGCTTCGTGGAACGGTTCGGGTGGCAGGCCGTGCAGTTGGGCGGCGCGCGCCGAGCCGTAGAGCATACCGGTGGGGATGTGCCAGTCCCAGGTGCCCAGTTGCGCCGAATCCAGGGCCAGGTCGAGACGTTCCTGGCTGTCCTTGAGGGCCTGCTCGGCGTTCTTGCGGTCGGTGGTGTCGAGGAAGGTGCTGATCAGGTAAGCCTCGCCCTCAAGCTCGACCTTTTGCGCGCTGAGGGTGCCATCGTGAATCTGGCCGTTGCTGGCGCAGAACTGCACGTCCATGGTGATCGGCTCGCCCTTGCGCTGGGTGGCCTTGACCAGCAGCGCGCGCTCCTCGGGGTGGCGCCACAGGCCCAGCTCCAGAGTGGTGCGGCCAATGGCCTCGGCCACGGGCCAGCCAAAGTGAATCTCGAAGTACTGGTTGGCTTCGCTGATGCGGCCGTCGGACTGGCGGGTGAGCAACACCATGTTGGGGCACAGGTGAAACAGCGTGGCGAAGCGTTTTTCCGATTGCATGAGGGCGTGTTCGCGCTCGCGCTGGCGGGTGGTTTCGCGGATCACGCCGATCATGCGGCGCCGGCCGGTTTTGTCCGGCGCCAGGCTGCCGTTGATTTCCAGCCAGTGATGGCTGCCATCCGGCCATTGGATGTGGTGGTGCATGGCCTGCTCGAACGGCTCGCCCGCCAGCACCGCATGAAACGCGCGCACCACCCGGGCGCGGTCCTGGGGCGCCAGCAGGTCGAGGTAGTCCAGGTCTTTGGGCAGTGGTTGCCGAGGGTCGTAGCCGAACAGCGCCTGGGTGCCACGTGACCAACTGATCCTGCCGGTGTCGATTTCCCAGCACCACGCGCCAAGGCGGGCAGCATTGAGGGCCGCCAGCAATTGCGGAGCACTTTCCCAGCTTTGTTCCGCCTCTTGAGGGTCCAAGGCGTAAATGCGCGGCAGGGGCGGCACGGAATCGACGGGGTTGCGCATTATCAAAGGGCCTTGGCTCAATGGGCGTTCGGCGCGGAATTATTCAGGCTCTATGGGCCGCACAGCTTCATGCCGGTATCCCTGGCAAATCGACCTGTGCATCCAATAGGCTCATGAAAGCCCGCGCAGCGTTCGACAGCGTCCTTTCGGTGTGCACGATGTAGCCTAGCTGGCGACTGAGCTGTATGCCCGGCAAAGCGATGCTTGCCACCTGATCATCGAGCATAGTGCGCGGTAACACGCTCCAGGCCAGACCGATGGAGACCATCATCTTGATGGTTTCCAGGTAGTTGGTGCTCATCGCGATGTTGGGCGTAAGGCCTTGGGCCTCGAACAGCCGGCTGACGATATGGTGGGTAAAGGTGTTGCCGCCGGGAAAAACCGCCGGATGCTTGGCAATGTCGACCAGGTTGACGATGCCGTTGCCGGTCAGACTGTGTTCCGGCGCCACCACAAAATCCAGCGGGTCATCCCACACCGGCGTGGCACGCACCAGGTTGTGCGGGTCGGGCGCGAGGGTGATGACCGCCACTTCGGCGCGGCCATGCAGGATTTCTTCGTAGGCAACTTCCGAATCAAGGAACTGAATATCCAGTGCCACGTTGGGATATTGCCGCGTGAAGGTGCGCAGAATCGGCGGCAGGCGGTGCAGCCCGATGTGATGGCTGGTGGCCAATGTGAGCCGACCGCTGACTTCGCCGGTCAGGTTGGTCAGCGCCCGACGCGTATCGTCCAGCACATTCAGAATCTGATAAGCGCGTGGCAGCAGGGCGCGTCCGGCTTCGGTCAGGCCGACTTCGCGGCCCAGGCGGTCGAACAGGCGCACCTTTAATTGTTGCTCCAGCCCGGCGATGCGTTTGCTGATGGCCGGCTGGGTCAGGTGCAGGCGTTCACCGGCGCCGGAGAAGCTACCGGTCTCGGCGATGGCGATAAAGGCGTTGAGGTTGGCCAGGTCCATGGTGGTATTCCAGTTGGTAATCCAAAGCATAAAAAATATGAATTTGAGTTATTTAATGTAGCGCCATACCATCAGCCTCACAAGCCAAAGGGTTATTGAAAAGCCCGGCGTATAGATGCACCTGTGATGAGGACCGACTGATGGCCGGCAAAACGCTTTACGACAAGCTTTGGGATTCCCATGAAGTGAAACGGCGCGACGATGGCTCGTCGCTGATCTATATCGACCGTCACATCATCCATGAAGTGACCTCGCCCCAAGCGTTCGAAGGCCTGCGACTGGCCGGGCGCAAGCCTTGGCGCGTCGACTCGATCATCGCCACCCCGGACCACAACGTGCCGACCACCCCGGAACGCAAGGGCGGGATCGACGCCATCGTCGACACCGTGTCGCGCCTTCAGGTGCAGACCCTCGACGACTACTGCGACGAATATGGCATCACCGAATTCAAGATGAATGATGTGCGTCAAGGCATCGTCCACGTGATCGGCCCGGAGCAGGGCGCCACCTTGCCGGGCATGACCGTGGTCTGCGGCGACTCCCACACGTCCACCCACGGTGCGTTCGGCGCCTTGGCCCATGGCATCGGCACCTCCGAGGTGGAACATGTGTTCGCCACCCAGTGCCTGGTCGCCAAAAAGATGAAGAATATGTTGGTGAAAGTCGAAGGCACCTTGCCGTTCGGCGTGACCGCCAAAGACATCGTGCTGGCCGTGATCGGCAAGATCGGCACCGCCGGCGGTAACGGCCACGCCATCGAGTTTGCCGGCAGCGCGATTCGCGATCTGTCCATCGAAGGCCGCATGACCATCTGCAACATGTCCATCGAAGCCGGTGCCCGCGTGGGCATGGTGGCGGCGGACGAAAAAACCGTTGAATACGTCAAAGGTCGCCCATTCGCACCAGCGGGCGCCGATTGGGATGCCGCGGTTGAAGCCTGGAAAGACCTGGTTTCCGACGCCGACGCGGTGTTCGACACCGTGGTCGAACTCGACGCTGCCCAGATCAAGCCGCAAGTCAGCTGGGGCACCTCGCCGGAAATGGTCCTGGCGGTTGACCAGAACGTGCCGGACCCGGCTAAAGAAGCCGATTTGGTCAAGCGTGGTTCCATCGAGCGCGCTTTGAAATACATGGGTTTGAAAGCCAACCAGGCGATCACCGACATCCAGTTGGACCGCGTATTTATCGGCTCCTGCACCAACTCGCGGATCGAAGATTTGCGCGCTGCGGCGGTGATCGCCAAGGGCCGTAAAGTCGCCTCGACCATCAAGCAAGCCATCGTGGTGCCGGGTTCAGGCCTGGTCAAAGCCCAGGCTGAAGCCGAAGGCCTCGACAAGATCTTCCTCGAAGCCGGTTTTGAATGGCGTGAGCCGGGCTGCTCGATGTGCCTGGCGATGAACCCGGACCGTCTGGAGTCGGGCGAGCATTGCGCGTCGACCTCCAACCGTAACTTCGAAGGGCGTCAGGGCGCCGGCGGGCGTACTCACCTGGTCAGCCCGGCCATGGCCGCTGCGGCTGCCGTCAACGGTCGTTTCATCGACGTTCGCGAATTGATCTGAGGAATACCCGATGAGAGCTTTTACCCAACACACCGGCCTTGTCGCCCCTTTGGATCGCGCCAACGTCGACACCGACCAGATCATCCCCAAGCAGTTCTTGAAGTCGATCAAGCGCACCGGTTTCGGCCCTAACCTGTTCGACGAGTGGCGCTACCTGGACGTGGGCTACGCCTACCAGGACAACTCCAAGCGCCCGCTGAACAAAGACTTTGTGCTCAACGCCGAGCGCTACCAAGGTGCCAGCGTGCTGTTGGCGCGGGAGAACTTCGGCTGCGGTTCCAGCCGTGAACACGCACCTTGGGCTTTGGAAGAATATGGCTTTCGCAGCATCATCGCGCCGAGCTACGCCGACATCTTCTTCAACAACAGCTTTAAGAACGGCTTGCTGCCGATCATCTTGAGCGATGCCGAAGTGGATGAGTTGTTCAAGCAGGTGGAAGCGGATGTGGGCTACCAACTGACCGTTGACCTGGCCGCGCAAACCGTGACCCGCCCGGACGGCAAGGTGTATCACTTCGAGGTGGATGCGTTCCGCAAGCACTGCCTGATCAATGGTCTGGACGACATCGGCCTGACCTTGCAGGACGGCGACGCGATTGCCGCGTTTGAAACCAAGCACCGGGCGAGCCAGCCCTGGCTGTTTCGCGATGCCTGATTGGCGGTAACCGTGCGGGCCCCATCGCGGGCAAGCCCGACTCCCACCTTGGAATGCATTCCACTGTGGGAGCTGGCTTGCCGGCGATAGCGCCAGTACAACCACCCCAAAACCCAAGGAAAGCCACCATGACCACCACCGCCCACACCCAAGTCGTGCAAAAACAATTCGGCGAGCAAGCCTCGGCCTATCTGAGCAGTGCCGTGCACGCCCAAGGCACCGAATTCGCGCTGCTCCAGGCCGAACTGGCCGGGCAGGGCGCTGCACGGCTGCTGGATCTGGGTTGCGGTGCCGGTCATGTGAGTTTTAACGTGGCTCCGCTGGTTAAAGAAGTGGTGGCCTACGACCTGTCCCAACAGATGCTCGACGTGGTTGCGTCTGCCGCCAAAGACCGCAACCTGGCCAATATCCGCACGGTACACGGCGCCGCCGAGCGCCTGCCATTCGCCGACGGCGAGTTCGACTTCGTGTTCAGCCGCTACTCGGCCCACCACTGGAGCGACCTGGGCCTGGCGCTGCGCGAAGTGCGCCGGGTGCTCAAGCCGGGTGGCGTGGCGGCCTTCGTCGATGTCTTGTCACCGGGCAGCCCGCTGTTGGACACTTACCTGCAAACCGTCGAAGTGCTGCGCGACACCAGCCACGTGCGCGATTACTCCGCCGCCGAATGGATGCAACAGCTCAGCGAATCCGGCTTGCATGTGCGCACCAGCAGCCGTCAGCGCCTGCACCTGGAATACACTTCGTGGGTCGAGCGCATGCGCACGCCAGAAGTATTGCGCGCCGCCATCCTTGAGCTTCAGCAGGCAATGGGCCAGGAAGTGCGGGATTACTACGAGATTCAAGCCGACGGCACCTTCAGCACCGACGTGCTGGTGGTTTTCGCTGAACGCTGATTGATTTTTCCCGACCTGCCCACGGGCGGGTCGCTTGATGAAATGAGGAACGCATGAGCAAGCAGATTCTGATTCTCCCTGGCGACGGCATTGGTCCGGAAATCATGGCCGAAGCGGTCAAGGTCCTGGAACTCGCCAACAGCAAGTACAACCTGGGCTTTGAGCTGAGCCACGACGTGATCGGCGGCGCGGCCATCGACAAGCACGGCGTGCCGCTGGCCGACGAAACCCTGGACCGCGCCCGTGCGGCCGACGCCGTGCTGCTCGGCGCCGTGGGTGGCCCGAAGTGGGACACGATTGAGCGTGACATCCGCCCGGAACGCGGCCTGCTGAAAATCCGCGCGCAACTGGGCTTGTTCGGCAACCTGCGCCCGGCCATCCTCTACCCGCAACTGGCTGACGCGTCGAGCCTCAAGCCGGAAGTGGTGGCGGGCCTGGACATCCTGATCGTGCGCGAACTGACCGGCGGTATCTATTTCGGCTCGCCGCGCGGCGTGCGCGAATTGGAAAATGGCGAGCGTCAGGCCTACGACACCCTGCCGTACAGCGAAAGCGAGATCCGCCGTATCGCCCGTGTCGGTTTCGACATGGCCCGTGTGCGCGGTAAAAAGGTCTGCTCGGTGGATAAAGCCAACGTACTGGCCTCCAGCCAACTGTGGCGCGAAATCGTCGGGGAAGTCGCCAAGGACTATCCGGACGTCGAGTTGAGCCACATGTACGTCGACAACGCGGCCATGCAACTGGTGCGTGCGCCCAAGCAGTTTGACGTGATCGTCACCGACAACCTGTTCGGCGACATCCTGTCCGACCAGGCCTCGATGCTCACCGGCTCCATCGGCATGCTGCCGTCGGCGTCCCTGGACACCAACAATAAAGGCATGTACGAGCCGTGCCACGGTTCGGCGCCGGACATCGCGGGCCAGGGCATTGCCAACCCGCTGGCGACCATTTTGTCGGTCTCGATGATGCTGCGTTACAGCTTCAACCTGAGCGAAGCGGCGGATGCCATCGAGAAGGCGGTCAGCCTGGTGCTGGATCAAGGTTTGCGCACCGGTGACATTTGGTCACAGGGTTGCAGCAAAATCGGCACGCAAGAAATGGGCGACGCAGTAGTCGCCGCGCTGCGGAATCTGTAATCTCTCGGGCCCGCTTGCAGTTGTTGCTGCAAGGCGGCCCACTTTTTAACAAGGTGTAGTTGCGATGAAACGTGTAGGTCTGATCGGTTGGCGCGGTATGGTCGGTTCCGTGCTCATGCAGCGGATGCTGGAAGAGCAGGATTTCGATCTTATTGAGCCGGTGTTTTTCACCACTTCGAACGTAGGTGGCCAAGGGCCGTCCGTGGGCAAGGATATCGCCCCGCTCAAGGACGCCTACAGCATTGAAGAGCTGAAAACCCTCGACGTGATTCTGACCTGCCAGGGTGGCGACTACACCAGCGAAGTCTTCCCCAAGCTGCGTGAAGCCGGCTGGCAGGGTTACTGGATCGACGCCGCATCGAGCCTGCGCATGCAGGATGACGCGGTGATCATCCTCGACCCGGTGAACCGCAAGGTCATCGACCAGCAGCTGGATGCCGGCACCAAGAACTACGTCGGCGGCAACTGCACCGTCAGCCTGATGCTGATGGGCCTGGGCGGCTTGTTCGAAGCCGGCCTGGTTGAGTGGATGAGCGCCATGACGTATCAGGCGGCGTCCGGCGCCGGCGCGCAGAACATGCGCGAACTGATCAAGCAGATGGGCGCGACCCACGCCGCTGTTGCCGATCAACTGTCCGACCCTGCCAGCGCGATCCTCGACATCGACCGTCGTGTGGCCGAAGCCATGCGCAGCGACGCTTACCCGACCGAGAACTTCGGTGTGCCATTGGCCGGCAGCCTGATCCCGTGGATCGACAAGGAGCTGCCGAACGGCCAGAGCCGCGAAGAGTGGAAGGCCCAGGCCGAGACCAACAAGATTTTGGGTCGCTTCAAGAACCCGATTCCGGTGGACGGCATCTGCGTGCGCATCGGCGCCATGCGCTGCCACAGCCAGGCGCTGACCATCAAGCTGAACAAAGACGTGCCGATCGCCGATATCGAAGGGCTGATCAGCCAGCACAACCCATGGGTCAAGCTGGTGCCGAACAACCGTGATATCAGCATGCAGGAGCTGAGCCCGACCAAGGTCACCGGCACCCTGAATGTACCGGTGGGCCGTCTGCGCAAGCTGAATATGGGCAGCCAGTTCCTCGGCGCTTTCACGGTCGGCGACCAACTGCTGTGGGGCGCGGCCGAGCCGCTGCGTCGCATGCTGCGGATCTTGCTCGAGCGTTGATCGCTGCCGGTAATGACCAACCCGCGCTCTGGTGACAGGCGCGGGTTTTTTATTACCCTTGAGGCCGCCATCGCAGGCAAGCCAGCTCCCACATGATCGTTCCCACGCTCTGCGTGGGAATGCAGCCAGGAACGCTCTGCGTCCCAAAAGCGGACGCAGAGCGTCCAGCGAGGCATTCCCACGTAGAGCGTGGGAACGATCATTCAAGTGTGGGAGCTGGCTTGCCTGCGATGAGGCCATCAGTTACACACCAAAGGCCAGCTTAATTGCCTCACCCCGAGCCACCCGGTAAAGTGCCGCTCCCCCCGCAATGCCCGAGGCAACCTCCATGACCCAGACCTTTGAAATCGCCGTGATCGGCGCCACCGGCACTGTCGGTGAAACCCTGGTGCAGATTCTCGAAGAACTGGATTTTCCGGTGGGCACTCTCTATCTGCTGGCCGGCAGCAATTCGGCCGGCGCCTCCGTGCCGTTTCGCGGCAAGAACGTGCGGGTCAAGGAAGTCGATGAGTTCGATTTCAAAAAAGCGCAGCTTGCATTCTTTGCGGCCGGCCCGGCCGTTACCTTGAGCTTCGCCCCGCGCGCCACCGCTGCAGGCTGTGCGGTGATCGACCTGTCTGGCGCCTTGCCCGCTGACCAGGCGCCTCACGTGGTGCCGGAAGCCAACGCCCATGTCTTGGACAGTTTGAAAAAGCCCTTCCAACTGAGCAGCCCAAGCCCATCGGCGACTAACCTGGCCGTGGTGCTGGCGCCGTTGCGTGAATTGTTGGAGATCCAGCGTGTCAGCGTCACCGCCAACCTGGCGGTATCCGCCCAGGGCCGTGAAGCCGTCAGCGAGTTGGCGCGACAGACCGCCGAACTGTTGAACGTACGCCCACTGGAGCCCAAGTTTTTTGATCGGCAGATGGCGTTCAACCTGTTGGCACAAGTCGGCACGCCAGATGCGAAAGGTCATACAGCCCTGGAGAAGCGTCTCGTACACGAACTGCGTGCGGTGTTGGAAACTCCATTGCTGAAGATTTCTGCAACCTGCGTTCAAGCCCCGGTGTTTTTTGGCGATAGCCTGACGGTGTCGCTGCAATTGGGCGCGCCGGTCGACCTGGCAGCGGTGAACCGCGCACTGGAAGCGGCGCCGGGCATTGAACTGGTCGAAGAGGGTGATTACCCCACAGCTGTGGGCGATGCGGTCGGCCAGGATGTGGTCTACGTCGGCCGTGTGCGTGCGGGTGTGGATGACCCGGCGGAACTAAATCTCTGGCTGACGTCAGATAACGTACGCAAGGGCGCGGCACTCAACGCCGTACAGCTGGCGCAGTTGTTGATAAAAGGCCTTGCGTAAAAGATACTTGGCGGCAATTTGTAGATTGATTCTAGCCAGGCGCTATGCTTGGCCCCAAGTGTTAAAGAAGCGCGTCGGTAACCTATCGGCTCGCCATGCCTTATGGCAGCGGTTACCAACCTTCTCGCAGGCCGGGGAGTGTTCAGACAAAGGATGAGGCTATGGTTCAAGTTCGCAAACTGGTGTTAGCAATAGCGGCCGCCTCGGCGCTGTCCTCCGGTATGGCGCAGGCGCTGCAACTTGGGGAGATGACCCTCAAGTCGAAGCTGAACCAGCCGTTGTCGGTGGAAATTGAATTGCTCGACGTGGGCGGCCTCACAGCTTCCGAGATCACTCCGAGCCTGGCTTCCGACCAGGCATTTGTCGATGCAGGCGTGGACCGCCAGGCCTTTCTCAATGACCTCACATTTACCCCGGTGGTCAATCCCAGCGGCCGCAGTGTGGTGCGTGTCACCTCCAGCAAGCCGCTGCCAGATTCCTACGTACGTTTCCTATTGCAGGTGCAGTGGCCCAATGGCCGCTTGATGCGCGACTACAGTGTGTTGCTCGACCCGGCCAAGTTCGAGCAACCGGCGACAGCGCCAGCCGCCAGTGCGCCCGCTCCTCGTTTAAGCGCGCCGACCAGCACCTCGCGAGCCAGCACGGCGAAGACCGCCAGCACGTCTGCTCAGCACACCACAACGTCTCGCGATACGTTGTGGGAAATTGCTGAAAAGAACCGCAACGGTGCATCGGTGCAGCAAACCATGCTGGCCATCCAGGCGCTTAACCCTGACGCCTTTGTCGACGGCAACATCAACCGCCTGAAAACCGGCCAGGTCCTGCGCCTGCCGGACCGTCAGCAAGCCACCAGCTTGCCGCAGCCCGAGGCGATTGCCGAAGTGACCGCGCAAAATGCTGCCTGGCGCGAAGGCCGTCGCACAGCGAGTAACCCGGTGGCGGGCAAGCAACAGCTTGACGCGACCAAACGCACCCAGGCCGGCAATGCGCCGTCGAGTACCACGGCAAAGGATAACTTGAGCCTGGTGTCGGCGGAGTCGGCCAAAAAAGGCGCGAAGGGCAAGGCCGGTGATAGCCGTGCGGTGAGCGATAAACTGGCGATGACCCAGGAGCAGTTGGACACCACCCGTCGCGACAATGAAGAGCTGAAAAGCCGTGCGGCGGACCTGCAAAGCCAGCTGGACAAGCTGCAAAAACTGATTCAACTGAAAAACGATCAACTCGCCAGGTTGCAGGCCGGCAACCCTGAGCCGGCGGCACAGGCGACAGCGGCGATGCCCGCTCAATTGGCGGCTGAACCTGCGGCCACGCCAGCACCGGCTGAGGCTGCGCCCGTTGCAGCCGCACCAGCGCCTGAGCCGATCAAGCCAGAAGCGGCGCCTGCCACCCGCGAAGGCAAGTTCAACGAGCTGCTGACCAACCCGATCGTCCTCAGTGTAATCGGCGGCGCGGCTGTCTTGCTGGCGTTGCTGCTTCTGCTGCTGTGGGTGCGCCATCGCAATGCGCGCCTCGAAGAGGAAAAGCACCTGCGCATGGCCCGGGCCCTGGCCGAAGAGCCGGTATTCACGCCAAATGTGGATCACGACCTGCCAGCGGACAGCTTTGAAGGCCTTGAAGTGGCAGCGCCGAACGTTAAATTGGCCGCCGCGCCAGCGCCAGCTGCTGTTGCTGAACCGGTGGTGGTGCCCTCGGTTGCCTCCGTACTGGCGCCTTTGGCCGTTGCCGTTGCCCCGGAAAACTCCAGTGATGCACTGGCGCAAGCTCAATCCCATATCGACCGTGGCCACCTGAACCAAGCCGCCGATGTGCTGGAGCAGGCGATCAAGCGCGAACCCAAGCGCAGCGACCTGCGCTTGAAGTTGATGGAAGTCTATGGCCTGCAAGGCGATAAGGACGGTTTTGTCACCCAAGAGCGTCAACTGGTGGCCAATGGTGAAAACCATGCCCAGGTCGAGCAACTGAAAAACCGCTTCCCGGCCATGGCCGTGTTGGCGGCGGGCGTCAGTGCTGCGGTGGCGGCGGCGGCCCTGGATGCTCAATACGTCAAGGATTTGCTCGAAGACAAGCCTGCGGCGCCTGCCCCGGGACCTGACGCATTCGACACCGATTTCGACCTGAGTCTGGATGACCTGGAAGCGGCATCACCCGCCGTAGTCAGCCCTAAAGACGAACCGAGCTTTGAATCGCTGCTGCAACAGCAGACTGAAGCCAAGGCCAGCCCTGACGACTTGTCGGACTTCGATCTGGATTTGCAACTCGAGGCGCCGTCTTCGCAGGCCGATGACGACTTCCTCTCGGGTCTGGAAGATCAAATGAAGGACGTGCCGGCCGTCGAGCCGCCGACCTTGGCGCCCACTGCGCTGGACGATTTTGACTTGCCGGAAGATTTCGACCTGTCCCTGGCCGATGAGCCACAAGCCCCGGCCACTGCCAAGCCGGATGCATTTGCCTCAGAGCTCGATGACGTCAACGCAGAACTCGATCGCCTGTCCCAGAGCCTCGAACATCCGCCGATCGAGCCTTCGTTCACTGCCGAAGATGCGGCGTTGGGTGCTGATGAGCCAGAGTTCGACTTCCTCTCCGGCACCGATGAAGTCGCCACCAAGCTGGACTTGGCCCAGGCCTACATCGACATGGGCGATGCGGACGGCGCCAAGGACATCCTCAATGAAGTGCTGACCGAGGGCAGTGAAGAGCAGCGCGGTGAAGCCAAGGAAATGCTCGGAAAAATCTAACGGTTGATACAAACCCCTGTGGGAGCTGGGTTGTGTGGGAGCTGGCTTGCCTGCGATGGCGTCAACCGGGTCTCAACTGTAGACCGAGGTGCCTGTATCGCAGGCAAGCCAGCGCCCACACAACAAAAGCGCCCCGCATAGCTCCAGCGCCTTTATAATGCCCGCCTTCGCGCAACTCATCGGGCTCTCAGTTCTTGGCAAATATAGATAACGCGGCCGCCGAAATGGCGGCCGCAGGCTTTAACCGCATCGCCTTGGGCGTGGAATACAAAGGCTCGCGCTATCGCGGCTGGCAGCGCCAGGCTTCAGGTGTGCTGACCGTGCAGGAAACCCTCGAAAACGCGTTGTCGAAGGTGGCGGATTCGCCGGTATCACTGATGTGTGCCGGGCGTACCGATGCCGGTGTGCATGCCTGCGGCCAGGTGGTGCACTTTGACACCCAGGCCGAGCGCACGCTGAAAGCCTGGGTGATGGGCGCCAATATCAATTTGCCCCATGACGTCAGCGTGACCTGGGCCAAGGTCATGCCGGCGCATTTTCATGCGCGTTTTAAAGCTATCGCCCGGCGCTACCGCTACGTGATCTACAACGATCAGATCCGCCCGGCGCACCTTAACCAGGAAATCACCTGGAACCACCGCCCGCTGGATGCCGAGCGCATGGCCGAAGCCGCCCAGCATCTGGTTGGCGTGCATGATTTCAGCGCCTTCCGTGCCGGGCAATGCCAGGCCAAGTCGCCGATCAAGGAAGTCCATCACCTGCGCGTGACCCGTCACGGCAAGATGATCGTGCTTGATATCCGCGCCGGCGCCTTCCTGCACCATATGGTGCGTAACATTGCCGGCGTGCTGATGACCATTGGCACCGGCGAGCGGCCGGTGGAGTGGGCGCGGGAGGTATTGGAGAGCCGTATTCGCCGTACCGGTGGTGTCACGGCGCACCCATTCGGGCTGTACCTGGTGGATGTGGAGTACCGCGACGAGTTTGAATTGCCGCAGCGCTTTATCGGTCCACATTTCCTCACAGGTTTCAGCGAACTTGACGGCTGACGCCTGCAAGCGCTTTTGTTACCATCCGGGACTTTCTCGGCCCAACCCCTGAGGTTTTTACGCCATGCCAGCCGTTCGCAGCAAGATTTGCGGAATTACCCGCATAGAAGACGCGCTGGCGGCAGTCGAAGCGGGGGCGGATGCCATCGGTTTCGTGTTCTATGCCAAGAGCCCGCGGGCGGTGAATGTGTTGCAGGCGCGGGCAATCATCGCTGCGTTGCCGCCATTCGTGACCACCGTGGGGCTGTTCGTCAACGCCAGCCGTTGCGAGCTCAACGAAACCCTGGATGCCGTGCCGCTGGATATGCTGCAATTTCACGGCGATGAAAGCCCCGACGAGTGCGACAGCTACCAGCGCCCGTATATCAAGGCGCTGCGCGTGAAGGCCGGGGATGACATCGCTGCTGCATGCGCCGCCTATACTGGCGCTCGCGGGGTTCTGTTGGATACCTATGTAGAAGGCGTGCCCGGCGGTACGGGTGAAGCGTTCGACTGGACGCTGATTCCCGAAGGCCTGAGCAAGCCGATTATCCTCGCCGGTGGGCTCAACCCCGCGAATGTCGCGGCAGCCATCGAGCAGGTCCGGCCTTATGCCGTGGACGTCAGCGGCGGAGTGGAGCAGGGCAAGGGCATCAAGGATCACCACAAGATTCGCGCATTCATGCAAGCCGTGCGCAACAGCAGTGGCGCGATGTGACGGCTGGCAGTCTGCCGCCGTCCATAACTACCACTGTGTAAAACAGCACCGGCGCCGCCTGCGGGAGGCCCGGAAATGAAGTGGCAACCCTGCGTTGGCAGGTTGTCTGGAAGGCTGAGGATACAGGCGGGAAATGGCCGGTCGAACGTCTGACCCCGTCCAGCCTGTGTCATCGCCACATATGAATTTAGCTCAAGGGCATACGCGGGGCTGTGTTCAAGCCACCGGTACTGGAGAAAGAAAGCATGAGCAACTGGTTAGTAGACAAACTGATCCCTTCGATCATGCGTTCCGAGGTGAAAAAAAGCTCGGTTCCTGAAGGTCTGTGGCACAAGTGCCCATCCTGCGACGCGGTGCTGTACCGCCCGGAGCTGGAAAAGACCCTGGACGTTTGCCCCAAGTGCAACCATCACATGCGTATCGGCGCGCGCGCGCGCATCGACATCTTCCTTGACGCCGATGGCCGTAACGAGCTGGGCGCAGACCTGGAGCCGGTAGACCGTCTCAAGTTCCGCGACGGCAAGAAGTACAAGGACCGCCTGACCGCTGCGCAGAAGCAAACCGGTGAAAAAGACGCGCTGATTTCGGTCAGCGGCAAGCTGTTGGGCATGCCGGTTGTGGTGTCCGCGTTCGAGTTCTCCTTCATGGGTGGTTCCATGGGGGCCATCGTTGGTGAGCGTTTTGTGCGTGCCGCCAACTACGCGCTGGAAAACCGTTGCCCGATGATCTGCTTCGCCGCCTCCGGTGGTGCGCGTATGCAAGAAGCGCTGATCTCCCTGATGCAAATGGCCAAGACCTCTGCGGTACTGGCGCGTCTGCGTGAAGAAGGCATCCCGTTCATCTCGGTACTGACCGACCCGGTCTACGGCGGCGTTTCCGCCAGCCTGGCAATGCTGGGTGATGTGATCGTCGGCGAGCCCAAGGCCCTGATCGGCTTTGCCGGCCCGCGTGTGATCGAGCAGACCGTGCGTGAAAAACTGCCGGAAGGTTTCCAGCGCAGTGAGTTCCTGCTGGAGCACGGCGCCATCGACCTGATCATCCCGCGCGGTGAATTGCGCCCACGCCTGGGTAACCTGCTGGCGCAAATGATGAACCTGCCGACGCCTGTGTACGTCGCGCCTAAAATCGAACCTATCGTTGTTCCACCGGTGCCAGCAAACCTATGACCCAACGTACCCTGGGCGAATGGCTCGCCTACCTTGAGCAGTTGCATCCGTCAGCCATCGACATGGGCCTGGAGCGCTCGCAACAGGTAGCAGCCCGCCTTGGGTTGGGCCGGCCGGCGCCGCGTGTGATCACGGTGACCGGCACCAACGGCAAAGGCTCTACCTGTGCCTTTGTCGCGGCGCTGCTGCAAGCCCAAGGGCTGAAAGTCGGCGTGTACAATTCTCCGCACCTGCTGCGTTATAACGAGCGGGTGCAGCTCAATGGCGTCGAAGCCACTGACGCGCAGCTCTGCGAAGCCTTCGCCGCACTGGATGCCGGGCGTGGCGAAATTTCCCTGACCTACTTCGAAATGGGCACCTTGGCGGCGTTCTGGCTGTTCGAGCGTGCGCAGTTGGATGTGGTCGTACTGGAGGTCGGGCTTGGCGGGCGTCTGGATACGGTCAACGTGGTGGATGCCGACATTGCGCTGGTGACCAGCATTGGCGTCGACCATGCGGACTATCTGGGCAACACCCGGGAGTCTGTCTCTTATGAAAAGGCCGGGATCTTCCGCCAGGGCAAGCCGGCGCTGTGTGGTGACCTGGATCCGCCGCAGCCTTTGCTGGACAAAGTGCGCGAGCTGGATTGCCCGTTTTACCTGCGGGGCCGCGAATTCAGTCTCGAGATTGGCGACCAGCATTGGCAGTGGCGCGGGCGTGATGCGCGCGCCCAGGCAGTGGAGCTGCGGGATTTGCCGCTGCTGAACCTGCCGATGGAAAACGCCGCAGTGGCGCTGCAAGCCTACCTGTTGATGGATCTGCCGTGGAATCCCGAGCAGATTGCTGCGACGTTGCTGGCTACCCGTGTGGTGGGGCGCCTGGATCGCCGCAGCTTCGAGTGGGAAGGCAAACGCCTCAACCTGTTGCTGGACGTGGGGCATAACCCCCATGCTGCCGAGTACCTGGCGCAACGCCTGTCGCGCACGCCGCCTGCCGGTCGGCGCCTGGCGGTGTTCGGGTTGTTGGCTGACAAGGACCTGGGCGGTGTGGTTGCACCGTTGCTGGGCAATGTTCAGGCTTGGGCAGTAGCGCCGCTGGACACGCCGCGCAGTCGCCCAGCAGCCGAACTGCAAGTGGCCTTGCAGAACCTTGGCGCGCCGGTGGCGTCGTATGCAAGCGTCACCGTCGCGCTTGAAGCGCAATGCGCGATGGCGACGGCCGAGGACGAGATTCTGTTGTTCGGATCATTTTATTGTGTTGCCGAGGCGCTTGAGTGGTTGGCCCGGCGCTCCACGGAGGAAGCTGCACATGGCATTACTGGATAGCGCATACAAGCAGCGAATGGTCGGAGCCCTGGTATTGGTGGCATTGGCGGTGATTTTTCTGCCGATGCTGTTTTCGCGCCAGGACGAGCAACGCCAGGTAGTGGTCGAGGCGCCGTCGGCACCACAGGCGCCAACGATGCCGCAGGTTCAGGTAGAGCCAGTGGTGGTGCCTGAGCCACAGGCGCTGCCTGAAGAACCTGTGCCGAGCGATGACGAGGTGGCTGCGCAGGCGGCGCCAGCGGCGCCGGTGCAGCAGAGTGTGCCGGTGGTCAAACCAGCGCCTGCTCCGGCCGCCCCGGTTGTGGCTGCCAAGCCCGCTGCACCAGCTCCTGCGCCCAAGCCGGTAGCGCCGCAACCTGCTGCGCCGGGCAAGCCGGATGTGGGGCAAAGCCGTATCGACCCGAATGGCCTGCCGATCAGTTGGTCGATCCAGCTCGCCAGCCTGGCCAACCGTGAAAGCGCCGATGCCTTGCAGAAAAAACTGCGTGCCCAGGGTTATAACGCCTATATCCGCAGTGCTGACGGCAAGAATCGCGTGTTTATCGGGCCGCTGATCGAGCGTGCCGAGGCGGATCGTTTACGTGACCTGCTGGGGCGTCAGCAGAACCTGAATGGCTTTGTGGTGCGGTTCCAGCCTGAGCGCGGCTGAGTAGCTGCCGACTTCTGATTGGAATGCAGGCCAAATGTGGGAGCTGGGCTTGTGTGGGAGCTGGCTCCTACACAAGCCAGGCTCCTGCACAAGCCCAGCTCTCCCAGCGTTTGGGTGGTCTTGAGATTGCACAACCCATTGATTTGCAAAGCACCCACAATCACAGCTTACCGATAGCCCAGCGCTCTGCTAAAATGCGCCGCCTTATCCGTCCGTAGGCTGCACTGTGCCATTTACCTGGGTTGATTGGGCGATCGTTGCAATCGTCGCCATCTCCGCTTTGATCAGTCTAAGCCGCGGCTTCGTAAAAGAAGCACTGTCGTTGCTGACCTGGATCATCGCAGGAGTCGTAGCCTGGATGTTCGGCGGTTCACTATCGGTTTACCTGGCCGGGTACATCGAAACGCCTTCGGCTCGCGTCATTGCGGGCTGCGCCATCATGTTCATCGCCACGCTGTTGGTGGGAGCAATGGTCAATTATCTTATTGGCGAGTTGATACGTGTTACCGGCCTCTCCGGGACCGATCGATTTCTCGGCATGGCCTTCGGCGCCGCACGTGGCGGCTTGCTGGTGGTTGTGGCGGTCGGGCTGTTGAGCCTGGGGCCGGTACAGCAGGATGCATGGTGGCAGGAGTCGGTACTCGTGCCAAAATTTCTATTGGTTGCAGACTGGTCCAAGAACCTCATATTGGGGTGGAGCAGTCAGTGGCTGGCCAGCGGAATCAGCGTACCCGCTGATCTTCCGTTCAAGGAACACCTCTTGCCGGCCAAAACGCCTCAGTAAGCAGTGTTCAGTCAAGATTCATTAAGTAGGGGTTGCGTCGCATGTGTGGCATCGTCGGTATCGTCGGTAAGTCGAACGTCAATCAGGCGCTGTATGACGCGCTAACCGTCCTCCAGCACCGCGGCCAGGACGCTGCCGGTATTGTGACCAGCCACGACGGCCGGTTATTCCTGCGCAAGGACAATGGCCTGGTGCGTGACGTGTTCCATCAGCGTCACATGCAGCGCCTCGTCGGGCACATGGGCATTGGCCATGTGCGTTACCCGACTGCCGGTAGCTCGACCTCGGCCGAAGCTCAACCGTTTTACGTCAACTCGCCTTACGGCATCACCCTGGCGCACAACGGTAACCTGACCAACGTTGAACAGCTGGCCAAGGAGATTTACGAATCTGACCTGCGCCACGTCAACACCAATTCCGACTCGGAAGTGCTGCTCAACGTGTTCGCCCACGAACTGGCCCAGCGCGGCAAGCTGCAGCCGACCGAAGAAGACGTGTTCGCTGCCGTGACCGACGTGCACAACCGTTGTGTCGGTGGTTATGCCGTCGTCGCAATGATCACTGGTTATGGCATCGTCGGTTTCCGTGACCCGCATGGCATTCGCCCAATCGTGTTCGGTCAGCGTCACACCGACGAAGGCGTCGAGTACATGATCGCCTCCGAAAGCGTGTCCCTGGACGTGCTGGGCTTCACCCTGATCCGCGACCTCGCGCCGGGCGAAGCGGTGTACATCACCGAGGACGGCAAGCTGCACACCCGTCAGTGCGCGATTGCGCCGAAACTCACGCCGTGCATCTTCGAACACGTCTACCTGGCGCGTCCGGACTCGATCATCGACGGTGTTTCGGTGTACAAGGCGCGCCTGCGCATGGGCGAAAAGCTGGCCGAGAAGATCCTGCGCGAGCGTCCTGAGCACGATATCGACGTGGTGATCCCGATCCCGGACACCAGCCGTACCGCTGCGCTGGAGCTGGCCAACCACTTGGGCGTCAAGTTCCGCGAAGGCTTCGTCAAGAACCGTTACATCGGCCGTACCTTCATCATGCCTGGCCAGGCGGCGCGCAAGAAGTCGGTGCGCCAGAAGCTCAACGCGATCGAGCTGGAGTTCCGCGGCAAAAACGTGATGCTGGTCGACGATTCCATCGTGCGCGGCACCACCTGCAAACAGATCATCCAGATGGCCCGCGAAGCCGGTGCGAAGAACGTGTACTTCTGTTCCGCCGCACCTGCCGTGCGTTACCCGAACGTGTACGGTATCGACATGCCGAGCGCCCACGAGCTGATCGCCCACAACCGTTCGACCCAGGACGTGGCCGACCTGATCGGTGCCGACTGGTTGATCTATCAGGACCTGCCGGACCTGATCGAGGCGGTCGGTGGCGGCAAGATCAAGATCGCCGAGTTCGACTGCGCCGTGTTCGACGGCAAGTACGTGACCGGTGATGTCGATGAGGCCTACCTGAACAAGATCGAGCAGGCGCGTAACGATTCATCGAAGATCAAGACCCAGGCGGTCAGCGCGATCATCGATCTGTACAACAACTGAGTAGACACCGGCCCTGAGGGGCCGGTTTTGTATCTTAAATAGAGTATTGAGTAAGGAGTCGCAGCATGAGTCAGGAATGGGATGCCGGTCGGTTGGACAGCGACCTCGATGGCGTAGCTTTCGATACCCTGGCTGTGCGCGCCGGTCAGCACCGCACCCCGGAAGGTGAGCACGGTGACCCGATGTTCTTCACCTCCAGCTATGTATTCCGCACCGCTGCCGACGCGGCTGCACGCTTTGCTGGCGAAGTGCCGGGCAACGTCTATTCGCGTTACACCAACCCGACCGTGCGTGCGTTCGAAGAACGTATCGCGGCCCTGGAAGGCGCTGAGCAGGCGGTGGCCACGGCGACCGGCATGGCCGCGATCCTGGCCGTGGTGATGAGCCTGTGCAGCGCTGGCGACCATGTGCTGGTGTCGCGCAGTGTGTTCGGCTCCACCATCAGCCTGTTCGAGAAGTACTTCAAGCGCTTCGGCATCGAAGTGGACTATGTGCCCCTGGCGGATCTGTCCGGCTGGGATGCGGCGATCAAGGCCAACACCAAGTTGCTGTTCGTCGAGTCGCCGTCCAACCCGCTGGCCGAACTGGTGGATATCGCTGCATTGTCCGAGGTGGCCCACGCCAAGGGCGCGATGCTGGTGGTCGACAACTGCTTCTGCACCCCGGCGCTGCAACAGCCGCTGAAGCTGGGCGCGGACATTGTTGTGCACTCGGCCACCAAGTTCATCGACGGCCAGGGCCGTTGCATGGGCGGTGTAGTCGCCGGCCGCAGCGAGCAGATGAAGGAAGTGGTGGGCTTCTTGCGCACCGCCGGCCCAACCCTGAGCCCGTTCAACGCGTGGATCTTCCTCAAAGGCCTGGAGACCCTCAGCCTGCGGATGAAGGCCCATTGCGCCAATGCCCAGGCCTTGGCCGAATGGTTGGAGCAACAGGACGGTATCGAGAAGGTGCACTACGCCGGTCTCAAGAGCCACCCGCAACACGCGTTGGCCCAGCGCCAGCAGCGTGGTTTCGGCGCGGTGGTGAGCTTTGAAGTAAAAGGCGGCAAAGACGGCGCCTGGCGCTTTATCGACGCAACGCGTCTGATCTCCATCACGGCCAACCTGGGTGACAGCAAAACCACCATCACCCACCCGAGCACCACCTCCCACGGGCGCCTGGCGCCACAGGAGCGTGAAGCAGCCGGCATCCGTGACAGCCTGATCCGCATTGCGGTGGGCCTGGAAGACGTCGCTGACCTGCAAGCTGACCTGGCTCGCGGGCTGGCTGCCTTGTGATCGAGTGGTCCATGGAAACAGCAGCGGCCGGTAACGGCCGTGTTGCGCTGGTGACGGGCGCCGCCCGGGGCATTGGCCTCGGAATCGCGGCGTGGCTGATCAGCGAAGGCTGGCAGGTGGTGTTGACCGACCTGGACCGCGAGCGCGGCTCCAAGGTGTCCAAGGTGCTGGGTGACAACGCCTGGTTTATCACCATGGACGTGGCAGACGAGAAGCAGGTCGCCCAGGGCGTTGCCGAAGTGCTCGGCCAGTTTGGTCGCCTGGACGCGTTGGTGTGCAACGCCGCAGTGGCCGACCCGCGCAATATCACCCTCGAAAGCCTCGACCTGGCGTACTGGAACCGCGTGCTGGCGGTGAACCTCAGTGGGCCGATGTTGCTGGCCAAGCACTGTGCGCCGTACCTGCGTGCCCATGGCGGTGCGATCGTCAACCTGGCCTCGACCCGCGCGCGTCAATCGGAGCCCGACACCGAGGCTTACGCGGCGAGCAAGGGCGGGCTGCTGGCCCTGACTCACGCGCTGGCCATGAGTCTTGGGCCAGAGGTGCGGGTCAATGCCGTCAGCCCTGGCTGGATCGATGCGCGTGATCCTGCGGCGCGGCGTGCCGAGCCTTTGACCGATGCCGATCATGCCCAGCATCCGGCGGGCAGGGTGGGCACAGTTGAGGACGTGGCGGCGATGGTGGCGTGGCTGCTGTCGCGTCAGGCAGGGTTTGTCACCGGGCAGGAGTTTGTGGTCGACGGCGGCATGAGCAAGAAGATGATTTACAGCGAGTAGGGCGGGTAGCCGTCTTGAAGCAATTTTGTCTTTTTCAGAAAAACTTCAAGCAGGCTATTGACTTAGGTCCGCTACCTGCGTAAATTTCGCGGCCTCAACGGAGCAAAGGGTGATTAGCTCAGCTGGGAGAGCATCTGCCTTACAAGCAGAGGGTCGGCGGTTCGATCCCGTCATCACCCACCACTTCTTGAGAGTTTTGCCTTAGGGCAAGACGCAACGTTAAAGGTTGCACCGACGCGCAGCGGTAGTTCAGTCGGTTAGAATACCGGCCTGTCACGCCGGGGGTCGCGGGTTCGAGTCCCGTCCGCTGCGCCATATTTTCCAGGTCCGATTTGTCGGGTTTGAGATTGAAACGCTTAGGCTGATCAGTCAGATGTTTAAAGGCAGTTGAGGGTTTACGCTCAACTGGTCAAGCGATACGCAGCGGTAGTTCAGTCGGTTAGAATACCGGCCTGTCACGCCGGGGGTCGCGGGTTCGAGTCCCGTCCGCTGCGCCATATCTGCTTCAAGGCCCACTGAACGCCTTGGAGCACAAAGCAAGCGTTAAGCTGCTTTGACCCGATAGCAAAGACCCTGGTCGAAAGACCGGGGTTTTTTGTGTCTGCGATTTGATATTTTGGCTTGAGCTTCTTCTGCAGCTGCCACTGGTCAATGTGGGAGCTGGCTTGCCTGCGATAGCTTCACCTCGGTCCAAGGTAAGGCCATCGTCGGCAGCCAGCTATCGCAATCAGAACCCCAGCTTATCCCGCAGCCCGTAATACCACGCGCCCAGCGCCGCAAACGGTGTGCGCAACAGCTGCCCGCCCGGGAATGGGTAGTGCGGCAGGTCGGCAAACGCGTCAAAACGCTCTGCCTGGCCTCTCAACGCTTCTGCCAGCACCTTGCCAGCCAGGTGCGTGTAGGTCACGCCGTGGCCACTGCAGCCCTGGGAGTAATAGATGTTGTCGCCCAGGCGACCCACCTGTGGCAGGCGCGACAGGGTCAGCAGGAAATTGCCGGTCCAGGCGTAATCGATCTTCACGTCCTTGAGCTGCGGGAAGGCCTTGAGCATCTTCGGGCGAATGATCGCTTCGATGTTGGCCGGGTCGCGTGCGCCATACACCACGCCGCCGCCGAAAATCAGGCGTTTGTCGCTGGTCAGGCGGTAGTAGTCGAGCAGGTAGTTGCAGTCTTCGACGCAGTAATCCTGCGGCAGCAAAGTCTTGGCCAATTCATCGCCCAGCGGGGCGGTAGTGATGACCTGGGTGCCGCACGGCATCGACTTGGCCGCCAACTCCGGCACCAGGTTGCCCAGGTAGGCATTGCCCGCGACGATGATGAACTTGGCCCTGACCTTGCCCTCGGCGGTGTGTACCACAGGGTTGGCGCCGCGCTCGATGCGCACCGCCGCCGACTGCTCGTAGATGGTGCCGCCCAGCGACTCCACGGCAGCCGCCTCACCCAGTGCCAGGTTGAGCGGGTGAATATGGCCGCCGCTCATGTCCAGCAGGCCGCCGACATAGTTGTCACAGGCCACCACTTCGCGGATACGGCGCTCATCCAGCAACTCAAGCTGCGTATGGCCGTAGCGCTCCCACAGGCGCTGCTGCGACTCCAGGTGGCCCATGTGCTTGCTGTTGAGTGCAGCGAACACGCCGCCGTCCTTCAAGTCGCACTGGATCTGATACTTGGCCACGCGCTCACGAATGATCCTGCCGCCCTCAAACGCCATCTGCCCCAGCAGTTGCGCCTGCTTGGGGCCGACGCTGCGTTCGATCACGTCGATGTCGCGGCTATAGCTGTTGACGATCTGCCCGCCATTACGGCCCGAGGCGCCAAAGCCGACCTTGGCGGCTTCCAGTACCGTCACGCGAAAACCGTTCTCCAGCAGAAACAGCGCGCTGGACAGGCCGGTGTAACCGGCGCCAATCACGCAGACATCGGTTTCGACTTCACCTTGCAGCACCGGGCGTGGCGGAACCGCATTCGCGGACGCGGCGTAATACGACTGGGGGTAGGGGGTGTTCGCCATCCTGGAACCTCTGTTTTATATTTTTTACGAGTGCGCCGATCCTACCTGAGTTGAAATTTGCCTGCCAGCCACCCGAAAATCCCGGACGCATCCGGCTCCGGTAAAAAATTCGCATATTCATAGGGTTAGCTGCAAAAAAGATGTTGACACACCTTCGGAATTCCGTAGAATGCCGCCTCACAGCAGGCACGTAGCTCAGTTGGTTAGAGCACCACCTTGACATGGTGGGGGTCGTTGGTTCGAGTCCAATCGCGCCTACCAAACAAAATCCGCTCTGCTGGGCGGTCTGGAAGGGCTCACCGAAAGGTGGGCCCTTTTTTGTTGCCTGCGATTTGTAAACCTCCCTTCTCAAGACTCCCGCCGCCATTGTTGTGCTTTTACCCGTCGTGCTGCTGCTCTTCTGCAAGCTTATCGAATGCCGCCTGGGCGTTCATCACCGCCTCAGAGTGTTGGACCGTCCACCTGTATAGCGCGCGAAATGGCTCTTCCAACGTATGCCCCAGGTCGGTAACGCTGTACTCGACGGCGACTTGAGAAGAGGGGATGACGCGGCGCGACAAAATGCCATTGCGCTCCAGGCGACGCAGGCTTTGCGTGAGCGCTTTTTGCGTAATGCCATCGAGTCGACGCCTGATTTCATTGAACCGCAGCGGGCTTTTACACAGCGTTGCCAGTATCAATACGGACCACTTGTCCGCGATCTGGTCGAGCAATATCCGGCTTGAGCAATCAGCGGCGTAGACGTCGGGAGGGCTCTTGTTTTGCTCCAACGCCTGAAGACTTTGTTCCTGCATGTAGTTTCCTCGGCTATACCTGAGCACTTTTAAGTGCCTTATTGATATTAGGTATACAACTTATACCATGTGATCTCCTTTTGCTCGGAGCATCTTTTCATGAGTTCTACGAATCTCGACTCGCTGTTTCAGCCATTCACGATCAAGTCTTTGACCCTGAAGAATCGAATTGTAATGGCCCCTATGACGCGCGCTTTCGCCAAAGGCGGTGTTCCTGACGAACAAATCGCCGCGTATTACCGCAAGCGTGCGGAAAACCAAGTCGGGTTGATTCTGTCTGAGGGGACCGTGGTGGATCGTCCTGGCGCACGCAATATGTCGGGGATCCCGTTTTTCCATGGCGATGAATCACTCGCAGGCTGGAAGGCAGTCATCGACGGTGTTCACAGTGCCGGTGGCAAAATGGGCCCACAGATTTGGCACGTTGGGGCTGCGCCCAGTTTCCAGGAAGACTGGGCACCCGCCGGTGGGTTCGAGAGCCCGTCCGGGCTTGCCGGCCCGCAGAAACCCCTGGGGCAAGCCATGAATGATGAGGCGATTGCCGATACCATTGCGGCATTCGCCAAGGCCGCCGCTGACTCCAAGCGGCTGGGGTTTGATACGGTCGAAATACACGGTGCCCACGGATACCTGCTCGACCAGTTTTTCTGGACAGGTACGAATGAACGCGCCGACCGCTTCAACGGCGCAACGATCAAGGAGCGCTCACGGTTCGCAGCAGAAGTGGTCAAGGCCATACGTGTAGCCGTTGGGCCGGATTTCCCGGTGATTCTGCGGCTGAGTCAGTGGAAGCAACAGGATTACAGCGCCCGTTTGGCGACAACGCCTGAAAGCATGTCCGATTGGCTGGTGCCACTGGTGGAAGCCGGCGTGGACGTTTTGCATTGCTCTCAACGGCGCTTCTGGGAAGCCGAGTTCCCGGAACTGGACGGCGAGCAGGGACTGAATTTTGCCGGCTGGGCCAAAAAGCTGACGGGCGCTGCAACGATCAGTGTCGGCTCTGTGGGGTTGTCCGGCGACTTCCTCGGCGCCTTCAGCGGCGAAAGCTCCCAACCGGCAGCGATCGACAACTTGGTGCAGCGGTTGGAGAAAGAGGAGTTCGACTTGATCGCGGTTGGGCGAGCACTGCTGAGTGACGCGCAATGGGTCAAGAAAATCCAATCGGGCAACTCGGCCGACTTGAAGCCTTTTGACGTGAAAGACCTGGCCGAACTGGCCTGATTTTTACACCTCTGGCACGTGCAAAACCTTGAGTGTTGAAGGGCTCACCGGAAGGTGGGCTCTTTTTTTTGGCTGGAATTTTGGCAATACCTGCCCATACCGCTTTGCGGTTTACTGCGCTCAGAAGTGGTTTAGCAGAAAAGCGTAGCCACCGATAACAGGCAGATAATCTGTGCAAACATCTGGCACCGTATCTCACCATTTGTTGTCGCCATACTCGTTTGTCCGGCGTACATAGCGGCTGTCTCCATCGGCAATACTGCGCTGAGCGCTGCGCAGGACCGCGCAGCACTTCAATGAGTATAGGCCCGGAATCGGATTCCCCACGGTCAAGCCGCTCCTATGCGACTGAGTGCAGTTATCCCTACCATTGCGGGCTGTAACTGTGGCGAGCAGGCTTGCCCTGCGTTGGGCTGCGAAGCAGCCCCGGCAACCTTGAAACGTATGACATTGAACGCCCTAACTAAATGCTGCGGGCACACGCGCAAATCGTCTGCTTTTAGCATTTTGCGAGTAATGCTGAAGTGCCATCTTCTAGGTACACTCGCCATCGACCGGTCCCGGTCGTACCGTTTCCCAGTTGGTGAATGAGTCGGTTGCCGCTGCGTACAAGCAGGCGGGTTACCAAGTAGTCACCGAACCGGGCACTGCGGATGCGGCACCTGTAAAGGTGCATATCGTTGAGTTCTGGTCTTGGTTTAGCCCAGGATTCTTCTCCGTAGACGTCACCAACAAATCCCATCTGCGTATTGAAACTCCCGGCCAAACCACGTTGAACGTGGTGACGCGAAAAAGTGAAAGCACGCAGGCTGTGACTGAAAGCGATTGGAAAAAAATCACTGAGGCTGGCTTGCAGGAGGTGCAGCGGGAAACGCTCAAGCAGCTCTGACTGTCTGCCGCGCTGAAGGCATACTGTACGGCGATTGAATTCAACCCAGGGAGTCTGTGATGGAATTGGCAATGGAAGTATCGTTCGACGTAACGGCGCAGGAGCGTGAGGCCATTCTCAAACCGCTGAGGGCCTACAACCGCAGCCACACCGGCAAAATGGCGTTTGAAACAGTCGGCATTTTGCTGCGTGATCCTACCTCCCAAGAGGTAGTGGGTGGTCTTTACGGGGAGATTTCCTATGGATGGTTGTTCATCGAGCTCTTGAGCATTCCCGAGCAGATGCGCACCCAAGGCACGGGCACGCGATTGATGCGCGCGGCTGAAGACTTGGCCCGTGAGCGCGGATGCGAGGGCATCTGGCTGGACACTTTCAGCTTCCAGGCGCCCGGGTTTTATCGCAAGCAGGGCTTTACTGAATTTGGCCACATTGCCGATTTCCCACCGGGCCATCAGCGGCATTTTTTCCACAAACGCTTGAGTTAAACGCCCGCAGGGCACCGTGTCATCCGGCGCCCATCACCGACAAAATTTATTGGTCTGCAGCAACAATTTTTCTTGTTGGACACCTCCCGCCCCCAAGCAGCACAGTTGCCGCCACTGACGCTCGACCTTCCAGGTCAACAATAAAAACCACGTCGGGCTGCACGCCACTTTCATGCTGTGAACCCTTTGTTCACATCCTGCCGTCATGGCGCCGCAGCGCGCATTCTAGGACTTCATCGTCATGCAAACTGTTGTGAACCTATGGCCGTTGATCGGCGTACTTGTCATCGTGGTTGGCTTTGTCTTGCGCTTCAATCCGTTGCTGGTGGTGACCGCCGCCGCTATCGCCACCGGGCTTGCCGCCCACTTCCCGCTGGAAAAGATCCTCGCCAGCATGGGCGAAGGTTTCCTTCAGACCCGCGCCCTGCAATTGATCCTGTTGCTGCCCCTGGCCGTTATCGGCCTGCTGGAGCGCCATGGCCTGCGCCTGCATGCACAGAACTGGATCGCCCGCTTTGAGCGCGCCACTGTCGGGCGCTTGTTGATCATCTACCTGTTCGTGCGCGAGTCCACCGCAGCCATGGGCCTCACCAGCCTGGGCGGGCATCCGCAGATGGTGCGCCCGTTGTTGGCGCCGATGGCCGAAGGTGCAGCGGAAAAACGCTACGGCAAGCTGCCGGACAAGCTGCGCCACAAGGTGCTGGCCATGTGTGCGGCGACCGATAACGTCGGGCTGTTTTTCGGCGAAGACATCTTTGTTGCCTTTGGTGCGATTGCGCTGATGCACACCTTCCTGCTCGGCTCTGGGATTGATGTGGAGCCGTTGCACATTGCGGTGTGGGGCATTCCGACGGCGATCTGTGCGTTTATCATCCATGCGATTCGCCTGCACCGGTTCGACCGAAGGCTTACCCGCGAGATGACGCCCGTCGCCACGCCGGTGGAGTCTGCGCAATGATTATCTCGATTGAGTACCTGTACTGGCTTGCCGGCATTCTGCTGTTGATTACCGCAGGTATGATCCTGCTGGATCGTACCCATCCCAAGCGCTGGTCCAGCGCGGTATTCTGGTTGCTGTTTGCCATTCCGTTCCTGGTCGGGGAGCGTTTGCCGCCGGTGGTTATTGGCGTTGGCGTGGTGGTGATGGCGTTGATCGCAGGTTTGGGCGGCGTGGGGCGAGGCGTGCATGCCCAGTTGCATGACAAGTCTGCCCGCGCCAGTGCCGGTCGGCTTGGCCACAAGCTGTTTATCCCGGCGTTGGCCATTCCGCTGACCACCGTGATTGGCTCGGTATTGCTCAAGCACACCGAAATCGGTGGCGTGCCATTGCTGGACCCGAAAAACACCACTTTTGTCTCCTTGGGCATCGGCTGCCTGATCGCCCTCGGCCTGGCCTGTTGGTTGACCCGCGACACGCCTGTGCAAGCCTTGCGCGAGTCCCGGCGCCTGACCGAAGCCTTGGGCTGGGCCATGGTGCTCCCGCAGATGCTCGCCATGCTCGGCTTGCTGTTCAATGAAGCCGGGGTGGGCACCGCGGTTGCCCATGTCACTACCACCTACATCAACCTGGACTTCAAGCTGGTGGCGGTGATGGTGTATGTATTGGGCATGGCGCTGTTTACCGTGATCATGGGCAATGGTTTTGCGGCGTTCCCGGTGATGACCGGTGGTGTCGGCGTGCCGGTGCTGGTGGGCATCTATGGCGGCAACCCGGCGGTAATGGCGGCGATTGGCATGTTCTCCGGCTATTGCGGCACGTTGATGACGCCGATGGCGGCCAACTTCAATATTGTCCCGGCGGCCTTGCTGGAGTTGCCGGACAAGAACGCGGTTATCAAGGCGCAACTGCCCACGGCACTGATGATGCTGGTGGTCAATATTGTGCTGCTCTATCTGTTGATGTGAGGCGAGGATGCAAACCTTATTGTTGCTGGGCTTCGAGCCCTTTGATCAAGACCCGGTCAACCCATCGTGGGAGGCTGTACGCCAGTTGGATGGGATGCTACTGGGCGAGGATGTGCAGATTGTTGCGCGTCGACTGCCCTGTGCATTTGCCTTGGTGGGGGAGTGCCTGGCTGAGTGGATCACGCAATTGCGCCCGGCGATGGTGATCGCTACGGGCCTCGGGCCTGGGCGCAGTAGCATTTCCATGGAGAGGGTGGCGATCAACGTTAACGACGCGCGCATCCCCGACAACCTGGGTGCACAACCCGTCGATACGCCTGTGGTGTTCGACGGGCCGGTGGCGTATTTCAGCACACTGCCGATCAAGGCCATGGTCAAGGCGTTGCGCGAGGCCGGGGTGCCTGCGGCGGTTTCGCAGACGGCGGGCACCTTTGTGTGTAATCAGGTGTTTTATCTGTTGCAGCACGCGCTGGCCGGCACAGATGTTCGCAGTGGGTTCATCCATGTGCCGAACCTGCCGGAGCAGGTGGTGGGGACTGGGCTGGCATCGATGCCATTGGCGACAACCGTTGAAGGCTTGCGCCTGGCGGTGCAGGTGGCATGGAACACACGGGTGGATGTGGTGCAGGCCGGTGGCCAGGTCAGTTGACCCGGCTCGCGGTGTTCAGGCTTCGCGGCTGGGAAAGAACAATTCAAAACACGTCACCCCAGCCTCACTGGTGACCCGGTAGCGGCCGTTATGCAACTGCATGATGGTCGCCACAATCGACAGCCCCAGCCCATTGGATTGGGCCGAGCGTTCCCGTGACTCATCCACCCGGTAAAAACGCTCGAACAGGCGCGGCAAATGCTCGGCGGGAATGGTCTGCCCCTGGTTGCTGACGCGCAGGTTGATGCCTTCGGCATCTGGAATGGCCTGAATCAGCAACTGCGAACTGGGTGCGCCGTACTTGATGGCGTTTGCACACAAATTTGCCAAGGCGCGGCGTAACAGCATCGGTTCGGCCCAGATCAGGCCTTCGCCCTCGGCCTGAATGTGAATATCCACATCGCTCGCCAACCCTTCGAAGTAGTCCGCTATGCGCTCCACTTCATCCGCCGCACTCAGTTCCTGGCGTTGGCGCAGTGCGCTGGCCGGGTCGGTACGGGCGAGGAACAGCATGTTGTCGAGCATTCGCGCCAGGCGTTCGAGTTCCTCCACATTGGAGGCCAGCAGTTGCTGGTAGCTCTCCACATTACGGCTCTGTTGCAGGGCGACCTGGGTTTCCCCCAGCAAGTTGTTGATCGGCGTGCGCAGTTCATGGGCCATGTCGGTGGATACCTGGCCCAGCTGTACAAAACCCTTGGCCAACCGTTCAAGCATGGTGTTGAAGGCGTCGATCATCGGCAGCAGTTCTTTGGGCGCGCCGTGGCTGTCGAGGCGTTCGGCCAGGTTGCCCACGCCGATACCTTGGGTATGCACCGCCAGGCGTCGCAGCGGCACCAGCCCACGATGTACCAGCAGGTAGCTGACGATGGCGAGAATAACCGCAGCGATACTGGCGAGGATAAATACGCTCAAGCGATAGCTGGCGAGCATCGCCGTGCGTTCGGTCATCAAGCGCCCGGTGGTGACTTGCAGGCTGCCCAGGTCGCCCGAGTCGATGGACGCCGCCACCGTGGCGAAGGGCACGCCATTCACGCCGGGTAGATGGTGCACATCGGCAAACCCCAGCTCACGGTTGGTGGGCACAGGCGACACGTTCGGCATTGAAATATTGCCCGGGTTTACCAGCAGCAACGGCTTTTGCCCCGGCGCCGCGATGCTCAGCACCGACTCGCTGTTGCCCAGCATGTTCTTGAACAGCTCCGGCTTGGTCTTGATCAGGTCCAGGGTATTACTGTCGTTGAGCAGGTTGCGCAACTGGTCGGCGCGATAGATCAGCGCGGCGTCGTCACGCTTGATCAGTTCACGCTCAAGCTCGCGGTACAACGCAACGCCCAGGGTGGCGAGCAGGGCGAAGGCGAGCAGGGCGAAGATCAACGCCAGGCGCAGGGTCAGCGAATAATGGCGGCGAGGGTTCATGGCTGGGTGTCGAAGCGGTAGCCGATGCCCCGCACGCTGTGGATCAATTTGAGCTGGAATGGGTCGTCGATTTTCAGGCGCAGGCGCCGCACGGCGACGTCGACCACATTGGTGTCGCTGTCAAAGTTCATGTCCCAGACCCGCGAGGCAATCATCGAGCGTGATAACACCTGGTCCTGGTGCGTGGCGAACAGGTGCAGCAGGGCGAATTCCTTGTTGGTCAAGGTAATGCGCGTGCCGCCGCGGGTGACGCGGCGTTTGAGCACGTCGATCTGCAGGTCGGCGATGTGCAGTTGCTCTTCTTCGCGACTCGGGCCGCGACGCGTCAGGGTGCGCAAGCGTGCGACCAGTTCGGCGAAGGAGAAGGGTTTGATCAGGTAATCGTCGGCGCCCAGCTCCAGGCCCTTGATGCGGTCGGCGATGTCATCGCGGGCGGTGAGGAACAGCACCGGCGTGTCGGCCTCTTTGCGCAGGCGGCGCAGCACTTCCCAGCCGTCCATTTTCGGCATCATCACATCCAGCACGATCACGTCGAACGGCGTTTCCAGCGCCTGGTGCAAGCCGTCTACGCCGTCGCGGGCGAGGCTCACCGAGTAACCCAGTTCCTGCAGGCCATTGAGCAGGTAATTGCCGGCCTTGGGTTCGTCTTCGACTACGAGGATGTTCATGGGAAGTGCCCTGGTTCGCTGCGTTGCGCAAGTGTAGCCGGATCAATTGTCACTGGCGCAACCAATGCCTTGCACCTGGTAGTCCAGCACATGTTCGCGGTCCTGGGAGTCGAGGTATTTGAGTTGCGCCGGGACGATCCCGCATTGGCCGTAGGTGTCGGTGCTCGACAGCACTTTGGCGACGTCCAGGTGCACGAAGAAGCCGGTTTTGTCGTGGATCACGTTAGCGTCCGGGGCGGTGTCGGCAGCGAACGCAGAACCGGTGGCAAGCAAAGCGGCAAAGCCCAAGATAAACAGTTTCATGGCAGTAGCTCTCTTTAAGGGTTGGCTGCCGGGGTTGGCAGTGAGTTCACAGTAACCAGGCACCCCAAACAGCCAACCAACAGGATGATGACAAGTTTGTAATGCGTGGCTTAAGGCTGGCGGCCGGACGCTTCAAGGATCAGGTCGGTGATTTCCTTGGCGTGGGACACCAGCGACAAGTGGCTCGACGGCAGTTCGATGGTGGTGGCGTTCATGCGCTTGGCCAGAAAACGCTCCAGGTCCGGATTGATGGTCTGGTCATTGCTCGACACGGCGTACCAGGACGGCTTGGTGTGCCAGGCGGCATTCACCGTGCGGCCGCTGAACAGGGTCTTGGCGATGGGCTGTTGTACGGCGAACAGCTCCAGGGCTTTGGCGCGCGGTACGTCAGCGGCGAAGTACTTGAGGAAGGCGTCCTGGTTCAGCGTCAGGTAACCGTCGTGCTCGACGACACCGGCGCGCACCGGCGTGCTGGGGTACTTGGCAGACAGGGCGACGAAGTCTTCGTTGGCGTCCGGCGCGCGCGCGGCCACATACACCAGCGAGCTGACCTTGGGGTTCGCCCCGGCGTCGCTGACCACGGTGCCGGCGTAGGAGTGACCGACCAGCACGGTAGGGCCGTCCTGCTGATCCAGTACGCGGTTGGTGGCGGCGACGTCATCGGCCACCGAAGTCAGTGGGTTCTGTACGGCGGTCACATGCAGCCCGGCGGCCTGCAGGCGCGTGATCACCTCGGACCAGCTCGAGCCGTCAGCCCAGGAACCGTGCACCAGCACCACGTTGTTGGCTTTGACCGGCGCGACGGTGCCGGCCATGGCGGCGCCGGTACCCAGCATCAACAGGCTGGCGGCGATCAGGCAGAGTTTGCTAGCAGGTTTCATCGTGCGGCCCTTCATCAGTGGGAAGTTGTGCCACCCGGTGTGGGTGACTGACGACGCCACTGTATGAAGCGAGGGTGCTGACAAGGCTTACAGGTTCATTACAAACCTGTAATCCAAACGCCAGGTTCGCCAGGTGCTACTGGCGTTTACAAGCGAGAAGGTGACCCGTAGATTGCATCGGGCCGATTATTTGTTACCGCCTATGAGGAAGCCACGCAGTGTCCATCCGAGGTCCAGCCGTATTTACCCAACGTTACCGCGCCTTCCTGTTCGATATGGACGGCACCCTGCTCAACTCCATCGCCGCCGCCGAGCGTGTATGGAGCATTTGGGCCGAACGCCACGGCCTGGAGGTGGCGGCGTTCCTCGCCACCATTCATGGCGCACGCGCCATTGACACTATTACCCGTCAAGCGCTGCCGGGTGTGGATCCCGAAGTTGAAGCACAGTGGATTACCGAGGCGGAAATCAACGATGTCGAGGGCGTGGTGGCGATTCGCGGCGCTGGCGAGTTTCTAAATGGCTTGCCTGGCGATCAATGGGCACTGGTCACGTCTGCGCCCAGGGAACTGGCGTTACGGCGCCTGGCTGCGGCAGGCATTGCACCCCCAGCCGTGCTGGTGACCGCCGAGGACGTTGCCAGCGGCAAGCCGGATCCTGCCTGCTACGTGCTGGGCGCCCAGCGTCTGGGTGTGCCGGTGCAAGAGTGCCTGGTGTTCGAAGACGCTGCGGTAGGCATTCGCGCCGGGGAGGCGGCCGGCGCGGACGTGCTGGTCGTCACCGCAACACACCTGACGCCCATCGTCACGGCGCATGCCTGCATTGACGACTATCAGCGGCTGCAGGTTATGCGCGACGCAGAAGGTAAATTGCGCTTACAGCGTGTGGAGGACTGAAACGAAAAAGCCGAGCCCGTTATCGGTCTCGGCTTTATGCGCAGGCAGGTGGATCGTTCGGCGCCTGCAGTCGGCTGCTCTTGATGCCTCGGCGCGATAGCACCATTTCTTTGAGAATCTCATTGGCAAGCCGGGCAATCGCCTCTGCACCCCGGTAGTGCGCGCGCACGATGCCGGTAATCGCGAAATGGTCGGTTTCCGGGCCACTGAGGATGGCGGAAAGGGTGCCGTCAGCGTGTAACGTACAGGTGATCGCATAGCTGGGCAAACGTGCCGCCAGGGCCGCTTCGATTTGGGATTTGCTGAGGGTATCCATCTGCTTAATGCCTTTCAGAGACCGTGCAGGCCCAAGCATAGATCCTGCCGCGGGCCTGTAAATACCGGCGATTTGATATCGGATTAGCGACCATCAACGTGCAGTCTTGGGGTGCTCGCGTTGCTCGGCACGCTGGCATAATTTGCGCAGAATGGCTTTCTGGATAGGCTGCAGACAGAACACGAACAGATAGCCGCACAGGAAGAGTGTCAGGTCCAGCGACGAGCGTTTAACGGGGTCACTGACTGTTTCAATCTCAAACCTCACGCCATATCCCAGCACCACGAAGGCCAGCCCTATGAGCAGGGCGATCCCCCAGGACTTGGAGACGAGCGGCTGTTTTGCAATCGGCCTCATCGACGTGCTCCTGAACGCACACTGATGGTAGGGTTATAGTCAGGAGATTCGGCCGCAAATTACGCAACAAGTTCCAGTCGCCGAGACAGTTTCATCTTGCAGCGTAGCTGAAAGCATAAAGCACGCCGATCATGCGGAAAGCGCGAGCGGGCGGAAGGGTTTTCGCCAGCCATCACAGTGAACGAAAAGGCTGGCTACTGAGTGAAGCGTCAAGGAGTCTGGTTTTTGTCCGGAGCTGTCAGGCCAGCCTGAATGCGCTGGTAGATCTCCTCGCGATGCACGGCAACGTCCTTGGGTGCGTTGATGCCGATTCGTACTTGCTGGCCGCTGACGCCCAGGATGGTGATCGTAATGTCATCACCGATGTTTATGCTTTCACCAACTTTGCGGGTGAGTATCAGCATGGACTTCTCCTTGATTACTTTTAAGGACACATGTTTCAGACAGGGCAGGTGTCGGATGTGTGTAGCTTACTGCTAAGCGCTTCCCTGTGACTGCCTCTTTTAGGACGCATAGAGGCGACATTAATTCCCATGGCGGCATCATACAGGTCTGCGATACATCATTCGCATTGTTTAAGCCAACGTTTATGACGGCCAGAATAGACAGTGAATGATAAAGTTGCCTCTTTATCCTTAAAGGAGCAGGGCAGTGCGTAAAGTAGCGATGGCAATTGCGGTGTTGGCGTTGGCCGGTTGCGGTGAAGGTAAACCGGTCGATGCCCCCAAGGCCAAGCCTGCCGTGACCGAGAGCCAGCCACAAACCGGGGCGATTGCCGCTCAGGAATGGGACGTGTGGGTAGGCCCGCCGGGCCATAAGCTGCAAGCAATCACCGACCTGACTGCCTGGTTGCTCGAACATGGTTTCAACTTCTATATCGTCAAAACAGACGGCAAGGACGAGGTGTACCTGGGCCCGTTCGCGAGCAAGGCCGAGGCTGAAGCCAAGCAGGCGCTGCTGACCGAAAAGCTCGCACGTGCCAAGAAAAACGATACCGAATCAGAGGTAATCGAGCACAAGGCTGCGCAATAACACGCAGCGTGGGCGGCAACCCCGCCCACGCTCAACCGCAAGTCTTAAGGTTTACCGGGCCGACGAACTCGTTACCGCGCCCCATCACACACGCCACCGTCTGGTTGCGCTGGCGTTCCCAGGGTTGCACCGGGTAGGTCTTGTTCCAGGCTTCATACAACTGGCGGTCCTGTTTAGACAGGCGCAAGCCGTATTGTTTACTCATGTAAAAATACGTTCGAGCGATCATTCCGCGAATGGACGGGCGCGGCATGACTTTTTTGGCCTTGAAGTCCACCTGGGTCAGGCATGAACCGTACTGCCCACGTTGCGCCGGCAGCCAGCCAAAACTGAAGTTGTTACGGTCGCCATTGATGTTGTTATCTGTAGTGACCAAACGTTGACAAAAGGTTCGATCTTCCCTGAGAGGCCCTTGAAATGGGGGGTTGAGCTAAGTCATCGTGGCCCGCATGCGTTGTCAACGTTGACAGATAACAGCCATCCCGTCGTCCTAAAATGAGATCACCATTGATCTCTTGTATTATTGCGTTCCACCCCAGCTCAGCTAGGCGTACCAGCATTTTCGCTAGCTCACACTGCCGTATTCAGAAGTTGGCTCACTCTCATTCTGAAACTCAGTTGTCGGAGTGCTACATTGCAGCAGGCGTTCACACGATCTACCGTTCGTCGGATATCGGCGCGATTTGCCACTAGCTCACTTTTCCGAACTGGTCAGGCAAATTCGTTTTCACGAGATTTGGCCGCATCCTGATCTTGATCAGATACTAAGATTGCCCTGAACACAGAGAAATCGTAGCTTCCGCTTCTGATGTATCTACTCCGGAATCGCTTGGCTCGTCCGCAAATGCATATCGGCTGTCTGGTTTGGCCCTCGACATCTCTGTGGGTGAGTTTTAATCCTCAATTCGCGACAAGCGGCCCGAGCCGGTTGCATAGGGCTGGCTAGCGGTAAAACGGCTCCATCCCCCACTCATCCGTACAGGATCTGTAGCGTTATTCTTTTTCCAGTATCGATGGAGAGCCGATAGAGCCATGGATATGCCTACGCAAAAGCCTTGGCAATTTGCGTAATGGTTCGATTTCATAGGCGACATTAGTACATCAGTCGTTCATTTCCCTATGCCAGAGACGCCTTACGGTGGTCTCTGGCAGGCCAAGGCTCTTACGGACTTCGGTGAGGCTAAGTCCTTTTGCTTTTAGCTCCTGTACAGCTCCCCACTTGCTCCTGGCCTCAATCATAGCGGGCGTCATTTTCGGTTGCGGCTCAGTTGGTAGAAGCCTGTCCGCCAAATCCAACTCTTCTAGTTCAGCCAAGCACCCTAGTAGAACTTCACGGGCCGTACGTTGCTCATGAGCGGCCAGCGTTAGTGTGAATAATGTCGATGGCTGTACGCCCAAGGCGGTAGCAAGCTCGTAGCTTACGTCGACCGTAGCGGTGGTAATCGCAGTCTCGAGCTGACTCACATGGGACTGTACAACGGACTTTGAAATCTCTACCTGAGACAACCCACGTAATGTGCGAAGCAGCTTAAGCGCTGCTGCGAAGGATTTGCGCAGCGACATTTTCCATTCCTACAAAAGGAGACGGTATGCCGTGTTTGCCTATCGCCACACAAATCTATATATTGATAGTTGTGGCGGTTTGCTTGGGTAGCCACGTAATGCAGTCAACTGAAAAATTCTTCTCTTGCGGGTTTTGATGTTGTCAATTAAAGCCAATTAAGGAATAGCGAATGAGTGGTGTCGAGGGTAATGGTCTGTTAGAAGGCGCAGGAATCGGCCTAGATGGCTCCGAACTCTCCGTTGACGAAGCCATCGCTGAGGCCAGAAAGCGCTACAAATGGATGCCCCTATGCGCCGTCGAGGAGTGGACAATCCTAGACGCCATAGTCACTGACGCGGAGCGAGCCAAAGTAGTCGCTGCCGGTTGCCAGCCAATGTTTATGTTTGCCCACAAAGTCGTGGACGATGAGCAGCGCCGTTTCGAGCCTGGCCACTGGGTCAGGTCGAGTATGGGCACTGCGTTCAACGACGGCTTTCTTTTCGAAACTCGGAATAGCGTCTATGTGCTGCTCGGGCCGGGTCATCGCAAATCAGCAGCCATCAAAGAGATCTTCTCTCTATTTTGAATTAACCAAACGGGCTGCTTTGCGTCCGCAGAAAACTGAGGCACCTGATGTTCAGAACTGAAGACTCAGACGCTATTGGCGTTCCAGGATTGTTCGGCGAAGGCTTGATGCACTGGCAGAGTGTGTCACGGGTGCTTAGATCGCACTGGTATCACCTGACCGTCCGAATCACCGAGCAAGGTCGCAGCACCGAGTTCACACGGATGATTGAAGGTGAGCACAGATTGCAGCAAATGCTTGTGCAGCAAGGTGCAGGGGAAGTGATAGTCGACGTGCAAGTGGTCACCCCGCCCTGGATGAATAACTGCGATGGCTGGCGTATGGATCGTGTCGTTAAGGTGACCGTCGGTGATGATAACGACTTTGAAGTCAGTCTGATGGAGGTGGACAGTGGAGCTGTTTACCACAACTCACACCGTCCAGGTTTTCAAATTCAGTTGCTACAGAACTGCCGGCCAATTTTTCTCGAAACCATGATTCGATCAGCCTGAAATTTACCAATAATCCCCCACGATACCAGCGCCACTGGTTGCGTGTGAAATTCTTGGTAACGCCATATGGACTGCATTTCGGAGCGCAAAAATGCTAGACACCCTCGATGTAAATTTTCACGGAAAACGCCATACAGATTTTGATCTGAAGCGAATCATAAGGGCTCAAGAGCAAGGCTTCGACATACCGGTCACTGCGTACCTTTGCGGAGTATCCATCAGGTGTCGCGCAGGCATCGGTGTGGTGTTTGGTCACAAGCGAAAAGACCAGTATGGGCGGTTTGGTGATGGCCACCTGATCAGGACTTCTGACGTGATGAAGGTCGAACGTGAGGGGAGGTTTTGGGTGATGACGACGGAGAACTCGCGGTACGTACTAGCGACGTTTCAGAGGGGTAATGGGCGAGCGTCCCTGCGTGACTATTTGCGGGTCTCGAAAGGGCAGCACCATTTATCTCCGCGTGTGCTGCAGTAGGGGGCACACAAGCAAGGAGGGCGTTGCATTGCGTGCTCGGGAGGTTAAAGACATCGAAACTCTGCTGTTGAGTGTCTCAAGGTTTTTTGTATGCTGCAAATAGATACCCTGGCGCGAAATAAACTTTACCGCGAGCACGAGTGCACGCTACATAAAGCTTATTTTTTGTCCTTGATTTCATCTTGTGTAGCTGCACGTTTTGGTACTGTTGCCACTGTGATTTGCTGAGGATTATACAAACGTCCTCGTAGTGATCTAGACCCTTGCATGCCCCCCAGTTATTTGAATGGCATTCGTAGCGGTGATGCGTGTCGTAGAATAGCTTCACGATATTATTATCACGATGGATCACGTCAGCTTGAGCCTGATCCTCAATGTTGATTATCGCGGTGTGTCGTTCATTTACTGGGAATATCTCTATCTTCAGGTTGGCTCTGATAAAGTCGCAAACCGTCGTTCCGCATCTCCAGCTTTTTTGGAGAGTTATCTTGTCAATGAAATACCCGGAATTGCGGAACCTATTTTCGTATTTCTCAATATTACTGTGAAGGTTCGAGTTGATGTTGCCATCCCTGCTTGTGTCAAACGTGTGCTGGTAGAAGTCGCCCACTAAGAGAACGTCTGCCCTCACCGGGGATAACGCCATCAGCAAGTTAAAGTCGTTTGCTGCAAAATCTTGGACTTCATCAATAAATATTTGATCATAAAATCGCTCTAGGCGCCGTATAACATCAGGGTGCGATTTTGTCTCCTCGAGAAATTTTGCCAATCTGTTGTAGTAGAGGCGCCCGCTGGGATGACGATAGTGAGACATCTTATCCCGAGCGCGTGTTACTTTATCGGAGGGTAGCTTTAGGTAGAGACCTTTTGTTTTCATTTTCTGCTGAAGAAGCGGGCGGTAGCAGAAACCATGTAGAAATGAAAAATAGGTCATCACGGTAATGTGTTTGGGCATGTACCCAAACTTACCAATCACCTTGCTTCGGAGGTGATTAAAATTATTTTCAGTGTACGTGATTATGATCGCGCGTTTGTTTTCCGCTAATCTGCTTATGATTTCGCTGGTTTTTCCAGAGCCAGCTACCGCGAATATTACTTTCTTATCCATGTCACGGCCTCCTGGATGTAGCCAGGTACATAGAGGTTCTCGTGGTTGGCCTCTAGAAGCTCATACGCCGCTTCAGCTTTGTTCTTCAGCATGTATTCCTGCACGGTCAGAGTCTTCCTTTCCTCACTGAACAGTTCATTGCAAACCTTCTGGTTGTCGAGGTACATCCCGACTTCGAATGTATAGCGATTAGGGTCTTTATCTGCAAAGATCTTGGCGCTATCGGTTATATACTCTGAATAGTTGTCAATGCAATTTTGTTGGTAATTCTTGTCATTGTCCCTGATCGCGGCAACCTTGATGCTCAAGAGTCTAGATAGCTCCAAGTAGCGCTTGAAGCTAGTGCCGCCAATCGAAATTATGTGTACGTGATCAGCCTGGGGGGTTGTACCTCCGGAAACTCGCTTATAAAGCTCCTCCATGAGAATGAACTCTGCATCACCTTCGACCAGGATGACCTTCTTGGATAGGGCGAACTCCAAGACGTTGTTGTCAGGGGCCTTCATAAAAAAGCCAGCAGTTTTTTCGGAGAGTGCTTTGAGCGTGCCTGTGCTTTGAGATGTCCCCAGAAGCAGCGCATGTCGGAGATCGAGCCTGGAGCAGATGTGGCTGCTATGAGTCGCTACGAAGAGCTGGGTCGATTCAGTACGTGCGAGGCGTTCAACCAGTCTCTTCGTGTTGGTGTGGCTGAGATGGTTCTCAGGTTCCTCAAGCAGGAGAACATCAAGGCCCCCTCGGGCATCGTGACGACCTAGCGCAAATTCGGTTTTAATGAAGCATTGCTCGCCCTTGCCGCGATTTTCGATTGAAATACCATCTTTGGTAATTACCAAATCTGTTTCTAGATTGGCTCGAGTGCTTGTACGAATTCCAAATTCATACGGCGGCAACTTTTTGTTTAAATCTCCTAGTTGGCTATCGCGGAAACCTTCTTTACCTCTTCGATATAAATTTTCAAGTCGATGCCGCTCTGGAATCTCTGCACTAAGTCCGAACACTGTTCGGGTGTATTCCCTAGCAGCATACTCGCTGTCTATGCGAGAACTGTCCAAGTGGAGGTGCCTTAGAGGGCGTCGATAGCTATTGAATCCCTCGCCTGCGAAGGTGTGGAAGGTGACGGTATAGTATTCGAAGGGGAAATTTTGTGGATCGTGCTCCAGCATCTGCTTGATAGCCAAGTGGTAGTCATCTGGAACGGCTATCCTCATTCGTATACCGTCGTAGTTATCACCAAGTTGATTTTGTTTGCCGTGGAAGTACGGGTTATCACCATCCTCAAGGAACAGATCAACCAGCACTTCAGGTAGGCCAGAAATTTTTTTCTCTCCGCTGAGGAAGTCCATTACAGCTTGGCGGTTTATAAGTGCTTCTAGGCCGAGAGTTTCCACGCGGCTCCGGCTTGCGCTGTTCACGAGGTCAATGGCGAGTAGGACTGTACTTTTGCCTGTTTCATTGTCCCCAATGAGCACATTTTTTGTTGGGTTGAAATCCATTGCCAGTTCAGGGAACTGCTTGAAGTTGCGAAGCATTAGTTTGGTGATGGCCGGCATTTTTTATCCTTATTAAACCTTGTATTTCTTCAGCGTCAGCTGTCGGCAGCGGTGCTGCTTAGACCTTCGGTTCTTGGTGCTTGTAGAAATCCTGTGCTTCTGCCCAACCATCCATAGGCTTAGCGATGATTTCCTCTGGGCTTATCTCTGTGAAAACTGGTCTGCAACTTTCATCAAAGATGCTTGAGCGCTCTTGGACAAACCATGATAGAGACAGGAACTCTTTTGATACGCGGTCAAACAGACACTCACTTACCCTGTAGGCGCCTTTCATGAGGTCGTTGGAGTCGCGGCAGATTTGCATGGAGTGAGTGCCATCCATTAGCCAAACACAATGAACATCCAGATTTTTGAAAAGCTCTTTGGTTAGCTCGAGATCGATGAGTACGAAAATGCCGAACGCTTCCTGCATGAAGAGGGTGGCATTTTGAGGGGACATTGACAGTGTGAATGGGTACGCAGGCAGCCAGGATAGTTCAGGGCCCAACGGCGTAACCCACGTAGAGGTTGTGGCCCACTTATCAATCTCTAAGTACACCAAATCGCGATTCTCTAGGATCGCGTTTTGATAGCAGACATAGCGCAGTCCCGGCTCGGGGGCTCCACTCCAAAGGCCAGTCCGGAGCGCTTGCTGAATTCCTTGGTTTAAAAATTCCCGATGATCGATCTCTTTGCTCGCCATCTCCGTGCGAATGATTCGGATAGATCCCCTAAAATTACAGGTCTCATCCTGTTCGAAAAAGGTTGTGATTTTACCGAGCTGTTCAGCTTGTCTTGCTACGCGCCCACCTGTGACCATGGACGATTTCAATTCCAGTGGGACTGGATCTGGGCCGGCGAGCGCGCATAAATCTCCATGACGAATGATGTTAGTGAGGTCTGACATCACCACGGGTACGCCCATTTCGATGCCTTGCTTCAGTTTGGCGTACTCGTGGCCGAAACCTTCCTTGCCATATATGGCACCTGCTGTCTGCTTCACCTGATATCTATCGTCGTAAAGCAGATGTCTCAGGGCATGCTGGCTTTGGTAAATCGCAGCAATTCCGTCCCCAAAGCATCGCCACAGGTAGGCGAGTTGGCGGATCTCGTCCAGTCTCGCCATGATGCCTTTGCGAAGATCCTTGAGCATTTTGGAGCGTGCTTTCACAGCAGCGCCACCGCTGCGGTACTTCGGTTGGGCGAGGATACGAGGAACGCGATTTTGCGCCTTCCGCAACCGAGATATTCGAATGTCGCACGTGGCGATTTTGAGGATCAGTAGGTTCTGCAGCCCCAGTACGACGTCTAATCTATCGGGATCTGCAGCAATGGAGTGGAGCAGGGTAGACGCGAGTCTAAAACCCACTTCCTCGCGAGGAAAGCGCTGGTAGAGCGGATGAGCCAGTTCAAGCTTTGGGAATGCTTTGATGGCTAGCTTTTCTATGGCAGGAAATTCTATTCCGTAATGATTCTTCACTCCTACCTCCATGGCGATGAAACCAGTCACAACGAGGACTTCCAAGCAGCACAGGTTAATCCTTTCTAGGAGATTGTGAGCCAAACCTCAAGGCGGATACTTCTGGCCTTGGAGCCGTCTCTGTTCTGCGCTTGTAGTAATGTCCAATGCGGCTATTTAGTCAGCTGCCACGTGTGCGGCTGATGGTGTGCAGAATTTTTGGAATCTCACCGTAATTTTCGTACCATATGATGTTGACTCCCAGCTCCAACATTAACTCTTCATTCAGTGCGTGATGAGTGTCCAGAAACTTTTGAGCGCCCTTGGTGTTTTTTACAATTGTGCTTTGCTCCCCGTTCGTAACTTCATAGCAAAACTCATGAAGGTCTAGCCGCTTCATAAATGCAAAATGTTTGTTCTGTTCAACGCTTCTTGCAGAAATATCAAGGAGTCTTCTCAAATTTGGGTCTGTCATTGATAGGCCGATCATTAAGCAGTTGTTCTCTCGCAAGCAATTGAGTTGGACAAGATTTGACCAGTGATATGCGTTTGTATAAATGTGGTGATACCCTTCCTCGGAAAAGACTAATGTAGACTTCTCTAGGGAGTTGTAGTTTTTTCTATTTTCAGGAAGGAAGCCGTGAACATGGTATACGGGTAGTTCTTCAGGGTCGTATGCCTCACTTTCGGTGTAAATGCTACGATGAGAAATGCCTGATGTTGTTAGCTGTCTTTCTAGTAGATCGTCAAAGTTATAATTTACTACGGACTTCACTTTGGCGCCTGTGCGTCTAGGCATGCACATTATGGCGATTTCTTGGATGAGCGGTGAGCTGATGTTAAAGCTTTTATTTCTGAGTTCATAAAGGCTTTCGGTGATTGCATTTACAAAGTTATCAGTTGCAGGGGTTTTTCCAGTAAGCCCCTTCCTAATATATCTCGCACCCATCAGTGGGGAAGATTCAGAAACTTTATTTAGGCGATCAACCATTTCTGGGATTTCAGATATGTTTATTGTTTTGTCGGTGTCAAATTCTTGAGTTAGATATGATATGAACAGCGAGTTGAGCAGGTTTCCCCAACCTGGCATTCCTGCACTGCTTGATACTCCAGCGCCTAAAAATAATGAAAGTTGTCCTCTGTCGAAACTGTCTTTCAGATTCTGTACAGTAGTGTCTCGTTTTTTGCGCCAGTCTTGCTCTGCTGGATTTACTGCGGCCTCTAATCTCAGGGCGAATAGGTTGTTGCTTATCTCGTTAGCTTTTGCTGGATGCTTTGTTACTAATTTATTTAATTCGTCTGGCCCCCAAAAAACTATGCGACAAGTGCTTTTGGAATTAGAGTTCCCAACTCTCTGAACAAAAACTTTTACTTGGTCTTGGATGTTCGTTGCAGATATTATTATTAGTGTCGTGGGGCGAGCGTCAAAGGGTATTGATTCGAGTTGTGCTAAAAATTTCGATAAGAATGATGATGTTGCTTTATTAAGTAGACTATTAGCGTCGTATTTTACTTCGAAGCAGACTTTTTCTCGGTAATCATCAAAACCGTCGGGCGCAATGGCATCGAAAAATGTTAGTGTGTTTCCTATCTCAAGTTCTTTGTTTTGAGTTGATAAATGATGTTTTAATAAGTTTAGTACAAATGTTTCAAACGAATATCCCCTTCTCGTGCCTTGTTCGTCAATATTCTTTAGTATACTTTCAATGCGCATGTTTCATCCTTGGCGTGAACCTCAAGCGCGTATCTTAGCACGCTAGTGGCTGATGGCTATCTCGTGATAGGTGCAGTAGCGTGGACTTAGCTACCAGAGCCAAATTGTGACCTCTCGTCCGCTATTGTGGCCTGCACAGGGGTAAGCGCTGTGAAATGCTTTCTTCGTATGGGGAGATTGAAAGCTGGTCAGTCTTCGTTAGATTCGGCGAGGTCTAGCAACGAAAATCTTGTAGTCGTTCCTGAAAACCGCTGCTCCCAGCGATGGCAATCCTTTTAACACCGTTTGTTACCGCGACGCATTGTCGTATAGGTTTTACAGATAGTGAGCGTAATCTCCCTAGGTTTTCTTGGGCAATCAGTCCACTGGTGCTTGAGAGGTGTAGGCGCTTCGCGAAGGAACCATGCCCGCTTAAAAAAACTACTGAAGCGGGCAGCCTGCGACCAAGTCGATTACCCAAGAACGTGTCATGGCTGTTCGCCATATAGTGTGCAATGATCTCACGGAAACAAAGCAGGATCGCCAATAGTCGCTAATCGGCGCCCCCGCTCCAGCTAGCTACAACTTAAGGAGATCAACCTTGCTTTCAGAATATGAAAAGCGTGCACTCGCGCAGATCCATGCTTGGAAGAATCCGGAACAGACGTGGTTCGATGCAGCAATGACCTACGTGAACAAGCCGTTGGCGATAGCAGGTCAAGCCATAGACAAGATTCCTGGTTTCACGGAGACATGCTCAAAGGCCATGAGTGGCATCGTTGGTTTAGTTAACGATGCCTCGCAGTGGTCGGTTAGGCCATCTGCAATTTTCAAAGACCTCTCTGAAGTATCTCAACAAGTAATTACTCGGCTGGATCAGATTCCGCTCCTAGATCTTCAAGTAATTGATAGATCAATCGGATGGCTAGATACAAAATATGAGGGAATTGCTTTAGTTGAAGGAGCCGCTGCGGGCGGCTTGGCTGTAATTAACCCAATGGTGGCTCTAGCGGCAATCCCTGCCGACCTCACAGCTCTTTTAGCAATGAATCTTCGAGCAATCGGCGAGTATGGCACCTATTGCGGCTTTGATATGTCCTCCCAAGAAGAAAGGATCTTTTCATTAAATATTCTCGCGCTCGCGTCGAGCACCACGGATGGCGGAAAGCAAGCTGCCCTGTCTCACCTTGTAAAAATTGCACAAGAAGTGGCCAAGAAAAAGACCTGGGAGCAGCTCGAAAAAAGTGTATTTGTTCAAGCCGTTTCGTCCATAGCGAAAGCCCTAAGCATCAATTTGACGAAAGCCAAATTGGCCAATGTGATCCCTGTTGCTGGTGCTGCAATTAACGGTGGATTCAACGCCTACTACACCGATAAAGTATGTAAGGCTGCGTTTTATCTGTACCGAGAACGATTACTCGCCATAAAGAGCGATGCACAATCGATTGAGGTAACAGTCGATCCAGCAAAAAGTGATATCTGGAACGATCAAGAGGTCAATGATTAGAAAATTATTTAGGCCGACGCCGCATTGCGGTACGACTAAGGTTCATGCGTAGTAACCACTTCTGATTTGATTGCTGCCCTTGGCAAGAGGCAGCAATAAGTCGTAGGCAGCCGGTCACGGTGTTTCGCTTACCTAGAGTGCCTTCGGCTTATGCCTGCTACCTAGCCTTGACCGTCCACAACTGATCTACCTTCGTTGTGAAGCTCTGACTCATCAGCTCGCGGCGCATTGCCCAATTCGGCGCCGCCGGCACGCTGGCCAGCCGCAGAACTCCCTTCCCCCAGCGGCAATTGATCTCATCCAAAACAGTCATCACCTTGTCAGCAATCGCTGGCTGCGAATGCGCAAACAGGTCATCAGTGAATTCGCCGGGCTGGCGCAAGTCCATCAGCAGAACTTCCGCCTTGCTGTATTTGAAGCCTGGTCGGAAGAGGCGATTGACCGCTTCGTTCGCAGCCTTGGTCATGAGTCGAACGTCGTTTGTCGGGTAGGGTAGTTCAACGAGTGCGCCGTTCGCGTACTTCGCTTCTTCGGGATTGAACATGCCTGTCCTGATACTCACGCGGATCTTCTTGCACAGCGAGTTTTGCGCTCTGAGCTTTTCCGCCGCGCGTTGGGTATAGGTGGCGACGGCCTCCTTGATCGGCTCGATCTGCGTCAGCCTGCTGCCGAACATCCTGCTACAGCAAATCTCTTGCTTGGGTGGGTCAGCTTCGCCCAGTTCCAGACATGGGGTGCCAGCGAGCTCCCGTGCCGTCTTTTCGATCACGAGGCTGAATTTCTGGCGAAGCATCCACGGATCGGCTTTTGCCAAGTCCATTGCGGTCTCGATGCCCATCGTTTCCAGGTGTACCTTCATGCGTCTACCAATGCCCCAGACCTCGCCGACATCGGTGTTGCGCAGCGTCCAGTCCCGTTTGAACGGGTCGCACAGATCTACCACGCCACCAGTGATATCTAACAGGCGCTTGGCGGTATGGTTTGCGAGCTTCGCTAGGGTCTTGGTGCGGGCAATACCCACCCCGACTGGAATTCCCGTGCGCTTGAGAAGGGTGGAGCGCACGTGCCGTCCAAAAGCAGACACATCACCTGGAAGGCCCGTGAGATCGGCGAACGCCTCATCGATGCTGTAAACCTCTAACGCTGGCACCATCGATTCGATGATCGTCATGACGCGTTCGCTCATGTCGCCGTATAAAGCGTAATTACTGCTGAAGGCCACAATTCCATGCCGGCGTAGATGGTCTTTAATCTGGAAGTACGGCTGGCCCATTTTCACAAAAGGCTTGGCGTCGTAGCTGCGCGCAATCACACAGCCATCATTGTATCTGAATGACCCTAACAGTTAGAAGAACATAAACCATTGATTTAAATAGAATCTTTCCTGCTAACATTTTTCCGATTTTTGCCATCGAAGATGGGGATGATGTTGGGCGTTTTGCCGTGTTGAAATCACTCGGGCGACTCTATTTAGGGAGTCCTTCTACGATAAAGACGCGATACTCAGCCCCCTTCAATCGATGCTTTAGGGCTTCTTGATATAGGGGGCTGTCTTACGCCGCTCTGGCGTCGGCAAGCGTTGGAAACTCAAGAATAACGGCGCCATCCACAGGTGCGCCTTCAAGTGTTTCCACCGCGCCATAAAACGCCAGCGGCGTGACCGGATGGCCTACCGATGCGGCTGGCGCGCTTTCCTCGTACTTCCTGAATTCTTCAAGGTCGGTAATCCGATCTCGAACGTAAACAACGTAAGCGGTCAGCTGTGAAAGAGTCTTCCGGCCTGACTTAGCCCATACGCCTATCGTCGTGACGGAACTGTGATTGCCCGCAGTGCGGAAGCCAAGCCCCACGTGAAAATGGGAGAGCCGTACTTCCGATGCAGCAGAGGTCATGGGCGATTCCCCAGAACGTCGACAGAATCAGACTAGCTCAAAAGTATTCCACCTAACTTACATGCGAAGGCCGATCTAAAGGCGTTCTATCAGAAGCTTGATCTATGCAATGCCTTCAACCCAGAAGTGGGAAAGACACTCAACGTGGGCATTGGCAGGCAAAAGCCTGAAACGGCCCAGCAAAGAAGCTGCGGTGCCGTTATCGAGAGCTCGCCGCCGCGGATGGTTCAACTTCAATTGATCCACATAAAGCAAGGGCTCCCCACAACGGAGCCCCCTCGGTGATCAGAACAACGCCAGCGTGTAGCTGATAGCTACGCGGTTCTGATCCTGGGCGTATTCGCTTGGCAAGCCGCTACGCAACGTACCGTTACGCCAACTGAATCCTACGCCCTTGAAGGTGCCACTCTGCACCACATAGGCCAGCGCGATGTCGCGTTCCCATTCCTTCTCATCGCTATCGGTGGCCATGCGAATGTTGGTGCCTTTGAGGTATGCGACAGATGCAATTAGCCCAGGAACACCCATTGCGGCGAAGTCGTAGGTGTATTGCCCGAATGCTGTGCGTTCGCCGGCCCGAGTAAAGCTGGTGATCAGTCGGTCGGTGAACAGGTAAATACTGCTGCCCCCCGCACCTTCGTTCGTGTTGGCTTGGTTGAGCTGCACGAAGTTGCCGCTGTCGGAAACGCTCTGGTATCCGAGGAGGAAGGAGTTGCCTCCCAGGGCATAGGTAAACATCGCGCTCCAGGTGTCGTTGTCGATTTTGCCAACGGTATCACCTAGGCCACCCACGCGATATCCGGCAGCGCGGCCTGAGGCGGAGTTGTTGCGGCCATCGGCGTCGGTCTTGAAGTAACGCAGGTCGGTGGTCAGTGACTGGCCCTCGCTCAAGGGCAGCACATGCACCAAGCCGCCGAAATGCTGCACGTAATAGTCTTCCAGCTGGGCCGCGTAATACTGCAGCGTGAGCTGTTTGGTCAGTTTGTAGTCGGCACCGGCAAAAAGGAATTCATTGCTTTGCTGAGAGCCGCCGGCGACCGCGAGCCCGGAGCGGTTGGTCGAGCCACGACCGGTGGTGTGTTCCAGGCGACCGCCGACCAGGGTCAGGTTCTCCACTTCCTTGGAGGTGATCATGCCGCCTTCGAAGGTTTGCGGCAAGACGCGACCATCGTTGGCCACCAGAATCGGCAACTTGGGCTGGAGGGTCCCGTAGCGCGCCTCGGTCTGGGAAAAACGCATTTTTCCGGTCAGCCCCAGCCGGCTCCATTCGTCCACGGCGCTGCCATCGCGGTCATCAGGAACCATCGAGCTGCCGCGGTGGTTGCCTTTGCCGCCGTCCAGTCGCACCCCCAGCAAACCGAGCGCATCGACACCAAAGCCGACGGTGCCATCGGTAAAGCCGGATTTGTAATCGAGGAAGAATCCCTGCGCCCATTCTGCTGTCCTGCTTTGCCCGGCGGGACCGGCGCGATCACGGTAGTCGTTGTTAAAGTAGTAGTTGCGAAAACCCAGGTTGGCCTTGCTGTCCTTGACGAAGTCCGCATGCGCCAGGGGTGCCAGGGCGACACCTGTGGTGGCGAGCAAAGACAGTCGAACGAAAGGAATTTTTTTCATTGTTGTTTTCCTGATGGACGTGGCAATAAGGCACAAGCCCCCTAATTACGGACACTTAATAGATTTCTTCATAACTGTTGCTCAAACTCTGGAATGATTTCGAACAGATCTCCTACCAGCCCATAATCAGCTACCTGGAAGATCGGCGCGTCTTCATCCTTGTTGATCGCCACAATCACTTTGGAGTCTTTCATACCGGCCAGATGCTGGATCGCACCGGAAATACCGACGGCGATGTACAGCTGTGGCGCAACGATTTTTCCGGTCTGACCGACCTGCATGTCGTTAGGGACGAAACCGGCGTCGACCGCGGCGCGAGAAGCCCCGACGGCGGCGCCCAGCTTGTCAGCCAGAGCGTACAGGTGTTTGAAGTTGTCGCCGTTTTGCATGCCGCGACCGCCGGAAACGACGATCTTGGCAGCGGTCAGTTCCGGACGATCGGACTTGGCCAGCGCTTCACCGATGAAGCGCGAGGTGCCGGCATCGTGAGCCGCTGCAACCGCTTCAATAACCGCCGAACCACCAACAGCTGCCGCCGGGTCAAAACCGGTGGCACGCACGGTGATGACCTTGACAGCAGCGTTCGATTGAACGGTAGCGATGGCGTTACCGGCGTAGATCGGGCGCTTAAAGGTGTCAGCGCTTTCGACCGAAATGATCTCGGAGATCTGGTCAACGTCCAGTTGAGCGGCCACGCGCGGCAGGATGTTTTTGCCGTTGGACGTGGCCGAGGCCAGGACATGGCTATAAATCGTGTGTTGTTCGAGCACCAGACTGGCTACCAGCGGCGAAACGTTTTCCGGCAGTTGGTGAGCGTAGGCGGCGTTATCGGCCACCAGCACTTTAGCCACACCAGCGATTTTCGCCGCAGCTTCAGCCACGGCGCCAACGCACAGACCGGCCACCAGCACGTGGATCTCACCACAGATTTTGACGCCAGCCGCCACAGTGTTCAGCGTGGCCGGGGCCAGTACTTTGTTGCCCTGCGGGTCGGTTGAATAGTCAGCAATCACCAAGATAGTCATTCAAATCACCTTCGCTTCGTTCTTGAGTTTTTCCAACAATTCAGCCACCGACTTGACCTTGATACCCGCGCTGCGTGCAGCCGGCGCTTCGACTTTCACGGTCTTGTTGGTGGTGGCGGTGGAAACACCCAAAGCGTCCGGAGTCAGCACTTCGAGAGGCTTCTTCTTGGCTTTCATGATGTTTGGCAGGGACGCGTAGCGCGGCTCGTTCAAACGCAGGTCGGTGGTGACAATGGCCGGCAGTTTCAGGGAAACCGTCTGCGCGCCGCCGTCGATTTCGCGAGTCACCGCAACGGTGTCGCCGCTGATTTCAACTTTCGAAGCGAACGTGCCCTGACCGTAGCCGCTCAATGCAGCGAGCATCTGGCCAGTCTGGTTGTTGTCGCTGTCGATGGCTTGTTTGCCGAGGATCACCAGCTGAGGCTGTTCCTTGTCGACCACCACTTTCAACAGTTTGGCCACGGCCAGTGACGTCAGATCTTCTGCGGATTCGACGAGGATTGCACGATCGGCACCCAGCGCCAGGGCGGTACGCAGCTGCTCTTGAGCAGTGGTCGGACCGATGGAGACGACGACGATTTCAGTCGCAACACCTTGCTCTTTCAGGCGTACGGCTTCTTCCACGGCGATTTCGCAGAAAGGGTTCATCGACATCTTGACGTTAGCGAGGTCGACGCCGGAGTTGTCCGCTTTGACGCGAATCTTGACGTTATAGTCGACCACTCGTTTGATGGGCACCAAAATTTTCATGGCTTACCTTTTATTGTTTGTGAAGATGCCACCGCTGCTGGCGGGATTGCGTCGAAATTTCTGTGTGCGAGCTCTATTAACTTATTCGTTACAACAGCCTCCATAATCAGGCTTAGTCGTGGCGTCTAAGTCAGGGCGCGCCGGCTAACTGTCGTTGAGAGTTACAGGGAGGCACTTCGAGTACTCGAAGTGCTTGTCTAAGGAGAGGCTCATCGATCATGCGTCCATTTAGGCTTACTACGCCGCCTGCAGCAGATTGCATCGCCGCAACCACTTCTTCAGCCCAAAGGCGTTGCTCTTTGCTGGGGCTGAAGGCGCTACGAATAACGTTTACATGGGAAGGGTGGATGCACGCCTTGGCTGTAAAGCCCACGTCAACCGCTTGCTTCAATTCGCGGGCCAACCCGTCCACATCTGCTATATCAATATGCACGGCATCAATGGCTGGCTTACCGCACTGGCCAGCAGCGAGGAGTATCGTGGTTCGCGCGTGCTCGACCACAGGGTAGTAGTTTCCGAAGGAGTCCCGGCTACTGCGCCCTCCCAGGTCGGCGATTAGATCTTCGCCTCCCCAGAACAGCGCAATACAGTTCTGAGCCATCGCTAACTGATAAGCGTTGATCACTCCTTTCGCGGTTTCACAGAGCGCGATGACGTGGAAGTCATCCAAAGCCGCCAGTTGCTGTGTTTCCTCTGCCTTCGGAAGAAGGATCAGCGGAGAAAAACCGCTCCGTTCACGCAGGTCCCGCAAGGCTTGCACATCCTCTTTGTACCAAGGGGATGTAGATGCGTTGATACGGACAATTATGTCCTTACCTGATTCCGGCACGGCATTAATTACGCAGCGACGGGCCGCCTCCTTGCGTTGTGGAGCGACGCTGTCTTCCAAGTCAAAAATAACGCGGTCGGCACGATGCAATGCTTTTTCAAAGCGGTCAGGACGATCGCCAGGGCAAAATAAGATGGCCTCTCCGAGGCGGATTTCTTTCATACAACCTCCGGCTTGCGCAACATGAGCGCGTGACGCCGGGCGACGGCCACTAAAACACCTTTCTGGTTATACCCACGATGCTCCAGCAGAACTATTCCGGCGTCCGGGCGGGACTTTGATAGACGCTTCTCCATGACTTCTGTCTTCGCATAGAGGGTATCGCCAGAAAACACCGGTGCAGGAAAACTTATGTCAGTAAAACCTAGGTTTGCTACAAGCGTTTTTTGTGTCAAATGACCTACGCTCAATCCAACCAGAGTTGAAACTGTCAACATGCTATTAACTAAGCGCGTCCCGAACTCGTTGCTAGCACTGTCATGTGCATCGAAATGAATGCTCGCTGGGTTCATGGTCAGCGAAGAAAATAACGTACTGTCTCCGTCATCCAGCGTTCTCCCGGGCGCGTGACTGTAAAGCACCCCTATTTCGAGTTCCTCGTAATACAAGCCTCGTTGTTGGACAACCGAAGTAATTGCATTCATTTACAGACTCCCGCTCTTCTAATTATTAATGAGTTCGCAACGGCTAAGAAGCAATTCCGCGTCAACAGCCGGCCGCGATACCAACTCCATTCGAACTTGCCTATCTGCGTTATATTTCAATCAAAATGGGAACACCCCAAACGCTGCCGCTGCGATGGTCATAATCACGCTTGCCGCAAACAGAAACGGAATGGTGAATTTCTGATGATCGGCCAGATCTATTTTGGTCAGGCCCACAATCAAGAAGGTTGCTGGAGTCAGAGGACTGACCGGAAACCCTGTTGTCATTTGCCCGAGGAGCGCTGCCTGGCCCATCTGAATTGGCGGTACTCCGAGCATCTCTGCACTGTGGGCCAACACAGGCAATACACCGAAGTAGAAGGAGTCCGGATCAAACAAAAGGCTCAATGGCATGGAAAGCAGGCCAAGTACAAATGGCATATGCTCAGCGTGTTCACGGGGCACATGTTGTACCAACATTTCGGCCATGGCCCTGAGCATGCCTGATTCGCCCATAATTCCGGTAAATACACCGGCAGCCAGCAATACACTCGCCATCATAAGCGCAGCTTTGGCGTGAGCGTCTACTCGGGCGCGTTGCTCGTGCACATTGGGATAATTGACCAATAATGCGGCGACAGTGCCGAGCATAAACATCAGCACCGGTGGAACCCACCCAGCCACGAGAATGGTCAAAACCGTCAATGTGATCACACAATTGACGCCGAAACGCTTGGGACGACGTATTTCTTGTTCTGCAAGAGATACTTCAGGCACGTGTGCCGAAACGTCGACACCCATAGCCGTGATACCCAGACGCCGCTCCTCCCGAAGCCCGAGCCAATAGCACACAGCAAAAACGAATATCAGACCAATTAATTGCACTGGGATGAGCGGATAAAACATTTCCGTTGTCGGTATTCCCAGTGCCGCCGAGGCACGCAGCATCGGTCCGACCCAAGGCAGAAAATTCACCCCTGCGGCCAGCGATACCGCACAGGCTAGAACTCTCTTATCCATTCCTAAGCGTTCATAAAGCGGAAGCATTGCTGGAATAGTCACCAGGAAAGTTACCGCTCCTGATCCGTCCAGGTGAATGAGCAGCGCTAACATGGCGGTGCCCATAACGATATAGCGTGGTCGTCCACCGACAATCTTCAATACGCGCTTGATGATCGGATCGAGCAACCCTGCATCGGTCATCACGCCGAAAAAGATAATGGCGAAAATAAACATTCCAGCCACAGGAGCAATATTTTTTATACCAGTGAGAACAAAGCCTGAAGTCTGCAAGCCGAAGCCAGCTAATAGCGATGCAACCACTGGCACTAAAATCAATGCCACTAGCGGCGAAAGGCGCTTCGTCAGGATAAGCAAGAACAAGCTGACAATGGCCAGCAAACCAATACTCGCAAGCATTTTTCTTTCCTCACCGAACGACCCAAGATGCTGCCCGTGTATCTAAAGACAGTCCCCGACTAGCCGGCTTATGTAAGAGAGGCCCATAACTTTGGGCCTGGCCTAGTCAGTCCGCGGTCGTGCCGAAAATTTCTGCGGCATGTTCATTCAGCAATGGGGGACGGAGCCGATAGCTGGCCGGTGTACGACTCAGGCGAATCGGAGAGGCTATGCCGCTGTAGTCCTCTCCGATCTTCACCAGCATGTTGCGAGCAGCGACTTGAGGTAGGGCAAGCGCCTGCGGAATATCAAGTACCGCCCCGCAGGGTACGCCTTGGTGGATCAGTTGCTCGCACAGCGCCTCGCCGGAAAGCTTCAGCAGTTTTGTAGCCAATGCTTGCCGCAGTGCTTCGCGGTGCTCATTACGCAATTGGTTGCTGGAGAAACGTGAATCATCGATCAACTCGGGCAAAGCGAGGTGACGGCACAGAGCGGAAAATTGTGCATCGTTGCCAACGGCGAGGAATATGTCGCCGGTGGCGGTGGTGAATTTGTCGTAAGGCGTAATGTTGGGATGGGCATTGCCGCTGCGCTGGGGTGTTTGCCCTGCGTAGAGATAGTTCGCCGAATGCGGATGCAGGATGGACAGCGCACAATCGAACAATGCGGCTTCGACAAATTGCCCCTCACCACTGCGCTCGCGCTCGAAAAGCGCCATGAGGATACCGAGAGTGGCATTCATACCCGTGACCATGTCGACTATAGGCACACCAACCCTGAGCGAATCACCGTCTTGCTCACCATTCACGCTCATGAGCCCGCTCATGGCTTGGATAGCAGCATCGTAGCCAGGCATGCCAGCGTAAGGGCCTTGATCGCCGTAGCCAGAAATGCGGCAATGAATCAGCCTGGGGAAGCGTGATTTCAACGCTTCATAGTTCAAGTCCCAGCGCTCCAAGGTACCTGGTTTGTAGTTTTCCACTAACACATCGGCCCCTTCGAGTAGGTCGAATAAACGCTGGCGGTCGACGGCATCGCTGAGGTTTAAACTTACTCCACGTTTGTTCCTATTGACTCCCATAAAGTACGCGGAGGTACGTTCGCGGACAGGCGCACCCCAGCCACGAGTTTCGTCGCCTGAAGGAGGCTCGATCTTGATCACTTGCGCACCGTGATCAGCGAGGATCTGGGTGCAATAGGGGCCACCCAGGACTTTCGATAGGTCTACTATTTTGAGCCCCGACAGCGCGCTCAAGTTTGCTTGTACGTTCATCGGCGTTACCTTTTTATTGTTCTTGTAGAATCCGCCTCGGCGTCTACGCCGGAGACTTGTTTAGTAGGACTTGGGAAGGCCCAAAACCTTTTCGGCGATATGGCACATGATTAGTTGCGGGCTCACCGGTGCCAGGCGCGGAATCCAGCTCTCACGCAGATAACGCTCGACGTGATACTCCTTCGCAAAGCCCATACCGCCAAGCGTCGCCACTGCGGTTTGACACGCCTGACTACAAGCTTCAGCCGCCAGATATTTCGCGGTGTTTGCTTCGGCGCCACAGGGTTGTCCGGCGTCATAAAGGCTGGCGGCTTTGTAAACCATTAACTGCGCGGCCTCCAAGGCCATCCAGGCTTGAGCTAAAGGATGCTGTATGCCCTGGTTTTGCCCAATCGGTCGGCCAAATACCACTCGATCCCGCGCATACTCAACCGCGCGCCACAGCGCCGCTTGACCTAGCCCCACGGCTTCTGCCGCAATAAGGATACGTTCGGGATTGAGGCCGTGCAGCAGGTACTCGAAACCCTTTCCTTCCTCGCCGATAAGATCTTCTTCGGGCACTTCAAGGCCATCGATGAAGAGCATGTTGGAATCCACCGACTTGCGGCCCATTTTTTCTATCTCGCGAACTTCGACTTTTTCGCGGTCCAGGCGGGTGTAGAACAGGGAAAGACCATGAGTCGACTTGCTGACCTGATCGCGAGGTGTGGTCCTGGCAATGATCAGCATTCGGTCGGCTACTTGCGCGGTGGAAATCCAGATTTTTCGGCCATCAATCACATACCCACCGGGGACCTTGCGTGCAAAAGTCTTAAGGTTTGTTGTGTCCAGACCTGTGTTGGGTTCTGTAACTGCGAAGCAAGCCTTCTCCTTGCCTTGAATCAACGAGGGTAAAAAGCGCTGCTTTTGCTCTTCGCTGCCGAATACCTGCACCGGGTTCAACCCGAAAATGTTCATGTGTACGGCTGATGCACCGGAAAGACCTGCTCCCGAGCCGCTGATGGTTTGCATCATCACCGCTGCTTCGAAAATGCCAAGACCGGCACCGCCATATTTCGCGTCCATGGCTATACCCAACCATCCCTGATCCGCTAAAGCGCGGTACAGCTCGTGGGGAAACCGGCCGTCGGAGTCGCGCTCAAGCCAGTAATCATCACCAAATTCCTTGCAAATTCGTTGAATGGAATCGCGGATGGCCAGTTGGTCTTCATTGAGCTGAAAATTCATCGCTTTCTCCGTTGTTTTTATTTGAGGGCCGCGGGGTACGCGCGCTTAATTCACCCTGGGAAAATTTAATTTACGCTTGTGAATTAAATCGCGCAATCATTTTCGTGATCGCGCTTTGTTCGAGGATTCAAGGACCACGGAGCAGTGGAATGCCGAGAACTGAGCAGCGTGCGAGCTCAGTGGGCTATTTCGGTGGGAGTGACGTCAAACCCGATGGACATCGGAAAAAGGAAGGCAATTAGAGGCCGCTAAGCGGTATGCGCTTTTCATGGCCCCTAAGGTGAGCGCCATACGCTGACCGCGGGTTTGATTACGTGGCCGGATGCAGAGTCCTGCATCCCGGCGATTGAGTCTGATCGAGAAAGCGTCGATTCAACCAAGATCTATGTCGGCAGCGATTGACGCGATGCACGCCACAAGCGGTGCTGAAAGGGTTTGCCAATGTTGACGCATGCGTGGCAGCGGACCTGCGATTGAGACCGCATACCATTCCCCGGCGAAATTGAAGGCACACGAGAGCGCCGCCAGATCATTGGAGCTTTCACCAATATTCTCACTCCAGCCACGCTCGCGAACTTCTGACAGTGCGGCCAGATAATCGTCTTCGGAGGTGAGAGTGTGATCAGTGAAGCGCGGCATTTCTAAACCTTCCAGTCGCTTCCGTACCTCCGCCTCGGGTAATTGCGCCAATATCGCCTTACCGATGGAGTTGGCATGTAAAGGCCGAAGCTCGCCAGCGTGAGGGGAGTAGCGGATTGGCTGGGATGAATCGAGCACGTGCAGATAGAGCACCTGAGAACCTTCCAATTTGCCCAATACTACAGTTTCATCGACCTCGTGCTGAAGAGCCTGCAAATGCTCATCTATGATATTAACCAGTGAGTCACCGCTATCGATCTGCATTGCTATGGACAGTAAGCGCTTTGTCGGGTAGTAGCCCCCCCGCTTGCGGACTTCATAAAGATACCCACGTGTCGACAACGTACGAATTAGCCCAAGGCAACTAGACATTGGGACATCCAGCAGCCGGGCTAACTCGGTCAGCGACATCGCGCGACGCTCGCGGGCAAAGACCTCTAAAAGGTCAAGTGTGCGGGCAACCAGTTTTACTTCCATAAGTTACTACCAACCTAGAACCAAAGGCAGAGGGTAGCTTCAAGGCCGTACACCTCACAAGTCTATGCTTGATTCAACGGTGGGCCGGGCTACTTCTCAACCTACCTCCTTTACGGAAAACACAACTAGGTGCTGGTGCAGTTTGACGTAGGCATAACCAAGGCTGCGATCCAAACTGGAATTGATTTACTCACCTGGATTTGCCTTCAGCAAAGCGGAAATTCTGCTGTTGGAGATTTGCCATCCAAGCGAGTACACACCTGACCTGTTCGCCAATGAGCAGCCCGCCGCGTCCCAGAAAGTCATGCAAGTGATGGATCAAATCAATGCGAAATGGGGTCGGGGCACGATGCGACCCGGACGTGTCCCTGTGAGCCCAGACTGGGGAATGAAGCGCGAGATGCTTAGTCCCAGCTACGTCCCCCGGCTTGATCAGCTTTGGACGGTCAAATGCCAACAGGGGCTATTTGCCGGGTTTCGGAGTCATAGCGACAACTTTTCCGCTGGAGACTGCTTTCAACTCAGCCATTTCGAACAGCAGGCGCTGGTTTACAGAAGCAATCCGGGCCACCTCCTCTAAAAGTCGGTCGTTTTCCGCACGGAGCAATTTGTTTTTCTCCTTCTCACTCATTAGCGCCTGGTGCTTCGAATCTCGCTGGGCGCGTACCGACTTGCCCATGAGGTTGCGAATTTTCTCAGCCACCGCTGGGTAGGTATTGTGGATGAGACCGGGCGTAACACCTGCTGCTCGGGCAACTGACGCGATGGAGAGCTTCTCATTGCCTGCGACGAGACTATCAATCACCTTATCCAGCGCGTCGAGGGTCTTAAATCTTGAACGACCTGGGGTGTGATCCTGGGTGGACTTATTCGCCATTTGCAGCCTCGTCCGCATCATCATTTATGGGAGAGAGACCCAAGCTCGTGATGACGGCGAGCGCGACTTGCAAGTCGCGCTCTGCTCGCTGCCTCACGGCAGGTCCAGCGTCTTCGATTTTGATAAGCTCTTTCTGCTGGATGTAAATGTCCTGCCAGGTGCCGGCGAATAATTCATCGATCACCGAATTTTTGCACCCTGGGCACCGTGTGGCCTCGTATAGGCCTGCGCCTCCGCAGCCCCGCTCCGTTGCAATGCACCAGCCGTGTCCAGTCGCACGGATGTTGGCATGTGGGGCCGTCTGGGCAAGTAGAGCGGCCCTATCCTTGATTGGAATTGCCCGCAATTCCACAATCTTTTCGCCAGCTCCACCTGCCAATGGCTGGTCATCAAGCCATGATTCGATCAGGTCGATTTTAAACTCTGTCATCTGCTGCAAGATCTCATCAAAAAGGGTCAGGTCTTGCAACGGATTGGACGCATAGAGTTGGGTCATGCTCATGCTGCTGTGTTTGAACTGCCATTTGAGATAGATTAGCGAAGTACGCCCCATACGGGATTCCACAAAGCATCTTGCATATGTTCGTCTGCATTGATGCGTCCTCAATGGCCAATCGCTTCCAGCGGCTTTAGCTATACGGTCAAACGCAGCATTGGATGCTTGCCCGCTAAGCGCCTCAACATGTTTATCCTGAAGTTTACCGCCCTGAGCGTGCCGCCCCAAAAATAGTTTCTTAGAGTCCTTGCGAGCCTTTTCCAGCCTCAGAAGGTGTTCGGCGGGATTAATGGGATCGATAGTTCTTGCAAGATTTCTAATCTCTAGTTCCAGTTCCTTTCTAATAGTGACTGAATATTTGGCCAAAAGATCCAGCGCATCCAGAGTCAACTCAGGGACAAGATATTCTACGCGACCCTTACCCGTCTTATGCTCTATTGTGGATACCCAGCAAAATTTTACTCCATTTTTTACTCCATTTTTTACCTCTTTGCGCCAAGCGCCAACCTCAATCCCAATGGCCTCGTCATTGCGCATACCGCTAGTGATTGAAACTATATAAAGCACAGCATCTCTGCATCGAATTGACATTCGTTCATCACTAGGATGATATCCTATACCACTGACCGCTAACTCAGCTTTCATCTCCCGAACGATACTTTCGCAATAATTGAAAATTTTTGATTGTTCATTAGGAGGAATAATATCCGTCCGCCCGACGTTTTTATTGGCGGCATCCAACCCTTTTACTTTGCCAATTCCGCAAATCCGCCACAATTTCGAGTCACCCCAAGGATAACTCTGAAAGGGAAAAATCGCATCAGCAGCAAACACCCAAAGAAAATCAATAACCCGCAACCGTCCATAGAGAGGAACAGGCTTTAGCTTCAACTCATCCTTGCAATGATAAACATAATTACTGATATGGATCGGACGGACATCCGCAAACCTTGAAACTCCCAGATTGTTCAACCAACGGATAAACGGCATCACGCTTGCAACAGCGAAAGTAGTGATACCCCGTGCGATAGGAGGCTTAGATCTAGGTAGACCTCGCTTAAACCATGCATAAGCAACCGCTTTGCAGTCATCAATGAGCGCCCGAGGCATGCTCATATCCCAATTGATAAATTTATAAGAAGGGGCAACGTTGGCCTGATCAAAAAACGGACGAAGATCCCACTGCGCATCGCCAAACCTACTGAGAACCAGTGTCTCGCCACGTTCATTAACGATCGCACTGATCACAATAGCATTTCGTTGTGCGGGACTCAGACCGTTGGCTGTTACCGGTTGTGCAATGAGGACATCATATGCTTTCAATACCGCGTTCGTGCTTCGTATGTTCAACTACCGCCTCCCATTTTTTTCTTCATGAACTCGATTTTTTTAGCCCAGAACAAGTGCGGAGTTGATTCAGCCTTGGACTTTGCTCGCTCAACTAAAGCGGCATCAAATTTTCGTGAAGTGAACTCATTGATAAGGTTAATATAGTCAAGCTGACGCTTACGCCATGCCTCCCACTCATCAGTGAGAAAATATTCGACTTCGGCATGAAGGAACTGCTGGTAACTGAACAGCCGGTATAAGTCCTCCAATGTGCCTACAATCGCATAGCTAGGGCAACCGAGGCAGTGAATAAACTCAGAACAGTGATTTACGCCGTCCTTAGGCGCCCAACCACCGTAAAGGCTATCTTTGCAGCCGCCTGGCGGGGTAGGTGTGACGTGGATGCCCCGTAGCTTGTCTGGAAAAGCCTCCCCAACAAAAGTTGCCCCTTCGGTCTTAATCTCATCATTGATTTTTAAGTAGTGATTATCCGCAACGCCCGGCGTATGGCCCATAACGGAGGACACTTCTAGAATGTCTCCACCGCTCAGCTTCCACAAACGGCTTTCCATAGTCTTCCGCAGTCGACTAAGCGTGACATGTAGTCGATCACCTAGATCGTCCTGGAGTGCGTGACGCTCACAAATACTTTTGATAGACACGTATAAAGCGCCGGCCGTCAGGGTAACAATGTTGTTCGCGCCACCCCGTTGCCCTGAACGATACAACCATACATATGAATAAATCTCCTCGGATGCTAGTGCTACAAGCGGCTTGCTGATTTCAAGGGCCTTATTCAAGACTGCAACTCCATCGAGCGGAATAGCGCTGTACTTATCTAGCAGATTAGTTTGACGTATTGTTTTACTTTGCGCACCTTTACCCCGACGCTTGTTAGTAGTTATCAATCTGAGATTTGGCACAAACGGGTGAGGCTTTAGGGCGTCTCTCGTCATTTCTAAAAGTGGCGTGGTATTAATACCTGACCTCGCCGCCGTGATTAGTAGCATCACTGCCATTGCCTCTGCTCCATTGCCAAGGAACGTGCCCTTATGGATAGCAACAAGGTCGGACTTTAATGCCCCGAGTAGCCTTTGCATTTCCCCCATGGTAAGCGGATCTGCGTCTTTCGTACTCTGCGCATTGTTGGGGAATGGATTGGGCGGAAAGAGATCGTCAGTATCGATTTCTACAAATCCATAATCAGCCAGAACAAAGACCAATGACTTAAAGCTGGTGTAATAGTTCTTGGCTGTCGAGCCGTTGGGGTACTTTAGCTTTAGCCAAGAGACATAACGTTCCAAATGGCGTTTGGTCAGGCCGTTCGGCGTAGCGGGCGGCGACTCGACCGAACTTCCACCTACGAAACGCAGAAAGAACCTCAACCCGTTCACAGAGTAACCAATCAAAGTGGCTACAGAGAAGTTCCCTCCTTGCAGCAACGCTTTGATAACGTAAATGCTTTGAATTGCCCAAGCGTCGAAGCCCAAACCTATGTATTGAGAATGGTCGAGCTGCCTATGATTTCTCGGGTTTCTAGGTAAATCAATTTTGATGCTGTCTTCGACAGCCTCGAATCCTTTCGTGACGGACTGCAGGACCGCCTTATAGTTCTTTTGCCGGGCCAACGTAACTACCCCAGGTGCGTTTAGTGGATTCAGCCATGAACATCATGTCAATTTCGTCCTCATGCGCAAGAACGGATTGAGCCTCCAGCTGGTTGATGAGATGCAAGTAAATCATCGTTGTTTGAACATCGGAATGCCCCAGCCTGTCTCTGACATACAATAGCGGCTCACCTTCAAATTCTTTGCTTTTTCGAAGAGCAAGCAAGGTATACGTCCCATAAGTGTGGCGTAGCATATGAGCCCGAACATAGAAGCCGCACTTTCGCTCATAGGACTTCATAACGTCCACTACGGAATCCTTTGAGTAATGCCTGCCTTCATTAGTGAGCAGCAGTGCAGTAACACTCTCATCACCATTGGACTTACGGACCTCTCGCTGGTGAAGGGAATAAGACCACATGCTCTCCATCAGCGACCATGGCACATCGATAGTCCTGGGTCTGTCGTACTTGATATGCATGTCTGAAGGATCAAGGGCAACGCTGATCATTTGACCTGGGCGCAGTCCACTCTTCAACCTAGGGTTGAACACATACTTGAGAGGAAAAGACCTAGCCTCACAGGAGCGGAGGCCTGTACGTACCATGAGGTGAAACAATATCTGGTGGCTTGGATCAGCATCTAGCGCAAGGCATACCTTGACTTGATCTTTGGTCAAGAATTTGGTCAGGCGCTTGCGGTCACGCACCATCACCGAAGCCTTCGTGCTCTCGGCTCCGGGTTTAGCGACATGACTGAGAAGACCGGAATGTGGAGCCACCCTGACCCTTTTCTCACCGAAGGGCAGCACGGTTATCAGGTTGCGCTGCTTGGCCCATCGGTAGAACCTCACGATCAGGGCCAGTCGGCTGTTTACCGTTTTGGGATCAAGTGCTAATTCTCCGCTAGACCAATCCCTGTACCTCGACAGAATGCTCAGACCATGGGCCGGGCTTTCTTCATCCCACGCTAAACCATTGGCTTCCAGAAAGGCGAAGTAATCGTACAGACGCCGCCCATAGGCTTCCCAGGTCAAATCGCTTAGGGCCTCACCTAATTCGATCAGCGTGTGCCAAAGGAAGGATTGTGCCGGCTCGACTGGCCATCCCTCTGACCCAATCAGCAAAGGAAAGCCTTCAAAGGATCGACCTACCAATGTTAGGTCTTTTGTTGCGAATACCAGCCTCATGCCGCTGCCCTAAACCATCACCTATGGGTTGCCTTATGAAGCCTAGAAGCGGCTGTTCCAGATGGGTTCAGAAGGTGGCGCGGACTCTACAGGAGTTACTAACGATATCCACCCCTCAGATCGTTGTTGGACAGCACCACGATAGGTGTCTTTGCTAGGTCGGGTCTGAACACTCGCTCGCAGCTCGCATAGAACGAGTTGCAGTCAATCAGGGCAAATACAGGTTCACGTGTTGTCATGATCGCGCACGCTGTATTTCACCACACCCCAGATCACCAGCTCATCGCCCTCCATGACATGCCTTGCCGGGTATTTTGAATTCTCTGACAAAAGCATCACGGCGTTCTCGCGCAGTAGCAGACGCTTGCAGAAGGGCTCGGAATTGAGTGCGGCAATGACGATATCGCCGCTGACCGCATCGATGCTCCGATCAACCACCACCAGATCACCCGAATAGATTCCGGCGCCCTGCATGCTGTCTCCATCAATCCTCACCAGGTACACGTGCGGCGCGCGGATATCGAACAGCTCATCAAGGGAAATGTGCTTTTCGATGTGATCAGCCGCAGGGGAGGGGAAGCCCGCCGGCACCCTGGATGAATAGAAGGGCAGCTTTATGCCGCCAGACGCGAGAGGGCCGAGGATGGTGATGCTCATGATTCAAGCCTTACGGGGTTAACTGTACGTATATACAGTTAACGATTTGGTTCGCTTGCGGTCAATCTCTTAGGTACGACAATTCGACGGGTGACACCATGTGCGGACGCTACTCGATCTACGAATCGATGGATCACTACCTAAAGGAGCTTGCGCCGAAGCAGTTGGTGATCAATGGCTATGACCTGTGGCCCGTCGAGCGGTACAACGTCGCGCCTTCTACGCGGGTGGAAATCATCCGGCCAGTGGGAGAGAGCTTGAGTGTCGATAAGGTTAAATGGGGATGGGCGCCATTCTGGGCGAAGGGAAAGCGTCCTGATCCAATAAACGCGAGAGTCGAGACCGTCATGACCGGGAAATTCTTCAATCAGCTTTGGCCAAATGGTCGCGTACTCGCGCCGGCGAACGGCTGGTTCGAATGGGTCAAGGACGAAGAAGATCCAAAGAAAAAACAGCCGTATTTCATAACCCTGAAAGAGCAGATACCGATGTTCTTTGCGGGTTTGGCTGAGGTGCACGAAGGTCTGGAACCAGATGATCGAGACGGCTTTGTGATCATCACCGCTGCGAGTGACCAAGGTATGGTCGATATCCATGATCGCAAGCCCTTGGTCTTGGCACCTGAGCACGCCCGCGAATGGATAGATCCCGACACCTCACCGGAACGAGCTCGGGAACTGGCAATGGAGCACTGCAGGCCTGCTGAAGATTTTCATTGGTACAAGGTTGGCAAGGATGTGGGTAACTTTCGTAATCAGGGCCCACATCTTATTCAACCGCTTTCCTTGGCTTCGGATGTAGACGATTGATGAGAGCAGAGGGGATAAGAAGGTGGCTAGCTAAGGCCTATTAGTACGGCGCAATGAGGCGGAAATTTCGATTAGTAGGTCAACTGATGAGTCTGATGCGATAGTTTGATGAAGGAGATTCATCAAAATACGGGTATGTGATCCGTAGAATCATCTGACGTGGTCGCTCTTCCGGATCCCATCCCGAATTTAAGTTGTGAGGCCTCATGAACGTAAGCCGCGCCAACCTCGCAGACTTTGTCTACTTTCTCGCCATTGCTCGCCATCAGAGTTTCAACCGCGCAGGCAAAGAGGTTGGGATTAGTGCCTCCGCCTTGAGCCATGCCATCAAGGGGCTGGAAACCAGAATCGGCGTTCGTTTACTCAATCGCACCACTCGCAGCGTCACGCTCACTGTGGCGGGCGAAGAGCTGCACAAGCTAATAAGTGAGCCCATGCTTGAGATGGGGCAGGCCATGGAGGTTCTCAATCGTTTCCGCGATGAGCCTACTGGTCGTATTCGCTTAAACTTGCTCAGCGATGCCGCAGATTTTTTACTCGGCCCCGTATTGCCCGTCTTCAACGACCGCTACCCGGAAATCCAGATCGATCTGACTGTGACCAACCTGATCGTCGATGTTATCGGCGGTGGCCATGACGCAGGTATACGCTACGGCGGCACTGTTCCGGAGGACATGATCGCGCAACGTTTGTCTCCGGACATCCGCTGGGTCGTGGCTGGCGCTCCGCAATACCTGAAGCGCTTTGGTGTTCCAGAACATCCGCAGGATTTGCTCAAGCACCGCTGTTTGCGCATTCGTTTGGGCAACGGCTGTATGTACGACTGGGAGTTCGAGAAGGGCGAGGAAGCAATTTCGATTGCGGTTCCTGGATTGATTACCATCGACGAAACCCGTGTCGGCCTGTCTTTAGCTCGGCAAGGGGCCGGCTTGATGTATGCGCCAGAACCGGCCATGGCGCCTCTTATCGCGAGCGGGTACGTCACAACGGTTCTTGATGATTGGGCCAGCATCGCACCTGGTTTTCACATGTACTACTCGAGTCACCGGCAGTTACCGATGGGCCTGCGTCTGCTGATCGACCTCATCCGCGAGCTGCAGCCCCTTGATGAGCCATCGCCTGTGGCCACCCTCGATAGTTTGTGAAGCAGCATATGCGAATAATCAATGCCAGCGATCATCAGCTAGCGGTGGCCTATGGTGTTCTGTTCACCTCTTCAAGTTCATCACGCATCAGAGGTTTCTTCCTTCAGGACTTCTGCCGGCTCGCAAACACTTCGCTGACCACAGGCACAGCGGTAAACACGTTGGGCCAACCGGTGTAGAAGGCTAATTGCGTGAGCATTTCTGATGCCTGCCCTTGGGTGAGGCCATTATCCATTGCTCGATTCAAATGAGCGCCAAGTTGAGCGACTTGCCCGGTACCAATCAGCGCACTCACGGTGATTAAACTTCGTTCACGTGGTGCGAGCCCTGGGCGCAACCACAGGTCATGGAATAACGATGCACTGGTGTAATAGACGAGACCTGGAGATACCGGGCCGACCGTTTTATCGACGAATGCTGTACGAACCTTCTCCGAAGCTTGGTCAATGGGTAGTAACGGTGGTGCCACGGGCGGCAGTTGGTCTGCAGTGATGCCGCGCTTCGCAAATACATCCTTCGTGATGAGTATGGTTGCCGTGGCGTTGCCCCAGCCCGTATAAAAGGCGAGATGATTGATGACTTCGGAGATTTCTGACGCCTTGACGCCGTTATCCAAGGCCAGATTCAGGTGATAGGCGAGCTCTACGGTCTGCTGCTCGGAAATTAGCACCGCGAGGGTGATTAGGCTGCGATCTCGGGTAGACAGTCCTGGACGTTTCCAGACTTCGCCCAAAAGGGTCGACTCAGTGCTGTGAGCCAACGCTGGCGATACTGCTCTTACGTCATCCAGCGTCGGCACTACGGGAAGTTGTGATGTTTTGGCGTTGCGATCCGTTGAGGCACAAGCGGCCAGGAGCAGGCAGAGGCAGACGACGCCTGCTTGAAAAGGCCTCATCTCGATGCCTCGTATTGCGCTTCGTTGACCGGCTCCATCCATACGACATTCTTTCCATCCATGGCCTCCTGGATCGCGATATGGGTCATACCCGTGGTCGCGGTCGCCCCGTGCCAGTGTTTAACGCCGGGCGGTGTCCAGACGACATCGCCTGGCTTGATTACAGTTTTCTCACCGCCCACCTGCTGAATCCAGCCAACGCCTGCGGTGACTACAAGCGTTTGGCCTTTAGGATGTGTATGCCAGGCAGATCGAGCCCCTGGCTGGAATGTCACCGCACCTGCGGAAGCAGTGGAGGGGGCACGTGCAGCGAACAGAGGGTCGATCCTTGCGTTGCCGACGAAATTGCCGGGAGCCCCCATAAGTGAGGCCTGGTCGCCATTCCTGACAATACTCATGGCTTGATCCTCCGGCAGATCCGCTGCGTACGCAGACGCGTCGGACAGGATCGCCGCAGTCAGCATTGAGGCAGAGACGAGTGTTCTCATGAGGCAAGCTCCTGCTGGAAATGCATTAGAGCTGACAAGCTATTGCAAGACCTTCCTGACGACTACACGGCAAAACCGACATGAAGCGATGAATATCTTTCATTAGTCCCGCTGCGCGCTTGCTCCTACTGACTCGAGCCCTCTAGCGCAAACGCTGCCTAGATTGCTGAGCATCACTCATCAGAACATCCCGGATTTGCCCCATATTCATCTTCTTCCTCCTTTATTAGCGTGGGTGGCCTCAGCAGTCCCGTTCACGGCTGCAATCCCTACGATGCCCGACGGAGGTTTATTGATGATCCATAAACGCATGTCCAGCTCGGCTATAGCCGCTTTGAAATCGCTCGGCGGCCCTGCGTTGGATAAGACATGGCCGGATTACCGCTCACGGACAGGGAGTGTCCGGTGAGTCAGACCAGCGTGGCAACGACCAAGCATCCGGGGCTTGGCGTCGGCAGCGACCAAGGAGAGCGAGAGCACGGCTTGAGCATCCTGCTGATCCTCAGCGCGCTGCTCGCGTTTGCATCTATCTCCACGGATCTCTATTTGCCTGGGATGCCAGTGATGGCCGCCGATCTACATGCGGACGGCGCCACGATGGAATTAACCATCAGCGGTTACCTAGCGGGCTTCAGTGTCGGCCAACTTTTCTGGGGGCCGTTCAGCGACCGGTTTGGTCGAAGATTACCCGTGGCACTTGGCTGCCTGTTGTTCATAGCCGGCTCTGCCGGCTGTGCACTCTCGACCAGCGGGAAAGCCCTGATTGCTTGGCGCTTAGTTCAAGCATTTGGCGCTTGTGCGAATGTGGTACTTGCACGCGCCATGGTGCGGGATTTGTATGAGGGGCGGCGGGCCGCACAGAAGATGTCGACGCTGATGACGGTCATGGCAATCGCACCGCTCGCGGGGCCGACAGTTGGTGGGCAGATTCTCCATCTGTTGTCGTGGCACGCGATCTTCTGGACATTGGTGCTATTGGGTGTAGCGACGCTGACGAGCTTGCTTTGGTTGCCTGAGACATTACCGTCAGCGCGGCGTAGCCCCACGTCACTGCCAGCCATTGCAAAGCGCTACGGTGCGCTATTGCGTACGCCGAAGTTCCTGGCCTACATCGGCACTGGCGGTTTTTTCTACGCCGGTACGTTCGCCTATATCGCGGGTTCTCCCTTCGCTTACATCGAGTATCACCACGTCAGTCCGCAATGGTACGGCGCATTGTTTGGCGCTGGGATTGTCGGGCTAATGGTGACTAATCAGCTCAACGCGCGCCTGCTGAAACGACGAGGTAGTGACGCCATGATGGTGATGGGCGGACTGATCTCTGGCATTGCCGGCGTCATTATTGCTGGCACCACCTGGGCAGATTGGGGTGGTCTGCCGCTGTTGATTTGCGGCTGTTTTCTATTCGTATCGGCCACCGGCTTCGTGCTGGCCAACGCAATCACTGGTGCGCTTAATTGCCTCCCTGAATTTGCCGGTTCGGCCTCGGCACTTGCCGGCGCATTGCAGTACGGATCGGGGATTTTGGGCTCGGCATTGGTGGCCGTTTTTGCTGATGGTACGCCTTGGCCCATGGGGTGGGTTGTAGGCATCTGCGGCTTGGGGTGCGCACTTAGTGCGGCCTTCGCCCTGCGCACTCCACAACCGACGCAGCAGTCTTAGCATTAGAGGAAATATCGATGAGCTTCTCATTTGAAAATAGAGTCGCCCTGGTCACTGGCGCCGCCTCCGGTATCGGTCTGGCAACGGCCAAGGCATTCGCCGAGGCTGGAGCCTCAGTTGCCTTAGCCGATGTTGATGGTGACGCGGCCAATGCTGCCGCTGAGGCTCTGGTGAAGGCCGGTCATCAAGCCATCGGGATCCGGTGCGATGTCGCGCAAATCGATCAGGTCGAAGCCATGGTGAAAGAAGCAATCGCAACGTTCGGTCGCCTGGATGCTGCTTTCAATAATGCCGGTATCCAGAACCTCCTTGCAGAAACGGCTGATGCCACCGTGGAAGATTACGACAAAGTGATGTCGGTCAATCTTCGCGGTGTTTGGAGCTGCATGAAGTTTGAGCTGGAGCACATGCGTTGCCAAGGCAGCGGCACCATCGTCAACTGTTCGTCTTTGGGCGGGCTGATCGGAGGAGCCGAGCGCGCCAACTACCACGCAGCCAAGCATGGAGTGATAGGGCTGACCAAAAGCGCGGCATTGGAATATGCAGCTCGGAATATTCGTGTCAATGCAGTTTGTCCAGGACTGATCTGGACGCCGATGGTCGATCAGATGGTTGCTGCCGGGCAGGGCGAAGCGCTTGAGGGCATGACCAAGGCGGTGCCAATGGGCCGACATGGCAGGCCAGAGGAGATCGCCGACGCGGTTCTCTGGTTAAGCAGTAGCGCCTCGAGTTATGTCACAGGCCAGTCCATTTCAGTGGATGGCGGATTCGTTATGCGGTGATCACGCCGCGAAATGATCCTTCAACAGTGCGCTGATTTTCCAATGCTTGAATCCTAGGCAGCGCGGCCCTTGCAAGTAATGCCTGACCTCCAACCGTCCATCAAAGGAAGAGCTACATGTCGGAATCGAATCCATCCAAAGCAAAAACGATGACGGTGATTGCGTTGGGTATCATCATCCTGCTGGCTGGACTATTTATGCTCGCGGGCGGCAGCTATCTCATTACCTTGGGCGGTTCCTGGTACTTCGCGCTTTCGGGCCTTGGCATGACGTTCGGTGGTCTGCAATTGGTTCGCCGTCGAGCTTCGGGGGCAGTCGTCTTTCTTCTGGTTTTCCTTGCTTCGGTAGTCTGGTCTGTATGGGACGTTGGCTTCGCGTTCTGGCCGCTATTTTCCCGTTTGACAGCGCTGGCGGTGTTGGCGCTGTTGGTATTTTTGGCTATGCCATGGCTGCGTAATGGCGGCAAATCGTCCATCAGCAAGATCGGATACCCAGGCGCCGCTGTGGTGACCGTGGCCTTAGGTGCTACGTTTTATGCAGCCCTGCAACCGCAACCGATCCAGACTGCAGAAGGAACGTCATCACCTGTTGCTGGCAAGGCCGTGGGAACCGTCGAACCTGCTACGGATTGGCGATATTTCGGGCACACCCCATCAGGTACGCGTCACGCTGTGCTAGACAAGATCAACCCGCAAAACGTATCCGATTTGAAAGTTGCCTGGACGTACCGCACTGGAGAGGTTCCGAGGGGCAGGGAAGGGCACGTTGTTACACCGCTTCACGTTAGCGGTGTGCTTTATGGATGTACGCAGTCGAGCCAGTTATTCGCCCTGGATGCTGATACGGGAAAAGAGATCTGGCACCACAACCCGAACGTACAGGCTAACAACGTTTATCCGCGCTGCCGTGGAGTGGGTTATCACGATGCAGCGACCGAGGTTTCAGCCGCTGACGCTCCGATACCCGTACCAGCCTGCTCGCGCCGGATCATTTCAACGACCGTCGACGCTCGAATTGTTGCTGTTGACGCTCAAACGGGAGCGTCCTGCGATGATTTCGGTGATCACGGCAGCGTTAGCTTGCGTAGCGGAATGGGCAGTTCCGATCAGGAGCTCTACTTCCCGACAGCAGCTCCAACCGTCGTGCGAAACCTGGTAGTGGTTGGAGGCTTGGTGTGGGACAACCAGAAAACGGGTGAACCCTCGGGTGTCGTTCGTGCCTTTGACGTCCACACAGGAAAACTCGCTTGGGCGTGGGATTTGGGCAATCCAGCCATCCTTCGTGAACCACCAGAAGGCGAGAACTATACAGCGGGAACGCCCAATGTCTGGTCGACCCCGGCTTTCGACGATGAACTTGGTTTGATCTACCTTCCAACTGGCAACGCCACTCCCGACTTTTGGGGCGGCCACAGGACTGAGGCAGATGATCGTTACTCTTCATCAATCGTAGCGCTGGATATCGCCACTGGTCGTGAGCGTTGGCACTTCCAGACCGTGCATCATGACCTTTGGGATTACGACGTGCCGTCGCAACCAGCGCTCTATGACTTGCCAGACGGTCAGGGTGGAACGCTACCAGCGCTGATTCAAACCACCAAGCGCGGCCAGATCTTCATGTTGGATCGACGCTCCGGTATGCCGATAGCTCAAGTAGTAGAGCGCCAGGTTCCGCAAGGAGGCGTCGCAGATGATCGGCTGTCGCCCACACAACCGTATTCGGTTGGAATGCCGGCCCTGGGTATAGAACCATTAAGCGAAAAACGGATGTGGGGGCTGACACCGCTAGATCAACTGATCTGCAGGATCGACTTTCGCAAGGCACGATACGAGGGTGAGTTCACGCCACCCAGTGAACGCCTGACTCTCCAGTATCCGAGCTGGTTGGGCGGTATGAACTGGGGTTCTGTTTCCGTTGCCGAGAACCTGGGTTACATGATCGTCAATGACACCAGGGTTGCCACCTGGAGCCGGATGATTCCCCGTAAAGCTTATGATGACGCAGGCACAACAGGTGGCGGGCATGAGGGCAACGCTCCCCAAGCGGGTACACCATGGGGTATCGAGATGGGGCGTTTTCTGTCTCCCTTGGGAATCCCCTGCCAAGAACCTCCATACGGCACGATCAGCGCGATTGATTTGGCGACGCGTAAGGTCGCCTGGTCTATGCCTTTGGGGACGACTGAGCAAACTGGCCCACTCGGATTCGCCACTCACCTGCCTATGCCAATCGGCATGCCAACCCGTGGCGGGCCAATTACCACGTCCAGTGGATTGGTATTCATCGCGGCAGCGCAGGACTTTTACATCCGTGCTTTTGATGTTCGTAGCGGCAAGGAACTGTGGAAAGGGCGGTTGCCTGTCGGGGCAGAGGCAACGCCGATGACGTTCGTCTCGCCAAAGAGTGGCCGACAATATTTAGTCGTCAGCGCTGGCGGTAATTCAGCCACGACGCAGAAGGGTGATTACGTGGTGGCGTATGCACTGCCGCAGTGAAGGAGGGGGAACCTGATGGGTAAACGTTTATTAGGAGTGCTCGCATTGGCTGGATTACTTGCAGGGCAAGCACTGGCCGCCGAAGAAAATGGCTTAGTGGTGCGCATCGCGCAACTCGAAATCGATCCTGCACAGGTTGTGGCCTATCAAGCCGCAGTCAAAGAAGAGATCTCAGAGTCGACTCGCGCCGAGCCGGGCGTCATATCAATCTACGCCGTCGCCGAAATCGACCGCCCAAACTGGTTCCACTTCTTCGAAATCTACGCGAGCGACTCGGCATACCGAAGCCATATCGAATCGCCGCACTTCAAAAAGTACGCTGCCACAACTAAGTCGATGATTCTGTCGAAGCGCCTGATTGAAACCACACCAATCGAGCTTAGTCCCCGGCCTGGCCGATAACCGGCTCCGCGCTGGGCAAGCTGTTTTTCAATGGAGCAAAATGAGTGAAAAATTTAAAGGTGATGGCAATTGCAATTGCAATGGCGGGGCTGGCGTATTTTGTGGCGGGCGGTTATCAGGTGATGGCATCGGACGCCCAGTCTGCCGCACCACCGGCGTACTATGTCGCCGAGTTTGAAGTTACCGATCCCGAGGGGATGAAGCCTTACAGTGCGCAGGTAGAAACAACCTTCAAACCCTATGGAGGGCACTTCATCGTGCGGGGCGGGAAGACCATCTCGCTTGAAGGTGACGCGCCAAAGCGTCGCCGTGTTGTCATCGAGTTCGCGAGCGTCGAAAAAGCCCAGGCTTGGTACAACTCTGCGGAGTACACCGAACTGAGGAAAATCCGCCAGCGCTCAGCCAAGACGGATGTCTACTTGATTGAGGGAGCTTCGACACCATAAGCGCCGCCTGTACAAATCGCAGCGTTGAAGACACTTATAAGAGCCTTTGAGAGCGAGCCTGGGCGCGGCTACATCGACTTTACCGAGACGACGTCCACATACTTGTACTTCTTCCTAGCGGCCTTCACGGCCTCTTGTTCAGCAAGCAATGAGCTCAACGTATCAGCCTCGTGAATCAGCTCGACCATTTTCCCTTCAAACTCGTTTCCAACCCGTAACGTAACCCTCAGCCTGGGCGTAAAAGCTTTCGCTTTCTTCTTGGCTGCTGGAGCAACCACCGGTTTCGCGGGCACAACTTCTTCCACAGGCTCTTTTACTAGAGGTGCGGGCACCTGCTCTTCGGGCTGAGGCGTACCGAATAGGGCACGACGCATTTCTTCTTCAGTTAAATCAGAGCTCATAGAACATCTCAAAGTGGGCGGTAATCAGCTCGACGAATTCTACTGGGATGGCGGCTCCAGCGTGTCCTCTGGGAGCATGTATGGTCACTGTGAATTCGGGCTACGTGGTCAACATTTCAACGTGGTAGTGGGCTAGATAGCGATAAATATGATGCAACGTAAGCTAGGCTATTGAGGGCTTAAGGGTTCATCGCAATGGTTGTCTGGCTTCGTCTTCGACAACTGAGTGAACTGCTCCAATGCGTTTTGGAAATCCTCCAATGCAAAGCTTACCGGCTTGCTCTCGGCGATCCATTTTGTCGAGATTCCAACTTCCAGTTTGGCCGAAATACTACGACCAAAGCGCCGCCAGTGTACTGTGTCACCTTCGATTATCTGCTCAGCGACCAAGACGATACAGTCGAAATTCATGTCATCGCTACAGACCAGCAACGGCACGATTGTGGAGCTTCCATCCTCCGCCGGGATGATGCGACGGTTCGCAAGAGCGTCTTCGTCTTCGTCGATAAGCCAGATCAGAGAAAGACCAAGGCTTGCGACGTCTGACCATTCGAGATGAGTGGACAGCCATTGCTCAATGCCAATGCCGTCAATCATTAACCATGCACAAGCGCTCCTTGCGAATCTAGGTCGGTAGTAAGCAGCGCTGATAACTTGGTGCATGGCGAAGTCCTTTAGTGCAGTGCGGCTGTGTCATAGAGAATGATGATACATCACGCCTATCGTCGTAGCGCCTGCTTCAAGCCGAACGCCTAAACCAGATCAACAGCCCTGACCACCGTAGCTCGTTGAAGGACAAAGCTGGCACCTTGTACTGTGCAGGATCTGAATCAAACTACAAGGAGGCATGAGGTGCGCGACAAGCAGATTTGGGAACTGACAGCGAGCGATCTGTCAGACGTCTTTGCGTGAAGGTGGTCAACCCTGGCGATCACGCTGCTGTGGCCAACGTTGAGTTGATGGTGCGCGAACGGCTGGAAAAGATGGGGAAGGAAGGCGAGTTTTATCCGGCTGAGGAGACGGACACTCATCGATAGCACCCAGCAGCTCTGGTAAAAAAATAGGGTCTCGGCTAGTCGTGAGTGCCTCAGTACGCCATTTGAGCATGTGTTGCGATTTCCGCTTTGTGGGCAAATTGCACTAGCTCTGTGCTTTGGCGCTCCTGTACTGTTCGTTCCACCAGATGACAAGTTCAGCATGTTGCTCGTGAGTGATCCATGCGAAATTTGTTTTGTCCGCCGGGTCGCCCCCAAAGACTAAGGGCTTCGTATACCACTTGATCTTGCCAGCGAAACGCTCGTCCGGCTCAAGGGAAATCTGCTGGGGAAGGGCAAACGGCGCGGCATAGGACGCATCGAGTGGCAGCGTCGGAATGGTAAACATTACTCCGGAAGAGTTGATGACGATAAAGTCGTCCCATCCTCTTAGACCTAATAGCGCGTACCCCGGAAGATGATGATCAAATCCGTAGGCCTTCATGGCAGCTAAGCTCTCATCCTCCGTGAAGATGATGAAATAGTCGTCGTTTTGCCAACCTTCGTTCATGAGGGGGTGACTCACTTTTGGCAGATAGGGAGGTACTCGGTGTGCTACCAGCGTCTCGTGGCCGACAGAGAGCAACGGTTGCTTACAGTCGGATGATTGTCTGATCACAGAAGGGCTGCATTGTTTTGGTACAGGCGCAAATCACTGGGAGCGTAGACGTTGCCATTGATTCCAGCAGTCCTCCGCGACGATGTCTGGATAACCACGATCTTCTTCCACTGCCAAGGCTGCGCTAAAAGGCAAAGCGATGCAGGTGGATCTGTCTCGGATTTCACACACCTCAATCTCGGTAAGCGGCTGGCCCTTTTTATCCTCGGCGGCTTGCAGCACTGCCGCCAGAGCCGGCACAAAGACTAGACATAACGGATCTGTAGTCATCAGTTTCTTCCCTGAGTCGATTAGAAATTGCATGGTAGGCCAGTTTCGGACATCAACATTACCTCGAAGTGCGAACGTCAAAGTTAGCGTAGCGCGCTGCTATGTGGTGGCAGGAAGACTTATTGTCGCTTGGCGGCAGACCTTCGATGATGATCCTGAAACGCTTAGGATTACTCACTCAATTCAGTACCAAAATGGAGCAGGCCACGGTTTATGGATATCGAATTTCGCGGTAACGGCAAGCGTGATAATCCGTCTGTAGGTACATGCGATGAGTACGGCGTGAGCGGGATTACCAGCTTTGACGATCTGACCGAAGCTCGTCGTAAGATTGCTGAGGCGCATCCAGGCTTTAAACCTCTGTTCTCGCTCGATGATCTGCACCAAGCCCGCTACACCTCGGGACATGTGCGCAATAATTTAGGGATGGACGATGCATCGGAGCAGGACATAGCGGGCTTGCCTCCAGAGTGCTTTGAGAATGGTGAATACATAGGCTATCCGACTACGAAAGAGGAGTTCGCAATCTGTCTTCGCAATTTCATGACCCTGGTTGCAGCCACGTCTTTCGAGGATGCTTGTACTCATGGTTTGACGCTAGATCAGCAGGCCCTCCAGGAGTGGATCGGTTACCAGAACAACCCTATCTCTCTTCTAGAGCAGCCTCTTTCAGCGCTCCTGGTACCCGTTCAGCAGTCCTGCCAGGCACTCGCGGCTTTTCCGAATGGCTATTTCACTTCGGATCTGGATCCCGCGAAAAACTTTGCCGTTGCGCGTCATTTTTCAGAAGCGCATGGCTATGAGTTGATGGGCGTAGGTGCTTCTTACATCGGCTTCATTCGTGCTGAACCGCCTGATACATCACTTGCTAACGTCGTAGCCAAAGACTTCTGTGCGCTCTATAACACTAGCGATGAAGACCTACAGACACGCATTTCTGCAGTCGCACAGGTGATCTCTGGTCGGACTTATCTGTGGCTTCGTTACGTGGAATGAGCTCCGTGAATAGCCAAGTCTCGCCAGTCGATTTATACATCAAAGTCAACCTATAGCCGGGGTAGGGGGGGCACTAATTTTAATTGGCTAGATTAATGATGAAGAAATTCTAATGCGTTATTATCTCTTGGGGTGTGTATGAGTTTTGAGTCTGAGTCCGAAGGTGGAAAACTGGCATATAAGTGGTATACGCGGTTGGCGTCGATTGGAATGGGTCATTATCGTGCCGCTATGCGATATTCATTTATCCATAAAATGATCTCAATCCCGGCAATTGTTTTTTCAGCAGCTGTTGGAACTACGGTGTTCGCCAGTATGCAGCAACAAATAGATATTTTTTGGCAGGTGGTGGTTGGGTTTATGAGTGTATTGGCTGCAGTAATGACTGCCCTCCAGAGTACACTGGGCTATCAAGAACTTGCTGAAAAACATCGCGCTGCCGGTGCCAATTACAATGCGTTGGGAAGAGAGATGGAGTTTTTGTTTGAAGCGGGTAGGGAAAATAATTTTGAAGGCTTGGATAATATGCGTCAGCGTATAGATTCGCTCGCTAAAGAGTCGCCTCATATTCCGAAGTCGGTACATAGTTATATGCATAAGCACGGCGTGTCAGATGAGTGGGTTCTACAGGACAAATCTGAAGTGTGATGATAAGTAGAGTAATGGCTTGTTGATTTAGCGCCCGCCATTAATGGCTAAAGCCTTAAGGAGGTAATTAACCCTCTAGATTCCCATGCATGGTCACCATGCTTCGTTGCGTACGCCAAAAGCCGGCTCACGGAAAGCTCGTCAGCTTAAGGTTTACATCAAACCCCACAGCGGCGAGGTTATTGTGACAAAAGGTTGCAGTCACGCGGGCTTGAAGAGAAAGGCAGAGCAGGCAGTGACACTGTTGAGTCTTGTTGGCCAAGTGATTTTGATTTGACTACCCAAGGGGCCCTTTTTGAGGGCCTTCTTTATTTTTTAGACCGATCAGGAGCCCTGTTTGCACCGCTTGTTTTTTCGTCAATCAAAATCGCCTCATGACGGTGCAATTCGCCCTCAAACGCCTGGATTCGCGAAGCAAAGTAGGGAAGAAAATGCTTCTTGGCTGGTGAGCGAGCCATTGCCCTGAATCGTCATAATGCATGGGCTATGATCATCCAGTCGACACCCATCAAATGACTAAAGCTCCCGCCCATGGAAGACACATCTGAGGTTCTCACTCCAGCCGATGACTTGTCGGAAGATGTCGTGACAAGAGAGTCGCTTTATGAACAGGTTTGGTCGGCTCCTATGACCAAAATCGGCGAACGATATGGGGTGTCTTCAAGCTATTTGGCTCGAGTTTTCACCAGCTTAAATATTCCTCGTCCACCGGTGGGGTATTGGGCTCAAGTCGCAGTGGGCAAAGCTAAAGCGCGTCCATTGTTGCCCGAATCTCGGCCTGGCGATTTGACTGCGTGGAGTCGAAATGGATCGCCTCTCCAGGTTTCGAAATCTTTGCCAAAAGAACGTCAAAAAACGAGCCGAAAAATATCTCCAGTCCCTGCTGCACTGCCTCGCAGGCACCCAATTTTACTAGATATTGAAGAGCACTTTAAGAAGGTTCGGGAAAGCGATAACGGTTATTTACGGCCCACAAAACGTTCCATGGCGGATTTAATTGTGAGTCGTACCGGGATAGCCCATGCGGTAGGTTTTGCCAACCAGTTTTACTTGGCTCTGATGAAAGAAGGTCTTGCAGTAGCGCTCAGCGATCCTGCTAAGCATATGAATCGTGAGTCAGTTGATCATAGGGAAAAGGCCTCAACGAGGTACATACATCCTTCGCTGTGGCAGCCGCAACGTCCTACCGTGGTTTACATCGGAGCCATAGTTTTTGGTTTGACCATCTACGAAATCAGTGAGTACGTCGAGGTCAAGTACGTAGACAAGGAGTATGTTCGATTGAGTTCACTCCCAGCCAATCAACGTCGCTCTCCTTATCGCAATGATTGGGTAATGAGTACCGACATGCCTACCGGTCGCCTCTGCCTCCAGGTTTATTCCCCTTACTACCGAGTAGATTGGATTCATCGCTGGATCGAGGACAGACCTGGTGATTTGGTCAGCAAAATCCCAAGCATCGTCAAATTCTTGATTGCTGAAGCCCCAGGGCTTGCCAAAAAAGTAGAGGTTGAGCGAGAAAGGGCTGAGCTCGAACGGCAGAAGCACCAATTGCAGATGGCTGAGTGGCAAAGAAAAGAAGAGGAAAAACGCCGACTCGAGGCGATCCAGGATAGCCGTGAGCAGCTAGAAGCTGTGATTCAGACTTGGGCAAAGGTAAACAGCATTCAGGCATTCTTTGACGATATTGAGAGATCTGCGCATAGGCTCGAAGATGATGAGCGGAAAGTGGTTATCGAGCGGCTGGCTAAAGCGAAAGAACTGATCGGGGATTTGGACGCGTTGAAACACTTCAATGGATGGGAGCCTCCAGCGTTTTGAGTCTATTCGGGCGTCTTGTCGTTCTGTAAGCCCTGCGGAGATGTTGTGCCTGCTAAGACTCGCAAGTCTAGGCTTTCAAAAAGGCCTACTGCTTTCACTGTCTGTAGCATAACAATGGTGTTTGCAGTATTAGCGCTGGTCTTCGTCCAGCTCGTTATCTTTCAGCATTGGTTGTTGGCCTGCAACTCAGGCTTACATGGACAGATGGTAGATTTCGCAGAGAAGCGCTCATTGTCGTGCCAGACGAAGATCCCGGCGGTAGGGGAGGTATAAGGGCTTAGGTTAGGTTTTGCGGTTGAGCAGGTTGTCGAAGAACGTGGTGCTCAGCGCCTCAGTCCAATCAATCGGCAGCAGTTCAACCCAGCTCAACGCCTGAAGAAGGATCACCAGACCCAAGCCGTAGGCGTTGCCAGGGGCAGCTTCCACGTACAGCGGCGCCCCGAACTTGGTGTCGTAAAAGAGCGACGATTTGACACCGTCCGGCCCCATGTACACCGTATGTGTCGCGATGTGGTCATTTCCAAGAATCATGAGGTCGGGGGCGTGGTCTCCCTGGATATTGCGAACAGAAACGTCCGGTGAGTATTTGCGTGCAAAGACTGCACAGAAGGGCTGGTTCTTGAGTGGAGGGTAAGTACGGGGCCAGTCCCTGGCCCTGCCGTTGTAGATAGGCCCATCTACTTGATACTCAGGGTTGGTGCGACCTCGGCGTGTGAGCAGCAATTTCTTTACCGCTTCGGCTTGGCTGACCGCCTTTGCCAATACCGCTGAGTCCGAGATCGAGTGCTTGCATTCGATGTAGGCGTACACCGCGTCAACCGGGATTTGTTCTTTTACCGGAAACTGGCGGCTCAAGCCGGAGCGCAGGGTAGGGCTGGACATCTTGTCGTAGATAATGAGGTCATCCCCGGCCTTTTCGCCATTTTCAGCGATGATAAAACCCCGGCACACTCCGTACTTGGCTGGCAGAATATCCTCCAGCAAAGCGCATATGGCGACCTCGAATTCATCCCCAAGGTCAAAGTTGTAGATCGCCTCGATGTCCTGCAGCCTCGCTTCGACTTTCCTGGCCAACCTTTCGATGTATCCACCGTATAAGCTCATTGATCCTCCTCCAGTTGCTCGATGTCTGTCTGCATCCATGACGCCAATCCTGCTGACTAACACAGGGTCGGCAAGTCAGGACATGCTGCGGGATTAGGCGGCTCGGGCTGCCGTGACCTCTGCTTTAGAAGCTTAACGTTGCAATTGTGGTGGTAATCTACGCCCTTATATCGAAGAGGCGGCGCCCGGATTCCTGGCACGCTCTAAGCCTGCAGGGAGCTCTTAGCTAGTGGATTCGCGACCAACCAACCCTCATTCTCAACCACCACAGATTGATTCATCAGATGAAAACGATACCTTGGCGTGTGGCCATAGCCCACAGTCCGCTAAGCGTGGCTTTTTCAACTGGCTCACCAATGCAATCCTCGACGTCGTCGGATTTCAACAAACATCTGCTTGGAATGCGGGTCGGCTTGTCGGTACTAAAGAGGGGAAAAGCAAAGGCTTGGAGGAGGGTTTCTCTCAGGGGCATACCCAAGGACTGGACGACGGAAAGCTAATTGTTGAGTTACGTCCTGGTACACCTACGACTCCAGCTTCACCGGGCATCAAGGAAACTGCACTGTTCAAGGACTGGAGATTTGCGATCACTCCAGAAATGGCTGCTGAGATCCGGCAGGATGTGAAGCACTATCTTCCTGATCAACCTCCTTCTGAAGATCAGTGGAAGATGATCTTATCCACCACTCCGACCACCTCTGTAGTTGCGGGCGCTGGTAGCGGTAAATCGACCACCATGGTGTTGCGGCTGATTGTTCTATACCACTACCTCAAAATTGATTTGTCGGGTCTGACGGTTGTCACTTTCACAAAAGAATCCAAGCTGGATTTCGCGAAGAAAGTCCGCGAGGTGTTTGACCTTTGGGGTTATGAAGTCAGCGAGAAGAAGTCCCTTGAGATTGTCCGCACGTTCCATTCCCGCATTCTGTCCTTCGCAAGAAGCATCGATGGTCTAAGTGATGTAAAGGCTTTTGAGTTTCTAGACAACAAGCCAGGTGAGGACGAAAAGGACGGTTCGATGCTGAACGTCAAGCTGGGTGAAACCCAGCTTGACCTGATGAACGCGACATACCAAGAGCTCTATGAAACCAACACGGAGTTTCGCTCACTGATCGGAGAACTCTATCAACGCTCACTATTGCTAGCTGAGATGAATAAAGACCATCCAGACGTTCTGGAGCGCCAGGATAAGGCCTGGCAAATGGCGAATATCGATGATGCGTTGTGCGCTCAACTTGAAGGTCTTTGGGAAGCTGCCGGTTATTGGCCAATTGATGGGATAGAGCCTGCACATAAGACTGTCCGACTGCTTGGGAAAAACTTCCGGGTGAACGGATATATTCCCGAGTTCGATACCTACGTGATTCTAGGGGTCGACGATACCGAACCAAATGAAATTAAGCTTGATCACCAGTATGGTTGGTTCATGCGCAAGCACGTGCGCGACAAGCGGACGCTGTTTCAGGCGTTTTGCAGCCCACGGGTTGTCTATCTGAACAGTTATGTCGATGCATCGCGGTCGGTTGACGCGCTCAAAGGTCGAATAAATGGATGCCCGAAATTCCAGTACAAGGTCAGGGGAGAGATAAGCTCCAGTTATATTTTGGAGGCATTTTTTTCCAATGCTTCCTTCATCGAAAACCTGGGCCTAGACGCCATTGAGGCGGTCAAAAATATGACCTTGTACAAGGATGAGCCCGACACGCCATTTTTCCATGCGATGAGCATTTACTGGGCCGCGTTTAACGATGGACTGCTGCAGATGAGCCCGCCGGTAATGACGTTTAACAGTATGTTTGCGATGTTCAGCGAACGTGGTCAGCAAAATTTTAGGGCAGTAGCGGACAGCGTACTTCGCCCCATGACGACGCTGCTAATCGACGAATTCCAAGATGTGGGGGCGAACACAATCTCGTGGGTCAGGGCGACCTTTAAGGAAATCGAACTGCGCGGGTTGGCCGCTAAAACTTTGGGCGCGCCAGCTTATGCTTCGGTGATGGCAGTTGGGGACGATTGGCAAAGCATCTATGGATGGCGTGGCAGCTCTCCACGTTTTCTGATGGAGTTCGGCAAGGAGTTTAGGTCGCCGAAACAGACACAGGTTTTCATGCAGGAAAACCATCGATCACACCAAATGGTGGTTGATGCGGCGGAAGCAATTGTCAACCAGACACCAGGTTTTGAAAACAAGCACGGTGTTGCCGTTAACAAGTGTGTGATCGGCAACCAGATACCGGTAGAAGTTCGAGAGCTCGACTGGGAACACCTAGTGCAGATGACCGAACACCATTACGACGCTGGCCACTCGATCCTTATTCTTTACCGTAAACGCGACACCAAAAAAGATGCCAAAGCAAAACTTAGCGACGTCATTGAGAGAGCTCGTGAAGATAAGCGAGACAAGGCCATCAAGTTTCTGACCTACCACTCCTCGAAGGGCTTGCAGGCCGACGCCGTCTTTTTGCTGGGGGATTGCGAGGTCACCACATCATCGCCTTCGAGAAACGATTTCTATGCCCAGGCTGGTATGGCGAATGCGGGCGAGCCCTGCGGTTACGACAGAGCACAGCAGCAGGAGGCGCTGCGAACAGCCTACGTCGCCATCACTCGGGCCGTCACCTACTGCTACTGGTATATTTCCTGGGACGAAAAGGTACCCGCGTCGGAGAAGGCAAGCCGTTATATCAAGGGGGATCAGGCCTATTGGGACGTTGTGACTCCACGTCCTGCGCCCCCTTCTGATGGGATCAAACGTAAAGTAGTTAAAGGACGCTAGCTAGGGCCTTAGCTCGTCACAATCTAATATCTGCAGGCGACGTGCGGGAATATAAAAAGCGCAGCGGCTGGGCGGACAAGGTGGTTGAGCGATACCCTATTATTCCTTCCGCCCTTCATTTCAAATTAATGCTCCACCTCCGTATCACTCAGGTTTGGCGGTGAGAGCGTTCATTTCCACTGGATAGGTGCGGTAAACAACATGACGTTGAAAATAGAAATAAAAAACAAGCTCGCAATCGGTAAACGAAATGAATTCGCCATCTGGGGATACTTGCTCGGCGAAGGGTTTGACGTGTTCCCCTCGCTGGTCGACGACAAGGGAATTGACGGAATCGTTGGACACCAAGGTCGCTACTTCGAAGTTCAGATCAAGAGTGGCGAAAACTGGAACAATCCGCGAGGTCTTAGCCGATCTGCTGTGAGTAAAAATCTTGACCGTATTTTTTTGATCTACAACACCACCGAGGACGAGGTTCGATATTTCACAGGGCGGCAGATTCTTGATGAGCCTGAATGGCGAGAGTGCATTGACTGGACGATTTCTCAAATTAAGCTTCCTAAACAAATGCTGGAGAAATATGAGGCTCATAACTGGGCCGGATTCGTCGCGTACCTGAGGTCTTCGATACAGGGACGCCCTTAAGCCAATCGGGTGGCCAGTCTGCTATCTGGCTTTCACTACCCAGATATTATCGAACTTCTCGTGTAGGTCTAATTCATCGATTCTCGCCGCATTGCCTAACTAGGCGATGCGGGCACGCTAACTACTCGGAGGACTCCCTTTCCCCAGGAGCCATTGATCTCATCCAGCACGCCTATCGACTCGTCCTCCATTACGGGCTGCGGATGCGCAAACAGGTCATCAGTGAATTCCCCGGGCTGTCGGAGAGCCGATGATTCATCCCGGAGTGCAGTCTGAGCTAAAGATTTCGCTGAACCAGCTGGTTTGTCGATTCCGCACTGCTATCGAGAACGTAATGAAGACTTCGTGGGTTCCGGAGAACCTCCGGGGCTTCCCGCACGGCTGCTGCGGGACAATTTCTGAGCTGTTGGGCGAACACCTAAACAGTTTGGATATCGGAGAGTTCTACTACGTTTGCGGTGATAAGGGCGGTGGCTCCCATGCCTGGCTGGAGGTTTATGGCCTCGTTGTCGACATCACTGCTGATCAGTTCGAAGGCAGGCCGCCTGTCTACGTCGGTGTAAAGGATGCCTGGTATGCCGAGTGGGAAGAGGGCACCAAGCATTTGGCTATTCATGAACCATCTGCGTTCTTCTATCGCGATGAAAGCCAGTTCGACCATGTGCTGGAGCATATTCAGGTGCTGGGCACATCTGCTGGCTGAGCAGTCAGTGCTGGCAGTATGATGTCATTTTGAGTGCAAACAATCAGGGCCTGCGGGCCCATTTGATACGCAAGGATCACAGCCCGTCGGCTGGAACGTGAGGGATATATGGCGAGTAATGATGTTTATTGGTTCAGAATTGGCGGAGATCTAACAATCAGCTTCAATGAACCAGACTTCATCGATTTTGACTGGAGTGATTACACCGCTTACGATCTCGGGGAGCAGATGAGCCTGAGAGCACGTAATGTTTCCTTCGAAAAAGATGGCAAGAAGGACTTCAGATCTGAAGCGGAAATTCCGGCTCAATTTATACATTCGAAGGGTGATGCTGTAGCACTAAGTCCTCGAGGATGGAGGCCGCTTGCTTTTATCCCTAATGGTGCATCTGTATTACTTGATAAAAATGCGTTCAGCACCGTTAAAAATCATATCGACTCGGATGGGAACCCTCAGGATCGTTCTATCAAGGTGGTGGTCGACTTCTGGCAAAACCGGGATTTCACTATTGACCTGAAGCCAATTCTAATGGAAGGGAATAATCGGCATAATAAAAAGCTTCCCACCTACGAGGAAATGTCCGCAGAGCTTGAAATATTTGAAGCTAAGCTGCGCCAAAGGCTTCCGAAAATAAAGGTAACAAATACTCCTGAATCAATCCGCAGACTGCATGAGGCAAGCGCAAGATTTTTCTATGGATTTGACGCTATCCTAGAGTTTATTGAAAAAGTCTATGCCAAGCTGGAGGAAGGCGTAATATTTACAAGGAACCTTGCTGGATTCAAGGATGTCCTCGCACTAGCTAAAGACGCAAACGTCTTAGATCATCACCTGATTTTCGCTGCAATTGTATACAAGGCTGTCAGCGGCGAAAGGAACAATCCTATTTATAAGCTTCTAAAATTCAACCAGCCGAACTTTATCCAGCGAGGCCACTCATTCAACGGCACGCTAGACATCTTTTCGCTGATACTGTTCTTGAGCGAAATCAGGAATCAGCGAGGTAATGCTTACTTCATAACTGCCGATAAGGATCTTATTTATCTCTGGAATGATATGGTCGGCTTTATGATCGTAGACGACCAACCAGGGGTGCTTAATATTGATATGAATTATTTTCTGCCTGGGTTAAGTGATGGTGACATAGCTGAGCTTGTAATTCTAATGGGCTGAGTTGTATTTAGTAATCGAAGGTAAAATTACAGGAGTTCTAATGATTCGATTAATAACGTTCATACAGGATTGTAAGATTCATCTAGGAGCCGCAGCTTCGTTTCTGATGCTTCTTGTTGTCAAGATAAAGATTCAGCCTCCGCCAGAGATGGCTAGCTCGCTGGTCGTGGATTTTCTAGCATCAAAAAATTTTGAAGATATCACAAGTAATATTCTTTCAAGTATAGTGGCGGCGTATATTTTCTATGTCTTCATAGAGTTTATTCCCGCTAGAAAGAGAGCGCGAGAAATCAAGCTCATACTTGAAAATCTGCTTGCCTCAATAGTGCTTAGCTATGAAAATAAACTCGGAAGTTACTCTTCTGCTGCATTATACGATCATAGCCTAGAGTGTCTAGAAAAGGCTTATCTCGACAGAGTGATTTCTATAGCTCAGGATGAAGCTGACTACAGTAGCCTTTACTCTACCGCGCTACATGCAGATAATATTTTGAATGCATTGGAGCAAGGGACGGTAATGGCAGCCTCCATATCTCCGAGATGCTCTATGTCTTGGATCAAGATTACCGCTAAAGCTCGTGATCTAGCCGGTATGGTTAAGGAAAGACCTAGACATGACTTTTTAACACCTGAAGATATGTTGTATGATGACCATGCTCGGTACAAGAGTGCAATTGGCTATGCCAAGCTCTATGAAGAATCCGTCAATCATATAGAACGCATGCGAGGACGTTATTGGCCTTTGGTAGATGAGATTCGGTACTGGAAAGGAAATTACTCTCCGAGTAAGTGACGCTCAACTACTGGTTAACCAATGAGGGTTGGGGGGCAGACATTCAGCTTTGTTGTAAAACCCCTCAATACCGATCCCGGCGCACCAGGTCTTTGAAGCGCTCTCAGCTCTCAATGATCTGGTCGCGAGTTCTTCCGGCTCGATGTTCATACATCCTCCAGCGGACACTTGGAGGGTTTTTTAGCTAGTGTTCATTTGTTAGATGTGTCGCGCTGGAATCCTTGGGAACAAAGGTGCGCATATAAATGGCATGCTATTAAATAGTTTTCGCAGTTTCTTCGCTAACAAACCTTTGGCAAAAAAGAATGCTCTGGAGGGGCTCTATGATTTCGGAAGTTTTGTCTGCTTTATGATTTCCATACTGTCCCCATATACGGTTTCATCACACCTGATAAGCATCTGCCTGTTGAGCGCTACGACAGTCTCGTTAGTTGCCTCTACTTTTCCATTACCCCAGTAGTCTGAGTCATTTACCATGTAGGCAAGAGTTGGGGAGATTGGGAAATACAGATCCGTATGTAAAGGAGGTATGCCGTTAGGTTTTCGATTGAGCACAGAAGGATGGACATTGATAACTGGGTTGTCACTCGTAATGAACCGGGTATCCGTGCTGTTGATGAGCCAAACCACGTTTTTCGTCTCGTAGCACATGGCCGTGCTGTAGCCCATGTTGACTCCTACAAGGATCGCCATGAACCAGTTGTTTTTTTTGATCAAGTTGTTGACCACCTCATTATCTGAGCTAGCCGATGAGTCAATAATGTTACGGAAAATTTTTGTTCGCGAGAACTGGTGCCCCATATAGCTGATCAGGTTGTTCAGCGCATTTTCTTCATGCAAAGATGAAAAATTACCAGCTCTTAACGCATCAAGCGTCGGCCTAACGTCATTTTCAATCGTCGTGTGTAGTTCTTCGATTGTGTTGAACGTGATCTCATCGCGCTTGGCTTTATCTTTGATAGGATCAAGTACGCCGAGAACGCACGAGTAGACAATCACCCTTTTCAAAAATCCATAATGAAGAGGCTGTGTTGCCGGTGTGCACAGGCTGATCCAATATTCAAGAAACTCAACATCGATATTGTCTAGCGGGGTCAGCTTATAGAACTCGTATTCACGAGCCAGGCCCTTCGTGCTCACGGCCTGGATGTTCCCCTTTTTTGTTCTGTGGAAGACGTCTCTCTGGTTATGCGACCAGCCACGGAGGTAATGCGCCCAGATGTAGTGATTGCCACGCTTGATGTCCATCTTCGCTCCTTATCCTGAAGGCATCTTGTCTGCGGCCCGGTTTGGAGTCAAACCGCGTTGCTTGGCCGTGGGCTCGGTGATAGGTTGCCGGAATGACTGAGCCCCTGTACGACCTCATACTCTCTCGGATTACTCGTGAGCACTACATTACCGGTGAGGCCGCGATCCCGTATCCGGACGTGACCACGGGTGGTTGAGGATCTACAAAAAACCACGCCGGCGGAGTCGTCTAAACCAAAGACGGCAATCACAAAACGCTTAAAGATTGGAAAGCGAAGAACGGTGCAGCGACCGTCGAATTTTGGTTAGCCAAGTGATTTTGATTTGAGTACAAAAGAGCCTGGGATGGCCCTTTTTTGGGCTCAGCATTTAGCAAGTTTACTGCGTCGGCAGCGCTCCGAGCAGTAACGTACATCTCCCCAGCAGCGTGCCCACTTCTTCCTCCATGTGAAGGGAAGGCCGCAGGTCATGCAGGTTTTGACTGGGAGCTGACTCTTTTTCAAAACGACGCACCCTCTTCTAAAATGTGGAGAGCATTTTGGCAGCGTTGCTTCATTTGCCTAATGGTTAGACCAAAACGGCGTGGCGCTCTGCAACGCTACTCTTCGCTTCAGGGCATTCCATATTCAGAATGTCCTTGTGCTTTTGCACTATTAGCAAGGCATCTGTGTCCCCGCTGCAGCCCGAAGGACATCATCTCGTTCGAACTGTCGCATGGCGTTGATTAAGCATCCTTTCCCTTGACAGTTTCGGTCAGAATGGAAAATCCAGTTTTTTCTGCACCGCAAATTCGCCTGGTGCCTTACCTCGTTCGAAAGCAATCAAATACAACATCTGGACAGTCAAGGGACTCCCATCTAACAGCTCGCCAGCCCCCTTCAGATGTACCTTGCGAGTCGCATATTGAATCGATACATCGAGCCCTTGTAGTTCATCGATGAGCTCCTGCATCTCGTCGTACACAGCAAATTTGGCGCTTTCTGAGTAATCGCTGGCGCAGTCCCTATAGTCGCGAAAATAGTCCACGAGGGACGCAAAGACCTCGTGGGCATCACGCTGAATTTCAATTCCAGGTTGGGAAATATCCACTATGGAGCTTTCTGCAAGCTTAGCGAGTTGGTGTCCAGTCGACAGAAGATGTGCCGGTAAGGTGATGTAGTCGCGTTCAAGACGTGCTTTTTCTACTCTCAATTCCTCTTCCGTGGGGATGTCGAAGGGCTTGTTGAAAGCGTCGATATCTTCGACCTCAAAAGCAGCAGCGAGCGCACGCCGAGTATCAGCGCTTGCCGACTTGGCATTCTCAACGCGTTGTACAGTCCGTACGTTCAAGCCTGCAAGCTCGGCCAGAGTCTCCTGTGACCATTGATAAACCTCCCGCATTTTGCGGATAAGAGCGGCGAATTCTTCGAGACTCAACACGCGAGGTTGGCTAGATGAGGTGTTTGTATTCATTTTTAAGCTCCATCAGATGGTAGGTGTGGCTCATGATGAAGAAGCTGCTGATGACACAACACGACAGGAACCCGACAGAGAACCGACAAGGCCTGAAGCTTTGCTGAGGTTACGATTAATTGAAGCCAGCTGAAGACACTTGCACCTCTCCGCCCAGTGTAGTCGTGATACCGTCGTCCGAGCCCGTGATCCGAGTGTAGGCCGGGAATGACAATTACCTACTAGGACAACGAAATGGACATTCGGTACTTCCTTGAACAGCGGCTAGCTTTTATCAAGCAGCTTTATCTGAATGGTGCGAGCCCGTTTGACGACCGCAAAAGGAAAATTGAGAACGAAGAAGCCCCCTTCATCCCGCCCTATAGCGAAGATGGGGAACCTGCATATTTGAATGAATGGCTAGAAGCTGATTCATCAGTGCAGGTGCTTGGTAGCGCATGCTTATCAATGATTGCTGCGTCACTACACTTATATTTAAAAGAATGGGAGCGTCAACTTGGGCCTGCTCCAGGGCCTTCACTCAAATCAGAGTTCAAAAATGGCGGATGGCCAAATGGCTACAGAGCATTCTACTTGGCCCATGGCTCAGACCGGTTTGAGGATGGCCCATTCGATTTCGCTTTGATTGAAGAACTCGTGCTGGCGAGGAATAGCATCCAACATCCCGACTCCCTGATCTTCGAAACATCTCGATATTCTGACGATGCGCTCCAGAAGATGCCAAGCCCATTTTTCGTGAGTGATCGAGAGAAAAACTTGATTGAGGAGGCAGATGACGAGAGTCGGCAATGGCTATATCGCCCCCACATTCACATCACTACCGAGAAATTTCTGCACGCTGTTTCACAGGTCTCTGCATTCGTGAAGTGGCTAGAGGATCAAGGGGAGAATATCTTGTACAAGCGTTATCTTGAGCGAAAGCGTCAACGCGAGATCGACGCTGGCTCCAATTCTTTTTAGCCCCAACCGGAAGCAGTTTTGCCGATTGAATCTGAAGCAACGGTTGGTCAGAACGAACGCAAATGACCGATAAGGTCGAAAAAATGCCCAAGGGATCCTTTGTGCCTTCAACCTTAGTAAACATTATTATCCGCGACCGTGGCGCGGAGGCCTATTCCGATTACGCAGGGTTCCAGATTACCGATCCCGATGTAATCGTTAGCGCCGCTAGGCAAACGCTCGAATCGATCCCTCCATCATTTGGTTCTTGCGTCATGGTCAGTGCTGGCTTCACTGCCATTCTCAAATCTCAAGGGATACCCGCAGTTGTCGTCCTGGGAGACCTGCTGATTAACGGCCAGTATGCTTTCGAATGCAGGGGGAACATTCCTGGGGCAACCTACGAGGGAGAGTTTGTGGACGCCAAGTGGGACGGTCACGCCTGGGTAATGCTCGCAGGTGTCCTCTGCGACCTGTCGATCTTCCGAAGCGCCTACGCCACTAACACGCCAAGCAACCTCAAAACCTTCATCAGCCAGCAGTTCGGTGAGGGTAAGGGAGCACTGATGTGTCCTCACGATAGCTTGCCGGTCGGCATGGAGTTTGTGCCCAAATTTGCGCTCAATGACGATCAGATTCTGGGGATTCTGGATGGTTTGTCCAGGCAAGCACTTGAGAGCTGAGTGACGAGATCCAAGGGGGAGTACACAGTTGAGCTGGGAGCTGAATACGGCTAGAACCTAACAGCCTCGCTGACTGCACTGTAAGCTTAGCCAGGCTTCCATTTTTTGCAGCCTGCCAATTTCGAGAAGCTTCGGTTTTCCTAAATCTAAAAGCATGACGAGCCCTTGCCTGTCCCCTGTGGAGGGAAACCAATCAGCCACTTCAACATTGCAGTGCCTGGACTCACTCAGGGCCCATTTCACAACCATGTCCGCCGCAGCTCTGTAATGATCCGCAATGAAGATACTGGCTCCCTCCACTGGCCATCCGCGCTCTGCCAGTTGGACGGTTACGTCAAGGATTCCCGAATTCCCGAAAAAATCAGAAGTGTCCGGATAATGGATGTCTGCCAACGATACTTTCGCCACGCCCGCTTCTCGGTCGAAGTACGACATAAAATGCCATCCACCCGTTGTGCTTCCTGAATGCGGAAAGTTGATGGCTGCTTTCCCTGTGACGTAGTGCTCGCGTGAGACGCGTTTGAGATCAAAATCGAACAGTGGCTGCCTCATGGGAGCTTTTTGAGCCGGGCTAGACCCTGTTTGATGTGGCCAGAGTTCTCGCCGATTGTCTCCAGGGCACCTCGGACATTATTCCCAACATCTGCATGACCGTGAGCCTCGACGTGGAGGGTCAGTTCCATCAGGGCGGCCTCAAGGGCGAGCTGGTTTTGGTACATCCTGTCCAAAACATCTGGTAGCGAATACTCATCCGACATCTTATTTGAACCCGTGATAGGAAGGCTCAGCATAGCAGTGGGCGAAAACTACGGTAAGACGCAGATAGCCCGGGCATCTCCCCTGATGAGCGACTAGGATTTAAGAATGAGAAAGTGGAGAGCAAGGAATGTTTACTCCTCCGAAATATTGGCGCATTGCTTGCGATCTTGACGTCGTGTCAGCAGAGCCGCCCCCAACATTTTTGCTACCTGATTCCCTCGCCAATCAATCATCTCCTCCTGCGATTGGGCATGGCTTGGCAATTGCGGCATACGACCGGCCAGAAAATACTGGGATCCTCAAATGGGTGGGCATCATCACGGGGCGTGCTGGAGTGATGAGAGACGTGGATTGGAGACCAACATCGGCGCAAATATGGGTCGATACTTCCAAAGGTCGCAGTTATTGGGAGGGCGGAGCATTTGGATTCGCACAAAAAAAGAACGCCGACTATGGTCTTCATCATCTGTGGGGGGAGCATTTTGATGGACTCATACTTCGTGAGACAGGCGCAGTTGAAAATCTACCTAAGCATCCCAAGCAGCGCCCTTCAAGGAGAGTCTCTCCCGAGCGTTTGAACCCGATTGAAGTCATTGGTGAACCCACAAATGGAGAAAAAGCGGGCGTTGTGTACCTGCTGAAGTCAGCCTATGGGTACAAGGTTGGCAGAACCCGCAATGTGCCGGCACGGATGAGAGCGTTCGGAGTGCACCTGCCGTTTATTTACACCATTCCGTTATGCTCATGGTTTGCAGATTGTCATGCAGCAGAACGCCGATACCATGCAATGTTCGCAGAGAAACGCATCAATGGAGAGTGGTTCGATCTAGGGGAGGACGACATACAGCAGATAAGACTAAGAGCTTAGGTTTGAAAAAATAGCATCGGGCAGGTTGGAGTCTGCGCCAGTGGTCGTTCTTCATTGTGCCGATTTTAACGACACACTTGTTCATGCTCATTATTCCTCAAGGTTTCGCTCCCGCTGACGTTAAGGAACGGTACGCATAGCGTTCCAAGGACGCCAAGCGGCGCAAACTCGGGACTTAAGAGCCCCATCACGGCCAGAGGGCCGTCCCATACCAAACAGGAGTTTCAGGTGAGATTTATTGCAGGTCGAGCTTTCGCGATTGGTGCCATTGGATTGGCTACCCTCAGCCTCACTGGTTGCAACGAAGAAATTGACGCCCGTCAAACTAAAGAAATACAAGGCCTCCTGTATAAGATCCACGCCGAAGATCCGTTCACTGGTCGTGTCACGAATTACCCCATTTCGGTTCTAGGGCTCTTCAATGTCGGCACGTGCATTGTTGACTTCAAAAAAGGGCTTCCCGATGGGGACATGAAGTGTGCCGACAACGCAGGCACCGTAGTCGGTACCGGTGAATTCAAAGCAGGTAAGAAGGACGGGAAGGCCGAGCGCTTCGATCCCAAGACCAGTAAAAAGGTGGTCGTTGAGCACTGGAAAACCGGTCGGCAAGATGGCGTACAGGAACAGTACGACGCACAAACCGGCGAGAAAGTTTTAGAGGTAAGCTACACCGAAGGCCGCAAGGATGGTCGTGAGCGTGCTTGGGATAGTGCAGGTAAGGTAAAAATTGCAGACCTCGAGTGGAAGAACGGTTTGCAAAGCGGGTTCGACAACCGAGGATCCCAGCATCGCAATTACGTTAATGGTAAGAAGCAAGGCCTGCAGCAGGATTACAGTATTGATAGCAACCGGTGGTACCTTGCCAGCGAGAACAACTACGACAACGATTTAATGGATGGCGTCCAGAAACAAATGGACGCACGGGGCAACGTCACAGAGCTTAGTGTCTTCGACCACGACAAGATTCGTTCTCGCACCGTGGATAAGTACAGCTACACCGGAGCGCACGTACATCACTACACCGGTCTCGCGGTCATTCCAGATGCAAATCGCTACATGGCAAGCGACCTCAGCAAAGATGGCGTTGAGCAGTATTGGGACGATCAAGGTCATCTGATCCGTGAGCTGCAATGGAGCAAAGGTATCCTACAGAGCGCGGTGGCGACGGTATGGGCCGGCAACAAGCAGGACAGCCAGTTCCAAGGTGTAGGCGTTCGCACAACGCTACCAACCCAGAGCGTAGTCAAGCATGGGCAGGAGAGGGTGATCGGCGATAAAGGTGAGCTGCAGGCCGTTATCTTCTGGAACAACGGGAAACCTACTCAAATCCTCGCCGCCTTGGCTCCTAGCTTAATCGCTCAGTACCCGGGGAAAATGGCTCTTGTTGATTATGACCGCTACGGAAGCGGCGTAACCAGCATCCCTGACTTTGAAGAAGCTAGTCGCTTTTCAGGAGATGGATTGCGAGGAGAAAACCTGCAATTGGTTGACATCCCTACTCCTAGTCAGACATCAGCCGCCGGGGCAACACTTGCCTCCTCAGATCCAACTGTTTCAATACCAGGTATCGATGCAGATTCTGACGGCTGCGTTCAGCAGAGGGTTGATGCGGTTCACGCAGAAGATCCCGACGCGTTGATCCGCGCGGACATGCTCGAGGAGTTCGAGCAGGACTGTAAGTAATCTAGAGGCCATCTCAGGGGCCTTAAGAACTTTGAACTTATCATAACGCCAATCCCCCTAATGCTGTGCAGTTAGCGCCTAGCTCAGGTTCAACCTGGGCTACCAAGATCTAAGGTTGTATTCACTGTCGGTTGGACTAATGCGCCGGGCAAATATGCGCGAAAAGTTCTGGCGCATATTATCCAAATTTATTAGTAGTTAATTTCAAGCCTCCGGCAGCCATCCCTCAGTAGGGAGAGTTTGACCGTTCGTGGGGCGGCAGTCCTGCTTCAGGATCACACCCCTGCCTGACAAATTTTTCAAGATCTGAATGTCTCTTGTCTAATAAGAACGGATCATTGTTGTAGAGTAGGCCTGCATATGAAGTAGCAACATGCAAAGGCATTCGATCACCGGTCTTTACTCTCAGCATAGCTTTGATTAAAAACCTAAGATGGTAGTCTTGGCAGTTTTCATCAATCTGACGATCAAGCTGGTATTGCAGACTGTCGGAGTGGATTAGCTCTACATATTCCCCAAGTGAATCCGCAATTTGAAGGAGCTTTCCAGTTGCCATTTTATGTAGGAGCAGACCAAGTCCCCAGCTGTCAAATACGCCCGCATAAGCAATGCTTTTGTAATAATCAGCAGTCAAAAACTCGGGGGCGAGGCTGTAGAATGAACCTGCGTACCGCCTGTGAAAGTCATCCCACATGTCTTCTTCAAAGGACTCGGGGTATCCGAAGTCGTATGGTGAGATTGATGCTCCTAAATCGAGAATTCTAACTTCGGGAAATTCTGGTCTTCGGGTCAGCCAGTCTTCTAAACCGGATTCAAATATTATATTTCCGGGGTGGAGGTCTCCATGTACAACTCCCATGAACGTGTGGTGGTATGCCCAGCAGACTCGAAAGAAAGCTGCAGCCGCCTCCAATGTGGTTGAATAGCCAGCTTCAGGGATCGCATCTGTAAGCGATACTCCCGTGATATGCTCCATGAGATAGCCTCTGACAAAGCCGTCTGTCGAATGGAACTCTCGGTAGACCTTCGGCGTGACCTTGATTAGCTCCCACCCCCGCATCTGACGGTCAATCTCATTCTTGAGTTTTTTATGCGCAACGGGGCTTGGCCCCATGAAGAAGAATTTCGCTACTGCTAAGACTTCGCCATTGCGATACTTTGCGGTAATGTTAGTGCCGCCGCCTGTCAGAATTGAATCGAAATAGAAATCGCCAATCACCAACAGATCCATGCGGGCCAAAAAAATCCGAAGCGGGCATTCAGTAACTTGCTCCATATTATGAGTGATCCTTCACGACTCTATAGCCGTAAGAGTCGGCAATAATCATGACTTCGCACCCTGAGTCCTCGGCGATATGAAGTCCCCCATCGATATAAGACTGGTAGCCTAAGCTATCAAGCTCCATGCGTACTTCCTCTGAAGAATTAGAGTCTCCTTGGAAAAAACCACATTTCAGATGTTCGAATAAATCTCTAATTCGCTCGCTGAAACACAGGCGATACGATCCTAACGGCCATACTTCAATCAGAACATTTTCAGAGGATAGATATGTCTTCGCCTGCTTGATATCCCCTGTACAAAATATAGCTCTGCTTCGATAGTCGATCTGGTGAGTATCCTGGAACCATTCGCCACATAATTTATGGGTCACGGGAGACATCGACACAGGAGTGCGCGGAACAAGTTTGAAAGGGTTGTCAAATACACCGGAGTCTTCAGCAAGGCTGAGGCGATAGTGAGCTCGATATAATGCCATGTTTCCCTACATATAAAGTATTATTGGCTTTCATGAGTCTGCATATGGCTGGTCATAGCAGTGGAATCGGGGAAGCCAGCCCTGCAGATTAATCTTCGCACATTGTCGGCAGCATCACCAGATTCAACCTTGGTATTGCTATTAAAGAGCATTAGGCGATATTCCGGCCTCTTATGCCAATTCATGTCAAGCTCGTCGGCGAATGAGGAGGGGCCTTGGTTTACCTTTCCGGGGTGAGAGCCGTGCCTCCGGTCAGATTTATTGCCTGCAGTAATCTTCATCATCTGGTGCTGCCTCAGAGGGCATGATCAGCATTGGCCCCTGGTTGCGAACATTGCCCACATCCTTGTACCAATGAAAATTCTCTGTTGGCCTGCAACCCCCCACTGCGATTTCCGCCGCACGCTCCGATGAGGTTTCAGGATTGATCCACTCTTTGGCGAGTTCAGGGCTCAGTAACAAAGGTTTGCGATCATGGGTAGGCAAAGGTCTTGTTGTCACGAGACAAGCTGTGATCAAGATTTTCAGCGACATTGTTGAAACATATACAGGCGTCTTTCTATCCAATTCGGAGATGACCACTGGCGTTAGAAGCCCAACCTATGACCATTTCACACAGCGGGTCGGTGTAGGCACTTAGCTTCGCCGCCTCCACGGAACGTTAGCCCTCTTCAGGGTGCATTCTCTCCAGGGTGGCTTTGAGCTCGTCTATGATCCGCCGGTGGTCAGCCAAATCTGGCATGGCATTCTCTAGTATGAAAGGCTCTGATTTACCCAAGCGCTGTTGAAGGTTTGAAGACCAGATTTCCACCGACGCGTTACAGTACAAGGCGAATTTAAACTCCTGAAGGAAGAGTTCCGACTGGATGTCACTTCTGCTATCACGCCGCTCATTTAGTAAGCCACAGCCCGCTAGAGGATCTATTAGGAGACGCTCGTTTCTGAAATCCATCCAGAAAATAAACGCCACTCGACCGTTGGCCGACTCCAGACGAACACCTACCTTCCCGTCATCCATACCAGCGGATACAAGGCGCATATTTCCAAGGGGAGCGCATGACTTTCCTTTGCGTGCGAGTACGTAAAACTCATCAGGAATTTCGCATGGCCGGTTCGGAGCGAGCTCACCCCGCTTCAGGCTGTCCAACTGCTCCTGGTCAAACAGAGTACGAAATCCTTCGAGCTCATACAGGTGCTCCCGTTCATATGCGCATCGTGCTGGCACCCCAAGACGCTCTTCCATAGCGAGCTCAGCAAGATGTCTCATCAGTGGCTTGTCCATGTGAATTCGCTGGTGATCATCCGGGTCATCAGGATCTACGATATCGTCGCGTTCGGCATGGGCGATAGCATGGCGGCCTTGTGTTGCTAGGTAGTCGGAAATGTCGGTGCCAAGAGCCTGCAACTCATCACGACGGGCAATTGAGTCTCTGTCCGTTAATACCAGGAGGGCTTGCTGGATCCACGGCCCTCTTTCTCGGCCAACAGGTAAAGAGCGGGCAAACGCTTTGTAGAATCCGAGAAACGAGTAGAAGGGATTGCTGAGTGACAGCCCTTCGCGATAGTAGGCCATTGCTTTACGGGCTTCATCGCTTTGAGGGGAGTGGAGGTTCTCGTCAGAAAAAAACTCGGTAAAAGCATTGTTGCGAAGCATGCCTGCTCGATGTGGATGGCTACCACCACCCCACATGACGATCTCTACTTTCGCACCCTCACGCCAGGCAATTGCAGTGGCCAGGCGCATCACTGCAGCTCGCCCTTCATTGACAGTCATGCCTTGACCATTAACTCGAAGCGCGATTGCAGGGAGGCTCCGATGCTGCCCTTCAGATATAGCTGGCTGCAGCAGAAACTCTAGCGCCTCAAAGTTTATCAGCTGAGCCCTATTCGGCCAGAAAACCTGGGTTTCCAGCCCGCCAACCACCCATTCACCTCGCTGGGCCTGATATTGCTCTGCTCGCTCGAATGGATCATCGGTCGCCAGCATTGTGAAGCTCCTGGGGTTTGGCGGTTATAGGGTTCAACCTCAGTTTACATTGCTTGCCGATGCAAGCGTGACCGGAAGCCTACCCATGTAAGACCGGCACCTACAGAAAATTGGATCATGTCGGCCCATCGGAAGATGGGAGTCTCTTAGCCAAGACGCGTTCGAGTGCGAGCGACTTGTTTCACACTGCAGGCTCGTAAGGCGTGCCCTTTTTCCGGGTTAACCGGCCACTTGATGGCCATCGGAGCGGAAGTAAGCGCCAGATCGCCCGTCCAGGCTGACATCACAACCATTACCTCGTTACCATCTACGAGAGCGATGTCACATGTGCTCGAGACCGTTTCACTGATGGCCGAAACTTCGCTAATCAACGTAAGCATGTAGGTGACCTTTATAAACGACTTACGGCTGATTCACATCGAGGCGCGAAAGATGGCTGATGACCTGCGTACACGCGAGTCTGTCAGGCGAGAAGCGCTCTGGGCAATGTCGCACCTGATGCCAGGCGATTTGAAGGCTGCCACGATTCTGGATGTTCTAGACGACATCGGAGACCGGGAGCGCATCGACTCGAACTGGAGTCATCCAGGCCTCGACATCGAAGCTGCCCGCAAAGCAATCCAGATTGAGCGCTACAGTTCCGGAATCAGCATTGTGCGCGAGGCAGTATTCAACAGCATGGCGTGAGCGTGTTTTGCAAGCGAGGATCCTAATGTCAATCACGCGCCGTTGTGCGGTGGGTCAGATGCCGTTGACGATTAAGAATTGATGGATTTGAGGAGAAATATAGAAGATGGGCACGGAAGTTACATTGAAAATGGGAGGCGTGTGCATCGATTGGAGCAAAAATGGCCCAGGTAATGATCATGGGCAGCTATTTCAAAGTCACCACCAGAAGCGAGTCACTTGCGACCAGCTGGATTACAGCTATCCAGACCTTCCTTCGGAGTTCGTTGCTTCCATGGAGAGATCGATGTGTGCCTTGCTTAAAGACGTATTCCCTAGACTAGAGCTTCTAGGATTCACACTGGAAGCGGTGCGAGAACAATACGACTCCTATGTTTCGGAGTGGGAAGATACTCTGTATAGAATTCTTGAGGCCGAGGAAGCAGAGCTCATTGGCAGTTTCTTGAGCTTTGACGAGTTTTGCGAATTTGTAAAAAGTCATCCTCTTAAAGCTCTCGACGGATCGTACGATTCTAAATTCGTGATGACAGAACAATTCGTTAACGACCCCAGAACCTCAAAAGTGCCCGTTAATATCAATAATCTGGCTTATTCCGAGACGAGTCTATTTGGCGCTCTTGTTGGCTTTCTTCATCCTTATGCAGTATTGCGAGTGTGTGCGGAGTGTGAGGAAAATTTGGATTCAGAAATCCTTTGGAATTGGGGGCCAGTTGTCGAGGAAGGTTATGCTGAAGAAGCTGATTTTCAACCAGGAGCTGGCCGAAAGCATGCGTTCCTAATCGCCACTGAAGGCAGTTCTGATGTTCATATAATAAAACATGCCCTACATCTGCTAAAGCCTGAGATTGAGGATTTTTTTAGATTTATCGATGTTAGCGAAAGCCATCCATTTCCGGGGACTGGAGGCTTGGTGAAGTTTGCTGATGGTCTAATAAAGATTGATATCCAAAATAATGTTATTTTTGTTTTCGATAATGACGCTGAGGGCTATGAAGCATATTTGAAGATAACAAGAATGCCGTTGTTGGCAAATATGCGAGTAATGCTGTTGCCAGAGCTTAAGGCCTTCGAGTCATTCTTAACGAAGGGGCCAGGCGGGGAGTCGATGGCTGATATTAATAAGAGAGCAGCTGCAATTGAGTGTTATTTGGATTTGACAATAAGTGGTTATCCTCAGGCTAAGGTAGTGTGGACGACTTACAAAAAAGACTTGAATGCATATCATGGAGCTCTTGAGCATAAAGAGAGCTATGCTAGAGACTTTTTTAAGCAGACCGACAAGTCCATTTTGAACGGCGACTACGACACGTCTAAGCTCAGCGCACTTCTCGATGCTTTGATTCAAGAATGCTTTGCGATTGGAAAGATTTCAGCGCAAGAGTATGGCTGAAGAAGCTTTAACTGAGACGCATTTGCTGGGTCGGCTCTCTGTTAACAGCAGCAGGAATGATTTCAATCGCTAAGCTGGATGATCCTGGGCCGATGGGCAATCCGATAGTTTCGTTGCGTTTCCAGGTCAGCTTTTTCGGGCCGTGTACCTTTTCGATTTCAGTGGTCGACCGATCTACATTATTTCCCATCAATCGTACGCTTATCGACAAGTGAGCTTGAAAGTCGAATGCTCGAAGTATCATCTGTAAATGGGAGCGTGCAAGCAAGTATGCACGCCCCACACCACTAAGTATTAGTCTCGTATGTACCCGCTGACATAGTGCTCATGGCAATCGTCGCAAATGAACCCTGACTCAACCTCATGCTTTGCCGGCTCGCCACATTCGCATTCTTCACGGGAGATCCGGTGCGCGCTCTGACAACTAGGGCAGCGCGGGCTTTGCCGGTTCAGCTCATCGTCGACTGACTCGAAATCAGCCTCTGACGTGATGCACCCGCAATCGAGGCACTCGAAATCTTCCAGCTCTTCGTCGGATCCGTTGCTATCCCACATCTGAACGCCGCTCATGACCGACCCCCTTTGAGAAAACCAGGAATACGAATTTGCGGTTGTGGGTCAGGGTTGAACTCGCTGAAGTGCTCCCCCAGGATTGAGTCGAACCCGTGTGCTCGAAGGGTCTCAATGATCACGTGGCTAAGCGGCACCATACCATGACTCGTCTGCATCATCCTGTAAGTGGCATCGCCGAGCACATCGCGGAAAATTTCCGTCGAGTAGTCATCGCCGCCGTCGATAGACAGAAGCGCACACTGCGCAGCACCGTAGTAGTCTTTCTTGAAATGCAAAAACTCAGCGAGCACGCGTATAGCTTCGGGTTGCTTGTTTTCATACGCCATAAGCAGGTACTCAACACACTCAACCTTGTAGCCACCAGCGTCCGAAGCTAGGAAAAGGCCTGCCAGGTACTGAGAGTACACGTGACCTTTTTTTGCGAGTGACTTGTATTCCTTCAGGGTGGCTTCAGGCGTCCACACAGGAAGGTGCAGGAAAATATCCTTGTCCTTGTGGTACTCATCGCTCATCGGATACTGACTAAGGTTCTCCGAAAACGCGGCCTTGAACCGGGCGATAACCGTTTTACGGGCATCGCTGACCAGATCAGAATAGGAGTGACCGTATTGCTCTTTGGCGTAGGTAACGAAGGCCACACCGATCTTCGTACCCTCCGGTGCAGCCTTGAGAGCAGCCTCGCGAAGGTCTTTTACCTTGACCTTGATGCCCTTGTAGGGAATCGAAAGTGTGAGCTTAGAGGTATCAATCGCCTTGACGAGATGATCGAATGGGTTGCGCAGATGCATGAGATTTGAGATCTCGATGTCATGCTCACTCAGAGGGGCTCGTGCCCAGGCGTTCATCTTGTCTTTGCGGGTTTTTGGCTCATGGTTGTCAAAGCCAACCCGTGTGCCGGGCAGGATAAAGTCATTGCTGTCAAAGACTTTCTGCTGAATCGGTGTCCGTTCTTTACCCAGGATTGTGAGGGTGAATTCTTGCAGGCTTTTTGATTTCGTGTTCATAAGCACATTCTCCAAAATTTTGGGTTTTGGACAGTGTCAGGCCACTAAACAAAGTCCCTTTGCCAAATTGGAAAAGCGCTTCATTTGCATTGCTTTACATCAGTTCTGCTTTTACGACTGTTTGATTCCCACAGGTGGCCTATGGACATGGGGTCAGCCATGTGGGTAGAGAAAATATCCCCACTCTCCATAGCTGTCAAACGGAGATAGTCGCTTGTCGCCATATGGTCGGTGGTTCGGCAGAGCACGGCACTAGGAAAGGAATAGCTACCCTTAAGCGAGGCGGGCTTGCTGTAGGCGGAGCTAGCAGAGCCATCGAGTAGCTGAAGGAGGGCATTGAATGGGCGGAATACTTCTAATCCTGACTCGAGCGCGTTGCAATGAAGATAGGCTGATGGACTGAGTGATGGCAGTGAGCTATTTTCGCTTGCACGATAAAGCGCGAGACCGCGCGATGACTCAGGAAAGGAATCGACGCGATGATTTACCAATGCAATGGATGCAATAGGACTACCTTCGAGACAGCATGCCCATGGTGCATGGGCTCTCAGGTGTCGCCATCATCAGAGCTCACGCTGCGCCACCTTACGCCACTGGATCCTTCCTTTTACCCCGACTTTCAATACAGATCCAAAGGCTTGATTCAAGACTTTTTCGGGAAGAAGAAGGAGCAAGCCCAGCTCAACGATCTTCTCAACAACGTATTGAGAAAATATTCGGAGCTAAAGCAGCCGTACTTCACGAACTTCATTCACACCACCCGTGAGCGCGCAGGTAGCAGCGATGACGCAGGCGTACCCGGCCCACGGTTGGATGGTGTGTACAGCGAGAGGGAATTGTTCAGGGAAGTCTTGATTCGCAAAGGCTTTGACGAGCTTGAAGGGCTTCCATCTCTTCTGGACAAGCTGTTACAGACCACCGCCTTCAACTCTGCCTATCTGGGGTTCTCCAGAGAGTTGACGCGACACATTCGAACTGACCTTGCCGACACCTTACGTTCTTGGATTGAAGAGGCAGGAACGACCTTCAGGTCTGACTTGGCCTTGTTCTATTACTACCTGTGGGAAAATGACGTAGCTTTCCCCAATGTGCAATTCAACCCCCAAGCGGTTTCGACATCTGGTGTGCCACTCCTCCCGCTACCGGTTTTTCGGAATGGCCTGAGCCTCTGCGAAGAGATTTATTTCGATATTCTCGTCGAGCGGCTGGGATCTCAGCTAGAGCATTTTAATCCGAATCAGTTCATCACTATGTACCTGGTGGATGCCATGGATGGGTTTCAGTTTGAAGCCTTCTTGGTTGAGATCTTCCAGACCATTGGCTATGACGTCAAAGAGACCAAGAAGACGGCTGATCAAGGCGCCGACCTTTTCGTTACGCGATTCGGTAAAAACATGGTCATCCAGGCTAAGAACTACTCTGGCTCTGTAGGAAACGCGGCGGTGCAGCAAGCCATCTCTGCTAAAGCGTTCTACGGGTGCGACGAGGCTATGGTAGTCACGAATTCCTATTACACAAAGTCTGCAAAAGAATTGGCCGGCACGGCGGGCGTGCGGCTGATCGACCGGGATGGGCTTCAGAGTTATCTGGATGATTACAACCAGAAACTCATTGAGGCCTTCCAGGCCGAGGAAGAAAGCGCCTAACCTTTTCCATAAGTCTAGAAGGAATTATCCATGGCTCGAAATGTGTTCTTCAGTTTCCACTTCGCTAACGACTTCTGGCGTACTCAGCAGGTACGCAATATCGGCGCTTTGGAAGGGCAAAAGCTCTATGCCGCCAATGAATGGGAGGAGGTCAAAAAAAAGGGTGACGCGGCGATTAGGAAATGGATCGACGATAGCCTGGTCGGAAAATCATGTGTAGTTGTCCTCGTGGGCTCAGAAACCGCTACCCGGCCTTGGGTATTGGAGGAGGTCATTAAGGGGTGGAACGCAGGAAAAGGCGTTGTCGCCATTCGGATCAACCGTCTTTTAGATAACCATCAGAATACCTCCGTCGCTGGCTCTAACCCCTTCGATTCCGTCACGCTAAAAAATGGCACGGTGAGGCTATCCGGCTATGCGAAGCTGATGACTCCAGCGGGGAACGATAGTAAAGAGGTTTATGCTTCCATCCAGGCCAATATCGAAAGCTGGATCGAGGACGCCATCACTATTCGTAAAAATTACAAACCTTAAAACCTCACTACTCGTCCGTATGGGTGGTTTAGCTTGCCAATTGCACATATAAGAGCCCGATATGACCAAAGTGGCCATGAATCGTTTTCTCACCGAGTATCCTGACGCTTTGAATGATGGGCTCGGAGCTGTATTTATAGGCGCTGGTGTCTCCATGGCTGCAGGCTACCCTTCGTGGTCGGGCCTACTGAGTGACATCGCCGATGAGCTGGAAATCAATTCAAGAAATGTACACGACCTCGCCGCTCTTGCTCAGTGGAGCATCCAGGAGAGCGGTGGTGCCACTCGTGTTCGCAATGTCATCAGAAAAGAGATTGGCCCAGACAAGCCTATTCCTGAAACTTTGGATATCCTCGCCCGACTGCCTGTCAGGCATATTTGGACGACTAACTATGATCGGCTCGTGGAGCGCGCATTTGCGGCCATTAGCCGCCCGCTCAACTCTATTTCCGCCCCAAAAGATCTTGCTCTGAGAACCACCCCTGGCGCGGCATTGCTCTACAAAATGCACGGTTCGGTGGATCGTCTCGACGACATTGTGATATCCACAGATGACTACGAGCTTTTCCGATCCCGGCGTGGCCAATACCTCCCGCTATTCCAAGCACATCTGACCAGCATGTCGATGCTGTTCATCGGCATCAGTTTCACTGACCCAAATGTTAGACATGTGCTTTCGCTGATCAGAGAAAGTTTCACTGAGTCGCCCCCAGAACACTTTGCCATCGTCAGAGCGCCGAAAAGATCAGATTTCAAAACTAAGGATGAGTTCTCAGCCAGACTCGCTCAGCATAATCTTTGGACTAAAGACCTGAAGCGCTATGGTCTGCTTGCAGTAGAGATTGATAACTATGACGAGGTGCCCGCTCTCCTTCGGCAGATCGAAAGGCGGGTAGCCGCGCGCAGGATTTGGGTAAGCGGTAGCTGGCCACTTGAACACGGGGGCACTGAACCGGCGAATATTTATGCCTTGGCCGAAGAAGTTGGCCGCAAGGTAGGTGAGACCAATAGATATCTGGTCACGGGTGCTGGCTTATTGGTCGGCTCTGCTTCTCTGTCTGGCTTTCTTGCTGCTCTGCGCAACGGTGGAGGTTGGGATTTAGATCGCCGACTGATCGCTAGACCGTTTCCTCAGCCACTTAAGGGAGGAGTTCCCAAGGATAAGGAGTGGGCTGCCCTTCGTCAGGAGTTAGCCCGCCAGGCGGGTATTGCGATTTTCATTGGTGGTGCAAAGTTAGCTAATGGCCTCCCCATACCTGCGGAGGGAGTTGAACGGGAGTTCGAGTTTGCAAAGGCCGCTGGCGTTTTCGTTCTGCCTATTGGTGCTACAGGCGGGGCTGCCGAAAAAATATGTAACCAGCTTCAAGGTTCAGCACTTTCCTACAAGGGGAGCTCACCGATGCGACCTACCGATAAGGAGCTAAAAGCTCTGGCAGCTATTAATGCTTTAGCTACCGCAGAAGGCCGGACATCCTTGGTCAATTTAGTATTTCAGATCATTGATAGGGTCGCCCGTGTTGGTTGATATCATTATCTCAGGAAAGAAGTATGGCTCGTAATGTCACAACGGCGGAGCTAAGAAATATCTCCGCTAACAGCTCTCAAGCTACTCGCGATAACGTATTCAAATCTTTAGCAGCCACGGCATCTATGAGTACGTTTCTATCGCACTCCAGTAAAGATAAGGAAGTTCTACCTGGCGCGATTCAGGTACTTCAGAATCATGGGGCTTCTGTGTACATTGATGAAATCGACCCCGAAATGCCACCTTACACATCCGAGGAAACAGCAGCTTTACTCAAACAACGCATTGCGCAGACGAAAAGATTCGTGCTCCTTACTACTAAAAACAGCAAGGAGAGCCGGTGGGTGCCTTGGGAGTTAGGCATCGCTGATGGAGCGAAGGGGCTCTCAAAAATTGCAATATTTCCAGCCTCGGATTCTGCATATGATGATAGCTGGGTCAGCTGGGAGTACCTGGGCCTGTATCAAAGAGTCGTGTGGGGCTTATTGCAAGGACATCCGCAAGAGCTTTGGATGGTGCTCGATACAAAAGCAAATACGGCTGTCCCATTGAAAGACTGGCTAGCGGGGTACTGACCGAACCTCGTTGGCATGGTGTGCCCAAGTAGATTGTGCCTGGATGAGTGCTGGCGATAAACGCGCAGAAGATCAAAATCAAATAGCCGCACGTTGCGCACTAGCGACCTCAGACATTGGAGCCCCTAGAGTCGTGCGAAGCCACAAAGCCTCACAACGCGAGGCTGAGCGGAAAAGCACAACTACGCACACATCCATTAGGTGAGCGTCGGACGGAAGAAGCGTGGCGGACGGCGTCGGTGCAGCCGCTCATCGAAGAGAATACATCCCAAGCCGCTGAGTAATGCGAGACCTCCACCTATACCCAATGCGACCAGCCCCAGACCGAAGGTCGCAGGCACCTGCCATCCAAATGTTGAATTCAACCATTGAGGCATCAGCCCAAAAACTCCAAAGGCGATCAACGCACCGACTAACAAGCCCACCTTCATGGCGTTATCTCTCTCTTTCGCAGTAGAGCCGCGAATTACTTCCGCCCTACAGCCAAGACAGACATGGTTTTCCAGCCCGACGAATGACTTACAAAATGGGCAAATCCAGCCATCCTCCTGCTCTTCATCATCGGCTGGCAATTGCCTTGGTCGGCCTTCAACTTCATCGTTGGCTTCCTGCTCTGCGTCATGCTTCCAACTGAGCAACCGATGTACTGAATACCGCTTGGGGTCTACATCAATCATTCGGGCACAATTTTGACACAGCCAAATACCATTTCTTATTGAGCTTCGCTCGTCCGGTGTCATTGACTCATCAAACCGAGGGCCGCCATAAGCAGCGGCTGTAATGTGAGCGCCGACGCCGATCCGAGTTGCCTTTTCAGGATTGAAATTGGGGCCAGTTGTTAACTTTCTGCAGTCAGGCGCGGAGCATCTGTTTCCGGCTCGTTCTTGGAGGGTGCGAATCACCTCACGCTTGAACTCATCTCTACCATTCGAGGACGTCAAATCTCTGTCTCTTAAAAGGGGCATTCCAGCCATGCAAAGCTGGATTTACCCCAGGTACATTAGGTGCGAAACCTTTGGCTCCGACGTGGCAACAACCTCTGCATGCGGCTAATACCTGGGCGCTGAGTGCCGAAGGCAAGCCTCTTTAGAGGTCATGTGGAAACCACAATAGTGGCGCATAGGCATTACTGCAAGGCAGCCTACGACGCTACTTCTGGCATGAGGCGCACTCGTTCACAAGCCGCTGCAGTATCAGATGCCGCTGGAGTGAATCTTTGCTCCTGACTCGACGTCAGACTGTTGAGGGTGGAGGTTACATTGTTGCTGGCTTGGAGCTTGGTAACCCTCCGCATGAGTAAGGTGAGCAGGCAGCCCTTGGGCGGAACGCGTCAGACGGCGAATAGCTTGGTTCAAGACGCGGGCCTGCAAGGAGCGTCACGTTTTAGTTTAATCATGCACTGTGAGGGCCATCGGAGCGAAAGTAAGCGCCTGATCGCCGGCCCTGGAGGACATCGCAATCATCACCTCGTTACCTTTTACAAGAGCGATGTCACAGGTGCTCGAGACTGTTTCGCTGATGGCGGAAACTTCACTAATCAACGTAAGCATGTACGAGGCCACCAACTGTCTCACCTTATCAGTAGGATAAGAATCGAGTGCTGCAGTCACCACACTCTGCAGTTCGGCTTGCAACTCCTGCGCCTGCTCCAAAGAAAAACCGCCAGGGAAGCACATCACTTTTCCCTCGGTTAGCGCGCATAAGGATTCGGCGCTGTGATGCTGGTTGAAGTAAACGAACCGAGTAATCGCCTGATCATTTACCACAGTCGGATATGTGAACATCCATGAGGTCTCGGCTAGGTCTGCATGAAGGCGAGGGCTTTCGGCATGGAATTCTGAGAACGAGTCGCGGGTACGCAGGATCAAGTCCAAGACATGATCAGGGCTGTTGAAACCGTTGTCTCGAACAAACGATTTAACTGGATCTAGCATCGCCAATGAGCCCGCCCCGGTGATGACGCCAACTTTAGTCCTAACGATCTTTTCCTCGTTGTCACCGCAAGGGATTTTCACGCCGTCCTGGGTGATTTGGGTGACACGCTTATCGGCGGCGATGATGACCTCATCACCTAGATGAGCAACCAAAATACAAGTCATGACTTCTCTCTCTGAACATGAGGCAGGCAGGCTGAAGGCGCGATTATGAAAGCGCATCGACTGAGGACATGGCATGGTTCACTGTAGCCGAGCCATCAAGGCGCCCACTATTGAATATGGTTTTTAAAGCGGCTTCAGCAGGTTCTCAAGCGTCTGATGCTCCCACGTGCTAAGCAGGGCTATAGGGTCAGTCCCGTATCGATCTCCCGAGTCGAACGACCAGCGCCGTCCATCCGGGGTCACGCACGCTTCGCAGTAATCGAGCTCATCACAGTCGTTGAAAATCGTAATGCTCCATCCGTCGATGTCGACCATGAACATCCCGGTATAGAGCTTGTCCCACGTCCGAGGGCTTGCTCTAACCATCGTGCGCCGTCCAAACGCGACTTCGCGCAATACCTGACAAACCTCCCTTGCCGTGAGTGCTGGCATAGACTGGTCAGGGTAATCAGTTAAAGTCATAGAAGAATTCAGCCAGCTTTGATCGTTCTATCAAAAATACACCGGCATGCATGAACCAGGTACTCACAGGGAGGAGCAGATGAAGCTATTTTTGGACTGTGAGTTCACACAGCTGAACCGAGATACGAAGCTGATTTCCTTGGCGCTCGTGTCCGAAGCCGGGCACGAGTTTTACGTCGAGCTCACAGATACATATCTAGTGGGGGACTGCAGCGATTTCGTGATCCTGAACGTGCTGCCTCAGCTCAACCTAGCGGCGCACGGGCAAACCTTGGTCGAAGCCCAATCCTCACTGCTCGCTTTCCTGAGTGATCTGGAAGGCCCCCTCGAGGTTTGCTCCGATGCTCCAGAATGGGATTGGGATCTCTTCTGCCAACTAGCCTACGTAGATCATCGTTGGCCAGGTAACGTTGCCAATCGCGCGACTAACCTGATCCTGCTATTCAGGCATCTCGAAGCGGATGATATCGGCAACGTGACGCTCCCGGAACTTCCACATCACGCGCTGCTGGATGCTCGCCTCTTAGCCGACCTTTATCGTCGACTGACTGCCGATTCCAATCGAGGCGCTGAACATGGCTGATGATCTTCGTACGCTTGAGTCTGTTAGACGCAAAGCCCTCTGGACACTTTCGCACCTGGTGCCGGGCGACCCACAAGCTGTCGCTATTTTGAATGTGCTTGACGACATTGAAGACCAAGAGCGCGTCGACTTAAACCAGAGTCATCCACACCTCGATATTGATGCTGTCCGCAAAGCAGTCCTGATTGAGCGCCACAGTTCCGGTATCAACATCGTTGACGAGGCCAGTATTTCACAGCCGTGGCGTGAGCGTTTTCTACAAGCGAGCATCGGCTCGACGCGCTTGGTCGATGGCCCGTACGCCCTTGACTGGGACAAATTTCTGACTCAATGGCAGGCTGAAATGAAGCACTTGGATGCTCACATGTCTGCAAGGCGTGAGCATCAGCGTTAGGCGTCTGAGGGCCCTTCGATTGTCTACTTTGGATAGTGCTGACTATACTGGCAACACTAAATATCTGAGGTGTTACATGTCCCGTCTCGCTGAATTCCGCGCGCTTGAACAACAGCTTGCTGCCCAATTGGCAGAGCTTGAAACACTGAAAAACGATGATGGTCTGAAGCGCGAAATTGAATTCGAAACGAAACTACGTGACCTGCTAGGTGAGTATGGTTACAGCTTGCGCAACATCATCGCCATCCTGGATCCTCAGCCCAATAGCCGCCGCGCTCCAGCGGCTGCTGAGACTAAGAGCACCCGCAAGGCTCGCGCAGTCAAGGTCTACAAGAATCCTCACTCGGGCGAAGTCGTGGAGACGAAAGGCGGTAATCACAAAGTCCTGAAGGAATGGAAAGCCGAACATGGTTCCGACACAGTCGAGAGCTGGCTGGCCCAGTAAAGCTTTTGAATACAAATCGAGCTCTCTAGGAATCCTCCGGACAAGTCTACTTTTCGTTCGGAGAGCCCGCTGGAACCCTTAGTTTTACAGGGGGCTGGACAGCTCAAAACGACTTGTTCGGAATTTCTTAAAGCCCGTTTTGTTGGATGCTAAATGCATTACTGATTGGGCTCGAGGTGCTCCGTGGATCAGTGGCGATTCAAGGTACGTCATCATGTCTACTCGAAGTAATCCGACTGCTCATCGGATCACTCGCCCAACGATACGGTCATGAGCCATCAATCCAGCCTGAACCCCATCTGCACATCGGATGAAGGGTCTAAGTTCTTCCCTGTGCTGCCCTCGAATTTTCCGACATCCAACGACTGGAACCGGACAGGATTTTTCAGCTTTTGAACGTGTCTTTCATCGACTGATTGCTTGAGCCATTCAGTCAGCTGTTTCTTTGAGATATCCCATTGCTCGCTTAGCTCCTCAGCGGTTGCTGGACTATCCCGGAATGCCATCTTCCTTAGAAAAAATTGATAAAAACTCAGGTCGCCAATAGCTGTAGCGTGAGTCGAAGCAGAATTAGCATTCTGACTACTCCTACCATTATCTTGGGAGCGTTGGTGTGGCGCCTCCTCTCGAGGAGGATCCGATCTGACGGGCTCTTCTTCAGAGATAGACGCATCTTGGTCAGTTGGTGCTAGCTCCGGCACCATCTCTGGGTCAGACCCTAGCTTCGCTTGGGCGCCCAGCGTGTGCACATCCACATGCTCCGCTGCTGATTCCAGCCATTGCGCACCTTGTGCTACCAACGCGTAATTTCCGGATTCCGGGTTCGTATCTCGCTTAACCCACAGGGGCACCCAAGCTTTTTTCAAGTTTTCGATGGCTCCGTTCCAGGTTCCGCCTTTGGTTTCGGAGCGAACGACCACTGCAGCCTGACTCAGGCAGTAAATGTATTTGTTCCTAGCCATCGCATTGCCGGCGTTGAATCCGGCCTCGGGAAAAAATGGTGAAACCAGTACCAGGTTGTTGCTCATCAACCCATTCCGCCATTTGCTGGCTAGCGCTGCAGACAAAAGGCTATCAGCCATAATGCCGATTACAGTTCCTTCTTCGTTCAATCCGCCCTGCATCGCAGCTTCATCGACGCCCCGAGCGCCACCCGAGACTACGGTCATGCCGGCCATCGCGATGCGCTTACCTAAAGATGTGGCGTATGCAAGGTCGGCATCATCCGCCTTACGTGCGCCGACAACACCAATTCCACGTTGATTCAGCAGTCGCGGATTTCCACAGCCGAAGAGTATCGGTGGCGCGCTGTTACGTAGGTGATGCTTGAGCGCCTTAGGATAGTCAGCATCTGATCGAGTCAGCACCCACAATCCAGCCCGGCTCCACTTCTCCAAAGCCAAGGCCAGCGCATGGCCTCGCTCGAGCAACTGCTCGATACGCAGCAAGGGTATTTTTTCATCATGCCAGCCCTCAAGGACAGCATGTGGCTCAGCAGTCACTAAGTCCGCAGGCGTCTTCCCTTGCGCGTTTAACCATTGGGCAAATCGTCCCCATTCCGTCGGAGATAGCGGTTTGGCACCACCTACAGATTTTGAAAAATAAGACGTTAGTAGGAGGATCGACTGAGTATTGGTATTTATCATGCGTTGCTTGCCGTAGATGAGATTGCCAGCGGGTAGACGTGTTCGCTGCCCGCTTGTTTGAGCAGTGCGGCAATGACAGTCATTGTCCAGCCTGAATCGATCATGTCATCAACCAGCAGCACCGGGCCAGGAGGAATATATGCATTAACGGCGAACACACCATCTAGATTCCGACACTGGTGGAAGCGATTGTTTTGCCACTTTTGTGGCTCGTTTTGCCTTACCTTGATCACACAGTTGACGAAGGGAACCCCCAATGCATTCGCCAAGCGCTGAGCAAAGTCAGGTACTAACGTTGGATGCCCTAGAGAAGGCACGCAGCACAACCACGTAGGTTTAGGATTCGGTTGCCAGCGCGATTGGATCATTTCTGCCATGGCTGAAACCAGAGCATCGTCAAAATGGCCAAGCTCCTTGCCGTTGGCAGCTAATTCTCCCCAGCCTCCATCACGCCATTGTGAAAGGACTCTACCTTCAGCCGCCTGTATGTTGAGAGGGAGGTTGGTCGGGAAGCCGTAATGCTCAAAGCCTCCCTTGGCGATTTGCTTCTTGGGCTTGATTGGAAGCTCGGCATGGCGAATAAAGGTAGCGGCTTGATGTACCAATCTACCGTCTACTTTACTTGATACCAACTCCCTCTCTAGGCAGCGCACGCATTTCCCGCAATCATCATTTTCCGCGTCATCCAATGCATGTCGTAGGAACGCCATAAGGCACCTTGGTTCATTCAAGTATGCCAGAACCTGCTGCCATTCATGCTCGCGTAGCTCGGTAAGCCTGTTAACACGATTCTGATCCAGCTCGTAATGGATTGGGGTGCGTAGCCATTTGCTTTGGTGCTTGATGAGTGGCGCTGGGCTTTCCACGCTCAGGAGCTTGAGAATTTTCTCAATCTGTCCATGGGAGAGGTTGCTGTGCTCTTCCAGCTCACGAATCGTCAGCCCATTGAATTTCGCCAGGACACCGAGCAAATGATTGACCTGTCCTGCGGGCGGAAAAGCTGCTCGTCTGAAAAAAGCATGAATTTTCTCGTCCTCCCCCCCGGACATCAGCAAGCCCAGTGAATAATCGATTGCACGTCCTGCCCTACCTACCTGCTGGTAGTAGGCAACTATCGAGCTAGGCGCCTGATAGTGAATTACAAAGCCGAGGTCGGGCTTGTCATAGCCCATACCTAACGCGGTGGTCGCCACAAGCACCTTGAGCTTGTTTGCCAGCAGTTCATCTTCTAGGTGCTGGCGATATTGATCGCTATTGCCAAAGTCAGGGTGGGCCACATCACTATGGTAGGACGCTGCGTCGATTCCGTTAGCACGAAGCCAGCGGGCGACTTGCTCACTGTCGCGCTGGGTGAGCGCATAGACGATGCCCGTACCGGGTAAGGTTGGAATGGTCTGCGCTAACCATGCCAAACGGCTCGCTTGATCGGGCATGATCAAATTTTGTAACGCCAAACTTTCTCGAGTCAGAGGGCCACGGACGATGTTTATATCTCCAAACTGAGCCTGAATATCGTTCACCACCCGGGTATTCGCAGTCGCAGTTGTTCCCAAAACGGGTGTATTGGCGGGAAGGAAGCGCAGAATGTTGACGATACGCCGATAATCGGGCCTGAAATCATGCCCCCAGTCGGAAATGCAATGCGCCTCATCTATTACCATCAAGCCGATGCGATCCGCTATAGGCTGTAGAAAGGTTTCCATGAAGCCGTCATTTGCTAGCCGCTCTGGCGAGATTAATAAGCAATCTACTCGGTTGGCTTGCACATCCTTGCGAGCCTTTTCCCATTCGTGAGTATTGGTAGAGTTTATGGTCACGGCGTTGATCCCTAGCCGCCGAGCCGCGTCGATCTGGTTGCGCATCAGAGCTAGTAGGGGCGATATGATTATGGTTGGGCCTTGCCCTCGATCACGCAGAATTCGCGTGCTGATAAAGTAAACAGAGCTCTTGCCCCAACCAGTGCGTTGAACGACCAAAAGTTTCTTGCGATGGTTGACCAGAGCATCAATCGCCTCCCATTGCCCATCCCTAAACGCAGCGGCTCCGTTGTTGATGGCGACTTTCAGTAGTTTCTCTGCATCGTTCCGTTGCATAGCTTAAGTCCTTTTGATCAACCCTTCACAAGAATCGGGTCAAGATTTCCTACGGGAGAGGGTTAGCCCTCGAAGAGGTTTGGATGACGTCTTGCAGCGCAGTTTACGAAATTCCGGCATTAGGAACAGCCTATGGCTTTGCCTCTTGGCGCCACTGATTGGAAATGCGGCGCACCATTAGATATGTTGAATGATGCCGGCCTGATGCGTGCAGATGACTTCGACACGGAGGCATAGCACCCTAAAAATTTCTGTCTCCGAGGTTGCGCTAGCTACATGACCGATCTAAATGTAAGCGGAGCGCGCCGGCGCAGCCACAGAAGCAAGGATGGAAGCCCGCAGGGCAGAGACGCGAAAGCGGCTTTGTTCAGGACAGCAGTCCCGTAGGGTGCTCCCAGCCAGTTGTGTCGCTTTTGCTCTCGATTCGGCTAACGTACGACTTGGAATACGGAGGACATGTGAGTCGCGATACCAAAGACACTGTCTACTGCAACATCCAGATGCCAATGGCCCAGGGGCAAGAATTCCTACGGCTCATCTCCGAGCTGAGAGCTTCAGGTACCCATCCAGCACTTTAGCCGGTATTCGACGAGATCTAGAGCGAACTGGAGAGCTCGAATGAGTTCGTTGAGGAAATGCTTCAGGGGTCTGGCGGGATAGGTCGCCGCTTACCATGACTCGTCGAGTCACCCTCGGGTGTGCAGCGCCGTACCCCTGTCTGACCATAATCAAGTCAAAGCTAACACCGATTGCATGGCATCGATATTCGCGATCAGCGCTATGCGCAGGCAGTGAGCGGCTCACCGTGGGCAACTCACTACACTGCAGGTGCTTTATGCCCCATCCGGATTGCCATGTTTCTTTGAGAGGATGACAGCGCAGGCCAGATCATTTGCACGCGCTGTAGCTCCATCGCCTGAAGATCTTGCTGGTATTTGAGGCGCTTCAGATTGACCTTGAAGAAAGAAGGGCTGTGATCGATTTGATTGGCCTTGAGCCTCCAGAAGACCACGAACGCAAATTTCGGTGACAGGTTTTTATTGAGCTGGTAGTAGGCCAGTGCCTTAGAGAGAATTGGATTTTGTTCCGATATCGCCAAGCGCTGTAGGGCCTTCACGCATGACTCCCCCCGCATTTTTTCGGTGAGTCGCTCCAGCTTTTTCTTGGTATCGGATGCAGAGAGGCGCTGACCCGCTTCAAATACCGATACGCCGAATCTAAGTATGCATTGCGAGCCTACCCAAAGCGTCTGCGTCGTAAGAGCATTCCGGATCTCAAATTGGTACCGGAGCGACTCCTGATCACATAGCTCGCACGTCTCAGTAGGATGCTCATGATCGCGGATGACCTCAGTGAAAGACCATTCCTCAAAGGCTTTTGGCAAGGTATCGCCTACAGAAAGCGGAATGATGTTGTCCCAGACACGCTTTGGATAATCGTTCATGGCCATTGCAGCTCCGATCCCTGGCTGGTTCCTACCGCAGCATAACTGGTCAGACTTATTTTGCGATAGCGAGTCGCTGGCACAGGAAGGATCAAATAGGTGGTCATCAATACAAGCCAGCGGCGTGTCAGAGGCTTGCACCCCAACCATCCATGGCAGACGGAAGAGAGCTAAACCAATCCAGCGGCTTCCCGCTATCCGACATGACCAAGCGCTCGGCAACCAGAATCATCCAGGCGACGATTGGATGCTTCCCGCAAAGCAGTTCTGATTGAGCGCCACAGCTCCGGTATCAGCATTGTGCGCAAGGCAGGTATTCCCCAGCCATGGCGTGAGCGCTTTCTGCAAGCGAGCACCGGCTCGACGCGTCTGTTCGATGGCCCGTACGCCTATAACTGGGACGAATTTCTGACTCAATGGCAGGCTGAAATGCGGCGTTTAGATGCACATAGGGCTGCTAGACGACCGAGACATGTTGAGCCGTAGCAGCAGCCAGCTTCTGGAGATAAAGGCCTAAATCCTGAAATCCAGCCTCACGCAGTACCTCAGATACCTTCCCAGCGCGCTTCTCCGCTTTAGGCAGGAAAATCGCCGCCTGGTCAGTGTATGGACGTGGGAGATCCTTCCAGTAGTAGGTTGCCTCAAATCTCTGCATGGCTCTGTGAAAGTCCATTTGCTGTTTGCAGTGCCATGAGAACACAAACATGTCGAAATCGCGTCTTAGGCTCGCCAAGGCGAGCTGATTAATTCCGTAAACCTTATACCGACCTTTGAGTGGAACGTTGACCCCGATGCGTTTCGCGATGTACTTAGCCGCTGCGAAGTGATGGGAGCCTCCACTGTTGATCAAGAACACTCGTCCGTCCCATTCCCAAGTGGAGAAGTAATCGTGATCTTCTCTAGAGATGATCCGGATCTCGTTCCATCGGAGATTCTCTTCAAGCTTTTCTTGGGTAACAGGTGTGATCATTGGCTGCGAGTTGCGCTCAACCATGGCGTCCATGCTTTTGAACCTGCGCAGCTCTGACTTCGACGCGGAAAAGCCGTCGATCTGCTGAATGTCACAGTTCCAGCGCTGGATCTCCCTAACTGTACCCAAGCTTAGAAGATCCTCTCTGACTAGGCTGGTCGAGCCGTAGTTTTGATACGAGCCAGGGGAGCGTGTCCATCCGTTGAGCCTCCGTCGGTACATCCGACTGGTTTCGTACCCCAAGTCGCCAAAATCGTTCCAGCGCACCACTTCGCTTGCGCTGATACCCTTTTTATGTTCGACCAAGTGCCTGTTCAGGCCGACGTCTGCACGAAGCAAGTTTATCAGGGTCGCCGGCTGGCCGAAGTCTTCCAGTAAAGAGTCGCAGAGGAATTTGATCGCTTTCTTAAGCATTGGCGCTTCCTATATGTCTACCCCGGCGCGATGCACGAGATGTCTCAGCACAGAGTGCAGCACTGCGATATGGAAGGCTAACCGAAACATAGCTGCAAATTCCGGATGAGGTTGCTACGACCTAGACCACGAAAGGCTTGTCTAGGCGACAGGATCAAATCTCTGTGTAAGCAGGCGAGGAAGGCAGACCAGTTTTCGGAAGTCCGCCTAGCTGCTCCTGCCGTGGTATGGCTTTAGGTCGTAGACGTTTTGTACCTGAATCGCAGGCCTTTATCTGCACCGCAACGTGGTTAATCCCTAGCGAAAGCTATTTCTTAACCAAGCCTTTATACAGCTCTCGGGCGGAAAAAATCTGGTCTCGAATCTCTTCAGGGTCAATCCTCATGCCACCACGAGGCGTGACCTGAAGCGTCTTTAAGCGGTTCGCAGCCTTGATGAATTCCCGTTCTTCCACCTGAACCCACTCGGGGCGCTTGTCTTTCCAAAATAGCCAACCCATTTGCCCGGCCTCATCTTTGATCGGATGCTCAGCAGTATGTGGGAGCGGTAGCCAATGTCCAAGCAAGAAGGTGAGTCGGATCGCTCTGCAAGCGGAGCGCGCAGACCATGATGGTCGAAGAGCGTAAGGATGGAAACCCGAAGGGCCGAGACCCAGCGTAGCGGGGCTCGGTTTACGACAGCCTCCCCCGGAGGGGTACGCCCGACTACTGGAAATGCAAAGGTTACCGTACAGCTCGTTGATCAAATGACCGCGGCACTACGCCCAGCGCGGAAAGATCGTATGTCCTGCGCAATGCCACCTCGTCTTCAGAAGACACCCTCGCATGAGTAAAGATCGTCGACAGAAAGCGTCTCCTTTCGCCGTTGCCAAGCTCAGACCAAATCCTCGGCTGTCCTTGCGCGTCTGGGACTGCAAGGCGGTCTAGGAAATACTCTTCAAGACTGTGCAGGCGTTGCTGACCATCAACCAGAATCTCGCTGTTTTCGGCCAACGCCCTGCCAGCGATCTCTGGCTCGTACCAGTCATTCGTGAGGTAGCTCCCCAGATCCCCACCTGACCATACTGCTGAGATGAAGCGAGACTTCTGTCCGATGTTCCATTCCAGCCCGCGCGACCAGGTTGGCACTGGCATGCCCATAACGAATCGCGCTGCCCATGGACAATGCTCATGAGCGGAGGAGGGATCTACGAGATACTTTTCCCAGTGGCCCACTAAGACCTCGATGGGACAATGACTGACGGTCGTGGGCAGAAGACGCTGCGGCATATGGATGTGCCGGTCTGATGTTCCGCCGTCGGCGTAGCGTTTAAAAAAGGAAGTCATGGTTTTCCTGGGGCGTTCAGATAAGGCGAAGTGTTCGATTCAGTACGGGTGCATCGCCAGGCGTCGACCGCTTCGATGATCAACAGATCTCGTTCGATAGAAACGTGGATCTGGTCACTATCGACAAGCGCGTGCACATAGCCTTCGACGTGGGATGCTGCCTTATCGAATGCGGAAGGTGAGTCGGATGACTCAATGTAACTAATCAGTCGTTCCCAGGTTCTCCGCTGACGGTTGCCCAGGATCGTCTCGGGAAACGATATCGCTCCCCGCAGAATCTGAATGGATGCAGGCTTTGATTCGGTCAAGGCTCGTTTCTCACCGTGTACATACAATTGAAAACGGTGTGTTTTGGCGAAACTTGAGCTGGATGGAGGATTTTTTTTTCAGATGCTGCAGAGGCGCGAATGCCCCCTTCAGCAATAGAAGGCATTCGCGATATGTGTAAAGCGGAAAACGAAAAGATCATGCGTTCGATCATATATCACCGACCCTGACGCCTGAATCTGAGGTCTAGTGAACCACTGCGACGTTTGCTTTCAAGAAGCGCTTATCGTGATCTGCCGCTGGAAGGTGGGTGGAGTCGTACTGACCAAACAACCGATAGCGATTTACCGCGATCTTGTCGTACATCCAATCTCGCATGGCTGCTGGTACAACGCGTGCAGCTGTGAGCCAGCGTAACGGGGCATTTAGGCGACCTAAAATCTCGAACATCGCCTCAGAACGTATGGAAACCTTGTTGTTTGAGATGAGAACAATGGTGTTGAACTTGTCCTGCGGCAGCTCGGCCCACCTCAAAAGCTCTTGACCCTCAGGCGACTCAACTGCAGCGAGCTGAATTCGGTGAGCCTTGTCATAATGGATGATGAACCGCGCCCACCCGTTGCAGAGCTTGCATGTGCCGTCGAAGAGAACTGCCGTGTCGCCCGATTGTAGGAACGGGGCAGGGGATTCGGTTTTCGTGGTCATTTAGTCTGCTGTTTCATTTACAGTTCCCTGCCTTTCGGTAGCCCGCAGATTTAGCAGCGGATTCTGAGTCGAAGGTTACCTGGTTCTTCGAGGACACCTTGTCGTAGCTTGGGCAACCTTCAGGTAGATGGTAAACGTGGCTTTTACTATTGCCAATGATGTACCCGGCTGACTCAGAGCGTGATGCGGTTGTTGTTTTTGGTGATTGCGCCGACTTTGCCGTAATGCCGATGACCACTCCGTCACCCACCGGCTTATAGCCATGAGTCCAACTCCGTTCTTTAGTCACGAAAGGATTGGGATGCCCCATGATCGCGGTGATACGGTTATTTCGCTCCTTTTCCCAAGGCGTAACCGGAAATTGCTTGTCCCATGCCATCAGAAGCTGTTGCTGCTGGCGAGACATATTAAGGTTGTACCGGTCGAACATGTAGAAGGTTGTCCTTGCTACCAAACCCTTCACTTCGTCTCGTGGTTCAGCCGCACGCTGCTCGAAATCGACTTTGGTTTTGCACTGTCCATACTGTGGTGCGACCTGGGTAGCCATTCCATAATTGAAATTACTGCGGTCGCCATTGACCTCTCCAACCGCAGGGTAGAGGTTGAACAGATCGGCTTCCATTGCCTTAAAAACAGGGTCGTCACTGACGCAGTGTTCGCGACCACCGCTCTGCCAGCATTGTCGCTGATGACCGAAAGTCCATGCTGGAACCATGTGTTCCCACTCAGTGCGCTGCGCTCGGGTTTCTTGCTTGCGGGCTTGAAGCCCACAGGAGGCAGCGTCGATACGGCCACCAGACTTCCCAACCCAAGTCCATTGGCAGCCGCAGTACAGGTCGCCTTGAGTGCTATTTGCCTGATCTAGATAAACCTTCTGCTTGGCTATGACTTTGGCTTCGGAAAATGTGGCGGGGGGATTTGAAAGGGCAGGATTGATCGTGGATAGGGACAGGGCTAATACGTAAAACAGATTTTTCATTATTGATCGAATTAGAAATCAGGGCTGAGTATTGTATACCCAAGCTCTCCCATGATGCTTGCCGTTGTCCATGCAAGCCCATCCATGAGCTTTAAGTTGTCGATTTTATATTAGCGGGATAGTGGAGGCACATCTAAAGTCGACACTCATACGACTCCAGGCATTTCTAGGTAACTACAAGCCAGGGTCGTTGTGATGTCCGTGATTTTAAGATACCACGGCAAAACCTTGGCGGGCATCCACTGAAAAGCGTATTGGATAAATTCATGCCAAATCCCAACCTCGACATACAAAGCTTGTTCACTGGCCAGTAATGGCGTTTGAGGTTGAGCAGTTATTTTAGGAGTAGTGTCACTCCACGGGGCATCGACATTGTCCATGGTTGTCAGAGATAGGTACGTATGAAAGGCAATTGAATGAGCGACCGGAGCTTTGAGTAATTATTTTTAGTCTGGCACGTTACTCTTTTTTGCTCACCCGAGATGTTGCGTACCGCTATATGGCTTTCAAATCCTCTAAGTCCATGCCGCTTAGAGGCTTATCTAATAATGTTTAGACAATATAAGGGGGGAATTGCGATTCTGGCTGGAACGTATTCATGATGGCACCCCATGGTGGGACGGTCGCTCGATTATTCGACTAGCTTGAAAGTAGTCTGGAGCTGTATGGCTTGCCTTTCGATGATTTGCTCTAATTCCATTATCTTTACTTTTAGCTTAATAATTGTATTGGCCTGGTTTCGTGATCGTTGAATGGATAAATTATTTATGGCCGCAGTCATAGCCTCAGCTAGCTTCAAATTAGTAATTCGAGATAACTCGTCCTTTTGAAACTTTGATATAATCTCAATTTCCTTTTTTGTTCGAATTCGACCGCTTTTGTTTGAGTTGGCATCAATGCTATTAACAGCAAGTTCCAACTCTTCATTTAGCTCAATGATTAGCTTGCAGATATCCGGTTGTCTCCTAGCAGAAAGTATGCTTGGGCTAAATCCGCAGGCTTCTGCAATTTTTTTTGCTATAAGACGCCTGTCTTTGATAGAGCTGGCAACCCCTAAGTTAATTGCTTTCAGAATCTGGTTTCGCTGTACGATAACCTCTCTATATAATTTCAAGGTTGTAGTGGATTTCGCCCAGTCGGGCGGCGTTTCGTCGACTAAAGGTTTGTAGAATGTTGCTAATGAGAAGTCCATTACTTTCCTTCAAGTCGTTTTTTGATGTTTTGTACAATGTCGGCACTCAGCTTTCCAATAGCCTTAATCGGATGAGTATTGGAAATGTGTTGGTGTTGAATACCCACCCGTATAAGGTTTTTCTCTTGGAGTGGGTTATGCATACCATTTGGACATGTCGGACAAATGGTTGGGCCACTTCCGCCATCAATATCAGGAAGACGGCTGACAGGATCATAGCATTTAGCCGTTTTCTCAGAGCCTTTAAAGAATACGCAAAAGCCCCACTCTGTAGCCGAAAATCGTTCAATTTTAGAGGAGATATCTTGAATTTTTGTGTCGAGTTCTTCACAGGTTATCGTTGAGATGTTACCAACAGCCTTAATGATTCTTCTTGCGGCAGGCCCAGTGAAGCGATCACCCAAAACGGTCTTGGCAATGCGCATTACTACCTCTTGGGAATAATCTTCCTCTAAACTGTTTTTAATAGCCTCGTTCAGTTTGAGTTTAGTATAAGCTTTAGTCATAGAAGAACCGGAGCTATGTAAGAAGTGCTCGCGAATACGCTCCTCAACATTCCCGTCCATTCGACGAAGAGCGAACGCAGCCCAAGTGTGGCGGCATTGATGGGGCGAAATTCTTTCACATTCTTTCTTTAGGATTGGAAAATCGTTCAAAGTAAAATTTTGATAAAAATCGTTGAGCCACTTTGAAACTGTTTTGAGGTTAAATGACGAAGTTCCTAAGGCCCATTGCTGTATGTTTTCCTCAAGTTGAAGTGCGGCTGTGGCGGCACCTTCCATGAACCCTCGGTGAAAAAAGTTCAAGCTATATTTTTCGGGGTCAAGATAGCTAATATCTTGTAAGCACTTAGCCGCTAAAGCGGTTAAGTCATGCAAAACTCGCGGTACTCGTAAACCTTCGCGGGTTTTAAAAATGCTTGCTTTATAAACCCATTCGCCATGTTTTTTTTCATAATCGCAAAATCGTAAAGACACTATCTCTGATATTCTAAAGCCGCTTAGTAGCAGTAGAATTGTTAGAGACGCCTTCATCAGGTTCTTGCAAAATTCACTTAATCCGCCGACACTTTTCCATGGCAATTTAGTAAGGTCGCCCAGCCCTGCCTCTTGAAAGGTTTCGCCAAAATCTTTATCTATAGGTAGGAGATTTTCTGAATGCCTATCTCTAAAGTAGCGTTGTAACCGGTCAAGCTTACTACCTGACTTTTTCCAAAAGCAGTTCGACGGGTGAACAGTATGTCTACGCCATACGGAGAAAAAAGAATAAGCTGCGACAGCTTCCTTGCTTTCAAGTAATTCGATTGCATTGGCGAGCAAAACAGAGGCGATAGGTAGTGGAATCATGCCGTACGAGTCACCATCCTGCCATTCTTCATATGTTAGTCCGCGCTCTAACAGCAACGGCTCCATAATGTCCCGTCGAGTTTGGTCGTTAATGTTGAACTGAAAACCGTCAGGTAGAGTACCTTGGGTATGTTGATTCCGGCTCTGGTTTATAAACATACAGTAATTTTTTAGCGCGTGAGAAGCGTATAGTGGAGCTATAGGCGACGTAGTTGCCTCCTTCACCATCTGCATCCTTACAAACTCGATTATGTCCTGCCTGCTCCAATCCCATAAAGCGATGTCGGGATGAATAGAATGCCAGTATTCACAAATTTTTTGAATGTAGTCCTTACCATTTTTGGCAGTTGGAAAACGTGAAACTACGATTCGGTTTTCGTCATCCGCAAAGTTATTCACGTATGTGCTATTAACGAAAAGCATTTGCCCATATTTGATTATTTTTTTGCTGCAATTCCACTCAAAAGGGAGCGCTGCAATTTTATCATCAAAATGGTTGTGGATATGAAAGATTGGGTCACCGAAATTATTTACTTTTTTAAATTTTTGCATCGTCGAGCTCTAATATAGTATTGGTCGGGGAAAAGTCGTTCCTTCATAGAGCTCTTTTCCTAGTATTTGGCTTGAAGCACTAATTTTCTTCATTGCCTCACTTATGTACGAGCCTTGAATGCTTAAGGAGAGCGAGAGTTCGTAATTGGTGGTTTCGGCCACAACACGTTCACATTCTTCTTTGTATGAAAGCATTAAAGCGACAGTGATTGGGGAGTCTATAAAGTATCGTTTCTCATTATGATTAAGAGAACCAAATGGCGTGAAGTTGTAGCCATTGGTTTCAGCTAGGCTGACTATAGTATTGAAGGCTTCAATATCTTCCTGGCTCCCGATATCGGCAGCCCAACCCAGATGATGTTTTATTTCCTGGTAAGATAAAGTTTCGGTTCGCGACATAAATAACGCGACTTTTCTAGCATCTTGCTCCATCAGCGAACCTACTTCTTTCGCAAATGCTGTCCTTTTACCCGCACGGTGCGGCGTCTCGCTTTTGGATGTATAGCTTTCCATTTTCACGCGAGGTGTATGCGCAGTGTTATCCGCATCTACGACCGTAAGCGAATATCTATCGTAGGACGAGGTGGGATCGAATTTCTCGCTACTAATTATGGCTCTAGATTGTGAAAAAGCGCCCAAGGGAATATTGAAGCGTGGGGAATTAATAATGTCCTCCCATGCTCCGTCCGTTGTTTTTTTGTTTTCACTGACATTTATTTGTCTTTGGTATTCAAGTCCGTCCATGCGGTGAATTAAATTGAGTCTGTTCACCTCTTGTACCAATTCCAGAAAAGGTCGTATCTTTGGGTCTCTTTTTAATAATTCCGAGTTAAGTGCAGAGTTGGCCATCCCGGCAAGACAAATCAACCTATAGGGTAGTGAGTTTATATTGATCAAGCATTCAAAGGTAGATTCGCTGCTGAAGACATTAAAAGAGGCCTCGTTCGGAAAATTTTTATTGAAGATTGTTCTTAATTTGTGGAAGTTTTTTAAGCACTTATACTGGCGGGTATTTTCTTTGTGAGCTGTTGTTTGTCTATGTTTTTTTGCGCTGCGGTTTTTCAGGAAATTGGCAGCCGCGTGGCTTCGAGTGATTAATATATCGGGTAATAGCATTTTCATTAATCCCGACTCTTGAACTCTGTCTGCTGCTAAGAGCCATCCTATACAAACTTCCTCTGAGATTCCGGGTTCCAAGAGGAATCGATAATCCAGCGACTCAAATGTGACATGAAGCTGAGCTTCTCCATTAAATTTAGGTTTGTTTCTTTTGAGCCGTCCATCATTAGTCATGCTGGTTTTCAGTAACTCATTCATTTCATAGATACCCAACGGTCTTTTGAGTGACTCACTAAGCAATCTATAAATTTTATCCGAGCTCAAGAGTCTTTCTTTAAGAGTTAAGGATGTTGAATCTAATATGCTATTGAAAAGGGGGAGATAATAATCGTGGTCAAGTGCTGTTCGCTTCCAGGTGCATCTTTGCAAATCTCTCGTTTCCAGCACGGCTGATACAATTTCTTGAACCGTCGGATCTTCTAGTAGTTCCTGGCGATGTTCATTAATTATTTTAAGATAGATAGTGCAGAATCTATTTGAAGAATCTAAGAGGGTGTGGTCATCGTACTGGACACTCTCTACAATTCCTGATAGCCCTTTCCTCGGTTTTCTAGGGGCTTGCGGTATCGACGGTATTTTCGAAACCGTACTAATCAGATGCCTTCGGGACTTGGTGGACAGTTTGTTGAAATACTCTGGATGGTTGACTGCCCAGTTCAGAGTTGTTCTGAATATACTTAAGTAAGTGCGTAGTGAATTTGCCCCGATCTTTTCCTCTGTCACCAAATAGCCTTTGTACTCTTGTAGAACTGAATTCGGAAGAGTTCGGCAGTTAGAGAATTTAATTTCAAGGTAGGCGAAGAAGCGGATGAAAAGGTACAGAAAACCAATGGAGGTTTTATTGATTTTTTTGGCAATGACCGCAGATGTATAGTTAATCAATACGCTGCATAAAGGATCGCGCTTAAGATTTTCTGGTACGCGCAGTACAAGGTTATTTTTCTGACCAGCATCTTTTCCTGAGATGTATATTTCGTAGGTAGTGAGAGGAATCTGCATAGGATCTTTTTGCTTTTTAGTTTGCTTCTCAGTCGCTGGATTTCTTGGATTTTGCATTAATAATTCTCGTCTTCAATAGATAGATCTGTACGTATTGCGTCCCTCGCATGAATATTTGCTTCGAATATAATATAGCTCTCTGTGGTTTCACGCTTTTCATGGCCCATTTGATCTCTAACATACACCCATGGATCTATTCGTAGCTTGTAACAATGCTTTACTAGATTAGTTGCATAAGTGTGGCGTAAAGAATGAAATACAAGCGTTTTTGCAGATTCAAAGCTAATCATATATTCCGATTCTAGATCGTTTTTGGCTTTATTGTATTTGGTAACTGTTTTTTTAATCCTTGCTAGTCCACAGTCTTTTGCCGACTTGAACACTCTGCTTGCATGAGACTCCGATAAAAGTCCTCCATTAAAACTGCATATCAGATGTCCGTCTGGAACTTCTGAGCGACGACCTTCTAGAAAATTTTTGATGGCTCGCGTTATTTCAGGGTTAAAATCTACATATCGAAGCTTATTCCCCTTCCCAATTATAGGTAGTGTTACGCCTAATTCGTCGCGCTCCATAGCTTCTTTTAGAGCTTTGCGAATTGTCTTAGTGTTCAGGTTGAGAGGGGAGGTAACTTCGCTTGATCGAAGTCCGCAATGAAATCCTATTTTTAATACAAGCTCATCTCGCTCTCTCACAAAAGGTGTTTTTGCTTTTATAGAAGAGAGTAAATCCGCAAAAATTTCTTTGTGGATGTATTGTCTGAACAGTTGGAGCTTTGGTTTTGCACCGCGCACTTCTTGTTGTTTAGAGCTAGGTTCGGAAGAGTATTCATAGCTGAGAAAAATTTCAGTGTCTAAAATTCCAATGTTCTCGGCGGTTTTGTAAAAATCTTTAATGCTTACAATATTTCGTTCTATACTGTTCTCGGATAATATTTTCTTCTGACGTAAAGTTTTACCAAGATAGCTGGAGATTTGGCTGTCAGTTACGTACCGCCAATCAATCTCTTTCGCGTGAAGATCCTTGAAGTAGCCGCATAGGTCTGACGCCGTACTTTCTAGAGTTTTCGCACTAGCACCGGCCTTTGCTTTTTCAAGTAGATACAGGCTAGGGGCGACAACTATTGACTGCTCGCCCAAAATTCCATCATTCACAATAACATAGGTGTTAATCATGCCGCCCGACCAGTTCACGCCCTTAACAAATTTCTTTTTCATCGCTTAGAGCTACGCCTTGAAATTTTTTTCTTTGCATGCGTTCAACCCGCGCTGATAAGCGAGAGTGAGTGGAAGCTGCGATGGTTCACGAGCGGAATGCTATTAAGAGGAGTTGAAAATTTCAAGGACTTGTTTTTGCTTCTTTTGAATAAGCTGCGTATAGAGGATTAGCGGAAATATTATTTCTGAAATAAATATGTGAATATTGTAATTACAATCATTATATTAATGGCGTGGATTGATGAGTTTATTTGTAGGAACGTTTAAATGGTTTTTAACAGGCCTTGTGTGCTCTTCACTCCTTACATTCCTGGGGAGGGTAAGCAAGCTAGCCGTTTTTTTGATCTATATTCCAAGTGTCTATTTCTGAATAATTAGTAAGAATTGACAATCTGATTAGAGTTTTCACCCATATAAAAGATATAAACTGTAAGATCTTTTTGTTGCGTACGATTATCATTACCATCTTTAAAACCAGACGAGTGGTCATTTGACTCAATCCCAACTCCGGGTTTAAGCCTCATTTTTACGTCTGGAGCAGGATCCTGAATGCCTTCGGTGTATCCCTAATGCAGCCACTCCATCTAGAGACTTCGCGACTGACTTAGGCTGGAGGGCTCCGTTGCCTTAGCTTACTGCCTGCGAAGGGCTAGCTATGCTGTGCGCCTAACCCCGGGTCTACACCATAGAGGCTTGTATACGTCTGTATGCAGCTATTCGCCCCTAGCTCAATGTAAGCGCAATCCAAGCTATACAGGCCAACTGACTTAACCAAAGGAAGGACGTCGGTTATAAAAACCTCTGAATTGCTTCTTAGTGATCCCCAGTGTTCCAGCGCGTGTGGATCAAGAAATTGCCACTCAAAGCGTTGGTTAGCGGCGTCGGTGATAGGCAAAGTTCTTTTGCTAAGTGGCAGAGAGACCCTCGCAGCCGCAGCTGCAACACCAGCAGAATGGAAAAGGCTCCAAGGGGGAAAGCCGAAGCCCCTCTTGTTGAGTGAAAAGAGTGAATAGCCCTAGGTTGTGTCAACGTTTCTCAATTTTCGTTACGCATGCAGATAAACCTCGCCGATGCTCGGCACCAGGTTGTGCAGGTCCGCCTCGGCGCGTTTGAACACATCATCATGGCGCGTACAGTTTTTACGCCCGCCGGTTTGCCAGCATTGGCGTTGATGCCCGATTTGCCACGCCGGGACGATATGTTCCCATTCGATGCGTGCGGCACGGTTGGCATTTTTGCGCGGTACGTAACCGCAGGCTTTCAAATCCACCCGGTTGCCGGTGTATTTACAGCCACAGTAGAACTCCGTGGATTGCGGGGCGTAGAGCTTCCAGGCGACTTTCTTGGCCTCGCTGAAGGTTCGAGGCGCCTGGGCGTGGGCTGTAACGGCAAAAAACAGGCAAAAAACAGCAATAAAACGGCCACTCATTGAATCAATCTTCCTTCGGCACAACCCAGAAAATCTGCACGCCGCCGTCATCCCGGTAGGCGAGGGTGACGTTGTCGTTCTCCGCAATCTCCTCCAGCAAGCGCGCCCATTCGTCCTCCGGCTCATCCGGCAAGCGGAAGATCAAGGCCGCCTTGGCTTTTTGGGCATTGGTCGAATTGATGATTTTTTGCACGCGCACGGCAAGGCGTGCGTAGGCATCAGGTAGGGTCGGCGCTGCGGAAGAGGACGTTGCCACGGAGTATTCCTTAGTGTGCTGTACGGGCATACAGTATTTAACTGTTACGATTTTCGCAACTGCTTAAAATTCAGGTGGTTTGTCTGGCAGCGATTTGAGCGGGGTTATGCAGCGCGGGGAGTTGTATCGAGGTGTAAGAGGAGAGGTAGAGGCGGGTAAACCCGCCTCTACGCGTGTTACCGGGGATCAGTATTCCCAGAACATCCGTTGCAGCTCTTTGCTGTCCTGGGTCTTGGTCAGGGCAACCATCGCCAGAATCCGGGCTTTTTGTGGGTTCAGGTCATGTGCGGCCACCCAGTCGTACTTGTCGTCAGGCTGTTCGGCATTGCGCAGAACGAAACCGCCGGCATTCACGTGGGAAGAGCGAATGATCTGCACGCCTTGCTTGCGCAGTTCCTGCAGGGCAGGCACCACCTTGGAGGACACCGAGCCGTTGCCGGTACCGGCATGGATGATGGCTTTGGCGCCAGCCTGGGCCAGGGCTTTGACAGCGGTGTCGCTCACGTTGCCGTAACCGTAGGCGATTTCAACGTCCGGCAGGCTCTTGATGGTCTTGATGTCGAATTCGGAATCCATGGTGTGACGCTTGGCAGGCAAGCGGAACCAATAGGATTTGCCTTCAACCACCATGCCCAGCGGACCCCACGGGCTCTTGAACGCTTCAGTCTTGATGTTGATCATTTTGCTCACGTCGCGACCCGATTGGATCTCGTCGTTCATGGTCACCAGCACGCCCTTGCCGCGCGCGTCTTTGCTGCCGGCTACGGCCACGGCGTTGTACAGGTTGAGCATGCCGTCGGCCGACATGGCGGTGCCTGGGCGCATGGAACCGACCACCACGATGGGCTTGTCGGTTTTTTCCACCAGGTTGAGGAAGTAAGCGGTTTCTTCCAGGGTGTCAGTACCGTGGGTGATCACGATGCCGTCCACATCTTTGCTGTCGGCCAGCTCGGCAACACGGCGACCCAGTTGCAGCAGGTTTTCGTTGTTGATGCTTTCGGACGCAATTTGCATTACTTGTTCGCCGCGTACGTTGGCGATCTGACTAAGCTCAGGCACGCCGGCGATCAGTTGTTCGATGCCGACTTTGGCCGCCTGGTAGGTGGCACTGTTGGCCGCACTGGCGCCGGCGCCAGCAATGGTGCCGCCCGTGGCGAGGATCACCACGTTGGAGAGTTTGGTCTTGGTTTCAACTTCCTTTGCCTGGGCGGCAACGGGGAACAGCAGCAGGAGGGCGAGGGCGCCAGGAACAAAAGTTTTCAGTGCAGATTTCATTATTTTTCTCTCTGGTTTTTGATGAGTGCTGTAGCAGGTTCACCGAGAACACCCGGGCGGTTCTGAACGCCCAAGGTGCTTAGAAAGAGCAGGATTTGTACCAAGCCAATGATCTTCGCGTTTATAAATTAACGTGTTGATTTAAAACAATTTATATTGATATTTAAGAGGATTTTCCAGCGTGGTTGTCCGGCATTCCGAACGGCAAGGCAATATTGCGTTCGGTTGTCCGAAAACTATGATGGAATATCAACAGTTGCTGTATGACTAAAGCGTCACAGCCTGTCGTTTTAGAGAGCGTCTGAGAGACGTTGACATTTAATCCTGCGACCCGCAGAGCGTAAGGGAAGGTAACCGAGAGCTTGGATGAAAGGCGCAGTTCACCCGTTGACAAATCTCGACAAGGTTCTCATAGTTTGATCAACGCAAACGTTTGCGAGATGTTTCATAGTGCAAGCGTTGCTCACAATAATCATAAGATCGGAGTGAACCCATGAAGCTGCCATTTGCTGGACGTCTTCTTGCTGTCGCTGTGCTTGCTGCCGCATCCGCTGCTCTGCCCCTTTCCTCTGCTTTTGCCGATGACGCCGCCGCCAAACCCAAGGTCGGCCTGGTGATGAAGTCCCTCGCCAACGAATTCTTCGTGACCATGCAGGACGGCGCCAAGAAGTATCAAAAAGACCACGCCGCTGATTTCGACATGATCACCAACGGGATCAAGAACGAAACCGATACCAGCGCGCAGATCGATATCGTCAACCAGATGATCCTCGCCAAAGTAAACGCCATCGTGATTGCTCCGGCGGATTCCAAGGCGCTGGTGACGGTGCTGAAAAAAGCCTCGGACAAAGGCATCAAGATCGTCAACATCGATAACCGCCTGGACGTGGATGTGCTGAAAAGCAAATCCTTGGATATTCCGTTCGTTGGCCCTGACAACCGCAAGGGCGCGCGCCTGGTCGGTGAGGAACTGGCCAAGCACCTCACCAAGGGTGATGAAGTCGCCATCATCGAAGGTGTATCCACCACCACCAACGCCCAGCAACGTACCGCAGGTTTTAAGGATGCGATGGATGCCGCTGGCATGAAAATCGTTTCCACCCAGTCGGGTGAGTGGGAAATCGACAAGGGCAACTCGATTGCCGCGGCGATGCTCCAGGCAAACCCGAATATCAAGGCACTGCTGGCCGGTAACGACAACATGGCACTGGGCGCCGTCTCCGCCGTGCGTGGTGCAGGCAAGGCCGGCAAGGTACTGGTTGTAGGCTACGACAACATCGAAGCCATCAAGCCGATGCTGCAAGACGGCCGTGTACTCGCGACGGCCGACCAGGCTGCTGCCCAGCAAGCGGTGTTCGGTATCCAGAACGCGCTGAAGCTGGTCAAGGGTGAAAAAGTCGACGCGGTTGACGGCATGATCGAAACCCCGGTCGAACTCGTCCTTAAGAAGTAATCCTGGCAGCACCCAACAGCGCCCGCTCGTCCTGAGCGGGCGCCTGGAGATTTTCCTATGTCATCTTCCGCCCCGAACGCTGTCCTCTCGGTCAGCGGTATCGGCAAGACCTATGCCCAACCGGTGCTGTCCGACATCACCCTGACGCTCAATCGTGGGGAAGTGCTGGCGCTGACCGGTGAGAACGGCGCAGGTAAAAGCACCTTGTCGAAAATCATCGGCGGGCTGGTCACGCCGACCACCGGGCACATGCAGTTCAATGGCCAGGATTACCGGCCCGGCAGTCGCACCCAGGCTGAAGAGCTGGGCGTGCGCATGGTCATGCAGGAACTCAACCTGCTGCCGACCCTGACCGTGGCCGAAAACCTGTTCCTGGACAACCTGCCCAGGAACTGTGGCTGGATCAACCGCAAGCAACTGCGTAAAGCCGCGATCGAAGCCATGGCCCAAGTGGGCCTGGATGCGATCGACCCGGACACCCTGGTGGGCACGCTGGGCATTGGCCATCAACAGATGGTCGAGATCGCCCGCAACCTGATCGGCGACTGTCATGTACTGATCCTCGACGAACCCACGGCCATGCTTACGGCCCGTGAAGTCGAGATGCTTTTTGAACAAATCACTCGCCTGCAGGCTCGGGGCGTGGCGATCATTTATATTTCCCACCGGCTTGAAGAACTCGCCCGTGTTGCCCAGCGCATTGCCGTTCTGCGCGACGGCAAACTGGTCTGCGTCGAGCCGATGGCCAACTACAACAGCGAACAGTTAGTGACCTTGATGGTCGGCCGCGAGCTCGGTGAGCACATCGACTTGGGGCCGCGCACCATCGGCGGCCCGGCCCTGACGGTCAAAGGCTTGACCCGTTCGGACAAGGTTCGCGATGTGTCCTTTGAGGTGCGTGCCGGTGAGATCTATGGCATTTCGGGCCTGATCGGCGCCGGCCGCACTGAACTGCTGCGTCTTATCTTTGGTGCCGACCTGGCCGACAGCGGCACCGTGGCCCTGGGTTCGCCAGCCCAGGTGGTGAGTATTCGCTCGCCGGTGGACGCGGTGGGCCACGGCATCGCGCTGATCACCGAAGACCGCAAGGGCGAAGGCCTGCTCTTGACCCAATCCATCAGCGCCAACATTGCCTTGGGCAACATGCCGGAAATCTCCGGTGGCGGCGTGGTGAACAGCCGCGACGAAACTGCCCTGGCCAAGCGTCAGATCGACGCCATGCGCATCCGCAGCTCCAGCCCGGCGCAGTTGGTGTCCGAGTTGTCGGGTGGCAACCAGCAGAAGGTCGTGATTGGCCGCTGGCTGGAGCGCGACTGCGCGGTAATGCTGTTCGATGAGCCAACCCGTGGCATCGACGTCGGCGCCAAGTTCGACATTTATGCCTTGCTCGGCGAATTGACGCGCCAGGGCAAAGCGCTGGTGGTGGTGTCGAGTGACCTGCGCGAACTGATGCTGATCTGCGATCGCATCGGTGTGCTGTCCGCCGGGCGCTTGATCGAGACCTTCGAGCGCGACAGCTGGACCCAGGACGAATTGCTCGCCGCCGCCTTTGCCGGCTATCAAAAACGTGACGCGCTGCTCAATGACGCAGTGCTTAGGGAAACCCCATGAAAACCACCTCTTCCCCGGGCAAAACCGGCGGCAACTTCTACGGCCTGGGCACCTACCTGGGGCTGGCCGGCGCCTTGCTCGCGATGATTGCGCTGTTCTCGGTGCTCAGCGACCACTTCCTGTCCTATGACACCTTCAGCACCCTGGCCAACCAGATCCCGGACCTGATGGTGCTGGCGGTGGGCATGACGTTCATCCTGATCATCGGCGGCATTGACCTGTCGGTGGGCTCGGTGCTGGCATTGGCCGCCTCGGCGGTCAGTGTGGCGATTCTCGGCTGGGGCTGGAGCGTCTTGCCGGCGGCGTTGCTGGGGATGGGCTGCGCCGCGTTGGCGGGCACCATCACCGGTTCGATCACCGTGGCTTGGCGCATCCCGTCGTTTATCGTGTCCCTTGGCGTGCTGGAAATGGCGCGCGGCGTGGCCTACCAGATGACGGGCTCGCGCACCGCTTATATAGGTGATTCCTACGCCTGGCTGTCGAACCCGGTGGCTTTCGGGATTTCGCCGTCGTTCATCATTGCCTTGTTGGTGATCATCGCTGCGCAGTTGGTATTGACCCGTACTGTATTCGGTCGCTATCTGATCGGCATCGGCACCAACGAAGAGGCGGTGCGCCTGGCCGGTATCAACCCCAAGCCTTACAAGATCCTGGTGTTCAGCCTGATGGGCCTGTTGGCCGGCGTGGCGGCACTGTTCCAGATTTCCCGACTGGAAGCGGCGGACCCGAATGCCGGCTCCGGCCTGGAGCTGCAAGTGATCGCCGCTGTGGTGATCGGCGGCACCAGCCTGATGGGGGGGCGTGGTTCGGTTATCAGCACCTTCTTCGGTGTGCTGATTATTTCGGTACTGGCCGCCGGCCTTGCGCAGATCGGTGCGACAGAGCCAACCAAACGCATCATTACCGGCGCCGTAATCGTGATTGCCGTGGTCCTCGACACCTACCGCAGCCAGCGCGCCAGTCGGCGGGGCTGAACCATGGCAACGATCAAGGATGTGGCCGCGCTTGCAGGTATCTCCTACACCACCGTATCCCATGTGGTGAACAAGACGCGGCCGGTCAGCGAGCCTGTGCGCATTAAGGTGGAAGCGGCGATCAAGCAGCTGGACTACGTGCCGAGCGCGGTCGCGCGCTCGCTCAAGGCCAAAACCACTGCGACCATCGGCCTGCTGGTGCCCAACAGCCTTAACCCGTATTTTGCCGAGCTGGCGCGGGGTATCGAGGATTACTGCGAGCGTAATGGCTATTGCGTGATCCTCTGCAACTCCGACGATAACGCCGAAAAGCAGCGCAGCTACCTGCGGGTGCTGCTGGAAAAGCGCATCGACGGCCTGATCGTAACCTCGGTGGGCGGCGACGACAGTGGCCTTGCCGCAGGCTTGAGCGCAGTGCGCACGCCCATGGTGATTGTCGACCGCGCATTGGACGGCATTGATGTCGACCTGGTGCGCATCGACCACGAACAAGGCGCTTACCTGGCGACCCGGCATTTGCTGGAGCTTGGTCACCGCGACATCGCCTGCATTGGTGGCCCCAGCCATACCCGCGTGGCACAGATGCGTCTGGCCGGTTATCACCGTGCACTGCGTGAAGCGGGTGTGGAAGTGGCGGCCAATCGCACCCAGGAAAGCGATTTCACCAGCACCGGTGGTTATGCCGCAGCGGTACAGCTACTGTCGGAAAACCCGCCCAGCGCGATTTTCGCCAGTAACGATATGATTGGTTTCGGTGTGTTGCGTGCAGCAGCCGAACGCAATATCCGTGTGCCTGGCGAGCTGTCGGTGATTGGTTTTGACGATATTCAAATGGGCCGCTACGTGTACCCGGCGCTGACGACGGTCGGGCAGTCGATCGTGCAACTGGGCGAGACGGCGGCCGAGCTTTTACTGCGACGAATTGCAACCCCCCAACTGCCGATCGATCAGCGCATCGTGACGCCGAGCATTGTTTTGCGTGAGTCGACGGCGCCGTTTGCCGGTGTGTTCGCCCAATACCGCTGAACCGAATTGATGAGTACTGATGTATGCCAGCAAAAGTAGTGGTAATAGGCAGCTTGAACATGGACTTGGTCACCCGCGCCAGTCGCTTGCCGCGCGCCGGTGAAACCTTGATCGGCCAGACGTTTTCCACCGTGCCGGGCGGCAAGGGCGCCAACCAGGCGGTGGCGTCCGCGCGCCTTGGCGCTGAGGTGGCGATGATCGGTTGTGTGGGCACGGATGCCTACGGCGCTCAATTGCGTGATGCATTGCTGGTGGAGGGCATCGATTGCCAGGCCGTCAGCACCGTGGATGGCTCCAGCGGCGTGGCGTTGATCGTAGTAGATGACAGCAGCCAGAACGCGATCGTGATCGTGGCCGGCAGCAACGGTGAGCTTTCGCCCGCGTCGTTGCAGGCGGCTGACGCGGTCGTGCAGGCAGCGGACGTCATCGTCTGCCAGTTGGAAGTGCCGATGGACACGGTTGGCCATGCGCTCAAGCGTGGTCGTGAATTGGGCAAGACCGTGATCCTCAACCCGGCACCGGCCAGTGGCCCGTTGCCGGAGGAATGGTATGCCTCGATCGATTACCTGATCCCCAACGAAAGCGAAGCCAGCGCCCTGAGTGGCGTGACGGTCGACTCCCTCGACAGCGCCAAGGTGGCTGCGATGCAACTGCTCAAGGCGGGTGCCGGCAAGGTCATCATCACCCTTGGCGCCCAAGGCGCGTTGTTCGCCGATGGCAAGGGTTTCGAGCACTTGCAGGCGCCCAAGGTCAAGGCAGTGGACACCACGGCTGCCGGTGACACCTTTGTCGGTGGCTTTGCCGCGGCGCTGGCCAATGGCAAAAGCGAAGCCGAGGCTATCCGGTTTGGCCAGGTCGCAGCCGCGCTGTCGGTCACGCGGGCCGGCGCCCAACCCTCTATTCCTACGCTGCAGGACGTACAAGGTTTTATGCCCTCATGAAAAAGACACCATTGCTCAATATTGCGCTGTCACGCGTGATCGCATCCCTCGGCCATGGTGACATCCTGGTGATCGGTGATGCCGGCCTGCCAGTGCCGCCAGGCGTCGAGTTGATCGACCTGGCGCTCACGCAAGGCATTCCGGATTTCATCAGCACCTTGCGCATTGTGCTCAGCGAGATGCAGGTAGAAAGCCACGTGTTGGCCGAGGAAATCCTGCTCAAGCAGCCACCTGCGTTGACGCCACTCAATGTGTTGACCGAACAGGCCGCCTTGGGCGAGCGCCGTTTGGTCAGCCATGAAGAATTCAAGCAGCTCAGCCGCAAGGCCCGCGCCGTGGTGCGCACGGGCGAGTGCCAGCCGTATTGCAATATCGCGCTGGTGTCCGGCGTCACCTTCTAGAGTTTCCCTACGACAAGGAGTGTTTCATGCAACGTGATCTCCCAACCCTGAAAAACCTATTTCGGAGTGTCCTGCTTTTGTCCGCACTCACCGCAGCCAGCGCCCAAGCGGCGGAAAAAATCGACCTGATCATCGACACCGACCCAGGCGCCGATGACGTCGTGGCGTTGTTGTTTGCCATGGCGTCCCCGCAGGAACTGAGCATTCGCGCGCTGACCACCGTTGCCGGTAACGTGCGCCTCGACAAGACCTCCCGCAACGCGCGCCTGGCCCGCGAGTGGGCAGGGCGCGAGGACATCCCGGTGTACGCCGGCGCGCCACAACCCATGCTGCGCACGCCGATCTATGCGGAGAATATCCATGGCAAGGAAGGTATTTCCGGTGTCGCTGTGCATGAGCCGAAAAAAGGCCTGGCCGAAGGCAATGCCGTTGACTACCTGATCAAGACCCTGAGCACCGCCAAGCCTCACAGCATCACCATCGCTATGCTCGGCCCACAGACCAACCTGGCACTGGCATTGACCCAGGCACCGGAGATCACCCAAGGCATCAAGGAAGTGGTGGTGATGGGCGGGGCGCATTTTAATGGCGGCAATATCACCCCGGTGGCTGAGTTCAACCTGTTCGCGGACCCGATCGCGGCTGAAATCGTGCTCAAAAGTGGCGTCAAGCTGACTTACCTGCCGCTGGACGTGACCCACAAGGTGCTGACCAGTGACGCGCGCCTGAAACAAATTGCCGACATCAAGAACAATGCGAGCAAGGTGGTGGGCGATATTCTCAATGAATACGTCAAGGGCGACATGGAACACTACGGCATCCCGGGTGGCCCGGTGCATGACGCTACCGTGATTGCCTATCTGCTCAAGCCTTCCCTGTTCAGCGGCCGTGAAGTCAATGTGGTGATCGACAGCCGCGAAGGCCCAACCTTCGGCCAGACCGTCGTAGACTGGTATGACGGCCTCAAGCAACCGAAGAACGCATTCTGGGTTGAGAATGGCGACGCCCAGGGCTTCTTCGATCTGCTGACCGAGCGCCTGGCGCGTCTGAAGTAAAGCGTTTGCCGGTCGGCGCTCGCCGGCCGGGTCTTATTCGCGCCCGGGGTGATGGGCGCCCATATGATCGGCCGGGTATTTCTCGAATACCTGGCCGATGAAGGCCTGTGCGGCCTGCGTGCCGAGCTCCTTGACCAGCAGGTCGATTCCGATGATGGCCAACTCCTCCGTGCTTCCGGGGCTGTAGGAGCTTTGTCCTTGAGGCCACTTGGCTTTGATGTCGGCTTGGAGGGTTACGGTGCTCATGGTCGGGGCTCACGGGGCTGGGATGCTGGGCAATGCGCTGGAACGCGGTTCTAACCGGGGCAGTTAACCATTTTTGCGTGGCGTTTGGCAGTGCTACTTAGGCATGAGACGTTTCGAAATGCGGCCGTTGCTGTGCGACACTGTTGCCCCAATCAATTGCCGGGGACACCAGGTGCAGATCGATTTGAACAACCCCGAGAATCTCACGCTGGACGCCGTGCGTGAATTGCTCGCGAGTGCCAGTGACGACGAACATACCCAGTTGCGGGTGACCAAGGGCGGAATCGCCTATATTTCGTCCGGCATGGCCGTAGGCGGTGTCGACATCGACGGCCTGCTGTTTCGCCTTGAGACCTGGGCCAAAGGTTCGGGTTATGTCGGTAACGTCGCGGCCAGCGATGAAGTCTGGGTCCGGCAGATTTTCAATGCGCTCCAGCAGAATTGGCCAAAGCCACCGTTTGACTACATCGACATCTACTGAATTCGTTCATATCTGGTGACGATTGATCAAGCGAATGCTCGCCTTGAGTCAGGCAGACTTGCCCTTCGGCGATTTACGTCTTGAAACCAAACCGCCAGATCGCTGTCGCACGATCTCTGTCCATTTTTTTCATAGGAGGCTTCATGCCTTGGAAGCTCGCATCATTCGGTACTTTGTTGGCAGCACTCGCGTTGGCGGGTTGCAGCACCCCGGGTGCCCCTGAGCCAGGTAAAGATGCCGCCGTTGCCGATGCAGGTCACACCCGCTGCGAATCGAAGGCCGCCGAATTCGCCGTCGGCCAGAAAGCCTCGCCTCAATTGCTGGAGCAGGCGCGTACCCGTGCTGGGGCGCAGAACGCACGCATCCTCAAGCCTAACGACATGATCACCCTGGAATACCGCTCCGACCGTCTGAACCTGAACACCGACGACAACTTGGTGATCACACGGGTCAACTGCGGCTGATAGCTTCACGGCTTTTGCAGTGCGCATAAAAAACCCCGTCACATGGACGGGGTTTTTTTAGCTCAGCGGAGAATTACTCGCCGCGAACTTGTTCAGCCTGCATACCCTTTTGGCCTTTCGCAGCCACGAAGGATACGGTTTGGCCTTCTTTCAGGCTTTTGAAACCGTCGCTTTCGATAGCTTTGAAGTGTACGAACAGGTCGTCACCGCCACCTTGAGGAGTGATGAAGCCGAAGCCTTTTTCATCGTTGAACCATTTAACGGTGCCGGTTTGGCGATTAGACATGGTGTATCTCCAAGAAACATATATTTTCAGTAGTGCTGTGCTGCTCAGGCCAACTGGGCACACCGGGGTATCATAGTCGAAATGTTCGGCTTGTAAGCCCCCCCAAGGCATTGTTTGCTAATCAATAGCGTTGCGTTTAGTGCCTTGGTCGGCTGAAAGCCCCGATTTACGGGGCTTTGCTGCGAAATATCAGCTGTTAAAAAAAGCCGTAAAAGCTGCGTAATTTGTGCGAAATGGCAGTTTTCGGGCTGTTTTTTCAGTCAGATGGCCGTCTAATCAGTGATCGTTCTGACTATTTCTTCACGACTTTGCAGGACGAAATAGCTGTGACCGCTTTGGTTTTCAAAGCCTGGCTGGCGTTCGGGTTGGTCATCAGTTCCTTGATTTCAGCAGTGCTCAATTCGGCATTGAGCTTGTCCGCGCCACATTCGCAATGGTCTTTGGCGGTTTTGGCATCAACGCTCTGCTGGGCTGATGAAGTGCAATCTTTGACGAAACTGTCCCGATCACCAGCCGAAGGCCAGTTGGATGGAGCAGCGGCATGCGCGCCAAAGGAAAGGAGGGTCAGGGAAGCGGCGAGAGCGAGGGTCGAGGTAAAGCGCATCATGAAGTGCTCCTTTGATTCGTGGGCAAACAGCGATTCTCAGCGGGTTTGAGGGCTTTCGTACAGCCCAAGTTCACTTTTGCAGGCATCAAACACGGGAATTTATGTTTCGCAGGGCAGGGCAGGCGCGATGACCGTTCATCTGTGCTAGCATCACCCGCTTGGCTATTTCCAGGTGTGCCCATTGCCGCCTTGCCATGTTTTTTTGAGTTCACTCCAGTCACTCTGGTTCGATTATCGGTTGGCCGAAAGGCTCCTGCCGCTGTAAGGCAGGCGTTCATCACTGAACGGCCTGGTGTTGGATCTTGTACTGGCTCATCCCAACCCACGTGACCTTTGGTAGGGGTCACCACTAGGAGAGGAGGCGCCATGCCAACTATTACTCTTCCCGACGGCAGTCAACGTTCATTCGATCATTCGGTTTCCGTAGCCGAGGTCGCCGCATCCATTGGTGCAGGTCTTGCCAAGGCCACTGTAGCCGGCAAGGTCGACGGCAAGCTGGTAGATGCCAGCGACCTGATCACCGCTGATGCCAGCCTGCAAATCATCACGCCCAAGGACCAAGAGGGGCTGGAGATCATTCGCCACTCTTGCGCGCACCTGATTGGCCATGCGGTCAAGCAGCTGTACCCGACGGCAAAAATGGTGATTGGCCCCGTCATTGACGAAGGCTTCTATTACGATATCGCCTATGAGCGTCCTTTCACTCCGGACGACCTGGCCGCTATCGAAGCGCGCATGCACGCGCTGATCGAAAAAGATTACGACGTGATCAAGAAAGTCACGCCGCGCGCCGAAGTGATCGACGTGTTCACCGCCCGTGGCGAAGACTACAAGCTGCGTCTGGTGGAAGACATGCCGGACGAACAGGCCATGGGCCTGTATTACCACGAAGAATATGTCGACATGTGCCGTGGCCCGCACGTGCCTAACACGCGCTTCCTCAAGTCGTTCAAGCTGACCAAGCTGTCCGGTGCCTACTGGCGCGGCGACGCGAAGAACGAGCAATTGCAGCGGATCTACGGCACGGCTTGGGCTGACAAGAAGCAGCTGGCGGCCTACATCCAGCGCATCGAAGAAGCTGAAAAGCGCGACCACCGCAAGATCGGCAAGCGCCTGAACCTGTTCCACCTCCAGGAAGAAGCGCCGGGCATGGTGTTCTGGCACCCGAACGGCTGGACCCTGTACCAGGTGCTCGAGCAGTACATGCGCAAGGTTCAGCGCGACAACGGCTACCTGGAGATCAAGACGCCTCAGGTTGTTGACCGCAGCCTGTGGGAGAAATCCGGGCACTGGGCCAACTACGCCGACAACATGTTCACCACGCAGTCGGAAAACCGCGACTACGCCATCAAGCCGATGAACTGCCCATGCCACGTGCAGGTGTTCAACCAAGGCCTGAAAAGCTACCGCGAGTTGCCGATGCGCCTGGCCGAGTTCGGTGCCTGCCACCGTAACGAACCATCGGGTGCACTGCACGGCATCATGCGCGTGCGTGGCTTCACTCAGGACGACGCCCACATCTTCTGCACCGAAGAGCAGATGCAGGCTGAATCCGCTGCGTTCATCAAGCTGACCATGGATGTTTATCGCGATTTCGGCTTTACCGAAGTCGAAATGAAGCTGTCCACTCGTCCGGAAAAACGCGTCGGTTCCGATGAGCTGTGGGATCGCGCCGAATCAGCACTGGCCGCTGCGCTTGACAGTGCGGGCCTTGCGTACGATCTGCAGCCGGGTGAGGGCGCCTTCTACGGTCCCAAGATCGAGTTCTCGCTGAAAGATTGCCTTGGTCGCGTCTGGCAGTGTGGTACCCTGCAGCTCGATTTTAACCTGCCGATCCGTTTGGGAGCCGAATACGTCTCCGAAGATAACAGCCGTAAGCACCCGGTTATGCTGCACCGGGCGATCCTCGGCTCGTTCGAACGGTTCGTCGGTATCCTGATCGAGCACTACGAGGGTGCATTCCCTGCGTGGTTGGCTCCGACCCAGGCAGTGATCATGAATATCACTGATAAACAGGCCGATTTTGCCGCTGAAGTTGAAAAAACTCTCAACGAAAGCGGATTTCGTGCCAAGTCCGACTTGAGAAATGAAAAGATCGGCTTTAAAATCCGCGAGCATACTTTGCTCAAGGTTCCCTATCTTTTGGTTATCGGAGATCGGGAAGTCGAGATGCAGACTGTCGCTGTGCGTACTCGTGAAGGTGCTGACCTGGGCTCGATGCCCGTCGCCCAGTTCGCTGAGTTCCTCGCGCAAGCGGTTTCCCGGCGTGGTCGCCCAGATTCGGAGTAATTATTATTAAGCGTGAAATGAGACAAGATAAACGAGCTGCACCGAAAGCCCCGATCAACGAGAATATCTCGGCACGCGAGGTTCGGTTAATTGGCGCTGACGGCGAGCAGATTGGCATCGTCTCGATTGATGAAGCGCTTCGTATTGCTGAAGAGTCCAAATTGGACCTGGTGGAAATCTCCGCCGATGCAATCCCACCTGTTTGTCGGGTGATGGACTACGGCAAATCGATCTTCGAGAAGAAGAAGCAGGTTGCCGCAGCGAAGAAGAACCAGAAGCAGATTCAAGTAAAAGAAATCAAGTTTCGTCCAGGGACGGAGGAAGGGGATTACCAGGTAAAACTGCGCAACCTGGTACGTTTCCTGAGTGATGGGGACAGGGCCAAGGTATCCTTGCGATTCCGCGGCCGTGAGATGGCGCACCAGGAGCTGGGGATGGAACTCCTCAAGCGGGTTGAAGGTGACCTGCTCGAGTACGGTTCGGTCGAACAGCATCCTAAGATGGAAGGACGCCAGCTTATTATGGTCATCGCCCCGAAAAAGAAGAAGTAATCAACAGGGCACGGCAGGCCTTCTGATTATGTTTATCAACTGAATGCGGAGTACCGAACATGCCAAAGATGAAAACTAAAAGTGGTGCTGCTAAGCGGTTTCTGAAAACTGCTAACGGTATCAAGCACAAGCACGCTTTCAAGAGCCACATTCTGACCAAAATGTCGACCAAGCGTAAGCGTCAACTGCGCGGTAGCAGCTTGCTGCATCCGTCTGACGTGGCAAAAGTCGAGCGCATGCTGCGCCTTCGTTAATTTTAGTCAAGAATAGAGGAATAACTCATGGCTCGTGTAAAGCGTGGCGTCATTGCCCGTAAACGTCACAAAAAAATTCTGAAACTTGCTAAAGGCTACTACGGCGCGCGTTCACGCGTATTCCGTGTTGCCAAGCAAGCGGTAATCAAGGCAGGCCAATACGCCTACCGCGACCGTCGTCAGAAAAAACGTCAGTTCCGCGCTCTGTGGATCGCTCGTATCAACGCTGGTGCACGTGTTAACGGTCTGTCCTACAGCCGTTTCATCGCTGGCCTGAAAAAAGCGTCCATCGAAATCGACCGTAAGGTTCTGGCTGAACTGGCCGTGAACGAAAAAGCGGTGTTTGCTGCGATTGTCGAGAAAGCTAAAGCCACCTTGGCTTAAGTACCCCCGACAGTCACCCTGGGCTGCTCCTGTAGCCCAAGGTGGTAAACGTCATAAATAGGGGAAGAGCCTTCAAGCTCTTCCCCTATTTTGTATCTGGAGTCTGTACATGGAAAACCTGGACGCGCTCGTTGCCCAAGCTCTTGAGGCTGTGCAAAGCGCTGAAGATGTAAATGCCCTGGAGCAAATCCGGGTTCACTACCTTGGCAAAAAAGGTGAATTGACTCAGGTGATGAAGACCCTGGGGAATTTGCCGGCTGAAGAGCGTCCGCAAGTCGGTGCGCTGATCAACGTCGCCAAGGAGCGTGTCACAGAGGTGCTCAATGCGCGCAAGGCGTCGCTCGAGGAGTCCGATCTTGCGGCCAAGCTCGCCGCCGAGTCCATTGATGTAACCTTGCCTGGCCGTGGCCAGGCCTCGGGCGGTCTGCATCCGATTACCCGGACTCTGGAACGTATCGAGCAGTTCTTTACCCACATCGGCTACGGCATTGCCGAAGGCCCTGAGGTTGAAGACGATTATCACAACTTCGAGGCGCTCAACATCCCAGGCCATCACCCGGCCCGGTCGATGCACGACACCTTCTATTTCAACGCGAACATGCTGTTGCGCACCCATACCTCGCCGGTACAGGTCCGCACCATGGAAGCGAACAAGCCGCCGATCCGCATCGTCTGCCCAGGCCGTGTGTACCGCAGCGACTCGGATATCACCCACTCGCCGATGTTCCACCAGGTCGAAGGCCTGCTGGTCGATCGCGACATCAATTTCGCCGACCTCAAAGGCACCATCGAAGAGTTCCTGCGGGTGTTCTTCGAGAAAGAGCTGGCGGTGCGTTTCCGTCCATCGTTCTTCCCGTTCACCGAGCCATCCGCTGAAGTCGACATGGAATGCGTGATGTGCAGCGGCAAAGGCTGCCGCGTCTGCAAGCAGACCGGCTGGCTGGAAGTGATGGGCTGCGGCATGGTTCACCCTAACGTGCTGCGCATGTCCGGGATCGATCCGGAAGAGTTCTCGGGCTTTGCCTTCGGCATGGGCGTTGAGCGCTTGGCCATGCTGCGTTACGGCGTGAACGACTTGCGTCTGTTCTTCGACAACGACTTGCGGTTCCTCGCGCAATTTCGCTAGTCGTAACGAATCTTTAGGAGAGCAGGATGAAATTCAGTGAACAATGGCTGCGTGGCTGGGTAAGCCCGCAGGTAGATCGCGACGAGCTGGTTGCTCGTCTGTCGATGGCCGGCCTTGAGGTCGATAGCGTAACGCCGGCCGCCGGTGTTTTCAGCGGCGTGGTGGTGGGCGAGGTGCTGAGCACCGAGCAGCACCCCGATGCCGACAAGCTGCGCGTGTGCCAGGTCAGCAATGGCGTGGAAACCTTCCAGGTCGTGTGCGGAGCGCCAAACGTGCGCCCGGGCCTGAAGATTCCGTTCGCCATGATCGGCGCCGAACTGCCGGGCGACTTCAAGATCAAGAAAGCCAAGCTGCGTGGCGTTGAGTCCAACGGCATGCTGTGCTCCCAGGCCGAGCTGCAAGTCGGCGAAGGCAATGACGGCCTGATGGAACTGCCGGCCGATGCGCCAGTGGGCCAGGACATCCGTGCCTACCTGGAACTGGAAGATGCCAGCATCGAGGTCGACCTGACCCCGAACCGCGGTGACTGCCTGTCCCTCGCCGGTCTGGCCCGTGAAGTGGGCGCGCTGTACAACGCCCCGGTCACCCGCCCTGTGGTGGCCGCAGTCGCTGCAGTCCACGACGAAGTGCGCCCTGTCGACGTACTGGCGCCAAACGCCTGCCCACGTTACCTGGGGCGTGTGATCCGTAACGTCGACCTGTCCAAGCCAACCCCGTTGTGGATGGTTGAACGCCTGCGTCGCGCCGACGTACGCAGCATCGATGCTGCCGTGGACATCACCAACTACGTGATGCTGGAGCTGGGCCAACCGCTGCACGCCTTCGATCTCGCCGAAATCAATGGCGGCATCCGCGTGCGCATGGCCGAAGAAGGCGAGAAACTGGTATTGCTCGACGGCCAGGAAGTCAGCCTGCGCGCCGACACCCTGGTAATTGCCGACCATTCCCGCGCCCTGGCGATTGCCGGCGTGATGGGTGGCGAGCACAGCGGCGTGTCCGAAACCACCCGCGATATTTTCCTTGAGAGCGCATTCTTCGACCAGATCGCCATCGCTGGCAAGGCCCGTTCCTACGGCCTGCACACCGATGCCTCGCACCGCTACGAGCGCGGTGTGGACTGGAAGCTGGCCCGTGAAGCCATGGAGCGCGCCACTGGCCTGCTGCTGGATATCACCGGCGGCGAAGCCGGCCCGATCACCGAAGCCGTCAACGAGCAGTTCCTGCCGTCGATTGCACCGATCACCTTGCGCGCCAAAAGCGTCGAGCAAATGCTTGGCCTGGTAATTGAACCTGCGCAAATCGAGCAACTGCTGTCCGCACTCGGCCTGGGTATTTCTGCCGGTGGGGAAGGGCAGTGGCACGTTGAAGTGCCAAGCCATCGTTTCGACATCAGCCTGGAAGTTGACCTGATCGAAGAGCTGGCCCGCCTGTACGGCTACAACCGCCTGCCGGTTCGTTATCCGCAAGCGCGTCTGGCACCGCAACCCAAGGCCGAAGCGCGTGCGCACCTGCCAGAGCTGCGTCGTCTGCTGGTTGCCCGTGGCTACCAGGAAGCAGTGACCTACAGCTTCATCGATCCAAAGCAGTTTGAGCTGTTCAACCCAGGTGTTGAGCCGTTGCTGCTGGCCAACCCGATCTCCAATGACATGGCTGCCATGCGTTCGTCGCTGTGGCCGGGTCTGGTCAAGGCGCTGTCCCATAACCTGAACCGTCAGCAAGACCGCGTGCGCATGTTCGAAAGCGGCCTGCGTTTTGTCGGCCAACTCGACGGCCTCAAGCAAGAGCCGATGCTGGCCGGTGTGGTGTGCGGTAGCCGCCTGCCTGAAGGCTGGGCACAAGGCCGCGATACCGTAGACTTCTTCGACGTTAAAGCCGATGTGGAAGCGGTATTGGGCTTTGCTGGCGCACTGGATGACTTCACGTTTGTGCCTGGTAGCCACCCGGCATTGCACCCGGGCCAGACTGCACGTATCGAGCGCGAAGGGCGTTTGGTGGGCTTCGTCGGTGCCATCCACCCTGAGCTGTCGAAAACCTTGGGTCTGGACCGTCCGGTATTCGTTTTTGAGCTGGTCCTGGCTGAAGTTGCGTCGGGTAAGATGCCTAAATTCAGCGAGTTGTCGCGCTTCCCTGAAGTGCGTCGTGACCTCGCGCTGATCGCTGACCGTGAAGTGGCCGCCACTGCCGTTCTGGACGTAATCCGTGAAAATGCAGGGGAATGGCTGACGGACCTCAGGCTATTTGACGTCTATCAGGGTAAAGGCATTGATCCGCATAGAAAAAGCCTTGCAGTTGGCTTGACCTGGCAGCATCCATCGCGCACTCTTAATGACGATGAGGTGAATACCACGACACAAAATATCCTCACCTCGCTCGAACAAAGGTTGAACGCCACGTTAAGGAAGTGACGTATGGGGGCTTTGACGAAAGCTGAGATGGCGGAACGTCTGTACGAAGAGTTGGGTCTGAACAAACGCGAAGCCAAGGAATTGGTCGAGCTGTTCTTTGAAGAAATTCGGCACGCTCTGGAAGACAACGAACAGGTCAAATTGTCCGGTTTCGGCAATTTTGACCTGCGGGACAAACGCCAGCGGCCTGGCCGCAATCCAAAAACGGGAGAAGAAATCCCGATCACGGCTCGCCGTGTGGTCACCTTTCGTCCAGGGCAGAAGTTGAAGGCCCGAGTTGAGGCTTATGCTGGAACCAAGTCATAACGACGAACTACCCGTCATCCCAGGCAAACGCTACTTCACCATTGGTGAAGTCAGCGAGCTCTGTGCGGTAAAACCGCACGTGCTGCGCTATTGGGAGCAGGAGTTTCCTCAACTCAACCCCGTCAAACGCACCGGGAACCGTCGGTATTATCAGCGCCAGGATGTGCTGATGATCCGACAGATCCGTGCGTTGCTGTACGACCAGGGGTTCACCATCAGCGGCGCGCGCCAGCGTATGTCCGGTGATGAAGCCAAAGACGACACCACCCAATACAAACAACTGATCCGCCAGATGATCTCCGAACTCGAAGATGTGCTGGTGGTGTTGAAGAAGTGATACAAGCTTTTAAAATACTTCCACATTTCAAAAGCTTGCGGTATATTCCGGATCGCTTCGTTACGAAGCAAACCCAGTAACACGCCTAGTCGGGGCGTAGCGCAGTCCGGTAGCGCACTAGCATGGGGTGCTAGGGGTCGAGTGTTCGAATCACTCCGTCCCGACCATATTTTCGATCAAGCCCAATCTGAAAAGATTGGGCTTTTTCATGCGTGCTGCTTTTAGGTGAACTGCTTCAAGCCGCCAATCACGCTCGCTGATTGAGGTACTCTACAAACGGCCCGATATCCGTACTGCAGAGCAAATGCGCCACCTCACGCACCTCCGCCTCCGGCCAGTCCCACCATGCGGATTGCTCTAGGATCAGCCGAGTCGGCTCATCAAAACGCCAGCGGATATGTTTGGCCGGGTTGCCGCCCACAATGGCGTAAGGCGCCACATCCTTGGTCACAATCGCGCCTGCCGCCACGACTGCGCCATTGCCGATCGTCACGCCGGACAGAATTTTCGCGTGGGAGCTGATCCAGCAATCATTGCCAATGATCACGTCGCCTTTGCTGCCACCAAAGTCGGTAATGTGCGCGAGGCTTTTCATCTTGGCGGGGAAGGGGTAGCAACTGAGCCAGTCGGTGCGATGATGGCCGCCCAAATACACTTCCACATTGCCGGCAATCGAGGTGTAGGCGCCGACACGCAGGGTCGTGCCTTCATGCCAGTCGTGCACCTTCAAATCGCCGTAGGTGCCGATGCCAAAGCTGTAGTTTGGATAGCGGTTGCGCAGTTTTTGCGTAGAGCGCTCCAGCGGGGAGAGCGCGCGTAGTGCCTTGCGCGCTTTTTTTTCGCGCCATTTACGCAATAGCTTCATGCGGTAAGCCTTCTTGCAGAGAGTAAAATCAGGCGACATCGTGAGCAATGGGTGCCCTCTATGCAAGACGAAGGCTTTATCTTCTGAAAAAAATCGCCAACGGCTGTCCCTTTTTTGCGCCTCGCCTGTCATTCCAGGCAAGTGAACAAAATCGAGAGCTTCTCCCCATGCCCGCAGTCCGACCCATGCGCTTGCGCCCGTTGCTGAACCTGAGCCTGATGCTGAGCCTCAGTGCCAGCCCGTTATTTGTCCCGCTCGGCTATGCCGAAGACAGCGCCACTCGCCGCAGTTACCAGGTGCCGGCCGGTAGCCTGAGCGCCGCATTGACCCGCTTCGCCGGGCTCGCCGGGGTCAACCTGTCGGTGGACCCGGCGCTGGTCAGCGGTCGCAGCAGCGTTGGTTTGTCGGGTGAATACGGCGTGGAGGAGGGCTTTGCCCAGTTGCTGACGGGCTCGGGCCTGCAATTGCAACCGATGGGCGCGCAGGCCTACAGGCTGATGCCGGTGCCGCAAAGTGGCAGCCTGCAATTGGCACCCACGTCCATCGTCGGCACTACTGGGTTGGCCGATGGCGATACCTACGCCGGTGGCCAGGTGGCGCGGCGAGGCTCGCAAGGCCTGCTCGGCTCGCGGGACTTTATGGAAACCCCGTTCAGCATGACCACCTACACCGCCGAGGCGGTGAAGAACCAGCAGGCGCGTACCCTCGGCGACCTGGTCGCCAGCGACCCGTCGGTGCGCGCCACCAACCCGGCAGGCGGGCGTTATGAGCAGTTCACCATTCGCGGGTTCAGCCTGTTCAACAGTGATGTGGCCTACAACGGCTTGTACGGCGTGTTGCCGACGTACACCATCGACATGGAAATGGCCGAGCGCGTCGACATCCTCAAAGGCCCGAGCCAGTTGATCAACGGCATCTCGCCGCGCGGCAGCGTGGGCGGCGGGATCAACGTGGTGCCCAAACGGGCCACCGACAAGGACATCACCTCGCTGACCGGCACCTGGGCCTCCGGCAGCCAGGCCGGTGGCGCGGTGGATGTGGGGCGGCGTTTTGGTGAGGACAACAAATTCGGTATTCGTTTCAACGGCGTGAAGCAGTCCGGCGATACCGAGTGGGATCACCAGAGCGTCGACCGTGAAATGGCCGTATTGGGTCTGGATTTTCGCGGCGAGCGCCTGCGCCTTTCCACGGATGTCGGCCACACCGAGCGCGACACCGATGCGCCGCAAGAACGTGTACAAGTCGGCGCCAATGCCCGGGTGCCGAGCGCCAACGACGTGCGCCACAATTACGCACAGCCCTGGAGCAAAGCCCGCACCGATGACACTTTCGGCACGGTTAACGGCGAGTTCGACCTCAGTGACAGCGTGATGCTGTATGGCGGCGTGGGCGCGCGTAAAAGCAATCACGACTTCTTGCGTCACGCGGTGTCCGTCACCAACAACGCCGGGGATTTCAGCGTATTGCCACGGGATTTCACCCGCGATGAAAACGTGCGCACCGCCACCGCCGGGGTGCGCAGTTGGTTGCATACCGGACCGGTCAGCCATGAGATCAACCTGGCAGCCAGCTACTTCTACATGGACTTTGAAAACGGCGGCGCCCGGTACGCGGCGGCGCCAAGCAACCTGTACAACCCGGTAGCAACCCCAACCCCGTCACGGCCAACACGCCTGGATTCCAAGGTCTACACCGAGAACCGCTTCAGTGGCGTGGCGCTGTCCGATACCCTGGGCTTTTTCGATGAGCGTTTGTTGCTGACCCTCGGCGCGCGCTGGCAGCGGGTCAAGGTCGATGACTGGACCGACAACGTCAAAGGCGCTACGGCCTATGACGAGGAAAAGGTCTCGCCATCCGGCGGCATCCTGTTTAAAGCCACCGACAAACTGTCGCTGTACGCCAACTACATGGAAGGCTTGAGCCAGGGCAAAATCGCACCGTCGACCTCGATCAACGAAGATGAAATCTTCCCGCCCTTTGTCAGCCGCCAGGTTGAAGTAGGCGCCAAATACGACGCCGGCGCGTTTGCCGTGACGGCTGCGGTGTTCCGTATCAAGCAGCCGGCCTACGAAACCAACGCCACTACGCGGGTGTTCGGCCCCAACGGCAAACGCCAGAACGACGGCGTGGAACTGAGCGTGTTCGGCGAGCCGCTCAAGGGTGTGCGTCTGCTGGGTGGCGTGATGTTTATCGACAGCGAACTGACCCACACCACCAACGGTACTTTCGACGGCAACCGCGCCCCGGCCACCCCCAAGTACAACGTCAACCTGGGTGCCGAATGGGATGTGCCGACGGTGGAAGGCCTGACCCTGACCAGCCGTGGTATCTATTCCAGCTCGCAGTACCTGGACCAGTCCAACGTCAAGGAAATCGACGCCTGGACCCGCCTCGACGTCGGCGCGCGTTATGCCTTCAAGGTCGACGACAAGCACATCACCTTGCGCGCGAATGTCGAGAACGTCGCCGATAAACGCTACTGGAGTTCGGCCGGTGCTTCGGATGACAGCGAGCCGGGCCTGACCCTGTCAACGCCGCGCACCTATTTGCTGTCGGCCACGGTGGATTTCTAAACGCAACGATCATCCGGGGGAAGACTAATGTGGGAGCTGGCTCCACACAAGCCAGCTCCACACAAGCCAGCTCCAATCAGGCCTGCTCCCACATAGCCCCGACTACACCGCAGACTCGCCGCGTTAATAAGAATGTTTTTTGATTGCATCGCCCCGATATGGAATAGTACCCGCCGTTTTCCCCAGCCCGTCCAGTTGGGGTGTTTTAACGCCGAGGTCTTTGTCATGCGAATGCTGCGCTCCATCCCGACCCTTGCCGCCTGCCTCCTGGCGTTGTCTTGCAGCGTATTGAACGCCGCGCCCATCGACCTTAATGACGGCCAGCACGCGGTGCACCTGCCGGATGCGCCCAAGCGCGTGGTGGTGCTGGAGTTTTCCTTTCTCGACAGCCTCGCCGCCGTTGACGTCACGCCGGTGGGCGCTGCAGACGATGGCGATGCCAACCGCGTCTTGCCGCGTGTGCGCCAGGCCATCGGCCAATGGAAGTCGGTGGGCCTGCGTTCGCAACCGAGCATCGAAGAAATCGCGCGGCTCAAGCCGGACTTGATCGTTGCCGACCTCAATCGTCACCAGGCCTTGTATAGCGACTTGGCGAGCATCGCGCCGACCTTGTTGTTGCCATCACGTGGGGAAGATTACGAAGGCAGCCTCAAATCCGCCGAACTGATCGGCACGGCCCTGGGCAAAAGCGCGCAGATGCACGCGCGCATTGCCCAGAACCGTGAACACTTGCAGGCCATCGCCAAGCAGATTCCGGCGGGTGCCAGCGTGTTGTTCGGCGTCGCGCGTGAAGACAGTTTTTCTGTGCACGGGCCTGACTCCTACGCCGGCAGTGTGCTGCAAGCCATCGGCCTGAAAGTGCCGTCGGTACGCGCCAAGGCTGCGCCGACTGAGTTTGTCAGCCTGGAACAATTGCTCGCGCTTGACCCCGGCTGGTTGCTGGTCGGTCACTATCGCCGCCCAAGTATCGTCGACACCTGGAGCAAGCAGCCGTTGTGGCAAGTGCTCGGCGCGGTGCGCAATCATCAAGTGGCTGAAGTCGATGGCGACAGTTGGGCGCGCAACCGAGGTGTATTGGCGTCGGAGCAAATCGCTGAAGACACCTTGGCGATTCTCAAGGGCGGCAAAGCCGTATTGAGCCAATAACCATGCAACGCAGCTTCGCGGCGGCAGGCATTGTGCTGCTGGGTGCCGTGTTGTTCTGGTACTCACTGTACAGCTGGTCGCCCTTCACCATCACTGCGACGGATGCCTGGAACGGCCTGGTTCGCCAGGGCAGCGTGGGCGGCAATATGGCCTACATCGTGGCGCAACTGCGCGTGCCCCGAGCGCTGTGCGCGGCGTTGGTCGGTGCCTGCCTGGGGCTGGCCGGTGCACTGATGCAAGGCATCACCCGCAACCGCTTGGCATCGCCGTCGTTGTTCGGCGTGACGGCCGGCGCGGCATTGGGATTGGCCTTGTTTTCCACCGGGTTGGTCGCGCCGCCTTTTGCCGGTGGCGCCCTGTTGATGACCTGCCTGGGCGGCGCGCTGGCCTGGGTCACGGTGTTCAGCCTGGGCGGCGCGTGGTCGCCGAACACCGCGCAAGGTCGGCTGGTATTGGCCGGTGTGGCGGTTGCAGCGCTGTGCGCGGCCTTGACCCGGCTCACGGTGATTCTGGTCGAGGCCCAGGCCCACAGCGTGCTGAACTGGCTGGCCGGGTCACTGGCCAATGTCGGTGCGGCCCAAGTGCAACTGCTCTGGCCATGCACGCTGATCGGCGGCGTGTGGGCGCTGTGGTGCGCGCCGCGCCTGAACCTGATCAACCTCGGCGAAGACGCCGCGCGCTCGTTGGGCGTCGGTATTGCCAGCCTGCGCTTGCAGGTGTTTGTCGCCAGCTTGCTGCTGGTGGGCGCCAGCGTGTGCGCGGTCGGCCCCATTGGCTTTGTCGGGCTGATCGCGCCCAATATCATTCGCCAGTTTCTCGGTAACGACTACCGCTGGCTGATCCCGCTCAGCGCGGCATTGGGCGCGGTGATCGTGCTCGGCGCCGACTTACTCAGTCGCGCGGTGGCCTTTCCGGTGGAAACCCCGGCGGGCGTGGTCACTGCTTTGATCGGCGCACCGTTCTTCCTGTTTCTTGCCAGGCGCACCCTATGATTCGGCCACGCTTACGTTTATGGCTGCTGCTGGGCTTGCTGCTGGTGGCCCTGCTGGCGAGCCTCAGCGCCGGCACGGTGTGGCTCAAACCGGCCACCGTGCTGGAGCGCCTGCTGGCCCATGACGCCCTCGATTTTGAAGTGTGGAACCACCGCCTGCCACGCAGCCTGATCGCCATCCTGGCCGGCTGCGCCTTCGGCTTGGCCGGTGCGATTGTGCAGGGCGTGATCCGCAACCCGCTGGCCTCGCCGGAAATTCTCGGTGTGACCCAGGGCGCCGGGCTGGCGCTGACCGTGGCGATCATCAGTTGGCCGCACCTGCCGATTGCCTGGCTGCCACTGGTGGCCTGCCTGGGCGGTGCCGGTGGGGCCTTGCTGCTGGCGCTGTACAACACCGGCGTGAGTTTTTCCGGGGTGCGTTTTGCGCTGTCGGGGGTGGCGATTGCGGTGACCTTGTCCAGCGTCACTGAGTTTTTGATCCTGTCCCATCCATTGGACATCAACACGGCATTGCTCGCGCTGACGGGCAGTTTGTGGAGCCGCAATTGGCACCATGTGGCGCTGGTGCTGCCGTTCCTGCTGTTGATCCCGCTGGGCCTGTGCCTGGCCAAGCCCCTGAACCTGATCGCGCTGGGCGATGAGGCCGCCCACAGCCTGGGCACTGCGCTTGGCCGCACCCGCTGGTGGGCGATGGCCTGTGCGGTGCTGCTCACCAGCCTGGGTGTCGGCGTGATCGGGCCGATTGGTTTTATTGGCCTGGTCGCACCGCACATGGCACGGCGCCTGGTGGGTGGGCATCACCAGTACCTGCTGCCGGCTGCGATGCTGATCGGTGCGTTGCTGCTGGTGCTGGCCGACACCCTCGGACGCACGTTGATCGCGCCCAGCGAAATCCCGGCGGGCGTGCTTACGGCGGTGATCGGTGCGCCGTATTTTCTTTGGTTGCTGGCACGGTTCAAGGGTTGATGACATGAGTATTTTGCAGGCACACCAACTCGATATCGGCTACGGCGCCACGCGTATCGTGCAGGGCCTTTCGTTCGCGCCGCCGACAGGTCGCATCACCGCGCTGATCGGCCCCAACGGCTGTGGCAAGTCCACCTTGCTCAAGGCGTTTGCGCGCATCCTCAAACCCACCCAGGGCGAGTTGACCTTGGATGGGCACGCTTACGCCAGCTTGTCCGCTCGCCAATTGGCGCGACAGATCGCATTTTTACCGCAGGTATTGCCGGTGCCGGAAGGCGTCAGCGTGCGCCAGTTGGTCGCCTACGGTCGCAGCCCGCATAACTCATTGTGGGGGCGCTTGAGTGGCAATGATCAGGCCCAGGTGACCCAGGCCATGCAGCGCCTGGAGCTGGATAGCCTGGGTGATCGCGCGTTGGCGGATTTGTCCGGCGGCCAGCGCCAGCGTGCCTGGCTGGCCATGGTGCTGGCGCAAAACGCGCCAGTGGTGCTGCTCGACGAACCCACCACTTACCTCGATATCAGCCATCAGGTCGAACTGCTCGACCTGATGGGCGAACTGGCCGCCGAGGGCAAAACCGTGATCACCGTACTGCACGATATCAACCAGGCCTGCCGCTACGCCGATCACTTGGCGGTGATGCACGCCGGCAAGCTGGTGGCTGACGGCACGCCCGCCCAAGTGATCAGCGCCGAGCTGATGCGCCAGGTGTTCGACGTGCAGGTGCAGATCATGCAGGAGCCGGTTTCCGGCACGCCAATGTGCCTGGTGGAAAAAAGCACCCGCACCCACGCCTGACCCTGCCCCTTCCCACGCACCAATGCTCGTACCCACGCTCCGCGTGGGAATGCAGCCCGTGACGCTCCGCGTCACAAGCTTGCCGGTTGCAGGGCGGAACGCGGAGCGTCCCATGAGGCATTCCCACGCGGAGCGTGGGAACGATCAGCAGGAAAACATTATTTAAATGAATAAAGTTATTCATTAATAATGAAAGTATAGAATATTAGCTTATACCCAAATAGCATTATATTTTTAAAATCCATTCCGTTATTTTTGATCGCAACAGCCTACCCCTGACCTCGGATGGTACCCAGCGTGATTCAGATTCTGCGCGCCATAACCGGGTAAAGACCCCGCGGCAGAATCGTTGGAAGGGAGTTCAACGTATGTTGCCGATTCAAACCCCTCGCTCGCTCCACACCTAGTTTCCCATCGCAGTTACACCCTGAAAAACGAGCACCGCGCCCGCCCGCGCGATTGCCCGACTTTGCGATTCGGAACGTCTGGAGTGGCCATGAAGCAAGTTTTACCCCCCACCGCCGCACTCACGCTGGCCCTGTTGGCCGGCACTGCATCCGCCCAGGACGACAGCACCTTGTCCACCGTGGTGGTCACCGGTAACCGTGGCGCCGAGCAGCGCACCGTCACCAGCAGCCCGGTGCCGATCGATGTGGTCAGCGCCAAGCAACTGCAAAGCACCGGCAAGCCAGGCTTGATGGAAGCCTTGAGCGCGGTGATCCCGTCGCTGACCCTGCCGGAAAAAACCGGCTGGGACGCCAGCGGCATCGCCCGTGCGCCCAACCTGCGCGGCTTGAGTGCTGCCGAAGTGCTGGTGCTGGTCAACGGCAAACGGCGCCACACCAGCGCCACGCTGAACATCAATGGCATCAACACCGGTGCGGCGCCGGCTGACCTGGATTTGATCCCCATCAGCGCCATCGATCATGTGGAAGTGCTGCGCGACGGCGCCGCCGCCCAGTACGGCTCGGATGCCATCGCCGGGGTCATCAATGTGATCCTCAAGGCTGATACCAGTGGCACCGCCGTCACTAACGTCGGCCAGGGCTACGACGGCAAGAAGCAAACCGTGCAACAAAGCCTCAATAAGGGTTTTGAAATCGGCAACGGCGGCGTCGTGCAATTGGCCCTGGATGCCCGCAGCCAGAATGACGACAACAAAGCCAGCGCCAACGGCTACACCTATGAGCAAGCCTACAACCAGGCCGGCAGATCGACCTACGGCGGTTACGGCACGCCCAAGACCAACCTGCTGACCCTGGGCTACAACGCCGAACTGCCGATTGATGACAGCCTGAGCCTGTATTCCTTCACCACTTATTCGCGACGCAAGGCTGAGCAGGGGCAGAACTACCGCCTGCCGACCATCACCAACACCATCACCACCGGGCCGAATGGCTACCCGGCTGGTTACACGCCGACCTGGTACATCGACGAAGACGATTTTCAGGCCGCGTTCGGCGGCAAAGGCACCGTCGGCGCGTGGGACTGGGACTTGTCCACCACCTACGGGCGCAACGAGGCGGAGCAGGGCACCACCCATAACCAGAACCCGTCGCTGGGCGAGTACACGCCCAACAGCTTCACCTCCGGCACCTGGATCTCCACCGAGCTGACCACCAACCTCGACTTCAAGCGTGGCTTTGATGTGGGCCTGCAAAAACCCTTGGACCTGTCCTACGGCTTCGAACATCGGCGCGACACCTATGAGGTGCAGGCCGGTGACTACGCGTCCTATGCCAATGGCGGCTACTGCGTGGCGCCGGGCAACTGCGCGTCATCCGGGGCGCAAGTCACCAACGGCATTTCGCCGGATGAAGAAAGCAGCGCCTCGCGCAACAGCCTCGCCAGTTATGTCGATGTGGGCTTCAACCCGCTGCCGGACTGGTACATCGGCACCGCCTTTCGCTACGAGCATTACAACGAAGGCGTCGGCGCCACCCGCAGCGGCAAGCTGACCACGCGCTACGATTTCACCCCGCAATTTGCCGTGCGTGCCACCGTCAGCAATGGCTTTCGCGCGCCGTCCCTGGCCAACAGCCTGTTCAGTGCGCGCTCCACCACCTATGGCGTGGTCGACGGCGTGTATCAGTCGATCAACTACGGCGTATTGCCGGTAGGTTCGGCGGCGGCCAAGGCCCTCGGCGCCCAGGAGTTGAAGCCCGAGCGCTCGACCAACTTCAGCCTGGGTTTCACCCTCACGCCCACCGACCGCCTCAACTTCACCGCCGACGCCTACGTGATCAACCTGCGCGACCGCATCACCCTGACCGGCACCTTGCTTGGCCCCGAAGTCACCCAGGTACTGCAAAGCAACGGCATCAACTCCACCTCTGGCGGCCAGTACTTTATCAACGGCGCCGACACCCGCACCAAGGGCGTGGATCTGGTCAGCAACTACACCCAGGACCTCGGCCAGTTCGGCGCCTTGAAGTGGACCGCCGCATTCAACTGGAACCAGACCAAGATCCTCAACTACAAGGCCTCCACCGACATCCTCGGCACGCCCTATGACCTGATGGACCGCCAGGCCCGTGGCCTGATCACCGATGTGCAGCCCAAGACCAAGCTCATCCTCGGCGGCGACTGGAGCATCGACCGCTTCAACCTCAACCTGGCCCTGACCCGTTACGGTTCTTACAAAGAGGTCAACGTCTCTGCCGACCGCAGCCTCGACCGCGTCTACAGCGCCAAATGGATCACCGACCTCGACCTTGGCTACAACCTTACCAAAGCCCTCAACATCGCCGTCGGCGCCAAGAACCTGTTCGACCTTTACCCCAAGAAACAAGGCGTGCCGAGCAGCACCATGCTCGCCAGCTACGGCACTTATTCGCCCTACGGTTTTACCGGCGGGTACTACTACACCCGGCTGACTTACGCCTTCTAAGGCCGCAACCCGCGAGGAATAGAACATGCCCATTGTCGCTAAATCCTATGACCTGATCGACGAGGTCAGCCCGGTTCGCCAGCGCCGCGTCGCAACGCCGATCAATGCCTTGCAAGTGGTTCCCGCCCGCCACCCGTGGCGCTGGGCCGGGTCGATCTTTGCCGCGCTGGTGCTGCTCGCCATCGTACATTCACTGGCCACCAACCCGCGTTGGGAGTGGGGCGTGTTCGGCCAGTGGTTCTTTTCTACCTCGGTGCTGCGCGGCCTCGGCCAGACGCTGCTGCTGACGTTGCTCAGCACCGTGTTCAGCATGCTCTTCGGCACTGCATTGGCGCTGGCACGGCTGTCGGGCTCGCCACTGCTGGCGGCGTTGGCCTGGGGCTATATCTGGTTTTTCCGCTCGATGCCGGCGCTGCTGGTGCTGATCATCCTCTACAACTTTGCCTACCTGTATGACCACATCGTGCTCGGCGTACCGTTCACCAGCGTGGTGTTCGCCGAGTGGTCGACCGTGGATGTGCTCAGCCAATTTACCGTGGCGGTGTTGGGCCTGAGCCTGATGCAGGCCGCCTACGCGGCGGAGATCATTCGCGGCGGTTTGATTGGCGTGGACGCCGGCCAGCATGAAGCGGCGGCGGCCCTCGGTTTGCCGGCTTCACGACGGATTTTTCGCATCATCCTGCCCCAGGCACTGCGCTCCATTTTGCCGTCGGGGTTCAACGAAATCATCGGCCTGGTCAAGGGCACGTCCATCGTCTACGTGCTGGCTCTGCCGGAGCTGTTCTACACCGTGCAGGTCATCTACAACCGCACCCAGGCGGTGATCCCGCTGCTGGTGGTGGCGACCGTGTGGTACCTGATCATCACCACGGTGCTGACCAGCGCCCAGTATTACGTCGAGCGCCACTTTGCGCGCGGTACGGCGCGGGTTTTGCCGCCCACACCACTGCAACGCCTGCGCGGCTGGCTCAAGGAGAAAACCCATGGCTGAAGCACGCGCCGGGCGCATTCAGATCCAGGGCGTGGGCAAGCGCTTTGGCAACCAGCAGGTGTTGAAAGACATCGACCTGACCATCGACCCAGGCAAAGTCACGGTGATTCTCGGGCCGTCCGGCTCGGGCAAATCCACCTTGCTGCGCACCATCAATCACCTGGAAAAAATCGACAGCGGGCACATCACCATCGACGGTGAATACGTCGGCTATCGGCGCAAGGGTGACCTGCTCTACGAATTGAAAGAACGCGAGATTCTCAAACGCCGCATCGACGTGGGTTTTGTGTTCCAGAACTTCAACCTGTTCCCGCACCTCACCGCTTGGGAAAACGTCGCCGAGGCGCCGCTGGCCCACAAGCGCTGGAGCAAGTCCGAGGCGCAGGCCAAGGCCTCCGAGCTGCTGGCCAAGGTCGGCCTGGCCGACAAAGTCGATGCCTACCCACGCCAGCTTTCCGGCGGCCAGCAACAACGCGTGGCCATCGCCCGCGCCCTGGCGCTGGACCCCAAAGTGCTGCTGTTCGATGAACCCACCTCAGCCCTCGACCCGGAGCTGGTGGGCGAAGTGCTCGACGTGATCAAGGGCCTGACCCAACTGGGCGTGACCCTGGTGATCGTCACCCACGAAATCGGTTTTGCCCGCGAAGTGGCCGACCACGTGGTGTTCCTGTGTGACGGCCAACTGATCGAAGAAGGCCCGCCCGAACAGATTTTTCGCCAACCCCGACATCCCCGCACCGTGGCCTTTCTGGGCAAGGTGCTTTAGTTCAAGGAGTGACTGCCCATGTTCATCAATACTGCCCGCGTGGCCTTGCTGACGCTTGCCGTGAGTACCGCGCAACAGGCTTTTGCCGTGCAACAGGTGGATTTCAGCCCCGACCGCGTGCGCATCCATGTGCCGCGCAATGAAGCGGCGATCGCGCAGATCCCGCCGGGCTTCAAGTTCGCCCAGCCCGGCAAATTCACCGTCGCCGTGTCCGGCGTGGCCGGGCCGCCGCTGGCGCTGCTGGCCAACGACGACAAGACCACCATCGGCAGCGAAGCCGATACCGCGCAGCTTGTCGCTGATAGTTTAGGCCTGCAACTCAATGTGGTGCAGACCAGTTGGGAGGACTGGCCGCTGGGCGTCAGCTCCGGCAAGTACGACGCGGTGATCAGCAACGTCACCGTGACCGAGGCGCGCAAGAAGCGTTTTGACTTCGCCACCTATCGCCAGGATGTGCTCGGTTTTTACGTCAAGAGCACCAATAAAATCACCGAGATCAAACAGGCCGCCGACATTGCCGGGCTGAAGATCATCGTCGGCTCCGGCACCAACCAGGAAAAGGTCCTGCTGGCGTGGAACGAGGCCAATGAAAAAGCCGGTATCAAGCCTGCGCTCTTGCAATACATCGACGACCAGGCCGCCGCGCAACTGGCGGTGCAATCGGGTCGCAGCGATGCGCTGTTCGGGCCCAACTCGGTGTATGCCTATTCGGCGGCGGTCACCGGTGGCATCAAACTGGTGGGCACGGTGAACGGCGGCTGGCCGTTGAAAGCGGATATTGCCGTGACCACCCGCAAGGACAACGGCCTGATCCAGCCGATCCACACTGCCCTGCAAGGCGCGATTGCCGGCGGCCAATATGAACAGGTGCTGCAACGCTGGGGCCTGGACATCGAGCGCGTCGACACGTCGCTGATCAACCCACCGGGCCTGCCGGACTAGGAGAATCGACATGGGACTGACACGCCGTGAAGCGCTGTCGAGCATCGCCGCTGTAGGCGGTGAAAAGGCCGTCAAGGATGCATTGGCGGTATTGGGGTTGGGGCCGTCGTCACATCGACGCCCGCAGCCGCTGAAACTCAAGCCTGGTCTGGGGCAGGGCACTCGTGTACTGGTGCTGGGCGCCGGGATTGCCGGTTTGGTGACGGCGCTGGAACTGAGCCGCGCCGGGTTCAGCGTGCAAGTATTGGAGGCCCGCAACCGCGTGGGCGGGCGCACCTGGACCCTGCGCAATGGTGACCGCGTGGACTACAAGGATGGCCGTACGCAAACCGTAGCGTTCGATAAAGGCCAGTATTTCAACGCTGGCCCCGCCAGGATTCCGAGCCAGCACCGCACGATTCTCGACTATTGCAGCGAACTGGGTGTGCCACTGGAAGTGCTGGTCAACAGCAGCCACGGCGCCCAGGTGCGGCCCGACCTGCAACAGCCGGCGTTTACCGTCGGCCAGGCGATCAATGACACCCGCGGGCACCTGTCCGGCTTGCTGGCCAAAGCCGTGCAGCGCGATGCCCTCGATGATGTATTGAGCAGTGAAGAGCGCACGCGCTTGTTGGCGTTTTTGCAGGTGTATGGCGATCTGTCGCAGGAACTGGCCTTTGAGGGCAGCTTGCGCTCCGGTCACCTGGAGTCGCCTGCCCACCCCGGCGCCTTGCCCGCCAGCCGCAGCCCGCTGGCGCTGGACCGGCTGCTGCATCCGGAGTTGTGGGGCGCGTTATTGCACACCGAATTCCCGGAATTTTCCGCCACCATGTTCCAACCCGTCGGCGGCATGGACCGCATCACCGACGCCTTCTACCAACGCGTGCGCGACCACGTGCAACTGGGCGCCCAGGTGCGGCAGATCCGCCAGCTTGAAGACGGCGTGGCGGTGACTTACCACGACCAGTTCAGCGGTCGCGAACAAGTGGTGCGTGCCGATTACCTGGTCTCGACCTTGCCGTTGCCGCTGTTGGCCAAACTCGACACCGACTTCAGCGACCCGGTCAAAGCTGCGTTGCTCAGTACCCGCAGCGACCAGGCGACCAAAGTGGCCTGGCAATCGCCGCGCTTCTGGGAAACCGACTATCGCACCTATGGCGGCCTGTCGTGGATCGAACACCCGGCGCGCCTGCTGTGGTACCCCAGCAACGACCTCAACACCCGCGACGGTTTGCTGGTGGCCGGCTACGTGACCGGGGAGGGCGCCGACGTGTTTGGCGCCAAGCCGTTCGACACGCAGTTCGCCAGCTCCAAGGAGGCCGTGGAACTGCTGCATCCGGGTTATTCAAAACACCTGCGCCACCCGCTGGCAGTGTCCTGGGAACAGATCCCCTACAGCGAAGGCCCCTGGCTGCAACGCGAACACTTTCCGGCCGATGCCAGTGCTTTGCTGGAGCAGGCCCACGGCCGCGTGTACTTCGCCGGCGACGGCCTGGTGCAAAGCGGTGTGGGTATCTGGCAGGAATCGGCGGCCAACTCGGCGCGGCATGTGGTCGCGCAACTGGCCGAGCGCATTACCCAACAACAACAGATTGCGGCACTCGCCGCCTCCTGAGGAGCACCACCATGAGCGACAGCATTCAACGCACCAGCGTCGGCGATTTTCCCATCTCACAAACCGTCACCGTACCGGCCTCGGCCAGCCTGATTTTCGTCAGCGGCACCTTGCCGGACCTGGTCGACCCGAACGTGCCAGGGGTTTACGGCAATACCGAAGTGCAGACGGTGTCGGTGTTCAACAAACTGCGCAAGATCCTCCAGCAGCAAGACCTGGATCTGGGCGACATCGTGCAATTGCGCGTGTTTCTGGTCGGTGCCGAAGAGACCGACGGCAAGCTCGACTTTGCCGGATTGCAGCGCGGTTACACGCAGTTCTTCGCCACGCCCGAGCAGCCGAACAAACCCACGCGCACGGCGTTGCAGGTGGTGGCATTGCCGTTGCCGGGGGCGTTGGTGGAAGTGGAGGCGATTGCGGCCAGAACGGCCTGACGCTATTGAGCACGCTGTTGTGGTGAACAGGCATGTTGTGGAGAGCAGGCTTATTGTGGCCAGTGGGCTTGTTGTGGCGAGCAGGCTTGCCCTGCGTTGGGGCGCGCAGCGGCCCTGAAACCAGGCGCTGAGTTCCTTCAGGAGAACTCCAGTGTCTTTAACGGGGCTGCTGCGCAGCCCAACGCAGGGCAAGCCTGCTCGCCACAACAAGCCTGCTCACCACAACAAGCCCACAGCCATAGCCCACAGGCCACAGCAAGCTGCTTGCCACAATCAGCGATAGGCCTGTAAACAGATCATCGGATTGTCAGTAACCTGATATCACTTTTTCGTCGCTTGCAGTCTCTTCCTTGTCTTGAGCGTTTTTATCTAAAGCTCCCCAGGGATCGAACAGTGCCATGCCAACTCTCACGCGCCGCACCCTGGTGAAGGCCGCCGCCAGTTCGACCACTACTTCGGCACCTTGCCCGGTGTGCGCGGTTTCAGCGACCGCTTCACCCTCCCGCTGTCGGGCGGGCGCAAGGTCTGGGAGCAACAGGGCAAAGGGCGTCGCGTAGCGGGGAGGGTGGAGACGGCGGCGCACAGTATCAGTGACCCGTTGATGGGCAAGCCGGTGTAGCAAACCCTGAGGCGGCGGATAGCGTTGAACCGATCCGCTGCCTTTGGCCGGCTGTTAGTATTTTGAGAAATATCCTACGTTCATAAAGGATTAAACATCCGCGCTTTTCCCTGGCAGTTTTAGACAATCGTTGGGCCCACTACCCACGAGCCCACGCCAATGACGAGCCAGCCTTTACGCGTCCTGATCCTTGAGGAACACGCCTTTCAGCGCGCCGTCGCCGTGAGCCAGTTCAAACGGTTGGGGCATGCGGTGATCGAGGCGACGCATGCCATTGAAGCCTTGGCCCTCCTGGAAAGCGTTGACGGAGTGGATGTGGTGCTGTGCGACTTGTCCATGTCCGGCATGGATGGGCTGGAGTTTTTGCAACATGCCGCTCAACGAGGGTGGCTGCAGGGCGTGATTGTCAGCGGCCACCAGCCGCCTGGAATCAACCACGCCCTGCAACATTTCACCCACTTGCTCGGCGTGCGGTTGCTGGGCCATGTCGACAAGCTGGCGAGCCTCAATCAGCTCGAAGCGGTAGTGCATCGTCATCAGCCTGTTGAGGAGATAGTGCCTGCGGTTTCACCTGCGCTGCCGGTGTTTACTCAAACGCAAGTGTGTGACGCATTAGCTGCCGGCCAACTGCACGCGTATTACCAACCCAAATTCTGCCTGTGGACCCATGAGATGATCGGCGTGGAAGTGTTGAGCCGCTGGCAGCACCCGCTCTACGGTCTGTTACCCGCAATGGCCTTCATGCCGGTGCTGGAGCGTTGCGGGCTGCTCGACTCATTGTTGTTTACGCAGATGCACCAGGCCTTGACCCTGCAACAACACGTCAGGGCAAGCGGCATGGTCTTGAACCTGGCGTTCAACCTGCACGCCAACCAACTGGCTCAGGACGGGCTGAGCTTGCAGATCAAAGGCGTCATGGCGCCGTTCAAAGTACCGCGCTCCAGCGTGACTTTCGAGCTGACCGAAAGCGGCATGCTGGAAGCCTCGGCGAGCAGCCTGGCGTGCCTGATGCGTTTGCGCATGCTCGGTTGCAACCTGTCCCTGGATGACTTCGGCGCCGGGTTTTCATCCTTGCAACGCCTGTGTCAGCTGCCGTTCAACGAGATCAAGCTGGATGCCGAGTTTGTGCGCGGCATGACCGCCGACCCACGTTGTCGCGCGGTGATCCACAGCACCCTGGCGCTGGGCGACAACCTGGGCATGACCGTGGTGGTGGAAGGCATCGAAACCCAGGAGCAGCAGCGGCAATTGCTGGCGATGGGCTGCAGGGTGGGCCAGGGTTATGTGTATGCGCCGGCGATGAGTGCCGAGCAGTTGTTGTGGCGGTTGCAGAACGTGGCTTGATGGGTGCTGAGCGAATGCAGGTGGCAGGGCGCTCACCACCATTTCCAGCGGCCTTGTTTTTTCAGGGTGGCGATGATGTCTTCGCGCTTGTGGCGGATGTCGACCATCTTGTGGCGCAGTTCGCGGCAGCGGTTGCTGTTTAGGATTAGTAGGCCGGTCAGTGGGCCGATGAGGGTCATGGAGTAGAGGTGGACGTTGGGGCGATACGCAATGGCGGGAAGTGATACCAGCAGACAAATGAGGTATATCGCGACGTTTAGCCAGACCCAGTGTATGCGGCCGTACAGCACTTGGTATTTGGCAACGGCATATACAGCGCCAAGCCCGGTCGCGCTGAAAAAAAATGTCTTGGCCGCAAAGCTTATGGGGTACGACGAAAGGTAAGTGAGCATTGTCAGGGTAGCCGTCAATGCTATCGAGGCGCATGCGACGAGAAGGTCGGCACTGATCACCGGCGTGTACCGTTTGATGATTTCCCACGGGTTTTCAATGAAAACAGTTGCGTAGTACGCGTTTTTTACTTCGCCCTTTTCGCTCATGGGTTGACCTCCTCGTAGACGCCGACTGCCAACGTCTTGAGATTTCCGTTGGTTGCACTGCTGGTAAAGCTGAGCGATGCAGCCAATGCATCCATGATGTGGGTAGCGGTTGCATGCTGCATTGCCGCAGCGCTGATACGTTTGGAAAGTTTACCGTTAGCTTTTTCCAACTTAAGCAGTCTGCTCGTTAACCTTGGGTCACGGATCTTGAGCAATTCATCGTTCAGCTTTGCCCGCTCTTGCCGAGTCAGGCCTTTGAGCACCTGGCGGATCGATTTTCCTGTTACCTGCGTCGTTGTAGTGATGGCTTTCACTGTGACCAACATCGAAGTTGTAATGCCCAGTAAAGCCAAACCGTCCAGTACTGCTGTCGCGTCTTGATACCAGGGTTCGCTATCTAAATAGTCATTAAATTCGGGGAATGCAGCTTCTGACGCAGTTCGCAGGACGCCGGCGATACATTGAACCGTACCCGCTGCCGCTGCAGCCTTGCCGATAAATGTAATCACCGCGCTCGTCCCCGCCGTAAAGGGCATCAACATCACGCCACTCGTAACGACTGCCCAACTCAATATCGCCCCTGTACATGTCACCGCTGTGCCAAGCGCTTCAGCCACCCATTCCGACTCGCGAGGCTCATGCTCCAACATCCGCTTGAACTCCACCGGCCCCACATACTTGGGCGCCTCACGCAGCACGACCTTGATCGGCCGTACACTGCAAATCGCCTGGAACTCGCGCAGTACCACCACGTTAAGCATGTCATCGATATACACCACCCCCGCGCCAATCAGTGCCGGGTCGCTATCGATGGCGAAGAACAACTTGCGCAGATCAATACTGCTTTCAATCCGCTGACGCGTGGTGCGGTGGGCTGAAGGGAATCCATCTTTGAGCAGGGAAGCCGTCATCCTTAACTCCTGTTTTTGCGGGAGTCGAGAGGGTAAAGATGAAGAGGTGGCGCTGAATGTCGGAAGGTTCGCCATTTCACGTCGGGTGCGTCTCTAACTGCCTTCTGCGTCTTGCGCGCACCGCTGCGGCTGAGGAAAAGTGCGCCCCACGTCACTACCGACGCATACCAAGGCAAGGAGCAAACATGGCAGTCGATATGTTTTTGAAGCTGGGTGATATCAAGGGTGAATCAAGGGACCAGGCACATCGCGATGAGATCGACATCACCCAATGGGCGTGGGGCATGTCGCAGTCGGGTTCGATGCACAGCGGTACGGGCGGCGGTGCGGGCAAGGTCAATATTGCCAACCTGAACCTGACTAAACCGCTGGATAAATCCAGCCCTAACCTGATGATGGCCTGCGCCAGCGGCAAGCATTACCCCGAGGCCAGGTTGGTGCTACGCAAGGCCGGCGGTGCCAGCCCGGTGGAGTATCTGGTGATGACCCTCAAGGAAGTCATGGTGGTGTCCTACAGCACGAATGCTGAAAGCAGCACCGACGTCGTGCATGACAGCTTTGCCCTCAACTTTGCCACCGTCGACGTCAGCTACCAGCCGCAGAAAGCCGACGGCGCCAAGGACGGCGGGCCGGTGAAGTTTGGCTGGAACATTCGGCAGAACATCAAAGCCTGAGTCCCAGCCAGCCTCTTATTGTTGCAACTGCAATGCCTGCTGTTTGAGCTTGCGTTTTTGTTCAAACGGCAACTTCTCATCATCCCCATACGGCGCGCTGTACCAGTTGCCGTAACTCGGGTTCGGCAGCAGGAACCAGCGCTGCCCCAGCCAGCTCACATAGGGTTCCACCGCTTTGCGTTGGGCGGCAAGGGTGTTGTGTTCGGCCTGCACGAAATCACCCAGCGAGTCCCCGGCCATCAGCAACACGCGGGCATGGCTGGCGACCCACTGACGGCGACACGTCTTGCCGTAGCCGGCACTTTCGCAATGGCCGATAGGCGTGCTGGCGGCCAGGACCTGCGTGTCGCTGGCCACCGGAAAACCACGCAGGCGCAGGTTGGCGACCGTGGCCGCGACCTGGCTGTGTTCGCGGTTGGTGAGGTAGTAAACCTTGATGCCTTTTTGCTCCGCGGCTTGCAGGAAAGCCACTGCGCCCGGCAATGCCTGGGCCTTGGCCTGGTTGACCCAGGTATTCCAGCGATCATAGGAATAGACCTGGTTGTTGATGATGTTGCGAGCGTTCAGCGGCACGTTGTCCAGCAGGGTTTCGTCGATATCCACTACCACAGCTGGAGGTAAACCGTTCAGATTGCGGGGTGGAAAGGGCAGGGCATCCCAGGTCGGATCGGCCAGGGCCACGTCGAGTTGGCGGGTGGCGTTGGCGAACAGCTGGCGGTAGATCAACTCGTGTTCGATGGAGGTCTGGGTCCAGAGCACGGCGTCGAGTTGGTCGTTGGCCGGCGGGGTCTGCTGGCAGCCTGTCAGGGCGGTAATGAGCAGGCAGACGCTGGCGAAAATCAGGTGGCGCATGGGATGTCTCTGAGGTGGACGCGTGTGGGCAGCACCTTAGCCTAATCAGGCTATACATCAATCCCGAATGTTTTTTTGGGGGGGAGGTGTACATATCCGTTGCTGCGGTAACGGCTTCTATTGGTTCCGCTCTTACAGCGGGTCACTTTTGGCAAACGCCCCAAAAGTAACCAAAAGGTCTTCGCCCCAACACTCGGTGCCTCGCTATGGCTCGGCATGCCCGCAATCCGCCAGTGATTTGGGGGGCCGCCGCGATGGGCCATCCTTGGCCCAGCGCGGCTAAACCGGCATCCCTGCCGGTTTACCCCCAAAATCCCTGTCAGATTCCGGCCATCGTGTTTGACGGGGCGATTTCAGATCAAGATCAAAAGCGCAGATCAAAAGACCGCTGACTTCGTCATCGAAAAGGATGTAAGGGCCAGAGCAACAGCAACAGCAGAGCCATACTCGGTCAACTGTGGGAGCTGGCTTGCCTGCGATGGCATCAACTCTGTGTACCTGCCACACCGAGGTGTCTGCATCGCAGGCAAGCCAGCTCCCACAGAAAAGCAGTTCTTCAGTGTATTCAGATAGGCTTTTGCCTTGCACTTGATCTGGCTTTTGCTTCAACCACTCAGGTCGGCTTTCAGGCCGCCGTGCTGTAGATCTTGATCTGAGGCGCCCCGTTAACCACGATGGCCGAACGCAGGCTTGAATCCGTGGGTAACCCGGCAGGACGCCGGGTTAGCCGCGCTGGGCCAAGGATGGCCCATCGCGGCGGCCCACGGATTCAAGCCGGAGTGAGGGCACACCGAGCCTAAGCGAGGTGCCGAGTGGTGGGGCGAGGACTTTTTGGTTACTTTTGCGTCCTTGCAAAAGTGACCCGCTGTAAGAGCGGAACCAATAGAAGCCGTTACCGCAGCAACGGATATGTACACCGACAAACACCCCGCCCACCCCTAAGGCCCACACACCAACACCTGCCGCTCATAGTTCAACGCTTTGTTCTGCGGCGCCAACGCATAGCTGGCGTTACATTGCTGCTCGCCCCACTTGATCACCAGCGTCCCCCGATCCTGCTCCACCAACGCCAGCGCATTCCCATTCGGGTCCGCAATCGCCAGTTGCTTACCCGCCGAGTCCTCCAGCGAAGCCCCAAACGACAACGGCTTGTGCTGCGCATCAAACAACTCGAACAACACCCTGCGCCCGGTCGTGCCGCTGTAACGCGCCACCACGATAGCCCCCCGGCGCGGCACCAGTTGCTGGGTGGCGTTGGTAATTTCCACATCGCCGCCCAGATCACGAGTGTCCAGGCTGATCCAGTTCACCCGGTAAGGTTGCGCCGTAGGGATCACCGCATAGCCGTTATAGCCCGTCTCAACACCACTGTAGCTGCTGATTTTGGCCCCGGCGATGCCCGGCACTTCGGCCAGGGCGAAGGTCTCGCTGACGGTCTGCCCCAGGTTGACGCCGCCCGCATGCGCGACCACCGAGCCCGCAAGGTTAATGTTCTGCGAGTTATAACCCTGGCCCTGGCTGTAGCCCAGGCTGACATCCGCCATGGAAGTCCGGCTGTTGATATTCACCGAGCCGGAATCACCACTCGCATCGCTATGGCCCGCCTGCACCGAATAGAAGGTGTCGCTGGTATCAGCGACGTAACCATTGATACCGGCTTGCGTGGTGGTGTCGCCGCGCTGATGGCTGGTAGTGACAAAGGCTCGCGGCGCACGGGCCTGGCTGCCGAGTGGGAAGGAGACGGACAGGTTCACCTGGGTGTCGCTGCTGGGCTCGCCATAGGTGACGATTTGCTGGGTGCGCGTCACGCCGAGGTTGTAGCTCAGGTCGCCCCAGTTGCCGGTGTAGCCCGCCGACAAACTGCGCGAGCCGCCACGGTTCCAATAGCGCTGGTCACTGGCGTTGACGTACAGGCTGCCGAACTCGCTGTTACGCCCCAAGCTCTGGTTGATGGTCAGGTCGGTGCGGGTTTTCGAGTGGCCGGTGCGCACACGCACGTCTTCGCTGTTGTCTTCCACATGGTCGGTGAGGGTGCGGTAGCCCTCGGTGGAGTAACGGTAGGCGGCCAGGGTGAAGTTGGTGTCGGTGCCGGCAAAGGTCTTTGCGTACAACGCCCGCACACTGCTGCCTTGGCTGGTTTGCCCGCGCGCTTTGCTGGACGAGTGCGTGGTGTCCAGGGAGAAGGCGCCGAACGCGGTGTTCTTGCCGGCGCCGATCGACAGCGCGCTGTAGTCCTCGCTGGCTTGCAGACCGACGATGCCGCTGAGGTTGCTGGTCAAGCCATACGCCAGCGTGCCGCTCAGAAAGCGCGGGCTGCCCAGGCCGTCGGCATTGCTCTTGAACGTACCCGCCGAGAGGCTGTACTTGACCTGGCCTTCACGCACCATGATCGGCAAACTGGAAAACGCCTGCATTGTCACCCGCCGGCTGCCGTCAGCTTCGATCACGGTGATTTGCAGGTCGCCGTTGGAGCCGCTGGGGTAGATGTCGTTGATCTCGAACGGGCCGGGCGCGACGTTGGCGGTGTAGAGGATGTAGTCGTTCTGGCGGATCTCCACGGTCGCGTTGGTCTGCGCCACGCCACGGATCACCGGCGCGTAGCCGCGTTCGCTGTCGGCGCGCATGCCGTCGTCGGAGGCCAGTTTGAGGCCGCGATAACGCACGCTGTCGAACAGGTCGGTGTCAGAGAAAATCTCGCCGGCGCTGAACTGGCCCTTGATCGCGGTCACGTCGTGCTGCACGTAGGTGCGGTTGCTGGTGAAGGTGTTCGAGCGGTCAGTGCCGCTGCTCATGTTCGATTCGTTGCGCAGGCGCCAGGCGCCCAGGTTGATGCCGTTGCGCAGCCCGAGGTTATTGGCGATGCGGGTTTTATAGTCGCCGGCGGTGCGGCTGCTGTTGAGCTGGTAGTTGATGAACGCGGCCGGCACGCCGTCGTCCCACAACTGTGGGTCGACATACCCGCGCAAGCCGCGTTGCATGGCCACTTGCGGAATGCTCGCCAACAGGCGCAGGCGGCTGCTGTCATAACGCACGCTGGCGTCTTCGATCATGTCCGCGAGGGCATAACATTCTTGCGGTTGTTGCGGGTCGAGTTTGCCTTCGGCCTGCAATCGGCTCATGTCGATGCCCAATTGCTTGAGCAGGTCGAGGGTCAGGCAGGCTTCGACCCGGCCGTTTTTCGGGTTGCGCTTGAAGTCGATATCACGGCGGCCCACCAGCACTTCGTTGCTGTACAGGTCGACACGGTAGTTGCCCGGCAGCACGCTGTTGGCCGAGAGCAGTTGCTGCAAATCGACGGGCGACTGCGAGCCTTGCAGAAACGTGGTGTTGAAGCTTTGCGCTGCATCATCGGCCATCGCCCAGGTGGGCAGGCTGGTGGCAATCGCGAGCGACAGCGTCTTCAACTTCAGTACGCCACGTGCGGGCCTGTTGCTGGAAAGAAAAGACATGCGAAGACCTATGACATCCCTGATTGACGGACAGCCGGGCACGCAAACACGCACGCGAAGTGAGCTTGTGGGTTAGCTAAACGATTTAGGGTTTGAGGCGCGATTCAGTCGCGTGCGCAGGTAGCGCAGCGCCGCTCGACAGGGGCGCGCTGTAGTGGTTTTGCGCGCCATAGTCGTTGATGCTGGAAAACGACAACTGCACCGGGCCGTTGGCAATTGCCGCGCTCAGCGGAAACTGTTTTTGTTCGCCGGGCGCGATCATGGTGGAGTCGCTGGCGAGTTGTGCCTGCACTTTGATGTCGGCCATGGACACGTGGTACAGCGTCGGGTTTTTCACCTGCAACAGGGTCTGGCCGGCGTGTTTGGCCAGTGTCCACTCAAGTTGCGCAGGGGCTTGCAGCGCGCTGCCGGTGAGGCCGGCAGGGCGGTAGAAAATCTTGATGCGCTGGCGGATGGCCAACTGCAAAGTGTTCTCGGCGTCGCTGGCCTTGGGGATTTCCTGCACATTAAGCCACACCACCGACTCACGGTCCGTGGGCATGCCCTTGCCTTCATATAGAATGCGCAGCAATTGTTGTTCCTTGGCGAACACCCGCGCCAGCGGCGGCGTGACGGCAAACGGCGCGCGGCTGGCGCTGGCGTCGTTCATGTCCACCCAGGATTGAATCAATACGTCCTGGTTGCCGTTGCGCACGGTGATATTGGCTTCCTTGTGGTCGCCATCAAACACGATTCGGGTGGCATTCAATGAAATGCTGGCGGCGGCCTGGGCAGCCATAAGCAAGCCCAGCAGCCCCAAGCATGCGGCGATAGAACGAGGCGGCATGAGGGTTATCCGGTGTAATCAAAAGACAATGGCGAGGCCGCAGGGCCTCGCGCGTTCGGTGCCGGAGGCGCCGAGTTATTCGTATTGCAGGATGAACGGCAGGGTGGCATCACCGCGACCGGCGGTGGACGAACCCGCGGCTGCGGTAGTGACGTAGGCGGCTGCGAAGCTCAGGGTGGCGTCGCCGCCAGCTGTGCCGGCGCCGTGCATGGTGCTTTCGATGCGCGCAGTGCTTGGCGAGCTGAGGTCGATCAGGCTGCCGTTGCTGTCGAGCAGGGCGATACCGACGTTTTGTGCAGTGGCCGAACCCGGGTTCAGGGCCAGGACTTTTTTGCCGGTGACCAGGCCCGAACCGCCATTGTTGGCGTCAAAGATCATCGCGACTTTGGTGCCCTGGTTGCAGTTGACGTTCAGGTTGAAGTCTTTGGCGGTGACACGGCCTGCGGTTGGGTTTTCGGCGGTGCCCATGTCCTTGATCGACACGTTGCCCATGTCTACCGAAATGGTGCGGTCGGAGTTGGCGCCGTCGACCGAGCAAGCATCGTTGTTGATCACGCCGGTGAAGGTGATTTTACCGCTGCCGCCCAGGGTCGGCGTCGGTGCCGGGTCGACGGCAAATGCACTGCCGGAAGCGGCGATAATGGCCGAGGCGATAACAGCCAGGGAGAACTTCTTCATGATGATGTCCGTTAGTGTTAGTTGGAAAATGCTGTTGTTGAACTGCGAGAGGAGAATAAGCGGCGAGGGCGGGCGAGCGAATAAGACGATTCTTATAAGTCGGGAAACAGGCGGTTTAGAACGGCGGGAAGGCGCGTGAAGACTCAGCAAATAAAGGGCGAAGCCATTGTTTTAAATGGCTTGCTGGTGGTGGGTTAGTTGAAAATATTACGCGCCAGGCAATAAGCGAGCAGGTCCTGGTCACTGCTCACTTCAAGTTTGCGCATGGCCGATATCTTTTGCGCGCTGATGGTCTTAGAACTGCGGTTCTGACTGCGCGCAATATCACTGACGCTCATGCCGGAAATAAATAAACGCAGGATCTCGAACTCTTTGGGCGACAAACTGGTAAAGCGCTCGTCAATCGCCGTAAGGGTCTCGATCACCGAGGTTTTTGGCGGTTCCAGGCTGCGATAGGCACTCTGCTGGGCGATCGCCTTGAGCGCCAATTGAATCTCGGTGTGCAACTGGCTTTTCTGGATGATGCCGACCACACCCAGCTCTTGCAGGCGGGTGAGGATCAAGTGATTGGAAATCATCGTCAGGATCAGGATCTGCACCTGCGGAAAATGCCGCTTGAGGTACTCCACCAATTTGAGCCCGTCACCGTAGGGCGAGTCGCCCGGCATGTTGTAGTCGGTGATCACAATGTCGGCACCCTGGTGCTGCAACAGTGCGATCAGGCCGGCCGAGCACACAGCCTCGCCGACCACTTGGAAGCGTGTGTCGCGCTCCACCAACTCGCGAACGCCAAGCAGGACGATCGGGTGATCGTCCGCGATTACCACGTTGAATTTTTTCATAAAGGGCCGTCCGTAGTGCCAGTTCAAGTGAGTGAAGAGTGCCCGGGCTGAAGAGTCTCCAGAACGGCCGACAGACGCTGCATCACCGCCTTTACCTTGAGCTCAAGTGCCGTGTCGAGGCTGCCGCGGTTAAGTGCGCTTTCCAGTTCGATGCACGCTTGGGCCAGGCTGAGTGCCTGGACCGCGCCCAGGGCGCCGGCGACCGAATGCAGCAATTGGCCCAGGCCGTGGGCATCACGTTGCGCCAGGGCGGCACCGATACGCTGCAAGTCCTGCTGCACGCTGCTGATAAACAGCGGGCGCATCTTGTCCGACAGCTGCACGCTGTCGTCGCAAGGCGCGGTGGCAGGCTCCAGCGCGGGCTTGACCTTGCACACCTTGATCAACTGGCCACGCAGGGTTTGCAGGCTTAACGGCTTGACGATCCAGGCGTTCATGCCCACCGCCAGGCAGCGCACGCCTTCCTCGCGCATCGCATTGGCGGTCACGCCGATAATCGGCAAGTGCGGGTCGTGCTCGCGCAGCGTCCTGGCCAGTTCATAGCCATTCATCAGCGGCATATTCACGTCGGTCAGCACCAGGTCAAAGGCCTGCGGTTGCCACAGTTGCAGGGCCTGCTCGCCGTTGGCGGCCAGGCTCACTGAACAGCCGAGCGCTTCGAGCTGCTCCTTGATGATCGCCTGGTTGACCGGGTTGTCCTCGGCCACCAGGATGCGCAACCCCAACTGCCCGGCGCTTTGTGGCCGGGCCGCTGCGGGTTGCTCATGCTTGCCGTGCTGCGCCAGCGACACGGTACTGGCGATGCTGCGCACATCGTGCAGGTCGACCACCCAGCCTTGCGCCGTGTGCAGCGGCGGGCTGTGTGCGCCCGGTTGGCACAGCACGCGTTGGCCGGCCCACGGCTTGGCGGGCTCGCTGGGGAGCAGGTCCACCAGCACCGCATGGTGGCTGTCTTTGTCCTGGGTGGTCGCCGCCAAGGCTGCGGCGATGCCCAGCCGATTGAGCCAGTCACTCATCGACTGCGCCAATTCGCGCACCGGCGCCTGCACGTACACCGGCGTCGGGCTGGGTTCGATCAGCGGCAGGTTGGTCAGCGCGCCGCAGCACAGCGGCAGGCGCATTTTCAGGGTAAAGCTGCTGCCCAGGCCCGGCTCGCTGACCACCCGGATCTCACCGTCCATCATCTGCGCCAACCAGCGGCAAATCGGCAACCCCAGCCCGGCGCCGCCTTCGCTGGCGGTGTCCGGCGCCTGGTAGAACAGATCGAACAGCTTGGCTTGCTGTGCTTCGGGAATGCCGACGCCGGAGTCGGTGACTTGCCATTCCAGGTCGACATGCTCGGCGTCCAGCGCCATCACCCGCGCACGAATCACCACGCGCCCGATGTCGGTGAACTTGATCGCGTTACTCACCAGGTTATTGAGGATCTGGCGAATGCGCATCGGGTCGCCCATCAGGCAGTCGGGCAACTGTGGGTCGATGCAGCTGTAGAGTTGCAGCCCTTTGCGCTGGGCGAAAGCGGCGTAGGTGTGCAAGGTGTCTTCGAGCATGTCCAGCGGGCAGAAATCCACGGCTTCTATCGCCATTTGCCCGGATTCGATCTTCGACACATCCAGCACATCGCTGATCAGCTGGAACAGCGTGGCGGACGAGCGTTGAATGGTGTGCAGGTAGGTTTTCTGAGGCGCGTCCAGGTCGGTCAGGCCGAGTAACTCCAGAGTGCCGAGTACGCCATACAGCGGCGTGCGGATCTCATGGCTCATGGTCGCCAGGAACAATGTCTTGGCCTCGTTGGCGGCATCGGCAGTGTGGCGTGCCTCTTCGAGTGCCTGGGCGTCTTCGATATGCCGGGTGATGTCGTTGAAGGCATACAGGCGCACGTTCTCGGCCTGATAGCGGGTCGACACAAAGCCGATTTGCAGGTGCCGGCCTTCGATCTCCAAGTGGGTTTCGCCGCTCTCGACGCTGTCGTGTTCACCGGCCATGGCCGCCACCAGACGTGCGGTGCCCGGCCATTGCTGGGCGCGCTGGTTTTCGATCAGCACCTCGCCGTCGCTTCGGCGCACCACGCACAAGCCGGTGGGCGCGGTGTCGATGATCACGCGGCTGAACGCCACGCTTTCGGCAATGCGTTCATGGGCCAGGCGCGCCGGGGTGATGACCTGGCGGCGATACCAGCGGCTGCCGGCCCAGCCCAGGGTTACCAGGCTGACCAGCAGCAGCGCGAGGGTGCTCAACGGCCATAAGGCGGAGTGGAAGAAATGCGAGTAGTTCAGGCCATAGACCGCGCTCCAGGGCCGGTCGCCGGCCTGGGTAATCTTGAATTCAAAGCCATCGGCCGTTAAGTGCACGCCCTCACTCAGTGGCGCGCCTGTGTCTGGCCCGATCAGCCGTGTGCCATCGGGCGCAAACAAGGTGAAGCGGTCAAATGCCGAGTGATCCAGGGCACGTTGCACATCGTCGACTTGCGACAGGTCGAGCAAGGTGCCGATCACCGCCTGGCCCTGGCCGTCGAGTGCCAGGCCCATGTAGGCCAGCAAGTGCTCGGGTTCCGGCCCCGCTTTCCAGTACACCCAATCCCGCTCCAGCGGCTGCGGCGTCTGTGCGAGGGTTTGTTGTACCGCGGTGACCAGCGCCACCTGGTTGCCGGTCTCTTCCGTGCTTTCGCGACGCTGATAGCCCACGGAGGGAATGGTGATGGTGTAGTGCGTCTGGCGATTGAATAGATACGTTTGCGGTGCCTCATACGGTGACGAGGACCAGAAGGCGCTGTAGTAGCTGGTGAGGTGCGCGCCCAGGGCAAAAATCGGTGGCCGGGCAGCAACGTCGACCTGTTGCTCATCGAATTTGACGTCGAACGGCACCGAAAACGAGTACTTCTGGCCAACGTATAACGTGCGGCGGTTCTCGACCATGCGGCTCTTGAGGCTGACCTGCACGTTGGTGGCCCGCAGCAATTCGGCCTGGATGCCCGGGTGCGCCAGGCTCTTGAGATAGGTTTGCTGCTCGGTGAGGTTTTCCATCAGCCGCGCAAAATGAAAGCGCGTTGCGCCATACCGGGTTTCGATCCCGCGTTGCAGTGACCAGTAGTTGGTAAGGAGCAGCAGCAACGCGATCCCAATCAGCACCATCAGGCCTTTGTTCAGGCGTACGGAGCTGCGGGTAAAGGCTTCGAGTATCGCGTTGTTGTGCTTCATCAGGGGTTTCCGCAGGCGCAGGACAAATCGGCACTGGATGGAGCTTACTCCTTATAAAGGGCAAATAATCCGGGGCCTCCAGCTAGTGAGATGTCGCGGGGCCATCATTGTTCAGTAGTTGCTGAAATTGGTCTGAAGACACCGCGTGGGAGATCAGGAAGCCCTGCACTTGATTGCAGTCTATTTTGCGCAGCAGCGCCAATTGCGCAGGCGTTTCCACGCCTTCGGCGACCACCGTGAGGCCGAGCTTGCGGCCCAGCGCGATGATGCTCGCCAACGCCTGGGCGATGCCTTCGTTGTCGTGGCTGCCCTGCACCAGTGCCTGGTCGATCTTCAGTTCAGTGAACGGCGTAGACACCAGGTTGAGGTACGAGCTGTAGCCCTTGCCAAAATCATCCTGGGACAAGCCGAAGCCTTTGATGCGCAAGCGGCAGGCACCGGCGTAGAAGTTGCTGATGTCCTGCGGCACCGAGCATTCCATCAACTCGAAGCAGATCATTCCCGGGATGCCGTCGTGGTGCAGCACGAACTCCAGCAAGCGGTCCGCCAAGTCATGGCTGTTGAGCAGGTGGGTGGGCAGGTTGATCGCCACCGGAATTTCATAGCCGCGCTGGCGCCATTGCTCCTGGGCATGAATCGCCTGTTTGAGCACCAGCCACAACAGCCGTTCTTCCAACTCGAAGGCCTTGATGGCCGGCAGGAATGCGGCCGGCAGCATCACGCCTTGCTCGGGGTGCATCCAGCGCACCAAAGCTTCGGCGGCGACGATGCGCCCGTTGGCGAGGGATTTTTTCGGTTGAAACCAGGCCTGCAACTGGCCGCTGCTCATGGCCTGCACCAGCGTATGGCGATCGATGTCCATGTGCTCGGGCAGCTCGGGGGAAGGCTTGCGCACCGTGTTCCTCAGCTGATCGACCAGATTGCGTAATGCATCGGCGTTAACCGGCTTGGAGATCAGCCCGATCACTTCCACATCGAGGTTTTTCGCCACCAGGCTGGCGGCCATCAGCATGCGCCGCGAGGCGGCGCTCATGATCGCCAGTGCCGGCTTGCTGCGCAGGTTGGCCAGGCACTGGATAAATTGCACGCCGTCCATGCCGGGCATCAGCAGGTCGGTCAATACGAGGTCGAAATCGCGCTGGCGCAGACGCTCCAGCGCTTCCTTGCCGTCCTCGGCGGTTTCCAGCCTGAAATCCCCCAACTCACTGAGCAAGTGCTGCAGATAGATGTGCTGCAGGGGATGGTCCTCAACAATCAAAATACTAAGGGGCTTCATGGGTGATCCGTGCATAAGGCGCCAGGGAGTTGAATAGAGCCCGCAACGCAAAGGGTTTGACCAGGCAATGGTTCATGCCGGCGGCCAGGCACAGGTCGGCCTCGCCGCGCATGGCGTTGGCGGTGGCCCCGATAATCGGCAACGGGCAGCCTTGGCGGCGCAGTTCGCGCGCCAGTTCATAGCCGTTGATGTGGGGCATGTTCACGTCCGTCAACACCACGTCGAAGCTGCCGGCGGTGTACAGCTGCAACGCTTCCTGACCATCGGCCGCCAGCTCCACGGTGCAGCCGAGTTCTTCGAGTTGGTCACGCAAAATCAGCTGGTTGATGATGTTGTCTTCGGCCACCAGCAGGTGCAGGTTGAGTTTGTTCAGGTCGCGCTGTCGCGTTTGCTCATCGGCGCGGGCCACCCACAGCCCTTGTGCCTGGCTCACGGCCTGATGAATCGCACCCAGGTGGTTTAGGTTGACGTGCCAGGCGCCGCCTTCGGCTTCCACTGCGGTGCAGGCATTGCTGCTCACGTGAATCACCGGCCCCGGCCATTCGGGCGCCAGCAGCGGGTCGACGCTGCCGGGGTGTACTTGCAGCAGCAGATGGGTGTCCGGCAACGTCGGCAGGCCAGCCTGGGCCCTGGCGCCCCAGCGGCGCAGCCAGCCGCTGACGGAGTTGGCCAGCTCCGGGATGGGCGATGCCACGTAGATGGTCTCGGCCAGCAGCGCGGTCATCGGCGTGGTCGGTGCTTCTTCCAACGGCAGGATCAGGCTGAAGCTGCTGCCCAGGCCCAGTTCGCTGACCATGCGGATGTTGCCGTTCATCAACTCGGTCAGGCGTTGACAGATCGGCAGGCCCAGGCCGGTGCCGGCCACCACATTGGTGTTGCCTTCACTCTGGTAGAACGGCTCGAAAATCATCGCCTGGTCTTCCTGGGCGATGCCTTTGCCGGTGTCCGAGACCTGCCACAACAGGCTGGAGCGTTCGCCGTCGCGACCCAGCACCTTGACCCGCAGCACCACGCGCCCGTAGTCGGTGAACTTCACCGCATTATTGAGCAGGTTATTCAGAATCTGGCGAATGCGCGTCACATCGCCAATCAGCCGTTCGGGCAGCTTCGGGTCGAAGCAGGCATACAGCTGCAAGCCTTTGCCTTGGGCGGCTGCGGCATAGCCCTGAATGATTTCGTGGACCAGATCCAGCGGTGAAAACTCGCTCATTTCCAACGCCAGCTGCCCGGCTTCGATCTTCGACACGTCGAGCACATCGCAGATCAACTGCAACAAGGTCGACGACGAGCCTTCGATGGCGTGCAGGTAGTCCCTTTGCTGGGCATCCAGTTGCGTGCGCGCCAGCAGCTCCAGAGTGCCGAGCACGCCATACAGCGGTGTACGGATTTCATGGCTCATGGTCGCCAGGAACAAGGTCTTGGCGGCGTTGGCCGCGTCCGCCGACTGGCGTGCCTCTTCCAGCGCCGCTTCGACCTGCTTGCGCGCACTGATATCGCTGAACGCGCAAAACAGCACGTCTTCGCCTTTATAGCGGGTGGGCGCACTGCTCAGGTACAGGTGGCGGCCATCGATGGTTTCAAAGTAATCACTGCGTTCGCACGGGCCTTGGGCGAACGCTTGCTCGATCCAGCCGGCCCGCAGCGCCTCGCGCTCGGGGCCGTTGCCGAGCCATTGCTGGGCCAGGGTATTTTCCAGCACCACCTGGCCGTCGGTACGGCGCAGCACGCAAAGGGCCACGGGCGCGATCTGGATCACATCGCGGCCAAAGGCTTCGCTTTCGATCAACGCCTGGATGCGATGAATCGACGGAATAATGAAACGCTGGTCGACACGGCGCATCACCAGCCAGATCAGCGTGAGGCTGAACAGGCAGAACAACAACGAGCCGAGCAGCTGTTTCCACAGGCCATTGACCACCGCGCGCAGGTCGATGGAATACATCAACTGCCATTCCGAAGACTTCAAGTGCTTGCGGATCACCAGGTGGTCGGGCAGCAAACCGTTGCCCACAAAGCCAAAAAAACTGTCCTCGCCGGGCCGCAGGTGTTGCTGTTTGAGCTGCGTGTCGGTGCTGTTGGTAAACACCAGCATGCCCTGGGAGTTGAGCATCATGAACTCACCGGCACTCTGGTCGCTGAGGGTTGAAGACACTTCACGGCTTTCCATCTCCAGGCCCAGCCAGCCGGACTCAGGGTCGCGCTCGTCGAGGCGGATGAAGATGTACAGGTGCGAATGGCCTTCGGTGTTGTCGCTCAGCCACAACTCGTTGAGTGTGGCAGGGTCGCTGTGCTGCAGGGCCTTTAGGCGGTTGAGCATGCACTTGGAAATCGGCAGTACCTGCGCGGTAGCGTCGTACAGCCGCGTCACCTGTGGGCTGGGGCCGGCGTTCACATACAGCAGGTTGAGCTGCTTGGCCTTGAGGTAGTCGCGCATGCGTGCGGTCAGCCAGATGCTCCATTGGTTGCCGGGCGTGTTGCCCAGTTCCAGGTGTTGTTCTTCCTCGGAGGAGGGGTAGAGCCTGGACTGTTTGCGCACCGCCGACAGGCTCAGGCTTTCCAGCAGCGCCTCGCGGTTGGTGAAAAAAGTATGGGCTTCGGCGATGGCGCTGCTCATGTAGCCGCGACGCTGGGAGATGTCGTTGTTGAAGGTCGACAGCAGAAAGGTATAGACCCCGCTCAGGATGCCCACGAGCAGCACGCTCGCAAAAATACGAAGCAGCCTTCTGGCTGCTTCGGGTCGGGAGAGGACGGGGTTGATCTGGAGCAGGTAACTTTTCAATCGCATCGGCAGACTTTAAGCGTGCGCCTTCGTGCCTGGCATAAGACGATCCTTAAAAATGGCCTGCTTGATCAAGTGCTTACTTGTAATACATATCCACCACCACGGCGGCGTCGAACGCGCCAGGGATCGGCAAGGTGCGCCACTTGAGGTCGGCGCGAAACTCATCATGACTTTGGCCCATCCCCATCAGCTCTTGCAGGGTGAACCAGTTGTTGAAGGGCAACTGCTGCTGGCTTTCGGCGCGTGACAAAGCGATGCCCACCGAGCTGTTGTTGTCCGGCACCAGCAAGCCATTGATCACGCTGCCACCGCCCGGCGTGGTGGCGAAACTGGCGCTGACGGTATACGGCGTATCGCAGCCCTTGCGCAGGTTCAAGCTGAAATTGGCGCTGCTGGCGACTTCACCAATTGACGCTTTGCGCGACGGTGTGGGGAAGTTGACCACACTCGGGCTGATGGTCAGCTCGGGGCTGCAGGGCACGAAACGGATGTTGTTCATGCCCGTGACCACATAGTTGAAGTTACTGTTAGGCCGCGAGTTGAGCCCGCGCACGCCGTCCAGCTGGAACACGCGGTAGGAGGTCAGGGTGCTGGCCTGGCCGCTGGGAGGTGTGGGGTCGAACTTCTCGATGAACACGCTGAAGTTGAGGGTAAAGCGTGCCTTGTCCCAGCCGATGCAGTTAGAGGTGCAGCCTCGGTCGGAGAAGAATCCGGTGCCGACCTTGCCGGTGCTTTGCGTAATTGGCTGGTTGTTATAACGAATGCCCACGCGGATCCCGGTGCCGATACTCACGCTGGCCGGGTTGACGTAGAAGTACACTTCCTCGCGGCCAACTTTGTAGTCGTCCGCGCAGATCACATTGGTCGAGCGTGGCCCGGACTCCCAGATAATCGTGCCGTTGGGTGCATCGGCGGCAACCGCCAGCGCGGTGCCCAGCGCCTCCTGGGTGATAATCGAACCGGTGCCGTCTTCACGGCAGGCCAGCGCATAGCTGGTGGCGGGCAGCACCGCGCAAGCCCATACCAGCATCGGCAATAAACGTTTGATCAGTGACATTGGTGCAAGTACCCCGCGATCTATCAGTTGAGCGCCGTGCTATGACGGGCTTGCAAACCGATATCGGTGATTTCGGTGAAATGGAGGGTGGTGCCTTTGGGCACAGGGCTGGACGCATTGAGGGTTTTGCGCGCGTGGGGCTTGAGCAACAGATAATCACTGAGTGCCAGGCTGTCGGTTTGCAGGTTGACCAGTGACAGGTGAAACGCACTGGGGTTGTAAACGCTGACACTGTGCCCGTCGCTGCTCCACACCAACTGCTGCAGCGCCTCGGCCGAGCCACCCTTGAGCGCAGGTGGCCGATAGAACAGCTTGAGCCGTTGGCGTATCGCAAACTGCACGCTGTTGGGGTCGGTGGATTTGAGCGGAATCTCCATGATATTGAGCCAGAACAGCGATTCGCGATCGGCGGGCAAGCCTTCGCCGGCATACAAAATGCGCAGCATGTGATGCTCGCCGGCGCCCAGTTGCACCAACGGCTCGGTGGCAGCAAATGGCACGGGGCTGTCGGTTGATTCGTCCTCGCTGGTGATCCAGGTTTGCACCACCACTTGCTGTGAGGCCGGGTTGACCACGCTGATGCCGGCGGCCTTGTCCTGGCCGTAATAGATCAGGCGCGTGCCTTCGATCTTCAACGCCGCGCTGGCCGGCGGTGGCGCGAGCACCAGCAGCCCGCAGGTCAGCAGCATCATTCTGAGTAAAAACATGAACACTAAAATTCCATGGCAACGTGTGGGAACGCAGCCATGGTAGGGGCGGGTGAGTGCGAGGGCTTTGAGGCGATTCTTAAAAGCGCACAGTGACCGTTTCAGAATCGCCTTAAAGTCATGTTCGAGCCTCGACAGTTACCGTGTTCAACGTTGAATGATCGACGCTGATGCCCAACTGTCAGGTTTACCCTATGTCCAATAAAGCCTTACGCCTTCTGATTGCCGACGCAGACCTGCTGCAGCGGATCAAGCTGGAGAAAATGCTCAACCAGCTGGGCTACCACCGCATCGCCCCCCTGAGCTCGTTCGACGAGCTGCAGGCGTTGACGCGCGCCGGTTGCGTGGCGTTCGACCTGTTGATCATCAACACCGCGCTGGTGCGTTCGCGGCAGGTCAACCTGTTGAAGTACTGCCATGACAACCCATTGATTCGCCATACGCTGATCTACGACGGGCAATGCGCGCAGAGCTCGGTGGTGTCGGTATCCGTGAGCCAGACTCTGCACCTGTCGCTGTCACAGTCGCCAGATTTCAACTCGCTGCGCCGCTGCATGGAGATTGTCGACCCCCAGCACAGCCTGCCGACGGTTGAACGACCGATGTTGCGCGCCGTCGACAGTCGGGTCACTGCGCCCTCGACGGCTGCGCGTAGCGTTTACCAGGGCGACCCGGCGGTGATGGCGTGCGCCGTCGGGTTATCGCCCAAGCGTTGATCCGGCCTCAGGTGCGCCAGACCGGCAGGTTGTCGTGGGTCAACGCCCAATGCGGCTGGCCGGGTTTGAGGCATACGCCGCCGACCCAGCGCGCATGCCCGGCGTGGTCCAACCAATAAGCCTCGCCGCCCAGCACGTGGTGCGCCAGTGGCGTCAATACCAGTTCGCGGCGCGGCCAGTCGCGCTCGGTCGCGGTTTCGACCAGCAAGGGGTTCGGGCCGTCGATCAATGGCCGCAACAGCGCGTGGAACATCATGTCGCCCAGAAACGGCAGCGGCTCGCGCTTGGCCATTAACTCGGCGAACACTCGGCCGAATGGCACCGGCCCGGCCTCGGCGATGTAGCGCAGTGACAAGCGTTCAGTCAGTGACAGGCCGTCCTCAATGCCCGGTAATTCCTGCAACTGGCGCAGCAACGCGTTGGCGAGAAAGGGCAGGGCCGGGTGGTTGCCGTGGGCCAGTTGCGCAAGCTTGACCGGCGAGCTGTCGCAGTAAGCCGCCCAGGCCTGTCGGGCCAGTTGCACCGCTGCATCATTGATCAAGCGACGTTGGGGCCACAACCACGCCAATACATCGGGCGCCAGTTGGCCGATCCCGATAAAGCGTTCGACCCCCGGAATACGGTCGACTTCGATCAGCTCCAGCTTTTTCGGCGCACGCTCAAGACCGGCCAGCGCGCGGACCAGGAACAGCTGATCATAGGCATCCGCCTCGCACCACAGCACGCTGTGATCGGCGCTGGCCAGGGCTTGCAGGTGGTTATATTCATCATCGACGCGGTGCGCGACTTCAGCAGCGTCCAGCGCGAAGGCCTGGCTGATAAAGGCGCTGCGCATGGCGCGGAAATCTTCACTGGGCAAATCGCGTACCGGCCCCATGCACAACGGATCGGTGAGCATGCGGAACTGCCCCTTGAAGCCGGCCAGTTGCAGGCTATGGGCAATATCACTGCCGCAGCGCCAGTGCGTGGTGCGGGCTTCATCGCTGGCAGCAAAGTCCGGGTGGCGGGCGGCGAAGTCGATGGCGTCGACATGCGCCTTGAGCTTGGGCCAACTGCTGAAACCCAGCTGTCTTGCAACTTGCCACTGGGCTTGGGACAAGGTGGCGTGCGGGTCGAGGGTTTTCAGGCGTGGCAACAGTTCCTTGGCGCGCTTGCGCTGCTGCTCAAGGTTGAGGCGGCCGTCGGTAGTCGAGGATAAGAGGCGTTGCGACATACGATCTCCTTGCACAAACCTTTTCCGCTTTCAGGTTGGGAGTCGTAGAAATGTGATATTCAGTCAGGATCCTGGGCGCAGCCCTTTCCGCGGAAGGTGGCGTGGAGTGCGCCAGGCACGAAATATAGGCAGTGGAGTAGTGGATTGCAAGCCGTTAAGCCGAGTACCGAGTGGATGACCGACACCGCATTGATTGAAACCCGCGCCCTCACGCGCAGGGACGAGCGGCGCCAGGTCGCGTTGCTGCAACCCACGGATTTCAGCCTGAACCGCGCCGACTGCGTGTCCATCACCGGCTCCTCAGGCTCCGGTAAAAGCGTGTTCCTGCGCGCGCTGGCGCTGCTGGATGCGCCCACCTCGGGGCAGATCCTGTGGAACAACCAGCCGATTGCGAATGCGCAGATTCCCCATTATCGCAGCCACATCAGCTACCTGTCGCAACGCCCGGCGCTGCTGGAGGGCACCGTAGAACACAACCTGCGCTTCCCGTTCAGCCTCAAGACCCTGCGCACGCGCAGCTTCGACCTGCAAGCGGTGACCAAGCTGCTGGAGCATGCCGGTAAAAGCCCGGACTTTTTGGCCAAAAACGCCGGCGACCTGTCCGGTGGTGAATCCCAAGTGGTGTCACTGATCCGCACTTTGCAACTGAACCCCGAAGTGCTGTTGCTGGATGAACCGACCGCCGCCCTTGACCCCACGTCCTCGCGCGATGTCGAGGCATTGATCAGCGCCTGGTATGCCGCCGACAACGCCCGCGCCTATATCTGGGTGTCCCACGATCTCGACCAGGCCCGGCGCATGAGCGCCATTCACCTGCACATGCGCGCCGGCGTTCTGAGTGGAGCGGGCCAGCCATGAATTATCAAAACCTCACGGCTCTCGACATGGGCATTGCCGCCTCGCTGATCCTCATCAACGGCGCGTTGTCGCTGTTGCTGCGCCTGGGCCTTGGCCGCCAATTGTTGTGGGCGGCCGTGCGTACCGTGGTGCAATTGCTGGCCATCGGTTACCTGCTGGGTTGGGTGTTCGAGTTTGCCTATTGGTATGTGGTGCTGCCGCTGATGTGTGCGATGACCTTGATCGCCGGGCTCTCCGCAGCGGGGCGTGGGCGCCGCACTTACCGTGGGCAACGGGTCGACAGCATTCTGTCGGTGTGGGGCAGTTCGTGGCTGGTCACGGCCGTGGGGTTGTTCGCGGTGATCCGCATTCACCCCTGGTACGAGCCGCAGTATGCGATTCCGATCCTCGGCATGATCCTCGGCAATACCCTCACCGGCGTGTCCTTGGGCATCGAGCGCATGACCCAGGAACTGACCTCGGGGCGCAACACCATCGAGATGATCCTGGCGCTCGGCGGTTCACGTTGGGAGGCTGCCCAAGAGGCGATCCGCCAGGCCGTACGCGCCGGAATGATCCCGACCCTGAACCAGATGACCGTGGTCGGCATCGTCAGCCTGCCCGGCATGATGACCGGCCAGGTACTGGCCGGCGAAAGCCCGGTGGACGCGGTGCGTTACCAGATCGTGATCATGTTTCTGATCGCCGCGTCCTCGGCCTTGGGCACGGTGGGCGCGGTGCTGCTCACCTACCGTCGGTTGTTTTCCAACAGCCACCGGTTCTTGCGCGATCGGCTTGAAGAACGCACCTAAACCTCAGGTGTTGACAGTGTCGGTGCCCTGGTCGGTGTGGTCGGTGAGCGCCAGAGCGGCGAGGGCAAAGGCGATGGGCGTGCGGGATCCTTTCATGGGCATAACTCCTTGAATGACGTGAAGCGACTGGAACGACTTCTTGCTCCACTCGCGGGAGAGCGTAGACAGACACTCGCCAGCGGTCCAGTCGCCTTCAGCCCCCGCGCAGGGTGTTCTAAGATCTACATCTGAGTGGTTAGGTCAAAAGCGGACTGCATGCACCGCAGATCTGCTTTTCTGTGGGAGGCCCCGCCACCTCTTCGATGTAGCGCTGTCGCGCATCAAACTGGTTCATCGTAAGGTTGAAGAACGCGGGCGGGGCAAAGGCCGTAACCAGCACTGGTGTGACAGCACCCGAGTGGGAGAGTGGCCTGCACGGTATCGGCGTGGAGTCATTGTCGGCACAGCTAGCTGTGACCACGTATAAGAGAGTGAATCCGCTCGCCACCGTGTACCCCGCCCGCGTCATTCAATCCTGCGAGGAATTGTCATGACGCGCAAGAACCAAAAACGGTTTGAAGTTATTCACCCTGACTGCGCTGCCGTTGATGTTGGCGGCGGTGAACATTTGGCTGCCGTTGATCCGACGAAATGCGATGACCCGGTTAAAAGGTTTTCAACCTTCACCGACGATTTGCACGCCATGGCCGATTGGTTTGAGTCCATGGGCGTCAAGATGGTGGCGATGGAGGCGACCGGCGTTTATTGGATCCCACTTTTCGAGATACTGGATAGACGAGGTTTTGAGGTCTATCTCGTTAACTCCCGCGCGACTCGACAAATTACCGGACGAAAGTCCGATGTACTGGATTGCCAGTGGATTCTTCAGCTCATGACGCACGGCCTGTTGAGAGGCGCTTTTCGGCCCTCGGACGAAGTGTGCTCACTGCGCTCACTGGTCCGTCAGCGTGGCAATAAGGTGCGTGACCAAGCCAAAGCGCTTAATCGGATGCAAAAGGCGCTGGTCCAAATGAACATCCAGCTGGCTCAGGTCATCAGCAACATTGCCGGGGTGACGGGCATGAGCATTTTGCGAGCAATCGTTAAAGGCGAACGGGACCCCGAAGTACTCGCCATGCTCAGAGACAAGCGCGTCAAAGCAGACCAGGCCACTGTCGCCCGCAGCTTGCGCGGTAATTGGCGAGCCGAGCATTTGCATGCGCTGAGTCAGGAGTTGGCAGCTTATGATTTTCTGGAAAAACAGATTGGCGAGTGTGATCAAGCCATTGCGCAGGCACTGGAGCGACTACCCGTTCTTCAGGCGGATGTTGTTCCGCCCAGCAAAACACTGCGCAACCCACACCGCTCAAATGAGCAGCAACTGATTTTGCATCGCGCGCTGAACAAGGTCATGGGCGTGGATTTGACCGCAATCCCAACCATCGGAATCGACACGGCGTTGGTTTTGGCCAGTGAATTGGGGGCGGATTTATCACGCTTTCCGACTTCGCAGCACTTCTGTTCGTGGCTAGGCCTTGCACCGCCGACGAGAATTTCGGGAGGAAAACCCCTTCCTGGAAAGACGGTGAAAGTGATTAATCGAGCTGCGCAAGCGCTGAAGCAAGCTGCCTCTATTGCACGCAACGATAAAAGTTTTATCGGTGCCAGCCACCGAGCGCGCCTGACCCGGATGGACACCTGTTGTGCCATCAAGGCGACAGCTCATCAACTGGCACGGCTGATCTACGCGATGCTGACCAAAGGTCAGCCTTATGTTGAGAAGGGAATGGAGGAATTTGAAGAACGTAGCCGAGACCGACAACTGCGCGCCCTGGAACGCAAGGCGCGAAAGTTGGGGTTGCAGCTGATTGAAGCGGCTTAATTTTTAAGAGCAAAAACAATGAGTTATTTTTTGTTTGATAAGAGCTGGCTTGCCTGCGATGGCGGCTTTTGGTGGTGTACATATCCGTTATTTTTGTAACGGCGGCCTATGGTTCCGCTCTTACAGCGGGTCACTTTTGTAAAGACACAAAAGTAACCAAAAAGTCTTCGCCCCAACACTCGGTGCCTCGCTTAGGCTCGGCATGCCCGCAATCCGCCAGTGATTTGGGGGGTCACCGCGATGGGCCATCCTTGGCCCAGCGCGGCTAAACCGGCATCCCTGCCGGTTTACCCCCCAAATCACTGTCAGATTCCGGCCATCGTGTTTGACGGGGCGATTTCAGATCAAGATCAAAAGCGCAGATCAAAAGACCGCTGACTTCGTCATCGAAAAGGATGTAAGGGCCGAAGCAACAGCAACAGCAAAGCAACAGCAAAGCAACAGCAGAGCCCTACTCGGTCAAAGGTGGGAGCTGGCTTGCCTGCGATGGTATCAACTCGGTGTGCCTGATGTACCGAGGTGTCTGCATCGCAGGCAAGCCAGCTCCCACAGAAAAGCAGCTCTTCGGCGTATGCAAATCCGCTTTAGCTTTTGATCTAACCACTCAGGTCGGCTTTCAGGCCGCCGTGCTGTAGATTTTGATCTTGATCTGCTTTTGATCTGAGACGCCCCGTTAACCACGATGGCCGAACGCAGGCTTGAATCCGTGGGTAACCCGGCAGGACGCCGGGTTAGCCGCGCTGGGCCAAGGATGGCCCATCGCGGCGGCCCACGGATTCAAGCCGGAGTGAGGGCACACCGAGCCCAAGCGAGGTGCCGAGTGGTGGGGCGAGGACCTTTTGGTTACTTTTGCGTCCTTGTGTACGGACCGGACACATGGTTGACGGGTGTGCGGGGACATGGTGGACACTTCTCGGCAAGCTAACTGCGCCGGGAGGCCATCATGCCCTGGAACTCGAGAGACGCCATGAGCCTAAAAGAAGAGTTTGTTTCCTTAGCAAAGAAACCCGGCAGTAATAAGCGAGAGCTGTGCCGACGATTCGGCATAAGTCCGCAGACAGTCTACAAGTGGCTAAAACGCTACGAGGCCGGCGGTTCTGCAGGCCTGCAAGAGAAGTCACGTAAGCCCGTCAGCAGCCCCAAGCTGACCCAGGCCGAGCTGGAGGCTGAGGTTATTGCACTTCGCCAAGATCATCCGGCATGGGGCGGACGCACAATTAGCAGCATGCTGGACAAGCGAATTGCCCCCAGTACTGTCACGAATGTCTTGCACCGGCATAGCTTGATTAAACCCTCAGATAAAGAACCAGGGGCCCTGCTGAGATTTGAACATCCTGAGCCCAATGATCTTTGGCAGATGGATTTCAAAGGCCACTTTGCAATGCAGCAAGGCCGATGCCACCCCCTGACCATCCTGGACGATCATTCGCGGTTCAATCTGGCCATCCAAGCGTGTGATAACGAGCGAGGTACCACCGTAAAAGAGAAGATGAGCAAGGTATTTGAAATTTACGGTTTACCAGCACGTATCAACGTCGACAATGGCGCGCCTTGGGGCTCACCGCGTAATCCTGGCGAGATCACCGAGTTGAGCATTTGGCTGGTGCGTTTGGGAATTCGGATAAGTTTCAGTCGTCCCTACCATCCGCAAACAAATGGGAAAATCGAGCGTTTCCATCGATCACTCAAGGCAGAAGTCCTTAACGGGCGTCACTTTTCTACACTGGCAGATGCCCAGCTAGCTTTCGATCAATGGCGTGAAATATACAACCTGCAACGTCCCCATCAGGCGCTGGAATACAAGGTGCCAATGGACCGTTATCGCAGCAGTTCTTGGGATTATCCGCAGCAACTACCGGAGTTTGAATACGGACCAGATGACGTATTAGCCAAGGTTTATCACAGCCGTTTTCGCTTTCAGAAAAGCTATTTCAGCATCGCAAAAGGCCTGGCAGGGCAACACATAGCAATCCGCCCTAACCCTGAAAGCGATGGTCTGTTCGATGTCTATTTCTGCCATCATTTTTTGCGAACTATCGAAGTTAGTAAGCCTGATTATGGTCAATAATGTGTCCACCATGTCCCCGCACATGTGTCCACCATGTGTCCGGTCCGTACACGTCCTTGCAAAAGTGACCCGCCGTAAGGGCGGAACCCTACTCAGCCATCACCGCAGCAACGGATATGTACACCGACAAACCGCTATCGCAGGCAAGCCAGCTCCCACATGTGACCGAGTAAGAACAGGGCGATGGAGGTTGCTCCACGACCTCACCCTGCCCAAAGGCCGTCACAACGGTGCATCAAGCTCAGTCAGTCACACCAAAATCCAGCACCACTTTCATCGACTGGGTCTTGTCCGCCGCCAACTCAAACGCCTGCACCGCCTGTTCAAACGGCACCGTGTGGGAGATCACCGGCTTCACATCGATGATCCCGCGATTGAGCAAATCCACCGCCTGGGCAAACTCGCTGTGAAAACGGAAGGTACCGCGCAAATCAATCTCGCGACTGACCAGCAGGTTCAACGGCAGCGACACGTCGCCACCCAGCCCGACGGTGACCAGCACACCCCGTGGCGCGATGCATTCCAGGCCGTTGCGTAAAGCCTGGGCGCTGCCGGAGACTTCGAACATCACATCGAAATAGCCCTTTTCAGCGGTGTAGCGCTTGAGTGCATCCGCGCCGTCGGCGATATTGTGAGTGCGTGTGGCGCCCATTTGTTCGGCGCAGGCGAGGGCGCTGGCAGAAAGGTCCACCGCGACGATTTCACCCGCCCCGGCAGCCCGCAAACTGCCAATCAACAGGTTGCCGATCGGGCCGCAGCCGGTCACCAACACGCGCTTGCCGAACACCGCACCGGCACGTTGAATCGCGTGCAAACCCACCGACAACGGCTCGGCCAGTGCACCTTCGGCCAGGCTCACGTGGTCGGCCAGCCGATGCGCCTGATGGGTCTCGATCACCAGGCTCTGGCGAAATGCGCCCTGGATATGCGGAAACGGCATTGCACTGCCGTAGAAACGCATGTTCAGGCAATGATTCGGCAGCCCTTGATGGCAGTAGCGGCAACCGCCGCATGGGCGCGACGGCGATACGCTGATGCGCTGGCCAACCTTGAACAACCCGGCATCCGAACCCACGGCGTCGATCACCGCCGACACCTCATGGCCAAGCACCATCGGCTCGCGCAGGCGCACAGTGCCGAAGCCGCCGTGCTGGTAGTAATGCAGGTCCGAACCGCAGATGCCGCCACGCGCAATGCGCACGCGCAGTTGATCGGGGGCGAGGGTTTGCGGTTCGTCCTGGGGGTCGACCCGCAGGTCTTTGGAGGCGTGACAGACGATAGCGTGCATACAATTCTCCGGTTTACAGCGACGCGGTGATACCACCGTCGACGTACAGAATATGGCCGTTGACGAAGCTGGCGGCGTCACTGGCAAGGAACACGGCGGCACCGGCCAGTTCGGCCACATCGCCCCAACGACGACTCGGCGTGCGTTGCACCAGCCAGTCGCTGAACTCGGGGTTGGCCACCAGGTTGGCGTTCAGTTCGGTCTTGAAATAACCGGGGCCGATGCCATTGACCGTCAACCCATGCGGGCCCCAATCGATAGCCATGCCCTTGGTGAGCATTTTCAGCGCGCCTTTGCTGGCCGCATACGGTGCGATGCCGGGGCGGCCCAGCTCACTTTGCACCGAGCAGATATTGATGATGCGCCCACGCTTGCGCGGGATCATCGCCCGCGCCACGGCCTGGCCAACCAGAAAGGCACTGTCCAGGTTCGTGCTGATCAACTCGCGCCAGTGCTGCTCGCTGTAGTCTTCCAGCGGCCCACGCCGTTGCATGCCGGCGTTGTTCACCAGGATCTCCAGTGGGCCGAGGCGCGCTTCGATATCCGCCACGGCGGCCTGGATCGCCGCGCTGTCGGTCACATCAAACGCCTGGGTGTGCACCACCCACCCTTCTGCCGCCAGCAGCGCCGCCGCATCGCGCAAGGTGCTGCGGTTGCGCCCGTTGAGCACCACCTGCGCCCCGGCCTGGGCCAGGCCGCGGGCAATTGCCAGGCCGATACCGGCACTGGAACCGGTGACCAGCGCCAGCCGGCCATCGAGGCGGAAGTTGTCTAAAACACTTTGCATGGGCTACCTCTCCTAACGCTTCACACTACCAACGACAGCAGCAGGATGAACCCCAAGGCGACAAAGGGATGGACCTTGAGATGGGTGATCAACAATATCTATCCGATAATCGTGACCAGCGCGAACAATGGCAGATGCGTGTGGTCAGCCCTGCCGAGCAGTGTGCATTGTTGTTCGCATTGTTATAGGTCACGCCCTGTCATATCGTGTTTCACTTGCGCTTACTTCACCGCAGTCGTGGTCAAGCGTCCAATTTTCATTTGTGATCGGGTGATCACTGTTTGTGATAACCGCCTGTGATAACTGAGGAGATTTGATGGGGTTAAAGCACTTGCGCGCCTTTGTGGTGCTCGCCCAAGAGCTGCATTTCGGCCGGGCAGCGGCGCAGCTGTCGATCGTGCAGCCGGCGTTGAGCATGCAAATCAAGTTGCTGGAAAGCGGCTTGGGCGTGCGCCTGCTGGATCGTAACCGCCACTCGGTGACACTCACCGAAGCGGGGCGGGCGTTCTTGCCTGAGGCCCAGGCCACTCTGCACCAGGCCGCTCGGGCGGCGGATGCGGCGCGGGCGTCCAACCGTGGTGAAATCGGCCGGGTGCGCCTGGGGTTTGTGTCCTCGGTATTACCGCAATTGCTGCCGCAACTGATCCGCGCGGTGCATCAGCGTTACCCGCGTATCGAACTGGAACTCAAGGACATGCCCGGCCCCGACCAAGCCGCGGCGTTAAAAAATGGCCAACTGGATTTCGGCCTGATGCGCCTGCCGGCCGCCCACCCCGGCGTGCAGACCCGTACGGTCTTGCGTGAGAGTTTTTGCGTGGCGCTGCCAATCGATCACCCTTTGGCGGCCTTGGAAGCCATCCAGCCCGCCGACCTGCTCACGTTGCCGGTGTATATCCTCGCCAGGCGTTACGCGCCGGGGTTCTATGATGAGTTTATCCAGGCAGTCGGCATGCCCTTGGACATCGCCAGCGAACTGGGTGAGTTCACCACCATGCTTGCGCTGGTCTCCGCCGGGTTGGGCATCGGCGTGTTGCCGCAGCAGGCGGCGCGGGCGTTGCCGGTCAATTGCGTGTCGCGGCCTTTGCAATTGGGTGGGTTTCAAGCCACTACGGGGTTGGCCTGGACCGAGGTGGATAGTGCGGTGAAAACCACACTGTTTAACCTGATTGTGGAATTGTTTGGCGAGTGATTGTTTCATTGGGTGAAATGCTGGATTGTAAATTCTGGTGATTCTATCGATAGGGGCAGGGGTGGAACATGCTCGGCGTCGCCACCTCACTTTTTGGAGCCTTTCATGTCCCAGTCCGCGATCAAACTCTATGGTTTCCCACTGTCCGGCCACTCCCATCGGGTCGAACTGATGTTGTCGCTGCTGGGCCTGCCCAGTGAATTCATCCTGATCGACCTCAAGCAAGGCGCGCAGAAAGCGCCGGACTTTATCGCCAACCTCAACCGCTTCGGCCAGGTGCCGGTGATTGATGACAACGGCACGGTGCTGGCGGACTCCAACGCGATTCTGCTGTACCTGGCCAACCGATATGGCAACGGCCAATGGCTGCCGAGCGACCCTGTCGGCCAAGCCCGTGTGCAGCGCTGGCTGTCGGCTGCCGCCGGGCAACTGCACGCCGGGCCGGCTGCTGCGCGGCTGGCGCTGGTATTTGGTGCCGAAGTGGATACGGTCACGGCCATCAGCCGGTCCCATGCGCTGCTCAAACTGGTGGAGGAGCAACTGAGCCAAAGTCGCTTTTTGGCCAGCGATCAGCCGAGCATTGCCGATGTGGCGTTCTACACCTACGTGGCCCACGCGCCGGAAGGCAATGTATCGCTGGCCGACTACCCTCAAGTGCGTGCCTGGCTTGCCAGCATCGAGGCGTTGCCAGGGTTTGTCGGAATGCAGCGCAGCGCAGTTGGCCTGCACGCACAATAATGTGCACCCCCTGTGGCGAGGGAGCTTGCTCCCGCTGGGCTGCGCAGCAGCCCCATCAAGGGCAGCGCACTGATTCAGGCAATACGCGGTGAGTTTTTTGAGGGCCGCTGCGCGCCCCAGCGGGAGCAAGCTCCCTCGCCACAGGTAAGTAGTTTTTCAGCTAATGAGAAGGCGTGCCGATGGATCGGTTTTATGAGATGCAAGTGTTCCTGGCGGTGGCCGAGGAGGCGGGTTTTGCCGCAGCTGCGCGGCGGCTGAAAACCCTCATGTGAGTGCCTGGCTTGCCAGCATCGAGGCGTTGCCAGGGTTTGTCGGCGCAGTTGGCCTGCACACACAATAATGTGCACCCCCTGTGGCGAGGGAGCTTGCTCCCGCTGGGCTGCGCAGCAGCCCCATCAAGGGCAGCGCACTGATTCAGGCAATACGCGGTGAGTTTTTTTGGGGCCGCTGCGCGCCCCAGCGGGAGCAAGCTCCCTCGCCACAGGTAAGTAGTTTTTCAGCTAATGAGAAGGCGTGCCGATGGATCGATTTCATGAGATGCAAGTGTTCCTGGCGGTGGCTGAGGAGGAGGGTTTTGCCGCGCCTGCGCGGCGGCTGAAAACCCTCATGTGCGTGCCTGGCTTGCCAGCATCCAGGCGTTGCCAGGGTTTGTCGGCGCAGTTGGCCTGCACACACAATAATGTGCACCCCCTGTGGCGAGGGAGCTTGCTCCCGCTGGGCTGCGCAGCAGCCCCATCAAGGGCAGCGCACTGATTCAGGCAATACGCGGTGAGTTTTTTTGGGGCCGCTGCGCGCCCCAGCGGGAGCAAGCTCCCTCGCCACAGGTAAGTAGTTTTTCAGCTAATTGAGTAGGCGTGCCGATGGATCGATTTCATGAGATGCAAGTGTTCCTGGCGGTGGCTGAGGAGGAGGGTTTTGCCGCGCCTGCGCGGCGGCTGAAAACCCTCATGTGCGTGCCTGGCTTGCCAGCATCCAGGCGTTGCCAGGGTTTGTCGGCGCAGTTGGCCTGCACACACAATAATGTGCACCCCCTGTGGCGAGGGAGCTTGCTCCCGCTGGGCTGCGCAGCAGCCCCATCAAGGGCAGCGCACTGATTCAGGCAATACGCGGTGAGTTTTTTTGGGGCCGCTGCGCGCCCCAGCGGGAGCAAGCTCCCTCGCCACAGGTAAGTAGTTTTTCAGCTAATTGAGAAGGCGTGCCGATGGATCGATTTCATGAGATGCAAGTGTTCCTGGCGGTGGCTGAGGAGGAGGGTTTTGCCGCGCCTGCGCGGCGGCTGAAAACCCTCATGTGCGTGCCTGGCTTGCCAGCATCGAGGCGTTGCCAGGGTTTGTCGGCGCAGTTGGCCTGCACACACAATAATGTGCACCCCCTGTGGCGAGGGAGCTTGCTCCCGCTGGGCTGCGCAGCAGCCCCAACAAGGGCAGCGCACTGATTCAGGCAATACGCGGTGAGTTTTTTGGGGCCGCTGCGCGCCCCAGCGGGAGCAAGCTCCCTCGCCACAGGTAAGTAGTTTTTCAGCTAATTGAGAAGGCGTGCCGATGGATCGATTTCATGAGATGCAAGTGTTCCTGGCGGTGGCTGAGGAGGTGGGTTTTGCCGCGCCTGCGCGGCGGCTGAAAACCCTCAAGCGCGTGCCTGGCTTGCCAGCATCGAGGCGTTGCCAGGGTTTGTCGGCGCAGTTGGCCCGCACGCACAATAATGTGCACCCCCTGTGGCGAGGGAGCTTGCTCCCGCTGGGCTGCGCAGCAGCCCCATTAAGGGCAGCGCATTGATTCAGGCAATAAGCGGTGAGTTTTTTTGGGGCCGCTACGCGCCCCAGCGGGAGCAAGCTCCCTCGCCACAGGTAAGTAGTTTTTCAGCTAATGAGAAGGCGTGCCGATGGATCGATTTCATGAGATGCAAGTGTTCCTGGCGGTGGCCGAGGAGGAGGGTTTTGCTGCGGCTGCGCGGCGGCTGAAAACCTCGCCGCCCAGCGTCACCCGAGCGATTGCCGCCATGGAACAACGTATCGGCACGCAGTTGTTGGCACGCACCACCCGCAGCCTGCACCTGACCGAAGCCGGCCAGCGTTACCTGGAAGATTGCCGGCGCATCCTCGCCGAGCTGGATGAGGCCGAGGAAGCGGCAGCGGGCAGCTACTCCATCCCCGGCGGCCACCTGACAGTCACCGCGCCGGTGCTGTTCGGCGAACTGTACGTGGCGCCGGTGCTGGGGGATTATCTGGACCGCTTTCCCTTGGTGAACATCAACGCTTTGCTGGTCGACCGCGTGGTCAACATGACCGACGAAGGCGTCGACGTGGCCGTACGCATCGGCCACCCGCAAGAACCGGGGCAGCAGGCGATCAAGGTCGGTGAAGTGCGCCGGGTGGTGTGTGCATCGCCCGGTTACCTAAACCAGCACGGCCGTCCGCAGCGGCCTGAGCAGTTGTGTGAAGCCAAGATCGTCACTTCATCATCCAGCCAATTGGTGAGTGAATGGGTGTTCGTCGACGCCGGGCAGCCATTGACTGTGCCCATCGAGCCGCGTCTTGTAGTCACGGCAAATAATGCGGCGATCAACCTCGCGCGCCTGGGCTGGGGCATGACGCGGGTGCTGTCCTACCAAGTGGCGGCAGCGGTGGCGGTGGGGGAGTTGGAAATTGTACTGGAGGATTTTGAGCCGCCACCTCTGCCTATCCAAGTGGTGTTCCAGAAAAGCGGCCGTGTGCCGGCCAAGGTCCACACTTTTGTGGATTTCCTAACCCATCGCCTCGGGCAAGACGCAACCCTGAACCCGGCAATGAAGCGGCGCGGCTGATGGAACGCTATCGCGACATGCAGCTGTTTGCAGCGCTGGCTGATCAGCCCAGCCTGGCTTCGGCGGCGCGTCGAGCCCAGGTTTCAGGCCCGACCCTGATCCGCGCGGTCGCACGCCTGGAAGCCCGCCTGCGGGTGCCGTTGTTGCAACGCAGCACACGCGGCGTGAGCCTGACCACAGCGGGCAGCGCCTATCTGGCCGACTGCGTGCGGTTGCTGGCAGCCGTCGAGACCGCCGAGGCTTCGGCCAAGGGCCTGCACGTGCAGGCCCAGGGCAATTTGCAGGTGTTCTTGCCGTTGCTGTTCAGCCGTTATGTGATGGCGCCGGTATTGGCCAGCTATATGGACAACTACCCCGACGTCCGCCTGGTGGCGCGCTACCACGACTACTACCCGAACCTGCACGAAGAGGGGCTGGATGTGGCGATCCTGGTCGGCGAATTGCCCAATTCATCGCTGATCGCCCGGCCGGTGGGGCAGGTGCGGCATATCCTCTGCGCCAGCCCCGGTTACCTCGCCGTCCATGGCGAACCCCGGCATCCGAACGACCTCAAACAGCACCGACTGATTGCCAGTGCCGACCCCGTGGCCTGGGTTTTTCAAGGCTGCCAGCTCAAGGCCCGCGCGCGCTTGAGCTGCGCCACCGTGCAAGGCGCAATCAATGCGGCGGTGCAGGGTGCCGGGGTGATTCGTTGCCTGAGTTACCCGGTTCACCAGCACTTGCTGGACGGCCAGTTGCGCCGGGTGTTGCCTGACTTTGAACCGCCGCCGTTGCCGGTGCATGTGGTGTACCGCGAGGGCCGTAACGCGCCGAAGCGCGTGCGCAGTTTTGTCGACCATTGTGTGGCAGCGCTGCGTGAGCATCCGGCATTTCAGTAGGTGAAACAGTGGATTGCCAAACGTGGGCATTCTCACGTTGGCGGGTAGGGTGCAGCATGGGCGCATCCAATCTGAGGTGCTCACCATGAACCCAGTCGAACAATCCCCGTGGCACGCCGGTGAACAGCACGTGCAGGCAAGCGCCGGTGCTGCCGAGCGTATGGCCGTGATCGGGCCCAAAGTCATTCGTGATCACTTGCCGGAGCAGCATCGGGACTTTTACCCGCTGTTGCCGTACCTGATGCTCGGTGTGGTGGATGCCAAGGGCATTCCGTGGGCGACCATGCTTGAAGGCGCGCCGGGGTTTGCGCATTCGCCGGACCCACACAGGTTGCAAATCGACAGTTTGCCGTCGAACAGCGACCCGGCTCACGCCGCCTTGCAGCCGGGCGCCAGCGTGGGCTTGCTTGGCATTGACCTGAATACCCGGCGGCGCAACCGCATGAATGGGCGGATCGCCAGCCTGGACCACGAAGGTTTTTCGGTCGACGTGGTACACACCTATGGCAACTGCCCCAAATATATCCAGCTGCGGCCCGTCGACGGCATCGCCCGCAAGCCCGGCACCACGGTCGAGCGCCTCACCGGCCTGGACGCTGCGGCCCAAACGCTGATCCGCAACGCCGACACCTTCTTTGTTGCCAGCTACGCCGACGTGGACGGCGCACGCTCGGTGGATGTTTCACACAGAGGCGGTAATACCGGGTTTGTACGAGTTGAAGGCAACGTGCTGACCATCCCGGATTTTGCCGGCAACCTGTTCTTCAATACCTTGGGCAATTTGCAGCTCAACCCGGTGGCGGGTTTGCTGTTTATTGATTTTGAGTCGGGCGATGTATTGCAGGTTGCCGGGCGTACCTCGCTGATTCTTGATGGCCCCGAGGTCGCCCGTTTCGAGGGTGCGCAACGCTTGTGGACGGTGACGGTGGAACAGGTCATACGCCGCCCGGTAGCATTGGCGTTGCGCTGGCAGAACTGATCGTTCCCACGCTCTGCGTGGGAATGCGGCCCCGGACGCTCTGCGTCCCGATGTCAGCGCTTATGTGAGCCTCGATCAGTCAGCGAAATCAATGGGGTGACGCTCCAGGCGCCGCCCAGCGCCGTGTACAGGTTCACCTCCGCGACCAGTTGCGCCAGCCGATCGACAATCAACGCCTGCTGCGAACTGAATAACGAACGCTGCGCATCGAGAAACGTCAGGTTGCTGTCCACACCGCTGCGGTAGCGGTGCTGGGCCAGGTCGTAATAGGCCTGGTTGGCGGCGACGAAATCCCGTTGCGCGTTCAACTGGTCGTTAAAGGTCTGCCGGGCGGCGAGGCCGTCGGCGACTTCCTGAAACGCCGTCTGGATCGATTTTTCGTACTGCGCCACCGTAATGTCTTTCTGCAGTTTGGCGTAGTCGAGGCTGGCGCGCAGGCTGCCGGCGTTGAAGATCGGCAGGTTGATTTGCGGCTGAAAGGTCCAGGTGCCCGCGCCGCCCTTGAACAAGCCCGACAGCTCCTTGCTGGTGCTGCCGGCGTTGGCTGTGAGCGTCACCGACGGAAAAAACGCCGCCCGCGCCGCGCCGATATTGGCGTTGGCGGCTTGCAGCTGGTATTCGGCCTGGAGGATATCCGGGCGCCGTTGCAGCAGGTCGGAGGGCAAGCCTGCGGGCAGGCGCGCCACCAGGTCATCGGCGAGCGGGCGCGCCGGCAGGTTCTCATCCACCGGGCCGCCTACCAGCAGGGCGAGGTTATTGACGTCCTGGGCGACCTGGCGCTCATAACGGGCCACGCTGGCGCGGGTGCTTTCTACCGCCGTGCGGGCCTGCACCACGTCCAGTGCCGAGGCCTTGCCCGCGGTTTTACTGCGGCTGGTGAGCTGCCAGCTGTGGTCGTTGGCGGTCAGGGTTTGCTGCGCCAGGGTCAGCAGTTCCTGGTCGGCGCGCCAGGTCAGGTAGGCATTGGCAACGTTGGCCACCAGGCTCAGTTGCGCGCTGCGTCGCGCCTCTTCGGTGCCCAGGTACGTGAGCATCGCCTGCTCGCTGAGGCTGCGCACGCGCCCGAACAGATCCAGCTCATAGGCACTCAGGCCCAAGGTGGCGGAATAGGTGGAGGTGATCGCCGACTTGCCGGTGCCGGTCACATCGCCCGGTACTTTCTGGCGTTTGCCGGCGCCCGTGGCGGACACCGCCGGGAACAGGTCCGCCCGCTGGATACGGTACTGCGCCTGAAACGCCTGCACATTCAGCGCGGCTACCCGCAGGTCGCGGTTATTGGCCAACGCTGCGCTAATCAGTTGCTGCAGCGTCGGGTCGTGGAACAGCTGCTGCCAGTCCGGCTCAACCGCCACAGTGCCGGCCTGCGCCAGGCTGTAGACCCCGCCCTGTGGGTACTGCGCCGGCACCGGCGTAGCGGGCCGTTGATACTCGGGGATCAGCGAGCAGCCGCCGAGCATCCAGGCCAGGCCAACGGTGGTGAGGGTGATTTTTTTCATCAGGCGCCAACCATCCATTTGGCCAGGCCATGGCGCCCACTCACGCCCAGCTTGGCGGCGGCGCGCTTGAGGTAGGTTTCGATCGAGCTGTTTTTCACACTGAGTTTTTCCGCCATTTGCGGCACGGTGCCGCCGGTCAGCAGGCCCAGGCACACCTCCTGCTCACGCGCCGACAGGGTGATATCGCTGAGGGACAAGCGTTTGTAGAACTCGCGCTGCAAGTGTGACTGTTCCAGCTGGTTGTGGGCCGGCTCAGCCTGACTGTGTGGCGCCTGGCGCAGAATCTGCGCATGCCGTTCCAGCAATGGCAACAGGGTGTCCGACAAGCACTTGAGAAACGACAGTTCTGCCAGGGAAAAGCCTTGTTGGGTCGGCGGGCGGTAAAACGAAATCACGCAGCGTCGGTTGCCCTGGCGCGACACCAGGTTGCATTGGTGCGAGGTGCCGCGCGGGTGTGCGCTGTTGGCCTTGGCCTTCATCTGGATCAGCAACGGGTCTTGCATGCGCAGCATTTCGCGCAGCAGCGGGTGGTCATTCAGCGCATGCACGGGCTGGGGTGCCGGCAGGTGTTTTTTCAAGCCGGCGCTGCCCAGCAGTTGGATATCGACCGCGCTATCACGCAGTTCGTCGAGGGTCCATTCACTCAGGTCGACCAAATGAATCGGCACCCATTTATCCACCAGGTGCAGCATGTTGGCGGCGAAATTTTCCTGGCCGCTGTTTGAAATCAATTCACCCATTTCGGCGTAGAACTGCGGGCTGTGGGCGCCGCAAATAGTAGAAGTCAGACTCATAGCCATCTCATCCTTGATGTCGAAAACCGTCAACGGGTGCCCTGGGTCTGTGTGGGGCCGCCCGTACTCCTTGAACGTGACTCTTCTTTAACGTCATCGGCGTCCGAGATTTTATTTAGCCATAGCGATTTGTCCTACGTATGTAGCGGAAACGAGGGACACAAGCTGCCATAAAAACCACGTCATTAATTCGACGTTTCACACACGATATTCCGCCTACGAAAATCCATTGCTAAATATTAGTGTTTTTTAACTATCTGATATTTAAGGTGAAAATAAATTATTTGGGCGTATTCGAAAACACTGACTACGGCCAGACGTAGCCAATTTCCTACAGCGCTTTAATCGTTTCAGCAGTCAACCATCAGCCAAGCCCGTTTCGGCCTATTGGAATGTCCGGGTTTCGGGTGACAGACACCCTCGGACCTGCATGCTCAAATCCGGCAATTTTGGCGAAATGGGCCCGTGCGCGGCCGTGCCTGACTCCTATTGAGAAGGATCTTATGCAGCATTCCCCAAGCTTCCCCCTGACTGCCGCCCAGCAGGACATCTGGCTCGACCAACTGCGAGCAGGCGACTCGCCGCTGTACAACATTGGCGGCTATGTCGATTTTGCCGGCGTCCTGGTGCCGGACCTGATCCAGCGCGCCGTGGAGTTGCTGGTGGCCAAGCACGATGCCTTGCGCACCCAGTTGCACACCGATACCGACGGCTTGCCTCGACAGACCTTTGATGCTGCGCTGACGGTGCAGGTAGCACGGCACGACTTCTGCGCGCTGCAAGACCCACTGGCCGCGAGCCATACGCTGATGCAAGCGCAAATGGCCCGGCCCTATGCGATGAGCGGCGAACCGCTGTTCCGGTTTTTCCTGGTCAAGCTCAATGACGATCACTACCGCCTCGGCACCCAGGCCCATCACCTGATCCTCGATGGCTGGGGCTTTGGCCAGATGCTGCAATCCTTGGCCCGCCTGTACACCGACCTCGTACAGGGCCAGCCATCGGAGCCGCATGCACCGTCGTATATCGACTTTATCGACACCGACCAGCGTTACCAGGCATCGGCCCGTTACGCCCGTGACCGCGCCTATTGGCTGGACAAATACCAGGTGTTGCCCGAGCCGCTGCTGACGCCGCGCCACAACGCCCCGGCGCCGAGCAATACCTGGGTGGAGCCATTTCCGGTGGCGCTGCTCAACCGCATGGAGCAAGTCGCCAACCGTTACCAGGCCTCGGCGTTCCATGTGTTGCTGGCGGCGCTGTACGTGTATTTCACCCGCACCAGCCAGCGTGATGAGTGGGTGGTGGGGCTGCCGATCCTCAACCGTTCCAACGCCCGTTTTCGCTCCACCGTGGGCTTGTTTGCCCAGGTCAGTGCAGTACGTTTTCAGTTCGACGCGCAATTGCCGTTCAGCGCGGTGGTGCGCGGTGTACGTGACCAGCTCAAGCAGGATTTTCGCCACCAGCGTTTTCCCCTGAGCGAGATGAACCGTGAGCTGGGACTGCGCCGTACCCATCGCGGCCAGTTGTTCGACCTGTCAGTGTCCTTTGAGCAGGACGATCACGACCTGCGCTACGGCCAGGTCCAGGCCCGTGCGATCAAGGTCTCCAACCACCACGAGCCGCTGCCGATTGCCTTCCACCTGCGCAGCAACCGTTACCAGGACACCGCTTGCCTGCACTGCGTGTACAACGAGGCGTGGTTTCGCGAGGACGAGGTGCAGGCGTTGGCGCAGCGCTTTACCTGGCTGCTGGAACAGGGGTTGGCAAATACCGCGTTGACGCTGGCTGAGTTCGCCTTGGTGACGCCGGCCGAGCAGGCCCGGTTGCAGCAGTGGAATGCCACCGCACAAGCGCCTGCCAGCTCGCAAACCTTGCACCGGCGCATCGAGGCGCAAGCTGCGCGCACGCCCGACGCCATCGCGGTGGTGCATCAGGGCCGGCAATTGACCTACGCCCAGCTCGATCAACAGGCCAATGCCCTGGCCCACCAACTGCTCGAACACGGCGTGCAGCCGGACGACCGCGTGGCAATTGTGGCGCGGCGCGGGTTGGACACTGTGGCCGGGTTGCTGGCGATTCTCAAGGCTGGCGCCTGCTATGTGCCGGTGGACCCGGCTCACCCGGCCGAGCGCCTGAACTACCTGCTGCACGACAGTTCACCGGTAGCGGTGCTGACCCAGCATGAATTGCTGGCGCGCCTGCCGATGCTCGACGTGCCGATAATCCGTTTGGACCTGCCGACCCATGGCCGCAGCGACAGCCCACCCGTGGCGGTCACGCCGTCGAACCTGGCGTATGTGATCTACACCTCAGGCTCCACCGGGTTGCCCAAAGGCGTGATGGTCGAGCACCACACCGTGTCGAACCTGGTGGACTGGCACTGCCGCGCCTTCAACCTGCACGCGGGCAGCCATACGGCCAGCGTCGCCGGCTTCGGTTTTGACGCGATGGCCTGGGAAGTCTGGCCGGCGTTGTGCGTGGGCGCGACCTTGCACCTGCCGCCGGCACAGGACGACGCCCAGGACATTGACGCGCTGCTCAACTGGTGGCGTACGCAGCCATTGGACGTGTGCTTTTTGCCGACCCCGGTGGCCGAGTACGCCTTCAGCCAACGCCTGCAACACCCGACCTTGCGCACCCTGCTGATCGGCGGCGATCGCCTGCGCAGCTTCAGCCGCGCACAAACCTATGACGTGATCAACAACTACGGCCCCACCGAAGCCACGGTGGTTGCCACCTCCGGGCGCGTCGAAGCGGGCCATGCGCTGCACATCGGCGCGCCGATCGACAATGCCACGGTGTACTTGCTCGATGAACAGCGGCGCCCGGTTCCGATTGGCGTGGCGGGGGAGTTGTATATCGGCGGCAAAGGTGTGGCGCGGGGTTACCTGAACCAGCCTGAACTGAGCGCCGAGCGCTTTGTGGATGACCCGTTCACCGAGGGCCGGATGTACCGCACCGGCGATCTGGCACGCTGGCTGCCCGAGGGCAACCTTGAGTACCTGGGCCGCAATGACGACCAGGTGAAAATCCGTGGCGTGCGTATCGAACTGGGGGAAATCGAGTCCGCGCTGGCCAGCCATCCGGCGGTCCAGGAAGCCGTGGTGCAGTCTCGCGAGGGCCAACTGCTGGCCTGGTTTGTCGCCCGGCACGACGTCGAAATCCAAGCGTTGCGTGCCCATCTGCAAGCCTCGCTGCCCGATTACATGCTGCCGGCGGCCTATGTGCAGTTGCACGCGATGCCCCTGACCGCCAACGGCAAGCTCGACCGCAAGGCGCTTCCCGCGCCCACGCAGCAAGCCTTTGTCACGCGTCAGTTCGAGGCACCGCATGAGGGCGCGGAGAGCCTGCTGGCGCAGATCTGGGCTGACTTGCTGCAGGTGCAGCAGGTGGGGCGCCATGACCATTTCTTCGAACTGGGCGGCCACTCGCTGTTGGCGGTGCAGTTGGTACAGCGCATGCGCCAGGCCGGCTTGCATGCCGATGTGCAGGTGTTGTTCGGCCAGCCGACGCTTGCCGCGCTGGCGGCGGTCAGTGGCGGCAGTGAGGTACAGGTGCCGGGCAATCGTATTGCGCCAGGTTGCAGCCACATCACCCCGGACATGCTCGCGCTGGCCGAACTCGACCAGCCGAGCCTGGATCGTATTGTCGCCGGCATCCCCAGAGGCGCGGCCAATGTGCAGGAAATCTACCCGCTGGCGCCGTTGCAGGAAGGCTTGCTGTACCACCACCTCACGGACGAGCGCGACCCTTACCAGCAACATGCGCTGTTCAGTTTTGCCACTCGCGAGCAGTTGGAGGCATTTGCCCAAGCGTTGCAGCAGGTGATCAACCGTCACGATATCCTGCGCACCAGCCTGGTATGGGATGCACTTGAACAGCCGATGCAAGTGGTGTGGCGCCAAGCACAGTTGCGCGTCGCGCCGCTGCACGACCAGCACGCACCGCTGGATCTGCGCCAGGCGCCGTTGATGGCGCTGGATTACGCCGAGGAGCCGCACAACCAACGCTGGGTCGCCAAATTGCGCTTCCATCACCTGGTCAACGACGCCACCTCGACCACTGTGCTGGTGGATGAAATTCGCGCCCACTTGCTGGGCCAGCAGGCGCAATTGCCGGAACCGGTGCCTTACCGCAATGTGGTCGCGCAGGCCCGTTCGGCAGTGCGCCAGGCGGCCCATGAGGCGTTCTTCCGTGAGCGCCTGGCAGACGTCGACGAGCCGACCCTGGCGTACGGTTTGCAGGAGCGCCAAGCCAATCGCGCCGACATCGAAGCGGCCGAACGGCCCTTGGCAGACGCCCTCAACCTGCGCCTGCGCGCCCAGGCGCGAGCGCTTGGGGTCAGTGCTGCGAGCCTGTTCCACCTGGCCTGGGCCCAGGTACTCAGCCGGGTGGCGGGCCGCGATGATGTGGTATTCGGCACCGTGTTGCTCGGCCGTTTGCAAGCCGGCGAGGGCGCCGACCGGGCCTTGGGCATGTTCATCAACACCTTGCCGCTGCGTGTGCGCCTGGCCGGGCAAAGCGTGGTCGCTGCGCTGGCAGACACCCATGCGCAACTGAGCGCCCTGGTCGCCCATGAACAGGCATCCCTGGCCCTGGCCCAGCGTTGCAGCGCTGCATCGCCGCTGTTCAACAGCCTGCTCAACTACCGGCACACGGCCGCCGATAGAGACCTGAACCTGGTGCCGGGCATTGCCCTACTCAGCAGCGAAGACATCCTCAGTTACCCGCTGATGCTGACGGTCGACGACATCGCCAGCGGCTTTCGCCTCACGGCCAAGGCGCCGCGCAAGGTCGGTGCCGAGCGGTTGCTGGGTTACCTCGAGACTGTATTGCACGGCCTGGCCGAGGCCCTTGAACAGGCGCCGACCACACCGCTGCGCGAGGTACAGGTGCTGCCGGCCAGTGAACTGAAAACGCTGTTGCTGGACTTTAATGCGACCCACACCGACTACCCCGAAACCCTCACCGTACAAGCCCTGTTCGAAGCCCATGCGCGGCAGATTCCCAATGCCATTGCGGTGCAGGCCGGCGAACGGCAATTGAGCTACCGCGAACTCAACGAGCGTGCCAACCAGTTGGCGTTTTACCTGCGTGAGCGCGGCGTCCGGCCGGATTCGCGTGTGGCCCTGTGCGTCGAGCGCGGGCTGGAGCTGGTGGTGGGTTTGTTGGCGATCCTCAAGGCGGGCGGCGCCTACGTGCCGCTGGACCCCGGCTACCCGCGTGAACGCCTGGCCTACATGCTCAACGACAGCCAGCCCGTGGCGTTATTGGTGCATACGGCCACCCGTGATTTGCCCGGCGAGGTGTCGGTGCCCGTGATCGACTTCGACCGCTGCGCCTGGGGCCAGGCGCCTGTCGGTAACCCGTTGGTGCCCGGCTTGAGCGTCGCCAACCTGGCCTACGTGATGTACACCTCCGGCTCAACCGGCACGCCCAAAGGCGTGATGATCGAGCATCGGGGCTTGGGCAACCTGATGCACTGGGGTTCCCGGCTGTGCCCGCATGCCGAAGGCGGCGCCTTGTTGCAACGTGCGCCGTTCAGCTTCGATGGCTCGGTGTGGGAGCTGTTCTGGCCGCTGACCAATGGCATGCGCCTGGTACTCGCACGGCCCGATGGGCACCGTGAACCGGCGTACCTGGCCCAAGTGATCCGCGAGCAACAGATCAGCGTGATCAAGTTTGTGCCGGCGATGTTGCAGCAATTTCTGGAACTGGAAGAATCCGCGCTGTGCACCAGCCTCACCGACGTGCTGTGTGGCGGCGGTGAACTCACTGAAGCCCTGGCCCGAGGCGTGCAGGCGCGCTTGCCCAACGTGCGCTTGCATAACGTCTACGGCCCCACCGAAGCCACGGTGGACAGCAGCGCCTGGACCCTGGAACCCGGCGCCGCCGTGCCGGCCGTGCAGCTGCCGATTGGTCGGGCGATCAACAACACCCGCCTGTATGTGCTGGATCAACATGACACGCCGGTGCCCATGGGCGTCAGCGGCCAACTGCATATCGGCGGCGTCGGCGTTGCACGGGGTTATTTGGGGCTGGCACAGATGACCGCTGAGCGCTTTATCGACAGCCCGTTTGTGGCGGGAGATCGGCTGTACCGCAGCGGCGATCTGGTGCGTTACTTGCCCGATGGCAACCTTGAGTTCCTGGGGCGTAATGACTTCCAGGTCAAGCTGCGGGGCGTGCGCCTGGAGCTGGGCGAAATCGAGTCACGCCTGGCCGCGCACCCGGCGCTGCGAGAGGTGGCGGTGCTGATTCGTGATGAGCGTTTGGTGGCGTACTTTACCTTGCGTGGGCAAGCGCCAGGCCTGGAAGCCTTGCGTGCGTACGTGTTGGAACAGTTGCCTGAATACATGGTGCCGGCGGCCTTTGTGCAGCTTGATCAATTGCCGCTTAACCCGGCTGGCAAGCTCGACCGCAAAGCCTTGCCGGAGCCTGGCTTGGAAGCGGTGGTGAGCCGCGCCTATGAGGCGCCGGTGGGTGAGGTGGAAACCCTGATGGCGGGCATCTGGGCCGACGTGTTGAAGCTTGCGCGGGTAGGGCGTCACGACCACTTCTTCGAGCTGGGTGGGCATTCGTTGCTGGCGGTAAACCTGGTGGCACGGATGCGCAAGGCTGGGTTGGAAGTGGATGCGCGCACCTTGTTCAGCCAGCCGACGTTGGCGCAATTGGCTGCCTGCACCACTGCGCAGGTGCAGCGTGTGGAAGTGCTGCAATCCGCCATCCCACAACTCAACCGCCGCCGCCGGATTTGAAACTTGGCGGTGGGCAATGTGGGAGCCGGGTTTGTCGGGTCGCCGCATCGCCGCGATAGCGGTCTTTCGGGCAACGCCTCTGTTGCTGATACACCGCTATCGCAGCATGGCTATCTACACAACGTTTGAAGGCAGCCAATTTCACCTGTGGCGAGCAGGCTTGTCCTGCGTTGGGCTGCGAAGCAGCCCCTAACCCAGACGCTGAGTTCTTTCAGGAAAACTGCAGTGCCTTTACTGGGGCCGCTTCGCAGCCCAACGCAGGACAAGCCTGCTCGCCACAACAGCCCACCTGCCACAGACTTGGCTATCGCAGGCAAGCCAGCTCCCACATTTTTAGACCACAGTCAGGCGGTTGGTTTTGAAGGATTCAGGCACTCGATAGAACGGTCCACCGTGGTCTTGGCCACCTCCAGCAAATGCCACACCGCCAGAATCTTCGCCCGCTGGGGGCTGGCCAGCAGATCGCCGCAATTGAGCGCGGTCGCTGAAGCGCTGTCGAGCAAGCTGGCGGTGTAGAGCAGGGCATCTTCGAAGCTCAAATCTTCGATTTGAACACCCTTGGAGGGCAGGTAATGGTCGATGGCGCGATTGAAGGCGGCGCGGTCTTTGGTGGCGTTGCGAGGTGGGTCTGGAACAGTTTTTTTCATGGTGTAACTCCACATGGTTGGAGCTGACACCCTTCGCGACTAAACGAGGGTGGCGGCTGTACGCAGGTTAGTCGACCGGCCACATGGAAAACCGGCGCACCCGAAGGTGCCCTACGCACAGCCACCATAAAACTTCACGGAGGACCATGCGCCATATGAGACCCGAGCGACTAAACCCGATCACTGATAAGCAGTGACGGATTGCAGACTAGCCATCGATTCCAACAGGCACAAGGCGGAAGGGATTGTCTAGGAAACGTCCTGCAATTAAAAGGGATGCGTCTTGCTGGCCTTTTACAAACCATGACCAAACGCCATCAACCGCCGGACCCGATTTGATCGTTCCCACGCTCCGCGTGGGAATGCCGCCCCTGACGCTCCGCGTCACATGTGCGCAAAGGCCAAAGTGGCGGGACGCGGAGCGTCCCAAGAGGCATTCCTTTGCTGCGCGTAGGAACGATCGTCAACGCCATCAACCGCAGCTTCCGATGGAACCTTTTGCGCCGTCACTACCAACACACTGTGCGGTTTCGCCTGAAACCTCAGCCTTTCGACGCTGTTGGATTTTGATGGACAACGCAGCTCATGACCCAAACGTTTGGACACTTTCAGCCTTTCAGACAGGCGCACTTGCCGACGCTGCCTGCTCCTCGCACGGAGGCTGATGCCTCCAGCCTGCCGACACGCGGGCAAACACGGCCGGCAGACGATCAGCGCTCAGCCACGCAAATCTACAAGGACAACCCCATGCTCGGCACGGGCATCATGTCACGCGCCTTTGGCTGGAACCCGCAAAGGCGTGAACGCCAAACCCGTTTGATCACCCACTTGAAGCGACAGGTCGGCGACTTTACCGTCGCCAACCCAGACCCCGTGTCGCGTGCCAACGCCATGTATCGTCTGGCGCGGGTGATTCACCACATTGACAACGACCCCTGCCTGCGCAGGGTCAAAGGCAGTTACCCCGGTGATGGGCGCTTGGACGTGCAGGGTATAAAGGGGTTTGCGTCCGAGGTTGACCGCCTGACCCAGTTCGCCGAGCAAGGCTACCGCGTACTGGGGGAGGGCGGTCGTAGGGGCATCAGGCCAAGGCCTGCCCCTCACGGCCGTGCAGCAGGTGATCGACGCTCGGTGCAGGTGATCACTTCCAATCCCTTGTTCAAGGCACTTGCTACCGTGCTCGATGCTGACGAGCGGGTCGCCTTCACGGTGCACACAGGCGGTGACTGGAACGACCCCCGCTTACCCGCCGATGTTCGCGCCAACAGTGCCGCGAATGCTGAACACGTTCTCGAATTCATTGATCAGCAAGGCGGCGCCCATTCCACCGCCAGTAACGGCGAAATAGACGGAAGAGTGGAGGACGTTCCTGACCTTCCTGCGCCTTACCTGACACGCGAGCATTTCACTTACCCCGGTTCCGAAGCACGGCGGTTGTCGGATTTTGCTTATGTCGGTTATGCCGTGTTTGAGAAGCGCTAGCGGCGTTCCAGGCAGGGTGACGCCGATAATGCCGTCAGCGTTGCGTTGGAACAAACGCCACGCTGCCACCCGAGCGCTTCTGGAACAACCGCTCGCCATTATCCGGCTGCGTGGTGATCACCGTGTGATCCGTGCCCAGGTAGGCCAGCGGTGTCGGGTCTTCCTTGGAATACTGCGCGACGATGATGGTGTGCTGCGGGTCAAAGGCTTGGCCACTGGTTTTTACCAGCCAGGCCATCAAGGCAGCGCTGTCGCCCTGGCGCGGGAAGTCTTGGGTTTCGCTGACGTAGTAGAACGGTTTGCCGCCATTTTGCAGGTACATCGGCACCTTGTTGTCGACTTCTACCATCACCATCTGCCATTGATTCCACGGTGCGCTTTTGGTCGCTTCGGCTTGTACATCGTCGGCGAAGCGGGTCACGCCGCCATTGCCGGTGACCCAGGGATAGATGCCCCCGAGTACCAGCAACAGCAAGCCTGCGGTGAAACCGAAGCCTTTTTGCCAACGTGGCCAACTGGCGGTTTTTTGCTCCAGGCGTTCACTCAACCACCAGGCTGCCAACAACTGGGCAAAAGGCACCAGCGGCAGCACGTAATAGCTGCGCCGGCTGCCACTGGCGGTGAAAAACACAAATAGCAGGCCCAGGCCCCACACCAGCCAGCGCACGTTCGGTGGCGTTTGGCGCCAGTTGCGCAGCGCCAGCCACAGGCCCAGCAACCAGCACGGTGCCCAGGGCAAGGTGTAGGCGGGCAGGTAGATCAGGTAGGTGTAGATCGGCCCCATGTGGTCGAAAGGGTCGAAGAAACGCACGACGTTTTCCTTGAACACCAGTTCAAGGCCACTCTCGCCGTAAGTCGGCGCCCCGTAGAGGTGGGACAGCACGAAGGGAATCGCATAAAACGCCGCTGCAATCAGCATGGCCAGCAGCAGGCGCAGGTTGAGGTGGCGCTTGTAGCGGTGTTCGCTGAGCAGGTGCGGCAGCAGCACCAGGCCCGGCAGCACAAAACCGATCAAGCCTTTGAACAGCGAGGTGGCCGCCAGCAGCAGGAAAAACACGGTGTAGCGCCCCAGCCGCGTGTCGTCCGGCCCGCGCCAATACCACCACACCGCTGCCAGCACGCCGCACACGGTGAGGATGTCGGCCGTGGCCACGCGCGCCCAGAACAGGAAGTAGAAGGTGGTGGCGAGCATCCAGCCGGCAATCAGCCCGGTGCCTTTGCGAAACAGGCGCTCGCCGATCAAGTACACCAGCCAGATGCTCAGCCACGCTGAAATCACTGACGACAAGCGCAGCGACCAGGGGCCAAGCCCGCCCATCAGGTTGGCGAAGCCGGTGATCAGCCAGTAGGAGGGCAGGGGTTTGTCGTAGTAGGGCGCGCCCTTGAGGTAGGGGTCGAAGTAATCACCGCTTTGCAGCATCTGCAACGCGATATTGGCCCAGCGGGTTTCCGGCCCCCACAGGTCGCGACTGCCCAGGCCCAGCAGCAGGAGCAGCGCCGAGACGCCCAGCAGCAGCACCAGGGCGCCGCGTTCGGTTTTGAAGAAACTCATGGGCGTCTCTCAAGGCAGGCGTAACGTTAAGGAAGCTGCGGATAAATAACCAATAGCAGGGCGCCTTTGCGATAGCGTTTGCCACCCGGTGGCAGCTGCCCTTCTTCACGGTGTTCGCTGGTGCTGCGCACGCGCATCAGCACGCCGACCGAACCTTGCTGGCGCGCCTGCGCAAGCCAAGTTTGCACGCTGTCCAGGTCGACCTTGCGGTGCACCGAGTCGGCGTACTGGAGGCCATAACGCAGCTCGCCTTCGGTGTCGTAAAACGCCACCTCCGGGCGACCCAGGCGCCAGGACAAGGCCGATGCGGAGCCCAACTCGTTGCTGATCAAAGCATGGGTTTGTTGCAATTCATCCAGATGCTCAAGCACGAACTGGTCGGGCATTTCGGTATCGGTGATCATCGCCGGCATGCCCGCCGGCAATAACGCCACCAGCAAGCCGATGCCCAGGGCCGGCATTGCCCACAAGGTCAGCGGGCGCAGCGCTTGCAGCAGGTTGGCGAGAATCCAGGCCAGCAAAACGATAAACGCCAGGGACAGGCTGAACATCTCTGCGTGGCTGTTGCCGTACATCGGGTTGCTGATTTGCAGGTAGATCAACGCCACCATCGCCGCCAGGCCGATCACGGCGTTTGCCAGGCCATTGATCAGGATCGCGCGGGTCTTGCCTTGCCGGATCAAGTCGATCAATGCATGGCCCATCAACAAGGCCAGCGGCAGCAGGCACGGCATGATGTAGGTCGGCAATTTGCCGCGGCTCATGCTGAAGAAGGTCAGCGGCAACAGCAGCCACAGCGCCAGGAACACGATGGCCGGCTGGGCTTTGTCTTTCCAGGTCTTGATCAGTGTGGCCGGCAGCAACGCCGCCCATGGCAGGCAGGCAACCACCATGATCGGCAGGAAGAACCACCAGGCGCGCGCGTGCTGGGCATTGTCGGAAGAGAAGCGACGGATATGCTCGTGCCAGAAGAAGAAGCGCCAGTAGTCGGGCTCCTGCAAGTGAATGGCCAAGGCCCACGGCACACAGACGATCGCGGCGACCACAATCGCCAGCGGGCCGTAGCGCAACAGTTCACCCAGCCGGCGTTGCCAGAGGATGTACGGCACGGCGATCAGCACGGGCAACAGCCAGGCCAGAAAGCCCTTGGTCATAAAGCCCATGCCGCAGGCCACACCCAGCACTGCCCAGGCACCCAGACGAGCACGCGAGGTGCGGCTGTCGAGGGCAAACCACAGCGCTACCAGGCTGAGGTTGACCCAGAAGGTGAATTGCGGATCGAGGTTGGAATACCCCGCTTGCCCGGCCACCAGCCCGAAGCTCATGTAGAGCAGGGCGCAGGCGAAGCTTTTGCGCGGGTCGTTCCACAGGCGGCGAGCGATAAGGTAGGCCAGCAACACACTCAGGCCGGTGGTCAAGGCTGAAGCCACACGCACGCCAAACAGGTTTTCACCGAACACCGCCTGACCGAGGGCGATCAGCCAATAGCCGGCGGCGGGTTTTTCGAAATAGCGCACACCCATGAAGTGTGGTGCGACCCAATTGCCGCTCTGGATCATTTCCTGGCTGATCTGGGCGTAGCGGGTTTCATCCGGGATCCATAAACCGTGCAGGCCCATGGGCAGTAGATAGAACACCGCGAAGGCCAGTAGCAACAGAGGTAGGGGTTTAAGCAATCGAGTCATGAAAACGTCACTCCTTGACGTTTAATGGCGAAGTAAGCAGATATGTAAAAGTTTGTAGGAAGAATCACTAAGTTCACTAAGTCGATGAAAATATTCATGACGTCCAATAGTAGCGGGCGCAGTTGAACATGCCAGAACAGGGCTGTCGTTTTGCTGAACATGAAGAAAGTTATAGGTAAAAAAGTGTCTACAGCTTCTTAAGTACGGCGGACCAGGCGGGGCCTTTCATGATGCCAAGCGTCTCGAATTTGCCGTTGGCCAGTACGCGCACGAACAGGGCACTGCCGTATGCAGAAAATGGCGCGCGAGGGTAGCCCAGGGCGCTTTCAAAGTCGGCAATACAGCCACTGTGGGTGACAAAAACGAGGTTGCGACCAGGCCGTTTGCGGCTGAGCAGTTCCTCATCGATGTCTTCGCCGCAGATGGTCTTCTCGCCTGGGGTCAGTTCGGCTCTACCGAACATGAAGTGCGCGGTCTGTACCGTGCGCAAGGCCGGGCTGGTAACGATGTCGGTGTTTTCCAGGCCCAGTAGTTTGAAGGCCTTGCCCACTTCTTCGGCGCGTTGGGTGCCGACGGTTGTCAGGCCTTCAGGTGCGCCGAAGCAGGTATTGGCCGAGCGGTCGCAGCGCTCTTCGTGACGCACCAGCACGATCAGGTCGCCATCACGCCAGGCCGGCAGCACTTGCGAGGTGAGCAGGCGATTGCCGACGCTCAGGTCGCGCGGCGCAAACGGCCAAAACAGGAAACCGGCGAGCAGCAAGCCGATAACGGCAAGGCCCGCCCACCACTTTCGCAGACGCTTGAGATAGCCCCGGCGTGAGCGCGGTTTGGTCAGGGTAAGGTCAACCACATCATTCACCATGGGCACTGTCTTCAGTGTTTTATTCAAATAGGCGCAACGCACTGACGGATGCCCGTAGTTGAAGCGGAGCGTGTCATAGCGCTGCTGTCTTTTGGCTGAACATCCAGCCGTTAGAAGTTGCCGTGGGCGGCAACTAACAAGTTGCTGGCTATCGATACTGGGGGGCAATTTAGAGGGGCGAGGGTGGGCAGGCAGTGAAATCGATGTGAAAAATTTGCATGGGGTCGTCCGTCAGCCGTTATGCTCGTTTGCAGTCCTTTAAACGAGCGTGTTTATGTTGCAGGTGCAAGGTGTTGTTAAAAGCTACGCCACCCCGCAAGGCCCACTGCCGGTGCTGGCGGGTGTCGACCTGTACCTTGGGGAGCGCAGCAGCCTGGCATTGATGGGCGAGTCGGGCAGCGGCAAAAGTACGTTGCTGCATTTGGTCGCCGGGCTCGACCGTGTGGACGCCGGCACTGTCCAGGTGGGCGAGCAACGCCTGGACCAACTGAGCGAGGCGCAACTGGCGCATTGGCGCCGCACCGAAATTGGCCTGGTGTTCCAGCAGTTCAACTTGATCGGCAGTTTGCGTGTCGACGACAACCTGGCGTTCCAGGCCCGTCTGGCTGGGCGCTTCGACCCGCAATGGCAGGCGCAACTGGTCGAGCGCCTGGGCCTGGGCGACTTGCTCAAGCGGTATCCCGAACAACTCTCCGGCGGCCAACAGCAGCGGGTTGCGGTGGGCCGTGCGTTGGCTTCGCGCCCCGGCTTGTTGCTGGCGGATGAACCTACCGGCAATCTCGACGAGGCCACCAGCGATGACGTGCTGCAATTGCTGCTGGACCTGCTGCGTGACAGCCCCACCAGCCTGTTGATGGTGACCCACAGCCCACGCATCGCCGCGCGCCTGGACCGCCAGGTGGTGTTACGGCGTGGCCGTGTGGTCGCTTGAGATGAGGGTATTTTATTGGGCACTGCGCGCGCTGTTGAGCCATTGGCGACGGCACCCGGTGCAGTTCTTCAGCGTGCTCACCGGCTTGTGGCTGGCCACCGCGCTGTTGACCGGCGTGCAGGCGCTTAACAGCCAGGCGCGCGACAGCTATGCGCGTGCCAGCCAACTGATTGGCGGTGAGCCGCAAGCCAGCCTGAGTGCGCCAGACGGTGCGAGCTTCCCGCAAGCGCTGTTTGCCGAACTGCGCCGTGCCGGCTGGCCGGTGTCGCCGGTGGTGCAGGGGCGGCTGCTGCTCAAGGGGCATGAAGATCTGCGCCTGCAATTAATGGGCATCGAGCCGTTGTCCTTGCCTGGTGGCGGTGCGGTGGCGGGGCAGCGCTTGAGCCAGGCGCAGATGCTCGGGTTTTTCAACCCGCCTGGGCAAACCTGGATCGCCGCGCAAACCTTGCAGGCGTTGGGGTTACAGGCCGGTGAGCAACCGTTGACGGTGAGCGGCCAACGGTTGCCACCGTTGCAGGTGCAGCCCGACATGGCCCCCGGCCTGCTGCTGACCGATATCGGCTTCGCCCAGCCCTTGTTGGACATGCCGGGGCGCCTGTCGCGCCTGCTGGTGGACAAGGCCTTTGCCGCCAACCACCCGACGCCGCCCGCCGCGTTGCAACTCAAGCAAGGCGAAGACAACAACCTCTCGCGCCTGACCGAGAGCTTTCACCTGAACCTCGATGCCTTGGGCTTTTTATCCTTTGTGGTCGGCCTGTTTATTGTCCACGCCGCCATCGGCCTGGCCCTGGAACAACGCCGTGGCTTGCTGCGCACCTTGCGTGCCTGCGGGGTCAGCGCGCGCGTGCTGATCGTCAGCCTGGCGGTTGAGCTGGGCGTGTTGTCGTTGCTGGGCGGCGTGCTGGGCGTGGTCAGTGGTTACCTGCTGGCAAGCCTGTTGTTGCCGGATGTGGCCGCCAGCCTGCGCGGCCTGTACGGCGCCGAGGTGGCGGGCCAGTTGAACCTCAGCCCTTGGTGGTGGCTGGCCGGCTTGGGCTTGAGCCTGCTCGGTGCCCTGCTGGCAGGTGCCAGCAGCCTGTGGCGCGCGGCGCGTCTGCCCTTGCTGGCGCTGGCCAATGCCCAGGCCTGGCATGAGGCGCACGGGCGCTGGCTGCGACGTCAGGGTTGGGTGGCAGCTACCGCGCTGGCGATTGCAGTGCTGGCGCTGTGGTGGGGCAACAGCCTCGCCGCCGGGTTTGTGCTGATGGCCGCTTTGCTGCTGGGCGCGGCGCTCGGCCTGCCGGTGGTGCTCAATGGTTTGTTGACGGCGGTGCTGGGGCGTAGCCGTTCAGTATTGGGCCAGTGGTTTCTTGCCGATTGCCGCCAGCAGTTGCCGGCCTTGAGCCTGGCGTTGATGGCGCTGCTACTGGCCCTGGCGGCGAACATTGGTGCGGGCTCCATGACCTCGGGTTTTCGCCAGACGTTCAATAACTGGCTGGAACAACGCCTTACCGCCGAGCTGTACCTCAACCCGCAAAACCCGGCCCAGGCCGAGCAGCTTTCCAGCTGGTTGGCGCAGCAATCGCTGGTGCAGGCGGTGCTGCCCACCTGGCAAGTGGCGGTGCAATTGCAGGGCTGGCCGGCGGATGTGTTTGGAGTGGTCGATGACCCAACCTATCGCCAGCACTGGCCGCTGTTGCAATCGGCCAGCGCACCGTGGGACCAACTGCTGCAGGGCGATAGCGTGATGCTCAGCGAGCAATTGGCGCGCCGCTTGAAGGTGGGCCTGGGCGACGCGATCAAGCTGCCTACGCCGCAAGGCGTGTGGTCGCCTAAAGTGGTGGGGGTTTACGCCGACTACGGCAACCCCAAGGGGCATCTGCTGGTCAATTCGCAACACTTGCTGGCGCACTGGCCGGGCCTGGCACCGGCGCGCTTCAACCTGCGCGTACTGCCCGAGAATGTACCGGCGCTGGTGCAGGAAGTGCGGCGCGACTTTGCCCTGGAGGACAGCCGTATCGTCGATCAGCAGCAGCTCAAAGGCTGGTCGAGCCAGGTGTTCGAACGCACCTTCGCCGCCACCGCCGCACTCAACAGCCTGACCCTGGGTGTCGCCGGTGTGGCGCTGTTTATCAGCCTGCTGACCCAGAGCCAAAGCCGCCTTGGCCAACTCGCACCGCTGTGGGCGCTGGGCGTGACGCGCCGGCAACTGATGCTGCTGAACCTCGGCCAAACCTGGCTGCTGGCGGTGTTGACGCTGGTGTTGGCCTTACCCTTGGGCCTGCTGCTGGCCTGGTGCCTGGACGCGGTGATCAATGTGCAGGCGTTCGGCTGGCGCCTGCCATTGCAAGTGTTCCCGTGGCAGCTGGCGCAATTGCTGGGGCTGGCGATGCTTGCCACGCTGCTGGCCTCGGCCTGGCCACTGTGGCAGTTGTACCGCAGCCGCCCGGCGGATTTGCTGAGGACCTTTGCCAATGAAGATTAACCCCTGGTGGTGGGCCGCCGTGTTGCTATTAACCGCCTGCGACAAAGCCCCCGCGCCGCCGGAAAGCTTCGCCGGCCTTGGCAGCGAAGCGGCGGATTTTGCCCAGGTGGTGCCTGGCAAGGTCTTCAGCTTTCCCGAAGACCACGGCCCGCACCCAGGCTTTCGCATCGAATGGTGGTACGTCACCGCCAACCTCAAGGATGCCCAAGGCCGTGTGTTCGGCGTGCAATGGACACTGTTTCGCAATGCGCTGCAGGCCGGGCCGGTAGAGTCGGGCTGGCGCGACTCGACGATCTGGCTGGGCCACGCCGCCGTCACTTCCGCCACCCGGCATTACGCCGCTGAGCGTTACGCCCGTGGTGGCGTGGGCCAGGCAGGCGCCCAGGCAGCGCCGTTCACTGCCTGGCTCGACGATTGGAGCTTTGCCACCCGGCCCGGTGCCGCCAGCGCCTTGGCCGATATGCAACTCAAGGCTGCAGGCCCACAGTTTGCCTACGATTTGCACCTGACCTCCAGCCGCCCGCTGGTGCTGCAAGGCGATAACGGCTACAGCCGTAAATCCGATCAAGGCCAGGCGTCCTACTACTACAGCCAGCCGTTTTTTACCGCAGCAGGCAATGTCACCCTCGACGGCACCACCTATCAGGTCAGCGGCCCGGCCTGGCTCGACCGCGAATGGAGCAGCCAGCCGCTGGCCGCCAGCCAGACCGGCTGGGACTGGTTCTCCCTGCACTTGGACCGTGGCGAGCAGTTGATGCTGTTTCGCGTGCGGCAAAAGGACGGCGCGGGTTACCTGACCGGCACCTGGATCGACCAACAAGGGCACACCCAGACCCTGCATAACGACGATATTCAGCTCACACCGCTGGCCACCACCGAGATTGACGGGCGCACTGTTCCTACGCGCTGGTCACTGAAAATTCCCGGCAAGCAACTGGATATCACGCCCCAGGCCGTCAACCCGAAGGCATGGATGAACCTGAGTATCCCGTACTGGGAAGGGCCGGTGCAGTTTGACGGTGGTGTGGGGTATCTGGAGATGACCGGGTATTAATCGCGAGTTTTTGTAGGCGATTTTTCTCTGCCGAGTAGGCAACTTCCCAAATGTGATTTTCCGCACCTGCCCTTGTGTGCGGGCTGCCTGCGCTTGCCTATATTCCGACGCCATCTTCATTGCATCCGGGATGTAAGGCATGGCGCAGGGATTCATCAATGACCGCACAACGGACTACCACAGTCTGAAATTCAGGGCGATGGGCGGGGCGCCAAATCGTCAGCGTTCTGATCACTTTGACGTGTTGAACCGGCACTTGCGTACGGGCTTGGTAACTCCGGGGCAACTGGTGATTATCCCTGACGACTTCAGCTTCAGCTGTCGCAGTGAAGAAGCTTAGTTGATGCGTTATGGCGAGCAGATCCGCTGGCGGCTGGAGCCATCGGCCGGCTCGGCGGTAATCAATAACTACGACTTGCTGCAGAGCTTGCTGGCGAATGGTTCGATTGGTATCGGCAGCGCCACGTCGGCGTGGGCGCGGCACCTGGATGAGGTGGCGCAGACCCTGGAAGCGATTGAGCGCTTGCATCAGCGGTTGAAGGGCGTTGGGTTGGACCGAGGTGAGTTTGCTCGTCAGCGCCAAGGGCTGTTTCGGCAGATGGACGCGCAACTGCAAGGCGCGGCGCGGTTTGGCACGGGGTTGCGGGGCAATCAATCGTTGAAGAAGATGCTGGGGATATCGACCAAAAGCTTTCTGCATAAGGGTGAGATTGCGGGGTATGCGCAGCGGGTGGGGGCGGTGGCGCAGGTGTCGAAGTGGTTGGGGAAGGGGATTTATGTGGGGTTGGCATTGGATGTGGGAGCAGCAGGATTAGAGATCAAGGAGGCGTGCGGGATGGGAAGGGAGGCGCAATGTAGAAGGGCGAGGTATGTGGAAACGGGAAGGTTGGTGGGGGCGGTGGCAGGTGCCGCTGTGGGCGGAAAATATGGTGCAGCCATCGCTCGTCGTGCATGCAACATCGTGTTGGGTATTTCTATGAAGGGGAATGGTGCGCTTGCCTGTGGCGTTATTGGAGGCGCCGCTGGAGGGTATGGCGTAGGCAATGAAGGTGGTGATTATGGAGCGCTTCTGGGTGGGAAAATCCTGGAGGTCAATGGTGATTTGATCTTCGAGCCAGAGGGCGCGTAACCATGGATTTTTTTCTGGTCTACTCAATTGTGTGGTTTGTTTGGATGTTCGTCGTTCTGGGGCTGATGCTTTTTGCCGAATATACAAAACTCGATGAGGTGGAAAGTTACTTCAGTCACAACGAGCGGGTTCGTGGCAACAAACGTTTTTGGAGACGAAAGGAGTGGATTGACAGGCAGTACCGCATGTTGCTGATTTTTGAGTTTCTGTCCGATTCAAAGCGCCACGTGAAAGCCGGTGTTGTGACCGAGGCCGAACTGGCGTCTGTGCCTTTAGCGCTCAAACGCTGGGTGTTATGGCCCTATTACCTGGGGTTTACCTGGCTGATCACAACCGTGGTCTGGTCCGTTTGGCGCAGGTGGGGTGACTTACCTATTTGAAGGAGGTTAATTTTTTCTAAAAAATACTGTTCATGCATACAGTATTGTTCTACATTCCATCCCAGGTGACCGGATGTCACCGATCACCTGAGCATCAATTTTTTAACTATGGATGGATAAAAAATGAAACCAACCAAAGCCTTTATGCTGGGCGCGGCCATGATGGCCTCCTGCTTTATCTCGGCCTCTGCCCTGGCCGACCTGACCTTTCCCAAACTTACCCCTGGCACCGTCAGCCAAGGCGAGATTGACGCGCTCAAACCTGGCGGCACGCTCACTGCGGTGCCGATCCCGGATGAACTGCGGCAAAAGCTGCTGGATGCGCGGGACGGCAAGGCCAAGGCGGTTACCAAGGCTGCCAAATCCGCTCCGTTCAACACCGTTATCGGCACGTTGAAAAAGCCGAATCAGAGCGAGCTGAAAAGTGCAGCGGTCGCCGCCTTTGTACCGTTGTTTCCGACCCTGGATATCAACACCCTCTACACCATCAGTGAAGTGCAGACGGGCCAGGATTTCCCTTACCACTTCAACCTGCCAAAAAGCGCGCGGGTGTTGGTGCAGTTGATCAACCAGAGTGCCGGCGCCGACATGTCGCTGAGCCTGTTCCGCGACGACGGCCAAGGCAACCTGCAACTGTTGGCCACCGCCGATAACCCCGGCAATGCCGATGAATACATCGACGGCGTGCTGCCGGCCGGTGACTACTACTGGTACATGGTGGCCAAGACCGCAACCAACGCGCAGTTCAGTTTTGGCGTAGCGGCAGATACCAACATCGATGCCTTCGAGCCCAACGACACGCCGCAGGATGCTTTTGCGCTGCCGGACTCGATGAACAAGGTGAGCGGCAACCTCGACAACGCCAACGACGTCGATTACTTCGACTTCAAGGCAGTGCGTGGCCAGGCCGTGAGCATGTACCTGGCCGGCGATGACAGCGGCAGCCGTAACCAGTGGATCTTCGAGCGCTTTGATGGCGTCAACTGGATCGTCGTGCCAGCCGGTTCTACCTCCACTTACCCGAGCGTCACGCCGGGTACCACCGTCAAGGTGCGTGTGCGGGCCAACCCGGCCGTGACGCAGAACCCGAGCAAGTACTACAAATTGAGCCTCGGCTCTGCGCCACGCCTGAACAGCTCGCAAGTCACCGGCGACAACATCGTGCGGGTGCCGGCATCGATATTCTGGATGGCGACGCAGGCGGGGCGCACATTGAACTGGACCACCAACTGGTCCGATTCCACGGGTGCGCCACTGCTGGGCGTTACGCCTGTGCTGCGTGTCGACAAACGCTTTGAGGGCACCGAGTTCCATTGGACCGACTTCAAGGCCACCACCAACAGTGCCGGCACATCCCAGGCCAGTGCCGCGCTCGGTACCTGCTTTGGCGACAACCGTGTGCAGTACCCGGACAGCAGCACTGGCGTGCAGTACACCTGGGACACCACCTTCAACTTCGGCGGCTGGCGTATCGAACTGGACGAGTTCCCGGGCGTGGGTGTCGGCGGTGATAACGTGCAGTATGTGACCTTTGGGCACATCTGCACCCAAAACATCATCCATTGATACCGTGCTGTAAATCAGCAGGGGCAGCCTGAACGGGCTGCCCCTTTTTGTTATTCGCCAGCCAACGCCAGCTTCAACGGCAGGCGCGCCATGCCGGTGCTGGTAAGCGAGCCCAGGTACAACCAGTCGCCGTATTCGCGTGCGGTGGTGATCGGCGAGTAGTTGCCGGCCGTGCCATCCTGCAAGTTGGCGATGACCTTGCCATCGATGTCCAGCCCCAGCACAAAGGCTTTACGCTCGATGGGCTTGGGCACCACCATCAGTGCGCGCACCATCACCTTGCGCAACAGCGGGTAGCCGGCGAAACCATCCAGCAACGGGTTGCGCGGCGAATACAGCGCGACCCAGAAGCGATCGCTGCCATTGAAACTGAGGTTGTCTGGCAGGCCCGGCAGGTTGTCGATAAACAGGTCGTGGGTGCCGCTGCGTTCGCCCTTGAGCCAGTAACGGCTGATGCGGTAGGCGCCCGTTTCGTTCACCAACACGTAGTTTTCATCCGGCCCGAGCGTTACGCCATTGGCAAATTGCAGCCGGTCCAGCAACACCTCGGTAGTACCGTTGCTGAAGTCATAGCGCAGCAACCGCCCGTCGCCGCCATGCTCGATCACCGCTGTGCCGTCCTGGCCATAGCCCCAGCGGCTCGTAGCATCGCTGAAGTAGGCATAGCGCCCGCCGGCGTCGACGGTCACATCATCGGTGAGACCAAAGGGGACGCCGTCAGCGCTGCTGCTCAACAGCCTGAGTTGGCGGTTGGCATCCAGGGCAAGCAACCCCTTGACCCCATCGGCAATGATCAAACGCCCATCGGGATGTAACGCCAGGCCGAGCGGGCGCCCGCCGGTGTTGGCGAGCACCTCCAGGGTGTGGCTGTTTGGCGAGGTGCGGATGATGCGCCCGTCCTGCAGGCCGCTGATCAGAAAACCCTGGGGGTCGAGCAGCAAGGCTTCGGGGCCGGCGATGTCCTGCGCGCCGATTTTTTCAATGCCCTTGAGCCGCTGGTTCTCGGCGTAGGCGCCGTCTTTTAGCGAGGGCGCTGTGGGCGGCGACCAGTTCACTGGTTGCACTTTGGTCGGCATCAGCAGCAGAAAAGCGATGACTGCAAGCAGTAGTACGAAGAGCAAATGGCGCAGTTTTTTGGGGCGGGTACTCATGACTATTCCTGGTTGTCGTGGGCGTTCGGCTCCCAGTGCAGGGTGCCGAACAGGTAATCCATCAGTGGTAGGACGATATTGAAATTGCGCCCCTGCATCAGCTCACGGCGGTGGTGCAGGGCGTGCAACTGGTGCATCTGGCGAATCCATGGCAGGCGTGCCACCGGGTGCCCGGCGGGCAGGTGTTCGCAGGCGTGAAACACTTCGTAAAGCAAATACCCAAGGATCATGCACCCGGCAAACAGCCCGGCGACATTGGGGCTCAATTGTTTGAGCAGCCACCAGGCGGGCAGGGTGATCGCCAGGCTGTGCAGCACGATCAGCCAGGCCGGGAACAGAATCACGCGCCAGTCTCGGGGGCTGTCGTAGGTCATGTGGCCGGGGGTAAAAAAACTGTGGTGGTCACCCGTGTGCCGCGCATAGAACAACCGAGCCAGGCTGTGTTTGTGATGGCCGAGGTGGCGGTGTACGAGGTAGATGCACAGGTTGAAGAACACCAGCGTCAGCGGCACGGTCAGCCACTGGAGCGCGGTGATGTGCACGGTGGAGGACCAGGCCAGGGCGATGCAGACAACGCCGTAGCCGAGCACGAAACTGGCATGCAGCCAAGGGTTGTAACGGGCACTCACGGCGGCACGGTAGCGGGCGCGGAAGGTCTCGGTGGGATGGGCCATGGCGGCAAGCTCTGGTTTTTTTGTTGGAGCCTGAGCTTAGTTGGTACGCGAGATAGTGCGAGTTTTTGTGCGGTACGCGGTTTAAGTGTGGGAGTTGGGTTGTCTGCGATGGCGGGTTGTTGGTGTACATATCCGTTGCTGCGGTGACGGCGGCTTATGGTTCCGCTCTTACAGCGGGTCACTTTTGTAAAGACACAAAAGTAACCAAAAAGTCTTCGCCCCAACACTCGGTGCCTCGCTATGGCTCGGCATGCCCGCAATCCGACACTGATTTGGGGGGCCGCCGCGATGGGCCATCCTTGGCCCAGCGCGGCTAAACCGGCATCCCTGCCGGTTTACCCCCCAAATCACTGTCGAATTCCGGCCATCGTGTTTGACGGGGCGATTTCAGATCAAGATCACGATCAAAAGCGCAGATCAAAAGACCGCTGACTTCGTCATCGAAAAGGATGTAAGGGCCGGAGCAACAGCAACAGCAACAGCAACAGCAACAGCAACAGCAACAGCAGAGCCATACTCGGTCAAAGGTGGGAGCTGGCTTGCCTGCGATGGCATCAACTCGGTGTATCTGACACACCGAGGTGTCTGTATCGCAGGCAAGCCAGCTCCCACAGAAAAGCAGCTCTTCGGTGGATGCAAATCCGCAGCCGACCTCATATTCAAAACCGCATGCGGTCAACTGTGGGAGCGGGCTTGCTCGCGAATGCGGTGTATCAGTCAATTTATCTGTCACTGACCCACCGCACGCGAGCAAGCCCGCTCCCACAATTAGACCGCGCAGTATCAGGCAGATAGGCTTTTGCTTCGCACTTGACCTGGCTTTCGATTCAACCACTCAGGTCGGCTTTCAGGCCGCCGTGCTGTAGATCTTGATCTTGATCTGAGACGCCCCGTTAACCACGCTGGCCGAACGCAGGCTTGAATCCGTGGGTAACCCGGCAGGACGCCGGGTTAGCCGCGCTGGGCCAAGGATGGCCCATCGCGGCGGCCCACGGATTCAAGCCGGAGTGAGGGCACACCGAGCCTAAGCGAGGTGCCGAGTGGTGGGGCGAAGACTTTTTGGTTACTTTTGTGTCTTTACAAAAGTGACCCGCTGTAAGAGCGGAACCCTACTCAGCCATAACCGCAGCAACGGATATGTACACCGAAACACCAACAAACCCCCACAGCACACAACCCAGCTCCCACCTTTCGACCGCGACCGACCAATGGCCTCTTGCACAGCCCCCATTTACTTGCTAGCTTCTCTCAAAATGTTAACGATAACATTTGCTCTAAAAATAAAAACAAAACAGAGAACCACGCCATGAAAATGCTCCCGAAAACCCTGTGTTTACTGGCTGTCAGCATCACCCTCGGCGCCACCAGCGCAGCGTTTGCCGACGCCGCCAAACCGATCCGCATCGGCGCCTCCTTCCAGGAAATCAACAACCCCTATTTCGTCACCATGAAAAACGCCCTCGAAGAAGCCGGCGCGACCATCGGTGCGAAGCTGATCATCACCGACGCCCGCCACGACGTGTCCAAGCAAGTCAGTGATGTCGAAGACATGCTGCAAAAGGGCATCGATATCCTGCTGATCAACCCCACCGACTCGGTGGGCGTGCAATCGGCGGTCAAATCTGCGCACGCCGCGGGTGTGGTCGTGGTCGCGGTGGACGCCCAGGCCGACGGTCCGTTGGACTCCTTCGTCGGTTCAAAAAACTTCGACGCCGGCTTCCAGGCCTGTGAATACCTGGCCAAGAACATCGGCGACAAAGGCAATATCGCGATCCTCGACGGCATCGCCGTGGTGCCGATCCTTGAGCGTGTGCGCGGCTGCAAAGAAGCGGTGGCCAAGCACCCCGACATCAAGATTGTCAGTATCCAGAACGGCAAGCAGGAGCGTGACCAGGCGCTGACCGTCACCGAAAACATGCTGCAGGCCCAGCCGGGTCTCAAGGGTATTTTCAGCGTGAATGACAACGGCTCCCTCGGCGCACTGTCGGCCATCGAAGCCAGCGGCCTGGACGTGAAACTGGTCAGCGTCGACGGCGCGCCGGAAGCCATCAAGGCAATCCAGAAGCCCGGCAGCAAGTTCATCGCCACCTCGGCGCAATACCCGCGCGATCAGATCCGCCTGGCCCTGGGCATCGCGCTGGCCAAGAAGTGGGGCTCGCAAGTGCCGGCCACCATTCCCGTCGACATCACTTTGATCGACCAGGCCAAGGCCAAGGACTTCAGCTGGTAAATCGCCCCGGCCCCACGTCAACCGTGGGGCTTAAGGTCTCCTTCTGAATACGAGGTCGGCGGTATGAGCAGTCTTCTGAAGCTGGAAAATATCTGTAAGCGCTACCCGGGCGTGCAGGCCCTCAAGTCCATCAACCTGCAGGTCGAGCGCGGCGAAATCCATGCGTTGCTGGGTGAAAATGGCGCGGGCAAGTCGACCCTGATGAAGATCCTCGGCGGCGTCGAGCATCAGGACGAAGGGCAGATTTTGATCGATGGCCAGGCGCAAAAGTTTGCCACTTACCGCGACGCGATCGCCGCCGGTATCGGCATCGTGTTCCAGGAATTCAGCCTGATTCCCTATCTCACGGCGGTGGAAAACATTTTCCTCGGCCATGAGCTCAGCAACCGCTTCGGCCTGCTGCGCAAGCGCGAAATGGTCGAAGCCAGCGAAGCCTTGTTCAAGCGCCTCGGTGTGAGCATCGACCTGCAATGCGCGGTCAAGCACCTGAGCGTGGCCGAGCAGCAATTCGTCGAAATCGCCAAGGCCCTGGCCCTGGATGCGCGCCTGTTGGTACTCGATGAACCGACCGCCACGCTCACGCCCAGTGAAGCCGAGCTGTTGTTCGAGATCATGCGCGAACTCAAGCGCCAGGGTGTGGCGGTGATTTTTATCTCTCACCACCTGGAGGAGATTTTCCAGGTGTGCGACCGCATCAGTGTGTTGCGTGACGGCGGCAATGTGGGCGTGACCGACGTGGCCGACAGTGATATCGACCGGCTCGTCGAGATGATGGTCGGCCGCCGCCTGGAAAACAGCTTCCCGCCCAAACCGACCACCGCTCGCGGCCCGTTGCTGCTCGAGGTCAAGGACATCCAGTTGGTACGCAATGGCCCGCACAACCGCTTTCAGCTGCACAAGGGCGAGATCCTCGGCTTTGCCGGGCTGGTCGGCTCCGGTCGCACCGAGCTGGCGCTGGGCATGATGGGCGCGCTGCCGTCGGTGACCAAAGACGTGTGGTTGCGCGGCGAGAAAGTCACCCTGGATGACCCGGCGCAAGCCCTGGCCCACGGCATTGGCCTGCTGCCGGAAAGCCGCAAGAGCGAAGGGCTGATCACCGACTTCAGCATTCGCGAAAACATCTCTCTGAACAACCTGCCCAAGTACCAGAACGCCACGGGCCTGATTGACAAGAGCAAAGAGTGCGCCAGCGTCGACGCGTTGATGCGCCAGCTGTCGATCAAGGCGCCCAGCGGCGAAAGCCGGGTGTTCAACCTCAGCGGCGGCAACCAGCAAAAGGTCGTGATCGCACGCTGGATCAACCACCACTGCGACGTGCTGGTGTTCGACGAACCCACACGCGGCATCGACGTTGGCGCCAAGGCGCAGATCTACGCCCTGATGCGCAGCCTCACCGAACAAGGCTACGCGATCATCATGATTTCTTCCGAACTGCCCGAAGTCATCGGCATGTGCGACCGCGTCGCCGTGTTCCACAAGGGCGCCATCGTCAAGCTGCTGGAAGCGGCCGCCGTCAACCCACAAGAGGTCATGCGCCATGCAACAGGGGGCTCAAGTGAATATGTCCATTAATACCGGCGACACCCGCCGACTGCGCCTGAACCTGGCGCGGCTGGTGCGCTCGCCGGCGTTTTATCCCTTTGTGGGGTTGGTAGTGGTGACCCTGGTGATGATCTTCGCCAGCGATAACTTCCTCACCACCAGCAACCTGTCGAACATTGCGCGCCAGGTGTCGATCAACGCGATTATCGCGGTGGGCATGACCTGCGTGATTCTCACCGGTGGCATCGACCTGTCGGTGGGGCCGGTGATGGCGCTGTCGGGCACCTTGACCGCAGGGCTGATGGTCGCGGGCCTGCCGCCGGGCCTGGCGATTGGCGCCGGTATGCTGATCGGTGTGGCCTTCGGCATCGGCAATGGCTTGTTCGTCGCCTACCTGCACATGCCGCCGATCATTGTCACCCTGGCAACCATGGGCATCGCCCGTGGCCTGGGCCTGATGTACACCGACGGCTACCCGATTTCCGGGCTGCCGGAGTGGTTCGGTTTCTTCGGCCGCCAAAGCCTGTTCGGTGTCGACGTGCCGATCCTGATCATGCTGATCACCTATTTTGCCGCCTATGTGTTGCTGCAACACACGCGCATCGGCCGCTACATCTACGCCATCGGCGGCAATGAAGAAGCGGTGCGTTTGTCGGGCGTGCGGGCGGCGCGCTTCAAGTTGCTGGTGTACGGCATCAGCGGCCTGACCGCAGCGATTGCCGGGCTGGTGCTTACCTCACGCTTGATGAGCGGCCAGCCGAATGCCGGCGTGTCGTTCGAGCTGGATGCGATTGCGGCGGTGGTACTCGGCGGTGCGTCGATTGCCGGCGGGCGCGGGGTCATTGTCGGCACCTTGCTCGGCGCCATGCTGCTGGGCGTACTCAATAACGGCTTGAACATGCTCGGGGTCTCGCCCTACGTCCAGAGTGCGATCAAGGGCGGGATCATTTTGCTGGCGATTTTCATCAGCCGTCAGCGCCATAAATAAACACCTGACAAGAAAGGACCGAACACATGGACAAGCACACCGAGATGCAAGCCGTCGTCTGCCACGGCCCGAAAGACTACCGCCTGGAACGCATCGGCAAACCCAAGGCGCGCCCCAATGAGCTGGTGATCCGCATTGCCGCCTGCGGCATCTGCGCCAGTGACTGCAAGTGCCACTCCGGCGCTGCGATGTTCTGGGGTGGCGACAACCCATGGGTCAAGGCGCCGGTGGTGCCGGGCCATGAGTTTTTCGGCTACGTGGAAGAAGTGGGTGAGGGCGCTGAGGAACACTTTGAAGTGGCGGTGGGCGATAAGGTGATCGCCGAACAGATCGTGCCGTGCGGCAAGTGCCGTTTCTGCAAGTCGGGCAAGTACTGGATGTGTGAAGTGCACAATATCTTCGGCTTCCAGCGTGAAGTCGCCGAAGGCGGCATGGCCCAGTACATGCGCATTCCCAAGACCGCCATCGTGCACAAGATTCCCGAGTCGGTGTCGCTGGAAGACTCGGCGCTGGTGGAGCCGATGGCGTGTTCGATCCACACCGTCAACCGTGGCGAAATCCAGCTCGATGACGTGGTGGTGATCGCCGGTGCGGGCACGCTCGGGCTGTGCATGGTCCAGGTCGCTGCGCTTAAGACGCCCAAAAAACTGGTGGTGATCGACATGGTCGACGAGCGCCTGGAACTGGCCAAGCAGTTCGGCGCCGACGTGGTGATCAACCCGTCCCGCGACAATGCCCGTGAGATCATCAACGGCCTCACCGATAACTATGGCTGCGACGTGTACATCGAAACCACCGGCGTGCCGGCGGGCGTGACCCAAGGCCTGGACCTTATCCGCAAGCTCGGGCGGTTTGTCGAGTTCAGCGTGTTCGGCGCCGAGACCAGCGTCGACTGGTCGATCATCGGCGACCGCAAGGAGCTGGACGTACGCGGCGCGCACCTCGGCCCGTATTGCTACCCGATCGCTATCGACCTGTTCGAGCGCGGCCTGGTGACGTCCAAGGGCATCGTTACCCATGACTTCCCACTGGATGATTTTGCCGAGGCCTTCGCGTTGGCCAACTCAACCAAATCGATCAAGGTGCTGTTGAAGCCGGTGATTTGATCTATGAACTATGTAATGGGTGTCGATATAGGAACCCAGAGCACCAAGGCGCTGCTGGTGGATGGTCAAGGTACGATCATCGCCCAGCACAGCCAGGGGTATCGCGTCGATACCCCGAAAGTGCGCTGGGCCGAGCAATGGCCGCAGGTGTGGCTGGAGGCGGTCGAGGCGTGTGTGGCGCAGTGCATGGCCAAATCCGGCGTGGCGGCCGGGCAGGTCAAGGCGTTGTGCATCAGCAGTCTGTACGGCGGTTCGGGGATTGCCGTTGACGCGCAGATGACGCCGCTGCACCCGTGCCTGATCTGGATGGACCGGCGTGCCGGCGAGCAGGTGGCGTGGGTGCGTGAGCACCTGGACCTGGAGCGCTTGTTCGAAATCACCGGCAACTCGGTGGACAGCTACTACGGCTTCACCAAGATGCTCTGGCTCAAGCAGCATCAGCCGCAGGTGTGGGCTGACACGCGCTACCTGCTGCCGCCCAACAGCTATATCAACTGGTGCCTTACCGGCGAATTGGCGGTGGACCATAGCAGCGCCGGCAATATTGGCGGGGTTTACGATGTGAAGGCCCGCGGCTGGTCTGCCGAGATGCTCGATGCGCTGGGCATTGCCCAGGCCATGATGCCCGAGCGGTTGGTGTACTCCGGTGAGGTGGTGGGCGGTTTGCTCGAAAGCTGGGCCACGCGCCTGGGCTTGCAGGCCGGCACGCCGATCCTGGCCGGCGGTGTGGATGCGGCGATGGCCACGTTGGCGGCGGGGGTTACGCAGCCGGGTAACCATGTGGCGATGATCGGCACCAGCATGTGCTGGGGTTATCTGAACCAGCACGTGGACGCACACCACGGGTTGGTGAGCATGCCGCATGTCTACAACGGCCATCGGGACCTGTACATCTTTGGCGGCGCGATCACCGCCGGGGCGTCGGTCAGTTGGTTTCGCGAGCAGTTCTGCCAGGCCGAAGAACAGCAGGCCCAGGCCACCGGCCAGGACAGCCTGGTGTTGCTGGAACAGAGTGCCACCCAGGTTCCGGCGGGCAGCGAAGGTTTGCTGTTTTTGCCGTACCTGATGGGCGAACGCAGCCCGGTGTGGGACGACCGCGCCAGCGGCAGTTTTGTCGGGCTGAACCTGTATCACAGCCGTATTCACCTGTACCGCGCGGTGCTTGAAGGCGTGAGTTTTGCCCTGCGCCACAACATTGAAGCCGGTACCCAGGGCGCACATTCGCTGGACCCACGCCTGATCGTGGTGGGTGGCGCGAGCCACTCGGATTTGTGGATGCAGATTATTGCCGATGTCACGCGCTACCCGGTCTACACCATTGTGCAGGAGGTGGAAGCGGCCTTGGGCGCGGCGTTGCTGGCGGCGCATACGGTGGGGTTGGTGAGTGATGGCGAGATGGACAAAGGCTGGGTGCAGCTGGAACTGCGGGCACAGCCCAAGCGCGAAAATGTCATCACGTATGACCGGGCGTTTGCTGAGTACCTGAAGCTGTATCCAGCCCTGAAACCGATCATGCACAGCCTGCAAACCAACTGACCCAACACAGATCAAAAATGTGGGACCCGGCTTGCCTGCGATAGCGGTGTATCAGTGCCATATGTGCTGACTGACCCACCGTCATCGCGGGCAAGCCAGCTCCCACAGGGATCTTGATTGTCTATCGAGAAGTGACCATGACCACCACCTTCAACTTCACCCGCCAGCGCATCCTCGTCACCGGCGCCAGCAGCGGCATCGGTCGCGAAATCGCCCAACAGCTGATTGCCGCCGGTGCCGAAGTCTTCGCCCTCGGTCGCGACGCGCAAGCCTTGGCACAGCTGGGTTGCAACAGCCTATGCCTGGACATCGCCGACAGCATCGCCCTGGATAAAGCCCTGGCAGACCTGCCGCCATTGCACGGCCTGGTCAACTGTGCCGGCATCTCACGCCTGGAGCCCGCCGCCGCCATCAGCGCGGATGCGTTCGATCAAGTCATGCAGGTCAATGCCCGCGCTGCCGCACAGGTCGCCAGCCGCGTGGCGGCAAAAATGATCGAAGCAAAGATCCCTGGCAGCATCGTCAATGTCTCCAGTCAGGCGTCACTGGTGGCGCTGGACGATCACCTCGGCTACTGCGCCTCCAAGGCCGCACTGGACGCGATCACCCGCGTGCAGTGCGCCGAGTGGGGGCGCTTTGGCATTCGTGTGAACAGCGTCAACCCCACGGTCACGCTCACGCCCATGGCAGCCAAAGCTTGGTCCGACCCGGCCAAACGTGACCCGGCGCTGGCGGCGATACCCTTGGGGCGTTTCGCACAAACCGTGGAAGTCGCACTGCCGGTGCTGTTCCTGCTCAGCGATGCCGCCAGCATGATCAGCGGCGTCAGCCTGCCGATCGATGGCGGCTACACCAGCCGCTAGCCGTTTTCCAGCACGCCTGCGATCACCACCTTGTCCCGTGGCTTGTACGGGTCCTGCAAGCGGTCAAGCAGCAGGCGTACCGCGCTGCTGCCGGCCAGTGAGGCGTCGTGGGCTACGCAGGCGATCGGCACGCCGAAGATATCGGCGAAGGGCAGGCGGTCGATGCCGCAAATGGTCAGGCTGTCGTGGGCAATGTTGTGCATGCGCAAGGCACGCAGGGCGCCGAGGGTGATCAACTGGTTGAAGCCCATGATCGCATCGGGCGCCGAGTGCTCGGCCAGGTAGTCGAGGGTGTGCAGGTAAGACGGCATCAGCGTGTAGTCGCCGGCCTGCACTTCGACCTGAATGTGAGGGTGCTCAGCCAGCACTTCGCGCAAGCCCTTGAGGCGCTCCACGGTGATACGTGAATGCTCCGGGCCGGTCAGTACCAGCAGACGTTTAAGGTCGGGCGTGTTGCGCAGCAGGTAGTGCGCGGCCTGGATGCCGCTGTGGTAATTGTCGAGCACCACGCGGCTGAACGGGCTGTCGTGGAGCGTGCGGTCGAGCAGCACCACCGGGGTTTTGCCGTTGCCCAGGCGCTCCAGGTAGTCGGGCTGGTAGCTGGGCTCGTCCGAGACCGGCGACAAGATAATCCCCGCGACGCGATAGCCCAGCAGGGTATCGACGGCTTTGCTTTCGAGTTCTTCCAACTCATCGGTGTCCACCAGCATGATGGTGTAGCCGTGCTGCTTCGCCTCGCGGGAAATCGCCTTGATCATCTCGCTGTAGAAGGGGTTGTCGACCGAGGCGGTGATCACGCCGATGATCAGGCTTTCACTGCGCTTGAGCCCGCGTGCGAAGGCGTTGGGCACGTAGTCCAGCTCGCGCGCCACTTCGAGAATGCGCGCCAGGGTGGCGGGCTTGACCAGGTCGGGCTTGCTCAATGCGCGGGACACCGTGATGGTGGTCATGCCCACCCGTTTGGCGATGTCGCTGATGGTGACGGACTTTTTCTTGTTCATCGGTAAGGCTGCGCTGGGAAACATCCGCAGGCTAGCATGCGCGCGGGCGTAGGGTGATTCAAATCAGCGGGTCCCAGCGTTGTGACCAGTCGCTTTCGGCCTTGACCACTTCGCGCAGCAACCCCAGCGCCTGCTGCAATACCGCCGAATCCCGCGCCCGTGAGTAGACCAGATAGGTCGGGAAGCTGAATTCCGGCGCTTTCGGGACGCGCTGCATGACGCCGCTGTCCAGGTAGCTTTGCACCACGCGCGTGCGGAAGTACCCGGCGCCGCCATTTTCCAGGATGTACTGCAAGGCCAGCGGCCCGAGGTTGAAACTCAGCGCGGCGCGGGCTTTGTCGGGCAGGGCGGCGTCGTGTTGCTGGCGGAAGCCTGGGCCCCAGTCGATATACACGTAAGGGGCGGGTTTGCTGGTTAACTGCACCAGGATCAGTTTTTCTTCCAGCACCTGCTCGACCTGCAGGCCTGGCCAGTATTGCGGCTGGAATACCAGCGCGGCATCGAGTACGCCCAGTTCCAGTTGGCGTAACAGGTATTCACCTTCACGCACTTCGGTGCGCAGCGCGTGGCCGGGGATCTGTTCGCGCAAGGCCTTGGCCCAGCCGAGCATCAACGGGTTGCACAGGCTGACCTCGCCGCCGATATGCAGCACATTGCGATAGCCATCGGGCAGCGGCAGGTCGCGCTTGGCGGCTTCCCAGGTTTGCAGCAATTGGTTGGCGTAGACCACAAACGCCTCGCCATCGGCGGTGAGCCTGGCGCCTGCGCGGTTGCGCACGAACAGCGTGCTGCCCAACTGGCTTTCCAGGCTTTTGACCCGTGCGGTGATGGCGGTCTGGGTGACGTGCAATTTCTCGGCGGCCGCGGCCAGGCTGCCGCAGCGGGTGATTTCTAGGAAGGTGCGTGCCAGTTCGATGTCCATGAAACCCCCGGGGATTAATGGGGGACAGTGTAATGGAATGTGCTCGAAGCTGGGGTGTGTGTGGGTTTGTTGGGTGTATATCCGTTATTTAGGTAACGGCGGCTTATGGTTCCGCTCTTACAGCGGGTCACTTTTGGCAAACGCCCCAAAAGTAACCAAAAGGTCTTCGCCCCACCACTCGGCACCTCGCTAATGCTCGGTGTGCCCTCACTCCGGCTTGAATCCGTGGGCCGCCGCGATGGGCCATCCTTGGCCCAGCGCGGCTAACCCGGCGTCCTGCCGGGTTACCCACGGATTCAAGCCTGCGTTCGGCCATCGTGGTTAACGGGGCGTCTCAGGTCAAAAGCAAGATCAAGATCAAGATCTACAGCACGGCGGCCTGAAAGCCGACCTGAGTGGTTGAATCAAAAGCCAGATCAAGTGCAAAGCAAAAGCCTATTTACCTGACGCAACGCGGTCTAAATGTGGGAGCGGGCTTGCTCGCGAATGCGGTGTGTCAGTCAACTCATCTGTCACTGATACACCGCATTCGCGAGCAAGCCAGCTCCCACAGTTGATGATTGCATTTCAGCCCAAGGCAGGCCGAACCTTAGTGAATACCGATGGACCAGCTTTGCGTGGTCTGGTCTTCGTGCCGCTGCTCCAGGTCATCCTCATACTGACAACGCGGCCCCTTGCACTTGTACTCGATCGTCACCGGCGCCTGGGGCTGAACCGGGAACAACGATTTGGCTGTCGCCGCTGCATCGTGTGGCACCGCCTCAAGTACAGGCGCTTCGTAGCTCAAGTCCAACGCTGTAGCGTGGGCCATAACTGGCAGGACGGCGAGCACTGCACTCGCCAGAAAAGTCCTTGTAAATAGCATCTGAAACAGTCCGCGCAACAAACAATGAAGCGCGGATTATAAGCCGGATGCCACTGCACATGCACGGTTCAGAGCACCCGCGGTGCTTCAAGGTGCTCGGTAGGGAAGGCTTTGGCATAGGCCTGACACACCCTCAACACCTGCTCATCCGCAAACCGCGCAGCCACCACATGCAAGCCCACCGGCAAGCCGTTCGCCGCCAGACCGCACGGCACCGAGGCGGCCGGTTGTTGGGTGAGGTTGAAGGGGTAAGTGAAGGGCGTCCACTCCATCCACTCTGTCATCGACGAACCCGGCGGCACATTATGCCCAGCTTCGAAGGCGGTAATCGGCATCATCGGCGAGACCAGCACGTCGTAATGCTCATGAAACGCCGCCATCCTCGCCACCAACGCCGCGCGTGCTTCAAGGGCGTCGTTGAAAGCGCCGAGGCTCAACTGCTGGCCTTGTTGGGCGATGCGCAGCAGGCCAGGGTCCAGCAACTGCTTTTGTGCGTCGCTCATAGAGCCCGTCAGGCGCGCCGCACCGGTTGCCCACAAGGTGCTGAATACCTCCAACGGGTCGCTGAAGCCTGGGTCGATCTGCTCGACATGCGCCCCCAGCTGCACCAGGCCCGCAACCGCCTGGGCGACCACTTTGGCCACCTGTGGGTCCACGTCCACATACCCGAACGTGGGGCTGTAGGCCACGCGCAAGCCTTTCAAGTCCATTGCGCCCGACAACCACGGCGTATGGCGCGGCGCACCGATCAGGCCATCGCGCGCATCCGCTTGTGCCACGGTTTGCAGCATCAGCACGGTGTCTTCCACGGTGCGGGTCATCGGCCCCAGGTGCGACAGAATCGTCATGGAACTGGCCGGCCACTGCGGCACATACCCGAAAGTTGGCTTGATGCCGAACGTACCGGTGAACGCACAGGGAATGCGGATCGAGCCACCGGCATCGCTGCCCTGGTGTAATACGCCCAGGTTCAGCGCCGCCGCCGCACCCGCGCCACCCGATGAACCGCCCGCCGTGGTGCGCGTGTCCCACGGGTTGCGCGTGATGCCGTACAGCGGGTTATCGGTGACGCCTTTCCAGCCGAATTCCGGCGTGGTGGTTTTACCCAGCAACACCGCGCCGGCTTTGCGCATAAAAGCTGAAAAGGGCGCATCCACCTCCCACGGCCCTTCGGCAGATGAAGTGCGCGAGCCCTTGCGGGTGGGCATGCCGAGGGTCAGCGTCAGGTCTTTGATCGAGGCCGGTACGCCGTCCAGTGCGCCGCAGGGTTGGCCCTTGAGCCAGCGTTGTTCCGAGGCACGCGCCGCGTTCAACGCGCCTTGCGGGTCCACATGGCAGTAGGCGTTCACCACTGGGTTAAAGCGCTCGATCCGCAACAACGCATCTTCAGTCACTTCTACCGGTGACAGGGTCTTGTCGCGAAAATGCTGCAGCAGTTGCACCGCCGTCAGTTGGCCAATCTCACTCATGCCACCTCTCCCTGCGCCGCGTTGACCATGGCGCGCAGCAGCACCGCGCAGCCCGCTGCCAGGTCATCCGGCGCGGCGTTTTCGATTTCGTTATGGCTGATGCCGCCTTCGCACGGCACAAAGATCATCCCGGCCGGGCCGAGTTCGGCGACGAAAATAGCGTCATGCCCGGCGCCGCTGACGATGTCCATATGGCTCAAGCCCAGCGCCTGTGCACCGTCACGCACGGCGTTGACGCAGGCCGGGTTGAAGTCCAGCGGCGGGAAGTCGGCGGTGGGCGTCAGTTCAAAGCTCAGGCCGTGCTGGGCGCAGGTGGCTTCGATCACGCTGCGCACTTCATCGACCATGGCTTGCAGTTTGTCGGCATGCAGGTGGCGCAAGTCGATGGTCATGTGTACCTGGCCTGGAATCACATTGCGTGAGCCGGGATGCAGGTTCAGGCAACCGACCGTGCCGCAGGCGTGCGGTTGCTGTTGATGGGCGATGCGGTTGACCGCGCTGACCACCTCGGCGGCGCCCACCAGGGCATCCTTGCGCAAGTGCATGGGCGTTGGGCCGGCGTGGGCTTCGACGCCGTTGAGGGTCAGGTCGAACCACTTCTGGCCAAGGCAGCCCATGACTACGCCGATGGTAGTGGCGCGGTCTTCCAGCACCGGGCCTTGCTCGATATGCGCCTCGAAATACGCGCCGACCGGGTGGCCGAGCACCGCGCGCGAACCGGCGTAGCCGATGCGCTGCAATTCGGCGCCCACCGACAGGCCTTGGTCATCGATTTTGTCGAGGGTGTCCTGCAAGTCGAACTTGCCGGCAAACACCCCGGAACCCATCATGCAGGGCGGGAAGCGCGAGCCTTCTTCGTTGGTCCACACCACCACCTCGATCGGCGCTTCGGTCTCGATCTTCAAGTCATTCAAGGTGCGAATCACTTCCAGCCCGGCCATCACGCCGTAGCAGCCGTCGAACTTGCCGCCGGTGGGCTGGGTGTCGATATGGCTGCCGGTCATCACCGGCGCCAGGGCCGGATTGCGTCCGGCACGCCGTGCAAAAATATTGCCGATGGCATCGACACTGACGCTGCACCCGGCGGCCTCGCACCATTGCACAAACAGGTCGCGGGCCTGGCGGTCGAGGTCGGTCAGCGCCAGGCGGCACACGCCGCCTTTGACCGTAGCGCCGAGCTGAGCCAGGTCCATCAACGATTGCCACAAGCGGTCGCGGTTGATCAGCGGGGCATTGCTCTTGAGCGGTTGCGCAAAACTATTCATGTGCAAATCTCCGGTCAGGCACTCAGGGCCAGGTAGCGGTTCTTGATGCTCGGGTCGGCGCGGAAGGCTGCGGCGCTGCCCTCGTATACGACGCGGCCCTGTTCGAGCACGTAATGGCGGTCGGCGAGCTTGTCGCAGACCATCAGGTTCTGTTCCACCAGCAACACCGGCAGGCCGTCGTCCTTGACCTTGCGCAGGATCTTCACCAACTCGTCGACGATCACTGGCGCCAGGCCTTCGGTGGGCTCGTCGAGGATCAACAGCTTGGGGTCGTTGAGCAGCGCGCGGGCGATGGCGAGCATCTGTTGCTCGCCGCCGGACAGCGCGTGGCCGGCGTTTTTACGCCGCTCCTTGAGGCGCGGGAACATGCCGTACACGTCTTCAAGCTGCCAGCGGCTGGTCTTGCGCACGGCGATACGCAGGTTTTCCTCGACGGTCAGCAGGCGGAAAATCCCGCGGTTCTCCGGCACCAGCGCCAAACCCTGACGGGCGATTTCAAAGATCTTCTGGCCGACCAGCGCCTGGCCGTTGAAGTGAATCTGGCCCTGGCGCGGGCAGATAATCCCGAGGATGCTGCGCAGCGTAGTGGTCTTGCCGGCACCGTTGCGGCCGAGCAGCGTCACCAGTTCGCCGGGATTGACCGTGAGCGACACGCCTTCGAGCACATGGCTCTTGTCGTAGTAGGAATGGATATTCTCGACAATCAGCATCAGGCAGCCTCCCCAAGATACGCCGTACGCACACGCTCATCGGCACGCACGAATTGCGGCGTGCCTTCCACCAGGATCTGCCCGTGACTCATCACGGTGATGCGTTGGCTGATGGACATGACAATGCTCATGTTGTGTTCGATCAACAGCACCGTGTGGTCGCGGCCAAGGTCGCTGATCAACTGGGTCATGATCGGAATATCATCGATGCCCATGCCCGAAGTGGGTTCGTCGAGCATCAGCAGTTTGGGTTTGGAGCAGATCGACATACCCACCTCCAGCACCCGTTGCTGGCCGTGGGACAACTCGCCGGCCAGGGTGTCGGCGCGGCGGGTCAGTTGCAGGCGTTCGAGGACTTGATCGGCCATCTCCAGGTGCTCGCGTTTGCTGTCGACGCGGCGCCAGAAGTTCAGCGCCCGCGCGCCGTCGCGGCCTTGTGCGGCCAGGCGCAGATTTTCGCGCACGCTGAGGTTCTGGAACAGGCTGGTGAGCTGGAACGAGCGCGCCATGCCCAGGCCGACGCGGGCGTGGGCCGGTTTGCGCATCAGGTTCTTGCCGTCAAAATGAATCGCCCCGGCCGTGGCCTGGCGCTCGCCGGTAAGGCAGTGAAACAGGCTGGTCTTGCCCGCGCCGTTGGGGCCGATAATGGTGTGAATGGTGCCGGCTTCGACCTTGAGGTTGACGCCGTTGACCGCATGGAACGCGCCATAGGCCAGTTCCAGGTCTTTGGTTTCCAGCAGGATGCTCATAGCCCTTCCTCCTTGGCGATGGCCGCAGTCTTGCGGCTGCCGCGTACCCGTTCGAACAACGACGCGAGGGCGCCCCACAAACCGCCGCGCATGAAGATCACCACGAAGATCAGGATCACGCCGAGCAGCATCAGCCAGCGCGGCCACAGGTCGGAGAGGAAGTCCCCCAGCAGCACGATGGAACCTGCGCCCAGCAATGAGCCGAACAGCGAGCCGGTGCCGCCGACGATGGTCATGATCAGAATGTTCTCGGACATCGCCAGGTCGATGTTCGACAGCGGCACAAAGTGCAGCAGCATGGCGTACAGCGCGCCGGCGATGCCGGTGACGGCGCCGGACAGCACGAACACCAAGATCTTGAAATGCCGCGTGTCATAGCCGATGGCCGAGGCGCGGGTTTCGTTTTCGCGGATCGCCATCAAGGTGCTGCCGAACGGCGAGGCGATCACCCGGCGCGCGCCGATAAAAATCAGCAGGAACAGCACCGCGACAAAGCCATAGAACACTCGGGCGTCGGCCAGCGACAGCAGCACGGTGTCACCGATACGGATCTCCGGGCGCGGCACGCTGAGCAGGCCGTTGTCGCCGCCGGTCCAGTCGCTCAAGGTGTAGGCGACAAAGTAGGCCATCTGGCTGAACGCCAACGTGAGCATCACGAAGTAAATGCCGGTGCGCCGGATTGCCAGCGCGCCGACCAGAAACGCCAGGAAACCACCGGCAATGGCGGCGCCGAGCAATGCGCTGAACAAGCCCAGTTGCAGGTGAATCATCAGCAGCGCCGCGCAATACGCACCGGCCCCAAAGAAAATGCCTTGGCCGAACGACAACAGCCCGGTGTAGCCCAGCAACAGGTTGCAGGCCAGCGCGGCCAGGGCAAAGATCAGGATCTCGGTGGCCAGGGTCGCCGAGGGCAGAACCAACGGCAAGCCGATCAGCACCGCCAGCACCCACAGCAACATGGCTTTGGATTGGGTTTTGGCAAACGGCAGGGGGTTTTTCTCGCTCATGTCAGGCTCTCCCGAACAGGCCGTAAGGGCGTACCAGAATCACCACGGCCATCGCGCCGTAGATCATCAGGCTCGCGCCTTGGGGCCAGAGTGTGGTCATCAGGCTTTGCACCACGCCCACCAGTAAACCGCCGACCAGCGCACCGCTGAACGAGCCCATGCCGCCGATCACCACCACCACGAAGGCCACGCCGAGGATCTCCGGGCCGACAAAGGGCTGCGCGCCGCGCAACGGTGCGAACAGCACACCCGCGACACCGGCCAGGGCCACGCCGAGGGCAAAGGTCATGGAAAACAAACGGAAGATATTGGTGCCCAGCAGCGACACGGTTTCGGTGCTTTCACTGCCGGCGCGTACCAGGGCGCCGAAGCGCGTGCGTTCCAGCAGCAACCACAAGGCCAGGCCGATCAGCGCGGAAAACACGATGAGGAACAGGCGGTAGTAGGGGTAGACGAAATCGCCCACCACCAGCACGCCGCGCAGCAGTTCCGGCACGGCGACACTTTTGCCCACCGGGCCCCAGATCATCACGCTGGCTTCCTGGATGATCAGCGCGATCCCCAAGGTCACCAGGATCTGGAACATGTGCGGCAAGTGATAAATCCGCTGGATCAATAAGCGCTCGATCACCCACGCCAGCGCGGCCACCACCAGCGGTGCGATCAGCAGCGCCAGCCAGAAGTTGCCGGTAAGGCTCACGGCGGTGTAGCAGATATAGGCACCCAGCAGGAAGAACGCGCCGTGGGCGAAGTTGACGAAGTTGAGCAGGCCGAAAATGATCGTCAACCCGACCGCGATCAGGAAATAGATCATCCCCAACCCAAGGCCGTTGAGGATCTGGAACAGGTAAAGATTAAGCATGCAGAAACCCTCGGCAGGCAGCCGCTCACGCGGCCCTGCGCTAAGCAATTCAGAGGATCAGGCGAGCGTGCAGCCCGTCGCCTCGACCGGCGGGAACGATTGCCCGGCGCTGAGCACCTTGGCCAGGTCGTCCTTGTCGGCCATATCGCCGGTGGCTTTGCCGATCAGCAGGTAGTAATCCTTGATCACCTGATGGTCGCCGGCGCGGATCGACTCCTTGCCGGTCGGGCCTTCGTAGCTCAAGCCTTGCAAGGCTTTGGCCACGGTCGGGCCGTCGAAGCTGCCGGTGCTGATGATGGTTTCCAGCATGACTTTGGTGCTGATGTAATCAGCCGCCAGCGGGTAGGTGGGGTTGATGCCGTATTTGGCCTGGGTGAGCTTGACCAGTTCACGGTTGAGCGGGGTGTCGACCTGGTGCCAATACTGCGCGCCGAGGTACACGCCTTCGAGCACGTCGCTGCCCAGTTCCTGGAACTGGTCGAGCCCGGCGGACCATACCAGCAGCACTTTCATGCGTTCCTTGATACCGAAGTTCACCGCCTGGCGCAGGGTGTTGGATGACTGACTGCCGAAGTTGAGCAGCACCAGCACATCGGGCTTGGCGGCGATGGCGTTGGTCAAGTAGCCGGAGAATTCCTGTTCCTGCAGCGAGTGGTAGCTGTTGCCGACGTGTTCCAGGCCATTGTCCTTGAGCACGGTCTTGGCGCCTTCGAGCAAGGCTTCGCCAAACACGTATTGCGGGGTGATGGTGTACCAGCGCTTGGCGTCAGGCAGCAGCTTGATCAGCGGCAGCAGGGTTTCGCGGATCGCGCCGTAAGTGGGCACCGACCAGCGGAAGGTCGCCTTGTTGCAGTCTTTGCCGGTGACTTCATCGGCGCCCACCGGGGTCATGAACACGCCGCCGACCTTGTCGACTTCCTTGGCCACCGCCAGCGCCGAGGACGACAGCGTGCAGCCCTGGAAGAACCGCGCGCCGTCCTGCTGGATCGCTTCCTGGACCTTGCGCACGGCTTTGCCGGCATTGCCTTCGGTGTCGATGACCTTGTAGTTGAGCGGGCGGCCGAGAATCTCGGGGTGCTGTTCCACCGCCAGGCGCGAACCCATGTCGGCAAACTTGCCATAGCTGGCAAACGCGCCGGACATGGACTTGAGGCCGTAAAAGGTAAAAGGCTCGGCGGCGAATGCAGAGCGCACACTCAGCGGAAGGCTGAGCGCGGCGGCGGCGGTAAGACTGGCTTTCAACAACGTACGACGCTGCATGGGGTGACTCCCTGGTTTAGTTATTGGCAGGAGCGGCAAGGGCGATACGGTGGAGCAAGGGCCTGTGGGCAGGCCTGTTATTGAATTGTGTGAAACGGTCCAGCGGTTGAAACTGGGTCAAGTGTGGGAGCTGGCTTGCCTGCGATGGCATCAGCCAGGTTCAACTGATACACCGAGGCGCCCGCATCGCAGGCAAGCCAGCTCCCACATTGATTGGGTTTTCATATTGGGATGGGGTGCGCCTCAGCTATGGTCGAACTCCAGCAAAAAATGCGGGCTGACCTCGCCTTCCAGCGCCGTCATGTGGTGTTCGGCGTCGCACATATGTTCATGCATCAGGTTGCGCACGACCGTTTCATCACCGGCGCGAAAGGCCAGCAGCAACTGCTTGTGATAGTCGAGGTTGGCCGCGTCAAACTGTTTGCGCTTGGGCTTGTAGGCTTTTTTCAGCACCACCAGGTCGCGCAACAGGTCGTTGAGAAACTGCGCCATAAAACTCAGCAGCGGGTTGGGGCAGGCCTTGGCCAACAGGTTATGGAACTCCAATTCCGCCAGGCGTTGCTCACGTTGGCCGGCTTCGCTGTCTTCGGGTGCGCTGCAAAAATCCACGTTGTCTTGCAGGGCCTGGTAATCGTCTTCGCTCAAGCGGCCCAGCACCGACACCGCCAGCTCCACCTCAATGACCTTGCGCAGTTGGTACACCTGCTCGCCGTCCAGGTGCTGGAAGTGCAGGTAGTTACGCAACGCGCGGCTGGCCGGTTCAGTGCCCGCCTGGTTCAGATAGGCGCCACCACTGGGGCCCGTGCGTGTACTCACCAAGCCTTCCACTTCCAGGGCCTTGAGTGCTTCACGGGCCGAGCCTTTGGAACACTGGAAGCTTTCCATCAGCTCGCGCTCGGTAGGCAAGCGGTCGCCGGGCTTGAGCGCGTCGGTGACGATCGAGCGCTTGACCGACTCGACAATCACATCGGAAAGCTTCTGGCGTTTGCGTCGTAACGGGCGGCTGAGCATGCTGTTCTATTGATCCTATTAATGCGGATTAATAGCACTTAATAACGATTGGGCGAGAGCGTCAACGCAGTATGTCGTTTTCGGCCTGAAGTGGTCGTAAATGCGCGGGTTATTCCCAACTGCCGAGGTCGAGACAGCGTGTGGAAACCGGCGGCTGTTTACCGAATACGAGAAAATCGCCGACCCAGCGGTTAATGCACCCGGCGGCCGTGCCGGGCCGTGCCGGCTCTTTGAGCAGTAATTGCTCGATGCCGGCAGCGACCGGCTCGGCGTGCTCGGCATTGACCAACACCATGCGTGCGACGCGTTCGGGAAACAGTGCGGCGTAGCGGCTGCCGAGCCGGGTGGCCTGCGCGTTGCCCAGGTAATTGAGTTGGGCCTCGCCCAGTTGGGCGCGCACAAATTCCATATCACGCGCCGCTTGCTCAACGCCGTTGGCCTGGCTGAGGTCGCGGGGGCTCAGTTCGATCACGTCATAGCGGTTGGTGAGTGTGCGATAGGCCTGGGTGGCATAGGACTCCCAACGGCTGGTCAGGTGCAGGGCGAAGGTTGCGCCTTGGCCCTTTTGCGGCTCACCGCCCTGGATGAATACCACGCCTTCACGGCTAAGCGGCTGACGGGCGCCCACCCGGGTCAGGGCCAGGCGCACGCTGCCGCGTTTGGGCGCGTCATAGTCGCGAGGCACGTTCACACTGGCACATTGGGTGCGTTCCAGCACCTCGGGGTCCGGCCGCTCATGGGTGGAGAAGGGACAATCCAGCAGCCAGTCAATCGCGGTCGGCGCGATCAGCGGCTCGGCCAGCGCCTGGCCGGCGATCAGCCAGAGGCCGATACACGCCAGGTTTCTTAACAGAACGTTGAGTTTCATCAAGAGGGTCCGGGCTGCCGTGTGAGGGCGGCTTTTTTACCAAGGACCCGGGGTCAAAGAATGTAGGGCGAATAAACGTTTTGTGTAGGAGTTTACAGTTTTATTGTCGGAGCTCCGTATTCCAGCCGCCGCCCAGCGCTTTGTACAAGGCAATGCTGGCTTGCAGCCGTGACAGCCGCAGTTGCACGTTCAAATCCTGAGCGGCGTACAAGGTGCGTTGGGTTTCCAGCACCGTCAGCAAGTCCTCGGCACCCGCCTGGTAGCGGCTCTCGGAGATCTGGAAGGCGGCCTGGGCCTGTTGCAGTTCTTCGGCCTGCCATTGGCGTTGCTGGTCCAGGCGCGTGATGCTGCTGAGGGCTTTCTCTACATCGGCAAAGCCGTTGATGATCGCGCCACGATAGGTTTGCAGCAGCTCGTCCTGGCGGGCGCGGGCCTTGTCGCGCTCGGCGCTTAAACGGCCATTGTTGAAGATCGGCGCGACCAGCCCCGAGGTCAGGTTGTAGAACGGGCTGCGCAGGATGTCTTCAGCTTTATAGGCGCCGGAGCCGACTGTCGCACCCAAGGTCACGCTGGGCAGCATGGCTGCGCGTGCCACCGTGACGTCGGCACTGGCCGCCGCCAGTTGCGCCTCGGCCCGGGCCAGGTCGGGGCGACGGCTGAGCAACTGGCTCGGCACGCCCGGGCCAATGGTTGGCCAGGTCAGCGCCTGGAACGGCTCGGTGCCCAGGTCCAGGGCTTGCACGGGCTGACCGAGCAGGGCGGCGAGGGTGATCCGCGACTCTTCGGCCACTTGCGCAATCAGCGGCAACTGCCGTTGCTGGCCGGCCACCAGGCTTTTCTGTTGGGCCAGCTCCAGGGCGGTGGCGGAGCCTGCGCTGTAGCGGGTTTGTACCAGGTCCAGCACACTGCGCGCATTGGCCAGGTTCAGCTCGGCGATCTGCTGGCGTTGCTGCGCGGCGAGGGTTTGCGCGTAGCGGTCGGCGACGTTGCTGAGCAGGGTCAGCTCCACGGTGGCCTGGTCGAACTCACTGGCGCGCAGGCTTTGCAGGGCGCTGTCGCGGGCGGCAAAGCGGCCGCCCCAGAAGTCCAGTTCATAGCTGGCGGTGAGGTTGGCACCGAAACTGTCGACGGTCTTGTTGTTGTCGGTGGCGTCCAAGGAGGCATTGCCGCTGCCACGCAGCAGTTTTTCACGGCTGGCGGTGAGGTTGAACTTGACCTCAGGTAACAACGGCGCCCCGGCAATTACCGCACTCGCTTGGGCCTGACGCACGCGTGCCATGGCGGCGGCCACGTCATAACTGTCGCGTCGCGCCTGGTCGATCAGGCGGTTGAGCGGCGGGCTGCCGAATTGTGTCCACCAGCGTTGGTTGGTCGCCTGCGTGGCATCGCGTTCGGCGTACTGCCAGGCAGGTGGCGGCGCGAGGCCGCTGTCGACGGTCGGCGGGTTGCCGGTACAGGCGTTGAGCAACAGGCACACGCCCAGCAGGGAAGATCGTTTATTCACTGGTCAACGCCTTAACCGGATCGAGCCGGGCAGCTTTACGGGCCGGCATAAAGCCGAATACGACACCGGTGACCAGTGCACAGCCAAACGCGCCAAACACCGCCACCAGGGAAAATTGCACCGCCACCTCGGCCAGCACCAGCACGCCGCCCACCAGCAGCGCGAGGGCGATGCCGAACAAGCCGCCGACCACCGAGAGCATCACCGCCTCGGTGAGGAACTGGCGCAGGATGTCGCGCTGGCGCGCGCCGGTGGCCATGCGAATGCCGATTTCGCGGGTGCGTTCACGCACGGTCATCAACATGATGTTCATCACACCGATCCCGCCCACCAGCAGGGAAATCGCTGCAATCGAACCGAGCATCAGTGACAGCGTATTAGCCGTGCGGGCTTCGGCCTGGATCATCGCGGCGTTGTTGGTCAACTGGTAGTCACGCTTACCGTTGTGCAGCTTGAGCATCAGCTGATCAATGGCCATTTCAGCCTCATGGACCTTGCGTGAGTCGGCGGCAGCAATCGCCACGTATTCGGGGTTATAAGTGCCGAACAGGCGCACGCTGGCGGCGGTGTAGGGGATGGCGACGCGGTCGTCGCTGTCTTTATTGCCGGAGGCGGAGCCTTTTTCGGCGAGTACGCCGATGACCTGGAAAGGCACGTTTTCAATCAGGATGTATTGGCCGATCGGGCTGGCGACGTTTTTGAACAGCTTTTCGCGGATACGGTGGCCGATCACCGCGACGGTAGCCCCGGCGCGCTCGTCTTCCTGGGTGAAATAGCTGCCCTCGACCACCGGCCAATTGAAGATTTCGGGGAAGTTGACGTCGTTGCCACCCACATAGGCCAGGTAGTCCAGGTTGCCAAAGCGAACCCCAGCGTCGCTGCCGTTGACCGGCATGATGCGCTTGACCTGAGGCAGCATCGCCAGCGCCGCGACATCGTTGAGGGTCACGATACCCAGCGGCGAGCGCGGGTTGGGCGAGGAGCCGCTGAGGTAAATGATATTGGAGCCGAACGCGCCGATCTGCGCCATCACCTGGCGCTTGCTGCCTTCGCCGACGGCCAACATCACCACCACGGACGCCACGCCAATGACGATCCCCAGCAACGTCAGCGCGGTGCGAAAGCGATTGATCCACATCACCCGCCAGGCCGCGCGGACCGCATCGAGCAGTTCGGCTTTCCAGGCACCGTTGTGCTCGGCACCGTCGGCCAGGCGCTGGCGCAGGTCGACGGCTTGCAGCGCGTCGCTGTTGGCGGTGACCGGTACATAGGTTTCACTGTGCGCCGAGTCGCTGATGATCAGCCCGTCGCGAATCTCGATGATGCGGTTGGCCCGCGCCGCGACTTCGCGGTCGTGGGTAATCAGGATCACCACATGGCCCTGGCTCGCCAGTTCGTCCAGCAGTGTCATCACCTCGGCGCCGCTGTGGCTGTCGAGGGCGCCGGTGGGTTCGTCGGCGAGGATGATATGCCCGCCGTTCATTAATGCGCGGGCAATCGACACCCGTTGCTGCTGGCCGCCGGAGAGTTGGTGCGGGCGGTTGGCGGTGCGGTCGGCCAAGCCCAGGCGCGTGAGCAGGGCCTTGGCGCGGGCATGCCGCTCGGTGGCGCTGATACCGGCATAGATCGCCGGCATCTCGACGTTTTCCTGGGCCGAACCGGACGGAATCAGGTGGTAGCCCTGGAACACAAACCCAAAGGCTTCGCGGCGCAGCCAGGCCAGTTCGTCGCTGCCCAGGTGCGCGACGTTTTCGCCGGCGAACAGGTAGTCACCTTCGGTGGGGCGGTCGAGGCAGCCGAGGATGTTCATCAGCGTGGATTTGCCGGAGCCGGAGGCGCCGACAATGGCGACGAATTCCCCGGCGTGGATCGACAGGTCGATCCCGCGCAGCACGTCGACCTGCGGGCTGTCACCGCCGCCGTAGGATTTGCGGATGTTCTTGAGTTCGATCAGCGGCGTGGTCAAATCAACCCCCACTGGCGTCGGCCGGGCCGATCAGCAGGTGATCGCCTTCCTTGACGCCGCTCAGCACTTCGACGCGCAGACGGTCGCTGATACCCACGCGCACCTCGCGTTCCTCAATGGCGCCATTTTTGGCCACCACGCGGGCCGTTTGCGTGTCGCTGCCGTGGCTGCCGAGCAAGGCCGCGACCGGCACGGTGAGCACATCCTTGACTTGGCTGGCGACGAAAAACACTTGGGTGGTCATTTCGGCCATCAGGGCATTGTCGGCGTTGTCCACATCCAGCAGTACGGTGTAGAGCACCACACGGCCGCTCCCGCTTTTGCTGGTGCTGCTGGGGCTGCCGTTGCCCTGGCTGGTTTCATTAAGGGGCTTGGGCGGGATCGGCAGGATCTGGCGCACGGTACTGGTCCAGCGCCGACCGCCGCCGCTGAGCGTGGTGAAATAGGCGGTCATGCCGGGTTTGACGTGGCCGATGTCGGCTTCGGAGACCTCGGCCCATACGGTCATCGGCGACAACTTGGCGATGCGCAGGATCAACGGAGTCTGCTGCTGGGCGTTGAGGGTCTGGCCGACCCGCGCATCCACCGCCACCACCGTGCCGCTCATCGGCGCGAAGATGCGTGTATAGCCCAATTCGGCCTCGTCGCTGCGCAGGCTGGCCTGGGCCTGGCGGATCTGTGCCTGGAACATGTCGACCCGTGCCTGGGTGGCACTCAGCTCGGCCTTGGCGGTTTGCACGTCTTCTTCGCGGGTGGCGTTACCGGCCACCAGGCGTTGCTGGCGCTGGTACTTCTGCCGCGCCAGTTGGTGCTGGGCGTTCTGTTCCTGCAACTGGGCTTTGAGGTTGTCGATGGCATAGCGGCTGGCGTCGAGCTTGGCCTGCTGCGTGGCCGGGTCGATTTCGACCAGCAACTGGCCTTCTTTGACTTGGTCACCGGCCTCGACATGGATCTTGCGGATTTGCCCGGATGCCTGTGCGCCCACATCGACATACCGGCGTGGTTGCAGGGTGCCCAGCGCAGTGACGCTGTTTTCAATGTTTCCACGTGTGACGGTGACGGTGGCGAGGCTATCGCGGCCCGGCGGCAGTATCTGCCAGGCCGCCAGCGCAACGATGGGAATCAGGCACGCGACTACCAGCAGGGCGCGTCGGGCGGGGCGAGGGCGTTTCATGCGTTGTTTCCAGCCGGGAATAGGGACCGCAGTTGCGGAGGGCTGACAGTTATACGAGGAAATTGCCCGAAAATTTAGCTGCTTACATACGCGGTAACAGCTGTGTCTCGTAAAAAAACTCGGCTGTTGGTGCAAGACTTCTTTAAAAGTAGATGAGAATTACTATAAATTGCACGCATTCAAACTGCCATCATCCATGGCCGGTCTTCATTAGCACTCAAGGATCAGATGCCGTCTCCCCAGACGGTCGGGAGTCATGTTGGAAAACTACTATCGCGAGCTGGTGTGTTTCCTCAACGCCAAGCTGGGCAACCGTCAGGTGGCCGAAGATGTGGTGCATGACGCCTACGTGCGAGTACTGGAGCGCGCCAGCGACACGCCGATCGAACAGCCGCGCGCGTTTTTGTACCGCACCGCGCTGAACCTGGTGATCGACGGCCATCGGCGCAATGCCTTGCGCCAGTCCGAGCCCCTGGAGGTGCTGGACAGCGAAGAACGCTTCGCCACCAGTTCGCCCCACGCCAACCACGATCAGGCCCAGCGCCTGGCCCTGCTCGATCGTGCCCTGGCCGAGCTGCCCAGCGCTTGCCGCGACAGCTTCCTGCTGCGCAAGCTCGACGGCCTTTCTCACCCGCAGATCGCCGAGCGCCTGAGCATTTCCCGCAGCCTGGTGGAAAAACATATCGTCAACGCCATGAAGCATTGTCGGGTGCGCATGCGTGAGTGGGACGCGCACTGATCGCAGATCAGTTAAATTTTATTTCACTGTCCTCGTTTCCTATCAACACATGGCCTGTTGTTCAGGCTTTGCAGGTATTCCCGCCCCACCGCCAAGGGGCTTATCCAGAGGACACTGGAATGACACAGGCAATTGCTTCGCCCGCGGTTCACGACCTGATCGGGATCGGTTTCGGCCCATCGAACCTGGCGCTGGCCATCGCCCTGCAGGAGCGTGAAAAAGCCCAGGGCAAACTGGACGTGGTGTTTCTCGACAAGCAGGCCGACTACCGCTGGCACGGCAATACCCTGGTCACCCAGAGCGAGCTGCAGATTTCGTTCCTCAAGGATCTGGTGACGCTGCGCAACCCCACCAGCCCTTACTCTTTCGTCAACTACCTGAAGGCCCATGATCGCCTGGTGGACTTCATCAACCTGGGCACTTTCTACCCGTGCCGCATGGAGTACAACGACTACCTGCGCTGGGTTGCCGGGCAGTTCCAGGCCCAGGCGCGGTATGGCGAGGAAGTGCTGGCCATCGAGCCGATCCTGCACCAGCAGCAGGTTGAAGCGTTGCGCGTGATCTCCCGTGATGCGCAGGGCGAACAGCATGTGCGCACCACCCGTTCGGTGGTGGTCAGTGCCGGCGGCACGCCACGTGTGCCCGAGGCGTTCAAGGCGCTCAAGGATGACGGCCGGGTGTTCCACCATTCCCAATACCTCGAGCGCATGGCCCAGCAGCCGTGCGTAGAGGGCAAGCCTATGCGCATTGCCATCATCGGCGGCGGGCAGAGCGCGGCCGAAGCCTTTATCGACCTCAACGACAGCTTCCCGTCGGTGCAGGTGGACATGATCCTGCGCGGCTCGGCGCTTAAACCAGCGGATGACAGCCCGTTCGTCAACGAAGTGTTCTCGCCGGCCTTTACCGACCTGGTGTTCCAGCAAGTCGGTGCTGAGCGTGAGCGCCTGGTGGCCGAGTACCAGAACACCAACTATTCGGTGGTCGACCTGGACCTGATCGAGCGCATCTACGGGATTTTCTACCGCCAGAAAGTCTCCGGCATCAACCGCCAGGCCTTCCGCACCATGACCGTGGTCGAGAAAGCCACGGCCGGGCCGTTGGGCATCGAGTTGGTACTGCGCAACAACGCCAACGGCGAAACCAGCGTCAGCCATTACGACGCGGTGATCCTGGCCACCGGCTACGAGCGCCAGATGCACCGCGAACTGCTGGCGCCACTGCAAGCCTATATGGGCGACTTCGAAGTGGCCCGCGACTATCGGATCGTCACCGACGAGCGCTGCAAGGCCGGTATCTATATCCAGGGGTTCAGCCAGGCCAGCCATGGTTTGAGCGACACCTTGCTGTCGGTACTGCCGATTCGGGCGGACGAGATTGCCGCCTCGCTGTATGAACACGATCGCCATCGTGGCAAAGCACGCCCGGTGCAGGATTTGCTGCTGGCCACTGCCAGCTGATCCACAGCAAGGCTGTTCCTACAGACGGCACTTGTGACAACGTCGGGCTATTGGTACTGTACAAAAAACCAGTATCGGTAGCCCTTCATGCAGTTGATCGAAAAACTCAGCATCCTCGCCGACGCCGCCAAGTACGACGCCTCCTGCGCCAGCAGTGGCGCGCCCAAGCGCAGCTCCGAGGGCAAGGCCGGGCTGGGCTCTACCGATGGCATGGGCATCTGCCATAGCTACACGCCGGACGGGCGCTGTGTGTCGTTGCTCAAGGTGTTGCTCACCAACTTCTGCCTGTACGACTGCCAATACTGCGTCAACCGCCGCTCCAGCGACGTGCCCCGTGCGCGTTTCAGCCCGGAGGAGGTGGTTACCCTGACCCTGGACTTCTACAAACGCAATTGCGTCAGCGGGCTGTTCCTCAGCTCCGGCATCATCCGCTCGGCCGACTACACCATGGAGCAGTTGGTTCGGGTCGCCAAACTGTTGCGCGAAGAGCATGACTTTCGCGGTTACATCCACCTCAAGACCATTCCCGAAGCCGACCCTGCGCTGATTGCTGAAGCCGGGCGTTATGCCGATCGCCTCAGCGTAAACATCGAGCTGCCCACCGACGCCAGCCTGCAAACCCTGGCGCCGGAGAAGCAGATCGGCTCGATCAAGCAAGCCATGCAAACGATTTACACCGGCGAGCAGACGGTGTTCAACGAGCCGCGCGCACCGCGTTTTGCGCCGGCGGGGCAGAGCACGCAGATGATCGTCGGCGCCGATGACACCGACGACAGCACCATCCTGCACGGTGCCGAGGCGCTGTATGGCAACTTCAAGTTGCGGCGCGTGTATTACTCGGCGTTCAGCCCCATCCCCAACAGCCCGAAAAGTGTGCCATTAGCCGCGCCGCCGCTGATGCGTGAACATCGCTTGTACCAGGCCGACTTTCTGTTGCGCAGCTACGGCTTCAGCGCCAATGAGCTGTTCGAAGGCCCAGGCCATCTGGCGCTGGATATCGACCCCAAGCTGGCGTGGGCGCTGGAGCACCGCGAGGTGTTCCCGTTGGACCTCAACCGCGCCGAACCCACGTTGATCGCGCGCATCCCCGGCATTGGCCTGCGCACCACCCAGCGCCTGGTCGACCTGCGCCGCGAACGCAAAATTCGCTTTGAAGACTTGGCCCGCATGCGTTGCGTGCTAGCCAAGGCCAAGCCGTTTTTCATCACCAGCGACTACCACCCGCAACAGGCGGACAGCACCAGCGTGCTGCTGCGCGAGCAACTGCGCGACCGCCCGCAGCCGCAACAGATGGGGCTGTGGGGATGATCAGCCTGGAATGCGACAACCTGTTCAGCACCTGGCGCGAGCAGGCGCGCTGGCTGCTCAGCCATCAGGTCGACCCCAGCCAGGTGAGCTGGGGCGAGGCCGAAGTGGCGGACCTGTTTGCCACTGACGAGCCTGTGCCTGAACAGCTCGGGCCTTTTCAGGCGCGGATTCCCAAGGCGTTGCTGGAATTGTTGGAATCGGCCGCGTGTTACCACGGTGATCAGCGTTGGAGCCTGCTGTACGAGGTGTTGTGGCGTGTCAGCCATGGCGACCGCACCGCAATGCTGGCCGGGGACAAGTTGGGCAGTGAGTTACAGCGGCGCATCAAGCAGGTCAGCCGCGAAGCCCATCACCTGCATGCGTTTGTGCGGTTTATTGCCTTGCCGGCAGAGGCTGGGCCGCAGCTGCCGGAGTATGTGGCGTGGCATGAGCCGGCCCATGACATCTTGAAGTCCGCCAGCCAGCATTTTGTCGGGCGCATGGGCCGCCATCGCTGGATGATCGCAACGCCCTTGGACGGCGTGTATTACGACGGTGAGCAGTTGATTCATCAACGGCAGTGCCCTGAGGCATGGCAACAATTGGCGCAGAATGTCGAAGACCCACACAGCGCGATGTGGCTGACCTATTACAGCCATATCTTCAACCCGGCGCGGTTGAACCCCAAGGTGATGGAAGGGCATTTGCCCAGCCGGTTCTGGAAGAATCTGCCGGAGGGTAAGCTGATACCGGGGTTGATCAGCGAGGCGCGCACGGGCAAGCAGAAGGATGGGCAGGCGAAGCTGATCGGCGCCAGGCCGGGCAAGAAAATCTCAAGCGGGCACGGTTAACAAATCTGGGCGCTGGCTCGATGATCGTTCCCACGCTCTGCGTGGGAATGCCGCCCTGCACGCTCCGCGTCCGCTTTGAGGTCGTGACGCGGAGCGTCACTGGATGCATTCCCACGCGGAGCGTGGGAACGATCTAGCGTGGGTTTCAGGCCAGTTCGGTCGCGGTGTTTTTGACTACCGCCAACTCCGGGTGCGCCACCAACTTATCGATGTGCAGCTCATCGTTATTCAACCAAGTTTCCGTCAGCACCCGGTAATGCTCCATATCCCGGCAGCGCATGCGCAGGCTGTAGTCGAACGGCCCACTGATCAGTTGGCACTCGAACACTTGCGGGCAGGCTTTGACGCAGGCCTCAAAGGCCTTCTGCGCCGAGCGCCCGCTCTGATTGGACAAGGCCACCAGCACCAGCAGCGACAGCCCCGGGGAGACCATCTGCACATCGATGATCGCCCCATAACCACGGATCACCCCGCGTCGCTCCAGCTTGCGCACCCGTTCCAGGCACGGCCTGGGTGTCAGGTGAACAAGCGAGGAAAGCTTTTCGTAGGTGATACGCCCCTGGTGGCGCAACACGTCGATGATCGCCTCATCGATGCGGTCCAGCGTGGGCGAAGAGTGGGGTCCGTTGGCCTTGGTATCCATGAGTTCACTTCAAACGGTTGGAAAGAAATTGCTGCAAGCGTTCGCTGTTGGGATGGTCGAGGATCTCGGCGCCGCCTTGTTCCTCGACTCGGCCCTGGTGCAAAAACAGCACTTGGCTGGACACCTGGCGGGCAAAGCCCATTTCGTGGGTGACCATCAGCATGGTACGACCTTCCTCGGCCAACGTCTGTATGACTTTGAGGACTTCTCCTACAAGTTCCGGGTCCAGCGCTGAGGTCGGTTCATCGAACAGAATAATTTCCGGCTCCATCGCCAATGCCCTTGCGATGGCCACGCGTTGTTGCTGGCCGCCGGACAGAAACGCCGGGTATTGATCGGCCACGCGGCCGGGCAGGCCGACCTTGTCCAGGTACAGGCGTGCGCGTTTTTCCGCCTCTGCCGCGCTCACGTCCAACACCCGGCGCGGGGCCATGGTGATGTTTTCCAGCACGGTCATGTGGCTCCACAGGTTGAAGTGCTGGAACACCATGGCCAGGCGTGTGCGCAGGTTTTGCAGTTGTTCCTGGTGCGGCGCGCGGGTGCCGGCGCGGCCCTGGCGCATTTCGATGCTGATGCCATCGAGGGTGATGACCCCGGCGTCCGGCTGTTCGAGAAAGTTGATGCAGCGCAGCATCGTGCTTTTGCCCGAACCGCTGGCTCCGATCAGGCTGATGACGTCGCCGTTGCGTGCATTGAGGGACACGCCCTTGAGCACTTCGTGGTCGCCGTAACGTTTGTGGATGCCTTCGACTTGAAGCTTGATCGCAGCGGTTGCCGGTTTGGCAACGGGGGCGTCAACAGGGTAAGCGGCCAGGGCCTGCGCGGACTGATTCATGGGTTAGCCTCGGGTAGGAACAAGAAAACGCATCCAGCGACGTTCGGCCAGTCGGAACAGGCCCACCAGTGCAAAGGACAGCAGCATGTAGAGCAGGGCGGCGATGCCGAAAGCCTGGAACGTCAGGAACGTCTCGGCGTTGGCGTCGCGGGCGACCTTGAGGATATCGGCGACGGTGGCGGTAAAGGCCAGCGAGGTAGCGTGCAACATCAGGATCATTTCATTGCTGTAGGCCGGCAGCGCACGGCGCAGCGCGGCGGGCACCACCACAAACAGGTTGAGGCGCCAGCCGTGCAGGCCATAGGCACGCGCGGCTTCGATTTCGCCGTGGGGAATGTTGCGGATCGCCCCGGCGAAGATTTCCACGGTGTAAGCGCAAGTGTTGAGCACAAACGCCAGCAGTGTGCAGTTGAGCGCATTACGGAAAAACTGGTTGAGCAGGGCGTTGTCCTGCACCACCTCCAGGCTGTACAGCCCGGTGTAGCAAATCAGCAATTGGATATATAACGGCGTGCCGCGAAACAGGTAGGTATAGACCTCCACCGGCCAGCGCAGCCAGACGTGCTGCGAGACGCGCGCCAGCGCCAGCGGGATCGACAGCACAAACCCTGCGACCACCGAGATGATGAATAGCCATAAGGTCATGGCGACTCCGGACAACCCTGTGCCATCGCTGAACAGGTAGGCCAGGCCGTATTGCTGGAACAGTTCGATCATCGCGCCATCCCCTTGATGCCGAGGTTATAGCGCCGTTCGAGGCGCTTGAAGATGCGGTTGGAGAGGGTGGTGATCACCAGGTACACCAGGCCCGCGAGGATCAGGAAGTACAGTGGTTCATTGGTGGTCTTGCCGGCGTTTTGCGCAGCCTTGACCAGGTCCGACAGGCCGATGATCGACACCAGCGCAGTGGACTTGAGCAGCACCAGCCAGTTGTTGCCCAGGCCCGGCAGGGCAAAGCGCATCAATTGCGGGAAGAGCACCAGGTGAAAGCGCTGCCAGCGGCTCAGGCCGTAGGCGGTGGCGGCTTCCAGTTGCCCGACCGGCACACTGAGAATCGCGCCGCGAAAGTTTTCGGTGAAATACGCGCCGTAGATAAACCCCAGGGTGATCACCCCGGCGGTAAACGGATCGATTTCAAAGTAACCCCAGCCGAACACTTCGCTCAGGTCGTTGAGCCACAGTTGCAGGCTGTAGAAGATCAACAGGATCAGCACCAGGTCCGGCACGCTGCGGATCAACGTGGTGTACAGGGTGGCGGGCACGCGCAGCCACTTGACGCTCGAAAGCTTGGCACCGGCGGCGATCAGGCCCAAGGCGAGGCTCAGGGCCAGCGCCAGTAATGCCAGCTTGAGCGTCATCCAGGCACCCTGAGCGAGCATCGGGCCGTAGCCTTGCAGGTTGAGGAGTTCGTTCATTGAGGGGATCTCAAAAGGGCGTAGATATACCCCTGCGGGAGCGGGCTTTTGTGGCGAGGGAGCTTGCTCCCGTTCGACAGCGCAGCTGGAGCCGGCTTTTTTTGGAGCGCTTCGCACTCCAGCGCAAGCAAGCTTGCTCGCCACAAGAGCCAGCTCCCACAGGGGCCGGGGTGGGCCTATTCGTTGTAGATATCCTGATCGCCGAAGTACTTCTTCTGGATCTGTGCGTAGGTGCCATCGGCCTGCACGGCGGCGATGCCCTTATTGATCAGCGCACGCAGGTCGGCGTCGTTCTTGCGCACCCCCATGGCGATGTCCAGCGGCAAGGTCGGGTCTTTGAAAGCCGGGCCGCTCTTGTAGTCGGCGCCTTCAGGCTTGGACAGGAAATTGAGCTGGGCTTCGAGCTTGTCGGTCAGGGTGGCATCGAGGCGGCCGTTTTGCAGGTCGGCGTAGTTCTGCTCCTGGGATTGGTACGCCTTGATCTGCGCGCCGAGCTTGGCCAGGTGCGCACGTGCATAGGCTTCCTGCAGCGAACCTTGCAGCACGCCGACCTGCTTGCCTTTGAGCGACTCCGGCGTGTCGCCGAAGTCGGCGTTTTTACCCGTGATCACCGAGGTGGGGCTGAGGAACAGGCGGTCGCTGAAGTCGATGACTTTCTCACGCGCCGGGGTCACGGCAATGGACGACATGATCGCGTCGAACTTGCGCGCGCGCAGGGCCGGGATCATGCCGTCGAATTCGTTGTGCACCCAGGTGCATTTGACTTCGAGCTTGGCGCAGATGGCGTTGCCCAGCTCGATATCAAAACCTTGCAGGCTGCCGTCGGCGGCGACTGACTCAAAGGGTGGGTACTCGGGGAATACGCCGAAGCGGATTTCTTTCCAGTCCTGGGCGTAAGCAGCGCTGGCACACAGTGGCAACAGCAACGCGGCGAAGAGTGATCGCAATGGAGTCATGTGACAGTCCCTATATTTTGTAATTGATGTCAGGGCAGTGAATCGCTGGGAGCAGAGAATGCTTCATGGTGGTGCGTTTTTTGTGTCGTTTACCCCGTGCATAAAGCGCGAATTGCGCTGTTAAAAAGCGCAATGCAGCGGAATCGGCTGCGGCACGCGCAAAATCGGCTTTTAACTGATGTAAATCCGGCCTGCCTTGGGCGCAAAGCGGCAGGCCAGAGCGGTTTCAGGCGCGCTTTTTGTGCTGTACGCGTGGCTGTTGGGCCAGGCGTGCAAACAGGTCTTTCGGGTCGGCGAGGTCCGGCACCAGCTCAAGTGTACTGCCCACATCCAGCGCCTTGGCCACGTCCAGCACGTAACGCAGGGCCGAGTAGTCTTCGATGGCAAAACCCACTGAGTCGAACAGCGTGACTTGGCGCGCGTTCTCGCGGCCGGGCTGCTGGCCATTGATGACTTGCCACAGCTCGGTCACCGGCGAATCTTCCGGCATGTGCTGGATTTCACCTTCGATACGGCTTTGCGGTTCGTACTCGACGATCACCCGAGCGCGCTCGACGATGCGGCGGTCCAGCTCGGTTTTGCCGGGGCAATCGCCGCCCACGGCATTCAGGTGCATGCCCGGTTCGATCATGTCGTCGGTGAGGATGGTGGCGTACGCCTTGTCGGCCGTGACGGTGGTGACGATGTCCGCGCCTTTGACCGCTTCGGCCACGCTGGCGGCCAGGATCACCTTGATCGCCGGGAACGCCTTGAGGTTGGCCGCCAGCTTGGCAGTGGCCTTGGCGTCGATATCGAACAGGCGGATTTCGCTGATACCGAGCATGGCGTGGAAAGCCAGGGCCTGGAACTCGCTTTGCGAGCCGTTGCCAATCAACGCCATGCTGCGGCTGTTGTCGCGCGCCAGGTAGCGGGCTACCAGGGCAGAGGTGGCCGCGGTGCGGATCGCGGTGGTCAGGGTCATTTCGGCCAGCAGCACCGGCTTGCCGGTGTCGACATCGCCCAGGGCGCCAAAGGCCATCACTGTGAGCATGCCGGCCAGGGTGTTCTTCGGGTGGCCGTTCACGTACTTGAAGGCGTACAGCGAGGCGTCGGACACCGGCATCAGCTCGATCACGCCGTCCGGCGAATGGTTGGCCAGGCGCGCGCATTTTTCGAAGTCCTGCCAGCGCAGGTAGTCGGCACGGATGTATTCGGCCATTTCGCTGATGCAGGTTTGCAGGCCCTTTTGTGAAACCAGATAGCTGAGGTCGTTGACGTCGATATAGCGGGTCATGGCAAGACTCCTTATTGAAATGAGGCGCGGGCGGGCAGGTGTACTTCCGCCAGCATGCAGCGGGCACTGCCGCCGCCGATGCGTTCGATGTTGTCGATGTTCACCACCACCGGGCGGGTGTGGCGTTCGACATGCGTGCGCTGGGCCTGGTGCAGGGCGCTCCAGGCACTGGCCGACATCACCAGCAGCGGTTGGCCGTCACGGTCGTGGACTTCGAGCATGTTGCCGGCGAAGGCTTCGAGCTGATCGAAGTCGAGGGCGAGGATGTCTTTGCCGGTATCGCGCAGCGAGCGTTCCAGGGCCTGGCGTTCGCTGGCATCGGGCAGGGCTTGCAGGCACACCACCGAAAGATCACGGCCGACACTCATCATCACGTTGCTGTGGTAGATCGGCGCGTGGTGGCGGTCGACGGCGTGGAAGACGCAGAGTTGGTAGTCGAGGCGTTCGGCGAACTGGCGCAAGGCGTCTTGATGGGTACGCCCGGAGTGGCAGGCATAGCTGATGCGGTGCTGGCGGTCGAGCACCATGCTGCCGGTGCCCTCGAGGAAGATATTCTGTTGTTCGAGGTGGCTCAGGTCGATGGTGCTATGGATTGCAAAGCGTTGCTCCAGTACTTGCAGCACGCCTTTGTTGCGCTCCAGTCGTCGGTTCTGGCCTTCCATCGGGTACAGCACCAGGCTGCCGTCGGCGTGGCTGCTCCACCAGTTGTTGGGGAAGATCGAGTCGGGCGTGTGGGGCGCCGGGGTGTCTTGCACCACCAGCACCTCTACGCCATGTTGGCGCAGGGTATCGACATAGCCGTCGAACTCTTGCAGCGCTTTTTGCTGCGCGCCAAGAGGATCAAGTGGCTGGCGTTGGAAGCGGTTGTTGATCGCGGTGTCCGGGTTGAAGGCAAAGCGCGCCGGGCGAATCATCAAAACGGTGTTGGTGGTTTGCATGGGTGCACGAATCCATGGGTTGAGCTGTGGGGCTATTTTGTGCGCTGTGGCGGGTGAATCCCGGCTGATATAGCGGGGCGGCTCAGCCGGGAAAGCTGAAAAGTGAGGTAGCGCAGCCGAATCGGCTGGCAAGTTGAAATGCAATCAAACTGTGGGAGCTGGCTTGCCTGCGATGGCGGTCTGTCTGCGCCAGATGCGCTGACTGACAAACCGCTATCGCAGGCAAGCCAGCTCCCACATTAGTATGGTGGCGGTCGTGAAACCCGAGCCAGGAAGGAGAATGCATGTCTACCGCTGTTCGTCTTGCCCAACCCACCGACGCCGAGGGCATCAGCCAGGTCATCCTGGCGGCCTTGCACAGCAGCAATGCGCGGGATTACCCGGCAGATGTGATTGCTCGGGTTGCCAGCAACTTCACGCCCGACGCCGTGCTGGCGTTGCTCCAGCGCCGGGTGGTGCTGGTGGCGAGCCAGGATCAGATGATCGTCGCCACCGCCGCCCTTGATGGCAATGTGGTGCGCTCGGTGTTCGTCAACCCGGCGTTGCAAGGGCAGGGCATTGGCCGGCTGCTGATGATCGAGATTGAGCTGCGGGCCGTTGAAGCCGGGGTGACGGTCCTGAGCGTGCCGTCCTCGCTGACGGCCGAGCCGTTCTATACCAAGTTGGGTTTTCACACAGTACGCGACGTTTACCATGGCAATGAGCGCACGCTGGTGATGGAAAAGGCCTTGTTATCGCGCCATCCCATCGGGCCATATCGCGATCGTCCACACCGATCCCAGGTGGTGGCGCTGTGGCAGCAGGCGTTTGGCTATGACACCGCGCACAACCTGCCAAGCCTGGCAATCGACAAAAAGCTGGCGGTCAATGATGGGCTGTTCTTTGTAGCGACGGATAAAAAGGCCGTGATCGGCACCATCCTGGCCGGCTATGACGGGCATCGCGGCTGGTTGTATTCGGTGGCGGTACACAGCGATTATCGTCGGCAGGGCCTGGGCGCTTCGCTGGTGCGCTATGCCGAGCAGGCACTGACTGCGTTGGGTTGCATGAAGATCAACCTGCAGATTACGGGCGGCAATGACGCGGTGGTGGGGTTCTACGAGGCGCTAGGGTATGGGGTGGAGCCGAGGATCAGCATGGGCAAGAAGATTGCGGTGAATATCCCCAAGGACTTGTGAGCGCACCGCAAGCAAATGTGGGAGCTGGCTTGTTTGGGAGCTGGCTCCCACACAAGCCAGCTCCCACATTGGGTTTTGCGTTTGCTGAGTCAGACCTTGACGATCCAACCCGCTGGCGCTTCAACGTCGCCGGTCTGCACGCCGGTCAGTTCTTTGTAGAGCGCCTGGGTGATCGGGCCCACTTCGGTTTCGCTGTGGAACACGTGAAGCTTGCCGTCGTACTGGATGCCGCCGATTGGCGAGATCACGGCAGCGGTACCGCAGGCGCCGGCTTCCTTGAACTGGTCCAGTTTGTCGATGAACACGTCGCCCTCGACCACTTTGAGGCCCAGGCGGGTTTCGGCCAGTTCGATCAGCGACAGGCGGGTGATGCCTGGCAGCACCGAAGGCGACTTCGGCGTGATGAACTGGTTGTCGCGGGTGATACCAAAGAAGTTGGCGGAACCGACTTCCTCGATTTTCGAGTGGGTCATCGGGTCCAGGTAGATCGCGTCGGCGAAACCGGATTTCCTTGCTTCAGCGCCCGGCATCAGGCTGGCGGCGTAGTTGCCACCGACCTTGGCGGCGCCGGTGCCTTGTGGTGCGGCGCGGTCGAACGTGGAGATCTGGAAGTTGTGGGGCACCAGGCCGCCTTTGAAGTAGGCGCCGACCGGGATGGCGAATACCGAGAAGATAAACTCCGGTGCGCTACGCACGCCGATGTTCTCACCGGTGCCGATCACGAACGGGCGCAGGTACAGCGCGCCGCCACTGCCGTACGGCGGGATGAACCGCTCGTTGGCCTTGACCACTTGTTTGCAGGCTTCGATGAAGTCTTCGGTGGTCACATGCGGCATCAGCAAGCGTGCACAGCTGCGTTGCATACGGGCGGCGTTCTGGTCCGGGCGGAACAGGTTGATCGACCCGTCTTTGCAGCGGTAGGCCTTGAGGCCTTCAAAGCACTGCTGGCCATAGTGCAGGGCGGTGGAGCCCTCGCTGATGTGCAGCACGTTGTCGTCGGTCAGGGTGCCCGCTTGCCACTCGCCGTTTTTCCAGGTTTGGAGAAACCGTTTGTCGGTCTTGATGTAGTCAAAACCCAGCTTGTCCCAATTGATGCTTTCGTTACCCATGACACCCTCTATCTCTGGTCAACCGCCTGGTCGAAGGCAGGCTTGTCGGTTTTTTACTGGATGGGCGCAACAATACTTCATTCTTGGCCGGTGTGGGAGCAGGTGGGCAGACCATTGAGCCTGTGTATTGGCTGATACACCGCTATCGCAGGCAAGCCAGCTCCCACATTTACAATGCATTTCCCCTGTGGGAGCTGGCTTGCCTGCGATGGCCTCACCACGGTTTTACAGGTGCAGCGCGTGGCCCAATGCTCTTAAAGCCGCTTCCTGAACCGCTTCGCCGAGGGTCGGATGCGCATGGATCGTGCCCGCCACATCTTCCAGGCGCGAACCCATTTCCAGGCTCAAGCCGAAGGCCGTGGACAGCTCGGACACACCAACGCCCACCGCCTGCCAGCCGACAATCAGGTGGTTGTCACGACGGGCGACCACGCGCACAAAGCCGATTTTCGACTCCAGGGTCATCGCCCGGCCATTGGCCGCAAACGGGAAGCTCGACACAATGCAGTCCAGGCCAGCCGCCTTGGCTTCGTCCGGGGTCTTGCCGACCACCACCAGTTCCGGGTCGGTGAAGCACACTGCCGGGATGGCGGCCGGATTGAATTCGCGGTGTTTGCCGCTGATCAGTTCGGCGACCATCTCGCCCTGGGCCATGGCCCGGTGCGCGAGCATCGGCTCGCCGCTCAGGTCGCCGATGGCGTACACATTGCGCATGCTGGTCTGGCAACGGTTGTCGATTTTGATCGCCGCACCGTTCATCGCCAGGTTCAGCGCTTCGAGGTTCCAGCCCTGGGTGTTGGGTTTACGGCCCACCGCCACCAGCACCTGATCGGTTTCCAGCGACAGTGTGTCGCCATTCGGGTCACGTACCTGCAGGCTGTTGTTTTCGAAACCGGTGACGCTGTGGCTGAGGTACAGTTTGACCCCCAACTGCTTGAGCGATTCGGCCACCGGTAGCGTCAGCTCACCGTCGTAGGCGGGCAAGATACGCTCCTGCGCCTCGACCACACTGACCTCGGCGCCGAGTTTGCGATAGGCAATGCCCAGCTCCAGGCCGATATAACCGCCACCTACCACAATCAGGCGCTTGGGCACGCGGGTCGGCGCCAGTGCTTCGGTTGACGAGACGATCGGCCCGCCAATCGGCAGCATCGGCAGGTTGACGCTTTTCGAACCGGTGGCCAACAGCAGGTGCTCGCATTGAATGCGCTGATCGCCGACGTCGACGGTCTTGCCGTCGACCACCTTGGCCCAGCCGTGGATCACCTGCACTTTGTGCTTCTTGAGCAACGCCGCCACGCCGGTGGTCAGGCGGTCAACAATGCCGTCTTTCCATTCCACGCTCTTGCGGATATCCAGGGTCGGCACATCCACTTCAATGCCCAATTGCGAACCCTGGCTATGGTGCACGGTTTGCTGGAACTGCTCGGCCACATGGATCAAGGCTTTGGAGGGAATGCAACCGATGTTCAGGCAGGTGCCGCCGAGCGCTTGGCCCTCGACCAGAATGGTCGGTATGCCCAGTTGGCCGGCGCGGATCGCCGCCACATAACCGCCAGGGCCGCCGCCGATGATCAGCAGCGTGGTGTTCAATGTCTGAGGCATGCCTTACTCCAAAAACAGGCTGGCGGGTTGTTCGAGCAAGCCACGAATGGCCTGGATGAATTGCGCCGCGTCCATGCCGTCGACCACGCGGTGATCGAAGGAGCTGGAGAGGTTCATCATCTTGCGCACCACGATCTGGCCCTTGATCACCATCGGCCGCTCAACGATGCGGTTGACGCCGACAATCGCGACTTCCGGCAGGTTCAACACCGGCGTGCTGACGATACCGCCCAGTGCGCCCAGGCTGGTCAAGGTAATGGTCGAGCCCGACAGCTCATCACGACTGGCCTTGCCATTGCGTGCGGCGCTGGCCAAACGTGCGATTTCCTCGGCATTGCCCCACAGGCTGCGGGCTTCGGCGTGACGTACCACCGGCACCATCAGGCCCACATCGCTCTGGGTGGCGACGCCCACATGCACCGCGCCCAGGCGGGTGATGACTTGGGCTTCGTCGTCGTAGCGTGCGTTGATCTGCGGGAAGTCGCGCAACGCCACGACCATGGCGCGCACGATAAACGGCAGCAAGGTCAATTTGCCGCGTGTGGCGCCGTGCTTCTCATTGAGGTGCACGCGCAGTTCGTCCAGCGCGGTGACGTCGATTTCTTCCACGTAACTGAAATGCGCGGCGCGGCGGGTGGCGTCCTGCATGCGCTGGGCGATCTTGCGGCGCATGCCGATCACCGGGATCTGTTCTTCGCTGTTGCGTTCAGCGTAAGGGTTGGCGGTTGCCGAAGCCTGGGTTGCACCTTGTTGCAGGTAAGCGTCCAGATCTTCGTGCAGCACCCGACCCGCCGGGCCGCTGCCCTGCACCAGACGCAGCTGAATGCCGGCATCCAGCGCGTGTTTGCGCACGGCAGGCGAAGCCAACGGGCGTTCGTTCGCGTCACGCGCAACCGGTGCCGCAGCAGGTTTGGCAACTGGTTTTGACTCAGGCGCAGGCGCTGGCTTGGCTTCAACCACTGGCGCTGGTGCAGCTTTCACCGGCTCAGCCACCACCGGTGCATCCTTGGCATTCCCCGCGCCTTCCACTTCAATGCTGATCAAAATACTGCCCACCGCCATGACTTCGCCGGGCTCGCCGCCCAGAGAAATCACTTTGCCGTGTACCGGCGAGGGAATGTCCACCATCGCCTTGTCGGTCATCACATCCGCCAGCACCTGGTCTTCAACCACCAGGTCGCCGACCTTTACATGCCATACCGACAGTTCAACTTCTGCGATGCCTTCGCCAATGTCCGGCATCTTGATAACGTGCGTGCCCATTCAGACCTCCATGACCCGTTTCAACGCCGCGCCCACGCGGGACGGCCCTGGGAAATACGCCCACTCTTGCGCGTGCGGGTAGGGTGTGTCCCAACCGGTGACGCGTTCGATCGGCGCTTCCAGGTGATGGAAGCAATGCTCTTGCACCAGCGACACCAACTCGGCACCAAAGCCGCAGGTGCGGGTGGCTTCATGCACCACCACGCAACGGCCGGTCTTTTTCACCGAGTTGACGATGGTTTCCAGGTCCAGCGGCCACAGGCTGCGTAGGTCGATGACCTCGGCGTCGATGCCGGTTTCTTCGGCGGCAACTTGCGACACGTACACGGTGGTGCCGTAGGTCAGCACCGTCACGGCCGAGCCCGGGCGCACGATGGCGGCCACGTCCAGCGGCACGGTGTAGTAACCGTCCGGCACTTGCGCTTGCGGGTGTTTGGACCACGGTGTGACCGGGCGATCGTGGTGGCCATCGAACGGGCCGTTGTACAGGCGTTTAGGTTCGAGGAAGATCACCGGGTCATCATTTTCGATCGAGGCGATCAACAGGCCCTTGGCGTCATACGGGTTGGACGGCATCACCGTGCGCAGGCCGCAGACCTGGGTGAACACCGCTTCAATACTCTGGCTGTGGGTCTGGCCGCCGTAGATGCCGCCGCCGCACGGCATGCGCATGGTCAAGGGTGCGGTGAACTGGCCGGCCGAGCGATAACGCAGGCGGGCAGCTTCGGAAATGATCTGGTCGGTGGCCGGGTACACGTAGTCGGCGAATTGAATCTCGGCGACCGGGCGCAGGCCATAAGCCCCCATGCCCACGGCAACGCCGACGATGCCGCTTTCGGAGATCGGCGCGTCAAACACCCGGGAGCTGCCGTACTTGTTCTGCAAACCTTCGGTGCAACGGAACACGCCGCCGAAGTAGCCGACGTCCTGGCCGAACACCACCACGTTATCGTCACGCTCAAGCATCACATCCATGGCCGAGCGCAGGGCCTGGATCATGGTCATGGTGGTGGTGGTCATGGCGGTTTCCAATTCGATGCTGTTGTTGTGATCGTTCATGTCAGACCCCCAACTCTTGACGCTGGCGCTTCAAGTGCTCCGGCATCTCTTTGTAAACGTCTTCGAACATGGTCGCGGCGCTTGGAATCTGGCCGCCGGCCAGGGTGCCGTACTGTTCGGCTTCTTTCTGCGCCTTGACCACTTCGGCCTCTAGCTCGGCACTGACCGCCGTGTGCTCCTCTTCGGACCACTGGCCAATCTTGATCAGGTGCTGCTTGAGGCGCGCAATCGGGTCGCCGAGCGGGAAGTGGCTCCAGTCATCAGCCGGGCGGTATTTGGACGGATCGTCCGAGGTGGAGTGCGGACCGGCGCGGTAGGTGACCCACTCGATCAGGGTTGGCCCCAGGTTACGGCGCGCACGCTCGGCGGCCCAGGCAGACGCCGCATACACGGCGATAAAGTCGTTGCCGTCCACACGCAGGGAGGCGATGCCGCAACCTACGCCGCGTCCGGCGAAGGTGGTGGCTTCACCACCGGCGATGGCCTGGAAGGTGGAGATGGCCCACTGGTTGTTGACCACGTTGAGAATCACCGGCGCGCGGTACACGTGGGCGAAGGTGAGGGCGGTGTGGAAGTCCGATTCGGCGGTGGCACCGTCGCCGATCCAGGCCGAGGCAATCTTGGTATCGCCCTTGATCGCCGAAGCCATGCCCCAGCCCACGCCTTGTACGAATTGGGTGGCGAGGTTGCCGGAAATGGTAAAGAACCCGGCGTCCTTGACCGAGTACATGATCGGCAACTGACGGCCCTTGAGCGGGTCGCGCTCGTTGGACAGCAGTTGGCAGATCAGGTCCACCAGCGGCACTTCGCGGGCCATCAGGATGCTTTGCTGGCGGTAGGTGGGAAAGCACATGTCGTCGATGTTCAAGGCCAGGGCCTGGGCGCTGCCGATGGCTTCTTCGCCAAGGCTTTGCATGTAGAACGACATTTTTTTCTGACGCTGGGCGACCACCATGCGGTTGTCGAAGATGCGCGTCTTGAGCATGGCGCGCATGCCTTTACGCATGATCTCGGCGGATACGCCTTCAGCCCACGGGCCAAGCGCTTGGCCCTGGTCGTCGAGCACGCGGATCAGGCCCTTGGCCAGGTCTGCGGTGTCGGCGGGTTCTACGTCGATGGCGGGTTTGCGCACCGTACCTGCGTCAGTCAGGCGCAGGTAGGTAAAGTCGGTCTTGCAGCCTGGGCGGCCCGAGGGTTCGGGAACGTGCAGGCGCAATGGTGCATACGGCTGGTTCATGGCTTTCTACGCTCGATCTTGTGAATTTCTTGTAGTGGGCGCGCTAGCTGACAGTCAGTCTCCGGATAGGAGAAATCTTGTCCTACAAACATCATAGGCGTGGCGTAGAAGAATATTTATCTGTGTTTCATTGCGCTCACGATCATTTGCGGATAAAAAAACTGCATAAACATAAAAAACAGGTGATTTTGTCTCATGCGCAAACTGGACCGTACCGATATCGGCATTCTCAACGCCCTGCAGGAGAACGCCCGCATCACCAACGCCGACCTGGCCCGTTCGGTCAACCTGTCGCCCACGCCATGCTTTAACCGGGTGAAGGCCATGGAGGAATTGGGGCTTATCCGTGATCAGGTCACGTTGCTGGATGCCGACTTGCTGGGGCTGCACGTAAATGTGTTCATCCATGTGAGCCTGGAAAAGCAGAATGAGCTGGCGTTGCAGCAGTTCGAGGGCGCGATCTCGGACCGGCCGGAGGTGATGGAGTGTTATCTGATGGCGGGCGACCCGGACTATCTGATCCGGGTGCTGGTGCCGACGATCCAGTCGCTGGAGCGTTTCATGATGGATTTTCTGACCAAGGTGCCGGGCGTGGCCAATATCCGCTCGAGCTTTGCGCTCAAGCAGGTGCGCTACAAGACCGCGCTGCCATTGCCGGCTAATGGCATCAGCCTGGGCAACTGAATCGCCCACATCCAATGTGGGAGCTGGCTTGCCTGCGATAGCGGTGGGCCAGTTGACACATGGGTTACTCATACACCGCTATCGCAGGCAAGCCAGCTCCCACAAGGGAATCGACGTTTCTACAGTTGATTAAGTGGGATCTTCAGGTAAACCACCCCATTGTCTTCCGCAGGCGGCATATTTCCCGCCCGCACATTCACCTGAATCGCCGGCAGCAACAGCGTCGGCATCCCCAGCCCGGCATCACGCTGGGTGCGCATCTGCACAAACGCCGCTTCATCTACGCCGTCATGCACATGAATATTGCCCGCGCGCTGCTCGGCGACCGTGGTCAGGCACTTGGCCTCGCGGCTTTCAGGCGGGTAGTCGTGGCACACATACAGTTCAGTCTCCAGTGGAAAGGCCAGCAGCTTGCGCATCGACGCATACAACTGCCGCGCATCACCGCCAGGGAAATCGCAACGTGCGGTGCCCACATCCGGCATGAACAGCGTGTCGCCCACCAGAATCAGTCGACCGTCGATCAGGTACGCCATGTCGGCCGGGGTGTGGCCGGGCACATGCACCGCCTGGGCCTTCAAGTTGCCGATATGAAAGATTTCATCCGGCGCAAACAGGTGGTCGAACTGCGAGCCATCGACGCGAAATTCCGGCTCCAGGTTGAACAGGCGCTTGAAGACGTCCTGTACCTTACTGATGGATTGGCCGATGGCTATTTTGCCGCCGAGCGTGCGGCGCAGGTAAGGCGCAGCGGACAAGTGATCGGCATGCGCGTGGGTTTCCAGCAGCCACTGCACCTGCAAACCGTGTTCACGCACGAACGCGATGACTTTATCGGCCTGGGTGGTTTCAGTGCGTCCGGACGCGGGATCGTAATTGAGTACCGAATCGACGATTGCGCACGGGCCGCCATCGTGTTCATAGATGACGTAGGTGAAGGTCGACGATGCCTCGTCCAGAAAGGCTTGAATCAACGCTGGCATGGCGGCGGTCCCCGGGGGCGAAAAAAGTGGTTACAATCAGTTTACGTTTACACATAATGTTTTGAGCTTAAGTGACATAAAGGACCCGAGGCAAATGGAATCTACTCTGAGTGAGGGCGAAGTCGCCCAGTTGCGCGCATCGGCGTCCAAGGCGTGTTCCTTGCTCAAGGCACTGGCCAATGAGGACCGCCTGTTGATCCTGTGCCAGTTGACCCAGGGCGAGCGCAACGTCGGCGAGCTGGAAACCATGACCGGCGTGCGTCAGCCCACCCTGTCACAACAGTTGGGCATTTTGCGCGACGAAGGGTTGGTCGCCACCCGTCGGGAAGGTAAATACATTTTCTACGGGCTGGCCAGCCACGAAGTGATTCAAGTGATGAAGACCTTGTCCGGCTTGTACTGCGGCGCGGTCATAAAAAGCTGGGCGTGACGCCATACGGCAACGACCCTTGTGTGCATTGACCCTAAAAGGCAAAAGACCATGACCGAGCAACACTGTGGACCGACCATCAGTGGCGACATCGTAGTCATCGGCGGCGGCTCGGCAGGCATCGGCCTGCTGGCCAGCCTGCTCAAACGCGACCCGCAGCTGAACATCACCCTGATCGAGCCTAACGACTACCACTGCTATCAGCCGGCCTGGACGCTGGTCGGTGGCGGCGCCTACGACCTGAAAAAGACCCGACGGCCGTTGGCCGACGTACTGCCCAATGGCGTCGCCTGGGTGCAGGCCGCTGTTGCCGAGTTGTTGCCCGACGAGCAGACCCTGGTGCTCGATAACGGCCAGCGCGTCACCTGGAACAACCTGATCGTGTGCCCTGGCCTGCGCCTGGCCTGGGAAAAAATCGACGGCCTGGAACAGACCCTTGGCCATAACGGCGTGACCTCCAACTACAGCTACGAGCACGCGGCCTACACCTGGCAGTTGGTGCAGCAATTGAAGAGTGGCAAGGCGATCTTCACCCAGCCGGCCATGCCGATCAAATGCGCAGGCGCGCCGCAAAAAGCCATGTACCTGTCCTGCGATCACTGGCTCAAGCAGGGCAACCTGAAAAACATCGACGTCGAGTTCAACCTGGCCGGTGCTGCGCTGTTTGGCGTCGCGACCTTTGTGCCGCCGTTGATGAAATACGTCGAGAAATACAACGCCCGCCTGGCGTTCAACGCCAACCTGGTCAAGGTCGATGGCCCGGCCCGCAAGGCCTGGTTTGAAGTCAAAGATGCCGAAGGCAAGGCCACCGTCGAAGAAAAATCCTTCGACCTATTGCACGTGGTCCCGCCGCAAGTGGCCCCGGATTTTATCCGCCAGAGCCCGTTGGCAGACCCCGCCGGTTGGTGCGAGGTGAACCCGCACAGCCTGCAACACCTGCGCTACCCGCATATCTTCGGCCTCGGCGATGTGTGTGGCACCACCAACGCCAAGACCGCTGCCGCCGTGCGCAAGCAGATCGTAGTGGTGGCCGAAAACCTGCTGGCCCTGCGCAAACAAGCGCCGCTGCCGCTCAAGTACGACGGCTATGGTTCCTGCCCGTTGACGGTGGAGAAGGGCAAGGTGGTGCTGGCCGAATTCGGCTATGGCGGCAAGCTGCTGCCGACCTTCCCGCTGGACCCGACCCAGGCACGTCGCTCGATGTGGTTCCTCAAGGCCACGCTGCTGCCGTGGTTCTACTGGAACGGCATGCTCAAGGGCCGCGAGTGGCTGACCCGCCTCAGCAAGGTGGATTAAATGCTGCTGGCAAGTCTGTTGGGTTTATTGATGGGCCTGGTCATGGGCCTGACCGGTGCGGGCGGTGGCATCCTCGGGGTGCCGGCCTTGGTGTTGGGCTTGGGCCTGACCATGACCCAGGCAGCCCCGGTGTCGTTGCTCGCCGTGGGCGCAGCGGCGGCGGTCGGCGCCATTGACGGGTTGCGCCATGGCCTGGTGCGCTACCGCGCGGCGTTATTGATAGCGTTGCTGGGGGCGCTGTTCTCGCCACTGGGCGTATTTATTGCCCACCAGTTGCCCGAGCACCTGCTGATGGGCCTGTTCAGCGCCTTGATGGTGCTGGTGGCGTGGCGCATGTTGCAACGCGAAAAGGTCGAGGCCGGGCCAAGCGACCATGGCGCCGCGTCCTGGGGCCAGAAAAACTGCATGCTCAACCAGCAGACCGGGCGCCTGGCCTGGACCGCCAAATGCAGCGCCACATTGGCGGCGTTGGGTGCGGTGACTGGCGCGGTGTCGGGCTTGCTTGGCGTGGGCGGTGGCTTCCTGATCGTGCCGGCGTTCAAGCAACTGACCGATGTGCAGATGCGCGGGATTGTCGCCACCTCGCTCATGGTGATCAGCCTGATTTCGCTGATCGGCGTGGCTGGGTCGATGCAGGCCGGTGTGAGTATTGAGCCCATGGGCTGGGTGTTTATTGGTGCGAGTATTGTCGGTATGTTGGCCGGTCGGCGTTTGTGTTCGGTGATCCCGGCGCGGGCGTTGCAGGTGGGGTTTGCCAGCCTGTGTGTGGTGGTGGCCGCTGGCATGCTGGTCAAGGCTGCGCTCTGATCCTGATGTGCAACACACCGTCCAACTGTGGGAGCTGGCTTGGCTGCGATGGCGGTCGTTTGGTGGTGTACATATCCGTTGCTGCGGTAACGGCGGCTTAGGGTTCCGCCCTTACGGCGGGTCACTTTTGCAAGGACGCAAAAGTAACCAAAAGGTCCTCGCCCCAACACTCGGTGCCTCGCTGTGGCTCGGCATGCCCGCAATCCGCCAGTGATTTGGGGGGCCGCCGCGATGGGCCATCCTTGGCCCAGCGCGGCTAAACCGGCATCCCTGCCGGTTTACCCCCCAAATCACTGTCAGATTCCGGCCATCGTGTTTGACGGGGCGATTTCAGATCAAGATCAAAAGCGCAGATCAAAAGACCGCTGACTTCGCCAGCGAAAAGGATGTAAGGGCCAGAGCAACAGCAACAGCAACAGCAACAGCAGAGCCAAACTCGGTCTAATGTGGGAGCTGGCTTGCCTGCGATGGCATCAACTCGGTGTACCTGATGTACCGAGGTGTTTGCATCGCAGGCAAGCCAGCTCCCACAGAAAAGCAACTCTTCAGTGTATTCAGATAGGCTTTTGCTTCGCACTTGATCTGGCTCTTGCTTCAACCACTCAGGTCGGCTTTCAGGCCGCCGTGCTGTAGATCTTGATCTGAGGCGCCCCGTTAACCACGATGGCCGAACGCAGGCTTGAATCCGTGGGTAACCCGGCAGGACGCCGGGTTAGCCGCGCTGGGCCAAGGATGGCCCATCGCGGCGGCCCACGGATTCAAGCCGGAGTGAGGGCACACCGAGCCTAAGCGAGGGGCCGAGTGGTGGGGCGAGGACCTTTTGGTTACTTTTGCGTCCTTGCAAAAGTGACCCGCTGTAAGAGCGGAACCATAGGTAGCCGTTACCGCAGAAATGGATATGTACACCAAAAGACCGCCATCGCAGACAACCCAGCTCCCACAGTTTTGACCGTGCCCGCACCAGACATGGCAAGATGAACGCCTCTCAGGTTTACTGGTCCCTGAGTAACGGATTTACCGACCTTGCACGTCGGGTCATCAAGGTCATGCGATGGATAAATACACCCCCCACACCTGGCAACCCCACGAGCGGCCGAGCTTGCCGGGCTCGCCGTCGACGCCGTTGCACCCTACGCACAAGCGCTGGCTGTTTGCGTTGGTCGGGATCCTAGTGGCAATTACCGGCGGGCTCGGCAACGCGCTGGTGATCGCCAACCTGCAATATCTGCAAGGCGCACTGGGCGCCACCACCGCAGAAATGGCCTGGCTGCCGGCTGCTTATGTCATGACCAACGTGTGCATGAACCTGCTGCTGGTCAAGTTTCGCCAACAGTTCGGCCTGCGCGCGTTCACCGAGGTGTTTCTGGTGCTGTATGCGCTGGTGACGTTCGGCCATTTATTCGTCAACGACCTCAGTTCGGCGATTGCAGTACGGGCGGCGCACGGCATGGTCGGTGCGGCGCTGAGTTCGTTGGGCTTGTACTACATGATCCAGGCGTTCCCGGCCAAGTGGCGGCTTAAAGCCCTGGTGCTGGGCTTGGGCACTGCGCAGTTGGCGCTGCCGTTGGCGCGATTGTTCTCCGAAGACTTGCTGCAAATTGCCGAATGGCGCGGGTTGTACCTGTTCGAGCTGGGCATGGCGTTGATCTGCCTGGGCTGCGTGTTCATGCTCAAACTGCCGCCCGGCGACCGTTTTAAAACCTTTGAAAAACTCGACTTCCTCACCTTTGCCATCCTTGCCAGCGGCGTGGCGTTGCTCTGTGCGGTGCTGTCGTTGGGGCGTATCGACTGGTGGCTGGAAGCGCCCTGGATCGGCGTGGCCTCAGCCTGTTCGCTGGTGCTGATCATGGCCGGCCTGGCCATTGAGCATAACCGCGTCAACCCCATGTTGATGACACGCTGGCTCGGCAGCGGGGCGATGATTCGCCTGGCGCTGGCGGTGGTGCTGATTCGCATGGTGCTGTCTGAGCAGTCCACCGGCGCGGTGGGCTTTATGCAGATGTTGAACATGAGCTACCAGCAGATGCACACCCTCTACGTGGTGATGCTGGCCGGGGCGATTGCCGGGCTGGTGGTCAGCGCGCTGACGATCAACCCGGCGCACCTGCTGATGCCGTTGATCATCTCCCTGGCGTTGATGGCCACCGGCTCCGTGATGGACAGCTTCTCCAGCAACCTGACCCGCCCGCAAAACCTGTACATCAGCCAGTTCCTGCTAGGCTTTGGCGGCACCTTCTTCCTGGGGCCGACCATGGTGCTGGGCACTAAAAACGTACTGACCAACCCGCGCAACCTGGTGAGCTTCTCGGTGATGTTCGGCATCTGCCAAAACCTCGGCGGCCTGATTGGCGCGGCGTTGCTGGGCACGTTCCAGATCGTGCGTGAGAAATACCATTCCAGCATGATCGTCGAGCACCTGACCCTGCTGGACCCACGCGTGGCGGCACGGGTGCAGAGCGGCGGCTCGGCCTACGGCGGCGTGATCGCCGACCCGGAACTGCGCAATCTCATGGGCATTCGCAGCCTGGCTACGGCGGCCACGCGCGAGGCGAATGTGATGGCCTACAACGATGTGTTCATGCTGATCGCGATCATCGCAATCCTCACCATGCTGTGGATTTTCACCCGCAGCCTGTGGCTGATGAGTACCACCAAAGCAGCAGCCCCTCCCGTTCAACCCAGCGGCGTTACTTCATGACCGAAACCACCACCACTACTACCAACGCCATCGCCTCCACCCCGGAAGGCACGCCACCACCGGGCTCGACCGTCACGGAGCCGCGCTCGCTGCGGGTGCGCATCATCTCGTCATTGGGTTTTGCCGCGATTGCCATCATCGGGGTATTGATCGTGCTGTATGCCTGGCAATTGCCACCGTTCAGCAGTGCGGTGGAAACCACCGAGAACGCCCTGGTGCGCGGCCAGGTGACGATTATCGGCCCGCAACTGAGCGGCTACGTGTATGAAGTGCCGGTGCAGGACTTCCAGTACGTCAAGGCCGGTGACCTGCTGGTGCGCCTGGATGACCGCATCTACAAGCAGCGTCTTGACCAGGCGCTGGCGCAATTGGCAGTACAGAAAGCCTCTTTGGCCAATGTGGTGCAGCAGCGCAACAGCGCCGAAGCCACCATCAAACTGCGCCAGGCCGCGCTGGTGGACAGCCAGGCCCAGGCACGCAAAAGCACTGCGGACCTGCGCCGCAATGAAGAGTTGATCAGCGATGGCTCGGTGTCCAAGCGCGAGCTGGACGTGACCCGCGCCGCGAACGCGCAGACCATCGCGGCGGTGGCCCAGGCCCAGGCCAACCTGGAAATCGCCCGTCAGGACCTGCAAACCGTGATCGTCAATCGAGGCTCCCTGGAAGCGGCAGTGGCCAGTGCCGATGCGGCCGTGGAGTTGGCGCGTATCGACCTGTCCAACACCCGCATCATTGCGCCGCGTGACGGCCAGTTGGGGCAGATCGGCGTGCGCCTGGGCGCCTACGTCAACTCCGGCGCGCAGTTGATGGCGCTGGTGCCGCCACAGTTGTGGGTGATCGCCAACATGAAAGAAACCCAGATGGACAATGTGCAGGTCGGCCAGCCGGTGACGTTCACTGTGGACGCGCTCAACCACCGCAAGTTTCACGGTACGGTGCAGCATATTTCCCCGGCGACCGGCTCGGAGTTCAGCCTGTTGCAGGCGGATAACGCCACCGGCAACTTTGTGAAGATCGCCCAGCGGGTGCCGGTGCGGATTACGGTGGACCCGGATCAGGCCGAGAGCGAGCGCCTGCGGCCGGGGTTGTCGGTGGTGGTGAGTATCGACACGGCGGGCCGCCTGAAAAACAGCCCGCCTTGACACCATGCTGATCAAAAATGTGGGAGCTGGCTTGCCTGCGATAGCGGTTTGTCAGGTCCAGGTGTGCAGGCTGACACACCGTCATCGCGGGCGAGCCCGGCTCCCACAGGGTTTTTTGGGGTTATAAAGGTTGGTATTTCAGGGTGAAATTGAGGTGAGTTGACTGGCCGTTTTCCAGCAGCTTCAGGCCAGGCCTGCCCGGCAGGTGATGCGCATTCACCGGATGGCTCACCGGCTCGATGCAAAAGAACCCCAACCCCGGCGGGCAGAACAGCAGGTAGTAATCGGCGCCGATGGCCTGGCATTCCAGGGCATAACCCAGCTCAGGCTGTTCGATGCGGCAATGCCCGTCCCACTGGCCAAACCCATTGTCCACCAGGCCTTGCGGCAGACCCTTGAGCTGAGTGAAGTCCCATTCGGTAGGCACCGGCGCCAACCCGGTCGGCAGCTTGGACGCATCACTCATCCACACCTGCGACGCCTTGGCCTGCAACCGCGTGCCGGGCCTTCGTGGCAAATACGGATGCAATCCCAAGCCATGCCACGCGGCTTTTTCGGCCAGATGCGTTACGCGCAACTGGATACTCAGCTCGCCGCCATGCAAGCGAAACCGCTGCTCGGCGCGATAGGCAAACGGCGTCTCACACACCACCGCCAGCACCACTTCAGCCGCCGTCTGGCGCACCACCTGCCACGCCTGTTGCCAGGCCGAACCGTGAATCGGCAGCGGGTCGAGCGGGCTGTTGGGCGTGAGTGCCAGCCAGCCGCCAGGGTTATCGAAACCGCCTTGGGCCACTCGATTGGACCACGGCGCCAGCGGGTAACACGCCAGCTTGCCCGGCAGCCCGGTGTTCAGCGCAGCTTCATCGCTATGGCGCAACAGCGGCTGCCCGGTGGCGCGCACCGTCCAGTTGACGAGGCTGCCACCCACGGCCGGGGCGAGGGTGAGATGGGTCAGGCTGTCTTCCAGTTCAATCATCAGAGCACCAGCCCGGGAAGCCAGAGGGACAACGCGGGAATGTAAGTCACTGCCATCAATATCAGGAACAGTACCGCATAAAACGGCAGCAGCGCCGCCACGGTTTTCTCAATACTGACCTTGCCCACCGCCGCACCCACAAACAGCACCGCGCCCACTGGCGGGGTGATCAGGCCGATGCCGAGGTTCACCAGCATGATCATGCCGAAATGCACCGGGTCGACGCCGATACCGAGCACCACCGGCAGCAAAATCGGCGTGAGGATCAGAATCAGCGGCGCCATGTCCATCACCGTGCCGAGCATCAGTAGCATCACGTTGATGCACATCAGGATCACATAGCGGTTGTCCGACAGGGTCAGGAACAGCGTGGTGATCTTCGCCGGGATCTGCATCAGGGTCATGATGTAGCCGAAACTGGCCGCGAAGGCGATCAGGATCATCACAATGGAAATGGTGCGCACCGTGCGGTGCATCAGCTTGGGCAACTCGCGCCATTTGTAGTCGCGGTAGATGAACATGGTCACGAAAAATGCCCAGAGTACGGCAATCGCGGCCGACTCGGTGGCGGTGAAAATACCCGAGAGGATGCCACCCAGAATGATCACCATGGCCATCAAGCCCCAGAGTGCATCGGCACAGATTTTCAGCGCCTGTTTCAGCGGGATGACCTCGCCCTTGGGGTAATTGCGCTTTTTCGCGAAGATCAGGCACAGCACCATCAGGCATGCGCTCATCAGCAGCCCAGGCACCACGCCGGCCATGAACAACGAGGCAATCGAGACCGTGCCGCCGGCCGCCAGCGAGTAGAGCACCGAGTTATGGCTGGGCGGCGTCAGCAAGGCTTGCACCGAGCCACTGACGGTGACGGCGGTGGAAAACTCACGCGGGTAGCCACGGCGCTCCATTTCCGGGATCAACACTGAACCGACCGAGGCGGTATCGGCCACCGACGAACCGGAAATCGCGCCAAAAAACGTCGACGCCACGATGTTCACCAACGACAGGCCTCCGCGCACAAACCCCACCAGCACCCCGGCAAATGCCACCAGGCGGCGCGACATGCCGCCCTCGGCCATGATCGCCCCGGCCAGCACAAAGAACGGAATCGCCATCAGCGAAAACTTGTTCACCCCGCCCGCAACCTGAATCATCAAGGCCTGGAACGGGATGTCGATCCACCACGCGCCGATCAGCGCCGACAACCCGAGGGCGTAGGCCACCGGCATGCCGATCAGGATCAAGGCGATAAAACTGCCCAGCAGCATCAATGCGTCCATCAGGCAGCCCCTTCGTTTTCTTCAACCAGATCGAAGCGCACCACGCGGCGCTGGCTCTGGTTACCGAGCAAGAGTTTTTCCAGCACGAACACCAGCGTCAGCAGCCCGCCAATCGGGATCGGCATATAGGTGATGCCCACACGCAGGGTGGGGATCGCACTCATAAACTGGTTCCAGGTGGACAGGCACAGCTTGGTGCCCCAGACGGTCATGAACAGGCAGATGGTGGCCATCAGCAGTTGCGTGATAACGCCGACGATTTGCCGTTGGCGCGGTGGCAGGCGGTCGGTGACCACGGCCACCGACATATGCGCGCCGGCACGGTAACTGGCCGCCGCGCCGACAAACGTGAACACCAGCATCAGCAGGATGGCGGTGGGCTCCGGCCAGCTCGCGCCGGTGCCGAGGATGTAGCGGGCGAAGATGCCCCAGGGGATGATCAGCGCGACCCCGAGCACCGCGAGGCCGGCGACCCAGATGCAGGTCATGTAAATGCGGTCGTTAATGCGCAGCACTAAATTCTTCATGGCGTTCACCGTAACCGGGCGCGTCGATGCCGACCGCGCCGGGCCTGACTAAAGGGAAGGGTGATTACTCGACCGCGTCGATGCGCTTGATGATGTCGGCGTAAGCCGCACCGTACTTGGCGCGAACCGCTGCGGTAGCGTCATAGAAGGGTTTTTTGTCGACGGTGATGAACTCGACGCCGGCAGCCTTAAGCTTGGTTTCGCTGCTGGCGGACTTGGCGTCCCACAGCGCGCGCTCATCTTGCTGGGCGACCTTGGCGGCTTTTTTCACCAGGTCTTGCTGGGCGGGGGTGAGTTTGTTCCAGGTGATTTTTGACATCACGATGGGTTCGGGCAGGATCAGGTGTTCGGTGAGGGTGTAGAACTTGGCGTTCTGGAAGTGGTTGTGCTCCAGCATGGTCGGCGGGTTGTTCTCCGCGCCGTCAATGACGCCGGTCTGCAAGGCGCTGAAGATTTCGCCGGTGTCCATGGCAATGCCGTTGGCGCCCATCGCGTTGAAGGCTTCGATGAAGATCGGGTTGCCCTGGACGCGGATTTTCATGCCCTTGAGGTCTTCGATCTTGCGCACCGGCTTTTTGGTGTAAAGGTTGCGCGTGCCCCCGTCCATCCAGGCCAGGGCCACCAGGCCGAACTCGGAGTCGGTGATCTTGGCGAGGATTTCATCGCCGATTTCGCCGTCGATGATTTTGCGCATGTGCGCCTGGTCGCGGAACACGAACGGCAAGTTGAACACGTTCACGTCCGGCACCACCGGCCCGACGATGCCGAGGCTGACGCGGGTCATCTGCACCGCGCCGACCTGGGCCTGTTCGACCACTTCTTTTTCCGAGCCCAGCACACCGCCCGGGAAGTATTTGAAGGTCAGTTCGCCGTTGCTGGCTTTGGTCAGGGCCTTGCCCATGTTCTCTTCGGCAACGACAGTGGGGTAGCCGGCGGGGTGGATGTCGGCGAATTTGATTTCCAGCGCGTGGACGGCGGTGCTGAGGGTGAAGAATGCAGCGGCGAGCAAAGTGCGTTTGAAGTCCATGGGGTGTCACTCCTGTCTTATTGTTGTTGTATTCAAGGCACAGCGATGCAGCTAGAGGGTGAATGTGGGCTCCGGCAATCCGATGACGCCGGGGTTGAGGGCAAACACGCCGCCGGCGACCGACTGTTCACTGTGGTCATCACGAATCGAGGTGACGAACAAGGTGTCCAGCCGGCTGCCGCCGAAGGCGCACATGGTGGGTTTTTTTACCGGCACGCTGAGGGAGCGATCCAGGCGGCCATCCGGGGTGAAACGGTGAACCAGCCCGGCGTCGTTGGCGCAGATCCAGTAGCAACCCTCGGCGTCGACCGCCGCGCCATCGGGGCGCCCGAGGAATTGATGCATGTCGATAAACACGCGGCGGTTGGACGGCGTGCCGGTGTCGATGTCGTAATCGAACGCCCAGACCTGCTGTACCAGCGGGTGTGAATCCGAGGCGTACATCGTGCGGCCGTCCGGGCTGAAGGCCAAGCCATTGAGGGTGATGAACCCGTTGAGTTGCGCATGCGGCGCGGCGCCTGACGCATAGCGGTACAGGCTGCCTTCGGCCGCATTCAGGCCCATGTTCAGGACCATGCTGCCAGCCCAGAAACGGCCCTGGCGATCGCAGCGGCCATCGTTGAGGCGCATGTCCGGGCGCGGGTGCTCGATGCTCGCCAGGGGCGTGGTGTCGAGGCTGCCGTCGTTATGCGGGGTGAGTTGGAAAAAACCGCTTTCCATGCCCGCGAGCCAATTGCCCGCGTCGGTGCGGGCAATACAGGCGAGCATCTGCGGGGCTTTCCAGGCGGCGACGTGGCCGGTGGCGGCGTCCCAGCGTTGCAGGCCGCCGTTGGGGATGTCCACCCAGTACAGCGCGTTTTCCTGCGGCACCCACACCGGGCATTCGCCCACGGCATTGCGGGCATCGACGATCAATTCAGCGGTCATGGCAACTCATTCCCTTGGGTTGATGTGCGTTCAGTCACCGAACGGCCCCGCAGCGCAGAACGCGCCGCCCTGGTAAACCGCGGCCGGGTCATCGGCGGCGACTGGCGGCTGGGCTTCGACCTTGGCGCGGAATACTTCGGAGCTGTCCTTGGGGGCAAAACCCAGGTGCGCGGCGTAACGGTTGTCCCACCAGGTGTCGAGGTTATCCGACATGCCGTAGACCACGGTGTGGCCGACATTCGGCGTGTACAGCGCACGCTCAAGCAGTTGAGTGAGGTCATCGAAGCTCAGCCAGGTGTGCATCATCCGGCGGTTCTGCGGTTCCGGGAACGAGGAGCCGATGCGGATGCTCACGGTCTCGATGCCGTAGCGGTCGAAGTAGAAACTCGCCATGTCTTCGCCGTAGGATTTGGATAAGCCGTAGTAGCTGTCCGGGCGACGTGGGGAGTGGGCGTCGATGTGTTCGTCTTGCTTGTAAAAGCCGATCACATGGTTGGAGCTGGCGAAGATCACGCGTTTAACGCCATGGCGACGGGCAGCTTCGTAGATATGGAAAATACCGCTGATGTTGGCGCCGAGCACTTCTTCGAAAGAGCGCTCCACCGACACACCGCCGAAATGCAGGATGGCATCGACGCCTTCCACCAAGTGGTGCACGGCTTGTTTGTCGGCCAGGTCACAGGGTTGCACTTCTTCGAACTCACCGGCCGCCGGGGCCATGTTGGCGATGTCCGACAGGCGCAATACCTGAGCATAAGGGCGCATGCGTTCGCGCAAGACTTTGCCCAGGCCGCCGGCGGCGCCGGTGAGCAGCAGGCGATTGAAGGGGACAGGCGTGGTGGTGGTCATGGGAATTCCATTGTTGTTGTAGGTTGTCGTATGACTTGGTGGAAGTATCGTTTTGGACTCCCTGAATTGTCAACGCCCTTGCAGGCAGGTGACGCTCAAAAGGTGGGAGCTGGCTTGCCTGCGATTGCGGTCCGCCAACTGACATTTCTTTTGCTGATACTCCGCTATCGCAGGCAAGCCAGCTCCCACACAAGCCGGCTGCCACCAATGCCAGTTCCTGCATGGGTCGCGTTACAGCAACGAGATCGGGTAGCTGATAAAGATCCGATTTTCATCAAACTCGTTGTTGCTGAAATCCCGACGCATGGTCGAGTTGCGCCAGCGCACATTCAGATCCTTGAGTGTGCCGCTCTGCACCGTGTAGGCCAGCTCCGACTCGCGGCCCCATTCCTTGCCATCGGTGATGGCGCCGGTGTGCACGTTATTGCCGCTGATATACCGGTTCATCATGGTCAGCCCCGGAATGCCGAGCACCACGAAGTTGAAGTCATGGCGTATCTGCCAGGATTTTTCCTTGGCATTGTCATAGCTGGCGTTGTAGCTGTCGTTGGCCAAGGTGCCGCCGCTGGTGCCGTTGACCCGCATCCACAGGCTGTCGCCGGTGAGTTTTTGCAGGCCCACATAGAAGGCGTTGCCTTTGTATTTGGCCGAGAGCAGGGCGGAATAGGTTTTGTTGTCGAGGTTACCGGCCAGCGCGCTGCCGTCCTCCTTGCCATTGAAGAACCCGAGGTTGGCGCCAAACGTCCAGTCGCCGACCGGCTGGCTGTGGGTCAGGTTCAGGTACTGCTGCTGGTAGATGTCGGTGAGTTCGGCGTACCAAACGCCGACTTGGGTGCGTTTGTCGTTGAAGGTGTATTCGCCGCCGCCGAAGTTGAAACGGTCCGAGGTGAACGCGGCTTTGCCGTTCATGAACATATCTTCCATGCTCCCATCGTTGCGTGGGCTATTGCCGCGAAATTGCCCGCCGTAGAGCGTCAGCCCGGCGATTTCATTGGAGGTGACCTGGCCGCCACGAAAGGTCTGCGGCAAGGAACGGCCGTCGTCCGAGCGCAGGATCGGCAGCACGGGCATCCATTCGCCGACTTTCAGTTCGGTTTTGGACAGCCGGGTTTTCAGCGCCACGCCCAAGCGGCCGAAATTGTCGGCAGGGCGGCCATCTCTGTCGAGCGGCAACAGCTGGGTGCCGCCGGTGCCTTTACCGCCATCGAGCTTCTGAGAATACAGGCCGAGTACGTCAATCCCGAAGCCCACGGTGCCTTGGGTAAAGCCGGATTTGGCGTCGAGAATGAAGTTCTGCGTCCATTCCTCGGCTTTGGCCTGTGGGTACGTGGGGTTGGTGAAATTGCGATTGAAGTAGGCATTGCGCAGGTTGAGCGTGGCTTTGGCATCGTCGATAAAGCCTTCCGCCTGGGCGCTGAGGGGCAGGGCGAGTGCCAGGCTGCTGAGGCTGATAAGACCGAGACGCGAGGAGGAATTGCGGGCGAATTGAGGCACAGTGAAGCTCCCTTTCGTTTTGTTGTTTTTATTATTTGTTATACGTTGTCGTACAACATTGCGGGGGATATTTGCGGGGTTTTCGGGGTCTGTCAAGCGGAAGTTATACGATGACTAGGTGTGCGTCGGTCGAAAGTGGGCACGGTCCATGTGGGAGCTGGCTTGCCTGCGATGGCATCAACGCGGTGTACCTGTGGGACCGCGGCGTCTGCGTCGCAGGCAAGCCAGCACCCACCGAGATCTTCAGCCGGCCATCACCATCGGCGGCAAGGTGCCCAGCAGGGAAACTGCGGCTACTGCTGAAATGCCCAGCAACCATTCGAGCATCACACTGGCCTTCAAACTGCCCACTCGCTCCTCACAGCGCTCGATACGCAACCGGTTCAACAGCGCCAGCGCCAACATACCCAGCACCAGCAGCACCTTGATCAACAGAATCAGCGCAAACCCGTTAAACAGCGGCGTGGGCCACAGCTGCCCGGTCAGCACGCGAACATTGATCAAACCCGTTACCAGCAAACCGGCAACCAGGCCATAACCCACGCCGCTGAAGCGCATGAGGATCGGCTCCAGCGCAGGTTTTGGTGACAGCCGCAGGATCAGCACCAGCAGCAACAACCCACCCAGCCAGGCGCCGACGCACACCAGGTGCACCACTTGATTGAGGATCAGCAATTGCCCGCTCAGCCCATTGAGCATGGCGCCGTGGCCGACCGGTGCCAGCGTCGCCAGCAGCAATGCGCTCAACGGCAGGCGCAAGGCCGGCCAGGGTTTGAGCAACACCACCACCAACAGCAGGTTCAGCAACAGATGCCAGACCCACACCTGGCCGAAAAAGGTTTTGCCCAGCACCAACTGCACGGTAGCCGGTTGCAGCGCCGCGTCCCAACTGCCCGCCATGCTGGCGGTGATCAACAGCAGCCAGGCCACGCCGGAGAACAACCCCAGCCAGGCCAGGGCGCGGGTGATACGCAGCAGTTGCCGGTCGAGTGCCGGCTGCACTTCGTTGCCCAGCAGCCAGGGCCTGAAGGCACAGGCCCCGAACATCAACAGCACGACGATGAAATGCACGAAGCGGCACTGCACCAGCAGGGTTGCCATGGGTTATTGGCCGACCTTGAAGCTGTATTCACCGTTGCTCTTGTGGGTGTCGACCGAGACGGCGTTCCACACCACTTTGTAGTTGCCGGCGGCCAGCGGCGCGGCGGGTGTGACCACCAGGGTTTTCTTGTCGGCGTCCGGGGTTTCCAGGCCTTTGATCGCGAGTTCGGTGCCGTCTTTGCTCAGAGACACTTTGGTGAAGGTGGCCTCGACGCCTTCGCTGAAGGTCAGGCGCAGATCGACGGGCGCAGCAACCGTGCTGTCTGCCGCCGGTGTCGAACTTTTGAGGTGGGCATGGGCAAATGCCGCCGAAGCGCCCAGCAGGGAAGCGAGCAGGGTGACGGTGGTAAGGGCTTTCTTGATCAACATTGTTCAGTACCTTTAGGTGAGGGAGTCGGTAATGCCATGTGCAACAAGGGAAAGGGTTTGCCTTCGCCATCCAGCGGCGAGCGCGCGACCTGGATAAAACCATAATGCAGATAGAACCCCACGGCCTGCGGGTTTTGTTCGTTGACGTCCACTGTCAGCGTGTCATGACGGGCGCGGGCGTGGTCGAGCAACTGGCGGCCGACGCCCTGGCCACGGCGCTCGGGGTCGATAAACAGCATTTCAACGTTATGCCCGCCAGTGCCGATAAACCCGGCGATACCGTGGTGGTCTTCATACACCCACACGTCGAGGGCCGGCATCGGCAGGTAGGCGTCGCGCACCAGCGGCAGCAAACGCTGAATGTCATCCTCGGCGAGGAAGTCATGGGTGGCTCGCACCGAGCGCTCCCACAGTGCTCCCAGCACCGGGTCGTCGGCGGCCACGCGAGGTCGAATAGTCATTGCAATGATCCTTCAAGTGGACCGCGATCCTAACCAATCCGTTTTTGGCGGGAAAGGTTCGCGTAGGAAGTTTCATCACTCGGCAGCCAACCGCAGCCTTTTTATCCGGTACATATCGCTGTCTGCGTGGCTGAGCAGGGTATCGGCGTCTGCACCGTCGGCCGGGTAAAACGCCACGCCCACACTGCACGACGGCATCTTGACCGGGCCAAACTCAGCGCCCAGCGGCTCGGCCATGACCGCGAGAATCTGCGCGACTTTGGCGCTAACCGTTTCGTGTGACTGCACATCGGTCAGCAACACCGTGAATTCATCCCCGCCCATGCGCGCCACCAGGTCGCTTTCCCGCACGCAACGTTCCAGCCGCCGTGCAATCACGCAGAGCACGCGATCGCCCACGGCGTGGCCATGCACATCGTTGATGCCCTTGAAGTCATTGATGTCCAGAAACAGCAACGCCAGCCGGGTGTTATCACGCCGTGCTGCGTGCAGCGCCGACGCCAGGCCTTCGTTGAACAACGAGCGGTTGGTGAGGGCTGTCAGCGGGTCATGGTGGGCGAGGAAGCGCAGTTCCTCCTCGGCGTGGGTGAGCGCCGTCACGTCGCGCGCCACGCCGATGCGCGCACCGACTTCTTCGGACCAGAACGCCGCCCACAGGATGTGTACGACACCGCCATCCTTGCGCAGATAACGGTTGCGAAAATCCACGTGGGGCCGGCCATTCATCACCCGCACAATCGAGGCCCGGGTGCGCGCCAGGTCTTCGGGGTGCATGTAGTCGGTGATGGGTGTGCCGGTCAGTTCGTCGGCGCGGTAACCGAGCAGGGCTTCGCAGGCATCGCTGACAAACACGATCAGGTTGTCACTGTCGACCACGAAGACCGTGTCCAGCATCAGGTGGATCAATTTCGGGTAGAGGGCGTGCAGGTCAACGGCCATAGGTCGGGGTGTCCGGTTCAGATGCGCCGATCATAGCCCGATCACGCAGGCTGACGCCTTCAATACTGCGGGGTTTGCGGCGATGGCGCTGATCTGGCGATCAACGGCGTGTAGCCTAATGAAGCGGTTCATGATGTGATGGTTGAAAATGAATTGTATTTAAAAGTGACTGGGGCTCCACCATCCATGGGCAATCACAAGATCGGTATCCGGCGCAGCAACGTCGAGAAAATCCTGCTGGCGGCGGAGAAAGTCTTCGCCGAGAAGGGCTATGGCAGCACCGCCATGGCCGATATTGCCGAAGAAGTGCAACTGCCGCGCTCCAACCTGCATTACTACTTCAGCACCAAAAGTGAGCTGTACAGCGCGGTGCTGTTCGACCTGCTGGACCTGTGGAAACAGGACGCCCTGAGCTTTGAAACCTTCGATGACCCACGGGTGGTGCTCAGCAGTTATATCCGCGCCAAGATGCAGCGCTCGCGCACGCGGCCGTATGGTTCGAAAGTCTGGGCGAATGAAATCATTCACGGCGCGCCGACCCTCGGTGAGGCGCTGGACGAAAGCCTGTATGACTGGGCCAAGATGAAGGAGGCGAAAATTCGTCAATGGGTAGAAGACAAACGCATCCTGCCAGTGGAGCCTTCAAGCCTGCTGTATATGATTTGGGCCTCGACCCAGCACTATGCGGATTTTGATCACCAGGTGAAGATCTTGAATGATCACCAGCCGTTGTCGGACAGGCAGTTCGAGAAGGCGATCCAGACGGTGACCAGTGTGATTTTGCGTGGGATAGGCTTGGAGCCGTAGAAGGCTTATCGGGCTTTGTGGCGAGGGAGCTTGCTCCCGTTGGGCTGCGCAGCAGCCCCAATACAGTCAACCGAGATTATTCAGATACAGCTCAGTTGCTGATTTGGGAGCGCTTCGCACTCCAGCGGGAGCAAGCTCCCTCGCCACAAAAAGGTAACTTACACAGCTTCGCGGTAAGGGTTGCGCGGATCCTGCGTCCAGTTCAAAAACGGCTTGCCCGTTTCTATTGGCACCATCTCGATGCAATCGGCCACCGGGCAGGTGATCTGGCACAAGTTGCAGCCGACGCACTCATCATCGATCACCTCGTATTTGTGCGTGCCGTCCGCCTGCTTCAAGCTGGCAATCGCCTGGTGCGAGGTGTCCTCGCAGGCAATATGGCAACGCCCACAGCCGATACACGCCTCCTGATCGATCTTGGCAATCACCTGATAGTTGATATCCAGGTACTTCCAGTCCGTGGTATTGCCCACCGCCCTCCCGGAAAATTCCTGCAGGCTGGCGTAGCCCTGGCTGTCCATCCACCGCGACAGCCCGTCCTTCATCTCTTCCACTATCCGAAACCCATGCAGCATCGCCGCCGTACACACCTGCACCGCGCCACAGCCCAGAGCGACAAACTCCGCCGCATCACGCCAATTGCCGATGCCGCCGATGCCGCAGATCGGCAGCCCTTGGGTCTGCGGGTCGCGGGCGATTTCGGCGACCATGTTCAACGCAATCGGCTTGACCGCCGAGCCGCAATAACCGCCATGGGTGCTTTGCGTGCCGACCACCGGCAGGGCGACCATGCGCTCCAGGTCCACACTGGTGATGGAGTTGATGGTGTTGATCAACGACACCGCGTCCGCGCCGCCGCGATACGCCGCGCGTGCCGCCACGCGTATATCGGTGATGTTCGGCGTGAGCTTGACGATCACCGGCAACGAGCAGTAGGTCTTGCACCAGCGCGTCACCTGTTCCACGTATTCCGGCACCTGGCCGACCGCTGCGCCCATGCCGCGCTCGGGCATGCCGTGGGGGCAGCCGAAGTTCAGCTCGATGCCATCGCAACCGGTGGCCTCCACCAATGGCAGGATGTTTTTCCAGGATTCTTCAACGCACGGCACCATCAGCGAGACGATCAGGGCGCGGTCGGGCCAATCCTTTTTCACCTGGGTGATTTCTTGGAGATTAATCTCCAGGGAACGGTCGGTGATCAGCTCGATATTGTTGATACCCAGTACTTCACGGTTGGCACCGTAGTGCGCTGAATAACGTGACGAGACGTTGACCGCCGCCGGGTCTTCACCGAGGGTTTTCCACACCACGCCGCCCCAGCCGGCTTCGAAGGCGCGGACCACGTTGTAGGCCTTGTCGGTGGGCGGCGCGGAGGCCAGCCAGAACGGGTTGGGGGCTTTGATACCGGCAAATACAATCGAGAGATCGGCCATTACGCAGCCTCCACGTTCAGCATGAGTTGGGCGTGCATGGCTTCGGCGGCCAGCTTGCCGTGTTGCACCGCCTGCACGGTGAGGTCCTGGCCGAGGCTGACGCAATCGCCGCCGGCATAGATACCCGGGATGCTGGTTTGCAGCTGTTCGTCGACGAAGATGCGCTCGCCCACGCGGTGCAGTTGCTGAGCCAACGGGTCGTGCAGTGCCTCGCTGTCAAAACCCTGGCCGATGGCTTTGAAGATCGCGTCGCAGGCCAGTTCAAAGGTCTCGCCAGTGGGGAGCAGGCGACCGTTTTGCATGTGCGTGCGCAAAAAACGCATGCCGCGCACACGGCCTTGATCATCCAGCAACACTTCATCCGGTTGAGCCCAGGTCAGCAGCCGTACCTGATTGGCCTTGGCGATCTCCTGTTCATGGTGAGTGGCGCCCATATCGGCCAGTCCGCGGCGGTACACCAGGTTGACATCGCGGGCGCCCAGGCGGGCCATTTGCACGGCCATGTCGATGGCGGTGTTGCCGGCGCCGAGCACGATGCAGCGGTCGGCCAAGGGCAGTTGGCTGAGGTCATCGGCCTGGCGCAGTTCGCGGATGTAGTCGGTGGCGGCGAGCAGGCCGGGCGCATCTTCATGGGGCAAGCCCAGCTGTTTGCTGGCGGCAAGGCCCAGGCCCAAAAATACCGAATCGAATTGCTGGTGCAGTTCGCTCAACGTCAGGTTGCCACCCAGGCGCTGGCCGTGACGGATCTCGATGCCGCCGATCTGCAACAGGAAATCCAGCTCCTTTTGGGCAAAATCATCCACCAGCTTGTACTTGGCGATCCCGTATTCGTTCAGGCCGCCGGCTTTTGCTTGTGCTTCGAAAATCACCACGTCATGGCCATGCAGGGCCGCGCGGTGTGCGCAGGCCAGGCCCGCAGGCCCGGCGCCGACCACGGCGATGCGTTTGCCGGTCGGTGCAGCGCGCTGGAACGGGTGTTCGCGAAAGTGCGCGTTGTCGATGGCGTAGCGCTGCAACAGGCCGATCAGCACCGGCGCGCATTCTTCGGCGTTATTACGCACGCAGGCTTGCTGGCACAGAATCTCGGTGGGGCACACGCGGGCGCAGCTGCCGCCGAGGATGTTGGCCGAGAGGATTTTCTGCGCGGCACCTTGCACGTTCTCGGTGTGGATATTGCGGATGAACGACGGGATGTCGATTTCGCTGGGGCACGCATTCACGCAAGGCGCGTCGTAGCAATACAGGCAGCGCGAGGCTTCCAGTTGCGCCTGACGGGCGTTGAGGGGCGGCGCCAGGTCGGTGAAGTGGCTGGCGAGTGTCGGCCCATCTTCATGGGGATGGGGGAGGTGGGTCAGGGTCTGGATCACGGTTTTGGCCTCACGGTTTTTTTGGGGATTGCCTCTGGCGGGCATTTTTTGTCGCCTGTACCGGCCTCATCGCAGGCAAGCCAGCTCCCACATTTGAATGTGTTTGCACATCAACATGTGGGAGCTGGCTTGCCTGCGATAGCGGTCTCAGCGCTTTACAGCAGTGGGCCTGGAATGCTCAGCCCGCTTGCTCAACTGCTCGAACACCGCCGGGTACGCCGGCCGTTCCACATACCGCCCGGCACCGCGCTCGGCGCGCAAATCACCATCGGCCCACACCAGCTTGCCCTGGCTGATGGTGTGGCTCGGTACGCCGCGCACGGTCTTGCCTTCGAAGATGTTGAAGTCGACTTTCTGATGGTGGGTCTTGGCCGAAATCGTGCGCGTGCCCTGGGGATCCCACAGCACCAGGTCGGCATCGGCGCCCACGCGGATCGCGCCTTTGCGCGGGTAAATATTGAAGATCTTCGCGGTATTGGTCGACGTCAGCGCGACGAACTCCTGCATCGACAACCGCCCGGTGTTCACGCCCTCGTGCCACAGCAGCGCCATGCGGTCTTCGATACCGGCGGTGCCGTTGGGGATCTTGCTGAAGTCGTCGCGGCCGGCGGCTTTTTGCTCGGCGCAGAAGCAGCAGTGGTCGGTGGCGGTGGTGTGCAGGTTGCCGGACTGCAAGCCGTGCCAGAGTGCTTCCTGATGCCCGCGCGGACGGAACGGCGGGCTCATGACGTAGCCGGCGGCAGTTTGCCAGTCGGGGTGCTGGTACACGCTGTCATCCAGCAGCAGGTGCCCGGCCAGCACTTCGCCGTAGACCGGCTGGCCTTTGCCACGGGCATAGGTGATTTCGTCGAGTGCTTCCTGGGTTGACACATGCACCAGGTACAACGGCGTGCCGATGGTCTCGGCGATGCGAATGGCGCGGCTGGCTGCTTCGCCTTCCACCTGGGACGGACGCGACAGTGGATGCGCTTCCGGCCCGGTAATGCCTTGGGCCATCAGCTTGCGTTGCAGGTGATACACCAGCTCGCCGTTTTCTGCGTGCACCGTCGGCACCGCGCCCAGCTCCAGGCAGCGTTCGAAGCTGGCGACCAGGGTGTCATCCGCCGCCATGATCGCGTTTTTATAGGCCATGAAGTGCTTGAAACTGTTGATGCCATGGTGGCTGACCAGCTCGGCCATCTCCTCGCGCACCTGCTCGCTCCACCAGGTGATCGCCACATGAAAACCGTAGTCGGAGGCAGATTTTTCCGCCCAGCCGCGCCACTGGTGAAAGGCCTCCATCAGCGATTGCTGCGGGTTGGGAATCACAAAGTCGATGATCGAGGTGGTGCCACCTGCCAGACCTGCCGCCGTGCCACTGAAAAAGTCTTCACTGGCCACGGTGCCCATGAAGGGCAGTTGCATATGCGTGTGCGGGTCGATGCCGCCGGGCATCAAGTATTGGCCGCTGCCATCGAGTGTTGCAGTGCCGGCGGGAATCTCCAGATTCGTGCCAATAGCGCGAATTAGACCGCCTGCGCATAACACATCGGCGCGGTAACTTTCATCATGGGTAATAACGGTGGCGCCACGGATCAACAGCGACATGTCGAGTTCCTCACAGGCTTGACCGGCTTGTGCCAGTTCTAAGTGTTGTAATGCTGCTTGCCGATGCAGGGTTTAATCCTGTCATCGGTGACAGGAATAGAAACTAGCCCGAGTTTTTCGAATGAGCAAGAAGATTTTTCTTAAGCTTATATCGATTTTAACTACATGTTTTTAAAAGGAAAAACCATAAATCACCAAAATGTAGCGCCCCTTCACCATTTTGACGCACTTGACAGGTTCTTAAATTGAGCAACATTTCTTATTGCAAATCAGACGCTTGAGACATGCCGCTTGACGGCATGGGTAAATAAAAATAATTGTGTTGCACCAGATTGAGTCCTGACAGTTCGGGCAACTTTCGCGTTATTTAGCCTGAGTAAGGCGACAAGTACCCAAGGCACAATCGGAAAGCTGATAAACATCAGCCAGTTATATAAGCGGTGCGGGTTCAGAGGCGGTTATCGGCACGGATTTTGAGTGCAGTGACGGCTGGCCGAACCCGTGATGTCATGTTGTTTACGAGGTACTCCGGCCATCCGGCGCCACGCGCTGGATGAGCAACAATAATTTTAAAAAAACCGTGGAGCGGCCATGCAACAGAACAGATCGCAAGTTATTGAGCGTAACGGCCTGTATGAACTCGACGCCGGCCCCGACGTCCTCGACAGCCCGCGCTACAACCACGACATGGCACCGACCAAGGTGCATGAACGCACCTGGAACAAGTGGCACATCACCGCGCTGTGGGTCGGTATGTCGATCTGCGTGCCGACCTACACCCTGGGCGGGGTGCTCACCGCCTATTTCGGGCTGTCGGTGGGCGAGGCGCTGATGGCGATTTTGCTGGCCAATATCGTGGTTTTGATCCCGCTGACCCTTAACGCCTTCCCGGGCACCAAGTACGGCATTCCGTTTCCGGTGCTGTTGCGTTCGTCCTTTGGCATCCTGGGTTCCAACGTGCCGTGCCTGATTCGGGCGCTGGTGGCCTGTGGCTGGTTTGGCATTCAGACGATGTTCGGCGGGCTGGCGATTCACCTGTTCCTGGGCTCGATTTTCGAAGGCTGGAAGTCCCTCGGCGGCACCGGTGAAGTGATCGGCTTCATGATTTTCTGGACCTTGAACCTGTGGGTGGTGCTGCGCGGCGCCGAGTCGATCAAGCGCCTGGAAACCTTGTCGGCACCGCTGCTGGTGGCGGTGGGAATAGGCTTGCTGGTGTGGGCGATGCCGAATGTGTCGCTGAGTGAACTGATGGCGATTCCACCCAAGCGCCCCGAAGGCGCAAGCCTCACCGGTTACTTCATGGCCGGGCTGACGGCCATGGTCGGCTTCTGGGCCACCTTGTCGTTGAACATTCCCGACTTCAGCCGCTACGCCAAAAGCCAGAAGGACCAGATTCTCGGGCAGATTTTCGGCCTGCCACTGACCATGTTCCTGTTCGCCGCCCTCGGCGTGATCATGACCGCCGCGTCGGTGAAGCTGGTGGGCGTGAGTGTTTCCGATCCGGTCACCTTGATCGGGCATATCCAGAGCCCGGTGTGGGTGGCCATCGCCATGGCGCTGATCATCATCGCCACCTTGTCCACCAACACCGCTGCAAACATCGTCTCGCCCACCAACGACTTCCAGAACATCGCCCCCAAGCTGATCAACCGCACCACGGCGGTGATCCTCACCGGCCTGGTCGGGCTGGCGTTGATGGCCCACGAACTGCTGAAAAAACTTGGGCTGATCGTCTCGAATGTGAGCCTGGAAACCGTGTATTCCAACTGGTTGCTGGGCTACTCAAGCCTGCTCGGCCCGATTGCCGGTATCATGGTGGTGGACTATTTCATCACCCGTAAGCAACAGCTGGACCTGGCCGGTTTGTACCGCGATGACGTGTACCCGGCGTGGAATTGGAGCGGCTTTTTGGCCTTTGGCGTGCCGGTGGTGCTGACCTTGCTGTCGCTGGGCAGTGATGCGTTCAGCTGGTTTTACAGCTACGGCTGGTTCACCGGCTCGGCGTTGGGTGGGTTGTTGTATTACGGCCTGAATGCCAAGCGCCGCATCAGCCCGGTCGCTGCCAAATCACCTTTGTAAATAGGGCTACTGTGGGAGCTGGCTTGCCTGCGATACAGGCGACTCGGTATTCCCGCCGAACCGAGGTGATGCAATCGCGGGCAAGCCAGCTCCCACACAAATCTGCTTCACATTTGATCGAGTCAATTTATAAGAAACTAGCCTGAGGAGATCCCCATGAACGCTGCCCTGGACGTTCTGCAATCGACCCACCAGCACATCAACCGCGACCGCCTGTGGCAGTCGCTGATGGACCTGGCCAAACTCGGCGCCACGCCCAAGGGCGGTGTTTGCCGCCTGGCCCTCACCGACCTCGACCGCAAGGCCCGCGACCTGTTTGTGCAGTGGTGCGAAGCAGCCGGTTGCACCGTGACCATCGACGGCATCGGCAATATTTTCGCCCGGCGCCCTGGCCGCAATCCCAAGCTGCCACCGGTGATGACCGGCAGCCATATCGACACCCAGCCTACGGGCGGCAAGTTCGACGGCTGCTTCGGCGTGCTGGCGGGCGTGGAAGTGCTGCGCACCCTCAACGACCTCAAGATCGAAACCGAAGCGCCGCTGGAAGTGGTGGTGTGGACCAACGAAGAAGGCTCACGCTTCCCGCCGTGCATGATGGGCTCGGGCGTGTTTGCCGAGAAATTCACCCTGGCCGATACCTTGGCCAAGGTCGATGTGGATGGCGTCAGCGTGGGCGACGCGTTGAATGCGATCGGCTATGCGGGCACCCGGCCGGTCAGTGGCCATAAGGTGGGCGCGTATTTCGAAGCGCATATCGAACAGGGGCCGATTCTTGAGGACGAGAAGAAAACCATCGGCGTAGTGCTGGGGGCGTTGGGGCAGAAGTGGTTTGACCTGAAACTGCGTGGCGTTGAGGCGCATGCGGGGCCGACGCCGATGCACCTGCGCAAGGATGCTCTGGTGGGCGCGGCTGCCGTGGTGGCGGCAGTGAATGCGGCGGCGTTGGGGCATCAACCGCATGCGTGCGGCACTGTCGGTTGCCTGCAAGCCTATCCAGGCTCACGCAATGTGATCCCCGGTGAAGTGCGCATGACGTTGGACTTGCGCCACCTGGAACCGGCGCGGCTGGATTCGATGATTGCCCAGGTACGCACGGTGATCGAGGAGACCTGTGCCAAGCATGGGCTGACATTTGAGCTGGAACCCACCGCCGACTTCCCGCCGTTGTACTTCGACAAAGGCTGCGTGGACGCCGTGCGTGATGCGGCGAATGGGTTGGGCTTGTCGAACATGGATATCGTCAGCGGGGCAGGGCACGACGCGATCTTCGTGGCTGAGTTGGGCCCGGCGGGGATGATCTTCGTGCCGTGTGAAGGTGGCATCAGCCATAACGAAATCGAGAATGCCGCGCCGGATGATCTGGCGGCAGGGTGTGCCGTCTTGCTGCGGGCGATGCTGGCGGCATCGGCGGCGATTGCCAGTGGGAAGCTTGCTGCCTGATAGATCGCTATCGCAGCGATGCGGCGACCCGACAAGCCAGCTCCCACATTTTGATGTGTGAATACATTCCAAATGTGGGAGCTGGCTTGCCTGCGATGAGGCCCTAACAGGCGACGCCGTTATTGCGCACGTGCCTCGCCGCTTCCCTCTACGACCCGATCCCAGGAGCCATTCGGCCTCTCACTACCGGCCGCTGAATGGTCAGCGACTAGCGAAAACTAGTGACAGCCGCTCCGAGCAACAACCCTAAAAACCTGTAGGAAAAAGCCCGTTTTGAGGGACTGGTGCAGGGCGTGTCCTAATCTATCGTACGAAGTTTCTTTTACATCTTGCGGCGCTCAAAACTCTTCGTTTCCAGTGCTAGGTTTCGCCTCGAAAAAACCTAATGCAAAGGAAGCATGCAATGGCAAACCCTAAGCCGCCGCCTTGCGTATCAGTTAACGAAAATATGTTCATCGCCGCACATAAGAAGGAGGTGCTAAAAGCAGGCTCAGCGTTCATGTACTCTTGGTTTTATACTCAGGTTCGTAATCGCGGGCCTTGGGACTACAAGCAAATCTCCAAAGAGTATGAAGCGTTTGGAAACTTCCATTATGGTGCTGTAGGCATTGCTGCCGGATTCAGTGAAGAAGTGCTTCTGCGTGCAGCGGGGCTTGCTCAAACCAGAGCCGGTACAGATAGACCCGAGTTTGGTCGTTGGTGGGGCGATGCGCCCTTCGGTGATGACCCAGTCGACCAACATTGGATCAAGGAAGGAATCAGGTATGCCAGGTTCAGGTTCTACTAGGACGTCACTCTATTCGATGGTTACCACGACGCTGCTGGCGCTGTGCTTGCTGTATATCGCTGCTGACGGGTTATTTTCGCCAGGGCGTCCACAATTGACAGAAGTCGTACTGCAGGTTTCGCTGAACGGCGAAGCATCCATTTATGCGGTCAAGGATGACCGTGGTGGTGCAACGGTTCCGTTCAACTACCGATACTATGTTTATCGAACCCTGGGCGCCGACGCAGAAGTATTGTCTGAATTGGAAAACGCCAATCCGTTTCTGGTTACGCGCGATGCCGCCGCAAAGGTTGATGTTCAAGGCCGGGCGGTTGCCGTTTCGGTGGCGGGCGAAGTGTCTGATTATCACAGCAGCACCTTGTACCGACATGCCAACGGTAGTGATTACACGCAGGTGAACATTTTTCTGAATAGCCGGCCAGAGGGATGAAATTGATCGTTCTCGCGCTCTGGACGCTCTAAGTTTGGAAGCTGGCTTGCCTGCTCCCACCTTTAATCCCAGCTGTGCTTTGCAGATCGTTTGCCGATCGTTCCCACGCTCTGCGTGGGAATGCCGCTTGCATGCCCACGCGGAGCGTGGGAACGATCTACAGGGGAGTTTCAGGCGCCGGGTTGCCAGCCGCCGCCGAGCGCAGTGACTAACCCTACACTCGCCTGCAACTGCCGCGTCTGCACGGCTTGCAAGGTCCTCTGTGCTTGCAACGCCGCCGTTTGTGCGGTGACCACATCCAGATAGCTCACGGCCCCGGCTTGATAACTGTTCATCGCCAACGACTGCGTATGCTCTGCCGCGTCCGCTGCTGCTTGCTCATCCTGGGCCTCTTGCTGCAAGTCCCGCAGTTGCGCCAGGTTATCTTCCACCTCACGCACCGCTTTCAGCACATGGCTACGGTACTGCGCCGATGCCTCTTCAAACTCGGCCTTGGCCTGGCGCTCATTGGCGCTCAGCCGCCCACCATCAAAGATTGGCAGATTCACCAACGGCCCCAGCGCCCAGTAGCGGTTGCCGGCAGACAGCAGGTTGCCAACCCCTTGAGTCTGCCCGCCGATCAACCCGGTCAGACTGAAATCCGGGTACCACGCCGCCTTGGCCACGCCAATATTCGCATTGGCCGCGAACACTCGCCGTTCCGCCGCCGCAATGTCCGGGCGACGTTGCAGCAGGTGGCTTGGCAGTTGCGATGGAATGCCTGGGAGGGCAATCAGTTGCTGGCTCGGCGGCAATGTGAAGTTGCTGGCCGCCACACCCACCAACTCACCAATGGCGTGCTCGGTAAGGTTGCGTTGCCCGCGCACTTCATCCAATTGAGCCTTGGCTTCGGCCAGTTGGTTTTGCGCACGGGTCAGGTCCAGCTCCGAGGCGATCTGACCTTCGTATCGGCTGCGGGTCAGTTGCAGCGCCTGGCTGAAATCCTCCAGCGAGCTATTGAGGATCCGGCTCTGCGCATCCAGCCCATTGAGTTGCACATACAGGGTCGCCAGTTGATGCTGCAGGCTCAGGCGCGCCACTGCCAGGTCATCCCCGGAGGCTTGTGCCTGGGCGTCACCCGCCGCGACCTGGTTGCGGATCTTGCCCCATAGGTCGAGGTCGTAACTCAGCGAAAACGCTGCGGTATTGCTGTTGTACACCGATGGCTGCGTATCGCCACGCAGCGGCCGCGAATCCGATTGCCGCTGGCGCAATGGCTGCGCGCTGGCGGTGATTTGCGGGAACAACCCAGCGTGCAATTGGCTGGCATACGCCTGGGACGCATCAAAGTGCGCCAGCGCCGCCGCCAGGTCCGGGTTGGCCTTGAGCAGTTGCTGTTGCAGGTCATTGAGGTGCGGGTCGTTGTAGAGCTTCCACCATTCAGGTGCCAGTTGGTCGGACGGTTGCGCGCTGTGCCACGGGCCATCGCTGGTCTGTTCGCGGTAGCCGGCCGGCAGGTCAACGGCGGGCACCTTGTAGGTGGGCGCCATCGAACAACCTTGCAGGGCCAGCAGCACCAGCGCCGCGAGAGGGTTAAACCTTATGCGCATGCGCACCTCCGGCTTGGGCAAGCTCTACCGGGTCGCCTTCGCGCAGGGCGTCGGGCGGGTTGTCGACCACGCGGTCGGCGGGGTTGAGGCCCTGGTCGATCACCAGGCGCTCGCCCAGGTCCAGGCCGATGTGGATGTCTTGCAGGTGCACGTGGTTCTGCGCGTCCAGCACCGCCACTTGGGTGCCTTGGGCGCGGAAGATCAAGGCGCTGGCCGGGATGCTCACGCCGTGGGTGTCGGCCGGGATTGGCAGGGTGGCTTCGGCGTAGTCACCGGGCAGCAGTTCGCCGTTGGGGTTGTCGGCGACGAATTGCGCGAGCAAGGTGCCGGAACGGCGGTCGATGGCGGTAGAGTCGCCTATCAGGCGCGCCTTGAAGTGCTCGCCAGGGTGCTCGGGCACGGTCAGCTCGGCCTCAAGCCCTGGGTGGATCACCGACGCGTAGTTCTGCGGCACCGGCACATACAGGCGCAACTGGTGGGTGTCGGCGATGTTGAACAGTTCCGGGTCGCTGTCGGTGTCGGCCTTGATCAACTGGCCGATATCGGTGTTACGCGCGGTGATGGTACCGGCGAACGGCGCGCGAATGGTCTTGTAGCTTTCCAGCGCCGACAGCCGCGCATAGTCTGCGGCGGCCGCCTCGGCGTTGGCTTTGGCCGCGGCGGCGTTGGAGGTTTTTTCATCCGCCTCCTGACGCGACACCGAGTGGCTGGCGAGCAGGTTCTGCCAGCGTGTGGCGGTGGTTGCGGCCAGGCGCGCATTGGCCTGTTCCTGGAGTAGACGGGCGTGGGTTTGCGCCAGCTGCTGGTCAAGGTCCGGGCTGTCGATTTCGGCGAGGATTTGCCCGGCTTTGACCTGGCTGCCGATGTCGACTTTCCAGTCCTTCAAGTAGCCACTCACCCGTGCATGAATCGGCGCCTTGCTCCAGGCGTCGAGGTGCGCGGGCAAGCGCAGGGTATCGCCGGCCGCGTTGAGCTTGGGCTGGAACACCATCACCTGAGGGATGGCGGCGGTTTCGGTCCAGGCCGTCACCGCTTCTTCGTGGGTGGTGCGGGCGTGCAGGCCGTTGGCGACCAACAGGGCGGCCAAGGTCAGGCCGCCGACACCCAGGAGCATCAGACGCTTGCGCGAGGGTTTGTGATCAGACGACATGTGGGGTTTCTCCAGCAACTTCGCGAGTAGGGTGACGACCGTGGACCAGGCTGAAGACCACGGGTACAAACAACAAAGTGGCGATGGTGGCGAAGATCAAGCCACCGATGACGGCGCGGCCGAGCGGGGCGTTCTGCTCCTCGGAAATCGCCAGCGGCAACATGCCGATAATCATCGCCAAGGCGGTCATGCACACCGGGCGGAAACGCGTGTAACCGGCTTCCATGGCAGCCTTCAGCGCGTCGCCATGTTCGGCCAGGCGTTCACGGCAGAAGCTCACCACCAGGATCGAGTTGGCGGTGGCCACGCCCATACAGAGGATGGCGCCGGTGAGTGCCGGCACCGACAGCGAGGTGCCGCTGAGGAACAGCATCCACACGATCCCCGCCAGCGCCGCCGGCAGCGCGGTGATGATCACAAACGGGTCAGCCCAGGACTGGAAGTTGACCACGATCAGCAGGTAGATCAGCACTACGGCGCCGAGCAAGCCGAAGCTCAAACCGCTGAACGCTTCATGCAGCGCATCGATCTGCCCGTGCAGGCTGATCACCGCGCCTTTGGGACGCATGGAGGCGGTGTCATCCAGCACTTTTTGCACGTCACGGGCCACGCCGCCGAGGTCGCGGCCTTGCACGTTGGCGTACAGGTCCAGGGTCGGCTCGATGTTGTAGTGGGTCACCACCGCCGGGCTTTGCACGCGGGAGATACTCGCCACGCCGCCGAGGATTTGCGATTGCCCATCGGCGCCGGTCACCGGCAAGGCTTCCAGGGACGGCAAGCTGTCGAGGCGGTATTGCGGGGTCGCGGCGACGATGGAGTACGACACGCCGTTGGCCGGGTTAAGCCAGAACGTCGGCGCCACCTGGGAGCTGCCGGCGAGCGAGGCGACCATACTGTTGGTCACGTCACGCTCGGTGATGCCCAGGCCATTGGCGCGCATACGGTCGACGTTCACTTGCAACGACGGGTAGCCGGTGGACTGCTGGATGCGCAGGTCGGCGATGCCCGGAATATGTTGCAGGCGGCGCTCCAGTTCGATGGCGTAGGCGCGGTTTTCTGCATCGCTGCGCCCGGAGATTTTCACGTCCAGTGGCGCCGGAGCACCGAAGTTGAGGATCTGGCTGCTGATGTCGGCAGGCAGGAATGCAAAGTGGCTGCCGGGGAAGCTTTGCGGCAAGGCTTCACGCAGTTTTTTCACGTAGTCGGCGGTCGGTGCATGGTCCTTTTTCAAGGTGACCTGGATGTCGCCGTCCTGTGGGCCGATGGTGCCGCTGCTGCTGTAGGCCATGTCGATGCCGCTGAGCGGGATGCCGATGTTGTCGACGATGGTGTCGAGTTGCTCGGCCGGGATCACTTCGCGAATCCGCGCTTCAATGCGGTCGAACGCCGCCGCGCTTTCTTCAATACGCGTGCCCAATGGCAGGCGCACATGCAGGGCAAGCGCTCCGGCGTCGGTGGCCGGGAAGAAGTCCTGGCCCAGGCTCGGCAACAGCAGGAACGAGGCCAGCACGCAGGCCAGGAAACCGACGATAAAGCGCTTGCGTGCGCCCAGCGCCAGGGTCAGCAGGCCGTGGTAGGTGTCACGGATATTCGAGAAATGGCGCTCGAAACCCTGCTGGAAGTTCAGCACCGATTGCAGCACACGGTTGCGCGGTTTTTTGTGCTGTTCACCTTCGTGATGGTTGATGAACTCATCTTCCGGGTGATGCCCAGGCCCTTGCTCCGGCGCGTGCGGCTTGAGCAGAAACATCGCCAGGGTCGGCACCAGGGTCCGCGAAAGAATGAACGAGCTGGCCATGGCGAAAATCACCGCCAGCGCCATCGGCCGGAACAGGTAACCGGCGATGCCTTGCAGCAGGAACATCGGCACAAACACGATGCAGATACACAGCAGCGACACAAACGCCGGGCCGACGATCTGCGCGGCGCCGTCGAGGATCGCGGTCTTCACCGCCTTGCCTTGTTCCAGGTGCCAGTTGATGTTTTCGATGGTCACCGTGGCGTCATCCACCAGAATCCCCACCGCCAACGCGAGCCCGCCGAGGGTCATCACGTTGAGGGTTTGCCCGGTGGCCGCCAGCAATGCAATGGCCGACAACACCGCCAACGGAATCGAAGCGGCGATGATCAAGGTGGAGCGCCAGCTGCCAAGGAACAGCAGGATCATCGCACTGGTCAGCAGCGCCGCGATGATGCCTTCCTGGGCCACGCTGCCCACCGATTGTTTAACGAACACCGAGGCGTCGCCCAGCAGTGAGGTCTTCAGCGACGGCGGCAGGGTTTCGTTGATGCGCGGCAGCATCTGGCGGATGCCGTCGATGATCGACAGGGTTGAGATGCTGCCGTTTTTTAACGCTGGCATCAGCACTGCACGGTGGCCGTCGACGCGCACGATGTTGGTCTGCGGCGGCGAGCCGTCACGCACGTGGGCCACTTGGCCGATGGTGATGATTGCGCCGTCGACCGTCTTGATCGGCAGGTCGTTGAGCTCATCAATCGCCTTGGGGCTGTTGTTGAGCAGGATCGTGTATTCGTTGGGGCCGAGTTTGGCGGTACCCACTGGAATGATCTGGTTTTGCAGCGCCAGCGCGTTGCCCACGTCCTGTGCCGACAAGCCTTTGGCGGCGAGCGCCTGGGGGTCGAGGTCAAGGGTGATCTGGCGTTGCTTGCCGCCCATTGGCGTGGGCATGGCCAGACCGGGCAGGGCGCTCAAGGGCAGGCGGATATTGTTCTGCACCAGGTCGCGGATCTTGGCTTCCGAGAGGCTGGGGCTGGAAAACGCCAGTTGCAGGATCGGCACTGTGGAGGCGCTGTAGTTGAGGATCAGCGGCGGCGTGATACCCGGTGGCATCTGCTTGAGCACGGTTTGTGACACGGCCGTCACTTGGGCGTTGGCGGTGCGGATATCCACACCTGGTTGGAAGAAGATTTTGACGATGCCCATGCCGGGCAGCGATTGCGATTCGATGTGTTCGATGTCGTTAACGGTGGTGCTCAAGGAACGTTCGTAGGTGTAGATCACCCGACCGGCCATGGCGTCCGGTGACAGGCCGTTGTACTGCCAAACCACAGCGACGACGGGGATGCCGATATCGGGAAAAACATCCGTGGGGGTTCGCAGGGCCGCCATCGGCCCGATGATGCAGATGAATATGGCCAACACGATAAACGTGTAGGGCTTTTGCAGTGCGGTCTTTACCAGCCCGAGCATGCGTGAACCTCCGAGGGAGCAGGATTGCAAACCCCGGCAGTCTTGCCCGACCCACCTAACACGCACCTTTCAGCCAGGTGAAGGAACATTTAGTTAGCGGCTGAAGATCGTTTCATATGTATTCATTTGTTCTACATAAGGCAGCTCTCCAAGCTTGTAACCCATCGGCGGCGACACATTTGAATCGCTGCCAATGTGTTTACTGAAGCCCTTTGGAGCCCTGCCATGTCACTCAAACCGCTGTTGTTGATCCCCGCACTGGGTGTTGTTTTGTTGTTGTCGGCCTGTGCCGGTCCCATCCCTAAAGCTGACCCGAGCGAGGCGTGGATCGGTCTGAAGGAAGAAGCGCCAAATGACCTGATGGCCGAGCGCGTCGACGGCCACCGCGTGGACGACGGGCGCTATTTTGAAGTGACGCCGGGGGATCATCGTTTGGATGTGACCCTGTTTGAAGAAGAGCCAGGCGACGACAACCAGCAAGATTGCCAGGGCCGGGTCGAGTACAAGAATTTTAAAGCGGGTGAGCACTACACGCTGGTGGAATCCAGCCTGGGCACCACCGTGCGTGCCGTGCTCAAGGACGGTCACGGCAAGGAAGTCGCAGCCACTCAAGACTTCAGTTGCATGCCTGGCTAGGCGTGATGCACCGCGGCCTTGTGCGGCTTGGCGGGTGCAGCAGATGTTACATGGGGGGGGTGATGCCGACGCGTTACGCGCATCACGCCCCACAGCATGGCGGCGGCTACTGCCAGCCAACCGCAAATCAGCAGGAAAATCGTTGTTGCAAGGCTCATTCCGGCCTCCTTTCGCCCCGCTGGGGGCACACACAGTCTTCTCAATGGACAGTCTAGCCAGCTGACGGTTGCGTGCTATTGACCAATGGTCGAATCAGTCCAACTTGTTGGCTATATCAGCAGCCTGTCGCTACTCCCTAAACGCGATTGGGCTATGATCTGGGCCCTTACCGGCCGTTGATCAAGAGAGTAAAAAATTGCGCTTACGCTCGAACGTTAAAACCTCCTTGCTGCTGGCGTGCGCCCTCGGGCTGGCGGCGTGTTCCGGGCACCCGTCGAAACTGGCGGGGTTGCCGGAGCGCGTTGAACTCACGAGCGTGCCGGCGTATCGCACCGAGGCCTATCAGAGCGGTCCTTCGGCTTTAGCCAGCATGCTGTCGCAACAAGGCATTGTCATGACACCCGGCTTACTCGACAAACCGCTGCACTTGCCGGGCGGCGAGGCGAACCTTGAGCGCAACATGCAGGTGCTGGCGCGTGAATACGGGCTGATGGTGTACCCGCTGGACAGCCAGTTGACGGCCGTGTTGGCGCAAGTGGCGGCGGGTTACCCGGTGATGGCGCGGATTAATCCGAGCATGTGGTCGGGTACGCGTTATGTCGTGGTGGTGGGGTTCAACCAGCAAAAGAGCACGGTGCTGCTGCGCTCGGGCATGGACCGACGGCTGTTGATGAGCTTCAGTGATTTTGAGTCGGCGTGGAAGAGCGCGGGGCACTGGGCGATTTTGACCCAGCGCCCGAGCCAGTTGCCGGCGAATGTGGATGTGCAGCGCTGGCGCGATTCTGCCAATGCCACAGCCCAGGCCGGGCAGGAGCAGGCGGCGGCGCAGGCGCTTAAGGTGTTGGCAGAGCGGAAGTGAAAAGCACGGAAAGTTGGGGTGTTTGGTCCATGGGTACATATTCGTTATTTAGGTAACGGCGGCCTATGGCTCCGCTCTTACAGCGGGTCACTTTTGTAAAGACCGGAATGCCGGCCCAGACAAAAGTAACCAAAAAGTCTTCGCCCCAACACTCGGTGCCTCCTTGGCCCAGCGCGGCTAAACCGGCATCCCTGCCGGTTTACCCCCCAAATCACTGTCGAATTGCGGCCATCGTGTTTAACGGGGCGATTTCAGATCAAGATCAAGATCAAAAGCGCAGATCAAAAGACCGCTGACTTCGTCATCGAAAAGGATGTAAGAGCCAGAGCAACAGCAACAGCAACAGCGGAGTCAAACTCGGTCAAAGGTGGGAGCTGGCTTGCCTGCGATGGCATCAACTCGGTGTACCTGATGTACCGAGGTGTCTGCATCGCAGGCAAGCCAGCTCCCACAGAAAAGCAGCTCTTCAGTGCATTCAAATCCACAGCCGACCTCATTTTCAAAGCTGCATGCGGTCAACTGTGGGAGCGGGCTTGCTCGCGAATGCGGTGGGTCAGTCAATTTATCTGTCACTGGCACACCGCATTCGCGAGCAAGCCCGCTCCCACATTATTTAGACCGAGTTGCATCAGGTAGAGAGGCTTTTGCTTTGCACCTGATCTGGCTTTTGATTCAACCACTCAGGTCGGCTTTCAGGCCGCCGTGCTGTAGATCTTGATCTTGATTTTGATCTGAGACGCCCCGTTAACCACGATGGCCGGAGTGAGGGCACACCGAGCCTTAGCGAGGTGCCAAGTGGTGGGGCGAAGACTTTTTGGTTACTTTTGTGTCTTTACAAAAGTGACCCGCCGTAAGGGCGGAACCCTAAGTAGCCGTTACCGCAACAACGGATATGTACACCCAACCCCCAATCAAGCCCCACCTCACATTAAAACCATGTGTTTCTAACGTCGCACTTCAGCCGCGTTCGGGCGATTCTTCAGGTTCTTGTCGGCCTTGTAGCGCAACGCCACATCCGGCACCGAACCGCTACGCCCGGTTTCGACCCAGTTGCGAATACGCGTGGCATCAGCAAAGTGGGTGAACTTGCCGAACGCATCAAGGATCACCAGCGACACCGGGCGGTTGCCCATGCTGGTCACCAGCACCAGGCAGTGGCCGGCCTGGTTGGTGAAGCCGGTCTTGGTCAGCTTGATGTCCCAGTTGGCGCGGTTGATCAGGTGGTCAGTGTTGGAGAAACCCAAGGTGTAGTTAGGCTTGCGGAACGCCACGGTCTTTTCCTTGGTGGTGCTCAATTGGCTCAACATCGGGTATTTACGCGCGGCGGCCAGCAGCTTGCTCAGGTCGCGGGCGGTGGAAACGTTGTGAATCGACAGCCCGGTGGGCTCCACGTAGTGCGTGCTGGTCATGCCCAGCGCCTTGGCCTTGGCGTTCATCGCTGCAATAAACGCCGGGTAGCCGCCTGGGTAGTGGTGGGCCAGGCTGGCGGCGGCGCGGTTTTCCGAGGACATCAGGGCGATCAGCAGCATTTCCTTGCGCGGCATTTCGCTGCCGATTTTCACCCGGGAGAACACGCCTTTCATTTCTGGCGTGTCCTTGATGTTGATGTCGATGTACTCATCCATGTTCTGTTTGGCTTCGAGTACGATCAGGCCGGTCATCAGTTTGCTGACGGAGGCAATCGGCACCACCACATCGGGGTTGCTGGCGTAGATGACTTTATTGGTCTGCAGGTCGACCAGTATGGCGCTGCCGGAAGCGATCTGCAGTTTGGAGGTATCACGCGGGGCGAGGGTGGTTTCGCTGGCGTGCGCGAAGGTGCCTGTAAATGCAAAAAATAGGCTGACAAGAGAGAGACGAATTTTCACGCGGGTGAACTCGCTAAAAAAGTAAGGAAATGCCGTCGGGAAACGGTTTTTTGATAAATGCCGTTACATTTTAGGAGTATGGACGAAGAACTGTCGAATGTTCTTCTAGATCCAGACGAAAGTGCTTAAAAACTAAGAAAAAAAGGGTTTTTAGCCGGGCAATAAAAAGCCCTGCGATAAGGCAGGGCTTTTTCAGTACGGCTGGTTATTAGCCGTGCAGGCTTTCTGCGGCATACAGGGTGTTTTCCAGCAGGCACGCACGGGTCATCGGGCCAACACCGCCTGGCACCGGAGTGATCCAGCCGGCACGGGGCAGGGCGGTTTCGTACACCACGTCACCCACCAGTTTGCCGTCTTCCTGACGGTTGATGCCCACGTCAATGACGATCGCGCCTTCCTTGATCCACTCACCTTTGACCAGGCCCGGCTTGCCGGCGGCGACAACGACCAGGTCGGCGCGGCCGACGTGGCCGGCGAGATCCTTGGTGAAACGGTGGGTGACGGTCACGGTGCAGCCGGCCAACAGCAGTTCCATGGCCATCGGGCGACCGACGATGTTGGAGGCGCCGACCACTACTGCGTCGAGGCCGTACAGGTCGACACCGGTGCTTTCCAGCAGGGTCATGATGCCTTTGGGCGTGCAGGGGCGCAGCAGCGGGATACGCTGGGCCAGACGGCCGACGTTGTAGGGGTGGAAGCCGTCGACGTCTTTGTCCGGGCGGATGCGCTCCAGCAGTTTGGAGGCGTCCAGATGCTCGGGCAGCGGCAGTTGCAGCAGGATGCCGTCGATGGCCGGGTCGTCGTTGAGGCCGTCGATCAGGTCGGTAAGCGCCTGCTGGGTGGTCTCGGAAGGCAAGTCGTAAGCCTTGGAAATAAAGCCGACCTCTTCACAGTCTTTACGCTTGTGCGAGACATAAACCTGAGAGGCAGGATCGCTGCCGACCAGGATCACCGCGAGGCCAGGCGTGCGCAGGCCTTGCAGGCGGCGCTCGGTGACTCGTTTGGCGATCTGCTGGCGCAGGCTGGCGGCGATTGATTTGCCGTCGATAAGTTGTGCAGTCATTACGCGTGATTAACCATCGAGAGGGGGAAGAAAAGTGCGCGCATTCTCGCACGCCATGACGTGAGGGCAAAGGCGCTTGGTCTGCAAATTGCCCTAACCCCTTAAATAAAATCAGTTTTTTTTAAAAAAGATTTGACGGGTATCAAGGCCGTCTATACTATTCGTCGCACTTGTCGGGCACAGCCTAGCACTGGTTAAGAAGGTCGAGCAGATAGAGCTGTTCTGCAAGGCTGGAAGCACTTAGTTTGTAATCTTCAACGAGTACAGATTAATAAGGCGCCCGTAGCTCAGCTGGATAGAGCATCCGCCTTCTAAGCGGATGGTCGCAGGTTCGAGTCCTGCCGGGTGCGCCATTAGGCAGCTTTGGCACAAGTAGCGTTATATGGTGGGCGTAGCTCAGTTGGTAGAGCACGGGATTGTGACTCCCGTTGTCGAGGGTTCGATCCCCTTCGTCCACCCCATATTTAAAAGGCGCCAGATTAATCGTCTGGCGCCTTTGCTTTAAGAGCTTCAAGCGCGGATGTGGTGGAATTGGTAGACACACTGGATTTAGGTTCCAGCGCCGCGAGGCGTAAGAGTTCGAGTCTCTTCATCCGCACCAATTAAGCGTCACCCGGCCATTCGGCAAGGTGAGGCCAGACAAGGAAGGTGTTCGAGTTCCTTGTTGATGCAATATGGTGGGCGTAGCTCAGTTGGTAGAGCACGGGATTGTGACTCCCGTTGTCGAGGGTTCGATCCCCTTCGTCCACCCCATATTTTAAAAAGCGCCAGATCAATGATCTGGCGCTTTTTTTTGCATCCAAAAAATGCCCAGCCGCGTATGTACTGATGAGGATGACCGTGGACGGGTCTGGATCCTCATCCGCTGCTACGTGGAGGGTCTGAAAAATGTTGGCACAACAGCAGGATCAAAGTCAGGGAATGGCGGTTGGCGAGGCGCATTTGCTCGTGCGCCTGCTGTTGGGGGAGCAATCGGCTTATTGCGACCTGGTCAACACCCATCAGGGCGCGATGCGTGCGGTGGCCTCGGCGATTGCCGGGCATCGGCATGTGGATGATGTGGTGCAAGATGCCTGGTTGGCGATTGTGCGCGGGCTGAGTGGTTTTCAGGGGCGCTCCAGCCTGAAGACCTGGGTGCTGACGATTACGGCCAATAAAGCCAAGGGTCGCTATGGTCGGAGTCGGCGCGAGGTGTTTTTCGATGACTCGCTGGGGCAGGAGCGCTTTTGCGCCGCCAGTGGCCAGTGGCTGTCGGCACCGGCAGGTTGGCATGAAGACACGCCCGAGGCGCTGGTCAGTGAAGACGAACTGCGCGCCTGTATCGAGCGCGCGTTGCAGGAGCTGTCGACGCTTCAGAGCGCTGCACTTGTGCTGCGTGAGCGGGTAGGGCTTGAACTTGAGGAGATTGCCGAGTTGCTGGGCGTGAGTCTGTGCAACGCGCGGGTGCTGCTGCACCGGGCGCGCAGTCGGGTTTTTGCCGCCATCGATCGGCACCAGGCCTGTGGCGTGGATTGACGTCAAGAAAAAACAAGCATTCTCAATGCCTTGGCGTTAGAATCGTTGCCGGTTTTGAGCGTGTAGGACTGATCCGCGGCTATATAAGGGTCGGTACAGCTATTTAATAGCGAATAACGGCGCAGTACCTGAAAAAGGGCTGTGCCGTTTTTGTTTGAGCGTTTTGAGTTTTCAGGGTAGGGCGTTTCATCGTATTTGTGTTTCTCGATGCTGCCGCCACACCCTTCGACCTTGCTTGCAGGGTCGCCCGCCGGGGTGTGCATCCAGCCTCTTCTATATATAGAAGGGCTGGCCTAGAGCCCTGGCGTGATGCGCTGTATTTGCTAACGGGATAAGGTGCATGCGTGCACTTGAACCTATAAATGGCCTGCTGTTTTTCCACCCGTTTTCAGTAGGGTGACTTCTTGAGTTTGACCCACTAGAATGCATGCCCTTGGTGCGACACGCGTGGCGTGTCTCCTAAACTTCGAGGTGTAGAGTCATCTTGAAGGGTTTTCGAAAGAGAGCCGAGAGCTTGGGTACCCAACCCCAAGAAACAAAACCCTCCCAGAAGTCCAATGCCTTCAAGGACTTGCCGCAGCGGCGGTGGCAAACTCAAGGTCGATTAGCGCTCGGTGGCTCGACCGCAGTACTGGATTTCCGGTATTGGAGTGCCTACTACACATCAGCCCTATTCAGGGCTAAACCCATGCGGGAGAGAATCCCCGCTGGGGTTCCCTCCTGCTTTTGAAACAGGAGGTAACAATTCTTTGAGCATGCTGCCTCGGCAGTCCCTGTTCACATCAAACCGGAGACATGAGCGAAAGCTCTGTCTGTCATTGTCCAACCATTGCCTGTTTGGAGTGGCAGCGGACTCGTTGTGCGACCAACGATAGCCTAGGAAGACATGCGTCACTGGTAACGGTGGGGTGTGAAGCTCTTCCAACAATGTAGCCCCCGTATGGGTGCGTCTTCGCCGTGAGGCGGAGCGCAGATGCTCGGAGCAGTACCGGGTTGAGGCGCTAGGCTGGCTGGTATGGGTAACACAAGTGAACTGCTAATAAACGTCGTCAGCATTACGGTGCCTAATCTGCTGATAGGCATTAACCAAAAAGGTGATGCGACCGGTTGTTCTGGTCAAGGGTCGGAACACGTCGTCACATAAGGTCGCCGGCGAATAGGCAGACTCTAACCCAGTCGTGTGACAGGCAGGGAACGTGGTAAGCCCGTATAGCTGCCTTCGGGCAGGTGAACCGCAAGGTGATCCGTTGGCTGTGCGGGTATGGGATCGCAGAGAAAGCGAAAGCCGGGCTGTAATGGCCTGGATAGGGGCTGGAACATTGCTCCACGGGAAACCGGGCAGACTTCTGCGTGGTCTTTCGTCGCATGAACTCTGAGTGAACCTGTCTCAATAAACCTAGAGATCCAGCTGTAACGGATCTTCTATTAATCCAGCCCTGGCGGGAGCGTCCATTCCCGTCAGGGGATGTGTGCGTCTTTCGCTTGGGGCAACTTGAGAGGAAGGCAGCATGTTAGAACATAGCCAATTGGCCGTGTCTGCGCCTTCCGGCGCTCCGCAACAATGGCATGACATCGATTGGTGGCGTGTTCAGCGGAATGTCCGGGCGATGCAGATACGGATTGCGAAGGCTTGTCGGGAAGGCAACTGGCGCAGGGTGAAAGCCTTGCAGCGGATGCTGACCCGCTCACGCTCGGCCAGATACTTGGCCGTACGGCGAGTCACTGAAAACCAGGGTAAGCGCACGGCGGGAGTCGACCGCGTGCTCTGGGATACACCCGATGCCAAATGGAAGGCGGCAAATGGGTTGAGGCGCCACGGTTATAAGCCACGGCCTTTACGGCGTGTGTTTATTCCGAAGTCAAATGGAAAGGAGCGCCCTCTGGGCATTCCGACCATGACGGACAGGGCAATGCAGGCGTTGTATTTGCTTGCTCTGGCACCCATTGCAGAAACCACCGGCGATCCAAACAGCTACGGCTTTAGGATCGAGCGATCTACGGCGGATGCAATGGGGCAGTTGTTCGTATGCCTATCCAAGAAGGTTTCGGCCCAATGGGTTTTGGAGGCGGACATCAAAGGCTGCTTTGACCATATCAATCATGACTGGCTTATCACCAACGTCCCAACGGATAAGGTGGTTCTCCGAAAATGGTTGAAAGCTGGCGTGATTCATAAAGGCCAGCTACAGGCAACGGATGCCGGTACGCCACAGGGCGGGATTGTCTCGCCCAGCTTGGCGAATCTGGTGCTGGATGGGCTGGAGTCACAACTTAAGCAACATCTGGGTGTGACCAAGGCCAAGAAGCTGAAAATCAATGTGGTGCGTTACGCGGATGACTTTGTGATAACCGGAACCTCGCGAGAGGTGCTGGAAACTGAAGTCAGACCTTGGGTAGAGCAGTTCCTAGCAGTGCGGGGGCTGCAGTTGTCACTCGAGAAGACGCGTGTCGTCCATATAAAGGAAGGCTTTGACTTTCTAGGTTGGAATTTCCGCAAGTACGATGGGAAGCTTCTGATCAAGCCAAGCAAGAAAAACGTGAAAGCGTTCTATAGCAAGGTAAGGGAGGTCATCAGTACCAGCAAAACGGTAAGGCAGGAGGATCTGATCCGACAGCTGAATCCGATACTGCGTGGCTGGGCGTTCTATCACCAGCCTGTGGTAGCCAAGAAAGCGTATAGCCGCATGGATTACATGATCTTTCTGGCTCTATGGCGTTGGGCAAAACGGCGACACCCTAAGAAAACACTCCAGTGGATCGGAGCGAAATACTTTAAACCCATGAAGGGGCGGAAAGGGGTGTTTGCTACCGCGACGATGAATGACAAGGGAGAGATGCGAACGATCGAGTTGTACTCGCTAGCGAGCACTCCGATCGAACGACACAAGAAGGTGAGTGGGGAGTACAACCCCTTCGATCCTTCTATGGAGGAAATGGGTGAGAAAAGGCGTATGGAACAGATGCTCAAAAGGCTGGCGTACCGTAAGCAAATCTTGAGCCTTTTCCAGAGTCAGAAAGGATTGTGTCCAATATGTAAGTTACCGATTACGAAGGAGACGGGGTGGCATGATCACCACATTCTGTACCGCACAAAAGGCGGTGGAGACTCCCTAAATAACCGGGTACTATTGCACCCCCTTTGTCACCAGCGGCTACACGCTCGCGGATTGACAGTGAACAAACCGGCTCCCCTTACCGGGGGTTTTGATTAGGCCCGAGCCGTATGCGGGGAAACTCGCACGTACGGTTCTTAGGGGGAGATGGGCCAGTAATGGCCCATCTCTACCCGACATTCTGGGGTCGGAAACGGCCGGCTAACGTCTGTGCAACGAGGAATATCCATGCAAGTTTCTGTTGAAAATACTACTGCCATCGAGCGCCGCCTGAGCATCACCGTGCCGGCAGAGCGTATTGAGACTGCGGTCAACAAGCGTCTGCAGCAGACTGCCCAAAAGGCCAAGATCGCTGGTTTCCGTCCAGGCAAAGTGCCAATGAGCGAAATCAAGCGTCGTTTTGGTGCCGATGCGCGTCAGGAAGCTGTTGGTGACGTGATCCAGGCTTCCTTCTACGAAGCCGTTGTCGAGCACAAGCTGAACCCAGCGGGTTCGCCTTCGATCGAGCCTAAGTCCCTGGAAGCCGGTAAAGACCTGGAATACGTAGCCGTATTCGAAGTGTTCCCGGAATTCACCGTTGCCGGTTTCGAAGACATCGCCGTTGAGCGCCTGAGCGCTGACGTGGCAGATGCCGACCTGGACAACATGCTGGAAATCCTGCGCAAGCAGAACACCCGTTTTGAAGTGGCCGACCGTGCTGCCCAGAACGAAGACCAGCTGAACATCGATTTCGTTGGCAAGGTTGACGGCGAAGCATTCGCTGGCGGCTCCGCCAAGGGCACCCAACTGGTGCTGGGTTCCAACCGCATGATCCCGGGCTTCGAAGACGGCCTGGTTGGCGCCAAGGCCGGTGAAGAGCGTGTTCTGAACCTGACTTTCCCGGCTGACTACCAGAACCTGGACCTGGCCGGCAAAGCCGCCGAGTTCACCGTGACCGTCAACAGCGTTTCCGAGCCTAAGCTGCCTGAGCTGAACGAAGAATTCTTCGCCCAGTTCGGTATCAAGGAAACCGGCATCGAGGGCTTCCGCACCGAAGTTCGCAAGAACATGGAGCGTGAGCTGCGTCAGGCCATCAAGTCCAAGGTCAAGAACCAGGTGATGGATGGTCTGCTGGCCGCCAACCCGATCGAAGTGCCTAAGGCCCTGCTGTCCAACGAAGTGGATCGCCTGCGCGTTCAAGCGGTTCAGCAGTTCGGTGGCAACATCAAGCCTGACCAACTGCCGGCCGAGCTGTTCGAAGAGCAAGCCAAGCGCCGCGTTGTACTGGGTCTGGTCGTGGCTGAAGTGGTCAAGCAATTCGACCTCAAGCCTGACGAAGATCGCGTTCGCGAAATGATCCAGGAAATGGCTTCGGCCTACCAGGAGCCTGAGCAGGTCGTGGCTTGGTACTACAAGAACGACCAGCAACTGAACGAAGTACGTTCGGTTGTGCTGGAAGAACAAGTTGTGGATACTGTTCTGCAGAAGGCTAAGGTGACCGACAAAGCGGTCTCTTACGAAGAAGCGGTCAAACCGGCGGAAGCAGCACAAGCCGACTGATTGTCCAACTCGTTCGAAATATAACCATAAGCCAGCCTCGCGCTGGCTTATGCGTTTTCAAGACATGACTATTTGGGAGTAACTGCAGAGCATGTTCCGTAATTCCTATATTCAGCAGAACTCTGATATCCAGGCCGCTGGCGGCTTGGTCCCGATGGTTGTCGAGCAATCTGCTCGTGGCGAACGCGCCTATGACATCTACTCGCGCCTGCTCAAGGAACGAGTGATTTTTCTGGTCGGCCCGGTAGAGGACTACATGGCCAACCTGATCTGTGCGCAACTGCTGTTCCTTGAAGCGGAAAACCCGGACAAGGACATCCATCTTTACATCAACTCCCCGGGCGGTTCGGTCACTGCAGGCATGTCGATCTACGACACCATGCAGTTCATCAAGCCAAACGTGTCGACCACGTGCATCGGCCAGGCGTGCAGCATGGGCGCGTTCCTGCTGACCGCAGGTGCCGAGGGCAAGCGTTACTGCCTGCCTAACTCGCGCGTGATGATTCACCAGCCGTTGGGCGGTTTCCAGGGCCAGGCGTCGGACATCGAAATCCACGCCAAGGAAATCCTGTTTATTCGTGAGCGTCTGAACACGCTGATGGCCAAGCACAGCGGGCACACCCTGGAAGAAATCGAGCGTGACACCAACCGCGACAATTTCATGAGCGCTGAAGCGGCTCGTGAATACGGGTTGATCGACGCAGTGATCGAAAAGCGCCCCGCTTAATATAAGCACCGCAAAATAAGGCTGGTCGGCATGTCCGACCACCGGCGGGCTTGAAAAAGCCCGCATAAGCCTTCATCTTGTGTTGCAAGCCTATCGGATTTGGATCGAACGAATGACTGACACCCGCAACGGCGAGGACAACGGCAAGCTGCTCTATTGCTCCTTCTGCGGCAAAAGCCAGCATGAAGTACGCAAATTGATTGCCGGCCCCTCGGTGTTTATCTGCGACGAGTGCGTCGACCTGTGCAATGACATCATCCGCGAGGAGGTGCAGGAAGCCCAGGCCGAGAGCAGCGCGCATAAATTGCCTTCGCCTAAAGAAATCAGCGGCATCCTTGATCAGTATGTGATTGGTCAAGAGCGTGCAAAAAAGGTTCTGGCGGTAGCGGTGTACAACCACTACAAGCGCTTGAACCAGCGTGACAAGAAAGGCGATGAAGTCGAACTCGGCAAGAGCAACATCTTGCTGATCGGTCCTACAGGCTCGGGTAAAACCCTGCTTGCAGAGACCCTCGCTCGCCTGCTGAACGTTCCGTTCACCATCGCCGACGCCACCACCCTCACCGAGGCTGGTTACGTGGGTGAAGATGTCGAGAACATCATTCAGAAGTTGCTGCAAAAATGCGACTACGACGTAGAGAAGGCCCAGATGGGTATTGTCTACATCGACGAAATCGACAAGATTTCGCGCAAGTCCGACAACCCGTCGATCACTCGGGACGTTTCCGGTGAAGGCGTGCAGCAAGCCCTGTTGAAACTGATTGAAGGCACGGTTGCTTCCGTACCGCCACAAGGCGGCCGCAAGCACCCGCAGCAGGAATTCCTTCAGGTTGATACGCGTAACATTCTGTTCATCTGTGGCGGTGCGTTCTCGGGGCTGGAAAAAGTTATTCAGCAACGTTCCACCCGTGGCGGCATCGGTTTCGGTGCAGAAGTGCGCAGCAAGGAAGAAGGCAAGAAGGTGGGCGAGTCCCTGCGTGAAGTCGAGCCTGACGATTTGGTCAAGTTCGGTCTGATCCCGGAATTCGTAGGCCGTCTGCCGGTCCTGGCCACGTTGGACGAACTGGATGAGGCTGCTCTGATTCAGATCCTCACCGAGCCGAAAAACGCCCTGACCAAGCAATACGCCAAGCTGTTCGAGATGGAAGGTGTAGACCTCGAGTTCCGTACCGACGCACTCAAGTCAGTGGCCAAGCGGGCACTGGAGCGCAAGACCGGTGCACGTGGCCTGCGTTCGATCCTCGAAGGCGTGTTGCTCGACACCATGTACGAAATCCCCTCGCAGTCCGAGGTGAGCAAGGTGGTGATCGACGAAAGCGTTATCGAAGGCAAGTCCAAGCCACTGTATATCTACGAAAACAGTGAGCCGGCTGCCAAGGCTGCACCTGACGCGTAAGCGTCAAGCCGTCGCAGTACAAGCAAGGGCCTTTCGAGGCCCTTTCTTTTTATGTGGCGTTTTTTCGGGGCGGTTTGTGTTCTGCGGTTAAATTCGCGTTTATTCATGCGTTTAACTGCTGGCATTGAGCTTGTTTTTTTTGCGTACAGCCCCCATCTTGGTTTCAAGCTAATTTTTCAACTGTCATAGAGGCGAAATCATGAAGACAACCATTGAATTGCCTCTCCTGCCGTTGCGTGATGTCGTCGTCTATCCGCACATGGTTATCCCGCTGTTCGTGGGGCGCGAGAAGTCTATCGAAGCCCTCGAGGCTGCGATGACGGGCGACAAGCAGATCCTGCTGTTGGCCCAGAAGAATCCTGCTGATGATGATCCAGGCGAAGATGCCCTGTATCGCGTCGGCACCATTGCGACCGTATTGCAACTGCTCAAGCTGCCCGATGGCACCGTCAAGGTGCTGGTCGAAGGTGAGCAGCGCGGCGCAGTAGAGCGTTTTATGGAGGTGGACGGCCACCTGCGCGCCGAAGTGGCGCTGATCGACGAAGTCGAAGCCCCTGAGCGCGAATCCGAAGTGTTTGTGCGCAGCCTGCTTTCGCAGTTCGAACAGTATGTGCAACTGGGCAAGAAAGTCCCGGCTGAGGTGCTGTCGTCCCTCAACAGCATCGATGAGCCAAGCCGCCTGGTCGACACCATGGCCGCGCACATGGCGCTCAAGATCGAGCAGAAGCAAGACATCCTTGAAATCATCGACCTGCCGGCCCGTGTCGAACACGTGCTGGCGTTGCTGGATGGTGAAATCGACCTGCTGCAGGTTGAGAAACGCATCCGTGGTCGCGTGAAGAAACAAATGGAGCGCAGCCAGCGCGAGTACTACCTGAATGAGCAGATGAAGGCCATTCAGAAAGAACTCGGCGACAGCGAAGAAGGCCATAACGAAGTCGAAGAGCTGAAAAAGCGCATCGACGCCGCTGGCCTGCCCAAAGATGCCCTGACCAAGGCCACGGCTGAGCTGAACAAGCTCAAGCAAATGTCGCCGATGTCAGCGGAAGCCACGGTGGTGCGTTCCTACATCGACTGGCTGGTGCAGGTGCCGTGGAAGGCTCAGACCAAAGTGCGCCTGGACCTGGCCCGTGCCGAAGAAATTCTTGACGCCGACCACTACGGCCTCGAAGAAGTCAAAGAACGTATCCTCGAATACCTCGCCGTGCAAAAGCGCGTGAAGAAAATTCGTGGCCCGGTGTTGTGCCTGGTCGGCCCTCCGGGTGTGGGTAAGACCTCCCTGGCCGAGTCGATTGCCAGTGCCACTAACCGTAAGTTTGTGCGTATGGCCCTCGGTGGTGTGCGTGATGAAGCGGAAATTCGTGGTCATCGGCGTACTTACATCGGTTCGATGCCAGGAAGATTGATTCAAAAAATGACAAAGGTGGGTGTACGCAACCCGCTGTTCCTGCTCGATGAAATCGACAAAATGGGCAGCGACATGCGTGGCGATCCGGCCTCGGCATTGCTCGAAGTGCTCGACCCCGAGCAGAACCATAATTTCAACGACCATTACCTGGAAGTCGACTACGACTTGTCCGACGTAATGTTCCTGTGCACCTCCAACTCCATGAATATCCCGCCAGCCCTGCTGGACCGGATGGAGGTGATTCGTCTGCCGGGTTACACCGAAGACGAGAAGATCAACATCGCCGTCAAATACCTCGCGCCCAAGCAGATCTCGGCCAATGGCCTGAAAAAAGGCGAGATCGAATTTGAGGTCGAAGCGATCCGCGACATCGTGCGTTACTACACCCGCGAAGCCGGCGTGCGTGGCCTTGAGCGTCAGATTGCGAAGATCTGCCGCAAAGCGGTCAAAGAACACGCGCTGGAAAAACGCTTCTCGGTGAAGGTGGTTGCCGATTCCCTGGAGCACTTCCTGGGCGTGAAGAAATTCCGTTACGGCCTGGCTGAGCAGCAGGACCAGGTAGGGCAGGTGACTGGCCTGGCGTGGACCCAGGTGGGCGGCGAATTGCTGACCATCGAAGCTGCGGTGATCCCGGGCAAAGGTCAGCTTATCAAGACGGGCTCGTTGGGTGATGTGATGGTCGAGTCGATCACCGCCGCGCAGACCGTGGTGCGCAGCCGCGCCAAGAGCCTGGGGATCCCCCTGGACTTCCACGAGAAGCACGACACCCACATCCACATGCCGGAAGGGGCGACCCCTAAAGACGGCCCTAGCGCCGGTGTAGGCATGTGCACGGCACTGGTGTCGGCACTGACTGGCATTCCTGTGCGTGCCGATGTGGCGATGACCGGGGAAATTACCCTGCGGGGTCAGGTATTGGCCATCGGTGGTCTGAAAGAGAAATTGCTCGCTGCACACCGAGGCGGTATCAAGACCGTGATCATTCCGGAAGAGAATGTTCGCGACTTGAAGGAAATTCCTGACAATATCAAGCAGGATCTTCAGATTAAACCGGTTAAATGGATTGACGAGGTCCTGCAAATTGCGTTGCAATACGCGCCGGAGCCCTTGCCGGATGTGGCTCCGGAGATTGTCGCGAAGGATGAAAAACGCGAGTCCGATTCCAAGGAAAGAATTAGCACGCATTAATGCGAATGAGCCTGGGGGCTTCCTTGACAGCTTTTTAGAGCCCTTGTTATAAAGCGGCTCTTAAGTGTCTGTAGGCCATTCAGCACTGGTTTTTGCTTTCACCAAAAAACTTAGAATCATACTCAATAGATATATAAGGGGACTTAGAGTGAACAAGTCGGAACTGATTGATGCTATCGCCGCATCCGCTGATATCCCGAAAGCTGCTGCTGGCCGTGCGCTGGACGCAGTAATCGAATCCGTCACTGGCGCTCTGAAGGCCGGCGACTCCGTGGTACTGGTAGGCTTCGGTACTTTCTCTGTGACTGACCGCCCAGCTCGCACTGGCCGTAACCCACAGACTGGCAAAGCACTGCAAATCGCTGCTGCCAAAAAACCAGGTTTCAAAGCCGGTAAAGCCCTGAAAGAAGCGGTTAACTAAGCTTCGTTCAAGCCTTGCCTACCCGGGTCAGACGCAGGTCTGGCCTGGCAGCGGAGCGGCAGCTGACCCACGTATCCATCGGGTCGCCAGGGCCTGGGGTGTTGGTTCAAAACCCCGTCCGCTCCGCCAGTTACGAGAAGGCGCATCCTCGGATGCGCCTTTCTTCTATCCGGACTCTACCCACGCTCCACGGTTGCCTAATTTTTGAAGATCAACCGTTTCTGGGGGACGCATGCTGCAAAATATCAGGGACAATTCACAAGGCTGGATTGCCAAGACCATTATCGGGATCATCGTCGCTTTGATGGCGTTCACCGGTATCGAGGCCATTTTTCAGGCTTCGGGTAACAACAAGCAGGACGTGGCCAAGGTCAACGGTGAAGAAATCACCCAGACCGAACTGGGCCAGGCCGTCGACATGCAACGTCGCCAGCTTATGCAACAGCTGGGCAAGGATTTCGATGCCTCGCTGCTGGACGAAAAGCTGCTGCGCGAAGCGGCTCTGAAGGGCCTGATCGATCGCAAGCTGTTGCTGCAAGGCGCCGCGGATTCCAAGTTCGGCTTCTCTGAAGCTGCGCTGGACCAAGTGATCCTGCAGACGCCGGAATTCCAGGTGGACGGCAAGTTCAGTGCCGAACGCTTTGACCAGGTGATCCGTCAGTTGGGCTACACCCGTATGCAATTCCGTCAGATGCTGACCCAGGAAATGCTGATCGGCCAGGTTCGCGCAGGCATCGCCGGCAGTGGTTTCGTCACCGATGCCGAGGTGCTGGCTTTCGCCCGTCTGGAAAAACAGACCCGCGATTTTGCCACCGTCAACATCAAGACCGACCCTACGGCGGTGAAGCTCACCGACGACGAGGTCAAGGCTTACTACGACCAGCACGCCAAAGAGTTCATGACCCCGGATCAAGTGGTCATCGATTACCTGGAACTGAAGAAGTCGTCCTTCTTCGATCAGGTTACTGTGAAGGACGAAGATCTGCAGGCTGCCTATCAGAAAGAAACCGCCAACCTCGCTGAACAGCGTCGTGCCGCGCACATTCTGATCGAAGTCAACGACAAGACCACCGACGCGCAAGCCAAGGCCAAGATCGAAGACATCCAGGCACGCCTGGCCAAGGGTGAGAAATTCGAAGCCCTGGCCAAGGAGTTCTCCCAGGATCCAGGTTCGGCCAACAATGGCGGTGACTTGGGCTTTGCCGGCCCTGGCGTCTACGACCCGGACTTCGAAACCCCCCTGTATGCCTTGAACAAGGACCAGGTGTCGGCGCCGGTACGTACCACCTTCGGTTGGCACCTGATCAAGCTGTTAGGCGTTGAAGCACCTGAAGTGCCATCGTTTGCCAGCCTGAAAGACAAGCTGACCCGTGAGCTCAAGACCCAACAGGTCGAGCAGCGTTATGTCGAGGCGACCAAGCAATTGGAAGATGCGGCATTCGAAGCCTCCGACCTGGCTCAGCCGGCGTCCGACCTGAAGCTGACCGTACACACTTCCGCGCCGTTTGGCCGTGAAGGTGGCGAAGGTGTTGCCGCCAACCGTGCTGTGGTCACCGCTGCATTCAGCCCGGAAGTGCTGGATGAAGGTGCCAACAGCAGCGCTATCGAGCTGGACCCGGAAACCATCATCGTGCTGCGTGCCAAAGAGCATCTGAAGCCTACGCAACTGCCGCTGGAAAGCGTGTCGGCTGCGATCCGCACCCAGATGACCAAAGAGCGCGCCATCGCGGCTGCCAAAACCCATGCCGACGAGTTGATCGCCAGCCTGCGTGACGGCAAGACCCCGTTGAACCAGCCGATCGACGGCCAGGCCTGGAAGGTGACTGAAGCGGCTACCCGTAACGCTGAAGCGATCGAGCCGGCCGTGCTGCAAGCCCTGTTCCGCATGCCTAAGCCTGCGGCCAAGGACAAGCCGACCTTCACCACCGTGACCTTGGCTGACGGTAGTCTGGTGATCGTGCGCTTGAACGGCGTCAACGAAGCCGCAGCCCCTACCGACGAAGAAAAGGCGCAATACCGCCGCTTCCTCGCATCGCGTGTTGGCCAGCAGGACTTTGCTGCCTACCGTAAGCAGTTGGAAACCAAGGCTGACATCAAGAAGTTCTGATGTTGGTTTGAAAAAAAGCCCCCGGTCTGAAAGGACCGGGGGCTTTTTTTTGCGCAATGATCGGCTCAGAACTGATCGTTCCCACCCTCTGCGTGGTAATGCATCCCGTGACGCTCTGCGTCACCCGTACGCAAGTGCAGAAAGCGGGCCGCGTAGATCGGCTCAGAATTTCAGTTTCCCCCAGCTCAGCCCAATCACCGCTGCCACGGTCGAGGCCGTCAACACACTCAGTTTGGCCGCTGCCAACAGTTCCGGGTCGGAGAAGGCCAGGGACGAGATAAAGATCGACATGGTAAAACCAATCCCCGCCAGCAGGCCAACCAGGCCGACACCGCTCCAGGTGACACCGTCGGGCAGCTTGCAGATATTGAGTTTGACCAGCGTGAGACTCGCCAGCATCACGCCCAACGGCTTGCCGATCACCAAGGCGACGATCACGCCCATGAACACACCGTGGGGCAGCGGGTGCTCAAGGTTCAAGCCCTGTAGGCTGACACCGGCATTGGCCAGGGCGAACAGTGGCATCACGCCGAATGCGACCCACGGGTGCAACGCCGATTGCACGCGCTGCACCGGCGGCATCAGTTCGCGCTGGGCTTCGCGCAGTTGCTTGAGCGGCTTGGCGACCTGGTGCGCGTCTTCGGCCGGTTGCGAGAGGCGATCCATCAGCTCATTGAAGGTACGTCCGATGGTGTCCAGTGGGCGTTCAGTGGTGGGCTTGGAACTCACCGGCGTCATCAGGCCGAGGATCACCCCGGCGAGGGTCGGGTGTACGCCGGTCTTGAGCAAGCCGAACCAGACAATCGCCCCCGGCAGCAGATAGATCGCCGCTTTGCTGATGCCCATCCGTTGGAACACCAGCACTAAGGCCAACCCACCTGCGGCCACCACCAGGCCCATGTAGTCGAGGCTGGCAGTGAAGAACACGGCAATGATCAGGATCGCCACGATGTCATCGATGATGGCCAGTGCCAGCAGCAATACACGCACGCCGCTGGGGATCGATTTGCCCAACAGCGCCAGCACGCCCACGGCAAAGGCAATGTCGGTGGCGGTGGGCACGGCCCAGCCACTGGCGGCGGCGGTGCCATGATTGATCGCGGTGTAGAGGATGGCTGGCATCAGTACGCCACCCAGCGCGGCGCCCAGCGGCAGGGTCGCCAGTTTCAGATTGGCGAGTGCGCCGTCCTTTATTTCCTGGCGTATCTCCGCGCCAACCACCAGGAAGAAGATGGTCATCAGGCCATCATTGACCAGAAAATGCAGGGAGCGCGACACACTGAAATCGCCCAGCCCGAGGGTAATCAGGGTGTTCCAGAAGTGCTCGTAGGACTCGGCCGCCGGGCCGTTGGCCCAGATCAGCGCAGCAATGGCCGCCAGCAGCAGGACGATGCCGCTGACCGCTTCGATGCGTGAAAACCGCTCAAGGGCCGACAGCGCGCCCTCGGTCAATGCCTGGGGACGAGGGATCGCAGAGTGTTTTTTGGGCACGACAAATCTCCATTGGCGGCCCGACCAATGCTTTGCTTTAACCTGCGTTGTGCCCTATGCAGTCACGCACCCAGGGCGATGATAGGAAGTTGATGATTAAGTTGTAAACAATGTTGTCAGGCTTATGGGCTTTTTGTCGCTGGGTGTAGAAAACCGCGCGCCAATTGCTGGTACAACTCCGGCCCCATTCGCGAACTGACGGCCTTGGCAATCAGCGCCACCGCCATCAGGCTGATCACCATCCCGTGGCTGTCGATCATCTCCATCACGATGATCGCCGAGGTGATCGGCGATTGGGTCACAGCCGCCAGGAAGCCCACCATGCACAGCGCAATGATCGGTTGCGCTGCCAGCGCGAAAAACTCTGCAGCGTTGGCGCCCACGGCTGCGCCGACGGCCAGCGACGGGGCGAAGATGCCGCCGGGGATACCGGAAAAATAGGTGACCACCGTGGCCAGAAAACGCGTGACCGGCGCATGCCACGGCAAGCCGACATCGGCAGCAATGATCTGCGAAGTAATCCCGTAGCCGCTGCCGAAGGACATTCCGCCGCTGAGCCAACCCAACACTGCCACCACCAGCCCACACGCCCCGGCGAACCACACCGGGTGGGCACGCCGCCATTCCCAAAGCACAAACCGGTGGTAGCGCTGTGGCCACAGCAGCATGCGGCTGAACAGCCCGCCGAGCAGGCCGCAACCAATGCCGGCGGCCAACACCGGAACAATGATGTCGAGCTTGATCTCTTCAACGTCCAGGTGGCCGAAATAGTTGTAATTGCCCTGCAAGGCAATCGCGACCATCCCCGACAAGATAATCGTGCTGAGCAATACACCGCTGGTGCGGGTTTCGAGCTTGCGCCCCAACTCTTCGACTGCGAAGGCGATGCCGGCCAGCGGCGTATTGAACGCAGCGGCGATACCGGCGGCGCCGCCGGCCAGTATCAAGTCTTCGCTGCGGATGATGCGCGCATTGGGCAGGTAGCGATGGCAGAAATGCATGATCGATGCCGCCACCTGTACGGACGGCCCTTCGCGCCCGGCAGAAAAACCACCGGTCAAGGCCAGTGTGCCCAAGCCGATCTTGGCCAATGCGATGCGCAAGGACACCAGCTTGCTGACGTCCTGCCCTTTGTTGGCCAGGCGAGTGGCGGCGATGACCTGCGGAATGCCGCTGCCTTGGGCACCGGCAAAAAAGCGCGTGGTCAGCCACACCACCAGCATGCCTACCAGCGGTGTATAGAAGAAGGGCAGCCACGGGTGGGCGCTGGATTGCGCGGCGAACTGAGTGAGCGCCACGTCAGCCAGGCGCGCAAACATCACCACCATCAGCCCGGCGATGGTGGCGCCGGCCCACAGGGTGATCCGGGTGCGCCAGCGCAGTGAGGTAAAGCGGCGGCGCAGTGAAATGAACGGTTTGATCACCCGGGCGAATTCCGATTAAGTTTCAGGGTGTTTCAAGGTTAACCGTATATCCAGCGCTTGTCCTCGCGATGCGCCGCGTCGCGGCCACTGCCAACAGTATCAATCCGCCAGCCGCCCACGGGAACAACGCGACCCCCGATGTTTGCAGCAACAGGCCGCCCGCCAGCCCGCCGCCGGCAATTCCCAGGTTCCACACCGTCACCAGCATCGATTGCGCGGCATCGGCCGAGTCACCGGCAGACTTGGCCAGCGCCGTTTGCAACAGCGCCGGCAAGCCACCAAAGGCCAGGCCCCACAGCGCCACGCTGGCATATACCGCACTGGTGGAGGTCATCCACACACCCAGTGCCAGGGCCGATACCGCGAACATCGCGCAACTGATGATCAGCAGGCGCTGCAAGTGTTGATCGATCAGCACGCCCGTCAGCCAGATGCTCAGCAAGGCCATGAGGCCGAATACCAGCAATATCTGGTCGATGTCGGCGACTAACCCGGCAGGCACCAGCAGTGGCGCGATGTAGGTGTACAGAATGTTATGCGCCAGCACGTAGGTCAGGGTGACCCACAGCACCGGGCGAATGCCTGGCAGGCTCAGGACCTGGCGCAAACCCAAGCGCTTTTGCGCCGCTTGACCGGCGAAGTCCGGCAGTTGCCAGCGTGCCCACACCAGCAGCAACAGCGTCAGCCCGGTCATGATCGCAAAACTCAGGCGCCAGCCCACCGCGCTGCCGAGGAAAGTACCGGCCGGTACGCCCAGCGACAAGGCCAGCGGTGCGCCGAGCATGGCCACAGCAATCGCTCGGCCTTGCAGGTGCGAGGCCACCATTCGGCTGGCGTACCCGGCCAGCAACGCCCAGAGCAACCCGGCGAAGACGCCGGCAAAAAACCGCGCGACCAGGGTCAGCCCGTAATGGGTGGACAGTGCCGTCACGCTGTTGACCAAGGCAAAACCGCCGATGGCAATCAGCAGCAAGGGGCGCCGCCGCCAGCCTCGGGTCAATAAGGTCAGGGGAATGGCCGCGAGTAACGAGCCGAGGGCATACAGGGTCACCAGTTGGCCGACCAATGCCTGCGAAACCTGCAGCCCCTCGCTCATCTGTGGCAGCAGCCCGGCCGGCATGGCCTCGGTGAGAATCGTGATAAACCCGGCGCACGCCAAGGCCAGTAAGCCGGCGAGGGGCAGTGTGTCCTTTGCGGTCGTGATGGCCGGGTTGGCAATCGAGGGGCAGTCGCTCATGTTCCGTCTCCATGCAAAAGGTCAGGGAGGCAGAGTAGAGGGCTGTGGGTTGCGGAAAAACAGGCTAAGGTTCCGAACTTATCGGACATTCAAGTCCGCAATCAGAAAGAAGGTCGGCGATGGACAGTCTGAGTAGCCTTTCGGTGTTCGTACAGGTTGCGGAAACCCGCAGCTTCACGGCTGCGGGCCGCGTGCTGGGAGTGTCGTCTTCGGCCGTGGGCAAAAGCATCGCGCGCATGGAAGAACGCCTGGGCGTGCGGTTGTTTCATCGCAGCACACGCAGCGTCACCCTGACCGGCGAAGGTGCGCTGTTTCTTGAGCGCTCGCGGCGGATTCTGGCCGAGGTGGAGGCGGCGGAGCAGGAGCTGACTGAGGCCGGCGCCACGCCCCGAGGCACGCTGCGCATCAGCTTGCCGCAGGTGCGTGGCCTGTTGATGCCGGTGCTCAGCGACTTTATGCGCGCCTACCCGGACATCGAGCTGGATGTGGATTTTTCCGACCGCATGGTCGATGTGATCGAGGAAGGTTTTGATGCGGTGATTCGCACCGGCAAGCCGGAAGATTCGCGCTTGATGGCGCGTCATCTGGGCCATTACCAATTGGTCCTTGTGGCCACGCCGGGTTACCTGGCCCAGCATGGCACGCCGCAACAGCCGCAGGATTTGAGCAGCCACGCCTGCCTGCGCCACAAATTCTGCGCCACCGGCAAGCTCGAGCCCTGGCCACTGCGCCATGTGCCCGGCGTGGCGGAGCCGGTGTTACGTGCGCCGCTGATCAGCACCACCATCGAATCCCTTAACTATGTGGTGCACGAAGGATTGGGGATCGCCTGCCTGCCGGACTTCATGGTCAAGGAGGCGGTGCGCCAGGGGCGCCTGCAACGGGTGCTGGATGAGCATTTGGTACATCGCGGCAGTTTCTGGATGCTGTGGCCCGCGAGTCGCTTTGCCTCGGCCAAGCTGCGGGTGTTTATCGACCATATGTGCGCCGGGCTTTTTCCTGCGCACGCGGTGCAATAACGCTGTGACGTTTTACCGACAGGAATGTGCGCGCCAACCCTGCGTTCTGTTGCACAATAGCGCCCTGACTGTTTTCCTCAGGATTATCGATGTCGACATCATTTCACTTGCGTAGCCTCGGGTTGGCGCTGGTGCTGGCGGGCGCTGCGGGCTGCTCGTCCCCCAAGACCGCTATTTATGAACATGAAAATTTCGACGACTCCGGCACGTTCTCCCGTGATTACCCGGTCAGCGATGTGGCGGCCTGTGAAGCGGCGCGACGTGCGCTGTTGAGCCAGGGTTACATCATCACCAGCAGCGACCCCAAGCTGGTGGTGGGTAACAAGAGTTTCCAGCAGACCGGCGAAACCCACCTGCAAATCAGCTTCAACGTGGTGTGTGCCGACGATGGCAAAGGCGCCAAGCACTCGACCATGTTCGCCAACGCCTTGCAGGACCGCTACGCGCTGAAGAAGGTCAACAACTCCGCCAGCCTCGGCGTGGGTGTGTTGGGCTCGGTGTCGATGCCGATAGGCTCCACCGATGATTCGATGGTCAAGGTGGCGAGTGAGACGGTGACGGCGCCAAAGTTTTACGATCGCTACTTCTCGCTGGTGGATGTGTTCCTGCCCCAGGAAGTGAAGACGGCCGAGCATATTCCAGAGAAGCCCAAGGCTGAGCTGGGCGTGCCGGAGCCGAAAGCGGCTGCGCCTGCAGATAAGGCTGCGGCTGCAGATAAGGCTGAGCCTGCCGATAAAGTAGACGCTTCCAAGGCCGCGCCGCTCGCGCCGACGGTGTCGGAGCCGCTGGCACCGCCGCCTGAGGCCGCACCTATTGCACCGCAGGCCGAACCTGCGCCGGCAGCAACCCCAGCAGCGACACCAGCCCCAACCCCAGCGCCTGTGGCTGAACCAGCCCCATCGCCGACCAACCCGAACCTGCCGGCGCCGACAGAGGCGATTCCACCGCTGCCAACGCCAGCCCAGTAACTCAGACCGCTGCGGGGTTCGCTTTGTCGACGTTGATCCCGTAGCGGCTGATGGCCTTGCTCACCTTGTCACGCCCGATCACGCCGTCATCGGCCAGCGCCTTCAGCGCCGCCAGCACGATGAAGTGGCGGTCCACCTCAAAGAATTCGCGCAGGGTTTCGCGGGTGTCCGATTGCCCAAAGCCATCGGTGCCCAGCGCCACAAAACGACGGCCGTGTACAAACGGGCGAATCTGGTCGGCGAATAACTTCATATAGTCCGTCGCCACCACCACCGGCCCGCGGTGTGCGGCCAGGCTGGTTTCCACGTAGCTCGCACGCGGTTCGTCCTGTGGATGCAGCAGGTTCCAGCGCTCCACCGCGTGCCCGTCGCGGCGCAATTCGGTCAGGCTGGTGGCGCTCCAGACATTACTGGCCACGCCAAAGTCTTTGTCGAGCAGATGCGCTGCAGCAATCACTTCGCGCAGGATCGAGCCGCTGCCCATCAATTGCACCTGCGCCTGCGGGGACGTGCTCAGCGGATACAAACCTTTGAGAATCCCATCCTCCACGCCTTCGGGCAGGGCCGGGTGCGGGTAGTTTTCGTTGAGCAGGGTGATGTAGTAGTAAATGTCCTCCTGTTCGACATACATGCGCCGCATGCCTTCGCGAATGATCACCGCCAGCTCGTAGGCAAAGGTCGGGTCATAGGCGACGCAGCAGGGGATCACCGACGCCAGGATGTGGCTGTGGCCGTCGTCATGCTGCAAGCCTTCGCCCATGAGCGTGGTGCGCCCGGCCGTAGCGCCCAGCAGAAAACCGCGAGCGCGGGCATCACCGGCGGCCCAGGCGAGGTCGCCGACGCGCTGGAAGCCGAACATCGAATAGAAAATGTAGAACGGCACGGTCATCAGGCCGTGATTGCTGTAGGACGTACTCGCCGCGATCCACGAGGAAATGGCCCCGGATTCATTCAGGCCTTCCTGCATGATCTGTCCGTCTTTGCTCTCTTTGTAGTAGCTCAATTGCCCGGCGTCTTGTGGGGTGTAGAGCTGGCCGACGGCGGAGTGAATGCCGATCTGGCGGAACAGGCTTTCCATGCCGAAGGTGCGCGACTCGTCCGGCACGATGGGTACGATCAGCTTGCCCAGGTGCGGGTCTTTGAGCAGGGTGCCGAGGATGCGCACGAACGCCATGGTGGTGGAAATGGCGCGTTCGCCGGTGTCTTTGAGTTGGGTGGCAAACGCGCTCAGTTCGGGAATCTGCAAGGCCTCGACCGCAGTGTGTCGTGCCGGCACATAGCCGCCTAAAGCCTGGCGACGGGCAGCGAAGTAGCGGGCTTCTTCGCTGTCGGCGGCGGGCTTGAGGTAGGGGATTTCGTCGAGCTGGTCATCGGCCACTTCCAGGCCGAAGCGGTCGCGAAAGGCTTTTACGGCATCAGCGCCCATCTTCTTCAACTGGTGATTGATGTTCTGGCCTTCGCCCGCTTCGCCCATGCCGAAGCCCTTGACGGTTTTGGCCAGGATCACCGTCGGTTGGCCCTTGTGCCGCACGGCAGCGGCGTAGGCGTTGTAGACCTTGTCGGGGTCGTGGCCACCGCGTGAAAGTTTCCAGATATCGTCGTCGGACATGTCGGCAACCAGCGTCAGTAATTGCGGGTATTTGCCGAAGAAGTGTTCGCGCACATAGGCGCCGTTCTGGGATTTGTAGTTCTGGTAGTCGCCGTCCACGCATTCCATCATGCGTTGGCGCAACAGGCCGCTCTGGTCCTTTTCCAGCAGCGCATCCCAACCGCCGCCCCAGATCACCTTGATCACATTCCAGCCGGCGGCGCGGTACAGGCTTTCGAATTCCTGGATCACCTTGGCATTGCCACGCACGGGGCCGTCCAGGCGCTGCAGGTTGCAGTTGACCACAAAGATCAGGTTGTCGAGTTTCTCGCGGCCGGCCAGTGAGATGGCGGCCAGGGATTCCGGCTGGTCCATTTCGCCGTCGCCCAGGAATGCCCACACCTTGCGGCCTTGGTGTGGCTTGAGATCACGCAACTCCAGGTAGCGCATAAAGCGCGCCTGGTAGGCGGCGGTGATCGGGCCAAGGCCCATCGATACTGTCGGGAACTGCCAGAAGTCCGGCATCAGCCGTGGATGCGGGTAGGAGGACAAGCCCTCGCCACCGGCCTCGCGGCGGAAGTTGTCCAACTGCGCTTCGCTGATGCGGCCTTCGAGGTAGGCGCGGCCGTAAATGCCAGGGGAGGAGTGGCCCTGGATGTACACCAGGTCGCCGTCGAAGGTATCGGTTCGGCCACGGAAGAAGTGGTCGAAGCCTACGTCGTACAGCACTGCGGCTGACGCATAGGTCGCAATATGCCCACCGACACCCGAGTGTTTACCCGCACGCAGCACCATCGCCATGGCATTCCAGCGAATAAACGCATTGGTGCGACGCTCGATGGCCAGGTTGCCGGGGTAGGGCAATTGGCGGTCAACCGCGATGGTATTGACGTAAGGCGTGGTCACCCGCCCGTAGAAGTCACCATGGCGCGCAACGTCGAAATCCAGCAACTGATCAATCAGGTAGTGGGCACGCGGGCGGCCTTCGGTGGACAGCACCGATTCGATGGACTCCAGCCACTCGCGGGTTTCCTGTGGATCGTCGTCCAGTCTTACTGCGTTATTGGGGGTCATGTGAGGCTCCAGGGTAGGCGGATTTCAAGCAGCGGGCTCCTTGTGGGAGTTGCGCTAAAGTAATTGCAATTGCAATTACATGACTGAATCTAGCGCGGGATGAGCTACTATTGCAACCTTCTTGAAATTCCCCGGATGGTGTTGCATGTCGTCGAAAGAGCCAGATGTATGGTTCCGTTTTGTCAGGGCCCACAGGACGGTCATCCGTGAAATCGAACGCCGCCTGGCTGCAGCAGACCTGCCGCCCTACGCCTGGTACGACGCGTTATGGGGCCTGGAAAGCGGCCCCGACGGCACACGGCGCATGCATGAGTTGGCCGATGTGCTGGCGATTGAGCGCTACAACCTGACACGGCTGGTAGACCGCCTGGAAAAGGACGGCCTGGTGGTGCGTTCGCGCTCCGACGGTGACGGCCGCGCAGCGTTTGCCTCGATCACCGACGCTGGCCGGGTGTTGCGTAAAAAGATGTGGAAAATCTACGAAAGCACGGTGGATGAGCTGTTCCTGTCGCAAATCGAGCCTGAGCAGCGCCAGCTGTTTGCCGATACCTTGGAGCGCACGGCGGGGTTGGCGGTGGAGGCGGGCGTGCAAACCCGCAGTCGACGCAAGGCCTGAGGTGCAATGCGAGCTTGTGTGGGAGCTGGCTTGCCTGCGATAGCCTCACCGCGGTGTATCTGACACCTTGAGGTGACTGCATCGCAGGCAAGCCAGCTCCCACATGTTTGACCGCGTGCCCATGCATCACAGTGGATACCGACGCATCGCCGCTTCGACCTGCTCAGGACCAATACGGCCCTCATCCGCCAACGCCCGCAGCGCACACACCACAATCCAATACCGACTGGGCGCAGACGCCTGCACCGACCCCGCCCCCAACCCGACAAACCGCGCCTGCACATGCGCCGCCAACTGATCGACAATCACCTGTGGATACCCGGTCACGGCAATCACCGGCGCGGTGCTCCCGGCCAGGCATTCATGCAGATGGCAGCTTTGCCTGGCAGCCATCGGGTGCAGGCGATTCCAGCGCTCGGCCGCTGCTGCCTCGCGGGCCAGCCGCGTATAGCTCGGGCAACTCCACACCTGCGCCGTCACGCCCCAGTCCTGTTCGAGCAATTGTGCCGCATCGGTCACGTCTTCAAGCGCCCGGCCCGCACCGAGTAATCGCACATCCCCGACGGGGTTGCGGCGCAGCGGGTACATGCCCTTGAGCACGTCTTCACGATCCTGCGTATCGAGCATCGCTGTGCGCGCTTGATCGTGCAGCGTGAGGTAGTAAAACCCTGGCTTGCCATCGACATACAGCGCGTGAATTCCGGCCAGCACAATCGCCCGGGCTTCTTCGCCGGACGCCGGGTCATACGGCGTGCAGTGCGGGTTCGTCGCCAGCCACAATGGCAGTGAGGGTTGCGCGCCCTTGGGCCAGGCAGAGGGCTGGTTTTCGATGTCGTTGCAGAGGATGCCGCGCCGGGTGGTGGCCTCCGACAGCCCATATAACTGCGCCGACGATGCTGCACGGTGCAGGTACAGCATGGGTTTTTCGCCGGTATTGCGCGCAAACCAGCTGGGCCAATTGCCCACACGGCGGCTGTGTGATTGGCCACGAATCACCCAGGCTTGTCGGCTCAATTCCAGGGTATTGGCCATGGTCATGACCGTGTACAGCGGCGAGCCAGGCGGCGGCTCGGCACTGCTCAGTGCATCGATGCAGTGCTGCGCGGCTTGGGCGGTAGAGACAGGCATGGGTCGAGGCTCCTGGCGACAGAGGCTCTTACCCTAATTTAAATCGGCATGTTATTGCAATTGCAATGATTGTAATTGCATCTAGGTCCCGCAATGGTAAATCGATCCAACCCTGCTACGTTTTATCTTGAAGTGCAGGAACGTCATGGCGCCGACATTTTTTCGTCATCACGGCACTTTAGGCTGGGTGTGCAGGTCATTTATCTGCAGCCGCTTTTAATCAAGAAGGAGTCCACCATGGACGAATACCAAGAAGAACTGCTGGAGTACCACGCGTTTGAACTGGATCCGCTGGATCCGGCCGATGACGCCACCGAGCTGTAACACCGACTTCAGGCGGAATGCCGCTGACTGCGGCGAAATTCCCCTGGGGTCTGGTTGTTCCATCGCCTGAAGGCCCGTTGAAAGGCTTGGGCTGAGGCAAAACCGAGCAAGTAGGCGATCTCGCCGAACGCCAGTTCCGTGTCGCGAATGTAGGTCATGGCCAGATCGCGGCGGGTATCGTTAAGAATCGCGCGAAACTGCGTGCCTTCATCGGCCAGTTTGCGCCGCAGTGTCCAGGTTGGCAGCTTCAAGCGTGCCGCCACTTCTTCCAGGTCGGGTTCTCGGCCGCCATTGAGCATCGGCCCAAGCAACCTTGTAATGCGCTCGCGCAGGCTGCGGGTGCGGGTGAGCTGCTCCAACTCGTGTTCACATAACTTCAACAACAGCTGCCAGGTGCTGGGGCAATGCTGCGGGTTACGCAGGCCCAGGGTTGCCTGGTTGAGGCGCAGTTGGTTGGCCTCGGCACCGAAATGCACCGGGCTGTCACCCAGCACGCGGTACTGGTCGCTGTACTCCGGGGCTTCAAACTCGATGTCGATGCGCTGCGCCTGCACCGGTTGTTGGGCCAGGCTCGACAGTTGCTGCAACCAGCCAGCGATGATCGAGTCCACCACAAAGCGGTTGTAGGCGTTGTAGGGGCTGATGGAATAGAAGCGCAGCCAAGCGCCTTCGGCGTCCTCATGCAAGCTCGACTGGCCACGATAGTTGGAGCCGTACAGCGCTTCAAACCGCGTCAGTGCGCGCGCCGCTTCGCGTACGTTGGGCGCCTGTGCGGCGGTGACGCCAGCCAACCCCGCCTGGCTCAGACGGCTCAATTGCCCCATGCGCAGGCCCAGGCCGGGGTCGCCGGTCAGTTGGGTGGCGGCGTGGCCCAGGCGCATATAGCGCGGGATCGACAGGCGTGCCCCGGCTTCGGCAAGGCGCGCCGGGTCCAGGCCGTATTGCAGCAGCAGCGGCTGCGGGTCCAGACCATGGCTGTGGACGGCGTCGGCCAGGGACTGTACAAAGCCCACCGACAAATCCCCAAGGCGCACCGGCTTCACGGCGTTACAGCCAGATATTCAGCAGGCGCGCGCCACGGGCGTCGTTGCCCGCAGTGACGTGGCCGTCGTTGCTGAGGAAGCTGTGCCCGGCGGTGCCCAAGTCCCAGAACTGCCCACGCAGGAACACACTCATGCCGGCGCTGGCTTGGCTGATGGGCTGTTGGCTGATCAGGGTGAGGCGGCGCCAGGCTTCGCCCTCGCTGAGCTCTTCGGGCTTGAGGCTGATTTCCGGCGGCGTGGACACGCTTTTAAAGCCGCGCCATGGGCGGTCCCAGGTGTCACGGCCGGTGACGAAGGCCGGTACGGCGACCAGTTGCGCGCCTTGCTCGTTGAGCTTGCGGTAGTTGTCCGGGTACCAGCTGTCGCTGCCGATCAGGATGCCCAGGCGCCCGGCCGGGGTGTCGACCACGCTGACCTGGTTTTCATCGCCCGGGGCGATAAACCCGCGCTCATCGTAAATCGGGTAAAGCTGGCGCTGTGGGTCGCCGATGGGTAGGCCATCGGCCGCAAACACTACGCTCGCGTTGTACAGCGCCCCGTGGCCAATGTGCAGCTGGCCCTGGCTGACACTTGGGTTTGGCAGCGCAATGGAACCCGCCACCACGGTTACGCCGAATTCTTTGGCCAGGCCGCCAAACAGCACTTGATAGTCGCGGGCCATGGCCGGTGCCTTCATGCGCAGGTAGGCGTCGTCCATGCGGTTATCGCCTTTGGCGCTGATCCAGGCGCGGGCAAACTGCAATGGGTTGCTGGCCGACAGCCAATTCATCGCGTCCTTGAGGTGGGTGGCCTGGTACAGCTCATTCTTTTCGCCGCTGAGCATCAGCCAGGTGCCGATATGTTCCGGCAGCACGACGACGGTCTTGGCGTTGATCAAACCCTGGTCGCGGGCCTTTTGCAGGTAGGCCGAGAGTTTCAGGTGCAAGCGTTCCAGGCTCTGGTAATCGGCCGGGAACAGCTCGGGCTGAATGCCCAGCAGGTTGCCACGGTCGGCGGGCTCGCCTTCGTTAACGGCCAGGGTGATACGCAGGTCCGACAGGTAATGCGCCACAGGGCGCTCCTGGGTCCAGACCAGATACGCGGCGACGGCGGCAACCAGGGCCATGGAGACGGTGAACGCTAGAAGTTTACGCATGGGGCAACAGACAACAGACCGTGTGCAGGGTTCGCCGACTAGGGTAGGGCGCATGCAGCGGCTTGCCAAGGGGCACTGTGCATTTGGATCAATAACTTGTCAGTTACGGTCATTGAGCGGTAGTCCATCGCCTCTTAGTCTGTGGGACATAAACCGATGGCCAGCCATTCGAGCCAGCCACGTCCCGTGATGATCCGTTGTGGAGCTGTACCATGACCGCTGCTGCCTACCCGCACCTGCTGGCCCCGTTGGACCTGGGTTTTACCACCTTGCGCAACCGCACCCTGATGGGCTCGATGCACACTGGCCTGGAAGAAAAGCCCGGCGGCTTCGAACGCATGGCCGCCTATTTTGCCGAGCGTGCCCGTGGCGGCGTTGGCCTGATGGTCACCGGTGGTATCGGCCCTAACGATGAAGGTGGCGTGTATGCCGGCGCCGCCAAGCTGACCACCGACGAAGAAGCGCAAAAGCACAAGATTGTGACCAAGGCCGTGCACGAAGCGGGCGGCAAGATCTGCATGCAGATCCTCCACGCCGGGCGTTATGCCTACAGCCCCAAGCAAGTTGCACCGAGCGCGATCCAGGCGCCGATCAACCCGTTCAAGCCCAAGGAACTGGACGAGGAGGGCATCGAGAAGCAGATCCAGGATTTTGTCACCTGCTCCTTGCTGGCCCAGGTTGCCGAGTACGACGGCGTGGAAATCATGGGCTCCGAAGGCTACTTCATTAACCAGTTCCTCGCCGCTCACACCAACCATCGCACCGACCGTTGGGGTGGCAGCTACGAAAACCGCATGCGCCTGGCCGTGGACATCGTGCGCCGGGTACGCGAAGCAGTAGGTCCGAACTTCATCATTATCTTCCGCCTGTCGATGCTCGACCTGGTGGAAGGCGGCAGCACCTGGGAAGAGATCGTGCAGCTGGCCAAGGCTATTGAAGGCGCGGGTGCGAGCATTATCAACACCGGTATCGGCTGGCACGAAGCGCGTATCCCGACCATCGCCACCAAGGTGCCGCGTGGCGCGTTCAGCAAGGTCACCGCCAAGCTGCGTGGCGCGGTGCAGATTCCGTTGATCACCACCAACCGCATCAATACCCCGGAAATTGCCGAGCAGATTCTGGCTGAAGGCGATGCGGACATGGTCTCGATGGCGCGGCCCTTCCTGGCCGACCCGGAGTTCGTCAACAAGGCCGCTGCCGGCCGCGCGGATGAAATCAACACCTGCATCGGCTGCAACCAGGCCTGCCTGGACCACACCTTTGGCGGCAAACTGACCACCTGCCTGGTCAACCCGCGTGCCTGCTACGAGACCGAGCTGAACTACCTGCCGGTCAAGCAGATCAAGAAAATTGCGGTGGTCGGTGCCGGACCTGCGGGCCTGGCGGCGGCGACCGTGGCGGCTGAGCGTGGCCACCAAGTGACCCTGTTCGATTCGGCCAGCGAGATCGGCGGCCAGTTCAATATCGCCAAGCGCGTGCCGGGCAAAGAAGAGTTCTTCGAAACCCTGCGCTACTTCAAGCGCAAATTGCAGACCACCCATGTCGAGCTGTGCCTCAACACCCGCGTGGACGTGGCGCAACTGGCGGCGGGCGGTTACGACGAGATCATCCTGGCCACCGGCATTGCGCCGCGCACCCCGGCGATTCCGGGCGTCGACAACGCAAAGGTGCTGAGCTACCTGGACGTGATTCTGGAGCGCAAGCCAGTGGGCAAGCGCGTGGCGGTGATCGGCGCCGGCGGCATCGGCTTCGACGTCTCCGAGTTCCTCGTGCACGCGGGCGTGTCCACCAGCCTGGACCGTGAGGCGTTCTGGAAAGAGTGGGGCATCGATACCCAGCTGCAAGCCCGTGGCGGCGTGGCCGGCATCAAGCCGCAACCCCATGCACCGGCACGTGAAGTGTTCCTGCTGCAACGCAAGACCTCCAAGGTCGGCGACGGCCTGGGCAAAACCACCGGCTGGATCCATCGCACGGGCTTGAAGAACAAGCAGGTGCAGATGCTCAACAGTGTTGAGTACCTGAAGATTGATGACGAAGGCCTGCATATCCGCATCGGCGCCGAGGGCGAGCCGCAACTGCTGGCTGTCGACAATATCGTCATCTGCGCCGGGCAAGACCCACTGCGTGAACTGCAGGATGGGCTGGTCGCGGCGGGCCAGAACGTACACCTGATCGGCGGCGCCGACGTGGCGGCCGAACTCGACGCCAAGCGCGCCATCAACCAGGGTTCGCGCCTGGCTGCCGAGTTGTAAAACGACCCAAGGGGCGGTGTTAGACTACCGCCCCTTTTTCATTCAGAAAGCTCCCGATGGGTCCCTTCGATTGGCTTCCCCAGGCACCGCTTGAACCGTTACCGCTCGACTGGCTGAACGGGGTCGAGTTGGCCGTGCTGCGCCTGGACCGCATCGACCCACTGATCAGCGGCAACAAGTGGTTCAAGCTCACCGAGCACTTGGCCCACGCGCAAGCCGCCGGTGCCCGTGGTGTTATCAGCCTCGGTGGCGCCCACTCCAACCACCTGCACGCACTGGCAGCCGCCGGCAAACGCTTTGGTTTCGCCACCGTCGGCCTGTTGCGCGGCCATCCTCAAGACACGCCCACGGTCCTCGACCTCAAAGCCTTCGGCATGCAGCTGCATTGGCTGGGTTATGGCGGCTATCGCGCGCGGCATGAAGCGGGTTTCTGGTCGCCGTGGCGTGAGCAGTACCCGCATCTGTATCCCGTGCCCGAAGGCGGCGGCGGGTTGGCGGGTGCAGAGGGTTGCGGGGTGTTGGTCGGGCACGTGCGGGCGCAATTGAACCACCTGGGCTGGGACGATTATCACGCGTGGTGGCTGGCGGCAGGGACGGGCACCACACTGGCCGGGTTGGCGCTGGCCGAGGCGGGCGCGCATCCGGTCTATGGCGCAATGGCCGTGCCGGATGATCATGGGGTTGCGCAGAATGTGCAGGCGATTGTGCCGGGCGGTTATGCGTTGCTGGATGCAAGCCGAGGTGGTTTTGCCAAGGTCGACCCGGTGTTGCTCGACTTTATCCAAACCACCGAACAGGCCTGTGGCGTGCCGCTTGAACCGCTCTATACCGGCAAGGCACTCCTGGCGTTGAAGCAGCAGATCGAGGCCGGACGTTTCACCCCCGGCACTCGCCTGGTCTTTGTGCACACCGGCGGCCTGCAAGGCCGCCGAGGCTTTACCACCTAGCGTAAGCTCCGACCTGGCATCATTCGCAAAGCCGTATTATCGCGCAGGATGTAGTGATGGAAGATCCCCGCCAACGCATGCAGCCCGATCAGCCAATAACCGACCTTGCCGAACAGCACATGCCAACTCTCAATCTCCTTGGCCAGCGCTTTGTTTTCCGCAATCAACGGCGGCAACTCAATCCCATAAAACATCACCGAATGCCCTTCGGCACTGACGATCAGCCATCCCGCAATCGGCATGCCGATCATCAACGCGTACAACGCAACGTGCATCAGTGTGGCCAACACCGTCTGCCATTGCGGCGGTGTGGGGACGATCTTCGGCGCAACCCCCAGGCTGCGCGCAAATAGGCGCAGCCATACCAGCACAAACACGGTGAGGCCGAACATGAAGTGCATTTCGACGATCAAGGTGCGCGCACCACTGCCTTTAGGGAACTGGCCGCGTAATTCTATGCAGGCGTAAACCACCGCCAGCAGCACCACCATTAACCAGTGCAGCGCAATCGACATGGTGCTGTAGCGGGTATCGGAGTTTTTCCACGGCATCGCTATGTTCCTCACTCATCAGGGCATACCTCCATTCTTTCGCGATGGAGTCCTTTAACTGTATGCCGGTTTTGAGCGGTTCGCCTGGCGTAAGTGCCGTTGTTTTGACCTCAATCAGTGGCTTTGCGGCATTTCACCGCGGGACAGGCGCTGGTTGATATCGGTGATCACCGCCGGCAGGTCGTTGATGGTGTCGATCAGGTAGTGCGGGCGCGAGCCTTCGAACAGCGTCTCGATGCGTGTGCGCTCGCTGGCCAGGGCGGCAGCGTCCAGGTCACGAAATTGCGCGTAGGTCAGGCCCAGTGCATTGCCGGAGCAGGTCAGTGCCACGGTCCACATGCCGGCACGACGGCCTTCGAGGATGCCCGGCACAGTGTCGTCGACCTTCACGCACGCCGCCACATCGTCAATGCCCAGCGCGATCACGTTGGCCAGCGCCTGAGCCGGCCAAGGGCGGCCGTTGGGCACTTCGTCGGTAGCGACCACGTGGTCGGCGATGTAGCCGTTGGTGGCGGCCAGGGCGACCACCTTGTCCATCACCTGCTTGGGGTAGCCGGAGCAGGAGCCGATCTTGATGCCTTGCACACGCAGACGCGCGATGGTGTCGAGTGCACCGGGGATCAGGGCCGAGTGTTCGGCGATTTTCTCGATCTGCAAGGGCATGAAGCGCTGGTAGATCGAGGTCACGTCGTCATCGGTTGGCGTGCGGCCGAAGGCCTTGCGGTAACGTTCGGCCACCTGCGGTTGGTCGCAGAGGGTGCGGATATGGTCCCACTTGCCCATGCCCATCGGGCCACGCGCTTCTTCGATGGAGACTTGCACGTTGAACTCGGCGAAGGCTTCGACAAAAATCTGCGTGGGCGCGAAAGAGCCGAAGTCGACCACGGTGCCGGCCCAGTCGAGGATCACGGCCTGGAGGGTGTTGGGGTTTTGATAGTTCATGGTTCAAATCCTGTGGGTAATGGGGGCAATCAGATGTCCAGCACTTCCATTTCTTGCAGCACCTGGCCGATCGCCTCGACCGCCGCCTGCATGCCCTGCGCGTCAACGTGGCCGATGCAGCCGACGCGGAAGGTTTCAACCTGGGTCAATTTGCCGGGGTAGAGAATGAAACCCTTGGCCTTGACCCGCTCGTAGAAGTCCTTGAACTGGTAGCGCGGGTCTTTTGGCGCATGGAAGGTGACGATGATCGGCGCCTGGATGGCGGCTGGCAGAAAGCTGCGCAGGCCCAGTTCAGCCATGCCGTCGAGCAGCGCCTGGCAGTTGTCGGCGTAGCGTTGATGACGCGCGGGCAGGCCGCCTTCTTCCTGGTATTGCAGCAGCGCTTCATGCAAGGCGGCGACTACATGAGTCGGCGGGGTGAAGCGCCATTGGCCGGTCTTGGCCATGTAGCTGTGCTGGTCGAACAAGTCCATCGCCAGCGAATGGCAGTTGCCTTGGGCGCCCGCCAGTGCCTGTTTGTCGGCGAAGACAAAACCCATGCCCGGCACGCCTTCCAGGCATTTGCCCGAGGCGGCGATCAGCGCGTCAAACGGCACTTCGCGAGCGTCGATCGGCAGCGCGCCGAAGGAACTCATGGCGTCGATGATCAGGCGTTTATCGTGCTGTTTAACCACCTGCGCGATGTCCGGCAGCGGGTTGAGAATGCCGGTGCTGGTTTCGCAGTGGATCAACGCGACGTGAGTGATCGCCGGGTCGGCGTGCAGCAGGCGGTCGACGTCGGCGGCGGTAGTGGGCTCGTCTTCAGCTGTTTCGAAGGTGCTGAAATCGCGGCCGAGCACTTCGCAGATCTTCGCCAGGCGCTTGCCGTAGGCGCCGTTGATCAGCACCAGTACCTTGCCGTTGCGCGGCACCAGCGTGCCGATGGCGGCTTCGACGGCAAAGGTGCCGCTGCCTTGCAAGGGCACGCAGTGGTGGCTGTCGCTGCCATGCAGGATGGCCAGCAGTTGTGTGCAAACGCTGGCGGTCAGTTGGTTGAAGCGGTCATCCCATGACCCCCAATCCACCATCATTGCCTGACGGGTGCGGTTCGATGTGGTCAAGGGGCCAGGGGTTAGCAGGATCGGCGCGGCAGTGCTCATCTCAAGTCCTCGCAAGGTCATTGGGGGGTGAAGCTACGGCGCCTAAATTGCAGTTTGGCTTGTCATCAATCAAATTGTTTGTTGTTATGCGAGCTATCAGTGAGGCCGATAGCTATGAATTTGTTTCAACTGCGTGCATTCGATGCCGTGGCCCGCGAGGGCAGCTTTACCCGTGCCGCCGCACGGCTGTTCATCAGCCAGCCGGCGGTGACCGGGCACATCAAGGCCCTGGAAGAGCACTACCAGATCGCGCTGTTGCGCCGCACCGCCCGGCGGGTGGAATTGACCGAGGAAGGCACGCGACTGGCCGCGATCACACGGGCAATTTTCGGCCTGGTGGATGAAGCGCAGACGTTGCTCGAAGCCAATCGGCAGTTGCTCAGCGGGCGTCTGGAAGTGGCCGCCGACGGCCCGCACCTGGTGATGCCGATGATCGCCAGCCTGCGTGCCCGTTATCCCGGCATTACCGTGAACCTGCGCCTGGGCAATGCCCAGGAAACCCTGGCGGCGCTGCTCTCCGAGCATGCGGATGTGGCGGTGCTGACGGAGGTGGAACCGCGCAATGGCCTGCACCTGCAGCCTTTGAGTGAGTCGCGGATTTGCGCGTTGGTCCCGGCCAGCCACCCGTGGGCGGCACTGTCCAAGGGTATTCGCCTGGAACAGCTCAACGAGGTGATCATGGTGCTGCGCGAGCCCAGTTCCATCACGCGGCGCACCTTCGATGATGCGTGCGAGGTCGCGGGTGTGCAGCCCAAGGTGCTGCTGGAACTGGACAGCCGCGAGGCGGTGACCGAGGCCGTGGCGGCCGAGTTGGGCGTGGGCGTGGTGTCGTCGATGGAAGTCAGCCAGGACCCACGGGTGCAGGCGGTGGCGATTCAGGGCGATGGGTTGTTGAACCGGCATATGCTCGGCTGCATGGAGCGGCGCCGCTCGTTGCGCTTGATTCAAGCGTTCTTTGAATTGGCGTCTTGAGTTGAAGACCGAGTTGGGGCCATCGCGGGCAAGCCCGGCTCCCACATTGGACCGGGTATTCAAGTACGAATCGGTCAACTGTGGGAGCCGGGCTTGCCCGCGATGAGGCCCTGAAATTCAACGCAAACTGTCCCGAACGATATCCAGAAACGTTGCCACCACCCGCCGCGAACTCTGCTCCTTGAGGCACACCAGCGTTTCCTTCATGCGCTGGCTGCAATCGCGGATCGGCATGGCATACACCCGCGAGTCGGCGCCGAGTTCCGCCGCCGACACCACGCCCACACCAATTCCCACCACGACCGCCTCCCGCGCGGCTTCGCGGCCTTCGACCTGGATCGCCGGGCGGATGCGCAGTCCGGCCTGGCGCATTTCCTGCTCCAGGGTCTGGCGGGTGACCGAGCCGATTTCCCGCAGCACCAGCGGCGTGTCGTCCAGGTCGGCCAGGCAGATGGATTCCCGCCCGGCCCATGGGTGGTTGCACGCGACAAAGGCGAGTAACTGCTCATCGGGCAGCGGCAACGACAGCAGGCGTTCATCGTCGACATCGCGCCCCAGCAGGGCCAGGTCGGCCTGGTAGTTGTACAGGCGAAACAGCGATTCGTCGGTGTTGCCGGTCTCGATCTTGACGCTGATGCCTGGGTACAACTGGCAGAAGCGCGCGATCTGCGGCAACACATGCACCGGTGCGTCCACGGCCAGGGTGAGGGTGCCGGTGAGCAGGGCGCGGGAGTCTTGCAGCAGCTCTTCGGCTTCAGCCTCAATCACAAACAGGCGCTGAGTGATGCCGAGCAGGCGTTCGCCCAGGTCGGTAAGACGCACCGCACGTTTGTTGCGGTGAAACAACAGCACGCCGAAACGTTCTTCGAGCTTGCGCACCTGGTCGGAAATCGCCGGCTGCGTCAGGAACAGGCGTTCAGCCGCCTGAGTGAAGCTGCCGTGGACGGCCACGGCGTGGAAGGCTTTGAGCTGTGCGTGGGAAACCGACATCGCAGATCCTCTTACAAGCTGAGCTTATAGGTGAAATACGATAAATCGATTTTACCTATTAGTCAGCCATTGCTTTTATAGCCCCCAGTCGCCGACGGTTGAGTCCTACAACCTCGGTGGCCATGGGTTCTCCCAAGCCGGACCCATCTGACCAATGCCGCGCGCTCCACGGCCTGGCATTGCAGTGCTCAACCATAAAAACAACAGGCATTTGCTTCTCGATCCTGCCGGCACACTCACCTGAGGTCAGAACCACCATGAATATCCAAACGGGTAGCATCAAGCGTTGGCGCGTGCAGATTTTCGCCATCACCTGGCTGGCATACGCCGCGTTCTATTTCACTCGCAAAGCGTTTTCGGTCGCCAAGCTGGGCATCGTCGATGACCCGAGCTTCCCCCTCGACAAAATGATGATGGCCAACCTCGATGGTCTGTACCTGGCGGCCTACGCTGTGGGGCAGTTTACCTGGGGCATGCTGGCCGACCGCTTCGGGCCACGGGTGGTGGTGCTGGGCGGGTTGTTGATATCCGCCGCAGCGGCCTTGGTAATGGGCACCTTTGCCACCTTGCCGATCTTTATCAGTTGCATGTTGATCCAGGGGCTGGCGCAGTCCACCGGGTGGTCGGGGCTGTGCAAGAACCTCGGCAGTTTCTTCCCGGCGCAGCAACGCGGGCGGGTGTTGGGGCTATGGAGTTCGTGCTACGCCTTTGGTGGCTTGGTGGCATCGCCGTTTGCCGGCTGGTGGGCTTACACGCTGATCGGCACTTGGCATGCGGCGTTTATCTCCAGTGCGGCAGTGGTGGCGGTGGTGGCTGTGCTGTTCTTTATCTTCCAGCGCAATACACCGCAGGATGTCGGCTTGCCGGCTGTTGAGCCGGAGCCGGTCGTGGCCGGCGAGGCGGGCGAGGCGCAGCGTGTCAGCGTGCTGGAACCGCTGCGCGCGATCCTGCGTAACCGCACGGTGCTGGTTTTGGGCCTGGCGTACTTTCTGTTGAAACCAGCGCGTTACGCGATCCTGTTGTGGGGGCCGGTGATCGTTTATGAGCAAATGCCCTCGGTGGGCAAGGTCGGCGCGGCCATTGTGCCCACGGCGTTCGAGTTGGCCGGGCTGTTGGGGCCGATCATGATCGGGCTGGCGTCCGACAAATTCTTCGGTGCCCGGCGCATGCCGGCCTGTGTGCTCAGCCTGCTGGCGCTGACCGTGGCCCTGGCGTTGTTCATGGGTGCGCTGCACACCGGCAGCGTGATGTTGGTGATGGCTCTGCTGTTTGTGATGGGCCTGACCCTGTATGGGCCGGACTCGATGATCAGCAGCACAGCGGCCATCGACTTCGGCACCGCCAAGGCCGGCGCCACGGCGGCAGGCTTTGTGAACGGCTGTGGTTCGGTGGGGGCGATTCTTGGCGGCCTGCTGCCGGGCTACTTCGATACGGTCACGGTGTTTATCGTATTTGCCGGCGCGGCGTTGTTTTCTTCGCTGGTGCTGATGCCTTACTGGAATGCCCGGCCCACCGTGCTGGCCCAGGTCGGCGACTTTGTGCCAGAGCGTAACGTCACGATCAAACCCTTGCGCACCTGAGGCAGCTGGCCGGTTTTTTGGTGGATTAGAGTGTTTTTGCGCTATAAACTCTGCCCCCAAAGCGCCGGCCAGTAGACGTTTCGGCGCGATGGACGAAAAGAGAGTGAGTCATGGGCGCACAGTGGAAAGTCAAACATAAAGAAGCGGCATCCAATGCCAAGGGCAAGATTTTCGGCAAGTTGGTGAAAGAAATCACCATCGCCGCCCGCAACGGCGCCGACACCGCGACCAACGCCCACCTGCGTTTGGTGGTAGAGCAGGCCAAAAAGGCCTCGATGCCCAAGGAAACCCTGGAACGCGCGATCAAGAAGGGCGCCGGTCTGCTCGGCGAAACCGTGCAGTACCACCGCGTGACCTACGAAGGTTTTGCCCCGCACCAGGTGCCGCTGATCGTTGAATGCGTGACCGACAACATCAACCGTACCGTGGCAGAAATCCGCGTGGCGTTCCGTAAGGGCCAGCTTGGCGCTTCCGGCTCCGTGGCGTGGGACTTCAACCACGTCGGCCTGATCGAAGCTTCGCCGGACAGCCCGGATGCTGACCCTGAAATGGCCGCTATTGAAGCGGGTGCGCAGGATTTTGAAGACGGTGAAGAAGAGGGCAGCACCTTGTTCATCACCGAAACCACCGACCTCGACGCGGTGCAAAAAGCCCTGCCGGAGCAGGGTTTCACGGTGTTGTCGGCCAAGCTGGGCTACATCTCGAAGAACCCGGTAAGCGGTTTGACCGATGAGCAGATGGCTGAAGTCGAAGCCTTCCTGGAAGGGTTGGACAACCATGATGACGTGCAGGATATGTTTGTCGGGTTGGCTGGCTGATTTATAACTGTATGAATTCCGGCAGAAATGTGGGAGCTGGCTTGCCTGCTGTGGCGGTTTGTTGGTGTACATATCCGTCAGCCGGGTAACGGCCACTTATGGTTCCGCTCTTACAGCGGGTCACTTTTGGCAAACGCCCCAAAAGTAACCAAAAGGTCTGTGCCCCACCACTCGGCACCTCGCTTGGGCTCGGTGTGCCCTCACTCCGGCTTGAATCCGTGGGCCGCCGCGATGGGCCATCCTTGGCCCAGCGCGACTAACCCGGCGTCCTGCCGGGTTACCCACGGATTCAAGCCTGCGTTCGGCCATCGTGGTTAACGGGGCGCCTCAGATCAAAAGCAGATCAAGATCTACAGCACGGCGGCCTGAAAGCCGACCTGAGTGGTTGAAGCAAGAGCCAGGTCAAGTGCAAAGCAAAAGCCTATCTACCTGATGCAACGCGGTCTAAATGTGGGAGCGGGCTTGCTCGCGAATGCGGCGGGTCAGTCAACTCATCTGTCACTGATACACCGCATTCGCGAGCAAGCCCGCTCCCACAGTTGACTGCATGCACCTTTGAAAATGAGGCCGGCTGTGGATTTGCATGCACTGAAGAGCTGCTTTTCTGTGGGAGCTGGCTTGCCTGCGATGCAGACACCTCGGTATATCAGGCACACCGAGTTGATGCCATCGCAGGCAAGCCAGCTCCCACATTGTTTAGTGGTGTGGCAGCGATTGCAGCAGCGCTTCGATCTCTTCAAAGCTTGGGCGCGCCAGTACATCGGGCTGGCAGCAGCTGTTTTGCAGCGCCACCAGCGCTTCACTGTCGAAACCTTCGTCTATCCGCTCCAACAACTCCCCCAGCAACACCCCGAACGCACGCACTTCAATGCGCCGCAACGCCCTGGTTTCCAGCGTGTCCGCCGTCGCATGGAACGACGCGCCGCCAAAGTCCCCGAGCAAACAGTCACCTGCTGCATTCCACAGAATATTGTGGCCGTACAGGTCGCCGTGGGTGATGCCGTGCCGGTGCAGATGCGCCGCCACCGAGGCGATGCCGCGGGCCATGCGCAAGGCCACTTCAGCACTGAAGCGCGTGCCCGGCGCGTAGATGTCGCGGGTGCATGACGCCAGGCTCGGCAGGGCCGCGAGGTTGCGGTAACTCGGGTCGATCAGGTTCATCACCAGGGCTGCCTGGTCCTCCGGGTGGCCGACCACGCGCCCCTCCACCTTGATCAGGTTCGGGTGCAGCCCGGCGGCGATGCAGGCCTGCATTTCATGCAGCGGCGAGCCGTCGCTGGTGATCGTGCCTTTGTAGAGTTTGACCGCAACCGGCAACGCTTGCGGCTTCCACAATGCCTTGCGGATGATCCCCGAAGCGCCTTCGCCTAACACCTCGCCCAGTTCCAGTTCAGCCCAAGGGATATTCGGCGTTGCGTCATCGCTCGCCACGTCAACGGCCATTTCCACCGGGTTACCGGCATAGGCCAGCCAAGTCAGGCTTGGCAGCGTCAGCAGCCACGGCGGCAGTTGGGTGAAGCGGTTGGAGGCGATGCGCAGCAGCTCGAGGTTTTTGCAGTTGACCAGGCTATGCGGCAGGTCCGTCAGGTGGTTGCCGGCCAGCATCAGCTTTTGCAGCAGTGGCCGCTCGCCCAGCTCGCTGGGCAACTGGCCGATGCAGTTGTCGGTGAGGATCAGCCAGCGTAACTGTGGCGGCAACGCGGCGGCGGGTACGTGGCTGATCTGGTTGGCCTTGAAGCCGATCATGCTCAGGTTAGCGCACTGGCCCAGGCAGGCGGGCAGCTCAGTGAAGGCGTTGTCCGAGCAGAACAGTACGCGCAGGTGCGACAGCCGATGCAGGTCGTCGGGCAGGCTGCTCAGGGCGTTGCCGGTGAGGTTGAGAATTTCCAGGCTGTCGGCCAGCGCGAAGATTTCCGGTGGGAATTCGGTCAGCCCGCAAGACAGGTCCAGGCGTGTAATACCGGCCAATTGGCCAGCCTTGAGTTGGGCGAGGGTATTCATGAACGGCGCGGTCACTCGGCAAGATGGGCGTAAAAGGCGCTCATGATACCGGGTCGGGCGCGGGTTGCGGGCACACCGTTTGTAATTGGTTCAGCCGGCTGGCGGTGCGGGCGAGGTCGATGGCCTGGCCTTCCAGGGCGCGCGCCAAGGGTTGCTGGCCGATCAGGGTCAGGCGTTTGTCCTGGTCGTAGAGCACGTCCACCAGGTTGATAAAGCGCTGTTGTACGGCGATCGGGCAGTCGGCCAAGAAGGGCAGGCCGTCGATGATCCAGTGGTCGAAATCCTCGCACAGCAACAGGTAATCCATCACGGCGGTGAGCTGTTCACACAGGTCGTTGAAGGTGAACACGATACTGCGCGCCTGATGGCTGCGGCAGAGCAATTGGCGCTTGCCGACCGTCAAGGTTTGCGCCGCGCCAGGTGTGGCGGGCAGCCCGAGGGCGTCGCGCTGGGCGGCGTTACCCGGCCATACATACTGGCCGCCGGTGAAACGCTGCTCGGCATGGGCCTGGGGCAAGCTGCGAAAATCTTCGGGCGAGCTGACTTCCAGCACCTGCATGCGCGTGGCGATCAAGTCGATCACCGGCTTGAAGCGCTGGTGGTACAGCGGGTTGGGCAGCAGGCCCTGGGGGGCGTAATTGGAGGTCACCAGCACCAGCACGCCACGCTGGAACAAGGCCTTGAACAGGCGGCTGATGAGCATCGCATCGCCGATATCGTGGACATGGAATTCGTCGAAGCACAGCACCTGGCAATCGGCCAGCAGCGCGTCCAGGGTCACGCCCAGGGCGTCGTGCTGTTCACGGTGCTGGAACATGCCTTGGTGCAGGTGGGCAAAAAATGTGTGGAAGTGCACGCGTTGCTTTTGCGCAATCGGCAGCGCCTGAAAAAACCCATCGAGCAGCCAGCTTTTACCACGTCCCACCGGGCCGTGCAGGTACAGGCTGCGCGTGGGCTGGCCGGCGAGCAGGTGCCGGGTCTCGCGGGCGAGGGCGGCAATCGCCTGGGTTTGGCCGGCGCTGAGGGTATAGCCCTGGGCTCGGGCCTTGTTTTCGAAGAACGCCGCGATAGGCGAGGCGCTGGTCAACGCGGTTTTTTTACCCAGCAGACGCTGAATCAGGGATAGCACAGCCAATGCACGTCACTCTGTATTTCGGTGGTTGCCCACTTTAGGGCGCTCACGTCGATTTGACCAATACAGAACGGCGCCTCTCTCTATCTCGAAAAGGCATGTTACGCCTGCCACCCGGCCCAGACTGGCAGTTTCGCCCTTTGTGGCTAACCTCTTACAGAGCAGTCACCCCTGTACAAGGATTTGGGGCAGTGAAGGGACGAGGCGTTTTGGCAGTCATGGGCACGATGCTCTGCAGCACGGTTTACGCTGCGCAACTCCAGGTGGAGGTGCGCATCGACGTGCAGCGGGGCTGCCAGTTGGTGGGCACTACCCGCAGTGCGGGCATCGAGCAACTTGGCGTATTGGATTTTGGCAGCGGCCCGCGTCTGGATGACCCGGCCGGGCCCCTGAGTGCGGCCCTGATCAGCCAGCGCCAGCCGCGCCTGGAGTGCAACCCTGACACCCCTTACCAACTACGCGTTGACGGCGGCCTGCATGGTGGCACCGGCGAAGTGCGCTACCTGAGTGCTGCGACGCCTTCGAGCAAGCCGATTCCCTACCGTATTTATGCCGACGCCGCGCGGCGTATTCCCTTGCCGGTCAACGAGCCGCTGAGCGGGCGTGTGCCCGATTCCGGCAGTGTCGACCTGCCGCTGTATGGGCGCATTGAGCCACTCAAGGACATTCCGGCGGTCGGTCGCTACTCCGACGTGCTCAAGGTCACCGTCACATGGTAAGCCGCGGCTGGGCCGTGGTGGCCATGGGCGGGCTGTTGCTGCTGGCCGATGACGCCCAGGCGGCCGTCGCCGGGCAGATCCACGCACGGCTGGTGATTACCGCCAGTTGCCAGGTGAGCAAAGACATTGAGAGCGCGCCGGTGAGCCCGGCCGGCGGTAGCGCGCTGCTGGATTTCGGCAGCCAGGGCCCGACGTGGAGCAACCCGTTGGGCGCGGGTGTTACCGATGGCAGCAAGGCGCCGCTGTCGGTGTCCTGCAACCCCTCAGTGGTCAGCAGTTTCACCGTGACCATCGACGGCGGCGCCCATGGTGACGGCACTACAAGGCGCCTGAGTAACGGGCGCCAGACCATTCCCTATCAGCTGTCGGCTGACCCGCTTGGCCGGCGCAGCTACAGCATTGGCGAGCAACGCAATTTCGTCGTGACCAAGGGCACACAAGTACCGATCCCGGTATTCGGCTCGGTGGTGGCGAATACCAGGGCCTTACCGGCCGGCATCTACACAGACACCCTGACGGTGACTCTGGATTGGTAAATCATGAGGATGGACATCATGCATGCACTTATAGCAAAGGCGGTTTTTCCATTGATGGCGTTGGCGTGGGTGTCAGGCGCACAGGCGGCGACGGTGGCCGGTACGGTCAGCGCCACCCTGGTGCTCACCAGCAGCTGCCAGGTCAACGGCGCCGCAGCCACCGGCGGGATGAGCTTCGGTAACTTGAACTTCGGTACCGCCAACAGCCTGTTCACCGAAGCCGACGGCCAGGTGCTGGGCGGCGGCGGCGGGGCGTTGTCGATCCTGTGTTCGGCGGGTACGTCACCGACGTTGACGGTGTCTGCCGGTGCCAACGACGGCAAGTCCGTGGGCGGTGGCCGCGCGCTGTATGACGGGGTGGCCAACTACGTGCCATATGACCTTTACACCGACAGCGGGCACTCGACGCTGCTGGCCATCGGCGGGGTGATCAACCTGGCGCCGAGCACCGGCGTGGCCCAGGCCGTGAATATCTACGGCAAGGCCAACGGCAAGGCGGGCTTACCGGCCGGTACTTACACCGACACGGTTAACGTGACCCTGACGTTCTAAGGGCCATGGGCCGGTCAGGATGGGCGGCGTTGGCAGTGTGCATCGGCTGGGGACTGCCGCTGTCGCTGTTGGCGGTGACCAGCCAGTCGTTCCAGGTCAGCGCGACGATCACGCCAGGCTGCCTGGTGGTCGGCGGCGCCAGCAATTACGGCAGCCTGGCGTTCGGCACCTATTCGGCGTTGGCCACCAGCACGGCGTCTGTCGCGCTGACCGGCGGCGTGACCCTGCAATGCACGCCGGGGGTGGCGCTGAGCATGAGTGTCGATGGCGGGTTGCATAACAACAGCGGACGGCGGATGCAGCTCAATAGCGGCACTGCCCAAGTGGCTTATCAATTGTTTCGGGACGCGGCGTTCAGCCAGAGCCTGGGCATCAGCCAAAGCGTGAGCGTGGCTTATAGCAACGCCAACAACATCACCTTGCCGATTTATGGGCGAGTGCAATTACCGGGTAACCAGCCTGGGGGGACGTACAGCGACACGTTGCAGGTGCAGCTGTCGTGGTAAGGCGATCGGTATAAGGAGTGAGATCTATGTGTGCAGCTTCCCGGCACGGGTGGGCAGCGGGTTTGAGCGGGTTGTTGATGTTGGCGGCGGGGCAGGCCCAGGCGGCCAGCTCGGTGCTGATCTGGCCGATCGACCCGGTGCTGGAGGCCGACCAACAGGCCAGCGCGCTGTGGTTGGAGAACCGCGGCACCGAAACCGCCAACCTGCAGATCCGCGTGTTTGCCTGGACCCAGAGTGGTTTTGACGAGCAATACCAGAACCAGCGCGATGTGATTGGCAGCCCGCCGGTGGCGAAAATCGAGCCTGGGCAAAAGCAATTGGTGCGCCTGACCCGAACCAAAGAAGTGCCGCCCGGCCAGGAGCTGGCCTATCGCATCATCATCGATGAGATCCCGTCGGCCACGCCGCCACCGGCTCCGGCGGATGGCAAGACCGCCGCTGCTATCCGCTTCCAGATGCGCTATTCGGTGCCGTTGTTTGCCTACGGCCCGGGCCTGTGGAGCAAGGTCGACGGTACCCGTGACCGCGACCCGAAAACCGCCGGCAAGCCGGATTTAAGCTGGAAAAAAGTCACCGTGGGCGGGCGCAACTACGTCGAGATGCGCAACCAGGGCGCCGTGCATGCGCGCCTCACCGATGCCACGTTCAAGCAGGGCGGCCAGCCGCGGCCCTTGGTGGAAGGCTTGATGGGCTATGTGCTGCCGGGCGCGACCATGCGCTGGCCGGTGCCGGACGGTTTGCCGGCCGATCAGCCGTTGCAGGTGCGCATCAATGGGGCAACGCAAGTGGAGAATCTCGCGCCGGGACGCTGACTCAGTGTGGCGGGGCATGGAGTAGGCCCTGGTGTTAACTACGGATGGAGATGTCCATTGATGGACACAAAGCCTTGGTGAGCCAAGATCGGGCTCGATGTCTATGGCGATCGGTGTGGGTGGTGGGCGGCTTGTCTGGTTTGGTGCTGGCGCCGCCGGGCTTCGCTGCGCCGTTGCCGCCCCCGCCCAGCAGTATGGAGGCTGTGGCCGATGCGCAGTTGTTCCTGGAACTGGTGGTCAACCAGATGGACACCGGCCGCGTGGTCGCCGTCAATCAGCGTGCCGGGCAGCTTTTTTTGCCGGCGTCGGTGTTGCAGGAAGTTGGCGTGAAACTGCCTGGTGATGTGCCTGGCGAGGTCGCGCTGGAAAGCTTTCCCGGCCTGCACACCGATTACGACAGCCAAGGTCAACGCCTGATACTGAGCGTGCCGCCGGCCTGGCTGCCGGAGCAATTTATCGGCAGCCGCAACAACTACCCACGCACCCAGGCGCTGACCAGTTTCGGCGCGTTGCTCAACTATGACGCCTACCTGAACGACACCGACGATGCGGGCACCTACCTCGGTATCTTCAACGAAGTGCGGCTATTCGATACCTGGGGCACGTTGTCCAACACCGGCCAATACCGCACTACCATTGGCCGGGAAACGGCTGGTAGCTCGCTCGACAATGGCTATCGCCGCTATGACACCACCTGGCGGTTCTCCGACGATGAGCGCCTGTTGACCTATGAAGCCGGCGATGTGATCAGCGGCGCGTTGCCCTGGAGCACCTCGGTGCGCCTGGGCGGTGTGCAGGTGTCGCGCGACTTTGGCGTGCGCCCGGACCTGGTCACCTACCCACTGCCGCAGTTTGCCGGCGAGGCGGCGGTGCCGTCTTCGGTGGACCTTTTTATCAATGGCTATAAATCCAGCAGCGCCGACCTGCAGCCGGGGCCGTACACCCTCACCAACGTGCCGTTTATCAACGGCGCCGGCGAGGCGGTGGTGGTCACTACCGATGCGCTGGGCCGGCAGGTGTCGACCACGGTGCCGTTTTATGTCACCAGTACCCTGCTGCAAAAGGGCTTGTCGGACTTCTCGGTGGCGGCGGGTAATTTGCGTCGCGACTACACTTTGCGCGATTTTGGCTATGGCCCTGGCGTGGCCAGCGGCACCTTTCGCTATGGGGTTTCCGACGCGTTTACCCTGGAAAGCCATGCCGAAGCCTCCAATGACCTGACCCTGGGCGGTGTCGGCGGCAACCTGCGGGTCGGTAACTTCGGCGTGCTCAATACCGCCGTCAGCCAAAGCCAGTACGACGGCCGGACCGGCCAGCAACTGAGCCTGGGCTACCAATACAGCAACCAGCGCTACAGCCTGTCGTATCAACGGGTCGAACGCCGCGAGCAATACGCCGACTTGAGCCTGATCGACACGCCCTACGCCAGCCTCAGCAAGCGCAGCCAGCAGGCAACCTTGAGCCTGAACCTGAATAATTTCGGCAGCCTGGGCGTCGGCTATTTCGATGTACAGGCGGCCGATGATTCGCGCACCCGCCTGGTGAACCTGACCTGGAGCAAGCCGCTGTGGCGCAACAGCAGTTTTTACCTGTCGGCCAACCATGAAGTGGGCGACAGCAGCTGGGCGGTGCAGGCGCAGGTGGTGGTGCCGTTCGACGTGTACGGCAGCCTCAGCGTGGGCACCGAGCGCAGTAAAACCGGTGAGAACTTGCAGCGAGTCAACTACAGCCGAGCGGTGCCGGCCGAAGGCGGCGTGGGCTTTAACCTGGGCTATGCCAGCGGTGATGGGCCGGCTTATCGCCAGGCTGACTTGACCTGGCGCCTGCAGTCGGTGCAGTTGCAGGCCGGCGTGTACGGCAGCAGCGACGCCGAAACCCGTTGGGCGGACGCCAGTGGCTCGTTGGTGTGGATGGACAATCAAGTGTTCGCCGCTAACCGCGTCAACGATGCGTTTGTGGTGGTGAGCACCGATGGGGTCAGTGGTGTACCGGTGCGCTACGAGAACCAGGTGGTGGGCGAAACCGACCGCAACGGGCACTTGCTGGTGCCATGGACCAGTGCTTACTACCGCGCCAAATATGAGATCGACCCACTGAACCTGCCATCCAACGTACAGGTGCCCAACGTCGAGCAACGGGTGGCCGTGCGCCGTGGCAGTGGCTACTTGCTGGAATTCCCGGTGCGCCAGGTGATCGCGGCAAGCATCACCTTGGTCGACGCCCAGCACCAGGACTTGCCCCTGGGCAGTCAGGTGCGGCATGAGCAAAGCGGCGCGCAGGCGGTGGTGGGGTGGGACGGCCTGGTGTACCTGGAAAACCTGGCCGCCCATAACACCTTGCAAGTCACCTTGGGTAATGGCCGGACCTGCCAGGCAACGTTCGAGCTCGATACCACCCAGGCCCAGGTGCCACTGATCGGGCCACTGGTGTGCCAATGACATAAGGAGTGTGCGTGTGCGGGTCAAGGAATGGCTGTTGCGGGGCGTGTTGCTGGCGGGCCTGGGCGTGTCGGCGCAGGTGCAGGCCGTGTGTTCGGTGGTGGCCACCGTACCGGCCAGCTTTGGAACGACGGTGAGTTCGATGACCGTACGCACCACCTCCCAGCCCAGTTCGACCACCAACGCCGGCTTGAGCTGTACGCCCGCGGTCTTATCGGTGCTGACCTCCAACGACCATTTTTACGCGACCGTCAGCGGTTCGACCCAAGGTGGCCTGGTGGGGCCTACCGGTGATGTCATCAACTATACGATTTATGCCAACAACACCACGGCGTTCCCGATGACACGCGGCACCGCGTTCGATTTTGGCGGCAGCGGCGGCATCGCTGCCTCCCTTGGCCTGGTGTTCGGGCCAGGCACCAAAGTCGTGCCGCTGTACTTCGCCACCACCCTTGGCAGCAACGTAGCGTCGGGGGTGTACAGCGAAACCCTGAGTATTTTCTGGAACTGGAACTATTGCTCGGGCATTGGTCTGGGCGGGATCTGCCTGGGCCGTGAGGTCAACAACGGCACCACCACACTGACGGTGAGCATGACGGTGGTCAACGACTGCCAGATCACCACGCCACCGATTGCCTTCGGCAGCGCGCCGGTGGTCAGCGCCTTCGCCACTGTCAACGGCCAGGCCAGCGTGGCCTGCACCAAGGGCAGCGCCTATACCGTCGGCCTCAGCGATGGGCAGAACCCGGTGAGCGTGGGCGGGCGTCGGCGGATGATTTCCGGCAGTAACTTCCTCGCCTACGACATCTTCATGAGTGCCGGCACTACGCGCTGGGGCAGTGTGGGCGCAGCGCGGCGTGCCAGTTCATCGGCCGAGATCAACCCCGGCAACGGCCTGGGCACCGGCAGCCAGGTATTCAACTACAACGCCAAGATCTACACCGACCAAACCACGCCGCCGGGCGGCACCTACATTGATAATGTGGTGCTGGATGTGGGCTTCTAATGCAGAGTTCGTTGAAGATATACGCGGTCAAAATGTGGGAGCGGGCTTGCCCGCGAATACGGTGGGTCAGTCAACTCATCTATCACTGATATACCGCATTCGCGAGCAAGCCCGCTCCCACAAAAGCCGGTCTGGGTCTTCTAGAACTTGAGCAAGTGCGTCGCCGCCTGATCCACCGGGCTGACCATCGCATAGTTGTACCCGCCACCGGACCAGTAATCGGCCTGCAACCCATCGGCGCTGCGGCTGCCACGCGGCAGGAAGCCGTTTTCCGGTCCCGGCGGGCGGATGTAGAAGCTGATGCGATGGCCTTGCTGATCCTCATACAACACCATCGCCGCCGCACCTTGCTCAGTGGTGAGCAGGCGCCCGCTCACCGGCTTGAAACCGGCTTGGCTCAAATCGGGCAGGCGATGGGCCTGGTTGAAATAGCGATCCAGCCAGGCTTGCATGGAGCCGCCATCTTCGGTGTTGAAGTCGGCGGGCATGATGCCGTCCTGGGCAAACAGGCGGAACGCCTGCATGGCATCGGCCATCGGCAACATCGGTGGTTGGGTCGCTTCGCGGGCGTGCCAACCGCCAAGGCCGCCGAGGCAGACCGCGATCAGCAGCACGGCGGCGCTGGCCAGGTGGCGGCGCGATTGATGCCGAATGCGTTGGCGAATCAGCGCCGGGTCGAGATCGGGGTTGGCCGGTTGCTGCAACGTCCCGCTCAAGGCGGCGCGCAGGGCGTGTGCATCCTGTTGCCAGGCATGCACCTGGGCGGCCATTTCAGGGTGGGCAGCCAACCAGGTTTCAAGCACGCGGCGGTCGCTCTCCGGCAGTTGGTGATCGACGTAGGCATGCAAATCGTGTTCGCTGGGGGGCAGGCTAATCATTTGAGTATCCGCAGGGCAGGGCTGGTAATTTCGCCTTCGCTGAGTTGACGCAAGGCCTGGCGCGCACGGGACAGGCGCGACATCACGGTACCCACCGGCACCGCCAGGATCGCGGCAACTTCCTTGTAACTTAACCCTTCGACCGACACCCACAGCAGCAGTGCACGTTGCTCGGTGTTGAGTTGGTCGAAGGCGTGCAGCGTCGATTGGGCCATCACCGTGCGCTCCACCGAGGGTTGCGCATCGTCACGGCCGGTGAAGAATTCAAGCATGCGTGCATAACGCCGGTTGCGCCGGTGGGCGTCGAGGAACTGGCGGTAGAGGATCGAGAACAGCCAGGCACGCAGATCGCCTTCCAGGCGTTTGTCGGCCCAGCTGATGATCGCCCGCTCAAGGGTCGACTGCACCAGGTCGTCGGCGCTGCTGGCGTTGCGCGTCAGTGACAGCGCAAAACGTCGCATTCTGGGGAGGAGTTCACGTAACTGTTCGTCGAGTTCGTGCATGGGAATCTGGCTGGTCGCTACGCTGGGACTTGAGAGACGTATGACGTTGAAGGTTATTCCCCGGCTTGAAAAATAAATTTACTGCATGGGAATAGAGCCATTCGGCGTTCGTCTTAATGCTCCGACCTTATGTTTCAAGCTTAGGCCTCTGGCTTTGGAGTCACTTCATGGTAGATCACTCATCACCGCCTCGTCCGCAATTGAGTACAGCGAGCCTGATTGCAAGGCTTGCCAGTATCGGTGCTGTGGTTGCGGTCGTTGCCGGGGCGTTCGCCTACGTCAACGGCACGCTTGACCCACAGCGCCTACGTCCCAAAACCCTGGTAAATGCCCTGGAAACCAATAACGGTATACACCCTGGGTTTCGGCGTAACCATGCCAAGGGCGTCTGTGTGGCCGGTTACTTCGAGAGCAGCCCCGAGGCGCGCGCTTACTCCAGTGCCCAGGTGTTCAGCGAGGCGAAAACCCCGGTGATCGGTCGGTTCGCCTTGCCCAGCGGAAACCCCTACGCGCCGGACAGCAGTGTGCCGATCCGCAGTTTCGCCTTGCAGTTCAGCCAGGCTAATGGCCAGCAATGGCGCACGGGGATGAACAGCATGCCGGTGTTCCCGGTGGGCACGCCTGAGGCGTTTTACCAGATGCTCAAGGCCGGCGCACCCGAGCCGGCCACCGGCAAGCCGAACCCTACCAGCATGCCGGCGTTTTTTGCCGCGCACCCCGAGACGGCGCCGTTCCTGGCGTGGGTCAAGACCGCCAAGCCCTCGGCCAGTTACGCGACCGAAACCTACAACGGCATCAATGCCTTTTACCTGATAAGCGCCGATGGCCAGCGCCAGGCGGTGCGTTGGGGCGTGGTGCCACAGAGTCAGGATGCGGCGGGAGATACCGCGCCACCGGGTGCGGATTTCCTCGAAAAAGACCTGGTACAGCGCTTGGCGGCTGGCCCGCTGCGTTGGCAACTGAGCATGACCCTGGCCAACCCTGGCGACCCGCTGGACGACGCCAGTAAAGCCTGGACCGGCGAGCACAAGGTGCTCAACGCCGGCACTCTGGTGCTGCAAAGCAGCCAGCCGCAAGCTGACGGCGATTGCCGCGATATCAACTTTGACCCGCTGATTCTGCCCAGCGGTATCCAAGCCTCCAATGACCCGCTGCTGGCTGCACGCTCGGCCGCCTATGCCAGTTCCTATGTACGCCGCGCCGGCGAAGTCAGCCCGCTGCACAGTGCCCCTCAGGAGTCGAAGCCATGAATGTCCAACCACGGTTTTTCGCGCCTCTGGCTCGCTTGCTGCATTGGCTGATGGCGCTGATGGTGATTGCCATGTTGTTTATCGGCGCGGGCATGGCGGCGTCGGTGTCGGAGCGCCACGAATGGCTGATTCACCTGCACAAGCCGCTGGGTATCGCGATTCTGGCGCTGGTGATTGTGCGGCTGGTAGTGCGTTTTTCCACCCGGCAACCGCCGCTGCCGGCTGACCTGCCGCTGTGGCAAGTGCTGGCCGCCAAGGCGTCCCACGTAGTGTTGTATGCGTTGATGCTGGTATTGCCGTTGCTGGGCTGGGCGATGATTTCGGCGGCCGGTGACCCGGTGATGCTCAGCAGTTCGGTGCAATTGCCGGCATTGGTAGCCGCCAATGCACCGCTGTTTGCGCTGCTGCGCAAGGCGCATGGCTACCTGGCCTACCTGTTGTTCCTGACGGTGCTGCTGCACCTCGCGGCGGCGCTGTTCCACGGGCTGATTCGCCGTGATGGCGTGCTGCAAAGCATGACCGGCACCAAGCACTGATGCCGGGGGCAGGGCGGGTCAGCGCAGGGTGGTGACGATATGCGCCACGCTGCTTAACACGTCCTTGCCCAGTTGTTTGGAGCGCTCCCCGGACCAACCGGTTTTCAGGTTGGGTGCGTCGTCGTTGTCCTTGAAAGGCATCTCCAGGGTCAGCGACAGGCAATCGTACTGCTGGCCAATAGCATTGCAGGCCAGGGTCATGTTGGCTTCGCCCGGCAGATCGCGGGTGTAGCCGTGAGTGGTCTGGAAGTCGCGGGTCAGGCCGCTCAAATGGCTGCGAAAGGTTTTTTCCAGCGCTTCGATGCGCGGCGTGTAGCCGGGGTTGCCTTCGCAGCCAGCGGTGAAGACGTAGGGGATTTCTTCATCGCCATGGATATCGAGGAACAGGTCGACACCGTATTTCTCCATCTGCTGCTGGGCGAACAGCACTTCCGGGCTGAGCGCCTCGCTGGCGTTCTGCCAGGCGCGGTTGAGGTCCTGGCCCATGGCGTTGGTGCGCAGATGCCCGTGGAAGGCGCCATCGGGGTTCATGTTGGGGATCAGGTACAGGTCGGCGACGGCCAGGAGCTTTTTCAGCTCAGCGTCACCGTCCTGTTGCAGGCGCTCGATCACACCTTCCATGAACCATTCAGCCATGTGTTCGCCGGGATGCTGCTGGGCGATGATCCACACCTTGCGCTGGCCTTCGCCACCTTTGCCGCGGCGTAGCAGTTGGATATCACGGCCCTCGGCGCTTTTGCCGGTGGCGAGTAGCTGGGTGCCGGCGCGGCTCAGCGCCTGTTCGATCAGCCAGTCGTGACGCTCACGGCTGTAAGGTTCGAAGTAGGCGAACCAGGCTTGCTTCTCGCGGGTCTCCAGGCTGATATGCAAGGTATCGCCATCAAAGCGCGTGGGCACACGGAACCAGTTGACGTGGTCATAGGACGCCACGGCGTTATAACCACTCCAGGCATTTTTATACGATGAATGGCCGGCGTTGCTCAGGCGGTAGGTGTGGGTGTGGCCCACATGCATGCCTTCGGCCTTGAAGTGAAACCACTGGAAATGTGCGCTGCGGGTATCGGGTTTGATCGCCAGCAACAACTGGTAAGCGTCGCTGGCATCCAGGACCTGGATGTTGCCGCTGTCGAAGTCGGTGCTGATCTTGATGGAGGTCAAGGCCACTGTCATGGTCTGGCTGCCTGCGTATGATTGTTGTGGCGGATATCTTACACAGGAGTGAGGCAAAATTTTGCTGCAAAATTGTTGCACGGGGAAGGGGGCGTCGTCCTTGACGCAGCAGCAGCTTAGAATCTATGAGATTGATTCTCAAGCGCTATTTCGCAAAGATCCGGGCTAGAGCGTCCTATCGGCTTTCTTTTGGCGATGCTCTTTTGCTACCATGCGCGCCATTAAGCAACACACAGTCTTCATTAGCCTGAAGCCACGCCAGAAAAAACTGGCAAAAAAAAGACCCGGCCAAAGAGCCGGGTCAAAAACCGTGATTAGCCTGATGAGGAGATATTCCAAGAGTCCGACCTAAGGTCCCTTGGTCTATCGACTGATCTCGCGATCAGCTAGGTCCAATAATAATCATTATCATTTGCAAGTCAAATGTTTTTATCCCTGGGATAGAAATATTTTTCTCTCGTGCCTGTCAGGCGCTCGCCTGGGCAGCAGGCACGTGCAATGCCTGTTCCACCATCGCTTTGGCCATATCAATCAAATACACCACCGAAAAGGCCAGGTCCCGCTGGTTGCCCTGCCGGTTGCTTGCCGATTCATAGGCGGCCGCCGCTGCACTGCGCAGCAGGTCCGATGCGTGCACCAGGGCGTCTTCATGGCTGATGCCGGGCCTGATGTCGAAAAACCCGGGGTCTGGCGTGGGCGTCGACACATCCTCTTTCAAGTAATAGTCGAGTGCCCGTTGCGCGGCGCCACTGCTGCGCAACGTCAGCAGCTCGTCGGTTTCAGGCGTGCTGGGCAGGTGATTCGTGAGGGTCATCATGAGGGCGATTACTCTGGCTGGACGTTGAAAACCTGCACCTGATAGTAATACGAATCGTATTTATGTCATTTGATGGATTACTACAAACTGTTTATTGTCGTGGCCACTGCGCAACGTATCGTCACGCCCATGGATAACTGGATAGCGTTGGTCAAAGCCAACATGAAAGACCGCAAGGTCACGCAGGATGAACTGGCCGAACGCTTGGGCATGTCCCAGGGCGGCGTCGGTCATTGGCTCAATAAGCGTCGTGTGCCAAGCCTGGCGGACATGAACCGGGTGCTGGCCGAGCTGGGGCTGGGCTACCTGGAAGTCGCGCTGGAGATTCGCGAAAAGGCCGACGAAACGTCCGCGCTGGAGCAACATTACAACCCGTATTTCCGTTACCCGGTCAGCGACTGGAAGGGCGTCTGCGAAATCCGCGAAGCGCGCCCCACTTACGGCGCGGCACGTTTCGAACTGACGGATTATCACGCCCAGGGTGAAGCCTTTTGGCTGCCCGTGACGGGCGACGCCATGACCGCGCCCAGCGGCCTGAGCATCGGTGCGGGCATGCTGATCCTGGTAGACCCGGCCATCGAACCCGCACCCGGCAAGCTGGTAGTCGCGCAATGGCCCGACAGCACCCAGGCGACCTTTCGCCAATTGCTCGAAGAGAGCGGCCAGCTTTACCTGGTACCGCTCAACCCGACGTACCCCAAACAGCGGTTCACCGACGCGTGCCGAATCCTCGGCGTTGTGGTGCAGGCCACGGCGAAGTTCTAGCCCGCGGCTTCGAGCTCTACCAGGGCGCTGCCTTCGGCGACCATTTCACCTTCCTGGCAAAACAGTGCCTTGACCACCCCGGCGTGGGGCGCGCGGATGCTGTGCTCCATTTTCATGGCCTCCAGCACCACCAGTTGAGTACCGGCCTCGACACTCTGGCCCACGCCCACCAGCACCCGCACGATGCTGCCGTTCATCGGCGCCGTGAGGCCGCCTTGATGAGTCTGGTTGGCCTCGACCGCAACAATCGGGTCAAACAGGCTGACGGCCTGCATCTGGCCGTCCCAGCGCAGGTACAGAATGCCTTCGCTGCGCACCGCCAGATGAGCGCGGCGCATGCCTTGGTGCTCGATCAGCAATTGATCGCCACGCACGTGTGCAGCGCCGCCCTGCAACGTCACCAGCCGGTCCTGCCCGGCGCAACTCAAGTGCAACGACACATCGTTCGGCAACCCGGCACGAAAACCGCGGGTATCCGCCCACGGGCCATCACCGGCGGGTTGGCTCTGTATAAACGCCGCACCCGCCGCCTGCCAGAATTCATCGCTCAACGCGCCGGGAGTTGGCAGCAGCTCGTCCTGATAGCGCGGAATAAACCCGGTATCGAGTTCAGCCGCCGCAAACGCCGGATGGCCAATGATGCGCCGCAAAAAGCCAAGGTTGGTCTTAAGCCCGCCCACTGCAAACTCGTCGAGCATGCTCAATAGGCGCAGGCGTGCCTGTTCGCGGTCTTCGCCCCAGGCGATCAGCTTGCCGAGCATCGGGTCATAGAAGGGCGAAACGTTGTCGCCTTGAGCTACACCGCTGTCGACGCGACGGCCCGGCCCCGGCGCAGATTCACGGTACAGCGCCAGGTGCCCGGTGGCCGGCAGGAAGTCATTGGCCGGGTCTTCGGCGTACAAGCGCACTTCAATCGCATGGCCGATCAACGGCACCTGATCCTGGGTGATCGGCAGCGGCTCACCCTGAGCCACACGAATCTGCCACTCGACCAGATCAAGGCCGGTAATCGCCTCGGTCACCGGATGCTCTACCTGCAGCCGCGTGTTCATCTCCATGAAGAAGAACTCGCCACGCGCGTCCAGCAAGAACTCCACGGTGCCGGCGCCCACATAGCCAATCGCCTGGGCCGCACGCACGGCCGCCTCACCCATGGCTTTACGCTGCTCGGCACTCAAGCCCGGTGCGGGTGCTTCTTCCACCACCTTTTGATGGCGACGCTGAATGGAGCAGTCGCGCTCATTGAGGTACAGGCAATGGCCGTGTTGGTCGGCAAACACCTGAATCTCCACGTGGCGCGGTTTGAGCAGGTATTTCTCCACCAGCATCTGCGCATTGCCGAAGGACGACAGCGCCTCACGCTGGGCCGAAGCCAGGGCTTCGGCCAACTGGCTGACCTCCTCGACCACCTTCATACCCTTGCCGCCGCCGCCGGCCGTAGCCTTGAGCAGTACCGGGTAACCGATACGTTCGCAGGCATCGCGGAAAGTTTCCAGGTCCTGGGCCGCACCGTGATAACCCGGCACCAGCGGCACCCCGGCGGTTTCCATCAACGCCTTGGCCGCTGATTTGCTGCCCATGGCATCGATGGCCGAGGCGGGCGGACCCAGGAAAACAAGACCGGCGGCTTCGATCGCACGGGCAAAGCCGGCGTTCTCCGACAGAAAGCCGTAACCCGGATGGATCGCCTGCGCGCCGCTGGCGTGGGCGGCGGCGATCAGTTTGTCGATTTGCAGGTAACTGTCGGTGGCCTTGCTGCCACCTAGGTCGACCCGAATGTCGGCCTCGCGGCTATGGCGCGCTTCGCGGTCGGTGGCGCTGTGGACCGCCACGGTGGTCAGGCCCATCGCTTTGGCGGTGCGCATCACCCGGCAGGCGATTTCACCACGGTTGGCCACCAGCACAGTGGTCAGTGTGCTCATGAACGTGGCTCCTGCGCTTGCCAGCTGGGCGGGCGTTTCTGCAGGAACGCGCGCAAGCCTTCCTGGCCCTCGGCGCTCACGCGAATCCGCGCGATGGCGTTTTCGCAATACCGACGCAGCGCCGGGGTGAGGGCGCCGTTGCCGACTTCGCGCAGCAAATCCTTGCTGGCGCGCATCGCCGCCGGGCTGTTTTGCAACAGGTTGGCGGTCCACTGTTCCACTTGCGCATCCAGCTCGGTGGCGGGGTAACTCTCTGCCAGCAAGCCGATTTCACGCGCACGCTGGCCGCCAAAACGCTCGGCCGTCAGCGCATAGCGGCGCGCAGCCCGCTCGCCGATGGCCTGCACCACGAACGGGCTGATCACCGCCGGGGCCAGGCCGATGCGCACTTCCGACAGGCAGAACTGCGCGTCATCCGCGCCAATCGCCATGTCGCAGCAACTGATCAAGCCCAGCGCGCCGCCGTACGCCGCGCCTTGCACCACCGCCAGGGTGGGGATTTTCAACTTGGCCAGGTTGTACATCAACTCGGCCAGTTCGCGCGCGTCGTCCAGGTTGGTGTGGTAATCCAGCTCGGCCGATTGCTGCATCCAGGCCAGGTCCGCGCCGGCGCTGAAGTGCTTGCCACGTGCGCGCAGCAGCAAAAAACGCAGGGACGCATCGGCCTGCACCTGGTCGAGGGCGATGATCAGTTCGCGGATCATCTGCGCATTGAACGCGTTGTTCTTGGCTTCACGACTGAGCCACAGCGTGGCAAAACCACGGCTGTCGGTGACCAGTTCGAGGGTGTTGAAATCGCTCATGGGGTACAGCTCCATTTACATGCGGAACACGCCGAAGCGGCTCGGCTCGATGGGGGCATTCAGCGCGGCGGACAACGCCAGCGCCAGCACGTCACGGGTCTGCTGCGGGTCAATCACACCGTCATCCCACAAACGTGCGCTGGAGTAGTAGGGGTGGCCCTGGGTTTCGTACTGGTCGAGAATCGGCTGCTTGATCGCGGCTTCTTCTTCGGCGCTGAACGCATTGCCTGCGCGCTCGGCCTGTTCGCGCTTGACCTGCACCAGCACGCCGGCGGCCTGTTCGGCGCCCATCACGCCGATGCGCGCATTCGGCCACATCCACAAAAAGCGCGGGTCATAAGCACGACCACACATGCCGTAATTGCCGGCGCCAAAGCTGCCACCGATGATTACCGTGAACTTGGGCACCTTGGCGCAGGCCACCGCCGTGACCAGCTTGGCGCCGTGTTTGGCGATGCCACCGGCTTCGTACTTCTGGCCGACCATAAACCCGGTGATGTTCTGCAAGAACAGCAACGGAATCCCGCGCTGACAGGCCAGCTCGATAAAGTGCGCGCCTTTTTGCGCGGCTTCGGCGAACAGAATCCCGTTGTTGGCCAGGATCGCAATCGGGTAGCCGTGCAGGTGCGCAAAGCCACACACGAGCGTGGTGCCAAACAGCGCCTTGAACTCATCAAGAACCGAACCATCCACCAGCCGCGCGATCACTTCGCGCACATCGAACGGCTGCTTGGCATCGGCCGGGATTACCCCGTACAACTCTTCGCTGCTGTACAAGGGCACCACCGGCGGGCGTTGCACTAACTGACCTTGCTTGCGCCAATTGAGGTTGGCCACACTGCGCCGGGCCAGGGCCAGCGCATGTTCGTCGCTGTCGGCATAGTGGTCGGCTACGCCGGAGATCTTGCAGTGCACATCGGCACCGCCGAGGTCTTCGGCGCTGACCACTTCGCCGGTCGCGGCTTTTACCAGCGGCGGCCCGGCGAGGAAGATTGTGGCTTGCTGGCGCACCATGATCGCTTCGTCGGCCATGGCCGGCACATAAGCCCCACCGGCAGTACACGAGCCCATCACCACGGCGATTTGCGGGATGCCCTGGGCACTCATATTCGCCTGGTTGAAGAAAATCCGCCCGAAGTGCTCGCGGTCAGGGAATACTTCGTCCTGACGCGGCAGGTTGGCGCCACCGGAGTCCACCAGATAAATGCACGGCAGGCGGTTCTGCTCGGCGATGGTCTGGGCACGCAGGTGTTTTTTTACCGTGAGCGGGTAGTACGAGCCGCCTTTGACCGTGGCGTCGTTGGCGACGATCATGCATTCCACGCCTTCCACACGGCCGATCCCGGCGATCACGCCGGCTGCCGGCACGTCTTCGCCGTACACCTGATGCGCCGCCAACTGGCTGAGTTCCAGGAACGGCGAGCCAGGGTCGAGCAAGCGGTTGATACGCTCACGCGGCAGCAGTTTGCCGCGCGAGGTGTGCCGCTCCTGGGCCTTGGCGCCGCCGCCTTGCTGCACATGGGCGAGCAAGGTGTGCAGGGCGTCGACCTGTTGGCGCATCGCCGCGCTGTTGTCGGCGAACTCCGCTGAACGCGGATTTAGCTGGGTGTGCAAGATGGCCATGGGGCGCTCCTTCAGCGGGATTCGTTGAAGAGTTCGCGACCGATCAGCATCCGGCGAATCTCACTGGTGCCGGCACCGATTTCGTACAGCTTGGCGTCACGCAACAGGCGCCCGGCAGGGAATTCATTGATGTAGCCATTGCCGCCGAGAATCTGGATCGCGTCCAGGGCCATTTGTGTGGCGCGCTCGGCACTGTAGAGGATCACCCCGGCGGCGTCCTTGCGTGTGGTTTCGCCACGTTCGCAGGCCTGGGCCACGGCGTAGAGGTAGGCGCGGCTGGCGTTGAGTTGGGTGTACATATCGGCGACCTTACCCTGGATCAGCTGGAATTCGCCGATGCTCTGGCCGAACTGCTTGCGGTCGTGGATGTAGGGCACGATCAGGTCCATGCACGCTTGCATGATCCCGGTCGGGCCGCCCGAGAGCACCACGCGCTCGTAGTCCAGGCCGCTCATCAGCACTTTGACGCCACCATTGAGCACGCCAAGGATGTTTTCTTCGGGCACCTCGACATCATCGAAAAACAGTTCGCAGGTGTTGGAGCCGCGCATGCCCAGCTTGTCGAACTTGTTGCTGCGGCTGAAGCCTTTCGAGTCGCGCTCGACGATAAACGCGGTGATGCCGTGGGGGCCTTTTTCCAGGTCGGTCTTGGCGTAGATCACGTAGGTGTTGGCGTCGGGGCCGTTGGTGATCCAGGTCTTGCTGCCGTTGAGCACGTAGTGGTCGCCGTGTTTGTCGGCGCGCAGCTTCATCGAGACCACGTCGGAGCCGGCATTCGGCTCGCTCATGGCCAGGGCGCCGACGTGCTCGCCGCTGATCAGCTTGGGCAGGTACTTGAGTTTTTGCTCGTGATTGCCGTTGCGGTTGATCTGGTTGACGCACAGGTTGGAGTGCGCGCCGTAGGACAGCGCCACCGACGCCGAACCACGGCTGATTTCTTCCATGCTCACCACGTGCGCCAGGTAACCCAGGCCGGCGCCGCCGTACTCTTCCGGCACGGTGATGCCCAGGAGACCCATGTCCCCGAACTTGCGCCACAGGTCGGCGGGGAACAGGTTGTCGATGTCGATCTGCGCCGCACGGGGCGCGATCTCCTTCGCCACGAACGACTGCACCTGGTCGCGCAGCATGTCGATGGTTTCACCGAGGGCGAAGTTCAGGGACGGGTAACTCATGGACAGGCACCTTAATGTGAGCTTTGTTGTTGTGTGGGCGGGGCGCAGAGGAGGGCGCTCACCTTTACGTTAACGTAAGCTTGCGTTACGGCGCTGTCAATCGTAGTTTACGTTTACGTCAACCTACAAAAAAGACAACAGGGGTCGTTATGGATCAACCGCACCCGAGCTACAGCCGTGGCTCCCAGGACAAGACCTTGCTGGCCATGACCATCGGTCAGGCTTTCGATCACACCGTGGCGCTCTACCCCGATGGCGAAGCCTTGGTGGTGCGCCATCAGCAACGCCGCTACACCTGGCGGGAGTTGGCCGAGACGGTGGATATGCACGCCCGCGCATTCCTGGCATTGGGCATGCAGACCGGCGATCGCCTGGGCATCTGGGCGCCCAACTGTGCCGAGTGGTGCATCACCCAAATCGCCAGCGCCAAGCTCGGCGTGATCCTGGTCAACATCAACCCGGCCTACCGCAGCAGTGAGCTGGCCTACGTACTCAAACAGTCCGGCTGCGATTGGCTGGTGTGTGCCGGCTCGTTCAAGAGCTCCGATTACCACGCGATGTTGCAGGAACTGCAGCCCGCCGTGCGCGGCCTCATCAGCCTGGACCCCAGCCCGCCAGCGGGGTTTATGCCCTGGTCGCAGTTGGCGGCGCTCGGCGCCGGCATCCCGCCCGAGCAGCTTTACAGTCGCCAAGCCAGCCTGCACTTCGATCAAGCCGTCAACATCCAGTACACCTCGGGCACCACCGGCTTTCCCAAGGGCGCAACCCTCAGTCACCACAACATCCTCAATAACGGTTACATGGTCGGCGAAAGCCTGGGCCTCACCGCGCAGGACCGCCTGGTGATCCCGGTGCCGTTGTACCACTGCTTTGGCATGGTCATGGGCAACCTCGGCTGCATCACCCACGGCACCACCATGATTTACCCCAATGACGGTTTCGACCCGCTGCTGACGCTCACGGCTGTGGCGCAAGAACGCGCCACCGGCCTGTACGGCGTGCCGACCATGTTTATTGCGCTGCTGGATCACCCGCGCCGAGGCGAGTTCGACCTGGCCACCCTGCGCACCGGCATCATGGCCGGCGCCACGTGCCCTATCGAAGTGATGCGCCGGGTCATCAGCGAGTTGCACATGGGCGAAGTGCAGATCGCCTATGGCATGACCGAAACCAGCCCGGTGTCGTTGCAGACCGGCGCCGATGACGACCTGGAGCGGCGCGTGACCACCGTTGGCCGCACCCAGCCGCAGCTCGAAAACAAAGTCATCGACGAGGCCGGTAACACCGTGCCCCGTGGCCAGATCGGTGAACTCTGCACCCGTGGCTACAGCGTGATGCTCGGCTATTGGAACAACCCCGAAGGCACCCGCGACGCGATTGATGATGCAGGCTGGATGCACACCGGCGACTTGGCGAGCATGGATGAACACGGCTACGTGTGTATCGCCGGGCGCAACAAGGACATGATCATTCGCGGCGGTGAGAACGTGTACCCGCGTGAACTGGAGGAGTTTTTCTTCACCCACCCGGCGGTGGCCGATGTGCAGATCATTGGCATTCCGGATGCGCGTTACGGCGAAGAGATCGTCGCCTGGGTCAAATTCCACCCAGGCCATATGGTCAACGAACTGGAGCTGCAAACCTGGTGCAAGGGCCGCATTGCGCACTTCAAGACGCCCAAGCACTTCAAGTTCGTGGATGAGTTTCCGATGACGGTGACGGGCAAGATCCAGAAGTTTCGTATGCGCGAAATTTCGATCGAGGAGTTGCGAACACGTTCTACCTGACGACACAGAACCAGTGTGGGAGCGAGCAAGCCCGCTCCCACATGTCGACCGAGGTGGATGGACGAATTGTTGAAACGCAGGAAGCACAAAGGGGACCCGAAGGTCCCCTTTAATTTGTCGTTGCGTGCTCTTTTTTTATTATTGAGGGGCGGTCTGTTGTTGTTTTTGGCAACCGTTACCCTTTACCGCTGTTTTGTGCGACCCCTATCCGGGGTCAAGAGCAAACGTATTTTTTTGAACGCTGATCTGCCTCTTCGTTATCGATCCAACCAGTGGTAGCTACCTGAGGTAGTTTTATTTTTCTCTAACCGGTTGCGGGTGTCGGCACGCCGTACCCTGCGAAGCACATCTTCTTCAAAAAAATCTGTTAGCTGCGTCTCTGCCGTGTTGTTTTTGTTATGTCAGAGTCGTTTCGTCTTATTTTTATTAGGTTTGGCGCTTTTTATTCTTGTTATGCCATAGAGATAGCAGAAGCCGTGCCAACTTTTAAAAGTCCTTTAAAATCAATGGCTTGATTTTTTTGTAGGGTTTTCCCTACGGCATATTCGACAAAATATGTTCCCGTGTTACTCGATGTGTAGCGATGCGGTAACACATTGTCACGGCTAAGCTACTCAACCGGCGTTACGTGCCTTGGCGACTCGCGAACCCGTCGGCCGACCCAGCACGTGACTGATCTGCTGGCCTGCTCGCATCAATGTCGCAAGATCGATACCGGTATTGATACCCAGGCCGTCGAGCAGGTACACCACATCTTCGGTGGCGACGTTACCGCTGGCGCCTTTGGCGTAAGGGCAACCGCCCAGGCCCGCAATAGAACTGTCGAATACGTGGATGCCCTCAAGCAGGCTGGCGTAGATATTCGCGATTGCCTGGCCATAGGTATCATGGAAATGCCCGGCCAATTTGTCCCGTGGCACCTGCGCACCGACGACTTCGAACATCCGCCGTGTGGCGCCTGCGGTGCCGGTGCCGATGGTGTCGCCCAGCGACACTTCATAACAGCCCATGGCGTACAGTTCGCGTGCGACCGCCGCGACTTGTTCCGGCGCAATCTGGCCTTCGTAGGGGCAACCCAACACACACGACACATAGCCGCGAACGCTGACGCCGTGCTGCTTGGCGGCGGCCATGATCGGCGCAAAACGCTCCAGGCTTTCGCTGATGGAGCAGTTGATATTGCGCTGGGAAAACGCCTCGGACGCCGCCGCGAACACCGCGACTTCCTTTACGCCAGCCGCCAGCGCATCTTCAAAGCCGCGCATGTTTGGCGCCAGCGCGCCGTAGGTGACGCCGGGCTTGCGCTGGATCTGCGCAAACACTTCGGCGGAGCCGGCCATCTGCGGCACCCATTTGGGCGAGACAAAACTGCCGACTTCGATATAACTCAAGCCGGCTGCGCTGAGTGCGTCCACCAGTTGAACCTTGTCGGCCACGCTGATCGGTTGGGCTTCGTTCTGCAAACCGTCGCGCGGGCCAACTTCCACCAGGCGCACAAAAGAGGGGAGAGACATGGGCAGCTACCTTGTGTTTATGGACCAACCGGGTTCATGGTCTGCGCCAGCGCCTGGGTGCAGCGCTCTTCGGCGGTGTCCAGTTCCAGCTTCATCTGTTCAATATCGAGCATCTGTTGCTCAAGCTGCTCACGGCGCTCGGCAATTTTCGCCAGCATGCTGTTGAGCTGGATGTGGTTGCCGCTGCTGGGGTCGTAGAGTTCGATCAGCTCACGGCATTCGGCCAGGGAAAAGCCGATGCGCTTGCCGCGCAGGATCAACTTGAGGCTGACCTTGTCGCGCGCCGAGTAGATGCGCTCCTGGCCCCGGCGTTCCGGGGCCAGCAGGCCTTGTTCTTCGTAAAAGCGAATGGCGCGGGTGGTGATGTCGAGCTCGCGGGCGAGGTCGGAGATGCTATAGGTCGTGCTCATGGGGGCGCTCAAGAAGGTCTTGGCGCTAAGCTAAAGGCAGGTTGACGTTTACGTCAAGCAAATAGCCTGGATGGATACTTATCCTGTGGCGAGGGAGCTTGCTGTGGCGAGCAGGCTTGCCCTGCGTTGGGCTGCGAAGCGGCCCCAAAATCAGGCACCGCGTTCCTGTCTGGAAAAATGAGTTGTCTTGATTGGGGCTGCTGCGCAGCCCAACGCAGGGCAAGCCTGCTCGCCACAACAAGCCTGCCCACTACAACATACCTGTTCACTACACCAAGCCCGTTCGCCAGAGCTTAGGCTTGCTTGCCATCCAGTTTCTTTTCGTGCGCGGTGACTTGCTGGCACAGTTCGATCATCTGCTCGCGCATCCAGCGGTTGGCTGGGTCCTGGTCGGTGCTTTCGTGCCAGTACAGGTGGGTTTCCACCGGCGGTACGTCGTTGACCGGCAGGTTGAACCAATGCAGCTCATGGCGGCGGGCAAAGCGCTCGGGCACGGTCATCACCATGTCGGTTTGCTGCAACACTTGCGAAGCCATCAGGTAATGCTGGGAGCGCAGGGCGATCTTGCGCTGGATGCCCATCTTGCCCAGCGCCAGGTCGACGTGCCCCAGGCCGTTGCGGCGGCTGGAGATATGGATATGGGTCAGCGACAGGTAGTCATCCAGCGTGAACTTGTCCTTGCCCGCCATCGGGTGGCCCTTGCGCATGGCGCACACATAGCGGTCTTCCATCAGCTTGACGTGGCGCACTTGCGGGTCGGTATTGAGCGGTGCATCCACGGCAAAGTCCAGGCGCCCGGCGGCCAGTTCCTTGGTGGTTTCACGGCGCTTGGACAAGAAACTCTCGATCACCACGGTCGGCGCCAGGCGGCGCAGGCGCTGGAACAGCAACGGCAGAATCACCGCCTCGGTGAGGTCGGTCATGCTGATGCGATAAGTCTTGGCCGCCTGTTGAGGGTTGAAAATCCGGCTTTCCTGCACCGACACCCGCAGCAACGACAACGCGTTGCGCACCGGGCCGATGATGTTCTGCGCCATGGGCGTGGGCACCATGCCTTGCGCGGTGCGCACGAACAGCGGGTCGTTGAAGGTCTCGCGCAGGCGGGCCAGGGCGTTGGACACCGCCGGCTGGGTGATGCCGACGATCTGCCCGGCGCGGGTCAGGTTGGCTTCGGTGTAGATCGCGTCGAAGACGATAAACAGGTTGAGGTCGACCTTGCTCAGATTCATTTCGTTGCGCTCTTATTTTCAGGTGGCGATTTATTAGCTGCTCATACGCCGATCATATATCGGTGATGAATGTTAATACACGCCGAGAATAGGCTAGGTAAATTATCAGCGCTGTTCTAGCATCGATTGCATGACCTAAACAACCTCTCAGAGAAGGGAGCTGCTCATGGATTTCGCTTATTCGCCCAAGGTTCAGGAACTGCGTGAACGCGTCACCGCGTTCATGGACGCTTACGTTTACCCAGCCGAACCGGTGTTCGAACGCCAGGTCAGCGAAGGCGACCGCTGGCAGCCCACTGCGATCATGGAAGAGCTCAAGGCCCGTGCCAAAGCCGAGGGCTTGTGGAACCTGTTCCTGCCCGAATCCGAGCTGGGTGCCGGCCTGACCAACCTCGAATATGCGCCACTGGCCGAAATCATGGGCCGCTCGCTGTTGGGGCCGGAGCCGTTCAACTGTTCCGCCCCCGACACCGGCAACATGGAAGTGCTGGTGCGCTACGCCAATGAAGAGCAAAAGCAACGCTGGCTTGAACCGCTGCTGCGTGGCGAGATTCGCTCGGCGTTCGCCATGACCGAACCGGACGTGGCCTCATCCGACGCCACCAACATGGCCGCCCGCGCCGAGCGCCAAGGCGATGAGTGGGTGATCAATGGCAAGAAGTGGTGGACTTCCGGCGCCTGCGACCCGCGTTGCAAGATCCTGATCTTCATGGGCCTGAGCAACCCGGACGCGCCGCGCCACCAGCAGCACTCGATGATCCTGGTGCCGGTCGACACGCCTGGGGTGAAGATCGTGCGCCCACTGCCGGTGTTCGGCTACGACGACGCCCCCCACGGCCACGCCGAAGTGTTGTTCGACAACGTACGCGTGCCGTATGAAAACGTACTGCTGGGTGAAGGCCGTGGTTTCGAGATTGCCCAGGGCCGCCTTGGCCCAGGCCGTATCCACCATTGCATGCGCTCCGTCGGCATGGCCGAGCGTGCGCTGGAACTGATGTGCAAACGCTCCGTCAGCCGCACCGCGTTCGGCAAGCCATTGGCGCGCCTGGGTGGCAATATCGACAAGATCGCCGACTCACGCATGGAAATCGACATGGCACGCCTGCTGACCCTGAAAGCGGCGTACATGATGGACACCGTGGGTAACAAAGTTGCGAAAAGCGAAATCGCGCAGATCAAGGTCGTGGCGCCGAATGTGGCCTTGAAGGTGATCGACCGTGCGATCCAGATCCATGGTGGCGCGGGGGTTTCCAACGACTTCCCGCTGGCCTACATGTACGCCATGCAACGTACCCTGCGCCTGGCCGACGGCCCGGATGAAGTACACCGTGCGGCGATTGGCAAGTTTGAAATTGGCAAGTATGTGCCTAAAGAGCTGATGCGCGGCGGGCAGTAACACCGAGGCGCCTGCATCGCAGGCAAGCCAGCTCCCACACTGGAATGCATTCCAAAGGTGGGAGCCGGGCTTGCCCGCATGAGCATAGGTATCTACACAACTTTTGAAGGCAGCCAATTTCTCCTGTGGCGAGCAGGCTTGCCCTGCGTTGGCTGCGAAGCGGCCCCAGTAAAGGCACGGCAATTTTGCTGAAAGTACTCAGCGTCTGTTTTTGGGGCTGCTTCGCAGCCCAACGCAGGGCAAGCCTGCTCGCCACAACAGCCCACTTACAACAGGCTTCGTGTTAACCGGTTGTGTAGATACCTATGCCGCGATGAGGCCAGTGTTTACAACACAAAACCCGAGGGGTCAGTACACCCAAACCTCTACCCGCCGATTCTTGATCCGCCCCTCATCCGCCGTATTCGCCGCCACCGGCATCTGCGCGCCAAAGCCGCGAATATCCCTGAGCACCACGCCGCTCTTGACCAATTCACGGCGCACCGCCATCGCCCGTAACTTCGACAACAGCGCCGCCCGCTGCGGGTCATTCTTGGCATCGCCAAACCCCACCAGCGTCACCTGCTTGTCGAGCTTGCCGTGGCTTTTTATATACGCCACCACTCGCTGCAAGTCCTGGCGCGCCTTGTTGTCCAGGCTGGCGCTGCCTTCCTCGAAACGAAAATTCACACTCAATCGCTGGGCGTCACGGACGATGGTTTGATAGTCCTCGGGCATCGATGCTTTTGGTTCCACGGCAATCGCCTGTACCTGTTGGGCGATAAAGCCATTGGCGGCCACAATCGCCTGGCCTTTGCCACTTTGGGTAAAGTCCACCAGGGCTCTGGCCCACGGGTTGCGGTTCGACGGCGGCAGGTAGAAATACAAGCGGCGTGACAGCGGGTAATCCTCGGTGGCAATCAGGCTGGTCACCGGCAACATCGGCTGTGAGTCACCGTCGACAATCGCCAGCGCCTTGGCCTGGCGCACATAGGGCAGGCCGATAAAACCAATGCCGTGCGGGTCATGGCTCACCGCGTCGGACAACGCCTCGCTGGACTCGAAACGCTTTGCGGCTGCGGCCAGCGGCTTGTCACGCCGGTTCAGTACCAGCTCTTTAAAGGTGTCATAGGTGCCGGACTGATCATCCCGGGCATACAGATGAATGGCGCCGCCGACGCCGCCCACATCCTCCCATTGGCTGACCTCACCGTTGAAAATCTGCGCCAGTTGTTCGGTGTTCAAGGTGTTCAGCGGGTTTTGCGGGTTGAGGATAATGGCCAGGCCGTCGATGGCGATTACCTGTTCGGCCTCCGGGCTTTTCAGGTCGCCCAGGGGTTCAAGGTCCACCAGCTCGCTGTCCTTGATCGGGCGCGAAGCCGCCGCAAGGTCAGTGTTGGATTTTTTCAGTGCGCTGAACCCTGTACTTGAGCCGTGGGCTGCGACCTCGACCGTGACGGTTTTGCCCTGACGCGTCTTGCCGATCACCCGTTGTTCATTGGCGCCATCGCCGGGCTCGCTGTGCACCGCCTGCAAGCCCTGGTGCTCCAGCATGCCCTTGACCAACGCAGGTCCCAGCGCCGCACCAATGGTATTGGAACCCTGGATACGCAGTGCGGGGCCTTGGTCGGGAACGGGGAGGGCAGCGGCCACAGCGTAGAGCGGCAGTATCAACAGGAACAGAACGCGCAGCATCATGCCGGCACCTTCTTAAGCCAAAGGGAGTGCCGCCAGATTAAGTCAGTGGGGTTTCAAAAATATGACTGACACACAGCCAGTCAAAATGTGGGAGCTGGCTTGCCTGCGATAGCGGTGTGTCAGCCAGCCACTTGATGACTGCCCCACTGCAATCGCAGGCAAGCCAGCTCCCACATTGAAGTACACAAACCTTTAGATCAGCTCAACTCAAGCCAGATCGGCGCATGGTCCGAGGGTTTTTCCAGCCCACGCAGGTCGTAATCCACGCCAGCATCCTTGACCCGCGACACCAGGCCGCTGGAGGCCAGGATCACGTCAATGCGCAGCCCACGCTTAGGCTCATCTTCAAACCCACGGCTGCGGTAGTCGAACCAGCTGAAGCGGTCGGCCACGTCCGGGTTCAAGTGACGGAAGCTGTCGACCAGGCCCCAGTTCTTCAGGCGGGCCATCCACTCGCGCTCTTCCGGCAGGAAGCTGCACTTGCCGGTTTTGAGCCAGCGCTTGGCATTGTCGGCGCCGATGCCGATGTCGATATCTTCCGGAGAGATATTGATGTCACCCATCACCACCAGTGGCTGGTCATTGCTGAACTGGCTTTCCAGCAGTTGCTGCAAATCTTCATAGAAGCGTTGCTTGGCCGGGAACTTGGTTGGGTGGTCGCGGCTTTCTCCTTGGGGGAAGTAGCCGTTCATCACGGTGATCGACTGGCCGTGCTCGTCGGCGAACGTGCCCCAGATAAAGCGGCGCTGGGCGTCTTCTTCGTCGCTGGCAAAGCCTTTGTGCAGGCTCAACGCAGGTTTGCGCGACAGCAGGGCCACGCCGTAGTGGCCTTTTTGCCCGTGGTAGTACACGTGATAGCCAAGAGCCTGCACTTCGGCCAGTGGGAACTGGTCGTCGTGTACTTTGGTTTCCTGCAGGCCGATCACGTCGGGTTGATGCTTTTCAATCAACGCTGCCAGCTGATGAGGGCGGGCGCGCAGCCCGTTGATATTGAAGGAGACGATTTTCATGGTCGGCAGTCCAGTCTGGCAAAAGGGCGATGCTAGCCGACAAGTCCGGCGGGGGCCAGCGTGGCGGTAGGGCGCATGCACTGCTAATGTCTGGGAACGACTGGTGCTGCACAGGTTCGTACCCATAAGAACGCCATCTTTTGAGTGGCGCCCAGGGAGATTGACTGTATGCCGGACACTTCCACTGCCATTGCTGAAATTCGCCTGCTCAACAGCGGCTATTCCCGCGAGGCCCGTTCCTTGTTGTACCAGGCCTATCGGCATGAACCGACCTTTGCCTACATCTTCGAGGCTGAGCGGTCGGGCTATGAACAACGGGTGCGTGCCACCGTGCGTGAGCTGGTCAAGCAGCATTTTTTCCAGAAGCTTCCCGCCATTGGCCTGTTCGTCAACGACCGGCTCATCGGCATCGCCCTGATTGCGCCACCGCAACGGCGCCTGGGCATCACCGAAAGCTGGGCCTGGCAGTTGCGTATGTGGCTGAGCACCGGCGTGCGCGGCACTCGGCGTTACCTGGATTACCACTACGCGGTGCTGGCGTGCCTGCCGAATGAGTCGGTGCATGTGTTGCCGCTGCTGGGTATTCACCCGCAGTTCCAGGGCAAACACTACGGCGAACAACTGTTGCAGGCGGTGCACAACTGGTGTGCCGAAGACCCGCATTCGTCGGGCGTGGTGCTCGATACCGGCAACTCGCGTTATCTGGATTTCTACAAGCGCCAGGGCTATGAAGAAATCGGTGAGGTCGCTGTAGGACCTGTCCTGGAACATGTGTTTTTTCATCCCAATCCCCAGGCGTTACATGCTGCAACGGCTTGAGACAGAATTATTCAGACAATTCCGGGTTCAAAGTGTCTCCCCAGCTGTGTAGCATCCGCGCCTATGAAGCTCCCAGGAAGATTTACCAGCGGCTTGGTTCTGCTGTTCACAAGCTGTGGCGTATTTGCGCAAAGCGAATTGGACGTGCGCATCAAGCCATCAAACGACGCGTTGAAAGCCAACATCGAAGGCTATATCGGCGGGGTTGGCGATCGTGATGAAGAAGCCTTGCTGCGGTTCAGCCGTGGCGCCGAAGAGCAGGCCCGCAAAGCGGCCCAGGCGCTGGGCTTCTATCAGCCGCAGATCTCCAGTGATGTGAAGGGCGGCAATAACCCGCGCCTGACCCTCACCATCGACCCCGGCGAGCCGGTGCATTTGCGCAACGTGACCATTCGGGTCGACGGCCAGGCCGCGAGCCTCAAGGCGTTTCGCGTGCCCGCCAGCGACGACCTCAAATCCGGCGCCGTGCTCAACCACGGCAACTACGAAGACGCCAAGCGTCTGATTCAGAACCAGGCTTCGCGCTATGGTTTTTTCAGTGGGCGCTTTAGCAGCCAGAAACTGCTGGTGGACCCGCAAGCCGGTGTCGCCGATATCGAACTCATCTACGACAGCGGCCCGCGCTACACCTTGGGCAAAGTCGGGTTTACCGGCGATACGCCGTTTGATGAAGACCTGCTGCAACGCATGGTGCCGTTCAAAAGCGGCGACCCTTACGATTCCGAACTGATCGCCGAACTCAATCAGAACCTGCAATCGAGCGGTTTCTTCGAAGGCGTGCGCGTAGACGCCAGCCCGACCGCCTCGACCAACGATGTGATCCCGGTGGCGGTCCAGCTCGACACCCGCAAGCCACGCACCATGGGCCTGGGCCTCGGTTACTCGACCGACGTCGGCCCGCGCGGCAAAGCCAACTGGACCCGCCATTGGGTCAACCCGCAAGGCCACAGCTATGGCTGGGAGGCCGAACTGTCGGCGCCACGCCAGAACGTCGGCCTGTGGTACGACATCCCGCTCGATCCGCCGCTGACCGACAAGCTGCGCTTCGCCGGCGGTTACCAGAATGAAGAAATCGCCAACACCGACACCTTGAGTAAATTGCTCACCCTCGGCCCGGAATGGCATAGCAAACTGCCCAGTGGCTGGACGCGGGTCATCTCGCTCAAATACCAGCGTGAAGAATATCGCCTGGGCAATGACTCGGGCTTGAGCAACCTGGTGATGCCGGGCATCAACTATTCCTACCTGCGCAGCGATAACCGCATCGACCCGCACAATGGCTATCGCCTGATGTTCGACGCCAAGGTCGCCAAGGAAGGGCTCGGCTCCGACACCAACTTGCTGTACGGCACCGCCACCATCAAGGGCCTGACTACCTTGTGGGACAACCACCGTTTCCTCGGCCGTGCGCAGTTCGGCGGCAGTGCCACCAACGGCTACAAGTCGGTGCCGCCGTCGCTGCGCTTCTTTGCCGGTGGTGACCAGAGCGTGCGCGGTTACGAGTACCAGACGCTGTCACCCGAGAACGATCGCGGTGACCGCATCGGCGGGCGCTACATGGTGGCGTTGAGCGCTGAGTACCAATATTCCATCGCCGAAAAATGGCGCATCGCGACCTTTATCGACCAAGGCAACTCCTTCAACACCCTGGAAATGCCCAGCCTGAAAACCGGCGTGGGCGTGGGTGTGCGCTGGGTGTCGCCAGTGGGGCCGATTCGCCTTGACCTGGCCCATGCCCTCGAAGATCCGGGCGGCATTCGTTTGCACTTTTCCATGGGGCCTGAGCTGTGATGCGTGGTTTGAAAATAGCGGGGCTGGCCATTGTGGCGGTCCTCATGCTGGTGCTGTTGGCGCTGTGGACGGTGCTCGGTACTCAAGCAGGCAGCCACTGGGCCTTGCGCCAGGTGCCGGGGTTGAGCGTGGACAATTTCCAGGGCCACCTGGGCGGCCAATGGAGCGCCGACCATCTGCTGTGGGAGCAGGATGGCAGCCGGGTCGAGCTCAATGCACCGAAGTTTGATTGGTCACCGGGCTGCCTGCTGCGCATGACCCTGTGTATCAACCAACTGGATGTGGAGCAGGTCAGCCTGCAATTTCCGCCAAGCAATGAACCCAGCAGTGGCCCGATCACGTTGCCGGATCTGAAGTTGCCGGTTGCCATCCAATTGGGTAACGTTCGCGTCGGCAGCCTGCTGTTTAACGGCAGTGAAGAACTCAAGGGCCTGCAATTGGCGGCGCACTGGACGGCCGCCGGCATGCAGATCGATTCGGTGCACCTGCAACGCGATGACCTGGTGCTGGACCTTAACGGCCTGCTGCAACCCAGCGGCAACTGGCCGCTGAGCGCCAGCGGCAACCTGAGCCTGCCCTATGCGCCCGGCGGCGCGCCGTGGACGGTTGCGCTCAAGGTGGACGGCGACCTGCTCAAGACCCTCAAACTCGACGCCGACAGCAGCGGCTACCTGCCCGCCAAGCTCAGCGGCGAGCTGCAACCCTTGGTCGAGAACCTGCCCGCGCAATTGCACATCACGGCGGATGGCTTTAAACCCAGCGCCGATTTGCCCGACACCTTGCAGCTCAATCAACTGGACCTCACTGCCAAGGGCGACCTGAACAGCGGCTACCAGCTGCTCGGCCGGGCCGTGCTGCCCGCAGAAAAAGGCCCGGTAGCCTTGCTGTTACAGGGCAAGGTTGACGCCAAGGGCGCACAGATCGCCGGCCTCGACCTGACTGCCGGCGACCAGCAAAGCCTCAAGCTCAGCGCCAACCTGGACTGGCAGCAAGGCTTCAGTGCCGACGCCAAGATCAACTGGCTGGATTTCCCCTGGCATCGTCTCTATCCGTTAATCGACGAGCCGCAGGTCGCCTTGCGTACGTTCAACGGTGAAGTTTCCTATAAAGACGGCAACTACCTCGGCAATCTGAAAGCTGACCTTGACGGGCCTGCGGGTAAATTCAATCTGGTCACGCCATTCAGTGGCGACCTCAAGCAAGTCTTCCTGCCCGAGCTGAAACTGACCGCCGGTCAAGGCAAGGCCGAGGGCCACCTGAGCCTGCAATTTGCCGACGGCATCGCCTGGGATACTGCGCTGGACTTGTCGGCACTCAACCCGGCGTACTGGGTCGCAGAGTTGCCGGGCACCTTGGCCGGGCCGTTACGCAGCCAAGGCGAGTTCAAAAACCAGCAGCTTAAACTGAATGCCGACCTCGACCTCAAGGGCCATTTGCGCGGCCAGACCGCCGTACTCGCGGCCAAGGCCGAAGGCGCGGGCGAGCAGTGGACCCTGGCCAACCTGGATATCCGCCTGGGCGACAACCGCATCAATGGCAGTGGCAGTTTGCAGCAACGCCTGGCCGGGCAGATCGACATCAAGCTGGCGCGATTGGCCCAACTGTGGCCGCAGTTGCGCGGCCAGATCAACGGCCGCGTGGATGTAGCCGGCACGCTGAAGGCGCCGCAAGGCAAACTCGATCTCAAAGGCCAGCAACTCGCGTTTGCTGACAATAAACTGCAAAGCCTCACCCTCGAGGCCGCCCTCGATAACGCCCAGCGCGCGAAGATCGACCTCAAGAGCAGCGGCATTCAAGCCGGCGAAACCCAGGTCGGCACCCTGACCGCCAGCGCACAGGGCGACATCAAGAGCCAGAAGGTCCAGCTTGATCTGGCCGGGCCGCTGGTCAAACTCGCCCTGGCCCTGGATGGCAACCTCGACAAAGGCAACTGGCGTGGGCGCCTGGCCAGTGGTGATGTGCAGGCCGGCGGCCAGGATTGGAGGCTGCAAGCCCCGGCGAAAATCGAACGCCTGGCCGACGGCAAACTGACCTTTGCCGCGCATTGCTGGGTGTCTGGCGGCGCCAGCCTGTGCGGTGAAGATCAGCGCCTGATGCCTGAACCCAAGCTGCGCTACCACCTCAAGCAATTCCCGATCGACAGCCTGGCGGCCTTCTTGCCCAAGGATTTCGCCTGGCAGGGCAAGCTCAACGCTGATGTGCAGCTTGACCTGCCCAGCAGTGGCCCTAAAGGCGTAGTCGCGGTGGATGCCAGCGGCGGCACCCTGCGCGTGAAGGACAAGCATCAGTGGGTGGATTTCCCCTATGACACCTTGAAGCTGGAAACCACCCTCAACCCCAAACGCATCGACACGCAGCTGAATTTTCGCGGTGGCAAACTCGGCGAGTTGCTGTTGCAGGCGCAGATCAACCCGTTGCCCAAGGACAAGCCGATCACCGGCACGTTCAGCCTCACCGGCCTGGACCTCGCCGTAGCGCGACCGTTTGTGCCAATGGTGGAAACCCTCAATGGCAAGCTCAACGGTAACGGCCGCATCTCGGGTGGGCTGTTGGCGCCGCAGGTCAACGGCACTGTGAACCTGGTCGACGGTGAAGTTTCCGGGCCGGAGCTGCCTATGAGCCTTGAGGGCTTGAACGTGCAGGCGCTGATCGCCGGTGAAAGTGTGCAGCTCAGCGGCGGGTGGCGCAGCGGTAAAGACGGGCAGGGCAGCCTCAAGGGCCATGTCGGCTGGGGCCAGGCACTGGCGGTGGACCTGAGCCTGCAAGGTTCGAAATTGCCGGTCACGGTTGAGCCCTATGCCAAGCTGGAAGTGGCGCCGGACCTTAAGATCAGCCTTAAAGACGACAAGCTGGCGATTGCCGGCAAGGTGCACATCCCGCGCGGCGATATCACCGTGCGTGAACTGCCGCCGTCGACGGTCAAGGTCTCGGATGACACGGTGATCGTCGGCAGCCAGACCGAGCAGGGCAAGCCGCCGATGGCGATGGCCATGGACATTGATGTCGAGGTGGGTGAAGACCAGCTTAACTTTGCCGGCTTTGGCTTGACCGCCAAGGTTCAGGGCCATGTGCATATTGGCGACAACATGGACACCCGTGGTGAGTTGTGGCTCAACGACGGGCGTTACCGCGCCTACGGGCAGCGCCTCAATGTGCGGCGTGCGCGGCTGTTGTTTGCCGGTCCCTTGGATCAGCCGTTCCTGGATATCGAAGCGACACGGGTCGTGGTCGAAGACTCCCGAACTGTGACTGCCGGTATTCGCTTGAGTGGTAGCGCGGAGCAGCCGACTACGCAGATTTTCTCTGAGCCGGCGATGCCTCAGGAAGACGCGTTGTCGTATCTGGTGTTGGGGCGTTCGCGTAACAACACCGGTGAAGATAACAATATGCTGGCTGAGGCCGCTCTGGGCCTGGGTTTGATGGGCAGTGCGGGGGTGACTTCGGATATCGCCAACAAGCTGGGGATTCAGGATTTTGACCTTGATACCCAAGGCAGCGGTAACAAAACAGCGGTGGTGGCCAGTGGCAAGATTACCGAGAAGCTCAGCTTGCGCTATGGAGTGGGGGTGTTTGAGCCGGCCAATACCATTGCCTTGCGTTACTTGCTGAGCAAGAAGGTGTACCTGGAAGTGGCCAGTGGTGTGGCTAGTTCGTTGGACATCTTCTACAAGCGGGATTTCTAGGGGTTGTATAAGGTAAGAAGTGTGGGAGCTGGCTTGCCTGCGATGGCGGTCTTTTGGTGTACATATCCATTTCTGCGGTAATGGCTACCTAGGGTTCCGCTCTTACAGCGGGTCACTTTTGCAAGGACGCAAAAGTAACCAAAAGGTCCTCGCCCCACCACTCGGCCCCTCGCTTAGGCTCGGTGTGCCCTCACTCCGGCTTGAATCCGTGGGCCGCCGCGATGGGCCATCCTTGGCCCAGCGCGGCTAACCCGGCGTCCTGCCGGGTTACCCACGGATTCAAGCCTGCGTTCGGCCATCGTGGTTAACGGGGCGTCTCAGATCAAGATCAAGATCAAGATCTACAGCACGGCGGCCTGAAAGCCGACCTGAGTGGTTGAAGCAAGAGCCAAATCAAGTGCAAAGCCAAAGCCCATCTGAATACACTGAAGAACTGCTTTTCTGTTGGAGCTGGCTTGCCTGCGATGCAGACACCTCGGTACATCAGGTACACAGAGTTGATGCTATCGCAGGCAAGCCAGCTCCCACCTTTGACCGAGTATGGCTCTGCTGTTGCTTTGCTGTTGCTTTGCTGTTGCTTTGCTGTTGCTTTGCTGTTGCTTTGCTGTTGCTTTGGCCCTTACATCCTTTTCGATGACGAAGTCAGCGGTCTTTTGATCTGCGCTTTTGATCTTGATCTGAAATCGCCCCGTTAAACACGATGGCCGGAATTCGACAGTGATTTGGGGGGTAAACCGGCAGGGATGCCGGTTTAGCCGCGCTGGGCCAAGGATGGCCCATCGCGGCGGCCCCCCAAATCACTGTCGGATTGCGGGCATGCCGAGCCATAGCGAGGCACCGAGTGTTGGGGCGAGGACCTTTTGGTTACTTTTGCGTCCTTGCAAAAGTGACCCGCTGTAAGAGCGGAACCCTAAGTAGCCGTTACCGCAGCAACGGATATGTACCCCGACCAAACACCCCCCGCCAAACCGCTATCGCAGGCAACCCAGCTCCCACAGTTGTTTGTATTCCAAGCCATCTGCCAAAAAATTACCAAGCAAGCTAATAATTCCATTTGACATTCGCTGCCTAAGCAGTAACATCTTGTCATACATTCGCTGCCTAGGCAGTAATAAGGTGACTTTCGATGACCCACTACACCCCTGACAGCTTTCGCAACTGCCACCTTGGCCTGTTGCTGGGCCGGGCAGCGCTGCTCAAGGACCGCATTATCGACACCCATATGGAACCGCACGGCGTCACCGCCGCGCAGTTCAAGGTGTTGATCATCATTGCCCAGTTCGACGTCGACACTCCGGCGGAGCTGTGCCGCAACCTGTCCCTGGACAGCGGCTCCATGACCCGCATGCTCGACCGTCTAGAGCAAAAGGGCCTGTTGGCGCGCAAGCGTTCCGAACAGGACCGGCGTCAGGTGCAGTTGGTGCTCACCGAAGACGGCCAGCGCCTGGCCGACATGTTGCCGCATATCGGCGCGCAGTCGATGAATGAACTGGCCGGTGCCCTGGAGCCTGGTGAGTTGGAAACCCTGGAAAGAATCCTCAAGAAAATTCTGGTAGCTGCCGGTGACACCATCGTCATCCAGCGGGTAGGTAATCAATGAAAACGCGTGCACTCAGCCTGGTGCTGGTGGCGATGAGCATGGCCGGTTGTGCCAACTTCAGCGGCCTCGACACCCAGGGCAAACGTCTCGACGCCAACACTTTGCAAACCGGCAAATCCTTGAGCGGCGTGACCCTGTCCACGGCCGCCTGGCCGACCGCCGACTGGTGGAAAAGCCTCGGTGACCCACAGCTCGACGGCTTGATCCACGAAGCCCTGCAAAACAGCCCCGACATGCAAGTGGCCAGCGCCCGTGCGCACCAGGCCGAAGCCGCCGCTTATGCCGCCGACGCCGAACGCATGCCCACCCTGGATGCCAGCGCGGGTGTGAGCCGTTCGCGCCTGGCCAAGGACCAGGATCCGCGCGGGCAGGGCGATGCCTACGCCACCGTGCGCAACATCGGTGCCAGCTTCAATTACAACTTCGACCTCTGGGGTGGCCAGCGCGCCGCCTGGGAAGCCGCGTTGGGCCAGGCGCGTGCCGCCGAAGTCGACCAGCAAGCCGCACGCTTGACCCTGGCTGCCAACGTGGCCAAGGCTTACAGCGACTTGGGCCAGGCGCATATCGTGCGTGACCTGGCTAACGATGACCTCAAGCGCACTCGCCAGATGCTCGACCTGAGCAAACGTCGCCTCAGTTCCGGCATCGACAGCGAGTACCAGTACCAGCAGACCGAAAGCCTGGAAGCCAGCTCCCAGTCGCAATTGATCGACGCTGAAAAACAACTGCAAAGTGCCAAGATCGCCCTGGCGGTATTGCTCGGCAAAGGCCCGGACCGTGGCGGCGAGCTGAACCGCCCGAATGTGCTGAAACCCAGCGCCGTCGCCGTGCCTTCAGTATTGCCCGCCGAACTGCTGGGCCGTCGCCCGGACCTGATCGCCGCACGCTGGCGCGTCGAGGCGGCGAGCAAGAACGTGGCGGCGAGCAAAACCCGCTTCTACCCCAACCTCAACCTCAGCGCGAGCGCCGGGGCCGAGTCGTTGCTCGGTGATGCGATGTTTGGCTCGGCCAGTCGGTTCTTCAGCATTGCGCCGACTATTTCGCTGCCGATCTTCGACGGTGGCCGCTTGCGTGCCGACCTCGATGCCCGCGACGCCGATTACGACCTGGCCGTGGCCCAGTACAACAAAACCCTGGTGCAAGCCTTGGGCGATATCGGCAACACCCTGATGCAACTGCGCGAAACCGGCCGGCAGATCCAGGCGCAGCAACACGCTGCGGACATTGCCCAGCAGTCTTACGACACCGGCGTGCAGCGTTACAGCTCCGGCATCGGTAACTACCTGGATGTGCTCAGTATTGAGCAGCAATTGCTGCAGGCCCAGCGCCAGCTGGCGACCCTGAATGCAGCGCAGATCGATCTGTCGATTCAATTGATGCAGGCACTGGGTGGCGGTTTCAACGCCGATAACGTGGCATCGACCACGACCCGCGACGCCACCCATACGGAATAATTTGAGGTATTTGTCATGGCCACTGCCGAAAACAGCAACGCAACTGAAAAACCCGATAACAACCCGCGCAAACGCAAAGTCATGCTGATCGGCCTGGCGCTGATCGTCATTCTTGGCGTGGTCGGCGTGTGGGGCTGGTATGAGTTCTACGGGCGCTTCAATGAAAGCACCGACGACGCCTATGTGAACGGCAACGTGGTGGAAATCACCCCGCTGGTCACCGGCACTGTGGTCAGCATCGGCGCCGACGACGGCGACCTGGTGCACGAAGGCCAGGTGCTGATCAACTTCGACCCGAATGACGCCGCCGTCGGCCTGCAAAGTGCCCAGGCCAACCTGGCGCGCACGGTTCGCCAGGTGCGCGGTCTGTACAGCAATGTCGATGGCATGAAAGCCCAGGTCAACGCACAGAAAGCTGATGTGCAAACCGCCCAGGACAACTTCAATCGCCGTAAGACGCTGGCCCAGGGCGGTGCGATCTCCCAGGAAGAACTGTCCCATGCGCGTGACAGCCTGACCGCCGCCAAGAACGCGCTGACCAACCTTGAGCAGCAACTGAAAACCACCAATGCCTTGGTGGATGACACGGTGATTTCGTCCCATCCGGACGTGCAAGCTGCCGCCGCGCAACTGCGTCAGGCTTACCTCACCAACGCGCGCAGCACCTTGATCGCACCGGTCACCGGCTACGTGGCCAAGCGCACCGTGCAACTGGGCCAGCGCGTACAGCCAGGCACCGCGTTGATGGCGGTGATCCCGCTGGACCAACTGTGGATCGACGCCAACTTCAAGGAAACCCAACTGCGTGATATGCGCATTGGCCAGCCGGTGGACATCGAGGCGGACATCTACGGCAGTGACGTGAAATTCACCGGCACCGTCGACAGCCTCGGCGCCGGCACCGGCAGTGCCTTTGCCCTGCTGCCTGCGCAGAACGCCACCGGTAACTGGATCAAGATCGTGCAACGCGTACCGGTGCGTATCCACATCAACGCTGATGAGCTGGCCAAGAACCCGCTGCGGGTCGGCTTGAGCACTGTGGTCAACGTCAACCTGCACGACCAAAGTGGCCCGGTACTGGCGCAACAGGCACCGCAAAAGGCCTCGTTCACCACCAACGTGTATGACCGCCAACTGGCCGAAGCCGATGCCATGATCAGCCAATTGATCCATGACAACAGCCTCGCCGCACCCAAGGCTGTGCAACGCTGATGAGCGCTAACGCCCCCGCGTCCTTTACGCCGCCAAGCTTGCTGATGGCCACTATTGGCCTGTCGCTGGCGACCTTTATGCAGGTGCTCGACACCACCATCGCCAACGTGGCGTTGCCGACCATTTCCGGCAACCTGGGCGTGAGTTCGGAGCAGGGCACCTGGGTGATCACCTCGTTTGCGGTGAGCAACGCCATTGCCTTGCCACTCACTGGCTGGCTGAGCCGCCGCTTTGGCGAGGTGAAGCTGTTTTTGTGGGCGACCATCCTGTTTGTATTGGCGTCGTTCCTTTGCGGTATTTCCACTTCGATGCCCGAGTTGATCGGCTTTCGGGTGCTGCAAGGCCTGGTTGCCGGGCCGTTGTACCCGATGACCCAGACGTTGCTGATCGCGGTTTACCCTCCGGCCAGGCGCGGCATGGCCCTGGCGTTACTGGCGATGGTCACGGTGGTGGCACCGATTGCCGGCCCCATCCTCGGCGGCTGGATCACCGACAGCTACAGCTGGCCGTGGATCTTCTTTATCAACGTGCCCATCGGCATCTTTGCGGTGATGGTGGTGCGTTCGCAGCTGAAGAAACGCCCGGTGGTCACCAGTTACCAGCCGATGGATTACGTCGGCTTGCTGAGCTTGATCGTCGGTGTCGGCGCCTTGCAGATCATCCTCGACAAGGGCAATGACCTGGACTGGTTCGAGTCCAACTTCATCATCATTGGCGCGGCGATTTCGGTGGTTGCCCTGGCGGTGTTCATCATCTGGGAACTGACCGACAAGCACCCGGTGGTCAACCTGCGGTTGTTTGCCTACCGCAACTTCCGCATCGGCACCATCGTGTTGATTTTGGGTTACGCAGGCTTCTTCGGGATCAACCTGATCCTGCCGCAATGGCTGCAAACCCAGATGGGCTACACCGCCACCTGGGCGGGCCTGGCGGTCGCGCCGATCGGCATTTTGCCGGTACTGATGTCGCCCTTTGTGGGCAAGTATGCGCACAAGTTCGACCTGCGCCTGCTGGCGGGCCTGGCGTTCCTGGCGATTGGTTTGAGCTGCTTTATGCGCGCAGGTTTTACCAACGAGGTGGACTTCACCCACATCGCCCTGGTGCAGTTGTTCATGGGGATCGGCGTGGCGTTGTTCTTTATGCCGACCTTGAGCATCCTGATGTCCGACTTGCCGCCGACGCAGATCGCCGACGGCGCTGGCCTGGCCACGTTCCTGCGGACCTTGGGCGGCAGCTTTGCAGCCTCGCTGACTACCTGGATCTGGATTCGCCGCGCGGACCAGCACCACGCGTACATGAGCGAGAACATGACCACCTACGACTCGGCCACCCGTGATGCCTTGCAGGCGCTCGGCGGGGCAGGGCACAAGGCCTATGCGCAGCTGGACCAGATCCTCACCAGCCAGGCGTACATGATGTCCACCGTGGACTACTTCACGTTGCTGGGGTGGATGTTCATGGGTTTGATGTTGCTGGTGTGGCTGGCCAAGCCGCCGTTTGGCGCGAAGGCCGGGCCGGAGGCTTCGGGGCACTGATCTGAAGTTGTACGCGGTCAAAAATGTGGGAGCGGGCCCATGTGGGAGCTGGCTTGCCTGCGATAGCATCACCTCGGTGTACCTGATGTACCGAGGTGCCTGCATCGCAGGCAAGCCAGCTCCCACACAAGCCAGCTCTCACACAAGCCAGCTCCCTGTGTCTTAGGGTTATGCGCCGGGCAGCGCCAGCTGCGGGTTTACAAAGTCAAACGCCGCCAGCGCAAACCCTTGCTCATCCACCTGCAACGCCCAACCCTGCTTGTCCCAATCGCCCAGCACAATGCGCTTGGCCGCCTGGTCACCAATCTGCAACTTATGAATGGCCGGGCGGTGCGTATGGCCGTGGACCAGGGTGCGCACGCCGAACTGCTGCATCACTCGTGGCACTTCATCGGGCGTGACATCGACAATGTCGTTGGCCTTCATGCGCGTTTGCGCACGGCTTTCGCTGCGCAGCTTGCGCGCCAGCTTGTGGCGGGTGCGCAAAGGCAGGTGCCGCAGAATGAACAAGACCAGCGGGTTGCGCAGGATGCGCCGCAGCTTCATATAGCCGACGTCGCGGGTGCAAAGGCTGTCGCCGTGCATCAACAGCACGGGCTCGCCGTAAAACTGCACGACACTCGGGTCCTTGAGCAAGGTAGCGCCTGCTGCTTTGCAGAATGCCTTGCCGATCAGGAAATCGCGGTTGCCATGCATGATAAAAATCGGGGTGCCGCTGTCGCTCAGCTCGCGTAAAGCCTCGCAGATGGAACGCTGGAAGGCGGTCATCCCATCGTCGCCAATCCAGGCTTCAAAGAAGTCCCCCAGAATGTACAACGCCTGGGCGCCACGGGCGCGGCCGTGGAGCAGATCCAGAAACGCCCGGGTAATGTCCGGGCGCTCCTCTTCCAGATGCAAATCTGAAATCAGTAATATCACCCAACGATCTCGGCTTTCTCGACGATTACGTCTTCTACCGGAACGTCCTGGTGACCGGCTTTACCGGTGGTCTGCACGCCTTTGATCTTGTCAACGACGTCCTGGCCTTCGGTGACCTTACCGAATACCGCGTAGCCCCAACCCTGCACGTTCTTGCCGCTGTGGTTGAGGAAGGCGTTGTCGGCCACGTTGATGAAGAACTGCGCGGAGGCCGAATGCGGCTCCATGGTACGGGCCATGGCGACGGTGTACTTGTCGTTGGAGAGGCCGTTGTCCGCTTCGTTCTGGATGCTTGGACGCTTGTCTTTCTTTTCTTTCATGCCTGGCTCGAAACCGCCGCCCTGGACCATGAAGTTACCGATGACACGGTGGAAAACGGTGTTTTCGTAGTGGCCGGCGTTCACGTACTCGATGAAGTTGGCGACGGTGATCGGCGCTTTCTCGGCGTTCAGCTCGATGACGATGTCACCGTGGTTGGTGGTCAGTTTGACTTGAGTCATGTTCACTACTCTTTTCAGGGAATTCGTGGGTTTGGACGCCAAGGCGCCGCTACCGGTTTGGCTAAATGTGTGCCAAGGCGGGCAGTTTAGCGTGCCCGGCAGGAATTTCGAGGTGGTTTTTTACCGCCGGTGCATTAAATGCAGCAGTTTTTGGCCGCGCTCTGTCAGCGGCTTGACAGCTTCGGCTATGATAAGCCCTTTGTTTTATCTGGCCCCAACCGGCCACGAACCTGTCTGTTCAAGGATCCTATGAGCAAGCCCACTGTCGACCCTACCTCGAATTCCAAGGCCGGACCTGCCGTCCCGGTCAATTTCCTGCGCCCGATCATCCAGGCGGACCTGGATTCGGGCAAGCACACGCAGATCGTCACCCGCTTCCCGCCAGAGCCCAACGGCTACCTGCACATCGGTCACGCCAAGTCGATCTGTGTGAACTTCGGCCTGGCCCAGGAGTTCGGTGGCGTCACGCACCTGCGTTTCGACGACACCAACCCGGCCAAGGAAGACCAGGAATACATCGACGCCATCGAAAGCGACATCAAGTGGCTGGGCTTCGAATGGTCCGGTGAAGTGCGCTATGCGTCCAAGTATTTCGACCAGTTGTTCGACTGGGCCGTTGAGCTGATCAAGGCCGGCAAGGCCTACGTCGACGACCTGACCCCGGAGCAGGCCAAGGAATACCGTGGCACGCTGACCGAGCCGGGCAAGAACAGCCCGTTCCGTGACCGTTCGGTAGAAGAGAACCTCGACTGGTTCAACCGCATGCGCGCCGGTGAGTTCCCCGACGGCGCCCGCGTGCTGCGCGCCAAGATCGACATGGCCTCGCCGAACATGAACCTGCGCGACCCGATCATGTATCGCATCCGTCACGCCCATCACCACCAGACCGGTGACAAGTGGTGCATCTACCCGAACTACGACTTTACCCACGGCCAGTCGGACGCCATCGAAGGCATCACCCACTCCATCTGCACCCTGGAGTTCGAAAGCCATCGCCCGCTGTACGAATGGTTCCTCGACGGCCTGCCGGTACCGGCGCACCCGCGTCAGTACGAGTTCAGCCGCCTGAACCTGAACTACACCATCACCAGCAAGCGCAAGCTCAAGCAGTTGGTGGACGAAAAGCACGTACATGGCTGGGATGACCCGCGCATGTCCACGCTGTCGGGCTTCCGCCGTCGTGGCTACACCCCGGCGTCGATCCGCAGCTTCTGCGACATGGTCGGCACCAACCGCTCCGACGGCGTGGTCGATTACGGCATGCTCGAGTTCAGCATCCGTCAGGATCTGGACGCGAACGCGCCGCGCGCCATGTGCGTATTGCGTCCGTTGAAAGTCGTGATCACCAACTACCCGGAAGACAAGGTCGAAAACCTCGAACTGCCGCGTCATCCGCAGAAAGAAGAGCTGGGCGTGCGCAAGCTGCCGTTCGCGCGTGAAATCTACATCGACCGTGATGACTTCATGGAAGAGCCGCCAAAAGGCTACAAGCGCCTGGAGCCGAACGGCGAAGTGCGCCTGCGCGGCAGCTACGTGATCCGTGCCGATGAAGCGATCAAGGACGCCGATGGCAACATTGTCGAACTGCGTTGCTCCTACGACCCGGAAACCTTGGGCAAGAACCCTGAAGGCCGCAAGGTCAAGGGCGTCGTTCACTGGGTGCCGGCCGCTGCCAGCATCGAGTGCGAAGTGCGCCTGTACGATCGTCTGTTCCGTTCGCCGAACCCTGAGAAGGCTGAAGACAGCGCCAGCTTCCTGGACAACATCAACCCTGACTCCCTGCAAGTTCTCACGGGTTGTCGTGCCGAGCCATCGCTTGGCGACGCACAGCCGGAAGACCGTTTCCAGTTCGAGCGCGAAGGTTACTTCTGCGCGGATATCAAGGACTCCAAACCTGGTCATCCGGTCTTCAACCGTACCGTGACCTTGCGTGATTCGTGGGGCCAGTGATTCTGTCTTAAGGGAAATGTCGTGCTAACGATCTACAACACACTCAGCAAGACCAAAGAAGTCTTCAAACCGCTGGATGGCAACAAGGTGCGCATGTACGTGTGCGGCATGACCGTGTACGACTACTGCCACATCGGCCACGGCCGCAGCATGGTTGCCTTCGACCTGGTGACCCGCTGGTTGCGTTTCAGCGGCTATGACCTGACCTATGTGCGCAATATCACCGACATCGAAGACAAGATCATCAACCGGGCGCGCGAGAACGGCGAACCGTTCGATGTGCTGACCGAGCGCATGATCACCGCGATGCACGAGGATGAAGCGCGTCTGAACATCCTCAAACCGGACATGGAACCGCGTGCCACGGACCACATTCCGGGCATGCTGAGCATGATCCAGACCCTGATCGACAAGGGTTATGCCTACGCTCCAGGCAATGGCGACGTGTACTACCGCGTCGCCAAGTTCATGGGTTACGGCAAGCTGTCGCGCAAGAAAATCGAAGACCTGCGCATCGGCGCACGTATCGAAGTCGACGAAGCCAAGCAAGACCCGCTGGATTTTGTGCTGTGGAAAGGCACCAAACCCGGCGAGCCGAGCTGGGAATCGCCGTGGGGCGCCGGGCGTCCGGGCTGGCACATCGAGTGCTCGGTGATGTCCACCTGCTGCCTGGGCGAGACCTTCGATATTCATGGCGGCGGCAGCGACCTTGAGTTCCCGCACCACGAAAACGAAATCGCCCAAAGCGAAGCCGCCACCGGCAAGACCTACGCCAACGCCTGGATGCACTGCGGCATGATCCGCATCAATGGCGAGAAGATGTCCAAGTCCTTGAACAACTTCTTCACCATCCGCGACGTGCTGGAAAAGTATCACCCGGAAGTGGTGCGTTACCTGCTGGTGTCCAGTCACTACCGCAGCGCCATCAACTACTCGGAAGACAACCTCAAGGACGCCAAAGGCGCCCTGGAGCGTTTCTACCACGCGTTGAAAGGCCTGCCAGCCGTGGCGCCTGCCGGCGGCGAAGCCTTCGTGGCACGCTTTACCGAAGTGATGAACGACGACTTCGGCACGCCGGAAGCCTGCGCGGTGCTGTTCGAGATGGTGCGCGAGATCAACCGCCTGCGTGAGAGTGATCTTGATGCAGCCGCAGGGCTTGCTGCGCGCTTGAAAGAACTGGCCAGCGTGCTCGGTGTACTGCAGATGGAAGCCGATGACTTCCTGCAAGCCGGCGCCGAAGGGCGCGTGGACGCGGCTGAGGTTGATGCGCTGATTCAAGCGCGTTTGGCTGCGCGTGCAGGCAAAAACTGGGCGGAATCCGACCGTATCCGCGACCAACTGACCGCGATGGGTGTGGTGTTGGAAGACGGCAAGGGCGGCACGACGTGGCGGTTGGCTGATCAGGCTTGATCGGTAAACCCTGAATAAAAAACGCCCCGACTGGTTCGGGGCGTTTTTTATTGGGCATGCATGGCTCGTCCCCACGCTCTGCGTGGGAACGCCGCCCTGGACGCTCTGCGTCCTGCTTTTGGCAAACACCTCAAGCCCTGTGCAAGGTGACGCGAAGCGTCACGGGATGCATTCCCACGCAGAGCGTGGGGACGATCAATGTGGGGGCTTGCTCGCGAATGTGGTGGATCAGTTAAGGGTGTATCAACTGACACGCCGTCTTCGCGAGCAAGCCCGCTCCCACATTTTACCGTGCCCGCTCTGCATACCCGCTGTTGTTGGATTTGTCCCTGCGTTGGGCTAGGAACGAGCCAGCGCCTGCTCCAATTGCCGGAAAAAAGTGGGTGATGGCGGGGCAGCAAGCCTACTTAAAATATGGAACTTTCGGTGCCCGACTGACCAATGAGAGGTTGCAGCCTTATGAGCTTTTCAATCCATTAGTCGGGAGAGTCTTAGATGTGGAGTGCAGGGGTAACAGGGTCAGTGGGTGGGGGCGGCCTTTATGCTCAAAATCGCGTGCTACCGAATTCAGTGCCTACCGCGTCTGCGGCTGATGTTGCTGCGGTGAGACAACAGGTGAACGAGTGGCTTAGATCGGCGTCAGGGTCCAAGGCCCAAACGGCCTCGAGTTTGGTTGACAGGTTGAAGCTGATCCGGGAAAGGACGAGTGACGTCGCCTTCAAAAACAATCTCAACACGCTGATCCAGACAATTGACCACTACGTAGAGGCCAAGACTGCTGTTGGTCAGTCTATGCAGCAACGGTTTCCAGATGCGGGTAAATCGCCTAATTCCAGGCCACCGATTAATAATAGTCATCATCGCCTTGTACTCAGCAGGTCTGAACTTCGTCATACAGAGCACGTAAGTCATAGCGTGCGGACTCAGAGGGCGAGCGTTAATGACTTCTACACCGCCAGGAGCAATCCTGGCAGAAAACCTGGTGTGGGTAATGGACCCGGCAGTATCTGGAGTGGTTTCAAGCAGGGTCCAAATAAAAGCAATTGCGCCACGGTTGCAGCAATAAAGGTCGCAATGATGAAGTTTGGCCAGAAGCCCACAGATATTTTCAGGCAGGTCATTGTCTCGGGCAATGGCTGGGACATACAAATGCGGGATGGCCGCTCATACCACCTGTCCAGGTATGAACTGGCGCAGGCAACGTACAGATCTGAATTTAGTGGTGATAATCCGGCGATGGTGGCACATGCTAATTTTATGTACGCCGTGAGTGCTAAACGGGAGCAAGTGGAGAGCAACGACGGTTATGCCGGCGGTTTCGAGCGTGCGTTATACCGCATCAACTCTGGTGAGCCTTATGGTCGCAATTACAATGGATTGCTTCGCCTTGGCCTTAGCGCTCACACTTATGTAACCCGTGTTGAAGACTTGGCGCGTGGGCAGTTGGGTCTGGTGACTCATGCCGTTCCGATTAATGGTCAATGGATAGGCCATGCGCTTGCAGTGATCAATGGGCGAGAGGAGGTGTGGGGCAGGCAAGGCGGGCGCCCGCCGACTAACATTCCCGCTAACGCAGCGGCTTTGTTTTGACGTGTGATTGGGCTTGTTCATAGGGCGTGATCTATTTAGCGCGCCCCGACACTGGGTGAGCGCGCTCTATAACTGGGCGTGGCCGCATGAGGTTCAAGGCTTGCGGGTGACCTGATACCGACTTTGAACAAAGCCGTTGTCCGATACACACGTGTCGATATGTTGCAGTTGATGCTCGCTGCCGATCTGACTGAACAACGAAATCCCTTGTCCGAGCACTACCGGAATACGCGTGATGATCAGCTCATTGATCAAGCCCGCCTCAAGAAACGCCTGGATCGTTTGGCCGCCATCGATATAAAGATGCTGCATGCCGCGCTCGGCCAGCTGTGCCACCAACGTGGTCGGGTCTACGGCCATCACCTCAACCTTGCCGCGCAAGTGCGCAGGCAGCTCAAACGCTGTATGAGACAGCGCGATGACAGGCATATCCTCATACGGCCACTCGGGAAAGGACACGACTTTTTCCAGGGTTTTGCGACCCATCACCAACGTATCAACGCTGGCAATGAAGCTTTCATAGGTCATGCCGTTCAGTTCGGCGGCTTCGTATTCGGGCCTGTGCAGCCATTCGATATCGCCGTCTGCTCGGGCAATAAATCCGTCGACGCTGGCTGCGATAAAGACCGAGCATTTGATTTCCATGGGGGGCGACTCTCCCTTTTTTATAGGCCTTCGATTGCGGGCTGTAACGCTAATGTTAATTTAATCCACGGGTGTAATAAGCGAGTATTGCTAAATGTTACCCTGGGCTCTCTGGTGGCCGCCGGTGCCCCCTCTATAGTGCGAGGCTGTATGCGAAGTTGGTTGAGCCGCTACCGTTACGTCATCCTTTTCTGGCTGTGCTTCGGTGTGTTCCGTACCTCACTGGCGGACTGGAACCCCATCCCATCCGGGTCGATGCGCCCGACGTTGCTTGAGGGCGATGTGGTGCTGGTCAACCGCGTGGCGTATGACCTCAAGTTGCCCCTTACGGATATATCCCTGGCCAAGCTTGAAGACCCAAAGCGTGGTGATGTGGTGACCTTCTCGTCACCCAAGGACGGCATGCGCTTGATCAAACGCATCGTCGGCATTCCCGGCGATACCCTGGAAATGAAAGATGAAGTGCTGTGGGTTAACGGCACGCCCGCCACCTACAGTGATGGCCAGGACATCAGCGAACCGATCGTGCCGGGCCAGACAGTGCCGGGTATCAAGCTGACTGAGCGTGCGAACAACAGTAAACGCACTATTCAATTCATGCCCACGGTTCGGGCATTGCGAAATTTCGGCCCGGTCATCGTGCCGGCCGACAGTTACTTCATGCTCGGCGACAACCGCGATAACAGCGATGACTCGCGCTATATCGGCTTTGTGCCACGCCGCTTGTTGATCGGGCACGCGCATCATGTGCTGGCGTCAGCTGAGATACTCGATCATTGGATGCCGCGCTTGAACCGGTTCGGCGCGCCAATCCTGTAATTACGCGTTGGCGCCCAGTGCGCGAATTGCGAACCCCGCGATGTTAGCCAATTGCTCGACGGTAGCGCCGCCCTTGCCGGCGATCTTCATGCCGCTAAGGGTGGCCATCAGGAAATCGCAGGCGCCCGGCAGATCGATGCCCGGCGCAAGCTCGCCCTGTTCCTGCGCGCGCCCCAAGGTTTGCTCAAATGCACTGCGCAAACGCTCGGCGCTGTGGGCAGTGAGCTGATTGATTTGCTCATCCTCCTGGCCGAATTCACAGATCGCATTGACGCCCATGCACCCGGCGGTGCCATCGCGCAGGGCGCGGGTGGCGAAGGAGTTCAGGGTGTCGTGCAGGCTTTGCAGCGGTGTCGGGCCTTGGCCCAGACGCTCGATGAGGTCGTCGACGCCCGTGCGCTGATACTCGGCCATGGCCTGCAGGTACAACTGGCGTTTGTCGCCAAAGGTGTTGTACATGCTCTGGCGGCTCAGCCCCATGGCCTGCATCAGTTCTTCGGTGGAGGCGGCGGCAAAACCCTTGTCGCAAAATACGCGGATGGCGTGTTGCAGCACCTGGTCGCGGTCGAAGGCTCGGGGTCTTGCCATGGGGTACCTCTGGAAAGTGAAGGGTCAGGCCAGGTAGCCACCGTCGATGCTCAGGCTGGCGCCGGTCACAAAGGCAGCTTCTTCAGACGCGAGGTAGGCGACCATGCCGGCGATTTCGTCAGCCGTGCCTGTACGGCCCAAGGGCACCAGGCTTTTGATCAGGTCGGCATGCGGCGCGTCTGCCGGGTTCATGTCCGTGCTGGTAGGGCCGGGCTGGACGTTATTGACGGTAATGCCGCGCGGGGCAAAATCAATTGCCAGGCCGCGGATCATACCGGCGATCGCCGCCTTCGTCATGCTATAGACGCTGGAGCCCGGAAAGGCTGAGCGCTGCGCTACCACACTGCCGACAGTGATGATCCGGTCACCACTGCGCATCACTGCTGACACGGCTTTCGCGGCGGCGAACGTTGCGCGTACATTCACGGCGAACATGCGGTCGAAGTCTTCCAGGCTGAACTCATCGACGCTGCCGAGCTGCAAGATCCCGGCATTGTTGACCAGGATATTCAGCGCGCCGAAATGCGCCACGGTGGTGGTCACGGCCCGAGCAATCGCTGCCACATCGGCGCTGTCCGCCTGAATCGCCAGGGCTGTACCGCCTTGGCTCTGGATCTGGCCGACCAGTGCTTGCGCCTTGTCAGAAGACGCGGCGTAGGTGAAGGCCACTGCCGCGCCTTCAGCCGCCAGGCGCCGCACGATGGCTTCGCCAATACCACGGGAACCGCCGGTTACCAGGGCGACTTTGTCAGTAAAACGTGCGAGATGAGTGGTCATGCGGGTGCCTGCGCTTAGTGGATTAAAAAATCCAATAAACCGTATCAGGCCAATTCCAATGCGCCAAGTTATTTATGGATTATTTAATCTTTAACTGCGCTGGGAGATTTTTGCCTTACCTTTGCAGGCTTGGCTCGCACACTGAAACTGACGGTGATTTGAATGGATTGTATTTTTTGCAGCATTGTCCGCAAGACGTCCCCGGCCCACATTCTGTGGGAGGACGACCAGCATATGGCGTTTCTATCGATCTTCCCCAATACGCCGGGTTTCAGCGTGGTGATCCCCAAGCAGCATTACGGCAGCTACGCCTTTGCGCAGACGGATGCGGTGTTGTCCGCGCTGATTGTGGCGACAAAAAAGACCGCGCTGCTGATTGACCGGGCGTTTCCCGATGTGGCGCGCACCGGGATGATGTTGGAAGGCTACGGCGTGGACCATCTGCACGCGAAGCTGTTTCCAATGCATGGCACAGGGCAGGACAGCGCGTTCAAGCCCATCAGCTCCAAAGTCGACAAGTTTTTTGCGGCGTATGAGGGTTACATTTCCTCCCACGATTTTGTGCGGGCCGATGATGGGGAACTGGCAGCGTTGGCGACGCACATCCGCTCGTTCGCCTGACGCAAAAACCAATGTGGGAACTGGCTTGCCTGCGATGGCGGCCTATCAGTTACTGCAACATTGACTGATACACCGCTATCGCAGGCAAGCCAGCTCCCACAGTTTGATCGAATTCGCTTGATCAATCAGCGACGGCTGCTGACCTCGGCAGGCACATCATCACCGGCCATGCGCTTGCGAAACAGAGCTTGACGCAAAAGCCAATGTGGGAGCTGGCTTGCCTGCGATGGCGGCCTATCAGTTACTGCAACATTGACTGATACACCGCTATCGCAGGCAAGCCAGTTCCAACAGTTTGATCGTATTCGCTTGATCAATCAGCGACGGCTGCTGACCTCGACAGGCACATCATCACCGGCCATGCGCTTGCGAAACAGCGCCGTGCGCGCCAACAGCAGTGTGGTAACAGGCACCGTAATCGCCAACAAGATCGGAATCAGCCAGCCGTGCAGCACCGGCGCGGACTTGAGCACCGAAAAATAGATAATCGAGGCCAGCGCCACACACCACGCACCCAGTGTGGAGGCCAGTGCCGGTGGGTGCATGCGCTGGAAGAAGTCCTTCATCCGCAACAACCCCATCGCGCCAATCAGCGCAAACAGACTGCTGAGCACCAGCAACACGGCTACGATCACTTCAACCCATAGCGGCATCATTCAATCACCTCGCCACGCAGCAGGAATTTCGCCAGGGCGAACGACCCGACAAAGCCAAACAGCGCAATCAGCAGCGCCGCTTCAAAGTAGGTGTCACTGGCATAACGAATGCCGAGCACCAGCATCATCAGCATCGCCAGGATGTACAGGTAGTCCAGCGCCAGAACCCGGTCTTGCGCGGACGGGCCTTTGAACAGGCGCACCAGGGTCAGCACCATCGCCAGCGAGAACAGGAACAGGCTTACCAGGATTGCATTGGAGAGCAGGGCGCTCATTCGAAGATCTCCATCAGGGGCCGCTCATAGACGGCCTTGAAGTGCTCGATAAACGGCGCTTCATCGTCCAGATCGAATACGTGCAGCAACAGGATGCTACGGTCCAGGGCCAGTTCCGACCATACGGTGCCAGGCGTCACGCTGGTAATCATCGACAGGACGGCCAGGCCGTTGGGGTCACGCAGGTCGAGCGGGATTTTGATAAAACGTGAACGCGGCGGGCGCGATCCGCAAGTCAGTACGCCCCAGGCCACGTGCAGATTGGAGACGATCACGTCGCGGCCCACCACGAAGAACAGACGAATGATGACGCCGGGGCGACGAATGCGCACCGGCAGCGGGCGCAGCGGCGCCATCAGCAGCGGCGCGAGAAAGCCCAGTACCGCACCCAGCAACAGGTTACCGGGGCTGACCGACAGGTTCAGCACCAGCCACAGTACCCACAATGCCAGCGACAACCACGGGGCAGGGAACAGGCGCTTCATGGCTGCACCTCCAGGGCGGCGGATTTGGATTCAGGGCTCAGTACCGGGCGCGTGGCCATCACCGCCATCACGTAATGCTCAGGGTTATTCAGGCTGTCGGCGGTGGCCTGGGTGTAGCGCATCAACGGTTCGGCCTTGAAGGTCAGGAGAATGCTCAGGCCGAGCAGAAAGAAGATCGGCACACACTCGTAGCGGCGCAGCAGCGGCGAGGGGCGCTCCTCCGGCGTCCAGAAGCGCTGGATGCCCAGGCGGGCGAAGGCGATCAGCGAAGCCAGGCCCGACAAGATCAACAGCGCCACCAAGCCCCAGGCCGCCGGGCGGATCGGCTCATCCACCGCGTTACCCAGGCCCATTGGGTTGACCAGCGCGCTCAACAGGCTGAGCTTGCCGATAAACCCGGACAACGGTGGCATGCCGATAATCAGCAGTGCGCAGGCGATAAAGCTCAAGCCCAGGAAGGCCATGGTCCAGGGGATCACCTGGCCCACCACGGCTTTCTGCTCGTCGTCCAGGTTGACGCCGGGGCGTGGGTGCAACGACTCCATAGCCTTGGGCAGCGCGTCGATTTCTTCATCCAGCGGCAGATCATTGGCCGAGCGCGAACGCTCGATCAACTCGGCCAGCAGGAACAGCGCGCTCAGCGCCAGGGTCGAGCTGACCAGATAGAACAGTGCCCCGGCGGTCAGGCTTGGCTGGGCAAAGCCCACCGACGACAGCAGGATCCCCGCCGACACCAGAATGCTCAGGCTGGCCATCCGCTCCAGGCGCTGCGCTGCGATCATGGCCAGCGCCGCGCAGACGATGGTCGCCATGCCGCCGTACACCAGCCAGTCGCCGCCAAACAGCGCCGATGCACCGGCCTGGCCTGAGAACAGCAAGGTCCACAAACGCAGCACGGTGTACACGCCGACCTTGGTCATGATCGCAAACATCGCCGCCACCGGCGCGCTGGCCGAGGAGTAGGCGGGTGCCAGCCAGAAATTCAGTGGCCACATGCCGGCCTTGGCCAGGAATGCAGTGGCGAGGATCGCCGCGCCAGCGTGCAACAGGCCACGATCGGCTTCCGGTACCAGCGGGATTTTCAGCGCCAGGTCAGCAAAGTTCAGCGTGCCGGTGACCCCGTAGATCATCGCCGCGCCAATCAGGAACAGCGACGACGCCAACAGGTTGATCGCAATGTAATGCAGTCCCGACGACACCCGCGCGCGGCCGGAGCCGTGCAGCATCAAGCCGTAGGACGCCGCCAGCAGCACCTCGAAGAACACGAACAGGTTGAACAGGTCCGCCGTCAGGAATGCCCCGTACAAACCCATCAGCTGGATCTGGAACAGCGCGTGGAAACTGGTGCCGGCGCGGTCCCAACGGGCCATGGCGAACAGCAGCGCGCTCACACCGATAATGCCGGTGAGCACCAGCATCATCGCCGACAGTTGGTCCACCACCAGCACTATGCCGAAGGGCACCTGCCAGTTGCCCGGCAGGTACACGCCAATCGAGCCGGGGCCGCCTTGTTGCGTCCAGTACAGCAGCAAGATGGCGACACCCAGGCCGATGACGCTGGAGAACAGGTTGATCTTGGCCTTCAACGGGCGGCGTTTTTCGCCGAGCATCAGCATCAGCGCGGCGGTCAGCAACGGCAGCAGGATCGGCGCGACGATCATTTGATTCATCCACGTCATTCCTTTGGCTCCCGACCGTCCACATGGTCAGTGCCGGTCAGCCCACGGGAGGCCAGCAGCACCACCAGAAACAACGCGGTCATGGCGAAGCTGATCACGATGGCCGTGAGTACCAGGGCCTGGGGCAGCGGATCGGTATAGTTGAGCAGGTCTTGCGGCACGCCGTCCTTGATGATCGGCTCTTTGCCGATAAACAGGCTGCCCATGCTGAAGATGAACAGGTTGACCCCATACGACAGCAAACACAGGCCCATGACGACCTGGAACGTCCGTGGGCGCAGGATCAGCCAGACGCCGGAGGCCGCCAGCACTCCAATGGCAATTGCGATGACTTCTTCCATCAGGCGGCTCCTTCGGTTGCGGCAACGGCCTTGGGCTGGTTGCTCGGTTTATGCGCTCGCACTGACTGGTGACCGAGGGCGGTGAGCATCAGCAGCGTGGAGCCGACGACCATGGCGTACACGCCAACGTCGAAGAACAACGCGCTGGCAATGTGGATATCGCCCAGCAGCGGCAGGCTGAAGTGCCAAGTGTGGGTGGTGAGGAACGGGTAACCGACGAACAGCGCGCCGAGCCCGGTCAAGGTGGCCGAGAGCAGGCCGAAGCCCATCCAGCGCATCGGCCGCAGGCTCATCTGCGCTTCGACCCATTGGGTGCCGGCGACCATGTATTGCAGGATAAACGCCACCGACATCACCAACCCCGCGACGAAACCGCCGCCCGGCTGGTTATGGCCGCGCATGAACAGGTAGAACGACACCACCAGCGCAATCGGCAACAGCAAGCGTACCAGCACCGCCGGTACCATCATAAAGCCCAGGGCGGTGTCGCTGGCCTGGCGCGGGTTGACCAGGTCGGTGGCCACGTCCGGCGCCAATTGGCGCTGTTGCGGCGGCAACTCCATGCTTTCTTTGGACGGGCGGAAGCGGCGCAGCAGGGCGTAGACGGTCAGCGCCACAGCGCCGAGCACGGTGATTTCGCCCAAGGTATCAAAGCCCCGGAAGTCCACCAGCATCACGTTCACCACATTGCTGCCGCCGCCTTCGGGCAGGGCGCGGCTCAGGTAAAACGAGGAGATGTCGTTGGGTGTCTGGCGGGTCAGCATTGCGTAGGAGAGCAGCGCCATGCCGCCACCGACCACGGTGGAGAGCAGGAAGTCGCGCAGGCGGCGGATGCGCGCCTTGCGTAGCGAACTCGGCAGTGGCGAGACCTCTTCGATCCGCCGTGGCAACCAACGCAGGCCCAGCAAAATCAGCACGGTGGTGACCACTTCGACCACCAGTTGCGTCAGGGCCAGGTCCGGCGCCGAGAACCATACGAAGGTCACGCAGGTGACCATGCCGCACACACTGACCATGGTCAGGGCTGCCAGCCGGTGGTACTTGGCTTGCCAGGCGGCGCCCAGCGCACAGGCGATAGCCAGCACCCACAGGGTCACGAACACGATGGAACCGGGGATCTTCGGCCGGTCGCCCCAGCTGAGGCCGCTGTTGAGCATCGGGATCAACCCGGCAATCACCGCCGCCAGCACCAGCAGGAACAATTGGGTTTGCAGGCGCTTGGTGCTGATGCGTTTTTCGATACGGCGCACACCGCGCATCATCACCACCAGGCTGCGCTCGAACATACGCTTGCCGTTGAAGTAACTGATGATCGGCGGGTATTTGAAACGGCCACGCTTGAGCTGTTTGCGCAGCAGCAGGTATAGAACGATGCCGCCGGACATGGCCACCAGGCTCATGATCATTGGCGCGTTCCAGCCGTGCCAGATGGCCAGGCTGTATTCGGGCAGTACCCCGCCGACCACCGGCAGGGCGGCGGCGGCGAGGATCGAACCGACCACTTGGGCCGGGAAGATGCCCACCAGCAGGCAGGTAAACACCAGCAACTCGACCGGCGCACGCATCCAGCGCGGTGGCTCGTGGGGCGTGTGGGGCAGGTCGGTGGCGGGCGGGCCGAAGAACACGTCGACGGTAAAGCGCAGAGCATAAGCCACGCTGAAGGTACCGGCGATGGTCGCGATCACCGGCAGGGCGATTTCTACCCACTTTGTCGCCGAGATAAATACCGTTTCGGCGAAGAACATCTCTTTGGACAGGAAGCCATTGAGCAACGGCACACCGGCCATGGACGCACTGGCCACCATCGCCAGGGTCGCGGTAAACGGGATCAGGCGCACCAGGCCACTGAGCTTGCGGATATCCCGTGTGCCGCTTTCGTGGTCGATGATGCCGGCGGCCATGAACAGCGAGGCCTTGAAAGTGGCGTGGTTGAGGATATGGAACACTGCAGCGACGGCGGCCAGCGGGCTGTTGAGGCCCAGCAGCAGGGTGATCAGCCCGAGGTGGCTGATGGTGGAGTAGGCCAGCAGGCCCTTGAGATCATTCTGAAACATGGCGCAGTAAGCGCCGAGGAGAAGGGTGAGTGCGCCGGCACCGCCGACGATCCAGAACCATTCTTCGCTGCCGGACAGCGACGGCCACAGGCGGGCCAGCAGGAACACGCCGGCCTTCACCATCGTCGCCGAGTGCAGGTAGGCCGAAACCGGCGTGGGTGCCGCCATGGCGTGGGGCAGCCAGAAGTGGAAGGGGAATTGCGCGCTCTTGCTCAAGGCGCCGATCAGCACCAGGGCCAGCATCACCGGGTACAGCGAATGCGCGCGAATCTGATCGCCCGCCGCCAGCACCAGGTCCAGGTCATAGCTGCCGACGATATGCCCCAGCAGCATTACACCCGCCAGCAGGCACAAGCCGCCGGCGCCGGTGACCATCAGCGCCATATAGGCGCCGCGCCGGGCATCGGCGCGGTGGTGCCAATAGCCGATCAGCAGGAACGAGAACAGGCTGGTCAGTTCCCAGAAGAACACGATCTGGATCAGGTTGCCGGAGATCACCAGCCCGAGCATGGCGCCCATAAAGGCCAGGAAAAACGCAAAGAAGCGCGGCACCGGGTCATCCGGCGACATGTAATAGCGCGCATACAGCGCCACCAGCGTGCCGATGCCCAGCACCAGCATCGAGAACAGCCAGGCAAACCCGTCCATGCGCAGCACGAAGTTGAGCCCAAGGCTGGGCAACCACATGAATTCTTCGCGGATCACGCCACCGTGGGCGATCTGAGGGTAGAGCAGGGCGACTTGAATGGTGCCGACCAGGGCCACAAGGCCGGCCAACAGGGATTCGGTGTTACGTGCATTATGCGGCAGCAAGGCCGCCAGACAGCTGCCGATAAAAGGCAGAAGCAGTAGAACTATCAGGGACATAGGCTTCTAATCTGCGGGAGTTTGGGATGCATCATACGTGCCGCTTTCTCGATCACCAAACGGCAAGATGTGGCAGGATCCTACAAGGTAGGCCGAAACCTCCCGTTTGGCATTGTTTCGAACCGGATCGTTCCCACGCTCTGCGTGGGAATGCCACCCCGGACGCTCCGCGTCCAAACTGCCTATGCAGCCGTGAGCCTTGCGCAAGGATGACGCGGAGCGTCACAGGATGCATGCCCACGCAGAGCGTGGGAACGATCGGGTCAGGGGGCTTCTTGTTCCAGTTCGATTGATTTTTCAGCTTCTCGCTGATTGCGTGTCTTCATCTCACTCACAATCACCGCCGCCACAATCAACGCCGCGCCGACCATCGCAATCGGCGGAAAACGCTCCCCGGCAATCCGCCCGATTACACCGGCCCACACCGGCTCACCGGCATAGATCAACGTGGCACGGGTTGGCGAAACACTTTGTTGCGCCCAGTTCATCGCCACCTGGATCACCGCGCTGGTCAAGCCCAGGCCCACCGCGCTGAAGACCAGCAACCACGAGAACCCCGGCAATGCTTCACCCATCGGCACCACCATCAGGAATGACAATAACGACGCCGTGGCCAGTTGCACCACCGTGACTCGCCGCACATCCACCTGCCCGGCATAGGCACCAATGAGGATAATTTCGGCCGCCACCGCGATTGCGCAGATCAGCGTGGCAATCTCACCGGGGCTGAAATTGAGAGAGGCCCCCGTCGGGCCTGTGAGCAGCATCAACCCGGTAAACGCCAGCATGATGCCAATGCTCGGCATCAGGCCTGGGCGACGCCCCAGCACCAGCCACTGCAACAGCGGTACGCAAGGTACATACAGCGCTGTGATGAACGCCGATTGGCTGCTTGGGATTGTCTGCAAACCGATTGTCTGCATGCCGTAGCCGAACATGATCGAGGTGCCGATGAATGCGCCGGCCTTTAGTTCAAACAAGGTCAGGCCGCGCAACGTGCGCAACGAAAAGAACCCCACCACAATCGCTGCCGCCGCAAACCGCAGGCCGACGAAAAACATCGGCCCGCTGACGGTCAGGGCGTGTTGCACCAGCAAAAACGTGCCGCCCCAGATCATGGTGATCACCACCAGGATGCATTCGGCTTTACTGAAACGATTAAAACGTGGGGAGGCGTTCGGGGCAGTCATGGCGGCTCGGTCTTGCAAGGGAAAGGCACGGACCGCACAATGCGCCGCACGCTGGGCAGTATACTGCGCACACCCACCCATTGAGCAATATAGTGCACAAAGAAAATCCACAACGGGCCTCGGTCCTCCAACACGTCAGCCAGAACGTCCGCCGGCTGCGTCATGCTGCGGATCTGAGCCAGACCGCACTCTCGGAAAAGTCCGGGGTCAGCCGGCGCATGCTGGTGGCCATCGAGGCGGGCGAGAAGAATGTCAGCCTGTCGACGCTGGACCGCGTCGCCGAAGCCTTGGACGTGGCCTTCAGCGACCTTATCCAGGCCCCGGATGCCGGTGATCACAGCCGCATCAACGAGCTGGCCTGGGCCGGTGATATCCCCGGCAGTAAAGCCGTGTTGCTGTCCAAGGCCACGGCGCGGCGTGAAGTCGAGTTGTGGGAGATGCACCTGGAACCGGGTGATCGCTACAGCCCCGATCCCGACCCGGACGGCTGGAGCGTGCAGTTGTTCGTGTTCGAAGGCTGCCTGACCTTGCTGGTGGGCGAGGAAGAAAAACACGTGGCGGCCGGTGAGTTCTACATGTTCGCCAGCCGCAACGTGCACGGCTATCGCAATGACGGCGACGTGGCCGTGCGGTTTGTGCGTAACGTGGTGATCTAACTGTTGGCCTGGCAACAGTGGATGCACACTTTGCTGGTTTGAAACCCGCTCAACAGCCTCTTGAAACCAGCAACCGCCTGATTTTATTGCTGATTAAATTCAGGCACGACTCCTGCAATTGCTCCGTTATCCCATCGGAGCCTGGAGTCGGCCCATGTCAGCCCACCCTCAACAACCTGCCCATATCATCCGCTCGGATGCCGAAGCCATTGAGGTCGCCACGCGGCTGGCCGCGCGCTTTGCCGTCGACGCCAGCGTGCGCGACCGCGAGCGACGCCTGCCAGTGGCCGAGCTTGATGAGTTTTCTGCCAGCGGCTTGTGGGGCATCACCATTCCCAAGGCCTACGGCGGCGCCGAGGTGTCTTATGTAACGGTGGCCGAGGTGATCAAGTTGATCTCCGCCGCCGACCCGTCGCTGGGGCAAATCCCGCAAAACCATTTGGGCGTGGTGGACATCCTGCTGCAAACCGCCAGCGAGGAACAAAAGCGTCACTATTTCAGCAAGGTCCTGGCCGGCTATCGTTTCGGTAATGCCTTTTCTGAAGCCAAGAGCAAAAACGCCGGCACCTTCGACACTCAGATTCGCTTTGATGGCGACACCGCCTATATCAACGGCGAGAAGTTCTACTGCACCGGCGCGTTATTCGCCCACCTTGTGCCCACGGTCGGCAACAACGAGAACGGCCAGGCGTTTATTGCCTTTGTCGAACGCGATGCGCCGGGCCTCAGCGTGATTGATAGCTGGGATGGCTTCGGACAGCGCACCACCGCCAGTGGCGGCGTGACCCTCGACGGCGTGAGCGTGCCCCTTAGCGCGGTCATTCCTGCGCACCACGCCTTCGACCAGCCCACCGCCAACGGTCCGATCTCGCAGATTATCCAGGCCGCCGTCGATACCGGCATCGCTCTGGGCGCCCTCGAGCAGGCGAAAATCCACGCCCGCCAGGCGCGGTCCTGGATCGACAGCCAACAGGATCACGGCTGGCAAGACCCGTTCACCATCGCGGCCATTGGTGACCTGCAATGGCGTGTACACGGCACCGAAGCGATCCTCGCCAAGGCCGGCAAGGCCGTGGACCTAGCCCTGGCCGAGCCCAACGAAGACACAGTCGCCAACGCCTCGCTGGTGGTCGCCCAGGCCAAAGTGCTGTCGGCCGAAACCGCCTTGCTCGCAAGCAGCAAACTCTTCGAACTGGCCGGTACCCGCTCGGTCACCGGCAAGCACAACCTCGACCGCTTCTGGCGCAACGCGCGCACCCACACCCTGCACGACCCGGCCCGCTGGAAATACCACCTGATCGGCAACTTCGTGCTCAACGGCGTAAAGCCTGCGCGCCACGCCTGGAACTGAGGAAAATTATTCATGACTGCCCTGAATCAAGCGCGCCAACTGCTGGAAAGTACCCGACGGTTTGTACACGCCAGCGATGACCCGTACGTGATCAGCCGCTTTGGCGACTTGCAGATCCGCGTCGACGTGGCTGCCGCCTTGTTTGAACGCGCCGAAACCCACCCAAGCCCGGTGGCGTTGACCGAAGCGCAAATCGCCGCCGCCGAAGCCCTGATTGCCGCCAGCAATGCCGAATTTGAACTCACCGGCCAACGTACCGCGCTGGCGTCGACCCTCGACGACCCACTGCGGCGCAAATACCAGATCGTCGGCAACTACCACCTCAACGGAGTGCTTTGATGTCCCGTGAAATCCGCTTGAATGCCTTCGACATGAACTGCGTCGGCCATCAATCTCCCGGCTTGTGGGCGCACCCGCGTGACCGCTCGTGGCAGTACAAAGACCTGGAGTACTGGACGGACCTCGCCAAAATTCTTGAGCGTGGCAAGTTTGACGGCCTGTTTATCGCTGACGTGCTGGGCATCTACGACGTGTACAACGGCAACGGCGACGCGGCAATTCGTCAGGCGGCACAAGTGCCAGTCAACGACCCGCTGTCGCTGATTGCGCCGATGGCGTTGGTGACCGAGCACCTGGGGTTCGGTCTGACCGCTTCGTTGTCGTTTGAACATCCGTATCCGTTCGCCCGCAGGCTCTCAACCCTCGATCACCTGACCAAGGGCCGCGTCGGCTGGAACATCGTTACATCTTATCTGGAGAGCGGCGCCAAGAACCTCGGTCAGAAAGCCCAGACCGAACACGATGCGCGCTACGACTACGCCGAGGAATACCTGGAGGTTTGCTACAAACTCTGGGAAGGCAGTTGGGAGGAGGGCGCCGTGCTGCGTGATAGTGAGCGCCGCATTTTCAGTGACCCGAGCAAAATCCACGAAATTCGCCATGTCGGCAAGCACTTCCAGGTGCCTGGCATTCACCTGTGCGAGCCGTCGCCGCAGCGCACGCCGGTGCTGTACCAGGCCGGGGCCTCCAGCCGTGGCAAGCAGTTCGCCGCCGAACAGGCCGAGTGCGTGTTCGTGGCCGCACCGTCCAAGGTGCTGCTGAAAAAAACCGTCGCCGACATCCGCCGCCGCGCCGCCGAGGCCGGGCGTGATCCGAAGAAAATCCTGATCTTCAACCTGCAAACGGTGATCGTTGGCGAGACCGATGCCAAGGCTAAAGCCAAGTTTGACGAATACAAATCCTACGTCAGCTACGAAGGCGCGATGGCGCTGATCTCCGGCTGGACCGGCATCGACTTCAGCCAGTTCAAGCCCGATGAGCCGCTCAAGCATGTACACACCAACGCGATTCAATCAGCGGTGGAAGCCTTCTCCACGGCGGACCCGAACAAGGTCTGGACGCCCAATGAACTGGCCGATTGGGTTGGTATCGGCGGCTTTGGCCCATTGTTCGTGGGCGGCCCTGAAACCGTGGCGGACCTGTTGCAGGAATGGGTCGAAGAGACCGACGTGGACGGCTTCAACCTGGCCTACGCGCTGACCCATGAAACCTTCATCGACGCCGTGGACCTGCTCGTGCCGGAGTTGCAAAAGCGCGGCGTGTACAAGACCGAGTACGCTCAGGGCACCTTGCGCGAGAAGCTGTTTGGCGACGGTGCGCGGCTGGCGCCAAACCACCCGGGTGCGGGTTACCGCGACCTCAAAGCCACTGCAATCTAACTGAAGCACCTCGGTCCATGTGGGAGCTGGCTTGCCTGCGAAAGCGGTGGGTCAGCTGGAAGTGAGCTAACTGACATGCCGCCATCGCAGGCAAGCCAGCTCCCACAGTTGATTGGTGTTGAACCACCTGACTAGGCCAGTGGGCTACCGCGACCTCAAAGCCAGCGCAATTGAACTGAAGCACCTCGGTCCATGTAGGAGCTGGCTTGCCTGCGAAAGCGGTAGGTCAGCTGGAAGTGAGCTAACTGACAGGCAAGCCAGCCCCCACAGTTGATTGGTGTTGATCCACTTAACCTGGCCAGCGGACCACCGCGACCTCAAAGCCAGCGCAATTGAACTGAAGCACCTCGGTCCATGTGGGAGCTGGCTTGCCTGCGATAGCGGTGGGTCAGCTGGAAGTGAGCTAACTGACACGCCGCCATCGCAGGCAAGCCAGCTCCCACAGTTGATCGCTGTTGAACCACCTGACCTGGCCAGCGGACCACCGCACGCACACTACTTGAATAGGAGCATTACCCCTATGAGCGTGCACGAACTCAAACGTCCGCTGGCGCTGGAATGGCCCGCCGAACTGCTCGGCAATCTGCCCAAAGCCCTGGAACAATTGCAGCACTGGGCGCAGCTCACCCCGCTGCACATCGCCCTGCGCCACAAGCGCCAGGGGCAGTGGTATGCCTGGCGCTGGATCGACGTATTGCGCGACGTCGAGCGCCTGGCCGACGGCTTGCGCCAGCAGGGTTTCAGCGCGCAGTCACGCTTGGCCTTAAGCGGTGCTTTCGAGCCCAACCTGCTGTTGTTGGCGCTGGCCGCACAGTCCGTTGGCGGGCAGGTGTTGACCCTGGCCGATGACCTGGAGCCAGAGACCCTGTACCAGCAGCTATGGCGCATCCATCCCAGCCATTCGTATGCCCAGGGCCGTCAGCAAGTGCGGCATTGGCAGTCGGCGAATTTGTTGGATTTCACCCAATTGCTCGGCCCGTTGGACCCGGCGCAGCATCTGCAGCGCTGGTGGCAACCGAGCGGTGAAACGGCGTTGTGGAGCGAGGAGGGCACCCACTGGCAAGGCGGCCTTGCGGTGGTGCTGGAACAATGGTTGAACAGCGGCCACGGCCTGGCTTTCCCGGAGAGCCTGGCCTCGGCCCGGCGCGATCGCGGTGAAGTCGCACCGAGCGGCCTGTTGCTGTCACCTCAGCGGTTACAACACCTGGCCGACGAGATCGAAAGCCGCCTGGCACCCCATGGCACCTGGCGTCGCCGCTTGTGTGACTGGGCCATCGCTCACCCGCAAAGTGGCCTGCGACGCCTGTTGAAAAATCGTGTTCGCAGGCTGCTGGGCTTTCAACGGCTGACCTACATCTGGCAGCCATCCAGCACGCAAAAAACCAGCAGCGATCCAGTCTGGCTGGCTGAATTCAAACGGGACATCGCATGAGCCAGACCATTCTCCAGGTGCGCGATATCTCGCTGTCATTCAAAGGCGTCAAGGCCATCAATGCCTTGTCCTTTGAAGTGCAGCGCGGTGAAATCTGCGCGCTGATCGGCCCCAACGGCGCCGGTAAAAGTTCACTGCTCAACGTGCTTAACGGCGTGTACCGCTTCGATGCCGGTGAGATTGTGTTTGAGCAACAACACTTCCATCGCATCGACCCATTGGGCGCGGCGCGTCGAGGTATTGGGCGGACTTTTCAGAACAACGCACTGTTCAAAAAAATGAGCGTGCTCGACAACCTCCTCACGGGCCTGTCGCGGCATATGCGTACCAGCTTTATCGAACAGGCCCTCGGCTTGCCCCGCGCCCGCCGTGAGGCCGAAGCCTTTCGCCTGCGTGGCCAAGGCATCCTCGAGTTTCTCGAACTGCAAGCGCACCGCGATGTGCTGGTGGGCAACCTCTCCTACGGCTTGCAAAAGCGCGTGGAGCTGGGCCGAGCACTGATCGCCGGTCCCAGCCTGTTGCTGCTGGACGAACCCATGGCCGGGATGAACGCCGAGGAAAAACAGGAAATGGCGCGCTTCGTCGCCGACGTCAACCGCGACCTCGGCACCACCGTGGTATTGATCGAACACGATATCGGCGTGGTGATGGGCCTGTCCCACCATGTGGTGGTGCTCGACTACGGACGCAAAGTCGGCGACGGCACACCGGCGCAGGTGCAGGCCGACCCCGAGGTGATCGCGGCGTACCTGGGAGTCGCGCACTCATGACCTTCTTCTTCGAAACCCTGCTCGGCGGCCTGCTCGCCGGCACCCTATATTCGCTGGTCGCTATCGGTTTCGTGCTGATCTACAAGGCCAGCGGCGTGTTCAATTTCGCCCAGGGCTCGATGCTGCTGTTTGCCGCGCTGACCTTTGTCAGCCTGCATGACCAGGGCGTGCCGTTTGCCTTGGCGTTGCTGCTGACGGTGATCGTCATGATTATCGGCGCCTTGCTCATCGAACGGCTGGTACTGCGCCCTCTGGTGAACCGCTCGCAGATCACCCTGTTCATGGCCACCTTGGGCCTGTCATTCATTATCGAAGGCCTGGCCCAAGGGCTGATGGGCTCGCAAGTGCGTGCGCTGGACTTGGGCATCGACGACGTGCCGCTGTTTGTCGGGCCGCTGATGCTCAGCCAGTTCGACCTGATCGCTGCGGCGGCGGCCGTAGTGCTGGTGAGCGTGCTGGCGCTGCTGTTCAACAAGACCCGCATCGGCGTGTCGTTGCGCGCCGTCGCGGATGACACCACGGCGGCGCTGTCCATCGGTATCAACCTCAACCGTATCTGGCAGATCGTCTGGGCCGTGGCCGGCATTGTCGGGCTGGTGGCGGGGTTGCTGTGGGGCGCGCGCCAGGGGGTGCAGTTTTCACTCTCGCTGGTGGTGCTCAAGGCCTTGCCGGTGTTGATCATCGGCGGCTTTACCTCGATTGGCGGCGCGATTGTCGGCGGCCTGATTGTCGGCGCGGCGGAGAACCTCGCCGAGGTGTACATCGGCCCGCTGATCGGTGGCGGCATCACGCCGTGGTTCGCTTATGTATTGGCCTTGGCCTTCCTGTATATCCGTCCCGCCGGCCTGTTCGGCGAGCGCGCCATCGAGCGAGTCTGAAACCATGTCGATACCCGTTGTTCAAGAAACCGCGCCGTGGCTGCTGGTCCAGCGGCGCTTGCCCTGGGGCCTGATCGGCTTATTGGCAGTCGCCTTTATCGGGGTGCCGCTGTGGGGCAATGACTATTGGCTCAATGCGATCCTGGTCCCGTTTCTGGTGCTGTCGCTGGCTGGTTTAGGCCTGAACCTGCTCACCGGCTATACCGGGCAAACCTCGGTGGGCGCGGCGGGTTTCATGGCCGTTGGCGCGTTTGCCACCTACGGTTTTCTGCTGCGTCTGCCCGAGCTGGGCCTGCCGGTGGCGTTGCTCGGCGGTGGGGTTATCAGCGCGCTGGTGGGGCTGTTATTTGGTTTGCCCAGCTCGCGGATCAAAGGCTTCTACTTGATGGTCACCACGCTGGCGGCGCAGTTCTTTTTGGAGTGGCTGTTCGTCAAATTTCCCTGGTTCTACAACTACGGTTCCTCCGGGACCATTTCCGCGCCGAAGCTTTCGCTGTTCGGTCATGACCTCAATACGCCGCTGGGCCGTTACTGGCTGACGTTGGTCACGGTGCTGCTCTTGACCTGGACCGCCATCAACCTGGTGCGCAGCCAGGTGGGGCGTAACTGGATGGCGATCCGCGACATGGACACCGCCGCCGCCGTGGTCGGCATCCCTGTGGTGCGCTACAAGCGCCTGGCGTTTGCGGTCAGTTCGTTCTACCTGGGGATTGCCGGTGCGTTGTGGGCCTTCGCCTATCTGGGCACGGCCAGCGCCAGCAGTTTCGATATCAACCGCTCGTTCCAGATCCTGTTCATCATCATTATCGGCGGCATGGGCAGCATTGCCGGCAACTTTGTCGGCGCGGCATTCATCAGCTTATTGCCGATTTTCCTCAGCCATGCCGGGCAGGCACTGTTCGGTGGCTCGGTGGATGCGGGGCAGTTGCAGAACCTGCAAAAAATCATCTTCGGCGTGTTGATCATCGTGTTCCTGATCAAGGAACCCGAAGGCTTGATTCGCCTTTTACAGAACCTGCGTGACCGTCTGCGGCAATGGCCGCTGCGCTTCTAACATTCCCTCAAGAGAACCCAACATGCGTGCAACCTTGAAACGTTCCCTGCTCGGCGCCGCCTTCGCGCTGGCAGCCCTGGCCGGTGCTGTGCCCCAGGCAATCGCCTCGCCCGACCAGCAATTTATCCCGCTGGCCACCTACCGTGTCGGCGCCTATGCCTCCAGTGGCGTGCAGGTGTGGGCCGGGATGATCGACTACCTGCGTTACATCAACGAGGTCGAAGGCGGAATCAACGGCGTCAAACTGGTGTGGCAGGAATGCGAGACCGAGTGGACGGCGGAGAAGGGCATCGAGTGCTACGAGCGCTTCAAGAATGGCCTGGATGGCGCGCCAGTCGCGGTGTACCAGCCTAACGGTGCGCCGGCAGCCTATGCGCTGAGCGAGCGCGCGGAAGTCGACAAGATCCCGTTGATTACCCTCGGTTATGGCCGCACCGAAGCCACCGACGGCACCGTGTTCCCGTACAACTTCCCGGTGATGCTGACCTTCTACAGCGAAGCGTCCACGCTGGTGAATTACATTGCTCAGCGCGAAGGCGGCTTCGACAAACTCAAGGGCAAGAAGATCGCTACGGTCTATCACGACTCGGCCTACGGTCGCGAAACCCTCGGCCCGCTGAAGTTGCTGGCCGAGAAGTACGGCTTTGAAAACATCCAGATCCCCGTGGCCGACCCCGGCAACGAACAGTCGGCGCAATGGCGTCAGGTGCGCCAGGCCAACCCGGATTGGGTGTTCCTGCGCACCTGGGGTGTGTCCACGCCGGTGGCGGTAAAAACCGCTGCGCGCTTTGGCTTCCCGGTTGACCACATCATCGGCGATATCTGGGCCAGTTCCAGCGAAGACGTGCTGCCCGCAGGTGCCGCCGCCAAAGGCTACCTGGCGCTCACGCCTTACCCGGCAGGCGCTGATTTCGAGATCCATAAACGCCTCAAACAGTCCATCCTCGACAAAGGCCACAGCGACCTCAAGGACCTGAAAAACTTCGGCAGCGTCTACTACAACTCGGGCCTGGTGAACGCCGCTGTGGCGGTGGAGGCGATTCGCACTGCCCAGGCCAAGTTCGGCAAGCGCCCGCTTAATGGAGAAGAAGGCCGTTGGGGCCTGGAGCATCTGAATATCGATGACACGCGTCTTAAAGCCATGGGCTATCTGGGCCTGATGCAGAACCTCAAGCTGTCGTGCCGCGACCATGAAGGCGGCGGCTCGGCGCGTGTGCAACAGTGGGACGGCGCCAACTGGACGCTGATCAGCGACTGGATCGCCGCTGACCGTGCGCTGCTGCGCCCGCTGATCGATGAAAAGTCCGCTGCGTTCGCCAAGGAAAAAGGCCTGACGCCGCGTACCTGCACCGGGGATGAATAAGCCATGCGCCAGCCCGCCGCTGAACCTGCCAGCCCGTCACTGTTAAACGTCAATGACATCGAAGTGATCTACGACGGCGCCATACTGGCGGTGGCCGGGGTCTCGCTGCACGTACCCAAGGGCGCCATCGTGGCGTTGCTGGGGGCCAACGGCGCCGGCAAAAGCACCACGCTCAAGGCCATTTCGGGGTTGGTACGCGCCGAACGCGCCGAGGTCAGCCGTGGCGTGATCGAGTATGCCGGCCGCGATCTGGCCGGTATCGACCCCAGCCAACGGGTGCGCCAGGGCATGGTCCATGTGCTGGAAGGCCGCCATGTGTTCGGCCAACTGAGCGTGGAAGACAACCTGCGCAGCGGCGGATTTGTGCGGCGCCTGAGCCGCCAAGACCTGGAGCATGACCTGGAACGCATCTACGCCTGGTTCCCACGCCTCAAGACCAAGCGCCACACCCGCGCCGGGCTGACCTCGGGCGGCGAGCAGCAGATGGTCGCCATTGGCCGCGCCTTGATGACCCGGCCGACCTTGGTGTTACTCGACGAACCCTCCATGGGCTTGGCGCCGATGATCGTGCAAGAGATTTTCGCGATCATCGCCCAGCTTAACCGCGAACAGCAGGTAAGCTTCCTGATCGCCGAACAGAACATCACTGTCGCGCTCAACTATGCCTCCCACGGCTATGTGCTGGATACTGGGCGCGTGGTCTTGAGCGGCAGCGCGGCTGAACTGCTGGCGCGCGGCGATTTGCATGATATTTATCTGGGCAAACAGTAAGGGCGAATGTGCATGACTGAAACCATCCGCAACGCTGATGTGCTGATCATCGGCGGCGGCTTGAGCGGCACGATGCTGGCGGTGCAACTGCTGCGCCAGCCTGGCAAGCGGCAGATCCTGGTGATTGAGCCGCGCAACGAACTTGGCCGTGGCGAGGCCTACAGTGCCGTCGAACTGGGTCACACCCTGAACGGCAATGCGGCGCGCATGAGTGTCGACCCGGACAACGCCGATGACTTGACCCAATGGCTCACCGACTACATCGGCGCCGGTGGCTGGCCGGAGTCGGACCAGCAACCTGTACCCATCAGCGAATTGTTCCCGCCACGCGGGATTTTTGGCGTGTACGCGCAACAGCGTCTGGCTGAAGCCAAGGCGCTGTCGGCTTCCACGGTCGAGCATATTCGTGCCGAGGTGGTCGACCTGCAAGTGGATGCCGACGCAACGTTGTTGACGCTGGATAACGGCCAACAAGTGCGCGGTGCGTATGCCGTATTGGCCACCGGCATGTTCCCGGCCGCGCGTACGCCGCAGACCGAATCCAGCGGCTTGAATGCAGCGGCAGTGGACCCGTGGGACGTCAAGGCCATGCGCCAGATCGACCCGCAAGCGACGGTGCTGATCATCGGTTCCGGGCTGACCATGGTGGATGCCGTGGTGTCCCTGGAACAGGCTGGCCATCGTGGGCCTATCGAGATATTTTCGCGCCACGGCCTGCTGCCCCACGTACGCCGGCAACCGCCGAGCTGGGTGGATTTCCTGGCCGAAGATCACCGCCTGCGCAGCCCTCGGCGGTTGCTGCGCGAGGTGCGTCGCCAATGCCAACTGGCGTTGGAACAGGGCATCGATTGGCAGGCGCCGCTGGACACAGTACGTGCGCATATCGGCCGTTTGTGGAGCCAGGCCAGTGAGCGTGAGAAACGCCAGTTCGTGCGCCATGTACGGCCGTGGTGGGAGAGCCATCACCATCGCTCACCGCCGTTGAGCGCGCAGTTGGTGGCGCGGTTGCATGAAGCCGGACGGCTGCGGATTCAGGCCGCGTCGTTCAGGGGGCTGGTGGCGTCGGACAGCGGCGTGACGATCAGGCTGCGACGGCGCGGCGAACAAGCTGTCACTCAGGTGTCGGGCGCTGCGTTGATTAACTCCAGCGGTATTGAGTACGACTGGCGGCGAGTGGCCAAACCGCTGCCGCAGCAGTTGCTCAAACGTGGGTTGATCAAGCCTGGGCCTTTGGCGTTGGGGATTGCGGCGGATACATCAGGTGCAGTGCTGGATGCTCAAGGCCAGGTCAGCCGGCGGTTGTTTGCCATGGGCCCGCCGTTGCGCGGGATGTGGTGGGAGAGCACGGCAGTCACCGATGTGGCGCTCCAGGCCAAAGCCCTGGCCGCCAGACTCACCTGACTCTGAATGTGGGAGCTGGCTTGGCTGCGATGGCCATAGGCATCTACACAACTATTGGCGTCTGGGGTGTCGGGCTGTTTTATCTTGGGGGCATATCCGTTATTTAGGTCACGGCGACTTATGGTTCCGCTCTTACAGCGGGTCACTTTTGGCAAACGCCCCAAAAGTAACCAAAAGGTCTGTGCCCCACCACTCGGCCCCTCGCTTAGGCTCGGTGTGCCCTCACTCCGGCTTGAATCCGTGGGCCGCCGCGATGGGCCATCCTTGGCCCAGCGCGGCTAACCCGGCGTCCTGCCGGGTTACCCACGGATTCAAGCCTGCGTTCGGCCATCGTGGTTAACGGGGCGTCTCAGATCAAAATCAAGATCAAGATCTACAGCACGGCGGCCTGAAAGCCGATCTGAGTGGTTGAAGCAAGAGCCAGATCAAGTGCAAGGCAAAAGCCTATCTGAATACACTGAAGAGTTGCTTTTCTGTGGGAGCTGGCTTGCCTGCGATGCAGACACCTCGGTGCATCAGTTACACAGAGTTGATGCTATCGCAGGCAAGCCAGCTCCCACATTAGACCGAGTATGGCTCTGCTGTTGCTGTTGCTGTTGCTGTTGCTGTTGCTGTTGCTGTTGCTCTGGCCCTTACATCCTTTTCGATGACGAAGTCAGCGGTCTTTTGATCTGCGCTTTTGATCGTGATCTTGATCTGAAATCGCCCCGTTAAACACGATGGCCGGAATTCGACAGTGATTTGGGGGGTAAACCGGCAGGGATGCCGGTTTAGCCGCGCTGGGCCAAGGATGGCCCATCGCGGCGGCCCCCCAAATCACTGTCGGATTGCGGGCATGCCGAGCCTAAGCGAGGCACCGAGTGTTGGGGCGAAGACTTTTTGGTTACTTTTGTGTCTTTACAAAAGTGACCCGCTGTAAGAGCGGAACCAATAGAAGCCGTTACCGCAGCAATGGATATGCACCCCGACCGACCACCCTCCTGGTCAGCCAGCCCGTTAACGTTGTGTAGATACCCAAGCTGCGATGGTGGTGGGTCAGGCACAACTGTTTTAACTGACAGTCCGCCATCGCAGGCAAGTCAGCTCCCACCTTTGGATCTCCAGCTATTTTGATGTTTTTACAAACCCCGGCTTGAGCCCAAACACCTCGACACCTTCGGCGGTTGACTGTCCTGTGGTGACTTTCACTCGCTCAACCGGCTTATCCATCGCGGCGCGATACTCCACGCTCATGTCCGCCTGGATCGCCTGGCTCGGCACCACAATCGCCTGCGCATTGTTGTAGGTGACGATGGTCAACCGCGCACTCATGCCCAGCCGCACCCGCTGCAATTGCTGCGCAGTGAGCGTGGGGATCGACAAGGTGATGGGAAACTGCGCGCTGCCCTGGCTGTCGCTGGCAATCGCCAGGCCGCTGACCACGCTGACGGAGCCGGTGAGGCGCTCGCCGTCAAAACCGTCACCCATCACTTCCACCGCTTGGCCCTGGTGCAGTTGGTTGATGTCCAGTTCCGACACCTTGGCGACAATTTTCAGCCGTTCGATATTGGCCAGCCCGAACAGCACCTGCCCCTGGCTGACCTTGCTGCCAGCCTGCACCGGCGCGTTGTTATTGGCTCCCGCTGGCGATGAGTTATTGCTGCCCGGCGCCGGCACCACGATGCCGGAGAAGGGCGCCTTGACCTCCTTGCCTTCCAGCAGCTTATGCAGGGCGTCGTATTTCACCGTGGCGTTGGTCAGTTCCATCTCGGCGATTTGTCGGTATTCGCCTTTGCCTTGATCCTGCGCCTGCTGCAGCTCGCTGCGGGCCGAAGCCAGGTCCAGCTGTTGCTGCTGGGTCTGCTGCTTGAGATCGTCCAGCTCGTTGCGCGGGATGATGCCGCGCTTGAACAGGTTTTCACTTTCGGTGAGTTTGCGCTGGGTGTTGCCGGCGGTCATTTCTGCGGTGCGCAGGCTACGGCGTGCGCGGCTGACGGCGGGGCTGCTGTCCCAGTCTTGCATCTCTTGTACGGTGCGCCGGGCCTTGAGTTGGGCGGAGAGCGCATCGCGCAGTTGCACTTCGAGGGTGGAGGGGTCCATGCGCAACAGTACCTGGCCGGCCTCGACACGTTGGCCTTGCTCAACCAAGTTGACCAGTACATTACCGTCGAACGGCGCGGTGAGGGTGATGGTGGTGTCGGGTTCGATCTTGCCCACCAGGCCGATCTGGTGCACCAGCGGGTCGGGCTTGACCGCCAGCCATTGCTCGGTTGCGGCCGGCTGACCGGTAGCCGGGCTGCGCAGGGCAATGCCTGCGCCCGCCAACAGCACGACAATCACGGCACCCAGCAGGTATTTTTTATTAGTAGTCATTGAGGGCGATTTCCCAACTTTCCAGCGTCATGCCCAGGGTCAAATCGAGCTGGGTCTGGGCGTTCAGATAAGCGATCAGTGCATTGAGCCGGGCGTTTTCGGCGTTGCGCAGGTCAGTCTCGTAACTCAACACCTGGAAGTTGGTGGAGCGCCCGGCGCTGAGTTTTTCCCGCTCGATTTCAATCTTACGTCGCGACAGCTCGACGGCGCGCTGGGAGATTTCATATTGGCGCCAACGCGTGCCCAGGTCGCGCACCACGTCGTTGACACTGCGTTCCAGCTCCTGGCGCGCATCGGTTATGCGGATCTCCTGATCTTCGACATTCACCCGCGCGCGCACCTCGGCCTGGCGGGTGCTGATGTCGCCGATAGGAATCTGCACCTGCACCCCGGCGTAACTGTTCCATGTGCGGTTGTTGCTGTTGCCGCTGTCATTGTTGCTGTAGGCATCGCGTAACTGGTTGGCGCCCGCCACCAGGTCCACCTGCCAGCGCCCGGAGTCCTTGGCGATCACCAGGTTGAGGTCGGCCTGTTGGCTGCCGAGCAGCGCGGCGAGGTACTCCGGCTGCTGGATCTGCGCCAGGTTGAAGGCCTGGCGTTTGTCGATGCTCATCGGCTTGGCTTCCAGGGCTTCGCTGGCGCGGATCGGCGTCGACAGGTCCAGCGCCAGCAGGCGCAACAGGGCCAGGCGGCTGGTGTCGAGTTGGTTCTGGGCCTCTTCCACGCCCAGTTGCTGGGTGGCGATATCGGCTTCGGTCTGCACGATTTCGAACTCGGCCATGCGCCCTGCGCTGATCAGCGCCTTGTTCACGTCCAGCAAGGTGTTGGAGCGTTTGAGTGCGTCCTGGACGATGCTCAACTGCTCCTGGGCGCGCAGCAGTTCGCGGTAGGTGGCGATGATCTGGCTGATGGTCTGTGCCACGGTGGCCTTGAGGTTCAGGCGGTTGGCCTGCTCCGACAGGCGCGACAGGCGCAGCGGCGCGGTGGTGGCGTCCCAGCCACCGCCGCGCATCAGCGGTTGGATCAGCGTGAGGTCGAGGCCGTCGCTGCGGTAGCGGCCGGCACGGTCGGCGTTGTTCAGCTGCTGGGTCCAGGCCATGCTTAACTGGGTGCCGTATTCACTGAGCAAGGTGGCTCTGGGCGCCAGGTTGGCATTGCGCGCGTTGTCGGCCGAGCCGCGACTTTGGCGGTAATAACTGTTGAGGGAGAGCTTGGGGTTGAAGGTGTCTTCGGCCACCCGCAGGTCGAACTTTTGCGCCACGCGTTGCAGGTACGCACTGCGGATCGCCGGGTTTTTGCGTAGGCCCAGGTACACCGCATCACCCAGAGTCATCGTCGTGACCTGGTTATTGAGCGACACACTGCGGTCATAACCACTGCGGGTGGTGCTCGGCGCCGATGGGTTGATCACCACGTCGGTGGCCATGGCCGGCAGGCTTGCCAGGGCGAGTAACCACAGCCATTTATTCATCGCGCAAGGCCTCCACCGGCTGCAGCCGCGAGGCCGAAATCGCCGGGTAGATGCCAAAGAACAAGCCCACCAGCAAGGTGCTGCCCACCCCCAGTGGCAGCGCGGCGGCGGCCAGGGCAAATTCCCAGCCCGACAGCCAGGCGTAGAGCCAGGCGGCGGTCATGCCCAGCACCGCACCGCACAGCGCACCGACCGCCGTCAGGGTGACCGCTTCGAGCAGGAACAGGTTGCGGATGTCACGCTGGCGTGCGCCCAGGGCCATGCGGATGCCGATTTCGCGGCGGCGTTCCGAGACGTTCATCAGCATCACGTTCATCACGCCGACACCGCCGCCGACCAAGGAAATCGCGCCCAACGCCAGCAGCAAGTAGGCAAATGTGCGGCTCTGCCGGGTCATGCCATCGATCATTTGCTGGGGCACCTGAATGTCGACATCGTGGTCGGTGAGCTGGGTTTTCAGGGCAATGGCGGCCTCACGGGCAATGCGCTCCATGTCCTGGCCGGGCGCAGCGCGGATGATCACGTTGCCGATCTGCGGCGTCGGGTAGATGCGCCGCATGCCTTCGGCGGGGATAAACAGCGACTCGTTGGCCTGCACCGGCATCAGCATCGCCCGGGGTTGGTTGTGCAGGATGCCCACCACCAGGAACAGGTAATCGTTGATACGCACACGGTCGCCCAACTTCAGCGGGTTGCCCGGCGTGCCCAAGGCCTGGGCGACCTGATCGCCGATCACGCCGTAGGTTTCGTTGGCGTCGAATGCGGAGAGAAATCGCCCCTCGCGCAGGGCCAGGCGCATGGCGTCCTTGATATCTGCGGTAGTGCCGACAAAGTTGGCGTTGGCCGTGCGGCCTTGGAACACCAGCGGCCCGCTGAACAGGCTGAGTGCGCCGATATGGGCAATGCCCGGCACCGCCTGGCGCACCGCGTCCAGGTCAAGGCTGGCACGCATCGGCGCATTGCTGTTGCCTTTGGGCGGGAACTGGGCGATCAGGGTGTCGGTGCCCATGTCCTTGAAAATCATCGCAGCGTCCACCGCCGCGTTATGGCCGATATTGATCAGGGCCACCACCGATGAGCTGCCGATCACAATGCCCAGCAACGCCAGGATCGAACGTTTGCCCAAGGTGCGCAGGCTCACAAAGGCTTCATGCAGCAGCTGGCTCAGGCTCTGTTCGATCCGCTGGCTCATAGGCGCCCAGCCTCATGCACCACGCCATTGCGCACCAGGATCTTGCGCTCCAGGCGCTCGGCGATGTGTGCATCGTGGGTGACGATAATCAGCGTCACCTGCTGCTCGCAGTTCAGGGCCAGGAGCAGGTCCATGATCTCCTGGGCCGTGGTGCTGTCGAGGTTGCCGGTGGGTTCGTCGGCGAGGATCACCGACGGCTTGCCGACCAGCGCACGGGCAATCGCCACGCGTTGGCGCTGGCCGCCGGACAGGTCGGCCGGGCGGTGGTGGGCGCGCTCGGCCAGGCCGACTTGCGCGAGCATGCGCAGCGCCTGTTCCACCGACTCATGGCGCGACACGCCACGGTAACTGAGGGGCAGGGCGACGTTGTCCAGGGCACTGAGGCGTGGCAGCAGGTTGAAACTCTGGAACACAAAGCCGATTTGCTGATTGCGGATCGCCGCCAGTTCATCGGGCGTAGCGCTGAAGATATCGTGGCCGGCAAACTGGTACTGGCCGCCGTCGGGCAAGTCCAGCAGGCCAAGAATATTGAGCAGGGTACTTTTGCCCGAGCCTGAGGCACCGAGAATGCCGCAGCTGTCACCGCGGGCGATGGACAGGCACACGTCATTGAGAATCGACAGGTGTTGCCCGGCCAACTGATAGCTTTTGCCGATGCCTTGCAGGGAGATCAAGCCTGGGTGCGCGGGGGTATCTGTCATCATGACTACGCCTGCAGTCTCGACGCTATCGCCACGCCCCCGGCAAAGCCTTGTAACAAGTTCGGGAACTGCCTGATACGCGCCACGGACTGGTTTTATTTCTTGTTTTTAAAATATTGTTTGAATAGTAACCGCGTTCAACGCGCTTCGCCAGCCATGGATGTAGAGCGGTTTCACCCATTGTAACGATTTGCCGGTCGCTGGGCGGCGGCGCCAGAAAATCCCTTCGGCTGCCCTCGACAGGCCTGTTTATACGGGCTTTTCATAGCATGGCGCAGTGTCACTACTTGCTTTCGCCGGGCTGCCCCGGTATAAAAAATCAAATTATTTTTTAAAACAATATTTCCCACGTGGAACCTTTCATGGTCGCGAAGAAACTCAGCGCTCCAAACGTTACCAAGACTCGACTGCTGGATGCGACAGAGGCTCTCTTCATCAAATACGGCTATGACGCCGTGTTGCTCCGGCAGATTACCGAGCGTGCCCAGGTGAACCTGGCCGCTGTGAACTACCACTTCGGGGACAAGGATTCCCTGATGAAAACCCTGCTGATGCAACGCCTGGAGCCGCTCAACGAGCAGCGCCTGGAACTGCTCGCACGCTGCGAAGCCGAGGCCGATGGCCCGCTCGACTGCGATACCTTGCTTGGCGTGTTGTTCGCGCCGGCTATGGGCCTGGAACGCAGTGACCCGGCCAGCGGCGAAGGGCGGTCCTTTATTCGTTTCCTGGGCCGGGTGTACAGCGACACCTCGCCGTTTATCCAGGAATACCTCAAGGTGCATTACCAGCCGGTGTTCCAGCGCTTCTTCGAAGCCTTCGCCCTGGCCTTGCCGGATCTGCCACGCAATGAGCTGGGCGTGCGCCTGCAATTTGCCCTTAAGGCGATTTCCGGGGTCATGGCCGGCACCGAGCTGCGCCTGCTGATGAACTCCATGAGCCTGGGCCGCCCGGCCACAGACGCCGAGGTCATGGCCAAGCTGATCACTCTGGTCTCGGCCGCGATTCGTGTGCCGCAACAAAGCCCGGAAGCCGAAACCGCATTGGCCAAGGTGCTGGATACCCAGCGCGCCATTCGCGAACAAGCCGCAGCGCCTGCCACCAAAGCCGCGCGTTAAAAGCTCAAATCCAAGACAAAAAAAACCCGCTGGGGCGGCGGGTTTTGATGTGCAACGTTTGTAACGGATGAGGCTTTACCCTACGTCTGTGGATGTGAATAAATCGTGAAAAATATGTAAGAAAATGGGTGGTTAACAACAGATGTTCGATCCAGCGTGTGTCTGTCGGATTTTTTCTGCAAGCCTACCATTCGTCGCCACTGTCATTTCTGACAGTAGATTCGCTTAGAGCCCCAAGCGCCTCATTCACCTTGCCTGTCGCGCCGTTTCAGCGCGCTAAACCAGCAAGGTATAGCCATGACCACTCCCACTGAAGAACTGTCTACATCCCCTTATTCGGTCTACCCTCCTGTCCGATTGGCTGAGGCGCGTTACAAGGAAACCGCGACGTGGGGCCTGGGCCAGCGTGAAACCGACCCCTACGCGCTCTTTGCCTTCGAGAACTGGGACGCGGCCACCGTCAACGATCTTTATGCGCTCTACTGGCGCGATTCGAGTATGCCGGTGGCTTCAAATGTCGTTACCAAGGTGGCTAATCGCTACAACCTGACCATCCCCAAGACCAAGATTCCGGAGGGCGAATTCTCGGTGTTCGGGGAGGTCAACAGAGCTGCCAGCGGTCAATTGGTGCGCTCGATTCCTGAAACCTATCTGGTAAAAACCAATCGTCCTGGAGGCCTCACGTTCTGGGCGTCCGAACAATTCCACAGAGGCCTGATCCTGTCGGTTGAGAGGTTCCCGCCGGGTGCGTTCCTTAATCCGAGCAACATTACCGGCGGGTTGTGGTGCCTGATTGACAAGTACGACAACATCCGCAAGAACGACGTCATCACCGTCGCCTACGGCGCCACGACCATTGACCATATTGTCAGCCCCGAGGAGGCTGCCAGGCCGGGACCGATCCGGGTGTTTATCAGCCCGACGATTATCCAGACGGGCAACCTGTACGGTCCGGTGGGCGTGGCGTTTATGGTGCGCGATGTGGTGAACAACACCTCCGGGGAGAAGTACGCCTATTCCCGGCCATACATCCTCAACAGCGAACTGGACCCCGACCTGCTTGATCCGCCGATCTTTACGGTGAACGGGGCCGAGGCCTCTATCGTCGATCTTGATCTGTCCAGTGCGGCAAATTTTGCGGTGAAGGTCACCTTGCCACGCAAGACGCCGACGCCGATCCCCAGCAACCGGGTTGTGCTGATAATGGTGATTACCCAGGTTACCAAGTATGGGGAGTCAACCCGAACGCTTCGTTTGCCGGCGGTGACCGACAGTAACATGCGGGGCGAGAGCATTCCCATCGACAACGGCGTATTCAGCTCGTTGATGAATGCCACGATCAGCCTGAGCTTTGAGTGGCAAGCCGCTGGGGGAGAGGTGGTGCACAAACGCTCGGGCAGCAGTGTGGTTCAAGTGGTCGGTACGTCCGCGTTGCGGCTCCTGGCGCCTTCCTTCGATAACAAAGCGGGCCCCCAGGTTGTACTCGCCAGCAACTATCTGAGTGGCGCCGTTGTGGCCGTGGCGTACCAGGGCATGAATGAGGCGCAGACCATCAGGCTCAAATGGACCTCTGCCGATGGCACTGTCGCCAGTATTCCCGTGCAGGCCGGGGTGAGCAGCGGCCTGGTGCTGTTTTCCATCAGCGCCCAAATCATTGCGCAAAGCATAGGCCAGCTCATCAAGTTGTCTTATGAGGTGACGACGGGGACCAATACACAATCCTCGGCTATTCAAGAGCTGACGTTTCAAGCCCAGGGCGGCGGGTTGACCGACACTGTTGATGTCGGAATGGGTCCTCACTCGATCAATATCACCAACGACGGGCTGCGGGCTTTTGTAACCTGTCGGATTAGCCATGCGGTCTCGGTAATTGATATCAGGGCACGTAAAGTCATTCACACCCTCTTCAATGTGAACTCGGCGTTCCTGTCGGTGCTCAGTCCAGACAACCGGCGTCTGTATGTGGGCAATTTTGAAGGGTCAAGTTACACCGTCATCGACACCTCCACGTACAGGATCCTTTCGACGGTTCCGATCGCGGGCGGCAACGACCTTTCGGGGCTCGCCATTACGGCGGATGGCTCGCGATTGTTTGTTGCCTGCACCCGAAATGCCTTTGTGTCCGTCCATGATACCGTCTCGGGCAATGTTCTCGGTCGCGTCGCCGTTGGGGTGAACCCATTCGGTGTAGCGGTCAACCCGGAACAAACACAGGTGCTCGTCGCTTCAATCTCGGTGTTGGATATCATCAGCGCCGGTACCCACAACGCGCTCGTGGCGAGAATCAATGGTACCAAACGGCCCGCACACATTGCCTTCGGTGCCGGTACCCCGGCGCGTTACGCCTATGTCAGTGACAATGATGGCGTTCTGGTTGTTGACCTTATGAGTAACGCCATCATCCAAAAAATCGTGGGTATCAATTTGGCTTGGGGCATCACACGAAACCCGAATGCTCCGGAACTCTGGGTGGGCGGTGTCGGCCCTGGAGGGGTTGGGACCAATCGCGATTCGGTGTACATCATTAACACCAACACAAACCAGATTACTAAACGCCTCACCGGGTTCAGCAACGCTGCAAACATAGCCTTCTCGCCCGCCGCCGGCGTAGCCCTGGTCGTCAATAATGGCTCGGACAGTGTGAGTTTCGTTCCGCTTTAAGGTCCTTCGGTTCTCCACGCAAAACGCACAAAACGTGCAATGGGACAGCACTGCGCCAGTGCGGGCTGTCCCTTTTTCATTAACGCTGGCAATGACACGCCGGCCAGGTCAAGCGCGCTGCCAGCGGGCAATTACTGCGCTCTATGCCTGAAACTTACCTGGTTACGCCTATTCCCGGCTTTACCTCCTCAACAGCGAATTGGACCCCAGCCTGCTTGAACCGCCGATCTTCACGGTCAACGATATCGAAGCCTCCGTCCTCGATCTGGATCAGTGCAGCGCGGCACGTTTTGCGGCGCTGGTCGCGTTGCCGCGCAAGACGCCGACGCCGAACCCGAGCAACCGCGTTGTGCTGATATTGATGATCACCCAGGTTACCGAGTATGGCGAGTCAACCCGTACGCTTCGTTTGCCTGCGGTCCAGTGTGGTCAGGGTAGTAGGCACACCGATTCCCGATGTGTTGCCCATTCCCAATGCTTCACGGCGCTTCAAACATCGTCGGGACAGCGCTACTTAACCGTACGCTGTCCGTTTTGCATGCCCGTCAAATCTTCCAGTGACTCGCTGTCTTGGCCAGCCGCTGGCGCATGGCATCCATATGCGCCGCCAGTTGCAACGTCAACAACCGATACCCGTCCAGCGCATTCTGTACCGGCGATTCCAGCGCCTCGTCATCCGTTGTGTGCGTGGCAGGCCGTTCCAGCCGCTCGGTAAACCCCAGCTTCAATGCCCGCGCCATGCCCACCCACTGCACCCGAATCTGCCGGTGCTCCGCCTTCAACATCACCTGCATCCGTGCCATCGCCTGTTCATCGCGTGGATCGGGCCGGGTATTGCCGAGAATCTCCAGGGTGCTGATGCACATGCGCAGATGCCGTTGGATCGCATCCAGTTCGGTCATGGAGATGCGCACTTCCTTGGACACTGACGGCATCAACGAGCGCAGCTGCAGCATGGCCGCATTCAATCGGTTGAGCAGTTTCAAGTGTTCATCATCCGTGACCGATTGGCCACTGATGATTCGGCTATAGATTTGCGCGCAGTCACGCAACGCGCTGGCCAGGTTGTAGCGCCACGAATACACCGCGTACAGCGGCAGGGCAAAGGAAAACGCCAGCGCCAGCACAATGCCGATAAGGATATCGACGGTGCGCCACAAGCCATCCGAGATCGGGTTATCACCGTGGCCGGCGACGATAAACACCGTGATCGCCGACAGCAGTGCGATGTAACCGCCCTTGCCGATGGCGTGATAGGAAAAGAACCCGCATACCACGGACATCAGCAGATAGGTCAGCAGCGGTATGCCGAAATAGGCCTGTTGCACCACCAGCAGCAAGCCGACGCTGGCACCGATCAGGGTGCCGTAGGCGCGCTCCACGGCTTTTTTGCCGATATTGCCATGGTGCTGCAAGCCGCCGATCACGATCAGCATGGTCACCGACGCCCACTCACCGTGGGGCAGGTTGATGCCGGTGGTGAGCAGGATGGTCGCCAGCAGGCCGATGGACACGCGCACGGCGTGGATCAGCTTGGCATGGCGATAGCGGCGGTAGGGGTCGAGCAAAGGGCGCAACAGGCGCCGGGCGAAGAAGGGCAGGTTCATCGGTATTAAAGTGGCCTCGGTAGTCGGAGTGGACCGGATCGAATGTGGGAGCCGGGCTTGCCCGCGATGCAGGCACCTCGGTCTTTCGGTCAAACCGCAGTGATGCTATCGCAGGCAAGCCAGCTCCCACACTTCAGAAAATGTAATCCGTGGTCAGGAAACTCGAATCACGGTTGCGCAAGATATCGCTGACCAACGCCTTGTTGCTCTCCTGGAACTTGGTCGCCACCAAGGTGCGGATCGAGAACACGCGGAGCGCGTCATGCACCGACAGCGTGCCCTCCGCCGAGTTCTTGCGCCCGTTGAACGGGAAGGTGTCCGGCCCGCGCTGGCACTGGGCGTTGATGTTGATACGCCCGACCTGGTTGGCAAACGTATCCACCAGCCGGCCGACTTCCACGGCATTGGTGCCGAAAATGCTTAGCTGCTGGCCGAAATCCGAGTCCAGCACATAGTCGATCACTGTTTCCAGGTCACGGTACGGCACGATCGGCACAACGGGGCCGAACTGTTCCTCGTTATAAACGCGCATCTGCGGGTTCACCGGGTACAAAACGGCGGGGTAGAAGAACGAGCCGCGACTTTCGCCGCCATTCGGGTTCACCACCTTGGCGCCGTGCTGGGCGGCATCGGCCACCAGCGCGTTGAGGTAGTCGACCTTGCCGACTTCCGGCAACGGCGTCAGCGATACGCCGTCTTCCCAGGGCATGCCGGGTTTGAGCGTGGCCAGTTTGTGGTTGAATTTCTGGATAAAGCTGTCGACGACCTCTTCGTGCACAAACAGGATTTTCAGCGCGGTGCAACGTTGGCCGTTGAATGATAGCGAGCCGGTGACCGCTTCGTTCACAGCATTGTCCAGGTCGACCTCGGGCAGCACGATGCCGGGGTTTTTTGCGTCCAGGCCCAGGGCTGCGCGCAAACGGTGGGGCTTGGGGTGCAGTTTTTTCAGGTCGCTGGCAGCCTTGTTGGTGCCGATAAACGCAAAGATATCGATCTTGCTGCTGGCCATCAGCGCACTGACGGTTTCGCGGCCGCTGCCGTAGATCACGTTGATCACGCCGGCCGGGAAGCTGTCACGGAACGCTTCCAGCAATGGGCGAATCAGCAGCACACCGAGCTTGGCCGGCTTGAACACCACGGTGTTGCCCATGATCAGTGCGGGGATCAGCGTGGTGAAGGTCTCGTTGAGCGGGTAGTTGTAAGGGCCCATGCACAGCGCCACACCCAGTGGCACGCGGCGGATCTGGCCAAGGGTGTCCTGTTCCAGCTCGAAGCGGCTGGAGCGGCGGTCGAGTTCCTTGAGGGCGTTGATGGTGTCGGTGATGTAGTCGCACGTGCGGTCGAACTCTTTCTGCGAGTCCTTGAGGTTCTTGCCGATCTCCCACATCAACAGCTTGACCACCGCGTCGCGCTGTTCGCGCATGCGCCGCAAAAAAGCTTCGACATGCTGGATACGTTCGGCCACGCGCATCGTCGGCCATTCACCCTGGCCACGGTCGTAGGCGCGCACGGCGGCGTCCAGGGCGGTGAGGGCGGTCTCGGCATCCAGCAACGGCGTGCTGCCGATGTGTACGCGCTCATCGCCCAGTTGCACCGGGCTCTGCACCTTGGCCAGCGGGCCGTTCCACACCTGCAACTGGCCGTCGACCAGGTAATCACGCTGTTCGATGGGCGCGGCCAGGCGGAATTGCTCGGGAATTTCGCTGGCGGCGGTGGGAAACAGCTGGGCGAGCAGGTTACTGGTGGTCATGTCGCTACCCCTGGAATAGTTGCAAAACATGACTAGAGAGTCACCCATCCAAGGGCTGTGTGGCAAGCGCCAGACGCGTTACAGCAGCGCGCCGGCCAGCGCCACGCCCATTGCTGCGCCGATCTGTCGCGCCGTATTGAGGGTACCGGCGGCGATTCCGGCCTGTCCCGGTGGCACCGCATTCATCAGCGCGGCCGTGGCGGCGGGCGTGATCAGCTCTGCAGCCAGGCCAATCAGCGGCATGGGCACCACGATCAAGGCATAGTCGGGCGCTGCGCCGCCCATCACGTGGCTGGCCCGCTCGGCGTGCAATTGCTCAGCGTCTGGTGCGACGCCGGTTGGTTGCGCCGTGCCAAGGATTCGCGTGCGGGTCACGCCCAAAGGCTGGGCACAGTTCAAGGCGCAACTGGGCCTGGAGCCGCGTGATCTGCAAAACCTTGAGCACAAGCCCGCGTGTGCCCGGCTTGTTGGGGTAGACTGCGCGGCTTTTCAGAAGGAGTTCACATGAGTCACTACCAGCCGGGCATTCTTGCCGCACCGGTGCCGTTGCAGGCACGCCATCTGTTTTTTGCCGTTGATGTACTGGCAGCCGTACCCGCCGCGTTGGACGCGCTGGTGCAGTTGGCGGACGCGGACGCAGTGGTTGGTTTTGGCGAGCCGCTGGTAACGTCGCTCGGCGCGCACATTGACGGGTTGCGCGCATTCCCCGCCGTCACGGGCCCAGGCGCGCATAACCCGTCCACCCAGCAGGCGTTGTGGGTGTGGTTGCACGGTGTGGATCGCGGTGAACTGCTGCTGCGCAGCCGCGCCGTGGAAAAAGCCCTGGCCCCGGCATTTGGCCTGGTGCAGATGACCGAAGGTTTCCGTTACAAGACCGGCTTCGATCTGACCGATTACGAAGACGGCACCGAAAACCCCCACGACGACGCCGCCGTCGAAGCCGCCCTGACCGACAGCGGCGCCAGCTTTGCCGCGATCCAGCAGTGGCAGCACGACCTCGACGGTTTTGCCGCGTTGCCCGCCCAGGAGCGTGACCACATCATCGGCCGCCGCCATGGCGATAACGAAGAGCTGGACGACGCCCCCGAATCCGCCCACACCAAACGCACCGCCCAGGAAAGTTTCTCCCCGGAAGCCTTTGTGGTGCGCCGCTCGATGCCGTGGGCCGAGAACGGCCAGGCGGGGTTGATGTTCCTGGCGTTTGGGCATTCCTTCGATGCGTTCGAAGCGCAACTGCGGCGCATGAGCGGGCTGGAAGACGGGATTGTGGATGGGTTGTATCGGATCAGCACGCCGTTGACCGGTGGGTATTACTGGTGCCCGCCGGTCAAGGATGGGCATTTGGACCTGAGCGCACTGTCCCAGGCAGCCGCAATCTAAAAAGGTGGAAGCTGGTTTGTGTGGGAGTTGGCTTGCCTGCGATGGCGGTTTGTCGGAGTACGTATCCGTTGCTGCGGTAACGGCGGCTTATGGTTCCGCTCTTACAGCGGGTCACTTTTGCAAGGACGCAAAAGTAACCAAAAGGTCCTCGCCCCACCACTCGGCACCTCGCTATGGCTCGGTGTGCCCTCACTCCGGCTTGAATCCGTGGGCCGCCGCGATGGGCCATCCTTGGCCCAGCGCGGCTAACCCGGCGTCCTGCCGGGTTACCCACGGATTCAAGCCTGCGTTCGGCCATCGTGGTTAACGGGGCGTCTCAGATCAAGATCAAAATTTACAGCACGGCGGCCTGAAAGCCGACCTGAGTGGTTGAATCAAAAGCGAAAAGCGGATTTGCATACACTGAAGAGCTGCTTTTCTGTGGGAGCTGGCTTGCCTGCGATGCAGACACCTCGGTTTGTCAGGTACACAGAGTTGATGCCATCGCAGGCAAGCCAGCTCCCACCTTTGACCGAGTATGGCTCTGCTGTTGCTGTTGCTGTTGCTGTTGCTGTTGCTGTTGCTCCGGCCCTTACATCCTTTTCGATGACGAAGTCAGCGGTCTTTTGATCTGCGCTTTTGATCTTGATCTGAAATCGCCCCCCAAATCACTGGCGGATTGCGGGCATGCCGAGCCATAGCGAGGCACCGAGTGTTGGGGCGAAGACCTTTTGGTTACTTTTGGCTGGGCCGGCATTCCGGTCTTTCCAAAAGTGAGCCGCTGTAAGAGCGGAACCATAAGCCGCCGTTACCGCAGCAACGGATATGTACACCACCACCAACAACAAACCCGCCATCACAGCCAAGCCAGTTCCCACATTTAGATTTATGTGGGTACTTAGATCACGCCACACACCAGCCGCTCACCGCCACCACCCAGCGGCTTGGGCATGTCCGAATGGTTGTCGCCCCCGGCATGGATCATCAGCGCACGGCCTTTGATCTGCGCAATGCTTTTCAAGCGCGGTGCCAGTACCGGGTTGTTGGACGTGCCGTCCATGTTCACATACAACGCCGGCAGGTCACCCAAGTGGCCGTCGGCATATGGCCCCAGGTGCTTGCCGGTTTTCTCCGGGTCGAAGTGGCCGCCGGCGGCAAGTGCCGCGACTTTCACGCCGTCTTTCACACCCGCCTCACAGCTGCCGTTTTCATGGATATGAAAGCCATGCACGCCCATCGGCAGCGACTTCAGGTCTGGGGTAAAAATCAGCCCGTAGGCCGATTCGCTGATGGTCACCGTGCCCACCGGTTGTGGGGCGCCATCGGCACTCACCAGGTTGACCGGGACTTGCAGCGAAGCCGCCTGGGCGGAGCCAACGGCGAGGAGGCCGAGCAGGCTGAGGATAAGGGAGCGATTCATACGGGTAATTCCTGAGGGTTATGGGTGTTGGGCAGTCTCGGGAATTACAACGATTGGGGCGGGCGAATAATTCCGTTGGAAAAAACATATTTTTCCAACGGAATAACCCCAGGGTGTCAGCTGTTTTGCAGGCCTGCCTGAGTAAATCGGGGCAGCATGGCGGCACCGCCGCAGTGACGGCAGCCATATACGCCGAGCACCACCGGCTGCTTCACCACCGGCAGCGGTTCGCGGTCGAACCAGGTGGGCGCGACGAACCGGTAACCTTGGCCCGCTGCGGTGGCGATGTAGAACGAGTCAACGTCGCCCAGCGCGCGGCGCAGGGTTTTGATCTGTGTGCGCAGGTTGCATTCCTCCACCACCAGCTTGGGCCAGGCGATGTCGAGCAGTTGGTGTTTATGCAGCAGTTCTCCCGGCCGGGAGGCGAGGGCGATCAGCAGGGCCAGAGCCCGGCTGCCGAGGTTCACGGGGTGCCCGTGCTTGAGCAGCAGATGACGTTGGGGCAGCAGGTGGAACGGGCCGAAGTGAATCCCCAAAGAGGCGTCATCGGTGAGGTGGCTGCGAGTCGAGTACGTCATGTCAGTTAACCTTTGTGCGTTGAAATCACAGCCCGGCGCGGGTCCTTTTCACACCGGGCTGCCGGGGAGGGTCAGGTGTTGATCGCCGGGATCGGGTCGGACGGATAATCGCCATCCATCGTCGGGCCACCGGTCAGGCCGTATTGCTGCAGCACAGGCGCCAGTTGCCCGTAGAACGCGTCTTGCGCCTTGCCATGGGCATCGGCCAGGGCGAACGGCAGGAACGCGCTGCCGATACCGCCGAGAATCGCCGTGGCACCGCCAAGGATGCCGCTGATGGTGCCGGCCACCGCACCGATTTCGGTGGCCCCGTACAAACCGGCGCCGGCTTCCACCAGGCCGGCAACAGCCGCACCCGTGCCGAGCACACCGGTGGCCACCGAGAAACTGCCGCTGAGGTAGTCGCCTTTTTTCAACGAGTCGACGCCGCCGATAATCCCGATCACACCGCCGATAATGCCGCCGGCCGAACCGATGATCTTGCCCGCCGCGCCGATATTGGCGATCTGTTGCGGCGACAGCGGGCCTTTGCCCACCGGTACTTTGCCGGGGAAATCGCCAATGGTGCCGCCGTCCGGGCGGTTGACCCAGGTCACGCCATAGCCGGCTTCCTTGGCGTATTTGGTCCCGCCTTCGAGCAATAACCCGGCAAACTGCAGGCCCGCCGATACGCGGTTGGCATCCGCCACTGGCGTGGTGCTGCCGCTGGCCGAACGCGCCATCAGCACGCCGCTCATCAACACGGCGCTGCCGATATGCAGCAGGCCCTGCTTGAACGCCGGGCTGACATCGCCGAACTTCATGCCTTCGATGGCCTTGGGCAAGGCATCGGCAATCTTGTTGCCCTGGCGGCCGATATCCCATACCGAGCGCAGCATCGACACCACCTGCGCCGGGTCAATCTTGCCGCCGTCGGAGGTGGTGAACATCTCGGGGTCTTTTTGCTGCGCGTCGTTGATGGCCGCCGTGACCTTGGCTTCGTCGAAGTTGCCCTTGCCATCGCCAAGCGTGACGTTGAGCGTGTCGGTGGTGGCACCGCCGAGCAACGCATCGCCGAGGTTTTCGTTGAAGTTGACCTGCAAGGTCGCCGCGTCATCGGCCGTGGCCTTGTCACCGAGAAAGGCCTGGGCCGACGCGGTGCTGGCGGCGAAACTGCTGGCCGCCACGGTCGGGTCCAGGCCGCCGGCCACCGCATCGGTGAAGGCTTTGCCGGTCACCAGTTGGTTCTTGTAGTAGCTGAGGATCGCATCGCTCTGGCCTGCATTGGCGGTGATTTTGGTCAGGTCCACATGGCCGTTGCCGCCCAGTGCCAGGTTGGCGATGGTCGCATCGTTGGCGGCATTTTGCAGGCCCATGCCCATGTCGATCTGCTTGCCGTTCTGGTCCTTGGCATTGAGGTTGTCGGTGAGGTTCTTACCCGACTCGATGCCACCTTCAACGTAGTTCTGCATCGCGACCTTCATGCTCGGGTCGGCGCTCACGATATCGCTGAGCGCGGGGCCGCGATTGTTCTGCAAAAAGCCTTGCACGTCCGGGTCCGCCGACAACGTCTCGATGCCGCTTTGCAGCTGCGCCTTGATCTTGTCTTCGTTGGGGTTCAGGCCCCAGTTGGGCGAGGTGTACTTGTCCATCAAGCCTGCGTTGCCGACATAGTCGCTGACCAGTAGGCGCGTTTGTGCATCGGTCAGTTGCACCAGCACTGCGGCTTTTTGTTCCCCGGTGTAGTTCTGCGGGTTGGCGAGGATATCGGCGGTGAGCTTGGAGGTGTCCACACCGGCGACGGCATCGCGAGTGGCGGCACCGTCGAGGAAGGTCAGGGTGTCGCTGTCGGTTTTCGGCGCCTGTTTCTCCAGCCACGCGCCGATGTTGTCGCGGGTGCCGAGGTTGTCGGATTTGCCGGTGGCGGGGTTGTCACCGCCGGTTTCCAGGGCGTGGAACATGCCGGGGCGCGACCACATTGCTGCAGCGCCGGTCAGCTCGTTGCTCAAGGCCGAATCACCGCCCAGGGCTTGCAGGTTATCGGGGCGGATCATGCCGTCGTTGCTGCGCTGGTTATCACCTGGGCGCATGGCAGTGCCGGAACTGGCGACCAGGCTTTCGTTGGCCATCACGATGGCGGCGGACTTGGCGTTGGCCTTGGCCAGGTCGCCTGGGTGGCTGCCCATGAAGCTGGCATAGGACTTCGCCGCCGCGCCGATATCGCTGTTGGTGTTGCTGATGAAATGGTCAACGTCGGAATGGGTGATCACATTGTCAGCTTTGCCGCGACCACCGCTGTCCAGCGCAGCCATCAGGTTCGGGCTGCTGGCCACGTACTTGAGCACGGCCTGGGCTTCGGGCGGCAAGCTGGTCGGCGGGTTGGCAAAGTCGATCGGCGCGCCGTGCAGGCCCCAGGCGTCCCAGTTCTGCGAGAGCAATTGCGCAGCGGCGCGCGGGCGGTTCAGGTCGAGTTGTTCTTTGGTCGGTGTCGTGCTGGTGTTGCCAGTGATGCTGTTCCAGTCCTTGGCGCCGGCCACACCGAACGACGAGTTGTCGATCCACGAGGTGTCCGAGGCGCCTGCGGCACCGGTAGTACCGGCGTAAAGCTTGGCGACTTGGTCGTACAGGCCAGGGGTGATGTCTTGGGACACGATCACTTTGTCGCCGGACGCGGTCTGGTAGCGGATCAACCCTGGCCCGACTTCCTCGGGCGGGCCGATATGGGTGGCCGGGTCGATACTCTCGTTGGGGCCGGCCAGGCGATAGCCTTCGGCGCCGCTGGCATTGATCGCCGACAGCTTGGTGAAGTCGCCACTGACCTGATCGAACAGCTGCGGCGTGTCTTTCTGGCTGACCACCACCTTGTCGCCCGAGGCGGTCTCATAGCGGATCAAGCCAGGGCCCAGTTCCGTCGGGCTGCCGATGGCCTTGTAGTTGCCCAGCCCCGGCGCCACGGTGCTCGCATCGGCCTGGGTGTAGCCGGCCGCTTTACTGTCGCTGAGGTTCTTTTCGAAGCTCGCATCGTTCTGCTGCGCGTTGTACTGGTTGACCAATGTTTCATAAAGGCGCGGGTTGTCGATTTGTTTGAGTGTTACCGGCTTGTCGCTGCCCAGCGGTGTGTAGGTGATGCTGTTATTCACCGGCGCCTGCACGTTTTGATAGGGCAGTGGGATTGACGGGCCACGGATCTTCGACGGGTCGAACATTGGCTGGTTGACGGCGGAGTACAACGCGGTTTCGAATTTTTTCTGCGAGCCGTCTGTGCCCGGCGTTTGCGCAGGGTCACGACTACTTGGAATCGCTGGCATACATGCTCACCTGGAAGTTGTTTCATATATCAGGGCCTGCACACTGAACATCTAGCTATTAGTGCAACTGTACTAATCAGGCGCAGGAAATTAGTTGCCCACGAGCATTAAGGTCGCTCGCGCCGAGCTATCAAACGCGATGAGTAAGTCGCTTTTGTTACAAATGGAAATATCTGCAAAGTTTGGCAAAAGGCTATTAGCGAAAAATGTGAAGTCGATACAAAAAACACGCCGAAGCCGTGATGGGCTGCGCGTTTTTACGTCTTGAACCTGTCGCGTATTGTTCATGGATATTTTAGGTTGTACGCGCAAGACCAAGGAATACGGGGCTTTTGGCTTGTTTGAATTTTTCTATAAAAGTTCCGCAGGTGAATAGGCATGAGTTTTTTTCAATGCCAGGTTGAGCCAAACATTTCACACCCTGTAGCCGAAACGTTTCACAAGCTTTCACAGCGAAGGCGTTTTGATCGTGAGTAGTATGGCCCCCATGCAAACCAACGACGGTTCGAAAGCTCACTGTCTGACGTTTTGGGCGTTTACCGGGTTTGCATACTTTCAGCTTGCTGTTGCGCAACTGAATAACTTCCCTATCGATGCAAGGAGATGAACATGGCTGATGTCCCACCAGTAAAAGCCGGCGGCGCCGACGACGCTATCGCGAAGATGGAAGCGACCTTCAACATGGCTATCGAGAAGTCGGCCAAGATCACCGAAATCAGCACCGCGAAAAAAGCTGAGCTCGACGCCACCAAACAGCGTCCACAGAACTGATTTGCCAAACGGGCGGCGCCGGCGCTGCCCGTTTACCTTCTGATTCTTGACCCCGTTGCACATTTTCAAGGGGGCAAACCCACACATGACAGCCTTGATTTCTTTGGGGCCGGTGGCTGCGACTGGCGCACCGACCCTCACTGTGACCGCCGGTTTGCACCAGGGCAGTTCCCTGGTGCTCGATCAGCCTGTCTACACCATCGGCGCGGACCTCGCGGCCGACCTTGTGCTCAGCGACCCCGGTATCGCCGGCCTGCACCTGCGCCTGCGTTTTGAGGGCGGCCAAGTGGCGGTCGAAGCCGTGGGCGGTGAGGTGCTGGTCGCCGGCACTGTGCGAATCCCCCAGGGCAGTGGCCATCGCGCGCGACTGCCTGTGCAACTGCGCATCGGCACCGCCGGTGTCAGCCTGGCGCTGCCCGAAGCGGCAGAACAACCCGCCCACGCTCCGCGCAGATTAACGCCTTGGATTGTCGCGCTCGGCCTGTTGTTTATCTGTGCAGGGGCACTGGCCTTTCGCAGTGACCCGCCGTTGGCACAGGCGGCGGCAGTGGTCGATGTGCCGGCGATTAAACAGCCGTCCCGCGAACAGGCCAAAGCCTGGCTGGAGCAACGGTTGCAGGCCGCCCATCTGGATGCGGTGAGCGTCACCAACAGCAACGGCCAGCTCAGCGCCGAGGGCAGTTTTGAGCAGTCACAAAAGCCTCAATGGCTGGCCCTGCAACAAGCCTTCGACCAGCGTTACGGCCAGCAGATCGTGCTCAACCCCCGCGTTGCCGTGCGTGCCGATGCCGCGCGCCCACGCGTGCGCTTCCAGGCCGTGTGGTTCGGCACCCACCCCTATGTGATCAATGACAGCGGCAAGCGCCTGTACCCCGGCGCTGCGCTGGCGGACAACTGGGTGCTGGAACGCATCGAGAACAACCAAGTGATCCTCGCCCGTGGCGATGAGCGCTTTACCTTCACCTTATGAGTCGGTCTATGGCATGTACGCAAACCAAAGGTGGGAGCTGGCTTGCCTGCGATGACGTCGGTACAGGCTGCATCTTTATTGCTGGGACCCCCGCTATCGCAGGCAAGCCAGCTCCCACCTTTGACCGCGCCCCATTTTGCAAACAGGCCCCGGCATGAAAGTCGAACCCCGCCCGCTAATTCCCAGTGATGTGCGCAGCGCGCCTATCGAAGCGATTCGCCCGGTCAATTCACGCCAGGCCACTGCCTTTGAAGCGGTGCTCAAGACCCGCAAGACCCAAACCCGCCGCTCGCTGCGCAGCGACCTCGAAGCCCTCACCAGCGCCGCCGGTGTGGACTCCCTGCTGTTCGGCAGCGCCCGTTCCCTGGAGCTGTTGGAGCATGTGATGGAATACATTCTGCCGGGCCTGGACGCCGAGCCCGAGATCAAGGCGCTGGCCCATGACCTGATCAGCGAAGAGATCGAGATGCGCCGCAACCTCGAACAGCAGCGTTCAGAGGTGCATGCGTGATGGCCCGCGATAACGAGGACGCCGTGCAATTGCTCAAGGGCATTGGTGAGCTGTATCGGCGCAATGGCCAGTCCCAGCGCGCGCTGGTGATGTTGCTGATTGCTGTCAGCGTCGCGCCCCATGACCGCGTGTTGTTGCGCGCGCTGGTGCTGGCGTTCACCGACAGTGGCGATGCCACGCGGGCACTCGGCGCCCTCGACCGTCTGGTGGCGCTGGAAGGCGAGTCCGCCAGCCTGTTGCTGCTGCGCGCGCGTGCGCTGTGGTACGGCGAGCGCAAGGACGAAGCGCGCCAGTGCTTCAAACGCTACTTAGCCGCACGCAGGGCCAACCCATGAGCGTACTCAATCGCCTGAACAACGTGGCGCGCATGGCCGCGAAGCGCACCGACGTGATCATCGTCGCGTTCATGCTGATGGCGATTGTGATGATGATCATCCCGCTGCCCACCTACCTGGTGGACATGCTGATCGGCCTCAATATTGCCCTGAGCATCCTGATCCTGATCGTGGCCTTCTACATCGGCCACTCCGTGGAGTTCTCTGCGCTGCCGCCGCTGATTCTGCTCAGCACCTTGTTTCGCCTGTCGCTGTCGATCACCACCACGCGCCTGATTTTGCTGCACGGTGACGCCGGGCATATCGTCAAGGCGTTCGGTGACTTCGTGATCGCCGGGCAAGTGGTGGTCGGCATGGTGGTGTTCCTGATCATCACCGTGGCGCAGTTTGTGGTGATCACCAAGGGCGCCGAGCGCGTCGCGGAAGTCGCGGCGCGTTTCACCCTGGACGCCATGCCCGGCAAGCAGATGAGCATCGACAACGACCTGCGCAATGGCGATATCGACCAGGCCGAAGCCCGCCGTCGGCGCTCGCGCCTGGAGCGCGAAAGCCAGATGTTCGGCGCAATGGACGGCGCGATGAAGTTCGTCAAAGGCGACGCCATCGCAGGGCTGGTGATCCTCGCGGTCAACCTGCTGGGCGGCATGCTGATCGGCATGCTCGAACGCGACATGCCGTTCGGCGTGGCGGTGCACACCTATTCGCTGCTGACCGTGGGTGACGGCCTGATCGCGCAGATTCCGGCGCTGCTGATTTCAGTCGCGGCGGGCACCGTCGTGACACGCGTCAACAGCGACGGCGAGGCCGGCGACCTGGGCAGCGAGATCATCAAGCAACTGGGCGCCAGCTACCGCGCACTGGGCTTGACGGCGCTGATCATGCTCGGCGTGAGCCTGTTGCCGGGCTTTCCGACCTGGGTATTCATTGGCTTGTCCGTGGCCTTTGGCGGTGCAACCTTGCTGATGTATCGCCGCCACACCCGTCAACCCCAGGCTGAACTCGAAGCGCTGGTCGAGGAAGCCCCGGCGGTGGTCGAGGTTCAGGCCGAACTGGATGACAACCCGTTGCCCGACAGCCGTGTACTGCTAACCCTCGGCAGCAGCCTGTCCCAGAGCGCGCCGCGCCAGCTGCTGCGCCAGCGTGTCGAGGCGCTGTGTCACGACATTCGCACCGAGCTTGGCGTGGACGTGCCGGTGCCAGGCATCTACATGGAAGCCAAGGCCACGCCGGGCAGTTTCCGCGTGTCGCTGGAAGGCGTGCCGGTGAGTGAGGGCGAACTGCCGATCAACTGCCTGTTGTTGCAGGACGACCCGGTGCATGTGCAGTTGCTCGACATCGCCACCGTGCAAGCCGATTCGCCGCTCAATGGCCGCACTGCGCACTGGATCGAACGTCAGCACGAAGACGCCTTGCGCAATGCCGGCATCGGCTTTTTGCTGCCTGACGAAGTGCTGCGCGGTGTGCTCGAACGCAGCCTGCGCCGCTATGCCGCGGACTTCCTCGGCATCCAGGAAACCCGCCTGTTGCTCGAACGCACCGAAGCCACTTACGGCGAGCTGGTCAAAGAGGCCCTGCGCCTGGTGCCGCTGCAACGCGTGGCCGAAACCCTGCGCTTGTTGGTCGGCGAAGGCGTGTCGATTCGCAACCAGCGCGCCTTGCTCGAAGCCATGGTGGAGTGGGGCGCGCGCGAAACCGACGCCGGGCGCCTGGCTGAGCATTTGCGTGCCGCGCTGGCGCGCCAGATCAGTCATCAATACGCCGACCGCAACCGGGTAATCGGCGCACTGGTACTGGCGCCGGGCCTGGAGGACCAGCTGCGTGCGTCCTTGCGTCGCCAGGAACCGCAGCGTGAATTGATCCCCGAAGAAGTCAGCCGCGCCTTGCTCGCGCAACTGCGTCAGGCCTGCGACAACACCCGTGAGGCCAACAGCGCCGTGTTGCTGGTGCACCCGGAACTGCGCCGCAGCTTGCGTCGCCTGGTGCTGCGCGGCGAGTTGGAGCTGGCGGTGCTGTCGTTCCGCGAGTTGGCCACCGAGTACAACCTGCAAGCGCTGGTGACCATCAGCCTCACCGATATTTCCAATCGCCGCGCGCCTGCTGCGGCTTCCGTCACTCCCCTGGCGTCTGCCTCATGATGCGTTTTTGTGTGTTATTGCTCGCTTTGATTGCGTGTGCCAGTCAGGCTCAGGACATTGGCCGGGGCGCTGGCGGCTCGATCAGCCTGGCGTCCGGTGAAGGGCGCATTCTGCATTTCGTCGCGCCGGTGGATTCGGTGCTGGTTGCCGAACCGAATGTGGCCGACCTGCAAGTGGTGTCGCCCGGTACGATCTATATCTTCGGCAAGGCGCCGGGCAACACTAGCCTTATTGCCCTTGGCAATGACGGCAAACAACTGGCCAGCCTGACGCTTTCGGTCAGCAGTGACAGTCAGGCGGTGACCACGCCGATGCAGACGCTGCACCCCGGCAATGGCGCGCAGATCAGCGGCGCCGGCAACCGCCTGATCGCCAAGGGCACGCTCGGTTCGGTGGCCGAGGCCACCGACCTCAACGCGTTGCTCAACCCTCAGGGCCAAGGCTTCCAGAGCGCGATCAACACTACCGAGTATGCCGGCGCCGCCCAGGTCAACCTGCGTGTGCGCTTTGCCGAAGTGTCGCGTTCCGAGTTGCTGCACTACGGCGTTAACTGGAACGCGATGTTCAATAACGGCACGTTTTCCTTCGGCCTGATCACGGGCGGCCCATTGGCGGCGGCCACGGCCGGTGGCTTGGCGACAGCGGGCACCGGCTCCGGCAATGTGAATATCGACGGCATGCTCGATGCACTCCAGGCCAATGGTATCTTGCAGATTCTGGCCGAGCCGAATATCACCGCCATGACCGGCCAGACCGCGAGCTTTCTCGCCGGTGGCGAAGTGGCGATCCCGGTGCCGGTGAACCGCGACCTGGTGGGCATCGAATACAAATCCTTCGGTGTGTCGCTGCTGTTCAACCCGACCTTGCTGCCTAACGGGCGCATCGCCCTGCAAGTGCGCCCGGAAGTCAGCAGCGTGGTCAGCGGCGGCACTGTGGATTTCGGCAACTTCCATGTGCCGTCCTTCAGCGTGCGCCGCGCCGATACGCGGGTGGAAGTCGGCAGCGGGCAGACGTTCGCCATTGCCGGGCTGTTCCAGCGTGAGAGCAGCCAAGACATCGAAAAGCTGCCATTGCTGGGCGACCTGCCGATCCTCGGCAATCTGTTTCGCTCCAAGCGCTTTCAACGCAATGAAACTGAACTGGTGATCCTGATTACCCCGTACCTGGTCGAGCCGGTGCGCGGTCGCGGTCTTGCCACGCCCCTGGACGCCTTACCGACGACCGCCGCAGCCAGCGGACCGCGCAGCGGCGGGGTGTTCGGTTTCTACATGAATTGACTAAGGGGCCTGCCATGACTGCTTTGCGTGTGTTGATGCTGTTGCCCTTGGCGCTGATGGGCTGCAAGACCCATTTGGCGCCGACGTATTACTCGCCGGAATACCGTGCCGATGGCTTGCCGAGCCAGTGCCAGCAACCGGCGGCCAAGGATGAGATCGGGTTGGATGAAGACTTCAAGCCGATCTTGCCGTTGGGGTGTGCGAACAATTTGAACCTGATGCAGATGGTCGAGCGCAAGCAGGACCTGACCCAGGGTCGCGCTACCGGGCCAGCGATGGCCGCGCCGGTAGGCCGGGCGGCGCAGGTGTATATCGAAGGCTTCGACCGCGAGCAGTTGCAGCGCCGCAAGGATCAGCAGGAAGCCAAGGCCGGCGCTGCAGGAGGCCAGCAATGACTCTTCAGATCGTTCCCACGCTCCGCGTGGTAACGCCTCTTGTGACGCTCCGCGTCACGCTTTTGGACGCAAAGCGTCCCGGGCTGCATTCCCACGCAGAGCGCGGGAACGATCAAGGTGTATCACCGCGGGTCAACCAACCCCAGCTCCTTGGCTTGCGCCACCGGATCACTGATGGCCTTGATGCGCTTGGCTTCGGTTATCAAACGTGCCCGCTCAGCCGCCGGAATATCATCCAGCGGCAGCCCGGCAACCTTTTGCTCATACCCTGCCAACACCATCACCAGCAGTTCATTACGCTGATGCCGTGGCAAGGCCCGGGGCGATTGGGTGACGGGGGCGATGGTGTCCAGCGCCTGTTGCGATTGCCCACCCAGCGCGTAGGCCAGGGCCAGGTTGCAGCGGCTGTCGAGGTTGTCGGGTTGCAGGCTGAGGCTTTGGGCGAAGGCGGTTTGTGCGGCGACGGCCTGGCCGTTCAAGACCTGTGCGATGCCCAGGCGTGTGTAGGCGACCGGCAGGTGGTTGATCTCGGCGGCCTGGCCCAGCGCCGTAACGGCGCGTTGGCTCTTGCCCAGTTGCAACTGCGCAGTGCCCAGGCCGAGCAGCGCGTCGGCGTTGTGGGCGTCCAGGCCCAGGGCTTGCTGGAAGGCGCGCTCGGCGCCCAGCGCGTCCTTGGCGTCGAGCCTGGCCTGGCCGAGCTTGAGCCACAGGTCGATGCCGGCGCCGGGTTGCTGGGTGGCGCGCTCGTACAGCGCAGCCGCGCTGGCGTAGTCGCCGCGCTTGCTGAGGTCGTTGGCCAGTTGCAGGGACTTGTCGGAATCGGTCGCAGGTTTGCTGGAGCAGGCAGCCAACAGCAGGGTACTGGCAAGCAGGAAATTCTTGGTCATCGTCACAACTCGTCGGGCGAAGGCGCAGGCCATGTAAGCATATTTTTCATGGCCATCCTATGCCTGTTCGGCGCCAGTTTTGCTCACGCCGCCGAAGCGCCCGAATGGTTTTCCAAACCCTATGCCTACGTGCTGGTCGACCAGGATGTGCGCGGCGCACTGGAAGAGTTCGGCCACAACCTCGACATCCCCGTGGTGCTCTCGGACAAGGTGCGCGGCAAGGCTCGCAGCACGATTCGTGCGGCCACCGCCGGTGAGTTCCTGCAAACCCTGTGCAGCACCAACGGCCTGACCTGGTACTTCGACGGCAACCTTCTGTACCTCAACGCCAACGATGAGATCGGCACAAAACTGTTCAAGGCCAGCGCACTGAACCTCGACCAGTTGCAGGTTTACCTCAACACCCTCGATGTGTTCGGCCAGCAGTTGTCGATGCGCAACGGCCCCGAGGGCGATGAAGTGTTCGTGTCCGGGCCACCGCCGTACCTGGCGCTGGTGCAACAGCATGTCGATCACCTGCAACCCAACGCCGTGGCCGCCCCAGTGGCCCGCGAGCGCGGTGTGCGGGTGTTTCGCGGCGCGCAAGTCAGTACCGAAACCCCAACCCAGTAAAGGAGCAGCACCATGTCCGTAACCGCCGTAGACAGCAACCTCGCCCCCGGTGGCGCCAGCCCTGAAGCCAAGTTCAATGCCGCGGTGGACAACGCCAAGGCTGCCGATAAACCGGCGGACACTTCGGACGCCGACGACGCCAAATTCAACGATGCGTTGATCACCCAGGCCGTCACCATCGGCGGCCAGTTCATCATCATGCCGAAGATGCAGGAACTGCTGAACGACGCCATGTCCGATGACGACGACGAGTAGGAAGCCCCTATGACTATCAGTCTCGCCGCCGGCGCCACGGCCTTGCCGCCGTCCGCCGGTGCGGGGCCCACCGGGGCCTCGCAGAACCTGTTCGAGCACATGGCCAACACCGCCAAGGGCATGCCCGAGGGCGCCAGCCCGCACCAGATCGGCTCAGGGTTGATGGAGCGCATGAACAGCTTTATCGACCGTTCGCGGGCGTTTTCCGAGCGTGCGGATTTGCTCACCAACAACCCCTCGGCGCCGCCACCCGCGCAGGCCGAAATCCGCACGGCCAGTGCGTCGCCTCAGGGTGAACCGGGTAAAAAAGTCGGCGAGCAGCAGGTCGACCAGATCGTCCACTCACTGGGCAAGATGTTCGACTATTCCATCGAAACCCAGATGGTGGTGCGCGGTGCAACGCAGATCTCCGGTTCCGCCAACACGCTGCTCAAGGGTCAATAACGCCATGCCAAGCCCAAACCGCGCCCTGCGCCTGCTGCTGATCGGCCTGCTGGCCAGTCTGTTGCAAGCGTGCAACACCGACCTCTATACCAACCTCAGCGAGCGCGATGCCAACGCCATGGTCGCGGTGCTGCTGCGCGGTGGTATCCCGGCGGAACGCAAGGCCCAGGACAACGGCCAGCTCAAAGTGGTGGTCGACGAGGAGCGCTTCGCCGAAGCCATGACCTTGCTCGACAACGCCGGCCTGCCGCAGCAGAGCTTTTCCAATATGGGCCAAGTGTTCAAGGGCAATGGCCTGGTGTCGTCGCCGGTGCAGGAGCGCGCGCAGATGATCTATGCGCTGAGCGAGGAGCTGTCGCACTCGGTGTCGCAGATCGACGGCATCGTCGCCGCGCGCGTGCACGTGGTGCTGCCTGACAACGACCTGCTCAAACGCGTGATTTCACCTTCGTCGGCCTCGGTGCTGGTGCGTTACGACCCAGGCACCGACATCAACACGCTGATCCCGCAGATCAAGACCCTGGTAGCCAACGGCATTTCCGGCCTGAGCTACGAAGGCGTGTCGGTCACGGCGATCAAGGCGGCTGTCGCCATCAGCCAGAACCCGGCACAACCACGGCTGGCGCGTTTTATGGGCTTGTGGATGCTGGAAGACAACGTGCCTCAGGCGCGTTTCATGTTCGCCACGTTGTTGCTGATTGCGCTTGGCGCCCTCGGTGTATTGGCCCGCCAGCAGTGGGCGCGGCGCCAGTCCCAGGCGCTGTATATGCTCAAGGAGGGTGAATGAGTTTGTTCGAACGCTGGCAGGGGCTGATCGCCGAGCCTTTGCAGTTTGTGCGCGGGCCTAGCCTGGGCGCGTGTTTTGCTGCCGAACTGCCGGATGAGGTGTTGCAGGCCATGCAGGCCCAGCCGCGTTTTCGCCCGCGCCTGGAGCAGTTGCTGGTCAAGCATTATCAGTTGGCGCCGATCGAGCAATTGGTCACGCCGTTGGCGGCTGACCTGCCGGTGTTGTTGCTGTCGCCGGCGCAATTTGCGCGCCTGTCGAGGTTGTGCGGGGCTATCTGGCACGGCGCAACCTTGAGCCGTGAGATCCGCCGCGAGGTGGTCAATGAACTGCGTGAAGGCCTCGGCGCCGAGGTTTTTGTGGCGGCCTTGGCGTTGCGTCAACTGGGCGGTGCGGCGGATCTGCTGCGTGAACCGGTCGAGTTGATCGAAGCCATCGACCGTGACGGCCTCGGCTGTGTCGCCGCCTGGCTGCAGGCCCAGCATGCCGACTGGCAAGGCTGGCTGCGTTTGCGTTTTGACTTCCCCCAGGGCTACAGCGCGCGCGTACCGCGTGACCTGGAAATCGTCCAGGCCGCCGCCGCGTGCCTGCTGGCCGAGGACATCGCCCCATGAATGAATTACCGAGCCGTCCTGCTGCGCGCATCTTGCGTGCCGAAGAAGCCGCGTTGTGGACCGAAGGTTTTGCCTTTCTGCAAGCGGCCAAAGACCAGGCCGAACAGATCAAGGCCGACAGCGACCAGTGGCTGCACGCCGCCCGCGCCGAGGGTTTTGAAAGCGCCCGGCAAACCGGCGCGGAGCAGGTCGCGCAATTGCTGGTGCAAACCCAATCCCAGGTGCAGCACTACCTGAGCAGCCTGGAGACGTCGCTGGCCGATTTGGCGTTGGGCATCGTGCGTGAAGTGCTGGGCGAATTGGACAACGCTGAGCGTGTCGTGCGCTGCACCCGCCAAGCCTTGAGCGCGTTTCGCCAGGACCAGGCGCTGACCCTGTGGGTGCCACCCGCCGAGGTCGACGCAGTGCGCCAACGCCTCAAGCTCGAAAGTTTGGCGCTCTCGGTGGCCGCCGATGACCAGCTTGGCGCCGGCCAGGCGCGCCTCAGCAGCCCGGCCGGCTCGGTGGAGCTGGGCCTGGAAGCGCAATTGCAAACCCTGCGCCGCAGCTTGCTGCCCTTTGCCGAAGAAGGTCTGGCATGAACCTGGAGCAGTTGCTGCCGCGCCTGACTGAGCGCCTGGCCCAGGCGCGCCCGCGCCCCATGCACGGCACTGTGCTGAGTATTCGCGGCGTGCTGCTGCGCGCCAGCGTAGCCGGCGTGAGCATTGGTGAACTGTGCCAATTGCGTGACCCCGTCAGCAGCCGCAGCTTGAGTGCCGAGGTCATTGGTTTTGATGGTGACGAGGCGATTCTGTCGCCCATCGGCTCGATGGAAGGCTTATCGACCCGCACGCAGATTACCGCCACCGGTGAAACCCTCGGCGTGGCGGTTGGTGATGCGCAGTTGGGGCGAGTGATCAGCCCCATGGGCGATTTTCTCGACGGTGACGGCCTGCCACCGACCTTGGCTTTACAAAGCTACCCCTTGCACGCCGAGCCTCCGGCACCGTTTTCGCGGCAGTTAATCGTGCGCTCCATGGCCTTGGGCATCCGCTCCATCGACGGCTTGCTGACCTTGGCCCAGGGCCAACGCATGGGCATCTTTGGCGAGCCTGGTGTGGGCAAATCGTCACTGCTCGCGAGCATTATCCGCAACAGCGAAGCCGATGTGATTGTGATCGGCCTGATCGGCGAGCGGGGCAGGGAAGTGCGCGAGCTGCTCGACGTGCAACTCGATGCCCAGGCGCGCGCGCGCACGGTGGCGGTGGTCGCCACCTCGGATCGCCCGGCGGCCGAGCGTGTACGAGCCGCATTTGTCGCCACCACCCTGGCCGAATACCACCGCGACCAGGGCCGCAATGTATTGCTGCTGATGGACAGCCTCACGCGTTTTGCCCGCGCCCAGCGCGAAATCGGCCTGGCCGTGGGCGAACCGCCGACCCGTCGCGGTTACCCGCCGTCATTTTTCTCGGCGTTACCGCGCCTGCTCGAACGCGCCGGCCCTGGCCCTACCGGCAGCATTACCGCGCTGTACACCGTGCTCACCGAAGGCGATGCCGCCAGCGACCCGGTGGCCGAAGAAGCGCGTTCGATCCTCGACGGGCACATTGCCCTGAGCGCCGAATTGGCCCAGCGCAATTATTTCCCGGCGGTGGACGTGCTGCGCAGTCGTAGCCGCTTGATGGAGCAGGTCGCCGGTGAGGAACACAAACGCTTGGCCATGCGCATCCGCGAGCTGATGGCGCGCTACGGCGAAATCGAAATGCTGATCCGCGTGGGCGAATACTCCGCCGGCAGCGACCCGCTGGCGGACGAAGCCATTGCCCGCCACGCCGCCATCGAAGCATTCCTGCGCCAGAACGCTGGCGAGCCCAGCAACCTGGAACAGACCCTGATGCGCATGCGCCAGGTGTTGGCATGAACCGCGCAATCGAAATGCATGCAAAACCCTGTGGGAGCTGGCTTGCCTGCGATGGCGGTGGGTCAGCCAGCCCTTTTGTGACTGATACACCGCCATCGCAGGCAAGCCAGCTCCCACAGTCGATCTTCGCTGATCTGGAAACGGTGGTTGCTGGCATTAGAAAGGAGAACGCCCGATGAAAACCGACCAACTGCGCACCCTGCAGACCTTGCGGGTGCTGCGTGAACAACGTGCCGCCAGCCAACTGGCCGCCCAGCAACAGCGCTGCGAGCAGACCCATGGCGTGTTGACCGATGCCAAGGAGCAACTGCGCCTGCACCGTGAGGCGATCGCCGAGGAGGCCCGTCAGGTGTACGCCTCGCTCACCGAGGGCCTTTCGGTGGCGAGCTGGCAGGCAGCCCAGGACCGTTTGCGCGGGCTGTCGGATGACCAGCAACAGCTGGAAAACGACGTGACCCACGTGTCCACCACCCTGCAAAGCCAGGAGCGTGAGCGCGACCTGTTCCGCCAGGAACGCCTGAGCCGCCAGCGTCAATCCGATGCCTGGCAGAGCCTGCTGGAGGGGCGCGAAAGTGATGAGCGCCGGATCGGAGAACTGCGCGATGAAGGCACCGGCACATGATCGCAGCCCTTGCCGATCCGCTGTCGCCATGGTTGACGCACTACGACCCGGCCTTGCTGGCGCTGCATAACCAACTGCATCGGCGGCGCCGCGCCTGGCAGGGCCGCTGCGCCGGGCAAGACCTGCGCGTGAGCTGGGCCGCTGAACCGCAGCCGCTTGACGCGGCACGCGAAGTGCTGCTGTTGCTCGGTCGCGCGCCGGTGCGCTTGCGGCTGTCGGCGGCGGCATTGGAACAAGTGCTGGTGCCGCTGGCGTTGCAGTTTGACGTGCAGCTGCTACCGGCGTTGCCGCGTGCATTGCTGTTGGAACTGGCGGTACTGGACCTGATTGAGCGTCTCGAACCGCTGCTGGCGCAGCCGCTGCAATTGCTCGAAGCGCCGCAAGACCAACAGCCTTATGTGCTGCACCTGGCGCTGGCATTGACCTTCGGCAACCAGCCCGCCATGCATGCGCAACTGGATCTGAGCGAAGGCGCCGCCGTGCTGTTGGCGCAGTTGTTGGATCAACACGCTCCGCTTGAGCCGGACCCATTGCCCGACCTGCGCCAGACCCTGGCCGTGGTGGCCGGGCAGCAGCACTTGAGCCTCGGTGAACTGCGCAGTTTGTGCTCAGGCGATGTGCTGATGCTCGAACCCGGCCCGGGTTTGTTGCTGGAGCTGGCGGGCCGTTTGCAGGCCCGCTGCCAATACCAGGGTGAAGTCTTGCGCTTGCAGGAAGCCTTGCAAGCGCCTCTTTTGCACATGGAGAACACGATGACTGACGTTGATGCGGCTGCGGCCCTGGATGATCTACCGCTCAAACTGGTGTGCCAGGTCGGCAGCCTGGAGCTGACCCTGGCGCAATTGCGTGAACTGGGCGCCGGCAGCTTGTTGCAGCTCAATACACCCGGCGTCGACAACGTCGACCTGATGGTCAACGGGCGCCGCGTCGGGCAGGGCCAATTGGTGAAAATCGGTGACGGCCTGGGTGTGCGCCTGCTGAGTTTCGCCACCCCATGACCGGTTATCAGCCCAACCTGATCGAGATCATCCTGGTCGTTGCGACGATCGGGCTGATCCCGTTGGCGGTGGTGACACTCACCGGTTTCATGAAGATTTCGGTGGTGTTGTTCCTGATCCGCAACGCCCTCGGGGTGCAACAGACCCCGCCGAACCTGGTGCTGTACGGCATCGCGCTGATCCTGTCGGTGTACGTGACCACGCCGTTGATTGGCGACATGTACCGGCAAGTGGAGGGCCGCGACCTCAACATCGAACATGTGGAGCAACTCAAGGACCTGGGTGATGCGCTGCGCCCGCCCTTGCAGGCGCACTTGAAGCGCTTTGCGAACGAGTCCGAGCGCGGCTTTTTTGTGCAGGCCACCGAGACCATCTGGTCGCCTGAGGCGCGGGCCGACCTGCGCGATGATGACCTGGTGGTGTTGATTCCGGCGTTCGTCAGTTCGGAGCTGACGCGGGCCTTCGAGATCGGCTTTTTGCTCTATATCCCGTTCCTGGTCGTCGACTTGCTGGTGTCCAACGTGCTGATGGCGATGGGCATGTCGATGGTTTCGCCGAACCTGATTTCGATTCCGCTGAAGATCTTTTTATTCGTGTCCTTGAGCGGCTGGTCGCGCTTGATGCACGGTTTGATTCTGAGTTACGGCTGAGGCACGACCCATGGGCCAGGATGTTTTCCTGTCATTGATGAAACAGGCGCTGATGACCGTGCTGATGCTCTCGGCGCCGGCGCTGGGCGTGGCGATTATCGTGGGTTTGAGCGTGGGGCTGTTCCAGGCACTCACGCAGATCCAGGACCAGACCTTGCCGCAGGTGGTGAAGCTGGTGGCGGTCCTGCTGACCATCGTGTTTCTCGGCCCGGTATTGGCCGGGCAAGTCGCGGAACTGGGTGGCCAGGTGCTGGACAACTTCCCCATGTGGACGCGCTGACCGCCCATGGATGCCAGCCTGACTGCGCAGTTCCTGGAAGTCGCCTACCCGGTGATCAGTTCTGCCTCGCTCGCCGCCTGCCGGGCCATGGGCGTGGTGGTGATCACGCCAGCGTTCAACCGCCTTGGTCTCACCGGCATGATTCGTGGCTGTGTGGCCGTGGCGATTTCCATCCCGATGTTCTTTCCGGTGTTCGATGCGCTGACCCACATGCCCGAACACGGCAGCGTGTTTATCGCCGGCTTGCTGATCAAGGAGTTCCTGATCGGGATCCTGATCGGCTTGCTGTTCGGCATTCCGTTCTGGGCGGCGGAAGTGGCAGGGGAGTTGGTCGACCTGCAACGCGGCTCGACCATGGCGCAACTGGTGGACCCGCTGTCCACCGGGGAGTCGAGCGTGATGTCGACCTTGCTCACGGTGATGCTGATCACGCTGTTCTTTATGTCCGGCGGCTTTATCCTGATGGTCGACGGCTATTACCACAGCTATCAGTTATGGCCGGTAACCGCATTTACGCCGGTATTTGCCAGCTCGGCGTTGCTGGCGGTACTGTCGATCCTCGACCAGATCATGCGGGTTGGCGTGCTGATGGTCTCGCCGCTGCTGATCGCGTTGCTGGTCACCGACTTGATGCTTGCATACCTGTCGCGGATGGCGCCGAACCTGCATATTTTCGATTTGTCGCTGCCGGTGAAAAACCTGTTTTTTTCAATCCTGATGGTGATCTATATCGGCTTTTTAATCCCGCTGATGCTCGACCAACTGGCCGAGTTTCGTGGCACCGTCGAGCTGCTTAAAACCCTGGCGGGCATGGAGTAGCCCATGGCCGATACCAGCGAAGAAAAATCCCAGCCGGCCACGGACAAAAAGCTCAGCGACGCGCGCAAGAAAGGCCAGGTCGCCAAGAGCCAGGACCTGGTGTCGGGCATGGTCATTCTGTTCTGCACCTTGTGCATCTCGATCCTGGCGCCACGGGCCATGGCCCAGGTGACGGCGCTGATCGACCTGACCGCGCAGATTTATATCGAACCATTCGCCAGCGTGTGGCCACGGGTGCTGGACCATGCCGAGCAGTTGATCATCGGTATTACCTTGCCCGTGATGGCGGTGACCACCGGCGTGGTGATCCTGACCAATATCATCACCATGCGCGGCTTTGTGTTTTCGGTGGACCCGATCAAGCCGGAGTTCAAACGCATCAACCCGGCGGAGGGCATGAAGAAGATCTTCGCCCTGCGTAACCTGGTGGAGTTCATCAAAGGCTTGGTCAAAGTGCACGTGTTGGCGATTGCATTCTACGTGGTTGGCAAGCACGCGCTGCAGGCGCTGATGGAGTCTTCGCGCTGTGGCGCCGAATGCATGGAATCGACGTTTTTCCTGGTGCTCAAGCCGCTGGTGTTTACCGTGCTGTGCGCCTTTATCACCGTGGGCGCGGTGGACGTGCTGATGCAGCGTTGGCTGTTCGGCCGCGACATGAAAATGACCCGCAGCGAAACCAAACGCGAACGCAAGGACATCGACGGCGACCCGCTGATCAAGAGCGAGCGCCGGCGCCAGCGCAATGAAATGCAGGCGTTGGCGACCAAACTGGGGTTGGGCCGAGCGTCGATGATGATCGGCACTACCGATGGCTGGGTGATTGGCGTGCGGTATGTGCGCGGTGAAACGCCGGTGCCAGTGATTGTGTGCCGGGCGGCGCCGGAGGAGGCGTTGCTGATGTTGCAGGAGGCTTACGATTTAGGCATCCCGCATGCGCCGGACCGGGCCTTGGCGGCCGAGATTGCGCGCAGAACCGTACCCGGCGACCCGGTGCCGGATGCTTCATTCCAGGCCGTGGCGGATTGGCTGGTCGCGGCCCGCCTGATCTGAGCGCTGATCGTTCCCACGCTCCGCGTGGGAATGCCTCCTGTGACGCTCCGCGTCACGATTGCACGGTTGGACGCAGAGCGTCCTGGGCTGCATTCCCACGCGGAGCGTGGGAACGATCATCATGGGGTCAGCCGTTATCTACATCGTGATACGGGCCGCCATAGCCATCCCCCACTCGCCAGATAATATCGTGGTTGTCATTGGTCCACTCCGACGGTTTGAGCGAGTACTTGAAGTCCTCTGACCTGCGGTTATTGCCGTCGCCGATATAGTCCGCATGGTCACGCTGGTGATCGCCGCCGTGAATGGTTGCACGAGCATCCCATTCGCCCTTGCGGAAGTCGAAAATACTCTGATCCTGCGGCGCATCGCGCTGGCCCCAGTCGGACAGGTAAGTCTGCAGCCACACATAGGCTTCATCGCCGTTGGGCTTGAGCAGACCGTCTTGTTTGAAGTCCTGGATCTGATCCCAGTTCTGCATCGAGATCTTGTGCAGCTTGTGGGTCTGGATGGTGCTCAGAATCGCGCCAACAAATGACAGCGCCCCTGAGATCAGGAAACCCACCGGCCCCAGGAATGGAATGATGCGCCCGGTCACGCCCAGCGTCGTCAGCACACCACCGCCGGCTGCCACCAGGCTGCTGACGCCGCCGGCCATGGACAGTGAGCCGGAGGCAATTTTGATCGGGTCTTTTTCGCGCACACCATCACGCAAGGTGAAGGCCGCCTGCACCACACTGATCACGCCGCCTGCCACGTCGGTGGCCATGCCGATCACCTTGATAGCGCTGCTGGCGAACTTGGCGCCAAACCCGGCGCCGGCCACGCCGCCACGGCTGGCGATACCTTTTTCAATGCCTTCCTGCACGTGCTTGGCGCCTTCATCGCTCCAGCCGCCGCTGTTGAGCACCTTGCCCACGTCCTTGCCGTCGTCCATGGCCTGGTCAACGAGGTCGAAGTACTTCTTCTGGATCGCCTCGGCGTCTTTGGGCAAGGCGTGGTAACCCTCGCCGGGCTTGGCCCACAGGTCGGGCAGGGAACGGTCAAAACCCATGAGTTTGTAGGCGTTGGTGCCGCGTAACTTGTCGTAGACCTTCAGGCCCAACGTGGCGAAGTGCGAGCCGGTGCCAAGGAAACCGAGAAAATCGTTGGCAATCCCCAGGCGCTTCATCGGCGTGTCGGCCAGCTTGCCGCCCTGGCCGGCGAGTTGGTAGACAATGCGGCCCATGCCGATGGCGCCACCGACCGAGCCCAGTACGCCATTGTCCTTGAGGAAGGTCAGGTTCTTCACAAACGAGCTGCGGTTGGCTTCGCTGAGGCTCGGCATGATTTCCTTGCTGACCGCGTGCTCGATATCGCTGAAGCTGATCACGCCGTTTTTTTGCCAGGTGTCGCCCAGCGAGACCATCGCCTTGCCGAAGTCGGCGGCGGCGCCCTTGTCCTTGAGCAACTGGTCGACGAACTTGGAGTACACCCCCAGCGCCTGGCGTGGCAGGCCGTCGGCGCTGCCCTTGAGCATCGACAGAATAGCCATGGTGTTGTCGGTGGTAGCGAGTGCGGTGTTGTCGTCGCTGATCTTGCTCGGATCATCCATTAGCTTTTCAACGGAATCGGTATAACCGTCGATTTGCAGGTTTTGCAGGAAGTTGTCGGCTTTGGCCGGGTCCATATCCGCGAGGGCGGTGTAGGCGGTCTGGATTTCCTGGGTGGCCAGCTCGGTCTTGCCGTCGTCTTGCAGGGCTTTGATGTACTTAGTGAAGTTTTCTGACGATGTGCTGTCGACCAGCTTCTGGTGGACTTCATCGACCTTGGCCTGGCCACCGTCGACCTTGCCCAGCGCGGCGTCGTGGTTAGCCTTGATATCAGCCTGAATGGTCGAGTCGCCGAGCAGTTCGCTGATGCTCTTGTCGATGGCCTTGGTGTCGAAGATGTTGTCGCGCACATCCCGCGAGTTGACGTCGATGGGCGGGGTGGCGGTGCCCTGGTTGGTGAAACCGTGCTCGGGAATGATCGACATGCCGTTGTCAGCCATGCTCTTGGCTTCCACCGCACGCAGGAACTTGGCGCGTGGGTCGTCCTTGCCGATGCTGCCGTCCTTGACCCCAGCGCGGTAGCTGTCCACCAGGGTTTTCATCGACAGGTCCTGCACCGACAGCGGGTTGCCGCTTTCATCTTTTTCGGTGGTGGCGAGGCCGTCGACGGAAACGTCCTTGAGCGGCGGCAGGCCGTTGTCGGCGCGCAGCTTGTCGACATCGGTGGTCTGCTGCGCGATGTCGGTGCGGTAGCCGCTGAGCTGCTCGAACATCTGCGGGTTGGTGTCTTCACTCACCACGATTTTCTCTTCGGCGCCGCCCGGTTTGTGCTGGGTAAAAGCGATCAGGCCGGGGCCGTAATCGCCGACGCCACCGACGCTCATGATGTCTTCGGTGGAGGCCAGGTAGGCATCCGGGCTGGCGAGGCTGTAGCCGTCGCCCTTGGCTTTTTCGATCCCGGCCAGGCTCTGGCCCTGGGTGGAGTAGGCGGCGAAGGCTTCGGGAGTCATGTCCTTGGACACCACCAGCAGTTTGCCGTCGGCCTGGTTGACCACCAGGATACCGTCCAAGGGCGCGTCGACTTTGCTGATGTCGGTGAGCTTGAGGCTGGCTTCGTCCTTGCGTAACAGCTCTTGGCCGGGCAGGGACTGGGCGTTCTTGATGTAGTCGAACGCTTGCGAGCCTTCGCTGGCGTGCACGGCATGCAGGAAGTTGTAGAAGCTGGTGCCGGCATTCGGGCTAGGGTTACTGAGATCGGCGCCGGGCTGCGGCAGGGCGGCCTCGGACTGGCTGATCATGTACTTTTTGCCTTGGTGTTCAAACAGAATGACCGCGGATTTCGGGTCTTCGGACACGACCTTGAGTTGGCTGAAATCCAGGTCGCCGGGCAGGCTGGTGACTTCCTCATACCCTTTGGATTTGCCGTCGTTGAGGGCTTGTTTGGTCACACCGGCGTTGGTGTAACTGGCGAAGGCTTGCGGCGTGAGAACTTCGGCAATCACCAGGGTCTGGCCGTTTTCGAGGCTGACATTGATCACGCCGTCGTGGGCTCCGCCGACTGATTTGATATTGGCCAGGCGCACGCCAGGGTCGTCTTCGCGCAGCAGTTGTTGGTCGGGGTTGCGCAGGGCCTCGCGGATGGCTGTGCCGGCGGGGCTGCCTTGGGTTTCGCCGAGGGTGTGCAGCAGGTCGTAGAGTGGTGTGCCTGCGTCTGGGCCACCTTGGTTGACAGGCGCTACGGCGTGGCCGAAGTGCAGGCCTTTGAGGGTATCGAAGCCTTCCTGGACCTTCTCCGCGTTTTCGCGGGTGATCTTGAGTTTGCTGCCGTTTTGCTCGAAGTAGATGACACCGGTGTCTTTGTCTTCCGAGATTACCTTGAGTGTGTCGATGTCGAGTTTGGCGGGCAGGGCGGTGACGTCCTTGTAGTCCTCGGGTTTGATTTCGCTGGGGGTTTTCAAGCTTTCGCTGGGGTGGGCGGCGAGCACTTTGGGTTTGAAGGTTTTATCGCCTGACCCGGCGGCCGCCATGGTTCTGGCTTGGTTGAGCAACGCGTCGAAGACATGCTCCGGTGCCTGGGGTTGCGCTACGCGTGGGGCGGCGGGTTTCTCGGGTCGGTTGATCATTGTTGTTCAGTCCATGTGAAGGGGGGCGCCAGGACTGGATAGTAGGTGGTGGGGCAGCGTGAAAACGTGATTGGTGATGAGATCGCACAAGCTTTCACAGGTGTGAAATGGTGGGGGTGTATATCCGTTATTTAGGTAACGGCTGAGTAGGGTTCCGCTCTTACAGCGGGTCACTTTTGGAAAGACCTGTACGGACCGGACACATGGTTGACGGGTGTGCGGGGACATGGTGGACACTTCTCGGCAAGCTAACTGCGCCGGGAGGCCATCATGCCCTGGAACTCGAGAGACGCCATGAGCCTAAAAGAAGAGTTTGTTTCCTTAGCAAAGAAACCCGGCAGTAATAAGCGAGAGCTGTGCCGACGATTCGGCATAAGTCCGCAGACAGCCTACAAGTGGCTAAAACGCTACGAGGCCGGCGGTTCTGCAGGCCTGCAAGAGAAGTCACGTAAGCCCGTCAGCAGCCCCAAGCTGACCCAGGCCGAGCTGGAGGCTGAGGTTATTGCACTTCGCCAAGATCATCCGGCATGGGGCGGACGAACAATTAGCAGCATGCTGGACAAGCGAATTGCCCCCAGTACTGTCACGAATGTCTTGCACCGGCATAGCTTGATTAAACCCTCAGATAAAGAACCAGGGGCCCTGCTGAGATTTGAACATCCTGAGCCCAACGATCTTTGGCAGATGGATTTCAAAGGCCACTTTGCAATGCAGCAAGGCCGATGCCACCCCCTGACCATCCTGGACGATCATTCGCGGTTCAATCTGGCCATCCAAGCGTGTGATAACGAGCGAGGTACCACCGTAAAAGAGAAGATGAGCAAGGTATTTGAAATTTACGGTTTACCAGCACGTATCAACGTCGACAATGGCGCGCCTTGGGGCTCACCGCGTAATCCTGGCGAGATCACCGAGTTGAGCATTTGGCTGGTGCGTTTGGGAATTCGGATAAGTTTCAGTCGTCCCTACCATCCGCAAACAAATGGGAAAATCGAGCGTTTCCATCGATCACTCAAGGCAGAAGTCCTTAACGGACGTCACTTTTCTACACTGGCAGATGCCCAGCTAGCTTTCGATCAATGGCGTGAAATATACAACCTGCAACGTCCCCATCAGGCGCTGGAATACAAGGTGCCAATGGACCGTTATCGCAGCAGTTCTTGGGATTATCCGCAGCAACTACCGGAGTTTGAATACGGACCAGATGACGTATTAGCCAAGGTTTATCACAGCCGTTTTCGCTTTCAGAAAAGCTATTTCAGCATCGCAAAAGGCCTGGCAGGGCAACACATAGCAATCCGCCCTAACCCTGAAAGCGATGGTCTGTTCGATGTCTATTTCTGCCATCATTTTTTGCGAACTATCGAAGTTAGTAAGCCTGATTATGGTCAATAATGTGTCCACCATGTCCCCGCACATGTGTCCACCATGTGTCCGGTCCGTACAGAAAGACCCAAAAGTAACCAAAAGGTCTTCGCCCCAACACTCGGTGCCTCGCTTAGGCTCGGCATGCCCGCAATCCGACAGTGATTTGGGGGGCCGCCGCGATGGGCCATCCTTGGCCCAGCGCGGCTAAACCGGCATCCCTGCCGGTTTACCCCCCAAATCCCTGTCGAATTCCGGCCATCGTGTTTAACGGGGCGATTTCAGATCAAGATCAAAAGCGCAGATCAAAAGACCGCTGACTTCGTCATCGAAAAGGATGTAAGGGCCACAGCAACAGCAAAGCAACAGCAGAGCCATACTCGGTCAAAGGTGGGAGCTGGCTTGTCGAATCGTCGCACCGCTGCGATGGCATCAACTCGGTGTGCCTGATCTACCGAGGAGTCTGCATCGCAGGCAAGCCAGCTCCCACAGAAAAGCAGTTCTTCAGTGTATTCAGATAGGCTTTTGCCTTGCACTTGATCTGGCTCTTGCTTCAACCACTCAGGTCGGCTTTCAGGCCGCCGTGCTGTAGATCTTGATCTTGATCTGAGACGCCCCGTTAACCACGATGGCCGAACGCAGGCTTGAATCCGTGGGTAACCCGGCAGGACGCCGGGTTAGCCGCGCTGGGCCAAGGATGGCCCATCGCGGCGGCCCACGGATTCAAGCCGGAGTGAGGGCACACCGAGCCTAAGCGAGGTGCCGAGTGGTGGGGCACAGACCTTTTGGTTACTTTTGGGGCGTTTGCCAAAAGTGACCCGCTGTAAGAGCGGAACCAATATCAGCCGTTACCTAAATAACGGATATACACCCAACCCAACCCAACCCAACCCAACCCCCATCACCGATGCTGAAACCTCGGCAACGCAGCAATCCGCAACTTAGGCTCCTGCAACCGCGCCAAGTCCGTAGCAATCTGCGCCCGCCAAAAATGCGCCCCCGCCAACTGCGCATCCACCCACGCTTGGCGCAGCAACACCTTGGCCTTGTCCACCGACCCATAGCTCCCCTGTCGTAAGATCAACTGCGCCTTGATCCGCAGCATCTGCGGCACAAACCAGCGTTCATGACGGCCAACCGCCAATTGCAACGTGTCTTCCAACACCTCCAGCGCCAGTTTTTCCAGGCCCAGGCGCGCCAGGCCCAAGGCATATTCACATCGCAGCAGGCTGTAGAGCTGGCTGTCACCCTGGCTTTGCAAGTGGTGCAACGCTTCGCCCAATTGCGGCACACCCGTTTCCGGCGACCCCTCGCGGATCAGCAGAATGTTCTCGAAGCACAGCCGAAATTGCCGCCAGATCGGCAGATCCTGACGCGAAGTGCTGCTTTGCAGCAGGCCCAGGTAATAGCGTAACTTAGGCAGGTTGGACGCCAGCAGCGCCAGCGGCAGCGCGCCCAAGCACAAGGTGTACCAGAGCGTGGCAGGGTGGTCGAGGCTGATGGCGTCGTCCACACAGCTGGCAATCAGGCGCAATGCAGGGTCGACATCGCCTTCGAGCAATTGCACCTTGGCCTTGAGGCAACGAGCGGCGATGCGCTGATCAAAATGCACGTCGATGATGTGCGAGCGCGGTGCCGATGGCGACCCAAGCGCTTCATCGATGTTTTGCCGCGCGCCCAGCAGGTCGCCCATATGAAACAGCGCCACGGCGCGCATGCGTTTGCCAAGCAATTGCTGATTACCACCGCTGTTGAGGGCGATATAACGCTCGGCCAGTTCCAGGGCCTCGGTGTATTGGTTACAGCCGCAGCGGTCGGTCCACAGGCCCCACAAGGCGCGCATTTTGTGTTCGGCATCACCCAGGTCGCGGGCATCTTCGCGAACTTGGCGCCAGGCTTCGCGCATTTCTGCGCCGGTGCCGTAGGTCAGCATCAGCACGCTGGCCAGGGCGGTTTGCAGCAGCATGCGCTGGCGCACGGCCAAGGGCGCGACGGCGTCGCTTGCCAGGCCCTTGTCGACCCAGGTTCGGCACTCACTGACCAGCGACAGGCGCAACCACAACGGCACACCGCCCAGGGTCAGTTCGATGGCCAGGGGCAGCTCGCCGCTGGCGGAATAGGCCCAGTCCAGGGCCGAACGAATGGTGCTGTTTTCGGGGCCGTAGAGGGCGATCCAGGTGTCTGGCGACAGGCCGTCCAGGGTTTGCCCGGCTTCTTGCAACACGCCGAGGGCATAGTGGGCGTGGCGCCGGCTGGTGGAATTGACTTCGCCATGTTCTTCGAGCTTTTCCAGGGCATAGGCGCGGGTGGTTTCCAGCAGGCGATAGCGTTTGAGCAACTGCGCCTCACCGGCAATCAGCAGCGATTTGTCCATCAGGCTTTCGAGTAACGGCAGGGCGTTGCGTGGGTCCAGGCTGCTGCTGGCGGTCATGGCCTTGACCGCATCCAGGGTGAAGGAGCCGGTGAACACCGCCAGTTGGCGCAACATGGCCTGCTCCTCGCCACTGAGCATCGAGTAGGTCCAGTCCAACGTGGCACTGAGGGTGCGATGGCGGGCGAGGGCAGTGCGTCGGCCAGTCATTTGCAGGCGGAAACTGCCGTCGAGCAGGCCGACCAAGTCCTGGACGCCAAAGGTCCGTACCCGCGCGGCGGCGATCTCGATGGCCAGTGCATTGCTGTCGAGTTTGCGGCAGATGGCGCAGACGGCTGCCACGTCGCTGTCATTGAACACAAAGCCTGGGTCGAGGGCGCGCACGCGCTCTACAAACAGGCGCACGCCCGACCACGCCAGTGCCTCGTCGGCGCTGAGGCGGCTGCCTTCGTCGGGCACTTGCAGTGGCGCCAGGTCATGCACCCGTTCGCCGTCGGCACGCAGCGGCTCGCGGCTGGTGGTCAGTACATAACATTGCGGGGCGCAGCGCAGCAGGGTCTCCACCGCGTCGGCGGCGGCCGGCAATACGTGTTCGCAGTTATCCAGCACCAGCAGCAGGCGGCGTTCGGCCAAGGCGGCGGCGATGGTCGGCAGCGGTTCAGTGCTGATGGTCTGGATCCCCAGGGCGCTGGCGAGCATACCGGCCACCCATTGCCCACTGGTGGCGGGCGCCAGGTCGACGAAGCAGGTGTCGAGCTTGAATGCATGTGCCAGCCGCTGCGCCACGGCGGTGGCCACGGTGGTCTTGCCGATACCGCCGGGGCCGGTGAGGGTGACGAAGCGCTGGCTGAGCAACTGTTCGGCAAGGCTCGAGATCAAGCTGTCGCGGCCGATGACCTCGCAGGACGGCACGTGCAACGCGGGCTCTTCAGCGCGCGCAAAGGGCACCGGCAGGCTTTCTTCGCCGGCGGTTTGCACGGTCACCGGCGCCACAAAGCGGTAACCACGCCCCGGCACGGTGACGATGTAGCTGAAGTTGCCATCGTCGCCCAGCGCCCGGCGCAACGCGACAATCTGCGCACGCAGGTTGCATTCCTCCACCACCACCTTGGGCCAGGCGAAGGCGATCAGTTCGGTCTTCTCCAGTAATTCGCCGGCGCGGGTGGCCAGGGCGATCAACAGGTAGAGGGCGCGGCTCCCCAGGCTGACCGGCTCGCCGTTACGCAACAGTACGTGCTGCCTGGCCAGTAACAGAAAGGGGCCAAAGCCCAGGACATGCTCTGCGGCTGCCGGGGTCGGGTGATCGGCGTCCATTAAGGACACTGCGTGGTTCTTGCTCGAGCTCATCAAATCGTCCTTTTTATAGTCGGGCTTGTTATTGGCGATCAGGCCATTCGCCCTTTTTGGGGTGCAGATGTGCAGCAGCAGTCTTGGAAAGTTGATGTCGATCAAAAAGTCGGAAAGACCGCCCTCCTTTGGGGCGTAGTCGTTGTTATGGGCGTATCACGGCGGATGTTCCAAAGGATGAGACTGTCTCAAGCTTGAAACATTTTATTACCGGAAAACCTGATAAAGCAGAATGTATGCCAGTTGGCATGTATCAAAGATGACAACAACCATATGAAATTTATGGTGATTTTTAGGGTCGTTGGCGACCAGCGAATGCCTCCGTTCGGAAACACGAATATTTCTAATTGTGTCGTTCGGGATGCCGACTAAAACGCTGGCGATTTGGCGGTGGTTTATTGGCTTTGTATTACAAAGTATCCCTGCACCACCTTGATACATCGGCATGACGTTCTGGCGTGTCGGCGACACAGAGCGGATACACGGCTGGCTTTAACTCTGTTCACCAGCCGGCGCAGGCGGTTACCCACCGCCACACGCGCCCTGGCCACACTCAGTCAAGCCAGGAGATCCACCGATGAAGCGACCCTACGCGGCCCTTGCGGCCACTTTCGCCCTGTCCCTCAGCGCCTTTGCGGCGATGGCCCATGCCGACGACGCCAAGCCCCAGGAAAAATGCTTCGGCGTGACCCTCGCCGGTGCCAACGACTGCGCTGCCGGTAAAGGCACCTCGTGCGCCGGCACCGCCACCGCCGATTACCAGGGCAACGCCTGGGTATTGGTCGACAAGGGCACCTGCACCCAGATCAAGACGCCCAAAGGCTTCGGCAGCCTGACGGAACAGCCGTGATCCAGCGCCTGTTGCCCCAAGCGCTGCTGTTGCTGGTGGCACGGCTGGGTATCGCGGCGGTGTTCTTTTTGTCGGGGCGTACCAAGGTCAGCGGTTTTCTGAGCCTCAAGCCGTCGACCTACACCCTGTTTCGTTCGGAATACGCCTTGCCGCTGATTCCGTCGGACTGGGCCGCGCACCTGGCGACCTACGCCGAACACCTGTTCCCGCTGTTGCTGGTGCTGGGCCTGCTGACCCGCCCGGCGGCCGCTGCGCTGCTGGGCATGACCCTGGTGATCGAGGTGTTCGTATACCCCGAAGCCTGGCCGACGCATCTGACCTGGGCGGGCCTGTTGTTGCCGCTGCTGGCCTATGGCGGCGGGGCGTGGTCGCTGGATCGCCGGCTGTTCGGCAAACCTTAACAACCCTGATGGAGATACCCGATGCGCATGCTTTCTTGTTTGACCATGGCCGTGGCCCTGACTGTCCCCGTGCTGGCCCAGGCGGTCGATACACCGCAGCCCGGCACCGGTAAAAGTGTGGTGATCGTGCCCGGCTCGTTTGTCGACGGTTCCGGCTGGCGTGTGGTGCACGACATCCTGATTCACAAAGGCTACAAGGTCACCGTGGTGCACCAGGGCCACGAAAACCTCGCCGCCGATGTGGCCGAGGCACGTGAAGTGCTGGAGCAACAAGTCGGCCCCGTGGTGCTGGTGGGCCACAGTTCCGGCGGCGCGGTGATCTCGATTGCCGGCGACCGCGACAAGGTCAAGTCGATGGTCTACGTCTCGGCCCTGCAGCCGGAAGTGGGCGAGAACATGGCCCAGTTGATCGGCTCGATGCCGGCGCCCAGCGATGACATCAAGCAGAGCCGCGACGGCCACCTGTTTTTCGATCGCAGTAAATACAACGCCGATTTTGCCGCCGACCTGACCACCAACCGCACCGACTTCATGGGCGCCTCCCAAGTGCCGGCCACCACCGCCTTGTTCGGCGGCACCGTGTGGGCAGCCGCTTGGCATAAAAAGCCGACGTATGCCGTGGTGTCCACCGAAGACCGTGCGCTGAGCCCCGCGCTGCAACGCTGGATGTACCAGCGGGCCGGTTCCAAGGTCACCGAAATCAAGGCCAGCCACTCGGTGTACATCTCCCAGCCTGAGGCGGTGGCGAAGGTCATCGAAGACGCTGCTTCCGTTATCAAATAATGCCTCTCACCTTACACAGCGCTCACCCCACACAGCACCCTAAAAGGAAATACCTATGAACACTGCACTCAAATCCCGCCTGAGCCTCGCCGCTGCCGCCGCCCTGATTGCCATGGCGTCGGCGTCATTCGCCAGTGCCGCCAGCGCCGCCGACCAACAGGAAAAACCCGGCCGCTGCTACGGCGTCAACAGCTGCAAGGGCGAAAGCCTGTGCGCCACTGCCAAGCACGACTGCAAGGGCCTTAACAGCTGCAAGGGCGAGGGCGTGATCGTCAAGACGCCGTCTGAATGCCTCAAGGCCGGCGGCACGTTGACTGAGCCGAAATAACGCCTTCCTGTGGCGAGCAAGCTTGCTTGTGCAGCGCCTCCAGAAACGGGCGACTGCTGCGCAGCCGAGCGGGAGCAAGCGCCCTCGCCACAGTTTTTTGCTGGAGAACCGATGATGCTTACATCCACACCGCGCTTTTCGGGCTACGGCCTGGGGCTGCGCAAGGAGCACTACGGCGACTTCCTGGAAACTTCGGTGGCCGTGGATTTTGTCGAAGTGATCTCGGAGAATTTTATGGTCGCGGGTGGGCAACCCCGGCACATCCTGCGCCAGATCCGCGAGCGTTACCCGGTGGCGCTGCACGGGGTGTCGATGTCTATCGGCACCGCCGAAGGGCTGGACCAGGCGTACCTGCGGCGCCTCAAGGCGCTGGTCGATGAGGTGCAGCCGCTGTTTGTCTCCGATCACCTGAGTTGGTCGCGCAGCGGTGGTTTCAATGCCCACGACTTGTTGCCGGTGCCCTATACCGACGAGGCTCTGGACCGCGTGTGCGCCAATATTCACCAGGCCCAGGAGGTGCTGGGCCGCACGCTGCTGGTGGAAAACCCCTCCAGCTACCTGGCGTTTGACGGGGCCTGCATGAGCGAATCGGCATTTATGACGGCCATGGCCGAGCGCACAGGCTGCGAGTTGTTATTGGACGTCAATAATGTGTTTGTCAGTGCCAGCAACCACGGCTTTGATGCGCTGGCGTTTCTCGACGGTATTCCTACCGAGCGCGTGCGCCAGATTCACCTGGCCGGGCATAGCCAGGGCCGTGAGCTATTGATTGACAGCCACGACAGCCCGGTGTGCGCCGGGGTTTGGGATTTGTATGCCAAGGCCATAGCGCTGATCGGGCCGGTGGCCACGATGATCGAGCGCGATGATGCGATCCCGCCGCTGGCCGAGTTGCTTGAGGAGCTGTCGATGGCACGGGCTTTGGGGCTGGCGCGATGACCCTGGCGCAGTGGCAACAGGCATTTCGCACCTGGCTGGTGAGTGCGTCGGATGACTCGGCCCGGCTGCTGGGCGACCACCACGCGGGCCTGGCGGTGTACCAGAATAACTATCGCGCGCAGTTAGTGGGTTGCCTGGAGCAGGCATTTCCGATGGTGCGACGTTGGTTGGGAGAGGAGGCGTTTCTGGCGGCCAGCATTACCCATATCGACCAGCAACCCCCGCATGCCTGGACCCTGGATGCGTATCCCGAAGGGTTTTACGCGACCTTGAAGACCGTGTTGCCGAATAACCCGGATGTGCATGAACTGGCCTGGATCGAGTCGGCGCTGAATGAGGCGTTTGTCGCCGCCGATGCTTCGCCTTTGCCGTTGCAGGCTCTGGCCGAGCTGGATTGGGACAGCGCAGTTTTGCGCCTGACGCCGTCGTTGCGCTGCCATGCGCTGAGCACCAATGCGGAGGCCATCTGGTCGGCATTGTGGCAAGACGCGGTCACGCCGCAGGCGATGATGCTGGCGCAGGCGGGTGGCTTGTTGGTGTGGCGGCGGCAGTACACCTCACGTTTACGCCAGGTCAGTGCGTTGGAACTGGAGGCCGTGTTGCACCTGCAGGCCGACGGCAGCTTTGCCGGGCTGTGCGAGTTGCTGGTGGCGCGCCTAGGCGAAGAGGCGGGTGTGGCCCAGGCCGGTGAGTACCTGGCCGCGTGGTTGGGCAGTGAATTGATCGTTGACCCTGTGGCGATTGATTGATGTGTGGCGATTGGGCCTGTTATTTATGGTTATTGGGCCTGTTATTTATGGTGAGCGGGCTTGTTGTGGCGAGCGGGCTTGCCCCGCGTTGGGCTGCGAAGCGGCCCCAAAACCTGGGGACCAAATCCGTCAGGAATAGCCGAGGTGGCTTCACTGGGAGTGCTTCGCACTCCAACGCGGGGCAAGCCCGCTCGCCACAACAAGCCATGTCTGTGCGACAAGCCGTTCGCAGCAGAAATTTGGATAGTCTTAGCCATCCAAACATGAAAATTCGGACAGCCAGGCAATTGGCCACTGAAAAAAATCCGCGCAGCCCGTAATCTAAACGCCTTTGTCACCTGTGCGGATTGTTCATGTCTTCTGTTGCCGATGGGCTGCCCCCCAATAAACGCTTGCCGGCGGTGATCGCCTTGTCTTTGGGCATTGGCATGGCAACCCTGGACACCGCTATCGTCAATACGGCGCTGCCGACGTTGGCGCAGGGTATCGGTACCGACTCGGCCTCGGTGATCTGGGTGGTCAACGCCTACCAGTTGGCGATTATCGCTACGGTGCTGCCGTTCGCGTCGCTGAGTGATGTGCTGGGCCACCGGCGTGTGTACCTCGGCGGTTTGCTGCTGTTTATTGTCTCGTCGCTGTTTTGCGGGTTGGCCGGTTCGTTGCTGACCCTGACCGCCGCGCGGGTGGCCCAAGGGCTGGGGGCGGCGGCGGTGATGAGCGTCAACACGGCGTTGCTGCGGCATATCTACCCGTCAAAAATGCTTGGGCGCGGCCTGGGCTATAACTCGCTGGTGGTGGGGCTGGCCTTTACGCTGGGGCCGACCGCCGCGTCGGCGATTCTGTCTGTGGCGAGCTGGCATTGGCTGTACCTGATCAACGTGCCGCTGGGGCTGCTTGCCCTGGGGTTGGGCCTGCGTTCATTGCCGGCACTGCCATTGACCGGCCACGCGTTCGATCGGTTGTCGGCGCTGTTGTGTGCCGGCCTGTTCGCGCTGTTGGTGCTGGGCCTGGGCACGGCGGTGCATGGCGCCCAAGGCGCACTGACCCTCGGTTTGATAGCGCTGGCGCTGGTGTGCGGCGCATTGCTGTTGCGCCGTGAAACCGGTCACCCGGCGCCGATGCTGGCCGTGGACTTGTTCAAGCGCCCGGTGTTTGCGCTGTCTTCCCTCACGGCCATCTGTGCGTTCAGTGCACAGGGCCTGGCCTTTGTATCGCTGCCGTTTCTGTTGCAGGCGGTGCTTGGGCATAGCCAGGTGGCCACCGGTTTTCTGATGACGCCGTGGCCTGCAGTGGTGGCGGTGATGGCGCTGGTGGCAGGGCGGCTGGCGGATCGTGTGTCGCTGGGCCTGTTGTGCGGCATCGGTTTGCTGATGCTCAGCGCGGGCATGGCAGCGTTGGCGACCCTGGGCAGCGGCGCCAGCGCCTTTGATATCGGCTGGCGCATGGCCTTGTGTGGCGCCGGTTTCGGTTTTTTCCAGTCGCCCAACCTCAAGGCAATCATGACCAGCGCACCGCTGGCCCGCAGCGGTGGGGCCAGTGGCATCGTCGCGATTTCTCGCTTGCTGGGGCAAACGCTGGGGGCGTCGTTGGTGGCGTTCTGTTTCCACCTGTCTCTGGGCAGCGGTCCGCAATACGCGCTGTGGCTGGGCTGTGGGTTTGCGCTGGTGGGCAGTGTAGCCAGCGGGCTACGCCTGTTGCCGTATAAACACAAGGTTTAGCCCTTGTAAAACACGCGGCGGCAACGCTAACGTGGCGGCCTGAATATTTCGGGATGTTTCAGATTTATGTCCAGCCTGGCCCTACGCACTGCTGATACCACCTCCCGACGTGCCGCACTGACCCTTGCGTTATGCCTGCCCAGCGACGTGTTGCTGTATTTGTTACTGCCCATGGAGTCCCAGGCCTTCGGCATTACGCTGGCCCAGGCCGGGGTGTTGCTGGCAGCCAACCGACTGGTGCGGATTTTCGGCTACCGCCATGTGTTGAATTTCTACGCCCGCCATGGCGACCGGCTGACCTGCATGATTGCCGCCGGTGCCGCCACGGTGTGCGCCTTGGGCAACTCGATGCTGTCTGGGTTCGCCGCACTGTTGGGGCTGCGGCTGATCTGGGGCCTGTGTTTTGCCGCGCTGAACCTCTCGACCCAAGTGCTGGCCACCTCTGAACCCGCTGGCGCGGCGCGCAGGGCCGGGCGCTCGAGGGCGGTGATCGCCCTCGGGCCGATGCTGGCGTTGCCGCTGGGTGGCTGGTTGACCTTGTGGGCCGGGCCGCGACCTATCTTTATGATTCTGGCCGGTTGCTGCCTGGTGGGGCTGTGGGTGGCGCGTGGTTTGCCGACTACCGGGCATGACCTGCACAGCACCGGGCGGCGCTTCAAGTGGCCGGACAGCGTGGCGGTGTGGTCGTTTATTGAGGGTGTGGCGCTGGACGGGCTGTTTATCTTTGGCCTGTCGATCCAGGCGCAGAAGATCCTCGGCGGCGATGCAGTGCTGATCGCCGGTGGCCTGATGGCCCTGCGCTATGCCTCGGAAATGCTTCTGAGCCCGCTGGGTGGGCGTGCGGCGCAGCGCTTTGGCGCCACTTCGATGCTGTTGCTGTTTTCGTTCTTGAGTGCCTTGGCACTGACGGCATTTGGCAGTTATTGGGTGATCGTCGGCGCAGCCGCAGTGCTGGTGCTGCGCGCCTTGCAACTGCCGCTGGTGACCACCTTGGTGGCCGAGCGCAACCCTGGCTCGATGCGCGTTTCGGCCCTGGCCTCCAACGCGGTGTGGCGCGATGTCGGCGCCGGCCTTGGGCCGCTGATGGCGGGTCTGTTGCTGCCGGTGGCGTCGGCGCCGTGGGTGTTTGGCCTGGCGGGTGCGGCGATTGCTGTCAGCGCGGTGTTCTGCTGGCGCGCGAAGGTTTCCAACTGACTATGACTTTTTAAAACCTTCCAGCCAGGCGGGTTCGAAGCGGGTTTGCTCGGTGTCGATCCCCAGTGCCTGCATTTTTTCCCTATGTGCTTCCATCTCGCCGATCAGTTGCGCCTGCGCGCTGGAGTTGGCGTCCAGATCGTGCATCTGCGTCAGGCCCAAGTGGTAAAAACGCAGCACCTTGATGGCGGTGGGGTCGTTGGCCTGTACGCGGTCTTTGAGGGTGTGCATCACATTGGTCACGCGCATCAGGTTGCGCTTGAGCTGCCAGCCGTACACTGCAGGTGCCAACCAGGGTTGGGTCCAAAAAGGACCGCGTACCAGGGCGACAGTGATCAACACGCCGGCGAATACGCCGCCGACGTTGAAGCGGAAGTTGTCGCCGCCGGGTTCGCCGAACAGCATTACGGCCAGGGTCGACAGCAGCATGGCCAGGGCCATGAACAGCACGGCGATGATCAGTGTGCTGCGGCGGGTTTGTTGGCGGAAGGTGGCGGGGTCGCAGGGTTTGAGCTCGAACATCCGGGTCAGGTCTCAATAAAGGCGGGGTGGCATCTTCGCATGCTTTGGGCAAACAAGTTGAACGATGGCTTGGGCGGGTTTCTCTAAGTCTGTGTAGCCCTTTTGAGGTAAGCCATTATGTCTGAATATAAGCAACCGCCGCCGGGTACACCTGACCCTGACCGTACGCCGGGAGAGGAGGAGCGTGATAACGATGCGTTGCGGCCTAATGACCCGGCCGAGCGTCAGGACGAAGATGATGTGGAGCGGGTTGAGGAAGACCTGGAAAACCTGCATGACAGGGCGCGCCCGCTATAGGTTCAGGAGGTGACTGTGAGTAATCATCCAAAAGGCCCGGGTTCGGGCGAGCATGCAAGCGGCGAGGATGAATTGGGGTTTGATCCGGATTCGCCTGATGTGTCGGACCCGCAGGTTGATCCTGTTGGGCCGGCGATTGCGCCGTTGGATAAGGACAAGGTAGAGCGGAAAAAGGTGGATTATGATCCGTTGGGGGATCTTAAGAAGCCTGAGTGATTCTGGTGTTTTTGTGTACATATCCATTGCTGCGGTAACGGCTTCTATTGGTTCCGCTCTTACAGCGGGTCACTTTTGGCAAACGCCCCAAAAGTAACCAAAAGGTCTGTGCCCCACCACTCGGCCCCTCGCTTAGGCTCGGTGTGCCCTCACTCCGGCTTGAATCCGTGGGCCGCCGCGATGGGCCATCCTTGGCCCATCGCGGCTAACCCGGCGTCCTGCCGGGTTACCCACGGATTCAAGCCTGCGTTCGGCCATCGTGGTTAACGGGGCGCCTCAGATCAAAAGCAGATCAAGATCAAGATCTACAGCACGGCGGCCTGAAAGCCGACCTGAGTGGTTGAAGCAAAAGCCAGATCAAGTGCAAGGCAAAAGCCTATCTGAATACACTGAAGAGCTGCTTTTCTGTGGGAGCTGGCTTGCCTGCGATGCAGACACCTCGGTACATCAGGCACACCGAGTTGATGCCATCGCAGGCAAGCCAGCTCCCACAGTTGACCGAGTATGGCTTTGCTGTTGCTGTTGCTGTTGCTGTTGCTGTTGCTGTTGCTGTTGCTGTTGCTGTTGCTGTTGCTGTTGCTGTTGCTGTTGCTGTTGCTGTTGCTGTTGCTGTTGCTGTTGCTGTTGCTGTTGCTGTTGCTCCGGCTCTTACATCCTTTTCGATGACGAAGTCAGCGGTCTGTTGATCTGCGCTTTTGATTGTGATCTTGATCTGAAATCGCCCCGTCAAACACGATGGCCGGAATCTGACAGGGATTTGGGGGGTAAACCGGCAGGGATGCCGGTTTAGCCGCGCTGGGCCAAGGATGGCCCATCGCGGCGACCCCCCAAATCACTGTCGGATTGCGGGCATGCCGAGCCATAGCGAGGCACCGAGTGTTGGGGCGAGGACCTTTTGGTTACTTTTGCGTCCTTGTGTACGGACCGGACACATGGTGGACACATGTGCGGGGACATGGTGGACACATTATTGACCATAATCAGGCTTACTAACTTCGATAGTTCGCAAAAAATGATGGCAGAAATAGACATCGAACAGACCATCGCTTTCAGGGTTAGGGCGGATTGCTATGTGTTGCCCTGCCAGGCCTTTTGCGATGCTGAAATAGCTTTTCTGAAAGCGAAAACGGCTGTGATAAACCTTGGCTAATACGTCATCTGGTCCGTATTCAAACTCCGGTAGTTGCTGCGGATAATCCCAAGAACTGCTGCGATAACGGTCCATTGGCACCTTGTATTCCAGCGCCTGATGGGGACGTTGCAGGTTGTATATTTCACGCCATTGATCGAAAGCTAGCTGGGCATCTGCCAGTGTAGAAAAGTGACGTCCGTTAAGGACTTCTGCCTTGAGTGATCGATGGAAACGCTCGATTTTCCCATTTGTTTGCGGATGGTAGGGACGACTGAAACTTATCCGAATTCCCAAACGCACCAGCCAAATGCTCAACTCGGTGATCTCGCCAGGATTACGCGGTGAGCCCCAAGGCGCGCCATTGTCGACGTTGATACGTGCTGGTAAACCGTAAATTTCAAATACCTTGCTCATCTTCTCTTTTACGGTGGTACCTCGCTCGTTATCACACGCTTGGATGGCCAGATTGAACCGCGAATGATCGTCCAGGATGGTCAGGGGGTGGCATCGGCCTTGCTGCATTGCAAAGTGGCCTTTGAAATCCATCTGCCAAAGATCGTTGGGCTCAGGATGTTCAAATCTCAGCAGGGCCCCTGGTTCTTTATCTGAGGGTTTAATCAAGCTATGCCGGTGCAAGACATTCGTGACAGTACTGGGGGCAATTCGCTTGTCCAGCATGCTGCTAATTGTTCGTCCGCCCCATGCCGGATGATCTTGGCGAAGTGCAATAACCTCAGCCTCCAGCTCGGCCTGGGTCAGCTTGGGGCTGCTGACGGGCTTACGTGACTTCTCTTGCAGGCCTGCAGAACCGCCGGCCTCGTAGCGTTTTAGCCACTTGTAGGCTGTCTGCGGACTTATGCCGAATCGTCGGCACAGCTCTCGCTTATTACTGCCGGGTTTCTTTGCTAAGGAAACAAACTCTTCTTTTAGGCTCATGGCGTCTCTCGAGTTCCAGGGCATGATGGCCTCCCGGCGCAGTTAGCTTGCCGAGAAGTGTCCACCATGTCCCCGCACACCCGTCAACCATGTGTCCGGTCCGTACACGTCCTTGCAAAAGTGACCCGCTGTAAGAGCGGAACCATAGGCCGCCGTTACCTAAATAACGGATATGTACACCACCAACACCACCAACACCCCCACAAACCAAACCCCGCAATAGCGGGGCTTGATCACATCCAAACGAAACCTACTTGGGCGGCACCCAGGTAACCTCGGTTATCCCAAACTTCTCCGCCCAAGGCCGGGTGGTTTTCTTGACCTGCTCATGCCCCACGCGCCCAATACGACTGACATGCGCAATATCGGCATCGACCGCCGCCCAGTGCCACGCTTCAGCGTTATTCATCACTTCGGCGCGCACCACAAAGGACTTCGGTTGACCATGCAGTTGATAGTGAATGGTGTAGATTTTTGCGGTACTCATGTTGCCTCCCTGTCTTGTTATAGATGGATAGGCGAGCGTTCAAAAAGGTTCACTCAAAATGACAAGTCGTACACTGGCGCGGCATAGTGACGCACTCGTCACGCGCCCAAGGATCGCGCCATGTCCCGATTGACTCACAGCCAGCTCTACCTGCAGCGTCTGGGCTACGACTCACCCCCGCCACCCACGCTCAAAACCTTGCACGACCTGCAGCTGCGTCACGTCTGCACCTTCGCCTTCGAGAGCCTGTCGACATTGCTGCATTCACCGGTGCCGATCGACCTGCCCAGCATCGAGCAAAAGGTCCTGCTGGACGGGCGTGGTGGCTATTGTTTCGAACTTAACTACTTGTTCCTGGCGTTGTTGCAGGAACTGGGCTTCGACGCCCGCGGCCTCACCGGCTGGGTAGTGATGGGCGGCCCTGTGGATGCGCGCACCGGGCGTACCCATCGCCTGAGCCTGGTGACCCTGGACGGCGTGCGTTATGTCACCGATGTCGGCTTCGGTGGCATGGTGCCCAGCAGTCCGTTGCAGCTGGACACCGAGGCGCCCCAGGCCACCGCCCATGAACCTTATCGCCTGACCTTCAACGGTGCCGACTACACCCTGTGGGCGCAGGTGGGCGAGGAATGGCGTGGCTTATATGTGTTCGACCTGCAAGTGCAGGCCGATATCGACTACACCATCGGCAATTGGTACGTGTCGACGCACCCGGCCTCTGTCTTTGTCGGGCAACTGAAGGCGGCGCGGTTGGCGCCGGGTAAACGCCATACCTTGGCCAACGCCCACTATGCGGTTCACTGCCTTGACCAACCCAGCGAAAAGCGCGCAATCGAAAGTGCTGATGAACTGTTGACGCTGCTTCAGGACACGTTCGGCATTCGTTTGCCGGCGCACCCGCAACTTCGCGAAACACTTGATGGCTTAATAATGGCAAACTCCAGGGAGCCTTGAGCTAGAGCCTTCGCTGAACCGTTTTACCTTCATGTCAATGCAAATTAATTCGAACCTTTGGCAAAAGCCGAGGTTCGAACCGGTTCCTGAATAATTTGCTCACCAGACAAGGAGATTTAAAACGATGTCCAAGCTATTCGGAAAATTCCTCAAGGGTTCCTCGCTGCTGGCGCTGGTCACCGCGCCTGCTGTGGTGTTCGCCGCAGCACCAACTGGCCCGATCTCCGTCCTGGGCCTGCAGGGCAGCTATAACGACTTCAAACTCGAAGGTGGCAGCGAAAGCGACAAGGACCACATGCCCGAAGCGGGCCTGTTCTACAACTTCGGCAACAAGCTCACCGCCGAGTCCGGCTTTATTTACCAAGCCGGTATCGAAGCCAAATACGGTGAAAAAAGTAGCAATAAACTCAAGGAAGGCCAGGCTGACCTCGACCTTGGCTGGCGTGCCGCGCTGGACGCGCGCAATTTCGTCGACGTGATCGTCGGTGGTGGCTACAGCTGGACCCGCTACGAGCCGGACACCAATGATTACGACGTCAAGCTCACCAACAAATCGCCGTTCGCCAAGGCCGCGCTGGGTTACAACCACCAGTTCGATGACATGACCCTGCGCGTCGAAGCCGGTGCCCGCCGCACTATCGACGGCCGGGCCAAGCTCAAGGTCGATGGCGTGGGCAGCGACACGGTGGACCTCAAGGACCGCACCAACCCGTACGCCGAAGTCAGCCTGCTGATGAACCAGAAAGGTGACTTGCCGGTGATGGCGGGCCTGTATTACACCCGCACCGAATACAAGCTCGACGACGACTCCTATGTCGCCGACAACACCAAGCTCAAGCGCGACGAGTACGGTTTTAAAGTCGGTATCGCGTTCTAAGTGCATACCTGAATGCGGGGCGGCCAACGCCCCGCATTCGACTGTCCGCCCAAGCCCCCTTTGTGTCCCCCAAAACCCTCAACGCCCTGCCTTCCCTGCCTTAGTGTGCAAACAGCTTCCACAGCACAATAAGAGAGGGTGGCCATGCCCCGCACTGTTTTACTGTTGCTCGTACTCAGCCTGCTGACGGCTTGTGACGACACGCCCAAACCTTCCCCTGAACGCACGGCTGCCACCACGACCATGCCCGCCGACCCGGCGCTGGCGCAGGTCTACGACACCAGCTGCAAGCTATGCCACGCCAACCCGGCCGCGGGTGCACCGTTGGTGGGAGACACGGCCGCCTGGCGCCCACGCGTCGCCCAGGGCGCCGACACGCTGCTGGATCACAGCATCAACGGCTACAACGGCATGCCACCGATGGGGCTGTGCATGCAGTGTTCCGAAGAGCAGTTCCTGGCGCTGATCAGCTTTATGGCCGGTGTACAACTCCAATAATAAAAGAGGTGGTGGATGGCGCTTTCACGGCGGCAACTCTTGCAACGCTCGGCAGTGGCCGGGGTTTTTCTGGCCCTGTCGAGCAACCCGGTACTGGCCCAGTTGGCTCGTGCGCCACGATTGATCCCATGGCGTAACTGGTCGGGCGCGCAGACCTGCCTGCCGCTGGCGCGCCTGGCGCCTAAAGACCTGGATGAATTGGTGCAAGTGATTCGCCAGGCACCGAGCACTATTCGGCCGGTAGGCTCAGCACATTCGTTCAGCGCCCTGGTGCCTACCGACGGCACCTTGTTGTCGCTGAGTTACTTCAATGGGCTGTTGGACCATGACCCCGCCACCTTGCAAGCGACCTTCGCCGCCGGCACGCCGATGTCGCGCATGGGCCCGGCGCTCAAGGCCATCGGCCAGGCGCTGCCGAACATGGCGGATATCGATTACCAGACCCTGGCCGGGGCGATTTCAACCTCCACCCATGGTACCGGCGTGGGCTTTACCTCGTATTCCGGTTGCGTCACCGGCTTGCAACTAGTCACCGCTCAAGGCGACGTGCTGGACTGCGACGCCCAACGCCATCCCGAGGTGTTCAGCGCCGCGCGCGTGTCCCTCGGTGCGTTGGGCGTGACCACCCAGATCCGTTCGCAGAACCGCGCACCGTACCGCTTGCGTGAGCGTCAGTGGATCGCCAAGACCGAGGAGTTACTGGAGGATGTGCACAACAACACCCGCGAAAACCAGCATTGGGAAATGCTCGTGGTCACCCATTCCGACTACGCGCTGTCCATCGCGCTCAACGAAACCAATGACCCCGAAACGCCTCCCGTCGACCCGGCGGAGGCGGGCGGCAATGAGTTCGTGTCGATCATCGAAAAACTCGACAAGTATGGCAGTGATTTCCCCGGCACCCGCCGTACCTTGCTCAACAGCCTGCGCTTTTTTGCCAGCTTCCAAGACCGCGTGGCCGAGTCGTTCCAGGTCTATGCCAACGTGCGCAACGTGCGTTTCAACGAGATGGAATATTCGGTGCCCGCCGAGCACGGCCCGGCGTGCCTGCGAGAAATTCTCAAGCTGATCACCGACAAGGACCTGCGCACCTGGTTTCCCATCGAGTACCGCTACGTCAAGGCTGATGACATTCCCTTGAGCATGTTCGAAGGCCGCGACAGCTGTTCGATCTCGGTCCATCAGCATTACGCCATGGACCATCACAACTTCTTTGCCGCCGTGGAGCCGATTTTCTGGAAGTACGCCGGCCGCCCGCACTGGGGCAAATTGCACACCCTCAACGCGCACGCCTTGCAGCCGCTGTACCCGCGCTGGGAAGAATTCACCCGCGTGCGCCGCGAGTTGGACCCAAGCGGCAAGTTCCTCAATGCGCACCTGTCATCGATCCTGGGAGTGGCCTGATGAAACGCCGACATTTTGTGCTGGGCGCCGCAGTCGCGGCAGTGGCGGGTGGCTGGTGGCTGCGCCCCAGTGATCGCGGCGGCCCGTACAGCGAGTATTTCCGCAGCCTTAATGATGAACTCAAAGCCCATGGGCCGATGCGCCCGGTGATGCTGATCGACCTGGACCGCCTGGATCACAATATCAACGTGGTGATGCAGTCGGTGCAGCGTGGCGGCAAGCATCTGCGCCTGGTGGAGAAGTCGCTGCCGTCGCCAGGGTTGCTGGCGTATATCGCCAAGCGCGCGGGCACTGCGCGGCTGATGTCGTTTCATCAGCCGTTTTTGAATCACGATGCGCAGGTGTTTCCCGAGGCCGACATCTTGATGGGCAAACCGTTGCCGGTGCGCTCGGCCGAGCTGTTTTATCAAACCCATAAAGGCGCGTTTGACCCGGCCAGGCAATTGCAGTGGCTGCTGGACACGCCCGAGCGGTTGCAGCACTACCTGGCGTTGGCGCAAGGCTTGGGCACGCGGTTGCGGGTGAATATCGAGCTGGACGTGGGACTGCATCGCGGCGGTATCAGCGATAACGCGGTGCTGGCGCAGATGCTCACGCTGATCAGCGCCAACCCGCAACACTTGGAGTTTGCCGGGTTTATGGGCTACGACCCGTTTGTGGGCATGGGCGTGCCGGGTTTTCTCGGTACGCCTCAGGCGCTATTTGAGCAGGTGATGCAACGCTATAACGGCCATGTTGATTTCACCCGTCAGCAGTTTGCCGGGTTATGGCGTGACGGGCTGACGTTGAACACGGCGGGCAGCCCCAGTTACCGCATTCACCAGCAGGAAACACTCAGCACGGAAGTGTCGGTGGGCACCGCGTTGCTCAAGCCGACGCATTACGATTTGCCGTCGCTGAGTGAGCATGTGCCGGCGGCGTTTATCGCCACGCCGGTATTGAAGCGCACCGGGCGGGTGGAGATTCCGGCGCTGGATGGCAAGTCGCGGGTGTTTTCGTGGTGGGATGCGAACCAGCGTGAGACGTTCTTTATTTATGGCGGTAACTGGATGGCGCAATTCGAGTCGCCGCAGGGGCTGCAGAGCAATGAGCTGTTTGGGCGCAGTTCCAACCAGGAGATGGTCAACGGCTCGCCGGCGGTGCAGCTGAACATTGATGATCAGGTGTTTTTGCGCCCGACCCAGAGTGAGTTTGTGTTGTTGCAGTTTGGGGATTTGCTGGCGGTGCGCGGCGGTAAAATCGTCGAGACCTGGCCCGTCTATACCTGACCAAAATCGGTCGACATGTGGGACTGTGCTTGTGTGGGGCTGGCTTGTGTGGGAGCTGGCTCCCACACAATCACATTCCCACACAAGTCAGTGTTGCTGTTTCAAGTCGGGTTTTTACAGCGCAAAGGGAATGGTGAGCTTGGCCCACAACATATCGCCTTCCGGCCGGTTCTTCACATCAAACTCCTTGGCCCAGCGCACCTCGGCGCTGGCGTATTTCAAGAAGGTGAAATACACCGCCGGGCCAATCGCAAACACTTGCCCCTTGACCCCATCATTCACTTCATCACCATAGATGTTTACCACCGTGCGCCCGTACTGCTTATCGTCGGTGGTCTGCTTGAGGTAATAGCCGTTGACCCCCAGGCTGAGGTTGTCGGTCACCTTGTAGCTGGCCGAGTAGTCGAAATGGAAAATCTGGCCGGAGCGGTAGTCGGTGTCGTGGTTTTCTTCGTTGAAGCTGTAGGTGGTCTTGATCGACAGTTCGGTGCGTTCATTGGGCATCCAGGTCGCCGAGACCAGCGGCTTGTAGGTGTAGAAGTTGTTGCTGGTATTGGCTAGGCGCGTGGCGTCGTATTCGCCGGTGGGCAGGGTGATTTCCACGGCGGCGGCCAGGGTCAGGTTTTTGCCCATGTCCCACAGGATGATCGGCGCCAGGGTGGTGTCGCCCATGCTTTCGCGGGTGTCGGACATACCGAACAGCGACACCTGTTGCTTGATATACGGCTGGGCGATGTAGCCGCCCAGGCGCCCGCCGAACACACGCACGGGGCTCAGGTAGTCCAGGCGTGGGATGATCGCGTCGGACTTGATCCGCACTTGCGAGACCTTGCCGCCGAGGGAGCTGATGTCCAGTTTGCGTGCCTGGTAGTGGTTGTAATACAGGTTGAACGCGAACATATGGTCGGGCAGGTTGTTCACGTCCAGCGGCAGGATGTAGAAGCCATCGGTGCCGGGGCCGATGTTGTCGACGCCGCCTTCGGTGGCCAGGGCCGGCAGGCTGAGCAGGCTCAGCAACGCCAGTTGCAGGGGGTGAAGTGTTCGGGTGGGGTTCATGTCTGGCCTCATTATTATTGTTAGGGCACCGCTGACCTTAGAAATAAGCCCTCAGCGCCCGACGGGGCAGGGTTTTGGCGGCCAGATAGGGGGACTTTGCCGGACAGGTTTCACTCAGGATGCAGCGGCTCTTGCAAGCGCCTATGATTAACAGGATGTTTCTAAAACAAGAACTGAAGTACTCAGTCAGGAACCCGTGAGCCATGCAAAGGAAAGCCGTTGACCCGCAATTTGAATTGGCGCTGGTGTCGCCGTTCCTGTTGCAAACCCTCGGGCAGGTGGTAGCGCAGAAGGGCGCGAATGCCCAAGCCTTATGCCGGGGCCTGGGGTTTACCCTGGCCGACCTGGATGACCCGGCCCAGCGCATTTCCTATCGCCAGGCCGTGGCAATGATTCAGCGCGCACTCAAGGTGCTGCCCGATCAGGGGCTGGGCCTGTGGGTGGGGCATCAGAACGTGCTGGGCACCCTCGGTCTGCTCGGCCATGTGCTCTCCCTGTGCAAGACCCTGCGCGATGCATTTGCCATTGGCGAGCGCCATCAGCACACCTCCGGCGGCATCGCCACCACGCGTACCCATGAGACCTTGGAAGAAGTCCACGTCGCCGTCGAATGCCTGCTGCCATTTGCCGAAGTGCAGGTGTTTGCGGCCGAAGAGTTTTTCGCCAGCCTGATGGTGTATGGCCGCGCCTTGGTGGGGGAGGCGTTTATGCCCCTGCGTATGGAGTTCGTGCACGCTGCGCCGCCTTATAAGGCTGAGTACCAGCGTCTGTTTGGCGCGGATGTGCGCTTTGGCTGCCTGCACAATCGCATGGTGCTGGCCCCGCATTGGCTGGATAAACGCTTGCCTAATCACCACGCCCTGGCGTTGCGCCAGGCCCTGGAATTGCTGGAGTTGGAGAGCGCCCAGTTGCACCAAAAGATGGACCTGATCCAGGCCGTTGAGCGCGCTATTTCGCGGGATCTGCAGGGCAGCCAGCTGGAGAAAGTCGCCGGCGACTTGAACATGAGTGGGCGCACCCTGCGCAGGCGCTTGACCGAACATGGGCTGACCTTCGAAGCCTTGTTGGAACAGGTCCGACGCGCCCGCACTATGGGCCTGCTGGGCAATCCGGGGTTATCGATTGAGCGCATTACCGAGGCGGTCGGTTACAGCGATGTGCGCAGTTTTCGGCGCGCGTTCAAGCGCTGGACCGGGGTGAGCCCCAGTGCATTTCGCGGCGAGGGAGGAGGGCTGGCGTAGTCCGTCGGGTGGTCCCGTGTGGACGCCGGTCTAGAGCGGTTTCAGGACGCCGACGAACTTTCCGGGCGGGCGCGCAAAGGTTTGCTTTTCGGCGAATCAAAAAGCGCGCCGATCGCCTGACGCGCACGCGACAACCGGCTCATGATCGTGCCGATCGGCAGGTCGAGCATTTCGGCGGCTTCCTTGTAGCTGAAGCGCTCCACACCCACCAGCAGCATGACTTCGCGCTGGCCTTCGGGGAGTTTTTCTACCGCTTCGATAATCTTCCGGTGCATCAGGTCGGATTCCGGGTTGGGCGCCTCGGGGTCGCTGACGGTTTCGAGGAATTCATCGTTCCAGTCCATGCGCGAACGGCTGCGCACTTTGCGTGAACGCAGTTCGTTGATCCAGGTGGAATGCACAATCGAGAACATCCAGCTCAGCACCGAGGTATCCGGCTGCAACTGATGGGCGCGTTCCAGCGCGCGAACGCAGGCGAGCTGAACCAAGTCTTCGGCATCGTGCTTGTCACCGGAAATGCGTAGCGCGAATGCCCATAGGCGCGGCAGCAGTTCTGGCAGCAGTGCGGGTAAGTCAGCACCGGTGATCGACATATTTCCTCTTTTTATTTCTTGATGCCTAAAATGGTGCGGTCAGGCTACGAGGTCGATACCGTAGCGGATGCCTGGGTTGCGGCGTCCTTTTTGCGGTGCTGAGGGTCCTTGGGGTAACGATGAATTGTATCAAAATGCATCAGTCTGGATAGCGACTGAAAGATTATTGACAGCTTATGCAGGGAACAGGCCAATCAATCTGACAATCGTGTCAGGAAAAATACCCGGACACATAGTGAAACATATAAGATTTATTCGGCCCTGGGAATATTTTCAATTCCAGGGTGTTTTCTTAATGTCGTTGTACCTGTTGCCGAGTGTTTTGCGGTTGCTTAAAAGTTCTTTTGCCCTGTTGCTACGGCAACGACGATGTCAATATGATGGCTTGTCGCTACCCGCTGACTCGCCGCTTCGGCCCACAAGGTCGAGAATCACACAGCAGAAATTGATCAATACAAACGGAGAGATAATCCCATGGTAGCGGACGATGCCTTGCTAATGGCCTATGTTGACGGCGAACTGTCGCCGCAACAGAACCAGGAGCTGGAGCGGCTGATAGACGCGTCGCCGGACCTGGCTCTGCGAGTCTCTCGGTTGATGGCTTCCTGCCTGCCTTATGAGCAAGCGTTTGCTCGCCAGAACGTGCCGCCGGTGCCCGAGAGCCTCAAGCTCAGTATTGCCGCCCTGGCCGCCCAACATTCGGCGCCTGCCCAGGCGAAAACGGCTGACACTCCTCGCGCTGCCGAGAAAGCAGACCGCGGTTTTGCGCGTCTGTTCGCGTTCCTGCAACCTAAATTTGCATGGCCGGCCCTGACGTTCGTTGCGGGTGCAGCCTGTTATGCGTTGGTGCTTCAAGTGGGTGCATTCAACGGTGCCCTCAAGCCCGGCGTGGATGCCACTGCGCCGGCCGTTGCCCAGATCTCTCCCTGGGTTCAACAGGCGGCTGCCTACCAGCATCTGTACACCCGCGAAACGGTGGCCTACGCGGTCCAGCCGACCGATGTGGTGACCAAGACCCTCGCGGATATCCGTGAGGTAGATGGCCTGGCCCTGCGTGTGCCGGACCTGAGTGCTGCCGGCCTGACCTTCCAGCGTGTGCAGCGGCTGCGCTTCAATAACAAGGCGCTGGTGCAGTTGGTGTACCTGCCGGCCAATGGCGCGCCGGTTGCATTGTGTGTGATGAAAGAACCCAAGCCCGATCAATCCATCGCTCAACAGAGCGTGGCGCAGATGAACGTAGTAACCTGGCGCCAATCTGAGTTGGGCTACGCGCTTATCGGCGAGCCTGAACAAGGTGTGGACTTGAACGCCGTTGCCCGACTTGTCGCCGATCGCAGTGCGGCCCAGCTGTTTGCTGACGTGCCTGCACCATTGTGGATCGCCGCCATCCAGGAATGACCCTGCTGGGGTCGGGCATTGGTTCCTGATGTTGCGATCCCAGATAGCTAGATGACAAACACTTCTGCGCTGTACAAACCCCATCGTTTACCTCTTGTCGTTGCGGCTATCGCGGTGCTCGCAGGTCTGGCCGCCTGGTCGCTGCACGCCTGGTACGCCCCATCGCCCACTGCCACGCAAATTGTCGATGAGATGGAAGCCGTAGCCGGTGGCGCTCATCCAGGCTTTCGGCGTAACCATGCCAAGGGCCAATGCATCAGCGGCCGTTTTGAAAGCACCGGTAATGCCGTAGAGATTTCCAGCGCGTCCTTGTTACAGCGTGGCAGTGTGCCGCTGATCGGCCGGTTGTCCGCTGCCGGTGGCGACCCTTCCCAGGCCGATGTACATGGCATGATCCGCAGCATGGCCCTGCGCATGGCCGCGGATGACGGCGACGCCTGGTACATGGCGATGAACTCCGTGCCGGTGTTCCCGGTGAACACCCCCGAAGGCTTGTACGAACAGTTGCGCGCCTCGATGCCGGCTTACGGCGGCAGCGGGCCTGACCCACAGAAAATGCAGGCGTTCAAAAACGCCCACCCTGAAATGCGTCCGTTCGCGGCGTGGCTGGCGAGCCATCCCGGGTCTTCAGGCTTTGATAACACTACGTTTTACAGCGTCAACGCCTTTCGCATGACCGACGCCCACGGCACGGTGCACCTGGTGCGCTGGAGCATGGTGCCAGAGGCGTCTTACCAACCGATGACAGCCGCGCAATCGCGCGACCCGGACTTCCTCGCCTTCGGCTTTGCCAGGCAACTGGAACACGGTCCGGCGCGCTGGCATTTGATGATCAGCCTGGCCGAACCCGGTGATGTCACCACCGATGCCACGGTGCGCTGGCCACAAGCGCGGCGCCAGATCGATGCGGGCGTGCTGGTGATTGATGCCCAGCAGTCGCAGGTCGATGGCGCGTGCCGTGATATCGACTTCAACCCGCTGCAATTGCCGGCCGGCATCTCGCCTTCGGACGACCCTTTATTGCTCGCCCGCCAAGCGGCGTACGCCGAATCCCACCGGCGCCGTGTTGAGGAAGAACGCGCGCATTAAGAAATTTCTTCAGCCCACGGAATAAATCATTTCCCTCACCTGTTCTATCCCCAGAACAACTTGAATGAGGGAAGTACGATGGGCCTGCCCAGCGACGCTCAACCACTGGATTTCACCGCACTGGCCCGGCCTTTGGCCGAGGTCGACGGCTGTGGCCTCAACTTCGAATACGCCCCTCGATTCCTTGAGCTGGAAGAAGAGGCACTCGGCAAGCCTGAAGTGCAGTACGGCGACACCATCACCCAGGCCATCGAGCCGAACTGGAAGCGTGTGACGTTGCTGGTGTTGCCGCTGCTGGAGCAAAGCCGCGACCTGCGTCTGGCGATCTGGCTGACCCGCGCCCAGCTCAACGTCAACGGCATTCCAGGCCTGGCCGCTGGCCTTGAGCTGGTGCAGGCGCTGCTGCAAAACTGCTGGGACGGCCTGCACCCGCAACTCGACCCGGACGACGACAACGACCCGCTGTTGCGCATCAATATCCTCGCCTTCCTCTGTGAGCCTGCCGGCTTGCTGCGCGACGTACTGGACGCGCCACTGGTGAGCACCCGTAGTGTGGGCGCAGTGAGCTTGCGCCAGGTTGACCTGGCAACGGCTGAGGAGGGCGATAACGTCAGCCTGGCGATGATTGAAGGCGCATTCGCCGAAGCCGATCCCGTTGCGCTGAGGGCTACTGAAGCGGCATTGGCAAAGGCGCTGGCGCTTAGCGTGCAGATCGAGCAACGGCTCACCGAAAAGGTCGGCGTTGGCCGGGCCATCGACCTGAGCGGCCTGGCCTCGCTGCTGCGCCGCGCCGGTGAGGTGATCCAGCGTCGCTTGCCGAGTGCTGCGCCGGCTGACGTTGAGCCGGTCACTGCGGCAACGGCCGCCGTCGCAGTCGCCGTCCCTCAAGCGCCACGCGGCGAGATCAATAGCCGCGAAGACGCGCGCCAGACCATTGACCGCCTCTGCACCTATTTCCAGACCTTTGAACCCGCAAGCCCAGTGCCGATTTTGCTGCAGCGGGCGAAGAAGCTGATCGACAAGAATTTCATGGAATTGCTGCAAGACCTCGCCCCCGATGGTCTCGCGCAACTGGCGCTGGTCAGCGGTGTTCGCAACAGCGACAACTGACCCTTTTAGTCTCAACCCCACACACCGGAGCTTTTCCTGTGGCCAAAGAAAGCAGTCAGAAGTTCATCGCCCGCAATCGTGCGCCGCGCGTTCAGATCGAATACGACGTTGAGATTTACGGGGCGGAAAAAACCGTGCAATTGCCGTTTGTCATGGGCGTGTTTTCGGACCTCTCCGGCAAGCCGGCCGAGCCCTTGCCGCCGGTGGCCGAGCGCAAGTTCCTGGAAGTCGACATCGACAACTTTGACGACCGGCTCAAATCCATGAAGCCGCGTGTAGCCTTCCAGGTGCCCAACACCCTGACCGGCGAAGGCAACCTGCCGGTGGAGATCACCTTTGAATCGATGGACGACTTCACCCCGGCCGCCATCGCCAGCAAGGTGCCGAGCCTCAACCAGTTGCTGATCGCGCGCAGCCAATTATCGAACCTGCTGACCTACATGGACGGCAAGGTCGGCGCCGAGGAGTTGCTGGCCAAGCTGCTCAGCGACCCTGCGGTGATGCAAGCCTTGAACAGTGCGCCCAAGCAGCCCGAACAACTGAATAACTGAATAACTGAATAACTGAACAACCGCTGCCTGCGCCGGTGCCTCGTTTGCCCCGGTACGGGGACGCTTTGCCCAAAATTTGAGGATGCCGTCATGTCCACGACTCAATCGGAACAGCCGGGGCAACTTGCCCAGGTCACGGAATTCGACGCCGGCGACTTCGCCAGCCTGCTGCAAAAAGAGTTCAAGCCCAAGACCGACAAGGCCAAGGAGGCAGTCGAAACGGCTGTGCGCACCTTGGCCGAGCAAGCGCTGCAAGGCACGCAACTAATGCCCAACGACGTGCTGGGCACCATCGAAGGCCTGATCGCCGCCCTCGACCAGAAGCTCACCGAGCAGGTCAACCATATCCTGCACCACGAAGAATTCCAGGACGTCGAAAGCGCCTGGCGCGGCCTGCATTATCTGGTCAACAACACCGAGACCGACGAGACCCTGAAGATCCGGGTGATGAACATCTCCAAGAACGAAGTGCACAAGACCCTGCGCAAGTTCAAAGGGGTGGCCTGGGACCAGAGCCCGATCTTCAAGAAGCTCTACGAAGAGGAATACGGCCAGTTCGGCGGCGAGCCCTACGGCGCGTTCGTGGCCGATTACTACTTCAACAACAGCGCGCCGGATGTGGAACTGCTGACCCAGATGGCCCGCGTCAGCGCCGCCGCGCACTGCCCGTTGATCACTGCCGCCGACCCCAGCGTGATGCTGATGGAGTCGTGGCAGGAGCTGGCCAACCCGCGCGACCTCACCAAGATTTTCCAGACCCCGGAACACGCCGCCTGGCGCAGCTTTCGCGCCAGCGAAGACTCGCGTTATGTCGGCCTGGCGATGCCGCGCTTCCTGTCCCGTGCGCCATACGGAGCCAAGACCAACCCGGTGGAAGCCTTCGATTTCGAAGAAACCACCGACGCCGCCGGCGCCAAGGATTTCACCTGGGCCAACGCGGCCTATGCGATGGCAGTGAACATCAACCGCTCGTTCAAACACTACGGCTGGTGCTCGCAGATTCGCGGCATCGAATCCGGTGGCGTGGTGGAAGGGCTGCCGGTGCATACCTTCCCGACCGATGACGGCGGCGTCGACATGACCTGCCCGACCGAAATCGCCATCAGCGACCGCCGCGAAGCGGAACTGGCCAAGAACGGCTTTATGCCGCTGGTACACAAAAAGAACAGCGACCTGGCCGCGTTTATCGGTGCGCAGTCGATGCACAAACCTGCCGAGTACGACGACCCGGACGCCACCGCCAACGCCAACCTGGCCGCGCGCCTGCCGTACCTGTTCGCTACCTGCCGTTTCGCCCACTACTTGAAGTGCATCGTGCGCGACAAGATCGGCTCGTTCAAAGAGCGCGATGACATGCAGGTGTGGCTCAACAACTGGATCGGCCGCTACGTGGAACACAACCCGGCCACCGCCACCGATGCCGACAAAGCCCGCAAACCCCTGGCTGGCGCCGAAGTGGTGGTGGAAGAAATCGAAGGCAACCCCGGCTACTACGGCGCCAAGTTCTTCCTGCGTCCGCACTACCAGCTTGAAGGCCTGACCGTGTCGCTGCGGCTGGTTTCCAAGCTGCCGTCGACCAAATCCAACTGATCAACCTGAAAGGTATCCACCATGATTCTGCTGAACTTCAAAGGCACCCAAATCAAAGGCACTTCCACTGTTGATGCGCACAAAGACTGGATCACCATCGACGCGATCCAGATGGGCGTGGGCCGCGCAATCTCCATCAGTGGCGGCGGCACCGACCGTGACACCAGCAACCCGTCGTTCTCGGAAATTTCCATGACCAAGGCCACCGACCTGGCGTCGGCCGACCTGTTCATGCAAGCCGTGTGCGGCAAGAGCCTGGGTGATGCCGAGATCCATTTCATCCAGACCGGCGGCCCGGACAAGAAGCAACAGGTGTTCCTCAAGCTGATCCTCGGCGAAGCCATCATCAGCTCCTACTCCGCCAGCAGTAACGGCGAACGCCCGAGCGAAACCTTCTCGATCAACTTCACCACCATCAGCTACGAGTACGACTCCTTCACCGGCGACACCGTGATCACCGGCACGCCGAAGAAGTGGGACCTGGAAAAGAACCAGAAGATCTGACCCTGGCCCCCCGGTGTTTGTGGCGAGGGAGCAAGCTCGCGCTGGGGCGCGAAGCGGCCCTGAGTTTTTGGGGCCGCTACGCAGCCCAGCGCGAGCTTGCTCCCTCGCCACAGTGGAGAACGTTATGACTCATATTCCTGGCCTCAAACATGGCTGAACTCACCAGCCGCGAACGCCTGCAGCCGTCCCTGCTCGATCGCCTGAGCGATGACGACACCGAGCACGCCGTGGAACCCCGAGACAAACGTGTGCTGTCCATGCGCGGCCTGCGCAAGGCGGTATTACGCGACTTGGGGTGGCTGCTCAACAGCACCAGCCTGGGCAGTTTTCGTGACCTGAGTGCCCACCCATTGGCGGGGCAGTCGGTGATCAATTTTGGTTTGCCGGACCTGGCCGGCAAGACCGCCGCCGGTTTGGACCGAGAAGCGCTGGGGCGGCGCATCCGCCAGGCGATCTGGGATTTCGAACCGCGGATTTTACGTGACAGCGTGCGAGTGGTGCCGGTTGCGCCCTCGGGGGCGACGGCCAGCCCTAACCAGATGGCCTTTGAAATTCATGGCGAGCTGTGGGGCCAACCGTTGCCCGAGCGCCTGTACCTGAAGACCGAGCTCGACCTGGAAGCAGGCGAAGCACGCGTCTTCGATATCGAGACAAGGGACGTGCGGTGAACGCCAAACTGCTGCGCTACTACGAACGTGAACTGGCGCACCTGCGCGAAGTCGGCGGTGAGTTTGCCCGCGACTACCCCAAGGTCGCCGGGCGCCTGGGGCTGGAAACCTACGCCTGTGCCGACCCGTATGTGGAACGGCTGCTGGAGGGGTTCAGCTTTCTGGCGGCGCGGGTGCAGCTGAAAATCGACGCTGAATTTCCGCGTTTTACCAACCACCTGCTCGAGCTGGTTTACCCGCAGTACCTGGCGCCCACGCCGTCGATGGCCGTGGTGCAGCTGCAGCCGGACATGACCGAGGGCAGCCTCGCCGCCGGTTTCAAGGTGCCACGCGGTACCGCCTTGCACAGCCAGCTGGGTAAGGGCGACCAGACCGCCTGCGAGTTTCGCAGCGCCCATGAGGTGACTTTGTGGCCGGTAGAGTTGGTCGAGGCGCGCTACTTTGCCTGTGGTGCCCAAGTCGCCGGCGTCGACCTGTCACGCCTCGGCGGGGTCAAGGCGGCGCTGCGTCTGCGCTTGCGCGTCGGTGCCGGCCTGGCCTTCAGCGACCTGAGCCTGGATGACCTGTCCCTGCATATTCGCGGCGGCGAAGCCATGCCCTCGCGCATCCTCGAACAACTATTGGCCCAGGCCGCCGGTGTGCTGGTGATGCCGGTGCAGGAGCATGTCGACTGGCACCAGTTCCTGCCCAAAAGCGCCATTCGCAGCCAGGGCTACAGCGACAGCGAAGCCTTGCTGCCCAGCGGCCCGCGTTCGTTCCAGGGTTATCGGCTGTTGCAGGAATACTTTGCCATGCCCCAGCGGTTCATGTTTGCCGAAGTGACCGGGCTGGCCAGTAGTGTGAGCCGCTGCAGCGCCGAGCAACTGGACGTGATCGTGCTGTTGAAGAAACTTGACCCGGTGTTGGAACACAGCCTCAGCGCCGCCAACTTCGGCTTGTATTGCACCCCGGCCATCAACCTGTTTCCGATGCGCACCGAGCGCGTGCATCTGTCCGATCAACAATCGGAATACCACGTGATCCCCGACCGCACGCGGCCGATGGACTACGAGATTTATCAGATTGAAAACGTCACCGGCTACGGCAGCGGTGCCGAAGCCAGCCAGACCTTCGAGTCGTTTTACCGCGCCAACGACCTGCATGCGCGCACGCCACCCAAGGCGTTTTATCAGCTGCGCCGCGATGCGCGGGTGCTGTCCGAACAACAGCGGCGTCAGGGCCCGCGCTCCAGCTATATCGGCAGCGAATTATTCCTGTCGCTGGTGGACGCCCAGGAAGCCCCGCACCGCAGCGACCTGCGTCAGTTGGGCATCGACACCTTGTGCAGCAACCGTGACCTGGTGCTGAGCATGCCGGTGGGCAGCGGCCGCACGGATTTCACCGTCGAGTCGGGCGCGCCCGTGCAGTCGGTGCGCTGCGTGGCGGGGCCGACGGTGCCCGCGCCGTCGTTCGCTGAAGGCGAGACGGCGTGGCGGTTGGTCAGCCACTTGTCGCTCAATTATCTGTCGTTGCTGGACCAGGACAAGGAGCAGGGCGCGGCAGCCTTGCGCGACTTGCTGCGCCTGTACTGCCGCATCGACGACGAAGCCGCGCACAAACAGATCGAAGGCCTGCGTTCAGTCACCGCCGACAGCATTGTGAGGCGCCTGCCGTTGCCGGGGCCGATCACCTATGGCCGTGGTTTGCAGGTGTGCGTGACTCTGGATGAATCAGCTTTCGAAGGCGCCGGTGTGTTTGTGCTGGGCTCGGTGCTGGAGCAGTTTTTCGCCAAGTACGTGTCGCTTAATTCGTTCACCGAAACCGTGATCAAAAGCACGGCGCGCGGTGTGATCATGCAGTGGCCGGCGCGGGTGGGCAGATGCGAGATCCTCTGACGCTGCTGGCTGACCTTGAAGCGCACCCAGGGCGTTTTGACTTCTATGGCGCACTGCGCCAACTGGAATGCGCCTTCACGCAGCTACCGCGTATCGGCCAGGCCGCGCGCCCGGCGGATGAGGCGGTGCGTTTCGGTCAGCAACCGTCGCTGGCGTTTGAACCGGCGATGATCGCCGCGCTCAAGCCCGGTGTGACGCCCAAGCTGCTGTTGAATTTCTTCGGCCTGATGGGCGCCAATGGTCCGTTGCCGATTCACCTTACCGAGTACATTCGCGACCGCCAGCGCAATCTCAATGACCCGACATTGGCGGCGTTCTGCGATGTGTTCCACCACCGCATGATCAGCCTGTTCTATCGCGCCTGGGCCAGCGCCCAACCGGCTGTGAGCCTCGACCGGCCGGGCGCGGATCGTTTTGCCCAGTACCTCGGTTCGCTGATCGGTATCGGCCAGGCGTCGCTGCTTGAGCGCAACGCCGTGCCGGACGTGGCCAAGCTGCATTTTGCCGGACGCCTGGGGCCGCAGACGCGCAACGCCGAAGGGCTGGCCGCACTGCTCAGCGACTACCTCGGCGTGCCGGTCAAGGTCGAGCAGTTTGTCGGCCACTGGATGAGCCTGCCCAGCGATGGCCTCTGCGCCCTGCGCAGTGGCCCGGATGCCGCCGTACTCGGCCAGACCACCGTCATGGGTAAGAAAGTCTGGAACACCCAACACAAGTTCCGCCTGCTGATTGGCCCATTGGACCTGGCGCAAACCCGTCGCCTGCTGCCAGGCGGCGACAGCCTGCAACGCGTGCAGGACTGGGTGCGCCAATACGTCGGCCTGGCGCTGGATTGGGACGTCAACCTGATCGTCAAGAAACAACACTTGCCCGGCCTGCGCCTGGGTTCGGCGCCATTGGGCTGGACCAGTTGGCTGAGCAGTCAAGCCCCCGAACACGATGATCGGCAGTTGCTGATCAACCCGCGTCTCTCTTCTCAAGGACCTGCCCATGGCTGATATCAGTCGCGTCGCGCTTTTCGGCAAACTCAACAGCCTGTGCTACCGGGCGATTGAAAGCAGCACGGTGTTCTGCAAGTTGCGCGGCAATCCCTATGTGGAACTGGTGCACTGGTTGCAGCAGATTCTGCAACTCAACGATTCGGACCTGTTGCGGCTGATCCGCCATTACGGCATCGACCCGGCCGTATTGGCCCGTGACCTGACCGCCGCGCTGGATCGTTTGCCGCGCGGCTCCACCTCGGTCACCGACCTGTCGAGTCAGGTTGAAGAGGCCGTCGAACGCGCCTGGGTCTACGCCACCTTGATGCTCGGCGAATCCCAGGTGCGCTCCGGCCACTTGCTGCTGGCGCTGCTCAAAACCCCAAGCCTGCGCAATGGGGTGTACGGCGTGTCCCGCGAGTTCAACAAGGTCGGTATCGACGACTTGAGCGAACGGTTCGGCGACTTGCTCAAGGACTCGCCCGAGGCACAGATGCGCGCCAGCGACGGTTATCAGGCACCCGGTGAAGAGATCGGTGCGGTGGCACCTGCCAGGCAGGAAGCCTTGCAGCGCTTTACCGTCGACCTCACCGAACAGGCGCGCAACAGCAAGATGGACCCCATCGTCGGCCGTGATGAAGAGATTCGCCAGGTCATCGACATCCTGATGCGCCGCCGCCAGAACAACCCGATGTTGGTGGGTGAGGCAGGCGTCGGCAAAACCGCGGTGGTCGAGGGTTTTGCCCAGCGCATCGCCCGTGGCGACGTGCCGCCAAGCCTTCGAGATGTGCAGTTGTTGGCCTTGGATGTGGGTTTGCTGCAAGCCGGCGCGAGCATGAAAGGCGAGTTCGAACAGCGCCTGCGCTCGGTGATCGACGAGGTGCAGGCCAGCGTCAAGCCGGTGGTGCTGTTTATCGACGAAACCCACACCCTGGTCGGTGCCGGTGGTGCTGCGGGCACCGGCGATGCTGCCAACCTGCTCAAACCGGCGCTGGCCCGTGGCACCTTGCGCACCGTCGGCGCGACCACCTTTGCCGAGTACAAAAAGCACATCGAAAAAGACCCGGCGCTGACCCGGCGTTTCCAGACCGTGCAGGTCGACGAACCCGACGAAGCCCGCGCCTTGCTGATGCTGCGCGGCATTGCCGAAACCATGCAGAACCACCACAAGGTGCATATCCTCGATGCGGCGCTGGAGGCGGCAGTGCGCTTGTCCAACCGCTACATCCCGGCGCGCCAGCTGCCGGATAAGGCCGTCAGCCTGATCGATACCGCCTGCGCCCGCGTGGCCATCAGCCTGCATGCCACCCCGGCCGAAGTGGACGACAGCCGTCGGCGCATCGAGTCGCTGGACACCGAGCTTGCGATTATTGAGCGTGAGACCGCCATCGGCGTGGACACTGCCAGCCGCCGCGCGTCGGTCGAGGCGTTGCTGGTTGCCGAGCGTGCGCGCCTGGATGCAGTGCAAGGGCGTTGGGGCAACGAGCTGGCACTGGTGGAGCAGATCCAGCGTCTGCGCAGCCAGTTGGCGGACTCATCTGATCGTGAAGCCGGGTTGGTCGAACTGCGCCAATTGCAGGATGAACTGGCGGCTCAGCAGGGTGAACATCCGCTGGTGCTGATCAGTGTCGACGAACAGGCCGTGGCCTCGGTGGTGCAGGACTGGACCGGGATCCCGGTGGGGCGCATGGTCAAGAACGAAATCGACAACGTGCTGCGCCTGGCCGAGCGCCTCGGCCAACGCATCATTGGCCAGGACCACGCGCTGGAAATGATCGCGCGGCGGATCCAGACCTCCCGCGCGGGCCTCGACAACCCCGGCAAGCCGGTGGGCGTATTCATGCTGGCGGGCACCTCCGGGGTGGGCAAGACCGAGACCGCGCTGGCCCTGGCCGAGTCGCTGTATGGCGGCGAGCAGAATGTGATCACCATCAACATGAGCGAGTACCAGGAGGCGCACACCGTTTCCACGCTCAAGGGCGCGCCGCCGGGTTATGTGGGCTATGGCGAAGGCGGCGTGCTCACCGAAGCGGTGCGGCGCAAGCCATACAGCGTGGTGTTGCTGGACGAGGTGGAGAAGGCTCACCCGGATGTACACGAGGTGTTTTTCCAGGTGTTCGACAAGGGCTGGATGGAAGACGGCGAAGGCCGGATCATCGATTTCAAGAACACCCTGATCCTGCTCACCACCAATGCCGGTACGCCGCTGATCAGTCGCCTGTGCCGGCATCCGCAGACCATGCCGGGGCCGGAGGTGATCGCCAAGGCGCTGCGCGAGCCGTTGCTGGAAGTGTTCCCGCCAGCCTTGCTCGGGCGCTTGGTGGTCATCCCGTATTACCCGCTGAGCGACGCCATGCTCGGCAGCATCATCCGCCTGCAATTGGCGCGCATCCAGCAGCGTATCGCCGTCAACCACAAAATCCCATTTACCTTCAGTGAGGAGGTGGTGCAGTTGATTGCCAGCCGCTGCACTGAGCTGGAAAGCGGCGGGCGGATGATTGACGCGATCCTCACCAACTCGATGCTGCCGGCGATCAGTACTGAATTCCTCAACCGTCTGCTGCTGGGCACGCCCGCGACGCAGGTGCTGGTCAGCGTGGAAAACGGCGAGTTCGCCTATGCGTTTGGCGAGGCCGTGAGGTAAACCGTTATGGCCACGACCCAAGTTCACCGCGAGATCCAGGTTACCAGCGTGCTCGGCGCCGATGTGTTGTTGTTTCGGCGCATGCAGGCCTCGGAAGGGTTGTCGCAGCTCAGTGACTATCAGTTGGAACTGTACAGCGAGCGCGCCGACCTGAATATTGACGACGTGCTGGCGACCCAGATGACGGTGGCGGTCGACCTGCCCAAAGGCGGCAGCCGTTACTTCAGCGGGCACGTCAGCCACTTTTCGTTCAGCACGCGCCAGGGCCGTTACTGCACCTACAAGGCGGTATTGCGCCCGTGGCTGTGGTTCCTGACCCTGGCCAGCGATTGCCGGATCTTCCAGGAACTGAGCGTGCCGGACATCCTCAAGCAGGTGTTCGCGCCCTATAGCATTGCCGATGTCGACACCTCAGGCCTGAGTGGCAGCTACAAGGCGCTGACGTACTGCGTGCAGTACCGTGAAAGCGATTTCAACTTCGTCAGCCGCCTGATGGAGCAGGAGGGTATCTACTACTACTTCAAGAGTGCCGCCGGGCGTCACACCTTGGTACTGGCCGATTCCTACGGTGCGCACGTGCCGGCGCCGGGCTATGCCCAGGTGCGTTTCATGCCCGCCGAAGACCACGCCATGCGCGAAAGCGAGGTGATCTACGACTGGCGCATGGGCGGCGATGTGGAGCCGGGCGGCTATACCTTGCAGGACTTCGACTTTGAAAAGCCCACGGCCAATTTGCTGGCCAAGTCGACGCTGGCCGGCAGCTACCCGCAATCGCGGCATGAGCGCTACGACTACCCAGGCAAATACACCGAGCGTAAAAGCGGCGAAACCTACGCGCGCACCTTGATCGAGTCGCTGCACACCGGCAGCCAGCGGGTCACCGGTGCCACCCGCGCACGCGGGCTGTTTCCCGGTGCCTTAATGACCTTGACCGAGCACCCGCGCAGCGAGCAGAACGCGCAGTTTTTGCTGGTGGAGGCGCGCTACACATTGTCCTCGGACACCTACGAGCCGACGCCACCGGCCGAGCCGGCGCCGGTGCTGAGCTGCGAGTTCGTGGCGTTGTCGCGCCAGCAGCAATTTCGCCCGCCCTGTGTGGCGCGCAAGCCGCTGATGCACGGCCCGCAGACCGCGATCGTGGTCGGCAAGCAGGGCGAGGAAATCTGGACCGACAAATACGGGCGCATCAAGGTGCAGTTCCACTGGGACCGTGAGGGCAAGCGCGACGAGAACAGTTCGTGCTGGATTCGTGTGGCCCAGGGCTGGGCGGGCAAGCGCTGGGGCGCGCTGTATACGCCGCGCATCGGCCAGGAAGTGGTGGTGAGCTTTCTGGAAGGTGACCCCGACCAGCCGCTGGTGACCGGTAGTGTCTACAACGCCGACACGATGCCGCCGTATGCGCTGCCGGAGAACGCCACGCGCTCGACGCTCAAGAGCAACTCGTCGAAAGGCGGCGGTGGTTACAACGAACTGCGTTTCGAAGACAAAAAAGGCGCGGAGCAGGTGTTCCTGCACGCGCAAAAAAACCTCGACCAGCGCGTGCTCAAGGATTCCCTCGACTGGGTCGGCGGCGACCGCCATTCCAAGGTCGACAAGGACCTTCGCGAAAAAGTCGGTGGCGACCGGCACTCGGCGGTCGGTGGCCATCGCAATGATAAGGCCACCGGCGATGTGTCGATGGCCGCCGGCGCCAACATGATCATTAACGGCGGCCTGAAGACCGGTGTGACCGCCGGCCTGGACATGTACATCAAGGGCGGCGCCAACGTGGTGATCGAGGCGGGCGCGACCATCACCCTCAAAGTCGGCTCGACGTTCCTGACCCTGACCCCGGCAATGATCGTCGCTTCGATCATCCCGCTGCCGCTGCCCGAGGCTGCGTCGGCCGCCACCGCCCTGGCCCTGACGGCCGCCACTGGGCCGGCTGGCGTGCCGCTGCCGCCCAAGGAGGCCGACGATGGCCAGTAACCCTTTCTGGAGCCCGCTATGAACCTGATCCTGCTGGTTAACAGCTATCGCGACCAACCGATGCCCGGCGAAGTGATCTGCCGCTTTACCGAGGCCGGTGGTTCCATTGGCCGTGGGCCGGACAATGACCTGACGCTCGATGATCCCGGCAAATATATCTCGCGGGTGCATGCGCGCATTGAGCTGCGCGGCGAGCAGTTCTACCTCATCGACACCGGCAGCAACCCCAGCCTGGTCAACGAACGCCCGTTGGGCAATGGCCGCGAACGGTTGCTGGAGGAGGGCGATCGCCTGGTGATCGGCGATTACGCGCTGCAAGTGCGCCTGGAGCAGCCACAGGCGCCGGCGGTTGAAGACGACGCCCTGGCCACACGCATCCTGCCACCGCTGTTTGTGCCGCCACCACCGCCGGTGGCCGTACCGTTGCCGCCGCTGGAAGTACCGCAACCGTTGCTGCGCGACCCGGAGGTGGTGGTGCCGGTGTTGTTGCATGACGACTTGGCCGGTGCGCGCATTCTGGAGGGCAATTCGCTGTTTGATGGGGCGATGCCGCTGTCCGATCCACTGGGCTTGAACCCGGCGCTGACCCCGGTTTTTCGCGGCACCGAAAGCGACCATGTAGCACCGCAGATGCAGGCCTTCAACTCGCCGTTGTGGCCGTCGGAGCCGCAGGTGATCCCGGATGATTACGACCCACTCCTCGGTGTGTCCACATCCCCTGTGGGAGCGGGCTTGCCCGCGATGGCGATCCTCGATAATGAGGTGATTCAGAACCACTGCACCGTCCCTGAAACCACCAGTGATAGCGCGGTGCTTCAGGCTCTGCTATGCGGCCTCGGCCTGCCCGACCTGCACACCACCCGCACCCCCACCGAACTTGCCCAACTGGTCGGCGAAATGCTCCGCGCCGCCACCGGCGGCACCATGGATGTACTTATGGCGCGCGCTTTGACCAAACGCGAAAGCCATATCGACATGACCATGATCGGTGCCTATTCCAACAACCCGCTCAAATTCTTCCCCGACGCCGACAGTGCTCTGACGCAGATGCTCAATGCTGATTCGCCAGCCTATATGCGCCCGGTCAAGGCCATGAATGCTGCGTTCGAAGACCTCAAGGCGCATGAACTGGCGGTGATCGCCGGTATGCGCGCAGCGCTCGGTGCGGTGGTACAGCGTTTCGACCCGGCGCGGGTGGAACAACGCCGCACCACCCACGGCGCGCTCGACAAGTGGATGCCGGCGCGGCGCAAGGCGCGTTTGTGGGACCGCCTGGTGGAGCGTTACGAAGATCTGGCGCGGGACGCCGATGAGGATTTGCAGCGGTTGTTCGGTGAGCTGTTTTCCAAGGCTTATGAAGAACAGGTGGCGCGGATGAGGCAGTAAGGGGCCGCTACGCAGCCCAGCGGGAGCAAGCTCCCTCGCCACAACAGCCGGCCCATGTTGAGAGAAGAATTTATGTCCTGGAATAACAAAGTAGTCTGGTCCGAAGGCATGCTCTTGCAGCCCCAGCACCTGCAACAGCACGACCGTTTTCTGCAGACCCAGCTGCAAGCCCGTGTGGCGACCTTGCGTGCTTATGGCTGGGGCTTTTCCAAATTGGAAATCGACCCGCAGCAGTTAGCCATGGGCAAGCTGTCGCTGCTCGCGTACAGCGGTGTATTGCCTGACGGCACGCCCGTGGGCCTGCCGTTTGACGATGAAATGCCGCTGCCGCTGGAGATCCCGGATGACGCCCGCGACCTCAAAGTGGTGCTGGCCTTGCCGAGCCTGCGCCCCGGAGTGGTGGAGGTCGACAATAACCCAGGGTTTGAAAATTTCGCCCGCCATCGCAGCAGCGAATACGAGGCCTGGGACAGCAATGGCCTGGACAGCAGTGCGTTGATGAGCATCGGCAAGTTGCGCCTGCGCCTGGCCTTTGAAGGCGATGTGGCTGACGCCTACAGCGTGCTCGGCATCGCCCATGTGGTGGAAAAACGCGCGGACAAGAGCGTGGTGCTCGACCGCGAATTCTGCCCACCGTGCCTGTATATTCGGGCGGCCGAGCGCTTGCGTGCGTTTGTCGATGAACTGTTGGGGCTGGTGCAGCAGCGAGTCGAAGCCTTGGCCTCGCGTTTGACGCGCCCGGAGGGCAGCGGCGCGGCGGAAATCGCGGACTTTTTGCTGTTGCAACTGCTTAACCGCAGCCTGCCTGTGGTGCGGCATTTGTCGGCAATGAGCGGCTTGCACCCTGAGCAACTGTACCGTGATCTTGTCGCCCTGGCGGGTGAACTGGCGACCTTTACCCGTGACGACAAGCGCGCCGCGGCGTACCCGGTATATCGCCACGCAGCGCTGGCGCAGACCTTCGCCCCGGTGATGCTCGACTTGCGCCGCGCCTTGTCGACGGTGATGGATGTACGCGCCATTGCGATCCCGCTGGAAGAGCGTCAATACGGCATTCGCGTGGCCGTGCTGCCGGACCAGGAATTGCTGCGCTCGGCCACCTTCATCCTGGCGGTACAAGCGCAGATGTCCGCCGAAAGCGTGCGCAACGGCTTCCCGCCGCAGGTCAAGATCGGCTCGGTGGAGAAGATCCGCGACCTGGTCAACCTGCAACTGCCGGGCATCGGTTTGCGCCCGCTGCCAGTGGCGCCACGGCAGTTGCCGTTCCACGCCGGCTTTACCTATTTCGAACTCGATCGCAGCAGCGAATATTGGCAACTGCTGAGCCAGTCGGCCGGCTTTGCCATGCACATCGCCGGTGTGTTTCCGGGGCTGGAGATGCAGTTCTGGGCGATCCGCAACTAAGGCAAGGTGACTTACGTGAACGACACTTTTGATGGCGGCCAGGACCCGGACCGCACTTTGCTGATCCCAACGCCTGGTGGGCGCCGGACTGCGGCGCCGACCCATGTCGTCGGCGATGTGCAAAGAGCCGCGCTGGTGTTTCATGGCCAGGGGCTCAACCCGCTGGTGCGTGCGGCCAACCCGTTGCTTGACCTGGTGGTGCCATTGCGCACCCTGACGAGCGTGCCCGACCTGGAAAGCCTGCGCCAGCGTTTGATCCAGGCGGTGCAAGCCTTCGAGGCTCAGGCGCGGGCCAGCCAAGTGGATGTGGAAACCGTCGCGGCGGCGCGATATGCACTGTGTACGCTGGTCGACGAAACCATCGCCAGCACCCCATGGGGGGCTGGCGTGTGGGGCAGCCGCAGCCTGTTGGTGACCTTCCATAACGAAGCTTGGGGCGGTGAAAAGTTCTTCATGATCCTGCAGCGCTTGAGCCAGGATCTGCGCACCCATATCGATGTGCTGGAGTTGATGTACCTGTGCATGGCCCTGGGGCTGGAGGGTCGTTATCGCGTGTTGGATCGCGGGCTGGATCAGTTGGGGTTGCTGCGCGAGCGGTTGCTGCAATTGATCCACCAGCAGCGTGGCAACCAGGAACAGGAACTCTCACCCCGCTGGCGCGGCGCCGAAGCCCCCCAGGCGTCGATGCTGCGGCGGGTGCCGTTGTGGGTCATGGCCTCGGTGGCGGCGGTGGTGTTGCTGAGCGTGCAACTGACCTACAGCTGGCTGCTCAACCGTGCCTCCGACCCGGTGTTTGCCCAGTTGGGTTCGATCCGCGTGGCTTCGCCGCTCAAGGTGGCGGTGCCCGCCACTGCGGCGCCGGTGCGTCTGGCCGGGTTCCTCGCACCGGAAGTAGCGCAAGGGCTGGTGGCGGTCAAGGACGGCGCCGACCGCTCAGTGATCACCCTGCGTGGCGATGGCGTATTCGCCTCGGGCAGCGCCGAGGTGTCGAGCAACTTTGACGGCTTGCTGGCGCGTATCGGCGATGCCCTGGCGACGGTGCCGGGGGATGTAGTGGTGGTCGGGCATACCGACAACGTGCGGCCCTCGGCGACCTCACGGCTGGGCTCCAACTTTGACTTGTCCCAGGCGCGGGCCAAGACGGTTGCGCGCTTGCTTGCCCAGCGTGCCGGGCCGGCCGAGCGTTATCGCAGCGAAGGCCGGGGTGAAACCGAGCCGCTGGTTCCCAACGATTCGGCGGCTGATCGCGCGCGCAACCGCCGCGTTGATATCACCGTGTTGATCCCTTCCCAGGCGCAATAGCCATGAACTTCTCTACGTTTTTTTCGTTGTTATGGTCCCCGGTGGAGCGCTTTGTCCTGTGGCTGCTCAAGCCGTGGTTGCTGGCGTTGATCGGCGTGGCCTTGTTGTCGCTGCTAGTGTGGTACGAAGGCCCGCTGCTGACGTTCAACGGCAGCGAGCCGCTGGCGCCGGAGTCCCGTCGTTGGGGCTTGATCGCATTGTTTGTGCTGGTGTGGGCCGGCTACTTTGCCTGGCGCCTGTGGCGCGCCTGGCGTGCCAACCGTGGCTTGATGGCGGGTGTGGCCGAGGCGCCGGTGGTGGCGCCGGGTGTGCGTGAAAGCCAGGTCGAAGTGGCTGAGTTGGGCGAACGCATGCGCTCGGCCATGGCGGTGCTGCGCAAGGCCAACCCTGGCTGGAAGATGAGCGGGCAGTACCTGTATCAACTGCCGTGGTACCTGTTTGTGGGCGCGCCGGGCAGCGGCAAGACCACGGCGCTGACCCATTCCGGCCTGCAGTTTCCGCTGCGCGAAGCCATGGGTTCCGGCGCTATCGGCGGCGTGGGCGGCACGCGGCATTGTGATTGGTGGTTTACCGATGAAGCCGTATTGCTCGACACCGCCGGGCGCTACACCACCCAGGACAGCTACACCGAGGTCGATAAAGCGGCCTGGGGCGGTTTTCTTGATTTACTCAAAAAGTACCGCCGCCAGCGCCCGGTCAACGGCGTAATCGTGGCCTTGAGCGTCAGCGACCTGCTGCAACAGACCGAGGCTCAACGCCAGGCCCAGGCGGTGGCTATTCGCGCGCGCATCAATGAGCTGTACGAGCGCCTGGGCTTGCGCTTTCCGGTGTATGTGATCATCACCAAGTGCGACTTGCTCGCCGGCTTCTCGGAGTTTTTCGAGACCTTTGGCCGTGATGAACGCGCGCAGGTCTGGGGCGTGACGTTCCCGCTGCCACAACCGCCGCAGCCGGACATGGGGCTGGCGTCATTCCCGGGCGAGTTCGATGCCCTTGAGCGTCAGCTGCAACGCCGCGTGCTCGAACGTTTGCAGCAGGAGCGAGATCTGTCACGCCGCGCGTTGCTCTACAGCTTCCCGCAGCAGTTCGCCGCCCTCGGCGATGGCCTCACGCGCTTTCTCAATACGGTGTTCGAAGCCAACCGTTATCAGGAACCGGCGTTGTTGCGTGGCGTGTATTTCACCAGCGGCACCCAGGAAGGCAGCCCGATTGATCGGGTGCTCACCTCGCTGGCGGCGTCGTTCGGCTTGGGCCGCAAAGTGCTCGCGCCCAATGTGGCCAGCGGGCGCAGTTACTTCATCACGCGGTTGCTGCGCGAGGTGATTTTCAAAGAAGCCGGGCTGGCCGGGGTCAATCATCAGGAAGAGCGTCGCCGGCGTTTGCTTGGCCGCGCCGGGCGGATGACGGCGGCGGCGCTGTTTGTCCTGTTGCTGGCGGCGATGACCATCAGCTACAACCGCAACCTGCAGTTGATCGCCGATGCGTCGAGCGCCGCTACCCAGGTCGCCCAGTTGGCTCAGGCGCTGCCAGCCGAAGGCGATGTGCTGGTGACGTTGGCACTGCTTAACGCCGCCCGTGCCTTGCCCAGAGGTTACAGCGATGGCGACAACAGCGTGCCGCTGCTCAGCAGAATGGGCCTGTATCAGGGCAACAAGCTCGGCGCGGGTGCAGTTACGCTGTATCGGCGCCTGCTGCGCAGCACACTGCTGCCGCACATCGTCGCCAATATGGAAAACGCACTGCGCCGTGGCGATGCGAGCAACCAGGAATTTCTGTATGAAACCCTGCGTGCCTACCTGATGCTCGGTGAGCGGCAGTTCTTTGATGCCGCCTCGGTGCAGGCCTGGGTCGATGTTGACTGGCGTCGCGAGTTGCCCCAGGCCACTGCGGCGCGGCTGCAGCAATTGTCCGATCACGTGGCTGCGTTGCTGGAAGCTGACGATGAAGCAGAACCGGTGCAACTCGACAGCGCGCTGATCGCCAAGGTACGCCTGGCGCTGGCCGGTATGCCGGCGTCCCAGCGCATCTACAATCGGGTCAAGCGCCTGGTAGAGCAGCAGCACTTGCCGGAGTTGAGCGTCAATAGCGCGGTGGGGCGGGACGTATCGTCACTGTTTACCCGCGCCAGTGGCGAGCCGTTGTCCCGTGGGGTCAGTGGTGTGTATCGCATCGCCGGTTACCGTCAGTTGACCGACTTGACCCCGCAAGCCGTGACCGACATGGCCAAGGACAGTTGGGTGCTCGACCGCCAGGAGTCGGCGCCGATTGCCGGCGGCAACCCGGCCATGCAGGCGGCGGTGCTGCAGTTGTATTACGCCGACTACATCCGTCTATGGGACACCTTTCTGGCGGATGTGCATGTGACGCCGCTCACCAGCCTGGGCCAGGCGTCCCTGGTAACCAACGCCTTGGCCGCCACTGATTCGCCGCTGCGGGCGTTGCTGCAAGCAGTGTCAAAGGAAACCACCTTGGAGGGCGCCTTGACCTCGGCGGCCAGCAAAGACACCGATCAACGCGTGCGCGACAAGATCGCCGCGGCCACCCAGAAGCTGCAAGCGGCACTGGGTGCCGATAACCCGGCGCCGGTGGCGGACGCTTCGGCCAACCCGGTGGACCAGCATTTCGCCGCGCTGCACCGTTTGGTCGGCAGTGGCACTGGGCCGCAACCGCTGGACGACGTATTGGTTGCGCTGAAGGACGCCGGGCAGTTTTTCGACAGTGCCGATGCGGCGCGTCGCAGCGCCGCGCCGGCCCCCTCCAACGAAGTCTTGGGGCGTTTGAAACGTTCCGGCGATACCCAACCTGCGCCTTTGGCGGGCGTATTGCGCGATGTGGAATCCGCTGGCTCCGCGCTGACCTTGGGCAATGAAAAGGCGCGCTTGAATGCGCTGTGGGAAGCCACCGGCGCACCCTTTTGCCGGGTGGCCATCGACGGGCGCTATCCGTTGGTGCGCAGTTCCGGGCGCGATGCCACCGCCGATGACTTCGGCAAGTTCTTCGGGCCTGGAGGCTTGATGGACGATTTTTTCAGCAAGAACCTCGCCGCCTATGTCGATATGAGCGGCAGCCAATGGCGCTGGCGCTCCAGCGGGGTGACCGCGCTGAATATTTCCCAGGATGTGCTAAACCAGTTCCAACGCGGCGCCAGGCTGCGGGATATGTTTTTCGTCGCCGGTGCGCGTCAGCCATCAATGCGTTTTGATCTGAAAACCCTGAGTGCCGACCCGGCGTTGACCAAGGTCACACTGGATATCGATGGCCAGCCGGTAGTGTACGACGCGGGCAGCGTGGCGGATTTCACCAGCCTGTCGCTGCCGAGCGGCAAGTCCGGCGGCCTGGTGCGCCTGGACGCCACGCCGGCATTGGTCAGCCCGCTGCGCAGCGATGGCCCTTGGGGTTGGTTGCGGATGATGGACAAGGCCGCGGTCAGCGCCCAGGGCGAACAACTGCAACTGACCTTCAACCTGGAAGGCCATCGGGTGACGTACCTGTTGCGAGCCAGCAGTGTGATCAATCCGTTTCGCCGTGATGGCGCCGAGCAATTCCATTGTCCTTCCAGCTTTTAAGGATCAGCCATGCATGGATTTTTCGGCAAGGTCGCAAGCCATGGGGATTTTGTCAGTCGCCGTTTGCCCCCAACGTTTTTGCAACCCTGGGATGCATGGCTGCAGGGCGGTTTGCAGTGCAGTCGCGAGCGGCTGGGGTCACAGTGGCTCCAGGTTTACCTGTGCAGCCCGATCTGGCGCTTTGCCTTGGCGGCGGGTGTCTGTGGTGAGCAGGGATGGGCGGGCGTGATGATTCCCAGTGTGGACCGGGTGGGGCGTTATTTTCCGTTGACCCTGGCCTGCGCCGGGGAGGATGTGCCGCTGCTTGCTCGGCTGGAAGGCGATGCTTTTTGGTATGGCCGGTTGGAGTGTCTGGCATTGTCGGCATTGAATGAAGGCTTTTCCCTGGAGGCTTTCGACGAGGCGATGCTGGGGATGGCATTACCAGGAGGCTGGCCGCCGGCGAGCTACGCCAACAGCGTGGCACCGCCGGCGCGGTGGTTTGCTTTGCCCGACCCTGAGCATATCGGCGACGGCATGCCGCAACTGAGTGCCCAGATCGAACCGCTGGCGCGCCATTCGCTGTTCTGGACCGAGGGCTCGCCATGCGTAGCGCCGTCACTTTGGGTGGGCGAGGGGTTGCCAGACAGCGACACGTTTGCCGATATGCTCGGTGGATTTGGTGTGCAGTAAGTTTTTGGGCGGTAATGTTTTTTTGTGGTGAGTGGACTTGTTGTGGCGAGCGGGCTTGCCCCGCGTTGGGCTGCGAAGCAGCCCCAAAACCTGCCGGCCGGGGTTATTCAGGAATACCGAGGTGGCTTTATTGGGAGCGCTACGCACTCCAACGCGGGGCAAGCCCGCTCGCCACAACAAGCCCGCAAGCCACAATAAGTCCGCTCGCCACAACGAGCGGGCAAGCCATAAGGTGATTCTTCAGCCTAGCGCAGCGAGCTGCGCCACGGTTTCCGGAAAGCGTGCCACCAGCCGAATCAAGGTGGTGGCCTGGGCGTTGGGCTTGGCGCGGCCTTGTTCCCAGTTTTCCAGGGTGCGTACGTTGGTGCGCAGGTACATGGCGAACACCGAGCGCGAGAGGTTGAGCTGTTGGCGCACGGCGACCACTTCTTCGGCGCTCAGGGGTGCCAGGTTGTTGAGATGGACCTTGTGGGTCCGCAGTGTGACTTTGCCTTGGCGTTCTTCGGCCAGGGCGTCGAAGCCTTCGACCAGTTCGGAAAAGATTTCACGTTTCATCATGTGTTCTCGCTTTGATTTCCCTGTCCAGCATGTGTTTTAGGGCTTTCTTGTGGTTGGGCGTAAGGTCGTCCTGTTCGTGTTTGCCGTACAGGGTGAACAACCAGAATTGCGTGCCGCCCGACCACCAGTAGTAAATGACCCGCAAGCCCCCGCGTTTGCCTTTGTTGCGTCGCTCATCGACGAAACGGACCTTGCGCAACCCGCCGGTTCCCTCGATCACGTCGCCCGCTTGCGGGTGCTTCATCAACTCCTGTTGAAAGCCTTGGAATAGCTCGTCACTCAGATAGTCCCTGCGATGCCGTTCAAAGGCCGGCAACTCGATAAATAGAGCATCCATGTTCTGTACGTAGCCTGCGTATAGTGTGGTGGCCCACGCGCCCGGGGTCAAGTGACCTGGCTGTGGGAACTTTCCTAAAACACAATCACCATACGGCTAGGTTCAGCGGCTGGATGCCAGACAAAGAGGTAGAGGAGGAAGGAAATTTCAACGCACAGGGGAGGGTAAAAGAATTGAAACTCCAGAAACGCAAAACGGCGCCCGAAGGCGCCGTTTCGTTTACTGCATCAAGCTAAGCGATCAAACGCCCAGTACCGCGTGCTGCACCAGGGTGAGCAACGGTTGTGGGTACACGCCCAGGAAGAACGCGAGCAGGGCGATGGCCAGCAGCATCACGCCGCCTGCCTTCTGTTCCCAGTGCAGCTCGGCGTCTACGCGGCGCAGGTTTGGCTCGATCAGGTACAGAGTGACCATCACGCGCAGGTAGTAGAACACGCCGATGGCGCTGCCCAGTACCAACGAGGCAACCAACCACCATTCGTGGGCTTCAACACCGGTGGCAACGATGTAGAACTTGCCGATAAAGCCTGCGGTCAGCGGGATACCGGCCAGGGACAGCATCATCACGGTGAGCACGGCGGTCAGGTACGGACGGCGCCAGAACAGGCCGCGGTATTCGTACAGGGCGTCGGCGTCACGGCCTTTGAACGGCGAGGACATCAGCGTAATCACGCCGAATGCACCCAGGCTGGTGATCACGTAGGTAACCAAGTACACGCCCATGGCTTCCACGGCCAGGCCTTTGCTCGCCACCAGGGCGATCAGCAGGTAGCCGAAGTGCGCGATGGAAGAATAACCGAGCAGACGCTTGAGGTTGTTCTGGGTCAGGGCCAGCAGGTTACCGAACAGGATCGACGCAATGGCGATCACGGTCAGCACGGTGCTCAGCACGCCGGTGTTGGCCGCAGGCGAGATCTGGAACAAACGCACCATCACCGCAAACACGGCAACCTTCGACGCCGTGGCCAGGAACGCGGCCACTGGCGCCGGGGCGCCCTCGTACACGTCCGGGGTCCACAGGTGGAACGGTACCAGGGACAGCTTGAACGCCAGGCCGATCAGCATCATCGCCAGGCCCAGTTGGGCAATCGGCGCGGGCATGTTGGTGGCCGCCAGGGCGTGACCGATACCGGTGAAGCTCAGGTTGCCGGCCTCTGCGTAGAGCAGCGCCATACCGAACAACAGGAACGCGGAACCGGCCGCCGACAGCACCATGTACTTGATGCCGGCTTCCAGGGAGCGCTTGTTGAAGAAGGCATAAGCCACCAAGCCGTAGGTCGGGATCGACAGCAGTTCCAGGCCGATGAACAAGCCGGCCAGGTGCTGAGCGCTGACCAGCACGATGCCACCGGCCGCAGCCAGCAGAATCAGCAGGTACAGCTCTTCCTTGTTGCCAGGGTAGCCGGTGCCGCCTTCGCCGAGGTAGGCGTGGGCGAGAGTGACGCAGGCCAGGGTGGCAACGAGGATCAACGCGATGTACAGCAGCGCGAAGTCATCGACCATCATCAGCGGGGTCACGGCCAATGGCGCGACCTTGAGTGCCGGGATGATCGACAGCAGGGCCAGGTTAAGACCGGCACACGACAGCAGGAACGTTTGCGAGTGATTGCGGCGCCAGGCGATTGCCAGCATCACCGCCACAACGGTGAGGCTGGTAATCAGCAGCGGCGCAAGCGCGATAAAGTGTTGGATCGTGAATTCCATAGCGCTCTTACCGGGCCGAAGCGAGTTGAGAGAAGGCGGTGCCGATCCACTGCTGCACGCCATGCATCGTCGCGGCAGAAGTGTCCAGGAACGGTTGCGGGTACACACCGATGTAGATCAGCAGCACCGCAAGGCCGAGCACCATGATCAGTTCGCGAGCATCCATCCCTTGCAGGACGGTGTCGGACTTGGCCGGGCCGAAGTAGGCGCGGTGGATCATGATCAGCGAGTAAACCGAACCAAACACCAGGCCCGAGGTAGCAATAGCGCTGATCCACGGCGTGTGTACGAACGAACCCATCAGGATCAGGAACTCGCCGATGAAGTTACCGGTGCCCGGCAAGCCCAGGGATGCGGCGGCGAAGAACAGGCTGATGGCCGGCAGGTACGCGATGCGCGACCACACGCCACCCATTTCACGCATGTCACGGGTGTGCAAGCGCTCGTACAGCTGACCACTGAGGATAAACAGTGCGGCGGCCGAGACACCGTGGGCCAACATCTGGATCACCGCGCCTTGCAGCGCCAGTTGGCTGCCGGAGTAGATGCCGATCAGTACGAAACCCATGTGGGAAACGGACGAGAAGGCAATCAGACGCTTGATGTCGGTTTGCGCAAAAGCCAGGAATGCACCGTAGAAGATCCCGATCAGACCCAGGGTCATGGCGATCGGCGCGAACTCGGCCGAGGCATTCGGGAACAGGGGCAGGGCGAAACGCAGCAGACCATAAGCAGCGGTCTTCAACAGGATACCGGCGAGGTCGACGGAGCCTGCGGTCGGCGCCTGGGCGTGAGCATCAGGCAGCCAGGAGTGGAACGGCACCACCGGCAGCTTCACCGCGAAGGCGATGAAGAAGCCCAGCATCAGGATGTACTCGGTGGTCAGCGACATCTTGGTTTTCAACAGGTCGGCGTAGTTGAAGGTAATCACGCCAGTGGTGTTGAAATTGACCAGTACCAGACCCAGGATCGCCACCAACATGATCAGGCCGGAAGCCTGGGTGAAGATGAAGAACTTGGTCGCCGCGTAGATCCGGGTTTTCTTGCCGTCCGAAGAACTGTGACCCCAGAGCGCGATGAGGAAGTACATCGGCACCAGCATCATTTCCCAGAAGAAGAAGAACATGAACAGGTCCAGCGCCAGGAACACGCCGACAACGCCGCCCAGGATCCACATCAGGTTCAGGTGGAAGAAGCCCACGTGACGCTGAATTTCTTTCCAGGAGCAGAGTACCGAGAGGATACCCAGCAAGCCGGTCAGCAAAATCATCAACAGTGACAGGCCGTCGAGGGCCAGGTGCACGTTGATGCCGAAGCGCTGGATCCACACGTGCTTGAATTCAAGCGCGAAGGTTGGATCGACACCCGGTGCCGGAGCGAATGAATAGTCACCGTGGGCCCACAGCCAGAGGCCGAGCGCGAGTTCCAGGGACATGGTCAGCAACGCAATCCAGCGGGGGAGGGTGGCGCCGAAGCGTTCACCCATCCAGCAGAGCAGGCCGCCGATAAAGGGGATCAGGATTAGCCAGGGCAGAATCATGACGGGCTCGTTTCCTTTTGCAAGTTCGCAAAGTTGGCAATGTTCGCACGGTTCATAGACATGGTCATGCCGCTACCACCACGATGGCGCCGATCACCAGCACGGCACCGACGGCCATGGAAGCGGCATACCAACGCAATTGGCCCGTCTCGCTGCGGCTCAGGGCGGTGTGACCGGCCTTGGCGGCGCGCGGGATCAAACCAATGGTCTGGTCGAGCGGGTCTTTGCGCAGAATGTGGCTGATCGCAAGGTAAGGCTTGACGAACAGTTTGTCGTAGATCCAGTCGAAGCCCCACGCAGCGAACCACCAGGCCGAGAGGAAGCGGCCAATGCCACTGTTGGCCACGGCTGTGACGAAGCGACGCTTGCCCAGGAACAGCAGCGCGGCCAGCAGGATACCGGCGATGGCGATGGCACCCGAGGCGATTTCCAGGCTGTGCTTGGCGGCGCCACCGGCATGGCCGGCGCTTTCCGGCAGTACACCGGCCAGTGGCGGGGTGATCATGGCGCCGATGAAAGTCGACAGGATGATCAGCACCGACAGTGGCAACCAGTGGGAGATGCCGTGGCCTGCGTGCGCTTCGGTCTTGGCTTCACCGTGGAAGGTGATGAAGATCAGGCGGAAGGTGTACAGCGAGGTCATGAAGGCACCGACCAGGCCTGCGTACAGCAGGTTCTGGTTACCGCTGGCAAAGGCTTCCCAGAGGATTTCGTCCTTGGAGTAGAAACCTGCGGTCACCAACGGCAGGGCAGCCAGCGCGGCACCACCGACGATGAAGCTGGCGTAGGCCAACGGCAGTTTCTTCCACAGGCCGCCCATCTTGAAGATGTTCTGCTCGTGGTGGCAGGCAACGATCACCGCACCGGAGGCAAGGAACAGCAGGGCCTTGAAGAAGGCGTGGGTCATCAGGTGGAAGATCGCCGCGTCCCAGGCGCCAACGCCCAGGGCCAGGAACATGTAGCCGATCTGGCTCATGGTCGAGTAGGCGAGGATACGCTTGATGTCGGTCTGCACCAGCGCGGCAAAACCCGCCAGAACCAGGGTCACACCACCGACCAGCCCTACAAGATGCAGGATTTCCGGCGCCAGGGTGAACAGGCCGTGGGTACGCGCGATCAGGTAGACACCCGCAGTTACCATGGTTGCCGCGTGGATCAGCGCCGACACCGGCGTAGGGCCGGCCATTGCGTCCGCCAGCCAGGTTTGCAGCGGCAGTTGTGCGGATTTACCCACGGCGCCACCCAGCAGCATCAGGGTAGCGAGGGTGATCCAGAAGTCGCCGACCTGGAATTTCTGCGGTGCCAGCACCAGCAGTTCCTGGATGTTCAGCGTGCCCACCTGTTGGAACAGGATGAACAGGCCGATGGCCATGAACACGTCGCCGATGCGGGTAACGATAAACGCCTTGAGTGCCGCGTTACCGTTGTTACGGTTGCTGTAGTAGAAACCGATCAACAGGTACGAGCACAGGCCCACGCCTTCCCAGCCGAAGTACAGGAACAACAGGTTATCGCCGAGGACCAGGAACAGCATGCTGGCGATAAACAGGTTGGTGTACGAGAAGAAGCGCGAGTAACCGGCCTCACCGCGCATGTACCAGGACGCGAACAGGTGGATCAGGAAGCCTACACCCACCACCACGCCGAGCATGGTGATCGACAGGCCGTCGACGTAGAGGGCGAAGTTGGGCTTGAAGCCGTCCACCGACATCCACTGCCACAGCACCAGGGTGTAGTGGCCGCCTTCCGGCGGCGCCACGTTGAATTGCCAGATGACATAGGCGGCGACGATCGCCGACAAGCCAATGGACCCCACACCGATCAAGGCAGACAGGTTTTCCGACCAGCGTCCACGGGAGAACGACAGCAGCAGGAAACCGATCAGGGGAAATACGAAAGTCAGAAAGATCATGTTCATCCGCGCATCTCACTGGCAGCGTCGATATCAAGCGTGTGGAAGCGACGATACAGTTGCAGCAGGATCGCCAGGCCAATACTGGCCTCGGCGGCTGCCAGGCTGATCACCAGGATGAACATGACTTGCCCATCCGGCTGCGCCCATCGGCTACCTGCAACAACGAACGCCAGTGCGGCGGCGTTCATCATGATTTCCAGGCTCATCAACACAAACAGAATGTTACGGCGAACCATCAGGCCGACCAGGCCAAGGCAGAACAGGATGCCGGCGACCGCCAGACCATGCTCCAAAGGGATAGCAGGCATCGTCATTGCTCCTTGGCTTCGTTGCGGCCCAAGTGGAAGGCGGTGATGGCTGCCGCGAGCAGCAGCATCGAAGCCAGTTCGACCACCAGCAGGTACGGGCCGAACAGGCTGACGCCCACGGCTTTCGCGTCTACGGTGGTGTGGCCGATGGCCTGGCCGCTCTGGTGAGCGAACAGTACATACAGCAGTTCACCCAGCAGCAAGGCTGCCAGGATGACCGGGCCGAGCCAGATGCCGGGCTTGAGCCAGACACGTTCCTGGGCGACCGAGGCCGGCCCGAGGTTGAGCATCATCACCACAAACACGAACAGCACCATGATGGCGCCGGCGTAGGCGATCACTTCCAGCACACCGGCGAACGGTGCGCCGAGGCTGAAAAAGGTCATGGCCACGGCGATCAACGAAATGATCAGGTAGAGCAGGGCGTGCACAGGATTGGTGTTGGTGATCACGCGAAGCGTGGACACCACTGCAATACCGGACGCGAAATAGAAAGCGAATTCCATCTTTCTTCCTTAAGGCAGCAAGCTCTTCACGTTGATCGGCTCGGCTTCGTTTTGTGCGGCGCCCTTCGGCTTACCGGCAACGGCCATACCTGCAACACGATAGAAGTTGTAATCAGGGTTTTTACCGGGACCAGAGATCAGCAGATCTTCTTTCTCGTACACCAGGTCCTGACGTTTGAACTCGGCCATCTCGAAATCCGGTGTCAGCTGGATTGCGGTGGTCGGGCAAGCTTCCTCACAGAGGCCGCAGAAGATGCAGCGCGAGAAGTTGATGCGGAAGAAGTCCGGGTACCAGCGACCGTCTTCGGTTTCAGCTTTCTGCAGGGAGATACAACCCACCGGGCACGCCACGGCACACAGGTTGCAGGCTACGCAACGCTCTTCGCCATCGGGGTCGCGGGTCAGTACGATACGGCCGCGATAGCGCGGCGGCAGGTACACCGCTTCTTCCGGGTATTGCAAGGTGTCGCGTTTGCGAAAGCCGTGACCGAACACCATCACCAGGCTTCGCAACTGGGTACCGGTACCCTTAACGATGTCGCCAATATATTTGAACATGGGTCAAATCCTCACTGAACCGCGCCGGCTGGCGTGTTCAACAACACAACGGCAGCCGTCACCAGCAAATTGATCAGGGTCAGCGGCAGGCAGAAGCGCCAGCTGAAATCCATCACCTGGTCGTATCGTGGACGCGGAATGGAAGCGCGCAGCAGGATAAACAACATGATGAAGAACGCGGTCTTCAGGAAGAACCAGAAGAACGCCAACTGCGGCAGGATGCCGAACGGACCGTGCCAGCCGCCGAAGAACAGCGTGACCAGCAGGGCCGAGATCAAGATGATGCCGATGTACTCGCCAACGAAGAACATGCCCCATTTCATGCCGGCGTATTCAATGTGGTAACCGTCAGCCAGTTCCTGTTCCGCTTCCGGCTGGTCGAACGGGTGACGGTGAGTCACGGCGACGCCAGCGATGAAGAAGGTGCAGAAGCCGAAGAACTGCGGAATGATGAACCACAGGTTCTGCGCCTGGTACTCGACGATGTCGCGCATGTTGAACGAGCCGACCTGCACCACGATGCCCATCAGCGCGAGGCCCATGAACACTTCGTAGGACACGGTCTGGGCTGAGGCCCGCAAGCTGCCCAGCAGGGCGAACTTGTTGTTACTCGACCAACCGGCGAACAGCACCGCGTAGACCGACAAGCCGGCCATGGCGAAGAAGAACAGCAAGCCGATGTTCAGGTCCGCCACGCCCCAGGTCGGGGTGATCGGGATGATCGCGAAGGCGATCAGCAAGGCGCTCATGGCCACGACCGGTGCCAGGGTGAAGATCACCTTGTCGGCAAACGGCGGGGTCCAGTCTTCCTTGAAGAACATTTTCAGCATGTCGGCGGCGATCTGGAACATGCCGAATGGGCCAACGCGGTTCGGACCGTAACGGTCCTGCCACCAGCCCAGCAGGCGACGTTCGACGAAGCTGAGCAGGGCGCCCGCAACGACCACGGCCAACAGGATCACGATGGCCTTGACCACCGAAATGATCACGTCAATTACTTCCGGCGTGAACCAAGTCATTGCGCTGCCTCCTGCAGACCGTCAACGGTTTTGCCAAAGATCGCAGGTGGAATACCGGCAAGGCCTTTAGGCAGTGCAACCAGGCCAGCACCCAACTCATCGTTGATACGCAGCGGCAGACGCAGGGTCTTGCCGGCCACGTTCAGGCTGAGCAGGGCACCGTCGTTGACGCCCAGGCGGTCGGCTTCGGACTTGGCTACCGACACGTAGGCTTCAGGAATGCGACTTTGCACCGGCGCGGCTTTGGAAGAGGTCTCTTCGCTGCCGAACAGGTGGAAGAACGGCACAACCTGCCAGGTGCCCTGAGCCGGGTTGAATGGACGCGGTACGGCAGCGAACCAGTTCAGTGAGTCATCGGTGCTTTCGATCAGGCGGGTGCCCGGGTCGCCAGCGCGGATGTGACCACCGACTTCGTCCTGGAACTTGTTCCAAGCTTGCGGCGAGTTCCAGCCCGGCGACCAGGCGAATGGCACCTGCTGACGTGGCTCGACCGAGCCCGAGTAACCTTCCATGGAGAAGGCAAACGCGGTATCCGGGTCTTGTGGGGTACGCGGCTCGTGCACGCTGATGTCGGCGCGCATGGCCGTACGGCCGGAGTAACGCAGCGGTTCACGGGCCAGCTTCATGCCCTTGATGCGGAACGAGGCGGACGGCGCAGCGTCGACGATACGGGCCAGCTGCGGGGCGCTTGCGGCGGCAGCAGCGGTCACGTGGTCGAGCTGGGTCCAGTCGATCGGTTGATTCAGCAGGGTAGCGCGCAGGGCATGCAGCCAGCGCCAGCCTTCGTGAACCAGGATGCTGGCGTCCATGTACTTCGGATCGAACACCTGGAAGAAGCGCTGGGCGCGGCCTTCCTGGCTGACCAGGGTACCGTCGCCTTCGGCGAAGGTGGCAGCTGGCAGTACCAGGTCGGCACGCTCGCTGGTGGCGGTCTTCTGGTGGTCGGCCACGATCAGTACTTTGGCGGCGTCCAGCGCGGCGTCGACCTTGGCCGAATCGGTGCGGGTGTACAGGTCGTTTTCCAGTACCACGATGGCGTCGGCGTTGCCGTCGGTCACCGCTTGCAGGGCCGCGTCCAGGGACTCGCCACCGAGCATCGCCAGGCCGAGGCTGTTGGCTTCCGGCACGACCAGGCTGATGGAACCGTTCTTGTCGCGCAGCTTCAAAGCCTTCGCGATATTCGCAGCAGCCTCAATCAGCGCCTTGGAACCCAGCGAGGTGCCGGCAATGATCAATGGGCGCTTGGCCGCGAGCAGGGCGTCGGCGATGCGCTGGGCCAGTTCAACGGCTTCAGCGTCCAGGCCTTCGACGGCAGGCGCGCTGGCGTCGAGGGCGTGGGCCACGGCGAAGCCGATGCGGGCCAGGTCATCCGGCGCTGCGTGAACGCATTCTTCGGCGATGTCGTCGAGCTTGGTTTCAGCCAGGCTTGCGATAAACAGCGGGTTCAGCGCGTGCTGGCCGATGTTTTTTACCGCGGCGTCAAGCCAGGGCTGTACGCGCATGGCGTCGGCCATGTCTTCGGCCTTGCCTTTGACCGACTGACGCAACGACAGCGCAATACGCGCGGCGGTCTGGGTCAGGTCTTCACCGAGGACGAAGATCGCATCGTGGTCTTCGATGTCGCGCATGTTCGGAACTGGCAGCGGGCTGTCGTTCAGCACTTGCAGGACCAGGCGGATGCGCTCCAATTCACCGGCTTCGATACCGGAGTAGAAGTGCTCGGCACCCACCAGCTCGCGCAACGCGTAGTTGCTTTCGAGGCTGGCGCGCGGCGAACCGATACCGACGATGTTGCGGCCGCGCAGCAGGTCGGCGGCTTTATCCAGCGCGTCGTCCAGGCTCAGCTTGGCGCCACCGGCCAACAGCGGCTGGCGTGGGCGGTCTTCGCGGTTGACGTAGCCATAGCCGAAACGGCCACGGTCGCACAGGAAGTACTGGTTGACCGAACCGTTGAAGCGGTTTTCGATCCGACGCAGCTCACCGTAGCGCTCGCCCGGGGAAATGTTGCAACCGCTGGAGCAGCCATGGCAGATGCTCGGCGAGAACTGCATGTCCCACTTACGGTTGTAGCGCTCGGAGTGAGTCTTGTCGGTGAACACACCGGTCGGGCAGACCTCGGTGAGGTTGCCGGAGAACTCGCTTTCGAGCACGCCGTCTTCAACGCGACCGAAGTACACGTTGTCGTGTGCGCCGAATACGCCCAGGTCGGTGCCGCCAGCGTAGTCTTTATAGAAACGCACGCAACGGTAGCAGGCGATGCAGCGGTTCATTTCGTGCGAAATGAACGGGCCGAGGTCCTGGTTCTGGTGGGTACGTTTGGTGAAGCGATAACGGCGCTCGTTGTGGCCGGTCATCACCGTCATGTCTTGCAGGTGGCAGTGACCGCCTTCCTCACAGACCGGGCAGTCGTGCGGGTGGTTGGTCATCAGCCATTCGACGACACTGGCGCGGAACGCCTTGGATTCTTCATCTTCGATGGAGATCCAGGTGTTGTCGGTGGCTGGGGTCATGCAGGACATGACGATACGACCACGGGTGTCGTTCTCGTCGGTGTACTGCTTGACCGCACACTGGCGACAGGCACCGACGCTACCAAGCGCGGGGTGCCAGCAGAAATACGGGATGTCGAGGCCTAGTGAGAGACATGCCTGTAACAGGTTGTCTGCCCCATCGACTTCGAGCGCTTTGCCGTCTACGTGGATAGTGGCCATGGTTCAAAGTTCTTCGTTGGCCCGTTGTCAGCGGGCGTGGCTAATGGAATCTTGTTATTCATGGGCATCAACACAGCCTTTACGGCGTCAGCCCATGAGAAGGCGAAGGGCACGGACCCTTCGCCCTTTAAAGCGTTATGCGCCGACTACGATCGGCCTTGCCAGAGGCGGGACGGCGGCGCTGGTAGGCGCGATGCCGGCTTCGAACTCTGAACGGAAGTATTTGATGGCGCTGCCCAATGGCTCCACGGCGCCCGGTGCGTGAGCACAGAAGGTCTTGCCTGGGCCGAGGAAACCGACCAGACCCAGCAGGGTCTCGATGTCGCCTGGCTGGCCTTCACCTTTCTCGATCGCCATCAAGAGCTTGACGCTCCATGGCAAACCATCACGGCACGGAGTGCAGAAACCGCAGGATTCGCGGGAGAAGAACTGCTCCATGTTGCGCAGCAGCGAGACCATGTTCACCGTGTTGTCGACCGCCATCGCCAGGCCGGTACCCATCCGGGTGCCCACCTTGCCGATGCCGCCGGCATACATTTGTGCGTCGAGGTGCTCAGGGAGCAGGAAGCCGGTACCGGCACCGCCTGGCTGCCAGGCTTTCAAGGTGTAACCGTCGCGCATGCCGCCGGCGTAGTCCTCGAACAGCTCGCGTGCGGTGACGCCGAACGGCAGCTCCCACAGGCCAGGGTTCTTGACCTTGCCGGAGAAGCCCATGAGCTTGGTGCCCATGTCTTCACTGCCTTCACGGGCCAACGATTTGTACCAGTCCACGCCGTCGGCGATGATCGCCGGCACGTTGCACAGGGTTTCAACGTTGTTCACGCAAGTCGGCTTGCCCCACACGCCCACGGCGGCAGGGAAGGGCGGCTTGGAGCGTGGGTTGGCACGGCGGCCTTCGAGGGAGTTGATCAGTGCGGTTTCTTCACCGCAGATATAACGCCCGGCGCCGGTGTGTACGAACAGTTCGAAGTCAAAACCCGAACCGAGGATGTTCTTGCCCAACAGGCCAGCGGCCTTGGCTTCTTCCACGGCACGGTTGAGGTGCTTGGCGGCGGTGGTGTATTCGCCACGCAGGAAGATGTAGCCCCGGTAGGTTTTCAGCGCGCGGGCGCTGATCAGCATGCCTTCGATCAGCAGATGGGGCAGTTGCTCCATCAGCATGCGGTCTTTCCAGGTGTTCGGCTCCATCTCGTCCGCGTTGCACAGCAGGTAACGGATGTTGATGGATTCGTCTTTGGGCATCAGGCCCCACTTAACACCGGTGGGGAAGCCTGCGCCGCCGCGGCCCTTGAGGCCGGCGTCTTTGACGGTCTGGACGATATCGTCCTGGGCCATGTCGGCGAAGGCTTTGCGCGCCGCCGCGTAACCGTTCTTGGCCTGGTATTCGTCGAGCCATACCGGCTCGCCGTCGTCACGCAGGCGCCAGGTCAGCGGGTGGGTTTCAGGCGAACGCTTGATCAGGTTGGCCGGGCCGAAAGATGTAAGGGTCATGGGTAGCCCTCAAGCAATTGGGTCACGCCAGCAGGCTGCACGTCACCGAATGTGTCGTCGTCGATCATCAACGCCGGCGCCTTGTCGCAGTTACCCAGGCAGCACACCGGCAGCAGCGTGAAGCGCCCGTCCGGAGTGGTTTGGCCGAGGCCGATGCCCAGCTTGTTCTGGATCTCGCTGACCACCGACTCGTGGCCACCGATGTAGCAGACCATGCTGTCGCACACGCGAATGATGTGGCGGCCGACCGGCTGACGGAAGATCTGGCTGTAGAACGTGGCCACCCCTTCAACGTCGCTGGCGGGGATGCCGAGCAGTTCGCCGATGGCGTAGAGGGCGCCGTCCGGCACCCAGCCACGTTCCTTCTGAACGATCTTCAAGGCTTCGATCGACGCCGCGCGCGGGTCTTCGTAGTGATGCAGCTCGTGCTCGATGGCCGAGCGCTCGGTTTCACTCAAGGTGAAACGATCTGTTTGGATAAGCGTGCTGTTCATGCTTAGCGGTCCACGTCGGCCATAACGAAATCGATACTACCCAGGTACGCAATCAAGTCCGCGACCATCTCGCCTTTGATCACCGAAGGGATCTGCTGCAAGTGCGGGAAGCTTGGGGTGCGAATACGGGTGCGGTAGCTCATGGTGCCGCCATCGCTCGTCAGGTAATAACTGTTGATACCCTTGGTCGCTTCAATCATCTGGAAGGATTCGTTGGCCGGCATCACCGGGCCCCACGAAACTTGCAGGAAGTGCGTGATCAGGGTTTCGATGTGCTGCAGCGTGCGCTCTTTAGGCGGCGGCGTGGTCAGCGGGTGATCCGCCTTGTACGGGCCGGCCGGCATGTTGCGCATGCACTGCTCGATGATCTTCAGGCTCTGGCGCATTTCTTCGACGCGCACGATGCAACGGTCGTAGGCATCGCCATTCGCGGCCGTCGGAATCTCGAATTCGAAGTTCTCGTAGCCGGAATACGGACGTGCTTTACGCAGGTCGAAGTCGCAACCGGTGGAACGCAGGCCGGCACCGGTGACACCCCATTCCAGGGCCTCTTTGGTGTTGTAGGCGGCAACGCCGATGGTACGACCCTTGAGGATGCTGTTGTCCAGCGCAGCCTTTTGGTACTCGTCCAGACGCTTGGGCATCCAGTCGATGAATTCCTTGACCAGGCGCTCCCAGCCGTTCGGCAGGTCGTGGGCCACGCCGCCGATGCGATACCAGGCCGGGTGCAGACGGAAACCGGTAATGGCTTCGATGACCTTGTAGGCGCGCTGACGGTCGGTGAAGGTGAAGAACACCGGGGTCATGGCGCCAACGTCCTGGATATAAGTACCCAGGAAAAGCAGGTGGCTGGTGATCCGGAAGAACTCGGCCATCATGATGCGGATGGTGTCGACGCGGTCCGGCACCTTGATACCGGCCAGCTTCTCGACCGAGAGCACGTACGGCAGGTTGTTCATCACGCCGCCGAGGTAGTCGATACGGTCGGTGTACGGGATGAAGCTGTGCCAGGACTGACGCTCGGCCATCTTCTCGGCACCACGGTGGTGGTAGCCGATGTCCGGCACGCAGTCGACGATTTCTTCGCCGTCCAGTTGCAGGATGATACGGAAGGCACCGTGAGCCGAAGGGTGGTTCGGGCCCAGGTTGAGGAACATGTAGTCCTCGTTGGTGCCGGAGCGTTTCATGCCCCAGTCTTCCGGACGGAAGCGTGCAGCCTCTTCTTCAAGCTGTTGCTTGGCGAGGTTGAGGCTGAACGGGTCGAATTCGGTGGCGCGCGCCGGGAAGTCCTTGCGCAGCGGGTGACCTTCCCAGGTCGGCGGCATCATGATGCGCGTCAGGTGCGGGTGGCCCGGGAAGTCGATACCGAACATGTCCCAGACTTCACGCTCGTACCAGCTGGCATTCGGCCAGATACCGGTAACGGTCGGGACGCTCAGGTCGCTTTCAGAGAGGGCGACCTTGATCATCACGTCGCTGTTACGTTCCAGCGACATCAAGTGGTAGAACACGGTGAAATCGGCGCCGCTCGGCAAGCCTTGACGCTTGGTGCGCAGACGCTCGTCCACGCCATGCAGGTCATAGAGCATGACGTACGGCTTGGGCAGGTTGCGCAGGAAGCTCAGGACTTCGACGAGCTTGGCCCGCGCCACCCACAGCACCGGCATACCGGTGCGCGTGGCCTGGGCGGTGAAGGCGTCAGGGCCAAAACGGTTATTGAGTTCGACAACCACATCCTGGTCGTCTGCCTTATAAGGCGGGATGTACAGAGCACTGCCTGTAGTCATGGTTTTTTTATCGCTTTCGGTCAACGTAAAGAATGAAGCCAGGTTTTCGTTCTATAAAAGAAGCGGTGCTGGATCAGACTTCGTCGGGGCTGCGCAGGTTGGTGACTGCGATTCGCTGTTCGCGGCGCTGTTCCTTTTGTGACGGCATCTCGGCGCGATAAACGCCTTGATCACCGACCACCCAGGAAAGCGGACGACGCTCCTTGCCGATCGACTCCTGCAACAGCATCAAGCCTTGCAGAAAAGCTTCAGGGCGGGGCGGGCAGCCAGGCACGTAGACGTCCACGGGCAGGAACTTGTCCACCCCTTGAACGACGGAGTAGATGTCGTACATGCCACCGGAGTTGGCGCACGAACCCATGGAGATAACCCACTTTGGCTCGAGCATTTGCTCGTAGAGACGCTGAATGATCGGCGCCATCTTGATAAAGCAGGTGCCGGCGATAACCATGAAATCCGCCTGGCGTGGTGATGCCCGGATAACTTCGGCGCCAAAGCGCGCGATGTCGTGGGGCGCCGTGAAGGCGGTGGTCATTTCCACGTAGCAGCACGAAAGGCCGAAGTTGTACGGCCACAGGGAGTTTTTACGCCCCCAGTTGACCGCGCCACTCAGCACGTCTTCGAGTTTGCCCATGTAGATGTTTTTGTGGACTTGATCTTCTAACGGATCGGAAACGGTTTCCCGTTCGCCGATAGGGTACTGATCGTTAGGAGCATCCGGGTCGATCCTGGTGAGATTGTATTGCATCGCCAAAGCCTCATTGTTTCAGCTTCGCTTGCCGCTTACGACGAGCTTCCGGAGCCCAGTCAAGGGCGCCCACTCGGAATAGGTAGACAAGGCCTGCCAACAGAATTGCTATGAAAACGAGGGCTTCGACGAATCCGGTCCAGCCGCTTTCGCGGACGGACACAGACCAGGCAAAGAGAAAGAGGGCTTCGATATCGAAGATCACGAACAGCATCGCGACCAGATAGAATTTGGCTGAGAGCCGCAAGCGGGCGCCACCTGTAGGCAGCATGCCGGACTCGAACGGTTCATTTTTGCTGCGGCCCCAGGCTTTTGACCCGAGGAGGCTGGAGACGCCGAGCATGAAGGCACAAAGGCCGACAACACCGAGGAGGAAAATGGCAAAGCCCCAGTTGTGGGCCATGAGTCCTGTCGCTTCGGTCATGCTGGAAATCCTTAACAGAGAGCAAAGGTCTCTGAGCTCGAAAAAGTAACGATGCAGTGACGATATGTCGCAGCGCAATCAATCGCGGTGATTTTATGGCTAAACACCGGGCAAGTAAAATTCCGATAGCGAAATTATTCGATGGAATAAGCACATAGTGCACCTTCTTGGGGCTGTAGCCCTTGTGGGCCGGGCATTAGCGGGCATTTAATCAAATGTGTTTTGTTTAAGCTGTAAAGAAGTTTTCATGCGCTAAATGATAATGAATATTGTTTGCGTGGGGTTTAAGCGAATGTTTCTCGTGTGGCGCGGGAAGTTGTTGTTACTTGCTGGGTTGCTGCTAGTTGCTGGAGGGGATCTTGTAACCGATTTGATTCAGGCAAATACCGCTCCAGGTCAATGTTTTGCGCAAAAACCCAAGGTTCGACACGGTTAAGGTGGGAGCAGGCTTGCCTGCGATAGCGGTGGGTCAGTAGCAGATTTTTCGACTGCTCCACCGCTATCGCAGGCAAGCCAGCTCCCACAGATGATATGTGGGTTTTTCAAGCAGGCAAAAAAAACGCCCCGAACCAGTCTGGGCGTCAGATCAAGCGGCAGTGCGGTTAGGTCTTCCGTGGGGCCGTACTGGCCGTGTACTCGCTACTTAGTGAAACTGCTCTTCTTCGGTCGAGCCGGTCAGTGCGGTCACGGACGAGGTGCCGCCCTGGATCACGGTGGTCATGTCGTCGAAGTAGCCGGTGCCCACTTCCTGCTGGTGCGCCACAAAGGTGTAACCCTTGGCGGCGTCAGCGAACTCTTGCTCCTGCAGCTTCACGTAGGCGGTCATGTCGTTGCGGGCGTAGTCGTGCGCCAGGTTGAACATGCTGTGCCACATGTTGTGAATGCCAGCCAGGGTGATGAACTGGTGCTTGTAGCCCATGGCCGACAGTTCGCGCTGGAACTTGGCGATAGTCGCGTCGTCCAGGTTCTTCTTCCAGTTGAAAGAAGGCGAGCAGTTGTAGGACAGCAGTTGGTCCGGGTATTCCTTCTTGATCGCCTCAGCAAAGCGACGCGCTTCGTCCAGGTCCGGCTTGGCGGTTTCGCACCAGATCAGGTCGGCGTACGGCGCGTAAGCCAGACCGCGGGCGATCGCCTGGTCGAGACCGGCGCGCACTTTATAGAAACCTTCCTGGGTACGTTCGCCAGTCACGAACGGCTGGTCGTACGGGTCGCAGTCCGAGGTCAGCAAGTCAGCCGCGTTGGCATCGGTACGCGCCAGGATGATGGTCGGCGTGCCGGCAACGTCAGCCGCCAAGCGTGCAGCGGTCAGTTTTTGTACGGCTTCCTGGGTTGGAACCAGTACCTTGCCGCCCATGTGGCCGCATTTTTTCACCGACGCCAGTTGGTCTTCGAAGTGCACGCCGGCAGCGCCTGCCTCGATCATGCTCTTCATCAGTTCGTAGGCGTTGAGTACGCCGCCGAAACCGGCCTCGGCGTCAGCCACGATGGGTGCGAAGTAGTCGATGTAGCCTTCGTCGCCCGGGCCTTTACCGGCTTTCCACTGGATCTGGTCGGCGCGGCGGAACGAGTTGTTGATGCGCTTGACCACGGTTGGCACGGAGTCCACCGGGTACAGCGATTGGTCGGGGTACATGGATTCTGCGGAGTTGTTGTCCGCAGCCACTTGCCAGCCGGACAGGTAGATCGCCTGGATACCGGCTTTTACCTGTTGAACTGCCTGGCCGCCGGTCAGGGCGCCCATGCAGTTGACGAAATCTTTTTCGGGGCGGAAGGACGGCTTGGCACCCTGGGTGACCAGCTTCCACAGCTTCTCGGCGCCGAGTTTTGCAAAGGTGTGCTCAGGTTGAACCGAGCCACGCAGGCGGACGACGTCAGCAGCGGAATAAGCGCGGGTTACGCCTTTCCAGCGTGGGTTTTCAGCCCAGTCTTTTTCAAGGGCTGCAATTTGCTGTTCGCGTGTCAGTGCCATGGGGAAAAACCTCGTCGCGTCTTGTTTGGAAAAACATCCGTTTTGCCAGCCGTGCATTCAATGCGTGGGCGGGGCTGCTCGCTGACCAGAAGCTTAGGTGGTCAAGTCGGGTTCGGCGGGGAAGGCGACGGGATGAACGAATAGCTCAAGGAGGAGTTGAGCAGGTAAGGGCAAACTGCGAACGGTCTTCGGGCATCGTGGGCCTTGGTACGATCCATCAGTGTGTAGCCGGGTTACCTGGTTAGCTTCCGTCCCTCGGGACAACTTCGTTCCAGTCGCAACCTCGTCAAACACACCTTGTGGGCGGTACAGACACGAATCGGCTCAGGTGGGTAGCTTAGAGCGGCGATCCGAAGGCCCTTGCCAGGGCCCCTGATTAGCGGGAGCGAGGCCATCATGCACAGGCTTTTTTGGCTCGTCAAATGTTTTGTAGTGCTTTTTTTAAAGCACTACATCTTTAGTCTAATGCGACTCGCCAGTCAGATTTTGGTGCTTTAGTTCAGCGTGTCGACCTTGACCCGCAAAGTCAGGTCATCGCGGCCCTGAGTAGAGTAGCTGCGGGTTGTAGAGGATTTATCGGCTTGGGTTTCGCGATTGATCCCCGCCAGTGGGATCCATTCGCCCAGGCGCCCGCTGACCGTTGTGTCGGTACTTTGCACATTCACTACATCGGGACGTTCCTGGCTCATGCGGTCACGGTTAGTACTGATGGCCAGGTGCACGGTCTCGCCCGTGACGCTGGCAGTCACGTAAAACCCCTGGGTGACGTTGCGATACTGGGTCTGGTTTTGCGGGCGACCGTAGGCGTCGGGCTGCGTGGTGGTCAGGGGTACGCTCTGGCCGACCTGGATCAGCGCGGGCACGCCTTCACTGGCCTGGATCTGCTGGATGCCGCCATCGCGGCTGGCGGTGCCGTAGCTGATGATGCGGGTTTGGCTGTCGCCGGTGTTCTGCTGGTTGTTTTCGTTGCTGTCGACGGTGATCAACAGGCGTTTGGCTGGTGTGTCCAGTTGCGACAGCAGCGCACGCAGGTCCTGGATCTTGCCGGGATCGGCGTTCACGATAAGTTGGTTGCCGTAGGCGCTGACGGTGCCGTCCTTGCCGATAAAGTTTTGCGCGACGGGCAGCAGGTCGGCGCTGGTACGGTTGCTCAGGTTGACGACTTCGGTGTCGGCCATGGCGCAGGCGCTGGCAGTGAAGAGGAGGGCGGTGAGCAGGGTGCGTAGGGACATGTCCGTTATCTCTGCGAGTCAATTAGGCGTGATAGTGCCAGTTTGTCGGCCTGGCAGGTCGCAAGTTGAATCGTAGACGGCAAAATGCCCTGGCAGGCAGGGCATTTTGGGTGTCGCTGATGGCGCTATCGCAGGCAAGCCAGCTCCCACAAGGGAATGCATTCCAAATGTGGGAGCTGGCTTGCCTGCGATAAGGGCGACTCGGTCTCGAATTAACCCTCGCGCACCATATCAACATGCGGAATCCCGACTTCCAGGAACTCGTCACTGACGATCTTGAAACCCAGCCGCTCATAAAACGGCGCCGCATACACCTGCGCACTCAGGAACTGCCTGGTCTGGCCACGTTTCTCGGCCGCGCCGATCACGGCTTCCATCAGCTTGTCGCCGACCTTCAGCCCGCGCCAGTCCTTGAGTACCGATACACGACCAATCTCGCCACTGGGCAGCAGGCGAGCGGTGCCAATCGGAAAATCGCCTTCGAATGCAAGAAAATGCATAGCGTCGGCGTCATCCGCATCCCACTCCAGCTCCGGTGGAACCGATTGTTCAGCGATAAACACCGCCTCACGAATGCGCCGAATCTCAGCGATATCCTTTTGCCAGTCCGCGACACTTACGTGAATCTTATTCATCGGCAAATCCCAGGCTTCCTTGCTTGACCAGTTCGCACAGCAGGTCACGACCGTCTTCGTCGGCCAACCAGATGCCGAGGTTTTCGCTGTGCAGGGCGTCGGCCGAGCACACCAGTTTCAACAGTTCGCGCAGTTTGCCTGGCAGGTAACGGCTCTGGCCGCTGGCGAATAGCAGCACATCGTCGTCCACTTCCGACCACGCCATACGCGCGCTCGGGTTGCGGACCAGAATCGCGCCATTTTCCAGGCTGCTGATAAAGTCTTCTTCACCCAATTCTTCACCGGCGACCAGTTCCGGGTAGCGCGGTTCGGTCATGAACTGGCCGAACCAGGTCAGCAGCATGCGCTCATCGCTCATGTGCTCGGCCAGCAGGCCTTTGAGGCGGTCGAGTGCGTCCGCCTGAATCTGGTGCGGGTCGCTGACCGGTTGGGCGTCGGCGTCGGTGTAGCGCTCTTCATCGGTCAGGTACTGGCTGAGGAAGTCAGTGAAGTGGGTCAGCACTTCGGCAGCGCTCGGTGCGCGAAAGCCCACCGAATAGGTCATGCAGTCATCTTCGGCGATGCCGAAGTGCGCCAGGCGCGGCGGCAGGTAAAGCATGTCGCCCGGTTCCAGCACCCATTCTTCGCTCTGTTCGAATTCCGCCAGGATGCGCAGGTCGGCGTGTTGCAGCAGCGGGCTTTCGGAATTGCACATCTGGCCGATTTTCCAGTTGCGCTTGCCTTGGGCCTGCAGCAGGAACACGTCGTAGTTGTCGAAGTGCGGGCCAACACTGCCGCCGGGTGCGGCGAAGCTGATCATTACGTCGTCGATGCGCCAGCTGGGCAGAAAGCGGAAGTGCCCGAGCAATTCGGCGACTTCGGGTACGAATTGGTCGACGGCCTGCACCAGCAGGGTCCACTCACGCTCTGGCAGCGTGCTGAACGCATCTTCGGCGAACGGGCCGCGGCGCAGTTCCCAAGGGCGTTCGCCGTGTTCGATCACCAGGCGCGATTCAACTTCTTCTTCCAGGGCCAGGCCGGCCAGTTCGTCGGCGTCGATCGGGCTTTCGAAATCAGGGATGGCCTGGCGGATCAGCAGCGGTTTTTTCTGCCAGTAGTCGCGCAGGAATTCCCGTGCAGTGATGCCGCCCAGAAGTTGAAGAGGAATGTCAGGATTCATGTGTAACCTATTGAAAGAAAGCACTTTTAAGACAGGAATAAAAACGCCCGGCGCGGCCGGGCGTCTCAAAGGGTCGCGCGTTGATCAGATGCGCTTGGCTTGCTCTACAGCGTTGCCGATGTAGTTGGCCGGGGTGAGCAGTTTCAACTCGGCCTTGGCAGCGGCTGGCATGTCCAGGCCATCGATGAAAGTTTGCAGCGCCTCAGGGCTGATGCCCTTGCCACGCGTCAACTCTTTCAGCTTCTCGTACGGGTTTTCGATGTTGTAGCGACGCATCACGGTCTGGATCGGCTCAGCCAGCACTTCCCAGCAGGCATCCAGGTCAGCGGCGATCTTCTGCGCGTTGAGCTCAAGCTTGCTGATGCCTTTGAGGCTGGCTTCGTACGCGATCACGCTGTGCGCAAAGCCCACGCCGAGGTTGCGCAGTACGGTGGAGTCGGTCAGGTCACGCTGCCAGCGCGAGATCGGCAGCTTGCTAGCCAGGTGCTGGAACAGCGCGTTGGCGATACCGAGGTTGCCTTCGGAGTTTTCGAAGTCGATCGGGTTGACCTTGTGCGGCATGGTCGACGAACCGATTTCACCGGCGATGGTGCGCTGCTTGAAGTAGCCCAGGGAGATGTAGCCCCAGATATCGCGATCGAAGTCGATCAGGATGGTGTTGAAGCGCGCAATCGCGTCGAACAGCTCGGCGATGTAGTCGTGCGGTTCGATCTGCGTGGTGTACGGGTTGAAACCCAGGCCCAGCTCGTCTTCGATGAAGGCACGGGCGTTTTCTTCCCAGTCGATTTCCGGGTAGGCCGACAGGTGGGCGTTGTAGTTGCCCACGGCGCCGTTGATCTTGCCCAGCAGCGGTACGGCCGCGACTTGAGCGATCTGGCGCTCCAGGCGGTACACCACGTTGGCCAGTTCTTTGCCCAGGGTGGTCGGCGAGGCCGGCTGGCCGTGGGTGCGCGACAGCATCGGCACGTCGGCGAAACGGATCGCCAGTTCACGGATGGCGTTGGCGGTCTGGCGCATCAGCGGCAGCATCACGTCATCACGGCCTTCGCGCAGCATCAGGGCGTGGGACAGGTTGTTAATGTCCTCGCTGGTGCAGGCAAAGTGGATGAACTCGCTGACCTGGGCCAGTTCCGGCAGCTTGGCCGCTTGCTCTTTAAGCAGGTATTCGATGGCTTTGACGTCGTGGTTGGTGGTGCGCTCGATCTCTTTCACACGCTCGGCGTGCTCCAGGGAGAAGTTTTCCGCCAGGGTGTTCAGCACAGCGTTGGCTTCGGCGGAAAACGCCGGCACTTCGCTGATGGCAGGGTGAGCGGCCAGGCGCTGGAGCCAGCGCACTTCAACCAGAACACGAGCACGGATCAGGCCGTATTCGCTGAAAATAGGGCGCAGGGCCTGGGTTTTGCCGGCGTAGCGGCCGTCAACAGGGGAAACCGCAGTGAGCGAAGAGAGCTGCATGGGGTGTTCTCGGACAGTCGGGCAACGAAATGGGGCGCGTATCATACATGAAAAAATCCGCCGGTCCGTCGCCAACTGACCGGCGTATTACGCGTGAGGCTATAAAAAAAGCGGGTTGCTGCGACTTATTCGTTGCGCATCAACGGGTAAAGCTCTTTGAGCAATTTGCGTCGGCTGATCACCAACTGCCAGCGATGACCGCCCAACTGGCGCCACAACCGCGCCGAACGAATACCGGCCAGGAGCAGGGCGCGGATTTTCGAGGCGTTGTTCGGTTGCTGCAGGTTGCGCATGTCGCCGTGCACCTGGATGCGTTGGCGCAAGGTGCTCAAAGTGTCCTGATACAGCGCACCACAGGCGGCAATCACGTTTTCGTGGGCCGGGCCGAAGTGTTCCACCTGGGACTGAATCTGCGGCAGGCGTTTGCCGATGGTTTCGAGCATGTCGTCGCGCTTGGCCAGTTGCCGCTCAAGGCCGAGCATCGACAGGGCATAGCGCAGCGGCTCACGTTGCAAGGTGTTCGGGTCGCGCTCCAGGGCGCCGATCAGCGCGCGGTAGCCTTCACGCAGCGCCAGGTCGTCGCCGCCGTACACTTCCAGGGTGTCCTTGGGGTCGCGGATCAGCAGGCTGCCGAGCATGCAGGTCAGGCCTGCTTCGGTCACCTGGCCGGTCTTGGCGATCTTGTCGACCAGCACGGCGGCGAGGAAAACCCCACCGAGTGCCGTCAATTGCTCCTGGGTCGGGCTCATGCCGGGTTGCTCCAGGCTTCGGCAACTTCAATCACGCCGCCGCCCAGGCAGATTTCGCCGTCATAGAACACCACCGATTGGCCAGGCGTGACCGCGCGTTGCGGGTCATCGAAGGTGGCGCGGTAGCCGGTAGCGGTTTTTTCCAGGGTGCAGGGCTGGTCGCTCTGGCGATAGCGCACTTTGGCGGTCAGGCGGCGTGGCGTGTTCAGGTCGATCGGGTTGACCCAATAGATCTCCGAAGCCAGCAGCGCGCCCGAGAACAGCAGCGGGTGTTCGTTGCCCTGGCCGACCACCAGCACGTTGTTTTCCAGGTCTTTGACCAGCACGTACCACGGCTCTTCGCCGGCGTCTTTAAGGCCGCCGATGCCCAAGCCCTGACGCTGGCCAATGGTGTGGTACATCAAGCCATGATGGCGACCTATCACGTCACCGTCGGTGGTTTTGATTTCGCCAGGTTGCGCCGGCAGGTATTGCTTGAGGAAGTCGCTGAAGCGGCGCTCGCCGATAAAGCAGATCCCGGTGGAATCCTTTTTCTTGGCGGTGGCCAGGCCGTGTTTTTCGGCGATCTTGCGCACTTCGGGCTTTTCCAGTTCGCCGACCGGGAACAGGGTCTTGGCGATCTGTTCACCGCCGACGGCGTGCAGGAAGTAGCTCTGGTCCTTGTTCGGGTCCAGGCCTTTGAGCAGCTCGGTGCGGTTGTCGACGTCGCGACGGCGTACGTAGTGGCCAGTGGCAATCAGGTCGGCACCGAGGATCATCGCGTAGTCGAGAAACGCCTTGAACTTGATTTCGCGGTTACACAGGATGTCCGGGTTCGGCGTGCGGCCGGCCTTGTATTCGGCCAGGAAGTGCTCGAACACATTGTCCCAGTACTCGGCGGCGAAGTTGGCGGTGTGCAGCTTGATGCCAATCTTGTCGCACACGGCCTGGGCGTCGGCCAGGTCGTCCATGGCGGTGCAATATTCCGTTCCATCGTCTTCTTCCCAGTTCTTCATGAACAGGCCTTCCACCTCATAACCCTGCTCCATGAGCAGAACGGCGGAAACGGAAGAATCCACGCCGCCGGACATACCGACGATGACGCGCTTCTTTTGTGTGTCAGAAGGGGCTGGATCACGCATAGGGTTTCAACGGGTGTCTTGAAAAAGGACGCGATTCTAACAGGCTCACGCCCGCAAGGCTAAAGAGAAGGGCGGATCAATTCGAGGCTATGGCGCTGGCCGGCCAGATAATCATCGATACAGCGGATGATCAACTCGCTGCGCCAGTCGTCGCGCAAGGCCATCAGCTCCTCACGGCTCAGCCAGCGAGCGCGGACGATGCCTTCATCGAGTTGGTAGTCCGGGTGGTGTTTCAGTGCCTTGGCGGTAAAGCACACGCGCTGGTACGTCACGCCATTGCTGGGGGCGGTGTACAGGTAGATGCCGACAATGCCGGTGGCTTCGACGTCCCAGCCGGTTTCTTCCAGGGTTTCGCGCACGGCGGCTTCGGTGAGGGTTTCATGCGGGTCCAGATGGCCGGCCGGCTGGTTGAGCACGGCGCGGCCGCCCTTGAGTTCCTCAACCATCAGGAAGCGGCCGTTGTCTTCGACGATGGTGGCGACGGTGATGTGGGGTTGCCAGGTCATAAGTGCCTCAATGTGTAATGACTGAAGAAACTCGTTCAGTGTGGGAGCTGGCTTGCCTGCGATAGCAGTCTGTCAGTTGACCCAGATGCAGCTGAACCACCGCTATCGCAGGCAAGCCAGCTCCCACAATTGATTGGGGTTGTTCAATGAAATCGGGGGCGCAAACAGAAACCCCGGCACATGGCCGGGGCTTCTTTGCATCCTTACAACCTTACTTCAACTTGGCAATTGCCGCGTTGAGGGTGTTGCTTGGGCGCATGGCTTTGCTGGTCAGCTCCGGGTTCGGCGCGTAGTAGCCGCCGATGTCCACTGGCTTGCCCTGTACGGCGTTCAGCTCGGCAACGATGGTTGCCTCGTTGTCGGTCAGGGTCTTGGCCAGTTCGCCGAACTGCGCTTGCAGTGCAGCGTCTTCAGTCTGGGCGGCCAGGGCTTGAGCCCAGTACAGTGCCAGGTAAAAGTGGCTGCCGCGGTTGTCGATGTTGCCGACTTTGCGCGATGGCGATTTGTTGTTGTCCAGGAACTGGCCGGTGGCTTGGTCCAGGGTTTTGGACAGTACCAGGGCTTTCGGGTTGTTGTAGGTGACACCCAAATGCTCAAGGGATGCGGCCAGGGCCAGGAACTCGCCCAGGGAATCCCAGCGCAGGAAGTTCTCTTCAACCAGTTGCTGCACGTGTTTCGGAGCCGAACCGCCAGCGCCGGTTTCGAACAGGCCACCACCGTTCATCAGTGGCACGATCGACAGCATCTTGGCGCTGGTGCCCAGTTCCATGATCGGGAACAGGTCGGTCAGGTAGTCACGCAGTACGTTACCGGTTACCGAGATGGTGTCCAGGCCCTTGCGGGTGCGCTCCAGGGTGAATTTCATCGCGTCGACCGGCGACATGATGCGGATGTCCAGGCCTTCGGTGTTGTGGTCTTTCAGGTAGGCCTGAACTTTCTCGACCACCACGCCATCGTGCGCACGCTGTGGGTCCAGCCAGAAGATGGCCGGGGTGTTGCTGGCGCGAGCACGGTTGACGGCGAGTTTGACCCAGTCCTGGATCGGCGCGTCTTTGGTCTGGCACATGCGGAAGATGTCGCCGGCTTCGACAGCCTGTTCCATCAGCAAGGTGCCCTTGCTGTCGGTGACGCGGACCACGCCGTCAGCCTTGATCTGGAAGGTCTTGTCGTGGGAACCGTACTCTTCGGCTTTCTTGGCCATCAGGCCAACGTTTGGCACGCTGCCCATGGTGGTTGGGTCGAAAGCGCCATTGGCCTTGCAGTCTTCGATGACGGCTTGGTAGATGGTGGCGTAGCAGCGATCCGGGATCACCGCCTTGGTGTCGTGCAACTGGCCGTCGGTGCCCCACATTTTGCCGGAGTCACGGATCATGGCCGGCATTGAGGCGTCGACGATCACGTCGCTCGGCACGTGCAGGTTGGTGATGCCTTTATCGGAGTTGACCATCGCCAGGGAAGGGCGAGCGGCGTAGACCGCCTGAATGTCAGCTTCGATCTGCGCTTGCTGCTCGGCTGGTAAAGCCTTGATGCGAGCGTACAGGTCGCCGATGCCGTTGTTCAGGTTGAAGCCGATCTGCTCAAGCACGGTAGCGTGCTTGGCCAGGGCGTCTTTATAGAACTCGGCAACGATCTGGCCGAACATGATCGGGTCGGAGACCTTCATCATGGTCGCTTTCAAGTGCACCGACAGCAGTACGCCTTGCTTCTTGGCGTCTTCGATTTCAGCGGCAATGAACGCGCGCAGGGCTTTTTTGCTCAGCACGGCGGTGTCGATGATTTCGCCGGCTTGTACCGAGGTTTTTTCTTTCAGGACGGTCGCAGTGCCGTCTTTGGCGATCAGCTCGATCTTCACGGCGTCAGCGGCTTCGATCTGCACGGCTTTTTCGCTGCCGTAGAAGTCGCCGTTGCTCATGTGTGCGATGTGCGACTTGGAGTCAGCAGCCCAGGCGCCCATTTTGTGCGGGTGCTTGCGTGCGTAGTTCTTGACCGACAGCGGTGCACGGCGGTCGGAGTTGCCTTCGCGCAGTACCGGGTTCACGGCGCTGCCCTTGACCTTGTCGTAACGTGCACGGGTTTCTTTTTCCGCGTCGGTGGTTACGGTTTCCGGGTAGTCCGGCAGGGCGTAGCCCTGGGCCTGCAGTTCCTTGATCGCCGCTTGCAGCTGCGGGGTCGAGGCGCTGATGTTAGGCAGCTTGATGATGTTGGCTTCAGGCGTAACGGCCAGGTCGCCCAGTTCGGCGAGGTGGTCCGCGATAGCCTTGGTACCCAGTTGCTCGGGGAAGCTTGCGAGGATGCGCGCGGCCAAGGAAATGTCGCGGGTTTCCACAGCAATATCAGCGGAAGCGGTGAAGGCCTCTACGATAGGCAGCAGTGAATAGGTGGCGAGGGCTGGGGCTTCGTCGGTGAAGGTGTAGATGATCTTCGAGCGGGTGGGCATATTCGGATTAACTCTCTTCTTTGCTGAAAGCGTGCGCAGAAACTCGAGATGCGCCGGGTGGAGCGCGTTCGTTCAAAGTCATCCATGAGCGAAATGTCGAGGTTTCTTCGCGGTGATGTTGGGTTGCATCAGTCGAGCGTCAAGCGGGTGGACTATTGTATTAGTCCTGCTTTGTAGCGGAAGGCTTTGTTCTAGAGCGGTCCGCCGTCGTGACTCTTTGGTCAGCGGCGGCATTATACATAGGTCGCTATGCTTACGCCGAGCCTTCATACAAAAGGTGTGTCGTCCATTGGTCTAAAGGTCGCAGGGTACAAAGCGCGGCGAGCGCCGCACGATGTGCTCAAGATTGGCGATTTTGCCTTTGCTTTCAGGCTTGTAGGCGACAAATTATGCTGTTTTCGATGCAAATGAGCATGGCGTGAGGTTTCAGTCGCCATTTATCTGGAGTAGGCTCGAACGCAGCCAGATGTTCAATCCATAGATGGAGTTCAGCATGGGATACAAGAAGATTCAGGTTCCGGCAGTCGGCGACAAAATCACCGTCAATGCAGACCATTCTCTCAATGTTCCTGACCAACCGATCATCCCTTATATAGAAGGCGACGGTATTGGCGTCGACATCAGCCCGGTGATGATCAAGGTGGTCGACGCAGCTGTTGAAAAGGCTTACGGCGGCAAACGCAAAATCTCCTGGATGGAGGTGTATGCCGGCGAGAAGGCGACTCAAGTCTACGACCAGGACACCTGGCTGCCCCAGGAAACCCTGGATGCGGTTAAGGATTACGTGGTTTCCATCAAAGGCCCGCTGACCACGCCGGTTGGCGGCGGCATCCGTTCGCTGAACGTGGCCCTGCGTCAGCAGCTCGATTTGTATGTATGCCTGCGCCCAGTGCGCTGGTTTGAAGGCGTGCCCAGTCCGGTCAAGAAGCCGGGCGACGTGGACATGACCATTTTCCGTGAAAACTCCGAAGATATTTACGCCGGGATCGAGTGGAAAGCCGGTTCGCCGGAAGCCATCAAGGTGATCAAATTCCTCAAGGAAGAAATGGGTGTTACCAAGATCCGTTTTGACCAGGACTGCGGCATTGGCGTCAAGCCTGTTTCCAAGGAAGGCACCGAGCGCCTGGCGCGCAAAGCCCTGCAATATGTAGTGGATAATGACCGTGATTCACTGACCATTGTGCACAAAGGCAACATCATGAAGTTCACCGAGGGTGCCTTCAAAGAGTGGGCGTACGGTATTGCCGAAAAAGAATTTGGCGCGACCCTGCTCGACGGTGGCCCATGGATGCAGTTCAAAAACCCGAAAACCGGCAAGAATGTGGTAGTCAAGGATGCCATTGCCGACGCCATGCTCCAGCAGATTCTGCTGCGTCCGGCGGAATATGACGTGATTGCCACGCTTAACCTCAATGGTGACTACCTGTCTGACGCGCTGGCGGCGGAAGTAGGCGGTATCGGCATTGCGCCGGGGGCCAACCTCTCCGACACCGTGGCAATGTTCGAGGCCACCCACGGTACTGCGCCTAAATATGCAGGCAAGGATCAGGTCAACCCGGGTTCGTTGATCCTGTCAGCGGAAATGATGCTGCGGCACATGGGCTGGACTGAAGCGGCGGATTTGATTATCAAGGGCACCAATGGTGCGATTTCGGCGAAGACCGTGACCTATGATTTTGAGCGTTTGATGGACGGCGCCAAGCTGGTGTCGTCGTCGGGCTTTGGTGATGCGTTGATTTCGCATATGTAAATTGAGGCCATTAAAAAGCCGGCCATTCTGACGAGTCAGGGTGGCCGGCTTTTTATCGGTCTTTACCTCGAAAACTGATCAGGCTGGTTGTTTCTTTTTTGATTGATCAGGCTGATCTGCCTTGAGTATTGTTTCATGCGTTTGGTCGTGGGCTGTTGCGGGTGTGGCCGAGCAAGCGGCGCAGATTGCGACAGCATGCATGCCTTTGGGGCCCTGAATAATTTCAAACACTACTTCTTGGCCCGCCTTCAGCGTCTTGTAACCCTCCATGGTAATCGCTGAATAATGCGCGAAGAGGTCTTCTCCGGAATTTCCATCCGCATTGATGAACCCATAGCCCTTGGCATTGTTAAACCATTTGACCTTGCCACTGATCTTGACGCCAGACATACCCATATCCCTCTGCACCAGACTCCATCACTGGAGTATCATCCAGTTTATCCGTCCTAACCCGAATAAATAAGGTTGACTGCGCGGACCTTTTTTACCCACTGTGGGTTCTATTGGTTGTAACACCGTTTCGCCGATAGTCAAGGTGACCAACCGGTCAGTAGTTGAAAATCTGACAGGTCGCCCCCACCACTGTATTTGAACCACTGACGAACCTTTCTTTCCATGCATGCAAACAGCCAGATTCGACTAACATTCAATCAGGATCGCCCGGATCAGGAACACGATGACGACGGTTCTGCAGGCATTGCTGTCCAGGAGGCGAAGCCTGCTCTACAGGCGCCGCCGATGTACAAGGTGGTTTTGTTTAATGATGACTACACACCGATGGATTTCGTCGTCGAAGTGCTCGAGGTGTTTTTTAACCTGAACCGCGAGCTGGCGACCAAGGTAATGCTGGCCGTTCACACAGAAGGACGGGCAGTATGTGGAGTGTTTACCCGTGACATCGCCGAGACAAAGGCCATGCAGGTCAACCAGTACGCCAGGGAAAGCCAGCATCCGCTACTCTGTGAAATCGAGAAGGACGGTTAACGCCGACCACTTGGGTATGAGGTGAAGCTATGTTAAACCGCGAGCTCGAAGTCACCCTCAATCTTGCCTTCAAGGAGGCCCGTTCGAAGCGTCATGAATTCATGACCGTCGAGCACCTGCTGCTGGCACTTTTGGATAACGAAGCTGCCGCCACCGTTCTACGTGCGTGCGGCGCCAACCTCGACAAACTCAAGCATGACCTGCAGGAGTTTATCGACTCCACTACGCCACTGATCCCCGTGCATGACGAGGACCGTGAGACCCAGCCAACCCTGGGCTTCCAGCGGGTATTGCAGCGTGCTGTCTTCCACGTACAGAGCTCCGGTAAGCGTGAGGTCACGGGCGCCAATGTGCTTGTGGCGATTTTCAGCGAGCAGGAAAGCCAGGCAGTGTTCCTGCTCAAGCAGCAGAGCGTTGCCCGTATTGATGTCGTCAACTACATCGCCCACGGTATCTCCAAGGTGCCAGGGCACGGCGATCATTCCGAGGGTGAGCAGGATATGCAGGACGACGAGGGCGGTGAGTCTTCTTCTTCGGGCAATCCACTGGATGCCTATGCCAGCAACCTTAACGAATTGGCGCGCCAAGGGCGGATCGATCCGCTGGTGGGGCGTGAGCTTGAGGTTGAGCGTGTAGCGCAGATCCTCGCGCGTCGTCGCAAGAACAATCCGTTGCTGGTGGGCGAGGCGGGCGTGGGTAAAACCGCGATTGCCGAAGGCCTGGCCAAGCGCATCGTTGATAACCAGGTGCCTGATCTGCTGGCCAACAGCGTCGTCTACTCCCTTGACCTGGGCGCGCTGCTCGCCGGGACCAAGTACCGTGGCGATTTCGAGAAGCGCTTCAAGGCGCTGCTCGGCGAGCTGAAAAAACGCCCGCAGGCGATCCTGTTTATCGATGAAATCCACACCATCATTGGCGCCGGAGCGGCGTCCGGTGGGGTAATGGACGCCTCCAACCTGCTCAAGCCGCTGCTGTCGTCGGGTGATATCCGCTGCATCGGTTCGACCACGTTCCAGGAATTTCGCGGCATCTTCGAAAAAGACCGTGCCCTGGCGCGGCGCTTCCAGAAAGTTGACGTGTCTGAGCCTTCGGTTGAAGACACCATTGGCATCCTGCGTGGCCTCAAGGGGCGCTTCGAGGCGCACCACGGCATCGAGTACACCGATGAAGCCTTGCGCGCCGCTGCTGAACTGGCATCGCGCTACATCAATGACCGGCATATGCCGGACAAGGCCATCGATGTAATCGACGAGGCGGGTGCCTACCAGCGCCTGCAGCCGGTCGAGAAGCGTGTGAAACGCATCGACGTGCCTCAAGTCGAGGACATCGTGGCGAAGATCGCGCGTATTCCGCCTAAGCACGTCAACAGTTCCGACAAGGAGCTGCTGCGTAACCTGGAGCGCGACCTCAAGCTCACGGTGTTTGGTCAGGATGCGGCTATCGACGCGCTGTCCACCGCGATCAAGCTCTCGCGTGCGGGCCTCAAGTCGCCGGATAAACCGGTCGGCTCGTTCCTGTTCGCAGGCCCGACCGGCGTCGGTAAGACCGAAGCGGCGCGGCAATTGGCCAAGGCCATGGGCATTGAGCTGGTGCGTTTCGACATGTCCGAATACATGGAGCGCCACACCGTGTCGCGCCTGATCGGCGCACCTCCGGGCTATGTCGGGTTCGACCAGGGCGGCTTGCTGACCGAAGCCATCACCAAGCAGCCGCACTGCGTGTTGCTGCTCGATGAAATCGAGAAGGCTCATCCGGAAGTCTTCAACCTGCTGCTGCAGGTCATGGACCACGGCACCCTGACCGACAACAACGGGCGCAAGGCGGACTTCCGCAACGTCATCGTGATCATGACCACCAACGCCGGCGCTGAAACCGCCGCGCGGGCCTCCATCGGCTTTACCCATCAGGACCACTCGTCTGATGCGATGGAAGTGATCAAGAAGAGCTTTACGCCGGAGTTCCGCAACCGTCTGGACACCATTATCCAGTTTGGTCGCCTCAGCCATGAGGTCATCAAAAGCGTGGTGGACAAGTTCCTTACCGAGCTTCAGGCGCAGTTGGAAGACAAGCGCGTGCAGCTCGACGTAACGGACGCGGCGCGCAACTGGCTGGCCGAAGGCGGCTACGACTCGGCAATGGGCGCTCGCCCAATGGCGCGTCTGATCCAGGACAAGATCAAGCGGCCGTTGGCCGAAGAGATCCTGTTTGGCGAGCTTTCCGACCATGGTGGCGTGGTGCATATCGACCTGAAGGATGGCGAGCTGACCTTCGAGTTCGAAACCACGGCCGAAATGGCCTGATAGCTGATCGCAACACAACAAAAAGGCGCCGAAAGGCGCCTTTTTGCTATCTCGAGAATGCAGTGGTCAAAACGCTGGTGGTCAACTGTGGGAGCTGGCTTGTCTGCGATGGCATCAACTCGGTGTGCCTGATGTACCGAGGTGCCTGCATCGCAGCGGTGCGACGATTCGACAAGCCAGCTCCCACAGAAAAGCAGCTCTTCAGTGTATGCAAATCCGCTTTTCGCTTTTCGCTTTTGATCTAACCACTCAGGTCGGCTTTCAGGCCGCCGTGCTGTAGATCTTGATCTTGATCTGCTTTTGATCTGAGACGCCCCGTTAACCACGATGGCCGGAGTGAGGGCGTGCCGAGCCTAAGCGAGGCACAGAGTGGTGGGGCGAGGACCTTTTGGTTACTTTTGACTGGGCCGGCATTCCGGTCCTTGCAAAAGTGACCCGCTGTAAGAGCGGAACCAATAGAAGCCGTTACCGCAGCAACGGATATGTACACCCCCACTGCGACGATGAAACACCCCAGCTCCCAATATTTGTGTAGATACCTGTGCTGCGATAACGGTAGGTCAGCATCAAGATACGCCAACAGAAAGGCCGCTATCGCAGGCAGGCCAGCTCCCACATCGAACACAGAGTGATTGGACAAATCCCGCACACACAAAAACGCCCGGCATAACCGGGCGTTTTGTATTGACTTGCTTAACGAGCGCGGTAAGTGATGCGCCCTTTGCTCAAGTCATAGGGCGTCAGCTCGACGCGCACTTTGTCACCGGTAAGAATACGAATGTAGTTCTTGCGCATCTTGCCGGAGATATGCGCGGTTACGACGTGCCCATTTTCCAACTCCACACGAAACATGGTGTTGGGCAGGGTGTCGACGACAGTGCCTTCCATTTCGAAGCTGTCTTCTTTCGACATGCAGTAAAGCCCTCGGTATCCAGTGAATGGCCCGGTGCAACTGCGCCAGGCAAAAGCGGCGTGCATTGTGCCCGAAAAAGGGTGTTTAAGCCAAGGGGTTCTAGTTAAGCGTTACCCATCTTTGATTAATCAGTAGCTCAATGGGCCGATATTGGGTCTTGTAGTTCATCTTTTTGCAGTTCTTGATCCAGTATCCGAGGTACACCGCCTCCAGTTCCAGGCGCGCGGCTTCACCGATTTGCCACAAAATCGCAAAGCGCCCAAGACTGCGGCGTTCTTCGGCCGGCTCATAGAAGGTGTAGACCGCCGACAGGCCGTTGGGCAGCAGGTCGGTCACCGCCACCGCCAACAGGCGGCCGTCCAGGCGGAACTCATAGAAGCGCGAGAAGGGCAGGTCGCGCACCAGGAAGGTCGAAAACTGATCACGGCTGGGCGGGAACATATCGCCGTCCGCATGGCGTTGCTCAATGTAGCGCTGGTAAAGATCGAAATATTCTTCGCTGTACTGCGGCTTGGTGGCCGTGACCGTCAGGTCGGCGTTACGTTTGAGAATGCGTTTCTGGTTGCGGTCCGGCAAAAACTGCGCAACCGGGATGCGTGCAGGCACGCACGCATTGCAATTCTGGCAATGGGGCCGGTACAGATGATCGCCACTGCGCCGAAAACCCATCTCTGAGAGGTCGGCATACACATGCACGTCCATCGGCTGGCTGGGGTCGAGGAACAGTGTGGTGGCCTGCTCGTCAGGCAGATAGCTGCAAGAGTGGGCTTGAGTGGCATAAAACTTCAAGCGCGCCAGCTCGGTCATGATCAACCCTCGGGATAAGCTTTGAAATAAGTGTAAGCCAGGTACGCGGAAGTCGCTTAGGAAACCCACGGGCCAGAGCTGGGTTGGTCTAAATGGTTACGCAGGAAGCCGGCAAATTCGCTGCGCGGTATGGCGCGGGCGCCGAGGCTGTGCAGGTGATCATTGGGCATCTGGCAGTCGATCAGTACAAAACCCCAGGCCTGCAACTGACGGGTCAGCGTAGCAAAGCCGAACTTGGAGGCGTTGTCGGCGCGGCTGAACATCGATTCGCCAAAAAACAACTGGCCCATTGCCAGGCCATACAAGCCGCCGACCAGCGTGCCGTCATCCCATACTTCGACGGAATGCGCGTAGCCGCGCTGGTGCAGCTCCAGGTAGGCGCTTTGGATGCCTTCGGTGATCCAGGTGCCGTCGGCATAAGCGCGGGGCGCGGCGCAGGCCTGGATGACGGCAGCGAAGTCCTGGTCAAAGGTCACGCTATAACGCTGCTGGCGCAGCAGTTTGCCCAGGCTGCGTGACACGTGCAGCTCGTCGGGGAATATCACCGTGCGCGGGTCTGGCGACCACCAGAGGATCGGCTGGCCGTCGGAGAACCACGGGAAGCAGCCGTGGCGGTAGGCCTGGATCAGTCGCTCGGCCGACAGGTCGCCACCGGCGGCCAGCAGGCCATTGGGTTCGCGCATGGCTTTGGCCAGCGGCGGGAAAGTCAGGGAATCGCGTTGTAACCAGGTCAGCATGGCATCCAGGCTTACGGTAGGGGAGGGGAGCGGCAGGTATGACGCCTGCCGCATGTGGGGTGATTATTGTCGACAAGGCGCTGTGGGGCCAGCCCGAATCGGGCATCGGCGCGCAATAGCGTTAACGGGTGTTTCTGCAACTCTGCCGCGCAGGCGCGGTCGTAATCGGGTCTGGGCGATGCAGGCCAATTGCCAAGCTTGTCTACTTTGATAAAAACAGCGCATAAGCCTTTGTCAGCAAAGACAATGCATGCTCAAATTGAACAGGCTGTGACACATCTTCTGTCCAGGCCTGCGGGTGAGGGCAAGTACGTGGCATCGCCGACGCAAACCCGTACAATGCGGGCATTGTGGCGTTATCGCCCTTTCACCTGTTCATCACCCAATGTTAAAAGTAGTTTCAGCGACATTCGTTCATTTTTCAGCTGCTCGGATTGAGCAGTGTGCAGTCATTCAACAGATGGACGCGCTAAAGGCGCAGGAATAGACCCGTTTTGAAGAAATCCGCCGCAACACCTAAAGCAGCAGTCGTGCCGGCCTGGCGCCAGCACCTGCATTACCGACTCAAGGAAGGCGCGCTGATCGCTATTGGCGCGCTGTGCCTGTTCCTGATGATGGCCTTGCTGACCTATGGCAAGGACGATCCGGGCTGGAGCCACAACAGCAAGATCGAAGACGTGCAGAACTTCGGCGGCCCCGCCGGTTCCTACAGCGCCGATATCCTGTTTATGGTGCTGGGTTACTTCGCGTATATCTTCCCGCTGTTGCTGGCGATCAAGACCTGGCAGATCTTCCGCCAGCGTCACGAACCGTGGCAATGGAGCGGCTGGCTGTTCTCCTGGCGCCTGATCGGCCTGGTGTTCCTGGTGCTGTCCGGCGCGGCGCTGGCGCACATTCATTTTCATGCACCTACCGGCCTGCCGGCGGGCGCGGGCGGGGCGTTGGGCGAAAGCCTCGGCGACCTGGCGCGCAAGACCCTGAACATCCAGGGCAGCACTTTGATGTTTATCGCGCTGTTCCTGTTCGGCCTCACCGTGTTCACCGACCTGTCGTGGTTCAAGGTGATGGACGTGACCGGCAAGATCACCCTCGACCTGCTCGAATTGTTCCAGGGCGCCGCCAACCGTTGGTGGTCGGCCCGTGTCGATCGCAAACGCATGGTCGCGCAACTGCGTGAGGTGGACACCCGCGTTAACGAAGTGGTGGCCCCGAGTACGCCGGACCGCCGCGAGCAAGCCAAGGTCAAGGAACGCTTGATCGAGCGCGAGCAGGCCCTGAGCAAGCACATGTCGGACCGCGAGAAGCAGGTGCCGCCGGTGATTGCCCCGGCACCGCCCAAGGCGCCGGAACCAAGCCATCGTGTGCAGAAAGAGAAGCAGGCGCCGTTGTTTGTCGACAGCGCCGTCGAAGGCACTCTGCCGCCGATCTCGATTCTCGACCCGGCCGAAAAGAAACAACTCAATTATTCCCCGGAGTCCCTGGCGGCTGTCGGCCACCTGCTGGAAATCAAGCTCAAGGAGTTCGGCGTCGAAGTCTCGGTGGATTCGATCCACCCAGGCCCGGTGATTACTCGTTACGAAATCCAGCCGGCAGCGGGCGTCAAGGTCAGCCGTATCTCCAACCTGGCCAAAGACTTGGCCCGCTCCCTGGCCGTGACCAGTGTGCGTGTGGTGGAAGTGATACCCGGCAAGACCACCGTCGGCATCGAGATTCCCAACGAAGATCGTCAGATCGTGCGCTTCTCCGAAGTGCTCTCGACCCCGGAATACGACAACTTCAAATCGCCGGTCACCCTGGCCCTCGGTCACGACATCGGTGGCAAGCCGGTGATCACCGACCTGGCGAAAATGCCGCACCTGCTGGTGGCCGGTACCACCGGTTCCGGTAAGTCGGTGGGCGTGAACGCGATGATCCTGTCGATCCTGTTCAAGTCTGGCCCGGATGACGCCAAACTGATCATGATCGACCCGAAGATGCTCGAACTGTCGATCTACGAAGGCATCCCGCACCTGCTGTGCCCGGTGGTAACCGACATGAAGGACGCCGCCAACGCCCTGCGCTGGAGCGTCGCCGAGATGGAGCGCCGCTACAAGCTGATGGCGAAGATGGGCGTGCGTAACCTGTCGGGCTTCAATGCCAAGGTCAAGGAAGCCCAGGACGCCGGTACACCGCTGACCGACCCGCTGTATAAGCGCGAAAGCATTCACGACGAAGCGCCGCTGCTGACCAAGCTGCCGACCATCGTGGTGGTGGTCGACGAGTTTGCCGACATGATGATGATCGTCGGCAAGAAGGTTGAAGAACTGATCGCGCGTATCGCCCAAAAGGCGCGTGCGGCCGGTATTCACTTGATCCTCGCGACCCAACGGCCGTCGGTGGATGTGATCACCGGCTTGATCAAGGCCAACATTCCAACGCGGATGGCGTTCCAGGTCTCCAGCAAGATCGACTCGCGCACCATCATCGACCAGGGTGGCGCCGAGCAACTGCTGGGCCACGGTGACATGCTGTACATGCCGCCCGGCACCAGCCTGCCGATTCGAGTTCACGGTGCTTTTGTGTCCGATGACGAAGTACACCGCGTGGTTGAAGCCTGGAAATTGCGTGGCGCGCCGGAATACAACGACGACATCCTTGCGGGCGTGGAAGAGGCCGGCAGCGGCTTTGACGGCGGCAGCGGTGGTGGCGACGATGATGCTGAAACCGACGCCCTCTATGACGAAGCCGTGGCCTTCGTGCTCGAAAGCCGCCGCGCCTCGATCTCTGCGGTGCAGCGCAAGCTGAAAATCGGCTACAACCGCGCCGCGCGCATGATCGAGTCGATGGAAAATGCTGGCGTCGTCACCCCAATGAACACCAACGGTTCGCGCGAAGTCATCGCCCCCGGGCAGATGCGCGACTGACCACGTGCCGTGTGGCAGCACGCGGCTCGCCCTGACTACTCAATGAGGATTCCCATGCGCTTTATCCGCATGCTGTTGTTGCCGGCACTGGCCCTGACTGCTGTTTCGGCCCACGCTGATCCGGCCTCCGTGGCCAGCCTGACCAACCTGTTGGACAAATCCAAGACCCTGACCGCGCGCTTCTCGCAGTTGACCCTGGATGCCGGTGGCACCCAGTTGCAGCAAACCGAAGGCGAAATGGCCGTGCAGCGCCCTGGGCTGTTCTACTGGCACACCGAAGGCAAGGCCGAGCAGACCATCGTTTCCGATGGCCAGAAGGTCACCCTGTGGGACCCGGACCTGGAGCAGGCGACCATCAAGAAGCTCGACCCGCGCTTGAACCAGACGCCGGCGCTGCTGCTGTCGGGCGATGTCTCGAAGATCAACGACAGCTTCGATATCACCTCCAAGCAAACCAGCAACGTGATCGAGTTCACCCTCAAGCCCAAATCCAAGGACACGCTGTTTGACAGCCTGAACCTGTCGTTCGGCAACGGTGTGATCAACAACATGCGCCTGATCGACAGCGTCGGCCAGCGCACCGATATCCTGTTCTCCGGCGTCAAGGCTAACCAGCCGGTGGACGCATCCAAGTTCAAGTTTGTCATCCCCAAGGGTGCCGACGTGATCCAGGAATAAATTAGAGGTTTCAAACGCTGCCCATGGATTTGTTTCGAAGTGACCCGATTGCTCAGCCCCTGGCGGCGCGCTTGCGCTCGACCAACCTGGATGAGTACGTCGGGCAGGAACACCTGCTCGCTCGCGGCAAGCCTCTGCGCGAAGCCCTGGAGCAGGGTGCGCTGCACTCGATGATTTTCTGGGGGCCGCCGGGCGTGGGTAAAACCACCCTGGCGCGGCTGCTGGCAAAAGTCTCGGATGCACACTTCGAAACAGTCTCGGCGGTGCTGGCCGGGGTCAAAGAGATTCGCCAGGCGGTAGAAGTCGCCAAGCAACAGGCCGGGCAGTACGGCAAGCGCACCATCCTGTTCGTCGACGAAGTGCATCGCTTCAACAAGTCGCAGCAGGATGCTTTTTTGCCGTACGTTGAAGATGGCACGCTGATTTTCATTGGCGCGACCACCGAAAACCCTTCGTTTGAACTCAACAATGCCTTGCTCTCGCGAGCGCGTGTCTATGTGCTCAAGAGCCTGGACGAAGCGGCGATGCAAAAGCTGCTGCATCGGGCTCTGAGCGAAGACAAGGGCTTGGGCAAGCGCCAGCTGAGTGTCAGCGAAGAAGGTTTCAAAATTCTGCTGGCAGCCGCCGATGGCGATGGCCGGCGCTTTCTGAACCTGTTGGAGAACGCCTCGGACTTGGCCGAAGACGGCCACGAGATTGGCGTCGACCTGCTGCAAAGCCTGCTTGGCGACACGCGCCGTCGGTTCGACAAAGGCGGCGAAGCCTTCTACGACCAGATCTCGGCACTGCACAAATCCGTGCGCGGCTCCAACCCCGACGGCGCGTTGTACTGGTTTGCGCGCATGATCGACGGCGGCTGCGACCCGCTGTACCTGGCGCGCCGCGTGGTGCGCATGGCCAGCGAAGATATCGGCAACGCTGACCCGCGCGCCCTGAGCCTGTGCCTGGCCGCCTGGGATGTGCAGGAGCGCCTGGGCAGTCCGGAAGGCGAGCTGGCCGTGGCCCAGGCCATCACTTACCTGGCCTGCGCGCCAAAAAGCAACGCGGTGTACATGGGCTTCAAATCCGCCCTGCGTGCCGCTGCCGAATACGGCTCCCTCGAAGTGCCGATGCACCTGCGCAACGCGCCAACCAAACTCATGAAACAGTTGGGTTATGGCGACGAATACCGCTATGCCCACGATGAGCCGGACGCCTACGCGGCCGGCGAAGACTACTTCCCCGATGAGCTTGAGCCCTTGCCGCTTTATCAGCCGGTGCCCCGTGGCCTGGAGCTGAAAATCGGTGAAAAGCTCAATCATCTGGCCCAACTCGACCGGCTCAGCCCAAAACAGCGGAGAAAGTAGTGCTCAAGACCATTCTTGCCGTGTCCGCTGCGGGCATCGCTGGTACATTATTGCGTTTCGCCACTGGCACTTGGGTCAGCGCCAATTGGCCGAAGCATTTTTATGCGGCGACCCTGGCGGTCAACCTGGTGGGTTGCCTGATTATCGGCCTGTTGTACGGCTGGTTCCTGTTGCGCCCCGAAGTGCCGATTGAGGTTCGCGCCGGCTTGATTGTCGGCTTTGTAGGCGGTCTTACGACCTTTTCATCCTTTTCACTGGATACGGTGCGCCTGCTGGAAAGCGGGCAAGCTTTGGTAGCCTTCGGTTACCTGGGCATCAGCGTGTTCGGCGGGCTGCTCGCCACCTGGGCTGGCCTGTCCTTGACCAAACTTTGATAAACGAGAGACCGACATGCTCGATTCCAAACTGTTACGTAGCAACCTTCAGGACGTAGCGGACCGCCTGGCATCCCGTGGCTTTGCCTTGGATGTTGCGCGCATCGAAGCGCTGGAAGAACAGCGCAAGACCGTCCAGACCCGCACCGAAGCACTGCAGGCTGAGCGTAATGCACGTTCCAAATCCATCGGTCAGGCCAAGCAGCGTGGCGAAGACATCGCGCCGTTGATGGCGGACGTCGAGCGCATGGGCACCGAGCTGTCCGACGGCAAAGTCGAGCTGGAAGGTATTCAGACCGAGCTGGATTCGATCCTGCTGGGCATCCCGAATATTCCGCACGAATCCGTGCCGATTGGTGAAGACGAAGACGGCAACGTCGAAGTGCGCCGTTGGGGCACGCCAAAAGCCTTTGATTTCGAGATCAAGGACCACGTTGCGTTGGGCGAACTGACCGGCGGCCTGGATTTCGAAACCGCCGCCAAAATGTCCGGCGCACGCTTTGCTTTGCTGCGCGGCCCGATTGCGCGCATGCACCGTGCTTTGGCGCAGTTCATGATCAACCTGCACACCGCTGAACACGGCTACGAAGAGGCCTACACGCCTTACCTGGTGCAGGCGCCGGCGCTGATGGGCACCAGCCAACTGCCGAAGTTCGAAGAAGACCTGTTCAAGATCAGCCGTGACGGCGAAGCCGACCTGTACCTGATCCCGACCGCCGAAGTGTCGCTGACCAATATCGTCGCGGGCGAAATCCTCGATGCCAAGCAGCTGCCGATCAAGTTCGTGGCCCACAGCCCGTGCTTCCGTAGCGAAGCCGGCGCTTCGGGCCGTGACACGCGCGGCATGATCCGCCAGCACCAGTTCGACAAAGTTGAAATGGTGCAGGTTGTTGAGCCGTCTACCTCCATGGAAGCCTTGGAAGGCCTGACCGCCAACGCCGAGCGCGTGCTGCAGCTGCTGGAGCTGCCGTACCGCGTACTGGCGCTGTGCACCGGCGACATGGGTTTCAGCGCCGTGAAGACCTACGACCTCGAAGTATGGGTGCCGAGCCAGGACAAATACCGCGAGATTTCGTCGTGCTCCAACTGTGGTGATTTCCAGGCCCGTCGCATGCAGGCGCGTTTCCGTAACCCGGAAACCGGCAAGCCGGAACTGGTACACACGCTTAACGGTTCGGGCCTGGCCGTAGGCCGTACGCTGGTAGCCGTGCTGGAAAACTACCAGCAGGCCGACGGTTCTATCCGTGTGCCGGAAGTGCTCAAGCCGTACATGGGCGGCGTTGAGGTCATCGGCTAAATGGAATTTCTGCCGCTGTTTCATAACCTGCGCGGCAGTCGTGTGTTGGTCGTCGGTGGCGGGGAGATTGCCTTGCGCAAATCCCGGCTGCTGGCCGATGCCGGTGCGTTGCTGCGGGTGGTTGCTCCCCAGATCGAAGACCAGTTGCGAGAACTGGTGCTGGGCAGTGGCGGGGAACTGATTTTGCGCGGTTATCAGGAGGCTGACCTTGACGGTTGCGTGCTGATTATCGCGGCCACGGACGACGAACCGCTGAACGCGCAAGTGTCCAGCGATGCCAAGCGTCGTTGCGTACCGGTCAATGTGGTGGACGCGCCAGCCTTGTGCAGCGTGATCTTCCCGGCGATTGTCGACCGTTCACCCTTGGTGATTGCGGTGTCCAGCGGCGGCGATGCGCCGGTGCTGGCGCGTTTGATCCGCGCCAAGCTGGAAACCTGGATTCCGTCAACCTATGGCCAATTGGCCGGTTTGGCGGCGCGTTTTCGCGCCCAGGTCAAAGGTTTGTACCCGGATGTGCAGCAGCGTCGGGCCTTTTGGGAAGAAGTGTTCCAAGGCCCGATTGCCGATCGTCAATTGGCCGGGCAGGGCGATGAAGCTGAGCGTCTGTTGATCGAAAAGGTCAACGGCGCGCCGCCGCACGCGCCGGGCGAGGTCTATCTGGTGGGTGCAGGCCCAGGTGACCCGGACTTGCTGACCTTCCGCGCCTTGCGCCTGATGCAGCAAGCCGATGTGGTGCTGTATGACCGCCTGGTGGCCCCGGCGATTCTTGAGCTGTGCCGCCGTGATGCCGAACGCATCTATGTCGGCAAGCGTCGCGCCGACCATGCCGTGCCGCAGGATCAGATCAACCAGCAACTGGTGGATCTGGCCAAGCAGGGCAAGCGCGTGCTGCGACTCAAAGGTGGCGATCCGTTCATCTTCGGCCGTGGCGGCGAAGAGATCGAGGAACTGGCGGCCCATGGCATCCCGTTCCAGGTGGTGCCGGGGATTACGGCGGCCAGCGGTTGCGCGGCGTATGCGGGGATTCCGCTGACGCATCGTGACTATGCGCAGTCGGTGCGCTTTATCACCGGGCATTTAAAGAACGGGACGTCGGACCTGCCTTGGCATGATCTGGTGGGGCCGTCGCAAACGTTGGTGTTCTACATGGGCCTGATCGGCTTGCCGATCATCTGTGAGCAACTGATCAAGCACGGGCGCGCGGCGGATACACCGGCGGCGTTGATCCAGCAAGGCACCACGTCCAACCAGCGCGTGTTTACTGGCACGCTGGCGGACTTGCCACGCATGGTGGCGGAGCATGAAGTGCATGCGCCGACACTGGTGATTGTCGGTGAAGTGGTGGTGTTGCGCGAGAAGCTCAAATGGTTTGAAGGCGCGCAATCCCAGGTCTGACATCGCCGCTGTGGTGAGTGATCTAAATGTGGCGAGGGAGCTTGCTCCCGTTGGGCTGCGCAGCGGCCCTAAAACCAAACACCGCGTTTTGCCTGGCAGAACGCGGTGTTTTTATTGGGGCCGCTTCGCAGCCCAGCGGGAGCAAGCTCCCTCGCCACAAGGTGTTTTCAGTTCCAGACGCTTTTACCGCTCAACCGCGCCCGATCATGCTCGGCATCAAACCTCTGCAATGGCCCCTTCGGCACAATCCCGGTTGGGTTGATCGTCCGATGGCTCGCATAGTAATGCCCCTTGATATGCGCAAAATCCACCGTCTCGGCCACGCCTGGCCACTGATACAACTCCCTTAGCCAGTTCGACAAATTCGGGTAATCGGCAATCCGCCGCAGGTTGCATTTGAAGTGGCTGTAATACACCGCATCAAAGCGAATCAGCGTGGTGAACAGCCGCACATCGGCTTCGGTCAGGTATTCACCGGCCAGGTAACGCTGCTCAGCCAGGTGCTGTTCCAGGCGATCCAGCTCGGCAAACACATCATCAAAGGCACTTTCATACGCCTGCTGCGAGGTGGCAAACCCTGCGCGGTACACGCCATTGTTCACGGCGGGATAGATGCGCTCGTTCAACGTATCGATTGTCGGGCGCAGGGCTTCGGGGTAGAAATCCAGAGTATTGCCGGTCAGCCGGTTAAACGCGCTGTTGAACATGCGGATGATCTCCGCCGATTCATTGCTGACGATGCGCTTGAGCTTTTTGTCCCACAGCACTGGCACGGTGACACGCCCGGTGTAGGTGGCGGTATCGGCGGTGTAGCGCTGGTGCATGAAGTCGAAACCGTCGAGTTTGTCACCGGTCGAGCCGTGAGCCTTGTCGAAGGTCCAGCCATTTTCGAGCATCAGCCAACTGACCACGGACACGTCGATCAAACTTTCCAAGCCCTTGAGTTTGCGCAGGATCAGCGTGCGATGCGCCCACGGGCAAGCCAGGGACACATACAGGTGGTAACGACCGGCTTCGGCCTTGAAACCGCCGTCGCCGCTGGGGCCAGGCTCGCCATCGGCGGTCACCCAGTTGCGGCGTTGCGCCTGCTCGCGCTGGAACGCGCCGTCTGCGCTACTTTCGTACCACTGGTCTTTCCAGTGTCCTTCGATCAGCAAACCCATGACTGGCTCCTTGGCTAATAAGCGTTGGAGCCCAGTCTAAAGGGCTGAGTTCGAACTAAAAGCGCAAAGACCGGGCGGGAATCATCGATTAAATCGATTTATCCCGCGCATCCCAGTATTGCTGGGCCAATTCGAACGCCTGTTCCCGAGCATGGCCGAGGCCGCGCAAGGCCAGGGCCATGGTCGCAATCAGCGCGAGTTGCGGGTAACTGTCCTCGACGTCACCGCGCCACAAGGCTTTTAAATGCTCGGGTTCCAGGCTGGCCGGTTTGACGTGGCGCTGGGCGGAGAGGGCGGGCCACTCTTCGTCCCAACTCTGGCCGCCGGTGGTGCCGTACAGATGGCTGAGGGTGTCGGGGTTGATCTCGACTTCGCCGCCATCACCCTTCACCACAATCACGTTATCGCCCAGCAGGCCGCTGGCATCACGGTGTACGCCCTGGTAACCGGGGTGGAAAATGCTTTGCAAGCCGCAACGCGCATTCAGCGGGTTGAGCAGGCGCGCCAGGGAATGAATGGGTGAGCGCAGGCCCAAGGTGTTGCGCAAATCGATCATGCGTTGCAGTTGCGGCGCCCAGTCACCCAGCGGGATAAACGCCAGGTTGCCTTGCTCGAACGCCGTCTCGACCTGTTGCCAGTCGCGGCACAACGGGATTTGCAGGCCTTGCAACAATTGCTCAGTGTACAAGCGGCCCGCCGTATGGGCGCCACCGCCGTGCATCAGGATGCGCACACCGTTTTGTGCCAGGCACTTGGCCGCCAACAGATACCACGGCAGGTGGCGTTTTTTACCAGCGTAAGTCGGCCAGTCGATGTCCACATTCAGCGCCGGCGCCTTCAGGCGTTCGCGCACGGCCTCGGTGAAACCGGCGAGTTCTTCCGGGCTCTCTTCCTTGTGACGCAGCAGCATCAGGAAGGCGCCGAGCTGGGTGTCTTCGACTTTTTCGTCGAGCAGCATGCCCATGGCTTCGCGGGCTTCCTCACGGGTGAGGTTGCGCGCGCCGCGCTTGCCTTTGCCCAGGATGCGCACGAACTGCGCAAACGGGTGCTCGGCGGGGGTTTCAAGGGTCAGCGGGGCAAAGTCGGTCATAAGCAATTCGTCGGCCTGGGCAGGCCCGCCAGCTTGGCGGCGAGTTTGGCGGGAGTGCCGTTGAACAGTGTGTTGAGGTGCAGGCTGTTGCCCTTTTGCGGGCCGAGCTTTAAGGCGGTGTACTTGATCAGCGGGCGCGTGGCCGGGGACAGCTGGAATTCTGCGTAAAACCCGCGCAGCAGTTCGAGGATTTCCCAATGCTCGGCGGTCAATTCCAGGGGCTCAGCGGCGGCCAGGGCATTGGCCACGTCGGTGGACCAGTCATTCAGGTCGACGAGGTAGCCGTCCTTGTCCAGTTCAAGCGTGCGTTCGCCTACGGTCAGGGTGTTCATAGCCAGGTGTTGACCTTGTCATAGTCGATCGACAGCTGCACAAACCCTGGGTAGTCGACGCTGTCGGCCCAGTCCGGCAGGGGCAGGTTGCGTGCCTGCATGTCTTCGGCCAGGACAAAGACCTTCATGCCCCGGGTTTGCAGGGCTGCGTTGTGCAGGCCGTAGGCGCCATCGCCACACAGCAGGATAGCGTCCTCGGCGCCGCACACGCGCAGGCAACTGGCCAGGCGGCTATCGGTAAACGGGGAGTGAGATACCACATGCAAAGTCGACATCAGAGGGTCATCACCTGGTCATAACGGTCAATCAGTTGGGTGATCGCGGCGCTGTCCAGTGCCTGTGCGCTGGCAGGTGTTGCGAGGCTGCGCTCGGCAAGGCTGTGGCTGCAAGCAAACACCTCATCAATGCCGAACAGGCCCAACGCCTGCAGGTTGGCGCTGAGGTCTTTTTGTTGCACGGCCTTGGCGTCCTGATGGGTTGCCAACTGGAACACGCCATCGTCCATAAACAGCAGGCCAATCGGCAGGTCAAAGGCGCCACCGGCCAACACGATATCCAGCGCTTCGCGCGCACTCGGCCCGGACCACGGTGCCTGGCGGCTGATCACCAATAAAGACTTGGCCATATCACGGCCCTCCAAAACAGATCAGGCGGTCGGCAGCCTGGATGGCGTCATGCAATTGCCCCAGGCCCGACAACGCCCACGGCGCGTCGAGGTTCACCGCGCTGCGTTGGTAGCGTGTGGCTTCCTCTGTATTGAGTACGCCACGGCGCAAGGCGGCGGCGATGCACACCACGCCGTCGAGCTGATGCTGGCTGACAAACTCACGCCACTGGCGGGCGATGTCCTGCTCATCCTGGGGCGCAACGAGGTTATTGGCAGCGCTGTACACGCCATCCTGATAAAAAAACAGCCGCACAATCTCATGCCCACCGGCCAGCGCTGCCTGGGCGAACAGCAAGGCGCGGCGCGAGGAGGGCGCATGGGCGGCGGAAAATACTGCAATCGCAAACTTCATGGAACACTCTGCAAGCAAACCTGAGCCAATGATAAAGCCGCCGCCGCGAAAAAGCCCGCCGTGATCAAAACGGTCACTCTCGGTGATTGTTCTGACGATTGCCGCCAGGCGCAAGGCTGCCTAGGCTGTGGGCATACGCAAACGAAATGGAGTCTTCATGTCAGGTCCCTTGGCATCCCTCAAAGTGCTGGATTTTTCCACCTTGCTGCCTGGCCCGTTCGCGTCCCTGATGCTGGCGGACATGGGCGCCGAGGTGCTGCGTATCGAATCGCCCACGCGCATGGACCTGTTGCGCGTGCTGCCGCCCCACGATCAGGGCACCTCGGCGAGCCACGCTTACCTCAACCGCAACAAGCGCAGCCTGGCACTGGACCTCAAGCAGGCCGAGGCGCTGCAGATCGTGCGTGAGCTGGTCAAGGACTATGACATTGTCCTTGAGCAATTCCGGCCCGGGGTGATGGAGCGTCTGGGCCTGGGTTATGAGGCGCTGAAGGCGCTCAACCCCAGGCTGATTTATGTGTCGATCACCGGCTACGGCCAGACCGGGCCTTATAAAGACCGCGCCGGGCACGACATCAACTACCTCGCACTGGCCGGCGTGGCCAGTTACACCGGCCGCCAGGACAGTGGGCCGTTGCCGCTGGGCGTGCAACTGGCGGATGTCGGCGGTGGTTCGCTGCACGCGGTGGTGGGCTTGCTCGCCGCCGTGATTGCCCGCCAGCACAGTGGCCTCGGCCAATACCTGGATGTGAGCATGACCGACTGCTCGTTCAGCCTGAATGCCATGGCTGGCGCAGGCTACCTGGCCTGTGGGGTGGAGCCGGATTGGGAGAGCCATGTGCTCAACGGCGGCAGTTTCTACGATTACTACCGCACGCGTGATGGGCGCTGGATGTCGGTGGGTAGCCTGGAACCGGCGTTTATGCGGCAATTGTGCGAAACCTTGGGAAGGCCGGAGCTGGCCATGCAAAGCTTGAAACCCGAGCAGCAAAAAGCCCTGAAGCTGGCGTTACAGGTGGAGTTTGAGAAGCGCAGCTTTGATGAATTGTGTGAGTTGTTCGCCGGGGTGGATGCGTGTGTTGAGCCGGTGTTGAGCCTGAGTGAAGCGCTGGCGCATCCCCAGTTGCAGGCGCGGGAGTTGGTCAGCCAGGTGCCACGGGGTGATGGCTCGACCCAGGCGCAACTGGCCTGCCCGTTGAAGTTTTCCGAGGGGTTGCCGCAGCCTCGGCATATTGGCGCTGCCGTGGGGGCGCACAGTGATGAAGTGTTGGCGGGGTTGGGATTTAGTGCTCAGCGGATAGCTGAATTGCGGCGGGCCAAGGTCGTTGGGTGACTGGTTGGGCCTCATCGCAGCGATGCGGCGACCCGATAAGCCAGCTCCCACACTTTGATTTGTGAACACGGTTGACTGTGGTAGCTGGCTTGCCTGCGATGGGCATGGGTATCTACACAACGTTAACGGGCTGACTAGGAGGCTGGGCGTTCGGGGTGTATATCCGTTGCTGCGGTCACGGCTACTTAGGGTTCCGCCCTTACGGCGGCTCACTTTTGGAAAGACCCAAAAGTAAGCAAAAGGTCTTCGCCCCAACACTCGGTGCCTCGCTTAGGCTCGGCATGCCCGCAATCCGCCAGTGATTTGGGGGGTCGCCGCGATGGGCCATCCTTGGCCCAGCGCGGCTAAACCGGCATCCCTGCCGGTTTACCCCCCAAATCCCTGTCGAATTCCGGCCATCGTGTTTAACGGGGCGATTTCAGATCAAGATCACGATCAAAAGCGCAGATCAAAAGACCGCTGACTTCGTCATCGAAAAGGATGTAAGAGCCGGAGCAACAGCAAAGCAACAGCAGAGCCATACTCGGTCAAAGGTGGGAGCTGGCTTGCCTGCGATGGCATCAACTCGGTGTACCTGACACACCGAGGTGCCTGCATCGCAGCGGTGCGACGATTCGACAAGCCAGCTCCCACAGAAAAGCAGTTCTTCAGTGTATTCAGATAGGCTTTTGCCTTGCACTTGATCTGGCTCTTGCTTCAACCACTCAGGTCGGCTTTCAGGCCGCCGTGCTGTAGATCTTGATCTTGATTTTGATCTGAGACGCCCCGTTAACCACGCTGGCCGAACGCAGGCTTGAATCCGTGGGTAACCCGGCAGGACGCCGGGTTAGCCGCGCTGGGCCAAGGATGGCCCATCGCGGCGGCCCACGGATTCAAGCCGGAGTGAGGGCACACCGAGCCTAAGCGAGGTGCCGAGTGGTGGGGCGAGGACCTTTTGGTTACTTTTGCGTCCTTGTGTACGGACCGGACACATGGTTGACGGGTGTGCGGGGACATGGTGGACACTTCTCGGCAAGCTAACTGCGCCGGGAGGCCATCATGCCCTGGAACTCGAGAGACGCCATGAGCCTAAAAGAAGAGTTTGTTTCCTTAGCAAAGAAACCCGGCAGTAATAAGCGAGAGCTGTGCCGACGATTCGGCATAAGTCCGCAGACAGTCTACAAGTGGCTAAAACGCTACGAGGCCGGCGGTTCTGCAGGCCTGCAAGAGAAGTCACGTAAGCCCGTCAGCAGCCCCAAGCTGACCCAGGCCGAGCTGGAGGCTGAGGTTATTGCACTTCGCCAAGATCATCCGGCATGGGGCGGACGCACAATTAGCAGCATGCTGGACAAGCGAATTGCCCCCAGTACTGTCACGAATGTCTTGCACCGGCATAGCTTGATTAAACCCTCAGATAAAGAACCAGGGGCCCTGCTGAGATTTGAACATCCTGAGCCCAATGATCTTTGGCAGATGGATTTCAAAGGCCACTTTGCAATGCAGCAAGGCCGATGCCACCCCCTGACCATCCTGGACGATCATTCGCGGTTCAATCTGGCCATCCAAGCGTGTGATAACGAGCGAGGTACCACCGTAAAAGAGAAGATGAGCAAGGTATTTGAAATTTACGGTTTACCAGCACGTATCAACGTCGACAATGGCGCGCCTTGGGGCTCACCGCGTAATCCTGGCGAGATCACCGAGTTGAGCATTTGGCTGGTGCGTTTGGGAATTCGGATAAGTTTCAGTCGTCCCTACCATCCGCAAACAAATGGGAAAATCGAGCGTTTCCATCGATCACTCAAGGCAGAAGTCCTTAACGGGCGTCACTTTTCTACACTGGCAGATGCCCAGCTAGCTTTCGATCAATGGCGTGAAATATACAACCTGCAACGTCCCCATCAGGCGCTGGAATACAAGGTGCCAATGGACCGTTATCGCAGCAGTTCTTGGGATTATCCGCAGCAACTACCGGAGTTTGAATACGGACCAGATGACGTATTAGCCAAGGTTTATCACAGCCGTTTTCGCTTTCAGAAAAGCTATTTCAGCATCGCAAAAGGCCTGGCAGGGCAACACATAGCAATCCGCCCTAACCCTGAAAGCGATGGTCTGTTCGATGTCTATTTCTGCCATCATTTTTTGCGAACTATCGAAGTTAGTAAGCCTGATTATGGTCAATAATGTGTCCACCATGTCCCCGCACATGTGTCCACCATGTGTCCGGTCCGTACACGTCCTTGCAAAAGTGACCCGCTGTAAGAGCGGAACCCTACTCAGCCGTGACCTAAATAACGGATATGCCCCCAAGATAAAACAGCCCAACACACCCCAGACGCCAATATTCGCGTAGAGGCCAATGCTGCGATAAGGCCCTCACTCCACCCGAGTTTCCCCGGTGTACACCAAGGTATGCCGACACCGCCGACACAAATACCGCCGCCCCTGGTTCACCAGCCCATGCCTCTGGGCCGAAAACGGGAAATCGCTGTCGGCACACGGGCAGCGGTAGATATACCGGGTCACCTGACGGCGCTTGATCTCATACGTGTGGCACCGATCCGGCGGCAGTTCGTAAACCCCGCGCATGATCAACTGCCATTCCTCGCCATGGGGTTGGATGCGCTCGCCAAACAATTGGTGGGCGATCAGGTGCGCCACCTCATGGGCCACGGTCTGCTTGAGGAAGTGCTGGCTGTTTTCGCGGTACAACTGTGGGTTGAAGCGCAGCAGGTTCTCGTGCAAATGCGCGACACCGGCCTTCTGGCCCCGCAGCTTGAGGCTGACCTGGGGGCGTTTGAAGCTTCGTTTAAAAAATGATTCGGCTTGTAGGAAACAATCTTCGACGCGGGTATTGAGTTGCTCGGGCATGCTGACCATATCTCCAGAGACGTCCAGTATGCCGCAAAAGCAGGTGTTTCCGAATCTGTCAGGCGCCGAATGGTCATGCATAACGCACAAAGCCACCTTGCGGTGGCTTTGCCTGCGGTTCATCCGCTTAGTTGGTGTAAATCGGGCCTACGCCCAGCCCCCAGACGATCACGGTAAACGCCATGATTGCCACCAGTACCACCAGGCCCACAGCCAGTACCGAGCTGGAAAACAGGAAGCCTTCATCCGGGTCGATGTTCATAAACGTCGGCAGCCCCACATACAGCAAGTACACCGTGTAACAGATAGCCGCCGTGCCCACGACCATGCCCAGCCACATATGCGGATAGAGCGCCGCCAGCCCGCCGATAAACAGTGGGGTCGCGGTGTAGGTGGCGAACGCTACGCAGCGCGCCATGCTCGGGCTGGCGTCGTAGGTGCGGGCCATCCAATGGATGAATGCGCCCATCACCGCCACGCCGCCGAGCATTGCCGCGTAGGACATGATGGTCATCCACAGCGCGCTTTCCTGGGTCAACATGACCGGAGCGCGGCTGCCGATCACCCAGCCGACCTGGGTGGTGCCGATAAAGGCCGAGACGGCGGGGATCGCCGCGAGAATCAAAGTATGAGTGAGGTACATGTGGCCGATACTTTCTTCCTTATCGCCACGAATTTCCCGCCATTCCTGGTCGGGATGGGTAAATAGCCCCACGACGTGATGGATCATGCCAGTCACTCCTGTCGTTATTACCATCGCCCCCCATCGGAGCGCCCACGGGCCAAATGGCCACATAAGGTCCTGGATAGTTGTGCGACCTTACGTCGCAGTATAGGAAGTGATGACCGGAAAAACTGTAGGGCTTTAGAGCAAATTGCGCTGTAAACATTGGCGCTAATCGCGGTGAGGTCTGTCAGTGATGATTGGTTCTACTGTGGGAGCTGGCTTGTCGGGTCGCCGCATCGCTGCGATAGCGGTGGATCAGTGATGTATTAGTTGCTGACACACCGCCATCGCCGGCAAGCCAGCTCCCACATTGGATCGGCGTCGCTCATTGAAGTATTTTTGCGTAAAATGCTGCGCTTTTCGTCACACACCTTTAGCGGATCCAAGCGCCATGGGCACTCTTACGGTCAACCAGAACAAACTGCAAAAACGCCTGCGTCGCCTGGCCGGGGAAGCGGTCGCCGATTTCAACATGATCGAGGACGGCGACAAGGTCATGGTCTGCCTCTCCGGCGGCAAAGACAGCTACACCATGCTCGACGTGCTGCTGCACCTGCAAAAGGTTGCGCCGATCCAGTTCCAGATCGTTGCCGTCAACATGGACCAGAAACAACCGGGCTTCCCGGAGCACGTGCTGCCGGCCTATCTCAAAGAGCTGGGCGTGGAGTACCACATTGTCGAAAAAGACACCTATTCGGTGGTCAAGGAGCTGATCCCCGAGGGCAAAACCACCTGCTCGCTGTGCTCACGCCTGCGTCGTGGCACGCTTTACACCTTTGCCGATGAGATCGGCGCGACCAAGATGGCACTGGGGCACCACCGTGACGACATCGTTGAGACCTTCTTTCTCAATATGTTCTTCAACGGCTCGCTCAAGGCCATGCCGCCCAAGCTGCGCGCCGATGACGGGCGTAACGTGGTGATCCGCCCGCTGGCGTATTGCAACGAGAAGGACATCCAGGCTTACTCCGACTTCAAGCAATTCCCGATCATCCCGTGCAACCTGTGCGGCTCCCAGGAAAACCTGCAGCGCCAGGTGGTCAAGGACATGCTGGTGGACTGGGAGCGCAAAACCCCTGGCCGCACCGAAAGCATCTTCCGTAGCTTGCAGAATGTGCAGCCGTCGCAACTGGCCGACCGCAACCTGTTCGATTTCACCAGCCTTAAAATTGACGAGACCGCCGCTTCGCGCTTCCTCAATGTGGTGAACCTCTAAGACGTTTCAACGCTCTGAAAGACGGCGCTCACGGGCGCCGTTTTCAATTCAACTGCCAGGAGAGGGCATGCGCGATTACAAGTGGCTGCACGAATATTGTCTGAACCGCTTTGGTTCAGCGGCCGAGCTGGAAGCCCACCTGCCGGTACCCAAAACCCCGGCGCAATTGCGCAAGATCAGTGATGATCGCTACCTGTCGACCCTGGCGCTGCGCGTATTTCGCGCGGGTTTGAAGCACAGTGTGGTGGATGCCAAATGGCCGGCGTTCGAGCAGGTGTTCTTCGGCTTCGATCCGGAAAAAGTCGTGCTGATGGGCGCCGAACATCTGGAGCGCCTTATGCAGGACACGCGCATCATCCGTCACCTGGGCAAGCTCAAGAGCGTGCCGCGCAATGCGCAGATGATGCTGGATATCGAGCAGGAAAAAGGCAGCTTCGGCGCGTTTATCGCCGACTGGCCGGTGACCGATATCGTCAGCTTGTGGAAGTACTTGAGCAAGCACGGTCACCAGTTGGGCGGGCTGTCGGCGCCGCGCTTTTTGCGCATGGTCGGCAAGGACACGTTTGTGCCGAGTGATGACGTGGTCGCGGCGTTGAACGCGCAGAAGATCGTCGACAAGGCGCCGACCAGCCTGCGGGACTTGGCGACGGTGCAGGGCGCGTTTAACCAATGGCACGCCGAGAGTGGGCGGCCGATGTGCCAGCTGTCGATGATGCTGGCCTACACGGTGAATCATTGAGACCGAGGTGAGGCTATCGCAGGCAAGCCAGCTCCCACAGGGGAATGCTTTCCAAGTGTGGGAGCTGGCTTGCCTGCGATGACTGACTATCAGCCACCCTGGGCTTGCGCCAACCGCCGGTTCAACTGATGCCGCCACCGCACATACAACAGCGCGGTACAAAACACCGCCAGACTCGCCAGCATCTCCAGCACCCCGAACCACTGCCGGTTCGGGTCATACGCGGCCAGTGCGCCCTTGATGAAATACAGGTTCACCACAAAGCACATCCACGAATGCCCGCGCGCACTGCCCAGCAGCATGCCCGGCGCCAGCACCAGCAGCGGCACCAACTCGATCAGCAGTATCACCCAAGGGCGCGCACCGTGCAGGTCGGCGATGAACAGGTAATACACGCACAGCAAACCCACCAGCCCTAGAAAAGCCAACAAGCTCAGTACGCGTGCTACGTTGACCCGCGGTTCCAGCCACGCCTGGGGCGGCAGGACCTTAGGTTTTCTGGCCACGGCCGTTCTCCAGCAGCGTGGCGGTGGTGGCCAGGCGCAGGCCGAGTGCCCGGCACAGGGTGATTTCGTGCTGATCGAGCATGCGTTTGCCGTCCGGTCCGGAATGATGGCTGGCGCCATACGGCGTGCCGCCGCCCTGGGTGTCGAGCAAGGCTTGTTCGCTGTAGGGCAGGCCGGTGATCAGCATGCCGTGGTGCAGCAGCGGCAGCAGCATCGACATCAGCGTGGTTTCCTGGCCACCGTGCAGGCTGGCGGTGGAGGTGAACACGCCGGCTGGTTTACCGACGAGTGCGCCGGTGAGCCACAGGTTGCTGGTGCCATCGAGGAAGTACTTGAGCGGCGCGGCCATGTTGCCAAAGCGCGTCGGGCTGCCCAGGGCCAGGCCCGAGCAATTCTTCAGATCATCCAGGCTTGCATACAGCGCGCCTTCGTCCGGGATGCTCGGCGCCACGGCTTCGCACTCGGTGGAAATCGCCGGTACGGTACGCAGGCGGGCTTCGAGGCCGCCTTGCTCGATACCCCGGGCAATCTGCCGAGCCATTTCGCTCACCGAGCCATTGCGGCTGTAATACAGCACCAGCACATAGGGCGCGGTCACGGCAGCAACTCCAGCACGTTTTCCGGTGGGCGGCCGATGATGGCTTTGTCGGCGGTTGCCAGGATCGGGCGTTCCATCAGCTTCGGGTGCTCGGCAATCGCGGCAATCAACTGCGCTTCACTGAGGCTGGTGTCGGCCAGGTTGAGGGTTTTGTATTCGTCTTCGCCGGTGCGCAGCAGTTGGCGTGCGCTGATCCCCAGTTTGCTGAGCAAGGCCTTGAGTTGCGCGGCGTTCAGCGGCGTTTCGAGATAGCGCACCACAGTCGGGTTCAGGCCGCGGGCTTCCAGCAGTTCAAGCGCACCGCGCGATTTCGAGCAGCGCGGGTTGTGATAAAGCGTCAGATCGGTCATGTGCGGGTCGCATCTTGCGTAAGGTGGCGGGTATTCTACCTGCGCGGCGACCCGTCCTTAAACCGTAAGAGGCGATAGGTCGCAGCCAACGTTCATTTTTTTGCGAAGGATTACCCCATGACTAGGCGACTGATCGGTGCATTGGCGATCATCACAACCCTGCTGCTCAGCGGCTGCGGTAACGATTACGGCGTTGACCAATATGGCAAGAAGGTGGCGGCCGAACGCCTGGACAAACAATGGGTGGTGGTCAATTACTGGGCCGAATGGTGTGGCCCGTGCCGCACGGAAATCCCGGAACTGAATGCCTTGGCCGAACAGTTGAAAGGCCAGAATGTGGGCGTGTTCGGGGTCAATTTCGACAACGTGCAGGGTGAAGAGCTCAAGGCCGCCAGCGAGAAGCTGGGGATCAAGTTCACGGTGCTGGCGCAGAACCCGGAAGAGATTTTCGATATTCCGCGCAGCGAGGCGTTGCCGGTGACCTACATCATTGATGACAAAGGCAAGGTGCGTGAACAGCTGATGGGTGAGCAGACGGCAGAAGGCGTGTTGGCCAAGCTCAAGGCGTTACGCGGTTAAACCTGTGGGAGCAGGCTTGCCTGCGATGCGGCTGGCGCGGTGTATCAGGTACACCGCGGTGATGCTATCGCAGGCAAGCCAGCTCCCACAGAAAAGCCGATCCAGTCTGACTTTGGATCAGCCTTCTTCCAGCCACAGGCGAATCGGCTTGCCTTCAGCCGGCCAGAATCGGGTCTGCTCGATCGGTGAGATATCCCAGCGCTGCACACCTTGCAGGGCCTGGAAGAAGCGCTGTTCCTGCTCCATCAAGGCTTCGGTGCAGAGTTTGCGGGTGCTGCCGATCTTGCCGAAACTGAGCGTCCGGCCTTCAACGGTGTACGGTGCAAACCAGTGGTTGCAGCCGCCATTGCCGTAGGCGCGGCCATCGGCGCCGAGGGTGACGGTCAGGTGCGCGTAATCCATCAACGGCCGTTCGCCAATCCATTCCACCACGTAGCTGTGGTCTTGCTGCAGCTTTACCGCGTCACCGGCACAGCCCGTCAAGGCCACACCGAGGGCGGCGAGCAGCACGCCTTTCATTGCGCAGCCTGCTGGCATTTCGGGCAGCGGTGTTTGTCGCCTTCGCTGGCCCAGCCCAGTTCCTTGATGCGCGCATTGGCGGCCGGTTGCAGCGGCTCTTTCGCCAGCTTGGTTTCCACGGCGAATTCAAACTCCAGCAGGCTGTCGCAGCTGTCGCAGTTGACCTTCCAGGTGTGAATTTCCAGCTCGCCGAATTTCGGCCCCTGGGCCATGGCGACCCATTGGCCCGCCGGGCGAATGGAATAGCGCGCGTCACCTTCGACGGTCAGGCGCATCGACAGGGTTTTACTGCCGCGCAGGGTGACGATCAAGACGTCGCCATGCTTGATCGAACCACCGTTGCCGGTGACCTGGTAACGGCCCGGCACCAGGGCGCGGCATTCGATCAGGGTGTGTTGCGGGCTCAGCAAGCTGAAGCGGAAATCGTGTTCGGCCATGGATCCTCCAAATAGGCGCGGCATCCTATCACGGGTGCCGGCCTATCATGAGCCTGGTATATGACCGCTGATCAACCTTCGACGAGGTTTTGCGGCCGGCCTTCGGCCCAGGCACTGATGTTGGCCAGCGTGGTGCCGGCAATCGCCGCAAGTGCCTCACGGGTAAGGAACGCCTGGTGGGCGGTGATGATCACGTTGGGGAAGGTCAGCAGGCGTGCGAGTACGTCGTCTTGCAGCGGCAGGTCGGAGCGATCCTCGAAAAACAGCTGGGCTTCTTCCTCATATACATCCAGGCCCAGGTAGCCGAGTTGGCCGTTCTTGAGGGCTTCGATCAGCGCAGGCGTGTCCACCAGGCCACCGCGCCCGGTATTGATCAGCATGGCGCCAGGCTGCATCTGTGCCAGGGAATATGCGTTGATCAGGTGTTTGCTGTCGGCGGTCAGCGGGCAGTGCAGGCTGATGATCTGCGCCTGGGCCAATAGCTCTGGCAGGTTTACATAGCGGGCGCCAAGGGCCTGGACCTGCGGATTAGGGAACGGGTCATAGGCGAGTAACTGGCAGCCGAACCCGGCCATGATCTTGGCAAAGGTGGCGCCGATCTGCCCGGTGCCGACCACGCCGACGGTCTTGCCGACCAGATCGAAACCGGTGAGCCCGTGCAGGCTGAAATCGCCATCACGGGTGCGGTTATAGGCGCGGTGCAGGCGACGGTTGAGGGCCAGGATCAGCGCGACCGCATGTTCTGCCACCGCGTGGGGCGAGTAGGCCGGTACGCGCACGATACTCAGGCCCAGGCGCTGGGCGGCGGCCAGGTCGACATGGTTGTAACCGGCCGAGCGCAAGGCAATCAAGCGTGTGCCGCCGGCGGCCAGGTGTTCCAGCACCGGTGCGCTGAGGTCATCGTTGATAAAGGCGCAGACCACTTCGTGGTGTTCGGCCAGGGCCACGGTGTCGAGGTTCAGGCGGGCCGGTTGGAATTGCAGCTCGACACCTGCGGGCAGCGGCTCGCCGAGAAAACTGTCGCGGTCGTAGGTCTGGCTGCTGAAAAGAATGACGCGCATTAAAAATGCTCCCTGCAATCACTGAGTTTTAGGAAGGCCGATGTGGGCACCGGGCTTTTTTGTGGGAGCTGGCTTGCCTGCGATGCGGGCAACTGGGTCTGGCTGTTCACCGCGTTGATGCTATCGCAGGCAAGCCAGCTCCCACACAAGCCAGCTCCCACACAAGCCAGCTCCCACACAAGCCAGCTCCCACACAAGCCAGATCAACACAAGCCTGGAGAAGCCTCAGGCGCTGACCCGTGCCTCACTGGCCAGCCGCGCAATCGCCATGTCCAGTTCATCCAGCGCGGCGATGGCCTTGGCGTCGTCTTGCTTGAGCAAGGTTTCCGCGCGCTGGCAGGCGGCGCGCAATTGCGGCACGCCGCAGTAGCGGGTGGCGCCATGCAGGCGATGCACGCGTTCGATCAGTGCATTGTTGTCTTTGGCTTCACGGGCGGCGGTGATCGCCAGGCGATCGGCTTCCAGCGAGGCCAGCAGCATGGCAAGCATGTCGGCGGCCAGGTCGGCTTTGTTGGCCGCCAGGCGCAGGCCTTCCTCATGATCCAGTACCAGTAATTGCACGCCGGGCGCCAAACCGTCAGTCGCGCGCTCCGGCCCTTGATTGCGCAGGGCCAGGCCGGTCCATTTCAACACCACTTGGGCCAGCTGCCGCTCGCTGATGGGTTTGGTCAGGTAATCGTCCATACCGCTTTGCAGCAGGGCGCGTTTTTCGTTGGCCATGGCGTGGGCGGTGAGGGCGACCACCGGCAGCGATGTACCGTGGCGCTCGCTTTCCCACTGGCGGATCGCCTCGGTGCTCTGGCGCCCGTCCATGCCGGGCATTTGTACGTCCATCAGCACCAGGTCGAAGGTTTCCTGCTTGACCGCGTCAATGGCCGCATACCCGCTTTCGACCGCGTGGACCTTGGCGCCCATGTCTTCGAGCAACGTTTGCACCAGCAACAGGTTGGCCGGGTTGTCGTCCACGCAGAGTACGCGCGGCGCTCGGCTGGAGAGCGGTTCGCCGGGTTCGCTGCGCAATGGGCGCGGGCTGATCAAGTCGGCCAGTGCGCGGCGCAGTTTGCGCGTACATGCAGGTTTGGCCTGCAACTGGCTGTTGGGGTTGGGCACCGATTGGTTGAACAGCATCTGTTCGGTGGTCGGGCACAGCACCAGCACCTTGCAGCCCAGGTGTTCCAAGTCCCATAAATGCTGGTTGAGGCGTTCGGGCGGAATGTCATTGGCGGTGACACCGAGCACCGCCAGGTCAATGGCCTGTTCAGTCTGGTGCGCGCTGGTGATGCCATTGGTCAGGCTTTCGAGGGTATTGAACGGTGTCACTTCCAGGCCGCAATCTTCCAGTTGGTGTTGCAGGGCCTGACGCGCCAGTTCGTGGTTTTCCAGCACGGCCACACGGCGTCCCAGCAACGGCGGGGAGGGCAGGTCTTCGGCGTCGTCGCGGGTTTTGGGCAGGCTCAGGCTGATCCAGAATTCCGAGCCTTCGCCCGGTGTGCTGTCGACGCCGATTTCACCGCCCATCTGCTCGATCAGCCGCTTGGAAATCACCAGGCCCAAGCCGGTGCCGCCGGGTTGGCGCGACAGTGAGTTGTCGGCCTGGCTGAAGGCCTGGAACAGCGCACGCACGTCCTGGTTCGACAGGCCGATGCCGGTGTCTTGCACACTGATGCGCAGTTGCACGCTGTCTTCCTGTTCGTCTTCGACCATCGCACGGGCAACAATGGTGCCTTCGCGGGTGAATTTGATCGCATTGCTGATCAGGTTGGTGAGGATCTGCTTGAGGCGCAACGGGTCGCCCACCAACGCCAGCGGCGTGTCGCGGTACACCAGGCTGACCAGCTCAAGCTGTTTGGCATGGGCGGCGGGGGCGAGGATCGTGAGGGTGTCTTGCAGCAGGTCGCGCAGGTTAAAGGGCACACTGTCGAGGACCAGCTTGCCGGCTTCGATTTTCGAGAAATCGAGGATCTCGTTGATGATGCCCAGCAGGTTGTCGGCGGATTTTTCGATGGTGCCCAGGTAATCCAGCTGACGCGGCGACAACTCGCTTTTTTGCAGCAGATGAGTGAAGCCCAGGATGCCGTTGAGTGGCGTGCGGATTTCATGGCTCATATTGGCCAGGAACTCCGACTTGATGCGGCTGGCCTCCAGGGCCTCCTTGCGCGCCAGGTCCAGCTCGATGTTCTGGATCTCAATGGTCTCCAGGTTCTGGCGCACGTCTTCGGTGGCCTGGTCGATGCTGTGTTGCAGTTCTTCCTGGGCATTTTGCAGGGTTTCGGCCATGCGGTTGATGCCCGAGGCCAGTTGGTCCAATTCCTGGCTGCCCAACGGTGGCAGGCGGGTTTCGAGGTTGCCGTCCTTGAGTTGGGCCACAGCTTGCTTGATCTGGCCGATGGGCGAGTTGATCGTGCGGCTGATGCGCAACGCCAAGGCGGCCGTGCAGATCAGGCCGATGGCGATCAGCAGCAGGCTGGCAAACAGGCTGCGATAGCCGCGCAGCAACATGCCATTGTGCGACAGCTCGACTTCGACCCAACCCAGCAGGCGGTCGGCTTCGTCGGGGATCAATTCGCCGGCGAGGTTGCGATGGCGACCGAACACCGGGAGCAGGTAGCGCGTGGCGTCATTGCCGCTGCGTTGCAGCAGGTGCGAACTGTTGCCGACCGGCGCGAGGTTAAGCATGGTCGGGCCGGCGTGGGCCAGGGACGAGCGGTCCGGTGCCAGGAACGACACGGCGCGTACGTCCGGTTGCTCCAGCGACTGGGTGGCGATGCGTTCAAGCAGGTCGGTGTTCTTGCTGCTCAACGCCGGGGCCACCAGCGGCGCCAATTGCTCGGCGATCATTTCGCCGCGTTGCAGTAATTGGGTCTGCAACTCCGACAGCTGCATCCAGGTGAAATAGCCCCCCAACAACAGGGCCATCAGGCTGGTCGGTAATAAGGTCAGCAACAGTACGCGGCCTTTTATCCCCATTCTTCTAAGCACGCCACTCTCCTGCTACCACACTGTTTTCGATGATCTGCGCGGGCATCCGGTCCGCGCCACCTGCGCAGTGTAGCCATTTGCGCGGTGTGGAACCTCGCAAATTAATGATCGACGTCAATCTCCGACATTAATCGCCGAGCGCAATCTTCGAACCATCGGCAGCCGGGTGGCGATTGCCTGTCACCGTTTATTCTTGAATAATCAGCGATTGAGAATGACTTGCAGACGCTAATGAATCCCGCAGTTGGCCTACCCAGTATCCTGGCAATTGAAGACGACCCTGTATTGGGTGCCTATGTGCATGAGCACCTGGGCCGCTGTGGCTTTCAGGTCACCTGGTGCCAGAACGGCCAACAGGGCCTGCAGATGGCACGTGACCGGGCGTTCGACGTGGTGCTGATGGATATCCTGCTGCCGGGTATGGACGGTTTGTCGATTCTTACCCATTTGCGCCAAGACCATGCGATGCCGGTCATCCTTATGTCTGCGCTGGGCGCCGAAGCCGACCGCATCAGTGGTTTTCGCCTGGGCGCGGACGACTACCTGCCCAAGCCGTTCAGCATGATCGAATTGCGCGTGCGCATTGAAGCTATCCTGCGCCGCGTGGCCCTGGACCGGCGGCCGTTGCCGGTGCGTTTACCGGCGCATGACGATGCGCGCAGCCTGCGCTTTGACGATGAGCTGTACGATGTGTTCTTTCAAGAACACTGGGCCGGGCTGACGCGCAGCGAGTATCGCCTGCTCGAGACCTTGCACCGTAGCGCCGATGAAGTGCTCAGCAAAGCCTTCCTTTACCAGCATGTGTTGCAGCGCGGTTACGCGCCCCACGACCGCAGCCTGGACATGCATATCAGCCAGATCCGCCGCAAGCTCAAGGCCATCGGCTACAGCGAGCGCGAAGTGCGTACGGTGTGGGGCAAAGGTTATGTGCTGAGCGGCCATGATGAAGGGCTTTAAGCAACTGCCCGGCCGGCATTCGTTATTTTGGAAGCTCGCTTGCCTGCTGATCGCCTTCTGTTTGCTGATGATCTGGCTCAGTTGGTCCTGGGGCCGCTACATGGAAGAGCAGAACGCCTATGTGGCCGAGGAATCGCGCGAGATTTTGCGCGGCTATGCCGCGGGCGCGGAACTGGCCTGGAGTACTCAGGGCAGCGAAGGCGTGGACGCCTGGTTGCAACTGATGGGCACGCGCGAATCCACCTGGATCGGGGTGATCGGCAACGACTTGCAGTCGCTGAGCAGCCTGCCGCTGAGCGACAGGGAAAGCCAGCGTCTGACCTTTCTGCGCGGGCTGGAGTGGCCGGTCAGCCGGCACGTCAAAGGTTTGCCCTGGGTGAAAATCCCCTTCCCGGTCGACCCTGGTGCCGGCTCGCTGGTGATCGAATTGCCCAAGCGCTTTATGCCGGGGCGCTATCAGGTGTTTTGGCGCGTGGTGACCAACGGCGTGATCCCTGGCCTGTTTACCTTGCTGCTGTGCGTGGGGCTTTACCGGCTGCTGATCATGCCTTTGAACCAGTTGCGCGAGCAGGCCAACGCCTGGCGCGCCGATCAATTGAACACGCGCATGTCCCGCGAGGCCACCAGCCGCAAGGATGAATTGGGTGAGCTGGGCCGCGCCTTTGACCACATGTCTGAACGTTTGCAGGGCACCGTGGAGTTGCAGCAACAGTTATTGCGGGACATGTCCCATGAGCTGCGCACGCCGTTGAGCCGTTTGCGCGTAGCCTGTGACAGTGAACAGGACCTGACGCAGTTGCGCGAGCGCCTGGGCCGGGAGATTGACGCCATGCAGCGTCTGGTGGAAGACAGCCTGCAACTGGCCTGGCTGGACAGCGAGCGAACGCCGTTACCTGAGGAAGCCATCCAGCTTCAGGCCTTGTGGGACATGCTGCGGGAAAACGCGTGTTATGAAAGTGATTGGCCAGCAGCGCGTTTGCCGTGCCTGTTGCCCGCTGACTGCTGGGTGCGCGGCAACCTGAATGCGCTGGCCCAGGCCCTGGAAAATATCCTGCGCAATGCCATCCGGCATTCCCCTGCCCAGGGGCTGGTGACGCTGGACGGCTGTCGCGAGGGCGATGACTGGCATATCTGGCTGCACGACCAGGGCGGCGGTATTGATGAGCAGGACTTGGAACGCATCTTTGCACCGTTCACCCGCCTGGAAGGTTCACGGCCGGGTGATGGCGGTTTCGGCCTGGGCTTGAGCATCGCCCGCAATGCCATACAGCGCCAGGGCGGGACGTTGTGGGCGCAAAACACCGCGCACGGTTTGTGCGTACACCTGCGGCTGCCCGCGCGCTAGCCTTCAGCCGCGCCGTTGCTTGCGTTTCTTCCACTGGTGCGCGACCCACCAGCGCCAATATCCCATCGTCAGGCAGTAGGCCAGCGCGGCCAACACCAGCCCACACACCACCGAACCCAACAGGAACGGCTGCCACAGCGTGCCCAGCTGGCTGCTGATCCACTCCCAGGTCAGGTTGTCGGGCAGGCTGCGCGGCGGCGTATTCATCAGCCAGGCGCCGGTCAGGTAGGTGCAGAAGAACACCACCGGCATGGTGATCGGGTTGGTCAGCCACACCAGACTCACGGCAATCGGCATATTGCCGCGCACAGCGATCGCCAGGACCGCCGCCAATAACATCTGCAACGGAATCGGGATAAACGCCGCGAACAGGCCCACTGCCATGGCGCGTGCGACGGAATGGCGGTTCAGGTGCCAGAGGTTGGGGTCATGCAACAACTTGCCGAGAAATCGTAAGGACTTGTGTTCCCGGATACTCGTGGGGTCGGGCATGTACCGTTTGAATAAGCGCCGGGGCATAAGGGGTCCAGGTCAGTTCGAGGGGCAAGTATGCCCGCATTCTATAAACAGAAAATTCAGACTTTGTGACAAAACATCAGAGGCCGCGCGGGGTATCCGACTAAGACTAGTGGATCACTGGAAAAGGATGCTTCATGAGAACAGGGATGTTCGCGTTCGGAATGGGCTTATTGTCGCTGCGATTTTTACCCGCATTGCCGCCCACCGCTTGGTTGCTGGCCATGTTGGTAGTGGCCCTGATGTTGCTGCCGTTTCGAACCTATCCGCTGGCGTTTTTGCTGTTGGGCGTGAGCTGGGCGTGCATGAGCGCGCAATGGGCGTTGGACGACCGGTTAAGACCCGATCTGGACGGTCAGACTCGCTGGATTGAGGGGCGCGTCATCGGGTTGCCGCAAAACACCAGCACCGGCGTGCGCTTCGAATTGATCGACAGTCGGTCACGCAAGGCCCGACTGCCCAAGCGTATCCGGCTGTCCTGGCATGGCGGGCCGCCGGTTAACAGTGGCGAGCGCTGGCGGCTGGCGGTCACGCTCAAGCGGCCGGCGGGTCTGCTCAATTTCCAGGGTTTTGACTACGAGGCCTGGCTGCTGGCCCAGCGCATCGGCGCTACCGGTTCGGTGAAAGATGGCCAGCGCCTGGCACCGGCTCGCCATGCCTGGCGTGACATCCTCCGCCAACGCCTGCTGGCGGTGGATGCTCAGGGCCGCGAAGCGGGGCTGGCAGCCTTGGTGCTGGGCGACGGCTCGGGGCTTACGACTGAGGATTGGCGAGTGTTGCAGGACACTGGCACGGTGCACCTGTTGGTGATTTCCGGCCAGCACATTGGCTTGCTGGCCGGTTTGATCTACGCCCTGGTGGCCGGGCTGGCGCGCTACGGTTGCTGGCCCCGGGCCCTGCCTTGGCTGCCGTGGGCCTGTGGCCTGGCGTTCAGCGCCGCGCTGGGGTACGGCTTGCTGGCGGGTTTTGGTGTGCCGGTGCAACGGGCCTGTGTGATGGTCGGGTTGGTGCTGCTGTGGCGTTTGCGGTTTCGCCACTTGGGTGTGTGGTGGCCGTTATTGCTGGCCTTCAATGCTGTGCTGGTGCTGGAGCCGCTGGCCAGTTTACAGCCAGGGTTCTGGTTGTCGTTTGCTGCCGTGGCCGTGCTGGTATTGGCGTTCAGCGGGCGTCTGGGCGCGTGGAGTATCTGGCAGGCCTGGACCCGCCCTCAATGGTTGATCGCCATCGGTTTGTTTCCGGTGTTGCTGGTGCTGGGGTTGCCTATCAGCCTCAGTGCGCCAGTGGCCAATCTGTTTGCCGTGCCGTGGATCAGCCTGGTGGTGCTACCGTTGGCGCTGCTGGGCACCGCATTGTTGGCGGTGCCGTGGGTGGGAGAGGGCCTGTTGTGGTTAGCCGGTGGCGCGTTGGGCGGCCTGTTCACAGGCCTGGCGCTGCTGGCCGGGCTAAGCGCTGCGTGGGTGCCCGTCGACGTGCCGTTGGGTTATTGGATGATCAGCGTCGCGGGTGTGGTGCTCTTACTCTTGCCCAAAGGCGTGCCATTGCGGCTGCTGGGCTGGCCGATGCTGTTGTTGGCGGTTTTTCCACCTAAGACCTTGGTGCCGCACGGGCAGGTGGAGGTGGTGCAACTGGATGTCGGCCAGGGGCAGGCGGTGATCCTGCGCACGCGCCATCACGCCATGCTCTACGACGCAGGCCCGCGCTCAGGTGCGGTTGACCTGGGCGCGCGCGTGGTGCTGCCATCCCTGCAAAAGCTTGGAGTGGCGGCGTTGGACGCGATGGTGATCAGCCACGCTCACGCTGACCATGCCGGCGGCGCCGCAGCGGTTGCCCGTGCACTGCCCGTCGGGCGGGTTATTGGTGGCGAGACCGAAGGGCTACCGGCCTTTCTCGCGGCCCAGCCCTGCGTCAGCGGTGAGCGCTGGGAGTGGGATGGTGTTTCGTTTGAGTTGTGGCAATGGCCTGGCGCCACTAGTAGCAATCCGAAATCCTGCGTCTTGCAGGTACAGGCCCGTGGCGAGCGCTTGCTACTGACGGGCGATATTGATGAGGCGGCCGAAAAAGCCTTTCTCGCGTCGCCCCTGGCGGTGCCTACCGATTGGCTGCAAGCACCGCACCATGGCAGTCGCAGTTCCTCATCCTGGGCGTTTTTGCAGCGGCTTGCGCCCGAGGCGGTGCTGGTTTCCCGTGGCCGTGGTAATGCGTTCGGGCATCCCCATCCACAGGTGACGGCGCGTTACCAGGCGCTGGGCAGCCGGGTTTACGACAGCGCCGAGCAAGGTGCCGTGCGTGTGCTACTGGGCAGTTTTAAAGCGCCGGTTGTTGCGCGCAGTCAACGGCGATTTTGGCGCGAAGGGTTACCGTAATACCTGCTTACCAAGCACCCGAGCCGGTTGCAGGCGGGCCTGGCGCCTACGAACCACGTGGGTGAACCTATATGGTAAAGTGGCGCACTTTTTCGAGGGGACATTCACTGTGTGGGAATTGGTCAAATCCGGCGGCTGGATGATGCTGCCGATTATCTTGAGCTCCATCGCCGCACTCGGCATCGTTGCCGAACGTTTGTGGACCCTGCGCGCCAGTCGCATAACCCCCGAGCACTTGCTGGGGCAGGTCTGGGGCTGGATCAAGAACAAACAGCTGGATAAAGAAAAACTCAAGGAACTGCGCGCCAACTCGCCATTGGGTGAAATCCTGGCGGCGGGCCTCGCCAACTCCAAGCATGGTCGCGAGATCATGAAGGAGTGCATCGAAGAGGCTGCCGCCCGGGTCATCCACGAAATGGAGCGCTATATCAATGCGCTCGGCACCATCGCGGCCATGGCGCCGTTGCTGGGTTTGTTGGGCACGGTGCTGGGCATGATCGACATTTTCAGCTCGTTCATGGGCTCGGGCATGACCACCAACGCCGCCGTCTTGGCCGGTGGTATTTCCAAGGCCTTGATCACCACGGCAGCGGGCTTGATGGTCGGTATTCCGTCGGTGTTTTTCCACCGGTTCCTGCAGCGCCGCATCGATGAACTGGTGGTCGGCATGGAGCAGGAAGCCATCAAGCTGGTGGAAGTGGTGCAGGGCGATCGTGATGTCGACTTCGTTGAGGGCCGAGCGTGAAATTTCGCCGCAAGCAACGGGAGAATGTTGATATCAACCTGGCGTCGCTGATCGACGTGGTCTTTATCCTGCTGCTGTTTTTTGTCGTGACTACCACCTTCACCCGCGAAACCCAGCTGCGGGTTGACTTACCCGAAGCAGTAAGTGGCTCACCGGCCGAAGACCAGGAAACCAAGCAACTGGACATTGCCATCAGCGCCGACGGGGTGTTTTCGGTGAACAACCAATTGCTCGAAAAAAATGACCTTGCCAGCCTGATGGCCGCCCTGGAGAAAGAGTCCGGCGGCGATACCAAAATGCCGCTCTCCATCAGCGCTGACGGTAAAACCCAGCATCAAGCCGTGATCACCGCCATGGACGCTGCCGGCAAGCTGGGCTTCAGTCATCTGCGCATGACCACCGTCGAGGCGGCGAGCCCGCCCTGATGGCCATGTCCGATCGTTTGCTCAAGGCGTGGTACGAGGGCCATCCGGCACTGGTACTGCTGCGGCCGCTGGAATCGTTGTACCGTCGCGTTGTGCAGCGCAAACGCGCGCGCTTCCTGGCGGGCGAGGGTGAGATCTATCAATCGCCGGTGCCTGTGGTGGTGGTGGGCAATATCACCGTTGGCGGCACCGGCAAGACGCCGTTGATCCTGTGGCTGATCGAGCATTGCCGGCGCAGCGGCCTGCGGGTCGGCGTGGTCAGCCGCGGCTACGGTGCCAAACCACCGCAGTTACCCTGGCGGGTCGAGGCCAGCCACAGCGCCGAGGTGGCGGGCGATGAGCCGTTGCTGATCGTTCAGCGCTGCGGCGTGCCCCTGATGATCGACCCAGACCGCAGCCGCGCCGTCAAAGCCTTGCTGGCCAGTGAACCTCTAGACCTGATCCTCTCCGACGATGGCCTGCAGCATTACCGCCTGGCCCGCGACCTGGAACTGGTGTTGATCGATGCCGCCCGTGGCCTGGGCAACCGCCGCTGCCTGCCGGCCGGGCCTTTACGCGAGCCGGTGGAGCGCCTGCACAGCGTCGATGCGCTGTTGTACAACGGCGCCGGAGCCGATCGCGAGGATGGGTTTGCCTTTCGCCTGCAACCCACGGCGCTGATCAACTTGAAAACCGGTGAGCGCCAATCGGTCGAGCATTTTGCCGCCGGCCAGCGGGTCCATGCCGTCGCGGGTATCGGTAACCCGCAACGTTTCTTCAATACCCTCGAAACGCTACACTGGCAGCCGGTTCCCCATGCGTTTGCCGACCATGCGCCCTACAGCGCAGAGGTGTTGAATTTCACACCGTCATTGCCGTTGGTGATGACCGAAAAAGACGCGGTTAAGTGCCGCGCCTTTGCCCAGCCCGACTGGTGGTACCTTGCAGTAGATGCATTGCCGTCACCGGCGTTTGTAGCCTGGTTCGACACGCAATTGATGCGCCTGCTGCCTGCCCGACTCTTGCCTTAAACCGCTTTTTCCAGGAAATACTCATGGACACCAAACTGCTCGACATCCTCGCTTGCCCGATCTGCAAAGGCCCGCTCAAGCTCAGCGCCGATAAAACCGAGTTGATCAGCAAGGGCGCCGGCCTGGCTTATCCGATCCGTGATGGCATCCCGGTGATGCTGGAAAGTGAAGCGCGTACCCTGACCACCGATGAGCGCCTGGATAAATGACCACCGCCTTTACCGTTGTCATTCCTTCGCGCTACGCCTCTACGCGCTTGCCGGGCAAGCCGCTGCAATTGATCGGCGACAAGCCGATGATCCAGCTGGTGTGGGAGCAGGCTTGCAAAAGCAGCGCCGAGCGCGTGGTGGTTGCCACCGATGACCCGCGCATCATCGAGGCCTGCAAAGGTTTCGGCGCTGAAGCGGTGCTGACCCGTGAAGACCACAATTCCGGCACCGACCGCCTGGCCGAAGTCGCCACGCAACTGGGGCTGGCGCCCGATGCGATTGTGGTCAATGTGCAAGGTGACGAACCGCTGATCCCGCCCTGCGTGATCGATCAGGTCGCCGCCAACCTGGCCGCCCATGGCGAGGCGCGCATGGCCACCCTGGCCGAACCCATCGAAGACATCGAGACCCTGTTCAACCCGAACGTGGTCAAAGTGGTCAGCGATATCAATGGCCTGGCGCTGACCTTCAGCCGCTCGACCCTGCCTTGGGCGCGTGATGCATTCGCCAAACAGCCCGACGTATTGCCCCAGGGCGTGCCGTACCGTCGTCATATCGGCATCTATGCCTACCGCGCCGGTTTCCTGCATGACTTCGTCAGCTGGGGGCCGTGCTGGCTGGAAAACACCGAGTCCCTGGAGCAGTTGCGTGCCCTGTGGCACGGCGTGCGCATTCACGTTGGCGACGCGCTGGAAGCGCCGCCCGCCGGTGTCGACACCCAGGAAGACCTTGAGCGCGTCCGCCGCCTGCTGGGGGCCTGATGGAGGTTCTGTTCGTCTGCCTGGGCAATATCTGCCGCTCGCCCACCGCCGAAGGTGTGCTGCGCCATAAATTGCGCGAAGCGGGGCTGGCCGGCCAGGTTGAAGTAGCGTCTGCCGGTACGGGTGAATGGCATATAGGCAACCCGCCGGACCGGCGCAGCCAGCGTGCTGCGCTGGTACGCGGTTACGACTTGTCGGCCCAGCGTGCCCAGCAGGTTTCGCGTGCAGATTTTGCTCGATATGACCTGATCCTGGCCATGGACCATAGCAACCTGCGCAACCTCAAGGCGTTGCACCCAGGCCAAGGCAAAGCCGAGCTGGACTTGTTCCTGCGCCGCTATGACGCCGAAGTGGACGAAGTGCCAGACCCTTACTACGAAGGCGAGCAAGGTTTCGAGCGGGTCCTGGACCTGATTGAACGTGCCTGTGATTTATTGGTGATCGAATTGAAGGGGCGGTTATGACCTTGCAAGTGCTTGCGCAGGTATCGCTCAAGCCATTCAACAGCTTCGGCATCGACGTGCGCGCCCGGTGGTTTGCCGAGGCCCGCAGCGACGCCGATGTACGTGAAGCCCTGGGCTATGCGGCGGCGCAGTCATTACCGCTGTTGGTGATCGGCGGTGGCAGCAACCTGTTGTTGACCCAGGATATTCAGGCTGTGGTGTTGCGCATGGCCACCCAGGGCATTCGGGTGCTGCAGGATGACGGTGTAAACGTAGTGGTCGAGGCCGAAGCGGGCGAAGCCTGGCACCCGTTTGTAGTGTGGACCTTGGAACACGGCTTCTGCGGCCTCGAGAACCTCAGTCTCATCCCCGGCACTGTCGGTGCTGCGCCGATGCAGAACATCGGCGCCTACGGCGTGGAGATCAAGGACGTGTTTGCCGGCCTCACCGCACTGGATCGCCACACCGGCGAGCTGCGCGACTTCAGCCTGCAAGAATGCAACTTCGCCTACCGTGACAGCCTGTTCAAGCACGAAACCGGGCGCTGGCTGATCCTGCGCGTGCGTTTCGCCTTGAGCCGCGCCAGCCACCTCAAGCTCGATTACGGCCCAGTGCAGCAGCGCCTGGCCGGGCAGGGCATCACTGAGGCGACGCCGAGCGATGTCAGCCGGGCCATTTGCAGCATCCGCCGCGAAAAACTGCCTGACCCGGCAGAACTGGGGAATGCCGGCAGCTTCTTCAAAAACCCACTGGTGTCCCAGGTGTTGGCGGCTGAGCTGAAGGCGCAGTACCCGGACCTGGTGGCCTACCCGCAGGCCGATGGGCAAATGAAGCTCGCCGCTGGCTGGTTGATCGATAAAGCTGGCTGGAAGGGCTTTCGCGACGGCGATGCCGGCGTGCATAAACTGCAGGCGCTGGTTCTGGTCAACTATGGCATGGCCACTGGGCATGACATTGCCAGCCTGGCACTGCGCATCCAGCGTGATATTGCCGAGCGTTTCAAGGTTGATCTGGAAATGGAACCCAACCAGTACTGAGTATCAGCAATCCTGTGAAAACAAAAATGCCCCGCATCTTTCGATACGGGGCATTTTTTATTGCGCTAGCAATCAGTCATCGCGGCTCATGATGCCGAAGATCTGCAGCAGGCTGATGAACAGGTTGTAGATCGACACATACAGGCTGATGGTCGCCATGATGTAGTTACGCTCACCGCCGTGGATGATGGCGCTGGTCTGGAACAGGATGCACACGGAGGAGAACAGCACAAAACCCGCGCTGATCGCCAACTGCAAGCCGCTGATCTGGAAGAACATGCCGGCAACCACTGCCGCCAGCAACACGAAGAAGCCTGCGGTAATGAAGCCACCCAGGAAGCTCATGTCCTTACGGCTGATCAGCACGTAGGCCGACAAACCACCAAACACCAGGGCAGTCATGGCAAATGCCGAGCTGACCACTTCCGCGCCGCCGGCCATGCCGAGGTAACGGTTGAGGATCGGGCCTAGGATAAAGCCCATGAAACCGGTCAAGGCAAACGCCGACACCAGGCCCCAGGCCGAGTCACGCAGCTTGTTGGTCAGAAAGAACAGACCGTAGAAACCAATCAGCACGACAAAGATATTCGGGTAGCCAACGCGCATCTGCTGCGCCACATACGCCATTACGCCGCTGAACGCGAGGGTAAGGGCGAGCAAGCCGTAGGTGTTGCGCAACACGCGGCTGACTTCAAGCTGCTCAGCCTGCGCGTTACCATTCAGTGCGTAATTCTGTTCGCGCATGGCGACACTCCTTCAGTTTTGAAACATTCAGTCGCAAGGATCATAACAGACGCTCTGTAACAAGCCATGGCAAGAGTTTGACAGTGTGTTTCATTCGGGTATTATGGCGCCCGCTGACACGGGATGGGCTATCATAATCCTGTGAAGCAAAAGGGAAATTGGCAGAGTGGTTGAATGCACCGGTCTTGAAAACCGGCGGACGTTAATAGCGTCTCCAGGGTTCGAATCCCTGGTTTCCCGCCAAGATTTACACGAAAGCCCCGCGAATGCGGGGCTTTTGCGTTTCTGGGGTTTCTTCGTGGCGGGTTTGTATTTGTTCAGCGTTCCATAACTATTATGGAAGTGTTCCAGAACTTTTCTATTTTGACGGCTTCGCAGTGGCGCCAAGCCTTCTGTAAACGCGCTTGTGATTTCCTGATTGCTATGCCGCAGCAACAGGCTTGCATCGCCAATATCCACGATTTCTGACGCCGCTTTGGGTCGAATATCCCGGAACTGAAACCCGCCGATCTTTGCGGCAAGCGCAGGGTCTCCCTGCTCAATTCAGTAACTACGATCGCCTCGTTAGCATCTGTGTAAAACAGTAGCGATGACATAGCTCTTCCTTGAGTTGACAGTAACTGCCTATATGCGCGCCTCAACACCCGGCAAACTGTACGCCTGCCGGGTTCAAGAGCGTTTAAGGCATCAAGACTGAGTCGACAACGTGGATTACGCCGTTGGACTGCATAACGTCTGCGATGCTGATACTCGCCTTACCGCCTTTGGCATCGACAACCCAAAGCTTGCCGTCGTGCAGCTTAATATTCAGCGACTCCCCCTGAACTGTTTTCAACACAACGGTGCCGCCATTCTTCTTGGCGTCGGCCATCAGCTGTGCTGATGTATGTGTGCCAGCAACTACATGGTAGGTCAGAATTTTAGTCAGGTCGGCTTTGTGCTCAGGCTTGACCAGAGTTTCGACGGTGCCTGCTGGCAGCTTGGCAAAGGCTTCGTTTGTCGGAGCGAATACGGTAAAAGGACCTTTGCTGTTGAGTGTATCAACCAGGCCGGCCGCTTTGACTGCCGCTACCAGTGTGGTGTGGTCCTTTGAATTGACTGCGTTCTCCACGATGGTTTTGCTTGGGTACATCGCTGCGCCTCCGACCATTACAGTGTCGGCAGCAAAGCTGAGAGTTGCAGTAACGGAGAGAATCGCAAAGCAGGCTGCAGCAGCAATTTTTTTGTAAAAGGCGTGCATGATGTATCTCCTTGGCTCTTATGCCCTCCGAGTGAGGGTATTGAATCTACGAGCCAACGATCAAAGTGGATGCACCTTTTCAGAAAATAACTTTTTAAGCGCAACGCCTGCCGGTTCAAACCTGTCGGTCGCCGTCCCTGACATTTCATCCACACTGAATGCCTGTAAAGGGGCGCAATTGTGGTTTGTCCGTTTTTGGCCAAAAATGGTCATTCCACCTGCCTGCAAAATCAGGGACGATTCAGTATGAGTAGTTTAAAAAGCCCGAGATTCAAAAAAATACGGTCTGTAATTGCGACAGTGTTGGTCGTCGTGATAGCAGGGTTTGTGCTGAGATACTACGAGGCAAAGGATGAGGCGAATATTGCGTTTCAGGAGTATTTACGTTCAAACCAACAGGTGACTACTCAGATAGGTAATGTTGCTTCCTTAACCTTGTTGAAACGGTTTGTATACGATGAAAGTGACACTGGGCCAGGTTTTCATCTTTACCTTTATTTGGTCAAAGGCGAGCATGGGAGCATGACTGTAGAAGTCAAAAGGATCGAGGGGAACTCGCAGATTGTGATCAGTGATATACAGGAGTAGCTGCTGGAATGAATGGCAGCGATTACGGCTCTCAATGAAGAAGCCCCTCTGACATGCAACGATACTCAGTTAGTAGATTGCTGCCGTAATGAGAGGCGGCTGTTGGCCGAAAGCGTCTTGGGTGCGCGGCGGAAGGGGTTGAGAGATTCGTGGCCGATTCGTAGGCTTGAGTCCTCGCCGGCTGGCGTGATTGTTTGATAGAAGTGACAATCTTTTCGAGTCGGTAGTCAGGGAGAGTGGCAATGGCCAGTAGAAAGCTTGAAGTGTTCCGCGAGTGGTTCACGCCGCGTAGGAAGCTATGGACAGCAATAGGACTGTTTGCAATAGCTTTGATCGTTCCAATGGTTAGCCCAGGAACGAACCTCATTTGGCTTGTTGGTCCTGCTAGTATTTTTTTAGGGGGTTGGCTTATTCCCGATACGAAAGAAAAGCGATAGGGATGTGCCGGCTGGCGTGATTTGTTGATATGGGGTATTACGGGTGCCCGAGACGGGGCTGGTTTATAGGAGGTGATATGGGTATCTCGATTGACACGGCTCACAAGCTTTTAACTGCTGTTGAAAGCTTGGCTACTTCTGCTGAGGGTTTGGAGCGCAGAGCTGTTATGGCATCTCATAGCTTGATAGGGATTAGTGCGGAAGACTTTCCAGAGGGGCCTCGTACTTACTGGAACTATGTTTCTGCAAACTCCGCTTCCATTCATGCTGGATCAGCGAGTGAGCAAGTTGTTAAAAAGTACGTCGGTTCGATCTGGCAGCTTTTCGAAGCTTGTCGTCCGAAACACTGAATCTCAGCGCAAGAGATGAGAGCGGGTGAGGCCGCTTTGCGCCGGCCCAAGGCCTGTTGGCACGCGGCTTCAAATTCACTACCGAGGATTTCGTTGGCCCCCTCGATGTTCTCGTTTCCATCCTCGAGCCTGAGGCCGAGGTTCAGGTACACGGCCCCTTCCAACTCGAAGAACACACCGCCGCACATCCACAGTGCGCCCGGGTTCAGGCCGATCGCCTCACGCAGTCAATTCAGCACACTCAGGCTGGCGCACTATCCGCACATGAGTCATCTTTACAATTCACGGTCTAAAGCGACCCTATGAGAGGTAGGGTGCACGCACAACAAAAAAGCCTGCGCAATAACGGTCTTCAAGCCAATACGATGAGCAGCGCCTATCCCGCCAAATACAAATCGCCACGATGAGCGATGTGCACCTTGTTGCCATCTGGATCACGCAGGTAAGCACCATAGTAACCATCACCATAGCGGGTGCGTTGGCCAGGTTCACCTTCATCAGATCCACCTGCAACAAGCCCAGCTGCATAAGCGGTATCTACCGCACTTGGAGAGGGTGCAGTGAAAGCCACCATGCTGCCATTCCCAGCTCCGGCCGCATTGCGGTCATAAGGGCTGTACACATAAAAGCGCGGGAGAGCGCTATCTGGCTTGATCCAGCAGGCCGAAGGTGGCCCGCCATCAGGGGTTACAGGCCTACGACAGAGTCCCAGGGGGATCAGCACCGCGTCATAGAAGGTAGACGCTTTATCAAGATCGTTTGTCCCAACGGTTACGTGGCTGAACATCCCGTGTTCCTACTTACGAAGGCGAGGCGTTATCGTGTCATTTTGAGGGTGGGCGTGTATAGCGGTCGTCGGGTAAGGCGACGAGGGCGAGTCTCGGCCCTCCAAATCGCAGGCAAAGAAAAGCCCGCGATGGGGAGTAGCGGGCTTAAAGGGATGTTCTCTAGGAGCTGGGGTAACCATAAGCGGCCGAGTGTGAAAGGGATGTGAAAGGTTGCGCTCAGTAGGACATCGCGATTGCCTTGACGTTGTCGCCTGATACGGCCTGCGTGCTGACAAATGCCAGTAAGGCGCTTGCCAGAGACCAGAAACCCGGCGCTGGGCCGGGCTTCGATGTGACAGCGTCGGAAACTAACGATGCTTGTTCTTGTGTTTATGCTTGTTGTTGCCTTTGTGCTTTCTACCATCGGATCGATGATTGCTCTCATCATCCGCCAGGTTGTTTCCTAGCGCGCCACCTGCCGCGCCGCCGAGACCTGCACCGATGGTCGAGCCGGTTGTACCGCCGAGGCGGTTACCAATCAATGAGCCACCCGCTGAGCCGATCCCTCCACCTAATGCAGCTTCGGCTCTATTGCCTTTTTGAGCACCGACAGCACTGCCGGCAGCACCACCTACGCCTGCGCCGACCGCCGCGCCCGTTGAGCCGCCGAGCTGTTGACCTACGATGTTGCCAAGTGCACCACCAACGCCGCCTCCAAGGCCGGCTGTGCCATCTCCGGCAGCCATCGCTCCTTGCGAAATGAGGACGCCCAACAATAGAGCGGGCAGTGTCATTTTCATTTTGTGAACCTCTATGGGTTGTCAGCAGGCGCTCACGGTTTAAAGCACGCCTGGCATTGGGACTCGACCAAAAGTTTGAAGTTCTTTGCGGGCGGTGCATGCGGGCAAATGGTTGTAACAAGATATAAGCGTACCGCCTTCACCTCATCCTCGCACACCATAGAAGTGGTTCAGCGCTATCAGCTCAACCACAGCCACGAAAACGCACAGCGCAACGAAGCCAGGGCTGAAGACTCGCTTGCGATTGGACGAGCCTGCGCCCATCCAGCCTGCGTCGCAAGCGCCAGGAATGACCATGAGGAACGTCAGCCAGGTAATGACCCCGACCTTGCTCCAGAAGCTCTGATTTCGCCATGCTGTCATGCGTTTCTGTTATCCATGAATGTCATCGCCAGTCCACGTTTGGCGTCTACGGCTCGTGATACAAGAACATTCCCTTCTCGTTACTTTCATCGGCAGCGCTGAGCGCTCGAGCCGCCAAGGCCATCGTTTCACGGTATTGAAAGTGATGCCGGGGCGGCAGTACAAGCACGCTTGTCCACGAGGGGTCGCCTTCTATAGCCAGCGGTAGATTATGGCAAATCAGCTGATGCTCAGCAGATCTATTGCCCAGCGCGGCTCTTAATTGCTTAGTCAGATCCGATGCGCCGGGGCGGGTGTAGTAGTTAGCCAGCACCAGACCATAGGCCTTCAGCGCGCCTAAAATCTCACCTTGATCTGACTCATCATTGAGCACAGCTACCACTGGCATATCGCACTCCTTGCAATCCAGGTTTAAGACTTTCGACTGCCGAATGGGTGTCGGCGTTACTGGAACTCCATCCATGCTGGATGGGCCCACAAGCCAATGACAAGTTTTCTGATACAGAGATCACACTTACATACCAAGAGTAGGCATGATTACCCGGCCGCACTCTATGAGTTGGCCGGCTGTTACTTGAAGTTCGCGGGTGGGTTTCGCTGCATACCCGGCAAGGAAGCCGGCGGCGACAAGCGCCATGCACAGTAAGGTGTTTCTCAATATCATGCTGGGCGCTCGCTGACTGATTGATGTAAAGCAAGCAGCACAGATTCCAGATTATGCAAAAGGTTCCTGATGGTCGCCCTCATTGAGCTATGGTAATTACCAACGCTGTCGACCAGGGACTGATCACCAGCGGGTGTGCCAGGCATGTGCCGCCGCATACTGAGAACACTGAACGACTCCGACTGGAGGCGTTCGTATTGCGTTCATCTGACTTTTGATAGGGCACCATGGATAAGCGGCTCGCAGGTCTATCATTTTTGCTTACCCTGGGATGGGTTGCCACGGTGGTATCTGTAATGTGGTACTTCTACGACAATTAGTCTAAAGGCCGAATCACTTCTGTGCCCTCAATTACGTAGGCTGCTGCCAACACGAACAACACCAGTGAAGCACAGGCGGTCAATTGAGAGAGGCGCACCAGCTTCTGCTCCATCATGGAGCGCGGCGCCGCAGCGCCGCGCTTTAGATCACGCCACGATGTCGCTGACGGCTGCCTGGCCAACGGTGGTGACGAGGAAATCGGCCACGCCGTGTCCGGAGAAGTCCACCGCCAAGGTGCCCAGGTTGGTACCCGAGGCATAGCTCAGCACAGCATCACCAGTATGCCCGGTGAATGCATTGACGAAGCTCAAGCCTGTACCCTTGGTAATGCCCGACAGGTCGATCTTGTCCGAACCGGAGGTGAAGTCGAAGATCGTGTCTGCAGCCCCTGGCTTGGAGTCGGAACTGGCACCATATACGAAAGTGTCGTTGCCGGCGCCGCCCCATAGTTGGTCCGCACCGCCACCGCCGTAGATGATGTCGTTGCCGGCACCGCCTTTAATGATGTTGGCGGCGTTGTTGCCAATGATCAGGTCGTTGCCCGCGCCACCAAAAGCGTTTTCAAGGGTAACGCCCTTGGCGATGGACACGTTGCCCACCAGGCCGCCGATGTCGGAGAACGAGGCCTCATTGAGGTTGATCTTCTGGTTCTGGGTGAAGTCGGAGAAGTCCAGGGTGTCGTTGCCGCCACCGTCCCATACCGAGAACACCAGCTTGTCGGCATTGGAGGTGGCGCTGTAGAAGTCCCGCCCGGTATTGGAATTGAACCCGTAGGTAGTGTCGCCGGCGCGGGTGGCGTAGTTGGCGCCGTAGAGCTTCTGGATCGCGGCAATGTCGTCGATCAGCGGGCCGGCTGCATAGGCTTCGCCTCCGCCTTTACTGAAGTTTTGATCGGTGTTGCTCTCGCTCCAGTAACTCATCACGGAGTACCCGTGTGTATCTTCGGCATATTTCGCATCGGAATAGGACGGCTGACCCACGCTGGCATCGTACGCGCCTGGGTGTTGAAGTCCAAGTGTGTGACCAATTTCATGGGTTAACGTTTGACGGCCGTAATTACCGTTCGCGGGCGTCAAATTTTCTTGGTAGTTTTTATTGGTATAAAACAACGCGTCACTGTTTCCGCTATTGTTTGGGTAGAACGCGAAAGCTGATCGGGCACCGCCGTGCTGCAGGTCATTGCTATAGTTGCCCAGGGATATATGTGCGTCGCCTCCGCTTTTAGATTCACGGAATGAGATATTGGCGACGTCCGACCAGGATCGGAACGAAAGGGCTGCCTGGGACTTCTGTTGTGCGTTGAAAGCGACGAAGCCAGAAACATTCTCAGCGGCGTAAGATTTACTTTCTGAGGTCAGAAAGCTGTAGGTGAAATTGTACTTGCTATTATGGTCATTATCACCCCAATAGTAACCGCCTCGGGTTATTTCATCAGCAGCCTGCGCAACAGTGTAAGACGGCTTGCCATTTATATAAAATCCTCCTCGATCATACGCGTGTGAAAAATTCTGGAGGCTTTGATAGTCTTCACTGGTTTGGAAGCCTGCCGAAGAAGTACCTGGATTAACAAGATTTTTCGTTGAGACAGTCATAAGTTTACATTCCTTCGTATCCATTGAGTGTGGAGTGCTCTAGGCTTATCACGTGTTCGTTGTTTTCTTGTTGTGTTGATCTTTATAAAGGAGTAATGCGTTTAGTGTTATTTAAAAATTAAATATAATATATAACGTATTGAAATATCCTTAAATATTTTCAGGGAGGTCAAGCGGATGGGTGGTTTGATAAATGTGAGCGGGTGGCAATTCGTATTGGCAATTTGATCCTGATGGGTGTATCAATGCACACACTTATTTGAAGGATCAAAATCATGCGTTTTTTGATTGGCTCATTAGCGCTACTCACCTCAGCTGTCGCACTCGGTGATGAAGCCCAGATGAAGCAGTGGGAAAAGATGGATCGTTGCTCGAACGCGGCCTTTATCGCGGTACAGATCCTGGAGGAAAGCGCTGACACCGGTAAACAGGCGATAGCACTACATGGAGCGGTACAAGGACTCAAAACCAACACAAAACTGGCAGAAGCAACGCCTACCGAAAACGAAGTCAGGAGTGCCTATAACTTTGCGCTTCGGATCTCTTACACGATGCCTCGGCCTTTCGCAAAGCGCGAGCATGATTGGCTGATCGCCCAAGCTGCGACATCGTGCACGCTATGGGTTCCTAGCGCCCACGCCCAGTAACCACAGAGCGTGGTTGGCGGTCGCTCGTTATCTTTCGAGCCAATGATTTATCGTCATATCGCTACTTTATATATTCATGTCCGTGCCTCGACAGAATCCAATATCATCAACTAGGCTGACTCTCTGCCCGCCAGCCGCGTTTATGCGGCCACACAAAAAACGAGGCCGAGTTGGTCGTTACGCGTAACAACACCTTGTATCCCGTAGGCCTTAACGTTAAGTTCTACATAGACGGCACCTTGGCAGCAGAATTTGGCCAGGCCGAAGTGAGGTGGTTTGGCCTGAAGCAGGGCGCGCATATTTTTGCGATCAATGACGATGGTGCCTCGTTTGAATAACTAAAGGATTGACACCTATGAGTGATGGAAATTTATCGATCGTTGAAATTAATTTTGCTGAGGCGAATGTTTCGGTACAACGCTGCGCCGTAGACGCTATCGATCGATCAAAAATAACTCCAGAGAAGCTATTTCTATTGTTCATTGGGGATAGGCTGGTAGGGGTTTTTTTGACAATAAAAGAAGCCTACGAACGATGGGAAGAAATTAAAAAGCTAGAGTGCGAGTCCAAGAATGAAACAGCGCAAGCGATCCTCAGAAACTATAAGGAAAGTGTGCTTCCGACGAATGCAAAAGTGAATGCCGGTAATGACAGGCGCATAGGCCTTGCAAAGACAAGTGTGAAATAATGATCGCTTGAAGAGGGACGTCGGGTATTGGATTAACCTTCCGATGGCGAGCATAGAGAGTGTCGGTTTCACCTGCGTAAAAAAGCCCGCAACCGCGGGCTCATCTCACATCACATCTCGACTTACTTGAACAAACCACCAATAGCATTAATTGCATCCGCAGCCTTGTTCACGTTCTGCTGGTGTTGAGGGTTGGTATCCACCTGTGCTTGGGTGTTGTAACGCGCGTTACTGCAACTTTTATTGGTTTGCGTCAGGGCTGCCTGAAAGGCTGTCGCGCGCAAAGTGTCGCCTTTGGCGTTGGCTGCATTGATGTTGGTTTGCAGGTCGCGGATCTGCTGTTGGCAGGAGGCGTTGTTGGCAGTGGTGTTGACGGTGTTGGTGCTGCTGCCACCCAGGGCGGAAGACAAGGCGCCCGTCAGGGCCGTCAGGTCGGCGGCGTGGGTGGGCAGGGTAAACAGGCTGAACAGGGCGGCGGCGGGTGCGAGTTTGTTAAGACGCATGGCAAACCTCAATGTTTGATTGCCTGCACACGCGTCAGCGCCCGAGCTGGCGCAGAGCAATATCCGTATAAGAGTGAGCGCTCGGGTGGAGGGAAATACTATTGGGGCAGTTTTTGTGCTTCAACACTGGCGTTGCAGAAGTGTGAAGGCTTTCACGTTGTTGGCGGGACATGGCCAGGGCTGTCTGCGCCTCTAACCGCTTGGCCCGCCCGCCAACACGCCAATCAGACAAAGAAAAGCCCACGATGGGGGCGCGGGCTTAAAAGGTGTTCACTTAGGAGCTGATTTCAGGCTAGGCGCGCCACTGTGAAAACCGCGTGAAAACCGTGTGTGCATTATGTGTTTTGCACCCAGGCATCACGCTCAAGTACTGTGCTCGTTCCTTATCCAACCTAAGCAACGGTGTGTTCATGTCCAATGAAGTGCAGCTTGTCGTGATGATCAATACCCAGCCCGGCAAGGGCTCGCAGCAGTTGGCAGCGTTTCAGGCGCTGGCGCCTAAGGTGCGGGCCGAGCACGGGTGCCTGAACTACGACCTGCATCCGGTGGTGGGCAACCCCGACAGCTTTGTCCTCATTGAAAAGTGGGCCTCAAAGGACGCATTGGATGCCCACCATGTCGCCCCTCATATGGTCGCGGCAGCCCAGCACAATCCGTCTTTTCGTGCCGGGCCTGCGACCGTTTTGCTGTTGGAGGAAGCGGTATAAGGCCGCTTTCAGAGCCAGCGCCTTCAAGGTCTTTGAATAACCGACGGTACCCTTTAAACAAGGATGAACACTGTCATTGTGGCGAGCAGGCTTGCCCTGCGCTGGGTGGCGAAGCCGCCCCAAATCAGGCGACTCGGTGAGCCAGTGATAGCGGGCTGGGGCTGCTGCGCAGCCCAACGCAGGGCAAGCCTGCTCGCCACGGGTTGCTTTTCTTCAGCTCGATTGCTGATTCGACTTGCTTGACTGCGTAGGGCATGGTTTCAAAGCGGCACCCGCCTTATCTTGCCGCTCAATGGCACCACCGTGTTGTAGGGCGTTGGGATTGGCCGCCCGGCCAGGCCCATGCCTTCGCTGATCAGCACGGCGCCCGGCACCACGCATAAGTTGGACGGCGTATCCAGGCCGCGCACCAACACTTCGACTTCCCGGGTGAGCAGGTTGCAACGCAATAAGCGCCCAGTGAATCGGGTAAAACCGCCGTGCAGCGGCTCGCCGTTCCAGTCCGGCAACAGCGGTTGTTGCAGGTGGCTGCACAGCTCCAACACCAGCAACCTGCCGCGCGGGCACAACGCCAGGCCCGTGGGCAATTGCAGGCCGCGTATCACCACCTCTACTTGCCCGCTGGCCGGGTGCACGCGGATCACTTGACCGGCAAAGTCGGCAAAGTCGATGCCCTTGCGCGCCGTGTCGCCGTGCAGTTCGCCAGAGAACAGGCTGATCAGCACGGCGTCCGTATGCGGCTCGTATACCAACGTCACAGGCACGGCTTCCTGGCTCTGATCGAGTTCCGGCAGTTGCGCCAATACCCGTTCGTCCCGGCCCTCAGTGAACTCCACCAGTTGGTTGGTATCCGGCTTTACCGCCAGCCAGCTGCGGCGGGTCGGGTGGTAGCACAGCGCGTTCAAATTGCCCCGGCTGTGGAAGACCGGCTCAGGCGGGTTGTATTGCAGGTCGAGCAGTTGCGAGCCTCCGACATAATCGGTCAGGCTGGCCAGGCAACGCCCCTCACCGCAGGCGATATCCGAGATACCCATGATTTCATCACGCAGCATGCGCGCCTGCATGTTCATGCTGCGAAAACCGTGGGCGATGACTTCGCCGGACAAGTATTCGCCAGGCCGTGCAGGGTCGGGTTGCAAGCGGCTGATGCGGCCGCTGAAGGGCTGGTCCGCGAGGCCGGAGCCGGCTTCGGCCAATAGCAGGCTGCCGTCGTCTTGCAGGCACAGGCCGCGCGGGTTGAGCAGTCCTTCGGCAATCAGTGTGCTGGAGTGCAGCGCCTCAATGGGCTGCGCCGGAATATGCAAGGTCATGGACTGAGCTCCTATTGCGGCGGCTGCCATGGGCTGCCGGTGAGGTAGGCGCGTAGCAACGCACGTTGGGCCGGCGACATCGAGCGCACCACCGGCATGAACAGCGTGGTGCCTTTGTAGGCGTCCGAGGTGCGCGCCAGAATCGCGTTTTTCGCGCCCATGATCGCGTCTGGCTGGTTGAGCGGCACATAACGCGACATGGCGGGGAAGGCCAGGTAGTGAAAACGCAGCACGTTCGGGTAAACCTGGGCCCAGGTAATGGTGCTGCCCTTGGCGATACCGAAATCAGTCTGGGCGTATTTGCGCAGATTGGTGAAGAAGGCACCATCGTCCACGCCATTGGCCGTGCAGGTCAGCGCGACAAAACCGGCCTGGCCAGCGCTGCCGCTTTTGAGCGTGACCGGAAAACTTACCGTCTGTTGCCCGGCATTCACGGTCAGCGAAGTGGGGAAGTTGAGAAAGTCGATGTACTGCTTTTGATCGTAAACCCCCGGAGCGCTGGCTGCGAGGCTCACCTTGGTGGCGTTGCGCACCGGCCCGCCCAGATAGCTGACCCGCAAGGTGATGGTCAGTCCATTGGGATAATCCTCCAGGTACACATTGCGCTGGTCGGCATACACCCGGTAAGTCGCTTCGGTGGCGTTGAGTTTTTTACCGTTCACCGCATTGGGCGCGGTGATGTTCAACGCGGTGGTTCTCACGGCTTGCTGTTGGCTGGTACTCAGGGGCAGGTCGACGATACCTCCGTACACGTAGTAATTGACCAGCGGGCTGGCGACGGGGTTGAGCGTAGTCAACGGTGCGGCACCGGCGGCAATGGTTACCGGCCCGTAATTGGCATTCGGCCCGATGGGGCTGGTGATGTCATCGCGCACGGCGCGGAAGGTTTGCTTGGGGATGACGTTGACCATATCCAGGCTCAGCAAACCATTGTTGCCCAGCGCCGCGTAGGCGGCATTGCCCGTGGCCTGGTTGACGATCTGGCGGCCCGGCTGGCAGCCCGGCAACTCGCCGGCAAACGCCGGGGCCAGGGTGCCGATCACCCGGCCGATGCTCGGGTTCGGCGTGTATTTACCGGCGGCGTAATCGGCGTCCAACTGTGCCGTGGTCATCTGCGGGCACATCTCGAACATTACAAACCGCAAGACAATGCCCGTCGCCCCCGGCGCCTGGATAATCGCCTTGAGGCCTGCGCTGTTCTGGTTCCAGCTGACGATACTGCTCAGCGGAAAAGTCAGCTGGAACGTGCCGCTGGCATGGAACGAGCCCGGTGCGTCCATTTTTGCCGGATCGAGCACGCGGCCGGTCACGTCATAACTACTGCACACTGCATTGTTGCGGATCAGCAACTGAATATTGTCGTTGCCGCCAATTTGCAGGCCGCCGACAAAGATCTGCGTGGTGGTCGAGGCGCTGGGGTCCAGGTCCACCATCATCGGGCCGGAGACCGGGCCTTGGCCGGTCACCGGGTCTACCGAACCGAGCAGGTAAACCGGCTGGCCAATCAGGTCGCCGGTGGTGCTGATGTTGCCCGGCAAACCCTGGGAACTGATCAAGGCGTTCTGCATGTCCACCACATGCTGGCCATAGTGGTTCCAGCCGCCGGCCGTGTAGTAGTTGCCGGCCGGCGCGTTGATCATGTTGTTCAGTTGGTCATCGGTATAAGACTGCGCACCCGGCGCCAGGGTCGAGGTGGTCAGGTCGAACAGCGGCCAGTTCGGGTTGCCATTGAACGGGATGGTCGGCGAGTTGTTGGGCAAGCTCACGTCCGTGCGGATGCCGCCCCAGAAATTCAGTCGTGGTCCATTGAGGATGCTCATGGTCTATTCCTTGTCCGTGGCGTGTGGGGTGACAGGCGGGTTGGCGAATTTGAACAGGTAAGAGAAATCAGACTTGAACGGGCTCTTCACCGGCGTCGCCATGGAATGGCAGTTCATGCAGCTGCTGTTGGGCTGGATATAGCTCTCCATGGTCACGTTGGCCGACAGCGCCGGTGTCGGCTGGCCCAACGGGTTGCTCGGGTTGTTGGGCATCAGCGGGCGCTGGGTGGTGATGAGCTGGTAGTACTTCAAGACGCTGCGTTGCAAGCCGGGGTTGGCCTGGTAGTTGGCATTCACCCAGCCTGTGGCGTCGGCAATTGGCGTGACGCGGTTAAGCGGGTTCGGCGTCTTGATCGTGGTGCCGGGCTTGGGCACACAGACCAGTTGCGTGCCCTGTGTCTGCCAGTTGCACGGCGACTGGTTGAGCGTGGTGGCCGGGGCCAACGGGTTGTAGTAGGAATACGCCGTACCGGAGACCGGCTGATCGACCCACTGGCCATTGACCTTGGCCTTGGGCGGTACGTTTTCGATCTGCTCGAAGGTCGACCAGATCCACTGCGGGTAGCCATTGACCTTGGTGATGATATGCAAGCCCACCAGCCCCAGATACGCCTCGGTCACGCCGGTGCGTTGGCCCTGATTATTGAACGTGGCCACGCGCGCAATTTGCGTCAGGTAATGGCTGGCGTTGTCCCTCGGGGTGAGGATGCGCCAACTCGATTTGATCTCGATCACGCCGTTGGGGAAGCTGATGTTATTGGCTTTGGATACCACATTCGCGTTGTAGAAGCTGTTGCCGACAATGTAGTTATAGGACGCCTGGTTGGCCGAGATATCGTAGTAGGTCGGGTTGCCCGCCTGGTCGATCAGCCAGCCACCGACCGCCTGGTCGATGGAGTTGACCAGCGAACTGTTCTTCAGCGCGGCAATATTGATAATACCCAGGCTGCGGGCCGTCAGCGGGCTGTTCCATGGCCCAGGGTTGGCGGCGCCTGGCAGGAAGATCTCACTGACCGTCTTGTAGGTTTGCCACACGGTGTAGCCCGAATCCCCCGGCTGTTTGTTGCAGTTGGGCGTGCCGCGCTGCCCGTCCTGGGCCGGCCAGTTCAGGGCGACAAACATCTGCCAGCTGTATTGATCGAACTGGTCCTGCGGCGCATTCGCGGCGGGGGCGCTGGTGGGCGGCTGGCAGTTGAGCTGTGTGGCCAGCGTCGATGCTTGCGGTTCTTCGCGCGCCAGGGCCGGCACGCTGACCAGCCCCAGCAGCATCACACTCAGTAGGGTTTTCATGATGATCTTCCTCAAGGCTTGCGCTGCATCAGTTGGTTCCACTGCGCCTTATGGCCGTTGCTCTGGGATGCCGGCGGCTCGAACAACTGGCACGGCGGCGGGTTCGACGGGCACATGGCGGCCACTTGGTCCCAGGTCTGCCTGGGGTCGGGTTTGGCGATACGGAAGTTGGTGTAGTTCTGGCTCACGATCGGCGCATTGGCGACGCTGGTGTCCCCGGAAAAGAAGAACGACTGTGGCGAGCGGTAGGGCGGTGCGCCGGTCTGGCGCTTGTTGAAGGCATAACCAAACAGGATCGGCCCCGCCGGTGATTGCAGGTCCAGGGCATAGGCCTGCACGCTGGCGTTGAGGTTTTTGCTGCGCTCGGCGCTGTAGGGCAGATGCTCGATAAAGTCCTGACGCGGCGGGTGGTTCATCGGCGAAAACATGCAGCAGGCCGGCATGTCTTTCGGGCGGTCCTGCGGGTAAGTCAAAAAGTACGCCTTGTTGCCCAGGGACACGAACGAGCAAGTGTAATTGTTGTTCTTGATCGGGAAGATCGGCAGGCAGTACTTCTCGTAGTGTTCCATCATCGCGCCGAAGCCGTCGCCATCCGGCGGGATATACGTGGTGTCGTAGTAGCTCGTCCCGCGCGAGACCGTGTAGTCGGCAGGGGTGAGGGTCGAGGGTGGATTGCTATAGGGCGGCGGGTTTTTCGCGTAGTTGTTCATGACCCGGTACATCGTCCAGTCGCTGATCCATTGCGCCGGGAAAAACGGATCGGACGGCTCGCCCGGTAAACGCTTGGCGATGCAATTGCCGTTCTGCTGATTGCACCCTTCGCTGTTGTGTACACCATTGGTGAAGTACACGGCGCCGCTGTCGTCGGCGGCAAACGCGGCGGGGCTGAGCAGCACAAGCAGCAGCAACAGTCGGCTCAAAAGGCGGGTGTTCATAGGGCACTCCTGTGTAGTGCCGGGCAGCCGTCAGGCCACCCGGCGCTCCTGTGTGTGGCTCAGTGGTAGTCGCTCATGCTCAGTTGCACGGGCGGGTAGTTGCGTTTCACCAAAGCGTTCGCCCACAGCTCCAGCACGGCTCGACGGCTTTGCGGCATGTCCCGCGTGATGGGCATCGCCAGGGTGCTTTCTTCCTGATAGGGCTTGCTGATCAGCACAATCAGTTGGTCCACCGCACCTTCAATGCGCGGCAGGGAATTGAGCGGCATGAACTTGCTCATGATCGGGTACAGGTAATAGAACGGCTGCAGGATGAAGGGGTAGATGAAGGTCTCCCAGATCAACTGGCCGGCGTTTTCGCGCTGATAAATCAGGTTCCAGGCGTTGACGAAGTTCTGCTGCAACTGCGGCTCCAGCGGCAGCACCCGCAGCGGCGCGAGAAAGTCAGTGAAGGCCGTGGGCAGCGGGAAGCTGAACGGGATCGTCGGGGTTTGCTGACCTTCCTGCACAAAGAAACGCAAGGTCGGAAACCCCGGCGCCTGGGCGGTAACGGTCAGGTTGGCGATGCCGTTGGCGTCGGTCTGGATCTTCGCCAGGCTGTATTGCACCGTGCTGTTGAGCGGGTCTTGCAAGGTGCCTTGCATGGCGATGGGGTTGGCGAACGTGAGCGTTGGGCTCAAAGCCACTGCGGCCGGTGTCGGTAAAAACTCCTGATAGGTCACCGGCGTCATTTGATCGGCCGACACCGCCAGCCGCGTGCCCATCAATTGGCGGCCGGTGCCCTCGGTCACGTGGCTGCGCAGCGTGGTTGCGCCTTGGAATTGCGGCCAATTGGCGCTGTTATTCGCCGGGTTGGCCGGGTCGCTGTTGAACAGCGTGAAGTTGGCCGCGTTGCTGAAGGCCAGGTAGTAGTCGGTGGTACACAGCATGTAGGCATTGCCGTATTCGGCCACCCACAAGGTGGTGCCGGCGGGCGCGGGCAGGCCGTCGTATTGCACCATCACCTGCAGGGTTCTGGTATCGCCCACGTCGATAAAACTCGCGCTTTCGACGACTTCGGCAGTCCACATCTGCTGGGTCGCGGCGATCACGGGCGTGGTGCCGGGCTGTTGCAGTTCCAGGGTGCCGGTTTGCAGGAGTGCCTGGGCGTCCACGCCCAGCGGCAGGTCGAGAATGCCCGAGCGCTTGTCGAAGGCCGCCTGCTGATAATCGTCATAGCCAAAACTGGCCAGCGGGCTGAATTGCGTGCCCTGGCGGATGCCGATCTGGTAATTGCCGGCCTGGAATTTGGCCGCGACCGGGATGTCGGCCGTCTTGTCGATCGGGTAGAACGGGAAGGCATTGCCCAGGTCCAGCGACAGGGTGTTGTCGTGGGCCTGCGCCGAGATCACCCCGAGCTGCGCCTGGGTGGCCGTGCCCGGTGAGGTCTTGTAGATGGGCACTGCACCGGCCGGCACCAGGCGCCGGCCTGCGGGAGCGGTGGGGAACTCATCTTCCAGCCACAAGCCCAGGGTGCCGACCGTGCGGCTATAGGCCGGGTTGAAGAAGATATCGCCGACGTTATCCAGCCCCTGTTGGTACATGGCCTGCACCTGGGCCTGGGCTGCGGCGCTGGAAGAGTGGGTGTCGATCGGCGGGTAGTTGTTGAGGATGCCGTTCTTGTCGTAGCACGTCAGGTAGGTCGAAAAACGGAACATCAAGCCCTTGGCATTTTGCTGCGCCATCTGGGTTTGCAGGTTTTGCAGCAAGGCCGAATTACCGATCACCCATTCCAGGTTCTCTTTGGGGAAACAGGTTTGCCAGGTGGTGGTCACGTAGGCCAGGCCGCCGAGGTTGGCCCAGTTGAAGTTGAGGAAACGGTCGAGCATGCGGAACTGGCGATTGAGCGTCAGGCCGCACGCGGCATTGCCCAGCACCAGCTTGTCGAAGTACAGCGCGGTAAAAGTGTTCTGCCACGGGCTCACGTCGACAAACCGCGCAGGCGAGCTGGGGGCGCCGCCGAAGGGGTTGCCGAGCAGTTGGAAACTCTGGTTGATCAGCGGGTCCTGGCTCACATAACCACCGCCTGGCAGCTCACCGCCGGTGATCACCGACTGGGTCTGGTTGTAGCTCACGGTGCCGCAGGCATTGTCGCCAAACAGGTTCCACTCGCCGGGGATCATCGGCGTGGTCAACTGCCCGGCATTACCCGGCACCTGCATCACGTAGTCGGGCACGCTGGTGGGCGGCAGCGGGGCGATGGTCCAGGGCAACAAGGTGCTGGCGGCGTTCAGCGGGGTGATGTCGAAGGCCTTCAAGAATGGCCAGTTCATCTGCATTTTTACCGCATCGTACAGCGGGTACATGTCGTTGTTGTTGGCGGTTGGCGGGTTCCAGAACATATGGCCGCCCAGGTAGATACGCGGGAAATTCAAGACGCTCATGTGAGGCTCCTTAGCGTTGCCACTGGGCGCGTTTGAGCGACCAGACAAAGTCCAGTTTGTGGTAGCCGACAAAGTCGGAGGCGGGCAGCGGCGCGGTGGGGTAGACGATGCCGCCGTCTTTGTTCAAGGCAAAATTGAAGTAGCCCTGCTTGGGCGAATAGGCCGCGGTGCCATGGCAGGCAAAGCACGAAGACTCACTCTGGAACGCCGATTCCAGCTGGGAGTTGGCCAGTAACGTTGGCGTGGTGTTGGATTGCACGCCGATCAGTTCGTACTGCGCCAACGCCGGGTATTGCGCCTGGAAGGTGGCGTTCACCGGCTGCGCCGCGGCTGTTGGCCCGGTGCTGTTGGTCATGGGCGCAGCGGGTGCGGCGTTGGTCACCGTGTACTGGCTGTTGTTACGGTTTTCGAAGGTGGTCCACACCCAGTTAGGGTTCAGCTTGTTGATCACATGCAAGCCGCTCAGCGCCGCATAGCCAACCTGATACTGCTTGCCCTGCTGGTAGTAGGCCTGGGCAATGTAGTAACCCTGGCTGGCCAATTGTTGCTGGTAGGCCGTGTCGTTACCGATCCATAGCCACGCGGCTTTCAGCTCCCAGGCGGTGGAGGGGAAGTTCAGGTCGCTGGTGAGTGCGGCCTGGCCATTCACGTTGTAGACCTTCTGCTGCACGATGTAGTTGAAGGTGTCTTGGCCCATCAGCAGTTGGAAGCGCACCGCCTGGCCTTTTTCGGCCGCCGGCACCTGGCCGCCCATTTGCAGGATCAGTCCGTCTACCTGTTGCGTGGCGTTGAGGTTATGCAAGATGCGGTTGGGGTTCATGCCCATTGCCTGGGCCTGGGTCAGCACGGCGGCGGGTGGCGGCACGCTTTGGCCATAGGGCAGCGGTGGGGCGCCGTTAGGCAGGTAGACCTGGTCTGACGGTTTCAGGGTTTCCCAGACCCGGTCAAGGCTTTGTGGGCCGGCAGGTTGGTTCAGGCAGGCAAACCAGTTCCAGGCCAGGGTGTCGGGGCCTTGGGTGAAGGCGGCTCGGGTGGCGTCGAGATTGCCTCCAAACTGCAAAAAGTTGCTGCAGTCGAAGGGGTTGGTGTCCTGTGCCTGGGCCAATCCGGCCAGGGCACTCAGGACCGTTATAGATAAGGCTCGCCGCATGAAAGCTCCTTGGCATTCGCCAGTTCGAGGTGAGGGCGCCCCAGGAAGTGCTCCAGGAGCAGTTGCTTGACTGCCGTCGCCGCCAGTTGCTGCGGCAACGCCAGGTCGCAATTGGTGATCAGCAGTGGGCCGGTCTGCGCGCTGCCGGGCAGGCGACCATGGCTGCCACGGACTAACCCCGTGTCCAGTGGGATCAGGTCCATGTAGTAGCGAAAACCGAGCTTTTTTTGCAGCAGACGGCGCGCCACTTTAAGCTTGGGCAAGCGAATCGCCGGGTCGATAAACAGCTCGATCGGGTCGTAGCCGGGCTTGCGGTGAATGTCCACGGTGCGCGCAAAATCCGGCGCTTTGCGCTCATCCAGCCAGTAGTAGTAATCGAACCAGAACCCGGCAGCGGCCACGGCCACCAGCTCGCCGCTGCGTGGGTGGTCGAGCTGCCAGGCGCGTTGCTCGGCCTTGTCCAGCACCTGCTCGATGCCGGGCTGGCACTGCAACAAGGCTTTAACGCGCGGGATGTCCTGCGTGTGCTTTACGTAGACATGCGCGACCTGATGGTCCGCCACCGCAAACGCCGCGCTGGCGCCGGGGTCGAGCAGTTCCCAGCTCAAGGATTGGCGCACCTGCAACAAGCCTTCGGCGCGCAACACGCGGTTGATCGACACCGACTGCGTGACGGCTTCGATGCCGTACTCAGACAACAGCATCACCGCCGCGCCCTGGGCCTCGGCGAAGGCCAGCAAACGCCCGACTTCGTGGTCGATGGCGCGCACTTCATCAGCAATCGATGGGTGCTCAGGCCCCACGCGTTGCAAGCTGTAATCGAGGTGAGGCAGGTAGATCAATTGCAGGTGCGGCCGAGTGATCTGGAACTCAGCCATGGCGCACTCGACAATCCAGCGGCTCGACGCGATGCCCGCCGCCGGCCCCCAAAAACCATGGAAGGGGAACTCGCCAATCTGTGCCTCGATCTGCTCATGCAAACCGGGCGGCGACGAATACAGGCCAAATTGCTTGCGCCCGTCGGCCGGGTAATGTGGGCGCGGCGTGATGGAGGCGTCCACATCGGCGTACATGTTGTACCACCAGAACAACTGGCTGCAGCGAAAGCCCGGCATTTCACGCTTGAGGGTGTGCCAGACCTTTTCGCCCTGGATCAGCGCGTTGGGTTGCAGCCAGAAACGCACCTCGGCCTGGTCGCGAAAGTACCAGCCATTGCCGACAATCCCATGCTGGGACGGCGGCGCGCCGGTGAGGATCGAGGCCTGCACCGTGGACGTCACAGCGGGGAACACCGGTTGCAGGCTGGCCATCTTGGCGGTCTTGAGCAGCGCGTTGATCTGCGGCGTCGCCTCACCCAGCAGCGACGGCGTCAGCCCGACCACATTGATCAGCAGCAGCGGTTGTTCAGAGGGCATCGGCGTACGCCTCCTGCATCAGGGATTGCAGCAGGTTGCGCTGGCGCAATTGGCCCTCGACCCAACGCAGCTCGGCGGCGATACCTTCCAGCTGCGCCTGTTGCGTGGTGGGCCGCAGTTGCGCGGGCAGCACGCCCCAGCTGTAGGTTTCTACCTCCAGCACCGGGCGGAAATCGGTGTGGGCGGCCAGGTAGTCGAAGGTCTGGGCCAGGGCTACTTGGCTGCCGCGCAGTTCGGGCAACAACAGGTGTTCGCTGAACAGCGGGATATGGAAGTGAATGCGCAGCTCGTTGAACCCGGCGCACGCCTGCAGGGCCGCCGGCAGGTCGGGCCAGGCCACACGGCCGCCCTGTGCATCGAGTGCCTTGACCTGGTGCAGGTAGGTGGCTTCGGCAAAGCTTGCGAGGGTGTTGAGCACGGCTTCGCGCCGAGCGGCATCGTCGGGCGGCAAGTGGCAGATCATCGCGTTGGACAGCTGGATCTTGCCCACCGGCACGCCGGTGTTACGCAGCCGGTCCAGGGATTGATAACAATCCTCGAACATCACCGCTTGGTGGCACACATCAAAACACAGCGCCAGGTAGGCATGGTTCGGGTCCATGGCCTGCCGGCGCTGGAAGAAGGCGATGGTCTGCTCGGTGTTTTCCAGCACACAGTCGGGCTCCATCTCCAGGCAGAACACAATTTTCTTGCCGGTTTTGCGGTGCAGTGCGGCAAGCGCCTCCGTGAGTTGGGTCAGGTGTTCATCGGCGCGCAGTTGCCGCGCTTTGCTCCAGGTCGCGGCATAGCCCAGCGGCACCGTGGAAATCACCCCTTGGGGGCAATCGTCGGGCAGGGCGTGGGCAAGAATGCGCGCCAGGTCCAGGCTGTAAGCCAGCCGCTGCGGGTCGGCCCAACTGGGCAAATACACCTCGGCCTTCACCGCGCCCTGGTGGAAATCGCCGTAGGGAAAACCGTTCAGCGAGGTCAAGCGCACGCCGCTTTGCTTAAGTAACTGCACAAACTGCGTGCGTGCCGAGGCGTGCTGTAATTGTGCCGCCGCCTGGGCGCAGATCCACAGGCCGCTGTCTTGTTGGGCCAGCCCGCGCAAGCTGCGCACGCCCTGGAAATGCTCGGTGATGGAGGCGCGCAGCGCGGCCAGGTCACGGGCCGGGTGTACATTGCTGCAATAGCCGATCTGGCTGGCCGTCCAGCCGTTGGCGGCGCTCATTTGACCACCGGGTCCTGGCCACGCAGGGCCGAGTTTTCCTGCCATTGCTTGCGCTGGTCGATGGGCAGCGGCGTGCTCACCAGTGCCTTGTCGAGCTGGCCGCTCTGGGCAAAAAAGTCCACCGGGTTATGGAACAGTACCTGTTCCACCTGGGCTTCACTGAACCCGGCCGCGAGCATCGCCTGGCCGGTCTTGGGCACCTTGAGCGGGTCACTGATGCCCCAGTCCGCCGCACTGTTGACGACCATTTTTTCGGTGCCGTATTCCTGCAACAACGCGACCATGCGCTGCTCCGACATCTTGGTATTGGGGTAGATCGAATGGCCGCGCCAGCAGTCGCTGTCGAGCACCAGCGGCAAGGTCAGTTCGTTGAGGTGGTCGATGATCACCAGGTGTTCGGCAATCCCCACTTCGCGGATGACGGCAAGGGTGCGTTTGGTGCCGCCGATCTTGTCGCGATGCGGCGTGTGTACCAGCACCGGCAGGTTGAATTGCTTGGCCAGCTCCAGTTGCGCGGCGAGAAAGCGGTCTTCTTCGGGAGTGATGTCGTCGTAGCCGATTTCACCCACCGCCACCACACCATCCTTGACCAGATAACGCGGCAGAATCTCCAGCACTTCATTGGCAATCGACAGGTCATTGGCCTCCTTGGGGTTCAGGCCGATGGTGCAGAAGTGGTGGATGCCGAACATGCTCGCGCGAAAGCGTTCCCAGCCCAGCAGCGTGTCGAAATAGTCGACGAAACTGCCCAGGCTGGTGCGTGCCTGGCCTTGCCAGAACGCCGGTTCGATCACCCCGGTGATGCCGGCGGCGGCCATGTTCTGGTAGTCGTCGGTGGTGCGGCTGACCATATGGATATGCGGATCGAAGTACTTGAGCATGGTGAATCCTCGTCAAGGGAAGGCGATGTGCATCAGTTCAGGTAGGTGTGCCATTCAGGCGGCAGGTGCAGGCCGCGCAGGCGCTGCAGTTGCGCCGGGCTGAGCAGGTCAAAGGCGATTGCTTTGGGCAAACCAGGGGACACGGTGCGCGAGGCCGCGAGCTGTTCGTCGAGCAGGTCGAGGGCGAGCTGGTTGAGGGTCACGCTGTGGTGTTGCGCCAAGCCGGTCAGACGCCCGATGTCGAGGCCCATGCCGAGCGCCTTGAGCACCAGTTGGTGAAAGGCGCGTTCCGGGTAATGACGTGACGGGTAGGCGGTGTCGAGGGCCAGGGCAGCAAATACCTGAGGGTTGCTGGTGCGCCCGGCCTGCAATGCCAGTTCCAGGCACAACCCGTCGCTGTCGAGCCAGTCGAGGGCGCTGAGCAGGGCGATTTTTTCCTGATCGTCGCCCCACAGGAACAGTTGGCGCAGCAGCGGCAGGTGTTGCTCTGCCGGGGTGTGTTCCAAAGCCTTGGCCACCACCAGCGCCCGTGCTGGTGCGACAACAGCGGCGGGCAACTGGCGTTTGCACTGGCCGCTCAGCAGCGCTGCGGTGGCGGCATGCGGTTGTTCTTCAAGCTGTGCATGCGCCTGCAACCACCACTGCAGTTGCGTGGCGTCCAACTGTTGCGTGAGGCTCAAGCGAAAGTCGGCGAGGTTATCCGGGCGCATGTTCATGTCGGCTTGATCCAACGCTGAAAGTGGGGAAGCAGGAAAAACACCAGCACACACAACAGGCTGCCCAACGGCTGGTTGGCCACCGCCAGCACCAGTGCATCGAACAACGGCAGCGCGGCTAAACCTGCACCGATAAACGCACGCACCTGGCGCTGTTGCGGGTTGGCCAGGTGTTTCCAGTAATGCCAGCCCAACCAGCCAAGCCACAGCAGCATTACCGGCCAGAACCACAGGTTGTTGGAGTAGATCGCCAGCGCCAGCGGGCTGAGCATCAACAGCAGTGGCAGGCGGCTGATCAGTTGGTTGCGGTGCTCCTGGCGGGCCAGGTAAGTCAGGCCGCTGATGTACACGCCAAGCAGAATTGCGCACAGCCAGATCGGCTCCGACGGCACCGCCAGGCTGGCGGCGGCCGTGAGGTACAGCGCCGAGCGGCAGGCGCCCATCAGCCACACGCTGTGGGCGTATTTTTTATGCAGCAGGTTGTAGCCAAAGATGCAGCCCACCAGCAGCACTACGCCGCCGAGCAGCCAATGCGGCGTGTCGATCAAGCGGCTCAGGCCCAGCACCGCCGCTGCCGCGAGCACCAGCAGCAAGGCTGTGGCCAGGCCGACTTGCTGGCGGCTGGCAAGTCCCAGGGTGATGGGGCGCGGGTTGTGGTTTTGCGCGTCCCAGTCGGCGTCGAGCAAGTCATTCAAGAACATCCCGGCCAGGTACAGCAGCGACAAGGTGATCAACAGCAGCACCCACACCAGCGAGGAGGGCGGCGCCAGGGCGCCGGCACTGCTGGCGAGCAGGGCGGCGGCCAGGGTGTTGGTCCACACCGTGGGCAGGTTGGACACGCGGCCGAGGGTCATCCAGGTTTTCATCGGGCTCATTGCGCGTAGCCCTCGGTAGCAGCCAGTGCCGGATTGCTGTGGGCCGCCAGCCGTTGCAGCGCCGCGAGCATCTTCGCGCTGTCGATTGCATGCAGGTCCACCGACTGGCCAATGCGGGTGAGCATGGGGATCGACAATTGCCCGCCCAAGTGCTGACGAAATTCCTCCAGGCCGAGCAACAACGGCGAGCGGCCCTGGGCATCGGTCGCAATCAATTCCGGCGGGCACAAGTTGAAGCCCAGCGTGTCCAGCAGGCTCATCACCCGCTCAGTTTCGGTATCGCTCAACAGGCCCAGTGCGTTCGCGTAAAGCCCATCCAGCGCCATGCCCACGGCTACTGCTTCGCCATGGCGCAGCCGGTGGTGGCTGAGGTTTTCCAGCTTGTGCGCGGCCCAGTGCCCGTAATCCAGCGGGCGGCCGTTGCCGCGCTCGAACGGGTCACCGGCGCCGGTGATATGCCCCAGGTGCAGCTCGGCGCAACGGCGAATCGCATAGCGGCTGGCCGCGTGGTCGAAGTGGGCGAGGGCGCTGGCGTTGGCTTCCATCCACTCGAAGAACGCGGCGTCCTTGATCAGCGCCACTTTCACCGCCTCGGCCAGCCCGGCGATCTGGTCGCGGCGGGTGAGGCTGGTGAGCAGCTGGAAGTCATTGATCACTGCGTTGGCGGGGTAGAATGCGCCGAGCAGGTTCTTCTGGCCGAAGGCATTAATGCCGTTTTTGACGCCGATACCGGCATCGTTCTGAGCCAGCACGGTGCTGGGAATACGGATCAGCCGGATGCCCCGGTGAAAGGTCGCGCAGGCGTAACCCACCGCATCCAGTACCGCGCCGCCGCCCAGGGCCAGCACATAGCAATGCCGGTCCAGGCCGTGTTGCAGCATGTCGCTGTAGAGCTGCTGCAACACCTCTGAGGTCTTGCTCAGTTCACCGGCCGGTACCGCGATGGGCGTGGTGAGCAACTGCAGATCGGCATGGGCCGCGAAGTAGGCGTCGATCTGTTCGCGCAACGCCGGGGCGCTGTGCAGCAGTTGCTCATCGGCGAACACCATCACGGTCACCAGGCCGTTGTGCGCTGCGCTGAGTTGCTGGTGCAGGCACGGGTTGAGCGGGTCGAACAGGTGGTCGGTGAAGATCACCGGGTAGTCATAAGCGACCGTGAACCGCCCACGCAGAGGCTGATCCCCACTTGGCTTGCGTTTGAGCAGGCTGTAAATCGCCACAAACCCCAGCGGTAACACCATGCTGGCCAGCACCGTGACCAGCAATGAGTTCTGTTCGATCAGGAACGTGCCAATGGCCGTGTAAGCCAGCGCCAGGCCGGCATTGGCCAAGGTGGTGATCAGCAAAAAGGCCCGCAGCGGATAATGCTGCATCCCGGCGGCCACCACCGAGGTTTCCGCCAGCACCGGCACACCGCGCAGGCAAATCAACGACAGCGTGCCCAACCGGTACGCCAACTGCCCGGGCGAGCGTTGATGCAAGCCAAGGCGCCCCGACAGCAGCCGAAAGTAGCCAGCGCCCAGCGCATACCCCAGCCCGGCGCCCAGGCACAGCCCGATAAAAATCACCAGGTAACCGCCAATGCTGCCGAGCATGGCCACCGCCAGCAACGCAACCATGCTTGACGGCACCGGCAGCACCACGTCCAGCGCGAGCAGGGCGACCAGCAACAGTGCCAGGTTGAACGCCTGGGCAGGCGAGGACGGTTGGTACAGGTTGAGGTGAATCAGGAAGTCTTGGATCTGTTGTTCAAACAACAGAAAGCTGGCAATCACCAGCGCAGAAAAGCACACCAATGACAGCCAGAAATGTTCGGCTGGCGCCTTTTTCGAGCATGCACGATACCATCGGCTGCGCTTCATCAAAGCATCCCTTTTGAGTGTTGAGACTTAAGTTCCGTGTCTGTGCTTGCGCTGTTTTTAGAGCAATAAAATCCCTCACCTGGCTGGCAGGTTATGTGCGTAATGGCTGATGGCTTTCACGGTATTCATGAACGTAGTCGGTTGTGGTTGTTTTGCAAGTTTGTGCGGGCGGGAGTTTGAAATGGGCGTTTTAGCGGACAAGGTTTAGCGGTGATTATTCAATATTTACAATTAGTTGTATGGCTTTTATGGCAGCGTCAAGAAGCTGTTGTTGATGACCGTTGCAAGTAACAAGTTGATTACAAAATCGCGGGGTTTGTTTGGTGAATTATTGCGGCTGGCTATAACAAGTTTATGCGCGCGTCGTTGTCGAGAACTGTTCCGTTTAGTAGGAGTGGCGACAGTCAATTGTGGGAGCTGGCTTGCCTGCGATAGCGGTATACCTGCACCCGATTTTCTGACTGATACACCGCCATCGCAGCATGGGTATCTACACAACGTTAACGTTGAGGCGGCCTTGGTGGGGCTGGGCGGTCGGGGTGCATATCCGTTGCTGCGGTTACGGCTGAGTAGGGTTCCGCTCTTACAGCGGGTCACTTTTGTAAAGACATGTACGGACCGGACACATGGTTGACGGGGCGATTTCAGATCAAGATCAAAAGCGCAGATCAAAAGACCGCTGACTTCGTCATCGAAAAGGATGTAAGGGCCAGAGCAACAGCAAAGCCATACTCGGTCAAAGGTGGGAGCTGGCTTGCCTGCGATGGCATCAACTCGGTGTGCCTGATGTACCGAGGTGCCTGCATCGCAGGCAAGCCAGCTCCCACATTTAGACCGTGTGGCATCAAGTAGAGAGGCTTTTGCTTTGCACTTGACCTGGCTTTTGCTTCAACCACTCAGGTCGGCTTTCAGGCCGCCGTGCTGTAGATCTTGATCTTGATCTTGATCTGCTTGTGATCTGAGACGCCCCGTTAACCACGATGGCCGAACGCAGGCTTGAATCCGTGGGTAACCCGGCAGGGATGCCGGGTTAGCCGCGCTGGGCCAAGGATGGCCCATCGCGGCGGCCCACGGATTCAAGCCGGAGTGCGGGCATGCCGAGCCTAGGCGAGGCACCGAGTGGTGGGGCACAGACCTTTTGGTTACTTTTGGCTGGGCCGGCATTCCGGGCGTTTGCCAAAAGTGACCCGCTGTAAGAGCCATCCCTTTCAAGGTCCGTGTTTAAAATCCGTTTAAAACCATGTTCAAGTTTGTTTATTCGACTTGGCAGCCTTAAGTACCCGAGCTGTTGAGAAATGTTTCTGCGCGGCCTTACCTTCCAGCCACTCCTTGGGTTTGGCGACTTTGGGACCGCGAGGGCTTTTCGCGACGGCCTTGGGGTTGATCAACCTCGCCAGGGCCAACAGCCGTTCTGCCAGCCCCTGCGAGGTTTTTTCAAGAGGGAAATTTTCCGCAGGCAATGCGATCTGCATTCCCTGATAATCACTGCGAACATGCACCGCCAAATGGAAAATCGAAACTTCCCAACCCTCTGGCTGCGTTTCTCGGTGCGCCTGCTCAACGCTACGCTTGAGAACCGACAAAACGTTGTAAGCCAGCACCGCCGAGGCAAAGCCCAGTAGAGCTGCTTTGGGACTGCCAAGGCTTTTAATTTCACTTTCCAGCGCCGACTCAAGGCGTTGGAACATCCCTTCAATATTCCAGCGACGACGATATAAATCAGCTATTTGGCAAGCACTGACAGTGTCTGGCAGGTTGCTCCAAAACCACATTACCAAATCACCTGAGTCATTCGCCGTTTGCAGGCTCAACTCAACACGCCGCCAGCGGCGACCACCTTTTACCTCGATGATTTGTTCGCGAACGGCTCCGCTGTCGACGGTTCCTGACTCCTGCCAATCACCTTCTTGCATAAGGCGTGGATGCTTGCTGTGTTGACGAACGATGAACGAAGCCCCGGTGTCTTCGCAGGCTTGCAGGACGGGCAAGGTGCAATAGAGGCGATCAGCCATCCACAGCTGGCCCTTGCTTGCACGGGTCAGCAGCGGCAGAACACTGACTCGCTCGCTGGCGTAGGCGTCTTCCCACGGTTGAAGATCAACGACCAAGTCCAAATCAGGGTCGTAGACCACCACAGAAAACCCCGGACGAGCCGCACCTCGCTCAGTGCGCAAAGGGCCAAGACGCTTTTGCGTGGCTGGCAGGTGATTGCCATCGACAATGCGCAATTGCCAACCGGGCAGAGTCGATGAGTGGCCGAGCGTTTTTATTGTGGGCTCTAAACGCTCTGCGCTGCCTGAAATCAGGGCTCGAAGCAACTCGGGTTCGGTTCGTTTGATCTTGTCATAGACTGCGGCGAGGCTGACTGAAAGCCCCTCCATTTTGCGAGCTGCTGCATGTAAGGATGGCCGCAAGCCCAATGAAACCAGGGACATCAGCTCAACAACGGTTGAAAACAAAAGCTCACGTGAATACTGACGTTGGCGGTATTCATCGAACACCTTGTCGACCCACTCAGCAGCTACCGCCTGCTCCAGTACCAGCTTCGTCATGACACTGGCCGGCGCTTGTTTTTCAAACCGCTCTAGAACCTTTTCCCACATCGTTTCGTCATCCTGACTAAAGTATTTGAGGATATTTTAAACCAAGACCTTGAAAGGCATGGCTGTAAGAGCGGAACCATAGGTAGCCGTTACCGAAGCAACGGATATGTACACCGACAAACCGCTATCGCAGGCACGCCAGCTCCCACATTTTTTTGACCGCGTTCAAGCCATTGCCTCTAAGGGGCGCACCTCGCTGGCCCTGCCTCATCCCACAAACCGAAACCCACCCGACAGTTTCTCCTTCAGATACCCCACCAACACACTCACCGACTTCGGCACATGCGGTGAATATGGACGGATCAAGTAGATCTCATCGGCAAACGCACCCTTGAGCGTCCAGCCCTTGAGCACCTGCACCAACTTGCCGCTGGCCAGCGCCGCCTGGGCGCTGAAATCCGGGAGCAGGGCGATGCCCAAGTGGTTGAGCGCCGAATCGCGCAGGGCTTCGCTGTTGTTGGTGGAAAAGCTGCCGGCGATGGGCACGGTGACGCGTTCGACTTTTTTGCCGCCGCGCTCGAACGTCCAGGCCGGCTGGTCGGCGCCGCGTGGGTAGTAGAGGCAATTGTGCGCACTGAGGTCTACGGGTTCGCGCGGTTCGCCGTGGCGTTGCAGGTAGTCCTGGGTGGCGACCAGCACCGAGCCGGTGTCACACAACTTCCACGCCACATGGGTCTCTGGCACCTGGAAACTGTGGCGCACCGCCAGGTCGTAACCTTCGGCTGCCAGTGAACTCAGGGCATCCGACACGTCCAGCTGAATGCGCACCTGCGGGTATTGCTGCAGGAATTGCGACAGATGCGGCACCAATTGCTGCCGCGCAAACGCCACCGGCGCGGTGAGGCGCACCAGCCCGCGAATCTCTCCGGCCGAGTCGCGCACCGACGAGACACTGCGGGCAATATGCTCGTAGGCGCTGCGCACTTCGCGGGTCAACGACAACCCCGCATCGGTGAGCCGCACACTGCGCGTGGTGCGGGTAACCAAGCGGGTACCGGTGGCTTTTTCCAGGTCGGAGATGCGCTGGCTGACCGCCGACTTGCTAACCCCCAGGCGCGCTGCGGCGGCGGTGTAGGTGCCTTGCTCTTCGAGCACCGACAACCAGTGAATGTGGGTCCACAGCCCTTCGATCTCGGATTTTTCCATGACGCTATTGTTCGCTTATAAGGACAATAAGTTCAGGATTCTGCTCTGGTTTGGAACAAACTGAAAGCCTATCGTGTGCCTCAACGCTACCCACCTGGGATCACCTGCCATGACCACCACGATCGAGCACTACATCAACGACCAGCGCGTAAGCCGCGATGATCGCTATCAGGACGTGTACAACCCAGCCACCGGCGCAATCACCGGCCGCGTCGCCTTGGCCAGCCGCCAGACCGTCGGTGAAGCCGTCGCCGCTGCCCAGGCCGCTTTCGCCGGTTGGGCCGACACACCGCCAATCCGCCGCGCCCGTGTGCTGTTTGAATACCTGCACCTGCTGCGTGAACGCAAGGACGACCTGGCGCGCATCATCGTCGCCGAGCACGGCAAAGTCTTTACCGATGCCCAGGGCGAAGTCGACCGTGGCATCGATATTCTGGAATTCGCTTGCGGCATTCCTAACCTGCTCAAGGGCGAGCACTCCGACCAGGTTTCCCGTGGTATGGACAACTGGACGATGCGCCAGCCTTTGGGTGTGGTGGCGGGTGTCACGCCGTTCAACTTCCCGGTGATGGTGCCGATGTGGATGTACCCGATCGCCATTGCGGCGGGCAACACTTTTATCCTCAAGCCAAGCCCGACCGACCCGAGCGCCTCGTTGTTCATGGCCGAACTGTTGCGTGAAGCCGGCTTGCCCAAAGGCGTGTTCAACGTGGTGCAGGGCGACAAGGAATCGGTGGATGCACTGCTCGAACACCCGGACGTCAAGGCCATGAGCTTCGTCGGCTCCACGCCGATTGCCCAATACATTTACGAAACCGGCGCCCGCAACGGCAAGCGCGTACAAGGCCTGGGCGGCGCGAAAAACCACATGGTGGTGATGCCCGACGCCGATATCGAAAAAACCGTGGATGCACTGATGGGCGCCGCCTACGGCAGTGCCGGCGAGCGTTGCATGGCGATTTCCGTCGCCGTGTTGGTGGGTGATGTGGGTGACAAAGTCATCGCGTCCTTGACCGAGCGCGCCAAGCAACTGCGTATCACCGACGGGCGCGATTTGAAGGCTGAAATGGGCCCGATCGTGTCGCGTGCTGCGCTGGAGCGCATTAGCGGCTACATCGAACAAGGCGTGCAAGCCGGCGCGCAACTGCTGCTCGACGGGCGTGATTACGTGCCAACCGAGGCAGGCTTGGAAAACGGCTTCTGGCTCGGCGCGACCTTGTTCGATCACGTGACGAAAGACATGAGCATCTACCGCGAAGAAATCTTCGGCCCGGTGCTGGCCTGCGTGCGCGTGAATGACTTTGCCGAGGCAATCAAACTGGTTAACGATCACGAGTTCGGCAACGGCGTCAGCTGCTTTACCCGCGACGGCAACATTGCCCGCGAATTCGCCCGGCGCATCGAAGTGGGCATGGTCGGCATCAACGTGCCGATCCCAGTGCCGATGGCCTGGCACGGCTTTGGTGGCTGGAAGAAAAGTCTGTTCGGCGACATGCATGCCTACGGTACGGAAGGCGTGCGCTTCTACACCAAGCAGAAGTCGATCATGCAGCGCTGGTCGGAGAGCATCGAGCAAGGCGCGGAGTTTGCGATGCCGGTGTCGAAATAACTTAAATACACCGCAGTTCACATGTGGGAGCTGGCTTGCCAGCTCCCACATTTTTTTTACCGCATTTAAGCCATGGCCTTGACGGGCTTCAGGCATTCGATAGAACGATCCACCGTAGTCCTCGCCAGTTCGAGCAAATGCCACACTGTTAGATTCGCGACTAAACGAGGGTGTCGGCTTTACGCAGGTTAGTCGACCGGTCATCACGAAACCCGGCGCACCCGAAGGCGCCCTGCGCACAGCCACCATAAACTTCGGAGGACGATGCGCCTGTTCTGAAGCCGGGCGACTAAACCCGATCACTGATGAGCAGTGACGGATCGCAGACTAGCCATCGATTCCAACAGGCACAAGGCGGCAGGGATTGTCTAGGAAACGTCCTGCAATTAAAAGGGACGCGACTTGCTGGCCCTTTACAAAGCATGACGACAGGCCACCCACCAAGCGTTCAACGGTCAAGTGCACCGCTAGCCTGTCCTGCTCAACTTCCGCGCTGTGCGGTGCCAAAACAGCAGGTAACAAACGCGAATTCTATTGAAGGAACTCGTTCATTTTCCGTACGACTCATCTGATTGCCGGTGTGGAAATAATGCCAAGGGGCAAAAGCACACCTGGGTCCGCCTCCCAACTTCATATGATTTGAACAGAAAGTGACAAATAATTAACTCACGTTCGTGCTCAAGGTTTTTTGGGGAGGGTAAATATCCTGAAAGAGTATCTTGATATGACTTTGCATATGTTTCCAATAATACAAGCTGCAATAACGACTGCCCTGCATCCAGAGGCCGATACGCGGGACTCTGGCAATGTTAATACGCGTAATTCTGCTATAGGCGGCATTAGTCGCACCGCGGGCGTTACGCTTAAATTGGCCGCAGCTCCCCTGTCACAAGCTATTTTTTACAAGTCGCTGATTTATGGTGCAAACAACGTTACTGCGCCCACTGCGGCCTATACGCAACCTGAGCGTATGCGGCGAATCGATGACTATGCTGGGCGTATCGTTGCGGCGATCAACAACATAGAAAATGGCAGCGCTGGCGAACGCAACGTCAAATTCCAGCAGGCTCGCCAATTCCTCGAACCGGCGGGCTACTTCAGTGGCGGGTTACTGGCCGCAGGCTATGACCCTCACGAAAAAATCAACGTGACGTTCACCTCGTCAGTAAGGGAGCTTAACGGGGCCTCCCATGTGACCAATCAAAATATACGTAGCTACTTTGCGTGGGAAATTGCCGCCGGTGCGCTTGCGCACGATAAAGTCGAGCGAGGCGGCACGGTCAACGTTCAATCTATGCATATTGAGCCCCAGGACAGAAGCAAGGTCGCGGATCTGGAGTCGATGGGCAACAACCTTCAGCGTCATTGGGAGCATGAGATATCCCAGCCCATGCGCGACACGACGGGAGCATTGGCGCAACGCTCAGGTAAAGCTGACGCCTATGCCGTGCGGGGCACCTTGCAAAGCCTGGCTGATGACAAGGTAGGTTTCGAGCAGTTAAGCGAACCCGCGCAAATGGCCGTCAAGCGCACGTTACGCAGGAACGGGCAGGTCATTGTGCCGAATATTTATGGCTACCCATTGGCAGGGTATGCCTTTGTTCCGTTCCTAGAGTTTAAAGGCAATGTGGAAAGCAGACCCCATAAGGGCGTGATGATCGATTTGAAGAATGGCGGGGTCAGCGAAATTTGGAACGAGCGGGACTTTGCCGGCTGGGCTAAAAAAAACCGTAATCATTTGCTGCGCAGTTTCAATGCCGGCGACAGGCAAGGCACCCAAAATGCGCATTGGCCCAAGGCGGGCGATGTGCTGGATAATTTGATTGCGGGTAACTACGCCACCTACCCTGGATATCGAAACTTCGTTAAAGATCAGGCTGTGCCCGTGTGGGAGACATTCAATTACACCGAGTCGCGCGACAGCGGTTATCGGTTGAAATACGGCAACCTGGATACCGGTATTGCCGCTCACTACCAGGCGGTGAATGCTAAGAACGCGGTGTGGGCCGATCAAACTCAGGTGTTTGGCTCCTCGCAGCAAAATTGGAAGGATGCAGAAGTCTTTTGGGGCAATACCTTCAGGTATCTGCCTGGTGTCGGTAACGCGGGCAATATCGTCTTTGGTATCCATAACTCCGTCTATGGCATGACCTCAGCCGATCGCCTGGGCGGCAGTGCCGCCGCGGTGATTTCAAGCTTGCAACTGGCGCATGAGATTGCATTAGCCGCGGCAGGGGGAGCAGGAGCGGCAGCAGAAGCATCCGAAGTCTCAACCTTCTCTCCTTCGGTCGAGTTCACTGCTAACAGTTACACATGGAGTCTGGACTCTTCGGAATACGACCTGGAACTGATGCGAACCCCCAGCGCTTCGCAAGCTACCAATGAAGCAGCGGTTGAATCACCGCCGACAGTAACCCCCACCACTGACACACCTGTAACCTCTGCGCAGATGCGCGAAATTGAGTTCAGAGGCGAAAAGTACTTTGTGGCTGACACGCCTGATGGTGGGGATGGCATGCATTACCTGCTGCGTAAGCCAGACCCGGTTGACCCATCGAAGTGGGTAAGCAGTGGCATTATTGCGAGGCCCGATGAGGCGGGGGTTTGGCAACTCCGGGGCGTTGTGGGCGGTGGCGTCGAGTCAGCGTTCATTCCATTGGAATATGCCCAGGCAAGTGAAGAACTGGACGCTGTTATTACTGAGCATAGCAACGCGGAAGCGCCTGTTACGCAAGCACAGCGCCAAACCTTTGCAGACACATTGACCAAGCTCATTAACGAAAGTAACGCAGAAGATTATGGGGAAGTGGGGGAATATATAGATAAGGACAATAATGAGATCAATGAATCGTTGCGAACGGGTGAACGCACCGTTGAGCTGGATATGTTCCTTGAAGAATTCAATGAGTTAAATAGTTTCGAAGGCAAAGCCTATCGTTCCGCTTTCGTCACGCCAGAGGGCGCTGAAAAGATTAAGAGTGGCGTAGGCCAGGTGTTTAAAGACCCAGGTGTACAGTCTGCTTCGGCGGCCGTACGTAATGCCACTGAATGGGAAAACTGGGCCACGGAGGAAGCGGAGGAACGAGGTAACGCCACTCAACAGGTTGTGTATGTGTTTGATGAGTCGCTACCCAAAAAGAACTTATCCACCAGCTTTTTGCCTGACCATGTCGCCGTAGCACCGGGTGAGCCTATGCAAGTCCTGGCTGTCCAAGAGGCGGACAATAAGTTATTTGTCTACCTGTCCAAGCCCTCGAAGGTTCCCGAGTATACGTATAGCCTTTTTGACGGGAGCAGCATTGCTTGAACGCTAACAGCGCAGTAGCCACGCACACTGCGGCGGCGTCGGTGCCTGTGCTCACGTCACTCAAGTAAGCCGTCGATCCATAAAGGTCACTGGCTTGCTTGCGATAGCGGAGTGTCAGCTAACTGGCTGGCACTTTTACACCGCTATCGCAGGCAAGCCAGCTCCCACATTGGCGCTTGCCTGTATTTGCGAGCCCCTCAGCGCCGCCCCGCGCGCGTACTCACATCCACCCACACCGCCAGCACCAGAATGCTGCCCTTCACAATCATCTGCCAGTAGCTGTCCACGTCCAGCATCGACATGCCGTTATCCAGGCTGGTAATCACCAGCGCCCCGAGCAACGCGCCGTATACGGTGCCTGAGCCGCCGCGCATGGAGGTGCCTCCGATAAAACACGCGGCAATCGCATCCAGTTCGCCCATATTACCCGCCGACGGGGAGCCGGCAGCCAGGCGCGCGGTGTTGACCAGGCCGGCGAGGGCGCACATCACGCCCATGATGCCGAAGATCCACAGTTTTACCGCCTGCACGTTGATGCCCGACAGCCGTGTGGCTTCCATATTGCTGCCCACCGCGTACACGCGGCGGCCGAACACGGTCTGGCTGGTGACGTAGCTGAACACGCCGAGCAGCACCAGTAACAGCAGCACCGGCACGGGGATGCCGTCGTAGCTGTTGAGGGTGGTGACGAAGCCTGCCAGCACTGCGCCAATCACGGCAACGCGCAACAGGTCGCGCATCAACGAATGCGCCGCCAGGCCATGCAACGCACGGTTGCGCCGCTGCTTCCAGGTGAGGAACAAGGTCAGTGCGAACAGCAACACGCCCAGTCCCACGCCCACCGAATGCGGCAAATACCCCTGGCCCACATACACCAGCGACGGCGACACCGGTGCAATGGTGGTGCCGCCGGTAATACCGAGCAAAATTCCGCGAAACGCCAACATGCCGCCCAAACCGACAATGAACGAGGGGATGCGCAGATAGGCGGTCATGTAGCCGTTGGCCAGGCCGATCATCAAGCCGCACAGCGCCACCAGGCTCAGGTTAGCCAGCAGCGGAATGTGGTAGACCACGTCCAGAATCGCCGCCAGCCCGCCCAATAACCCCAGCAGTGAACCCACCGACAAATCGATCTCGCCGCTGATGATCACCAGCACCATGCCGCACGCCAGGATCCCGGTGATCGACATCTGCCGCAGCAGGTTGGACAAGTTGCGCGGCGTGAGGAAACCGCCTTCGGTCTGCCAACTGAAAAACACCCAGATCATCGCCACAGCGATCACCAGTGCGAGCATTTTGTAGCGGGTAAAAAGCTGTTTGACTTGGTTCATCTACGCGGTTTTCCCATTCTTATTATCTTGGCTGAGCGCAGCGGCGAGCACCTGTTCCTGGGTGAGGCCCTGGTTGATGAAGTCTCCCCGCAATTGGCCGTCGCCAATCACCAGCACGCGGTTGGAAACCCCGAGCACTTCGGCCAGTTCCGAGGAGACCATGATGATCGACACACCCTCGGCGGCCAGCGCGCCCATCAGTTTGTAGATCTCATACTTGGCGCCCACATCCACGCCGCGCGTGGGCTCGTCGAGGATCAGCACCCGGGGCTTGGCCATGAGCATTTTCGCCAACACGGCCTTTTGCTGGTTGCCGCCGGACAGGCTGGTGATCGGCAAAAACGGGCTGGCGGTCTTGAGGTGCAGGCGCGCGATCTGCTGGTCGATGCTGCCAAGCTCAGCTTCGGCATCGATGCGGGTCATATGCGCGTAGCGGTCGAGCACCGCCAGGGTGATGTTCTGGCCCACGCCGAAGTCGGGAATGATGCCTTGACGCTTGCGGTCTTCGGGCACCATGCACAGCCCGGCGCGGATCGATTTGAGCGGCGTGCGCGTGTCGATCAGTTGGCCGTCCAGCCATACTTCGGCACTGTAGCGGCCGGGGTAGGCGCCGAACAGGGCCGACACCAGTTCCGTGCGCCCGGCACCCACCAGCCCGGCAATGCCGAGAATTTCCCCGCGCTTGAGCACGAAGGACACATCGTCCACGCGTTTGCGCTTGGGGTTGTCGACGTCATAGCAGGTGACGTTGCGCGCTTCGAAAATCACCTCGCCGACTGCATGAGGCTCGGTGGGGTAGAGGTTGCTCATCTCGCGGCCGACCATCTGGGTGATGATCTGCGCGATATCCATGTCGGCCATGGCCGTGGTCGCGATGTGCTTGCCGTCGCGAATCACCGCGATGGTGTCGCACACGGCAGCCACCTCGTCGAGCTTGTGAGAGATGTACACGCAGGCCACGCCCTTGGCCTTGAGACCTCGGATAATGTCGAGCAGCACCTCGATTTCCGAACGGGTCAGTGCCGAGGAGGGCTCGTCGAGGATCAACAGGCGCGCGTGTTTGTTCAGGGCCTTGGCGATTTCCACCAGTTGCTGGTAACCGCCGCCATACTGCGACACCGGCAGCACCACGTTCATGTCCGGCACCTTGAGTTCGCGCATCAGCGCTTCGGCGCGCTGCAGCATGGCCGGGTAGTTCATGCGCCCGCCGGGCAAGGTCAGTTCGTGGCCCATGAAGATGTTTTCGGCCACCGACAAGTCCGGCACCAGGGTCAGCTCCTGGTGAATGATAACGATGCCGGCGGCCTCGGTTTCACTGATTGAGTGGGCCTTGAGTGGCTGCCCGTCCCAGAGAATTTCGCCCGCCCAGGTGCCATACGGGTAGACCGCCGACAGCACCTTCATCAAGGTGGATTTACCGGCACCGTTTTCACCGCACAGGCCGACGCATTCCCCCGGCCGTACCTTGATATCGATGCCGTTCAGAGCGTTGACACCGCCAAACGTTTTGACGATGCCGTTCATTTGCAGCAAGTAGTCGGCCATGGCGGTCACTGCCCGGCAATCTGCTCTTTGGTATAGAAACCGTCCTTCTCCAACAGGTCGATATTGGCCTTGGTCAGCGGGGTCGGCGTGAGCAGGATGGTGTCGACTTTTTTGCTGCCATTGTCGTATTGCGAGCTGTAGCTGGGTTTTTCATTGCGCGCCAGCTGCACCGAGAGCTTGGCGGCTTCGGTGGCGATCAGCTTGAGCGGCTTGTACACGGTCATGGTCTGGGTGCCGTCGATCACGCGCTTGACGGCGGCAAGGTCGGCGTCCTGGCCGGAAATCGGCACCTTGCCCGCCAGTTTTTGCGCGGCCAGGGCCTGGATCGCGCCGCCTGCGGTGGCATCGTTGGAGGCGACGATGGCGTCGATCTTATTGTCGTTTCGGGTCAGGGCATTTTCGACGATGCTCAGGGCTTCGGTGGGGTTCCATTCCTTGACCCACTGCTGGCCGACAATCTTGATGTCGCCCTTGTCGATGGCCGGCTGCAGCACCTTCATCTGGCCTTCGCGCAGTACCTTGGCGTTGTTGTCGGTGGGTGCGCCGCCGAGTAAAAAGTAGTTGCCCTTGGGCGCCGCTTGCAACACGCCGTTGGCCTGCATCTCGCCGACTTTTTCGTTATCGAAGGAGATGTACGCGTCAATGTCGGCGTTGAGGATCAAGCGGTCATAGGACACCACCTTGATCCCGGCCTTCTTGGCTTCGGCGACGGCGTTGGTCAGCACCGTAGCGTTGAACGGCACGATGACGATCACGTCAACACCGCGAGAGATGAGGTTTTCGATCTGCGAAATTTGCTTCTGCTCGTTAGCGTCGGCCGACTGCACGAACACCTTGGCATCGAGTTTTTCGGCGGCGGCGACAAAGTAATCGCGGTCGCGGGACCAGCGCTCCAGGCGCAGGTCGTCGATGGAAAAGCCGATTTTCGGGTGGGCCGAGTCGGCCATCACCGGCAGGGCGAGCAGGGCCAGGGCAGTGGCGAGCAGGGTGCGTTTGAATACTTTCATGGTGGTGCGTCCTTTTATTGTTGTTGGAAAGACACTTTTTTGCTGACAGTACTGTACCTGTGGCGAGCGGGCCTCTGTGGCGAGCGGGCTTGCCCCGCGTTGGGCTGCGAAGCGGCCCTAAAACCAGACAATGCGGTGTATCAGTTAAAACCGAGTTGCCAGTAACAGGGGCCGCTTCGCGCCCCAACGCGGGGCAAGCCCGCTCGCCACAGAGGCCCGCTCGCCACAGAAGCAGCGAGTGGTCAGGTGTAGATAAACCGGTTGACCACGCCTTCGAGCATCTCCTGGCGACCACTCACGGCTTGCGGGTTCAATGCTTGTGCAAAGGCATGTTCAGCCAACGATTCCAGGCTGAATTCACCGGCCAACACTGCCTGGCCCAAGGGTTGCTGCCACCCGGCATAACGCTGGTCCTTGAACTGCTGCAACTGGTCGTTCTGCACCATGGCCGCTGCGCGTTCCAGGGACAGGGCCAGCACATCCATGGCGGCGACATGCCCATGGAACAGGTCAACCTCATCCAGGCTCTGGCGGCGCACCTTGGAGTCAAAATTGTAGCCGCCGTTCTTGAAGCCGCCGGCCTTGAGGATTTCATAGGTGGCCAGGGTCATCTCCTCGACGCTGTTGGGGAACTGGTCGGTGTCCCAGCCGTTCTGCGGGTCGCCGCGGTTGGCGTCGATGCTGCCAAAAATCCCCAGGGACACGGCGGTGGCAATTTCATGGTGAAAACTGTGCCCGGCCAATGTGGCGTGGTTGGCCTCGATGTTCACTTTTATCTCGTGTTCCAGGCCGAACTCATGCAGGAAGCCGAATACCGTGGCGCTGTCGTAATCGTATTGGTGCTTGGTCGGCTCCTGGGGCTTGGGTTCGATCAGCAAGTCGCCCTTAAAGCCGATCTTGTACTTGTGCTCGACCACCATGCGCATAAAGCGCCCGAGCTGTTCGCGCTCGCGCTTGAGGTCGGTGTTAAGCAGGGTTTCATAGCCTTCGCGACCGCCCCAGAGTACATAGTTGGCGCCCTTGAGACGTTGGGTGGCGTTCATCGCGCTGAACACTTGGGCAGCCGCATAGGCGAACACCTCCGGGTCCGGGTTGCTGGCGGCGCCAGCGGCAAAACGCGGGTGGCTGAAGCAGTTGGCGGTGCCCCACAGCAACTGGATGCCGGTGTGTTCCTGATGGCGCTCAAGGTGGTCGACCATCTGCGCGAAGTGATTGCGGTATTCCTTGAGCGAACTGCCTTCGGGTGCCACATCGGTGTCGTGAAAGCTGTAGTAATCGATGCCCAATTTGGAGAAAAACTCGAACGCCGCTTCAGCCTTGCCGATCGCAACGTCCATCGGCTCGCCGCTGCGCTGCCACGGGCGCTTGAAGGTGCCCATGCCGAACATGTCCGCCCCCGGCCACACGAAGGTGTGCCAGTAGCAGGCAGCCATGCGCAGGTGTTCACGCATGGGCTTGCCGAGGATCAGTTTGTTGGCATCGTAATGGCGAAAGGCGAGGGGGGCGTCGCTGCTGGGGCCTTCGAAGCGAACCTTCTCGACACCTGGGAAGTACGGCATGGCGTTTTCCTTATTGTTCTTGGCGGTGCCCCGATACTAGCAACGGCATCGGCACTGCCGATTATGAAAATCACCAAGCCATGGTGCGATTTTGAGTGATTGGCTCGGAATGGCTCAGGGAGTACGTGATTTAGGGAAACGTCTGACTTTACGTCGAGTAAACGCCTCTTCAAAGTTTGGCTTTCATCTAAGGCAGCCAGTAAGGAAGACACCTATGAACGCATTTAACACCTCGTTATATACCAATGAAGTGTCGCCTGACCTGCTTAACCAATTAGAGCGCTCGCCTTTTACAACGCAGCAATTGTCCAGTGTTAGTGAGCGCGCTTTGCAGATAATTAGAGAGCAGCAGGCTTATTGCAACGCTCATCCGCCAATTGCTATTTACCGAGTCGCTGCCGAAGGCAGTCAGACCCGTAACGGTGGAATCATCAAGAAAACGGTATCGCAACTGGAGTTTAAATTAGCTGACGGTTCGCAAGTACGTGCCGCGCACAAGGGTGACTACGTGGAGTACGCCGACGGCACTCAGGCGTACATTGTGACCGGTGCAGGCGAAGGCAATGGCCATCTTGCGCTGGTGGGCAGTTATCTCAGCAATGGCGACCAGATCATTAATACGCCTCAGGACTTTTCAGTCTTTCTCGAGCGTCAGGGCGTTCCACTGGCCGAAGACTTTTTACCGTCGATTAAGTAGCAACAGCGGGATGCCGCAATGAAAACATGCCGGGTCATCCGCAACAGATTGAGGAGCAAACAATGAGCGTAGGTTATTTCATTGGCCAAGGTGATAAAACCACCTGCGGCGGGGAAGTGTTGGACGGCGATAAAAGAATCAACATATATGGCCTTCTTCATGCGTGCGAAGGTGACCGAGTTACCTGTGGCAAGGATGGGCAAACTTATACAATCGTCGGTGGCATTTCCTTCATGCACAGTCATGGTCGACTCATGGCGGGTACCTTGGATAGTCACAGCGACTGTCCCTGTAAAGCCGAGCTGGTTCCTTCGGTGTTTTCAGCCAAGTACCACAGTAGAGGGGGAGCCACTGTGAGTGCCACGCGCCAAGCACCGGAACCGGTGCGGTCGGTGACCCAACGGGCAACGCCCGTTCAAAGCGCTTACACACCGTCGAGCCAGTCGGTTGCGCCTGCAACAAGCGGCCTGCCGGGTCAGGACCCAGGTTTTTATATCGTGCCCAAAAGCGTTACTCGCGAAGCCTTGGAAGCCACGCTTTTTCCGATTCGGGACCCAGCGGTGATGCGCAAGTTTCAATCGCTCAATCCCAAAGCGAGCCACGTCAAAGCCGGCTCGATGATCGTGCTCAGCGATCCGAACAACACATCCTGCACCTATCAGGAAGCGCAACTCATGCAGGCCGCTCAGCGGGTCGATGCATCCCTGGATGCCTTGACGCCGGACGAGGCCGACTTTTTGCATCGCCATGCTGCCGAAATTGCCGGTTTTATCGGCCATACCTCGACCTGGCTGGGCGTCAGTGCGGTGGTGATGGAGAAGCACCTGACCAGCCTGCGCGACACCCTTCAAGCCATCGAGCGCCTGCATCAGCAAAACTATCGCCAGCACGGCCACCTCAAGTCGCCGCAGTTCTTCGCTGATCGCCAGCGGCTGATGAATCAGTTAGATGCTCATTTGCTGAACTCCACCCGCTTGCGAGGACAAACAACGCTGGGCGATCACCCCAAGTTGAAAACGGCCCTTGGAATCTCCAGTCGGAGTTTGGTGCATCACTGGGACAAGGCAGGTGGGCCGGGGCAGATTCCGGGGTATGCCGCGCATGTGGAAGCGACGAGTCGGGCAGCTAATACATGAAGATGGGCGGGTACATCGGAATTGGTCTTGGCGGGGTGTCTTCGTTGTTGGCTGTTCAGCAGGTGTGTAACGGGGATTCTGGGGCGGCTTGTGAGAAGGTCAAGTTTACTGAAGCGGGCAAGTTTGGCTTATCCACCGCTCTTGGTGCTTTTAGTGGATGGGCAGCTGGCGCCGCCAGTGCCCCAGTCTGCCTGGGGATTGGCGTAGCTACAGGTGGTATTGGAGGTGTTGTCTGTGTTGCGGCCTTAGTGGGTGCTGGCGCATGGGCGGGGACTACTGCAGGTGGTATGGGCGGCGAATACGTAGGTGAGATGATTTACGAGGCTACGCAACCATGACCAGTATCGATACTTGGCCAAGGTGGGTGGCGATCATTGTCACGGGTGGACCCGGTTTGCTCTCCGTCGTTGGTCTTGCATACAGCCTGTTCCTTACCCACCGTCGCCTGGACGCCATAAAAGAGGCCTTGAAGAACAGCCGTTATATATATATATATGGGGAGATAGCTTGGGGAAACGTGGTGTAATTTGGTCCCTGCTGGAGATGTCAAAAATCGCCGGAATAGTGGTGTGGCCGAGGGCCTCTATCATTAATGGAGAACTTGACCCAGTCGATCTCGAAAATTTTCCACCTCACCTGAAACGTCATCTGATGATCATCATGACGATGGCTTTCACTGCAATAGCTTGGGGAATAGCTGCAGCCGTGCTGGTGAAATTTAGGTAACTCGAACGGGCCTTACCCGAGGCCCGCTATCCTGAGCAGTCAGACCTCTGAGTACTCATCTGCACCCACCGGCCCAGGACAAAAACAATGAAAACCCTACCGCCCGTGCACCGCATCGCCCTGTTGTTCAACGGCAGCAAAATCTACGACCGCGGCATCATCGCTGGTATCGGCAATTACTTGAGCAGTACCCGTGCGTCCTGGGATTTGTTCCTGGAAGAAGATTTTCTGTGCAGGCTGAGAGGCATCGAGCGTTGGCAGGGCGACGGCATCATTGCTGACTTCGACGACCCGTTGATTGGCGAGGCGTTAGCTGGCAGCAAGTTGCCGGTGGTGGCGGTAGGTGGTTCTTACGAGGATGCGCGTGCCTATCCCAAAGGCATTCCGTATGTGGCCACGGATAACTACGCGTTGATCAAACTCGCTTATGAACACTTGATTGAGGCTGGCCTGACTCGCTTTGCCTGCTTCAGCCTGCCCGAAGCCCAGGCCAACCGCTGGGCGCAGGAGCGCGAGAAAGCCTTTCGCCGCCTGATGCAACGCGATGGTTTGCAGGTTGAGGTTTACCGTGGGCTGGGCACCAGCGCGCCGCTGTGGGACAGCGCGGTGGAGCAGCAGATTGCCTGGCTGCAAGCCTTGCCCAAGCCCATCGGCATCATCGCCGTCACTGACGCCCGCGCCCGGCAATTGCTGCAAGCCTGCCTGACTGCCGGCATCGCCGTGCCGGAACAGGTCGCGTTGATCGGCATCGACAACGACCCGCTGACCCGCACGCTTACGCGCGTGCCGCTCAGCTCGGTCATCCAGGGCACCGAAACCATGGGCCGCACGGCCGCCGCGCTGCTGCACCAGATGCTGCACGGCAAACCCTGCGCGGACACGCAGATCCTGGTGCCGCCGGATGCAATCAATGTGCAGGCCTCCAGCTTGCATCAACCGTTGGGCAACCCGTATGTGATGCAGGCGTTGCTGTTTATTCGCCAATACGCCTGCCAGGGCATCAAGACCGCGCAGGTGGCGGCGTATGTGGGTGTGTCGCGCTCATCCCTGGAGTCGTACTTTCGCAAGGTGCGTGGTTGCAGCGTGCATGACGAGATTCTGCGCTTTAAACTCGCGGCGGCGGCCAAGGGCCTGGAAGACCAGGCGTTGGCGATCGCCGACGTTGCCCACAGTTGTGGCTTTAAATCGGCGCAGTACCTGCACACGGTGTTTCGGCGGGAGTTTGGCTGTACGCCGCGTGAGTACCAGCATGGCGCAATTACACCGTAGAACAACTGTGGGAGCTGGCTAAGATCGTTCCCACGTTCCACGTGGGAATGCATCCCGTGACGCGCCGCGTCACACATGCGCAGATGGCGGGACGCGGAGCGGCCCATGAGGCATTCCCACGCAGAGCGTGGGAACGATCCTCAAGCCCTTGAAAGAGCCGGCCTTTAGAATACGGCTTTGACCTGCAAACCCAGCACCAGCGCGTTATCGATGTTCTCACCGGAAAACGCCCCCGGTTCGAGGATGTATTGCACATCCGGGCGCAGCGTCAGCCACGGCGTGGCCTGGTAGCCATAACTGAGTTCGATCAATTGCTCGGCATTGTTCAGGTTGGGGTAGTCCGCCCCGGCATTGAACGCCGCCAACTCTTGCACGTCACGGCTGCGTGGGTTCGGCACCGCACGGCCATAACCCAGGGCGACGGTGTCGCGTGGGCGGCCTTCAAACGGCTTGTACAGCACCACGCCCGCGCCGTACCACTTGCTGAACGGCGAGGCGGCTTCACTGGCCGCCGAGTATTGGCCGAAGGCGTGCAGCACACGGCCTGCGGATGTGCTGGAAGCCCAGACAGCCTGGTCGATCAGCAGGTAGTGACCACCTCGACCATTGACGTCTTGGTTGCTGCCAATGCGCTTCACATTGGAGCTGTCGTAGTAATAGCCCAGCTTGTACTCGCCCGGCAGCGTGCCCGTGTGTTTGTACACCAGCTCGATCGGCACCACGGTGCCGGTGGTGCGTTTTGGGTCCAGGCGCCAGGCACGGCTGGAGTTGCCGTTGCTGTCAGGGTCGACATTGAATGCCGCCACGCGCAGTTGCCAGTTCGGCGAAAAGTCGTATTTCACCCGCGCACCCAGGCGCGCATTCGGGTAGTTGGTCCAGCCGCTGCCGCCGGACATGTTCAGCGGGTGCCCGCAGAAACCGGCGTTCATGAAGTTGCACAGGATGCCGCTGTCGAGGCCGCCGAGGTCGTTGCCCATCGCCATGTAACCGAGCTTGATGTTCAGCGCGGGCGTGAACAGCGTGCGCTCGTAGCTCAGTTCGGTGAGACGGGTGTAGAGGCCGCCATAGTTTTCCTGGATCGGCAGGCGGTTGCCCACCAGGTCTTCGGAGGCGCTGTTGCCGCGCCGGTCGTTGATGGTCAGCTGAATGCGGTCGCCATTGGTCAAGCCGTAGAGCTTGCCGAGGTCGAACTGCACACCGAGCTTGATGTTCTGCGAGTAGCGCGCGGAGCGGTGTTGGCCGCCGTCGGCGTTGTAGGCGGTCTCGCCGCTGTAGTCGCCGGTAAAGCGGATGCCTTGCTCATCGAGTTCACGACGCAGGCCGCCCCAGTCGCCGGTGAGGGTGGTGTCGTCGGCTTGAACGGGCAGGGCGGCAGCAAAGGCCAGGCCCAGCACCAGGCGGCCCAAGGGCAGAGGAGAAGTGAGGGTCATGCGGGGGCTTCCAAACGGCATGGATAGAAGAAGCGCGCGGTGCGGGGAGCACCGCGCGAACAGCGGGGCGTTACGGCAAGGCGTAAGCGATCACGTAGTCGCCACGGTCGGTGGACTGGCGCGCACCGCCGGCGGTGATGACGATGTATTGCTTGCCGGTTTTGGGCGACACATAAGTCATTGGGCCGCCTTGGCTGCCTACCGGCAGGCGAGCTTTCCAGACTTCATCACCGTTGCCGCTGTTGAAGGCGCGCAGGTAGAAGTCCTGGGTGCCGGCGATAAAGATCAGCCCGCCCTGGGTCGACAAGGTGCCGCCCAGTGTCGGCAGGCCGATCTTGATCGGCAGGTGCATGCGGATGCCCAGCGGGCCGGTGTCCTCAACAGTGCCGACCGGCACTTGCCAGGCGATCTGCTGGGTCTTCATGTCGATGGCGGTCAGGGTGCCGAACGGCGGCGCCTGGCACGGAATGCCGGCCACCGACAGGAAGCGGTTTTTGTTCACCGCATACGGCGTGCCCTTGAGCGGCACGGCGCCCATGCCGGTGTTCAGCGCTTCGCCACCGGAGGCGGCCTGGGCCTTGTTCTGCGACGGCACCATCTGGATCCACAGGCCCAGGCGCATGTCATTGACGAAGATAAAGCCGTGTACCGGGTCGGTGGAAATACTGCCCCAGTTCATGCCGCCCAGAGAACCTGGGAAGCTCAGCGACTTATCCGTGCCCGGCGCGGTGTACAGGCCTTCGTAGCGCATGCCTTTGAAGTCGATGCGGCACAGCAGTTGGTCAAATGGCGTGGCACCCCACATGTCCGATTCGGTGAGCGTCTGCGCGCCGATCTGTGGCATGCCCACGGATTTAGGCTGGGTCAGCGAGTAAGGCTCGTTGGGAATGTTGGCGGCCTTGACCGGTACTTCCTTCACGTCGGTCAGCGGCTTGCCGGTGGCGCGGTCGAGCACATAGATTTGCCCGGCCTTGGTGCCGATCACCACCGCCGGTACGGCCTTGGCGCTGCCAGGTGGGGTGAAGTCGATCAGGCTCGGCTGCATCGGCAGGTCGAAGTCCCACAGGTCATTGTGGACGGTCTGGTACACCCACTTTTCTGCGCCGGTGGAGGCGTCCAGCGCCAGCACCGAAGCGCCGTATTTGTGGTTCAGTTGGGTACGCTCAACACCGTAGATGTCGGTGGATGAACTGCCCATCGGCAAGAAGACCGTGTTCATCAGCGGGTCATAAGACATTGGCGCCCAGCTGTTCGGCGTGCTGCGTACATAAGTGCTGCCGGCTGCCGGGGCTTGCTTGTCTTCGGGGTTGCCCGGATCGAACGCCCAGCGCATCTGGCCACTGATCACGTCGAAGCCGCGGATCACACCGCCGGGCATATCGGTTTGCACGTTATCCGCCACACGGCCGCCGACCACCACGGTGGTGCCGGCGATCAAGGGGGCCGAGGACAGTTGGTAGTAGCTGTCAGGTACATTGCCCAGGCCGGCTTTGAGGTCCACCTGGCCGTGGGTGCCGAAGTCTTCGCAGAATTTGCCGGTGTCGGCATCCACCGCGATCAGGCGCGCATCAATGGTGTTGGTCAGCAAGCGGCGTTGGCATTGCGCCCCGGCCGGTACGCTGGCAGCAATGATCGGCGAGCTGTTCGGCTGGGTGGGCTGGGCAATCGGCGCGGTGGCGTCGAAATACGCCATGCCGCGGCAACGCTGCCAGACTGCCGACTTGGCGTTGACTTCGTTTTTCCACAGCTCTTTGCCGGTGTCGGCATCCAGGGCGATCAGGTTGTTGTGTGGGGTGCAGATAAACACCTTGTTGCCGATCTGCAGGGGCGTCAGTTGGTCTTCGGCACCATTGCCGTCGCTGATCGCGACGTCGCCGGTGTGGTAGGTCCACGCCACTTTGAGTTTATTGACGGTGTCGCGGTTGATCTGGTCCAGCGCCGCGAAACGGCTGCCACCTTCGGTGTTGCCGTAGTGCGCCCAGTCCTTCTGCGCATCGGCAGCGGCCACTGGCGTGATGCCTGGGCCTTTGCCGGTAGGCGCGACGCTTGGGTGCGCCACGAACATGTTGCCCGCCGCCACCGCCACGCCCACTGCCAGTACCGCAGCGACGCCATAGGCGCCGCGCGCAGGGCGGCCGACCAGCAGCGGATACACCAGCGCCACCACCAGGCCGATCACCGTAAACATGAACAGGCGCGAAAATAGCGGCCAGTACACCAGGCCCACATCCGCAATCGCCCACACGGCGGTGCAGACCAGGAACGCGGCGAACAGCCACGCGCCCGCCGGCTTGCGCCGCGCGATCAACAAGCCGGAAATGGCCATGGCCACGCCACCGACCAGGAAGTACCAGGAACCGCCCAGGCTGACCAGCTTGGCGCCGCCCACAGCCAGCGCTACGCCGAGCAGGGCGATAACCACGCCCAGGCCCAGCAGGAGAAATCTAGAGGCGCCAGCGGCGCGCGATGCTCTTTTCATGTCGACAGGACTCGAAGGTGAGAGGGCAAAGACGCGATTTTAGCAATATAAGTAACCAGTTAGTACATTGTGCTGCGTAATAGTCTTTTACAAATGTGGGCACAACGTGAAAGCCTTGGTTCGCAGGGGCATCGATGCGAACACCGATGTCGCCAGCGGCAAAGGTCAACTGTGGGAGCTGGTTTGCCTGCGATAGCGGTTTGTCGGTGTACATATCCATTTCTGCGGTAACGGCTTCTATTGGTTCCGCTCTTACAGCGGGTCACTTTTGGCAAACGCCTCAAAAGTAACCAAAAGGTCTGTGCCCCACCACTCGGCCCCTCGCTTAGGCTCGGTGTGCCCTCACTCCGGCTTGAATCCGTGGGCCGCCGCGATGGGCCATCCTTGGCCCAGCGCGGCTAACCCGGCGTCCTGCCGGGTTACCCACGGATTCAAGCCTGCGTTCGGCCATCGTGGTTAACGGGGCGTCTCAGATCAAAAGCAGATCAAGATCAAAATCTAAAGCACGGCGGCCTGAAAGCCGACCTGAGTGGTTGAAACAAAAGCCAGATCAAGTGCAAGGCAAAAGCCTATCTGAATACACTGAAGAGCTGCTTTTCTGTGGGAGCTGGCTTGCCTGCGATGCAGACACCTCGGTACATCAGGTACATCGAGTTGATGCCATCGCAGGCAAGCCAGCTCCCACATTAGACCGAGTATGGCTCTGCTCTTGCTCTTGCTCTTGCTCTTGCTCTTGCTCTTGCTCTTGCTGTTGCTGTTGCTCCGGCCCTTACATCCTTTTCGATGACGAAGTCAGCGGTCTTTTGATCTGCGCTTTTGATCTTGATCTTGATCTGAAATCGCCCCGTCAAACACGATGGCCGGAATCTGACAGTGATTTGGGGGGTAAACCGGCAGGGATGCCGGTTTAGCCGCGCTGGGCCAAGGATGGCCCATCGCGGCGGCCCCCCAAATCACTGTCGGATTACGGGCATGCCGAGCCTAAGCGAGGCACCGAGTGTTGGGGCGAAGACTTTTTGGTTACTTTTGTGTCTTTACAAAAGTGACCCGCTGTAAGAGCGGAACCCTACTCAGCCGTTACCGCAGCAACGGATATGTACACCACCACCAACAACCCGCCATCGCAGGCAAGCCAGCTCCCACATAAACCCCGTTCCACTTGGGGATTTATGTGAGAGCCCCAGCGACAAAGCTAAATTTGGCTATGACTCTACGTGCGCCAGAAACGCCCCCACACACGCCATGCACGCCTCACGCTCTTCAACATGCGGCATATGGCTCGACGCCTCAAAAATCTGCCAGCGCACGTCGCGAATACCATCGGCAAACGGCTGCACCGTAGCCGGCGTGGCCTCATCAAAGCGCCCAGAGATTAGCAGTGTGGGTACTTGAATCTGCGCCAGGCGCTCAACGATGCTCCAGTTGCGCAGGCTGCCGATCACATGGAACTCAGTGGGGCCGTTCATGGTGTGATAGACGGTGGGGTCGTCGTCGATGGCGGCATTGGTGCGCAGCACTTCGGCGGGTTCCGGCTGGAGGCGGCAGACGTGGCGGGCGTAATACACCTGCGAGGCCGCGTGATACTCGGCGCTGTCGGTGGTGCCGGCCGCCTCATGGCGCAGCAGGGTGGCCTGCACCTCGGCCGGCAGTGCCTGGCGCAGCTCATTCGCGGCGGCGCGCCACAGGTGCATGGAGGCCGGCGAATTGGCGATGATCAATGCCTTTAACCCGGCGGGTTGGCGTACCGCGTGTTCAGCACCGAGCATGCCGCCCCAGGACTGGCCCAGCAGCGCGTAATCGCGGATGTGCAGGTGCTCGACCAGGTTGTTCAGCTCGGCCAGGAACAGCTCCACGTTCCAGAAGTCAGCGGGTGCGTCGCGCAGGTGCGTGGAGCGGCCGTTGCCGAGTTGGTCGTAGTGCACCACCGCGCGGCCCGTATCGGCCAGGTCCTTGAAACTGTCGACGTAGTCATGGGTGCAGCCGGGGCCGCCGTGCGCGACGATCAAGGGCAGGCGCCCGGACTTCAAGTCGCCGGTGACCCGGAACCATGTTCGGTAGCCACGGAAATCGGCATAACCTTCGTGAACCTGCATGCTGTGTACCTCCTTGGATAGATGCGCTACAGGCTAGTCAAAACCGCGCGCCAGGGGCACTGGTAAAAATGATAGGTTCTCAGCTTAAAAGCACCCTGAGCTTAAGCCAGTGCGTCACGCTGCATCGACTGCAGGTTCTTCTCGATGGTTTCGCAGATGGTTTCCATCTGGATCTGGTGCTCGCTGGAATGAAACGGGCTTTGCAGGTCAGTGCCGATGCGTTCGATCGCCAGCAGCATAAAGCCCACCACGGTCGAGGCCAGCGGGGTGAACCAACCCAGGGATTCCACTAGGCCCACCGGCACGATCAGGCAGAACAGCGAGATAAACAGCCGCGGGAAATACACGTAAGGGTAGGGCAGCGGCGTATTGGCGATACGCTCCATGCCGCCCTGGGCGTTGGACAGGTCCACCAGCGTCGACTCCAGCCGTGCCAGGCGAATACTGTCCAGGTGCCCGGCCTTGTATTCGCGGGCCAACAACGTCGCCGAGCCGGTGAGGATGTCATTGGCAAAGTTGTTGGTAGCGCCATTGCGCGCAAACTCGTCGGCGGGGATAAACGCACGCACTTCATCCGGGCACGGCCGGCCCTTGAGGTGCGCCGCCAGGCAGTTCACATAGGCCACATGGCGGCGCAACAGAGTGGCTTTGACCGGGTTCACCTCGCCGTTGGAATCATCCAGCAACGTCAGTACCTGGCGGGCAAAACTGCGCGAGTTATTCACCATGGCGCCCCACAACGTGCGTGCTTCCCACCAGCGGTTATAGGCGCTGCTGTTACGAAAACTGATCAGCACCACCAACGCCGAACCCAGCAGGGTCAGTGGCATCAGCGGCAAGTTGATCTTGGTAGTCAGGAACAACATGAAATCGACCGTGACGGCCACATCCCACAACAACAGCCAGAACAAGGCCCAACCCACATAGCCCATGGTTTTGATAATCAGGCGGTACTTTTTGATGATGGCGGCTTTCAAACGAGGACCTCAAGGCGAGCGATGGGCAATAAACACCCTAGCTCGGACGCCCGTAGGCGGTGAAAGGTTCGCGGTCATATTTCTGGCGCCATTTATTGAGTCTGCTTCCCACCCAATCTTCGCACTGCTATTTCAAGCTAGTGCAGCGCTTGGGCGTTAGCAAATAGCCCAGGAAGTGCAGTTGGAACAACTTTGGTAATGATGCTGTGCCGCGCGGCAATCACTGTACATTGGCCTCAAAGGCAAAGCGCCATCAGGGGCCGTTTTACGACGTGATTTGTTTTGGGACCTGACTACGTGAACTTCGTAGTCTAGATCAGTGGGATGAAGTTGGTTGATCAGGGCTCTTTCATGCGCGTCAGTTCGTTAAAGTTGGATATCGGTAATACTGCACATGCACTTGAACGTCATGAGGACTTTGAATCTTGTATTCGGGCGCATTATCAGGTGCTTCTTGGCCCTTACTCGAAACGGCCGTTTTTCTACAAAAGTGCAATGAAATACAGCCGTTTGATGGTCTCCTTTGCACTCTTGAGCGAGTACTTTTCTAAACCGACAGCCCTGCTGTGCGAGGTGAAAGCCTTTTGTGTGGCCCGCGGCTATTGCTCAAGAAACAGCCTGGAGTCGATCTTCCTGCTGTTTCGGGCACTGGGGTTCATGGTGGTCGACGCGCACCCGGAGGACAGCCGCTTCAGGGTGTATGCGCCCTCGGACGAAGCCTGCCGGGAAGTGCGGCTGATGCTCACGTCGATTACCGACTCGCTGGCGCTGATGTGCCCCGAAAAGGACCGTTTTCGCACAATGCGCGAGCTGGATGACCGCAGTTTTCTCGCGCTTTATTTCAAAGGCTTTGCTCACATCCTGGCCAACGAAATGACCGTTGATGTGTTGCTGCCCGACTGTTATTGGCTGGTGAAGAAAGATGCAGGGCATTTGTTGATGCTGGCGATTTATAACGATGCCTTTTCACCGGAAAACGACCGCATGACGTTCAAATCGTCATCTTATCTTGCGCTCGCCCAGCAGTTGTCGGTATCGAAAACGCATATTATTCGAATGGTCCGGGAGGGCGTCGAGAAGGGCTATTTCAAAGTGCATGCAAAAAAACAGCTGGAAGTGCTGCCGGCTTTTGTCTGCCTGGTAAGACGGTTTATGGCGTTTTCATTTGCGGTCGGCCTGCACGCGGTTGAAAAAGGGGAAAGGGATGCCGTCTAACTTGAAGTTAAGGCCACGGATGCGCCGGTTACTGTCACCGGCGGTCACGCAGGCGCAGTTAATTGGAATTATTGCCTGGCTCGGCGTGTTGTTGATTCATCCAGGCATGCAACTGGATATATATGTGGCGGCGATCACCTTGTGCCTGTTGGCGGTGTGTCGGCTGCACCGCCTGACCACCCACTTTTACGCGTGGCGCATGCTCGGGGTTGTGTATGCAGTGCTGCTGTCCGTGGGGTTTGCCCACGTCATCGGCGCGCACGGGGAGTTGCGCCTGTTTGGCTTGCCGCTGGCGGTTATTCTGGTGATCAGCAGTGCCATCCTGTTTATCAGTGTGCAGGATTATCTGGTCTGCGCCACGTTGGTCTGGTTGATTTTATGGCCGTGCATCCAGGCGGACATTTACGGCGATGCCCAAGTCTATCTGTATATTTTTTGCGTCGCGTCGGTGGCCATCGGGTTTATTCTGAGTTTTTCCTATTTGAAGAACTTGCGCTCGGTGTTGCTGGTAGAAAGTGAATTTCGCGAGCTGGCGGAGACGGATTACTTGACCTCCATTCTCAACCGACGCGCTTTCATGCAGGGCTTTGACGCATTAATCGCCAGCGGCCACAGCGGCTATTTCATGATGTTGGATATCGACAGTTTCAAGCTCAAGAATGACCTGTATGGCCACGATGTGGGTGACAGTATTCTGTGCGCCATGGCCACCTGCCTGAAAACCACCCGGGGCAGCCATAGTTTCGGCAGGATCGGCGGCGAAGAATTCGGCGTGCTGTTGTTGGGCGACGACCCGGCCGTCGCCTGCGATTTCGCGAGGGATTTATTGCAGGCCATCCGAACCAGCGTAGCGGCGCCGCACAACTACACGTGCAGCGCGGGAATGGCGCGGTTTTCGCCGGGGGACGAGATGTCCGCAGTGCTCAAGAACGCTGACCGCAACCTGTATGGCGCCAAGCAAAATGGCAAGGACCGGGCCTATCTGGAAGGCAAGCCGGTTGAACTGCAAGAGCGTGCAGCGGCGCAATGAGTACTCAGCGTGGCTGGATCAACGCTGGCCCGTTGTTGCGCGTGTTGCCCACGGCGCCGTCGACCTTGAACCATTCGAACACGTCTGCCGGTTCACCCTGCAACAGCACCATCTGCTCGGCGCGACTTCGCGAGGTGGCCGGGTCCAGCCACTCACGGGCCAGTTCTGGGGTGAACACCACCGGCCTGCGGTCATGGATATCGACCATGCCACCGGCGCTGTCGGCGGTGATGATCACGAAGCCGTCGTGCGCGCTTGCGCCCTCATCGGCGTCGGGCAGTTGGCCGATGGCGGCACAGAATACCGGTGCAGCGTCGCGGCGACGAATCAGGTAGGGCTGCTTTTTCGCGCCACCTTCATCCACCCATTCAAACCAGTTATCGACCGGCGCAATCGCGCGATGCGGCCAGATCGCGCGAAAGAACGCACCGTGCGCGACCTTCTCGACGCGGGCGTTGATCGGCAACAGGCGCTCTTTGCTCCAGTGCGGGCGCCAGCCCCACCGCACCGGGTCAGCGTGCAAAAGGTCATTGTCCAGGTGCAGCAGCGCCACGGGTGTGGTCGGCGCCACGTTGTAGCGCTCAAGCGGCTGGTCGCCGACGCTATTGGCCAGCGCATCAGGCATGCTCAGCGCCGCCACAAAGTCATGAATACCGCGGTACTGCGAAAGTCGTCCGCACATGGCCGGTCCCTCTAACTGACCCCCTGAGCGTAGACGATGAATTTACAGTGGCGTGAGTACGTTCATCACTGTGTCCAGCGCCACTCGCGTGTCATCCAGCTGCACCAGCGAAGCGTGCCGGGCGCCGAGGGCGTCACGGTTCTGGATGGCGGTGAGGATCGCTTTGTGGCGGGGCAGGCTCAGGCCCTGGATGTCGGGGCGGCGGTTGGTGATGTTGATCGATTCGCGCAGCGGCAACGACAGCATGTTGCACATGTAGGCGAGCAAGTCGTTGCGGGTCGCGTCGGCGATGGCGCGGTGAAAGTCCAGGTCGGCCTGCAGCAGATCGTCGTGGGTCTTGGCGGTTTCCATGCCCCGGTAGGCGGTTTCGATGGTGGCGATGTCTTCGGCGGTGGCCGTGGTCGCCGCCATGGCGGCGATTTCCGGTTCGAGGATGCGCCGCACGCCGGCCAGGGTGTTGAAAAATTCGCTGTGGGGCGTGGACTGCATCAGCCAGGACAGCACGTCCGGGTCAAGCAAATGCCATTTCACCCGTGGACGCACCACCGCGCCCACCCGTGGTTTGGAGTACACCAGGCCCTTGGCGCTGAGCACGCGGGTCGCCTCACGCAACACCGAGCGGCTGACCTGGTATTCCTCGCACAGCGTGGCTTCCATGGGCAGGCGCTCTTCGGGCTTGAAGCGCCCGGAAACGATGTGCATGCCCAAGTCCTGAACGATCTGGGCATGCTGGCTCTTGCGCGGCTTGGGCTGCTGGTGATCCATAACGACGGGGAGGCTCTGGCTTAGATTCGCCGCATCATAGCATCCCAATTAGTGGGAATGCCGGGGGACTTCGGCGCCACGACAGCCCACCAGGAAGTCGAAGTCGCAGCCTTGGTCGGCCTGCAGCACATGGTCGATATACAACTGGCGGTAGCCGCCGACGATGAGTTTTTGCGGCGGCGCCAGGTCAGCCATGCGCGCCGCCAGTTCGGCGTCGGGGATATCCAGGTGCAGGCGGCCGTTGGCGCAATCCAGCTCTATCCAGTCACCTTCCTGCACCGTGGCCAGCGGCCCACCGGCTGCGGCTTCCGGCGCCACATGCAGCACCACCGTGCCGTAGGCGGTGCCGCTCATGCGGGCATCGGAGATGCGCACCATGTCGGTCACGCCCTGGGCCAACAGCTTGGCGGGCAGGCCCATGTTGCCGACTTCGGCCATGCCCGGGTAACCCTTGGGCCCACAGTTTTTCATGACCAGAATCGAATTGGCATCCACGTCCAGCGCCGGGTCATTGATGCGCGCCTTGTACATGTCGAAGTTCTCGAACACCACCGCGCGGCCACGGTGCTGCATCAACTCGGGGCTGGCAGCGGAGGGCTTGAGCACAGCGCCCAGCGGCGCCAGGTTGCCGCGCAATACACAGATGCCGCCATCGGCGCGGATCGGGTTGTCGAGGGTGCGGATCACCTCGTCCTGGCCGTAGATCGGCGAGTCCTGGGTGTTCTCGCCCAACGACTTGCCATTCACTGTCAGGGCATTCGGATGCGGGATCAGCTTGGCTTCGCCCAGGCGTCGCAGCACGGCTGGCAGGCCGCCGGCGTAGTAGAACTCTTCCATCAGGAAACGGCCTGACGGCTGCAGGTCGACGATGGTCGGCACGCCACGGCCCATGCGGGTCCAATCGTCCAGATCGAGTTCGACACCGATACGCCCGGCGATAGCTTTGAGGTGGATCACCGCGTTGGTCGAACCGCCGATGGCCGCATTCACGCGGATCGCGTTTTCAAACGCTTCCTTGGTAAGGATCTTCGACAGCTTCAAATCCTCACGCACCATCTCGACCGCGCGCATGCCGGACATATGCGCCAGCACATAGCGCCGCGCATCCACCGCCGGGATCGCTGCGTTGTGGGGCAGGGAAGTGCCGAGTGCTTCGGCCATGCAGGCCATGGTCGATGCAGTGCCCATGGTGTTGCAGGTGCCGGCCGAGCGCGACATGCCGCCTTCGGCTGCAAGGAAATCGTCAAGGGTGATGGTCCCGGCCTTGACCTGTTCGCTCAACTGCCACACCACCGTGCCCGAACCGATGTCCTGGCCCTTGTGCTTGCCGTTGAGCATCGGCCCGCCGGTGACCACGATGGCCGGCACGTCACAACTGGCCGCGCCCATCAGCAGCGCCGGGGTGGTTTTGTCGCAGCCGGTGAGCAGCACCACGCCGTCGATAGGGTTGCCGCGAATGGCTTCTTCCACATCCATGCTCGCCAGGTTGCGGGTGAGCATCGCGGTGGGGCGCAGGTTGGACTCGCCATTGGAGAACACCGGGAATTCCACCGGGAAACCACCGGCCTCGATCACACCGCGTTTGACGTGCTCGGCGATCTGGCGGAAGTGCGCGTTGCACGGGGTCAGCTCCGACCAGGTGTTGCAAATGCCGATAATCGGTTTGCCATGGAACTGATGGTCGGCAATGCCCTGGTTCTTCATCCAGCTGCGGTACATGAAACCGTTCTTGTCGGCGGTACCAAACCACTGGGCAGAGCGTAGGGCGGGCTTTTTATCAGGCATGATCGACTCTCTTATTGTATGACTATATGTTCTATATGCGTCTAAACATAAGCGCAAAATCGCACATTTGGAAGTGTTGTTTTGCAAATAGTCATACTATATAGTCCGACTCAAGTGAGGTGTGACCCTAGCGGATTTTCGCGAGAGGCAGCCCCCGAGCTTCTATAAAAACAACAATCGGAGATCGACCCCATGAGCCAGGAATTGCGGCTTGTTCGGCGTATCACGCTGAAACTGATTCCCTTCCTGATCCTGCTGTACCTGATCGCCTATGTGGACCGCTCGGCGGTGGGGTTTGCCAAGCTGCACATGGGCGCCGACGTCGGCATCGGCGATGCCGCCTATGGCCTGGGGGCGGGGTTGTTCTTCATTGGCTACTTCCTGTTTGAGATCCCCAGCAACCTGATGCTCGACCGTTTTGGCGCGCGGCGCTGGTTTGCACGGATCATGCTCACCTGGGGCGCCATCACCATTGGTATGGCCTTTGTGCAGGGGCCGCACAGTTTCTATGTGATGCGCTTTCTGCTTGGCGCGGCCGAAGCCGGGTTCTTTCCGGGCGTGCTGTACTACATCACCCAGTGGTTTCCGGTGCGCCATCGCGGCAAGATCCTGGGGCTGTTTATCCTCTCTCAGCCGATTGCCATGATGATCACCGGGCCGGTGTCCGGCGGCCTGCTGGGCATGGACGGCATCCTCGGTCTGCACGGCTGGCAATGGCTGTTTATCGTGATTGGCACGCCGGCGTTGCTGCTGACCTGGCCGGTGCTGCGCTTTTTGCCGGACGGCCCCAAGCAGGTCACATGGATGAGTGAAGACGAGAAAGCCTGGCTTACGGGTGAGTTGGCCAAGGACCTGCAAGCCTACGGCCAGACCCGTCACGGCAACCCGCTGCATGCCCTCAAAGACAAGCGCGTGTTGCTGCTGGCGCTGTTCTACTTGCCGGTGACGTTGAGCATCTATGGCTTGGGCCTGTGGTTGCCGACCCTGATTAAACAGTTCGGCGGCACTGACTTGATGACCGGCTTTATCTCGGCCGTACCCTACATTTTCGGCATCCTCGGGCTGCTGATCATCCCGCGCAGTTCCGACCGCTTGAACGATCGTTATGGCCACCTTGCGGTGCTCTATGTGCTGGGCGCCATCGGCTTGTTTTGCAGTGCCTGGCTGAGTATGCCGGTGCTGCAAATGGCGGCGCTGTGCCTGGCGGCATTCGCCTTGTTTTCCTGCACGGCGGTGTTCTGGACCTTGCCGGGGCGGTTCTTTGCCGGCGCCAGTGCGGCGGCGGGCATTGCGCTGATTAACTCGGTGGGCAACCTCGGCGGCTATATCGGCCCGTTCGTGATCGGCGCGCTCAAGGAATACACCGGCAACCTGGCTTCGGGCCTGTATTTCTTGGCCGGGGTAATGGTGTTCGGGCTGGTCTTGACTGCTGTGGTGTACCGCGTGCTGGAGCGCAAGCATGTGCTGCCCGCCGACCAGTTTGCCGCCAGCGCCCGAGGCGCCACACGTACTTAATCCTGGAGAAGTTTGATGCGTTTAGTTCAGTTCGAATTGCGTAACGGTGAGCGTCGTGTCGGCGTGGTGCAAGGCAACACATTGCGCGAAGTGCACACCGCGCGCAGCGTGCGTGAATTGGCGCTGGCCGCCATCGACGCCGGTGTGGGCCTGGCGCAACAGGTCGACAGCCTCGGGTTGGGTGACAGTTACGACTACGCCGCGCTGTTGGTGGACCTCAAAGTCCTGCCGCCGCTGGACCATCCCGACCCGGCGCACATGCTGATCAGCGGCACTGGCCTGACGCACCTGGGCAGCGCCTCGGCCCGCGACAAAATGCACCAGGCCGGTGACGACAGCGCCTTGACCGACACCATGCGTATCTTCAAATGGGGCGTGGAGGGCGGCAAACCACCGGCCGGCCAGGCCGGTGTGCAACCGGAATGGTTCTATAAGGGCGATGGCACTATTGTCGTGCGCCCAGGCCAGGCGTTCCCGGTGCCGCCCTTTGCCGAAGACGCCGGTGAAGAGCCGGAAATCGGCGGGTTGTATGTGATCGGCCGTGACAGCAAGCCCTACCGCCTGGGTTTTGCGGTGGGCAACGAGTTCTCCGACCACGTCATGGAGCGCAAGAATTACCTGTACCTGGCCCATTCCAAGTTGCGCAGTTGCAGCTATGGCCCGGAGTTGCGCGTGGGTGAGTTGCCCCAGCACTTGGCCGGCACCAGCCGCATCCTTCGAGACGGCCAGGTGATATGGGAAAACGAATTTCTCAGTGGCGAGGCGAACATGTGCCACAGCCTGGAAAACCTCGAGTACCACCATTTCAAATACAGCCAGTTCCTGACCCCGGGCGACGTGCATATTCACTTCTTCGGCACCGCCACCTTGTCATTTGCCGACGGTATACGTACCCAGCCGGGGGACGTGTTCGAGATCAGCCAGGCCGAGTTCGGCGCGCCGTTGGTCAACCGGGTCGGCAGCGCCGAAGCGGCGTTCGAACCTGGCACTGTCATCAGCCTTTAAGGAGATCAGCATGAATCCGTTACTCGGCCACAATTACATCGGCGGCCAGCGCAGCGCCCAGGGCAGCATCACTCTTGAAAGCGTCGATGCCAGTACCGGCGAGGCCTTGCCTCAGCACTTCTATCAGGCCACGCCCGCCGAGGTGGATGCCGCCGCCAAAGCCGCTGCTGCCGCGTATCCCGCGTACCGGGCCTTGAGTGCCTCGCGCCGGGCGCAATTCCTGGAGGCGGTGGCCGATGAGCTAGACGCGCTCGGGGATGATTTTATTCAGCTGGTTTGCCGCGAAACGGCATTACCTGCTGCGCGCATCAAAGGCGAGCGCGGGCGCACCAGCGGCCAGATGCGCCTATTCGCCACGGTGCTGCGTCGTGGTGACTTTTACGGCGCGCGCATCGACAGAGCCTTGCCCGAGCGCCAACCCCTGCCGCGCCCGGACCTGCGCCAATACCGTATCGGCCTCGGCCCAGTGGCGGTATTTGGTGCGAGCAACTTCCCCTTGGCATTTTCCACCGCCGGCGGCGACACCGCCGCCGCGCTGGCGGCCGGCTGCCCGGTGGTGTTCAAGGCCCACAGCGGGCATATGGCCACGGCTGAGCGGGTGGCCGATGCAATCATCCGTGCGGCCGAGGCCACCGAGATGCCGGCGGGGGTGTTCAACATGATCTTCGGTGGCGGCGTCGGTGAGGCGCTGGTCAAGCACCCGGCGATCCAGGCCGTGGGTTTTACCGGCTCGCTCAAGGGTGGCCGTGCCTTGTGTGATATGGCGGCGGCACGCCCGCAGCCGATCCCGGTGTTTGCCGAGATGTCGAGCATCAACCCGGTGATTGTGCTGCCCCAGGCCTTGCACGCCCGTGCCGCGACCATCGCCCGCGACCTCACCGCCTCGGTGGTGCAGGGCTGTGGCCAGTTCTGCACCAACCCTGGCCTGGTGATCGGTATTGCCTCGCCACAGTTCACCGCGTTTACCCAACAGGTGGCGCAACTGATCGGTGAACAGCCGGCGCAAACCATGCTCAATACCGGCACCCTGGGCAGTTATGGCAAAGGCTTGGAAAAACTCTTGGCGCACCCTGGCATCCAACACCTGGCGGGCAGCGCTCAAGTGGGCAGTCAGGCGCAGCCGCAGCTGTTCAAGGCCGACGTGCGCTTGCTGATTGACGGTGATGAGGTGTTGCAGGAAGAGGTGTTCGGCCCGACCACCGTATTTGTCGAAGTCGCCGACCAGGCTCAGCTCAGCGCCGCCTTGCACGGCTTGCATGGTCAGCTCACCGCGACGCTCATTGCTGAATCGGCCGACCTGCAGCAGTTCGCTGAACTGACGCCGCTGCTGGAACAGAAAGTCGGGCGCATCCTGCTTAACGGCTACCCGACCGGCGTGGAAGTGTGTGATTCGATGGTTCACGGCGGCCCGTACCCGGCAACGTCCGATGCCCGAGGCACCTCGGTCGGCACCCTGGCCATCGACCGTTTCCTGCGCCCGGTGTGCTTGCAGAATTACCCTGATAGCCTGCTGCCCGACGCGTTGAAAAACGCCAACCCGTTGCGCATCCAGCGGCTGGTGGATGGCACGCCATCGCGCGACCCGCTGTAACACCAGGAGGTTTTATGTCGTGTACCGCAGTCACTGCGCACCGTGCGCAGTTGGGCGAAGGCCCGTTCTGGGACGTGCCGACCCAGGCGCTGTATTGGGTGAATATCGCCGGCAAACAGGCGCTGCGCCTGATGGGCGGGCAGTTGCGGATCTGGCAGTTGCCCGAGCACGTCTCGGCCTTCATTCCCTGTGAAAGCGGGGATGCACTGGTGACGCTGAGCAGCGGTATGTACCGGCTGAACCTGGAAACCGAAGCCCTCACGCTGTTGTGCGTGGCCGACCCGCAACCGGGCAACCGTGGCAATGAGGCGCGCTGCGACGCCCAGGGCCGCCTGTGGTTGGGCACCATGCAGAACAACATTGGCGAGCAGGGTGAAGACTTGCCCATCACGCGGCGTAGCGGCGGCCTGTTTCGCGTCGATGCCAACGCGCATGTCACGCCGCTGCTGCAAGGGCTGGGCATTCCCAACACCTTAGTGTGGAGCGATGACGGCGCGCACGTGCATTTTGGCGACAGCCTGGACGGCACTTTGTACCGGCATGCGGTCAAGCCAGATGGCCAACTCGAGCCTGCCCGGGTCTGGTTCGGCCCGCATGAGCGTGGTGGCCCGGACGGCTCGGCGATGGACGGCCAGGGTTATATCTGGAACGCCCGTTGGGATGGCAGTTGCCTGCTGCGCCTGACGCCGGCGGGTGAGGTCGACCGCATTATTGAATTGCCCGTGAGCCGCCCCACCAGTTGCGTGTTCGGTGGCCCCAACCTCACCACCCTCTACATCACCAGCGCCGCCAGCCCACTCGATCACCCGCTGGATGGCGCGGTACTGGCCATCGAGGTCGATGTGCCGGGCACCCCCTGTCACCGCTTTGCCGGATAAACCCAAGACCTGAAAACAATAACAAGGAGTCACCCGTATGAATCGTCGTCGAGGTATGCGTTCCCTGTGCTGCGCCGCTGTGGCGGTGTCGGCCCTGAGCTTGGGCAGCCTGCTGCAGGCTGCTGAAGCCGTAAAGATCGGTTTTTTGGTCAAGCAGGCTGAAGAACCGTGGTTCCAGACGGAGTGGGCGTTTGCCGAAAAAGCCGGCAAGGAGCATGGCTTTACCGTGATCAAGATCGCCGTGCCGGATGGCGAGAAAACCCTCTCAGCCATCGACAGCCTGGCGGCCAACGGCGCCAAGGGCTTTGTGATCTGCCCGCCGGACGTCTCACTCGGCCCGGCTATCGTCGCCAAGGCCAAGGCGAACGGCCTGAAAGTGATTGCGGTGGATGATCGCTTCGTTGATGCCAAGGGCAACTTCATGGAGGACGTGCCGTACCTGGGCATGGCCGCGTTTGAAGTGGGCCAGAAGCAGGGCGCGGCGATGGCGGCGGAGGCGAAAAAACGCGGTTGGGATTGGAAGGACACCTATGCGGTGATCAATACCTTTAACGAACTGGACACGGGTAAAAAGCGCACTGACGGTTCGGTTAAATCGCTGGAAGATGCTGGTTTTCCTAAAGACCATATTCTGTTCACCGCGGCCAAGACGCTCGATGTACCGGGCAGTATGGACGCCACCAACTCGGCACTGGTCAAGCTGCCCAGCGGTGCCAAGAACTTGATTATCGGTGGTATGAACGACAACACGGTGCTCGGTGGCGTGCGCGCTACGGAAACGGCCGGTTTTGCTGCGGCCAATGTGATTGGTATCGGCATCAATGGTACGGATGCCATTGGCGAACTGAAAAAGGCTGACAGTGGTTTTTTCGGTTCGATGCTGCCTAGTCCGCATATCGAGGGCTACAACACTGCGCTGATGATGTATGAGTGGGTCACCAAAGGTACGGAGCCGCCCAAGTACACGGCCATGGACGAGGTGACGCTGATTACGCGGGAGAACTTCAAGCAAGAGCTGACGAAGATTGGGTTGTGGCAATGAGTTAGGCTTGGCGGGGGGGGTTGGATCAGACGGAGTACATATCCATTTCTTCGGTAATGGCTACTTAGGGTTCCGCCCTTACGGCGGGTCACTTTTGTAAAGACATGTACGGACCGGACACATGGTTGACGGGTGTGCGGGGACATGGTGGACACTTCTCGGCAAGCTAACTGCGCCGGGAGGCCATCATGCCCTGGAACTCGAGAGACGCCATGAGCCTAAAAGAAGAGTTTGTTTCCTTAGCAAAGAAACCCGGCAGTAATAAGCGAGAGCTGTGCCGACGATTCGGCATAAGTCCGCAGACAGCCTACAAGTGGCTAAAACGCTACGAGGCCGGCGGTTCTGCAGGCCTGCAAGAGAAGTCACGTAAGCCCGTCAGCAGCCCCAAGCTGACCCAGGCCGAGCTGGAGGCTGAGGTTATTGCACTTCGCCAAGATCATCCGGCATGGGGCGGACGAACAATTAGCAGCATGCTGGACAAGCGAATTGCCCCCAGTACTGTCACGAATGTCTTGCACCGGCATAGCTTGATTAAACCCTCAGATAAAGAACCAGGGGCCCTGCTGAGATTTGAACATCCTGAGCCCAACGATCTTTGGCAGATGGATTTCAAAGGCCACTTTGCAATGCAGCAAGGCCGATGCCACCCCCTGACCATCCTGGACGATCATTCGCGGTTCAATCTGGCCATCCAAGCGTGTGATAACGAGCGAGGTACCACCGTAAAAGAGAAGATGAGCAAGGTATTTGAAATTTACGGTTTACCAGCACGTATCAACGTCGACAATGGCGCGCCTTGGGGCTCACCGCGTAATCCTGGCGAGATCACCGAGTTGAGCATTTGGCTGGTGCGTTTGGGAATTCGGATAAGTTTCAGTCGTCCCTACCATCCGCAAACAAATGGGAAAATCGAGCGTTTCCATCGATCACTCAAGGCAGAAGTCCTTAACGGACGTCACTTTTCTACACTGGCAGATGCCCAGCTAGCTTTCGATCAATGGCGTGAAATATACAACCTGCAACGTCCCCATCAGGCGCTGGAATACAAGGTGCCAATGGACCGTTATCGCAGCAGTTCTTGGGATTATCCGCAGCAACTACCGGAGTTTGAATACGGACCAGATGACGTATTAGCCAAGGTTTATCACAGCCGTTTTCGCTTTCAGAAAAGCTATTTCAGCATCGCAAAAGGCCTGGCAGGGCAACACATAGCAATCCGCCCTAACCCTGAAAGCGATGGTCTGTTCGATGTCTATTTCTGCCATCATTTTTTGCGAACTATCGAAGTTAGTAAGCCTGATTATGGTCAATAATGTGTCCACCATGTCCCCGCACATGTGTCCACCATGTGTCCGGTCCGTACATAAAGACACAAAAGTAACCAAAAAGTCTTCGCCCCACCACTCGGCACCTCGCCTAGGCTCGGTGTGCCCTCACTCCGGCTTGAATCCGTGGGCCGCCGCGATGGGCCATCCTTGGCCCAGCGCGGCTAACCCGGCGTCCTGCCGGGTTACCCACGGATTCAAGCCTGCGTTCGGCCATCGTGGTTAACGGGGCGTCTCAGATCAAGATCAAGATCAAGATCAAGATCTACAGCACGGCGGCCTGAAAGCCGACCTGAGTGGTTGAAGCAAGAGCCAGATCAAGTGCAAAGCCAAAGCCAAAGCCAAAGCCAAAGCCAAAGCCTATCTACCTGATACAACGCGGTCTAAATGTGGGAGCGGGCTTGCTCGCGAATGCGGTGGATCAGTCAATTTATCTGTCACTGATACACCGCATTCGCGAGCAAGCCCGCTCCCACAGTTGACCGCATGCAGTTCTGAACATGTGCTTTTCTGTGGGAGCTGGCTTGCCTGCGATGCAGACACCTCGGTGTATCAGGTACACTGAGTTGATGCTATCGCAGGCAAGCCAGCTCCCACCTTTGACCGAGTATGGCTCTGCTGTTGCTTTGCTGTTGCTGTTGCTGTTGCTCCGGCCCTTACATCCTTTTCGCTGGCGAAGTCAGCGGTCTTTTGATCTGCGCTTTTGATCGTGATCTTGATCTGAAATCGCCCCGTCAAACACGATGGCCGGAATCTGACAGTGATTTGGGGGGTAAACCGGCAGGGATGCCGGTTTAGCCGCGCTGGGCCAAGGATGGCCCATCGCGGCGGCCCCCCAAATCACTGTCGGATTGCGGGCATGCCGAGCCATAGCGAGGCACCGAGTGTTGGGGCGAGGACCTTTTGGTTACTTTTGCGTCCTTGCAAAAGTGACCCGCTGTAAGAGCGGAACCAATAGCGGCCGTTACCTAAATAACGGATATGTACTCAGCAATCCTGAGTCAACCCCAGACCTAAAACCGCCCCGGTATCCCCCCGGTCACAAGGAAAAACGACGGCGTCCACACCCCGGTTGCACCAACACTCAGTCGGCAGAAAACTTGAGCACAGTATTCTGGCTGTAGCTCTGCCCAGGATTCAACCGAGTCGAAGCAAACTTGGGCTGGTTCGGCGCATCAGGAAAATGCTGAGTCTCGAGGGTAAAAGCACTCCAGTGCTGATACGTCTTGCCCGCTTTGCCCTTCACCGTGCCATCGAGAAAGTTGCTGGTGTAGAACTGCACCCCAGGCTCGCTGGTATAGAGCTGCAAACGCCGGCCAGAAGCAGGGTCATGAACTTCGGCGGCGAGTTGCTTGATTTCGCCCTGGGTGTCGAGCGCCCAGTTGAAGTCAAACCCACCTTGTTTCGGCTCGGCAAATTTGAGCTGCGGATGCTCGTCCTTGATGTGCTGGCCGATCGGCGTGGGTTTGAGAAAGTCCATCGGCGTGCCCTTGACCGGTGCCAGCTCGCCGGTCGGAATCAGGGTGGCATTCACCGGCGTGTAATGGCTGGCATGCAAGGTGGCGACCTGCTTGAGAATGTCGCCGTTGCCAGCGCCCGCCAGGTTGAAATAACTGTGGTTGGTAAGGTTGAGCACAGTGGGTTTGTCGGTGCTGGCCGTGTAGTCGATATGCAGTTCGTTGTTATCGTTGAGGCTGTAGGTGACCTCGGTCTTGAGGTTGCCGGGAAAGCCCATTTCACCGTCCTTGGACAGGTAGCTGAGCTTGACGCCAACCGAGTCCTTGCCCTTGACGGGTTCGGCTTTCCACACCTGCTTGTCGAATCCTTGGGCGCCGCCGTGCAGTGAGTTGGGCCCGTCGTTGAGCGGCACCTGATAGCGCTTGCCATCAAGCTCAAACGCACCGCCTGCCAGGCGGTTGCCGAAGCGCCCGATGGTCGCGCCAAAAAAGGCCGTGCCGCTCTGATAGCCCTGCACGTCATCAAAACCCAGCACCACGTCATCGACCTTGCCGTTTTTATCCGGCACTTTGAGTGACTGCAACACGCCGCCGTAGGTGATCACCGTGGCTTGCATGCCGTGGCTGTTGCGCAAGATGTACTGCTCGACGGCGGTGCCGTCATTGGTTTTACCGAAGGGTTTGTGCTCGCTGGTGAGGCCCGCAGCCTGGGCGCCGCCGCTGGCAATCAGCAGGGACAAGGCAAGGCCGGAAAGCAGGTGACGAGGGTGCTTCATGGTCGAACTTCCTTTTGTTGTTTTCAGTGGAATAGTTCTACTAATGTGCGATATTTTGTCGCTGCAGCAGCAGATTTATAGCCTTTTACGGCCTGTTTGCAAAATAAAATAAGACTAATTAAGTGAGGCAACCTTTATATGACCACTCAGCAGGCTGTTTACCCCGACCTTGAGGGTAAGACCGTTCTGGTTTCCGGTGGTGCCTCAGGCATCGGCGAATTTCTGGTGCGTGCGTTCGCCGCGCAGGGTGCCAGGGTGGGTTTTGTGGACCGCGCGCAAAGCCAGGGTGAGCGACTGGCCGCGCTGTTGTATTCCCAGGGCTACAAGGTTGAATTCGTGTGTTGCGACATCACCGATGAAATCGCCTACAAGGCGGCGATTGAGCGCTTTGAACATTCGCTGGGACCAATCACCGTACTGGTCAATAACGCGGCCAACGACGTGCGTCACACCCTGGAAGAAGTTGATTCGGCGATGTTCGACAGGCTGATCGCGGTCAACCTCAAGCACGCATTCTTTGCCGCCAAGGCCGTGGTGCCGATGATGAAACGCGCCGGTGGCGGGGCGATTATCAACCTGGGCTCGGTGGGGTGGATGATGGCGTCTGCCGGTTACCCGGTGTACGCCGCCAGCAAGGCGGCGGCCCATGGCATGACCCGGGCCCTGGCACGTGAGTTGGGGCCCAGCCATATCCGCGTAAACACCCTGGTGCCCGGCTGGGTCATGACCGACAAACAACTGGCAATGTGGGTGGATGACGCGGCCAAGGAACTGATCAGCCGCAGCCAGTGCCTGCCCGGCAGCGTGCTGCCCGAACACATCGCCAATATGGCGTTGTTTCTCGCCTCGGATGCCTCGGCAATGTGTTCGGCGCAGAACTTTATTGTGGATGGCGGCTGGGTCTAGGCCTGTTAATCGATGGGGTAGCGCTTGAACGCCGGGTGCTGTTCCAGCCGGTCGGCGTGACGTTGCAGGTTGGGGAAGGCCTTGTGGTCGAGCACCGACGGCAGTTTTAACTGGGTGAACGACCACGCAATTGCCGTGGTCAGCGCAGCCTGGGTCAGCGGCCCGTCGGTGGGTTGGGCCAAGTGTTTTTCCAGCAACGAATAGGCGGCCAGCAGTTGACCGGTCACCCGCTCGATCCACGGTTCATGGAGTTTTTCTGCCGGGCGCAGATGATGCTCATACACGATCTGCACGGTTTTCTCGCAGGCCGCCAGGGCCAGCCCGAGCAGGTGCAGCTCTTTGGCGCGGGCGCCAGGCGCTTGTGCCAGCAGCTTCTTGTCGGAGGGGGCCTGGGTTTCGAAATAGTCCAGGATCAGGCTGGAGTCCATCAGCAAGGTGCCGTCGTCCAGCACCAGGGTCGGCGCCTTGACCACCGGGTTGATCGCGTGGAACTGCTCGAAGGTGCTGAACACCGACACCGACTGATGTTCAAACTCTACGCCGTACAGGTCCAGGGAAATTGCCACGCGGCGTACGTAAGGCGAGTCCAGCATGCCTACCAGTTTCATGAAGCCTCCGTTGCTTTCAGGTGAATGCTCTCAGGAGATCAAGGGCACTTGATTGCTCTGTGCAATGGCTTCGCGCAGTTGCTGATAGGCCTGCACCAACTGCTCCAGGCTGAACGCCAAATTGCGCCCGCTGGGGTTGGGCAGTATCCATACCGCTGCGCCGCCCAATAACAGCGGCTGCAGCCCCCAGGCAACCTCGCGTTGGCCGGACACGGCGCTATAACCGACCTTGCCCAGAAAGGCCACGAAGCGTGGCTGGCAGCGGCGGATTTTCTGCTCAAACGCAGCCGCGGCGTCGTTGAATTCATGCCGCGCCAATTCCCCCGCACTCGCCGTCGGGCGCTCCACCAGCGTGGTCAGCCCGCAGTGATAGTCGAGCAAGGTGCGCCCCTCCTGCGGGCGGATCTCATGAGGCGTGAAACCGGCCAGGTGCAACGTGCGCCAAAAGCGGTTGCTGCGGTTGGCGAAGTGCAGGCCCAAGGCGGCGGAGCCTTTGCCGGGGTTGATGCCGCAGAACACCACGTTCAAGTGCTCGGTGAGGATGTCTTCGAGTCTGTCGCTCATGTCGGGTCTACCTGCAAACGCATCAGCAGCCATTCGGTAAAGCTGCGGGCCAGTGGGTCGTTTTCACTGTCACGGTGGGTCAACAGCGCCCAACTGGGACCGCGAATGGTGGCTTCGACCAGCGGCGTGAGCAAACCATCGGCCTGGGCCTGGCGGCTCAGCAGTTGGCTGACCAGGCCGATGCCCAGCCCGCTGCACACGGCATCCAGCAGTAAACCCGGATCGGAAAAATTCAGCCCCTGGTCCTGTTGGCCCACATCAATGCCGGCCTCCACGGCCCAATGGCTCCAGTCCATCTCTCGCTCGCCGTGCAACGTGGTGCGCTGCGCCGCAGGCACAGACAGCAGCTTGGGATGGCACGCCGGAAACAGGCGGTCGGCATGCAGCACCTTGAAGCTGCATTCGGCCTGGGAGCTGATGTCGTCACGCACCGCCAGGTCGATGGTCTGGCTGGCCATGTCCGGCACTTCATCGGTGCTGAAGATCCACAGGTCTACCTCCGGGTGCCGCTGACGAAAGTCCGCCAGGCGTGGCAGCAGCCAGTGGCGAGCAAAGGTCGGCGTGGTGTTGAGCACCAGTTGATTGGGTTTGCGGTACTGCCCCAGGCGCCGCACGCCCACCGCCAGTTGTTGCAGCAGCGCCTGGGTGGTGCTGAGGAAGTCATAACCTGCGTCGGTGAGGCTCACGCTGCGCCCGCTGCGTAAAAACAGCGGCTGCTCCAGGTAAGCCTCCAGGCTGCGGATCTGCTGGCTGATCGCCGATTGGGTCAGGTGCAGTTCTTCGGCAGCCTTGTGGAAACTGCCTAGGCGGGCGGCGGCTTCAAAGCCGCGCAGGGTGCCGAGGGGCGGCCAGTGGTTGAGCATATCGATAAGCTCCGCTAATCAGTTTTCTACAAAATCCATCGTTTGTTTGGCCTTTTCAGCCTACGTAGCATGTGCGCCAAGACTCCGTGGGCAGTTTTCACTGAACACAATGACTTAACTCAAAGGTGCTTGTCATGCAGCGTAGTGAAATTTTAAGCAGTGGTTGGTGTATGCCCGCGGAGTGGTCCCATCATGTGGCGACCTGGATGGTCTGGCCGCATAACCAGGCGCTGTGGGAAAGCACCTGGGGTGTGACTTTGGCATGGGTGCAGCAGGATTTTGCGCGGGTCGCCAATGCCATCGCACGTTTTGAGCCAGTAAAAATGATTGTCGACCCTTCGGCAATGGCCAGTGCCAAAGCCCTGTGTGGCCCTGGCATCGAGTTGATCGCTGAGGCCGTCAACGACAGCTGGTGCCGCGACTCTGGTCCCACCTTCATTTGTCACCCGCAACAGGGTGCGGCGGGTGTGAGCTGGCGCTTCAACGCCTGGGGCGGCAAGTCGGCCCATGACTTGGACGAAAGCCTGGCGCGCCGGGTGCTTAATCACCTGGGGCTGGAGTGCTTCGGCACGCCGCTGAGCAATGAAGGCGGCGCGATCCATGTGGACGGCGAGGGCACCTTGATCACCACCGAATCGGTGCTGCTCAACCCCAACCGCAATCCCGGTATGACCAAGGCCGAGATGGAAGAGGTCTTCGCGCGCCTGCTGGGGATCAAAAAGACCATCTGGCTGCCCGGCGACCCGGATTACGTCACTGGCGACATGACCGACGGCCACGTCGACGGCGTGTGTGCCTACGCCCGCCCTGGCGTGCTGCTGGTGGATGCCACCCACGATCACCACTCGACCTACGCCCAAGTGGTACGCGAAAACCGTCGCGCCCTGGAACTGGCCACCGACGCCCATGGCCGCCGTTTCGAATTGATCGAACTGTATGAGGCCACCGACGCAGTGGACACCGATGCAGAAGTGTTTTGTGCCTCCTACACCAACTTCTACATCGCCAACGGCGCAATCATCATGCCGGCCTATGGCATTGAGGCTGATCAGGTCGCGGCCGAGGTGCTGGCCCAGGCGTTCCCGGGCCGTGAAATCGTGCCGGTGCAGATCAACCACCTGGCCCACGGCGGCGGCGGGGTGCATTGCATCACCCAACAGCAACCGGCCTGGCCGTTAAAGGGGTAATGCCATGACTGTATTGACGATTGCTACTACCCAGATGCCGTGTACCTGGGACTTGCCGGGTAACCTCGACCGCGCCGAGCGGTTGGTGCGCGATGCCGCCGCACAGGGCGTCCAGGTCATCCTGCTGCAGGAGCTGTTCGCCACGCCGTATTTCTGCATCGAGCAGCATCACAAACATTTGGCACTGGCCGAGGAGTATCAGCACAGCCGCGTGCTCAAGCGTTTCGCCGCATTAGCGAAGGAACTGGGCGTGGTGCTGCCGCTGAGCTGGTTCGAAAAGGCCGGTAATGCCTACTTCAATTCCCTGAGTGTGGCCGATGCCGATGGGCAGTTGATGGGCGTGTACCGCAAGACCCATATCCCCAACGCCATCGGCTACCAGGAGAAGGAATATTTCAGCCCCGGCGACACCGGTTTTCGCGTCTGGGACACGGCGTTCGGGCGCCTGGGTGTCGGTATCTGCTGGGACCAGTGGTTCCCCGAAACCGCGCGCTGCCTGGCGTTGCAGGGTGCTGAAGTGTTGCTGTTCCCCACGGCCATCGGCTCGGAACCCGGCTGCGCGGCGCTCGACTCCCGTGACCACTGGCAAATGACCATGCGCGGTCACGCCGCCGCCAACCTGGTGCCGGTAGTGGCGGCCAACCGCGTAGGCCGTGAAGTGGCGACAACGGATGCGAACCTGCAAATGGATTTCTACGGCTCGTCGTTTATCTGCGACCACAAAGGCAAGCTGCTGGTCGAAGCGGATCGCGAATCCACTGGCGTACTCGTGCACTCCCTGGACCTGTCTGCGATGCGCGAAGAACGCCTGACCTGGGGCATCTTCCGCGACCGCCGCCCGCACATGTATGACGCACTGCTGACCCTGGACGGACGCCCATCATGAGACTGCTTTTGAGCTGTGCCCTGATCCTCACCAGCGCCTGCGCCATGGCCGATGACAAGACGCTGAAACTCTATAACTGGGCGGACTATTTTGCGCCGGACACCTTGTCGGCTTTCACCGCCGAGACCGGCATCAAGGTGATCTACGACGTGATGGACGGCAGCGAAACCCTGGAAGCCAAGTTGATGGCCGGCGGCAGCGGCTACGATCTGATCTTCCCCGGCGACACCGTGGCCGAGCGCCTGATGCGCGCCGGCAGCCTGCAACCGCTGGACCCTGCCAAGCTCACTGCGCTGGATGATATCGAGCCGGGTTTGCAGAAGTTGCGCAGCCACTACGTCAACTCGAACAAAGCCACGGTGCCCTACACCTGGGGCACCATCGGCCTGACCTACAACACCGCACAGATTAAGCAGCGCTTGCCGAACGCGCCGGTCAACAGCCTCGACCTGCTGTTCAAGCCCGAATTTGCCGCCAAGTTCGCCGACTGTGGCATCTCGCTGATCGATTCACCGGATGAAGTGCTGGCCGTGGTGCTCAACTACCTGGGGCGCGACCCGCGCAGTGCCAAACGTGAAGACCTGGCCGCTGCCAGTGACTTGCTGCTCAAGCTGCGCCCCTACATTCGCAAATTCCAGTCGCAACCGGTGACCGACTTGGTCAACGGTGATTTGTGTCTGTCTCTCGGCTACAGCGGTGACATGACCCAAGCCCAGCGCGCCGCCGATGCGGCCGGCAAAACGGTGACCTTTGGTTATCACATCCCTCGCGAGGGCACCACGGTATGGATGGATACCATGGCCATTCCCGTCGACGCCCAGCACCCGGAATACGCCTATGCTTTTATCAACTTCGTGATGCGCCCGCAGAACATGGCCGCCATCACCAACTTCACCGGCTACCCTACGGCCAACGCCAAGGCCCGCCCGGCGGTGGAGGCAGCCATGCGTGATAACCCGCAAATTTACCCGGATGCAGCCACCTTCGAGCGGTTGATTGCCGGCAAAGACATCCCCCAGGCGGATATGCGTGCGCGCATGCGCATGTGGACTAAATTCAAGACAGCGACCACCAAGTAGAGACCCCCATGCCAACCCGTCGAACCTTCATCAAACAAGCCAGCGTGGTCTGTGCCATGACCTTACTCACCACCCATGTACGTGCCGCTGTCAAAGGCCGTTTCTACATGCCCGACGAAGGCGAAAAACACCGCCAAGCCTTTATCGCCTTTGGCGCCCAGGACGCTATCTGGGAAGACTTTACCGCTGATGTGCAAGCGGCCCTGGGCCGTATCGCCCAGGCGATTGCCAACTATGAGCCGGTCACCGTGTTCTGTCGCGAAGACGAGCGCGCATTGGCGGAAAAACACTGCGGCACGCGCAATATCACCTTTGTCGAAACCGAGCTGGACGATATCTGGATGCGCGACACCGGCGCCAATTTCGTCATCGATGGCACCGGTGGCGAAGGTGCAGTGGATTTCAACTTCAATGGCTGGGGCAACAAACAACAACATGCCGATGACGCGCAGTTGGCGGCGCTGGTGGCCGAAGAAACCGGCGCGCGCCACATTCGCAGTGAGCTGGTGGGCGAGGGTGGGGCAATCGAAGTGGATGGCCTGGGCACCGGCATCATGACCGAAAGCAGTTGGATCAACCGCAACCGCAACCCCGACTGGAGCAAGGCCGACGTGGAGGCCGAACTTAAGGAACGCCTGGGGCTGCGCAAGATCATCTGGCTGCCGGGCATCAAGGGCAAGGACATCACCGACGCACACGTCGACTTCTACGCCCGGTTTGTGTCGCCCGGCGTGGTGCTGGCCAACCTCGATACCGACCCCGAGTCCTACGACCACAAAGTCACCCTTGCGCACCTGGAAATCCTCAAGAACGCCACTGACGCCGACGGTCGATCGTTGCAGGTGCACACCGTATCGCCGCCGCTGAACCCGCGCAAAAGCAAGTTCAGCAAAGGTAACGAGGACTTCGCCGCCGGCTATATCAATTATTTTGTGATCAACGGCGCGGTAATTGCGCCCGAATTCGGCGACCCGGAGGCGGACCGCAAGGCATTGGACCTGCTGTCACGGCTCTACCCGAGCCGCAAAGTGCTGCAACTCAATATCGATGCGATTGCCGCGGGCGGCGGCGGTATCCACTGCGTTACCAACCACCAGCCGATGGCTTAATTGTCCTTGGCCAACAGGGTGCGGGCAAATTCGTCGGAGGCGATAAAGTCCAGGGTCTGGCGCAATTGCGCCGCCGCTTCACGGCCGAATGCCTGATCGAAGCGTTCGGCCATTTGCGTCGAAATACGTTTGGCCGCCACGTGGGTGCGCTTGCCGTGTTCGGTCAGCAACACGCGTCGGGTACGCCGGTCGAGTTCGTCCACGCGCAGCTCCACCAGGCCGTCACGTACCAGCGGTTTGAGCGTGTGGCCCAAGGCGGACAAATCCATCACCAGGGTTTGTGCCAGCTCGCCCATTTTTGGCGTGCCGGCCTTGGCGATACGGTTGAGCAGCGCGTATTGCGTGGCTTTAAGCCCGCAGGGCGCGAATGCTTCGTCATAGATCTGGCCCAGGCGGCGCGAGGTGCGGCGCACGGCACCGTTGACGCAGGCACTGGGGCTCTCGGAGCAAGGCGGGGCAGATTTCAAGGGCAGATACTCTCTGATACAAAACACGACGCGGCTGATTATGCCTGCGCGACCTGTCAGGACAAGGCCTTTCGGACCGAACTGACGTTCCAGATGAAGACTGAGACAGCTTGAAACAAATTAGTTGCGTATGCCACTAAGTTCGATATCGTGGCATATGCCTCTTTGTGACCTGGATGTCGTTACAAAATCCCCAGGAAGTGCATGGGGCGAGGCGGGAAAACGGCATGGCGAAGCCTGCTTGACCGACCAATCTCCTGTCTGGATCACCTCCTATGCTCAACCTCGTGCGCATCGCCTTGCTGCGCCCCTATACCTTTTTGGTATTGGCCATTTTCATCCTGATTGTCGGACCGCTGGCGGCCTGGCGCACGCCGACGGACATCTTCCCGGAAATCCGCATTCCGGTGATTGCGGTGATCTGGCAGTACACCGGTTTGCCGCCGGACCAGATGGCCGGGCGCATCACCTCGCCGTTCGAGCGGGTGCTGACCACCACCGTGAACGACATTCGCCATATCGAAGCGCAGTCGATGAACGGCTACGGGATTGTGAAGATCTTCTTCCAGCCCGGCGTCAACATCAGTACCGCCAACGCCCAGGTGACGTCGGTGTCCCAGGCGATCCTGCGGCAATTGCCGCCCAGCACCGTGCCGCCGCTGGTGCTCAACTACAGCGCCTCCACGGTGCCGATTGTGCAGCTTGCACTCTCTGGGCCGGGGCTGAGCGAACAGCGCCTGGGTGATATCGGTCTGAACCAGGTGCGCCTGATGCTCACCAGCGTGCCCGGCGCGGCCCTGCCATACCCGTTTGGCGGCAAGAGCCGGCAGGTGCAGATCGACCTCGATTCGGCGCGCATGCAAGCCCGTGGCCTGTCGGCGCAGGACGTCGCCACCGCCCTGGCCACGCAGAACCTGATCACCCCGGTAGGCACCCAGAAGATCGGCAGCTACGAATTCAACCTGCAACTGAACAACTCGCCGTCGGACTTCCATGACCTGGAAAACCTGCCGATCAAAACCGCCGACGGCACCACCGTGCTGATCCGTGACGTGGCCACCGTGCGCGACGGCAACCCGCCGCAAACCAACATTGTGCATGTGAACGGCAACCGCTCGGTGCTGCTGCCGGTGCTCAAGACCGGTTCGGCGTCGACCTTGGGCGTGATCGCCGGGATCAAGGAAAAGCTTGCCGACAACAAGGCTGCGTTGCCGCCCAACTTGAATATCGATTTGATCGGCGACCAGTCGCTGTTCGTGCGCTCGGCCATCAGCGGCGTGGCCCGTGAAGGCTTGATTGCGGCGGCGCTGACCAGCCTGATGATTTTGCTGTTCCTCGGCAGTTGGCGTTCGACGGTGATCATTGCCACCTCGATTCCATTGGCGATCCTGGCCTCGATAGCCACGCTATCGGCGCTGGGCGAAACCCTGAATATCATGACCCTTGGCGGTTTGGCGCTGGCCGTCGGTATTCTGGTGGACGATGCCACGGTAACCATCGAGAACATCAACTGGCACCTGGAGCAGGGCAAGCCGGTGCAGACGGCAATCCTCGACGGGGCGGCGCAGATCGTGACCCCGGCGTTTGTCTCGCTGCTGTGTATCTGCATCGTGTTTGTGCCGATGTTCTTCCTTGATGGTGTGGCGCGTTTCCTGTTCGTGCCGATGGCCGAAGCGGTGATCTTCGCCATGATCGCCTCATTCCTGCTGTCGCGGACCCTGGTGCCGACGTTGGCCAACTACCTGCTCAAGCCGCATCTACACGGCGACGACGGGCACGTACCGTCGCGCAACCCGCTGGTGAATTTCCAGCGCGGTTTCGAGAAGCGTTTTGAAGCCTTTCGCGAGCGTTACCACAGCGTATTGCACAGCGCCTTGCACCATCGTCGCGCGGTAGTGATCGGCCTGCTGGCGTTTGTCGCCGTGTCGTTTGCGTTGGTGCCGTTCCTGGGCCGCAACTTCTTTCCCGAGGTCGATTCCGGGCTGATCCTGTTGCACGTCCGCGCTCCGGTGGGCACACGGGTGGAGAGTAATGCGCACCTGATCGCCGACATCGAAAACGCGATCCGGCGCAAAGTCCCGGCCCAGGAACTTAAAGCCTTGGTCGACAACATCGGCCTGTCCATCAGCGGTATCAACGTGGTGTACAACAACACCGGCACCGTGGGTTCCCAGGACGCCGATATCCAGATCAGCCTCAACGAAGGCCACCGCCCGACGGCCGAGTACATGCGCCAATTGCGCGAAACCCTGCCACGGGAATTCCCCAGCGCGGTGTTCTCGTTCCCGGCGTCGGACATTGTCGGGCAGATCCTCAACTTCGGTTCGTCAGCACCGATCGACCTGCAAATCACCGGCAATAACCTGGCGGGCAACTTCACCTATGCCAGCGCGCTGCTGCGTGATATTCGCCGGGTACCGGGGGTGGTGGATGCGCGCATCCAGCAGTCGCGGCAATTGCCGACATTCAATATCGACGTGGACCGCACCCGTGCGCAGTTGGTCGGCCTCACCGAACGTGACGTGACCAACAGTCTGGTGGTCAACTTGGCGGGCTCCAGCCAGGTGGCACCGACGTTCTGGTTGAACCCGGCCAACGGCATTTCCTACCCGATCGTGATGCAAACCCCGCAATACAACCTGGACAGCCTGGCAGCGTTGCACAACTTGCCGCTGAGCGGCAGCAATGGCGCGGCCACCGACCAGACCTTGGGCGGCCTGGCGAATATCCAGCGCAGCCACAGCAGTTCGGTGTTCAGTCAGTCGGATATCCAGCCGGTGGTCGAGGTGCTGACGGCGATTCAGGACCGGGATTTGGGTGGCGTCGCTGCCGATATCCAGAAAATCATCGTGGCCCACGCCGGTGAAGTGCCGACCGGCTCCAAGGTGATCTTGCAGGGCCAGGTGCAGACCATGAACGCGGCCTTCAGTGGCTTGCTGTTCGGCCTGTTGGGCGCAGTGGTGCTGATCTATCTGCTGATCGTGGTCAACTTCCAGTCCTGGGCCGACCCGTTTGTGATCATTACCGCGTTGCCGGCGGCATTGGCGGGCATTGTGTGGATGCTGTTTGTCACGCATACGCCGCTGTCGGTGCCCGCCTTGACGGGGGCGATCATGTGCATGGGCGTGGCCACCGCCAACGCCATCCTGGTGGTGAGCTTCTGCCGTGAGCGCCTGGCTGTGCATGGCGATGCCGTGCAGGCCGCGCTGGAAGCCGGTTTCACGCGGCTGCGGCCGGTGTTGATGACCGCTATATCGATGATCATCGGCATGGCGCCCATGGCCCTGGGCCTGGGCGAGGGCGGCGAGCAGAACGCGCCGCTCGGGCGTGCGGTGATCGGCGGCCTGGCGTTTGCCACCATCGCTACGTTGATTCTGGTGCCATTGATTTTCAGTCTGGTCCACGGGCGTCGCCAACACGCCACGCTGGCGACTACCGTTTCCCAAGGGGTTTGACATGTCCGTTTCCATTGCTGAAAAAAAGTCGTCCCGTGGCCTGCTGTGGCTGATCGTGGGCGCGGTGACGGTCGTAGTCATCGTCGGTGTCGGCCTGAGCGTGCGTGCCAGTGAATCGCGTGATCTGAAGACCTGGACCGACGCGCAGGCGCTGCCCAGCGTCAACCTGGTCAAGCCTGTGGTGCAAGCGCAAGGCCCGGTACTCAACTTGCCGGGGCGTATGGAAGCCTATTCGCGCGCGTCGATTTTTGCCCGGGTCAATGGCTACCTGAAATCCTGGAATGTCGACATCGGCTCGCGCGTCAAAGCCGGCCAGGTATTGGCCGAAATCGACACCCCGGAACTCGACCAGCAACTGCTGCAAGCCCGCGCCACCCTGGCCTCGGCCCAGGCCGATGAACACCTGGCCGAAACTACCGCCAAACGCTGGCAGGCGATGCTGGCGACCGACTCGGTGTCGCGTCAGGACGTCGACGAGCGCACCGGCGACCTGACCGCCAAACAGGCCAAAGTGACAGCGGCCAAAGCCAATGTCGAACAGTTGGTGGCGACCAAGGGCTTCCAGCATCTGGTCGCGCCGTTTGCCGGTGTGGTCACCGCGCGCAGTACCGACGTGGGCGCGTTGATCAGCGCTGGCGGCGCCGCCGGCAAAGAGCTGTTTGCGGTGGCCGACGTCAGCCGCCTGCGTGTGTATGTGCAAGTGCCGCAGACCTTCTCGCCACAGATTCGCGAAGGCACCACGGCGCGCCTGAGTGTGCCGGAGTATCGCGGCGAAACCTTCACCGGCAAGGTGATCGCCACCGCCGATGCGGTCAACGCCGCGTCCGGCAGCACCTTGGTGCAACTGCTGGTGGACAACCCCGGCGGCCGCCTGCTGCCCGGTGGCTACACCAGCGTGCAGTTTGATTTGCCGGTGCAGGCCGACGTGCTGCGCGTACCGTCCAGTGCCCTGGTTTTTGATGACAAGGGCATGCGCGTCGCCACCCTCGACAGCCAGGACCATGTGCACTTCAAGACCGTTACCATCGCCCGTGACTTTGGCGACAGCGTGGAAATCGCCAGCGGCCTGCAAGCGGCCGACCGCGTGATCGATACGCCGCCGGATGGCCTGGCCGATGATGACTCGGTGCAGTTGGCTGCCGCTTCCGCCGAGGCCAAACCCCATGGCTAAGCGCAACCTGCTGGGCCTGCTCGTCACCTTGAGCCTGGGCGCCTGTTCGCTGGCGCCGCCGCTCAATGTGCCGCCAACACCCATCGCCGCGCAGTTTCACACCCAAGGCCCGTGGACCGTCGGTGCGCCCAACGACCAGGCCAACCGTGACGGCTGGTGGCGCATCTACAACGACCCGCAACTGGACGCTATGCAGCAGCAGTTGCTGAAAAATAACCCGGACTTGAGCGCGGCACTCGCGCATTACCAGCAGTCCCAGGGGTTCCTGGCCCAGGACCGTTCGGGGCTGTTCCCCAAGCTCTCAGCCATCGGCAGCGGCCAGCGTATTCGCCAGTCGGACACCAAACCGCTGCGCTCGGCCACCTCGCCGGACGTTTACAATTCCGCCACGCTGGGGCTTGAGGTGGACTATGAAGTCGACCTGTGGGGCCGCGTGCGTGACACGGTTGCGGCCGGCACCAGCGACTCGGAGGCGGCCAAGGCCGACCTGGCGTCGGTGCGCCTGAGCCTGCAAGCGCAACTGGCCGACAGCTATATCCGCCTGCGTGGAATCGACTGGCAGAACCAACTGCTGGAGCAGACCCGCGACGCCTACACCAAAGCCCTGAGCCTGACCGAAGGTTTGCACGGCGGCGGCATTGTCTCCGGGCTGGATGTAGCGCGGGCACGCACGCAGCTGTCGACGGTCAAGTCCCAACTCAACCAGAGCCTGGTTCAACGGGCGGTGCTGGAACATTCGATTGCGGCGATGCTGGGGGAGTCGGCATCGAGCTATAGCGTCGCCGTGAATGTGGCGCCGATTACCTTGCCCAACGTGCCCACCGGCGTGCCGTCGAGCCTGCTGCAACGCCGCCCGGATATCGCCGCTGCCGAGCGTCGCATCGCGTCGGCCAATGCGCGTATCGGCGTGGCCAAGGCTGCATGGTTCCCGCAGATCACCTTGAGCGCCCAGGGCGGTTATCAGAGTGACGAGTTTGCCCGTTTGCTCAGCGCGCCGAATCTGTTCTGGGCCATCGGCCCGTCTTTGGTAGGTACGATATTTGATGGCGGCGCGCGCCAGGCCCAGGTGGATATCGCCAAGGCTGCCACCGACGAGGCCGCGGCCAAATACCGTGGCGTGGTGCTGGGCGCTTTCGAGCAAGTGGAAGACAACCTGTCGCAGATCGCGGGCCTGGGCAGTGCCCTGGATGACCAGCGTGACGCGGCCGCCGCCGCGCAATACGCCGAAGACCTGTCGACCTCGCGTTATCGCCAGGGCGCCGTGGCCTATTTGGATGTGGTGACCGCGCAAGTGGCGGCGCTGGAAGCCAAGCGCAGTGTCCTGCAACTGCAAACCCAGCAATTAAGCGCTAATGTGGGCCTGATCAAGGCGCTGGGTGGCGGATGGAACGTGGCCCAACTGGCTGCATCGAACAGTATTGAAACCAAGGAGAAGTGAGTATGAGCGACTACGTACCCCCGAAGGTATGGACCTGGGACACCGAAAGTGGCGGCACTTTCGCCAGCATCAACCGGCCCATTGCCGGTGCGACCCATGAGAAAGAGTTGCCGGTCGGCAAACACCCGTTGCAGCTGTATTCCCTGGCCACACCCAATGGCCAGAAGGTCACCATCCTGCTCGAAGAACTGCTGGCCCTGGGGCACACCGGCGCGGAATATGACGCGTGGCTGATCAAGATCGGCGACGGCGACCAATTCGGCAGCGGCTTTGTGGCGGTCAACCCCAACTCCAAGATCCCGGCCTTGATGGACCACAGTGGTGACACGCCGATTCGGGTATTCGAGTCGGGTGCGATCCTGCAATACCTGGCCGAGAAGTTCGGCGCGTTCTTCCCCACCGAGCCTGCCGCACGGGCCGAGTGTTTGTCGTGGCTGTTCTGGCAGATGGGCAGCGCGCCATACCTGGGCGGCGGCTTCGGGCATTTTTACGCCTATGCGCCGAGTAAGATGGAATACCCGATCAACCGTTTTGCGATGGAAACCAAGCGTCAACTGGACGTGCTCGACCAGCGCCTGGCAGTGAGTGAGTACATTGCAGGCGATGAGTACACCATTGCCGATATTGCGATCTGGCCGTGGTATGGCGGCTTGGTCAAAGGCCGTTTGTATGGGGCGTCAGCGGAGTTTTTGTCGGTGCACGAGTACAAGCATGTACTGCGCTGGGCCGAGGCGATTGAAGCCCGTCCGGCGGTGCAGCGTGGGCGGCGAGTGAACCGGGTGTCCGGCGAGCCTGCGGAGCAACTGGCTGAGCGCCACAACGCCACCGACCTGGACTGAAACCCGGTCAAATTGTGGGAGCTGGCTTGCCTGCGATGACGGAGTGTCAGTCGATAAATTTGCAACTGACCCACCGCAATCGCGGGCAAGCCCGCTCCCACATTTTGACCTCCATATTCTTCCAAACTATTTGTAGCACTGCTCGAACTGCACCCATACGTTGCGCTGGCTGAGGCGGTTAAAACACACCCATCTGGACTGAAACCCGGTCAAACTGTGGGAGCTGGCTTGCCTGCGATTGCGGTGGGTCAGTTATAAAATGGGCGACTGACACTGCGCTATCGCGAGCAAGCCCGCTCCCACATTTGGACCTCCATATTCTTCCAAACTATTTGTAGCGCTGCTCGAACTGCACCCACACGCTGCGCTGGCTGAGGCGGTTAAAACACACCCATCTGGACTGAAACTCGATCAAACTGTGGGAGCTGGCTTGCCTGCGATTGCGGTGGGTCAGTTATAAAATGGGCGACTGACACTGCGCTATCGCGAGCAAGCCCGCTCCCACATTTGGACCTCCATATTCTTCCAAACTATTTGTAGCACTGCTCGAACTGCACCCATACGTTGCGCTGGCCGAGGCGGTTAAAACACACCCATCTGGACTGAAACTCGATCAAACTGTGGGAGCTGGCTTGCCTGCGATTGCGCAGTGTCAGTCGATAAATGCTTAACTGACCCACCGCTATCGCGGGCAAGCCAGCTCCCACAGTTTTTGATCGTTGTGTATCAGTTGGACAGGTTCTCCGAGGTCACGATCTGCGGTGGGATATGCACTCGGTGCCGCAGTGGGTCGAAGGCCTCGGCGGTCTGCAATTGCACCAGCAATTCGATCAGCGCGGTGGCCGTCTGCCGAGGCTGCGAGTCCATCACCACATCAATCAAACCCCGGCTCAGCGCCTCACGCGACAACGCGGTGGACTCCTGCAAAATGCAGCACAGCGCCGGCCGTTTGGGCAGTTGCGCCAGGGCATTGATTACGCCGTCACCACCGCCGCCCACCACGCACAGCCCGCGCAGGTCGGTGTGGCGGGTGAGCAGGTCGAGGGTGGCTTCCTCAGTGATATCGCTGTTGTCCAGGTTGATCAGCGGCTCCAATGGCTTGAGGCCCGGCGCATGCTCGGCCAGGTAGCTGTGCAAGCCTTCAACCCGCGCCTGATGGCCGAGAAAACGATGGCCGCCCAACAGGATGCCGACGCTGCCTTTGCGTGCGCCGCAGGTGCGCGCCAGCAGCCAGCCCATGGTGCGCCCGACCACGTGGTTATCCTGGCCCACATACGGCTCCAAGGCTTGTTCGTGGATATCCGACAGCAACGCGACCACCGGCACGCCGGCTTCGCGAACCTGCGCCAGTGTGGCGTTGATCAACGGGTGGGCGAAGCTGACGACGGCGAGCGCGTCGCATTGCACCGCCAGTTGCTCGATTTGCGCGGCGATGGCACTGGGTGTGCGGTCGAGAATGTACTCGAACTGGCAAGTGAGGTTGGCCGTGGCGTGATGCTGCGCGGCTTGGCTGATCGACGCTGCCAGGTTGGCGTAAAACGCTTGGGCGGTGCCCAGCAGCAGGATGCCGAAACGGTAGGTGGGGCGCCGCTCACGAATGCGCTGGCCGATCAGCCGTGCGGCAAAATAACCCACGGCTTCAGCGGCCTGGAATACCTGCTCGGCGGTCTGCGGATTCACCGGCGCACGCGCGTTGAGCACACGGTCGACGGTGGCCACACTCAAGCCTGCCTGGGCGGCGACAGTGGCGATGGTCGGGCGTTTATTATTGTTCATGACAGGCCTCTCAAGCGTCTTGATAGAAAACTATCAAGCCTCGCTGGGCCTGGATGATAGCTTGATAGGGAATGGATTCAAGGCCTTGAGGCGGATTTATCCGCGCTCTATGGTTTGTTCGCAAAGCACCTGTTACCCAACGCTTGCGGAGAACAATAACAATGCCTGAACACACCGCTCACCGCGCTCGGCGCGACTACAGCCTCACCGGCCCTGAAGCTGCCCGCGCCGCTGAAAAGGGCCTGGTCTCGGCCAGTTGGTATCAATCGCCGATCTCGCGTAAACGCATGAAAGAACTGATGCAGCGCCGCGACGGCCCGGCGTTGCTCGATACGGCCCTGTGGGTGTCGGCGCTGCTGGTTACGGGTTTTGGCGGCTACTGGTTCTGGGGCTCGTGGGCCTGTGTGCCATTCTTTATGGCTTACGGCGTGCTCTACGGCACCGCGTCCAACCCGCGCTGGCATGAGACCGGCCACGGCACCGCCTTCAAGACCCGCTGGATGAATGATGGGCTGTACCAGGTGGCGAGTTTCATGTGTATTTTCGAACCGCATGTATGGCGCTGGAGCCATGCGCGGCACCACACCGACACCATCGTGGTCGGGCGTGACCCGGAGATCGTCGAGCCGCGCCCGCCCAGCCTGTTGATGATGGGCCTGAGCCTGTTCAACCTGCCGCTGGCCTGGAAAACCTTCAGCGGCGTGGCGCGCCATGCGATCGGCAAGATGAGCGCCCAGGAGCAGAATTTCATCCCCGAATCCGAATGGCCCAAGGTGTTTCGTGCTGCGCGGATCTGGGTCGGCATTTATGCGCTGGTGATCGGCACCGCGTTGTACCTGCACAGCTGGCTGCCACTGATGCTGGTCGGCCTGCCAAGCCTGTATGGCGCCTGGCTCGGCTATCTGTTCGGTCTCACCCAGCATGTGGGCCTGGCCGAGGACGTACTCGACCATCGCAGCAACTGCCGCACGATCTACATGAATCGCGTGCTGCGCTTTATCTACATGGACATGAACTACCACCTCGAACACCACATGTACCCGATGGTGCCGTACCACGCGTTGGCGCAATTGCACGAAGAGATCCGCAGCGACTGCCCGCCGCCGTACGCGAATATTTTTGCGGCGTACAGGGAGATCCTGCCGACGATCTGGAAGCAGCGCAGCGACCCGACCTACTTCGTGCAGCGCCCCACTCACAGTGGCGAGCGAGCTTGCTCGCGCTGGGCTGCGCAGCAGCCCCAATAAAAACCACCGCATTCTTTCCGACACCACTCGACTGCTGAACTTGGGGCTGCTTCGCAGCCCAGCGCGAGCAAGCTCGCTCGCCACAAGGAAGGCCATTCATAGAGAGAACAACACCATGAACGATCAATGGATCGACGTCTGTGCCGTGGGCGAAATAGACGAAGAAGACGTGCTGCGCTTCGACCATGGGCCGCACACCTACGCGGTGTACCGCTCGGCCGAGAACGAGTTTTTTGCCACTGCCGGCCTGTGTACCCACGAGAAAATCCACTTGGCCGACGGCCTGGTGATGGACCATGTGATCGAGTGCCCCAAGCACAACGGGCGCTTTGATTACCGCTCCGGCAAGGCGCTCGGCGCGCCGGTGTGCGTCAACCTCAAAACCTACCCGGTACGGGTCGAAGCGGGGCGGGTTTTACTCGCCGTGACGGCGTGAGCATGAACGCACCCTTGATCATCGTCGGCGCCGGCCATGCCGGTGGCCGTGCGGCGCTGACCTTGCGCGAAGAAGGCTACACCGGGCGCCTGATCCTGATCGGCGATGAATCGCACATGCCCTATGAGCGTCCGCCGTTGTCCAAAGGCTTGCTGCAAGGCAGCACGGACCTGGCGGGTTGCAGCCTGTGCGACAGCCAGCGCATGGCCGCGTTGGGCATCGACCATATCGCCGGCAACCCGGTCACGCGCCTGGAGCCGCAACAGCATCGGCTGCAACTGGCCGACGGCCAATGGCTGGCCTATGCCGGCTTGCTGCTGGCCACCGGCGGCCGCGCGCGACGCTGGTCTGTGGAGCAGGCTAACGTGCTTTACCTGCGCACCCATGATGAGGCGCTGGCCCTGCGCGACGCCTTGCGCCCCGGCATGCGGCTGGTGGTGGTCGGCGGTGGTTTTATCGGCCTGGAAGTGGCGGCGACCGCGCGCGGCCTGGGCTGCCAGGTAACAGTGCTTGAAGCAGGCCCACGCTTGGCGGGCCGGGTGTTGCCGCCGGTGATCAGCGAAGCGCTGCTGAATTTGCATCGTCAGCAGGGCGTGGAGGTGTACTTGAATGTGGCACTCGAATCGATTGACGCCGACGCGGTGCAACTGGTCGATGGGCAACGCTTGCCGTGCGATCGGGTGGTGGTCGGCATTGGCATGCAACCCAACCTTGAACTGGCCGCAGCGGCGGGGCTGGAAGTAGGGCAGGGCATTCGCGTCGATGCGCAGCTACGCACCAGCGCGCCGAACATTTATGCGGCGGGCGATGTGTGTGAGTTTCGCCTGGGCGGCCTGTATCAACGCCAGGAAACCTGGCGCAATGCCGAAGCCCAAGGCCGCCACGCCGCACTCAACCTGTTGGGGCGTGAGCTGCCGTTCGAGGCGCTGCCGGGTTTCTGGTCCGACCAGTACGACTGGGGCTTGCAGACCGTTGGCGTGATGACCCCGCTGACGGTCAGCCGGGCACTGCCGGGCGGCGGTTTGCTGCTGTTCTACCTGGATGCCGACGGGCACCTGAAAGGCGCTTGCGGCTGGGCGCTCGGCAATGGCGTGGCCAAGGACATCAAGCTGTGCGAACGCTTGATCAGCGCGCGCATTGCACTCAATACGGCCGACCTGGCCGACCCGGATGTTTCCCTTAAACATTTGCTGCGAGGCTGATATGCGCCAATTGCTGGTGTTCCAATCCCTCTGGGCCATGCAAACAGAACCCGGGCCGCTGGAAGCCCAGCTCGATCGCATCGCTGCCGCCGGCTTTGACGGCATCACCGACCATTACTGGAAACCCGCCGAGGTCGCGCGCCTGCACGCTGCCGCCAGCGCCAGGGGCTTGCAGATCGAAGGCCAACTGTTCCCGCAAACGGTGGATGACCTGGCCGCCGCGCTGGATGTGATCAGCCGCTACGGCTGCCACCATCTCACGCTGCAGGCCGATGTGCGCCCGCGCACGCTGGCTGAGGCGGCCCGTTTGGCCGAAGGCTGGCAGCGCCTGGCCGAGCAGGTGGACTTTCCGATCCTGCTGGAGACCCATCGCTACCGCCTCACCAACGACCTGCTGTTTACCCTCGACCTGCTCGCACAGATGCCCGACCTGAAACTGCTGGCCGACCTGTCCCATTACGTCGTCGGCCGGGAATTGCCCGAACCCGGCGCGTTAGAGGACGACGAACACATACGTACGATATTGCGCCACAGCTGGGGCTTTCACGGCCGTGTGGCCAGCAGTGAACAGGTGCAGGTCTCTGTGGATTTTCCCCAGCACCAAGCCTGGGTCGAGCGCTTTACCGGCTGGTGGCGCTACGGGATCGAAGACTGGCTGGCCCGGCCGGACACGCCCGATAGCCTGTCATTCACCTGTGAACTGGGCCCGCCGCCCTATGCAATCACGGACGCAGACGGCGCTGAAATCAGCGACCGCTGGGCCGAGGCGCTGAAGCTCAAAACCCTGATTCGCCAGGTGTGGGAGAGCAGTCATTGATGATCTGCTAATCTGCGCGGGTTAAAACCGCCCTTAGCCTGTGGACTTTCATCATGAAGACTTGCCCTGTTCAGCCACCTCTTGAGCCGCAGTCCGTCTGCCATCCCATCACCAGCAGCGCGATCTTCATGGTGGCAACCGTCGCTCCCGGCAGTGAAGACCAGGTGCGCGCCTGGTGCGGCGATATTGCCGGGCTGGTGCGTTCGGTGGGCAAGCGCGTGCCGGCGGGCAACCTGACCTGCGTCTGCGGTTTCGGCTCGGATGCCTGGAGTCGGTTGTTCGGCGGGCCACGCCCGGCGGCCTTGCACCCGTTTCGCGAGTTCGGCGTGCCAGGGCGCATGGCGCCGTCGACGCCCGGCGATATCCTGCTGCATATCCGCGCCGAGCAGATGGACCTGTGCTTCGAACTGGCCACGCAACTGATGGTGGCCTTAGGCGACAGCGTCAAGGTGGTGGATGAGGTCCAGGGTTTCCGTTACTTCGATATGCGCAGCATCATCGGGTTTGTCGACGGCACCGAGAACCCGGTAGGGCGCAAGGCCGTAAGCTTCACCATCGTCGGCGATGAAGACGCGGAATTTGCAGGCGGCAGCTACGTGCTGGTGCAAAAGTACCTGCACAACATGAGCGCCTGGAACGAGCTGACGGTGGAAGCCCAGGAGAAGGTGATCGGCCGCACCAAACTGGCCGACATCGAGCTGGATGAAGAGACCAAACCGAGCAACTCCCACAGCGCCTTGACCGTGATCACCGACGAACACGGCGAAGAAGTGAAAATCCTGCGCGACAACATGCCCTTTGGCCGCCCAGGCGCTGGCGAGTTCGGCACCTACTTTATCGGCTACGCCCGCTCGCCGCAGCCGCTGGAGCTGATGCTGGAAAACATGTTCGTCGGCCGCCCGGTCGGCAACTACGACCGCCTGCTGGACTTCAGTACCGCCGTGACCGGCGGCCTGTTTTTTGTACCTTCGGCCGATTTGCTCGAAGAGCTGGCCGACCGTCAACCGGGGTCTTAACTGAGCAACCCGGTGCTGACCGCCACAATCAGGAAGATCCCCAGCAGCGCGCGATAAATCACAAACGGCCAGGTGGAGAACCGCTCCAGGAACTTCATCAGGCCCCAGATCGCGAAGAATGCCGAGATACTTGCCACCACCAGCCCGAAAAGCAAATGCGGCCAGGCGTGGGCGGGCATGTCGGCATGCAGCAGCACCCACAGCTCTTTCAAGCCGGCGAGTGCGATGGCCGGCAGGCCCAGCAGGAACGAAAAGCGCGCGGCCTCTTCACGCTTGAAGTTGAGGAACAGCGCGGCGGTCAGCGTCGAGCCTGAACGCGAGACGCCAGGAATCAACGCGCCAATCTGCGCAACCCCAACAATCAGCGCGTCGCGCAGGCGCATTTGGCCCATGTCGCGGGTATGGCGTGCACGCACTTCGGCCACCGCCAGCAGTACCGCCATCACCACACAGGAAATGCCGATCACCATCAGGCCGCGCAACGGCGAGTTGCAGCTGTTGAGGGTCGAGGACAACGCCAGGCCGGCAATGCAGATAGGGATGGTCGCCAGCACAATCGCCACCGCCAGCTTGAACCACGGGTCGTTGTAGTCGCCCCGGCGTACCGCGCCGATGCTGCCCGTGGTGACCTGGCGTACATCGCGCCAGAAGTAACTGACCACCGCCGCCAGCGCTGCCAACTGCATCGCCGCCGAAAACGCCGAGCCCGGGTCTTGCCAGCCGAGCAGGGCGGGCACCACACGCATATGGGCGGTGGACGACACCGGCAGCAGCTCGGTAATGCCCTGGATCACACCCAGGATGAAAATCTGCAGGTAATCCAGGGAGGCAAAGCCCACATCCAGGCCGGCGGAACACACGTTGGTCAAAGTAGAGGTCCTTGAGAAAAAGATCGAAGCCGACGAAGTTTATTCTAAATGTTTCAGGATTTTCGGTTGGACGCGGCAAATCCGCAATCGGTTCAGCAAACAGAAAGGTTATGCAATGTATTGGCCTGCGCGCGTGTTTTGTGTTCAATGGCGCCCTGCGTTTTGTCACCGAGAGCCCCATGCCTGAAACCACCGTTGAATTGATCCAGACTGGCCCCGAAGAGTCCGAGCTGATCCGCAACCTTTACCAGTATTACGCCTATGAGTCCTCGGACTGGGAGCAGGAAGATGTCGAAGCGGATGGCCGCTTCTACATCCACGATGAGCACCTGACCCGCTACTGGCAAGACCCGCAATGGAGCGCCAACCTGCTGCTGGTGGACGGTTATATCGCCGGCTTCCTGCTGATCGAAGGCAGCGAACTGCCGGGCATCGAGGCCCTGGAACTGGCCGACCTGTTCATTCTCAAGCGTTATCGCCGCAAGGGCATCGGCCGCGCCATCGCCACCCAAGTGTTGAGCAGCGGCCATGCCGATTGGCTGGTGCGTTTCTATGACCAGGATGAAGTGTCCCAGGCGTTCTGGCGCGCCGTGCTGGATGATTTGCCGCGCCCGGTGCAGACCCTCGAACTGGAGGATGATCCGCAGTTGGTGAGTTACCTGATTGCGCGGGCGGTGCTGCATTAAAGGCCTGTTGCATGGCCTGCGGCGGCTGCCCAAAGGCACGCAGAAACGCCTGGCGCATGCGCTCGCGATCACCAAAGCCGGTTTCGCGGGCCACCACTTCGACCGGGTGACGGCTGGTTTCCATCATCGCCCGGGCCGCTTCCACGCGCAGTGATTCGATGGCCTTGGCCGGCGTTTGCCCGGTTTCTTCGCGAAACACCCGGCTGAACTGGCGCGGGCTCAAGCGGGCAACATCGGCCAGGGCTTCCACCGACAGGTCGTGGGTCAGGTTTTCGCGGGCATAGGCCAGGGCCAGTTGCACGCGGTCGGACTTGGGGTCCAGTTCCAGCAGGGCCGACAATTGCGACTGCTCACTGCCGCGACGTTGCGCAATCACCAGTTTGCGTGCGATGCGCCGGGCCAGGTCGCCACCCAGGTCGGCCTCGACCATGGCCAGTGCCAGGTCGACACCGGCGCTCATGCCGGCGCCGGTCCAGATCTGGCCGTCGACCACGAACAGTTTATCTTCCTCAAGCTGGATGTGCGGGTAGCGCTTGCGAAAGGCCGGCGCGTGGATCCAGTGGGTGGTGGTGCGCTTGCCTTCGAGCAAGCCGGCTTCGGCCAGCACGAAGATGCCCATGCACAATGAGGCTACGCGCCGTGATTGGGCGGAGGCGGCCTTGACCATTTCGAGCAGGTTAGCTTGCGGCAAGCGAAATTCCAGATAGCCGCTGACGATCAGCGTGTCATAACCCTGCGCGCGGATCGGCGTGGTGTTCACCGAAAAGCCTTGGGAGGTCATCACGGCGCCGCCGCTCTCCGACACCAGGTGAAACTCATAGGCCGGTTCGCCGCGCAGCAGGTTCGCGCATTCAAATACCGAGCCCAGGCTAAGGCTCAGGGATTGAAAGTTCGGGTAAACCATCAGCGCAACGCTGTGCATCATTGTTCTCCAAAAAACGCGGGCCAAGGGCGCGGGAGTGGTGATTGTCGGCGCGTACCGGGTAAACGGCAACCGGCTTTGTGGCATGTCCGGAATCCTTGCGCATCTGACATTGTTGAAGGTTTGCGTGGCGCCTAACATCCCCTCAACGAACTAGACGACTGGTCTAATCGGACGGGAAGCGTGATGAACAACCAAGCTAAAAGTACTCGGCAGGTCATTCTGGACACGGCGCAAGTGATTGTCGGCCGTAAAGGATTTTCTGCGGTGGGCTTGAACGAAATACTACAAGCCGCCGAGGTGCCCAAAGGCTCGTTCTATCACTACTTCAACTCCAAAGATGCCTTCGGCGTGGTCTTGCTCGACAGCTACTTTGACCACTACGTCAACGGCATGCAGCAGTTGTTTAATCAGCCTGGGCTGTCCGGTTTTGCCAAGTTGATGCGCTATTGGCACTCCTGGGTCGACAACCAGACCAGTTGCACCGACGCGGGCAAATGCCTTGCCGTCAAACTCGGTGCCGAGGTGTCAGACCTTTCAGAGCCGATGCGTTTGGCCCTGCAGCGCGGCACCGCCCGCACCATTGCGTTGCTGGCCGAAGCCCTGCAACACGGGGTTGAAGACGGCTCGCTGCCGGCACAGTCACACCCCGAAAGCCTGGCCCGGCGCCTGTATGCGTTGTGGCTGGGGACCAGCGTCATGAGCAAGATCACCCGAACTTCCGCGCCGTTTGATGAGGCGCTGTTACTGACTCAACACCTACTGCAACCCATCGATCGAGGCACTGGAAAATGAAAGTATTAATGGTACTGACCTCTCACGACCAGCTGGGCGATACCGGTCGTAAAACCGGCTTCTGGCTCGAAGAATTTGCCGCTCCGTATTACACCTTCAAGGACGCCGGTGCCGAACTGGTGCTGGCATCGCCGGCCGGTGGTCAGCCACCGCTGGACCCGGTCAGTGACCAGCCGGATGCGCAAACCGACGATACCCGCCGCTTTGCCGCCGATTCGGCCGCGCAGCAGGCGCTGGCCAACACCGTCAAGCTGGACTCGGTGAATGCTGCCGACTTCGACACGGTGTTTTACCCAGGTGGTCATGGGCCATTGTGGGACCTGGCCGAATCGCAAGCGTCGATCGCGCTGATCGAAGCCTTTGAGCGCGCCGGTAAGCCGATCGGGTTTGTCTGCCATGCGCCGGGCGCGCTGCGTCACGTCAAGGCGATCAACGGCGAGCCGTTGGTGAAGGGCCGTCGTGTGACGGGCTTCTCCAATTCCGAAGAAGCCGCCGTGGGCCTGACCGATGTGGTGCCGTTTTTGATTGAAGATGATTTCAAGGCCCTCGGTGGCCTGTATGAGAAGGGCGCCGACTGGCAATCCTTCGTGCTTGAAGATGGCTTGCTGGTGACGGGCCAGAACCCCGCCAGTTCCAGTGATGTGGCCAAGGCCCTGCTGAAACTCACCGCGTAAATTAACTAACCGTTGTAGGTATTGGCGGCTCTCAAGAGCCGCCAACGCTTTTGTTCGCCCTGAATTTGGACAGTGACTCATGACTATGCGTGTTTTAAATACCCCGGTAAAACTGGGGCATCACACTTTGAATAACCGGGTTGTGCTGCCGCCTTTGACCCGTCAACGCAGTGCGCAACCGGGTGATATCGCCACCGACCTGATGGCCGAATATTACCGCCAGCGCGCCACTGCCGGGTTTATGGTCAGTGAAGGCACGCAGATCGAACCGCGTGGTCAAGGCTACGCGTGGACGCCAGGTATCTACACAGCAGCGCAGATCGACGGCTGGCGCAAAGTCACCGAGGCGGTGCATGCCGAAGGCGGGGTGATTTTCGCTCAGCTCTGGCATGTTGGCCGTGTGTCCCATAACGCGTTGCAGCCGGATGGTGCAGCACCCGTGGCGCCGTCTGCGCTTGCGGCGCTGCAAGCAAAGGCGTTCATTGAAACCGGCCCTGGCGTGGGTGAATTGAAACAGCCGCCGGTGCCGCGCGCATTGAGCGTGCTGGAGATTGAGGAACTGGTGGGGCACTACGCCCAGGCGGCACGCAATGCCTTGGACGCCGGTTTTGATGGCGTGGAAATCCATGCCGCCAATGGCTATCTGGTCAACCAGTTCATCTCTGCGCATGCCAACCAACGTGACGACGAATACGGCGGCTCATTGCACAATCGCCTGCGCTTTCTGCGCGAGATCGTTGAAGCCGTGACGGCCGTGGTTGGGCCTGAGCGCCTTGGCGTGCGTTTTTCACCGTTGTTCAGCGGCACTGATCAGGACCGCGTGTATATCGGCCTGGTGGAACAAGACCCGCATCACACCTATATCGAGGCGATCAAGGTGCTGGAGGCGTCGGGCATTGCCTATGTGTCCATTGCCGAAGCCGACTGGGACAACGCACCGGACCTGCCGGAAACTTTCCGCCAGGCGGTGCGCAGCACCTTCAGCGGGCGCATCATCTACGCCGGGCGCTACACCGCTGAGCGCGGTGCAAAGCTGTTGGAGGCGGGGCTGGCGGACTTGATCGCATTCGGACGCCCGTTCATTGCCAACCCGGACCTGCCGCAGCGGCTTTTCAACGGCTGGCCATTGAACCAGCTGCAGGCGGAGGGCATGTACGGCGGCTCGGCGCGGGGCTATACCGACTACCCGGTATACGCCGGCTAATCACGCCACCCGCAGCACAATCTTGCCGATATGGTCGCCACCTTCCATGCGCGCATGGGCCTGGGCGGCGTCGGTGTATTCGTACACCTTGTCGATGATCGGCAGGCAGCGCCCGGCGGACAGCACCGGCCATATGTATTCGCGCAGTTGCTCAGCGATTGCGGCTTTCTCGTCCTTGGTGCGAGCGCGCAACAGCGAGCCGGTGATGACCGCGCGTTTGCCGAGAATCGTCAGCAGGTCGACGTCATTGGCTTTGCCGCCGCCGAGGAAGCCCAGCATCACCAAGTGCCCGTCCATGCCCAGGGCCTTGAGGTTGTTGTTCAGGTAGGAGGCTCCCATGATGTCGAGGATCACGTCGACGCCCTGGTCGTCGGTCTTCTTGGCGATGACCTCGGCAAAGTCCTGCTCGCGGTAATTGATCGGCTCGGCGCCCAGTTTGGCAATCGCCGCGCATTTGTCGGCGCTGCCGGCGGTGGCGAACGCCTGGATGCCGAACTCCTGGCAGAGCATCAGCGCGGTGGTGCCGATGCCGCTGGTGCCGCCGTGGATCAACGCGCGTTGGCCTGTGTGCGCGCCACCCAGGCCGAACAGGTTGGCCCAGACAGTAAAAAAGGTTTCTGGCACGGCAGCGGCTTGAATCCAATCCATGCCTTCAGGAATCGGCAGGGCCTGGCTGGCGGGTACGGCGCAGAACTGTGCATAGCCGCCACCATTGGTCAGGGCACAGACCTTGTCACCGAGGCTGTATTCACTGACGCCATCGCCCAGCGCAACCACTTCGCCGGCCACTTCCAGGCCCGGTATCGGGCTCATGCCGGGTTTCATCGGGTACTTGCCGGCGCGTTGCAGGGCATCGGGACGGTTCACCCCGGCGGCATACACGCGGATCAGAATTTCGCCGGGGCCGGCTACCGGTACGTCTGCGCGACGCGGTTGCAGGACTTCAGGGCCACCAGGCGTGGTGATTTCAATCAGGGTCATTTCTTTGGGCAGTGTCATGTGAGCCTTCCTGTAACGATGAACGTGTGGATTGGGACCGTGGCGGTCGGTCAGCGGTTCAGCGCAAAAAACGGCGAAACCGGACGAAGGGCGGTGGTGTACGAACTCGGTTGAACGGTTCAGCGTCTATGCTGGTCCACTGACCTCTACCGTCAGATCAACAGGTGAACCAAATGGCCAAGACTTATAGCTACGCCGCGCGGGATTCCAAGGACTCACTCAAGCCTTTCACCTTCGAGCGGCGTGCGCCAGGGGCGGATGATGTACAGATCGATATTCTTTACTGCGGCGTGTGCCACTCCGACCTGCACACCGTGCGCAACGAGTGGCACAACACGCTTTATCCGTCGGTGCCTGGCCATGAGATTGTCGGTCGTGTGACGGCGGTAGGCGCCAATGTCAAAAAATTCAAAGTCGGCGACCTGGCCGGTGTCGGCTGCATGGTCGACAGCTGCCAGGCGTGCGCTTCCTGCGCCGAGGGCGAGGAGCAATACTGCGAGAATGGCTTTACCGGCACTTATAACGGCCCGATGTTTGGGGGTGAAAACACCTTCGGCGGTTACTCGGACAACATCGTGGTCAAGGAGAAGTTCGTGCTGCGCATCTCGCACGGCGATGCCAACCTGGCGGCCGTGGCGCCGTTGCTCTGTGCCGGGATCACCACCTATTCGCCGCTGCACCATTGGAAGGTTGGGCCGGGCAAGAAAGTCGGGGTGGTCGGCCTCGGTGGTCTGGGCCATATGGCGGTGAAAATCGCCCACGCCATGGGCGCTCACGTAACGCTGTTTACCACCTCACCGAACAAGCGCGAAGACGGTTTGCGGCTGGGCGCCGATCAGGTGGTGGTGTCGAAGAACCCGGACGAAATGGCCAAGGTCGCCAACAGCCTCGACTTTATCCTCAATACCGTGGCTGCGCCGCACAACCTTGACGCATTTATCAGCCTGCTCAAGCGCGACGGCACCATGACCCTGGTCGGCGCACCCGACAGCCCGCACCCGTCACCGGCGGTGTTCAACCTGATCTTCAAACGCCGCAGCCTGGCCGGTTCGCTGATCGGTGGCATCCAGGAAACCCAGGAGATGCTGGACTTTTGTGCCAAGCACAAGATTGTCTCGGACATTGAGATGATTGATATCCAGGGCATCAATGAAGCCTACGAGCGGATGCTCAAGGGCGATGTGAAATACCGGTTTGTGATTGATATGCAGAGCTTGAAGAAGGAAAGTCACGCGGCGTAAAGCGCGCCTTCATTCAGCACTGAGCGTTGCTTTTGTGTGGGAGCGGGCTTGCCTGCTGTGGCGGTTTGTCGGAGTACATATCCGTTGCTGCGGTAACGGCTGAGTAGGGTTCCGCTCTTACAGCGGGTCACTTTTGGCAAACGCCCCAAAAGTAACCAAAAGGTCTGTGCCCCACCACTCGGTGCCTCGCTTAGGCTCGGCATGCCCTCACTCCGGCTTGAATCCGTGGGCCGCCGCGATGGGCCATCCTTGGCCCAGCGCGGCTAACCCGGCGTCCTGCCGGGTTACCCACGGATTCAAGCCTGCGTTCGGCCATCGTGGTTAACGGGGCGTCTCAGATCAAAATCAAGATCAAGATCTACAGCACGGCGGCCTGAAAGCCGACCTGAGTGGTTGAAGCAAGAGCCAGGTCAAGTGCAAAGCCAAAGCCAAAGCCAAAGCCTATCTACCTGATACAACGCGGTCTAAATGTGGGAGCGGGCTTGCTCGCGAATGCGGTGGGTCAGTCAATTTATCTGTCACTGATACACCGCATTCGCGAGCAAGCCCGCTCCCACAGTTGACCGCATGCAGTTCTGAATATGAGGCCGGCTGCGGATTTACAGGCATTGAAGAGCTGCTTTTCTTTGGGATCTGCCTTTCTGTGGGAGCTGGCTTGCCTGCGATGCAGACACCTCGGTACATCAGGCACACTGAGTTGATGCTATCGCAGGCAAGCCAGCTCCCACCTTTGACCGAGTATGGCTCTGCTGTTGCTTTGCTGTTGCTGTTGTTGTTGCTCTGGCCCTTACATCCTTTTCGATGACGAAGTCAGCGGTCTTTTGATCTGCGCTTTTGATCTTGATCTCAAATCGCCCCGTTAAACACGATGGCCGAACGCAGGCTTGAATCCGTGGGTAACCCGGCAGGACGCCGGGTTAGCCGCGCTGGGCCAAGGATGGCCCATCGCGGCGGCCCACGGATTCAAGCCGGAGTGAGGGCATGCCGAGCCATAGCGAGGCACCGAGTGTTGGGGCGAAGACTTTTTGGTTACTTTTGTCTGGGCCGGCATTCCGGTCTTTACAAAAGTGACCCGCTGTAAGAGCGGAACCCTACTCAGCCGTTACCGCAGCAACGGATATGTACACCACCAAAAGACCGCCATCGCAGGCAAACCAGCTCCCACATATAGCTGTTCAGGACTTAAGTCTCGTAAACTTCACGCGGACAAGTGCTCGTAGAGTATCGTCGCACCCACCAGCATCAGCACCACGCCGCCGACCATCTCGGCGCGTTTGCCCACCACCGTCCCCAGCACCCGCCCAAGCATCATGCCGATGGTCACCATGGTCATGGTCGCCAGGCCGATTGCCGCCGCAGACACCAGAATATTCACATCGACAAACGCCAGGCCTACGCCCACCGCCAGTGCATCGATGCTGGTGGCAAAGGCTGTTACTGCGAGAATCATGAACGAATGCTGGCTGGGTTTCTCCACCTCATCGTCATCGGCCTTGAGCCCGTTCCAGATCATGTGCAAGCCCAGCGCCACCAGCAGGGTAAAGGCGATCCAGTGGTCCCAGTCCTCCACCCAGCGCGTGGCGGCGTGGCCGATGGCCCAGCCGATCATGGGCGTGATGGCTTCGATCACACCAAAGATCAGGCCGGCGCGCAGCGCTTCGACCAAGCGTGGTTTGTGCAGGCTGGAGCCTTTGCCGATGGCCGCCGCAAAGGCGTCCGTGGACATGGCCAGGGCGAGAAGAATAAGAGAAATGGGGTTCACGGTAAGGCTTCCAGTCGGGCTGTATGAGTCAACGACACAACCACACGCCCGACTTTAGGCATGGATGTGTCGCTGGTCTCACCAACCACAACGGTGTTCGTACCACGGCAGGTTGCCGAATATGTTGATACGAACGCTTCTGAACGGGTCAGAAGCCGGTTACTCCCCAACGAAGGGCCGCAGCATAGCTGGCCAGATATGAAAAAACTGTCAATGCCCTGCAAATTCCGCTGAGCGACGTCCGGCAAAGTTCTACGACTGTCACGCCACCATAATAATTTTCGACACCAATTCCACCACCGTCTTGGCCTGCAACTTTCTCATCAAGCGCGCCCGGTGCACCTCCACCGTGCGGTGGGAGATCGCCAGGCGTAGGGCTATTTCCTTGGACTTGAGGCCATTGACGATGTGCATGGCGATTTCCCGCTCCCGTGGCGTGAGATCGCCGGTGCCTTGGTGGGTGCGGTCCAGGCGTTCGAAGTGCCAGATCATCAGCTTGAACGGGTCTTTGGGCGTGAGGGTGTAGCCGTGGGACTTGGCCCAGAACACTTCGCCGTTCTGGTGCTGCATGAAGCGCTCGTCGGAATAGAAGCCGTTTTCGCTCTCCAGCAACCAATCATGGCTGCGCTTGCCAATGGCGTGGTAGTCAGCCTGGGAAGGGTAGATCAGCAGCGTCAGTTGGTTGACCAATGCGTCGCGCGAATAGCCGAACAACTGCAGGAAAGCCTCATTACAGTCGACCATCACGCGGTTGCGGGTGACCAGTTGCGGCGCGGGGGAGAGCTGGAACGCCAGGCGTTCTATGTCGTGGAACTGCTGTGCAAACGCGTTCATTGGGCATCCTGCCTCTTCGCTTTTCTCAACTGGGGCTACTTAGCCATGTAAGTAGTTGCACGAATTGGCGCGCGCCCAACGGTGGGTCATTGTAGGTAAATGTCCGCACCAAAAATAGAAGAAATTGATTATGCCAGCTGATTGCGTCTCCATTGTTGCTGCCGGTCATTCACGTTTTGGTCGCCTTGACGGCACCAGCTTGGAGGATCTGATCGTACAGGTCACCCGCGAAGCCCTGAAGGACGCGGCGATTGACGCGAGCGAGATCGATGCGTTGTTCCTTGGCCACTTTAACTCCGGGTTGGTGCCCGATGGGTTCCCGGCCTCACTGCTGCTGCAGGCCGACCCCGGGCTGCGCTTTAAACCGTCGACCCGCTGTGAAAACGCCTGCGCGTCCGGCTCGGCGGCAATCCTGGCCGGAGTCCAGGCGATCCTGTCCGGCAGCGCCGAGTTGGTGTTGGTGGTAGGCGCCGAAAAGATGACCCACACCACCACCGCCGAGGTGACCCAGGCCTTGGCCGGTGCCGGCTATCAGAACGACCCGGCCGAAGCAGGCTTGAGTTTCCCGCAGATGTTCGGCCGTGCGGCGCGTCAATATGCCGAGCGCTACCACTGCCCGCTGGGCTCGATGGCGGCCATCGCCACCAAGAACCACTCCAACGCTATGGCCAACCCGTTGGCACAGATGCACCGGGTGATGGATTTCGAGCACTGCAACAACGTGTCCAAGAGCAACCCGTTTGTGGCCGAGTCGTTGCGCCTGACCGATTGCTCGCTGATCAGTGACGGCGCTGCGGCGATCATCCTGGCTTCGCCCAAGCGTGCGCGCGCGTTTCGTCGTGACGTGCAGATTCGCACGCTGACCCAGGTCAACGATTGCCTACCGATTGCCCAGCGCGACATCCTCGCGTTTGAAGGCCCGCAACGCGCGATCCACACGGCGTTGCGCGGGGCGAATGTCACCCTGGCCGACCTGAGCTTCGCCGAGGTGCATGACTGCTTCACCATCGCCGAACTGCTGATCTACGAAGCCATGGGCCTGGCGCCCAAAGGTGAGGGGCACCGTGTGCTCGACAGCGGTGTGGTGCGCGCGGGCGGGCGGTTGCCGGTGAACCTGTCCGGCGGGCTCAAGGCCAAGGGGCATCCGGTGGGGGCCACCGGTGTATCGATGCATGCCCTGGCGTTTCGCCAATTGACCGGCGAGCCGATCGGCCTGGCGGTACCCAACCCCGAATTCGGCCTGGTGTTCAACATGGGCGGGATGGCCGTGGCCAACTATGCCTCGGTTCTGCAAGCGCGGCGCAGCTGAGCCATGAACATTGCCAACTGGCTGCACGACACCCAGCGCCGCGACCCGCAACGCCCGGCGTTGTTTGAGGGCACGCGGCAAGTGGCCGACTACGCGACCTTCACCGCCCATGTCCGGCAACGCGCCGCGCAACTGGTCGATCAATTTGGCCTGGTGCCGGGCGATGCGGTAGCGCTGCTGATGAAGAACAGCTGCGACTACCTGGAAGTGCTCTACGCCATCTGGTGGCTGGGTGGCGTGGTGGTGCCGATCAACGCCAAACTGCACCCAACAGAAGCCGCGTGGATTGCCGCCAATGCCGAGGCCCGCCTGATCTTTACCGACGGCGGCCGGGTATTTTCGTCATCCCGGGATCTGCCTGCGCGCTGCAAGGAACTGGACGCTCACACGCTGCCGCCGACACGTGGCTGGCCGACCCTGGAGCAGCCGGTGCCGCGCCAGAGTCAGGACCTGGCCTGGCTGTTCTACACCTCCGGCACCACCGGGCGCTCCAAGGGCGTGATGTTGTCCCACGGCAACCTGGTCGCCATGTCGTTGTGTTACCCCACGGATGTCGACCCGGTCAGTGCCGACGACGCAGCCGTGTATGCCGCGCCGATGTCCCACGGTGCGGGGCTGTACAACTTCATCCATGTGCGCTGCGGCGCCCGGCATGTGGTGCCGGCTTCCGGCGGTTTTGATGCCGGCGAGCTGTTTGGCTTGGCTACGGAGCTGGGCAATGTATCGCTGTTCGCCGCGCCGACCATGGTCAAGCGCATGGTCGAACAAGCGCGGCGCCAGGGTTATGGTGGCGACGGCATCAAGACCATCGTCTACGGCGGTGGCCCGATGTACCTGGCCGATCTGTGCGAGGCGCTCGACACTTTCGGCGCACGGTTGGTGCAGATCTACGGCCAGGGTGAAAGCCCGATGACCATCAGCGTATTGCCGCGGGCACTGATCGCGGACCGCCAGCGTCCGGGCTGGTCAACCTTGGCGGCCTCCGTCGGCCACGCGCAAGCCTGTGTTGAAATCCGCATTCTCGACGCCCGGCACCAACCGCTGGCGCCCGGCGAGCGCGGTGAAATCGCCGTGCGCGGCGCCACGGTGATGCAAGGTTATTGGCGCAACCCAGAGGCCACCGCGCAAACCCTGGTTGATGGCTGGTTGCTCACTGGCGATATCGGCTTTCTCGACCCGGCCGGCTACCTGACCCTCACCGACCGCTCCAAAGACGTGATCATCAGCGGCGGCAGCAATGTGTACCCGCGTGAAGTCGAGGAAGTGCTGGTGCAGCATCCCGAGGTGTCCGAGGTGTGTGTGGTGGGCGAGCCGGACGCGCAATGGGGCGAGTCAGTGGTGGCCTTTGTGGTCACACGCAGCGGGCAGGCGCTGGACGAGGCCGAACTCACCGCGTGGTTTCTGCAGCGCATGGCCTCGTTCAAGAAACCCAAAAAGTATGTGTTCAGAGCTGATTTGCCCAAGAACAGTTACGGAAAAACTCTCAAGACCGACTTGCGGCAGTGGTTGAAAGCAGCGAGTATCGCCGCGCTTTCCTAGTTTTCATGGACAGAACAACCGACAAGGAGTCCCTTCGATGGGCAATACAGCGCAAGATACGCAGCGCAAGCGCCGCCGTGCATTTCTCGGTGCCACCTCCGGCCACTTGATCGAGTGGTACGACTACGGCGTCTACGGCTTTCTCGCCGTGTACATCGGCCAGGCGTTTTTCGTCTCCGATGATCCCACCACCAGCCTGCTCGCCAGTTTCGCGGCGTTCGCCCTGAGCTTCTTTATCCGGCCTTTGGGCGGGCTGTTCTTCGGCCCGTTGGCGGACAAGATCGGCCGACGCAAAACCCTGATTATGGCGCTGGTGATGATGACCGGTTCCACCGTAATGCTTGGCCTGTTGCCCACTTACGCGACCCTTGGCATAGCCGCGCCAATCCTGCTGATCCTGGTGCGCTGCGTGCAGGGCTTTTCGGCGGGCGGCGAAATCGGCACCGTCACCAGCTTTATCTCCGAATACGCCGGCCCTGGCCGCCGTGGTTTTGCCACGTGCTGGCTGATGGTCACCGCTGTGCTCGGCCTGCTGCTGGGTGGCGCCGTGGCTAACGGCATGACCTGGATCCTCGGCGCCGAGATGATGCAGGAATGGGCCTGGCGCGTGCCGTTCCTGATCGCGGCGCCGTTGGGCTTTATCTCCATGTACATCCGCCTCAAGCTGGAAGACAGCCCGGAGTTTCTGGCCCTGCAACGCGCCGGGCAAACTTCCCGCGCACCGTTGCGTGAGGTCTGGCAGTGGAAGCGCGCGATCGCTTTGGTGTTCTTCATCATCACCTTGCACAGTTCGATCTTCTATCTGGTGCTGACCTTCGCCTCGACCTACATGGCCAAGATCCTCAAGTTCGACAGCGGCACCACCTTGCTCTATGTGTTTGTCGCCAGCTTCTCGGCGGCATTCGTGATGCCGTTTGGTGGCGCCTTCACCGACAAATACGGGCGCAAGCCGTTTCTGATGGTGATCGGCACCCTGGCCACGCTGGCGATGTTCTGGCTGTTCAAGTCGGCACCCACCGCCACGCCCGCGTCGTTCTTCGCGCCGTTGATGACGGTGGCGATCCTGTTCGGGCTGTACGCCTCATCCACCTACGCGCTGATGAGTGAGTTGCTGCCCACGCGCATCCGCTCCACCGGGATTGCCGTGGCCTATAACGTGCCGGTTGCGGTGTTTGGCGGCAGCGCGCCGTTGATCTCCACCTGGCTGATCAAAGTGACGGGCGACATCACTTCACCGTGGTACTTCTACGTGGCCACCGGTGTGGTATCGCTGATTGCCCTGGTGGTGTTGCGCAAAGAAGATTTTGTTGCCAGCGCTAGCCCGGTGGTTGTGCCGCCTGCGGCGGCAGCAGCGCTGGCCTGATTGCTCAGGGACGTTGGGGTTTATAGTCACTGCTGGGAAAAAATACGGCAGGGAGCCGATCATTCATGAATATCCGCAAAAAGCATCTTCAGGGCCAGGCGTCACCGCCAAACTGTCTTTCACATTCGGGGCACCGCCTGCGGGTGGCGCTCAAGGCGTGCGAAATTCCTCCGACGGCCTTTGCCGAGTGGTTGCGCATCAGTCCGCAACGTTTGAACAATTGGTTTTTGCGTGGTTTGCCGGGTGCACATCTGGAGGGGCTGGCGCGTGCGTTGAGTTTGAGCAAGGAGTGGCTCGAGACGGGGGAAGGGGAGCCGTAGCCCGGCGGCCAAGTAGCCGACCTGAGTGGTTGGATCAAACGCGAAAGGCGGATCTGGATACACTGAAGATCTGATTTTCTGTGGGACCTGGCTTGCCGAATCGTCGCACCGCTGCGAGCCAGCTCCCACAGGTTTGCTCAAAATCTCAAGAGCCAAACCGCGCCCGAGGCTGACTCAGCTTACGCTCGGCCACAGCACCAAACACCAACCCCAAGGTCGTCCACAGCACCAGCTGAATCCCCAACGACGCCACGCGAAACTTCCACAGCAGCACCGCCGAAAACTGCTCCGGCACTTCGTTGATCACCGGAAACAGGCTACCCGCCACCGACACAATCACGATATACAGCGCCACCCCGAGGATCGCCCCAGCCCACACACCACGGCTGGCAATCAGCTTGCGGGCCGCGTTGACGGCAATCACCGCCGCCACCACCGACACCAGCAGCATCAGGAAAAACAGCTTGGTACGCTGCGCTATCGTCTCAGGATCGCCCACCGACGGCGGATTGGCCGGGTATTTAAGCCCAGGCACCACAATCAGCGTCACAAACGCCGCCAACGCCAACAGCGCCGCCAAGCCACGCGGGCCGACCTTGCCGATACGGCCCAGGGAATAGGCGAACACCAGGGCGAAGATACCGCCCAGTGACACGCTGTACACCACCACACCAGTGAACAGGCCGAAGGTGCTTTGCACTTCACGGCTCACCAGTTCTTCTTCCGGCGCATCGCCGTGCATCTGTGCCATCTGGTCTTCGAAGGCGATGGCCTTGTCGATCTGCGGCTCACCAAAGGTCTTGGCGAAGCCAAACGCCAACACGCCGGCGAGCAAGCCCACCAGCATCCCGCGTACGAGTAAATGCCCTGTCATGTTGTGGCTCTCTTATGAATTAATGGCAGGGAAAACCCAGCAGGTGACGACCGTCGTGTACAAACTCGTGCACGTACATGCCTTTGAACACGGCGGTGGCGCCTTGCTCGGCGCCGACAAAGTAGATCGCCAGCATCAGCAGCAGGCCGCCAAAGATCGCCCAGGGCAAAATCTCGCCCAGTGGGATCGTTGGCACATAGACATCAGGATGGGTTGCAGCAGTAGTAGCCATGAAAACCTCCAGGGATGACGCGTCCCGAAATGGATAGCGATAGGGCTGAAACAGGGTCTGGCTTACGGCTAAAAGGCCGAATACAGTGGCGCGACCGCGCCGGGATTGAACCGGCTTCCTGTTTCATGTTTGTTGTAACATATTGAAACAACTTCGCGAGTCTACGCTGACTGCGCAACGAAACAGAGTGAATTGTGATGCAGGCCACCCGCTTGACCTTGATTTGCCACGCTGTCACGCCGCTGCAAAAGCGCGGGCGTTTTCCCGATGACGAGTCTGTCGCGATGGAGTGGCAAGGTGCGGCGTTATCCCTGGCGGGGCGTTTCAAGAAAACCCTGCGGTTAGTCAGCGCGCCCGAGGCCAGAACCCGTCAGACCGCAGGCCTGTTCGGTGCCGACGCGCAGATCGAAAGTGCTTTGCGTGACGCTGATTTCGGCGCCTGGAAAGGCCAGGCTATCGATCAATTGGCCCCCGACGCCTTGGCGGCCTGGATGACCGACAGCACCGCCGCACCCCATGGCGGTGAATCGGTAGAGCAGCTATGCACGCGGGTCGGGCACTGGCTCAAATCCCTGGAAAGCCACCCCGGCCATGTCGTGGCCGTCACCCACCCGTTCGTGATCCGCGCCGCCATGCTGTACGTCCTGCAGTTTCCCATCTCGATGTTCTACTTGATCGACGTCGAGCCGCTGTCCGCCACCGAGCTGCGTTTCAACACGGTGTGGCGCCTGCGCCTGGAAACTCACGCCTAGGGCCATGAACATGGCAAAATCCACGCCCCGCAATGAGAGCACCCCATGAAACGCATCCTGATCATCGGCATTGGCGCCGGCAACCCTGACTACATCACGATGCAGGCCGTAAAGGCGCTGAACCGCACCGACGTGTTTTTTCTGATGGACAAGGGCCAGAGCAAAGACAAGCTGATCGACCTGCGCCGCGAGATCTGCGAAACCTACATCACCGAGCCCGGTTACCGCTTCGTCGAGGCCGATTGCCCCGAGCGCGTGCGCGGTGATATCGACTACACCACCGCCGTGCAGGACCTGAACCGCGACAAGCAACTGACCTTCGAGCGCATGATCAACGAGCAAATGGCCGACGGTGAAGTGGGCGCTTTCCTGGCGTGGGGCGACCCGGCGCTGTACGACAGCACCATCCGCATCTTGCAGGCGATTCTGGCCAGCGGCCGTTGTGCGTTTGAGTTCGAAGTCATTCCTGGCATCACCAGCGTGCAGGCTTTGGCGGCCCAGCATAAGGTGGCGCTCAACCGCATCGGCCGTTCCATCGAGATCACCACGGGGCGCCGGTTGGCGGCGGGGCAGGCGAGTGATGCCGACACCTTGGTGGTGATGCTGGATGCCGAGGACTCCTACCGCACTGTGGCCGACCAGGATATGGATATTTACTGGGGCGCCTACCTGGGCACGCCGGATGAAATTCTTATCAGCGGCAAAGTCAGCGAAGTGGCCGACGAAATCCAACGGGTGCGCAAGGCGGCGCGCCTGGAAAATGGCTGGATCATGGACACGTATTTGTTGCGCAAACCTTGAGGTTGATGCCCATGTTCAAACTGTTCGCCCTGGCGCTGGCGTTAGTCGCTGGTGCCGCCCACGCTGATAATGCCTTGCACACCGATTTGCCGTTGGCCTACCTGGAGCAGACGCAAAGTGATGCGCGCAACCAGCCGTTAGTGATCTTTCTGCATGGGTTTGGCAGTAACGAGGAAGACTTGTTTGGCATCAAGGACGCGTTGCCGTCCACCTGGACCTATCTGTCGGCCCGCGCGCCGATGCCGGTGGACCCCAGTGGGTATCGCTGGTTTGCGCGCAAACCCGGAGAGGGTGATTACGACGGCGAGACCGCGGATTTGCAGCGTAGCGCCCAGCTGATTGAAGACTTTGTCAGCAAGGCCACGGCCAAGTACCACACACGCAGTGATCGGGTGTTTTTGGTGGGGTTCAGCCAGGGCGCGATCATGGCGTATGAAGTGGGCTTGCGAAAGCCTGCCATGGTGCGCGGGATTGCGGCGTTGAGTGGCAGCGTGTTGCCGGTGCTCAAGGCTGAGCTCAAGCCTGATGAGCCATTGAATCGCCTGGCGATTTTTATCGGCCATGGCACGTTGGACCAGGCGCTGCCGTATGCGTCGGCCACCCGCGCCAATGAGGTGTTGCTGGGGCTGGGCTTGAAACCCGAGTTTCATGGGTATATGGGCATGCCGCATACCGTGAGCGAGGCTGAAATACAGGACCTCAAAGCCTGGTTGGAAAACAGCCTGAAGTAAAAGCGCGGTTAAACAATGTGGGAGCTGGCTTGCCTGCGATAGCGGTTTATCAGCCACCCAATAGGTCGACTGGTAAATGGCTATCGCAGGCAAGCCAGCTCCCACAGTTGAGGTGTGTTGTTTGTTAAACCAGGTTACTTGCCGCCGGTAATCTGCTTCACCAACTCAGCATGTCCCTTCACATCATCCGCCCGCGAAATCGCCTGGATCACCAGCAGATGGTTGCCCGAACCGCCGAGGAACGTGGAGTTCAGGGTCTTGCCACCGCCTTGGGTGGCCGTGCTGTCCACCTGGCGCAGACCGAGGCCTTTGAAGGTCAGCTTCTTCTCGTTTTGCTTCTTGAAGTCGGGCAGGGCCGCGCTCTGGTCCTTGACGAAGTCGGCCACGGCGCCATCAAGGAACTGCGGGTCATTGTCCTTGATGCTTGCCCCGTCGTTACGCACGGTTTCGGCGACGATCACCACACTTTTCGTGGTCGAGTTGGCGTACAGGGTGCCTTGAGTGTCGGCGGTGCCATCCTCGACCTTACCGGTCGGCAGCGTGTCGGCGACGTAAGCCTTGGGCAGGTTGAAGGTGAACTTGCCGCCCAAGGTCGAGATGGTCTGCGTGGCTGGGGGCTTGCTGGCGGCGAACACGCTACCGGCGGTAAGCGCAAGGGCCAGCAGGACGGCGGTCTTGGTGAAAGTGGCCATGAAGCGCTCCAAGGATGAACGAAATTGCGGCGTATTCTGTCAGAAATTTCGCAATATCGTTCATCCGTAAGCTCACACCTTGTCTGACTCCTCCTCGATTCGGTCCATCTCAAACAGCCGCGCCAGTTCCGTGCGGGCTTCCTGGGCCGATTGCAATACTTTGGCCGCGTCGTCATACACCGCGTGTTGAGCGGCGAGTAACTGGTGGTCGTGGTTTTTGAAGCGATCAATGCGCGCATCGGCCTGGGCCTGGCTCAAGCCGAGGCCGACGAGGGTGCGACGGCTCATTTCCAGGCTGGAGTAGAAGGTCTCGCGCACCGGCGAGGCGTCCAGGTCGACCAGGCGGTGAACGTGCTGGCGGTTACGTGCGCGGGCGATGATTTTCATGTGCGGGTAGAGGCTGCGCACGAGGGCGGCGGTCTTGATGTTGATTTCCGGGTCGTCCATGGCGATCACGAAAAACTCGGCCTGGTCGACCTTGGCCGCATGCAGGATTTCCGGGCGCTGCGGGTCGCCGTAGAACACCGGCATGCCGCCGAAGCTGCGGGTCAGCTCGATGGTTTCCACCGAGGTGTCGAGGGCAATGAACGAGATGTTTTGCGCGCGCAGGATCCGCGCGACGATCTGGCCCATACGGCCCATGCCGGCGATCACCACACGCGGCGCATCGCTTTCGATGGTGCGGTATTCCTCCGGCACCTCCACGGTCTTGGCCTTGTGTTTGAACAGCTTGGGGCACACCAACAACAGCAGCGGCGTCACCGCCATGGACAGGGTGATGGTCAGCACCAGCACGTCGTAAAGGTGCGGCTCGAACAGGCCCTGGTCGCGGCCGATCTTGAACACCACGAAAGCGAACTCACCGCCTGCGGCCAGCACAATACCGAGGCGCAAGGCGCTTTCGCGGTTGAGGTCACCCACCAGCCGGCCCACGGCGTACAGCAGCGGCAGTTTCAGGCCGATCAGCAGCAAGGTCAGCCCGATCACCATCAGCGGCGTGCTGAGCAGCAGGCTGAGGTTGGCGCCCATGCCCACGCTGATAAAAAACAGGCCCAGCAGCAGGCCCTTGAACGGCTCGATCTGGGATTCCAGTTCGTGGCGGTACTCCGAGTCGGCCAGCAGCAGCCCGGCGAGGAACGCACCGAGGGCCATGGACACACCGACCAGTTCCATCAACCAGGCGGTGCCGATCACCACCAGCAGCGCGGTGGCGGTAGACACTTCGCGCAGGCCGGTCTTGGCAACGATGCGAAACACCGGGCGCAGCAGGTAACGCCCGCCGATGATCACCACGGCGATGCTGCCCAGAATCTGCAGCACGTGTTGCACGCCCTGGGCTTCGGTGGTCGGGTGATCGCTGCCGGCCAGCAGCGGCACCATGGCGATCAGCGGGATCGCCGCGATGTCCTGGAACAGCAGGATGGCAAACGCCAGGCGCCCGTGGGGCTGGTTGAGTTCCTTGCGTTCGGCCAGGCTTTGCAGGCCAAACGCCGTGGAGGACAGCGCCAGGCCCAGGCCCAGCACGATCGCGCTGTTCCAGGGTTGGTCAAACAGCCACAACGCCACCACGCCCATCACCACGCCGGTGAGCACCACCTGAGCCAGGCCAACCCCGAACACCGCTTTGCGCATCACCCATAAACGTTTGGGCGACAGCTCCAGGCCGATGATAAACAGCAGCAACACCACACCCAGTTCAGAGAACTGCGCGACGCTCTGCGGGTTGCCCACCAGGCCCAGCACCGACGGGCCGATGATCACACCGGCAAACAGATAGCCCAGCACGGCGCCCAGTTGCAGGCGCTTGGCCAAAGGCACGGTTAACACAGCGGCGAGCAGGAACACCACGGCTGCTTGTAACAGGTTGCCTTCATGGGGCATTGAGATCTCCCAGATCTTTAAAGCGAATCTACAGGGCGCTATTAGAGCGTTTTTTACATTTGGAAACTTGTATTTATGTCGCGACAGTCAATGGATGCTGGCTGTAATCCCCTTCTTACGCGGCGCTTACGAAAGTATTAATACCATTTAATTCAATGACTTTTCTGTAGGTCTACTACCGTTTCGACAAATTGGATCAGTTGTCACCACGGTCAGGTATCTCGAATTCGATGCGTGTGGGTCAATCAGGTTGAGCTTCTACGCATTCATGGATGACAGGCTTGGACCACAAGGAGTTGAGCGTGGATAGAAGACTTGCTACTGCCGTTGTACCTCGTATTTCTGCGCTGTCACTTGCTATCCGCCTCGGCGTCGCGGGGATGTTGATTGGCTTGTCGAGCCAACAGGTGATGGCAGCTTGTACGCCCGCCAGCCCGGTATCGGGTGATTCCGTGACCTGTACGGGCACGGCGTCAATCCTGCAGAGCAATCTCTTTTCCAGCGCGGTGGATAACCTGACGGTTGGCGTGTCCGTTGGCTCAACCATCAATGCGTTGTTGGGTGGCACCGCGATGAACCTTGCGGGTAACAACATCACGTTGAACAACGCGGGCACCATCGATCCTTCGATACTGGGGTTGGTTACGCTGCTGAGCAACGGTACGGTGATAGGCACCGGCGCGTCGGGTACGGTAAGTGTCACCAACCTTGCTACCGGGGTCATGAAAGGCACTTCGGGCCTTCTCGGTGTCGGCCTGAGCACCCTTAACGGCATGGCGCTGAATATCAATAACGGCGCCACGGGCACCACCACCATCACCAACAACGGTGCCATCGGTTCCTCTGCATTGCTGGGCCTGAGCCTGTTATCGTCTGACGCGCCGGTGGTAGCCGTGCACGGCGGCTCTCAGGTGAACATGGTCAACACCGGCACAATCACCGGGCGTATGGCGTTCGAGGCCTCGACGGGCGGCAACACCTTCCTCAACAGCGGCAGCATCATTGGCGGATTGTCGATGGGCGCCGCCAGCACTAACACCTTCACGGCGGTCACCGGCTCCAGTGTTTCTACTGGCGGGGGGCTTGGGCTTGCCTTGGGCGGCCTGCTTGGGGTCAATTTGGGGTTCGCGCCGACCGGGCAAATTGATGGCGGGCTCGGTGGCACTAACACCTTGATCCTGCAAAACCCCGGCGCCACCGGTAGCAGCGGCACCGGCACGGCGTCCAGCGCCACCTATGTCAACTTCAACAACCTGACCATCAATGGTGGCACCTGGACGCTCCAGGGGCCGTTGGTCAGCGGCAGTACAACGCTCAATGGCGGCATTTCGCAGTTCGATAACAGTGCGACGTTCGGTACTGGGGCAATCACCGCCAATGGCGGGATTATCGAGGCAACGGCCAATAACCTGACGCTGGCTAACCTGCTCACGCTGGGCACCGGCGGGTTGACCGTTCAGGGCGCCAATACCGGGCTGACCCTGGGCGGCGTGCTCTCGGGCTCCGGCGGCTTGACCAAAACGGGCACCGGTCAACTGATCCTCAATACCGCCAACACTTACACTGGCCCCACCACGCTGTCCGGCGGTTCAGTTCAGTTGGGCAATGACCTGGCGCTGGGCAGCGGCGCTGTTAACGTCACGGCGGCAACAACCTTGCAGGCGCCCGGTACTGTCAACCTTGCCAACGCGCTCACCCTTACCGGCAACCTGATCACCGATGTGGCCGGTGCGCTGAACCTGAACGGCACCATTACCGGCAACGGCGGGCTTACCCAGAGTGGCGCGGGCAGCCTGACGCTCAATGGCGTCAACACCGGCTTCAGCGGCGCCACCAGCCTGGGCGCCGGCACGCTGGTGCTGGGCAATAACAATGCCCTGGGCAGCGGCAACCTGAATGTGACGGGCACTGCCAACCTGAACACCAGCGGCGCCTCGCTACTGAACAACAACGTGGTCTTGACCGGCGATCTCAACTTGCTCAACGCCAACCCACTGACCCTGAACGGCGTGATGTCCGGCGTTGGCGGCCTGACCAAAACCGGCGCGGGTCTGCTGACCCTGGCCGGTAACAACACCCGCAGCGGTGTAACGTCGCTGAATGCCGGCGGCTTGCTGCTTAGTTCCAACACCGCCCTGGGCACGGGCGCGCTGAATACGGCTGCGGGCACCTCGCTGGACGCCACGACGGCGGTCACGCTCGCTAACGCGGTCAACCTGACCGGCGCCCTGACCTTGGGCGGTAGCCAGGCACTCGGCCTGGGCGGGGTGATTTCCGGCACGGGCAGTTTGAATAAAAACGGCACCGCCGGTTTGACGCTCAGCGGTGCCAACACCTTTACCGGTGACACCAACCTCAATGCCGGCACCCTCACACTGGGCAATAACACGGCCCTGGGGGTTGGCGGCAGCTTGAACACCGCCGACAACACCACCCTGGATTCCAGCGCAGCCTTGATCGTCAACCATGCGCTGAACCTGACCGGCAACCTGAATATTACCGGTAGCAATAACCTCGGTCTCACTGGCGTCGTCGGCGGCACCGGCGGCCTCACCAAGAACGGCGCCGCGACGCTGAACCTCAACGGCGCGAACACCTTCCAGGGCGGTACCACGCTCAGTGCCGGCACCTTGAGCGTTGGCAACAGCGGCGCGCTGGGGACTGGTGCATTGACCGTGACCGGCGCTGCAGCGCTGGACAACGGCGGCGGGGTCAACCTGGCCAATGCCATCGACCTGGGCGCCAACCTCGCGCTGGTCGGCACTAACGCGCTGACATTAAACGGCGTGATCGGCGGCACTTCAGCACTGATCAAAAACGGCGTGGCCAATGTGGTGCTCGGTGCCGCCAACACCTATCAAGGCGGCACGGTGTTGAACGCCGGCGGCCTCACGCTGGGCAACGCCGCAGCACTGGGTACTGGCGCACTGACCGTGGCGGGCACGGGCAGCCTGGACAGTAATGCAGCGCTGAGCCTCAACAACGCAATTACCCTGAACGCCAACCTGACCGCAGGCGGCGCGAATGCGCTGACCCTCGGCGGGGTTATCAGCGGCGCAGCCGGCTTGATTAAAAACGGCGCGGCCGACCTGGTTCTCAATGGCGCGAATACTTACACCGGCCCTACTGCGCTGAATACAGGAACACTGGTGGTCGGCTCCGACACTGCCCTCGGCACCGGCGCGTTGAACGCGGCGGCAGGCACCACGTTGCAAAGCGGTGCAGCGGTGAGCCTGGGCAATAACATCAATCTGGGCGGCAACCTGACCCTCAACGGTGCCAACTCACTGACCCTGGGCGGTACGGTGGCCGGCGTCGGCGGCCTGATCAAGAACGGCGCGGGCGACCTGGTGCTCAACCACGCGAACACCTACCTGGGCAGCACGGCATTGAATACCGGCAAGCTGGTGGTGGGGGCGAGCGGCGCGCTGGGCGCCGGGGCCTTGAATGCGGCAGGCGGGACTTCGCTGGATGCCAATGCGGCTGCCACGTTGAACAACGCAGTCAACCTGGCCGGCAACCTGGGCATTGGTGGCACCGCCGACCTGACGCTGGCCGGTACGCTCAATGGCGCTGGCAGCCTGACTAAAAACGGCGCCGCCAACCTGTTACTCAACGGCCCCAACAATTTCCTCGGGGGCACCACGCTCAATGCTGGCACCCTCACGGCTGGCTCCAACTCAGCCCTGGGTCTGGGTAACTTGACCGTTGGCGGCGCGTCGACGCTGGACAGTAGCGGGGCATTCAACCTGGGCAACAACGTTGTGCTCAACGCCGGGTTGACGGCAGGCGGTACCAATAACCTGACCCTGGCCGGTGTGCTCAGTGGGGCTGGGCCGCTGACCAAAAATGGCCTGGCCAACCTGACCCTCAACGGCAACAACACCTTTAGCGGCGGCACCACCCTCAATGCCGGGTCCTTGACCCTGGGCAACGCCAATGGCCTGGGCAGCGGTGCCTTGACCGTCGGCGGCGCGGCGACCCTGGACAACAGCGCGTCCTTTGGCATCGGCAATGCGATTGCGCTGAACGCTGACCTCACCGTCGCAGGCAACAACGACCTGAGCTTCAACGGCGTGGTGAGCGGCGCCGGCAACCTGATCAAAAATGGCTTGTCCGACCTGACCCTGGCCGGCAACAACACCTTCACCGGCGCCGTGGACGTGGTCTCCGGCAGCCTGACACTGGTCAATGCCAATGCCCTGGGCAGCACTTCCGGGGTTAACGTAAGTGCAGGTGCCGGGGTCAACCTGGCCGCCGACGTCAGCCTGGCCGGCTTGAGCGGCAGCGGTAGCGTGCAACTCAGTGGCGCCAACACCTTGACCGTTGGCGGGGTCAACACCACCAGTACGTTCGATGGTGATGTGAGTGGTACTGGCGGGCTGATCAAGGTCGGCACCGGCACCCTCAACCTTACCGGCATCAATGGCGTCACTGGCAACGCGGCGATCAATGCAGGCACCTTGAACCTCAGTGGTTCCCTGGCCAGTGCCCAGGTCAACGTCAACAACGGCGGTACGCTGACCGGTACCGGCTCGCTGCTGGGCGCATTGAATGTCAACAATGGCGGCCATCTGGCGTTGAGCAGCGGTAATACCTTGTCGGCCGGTTCGCTGAACATGGTCGCCGGTGGCAACCTGGATGTTGCTCTCGGTTCGCCATCCCTCACGTCCTTGCTCAATGTCGGCGGTAACGTGGCGCTTGCCGGCAACCTGAACGTGACCGATGCCGGTGGTTTTGGCGCGGGCACCTATCGCCTGATCAACTACACCGGCGGCCTGACCGGTGGCCTGACGGTAGCCGGTGTTCCCGTGGGTTATGGCCTCGGCGATCTGCTGGTCCAAACCTCGGTCGGCAACCAGGTGAACCTGGTGGTGTCGGTGCCCAATATCCGCTTCTGGGACGGCAGCCAAGCTGTCGCCAACGGTGTAGTGGATGGCGGCACCGGCATCTGGACTGCGGGCGGTACCAACTGGACGTCGGCCGATGGCCTGACCAACTCACCTTGGGCCAGCGGTTTTGCGGTATTCACCGGCGCTGCCGGCACCGTCACCGTGCAAGGCCCGCAAGCCTTTACCGGTCTTCAGTTTGCGACCGATGGCTACAACCTGGTCAGCGGCGCAGGCGGGCAATTGACCGCGATCAATGGCGCTAACGGCAATGTGTCGATGCGGGTTGATCCGGGCGCAACCGCGACCATTGGCGTGAATATCGATGGCGCCGGCACCCTCAACAAGCTCGATACCGGCACCCTGGTGCTCAACGGCGTCAACACCTATACCGGTGGCACCTTGCTCAATGGCGGTAAGCTCATCGTCGGTAGCAACACTGCACTGGGCGGCGGCCTGTTGACCACAGCGGCCGGGACGACACTGGACAGTAATGCTCCAATTACGTTGAGCAACGCGGTGTTCTTGAACGGCGATACCATTGTCGCGGGCGGCAATGCACTGACTCTTAACGGCGGGATCAGCGGCGCTGGCGGCCTGATCAAAAACGGCGCGGCCACTTTGACCCTGGGCGCAAGTAACTCCTTCCTGGGGCCGGTGGCCTTGAACGCAGGTGGGCTGATCCTGGCCGCCAACAATGCCTTGGGCGCTGGCGTGTTGAATGCGGCAGGCGGCACCACGCTGGATGCCAGCACGGCGGTCACCGCCAACAACGCGATCAACCTGGCAGGCAACCTGGGTATCGGCGGTACGGCTGACCTGACCTTGGGCGGTGTAATCAATAGTGCTGGCAGCCTGACTAAAAATGGCGCAGCCAACCTGATCCTCAATGGCGCCAATACCTACCTCGGCGGCACGACGCTGAACGCGGGTACTTTGACCTTGGGCAACAACCTCGCGCTGGGCCTGGGCAACCTGACCGTCGGCGGTGCGTCGACGCTGGATAACAGCAGCGCGCTGAGCATCGGCAATGGTGCTGTGCTGAACGCTGCCTTGACGGTCGCTGGCAACAATGACCTGGCTCTGGGCGGCCTGCTCACCGGCACCGGCGCGCTGGTCAAGGATGGCGCGGCCAACCTGACCCTCAATGGCCTCAATGCCTACAGCGGCGGCACGACCCTTAATGCGGGTACCTTGACCCTGGGCACCGCGACAGCGCTCGGGACGGGCGCCTTGACGGTGGGCGGTGCGGCCAACCTTAACAATGGCACGCCACTGGTGCTGGCCAATGCGGTCAACGTCAACGCCAACCTCACGGTGGGCAGCCTGAATAACAACCTGACGCTGGCGGGTGTGGTGGGGGGCAGCGCCAATCTGATCAAAACCGGCACTGGCGACCTGGCCCTGACCGGCAACAACACCTTCTCCGGCCTGTTCGATGTGCAAACCGGCAGCCTGACCACCGTGGGCAATGGCGCGCTGGGCGTTGGCGCCGGGGTCAACCTGGGCAGTGGTACGCAATTGAACCTCGGCGGTTCGGCCAGCCTGGGTGAACTGACCGGCAACGGCGTGGCCGTTGTCGGCACCGGCAGCACCTTGAGTGTCGGCAGCAATAACCTCGACAGCACCTTCGGCGGCGTACTCGCCGGGTTGGGCGGTCTTAACAAAATCGGCAGCGGTGCCTTGACCCTTGGCGGCCTCAGCGTGTTGACCGGTGACACCCAGGTCAACGCCGGCAGCCTGCTGGTTAACGGCGCTCTGGCGAGTACCAACGTGAACGTGGCTAGTGGCGCCACTCTCGGCGGCAACGGCACCCTGGTGGGGGCCGTCAACATTGCCGACGGCGGCCACCTGGCGGTCAACTCGGGCAATACCCTGACGCTCGGCTCGCTGGTACTGAACGCCAACTCCAACCTCGATACCGGGCTCGGCGCACCGTCTACCGGCGGCACGGCGCTGATTCATGTGGGCGGTAACCTGACCCTGGACGGCACGCTGAATGTGAGCGATATCGGTGGCTTCGGCGCCGGTATCTACCGGTTGATCGACTACACCGGCGGCCTGACCAATAACGGCCTGCAACTGGGCAGCCTGCCGGTGAATATCCCGGCCACCGACCTGGACCTGCAAACAGCGATCGGCAACCAGATCAACCTGCTGGTTAATGGCAACACCACCGTACAGTTCTGGGATGGCAGCCAGACCACCGGGAACGGCAGCATCGAGGGCGGCAGCGGTACCTGGACAACCGCCGCCACCAACTGGACAGGCGTCAACGGTTCATTCAACGCCGCCTGGACGCCAAACAGCTTTGCGGTCTTCCAGGGCACGGCGGGTACCGTCACTGTGGACGGCGCCCAAGCAATTACCGGTCTGCAATTTGTCACCGACGGCTACAACGTGGTCGGCGGCACGGCGGGCGCTTTGACCTTGTTCAATGGCACCGGCGGCAACACCGCCGTGCGCGTTGACCCGAATGCCACAGCCACCCTGGGCGTCACCCTCAATGGCGGCGGCACCCTGGCCAAGCTGGATGCGGGCACCCTGGTACTCAATGGCGCCAACACCTACACCGGCGGCACCGCGCTCAATGGCGGCAGTTTAGTGGTCGGCAATAACAGCGCGTTGGGCAGCGGTGCGTTGACCACGTCCAATGGCACCACGTTGGACAGCAATGCCGCTGTCAGCCTGGCCAATGCTGTGAACGTCAACGGCACGCTGACGGTTGGCGGCAGCAACGCGCTGACCCTGGCCGGCACTGTGGCCGGTACCGGCAGCCTGATTAAAAATGGCATCGCCAACCTGACCTTGAGTGGCAACAACACCTATGCAGGGCCGACTGCGTTGAATGCTGGCGGGCTGATCCTGGCTTCCAACACGGCGCTGGGTACCGGCGCGTTGAATGCGGCGGCCGGCACCACGCTGGATACCAGCAGTGCAGTCAGCCTGGCCAATGCCGTGAATCTGGCAGGCAACCTGGGCATTCTCGGCAGCGCCGACCTGACCCTCAATGGGCTGGTCAGCGGCGCCGGTGGCCTGACTAAAAGCGGGGCGGGCAACCTGACACTCAACGGCAACAATGCCTATCTCGGCGGTACGCAACTGAACGCGGGTGGTTTGGTACTGGGCAATGGTTCGGCACTTGGCACCGGCAATCTTGCTGTCAACGGCGCAGCGACGCTGGATACCAGTGCCGCAGTGGCGCTGGCCAATAACACCACGCTCAATGCTGCGCTGACCGTGGTTGGCAGCAACGACCTGGCGCTTGGCGGTGTGGTCGATGGCACCGGAGCGCTGATCAAGAACGGCACTGCCAACCTGACCCTCAACGGCGCCAATACCTACAGCGGCGGCACGTCACTCGCGGCCGGTACGCTGACGGTCGGCAATGCCACGGGCTTGGGTACGGGCGCCTTGACCATCACTGGCGCAAGTACGTTGGACAACAGCGTGCCGCTGGTACTGGCGAACGCCGTCAACCTGAATGCCGACCTCAGTGTGGCCGGTAACAACAACCTGAGCCTTACGGGTGTGCTGGCCGGCAATGCGGCGCTGATCAAAAATGGCGCGGCAGACTTGCTGCTCAGTGGTAACAACACCTTCTCCGGCCCTCTCAATGTGCTCGGCGGCAGTGTGACCACACTAGGTAACGGCGCGCTGGGCAACACCTCCGGCGTCAACGTCGGCAGCGGTGCCAGCCTCAATCTGGGCGGCAACGCCAGCGTCAATACCTTGGCCGGCAACGGTGCGGTTCAAGTCGCGGGCGGCAGCACACTGGCGGTGGGTGGCAGCAACCTCGACAACACTTTCGCAGGCACGCTCAACGGCGCCGGAAACCTGGATAAAAACGGCAGCGGTGTGCTCAACCTTAGCGGCGCCAATGGCATCAGCGGCGCGGCCAACGTCAATGGCGGCACCTTGAATGTCAGCGGCTCACTGGCCAGCGGCACGGTGGCGGTCAATACCGGCGCGACGCTGACCGGCACTGGTTCGCTGGCGGGCGCGGTGACGGTGGCCGATGGCGGGCATATCGGTCTGACTTCCGGCAGCACGCTGTCGGTGGGCTCGCTGGTGCTGGGCAATAACGCCAACCTGGACGTCGGCCTCGGTGTACCGGTGGTGGGCGGTGGCAGCGGGTTGCTGAATGTCGGCGGCGATCTGATCTTGGGCGGCAAGCTCAATGTCACTGATATCGGTGGCTTTGGCAGCGGCGTCTACAACATCATCAACTACGGCGGGGCACTCACCAATAATGGCCTGGCGCTTGGCAGTTTGCCGAGCAGTGTGATTCCGGGTGATGTGCAAGTGCAGACGGCCATCAGCAACAAGGTCAACCTGCTGGTGACTGCGCCCAACACCACCGTGCAGTTCTGGGACGGCGCCAGCCTGATCGGCAACGGCGCTATCGACGGCGGCAACGGCACTTGGGGCACTGGCACCACCAACTGGACCAACGTTGACGGCACCTTGAACCAGAACTGGAACAACAGCTTTGCAGTGTTCCAGGGCACAGCGGGCAACGTGACCGTGGAGGGCACGCAATACATCACCGGCATGCAGTTCGTCACCGATGGCTACAACCTGGCTTCCGGTACGGCAGGCGTGCTTAACCTGGTCAACGGCGGCACCGGCAACACGGCGATTCGCGTCGATCCGAACACCACCGCAACCTTGGGCGTCACCCTCGGCGGCGCCGGCACCCTGGCCAAACTCGACACGGGTACCTTGGTGCTTAACGGCACCAACACCTACACCGGCGGCACTGCGCTGAATGGCGGCATGCTGGTGGTTGGCAATAACAGCGCGCTGGGCAGTGGCGCACTGACGGCGGCCGACGGCACCACCCTGGACAGCAACGGCGCCGTTACACTCGGCAACGCTGCGGTACTTAACGGCGCACTGGCCATCGGCGGCAGCAATGCGCTGACGCTTAACGGTGGTATCAGCGGCAATGGCAGCCTGCTGAAAAAAGGCGCGGCCACCCTGACGCTCAACGGCGCCAACACCTACAGCGGCGGCACCGGCCTGAACGCCGGGCAACTGACCCTGGGCAATAACGGCGCATTGGGCAGCGGCGCGCTCACCGTCGGCGGCGCTGCGGCGCTGGATGGCGGCACCGACCTGCAACTGGCCAACGCGATCAGCCTGGGCGGCCCGCTGACCTTGGCCGGCAGCCATGACCTGGCCCTCAACGGCGTGGTCAGCGGCACCGGCAGCCTGGTGAAAAACGGCAACGGCGCGCTGCTGTTGACCGGCGCCAACAGCTACAGCGGCGGCACCACGCTCAACGGCGGCACCACCACTGGCAACACCAACAGCTTGCAAGGCGCGATTGCCAACAATGCGGCCCTGACCTTCGAGCAAGGCACCGATGGCACCTACACCGGTAACCTTACCGGCGCAGGCGTGCTGAATAAAATCGGTACTGGCGCGTTGCTGTTGAGCGGCAATAACACCTTCACCGGCAACACCAACGTCAACGCCGGCAGCTTGCTGGTCAACGGCAGCTTGAACAGCGCAGCGGTGCAGGTGGCCAGCGGCGCGACCCTTGGCGGCAGCGGCAGCCTGGGCGGCGCGGTGACGATGGCCGATGGCTCGACCCTCAAGGCCGGGGCGGCAACGCCGCTGTCGGTGGGTTCGCTGGCGTTGTCGTCGGGTACTGCCCTGGACTTCGCCCTCGGCGCACCTGGCGCGTCCACCACGGCGGTGAATGTGGCGGGCAACCTGACCCTCGACGGCACCCTTAATGTGACCGATGCCGGTGGCTTTGGCCTCGGCGTTTATCAACTGTTCCGCTACGGCGGCACCTTGACCGATAACGGCCTGACCCTCGGCTCGCTGCCGGTCGGCCTGGGCAACCTGAGCCTGCAAACGTCGCTGGCCAACCAACTGAACCTGCTGGTGCAAACCACGCCGGGGCAAATCCAGTTCTGGAACGGCGGCACCACCAACCCGGACGGCACCATCACCGGCGGCAGCGGCACCTGGGGCCCAGGCACCAACTGGACCGATCCAACCGGTACCCAGGGCCAGGCGTCAAATAACCAGTTTGCCGTGTTCGGCGGGCAGGGCGGTACTGTCACGGTGGTTGGCAACCAAGGCTTCACTGGCCTGCAATTCCTTGACCCTGGTTACACGCTGACGGCAGGCGCAGGTGGGACCTTGTCGCCAACCGGTACTGCAGTGGTGCGTGTCAACTCGGGCGTGACCACCGAAGTGGCTGCACCCATCGTGGGCAGCGGCGCGATCAACAAACTCGACGCAGGCACCTTGCTGTTGACCGGCGCCAACACCTACTCCGGTGGCACGACCGTCAGTGGCGGTACGCTGGCCGGTAACACGCTGAGCTTGCAGGGTCGCATCCTCAACAATGCGCGGCTGCTGTTTGTCCAACCCACTAACGGCACCTTCAATGGCGTATTGAGCGGAACCGGCAGCATTACCAAACAAGGCGCAGGCGCGCTGTTGCTGACCGGCAACCAGCCATTCAGCGGCACGGTGGCAGTGGACCAGGGCGTATTGCAAGTCGGCAACGCGGCCAACCCAGGCACGGTGTTCGGTGGGCAGGTGACTGTCGCCAACGGTGCAGGCCTGACCGGCAACGGCAGCGTCGGCGCGTTGGTCAACAACGGCAATGTGACACCTGATGGCGGCAAGCTGACGGTGGCCGGTAACTTCACCAACGCCAGCACCGGTGCGCTGAACCTGCTCATCACCCCGTCGTCAACCGGCTCCCTGGCCATCGGTGGTACGGCGAACCTGGGCGGTACGCTAAATGTGGTCAACCTGGCGCCGTACGCCGGCCCCACCACCTACACATTGCTGACCGCCAGCGCGGTAAACGGCACCTTCAGCACCACCAACTTGGAGAACCTGGCATTCCTCAATACCGCGTTGAACTACAGCCCAACTCAAGTGGCGCTGGCGGTTAGCCGCAACAACGTCAGCTACGCCAGCGTGGCTGCTACCGGTAACCAACGTGGCGTGGCCGCCGCGTTGGACAGCGGTGCTGCGGTGGGTGGCGCAGCGGTGCAGAACGCGCTGCTCAACTCCGATGCCGTCGGGGCGCGCGCCGCCTTCGATAGCTTGTCTGGGGAAATTCACGCCAGCACCGCCAGCGCCATGCTCGAAGATTCGCGTTACGTGCGTGACGCAGTCAACGAGCGCCTGCGCCAGCCCGGCTGCTACCGCGAAGACGACCCACGCAACAGCCTCGCGCCAAGCGAAAACCGCCTGAGCAGCGCCGGTTGCCACGGCGAGATGGTCGGCTGGATGCGCGTACTGGGCACCTGGGGCCACATGGGCGGCGACAGCAACACCGCCAAACTGGACCGCAACCTTGGCGGCTTCCTGCTCGGCACTGACAAGCAAGTGGATGACGCCTGGCGCGTCGGTGTGGCCGCCGGCTACACCCGCAGCGACCTGGACGCCAAGCGCCGCAGCTCCAGCGCCGACGTCGACAGCTACCACTTGATGGCCTACACCGCGTACCAGCAGGAAGCCTTCGCCGCGCGCATGGGCGTGGCGTACAGCTGGCACGACATCGAAAGCAAACGCGACGTGGCCGTAGGCGGCGTGGGCCAGCGCCTCAAAGCCGACTACAAAGCGCGTAGCGCACAAGTGTTCGGTGAAGTGGGCTACACCATTGAAACCGGCAAGGTGGTGGTAGAACCGTTCGCCGGCCTGGCGTACGTCAACTACGACAGCGACACCCTCAAGGAAAAAGGCGGCTCGGCGGCCCTGCGCGGCGATGCCGATCAGGACGTGACCTTCTCGACACTGGGCGTGCGCATCGGCCAGACCATCACCCTGGGCAACGGCTCGAAAATTACCCCACGGGGCAGCATCGGCTGGCGTCATGCCTTCGGCGACACCAAGCCGGATGCCGACCTGAGCTTTGTCAACGGCGGTGCATCGTTCAGCACCCAAGGTGTGCCGATCGCCAAGGACAGCGCGGTGGTGGAAGCGGGCCTGGACTACCAGATCAGTCAGAATGGCAAGTTGGGCCTGGGCTATTCCGGCCAACTGTCGCGCAACGATAAAGACCATGCGATGACGATCAGCTTCTCCCTCGGTTTCTGATCAAAGCCGAGTACTTTTAACCGCCCGAAAGGGCGGTTTTTTTTGGGAAATATTTCTTAACGCTATTCGATTTTTTGCGCAGGTGGCGGGGTTGTTGCCTTGCGTCTGGTCAGAAGGATGTACAAACAATTTCGCCTGGAACCCGGCTGGCAATACTGCCTTGTCTGAATCTAAAGTATGCCCTTGAGTTTATATTCCTTAGGTGGCATATTCGCATGGACTGGGACGTTGAATACACGGATGAATTCGCAGAATGGTGGGATGAGCTGGGCGTAAAGGAGCAAGTCTCTGTGTCCGCCAGCGTTGATCTGCTGGGGCTTTTAGGGCCGGGCCTGGGCTTCCCCCACACCAGTGATATCAAGGGCTCCCGGCATGGCAACCTGCGGGAACTGCGGGTCCGGCATGCCGGCCGGCCCTATCGAGTGCTGTATGCATTTGATCCCAGGCGCTGCGCCGTCCTGCTGATCGGCGGCGATAAAGCCGCACACCCCAGGTGGTACGAGGTGCATGTGCCCTTGGCGGAAAATGTGTACGACATCCATTTGCAAACATTGCGTAGAGAGGCCCGTCACCATGGCTAAAAAATTCGCTGAACTTCAAGCGCGCATGACCCCAGAGTCGCGTGCCGAGGCCGAGCAACTGTTCCGCCAGCATCTCAAGGAAATGCCCCTGCACGAGCTGCGCAAAGCCCAACAGCTGAGCCAGGAAAGCCTGGCCAAGGCATTGAATATCAACCAGGCGGCGGTTTCCAAGATGGAGCGGCGTACCGACATGTACATCAGCACGCTGCGGGACTATATCCGGGCGATGGGCGGCGAGTTGGAAATCATCGCGACGTTCCCGGATGGCCAGGTCAAGATCGACAACTTCGCTCACTAAGTCACAGTGGACCACTCCAATGAACCAGCTCCTGGCCATGCGCGCCTTCGTCCGTGTTATCGACACCGGTTCATTCAGCCGCGCATCCGACCAGTTGGCGCTGCCACGCTCTACCGTCAGCAAACTCATCACTGACTTGGAAAAACACCTGGGCACCCAGCTGATGCACCGAACCACGCGCGCACTGGCGCCCACGCTTGAAGGGTTGGAGTATTACCGCCATGCGCGACGGCTGGTGGCTGAGCTGGATGAAGTGGACAGCGCCGCACGCGGGCAGATCCTTAAGCCCGGCGGGCACCTGCGCGTGGATGCACCGGCCTCGTTTGCCAATTGCCTATTGATTCCGGCGCTGGTGGACTTTCATCGTGAGTACCCTGATATCACCATCGCCTTGGGCATCAGCGACCGTGCGGTGAATATCGTCGGGGAGGGTGCCGATTGTGTGATTCGTGCCGGCAAGCTGGAAGACATGGCGATGATCGGGCGCAAGGTCGCCGACCTTGAATACCTGACCTGTGCGGCACCCAGTTATGTGGCGCGCCGTGGCTTGCCGGATTCGCCCGAAGACCTTGTAAACAACCACCTCAGGGCCGGGTATTTTTTTGCTGGGTCGGGCAAGCCGGAGCCGCTGATTTTTGAGCAGGGCCAGCAACGTATCGAGGTCAACGACTGCGCCTTTTCGACTAACGAAGGCAACGGTCTCAAGGAAATGCTGCTCGCGGGCCTGGGTGTGGGGCAGCACTTCAAGTCGATCGTGCAGTACTACCTCGACACCGGCCAGTTGGTTGAGGTGCTGCCCGGTTGGTCACGCCCGGCCACGCCTTTGCATATCCTTTACCCACCCAACCGTCATCAGAGTGCGCGGCTCAAGGTGTTTACCGAGTGGGTGATCCGCACGTTCGGGGTCAGGGAATAATCGCGGTTACGCGTATTTCCACGCGCATGGCTGGCAGTCCCAGGGCCTCGACGCCGACTTGCGTCCAGATCGGCGCATGGTGGGGCATGTAGCGCCGGTATTGCTGCACCATTGCTTCGTTGACCTCAGGTGCAAACCCACCGACATGGTAGGAGTTTATGTGAATCACATGCTCCCAACCCGCGCCGGCGGTGGCCAGGGTGCGGTCCAGGTTGTGAAAGGCCTGGGCGATTTCTTCACTGAGGTCGGCGGGGATCTGCAACTCATTGTCCCAGCCGCCCTGGCCTGACGTTTCTACGCGGTTGCCGATTTTCACTGCTTGGGAATAGTGCAGGCGTTCGCGCATTGTGTCGCCATAGCCTGGGGTGACGAAAAATTCGGGCATGCTCATGGTATTTCCTCGGTTGAGTACAAGACCCGACGAAGGCTAATAGATCGAATACACGAACAAAATCCTGAATTTTTGCCATGACTATCTACTGGTATGCACAATCGGTTTGCGATAAAGCCCAACTGCCAAGCCGCTGATAATCACTGCGATAAAGACCAGGTTCGCGCCGCCAACGCGCTCGCCCAGTATCAACATCGAACTGGCAATGCCGAACACCGGAATCAACAGCGACAGCGGCGCTACCGTGGACACTGGGTATGCCTTGAGCAAGGTGTTCCAGCCCCAGTAGGCAAAGTGCGTGGCCAGGTAAACCTGAAACACCAGCGACCAAACGGCGGTGCGGTCGAGGTGGGGGTGGAGGTTTACGAATGCTGCATTGCCGTGCACCCACCAAGCCATCAGGAACAGCGGGATTGGCGGAAACAGGCTGGCCCACACCATGAACGAAAAGATTTCTTTAACCCCGGAGGTCTTGATGAGGACGTTGCCAATGCTCCACGCCAGTGCACTGAACACAATCATCAGCACGCCGAGCACGGCGTGTTCGCCTTGCTGGTTGGCGATGATCCCGGTTAGTCCAAGCAGGGCGAGAAAAGCGCCGAGCCACTGCGCGCCGCGAATTTTTTCCTTGAACAACACACAGCCCCAACCCAGGGTGAAAAACACGCTGAGCTGGATGAGCAAGGAGGCAATCCCAGGGCTCACCCCAAGCTGGATGCCATAGTTGATCACACCCCACATGCCCAAGCCGAAGATTACGCCATAGGCCGCCACATAACCGAATGGCACGGCGGGGCGCTTGATGAAGAACACCCACGGCAAGGCGGCGAGGGCAAAGCGCAGGCCGGTGAGTACAAATGGGTCGATGGCCCGCAAGCCCAGCTTGGTGATGGGGAAATTCAGCCCCCAGGCCAGCGTGACCAACAGAGCAAGTGCCAGGTGTTTCTTGTGCATGGACGTTCCTTTGAACCCGTTGCTTCAAAGGGGGTGAATATTAAAACTCGGGCGCATGGCCCGCTTGCTATGTCAGGTCATACTTTGACAAGATCGGGCCATGATTCCGACCTTTGACGACAACGACCCCGAAGCGCTCGTGACCCTGCGTGAATACCCGTCCGGCAGTGTGTTTGCCCGGCACACGCACCCGCGCGGCCAGTTTGCCTATGCCTCCACCGGCGCGTTAAGAATGTTCACCGACTTGGGTAATTGGGTGGTGCCGCCGCAGCGGGCCATTTGGGTGCCCGGTGGCATTGCCCATGAAATGCACATGCGCGGCGATGTGGTGATGCTCAATACCTACCTCGATGCTCAAGCGGCCGAGCGCGCGGGGTTGCAGGGCCACTGCCAGGTGTTCGAGGTGTCGCCACTGCTCAGGCATCTTTTGGAAGCGGCGTTGGCGGCGGGTTCACCGGCAACGTCCGAGGTGCGGCGGCACTGCGTATTGACGCTGTTGATCGACGAAATCGGCACACTGCCGGCGTTGCCCCTCAGTGCGCCGTTGCCCGCTGAACCGCGCTTGGCGAGCGCTTGCCAGCGCTTTCTGGACGCGCCGGCGCAAACCGTGTCACTCGATCAAATGGCGGGTTGGTCGAGCATGAGTCGGCGCACCTTTACCCGTCATTTCCAGGAAGCCACCGGGATGACCTTCGTGGCCTGGCGCCAGCAAGTCTGCCTGCTGGAGGCCACTGCGCAACTCAGCCACGGCGCCTCGATCACCGAGGTCGCATTTGCATTGGGCTTCAGCAGCCCCAGCGCCTTCACCGCGTTGTTTCGCCGGCACCTGGGCGATTCCCCGGCGCGCTACCTGGCCAAGTCAAAGGCCGTGTCGTTGTTCTGAAAAACTCACACGCTGGTCAGGATTCACCTTGCAGGCGGCCCTGCTTTGGTACTATCGCCGCCCACCGTCACCAGGAGTCATCGGCCCATGCAGCACCAGTGGGATGAAATGCACCGCACCCGCAAGCCCACGTTCCTGTTGTGCGGCGAGCCTCAAGGGGATGTGCTCAATCTCTATGTTCACGGTTACTCGGCGTTCTTCAACCGCCAGCAACTGGGCAACTTCACGCAACAACTGGCAAGCATCGAAGGCTCAACCAACCTGATGCTGTTCTGGCCGGCAGGGCATTTTCTGGAAAACCTGTTTGCACCGGTCAAGGATGTGATCACCGCGCTGCTGGGCGGTGGCGGCCTGGGCGCGGCAACGGTAGGTGTGGGCCGTGCGATTGCCTACTTTCTCGACCATTACAAAAGTGTCGAGGCGCGTGTCGATGAAGTGGCCAAGACGTTGTTGCCAGAGCTTGCCCATTACCTGCACGGCGAAGCGCTGCCCGTGCGGCGCATCAACCTGATCGGGCATTCCCTCGGCGCGCGTATCCTGGTCAAGAGTCTGCTGGCCAGCCCCGAGGTCGCCCGCCAATTGCCGCTCAACAATGTGTTGCTGATGGGCGGCGCCATCAGTACGTCCAGCCCCTGGGATGAAGTGACGGCCCCGCTCAAGGGCCGCGTGATCAACTGCTACTCCAGCAAGGACTGGGCGCTGGCGATAAAGCCGGACATCGAACGTTGCATAGGCCGGTATGCGATCGACGTCACGCCCGCGCTCAAGGCCAAGGTTACCAATGTGCACCTGGCCACCTTCGACCACGCCGCCTACTGGCCGCAGCTAAAAACGGTGGTGCAGTACACCGACCTGTTACAGGAACGGCGTGGCCTGATCCGCGCCGACCTGCGTAGCAGCGAAGTGCGGTTTGCCGAGGAGGACGTGGAACTGTTCCCGGCCTTGGTGCAGGCACGCCCGGAGGAGCTTAAGTTTCTGGCTGAGTTGATGGCGCAAAAACGCAGTGCCTCGATCGACGCCGACGTGCGTGAACCGTTGAAACTGGCTATTGAATTGCAACGCATGGGCGGTGACAGCTTTATGAACCTCGCCCGTGGCCATGGCGTGAGTTATCGCCAGATCGCCGAAGATGTCGCACAACGGCTGGGTATCAAGTTCGATGAGCCGCTTGAAACCGTGGTGCTGGCGGACATCGAGGCACAGGTCGCGGAAAAACTGATTGAGCAGTACAAGGAAAAACTCAGCAGCGCCGACCGCCAGGCCTTCGACGCCGAACTCAAGGCCGCCGCGCAAAAAGAACAGGGTTTGTTCCATCGCATTGACCTCGGCCGTTCGGCCACCACCGCCCTGAGCGGCACGGCGTTGGCGGGCCTCACCGGGTTTATGCTGCGCCGCGGCGCGGCCACGGCAATTCCGGTGGTGGGCCAGGCGCTGGCGGCGGCGATGCTGCTGGTGACGGGCGTGCGTGCGTTTTCCGGCCCGGCGTACTCGATCACCACCTTGGCAGTCTTGGTGATTGGCGTGATTCGCCAACGCATGGAGCGCGAAGCGTTGAACCAGGAAATGGACTTGGTGGTACAAGTCGTCGAGGCGTTCGACCTGCCTAGGGAGACGGTGATGCGCACGGTCGCGTCGGACTGATAAGCTGCGGCTCTGACTTGTGTGTTTGCCTGGGATACCGCGTGAAATTCAGCCTGCCGAAAATCGCCACTGCCCCATTCTGCCCGCCAGAAGTGGCCGGCTCCGTTATCGTCGACCCCAAGGCCTCGTTTTTTAAACGGGCGCTGATGTTTGCCGGCCCCGGCCTGTTGATCTCCATCGGCTACATGGACCCCGGCAACTGGGCTACCGCCATCGAAGCCGGTTCTCGTTACGGCTACAGCCTGCTATTCGTCGTGCTGCTGGCCAGCCTCGCCGGGATGGCGGTGCAATGCCTATGCTCGCGCCTGGGCATCGCCACCGGCAAAGACCTCGCGCAACTGTGCCGTGAGCGCTACAGCAAACGCTCCGCGCGCACGCAATGGGTGCTGGCGGAAATATCGATCATCGCCACCGACCTGGCTGAAGTGCTCGGTTGCGCCTTGGCGTTTCACTTGTTGCTCGGCGTATCGCTGACCACCGGTATCGTCATCACCGCGTTCGACACACTATTGATCCTGGCCCTGCAAAACCGCGGCTTCCGACGTCTTGAGGCGATCATGCTGGCGCTCGTTGCAACCATCGGCGTGTGCTTTTTTATCGAGCTGGTGTTGATCAAACCCTACTGGCCGGATGTACTCAGCGGCTTTACTCCATCACTGGCGGCCATCAGCGATGCAGCGCCGTTGTACCTGGCTATCGGCATCCTTGGCGCCACGGTGATGCCGCATAACCTCTACCTGCACACCTCCATTGTGCAAACCCGCCTGATCGGCAAAGACCTCGCCAGCAAACAGGACGCGGTCAAGCTGGCGCGTATCGACACCATCGGCTCCCTGGCCTTGGCCTTGCTGGTCAATGCCGCGATCCTGGTGCTGGCCGCCGCCGCGTTCTACAAGACCGGTCACACCGAGGTGGTCGAAATCCAGGACGCCTATCACCTGCTCGACCCCTTGGTGGGCGGTGCATTTGCCAGCATCCTGTTCGGCATCGCGTTGCTGGCCTCGGGGCAGAGTTCGACCTTTACCGGCACCATCGCCGGGCAAGTGATCATGGAGGGCTACCTCAACCTGCGCATTCCGTGCTGGCAGCGACGCCTGATCACGCGCGGGCTGGCGCTGATCCCGGCGTTCCTCGGGGTGTGGCTGATGGGCGACGATGCCATTGGCAAACTGCTGATTCTGAGCCAGGTGGTGCTCAGCCTGCAGCTGCCATTCGCGTTGTACCCGCTGATCCGCATGACGGACGACAAGCAACTGATGGGGCCATTCGTTAACCGCTTGCCCACGCGGCTACTGGCGTGGTTTCTGTTTGCGCTGATCAGTGGTGCAAATGCGTGGTTGATAGGGCAGTGGTTGTTTTGATCGGAGTTTCAGGTCAAACCCTTCTGGAACGTATCCAGCACCTCGTCAGGCAATGGCGCATCAAAGTCGTCCGGGACAGTCAGTTTTCCCTTCATTACGCCAATTCTTTGCCCCCGGTGTTGCCCAGCCTTCACGGGCTGGGCAAGCGCACATCCGTTCTTGGTGATAATGATTATTTGGCCGGTACTGGCCTGATGAGCCAGCTTAGAGGCGTGAGCTTTCGCTGGGTCTAATGGATCCGTTATGCCGTGGCGCCGCGCTTTCATGGCGTCTCTCCTGTGGGGAAGTAGCCTGAGTCTGGCCTGGCATACGGCGGCTGAAAATAGTGGCGCAAAAAATCAGACTAGGCCTACTTTTCCCACGAGGAATTTTTACCTTTCAAGGCTTATCCGGTGTGAGGTGCGGGCTCACCGATCCCAATAGGGCACCGCCCCAAAACACTCCACAAAATAATCAATCACCGTGCGTACCTTCAGCGACAGCCGCCGGCTGCCCGGCCATAGCGCGGCAATCTGCTGCGGCTCCAGCGTGGTCGCCACGTCGTACTCCGTGAGTACCGCCTGCAAGGTGCCGGCACGCAAGCCTTCGCCGATCAGCCAGGACGGAAACACCACCAGCCCCAGGCCTTGCTCCGCCGCATGGGTGAGCGTGTCGGCGTGGTTGCCGGTGATCGGACCTTTGACGCTGTAGGGCGTCCAGTCGCCCTGGTCGCGGCGAAAGAACCAGCGCTGCTGGCCGGTGATGCCTTTGTAGGCCAGGCAGTGATGGTTGGCCAGTTCTTCGGGGTGGCGTGGCGTGCCATGTCGGGCCAGGTAGGCGGGGCTGGCGGCGAGGCGAAAACGCTGGGGTGCGAAGATGCGCGCTTGCATGCTGGAGTCGTTAAGCACGCCGATGCGAAACAGCAGGTCGGTGCCGTCTTGCAGAGGATCGACGTAGGTGTCGGTTTGCTGGATATCCAGTTGCAGTTTGGGGTAGCGGCGGCACAACTCGCCCAGCCACGGTGACAGGTGGCGTTGGCCAAACACCATCGGTGCGTTGATGCGCACCAGCCCGCTGGGTTCGCTCTCTTGCTCCTGCAGGGCTTGGCCGGCGGCCTCCAGCTGTTCCAGCATCAAGCGTGCATGGCGCCCCAGCAGGCGCCCGGCTTCAGTAGGGCTGACCGCACGTGTGTGGCGGTAGAGCAATTGCTGGCCGAGCGCCTGTTCCATCAATTGGATTTGCCGCGAGATAGAGGAGGGCGCCAGCCCTTCACGGCGCGCTACTTCGGAAAAACTGCCGTGATCCAGCACGGCTACAAACAGGCGCAATGCCTTGAAACTCAGTTCATTCAAACCCTGCATCGTGGCTCCAGGCTGTGCGTAATGCGCAAAGGTGTTATCCGCATGCTCCCATTTATCGCACAGCACGGCCACCGGATAATGCGCGCCATGTTTCCTTTATTGATGCGCAGGTGATGTATGCAGGCAAGTTCCATCGAGGGCGTGGCGCAGGCCAGGCCGAAAAAAAACCTTTTGCGCTTGCTCTTGCTGCCGCTGGTGATTCTGGCGGGCATGGGCCTGTCGGTTGAGGCCGGTTTGCTCGGGCCATTAGGTGTACAGGTCGGGCATTTGTGGGCGACGTTGAGCATCTTTGGCGTCGGTACGGCGATTCTGTTTTTACTATTGCTGTTCAGCGGCCCGCAAAAAGGCCCGGCACTCACCGACCTGCCGCGCTGGCAGTTGATCGGCGGCTTTTTGGGGCCGATGTACGTGGTGGTGCTGACTTTGGCCACGCCGCATATCGGTATCGCCATGACCATGATCGCGATTCTCTCGGGCCAAGTCGGCAAGAGCGTGCTGATCGACCATTTCGGCTGGTTCGGCACCGCGCGCAAGCGTGTCAATGGCGAACGCTGGATAGCTTTGGCGTTGATTGTGGCGGCACTTGTTCTGATTGCACGAGGTTAAGGCGATGAATCTGATTCTGTTATTGGTACTGGTGATTGCCGCCGGTGCGGTGCTGAGTGTGCAAGCCGCGATCAATGGGCGCCTGGGCCAGACGGTTGGCGTGTTGCGCAGCAGTTTGCTGACCTTTGCGGTGGGCGCAATCAGCACGGCGTTGTTGATTTTCTTCTTCGAGCCCGCACAGGCCGTGAGCTTGCTGGATGTGCCCAAATGGCAGTTGACCGGTGCCTTGTTCGGCGTGGTGTACATGATGGTCATGGTCGGCGCGGTGCCCGTGGTGGGGACGGCGGTGGCCACGGTGGCGGTGATCGTCGGGCAGTTGGGCATGGGCATGCTGATCGATAACTTCGGCTGGCTGGGCAACCCGGCCATCGAGCTGTCGGGCAGCCGCGTGGTGGCGATGCTGCTGTTGGCATTGGCGCTGGTGTTCATGTATCGCAGCAATAGCCGCCTGCCCGATTAACGGCGGTGAACCTTGAAACCTTGCCTATAGTCACTGCTTAAGGTGCGGCGCCCGTTGCACCTGGACGACCATGCAAAAGGAGTCTGAACATGGCTAACGAAAACTGTGCCTGCCCACATTGCAATTGCGTACTGGGTGCTAATGCGGTGATGAAAGACGGCAAGGGCTATTGCTGCCAAGGCTGTGCCGAGCACCATGCGCATGGCGAGCCGTGTGCCTCGCCGACGGGCTGCGAGTGCGCCAAGTCCGCCAAAGGCTAAAAATCCTCTCGGCTTATCGGGTGGCGGTCATTACCATGGCCGCTCACCCTTGATTGATATGCTCTTCATGGCCCTGGCCGCGCCTCCCGACCTCACTGATCATGCCGTCCCCGTGCAACCGCTGGCGCGGACCTACCCGCGTGGGTTGTATGTGGAGCCACACAGCCACGACTGGGGCCAGTTGCTCTACGCAATGAGCGGGGTGATGTGGGTTGAAACACCGCGCGAAGCTTTGGTGGTGCCGCCGCAGCGCGCCGTGTGGTTGCCACCGGGTGTGGAGCACGGGATTCGTGTGGTCTCAGACTTGCAGATGCGCAATATCTACCTGCGCCCAGTCTTGGCGGCGACGCTGGACAGCCAGGTGCAAGTGATTGAAGTCGGCGGGCTGCTGCGTGAGCTGATTGTCACGCTGGTCGATCAAGGCGATAACGGTGACACAGCCTATTACGACGCCGTGGTCGGCCTGGCGCTGTTGGAGCTGCAACGCGCGCGCCGCTCGCAGATCCGCATCGCCATGCCACTGGGGGCGGACCGCCGGTTGATCAATGCCTGCCAAGCAGTGATGGCGGCGCCCTCGCTGGAAATTCCCTTTGAGCAACATGCCGAGGCGGCGGGTGCCAGTGTGCGCACGCTGGCGCGGTTGTTTCAGAACCACCTCGGTATGGGCTTTGCCGAGTGGCGCCGTCAGGTGCAACTCGCTACGGCGGTGGCGGAGTTGATCCAGGGCCAGTCGGTGAGCGTCATTGCCCGCTCTTTGGGCTATTCGCCGAGCAGCTTCAGCGATATGTTCCGCCGTGAACTCGGTGTGGCGCCGTCGCAATACGTCGGTTGAGGCTTTGGCCGAAATCCTGAAGCACTTGGCCGATGCTTCGGGAATGGGCTCACTACACTGGGCGCATCAACCCACCCGGCGTAAACCCTATGAACTACCTCATTTCCCTCGCCATCGGCCTGTTTGTCGGCGTGATCTATGGTGCCCTGGACTTTCGCTCGCCCGCGCCGCCCGCCATTGCCCTCGTGGGCTTGATGGGTATGTTGATCGGCGAGAGGCTCTGGCCCATGGGGCGTGAGCTGGTCAGCGGTTGGTTGTCCTGATTCCTTTTTACCCTTCGATGGATATTGGCCATGAACGCACTGCAATTTTCCGCCACCGGCGACCTCGCCGCCCTCAGTCTCGTTGAAGTCGCCAAGCCGCTGCCGGCCGCCGGTGAAGTGTTGGTCCAGGTTAAAGCGGCGGGTTTGAACCCCAGCGACGTTAAAAACGTACTTGGGCGGTTTCCCTACACGACATTGCCGCGTATTCCAGGCCGGGACTTTGCCGGTGTGGTGGTGGAAGGCCCCCAGGAACTGGTTGGCCAGGCGGTGTGGGGCACCGGCCGTGACCTCGGTTTTTTTGCCGACGGCTCCCACGCGCAATACCTCACGGTGTCGGCGAAAGGCGTCGCGCATAAACCGACACATTTGAGTTTTGCCCAGGCTGCCAGTCTTGGCGTGCCGTACACCACCGCTTGGGATGCGCTGGAGCGCAGCGGTGTCGGCAAAGGCACGCGGCTGCTGGTGATTGGCGCCAACGGCGCTGTAGGCAGCGCGGCGTTGGCGCTGGCGAAAATTCGCGGTGCGCAGGTGCTGGCGGCGGTGCGCAAAGCGGATCAGGTCGAGGCGTTGCAGGCGCAGGGCTTTGACGCGATTGCCCTGGGCCAACCGGACGCATTGGGAGGGCAGGTGAATGCGGTGTTCAAGGGCGGTGCCGATGTGATCTTCGACACTACCGGTTTCTGGCTGCCCGCGGCTGTCGCAGGGTTAGCCGCGTTCGGCCGCATCGCAATCATCGCGGCGCCGGTCGATGGGCATGTGCAACTGCCGGCCCTGGCGTTGTATCGCAAGGGCGGCTCGGTGGTGGGCATCAATTCATTGCTCTACAACTGCGAGCAGTGCGCGGTGATGCTGGAGCAGTTTGGGCGGTTTTTTGATGAGGGTTCGCTGCCGTTGCCGACAGGCTTGCGTGAAGTGGCGTTGGCAGATGGGGTGCAGTGTTACGAGGAAGTGAACAAGGGCAGCGCGGACAAGATCATCTTCCTGCCTTAATGCGGTTAAAAAGTGTGGGAGCTGGCTTGCCTGCGATAGCGGTGGATCAGTCAATAACTCTCTGACTGACAGACCGCCATCGCAGGCAAGCCAGCTCCCACATTTTGATCTTCACCAGGTTTGAGGGCTGTTCTTGATCGGACGTTTCCCACAAAGGTTTCAGGTTGTCGCTCGGAAGCCGGCTGACTAACCTCACTGCCGTCGCTGCCAATTCAGCGGCCGGATTTGACCGTCCGACTTGTTAACGAATCGCTACGCCCTGTACCAACCTCAGGCGTTTTTTTTATGCCTGAGGTATTGTGTCGCGGCAGTTGTGCGCGGGATACCTTTGGGTATGCCGGGTTCGTTGACAACCGGTCGGTCAACCCGCGTACAGCTGCCACCTTATCCTCGCTTGACCGCGAGCGTTGGCAGCTTCACTTGTCGACGGAGTTCCACCATGATCAAAGACAGCCCCAACCCCCCAGTCCATCAAGACTACGACACCAGCACCCTGCACGAAGTCGCCTACCGCGCGATCAACCACTATCTCAACCCCGGCAAACCCATTCCTGAATCCAGCGAAGGCATCTTCACCGTGCGCGCAGACTTGGGTACGGAAACCTTGCTGGTCAATGCTTCCCAGGATCTGGCTTCCATCAGTGATATCGCCAACCACCTGGCGTTTGAAATCGAGGGTTCGCAACGCAATGTCGCGCTGGGTATCTGCCGGATGCTGGAAGGCGTGCAACTGCTGGTCGACAAGGCGCTGAATGTGGCCCACCCCGCGGCCTGAATGTGGGAGCTGGCTTGTCGGGTCGCCGCATCGCTGCGATGGCGGTCTGTCAGTCAGAGAATGATTGACTGATCCACTGCTATCGCAGGCAAGCCAGCTCCCACATTTTGATCTTCACCAGGCTCGAGTGTGTTCTCGGTCGGACGTTTAAGATCGTTCCCACGCTCTGCGTGGGAATGCATCCTGTGACGCTCCGCGTCACCTTGCGCCATCTACGGCGGGACGCAGAGCGTCCGGGGCGGCATTCCCACGCGGAGCGTGGGAACGATCTATCTGCACTAGGCTTCAGGGACGCCTTTTTCCCAGGCCGACCAGTTCTTCAGGATCGCCTGTACCAGCGGATTGCCCGTGCGGTACAGGTTCTCCAGTGCCGGTACAAACCCGCCCTGGTCCGCGTACTTCAGCAAGTTGTCCACTTCGCTGTAACCCGGATACGGCCGGTCGAAATCAGAGCCGGCACGTACCACGGCCAAGCGCTGAATATCCACCAACCCTTCACGGCTGGCGCGCAGCAAGGCTTCATAGGTGGAGTTGTCTTCCTGCTGGGTGGTGCAGTACTCGCCTTTGTTGTCGGTGAGCAACTTGGTCCAGACCTCGGCGCGTTCGCTCAAGCGTGTGCCGGAGAACCAGGTGTTACCCGCCAGTGTGTCGCAACGCGTGACTTGCGGCGGCTGGTTGGCCGGTGCGGCGGGGTAGTGTTTACGCCAGGCGCTGGACTCCTTGCTTTCGCTCAGTTCAACCTTTTGCGACAGGGCAAACGCCTTGGCCTGCAACTTGGGGTTCAGCTCGAATACTTCGGTCTTGTAGTCCAACGGTGGTTTCTCGTTGGGGCCTTTGGTGTTGATGCCGATGTAACCGGTTGGCCAGTCTTTAGGTGCATCGCGCGAATCCAGCTCCCACTGGGTGCCGAACTCCACCAGGTAATGCGCCCAGGCTGCGGTGCCGATGGTCCCGTGTTTAGGGCTGATGCCGGCGATCCCGGCAATCAGGAAGTAGCTCTGGCGCAGGTCAAACTTGGGCGACAATGCCAGGGCCAGCGTGGACGCGGCGGCGTTGGTCTGGCCCATGCCGGTCACCAGCAGGCACACGTCCTGGGTGTTGCAGCGGATCACCGGGTATTCGGCTGACAGGCCTGGCACGCGGACTTCCTGCTTGAGTTCCAGGCGGTCGATCCAGGTTTGCGCCTCGGGGGCGAACATGGTGATCAGCATCACTTTGGGTTTGATCGGCGCCGCAGCATCCGCCAGCACCACGTGGGGCAAAAAGGCCAGGCCGATGGCCATCGAGAGACGGGTAAGCATGTTCATCTATAGCTCCTTGATCAGAATTGGTAACCGACACCGGCGTAGTAACCCCAGCCATCCGAGCGGGCGCGGAAGTTGCCCTCACCGAAGTTCAGCTCGCTGCCATCCTCCCAGTTGCCACCGTTGTGGAAGTAACGGCCGACCAGGGTGAAGCGCAAGTGGGTGAACGAGTACAGCAGCACGTTGGTTGCCACCAGTGAGTTGGCGGTGCGCGCCGGGTTGTCCTTGTGCAAGTCCGAGCCGAAATCGTAGTTGGTAAAGCCGATATAAGTCAGCGAGGCACCGTTATCGAAACTGCTGATGGGCACGATGTACTTCATTTGCGCACGGTAGCCGTCCCACGAGTATTCATTGCTCGCGCCGTAGTTTTCCCATTGGTAACGCCCATAGAAGTTGGCCGACAGGTTGACCCGCGAATGGGTCTCGATGTCGGTGCCCAGGCCGCTGTACAAGGTGTTGGCGCGGTTGGACTTGTTGCTGCCGTGGTCGTAGATCCAGTCAAAGGCTACATACCATTCCTTGAACGGGCCGATGGCCAGACTGCGGCCGGCCAGGTAGTCGATGGAGATACGCGGCTCATGCTCCATAAATACCGGCGAGCCATGGTCCCACGCGCCTTTGTCATTACTGTTACCGATGCCGAGGATTTTCGGCACGTCGATGTAGCCATACAGCTCGAACGGGCCTTTGCGGCCGAAGTACTCGTACTCCAGGTACACATCGTCCTGCGGCTTGGGGCCGAAGCTGATGTCTTTGCTGCCGATCAGGGTAAGGTCCTGGTTGAACCATTCCGACATATACACGCCTTTTTTTGTCGGGCTGGCGTCGGGGCTTTTGGTTTCAGGGCTGAGGGTTTCGCCCTGTGCTGAGTCATCTACGGGTTTTTGCTGCGCCAAAATGGGTGCGCTGAGTACTCCCGTAACGGCGGCCAGTAGCAAGGAAACACCAAAACAAGCGGGACGCCTTGAGGTGAGGTGCATTGAAAATCCCTATTCTTACGCGGTTTGAACCCGTTTCTGCGGGTAGTGATGAACTTGGTGGCCAAGTTCGTTCCGCAAACGTTTGCACGTGGCGTACCAACTTTGCTCAAAGGGTTGAGCAGTATGGAAAAAACAGGGATTAGTCGACCTTTTGGTCAAAATTGGCTGGGTGTCAATTTCTCGATACGTTTGTATAAATGCATCGCGGTTTCGCGCCGATACTCGCTCGGCGTCTGGTGCATCTCGATGCGAAAGTGCCGGTTGAAGTTGGACAAATTGGCGTAGCCCACTTCAAAGCAAATGTCTGCCACCGACATGTCGCTTTGCAGCAACAGGCGGCAGGCGCGTTGCACGCGGAACTTGCGCATCAGGTCGATAAAACCGTGGCCGGTGTTGCGTTTGAAGAAGCGCGAGAAGCCCGGTTCGCTCATCTGCAGTTGCTGGGCGATGACCGAGAGGCGCAAGTCGCCGGTCAGCTCGCGCATCAGGTAATCGAAGGCTTTGTTGATGCGTTCGGCGCTGCGTGCATCCAGGGTGGGCGCATAGCAGGGGCTGGCCAACGCCTTTACCTGCGCTTGCGGTGCATTTTTAAGCGTGTCGAGCAGTCGCAGGAACAGGATCAACCGCTGCAGGCCGTGGGCGTTGCCGATGGCTTCCAACAACCCGGCTGCCTGCACAGCGGTCTCGCCGGTGAATTCCAGGCCGCGCCGGGCCTGTTCGAACAGCGGCTGCAAGTCGCCAAGTTCCGGCAGGGTTTTGCGTAGGGCGAGCAGGGCGGCGCCGTCGAATTGCAGCACCACGTCGCGGCCATTCAGGTATTCGCCGGGAGCCTGGTCGCCGATCCAATCGTGGGGCAGGTCCGGGCCGATCAACGCCACATGCCCGGCGCTGAACGCACCAATGTAGTCGCCCGCCACCAACTTGCCGCTGCCCTGGCGGATCAGGTGAATCTCAAACTCGGGGTGATGGTTCCAGCGTGCCAGGTCATACGGGTAGTCATGTTCGAACCAACGAAAACAGTGGTCCGGCTCGGGCAGGATCACTTCGAGTTCGGCGGGGCGGTGTTCGAACAATTGGGCGCGGCTGACGGGCATGCTGATGCCTCTTGTAGGGGGGCGATGGCTTCAAAATACGCGCACTGGCAATCAGTGCGCTACCCCCGGTTTCGCCCGGCGCTGATACTTTTTTGACTTTCAAGCGCGGGTTAAAAAAGTATCAGTCGTGCATTCGCCATTCGTTTGTGAGGGCCTGGCCAAGCTGCTGTAATCGGTGCTCAACAACAAAAACAACAGGTGGATACCGCCATGCTCAAGCTCCCACACGCGCTGTTCCTGCTGACTGGCCTGGCGCTGGCCATGCCCAGCTACGCCGCCGACACCGTGACCATCGCCACGGTCAATAACAGTGACATGATCCGCATGCAGCGCTTGTCCAAAGTGTTCGAGCAGCAGCACCCGGACATCAAGCTCAATTGGGTGGTGCTCGAAGAAAACGTGCTGCGCCAACGCCTCACCACCGATATCGCCACCCAGGGCGGGCAGTTCGATGTGCTGACCATCGGCACCTACGAGACGCCATTGTGGGGCGCCAAACACTGGCTGGAGCCGCTGACCGAACTGCCTGCCAACTATGACGCCGAGGATATTTTCCCTTCCGTGCGCCAGGGTTTGTCGGTGAACAACACCCTGTATGCGCTGCCGTTTTATGGCGAAAGCACCGTTACCTACTACCGCACCGACTTGTTCAAGCAAGCGGGGCTGAGCATGCCTGCGCACCCGACCTGGACTCAGCTCGGTGAGTTTGCGGCCAAACTCACGGTAAAAGACCAAGACCAATACGGCATGTGCCTGCGTGGCAAAGCCGGTTGGGGCGAGAACATCGCCTTGTTGAGCACCATGGCCAACGCGTTTGGCGCACGCTGGTTCGACCCACAGTGGAAGGCGCAGCTGACCAGCCCTGAGTGGACAGCCGCCGCCAACTATTACGTCAACACCCTGAAAAACTACGGCCCGCCGGGCGTGTCCAGTAACGGCTTCAACGAAACCCTGGCGCTGTTCAACAGCGGCAAGTGCGCAATCTGGGTGGATGCCAGCGTCGCCGGCTCGTTCACCACCGACAAAACCCAGAGCAAAGTGGCCGACAGCGTTGGGTTTGCCGCTGCCCCGACCGAAGTCACCGACAAAGGCTCCTCCTGGCTGTACGCCTGGTCCCTGGCGATCCCGGCCACGTCCAAGCACAAAGACGCCGCCAAGGCCTTTATTGCCTGGGCCACCTCCAAGGACTACATCCAGCTGGTCGCTGATAAAGAAGGCATCACCAACGTACCGCCGGGCACCCGCCAGTCCACCTACAGCGAGGCATACCTGAAGGCCGCGCCGTTTGCCCAGGTAACGCTGGAGATGATGAAGCACGCCGACCCTGCGCACCCGTCGGCCCAGCCGGTGCCGTATGTGGGTATCCAGTACGTGACCATCCCGGAATTCCAGGCCATCGGCACCTCGGTGGGCAAGCTGTTTTCGGCGGCGCTCACCGGCGGCATGACAGTTGACCAGGCCTTGCTTGAAGCTCAGTCCACCACCGAACGCGAAATGAAACGCGCCGGTTACCCTAAATAACAGGACTTCTTTATGAACCGACTTGAAGGTAAAAGCGCGCTGATCACCGGATCGGCGCGCGGTATCGGCCGCGCCTTTGCCCAGGCTTACATCGCTGAAGGCGCCACAGTTGCCATTGCTGATATCAACCTGCAACGCGCCCAGGCCACAGCGGCCGAGCTGGGCCCACAGGCTTACGCGGTCGCGATGGACGTCACCGACCAAGCCTCTATCGACGCTGCGATTAGCGCCGTGGTGGCCCAGGCCGGCAAGCTCGATATCCTGATCAACAACGCCGCGCTGTTCGACTTGGCGCCCATCGTCGACATCAGCCGTGACAGCTTTGAGCGGCTGTTCTCTATCAACGTCGCCGGCACGCTGTTCACCTTGCAGACGGCGGCCAAGCAGATGATCAGCCAGGGCCACGGCGGCAAGATCATCAACATGGCCAGCCAGGCCGGGCGGCGCGGCGAGCCGCTGGTGGCGGTGTATTGCGCAACCAAGGCGGCGGTGATCAGCCTTACGCAGTCGGCGGGTTTGAACCTGATCAAGCAGGGCATCAACGTGAATGCCATCGCACCCGGCGTGGTCGACGGCGAGCATTGGGATGGCGTGGATGCACTGTTTGCCAAGCATGAAGGGCTGGCGCCTGGCGAGAAGAAGCAGCGGGTTGGGGCCGAAGTGCCGTTCGGGCGGATGGGTACAGCTGAGGATTTGACCGGCATGGCGATTTTTTTGGCCTCCAAAGACGCCGATTACATCGTGGCCCAGACTTACAACGTCGATGGTGGTAACTGGATGAACTAGATCCAGTGTGGGAGCTGGCTTGCCTACGATGGCGGTCTATCAGTCGCAGGCTTGCTGCCAGACCCACCGCTATCGCAGGCAAGCCAGCTCCCACCTTTGATCTTTGAGCTTCTTGGACGGCAACGCTGTGATCAAAAAAGTAAACAAAGTGTTTGTGGAGGTAGCAGTCCCTCATGTCTACTTTTACCTGCACCTCACAGGAGTGCCGCCATGACCCTATCGAAAACTGCCATTGCCTCGTTCGACGTCGACCCTCAAAAGAGTTTCACGCCGTTGTGCCCCAATGAACTGCCGGTGGCCGGCGGCGACCAGATCGGTGCCGAACTCAACTACATGGCCAGTCTTGCCGCCTACCGTGTCGGCAGCAAAGACGCACATACCCCGCACGCCCCGTGGGTGGTCACGCAACCCGGCGACATGCTGCAACCCACTGGCCTTGAGCACGCCGACCTCACCTGGCTCAGCCATTGTGTGCCGGGCACCGAAGGCTTCACCTTGCTCGATGAATTACCCACCCCGTATGACTACGACTACTTCATCTGGAAGGGCGTCGAACCCGACCTGCATCCCTATGGCGCTTGTTACCACGACCTGCACGACAAGCTGTCCACCGGGGTTATCGAGTACCTCAAGGCCCATAGCGTGCGCCGCGTGATCGTGGGCGGCCTGGCCCTGGATTTCTGCGTCAAGACCACCGCCCTGCAACTGCTCAGGGCTGGCCTGGAAGTGGTGCTGCATTTGCCGGCATGTCGCGGCATCAGTGAGGAGGGCGGTGCAGCGGCGGTCACGGATTTGCTCAATGCCGGTGCAGCCATCAGCCGTAGCCGCGAAGAACTGGCTGCGATGGCCACGCGTTAAGGCGCATAGAAAACACCGAATATCTGCTTTTCTGTGGGAGCCAGCTCACACAGTTGACCGAACCAGTGGCCCGCGGCTAGAGCAGATAACTTTGCGCACTGGAAAATGAGACGTGTCCTATACCCTCGCTGGGCATGACTCATTTACCCTCATCGCTTTTGCACGTGCGGCCTTGATGGCCAGGGGGCGCTGTAGCGTGAGGGAGTCAACTGCAAACCGTCTTACCCGGTTCCTGCCTGAATTTATGCTGATGGTGGTTGTGAGCCTGCTGTCAGGCGCAACGGCTGCCTTCCTGGCGAGCACCACCTATTTGCGCTGCCTTGGCCCTGCGATGCAAACCGCTTGCTCCGTTGCTCTTGTGCTGGGCTTGATGATTTTTTCTGGCGTCGGCCATTCGATGCTGGCCCGCGGGCGCGTTTGTTCCACGGGGTTGCAGGCGGGCTATTTTGTCCTGTGCCTGGTGGTGGTGACACCGACTATTCAATACCGGCCCCACGCGCTGGGCTACGTATTGGGGGTTGCGTTTCCACTTTTGGGAATACTGTTATTGAACACTTACCGCTATCAAACGATGCGGCTGAAACTGGCAGACATTCGCTGCCAGTAACTCCCGCGCAGTCACGCGGGAGCAGGCCACGCCTACCCGCTAACGCTCGATCGAGCGACTCCAGCGCGCATTCCACTCTGGCCGCGCCTGGTTAACCTGGTCCCAATCAATCGAAATCGCCGTCTGCAAATACCCTTGCATCGCCTCCACCCGTGCGCGGGTTTTGTCGGTGGTCGGCGTGGTCGGGTTCGACGGGATCTGGTCGCCTTCTTCCAGCGCCGGCGCCTGGGCCTCTGCCGTCAGCAAAAAGGCCGCGAGTTTCTGCGCCAGTTCCGGCTGGTCGTTACGCGCAATTACACACTCGGCCACGTTGAGCACCACTGCACCTTCCTTGGGCTGTGCATACTCCATTGGAATGCCGAGCAATTGCTGGGTGGTGACCTGGGTTGGGGTGAGCGGGAAGATCGCCGCTTCGTCGGTCTGCACCATCTCGGAGATCTTCGCGGAGCTGGCGATGTATTCCAGCACGTTGGGGCCGATGGTCTTTGGCCAGGCCTTGAAGCCTGGCTCCACGTTGGTTTCGGAGCCGCCCTGGATGCGGTTGAACATCAAGAAACCGTGCAGGCCGAAGGTGGAAGAGGCCAGCGATTGGAACACCACTTTGTCTTTGAATCGAGGATCGGCCAGGTCCATCCATGAGGTGGGCGCGGCCCAGCCTTTTTCCTTGAACATCTTGGCGTTGTAGCCCAAGCCCGTGACGCCCAGGGTCACGGCGACCGCTTCATCCTTGATCTTGGCCTTGGCCGGGATCTGGTCCAGGGTCGGGTTGGGTGCGAGTTTGTCGCACAGGCCCATGGAAATGGCGCGGTACATGATGCCGTCGTCGAGGAACATCACGTGCATCTGCGGGTTGTCTTTATTGGCCTGGACCTTGGCGAGGATGTCCGACGAGGTGCCGGGCACAATCACCACCTTGACGTTATTGGCCTTCTCGAACGCGGGCAGCACCTTGTCGGCGTACACCCGTTCCATGGTGCCGCCGTTCATGCCCAGGTACAGCGTCGGTGCGGCATGAGCGGTGGCGGTGAGCAAGGCGAGGGACAAGCAGGACAGCGCGATACGTGGGTTCATGGATGTTTTTCCTCTCAGGCTTGGAAACGACGAATGGAAAACGCTTCGATGGGTTGGCGGCTGGCGCCTGTGCAGACGATCTCTGCCAGGGCTTCACCGACGGCGGGGCCGAGCTGGAACCCGGCGCCGGCAAAGCCGAAACCGTGGAGCAGGCCAGGTTGGGTGCTGCTGGGGCCGATCACCGGTTCATGATCGGGTAAGTAACCTTCGGTGCCGCTCCAGGTACGAATCGCCTGGGCACCCTTGAGAAACGGGTACAGCTCGCCGGCATTGCGCAGAATCTCCAATACCGCCGCTTGCCCGGGGCGCGCTGTCAGCGGGCCCAGGGCAAAACCACGGCCGCCGCCGAGGATGCAGTTGCCACGCGCGACTTGGCGCGCATAAATCCCGCCGCCTTCAACGCCGGTGCTCACGTTCATCACCACCGGCAGCGGCTCGGTCACCAGCATCGCCGGGTGTGCCGAGGTAATCGGCACCGGCTCGCCAAATTGCGCGGCGAGCGTGCCGGCCCAGGCGCCGGCGCAGTTCAGCAACCACGGCGCTTGCAGGTGCAGGCCATTGCCGCAGCGCACCTGGAAGCACTGGCCGTCATAGTCGATCTGAGTCACTTCGGCCTGCTCGTGTACCACCGCGCCAAGGCGCTGCGCCGCACGGGCGAAAGCGGGCGACACCAGGCGCGGGTTGGCATGCCCGTCTTCCGGGCACAGTGAGGCGCCCACCGCGATATCGCCCACCCACGGGAAGCGCGCGCGCAGTTCGGTGTAATCCAACAACTGCAAGCCCAGGCCAAAACCACGGGTCTGTTCGGCATAGGCTTGCAGCGCGGCGAAATCCGCATGGCTGCGCGCCAGTTTCAAATGCCCGGACCGCACATACTCGCCGTCGATGCCGATCAACCCCGGCAAGTCGGCCCACAGTTCATGGGCGCGTTGTGACAGTGGCAGTTGATGCAAGGGGCGGCCCTGGCGGCGCACCCCGCCGTAATTCACGCCGCTGGAGTGCGAGCCGCAAAAGTCCCGTTCCACCAAGGCCACACGCTGGCCTTTTTGCGCGAGCATCAGGGCCGCCGATGCGCCGACGATGCCGCCGCCCAACACGATCACGTCGATCATGGCTGCACCTGCACGCCAAACGGCAGCGGTTTGATCGGCGCCTGACCGCGCAGGCGGCCAACCTCGTGTATAGCGCGACCGCTGCGCTCGGCCACAACCTCTGCTGCCGCCAGCCCGCACATGCGGCCCTGGCAACGGCCCATGCCGACCCGGCAGTGGGCTTTGACCCGGTTGATTTCCCAGTGGCCTTCATCGACGACAGCGCGCACGTCGCCGACGCTGACTTCTTCGCAGCGGCACAGGATTAAGTCATCCGGCGCCTGTGCAGCCCATTGCTCAGGGAAAGGGAACGCGGTTTCCAGGCCATTGCGAAAGCGCTGGATACCCGCCAGTTGCTGCTCAAGCAGCGCTGGGCGAAGCGGATCGATGGCGATGCCTGAGTCTTTCAGGACCGCCAACGCCGCACGTTCACCGGCCATTTGCGCAGCGTCGGCGCCCATGATCCCGGCACCGTCGCCGGCCAGGTACACGCCGCTTACGCTGCTGCGCCCGGCACTGTCGCGCTGTGGCAGCCAAGCGCGGTTCAAGCTGTTCCAGGCAAATTCACAGCCGAGCAAATCCGCCAGTTGCGTCTCGCTGCGCAGCGCGTGGGCGAACGCCACGGCATCGCATTCCAATACGTGCTTGCCCCAGCGTATGCCACGCACCCGTTGCTCGCCGTCGATCTGCTGGAGCGTCGCGCCCTGATACACGCGAACCCCATGGGCAGTGAGCCAGGCACGGTAATAAATACCTTTGGCCAAGGTCGCCGGTTGCCCCAGCAGCGCCGGCAATGCACGGCACTGGGCACTGAATGGCGCGCTGTCGAGCACCGCCACCACCTTGGCCCCGGCCTTGGCGTATTGGTACGCGACCAGATACAGCAACGGCCCGCTGCCACACAACGCCACGCGCTCGCCGATGGCGCAGCCCTGATATTTCAGCGCGATTTGCGCAGCGCCAAGGCTGTAGACACCAGGCAAGGTCCAGCCGGGCACCGGCAGAATACGGTCGGTGGCGCCGGTGGCGACGATAATCTGCGCGTACTCCACGCTTTCGGCGTGGCCGTTAGTCAACATATCCAGGCGCCCGTCCTCGGCATTCCACACCAGGGTTTCGGGCCGGTAGTCGATCAGCGGCGCCAACTCATCCAGTGTGCGGTGTACGGCCGTAGCCTTGCCCGCCTCAAAGCCATACAGCTGCTTGGCTGAGCGCTGAAAATTAGCCGGTTGGCGCCGGTAAATCTGCCCGCCGCCGCGCAGGCTTTCATCCACCAGGCACGGCTTGATGCCATGGTTCAGCAAGGTACGCGCCGCGCTGATGCCCGCCGGGCCTGCGCCGACAATCACGATCGGTTTCATGCCTGACGCCCCGGATCGCGGCTGATCGCCTGGCCCTCTTGCAGCAGCGTCGAACACGCCCGCACACGGCGCCCATCCTCCAGCCGCACCCAGCAGTCCTGGCACGCGCCCATCAGGCAGAAACCGGCGCGGCGTTCAGCACTGAAATCGCTGCCGCGCAGGTGCTCGGCACAGGTCAATATGGCGGTGAGCAAGGTGTCGCCCAGCAAACCGCTGGCCGGTTGCCCGTCGAGGGTAAAGGCCAGGGCAGGGCGGCGGGTTTCGGCCAAGCGTTTGAACAAGGCCATCAATGTTTCCCCACCAGTACGCGGTCCAGGCCATACACCCGGTCGAGCAGGATCATGGTGGCTGCGGTGAGTGCAATCACCAGCGCCGAGACCGCCGCCATCATCGGGTCGATGGATTCGGTGGCGTACACGTACATGCGCACCGGCAGGGTTTGCGTGGCCGGCGAGCTGACAAAAATAGACAGCGTCACTTCATCGAAACTGTTGATGAACGCCAGCAACCAGCCGCCGGCCACGCCCGGCAGAATCATCGGTAAGGTGATTTGGCGGAACAGCGTAAAACGCCCGGCACCGAGCGACTCGGCGGCTTGCTCGGCACTGCGATCAATACCAATGGCCGCCGCCAACACCAGGCGCAGCACATACGGCGTGATGATCACCACATGCGCCAGCATCAGCCAGGTGAAGCTGCCATTCACGCCCATCAGCGCAAACAGGCGCAGCATCGCCACGCCCAACACCAGGTGCGGGATGATGATCGGCGACAGGAACAACGCGCTGAAAAAGTTGCGCCCCGGGAACTGATAGCGACTGATCGCCAAGGCGGCGGGCACTGCAATCAGGGTCGCCAGGGTGGCGGCGGTAAATGCCAGGATCAGGCTGTTGTAAAACGCCTGGATAAAGTCGGCACGCTCGAACACTGCCCGAAACCAGCGCAGGGAAAAGCCCGAGGTGGGCAGGCTCAAGGTGTTTTCCGGGGTGAAGGCCACCAGGCACACCACCACCAGCGGCGCCATCATGAACAGCACCACCAAACCATGGAAACCGAGGGCCAAAGGACCGTTTCTGGACATGTGCTTAAACCCCCAGGGACTTTTTGTAGCGGCCTTCGACCATGCGGTTCCAGCTCAGCATGATCAGCAAATTGACCAACAGCAGCACCACCGCAATGGTCGCGCCCATGGGCCAGTTGAGTTCCGAGAGGTACTGGTCGTAGACCACGGTGGCGACCATTTTCAGGCGGCGTCCGCCGAGCAGGCCGGGGATCGCAAACGAACTGGCAGCCAGGCCGAACACGATCAAGGTGCCGGACAGCACACCGGGCATCACTTGCGGCAACACGATCTTGCGCATCACCGTGGCCTGGCTGGCGCCCAGCGACAACGCCGCCTGTTCCGCCGACGGGTCGAGCTTTTGCAGCGAGGTCCATACCGGGATGATCATGAACGGCAGCATCACGTGCACCAGTGCAATCACCACGGCGAACGGCGTGTACAGCAGCTTCACCGGGCGCCCGCCGAGAAATTGGATGACTTGGTTGACCAGCCCATCGGCGCCGAGCAACAAGCTCCAGCCGAAGGCGCGCACCACCACCGAAATCAGCAGCGGCGTGAGGATCAAAATCAAAAAGATCGAGCGCCACGGCGTGCCCATACGGCTGAGGATGTAGGCTTCGGGTACGCCGATCACCACGCACAGCAGGGTCACCAAGGCGCTGATCCAGAAGGTGCGCCAGAAGATCTCGTAGAAGTACGCATCGCTGAACAACGACAGGTAATGCGCGAAGGTCCACTCATCGGCCTTCACGCCCACCTGGTAGTCGAACACGTTGAACGACAGCACCAGGGTCATGAACAGCGGCAGGATCAGCAGGCCGCTGAACAGCAGCAGGGCCGGCAACGACAACAGATAACCACGGCTCATGCGCGCACCTCATCCGCCGCTAGTACGCGCAGCAATTCGGCGTGCCAGTCCAGGCCCACCGCCGCGCCGCAACCGAGCGGCGCGCTGCCGTCGTTGCTGCGTACCACGGTGATTTCGCCCAGAGGCGTCTGGATGCGGTAGAGCCATTGGCTGCCGAAAAAATAGCTGTCGAGGACCTTGCCTTGCAGGCGGCCTGCGCCGGCATCCACCAGCTGGATTTTTTCCGGGCGCAGGCTCAGTACCAGTTCGCCGTCGCCGCCGATATGCCGCACTTGGGGAGTGCCGAATTCGTCATAGTCACCCGCCAGCAGATTGGCCTTGCCGACAAAGTCCGAGATAAACCGCGTACGTGGGTGTTCGTAAAGTGTGTATGGCGCGTCGATCTGGGTCACGCGCCCGGCCTGCATCACCACCACGCGGTCGCTGATTGACAGCGCTTCGGCCTGATCGTGGGTGACCATCAAGGTGGTGATGCCCACGGCGCACTGGATGCGGCGGATTTCAAACTGCATTTCTTCGCGCAGGTTGGCATCGAGGTTGGACAGTGGCTCATCGAGCAGCAGCACGGGCGGCTCGATCACCAGCGCACGCGCCAGGGCCACACGTTGGCGCTGGCCGCCGGACAACTCGCGCGGGTAGCGCTCGGCGTGTGGGGCCAGGCGCACCAGTTCCAGCACGGTTTTAACTTTGCTGGCGATCTCGGCGGCCGGCACTTTGCGCATCTTCAGGCCGAAGGCGACGTTGTCGCGCACGCTCATGTGCGGGAACAGTGCGTAGCTCTGGAACACCACGCCCAAGCCACGGCTGGCGGGTTTGGCGTGGGTGATGTCGCGGCCGTCGAGCAGGATCTGCCCGCCGCTCACGTCGACAAACCCGGCGATCATTTGCAGGGTGGTGGTCTTGCCGCAACCTGATGGGCCGAGCAGGGAAACGAACTCGCCTTTTTCCACTGCAAGGTCGGTGGCGACCACAGCATCGACGGCGCCGTAGCGTTTGCTCAAGGCGTTGAGTTGGAGAAAAGCCATGTCTGCGTTCCACCTTTTTTGAGTCGCGTCGAAACGCGCTTTTTTGTTTTGGGCAGATGCGAAAAGAGTGTTGCGGGTGCGTTGGCGCTCGATCTCAAGTCGGCTGCTCGTTGTTGTTCATTTCGCCCCTGTGGACGCAGATTAGGACGAAGACTAGGATGTGCGGAAGATGGAATTTCACTGAACGGACTATTATTTTTAGTTTTATTCATTCAGCAGAATTAATGCCGAGATTACGTGTTATGGATTCCACTGAGCGGAATGAAAACGGTAAGGAAGTCGGCGCGGGCAGCGTCTCGCGTCTGTTTGCGTTATTGCGCACGTTGGGCGAAGTGCCCGAAGGCGGCGAACGTGTGACCCAGCTCGCGCAGCAAGTCGGTCTGTCGCAACCCACAACGCACCGCCTGCTGCGCAGCCTGATGGACGAAGGCATGGTTGAGCAGGATGCGCGCAGCAAGCGCTACCGCCTGAGCCTGGAATTCTTCGCCCTGGCGGCCAACGCCGGCAAGACCGGCAACCTGCGCGACCTGGTGCGCCCGAGCATGTTGCGCCTGAGTGCGTCATTGGGGGATTCGCTGTTTCTGCTGGCGCGCAGCGGCTTTGATGCGATTTGCCTGGACCGCAGCGAAGGGCCGTATCCGATTCGCACCTTCACGGGCGATATTGGCGGGCGTGTGGCGCTCGGCGTGGGGCAGGGCAGCCTGGCGATTCTGGCGTTCTTGCCGGAGGAGGAGCGCGAGACGGTGATTCGCTACAACCTGCCACGCCTCAAGGATTTTCACCTATATGACGAGGTGTTGTTGCGCTCCGAGGTCGAGAATGTGCGGCGCCTGGGTTATGCCGCGCGCAATACCGGTGTGCTCGAAGGCATGGCCGGGTTGGCGGTGCCGATTCTGAATCGGGATGGGCATGCGGTGGCGGCGCTGAGTGTGGCGACCATCAGTGACCGCCTGGGGCCGAGCCGTTTGCCGATGGTGGTAGAGTTGCTCAAGCGCGAAGCGGCGGCGATCGGGCCACGGATTAATCCGTTTGATCCGACGTTGCGTCGGCCGTCGCAGGCCTTTGGTGGCTAGCTCATCTCAACCCCATGAAGAACCGCTTTTTTGTGGGAGTTGGGTTGCCTGCGATCGCGGGCTTTCGGTGTACATATCCATTTCTGCGGTAACGGCTGCTATTGGTTCCGCTCTTACAGCGGGTCACTTTTGTAAAGACACAAAAGTAACCAAAAAGTCTTCGCCCCAACACTCGGTGCCTCGCTTAGGCTCGGCATGCCCGCAATCCGCCAGTGATTTGGGGGGCCGCCGCGATGGGCCATCCTTGGCCCAGCGCGGCTAAACCGGCATCCCTGCCGGTTTACCCCCCAAATCCCTGTCGAATTCCGGCCATCGTGTTTAACGGGGCGATTTCAGATCAAGATCAAAAGCGCAGATCAAAAGACCGCTGACTTCGTCATCGAAAAGGATGTAAGGGCCAGAGCAACAGCAACAGCAACAGCAACAGCAGAGCCATACTCGGTCAAAGGTGGGAGCTGGCTTGCCTGCGATGGCATCAACCGGGTATACCTGACACACCGAGGTGTCTGCATCGCAGGCAAGCCAGCTCCCACAGAAAAGCAACTCTATCAGTGCATGCAAATCCGCAGCCGACCTCATATTCAGAACTGCATGCGGTCAACTGTGGGAGCGGGCTTGCTCGCGAATGCGGTGTATCAGTGACAGATAAATTGACTGACCCACCGCATTCGCGAGCAAGCCCGCTCCCACATTTAGACCGCGTTGCATCAGGTAGATAGGCTTTTGCCTTGCACTTGGTCTGGCTTTTGATTCAACCACTCAGGTCGGCTTTCAGGCCGCCGTGCTGTAGATCTTGATCTTGATCTGCTTTTGATCTGAGACGCCCCGTTAACCACGATGGCCGAACGCAGGCTTGAATCCGTGGGTAACCCGGCAGGACGCCGGGTTAGCCGCGCTGGGCCAAGGATGGCCCATCGCGGCGGCCCACGGATTCAAGCCGGAGTGAGGGCATGCCGAGCCTAAGCGAGGCACCGAGTGGTGGGGCGAGGACTTTTTGGTTACTTTTGACTGGGCCGGCATTCCGGTCCTTGCAAAAGTGACCCGCTGTAAGAGCGGAACCCTACTCAGCCGTTACCGCAGCAACGGATATGTACACCACCAAAAGACCGCCACAGCACGCAACCCAGCTCCCACCTGTTCAGATCGCAGCTAACGCAACCGAGGTGGCAGCCGTGCGGGTTTCTACGCCGAGTTTCACATACACATGCTCCAGGTGTTTGTTCACGGTGCGCGGGCTCAACCCCAGGATATCGCCAATATCCCGATTGGTTTTCCCACACGCCACCCAGCGCAGCACCTCCACCTCACGCTCGGTCAACTGAAACCTGGCCGATAACAGCCGCTGCGCCGGAGCGTCCTCCAGGGTCAACACACTCGGTTGCGTCGCCGCGCGTGCCGACAGCAGGATGCGCGACGTGCGCAAATGCGCCGCCACCCGCGCCAGCACTTCATCGGTCTGGATCGGCTTGGTCACGTAATCACTGCCGCCCACCTCAAAGCCCTGCACCACATGCTTGCTGTCGGTCAGCCCGGTCATGAACACCACCGGAATATCCGCGCTCTCAGGTTGCGCCTTGAGCCGACGGCAGGTTTCAAAGCCATCCAGGCCGGGCATCATCGCATCCAGCAATATCAGGTCGGGCCGCCTGCGTTGCACACGGTTCAAGGCGCTGAGGCCGTCGAGGGCCACCAACACCATGTAGCCGGCGTCGTCGAGGGCGTCCGAGAGCATGGCGAGGTTGTCCGGGGTGTCGTCGACGATCAGCACCACGCCGGGTTCAGTGCTGCGGGTGGGCGCATTCATCTTCGGCCTCCTTAAGCGTTCGGTTGAGTTCATCCAGGCGGAAACCCTTGAGCAAACCACGCACTTTGCTGATGAAGGGTTCCGCATCCGGGTTGCGTGCCAAAATGGTGTCGAGTTTTTCGTGCAGGCCGCGCACATAGCCGATGGCGCTGAGTTCGGCGAGCACGGCGAGGTCTTCGGGGCTGGGCAGCACGCTGTGCCGTGCGGGTGCCGTGAAGGTTTTGGTGCGGCGCAGCCATTGCAGGTCCAGGTGCTGTTGCAGGCTCCCGAGCAGCTCCGGGGTGCGCACCGGTTTGGCCAGGTAGTCGTTGCACGCAGCGGCAATACTGCGTTCACGGTCGTCGGTAAAGGCGTTGGCCGAGATCACGATAATCGGCGCGGTGGACAGCGCATTGCGGCGGATCAAGCGGCTGGTCTCATAACCATCCAGGGTCGGCATCGACAGGTCCATCAGGATCAGGTCCGGTGCCATTAACGCCACCTGGCGGATCGCATCCTGGCCATTGCTTGCCTGGATCACTTCAAACCCCAAGGGCGTGAGCAGGCCGCTGAGTACTTTGCGATGGTCCACATGGTCGTCCACCACCAGGATGCGTCGACGTGCGCCCTGATAACCGACAATGTCATGCTCCACATGCACCACCGCTTGCGGGGCGCGTACCTGGGATAGAAACAGGCGCACCTGAAAGCAGGTGCCCTTGTCCCGTTCGCTGGTCACGCGCAGCTCGCCGCCCATCAACGCGGTGAGCATGCGCGTGATCGTCAGCCCCAGGCCCACGCCCTTGTCCTGGCGCATCAGGTCGCCGCGTTCGAACGGCTGGAAGATCCGTTCGATCTGCTCCGGGTCAATACCGATACCGGTGTCGATGATTTCGAAGTTGGCGGTTTCGCGCATGTAGCTGACCCGCAGGCACACTTCGCCGCTGTCGGTAAAATTCACGGCGTTGCCGAGCAGGTTGATCAGGATCTGCCGCACGCGTTTTTCATCACCGCGCACTACGGCTGGGATCTTGCCCACGCAATCCAGGCGAAACCCCAGGCCTTTGTCTTGGGCCTGCGGCGTGAACATCTGTTCCAGGTCATGGATCAGCTCGGGGAAGGGGATTTCGGTGAGTTCCAGGCGCAGTTTGCCCGCCTCGATCTTGGCCACATCCAGCAAGCCGTCGATCAACGACACCAAGTGCGAACCGCTGCGCAGGATGGTCGCCAGGGCGTCTTGATGTTGCTCGGGCATGGCCGGGTCGCGCTGCAGAATCTGGGTGAAGCCGAGAATGCTATTGAGCGGCGTGCGCAGCTCGTGGGACAAGCCGGTGACATAGCGGCTCTTGGCCGCGTTGGCGGCTTCCGAGGCTTCCTTGGCCTGTTGCAGCGCCTGATCGGTGAGGCTATGGGCGTCGATTTCGTGCATCAGCAGCAGGGTCTGGCGGTCGGATTCTTCCTGGGCGACGCGCCGGCTTTCGCGGGTCAACACCACCCACCAGGCGAGTACGGCGGCCAATACCGAAAGGGTCAGGAAAGCCTTGAAGAAGGCTTGGTAAAGGGTTTCCGAATGCGGCAAACCCCGGGCGGCTTGCACGTAGATCAACGCCAATGCCCCCGCGAGCATCAGCACCAGCGCCAGCAACAACCCCAGGTAATGCGCCAGCCGTGTGTGCAAACGCGGCATCAAGGTGTTGGGCAGCAACCCGCGCAACAGGCTTTCAAACTGGTTGGCCAGCCGCCCATGGGGTTTGCAGCGGTCACCGCAGCGCGCATCCAGTGAGCAGCACAACGAGCAGATTGGCGTGCTGTAGGCTGGACAGAACGCCATGTCGGCGGTTTCGAACGGGTTGCTGCACAGGCCACAAACCGCGTGGGTTGCAGGCGCTACCGGGTGAATCAAATGCGCAGGGCTGGTGCGTGCGATGTAGTACTTGCCGCGCGTCAGCCACGCCAGCAGCGGTGCCATCACCAGCGCCGTGCCCAGTGCCACGAACGGCGGTGCAGCCTCGGCCAGCGCGCCGAACAGGCCGAAGTGGGCGAGGATCGACAGCAGCGACGCGATCAGCATCGAGCCGACGCCCACCGGGTTGATATCGTAGAGGTGCGCACGCTTGAACTCGATGTGTTTGGGCGACAGGCCCAGCGGCTTGTTGATCACCAGGTCCGCCACCAACGTGCCGATCCAGGCAATCGCGATATTGGCGTACAGCCCCAGTACTTGATCGATCACATCGAACACGCCCAGCTCCATCAGCATCAGCGCGATGGCCACGTTAAACACCAGCCACACCACGCGGCCAGGGTGGCTGTGGGTGACGCGGGCGAAGAAGTTCGACCAGGCCAGGGAGCCGGCGTAGGCGTTGGTCAGGTTGATTTTCATCTGCGAGATGAACACGAACAACACCATGGCGCCGAGTGCCCATTCCGGCGAGCCGAACACGTAGCGGAATGCAACCAGGTACATCTGCGTTGGCTCGGCCGCGCGCTCCATGGGGATTTCATGTTGCAGGGCCAGAAACGCCAGGAACGCGCCGGCGAACATTTTCAATGCGCCGGGGATGATCCAGCCCGGGCCGGCGCAGAGCAGGGCGGCCCACCAGCGCTTGCGGTTGGCGGCGGTTTTTTCCGGCAGGAAGCGCAGGTAGTCGACCTGTTCGCCGATTTGCGTCACCAGCGACAGCGCCACGGTGCAGGCCGCGCAGAACGCCAACAGGTTAAAACTGCCGCCATCGCCACTGCGCCCGACGAAGCTGGTCCAATCACTGAACGCATCGGGGTTTTTCCACCACACAAAGCCGTAGGGCAGTACCAGCAACAGCAGCCAGATCGGCTGTGTCCACAGTTGCAGGCGGCTGATCAGGGTGACGCCATAGGCCACCAGTGGAATCACCAGCAGCGAACAGATCACGTAGGCGATGGCCAGCGGGATATGAAAATACAGCTCCAGGGCCAGGGCCATGATCGCCGCTTCGAGGGCGAAGAACAGGAAGGTGAAACTGGCGTAGATCAGCGAGGTGATGGTTGAGCCGATATAGCCAAAGCCGGCGCCGCGGGTCAGCAGGTCCATGTCCACGCCGTAGCGCGCTGCGTAATAACTGATCGGCAGGCCCGTCAGGAAGATCACCAGGCTGATGGTCAGGATCGCCCAGAAGGTGTTGGTGAAACCGTAACTCAAGGACAGCACACCGCCGATGGCTTCCAGCGCCAGGAACGACACCGCGCCCAGGGCCGTGTTGGCGATGCGCAGTTCCGACCATTTGCGAAACGACTTGGGCGTGTAGCGCAGGGCATAGTCTTCCATGGTCTCGTCGGCGACCCACGTGTTGTAGTCGCGGCGGATCTTGATGATGCGCTGGGTGCCGGAAGGAGGGTGCACGGTGGGAGGCTCCGGGGAGAGGGCGGGTACAGATGAGCAAGTTCCATGCCCCGATTCAAAATGTGGCAGCTGGCTTGCCTGCGATGGCGCTGGGTCAGCCACTGCAGAGGTGACTGGATAGACCGCTATCGCAGGCAAGCCAGCTCCCACATTGATCTGCGGTGGCGAGGCGGGCGCGATCCTGCCCTGAAAAGGTGCGCAGCGGCATACGTCAAATGACGTACCCCGTTACGTCAGGCTGCGTATACCCGTGCTGGCTGCCTGCCGCCATGCTGAACCCCTCATTGCAGAGGAGTCGCCCCATGGCATCACGATTGATTCGCTCCACACCGCTGTTGGCCTTGTCATTACTGGCGGCCGCTCTGTTCAGCCAGGGCGTGCTGGCCGATAACGAAGGCTTGGCCGTGACCCCCACCGAAGTCACTGTCGGCCAATTGCACTCGGCCACCGGCACCATGGCGATTTCCGAGACCGGCTCGATCCAGGCCGAGCGCCTGGCCATCGAGCAGATCAACGCCTCGGGCGGGATCCTGGGACGCCAGATCAAGGTGATCCAGGAAGACGGCGCTTCTGACTGGCCGACCTTCGCGGAAAAAGCCAAGAAGCTGCTGGTCAACGACAAGGTCGCCGCCGTGTTCGGCTGCTGGACCTCGGCCTCACGCAAAGCCGTGTTGCCGATCTTCGAGAAAGAAAACGGCTTGCTCTACTACCCGACCTTCTACGAAGGCCTGGAACAGTCAAAAAACGTGATCTACACCGGCCAGGAAGCGACCCAGCAGATCCTCGCCAGCCTCGATTGGATCGCCAAGACCAAAGGCGCCAAGACGTTCTACCTGGTCGGCTCGGACTATATCTGGCCGCGCACCTCGATGAAGATCGCGCGCAAGCACATTGAAAACGTATTGCACGGCACTGTGGTTGGCGAAGACTACTACCCGCTGGGCAACACCCAATTTGGTTCGCTGATCAACAAGGTCAAGCTGAAGAAGCCTGACGTGGTCTTCGCCGCGGTCGTGGGCGGCTCCAACGTGGCGTTCTACAAACAGCTCAATGCGGCGGGTGTGAACTCATCCAAGCAAACCCTGCTGACCCTGTCGGTCACCGAAGACGAACTGCTGGGCATCGGCGGCGAAAACATGGCCGGTTTCTATGCCTCGATGAAGTACTTCCAGAGCCTGGACAACCCCAATAACAAGGCCTTCGTTGCAGCCTTCAAGGCCAAATACGGCAAGGACGCGGTGATCGGCGACGTGACCCAGGCCGCCTACCTCGGGCCGTGGTTGTGGAAAGCGGCGGTGGAGAAGGCCGGCAGTTTCGACGTGGATAAAGTCGTCGCTGCAAGCCCTGGCATCGAGCTGAAAAACGCGCCGGAAGGCTACGTGAAGATCCACGAAAACCACCACCTGTGGAGCAAGTCGCGCATCGGTGAAGTGCAGCCTGATGGCCAGTTCAAGGTGATCTACGAGTCGGATCTGATCGAGCCGAACCCGTTCCCCAAGGGCTATCAATAAGTTTCAGGCACACACAGATCCAACTGTGGGAACTGGCCTGGTGTGGGAGCGGGCTTGCCTGCGATGCAGGCGACCCGGTCTTGCAGCCAGACCGAGGTGATGCCATCGCAGGCAAGCCAGCTCCCACATAAATCAACAGCAGATTGCATTTCAACCTCCCGCTCAGGAGACCATCATCATGGAATGGCTATCGGAATTTGGGGCCATCGCGGCAATGCAGGGGTTCAACGGTTTGTCCGTGTTCTGCGTGCTGTTGCTGATGGCATTGGGGCTGGCGATCATCTTTGGTCAGATGGGCGTGATCAACATGGCCCACGGTGAGTTTCTCACCATTGGCGCCTACACCACCTACGTGTGTTCCAGCCTGACCGCGCATTTTGCGCCGAGTTTTCAACCCTATTACTTCTTCTTCGCCATCGCCCTGTCATTCCTGGTGGCCGGGGCCGTCGGCTGGCTGGTGGAGTGGGCGATGATCAGCCGCCTCTACAAACGCCCGCTGGACACCTTGCTCGCCACCTGGGGCTTGTCGCTGGTGATGCAACAAACCTTCCGCTCGGTGTTCGGCGCCCGTGAAGTCAGCGCCGAGCCGCCCGCGTGGTTGATGGGCTCGGTGAACTTCACCGATGCCATCGAAATTCCGCGTAACGGCCTGTTCATGATGGGCCTGACCTTGCTGCTGACCGCTGCGATATTTTTGATGCTGTACCGCTCGCGCTGGGGGTTGCAGGTGCGCGCCACGGTGCAGAACCGTTTGATGAGCCGCGCAGTCGGCATTAACACGCGCAAGGTCGACCGCATGACCTTCGCCCTCGGCTGCGGCGTGGCCGGCGTGGCGGGTGCGGCGTTTACCACCATCGGCTCCACCGGGCCGACGGCGGGTTCGCAGTACATCGTCGACACCTTTTTGGTGGTGGTGTTCGGCGGCGCGCAAAGCCTGTTCGGCACCATCGCCTCGGCGTTCGTGATTGCCCAGACCCAATCGCTGTCGGAGTTTTTCCTCAGCGGTTCGATGGCCAAGGTGCTGACCTTGTCGTCGGTGATTCTGATCCTGATGCTGCGCCCGCAAGGGTTGTTCTCCATCAAAGTGCGCAAGTAGAGGCGAGCAGATGAAGGCTTTAGACAAGCTGCTGGGCGGCCAGCAAAACCTGATCGGCATTGTGCTGTTGGCGCTGCTGATATTGGTGGTATTCCCCCTGACGCTCGATGCGTTTCGCCTGAACATGGTCGGCAAGTACCTGACTTACGCGTTCGTCGCGGTCGGGCTGGTGCTGTGCTGGGGTTATGGCGGCATTCTCAGTTTGGGCCAAGGCGTGTTTTTCGGGGTTGGCGGCTACTGCATGGCGATGTTTCTCAAGCTTGAAGCGTCTGACCCCGAGAGCACTAAAATCCAGTCCACACCGGGCATTCCGGATTTTATGGACTGGAACCAGATCACCGAACTGCCCTGGCTGTGGCAGCCGTTCCACAGCCTCAGCTTTACCCTGGTGGCGGTGATTGCGGTGCCGGTGCTGCTGGCGTTCGTGATCGGCATGGCGCTGTTCAAACGGCGTGTGGGCGATGTTTATTTCTCCATCGTCACCCAGGCGATTGCGCTGATCCTTACGGTGCTGATCGTCGGCCAGCAAGGCCTCACCGGCGGCGTCAACGGCATCACCGACCTCAAGACCCTGCTCGGCTGGGACCTGCGCACCGACAGCGCGAAGCTGATTTTGTACTTCATCAATGCCGGTTTGCTGTTTGGCTGCATTTTTATCGGCCGGTTTATCCTCGCGTCCAAGCTCGGCCGGTTGCTGATGGCCATGCGCGACAAGGAAGAGCGTGTGCGTTTTTCCGGCTATGACGTGGCCAGTTTCAAGATCTTTGTGTTTTGCGTTGCGGCTGCGTTTTCGGCGATTGGTGGGGCGATGTTTGCCTTGCAGGTGGGCTTTATGTCGCCCTCGTTTGTGGGCATCGTGCCGTCGATCGAAATGGTGATTTTCGCCGCGGTCGGCGGGCGCATGTCGCTGCTCGGCGCGGTGTATGGCGCGCTGTTGGTGAACTACGGCAAGACCTATTTTTCCGAGTCCTTCCCGGAGTTGTGGCTGTACCTGATGGGCGGGCTGTTTATTGCCGTGGTCATGTACTTTCCCAATGGTTTGGCCGGATTGTGGGAAAGCCATGGGCGTCAGGCCCTGGCCAGGTTGCTGCGGCGCAAACCGCTGGTGAAAACCTCAACCCCAGCTCCCAGCCCAGCCTCAACTTCAGCCAACGCCACAGCCAACCCCGAGATCCTGGAGACCCAGCCATGACCGCCGTCGGCTTTGAAATGAAAAAACCGGTGCTGGCCATCGAAGGCCTCACCGTGTCATTCGACGGCTTCAAGGCGGTCGACAACCTTAACCTGTATATCGACCGCAATGAGGTGCGCGTGGTAATCGGCCCCAACGGCGCCGGCAAGACCACGGTGCTCGACCTGATCTGCGGCAAGACCCGCGCCACCAGCGGCAGCATCCAGTTCGATGGCCAGGAACTGACCAAGATGCGCGAGTACAACATCGTGCGCGCAGGCGTGGGGCGCAAGTTCCAGAACCCATCGATCTATGAAAACCTCACGGTGTTCGAGAACCTCGAGATGTCGTACCCGGCAGGACGCAAGGTCTGGGGGGCGCTGTTTTTCAAGCGCAGCGCCCAGGTGGTCGCGCGGGTGGAAGAAGTGGCCAGGGAGATCTTCCTCGGCGACTTGCTGCAACAACAGGCCGACCTGTTGTCCCACGGGCAAAAGCAGTGGCTGGAAATCGGCATGCTGTTGATGCAAGACCCCGAGCTGCTGATGCTCGACGAGCCGGTGGCGGGCATGAGCGTCAATGAGCGCGCGCAAACCGCTGAATTGCTCAAGCGCATCAGCCAGGGCCGTTCGGTGCTGGTGATCGAGCACGATATGGAGTTCGTCAAAAGCATCGCCCACAAAGTCACGGTGCTGCACCAGGGCAAGGTGCTGGCCGAGGGCAGCATGGAGTCGGTGCAAAGCAACCCTAAAGTCATCGAAGTGTATTTGGGCCACTGAGGAGTCCGGCATGTTCAAGATCGACCAGTTGTCCTGCGGCTACGGCCAGAGCCAGATCCTTCATGACTTGGACCTCAACGTGGCCAAGCGCGAAATCGTTGCGGTGATGGGGCGCAATGGCATGGGCAAGACCACCTTGTTCAAGAGCCTGATGGGGATTTTGCCGCAGTGGAAAGGCCAGGTCAGTGTGGACGGGCACGACGTCTCTGCGCTGGAAACCCATGAGCGGGTGGAGCGCGGCATTGCCTATGTGCCCCAGGGCCGCATGATTTTCCCGAGCATGACCGTGCTGGAAAATATCCAGACCGGCTTGCCTGCATCCGCGCGCGGCAAGGTGCCGGAGGATTTGTATGCGCTGTTTCCGGTGCTGCATGACATGCAGTCACGCAAGGGCGGCAACCTTTCCGGCGGCCAGCAACAGCAGTTGGCAATTGCCCGGGCGTTGGCGACCAACCCCAAGGTGTTGTTGCTCGATGAGCCGACCGAGGGCATCCAACCGTCAATCATCAAGGACATTGCGCGCACGCTGAAGGAGATTCGCAACCTGCGCGATTTGACCATTGTGGTGTCCGAGCAAGTGCTGTCGTTTACCCTGGAAATTGCCGACCGGTTTCTGGTGATCGAGAAGGGCCGCTTCGTGATCGAAGAGACCCGCGACCGGGTGGATGAGGCGACTATCAGCCGCTACCTGTCCGTCTGAACAACACATGGCTTAATTGTGGGAGCTGGCTTGCCTGCGATAGCGGTCTATCAGTCACAGAAATGTTGACTGGACAACCGCTATCGCAGGCAAGCCAGCTCCCACTTTTTTGCGTGCGTGTCATACGTCATCCGACGTATTCCCCGTTTTACCTGGCTCGTCGAGACTGGTTTCAACGCTTCACCCCATCCGTCCAGGAGCCAGCCCATGACCGAAACGCTGATCAAAGTCGACCTCAACCAACCTGTCACCGAGAACGAGCAGATCCATAACCGCTGGCACCCGGATATTCCGATGGCCTGTTGGGTCAAGCCCGGCGACGACTTCATCCTGGAAACCTATGACTGGACCGCCGGCGCGATCAAGAACAACGACGACGCCAGTGACGTGCGCGATGTGGACCTGTCCACCGTGCATTACCTGTCCGGCCCGGTGGGCGTGCACGGTGCCGAACCGGGCGACTTGCTGGTGGTGGATTTGCTCGATATCGGCGCCAAGGCCGACTCGCAGTGGGGCTTTAACGGGTTTTTCTCACGCCGGAACGGCGGTGGTTTTCTCACCGATCACTTTCCCAGCGCACAAAAAGCCATCTGGGATTTCAAGGGCATGTTCACCAGCTCCCGGCATATCCCAGGGGTTAATTTCGCCGGCTTGATCCACCCAGGGCTGATCGGCTGCCTGCCCGACCCGGTGATGCTTGCAGACTGGAACCGCCGCGAACAGGAACTGATCGACACCAACCCCACCCGCGTGCCGCCGCTGGCCAACGCGCCGCTGGCCGCGACCGCGCACATGGGCAAACTCAAGGGCCAGGCCCGCGACGATGCCGCCGCCATTGGCGCGCGCACCGTGCCGCCGCGTGAGCATGGCGGTAACTGCGATATCAAGGATTTGTCCCGTGGCTCGAAGATCTTCTTTCCGGTCTACGTCAACGGCGCCGGGTTGTCGGTGGGCGATTTGCACTTCAGCCAGGGCGACGGCGAAATCACCTTTTGCGGCGCCATCGAGATGGCCGGCTGGGTGCATATGAAGGTCGAGCTGATCAAGGGCGGCATGGCCAAATACGGGATCAAGAACCCGGTGTTCAAGCCAAGCCCGATCACGCCGAACTACAAGAACTACTTGATCTTCGAAGGCATCTCGGTGGACGAGCAGGGCCAGCAGCACTACCTGGATGTCAATGTTGCTTACCGCCAGGCGTGCCTGAACGCGATCAACTACCTGACCAAGTTCGGCTATTCGCCGGCCCAGGGTTATGCGTTGCTCGGTTCGGCGCCGGTGCAAGGGCATATCAGCGGTGTGGTGGACATTCCCAACGCCTGCGCCACCTTGTGGCTGCCGACGGAGATCTTCGAGTTCGATATCAACCCCAACGCCAACGGCCCAACCAAGTTCCTTGACGGCAGTATCGACCTGCCCATCGCCCCGGACCTGTAGCCATGCCGACCTACGAATACGCCTGCCAGACGTGCGGCACCTTCACAATGCTGCGTCCGATCGCGCAGCGCAACGAGCCCAGCCAGTGCCCTTACTGCGCCGGCCCGGGCGGCCAGCTCATGGTATCGGCCCCGGCGCTGCAAACGCTGTCAGCCAACCAGCGCAAGGCCATCGCCGGCAACGAACGCAGCGCCCATGCGCCGCAGACCGTCGATGAATACCAGCAAAGTCGCCGGCATCCGGCAGGGTGCAGTTGCTGTGGCACCAGCAAAAAAGTCGAGCCGAGCAAGGCCAACCCCTTGGGGCTCAAGACCAAGACCGGGCCACGGCCGTGGATGATCAGCCACTAGATCCCAATGCAAGATAGTTAATCAGCGAATTGTTGTTGTTGTTGTTGTTGTTGTTGTTGTTGTTGTTGTTGTTGTTGTTGTTGTTGTTGTGGCGAGCAGGTTTGCCCTGCGTTGGGCTGCGCAGCAGCCCCAAAACCAAGCACTGAGTTCTTGCAGGAAAAAACCGGCGCCTTTACTGGGGCTGCTTCGCAGCCCAACGCAGGGCAAGCCTGCTCGCCACAAGGGAACGTGGGGGCACACCTATGAACTTAATCAGGAGTGTTGTTATGCGTCATGGCGATATTTCCAGCAGCCCCGACACCGTCGGTGTCGCGGTGGTCAATTACAAAATGCCGCGCCTGCACAGCAAGGCCGATGTGATCGAGAATGCCAAAAAGATTGCCGAGATTATCGTGGGCATGAAGCAGGGCCTGCCGGGCATGGACCTGGTGGTGTTCCCGGAATACAGCACCATGGGCATCATGTACGACCACGACGAGATGATGGCGACTGCCGCGAGTATTCCCGGCGAAGAGACCGCGATTTTCTCCAGCGCCTGCCGCCAGGCGAACACCTGGGGCGTGTTTTCGCTCACGGGTGAGCGGCACGAAGAACATCCACACAAGGCGCCGTACAACACACTGGTGTTGATCAACAACCTCGGTGAAATCGTGCAGCGCTATCGCAAGTGCATTCCCTGGTGCCCCATCGAGGGTTGGTATCCCGGTGCCCGCACGTATGTGTGTGACGGGCCAAAAGGCATGAAGGTCAGCCTGATCATCTGTGATGACGGCAACTACCCGGAGATCTGGCGCGATTGCGCGATGAAAGGCGCCGAATTGATCGTGCGCTGCCAGGGCTATATGTACCCGGCCAAGGAGCAACAGGTGCAGATGTCCAAGAGCATGGCCTGGGCCAATAACTGCTATGTGGCGGTGGCGAATGCCGCGGGCTTTGACGGGGTGTATTCGTACTTTGGCCATTCGGCGATCATCGGTTTTGATGGGCGCACATTGGGCGAGTGTGGCGAAGAAGAAATGGGCATCCAGTATGCGCAATTGTCGGTGTCGCAGATCCGCGATGCGCGGGCCAATGACCAGTCGCAGAACCATCTGTTCAAGTTGCTGCATCGCGGCTACACCGGCATGCATGCTTCGGGAGATGGCGACAAAGGCGTGGCGGACTGCCCGTTCGAGTTCTACCGCACCTGGGTGCTGGACGCGCAAAAGGCCCAGGAGAATGTCGAGGCATTTACCCGCAGTACCGTCGGTGTCGCCGAATGCCCGGTGGGGCAGTTGCCCCATGGTGGCAAACAAAAGGCCGCGGACTAAACCTGGCGAAACATACCCTCTGTGGCGAGCAAGCGCCCTCGCCACAGGTTATTCACTGTCTTTTTGATTATAGGGTGAGGCATGCGGTTTACCTTTGAACCGGCCCAGGTCATGGCCTTGCTGCGCAGCCGTATCGTCGGCCAGGACGCAGCCTTGGCCCAGGTGGAAGGGCTGCTAAAAGTGGTCAAGGCCGATATCGGTGAGCGCGATCGGCCACTGAGCGTCAACCTGTTCATGGGGCCGACCGGTGTCGGCAAAACCGAAATCGTGCGCCTGCTGGCCCAGGCGCTGCACGGTCGCGCTGACGGGTTTTGCCGCATCGATATGCACACGCTGGCCCAGGAGCATTACGCCGCCGCACTCACCGGCGCGCCACCGGGGTATGTGGGCAGCAAAGAAGGCATCAGCCTGTTCAACAGCGAGTTGATCCAGGGCACCTACAGTCGTCCCGGCATTGTGCTGTTCGATGAATTGGAGAAAGCCAGCCAGGAGGTGGTGCGCAGCTTGCTGGGTATTCTCGAAAACGGCCAACTGACCCTGGCCGGAGGCACGCGAACGTTGGATTTTCGCAACTGCCTGATCTTCATGACCAGCAATGTCGGCGCGCAACAGGCGCGTCGGCATCGCCAACGGTTTGGCCAGGGCTGGCGGCGCTGGATACGTACCTTGGTGCGAGGTGAGGCAGCAGTGCTGGAAGAGGCGCTGCACGCGCACTTCGAGCCGGAGTTTCTCAATCGCATTGACCGCATCTTGATGTTCGAACCCATCGACACTCAGTGGCTTAACGCGCTGCTGGAGGTGGAACTGGGCAAGCTCAACCAGCGCTTGGCAGCGCAACAGCGGTCATTGCATGTGGATGCGCAGGCGAGGGCGTGGCTGTGTCGTCGGCACGATGTGCGCTTTGGTGCGCGGGCGCTGGGCCGACGCCTGCGGGTGGAACTGGAACCGGCGATTGCTGAATGCCTGCTGCGCGAACCCGCTGTGCAAGCGATGCGCGTGACTCTGCGCGGCGAGCAGTTGGAGGTCTCAGCGCAATAGCTTGCGAATTATGAAATTATCGCTAATATAACCCGGGTAAAACAAATAACATCCGGGTAATAAGCCATGCCTACGCAAAACCTACCGCTGTGCACTGCCTTTGTCCGTCACCAACGCGTTGCCGCCGGCGCCTATTCCCAGGTGGCCGAAGCGCTGGCGGGGCTTGACCTGCCCACCGGCAGTTTCCTGGTCTTCGACGATGCCACCGGCACCCAGGTCGACTATCCATGGCCTGCGGGGTATGCGCCTGTGCAAGCGGCACCGGCCGAGGTCGCTGAAGAACAACCTGCGGTGCCTGCGGTCGGACGCCCCAAGCTGGGCGTGGTTGCGCGGGAAGTTACCCTGCTGCCGCGCCACTGGGAATGGTTGGGCCAACAACGTGGCGGCGCGTCGGCGGCGTTACGCCGGTTGGTGGATGAAGCGCGCAATGTTCACGCTGCCCATGATCAAATGCGCCAAGCCAAAGAAGCCAGCTATCGTTTCATGAGCGCCATCGGCGGTGACCTGCCAGGCTTTGAAGACGCGTCACGGGCGCTGTTTGCGCAAGAGGGTGCTGACTTTTCCCATAAGATCGCGCATTGGCCGGTGGACGTGCAGATGTACCTGGCCTGGCTGTCACGCAATGCCTTTACCGCATAACAATAATTCAAGGATTCAAACCAGCATGGACGTCACCCCAAAGCGGCCGTTGTGGCAGATCTACCTGATGTTTCTGGCACCCATGGTGCTGTCCAACTTCCTGCAAAGCCTTTCCGGCACCCTTAATGGCATCTATGTCGGGCAGATGCTCGGCACCCAGGCGCTGGCGGCGGTGTCGGGGATGTTCCCCATCGTGTTTTTCTTTATTGCGTTGGTGATCGGCCTGGGGGCGGGCGCTTCGGTGTTGATCGGGCAAGCCTGGGGTGCGCAGGAAACCGCGATGGTCAAGGTGATTACCGGCGCCACCCTGACGCTTGGCGCGCTGGTGGGCTTGATCGCGGCAGTGCTGGGCAGCCTGTTCGCGCGCCCGGCGTTGCAGGCGTTGGGTACGCCAATAGATGTTCTCGACGACGCAGTGGGTTATGCCCAGATGATGATGTTGATCATGCCGCTGCTGCTGGTGTTCATCCTCTACACCCAGCTGTTACGGGGTGTGAGCGATACGGTTTCGCCGTTGCTGGCGCTGATGGTCTCGACGCTGGTCGGCCTGCTGCTGACCCCGGCGCTGATTCGCGGCTGGATCGGCCTGCCGCCCATGGGGATTCAGAGTGCGGTGTATGCAGGCTTGGTGGGCAACGCGGCGGCCATGCTGTTTCTGATTTTGCGCCTGCGCCATAAAAACCATGTGATGGCGCCGGACCGTGAACTGCTCGCGGCCTTGCGCCTGGACCGGGCGATCCTCGGCAAAGTCCTGCGCATCGGCTTGCCAACCGGTTTGCAGATGGTGGTGTTGTCGCTGTCGGAGCTGGTGATTCTGGCGCTGGTCAACGGTCATGGCTCACAAGCCACGGCCGCCTATGGCGCGGTGACGCAGATCGTCAATTACGTGCAGTTCCCGGCGCTGTCGATTGCGATCACGGCTTCGATACTCGGTGCCCAGGCGATTGGTGCCGGGCGCCTGGAGCGCATCGGTCCGATCCTGCGCACCGGGCTTATGATCAACCTGTGCCTCACCGGTGGCCTGATCCTGTTGGGTTACCTGCTGTCCCACTGGTTGCTGGGTTTGTTCATCACCGACGACGCGGCGCGGCTCAATGCCGAGCACCTGCTGCATATCATGCTGTGGAGCATCCTGGTGTTCGGGTTCCAGGCGGTGATCGGCGGGATCATGCGCGCCAGCGGCGTGGTGCTGATGCCGGTGGTGATTTCGATCTTCTGTGTGCTGTGTGTTGAACTGCCGATGGCGTATCTGTTCAACGCGCACTTCGGCCTGGAAGGCGTGTGGATGGCATTCCCGGTCACCTACTTGGCGATGTTGGTGTTGCAGAGCGCCTATTACCGCTTGGTGTGGCGCCACAAGCAGATCAAACGGCTGGTGTGACAGGTTGCTTCAGGCCTTGCAGTAACAGTTCCAGAGCCTGCAAACCTTCTTGCAGGCGCAGGTTCGGTTGGTCATCGCGGGCGATCCACAGCGCCGTGTTGATCAGGCTGCCATTGATCAACTGAGCCAGCGCGACGCTGGGGGCTTGCGCGATCACACCGGCCTGCATCATCACCTCCAGCAACTGGCGCAGGGATTCCACGCACTGTTGCTGTGAGCCGGTATCACCGAGTACGGCCGGCGCATCCTGCAACACGATGCGTCGGATCTCGCCCTCCTGGGCCATGCGCAAATAGGCGCGGCAGCGTTCACAAAAGCCGCTCCAAGGGTCTCGCGCCTGGTCACTGATGCGCTGCAGATGGGCATCCATCTGCGCATCGAGCTCGGCGACCACCGCCGCCAACAAACCTTTCTTGTCGCCGAAGTGGTGGTACAACGCACCGCGGGTGAGGCCGGCGCGCGCGGTAAAGTCATCCATCGAAGTGTTGGCGTAGCCTTGTGTGGCGAAGGCTTGGCGAGCGCTGGCGATCAGCCGGGCGCGGGTGGCGTCGATCATTTCGGTACGGGCTCGGCTCATGGGTATGGCTCGCGTTAGCTCAGTGAGTGATTGACATACGCTGCGTATGTTACGCATGCTTTGTAACATACGCACCGTATGTATTTTGCCTTGATACCTGCAAATCGCAAGGTTGAGGCGCTGAGGAAGAGGTTGAGCAGGATGGCAAATCCCTACGCCGAGTTATTCCAGGCCCCAGGCAGCCGGGCTTTTGTACTGGCGGGCATGCTGGCGCGCATGCCGATCTCGATGACCGGCATCGGCCTGATCACCATGCTCTCGCAAGTGCATGGCGGCTATGGCCTGGCAGGCGCGGTGGCAGCGGTGTTTGCGTTGGCGACGGCGTTCTGCGCGCCGCAGGTATCGCGCCTGGTGGATCGCTACAGCCAAGGTCGGGTACTGCCGATAGCGGCGCTGATCGGCGGTGGGGCGTTGTTGCTACTGTTGTTGTGTTCACGCTTGCAGGCGCCGAACTGGACGCTGTTTGTGTTTGCCGCACTGGCCGGTTGCATGCCGAACATGTCGGCCATGGTGCGGGCGCGGTGGACCGAGCTGTACCGCGGCCAGCCCAGGCTGCAAACCGCGTTTGCCCTGGAGTCAGTGCTTGATGAGGTGTGTTTTATTATCGGCCCGCCAATTTCGGTGGGGCTGTGCGTGGTGCTGTTCCCGGAAGCGGGTCCATTGTTGGCAGCGGTGCTGTTGGCGGTTGGTGTCACCACGTTTGTGCTGCAGCGCGCGACAGAACCGCCGGTGCATGCGCAGCAAGACCACCACGGGCGCTGGTTGATCGCTTCACCGTCGGTACTGATCCTGATGATCCTGCTGCTCGCCATGGGCGTGATCGTGGGTGTGGTGGATGTGGTCAGCGTGGCCTTCGCCCAGCACCAGGGCCAACCGGCGGCGGCCAGTATCGTGCTGTCGGTGTATGCCATCGGCTCGTGCCTGGCAGGTTTGGCCTTTGGCATGCTCAAGCTCAAAGCGCCGTTGCCGCGGCAGTTTTTGTTTTGCGGCGTAGCCACTGCGTTGACCACATTACCGCTACTGCTGGTGACCAATATCCCCGGTCTGGCGGCGGCGATCTTTATCTCCGGGCTGTTCTTTGCCCCAACGCTGATCGTATCCATGGCCTTGGTGGAGCAGGTGGTGCCGCCCAGCCGCCTGACCGAAGGTATGACCTGGCTGATCACCGGCCTGAGCATCGGCGTGGCCATTGGTGCAGCCAGCTCCGGTTGGATGATCGACCACTTTGGCGCTGCCAGCGGGTTCTGGGTGGCATTGGCGGCGGGGGCGGTGGTGTTGGGTTCAGCCGCGTTTGGGTATCGGCGGTTGGGGCGTCAGCCTACCGCCGGGAGTGGTTCTGCGCAGTGATGTTGCAAAAACTCATTCAACGCCTGCCGCGTCAGGTCATTGAGCGTTACTTTCTTGCGCGTCGCCGCCAGGGCCGCCGCCAAATGCAGGTCGTGGCCGACGCGTACGTTGAATGAACCCTTGCAAGGTTTCTCCGGGGTTTGCCCCAGCGCCTGGCAGGTTACGAGGTAGTCATCCACGGCCTCACGGAACGCCGCGTCCAGCTCGGCGACGGTTTTGCCTTCGTAGCTCACCAGTGCCTTGATGAACAGCACCTTGCCGAACAGGCAGTTGTCTTCGAGGCTGGCTTCGATAGAGCCGATGTAGCCTTGGTGTTTCAGTTGGTTGTCCACTGAATCAGTTCTCCTGATTTCAATTGTTCGATGATCTGGCGCCGAATGTAGTGTTTCAGTTCGTTGCCAGGGTGAGGCCTGTGCAAGGTGATCATTGCACTGGGGTTGCCGATATCGAATTTTACGCGGCTTCCAGCCCCTTCAATCTGTCTGTAGCCGAGCTGGTGCAGCAGCGTTACCAGCTCAGGCCAGGTAAAAGCCATGTGCTCATTGAGCAGTTTGGCGAGCAGCTTTTCATTTTTGGACACGGCGTTCCCTGCGTGTAACTAAATGTAGTTGCAAAAAGTGGTGTTCGTCAATGCTAGCCTGAGTTTGCGAGCCTTGGCTGAGATTGATGTAACCCTTGATGACACCGTGCTTCACGCCGCTTACGCCCCGCTAATTTTTCCTTGTCCGGTTCGTTTTATAGGGACGACGTGCCTTTGTGCTTCCTGCCTATTGTTCCGGACTCCAAGAAATGAATGCTGAAGACTCCTTGAAACTTGCTCGCCGGTTTATCGGGTTGCCCCTGGAAAAGCGCCAGGTTTTCCTGCAAGCCCTACAGAAAGAAGGCGTGGATTTTTCCCGGTTTCCGATTCCGGCAGGGGTGGAGGTGGAGGATCGCCAGGCGCTGTCCTACGCGCAGCAACGCATGTGGTTTCTGTGGCAACTGGACCCGGCCAGTGGTGCCTATAACCTGCCCGGCGCCGTGCGGTTAAAAGGCGCCCTCAGCCTGCGCGCACTGGAGCAGGCATTCGCAAGCCTGGTGGCACGTCATGAAACCCTGCGCACGGTGTTCCAGCGCCAGGCCGACGATCGCTTGCTGCAAGTTGCCATCGAGCCATCAGTTGCCGTCGAGCATCTGGACTTCAGTGCGTTGGCCTTTGACGCGCGTGAGCAGGCTGTCAACCAGGCGGCGACCCGTCAATCACTGTTGCCCTTCGATCTGGAGCACGGCCCACTGCTACGCGTGCAATTGCTCAAGCTGGTTGCGCAGGAGCATGTGCTGCTGCTGACCCTGCACCACATCGTCTCCGATGGCTGGTCGATGAATGTGCTGATCGACGAGTTCATTCGCTGCTACGACGCCCACGAACGCCACGAGACGCCGCAATTGCCGGCGCTGCCGATCCAGTACAGCGACTACGCGCTGTGGCAGCGGCGTTGGCTGGAGGCGGGGGAGCAGGCGCGCCAGCTTGAATACTGGCAGGCCCGTCTGGGTGATGAGCATCCGGTTCTGGAACTGCCCACCGATCGCCCCCGCCCGGCCATGCCCAGCTACCAGGGCACCCGGCATAATTTCGCCATCGATTCAGCTCTCGCCGCACAGCTGCGTAGCTGTGCGCAGAAACACAACGTCACCCTGTTCATGCTGCTGCTGGGCGCTTTCAACGTGTTGTTGCATCGCTACACAGGGCAGGGCGATATCCGTGTCGGTGTGCCGATCGCCAACCGCAATCGCAATGAAGTCGAAGGGCTGATCGGTTTTTTCGTTAACACGCAGGTACTGCGTACCGAGTTAACCGGGCAAACCCGTGTCGCCGAACTGCTGCAGGGCATCAAGGAGCACGCCCTCGGCGCCCAGGCCCATCAGGAGCTGCCGTTCGAACGCCTGGTGGAAGCCCTCAAGGTCGAGCGCAGCCTGAGCCATACGCCGCTGTTTCAGGTGATGTACAACCACCTGCCGGTGGTAGCAGACATTGCCTCGGTGAGCACCGCCTCCGGCCTGGAACTGGCGCTGGTGGAGTGGCAAGGCCGTACCACCCAGTTCGACCTGACCCTGGACACCTATGAAAAGTCCGGCACCTTGCATGCTGCGTTGACCTACGCCAACGACCTGTTTGACGCGCCCTCTATAACGCGCATGGCCCAGCACTGGGTCAACCTGTTGCACGCCATGGTGGCCGGCGACGAACACCGCATCGGTGAGTTGCCGATGCTGGCCGCCGATGAGCAGCAGGTGCTGATCCAGGCATGGAACCAGACGGCCCAGGCGTACCCGACCGAGCAAGGTGTGCATCGGCTCATTGAGGAGCAGGTGCAGCGCACCCCGGATGCTCCGGCGCTGGTGTTTGGTGAGACCACGTTGAGCTATGCCCGGCTCGACGCCCGCGCCAACCAGTTGGCCCATGCCTTGCGCGAGCAGGGCGTTGGCCCTGACGTGCTGGTGGGTATCTGTGTGGAGCGTTCGGTCGAGATGGTGGTGGGCCTGTTGGCGATCCTCAAGGCCGGCGGTGCCTATGTGCCGTTGGATCCGGAATACCCCCAGGAACGCCTCGCCTACATGATCGAAGACAGCGGCATCAAGCTGTTGCTCAGCCAGCAAAGCCTGCAGGCTTCGCTGCCGATTAATGGCGTGCAAGTGATCGTTCTGGACCAGGCGCCGGGTTGGCTTGACGGCTATAGCAGTGAATCACCGGCCGTGGCCATCCAGGCGCTCAACCTGGCCTACGTGATTTACACCTCCGGTTCCACCGGCAAACCCAAGGGCGCCGGCAACAGCCATCGCGCGCTGGTCAACCGTTTGTGCTGGATGCAGCAGGCTTACGGTTTGGACGCCAGCGATGCGGTCTTGCAGAAAACCCCGTTCAGCTTTGATGTGTCGGTGTGGGAGTTTTTCTGGCCATTGATGACCGGCGCTCGCTTGGTGGTCGCGGCGCCCGGCGAACATCGCGAGCCGGCGCGGCTGATCGAGACCATCAGTCGTCACGCCATCACTACCTTGCACTTCGTGCCGTCGATGCTCCAGGCGTTTATCCATGAGCCGGGCGTGGGTGCCTGCACGAACCTCAAACGCATTGTGTGCAGCGGCGAAGCCTTGCCGCTGGACGCGCAGTTGCAGGTGTTCGCCAAACTGCCAGCGGCGGGTTTGTTCAACCTATACGGCCCCACCGAAGCCGCCATCGACGTCACCCACTGGACATGCGTCGACGAAGGTGCCGACAGCGTGCCCATCGGCCGCCCGATCGCCAACCTGGCCACCTATGTGCTCGACGCCCAGCTCAACCCGGTGCCCGCCGGTGTCTCAGGCGAGTTGTACCTGGGCGGTGTCGGCCTGGCGCGCAGTTATCACCGCCGCCCGGGCTTGACCGCCGAGCGCTTTGTACCAAGCCCGTTTGTTGACGGCGAGCGCCTGTATCGCACCGGCGACCGTGTGCGCCAACGTGCCGACGGGGTGATCGAATACCTTGGCCGTCTCGACCATCAGGTCAAGCTGCGCGGCTTGCGTATCGAGTTGGGCGAAATCGAAACCCGCCTGATGCAACACCCGCAGGTGCGTGAAGCGGTGGTACTGGTGCAGGGCGGCAAACAGCTGGTTGCCTACCTGGTTAACGAGGGTGAAGCGCCGAGCGACCTCAAGGCCTGGTTGCTCAGCAGCCTGCCGGAATACATGGTGCCCACGCACTTCGTCACCCTGGCCAAACTGCCGGTCACTGCCAACGGCAAGCTCGACCGCAAGGCGCTACCGTTGCCGGACGCTGCGCCGCAGCAAGCCTTTATCGCGCCTGAAAACGCCCTGCAAAAAGCCCTGGCAGCGATCTGGAGTGATGTGCTCGGCACCGCGCAAGTGGGGCTGGACGACAACTTCTTCGAGCTGGGTGGCGACTCGATTATCTCCATTCAAGTGGTCAGCCGCGCGCGTCAGGCGGGGATTCGCCTCAGCCCGCGTGACCTGTTCCAGTACCAGAGCGTGCGCAGCCTGGCGTTGGTGGCGAGCTTTGAACAGGCGACGGTCATCGATCAAGGCCCGGTCAGCGGCGAGGTGATCCTCACGCCTGTGCAACACAGCTTTTTCGAGCAGGTGATCCCGGCGCGCCAGCATTGGAACCAGTCATTGTTGTTGGCCCCGCGTGAAGCCCTGGAGCCCGTGCGCCTGGACGCGGCCTTGACCCGCCTGATCAACCACCATGACGCCCTGCGCCTGCGTTTTGTGCGCCAGGCAGACGGTTGGCAGCAGGCCCACGCCGAGCCGGTTGCAAGCGCTTCAGTGTGGCATGCGCAGGTCGCTGACGAGGCTGAGTTGGCCGCACTCTGCGACGAGGCACACCGCAGCCTCGACCTTGAACAGGGCCCGCTGCTGCGCGCAGTACTGGTCTCGATGGCAGACGGCGACCAGCGCCTGCTGCTGGTGGTGCATCACTTGGTGGTCGATGGCGTGTCGTGGCGCATCCTGCTCGAAGACCTGCAACAGGCTTACCGCAACACCGCGTTGCCGGCCAAAACCAGTGCCTACCAAGACTGGGCGCAGCAGTTGCAGGCCCATGCGCTGACGCTGGGTGACCAACTGCCGTATTGGCAGGCCCAGACCGCGAGCGTCGATCTGCCCTGCGACAACCCCCAGGGCGGCCTGCAGAATCGCCTGGGCAGCAAGCTAGAAATCCGCTTGAGCGTCGAACACACCCGTCAACTGCTGCAAGACGCCCCGGCGGCTTACCGCACCCAGGTCAACGACCTGCTGCTCACTGCGCTGGCGCGGGTGGTCAGCCGCTGGAGCAAGCAGCCTGGCGCACTGATCCAGCTGGAAGGCCATGGCCGTGAAGACCTGTTCGACACGCTTGACCTGAGCCGCACCGTCGGCTGGTTCACCAGCCTGTTTCCGGTGCGCCTGCAAGCCGATGGCGAGCTGTCGGCGGCGATCAAGTCGGTGAAGGAACAACTGCGTGCCGTGCCGCACAAAGGCATTGGCTACGGCCTGCTGCGCTACCTCGGCACGCCTGACGCCCGTGAAGCCCTCTCGAACCTGGCCGCGCCACGCATCACGTTCAACTACCTGGGGCAGTTCGACCGCCAGTTCAACGAGTCGGCGTTGTTCGTTCCCGCCACCCAAGGCAGTGGGCAAGCCCAGGACCCGCAGGCGCCGTTGGCCAACTGGCTGACGGTGGAGGGGCAGGTGTACGGCGGTGAATTGGCCCTGCAGTGGGGATTCAGCCGTGAAATGTTCGAGGTCGCGACTGTCCAGCGCCTGGCGGATGATTTCCAGCAGGAACTGCTGGCACTGATCGCGCATTGCGTCGATCCGAAACAGGGCGGCCTGACACCGGCCGACGTGACCCTGGCGCAATTGACCCAGCCCCAGCTCGACGAGTTGGCACTGCCGGCAAGGGACGTGCAGGACCTGTACCCGCTGTCGCCGATGCAACAGGGCATGCTGTTTCACAGCCTCTACCAACAGGGCGAGGATGATATTTACGTCAGCCAGCTGCGCGCCGATGTGCATGGCCTGGACGTGGCAATCTTCCAGCGTGCCTGGGCGCAAGTGCTGGCACGGCATGACATGTTGCGCACCGGCTTTGTCTGGCAGGACGACCAGGGCCAGGCCCTGCAAGTGGTGTATCGCCAGGTCAGCTTGCCGTTCACCGATCTCGACTGGCGTGGGCGTCAGGACCTTCCCGCCGCCCTGGATAGCCTGGCCGCCGAGCACCATCGCGAGGGCTTCGAGCTGGCGCGTCCGCCGTTGCTGCGTGTGGCCTTGGTACGTACGGCTGAAGACCGCTGGCACTTGATCTACACCAGCCATCACATCCTGATGGATGGATGGAGCAATGCACTGGTGCTCAATGAAGTGCTGCAGGCCTGCAAGGGCCAGGCATTGGCGCCGGTGGGCGCGGGGTTTTCCCAGCACATCGCCTGGCTGCAACAGCAGGATCCAGCGTTGGGCGAGGCCTTTTGGCGCCAGCGCCTGGCGCAGTTGGACGAGCCGACGCACCTGGCGCGCAGTGTGGCCAAGCGCGCAGCGCAGAGTGCGGGTGAATACGGTGAAGTCCTGTGTGAGTGGGATGCTATCCAGACTCAGCGCCTGGCAGCCTTCGCCCGTGCACACCAAGTGACCCTCAACACCCTGGTGCAATCGGCGTGGCTGTTGCTGCTGCAACGCTACACCGGCCAGTCCAGCGTCGCCTGCGGGGTGACGGTGTCCGGGCGGCCGGCGCAGTTGGCGGATGTCGAGCAGCAAGTCGGCCTGTTCATCAACACCTTGCCGCTGATTGCCGCCGCCAGTCCGGCGCAAAGCGTCAGCGATTGGGTGCGATGCGTACAGGCACTGAACCTGGAAATGCGCGAGCATGAACACACACCGCTGTTTGATATCCAGCGCTGGGCCGGTTCGGCCGGTGAGGCATTATTCGACACGCTGGTGGTGTTCGAAAACTTCCCGGTGGCCAAGACGCTGGAACAGTCGGGCGAGGGCGGTTTGCGTTTCAGTGGCGTCAGTCATCAGGAGCGCACCAACTACCCGTTGACACTGACCGTGCACGGCGGCGAGCGCCTGAGCCTGCACCTGGAATACCTGCGTGCGCAGTTTGCCACCGACACCGTGAAGCACATTGGCACCTACTTGCAGGGCTTGCTGCAGCAATTTATTCAGGCGCCGGAGCAAGCCGTGGGCGCCATCCCCTTGCTGTTGGACCACGAATACACCCGCGTACTGCAAGACTGGAACCCGCGCAGTGTCGCTCAACCGGCCAAGGCAAGCGTATTGCAGCGCTTCGAACAACAAGCCGCGTTGCACCCGCAAAACATCGCGCTGATCCTGGAGCAGCAGCGTATGACCTACGCCGACCTCAACCTGCGCGCCAATCGCCTGGCCCATCGTCTGATCGCGTTGGGCGTCAGCGCCGACACCCTGGTGGGCGTTGCAGTGGACCGTTCCCTGGAAATGATCGTCGGCTTGCTGGCGGTGCTCAAGTCCGGTGGCGCTTATGTGCCGCTGGACCCGAAATACCCGGCCGAACGCCTGCAATGCATGATCGAGGACAGCGGTCTGCAATTACTGCTGACTCAGCAGCCGCTGGTGGAGCATCTGCCGATCAGCGCGAACCTGACGCTTGTGTGCCTGGAGTCCGGCGCAGACTGGTTGGCCGACTACAGCGCTGAAAACCCCGTATCGAGGGCGCAGCCGGCCAACCTGGCCTACGTGATGTTCACTTCCGGCTCGACCGGCAGGCCAAAAGGCGTGGGCATCGACCTGGCCTCCCTGGCCCGGCACGTGGAGGTGTTCACCGAACTGTTTGCGCTGCAAGCCCATGACCGCGTGCTGCAATTTGGCACCTTCAACTTCGACGGTTTTGTCGAGCAGCTCTACCCGGCGCTGTGCTGCGGTGCGGCGGTGGTGGTGCGCGGTGGCGAGCTGTGGGACAGCGACACCTTCTACCAGCAACTGATAGAACACGATATTTCCGTGGTCGACCTGACCACGGCCTATTGGCTGTCTCTGGTGCGCGACTTTGCAGACCTTGGCCCACGTGATTACGGGCGCTTGCGCCAACTGCACATTGGCGGCGAAGCCATGCCGCCTGAAGGGCTGAATGCCTGGCGCGCAGCGGGCTTGCAGCATGTGCGGCTGCTCAATACTTACGGGCCTACCGAAGCCACGGTGACCGCCACTGCCCTGGACTGCGCCGCGTATGTCGAGGGCCGTGAAGCCTTGCCGTCGATGATGCCGATTGGCCGCGTGCTGGATGGCCGAGCCATTTACCTGCTGGATGCCAACCTCAACCCGGTGCCGGTAGGTGTCGCGGGCGAGTTGGTGATCGGCGGGCCGCTGCTGGCGCGGGGTTATTTCAAACGTGCGGACCTGACAGCCCACCGCTTCATTCCCGATCCCTTCTGCGCTGACGGCGTCGGCCGTTTGTACCGCACCGGTGACCTGGCGCGCTACCGCGCCGATGGGATGATCGAGTACGTGGGGCGAATCGACCATCAGGTCAAGGTACGAGGTTTCCGTATCGAGTTGGGTGAAATCGAAGCGCGCCTGCTGGCCCAGGCCAATGTGCGCGAGGCGTTAGTGATCGCGGCGGACAACCAGTTGGTCGGCTATATCGTCGCCAGCCAGTCATTGTCCGACACCGAGCAGGCTCGATTGCGCACGCAGCTCAAGGCTTCGTTGCGCCAGGAGTTGCCGGACTACATGGTTCCGGCGCATCTGCTGGTGCTGGAGCGCTTACCACTGAGCCCCAACGGCAAGCTGGACCGTGCCGCGCTGCCCAAGCCGGATATCAGCCAAGCCCTGGTCGATTGGATTGCACCGGTCACTGAGACCGAGCAACGCGTCGCGGCTATCTGGGCCCAGGTGCTGGGCGCCGAACGGGTCGGGCTCAACGATCACTTTTTCGAGATGGGCGGGCATTCGTTGCTCGCAACGCAGGTGGTGTCCCGCTTGCGTCATGGCCTGGGTCTCGAAGTTGCACTGCGCACGCTGTTTGAGCAGCCCGTGCTGGGCGACTTTGTTAACACTCTGGCTGGGGTCAACACTCTGGCCGCGGTCAGCGCGTCGGCGCCGGCAATGGTAGCGGCGGATCGCGATCAGCCATTGTTGCTGTCCTATGCCCAGCAACGGCAGTGGTTCCTCTGGCAACTGGACCCGCACAGTTCGGCCTATCACGTGCCGAGTGCGCTGCGCTTGAAAGGTCCGCTGGACCGCAGCGCCCTGCAACGTGCCTTCGATACCCTGGTGGCGCGCCACGACAGCCTGCGCACGCATTTTAAGCAAGAGGCCGAGTGCACGGTGCAAGTGGTCAGCCCACAGGCGCGGATCGAACTCGCGTTGCAGCTCACCGACCAAGCGCAGCTCAAATCCAGGGTTGAAGCGCTGGTGGCGCAACCGTTCGATCTGCGGCAGGGGCCGCTGATGCGTGTGAGCCTCTTGCGCCTGGCTGAAGACGAGCATGTGCTGGTCCTGGTGCAACATCACATCATCTCCGATGGCTGGTCGATGCAAGTGCTGGTCGACGAACTGGTGCAGCTCTATACGGCCTACAGCCAAGGCCAGGCCCTGCAATTGCCGGCAATGCCGATCCAGTACGCCGACTACGCAAAATGGCAGCGCGACTGGATGGAAGCCGGTGAGAAGGCGCGCCAGCTCGACTACTGGCGTGAACTGCTCGGCGGCGAGCAACCGGTGCTGGAGTTGCCTTTTGATCACCAGCGCCCTGCGGTACCGTCCCATCGCGGCGCGCGTCTGTATATTGCGCTGCCGACCCCGTTGCTCGATGGCCTCAAGTCGTTGGCCCAGCGCCAAGGTGTGACGCTGTTCATGCTGTTGCTGGCTTCCTACCACGCGTTGTTGCATCGCTACAGCGGCCAGCAGGACATCCGTGTTGGCGTGCCGATCGCCAACCGCAACCGTGTTGAAACCGAACGGCTGATCGGCTTTTTCGTCAACACCCAGGTGCTCAAGGCCGAGATCGACGCGCAAACCACCGTTGCCCAGTTGCTGCAGCAGGTCAAGCAGCGCGCCCTGGAAGCCCAGGCCCATCAGGACCTGCCGTTCGAACAACTGGTCGAGGCCCTGCAACCTGAGCGCAGCCTGAGCTTGAGCCCGTTGTTCCAGGTGGCATTCAACCACCACATCAGCCAGGCCAGTGAGCATTTACAGCGCCTGGCGCAGTTGGACATGAGCCCGGTGAGCTGGGATGAAACGGCCGCGCATTTCGACCTTACCCTGGATATCGAGGAGTCCCGTGACCAGTTGAGTGCGTCTCTGAGCTATGCGACCGACCTGTTCGACGCCTCGACCATTGAACGCATGGCCCGTCACTGGCGGAACCTGTTGCAGGCGATGGTTGCCGATCAGCAGCAGAACATCAGCCAGTTGAACCTGCTCAGCCAGGATGAGCAACAGCACATCTTGCAGCTGTGGAACCAGACCGACGCCGGCTTCTCGGCCGAGCGTCTGGTGCATGAATTGTTTGCCGATCGCGCCCGGGAAAACCCGAATGCGGTGGCAGTGAAATTCGATGCGCAAACCCTGACTTACGGCGAGCTGGACACGCAGGCCAACCGCCTGGCCCATGCGCTGATCGCCCGTGGCGTCGGCCCGGAAGTGCGGGTGGCTATTGCCATGCCGCGCAGTGCCGAAATTATGGTGGCGTTCCTCGCGGTGATGAAAGCCGGTGGCGTGTATGTGCCGCTCGACATCGAATACCCGCGTGATCGCCTGCTGTACATGATGCAAGACAGCCGCGCGAAATTGCTGCTGAGCCACAGCAGTGCCTTGGCGCAATTGCCGGTAGCAGAAGGGCTCGAAACCCTGGCCATTGACCGCACCGAAGACTGGACGGGCTACAGCGATACCGCGCCGCAGGTGAATCTGGATGGCGACAACCTCGCCTACGTGATCTACACCTCCGGCTCCACCGGCATGCCCAAAGGCGTGGCGGTTTCCCACGGGCCGTTGGTGGCGCACATCATCGCCACCGGGGAGCGTTATGAAACCGGCCCGGCCGATTGCGAACTGCATTTCATGTCCTTCGCCTTCGATGGTTCCCACGAAGGCTGGATGCACCCGCTGATCAATGGCGCCAGCGTGCTGATCCGAGACGACAGCCTGTGGCTGCCGGAATACACCTACGAACAAATGCACCGTCACAACGTGACCATGGCCGTGTTCCCGCCGGTATACCTGCAACAGTTGGCCGAGCATGCCGAACGCGATGGCAACCCGCCCAACGTGCGCGTGTATTGCTTCGGCGGCGATGCGGTGGCGCAGGCCAGTTACGACCTGGCCTGGCGCGCACTCAAACCGACTTACCTGTTCAACGGCTACGGCCCGACCGAAACCGTGGTCACGCCGCTGCTGTGGAAAGCCCGTCGCGGCGATCCGTGCGGCGCGGTCTATGCGCCAATCGGCACATTGTTGGGCAACCGCAGCGGCTACGTGCTGGACTCACAACTCAACCTGCAACCGATCGGCGTGGCCGGTGAGCTGTACCTGGGCGGCGAAGGCGTGGCGCGTGGTTATCTGGAACGCCCGGCACTCACCGCTGAACGTTTTGTGCCGGACCCATTCGGCAAGCCCGGCAGCCGCGTGTACCGCAGTGGCGACCTGACCCGTGGGCGTGCGGACGGCGTGGTGGATTACCTCGGGCGTGTCGACCATCAGGTGAAAATCCGTGGTTTCCGTATTGAGTTGGGCGAAATCGAAGCGCGCTTGCGTGAGCAGGATGCGGTCGGTGAAACGGTCGTCGTGGCCCAGGAAAGTCCGAGCGGCAAGCAGTTGGTCGCGTATGTAGTGCCTGCCACCGTGCAGCTCGACCACACCGCGTTCCGCGACAGCCTGCGCCGGGCCCTGAAAACCCGGCTACCGGATTACATGGTGCCCACGCACTTCATGTTCCTGGACCAAATGCCATTGACCCCCAACGGCAAACTCGACCGCAAGGGCCTGCCCGAGCCGGATGCGAGCCTGATGCAGCAGCACTACGTCGCCCCGCAAACCGAGCTGGAGCAGCAGATCGCCGCGATCTGGGCCGAGATTTTGCACCTGCCCCGCGTGGGCCTGGACGATAACTTCTTCGAAGTGGGCGGGCATTCCCTGCTGGCGATCCAGATCACTTCGCGGGTGCAGGCCGAACTGGGGCTGGAAGTGCCTTTGGTGGAAGTGTTCCAGACCGAAACGTTGCGCGCCTATGCCCAGGCCGCTGCCACCTTCCGTGCCGGCAGCGCGGAAGACTTTGATGATCTTCGTGACTTTTTGAGCGAACTAGAGGCGATTTGAACCATGCTTTCCAACCCTAATATCGATCTGGTTTCGCGCTTTCTTCGCCTGCCTCTGGAACAGCGTCAACAGTTCTACCAACGCCTGCAAAGCCGTGGCATGAGTTTCGCGCAATTGCCGATCGCCTCTATTCGCGAGGAGGGCGAGCACGCGCCGCTCTCTTATGCCCAGGAGCGCCAGTGGTTTCTCTGGCAACTGGACCCCGACAGCGCGGCCTATCACGTCCCCGGCGCCTTGCGCCTGAGCGGGCGCCTGGACAAGGCCGCACTGCAACGCAGCTTCGACACGCTGGTGGCACGCCATGAGAGCCTGCGCACCCGTTTGCATCTGGAGGGCGAGCAGCGTGCCCAGCAAGTATTGGCCCAGGCTGTGATCGAGATCGCTGAACACCCAGCCGACGAGGCCGGGCTAAAAGCAAGCGTCGAAGCTGAAATTGCCCGACCTTTCGATTTGCAGCAAGGTCCGTTATTGCGGGTCAGCTTGTTCGGCCTAAGCGAAGAAGAACATGTGCTGGTGCTGGTTCAGCACCATATCGTCTCTGACGGTTGGTCGATGGGTGTGATGGTGCAAGAGCTGATGCAGCTTTATGCCGCCTACAGCCAGGGCCAGGACTGCACGTTGGCGCCGCTGCCGATCCAGTACGCCGACTACGCAGTGTGGCAACGCCGCTGGATGGAAGCGGGGGAGAAGGCCCGCCAGTTGGATTACTGGCGTGAGCTGCTCAGCGGCACGCAGCCGGTGCTGGAACTGCCGCTCGATTACCCGCGCCCGGCACAGCAGAGTTTCCTTGGCGCACGCCAGGACATGGCCCTGGAACCCGCCCTGGTCGCCGGCCTCAAGGCCTTGGCGCAGCGCGAAGGGGTGACGCTGTTCATGCTGCTGTTGGCGTCGTTCCAGGCATTTCTGTACCGCTACAGCGGGCAGTCGGATATTCGCGTCGGCGTGCCGATCGCCAACCGCAACCGTGTCGAGACCGAATCGCTGATCGGCTTTTTCGTCAACACGCAGGTGCTCAAGGCCGATCTCGACGGCCAGATGACCTTCGCCCAACTGCTGCAACACACCAAGCGCCGCGCGCTGGAAGCCCAGGCCCATCAGGATTTGCCCTTCGAGCAACTGGTCGAAGCACTGCAACCCGAACGCAGCCTTAGCCATAACCCGCTGTTTCAGGTGATGTTCAACCATCAGGCCAAGACCCAAGCCGCAGAGCAGCAACTGCCGGGCCTGCGTGTGGCCAGCCTCGAACTGGAAACCCAGAGCGCCCAGTTTGACCTGAGCCTGGATACCCAGGAAACCGGCGACGGCCTCTGGGCCTCCCTGACCTATGCCACCGACTTGTTCAGCGCGGCGACGGCCTCGCGCATGCTGGGCCATTGGCTGAACCTGTTGCGCGCCGCCGTGACCCACCCTGCAACGGCCTTGCAGGACCTGGCGACGCTGAACGCCACGGAGCGCCAACAGCTGATTCATCAGTGGAATGCCACCGAGCGCGCCTACCCGCAAGGCCAGTGGGTGCATCAGTTGATTGAAGCGCAGGTGCTCAATCAGCCGGATGCAGCGGCATTGCGCTTTGGTGACGTGGCGCTGAGTTACGCCGAACTGAACCGCCGCGCCAATCGCCTGGCCCATCGTTTGGTCGAGGCCGGCGTTGGCCCGGATTCGCTGGTGGGGCTCGCGGTGGAGCGCTCCATCGAGATGGTGGTGGGGCTGCTGGCGGTGCTCAAGGCCGGTGGCGCGTATGTGCCGCTGGACCCGGAATACCCGCGTGAACGGCTGGCCTACATGCTTGACGACAGCGGCGTGAAGTTGCTGCTGACTCAGGCGCATTTGCTCGAACAATTGCCGATCCCACAAGGGTTGGAAACCCTGGTGCTGGGTGAGTCCGGCTTCGACAGCTACAGCGACGCAAACCCGAATATCGTGCTGGACGGCGAAAACCTCGCCTACGTGATCTACACCTCCGGTTCCACCGGCCAACCCAAAGGCGCCGGCAACCGCCATTCAGCGTTGCTCAATCGCCTGCAATGGATGCAGGAAGCTTACGGCCTGGATGTCAGCGACAGCGTGTTGCAAAAGACCCCGTTCAGCTTTGACGTGTCGGTGTGGGAGTTCTTCTGGCCCCTGATGACCGGCGCGCGCCTGGTCGTTGCAGCACCGGGCGATCACCGTGACCCGGCGCGGTTGGTCAGCCTGATCACTGCCGAACAGATCACCACGCTGCACTTTGTACCTTCGATGTTGCAGGCGTTCCTGCAAGACCCGGCGGTTTCGACCTGCCACAGCGTGCAGCGCATTGTATGCAGCGGCGAGGCGCTGCCGGTGGATGCGCAACAGCAAGTCCTGGCCAAACTGCCGCAAGCCGGGCTGTATAACCTCTACGGTCCAACCGAAGCCGCCATCGACGTGACCCACTGGACCTGTGTCGATGAAGGGCGTGACGCCGTGCCGATTGGTCGCCCGATTGCCAATCTGGGCTGCTACATCCTCGACAGCCTTTTCGAACCGGTACCGATTGGCGTGCTGGGCGAGCTTTACTTGGGCGGCGTCGGCCTGGCCCGTGGTTATCACCGCCGTCCCGCATTGACCGCCGAGCGTTTTATCGCTCATCCCTTTGTCAGCGGTGAGCGTCTGTACCGCAGCGGCGACCTGGCGCGGTATCGCGCCGACGGCGTGATCGAATATGCCGGGCGGGCCGATCATCAGGTCAAGTTGCGTGGCTTGCGTATCGAATTGGGCGAAATCGAAGCGCGTTTGCTGGAACACGGTTACGTCCGCGAAGCGGCCGTGTTGGCGCTGGACGGCAAATACCTGGTGGGCTACCTGGTGCTGCAAAACGCCGCTGATGACTGGCGCGATGTGCTCGGTGTTCATCTGGGTGAAACGTTGCCGGATTACATGGTGCCCGCACAATGGATGCTGCTGGAGCAGATGCCCCTGAGCCCAAACGGCAAGCTTGACCGCAAGGCGCTGCCCAAGCCCGAAGCCACGCAGCAATATGAAGCCCCGCAAAGCGCGCTGGAGCAGCAAATCGCCGCCATCTGGGCCGATGTGCTGGGCATCGAACAGGTGGGGTTGAACGACAACTTCTTCGAGCGCGGCGGTGACTCAATCATCTCGATCCAGGTGGTCAGCCGCGCGCGTGCCGCCGGTATTCATTTCACCGCCAAGGCGTTGTTCCAGCATCAAACCGTGCGCAGTCTCGCGCGGGTCGCGCAGTTGCAAACCGCGCGGGTGATCGATCAAGGTTCGGTGCAGGGTGAGACGCCGTTGCTGCCGTTCCAGCAGTTGTTCTTCGACATGCAGCTGCCGGACTCGCATCACTGGAACCAATCCTTCTTGCTGACGCCACGCCAAACGCTTGAGGGCGATCGTCTGGAAACCGCGTTGCAAGGCCTGATTGCCCACCACGATGTGTTGCGTTTGCGCTTCAGCCAGCACCCTGAGGGTTGGCAAGCCGAGCATGCTGCGGCCGGTTCGCCGGTACTCTGGCAAGCCATGGTGGCGGATGCCAGCGAGTTGACCGCGCTCTGCGAAAAAGCCCAGCGCAGCCTCGACCTGCAACAGGGGCCATTGCTGCGTGCGGTATTGGTCGAGCTGGCAGACGGTTCCCAGCGCCTGTTGCTGGTGATGCACCACTTGGTGGTGGACGGCGTGTCCTGGCGGGTGTTCCTTGAAGACCTGCAAACGCTGTATCGCGAACAAAAATTGCCGGCCAAGACCTCTTCATTCAAAGCCTGGGCCGAGCGCTTGCAAGCTCACGCCCGTAGCGCTGCGATGGCGTCCGAGCAAGCCTTTTGGCTGCAACAGCTTCAAGGTGCGGCCACCGACTTGCCGTGCCGCGACCCGCAAGGCGCGCGTCCCGGCGGCCTCGCCCAGACTGTGGTCAGCCAACTGGATGCCGAACGCACGCGGCAATTGCTGCAACAGGCGCCGACGGCCTACCGCACCCAGATCAACGACCTGCTGCTCACGGCGCTGGCGCGGGTGATCTGCCAGTGGACGGGCCACGCCTCGAGCCTGATCCAGCTGGAGGGCCACGGTCGTGAGGATCTGTTTGACGACATCGACCTGACGCGCACCCTGGGGTGGTTCACCAGCCTGTTTCCGGTGCGCCTGACCCCCGACGCTTCCTTGGCGGTTTCGATCAAACAGATCAAGGAGCAACTGCGCAGCGTGCCGCATAAAGGCCTGGGGTTTGGCGCTTTGCGTTACCTGGGCGATGACGCCACACGTGAGGCGTTCAGTGCTTTGCCAGCGCCGCGCATCACCTTCAACTACCTGGGCCAGGTCGACGGCAGTTTCGACCAGCCGGACACGCTGTTCGCGCCCGCCACAGAAAGCGCCGGGGCCGAACAAAGCCCGGACGCGCCGCTCGGCAACTGGCTGACGCTCAACGGCCAGGTCTATGGCGGCGAACTGCAACTGGGCTGGACGTTCAGCCCGCTGATGTTCGACCCCGCTGTGATTGAAACCCTGAGCGCGGCTTATACCCGCGAACTCAACGCGCTGATCGAACATTGCTGCACGCCTGGCAATGGCGGTGTGACCGCTTCCGATTTCCCGTTATCGCGCTTGAACCAATCGCAGTTGGAGTCGTTGCCGCTGGCCTTCGATGCCGTTGAAGACATCTACACCTTGTCGCCCATGCAGCAGGGCATGCTCTTTCACACGCTCTATGAGCAGACGGCGGGCGACTACATCAACCAGATCCGCGTGACGGCGCAAGGCCTGGACGTGGCGCGCTTCCAGCACGCCTGGGATGCCACGGTGCAGGCCCATGATGTGCTGCGCAGCGGGTTCTTCTGGGAAGGCCAACTGGAGTGGCCGTGCCAGGTGGTGTACCGCGAGGCGCGGTTGCCGATTCAGGTGCTGGATTGGCGCGCCATGCCGGAGCGCGAACTGGAACTGCGCAAGCTGCAACAGGCTCAGCGCCGCCAGGGTTTTGACCTGGCCAAGGCACCGCTGGTGCGCCTGATACTGGTGCGCACCGATGAGCAGTGCCATGAACTGATCTACACAAACCACCACATCCTGATGGATGGATGGAGCAATTCGCGGCTGTTCGGCGAAGTGCTGCAACGCTATGCCGGTGTGGCAGTGCCGGAAGCGGCCGGGCGCTATCGCGATTACATCGGCTGGCTGCAACAGCGTGATGCCGCTGCGACCGAAGCCTTCTGGCGCGAACAATTGAGTGCATTGCAAACCCCGACACGACTGGGCAGCAGCCAGCCGACGGCGGCGCAAGGGCACGGCGAGCATCAACTGGCGCTTGATCGCACCCTCACGACTCAACTTGAGTCCTTCGCCCGAAGCCACAAGGTCACGCTCAACACCTTGATCCAGGCGGCGTGGCTGATCCTGTTGCAGCGTCACAGTGGCCAGGCGGTAGTGGCTTTCGGTGCTACCGTGGCCGGGCGCCCGGCGGAGCTTGCGGGCGTTGAGCAGCAGATCGGTCTGTTCATCAACACCTTGCCGGTGATCTGCGCGGTCGAGGGGCAGGTGTCAGTGGCCGACTGGTTGCAAGCCGTGCAGGCGCAAAACCTGGCCTTGCGTGAGCATGAACACACTGGCCTGTATGACATTCAGCGCTGGGCCGGGCAGGGCGGTGAAGCCTTGTTCGACAATATCCTGGTGTTTGAAAACTACCCGGTGTCCAAAGCCCTGGCGCAAAGCGGCGGCAGCGGCATTCGATTTGGCGAACCCCACGCCCATGAACAAACCAACTTCCCGCTCACGGTGCTGGTGGATCTGGGCGAAACGCTGTCGGTGCAGTTCAGCTTTGCCCGCGCGCATTTCCATGAAGACCGGGTGCAAGGCTATGGCCGGCATCTGGTCAACCTGCTGCAAGCCATGCTTAAGGGTGGGCAGCAACGCCTGGGTGAGCTGGCGATGCTCGACGCCACTGAGCGCCAACAGGTGATTCAGGACTGGAACGCCACATCGCGCGATTACCCGTTGCAGCACACCGTGCATCAACTGATTGAAGCGCAGGTTGCGCTCACGCCAGAGGCACCGGCACTGGTGTTTGCCGAGCAACGCTTGAATTACTCTGAGCTGAACCGTCGCGCCAATCGCCTGGCCCATCGTCTGATCGAAGCGGGCGTTGGCCCGGACTCGCTGGTAGGGCTGGCGGTGGAGCGTTCCATCGAGATGGTGGTCGGCCTGCTGGCGGTGCTCAAGGCCGGTGGCGCGTATGTGCCGCTGGACCCGGACTACCCGCGTGAACGCCTGGCCTACATGCTTGAGGACAGCGGCGTTAAGCTGCTGCTGACTCAAGCGCATCTGCGTGAGCAGTTGCCGATTCCACATGGCCTGGAAACGCTGGTACTTGGCGAGACGGGGTTCGACAGCTATAGCGCAGAGAATCCGGGTATTACTCTGGACGGCGAAAACCTCGCCTACGTGATTTACACCTCCGGTTCCACCGGCCAGCCCAAAGGCGCCGGCAACCGTCATTCGGCGCTGACCAACCGCCTGCAATGGATGCAGGAAACCTACGGCCTGGATGTCAGCGACAGCGTGCTGCAAAAGACCCCGTTCAGCTTTGACGTGTCGGTGTGGGAGTTCTTCTGGCCACTGATGACCGGCGCACGCCTGGTCGTCGCCGCGCCGGGCGACCACCGTGATCCGGCCAGGCTGGTCAGCCTGATCAATGCCGAACAGGTCACCACGCTGCACTTTGTACCCTCGATGTTGCAGGCCTTTATGCAGGACCCCACCGTTGCGACGTGCCACACCTTGCACCGCATCGTGTGCAGCGGCGAGGCGCTGCCGGTGGATGCGCAACAGCAAGTCTTCGCCAAATTGCCGCAAGCCGAGCTGTACAACCTTTACGGCCCGACCGAAGCCGCCATCGATGTGACCCACTGGACCTGCATTGATGAAGGTCGTGATTCGGTGCCGATTGGCCGCCCGATTGCCAACCTGGGCTGCTACATCCTCGATGGCAACTTTGAGCCAGCGCCCGTGGGCGTATTGGGCGAACTGTACCTGGGCGGTGTCGGCCTGGCCCGAGGTTACCATCGCCGCCCGGCATTGACCGCCGAGCGCTTCATAGCCAACCCCTTTGTCAACGGTGAGCGTCTGTATCGCACTGGCGACCTGGCGCGCTATCGCGACGACGGCGTGATCGAGTACGCCGGGCGTATCGACCATCAAGTCAAGTTGCGTGGCTTGCGTATCGAGTTGGGTGAAATCGAAGCGCGCCTGCTGGAGCACGAGTGGGTGCGTGAAGCCGCGGTGCTGGCCGTCGACGGCAAATACCTGGTGGGCTACCTGGTGCTGCAAAACGCCGCCGCCGACTGGCGCGACGTGTTGAGCGCGCACTTGGCCCAACACCTGCCGGACTACATGGTGCCCGCGCAATGGATGCTGCTGGAACAGATGCCCCTGAGCCCCAACGGCAAGCTCGACCGCAAGGCGCTGCCCAAGGTGGACGCCAACCTGCAAGCGCGCGAATACGTGGCGCCGGACAGCGACCTGGAACAACAGATCGCCGCGATCTGGGCCGAAGTGCTCGACGTGCAGCGGGTGGGCCTGAACGACAACTTCTTCGAGTTGGGCGGGCATTCCCTGTTGGCGACCCAAGTGGTGGTACGCCTGCGGGAGCAGTTGCACGCCGAATTCGACGTCAAATCGATCTTCACCACCCCGACCCTGGCGGATTTCAGTGCCTATGTAGCCACCCAGCAAACAAATAATTCACCGGTGCAGGATGCATTGGCTAAATCCTTGGAGGCCCTCAAACGTCTATCAGCAGAAGATTTGGATAAATTGATTTCCTGAGGGGCGTGGCGTGCAAGCATTAATCGAGTCGGTAGGTTCACTTTCTGCGCAACAAAAGAAAGCGTTGGCGGTAATGCTCAAGCAGCAAGGCATCAACCTGTTTGAGATTGCCCCGGTTTTCAAGCGTCAGGAAGGCGAGCCGCTGCGACTCTCTTATGCCCAGGAGCGGCAGTGGTTTTTGTGGCAGTTGGAGCCGCAGAGCCCTGCCTACCATTTGCCACGTGCGTTGCGGTTGAAAGGTCGACTTGATCGGTCGGCCTTGCAGCGCAGCTTTGATGCCTTGATTGCCCGTCACGAAAGTTTGCGCACCTGCCTGCATCAAGACGTCGATCAGGTATTACAGGTGGTGAAGCCGGACATGCACCTTGAGATCGCTGAGGGTGTGGGTGAGCGCACGCAACTCGAAGCTCAAGTGCAAGCCGAAGTCGCCAAACCCTTCGATCTGCAACAGGGCCCGCTGTTGCGGGTGAAATTACTGCAGCTGGCGCCGGATGAGCATGTACTGGTACTGGTGTTGCACCACATTGTCTCCGACGGCTGGTCGATGCAGGTCATGGTCGATGAGCTGGTGCAGTTGTACGTGGGCTACAGCCAGGGGCAGGATGTGCGCTTGCCTGAATTGCCGGTTCAATACCCCGACTATGCCTTGTGGCAGCGCAGTTGGATGGACGCCGGCGAAAAAGAGCGCCAGCTGGGTTACTGGGTTGAGCTGTTGGGCGGTGAGCAGCCGGTGTTAGAGTTGCCCCTGGATCATCCGCGCCCGCCGGTGCAAAGCTATCGAGGCGCGCGTCTGGACATGGACCTGGACGCTGTGTTGGTCAGCAGTCTCAAGGCGCTGGCTCAACGCGAAGGTGTGACGTTGTTCATGCTGTTGCTGGCGTCCTTCCAAACGCTGTTGTATCGCTACAGCGGGCAGTCGGATATCCGCGTCGGTGTGCCGATCGCCAACCGTAATCGTGCAGAAACCGAGCGCCTTATCGGCTTCTTCGTCAATACCCAGGTGTTCAAGGCCGATATCGACGGGCAGATGCCCTTCAGTCAGTTGCTGGCCCAGGTCAAGCAACGCGCACTCCAGGCGCAGAGCCATCAGGATCTGCCGTTCGAGCAGCTTGTCGAGGCGCTGCAACCGGAGCGCAGCCTGAGCCATAACCCGTTGTTTCAGGTGATGTTCAACCACCAGACTGAAGCCAATAAGTCGCGGGGCGAGCTGCAATTGCCGGGCCTGGCACTTGAGGCGCTGGAGTGGGACAGTCAGAGCGCACAGTTTGACCTTAGCCTGGATACTCAAGAATCCCCGCAAGGTATCTGGGCTTCGCTGACCTACGCCACTGACCTGTTTGACGCGCCCACTGTGCAGCGCATGGCCGAGCATTGGCAGCGCTTGCTGCGCGCGATTGTCGGGCGTGCGGACACCCGTGTGGCGCAGTTGGCAATGCTGATCGATGCAGAACAGCGTGACTTGCTGTATGGCTGGAACCAGGGTGGCCCTGTGTTCGAAGCGGCGGCAGGAGTTCACGGATTGTTCGAGGCCCAGGTGCAAAGCCGCCCGGAGGCGGTTGCACTGTGCCTGGACGAACACACCATCAGCTATGCCGAGTTGAATCGCCAGGCCAACCGCCTGGCGCATGCACTGATTGAGCGCGATGTCGGCCCGGAAGTGCGGGTGGGTGTAGCGGTCGAGCGTTCGTTCGAGATGGTGGTTGGCTTGTTGGCCGTGCTCAAGGCTGGTGGCGCTTATGTGCCGTTGGACCCGCAATACCCGCGTGAACGCCTGCTGCACATGCTTGAGGACAGCGGTGTGCGTTTGGTGCTGACGCAATCCCATGTGCTGATGCCGCTGCCCGAAGGCATGGCGACGCTGGATGTGGCGGATTCGAGCCTGGTCAACTACGGCGAGAGCAACCCGCAGGTCAAGGTCGACAAACACAACCTGGCGTACGTGATTTACACCTCAGGCTCCACCGGCAAGCCCAAAGGCGTGGCCATCGATCATGCGGCGCTGACCGAGTTTTCCCGGATGGCCGCCGACTATTCGCGCCTGACCCAGGATGACCGCGTACTGCAATTCGCTACCTTGAATTTCGACGGTTTCGTCGAGCAGCTCTACCCGGCGCTGACCCACGGCGCGACAGTGGTCCTGCGAGGGCCGCAGCTGTGGGACAGCGCTCGACTGTACGACGAAATCATCGCCCAAGGCATCACGCTGGCCGACTTGCCGACCGCTTACTGGAACCTGTTCCTGCTCGATTGCCTGGCGGTGGGCCCTCGATCCTATGGCGCGCTTCGACAAGTCCACATCGGTGGCGAAGCCATGCCACTGGATGGCCCGGCGCAGTGGGTGAAAGCCGGTCTTGGCCATGTGCGCTTGCTCAACACCTATGGCCCTACAGAAGCGACCGTGGTGTCGAGTGTGCTGGATTGCACATCCGCTGCTGAAATCGTCGGTGCCACCGCCAGCCCGATTGGCCGTTCCTTGCCAGGCCGTGCCCTTTACGTGCTGGACCGCGACCTGAACCTGGCGCCGTTGGGGGCGGTGGGCGAGCTGTACATCGGCAGCCGTTGTGGTTTGGCGCGCGCCTATTTGAACCGCGCGCTGCTCACGGCTGAGCGCTTTGTGCCGGACCGGTTCGGCGCAACCGGTGAGCGCCTGTATCGCACTGGCGACCTGGCACGCTACCGCGCCGATGGTGTCATCGAGTATGTCGGGCGGGTCGATCATCAGGTCAAAATCCGCGGTTTTCGTATTGAACTGGGTGAAATCGAGGCGCTGTTGTTGGCCCAGCCCTGCGTACGCGAAACGCTGGTGCTGGCCGTCGACAATCAATTGGTCGCCTATCTGGTTGCCGAGCAGCAAGACGCCGCATCCCTCAAGCTGACGCTGCGCGAACAACTGCCGGATTATATGGTGCCGGCCCACCTCATCTTCCTCGACCGCATGCCGCTGAACCCCAACGGCAAGCTGGATCGTCACGCGCTGCCCAAACCCGACGCCAGCCAATCGCAGCAGGCATGGGTGGCACCGGTGACTGAGCTGGAGCAGCAGGTCGCGGCCGTATGGGCGAATATTCTGGGCGTTGAGCGCGTAGGGTTGACCGACCATTTCTTTGAGATGGGCGGGCATTCACTGCTGGCCATGCAGGTGGTTTCACGCTTGCGTCATACGCTGGGGCGCGAAGTACCGCTCAAGCTGGTGTTCGAGCAGCCGCGCCTGGAAGGGTTCGCTGGCGCTTTGCACGCCTTGGAAGGGGGGCTCGGTGAGCAGGCGCCGGCACTGGTGCCGGTCGGCCGTGACCAGCCGTTGCCACTGTCCTATGCTCAGGAGCGTCAGTGGTTCCTTTGGCAACTGGCCCCTGACAGCGCCGCCTACCATATCCCCAGTGCCTTGCGCCTCAAGGGGCCGCTGGATACCGCGGCGTTGCAGCGCAGTTTCGATGTGCTGGTCGCTCGCCATGAAAGCCTGCGCACCTGCGTAGAACAGCACGCGGAGGGTGCGCGGCAACTCATCCATGCGCAGGCGGTGCTGCCTATCCAGTGCGTTGACGTGCAAGAAGCTGATCTGCAAGCGCAAGTCGAAGCCGAAATCGCCCACCCATTCAATCTGCAACGCGGGCCGTTGCTGCGCGTGACCTTAATGCGTGTGGCGCAGGACGATCATGTGTTGGTGCTGGTGCAGCATCACATCGTCTCTGACGGTTGGTCGATGCAAGTCATGATCGACGAGCTGGTGCAGCTCTATGCCGCGTTCAGCCAAGGCCAGGCTGTGCAGTTGCCGGTGATGCCGATCCAGTACGCCGACTTTGCCGTGTGGCAGCGTACGTGGATGGAGGCGGGTGAAAAGTCCCGCCAGCTGGATTACTGGCGTGACTTGCTCGGTGGCGAGCAGCCGGTGCTGGAGTTGCCGTTCGACCATCAACGGCCAGCGCAGCAAAGCCATCGCGGCGCGCGCCTGGATATACCGTTGCCTGCCAGCCTGGCGCAAGGGCTTAAAGCCCTGGCGCAAGCGCAGGGCGTGACGATGTTCATGTTACTGCTGGCCTCGTTCCAGACGTTGCTGCACCGCTACAGTGGCCAGCAAGACATTCGCGTAGGCGTGCCGATCGCCAATCGCAACCGTGTGGAAACCGAGCGTCTGATCGGCTTTTTCGTCAACACTCAGGTACTCAAGGCCGATATCGATGGGCACATGACGGTTGCCGAGTTGTTGGCCCAGGTCAAGCAGCGTGCGCTGGAGGCCCAGGCCCATCAGGACCTGCCGTTCGAGCAATTGGTCGAAGCCCTGCAACCCGAGCGTAGCCTGAGCCTGAACCCGCTGTTCCAGGTCATGTTCAATTATCAGAGCGAGAGTCACCTGGGCGCGCAAGCACTGACGGATTTGCACATCGAAGGCCTGGAGTGGGAGCGCCGCACCGCGCACTTCGACCTAGACTTGGACGCGCACGAAAGTACACAAGGGCTGTGGGCCTCGCTGGGCTATGCTACCGATCTGTTTGAAGCCGCCACCATTGAACGCATGGCCCGCCACTGGCAGAACCTGTTGCAGGCGATGGTTGCCGATCAGCAGCAGAACATCGGCCAGTTGCACCTGTTGGATGACGACGAGCAGCAGCACATCCTGCAACTGTGGAACTGCACCGACTCCGGTTTCTCGGCCGAACGCTTGGTGCATGAGCTGTTCGCCGATCGCGCCCGGGAAAACCCGGATGCGGTGGCGGTCAAATTCGATACGCAAACCCTGACTTATGGCGAGCTGGATCGCCAGGCCAACCGCCTGGCCCATGCGCTGATCGCCCGTGGCGTCGGCCCGGAAGTGCGGGTGGCGATTGCCATGCCGCGCAGTGCCGAAATTATGGTGGCGTTCCTTGCGGTGATGAAAGCTGGCGGCGTGTATGTGCCGCTGGACATCGAATACCCGCGTGATCGCCTGCTGTACATGATGCAAGACAGCCGCGCGAAATTGCTGCTGAGCCACAGCAGTGCCTTGGCGCAATTGCCGGTAGCGGAAGGGCTCGAAACCCTGGCCATTGACCGCACCGAAGACTGGACCGGCTACAGCGATACCGCGCCGCAGGTGAATCTGGATGGCGACAACCTCGTCTACGTGATCTACACCTCCGGCTCCACCGGCATGCCCAAGGGCGTGGCGGTTTCCCACGGGCCGTTGGTGGCGCACATCATCGCCACCGGCGAACGCTACGAAACCGGCCCGGCCGATTGCGAACTGCATTTCATGTCCTTCGCCTTCGATGGTTCCCACGAAGGCTGGATGCACCCGCTGATCAATGGCGCCAGCGTGCTGATCCGCGACGACAGCCTGTGGCTGCCGGAATACACCTACGCGCAAATGCACCGTCACAACGTGACCTTGGCCGTGTTCCCGCCGGTATACCTGCAACAGTTGGCCGAGCATGCCGAACGCGATGGCAACCCGCCCAATGTGCGCGTGTACTGCTTCGGCGGCGATGCGGTGGCGCAGGCCAGTTACGACCTGGCCTGGCGCGCACTCAAACCGACTTACCTGTTCAACGGCTACGGCCCGACCGAAACCGTGGTCACGCCGCTGCTGTGGAAAGCCCGTCGCGGCGATCCGTGCGGCGCGGTCTATGCGCCAATCGGCACATTGTTGGGCAACCGCAGCGGCTACGTGCTGGACTCACAACTCAACCTGCAACCGATCGGCGTGGCCGGTGAGCTGTACCTGGGCGGCGAAGGCGTGGCGCGTGGTTATCTGGAACGCCCGGCACTCACCGCTGAACGTTTTGTGCCGGACCCATTCGGCAAGCCCGGCAGCCGCGTGTACCGCAGTGGCGACCTGACCCGTGGGCGTGCGGACGGCGTGGTGGATTACCTCGGGCGTGTCGACCATCAGGTGAAAATCCGTGGTTTCCGTATTGAGTTGGGCGAAATCGAAGCGCGCTTGCGTGAGCAGGATGCGGTCGGTGAAACGGTCGTCGTGGCCCAGGAAAGTCCGAGCGGCAAGCAGTTGGTGGCGTACGTCGTGCCCGCTGAGCCCGTGGCCGACCCGGTCGCATTCCGCGAAGCCTTGCGACGTGCCCTGAAAGCCCGTCTGCCCGACTATATGGTGCCTGCGCACTTCATGTTCCTGGACCAGATGCCGTTGACGCCCAACGGCAAGCTCGACCGTAAGGGCTTGCCCCAGCCGGACGCGGCGCAGTCGCAAGGTGTGTGGGTTGAGCCGGTTACGCCATTGCAACAGCAGGTCGCGGCGATTTGGGCCCAGGTGCTGGGCGCTGCGCGCATTGGCCTGACGGATCATTTCTTCGAGTTGGGCGGGCACTCGTTGCTGGCCATGCAGGTGATTTCTCGAGTGCGCCAGTTGCTTGAACGCGACGTGCCACTGCGCACCTTGTTTGAGCAGCCGCAACTGCAAGGGTTTGTGCTCGCACTGCAAGCCGCTGAAGAAGATCTGGCGCCACCGCTGGTGGCGATTGGGCGCGATCAGCCGTTAGTGTTGTCCTTTGCCCAGGAGCGCCAATGGTTTCTTTGGCAACTGGATCCGCAAAGCGCCGCTTACCATATCCCGAGCATTCTGCGCCTGAGCGGTCGCCTTGATCAGCCTGCCTTGCAGTGCAGTTTTGACCGTTTGGTGGCTCGACATGAGAGCTTGCGCACCCGCATCGATCAGCAGGATGAGCGCGCAGTGCAGGTGATTTTGCCCGCCGAACCGTTGCTGATCCTGCGAGGCGATGCGACTGAGAAAACGTTGCAGCAGCAGGTAGAAGCCGAAATCGCCAAGCCCTTCAACCTGCAGCAGGGGCCGCTGCTGCGCGTCACCTTGTTGCGTCTGGCCGACGATGAGCACGTACTGGTGCTGGTGCAGCACCATATCGTTTCCGATGGCTGGTCGATGCAGGTGATGGTCGACGAACTGGTGCAGTTGTATAGCGCCTACAACCAGGGCGAGGTCGCGCAGTTGCCGGCGTTGGCCTTGCAGTATGCCGACTACGCACACTGGCAACGCGAGTGGATGGCGGCGGGTGAGCGCGAGCGTCAATTGGCTTACTGGAGCGAGCTGCTGGGCGGTGAGCAACCGGTATTGGAGCTGCCCACCACGCACGCCCGCCCGGCGCTGCAAAGCTATCGCGGCGCCAGCCTGGAGCTTGAGTTGCCGACGCAACTGGCCGAAGGGCTCAACGCATTGGCGCAGCGCGAAGGCGTGACGTTGTTCATGCTGTTGCTGGCGTCCTTTCAGGGTTTGTTGTACCGCTACAGTGGCCAGCACGACATCCGTGTCGGGGTGCCGATCGCCAACCGCAACCGGGTTGAGGTCGAGCGGTTGGTCGGCTTCTTTGTCAACACGCAGGTGCTCAAGGCCGACCTTGACGAGCAGATCACCGTCACCCAACTGCTGCAACAGGCTAAACGCCGCAGCCTGGATGCGCAGAGCCATCAGGACCTGCCCTTCGAGCAACTGGTCGAAGCCCTGCAGCCGGAGCGCAGCCTGAGCCATAACCCGTTGTTCCAGGTGTTGTTCAACCATCAGAGCGATGCGGGGTTGGCTACCCGTGGCCGTCAGTTGCCCGACTTGCGGGTGGAGGGCCTGGATTGGGGCAGCCAGACCGCGCAGTTCGATCTGAGCCTGGACACCCAGGCCACCGCGCAGGGTATCTGGGCCACCCTGACCTATGCGACCGACCTGTTCGAGCCGGCCATGCTCAAGCGCATGCTGGCGCACTGGCAAAATCTATTGCAAGGCATGCTCGACGACCCGCAACAGCGCGTCAGCCAGTTGCCGCTGTTGGGCGACGCCGAGGAACGTAGCGCGCTGCAAGACTGGAACGCCACTGCTCGCGATTACACGCAGCAGCCTGTGCATCAGTTGATCGAAGGCCAGGTCGAACTCACGCCGGATGCCGAGGCGCTGGTATTTGCCGGGCAGCGCTTGACCTACACCCAACTTAATCGGCAGGCCAACCGCCTGGCCCATCGCCTGATGGACGCCGGTGTCGGCCCCGACGTGTTGGTGGGGCTGGCCGTGGAGCGTTCGATAGAAATGGTCGTCGGCCTGTTGGCGGTACTCAAGGCCGGTGGCGCTTATGTGCCGCTCGATCCGGAATACCCACGCGAGCGACTGGCCTACATGCTGGAAGACAGCGGCGTGAGTATGTTGCTGACCCAGGCCCATCTGCTGAGTCGATTGCCGATTCCACACGGAGTGGACACGCTGGTGTTGGGCGAGTCCGATTTCGACAGTTACAGCGAAGCCAATCCCATTAGCGTGCTGAGCGGCGAAAACCTCGCCTATGTGATTTACACCTCCGGCTCCACCGGCCAGCCCAAAGGTGCGGGAAACCGCCACTGTGCGCTGACTAACCGCCTGTGCTGGATGCAGGAAGCCTACCGGTTGAATGCCCGTGACACGGTGCTGCAAAAGACCCCGTTCAGCTTCGACGTGTCGGTGTGGGAGTTCTTCTGGCCGCTGATGACCGGCGCGCGCCTGGTGGTGGCTGCGCCGGGGGATCACCGCGACCCGGCCAGGCTGGTAGCGCTGATCAACACCGAACAGGTGACCACGCTGCACTTTGTGCCGTCGATGCTGCAAGCTTTCCTGCAAGACCCGGCCGTTGCTTCCTGCCACGCCTTGCAACGCATTGTGTGCAGCGGCGAAGCGCTACCGGTGGATGCGCAACAGCAGGTCTTGCGCAAGCTGCCGCAAACCGCGTTGTACAACCTGTATGGCCCGACCGAAGCCGCCATCGACGTGACCCACTGGACTTGCGTTGACGAAGGGCGTGACACGGTGCCCATTGGCCAGCCGATCGCCAACCTGTGCACCTATGTGCTGGACGCACAACTGCAAGCGACCGCTGTGGGCGTGGCAGGTGAGTTGTACCTGGGCGGTATCGGCTTGGCACGCGGTTATCATCGACGCCCTGGGCTCACAGCCGAACGGTTTGTTGCTTCGCCGTTCGCGCCGGGAGAGCGCCTGTATCGTACCGGCGACCGCGTGCGTCAGCGTGCCGACGGGGTTGTCGAGTACCTTGGGCGCCTGGATCATCAGGTCAAATTGCGTGGCCTGCGCATTGAACTGGGTGAAATTGAAGCGCGCGTTCTTGAGCATCCACAGGTACAGGAAGCTTCGGTCCAGGTGGTCGATGGCAAGCACCTGGTGGGCTATCTGGTGTTGCAGGCGCCGAGCGAAACCTGGCGTGAGTCACTGGGCGAACACCTCTTGGCACACCTGCCGGACTATATGGTGCCGGCGCAATGGGTGCTGCTGGCGCACATGCCCCTGAGCCCGAATGGCAAGCTGGACCGCAAGGCGTTGCCCAAGGCTGATGCGCACTTGCAAGAGCGCGTCTACCAGGCGCCGCAGACCGAATTGGAGCAGCGTCTCGCAACCATTTGGAGCGAAGTGCTTGAGGTTGAACGTGTCGGCTTGAATGACAATTTCTTTGAACTGGGTGGCCATTCGCTGTTGGTGTTGAGGCTCAAGGAGCGCATCCGCAAGGCGACCGGCACAGCGCTGTCGGTCAGCCAATTGATGCTTAACCCGAGCATTGCGGGGCAGGTCGCTTGCCTGGGGGGCGAGACCCACCAGTCGTTGATCGTCAAACTCAACAGCCAGGCCCAAGGCACGCCGCTGTTCCTGTTTCACCCCAGCTACGGTTCGGTGCATTGCTACAAGGCTATCGGCCTGGCGCTGCGTGACCAGCGGCCGGTGCTGGGGGTGATCAGTCGGGCGTTGGTCGAGGAGGGCAGTGAAGTACCCAGCTGGCAATCAATGGTCGACGACTACACCGTGCAACTGCTCGATGCCGTGCCCGAAGGCCCTTACCGCCTGGCCGGTTGGTCCCTGGGTGGCAACCTGGCCATGGAGGTTGCGTATGCGTTGGAACAGGCGGGGCGTGTGGTCGAGGTTGTGGGGTGGATCGACGCATCGCCGCCGTACTGGCTCAAGGACTATTGGGACACGGCAGTGATGACCGATGACAGTGAAGCGCCGGTTAATCAACGGCGGGTCGAGTTATTGCAGGTGATGTTTGCGCAGTCGAGCCAGCTGATCCAAGACGCATGGTTGCAAAGCCAGGCGGTTGCCGACGACGAGGTTCAGCAATGGCAGGCGTTCAGCACGTGGGCCGAAAATGCACTCGGTGAAACCTATCTTGAAGTAAAGGCCAGCTTGCTTGAAGGTGACGAAGCGCAGATCTCCTGGGAACTCGACCGTGCTCTTGGCCAGAGTCTCAAGGACGCCGACTTCAAGCCGATCCAGGCACCGATCCGTTGCTGGTGGGCGGCTGCGAGCCGGGCAGGGCAGCATCGTCAGTTGATTGAGGCAAGCATGGCGCAGGTTATGGGCCGGCCCTGTATTGAGCAATCCGTACTGATTGACTCTACCCATGACCGAATCATCGATAACGCCGCGTTTGTACAGAGCTTTGCTGATGCGATGAAGTAACCCCCCGTGTAAAAGAAACGCCCCTGGACCGATGGCCAGGGGCGTTTTTTTATCGGTGTTATTCGCCAAGCGTCACGATTTCAGCGGGCAACAAAAAGCCCCTGGCCATCAGCGATGACCAGGGGCTTGGGCTGGATCAGAAGTTCCAGCGGGTGCTGAGCATGACGTTACGCGGGTCGCCGTAGTAAGCCGAGTTGTAGAAGCCGATGTTGGTGTAGTACTTCTTGTCGAAGATGTTGTTGACGTTGAGGGTCGCCGATACGTTCTCGGTCACCTGGTAGCGGGCCATCGCGTCGACGATCCACAGTGGGTCCTGGGAGAAGTTTTCCTCAGTGCCTTTGGCGTAGTTGTTCAGCAGTTTCCAGCCAGTGCCCTGCCAGCGCACGCCGGTGCCCAGGGTCAGTTTGTCGAGTGGGCCGGTCAGCTTGTAGCTGGTGTAGATATTGACCTGATCTTCCGGTTCCCAGGTGGAGAGTTTCTCACCCTGTTTGTCGCGTATGATTTTGTGGGTATAGCCCGCCTGCAACTGCCAGCCCGGCGCCAGCTCGCCGGAGATTTCCGCTTCATAGCCTTTGGTTTTGGCTTCGGTGCCCTTGGAGGCGTAATCCAGTCCAGGGTGGCTGTCGGGGATGTAATCGGTGTCGTCGATGGGGCGGTTTTTCTCGTGAACCTCGAAGTAGGCCAGGCTCGAGTTCAGGCGGCCATCGAAGAACTCGCCTTTGAGGCCGATCTCGTAGTTCTTGCCTTCATCCGGTTCCAGCGGTTTGTCGTTGCGGTCTCGGTAATCGTCCTGCGGCAGGTAGATTTCGGTGAAGCTGGCGTAGGCCGAGAAGTTGTCGTTAAGGTCATAGGTGATGCCGGCGTACGGCACTACCTTGCCGGTGTCCTTGACCTGGCTGGTGCCGCTGACTTCATAGTTGTTGACCCGAGTGCCGAGGATCAGGTGCAAGTCATCCGCGAGACTGAAGCGCCCGGTGATGTAGCTGGCGCTCTGGCGGGTCAGCTCGTCGTTCTTTTTGGTTCGAGGACCACGGTCCGGTTTGAGAGCATCGCCGTCCCAGTTGAAATAGTCATGGCTGTTTTCGTAGTTGGTGGCGTTGGTGTAATCACTGCCTAGCCAGCGCGAACGCGAGACCGAAGTGCCGACCACCAGTTCATGTTCACGCCCGAACAGGCTGAACGGCCCGGTGGCGTAGAGATCACCCGTGTCGCTGGTGGTTTCACCATTGTAGGTTCGGGTCAGCAGCGGTGCCTTGCCCGTTTCGGCATTGGGTGACTGCAGGGCCGACAGCGGGGCTTTGTAGCCGTTGATCTGGTGGTTGTACTGCGCCTTGCCGACCCAGCCGTTGTCGAACGTGTGTTCCAGGGTGGCGAAGGCGGTACGGGTGTACTGTTTCCACTTGCTGTACTTGGCGCCGTTGTTGAAGGAGCGTGGTGTACTGATGCGGTTACCAGCCGAGTCAAAGAGTGAGGCCGAACCGGACCAGCTGGAGCCCTGCGGGTCGCTGTCCTGATAGTCGCCACCGACGGTCAGCAACGTATCCGGTGCCAGGTCGAACTCGAGAATGCCGTAGTAGACGTTGGTCTGGCGTTGGTAGTGATCGAGGAATGAATGTTTATCCTGGTACGCCGCAACAGCTCGGCCACGCACATTGCCGGTCTCGGTCAGCGGGCCGCTGACGTCGATTTCCGAACGGTAGTTGTCCCAGGAGCCTGCGCCCAGGTCGACATAGCCCTTGAATTCCGATGTGGGCTTTTTACGTACCATATTGATGGTGCCGCCCGGGCCGCCGGCGCCGGTCAGCAGGCCGGTGGCGCCCTTGAGAATTTCGACGCGGTCGTAGATCACAGTGTCGGTCAAGGTGTGGCCCGACGAGTACTGGGCATCCTGCAGGATCGGAATACCGTCGTACTGGAAGTTCTGAATGGCGAAACCGCGAGAGAAGTAGCTGGTGCGCTCGCTGTCATAGGCGGCAACAGTAATGCCCGGTGTGTGACGCATCACGTCGTCGATCGACTTGAGGTTGAAGTCGTCCATGGCCTGGCGGGTCACCACGGAAATCGATTGTGGCGTCTCACGTGGGCTTAACACCATGCGCGTCGCGGTGGCGATGGTGCCTGGGGTGTAGGAGCCGGAACCTTCGGTGATGGTCCCCAACTGGTTGGCGGTTACCTGCGTTGCGCCCAATTCCAGTGCCGACGTTTTCGCCGCGCTGATGGTGAACGAGCTGCCCTGCAGGTCATAGCTGATGCCCGTCCCGGTCAACAAGGTGGTCATGGCCTGGCCAGGTTGCAATTTGCCTTTGATCGCGTGGCTGCGTTTGCCTTCAACGTCGGTCGGGCTGTAGAGCACCTGCAAGTTGGTCTGGCGACCGAACTCCTGAAGCGCGCTCCCCAGCGGCTGTGCAGGCACATTCAGCTCGACCTCCTGCGCCTGCACATAACCTGCGACCGGCAGTGCGAGTGCAAAGGCAATGGCGCTTGGCAGCAGAGGGGTGTTCAAGAGGCGGCGCATGGAGAGTGCCTTGCTCAAGGGACTCAGACCGAACGTTGCTGGCATGGATGCATTCTCTTCTATGTTTTAAGTGGGCAGCTTTTAGTGTTTATTGAGGTCAATTCTCATTACCACTAGTGAGACGTTCCTATCCGGAAAAACCGGAAAAAAAACTTCAGGCCGGCTCCATCTCGTGCACGATCTTGCCCGCTCGCAGGCGCACCAGTTGGTCGGCGATGTCGAAATAGCGGTCGTCGTGGCTGATCACGATGATGGTTTTGCCCAGGCGTTTGAGGTCTGGCAGCAGCTCGGTGTAGAACACGCGGCGGAAGGCCGGGTCCTGGTCGGCGGCCCATTCGTCAAACACCAGCACTGGGCGTTCTTCGAGCCAGGCATTGACCAGCGCCAGACGCTTGCGCTGCCCGGTGGAGAGGTCGGTGGTACTGAATACGCCGTCCTTGACGCTGACTTTGTGCGCGATTTCCAGGCGCTCCAGGTACTTGGCGGCACTGTCCAGCGATTGCGTGGCGCTGCCCTGGACCAGGTCGTCGAACAGGTAGTAGTCGGCGAACACCGTGGTGAACAATTGGCGATAGTCATCGCGCACCGGGTCGGTCACGGTTTCGCCGTTCAGGCGGATTTCCCCGGCGTCGGGTTGATACAAGCCCAGCAACAGTTTGATCAGCGTGGTCTTGCCGCAGCCGTTCTCGCCGACGATAAACACGATATCGCCCTGCTTGATGCTGAGGTTGATCGGCCCCAGATGAAACGGCTCGCTGCCCTCTACGGGCGGTGGGCTGTAGGTGACGCCACGCAGTTCAAGGCTGTTGACCACCGGTGTGGGGGCTTCGCTGCCGTCCATCAACAAATGCGGCTCGGGGGACGAGAAGCGATCAGACAGCTCGGTAATACGCGCAAAGGCAATGCCGGCCTTGCCGATGATCGGCAGGTAACCGATCACGTGTTCAAGCGGGCCTTTCATGTACAGCAGCACCAACACGAAACCGGTGATCACCGCCGGGTCCGGGTTGGGGTTGTAGGCTTGCATGGCCAGGGCCAGGCCTATGACCACAAAGAACAGCATCGAGCCAAAGGTTTTGGCCACGATGTAAATATTCACCGAGCGCACCTGGATGTCGCTGATCCGGTCGGCGGTTTCCTGGATGCGGTGGGTGTTCATCCGGTAGCGCCGTGGCCGGTGGATGCGCAGCTCCTTGGCGCCGGAGGCAATCGCCGAATAGTAGCGCTGCAGTTCGTCTTCCAGGTCGCGGGCTGCGTCGAAGCCGCGAATGCCTTTGTGGCCGGCGATGAACTGCACGCTGCTGCCGATCACAATGGCGACGATCATCATCAGGAACATCGGCACTGACAGGTAGGCCAGGTACCCCAGGCAACCCAGGGTCACCGTGCTGGCGATGGCCAACGGGGTGAAGGCGAAGGAGAAATCGCTGATGGTGTCGACGTCGTGAGTCAGTACCGGAATCAGGCGGTGCGAGCGGTAGCGTTCGATCTGCTCAATGGGCGCCGACAGCACTTTCTCGCCGAGATCCTTGCGCAGGGCGGCAATGATCCGCTGGCCCACGTAGTTGGTGCCGATATCCGAGACGATCGAACTGGTCAGCGCCAACAGGCACAGCGCCGCGAAGGTCAAGATCACGCCCTGGGTCATGCCGGTTGTAGAGTGCAGGGCGTTATTGATAGTCGCCAGCAGCAACGTGATGGCCAGGCCGCCGGCCATGCCCAGCGCGACAGAGACTGTCACGATGGTGCGAAAAGGCCTGAGCAATGCGAGCAAACCGTTAAAGGCGCCGCGCTTGGGGTCGGTCATAAATACTTCCCGGAAAGTGAAAAAGAGGGGGCTGGGCACACAGACCCTTACCCATGACAAACGAAGTGCCGGGACGACTATTTAGCGCCGTACGCCGTGCGGTGAAGTGGGTGGATAAATTGCCCGTGGCCTGGTTCGTTCTTGTGAAGTAGGCGCACGCGTATCGACGCGTGCCTGATCTATCCAGCGAGAGCGAAACAATGACGAAAAAGAATCTGGTGTATGTCTGGTCCCTGAGAAACGCTGCCGCCGATAAGGCAGGCCAGCCGGTGGCCTACAAGGACCACGAGCGCTATATGAAGTCGGTGCTGGAGTTTCTGGTGGGGTCGCTGAACGACACACCTTTGGGCCAGGCCTACAACCTGGTCGGTGTGGTGTATGACGATGACGAGCAGAACCCACGGGACCAGCAGTTGGTGGCCGACTATGGTTTTGCCTACCAGCCGGGCCGCCAGTGGCTCTACCCGGCGGACCTGCGGGTGCAGGGCAAGCTGGTCAATGATTTGTTGCTGAGCGTGCCGTCTACCTATCGCCGCCTGCCGCGTGGCAGCGCGGAACACATCGCCGGCAAACAGGATTTTGAACGTCGCCTGCACGACACACTGGTGGAGTTGAAAGCCGACATTGTGGTGCTGGACGGCCTGCTGGTGATCCTTGATGAGCTGGTGCGGCCCGGTGCGCCGTTTGCGCGTCGGATCATGAACATCCACCCAGGCATTACCCGCATTGAGTCGCCGTATGAGCGCCGTGGGGCCTATGCCACCTGGAATGCCTTGTACGGCGCGCGTGGGCAGACGGTGGTGGATTGGGCGAGCAAAGCAACCAAGGCCAGCGAACCGCTGTACCTCACTGGTGCTTCATTCCACTACGTGGACAACGGCATTGATTCGGGCGAAGTGTTTCACGATGTGCTGAAAACCGAGATTTCGCCGGAGGACACCATCCTCGAATTGCGCTGGAACAACTTTAATAACAGTTTGTTCCCGGCGTTGCATGAAGGGTTGGAGTTGTTGGCTCAGAAGGCCTGATGCAAAACTAAATGTGGGAGCTGGGTTGCCTGCTGTGGCGGTTTGTCGGTGTGTATATCCGTTGCTGCGGTAACGGCTGATATTGGTTCCGCTCTTACAGCGGGTCACTTTTGCAAGGACGCAAAAGTAACCAAAAGGTCCTCGCCCCACCACTCGGCACCTCGCTTAGGCTCGGTGTGCCCTCACTCCGGCTTGAATCCGTGGGCCGCCGCGATGGGCCATCCTTGGCCCAGCGCGGCTAACCCGGCGTCCTGCCGGGTTACCCACGGATTCAAGCCTGCGTTCGGCCATCGTGGTTAACGGGGCGTCTCAGATCAAAAGCAGATCAAGATCAAGATCTACAGCACGGCGGCCTGAAAGCCGACCTGAGTGGTTGAAGCAAGAGCCAGGTCAAGTGCAAAGCCAAAGCCAAAGCCAAAGCCAAAGCCTATCTACCTGATACAACGCGGTCTAAATGTGGGAGCGGGCTTGCTCGCGAATGCGGTGGGTCAGTCAATTTATCTGTCACTGATACACCGCATTCGCGAGCAAGCCCGCTCCCACAGTTGACCGCATGCAGTTCTGAATATGAGGCCGGCTGCGGATTTGCATACACTGAAGAGCTGCTTTTCTTTGGGATCTGCCTTTCTGTGGGAGCTGGCTTGCCTGCGATGCAGACACCTCGGTACATCAGGCACACTGAGTTGATGCTATCGCAGGCAAGCCAGCTCCCACCTTTGACCGAGTATGGCTCTGCTGTTGCTGTTGCTGTTGCTCCGGCCCTTACATCCTTTTCGATGACGAAGTCAGCGGTCTTTTGATCTGCGTTTTTGATCTTGATCTGAAATCGCCCCGTCAAACACGATGGCCGGAATCTGACAGTGATTTGGGGGGTAAACAGGCAGGACGCCGGTTTAGCCGCGCTGGGCCAAGGATGGCCCATCGCGGCGGCCCCCCAAATCACTGTCGGATTGCGGGCATGCCGAGCCTAAGCGAGGCACCGAGTGTTGGGGCGAGGACCTTTTGGTTACTTTTGACTGGGCCGGCATTCCGGTCCTTGCAAAAGTGACCCGCTGTAAGAGCGGAACCATAGGCCGCCGTTACCCAAATAACGGATATGTACACCACCAAGCGACCGCCACAGCAGGCAAGCCAGCTCCCGCCTTCTGCTCGGTGTGCTGCTTAGAGTTCACGCACTACCCGAAACCCAATCCAATCCCCACGGGTTTGCGGATAGATGTTGTTGCGGTTGCCCGAGCGTGAGAACACCGGTGCTTCGCCCCAGTCATTGCCGCGGATCTGGTAGCCCTCGCAGTTGGGCTCCATCCAGGCGCTGCCGTCGGTAGGGGCGCCGATATAGTTGGGGTGCTCGCAGTCGGCAACCCGCTCGTACACATTGCCGTGCATGTCGTACATGCCAAATGCATTCGGCGGGTAGCTGCCCACCGGCGAGGAATAACTGTAGCCATCTGCCGGTCCGTAGGTGTTGGCGTGCTGGGCGATGCTGTAGCCCTTGCCCTCGTCGAACGGGAAGGGGAACGGCCCGGTGGAGCCGGCGCGGGCGGCGTATTCACGCTGGGCTTCGCTGACCATGTGGTACTTCTGCCCGGTTTTTTTCGACAGCCAGGCGATGTAATTTTTGATGTCGTCCATGTCCATGCACACCGCCGGCTGGCGTGGCCCTTGCGGGTAGCGTGGCTTGCTGGCGATGCACTCGCGGCCGGGGCGGGTGTCGCCGTCGGCGATCTTGACGCCGGTCTGGCGGATATAGCTGTCCCATTCGCCTGCGGTGACGTGGAAGCGGCTCATGGCAAACGGTTTGGCGAAGGTCACCTCATGCATCGGGCCTTCATCGGGCTCGCGGCCGACTTCGTCTTCCGGGGTGCCCATGGTGAAGGTGCCGGCGGGCAGTACCACCATTTCCGGGCAGTCCTTGCAGTCCTTGAACACTTTGCCGGGTTGTGGCGTGGCGGCTTGCGCCAGGTTGGGCAGTAATGCCGCGCACAGGGCCGTCAGCGCCAGGGCGGTCAGGGGTTTGAGTCGGGATGGATTCATGTGGGCATCTCGTTCAAAGGAAAAAAGTGGGCATCACAGGCGTTGGCTTAACAGGGCCATGAACTGCTGGATTTCGTCCGAGCTATTGAGCAGGCCGGGGGAGGTACGGATTACCGGGCCGACATCACGGTCGACGGCATCGATCACCACGCGGTTTTTCAGCATGTGGGCGACCACGGCTTCGCTGTCCTGGCCCTTGACGCGGAAGAATGTAAAACCTGCCGACAGGTCGGTGCTGCGCGGTGTCACCAACTCGATCTGCGGATGCGCCAGCAACTGGGTTTTGAGTTCGCTGTTGAGTGCGTGGATACGCGCCTCAACCTGTGCCTTGCCCAGTTGCAGGTGCAGCTTGAAGGCTTCATCCGCCGCCCAGCGATGCTCAAAGGCGTGGTAGCCGCCGGGCGTCATGGTGGTGGCAAAGTTGGTGTCTTCGGAGAAGGTCGGCACCATGGGCGTGACGTACTTGTTTTCGGCATCGCGGGCGCAGACCAGCCCGGTACCGCGTGGGCCGAACATCCATTTATGCGTGCCGGCGATAAAGAAGTCGCAGTGCATGGCCGGGAAGTCGAGGTTTTCCACGCCAAAACCGTGTACGCCGTCGACCACATACAGGATGCGGTCGTTGTCGTCGCGGTTGCGATTGAGTTCCTCCACCAGCTTGCCGATTTCGCCGATCGGCAGCTTCACGCCACTGCCGGACTGCACCCAGGTCATGCCTAGCACGCGGGTGGTGGGGCGAATTGCGCGCTTGATGTTGCCCAGCACTTCGTCACTGGAGACCTGGCTGGCCCGCTCGAACAAGCGGATGCGACGCACCTGCGTGCCTTGGCGGGCGACGCGAAAATCCAGCACGTTCTGGGTGGCGTAATGCTCGTGTTCGGTGGTGAGGATTTCCTGGTCGGGGCGCAGCTTGATCCCGCCGTAGATCATCGCCAGGCCTTCCGAGGTGCTGCCCGTGAGGGCGATCTGCGCCGGCTTGGCGTTCAGGTAACGACCGGCCCATTCTCGTACCTGGCCTTCACGTTTCCAGGTTTCTTCCAGGCCCCAGTCCATGGCCAGGCCAGGGTTGCGGTCGATCTGCTGGCGGTAGCGCTCAATGGCTTCGCGCACGGGGCGTGGGTGGGAGGTGACCAGGAAGTTGGAAAAGTGCAGGTAGCCCGGGTCCTGGGTGAACAGCTGTTTGAAACCCGTCCATGGGTCGTTTGTGGCAGGCGACTGGGTGGCTGCCTGGGCGTGCGCGAGCAATGTGCTGCCCAATGGCAGGCTGGCGGCGAGTACCCCAGCCTGCTTGAGGAATGTACGGCGGTCGGTCATGGACTGGCTTCTGAGTAATTAGCGGTTGGCCAACGGCTTGGCGGCTTTTTGTACCTGGTCCCACACCCGCAGAAAGTTGCCTCCCCACAGCTTGGCGATGTCGGCCTCGGAGTAGCCGCGCTGGATCAGTTCGGCGGTGACATTGCGCACTTCGCCGACGTTCTCCCAGCCCTGGATGCCGCCGCCGTCGTTGAAGTCCGAGGCGATGCCGACGTGGTCGATGCCGATCTTGCGCACGGTGTAGTCGATGGCATCGCCCCAGTCCTTGAGGGTGGCCTTGGGTTCTTCCTCAAGAATGGCGTACAGCCCTTGGGCGTACTGGCCGAATTTCTGCTCGGACCAGGCGGCGATGATGGCGTCACCGGGCATCAGGGCCATGGCCAGGTTGGGCAACGGCGGCAAGTCGAAGCGCGCACGCAAGGTGTTGAGCTTGTCCTGGGTGGGTTGGCTCAATGGGCGCAAATAGGCCGGGAAGCCCACCACCTGCACCACGCCGCCGCTGTTTTTGATCAGTTGCAGTTCTTTGTCGCTGAGGTTGCGCGGGATATCCACCGAGGCACGCGGCGCCGAGTGCGAGGCAATCATCGGTGTGCGGCTCAATTGCGCGACTTGCTCCAGCGCCTTGGTCGACATCTGCGACACATCGATGATCACGCCCAGGTCATTGAGGCGGTGCACGGCTTGTTGGCCGATGGGAGATAGCCCTTCAAGCGCGTCGGTGGTGTCATTGAAAAACGGCAGCGGGCGTGACGAGTCGGACCAGGCGTTGTTGCCGATATAGCTGAAACCGAACATGCGCATGCCGCGCGCCGCCCACAGGTCCAACTGGTTGAGGTCATCGCCCAGCGGGTAGGCGTTGAGCATGCTGATAAAGATCGCAAACTTGCCCTCGCCATGCAGGCGCCGCATATCGTCCGGGGTGTAGGCGATGCCGACCTGATTGGGGAAGTCGCGCACCATGCCGGAGATGATCTTGTAGCGCACCTCTTGCTCGTGGCGGGCCTCTTCGACAAAACCGTCGGTGGGTTTGTGCGGCGCATTGGGGCCGTTCCAGATTTCCGGCCAGCCGAAAATCGTCAGGGCCGCGCCCGACAAGCGCCCGCGTGCCGCCTTGGCGAGGTCAAACTGGCCGCTGCCATCCTTGTCGGCTTCGTTGCCGGCCGTGCCGAAATCCATGGGCACGGTGATATGGCTGTCGAACGACAACAAGCGGTCCTGCATTTCGTTGGCCTGCTTGATCACCTCCAGCGGGTAGCCGGCATTGCCTTTGAACCAGTGATCCCAGACCAGGAAACCAACCCCGGCGCCGATGGCCAGTGCCAGCGGCAGGCCGATATACAGCGCCTTTTTCGAACGTGGTTTTGTCATTGCCATCTCAGTCAGTTGAGGCCTTTGCTATCAGGGAAGAACGAGCCATGGCCGGGGAAATTTAGGCGCGGGCGCTGCACCGGTAAATTTCTGGCGGCCGTCAACGTTCTAGCTCTGATCAAGCTGTTTCCTAAGGTAGACAATGACCCTCTCTCGACGTGGCTTCATCGCCGGCCTGGCGCTGACCGGCGCTGCCGTGCCAGCGGCCCTTTATGCCCACCGCGAGCTGACGCGTGAAGAATTCCCGATCACGCCGGGCGAGGCCACGGTGGACCTGGCCGACACCGCCGGCCAACACCTGGCCAATACCCTGCGCGGTGTGTGGAGCCTGCGCCTGGAGGGCCGCGATGCCGGCCTTGAAGGCTTGCCGCTGCAAGGCCTGGAGCTGTTGCTCGACATCGCCCCGCGCGGCCGTGGCTTGCGTGGCTATCTGGACACCGCTGCAAACCTGCGTGCCGAGGGCGAGCCGCGTTACCGCGTGCTCGGTGATCTGCTGACGGGCGAGGGTGCCGTGCTCTACTGGCGGCTGGTCGACCGCGACGCCGCGCAAGGCGCACCGGCCTACGAGTTCAAGATGACCCTCGACGAAGTCTGGGCCGACTTCGCCAATGCCGGCAGCAGCACGCTGAGCGGGCAGATTCTCGACCTTGAGCGCCCCCTTGCCCTGACCGAGCGTGACAACCGCTTTATTGCCCACAAGCAACTGTTCCCCGAAGCGCGCCAGCGTATCGGCCTTAACCCGACCTTGTTGGCCTGGCTGATCGCGCCTGAGCACCGCCTGTTTCACCAGCTGTGGCACGCCACCCGTGACCAGTGGCACAAGTTGTCCGAGGAAAAACGCGATGCCCTGCGCGGTATCGGTTGGCAACCCGGGCCACGCGGCCAGGAGCGCGACGCGCGTGGTAAACGCAAAGACCGCAACGGTTCGGGTATCGACTTCTTTTTCATGCACCGGCATATGCTCGGCACTGCGCGTTCCCTGCAAGACCTGCCTTCCTGGCCGCAATTTCCCGAGCCACAGCCTGCGCTGGAACGCGATCGCCTGGGGTTTTTGCGTTATTTCGACAACCACGACGGCTTTGCGCTGCCGCCCTGTTGGTCGGCACCCGATGACAGCGACTACACCCAATGGGTCAGCGATATCAAGGCAGCAGAGACCTACCACAGCAACTTCCAGGTGTGGGAGTCGCAGTACCGTGACCCGCGTTACCTGGCCAAGCTGACCTTGGGCCAGTTAGGTTCGGAGATGGAGCTGGGCCTGCACGACTGGCTGCACATGCGTTGGGCCTCGGTGCCCCGCGACCCGTCCAACGGCGCGCCGGTGCCGTTCGCCCGTGACCCGGCGGACTTTGCCGCGCGTTGGTACGCGCCAGAGAACGACTTCCTGGGCGACCCGTTCTCATCGCATGTAAACCCGGTGTTCTGGCACTTTCACGGCTGGATCGATGATCGCATCGAGGACTGGTTTCGCGCCCATGAGCGTTTCAATCCAGGCGAGGTCAGCCGGCTTGAGGTCAACGGGGTCAAGTGGTTTGCCCAGGGCCGTTGGGTGGAAGTCGCTGACCCATGGCTGGGGCCGGACACCCACGGTTGCAGCACCACGCCGGGGCTGCAGATGGGGCGGTCGATGGAGATGGACCCGGAGACCATGAAGCTGGCGCTGCGCATCACTTTCGCCGAAGAAGACGGATTGCAGGCATTGTTCAAGCGCGTGCCGAAACGACCCTGGTATGCACGCCATTTGAAACTCAAGTAATGCCTGGAACGTTTGGCCACAGGTCTGCAACCAGGAACAAGCGTTCAGCTTCTTCGCAGTCTTCTCCTGTTTGAACCAGTCGCACCAGCAACTGGGCCGGTGCCGTCGGGTCCAGTTCAGCCAGCCAGGCTTGCATCTGGTGCGCCTGCCACACCTGATCCGCCGGGTAATGCGCCGGTGCCAGCCAGGCATGCCGAGGCAGGGGCTGCCAGCGCCCCGGCGGGCTCTGGCTGACGAAATCGTGCCAGTCACGCTGATGCAGCCAACGCCCACGCAGGTGCTGTGGCTCGACGCCCAACGGGGATTCGGCGGTGCCGGGCCACGGGTAGAGCAAATACCCGCCCAGCCACAAATGCGCGTCGAACTGCGCAATATCCAGCGCCGCCAGGGCTTCGCGGCTTTCCGGGCGGGCCGAAATCGGCAATTGATGCTGGGCCAGGTGCGCGAGCTTGCGGTCCAGTCGGTCATGGCAGCCGGGGCCGAGCCATTGCGCGGCGTCCTGGCCGTTGCCGTCCTGCGGCCCTAAATAGAGCTTGATCGCCAGTTCCAGGTGGTGCACGCCGTCGCGGTCGCGCACCAACATGTCCAGCTCGCCCAGCGTATGCCCGGCGCGGCGGATCGGCAGGTTGGCGGCCAGTAACTCCACGCCCGGCGCATGCTGCACCGCAAACTGCCACAGACGCTCGTAGTACAGGCCCAGGCGCCGCGTGCGCGACAGGCTGAGCCAGTGCTGCAAGGCGCTGCTGTCCTGGTCGAGGCCGCGCAGCCAGCGTTCGAGCTGGTGCGGCGCCTGCACCCAGTCGCTGCCGGCCAGTGGGTGGCGCTGCGGCCAGGGCGTTTGCGCCAGCATCGGCGGGGCGAGCATCACCCACGCCAGGTCGCGCACCTCGGGGTGCCGCAATTGGCGGGGCAGGTTGATCAGGTCGGGGAACACAGTCATGGTCCGAGCATAGCCTTTTAGAGCGCTGACGGGTGGCTGAGAACCATTGTCATCAAGGCCCTGCGGCGACAAAGGGTTTTGCCTGACGCGGCCTTTCGCCCATAATCGTTCTTTTTGCCAGACCCCAAATCCCGCAGGAGCCCCATGGAGCAATTTCGCAATATCGGCATTATCGGTCGCCTGGGCAGTACCCAGGTGCTGGACACCGTCCGCCGGCTGAAAAAATTCCTGCTGGAACGCCACCTGCATGTGATCCTCGAAGACACCATCGCCGAAATCCTGCCCGGCCACGGCCTGCAAACTTCGTCGCGCAAGATGCTCGGCGAAGTCTGTGACATGGTCATTGTGGTCGGCGGCGACGGCAGCCTGCTGGGTGCCGCCCGTGCCCTGGCGCGGCACAACGTGCCGGTGCTGGGGATCAACCGTGGCAGTTTGGGGTTTCTTACGGATATCCGTCCGGATGACCTCGAAGTCGAAGTCGCCAAGGTGCTCGACGGCCATTACCTGGTGGAAAACCGCTTTTTGCTGCAAGCCGAAGTGCGCCGCCACGGCGAGGCCATCGGCCAGGGCGACGCGCTCAATGACGTGGTGCTGCATCCGGGCAAGTCCACGCGCATGATCGAGTTCGAGTTGTATATCGACGGCCAGTTCGTGTGCAGTCAGAAGGCCGACGGCCTGATCGTCGCCACGCCGACCGGTTCCACTGCGTACGCTCTGTCGGCCGGCGGCCCGATCATGCACCCCAAGCTCGACGCCATTGTGATCGTGCCGATGTACCCCCATATGTTGTCCAGTCGGCCAATTGTGGTCGATGGCAACAGTGAGCTGAAAATCGTGGTGTCCAAAGACATGCAGATCTACCCGCAAGTCTCCTGCGACGGGCAGAACCATTTCACCTGCGCCCCCGGTGACACCATCACCGTGAGCAAAAAGGCACAGAAGTTGCGGTTGATCCATCCGCTGGACCACAACTACTACGAAGTGTGCCGCACCAAGCTGGGCTGGGGCAGCCGCTTGGGGGGTGGAGGCGACTGATGCTCGATCCCGCGCGTAGCTACGACCTGATTGGTGACGTGCACGGTTGCGCTCATACCCTTGAGCACTTGCTCGACCGGCTGGGCTACCACAAACAGGCTGGAACCTGGCGCCATCCGACGCGTATGGCGGTGTTCCTCGGCGATATCATCGACCGTGGGCCACGCATCCGCGAGGCGCTGCATATCGTCCACGATATGACCGAGGCCGGCCAGGCGCTGTGCATCATGGGCAACCATGAGTTCAACGCGCTGGGCTGGACCACGCCGGCACCGCCGGGCAGTGGCAAGCAGTTCGTGCGCGAGCACAACCCACGCCATGCGCGGTTGATCCACGAAACCCTGATCCAGTTCGAACACCACCCGGCTGACTGGCACGACTTCCTCGGCTGGTTCTACGACATGCCGCTGTTTGTCGACGCCGGGCGGTTTCGCGTGGTGCATGCGTGCTGGGACGAAGGCTTTATCCAGCCGCTGCGCGCCACCTTCCCGGATGGCTGCATCGACCAGCACTTTTTGCAGGCCGCCGCCGTGCCGGGCAGCTTTGCCTGCAACGCCTTCGACCGCCTGCTGCGCGGCACCGACATGCGCCTGCCGGACGGCCTCACGCTGACCGGTGGCGATGGCCTGACGCGTTCATTTTTCCGCACCAAATTCTGGGAAGACGACCCCAAAACCTACGGCGACATTGTGTTCCAACCCGATGCGCTGCCGGAGCCGGTGGCACGTACGCCGCTTTCGTCGACCGAAAAGAATTCCCTGCTGCGTTATGGCGTTGACGAACCGTTGTTGTTCGTCGGCCATTACTGGCGCAGCGGCAAACCGGCGCCGATCCGCGACAACCTGGCCTGCCTGGATTACAGCGCGGTGCTGTACGGCAAGCTGGTGGCGTACCGACTGGACCAGGAAACCCGCCTGGATCCGCGTAAATTTGTATGGGTTGACGTTGAGCGCCCTGAGGTCATTGTATGAGCACCGTCGCTGTATTGCGCTTACCGCTGAATGTCGACCTGGGCGGTTTCGTCAAGCTGTTGCAACGCATGCAAGTGCCCCATCGCGTCAGTGAAGAAGCGGGCGAGCAAGTGTTGTGGGTGCCCGAGAACATCAGCGCTGACGTGCAAGTGTTGTATCAACGCTTTCCTGCCGGTGACCCGGACCAGCAACTGGATATTCCCGAGCAGGCGCCCATCACGCGGCCAAGCTTTGTTCAGCAAGTGCGTTTCAGCCCGGTGACGGCGCTGGTGCTGCTGGCGAGCATGATTGTCGGCGCAGTAACCTTGCTGGGTGAAAACCTGCAGACCATGAGCTGGCTGACTTTCCTGCCGTTTCACGTGATGGGCGACTACATCCAGTTCACTCCGTTTGCCGAGACCATGGCGTCGGGGCAGTGGTGGCGGCTGGTCACGCCGATGCTGATCCACTTCGGCATCCTGCACCTGGCCATGAATGGCATGTGGTACTGGGAGCTGGGGCGCCGTATCGAGGTGCGCCAGGGCAGCATCAACCTGCTGGGCCTGACCCTGTTGTTCAGCCTGGTGTCCAATTATGCGCAATACGCCTATGGCGGCCCGAGCCTGTTCGGCGGCTTGTCCGGCGTGTTGTATGGCTTGCTCGGGCATTGCTGGATCTTCCAATTGTTGTCGCCCAACCCGGCTTATCGCCTGCCGCGCGGCGTGCTGGCGATGATGCTGATATGGCTGGTGCTCTGCATGTCGGGGCTGATCTCGATGATCGGTTTCGGCGAAATCGCCAACGCGGCTCACCTGAGCGGCTTGGTCATCGGTTGCCTGACGGGTTTGCTGGGTGGGTTGTACAACCGCCGCAAAGCCTCTATTTGATAAGGAAGAGCCTTATGTCCTCTTTTGCTGAAATGATCGAAAACATCACTCCGGACATCTACGAGAGCCTCAAACTGGCGGTGGAAATCGGTAAGTGGTCCGATGGCCGCAAGCTCACCGCCGAGCAGCGTGAATTGTCGCTGCAAGCGGTGATCGCCTGGGAAATCCAGAACCTGCCCGAAGAGCAGCGCACCGGCTACATGGGCCCGCAGGAATGCGCGTCGAAGTCGGCGCCGGTGGCGAATATTCTGTTCAAGTCGGATGCGATCCATTGATTGAAATTGGTCGCGGTGCAGTCAGCAAAATGTCGGCGCAACTCGGTGAGCCGACCGTTCAATACGCGTTTCGCCTGGGCGACACCGAGGTGCCGGTCAACCCGTTGATCGGTACCCACGTGCGCCTGGAATACCTCGGTGCCATCCATTGCAGCCATTGCGGCCGCAAGACCAAGACCAGTTTCAGCCAGGGTTATTGCTACCCGTGCATGACCAAACTGGCCCAGTGTGACCTGTGCATCATGAGCCCCGAGCGTTGCCATTACGACGCCGGCACCTGCCGTGATCCGGGCTGGGGCGAACAATTCTGCATGACCGACCACGTGGTGTACCTGGCCAACTCGTCGGGCATCAAGGTCGGTATCACCCGCGCCACCCAGTTGCCGACCCGCTGGCTCGACCAGGGTGCCAGCCAGGCGCTGCCGATCATGCGCGTGGCGACCCGTCAGCAGTCCGGTTTCGTTGAAGACCTGTTTCGCAGCCAAGTGGCCGATAAAACCAACTGGCGTGCTTTACTCAAGGGCGATGCGCAATCGGTGGACCTCAAGCAGGTACGCGATGAGCTGTTCGCCACGTGCGCCGAAGGCTTGCTGGGGTTGCAGGAACGCTTTGGCTTGCAGGCCATCCAACCGGTGACCGACATCGAGCCGATCGAAATCCGTTACCCGGTCGAGCAATACCCGGCCAAGATCGTCAGCTTCAACCTGGACAAGAACCCGATTGCCGAAGGCACGTTGCTGGGGATCAAGGGCCAATACCTGATCTTCGACACCGGCGTTATCAACATTCGTAAGTACACGGCCTACCAGCTCGCCGTGCATCAGTAAAAAGGATGCTATCCATGCGCACCGAACAACCGAAGATGATTTACCTGAAGGACTATCAGGCGCCGGACTACCTGATCGAAGAGACGCACCTGACCTTCGAGTTGTTCGAGGACCACAGCCTGGTCCATGCGCAACTGGTGATGCGCCGCAACCCCGAGCGCGGTGCCGGCCTGCCGCCGTTGGTGCTCGATGGCCAACAGTTGGAGCTGCTGACGGTCAACCTGGGTGACCAGGAACTGACCGAGGCCGACTACCAGCTCACCGACAGCCACCTGACCCTGCACCCGACCCGTGAAACCTTCACGGTCGACACCAGCGTGCGCATCCACCCGGAAACCAACACCGCCCTGGAAGGCCTGTACAAATCCAGCGGCATGTTCTGCACCCAGTGCGAGGCCGAAGGTTTCCGCAAGATCACTTACTACCTCGATCGCCCGGACGTGATGAGCACCTTCACCACCACGGTGATCGCCGAACAACACAGCTACCCGGTGCTGCTCTCCAACGGCAACCCGATCGCCAGCGGCCCGGGTGAAGACGGCCGCCACTGGGCGACCTGGGAAGACCCGTTCAAGAAACCTGCTTACCTGTTTGCGTTGGTGGCCGGTGACTTGTGGTGCGTTGAAGACACTTTCACCACCATGACCAACCGTGAAGTGGCGCTGCGCATCTACGTCGAGCCGGAAAACATCGACAAGTGCCAGCACGCCATGACCAGCCTGAAAAAATCCATGCGCTGGGACGAAGAAACCTACGGTCGCGAGTACGACCTCGACATCTTCATGATCGTGGCGGTTAACGACTTCAACATGGGCGCCATGGAGAACAAGGGCCTCAATATCTTCAACTCCAGCGCCGTGCTCGCCCGCGCCGAAACGGCCACCGACGCCGCGCACCAGCGCGTCGAGGCGATTGTTGCCCACGAATACTTTCACAACTGGTCGGGCAACCGCGTGACCTGCCGTGACTGGTTCCAGCTGTCGCTCAAGGAAGGCTTCACCGTATTCCGTGACTCGGGCTTCTCCGCCGACATGAACTCGGCCACGGTCAAGCGCATCCAGGATGTGGCCTACCTGCGCACACACCAGTTCGCCGAAGACGCCGGCCCGATGGCCCACGCGGTACGCCCGGACAGCTTCATCGAGATCTCCAACTTCTACACCCTGACCGTGTACGAAAAGGGCTCGGAAGTAGTCGGCATGATCCACACCTTGCTCGGCGCTGAAGGCTTCCGTAAAGGCAGCGACCTGTACTTCGAACGCCATGACGGCCAGGCCGTGACCTGCGATGACTTTATCAAGGCCATGGAAGACGCCAACGGCGCCGACCTCAGCCAGTTCAAACGCTGGTACAGCCAGGCCGGTACGCCGCGTCTGGCGGTGAGCGAGTCGTTTGATGCCGCCGCCAAAACCTACAGCCTGACGTTCCGTCAAAGCTGCCCGCAAACCCCGGACAAGGTTGAGAAGCTGCCGTTTGTGATTCCGGTGGAATTAGGCCTGTTGGACGGGCAGGGCGCAGGTATCGCCTTGCGCCTGGCCGGTGAAGCGGCAGTTGGCGGCACGTCGCGGGTGATTTCGGTGACGCAAGCCGAGCAGACCTTCACCTTCGTCGATATCGCGGAAAAGCCGTTGCCTTCATTGCTGCGCGGCTTCTCGGCGCCGGTGAAACTGAGCTTCCCGTACAACCGCGACCAACTGATGTTCCTGATGCAGCACGACAGCGATGGTTTCAACCGCTGGGATGCCGGCCAGCAATTGTCGGTGCAAGTGTTGCAGGAGCTGATCGCCCAGCATCAGCAAGGCCAGGCCTTGAAACTCGATCAGCGCCTGATCGACGCACTGCGCACGGTCTTGAGCGACGAAAGCCTGGACCAGGCTATGGTCGCCGAAATGCTCTCGCTGCCAAGCGAAGCCTACCTCACGGAAATCAGCGAAGTCGCGGATGTGGAGGCTATTCACGCCGCCCGTGAGTATGCCCGCAAGCAACTGGCCGACAACCTGTTCGAAGCGCTGTGGCTGCGCTACCAGGCCAATCGCGAGCTGTCCAAGCAGACGCCTTATGTGGCGGCGGCCGAGCACTTTGCGCGGCGCGCCTTGCAGAACATCGCGCTGTCGTACCTGATGCTCAGCGGCAAGCCTGAAGTGTTGGCCGCAACCCTGGATCAGTTCGACACCAGCGACAACATGACCGAGCGTCTCACGGCACTGGCGGTGCTGGTGAACTCGCCGTTCGAGACGGAAAAAGCCCAGGCATTGGCGGTGTTTGCCGAGAACTTTAAGGATAACCCGCTGGTGATGGACCAGTGGTTCAGCGTGCAGGCGGGCAGCACGTTGCCGGGCGGGTTGACGCGGGTCAAGGCGCTGATGGAGCACTCGGCTTTCAATATCAAGAACCCGAACAAGGTGCGCGCACTGGTGGGTGCATTTGCCGGGCAGAACCTGATTAACTTCCATGCGGCGGACGGCTCGGGTTATCGCTTCCTGGCGGACCTGGTGATCCAGCTCAATGGCTTCAACCCGCAAATCGCTTCGCGCCAGTTGGCGCCGTTGACTCGCTGGCGTAAATACGACAGCGCCCGTCAGGCGCTGATGAAGGCGGAACTGGAGCGCATTCGCGCCTCCGGCGAGCTGTCGAGCGATGTGTTCGAGGTGGTCAGCAAGAGCCTTGCGTAAGTTGGGCGCATATAATTGTGGCGAGGGAGCTTGCTCCCGTTGGACTGCGTAGCAGTCCCATGCTTTTAAAGCAAAAAGCAGGGGCCGCTTCGCACCCCAGCGGGAGCAAGCTCCCTCGCCACAGGTTGCGGGTTGTCAGTTCCAGCGCTTAACTGGCTGGCATCAGCCTGAACAGGCCGTTTTTTTCGTCTCAAATAACCGGTGGTCGCGGTGTGTCTGCGCCGTGGTCGAGCGCGAAGCGCTCCGAGATAATCCCATGGGGAACGCCCACTGGGATCGCGCCGGCAGTGTCCAGGCGGGTCACTTGCTCGTTCGACAGCTGCACATGGAGCGCGCCCAATGTGGCATCCAGTTGCGCGCGGGTGCGTGAGCCGAGAATCGGGATCAGCGCGGTAGTCGAACGTCGGGCCTTTTCCCGTAACCAGGCAATGGCGACGTGGGTAGGGCTTGCCTCCAATTCGCTGGCAACCGCGAGCAAGGTATCGAGCACGGCCGTTTCGCGCGCGCTTTGTTCGGAGTGGATCAGCATGCCCAGTTTGTTGGCGCGATTGTCATCCAGGCTTTCGCGGTATTTGCCGGTGAGGAAGCCACCGCCCAACGGTGACCACAGGGTGGCGGCCAGGCCCAGGGCCTCGGCCATCGGCAGCACTTCACGTTCGGCGCTGCGTTCGACCAGGCTGTATTCCACCTGCACCCCAATAATCGGCGCGAAGTTGCGCACTTCGGCCAACAGGTCGGCGCGGGCGATGCGCCAGGCGGGGAAGTTCGACAGGCCGGCATAGTGGATCTTGCCGGCGCGCACCAGGTCATCGAAGCCACGCAGTATCTCTTCCATCGGCGTGACGTTGTCGCTCATGTGCGCCCAGAGCAGGTCAATGTGATCGGTGTTCAAGCGTTTGAGGCTTTCTTCGACGGCGCGCACCATGTTCTTGCGGTTGTTGCCGAGCTTGATCGTGCCTTCATCGTTGGGTTGGGTGCGCAGGCTGTACTTGGTGGCGATCACCAAGTTGTGGCGCTCGGCGGCGATAAATTCACCCAGCAGCTTTTCAGCCTGGCCGAACTGGTAACCGTTGGCGGTATCGAGGAAATTGCCGCCTGCTTCGAGGTAGCCGTCGAATATCTGCTTGGCTTCATCGCGCTCGGCGCCATGCCCCCAGCCCGTACCGAAATTGCCGGTGCCCAAGGCCAATTCTGATACCTGCAGGCCGCTGCGACGGCCAAAGACTTTATTGCGCATACAAAGACTCCTGAGGGTGTGATTTATACATTTCTATAAACATGTATTAAATATGATCTTGATAATCTATTCGGTCAAGAGGGGTTTTTACTGCTGACGTTTTCTGACAGGGTGCTCTGCTAAGCTGCGGTACTTTTTCCTGTTTCGGCGGAGTCCACGTGTCGCGTACCACTCGTTTACTCACGTTGTTGCAGGCCTTGCGGGGCAAGAAGCGCCCAGTGACAGCAGCCGTACTGGCTGCGCAGTTGGAAGTGTCCGAGCGCACGCTGTACCGCGATATCGCCGAGCTGACAGCACTGGGTGCGCCGATTTTTGGTGAGGCCGGGGTGGGCTATGTGCTGCGCAGCGGGCTTTTTTTGCCGCCATTGATGCTCAACGCCGAGGAAACTGAAGCCATCGTGCTGGGCTTGCGCTATGTGGACCAACGCGGCGATGACGTGCTCAGCCGTGCGGCCGCCAATGCCTTGGCGAAAATCGCCGATGTGCTGGATCCGGCTGCCCAGGAAGCCTTGCGTAACCCCACGCTGCTGCCGGGGCCACCCGGCTTTGGCTACCCGGAAAACCGCGTGCCGCTGAATGTGTTCCGCGAGGCTATTCGCAACCAGGCCAAGTTGCATATCGATTACGCCGACGCCAGCCAAACCCAGAGCCAGCGGCTGATCTGGCCGCTGGCATTGGGGTTTCTCAATGAGGTGCGTGTGATCGTGGCCTGGTGCGAGTTACGGGGTGCTTATCGTACGTTTCGCACCGATCGGGTGGCCGCAGCCGACGCCCGCGGTGAGCGTTACCCAGGCCGGCGCAGCGACCTGCTGCGCGGCTGGCGCACGTTGATGGAACAGAATGATTCGGGCCCCTTTACTCCTGACAAAAACTGACACAGGGCTGGCTTAGCATGGCGCCATAAATCACTAAAAAGGAGCTGTGCCATGTCTTTTCCAGCGTTAGCGCCCGCCATTGCAGCCTACATAGCCGCGACCAATACCGGCGACACCTCAGCCATTGCCCAGTGTTTTGCCGACGATGCCAATGTGTTCGATGAAGGCGAGCATCAGGTCGGTCCGGCCGCCATTGCCCGCTGGGTCGAGGACACCGGACGGCGTTATCAGCCGCGCGTCGAAGTGATCAACGTGGAGCATCGCACCGGCAAGGTCTTGGTCAGCAATGTGGTTTCCGGCAATTTCCCCGGTAGCCCACTGGAGCTGCGTTACACCTTCCGCCTGAACGCGCAGGGCAAGATTTCACGGCTGGATATCTCGCTGTAAGTCATACTGGCACGCATGACTATCGACTCGCCGCTCGCCGCCTACCAACACGCCATCGCCCAGCAAGGTTTCGTACCCGACGACGCCCAGCGCCGGGCGGTGCAAGCCCTGCAAACCTGCTTTGAGGCCTTGCACCAAGGCCGCTCGCCGATTCCCGGGGTTTACCTGTGGGGGCCGGTGGGTCGGGGCAAGACCTGGTTGATGGACCAGTTCTATCAGAGCCTGCGCGTTCCCGCGCGGCGCCAGCATTTTCATCACTTCATGGGCTGGGTGCATCAGCGCTCTTTTCAGCTCAGCGGCATCCATGATCCCTTGCAGGCTTTGGCGCGCGAGCTCAGCCAGGACGTGCGCGTGTTGTGTTTCGACGAACTGTTCGTCAACGACATTGGTGATGCGATCATTCTCGGCCGACTGTTCCAGGTGATGTTCGAGGAGGGCGTGGTCATGGTCTGCACCTCCAACCAACCGCCGGATGAGCTGTACGCGGGCGGCTTCAACCGCGAACGATTCCTGCCGGGTATTCAGGCGCTCAAGCAGCATATGCACGTGGTGGCGGTAGACGGTGGTGAAGACCACCGTCTGCATCCGGGTGTGGGGCTGCAGCGCTATTGGGTCAATCAGCCGCAAGCGCTTGCCACACTGTTCAAACAGTTAACTGAAGGCCAGGTGACAAGCTGCGGCGCGGTCAGCGTCGGGTACCGTTCGATAGTGGCGGTGCAGTCCAGCGACACGGTGCTCTGGTGTCGGTACGCCGATTTGTGCGAGCAACCCTTGGCAGCGATGGACTTCATGCTGCTGTGTGACCGCTACAAGGCGATCCTGCTCGGTGAAGTGCCTAACCTGAGCGCACAAAAACGCCCGGCGCGGATTGCCCGTGGCACGGAGGATGCGGCTCAACGTGTGGTGGCGGGTGATCGAGAATTGCCTGAATTGTCGGTACACGATGACAGTGTGCGGCGCTTCATTGCACTGGTGGATGAGTGCTACGACCGTAAAGTGCCATTGTTTATCGAGGCCCAGGTGCCGTTGGCAAGCCTTTACACCGAGGGCTACCTGGAGTTTGCGTTCCGGCGCACCCTGAGTCGTTTGCAAGAAATGCAACTGCAACGGTTCGGCGCCTAGGAAAAATCCCAGGCCCGTGGTGCGTGTTGGGGGGCGCAACCTTCGTCATTTCCGTCAGGTATTTGTAGCTAATCTCCTTCATCTGCGACGGACTCCCCGCTTACAATCGTCTCCTCAAAGGGGACCGATTCCCTTGTAGTCGTGATTGAGGAAGGAAATGGACACCCCAGACATCCTGGTGCTGCAAGCCAGCTACACCAACCCCGTGCATGCCGAAGCCATTGGCCAGGTGCTCAACCATTACGCTGAAGACCCGATGGGTGGCGGTCACACGCTGCCAGCCGATCTGCTGCAGCAACTGCCAGCCGAACTGGCCAAGCGCCCCCACGCTTTCAGCGTACTGGCGTTTGTCGGCGGGGAGCCGGCGGGTTTGGTCAATTGTTTTGAAGGGTTCTCGACGTTTGCCTGCCGCCCGCTGATCAACGTACACGATGTGGTGGTGATGAATCAGTTTCGTGGCTTGGGGCTGAGCCAGAAAATGCTGCTCAAGGTCGAAGAGATTGCCCGTCAGCGCGGTTGCTGCAAGATCACTCTGGAAGTGCTTGAAGGCAATGACGTGGCGCAAGCGGCCTATCGCAAGTTCGGTTTTGATGATTCGATTTTTGATCCCGCCCATGGCCGCATGCTGTTTTGGAGCAAGCCGCTTTAATCACGTTGTTTGATATAAGCAGCATAAAAAAATGGCGCCATTAAATGGCGCCAAATTAACCTTTGCCAAAGGAGCGGATTGGCACAGGGGCATGCGGATTAACTAAAGATTAAATCAGCTGTTAGGTTGTTGCTCGGCACTGGACTGTTCGGTCTTTACATTCTTGCCGTCGGCCAGTGCTGTTTTGTCCGTGGTGCCGTGAATTTGCTGCTGGGTGAAGGCGAAGTTGTTGTAAAACTCCTTCGAGCGCTCTGAGCCGCCCTCTGCGAAGGCAGCTACGGAGGTCAGGCTCATCAGGCCGGCAAGCATCAAGGTCGAAAGTTTCATGGCAGTATTCCCATTAAGAGTGAGTGGTGTCTGATCGCTCCGTGATCTGATTCATGGCGCGACTATGCCGCCATCTTATTAAGTGGGAATTAACATGGAACTGCCCCGAAGTTAACGTTTTTGTTAACTTCGGGGTTGCAGTTTATAGCTGCCAATCCAGTGCCAGTGTGATCGAGCGTGGGTCTCCCCAATACACGCCATTATAAAAACCGACGCGCTCGTAATATTTTTTATCAAATAGATTATTGACGTTGACTGACGCAGAAACATGCTCGTCGAATTGGTAGCGCGACATCAGGTTGACCACGGTGTAGGCCTGCTGCGTAATCTTGGTGCTTTCGGTCACCAGGCGCCCGTTGCTGTCCCGGGCACCGGTAGGGCGTGGGGCAAACTTGTAGAAATCGCTCTGCCAGTTCACCGCGCCACCTACCGTCAACCCGCGCCATTGGCCCGGCAGGCGATACGCCGTGGACAGTTTCAACAGGTTGAGTGGCTGGTCGGTGTTGTTGCGCTGTTTATCACCATTGACTGAGTGGGTGTAGGTGTAACCTGCTGTCAGGTTCCAGTCTGGCAGGACCTCGCCCGATGCCTCCACCTCAAAGCCCTGGACCTTGTTGCCTTTGCCGCCCGACTTGTAGAACTGCTCGCGCGTGACGGGATCCGGCGGTGCGCTGTTATCGAGTTCGGCGACGTTATCCTGAGTGCTCCAAAAGTACGCGGTGGCCAGGTTCAGGCGCTCATTGAGCAGGCTGCCCTTGAGCCCGACTTCGTAGTTGCTGCCCACCACCGGCTCCAGGTACTTCTTGCTGGAATCGCGTGCATCCTGAGGGTTGAATATATCGGTGTAGCTGGCATACACGGTGTACTCGGGGGTGATGTCGTAGAGCAGCCCCGCATACGGCGTCCACATATCGTTGTGGGTCTGGCGGGTTTTGCTCGATTGGGTCAGTTGGTTATTGTCGTTGTACTGCGGCGAGACGCTTTCGATTTCCCAACTGCCATAGCGGCCGCCGAGAACCGCGTGCAGTTTGTCGGTGAGGCTCAGGCGAGTCGCCAGGTAACCGGCTTTCTGTTTTTTGCTGCTGTGGTCGCCTTTGAGGCCGGTAGTGCGGTCGGGGAACTTGGGGATATCGCCCATGTGCTGCCAGTCTTTGATGTCTTCATAGCCAGCGGGTGTGCTGTAGCGCTGAAACGGCGATGAGTCGCGCTGCTCGGATTCGCCGTACCCTGCCATTAGCTCATGCTCACGGCCAAACAATGAATAGGTCCCGGCAAGGTTGAAGTCCACCACGTCCATTTTCGATGTACCGACCATCTGGTTGGTCCAGGCGTTCATGCCGCTGCCATCCGGGTTGGGGTAGCCGGCGCCGCCGTAGTACACCTTGCCATCAGTGTCACTCTGGCGATGGGTGTAGGCGGCTTTGAGGCGCCAGTCGGCGGACAGCTTATGGTCGATAGAGGCGAAGGTGGTCTTGTCTTTGAGTGGCCAGGAACTCCAGTCGGCAGCCATGTTGGCCGAGCGTGACAGTCGCGCCTTGCTGCCATCGCTGTTCCAGTAGGGCAGGGTGCCCCAAGAGGTGCCTTGCACATGTTTGTTCTGATAGTCCAAGCCTACGGCGACCACCGTGTCGTCGGTCAGGTCGCCTTCGAGGATGCCGTAGCCGACCTCCCGTTGCATGGCGTAATTGTCGCGATAGGACTGGCTGTCGCGATAGGCCAGTACCGTGCGACCACGCAGTCGCCCATCAAACGCCAGGGGGCCGCCCACATCAACGTAGCTGTAGTAGTTGTCATGGCTGGCGCCGCTGACGCCGGTCTTGGCTTGCCAGTCTGCGGTCGGGCGCTTGCGGATCATGTTGACCGTGGCCGACGGGTCGCCCGCACCGGTGGTCAGGCCGGTGGCGCCGCGCACTACCTCGATGCGGTCGTAGATGATGGTATCGGCATCCGGCTTCATGCGCCCGTAGGTGCTGAGCATGCCGTCGACCTGGTAATTGCTGATCGAGTAGCCGCGGGAAGAGTAACCGACCCGATCCGAGTCCAGGTGCTGCACCGTTATGCCTGTGGTCTGGCGCAGCACGTCAGTCAGCGTATTGAGGTTGAAGTCATCCATCTGCTGACGGGTAATCACCGAAACCGATTGCGGGGTTTCCTTGATGGACATGTTCAGCTTGGTGGCCGTGTTCATCGAGCCGGTGGTGTAGGCACCGGTGTGTTCGGTGGTCGCGCCCAAGCCTTCGGCGGTGATGCTGGTGGCACCCAGCTCAAGGGCGCGTGGCGGGGCAGGCTCGGGGTCGGTTTCAGCCAGCAGGTCCTGGCTCAGCGCGACGCTGAACAGGCCAAGGGTGAGGGTCATGGAACGGGTAAAGGGCGCGAACATCGCAGCAGACTCCTTGTCGTCTTTGCGGCCTTCCAAAAGGGAAGGCCATGGCTCAAAGACGAAAGGAGGCGCGGGACTTTAGGTTTAAACGAGAATGATTGTTATCTTTCTGTTACAAGGCTCACGCTATTTAGCAACCACTTCAGAGGCGTCCGGCTTCTTTGGCTTGATCAGGCTGAAATCAATCAAGCCCTTTTTCTGGCCGATGTAAGGGTCACCAATCAGCAACGGGCGTGGCTTGAAGCTGTCGTTCACCAAGCTCTTGCTACGGTCCCACTCATCGAAGCTCAGCCCGGCCAGGTCGGCCCAGGTGTGGATCAACTGTGAACTGCTGTAAGGGCGCTGCAAATCGCTGGCAAAGCTCCAGTCATGGGTTTCGCGCCATTTCGGCGAGGCGTAGGCCATGAACGGGATGGTGTACATCGGCGCCGTCGGTTTGCCTTCGTTACGGCCCAGGGTACTGTGGCCGGCCGAGTCGAACACATCTTCGCCGTGGTCCGAGAGGTACAGCAGGAAGCCGTTCGGGTCGGTCTTGGCGTAATCCTTGATCAGGCTCGACACCACGAAGTCGTTGTACAGCACCGCGTTGTCGTAGCTGTTATAGGTCGGCAACTGATCGTCGCTGACACCGGCCGGTACGCCCTGGCGATCGGTGAACTTGTCGAAGGTCGGCGGGTAGCGGTACTGGTAGCTCATGTGCGTGCCCAACAGGTGCACCACGATAAACTTGCGCTCGGCAGGGTCGGCCAACGCCTTGGCGAACGGTGCCAGCACGTCGCCGTCGTATTGGCGGGCGTTCTGGTTGCGGTTGTTGTTGAGATACACCTGCTCGTCAGCCTGCTCGGAAAAGGTGGTGAGCATGGTGTTGCGCTTGGTCATGGTCTGCTGGTTGGTGATCCAGTAGGTCTTGTAGCCCGCCTGTTTCATCACGCTGACGATCGACGGCGTCTTCAAGTACAGGTCCGGGTTTTCTTCGTCGGCAAACGTCAGCACCTGTTGCAGCGCTTCAATGGTGTAGGGCCGCGGAGTAATGACGTTGTCGAACACCGCCAGTTGGTCGCGCAGCTTGTCCAGTTCCGGCGTGGTATTGCGCGGGTAGCCGTAAAGGCTCATGCGCTGACGGTTGGTGGATTCGCCGATCACCAGCACCAGGGTCGACGGCTGGTCAGCCATGGTGTCCTTGAGGTTCTTCAAGGGCGGGATCTTGCTGGCGCTGGTGAGCATGCCCTGCATGCTGTTGAGCTGTTCGGTGTAGCGGCGGTAGGCAACGATCATCTGCCATGGCACGGCAGGTTCGACGCGGCTTTCAAAGCCGTCGATGGCCAGTTCCATGGTCGGGTTGGTGGCAATCTGCTTAACCAGCGGGTAACCGACCACGGCCAGCACAATCGCGGTGGCTGCCAATAGCGCCTGGCCACGCGGCAGGTAAACCGGACGCAGGCGGGTCCACAGGAACACTGCCACGGCGGTATGGGCGATGAATGCCAGCACGATCCACCAGGCGAAGTACTGAGTCGCGTATTCGCCCGCTTCAGAGATGTTCGACTCGAACATGATGAAGATGACGCTTTGCGAAAATTCCTGCTGGTAGATGAAGAAATACCCCAGGCTCGCCATCGAACAGGCCCACAGCACCACGCCGATCAAGGCTGCGAGCAAGCGTGTGCGTTTTGGGAACAGCAGCATCGGCGCGAGCCAGAACGCGCTCAGGAAGAAGGCTTGGCGAAAACCACTGAAACCGGAGGTGCCGGTCAGTTGGATCAGGAGTTGGGTAATACCCGAGAAGTACCAGAAAAACAGGAACAACCAGCCAAGACCGGCCCAATCAAAGCCTTTCGCAGACTTGGTGCTGCGTTTGAACATCGCCATCCAGTACTCCAACCCGATAATTGCTCAGTCGCTGCGCAGGAATGCACGCGACAGCGGGCCGCCGCGTGTGCGTGGCCCTATTCGGCGGGAGTATCGGGAGGAGGATGTGAAAACTTCGTGAGTTATTTCTGAAGGCTTCGTTCAGCTGAGGTTCAGCAAAGTGCGGGCTGGGCGCCGGATGCCTGATTGACCTGCGCTTGAAGGTGTGCGCGCAGGCGCAGGACTTCCTGTTGCAGTTGATCGCGCTCTTCTTTTAATTGGCGCAATTCATCGCGACGCACGCTGACGTACAGGGTCTGTGGTGGTCGGGTCATCTGTGCTGTGCTCATTGCTTACCTCGCAAATAGCCGGTAGATCGCGGTGCCGGAACGCGTCAATCGAGGTTCTCGGCAACAGTCGGAAGCAATTCTGAATTCTTTTTTAGGTCAATGGAACTTTTTTATTTTTGGTGGTCTCTGTGACTTTTTCGGCGGTGATGCTGAAACGATGGCATTTTTTGTCATGAAACTACACGGATCCGCTCTGGACTAACCCTCATTAGCCTCATTGCGCTATAAACTATGTCACACATTTATTTAGCAGTTAGGAGCATCAGCACATGCAACTGGGGATTATCGGACTAGGCCGCATGGGCGGTAACATTGCGCGGCGCCTGATGCTCAATGGGCATACCACCGTTGTATACGACCGTAACGAAGCATTCGTCAAAGGCTTGAGCGAGGAGGGCGCCACCGGCGTCGCCGACCTCAAGGCCCTGGTAGCGGGCCTGCAAAAGCCGCGCGCTGTGTGGGTGATGCTGCCGGCAGGCGCGCCCACCGAAGACACTATTAATACGCTCAGTGAGTTGCTCGAAGACGGTGACGTGATCATCGACGGCGGCAACACCCTGTACAAAGATGACATCCGTCGTGCCAAGGCCTTGTCGGAAAAAGGCCTGCATTACGTCGACGTCGGCACCTCCGGCGGCGTCTGGGGCCTGGAGCGCGGCTATTGCATGATGATCGGCGGCGACGTCGAGACCGTGCAGCGCCTCGACCCGATTTTCGCCAGCCTGGCACCGGGACTGGGCAGCATTCCACGCACCAAGGACCGTTCGGCCTCTGCCGACAGCCGCGCCGAACACGGTTACATCCACGCAGGCCCAGCCGGTTCCGGGCACTTTGTGAAGATGATCCACAACGGCATCGAGTACGGGATGATGCAGGCCTTTGCTGAAGGCTTCGATATCCTCAAGACCAAAAACTCGGATAGCCTGCCAGAGCACGAGCGCTTCGACCTCAACGTTGCCGATATTGCCGAAGTCTGGCGCCGTGGCAGCGTGGTCTCGTCCTGGCTGCTGGACCTGACCGCCGACGCATTGGCCACCGACCCGAAACTCGACGGCTACTCCGGCTCCGTGGCCGACAGTGGCGAAGGCCGCTGGACCATTGAAGCGGCCATGGAGCAGGCCGTGCCGGTACCGGTGCTGTCCACGTCGTTGTTCGCCCGCTTCCGTTCCCGTCAGCAGAGCACCTACGGTGACAAAATGCTGTCTGCCATGCGCTTCGGCTTTGGTGGCCACGTGGAGACTTCCAAAAAATGACCGCTAACGGCAAGAAACCCAAGGCCGAACCTGCTCCACCCACTACCTTGTTTCTCTTTGGCGCCCATGGCGACCTGGTCAAGCGCCTGCTCATGCCGGCGCTGTACAACCTGAGTCGTGACGGGCTGCTGGGCGACGGTCTGCGTATTGTCGGCGTTGATCACAACGCCATCAGCGACGCCGACTTCGCCAAGAAACTCGAGGACTTCATTCGCACCGAGGCCGCCAGCAAAGTCCGCGGCAATGGCGAAAACGCCCTGGACCCCGAGCTGTGGGCGCAGTTGGCCAAAGGCATCAGCTACGTCGAGGGCGATTTCCTCGACGACAGCACCTACGCCGACATCGGCAAGAAGATCGCCGACAGCGGCACCGGTAACGCGGTGTTCTACCTGGCGACCGCACCGCGCTTCTTCGGTGAAGTGGCGCAGCGCCTGGGCAGTGCCGGCCTGCTCAACGAGACCGATGACGGTTTCCGTCGTGTGGTGATCGAAAAACCTTTCGGTTCGGACCTTGCCACTGCCGAAGCGTTGAACGCGTGCCTGCTCAAGGTGATGAGCGAGAAGCAGATCTATCGCATCGACCATTACCTGGGCAAGGAAACCGTACAGAACATTCTGATCAGCCGTTTTTCCAACGTGCTGTTCGAAGCGTTCTGGAACAACCATTACATCGACCACGTGCAAATCACTGCGGCGGAAACCGTTGGCGTCGAGACGCGGGGTAATTTCTTCGAGAAAACCGGCACCTTGCGCGACATGGTGCCTAACCACCTGTTCCAGCTCCTGGCGATGGTGGCCATGGAACCACCCGCGGCGTTTGGCGCCGATGCGGTGCGCGGTGAAAAGGCCAAAGTAGTCGGTGCTATTCGCCCGTGGTCGTTGGAAGATGCGCGCGCCAATTCGGTACGCGGCCAGTACAGCGCCGGCGAAATCGGCGGCAAGTCGCTGCCCGGCTATCGTGAAGAAGCCAACGTTGCGCCTGACAGCAGCACCGAGACCTTTGTCGCCCTCAAGGTGATGATCGACAACTGGCGTTGGGTCGGTGTGCCGTTCTACCTGCGTACCGGCAAGCGCATGAGCTTTCGCGACACCGAAATCGTGATCTGCTTCAAGCACGCGCCGTATGCGCAGTTCCGCGACACGGATGTGGATGAGCTCAAGCCCACCTACCTTAAAATCCAGATCCAGCCAAACGAAGGTATGTGGTTCGACCTGTTGGCCAAAAAACCTGGGCCGGCCCTGGAAATGGCCAACATCGAACTGGGTTTCGACTACAAGGACTTCTTCGAAATGCAGCCGTCGACCGGGTATGAAACCCTGATCTACGACTGCATGACCGGTGACCAGACCTTGTTCCAGCGCGCCGACAACATCGAAAATGGCTGGCGTGCGGTGCAGCCGTTCCTGGATGCCTGGAAGCAAGACGACGCGATCCAGGCCTACAAGGCCGGTGAAGATGGCCCGGCGGCGGCCGATGAGTTGCTGGCCCGCGATGGCCGCACCTGGCATAGCCTCGGATGAGTGATGCAGCGATTCATCCCATCCAGTTGGTGCTCAGTGATGTAGACGGCACCTTGTTGCATCCTGACCACAGCCTTAGCCATCGCACCGCCGATACAGTCCGAGCGTTGCGTGACGCTGGGGTGTTTTTCAGCCTGGCCAGCGGGCGCCCGCCGAAGGCCATGCTGCACTTGATCGAAACGTTTGGCATCGATGTGCCGGTCGCCGGTTTTAACGGGGGCACGTTGATCAACCCGGATGGCAGCATCCTGGTTGCTCATCACCTGCCGGCGGAGGCGGCGCTGGTGACCCTGGCGCTGTTTTCGGCCGAGCCGGACGTGGAGGTCTGGGTGTTCGCCGATGGCGATTGGCTGCGCCGCGACCCGCCTGGGCCAATGGTGCAGCGCGAAGCCGATGGCTTGGGTTACGGGCCGGTGGTGGTGGAGAGTTTTGAACCGTACCTGGACCGGGTCGACAAAATCGTCGCTGCCAGCAACAACACGCAGTTGTTGATCGAACTGGAAGCGCAGTTGCAGCCCAAGGTGCAAGGGCTCGCACAGGTATCGCGTTCGCAGCCGGTGTACCTGGACGTCACGGCCATGCTCGCCAACAAGGGCGAAGCATTGAAAACCCTGGCTGCGCACCTCGGGGTGCCGATGGAACAGACGGCGGCCATCGGCGATGGCGGCAATGACCCGGCGATGTTTGCAGTGGCGGGTTTGTCGATTGCGATGGGGCAGGCGGAAGAAACCGTCAAGCGCCAAGCCAGTGTGGTCACCGGCAGCAATGTCGAGGACGGCGCTGCCGAAGCGATCGAGCGTTTTATTCTTGCGCCGCGATAACTCGCTGACGGTGTGATGTTCAACTTCCGATCAATTGTCAGGCAATGATCGGAAGTTGATGCCCAGTCTTACTTTTGCATAACCCATGACTGCAATTGGTAGCCGTTTTTGTCGAGTTCGGCACGTGCCTGCAACAACAATTCTTCCAATTGAGCCGGGTCGGTATAAGTACTCGAAGACAGCTGTTTGCTGCCGATACGGGTATTGGTACGGTCGATGACGCTCAGGCTGAGGGCGCCATTGCCATCGTGCCAGGCCACGCACTGAAAGGGCTGGAAGGCACGGTCTGCGATCAAAAGAGCTTCGTTGATGCGGAGCGGGGCGTTCATGTGGGTCTTCTCTCTAAATGCCCAGTCAATTAAGTACCGTCGGTTGGGCGAGCCAGACGGTGAGTTACTTGTACTGATGCACGATGGCAGGGTACGGGTCACATCTTAGAGCAAGAAATTTCAACTTTTCGTGATTGACGTCATGTAAGCGGCTGTTTTGAAAGCGCATTGAGTTTGGCAGTCGCGGCTGATTTTTTGCCGTCAGCGACGCCGAGATGGCTTTGTGCCCAGACTTATAGCGAAACGATACAATGGCTGCGTCAATAACTTGCTAGTGTTAGCGCCAGGCCGCACAAACCGTTGTTTATAAATAACTTTAACAATTTTGGCGCCAAGGAATAGTCATGATTGTTACACCTGTCCAACGACGCTTGCTCGTAGTCGACCCGTGCGACGACTGCCACCAGCTATTGCCCGGTCTGCACAGTGCGGGGTGGGAAGTGGACAGCTGCGCGCTCGCCGCCGTAGGCGACAGGTCGTGTGATGTGGGGCTACTGCGCCTGCAGCCGTATCACCTGGAGCGTCCCGAAGCGGTCAAGGAATTGATCAGCCGCAGCGGCACCGAATGGATCGCCGTGCTCAGCCAGGACGTTTTACGCCTGCAAAATGTCGGCGATTTTGTCTGTGAATGGTTTTTTGACTTCCACACCCTGCCGTTTGATGTGGCTCGCGTGCAAGTCACGCTGGGGCGTGCATTTGGCATGGCGCGCTTGCGCGGCAAAGGTCATGCACTGATCGACGCGCAGGAACATGAACTGCTGGGCGACAGCCGACCCATTCGTGAGCTGCGCAAATTACTCGCCAAGCTCGCACCTACAGAGTCGCCGGTGCTGATCCGCGGCGACAGCGGCACCGGCAAAGAGCTGGTGGCCAAGACCCTGCATCGCCAATCCCAGCGCCATGCCAAGCCCTTCGTCGCGATCAATTGCGGCGCCATTCCCGAGCACCTGATCCAGTCCGAGCTGTTCGGCCATGAAAAAGGCGCGTTCACCGGCGCTCACCAGCGCAAGATCGGGCGTATCGAAGCGGCCCACGGTGGCACGCTGTTTCTCGATGAGATCGGCGACTTGCCCATGGAACTGCAAGCCAACTTGCTGCGTTTCCTGCAGGAAAAGCAGATAGAACGCGTCGGTGGCAGCCAGCCCATCCCGGTGGATGTGCGGGTGCTGGCAGCGACACACGTGGACCTGGAAGCGGCGGTTGCGAAGGGCACCTTTCGTGAAGACTTGTATTACCGGCTTAATGTCTTGCAGGTGATAACCGCCCCATTGCGCGAGCGGCATGGCGACGTGGCAATGCTGGCCAACCATTTCTCACGCTTCTACAGCCAGGAAACCGGGCGCAGGCCGCGCAGCTTCAGCGAGGATGCCTTGGTTGCCCTGGGCCAACACCCGTGGCCGGGCAATGTGCGCGAGTTGGCCAACCGTGTGCGCCGTGGTCTGGTGCTGGCAGAAGGTCGCCAGATCGAAGCCGTTGACCTGGGGTTGCAAGGTGAACAGGCAATTGCGCCGCCCATGGCTACACTGGAAGATTACAAGCACCGCGCTGAACGCCAGGCGTTGTGCGATGTGCTCAACCGGCACAGCGATAACCTGAGTATCGCGGCCCGTGTGCTAGGCGTGTCGCGGCCGACGTTCTACCGGTTGCTGCACAAGCACCAGATCCGCTAGGGCGGGTAACCGAAAAGCCCCGCAACGACCCTTATCGTTGCGGGGCTGATCATTCCCACGCTCCACGTGGTAATGCCTCCAAGGACGCTCCGCGTCCCCATACCACTAAAAGTAATACGGGAATTTCAAGCTGAACGTAAAGTCCGGCGCATCATCCGTCATCCCAATCGACAGGTTCGGCACGATCGTCAGGTTATCCGACGCCGCAATCGTCATGCCCACGTTGAAATACCCGGCGTTGGCATCGCTGGACACCACCGATTGCCAGTCCTGGCCGCTCTGCTTGACCTTGCTTTTGCGTTGCACCAGGTCAGACACCGAGAACGACATACTCATCTTCTCGTTAAGCGCGAAGGCCACCCCGACACCGAGCTGGAAGCTGTCACCCAGGCTGACTTTGCCTGGGATCTTCTGGTTGACGTTGGGGCTGATGTCACTGAACGAGTCTTCAAAGTTATGGGTGTAGGAGAGCGAGCCGAACAACACCGCCGGGTCGAAGGTCTTGACCAGGGAAATACCCGGCGTGACCGACCACACTCCGTTGCCGGTCGGCAGGCTTTCCGGCACGGCGAGGTTGTTGTTGCTGGCTTGCTCGATCAGCTTGATGCCATAGGGTTCCTTGCCGGTGGGTGCCTTGACCCGCAGCGACACCACCGCATCCGGCAGGCTGGCGCTTTCATCGAGGAACTTGTAGGCGATGCCGAAGTTGACATCACCGATGGTGGGATCGCGGCTGACGGAGGCTTCCGACGTATTCTTGGCATCGCCGCCGGCACCACCGGACTGGTAGGTTGCTTCGCGATACACCACCGGCACGTTCAGGTCGAATTGCCAGCGGTTGTCCAGGTTGTAGCGGCCGGTGAGGTCCAGGGTCCAGCTGTCCGACTTGATCCGGTCCAGGTTGATATTGCCCAGGAAGATAGAGTCCAACGCCAGAAAGCCGTTAAGTGACAATTGGCGCGCGTCGTAGCGGGCGTAGGTGAGCCCGGTTTCAAAGCTGAACTTGCCATTGCCAAAAAAGCCACTGGCCTCATTGTACAAGTTGCTCACACTTTGCGCCGGAGCGGAATCGTCCTTCAGGTTTTGCCCGTAGGAGCTGCTGCCAGCCGCACCGCCGGACGCGGCGGCTGCGCCGACGCCAGCCACCGTCGTACCGCCTTTCTGGAAGTCGGCAGGGGATTTGGCCAGGCGTTTGGGCGTTGGTGTTGCGGGCTGATCTTCTACTTGCCTTACGCGTTGCTCCAATACGGCCAGTGCTTTTTGCTGCACTTCATAACGTTGCTTGAGCTCCAGCAGTTCCTGTTTCAGCGTTTCGATGTCGGCATCCGGCGCGGCATACAACACCGATGCGGGCAGGAGCGTACTCAAACAAATCACGGCACGTAACGATAAAGATCGATGCATGAAATAAGCCGTCCCTTTCTAATGCGTAAGTGTCGAGGCTCAGCGTAGTTCAATAACCAGAGGGGCGTAGGCCTTTGAGTTGGTCCAGGTTCAGGTTCTGCGTAATGTTGTTCAAACCGTTGTTACCCATGACCACATTAAGTTGGGTCAAGTTGTTCACGAAATTGCTGTTGCCTTGAATAACCGTGCCTTGCAGCACATTGCCGGCACCGATTTGTTGCACCACATTGCCTTGATTGTTATTGGCCTGTAGCGCCATTTGCAGCCCGCCGTTTTTAGCCGTGACCGTGACCTGGCCGGCGGCCGTGCCACCGGTGATCGGCTGGCCGGCAATCAGTGCCTGGCCGGACTGCACGTAATTGGCCGGCGCCAGGCCATTTTTCGTCACGTTGATATCCACGCCATTGTTGGCCGTGTTGCCATCGCCCGCTGCGCGCACGCTTTGCGTGACACCCTGGCCAGTGCCGAGGCCGGCGCCGCCGACAACGGTGCCCTTGCCGTCAGGCTGTTTGATCACGCCGGTGCCGTCGTTACCGGTGATTTGCACATAAAACTGCGGCGTGACGGTGGAGGCATTGACTTGCATATTGGCGGTGCCGGTCACGGTCGCGCCGGCGGCATTGGTCCAGGTGCTGCTCATCACAATGCCAAAGCTGATAATCCGCCCGGGCATCACATAGCGCCCGCGCAACTCGGCCATTTCCGCGTCCTTGAGCTCGATCGGCTTGAATGCCGAAGAAGCATAGGCAGGTGCTGCGGCTGCCAGGCATATCACCGTCAGCCAGCGTCGAGTGTTCATCGTTTGCTCCTGGAGCGTCCTGCTCCTTATTGCGCTTCTAGAAGAAGTCGCTCTGGATAAAACCGAAGTCCATCAATTCACTGTCGCGTACCGGGCTGAACTCGTTGAACTGGTTCTTGGCCGTCAGCGGCGCGCGGGGTGTGAGCAAGGCGTTGGCCTTGTCGTAACCCTCACCAATCACCGCGAACACGATGCCGTTCCAGCCCTTGACGAAGTCGTCCTTGGCATAGCGCTTGTTGCCCAGCACGGGGTCGCCGATATATACCCAGTCTTTGTCGGCTCGTTGCAGCACGACAAAGTGCTTGTAGCCGCGAATGTCCAGCAACACCACCACCGGCACTTTCACGGTGACCAGCACTTCAGGCGTGATCCGGTAGCCCTTGGCGCGCATGTGGATGCTTTCCAGGTAGCGCTTCATGTCGAGCATCGAGAAGCCTTGGGTGCGCACCAGGTCCTGGTCGGCGTTGACCAGCATGCCCTTGATCACGTGGTCTTCATCCACGTCCATCCAATAGGCTTGGCGCAGGATGGTCGCCAGCGCGGCGGCGCCGCAGCTGAAATCGGTTTTCTGTTCCACCAGGTTGGCGAACTTGCGCTCGCGGATGCTTTCGACCTTCTTGTAGACCACCGCGCCATTCGGCATGACGACGGCCATTTGCGCCGCCCAGGCCGGGCCGGTGAGTGCAAGCAGAAGGAAGGCAGCTGTGAGGCGCATGATCGTATGACCTGCTGGACACTGGAAATAAAAAGGGCCTTGTTGCCAAGGCCCTATCTGGATCAGAAGCGAGTGACGGATTGCACGACTACGTTGTTCTGACCTTGGTTGTTGCTGCCCGACAGAACGTTGGAGTTCGAAACCCCACTGCTGTAGTTCATCGAGTTGTTCACGCTGGCGTTGTTGACCACAGGCTTGGTGTTCCAGCCGTGGCCGCTGGCCAGGTTGAGGGTAAGGTTGCCAGTGACATCCTGTACGGCGTTGATGGTAGCGGCGCCGCCATTGCCATCTTTGTTCGACTGAATGACAGTGCTGTTGCTGGCTTGGTTGGACGTGCCCGAGGCGGCGTTCAACTGAATGATGCCCGAAGCGTTGTTGCCGCTGTCGTTGAGGGAGGCATTGTTTTTGGTGCCGCTGTTGATCACCAGGTTGCCGTTGTTCGATTGTGCCGAGTTCAGCGTGGCAAATACGAAATCGGAATCGGCGGACTGGACGACTACGTCGTTTTTGCCTTGGTTGTTGTCGCCGCTCAGCACGTTACCGTTGGCTACGCCACTGATGTGGTTGTAGGAGTCATTGGCCGAAGCGTTGTTTTTGGTTTTGTCATTGGCTACCACGTTGCCATGGTTGCTTTGACCATCATTCACAGTAGCGGCAGAGGTCGTGTTGTGATTACCCCCCGCTTGAGCAGCAACAGCCATGAGCGCAGCGAGAGCGAAAGCCAGTGGTTTAAGAGCCATTGAAGTTTTCATGGTGTATCTCCTTGCTTCTAATTAGTTGGTTAAGTGTTGGTACGGTCTAGCTATAGACTCAGCTCCATCAGTTGAGTCGTAAGTTCAGGGTGTTAGCCACTCGGTTCCCCACCCCGGCGCTCTGGTTGACCTGAACCACTCCACGGCTGCCGGTGAAGGCCTGGTCGCTGGTAACGACCTGGCGGCTGCCAGTGGTAGGGGTCAACCCTGAGTCGGTTGCAAGCGCAACGTTCTGTTGCGACATGACGCTGTCGTCGATGCTTTGCGGGCCAGCATTCACGCTGATGCGCACGGCATTGATCATCTGGTTCTGGGCCCCGGCGGACTGGTTGACACTCAGTGCACCGTTGCCATTACTGAAAGAGTTGCCCTGGATCGCGGCATTGGCGTTCAGGGAGCGGTCGGCGGGCGCGCCGCCGATTTTTTGCGTGACGGCGATGTTGGCTTGGGCGTTATGCCCCACCGCGATAGCGACGTTGTTGCTCAGTTGTTGCTGGTCACCAGCGGCCTGGTTGATCGTCACCACACCGTTGTATTGCTTGCCCGAGTTATCAAGCGTTGCGTTGTTGTTGCTGTCGGCCATCGCCGCGGTGCAACCGAGGGCCGCAAGAAGCATCCAGGAGCGGTTCATTTCATTGCCCCCCCAACCATGCCACTGATGTTGTTCAGCGGCGCGAGGCCGCTGGAGATCGCGCCGTTGACCGTGCCAGCAATACTGCTGCCACTGCTGCCGTGGCCGGCTGCACCCGCTGCGCCCAGGTTGCTGGCGCCACCGATGTTGTTCAGGCCGGGAATACCGCCATTGGGCATGATGCTGCGAGTAATGCTTGAGCCACTGCTGATACCTGCAATGTCGTTATCGCTGAGCTCATGGTTCATGGCGCGATTGACTTGAACCGACGGGTTGGCATTGACGGTGGTGGGGTAGGGATCCTGGCCGCGTGAGCGACCGATTGCATAAGGCTGAACCTGGCGTTCAATCACGATCACACCATCACCCGCCGCGAGCACGGGTACGCTCACGCTGGCACTCAGTGCACAGCCGATCAACAGGAGGCTCAGTGAACCTGGATTGTGTGTGTCCATGGCAGTGTTCCTTATTCTTCACGCTGACCCTAAACAGCGTTGTCAGGAACAGAGCAGAACGCGTGCCGCTTTTTATTTATTGTTGATATTCACAGGGTTAGAGTTGAGTCAAGGCAAAGTGATGGCAGTGCTGTTTCATTCTTGAAACAGTGTCGCCGTCAAGGGGCATGCCCGGCCCCGCCCCAAGGGTGTCTCAGCGATGTAACACCGCGCGTGACAAAGCCATGAATGCGCACCAGGCGGGCGGTTCAAGCGAGGGAGGTGTTTCAAAAATGGACACTTGAGTGCGAACGAACCGGCTGTTGCAGGCAGGTTCAGCCCTTGGGTGTTTTACGCGGGATGGAATTGAGTACCGGGTTGCCATCCTGGTTCTGGGTCAGGTAGACCGGCAGCACCTTGGGCAGGGAAGGCACGAGGTTGTTGACCTCGTTGATGTTGTAGATGCCGCCGATGCGAATCGCCCCGGTACTGGCATCGGCCAGCATCACCGGTTTGTTCAGGTAGCGGTTGATCAGCGGCAACGCGTCCGTCAGGGCCAGGTTGTCGAGTACCAGTTTGCCCTGGCGCCAGGCCAGGGCCGAGTCATTGGGGTTGATCGCAGCGATTTGCGGGGTGGCATCGCCCAGGTTGTAACTGGCTTGCATGCCTGGGGTCAGGGGCACGCTGGCGTGCTCCTTGTCGCTGGAAATCTGCACCGAGCCTTCCAGCAACATCACCCGCACCTGGTCTTCATATTTCCAGACGTTGAACTGAGTGCCGGTCACTCGCACCTGGCCTTCGCCCGCTTTGACGATAAACGGGTGACGGCTGTCATGGCTGACGTTGAAAAACGCTTCGCCCTTGTTCAAGGTCACGCGGCGTTGGTCCTTGTAGTGGCTGTAGACCAACTCGGTGCCCAGGTTCAACTCAACCTGGCTGCCGTCGCCAAGGGTCACTTTGCGCAAGCCAGAGTCGGCTTCGAAATGCTCGTAGGAGCTGGGCAACCAGCCCGCTTCCCAGCCGGTGAAGGCGGCCAGCGGCAGGGCGGCGAGGCATATCGCGGCGGCCACCGCGTAAGTGCGTAGGCGGCTGCGTGGTTTGAACGGCAGCACAACCGCAGCAGGTTCGCTGCGTGGCAGATGGTCAGCCACGTCCCAGATTTCCAGCATGGCCGCATACTCAAAGGCATGCAGCGGGTGGGCATCGTGCCATTGCTCAAAAGCCCGACGCTCGCTCGCCGTGCAATCACTGGCATGCAGACGCATGCACCAATGCGCGGCGGCATCGGTGATCACGTCATATTCGTCTTCTGAAAGGGGCTGTTGAGTCATTAAACCGTCCTGATTTCCCACATTCTAACCTCCCAAGGCGGATGGCGAGAACAGCCGTCATGGCGATTGCACATCAATTGGAACTTATTCTCGTTTGGGGACATCAGAAAAAACAGGACACGAGTCCGTCATTTCCCACAATGGAGAACGAATATGCTCAAGAAAACCTTAGTCGCCCTGTGTGCAACCACCGCACTGCTCAGCGCCGGCGCCGCCCTGGCTGATAAGCCGGGTGCGGGCTGGATCACCATCGAAAAAGCCATTGAAACCGCCAAGACCAAGGCCGGATACATCGAGGTCTACAGCGCTGAGGCCGATGACAACGGCTACTGGGAAGTCAAAGGGCGCAAGTCCGATGGCGTCGTGTATGAAGCGCGTATCGATGGCGCTTCCGGTAATGTACTGCGCGACCAGAAAGACTGACCCTGCGCGCCGGGGGCTTACGCCCCCGCATCCAGCATGCGACCCAGTTCGGTAATCAGGTAAGTCAAGGAGTCGGCATTGGCCAGGATAGTGTCGATACGCTTGTCGGCATCGGTCATGAACACCGCACGGGCGGCTGCAAGGGTCTTGGCCCCAGTGGTGTCGAGGGCTTTTTTGCGCAGGTTTTGAGTTGACGTATCAGGCCCGTAGTCCTCCCATGTCGCGGTGTAATCATCCCAGGCTTTGAACAGCATGTCGGCAGGTGTCAGTGTGGACAGTGCGTACTTGCGCAAGTCTTCCAGCTCGGTTTTCAGCACCACAGAGCCGCGCTTGGCCGTATCAATCAGGTCGGGGAAGGGGCGCATGCTGTCAATGTAGGCGAGGTCTTCAGTGCTGAGCTGCAAGTGCGTCAATTCGTGAATCAGCACGCTGGCCCGCGCATGGGCCGAGATGTCGAACGCAGAGTTCAAGCGGCCCCGGTAGACATTCATGTGCGGATAAAAAAACCGCTCGAGCAAATACACTTTGCGCTCGCGGTCATCGGCAATCGTAAAAGCGTATTGATTGTCCACATCGATTCGACTGGTACCGCTGACAAACCGAGTTGAGTCGTGGCGAGCCAAGCTCGACTCGCACAGCGCTTCCAGCATTTTATGGGCAATGCTCTTGAGCCTGTCTACCTGGTCAGCGGTCAAGCTGACGACGCCGAACATCTCGCCCAAAAAACGGCCAATGCGGCTGTTGGGGTCGCGTTGTGCTGAAAACCGAACCAGGTTGCGATGACAATTGTTGGCGTAATAAGTCGCAACATTCAACGCTTCGTTGATCACTTGGGCTTGCCAGCTCGACAGCGTGGCAATCTCCAAAAGACCGGTTGCTTCGATATTGATCGCGTCCTGTTCGCCGCTGTGGGTCCTCAAGCGCGACAGGGTTTTGCCGAAACGCGGAGTGTGGCGCTTGAGGTCCAGTACCCATTTGCCCTGTGGGTTTTGGCCCACATAAGGGCCTTTCAGGTGATCTTTTTCCAAGCGCCAATGTTTTGCGGTTTGCTTGACCGCATACACTTTGCCCGCAAGGGGCACATAGTTTTTCAATGTTGTCTTGTCCGTGTAAACATGGCTGGCGGCCTTAAACTCAAGGTCGGTCAATGCAACATCGTGATCTTCGAAAGGCTGCAGCCGCGTGCGGGAGGGGGCAGTGACGCGCAGGGCGGACAAGCCCGTAGCCGTGGGCAGGGTCTCATCTGACAAGTCGGCTTCGGACACCTCGGTTTCGTTGGGCGGCGGCGCTTCGGTGCCCTCAAGCTCGCCGCGCAGGGCAGCCATTTGCGCCACGCCCTTGATGAAGTCCTTCAGCGCGGCTTTCCATTGGTGCAACTGCAACTCGTCGGCTGAGCGCTTGAACAGCACGTAGCTGCGCCAGACTATCAGTGGGTATGCGAGCTTTCCGGCCATGAACTGCACTGCTTTCGGGATGCCTTCGCCCAGCGCAAGCGTGACTCGGTCCCAGAGTGTCTTGGTGCCTTCCTCGAACTGGCTGGCCAGCATCTTGAGCAATATCAGGGTGTTGTCATTGAACAGCAAGTGCAGGGCGTTGCCGGTGACCTTGGTGAAGGCCAGCCGGATGTCGAGGGGGCGATGACGGTTGTTTTGCAGCAAGTTCCGGTACGTCGCCTGATGAGGCGCCTCCAGGTGCCGGATGATTGAATCCTGAAGCGCTCCCGGCCTGCCTACTTCATCCAGCAAGTCTTGCTCGTTCCTGTACTCCTTGAGCACATGGCGGTCGCTATAAGGCGCAAACATCACCAGCGGCCCAGCACTGCCGACGGCTGGGCCCACCAGGTACATGCCCAGCACCTTGGCGGCCGCAGCCCCTTCGGTTGCAATCAACTCCAAGGGCCGAAACGTGGCGGCTGCACTGTCCAGCGCCGTTCGCGCCACCGCGTCAGGCATGTCGAACACCTGTTGCACGCTACTCAGCGCCTGTGCTGTCAGCTGTTCTTGCAGCCTTTGCTCATGGGCATATTGCAACGTCTGCCAGGGCAATTGTCGGCAAAACAAGCGCCGGCGTTTGCGTCCCTCGTCCGTTTTGGGGTCCAGCCGACTTTGCAGCAGCTTCTGGTAGACGCTTTTCAGGTCAAGCTGGCGGACCATCTGCACCACCGCGCGGGCATCCAATGAAGCGGGCAGGGCAGTGGCGGTCCGCGAGCGGGGGCGAATGTTTTCGGCGTCCAGATCTGGCCAATGGCGCAAGGCAAAATCGGTCAGGCTGTCAACCTGTACGTCGAGGGCCTGATGCACCGGTATCAGCACGTTATCGGGGTCCAGAACCTGTCCGGGAAAGCGCGCCTTAAGCAAGGCCAGCAGTGCCGTGCGCGTATGCGCGCGCATTGAGGTAATACCGTGCAGGTAGTCTTCCGCGTCCGGGGCGCTGTTGTGATACTGCTCGAGCAGTTCGGCTTGATGGATCTGATCCTTGGCAGGCGCCATGCCCAACCAGACCGGCAGCGCCTGTTGATGGGCCATGGCACTTGCCACCGCCTGGGCCCGCGCGAGGTTGGTGGGTGCAGATTGCTCCAAGGCTGCCTCAATACAGTCTTGCAGGGCGCGAGCGGGCAATTTCATCGCGATCAATTGATCGATACTGTGCATGACATGGTCGCCGTAAGTTTTCAGGCGGTTGTTCAGCACGTTGTCGTCAATGCGTTGCAGCGGGCCCAACTGATAAACCTGGTGCGGCTTACGCAATGAAAGCGCCAGGTTTTCCAGCAGCGGCAAGCACTTGATCGGGTGCTGCAGGCGCTGTGTTATCTCCTCGCGCAAGGCGTGCACCGAAGCGAACACTTCATACCCGCGTCGAGGGGTCCAGAGCACGGCCTGGCCCGAGCGCTGCGGGTCGAAACCACCGCGTTCGGTCAGTACAAACAGGTTGGCAAGGGGTTGCGCGGCGCTGGATGTGCCCTGATTCAGTGTCAAGGCGTAGGCATCCGGCAGGAACCCGTTCAACCCATGTCGGGTCAAGCGTTCAAGGCTGTCGGTACGTAGCAGGGTATCAACCACCGCCTGGCAACTGGGCGGCAGTGTTTTACCCAATAGCCTTAGTTCGGCCTCGCTGCGCAAGCCAAGCAACATCGAGTGCGCGTGTTTTTCACGCATGTTATTGAGGAATAGAAGTGGCAGCTGGCGCATCTCGTGAGTGGCAAACACCTTCAAGACGCGATCATTGATCCGGTTGAAGGTACTCAAGGTCATGCTGTGGACCTTCAGGGCTACATGCGGCTCTAGCTGCGTGTAAAACCCGGTCGAGGACATGTTGGAAACAGGCAAGGCTTCGCCGCTCAGGCGTTCTATGAAGTGGTCAACCATGCTCACGGTCGCCACCACTGGCCGCTCTTCGCGCTCCTGGGCAGGTGTGGGGTAGGTGTTTATAAAGACCTCATCAGCCTTGAGGTCCAGGCGCTGTGATCGCAGCTCTGCATCAAGGGCCGCTGCGACCATCGTACGCAATGTCGGGTGTTGCCTGCGCTCGGCAGCCAGTGCGTCTTCAGCGGCGCGCAGACGCTTGAGCTGCAGTTTTGCGCGCTCGGCCTGCACCGTTGACGGCCGATCGTTACCGCTGGTGACGAGGTGCGTGGTCCAGCGCCCGGACGTTTCCAGCGCCGCCAGGCGACTGTCCAGCATCGTGCGTATATCCAGGGCGCAATCGAGCAGCGCGTCCAGGTTTATCTGGCCATCACTGCGCCGGAACAGGTCCAGTGCGTGGTTCATATTACTGGTCTGCTTGGCCGCAATGTCTTCGAGCATGCCGGAAAACGCGTTGCCTGGAACCGGCTGGGCGGCGATGTCTATCCGGTCCATGCCAATAAAGGTGTCGCGCTCATCCAGGGACAGGAAATTGAGCAGTTCATCTTCGTGGCCTGCGGCCTTGAGCATACTCAGTAACGTATCTTTGAGCGCCTGCATGTCCTTGAGTACCTGCACCCCACGCGACTGCGTGTACAGGTAGGCGTGGCTGTCGCTGATCAATAGCGTGCTGGCCAGTTCCACATAGTGCTGGTAGGGCGCCTGCAGGCGTACTTTTTCCACACTTAGTTTCTTGGCGTGGGCATTACGGGCGCGCTGGTCTGGCAGAAACAATGCCTGAAGGGTGTGGCTTTCGTCGGCGGTGAGGATTTGCTGCTGGCGCTTGAGCAAGACATCCAGGCGAAATTTATCCGCCATGACCTGGGTGAAGCATTCCAGGCGTGAGGTCTGGTTGCCGATGTCCTCGTTCCAATAAGTCTTCAGCAGGCTGCCCAGCAGTTTTGACAGGCTGCCGGATGTTTCTTTGATCAGGGCTTCCCAATACTGCTGATCTTGTTCGCGCTCTGCCGGGGTGAAAGTGCTGGTGATGTGTTTCGGGTTGAAATATTCACGGGTCTGGTCCTTGGGCCAGGCATGTTTCACATAAAACTGCAGGAACGCTTCGCTCAAGGGCAGCGCATTGATCCAGCGTCGCTGACCGCCTGCCGGGTCCGAGATAAAAAAGTCTACCCGTGTATCGCGTTGATCCAGCTTGGGGAAGTACGAGCGCGCCATGATGCTGAGCAGCGTGTCGAGCATGCTGTAGAGCGTGGGGGTCGTCTGCAGATGCTCCAATACGACGCGCACGTTGTCTTGCTGGCAGGCCTCCAGGGCTTGCTCCTGGTCTTGCATGACAGCGCCTTCGACAGTGGTGGTGGTCAGCGTTATTGGCGTGCTGGCGGGCAAGGCGCTGCGCTGTGTAATCGACAGAAAGCTCATCAATTGGACACGCTGTACCGTGTCCGCCAGTTGCTTGCCGACCTCTACAAGCAGGCTGGCATGATCGTCAAACACCTGGATGCCGCCATAAGGCGTGTAAAGCAGCGCCTTGCCGTCGTCCGGCGTAGGGCTCATCAAAAATGCGCCGGCGAGGGGGATGGGCGGCTGGTCTGTGACATTGATCAGCAGCCTTTCGACACTCATGGGGTGGGTCTGCCGCTCAGGGTCTTTGCGTGCTGCATCGGTGGCCTGGTACACCGTATGCAGCCAGTCAAGGTCTTTGACGCTAAGTCCTAGCGCACGCTCTCGCTCGCTAGGCGCGTTTCTTTTGAGCGGCAGCAGGAATTCGTCAAAAAAATACGCAGGGGTTACGCCGGTCATGGGCTTGCTCCATCGTGTAGGGGAGCGACAGGCTAAGGACGCGTGACCGGCGGGCGGGGGTAACTATTGAGGCCCGTAGCAAGTTGACAGCAGGCACTGTGCGTGGTGTTTAATCGAAGGCTTGAATGTCCATTCGTTGCCTCTCCTAATCATAAAAACGCAATCATAAAAACGGAGCTTCAAATGTCTGCGCAGTCTCCGACAGTGGCCAAGGCTTCAACCGCAATCGGCTTCACCGAGTTAGTGGGCCTGCTACAACAGGTCTTTGTTCGGCATGGTACCTCGGCGCAGGTGGCCGCGATCCTTGCGCATAACTGCGCCAGCGCCGAACGTGATGGCGCCCATAGCCACGGCGTGTTTCGTATTCCAGGGTATGTATCGACACTCAACAGCGGCTGGGTCAATGGTAAGGCTGTGCCTGTGGTCGAGGACGTAGCTTCGGGCTTTGTGCGCGTGGACGCCGACAACGGCTTTGCCCAGCCGGCACTGGAGGCCGCACGCCCGCTGTTGGTAGCGAAGGCGCGCAGTGCCGGGATCGCGCTGCTGGCGATTCGAAACTCCCACCACTTTGCGGCACTGTGGCCCGATGTCGAGCCTTTCGCCGAGGAGGGCCTGGTAGCGCTCAGCGTGGTCAACAGCATGACCTGCGTGGTGCCCCATGGCGCGGATCGACCGCTGTTCGGCACCAACCCCATTGCCTTTGCTGCGCCGCGCGCCGACGGGCCGCCCATCGTGTTTGACCTGGCTACCAGTGCGATTGCCCATGGCGACGTGCAGATCGCTGCACGCAAGGGCGAGCGCTTGCCGCCGGGCATGGGCGTGGACAGCCTGGGCCAGCCAACCCAGGACCCCAAGGCGATTCTTGAAGGCGGCGCGCTGTTACCGTTTGGCGGGCACAAGGGTTCAGCACTGTCGATGATGGTCGAGTTGCTGGCGGCTGCGCTCACGGGTGGCCATTTTTCGTTCGAATTCAATTGGGCCGATCATCCCGGTGCGCGAACACCCTGGACCGGCCAGCTGCTGATTGTGATCGACCCAAGCAAAACCGCCGGGCAAGGCTTTGCCGAGCGCAGCCAGGAACTGGTGCGGCAGATGCATGCGGCGGGGTTGCGGCGGTTGCCAGGGGATCGGCGCCATCGCACACGGGCGAAGTCGCAGGAAACCGGCATCGAGATGGATGCGCAGGAGCTCAAGCAGTTGCAGGCACTGGCAGAAGAATAAAAGGGGCTGCGCTATCAGCGCAGCCCCTTTGGCCTAGCCCTTTGGCTTAGTTGCGACGACCCAACAACAGGCCAACCACCAGGCCAAAGCCTGCCGAAATGGCCACGGTCTGCCATGGATGGCCACCGATATAGTTTTCGGTGGCGTCCACCACCGGCTTGCTGCGTTCACGCACGTTGGACACCGAGTCCAGCGCTTGCTTGAGCTTGATGGCAACCTGCTCGCGCAGCGTCTCACCTTCTTCGCCTACCAGCGAAGCGCTGCTTTTGAGCAGCTTGTCCGACTCTTCGATCAAGGCCGTCAGTTCACTGAAAGCTTGATCCTTGATTTGATCTTCGACAGCTTGGGCGGCAGTTTTGCGGGCCATTGTGTGACTCCTTGCGAGTGAATGTGACAGTGAACAATGGAGTGTCGGGCTTGGCTAAAAGTTGCAGTTTTTTTGCTGTGAGCGGTTTGCGGGCAAAATCCGAATCAGGATATTTCGACCTACAGTGTAAGATGTCACCTATTTGTGCAGCAGGTAATTCAACATGAGCTTCAATCTGGCCAACAAAACCCTCGCCGAACGTGCCGAGCTGGAAGATGAAAAGTCCCGCCTCTACGACCTGTGGCAAACCAACCTGGGCAAGGCCAAGGGCGAAGCGGCGCGTTTGTTCGGCGAGCGTGCCAAGCGCAAAGGCAAGTGGGCCGAATGGGTACGTGCCGAGCTTGATGGCATGTCGCCGCCGGAGTTTTCCAATATGGTGCGCAGCGAAGTCAACAAACTGATGGCCGCTGCTAAGTAAAGCCGGCCACAATCGCTTCGCGTACTTTGAGCAGCAGCGGATCCAGCTGCGCCTGGGTGCGCCAGCCCAGCTCCACCGGGTAGCGTGGCAACGTCAGTGGGCAGGCCAGTACGCGCAAGCCAGTCATCTGCGCAATCGCCTCGGCGGCATGCCCGGGGATCGTCGCCACGGCCGCGCTGCCCTTGAGCAAAAACGGCAGCCCGGCAAAGTGGCTGGTGGACGCACACACCTGGCGGCTCAACCCGTGCGCCGCCAACCCTTCATCGGTAATCCCGATAAACCCTCCCGACGACACCAGCACATGCTCGCGTGCCACGAACTCCGCAAGGCTGATGCCGTGTTGGCCCGGCGCCAGGCTATGCGGGTCGACCAGGCAACGATAATCACCTTCGCCCAATACGTGCCGACTCAACCTGCGCTCGGCAAAGCCGCCGGCGGTGATCGCCAGGTCCAGGCTGCGCTCAAGCAGGGCGGCTGCCACGATCTGGCTGTGGGTCTGGCGGAAAATCACCCGCAGTTTTGGCGCACGCCGGGCAATTTCTGCCATCAGCCGCCGGCCATGGGCAATTTCAAAGTCATCGGACAAGCCCAGTACCACCGAACGACCCTGATAGTTCGGGTTGTCCGGGTTAATCATTTCCAGGCTTTGTCGACAACGGTCCAGTGCTTCGCTGATCACCGGTTTCAACTGGTTAGCACGCAAAGTCGGCGCCAGCCCGCGCCCGGTGCGCACGAACAGTGGGTCGCCATACACGTCACGTAAACGCCGCAAGCCGGCACTGATCGCCGATTGCGTGACGCCCAGGCGCAAGGCTGCGCGGCTGGCGCTGGACTCATCGTGCAAGGCTTCGAAGGTTTTCAGCAGGTTCAGGTCAACCTGGGCGATATTCATTTGACTCATATCATTTAGCACTGAGGAGGGCTTTATTCATGATTGCTGCTCGCCGGAGAATGGGCAACCCCCTTTATCTGGAGTGAACCTGATGCCCATTTCTACCGTGGCAGCGTTGCAGATCGGATCCTTGCCGGGTGGCAAGGCTGACACCCTGGCGCAGATCCTCACCTATGAGGACGCGATCGTGCGCAGTGGCGCGCAATTGGTGGTGATGCCCGAAGCGTTGCTCGGCGGTTATCCAAAGGGCGAAACCTTCGGCACGCAATTGGGCTACCGATTGCCGGAAGGCCGCGAAGCCTTCGCGCGCTATTTTGCCAATGCCATCGATGTACCGGGCGCCGAGACCGAGGCGCTGGCTGGGTTGTCCGCTCGCACCGGTGCCAGCCTGGTACTCGGCGTGATCGAGCGCAGTGGCAGCACGCTGTACTGCACCGTGCTGTATTTCGACCCCACCGGCGGCCTGGTGGCCAAGCACCGCAAGCTGATGCCCACCGGCACTGAGCGGCTGATATGGGGCACGGGCGATGGCTCGACCTTGCCGGTGATCGACGCTGCCGTCGGGCGTTTGGGCGGCGCGGTGTGCTGGGAAAACATGATGCCGCTGCTGCGCACGGCGATGTACGCCAAGGGCGTGCAAGTGTGGTGCGCGCCGACGGTCGATGAGCGTGAAATGTGGCAAGTGAGCATGCGCCACATCGCCCATGAAGGTCGCTGCTTTGTGGTGAGTGCCTGCCAGGTGCAGGCCTCGCCAGCGGCGCTGGGCACGCAGGTTGCCAACTGGCCGTCAGAGCGCCCGTTGATCGCCGGCGGCAGTGTGATCGTCGGGCCGATGGGCGACATCCTGGCAGGCCCACTGGTGGGTGAAGAGGGCTTGCTGACCGCGCAGATCAACACCGATGATTTGGTGCAGGCGCGCTATGACTACGATGTGGTGGGGCATTACGCGCGGCCGGACATATTCGAGTTGGTAGTGGATGAACGCGCCAAACCGGGCGTGCGCTACATCACTGACTGAATGCGGTAAAAAACTGTGGGAGCTGGCTTGCCTGCGATAGCGGTTTGTTGCTGCGGTAACGGCCGCTTATGGTTCCGCCCTTACGGCGGGTCACTTTTGCAAGGACCGGAATGCCGGCCCAGTCAAAAGTAACCAAAAAGTCCTCGCCCCAACACTCGGTGCCTCGCTATGGCTCGGCATGCCCGCAATCCGACAGTGATTTGGGGGGGGCGATTTCGGATCAAGATCAAAAGCGCAGATCAAAAGACCGCTGACTTCGTCATCGAAAAGGATGTAAGGGCCGGAGCAACAGCAAAAGCAACAGCAGAGCCATACTCGTTCTAATGTGGGAGCTGGCTTGCCTGCGATGCAGACACCTCGGTGTGTCAGGTACACAGAGTTGATGCCATCGCAGGCAAGCCAACTCCCACAGAAAAGCAGTTCTTCAGTGTATTCAGATAGGCTTTTGCTTCGCACTTGATCTGGCTCTTGCTTCAACCACTCAGGTCGGCTTTCAGGCCGCCGTGCTGTAGATCTTGATCTTGATCTTGATCTGAGACGCCCCGTTAACCACGATGGCCGAACGCAGGCTTGAATCCGTGGGTAACCCGGCAGGACGCCGGGTTAGCCGCGCTGGGCCAAGGATGGCCCATCGCGGCGGCCCACGGATTCAAGCCGGAGTGAGGGCACACCGAGCCTAAGCGAGGTGCCGAGTGGTGGGGCGAAGACTTTTTGGTTACTTTTGTGTCTTTACAAAAGTGACCCGCTGTAAGAGCGGAACCATAGGCGGCCATCACCGCAGCAACGGATATGTACACCGACAAACCAACAAACCAACAAACCTCCACAGCAGCCAAGCCATCTCCCACATCAGATCTTCAGCGTTTGAAAGATCTCAATGCCAACCACTCTTCGCGAGTAATCTCCCAAATGTCGCGTGGCAACGTACCTTCTACAAACTCCCCCATCTGCGTGCCGATCAAGCGCATCCCCGTGCGCTCGGAAATCCGCCGCGACGCTTGGTTGGGCGCGGCCTTGGGCACACGCATTAGCGGACGTTCGAGCACATCGAACCAGTATTCCGTCACCGCCGCACAGGCTTCGGTCATAAAACCCTGGCCTTGCCATTGCGGCCCCAGCCAGAACCCTCGGTTGTCGTCTTGCTCGTCCGTCAAGTTGATATTGCCGATCAACTGTTGCGGCGCGTGTTTGAGGCGGATCGACCAATGCCATTGGTCGCCACGGGCCATGCCCGGCAAGGCCACCTGTTCCAGATAGCGGCGAGCGCCGTCCGCCGGATACGGCCAGGGCACCTCGGCAGTCAGGTAACGCACCACGTCCCAGTGCGCGAATTGCGCCTGGGTGTCCTCGGCATCCGCCAGGGTCAATGGGCTCAGGATCAGTCTTTGGGTAAACAACGTTGGTTGCATGGCCGTTACCAGGTCGCGGTGTTGGGTAGGTCCAGGGTGCCACGCTCCACAAAGCGCATAGTGCCGAACAAGCCACCTGCGAGTTTGCCGCGCAGTGTGTAAGGCAGGTTGTTCAGGCTTTGGGTCTGGCTCAGGCCCAAGGTCTGACGCAGTACAGAAAACGCCGAAACGCTCACCGGCACCATCAGCACTGTCTCGGAAAAGCGTGGGATACTTCCGGCCTGATCGCTCACGCCGGACGCCAATGGGCGCCCATTCACGTCCAGGTCCAGGGCCACACCACTATAGTCGATCGCTGTTTCATTGGGGTTTTGCACCCGCAACTTCACGGCGAAACGCACTTCCAGGTCCTGACTTTGCAGCGGCTCGATACCCACCACACTGATATTGACCGGGTCGCGATTGGGGAACAGCGCGCACGCGCTCAAGGTCAGCAGCAGCAACGATAGAACCATGAGCTTGCGCATAACAAAGGTGCTCCTATTTCGTGACGTCCGGATCCTGCATGACCTTGAGGGTAGAGGACTCCGGATCAAATTCATCCTCTTCCAGCTCTAAGAACTCTTCGGGGAGGAAAATGTTCAGCAGGATTGCACAGAACGCGCCCACGGTGATCGGCGATTCAAAGATGTTGTGCAACGCCTTGGGCAGGTCGCGCAGCACTTCCGGCACGGCAGCCACACCCAGCCCCATGCCTAAGGAGATCGCCACGATCAGCACATTGCGCCGGTGCAGCCCGGCTTCGGCGAGGATCTTGATCCCGGCCACGGCCACGGTGCCGAACATGATCAGCGTGGCACCACCCAGTACCGGTTTGGGCATCAGTTGCAGCACCGCGCCGATCATCGGGAACAGCCCCAATAGCACCAGCAGGCCGGCGATAAAGTACGCGACATAGCGGCTGGCCACGCCGGTAAGCTGGATCACGCCGTTGTTCTGGGCGAAGGTCACCATCGGCAGGCTGTTGAACGTGGCTGCCATCGCCGAGTTGAGGCCGTCGGCCAGCAGGCCGGACTTGATGCGCTTGATGTACAGCGGGCCCTTTACCGGCTGCTGGGAAATCATCGAGTTGGCGGTCAGGTCACCGGCAGCCTCCAGCGGCGAAATCAAAAAGATCACCGCCACCGGGATAAACGCCACCCAATCGAACGAGAACCCGTACTTGAACGGCACCGGCACGCTGATCAACGGCACTTGGGGCAGGGCAGCCAAATCCACGCGGCCCATCATCCAGGCCACAACAAACCCAAGGGTCAGGCCGATCACAATCGAGCCCAGGCGCAGGAACGGGTTGCTGAAGCGGTTGAGGACCACGATGGTCAGCAGCACCAGGGCGGCCAAGCCCATGTTGCCCGCTGCGCCGAGGTCGCTTGCACCAAAGCCGCCGGCCATGTCGGTGACCGCCACCTTGATCAGCGACAAGCCCATCAGGGTAATGATGGTGCCAGTGACCACCGGGGTGATCAGCTTGCGCAGCTTGCCAATGAACTGGCTGAGCACCACCTCGATAAAGGCGGCGAAAAAGCAGATGCCGAAAATCGTCGAGAGAATCTCATCGGTACCGCCGCCCCGGGCCTTGACCATGAACCCGGCGCTGAGGATCACGCTGATAAAGGAAAAGCTGGTGCCCTGCAGGCACAACAGGCCGGAACCGACCGGGCCGAATGTGCGCGCCTGTACAAAGGTGCCAAGCCCGGACACGAACAACGCCATGCTCACCAGGTACGGCACTTCGCTTTCCAGGCCGAGCACGCCGCCGACGATCAGAGTCGGGGTGATGATGCCGACGAAGCTGGCAAGCACATGTTGCAGCGCAGCAAAAATCGCCGCAGTGAAATGTGGGCGGTCTTCCAGGCCGTAGATCAGGTCGGATTTATAGCGGGGGCGGGGAGCTTGAGCGTCAGACAAAATGCGGGCTCGGGTCAGAAAATGGAGGCGCAGGATGCCAGAAAGTGCCGGACGTCAGAAGTGTGAAAAAATATTTCGAAATGTTCCGATTAATTTCTCAAGCCTGCCGATAGCCTGAATAGGCCCACACACCAATTAAAACAGTGGCGCCTGACGGTCCGAGACGCGCGTTGACGCTAACGGATTGTGTCGCGGCAGGGATGCGCGCCATCACTATCTCTTGAGAGCACCCCTATGTCCCTTCGTAATCTGAATATTGCTCCTCGCGCTTTTCTAGGTTTTGCGTTCATTGCGTTGCTCGTCATAATACTTGGCGTGTTTGCGGTCAATCGCATGGGCACAATCCGCCAGGCCTCAGTGGACATGGGGACCAACCAGTTACCCAGCGTCAAGTACCTCGGCAATATGACCGAGAACGTGCTGCGCTTGCGTATTCTCTCGTTCCGTATCTTGATCAACCGCGAGCCGGCTGCACTTGAAGAAGCCAAAACCCGCGTGGCCGTGCTGGTCGACAAGGTCAAGCAGGCCCAGAGCGCCTATGCCGTGATGCCGGCGGGTGCCGATGAGGCGGCTCTATACAAGTCTTTCGCCGCCACGCTCGACAGCTATCTGGCCGCCCAGGCTGAAATGATGTCGCTGTCCCAGCAGAATAAAGTCGAGGACATGCGCACGCTCATCAATACGCGCATCAAGGACGGCACCGACCTGATGGGCGAGCAACTGAACAAACTGATCGCCATCAACAGCACCGACGCCGACAAGGCCGGCCGGGAAGCTGAAGGTAGCTACCAGCAGGCGGTTATGGGCATCATCATTGTGGCCGTTGCGGCGGCACTCATGACGGTACTGCTGGCATGGCTACTGACCCGCAGCATCGTCACGCCGCTGCGCAAAGCAGTGGAAGTGGCCCAGACCATTGCCGGCGGCAACCTGACCACCGTTATCGAAGACGCCGGCAAAGATGAGCCTGCGCGACTGCTGGGCGCCTTGTCGGCGATGCAAACCAACCTGCGCCAGACCATCCAGCACATCGCCGGTTCGGCCACGCAGTTGGCTTCTGCCGCCGAAGAACTCAGTGCCGTCACCGAAGAAGCCTCCAAAGGCCTGCAACAGCAAAACAACGAAATCGACCAGGCCGCCACGGCCGTCAACGAGATGACCGCCGCCGTCGAAGAAGTGGCGCGCAATGCGGTGTCCACCTCCGAAGCTTCCAGCCAGTCCAACCAGGCGGCGCGGGAAGGGCGTGACCGCGTGGTGGAAACCGTCGGCGCAATCCAGACCATGACCCAGGATGTGCAAAATACCGCCCTGATGATTGAAGGCCTGGCAACCCAGGGGCGTGATATCGGCAAGGTGCTCGATGTGATCCGCGCGATTGCCGAACAGACCAACCTGCTGGCGCTCAACGCAGCGATTGAAGCGGCGCGTGCCGGTGAAGCCGGACGTGGGTTTGCCGTAGTGGCCGATGAAGTACGCGCCTTGGCGCACCGCACCGCGCAATCGACCCAGGAAATTGAAAAAATGGTCGCCGGTATCCAGAGTGGCACCGGTGAAGCCGTGCAGTCGATGCAACAGAGCAACCAACGTACCCAGACCACTCTGGAACTGGCTCGCGCGGCCGGTGTGGCCTTGGAGCAGATCACCCAGTCGATCAGCCTTATCAACGAGCGCAACCTGGTGATCGCCAGCGCCTCAGAAGAGCAGGCCCAGGTGTCTCGTGAAGTGGATCGCAACCTCGTCAACATCCGCGACTTGGCGACTCAGTCGGCGGCGGGTGCCAACCAGACAAGCGCGGCCAGCCATGAACTGTCGCGACTGGCGGTGGATTTGAATGGGATGGTCGCGCGGTTTGTTATCTGATCGGCCGGGCTGAGCCGCCCTCACGCGGCTCACTTCTCGAGCCCTTCGAGGTACTCAGCACTCGTCGTCGTTGCTACGGTTAAGGCCAATCACATCCTGACTATTGATCGGCTTGAAACTTTTGATCAAAAAGTCAGACTGGCGATTTCCCGTCATATCGACACCCACGTAGTACTTTTTGGTGGCCGGGTAATAGTCAATAATGGTCTCGCCAATTTGGCCTGTGTAATACTTGACTAAGTTGAGGGGCACTTGGGCTTTTTTACTCATAACGGTTAAGTCGATTTTGTCTTTGCCGGTTTTGAAATCCATCAGCATGTCAGCATTGTGGTAAGGCGAGTCAGTGACGGCTTCATAGTTGAAAGTGTTGGCCCCTGCGTTGCCTGTCAGTTTGTCTGCACCGGCTCCGCCAGTCAGAACGTTATTGGCCGCGTTTCCGGTGATATGGTCATGGCCTCGGCCGCCCCTGGCATTTTCAATAAGTGTATGTTTGCTGATGCTCACATTGTCGACCAGGCCGCCAACGCTGGAGCGTGAGCCCGGCATAAGGTTGATGCGTTGGTTGTGGTCGAAACCTGAAAAGTCCAAGGTGTCATTACCTTTAGAATCGGTCACGGTGAAAGCAGGTTTATCGGTGGAAGAGGTCAGCTGCATGCCAGGCTTAGTGGTCGTGGCGTTGAACCCGTAGACGGTATCATCGGTATCAACGGTATTGCGTAATACGAGTGGGAGTAGGGTCAGTGTAGGCGCTGGCTTTTTATTAATGGGCCAAGGCGCCGGGTTGGGCGTTGGCTGAGGGGTGGGTGATGCCGTCAGTGATTGTGAACCCGCCTTAATCAAAATGTCGTCGGGCTTAATTGGATTTTTGCTCAAAATCAACAGCACGGACTTAGCATTGCCACTCACATCAAGAATCAACCTGTGCATCTTGATGTTTTTATCATAGTCCAGCAGCAGTTCGCCTTTGCGCCCGCTCAGCTTGCCGGCTTGATAAGTGGGAGCGCTGGTGAATATGGGTTTTGATATACCCGCGTCTTTCAGCACCTTGGAAAGATCAATTTTGTCGACACCACTGACGAAGTCGTTAAGCTTGTCCGGGTTTTGTGGCAGCGAGTCACTGACCCCGTTGTAGACAAATGTATCAGCACCGCCGCCGCCGTACTGCGTGTCGCCGCCGGCGCCGCCGGTGAGGCGGTTACCGACCTGATTGCCGATCAGCACATCACGCCCTGAGCCACCGATGGCGTTTTCTACCACAACGCCCTTGGCGATAGACACATTACCTTTCCTGTCGCCGACGTCTGAAAGAGACTCGGCATTCAGATTGATCTTCTGGTCTTGTGCGTAACCGGAAAAATCCAGAGTGTCGATACCCCCGTTGTCCCAGGCGCAAAAGGCCGCCAGATCGCTGGAGGAGGTCAGACTATAGTAGTCACGCTCGGCGTTGGCGTTGAATCCATAAGTTGTATTACCCCTTCGTGTATTGTTATTGGCGCCGTAGAGTTTTTGAGTACCTGCAATGTCGCCCATCATTGGAGTGGAGGTGCTTTCCGACCATCTAAAGCCTTTTTCGTCAGGGCGCGCCCACCAATTAGTCGTGTAGGACATGGCGGTGTGAGTTTTATTGTTCTCGGGATACTGACCCTGCGGATGGTCGAGCCCCAGGCTATGACCGATTTCGTGAATCATTGACGAGTTTATAGGTAAGCCTTTTTCACCCACTCCGATCGCGATGCTCATGCTGCTGGTATCACCAGCCGGCAGGTTGGCGACACCGCCCACCCCGGGGCTGCCTTGTACTAATATGGAGGCGTCCGCGCCTTTGCCGTTCTCGATAAAGGTCACCTTGGCGACATCTTCCCACGCGCGAATTGAATCTCTGAATGCTTTTTTTCTGCCCTCGCTGAACTCCATTGCTCCATTTTTTTTGCGCCAGACATGATCTGGATTGGACAAATCAATAAACTTATAGGCGATCGTTATCTTGCCATCGCCGTTTGTATCGACGATTTTAAATCTTCTACGGGTCAAATCTTTTGCAACTTTATCTGAGGCTGAAGGGGGGGCAGGACTGTTAACTGTCGACGCGGTCGTATGATCGGGTGCAGGCAGGGATGCGTTAAGATTTAACAGAGCAGGTGGGCTGGGTCGAATGTTCAATAGGTTAAAGCTCGATTAGTTTATAAGCGGCCAAAGTAGTAAGTAATTTGAAGAGGCCGGGCAATAAAATGAGGGGTTTTCGCAGAGGGTGCAAGCAGGTAAATATTTCGCTGTGTGAGTTATTTGTTTAGGGTGTTTCGAGGTGTAAGGGGGGTGTTGAATGTTGATATTATTGCGCGTGAAAGTGAATAAGTGAGGGGTCGAATAGAGGCATGTAGTTGGGCGAAAAGTGACAGGATTAGCCAATCATGTTTACCCATCACCGCGTAATGGTTTCGTCCGCTTGGGCTCAAGGTGTAAGTAGCTGAGTTTGATAATGGGTGGGCATGCACGGTGCACACCCACCAGGTTGGCTAGGGCTGGCGCAGTTTAAAGCGCCCCTACGTTGACCCAGCGTTCTTCTTGAGCCGCCAGGCGAATCGCCGTTGCCACCCGCTCGACCGCCCAGGCACCGTCAAAGTCGGTACCGTGCGCGCCTTGCCCCGCCAGCGCCATGATCAATTCCTGTACTTCCAGAGTCTTCAGCTCGTTGTAACCCAGCTGATGCCCGGCGGCCGGGCTGAACGCGGCATAGCCGGGCAGCGCAGGGCCAGCGAGTAAACGCTGGAATCCGTCTTGGCCGGCGCGGCATACACGCAGTTCATTCAAGCGCTCCTGATCGAACGCCAAGGTGCCTTGAGTGCCGCTGATTTCAAAACTCAGGTGGTTCTTGTAGCCATGCTTGAGCCAACTGCTGCTCACGGTGCCACGGGCACCATTGGCGAAGCGCAGCAGGGCATGCACCTGGTCATCCACCGCGATCGATTTAAGTTCGCTGCTGCCTTTGACCGCAGGGCGTTGGGCATGCACGGTGTGCGTGTCGGCACACACGCTTACCACGTCGCCCACCAGATAACCCGCCATCGACAACAGGTGGCTGCCCAGGTCCGCCAGCGCGCCACCGGCATGTTCCACTTCACAGCGCCACGACCAGGGCGAGGTCGGGTCGGCCATGAAGTCTTCGCTGAACTCGCCCTGGAAGCTGATGATTTCGCCCAGCTCGCCGTTGGCAATCATCTGCCTGGCCAGGCCAATCATCGGGTTGTGCTGGTAGTTGTAACCAACACGCGTGACCACGCCAGCCGCACGTGCGGCGCGGCGCATGGCGTCGGCCTGCTCCAGGCTGACGGCCAAGGGTTTTTCGCAATACACCGCTTTGCCCGCCGCAATGGCCGCCATGGCCATGGGGTAGTGCAAATGATTGGGCGTGGTGATTGCCACTACGTCGACGTTCGGGTCATTGACCAGCGCCTGCCAGTCACCGTGGGCCTGGGCAAAGCCCCAGGCCGTGGCGCAACGCTGGGCGCGTTCGGTGTCGGCATCGGCCAGCGCCGCCAGCTTGAGGTGTACCGGCAGTTCGAATACCGCGCGGGCATTGTTGAACGCCAACGCATGGGCGCGCCCCATAAAGCCTGTGCCGATCAAGCCGATTCCGAGTTCACGCATCGCCGTGGTCCTTTGGATTATTGTTGTCAGGAAGGCTATTAATGGAATAAAAATTCCCTAATTTCAAGAGATGGAATAAAAATTCATTAAACTCGCTCCTTCCCACGCTCCGCGTGGGAATGCAGCCAGGGACGCTCTGCGTTCGCTCTCGCATTCCCACGCAGAGCGTGGGAACGAGCATCAGTCTGGCTAATGCAGGCATATTCAGGCCAACGCCAAACACCCTCAGTTAACAAAAGATAACGTAGCGCCGATTGTCAGACGATTCCAAAGCCCGATAGGATGGCCCTGCTTCCTCCAGGCGCTCTAGATTGCAGGTTTCAGAGCCCAGGAAGGCGAGACCACCTAACAATAATAAATGGGGAGAAAGGTCTATGAGTGAGCCTGTCATGGGTTGGGCTGTTTGCCGCCCGCGCGCCGCACGCAGGGTTGCGATGCTGGCCACAGCGCTCTCGCTGCTTGGGGTGTTGTCCACCCCCGCGTTGGCAACCGGCGACACCAGCAGCGCACAGCCGGTATTTGCAATTGAGTCTCCCAAGGCCGCCAAAGGCCTGATGATCGATGTCGTGCATGCCGGCAAGCGCCTGGTAGCGGTCGGCGATCGCGGGCACATCCTGTATTCCGATGACCAGGGCAGTACCTGGACCCAAGCCAAAGTGCCAACCCGGCAACTGCTGACGGCGGTGTATTTTGTCGATGACAAACACGGTTGGGCGGTGGGCCATGACGCACAGATCCTGGCCAGCACCGACGGTGGCGCCACTTGGGCTCAGCAATACCAGGACCTCAAGCGCGAAGCGCCATTGCTCGACGTGTGGTTCAAGGATGCCGAACATGGCCTGGCCGTGGGTGCCTACGGTGCGTTGATCGAAACCACCGACGGCGGCAAAACCTGGGACGACGTGAGCGATCGCCTCGACAACGAAGACCAGTTCCACCTCAATGCCATCGCCGCTATCAAGGGCGCGGGCCTGTTTATCGTCGGCGAGCAGGGCAGCATGTTCCGCTCCAGCGACGACGGCCAGATCTGGGAAAAACTCGAAGGCCCCTATGAGGGCTCGCTGTTCGGCGTGATCGGCACCGCCCAGCCGCAGACCCTGTTGGCTTATGGCCTGCGCGGCAATCTTTACCGCTCGACCGATTTTGGCAGCACTTGGGAGCAGGTCGAATTGAATGCGGCGCGTGGTGCCCTGGAGTTTGGCTTGTCGGGTGCGACGTTACTCGATGACGGCGCCATCGTGGTGGTCGGCAACGGCGGCAGTGTGGTGATCAGCCACGACGACGGCCAGACCTTCAGCGTGTTCAACCGCCCGGACCGCATTTCACTGTCGTCGGTCACGGCGGCGGGCAATGGCAACTTGATTCTGGCGGGGCAGGGCGGCGTTCGTGTTGCCAAGCCAACCGGCGCTGAACTCGAAAAACAATAAGAAGGCGGGGAAAGAATGAGCAGTCATCACAACGATAAAGCGACCTTTCTTGAGCGCCTGATCTTCAACAACCGCCCGGCAGTGATCGTGATCTGCCTGCTGGTGAGCATTTTCCTGTTCTGGCAGGCGACCTTGATCCGCCCGTCCACCAGCTTTGAAAAGATGATCCCCCTCAAGCACCCCTTCATCGAAAAGATGATGGAACACCGTAACGACCTGGCGAACCTGGGCAACACCGTGCGCATCTCGGTGGAGGCCAAGGATGGCGACATCTTCTCGAAGGAATACATGGAGACGCTGAGGCAGATCAACGACGAGGTGTTCTACATCTCCGGCGTCGACCGCTCGGGCCTCAAGTCGCTGTGGAGCCCCAGCGTGCGCTGGACCGAAGTCACCGAAGAGGGGTTTGCCGGCGGTGAAGTGATCCCGCAAAGCTACAACGGCTCGCCGCAAAGCCTCGACCAACTGCGCAACAACGTGCTCAAGTCCGGCCAGGTCGGGCGTCTGGTCGCCAACGATTTCAAGTCGAGCATCGTCGATATTCCGTTGCTCGAGTCCTACCCCGACCCGCAGGACCAAGGCAAGCTGCTGGCTCTGGACTACCGCAAGTTTTCCCATGAACTCGAAGACAAGATCCGCGACAAATTCGAAGCCCAGAACCCCAACGTTAAAATCCACATCGTCGGGTTTGCCAAGAAGGTCGGCGACCTGATCGACGGCCTGGTGATGGTGGTGATGTTCTTCGGCATCGCGTTTGTGATCACCTTGATCCTGCTGCTGTGGTTCACCAACTGCCTGCGCAGTACCGTCGCGGTGTTGAGTACCACGCTGGTGGCGGTGATCTGGCAATTGGGGCTGATGCACTTTTTCGGCTTTGGCCTGGATCCGTATTCGATGCTGGTGCCGTTCCTGATCTTCGCCATCGGTATTTCCCATGGTGTGCAGAAGATCAACGGCATCGCCCTGCAATCCAGCGAAGCGGATAACGCCCTGACCGCCGCGCGGCGCACGTTCCGGCAACTGTTCCTGCCCGGCATGATTGCGATCCTCGCCGACGCCGTGGGCTTCATCACACTGCTGATCATCGATATCGGCGTGATCCGCGAGCTGGCCATCGGTGCGTCCATCGGCGTGGCGGTGATTGTGTTCACCAACCTGATCCTGCTGCCGGTGGCGATTTCCTATGTCGGCATCAGCAAGCGCGCCATCGCCAAGAGCAAAAAGGACGCGCACCGCGAACACCCGTTCTGGCGCCTGCTGTCCAAATTCGCCAGCGCGAAAGTCGCGCCAGTTTCGATTCTGCTTGCGCTGGTCGCCTTCGGCGGCGGCCTCTGGTACAGCCAGAACCTCAAGATCGGCGATCTGGACCAGGGCGCACCGGAACTGCGCCCGGATTCGCGCTACAACAAAGACAACAACTTCATCATCAGCAACTACTCCACCAGCTCCGATGTGCTGGTGGTGATGGTCAAGACCAAGGCCGAAGGCTGCTCGCGTTATGAAGCCATGGCGCCCATCGACCAACTGATGTGGAAGATGCAGAACACCGAGGGCGTGCAGTCGGCGATCTCGCTGGTGACCGTGTCCAAGCAGATGATCAAGGGCATGAACGAGGGCAACCTCAAATGGGAAACCCTGTCGCGCAACCCAGACGTGTTGAACAACTCCATTGCCCGCGCCGACGGCCTGTACAACAACAATTGCTCACTGGCGCCGGTGCTGGTGTTCCTCAACGACCACAAGGCCGAAACCCTCGACCGCGCCGTGCATGCGGTGCAGGACTTCGCCAAGGAAAACAACAAAGACGGCCTGGAATTTATCCTCGCCGCCGGTAACGCCGGGATCGAAGCGGCCACCAACGAGGTGATCAAGGAGTCGGAGCTGACCATCCTGATTCTGGTGTACCTGTGCGTGGCCACCATGTGCATGATCACCTTCCGCTCTTGGGCGGCGACCCTGTGCATCGTGTTGCCGCTGGTGCTGACCTCGGTGCTGGGCAACGCCCTGATGGCGTTCATGGGCATCGGCGTCAAGGTCGCGACCTTGCCGGTGGTGGCGCTGGGCGTGGGGATTGGCGTGGACTACGGCATTTACATCTACAGCCGCCTGGAAAGTTTCCTGCGTGCCGGCCTGCCGTTGCAAGAGGCCTACTACCAGACGCTCAAGTCCACCGGTAAAGCTGTGCTGTTCACCGGCCTGTGCCTGGCCATCGGTGTGTGCACCTGGATCTTCTCGGCCATCAAGTTCCAGGCGGACATGGGCCTGATGCTCACCTTTATGCTGCTCTGGAACATGTTCGGTGCGCTGTGGCTGTTGCCGGCACTGGCGCGGTTCTTGATCAAGCCCGAGAAGCTGGCGGGGCAGAAGGGCAACTCGCTGTTTGCGCACTAACGGTTTAACGGCCGTACTCAGTCAACCTGTGGGAGCGGGCAAGCCCGCTCCACATTAATTGCAGGTCCAACCTATAGGTTACGGCGTGGGCTATCATTGGCACTTTCCCCAAATGATTGACTCCCATGACTGCCGACACCGCTACCTTGCTCGATGCTTTTGAAGACTGCCAGATGGTCGAAATTGATGGGCTGCACACCTTTGATTTCAGCTTGGATGACCAGAAACTGTTGATCATTTGCATGGACGGTCGCGCCGAAAAGCGCTGGAGCTTCAGCCTGGAGCAAGTCAAAGCGGCCACCTTTGATGACACGTTGCAAAGCTGGACCCTTACCGGTGACTCGGGCGAGCATCGCCTGGTCTGCATGAGTGGCGTCACCGGCAACAATAATGACGAGGACGAAGCGGATGATGATGCGTAAATTCTGGCCCCTGCTGATGGCGGGCAGTGTTGGTGCGATGTCGGTGCAAGCCGCTCCGGCCGACACCTATGAACTGCTGGTGGGCAGCTACACCGCCGGCACCAGCGAAGGTATTTACCGCCTGCAGTTTGACAGCCGTACCGGCCAGTTCAGCGGTAAACCGGTACTGGCGGCCAAGGCGGCCAACCCCTCGTGGCTGACGATCTCCAAAGACCAGAAGCACCTGTTTGTGGTCAACGAGAACGGCCCAGGGCAAAAAGATCCGGTCGGCCGCGTCAGCAGCTACAGCATCGACCCGCACAGTCACCAGCTCACCCTGATCAATCAGGTGCAAAGCCTGGGCAACGAGCCCACCCATTCGAGCCTGGCTGCCGATAGCCGTTACCTGTTCGTCGCCAACTATTCGGTGCTGGAAGATCCGGGCGGCAGCCTGGCCGTGCTGCCGGTGGACGCCAATGCCAAGCTGTCGGCGCCGGTGCAATTGAGCGGGCACCCGGCCAGCCGCGTGAACCCAGAGCGTCAGGCCTCCAACCACGTCCACTCGGTGGTGTCGTCGCCGGACGGCAAGTATGTGTTTGTGCAGGACCTGGGCGCCGACAAGGTGTTTGCTTACCACTACGACCCCAAGGCCAGCCACGAACTGCCATTGACCCCAGCCGATCCCGCCTTTGTGCAATTGCCACCGGGCAGCGGCCCGCGTCACCTGTTGTTCAGCGCTGATGGCAAGCATGCCTGGCTGACCACCGAGATGAGTGCCCAGGTCGCGGTCTACGATTACAACGATGGCAAGCTCAGCCAAACCCAGTTGGTCGATTTTGCCGCCGGGCAGCCGGTTTCGGACAAGGCCGGTGCGGCCGTACACGCCTCCAGCGACGGTAAATTCCTGTACGTGAGCAACCGTGGTACGGCCAACCAGATACTGGTATTCAGCATCGACCCGGCCACCGCGCACCTCAAGGAACTGCAACGCCGTTCCGTGGAAGGCGACCACCCGCGCGAGTTCAGCCTGGACCCGAGCGGCAAGTTTTTGCTGATCGCCAACCAGAAAAGCAATGAAATCGTGGTGGTTGAACGCGACCCCAAGACCGGCCTGCTAGGTAAAACCGTGCAGAAATTGCCGATCGATGCCCCCAGCGACCTCAAGTTCCTGGTGCGTCAATAAGCCACAGGCCCCGCAATGCGGGGCCTGACTCTTTGTATTAATTGTATTAATAGCGGCTACTGTTTCAAAGCATTACCAAGGTTCAGTCCTCGGGCGTAAGTTTGGTTCCAAGGCCTTCCCGGCCACCTAACCAAACGAACACAAGGGTTACCGCCATGAACTTGAACCTCTTCTCCATCATTGCCGCTTCCGCTGTTTCCGCCACCGTGGCACTGCCTGCTGCCGCCAGCGTGGAAGTCTCCGGCAAAAAATCCAACACCACGGCCTACACCCAGAAATACCTGCAACAAAGCGCTAACTTCTATGCCGCACTGGATCACAAAACCCAGCACTGACTGCCAGGCAACACAGATCAAATGGGGGAGCCAGCTCTCACATTTGATTGTGTGAATCTCAGGGTTTTGCCATGACCGCCACAAACAACGGCGATTCCAGAAAGCGCTGTAGCCAGGCCTGTAACCGGTGATACGGGGTACAAGCAAACCACTCGCGATCCACATGTGCAAACTGGCGCACAAACGGCGCCAGTGCCACATCGGCCAGGCTCAAATGCTCGGCCAGCAAAAAATCCCGCCCCGCCAGCAAAGTGTCCAGCTTCTGCAAAAACACCTCGCCCTCAGCCCGATAATGTTCCATCGGCTGCTCCGGGTAGCGCTCGGCGTACTTGTATCGATTTAAATGATGTTTGAACACCTGGTCATTCTCGGCAATCAGCGCCTGAACCCTCGGGTCGCCCTGCAGCGACCAATTATCAGGGTCATGCTGCGCCAGTGCCCATTGCATGATCTCCAGGCTTTCCTCGATCACCCGGCCGTTCACACACAGCACCGGCACCGTGCCTTTGGGTGACAGCGCGAGCATCTCGGCCGGCTTGGCCTTAAGGCTCACCTCGATGATCTGCACGGGCACGCCCGAATAGCGCAAGGCCAGGCGCGCCCGCATGGCATACGGGCAGCGCCGAAACGAATACAGCAACGCTTCGCTCACTTGACCTCCAGCGTGCTCAAGCCATTGCCCTGGCGCTTGACCTGGATCTGCACCGGAATGCGCTCATGCATTTCCTGCACGTGGGAGATCACTGCCACCTTGCGGCCCTGGGCCTGCAAGCCGTCCAGTGCGTCCATCGCCAACTGCAGCGATTCGGGGTCCAGGCTGCCAAAACCTTCGTCGATAAACAGCGACTCGATCTTCAAGGTGCTGGACGCCATCGACGCCAGCCCTAACGCCAGCGCCAGCGACACCAGGAACGTCTCGCCACCCGACAGCGAATGCACCGAGCGCAATTCGTCGCCCATCTCTGTGTCCATCACCAACAACCCCAACATGCTGCCGCCGCGCTTGAGGCGATAACGGCGTACCAGCTGGCGCAACTGCACGTTGGCGTGGTGTACCAGCAGGTCGAGGTTGTAGGCCTGGGCGATCTTGCGGAACGTGTCGCCGGTGGCCGAGCCGATCAGCGCATTCAGCCTTGCCCAGCGCTGCCACTCGTCATAGGCCTTGGCGATATGCTCGCCGAGTACATGGTTGGCGTCCTGGCGACGCTGGTCTTCAGACTGCCGCGCGCGTAATTCGGCGCAGCGGCTGTCGCCCTCGGCCAATTGCTGATTAAGCGTGGCGAGACTGCTGCCCAGCTGTTCGGCGTCCAGGTTGCCATTGTGCAAGGCCTGGTGTTCGGCCAGGCGTTGTTCGCGCTCCTGCAGCAACACCTTGGCTTGTTCGACGGCTTTTTCGCTGTGCTGCAACTGCTGGCGCAAGGCGCTGACTTGGCTGTCATCAAAGGCCAGCAAACGTGTAAGCCCGTCGTTATCCAGTTGCGGGTGCAGCGCGCGCCATTCACCCAGGCGCGCGTCGAGGGTCTGCTGCTCGGCGGTCAGCGCCTGTTGGCGTTCCTGCTGGGCCTTGAGGTCGGCGGCCAATTGGATCAAGGCATCGCGAATCGCTTGCAGCTGTTGGTTGGCGTCGCTTTCGCGTTGGCGAGCGTGCGCCACGGCCTGATCCAATTGGTGTTGCCAATGTTCGGCACTGGTGTGCTCGCCGAGCAAGGCGGTGAGTTTTTCCTGGGCCGCCTGATGCTGTGTGGTCAACTCGGTGACTTGCTGTTGCAAGGCTTCCAACTGCTGCTGGCGATGCTGCTGATGGGTCTGCTCTTTCTCGATGGCTTGCTGGCGTTCTTGCTGTTCAGCCGACTCATCACGCTGATGGCCCAACTGTTCCAGGCGCTGGCTGACGTGCTGGTCCAGCTGCATAAAGGTCGCTGCCGGTTCGCGGCGCAAACCGTCGAGGGTGTCGGCAGGTAGCAGGCCGGCAAAGGCATGCAGTTCTTCGTCCAGGCGCTCACGGTCGTTGGACAATTCGCGCTGCTGGTCCACCAGCAACTGGCGGGCTTGCTGGCTGGCATCCTGGGCGGCTTGCAGTTGTTGCTGCAAACGCCCGGCATTGTTTTGCAGGTTGAGCAGGGCGCCTTGGCGTTGCTCATCCTGGGCGATGCTTTGCGTCAACTGGTTAAGCTGCTGGCCCAGCCAGGCGCTACGCTTGGCGGCGTCCTGATTAAACAGCGAGGCCGACAACGGATGCGCTTGCAAGCTGGGGGCAAGGCCCTGTTGTTGCGTCGCCAACTGTTCCTGCTGTTGCAGGAACTCCTTTTGCTGGGCGATCAAGCCGCCCACTTCGCCACGCAGCTCGGTGAGTTTTTCTTTCAGCGTATCGACGGCTTTCTGCGCCGCAGCTTCTTCGTTTTCGTCATGGCGGCCAAGGCTTTGCAGCAAGGCTTCGGGCTGGTGATACGGGTGCTCATGGCTGCCGCACACTGGGCACGGCTGGTCGTCCTGCAACTGCTCGCGCAACTCCTCGACACTGGCACTGCGCGCCAGGCGCTGGCGTTCCAGCAGTTGCTTGGTGACCGTGAGGGTTTGTTCGGCCACCGTGAGTTCGGCCTTGGTTTGCAGGCCGGCCTGGTTCAGTTGTTCGCGTTGCTGTTGCGCGTCTGCGAGTTTTTGCGTCAGCGCGGCACTCTGTAGATCCAGCTGTTGTTGGCTGTCCCACAAACGCGTGAGGTCTTCGAAGGCGCGTTGCTGCTTGCGGTTGTCTTGCAAGAGGCCGGCGAGCAGTTGGATTTGTTCGGCCACGGCGTGCGGTTCGGCACCGGCTTCCTGGTACAGCAGGTCCAACGCTTCGCGTTGCTGGGTGAATTTTTCGGCAGCGGTGGCGGCTTTTTGTTCAAGCTGCGGCAGTTCGGCCTGGCCCTTGTTGAGGCGGTTGCCGATCAGCATCAGTTGTTGCAGGCGGTCGCGGTAGGCGGTCCAGGCGTCGCTCAGCGGTGCAAGCGCGGCGCTGCGCTCAAGTTCGGCGGCCAGGCGTTGCAGGCGCCCAGCCACTTGGGCCTGTTTCTCCAACAACCCATTGAGCAACGATTGCCCTTCGGCGCAGGCGGTTTCCTGCTGTTGTTGATCGTCGCTGCGTTTGGCCAGGTCTTTGCTCAGGTGGGTGAGGGTGCTTTGCTGTTCAACCGCCTGGCGCAGTAAAGGCACGGCGTCGGCCTGGTGTTTCAAGGCGTCAGCCAGGGCCACCTGGGCGGCGGCCTGCTGCTGTTGCGATTGTTCCTGACGTGCATGCAACGCGGTTTGTTGCTCAATGTGCTGTTGGATCTGCGCCGCGAGCGGCGTGAGCAAGGTGTCGAGTTCAGCCAGGCGTGCGAATTGATGGCGTTGTGGTGCTAACTGCTCCAGGCGGCTCAGGTCTTGGCGTTGTTGGCCTTGGCCTTCCCACTGTTGCTGGGCTTGCTGCAACTGTTCAGTGGCGCTGAGCTGGCGCTCCTGCCATTCGCGCAGTTCCTTGAGCCAGGTGTGTTGCAGCTCCAACTGCTTGAGTTGGGCCTGTTGGGTCTTGAGTTGCTGCTGCTCCTGGGCCAACTGCTGGTCAAGTTCAGCGCGGGCCTCTGGCGCCAGTGGCACCAGGCCGGTGGCCTGGTCTTGCAGCTGTTTGTGCGCGTCCCTGGCATCCTTGGCCTTGTCGAAGGCGCGGCGGCCGAGTTGGGTATACAGCGCGGTGTCGGTGAGCTTTTCCAGCAGTTCGCTGCGCTCATTGTCGTTGGCTTTGAGGAACGCGCTGAACTCACTTTGCGCCAGCAATACGGCACGGGTGAACTGCTCGAAATTCAAGCCCAGGGCCAGTTCCAGCTGGGTTTTGTATTCGGTTTTCTGGCTGGCCAGCAGTTGGTCGCTGTCCAGGTCGATCAGGCTTTGCCGGCTGTTCTGCAACTTGCCGCTGGCCTTGTCGCGAGCGCGGTTGGCTTCCCAGCGCGCGCGGTAACGACGGCCGTTGACGCCGACGAAATCCACTTCGGCATAACCGCCTCCGGTGCCACGGCGGATCAAGGTGCGCGGGTCACCGATGGAAATATCGCTGTCGGCGTCCGGCATCTTCGCCTGGCCGGTATCGCCCAGGCGCGGCACGGCGCCAAACAGTGCCAGGCACAAGGCATCGAGCAGGGTACTTTTACCCGCGCCGGTTGGGCCGGTAATCGCGAACAGCCCCGCGCTGGCCAGAGGCTCGGCGGTAAAGTCGATTTCAAACGGGCCGGCCAGGGAGGCGAGGTTTTTCAGGCGGATGGCGAGGATCTTCATGGCTGTTCGCCCTCCTGTTGCACTTCCTGGAGCAGCACGGCGAAATCCTTCAAGGTCTGTTCATCCACCTCACTGCCGTAGTTGTCCTGCCAGGCGCGGCTGAACAGCTCCTGTGGCGTGAGCTGGTCGAGTTCGACCAGATGGTCGTCGTCGGTGTCGTCGCTGCCGCGTTTGCCTGCATATTCGGCGGCGATGCGCACCAGGCGCACGGCCTTGCCTTGCAGGGCGGTTTCGATTTGCTGGCGCAGGTCCGGCTGCGGCTCGTCCAGGCGCACGCGCACTTCCAGCCAGGGATGGCGCTGGGTTTCGGCGAGCAGGTCGATGTCGGGCAAAGCCGCCAGTTGGCTGAGGATATCCGCCAGCGGTGCAGCGTCCAGACGTTGCAGGTTGACCGAACGCGGGATCAGGCGTGGTTCGACGCCCACCAGTCGTTGGCCCTGGAAGGTCACATCGAGTATCTGGTGTTTGTAGCCGATTTCGGAAAACGACAGGGGAATGGGCGAGCCGCTGTAGCGGATGCGCTCCTCGCCGTTGACCTGCTGCGGCTTGTGCAAATGGCCCAGCGCCACATAGCTCACACTGGCATCGAACAGGCTGGCAGGCAGGGCTTCGGCATTGCCGATAATCAGGCTGCGCTCGGAATCCTCGGACACCGAACCACCGGCCATGTGCGCATGGCTGATGGCTATCAACGCCTGGCCTTTTTTGCGCTTGGCATTGGCGGCTGCGATCAGCCATTCATGCACCTGGCCGATGCCGCGCAGGTAATCATCACCCAAGTGCGCACCCGTGACTTCCGCCGGGCGCAAAAATGGCAGCGCCAGGCACCAGGCGGCAATCTTGCCTTTGGCGTCGGGCAGCGGGATCAGCAGGCGCTCGGCGTCCAATTGGCCGTCATCGAGCCACAACACACGGCCCAGCGCATGGGTGCGCAAACGGCGCATCAACGGCGCGGGCAGCTCGATCCGCGAACCGGAGTCGTGGTTGCCGGCGATCATCACAATGGTGAGTTTGGGGTTTTGTTCGTGGGCGCTGATGATGAAGTCGTACAGGCGCTCCTGGGCCTTGAGCGGCGGGTTGACCGTGTCGAAAATGTCGCCGGCGATCAGCAGTGCATCCGGTTGCTCGGCGTTTAATTGGCCCAGCAGCCAGTCGAGAAAACAGGCGTGTTCGAAGTCGCGTTCCTGGCCGTGCAGGTTTTGGCCAAGGTGCCAGTCGGAGGTGTGGAACAGACGCAAGGCGAACTCCGTTAAATACAAGAGGTGAATGGCCGCCGTGAACAGAGAAGGGCGGTGAAAAGGCAGGCAGTTTACCTGTAAATACCTCGATATGCGGGCTTGTCGGGCTGCTGCGTCACGCCTGACGCGGTCACGCCTGGCGATTCACCAATCGCGCTCCTACCCTGATTTTTGTGTGGGAACCCTATGCCTGCCATTTGCCAATAGGTTTTTACCTCCAATGAATGCGAGGTATCTTTTAACCTAAGGAGTCACCACACCATGGCTATAGGTAGCATCAGCCCACCCCGTGAACCTGAAGTACAAACCCTCTCTCCAGAGCAGCTTTTCCCATCGACTGCCAGGGCGGGAGTGAATAACCCCGCTTCAACAGACGCGCTGCGTGGCGAGAAAAATAAGCATTTCGTTCCCCGCGACACTATCAAGCGCCCTCCAGGCGATATTCGTAGCGCTGAGCAAATCATTAATGACAATCCCATACTGAAAGACTTGGACACTCAAAAGGGTATTCGTCGTGACCTGGTGTATAAAATCGGCGACCAAACGTTTGTGAAAAAACCGCAGCAAGAAAACAACATCTACTTTGAAATGGCTTATGCAAAATTGGGCGATTGGTCTTCCAAGAATCCTGATCCCGAGTCCAGAGCGGATGCGGCCTACAACGCGGCCAGGGTGCTTAACTGGATTGATTCGTCTCTGACTGCGACCGGGCAAAGCCGCGGCAACGCTGCAAACAACGGTGTACTGGAGGGGTTCACCAGCAGCGGCTATGCGCTGGATGGAACACCGGCCCGCCTGTGGCAAGAATTTGCCGAGGAAGGTTATGGTGCGCTGCCATTTAATCAACGGCTGGCTCAACGCGAAGAGGGGCCGCTCACAGAAGGCCCGCACCCATCGTGGAGCGACCGGAATTTAATCGGTAAAGTGGAAACGCACTTTCGTGAATTCGCTGCCGGTGCCAATGACCGATTTGTGAATTTTCATGAGTTGCATGAGGCCGCCGGGTTGGTGCCCAGCACCAGAACCTTTTCTGCAGAGGCACAAGAGGTGGCATTGGAACTTCTGGCTCGGCCTGAGCTTTTGCTGAGTTTGGATATAGGCATTGGCGACAATGGGCCAGGCAGGAAGGATGGCCGGTTTGATATGGTTAATATCGTCTACATGTACAATCACGCCTCCAATTTGTCCCCGCTTTATGGTGCAACGTCAGTTAGTTGAGCGCTGTGTTGTGCTTTTAAGTAGCTGAGCCAAGATGCTTTAACTGAAAATCCGATGCCGGGTCACTGGCATCGGATTTTTTATTGCCCTAGGCCAGCTCCCGCAGGCGTTACGCGGCGTTCATGCACTCCAGCGCACGGTCGGCGAGGGTTTTGGCCTGGTTGACCAAGTGCTCGGTGGCGCCGGCCATGTGGCGTTCATCGCCTGTCAGCGTTTGGCGCGTGCCTGCGGCAGTGGCGGCTGCACAGCGCAGCACGTCGCAGATTTGGGCGAGGGCGTCTTCGAAGCTGAGGTCGTGATGCACGGTGAAGGACGGCGGTGCGGCGGGTTGCAGGTAGTGGCTCAGGGCGCGCTCAAAGATTTCGCGGTCGGGGGTGAAGCGGGGTGGGTCTGGGACGATTTTGGTCATGCGGATATTCCTACTGAAAAAGGAGCCATCCGGATGTCGGTCTCACTCGACAAAAGGGTGGCAGCTATGTGCAGGGTGAGAATACCGGACAGTAGGACTCCAGCCAGACCGAAGTCTGCCTGCACACAGCCGCCATAGAGCAGGTTGCTCGCGGTTGCGGCGCTTGGCGCCTACTGGTTCACAGGTTCTCACACCCGATCGCTGATATGCAGCGACGGAGCGAAGGCTAGCCAGTGAAGTGAGCAGACGCAAGGCCCAAGGATTGTCTAGGAAACTTCCCGCAAATTAAAGGGATATGGACTGCTGGCCTTTAATAACGCGAAACAATCCTTGCAATCTAGACGGAACTGGGCGCCTGACGGGTGACAACTACCTTGTGTACCCCCGCTTCGCGGTGGCCTCTCTCTGCCTATTTTCAAAGGTTATTCAGATGCTTAATTTTTCTTTTGGTTTTCAATTGATCAGGCCTTTATTTGAGCAATTGCTAAGTCCTGCACACGTCACTGTGGCGCTCTCTACGTCTTCAGTTGCCACCACCGGTGAAAAAGCCTTGGGCAGCGTTCCCACGCAGAACGTCCCGCGGCCCGAGAATGATCGTCGAACCGCCGAGCAGATCATTCTCGACAACCCCATTTTAAAAAAACTGGGGTCTCAAAAAGACATCCACCTGGCACTCATTAAGGAACGCCTGGGTGATTGGACCGCCAGCAACCCTGATCCGGCGTCGAGGGCGGACGCTGCCTACAATGCTGCCCGGGTTCTCAACTGGATTGATACGTCGTTGACCGCTGTCGGCGAAGACCGTGGTCACTACTCGAACAATGGGGTTCTGGAGGGCTACACCAGCAACGGTAACGCCGCATTCGGCACGCCAGCCGGGGCATGGGAGGGTTTTATTGAACAGGGCTACCACGCTCTGAACCGCGACCATCTGCTGGAATGGACCAATGACGCTAACGTGACCGCTGAAGGCAACTACCGCGACACTTATCGTTAACGTTTGACTGAGGCTTGACTGCCGTTTAAGCCATGCCCACACAAGCCAGCTTCCACACAAGCCAGCTCCCACCTGGGGTTTGTGCTGTCAGGTAGGTAGAGATTTACTTGGGATACAACGGCGGCAAGCTGGTGCTATCCGTCGCCGGGTCTTGCTCGCGCTCCACCATCGGGATGGCCTTGACCGCGCGCCACAGATCCTCACCCAGCCAATACTGGCCACTCTCGCTGTACAGTGCGCCGTTCAACCCATCCAAGGCATCCGACAACGGCACAAAACGGGCTGCCATATCCGCCAGGGTTTGCGGCTGTTGCCGCGCCCAGGCGTCCAGTGCCTGGCGCGTGGCTTGCGGGTCGTTGGCCTGGGTGGCGCGCTTGAGGTCGTCCAACAGCGAGCGCGGGCTCGGGCCGGTTTGTACGGCGCGTTGCACGGCAGGTTGGCGACGTGCGCGCCACCACAGGCCGAAACCCAACAGCGTGGTGCAGGCAAGTATCAAGGTGCTCAGTTGCCACAACCACAGCCGGTCATCGTCCGGTGCGGTAATGACTGTCGGCGTGGCGGGCGTGTCCACCACCAGGCTTGGGTTGGCCGCCACTTGCAGTGTGCGCGCGGGCAGGCTGGTGCGTTCCAGGTGATCTTCGTGGGTGTTCCACCACACCACTTCCACTGCGGGCATTTCCACGCTGCCGGCGCGGGTTGGCACCAGGGCTTCGCGGTCTTCACGGCTGCCGATCAGGCCACGGTCGCTGTTCTGGTTGGCGAGCACCGGTTGGTCCGGGTAACGGCGCAGGCCATTGATCTCGCTGGTGGGCAGTGCCGACAATTGGGCGCTGGACAGGCCCTCGGCCTTGACCGTGAGGCTACGGGTCAGGGAGTCGCCAACCTGAACGTGATCAGGCTCGGGGTTCCAGGCTTCGCTCAGGGTCAGGCTGCGGGCAGGCAGCCAGGCGGCGTCGGCGGGGTAGAACTCCGGCTTGGGTTTGACGGCGAGCGCGATGTCGGCCGAGCTTACGTGAATCAACTTGCCTGGTTTGGTGCCTTGCAGCGTGTTCTCTTGTGGCGGGCGTGATTCGACCAGGGTGGCGCTGAAGGTTTGCGCCGGTATCACCAAGGCACCGCTGTGCTGCGGGTAAATCGCATAACGGGTTTCGATCACGCCGTGGCGGATGCTGTTGATGACCTTTTCGTAAGTGCGTGACTCGCCTAATTGTTCAATGCGCGCATCGGGGATTTGCAACGGCGTGAGGCTGCTGTCGTCGTACAGCGACACCGAGTGGTACACGCGCACGGTCAACAGCGCCTGGGCCTGCACATACACACTGCGCTGGTCGAGGTTGGCCTCGATAAACACCGGGGCCAGTTCAGCACTGGTGTTCTGGCTGGCGGTTTCCAGCACTTGCAGGCTGATCGGCTGGGTCTTGAGCTCGCCCACTTGCAGCGGTGGAATCACCACGGTGCCGTTTTCCTTGGGCAGCAACGTGATGATCCAGCGCGTGGTGGCGTGGTTATCGCCGCCCAAGGTGGTGAGCTGGTTGATCTGGCGCGTGCCGCTGACTTCAAACTGCGCATCCAGGGGTGACAAGTCGGGTTTGCCGAACTGGGTGACGTCGCTGGACTCCACCGTCAACTCCACCGTTTCGCCGGAATTGACGCGGGCGCGGTCGACACTCGCCACCAGGTTAGCCGCCTGGGCGTGGCCTGCCGAGAGTGCAAGCAGGAGCAGAAGGGTGGTGCGGCGGCTCATCGAGTCTTGTCCTGATGTTGTTGCTGTTCGTACCAGAATTTACGCCGCAGCAACTCGCCGGGGTTGTCCGGGATCTGCTGCAGCCATTGCTCCAGCGCCTGACGGTGTTCGCCATCGATGCTCGCATCGGCGGGGCGCAAGGGCGGGGTGGTGGTGTGCTCGTCCCCTAGCTCGCTGCCCGGTACGTCGTTGCCGCCGGCTTTGGGGGTGGCGCCCGTCTGGTTATCGCCGGCACTGGCTTGGCCTTGGCCTTGGGGCGACTGCTCGCCGCTGTGGGTACTTTGCCCGCTGGCGCCCGGCTGCGCAGTTTGGCCGGGTTGGGTGGTTTCGTCATCCTCATTTTTGACCGGCTTGGCCGGCTCCGGCTGGGCTTTTTCCTGGATCAGGGCTTCGACCAGCGCTTTGTTTTTCAGCGCCGGTTGCAGGTCGGGCTGGGCTTCGAGCGCTTGTTCATAAGCGTCGATGGCGGCTTCAAGTTCGCCGGATTTGGCCAGGGCATTCCCGCGATTGTAGTGCGAATACGCGTCATTGCCCTGGGCAAAGCGCTTGATCGCCTCGGCGTAGTTGCCCGCCTCATAGAGTGCCACGCCTTGCCATTGCGGGTCTTCGAAGTGTTCGGCGGCCTCGCTCGGGCGTTGTTTCTTCAGCAGGTATTGGCCTTGCTGGTCGGGCCGCAGCCACAGGTCCTGGAGTTCAAAGGCATAGCTGGGCTGCGGCGCGCCCAACAGCAGCAACGGCAAGCAGAACAGCCAGCCACGGCGGCCCGCACACGCGGCGAGCAGCAGCAGGGGCAGCAGCAACCAGTAACCCTGGTCGGCCCAGGTATCGAGGTGCAGCAACTGACCGTCATTGCGCAGTTGTTGCGGGCCGTCGAGCAGGTTGAGCTGGCGCAGGTCTTTGTCGTCCAGGCGCGCGGCGCGGTAACGGCCGCCCATTTCACTGGCGAATGCCTTGAGCGTCGGGCTGTCGAGGCGCGGCACCAGGATGGCACCCTGGTCATCTTTGAGGAACTCGCCGCTTTCCTGGGTCACCGGCGTGCCTTCGCGGCTGCCGATGCCGAGGATCGACAGGCTCGGGGCCTGAGCGCCTTGCAACTGCAGGCGGATGCCCTGGCGTTCCTGTTTGGACAGCGACGAGCCCACCAGCAACAGCCGCCCCTGGCCGAGGCCGGCTTGCTTGAGCAGGCTCAGGGCTTTTTCTACCGCCAGGTCGGCGCGATGGCCGGGCTCGGGCATGATCGAGGGGCGCAGCGCTTCGAGCAGGTTGCGGCTGGTGGCCAGGTCGTCCGACAGCGGCACCAGCGTGTGCGCGCTGCCGGCATACACGACGATAGCGGTGGGCGCGTTGTCGCGTGCTTGCAGTAAGTCGTAGAGCTTGCGCCGCGCCTGCTCCAAACGATTGGGCGGGCTGTCGGTGGCGAGCATTTCCGGGGTCAGCTCCAACAGCACCACCACCGGGTCGGCCGGTTTTTGGCTGTTCTGTTCAACCCTTTGCCAACTGGGGCCAAGCAATGCCAGCACGGCCAGCAGCCAGGCGATGCCCAGCACCACCCAGGGCGATTTGCTCTCGCGGCCATTACCGCCGCTGAGCAGCACCGCATGAAACGCCGGCGGCAAAATCATCTGCCAACGCCCGGCGCGCTTTTGCCGGTGCCACAGCTGCCACAGCAGCCAGCCGAGCAGCGGCAGCAGCAACAACCACCCAGGGCGGAACCAGTGTGGCCACAGGTCGATCATCGACGCCTCCGCAAGCGCAGGCGTTTGAGGCGTTGGCGCCATTGCGGGTGCTGTTGCAGGAAAATGCCCTTGGTCGAGAGTTTATTGAAGGCGCGTTGCAAGGCGTTGTTGGGCCAGCGTTCCTGCACCACCAGCAACATGCTCAGGATCAACGCCAACGCCAGCGGCGCGCTATACAGCGCCTGGGCCGGGCGTGCCTGGGTCGGCTGTTGGGCGACGGGCTCAAGCTGGTCCAAGGTTTGTTTGATTTTTTGCAGCTCGTCGCCGTCGCGGGCGCGGAAGTAGCGGCCCCCGGTGGCGTCCGCGATGGCCTTCAAGGCCGGTTCATCCAGGTCCAGGCTCGGGTTGACGCCCAAGATGCCCAGCGAGCCGGTTTGCTCCGGGTCGGCGCCGATGCCGATCGGGTAGATTTTTACGCCTTCTTCGGCCGCCAGGCGCGCAGCGGTCAGCGGGTCGATCTGCCCGGCGTTGTTGGCGCCATCGGTAACCAGGATCAGTACGCGGCTTTGCGCCGGGCGCTGGCGCAGGCGTTTCAGGGCCAGGCCAATCGCATCGCCGATGGCGGTGTTTTTGCCGGCGATGCCGATACGGGCCTCATCCAGCCAAGTGCGCACAGTGCGCCGGTCGAAGGTCAGCGGTGCTTGCAGGTAAGCCTGGCTGCCAAACAGAATCAGGCCTACGCGGTCGCCTTCGCGGCTTTCCAGGAAGTCCCCAAGCAAATGCTGCACCAGGCTCAGGCGGCTGACGTCATCGTCCTGCCAGTGCATATCAGGGAAATCCATGGAGCCGGACACATCCACGGCCACCAGTAAATCACGGCCGCTGGCGGCAATCGGCAGCGGTTCGCCGAGCCATTCCGGGCGCGCTGCGGCGGTCAGCAGCAGCAGCCACAACACCACGAACGGCGCTTGCTGGCGCCAGCCGGGCAGGTTGACCCGCGCACGGCGGCGCGCCAGCCCTTCAAGGTCGGCCAGGTAGCTGACCTTCAGCGCGGGCTCGCCGCTGTCGGCCACTGGCAGAATGAAGCGCATCAACCACGGTAGAGGCAACAGAGCGAAGATCCACGGCCAGGCGAACTCAAACATGTTTGCGAATCCAGGTATCGACGGCTTGGGTCAGGCCAGCGATGGCCTTGTCGTCAAGTTTGCATTCGGGTTTGTAGGCGCCTTCGACCAACACCATCCAGCGCGTAAGGCCGGCGGCGGGGCAACGATTGTCGAGGAATGCCAGCCATTTGCGGCCGTTGAGGGTGTGGCTCTGGCTGTACGGGTAGTCGTTGCGGCACAAGCGCTTGAGCAGGCCATTGAGTTGTTGCAGCCAGGCACCGGCGGGTGCGCCGCCGTAGGGTTTGGGCATCAGCGCAAGTTCGGCCAGGGCGGCGATGCGCAGCGGGTCGAGCGGTTGTTCGGCGCGGGCCACGGGGCGGCGTGTGGGCAGGAACCGGCGCAACCACCACAGGCCCCAGCCCAACAGTGGAATCACCAGCAGCAACAACCACCAACCCGGCGCAGGCGGCCAGAACCCGATGGCCGGCGGGGCGATCAGTGGCTGCAGTTGGTCGAGGCTGCTCATTGCTTTTTAACCGGGCGTTGCGGGTTGAGGTATTCGCGCAATTGCTCGACCATCTCGCTTTGGGTGCTCAGGGGCATCAATAGAATGCGCAGCTTCTGTGCCAGCAATTCCCAACGCGCAATGCGTTCCTCAGCCTGGGCTTTATAGGCCTGGCGCAAATCGAAATTCAGCGTGTCCAGCTCCAATTGCGCGCCACGTTCGGCAAAACGCAGCAGCCCGGCGGCGGGCAGGGCATGGTCAAGCGGGTCGGAGATCGGCAACAACAACAGGTCGCAATGGCGTGACAGCAGGCTCAGCTGTTGTTCGGCACCTTCGGTCAAGGCGCGCTCATCGCAGATCACAATCACCAGGCTGCCCGGGCGCAGCACTTCACGACCCCGGCGCAGGGCCATGCCCAACGCGTCGGCTTCGGGGCGGCTTTCGGTATTCAAGCTCTGGTTGACGCGCACCAGACGGTTGAGCAGTTGCAGCAGGCTTTGCTTACTGCGCCGGGGCTTGATTTCGTAGTGCTCGCTGTCGCCGAACACCAAACCGCCGACGCGGTCGTTGTGCCCAAGCGCGGCCCAGCCGATCAAGCTGGCCGCTTGGGCGGCGAGCACCGATTTGAACATTTGCCCGGAGCCGAAAAACAGCCGGCAGCTTTGCTCCACCATGATGAAAATCGGTCGTTCACGTTCTTCATGGAACAGCTTGGTGTGCGGCTCCTGGGTGCGCGCCGTCACACGCCAGTCGATGGTGCGTACATCGTCGCCGGCCTGGTAGACGCGCACCTGGTCGAAGTCCACACCGCGGCCACGCAGCTTGGAGTGGTGCAGGCCAATCAGCGGGCTGCGCTGGCTCGGCGTGGAAAACAGCTGCACTTCGCGCACGCGGTGGCGCATCTCAATCAATTCGCTGAGCGTGACGCGGATTCCATCGCCGGCATTCATGGGGTTCAAGCGACGGCAACGACGTCGAGAATGCGTTGCACCACGCGGTCCTGGTCAATGCCGGCCGCTTCGGCCTCGAACGACAGGATGATGCGGTGACGCAGCACGTCGAACAGCACCGCCTGGATATCTTCCGGGCTCACAAAGTCGCGCCCGGCCAGCCAGGCATGCGCACGGGCACAGCGGTCGAGGGCGATGGAGCCGCGTGGGCTGGCGCCATAGGCGATCCACTCGGCCATTTCGGGGTCGAACTTGGCCGGGGTGCGTGTGGCCATGACCAGTTGCACCAGGTATTCCTCCACCGCATCGGCCATGTACAGGCCAAGGATTTCCTTGCGCGCCGCAAAGATGGCCTGTTGGCTTACACGCCGCTCGGGCTTGGTTTCGCCATTGAGCGCTTCGCCACGGGCTTGTTGCAGGATGCGTCGTTCGACGGCCGCGTCCGGGAAGCCGATCTTGACGTGCATCAGGAACCGGTCGAGCTGGGCTTCGGGCAGCGGGTAAGTGCCTTCCTGCTCGATGGGGTTTTGCGTGGCCATGACCAAAAACAGCGGCGACAGGTCATAGGTGCTGCGGCCCACACTGACCTGGCGCTCGGCCATGGCTTCGAGCAGCGCCGATTGCACCTTGGCCGGGGCGCGGTTGATTTCGTCCGCCAGCACCAGGTTGTGGAAGATGGGGCCTTGCTGGAATACGAAGCTGCCGGTTTCCGGGCGGTAGATCTCGGTGCCGGTGATGTCGGCGGGCAGCAGGTCGGGGGTGAACTGGATACGATGGAACTGCGCTTCAATGCCTTCGGCCAGCTCTTTGATGGCCTTGGTCTTGGCCAGGCCCGGTGCGCCTTCGACTAGCATATGGCCGTCGGCGAGCAGGGCGATCAGCAGGCGATCGATGAGTTTTTCCTGGCCGAGAATCTGCGTAGAAAGAAAGGTTCGCAGCGCAAGCAGCGCTTCACGATGTTCCATCGATGACGGTTCCTGGAGAGATGAGCCCCAACGTCGAGAAAATCCGCCGGGCCTGGGGTGTCTACTTTAAAGCATCGCGGGGTGTGGCGACTAACGGAGTGGTGGGTATTTTTAGCAAAACTTGTAGGATTTTTGTGTGCAGCGCACAAATTCCACTGGGGGGATGCTCGGCCCCTGTGGGAGCTGGCTTGCCTGCGATGGCGGTTTGTCGGTGTACATATCCGTTGCTGCGGTAACGGCTTCTATTGGTTCCGCTCTTACAGCGGGTCACTTTTGGCAAACGCCCCAAAAGTAACCAAAAGGTCTGTGCCCCACCCCTCGGCCCCTCGCTTAGGCTCGGTGTGCCCTCACTCCGGCTTGAATCCGTGGGCCGCCGCGATGGGCCATCCTTGGCCCAGCGCGGCTAACCCGGCGTCCTGCCGGGTTACCCACGGATTCAAGCCTGCGTTCGGCCATCGTGGTTAACGGGGCGTCTCAGATCAAAAGCAGATCAAGATCAAGATCTACAGCACGGCGGCCTGAAAGCCGACCTGAGTGGTTGAATCAAAAGCCAGATCAAGTGCAAGGCAAAAGCCTATCTGAATACACTGAAGAGCTGCTTTTCTGTGGGAGCTGGCTTGCCTGCGATGCAGACACCTCGGTACATCAGTTACACAGAGTTGATGCTATCGCAGGCAAGCCAGCTCCCACATTAGACCGAGCATGGCTCTGCTGTTGCTGTTGCTGTTGCTGTTGCTGTTGCTCTGGCCCTTACATCCTTTTCGATGACGAAGTCAGCGGTCTTTTGATCTGCGCTTTTGATCTTGATCTGAAATCGCCCCGTTAAACACGATGGCCGGAATCTGACAGGGATTTGGGGGGTAAACCGGCAGGGATGCCGGTTTAGCCGCGCTGGGCCAAGGATGGCCCATCGCGGCGGCCCCCCAAATCACTGGCGGATTGCGGGCATGCCGAGCCTAAGCGAGGCACCGAGTGTTGGGGCGAAGACTTTTTGGTTACTTTTGTGTCTTTACAAAAGTGACCCGCTGTAAGAGCGGAACCAATAGAAGCCGTTACCGCAGCAACGGATATGTACTCCCACCACCCCACTGCGGCGATGCGCGCACCTCGGTATCACTGTCAGATCGCGGTGATGCCATCGCAGGCAAGCCAGCTCCCACATTTGAGCTTTGTAACAGCCTAAATTCGGGTAAAAGTACCGGTGCCCTTGAGGATGTTCTGCAAGGTTTCTTCTACTTCAGCCAAATCCGATACGGCGGTGGTATGGGTGATCTCCAAACAGTCCTTGCTGCCCAGCGCATCGGCGTCGCCCGCCGCCAGTTCAATCACCAGGGTGGTGTCGCTCAAGGTGACTTTCAGCCCATCCAGGGTCGACGGCTCATAGTCCCAGGTCAGCTCAACCTCATCTTCGTCCGGGTAACGGCTGAGCATGAACATCTCGCCATTTTTGCCGTGGCAGCAAAGCATGGCCATGTTGTCTTCTTCGTCGTCGCAGGGTGTGGCCATCAGTGCATCGGTGTTCATTTGCAGCATGGGAAATCCTGTAGGGGGGAGAGCGCAGCGAGGCAATTGTGCCATTGCGGCGAATTTTGTGCTGCATTCTGTGTCAGACCCAGAGCATGACCTGACGGGCAATACCAGTCATTTTTGATACTCGAAAGGTTGAAAGTAGCCGGTTTTTCCTCGGAAAAATCCGGGTTGCCCAAGTCGCAACCCCAAGCCTGCGTACCGATGACCGAATATGTCGCAGCGTCGCAAGCAGCTGTCTTCCTACACTCGTTAAGCTGCGCAACGGATGTGCCCTGTGCCGGGAGCCTGACCTGCCCGTCGTACCGTCGCCTGGCGTGGCGTACATCTTATGGAAGTTGTATGTGACCTCATTGTCTTGTCCAGCTTCACCCACCTGTCACCTCGATTCGTTATATGGTTAGCGACGAACAGAGCTGACGGTCTCCCCGCAAGGGGATAACACGCGACGCTTCCATCAATAACAAGCCCAAGCGGAGTACCACAGATGGCGTTCTTCACCGCAGCCAGCAAGTCCGACTTCCAGCATCAACTGCAAGCGGCACTGGCGCAGCACATCAGTGAACAGGCACTGCCACAAGTGGCGCTGTTCGCTGAGCAATTTTTCGGCATTATTTCCCTGGACGAACTGACCCAGCGTCGCCTTTCCGACCTGGCCGGTTGCACCCTGTCTGCCTGGCGCCTGCTTGAGCGCTTTGACCATACCCAACCGCAAGTGCGGGTCTACAACCCCGATTACGAACGTCATGGCTGGCAGTCGACCCACACCGCAGTCGAAGTGCTGCACCATGACCTGCCCTTTTTGGTCGACTCGGTACGTACCGAGCTGAACCGCCGTGGCTACAGCATCCACACCCTGCAAACCACCGTGCTCAGCGTGCGTCGCGGCAAAAAAGGCGAGTTGCTGGAAATCCTGCCAAAAGGCACCCAGGGCGAAGGCATCCAGCAAGAATCGCTGATGTACCTGGAAATCGACCGTTGCGCGAATGCCGCCGAACTCAACGTGCTGAGCAAAGAGCTTGAGCAAGTGTTGGGCGAAGTGCGCGTGGCCGTGGCCGACTTCGAGCCGATGAAAGCCAAGGTCCAGGACCTGCTGGCCGGTATCGACGCGAGCCAGTTCAGCATCGACGGCGAAGAAAAAGCCGAGATCAAGAGCTTCCTGGAATGGCTGGTGGGCAACCACTTCACCTTCCTTGGCTATGAAGAGTTTGTGGTACGTGACGAGGCGGACGGCGGTCATATCGAATATGACACCGGCTCCTTCCTCGGTCTGACCAAATTGCTGCGTGCCGGCCTCACCGCCGAAGACACGCGCATCGAAGACTATGCCGTGGCCTACCTGCGTGAACCGACCGTACTGTCGTTCGCCAAGGCCGCGCACCCAAGCCGCGTACACCGCCCGGCTTACCCGGACTACGTGTCGATCCGTGAGATCAGCGCCGACGGCAAGGTCATCAAGGAACACCGTTTCATGGGCCTGTACACCTCGTCGGTGTACGGCGAAAGCGTGCGTGTTATCCCTTACATCCGCCGTAAAGTCGCGGAAATCGAGCGTCGCTCGGGCTTCCAGGCCAAGGCGCACTTGGGCAAAGAGCTGGCCCAGGTGGTTGAAGTCTTGCCGCGTGATGACCTGTTCCAGACCCCGGTCGACGAGCTGTTCAACACCGTGATGTCGATCGTGCAGATCCAGGAGCGCAACAAGATCCGCGTGTTCCTGCGCAAAGACCCGTACGGCCGTTTCTGCTACTGCCTGGCCTACGTGCCGCGCGATATCTATTCCACCGAAGTGCGCCAGAAGATCCAGCAAGTGCTGATGGATCGCCTGAAAGCCTCGGACTGCGAGTTCTGGACCTTCTTCTCCGAGTCCGTACTGGCCCGTGTGCAGCTGATTCTGCGGGTGGACCCGAAGAACCGCCTGGACATCGACCCGGTTCAACTGGAAAAAGAAGTGGTGCAGGCCTGCCGCAGCTGGCAGGACGACTACGCCAGCCTGGTGGTGGAAAGCTTCGGCGAAGCGCAGGGCACCAACGTGCTGGCAGACTTCCCGAAAGGTTTCCCGGCAGGTTACCGCGAGCGTTTTGCCGCGCATTCGGCTGTGGTCGATATGCAGCACCTCAACAGCCTGACCGAAGCCAACCCGTTGGTCATGAGCTTCTACCAGCCGCTGGGCCAGGTCTCCGGCCAGCGTGAGCTGCATTGCAAGCTCTACCACGCCGACACGCCACTGGCGCTGTCCGACGTGCTGCCGATCCTGGAAAACCTTGGCCTGCGCGTGCTGGGTGAGTTCCCGTACCGCCTGCGTCACGCCAATGGCCGTGAGTTCTGGATCCATGATTTTGCCTTCATCGCTGCCGAAGGCGTGAACCTGGACATCCAGCAGCTCAACGACACGCTGCAAGACGCGTTCGTGCACATCGTGCATGGTGATGCCGAAAACGATGCGTTCAACCGCCTGGTACTTACCGCCGGCCTGCCTTGGCGCGACGTGGCGCTGCTGCGTGCTTACGCCCGTTACCTCAAGCAGATCCGCCTGGGCTTCGACCTGGGTTACATCGCCAGCACCCTGAACAACCACACCGACATCGCGCGTGAGTTGACCCGGTTGTTCAAGACCCGCTTCTACCTGGCGCGCAAGCTCACCGCTGACGACCTGGAAGACAAGCAGCAACGCCTGGAACAAGCTATTCTTACGGCCCTGGATGATGTTCAGGTGCTTAACGAAGACCGCATCCTGCGTCGCTACCTGGACCTGATCAAGGCCACCCTGCGTACCAACTTCTACCAGACCGACGCCAACGGCCAGAACAAGTCGTACTTCAGCTTCAAGTTCGACCCGCGTGCGATTCCTGAGCTGCCCAAGCCGGTGCCGAAATTTGAAATCTTCGTGTACTCGCCGCGCGTTGAAGGCGTCCACCTGCGCTTTGGTAACGTTGCGCGTGGCGGCCTGCGCTGGTCCGACCGTGAAGAAGACTTCCGTACCGAAGTGCTCGGCCTGGTAAAAGCCCAGCAAGTGAAGAACTCGGTGATCGTGCCGGTGGGCGCCAAAGGCGGCTTCCTGCCGCGTCGCCTGCCGTTGGGCGGCACCCGCGACGAGATCGCGGCCGAGGGCATCGCCTGCTACCGCATCTTCATTTCGGGCCTGTTGGACATTACCGACAACCTCAAGGACGGCGCTCTGGTGCCACCGGTCAACGTCGTGCGCCATGACGACGATGATCCGTACCTGGTGGTTGCGGCGGACAAGGGCACTGCGACCTTCTCCGACATCGCCAACGGCATTGCCATCGACTACGGCTTCTGGCTGGGCGATGCGTTCGCTTCCGGTGGTTCGGCCGGTTACGACCACAAGAAAATGGGCATCACCGCCAAGGGCGCGTGGGTGGGTGTGCAGCGTCACTTCCGTGAGCGCGGCATCAACGTGCAGGAAGACAGCATCACCGTGGTGGGCGTCGGCGATATGGCCGGTGACGTGTTCGGTAACGGCTTGCTGATGTCCGACAAGCTGCAACTGGTCGCGGCCTTCAACCACCTGCATATCTTTATCGATCCGAACCCGAACCCGGCGACCAGCTTTGTCGAACGTCAGCGCATGTTCGAGCTGCCGCGTTCGGCCTGGACCGACTACGACACCAGCATCATGTCCGAAGGCGGTGGGATCTTCTCGCGCAGTGCCAAAAGCATCGCCATTTCGCCCCAGATGAAAGAACGCTTCGACATCTCGGCCGACAAGCTGACCCCGACCGAACTGCTCAACGCCTTGCTCAAGGCGCCGGTGGACCTGTTGTGGAACGGCGGTATCGGTACTTACGTCAAGGCCAGTACCGAAAGCCACGCCGATGTAGGCGACAAGGCCAACGACGCGCTGCGCGTGAATGGCAACGAGCTGCGCTGCAAGGTGGTGGGCGAGGGCGGTAACCTCGGCATGACCCAATTGGGCCGTGTGGAATTCGGCCTCAATGGCGGCGGCTCCAACACCGACTTCATCGACAACGCCGGTGGTGTGGATTGCTCCGACCACGAAGTGAACATCAAGATCCTGCTCAACGAAGTGGTGCAGGCCGGTGACATGACCGACAAGCAGCGCAACCAGTTGCTGGCGAGCATGACCGACGAAGTCGGCAACCTGGTGTTGGGCAACAACTACAAGCAGACCCAGGCTCTGTCCCTGGCCGCGCGCAAGGCTTACGAGCGTGCCGCTGAGTACAAGCGCCTGATGAGCGACCTGGAAGGCCGTGGCAAGCTGGACCGCGCCATCGAGTACCTGCCGACCGAAGAACAGCTTGTCGAGCGTGCCTCCACTGGTAAGGGCCTGACCCGTCCTGAGCTGTCGGTGTTGATCTCCTACAGCAAGATCGACCTCAAGGAAGCCCTGCTCAAGTCGCTGGTGCCGGACGACGACTACCTGACCCGGGACATGGAGACCGCGTTCCCACCGAGCCTGGTCGCCAAGTTCGGCGAAGCCATGCGTCGTCACCGTCTCAAGCGCGAAATCGTCAGCACCCAGATCGCCAACGACCTGGTCAACCACATGGGCATCACCTTCGTTCAGCGACTCAAAGAGTCGACCGGCATGAGCCCGGCGAACGTGGCGGGCGCTTATGTGATCGTGCGTGACATCTTCCACCTCCCGCACTGGTTCCGTCAGATCGAAGCCCTGGACCACCAGGTGTCCGCTGACGTGCAACTGGAGCTGATGGATGAGCTGATGCGCCTGGGCCGTCGTGCCACGCGCTGGTTCCTGCGCAGCCGTCGCAACGAGCAGGACGCTGGTCGTGACACCGCGCACTTCGGTCCGCACCTGGCGGCGTTGGGCCTCAAGCTCGACGAACTGCTGGAAGGCCCGACCCGCGAAGGCTGGCAGAACCGCTACCAGGCCTACACCGAAGCCGGCGTACCGGAGTTGTTGGCACGCATGGTTGCAGGCACTACCCACCTGTACACCTTGCTGCCGATCATCGAAGCCGCAGACGTGACCGGGCATGACGCCGCCGAAGTGGCCAAGGCCTACTTCGCCGTCGGCAGCGCGCTGGACCTGCCGTGGTACCTGCAGCAGATCAGCGATCTGCCGGTGGCCAACAACTGGCAGGCCCAGGCTCGCGAAGCGTTCCGCGACGACGTGGACTGGCAGCAACGGGCGATCACCATTTCGGTTCTGCAAATGGCCGATGCGCCACAAGACATGGAGGCCCGCGTGGCGCTATGGCTTGAGCAGCACCAGGACATGGCCGATCGCTGGCGCGCAATGATGGTGGAAATCCGTGCAGCGGTAGGCACGGACTACGCCATGTATGCGGTCGCCAACCGTGAGTTGCTCGACCTGGCGTTGAGCGGTCAGTCGGTGCTGCAACCGGCTTGATCCCTCGGTAAAACAAAAAGCCCCCGCATCGTGAGATGCGGGGGCTTTTTGTTGGAACACCCTTCACCAAACACCACAAACCCAATGTGGGAGCTGGCTTGCCTGCGATAGCGGTCTTTGAGTGAAAAGAGGGCTGGCTGACCCACCGCCATCGCAGACAAGCCATAATGCCTGCCAGTCAAGAGCTAGAACTGACAACCAGTAACCTGTGGCGAGGGAGCTTGCTCCCGCTGGGGCGCGGAGCGGCCCCAAAAATGGGACTGCTACGCAGTCCAGCGGGAGCAAGCTCCCTCGCCACAATTACCGGCTATGTCTTAGCTGACTGGCATAAGGCAAGCCAGCTCCCACACTGTGTCCAGGCGCTCTCACGCGCCGACCTTTCCCAGGCACGGCTGAATAACTTTTTTCAACCCATTGTTGTTTGCCGGCAATGTAAAGGTTGCCGTCAGCGGCTTGCCGCCTGCCAGGGCAGGGGCCAACAAAAGTTTCAACGTCTGGCCCCGTGAGGCATCACTGGCCCAGTAGGCCAGTTCATCGCGCGGCACCTGGGTGCTGAGCGCAAAGACCGCGCCTATCTGGAAAACCCCGGCGTACGTCCAAACGCCATTGACTGCCAACTCGATGGCCGTGCGGGTTCCCGTCGTCATACGCAAAGGCCCTTGGGTGCTGGCGTCTTTGCCATGAAATGGCTCAATGTCGAAGCCCAGCGGTTCCGGGGTTATTTGCAGCGCCAGCCAGGCCGTTGGGTTTTGCGGGTGGCAGCTGATTTGCAGGCTGGCCTTGGTGTGGAAATCGTTATAAGTGCTGTCACCAAAAGTCCGTGCGGTGGTCAACATCGGGCTGTCGACGTCGGGCCGCTCAAGCAGCCACACGGGGTGCCCAGGAGTGATGATTGCCTCTTCACCGGCGTGTGCATACGCAGTGAGCAATGGGATAAAAAGGGCGGCGAGCAAGGTAAAGGTGAGAGGTCGCATAGAAGTATTCATTCGTATGTAGGACTTTCTGTTAGGAATGAATGCATTCTGCTGCTTCGCGAGCGCTGGAAATGTAGGGCGTTTCCCAAGCGAGTTGTCAGTGTGTGCCTTGTTTACCCCTCAACACCGACAATGGGCTGTACTCGCCAGCGCTACTCAAGCGCAGTGAGGGTATGACGACTAAGCAGTTTGGCTTCCAGGTGATCCAGATGCCGCGTCATCAGGCTTGTCGCGCTGTGCACGTCGCGTTGCTCGACCGCATCCACAATCGCAAGATGCTCCTGCCACGCGCAGTACGTGCAGGCTTTCGCTTCATATTGCGCAATGATCAACGACGTCAACGGCACCAAACTGTTGAGGAACTGTGCCAATGGCGCGTTGCGTGCCATTGCAGCCAGTTGCAGGTGGAATTCCCCGGACAGGCGAATCGCCGGGCCGCGTTGATCGCGCTCGATGCACTCGCGTTCACGCGCGATCAGCTCGCGCAGTTGGCGAACGTGCGCAGGCGTGGCCTGTACGCAAGCCAGTTGTACCACCGTCAGCTCCGTGAGCCGCCGTGCTTCGAGAATCTGCCGCGTCTGCTGCGCATCCGGTGCCGCCACCTGGGCGCGCTGGTTGGGGCGCAGGATGATCACTTGCTGATGGGACAGCTTGGCCAATACCCGGCGGATCACGCTGCGGCTAACGCCAAAGGTTTCGCCCAGGCTCTCTTCGGTAAACCGGCTGGCCGGGGCGATGCGTTGTTCGAGGATGGCGTCGAACAGGCGTGGGTAGATGTCATCCACCGAAGGTTTTTTGCCGCCAACCAGGCGCAGGGCAGGGAGGACGGCATTGCGTTGCAGGGCGTGGGCGCTCATGGCCAGTCTCCAAAAAATCAGCTGCCCAGATGGTCATCCGGGATATTCAAACGAATGCCCATGCGCAAACCTTCCTGGAGGATGTGCCGGCGCATTTCGGCGCTGGCCAGGGCGCTGTTCTTGTTGCGGATCGCGCGCACCACCGCCTCGTTTTCCTGCAGGCGTTCGGCCAGGTGTTCAGGCGAATTGCGCAATACCTGGGCGCTTTGCTTGAGGGCGTTGCTGGTTTGCTGCACCACGTTCTGGAAGATCGGGTTGGAAGTCAGCGCGAACAACTCTTCATGAAAGCCGATGTAAGCGTTCATGCCCGCTTCGGCGTCACCGGCATCCAGGGCTTCGCGCATGTCCATCAAGGTCAGGCGCAGTTGGCCGACTTCCTTGCTACTGATGGACTGGGCCACCAGGCCGACAATGAAAGGTTCGAGGGTGTAGCGCAGTTGCAGGATATCTTCGAGGCTGGCGTCGGCCACCGCGTCGCTGGCGTGCGGCTCACTGACGCTGGTTTCCAGTACGACCACACCTTTGCCGGGCATCGAACGCACCAGGCCGAGGGTTTCCAGCACGATCACGGCTTCGCGCAGGCTCGGGCGGCTGATGCCCATCTGCTCGGCCAGTTCACGCTGCCCGGGGAGCATGTCGCCCTGGCGCCACTGGCCCCGCTTGAGTGCGGCGCGCAGTTTTTCTACGACTGAGTTGACGACGGTTGAAGTGCTGATCACGTCTACGTCTCCTTGGATGTTGCCAATAGGGTCGCGATTCCATGTGGGAGCTGGCTTGTCGGGTCGCCGCATCGCTGCGATGACTGACTGCCAGCCAACATCTCTATGGCTGACCCACCGCTATCGCAGCGATGCGGCGACCCGACAAGCCAGCTCCCACAGTTGGATCGTGTTGCTAGAACTCCTGATGCGCCGGCAGTACCGGCTTTTTGGCCTGGAAGGCATACCCTTGCTGGCCATCGAGCACCTTATTGGCGCGCTCGATATCAATATCTTTTTCCCAACGGGCGATGGCCACGGTGGCCACGCAGTTGCCGATCAGGTTAGTCAGCGCGCGGCCAATGCCCATGAACCAATCCACCGCCAGCACCAGCACCAGGCCCACCACCGGAATCGCCGGGATCGCGGTCAGTGTGGCCGCCAAAATCACCAGCGCCGAACCTGGAATGCCGTGGGCACCTTTGGAGGTGATCAACGACACCAGCAGGATGGTCAGCAAATCAGTCATCGACAGCGGTGTGCCGGTGGCATTGGCGATAAACACAATGGCCAGGGTCAGGTAGATCGAGAAACCGTCGAGGTTGAACGAATAACCGGTCGGAATCACCAGGCCGACGGTGGAGCTGCCAATGCCCAGGTGCTCGAGTTTACGCATGATCTGCGGCAACACCGCGTCGGAGGAGGCAGTGCCCATCACGATCAGCAGCTCTTCGCGCAGGTACTTGAGCAACGGCAACATGCGCAGGCCCGACAAGCGCATCACCAGGCCCAGCACCAGCCCGACAAAGGCAAAGCAGGTCAGGTAGAACAAGCCCACCAGGCTGCCCAGGTGTTGCAGAGAATCGAGGCCGTAGGTGCTGGTGGTGAAGGCAATGGCGCCGAATACGCCAATTGGCGCCAGGCGCACGATCATGCCCATGATGCGAAAGATCACGTGGCTAAGCTCGTTGATCAGCCGTGAGATACCGGAAGCGGCTTCGCCCACCAGGTTGAGCGCGCTGCCGAACAGCACCGAAAACAGCAGCACTTGCAGCACATTGTTGTCGGCAAAGGCACCGATTACTGAATTGGGAATCAGGTCCATCAGGAACTGGCTGGTGCCGCGTATGTGCTGGCCCTTGTCGGCCAGCTCATTGAGGCCGGCGGACGACAGCTGCTCCAAGTGAATATTGGCGCCTTGGCCGATACCGGTGCTGAAGGCCATGATCAGGCCGATCACCAGGGCGACGGTGGTCAGCACTTCAAAGTAGATCACTGATTTCAAGCCGATGCGCCCGACTTTCTTCAAGTCGCCGGCACCGGAAATACCGCTGACCACCACGCAGAATACGATCAGGCCAATCAGCATTTTGATCAGCTTGATAAAGCCGTCACCCAGGGGTTTGAGTTGCGAGGAGAATTCGGGAAGGGCCAGGCCGCAAATTATGCCGAGCATCAGGCCAATCACGACTTGCAGGAAAATCGAACGCGAGCACCATCTGAGCATGGGAGGGATCTCTATTCGGTGCCCTGGTGGTTCCAGGGCTTAATTGTTGTGGTCTTACCGGTAAGTCCAGTGCGCGGCCAGTCTACGCTGGGTTTTTTTCAAATCACAAGTAAATATTCGACGGTTGGCAGGTCCCGGTCTGACCAGTTGGTCGGTAAGGGTGATGCTTGAGCGGTTAGCAGGCGGGAATTTTTTTCGCTTATCATCCGCGCCTTGATTGGCGAGGTGATGCATGGATAAACCGGGACTGACCACCGACGCAGCCGGGCAGACGCACTGCACCTGGCGTACCGCCGCCGCCGAATACCCGCGTTACCACGATGCCGAGTGGGGCGTGCCGGTCGCAGACGATATCCAGTTGTACGAGAAGATTTGCCTGGAAGGTTTTCAGGCAGGCATGGCGTGGATCACCATTTTGCGCAAGCGCGAGCAGTTTCGGGCGGCGTTCGAAGGGTTTGATTTTCGCCGTGTGGCCCACTACACCGAGGCTGATATCGAGCGGCTGATGAACGACCCAGGCATCGTGCGTAACCGCGCGAAGATTGTCTCGACCATCAACAACGCGCGCAGGGCTTGTGAGTTGGTGGACCAGACCGGTTCGCTGGCACGCTGGTTGTGGGCGTTTGAACCCACGCCAGAGGAACGCCCGGCGGTGGTGGACATGGCTTATTGGACCGGTAACCCGACGTCACCGGCGTCGGTGCGTTTGTCCAAAGCCTTGAAAAAGCGCGGCTGGACCTTTGTTGGCCCAACCACGATGTACGCGCTGATGCAGGCGATGGGGATGGTCAATGATCACCTTGAGGGCTGTGTGTGCCGACCGCGCATAGAGGCGCTACGGCAAGAGTTTAAGCGTCCTTGAGTGTGTGGCGAGAGAACTAGCTCCCGCTGGATTGCGAGCGGTTAGGCGATTTTTTAGGGGCGCTTCGCACCCCAGCGCAAGCAAGCTTGCTCGCCACAGTAAGCTTGCTGGTTACAGTAAGCTTGTTGGTTACAGTAAGCTTGTTGGTCACAGTAGGCTTGCTGGTTACAGTAAGCTTGCTGGTCACGGTAGGCTTGCAGGTCACAGTAAGCTTGCTGCCCCACAGTAAGCTTGCTCCCACAGGGGGGTTGCGGTGCCTGCAAGGTCGGGTCAGGACAGGAAGCCACCGTCCACATTCAGTGACACACCGGTGGTGTAGCTGGACGCGTCACTGGCCAGGAACAGCACCGCACCGGCCATCTCGCTCGGGTCGGCCACGCGCTTGAGTGGGATCTGCGCCAGGGCCATCTTCAGGATCGAGTCGTTCTTGACCAGCGCCGAGGCGAACTTGGTGTCGGTCAGGCCCGGCAGCAGGGCGTTGCAACGGATGCCGAACGCCGCGCACTCCTTGGCAAACACCTTGGTCATGTTGATCACGGCGGCCTTGGTCACCGAGTAGATGCCCTGGAATACACCGGGGGAGATGCCGTTGATCGAGGCCACGTTGATGATGCTGCCGCCGCCGTTGTCGCGCATCAGCTTGCCGGCCTCCACGGACATGAAGAAGTAGCCGCGAATGTTCACGTCAACGGTCTTCTGGAACGCACCCAGGTCGGTGTCCAGCACGTTGCAGAATTGCGGGTTGGTCGCGGCATTGTTGACCAGGATATCCAGGCGTCCGAACTGCTCACGGATGCCGGCGAACACCTGGGTAATCTGTTCCATTTCGCCAATATGGCAGGCCACGGCGGTGGCTTTGCCGCCGGCGGCGATGATCGCGTCGGCCACGTGCTGGCAGCCTTCGAGCTTGCGGCTGGAAACGATCACGTGCGCACCTTGCTGGGCCAGGAGCTTGGCGATGGCTTCACCAATGCCACGGCTGGCGCCGGAAACAAATGCGATCTTGCCGTCGAGGTCGAACAGATGGGTCTTGGACATGCTGGGTTCCTTGCTCTTGTAGTCAGAGGGCTGATTTAGCGATGACATTCAGGCTCATTTGCTCCAGCAGCTTGTTCATATGGATGAACTGCGCAAAGCGTTTGTCCTGGGTCTGGCCGTGGAAAAAGCGGTAGTAGATCTGCTGCACAATGCCGGCCAGGCGGAACAGGCCGTAGGTGTAGTAAAAGTCGAAATTATCGATCTGGATGCCCGCACGTTCGGCGTAGTAATCCACAAACTGGCGGCGCGTGAGCATGCCGGGCGCGTTGCTCGGCTGGCGCCGCATCAGTTGCACGGGCGCAGGGTCGGCGGCTTCGATCCAGTAGGCGAGGGTGTTGCCCAGGTCCATCAGCGGGTCGCCCAACGTGGTGAGTTCCCAGTCCAGCACGCCGATGATCTGCATCGGGTTGTGCGGGTCGAGGATCACGTTGTCGAAGCGGTAGTCGTTGTGCACGATGCTGGAAGTCGGGTGGTCGGCCGGCATCTTGTCGTTAAGCCACGCGCGCACCTTTTCCCAGCTGGGCGCGTCGGGTGTCAGGGCTTTTTCGTAGCGGTCGCTCCAACCGCGGATCTGGCGTGCTACATAACCTTCGGGCTTGCCCAGGTCGGCCAGGCCGCAGGCGGCGTAATCGACTTGGTGCAACTCGACGAATTTGTCGATAAAGCTTTTGCACAGCGCCTCGGTCTTGGCCGCGTCCAGGCCCAATTCGGCCGGCAGGTCGGAGCGCAGTATGATGCCGTTGACGCGCTCCATCACATAGAATTCGGCGCCGATCACCGACTCATCAAGGCAGTGCACATAGGCTTTGGGGCAATACGGGAAGCCGTCCTTGAGCTGGTTGAGAATGCGGTATTCGCGGCCCATGTCGTGGGCGGACTTGGCTTTATGGCCAAACGGCGGGCGGCGCAGCACGAATTCCTGGCCGGGGTATTCCAGCAGGTAAGTCAGGTTGGATGCGCCACCGGGGAACTGGCTGATCTTGACCGTGCCGGCAAGGCCCGGAATATGCGCCTTGAGGTAGGGATCGATGAGGCTGGCATCAAGTTCTTCGCCGGGGCGAATCTGGGTCGATTGGTCGTTAAGCGCCATGCTTATCCCTTCTGCTTATTCTAAAGGCCTTGGACTATTGGCTAATCTAATGCGCACCGCCGCCCAGCGACAAGGTCGGGGCGGCTTAATAGGTTAGCGTGTTGGACGATGATCAGCGGGCCTGATGTGCTCAAATCACCAGCATGGCCCGGCCACCGGGGTTGCACGACAGGTTGGCACCGATTTCGACTTTTGCCAGGTCGATGCCCAGGCCGGCGAGCAAGTTGTTGACGATAGGGTCCAGCAGCGGACCGAGCAGCCCGGCAATCAAGCCGCCCAGGGTGGTGAGCAAGCCGTTGACCACGCCCGTGACCAGGCCCAACACGGCGCCCAACAGGCTGGCCATTTTGGGCGGGTGGTTGATCAGTTGAATGCCGTTGAGTGTTTCCTTGAGACTGCTGACCGCGTTCGAGCTGGCGAATGCGTAATAGAGCGGTTGCTGGTTGATCGCGGGCGGCTCGGTGTAGGTGTGCGCACGCTGGGTTTTCAGCACGTCACTGTCGATTCGGATGCCCAGGCCACCCGCCGCAAAGGCCTGCCTGTCGCCACACACGCCGGTGCCGCGCTTGCAGGTTTTAGTGCCGATATCCACCACCGGGTACTCGTCTACCTTGAGCTTTTCTGTGGACGAGTAAAGATTCTTGGGGTCAACCTGGCCAATCATCGCGCGCAATGCCGAGGTTTCGCCGAGTACCGACAACGACTTTTTGCCGCTGTCGCAACTGTAGCCAGTGACCATGGCGCTGCCGCCAGCGGCTTCCAGGGCGATGTCGAGGGTGTCGCCGATTTGCAGGCTGGCAACCAGGCAACAATTGGGGTCGAGCAAGCCAAACAGGCCGCCCAGCAGGTCACTGAGCGCTTGCACCGTGCCCCCCAGCAGGTTGTTGACTAGCGTGACGATCGGCAGTTTGATCGAGATCAAGGTGCGCACCTGAGCGGTGCGCACATAGATGGGCTGCTTGGCGATATCTTTGGGGTTGCCGATGCTGGAGACCTGCCCGGGCTCGATCACTTTGGTCGACACGGTCACGCCGAGCAGGCCCAGTACATCCACCGGCAGCTCCACAGCGACCGCGCTGGCCTTGTTCGACAGCTGCACAAAACCCTGAATCAGGTTGAACAGTTGCAGGTTCACGTCCAGCGCACTTTTGTCGGTGCCGTTCTGGATATTGATCAGGTCGCCCAGGTGCAGGATCTGCGTGCCCGGCGCAATCAGCTTGATGGCTTCCAGGTTGTTGATCACCACTTTGACCGCATCACCGCCCAGCTTGAGCACATCGATGGCCGCCTGGATCAATTGGCCGACGGTGGCATCGGTCTTGAGCAGTTGGTCGTAGTTACCGGCGCTGACTTTCAATTGGATGGCCAGTGCATCCAGGTACTTGAGCAAGCTGATATCGGTATTGAGCAGCCCATTCCAGCCGACTGCGTCCAACTGCAACTTGCCGCCCAGCAGGCCGCCGATCAAGGCGTTGAGGGCGACAGACTTGGTGCTGTCCACCGTTAACAAGGTGCTGCGAACCGTGAGTTGGGCAACCGTTGGGGTGGGTGCGGCGGCGACGGCGGTGGCGCTGAGCAGTGTTGTCAGGTTGACCGGCTGGCCCGAGAGCAGCGTGAGCAAGCCATGGGCCAGGCTGGTGTGCACGCGATGGGTGGCAATCACCCGGATGGCATCGGTTTTGCTCGGGTCGGGGCTGAACGTGCGCATAAAATCCGCGCCGGTGGCCAGGGTGCCGCAGGCGGTCGCCAGCGTGCGATTGTCGTCAAGGCTAAAGTTGTTGCGCGCCGCGCTTTCGGTCGCAAATTGCGCGGCATTGTTAGCGGGCGCCGCGCATGTGCCGCTGCGGCTCACCGCTTCCAGCGCAGCCGTATCGGCCACACGCTGCAATTTGCGCTTCTCCAGGTACAGGCGACCGCTGTCGACCACCAGCAGCAGAAACAGCAGCGCAATACCCAGGGTTACCGCGCCTATCAGGCCGATGGCGCCGCGTTGGCGGGCCGGGCCGAATCCATGGCCAATCATTGTGCGTTCCTTCGCCGGTCCAGCACCGACGTCCTGAGCATCCCCGCAAGCAGTGTAGTCAGGGTTTTGCGTCGGCGCTGGCTAATCGCTACTAGTTGCGCGGCGGCAGGGTAACCGGTGTCAGCACTGGGCGGCCGGCAAAGTATTCCACCAGGTTATCGGCCACGCGTTGCACGGTGTCATGGGCCGCTTCCGGCGACAGGCCGGCGACATGGGAGGTGAGCACGGTATTACTCAGGCGCTTGAGGGCGTCGGGCACTTTCGGTTCATCGTCGAACACATCCAGCGCGGCGCCGCCAATCCGTCGTTGCTCCAGCGCAGCCACCAGGTCGGCCGTCACCACCACGCTGCCGCGTCCGATGTTGACCAGGTAACCGTTCGGCCCCAAGGCGTCCAAGGCATGGCGATCAATCAAGTGGCGGGTGCTGGCACCGCCGGGCGTGGCCAGGATCAGGAAGTCCGAGGTGCGCGCAAGCTCTACGGCGGTTGCGCAGTAGGTGTAGTCCACATCATCGCGAGGCTGGCGGTTGTGGTAACTCACCTCCATGCCAAAGCCGAGGGCGGCACGCCTGGCAATCTCCATGCCCACTGCGCCGAGGCCAAGGATGCCCAGTTGCTTGCCGCCCAGGGACGGGCGCATCACTTTCGGCCATTCACCGCGCCGCACTGCCGCATCGGTCTGGGGAATGCCGCGCACCAGTGACAGCAGCAAGGCCATGGCATGGTCCGCCACTGACGGCGCATTCACGCCGGCGCCGTTGGTGACCACGATCCCGCGATTGCTCGCTGCCTGCAGGTCCACGTGCTCATAGCCGGCGCCGATTACACAGATGATTTCCAGCAGCGGCAGCGCGGCGATTTCCTCGGCATACAGCCCCAGCGGGCCACGGGTGAGTACCGCCTTGATCTGCGCGCCATGGGCCTTGATCGCTTGGGCACGTTCGGCCGGTGTGGGTGCCAGAATCACATGAAAGTCATTGCTCTCGATGATTTGCAGGTATTCGTTGATGGTTTCAACCAGGACCAGAACAGTGGTGGACATCGGAAGGCTCTTCCTGAAGGGTTTGATAGAAGGAGTATGCGGGATTTGTAAGACGTAACGATTTGTTCAATCAGAAAAATCCCGCACAGCCGCTGCTAGAACTCAATATCCTGCGCTTTCACCCGCTTTACGAATGCCCCCGCCAAGGTCGCATTGTGATGCTCGATGATCGCCTTGGCCGACAACGTCGGCGTGTCCATGCAGGTATGGCCGTCCTCGGGCAGTACCACCGAAAACCCAAGCTCCACCGCCACTCGGCACGTGGTGTCGATGCAAAACTGGGTTTTCATGCCGACCACCACTAATTCATCGACCTGCGCCGCTGCCAGTTGTTGCGCCAACTCAGTGCCCAGGAAGCAACTGGGGCGGGTTTTATTGAACAGGTGGTCGCGGGCCTCGTCCACGTCGAGGCCGTGCCACAGTTGCCAGAGTGGGCTGCCAGCTGCAATCGGCGACCCCGTCGGGCCAGTGTGGCGAGCGACAAAGAGGGGCGCGTTGGCCTTGCGGGCGCGCTGGATAAGCTGGTTGATGGTGCCCAGCACGCGCTCGCGCTCGAAGGGCTGTTCCGGCCCGTCGTATAAACCGGTTTGCATATCGATGATCAACAGGGCATTTGCCATGGTCTTGCTCCTTGCAGTGGCCAGCGGGCGGGGCAATAAAAAGGCCCCGTCCATTGCTGGCGGGGCCTTGGGGTGTTCTGGGGGGCTTTAGCTTACGCACCCACAGCCACCGCACGACCCGCCATAAGCGGTCGTGGTGGTGGTACGGGTGAGGCAGCGCTGAATGAGGTGCATGGCCCGATCATGCTGGGGCGGGCGTGTGGCTGTCAACGGCGCTTTCCGACTTTCACGCTGGCAGCAGAGTGTTTCTTGCCGCTTCGAGGAATTCATCTGACAAGCTGCTGCCGCGCGTCGCACGGGCGAGCGTGACGGCACCAATCATCATTGCGTACTTGGCGAGCATCGCCTGACGGTCTTCGTCCTGAAGCTGTGCAAAAACCTGCAGTGACTGTTCAACACCCTCAATAAAGGTGTGTTGCAACGCCGTGTCAGCGGGCTCATGGCACATGTCCGGGGTGAAGGCCGAAATGGGGCAGCCGTCGCCAGGGTTGTCACGGTGGTGGGTGGAAAAATACGGGCGCAGGATGGCTTCACGGGCGGCGCGCACATCATCACTGCGGCTGATTTTTTCCTGCCAGCCCAGGTTCGATTGCTCGAACGCCTTTTGGCACGCCTCCGTCGCCAATGCTTCCTTGGACGCGAAGTGCCCATAGAAACCGCCGTGGGTCAGGCCGGCTGCGGCCATTACGTCCGACAGGCTGATGCCGTGCAACCCGCGCTCACGAAACAGATGCGTGGCAGCCTCTACGATGATTTCGCGGTTCAGTTCGGCTTGTTTGCGGGAGACGCGAGGCATGGAAGGGTTCTCGGGATGTAGGCGGATACTGTCTGGAAAGTACAGTAACGGAGCCGATTCGAAAATAGATTTGTTGTGGAATGTATTCTCCGCGCGATGCCGCAGCTTCCTCAAGCGGCAGCCGCCACATTGCCGTTATTGGGCAGGATCCGCCTGCCGCGCCTGGATCTGCTCTGCTTGCGCGATCGGCCTGAAATCATAGGTAGGATAAAATTCCGTTGTGTAGACGCCCCAGGCAGTGCGTTCTATCGCCAGATTGACCTCTACCAGGCGCGAAGCCGGCAGGCGTAGCACCACGATCTGTCCGATGCCCATGGTTACATTCCAACTGACCACTTCAACCCCGGCAGGAGGAAATGCCGTGTGAAACGCCTGCTTGGCCAATTGTGTCTTCAGTTCGCTCAAGGGCCGCGACTGATCATGTTTGAGAAACACCGTTAACATAACGGCGTTATCAGCTGTGGCCGCCACAGTGTTTACGCTGGCGGGCGCGGCGGTGTTGGCAGTGGCTGCTGCGGGCAACAAAGCAACCGTCAACAGCACAGGTATTAACAGTGACGTGAGAGCGTTACTTGGATTCATCTTGGGTACCTCGCAGGCTATGAATGTAAGAGGCGTCGCGTCAGGCGTGAGCGCTGACTAGTTCGACAGCGCCGTTTTTATCGGGCCGATATAAGGCGTATGCACGACATAGATTCGAACAGGAGGGTTGCCAGCAACCATGTCGCGAGGGACTTCGCGAGAGTAGGTGAATTCGTTCTTATCCAGTTTTTCCAGGCGCCTGACCACGGTTTTGACCGGGCCCACATCGGGCACCAGAATATGGGTGTTCTGGTCGCCGGTGACCAGGAAGTAACCGCCACCGCCATCGGCGTATTTTGACAGCCCGGTATCCGCGTGGAAGAACTCATAACGGTTGCGCTGTGGGTCCCACATGGAGATGCCCACCACACCCGGGTAGTTGGCCTTGACGTCCACCTGCGGCGCACCCTCGATATAGACTTTGGTGGTCAGCCATTGCGGGGAAGAGGCCAGCGCCTGCACATCTGGTTGAGGCTCGGTTGGCGTCGCGTAACTTTCGCTGGCGTTAAACAGGCCGATAAGACACAGGCCGGTTAATACACTACTGAGTGTTTTCATTCTTGAACGCCTGAGGCTGTTGGCTAAGAGCATGGCATGCTGTTTGTGCAAGGGGCGTTGCGATCTTAGTGTGTGCTCTGGCGGCGGCTCAATGGTTATGTAGGGTCCTGTAACAGTTAATGGTCTATTTCAATGGAAATATGAATTAGATGTAGGGTGTGTCTGCTTTATATGTCGGATACTTCTTGGAAGTTGCTTTTTTTAACCGATTTTTGGCGATTCCATAACCTGTCGCCGCCCACGAAAACTGCCGTGCGCCACCCGCCTTGAGCGGCTGCGCCGCTCAACCATTCCTCAGCTAAGTCTTTGCTTATTCGAGAGAATCCCGGACAATCCGGCCCCTTCTATGGACGGGGCGCTGCCTGTCAGGTTTTTCTGACTCGCCCCGGCCGTGTAAATGCGGAGATCCGACCGGATGAATGATCAGGCCAATAGCGTCGACGAACGCTATGCAACGACACCTGCAACCCTCACAAGCTGGAGCCGCCAGGACACCACCTGGATGCTGGGCCTGTTCGGCACCGCCATTGGCGCCGGTACTTTGTTTTTGCCGATCAACGCGGGCCTGGGCGGCTTCTGGCCCCTGGTGATCCTGGCATTGCTGGCGTTCCCGATGACGTTCTTCGCGCACCGTGGCCTCACGCGCTTCGTGCTGTCCGGCCGTGCCGGCTCCGACATCACCGACGTCGTTGAAGAGCATTTCGGCCTCAAGGCCGGTGCGCTGATCACCTTGCTGTACTTCTTTGCGATCTTCCCGATCCTGCTGATCTACAGCGTGGCCTTGACCAACACCGTCAGCAGCTTTATGGAACACCAACTGCACATCATGCCGCCGCCACGCGCGATCCTGGCCTTTGTGTTGATCCTCGGCCTGCTGGCCGTGGTGCGTTGCGGTGAACAAGTGATCGTCAAGGCCATGAGCCTGATGGTGTATCCGTTCATCGTCGCCTTGCTGTTCCTGGCGGTGTACCTGATCCCGCACTGGACCGGCGGCATCCTCAGCACCGTCAGCGAAGTCCCGGCGCCCTCCGTGCTGCTCAATACGCTGTGGCTGGCGATTCCGGTGATGGTGTTCTCGTTCAACCATTCGCCGATTATCTCGGCTTTCGCGGTTGACCAGAAACGCCAGTACGGCGCCAACGCCGATGCGCGCAGCTCGCAGATCCTGTGCCGTGCGCACCTGTTGATGGTGGCAATGGTGCTGTTCTTCGTGTTCAGCTGCGTACTGACCCTGTCGCCGGCGCAGTTGGCTGAAGCGAAAGCGCAGAACCTGTCGATCCTGTCATACCTGGCCAACCACTTCGACAACCCGACCATCGCCTTCGCCGCGCCGTTGATTGCGTTCGTGGCGATTGCCAAGTCGTTCCTGGGCCACTACATCGGCGCCAGCGAAGGGCTCAAGGGCCTGGTGCTGAAAACCGGTCGTCGCCCGGCTGCCAAGTCCCTGGACCGCATGACCGCCGCCTTCATGCTGGTCGTGTGCTGGCTGGTTGCCACGCTTAACCCAAGCATCCTCAGCATGATCGAAACCCTCGGCGGCCCGATCATCGCCTCGATCCTGTTCCTGATGCCGATGTACGCGATCCGCAAAGTACCGGCCATGGCCAAGTACCGTGGGCAGGCGTCCAATGTGTTCGTCACCGCTGTGGGCCTGGTCGCGATTACTGCGTTGGTCTACTCGCTGCTGTCCTGATAACCGGCAGCAGGTAGCAAAGCCGATTCGCGCACTGCGTGAATCGGCTTTTTTTTGTGTGCGAAAAAATCCGCGTGGCAATGAGGGCTAAGCTGTCGGCTTGTTGCTTCCTTTTTGGAGATACCCATGGCTCGGCCGCGCCCGCAACTGGTCACCTGCAAGCTGGAAAAACTGCACCCTACGCAATTGACGGTCGGCATGGCTGAAGTTGCCAGCAAGCGCGACGCCTGGACCAAACTCAAACGCAAGGAGCGCGCCGCAGCCCTCGACAAGCACTGGTTCCCTTGTGTGCTGGGCCCGGATGAACGCTATTACATCACCGACCATCACCATTTCGGTTTGGCCTTGATTCTGGAAGAGGTCAAGAGTGTGTCGCTGCTGATGCTCAAGGACCTGTCTTTCGTGGAGCGCAGCACCTTCTGGAACGTCATGGCGTTCAATCAATGGGTGCATCCTTACGATGCGCGCGGCCTGCGGCGTACCTATGAAGCCATTCCCCGCAAGATTACCGACCTGCAGGACGACCCTTACCGCAGCCTTGCCGGCCTGCTGCGCACAGCGGGTGGCTATGCCAAGGATGCAACGCCGTTCAGCGAATTTTTGTGGGCGGACTTTTTTCGTAGCCGTATCGGCAGTGATGTTGTCAGCCAGCCAAATGCCAGGTTACTGGGCAAGGCCATGACCCTGGCGCGCAGCCAGGAAGCCCGTTATTTGCCAGGATGGGTTGGGCCGATTGAAAACTGAAACCGCTACGCCCGTTGCCGTACCACCCAATCGCACCCAGGACATCCTTGCCGGGTTATCCATCGCCGGGTTACTGCTGCCGGAGGCCGTGGCGTATTCCAGCATCGCTGCGTTGCCGCCGCAGGCGGGTGTGATCGCCCTGTTTGCCGGGCTTGTGTGTTATGGCCTGTTCGGCACCAGCCGGTTTGCCATTGTCTCGGCTACCTCTTCGTCTGCTGCGGTATTGGCGGCTGCTACCGCCAGCCTGGCCGGGGATGATCCGGCGCTGAGGCTGTCCCTGGCCTTCGGGCTGGTATTGATCACTGGCGTGTTGTTTCTGTTGGCCGGTTTGTTCAAGTTGGGCGGTGTGACGTCGTTTATTGCCAAGCCGGTGTTGCGCGGCTTTGCCTTTGGCCTCGCGCTGACCATCATCCTCAAGCAACTGGCGAGTGTGGTGGGCGTACACCTGACTGATAACAACCTGATCCGCTTCCTGCCGCAGTTGCTGGAGCAATTACCGCACTGGAATTGGCCGGCGGCACTGGTGGCAGCGGCAGCATTGGCAGTGTTATGGCTGTGCGCGCGAATCCCGCGCTTGCCGGGCGGCTTGCTGGTGGTGGTCCTGGGGATCGTTGCCGGGCAGTACCTGGGCTTGCAGGCCCAAGGCGTGGCCTTGATCGGCATGATTGATCTGCGTCTGGAGCTGGGGCATTTTCCGGTGCTGCCGTTCGCGGATTGGTTGCGCCTGGGCGAGTTGGCATTTGCCTTGGTCATGATCCTGTATGCGGAATCCTACGGATCTATCAGCTCGTTCGCACTTAAACATGGCGACCGGGTGTCATCCAATCGTGACCTGTTGGCGCTGGGCGCGGCGAACCTGGTGTCTGGGTTGTTCCATGGCATGCCCGCCGGCGCAGGCTATTCGGCCACCTCTGCGAATGAGGCAGCCGGCGCTGGTTCACGCCTGGCGGGCATCGTTGCGGCGTTGGTGGTGCTGGTGATCGTGTTGACGGTGCTGCCGTATGTGGCATTGACGCCAGAGCCGGTGCTCGCCGCCATTGTCATCTACGCGCTGGGCCGTGGCCTCAGCCTGCAGCCCTTGGGGCGTTATTTCCTATGGCGCCGCGACCGTTTGCTGGTGATCTGCGCGGTGGCGGCGGTCTTGGTGTTGGGCGTGCTGGATGGCTTGCTGGTGTCGGTGGCGATCAGCGTGGTGTTGATGCTGCGCCAGATGTCGTCGGCGGATATTCAAGTGCTGGGGCGCTTGGGCGACAGTCATGACTTTGTTGATCGACAACACCATGCCGATGCGGTGCAAGTGCCTGGCCTGTTGATTGTGCGGCCCAGCGAGGCGCTGTTCTTTGCCAATGCCGAACGCATCCTGGGTGCGGCGTTGCGCTTGATGCGTCAGTCGCCGGTCGATGCGGTGGTGTTGAGTCTGGAAGAATCGCCTGATCTTGACGGCACCAGTATCGAGGCGCTAGCAGCGTTTTTTGCGCAGGTGCACGGGGAGGGCAAGCGGCTGGTACTGGCGCGGGTGCGGCATTCGGCGTTTGATGTACTGCAAGCCTTGCCCGAAGCCGTTGCGCCACAGGTTTTGTTGAGTGCCTTGAGTGTTGATGGTGCGGTGCAGTTGGCGTTGCACGCCAGGTCTTGAGTGACATTGGTCAAGAAGTGTGGGAGCTGGCTTGCCAGCGATGGCGGGTTGTTGGTGGTGGTGTACATATCCGTTGCTGCGGTAACGGCTTCTATTGGTTCCGCTCTTACAGCGGGTCACTTTTGTAAAGACACAAAAGTAACCAAAAAGTCTTCGCCCCAACACTCGGTGCCTCGCTATGGCTCGGCATGCCCGCAATCCGCCAGTGATTTGGGGGGCCGCCGCGATGGGCCATCCTTGGCCCAGCGCGGCTAAACCGGCATCCCTGCCGGTTTACCCCCCAAATCCCTGTCAGATTCCGGCCATCGTGTTTAACGGGGCGATTTCAGATCAAGATCAAAAGCGCAGATCAAAAGACCGCTGACTTCGCCATCGAAAAGGATGTAAGGGCCGGAGCAACAGCAACAGCAAAGCAACAGCAACAGCAAAGCAACAGCAAAGCAACAGCAGAGCCATACTCGGTCAACTGTGGGAGCTGGCTTGCCTGCGATGGCATCAACTCGGTGTACCTGACACACCGAGGTGCCTGCATCGCAGGCAAGCCAGCTCCCACAGAAAAGCAGTTCTTCAGCGTATTCAGACAGGCTTTTGATTTGCACTTGATCTGGCTTTTGATTCAACCACTCAGGTCGGCTTTCAGGCCGCCGTGCTGTAGATCTTGATCTTGATCTTGATCTTGATCTTGATCTTGATCTTGATCTGCTTTTGATCTGAGGCGCCCCGTTAACCACGATGGCCGAACGCAGGCTTGAATCCGTGGGTAACCCGGCAGGACGCCGGGTTAGCCGCGCTGGGCCAAGGATGGCCCATCGCGGCGGCCCACGGATTCAAGCCGGAGTGAGGGCATGCCGAGCCTAAGCGAGGCACCGAGTGGTGGGGCGAGGACCTTTTGGTTACTTTTGCGTCCTTGCAAAAGTGACCCGCTGTAAGAGCGGAACCAATAGAGGCCGTTACCGCAGCAACGGATATGTACACAAAACAACACAAAAAGACCGCCAAAGCCGGCAAACCAGCCCCCACAGTTGTTTATCAGTGTGACGAATATCCTATTCCACGCATAAAAAAACGCCGCGCATCTTGCAATGCGCGGCGCTTTTTAAATCACAACATCTTAGGCTTGAATCACCGGAATGTTGGCGCTTGCTGCGATTTTGCGGAACTCGGCGATCTGATCGAAGTTCAGGTAGCGGTAAACGTCACTGGCCATGGTGTCCAGTTTCGCTGCGTAACCCATGTACTCTTCGACGGTCGGCAAGCGACCCAGAGTGGAGGCGACTGCCGCCAGCTCAGCCGATGCCAGGTAGACGTTCGCGCCATCACCCAGACGGTTCGGGAAGTTACGGGTCGAAGTCGACACAACCGTCGAGTTCGGCTCTACACGTGCCTGGTTACCCATGCACAGTGAGCAGCCCGGCATTTCCATACGCGCGCCAGCCTTGCCGTAGATGCCGTAGTAGCCTTCTTCGGTCAGTTGGTGAGCGTCCATCTTGGTCGGCGGCGACAGCCACAGACGGGTTGGCAGCTGACCCTTGACCTGCTCCAGCAGCTTACCGGCAGCGCGGAAGTGACCGATGTTGGTCATGCACGAACCGATGAACACTTCGTCGATCTTCTCGCCGGCAACACTGGACAACAGACGAGCGTCGTCCGGGTCGTTCGGTGCGCAGAGGATCGGCTCGTTGATTTCGGCCAGGTCGATCTCGATGATTTCGGCGTATTCGGCGTCGGCATCGGCAACCATCAGTTGCGGGTTGGCAACCCAGGCTTCCATCGCTTGGGCGCGACGTTCCAGGGTACGCGCATCGCCGTAGCCTTCGCCGATCATCCAGCGCAGCAAGGTGATGTTGGAGTTCAGGTACTCGGTGACGGACGCTTCCGACAGCTTGATGGTGCAACCGGCAGCCGAACGTTCAGCCGAGGCGTCGGACAGCTCGAAAGCCTGTTCCAGTGTCAGGTCGTTCAGACCTTCGATTTCCAGGATGCGGCCGGAGAAGGCGTTCTTCTTGCCTTTCTTCTCTACGGTCAGCAGGCCAGCCTGGATCGCGTAGTAAGGAATGGCATGAACCAGGTCACGCAGGGTGATGCCAGGTTTCATTTTGCCTTTGAAGCGCACCAGGATCGATTCCGGCATGTCCAGTGGCATTACGCCAGTGGCTGCGGCGAACGCGACCAGACCGGAACCGGCCGGGAACGAGATGCCCATCGGGAAACGGGTGTGGGAGTCACCACCGGTGCCGACGGTATCCGGCAGCAGCATACGGTTCAGCCAGCTGTGGATGATGCCGTCGCCTGGACGCAGCGATACACCGCCACGGGTCATGATGAAGTCAGGCAGGGTGTGGTGGGTGGTCACGTCGATCGGCTTAGGGTAAGCCGCGGTATGGCAGAACGACTGCATTACCAGATCGGTCGAGAAGCCCAGGCACGCCAGGTCTTTCAGTTCATCACGGGTCATAGGACCGGTGGTGTCCTGGGAACCTACGGTGGTCATCTTCGGCTCGCAGTAGGTGCCAGGACGAACGCCTTTGCCTTCTGGCAGACCGCAGGCCTTGCCGACCATTTTCTGTGCCAGGGTGAAACCCTTGCCGGTGTCGACAGGCGCTTCAGGCAGTTTGAACAGGTCGGTAGGGCCCAGGCCCAGTTCAGCACGGGCCTTGTCGGTCAGGCCACGGCCGATGATCAGCGGGATACGGCCGCCGGCGCGAACTTCGTCCAACAGCACCGGAGTCTTCATTTCGAAGGTGGTCAGGACTTCGTCGGTGCCGTGTTTGCAGACTTTGCCAGCATGTGGGTACAGGTCGATCACGTCGCCCATGTTCATGTTGGTAACGTCGAATTCGATTGGCAGTGCGCCGGCATCTTCCATGGTGTTGTAGAAGATTGGAGCGATCTTGCTGCCGAAGCAGAAGCCGCCGGCACGCTTGTTCGGCACGTAAGGAACGTCATCGCCGAAGAACCACAGTACCGAGTTGGTTGCCGATTTACGCGACGAACCGGTGCCGACCACGTCGCCGACGTAGGCGATCGGGAAACCTTGGCCGCGCATTTCTTCGATCTGCTTCATCGGGCCGGTTTTGCCTTGCTCGTCCGGCACGATGCCTTCGCGTGCCATTTTCAGCATGGCCAGGGCGTGCAGCGGGATGTCAGGGCGGGACCAGGCGTCCGGGGCAGGGGACAGGTCGTCGGTGTTGGTTTCGCCGGTAACCTTGAAGACGCGCAGGCTGATCTTGTCGGCCAGGGTTGGGCGGTTGCGGAACCACTCGCCGTCAGCCCAGGACTGGATCACGCCTTTGGCGTGCTCGTTGCCGTTCTTGGCTTTTTCGGCCACGTCGTGGAACGCATCGAACATCAGCAGGGTGTGCTTGAGTTGGGCGGCAGCGACAGGGGCCAGCTCGGCGTCGTCCAGCAGCTCGACCAACGTCACGATGTTGTAGCCGCCTTGCATGGTGCCCAGCAGTTCAACAGCGCGTTTCTTGTCGATCAGGGGAGAAGTGACTTCGCCCTTGGCCAGGGCGGACAGGAAACCGGCCTTGACGTAGGCAGCTTCGTCAACGCCTGGTGGAATGCGGTTGGTGATCAGGTCAACGAGAAATTCTTCTTCGCCAGCCGGAGGATTCTTCAGCAGCTCGACCAGGCCTGCGGTTTGTTCGGCGTTAAGCGGCTGGGGAACGATACCCAGTGCTGCGCGCTCTTCGATATGTTTGCGGTAGGCTTCAAGCACAGTTATTACCCTCATCAGTGGTCCCACGGGACGCTCATCCAGAAATGAACGGCACGCATGCGCTCGGGGGCTTTTTGGGCCGCAAAGCCAGCGCTGCCGGCATTCCTCACAGAAGCTGCTTTCAAAGTTTTACGCCTGCAGAACGGAGCTGATGAGGGTTGGCGCGGGCTCTGACCTACCGGGTCGAACCTGCGCCAACACCGTTCTGAAGGAACGACTGTGCTCGTGACGCTTTGAAAACAGCTTCCAGCGGATTATTGGCGCCTTACAAGGCCGGATGATTCTACGGCAAAAAAAATCTAAAGGTAAGTTACCTAACCAAGTTTGCTGGGTGATCAACCTTAGACAAAGGGCTAACATGGCGCTTCGTTTCGCTGATTTGTGTGCTTTGCCCATGTCCAACCAAGCCATCAAGACCCCCTGCGTCGGCCTGTGCTCCACGGTTTACGGCGATCTCGTGTGCCGCGGCTGCAAGCGCTTTCACCATGAGGTGATCCAGTGGAATGGCTATAACGAAGAAGAAAAACGTGCGGTATGGCTGCGGTTGGAGCAACTGTTGGTGCAGGTGATGGCCGGCAAACTCGAAGTCTTCGACCCCAAGATGCTGCGCGGGCAGCTTGAGCAGCGCAAGATTCGCTTTGTGCCGCACCAGTCCGAATACTGCTGGGCCTACCAGTTGATCGCCCGAGGCGCGCGGGTGATTTCCAACCTGGAAGCCTATGGCATGGTGCTGCTGCCGGAGTTTCGCGACTGGGCACTTCCGGATCTGCGGGATGCCATCGATCGTGAGTTCTTTATCTTGTCCGAGGCGCATTACCAGCGCTATATCGCGCCGGGGTTCCTGAAGGACGCACTGGGCCACTGACCGCAGAGGTCAATGTGGGAGCTGGCTTGCCTGCGATGGCGGTAGATCAGCCAAAGGTGTGTTGACTGTAAGGTTGCTATCGCAGGCAAGCCAGCTCTTATCAAACAAAAAATAACTCATTGTTTTTGCTCTTAAAAATCAAGCCGCTTTAATCAGCTGCAATCCCAACTTACGTGCCTTGCGTTCCAGGGCGCGCAGTTGTCGGTCTCGGCTACGTTCTTCAAATTCCTCCATTCCCTTCTCAACATAAGGCTGACCTTTGGTCAGCATCGCGTAGATCAGCCGTGCCAGTTGATGAGCTGTCGCCTTGATGGCACAACAGGTGTCCATCCGGGTCAGGCGCGCTCGGTGGCTGGCACCGATAAAACTTTTATCGTTGCGTGCAATAGAGGCAGCTTGCTTCAGCGCTTGCGCAGCTCGATTAATCACTTTCACCGTCTTTCCAGGAAGGGGTTTTCCTCCCGAAATTCTCGTCGGCGGTGCAAGGCCTAGCCACGAACAGAAGTGCTGCGAAGTCGGAAAGCGTGATAAATCCGCCCCCAATTCACTGGCCAAAACCAACGCCGTGTCGATTCCGATGGTTGGGATTGCGGTCAAATCCACGCCCATGACCTTGTTCAGCGCGCGATGCAAAATCAGTTGCTGCTCATTTGAGCGGTGTGGGTTGCGCAGTGTTTTGCTGGGCGGAACAACATCCGCCTGAAGAACGGGTAGTCGCTCCAGTGCCTGCGCAATGGCTTGATCACACTCGCCAATCTGTTTTTCCAGAAAATCATAAGCTGCCAACTCCTGACCCAGAGCATGCAAATGCTCGGCTCGCCAATTACCTCGTAAGCTGCGGGCGACAGTAGCCTGGTCGGCTTTGACGCGCTTGTCTCTGAGCATGGCGAGTACTTCGGGGTCCCGTTCGCCTTTAACGATTGCTCGCAAAATGCTCATGCCCGTCACCCCGGCAATGTTGCTGATGACCTGAGCCAGCTGGATGTTCATTTGGACCAGCGCCTTTTGCATCCGATTAAGCGCTTTGGCTTGGTCACGCACCTTATTGCCACGCTGACGGACCAGTGAGCGCAGTGAGCACACTTCGTCCGAGGGCCGAAAAGCGCCTCTCAACAGGCCGTGCGTCATGAGCTGAAGAATCCACTGGCAATCCAGTACATCGGACTTTCGCCCGGTGATTTGCCGAGTCGCGCGGGAGTTAACGAGATAGACCTCAAAGCCTCGTCTATCCAATATTTCGAAAAGCGGGATCCAATAAACGCCGGTCGCCTCCATCGCCACCATCTTGACGCCCATGGACTCAAACCAATCGGCCATGGCGTGCAAATCGTCGGTGAAGGTTGAAAACCTTTTAACCGGGTCATCGCATTTCGTCGGATCAACGGCAGCCAAATGTTCACCGCCGCCAACATCAACGGCAGCGCAGTCAGGGTGAATAACTTCAAACCGTTTTTGGTTCTTGCGCGTCATGACAATTCCTCGCAGGATTGAATGACGCGGGCGGGGTACACGGTGGCGAGCGGATTCACTCTCTTATACGTGGTCACAGCTAGCTGTGCCGACAATGACTCCACGCCGATACCGTGCAGGCCACTCTCCCACTCGGGTGCTGTCACACCAGTGCTGGTTACGGCCTTTGCCCCGCCCGCGTTCTTCAACCTTACGATGAACCAGTTTGATGCGCGACAGCGCTACATCGAAGAGGTGGCGGGGCCTCCCACATTTGATCTCCATGGTCTGAGGAGGCTATGTCAGGTCAGGCCTTGGTGGCCAGCTCTTCCAGGTGATCCATCAACTCCTGCGGCTTAAGCACCAATACATCACCCTCCACCGCATCCAGCACCACCTCCGCCGTATTGCCGATCAGCGCCCCGGAAATTCCTGTGCGCGCCACCGTGCCGATAATGGTCACCGCCGCCTGCAAGCTGTGCGCAGCATGGGGAATCAACACATCCGCCGGGCCTTCATTGATATGCAGGTGAGTGTCGTCGATATCAAACTCGGCCTGGAACGCCTTGCACTGCTCGCGATAGCGCGCCTCGATGGTTTCCTTGAGCTGAAAGGTCGGGTCTGCCGCCGACAGCATCGGCGAGGGATGGGCACTGATCACGTGCAGTTGCGCTTTCGCCAGGCGGGCAATGTCGAAGCCATGGTCGATGATGGTGTTGTGCAGCGCCTGGTGTTCGCTGTCGCTGTTGCCCACATCAATCGCCGCCAGCACCACCTTGTCGGCCCAGGGCGTCGAGGTTTTTACCAGCAGCACCGGGGTAGGGCAGTAGCGCAGCAGTTTCCAGTCTGCCGGCGTCAGCAGGGCTTTTTTCAGTGGGCTGTCGGCAAAGTGCTGCTTGATCACCAGGCCACAGCCTTCGGCCTGCTGCACGTCGATGATGGTTTCATGCAGGCTGTCATTCCACGCCTGCTCGGTGGTCACGCTGTAGCCGTCCTCCTGCAGGCCGGACTTGAGCAGGCTGAGCAGCGCCGAATGCTCGTGCTTTTTGTCGCACACCAGCAAATGCAGGTGCGCGCCGGTGACCCCGGCAATCAGCTTGGCGCGCTTGAGGGCCAGGCTTTCTGAATGCTCAGGTTCGATAACCACCAGGATGCTGCGGATGGCTTGCATGGTCGGGGTCTCCAAAGGGTGGGCCTGGAACAACTATAGTTGCTGCCCGCCAGACGTCATGTTGATGCACATCAAGGCCAGTAGCTGGTGGTCTGCGACGGGGTCGGTATAATCGCCGGCCTTTTGTGATCCTTTTGCCCGTGAGCCCGATGAACCTGCCCGAAATCCACGAATTCCTCGGCTGCCGCACCCCTGACGCCTGGGTCCAGGCCGCGTTGGCCGACCAGCAGACCCTGCTGATCGACCACAAGAACTGCGAATTCAAAGCCGCCAGCACCGCCCTCAGCCTGATCGCCAAGTACCACGCCCATGTGGACCTGATCAACATGATGTCGCGCCTGGCTCGTGAAGAGCTGGTGCACCATGAACAAGTCATGCGCCTGATCAAAAAACGCAAGATTGAACTGCGCCAACTGCATGCCGGGCGGTATGCCTCGGGTTTGCGCAAGGTGGTGCGCAGCCATGAGCCGGTCAAACTGGTCGATACCTTAGTCGTGGGCGCGTTTATCGAGGCGCGCAGTTGCGAGCGTTTCGAAGCCCTGGTGCCGCATTTGGACGAAGAACTCGGCAAGTTCTACTTCGGTTTGCTCAAAAGCGAGGCCCGGCACTTCCAGGGTTACCTGAAGCTGGCTTACCAGTACGGCGACGCCAAAGACATCGCCCAGGTGATCGAGCGGGTGCGCGCCGCCGAGCAGGAACTGATCGAGTCACCCGACATCGAGTTCCGCTTTCACAGTGGCGTGCCAGCCTGAGGCAACGGCCACGCCGATCAGCGCGGTGATCCCGGCTAGCAGCAAGATCACCGTTTGCGTGCCCAGCGGCGCCGCCAGCACGGCAATCAACAAACCCGCCAGCGGCTGCGCCAAGTTATTGAGCAACGTTATCACGCCGACTGTCTTGCCGAAGTCCTGCACCGGGATCACTCGTTGGCGAGTGCTGCGCATGTACACGTTGAACATCTTGTCGAAGCCGGTGATCAGCAAAAAACCCAGGGTGTAAGCCCACAAGTTGGGGCTGACAGCCATGATCACCGCCCCCGCCGCGATCATTGAATACGACAGCCCGCCCAGCACCTTCAGCGGCAGGCTGGAGCGCGCCAGGTAAAACAGAATGACGATGGTCACCACCGCGCCGGCAGCCTGCAACAGCGCATAGGCGTCTTTGCCGGCGGCGAACAGGCCAGTGACCATGGCCGCAGACGTCGCCAGCGTGACTCCGATGATCAAGTTGACGCCCACCGCCAGGGCAATGACCCGCTTCAGTTCCGCCAGCTTGCGGATGTGCCCGACGGCAATGCGCAGCGGCTGCAGCCAGATATCCTGATGCTGCTCAAAGCTTTCCAGGCTGACCGTGGTGTTGCGCTGCCACGCCAACATCGCCAGGTCCGCCAGCACAAACAGCCCGGCAATGCCCACCACTACCCACGGCCACGCCCACACCTCCAGCATCAGCGCCGCCACCAGTGGGCCGAGCACCAGGCCGCTCTGGTCGGCGATCTGCGAGTAGGACAAGGTCTTGGCATAGGTGTAATGCTTGAAGATATGCGGCATCACCACTTCGCGCGCCATGATGCCCTGGGTCGTCAACACGCCGCACAGCGCCGACAGGATCACCAACCAATAGATACCGTCGAACACGCCATACAACGCCACCGCCACCACGCACGCCAACGCGCGGTAAACCTGGCTGATATGCAGGATACGCACCGGCGAGAACTTGTCGCACAATGCGCCGCACACCGGAAACGCCAGGTAACGCGGCAGCGACTCGACGAAGAACGCCAGCCCCGCCCACGACACACTGTTGGTGGTCTGGAACACGATCAGCGGCACGATAAACAACAGAATCTGGTCCGCCAGCCGCGACAGGAACAGCGAGATAAAAAAAGCCAGGTAGTCCTTGCGCATATAACTCCTGTTAGTGGCGTAAAAGATTGCAGGCTATTTGTTAAAAACTCTTAAAAGCATGAAGCTTCGTCGGGCGGTAATGGCCAGTTGCTTAAGTCGGCCAGCTTGCCACCTATAATGCTCACACTTCAATTCGCGCATCCACACTGAGAACTTATGGAAAACCTGGGTCTGGGCAAGGTCCTGCTCGTTGAGGACGATGAAAAGCTGGCAGGGCTGATCGCGCACTTCCTGTCGCAACACGGTTTCGAGGTGCGTGTGGTGCATCGGGGTGATGAGGCTTTGGCGGCCTTTCTCGACTACAAGCCGAAGATTGTGGTGCTCGACCTGATGCTGCCGGGCCAGAGCGGGCTGCACGTGTGCCGGGGGATTCGCAACGTGTCGGACACGCCCATCGTCATCCTCACCGCCAAGGAAGATGACCTGGACCACATCCTGGGCCTGGAGTCGGGCGCCGACGACTACGTGATCAAACCGATCAAGCCGCCGGTATTGCTCGCCCGCCTGCGTGCCCTGCAGCGCCGCCAAGTGCCGGAACCCACGGTGCGCGGTGCGCTGGAGTTCGGCCGGTTGTCGATTGATCGCAGTTGCCGGGGCGTCAGCCTGGGCGGTGAAGCCATCGACCTCACCACCATGGAGTTCGAGTTGCTGTGGCTGCTGGCCAGTCACTCAGGGACTATCCTTTCGCGCGACGACATCCTCAACCGCATGCGCGGCATTGCCTTTGACGGCCTGAACCGCAGTGTCGACGTGTACATCAGCAAGTTGCGCAGCAAACTCAACGATAACCCGCGCGAACCGGTGTGCATCAAGACCATCTGGGGCAAGGGATATCTGTTCAATCCGTTTGCGTGGGAGGTCTAGATGCTGCGCCTGTTTCTGCGCCTGTATGTGATCCTGGCGCTGGGGTTGGCCGGGGCAATCTGGCTGGTCAACTACACCTTCGATGAGTTATTGCCCGAAGCCAACGAAGTCTATAACCGCGAAGCCTTACGCGGGCCGGCCTATGGCTTGGTCGAGCAACTGCGGCCGGTGCAAGGCGCGGCCCGCGATGCGCGCCTGGCTGAGCTGCAACCCCATTACGGTTTGCGCCTCAAGCTGGTGCCGCGCGACACCCTGGCGCTCAATGACCGCGAAGAGCAACTGTTGGCGGGCGGCCAACTGGTGGTGCGCGGCGACTTCATGGAGTTCCTGACCACCATTGATGGCGGCCCGCAGTTGCTGCAGATCAAGCTGCCGGAAGAACCCAAATGGTTGTACCTGTGGGCCTATGGTTTCCTGGGTGTGAGCCTGGCCATCGTCCTGTATTTTTGGGTACGTCCGCATTGGCGCGACCTGGAGCATATCCGCCTGGCCGCGCAGCGCTTTGGCGATAACGACCTCGGCTCGCGCATCCTGCTGCCACGCCGTTCTACCGTGCGCGAGCTGGCCGGGCACTTCAACCAGATGGCCGAACGCATCGAAAGCCTGATCGCCAACCAGCGTGAACTGACCAACGCGGTGTCCCATGAGTTGCGCACGCCGATTGCGCGCTTGTCGTTTGAGCTGGATCAGCTCAAGCAGCAGGCTGACCCGCGCCAGAGCCGCGAATTGATCGCCGACATGTATGCCGACCTTGGTGAACTGGAAGAAATGGTCTCTGAGCTGTTGACCTATGCCAGCCTGGAGCGCGGAGCCACCCAGGTGACGCAGGAAAATATCGAAGCGCATAGCTGGCTCGACAGTGTGATCGGCAGTGTGGCGCTGGAGGCCGAGGCGGCAGGTGTGCAGTTGTCGTTGCGCACCTGTGAGGTCGACTTTATCCAGATCGAGCCGCGTTTTATGGCGCGTGCAGTGATCAACCTGCTGCGCAATGCCATTCGCTACGCCGAGCGCCGTGTGGAGGTGTCGCTGATCAAGTTCGGCACTGGCTACGAAGTACGGGTCAATGACGACGGCCCTGGTGTGCCGATGGAAGGGCGGTCGAAGATCTTCGAACCGTTCCTGCGCCTGGACGCCAGCCGCGATCGCCGCACCGGCGGCTTTGGCTTGGGCCTGGCGCTGGTCAAGCGCGTCAGCCAGTGGCATGGCGGGCAAGTTGAAGTGCTGGATTCGGAGTGGGGCGGGGCGTCATTCAGGATGACCTGGGCATACGCCGAGTAAAGCTCGGGCCTAGCAGGGAACAGGTGTGATAACCCCTTCAATGTGGGAGCTGGCTTGCCTGCGAATGCGGTGTATCAGTTAAAGAATTATTGACTGACACACCGCATTCGCGAGCAAGCCCGCTCCCACACGTTCTGATCGGCTAGCCGATCAGAACGTATATTCCAAAACCCCCATCACCGACGTCTGCAACCGTCGCTCCACGATCGGGCTCTTGCCCGCTTCATCCGCCAGGTACTGCACATCCAGCAAGGTCGAGAACTGGGTGTGCTCGCTGATCGGCAGGCTCCACACCAGGTTCATGCCATTGCTGATGTTGCCCGCACCGGCCTTGTAGGCCTTGAAGCGGCTTTGCGCGGCCTGGCCGGTAGTCACGCCATACCAGGTCTGCAGGTAGTTACGGTCGCCAAAGTGGCTGCTGAGGCTGGCATCCACCGAGCCGTAGCGGCCTTCGTACAGGTTGGTGCCCAGGCTCAGTTCGAGGTGGGTGTAGGCCTTGCCGGTGTCTTTGCGGTCGTTCTCCTTGAGTGCATGTTCCAGGGTCGCGCCAACAATCACACCGCCCAGGTTATAGCTGGCGCTGACGCCCAATTGCGGGCGGGCCTTGATTTCGCCCATGCCTTTGAGGCGTTTGGAGCCAGCATGCAGGCTTTCGTTTTTGTCCTTGCGCGCCGCGCTTGCGCCGACATACGCGCTGAAGCTCAGGGCATTGCCTTCGTAACCCCAGCCCAGGCCCTTGTCGGTGTCGAGGAAAATCCCCCACGGGCTCACGACTTTGCCGCCCAGCAGTGGCGCGGTCATGCGTTCGTCGCTGCCGCTGTAGCGCGGCAGGTTGCCCACGCCGGCCCTGAGGCTGTATTGCCAGTCTTCGGCAATCGCAGTGTCTGCAGCCGCGAGCAGGCACAGCGAGGTGAATGACAGACAGAGGTTTTTTGAGCGCATCTGGATGTTCGTCCTTGTTAAAAATTCAACAGGTTGTTGGGCGATTGCGTGCGTTTGAAGGAGTAACCCGAAGCGCTGAGGCCGTTGACCTGGCGGCTGACGGTATCGCCCAGGCCATAGCCGTTGCCGGCCAGCACCGCATGGGCGTTGTCGATTGGAAGCAGGATGTAGTCGGTAAGCGGCTCGTTGTGCAGTTGGCCGCGAATCACCAGGAAGCCTTCCTCCAGGCGCACGCTGATGCCGCTCAACGGCGCGTCGGGTTCGTGGGTGTTGAGCACTTGGTAGGTGCCGATGGTGGCGGCCCAGGCCAGCGGCAGCGGCGGCGGGTCGATGCGTTCACCGATGGCCAGGCGTTGCCCGTGGCTGCGGGCCGTGAGCACTTGGCGGCCCTGCACCGTGACCACATCCAGCTGTACGCGGCCCAAATCACCGAGGTCTTTGAACCAGAGGCCGAAGACTTTTTTCTGCGCGCGCAGCCAGCCGTGCTCGTCGCGCAACAATTCGAAGTCAAACCCGGCCAGTTCACCGGACAGCCGATCGCCCTCATCCTTGACCCGGAACACGCCCCAGGCCGTGGCATAAAACCCGGCCAGGCGCTTGCGGTCGACAGCGGCCGGCACCTGGCGCAACTTGAGCCCATGGCTGGGCGCCGGGCAGTCGTCGGCGCACACGGCCTGGCCGGTTTGCGCCTGGAGCATCAGGCGCAGGGTCTCGGTGGCCAGGCGCGCGACCAGCTCTTCGGCGTTGCTGTCATTGGCCATGATGATCACCGCCAGTTGCTGGTCTGGCAGCACGCTCAACTGCGCGGCAAAATCATCTCCGCCGCCACTGTGCTGGTAGGTGCGCACGCCGGGGGCGACGGGTTCATCGCCGCAGGGTGCCAAAAACCAGCCCAGGCCCATCTGGCAATCGAAGTCCAGGGCATTGCCGGTGTTTTGCTGGGTGAACATCTGATCAATCGACGGGCTCTCAAGCACACGGGTGCCTTTATAGAGGCCATGTGCAAACAGCATCTGCACGTAGTGGCTGAGGTCTTTGGGGCTGGCCCACAAACCGCCGGCAGCCAGGTCACGCACCTGTGCATCGGTACTTGCCACGCCGTCTTCGTACCCGAGGGCGCGAAAGCTCAACTGCGTGCCGGTGCCGACAAAACTCGACTGGTTCATCTCCAGTGGCCTGAGCAGGCGACTTTGCAGTTGTGCTTCAAAACTTTTGCCGCTGCTGCGCTCGATGGCCGCGCCGACCAGCGAATAACCGAGGTTGGAATAGGCCACCTGAGAGCCCGGCGGGCTGCTCAGCCACACGCCCGACACGCGCATCGGCATTTGGCCCATGGCATAGGTGCTGCGCACGTCGCGCAAATGTTCGCTGGGCAAACCGGATTGATGACTGAGCAAGCGGCGCAGGGTGATGTCGCGGTCGGCGGCGGCCTGGTCAGTGTGAAAGCGCGAACGCACGTAGAACTCGCGCAGGGCCTGCTGGATGGGCGCGTCGAGAGCCAGGCGTTGCTGCTCGACCAATTGCAGCGCCGCTGTGGCCGTCAGTAGTTTGGAAATGCCGCCGGCGCGAAACGCCGTGTTGGCGGTCACCGGCACCCCCTGGGCCTTGTCGGCCAGGCCAAAGCCGCGCGCCCAGATCAGCTCCTGGCCATTGACCAGCGCAATCGACAAACCGGGCACATTCTCGCGGGCCAGGTCCTTGGGAATGCGTGCTTGCAGGTAACGGATGATCGCGCCGTAATCGCCCTTGGGGATCGCCGGCGGGGCAGGCGGCTGCACGTGGCAGCCAAGCGTGCCGAGCAGGCAACCCCATAACGGAATACCGCGCAATGTGCGAAACATGAAGAGCACCCGAATGGTGGTTTGGATGCTCGAATGCTAGGGCGGTGCGAGCCAACAATCTTTGAGAGCTTTGTCGAGAAACTGTCAAAGAGTGTTAACGCGTCAGCCCCAAACGTTCATGCCACTGGGCGATGGATTCTTCGGGGTATTCGTCGAACTGCAAATCGCCCTTGCGCACGCTGACTTCCACCCACGGCGCCTTCGAGCCGAGCATCAGGTGCGTGTGCTCAGGCGGCACCGGCAACGGCGTGTCGATGGCCGAGGCAAACGGGTGGATCAGCTCCGGCCATTCGGGGCTGAACAGCCACAAGGCGCTGGCGCACTGCGAGCAAAAATGCCGTTCGGCAGTGCTCGCATGCGCACGGCTGGCGCCCTCGGGCTTGAGGCGGGCGTGGTAAATCGAGATGTGCTTGCGCCCCTGCACCTTCAGGCTTTGCGTATCGCCGGCAAGGTTGATCGCATAACCACCGCCGCCTTGGGTCTTGCGGCAGATCGAACAGTAGCAGCGCTGGTACGGGTAGGGATGCTGGCTGTTCAGGCTGAATGTTACGGCGCCGCAATGGCAGGATCCTTCGAGTTGCATAACCGTCTCCTCTGGCAAGGTGACTGTTGAGCTTAGGCGCTTTGCGGCATCAAGGTGGCGATCAACGCCCGAATGGTGCCCGGCAGTGCTTCCAATTCCCTGACGAGAATACTGCGCTCGCGAATCGCCCACGGCTCATCAAGCTTCACCGTCACCAACTGCATGGTCCGGCTGTGCCGCACGGCGGCCGACTCGGGAATGATACCAATGCCTACGCCAGCCTCGACCATCCGGCAGATCGCCTCGAAGCTCGACACCTGAATGCGCAGCGATAAATGCTTGCCCAGGCGATCGACGTGTTCACGCAAAAAACTCAATAGCGTGCTGCCTTCGTGCAGGCCAATGTGCTGGTAGGCCAGGGTTTGTTCCAGCGTCACTGAAGGCTGGTCGGCCAACGGGTGGCCGACGGGCACCATCAGCACCAATTCATCGGTGCTGAAGTGCAACACCTGCAAACCCGCCGCCTCAACCGGCCCGGCAATGATGCCCATGTCGCTGGTGCCATCAAGCACGCCACGCACGATGTCGCGGGATAAACGCTCTTGCAGGTCGACGGTCACGCCCGGGCGCTGGGACAGGAAGCCTGCCAGCACCTCCGGCAGAAACTCGGTGACCGCCGTGGTGTTGGCGAAGATGCGGATATGCCCGGCCGAATCCACGCCGTATTGGGTGAATTCGCTTTTGAGGTAGTCCACCTGGCGCATGATCAGCCGCGCATGGTGCAGTAGCCGTTCGCCCGCCGGGGTGATCTCCACGCCACGGCTGTCGCGGTACAGCAGGCGCGTGTCCAACTGGCCTTCCAACGCCTTGATCCGCGCACTGGCGGCGGCCGGCGAGAGGAACGCACGCTTGGCGCCCTGGGTGAGGCTGGGGGATTCGGCGATGTGGATAAACAGGCGCAGGTCGGCGAGATCGAAATGCATGCAAACCCCTATTTTGGCAACGGTGAGGTACAAGTGTGGGAGCTGGCTTGTTGTGGCGAGCAAGCTTGCTTGCGCTGGGGTGCGAAGCGCCCCCAAAAAGCCGGAGACTGCTGCGCAGTCAACGGGAGCAAGCTCCCTCGCCACAACAAGCCAGCTCCCACAGGATATGAGGGCGGACTCGAAGTTGGCGTTCAGCATAACCGAACGCTGGTTTATTGAAATGCAAATTCTCAGAACGGGCAGGCGCTTGCATGATCCGGGGCAGACACTCACTGCCCGAGGACCTGCACCCGATGAGCGCCACTGACTGGATCGGCCGAAGCGAGACCGCCCACGACCACCTGAGCCATAACCTGCTCAAACGCATTGCCGCCACCTTCGGCGAGGCAGTACCGGAACAGGGTGCCGATTTGCCGCCGCTGTGGCAGTGGTGCTTTTTTCAGGACCCATTGCCGGAATCGGCCTTGGGCACCGACGGCCACCCGGCCCGTGGCGGTTTCCTGCCGCCGGCCGACAACCGCAATCGCATGTGGGCCGGTGGGCGCATCGAGTTCCTGCACGGCTTACGCGCTGGTGAGGCGGCGACCCGCGTGTCGACCATCACCCAGGTCGAAGAAAAGACCGGGCGAACCGGCTCGCTGTTGTTTGTCACCGTGCGCCACGATTATTCCCAGGATGGCCGCCTGGCGATCCGCGAAGAACAGGACATCGTTTACCGCGAACCCACGCCACCCAAACCAGGCAGCGGTGACGCCTTGCCCGAAGGCGAATGGCAGGCATCGATCAGCCCCACACCAACCCTGCTGTTTCGCTACAGCGCCGTGACGTTCAACGGTCATCGCATCCATTACGACTACCCCTATGTCACCGACACCGAAGGCTATTCAGGCCTGGTGGTGCACGGCCCGCTGATCGCGACCTTGAGCCTGCGCGCGTTTTGCCGCGCCCATCCCGACGCAATCCTGCGCCATTTCGCTTATCGCGGCCTGCGGCCGCTGATTGCACCGCAGCCATTTGTGGTCGGTGGGCGTGTGACCGAAACCGGTGTGGCGCAGCTGTGGGCCGGCAATGCCGGCGGCCTGGCGCAGACCGCTCAAATCCACTTCGAATAATCCAAGAACAACAGGCGGAGAGCCGTTAATGAACCCCAATGACAACGAAGAACTCAATGCCATCCGCGAAGGCGTACGTGCCCTGTGCGCCGAGTTCGATGCCGCCTACTGGCGCAGGATCGACGAACAAAAGGGCTTCCCCGAAGCCTTCGTCAAAGCCCTGACCGACGCCGGCTGGCTGTCGGCGATGATCCCGGAAGAATACGGCGGCTCTGGCCTGGGCCTGGCCGAAGCCTCGGTGATCCTCGAAGAAGTCAACCGTTGCGGCGGCAACTCCGGCACCGTGCATGGCCAGATGTACAACATGTTCACCTTGCTGCGCCATGGCAGCGAAGCGCAAAAAAGCTTCTACCTGCCCAAGCTCGCCAGCGGCGAATTGCGCCTGCAATCGATGGGCGTCACCGAGCCAACCACCGGCACCGACACCACCAAAATCAAGACCACCGCGATCAAGCGTGGTGACAAGTACGTGATCAATGGCCAGAAGGTCTGGATCTCACGCGTCCAGCATTCCGACCTGATGATTTTGTTGGCGCGTACCACACCGTTGGCCGAAGTGAAGAAAAAATCCGAAGGCATGTCGATCTTCCTGGTCGACCTGCGCGAAGCCATCGGCAACGGCCTGACCGTGCAGCCCATTGCCAACATGGTCAACCACGAAACCAACGAACTGTTTTTCGACAACCTGGAGCTGCCCCTCGACAGCCTGATCGGCGAGGAGGGCAAAGGCTTTAAATACATCCTCGACGGCCTCAACGCCGAACGCACCCTGATCGCCGCCGAGTGCATCGGCGACGGTCGTTGGTTTATCGAAAAGGCCAGTGCCTACGCTCGCGACCGCGTGGTGTTTGGCCGCCCGATCGGGCAGAACCAGGGTGTGCAGTTCCCGATTGCCGAGGCGCACATCGAAATCGAAGCGGCGGACCTGATGCGCTGGCGTGCCTGTGAGGAATACGACAGCGGCAAGAATGCCGGGGCCAGCGCCAACATGGCCAAGTACCTGGCCGCCAAAGCGTCCTGGGAAGCGGCCAACGCCTGCCTGCAAACCCACGGCGGCTTTGGTTTTGCCTGCGAGTATGACGTGGAGCGCAAATTCCGCGAAACCCGCCTGTACCAGGTTGCGCCGATCTCCACCAACCTGATCCTGTCCTACGTGGCCGAGCACCTGCTCGAACTGCCACGCAGTTTCTGAGGGCCTGAGCATGAGCCATACCCAAACGCTGTGCCGGTTCCTTGCGGACCTGAACTACGAACAATTGCCGGAAAAGGTGCTGGCACGCACCGAAGACCTGTATCTGGATTGGTTGGCCTCGGCGCTGGCAAGCAAGGGCGCGCACCCGATTCCCTTGTTCGAACGTTATGCGCAAAAGATGGGCCCCAACAGCGGCCCCGCCCAAGTGATCGTCAATAGCAGCCGCACCAGCGCGTATTTTGCGGCGCTGGTGAATGCCGCATCCTCACACCTGGTGGAGCAGGATGACCTGCACAACAGCTCGGTGCTGCACCCGGCGACCGTGGTGTTTCCGGCCGCGCTGGCTGCCGCCCAGGATCTGGGCAAATCCGGCCGCCAAATGCTGCTGGCCTCGGTGGCGGGCTATGAAGCCGGGATTCGCATCGGCGAATTCATGGGCCGTTCCCACTACCGCATTTTCCACACCACAGCCACCGTCGGCACCCTGGCGGCGGCGGTGGCTGTGGGCAAACTGCTGGACTTTAACCAGGAACAATTCATTAACCTGCTCGGCAGCGCCGGCACCCAGGCCGCCGGGCTATGGGAGTTTTTGCGCGATGCCGCCGACTCCAAGCAACTGCACACCGCCAAGGCGGCGGCGGATGGCTTGCTCGCGGCGTATCTGACGGCGGACGGGCTGACCGGCGCACGCAATATTCTGGAAGGCGACCAGGGCCTGGCGGCGGGCATGTCCAGCGACGCTGAGCCTTGCAAGTTATCGGCCGACCTTGGCAGCCGTTGGGCGCTGCTGGAGACCTCGTTCAAGTTCCACGCCTCTTGCCGTCACACCCATCCGGCCGCCGATGCGCTGTTGGATCTGATGCAGCGCGAAGGGCTGTGCGCTGCCGATATCGCCACGGTTCAAACGCGTGTCCATCAAGGTGCCATTGACGTGCTCGGCCGCGTGACCACGCCGGCGACTGTGCACCAGGCCAAATTCTCCATGGGCACCGTGCTCGGCCTGATCGCCGTGCATGGCAAGGCCGGGCTCACCGAGTTTCACGCGCTGGCGTTGACCGACCCCGCCGTCTCGGCCTTTCGCGACAAGGTCAGCATGACCCTGGATGCGCACGTCGACGGCGCCTACCCGCAGCGCTGGCTGGGCCGCGTCACCGTCACCACGCTCGATGGCCGCACGCTGCAGGGCGCCATCGACGAACCCAAGGGCGACCCCGGCAACACCCTGAGCCGGGTGGAGCTGGCGGACAAATTCCAGCGCCTCACCCAATTCAGCGGCGCGCGCACACCCGCGCAGGCCAATGCACTGATCGAAAAGGTCTGGAACCTGCGCGATGCAGCGTCCATGGCTGACTGGCTTGAGGAGGCGTCATGACTAATCAACGACCGCTGGACGGTATCACCGTGATCAGCCTGGAGCACGCGATTGCCGCGCCATTCTGCACCCGCCAGTTGGCGGACCTCGGCGCCCGTGTAATCAAGATCGAACGCCCTGGCGCCGGTGACTTTGCTCGTGGCTATGACGAGCGCGTGCGCGGCCTGGCCTCGCACTTTGTGTGGACCAATCGCTCCAAGGAAAGCCTGACCCTGGACCTCAAGCAGGACGAGGCCGGCGACATCCTCCAACGCCTGCTGGCGGATGCCGACGTACTGGTGCAGAACCTCGCACCCGGCGCGGCGGCGCGCATGGGCCTGTCGTTTGAGGCACTGCATGAGCGTTTTCCACGGCTGATCGTCTGCGATATTTCCGGCTATGGCGAAGGCGGGCCTTACGAGAAAAAGAAAGCCTATGACCTGCTGATCCAAAGCGAGGGCGGCTTTTTATCAGTGACCGGTGGCCCAGGTGATGACCAGATGGCCAAGGCCGGTTGTTCGATCGCCGATATTTCCGCCGGCATGTACGCCTACAGCGGCATCCTTTCGGCTCTGCTGCTGCGCGGCAAAACGGGGCAGGGCAGCCGCATCGACGTAAGCATGCTCGAAAGCCTGGTGGAGTGGATGGGCTACCCGATGTATTACGCCTTCGACGGCGCGCCCCAGCCACCACGGGCCGGGGCGGCGCATTCGACGATCTACCCGTATGGGCCGTTTCCCACCGGCGACGGCGGCACGGTGATGCTTGGCTTGCAGAACGAACGCGAATGGGCGGCGTTCTGCGACAAGGTGCTGCTCACCCCTGAGCTGGCTACCGATGAGCGTTTCTCGGCCAACTTCAAGCGTTCGGCCAACCGTGAGGCGCTGCGCCAGATCATCGTTGACAGCTTTGCGCAGTTGGACGCGCAAGCCGTGATCCAACGCCTGGAAGACGCGCAGATCGCCAGTGCCAGGGTCAACGACATGCAAGGTGTGTGGGACCACCCGCAACTCAAGGCGCGTGACAGCTGGCGTGAAGTCCAGAGCCCTGCCGGGCCGCTGCCGTCACTGTTACCACCGGCGCGTAATGCTGCGTTTACCCCGCGCATGGACGCCGTTCCCGCATTGGGCCAGCACAGCCAGGGTATTCTCGGTCAGCTTGGGTTTACGCCGGAAGCTGTAGACGGCCTGCGCACACGCGGCGTTATTTAATAAGGAATTCAAGTGATGGCAAAGCCTTTAGTTCGCTCGGCCCTGTTTGTGCCCGGCAGTCGCCCGGAGCGGTTTTCCAAAGCGCTGGCCAGTGGCGCCGACGCAGTGATAGTGGATTTTGAAGACGCGGTTGAAGAACCCCTCAAGCGCCAGGCGCGGGATAACCTCGGGGTTTTTTTGACCGCTAATCCCCAAGCCCAGGTCTGGGTGCGCATTAACGCACCGGAGCATGCCGAGCATTTCGAGGATGTAGCGTTTTGCAAAACCCATTCAACCGTCGCAGGTGTGTTACTGCCAAAGGTCGAAAGCGCGGCCCAAGTTGCCGTAGTTGCTGCCACCGGCAAAGTAATCTGGCCGATCATCGAGAGTGCCAAGGGGCTGTTGGCTGTGGCTGAAATCGCCCGCGCGCCGCAGGTGCAGCGCCTGTCGTTCGGCGGCCTGGACCTGGCACTGGACTTGAACTTGAGCAGCGGTTCTGCGGCTGCGCAGTTTGCGTTGGATCAGGCACGCCTGGTGCTGATTGTGCACTCGCGCGCTGCTGGTTTGGTGGCGCCACTGGACGGCGTGCACCCGGCCATCGACGACCCCGAAGGCCTGCGCCGCTCGATCCGGCACGCCTATGAAATGGGCTTTGCCGGGGCGCTGTGTATCCATCCCAAGCAGGTGGCGGTGATTCACCAAGCACTGGCGCCGAGTGCTGAAGACCTGGCCTGGGCCAAGCGCGTAGTGGAGGCGGGTGCTCATGGTGCCGGGGCTTATCAGATTGATGGGCAGATGGTGGATGCGCCAGTGTTGTTGCGTGCGCAAAGGTTGCTGGCTGCCCAGCTCTGACTGACACAACCGTGAGCAAAATGTGGGAGCTAGCTTGCCTGCGATAGCGGTGGACCCGCCCATGAATTGACTGCCTGACACTCCGCCATCGCAGGCAAGCCAGCTCCCACACTGGATCTTCATTGTTCTGAAGTATGGCGTTCGGCCTGGCCGAACGCAGGTATCTAAAATTCGAAATTCACTACACGCACCACATCAGGCACCTTGCCCTACAACACAACAATAAGAAGGTGATTCCCATGCTCAAGCTTTCTCGGGCGCTGCTGTGCGCCGCCACTGTGTTTGCCGCGGGCCTGGCCCAGGCGGCCGACCCGATCGTGATCAAGTTCGCCCACGTGGTCGCTGAAAATACCCCCAAGGGCCAGGGCGCGCTGCTGTTCAAAAAGCTCGCTGAAGAGCGCTTGCCGGGCCGAGTCAAAGTCGAGGTGTACCCCAACTCCTCGTTGTTCGGCGATGGTAAAGAGATGGAAGCGCTGTTGTTGGGCGACGTGCAGATGCTGGCGCCTTCCCTGGCCAAATTCGAGCAATACACCAAGCAAGTGCAAATTTACGACCTGCCGTTCCTGTTCAATGACCTGGCCGCCGTCGACCGTTTCCAGGCCGCTCAGGGCAAGGCATTGCTGACCTCGATGCAGGACAAGAACATCCTCGGCCTGGCCTATTGGCACAACGGCCTCAAGCAACTCTCATCGAACAAAGCCCTGCATGAACCCAAGGATGCCCGTGGCCTGAAGTTCCGTGTGCAGGCCTCCAGCGTACTCGAAGAACAGTTCAAGGCGATCCGCGCCAACCCGCGCAAAATGAGCTTTGCCGAGGTGTACCAAGGTCTGCAGACCGGCACCGTGAATGGCACCGAGAACACTTGGTCGAACTATGAGAGCCAGAAGGTCAACGAGGTGCAAAAGTACTTCACCGAGTCCAACCATGGCCTGATCGACTACATGGTGATCACCAACGCCAAGTTCTGGAACGGCCTGCCGCCGGATGTGCGCACCACCCTGGACCAGATCATGGTCGAAGTCACCGTCGAGGTGAACAAGCAGGCCGAAGCGCTGAACCAGTCGGCCAAGCAAAAGATCATCGACGCCAAGACCAGCGAAATCATCGAACTGACCCCGGAGCAACGCCAGCTGTGGCGCGAAGCCATGCGCCCGGTGTGGCAGAAGTTCGAGGGTGAGATCGGCGCTGACCTGATCAAGGCGGCGGACGCCTCCAACCAGTAATCGCGGGTTGTACCGAGATCCAATGTGGGGGCGGGCGTTTGTGGCGAGGGAGCTTGCTCCCGCTGGGGTGCGAAGCGCCCCCAAAAAAGCCGGCTCCCGCTGCGCTGTCGAACGGGACGGTGCGACGACTCGCCAAGCTCCCTCGCCACAACAGGCGGGCCCCACCTCTTGATCCGGTTTTCAATCCGACCCCTATTCCTGCTTCGCGAGGTTTTGCCATGCAAACGCTAAGGCGCGTCTGGGAGCACCTGGAGGAAGGTTTCATTGCCCTCCTGCTGGCCGCCATGACCCTGGTGACATTCGTCTACGTCATGCTCAACAACATCTACACGCTGTTTTTTGCTCTGTCTGACAAGTGGGCATGGAGCAGCAGCTTTTTCGGTGCCCTGGGCGACCACACCATGACCTGGGCCCAGGACATGACCTGGAGCGTGGCGCTGACCAAGGCCATGTTCGGCTGGCTGATTTTCTTCGGCATCTCCTACGGCGTGCGCACCGCCGGCCACCTCGGCGTGGACGCACTGGTCAAGCTGACCAAACGCCCGGTGCAACGCCTGCTCGGCATGCTCGCGTGCCTGTGCTGCCTGGCCTACGCCGGGCTGTTCATGGTCGCCAGCTACAAGTGGGTGAGTGCAGTGATGAGCGCGCATATCGGCGCCGAAGACCTCGACCAATACGGCGTGGACGTGGGCGATATCGTGATCATCGTGCCCATCGGTTTTGCCCTGGTGTTTATCCGCTACCTGGAAATTTTCTATCGCATCTTTACCCACCGTCAGGTCGGGTTGGGGCTGGCCGACGAGGCCGGAGAGGCCAGCAAGTTGGCCGGCAGCCATGAGGAGCGTCACTGATGGCCGTGCTCTGTCTATTTTTGCTGTTGTTCGTGTTTATGTTTCTCGGCGTGCCGATCGCGATTTCCCTGGGGCTGTCCGGCGCGGTGTCGATTCTGATGTTCAGCCAGGACTCGGTGAGTTCGCTGGCCATCAAGCTGTTCGAAACCTCCGACGCCTACACCTTCCTGGCGATTCCATTCTTCCTGCTTTCCGGTGCGTTCATGACCACTGGCGGCGTGGCACAGCGGCTGATCGACTTTGCCAACGCCTGTGTCGGGCATATCCGCGGCGGCCTGGCGATTGCCGCAGTGCTGGCGTGCATGCTGTTCGCGGCGCTGTCCGGCTCGTCCCCTGCGACGGTGGCGGCAGTGGGCTCGATTGCCGTGGCGGGGATGGTGCGTTCCGGTTATCCGAAGGAGTTCGGTGCGGGGATCATCTGTAATGCCGGCACGCTGGGCATCCTGATTCCGCCGTCAATCGTGATGGTGGTGTACTCGGCAGCCACCGAAACCTCGGTCGGCAAGCTGTTTATGGCCGGGGTCATTCCGGGGTTGCTGTTGGGCTTGATGCTGATGGTCGCGATCTACATCGTTGCGCGCATCAAAAAGCTCCCGGCGCAGCCACGCGCGACGTTCCGTGAGTGGTTGAGCTGTGCGCGTCGCGCCTTCTGGGGCTTGCTGTTGCTGGTGATCATCCTCGGCGGTATCTACAGCGGCATGTTCACGCCGACCGAAGCGGCGGCCGTGGCGGCAGTGTACTCGGCGTTCGTCGCGCTGTTTGTCTACAAGGACATGAAATTGCGCGACTGCCCCAAGGTGCTGCTGGAATCCGGGCGCCTGGCGATCATGCTGATGTTTATCATCGCCAACGCCATGCTCTTTGCCCATGTGTTGACCACCGAGCAGATCCCGCAGGAAATCACCGCCTGGGTGATCTCCGAAGGCCTCACCCCTATTGGCTTTTTGATCATGGTCAACGTGGTGTTGCTGGTAGCGGGCAGCTTTATGGAGCCGTCGGCCATCGTGCTGATCCTGGCGCCGATCTTCTTCCCGATTGCGATGAAGCTGGGCATCGACCCGATTCACCTGGGCATTGTGATGGTGGTCAATATGGAAATCGGCCTGGTGCACCCGCCGGTGGGGTTGAACCTGTTCGTGACCTCGGCGGTGACGGGGCTGACGCTGGGGCAGACCATTCGGGCTGCCATGCCGTGGCTGATGATCTTGCTGGTGTTCCTGATCATGGTCACTTATTTGCCGTTTATCTCGCTGGCACTGCCGCACTGGCTGGGCATGTAACACGCTCTAAAAAGGTGGGAGCTGGCTTGCCTGCGATAGCCATAAGTATCTACGCAACGCTTGAAGGCACCCCGTTCCCCTGTGGCGAGCAGGCTTGCCCTGCGTTGGGCCGCGTAGCGGCCCCCAGCAAGGGCACTGAAATTCTTTCTGGAAGAACTCAGCGCCTGGTTTTGGGGCTGCTGCGCAGCCCAACGCAGGCGGTGCGACGATTCGACAAGCCTGCTCGCCACAACAAGCGACGTACCGCAGACTTTGTTTGAATCGGCGGTTTTCTAGACACCTATGCTGCGATAGCGGTGGTTCAGTCAGCCAATTCGGTGGCTGATATACCGCCATCGCAGGCAAGCCAGCTCCCACATTTGGTTTTATTCAGGCCTTAGTTGTCCATCGCATTCAAGATCGCATAAGCCAACTTCACCCGCTCGGCATTCGGGTAATTGCGGTTAGCCAGAATCACCACACCCATGTCCTTGCTCGGGACAAAAGCCACATACGCACCAAAACCGCCGGTTGAGCCGGTTTTGTTGTACAGCACGTTGGCCGGTTGTGCCTGCGCGGGCGTTAGCCAATTGACCTTGTGCGGCTGCATCGCCATTTCGGTCGAGTTGCCATCCAGCAAGGCCTGCAGCTTGATCGGGTAGGGGTAGCGCTCCCAACCCAGGCCCTGGGTCATGCCATTGACGGTGTAGTAACCCGCGTGAGTGGTGGCGATCGCTTGTTGCAGCGGTTTTTCCAGGGTCTCGGGGTGCATGTTCGCGATCACATAACGAGCGAGGTCCTGGGTGCTGGTCTTGATGCCATAGGCTTCGCTGTCGAGTGCGCCGGGGGTGACACGTACCGGCTTCTGGTTCTTGTCGTAACCTTGGGCATAGCGCTCGGACTTACCCTTGGGCACGCTCACATGGGTATCGCTCAAGCCCAGCTTGGGCAGCAGGGTTTTCTCCATGGCCACGTTAAACGGCTGCCCCAGGCTCTGCGCCGCGAGGTAGCCGAACAAGCCAATGCTGGGGTTCGAATACAGGCGTTGTTCACCCGGCGCATAAGTCGGTTTCCAGTGTTGGAAGTAGCCGAGCATGGCTTGGGCGTTGTCGGCCGCCTCCGGAACCTGCAATGGCAAGCCGCCGGGCGTGTAGGTTGCCAGTTGCAGCAGGCTGATGTGGTCGAATACGCCACCGGCCAGGGCAGGCAGGTGCTGGCTGGCGGTGTCCGAGAGCTTGAGTTTACCGGTGGCCTGGGCGTAGCCGCCGAGGGTGGCGGTGAAGGTCTTGCTCACCGAGCCCACTTCAAACAGGGTGTTTTCGTTAACGGGCTGCTGTGTTTCCTTGGACGCTACACCGTAGTTAAAGTATTGCACCTTGCCTTTGTTTACCACCGCGACCGACAGGCCAGGAATGCCTTGTTGCTGCATCAGCGGCGCAACGCTGGTGTCGACCAGTGTGCGCAAGTTGGCGGCTGCCATGCAACTTCCAGAAACAATAAATAGGGCCGATATCAGTGTTTTTTGTAAGATTTGGTTCATGGTGATTCGCTTCCATGTAAAGGATGTGCTGACGATAAAGGCCTGCGCAGGCGGGGCAAATCTAGGTGGATTTTGTTCGCTGGGCAAACGATGATATCTCGCACCAGCCATTAGAAAAATTAGGGTCAGGCATGTTGCGCTCCCATTTACCCCTCAACGCCCTGCGCGCGTTCGAGGCTTCGGCCCGGCATTTGAGCTTTACCCGCGCCGCCATCGAACTGTGCGTGACCCAGGCAGCGGTCAGTCACCAGGTCAAAAGCCTGGAGGCGCAACTGAATGTCACCTTGTTCAAGCGCCTGCCACGCGGCCTGATGCTGACCCGCGAAGGCGAAACCCTGCTGCCGGTCGTGCGCGAATCGTTCGACCGTATTGCGCTTACCTTAGGCCAGTTCGAAGGTGGCCATTACCGTGAAGTGCTCACCGTCGGGGCGGTGGGTACCTTCGCCGTCGGCTGGTTGCTGCCGCGTTTGCCGGATTTTCAAAGTCGCTACCCGTTTATCGACCTGCGCCTGTCGACCCACAACAACCGCGTCGACGTCGCCGCCGAAGGCCTCGACTACGCGATCCGCTTCGGCGCCGGTGCATGGCGTGGTACCGAGGCCTGCCAACTGCTCGAAGCGCCGCTGACCGTGCTATGTGTGCCGCAGATTGCCGAGCAATTGCACATCCCGGACGACGTGCTCAAGCACACGTTGTTGCGCTCTTACCGCGCCGATGAGTGGAACCTGTGGTTCCAGGCCGCCGGGCTGCCAGCCGACACGCCGGTGCCGCGCAGCATCGTGTTCGATTCGTCCCTGGCGATGATGGAGGCCGCGCAGCAAGGCATCGGCGTGGCCTTGGCACCGGCGATGATGTTCTCGCGGCAATTGGAGAGTGATGTGATTCGCCAGCCGTTCAGCGTGGGCATCAGCACCGGCAGTTATTGGCTGACGCGTTTGCAATCGCGGGCTGAAACCTCGGCCATGGCCGCGTTCAAAGGCTGGTTGAAAGCGCACACCGCCCAGGCGTGAAGTTTTTATTCTTGAAACAAAATGAAACATTCGTGACAGGCTAACCTCTACCGTACCCCGTACCGAGTGCCTCCATGAAAATTCCGCGCCCCTCTGCCCGCATGCCCCACCTTGTCCAACTGCGCAACCTGAAGATGGCCCGCTCGGCCCATGCCTATGTGCGCGGCAGCACGGTGCAGTTTTACGAGTGGCTGCACAGCCAGCCCGGCCGCCGTTTACCCCATGGCCCGGCGATCTGGATCTGCGGCGATTGCCACGCGGGCAACCTCGGCCCCACGGGTGATACCAAGGGCCGTATCGACATGCATATCCGCGACCTCGACCAAACCGTGATCGGCAACCCGGCCCATGACCTGGTGCGCCTGGCGCTGTCGCTGGCCACCGCCGCACGCGGCTCGGACCTGCCGGGCGTGACCACCGCACGCATGCTCGAAGAAATGATGGTGGGCTACGAGCAAGCCTTCAAAGACAAGCCCGATGAAGCGCCGCCGCGCCCGTCCCAAGTCAAGGCCGTCATGCGCAGCGCCGTGGAGCGCACCTGGAAAAACCTGGCGCGTGAGCGCATCGAAAACGCGCGGCCGAGTATCCCGCTGGGCAAGCACTTCTGGTCATTGTCGCGGGCGGAAAAAAGCGCGCTGGAGAGCGTCTGCGCCTCGGATGAAATCCATCAGTTGGTGACCTCGCTCAAAGGCCGACCCAAAGATGCCAAGGTCCAATTGCTCGATTCGGCCTATTGGGTCAAAGGCTGCAGCTCCCTCGGCTTGCTGCGCTATGCCGCCTTGCTGGGTGTGGGCGACAAGGACGACCAGGAATATTGCCTGATCGACATCAAGGAAGCCGTCGGCGCCGCCGCGCCCCGGGCGGCACGCGCGAAGATGCCGCGCGACAATGGCCGGCGCGTGGTGGAAGGCGCCCGCCAGCTGTCACCGGGCCTGGGCGAGCGCATGCTGGCCACGCGTTTTCTCGATCACGGTTTCTTCATCCGGGAACTGCTGCCTCAAGACATGAAACTGGAACTCGATGAGCTGAGCGAGATCGACGCCATGCACGCTGCCGGTTACCTGGCCCGCGTGGTCGGCATTGCCCATGCCCGGCAGATGGACCGTGATACACGCAAGGAGTGGATGGCGGTGTTGCAGGAAAACCGCTCCAAACAATTGGATGCACCCTCGTGGTTATGGACCAGTGTGGTGCAGTTGGTGGGCAGCCATGAGCAGGGGTATCTCAACCATTGTCGGCGGTATGCGTTGGAACACTAAAAGACGCGCATGAAAGATGCGGCTATTTATGACGTTAAGAAAATTCCGCTATTGCTTAGGAATTTTCCTAGTTGACTAGTCGCAATCTTGAGAGTGTCAAGTGAATGTCTGTTGCCACTTGTCGGAAAGATAACCTGTCAGAGTCGCGCATATTCATTTTATTCGCATATATATCAATAAGTTAGTTATTGATTTGTGATGGTTTTATGATTTGCCGGAATGTTGGCATATTCAAGGTTCGATGATAGCTTCCCGCCTTCAATTATCGACGGATCGAATATGCACTTGTCCACGCCATGGATTCGGCCATTACTGTGCCTGACAGTGTTGTGCCTCAGCGCCCACAACAGCGCCTTCGCTGCGACTAATCCGGGTGACCAGGACCTGATTCGCGACCGGCAAAACCGCCTGCTGGAAGAACAGCAGCGACGTCTTGAAGAACTCAAGGACTTGCCCGGCAAACAGCTGAAACCGGTGGCACCCGCCACCCCGGTTGATAGCCGTTGCTTCCCCATCCAGCACATCGAACTCAAGGGCGCCGACAACCTGTCTGTCGATGAGCGCGACCGCTTGGTCAAGCCCTATGTGAATCAGTGCCTGGGGGTCTCCCAGCTGAATGAATTGCTCAAGCGCGTGACCGACTATTACATCAACAAAGGCCTGGTCACCAGCCGCGCCTATTTGCCGCAACAAGACCTGTCCAGCGGTCGTCTGCAAGTATTGGTGGTGGAAGGCAAGCTGGAGGGGGTTAAAGGCGCTGACAATAGCAAGCTGTCCGAGCGCGAACTGGCCATGGCCTTTCCCGGCCACACCGGCGACTTGCTCAACCTGCGAGAAGTCGAACAAGCCATCGATCAGCTCAACCGTTTGCCGTCCAACCAGGCACAAATGGAACTGGCGCCCGGCAGCGAAGTGGGCGGCAGCACCGTGTTGGTCAAGAACAACCCGCAGAAACCCTGGCGTGCCAGCCTGTCGCGCAATAACGATGGGCAGCGCAGCACCGGCGAGCAGCAGTGGGGCACCGGCTTTGAGTGGGACAGCCCGCTCGGCCTGGCTGATCAACTGGTGCTGCGCGGCGGCCATGACGCCATCAGCGACCATCAAAAAACCTCTAAAAACGCCATGCTCTACTACAACGTGCCGTGGGGTTGGTGGAACTTCAGCTACAGCTACAACCAGAGCGATTACCGCTCGCTGGCCCAGGGCGACGGCTTTGATTTCAAGCAAACCGGCGACAGCCAGAACCACCAGTTGCGCGCCGAACGGGTGATCCACCGCGACGCTCTGAGCAAAACCTCGGTGAACGTGGGCCTGGCCCATCTACGCACCAACAACTACATCAACGACAGCCACCTCAAAGAGAGCAGCAACCGCCTCAGTGAGTTGCAGTTGGGCATCAACCACGGGCGCCGGATTGGCAGCGCCTTCGTCAACCTCGACGTCGGCATGCAGAACGGCACTGGCGCGTTCGACGCCCAGGGCAATCACAACCCCGGCCCGGGCGTGCCGGATGCGCGCTACCGCAAATACACCGCCACCGTCAGCTACCTGCAACCGTTCAGGCTGTGGGGCGAGTCCTTCAGTTTTACCAGCCTGGCCACCGGCCAACGCAGCGAAGACGTGCTGTTCAGCCCGCAGCGCATGAGCCTCGGCGGTTCCTCGTCGGTACGCGGTTACAAAGACCAGCAACTCAACGGTGACAGCGGCGGTTACTGGCGCAACGACCTGCGCTGGAGCCGCCCGGTGACGTTGGAGTGGCTGCGGCCAGTGTTTGGCGAGTACGGCGCCAGCGTCGGCTATGACCAAGGCGTGATTCGCAATGCGCGCTACAACGGCGAGGTACACGGGCGGGTCTCGAGCAACTCGCTGGAGCTGTTTGCCCGCGGCCAATACGTCAGCACCAGTGTGACCTTTGCCCACTCGCTGGAACGACCGGCCACGCTGCTTGAACGCGAAGCGCCGATCTACTTCCGCATGGATTTTTTCCTGTAATTCAACGCCCCGTTGCATCGAGAATTTGAAATGGATGTTCGCCAGTTTGCCTTCCTTGTTCGCCAGCCTTCGGCTGCCCTGAAAAGCCGTGACGCGTTCCTGGGCCTGCCCAAACGTGGCTTGGCCCTGATCCTGGCCAATGCGCTGTTCTGGCAGCCATTGCTGGCCCAGGCCGAAGGCATTGTGGTCAGCGCACCGGGCACCAGCGTCGGCCAGGCCGGCAATGGCGTGCCGGTGGTGAACATCGCCGCGCCCAATGGCAGTGGCTTGTCCCACAACCAGTTCAAGGACTACAACGTCGGCGCCAATGGCGTGATCCTCAACAACGCCACCGCCATCACACAGTCAACCCAGTTGGGCGGGATCATCCTCGGCAACCCCAACCTGCAGGGCCGCGCGGCCAATATCATCCTCAACGAGGTCAACGGCGGCAGCCCCAGCCAGTTGCGGGGCTACACCGAAGTGGCGGGGCAGTCGGCCAAGGTCATCGTGGCCAACCCTTACGGCATCACCTGCAGCGGCTGCGGTTTCATCAATACGCCGAATGTGACCCTGACCACCGGCAAACCGGTGCTCGACAACGGCCGCCTGGACCGTTACCAGGTCGATGGCGGCGCCGTGACCATCGACGGCCAGGGCTTGAACGCCAGCAACGTGGACCGCTTCGAAATCATCACCCGCTCAGCCAGGATCAATGCCCAGATCAACGCGCGTAACTTGACCGTGGTTGCCGGGCGCAACGACGTTAACGCCCAGACCTTGAATGCGACGGCACGTGCCGATGACGGCAGCGCCAAGCCGGAATTGGCGATCGACTCGTCGGCATTGGGCGGCATGTACGCCGGTGCGATCAAACTGGTGGGCACCGAAGCCGGTGTGGGCGTGAAGCTCGACGGCACCCTGGCGGCCAGTGGCGGCGATATTCAGCTGGATGCCAACGGCCACTTGAGCCTGGCGCAGACAGCGGCCACCGGCAACATCAACGTCACCGCGCAAAGCGTCAACCTGACCGATAAGGTTTACGCTGGTAACAATGTGCAGGTCACCAGCGCCCAGGCGCTGGTCAACCAGAAGAGCCTCGCCGCCCGCGACAGCATCACCCTGGCCAGCAATGGTCAGGTCACCAACAACGGGATTATCGAGGCGGGCGTCAACGCCGATGAAACGCGCAATGCCAACGGCGATGTCAGCGTGTCTGCGGGCAGCTTTAAAAATACCCAAAGCGTGGTTGCCAGCCGCACCCTGACAGTGACGGCTGCACACAACCTCGACAACCAGAACGCGACCTTGAGCGGCGCGAGCGCAGTGGTCAACGCTGGCCAAGTGGATAACCGTGGCGGTCGCGTGCTGGGCACGGCATCGCTGAAGGTCAATGCCACGGGCCTGGATAACCGCGCCGGAGGTGTGTTGCACAGCGACAACAGCACCGACGTCACGGCGGCCACCCTGCAAAACCAGAGCGGCCGCGTGATTGGCCTCAATTCCCTGACGCTGATTGCCGGGCAAGTGGGCAATGAAAACGGCCTGCTGGCCAGCCAGCAACAGGCCCACGTAACTGCTGGCCTACTGAGCAACCAGGCAGGCGAAATCTCCGCCAACCAAACCACCGTTACCGCCACCACCCTGGATAACCGCGCCGGCAAACTGCTGGGCGCCAACCTTAATGTGCTCGCCAGCGGCGCAATCGACAACCGCCTGGGGATCTTCTCGGCCACCAGCCTGCTGACCCTGCAGGCCGCCAGCCTGGACAACAGTGGCCAAGGCACCGTCGCGAGCCAGGGCAACCTGACCGCGAACATCACCGGGCTGTTCGATAACCACAATCAAGGCAACCTGGTCAGCCAGGGCGCCCAGCAGGTCAGTGTCGGCCAACTCAACAACGCCCAGGCCGGGCTGGTATCGAGTAAAAACACCCTGGTATTGCACGGCGATACCCTGGCCAACCAAGGCGGCCTGGTGATTGCCGACGGGGCGATGACCCTTACCGGCGGCAGCGTCGACAACAGCCAGCAAGGCGTGATCAGCAGCAAGGCCAATACCCGCGTCGAACTCGCCAGCCTCAACAACAGCAACGGCGGCCGACTGAGCAGCGACGGCGGCCTGAGCCTCAGCGCCAGTCAAATCGAAAACGGCGCCGGGCGGATCAGCGCCAAGGGTGACCTGCTGGCAACCGTCGGCGTGCTCAACCAACAAGCCGGCGAATTGGTCAGCGAAGGCGTGCTGAGTTTTACCGGCACCGCCCTGGATAACCGCAACGGTGGCCTCATCGCTGCCACCCGTGGCGTCGACTTGTACAGCCCGAGCATTCTCAACCAGCAGGGTGAAATCTCCAGCCAGGCCCGCGTGCGGCTGGGTGCCGATCAACTTACCAACAGTGGCGGCAAGGTCATTGGTGACGGCGGCCTGGTGCTCACCGTTCAACGCCTGCTCAACCAGAACAAAGGCCTGTTGGCGGCGCGCCAAAGCCTGGAATTGAACGGCGGGCAACTGGACAACAGCCTGGGCGGCCGCGTGATCAGCCAAACGGGCGTGAACATCAACCTGAGCGGCGATCTGCTTAACCAAGGGCAGGGCGTGTTACTCAGTGACGGCGCGTTAACCCTCAATGCCGGCACGCTGAACAACAGCCAGGCCGGTGTGATCAGCGCCAAACAACAGCTTGACCTGCGCAGTGCGAGCCTTGACAACAGCCAGCGCGGCAGTATCAGCAGTGACGCCGGGATCCTGCTTAAAACCGGGCAACTGGACAACAGCCAGCAAGGCTCGATCTTCGCCAAGTCCGCGCTGCAGGCAAACCTTACCGGGCTGGACCAGCATGACCACGGCGAACTGGTCAGCAATACCGCCATCGACCTAGACCTGAACCACGGGCAACTGATCAACCGTGACCACGGCCTGATTGCCACGCCCGGCCAATTACTGCTGCGCAACCTCGGCAGCGTCGACAACAGCCAGGGCGGCGAGCTTTCCAGCACGCAATCCTTTGCGGTGGTGGCCGACACGCTGAACAACCGTGGCGGCAAAGTCATCAGTGGCGACAGCTTGCAGGTGCGCATCGCCCAGGCGCTGGATAACAGCGTCGAAGGCGTGGTGTCGGCCAAGAACCTTTTGCAGGTGGCGGCGGGCAGCCTTAATAACCAGGCCGGTGGCGCGATTGCCAGCCGTGGCGCTTTGGACCTCAAGGTCGCTGGCGCTTTTGACAACCGTAATCAGGGCCTGATCAGCGCGGCGACCACGTTGGATGCAACGGCGGGCGCATTGAACAACAGCGACAAAGGTCGGCTCTCGGCCGGCACCCGCCAAACCCTCAGCACCGGCGCGCTGGATAACAGCCAGGGCGGGCAACTGGTCAGCGATGGCAGCCTCACACTGACGGCGGCCGATGTCAGCAACCGCAACGGCGTGATCGGCAGCCAGCAGGCCTTGAGCCTGAGCCTGAGCGTCGCCAACCTCGACAACACGGCGGGCCTGATCAACAGCCAGGGCGATCTCAGCCTGGCGGGGCAGCGTGTGGATTCAAGCCTTGGCGGTGAAATCTCGGCCAAGGGCAACCTGCAACTGGTGGTGCAACAGCTGATCCAGCGCCAGGGCCGCCTGATCGGCGAGCGCGCCGTGACCATCGACCTGCAAGGCGGCGACCTCGACAACAGCGCCGGCCTGATCAGCGCCAAGGGGCCGCTGAGCTTTGCGCGCCTGGCCAACCTGACCAACCGCGAACAAGGCGAAATCTCCAGCAATATAGGGTTCAGCTTAGCGGCCCAGCGTATCGACAACAGTGATCGCGGGGTCATCCTCAGCACCGATCAACTGCGCGTCGAGGCGAACACCCTGATCAACGCCAACAAAGGCCTGATCTCCGGCTGGAACGGTTTGACCGTGGCCGGCGGCAGCCTCGACAACAGCGCCGAAGGCACGCTGTCGAGCAAAAACGGCAGCCTGCAAGTCAACCTCAGCGGCGGCCTCGATAACCACGCGGCGGGCGCCCTGGTGAGCCAGGGCCTGCAAACCCTCAGCGCGGCGAGCCTCAACAACGCCCAAGGCATCATCTCCAGCCAGGGCGATGTGGGCCTCAGCATTGCCGGGCGCCTGGATAACAGCAACAACGGCTTGATTTCCTCCAGCCAGTCGCTGGGCTTCAACCACGCCCAAAGCCAGATCCTCAACCGTGGCGGCCAGATCAGCGCGGCCAACATCAATCTGATCGGCCAGAGCCTGGACAACAGCGCCGGCCAACTGATCAGCCAGGGCGCCCTGCAAGGCACCCTCAGCGGTGCACTGATCAACGCCAACAATGCGCGCCTGGCCAGTGGCGGCGCGTTGCTGCTGAACGCCGCCAGCCTCGACAACCGTGGCGGCCAACTGGTCAGCCAAAACCGGCTCGACCTGACCCTCGCCAGCGGCGATTTGAACAATAGCGGCAAAGGCACCCTCGCCAGCCAGCAGGACCTGCTGATCAAACTGCTGGCCGGTGACTTCAACAACCAGCAAGACGGCCTGATCTACAGCCAGAAGGGCAAGCTTGAGCTTGCCGCACGCACCCTCGATAACCAGCAGGGCACCTTACAAAGCCAGACCGACAACTTGCTGCGTCTGAGCGGCGCCCTCAACAACCAGGGCGGCCGAGTCGACAGCCTCAGCGGCAACCTGGACCTGAACGCGGCCAATGTGGCCAACACCAGCGGCGGCATCCTCAACAGCGGCAAAGGCTGGATCAAACTGGTCAGCGGCTTGTTCGACAACGGCGGCGGCATCACCCAGGCGCAATCGCTGGATATCGACGCCAAGGGCGGTTTGCTCAACCAACTGGGGCACCTGTCGGCCCTGGGCGGTGAAAACCGCATTGTCACCAGCAGCCTGAACAACCAGGGCGGCGGCGTGTATGCCAACACCTTGCTCAAGGTCACGGCCGCAGACTTCGATAACCAGGGCACGGCGGCCAACAAAGGCGGCAAGGTCGGCGCCCGCAGCATCGACTTCGGCCTCACCGGCACCTTGAGCAACCGCTTCGGCCTGATCGAAAGTGACGACACCCTGCGCCTTGCCGCGCAAACCCTCAACAACGCCGGTGGCAACTTGCGCGCCATCGGCCGCGCGGGCAACACCGATATCAACGTGTCGGGCCTGTTCGATAACCGCTCCGGCGCGCTGGAAAGTGCCAACGAAAATCTCAACCTGCAAGCCGGCAACCTCGACAACAACGGTGGCCGCATCGTGCACACCGGCAGCGGCAAATTCGACCTGACGTCTGATCAAGTCACCCGTGCCGGCGGCAGCTTTGTCACCAACGGCCAGCTTGATATCAAAGCAGCGAGCTGGACCAACAGCAGCGTGATCCAGGCCGGGCGCTTGAACCTCGACATCGGCCAATTCACCCAGACCGCCAGCGGCCAATTGTTGGGCGCGCAAAGCCTGACCGGCACGGGCGACACTTGGACCAACGACGGCCTGCTGGCGAGTGACGGCAGCCTCAACCTCACGCTCAGCGGCGGCTACAGCGGCAACGGCCGGGTCAGCAGCCTCGGCGCCATGACCCTCACCAGCGCCAGCATGGACTTGGGCGAAAACGCCCGCATTGCCGGCGGTGCGGTCACCCAGGTCAACAGCAGCACCCTGAACAACCACGGGCGCCTGACCGCCCTCGGCGACCTCACGGTAAACGCCACCACCCTGAACAACTACGGGACTTTGGGCGGCGCGGAAAAAGTCCGCCTCAACGCCACCCACCTGCTCAACGACAGGGGCCTGCTGTTCAGCGGCAACGACATGACCTTGCGCGCCAACGATGTGCGCAACAACTACGGCGACGTCTACAGCCTCGGCGGCCTGGACATTGCCCGCGACGATGCGGGCGCGCGCAGCAGCCTGATCGAAAACGTCTCCGGCAGCCTGGAAAGCGCCGGCAACATGCGCCTGCTGGCCGACACCCTGAGCAACCGCCGCGACCAGTTCAGCACGCAAAAGAAACTGGTCTCGGGCAACCTCGATATCTATTCCAACGACTTCTGCAAAGGCAAGGGCTGCGAGCTGTACTTCACCTCCGTAGAGAAATACGAAGACGTGCTGGTCGGCAGCTCGGCCTCGGCGTTCATCAACGCCGGTGGCGACCTGACCGTCGGCAGCCAGACCTTCGATAACCTCTACAGCTCGGTGTCGGCCGCCAGGAACATCCTGATCAACACTGACGTGCTGACCAACCGTGGCGCCGCCGGCGGCGAAGAAGTGCACCTGAATTCGGGCTTTTATACCCGTGACCGCAGCTTCTACAACACCTTCATGGAGCGCCAGAACCAGTTCAACGTCTATAACAATCCCAACTCCGGCGACTACCGCCCAGGTGAGATGACCCTGGCCAAGATCATGGCCGGCATTGGTAACTTTTACGAAACCAGCACTTACGTAGTGCCGACCGCTGGCAGTGTTATTGCCCAGGCGGTGATTCAGGCGGCTGGCTCAGTGACGGTCAACGCCACGCAAAAAATCGACAACAGCGTGATTCGCCCTAACGCCACCGACATCAAGGCCCCGGCGCAAAACCACGACACCAACTCCGACGTGTTCGCCTCCACGGTGAAACCGGCGATTACCGCGCAACTGCCGCCAGACTTGGCTCAGCGCCAGGTCAACCCGGCCACCTTGCCCGGTTTCAGTCTGCCCACCGGCCAGAACGGTCTGTTCCGCCTGAGCGGCCAACAGGCCAAGGCGGACAGCGCCGCCAGCGCCTCCACGGGCACTGGCGACTTCAGCGTCGGTGGCCGCCAGATTGCCGGCAAAGACCGCGAAAAACCGCTGGACTACAGCGCCGTGCAAGAGCGTGGTTTCAGCGTCGATGGCCAGCCACTCAGCGGCGCGGTCACTGGCCAAGGCCCGCTGAACCTGGACAGCCGCGCGCCGTCGGTAACCCGCGTGCAAGGGCTGCCGCAAATCGCCGCGGTCGACAACAGCCACAAATACCTGATCGAAACCAACCCGGCGCTCACCGACCTCAAGCAGTTCATGAGCTCCGATTACCTGCTGGGCAAACTGGGCTACAACCCTGATACCGCCTGGAAACGCCTGGGCGATGGCCTCTATGAGCAACGCCTGATCCGCGAAGCCGTGGTGGCCCGCACCGGCCAGCGCTACATCGACGGCATCGCCAGTGACGACGCGCTGTTCCGTTACCTGATGGACAACGCCATCAGCTACAAGGACTCGCTCAAGCTGCAACTCGGCGTGTCGCTGACCGCCGAGCAAGTCGCGGCGCTGACCCACGACATCGTGTGGATGGAAGAGGCCGAGGTCAACGGCCAAAAAGTCCTGACCCCAGTGCTCTACCTGGCCCAGGCCAACAACCGCCTGGCGCCCAACGGCGCACTGATCCAGGGCCAGGACGTAAGCCTGATCACCGGCGGCGACCTGCACAACAGCGGCACCCTGCGCGCCACCAATAACCTGAGCATGGTCGCCGGCAACATCGACAACAGTGGCCTGATGCAAGCTGGCAACCGCCTGGAAATGCTCGCCACTGACTCGATCCGCAACACCCGTGGCGGCATCATTAACGCCCGCGACATCAGCGCCACCGCCGTGACCGGCGACATTCTCAACGAGCGCACCGTCACCACCTTCAAGCAAGAAGGCGAGGGCTACCAACTGCGCAACGACGTGGCCAGCGATGCCTCGCGCTTCGAAGCCACCGACACCCTCAAGCTCAACGCCGGGCGCGATGTGCTCAACATCGGCAGCGACCTCAAGGCCGGTGGCAACGCCAGCGTGACCGCCGGGCGCGACGTGGTGATCGCCAGCCAGACCGAACAGGACGACTACGCCTACCAACGCCGCCGCGTCAAAGGCACCGAGCAAACCACCCTGCAATACGGCTCGAACGTGGACGTGGGCGGCAACCTCGCCATCGACGCCCGCCGCGACATCGCCGTGGTCGCCAGCACTGTCAGCGCCGCCAAAGACCTCAGCGTCAAAGCCGGCGAAAACCTGACCCTGGCCGCCGCCGCCAACGAACAACACGACTACTCCAAAGGCAAAAAAGGCGGCACCAAAACCACCACCCAACTCGACACCGTCACCCAACAAAGCGCCGAACTCAAAGCCGGCGGCGACCTCATCGCCATCGCCGGCACCGACCTGACCCTGGTCGCCAGCAAAATCAGCGCCGGCAACGAAGCCTACGTACACGCCGACAACGAACTGAGCCTGCTGGCCGCGCAAGACAGCAACTATTCGCTGTACGACATGAGCAAAAAGGGCGGTTGGGGCAGCAAGAAAACCCAGCGCGATGAAGTCACCCAGGTGACGAATGTGGGGAGTGAGATCAAGACCGGTGGCGACCTGACGTTGCAGAGCGGCGGGGACCAGAAGTATCAAGCGGCGAAGCTCGACAGTGGCGGGGATATTGCGATTGTCAGTGGTGGGGCGGTGACGTTTGAGGCGGTGAAGGATTTGCGGCAGGAGAGTCATGAGAAGAGCAATAACAATGCCTTCTGGGTGTCCTCCAAAGGCAAGGGCAACACCGACGAAACTCTGCGCCAGACCCAGATGGTTGCTGAAGGCAGCATCGCGATCAAAGCGGTGGAAGGCCTGAAGATCGACGTCAATCAGGTCAATCAACAGACCGTCAGCCAATCCATTGATGCGATGGTCAAGGCTGATCCCCAGTTGGCGTGGATCAAGGACGCCGAGGCAAGGGGTGATGTGGACTGGAGGCAGGTCAAGGAGATTCATGACAGCTTCAAGTACAGCAACTCGGGGTTGGGGCCGGCTTCGCAGATCATTATTGCGATTGTGATGGCTGCGGTGGTTGGGCCTATGGCGGCGGGCGCCATGGGCACGGCTACCGGTGGCATGGTCACTGCGGGAACACTCTCCGTAGAAGCAGCTGCCGGTATATCTGCTGCGACAGGTGCTGTTGCGGCGGGAGCGGCGACCAACGCTACGGTTAGTGTCATTAACAATCGTGGGAACCTGGGCGCAGTGCTTAAAGATGTCACCTCCTCGGATGCCATGAAGGGGTATGTGATTTCCGGTGCCACGGCCGGCTTTACCGCTGCTTACTTTGACGGATGGACTGGGACTCATACGGACACGGCCACCGGAAAAATAATCGGACCGAAGTTATATACCGTGGGTGGTGTAGGGCAGTTTGCAGCGAATCAAGCGCTTCAAAATGGCACTTCGTTGCTGCTAAGCAAAGCTCTAGGACAAGGCGGTAGCGTCAGCGATGCGTTAAAAAACGCATTGTTTAACACTCTGGCCGCCGCGAGCTTTAATGCCGTGGGCGATTACACCAAGGGCGTATTTGCCGATGGTTCGGCGCAAAAAATTGCCATTCATGCCATGGTCGGAGGTCTACTAGCCGAGGCGACCGGTGGTGATTTCAAGACGGGTGCTTTAGCCGCCGGGGCTAACGAAGCCTTGGTCGCAGACCTAAACAAGCTGGTGAAAGGCGACGAACGCTTATTGACCATGAGCTCTCAAATCGTAGGCGTGTTGGCTGCTGCAGGTCAAAAGGATGCCGACGCAAGCAAGCTAGAGAAGGGCAAGTGGATAGCGCAGAACTCGACTCAGTACAACTTTTTGGGAGATCACTCCGCACCTGAGCGGGATAAGGCGCGCGAAGCATTTGAGAAGGACCGAAGTATTGGAGCGGCCAAGACGCTGGTGACTCTCGAAGGGGCGGATCAGCGCAGCGATAACCTATTGGCGGTTTACAAGCAGAATCCTGGTTCTTTATCCAGAGCTGACATAGTTGAGTTAAATGCCTATCTTCAGGTCTACGCCTACGAGCAAACTGCAGCCAAGGGAGAGGCGCAGGCGCTTAAAGAACTTTCAAGCCTCCTCACCAAAGGGCCGACGCCCTCCACTGAGTTTTCTTATGCTGGTACAACCGATGCAAAAAATGCGTACGCGGATGCTGCGCGATCTGAGCTGAGTTGGGCTGAGCAATTTTCGTGGAGCAGGGATAAAAGTGCTAACGAGCTGACTTACAGGGATGCCAAAGGGGTTTTGCGCATCAATAACGAACAGCAAGGGCTCTCAAATATAGGGAGTCCTGCCATCTATGGGCTTTCGGGGCCGCTAGGCGCTACTGTCCGAATCGCTGCGGCTGCTAACGGGGTGCTTCAGGCGGGTCAGGGAGCGAATCAGGCTATCAATGGTGATGGATGGAATGCTGCGGGTAATTTGCTGTTTGGAGCCTTAGCGATTGCGGGGTTGGGGATTCCTGGGGCGAAGCCTGGTGGTGGGGTTGGTGCAAAAGTCGGTTCTGCTGGAAAGGTAGCAGACGGAATTCCTGCAACATCTCCGTTGGCTCGCGATCGCTTGCGCGAAGACTTAGCAGTTCAAGCAGGCGTCCCTCGAAATATTGATGGAAATCCCGCCAATGTTTGGGGGAAATCAATAGATGATATTAAACAATCGTTCATAATGGACGGCGCCACACTGACGCCAAAGGTAAAAAATAGCACGTCTGGTAATGCACAAGTTTATACGGTGGAAGGTGGTACCATGGGGGTTAAAGAAATTCAATATAGTCCATCTACTGTTGGAGGTGATGTTTTATCTACCCATAAAGGAGAGTACTATAAGCTTACGTATATGGATGGAAGTAAAGTTAAAATTGTCGATCCTGTGGATTATAGGCCGACTTTTAATAGCAAGGGTCCTATTTATGATGCCAATACCAAATACTTGAATCCTCGGGGGCAAGAGGTGATATTTAATCCCACGATCAATAAATGGGTGCCAGAATGAAACAGGTTAGTCAGTTTTCAATATCTTGGGTAGCACCAATCGTGCCATCGGTGTCTCTCGCAGGTATACCTTTGGGTGTTGGTGCAGAGGTGCTGGCGCGAGTGTTACTCAACTATTTGATTGATGAGACTAGCCAGTTATACCAATTTGAGTGCTCTCCAGAGCTTCGATTAAGAAGTTGTGGTGTGGATGAGTTTGGAAATGGCGGTTATTCTTTTTCGTTATTTGATGAGTTTTTAGTTAATGATCTTCTAAAGGGGACGCCTGCTCTATCAATAGTGATTAGAGATGGAGCGGTATTTGCACTCAAGGCTTACAGCTTCAGTTTTCCTGGAGAGCGAACACAAGAGCTTATGTATAAAGGTGTTTTGCCAATTGGTATTGGTTTGGGCAGTTTGGTTTCTGATTTTTTGCCATTTACTACTTTGGAGTTTGATGACGCTGAAGAGTGGTTTTATTCTGAAAGAGAATATGCGGGGTTAGAAATTACCGGTTGGGGCGTTCCTTTAGATGATCAGCCGGAACAAATTATTACTGCACTATGTGTGATATTGGCAGCGACTGAAGAAAATGGGGCAGGCATTGAGGGATCGCCGATAAATGGCGTCAGACCCTGAGAGGGGGCCGATTTTTCTGGGGAAAATGGGGTCACGGGAAAATGGGGTCAGACCACTATTCTTCCGGCGAGGGCCCAACGGGGAAGTAATCGCTAATAAATTTAGTGGGTACTACTGGAAGAGTTGGACGCCTGCACTACCCTCCGACCGGAGCAGAGCTGAAAAGTTGGGGGCAACAATGAGTATGGAAGACATAGTGGCTGATAGACTTGGAAAAGTAGTTGCTGATGGATTTGATATTTTTAGAATATCAAAAGAGGCACTTGATATTTACCAAGATCCAAACCTTTCTCTCGCAAAAGATTTAGACGTTGCGTTGTTGTCACTAATGGCAATGGTCGAAGGGCCAGGGTTTGAGATGACAGAAAAAGAATTTTATGATTTTTTATCTAATATTCGACAGATGTAGTTTTCAATATTCCCAACTTGATCAAGCACTATCGACACCGGCCTTGCGCCGCTGTTTTGCACCCTATTTGAGTTGGAAAAGGGGACGGATTTATTTCTCACCCATCTGCTAGGCTGTGATTTTCTAAAGAGAAATGGGGTCAGACCCTGAGGGATCCACACAAATTTATTTTAAGCTCTGCGTTTGATGGCACACCTCATCACGCAGCGCCCGCTCCAATATTTTCAAGTGTCCTCAGCCCCAAAAAAACTGTGCAGCTTCGCCTGAAAAAGGGCACAGATTTATTTGATTTTCATAGGGTGTTTGTGTCTAAGGGAGGCGAGTTTATTTAGGTATAGTGTTTTTTTTTTTTGGTTTGTATGTGTTTTTTTGTTTGAGATATTAAAGTCTAGTTCTTTAATAAATTGGCTTTTATTTTTTACATTTTTGGCTCTGAGTTTAGCCAGATCGGGCGGCTCTACGCCGCCCGAATTTATTTATAAGTCTTGCGAAGTCGACCTTCGCCCAATCACATCCATGAGATCGCAACCATCACGCAATGGAATGGCCAGCAACAAGGCGAAGTCGTGAAGGACAATCGCATCACTGCTGATTTTCTCGCGAAATGCCAGGTTTTCCAGAAACTGAGTCACTGCACGAATGCGGTAAGCAGCGGCATCATAGAGAACATCAAGAGGGGCTTGCGTGTCGATCACCAGCGCGGGGATGGTTGAATCGTGGCCTGTCAGTGGCATGTAGCGGGTCATTTTATATAAGCAGAGAAATGGGGTCAGACCACTATTCTTCTGGCGGAGCATTAAACGTGGTCTGACCCCTATTTTCCGCTGAGTACCTGGCAAGGCGTGGGGCAGTTCACGGCCAACCAAGCACTGCAAAACGGGACATCAGTCTTGGTGGATCGCGCGCTCGGAGGGGAAGCCCGTCTTGGGGAGGCGTTGCAAAATAGCTTGGCCAATGCATTTGCGGCTTATGGATTTAACCTGGTCGGGGATATTTCCAAGAACCGCTTTGCAGAGGGTGGCATTACCAAGATTGGGTTGCATGCCTTGATGGGCGGGTTGGCAGCAGAGGCTTCTGGAGGCGACTTCCGCACCGGCGCGCTGGCAGCTGGCGTAACTGAAGCATTGGTAGATAGCCTCGCCAAGAACTACGCAGCCATGCCCGATGACCAGAAGAAAGGTTTGCTGGTCATGAATTCGCAGTTGATTGGTGTGCTTGCGGCTTCGGTACTAGATGGTGCTGATGCGAAAAGCCTGCAGACGGGGGCATGGGTAGCAGGCACTGCGACCCAGTACAACTATCTGAATCATCCAGAAGTAGATGATTTGGTGAAAGACTTAAAAGGATGTCGGGGGGCGGGAGATCCTGATGCATGTCGATCGAAGGTCACCGCGAAATATGAGGGCGTCAGTGATACTAAAACCGGCAGACAGATGCTGGGTTGCGAGGATTACTCAAGCTGTAATGCGTTGCGAACGGATGTCGAAGGTGGTACGAAAGCACTCGACACCTATGACGTTAGCGGTGATCTGAATCCGAAGGAGAAGGAGATTGTTCAAGGCTTCATAGATAAAAATCAGGATGATCTACGTCTGACGGTGCAGAAAACGACCCAGGCTACGAATGCGGAAATTGCTGGTATCGTTCTTTCGGGAGGGCTGGGGGCTGGCGCTAAGGCTGTTGCTGAGTCTGCTGGTGCAAAAGCAACATCGATTGAGTTTTTGCCGAAAGTTACGCGCAATAGTGCAGGACAGATAGAGGCCAACATTACTCAGGGCAGCGCCATAAAGACACTTGAGTCTAATGGTTATAAAAAGACAATTTCTCAGGATGGCTCAGTTACTGTGTTAACTAATGGACAGAAGACCTATCGATTCTATCCATCTTCAACGTCCACGGGGCAACCTTCCGCCTCGTTGACTATAGAAGGGGTGAAAAAACCAACTGCGAAAATCAGGTTTTCAGGAGAGTAGTCATGGCTATTTTGAAAGTTGAAGATAAAGAATTGAATTCTTTTCTTGATAGGCTGTCAGGTGTCATAAATTTTAATAAAGACTTGCCGATGAATGTTTTTGTTGGTGACGGATTTCTGTTTTGGTTTTTTGAGAGACCATTGCTCTGCTTTTTTGAAATTTTTTCGGGGTTGGTATCGAATAGCGTTTCCAGCTTTAAGTCAGATGTATTTATAAAGTTTTCAGGAGGCGAGCGATTAGGGAACTCTTGTTTTTCCTTCGATGGAAGCGATTTAGAGAGCGATGTTCGTTGGCTGAGTAAAAAGTTTGAAAGTTTTTTTGATGGAAAGGTTGGTTATCCAATAGTTCTATGCGATAGCGCGTGCAAATGGATTGCCTTTGAAAGTGCATATGAGGAATTTGGCGTTGTTGCTGTGAAAAAGTCAGAGCTTCAAGAGGGTTTTTACGAGTATTTAAAATCTAATTTAATCTCGATGGATGAGTTGGCTAAGCTGGCATCCGCTCGCACCGCGGAAGGTATAATCGCAAAGGCTCTGATATCTTCCTATTCTAGCTAGTCGGTGCACAAGGCGCAGGCACCCTTGCTAACGCAGAGAGAGGGACGTTAACAGATCGAAAAATGGGGTCAGACAGCTATTCTTCTGACGGTTCACTAAACGTGGTCTGACCCCTATTTTTTGGTAAGACATTCAATGATTTGGCAGCAGATCAGTTAAAAAATAACAAATTGCCGCCGACAGGCGCAGAGCAATTAAAGTCGGTGCGTCCATGAAAATAGCTCAGCCAAAATTAATACTAGATCCATATGAGTGGCTGCCAGGATATGGTGAGTCAAGAGTATCATTCCACTCCGTTGGCTCGGATGTGATACTTGATATTGAGTATGAGAAGGAGGTTGTAGTTGATAGCGAAGAGGTTGTACTGGCTTTAAGGCGGGAGGTTGAGTTCAAGTCTGTACGATGCTTTATTCGGGAGCCATTCCCTGGAGGTGCTATTTTTGAGTTTGACGGTGATCCAAGTGAGTTTCGGCTGGGTAAGTTGACTGAGTTTAAAGACTCCGAATTGGTAAGGAGTAACTTGAAAGCATGGCGTTCGGTGTCGAGTCACGAACCGCCGAAGTTGAGGCATTTCAGCATTCAGTTTTTGTCAGAGAATCTTACTTTTCATGTGCTGGCTGTAGATGTATTTTTATCCAATGAGCTGTCCGGTAGTTGATTTTGCTCTGAAATAAAATTAACGGGAACCGCTTCAGTCAACCAAACACCGTTTTCAGCCTGAAAAAATTTAAATCCCTGTTGGTACATCCGCAGGGATTCAATCTTCAGAACCACTGGTTTGCCGTAGCGCTGTCCGACAGCGATAGCCGTCAGAGTCTCCTGCGATAGATGCACATGGTGGCGTGAACCTGCAATCAATCCTTGCTGAAGAATAGATTCAAGAAAGCGTGTTGCAGTGCCATGGTAGAGGAATTCTGGCGGTTCTTTCTCCATGTGTTGAAGGTTTACGGCTGCCGCTGAATGCCCCTGTGCGGCTCGAATACGCTGGCCATCGTCGGAGAGGGTAAAACGTTTCTTGTCACTGCTATTCACTACTGTCTGAATTATTGCCTGGTCAAGTATGCGGCCTTCTTTCGCTGCGCCGGTAATCAAAGAGTTGATGTCTGCCCAGCCTTCTGCGTCGAGTTGCAATCCGATAGCGTGAGGCTCATGGCGCAAGATATAACTTAGGAACTTGCTTGTTTCGTTCAGTTGTTTGTTATTCATGATTGTCCTGTATGCCTTTTTCAATAACTTGCTCTTTAATAAATTGGCTTTTATTTTTTACATCATGGGCTCTGAGTTTAGCCAGATCGGGCGGCTCTACGCCGCCCGAATTTATTTATAAGTCTTGCGAAATCAACCTTCGCCCAATCACATCCATGAGATCGCAACCATCACGCAATGGAATGGCCAGCAACAAGGCAAAGTCGTGAAGGACAATCGCATCACTGCTGATTTCCTCGCGAAATGCCAGGTTTTCCAGAAACTGAGTCACTGCACGAATGCGGTAAGCAGCGGCATCATAGAGAACATCAAGAGGGGCTTGCGTGTCGATCACCAGCGCGGGGATGGTTGAATCGTGGCCTGTCAGTGGCATGTATCAGGTCATTTTATATCTCTCTACTTAAGTGATGGATGCCATCACTCAAACGTCGCCAAACGTATGGGTGACAGCTGTACGCAGGTTGGCGAACCGGCAGTAGAGAAAACCGGCAGACCCTAAGGTCTCCCGCGCACAGCCGTCATAAACGACTTTGCGGGCGCACAAGTGTCTGCAAAAAAGCCGTCAGCTTGCGCATTCTCTACCGTCAGGTCGCCAAACCTGAATCGCCATATGGGCGACCGGCGGACTATAAGCCCTCAGCATAAAGACGCGCAAGGCATCAAATAGCCAACACAACGCACAGGCAACCGCCTGGAAATGCTCGCCACCGCCGTGACCGGCGACATCCTCAACGAGCGCACCGTCACCACCTTCAAGCAGCAAGGCGAGGGCTACCAACTGCGCAACGACGTGGCCAGCGATGCCTCGCGCTTCGAAGCCACCGACACCCTCAAGCTCAACGCCGGGCGCGATGTGCTCAACATCGGCAGCGACCTCAAGGCCGGTGGCAACGCCAGCGTGACCGCCGGGCGCGACGTGGTGATCGCCAGCCAGACCGAACAGGACGACTACGCCTACCAACGCCGCCGCGTCAAAGGCACCGAGCAAACCACCCTGCAATACGGCTCGAACGTGGACGTGGGCGGCAACCTCGCCATCGACGCCCGCCGCGACATCGCCGTGGTCGCCAGCACTGTCAGCGCCGCCAAAGACTTCAGCGTCAAAGCCGGCGAAAACCTGACCCTGGCCGCCGCCGCCAACGAACAACACGACTACTCCAAAGGCAAAAAAGGCGGCACCAAAACCACCACCCAACTCGACACCGTCACCCAACAAAGCGCCGAACTCAAAGCCGGCGGCGACCTCATCGCCATCGCCGGCACCGACCTGACCCTGGTCGCCAGCAAAATCAGCGCCGGCAACGAAGCCTACGTACACGCCGACAACGAACTGAGCCTGCTGGCCGCGCAAGACAGCAACTATTCGCTGCGAGAGAAATGAGAGAAATGGGGTCAGACCACTATTTCTCTGGCGGAGCACTAAACGTGGTCTGACCCCAATTTTCTTCTGCTAAGGTTGTTAAGGCTGAGTTGACGGTACCAAAAGGAACTGGGGCTGTTGTAGATGACACGATCAAGGCATTACCAGCCCCAAGACAAATAGATGCATCGTGGAGCGCGAGCACTTATAATAAAGGCGGTTTGATGACAGGTATTGAGCATGTATTCTATCGCCATGGACCTGACTCAGGATTTGCGAATGTTAGTAAGTTCTCGCAAGGAACATCTGTTAAAGATGTCTCTAGTTATGTTGATAACGCACTGAGATATGGGAAGGTAACGCCTAATGGACCAGGTGGGCACGTTATTGAGTACAACGCAGGTAAGGTGATTGGAACAAACGTCTCAGGCGCTCCAACATCGACAATCAAAATAAATGTTCGGGATGGTGTGATTCAGACTGCATTCCCGTACTAGTTAGGAATGGTTATGAGCAGTGGCGGCACACTAATAGAACGATTTGTCGTCCAAGAGTTGGACGACAGCGTTCGCTCTATTTTGAAAAATGCCTTTGATGAGCGGATGCGCTCAAAGAGCGTTCTGCTCAGGGAGTTCGAGTTTAATTGCTTTGACGTTTCTTTGGACTTTGGAAAAGGCATCGTCACATTGCAAGATGTTCTTTCCGCTGGAGAGAGTAGCTTTCTTGATATACCGATACGTGATTTTATCTCTGCTTGCGGTTTGAATGTCTCCTGTTAATTGTAGAAGCCTAGATGTGATCTGACACCGGCCTAGCGCCGGTGTTTTTGCATCCGATCTGCGGGGAAAAAGGGGGCCGGGGAAAAGGGCACAGATTTATTTGATTTTCATAGGGTGTTTGTGTCTAAGTGAGGAGAATTTATTTAGGTGTGGAGAAAAATGGGGTCAGACTACTATTCTTCTGACGGAGCACTAAACGTGGTGCTGACCTCTATTTTTCTGCAGAGTGCATCAAAGGGCGGTGTTAGGTAATGAACTCTCCTAGACTTATGGTTGCCTGGCTGTTAATAGTGCTCGGGAAGAAATTACTGTCAGTAAATGCTCTATTCCATGTTTTCTCTTTCGAGAGGGATTCTGCCCCTCAAGAGGTTGGTCTTCTATTTGAAAGTTCTGAAATTGGGAAGCTCTATGGCGGGCCTGATGGTGCGTCTATCTGTTTTTCTTTGAATCCGATTTCAAACTGCGATCTAGGTGAATACGGTAGGCAAGATATTTTTAATATTTCTGGTGAGCTTTATTTCTCCAATGTTGTAGGAAGAAGGTTAGTGTCGGCATCGCTTGTGCAGTCCTTAGCAGAAGACGTAGGGAAAATGGGGTCAGACCACTATTCTTCCGGCGAGGGCCCAACGGGGAAGTAATCGCTAAGGGAGAAATGGGGTCAGACCACTATTCTTCTGGTGGAGCATTAAACGTGGTCTGCCCCCTATTTTTTCAAAGAAATTTTTCAGGTGAGGTTGTTGTTCCTCGGAGTGCACTTAAGTGAAATTAAATATCGACTTCCCTGAAAACATGATCACGGATGAATTACTCAGGCAGGAACGAATACCCTGCTTTTGCAAGGTTTCAAAAGAATTTGAGATTTCGTTTTCGGATACTGTTCCTGAGTCATCGGGGGTGGTATCAGAATGGGATCGTAGAGAGCTGGAGTTAAGAGCCGTCGCAGGGGCGGGCGGTCGATATACGCATTTTGCTAATGGTTTGATTACATTGCAGAAGATTAATGAAGGCATTTACAAGATCCTTGATCTTGAGATGTTTTATAGAAGTTACGGCTGGTGCGCTGTCTTACGTGGTGGGGAGTATGCGCCTCCCGGAAATTTTTGGGATGAAGAGTAAAGACTTTCTGATGAATGCTAGGCTAGGGATTCAATTGCATGAACGGATTCTCCTAGTCGAATTTCGAATCCAATCATTGATATGGCTTAACTGACATTGGAAAAGGGGACGGATTTATTTCTCACCCATCTGCTAGGCTGTGATTTTCTAAAGAAAAATGGGGTCAGACCCTGAGGGGAGAAATGAGGAGAAATGGGGTCAGACCTTTATTCTTATGGCGGAGCATTAAACGTGATCTGACCCCTATTTTTCACTTAATAAGAAGGGCGGCGAGCATCTCCCAGCGATCAAGAACATTGAAATTCTAGATAAGAAGTGGGAGGTATTATGGGTAGCTCCTGGTTTGATGAAAACGTAAAACCACTTTTGACGGGGTTTTCTCTAGAGTACTCAGCATTTGCTGATGGAGATTTTGGTGACCTTAAAAGGATAGAGCTGGAAGGTTTTAACAAGTTAGGAGCTGTCGAATTTTGGTCTAAAGGTTGGGTGGGTATGGATATATATGACTTAGCTCTTGATGATCAGGTTATGAATATGTTGCTCTCTCCAGAAGATGGGGAATCTGTTTTTCAGGCATTTGATAGGTTTATAAAAATATTGATGCAGGATAGGTGATGGTGCAAAAGGAGTGTCGGAAAAATTGGGTCAGACCGCTATTCTTTTGGCGGAGCACTAAACGTGGTCTAATCCCTGTTTTTCTGTTTTTCTGTTTTTTGAAATTTCACCTTTGGACTGGGATAGCAGATGATTACAGTAAAGTTCGAGACAGGTGAATGCCTAGAGCTTCCTATTGAAACCTTTGTTGGTGCGGATCTTAAAGGTATTAGTTTTCATCGTGCGATATTTGAAGGCTTAGATTTTTGTAAGGCCGACTTTACAGGTTGTGATCTGAGGAATTCTGTATTTTATTTTTCTGTATTGAATGATGCGAGAATGATAAATGTTTCGCTGATTAGTGCGATATTAGTCGGATCCAAAATGAGAGGTGTTGACCTTTCTGGGTCTTTACTTATGTATTCTGATTTTTCTAAGGTCGACTTTAACTTGGCAAGCTTAAAAGGTGCCACCGTAGTTGGGGGGGACTTTCGAGACGTTGAGTTTTCAGGTGCGGACGTCACTGTTGTCGGGCTGGATCAGTGTAATCTGGAGGGGGCTTCGTACGATGATCAAACTATATGGCCGGAGAATTTCAATCCCGAAGAACATGGTTTAATAAATAAGAGGCGAAATGGGGACAGATTTATTTAAGCAACAAAGGGTCTCGGAAAACTAAATAGAAGAAGCGGGTTGCTTTTGCACTCTCTTGTCAGGTCGCCAAACCTGATCGCCATATGGGCGACGGGCCGGACTACAAGCCCCGCGCCTAAACCCCCGCAAGGCATCAAAGTGCTGGTCCACGCACAACGCTTCACGTATTCGTCCCCGCGGCCGATACCCTGGCGATGATTAAACGCATCAAAGAACCCGCGCCAGCCAATCGCCGGCGCTCTCAACCCGCTCTACCGTCACACCACAAGGAAGAAGTACATGATCAAGCTGTTCTGCAAAGCTGCTGTTGTATTGTCCCTGGCCACGCTGTTTGGCTGCTCCTCGACGCCGTCAGTGGAGAAGATGCAGGCTGACGTGGCGAACTACTCGTTGCCCAAGGCCGCCGTCGCCGATAAAGGCCTGGTGTATGTCGTGCGCCCAAGCAACGTGGGGATGATGGTGCGGTTCAACGTGTTCCTGGATGACAAGGAAGCCGACTCGGAGATGGGTTACAACCGTGGTAACCAGTACATTTATTTCTTCGTGTCGCCGGGCCAGCACGTGATCAGTTCCAAAGCTGAAAACTGGGCTGACATGCCGATCAACGTCAAGGCCGGTGAGGTGGTTTACCTCAAGCAGGAAGTCGAAATGGGCTTCGCCGTGGCGCGCAACAGCCTCAAAGTGCTGAGCGATGTGGAAGGCCGTTATCTGGTCAAGGACGCGTCGTTGGGTACCATTGCAAAAGAAAGCAAGTGAGTTAAAAAACGCTTGAGGCGGCCGGGCGTTGAGCTTGGCCGTTGTTGCTGTTTACATAAGCCGGAGTGACACCGTATGGACGCAATTACCCCCGCTAAACGGCCGACCATTTTGGCCAGCATCGGCCGTCGCCTGCTGGCCCGAATCATCGACTCTGGCATCGCGGTGCTGATCTTTTTCATCGTCAAGTTCGGCGCCGAGGTGCTGTCTGCGTTCGTCCCCGCCGTGACGGTCAAGGGCGGGTTCCTTGTGGCGTTTTTCGCAGGTTTTGCCTACCTCTTGCTCGCAGACGCGCTGCCCAATGGCCAGAGCCTGGGCAAACGCTTGCTGAGCATCGCGGTCGTCGACCGTAAAACCCGTAAGGGCTGCCGCATTTCTCAGTCATTCACCCGCAACGCCGGGGTGCTGGTGATCATCGATTGGGTTTGGATTTTTCTTGAGTCCAGAACCCGCCTCGGCGATATGTTCGCCAAGACCATCGTGATTCAAACCGGCAACTTGACCAAGGTACGCAGTCTTGCCGACATCTACGACGACGGGAAGCCCGGCACTGCTTGAGGGTAGTAGCTCTGGTTCCAACGTGTTGGTTAAAAGGCTCTGGGGCGAAAAGGGGACAGATTTATTTAAGTAACAAAGAACTCAGAAAATTAAATAAATCCGTCCAATTTTTCAAAAAATGGGGCCGAACCATTAATTTTCCCTCTCACCTTCAAGGACTGAAAAATGACTGAAAATTTATTCGCGACGCCTACGGCCAATCTTGAAGTTACCCCGCAGACTACGCCAGAGTTTTATGTCGTTTCTGAGCGAAAGCTGTTTATTTTGTCTGTCTTGAGTTGGGGCCTTTATATGTATATCTGGTCCTACAAACATTGGAGCAACTACAAGAAAGCCACCCAGGACGATATTTGGCCTTGGGCACGCGGGCTGCTGTGTATTTTTTTCGTTCATAAGCTGTACCGGCGCGCCGACCATCAGATTCGCATCACTGGCCGCTCGTATATTTTTGATTATGAGCAGTGGGCGACGATGCTAGTGGTGATCACGGTGGTGGCACATATCGTAGACAGAATGTCTGACCATATTGAAAACATGGCAGCACTTGCCGCCTGGCTTTTTATCGCGATCCCGCTGCGGGCTTACCTGATGCAAAAGGGCCAGGCGATGCTCAACTTTGCGGCGGGTGATGCTGAGGGTGCGACTAACTCCCGTTTTAACTTCGGGAACTACCTGATCATGGCGCCAGGCATAGCGCTGTGGGGAGTGATGCTTTATATCACGCTACGTTCGTACTTTTGAAGTGGAGGAAATGGGGGCAAATCCTAACAACGTCCTGATTCTTCCTTATAAAAATCAATAAGTTGTAATTGTTTAAAAAACCTTCCTGAGTCGGCAAGTTGGCTCGGGAAGGAATGTGCTCAGTTCGGCTTGCCTGCGAAGGCGGTGTATCAGTCATTAATCCGGCACTGACACACCGCCTTCGCAGGCAAGCCAGCTCCCACAGTTTGTTTGTAGTGTGTCAGCAGGTTTTGGGTTGCAGGCACTCCAGTGCACGTTCGGCCTGGGTTTGGGCCATGTCGATCAGGTGTTCGGTGGCACTGGCCATGTGGCGTTGATCGCCTGTCAGGCCTTGGGTGGTGTCGGCTGCGGTGGCGGCTGCGGTCGCAGAGTTGGGCGAGGGCGTCTTCGAAGCTGAGGTCGTGATGCACTGTTAAGGACTGCGGTGAGGCGGGTTGCAGGTAGTGGCTCAGGGCGCGTTCAAATATTTCGCGGCTGGGGGTGAGGCGTGTTGAATTGCTCATGCATAAGCTCCTGATAAGGGGCCTACTTGTTTCAGGTTTCCACACCTGTTCGCTGATAGGCAGCGACAGCGCACAGGCTAGCCAGTGGCATGAGCAGGCGCAAGGCCAAAGGGCTGCTTAGGAAGCTTCCTGCACGTTAAAGGGATATGGATTGCTGGCCTTTGACACTGCATGTCGATCAGCCAGCACCCCCACTCCAGATCGCGGCATCGGGCCTTCCCGAGCCAGGTCTAATTTCCTTGATAAACAGCCGGTCGCCCTTCAGCTTCTGCCTTGCGCCCCTCCTGGAAGTCCTTGGATTTGTACAGCGTCGAGCGTTGCACATCCAATTGGGACAGCGCGTCGGCTTGCGCGGGGTCGATCACGCGGTGCGCGGAGCCCAGCGTGGCTTTGATTCCCAAGGGGCCGTTGGCGGCGATCTTGTTGGCCAGTTCGATGGCTTTGTCGAGGGCGGGCTGTGGGTCGGCGATCGCTTGGACGGTGCCCATGCGGTAGGCCTCTTGGGCTGACCAATGATCGCCGGTGAGCATGTAGCGCATGGCGTTGCCCCAGCCGGCTTCGCGCACGAAGCGCACTGTGGAGCCACCGCCTGGGTAGCGGCCGTGGGTATTTTCGTCCTGGCCGAAGTTGGTGTTGTTTGCCGCGACGCGCAGGTCGGCGACCAGGAACAGTTCATGCGCCATGTTCCAGGTGTCGCCGTGTACCGCGACGATCAGTGGTTTGGTGAGGCCGGGCATTTTTTTGCCGAGCGGGTCGATCTGCCCGTCGCCGAGGGTTACGCCGCCGGCGCTGGCGACGGCCTTGAAGCCCTCAACGTCAAGGCCCTGGGAGAAGTTGTCGCCGTGCCCGAACAATACGGCGGCGCGCAGTGACGGGTCATGGTCGTAGTCGTAGTAGGCCTTGGCGAGGGCCAGATAGGCTTCTGGATCGAGTCGGTTCTGGATGTCGGGACGGTTGATGCCAATCAGTACGATCTGGCCGCGGCGCTCGACGGTAATCTTGTGGGAGGGGGTTGTTGAGATATCGAGCATTTTGACTGTGTTAGTCGGTGGTTCGGTTTTGTCGGCAGATTGTGCAAGGACAGACCCCGTGAGCAGAGAAAGGGCTGAAAACATGACGATCTTGTGGAAAAGTCTTTGCATCGGTACTTCCTTCTCTGGCCTGGGCTGTGCGGATGGTTTTCCGTGCCAGGAAGGTTAGAGGGCGCAGTGAGGCAGCTGTAGGCGGTGGGCGGGACTAACATTTATTCCGGGGTGGAATAGTGGTTGGGTTGCTTTGGGGGTGTCAGGCAAAGTATTGGGTGCTGATAGACCGCCATCGCAGGCAAGCCAGCTCCCACAGTAGATAGGGGGTGCCTGACATCCCCAATCCAACTGTGGGAGCTGGCTTGCCTGCGATTGGGCCGGGCCTGCTTCCACAGTTTGAATCGGGGCTAGGCCAGGTATTTGCGAAACCAGCCCAACGTGCGCTCCCAGGCCAGATTCGCCGCCGCCTCGTCATATCTCGGCGTCGAATCATTATGAAAACCATGATTGGCACCCTCATAAATAAACGCCTCATAGGTCGTGCCCGCCGCCTTCAACGCCTGCTCATACGCCGGCCAACCCTCGTTGATTCGCGTGTCCAGCTCGCCGTAATGCAGCATGATCGGTGCCTTGATGCGGGGCACGTCCTTGGCGTCGGGCTGCCTGCCGTAGAACGACACCGCCGCGCCCAGTTCGGGATATGCCACCGCCGCCGCATTGGTCACGCCGCCGCCGTAGCAGAAGCCTGTGATCCCGACTTTGCCGGTGCTGCTGTCGTGGTGCATCAGCCATTCGATGGCGGCGAAGAAGTCGTTCATGAGTTTGGTGGGGTCGACTTTTTGTTGCAGTTCCACGCCTTTTTCATCGTTGCCGGGGTAGCCGCCCACAGAGGTTAGGCCGTCGGGTGCCAGGGCGATGAAGCCGGCTTTGGCCAGGCGTCGGGCGACGTCTTCGATGTAGGGGTTCAAGCCTCGGTTTTCGTGCACCACCACCACGGCGGGCAGTTTGCCGCTGGCCTTGGCCGGACGTACGAGGTAGCCGCGCACGGTGCCGTTGCCTTTGGGCGAGGGGTAGGTGATGTAGTCGGCGACGATGTCCGGGTCGGTGAATTTGACCTGTTCGGCCAGCGCGTAGTTGGGGCTCAGGGCTGCCAGCAGGGCCGAAGCGGTGAGGCCGCCGAAGGTGAACAGCGCGGCGCGGTCGAGAAATTCGCGGCGGTTGAGCTTGCCGTGGGCGTAGCCGTCATAGAGTTCCAGCAGTTCGGGGGCAAAGTCTTTCGCGGTGAGACGAGTCATCGGAGCAGTCCTCGATTAGCGGTGGTCATCACTGTAGACCAGGATCAACTGTCGCGACCATGGGCGGCGGCGGCCAGTTGCCCGGTGTCGACGCGCACGAACACCGAGTCGCCGAGGGCGGTGAGCACGTCACCGGCGTACACCTCGCAGACCACGCGGCTTTTACGCCCCACGTCGCCTTCAACCCGCGCGCGCAGGGTCAGCGTCACGCCCATGGGCGTGGGCTTGATGAATTTGATCCCCAGGTTACCGGTCACGCAGTCGATGCGCGGCAGGCTGTCGGGCTCGCGCTGTTCGTTGCGGTAGTGGTAGGCCATGGCCGTCCAGTTGGAGTGGCAGTCGACCAGCATGGCGATCAGGCCGCCGTAGACCAAGTCCGGCCAGCCGCTGTACCGGGCTTCGGGCAGGTGCTCGGCGATGACGTGGACACCATCGACGTCCCAACGGCTTTTGATGTGCAGGCCATGGGGGTTACTGCCGCCGCAGCCGTAGCAGATACCTTCGGGCGCGGTGATGTCCTGCAGGGAAGGGGTGTGCATGCAAAGTCCTTATTGTTTGTTTTGGCGACTACTCTGTTTAGCAGGGCACGCTGCGAAAGGGAATAAAACCATGGCATGGCGTGTTAGCTCAGCACATCTGTTCATTTGTCTTGCGGAGTGTTGCATGAAGCGTCGAATGCCCCTGTTTGTAAGCCTGGCGGTCCTCCTTGGTGTGTTTCTCGGCAGCGCGCAGGCCGTGGAATACAAAGACGTCAACCGCACCGCCAGCCAGATCAGTTTTACCTTCCAGCAATTCGGGCAGCGGATGTATGGCACCTTCAGCGACTTTGAAGGCACCCTGACCTTTGACACGCAAAAGCCCGAGACGGCCCATGCGTTGCTCAAGATCCAACTGGCGAGCATTGACGCCGGCAGCCAGGACGCCAATACCCAATTGCAGCAACCGGCGTGGTTCGACACCGCGGCTTATCCTGTGGGCGTGTATGAGTCCAACGGCGCCACGGCGCTGGGCGATAACCGCTACAAAATCACCGGCAACCTGACGATCAAGGGCATCACGCGGCCGGTGGATATTGATGTGGTGCTCAAGGAGCAAAGTGGCATCGGCGTGTTTGACGGCGCGTTCATCCTCAAGCGCGGCGACTTCAAGATTGGTGAAGGTGAGTGGGCGGGCAACAGCGTGGTCTCTGACGATATCAACATCAAATTCAAGATGGTCGCGCCGCAACGCTAGCGGGCGAACTGCTTGGCCCCGGCCACACAGCCGATCACCGCAACCGTCACCAGCAGCATGCCCAGGCTGACCTGCTCATGCAGCAGGCCCGCCGCCAGCGCCAGGCCGAAAAACGGTTGCAGCAACTGCAACTGGCCGACCGCAGCGATGCCACCCTGGGCCAGGCCGCGATACCAGAACACAAAGCCGATCAGCATGCTGAACAGCGACACATAGCCCAGGCTCAGCCACGCCGGCAGACTGATGCCCGTGAGGGTTGCCGGCGCCAGCATCACACTCAACGGCGCCACCACCGGCAGGGCTACCACCAGCGCCCAGCAGATCACTTGCCAGCCGCCCAGGCTGCGCGACAACGTGGCGCCTTCGGCATACCCCAGGCCGCACACCAACACGGCAAGCAGCATCAGCACGTCACCGGCCGGCGCAGCACTCAAGCCTTGGGCAACCGCGTAGCCCATCACCAGCAGGCTGCCGAGAATCGAAAACACCCAGAACACCGGGCGCGGCCGCTCGCCGCCTCGCAGTACACCAAACACGGCGGTGGCCAGCGGTAGCAGGCCAATGAAGACGATGGAATGCGCCGAGGTCATGTATTGCAGCGCCAAAGCCGTGAGCAGTGGAAAGCCGATCACCACGCCCAGGGCGACGATCACCAGCGGCCCCCATTGGTGGCGTGCGGGACGTTTTTCCCTGAACAACCACAACAACAGTAAGCCGAGCACGGCGGCAATGGCGGCGCGGATCATGGTCAGAAACACCGGGTTGAACTCCATCACCGCCAGGCGCGTGGCCGGCAAGGAGCCGCTGAAGATGACCACGCCGATGAAGCCGTTGATCCAGCCGTGGGCGCTGGCGTCTGCTGCGGTGAGACTTGAGGTGCGTTCCATGGCTAGGACTCGAAATAGGTGGTTGCGTAAAGGCCATCCTAGGGACCAGGATTGAGACAATCAAAAAATTGTCATGGATACATCGCCTATGCCGCGCGCACGCTATAAGTCGCTGGTCGACACCTTTGCCCAGGACATCCGCAGCGGCGCACTGGCGCCCGGTACACGTCTGCCCACTCACCGGCAATTAGCGGCTGAGCATGGTTTGGCGCTGGTTACCGCGAGCCGGGTGTACACCGAGCTTGAAGCCATGGGCCTGGTCAGCGGCGAAACCGGGCGCGGCACCTTTGTGCGGGAAATCGCTTTGCCGCCGGGGCAGGGCAGTGGGCAGATGAATGTGGCCACCGGCATGCTCGACCTGAACTTCAATTACCCCTCGCTGCCCGGTCAGGCAGACCTGCTGCGCACCGCTCTGCGCCAATTGGCACTGTCGGGCGACCTGGAAGCGCTGCTGCGTTACCAGCCGCATGCCGGTCGCTTGCACGAGCGGGCCGCTGTGGCGCGGCATCTGTTGAGCCGAGGCCTGGCGGTTGAGGCGGAGCAGGTGCTGATGGTCAGTGGCGCCCAGCATGGCCTGGCGGTAACGATGATGGCGTTGCTCAAGCCTGGGGATGTGATTGCCGTGGATGCGCTGACCTATTCAGGCTTCAAGGTGCTGGCAGAAACCCTGCACCTGGAAATCGTCGCCATTCCGGTCACCGCCAGCGGTCCGGATCTGGCGTTCCTGCACGCGCTGTGCCGCAAGCGCCCGGTGCGTGCGGTGTACAGCATTCCAACCCTGCATAACCCGTTGGGGTGGGTGATGAGCCTTGCGCAACGCGAGCAACTGATTGCCATCGCGCGTGAGCACCATCTGATGCTGATTGAGGACGCGGCCTACGCGTTCCTGGCCGAGGAGGCGCCGCCGCCGCTGGCGACGTTGGCGCCTGAATGCACGGTGTACGTGGGCGGGTTATCCAAAAGTGTCGCCACGGGTTTGCGCGTCGGGTTTATCGCCGCGCCGCCGGCCTGGGTAAAAAAGCTGGAGCGCACGATCATGGCCACCACCTGGAACGTGCCAGGGGTGATGAGCGCGATTGCGGTGGCTTGGATCGAGGACGGTACCGTCGCGCAACTTGAAGCACAAAAGCGCCAGGATGCACGGGCGCGCCAAGCCTTGGCTGCACAGGTGCTCAAGGGCGTGCCTTACATCAGCCATCCGTGTTCGTATTTTTTGTGGTTGCCGCTGGGGGACGAGGCGCGGGCCGATCAGGTGGCCATGGCCTTGCAACGCGAGCAGATTTCCGTGTCCACCGCCGAGCCGTTTGCGGTCTCTGTCACGGTGCCGCACGCGCTGCGCCTGGCGCTGGGCTCGGTGAGCATGGCCGCGTTGGGCGCGGCGCTGGTGAAGGTCAGGGAGGCGGTGCGGTGGTGAGCCGCACCGCTTGGCATCAATATTTGTAAGCCTGACGCCCGATCAGCAGCCAGTGGCCTTTTTGTTTCTGCCAGACCTGGAAGTTGTCGATATCGGTCGGCACTTCGACGCCGCTGTTCACGGCCAGGGCGTGAAAGTGGTTACGCACCAGCGCGGTGTCGCCGTCCAGGGTGATGGTCTGGTTTTGCATTTCAAGGGTTTTGAACGCGCTGGTGTGGGTTTCCAGGTCAGCGATAAATTGCGCTTTGTTCTGCACCTTGCCGCTGGAGTGGCCATAGGTGAGTTTGTCGGAAGTCAGGGCGTGCAGCGCCTTGAGGTCCAGGTGCAGCATGGCTTGGGTCAGTTGGTCGACCGCTTGGGCCACATCCTTTTCGGCCGGGGCAGGCGCAGCTGCGACGTAGCCGGTGAACAGGCACAGAAAACCGATCAGCACTTTGACGTTTGGCATGGGTGTTTCCTTATTGTTGTTGGGGGTGAACACGACAGCTGTAGTCGTCGTACAACCATGCAATATTTTTGAGGAGGAAGGAAAGTGAAATTTTGAAATATCTTGAAAAGGTTAGGCTTGATGACGTTATTAAGAATTACAGTTCTTGTACGACGTCCCAACACATCAAATAAGTGCGGGCGGCACGCCTTGTCGCTTCCAGCCCAACAAGCCGGTCGCTATGCTACTGCGCAAATAACAAGCCGCCCGAGAGACAACATGGATTTTGACTGGCACAGCGACGCCATCACCCGCGCCACTCCCGTGACCCCACACTACAAAAATACCCAGAACGTTCGCCGTTTCATGCTTGAACACTGCGGCCCGAGGTTCAAGTTCGATCGGCCGTTCATGGCCTGGATCCGCAACGACACGCCCAAAACCTTGGGTGATGTGGTGGATGAGTGGCAACGCCGCAACGAGGACACACGCCCATGACACGCGATGAAAAATACCAGGCTGCCCAAGAGCGCATGGGTTACTTGCTGGAGGAGTTCAAAGTCGGCGGCAACTACACGCCGTTGGTACGCGACGGCAACCATCTGTATATCAGCGGCCAGATTCCGCGTGTCGGCGACACCCTTATGCTGCCGGGCAAGGTCGGTGAAAGCCTGACCCTGGCCCAGGCACAAATCGCCGCCGGTATCAGCGCGTTGCGTTGCCTGGGGTTGCTCAAGCAGGCGTTGGGTTCGCTGGACCAGGTCAAGACCATCGCGCGTATCACCGTGTATGTGCGCAGCGCAGAAGACTTTGATCAGCAGAGTGAAGTGGCCAACGGTGCGTCGGACCTGTTCCACGAAATCCTCGGCGCCGCCGGTGTGCATACACGTACGTCGGTGGGCGTGATGCAGTTACCTAAATCGGCGGCGGTCGAGATCGACATGATTGCTGTCGCACACGGTTGAGTGACCGATGATTACCCAAGGGCTTGAGGTACTGATCGACTACGGCGTGCACTTGACGCCGGGTCTGTTGCTGTTTGGCGCGTGGTTCGCGTTGACGCCAAGGGCGCAGGTGGCGATGCGCATCCTGATCCTGCTGGCGGCGTTTGTGCTGATGCGTGATGCGATGACGCCGCTGGGCATGTGGGCGGTGAGCCGCGATGCGCAGATCGCATTCAGTGGCAATGCCTTCGTGCTTGCGGCGCTGGGCGGGCTGTCGGTTTTGCTGATCATGCTGCTCTCACGCCTGGCACCGGAGTTGTGGCGGTTGATGCGTTGGACCATTGGCAACCCGTTGGTTGGCATGGTGGTGGCGCTTGTAGTCGGCTGTTTGATCGGCGTGCCGCTACGGGTTTACCAAGGCATAGAGGCGTCCGAGTTCCACGGCTATTGGGTGTGGCTGCCGGGCATGGTGGTATTGGCCTATGGCGCCAATGCGTTGGAGGAAGTGCTGTTTCGTGGTTTTTTGCAGGGTTACCTGGAGCAACAGCTCTCACCCCTGCGCGCCGCATTGATCAGCGGCGTGGCCTTTGCAGCCTGCCATGCGTTCCTGGCTTTAAGCGTTACTCAACTGGGCTGGCCGGTGTTGCTGTTCACCCTGCTTGAAGGGTTGGCCTGTGCGTTAGTGCGCATGCGTTACGGCGTACTGCCCGCAGCTCTGGCCCACGGCACCGCCATCCTGCTGATCGCCGTGCCCTACATGGCCTGATCTGAAACACAACCAACACTGTGGGAGCGGGCTTGCCTGCGATAGCGTCGGGTCAGTCAGCATAGTTGTCACTGGAAAGCCGCCATCGCAGGCAAGCCAGCTCCCACAGGTTGACCGCATTCAGACCGTTGTGGCTCTGCCTGGCTTGACTTGAAATACAGTCAAAATGTGGGAGCGGGCTTGCTCGCGAAGAGGGTGTATCAGTCACCTGATGCATGGCTTGATGTGCAACACAACCAAAACTGTGGGAGCTGGCTTGCCTGCGATAGCGTCGGGTCAGTTGGCATAGTTGTCACTGGAAACCAGCCCCCACAATGTTTACAACGGCGGTGTGCGCGGCGGGATCAGGCGTTTGCTGCCGGTGGCCTCATACGCGCTGGCAAAGCTCAGCAGTGCCGAATCATCGTACGCGCGGCCGGCAAAGGTCAGGCCAACGGGCATGCCGATGTCGGCCATCACGCCCATCGGCACGGTGACGGTGGGCACGCCGAGGTGGCGGATGGCGAGGTTGCCGTTGGCGACCCACACGCCATTGCTCCAGGCGATTTCGGCACTGGCTTCATTTACGTCGGCATCCGCCGGGCCTACATCGGCTACGGTGGGGAACAGCACCGCATCCAGCCCAAGCGTGTCCATCCAGTCTTCCAGGTCGATGCGCCGGGTTTGCTCCAGGCCGCGCAAGCCGTCCGGCACTGTGCTGATCGCGTTCCACGGCGTGATGCCGCGCTCGGCCATGCGCACGTATTCGTCCATGCCGGCGGCCAGGTCATCCTCACGGTTGGGCAGGGTGCCTGGGTCGTGCGGGAAAATCTTCAGCCCGTCGACATCCGCCAGGCGGTTGAGTGCCGGGTCGTTGTTGGCGCGCAGGAAGTCATCGAAGGCCCAGGCTGACAGTTCCCACAATTCGTCGTGCAGGAATTCCTTGGAAACCAAGCCACGGGTAAACACGGTCGGCGCGCCAGGGCGATCGCCTTCGCAGTTGGACACCAGCGGGAAATCCACCTCGATCACTTCAGCACCGGCTGCTTGCAGCGCCTGGCGTGCGCCTGCCCACAGGTCGATCACACTGGCGCGGGTGTTGATCTTCTGCCCGGTCGGCCCGCCTATGCCGGGCTTTTCGCTGGTGCCCGCCTCGGGGTCGGCATTGATGTACATGCGCGGCACGCCGAAACGTTTACCGGCAAGGGCTTCACTGCTCACCGCCAGGTCGGCGTAGGAAGCGGGGCGCACCGACGCCACGCTCGGGATCGGCACCCAGGGTTGCAGGCGCCACAGGTCGCCACGGGTGTCGGGGTCTTCAGCGACCACCACATCCAGCACTTCCAGCAGGTCGGCCATGGTGCGTGCATAGGGCACCACCACGTCCATGGTCGGCGTGAGCGGCCAGTTGCCGCGCACCGAAATCACCCCACGGGACGGCGTGTAGGCGCACAAACCGTTGTTGGACGCCGGGCCGCGCCCGCTCGACCAGGTTTCTTCAGCCACACCAAAGGCGGCGAAGCTGGCCGCCGTGGCGGTACCCGCGCCGTTGGACGAACCGGAGGCAAACGGTGCAGTCAGGTAGTCGGCGTTGTAAGGGCTTTCGGCGCGGCCATACACACCCCGCTGCATCCCGCCATTGGCCATCGGCGGCATATTGGTCTTGCCCAGGCAGATGGCGCCGCCCGCGCGCAGGCGTTCGATGGTGAAGGCGTCGCGTTGCGCAATCAGCTTGGCAAAGGCCGGGCTGCCGGATGCGGCCGTCAGGCCCTTGACCAGGTAGCTGTCCTTGGCGGTATAGGGAATGCCGTCCAATGGCCCCAACGTTTCACCCCTGGCCCGGCGCGCATCGGACGCCGCGGCTTCTTTAAGGGCTTCGGGGTTGCGCACCACCACGGCGTTCAACGCGGTGGCGGTCTGCGGGCCGTCATAGGCATCGATCCGCGCCAGGTAGGCGTTTACCAGTTCAACGGCAGTGGTCTGGCCGGTTTCAAGCGCCGCGCGCAGTTGGGCAATGGAGACTTCGGTAACTTGCATCACGTTTTTTTCGCCGCCTTCAAGTGGGAGGTATGGCGGCAGTCTACGGACAGATATTTCACAAAACCAGCGCGACATGCTCCGCATAGGCGCCGCGCATGACTTGCCACGTCGGCTCGTCAGCCGGAACCAAATGCTCGATACGCAGCGAGGTGAGGGTGATGTCCTGGGGCATGCCGAATGTGGTGAAGGTCGACAGAAAGCTCAGCTCGCCCTGGGATGAGCGGATGCGCGTCAGCACCAACGGCGGCATGTGCTCGGGCGGTTCGGTGTGGGTGGGCGTCGGCAGATTCGCCAATAAAACCGCCAATTCAGGATTGCCCAGCGCCTCACGGCTGGCGCGTTGCCAAGCAAGCGTGCGGATCTCTTCGGCGTTGATCAGGTGGTCGCCCAAGCCGCCGGTTTGCAACAGCGTGGTCAGCAGGTTCAGCCCATCTGCTGCATCCGGTTCAAGCCCCAACAATTGAAACAGAACGCCGGTACTGGCATTCGCCGCCAGCACTTGCCACTGGCTGTCCAGCAGAATCGCCGGGGCCGGGTTGTTGGCGTGCAACACATGGCTGACGGCTTCGCGAATCGCGGCCATGGCCGGTGAGGCGAGCGGGGTGGCGGTGTAGCGTGGCGCGTAACCGGCGGCGAGGAACACGCGATTGCACTGCTCAAGCGGCACATCCAGTGCGGTCAATAGGTTGTGCAGCGTGCCCGGGCTCGGCTTGGCGCGGCCGGTTTCGATGTAACTGAGGTGGCGTTGCGAAACCCCGGTGATCAAGGCCAGGTCCAGTTGGCTGAGCTTGGCGAGGCGACGCAGTTGGCGCAGTTGGTCGCCGGCAGTACTTTCCATGGCGGGTTCATAACCTGTGAGGTCATTGCGAGGGTCAAGACCTTATCACTATCGTGAGCTTCATTCACTTCAAGGACGAGACCATGCACAGACCCTTTATTGCCCTGGTCGGGTTAGTTGGATTTTCACTCTATACGCTGGCGACGATGCTCACGGCGGAGCAATCGCTGCTGGCCTTCGGGCGGCAATTGATGTCACGGCCGGACACCGCGCAGGTGGTGATTGACCTGTACTTGATGGCGGTGCTGGCATGTGTGTGGATGTATCGGGATGCGCGTGGGCGCGGGCGGTCGGTAGTGTCTGTGCTGCCGTATTTCTTGCTGACGGCAGTGTTTGTTTCGGTGGGGCCGCTGCTTTATATCGTTGTCAATGGGCTGCGCGATGAATGACCTGTTGGTTATCTACGCCGGCTGCGTGTTCCCTTGGCTGAGCGAGCTTATTGTGGCAAGCGGGCTTGCCCCGCGTTGGGGCGCGAAGCGGCCCTGAAACCCTACGCCGCGTACTGACTGGAGAGCGCGGTGGCTCCATTGGGGCCGCTTCGCAGCCCAACGCGGGGCAAGCCCGCTCGCCACAGTAAGCCCGCTCGCCACACAAACAACCTGCCATAGGCAATGGCTTAAGGGTTCAGAAACGCCTGGTAATTGTCTTTGGTGATCTGCTGATAAGGAATGGTCAGCTCAGCCACATAGGGTTCCTTCTTGACCATTTTCACCGCCAGATCAATCGAGCCCACGGCCTGGCCTTTGTTGTCCTGATACACCGTCACCAGCAACTGGCCCTTCTTCACTGCGTCCAACCCCGCTGCGCCGCCATCGCTGCCGGCCACCAGGATATCCTTGCCCGGTTGCATGCCCGCCTGGCTGATCGCCATGGCGGCGCCAATCGCCATTTCATCGGCATTCGCCGCCACGGCATCGATTTTGCGCCCGGACACAATCCAGTTGTTCATCAGGTCAATCGCCTTGCCGCGCTGCCATTCGGCGCTTTGCTCCTCGACAATCTTGATATCCGAGTAGTCCTTGAGCACGGTCTTCACGCCCAGCGTGCGGTTGTGCGTGGCGTTGTTGGACAGCAGCCCGAGCATGATCGCAAGGTTGCCTTTGCCACCCATTTTCTCTGCCAGATAGCGCATCTGAATTTCCCCGGCCTTGATCTCATCCGAGCCGACATAGCCCACACCCGGCGGCACCTCCTTGAATTCTGGACGGCGGTTGACGTACACCAGCGGGATCTTGGCCTGCTGCGCGTTGACGGTCATTTTCTGCGTGGCTGCGGTGTCCACCGCATTGACGATAATCGCGTCCATGCCCTGGGCGGTGAAGTTCTGCACCTGATTGAGCTGGCGCACCACATCGCCCTGAGCGTCTTCAAATTGCAAAGTCACGCCGGGCAGCTCCTTGGCGTGGGCGGCCATGTAGTCACGCATCTGTGCGAGGAACACATCGTCGACCTGGGCGATGCTCACGCCGATACGAATATCCGCCCAGGCCCAGGGAGTAACAGCGAGGGTCAGCAGTGCTGCGAGAAGTTGCTTCTTCATGGTGGTGCTCCGTTCTTTTTGTTGTTGTAAAAGCAGTGTGATTCACGCCTGGCGCTTGGCCCGCAGCTGCGCCACGGCAGCGGCGAAGTGCGCAGAGGGCCAGCGTTCGTTAAGGGCTTGTTGCATGAGTTGTTGCCCGGTTTGTGGGGCCAGCCCGTGCAAGGGCGGGTCGGTGTCGAGGTTGGTGGGGAAGGCGTAACCGTCGGCCGTACAAGCGATCACCGCTTCGGCATTCAACGTAGGGTTGGCCAGCAGCACCGGGTACACCGCCAGCATCATGCGGTCGCGGTCGAGGGCTTCCATGGGCTTGCCGAATGCCGAGGAAATTTGCAGCAAGTTGGCCATGCGCCGGTGATGTGTCGTGCGGTTGCTGCCCGCCGCGTGGAACAGCGCCGGGTTGAAGAACAGCAGGTCGCCCTTGTTCAGCGGCAGTTGCACGGCGTGCTGCTGGAAGTAGTCGATAAACTCCGCGCGGCGCCAGGCCAGGTAACCCAGCGGGTATTGCTGGGAGAAGGGCAGCAGTTGGGTCGGCCCGCTTTCCAGCGGCATATCCGAATGGGCTACCGCGCCTTGCAGCGTCAAGTATTGCGACAACAGATGCAGCGGCAGCGGAAAGCGTTCAACCACCTCATTGGTCTGAAAGCCCAGGTGATAGTCACGGTGCGGCTGTTGCGCCTGCCCGCCAGGGTGAACCACGTTCACTTGCGCGGTCATCTGAAAGCCCGGCCCCAGCCACGCTTCGGCGATCAAACCGAGCAGCGGGTTGGCGTAGTACTCGGCAAACGATTCCGGCGACTGCAGCGCGGCTTTCTGCAGTGAATTCCAGATGCGCCCGTTGCTGCCGGCCTTGGCAAAATGGTCGGCGGCCACGCCTTGCGCAGCTTCATGGGCAAAGATCGCCTCGAACACCTGGCTATGGCGGTCGACTACCGCCAGGTCTTCATAGGCCTGGCGCACCACCATCACCCCTGGCCCGTCGCGGAACAGGCGGTGCAGCTCATTCATGACGCGCAGGCGCTCGCTGTTGCGTAAAGTGCCGGCCTGATAGATCGGCACATTGCTCACCACTTCTGCACACAGCGGGTAATCCTCGGCGCTGGTGTATTGGGCGCAAATACGGCTGAAATCCGCCAGGCGCACCGCCGCGCCAGTCACGAACGCCGACATTACACACCTCCCGGCAGGCTCAGCGCCTGGTGCGGTTGTGGGCTGCCACTGTCGGTGCAGCCGACCACGCCTTGCTCCAGGTCGATCACCGCGCCCGTCATCATCCCAGCTTCACGCGAGAGCAAAAACGCCACGCTTTGCGCCACTTCTTCGGGCTTGAGCAGCCGCCCGAACGGCTGCGCGCGCTCGGCCTCGGCCAGCCAGCCATCTTGCGCACCGTGGTATTGGCGCTGAATCTGATCCTCGTGAGGCGTGTCCATCCAGCCGATATTCAGGCCATTGACGCGGATGCGATTACGCAACGCGGTGAATGCCACGTTTTTGGTCAAAATCGCCAGCGCGCCCTTGGACGCCGCATAGGCGCTCAAAAACGACTGCCCGCCATGCCCGGTGATGCTCTGGATATTTACCACTGCGCCTTCCACGCCGGTGCTGATCATCAGCTTGAGCGCTTCCTGCATCAGAAAAAACGGCGCACGTACATTCACCGCAAACAGCCGGTCAAACAGCTCGGGCGAGGTGTCGAGAATAGTGCCGCGATCCGACATGCCGGCGCAGTTCACCAGCCCGTGCAAGGTGCCGAAGTGGGTGCGTGCTGCGTCGATGATCGCGCGGCAATCCTCGACGTTTTCCAGGTCGGCCTCGACAAAAAATGCCTGGCAATCGAGCTGTGCCAGTTGCCGGACCTGCTCTTCGCCCTCGGCGCGGCGGCGCCCGCAGATGATCAGCCCGGCAGCGCCACGCTGCGCCAGGGTATGCGCCACGGCAGCGCCCAAACCCTGGGTGCTGCCGGTGACAACAAAATATTGGCCGTTGAATGCGCTGGCGAGATCGGTGTGAGGCATGCGGTTCTCCTGAAATTGTTGTTGTTTTATCGACCTGGCTCGACGCCGGGCAAAACTGAGACTAGCATTGCAAAACCTCAGTAACGCCCAAAAAAGACCTCAAAAACACCTCAGTCGAACCGCATGCTCGAACGCGCAAAACACTTCTCCATCAAGCAACTCGCGACCCAGGCCGGCGTGAGCAAAGCCACGGTCGACCGCGTGTTGCACCAGCGCGGCAGCGTGCATGCGCAAACCACCCGGCGTATCGAGCAAGCGCTGGATGAGTTGGAGGCCCAGGAAAAAAACGGCCTGGCGGTGGGGCGCACCTTTCACGTCGATGTGATCATGCACACGCCCCAACGCTTCAGCGCGGCGGTGCAGGCGGCGATCACCGCGCAATTGGGCAGCTTGGCGCCGTTTCGCATAGCGCCGCGTTTTCACCTGTTTGAAGAAATCGAACCCCAGGCCATGCACGACCAGTTGCTGCGCTGCCTCGACACCGGCAGCCAGGGCGTGGTGCTGAAAGCGGCGGATGAGCCGGCGGTGAATCAGGCCGTCAAGCAGTTGATCGCGGCGGGCATTCCGGTGGTGACCCTGGTCACTGACCTGCCGCAAAGCGAGCGCATTGGCTATGTGGGCATGGACAACCGCACCGCCGGCCAAACCGCCGCCTACCTGATGTCGCGTTGGCTGCCGGCACAGCCCCAGGACGTAGCGGTGGTGATCGGCAGCGAACTGTTCCGTGGCGAGGAAGAACGCGAGATGGGCTTTCGCGCCTGGCTACGCGGGCGTGCCGCGCACCTGCGGGTGTTGGATATCAGCGGTGGCTACGGCGTATACGACCGCACGTTTGAGCGCGTCACCCAAGCCCTGAAGCAACATCCCGAGCTCAAGGCGGTGTATAGCGTCGGCGGCGGTAACCGCGCGATTGTCGACGCCTTCGCCGCGCTGGAACGCCCGCTGGAGGTGTTTATCGGCCATGACCTGGACGAAGAAAACCGCCAGTTGCTGTTGGAAGAAAAAGTTGCCGCGATCATTGACCACAACCTGCAGATCGATGCCCGCAGCGTGTTTTTGCACATCCTGCAACACCACCGGCTATGGAAAGCCGGGCCGATTGCGCCGTCACAGGTGCAGATCGTTACACCGTTCAACCTGCCGGACTGAAGCTCCCTCAATAACAACGCCAGGAGTTCGACCATGCTACGTATTGCCGTTTTAGGTGCCGGGCGCATCGCCAAAATCCACGCCGCCAACGTCGCCGCTCACCCCAACGCCACGCTGGTGCTGGTGGCCGACCCCTGGCACGAAGGTGTCGACGCGCTCAGCACACAATTGGGCTGCGAAGCGGCCTATGACTGCGCCGCCGTGCTTGCCCGCCAAGACATTGATGCCGTGGTGATCGGCACGCCCACCGACACCCATATCGACCTGCTGCTGGCAGCGGTGGCCGCAGGCAAGGCGGTGCTGTGCGAAAAGCCTATCGACCTGGATATCGCCAAGGCCCGCAGCGCCGCCCAAGCCGTCGAGCGCCTGGGCGGCAAGGTGATGCTTGGTTTCAACCGGCGTTTTGACCCCGACATGCTGCGTCTGCGCCAGGCGCTGGATGCCGGCCAGATCGGCGCCGTGCGCCAGGTGATCATCACCAGCCGCGACCCTGGCCTGGCCCCGCGTGACTACCTGGAACACTCCGGTGGCATCCTGCGCGACATGACCATCCACGACTTCGACACCGCCCGCCACCTGCTCGGCGAGGAACCGGTGGAAGTCAGTGCGTTCGCCAGCCGCCTGGTGGACCCGGGCCTGGCCGACATCGACGACTACGACACTGTGATGGTGTTGCTGCGCACCGCCTCCGGCAAGCAATGCCACATCAACTGCTGCCGCCAGGCGGTGTATGGCTATGACCAGCGCGTGGAAGTGTCCGGCGCCACGGGCGTGTTGCTCACCGACAACCACCGGCCCAGCACATTGCGCCATTGGAGCGCCGATCACACCGAAGCGCTGGAGCCGTTGCAGCACTTTTTCCTGGAGCGTTACGCGGATGCTTATCGCAATGAGCTAACGCAGTTTATTGACGCGCTGAACGCTGGCCGAGAGCTACCGACCAGCGTGCGTGATGGCCTGTATGCCTTGCACTTGGCCGATTGTGCATTGGAGTCGGTGAAGACCGGGCGCAGCGTAGCGGTGCATTACGACCTTTAGCCGAACGTGCCGGTCTGGTCCACCAGACGAATGCTGTCGCGCCCGCCACGCTTGGTTTCGTAGAGCGTGGTGTCGCCTTGTTCGATCAGCGCGGCCAGGCTCGGCGGTGGTTGGTCGAACAGGTTGGCGCCGATGCTCAAGGTCACCGGCGCTGGCGTGATAAAGGTGTCAGCGGCGACTTGCTGGAACTGTTCACGCAAGCGGCTGCCCAGTTCAACAATCTGCTGGGTTGAGGTGTTGTTCAGTAGAATCAAAAACTCGTCCCCGCCCAGGCGCGCAGCCAATGCATCCTGGGGGACGACGCCGCGGATCATCTCGCTGAGGGCGATGAGCAAACGGTCGCCGGCGGTATGGCCGTAGAGGTCGTTGACCCCTTTGAAGTTGTCGATATCGATCAACAGCACGGCGCCTGGCTGGGCCGGCGAAACTCGCGCCAACAGGCGTGGCGCTTGAAGGTCAAGGGCGCGACGGTTGAAGAGTGCTGTGAGCGGGTCGCGGGCCGCCAGCCGTGCGATGTGCTGCTCGCGGCGGTAGCGTTCGGAGCCGGTCATCGACAGCGCGATCAACATGATCGCCATCGCACCTTCCACCAGGGACACCTGGATGATTTCGCCCTTGAAGGCCGCCAGGTCAATCAGTGTGCCGGGGATCAGCACCGACAATGCCTTGGCCACATAAAACGCGCCGTGAATCAGCAGCACATAGCGCAACTGCACCGCGCCGATGCTCAGGGACTTGCCATGGGGACGCAGCAGAAAGCTGGCGCGCAGGGTCGGCACTGCCACCAGCAGCGACTGCACCGCCAGCATGGCTTTGGACCATGGCAGCTCCACCGGCAGCATCAGCATCCCCAGCCATACCACCAGCATCAACAGCCATAGCGGTGAAAGGCGCGCCTGGGTAAAACGCGCCACGCCGAGCAGGAACAAAAAGTGCGCGGTGACCAGCAAGCCGTTGGCGAACCAGATGCCGATCACCAACAGGCCACTGCCGCGTAGCAACGCCAGGGTAGAGCCGACGCTGATGGTCGCGAAACCTGCAGCCCAGAACAGCAGGGAAGGCTCGCGCACGCTGCGCCATTCAATAGCCAGGTACAACGCGGCAGCGGCTGCCAGCGCGATGGTCAGAATCAGAATCGTAGGAGGGTCGAGCGTCATGTCGTGCCGGGCTGCCTGGGTGTGCGCTTAAAAATCCGGATTGTAAGCGCACACGCAGGTTTTTCAGAGCATTCCGGCTAATAGCACACGGCCAGCCGATAATCGGCCGATCAGACGCCTTTGGTCGAGGGCAGCAATATCGTGAGGATGCCCGCCAGTGGCAGGAACGAGCAGATCTTATACACGTACTCAATACCGTGGTTATCAGCGAGCAAGCCCAGCAACGCGGCGCCAATGCCGCTGAAACCGAACATCAGGCCGAAGAAGATACCGGCGATCATGCCCACGTTACCCGGCACCAGTTCCTGGGCGAAGACCACGATGGCCGAGAAGGCCGAGGCTATGATAAAGCCGATCACCACGCTGAGTACGGCGGTCCAGAACAGGTCGACGTAGGGCAGGGCCAGGGTGAAGGGCGCCGCGCCGAGGATCGAGAACCAGATGACTTTCTTGCGCCCGATCTTGTCGCCAATCGGGCCACCGGCGAAGGTGCCCACGGCTACCGCGCCAAGGAACAGGAACAGGTACATCTGCGAACTGGCCACCGACAGCTGGAACTTCTCGATCAGGTAGAAGGTGAAGTAGCTGGTCAGGCTGGTCATGTAGAAGTATTTGGAGAACACCAGCAACGCCAGCACCACCAGGGCAAAGGTCACGCGGCCTTTGGACAAGCCGTGGGTGGCCTTGCCACCTTGCTTGAGCTTGAACAGGTTGAGGTGGTTGCGGTACCAGCGGCTCAGGCCGTACAGCACCAGAATCGCAAACACAGCGAACAGCCCGAACCAGGCGATATGGCTTTGGCCGTAAGGAATGATGATCGCGGCCGCCAGCAAGGGGCCGAAGGCACTGCCGGTGTTGCCGCCGACCTGGAAGGTCGATTGCGCCAGGCCATAACGCCCGCCGGAGGCCAGGCGCGCGACGCGCGAGGTTTCCGGGTGGAAGGTCGACGAGCCGACGCCCACCAGGGCCGCCGCCAACAAGATCGCCGGGAAAGTGCCGACAAACGCCAGCATCAGGATGCCGATCAAGGTACACACCATGCCGGCCGGCAACAGCCAGGGCTTGGGGTGGCGGTCGGTGTGGTAGCCGATCCAGGGTTGCAGCAAGGAGGCGGTCAGTTGGAAGGTCAGGGTGATCAGGCCCACCTGGGTGAAGCTCAGCCCGTAGTTGGCCTTGAGCATCGGGTAGATCGAGGGCAGCACGGCCTGGATCAGGTCATTGATCAGGTGGGCCAGGGCGCAGGCGCCGAGGACGCGCATGACCAAGGGGCTCACTTGGGGTGTAGTGGTTGCAGCGGCGGGTGACGCGGTGACGGTCGTCATGCAGGCATTCCATACAGGGCAGCAAACTGAGGTGGCGAGTACTTGAGCTCGCCACCCATTTCTAATTGTTTCAGCGGTTATGCTAAATTCGGCGCCAATGCCTGTCTCACGAAATTCGGGAGACAACTGTCGCAAAAAGGGCGAAATGATCAAACCACTGAATGAATTTTTGCAGGAAATCGACGCAGGCGACTGGGCTGTGATCAGTTCCGCCACCGATTACCCCGAAAACTGGGTGATCCCCGAGCATAGCCACGAAAAGCACCAATTACTCTACGCCATCGAGGGCGTGATGGTGGTGCACTCGGCGCACAACCAATGGACGGTGCCGTCCAATCGTGGCTTCTGGATGCCTTGCGGGCAAGTCCATTCGCTGCGGTGTGTGGGCCCGCTGAAAATGCGCAGTGTGTTTGTGCGCCCCGAAGCGTTCCCGAACCTGCCGACCGAGACCAAGGCGGTGAGCGTTTCACCGTTGCTGAGTGAGCTGATCAAGGCGTCAGTGAGTTTGAAACCGCCGTATGCCGAGGACTCACGCGATGCGCGGATCATGCACCTGATCCTTGATGAACTGGCGATTCTGCCCGCCTTGCCGCTGTCGCTACCACAACCGGGCGACCCGCGTATCAACCGGATTTGCCTGGCGCTGCAGCAGGATCCTGGGGATGCGTCGACGGTGGAGGATTGGAGTGGGCGGCTTGAGTTGGACCAGAAAACCATCCAGCGTCTGTTTCGTAAGGAAACCGGGCTGACCTTCGGCCAATGGCGCCAGCAGGCGCGCTTGCTGCTGGCGCTGGAGCGCATTGCGGTGGGGCAGAAGATTATCGATGTTGCCATCGAATTGGGTTACGAGAGCCCGAGCGCCTTTACCAGTATGTTCAAAAAGCAGTTTGGCAAGACACCGAGTCAGTTTTTCAGGTAGAGCGGCTGGCCATCAACCCCGGCGCTGAGTGCCACGCAGCCAGGCCTGCCAGCAGCGCGGCAAGCCCCAGCGTGGCTGCGCTGAGTTCAAAGGTCGCCTGATAACCGCTGTGGTCGAACGTCAGGCCACCGACAGTGGCACCGGCAGTGATTGCCAATTGAATGATCGCCACCATCAATCCACCGCCGGCTTCGGCATCGTCCGGCAACACCTGCGCCAGCCAAGTCCACCAACCCACCGGCGCGGCGGTCGCCACGAAGCCCCAGCAGCCAAGCAACACGGCTGTGGTGATCGTCGAGCCGCCGAAGGTCACCAGGGCCACGGCAATCACCGCCATGATCAATGGAATGGCAATCAGCACAGGGTACAGGCGGTTTTTCAGCACACGCTCTATCAGCACAGTACCCGCCAGCCCGGCCAGGCCGAGCACCAACAGCAGCAACGAGAGGGTGGAGGTGCTGACGCGGGTGACGCTTTCCAGAAACGGACGCAGGTAAGTGAACAGCATGAACTGGCCCATGAAAAAGCCGCTGATGGCGAGCATGCCCAGGGCCACAGGTGTCTGTTTGAACAAGCGCAGCACGTTGCCAGTCTTGGCTTGGCCTTGCACCTTGATCGCGGGCAAGCTGAACAGCAGCCATAGGCCCGCCGCTACCGCCACCGGCACGACGCAGAAGAATGCGCCACGCCAACCGATCAGTGCGCCAAGAAAGCTGCCCAAGGGCGCCGCGATCACCGTTGCCAGCGCGTTGCCGCCATTCACTATCGCCAGCGCGCGCGGTACTTGGGCCGTGGGCACCAGGCGCATGGCGGTCGCTGCCGACAGCGACCAGAAGCCGCCAATGGCCACGCCGATCAGCGCGCGACCGAGCATGAACGTCAAGTAATTCGGCGCCAGCGCCACCACGGTTCCAGACAGGATCATCAGGACGGTCAACGCCAACAGCAGACGCTTGCGCTCAACCCGCGCAGCGACGGCGGCGATGACTAGGCTGGTCAGCAGGGCGAACAGACCGGACACCGAGATGCCTTGGCCGGCCTGGCCTTCGGAAATCTGCAGGTCGGTGGCCAACGGCGTCAGCAGGCTTACCGGCATGAACTCGGAGGCCACCAGTGCGAACGCCGCCAGCGACATCGCAAACACCGCAGCCCAGCTATGCATCTGTGGTTTATCAGACATTATTTCAACTGGCCTTTGAAGAAGGTGGCGAGTCTGTCGAAAGGGATCAGATCGACCCGGTCGTAAAGATCGACATGGCCTGCGCCCGGTATGATCACCAGTTCCTTGGGCTCGGCCGCCCGTTGGTAGGCGTCTTCACTGAACTCACGCGAGTGCGCGTCGGCGCCGGCGATCAATAAGAGCGGGCGAGGGGAGAGCGTCTCGATATCGTTGAAGGGGTAGAAGTTCAGGAACTTCACGTTGCTGGTGAGGGTCGGCCGCGTGGTGGTTTGCGGTGAGCCGCCGACGGGTGTGAATTCGCCGCGCGCCGTGCGGTAGAAATCGTAGAACTCGTCCCCCACCGCATCGCCGGTGAGGGCGTGTGGCGTGCCGCCGGTGTAGACGGTCTCGCCGCCCTGGAATTCCACATAGCGCTGGTTGGCGGCCTGGCGCAGCAGTTGCTGACGTTGCGCCAGGGTCACGCTATGTTTGAGGCCATTGCGGTTGGCCGCACCCATGTCGTACATGCTCACGGTAGCGATTGCCTTGAAGCGTGGGTCGATCTTCGCGGCGGCGATGGCGAAGCTGCCACTGCCGCAAATACCGATTACACCGATGCGCTCGCGATCAACCTGCGGGCGGGTACCGAGGAAATCCACGGCGGCGCTGAAGTCCTCGACGTAGAGGTCGGGCAGCACCGCATTGCGTGGTGAGCCTGCGCTGTCGCCCCAGAATGATAAGTCCAGAGACAGGGTGATGAAGCCTTGTTCGGCCATTTTGGTGGCGTAGAGATCTGCGCTCTGCTCTTTGACGGCGCCCATCGGGTGGCCAACCACAAGGGCTGCGTTTTTGGCGCTGGGGGCGAGGTTTTTCGGCATGAACAAATGGCCTGCGACCGGCATGCCGTATTGGTTGTTGAAGGTGACGTTTTGCACCGTCAATTTGTCGCTTTTGTAGAAGTTGTCAGCACCGTTGGACATATCGGCTCCCAATGAAGAAAAAGACGTCAGCAGCACGCTCAGGGCGAGCAAAAGGCTTTTCATGGCGTGATCCCAGAGAAGGTTGGTCTGCACATTTTCCCGGCATGGGCCGGCGTTCTGTAGTGCGTTCCAGTGGATTACTTGCCTGATCCTCTGAGTCTTGTGCGTAGTGGGCGACACTTGCCTGCCGTGCGCGATACAGTTCGGTCACGCGTTAAAAGAGCCTTTTATGACGATTAATCAATTGCCCCTGGACGCCTTGATCCAGGCGATCAACGCGCAGGTCGCGGCGCCCGGCGACTACCCCATGCCAGTCCCGGGCCTGGGCTTCTATCGGCGTGAGCAGCCGGCAGCGCCGGTGGTGTGTATGGTCGAGCCGTGTGTGGTGCTGGTGGTTCAGGGTGAAAAACAATTGTGGGTCGGCGGTGAAGGCTACTCCTATGACCCGACGCGGTTTCTGCTGACGTCTCTGGATATTCCGGCCAACTCCGAAGTGCTGGTTGCCAGCCCGACTCGACCCTGCCTGGGCCTGACCTTCAAACTAGACCTGCGCATCCTCGCCGAGCTGATCGCCCAGAGTGAGTTGCCGCCCACTCGGGAACGGGCGGTGATGAAAGGGGTGGGAATCGGCACGGTCACCGAAGGCATGCTGGCGTCGTTTGCACGCTTGGTCGCTTTGCTGGACGAGCCCGAAGCGATCCCGATACTCGCGCCGTTGATTCAGCGTGAGATCCACTACCGGCTGTTAAAGACCGATCAGGCCGGGCGCCTGCGCCGGATCTGCGCCGTTGACGGGCAGGGTTATCGGATCGCCAAGGCGATCGATTGGCTGAAGCTCAATTACACCGCGCCGTTGCGGGTGGAGGAATTGGCCGCGCGGGTGCAGATGAGCGCAGCCACCTTTCACCATCACTTTCGGAACCTGACGGCAATGAGCCCTTTGCAGTATCAGAAGTGGCTGCGCTTGAATGAGGCACGGCGCTTGATGCTCAACGAACATCAAGACGTGTCCAGTGCGGCGTTCAAGGTGGGTTATGAAAGCCCGTCACAGTTCAGTCGCGAGTACAGCCGGCTGTTCGGTGTGCCACCCAAGCGCGATATGGCCGCCTTGCGCGGCACGCTCACTGATCAAGCGGGCTCAAGTTAGCGAAGAAAATACAGCCGATCAGCCGCGCAAACAGGCTCAGGGTTTCCGGCAGGTTGGGGTCTTCAAACAGCATTGCCCGCGAATCCAGTGCGCACAACGCGCCGAACAGGCGGCCATCAGGCAGGAAGATCGGCGCACCGGCGTAGCTTTCGATGGCGAATTGCTTGACCACCGGGCGCGCGGCGAAGCGGCCGTTGTGGCTGATCTGCGGGATGAACAAGGTTTGCGGGTTAATGCAGAACTCGCTGCACAAGGTGGTTTCGAGGTCGAGTACGTCGTCGACATGAATACCCATGTCGGCCGTGTCATGCACCGAGCAGACGACCCATTCCAGGTCTGTGAACTTGGCGATGCCGGCGAAGCGCATGCCGGTGAGGCGGGTAACCAGTTGCAGGATGCTGGTGGTGGCTTCTATTTCGGCGATGGCAGCGCGCTCATCGGCGCTGAGTAGCGAGTGTGCTGCGGTGACGCTTGGAACCATGCTTTTGCACTCCAGGGCATGGCGGCACGGGCCGCCATGCAGGGTCAGTGTTTAGTTGATGCGTGGGTGCTGCTGCACCAGGTTCTGACGCTTGGCTTCCAGTTCGGCAATCTGAGTGTCGATGTCTTCGATCTTCTGCTCGATATTGTCGTGGTGCTCTTGCAGTATTTCCTTGGCTTCGGCCATGTCCGAGGCCGCAGGCGCTGCGCCGCGCAGTGGCTTGTTGGCGGTTTCCTTCATGGTCAGGCCAGTGATCAGGCCGACCACGGCAAACACCATCAGGTAGTAGGCGGGCATGTACAGGTCGTTGGTGCTTTCCACCAGCCACGCCACGGCGGTGGGGGTGACACCGGCGATCAATACCGAGACGTTGAACGCACTGGCCAACGCGCTGTAGCGCAGGTGCGTGGGAAACATCGCCGGCAGGGTCGAGGCCATCACGCCGATAAAGAAGTTGAGGACCACCGCCAGGATCAACAGGCCGGCGAAGATCAGGCCGATCTTGCCGCTGGTGATCAGCATGAACGCCGGAATGGACAGGAACAGCAGGCCGACGCTGCCGGCGATGATGAAGGGTTTGCGGCCGATCTTGTCACTGACAAAGCCAATGAACGGTTGCACAAACAGCATGCCGACCATGATCGCGATGATGATCAGTACGCCGCTGTTTTCTTTGTAGTGCAGGTTATGCGACAGGTAACTGGGCATATAGGTGAGCAGCATGTAGTAGGTCACGTTGGTAGCGGCGACGATACCGATGCAGGTCAGCAGGCTGCGCCAGTGCTGGGTCGCGACTTCCTTGAACGAGACTTTGGGGCCGTGGGTCAGGCCCTGGCGGTCGCCTTGTTCGAGCTTGTCCATGTGCTGCTGGAAGGCCGGGGTTTCTTCCAGCGCGTGACGCAGGTACAGACCGATGATGCCCAGGGGCAGGGCGAGGAAGAACGGCAGGCGCCAGCCCCAGGCCTCGAAGTCAGCTTCACCGAGGATCGTCGAGATCAGCACCACGACGCCGGCACCGAGCACGAAGCCGGCGATGGAGCCGAAGTCCAGCCAGCTGCCGAGGAACCCGCGTTTACGGTCCGGCGCGTATTCGGCGACAAAGATCGAGGCGCCGGTGTATTCACCGCCCACCGAGAAGCCCTGGGCCATTTTGCACAACAGCAGCAGGATCGGCGCCCAGATGCCTATCGAGGCGTAGCCGGGGATCAGGCCGATGGCGAAGGTGCTCAGGGACATGATCACGATGGTGGCGGCCAATACTTTCTGCCGCCCGTATTTGTCGCCCAGGGCGCCGAAGAACAGGCCTCCCAGCGGGCGAATCAGGAAGGGTACGGAGAAGGTCCCCAAGGCAGCGATCATTTGTACGCTGGGCGAGGCGTCGGGGAAGAACACTTTGCCGAGCACATAGGCGACGAACCCGTAGACACCAAAGTCGAACCACTCCATGGCGTTACCGAGTGCGGCGGCGGTGATCGCCTTGCGCACCTTGGTATCGTCGACGATGGTGATGTCTTTCAAACCGATGGGTTTGACGCTTTTCTTACGTAATTTCATGCGGGTTACTCTAAAACTGAACAGGGGAGGTGCCATCGTTGCGATGGCACCGCTCTGTCACTTCAGATACAAGCCGACACCAAATAATTCACCGCTATTTGCGTTTTTTTGCTGATGCGTTGAACTTCATGGCATCAACAAGGAATTATGCGCATGCCTGACGCCAACTCACGCCTGATCTACCGCAAGCCCGAAGCCAATGATGTGCAGCGATTGTTCGCGATCTTCGGTGACCCGCAGACAAACCTGTTCAATCCTGCCGGGCCGATGGTCAGCCTGGATCATGCCCAGCGTGTGCTCAACCATTGGCTCGAGCAGTGGGCCACCCAGGGTTATGGCTGGTGGGCGATTGCCCGTAAGGAGCAGCCCGAGCACCTCATCGGCTTTGGCGGCATCGCGCCGCTTAACTACCTGACCGAGCGTCGCATCAACCTGGGTTATCGCTTCGCTGTGGAGGCGTGGGGGCAGGGCTATGCCACCGAGCTGGGGCGGGATGCGCTAATACTGGCCTTCCAAACACTGAATTTGCCCGAGGTTTTCGGGCTGGTGCGACCCGATCACGCGGCTTCGATTCGTGTGCTGGAAAAGCTTGGCATGCAGCCCTTCGGCCTGCTCGACGATGTCCCGGGCAAGGCGCCCAGCCGGGTGTTTAGCGTTCGTCGTCCTACAACTGCTTTGAGCTGACTGTTTATACGGCTGAGTAATACCTGGATAAACGGCAATCTTTCAGATTGACACCGCCCAGGCGTCCCGCTATAAAAGTGACAGTTGTACGACGACATATGACGTTACATATGTCCTATCTAACAAAAATAAAAAGTGATGCCATGAATTTGAATGAGCCCATCAACGCCCACCGCGTCGGCCAGGCCGTCGGCAACTATCGCTGGACCATCTGCGCGATGTTGTTCTTTGCCACCACCGTCAATTACCTCGACCGCCAGGTGCTCAGCCTCTTGGCGCCGCAACTGTCGACGCAATTTGGCTGGAGCAACACCGACTACGCCAACATCGCTGCGGTGTTCCAGTTCGTTTATGCGATTGCCATGCTGTTTGCTGGGCGCTTTGTCGACAAGATCGGCACCAAGGCTGCCTATGTAGTGGCCATCGCCATCTGGTCCACCGGCGCGATCATGCATGCGTTCTCGGTGCCGATGGGCGCGGGCATTGCCTCGCTCAGCGCTGCCATTGGCCTGGCGGTGATACCGGTGTCGATTGCTGGCTTTATGCTCTCCCGCGCGGTACTGGCGATTGGTGAGGCGGGCAACTTCCCGATTGCGATCAAGGCCACCGCCGAATATTTCCCAAAGAAAGAACGCTCCCTGGCCACCGGCATATTCAACTCCGGCGCCAACGTAGGCGCGATCCTGGCACCCATCTGCGTACCGCTGATTGCCGGGATGTGGGGCTGGGAAGCCGCGTTTATCGTGATCGGCATGCTCGGGTTTGTGTGGGTGGCGGTGTGGTCGATGCTCTATGAGAAACCGGAGCAGCAAAAGCGCTTGTCCGCCGAAGAACTGGCCTACATCCGCAGTGACCAGACCGTGCAACCTTTCGCGCCTGAGCCTGTAGGGGCGACGCCGAAAAAAGTCTCGTGGTTCAAGCTGCTGACCTACCGCCAGACCTGGGCTTTCGCTTTCGGCAAGTTCATGACCGACGGCGTGTGGTGGTTTTTCCTGTTCTGGCTGCCCACGTACCTGTCGGCGCAATACAACATGAAAGGCGCGGATATCGTGATGCCGTTGGCCGTGCTGTACAGCATGACCATGGTCGGCAGTATCGGCGGCGGCTGGTTCCCCAGCTACTTTATGGCGCGCGGTGATGCCCCGTATGACGGCCGCATGAAAGCCATGCTGGTGATCGCGCTGTTCCCTCTGGTGGTGCTGTTGGCGCAACCGTTCGGTTACCTGAGCTTCTGGGTGCCGGTGTTGTTGATCGGCGTGGGCGCCTCGGCGCACCAGGCGTGGTCGTGCAATATCTTCACCACGGTGTCGGATATGTTCCCGCAAAAAACCGTGGCGTCGGTGGTCGGCATCGGCGGTATGGCGGGCGGCCTGGGCGGTGTGGTGATGACCAAGATCGGTGGCTGGGTGTTCGACTACTACAAGTCGATCAACGACATTCACACCGGCTACATGATCATGTTTGCGATCTGCGCCTTGGCCTACCTGGTGGCGTGGAGCGTGATGAAAGCGCTGGTGCCGCGCCATAAGGAAATCACTGACCTGTAAACCCGTCCCCTGTGGCGAGGGAGCTTGCTCCCGTTGGACTGCGTAGCAGTCCCATGCTCTTGAAACAAAGAGCAGGGGCCGCTTCACAGCCCAGCGGGAGCAAGCTCCCTCGCCACAGTGAAAAGATTAAATGGCGGTTATTTATTGCGCGTCACCCGCCAAACGGTGTTCGCCAGGTCGTCAGTAATGATCAGCGCACCTTTCGGGTCCACCGTTACGCCCACTGGGCGGCCACGGGTCTTGCCGTCATCGCCGCGAAAGCCAGTGGCGAAATCAATCGGTTCGCCCGCCGGCTTGCCGTTGCTGAACGGCACAAAGATCACCTTGTAGCCCACCGGGTTGTCGCGGTTCCAGCTACCGTGTTCGCCGACAAACACGCCGTCGGCAAATTGTTCACCCATGGCCGGAATCGAGAAATCCACACCGAGTGCTGCAACGTGGGAGCCCAGGCTGTAATCCGGCTTGATCGCGGCCGCGACTTTCATCGGGTTCTGCGGTTGCGCGCGTGGGTCGACGTTCTGGCCCCAGTAGCTGTAGGGCCAGCCGTAAAAGGCGCCTTCGCGCACCGAGGTGAGGTAGTCCGGCACCAGGTCGGGGCCGAGTTCATCGCGTTCGTTCACCACCGTCCACAATTGCCCCGAGCCCGGCTGAATGGTCAGCGCGGTCGGGTTGCGCAGGCCGGTCGCATAGGGCTTATGCGCGCCGCTGGCCGCATCAATCTGCCAGACCATGGCGCGGTCGATCTCCACTTCCATGCCGCGTTCGGTGATGTTGCTGTTGGAGCCGATGCCCACATAGAGCTGGCGTCCGTCTTCGCTGATGGCCAGGGATTTGGTCCAGTGATGGTTAATCTGCGCCGGCAGGTCGGTGATTTTGGTAGGCGGGCCGCTGGCTTTGGTTTGGCCGTCGGCATAGTCGAAGCGCACCAGGGCATCCTGGTTGGCCACGTACAGCTTGCCGTCGGCGAAAGCCAGGCCATAGGGCGCGTTGAGGTTGTCGGCAAACACGGTCTTGAGCTCGTAGTTGCCGTCACCGTCGGCATCGCGCAGCAACGTGATGCGATTACCGCTCTTGACCTTGGTGTTGCCCTGCGCCTTGATCACGCTGGCGATCACGTCCTTGGGCTTGAGCTTGGCAGCACTGCCGCCACGGCCTTCGGCAACGAGGATGTCGCCATTGGGCAGCACCAGGGTTTGCCGTGGAATGGCCAGGTCGGTGGCGATGGCCGTGACGCTGTAGCCTTGCGGCACCGTGGGTTTTTTCTCGCCCCAGGGTGTCGGCTCGGCAATCTTCATGCTCGGCAGCAGGCTGCTTTGTTGCTCGGGGAGTTTGGGGTTGGGACCGCGTGCCTGGGTCTTGTCGCCGGCGTCGCCGCACGCGCTCAGCAACAGCGCTGCGCTCAGTAAGGTCAGGGTATTGAGTGGGTTCATTTGGCAGCTCCCGAGCGCAGGTTGGTCAGGCCGATCCATGTGGCAATAATCGCCAGGACGGTCACGAGCACCGACAGCACCAGGCCCACAGGCATCATGGCGTAGGCGTCCTTGGCATGCTGGAACGCGTTGACCAACCCGAGTACCCAGGTGATCAGTAACAGCAGGAAGTACGCGGCGGGGCGCCCGGCTTTGTGCTCGGCACGCACCAGGTTGACCAGCGCAAACAACAATGCAAAGCCACAAAACACCAAGGCTCCGGCGATCAGCCAGGACGCGAAGTTGGCCCATTGGATCTGATAGGTCTGGCCATAGGCGATGTCACTGAGCAAGGCTCCGAGAAACAGCGGCACGGTGCCGGCCAACAGGGTTGAATGCAGCGGGCCAGGCCTGACGAGTGGGTAGGCGGGAAGGGTGGTCATAGGGTCGCGGCTCCTTGTTTATCCAACGCCCCGGGGCGGGGCAACGCATAGGGAAGGAGCGTAGAGCCTGGCGGATAGTTCAGCGTAATTCGTGTCGAAATATTATTTCAGGGTTTGCCAGGGCTTTAACGGGTCCACACATAGCGCACCTCTTCCAGCGTCACGCCACCGCGCACCAGCGTGCGACGGCTACCCGGGTCTTCGGTGCCGCCAAAGCTTGTATAAAAGCGTATGGCTCTTTGGTTTGCGGCTAAAACCCATAAAGAAATGCGTTTGTAACCCTGGTCAACCAAACGCTGGAAACCGGCCTGCCACAATTGCGCGCCGATGCCGTGGCCCCAGTAGTCTGCCAACACGTAGATAGCCATGACCTCTCCGGCTGTGGTCTCGGGCGTGTCCGCATCACGGCAAGGGCCCAGCGACAGCCAGCCGATAACGGTGCCATCCATTTCAGCGACTAGAGTGTCAGCCTGTTTGCTTTCAATTGAACGCGCCCAGTGAGCCTCTTTCTGCGGCAAGCTTGTGGTCAGCGAGGCTAGAAAAACCGCCGGCATCAGGTCCACATAGGCCTGTTGCCAACTGCGCACATGCACGTGGGCGATGTGCTTGGCGTCCTTGAGCATTGCATCCCGAATCATAACCATCCTTTGTCGGTAATTTGTCGAAACCAGGGTGCCAATTCACTGTTACAGAATCGGTTCTGGCGCTTTTCTGTGGGAGCTGGCTTGCCTGCGATAACCATAGGCATCTACACAAATATTGGCGTTTGTGGTGTTGGGCTGTTTTATCTTGGGGGCATATCCGTTATTTGGGTGATGGCGGCTTATGGTTCCGCTCTTACAGCGGGTCACTTTTGCAAGGACGCAAAAGTAACCAAAAGGTCCTCGCCCCACCACTCGGTGCCTCGCTTAGGCTCGGCATGCCCTCACTCCGGCTTGAATCCGTGGGCCGCCGCGATGGGCCATCCTTGGCCCAGCGCGGCTAACCCGGCGTCCTGCCGGGTTACCCACGGATTCAAGCCTGCGTTCGGCCATCGTGGTTAACGGGGCGTCTCAGATCAAAATCAAGATCAAGATCTACAGCACGGCGGCCTGAAAGCCGACCTGAGTGGTTGAAGCAAGAGCCAGATCAAGTGCAAAGCAAAAACCTATCTGAATACACTGAAGAACTGCTTTTCTGTGGGAGCTGGCTTGCCTGCGATGCAGACACCTCGTTACATCAGGCACACAGAGTTGATGCCTTCGCGAGCAAGCCCGCTCCCACAGTTGACCGCATGCAGTTTTGAATATGAGATCGGCTGCGGATTTGCATGCACTGAAGAGCCGCTTTTCTGTGGGAGCTGGCTTGCCTGCGATGCAGACACCTCGGTACATCAGGCACACAGAGTTGATGCCATCGCAGGCAAGCCAGCTCCCACCTATGACCGAGTATGGCTCTGCTGTTGCTGTTGCTGTTGCTGTTGCTCCGGCCCTTACATCCTTTTCGATGACGAAGTCAGCGGTCTTTTGATCTGCGCTTTTGATCTTGATCTGAAATCGCCCCGTCAAACACGATGGCCGGAATCTGACAGTGATTTGGGGGGTAAACCGGCAGGGATGCCGGTTTAGCCGCGCTGGGCCAAGGATGGCCCATCGCGGCGGCCCCCCAAATCACTGGCGGATTGCGGGCATGCCGAGCCTAAGCGAGGCACCGAGTGTTGGGGCGAAGACTTTTTGGTTACTTTTGTGTCTTTACAAAAGTGACCCGCTGTAAGAGCGGAACCATAGGCCGCCGTTACCTAAATAACGGATATGCCCCCCGCCCGCCCGACCCCAAGACCGCCTCAATGTTAACGTTGTGTAGATACCTTTGCTGCGATAGCGTCAACTGGGAGTGACAAAAAATGAGATGTCCGCATCGCAGCATAAGCATCTACACACTGTAAAAGGCATCCACATTCCCTGTGGCGAGCAGGCATTATGCAGAGGCCTGAAAACTGGCATGCTTCAGGGCCTGATAAAAGGAACCGTGTCCATGCCAACCCTGCACCTGCTGTGCGGCAAGATCGCCTCCGGCAAATCCACCCTGGCCAGAACCCTGGCGGCTGAACACGCCGCCATCGTATTGAGCGAAGACCATTGGCTCGCCACGCTTTACCCCGGCGAGGTCCGCTCGATTGCCGATTACCTGAGTTGCGCCCAGCGAATTCGGGGTGTGCTCGGGCCGTTGGTGATCAACGTACTGCAATCGGGCGTCAGCGTGGTGTTGGACTTTCCGGCCAATACGCTGGCTAATCGTGAGTGGCTGCTGAGCTTGGCCCAGGCTGCGCAAGTGCCGCACTGTCTGCACTATCTGGAACTGGATGACGCCACCTGCCGCAGCCGTTTGCATGCGCGCAATGCCCAGGGCGAGCATGATTTTGCCGCCACCGACGCCGAGTTCGACCTGATCACCCGCCACTTCTGTGTACCGAGTGAGGCCGAAGGCCTGGTGATTGAGGTGCATCACCCATGAGTACCTTGACCGGTGTAGATGCTCAGGGCTTTGTGCTGACGCTGGACGATGCCGCCTTCCAGCCCGAGTTTGAGCCGCTGCTGGCGGATGTCCGCGCCAGCCTCTCCCAGTCGGGGCTGGACAGCATTTATGTGTATGGCAGTGTCGCCAGGGGCGAAGCAAGCCCAGGCGAGTCGGACCTGGACCTTAGCCTGATTCTGCTCGATCCGCCCGATGCACAGGTGTTGGCGCACCTGGAAACGCTGCGCCAGGGGCTGGAGCAACGCCACCCGGTGGTCACCAAGATCGACTTTGATATCGGCCACCGCGACGAAGTACTGGCGCCCGAGAACGCGAATAAATGGGGCTTCTGGCTTAAGCATCATTGCCGTTGTGTGTGGGGCGAGGATCTTTCGCTGCGCTTTGCACGCTTGCAGCCTTCGCGCGCAATCGCCCTGGCCTTGAATGGTGACTTTGAACAGGTACTGAGTGGCTACCTCACCCGTATTGAACACGCTGGCAGCGCATCCGAACGCCTTCGCCTGCAGCGCGAGGCTGCGCGAAAGCTGATTCGAGCCACTAACACCTTGCGCGCCGACAACACGCCAAGCTGGCCACACACGCTCGAAGAGCACGTTGCAGCATTTATCCAGCGCCAGCCGACGATGCGCATCCAGATCGCGTACTTCCTGTTTGAGGCGCGCAACCCCAGTGCCGAAGGCGAGCCTTTTACCACGCGATTGCAGGCCTTTATCGACTGGATGGTTTCACAGCAGGCATAGATAGGTATATTGGCGTTCAACCTCACTTTACATACGCCGAACCTATGATCAACTTCCGCCTGATTCGCCACCTCTGGCTGTTCCTGGCTGTCGCCGAAGAACAGAACTTCGGCCGCGCCGCCAAACGCCTGGGCATGTCGCAGCCGCCCTTGAGCGAGCAGATCCAGGTGTTGGAGCAGGCGCTCAAGGTCACGCTGTTCGAGCGCTCGCGACGCGGTGCCAAGCTCACGCCAGTGGGCGCGGCGATCCTGCCGGCGGTGCGCAAGTTCGCCGAGCAGTTGGAGCGCCTGGAGCTGGCGGTAGAAGAAGCGGTGGCGGGGCAGTCGGGCATGCTCACCATCGGCGCGATTTCCACGGCGATGTTTGATGTGCTGCCGGGCCTGATCAACCAGCTCAAGCAGCAATACCCGCACCTCACCGTGTCGGTGCGCGAGATTGACAGTGTCGAAGCCGTGCCGGCGCTGGAGGCTGGCGATATCGACCTGGCCTTTGCGCGGCTGGACGGCGACCTGGGCCAGGCGATCCAGTCGTTGCCGTTGCGTGAGGACCGCCTGATGGTGGCCTTGGCCTGCGATCATCCGCTGGCGGCGCGCACCCGCATCAGCCTGTCGAGCCTGGCCAGCGAGCCGCTGGTGATGTTTTCGCGCAAAGTCAGCCCGGTGTATTTCGACAACCTGATTGCCACCTGCCGCGCCAACGGGTTTTCACCGCGAGTACTGCATGAAGTGCGCTCGGTGGCTTCGCAAATTGCCTTTGTCAGCTGTGGCCAGGGCATCGCGCTGGTTCCGGCGTCGTTGAAAAAGCTGGCGCCGGACAATGTGGTGCTGCGCGCACTTACGCAAAAGCTCAATGTGGTTACCACTGCCGTGGCCTGGAACAGCGAACGGCCCAACCCGTTGGTGACCGAGTTGGTCGCGCAGTTTCAGGCTCATACGATTGGCGTATGAATGCGTTCCGCTATCGGTCATTTACACGCAGCGGCAAACCCCGGAAATTGGCGGCCTGTTTGTCCAAGGAAACTGCACCATGTCGTTCGTTCACACCTGCGTACCGCTGACGGTAGATGGCGTTGCGCTGAACATCGCCGCCCTGCACCGTAGCGGCGAGGGCGCGCCTATCCTGTTCCTGCACGGGTTTGGTTCGACCAAGGAAGACTACGCCGATATTGTCCTGCACCCGGCTTTTGATGGGCGCGCCTTCGTCGCCTACGACGCGCCCGGCTGCGGTGAAAGCCAGTGCGACGATCTGTCGAAAATCAGTATTCCCTTGCTGCTGGAGACGGCCTTGCAGGTGCTGGAGCATTTCGATATTGAGCGCTTCCATTTGGTCGGCCACTCCATGGGTGGGCTGACCGCACTGATGCTGGCGCACCGTTGTGCGGATCGCGTGCTGAGTTTTACCGACATTGAAGGCAATATCGCCCCCGAAGACTGCTTCCTGAGCCGGCAGATAGTCGACTTCCCGGCGGACGATCCCGAGGCGTTTTTCAGTGCATTCATCGAACGCGCGCGCCACGCACCGGCGTATGCCAGTGCGCTGTATGCGGCGAGCCTGCGCCACAAAGTGCGCGCCGGTGCGGTACGCGGCATCTTCCAGTCGATGGTCGAGCTGTCCGACCACGCCGACCTGATGGGCAAGTTTCTAGGCCTGCCGTGCCCGAAGATGTTCATGTATGGCGAGCAGAACGCCTCATTGTCGTACCTGCCCCATATCCAGGCCCACGGTGTACGCCTGGCGCCGATTGCCGAGTGCGGGCACTTCCCGATGTATTCCAACCCGGTTGCGATGTGGCAACAGATCGCGGAATTTCACCGCAGTGCACGTTAGGATTTGAAACGCCCCACCAACCCATTCAGCTCCTGCGACAGGCCCGCCAACCGCCCCGAATCATCCTGCGCCGCGTTGGCCAGGCTCTCTACCAACCTCGCCTCGTCATAGATCTGTTGGATATGCCGGTTGATCTCTTCGGCCACGCTGTGCTGCTCCTCAGCGGCGGCGGAAATCTGCAGGTTCTGGTCGCGGATCTCGTTGACTGACAACTGGATGCCCTCAAAACTGTCCCGCGCGCTTTCGATGGACGACACGCTGGCGCGGGACAGGTCCAGGCAACTGCTCATCTTCTGGGTGACTTCTTCGGTCTTGCTGCCGAGGGTGCCGAGCAGTTGCTCGATCTCGCCGGTGGAGTCGGAGGTGCGCTTGGCCAGCGCGCGCACTTCGTCGGCCACCACTGCAAAACCACGGCCCTGATCACCGGCGCGAGCGGCTTCGATGGCGGCGTTGAGGGCCAGCAAGTTGGTCTGCTCGGCGATGGCGCGAATGGTCCCCAGGATCTGGTTGATGCTGCGGCTGCCGGCTTCCAGCTCCACCATGGCCTGGGATGACTCGGTCAGGCGGCGGCCCAGGCGGTTGACGTTATCGGTGGTGACCTCGATTTGCTGTTTGCCTTCGGCCACACGGCGATGGCCGTTCTCGGCCGACTGCGCAGCGCCGCTGCATGAACGCGCCACCTCGTTGGCGGTGGCGACCATTTCGTTGAACGCAGTAGACACCAACTCCACCGCCTCGCGCTGGCGCCCGGCGGCTTCGTTCATGTTGTGCGCCACTTCACTGTTGACCCGTGACGCGTCCTGCAAATTGGTCGAGGCCGCGCCGATATGCTGGATCAACTGACGGATCGCGGCGAGGAATTTATTGAACCAGCCCGCCAGCTCGGCAGTTTCATCCTTGCCCTGCACGTGCAGCTCATGACGCAAATCGCCTTCACCCTCGGCGATGGATTGCAAGCCGGTGCTGACCTGGCCGATCGGTTTGACGATCACCTTGGAAAACGCGGCGGCGATCAGCCCGAAGATCAGCACCAGTACGGCCACGATCACCGTGGTCAGGTAGGTCATGCGCGTCGCCGCCGCCATCACTTCGCTGTATTCGATCAGCCCCACGTACCGCCAGCCCAGGCCCGGCGAGGTCCAGACGTTGGCCATGTAGCGCACGCCATCGATCACCACTTCGGTAGAGCCTTGAGGCGTCTGCGCCAAATGCGCATACGGCGCGCCGAGGTCCTTGAGCGGTTTGAAGTTATGCGCGGCGTTGCGCGGGTCAACCAGCACCACGCCGTCCTCGATCAGCATCACGTAGCCGCTTTCACCGAGCTTGATGCTCTTGAGCAACTCGGTGAGGTTCTTCAGCGACACACTGACCACGAACACGCCCTTGGCCTTGCCGCTGTTATCCAGCAATGCGCGTGCGGTGCCCACCAGCGCCACATCATCCTTGTCGTAGTAGTAAGCCGGTGTGCGCACGGTCTTGTTGGGGCTGGCCATGGCGGCCTTGTACCAGGGGCGAGTGCGCGGGTCGTACTTGGCCAACTGCGGGTCATCGGGCCATTTGGCGTAGGTGCCGTCTTCGAGGCCGATGGACAGAATCGCAGCGGAAGGGTGGGTTGCACCGAACCGAGCAAACTGGTCGACCACCTTCTGCGCCTGAGCAGGCATTGGCTGACTCGCGGCGTTGGCAGGCTGATAATCCTTCAGAGTGTTCACGGAAGTGTATACAGGATCTGCGGACATTTGATCGACGTTCTGCAAGGTGCCATCGAAGAATTGCCGGATATTGCCATCGATCTGGCGTATCTCGCGGGTACTGCCGTCAATGAACTGGTCGACGGCCTCGGTCCGTGTATTCATGACTGAGATAACAGCGACCAGGCTGACCGGGATAAAAGCGACAGATACGAACGCGAGCACGAGCTTGTTTTTTATTTTCATCGGGGCGACCATCGGGCGAGAAGGCGATTTGCTATCAGTGTCTATTTCGGCCCGATGGTTATAAAGCTTTAGCGGTATTTTGTGTACAACAATAATTGATTTTGTTCGGTAAATTTTTCAGGTCGAACAGTGCGCCTGCAACCTGTTGGCGCGCAGCAGGTCATGCCCGCTGACGACCACGATACCGACCAACACCAGCAGCGAGCCGAGCACAAAAGACGCGTCCAAAGGTTCGTCCAATAACCACACGCCGAACCCCACGCCAAACAACGGCGTCAGGAAGGACAGCACGCCCAGGCGCGAACTGAGGTAACGGCCCAGCAGCCAGAACCACACCAGCAAACTCAAGAAAGAAAACACCACGGTCTGAAACGCCAGGCTGGCAATGGCGATACCGGAGAGATGTAAACGGGTTTGCCCGGTAGCACCTGCTATTAGCGCCAGTATCAGGCAGGCACCGGCCAGTTGGTAAAACAGGGTCAGCGGCGCGGGTGCTTCTGCCAACCTGGAACAGCGGATACTCAAGGTCGTCGCGCCCCAGGCGATAGCGCCCACGACGCCGAGTGCATCGCCGATACGCCGAGGCGTCAGCCACGTTTCACTCGGCGTGCCCGGTGCATAAAACGCCACGGCAATACCTGCGAACGCCGTGACGATACCCGCCCATTGCACACCACTCAGGCGTTCTGCCGGGAACCGAAAGTGCAAGCCAATCGCGGCAAACACTGGCGCGGTGTAGAGGAAAATCACCATATGCGCCGCAGAGGTGTAGCTCAGCCCGATCGACACGGCGATGTACTCAAGTGCAAATAACAACCCGACCAGCACGCCACCACGCCAGGTCTCCAGACGGCACTTCAGGCGATAACGACGCAGCGTCAACAGCAGCCCCACCATCACGGCCGCAATCCCCGAACGCAGGGCAATTTGCAGCACCGGCGCGACATCCGCCGCGGCCATTTTGATCGCGACCTGTTGCAGGCCCCAGACGGCGCACACTGCAACCATCAGGATGGCTGCTTGCTTATCAATCGGCTGACGACTTTCCACGGCACCACTCCTCTGACTCAATGACGTGAGTCTGGTGGTGTCGCAATACTTGGATATAGCGCCGAACCGCCAAGCGATAGTGATGAAGCGTCAATCGGTGGCGATAGCCCTGGCCATCGATGTCCTGATGGCCCGCCAGCATTTCTGTACGGCGCTACTGAAGAAACTGCACGCTATCGCGCATAATGCGTCATCCCTCGATCACTGCGCAGCCTCTCCCATGATCACGCCCGCCGAGCATCTGATCCTCGCGCCATTCACCGACGAGTTGCCCGCGCCGATCTACTTTCGCGCGGCGCGCATGCCCGCGTCGGCGGCGTACCCGACACACCGCCACCCGTGGGGCGAGTTCGTGTACTCCTTCAGTGGTGTCATGGAACTCAAACTGGACGGCGCGCACTTCATCGCACCGCCGCAATATGCGGTGTGGCTGCCGCCGAATGTGGAACACAACGCACTGAATCATCAGGAGGCCTGCCATTGTTCGCTCTATATCGCCAAGGTCTTGTGCGACCGCTTGCCGAGTGAAGCGTGCGCGCTGACTATCACGCCGCTGATTCGCGAACTGCTCGAAGAACTGCATGCGTCACCACCAGGGCCGGTGCAAACAGCCGAAGAAAGCCGCTTGCTCATGGTGTTGCTGGACCGCTTGAACCGCACCTCGCGTGTGGGCAGTTACCTGCCGGGCTCCAGTGACCCGGTGCTGGCGCCGATCCTCGATGCACTGGAGCAAAATCCCGCCGATGCGCGCTCTCTGGCCGATTGGGCGCGGTTGGTCAATGCCACTGAGCGCACGCTGTTGCGGCGCTGCCAACGGGATTTGGGCATGTCGCTGGCGCAATGGAAGCAGCGTTTGAAAGTGACGGCTTCGTTGCTGCAGCTTCGCGCCGGGACTTCCGTCGAGGCGGTCGCGTTTGATCTGGGCTACAGCAGTTCTTCAGCGTTCATCAGCATGTTCCGCAAGCTCACGGGGGAAACCCCGGATGAGTACCGCAAGAAACGGCTGAGCTGACGCATTAACCGGTGATTGCCTTCAAGGCAGCCTTCAGGCCGGCGGTCGCGCTGGTCAGCGGCATCGGCCCTGCCGTCACGAGAGCAGCGGCCCCGCCCATGGAGGCTTGGGCCAGCGCAACCACGGATGCGCCATCGATATAGGCCTGATCGGCCGCCATGGCGATGGTCGACAGGTAGCCCTCAATATCGCCCGCCTTGAACAGTGCCCATGCCCCTGGAACCAGTTGCACGTCAACGGTTGCGTCTGAGTGCAACGCTGCGCGCTGGAACAGGTTCGAGGTGGGAGCCAGGGTGGTTTCGACGGCGCATAACACCACGACCTTGCCGCCTGCTTGAACGGCGGTGAGAGCGAGGGCTTGGTCCGTCCTGAGAATGGATGATCGGATGCGCTCGTCAAGCTCATCAACCGATGGCCCCAACGTCGAGCAGGTGAGCAGCACGACGTCAGCGTGTTCAGCGAGTGAAAGCAATGCGTTGGCGGTTGAGGCCGCCACCTCAGGCGTGAGACCGCCCCTTTCTTCCACCGCGGACAGTAGATCGGCGTGTACTTCATGTTGCAAAACGGCGGGTGCGATCCCCAGTGCTTGTGCGGCTGCGTCGAAGACTGCAATGTTGCTGGCTGCGGTATGAAGGCAAGTGATGCGCATAGTGGGCCGCCCTGTTGAAAGTGTTGAGCCCCGCAGTGTTAGCACAGTTAAGATGCCCTCGGTATTTTCTCATTAAGGACAATGCATGCCACTGATCACGGAACGCGTCGCGCTGGCCCGCAACGGTGCCAACGATAAGGTCATTTGCCGCATGGCCTCAGGCTGGGCGGTCATGGGCGATGTGCAGTTTTTGCCGGGTTACTGCCTGTTGCTGCCCGACCCGGTGGTTGCCAGCCTCAATGATCTGGACGCAGAGGCGCGTGCCACCTACCTGCTTGATATGGCGCGCCTTGGCGATGCAGTACTGGCGGCCACCGGTGCCGTGCGCATGAACTACGAGATACTGGGCAACTCGGAGCCGGAGTTGCACTGCCATATTTTCCCGCGTTATGCCTCGGAACCGGACGACAAACGCACGATGCCGGTGTGGTTCTACGACTGGAAAACTGCCCCACCTTACGCTGAAGAGCAGCACGGCGAGTTGCGCAATTCGATCGCGCACTTGCTCAAATCCGCAATGGAAGTTGGATGATGCACAGAAATAATCTGGTCCCGGAATTGATGGTGACCGACCTGAACCAGAGTCTTGAATTCTGGGTGGGTTGCCTAGGGTTCAAGCTGGCTTACCAACGGTTGGAAGACGGCTTTGCGTATCTCGACCTGGACGGCGCTCAGGTGATGCTTGAGCAAGTCGACCCACTCGCCAATCAATGGCTCACGGGGGCATTGGAACGGCCATTGGGACGCGGCATGAACCTGCAGATTGATGTCGTGGCGGTGCATCCGGTTATTCAACGGTTGGAAAGCGCAGCGTATCCCGTGTTCAAGGCCAGCAAAGACGTGTGGTACCGGGCGGGCGAAGTCGAGGTTGGGCAGCGCGAGTTTCTGGTGCAGGACCCCGATGGTTATCTGGTGAGACTGGTAGAGCGGCTTGGCGAAAGGGCGCGGGCCAATGCGTGAGCGCAAAGCAGCACGCCTGTTGGTGATCAGCCCGGCGCGAACAGTGCTGCTGTTCCGCTTCGTTCACAAGGACGGCGCACTGGCCGGCAGGAACTACTGGGCGACGCCCGGCGGTGGTGTTGAAGCCGGGGAAACCTTTCACACCGCTGCGATCCGTGAGTTGCGCGAAGAGACCGGCATTGTGGTCAGTGACGTGCAAGCGCCGGTAGCAGACCGCAGGTTTGAACTGATGCTGCCCAGTGGTGAAACGGTGTTGGCCATTGAGCAGTACTTTGTTGTACAGGCGCAAAACCAGCACCTTTCACGAGACCAATGGACAGTGCAAGAAGCCCAGGTCATGGCGGATCACCATTGGTGGTCCATGGACGAACTGCGATCGACGGCTGACACGGTATGGCCAGAAGGGCTTATCGACATGCTCGTACAGGCAGGCGTTTTTTAAAGCATGGCCAGGATATCGGCAGTGCCTGTGACCCTGGCGTAATCCATCGCCAGGTTGCTCAGCGACAGTGCGTGCACATCCTCGGCGGGCCAGAGGCGGCCCGACAAATCAGTTTGATCAAAGGTGTAGCAGGCATCCGCCGCCACGGTGACCTCAAAACCCAGGTTGCCGCCGGAGCGCGCCGTAGACTCGACAGAGTTATTGGTGATCACCCCAACGATCACCCATTGCCGGATCCCACGCCCATGCAGCCAGCGTTCCAGGCCGGTGGCGGCGAACGCATCCGGGACGTTTTTTTCCACCACATGCTCATGCTTGAGCGGTGCCAGTGCCGGCTGGAACTCACAGCCTGGTTGGCCGGGCCAAAACACTGAGCCTTCGCTGCGCGACATATGCCTTACATGCACCACAGGGCGATTGGATTGTCTCCATGCATGCAGTAGGTGCTGTATCTGCACCTCGGCATTGGGGTTGTTGCGTCGCCCCAGCTTGGGGTCATTCATGCCTTGCTGCATGTCGATGATCAACAGTGCGGCGTTTGTGGCTAGCGGCTCCATGGCAGATTCCTTGGCTTGGTCAGGGGCGAAACATAGCAGCGATTGGGTGCGCTTAAACAGTGCTGTTGTTCAGTTGCCCGCCCTTGAATGCACACTGATCCAAGGTGGAAGCTGGCTTGCCTGCGATGGTGGGTTGTAGGTGGTGTACATATCCGTTGCTGCGGTAACGGCTGAGTAGGGTTCCGCTCTTACAGCGGCTCACTTTTGGAAAGACCCAAAAGTAAGCAAAAGGTCTTCGCCCCAACACTCGGTGCCTCGCTTAGGCTCGGCATGCCCGCAATCCGCCAGTGATTTGGGGGGCCGCCGCGATGGGCCATCCTTGGCCCAGCGCGGCTAAACCGGCATCCCTGCCGGTTTACCCCCCAAATCCCTGTCGAATTGCGGCCATCGTGTTTAACGGGGCGATTTCAGATCAAGATCACAATCAAAAGCGCAGATCAAAAGACCGCTGACTTCGTCATCGAAAAGGATGTAAGGGCCAGAGCAACAGCAACAGCAACAGCAACAGCAACAGCAACAGCAAAGCCATCCTCGGTCAAAGGTGGGAGCTGGCTTGCCTGCGATAGCATCAACTCGGTGTACCTGATACACCGAGGTGTCTGCATCGCAGGCAAGCCAGCTCCCACAGAAAAGCAGTTCTTCAGTGTATTCAGATAGGCTTTTGCTGTGCACTTGATCTGGCTTTTGATTCAACCACTCAGGTCGGCTTTCAGGCCGCCGTGCTGTAGATCTTGATCTGAGACGCCCCGTTAACCACGATGGCCGAACGCAGGCTTGAATCCGTGGGTAACCCGGCAGGACGCCGGGTTAGCCGCGCTGGGCCAAGGATGGCCCATCGCGGCGGCCCACGGATTCAAGCCGGAGTGAGGGCACACCGAGCCTAAGCGAGGGGCCGAGTGGTGGGGCACAGACCTTTTGGTTACTTTTGGGGCGTTTGCCAAAAGTGACCCGCTGTAAGAGCGGAACCAATAGAAGCTGTTACCGCAGCAACGGATATGTACACCGACAAACCGCTATCGCAGGCAACCCAGCTCCCACATTCAACGCAGTTTTTCGAGCATCTGGTAGTACCACATCCCGACCGCCAGCATCGGGTTGCCGAACACATCGCCGAGCGGCACCTTGATATGCTTGCACCCAGCAAAGGTGTCGAACTTCGACAGCGAGCCGGTCAGCGCTTCGGCCATGATTTCGCCCATGATGTGGCTGGTGGCGATGCCATGCCCGGAATAGCCCTGGCAGTACCAGACGTTGTCCGAGAGCTTACCCAACTGCGGGATGCGATTCATCACGATGCCCATGGCGCAGCTCCACTGGAACTCGATATCCACGCCTCTGAGCGCCGGGAAGGTGCGCTCGATACAGGGCCGCAGTTCTGCGGCGATGTCGCGTGAATCGCGCCCGGAATAGTTGGCGCCGCCACCAAACAACAGCCGACCATCGCCGGTCAGGCGGTAGTAGTCGAGTACAAAACGGCAGTCGTACACCGCCAGGTCCTGCGGGTTGATCTGGCGTGCCAGCTCGCCCAGGGGCGCGGTAGTGACAATGCCGCCCATGGCCGGAAAGATCTTGCCCTTGAGCTGTTTGGGTTCGAGCTTGTGGTACACATCGCCGGCCAGCAGCACCTGGTGCGCATCGATGCGGCCTTGGGCGGTGATCACCGCCGGGCGCTCGCCATGCACTATTTCCAGTACTTCGCAATTTTCAAAAATCAGCGCGCCCAGGCTGTGTGCGGCACGCGCTTCGCCCAGGCACAGGTTCAGCGGATGCAGGTGCAGGTTGCGCGTGTTTTTAAGGGCGCCCAGGTACAGCGGGCTGTCCAGGTGCTGGCGCATATCGGCCTGATCGAGCAGGCTGACCTGATCGCCCATGCCACGCCGCTGTGCTTCGTCGTGAAAGGCGCGCAGTTCGGTCATGTGCGAGGGTTTCATCGCGGCATGCAGATGGCCGTGCTTGAGGTCGCAGTCAATCGCGTATTTTTTTACGCGTTGCTCGATGATTGCGTGCCCGCGCCAGCGCAGGTGCCAGATGAAATCATCCACCTCATCGCCCAGGCGTTTGCGCATCTGTTCGCGCATGGCCTCATCGCCTGACAGGCTGCCGGTGACTTGCCCACCATTGCGCCCGCTGGCGCCCCAGCCGATCCGATGGGTTTCGACAATCGCCACCTTGAGGCCGCGTTCAGCGAGTTCCACGGCGCTGGCAACGCCGGTGAAACCGCCGCCGATGATCACCACGTCCACGCTGACCTGGCCTTGCAAGGTCGGGTACTGGGTGGCGTCGTTGAGGCTGGCGGTGTAATACGAGGGGCTGCGCAAAGCTGCGGTCATGGGGGGATCCTTCTGATAAATGAATGCCGGTGAGGTGTATTCGACGTGGATCAGAAGGGTGCATCAGGTGGGCGTGCATGGCGGCAATGCCACAACGCCCAGAAGGCCAGGATGTGATTGAACAACGGGTTTTCGCAGGAACGCACCTGCACCTTCGCGAAGGAGGGGAGCAGGGCACGACGGATCAAACGCAGGCGCAACATCATGGTCGCCGATGCTCCCATTGAGCGCCGCTGCCTTCAATCGCCGTTTGTGAACCTTCAGGTATGGCTTTGTTAAACAATCAGGGCCGATTGAGTGTATTCACATAAGCGCTGAACATCGCGGCCATGCCGTCGGCATACACCTCTATCTCGGCGGCGGTTCGCGGGCTGAAGGAAAAGTCCTTGCCCACGCAACCCAGCGTGCTCCGGATCAGGTCGCACGCCAGTGCGCGGGTTGCGTCGGGCACCTCGGGCAGCAACTCGTGCATGAATGTCTCAAAGGCTTGCTGGCCAGCTGCGCGCACCTGCACCGCTTCCGGCGCATCGCGGTACAGCGGCGCCGCGTCGTGGAGCGCTCCGCGCATCAGCGCCTCCTCGCACTCGGAATGGATAAATGCATGCACCAAGGTACGCAGGCGGGTCAGCGGCGCTACGGCGGTTTTTTCGAGGATGTCGCGCAGCATCTGGGTGGTCTGCTGCCATTCATCACTTTGCAACCGAAACAGGATCGCGGCCTTGTTGGGAAAGTATTGATACACCGAGCCGACACTCACGCCGGCTTTTTCCGCGACCCGCGCGGTGGTGAAGCGCGTGGCGCCTTCCTTGGCCAAAACCTGAATAGCGGCTTCGAGAATCGCCGCCACCAGCTCGGTGGAGCGTGCCTGTTGTGGCTGTTTGCGCGAGGCAATACGGGCAGTCTGGCGGGTGGTCATTTGGGGCTCCGAGCGCTGGGCGAACGCGAATAGCGAAGGCGAGGAATCACTTGCATACTTTTAATGCGACGAATTAGTCGCATCTTAGTCCCCCTCCGACGGAAATCAATCATGACCACCCTGACTACCGCGCCTCTTGCAGCCTTGATCGAACGCCTCTACAAGCAAGCCGATGCGGCGACCAGCCCGCTCATCGACACTGTGTCGCCGCAGGAACGCAACCGGCTGATGCACAGCAAAACCGAATACCTGGAGCTTTACACGATGCTCAAGGACTTGTGGCTGCCCGTTTCGCGTGACACCGGCAACCTGCTCTACATGCTGGCCCGCAGCAGCCATGCAAAAGCCATTGTTGAGTTCGGCACCTCGTTTGGGTTGTCTACCTTGTTCCTGGCTGCCGCACTGCGCGACAACGGCGGCGGTGTGTTGATCGGCAGCGAATTCGAACCGTCGAAGATCGCCCTGGCGCGCAAGCATTTCATTGAAGGCGGCGTCAGCGACTTGATCGAAGTGCGTGAAGGCGATGCGCTGGTTTCACTGGCTCAAAACCTGCCGCAATCGGTCGACCTGCTGTTGCTTGATGGCGCCAAGTCGCTGTATGGCGACGTGTTGAAGCTGGTAGAGAAGCACCTGCGGCCGGGCGCGTTGGTGGTGGCTGACAACACCAACTACTGCCCTGAATACCTGGCGCATGTGCGCGAACCTGGAAATGGCTACCTGTCGGTTCCGTTTGCCGATGATATCGAACTGTCGATCCGCCTCGGCTGAGGCTCAGCGTTTGCTGAATGCCAATCGCGCGGCGAACAACACGAAGATCATTCCGGTGGTGCGGTCCATCCACCGGATCACCTGTCCCCTGCGCAGGAAACCGGACAGCGGCCGGGTGGCGCCGATCAGCACCAGTGACCACAGCAGGCCCAGCACCACATGAATACTGACCAGGCCAAAGGTCCAGGCAATCAGCGGCTGGCCTTGGGGGATGAACTGCGGCAGGAAAGACACGTAGAAAATACCCACTTTGGGGTTCAGCACATTGCCCAACATGCCCTTGAGGAACCAGTTGCCGCCCGGTTTGCCCTCGGCGGCGGCGGGTGACAGTGAGTGGCGTGGGCGCAACAGCATGTTCAACCCCAGCCATGCCAGATACGCCGCGCCGCAATATTTGAGCAGGTTGTACGCCAGCTCCGACACTGCAATCAAAGCGCCCAGGCCAAACGCCACGGCCGCGCCCCACAGCAAGCAACCGGCGTTGATGCCGAAGGTGGCGTGCAGCGCTTGGCGTTTGCCTTCGACTGTGGCGGTGCGCAGCACCAGTGCGGTATCCAGTCCCGGCGTGAGCGTCAGCAGGGTGGCGGCCAAGGTAAAGGCGAGGAGGTTATCGGTAATGGACATGGGCCGATGGCTCAAAGTGTGGTGGGTGGACGTTAGCACCGATCGGCAGCCGATTCGCAAAACCCTGAGACTTCCCGGCGAAAATCTTCATAATGGCGGCCAATTTGTTTAGCTCGTTATTCTGGTGTGCCCGCATGGAAATTAAGGTCAACTTTCTCGACAACCTTCGGCTTGAAGCCAAGTTCGATGACTTCACGGTGATTGCCGACCAGCCGATTCGCTACAAAGGCGACGGTTCGGCCCCGGGTCCGTTCGATTACTTCCTGGCTTCGTCGGCGTTGTGCGCGGCGTACTTTGTGAAGCTGTACTGCGCAACACGCAATATTCCAACCGAGAATATTCGCCTGTCGCAGAACAACATCGTTGATCCGGAAAACCGCTACAACCAGATCTTCAAGATCCAGGTCGAGTTGCCGGCGGACATCTCCGACAAGGACCGCCAGGGCATCCTGCGTTCCATCGACCGCTGCACCGTGAAGAAAGTCGTGCAGGCCGGGCCGGAATTTGTGATCGAGGAAGTGGAAAACCTCGACGCAGATGCGCAGGCGTTGTTGATGCCCAATTCCACGTCCGAGGCGGGCACCTATATCGCCGGCAAGGACCTGCCGCTGGAGCAGACCATCGCCAACATGTCCGGCATTCTCGCCGGCCTGGGCATGAAGATTGAAATCGCCTCGTGGCGCAATATCGTGCCCAACGTGTGGTCGTTGCATATCCGCGATGCACACTCGCCGATGTGTTTCACCAACGGCAAGGGCGCGACCAAGGAAGGCGCACTGGCGTCGGCGTTGGGCGAGTTTATCGAGCGGCTCAACTGCAACTTCTTCTACAACGACCAGTTCTGGGGTGAGGAGCTGGCCAACGCGCCGTTCGTGCATTACCCGGACGAACGCTGGTTCCAGCCTGGGCCCAAGGATGAGCTGCCGAGTGAAATCCTCGATGCCTACTGCCTGAAGGTCTACAACCGTGAGGGCGAACTGCGTGGCTCGCACTTGTTCGACACCAATTCGGGCAATGAAGAGCGCGGGATTGTTGCGCTGCCGTTCGTGCGCCAGTCCGACGGTGAAGTGGTGTATTTCCCGTCCAACCTGATCGAAAATCTTTACCTCAGCAACGGCATGAGCGCAGGCAATACCTTGGCTGAAGCCCAGGTGCAGTGCCTGTCGGAGATTTTCGAGCGTGCGGTGAAGCGTGAAATCATCGAAGGTGAGTTCGCCTTGCCGGATGTGCCCGCAGAAGTGTTGGCCAAGTACCCCGGGATTGTCGCGGGGATCGAAGGCCTGGAGGCCCAGGGCTTCCCGGTGCTGGTCAAGGACGCGTCGCTGGGCGGCGAGTTCCCGGTGATGTGCGTCACTCTGATGAACCCGCGCACCGGCGGCGTATTCGCCTCGTTCGGCGCGCACCCGAGTATGGAAGTGGCGCTGGAACGCAGTCTCACCGAACTGCTCCAGGGCCGCAGTTTTGAAGGCTTGAACGACCTGCCGCAGCCAACCTTTGAAGGCCAGGCGGTGACCGAGCCAAACAACTTCGTCGAGCACTTTATCGACTCAAGCGGCGTGGTGTCGTGGCGCTTCTTCAGTGCGCAGTCGGACTATGAGTTTGTCGAGTGGGACTTCTCGGGCGAAGGTGAAAACTCCAACGCCGAAGAAGCCGCCACCCTGTTCGGTATTCTCGAAGGCATGGGCAAAGAGTCCTACATGGCGGTGTACGAACACCTCGGCGCCACGGCTTGCCGGATCCTGGTGCCGGACTACTCGGAAATTTACCCGGTAGACGACCTGATCTGGGACAACACCAACAAAGCGTTGTTTTTCCGCGCCGATATTCTCAACCTGCACAGCCTTGACGAGGAGGCGCTGCAGGCGTTGGTCGAGCGTCTGATCGAAAGCGAGCTGGACGATTACACCGACATCACCACCTTGATCGGCATTGAGTTCGACGACAACACGGCCTGGGGCCAGTTGACCATCCTGGAGCTGAAACTGCTGATTTTCCTGGCCTTGCAGCAATATGAGGAGGCCAAGGAGTGCGTGGAGATGTTCCTGCAATACAACGACAACACCGCTGAACGCGGCCTGTTCTACCAGGCGATGAATGCGGTGTTGGAGATGCAGTTGGATGACGACCTGGACCTCGCCGATTACGAGGCCAACTTCCGCCGCATGTTCGGTAACGAGCGGATGGATGCGGTGATTGGTTCGGTCGATGGCAGCGTGCGGTTTTATGGCCTGACGCCGACCAGCATGAAGCTCGAAGGCCTGGATCGGCATTTGCGCTTGATCGAGAGCTATAAAAAACTGCATTCGGCGCGGGCCAAGATCACCTCGGCCTGACTGATCGTTCCCACGCTCCGCGTGGGAATGCCGCATGGGACGCTCCGCGTCCCGCTGTTGCCTTGGTGACGCGGAGCGTCACAGGATGCATTCCCACGCAGAGCGTGGGAACGATCGTGTGGGGTTAGATCAGGGCCAGCGCCTGGGCCAGATCGGCTCTCAAATCTTCCACATCCTCAACCCCCACCGACAACCGCACCAACCCATCGCCAATCCCCAACTGCGCCCGCGTCGCCGCTGGAATGCTCGCGTGGGTCATGATTGCCGGGTGTTCGATCAGACTCTCCACGCCGCCGAGGCTTTCGGCCAAGGCGAAGATTTTTACGTTTTCCAGAAAACGTGTAGCACCCGCCAGGTCACTGTTCAAATCCACCGAAATCATCCCGCCAAACCCGCGCATCTGCTGGCGCGCCAGTGCGTGCTGCGGGTGCGAGGGCAGGCCTGGGTAGTACACCCGCGACACTTGCGGTTGCTGCTCCAGCCAGGTGGCCAGGTCCAGGGCGTTACTGCAATGGCGCTCCATGCGCAGTGCCAGGGTTTTTACCCCGCGCAGGGTCAGGAAGGCATCGAACGGCCCGGCAATCGCGCCGACCGAGTTTTGCAAAAAGCCCAGGCGCTCGGCGAGTTCCGGGTTGTGCCCGACGATGGCGATACCGCCGATCACGTCGGAGTGGCCATTGAGGTATTTGGTGGTGGAGTGCACCACGATGTCAAAGCCCAACTCCAGTGGGCGCTGGATCCAGGGGCTGGCGAAGGTATTGTCGGCCACGCAGATGATGCCGCGATCGCGGCAGATGCGCGCAATGGCGCTGAGGTCGGTGAGGCTCAGCAGCGGGTTGCTCGGGGTCTCGACCCAGACCATGCGTGTGTCGCTCTGCAGCGAGGCTTCAAAGGCCGACAGGTCGCTGAGGTCGACGAAGCTGAAACGATGCCCGGCGCTGCGTTGGCGCACCTTGTCGAACAGGCGGAAGGTGCCGCCATACAGGTCGTTGCCGGAGACAATATGCGCGCCGGCATCCAGCAGTTCCAGCACGGTGGAGATCGCCGCCAGCCCGGAAGCAAACGCGAACGCCGCGCTGCCGCCCTCCAGGTCGGCCACGCAGCGCTCCAAAGCAAACCGCGTGGGGTTGTGGGAGCGCCCGTAGTCAAAACCCTTGTGTACGCCGGGGCTGTCTTGCAAATAGGTGGAGTTGGCGTAGATCGGCGGCATCAGCGCGCCCGTGGTCGGGTCGGGTGATTGCCCGGCATGGATCACACGGGTGGCAAACGCGCTTTTATCGGGCAGGCTCATGCAAGGGATCTCCGTAGGTGGTTAAGCAAGTCGACGCGGGTGATCAGGCCATGGAAGCCTGATGTGTCGGCAATAATGGCGACCAGGCCGCGATCCAGTTCCGCCTGCAGTTCGGCCAGGCTGGCGCTGGGGGCCAGGGTTTGCAAGGTTTTGCTCATGGCATCGGCCACCACCATGGAAAAGTGTGTGGCGTCCTGATGCAGCCCCAGCAGAATGTCGGATTCGTCGATGACGCCGACCAATTCACGCCCATCCACCAGCACCGGCAGTTGCGAGACATCCGCCAGGCGCATGCGCTGGAAGGCGGTAAGCAAGCTGTCGTCGGGGCTGACGCTGATCACCCGGCCGTCTTCGAAGCGCCGTGCGATCAGGTCGCGAAGGTCGCCGTAGTGTTTGTATTGCAACAGGCCCGCGTCGTTCATCCATTGGTCGTTATAGACCTTGGACAAGTAGCGCGTACCGGTGTCGCAAACGAAGGTGACCACGCGCTTGGGCTCGGTTTGTTCGCGGCAGTAACGCAGTGCGGCGGCGAGCAGGGTGCCGGTGGACGAGCCGCCGAGGATGCCTTCGGCCTTGAGCAACTGGCGGGCGTGGTCGAAGCTTTCTTCATCGCTGATGGAGTAGGCATGGCGCACGCTGGAGAGGTCGGCAATCGAGGGGATAAAGTCTTCGCCGATGCCTTCCACGGCCCAGGAACCGGGCGTTTGCATGTTGCCGCTGCGGCTGTATTCGGCCATCACCGAGCCCACCGGGTCGGCCAGCACCATTTCCAACTCGGGCTGCACGCGTTTGAAGAAGCGCGTAAGGCCGGTGAGGGTGCCGGCCGAGCCGACACCGACCACAATCGCGTCCAGGTCATGCTGGGTTTGCGCCCAGATTTCCGGGGCGGTGCTGGTTTCGTGGGCCAGCGGGTTGGCGGGGTTGTTGAACTGGTCGGCGAAGAACGAACCGGGGATGTCTTTGGCCAGGCGCGCGGCCACATCCTGGTAATATTCTGGGTGGCCCTTGCCGACGTCGGAACGGGTGATGTGTACTTCGGCGCCCATGGCCTTGAGGTGCAAGACCTTTTCGGTGGACATCTTGTCGGGCACCACCAGCACCACACGGTAGCCTTTGGCCCGGCCGACCAGTGCCAGGCCCAGGCCGGTATTGCCGGCGGTGGCTTCGATGATGGTGCCGCCCGGTTGCAGGCGGCCGTCGCGTTCGGCGGCGTCGATCATGGCCAGGCCGATGCGGTCCTTGATCGAACCGCCGGGGTTCTGTGATTCAAGCTTGAGAAACAGCGTGCAAGGGCCAGTATCGAAACGGCTGACCTTGACCAGCGGCGTATTGCCGATCAGTTCGAGCACGGCGGGACGTGGGAGGCTGGGCATGAATTCACCTTGGTTGCGAGCAGACAGAGGTGGTGCAGCAAAGTAAAAGCGTGCCTTGGAACATAGGCCGGGATCGCGCCGGTCGCAACCGGGCGGTCCGTTGGATGTCTTTTTTTGGCGCATGAACCCGATAGGGCGTTTACAGCAGCTCGGCCAACTTCTGCTGTACACGCGCACTGGCCGCTTGCATCGGCGCGCGCAGTTCGCTGCCGATCAAACCTTGCAAGGCCAACGCAGCCTTGACCGGCGCCGGGTTGGGCTCCATAAACAGCGTGTTGATCAGCGGCAACAAGGTGAAAAACGTCGCCCTGGCCTCGGCCAATTGGTTATCGCGCACTTGCTGGCACAGCGCCACAAAGGCCTCGGTGCGCACATGCGCCGAGGCTGCAATCGCGCCACTGGCGCCCAGGCACAGCGCGTTGAAGATCTGGATATCTTCACCACACAGCACATCGACCTCGCCACTGGCGATCAGTGCCAGGGTTGTGGCCAGGTTGCCGCCACAGTCTTTGATCGCAGCAATGCGCGGGTGTTTGACGATGTTCAATAGCGTGGCCTGTTCGAAGGTCACGCCGGTACGGTAGGGAATGTCGTAGAGCACAATCGGCACGCTCGAGGCATCTGCCACCGTGCGAAAAAACGCCTCAAGGCCAGCTTGGGAAGGGCGGATATAGCTGGGCGCGGGCACCAGCAGACCGGCCACCGGGCGCTGAAGAATTTCGCTTTGAAAGTGCAGAAGTTCTATCTGGTTATTGCCCGCCAGCCCCATCACCACTCGCTGCGCGGGCACCCATTGCAACACGGCATCGAGCACGGCGAGCTGTTCCTGTCGGCTCAACGACGCGGCTTCACCGGTGGTGGTGCAGAGCATGATCCCGGCCACGTGTTTTTCCAGCAGGTGGCTGACCAGCCGGTGCAGGCCGATAAAGTCGATGGCGCCATCCTGAAACGGCGTGACCACGGGCACCCATATACCTTGAAACGATGACATGCACTTTCTCCTGATGGTTGACCGTTAAAGTCACCGTCAGAAGGCCAGAGGGGATTGTGCAGAAGGAGGTGTGGTCCGTCGCGCTCAATGTCCTGTCAGCTCATCTGACGGGACAGCGCGCCCCGGTCACATGAGCGACTGTTTCTTCGATTTGAGGGCGCGCGCCACGCAACCTTGCGCCTTGGCAATCAAGCCAATGACGGAAAGGTTAACGAAAGACACTACTGACATGCGCTGGCACACCCTGAATAAGATCTGCATCTTCAGGGGATGTGACGGGATGTGTCAACCCCGCCGCAGCTGCTCGCGCACAAACGCGGCGACCTCAGCTGCCAGCTCCGCATCTTCCGGTGCACCCAGGAAGCCGCCATGGGGCATCGCCTCGAACACATGCAGCAGCGCCGGCACCTGCGCCTGGCGCAAAGCGCGATGCATACGCACGGTGTTGGACAGGAACAGATCGCGTGTACCGCTTTGCAGGAAGGTCGGCGGGAAGCCAGCCAAATCACCAAACAGTGGCGACAGGTACGGGTGGGACAAGTCTGCGCCATTGGCGTATAGCAGGTTGGCGCTCATCAGCGGCATGGGCAGAACCACGTCGACGGTGCGGTTGACATGGAAACTGTCGCCGGATTCGGTCAGGTCGACCTCCGGCGAGAGCAGCACCAGCGCCGCTGGCATCGGCAACCCTTCGTCACGGGCGCGCAAGACCATTGCCGCCGCCAGGTTACCGCCTGCCGAACGGCCGCCAATCACGATGTGCTCAGGCGCATGGTGCTTGAGTACATGGCGATAGGTGGCTACGCAGTCATCCAGCGCCGCCGGGTACGGGTGATCAGGCGGCATGCGGTAATCAATGCCGTAGCACATCAGGTTGTGCAGGTCGGCCTGCTTGCCAGCGGCAATACGGCAGTTTTCGCCGCCACCGAACACCAGTGCGCCGCCGTGCAGATCGATGTAGGCAAAGGGCGTGTGGCCCGGTGGTGTGGCCACGTGCACGGTGGCGCTTTCTACTGTGATGGTGTGCAGGTTGGCGCGCAGGGCGTCCGCCTGCCCGGCATTGGCGCTGGTGTAGTTCTGGTCGACGACGGCTTGCAGCTGGCGCCAGCCATCGTGGTCGTGCGGCGCGGGCATGCTGTGCAGTGCGTTCAGCGGCACGCCATCAGCCCCGACCAGACGCTGGAGTGTCGCCTGGGCTGGAGCGCTGATTGAGCTTGGGACCGGGATGGTACGCGGTTCAACTTTTACGCCATGGTGCATGGGCCTGAGACTCGTGTTCGACGACTGAGGCCGCCAGGATGCCAGACTGCGGGCGGGTGTGGGAGCTGGCCGGCCTTACTGGGTCAACTGTGGGAGCGGGCTTGCTCGCGAAAGCGGTGGATCAGTGACAGTTAAATTGACTGACCCACCGCTTTCGCGAGCAAGCCCGCTCCCACACTGGTCTGGGTTGCGTTCAACGCCCAGCTATCGCAGCTTCGATGGCGGCCACGTCGATCTTGGTCATGGTCATCATCGTATCGAACGCACGCTTGGCGATGGCCGGGTCGGAGTGAGTCACCGCCTCAGACAAGACGCGTGGGGTGATCTGCCAGGACACGCCCCATTTGTCCTTGCACCAGCCGCAAGCGCTGGCCTGGCCGCCGTTGTCGATGATGGCGTTCCAATAGCGGTCGGTTTCGGCCTGGTCGTCCGTGGCCACCTGGAACGAAAACGCCTCAGTGGGCGGGAACGCCGGGCCAGCATTCAGGCCCAGGCAGGGGATGCCCAATACGGTGAAATCGACGGTCAACACATCGCCTTGCTTGCCCGCCGGATAGTCGCCGGGGGCGTGATGCACAGCCTTCACAGCACTGTCCGGGAAGGTCTTGGCGTAGAAAGTCGCCGCTTCCAGGGCAGTGCCGTTGTACCAGAGGCAGAGGGTGTTTTTGTTCATCTTGGGTCTCCACGGGGTGGTTGGGTGTAGAGAGTCTAGACGACGGTCGATCAAGGCTTATCGGGTGTCAGCTGTTGGGCTATCGCGGCTTTGTCGATGACCGACCAGACCTGCGCAATTTTCCCGTCGCGGCACTCGTAGAACACATTTTCATCGAAGCTCACCGTTCTGCCATTAATCGGCAGCCCGAAGAATTCACCGCTGGGGCTCACGGTGAAATTCAACCGGCTGGCGACGGTAGGCGGGTCGGCTACCAACAGTTGAATACGGAACACCAGGTCAGGGATCTCACGAAAGTCGCGCTCCAGCATCGCGCGGTAGCCTGCCAGGCCGACCGCGGTGGCGTTGTAGGTCACCTGCGGGTGGACGAAGTGGCCCAGGTGCTCCCAATCCTGACGGTTGAGGCAGTCGATGTAGCCTTGGTAAAAGTCGGCGAGCTCGGTTCGGGTCATGTCGCGTCTCCCTATTCAGGGTGTCCATGTTAGTTGAGTGCGCGGGGCCACCCTCAGGCCCTGCGCGCCATCAGCAGCACCGTCGCCGCCGCCGACAACAACCCGGCGCAGCAGCGATTGAAAAGGCGCTTGCCGCTGGGTTCGGCAAACCAGCGGCGCATGTGCGTGCCCATGTAGGCGTAGGCGCTGATCGCTATCCATTCCAGGCCCAGGAACATCGCACCCAGCAGCGCGAATTGAGGCGTGATCGGTTGGCCGGGCACCACGAATTGCGGGAGGAACGCTGTGAAGATCAGGATGGCTTTTGGGTTGCCGGCGGCTACCAGAAACTCCTGACGTGCCAAGGCCCACAGTCCCACTTTGTGCGTGGCTGATTCAGCTTCTTTCTGCGGATTAGCCCGCCACAACTGGAACGCCAGATAAAACAGATACGCCGCACCGAGAGTCTTGATCGCGTAGAACAACAGCTCCGAAGTCTGCAGCACCACCGCCAAGCCGGCAGAGGCGAGGGCGATCATGCCGGCAAAGGCCAGCAAACGGCCAATCCCTGCAAGGCAAGAAGTGCGATAGCCATAACGCGTGGAATTGCTTACGGACAGCAGGTTGTTGGGGCCGGGCGCCATGTTCAGGGCGAAGCAGGCGGGGAGAAAGAGGGCGAGCGTGGCGAGGTCCATGGCGGCTCCGGAGTGGGTCGAGCGGGACCGAAGAGGATAAAGGGTCTTGAGGGGGTTGGACAATCCGCACACACCGCACCTCGATCCGCGTAGCAAAGGTCGCAATTAAAAACCTTTTTCGGCAAATTTGCCCCTTTACCTGTCTACAGCTTCATAGTTTATGTTGTACGCCATGGATCGAGGGACAGGTTATGTATCGCATTTCCGAGTTGGCGCTGAAAGTGGGTTTGAGCCGTTCGACGCTGCTCTATTACGAAAAGCTGGGGCTGATCAGCTCCAAGCGCCAGGCCAATGGCTATCGCGCGTATTCGACGCATGACCTGCAACAGTTGAAGTTGCTGCAGCAGCTGCAAGCCGGTGGGCTGACGTTGAAAGAGTGCCAGGCGTGCCTGGACACGCGCATCGACAGGTCATTGTTGCTTGAGCGGTTACAGACGCTGGACCACGAAATTGCACAGAAACAACACTCCCGCGATCTGCTTGCAGCCATGCTCGGGCAAGCCTCGATGCGTGGCTGGCACCAGGCGTTAGAGAACCAGGCCCCAGGCGCGCATCTGGCCTGGTTGCTCAAACAGGGCTTTAGCGAAAAGCAGGCGTTGCGCCTTAAGTGGTTATCAAAGGATATGAATGAACATGACCACTATATGGCCGATTTCGAGCGACTTTTTGATAGTTTGGATCGCCTGGGGCCGGGCTCTGCCGAAGACACATTGGCAGCTCTGAATGCATTGCCCACTGTTCCGAAGACGCTGCTGGACATCGGTTGCGGCCGGGGTGTGAGCACGCTGTTACTGGCACAGCATACCCAAGGGCAGGTTACCGCCGTGGACAACGACGAATACAGCCTGGCCCACGTGCAGGCGGCCGTTGCGGCCAATGCGTTGGAGCAGCGTGTCCGGCTCCTGTGTGCCAGCATGACTGAACTGCCCTTTGAAGACGGTTCATTTGATGCCATTTGGGCCGAAGGCAGTGCTTACATCATGGGGTTTGGGCAGGCGCTCAAAAGTTGGAGACGATTTATCAAGCCGCAAGGTTTTCTGGTGGTCAGTGATTTGATCTGGTCAACCGATAGCCCGCACGCTGAAGCGTTTTCATTCTGGAAGAAAAACTATCCAGACATGACGACGCTTAAGGACCGAGTTTCCAGTATTGCCCCACTGGGTTATCGGGTCCTGCACAGTTTTGCCTTGAGTCGCCACGCGTGGGAAAACTACGTAGCGCCCTTGCGTAAAAAGGTTGCAGAAGTATCTGCAAGTGACTTTTCGTCAAATGCTCTGGCAGACATCGAGGAAGAGATTGATATCCACGAGCGCTTTCTGGATGACTACGGCTATCAGTTTTTCGTGTTGCAGAAAAACAGCGCCTAGTAACGACGCAGCGTTCACCCCGTCCTGACTCTTATTAGGTGGACAGTATGAATATTTCCAAATCGGAACAACGGACGCTGCACGTCCTCGCAAAAGGCGGCCGCATCTCTCACCAGCGCGACGCGTCAGGTCGGGTGAGAGCAGTGGAATGCTATACCCGAGAAGGCTACTTGCTTTCTGACTGCACGCTCAGCGTGTTTAATAAACTAAGGGCCAAGCGTTTGCTCAAGTCCATAGACGGCCAGCCTTATCGTGTGAACAAGTCAGGGTTGCAGGCGGTGCGTCCGCAACTGGATAACCGTTAATAATCGGAGTTGTCATGAACATTGAAACACTGAAAGGGCGCCTGGACTTCCTGCGCGAAGCGGAGCAACTCAAAAGTGTGCTCAGAAGTGCCCATACTTCATCCGGTCGCCAGGAAAGTACGGCCGAGCATAGTTGGCGATTAAGCCTGATGGCGATGGTGTTCGCTGACGAACTCAAAGGCCTTGACCTGTTGAAAGTGCTCAAGCTCTGCCTGATTCATGATCTGGGTGAGGCCATAAGCGGCGATATTCCCGCTGTGAGCAAGAACGACTTTCCACATAAAACCGAGCAAGAGCGCGTCGACCTCTTACACCTCACGCGTTCGCTGGATGAAGGTTTGCGCACGCAAATAATGACGCTGTGGGAGGACTACGAAAACGCCGGCTCCCCTGAGGCCCTGGCTGTGAAAGCGCTGGACAAGCTGGAGACGATCCTGCAGCACAACCAAGGCATCAACCCACGTGGTTTTGATTACGCGTTTAACCTGACCTATGGCGACCAATACACAAAAACGACTGATTTGTTCCGCACGCTACGCGGCCTGATTGATCAAGACACCCGAGAGCACTTGAATATGAGCCTGAATATCCGCAATGAACTACCTGAAGACAGTAAACGTATATCTGCAGTGACGACTGAGGCATTCCAGAGCGAAGCGCATTCCAGCCACACCGAGCAATTCATTGTTGATGCACTGCGCCAAGCCGGGCAATTAACCGTTTCGCTGGTGGCGGTCGTGAATGATGAAATCGTCGGGCACATCGCCATTTCCCCAGTCACCGTGTCTTCCGGTGCTGCGGGTTGGTATGGGCTGGGGCCGATATCCGTATTGCCTGAACGCCAGGGCCTGCGGATTGGTTCATCCTTGATGAAAACCGCGCTTGCCAAGTTGCAAGGCAATGGTGCAAATGGCTGTGTTGTGTTGGGTAATCCTGGCTACTACGGTCGCTTTGGCTTCAACGCTTACGCTGGTTTGGAATTGCCTGGAGTTCCTCAGGAATACTTCCAAACGCTGAGTTTTGGTGGTGATTTGCCAGTCGGCACTGTGCAATTTCACCCGGCATTTGACGCTAAGGAGTAAGCGCTCGGTGCGCACCTTTTCAACTTGAAAGATCTACGGGGCCCGCATCGATGCGGGCCCCTTAGCGTGCGTGTGTCTTGAGTGTTGCCGCAAACGCTGGTATCGCGCTTTACTTACTGTCCAGACCTGTCACGAACCGCGCTTTTCAAGGAGATAATCGTTGGCTACCACGGATGTTATTTACACGCTGGGTACACCGACAGCGCTTGATTACTACGACCGCAGGTCGGTCAAGTTGCCCGCTGATGTCACTGCACTGGAGGCATGGAACATCATGACCGCCGAACCTGGGATGTTCATGCGGTTGGCCTTCCGAATCCGCGACCGGATTTCTTCGTTGTTCGGTGTGAAACGCATCGGTGGGTTCTCGGGCTCGCCGCGAATCAGCGTACAGGCGGGCGAGCGACTGGATTTTTTCCTGGTAGAACACAGCGCCCCGGGCGTGTTGGTGCTGACCGAGCGCGACCGGCACCTGGATGTGATGATTTGCCTGTCGATCAGTGAGCGGGTGTTTACGATCACCTCATCGGTGCTCACCCATAACACCTTTGGGCGTCTGTACATGTTGCCGGTTGGGCCGGCGCACAAGCTGATCGTCAACAGCAACCTGAGGCGACTGAAACGCAAGCTGGATGCGCTGCAAAAGTAACCTGTGGCGAGCAGGCTTGCCCTGCGTTGGGCTGCGTAGCAGCCCCAAGCCTTGCTAACTGACTAACCGCGTTGCCTGAAGTGGGGCGGCTTCGCCACCCAGCGCGGGGCAAGCCCGCTCGCCACAGTGGCTATGTTTGCCTTGGCTGATGGGTGTGAGGCAAGTGTGGCTGTTTTTTCAGTGAGACGGGCTTGTTCCGGCCTGTTTAGCCAGTATTCTGTTCCACTCTCTCAGTGAGGTTTACCCATGCGCGTCACAGTCGTAGGTGCTGGAGCAATCGGTGGTTTCCTGGCGTGCAAACTGTTCGCCGCCGGCCACGATGTCAGCGTGGTCGCGCGGGGCGAAACACTCGCCGCCATTGGCGAGCATGGGCTGAAACTGCACACGGGCGATGAGGTGTTGGTTGCCCCGCTGAAAGCGACCTGCGCACCTGAAGAGCTTGGCATTCAGGACATGGTCATCTTTGCCGTCAAGGCGCCGGCATTGCCCAGCGTGGTGGAACAGGCCAAGGCGCTGATTGGCCCGCAAACCCTGATTATTCCTGCACTCAACGGCTTGCCCTGGTGGTATTTCCTGCAGTCGGCAGACGTTTTGGCGAGTATGCGTCTTGAGGCTGTCGACCCCGGTGGCGTGATAGAAAAGGCTGTGCCCGTTGCCGCCGTTGTCGGTTGCGTTGTATTTGCCTCATGTACGGTGCTGAGTCCCGGTGTAATCAAGCACATGTCCGGAAGCCGAATGGTGTTCGGCGAGCCGGCCGGTGGTAATAGCGCGCGCGTAGATGCCACCACTGAGGCTTTTCGTGACGCAGGTTTTGATGCACACGCCCACGCCAATGTGCGCGAAGAAATATGGTTGAAGCTGCTGGGCAATGCCTGCTTTAACCCGGTCAGCCTGTTGGTGGGTTGCGCGACCGATGAACTGATCGACGACCCATGCCTGCACGCCCTGTTCATCGGCATGATGGATGAGTTGCTGGATTTGGGACGCACACTGGGCATCGCGCCGCAGATTGATTCCGCGCAACGCATTGCGATCACCCGCAAGCTCGGCAAGGTGAAAACCTCGATGCTGCAAGACGTTGAGGGGCATAAACCGGTGGAGATCGAGGCCATCCTTGGCACGCTTGTCTCAGTGGCTGATCGCGTCGGAGTGCCGATACCTCGCACGCGTACCGTGTATGCCTTGGCGCGTATGCGCGCGAAAAACCTGGGGATTTTGCCAGCCTGAGCCATCCTCACGTTGAGGCTGTTTTCAGGGGTGAAACCTGCGCCCCAACGCATCCAGCCTGACCGCAATCGGCGGCAACTGCTCACTGCTGCGCGCCAGGGTTTCCACATCATCCGCGGTGCTTTGCGCAATGTTCTGCACTGACTGCAGGCGCCCGACAATCTCCTGGTTGGCCGACGTCTGTTCGCGGGTGGTAATCACGATTCGCCCGTTCAGCTCGTCGATATGCGCGATGTCAGCGCCCACGGCCTGCAACATGTCCACCGCCAGTTGGCTGTCCTCCACGCAGCGCGCTACACCTGCCTGGCTGTCGTGCATGGCTTCGACGGCTTGGCGGCTGCCGTGTTGCAGGCCTTCGATGATCTGTTTGATTTCCTGGGTGGAGACGGCGGTGCGTTGCGCCAGGCTGCGGACCTCGTCGGCGACCACCGCAAAGCCTCGGCCTTGCTCGCCGGCGCGGGCGGCTTCGATAGCGGCGTTGAGCGCCAGCAGGTTGGTCTGGTTAGCGATGCTGCTGATCACTTCGAGTACCGAGCCGATCTGTTCGGCCTGGGTGGCCAGGCCTTGTACGGTTTGGTTGGTGCCGTCGATGCGTGAGGCCAGTTGGGTGATTTCATGTTGGGCACGGCCGACGCTTTGCTGGCCGCGCACGATCTGTTCGCGGGCCTGGCCTGCGTGTTCCACTGCGTGCTCGACGTGCTGGGTGATATGGGCGGTGGCGTCTTCCATGCGCTGCATGGAGCCGGTCATCTGGTTGATTTCCGCCAACTGATGGCGTGCGCCGGTTTCCAGGGTGCCGCTGGCGCTGGCCAACGCCTGGCCAAGTTGGCCGAGACCGTGGGAGTCACGGGTAACGCCATCGATCAGGTGGGTGAGCTGTTGCAGGAAATGGTCGAAACGCTTGGCCAGGGACACGTGCGTTTTGCCTTCACTATGGGCAGTTTCTACCGTGAGCTGGGACGTCACGGCGAGCATTTTTTCCAGCATTTCCTGGCTTTCGACAGCCTCGGCCTGGCTATGAATGGCGAGGTAGAGCAGGGCGATGGTCTCCATCACGACGTAAAAGGCGTGCACGAACACCATGTTCCAGCCGCCATGATGGTCCATCACAAATACCGGGAAACCTTGATGCTGCAATGCGTGAAACACAACGTGGTGGACGGCGATGGTCACCGCTGCGACGAGGATCGGCAGCCAGTCGCGGTAAAACGTCAGCACCGCCAGCAGCGCGAAAATCCCGAAGTGCGCTTCGATCAAGCCCTGCGCCTGGTTGATATGCAGCGCGGCCATGACCATCAGGCCGGCGCCGAGCAAACAGCGCATTAATCGGGTGCCACCGAGGGCGCGATAGAGCAGCGTAAGCACCACACTGGCGCCACCACCGACGATCACGGCTTGCAGCCAAGTGTCGTGCCAGAAGGCCAGGCCCAGGGAGAATAAAAACATCAGCCAGATCAACGCCAGCATGATGCGGTCGGCTTTGCGGTAGTGCTCCAGGAAGCGGGCGCGTGCGGGCATTCACTCTTACTCCATGTGGTCGAGCCAGGAACAAAGCATGCGGCGTGCCACGATGGGCCGCCGGTAAAAAGCAAAGCAGGTATCAGGTTTTTTTGCCGGTTCAGGTGTAACAAACCGTTATCGGCAGTGAGTAGGAAGACTTAAGAACGGCCGCCCGAGCGGGCGACCGAAGATACAAGCAGGATCAGAAGCTATATTTGGCGGTCACCATCATATTGCGCGGTGCGCCGTAGGAATCACCGCCGTAGCTCACGGAGTTGGAGATGGACTTGTAATACGTGCGATCAAAGATGTTGTTGGCATTGAGCTGCAGGTCCAGATGCTGGTTGACCTTGTAGCCAGCCATCAGGTCGGTCACGGCATAGGCGCCTTGCTTGAGGCGGTAAGTGCTGCCGTCGGCGACCTGGAAGTCGTTATACAGGCGGCTCTGCCAGGAGATGTTGCCGCCCACGCGGAGGTTTTCCAGTGCGCCCTGCAAGTGGTAGCTAGTGGTCAGTTTGAACAGGTGTTCGGGAACGTCGGTGTCGAACTGTTTGTTAACATTTTGCGGGTTGGCGTCATCCTTGATGGTGTGGGTGCGTGCATAGGTGTAGCCGCCGCCAACCTGCCAATTGGGGGTCAATGCGCCCTGCAGTTCCATGTCGATACCCTGGCTGCGAATCTCGCCTGAGGCTACCGCGCAGGATGCCTGCGGGCAGTTCGGTACCACGACCGCCACGGCACGGTTTTCCTGGTCTACACGAAACAGCGCGACGCTCGCATTTAATGCGCCGCCCAGGTATTCGCCCTTGATACCGACCTCATAGTTCTTGCCGACAATCGGCTTGAGCGGTGTGCCGGAGCTGTCCTTGTCACTCTGCGGGGTAAAGATGTCGCTGTAGCTGACATACACCGAGTGATGATCGTCCAGGTCGTAGATAAGACCGGCATAGCGGGTGAGGTTGCGCGTGACATGGTAATCGCCATCGTTGCTGCCATGGGCATCGTAGTCATACCAGTCCAGACGGGCGCCGAGGATCAGCTTCAACGGGTCGGCGAGGCTCAGGCGTGTGGTGAGGTAGACACCGTCCTGGGTGGTGACATCGCGGTCGTTGGTGGTGTGGACGAAGTCCGGTTTGCCCGCCGTCAGCGGCCAGTTCAAGTTGTACGGGCTGTAGTTGTGGGTGGTCATGTCATAGATGCGGCGGCTGGCGCCGACCACCAATTCATGGGTCCGCCCGAAGGCCTGGAAGGGGCCGCTGGCGAAGGCGTCGACGCCGGCCTGGTTTTCATCGTAAGAGGCCTGGTAAACCGTGCGCGCCAGGGTGTTGTTGACCCAGCGCGACTGGTAGGAGCCCGAAAAGAGCGCATCCTGTTCTGCGTAGTTGGCGTTGATCTGCAGTTTCCAGTCGTTGGCCAGGCGCTGACGTAGTTCGGCAAACACTGTGTTGATTTCCTGGTCCTTGTTCTCCCATGGGGTCCCTGGGTTGTAGGAGCGCGGCAGGTTCAAGTGATGGCCGTCCTGGCCGACCATCGAAGAACCCCAGAAGTAATTGGTCTTGTCCTTTTGGTTCGAGAAACCGAGGGTCAGGGTGGTGTCTTCGCTGAGGTCTGCCTCGGTGACGGCATAGAACAAGCCGTGGTCTTCCTTGGCTTTATCGATAAACCCATTGGCGTCACGGTAAGAGGTCACAACCCGGCCGCGCCAAGTGCCACTGTCATTGAGTGGGCTGGAGGCATCCAGCTCGCCACGGTAGTCATCCCAGCTGCCGGCGGCGCCGGTGAGGGTGACCTTCTGCTCGTCGAGTGGTCGCTTGCGTATCAGGTTGATGGCCGCCGAAGGGTTGCCGGCGCCGGTCACCAAACCGGTGGCACCGCGCACGATTTCGACGCGGTCGAACATTGCCAGGTTTGGCTGGGCGCCGACTGAAACGCCGTTATAGCCAGTGGGGATGCCGTCATACATCAGGTTGTCGATGTCGAAACCCCGTGAGGTATAGGCTTCTCGGCCAGGGCCACTGGAGAAGTTCAGGAACAGACCCGGCGTGGCTTTTACCACGTCGTTGATGCTGGTCATCGCCTGGTCGTCCATCCGCTGACGGGTAATCACCGTGACCGCTTGCGGGGTTTCACGCAGGGTAAGCGGCAGTTTGGTCGCGGTTGCCATCGAGCCGGTGGTGTAGGACTGGCTGCCTTCAGTCGTCGCACCGAGGACTTGCTCGGTGTTGATCTGCGTCGCACCCAGCTCAACCACCTCTGGCGGCTGTTGCGCGTCGGCGGCGAAGGCCGCAGGTGAGGTGGCAAGACAAACCGCCAACGCCATCAAACTGGGTGTAAATGCTTTGCCAACATGAAGTTGCACAGACATGAAACGGAGTCTCCCCTGAACGCCGTCCCTGGCGAATAATAAATCTGTTGATAATTATTCGCATTAGTGTGGCAGATCAGGCTGAAGCAAAAAAGCCTTTGGGGAGAGATAGTTAACAAAAATTTCACATTTTCCAGGGTGGCACATGGCTAGACCCCGTCACAGCTGGTCAGCGTCTATCACGGCCTTGGCAAACGCCGCCGGCGCTTCTTGCGGCAGGTTATGGCCGATGCCGCCGTTCACCAGACGGAACTGGTATTTGCCGGTAAAGCGTTTGGCGTAGTCCTCGGGTAATGGATGCGGCGCACCGTTGGCGTCGCCTTCAAGCGTGATGGTCGGCACGCCAATGCTCGGCGACTGCGCGAGTGTTTGCTCCAGCGCAGCGTATTGCCCTTCGCCCTGCACCAGGCCCAGGCGCCAGCGATAGTTAAATACGGTGATGGCCACGTGATCGGGGTTGTCCAGGCCTTTGGCGCTGCGCTCGAAGGTGGCCTCGTCAAAGGCCCATTTCGGTGAGGCGGTCTGCCAGATCAGCTTGGCAAAGTCGTGGGTGTTTTTCTGGTAACCGGCGGCGCCGCGTTCGGTGGCGAAGTAGAACTGGTACCACCACTGCAATTCCGCTTTGGGTGGCAGCGGGTTTTTGCCGGCGGCCTGGTTACCGATCAGGTAGCCACTGACCGACACCAACGCCTTGACCCGCTCCGGCCACAGCGCCGAGACGATATCTGCTGAGCGCGCGCCCCAATCATAACCTCCCAGTACCGCTTGCTGGACCTTCAGCGCGTCCATGAAATCGATCACGTCCTGGGCCAGCGCCGCCGGTTCACCATTGCGTAAGGTTTTATCCGACAGAAAACGCGTATCGCCATACCCACGCGCATACGGGATCAGCACGCGGTAGCCTTTGGCGGCCAACAGCGGGGCGACGTTGGCGTAGCTGTCGATATCGTAGGGCCAGCCATGCAACAGGATCACTACCTGGCCATTGGCCGGGCCGACCTCGGCGTAGGCCACATCCAGCAGGCCGGCCTTGATGTGCTTGAGCGTCCCGAACGCCGATTGATGCTGCGGTGCCGGGGTTTGCGGTTCAGGCATTTCGGCATGGGCCATGCCCATGGCCGCGAATGGCAACAGGGCAAAGGCCAGGAAAAGTGGGTGGCGTTTCAACTGAGCGTGCATGGCGAGCCTCCTTGGGCTTGATGGGTGCCGGGTGCTCAGTTGAACGTCGTGCTGTATCGGCTGTGTTTCAGAAATGGGCGCGGGTTAAACACTGTGTATCGCGAAGGGTGCTGTACACAGTGCGATACATAAGCTGTCTCTAGGCAAACACGATCTCATAGGGCTCACGCATCCGCTCCAGTAACTCCTGGGCAAGCATGGGCGCCAAACCGATCTCCGGGTCGCCGACCAATTGGCTGGCATACGCATGGGTGGCGTGCAGCTTGCGCGCAACGCTCCAGCTGTCCAGCCGTACCTTGCGCGCGCGATACCAGGGAATCACCGAGCCTTCGCGCACCGGCCAGTGCCAGGCCCATATCGGCAGTTCATACAGGCGCGCGCCGGTGAGCTGGCAGGCTTTGGCGCTGGCGCGGCCGACGGCGTCATGGTCGTCCTTGCCGTCGTGGCGCCAGGTGGTGAACACCACGTCACCCGCTTGCAGGTAGCGGGCAATGAACTGGCTCATGGGTTGTTCGCGGGCGGCAAGGGCGTCGTCGCAAAAGCCGCCGCGAATCCACTTCAGGCTGTGCAGCGGCATGCCCAGGCGCCGCAGCGCCTCGGCGCTTTCCTGCGGCCGGATCACACTCAGGCGGCTTGCCGGCCAAGCATTCGAGCCTGGGTGGCTGGCGCTGCCATCGGTGATCGAGATCAGTTGCAGCGGGTGGTCGAGGGTGCTGAGCAGTTGCAATAAACCGCCACACGCCAGCACCTCATCGCCGGGGTGAGGCGCGATGACCACTACGCGCGCACCGCGTGGCACCAGGGAGGAGGGCTTGATAAAGGGGATTTGCGCCAACTGCGGGGCACTGTTCCAGATTTGCGCAGGGCCGCGACGGCCCTCGCTTAATGAGGCAGATTTCATCGGTGTCACGTCCTTGTCAAATGATGCCGGGTCGTACCCCGTTGACGGGACGACGCTCTTGTACTCAGCACAGGCTCCGCTGCGATGAACTGCGGCCATCCAACCCTGGATGACCAGCAAGGCGATTTCAGCATAGTCAAGGATTCGGCGTTTTTACATCTTGCAAGGTCGAAATATTCAGGTGGCCTGCATCAAGCTCTTCAAATAATCACCAAAACCGCCTTGAGCGCGGCAGTCCAGGCGCGCACTTGTAATCACCTGGGGCGTGTGGCTCCAGGCGATGGAAGCGCCGCAGCGCTCCAGGTTGCGCACCAGTTGCACATCTTCGTGGCAGGCCAATGGCTCGAAGCCGCCTGCCTGCACATACGCCGCGGCACTCACGCCCAGGTTGGCACCGTGAATATGTCGATGGCCGTCGCGGGCTTCGTAGGCTTGGGTGTAGCGGATCTGCGCCGCTGCGTCGAAGCCTTCGCTCCAGGCATCCACTGTTACCGTGCCGCACACGGCATCGGCGCCCAAGGCCAGTTGCGCCACCAGCCAATCGGGGGCGACACGGCTGTCGGCGTCGGTGCACGAAATCCAGCGCGCGCCCTGGTTCAACAAATGCCGCGCACCCACCCCACGCACGTGCCCGACATTACGTGCTTGCACTTGTAGACACTGCACCGGATACGCCTGGGCAATCGCCGCGCTGCCATCGCTGCAGCTGTCGAGCACGGCCAGGATCTGCACAGGTTCGCCGAGCAAACCTGGGTGGCTGGCGGCAATCATCGCGGCTTTGAGGCATTCGCCCAACAGCGCTTCTTCGTTATGCACCGGGATCAGAATGCCGATCATCGCAAGCCCTCATGGGTGGCGACCGAGGTGCCGTCACGGCTCCACAGGTCGAGTAGAAAGTCACTGTCGTGATGTTGGACGAGGTGGGCCATGCCCAGGCGTTGCGCGAGCATTTCGTGCACCTGTTCGGCCGTTTGCGGGCAACCGTCGATGTGCGGGCGCCAGTGGCAGGCGAGCAGTTGGCCGTTGTCGGTCAGTGCCTTGAGGGCGCAGTCGATCAGGCGCTGTAAATCGTCGGCGTCAAGGTAGTAGCAAAGCTCGCTCAACACGATCAGTTCGAATTGGCCGTACGGCCATTCCTGGGGTAAACGGCTTTGATGCACCTGGGCGTGGGCAAACCCCAGCAAGCGGGCTTGCGCCAGCGCCACGGCAGCGGCGGCCGTGTCGCAACACACCAGGCGGTCGCAGCGCGCGGCCAACTCGGCACTCAGCTCACCGTTGGCGCAACCGGGTTCAAAGATCGACGTGTAATGGGTCCGGGTCAGCACGGCCAGGGTCAGCGCGCGCTTGCGCTGTTCGTACCAGCGCTGGCGAAAGGCCCATGGGTCGTCATTACCGGCGAACAACTGATCAAAATAGGGCGTGGCCACACTCATACAAACACCACTTCAAAAGGTTGCAGCAAACGCTCCACCACAAAGGGTGCCAGCACCGGTGCCAGGCCCACCTGCGGGTCGCCCTCCAACTGGCTGGCAAAGGCATGAATGGCGTGACGTTTACGCGCCACGGCTTCAGGTGTCAGCGCGATCTTGCGCGCACGGTGCCACGGCACTTGGCTGTCCTCAGGTGTTGCCCAATGCCAGGTCCAAACGGGCAACTCGTAGAGCGTCGCACCTACCGCCTGCGCCGCTTTGGCGCTGGCGCGGCCAACGGCTTCATGGTCGCAATGCCCGTCTTCGCGCCAGGTGGTGAACACCACATCGGTGGGCTTGAGATAGCGCTCTATGAACGCGCTCAACTCATCTTCACGGGCCGCCACCTGGCTGTCGGCAAAGCCTGCGCGCAGCCACTGCAAACTGTGCAGTGGCATGCCGAGACGGTGCAGGGCCTGGGCCGACTCCTGCGGGCGCACGATGCTCAAGCGCTCGACTGGCCAGCGCCTGGAGCCTGGATGGCTGGCGCTGCCGTCGGTGACGGAAATCAGTTGGATCGGCCGGTCGAGCATGGCCAGGCCTTGCAGCAGGCCGCCGCAGCCCAGCACCTCGTCGTCCGGGTGCGGAGCAATGATCACGGCGCGGTGCCCAGCGGGTACCAACTGCTCAACACTGATGTGCGGCAATTGGGCCATATGGGCTGAACCCTGCCATTGATGTAACGGCGTGCCCTGGCCAACGATCGGGTTGGGTTTCATAACAGCCACCTCCCTGTGGGTTCGTCCGCCACCAGCTTTCCCAACGCCGCCAGGTCGCGCTCGGCGTGGCTTTGGCGTACATACACGGGTAAGTCCGCGATCAATTGGGCGAAGTGCGGATCTTTGCAATAAGGCCCGGCGCCCACCGCGCGACCGACATGGTGCATGACCTGTTCGACGGTATCCTCGATGCACGCCCGTGCCTGTTGGGCCAGTTGCCGCGCATCGGCGCGAGGGTCGCGGTCGATCTGCTCAGCGGCGTCGCGCAGTACACAGGCGGCGCTATTGAGCACGCTGTCGACCGCGCCCAGATGCGCCAGCGCATGGGGCTCAGGACGTTGGCTGCACTGCGCGCGCAGCACTTCTGCCAGGCGTTGAGCACCGCCGTACCAACAGGCGGCGATACCGACGCCGCCGTGCCAGAAGCCCGGCCGCGACAGGTAGTCGCCCGGTTCGCCAACCGCGATGCCGCGGGCCTCATTGAAGATGATTTCGACACTGCCGGTGGCCGCCATGCCCACCGCTTTCCAGCCGTCGTTGGTGACGGTGACGCCGGGCTGGTTCATCTCGACCGCCACCAACTGTTGGCGGTCTTCTTCGTCCCAGGCGGTCAGCAAGCCATGGCTGACCACCGCTGCGCCGGAACACCAGGCTTTGCGCCCATCGACGATCAGGCGCTGGCCATCGCGGCGCACGCGTACCTTGGCCGTCGGCGGTTCGGCGGCCCACATGCCCCAAACGCTGCCCAGGGGCGGCAAGGGGCTATCGAGCTCGGCGATGATCGCCAGGGCATCGGTGTGGCCTTCGAACAGCTTGCACAGGCGCAGGTCATGACCTGCCACCTGCGCCAGCCGGCTGTAGCGTTCCAACGTCTGGCCGCTGCCGGGCAATGGCAGTTGGTCCAGGCCTTCCTCCTGAAGGGCCTTCAGTGCAACGCCCAGCGCCTGCGTGTCGGCGTAGCTGCGGTTGCCTTGAAGGAATCCATGCAGAGCCATCTCACACCTCGTCGTCTCGTTGCAGTTCGAACAGCAGCAGTGAGCGTCCGGTTACCGCGTATTCGTGCTCGAAATCAAAACGCTCCTGACCGCGCACGGCGGGTGCATTGGTATCGAGCATGCAGGTCCAGAATTCACCCTGGGGCACCGGCGGCAAGCGGAAATTGACCATGTCGTGGTGGGCATTGACCACCAGCAACAAGGTCGCATCAGCGCCTGGGCGACGAATCCCGGTTTCCTGGGCGCGGCCGTCCATCAGCATGCCCAGGCAGCGGCCATGGCTGTCTTCCCACTGTTCGGTGCTCATCTCGTTGCCATCCGGCGCCAGCCAGGTGACATCTTTTACGCCGAGATCTTCGTTGTAGTCGCCCACCAGGAAGCGCCCACGGCGCAGGATCGGGTAGGCCAGGCGCAACTTAATCAGGCGTTTTACAAACTTGAGCAGCGCCTTGCCGTCGTCGTCCAGGTCCCAGTTGACCCAGCCAATCTCGCTGTCCTGGCAATAGGCATTGTTGTTGCCGTGCTGGGTGCGCGCGAACTCGTCACCGGCCACGATCATCGGCGTGCCTTGGGCCAGCAGCAGCGTGGCAAAGAAATTGCGCATCTGGCGCAGGCGCAGAGCGTTGATTTCCGGATCTTCGGTGGGGCCTTCGACGCCGTGGTTCCAGGACAGGTTGTTGTTGCTGCCGTCCTGGTTGTTTTCGTCGTTGGCCTCGTTGTGCTTGTCGTTGTACGACACCAGGTCGTGCAGGGTAAAACCATCGTGGGCGGTGATGAAGTTCACCGAGCTGTAGGGCCTGCGACCCCGGTGGTTGAACATCTCACCCGAGGCGGTCATGCGCCCGGCAAAGTCTGCCAACTGGCCGTCATCGCCTTTCCAGAAGGCGCGCACGGTGTCGCGGAAGCGGTCGTTCCATTCCACCCAGCCCGGTGGGAAGTTGCCCACTTGATAGCCGCCGGGGCCGCAGTCCCAGGGTTCGGCGATCATTTTCAGCTGGCGCAGCACTGGGTCCTGGCGGCAGGCCACGAGGAAGCTGTGGCGCTCGTCGAAACCGTCGCGATAACGCCCAAGAATGGTCGCCAGGTCAAAGCGGAAACCGTCCACATGCATCTCGGTGGCCCAGTAGCGCAGTGAGTCGGTGACCATTTGCAGCACGCAGGGGTGGCTCAGGTCCAGGGTATTGCCGGTGCCGGAATCGTTGATGTAAAAGCGCTTGTCGTCGGGCATCAACCGGTAGTACGAGGCGTTGTCGATGCCGCGCATCGACAGGGTAGGGCCGCGCTCGTTGCCTTCGGCAGTGTGGTTGTAGACCACGTCGAGGATCACCTCGAGTTTTTGTTCATGCAGGTGCGCGACCATCTCCTTGAACTCGGCGATCTTGCCGCTGGCCAGGTAGCGCGGGTCGGGCGCAAAGAACGCAATGCTGTTGTAGCCCCAATAGTTGGTCATGCCTTTTTGCAGCAGGTGCTGGTCGTTGACGAAGGCATGCACCGGCAGCAGCTCTACGGATGACACGCCGAGCTGGCGAATATGCTTGAGCACGTCATCTTCCATCAGCCCGGCGCAGGTGCCGCGCACCGACTCGCCCACCGAAGGGTGACGCATGCTGATGCCGCGCAGGTGGGTTTCGTAGATGATCGTGCGGTCCCACGGCACTCGCACCGGCTGGTCGTTGCCCCAGGTGTGCGCGGGGTCGATGACCTTGCACTTGGGCACAAAGGGCGCGCTGTCACGCTCGTCAAAACTGAGGTCGTCGTCCGGGTGGCCGATGGTGTAGCCGAACAGTGCCTCGGACCATTTGAGTTCACCCACCAGCTGTTTGGCATACGGATCGATCAGCAATTTGTTGTGGTTGAAGCGATGACCATTGGCCGGGTCATACGCACCGTACACGCGGTAGCCGTAAATCAGCCCGGGGTGGGCGTCGGGCAGGTAGCCGTGGAAGGTTTCGTCGGTGTATTCGGGCAGTTCGATACGTTCCAGCTCGACCTCACCGGTGTCATCGAACAGGCACAGCTCGACCTTGGTGGCATTCGCCGAGAACAGCGCAAAGTTGACGCCCAGGCCGTCCCAGGTGGCGCCTAGAGGGAAGGGCAAACCTTCACGAATCCGCGACGGCTCATTTTCCGGCGTGGCTGGGTTGTTATCGGGTTTGCTCATTAAATTGCTCCTGCAAGGGTCTTTTTTCGGGCCGAGCGCTACCGTGCCGACGGTTGCTCAGCTGACGCAATAAAAAGTAAAAAGGGCCTCCTGGCGACAGTGTCGGCAGGAGGCGCGTGGGCGGTTAAGGTTTGGGCTTTTTCGGCGCCGCAGGCTTCTTGGCTGCCGGCGGTGCAGGTTTGCTGGCCGCTGCCGGGGCCGGCGGCTTGGCTTTTGGCGCAGGCTTGGGCGCGGTCTTGGGCTTGGCCGCAGCTTTAGGTTTGCTCGGGGTCAGCGCTTCCGCTTCGGCCAATTTGCGCGCCATCTCCCAGTGGCGTGCGTCTTCACCGTGGGGTTTGCCTTCGGATTCCCAGATCTGATGCGCCAACTCGCGTATGCGTTTGTCTTCAGTACTCATCACAATACTCCTCACAGAAAATTTTCAGCTTTCTTGATCGTCGGAATTGATAAAGACATTGACCGGGAAATCCCCCAGGGCAGCGCTGATCAACAGCTCCTTGTTTGGTGTGACTGCGCCTGTATGAAAAAGTCCCTTCCAGTTTTGTGTTGTGCTGGCGAACGGTAATTTCACCCGCGTATCGCCCCAAACCTGCGCATTGACGTGGGGCACTTCACCATTATCCAGCAAGCGATGGGACCAGCGTGGCACCACCACCAGCAGGTGTTTGCCTTGGTGCGTACGGCAGAATGCGACGACGTGATCGGCGTGTTTACCTACCACTTCCAGCGGCGTGTAACTGCCGCGTTGGAAGAGTTCGGTGTTGGCCTTGCGCACGGCCAATACCTGGGCAATCAGCGCCTGTTTGATACGCCCGTCGCGCCAGTGGGACAACAGCTCGCTGACGTCCGGTGGTGTCTCCAGCGCGTGTTGCCGTGCGTTGAAATCCACCGGGCGGCGGTTGTCCGGGTCTACCAGGCTGAAGTCCCAGAACTCATCGCCCTGGTACAAATCCGGTACACCCGGCACGGTGATGCGAAGCAAGGATTGCGCCAGGCCGTTCAGTGCGCCCGCCGTGGCGATGGCCTGGGCGGCGTTGCCGATGGCGTTGCGTAACGGCGCGCCGGCATCGCTGAGCAGCAGGCGTGACAGAAAGACTTCGACCGCCTGTTCATAGGCTTCGTTGGGCGCGCTCCAACTGCTTTGCAACTTGGCTTCGCGCAGGGCTTTTTGCTGCCATTGCCACAGGCGTTGCTGGTAAGACTGCAAGTCCGGGTTGGTTTCCAGCGGCCAACTGCCGAGCAGCACTTGATAAAGGATCAGCTCATCGCCCGCCGACGGGCTGTGTGCATCCTCGCGCAACGGTGCGGCGAGGCGGCGCCAATGCTCGACTTGTTCGACATACCACGGCGCGCATTCACTCAGCACTGCAAGGCGCGCGCGCGTGTCTTCACCGCGCTTGTGGTCGTGGGTGGCGGTGGCCAGCAGGTTGTCGGGGAAGGTCTGCAAACGCTGCTGGTTAGCCGCGTGAAAATCCGCCAACGGCGCACTGAACTGTTCGGTGCTAAAGCCCACATCGTTACGCGACAGCAGCACCGCCGAGCGATAGAACGCGGTGTCTTCCACGGCTTTGGCAGCCGCCGGCGACGTCAATTGCTGGAAACGCACGCAGGCATGCTTGAGCATCTTGCGTTCACGCCCGACCGGGCGGTTGCGCCATGGTTGGCCGCCCAGCCATTTTTCCAGGTGGTCGAGCACCGGCCAGTCGCCTTCGCCCAAGGTGCTGCGGGCACCGGCCAAGGCTTGCAGGAAAAACACATCGTCATTGGCGCTGCGCCCACGAGCGCTGATGTAGGTGCGGTACACCGGGAAGTGCACGATCAGTTCCTGCAAGGCGCGGCGGATTGCGCCCAGGGTCAGGTCGCGGGTCATCACGTCGTCGCGGGCCACTTGCAGCAGCGCCTGGGCCACGCTCTCGAAGTCGCCGGCCAGGGAACCGTTGAGGATTTGCTGGCGGGCCAGCCAGGCTTCCTCGATAAAGGCCGCAGGCCGTTCGCTGTGGTGCGTCCACAGCTCAGCCAACGGCCCGAAGCCTGCCGGGTCGTGCTGCAACAGCGACAGTTGGTTCATGAACTCATAGCCGGTGGTGCCGTCCACCTGCCAGTCTTCGCGCAGGGCTTCGCCTTCTCCGAGGATTTTTTCCACGAAGATCGGCAAATGCCGGTTGGGCGAAAGTGAGTCCACACGCCGGCGCAACTTGCGGCAATACCCGCGCGGGTCGGCCAGACCATCGATATGGTCGATGCGCAGGCCGTCCACCAGGCCTTGGCTGATCAGCTCGAAAATCTTGCCGTGGGTGGCTTCGAACACGGCGCTGCGTTCTACGCGCAGGCCGCCCAGTTCATTGACGTCGAAGAAGCGCCGCCAGTTGATATCGTCCGCTGCGGTACGCCAGCTGGCCAGCCGATAAACCTGTTGTTCCAGCAAGGCGTGCAAGCGCTGGAAGCCGTCTGGTTGGCGGCCATCAAACTCGGCCAGTTGGCGTTCGATGGCGTGCAGCACCGAGGCTTCGGTGGCGCGCTCGGCCAACGCGTGTTTGAGCCAGCCGGCTTCGGTGTACGCGTAATCCTCGTAGGCGAGGGTGCCGAAACGATCGGCCAGGGGCTTCAACAATTCATCGCTGCCGAGGATCATGGCGTAGTCACGCGGGCAAATCGGGAAGCGGTGTTCGTAATGCTCGACGTAAAAACTGCCATGCGCAGCATCGAACTTGAGCGTCAGATTGCCGCTTTGCAGCGCTTCACCGTAGTCGCTGCCCAGAAACGGCATCAGCAACTGGCCCTTGAGCAGCGGGTCCGGTGAGTGCCACTGGATATCGAAAAACTCACTGTAGGGGCTCAAGCGCCCCCATTCCAACAGGTCCAGCCACCACGGGTTGTCCGCACCGCCGACGGCCATATGGTTGGAGACGATATCGAGGATCAGCCCCATCCCATGCTCGCGCAGCGCCGTTACCAACCTGTGCAGGGCGGGCTCGCCACCCAGCTCGGGGTTGACGCGGGTTGGGTCAACCACGTCGTAGCCGTGAATGGACCCGGCGCGAGCGGCGAGCAGCGGCGAGGCATACAGGTGGCTGATGCCCAGTTGGGCGAAGTAGGGCACCAGCGGGACGGCATCGTCCAGGGTGAAACCTTTATGAAATTGCAGACGCTGCGTCGCGCGCAGGGGTAACGTGTTCATCGGTCACGCTCATGGGCCTGGTTGCGCGCCACGGCCAGCAGCTCCAGGCGGCGGGCGGCACTGTCGTTGTCGAGCAGGCTGGCGGCCTCGCCCGGCAGCCGGCGGCGCCAATTGGGGTGGGTGTCGGTGGTGCCGGGCAGGTTGGCTTGTTCCTCGATGCCCAGCGCGTCTTCCAGCGGCAACAGCACCAACGGCGCGCGGGTATGGCCCAGGTAGCGCACGCTGGCGTCGATCATATGGTCGGTGTCGTTGCGGATTTCATCGACGAAGTTCTGCGGATCCTGGCTCAAGGCCTGGCGCAGCGCCTGGCGTTCACGCAGGCGGTGTTCGCTCCATTGCTCCACGGTGGGCGCATCGATCAGGCCCAGCTGGATATTCCACTCGATATCGCGGCTGTGCCACCAGCCGTTGAGGGTTGGCAAGTCATGGGTGCTGGTGGTGGCCAAGGCGTTGTCCGGCCAGTCGAGAATCGGCTTGAAGTGGCCTTCGTAGTTTTGCTCAAACAGCAACACGCGCATGCCCAGAAGCGAGCGGCCGCTGAGTTTTTCGCGCAGGCCATCGGGCACGGTGCCCAGGTCTTCACCGAGCACGATGGCCTGGTGGCGGTGGGATTCCAGCGCCAGCAGGCGCAGCAGGTCATCCACCGGGTAATACAAATAAGCACCTTCGCGCGGCGTAGCGTCCATGGGGATGACCCACAGGCGTTGCAGGCCCATCACATGGTCAATGCGCAGGCCGCCGGCGTGGGCGAAGTTGGCCCGCAGCATCTCGATAAAAGCGCGAAAGCCGTTGCGCTTGAGGCCTTCGGGGGAAAACGCCGAGATGCCCCAGCCTTGACCCGCACGGTTGAGAATGTCAGGTGGCGCGCCGACGGTGAGGTTGGCCAGCAACTCGTCCTGCCGGCTCCAGGCCTGGCTGCCGCCGCCGTCGGCACCCACGGCCAGGTCAGCGATCAGGCCGATGCCCATGCCGCTGCCACGCGCGGCTTGTTGCGCGCGCTCCAGGCTGCGTGCGATCAGCCATTGGCTGAAGGCGAAATAGCCGATTTCATCCGCATGCTCGGCGGCAAATTGCGCCAGCGCCGGGCTCTGTGGCGTGCGCCATGCTTCGGGCCAGTGGCGCCAGTCGAGGTCTTCACCAGCGGCGGCGCGCACGGCCTGCACGGCTTCGAAGCGACAGTGGTTTTCCAGGGCTTCGCCGCCGGCCTGGCGAAAGCTCAGGAAGTCGGCGTGTTGCGGGTGCTGGCCGTGGCGGAAATCTTCATACAAGGCCCGCAACACGCGCTGCTTGGCGCGGGCGGCGGCGGGCCAGTCGATCAAGGTGAGCTGTTCCAGTGCGTGCAGCTCATCCGTGAGGTCCAGTGCCTCGATGGCGTTGCGCACTTCGCGCTCGCCAAGGATGCAGGCGGGCGAGGCATACAGGCTGTTGAGGAACAGCCGGCTGGACGGTGAATAAGGGCTGTAGCGCTCGGTGTCGGCGCTGAACATCGCGTGCATCGGGCTGATGGCCAATGCATCGGCGCCGCGCTCGGCAGCGCTGCGCACCAAGTGCTCCAACGCCAGGGTGTCACCGAAACCGCCGTCACCCAGGCGGCGCAGTGCATACAGTTGCGCGCTCAGGCCCCAGGCGCGGGCGGGCTGGCTGTCGACCGCTTCACTTACGCTGTAGCAATGGGTAGGGGCCACGGCCAGGGTGAAGGTTTGATCGTCGATATGCACCTGGTGGTAACCCAGCGCAATAACGCCGGGCAGTTCGGCATTGCCATCCAGGCGCAATTCGAGGGTTTCGCCCTGTTCCAGGCTGACACGGCACGGTGTGTCCGGGGCGAAGTAACGCGCAAGGTCCAGGCTCGCGCCGGTGTCCACGGTCATCAGCGGTGGCAGGTGCTTGTCTTGTTGCACCTGTTCCATTTCGAGCAGGCTGGCATCGATCTCAGCGTCGGTATCGGCCGGGTGGCCCAGGCCTTTGAGGACAGCACGCAAGGCGGCAGGTTTGACATGTTGCGGGCGGCCGTTTGCGTCGATCCAATCGACGGCCAGGCCCGCGCGGCTGGCGAGTATTTCCAGGTTCGCTTCGCTCAAGGGTGATCTCCAACAGGGGATAAGGCGACGCGCGTGCTGAACGGCGCCAGTTGCGCGCCTTCATGGGCGGACGTCTCGAATAGCAGGTGCGATGGCGCCGGGTGATCCAGCGGCGTGGCGCCCAGGTTCAGGTCAATCTGCAACACGCTGCCGTTGCCCAGGCGCCAGCGCGCGGTGACAGCGCTGTCGCCCAGCACCTGGGCGCCCAGCGCCACGCTGCCGGGCAAGTGCGGCACGATATGCACATGGCGCAGGCTCAGCAGCTGGCGGTACAGCTGCGCGTGTGCGTTCTCGGCAAATAAGGGCGCCGACTGCACAAACGTCGTCAGCGCATTGGGATCGGGAATATGTTCGCGCCGTTCAGGGTCTTTAAACGCTGCGAAGTCGGCGAATTCGTTGCGCCGACCTTCGCGCACGGCTTCGGCCAGCTCACCGTGGTGGTCGGTGAAAAACAGGAACGGCTGCTCGGCGTTGACTTCATCGCCCATAAACATCAGCGGAATCATCGGCGACAGCAGCAGTAAGGTAGTGGCCGCTTTCAGCGCCTGGGGCGAGCACAGTTGGTGCAGGCGCTCGCCCAAGGCGCGGTTGCCGACCTGGTCGTGGTTCTGCAAAAACGCCACGAAGGCGCTGGGCGGCAAGTCGCCACTGGGTTCGCCGCGCGCATGGCCGTGGCGGGTGGTGTGGCCTTGGTAGATGAAGCCTTCGCCCAGGCAGCGCGCAAGTTTCTCCGTAGGGTCTTGCGCGAAGTCGCTGTAATACGCATCCGTCTCGCCCGTGAGCAGCACGTGCAGCACGTTATGGAAGTCGTCGTTCCACTGCGCATCAAAGTCGTGCTTGAGCAAGCTGGCCTGGTTGATTTCGTTTTCCAGTACCAGCCACACGTGCCGGCCGGTGTCCACCTGCTGGCGTACCCGGTGCGCAAGTTCCTTGAGGAAGTCGGGGTTGTCGATGGCGTGCACTGCGTCCAGGCGCAGGCCGTCGAAGCGGTACTCAAGCAACCACATTAGTGCGTTGTCGAGGAAGAAGTCGCGCACCTCACGGCGATCAAAATCAATCCCGGCACCCCAGGGCGTGTGTACGTCTTCTTCAAAAAAGCCTTGGGCATACTGGCCCAGGTAATTGCCGTCGGGGCCGAAGTGGTTGTAGACCACATCCAGGATCACCGCCAAACCGTGTTCGTGGGCACTGTCGATGAGCGCTTTGAGTTGTTCGGGGGAGCCATAGGAGGCTTGCGGGGCATAGGGCAGAACCCCGTCGTAGCCCCAATTGCGCTCGCCGGGAAATTGCGCCAAGGGCATCAGCTCAATGGCGGTCACGCCGAGTTCGGCCAGGCGAGGCAGGTGCTTTTGCACGCCGGCATAGCCACCCAGTGCGCCCACATGCAGTTCGTAGATAACAGCCTCGTGCCAAGGGCGACCTTGCCACTGGCTGTGTCGCCATTGATAGGCGAGGGGATCGACGACGACGCTCCAGCCATGTACGTCCAAGGCTTGAGCCCGGGACGCCGGGTCAGGCACGTCGTGTTCGCCGTCGATGTTGTAGCGGTAACAAGTGCCCGCCGGGCACTTGGTTTCTACCTCGAACCAGCCATCTGCCTGGGGCAGCATGGCAATGGAGTTGCCGTCTTGCAATTCAACGCTGACATAAAACGCGTCTGGCGCCCACAAGGCAAAACGCGTGTGTTGCGCGTCCAGCATGATTGCGCCGTGGGGCCAGGTTTCCAGAGTCCTTGACGGCATCTATGAAGACCTCCCTTTTTTAAAACAACAAACAATAATTACTTCGTGGGTTTCCCCAAGGCCTTGGCCACCAGTTGCTCATAAAGCTCGGCGTAGGGTTCCACCGCCTGGCACCAGTTGAACGGTTGGGTCATGGCGCGGCTGCGCATGGCGTTAAGCAGGCCTTTATTGGCAAATACCCTGAAGGCGCGGCTCAGCGCCTCTTCATAGCTTTCAACCGTGGACTCGTTGAACAGGAAGCCGGTCACGCCATTTTCGATGGTGTCCGCCAAGCCGCCGGTATTGCGCGCCACCGGCAGCGAGCCGAAACGCTGGGCGTACATCTGGCTCAGGCCACACGGCTCATAGCGCGACGGCATCAGCAAGAAATCGCTACCGGCAAACATGCGCCGTGCATCGGTTTCATTGAAGCCGATACGCACACCGACCTGGCCCGGGAAGCGCAGGGCGAGTTCGCGCATGGCGTGTTCTTCTTCCGGCTCGCCACGGCCGATGATGGCGATCTGGCCACCGTTCTCGACAATAAAGCGGCTGACCGCTTCGGTCAGGTCCAGGCCTTTTTGGTACACCAGGCGCGATACCACCGCGAACAGCGGGCCGCTGGACTCGTGCAGGCCGAACAGTTCGCGCACATGGGCGGCGTTCACCGCCTTGCCTTCCCAGTCGCCAATATTGAAGTTGTGGGTCAAGTGTGTGTCGGTGGAGGTTTCCCAGCTTTCATCGATACCGTTGGGAATCCCGCTGAGCAGGCCTTGCTGGGTCTTGCTGGCGAGGAAACCATCGAGGCCACAGCCGAATTCCGGGGTGGTGATTTCCTGGGCGTAGGTCGCACTCACGGTGGTGATATGGCTGGAATATGCCATGCCCGCCTTGAGGAACGACATTTTGCCGTAGAACTCCATGCCTTCCTGTTGCAGGGCATGGGGTGGAATGCCCAGTTCCGGCGTAGACGCCAGGCTGACCACACCTTGGTAAGCGAGGTTATGAATGGTGAACAGTGTGGGGGTGCGCGACCCACGCCAGTGCATATAAGCCGGCGCCAGGCCTGCCGGCCAGTCATGGGCGTGCACCAGGTCCGGGCACCAGTGGATCTGCGCCAGGTTGGCAGCCATGTCGGCGGCGGCCAGGCCCAGGCGGGCGAAGCGAATATGGTTGTCCGGCCAGTCGCGGCCGTTGTTGGCGCCGTAGGGCGTGCCTTCACGCTCGTAGAGCTCAGGGCAGATCAGCACATAGATGACCAGGCCATCCTTGAGGTCCATGCGCCCGATCTTGCACGGCGGCAGCGCCGCGTGGCCGCCCAGTTCGCCGATGATATGGATCGGGTTGTCACTTTCCATCACCTGCGGGTAGCCCGGGATCAACACGCGTACATCGTGCAGGTGCGCCATGGCACGGGGCAGGGCGGCGGAAACGTCGCCCAGGCCGCCAGTTTTCACCAGGTCGGCGAATTCGGAGGTCACAAACAAGACTTTCTTACGATTAGGGTTCTGACTCACGATCGGCCGCACAGTGTTGGGCAGGTCGGCCAACGAAGTCGGTCCCCCTGCCGGCTGACTAAAACGCTCTCCCTGAGTATCGACTGCAGCACTGATCATTGTTCTCTCCTACATGTTTGGTCGGCTGATGGCCCGCTGCCACCGGCTCCGATTGGCCACATCCTGCGGCCAGGCGCACAAGCACTGTACAAACTGGCAAGGCGTATGCCAGTTGTACCCATTGCGAAAAAAGAGTGGATGGACGGGCATTCGGCTGAATCGCCTGCGCTCGTCTCCCTTAAAAACTTGACCTGCGGCAGAGTTGTAAAGTTTCGATTTTTTGCGGGGTTTTTGTTTTGGAACGGACCCATCGGTCATGAGTCTAGGACAGATCCCAGAGCCTGCAGGGTTTGTAGGTGTTTTTTGTAGGACAAAAAACTTGTAACGATATGCACAGTTCGAAACTGTTGTGATTTTGCGAGAACGGCGGCGCGATAGTGGCGAACGGCCTAGGTGTGGCGAGCAGGCTTGTTGTGGCGAGCAGGCTTACTGTGGCGAGCAGGCTTGCCCTGCGTTGGAGCGCGCAGCGCTCCCAAATGGCTGAATCGGTGCATCAGGTAGTTCGGTGTGCTCATTATGGGGCTGCTCCGCAGCCCAACGCAGGGCAAGCCTGCTCGCCACAACAAGCCTGCTCGCCACAACAAGCCTGCTCGCCACAGTAAGCCTGTTTGCCACAACAAGCCTGCTCGCCACAGTAAGCCTGTTCATCACAACCGGCCCGCTCGGCCACAATGCCTAGAGCGTGCGAATGGGCGCACCTTTGGCCCAGGCTTGAATGTCCTCGATCATCTGCTGATAAAACTGCCGATAATTCTGCTCACTCACATAACCGACATGGGGCGTGGCCAACACGTTCGGCAAGCGCCGGAATGGATGATCAGCCGGTAGCGGCTCTTCGCTATATACATCCAGCGCAGCCCCTGCCAGTTGCCCGGCTGATAACGCCTCGATCAGCGCCTGCTCATCCACAATCGGCCCGCGTGAGGTATTGACCAGGCGCGCGCTCGGCTTCATCCAGCCCAGCGCCTGGGCATCTACCAGGCCGCGGCTGCGTTCGCTGAGCACCAAGTGCACACTCAGAATATCCGCCTGCTCGAACAGCTCGCGCTTGCTGACCCAGCTTACACCCGCCTCGGCAGCACGCTCCGGTGTGAGGTTCTCACTCCAGGCAATCACGCGCATGCCAAATGCCTGGCCAAACTGCGCGACTTTCTGGCCGATGCTGCCCAGCCCGAGAACCCCCAAAGTTTTGCCATACAGATCGCCGCCCAGCCCGATCTGCCAGCCGCCGGCCCGCAGTGAGTTGGCTTCGGCCAGCAGGTTGCGGGTCGAGGCCATGATCAGCGCCCAGGTTAACTCCGGTGCCGCCTGCTTGTAGCTGTCGGTGCCGCACACCTGGATGCCCAGGGCTTTAGCCGCGGCGATGTCGATGGCCGCGTTGCGCATGCCGCCGGTCACCAGCAGTTTCAGCTTGGGCAGGCCTTGCAGCAGGGCCTGATCGAAGGTCGAGCGCTCGCGCATTACACAAATCACGTCGAACGCCTGCAAACGTTCGACCATCGTGGCGGTATCGGCGGGGTAGTCGTGCAGAAAATGCACCTGGCCCACCGACGCCAGTGCCGACCAATCCACCACACCACTGGCCACATTCTGCCAATCATCAATGACTGCGATCTGTACCGACATTCACGAGTGCCTCGAAAAAGGTTGGATTAAAGGGCGTTCAATCCCTGCAACAGTGCTTTATGAAACTGCGCGGGCTCTTCCATCTGCGGTGCGTGGCCCAGGCCTGGGAACTCCACCAGGGTCGCGTGGGGGATCAGCTTGGCCGCCTGCTTGCCCAGCACGTCGTAGTGACCGAGCCTGGCCTTGACCGCTGGCGGCGCGATATCACTGCCGATGGCGGTGGTGTCGGACGTGCCGATCAACAACAGCGTGGGCATCTGCAAGTCCTTGAACTCGTAGTACACCGGCTGGGTGAAGATCATGTCGTAAATCAGCGCCGAGTTCCAGGCGACCTGAGTATGGCCGGGGCCTTTATTGAGGCCGGCGAGCATGTCGACCCAGCGCTCATATTCCGGCTTCCAGCGCCCGACGTAATAGGTGTTGAGCTCATACTGGCGAATGCCGTCGGCACTGAGTTTGAGCTCGCGCTCATACCACTGGTCGACGCTGCGATAGGGCACACCCAAGGCTTTCCAATCTTCCAGGCCAATGGGGTTGACCAGCGCCAATTGCTCGGTTTGCGTGGGATACAGCAGTGCGTACCGGGTGGCGAGCATGCCGCCGGTGGAGTGGCCGATGATCGTGGCTTTCTGAATGCCGAGTTTTTCCAGCAGTTGATGGGTGTTGATCGCCAGTTGCTGGAAGCTGTACTGGTAGTGATCCGGTTTGCTGGAGCTGCAAAACCCGATCTGGTCGGGAGCGATTACGCGATAACCAGCGTCGCTCAAGGCCTTGATCGAGTCTTCCCAGGTGGCGCCACAGAAGTTTTTACCGTGCAGCAGCACTACGCTGCGGCCGTTGGCGGTGCCTTTGGCGGGCACATCCATATACCCCATTTGCAGGGATTTGCCCTGGGATTGGAAGCTGAAGTGTTCGACCGGATAAGGGTATTGAAAACCTTGCAGCTCTGGGCCGTAAGCCGGCCCTTCGGTGGCGGCAAAAGCGGGCAGGGCAGCGATCAACAGCAGGCTTGCGGCGCACAGAGAACGGATTGGCGTCATGGGTCAGGCTCCAGGAACAGTGCCCGGATGCTCTGACGAGGGGATTAAGCGAGGATTAACGGCGGCGCAGCGGTCTCGCTGCGCCCCGACGCAGGAGGGTTAATACGCCAATAAACCCGGCATCAATGCCTGGTGAAAACGTTCGGGTTCTTCCACCTGTGGCGAATGGCCAAGGCCTTCGAACTCCACCAGCTTGGCATTGGGAATCAACTGGGCGACGTGCTTGCCCAGGGTTTTGTAGTCACCGAGCTTCGCCCTGACTTCAGGTGAGGCCAGGTCGCGGCTGAGGGCGGTGGTATCGGCGGTGCCGATCAACAGCAGTGTAGGCACCTGCAAATCCTTGAACTCGTAGTACACCGGTTGGGTGTAGATCATGTCCCAGATCAAGGCCGAGTTGCGTACCACTAGGGGCTGACCCGGGCCGTTGAAGAGCCCGACGAGCATATCGACCCAACGGTCATAGGCCGGCTCCCAGCGGCCGCCGTAATAATTGTCCTGTTGATACTTGCGCACGCCCGCGTAGGTGAGGTTGCGTTCCGATTGCGCCCATTGTTCGAGAGGGCGGTAAGGCACGCCCAAGGCTTTCCAGTCTTCCAGGCCGATAGGGTTGATGAGCCCAAGCTGTTCGGTTTGTGCGGGGTACATCAAGGCATACCGGGTGGCGAGCATGCCGCCGGTAGAGTGGCCCAGCAGCGTGACCTTTTTTATTCGCAGTTTTTCCAGTAACTGGTGGGTGTTGTTGGCCAGTTGCTGGAAGCTGTATTGGTAAGCTTCGGGCTTGCTTGAGGTGCAAAAGCCAATCTGGTCGGGGACCACTACGCGAAAGCCATTTGCGCTCAGCGCCTTGATCGAGTTGTCCCAGGTGGCGCCGCAGAAATTCTTGCCGTGCATCAGTACGATGGTGCGGTCTATGGGTTTGCCCGTGGGCGCGACGTCCATGTAGCCCATCTGCAGCGACTGGCCCTGGGACGTAAACTTGAAGCGTTCGACCGGATAAGGGTATTGGAAACCTTGCAGCTCGGGGCCATAGTTGTCGTCTTTGCCGGTGGCGCAGCCGGTAAGGGCTGTAACCAGTAGCAAGCTCGTGAGATATAGCGTACGCGGCGGTCGCATGGTGTGCTCCGTAGTGAAAAAAACGGATGCTGTCGACACCCGATTAATCGAGGATTAATCGGGTGTACCGAACGGCAGACACAGCTTATTCCTACAGAAAAAGCACCTGCCACTGACGGTTTTTACGGCTGCGCCAGGTGGTTCAGTGTCAATACTGCCAGCAGGGCGTAACGGGCGCCTTTGGCCAGCGTGACCAGCAGCACAAAACGCCAGAACGGCTCACGCATAACCCCGGCCACCAAGGTCAATGGGTCGCCGATAATCGGCACCCAACTGAGCAGCAGCGACCAATGCCCCCAGCGTTGATAGTGACGGCGGGCTTTTTCCAGATGCTGTGGGGTGACCGGAAACCAGCGCCGCGCCTTGTAGCGCTCAACCGAACGTCCCAGCCACCAGTTGACCACCGAACCCAAAACATTGCCGACCGTGGCGATCACCAGCAGCCCCCACAGGCTGTAGTGCCCGCTGAGGAGCAGGCCGACCAGCACCGCTTCCGATTGCAGTGGTAGCAGGGTGGCCGCGCCAAAGGCGGCAAAGAAAAGCCCCAGGTAACCGGCGAACATTAATCAGTGGGCCGGGTAATCAGCCACCACCACGTCCTGACCATCGCGGGTCAGGCCAATGACTTGGTAGGCCTCGCGACGCTCATCCATTTCCATGCCGGGCGAGCCCATGGGCATGCCGGGTGCGGCAATACCCAGCAGATCATCGCGATTGCGCAGCGCTAGCACCTGCTCGGCGGGCACATGGCCTTCGACGAACTTGCCGTCGATCACGGCAGTATGGCACGAGCCCAGGCGCGGTACTACGCCCAGGCGCTGCTTGACGGCGCTCATGTCGGCTTCGACATGGTCGTTGACTTTGAAACCGTTGGTTTCCAGGTGGCTGATCCATTTTTTGCAACAGCCGCAGTTGGCGTCGCGGTGGACGTCGATAGGGATCAAGTCGGCGGCCTGGGTCAGGGCGCAGGTGAACAGGGCGCAAAGTAGGGCCAGTCGCAGGGGGTTTTTCATGCGGGTCTCGTGGGCAAGAGGATGGCGTCGCAAAGGTGCGGCGATCATGCCGACGTCATCGCAGGCAAGCCAGCTCCCACAGGGTGATAGGTGAGGGAGTAATGTTTCTAAATTATACGAAGGCCGCGTTTTCCAGCCGGTGCTTGAGCTGGTCCAGCGCAATGCCCGACAGCTCGATCATGCGCTCGTGCAAGGTGGCCAGTTGCAATTCTGTCTCGTAGGTCAGCACACGCTTGAACAAGGTGCCGTCACGGTGAGGTTGCAGGAAGTAGTGAATCGAACCGTCTACTGCAAGTGAGGTGAACACGGTCTTGAATTCACTGGGACGGCGGGCGATCTGCACGCGATAGCTCATGGGCACGCGCACGCCCAACAAGTCGATAATTTCGGTAAAGCGTGTGCCGGCCGGCAGTGAACCGCTGGTGCCGGTGTCGGCACTCAGGGAAGTGGGGTGCCACTCGTGCCAGCGATCCGGCTGGGTCACGTAGTCATAGATGACCTCGATAGGCGCCTGGATGAAGCGTTCCTGACTGATCCGCTCCAAGCGGACCGAATGCTCAGCTGCATGCATGGCACACCTCCTGTGTGGCGAGATTTTGTCCTGAGAACTGTCAGAATAGTCCCACTCCCGTGGATTGCACGGGAGTGTCTCAGTCATTTATCAGCGCACCTTGAAGCGGCTCATCAACGCAATCACTCGGCCATTGGCGTCCAGCAGGCTCTGGGTGTTGCTTTGCGTGGCATGGCCGCTTTCTACCAACTCGTCGACCATCTGTCGGATCTGCACCATGCTGCGGTTGATCTCCTCGGTCACCGCACTTTGCTGCTCGGCGGCCGTGGCGATCTGGGTGCTGAGGTTGTTGATATGGCTGACGGAACCGGCCATCTCATCCAGCCCGGTGTTCACCCGCGCCGTGGCATCCGCCGCCGACTGGCAACTGGCCTGGGTGTTTTCCATGGCCGCCACCGACGAACTCACGCCCGTGGTCAGGCGTGCGAGCATCTCGTTGATCTGCGAGGTGCTGGCCTGGGTGCGCGCCGCCAGCGCCCGCACTTCATCGGCCACCACCGCAAAACCACGACCTTGCTCGCCAGCCCGCGCCGCTTCAATGGCTGCGTTAAGGGCCAGCAGGTTGGTCTGGCCGGCAATCGCGCCGATCACGCCGAGGGTTTCGGTGATGCGTGCAGCGTCCTGGCGCATGGCCTCCACGGTGTGGGTGGCGCTGGCGACTTCGCCGATCAAGGCGCTGACACTGGTGGACGCTTCGCCCACCACCACGCGTGAGCGGTCGGCATGCTCATTGGCGCGCTGGGTGAAGGAGGCAGTTTGCGCCGCGTTTTGCGCCACGGTGTCGGCAGTCGAGCTCATTTCGGTGATGGCGGTAACGGTCTGGTCGGTCTCCGAGGCGTGGCGCACCAGGATCTGGTTGGTGTGGGCCGACGTCTGCTGCAGTTGCGCCAGGCTCGACGACATGGCGCCCGTGGCCTGGGTCACCTCACCAATCATGTTCTGCAGGTAGACGATAAAGTGGTTGACCGAATGGCCGATGGCGCCCAGTTCATCTTCAGCGCGAATGGTGATGCGCCGCGTCAGGTCGGCGTCACCGGCTGACAATGCATCAATATTGGTTTTCAGTGACTTCATGCGCTGCACCAGTTGGCGGATCGCATAAGCGGCCAACAGCACCAGCAGCAACACCATGGGGATTTGCAGCAGGGCCAGGCTGCCGAGCACGTCATCACGCTGGGCGGTGATCAACGAGGTCGGCAGGGCGGTGGCGAGGAACCACGGTGTGCCCTCGATCGGGCGCAAGTAGAAGGTGCTGGCCACGCCCTGGTTGTCGAACTCGGTGCGCACGAGCCCTTGGTCGCGATGGGCCAGGGCTTTACTCACCTGGGCGGCAAACGCCGAGGTGCCGGCCAGTTCGCTGATGTTCTTCAACACCACTGGGCCGCTGATGCGCGAGCTGTTGCTGATGATCTTGCCGTCGCCTTCGACGATCAGCATCTGGCCGCCGATGTCCTTTTCCTTGCTGGCCACCAGCTCATTGAAGAACCCCAGGGTTACGTCAATGGTGGCCACCCCGTAGGCCGCGCCGTCACGCTCGATGGCCATGGCGCAGTTGGTGCGCGGCTCCTGGCTGGCGTCGTCCTTGTACGCCGCCGCCCAGGCGCACTGGCCGCGTGGCGAGGCGAGGCCGCCTTTGTACCAGCTCTGGTCGTAGTAGTTGGGCGCGGCGTCGCTGTTCCAGAACGTATTGACCGCCAGCTTGCCCGACGCATCGCGGTGCCAAAAGGTGCTGAACTTGTTGCGCCCTGGCGCGCGCTGGTTGGGCAACGGCCAGATACCGCCGCCGAAGACTTTCAACTCGCCATACTGGTCCACCAGGCCGGGCAGCACCTTGTCGATGGCGTCGCTGTCGAGCAGGGGAATGGTTTGGGTGATGCTGCGTTGCTGGGCTTGAACCTTGTTCAGTTCGCCCTGGATGCGTTCAGCCACTTCGGCGACGCGGTTAAGCACCACCTGTTCTTCGGTATGGCGCAGCGTGGGGGCCACCAACTGGCCGATACCGACGACGGTCAATACCAATATCAGCAGGACGAACAACACCAGAAACAGGGTGTAGCGGGTTTGGATGGAGCGCAGTGGGGGCATGGGGTCGTCCTTACGAAGCGTTATTGTCGACGCGGCTTTGTTAGAGCTTCGTAGAGCTATCGGCTTGGCGAGGAGGAGCTTGAGGTACGCGGGTGCAAAGTTGTCGGGTCAGCGGCGACCTTGCTGGCGTTCGCTGCTCAAGGTCGCCTATGCGCAAAACGTGCTGCCGGGTTACCGGCTGCCCGCTTTGCCCGGTTTCACTTCAGCCAAGGTCGAGGGAGGGGGTCGCTGCCAACAACCCGCGGCATGAATGAAAATTTATTTTTGCTGCGATTGTCCTGGACACGGTCGGAACCTCCACCGCTGTATCGGGTGGTGCGGTCATTGACAAACAGTTGGTTATTACCCTTGCCACCGTTCAGATGATTTTTGCCGTCAGGGGTATAGAGCACGTCATCGCCGTCGTCACCGAAGATGAAATTTTTCGAGTCCCTGGCGCCGGTCTTGCTATACATACGGTCGTTGCCATTATTGCCGTACATGACGTTGGTGCCGGAACCGCCCACCATCACGTCGTCGGCGTCGCCGCCTTGCGCATAGCCGAATCCGCTACCCAGCCTCAGCTCATCTTCGTCACCTTCACCAAAGAGTGCGGTCGGGCCTCCACCCGCTTTGAGGATGTCTCTACCATCGCCGCCGTGAATTTCCACGGTGTGCTTGACGTCGTCATCGATGGTGACCTCGTCTTTGCCACCGTTGGTTTTGATCAAAAGGCTATGCTGCGGACCTTGTGGTGCATGGGCGTCGAGCACATACGATTGGCCATTGACGAGGAACTGCAACTTGTCTCCAGGCCAACTGCGCACCCGAATTTTATCGGCAAGATCGCCGGTTTCAACGATAAGCCGATTTGACACCATCTTGGGCTTTTCGGAATTCACGGTGCTCCAGGTGATTTCCCGGCTGAAGGTCACATCGCCCTTTTTGAGCAGTTCATGTGTCCTCGCCTCTTTTGCGCCTGGCGCCAGGTCAGACGGTGGGTCATAGGGGGAGCGTGTGGGGGTTACCGGCTCGACGCCGGGGACAAGGTGACGCGGGGTTGCTGGGGCGTAAGCGTAAAGAGAGAGCATGCGGATGTCCTTCTCGATGACCAAAGTAGAAATCTGACTGCATGTCAGGGCTACTCTTACGTGGACGACCGATGCGCAAGCGTTCCTGGCACCCGCACAGAGCTTGCGACTGGATATTTCGTTCGCGCTTGGATGCTGTGTGTCAGTTCTGCAATTGACCTTTGCGATAAGCCCCAGGCTGCTGGCCGGTGGTCTTGTGAAACGCGCGAGTAAAAGCCGCCACCGATTGGTAGCCCACCGCCAACGATACATCGGCTACGGTCATGTCTTCTTTGAACAGGCGGCATGCATGGCGCATCCGCATCATTAACAGTACATGCCCCGGCGATTGCCCGCACAGCTCGCTGAAGCGCTTGAAAAATGCCGAGCGCGACAAACCGGTGCAGGCTGCCATGCTTTCCAGGGTCCATGGGTCTGCCGGTCGCGCGATCAATTGTTCGAGCAACTCGGCGAACGCCGGTTGGCGGCCCAGCGCTGCCAAACCGCCCAGTTCGCTGTTGTCGATGACTTGCTGGCGCAGCACATACAGAAACAATAAATGGCACAAGCGCTCGAGCAATGCCGAGGAGGGCGCCGGGACGCGCTCGCACTCGTGCAGGATCAACTCGAAGAGGCTGCGCGCGGCGGTCAGCGATGGGTCGCCGGCGCGCAGGATAATCCAGGCGGGCAATCCGTCGACGATCATCGCCGACAAACCGGAATGAAAGTGAAAAAAGCCGCAAACCAGGCCGACGCCGTCGTCAGCGTTGCTGTCCAGCGCCAGCATCGGTCGGCGTGGGCATTCCTGCGCGGCCGCGGCCGTAGCTTCGCCAGACAGCCGGTACTCAAGGTCTCGCAGCAGAAACACCGCATCACCATTATTCAGGTGTTGGGGAAGGGGTTCGCCGTCAATATGCAACCAGCATTGGCCCTGCACAATCAGGTGGAAACTCGCGCTGGCCAGCCCATGGGTGCTGGCGTGCCAGTCGCCGCAATAGCGGCCGACATGGAACAGGCTGGTGTTGAGTTCGAGGCTGTCTAATAACCAATCAACGAGTGCACTGGACGAATTCATCTAACGTAAAGACTCTAGAGCAAGTAATCGCTACTTTAGCCTATTGAGGCGTTTTTTTATAACCAACAGACTTAGGTGATGAACCCATCAGGAGACCACTCCATGTCCCGCGTACCGTTGCTCACCCCCGAAACCGCCCCGGAAGCGGCCAAGCCCTTCCTGGAAAATGCCCTTAAAGGTTCGGGTTTCATCCCCAACCTGCTCGCCGTGTTGGCCAATGCACCGGCAGCGCTGGAAACCTACATCACTGTGTCCGGGCTCAACGCCAAGTCTGAGCTGAGCCTGGCCGACCGCGAAGTGGTGCAATTGATTGCCGCCACCACCCACGGCTGCGATTTCTGCGTGGCCGGCCATACCGCTGTTGCGCGCAATAAAGCCAAGCTGCCCGAAGACGTGATTGACGCCTTGCGCCAGCGCGGTGAATTGCCCAACGCCCGTTATGAGACACTCGCCGCCTTCACCCGCGAAGTGATCGCCACCCGTGGCGATGTCAGCGACGCGGGTTTTGAAGCGTTCCGCGCCGCTGGTTATACCGATGGCCAGGCACTGGAAGTTATTTTGGGCATCAGCCTGGCAACCCTGTGCAACTTCGCTAACGTGTTTGCGCGTACCCCGCTGAACCCGGAACTGGCGCAATATCGTTGGGAAAAACCGGCAAGCTGAATCGGCGATGGTCCACCTGCTGTAAAAAGGAGAAACGAATGCTTGACCCAATCTTGAGCCGTTGGCTCGATGTTCAAGCGCAGGCCCTGGATGTGGGCAGTTGCGATCCACAGGAAGTGCTGCCAAGGCTGGCAGAGTCGAATGTATTAAGTATTGGCGTGCCCAAGGCGCTGGGCGGCCTGGGCGGTGATGTGACCGGCGCGGTGGAAGCCATTGCCAATGTGGCCAGCCATTCCCTGGCGGCGGCGTTTGTGTGCTGGGGCCAGCGCTCTTTTATCGAATATTTGTTGCAGAGCCCGAATGAGCGGCTGCGCGAGCAACTGTTGCCGGACCTGCTCAGCGGCAAGCTGGCCGGGGCCACCGGGCTGTCGAACGCGATGAAGTTTTTGTCCGGCATCGAGACCCTGCAAATCAGCGCGGAGCCGACCGAAGACGGTTGGACCCTTAATGGCCGCCTGCACTGGGTGACCAACCTGCGCAAGAACGGTTTTATTGCGGCGGCGGCGATCGAGCATGCCGGCGGCGGCGCGCCGTTTATCCTGGCCATCCCGGATTCGGTCGCAGGGCTGCAACGTTCGCGTGACCTGGAACTGATGGGCCTGCAATCGAGCAATACCGCCGCCCTGGGCCTGGAAGGCGTGGAGCTGAGCCGCGACTGGTTGCTGCATGAAGATGCACGCAAGTTCCTGCCGGCCGTACGCCCGGCGTTTTTGGGGTTGCAATGTGGCATGTCCATCGGCCTGGCGCGGCGCTCCCTGGCGGAAGTGGCCAACCACCTGGGCTCCTCACGCACGGTGTTGCGTGACGAGTTGGAAGCCTTGCGAGCGACCCTCGATCACCTGGTCACAGAACTCAAAAGCGGCCTGTTGGCCGGTCGTTTTGCCGCCGAACCGGTGCCCTTGTTCAAACTGCGAATCGCCCTGGCCGAAACCGCCGCCAGCGCGGTGCAGTTGGAACTCCAGGCCAGTGGCGGCAAGGCCTATCTCAACGCCCACGGCAGTGGCTTTGCACGGCGCTGGCGCGAGTCGGCCTTTGTGCCGATTGTGACGCCCAGCCTGGTGCAACTGCGCACCGAGCTGCACCGTCAGGCCAATCTATGAGCCAGGCGGTAATGAACGCCCAGGGTATTTGCCTGGGCTATGCCAGCGGGCCGGTGTTGCAAGGGTTTGACTTGCAACTGCAACCGGGCGAAGTGGTGTCGATCCTCGGCCCCAGCGGCGTGGGTAAATCCAGCCTGCTGCGCGTGCTGGCCGGTTTGCAGGCACCCCAGGGCGGTAGCGTGCAGGTGTTGGGCGAACCGCTGGCCGGGCCGCACCCACGGGTGGCGGTAGCGTTTCAAGACCCGAGCCTGTTGCCCTGGCTGAACCTGGAAAAGAACGTCGCCTTTGGCCTGGATTTCGCCCGTCAGCCGCACTTGAGCCCTGAGGAGCGCCGCCAGCGCGTCGACCACGCCATTGCGGCGGTCGGCCTGGAGCATGCGCGTCAGCAGTTTCCAGCGCAGTTGTCCGGCGGTATGGCCCAGCGCACCGCGTTGGCCCGCTGCCTGGCTCGCCAGCCGCAGGTGTTGCTGCTGGATGAGCCGTTCGGCGCGCTGGATGAAGTCACCCGCGCCGACATGCAGCACCTGCTGCTCAAGGTCAACCGCGAGCAAGGTTCGGCGGCGGTATTGATCACCCATGACATTGATGAAGCGCTGCTGCTGTCCGACCGCATCCTGCTACTGGGCAACCGCCCGGCGCGGACTTTGGGCGAATGGCACATCGATTTGCCGCAACCGCGCGAAGAGCAGGTTGAAGCCATCGGCGCGTTGCGTATCGAGATTCTTAAAACCTTACGGCAGGCGAGCCGCCCTCAACCCAACCCCATTGACCAACAGGAGTTTTCACATGTGTCTGGATGACCTTACGCACTCGCGCCGTGATTTTCTCAAGCTCTCGGCAGTACTCAGTGCTGCTGGGGCCTTGCCGTTGTTGAGCAGCCTGCAAGCCCGCGCTGCCAGCGAACCGGACGCGCCGGTGCGCATTGGCTACCTACCCATTACCGACGCCACGCCGCTGTTGGTTGCGCATAACAACGGCTTGTTCGAGGCCGAAGGCATCAAGGCCGAGCGCCCGGTGCTGTTGCGCAGTTGGGCGCAGGTGATCGAGGCGTTTATTTCCGGGCAGGTCAACGTGATTCACTTGCTGTCGCCGATGACGGTATGGGCGCGCTACGGCAGCAAGGTGCCGGCCAAAGTCGTGGCCTGGAACCATGTCGGCGGTTCGGGCCTGACGGTTTCGCCGGGCATTACCGAGGTGAAGCAACTGGGCGGCAAGTCGGTGGCGATTCCGTTCTGGTACTCGATCCACAACGTAGTGGTGCAGCAACTGTTCCGCGACAACGGCCTCACGCCAGTAGCGCGTGCCGCCGGTGCTGCGATTGCGGCCAATGAGGTCAACCTGATTGTGCTGCCGCCTTCGGATATGCCGCCTGCATTGGCGAGCAAGCGCATCGACGGCTATATCGTCGCCGAGCCGTTCAACGCCCTCGCGGAAAACCTCAAGGTCGGCCGCGTGCAGCGCTTTACCGGCGATGTGTGGCGCAACCACGCCTGCTGCGTGGTGTTCATGCATGAGCATGACCTGACCAACCGCCCGGAGTGGTCGCAGAAGGTGGTCAATGCCATCGTCAAGGCGCAGGTGTGGACCCGCGATAACCGCGAAGAGGCGGTGAAGCTGCTGTCCAAGGACGGCCCGAACCGCTACACCCCGCACGCTGAACCGGTGTTGAGCAAGGTGCTGGCCCCGGCCGCCGCCGACCGTGCCGCCTACCTGGCTGACGGCGCTATCCAGCACGCCAATTGGGACGAGCACCGTATCGACTTCCAACCTTACCCATTCCCCAGCTACACCGAGGAATTGGTAAGGCGCCTCAAAGACACCCTGATCGAGGGCGACAAGAAGTTCCTCGCCGACCTGGACCCCACCTTTGTGGCCAAAGACTTGGTGGACGACCGCTTCGTGCGCAATGCCATCGAGTCCGTGGGCGGCATGAAAACCTTCGGCTTGCCCGACGGTTATGCACGGCACGAGGAGATCGGCGTTTGAACAACGGCAGAATCCCTGGCTGGTGGCTGGGGCTGAGTGGTTTGGCCGGCTTGCTGCTGCTGTGGTGGCTGGGCGTGAAAGTGTTTGGCGACGCCGATGGTTTGTCGGCGCGCTTTTCGCTGGCGGCAACCGCAAGCAGCTTGTGGGAATTGCTTGGGCGCAGCGAGCTGTACTTGCACATCGCGGTGAGCCTGAAGCGCATATTCGTTGGGCTGTTTCTGGCGCTGTTGGTCGGTGTGCCGTTGGGGCTGCTGGTGGGCAGTTCGCGCAACCTGGAGGCGGCCACCACACCGGCGTTCCAGTTTCTGCGGATGATATCGCCACTGTCCTGGATGCCCATTGTGGTGATGCTGATGGGCGTGGGCGACCAACCGATCTACTTCCTGCTGGCGTTTGCGGCGGTGTGGCCGATCATGCTCAACACCGCCGCCGGTGTGCGCCAGTTGGACCCGCGCTGGTTGCAACTGAGTAAAAGCCTCAGCGCCACGCGCTGGGAAACCCTGCGACGGGTGATCATTCCCGGCGTAGTCGGGCATGTGCTGACCGGCGTGCGCCTGGCCATTGGCATTTTGTGGATCGTGCTGGTGCCGTGCGAGATGCTTGGGGTGAGCGCGGGGCTGGGGTATTACATCCTCGACACGCGTGACCGCCTGGCGTATTCGGAGTTGATGGCGATGGTGGTGGTGATCGGCTTGCTGGGGTTTGCGCTGGATGCGTTTGCCCGGTGGTTGCATCAGCGTTGGGTGCATGCTGGTTGAACGGTGAACATCTCGCTTTCCGTCCTGGAAAGCGAGAAGCACCCGGTATCAGCGACGCTCGTAGCCAGGGCCGCCATCGTAGCGATGGTCGTGCCAGCCGCCACCGCCGCCGCGAGGGAAAAAGAAGCAGCCGCTCATGGTCAACATGATCAGCAATGGAATCAGCAGTGTGATTCGACGGAGCATTTTTACATCCTCTAAAGTACCGACAGGTTCAATCAGGCGCGGAACAAGCCAAAATTTCTCAGCGCCTGTAACATATGACCCTGCCGAACCGGTGCCATCCCCGTAACCGGGTATGTGCTTGGCATGCTCGGCGATACAAAGTGGATACATTCTTAAGCTTCAGGAACCCGTCATGACCCAAAAGCAACGTTTGAAATATTCGATTCTGATCGCCCTGGCAGTACTGGCGTCGATGTTTGGCCTGTCTTATCTGCAAAACACCGGCGTGATCAGCGAAAAAACGTTCCAGTACCTGGCGATTGCGATTGCCGTCGTGGTAGTGGTGATCAACGGCATTATGCGTCGCAAGGTCAAACCTCACTTCTGATGCCTGCTGGAGCGCCGGGCGAAAGCGTCAGGCGCGACCGTCGAGCACTTTGGCAGCCTCTGTATGGAGGCTGTAGCTTTTATCGGCATTGAGGGTGATCACGCCCTCGCTGCACAGGCGCTTCAGCACCTCACGCACGCTGAGAAACGACAACGGAATGCCCAGCTCGAGCAAATGGCTGTGCACGCCGCGCACGCCCAATGTGCGCTGGTTGTCGGCGGCGGTGAGCAGGGCGTCGATGACCTTCAGCCGGATCAGGCTGGTGCGCAAACCGAAGCACTTGAGCAAATGGCGGATACGCTGGTTGCCGTGCTCCGGCGCTTTGCCGAACGCTTGTGCGCCGCCGCCGTAATTGGCGTCGGCAGCCGGTGAATGTCCATCCGTGGGCGGTTGCGGGTTGTACATGCAAAAAACTCCTTATCAGAGCCTGATCAGGAAAATGATGGCGCTCTTATTGAATAAGACGAACGAGCGAGCGAAATCATGAAGTCCCGGATGTAGAAATTTTGTCGGTATCCGCTTTGTCACACGTCAACCGCCGTTTAAAAAACACCCGCTGCGGCTAAATTATTCCCGGTTGCCTGCGTTCTTACGGTGGGGTCGTTGCCCCTTGTAAGGGTGTCCAAATTGACTGTGGAGCTTGCGTGATTATTTCCAACCGGTTGTCCAAGGCGTGCGTGGCAGGGCTGTTGCTGGGGCTTAGCCTGAATGCTTCAGCGCGTGAACAGGTGACACAGGCTTCAGCCGATATTCGCCGCACCACCTTCGGCGTGCCGCACATCCGCGCCAATGATGAGCGTGGCCTGGGCTACGGCATTGGTTACGCGTATGCGCAAGACAACCTGTGCCTGCTGGCCAATGAAGTGGTCACGGTGAACGGCGAGCGTGCGCGGTTTTTCGGCCCGGACCAGGCGACCCTCGAAGAGCGCAACAACCTCGCCAGTGATGTGTTTTTCAACTGGCTGAATACGCCTCAGGCCGTTGCCGCATTCTGGAAGGCGCAAACCCCGCAGGTGCAGCAGCGCATCGAAGGCTATGTCGCCGGCTACAACCGTTATCTGAAAGAGCAGGGCGCACCGACCCAGTGCCACGCCACGTGGGTGCGCCCGTTGGTGGTGGAAGACCTGGTCAAGCTGACCCGCAGGCTGCTGGTGGAAGGCGGCGTCGGCCAATTCGCCGAAGCCCTGGTCGGCGCCACGCCGCCTCAAGCCACTGCCGCTGTGCCGTCGAGCATGAAGGCCTTTGAACTGGCAGCAGCCAATCAGCAACGCTTCAGCCTCGACCGGGGCAGCAACGCCGTGGCCGTGGGCCGTGATCGTTCATTTAATGGCCGTGGCATGCTGCTGGCCAACCCGCATTTTCCGTGGGTCGGTGGCATGCGTTTTTATGAGATGCACCTGACCATCCCGGGCCAACTGGACGTGATGGGCGCAGCCCTGCCGGGTTTGCCGGTGATCAATATCGGCTTTAACCAGCACGTGGCCTGGACCCACACGGTGGACACGTCCAAGCATTTCACGCTGTATAGGCTGACCCTTGATCCGAAGGATTCCACGCGTTATCTGCTGGACGGAAAATCCATCGCTATGGAGCATCGTGCGGTGAAGGTCCAAGTCAAACAACCCGATGGCAGCCTCAAAGAGGTCACTCATACGGTTTACAGCTCGCAGTTTGGCCCGGTGGTGCAATGGCCCGGCAAACTCGACTGGGACAGCCACTACGCCTTCAGCCTGCGCGACGCCAACCTGGGTAACGACCGCGTGCTGCAACAGTGGTACGCGATGAACCGCGCTGCCAGCCTAAAAGAACTGCAAACCTCAGTGCACACCCTGCAAGGCATACCGTGGGTCAATACCGTGGCCGCCGACGACCAGGGCCAGAGCCTGTACATGAACCTGTCGGTGGTGCCCAACGTCAGCGCCGCCAAACTGGCGCAATGCAGCGACCCACGCGCCGGCCTGCAAATGATCATGCTCGACGGCGCCCACAGCGCCTGCGCCTGGGACGTTGACCCGCGTGCAGCGCAACCTGGCATCTTCGCTGCCGACCAGTTACCACAATTGCAGCGCAGCGACTACGTGCAACACTCCAACGACTCGGCGTGGCTGGCCAACCCCAAGGCGCCACTCACCGGCTTCTCCCCGGTGATCAGCCAGGACCACATCGGCCTCGGCCCGCGCGCACGCTTCGCCGTGCAACGCCTGCAATCCCTGGAGAAGCAACCGATCAGCGTGGCCGACCTGCAAAACATGGTGATGGACAACGAGGTGTACCTCGCCAGCCAAGTCATGCCAGACCTGCTCGAATATTGCGCCAAACACCTGGGCGCAGACGCCGCCGCGCTGCAACCGTTGTGTACCAGCCTGAAAGCCTGGGACCAGCACGCCAACCTCGACAGCGGCATCGGCCTGGTGCATTTCATTAACCTGGTCGAACACCTGCAACAAATCCCCGACGCCTGGCGCGTGCCTTTCGATTCGTCACAACCGTTGACCACACCACGCGGCCTGGCCATCGACCGCGAAGATGTCGCCAAAGCCCTGCGCGAAGCCATGCTGGCCTCCAGTGCAGAGGTCAGTAAACTCAAGGCCACCCGCTGGGGCGACATCCAGGTCAGCGGCCAAACCCCCATGCACGGCGGCCCGCAACAGCTGGGCATCTACAACGCCATGCAAACCGTGCCCCGCGCCGACGGCAAACGCGAAGTCGTCAGCGGCACCAGCTACCTGCAAATCGTCACCTTCGACGACAAAGGCCCCCAGGCACTGGGCGTGCTGGCCTTCTCCGAATCCAGCAACCCCGCATCCAAACACGCCAAAGACCAGACCCAAGCCTTCTCCGAGAAAAAGCTGCGCCCGCTGCCCTTCACCGAAGCCCAGATCAAGGCCGACCCGCACTATCAGCAACAGCGCATCCAGGAGTAGGGCAGGCCCGCAACCCCTTGATGGCAATACGAAATATTTTTGAAATCAAGGGGTTGCAGGTAAAAGCAAATACGTACATAATGGCGGCCATCGAACGCAACGAAGCTTTTAAAACTTCAATGTATTCAATGAGTTAGAGTAGAGGCAGGGTTTTACAGCCCACTCAAGTTTTTACGCGGTGAATGTCAGCAGTCAGGGCGTTGATCGTTTGAGGCCGAGTAGCAAAATGGTTATGCAGCGGATTGCAAATCCGCCTACGCCGGTTCGATTCCGACCTCGGCCTCCACTCTTAGAAACCCCGTAGATTAACGTCTACGGGGTTTTTTATTGGGCGCGGGAAAGTTAGAAGGCAATGGGCTTCCGGCATTTTCAAAGATAATAGTGGTCTGACCCCGTTTTCTCCGTTTTCTCTCGCAGTGGCAAACGGGCGGCGGCGATCATGAGCTTGATCCAGTCTGCGCAGCTGAATGGTCATAATCCATACGTCTACTTGAAGGACGTTCTCACGCGTCTGCCGACCCGGCGTGCAAGTGAGATTAGTGCTTTGCTACCCCACAAAAAATGGATGGCCATTTAGTACGGTCACATCGACGAGAATATAGCTGTGTCAGCGATAATTTCTAAAGCTCACACGGTGCTCCGTCATCGTCGAAGTAGTAAATATTCTCATGCTTGTAACCCCATTTGCCGGTTCTCAAACGGATATGGGGCTCGAATGTAAAACAGGTCACCTCACCCAGGCACCGATTGTTACCCGACTCAATGTAAAGCCTTTGATCACGTCGTTCGCAAATACTGTGTCCAACGTTGCCAAGAAAATCCAGATTCTCGAAACCGGCATCAATTATTGACTCATTAGCCAACTCATATAGGTCGTTGAAGGTGGTTTCAGGGTGAACAAATCGCAGCATGATGTCATGTAGACTTTGTTCCGCCTCATACCCTCTAGTGAAATCATCACCAAGTGGCAACGTTCGACATATGCCGTCCTCAACATAAAATGTACGTGCGCAATCACCCCACACAGTGCCTGATCGGGGACTGAGATCGACTGTTACAAGATTTTGTAAACCTACCGTTTCTTCGCTCGGTTGGTAGTCTCGACCTGACACTGAGGCCAGACTGCGGGATCCCAGCAAAACGAATGCCGGGCAATCGTAATACCATGTATCTGGATACCCCAACTGCGTGAGCATATCTGCTGCGATTCGCGCGATAGAGGCTTCCGTGGAGTTTGGCGTTATGTGATTAACGAGTTGTGCTAAGACAGATTTCGCAGCGGCTTGGACGGGCAGATTTAGCGGCGCAGGCATGGATGGGGCCTCTATCGTCGGTTTCGTTAGCCAAGCAGGCGCTTGAGTTGACCAGCTTAACAAAAGGTAACGAAGCGTTCGCGTCAAGCTGTGTTGGCAATACGCTTACAAAAATACGGCCTAAGTTTGCCTTTAGCGTTCAGACGCATAGAGGGACGGTTCTATTTTCAGTGAAATGAATCCGTCCCTTTTTTATGCTATTAAGCCAACTCCCTTCCTCCAAGGAGCACCCAGCCATGTCCACCACTGCCGGCGTATTCACCCGCCAGTTCTTCCACGGCACCCGAGCTGACCTGGAGCCAGGCGACACCATCCGCGTAGGCTACCCCTCCACCTTCACAACGGGTGAACCACTGTCCTGGGTCTATTTCGCGGGCACGTTGGACGCTGCAATCTGGGGCGCGGAACTGGCGCTGGGCGAGGGGCCAGAGCGAATTTATGTGGTAGAGCCCACCGGGCCGATCGTGGACGACCCCAACGTGACGGATAAGAAATTTGCCGGCAACCCGACGCTGTCGTATCGCTCGTTGGAGCCGCTGCGGGTGGTGGCTGAGGTGACGAAGTGGCAGGGGCATGCGCCTGAGCGGTTGCAGCAGATGAAGGACAACCTTGCGCGTTTGAAGGCGGAAGGTCGCGATGCGATTATCGATTGATTGAGTGGCCTTGTGGTGAGCGGGCTTGGCCCGGTGCAAGCCAATTCAGGCGACGTGATGTGTCAGTTAGAGGGAGCTGGGGCTGCTTCGCAGCCCAACGCAGGGCAAGCCTGCTCGCCACAGTAACGGTGTTCGCCTTTAAGTGATGGGTAACGGCCATTAACCAACGTGCAGGATTCCGGCAGTGTTTAGACCTTCTTGTCAGGCTTTTTGCGCCAGCGCCACAGCTGCTGTAATGGCCGCCCGCGCCTGAGGGCTGTTCTTCCAGCAGGTCGACCCGACTGCTGCCGATGCCTGCGCCAGAATGTCGCTCACGTTCGACTTTCCAAGCACCTCCAATGAGTCAATGCCCATCTGCTCCAGCCGTGTAAGCACGGTGGGGCCTACGCCCTTGAGGGCGAGCAAGGCGGTTCTTTCTTCCAATGAAAACGGCATGTGTAAATTCCTTTTTATTGCTCACTAGGCCTCAGCGCGGACAATACGCTGTGCCTTCACCTCTTCGGCGTACACACCAAGCTTTGCTTGTTGCGCAGCCAGCAATGCGCACATTTTCATCAGCGCCACCGCTTCATCGGGTGTTCGGCCGTTCGCGGCCATCGCCGTCAGCTCCACCACCGACCAGCCGATAACTGCGCGTGCATCGTCAAGGTCGTAAAACAGTTCTTGTTGCGCGGTTCTGGGCCCGTCGAGGCCCTCTATCAGTTCGGCCATTTATCGCTGCGCCTGCTGTTTTGGTTGAAGTCCCATGACAACCATCCCGATGTCGGCAAGGTCCGTGCTGAAGGGGATTTCGCCCATGCGCCGAAACCCGAATGCCTCATAAAAGCCCTGTGCACTGACGTTGGTTTTGAGCACGTCCAGCCACAGTAAATGCTCACCACGTTGCGCCACTTCATCGCGAACACACTGCAACAGTTGTTTGCCGTAACCCCTGCCGGCGGCGGATTTAAGCAGGTAGATTTTCTGCAGCTCCGCGCCCACTTCAGCGGTTAACGGCGCAGGCACTGCCCAATTCACTTTGGCAAACCCGACGGCGTTGCCTTGTTCATCGCGAGCAATGAACCACGCATGCCTGCCTGGCAACTCGAGTGACTGGCGCAGCGTGCTGGGTGAAAAATCCTGCTCAAGAAAACCGTGCATACCGGCAGTCGACCATAACGTCGAAAAATGCTCGCGGTAGGTCTGGCAACCGACCTCGCGTAGAGTATCGATATCGGCGGTTGTCGCTTTACGAATGGAGATCATGTTCTTCCTTGGTTTATGCGTGTAGCACCCTCTACAGCGTCCAGCCTAACCCAAGCGCCTTGTGCAGCGAGGCAAAATCCTTCAGCAGTTCAGCGTCGCCGGAAATCCGGCTCTCTTGCGCCTGGTAGCGCGTGCGCTCGGCATCCAGCCAATCCAGGGTGCTCGCCGTGCCCGCGCGATAACGCTGGCGGGTCAGGTCGGCGGCGCGTATCGCCGAAGATTCTACGTTGCGCAGCAGCACCACATTCTGACGCTGATGGCCATAGCGTGCCAAGGCCACATCCGCGTCGCGCAATGCACTCAACACCACGCTCTTGTATTGCGCCAAGGCTTCATCGCGTCCGGCCTCGGCGCCTTTGACGCTGGCGGCGACGCGGCCGAAGTCGAGGGCGTTCCAGGTGATGCGCGGCAGGATCAGCCAGGTGCCGCTGTCTTTGCGCGCAAGGTGGCCGGGGTCGCTGGCCGAGAAGGAGAGGTCGCCGGTGAGGCTGAGCTTGGGGAACCAGTCGGCAGTTTTTTCGCCGATCTGTGCGTTGCTGGAGGCCAGTTTACGCTCGGCCATGCGGATATCCGGACGCGCCTTCAGCACCGCCGCCGGGTCCGCCAGCGGCACGGCGCTGGGTAGGGCGGGCAGGGCGCGGGCACTGGCGAGTTGGCCATCCAGTTCGCCGGGCTCCAGGCCGCAGAGCAGGCCGAGTTGGTCGAGGGATTCGACGATGGCGGCTTGCAGTGGCAGGCGCTGGGCCTGGGTGTTTTCGGCTTGGGTGATGACCTGTTCAAGTTGCAGTTGCGAGGCCACGCCGCGCTCGCGGCGCTGCTGTGTGAGGTCCAGGGCCTGATTTTCAATGTCGACGCTGGAGTCCACCAGTGCCAGGCGTGCTTGCTGGTCGCGCAGGTCGGTGTAGGCCTGGACGATTTCGGCGGCCAGCTGCACCTGGGCATCGGCCAATTGCGCCTGGGACGCGTCGGCTTCGGCCTGCGCAGCCTCGACGGCGCGGCGGGTGCCACCGAACAGGTCGGCCTCCCAGCTGGCATCGAAACCGGCGAGGTAGAGGTTCAGCGGGCCGCGGCCGCCGCCACTGTTGCCACCCAGCGCGGAGGTGTCGGGCGAGCGCAGTTTGAGCATCGCAGCATCACCGCTGACCTTGGGCATCGCGTTGGCTTGAGCACCGCTGAGGCTGGCACGCGATTGCTTCAAACGGGCCTGGGCGGTGGCGATGTCGGGGCTGTTGCGCAGGGCTTTGTCCACCAGTTCGTTGAGCTGCGCGTCGCCCAGCGTGCGCCACCACTGCGCGACAGCGGGTGCGCCAGGGGCGGTTTGATCGGCATGCGGCAGGCGCCCGGCCGCCAGGGTTTTGGGCGCGACGTTGGGGGCGCCCTGGTAGTCGGGGCCGACCGTGCAGGCGGACAGCAGCGCAACGCTGAGCAGAAGAGGAAGCTTGCGAGGGATCATCGGGTTACCGTGCGCTTTTTCAGAATGAAGATCAGGGGCAGGCACGCCAGCATCGCCAGTCCCAGTAGATAAAACGAGTCGTTGTAGGCCATGACCGAGGCTTGCCGCGCAATATCATTGGCCAGTTGCGCAAAGGCTTGCAGTTGTGAGGTGGACGCATCACCGGTTTGTGCCAGGTAACTGGCGGTGCTGCTGGCCATATGGTCCTGGGCCAATTGGCTGTTGGCCTGGATGCCTTCACGCAGCATGTCGTCGTGAAAGTGGCTGCGCCGGTCCATCAACACGCCGAGCAGGGCCAGGCCGATGGTGCCGCCCAGGTTGCGCGACATGTTGTACAGCCCGGCGGCATCCCCGGCTTCGTGGGTTTGCACCGAGCGCATGGATAATTGGCTCAGGGGCATCATCACCAGAATCTGCCCGAAGCCGCGCAGCAGTTGCGACCAGATGAAATCGTGGCCAACGCTGTCGGTGGTGAGCGTGGTGTCCACGTAGCAACTGGCCCAGTACAGCAACAGCCCGGCGCCGACCATCCAGCGCAGGTCGTAGCGGCCCAGCATTCTCGGCAGAATCGGCATCAACAGAAACGCCGGGATCCCCGATAACAGCATGATCGCGCCCGATTGCTGGGCGTTGTAGCCCGACAAAATGCCCAGGAATTGCGGCACCAGGTACGCCGTGCCATAGATCCCGGCACCGACCGCTGTGCCGATCAACAACACGCTGCCAAAGCTTTTGTTGAGCACCAGTTGCAGGCGCAGGATCGGGGTGGTTGAGCGCAGTTGCCCCACGGCAATCAGGAAGAACCCGGTGACGGTGGCGATGCTCAGCCAGATGATCAGCAGCGAATCAAACCAGTGTTCGCGCTGGCCTTCTTCGAGCACCACGGTCAGCGAACTCAAACCCATGGCCAGGCCGAGAATGCCCAGCCAGTCGGCGCTGATAAAGCGTTGCAGGTTCATACGCTCGGTCGGCAGACCGGTGATCAGCAAGGTTATCAGGGCAATGCTGATGGGCAGGTTGAGAAAGAAACACCAGCGCCAGTTGATGTTTTCCGTGAGCCAGCCGCCGATCACCGGGCCCAGCAACGGGCCGAGAATCACGGTCATGCCGAACATCGTGGTGCCGATCGCCAGTTGGTGCGGGGGCAGGCGCGTGCGCACGATGGTCTGCGCGGTGGGGATCATGGCGCCGCCGGCAAAGCCCTGGCCGATGCGCCCGGCGATCATCGCGCCGAGGCTGGACGACAAGCCGCAGAACATCGAAAACGCGGTGAACATCAACGCTGTGCCGATCAGAAAGCGGCGCAGGCCGAATACCCGCGTCAGCCATGCGGCGAGCGGGATCATGACGATCTCCGACATCAGGTAGCCGGTGGCGATCCACGTGCCTTCGGTGCCGGTTGCGCCGATCTGGCCCTGGATCTGCGGCAGTGCCGAGTTGGTGATCGACACGTCCAACGTCGCCAGCAACGCGCCCAATGCTCCGGCAGCAACGGCAATCCAGTCGGTCAACGAGGCGTTGCGCGGTTTTTCGGCGACGGCCTCGGCCATCAGCGCCTCAGCCATGGTTGGCATCCGCAGCGTGGGTGCGCGTGTCGACGTCGACGGTGGCCGATAGGCCCGGCATCAACGACGCGCGAATATCATCGGGTACATCAAGGGCAATCCTCACCGGCACACGCTGCACGATCTTGGTGAAGTTGCCGGTGGCATTCGAGGGCGGCAGCAAGGCGAACTGCGCACCAGTGCCGGGCGACAGGCTGTCGATATGCCCCTGCAAGTTGCGGCCGGGCAGCGCATCCACGTGCACCGTGACGGCCTGGCCGGGGCGCATCTCGCCGATCTGGGTTTCCTTGTAGTTGGCGGTCAGGTAGATCGCACTGATCGGCACCACCGTCAGTAATCGCGTGCCGGGCTGCACATACTGGCCGACGCGCACGCCACGGTCGGCGACCCTACCGTCCAATGGGCTGCGGATCACGGCATCATCCACATCCAGTTGGCTTTGCGCTTCGCTGGCCTTGGCCACGCCGAGTTGCGCCTGGGCCTGCTTGAGTTGGGCTTGCAGGGTGCCGTAGCGGGTTTCGCTGGAGCGCAGTGCAGCCTGTTTGGCCGCCACGGTGCTGCGCGCCTGCGCCAGTTGGTTGTTGAGTTGCGCCAGGCGTTCTTCTGGCTCGGCGCCGGAGCGGGCCAGCGGTGCATACCGGGCTACTTCGGTTTGTGCGTGTTGTGCGTCGGCCTGGGCACCTTGCAGTTGGGCGCGGGCTTCGGCGATGGTCGAGTCTTGTTGCACCAGGTCGGCCTGGGCTTTGGCGTAGTCGGCATTGCGCGCGGCAATCGTCGCCGAGGCTTCGTCGCTCACCGCCTGGTATTTGCGCGCATCCAGGCGCACCAGCACGTCGCCGCGCTTGACGTTCTGGTTGTCGCTGACCAGCACCTCGGCCACATAGCCGTTGATCTTGGGCGCCACGCTGATGCTGTCGGCTTGCAGGTAGGCGTCGTCGGTGGTTTCGACAAAGCGCCCGTTCAGCCACCACCACGCAGCCCAGCCAAGGCCGCCCAGCAGCGCGAGGGTGGCGATGCCCAGCAAAATCCGGCGCGCCTTGCTGCGCTGGCCATTGACGGTGTCTTCAGGAATGACCTGAGGGGAGGGTGTTGCTGCGGACATCGGGTCATTCCTATGGGTGTGAGCCGGTTTTTAAGTGCGAGTTTTATAACGGTTGGAATAAATTCTATTTTTCGCCAATTTTTGTCAACTGGTATATTTTGTTCAGGTATTCGAAAGGAGCTGTACATGGCACGACATAAACCTGCCGCCGAAGGTGGTTACCAGCGCGGTGAAGAAACCCGCGCACGTATTGTCGAGGCGGCGGTCGAGGTGTTTGGCGAGCGCGGCTATGACCGCGCGTCCACCCGTGACATCGCCACGGCTGCCGGGGTTAATGCGCCCGCGATCCAGTACTACTTCGATGGCAAGGAAGGCGTGTATCTGGAGTGTGTCGAGCATTTGATCACGCTGCTGTGGCGCAAAATGTCGCCGTGCGTGGAAGCCGCCGAGGCGGCGTTGGCCGAGGCCAAGGCGAGCGATAAAACCTTGATCGACGTCTCGCTGGGCATTCTGGGTACGGTGGTGTCCACCATCCAGGACAGCCCCCAGACCACGATATGGCGCGCATTTATGGATCGTCATCAGGCGGGCCTGTGCCCGCAAAGCGCAACTACCGCCTTTGAAGACCGCTTCAAGGCACGCATTGGTCGGGTCATACGCCAACTGATCGCGCGCCTTTCCGGCTTTGCCGTGGAGGACGAACGCACGGTGATTCACTCCATGGCGCTGTTCACCCAGGGCTTGGCGTTTCGGGTGCAGAAGCCCAAGTTGCTGGAAGCGCTGAAGTGGACCGAGGTGAATCAGAAGGAGATGGAGGCGGTGCGTGATGTGGTGCTGATGCAGGCACGGTTTACGCTGGAAGGGTTGGCCAGGCAGCGGGATGTGCGCCCGGCTTGATCCCGTTTTCAATTCAGAACTTTCAACCTGGAACAAGGACGTACTATGTCGGTTTACGCCGTTACTATTCCCTGCTTTGCGCAGATGCTTAACACGCTCAAAGGTCTGCTGGCCAAGGGTGAGGCTCACGCAAAGGCGTTGGCTTTCGACCCGCAAAATCTCCTGGATTCACGCCTTGCGCCCGATATGCACGCCCTGGCGACCCAGGTCCGTTACGCCTGCACCCAAGCGCGGGAGGCGGTTGATCGGCTGAGTGGCGTTTCGGTGTCCACCTTGGAAACACCAGGCTCCATGAGTGCGGCGGTCGGCCTGATCGATCAGACGCTCAACTTTCTCGCTGAGGCTGATCGCAACGTGATTGACGGCCGGGCAGGGCACTTAATCACTCTCGAGCTTCCCGGCGGCATCGCCTTCGAGATGACCGGCAATGAGTACGCCGTTAATTGGGCTACACCGCAGTTCTACTTTCACTTGATGACGGCGTACAGCATCCTGCGCCATAACGGAGTGCCGCTGGGCAAGGCTGATTATGTGCCGCATATGTTTGCGTATCTGCGTAAGGGCTAATTATTCAGTGAGTGGCAGCACTGTTGCTTTGCTGTGGGGGTGGGCTTGCGCGCGATAGCCATGGGCATCTACACAAATATTAGCGACTGGGGTGTTGGGGTGTTTTATCGTCGCAGTGGGGGTGTATATCCGTTGCTGCGGTCACGGCTACTTAGGGTTCCGCCCTTACGGCGGGTCACTTTTGGCAAACGCCCGGAATGCCGGCCCAGCCAAAAGTAACCAAAAGGTCTGTGCCCCACCACTCGGCCCCTCGCTCCGGCTTGAATCCGTGGGCCGCCGCGATGGGCCATCCTTGGCCCAGCGCGGCTAACCCGGCGTCCTGCCGGGTTACCCACGGATTCAAGCCTGCGTTCGGCCATCGTGGTTAACGGGGCGCCTCAGATCAAGATCAAGATCTACAGCACGGCGGCCTGAAAGCCGACCTGAGTGGTTAGATCAAAAGCTAAAGCGGATTTGCATTCACTGAAGTGCTGCTTTTCTGTGGGAGCTGGCTTGCCTGCGATGCAGGCACCTCGGTGTGTCAGGTACACCGAGTTGATGCCATCGCAGGCAAGCCAGCTCCCACCTTTGACCGAGTATGGCTCTGCTGTTGCTTTGCTGTTGCTGTTGCTGTTGCTCTGGCCCTTACATCCTTTTCGATGACGAAGTCAGCGGTCTTTTGATCTGCGCTTTTGATCTGGATCTGAATCGCCCCGTTAAACACGATGGCCGCAATTCGACAGGGATTTGGGGGGTAAACCGGCAGGGATGCCGGTTTAGCCGCGCTGGGCCAAGGATGGCCCATCGCGGCGGCCCCCCAAATCACTGGCGGATTGCGGGCATGCCGAGCCTAAGCGAGGCACCGAGTGTTGGGGCGAAGACTTTTTGGTTACTTTTGTGTCTTTACAAAAGTGACCCGCTGTAAGAGCGGAACCATAGGTCGCCGTTACCCAAATAACGGATATGCCCCCGGACCGTCTAGCCATGCCGCAACAGCAGCCTTTCAGTCACCAATGTACTAGCTGATCCAGCGCCATCGCGAGCAAGCCCGCTCCCACATTTTTGACGGCGCAATGCTTCGAAAACACCGGCAAAACCCGCCTGGCGTTGTGAAATGTTGTGAAGCGTGCGGAATGGCCCTTTGCCCATGCTAACGTCCGCGTCGGGGTATCGTCAGCTTGACGATTTCATTCGTTCCATTGAAGGAGCAGCGCCGATGTCTACTACCGTAACGCCCGCGTCTGGCGGGTCGAATACGCCAAAGTCTTCGCCTTCCACGTTCGATGACAAGTTGAACATTGCCAAGTCCAGCAAGGTGATTGCCGACTACATGCGCCAGACCGGCAAGTCGGCGATTACCAAGCAGGAACTCACGCAACTGGCCAACAATGCATCGGGCAAGGTGCCCACGGATGTGTCCGACGCTGCCAAGTACATGGAGCGCCACCCGGACGTGTTCACCGCGATCGAAACCCACGACGTGGCGGGAGCCGATAACCTCTCCGGCGTGTGGAACTTCGATTGGGCGGCCAAAGGTGGGCTCGATGGCACCTCGACCGACGCCATTGCCAAAATGCAGGACACCTTCGACTTTGCCATCGCCAAGTCCGCGCAGATCACCGAGATCTCCACGGGCAAAAAGGCTGAGTTGGACTCGACCAAGCAACGGCCACAAAACTGAGACGGGTGGCTTGTCAGCCAACATCAACGGTTCCCGGCGGGTTCATCGGGAACCGTAGTTGGCCGATAAGCAGTTGTGATGTGTTCAGCGCAGATTCAAGCAAGGTGCGCAACTATACCGATCAGTGACGCAAAGCCCCCCCGCGACTGTCGGAGAAACCTTGATGTTAGTGACCCTCGGCGTACTTGCCCTCATTGCCCTGTGGGTGTGGTGGACCTATCCGCGGGTGGGCAACCTGTTGTTTGAATTGATCGGTTGGGTAGAAGCGCGACGCTCGCGTTTGAAAGCCATCAGTGTGCCGATCAAAAGCATGACCCTGGCCACCTACCAGGGTGGCGCTGCCCACGCACCGGCGCTGCTGCTGGTGCACGGTTTCAGCGCGGACAAGGGCGTATGGCTGGGGTTTGCGCGGCATTTTGTCGACGACTACCGGGTGATCATCCCGGACCTCGCCGGCCATGGTAAAAACACCTTCGTGGCAGGCGGCGACTACAGTATTGCCGCCCAGGCACGGCGAATGGTGGCGTTGCTGGATGCGTGCCATATCGACAAGGTGCATGTGATCGGCAGCTCCATGGGCGCCTATGTCGCGAGCTGGCTGGCGGCCCACCACCCTGAGCGCGTGCTGTCCTTGGGCCTCATCGGCGCTGCCGGTGTGAACCTGCCGCAACCCAATGAAGTGGAAGCCTTGGTCAACAGCGGCGATAACCCGTTCCTGATGCATAACCGCGCGCAGTTCGACCGGTTCTTTGCCATGACCATGGCCGCGCCACCGTTCATTCCTGAAGTGTTGCTGGCCGCCGAGGCGCAGACCTATATCAAGCGCCGCGAGGAGCTGAGCGAGATTTTTGCCGACTTCTCCGGCAGCCCGCGCATGGAGCCCTGGCTGCCGCACATCCAGGTGCCGAGCCTGATCCTGTGGGGGCGGCAAGACCGCATGGTGCCGGTGGCCAGTGCACAGACCTGGCAGGCCGGCATTCCCCATGCGCGCCTGGAAATTCTAGACGGGATCGGCCACCTGCCGATGGTCGAGGCCCCGCAAGCCAGCGCCGCACACTGTCGCGAACTGCTCGATAAGGCCAAAGTGTATGCCTCGATCCGCCCCTAGCTGTACGGGGCGGCCAGGGCTGTAACCCACTACTGTCGCAGGCATACCACCCGTCTGGATGCCGCGCCATGTTCATGTCCACCAGCCTGTTGTCCGCCTTTGTGCTGTTTGCCTTCGTGTCCTCGATCACGCCCGGTCCGAACAACACCATGCTGCTCGCCTCGGGGGTGAATTTCGGCTTTCGCCGTTCGATACCCCACGCGCTAGGGATCAGCATTGGCTTTATGTTGTTGGTGATTTCGGTAGGCCTGGGCCTGGGTGAAGTGTTCAAGCTATTCCCGTGGGCTTACACGGTGCTGCGCTACGTGGGCGCGACCTATTTGCTCTACCTGGCATGGAAGATCGCCACCGCTGACGGCATGTCCGAGCACCCTGACGAGCGCGGCAAACCCATGACCTTTCTCGGCGCGGCCGCATTTCAATGGGTCAACCCCAAGGCGTGGATCATGGCGCTGGGGGCGATCACCACCTATACACCGGCCGAGGGTTATGTGACCAATGTGCTGGTGATTGCGCTGGTGTTTGCCGTGGTCAACCTGCCGAGTGTATGCGTGTGGGTAGTCTGCGGCAGTGGCTTGCGCAACGTGCTGCGCAAACCGCGTTGGTTGCGGGTATTCAACGGGGCGATGGCGGGGTTGCTGGTGCTGTCGTTGTACCCGATGCTGTTTGCGTAAAACAGTAGCGTTACGCTGAACCTCACACCGGTGAGATGGTTGCCAGTAAGCCGATGCCGATGGTCAGCACCAGAAAGCCGAACAGGAAAAGTGCCATCTTGGTCATAAGGCCTCCGAAGGGAAGGGAGTCGACAGGAGTGTCGGGATGGCGCCCATTGTCCGCTTCGCAGGCGTTTCGATACAGACGCAGATAGCAAAGAAAAAACCGTATCAGATAGGCCCGCAGCTGCCAGGCTAAGGGCCTGGGAGGCGGGCGCTTTTGTAAAGATCAGCCTTGAAGGGCCGGTTGCGGATCAGCCACGTAGTGCAGGAAGCAGCTCAGAAGGGTCGGGACGCTGAGTGTAGTCCGGGTTGACCTCGGCGTAGGTGATCACGCCGTCCTGGCCGATGACAAAACGCGCGGGCATCGGCAATACCCACGCCGGATTGTTGTTGAAGGCCGGCAGGTCGTTACCGAAGGCCTTGTACAGGTCGATCAGGTAGTCAGGCAGCGTGAAACGCAGGCCGAAGGCGTCGGCGACCTCGCTCAAGGTGTCGGACAGAATCGGGAAGCTCAGGTGGTTTTCACGCACCGACTTGCGGCTGTTGACGTTGTTCTGCGGCGAGATGGCCAACAGGTTCGCACCCAGTTCACGGAATTTTGGCAGTGCTTGCTCCAGCGCCTGCAGCTCCATGTTGCAGTAAGGGCACCACACGCCCCGGTAGAAGCTGATGATCAGCGGCCCCTGGGCCAGCAGCTCAGCGCTGGAGACAGGCTTGCCTTCAGGGTTATTGAGGGTGAAAGCCGGGGCTGTGTCGCCGACCTTGAGTGCGCGTTCGGCCTGGCCGGTGGCGATCAGTTCAGCGGTCGCGCGTTTCATCACCACGTGCACCTCAGGTGGCGCGTTGTAAGGTGGTTTGCCGGCGACGAAGTCAGCATTAAAAGCGTCGAGTTTGGCTTGCAGAGTCATGTACAGTTCCTGGCGAATAGGGTGGTTAACAGCGCCAGGCAAGCGTCCTCCATCGTGGCGGCGGCCAGTAGAGAGGCGCGGAGCATAGCAATTATTCTTCGCCGGAATGCGGCACGACAGGCGGCGCATTTGCCCCTAAGATAGCGACCATTGCATCAACAATAAGAGTGGGCCAACCCTCGATGGAAAGACGCCAGTTCAGCGGTGGCATGAAAGGCAAGAACCTGCGCTACCTGAATGAAAACTTCCAGCAGCCGTCGCCGGTCACCCGCGTCGGTTTTTTGCTGCTCGAACACTTCTCCCTGCCGGCATTCACCCAGACCCTCGACACCCTGATCACCGCCAACCTGTTGCGCCCCGATCTGTTTGCCACGCGTACCTTCGGGTGTGACGAGGGCGAAGTCATCAGCGACCTGGGCCTGGTAATCCGCCCGGATGCGCGGCTGGAAGCGTCGGCATTGCCCGACCTGGATTTGCTGGTGATCTGCGGCGGTTTTCGCACCGAACTCAAAGCCGGCGAGGATTTCAACCAGCTGTTGCGCAGCGCCGCCGAACAGGGCGTGAGCCTCGCCGGCCTGTGGAACGGCGCCTGGTTCCTTGGCCGCGCCGGGTTATTGCAGGGTTACCGCTGCGCGATCCACCCGGAACATCGCCCGGCGCTGTCGGAAGTCTCCAAAGCTGCCCAGGTCACCAGCGAACCCTATGTGATCGACCGCGAACGCCTCACGGCGTCCAGCCCTTCGGGCGCGTTCCACATGGCCCTGGATTGGATCAAAAGCCTGCATGGCAAAGCCTTGGTCGAAGGCATCGAAGACATCCTGTCTTTTGAAGAGTCGCGCTACCGGCGTATCAAACCCACGGAAAACATCAGCGTCAGCGCGCCACTGCGTGAAGTGGTGAAACTGATGGACGCCAACCTTGAAGAACCCTTGGAGCTGGACCAATTGGCGGTCTACGCCGGCCGCTCGCGGCGCCAGCTCGAGCGCCTGTTCAAGGAGCAACTGGGCACCACTCCGCAACGCTACTACATGGAATTGCGCGTGACCGAGGCGCGGCGCCTGTTGCAGCACACCGAGCTGTCACAGGTGGATGTGCTGGTGGCGTGCGGGTTTGTGTCGCCGAGCCACTTCAGTAAGTGCTACAGCGCGTATTTCGGCTATCGGCCGTCCAAAGAGAAGCGCTTGGTCAAGTAGCGTCGAGGGCAAACACAGTCACTGTGACTGTGACTGTGACTGTGACTGTGGCGAGCAGGCTTGCCCTGCGTTGGGTGGCGAAGCCGCCCCTCATTCAGACGACTCGGTGAGTCAGGTGTAATGGTGTGGGGCTGCTGCGCAGCCCAGCGCAGGGCAAGCCTGCTCGCCACAAGAACATCCAAGACCTGAAAGCGTGCCAATCGGTAAGGTGCCAGAAAGCAGCCGTTCCAAGATCTTTGAAAAACCGGAGTTGTCTTCATTCAAGGGCGAACACTGCCACCGTGGCGAGCAGGCTTGCCCTGCGTTGGGTGGCGAAGCCGCCCCTCATTCAGACGACGCGGTGAGTCAGGTGTAATGGTGTGGGGCTGCTGCGCAGCCCAGCGCAGGGCAAGCCTGCTCGCCACAAGAACATCCAAGACCTGAAAGCGTACCAATCGTAAGGTGCCAGAAAGCAGCCGTTCCAGGATCTTTGAAAAACCGGAGGTGTCTTCATTCAAGGGCGAACCCTGTCACTGTGGCGAGCAGGCTTGCCCTGCGTTGGGGGGCGAAGCCGCCCCTCATTCAGACGACTCGGTGAGTCAGGTGTAATGGTGTGGGGCTGCTGCGCAGCCCGACGCAGGGCAAGCCTGCTCGCCACAAGAACATCCAAGACCTGAAAGCGTGCCAATCGGTAAAAGATCTTTGAAAAACCGGAGGTGTCTTCATTCAAGGGCGAACACTGTCACTGTGGCGAGCAGGCTTGCCCTGCGCTGGGTGGCGAAGCCGCCCCTGATTCAGACGACTCGATGAGTCAGGTGTAACGGTGTGGGGCTGCTGCGCAGCCCAACGCAGGGCAATCCTGCTCGCCACAAGAACATCTAAGACTTAAAAGCGCGCTAATCGGTAAGGGGCCAGGTCCGGCAGCGCCATGCGCTTATCAAGCGTGGCCAGTTGCACGACCATCTCCGCCGTCACCGCCGCCTGTGTCAATCCCAAGTGTTGATGCCCAAACGCAAGCAATACCTTGCCATCCGCCACCCGATCAATGATCGGCAGCGAGTCCGGCAGCGACGGGCGAAAGCCCATCCATGGGGTTGCGTCCCGGGCACTCAAGTCCTGGCGAAACAAGCCGTGGCTCAAGCGGTGCAACTGCCAGGCGCGTTGCATATTGGCGGGGCGCTCCAAGCCTGCGAATTCGACCGTGCCGGCCAGGCGCAAGCCATCGTTCATGGGCGTCATGATGAATTTGCGCTCGAACGACGTGACGGCAAAGGGCAGGCGACCGTGTTCGTGGGGCAGCATCAGGTGGTAGCCGCGCTCGGTGTCGAGCGGGACCTGCTGGCCGGTGAGTGCAGCGGTGAGTTTGGCCGAATGGGCGCCGCAGGCGATCAGCACCTGGCGGGCGGTCAGGCTGCCTTGATCGGTCAGCAGCGATACGCCGTCCGACTCCAGGCGCCCATCGAGTACGCGTTGCTGCACAAACTGCACACCACACGCCTTGGCCGCGCTCACCAGTGCGCCCACCACGCTGTACGGATCAATAAAATGCCCGGTGCCCGGGAAGAACAGGCCGCCCTGGATCGCATCGCTCAGTTGCGGTGCGGCCTTGCGTATTGCCTCGCCCGACCAGAAATCCACCGGCACATTCTGCTGCTGCATGCGTTGGCGCAACGCGTCGATGGCTTCGCCGGACGCGGCACGCTCAAATACCAGCAACGAACCCTCGGCGTGCAACAACTGCGGCTGTTCAATGGACAGCAGCAGGCGCTGCCACGCGCCCAGGCTGGCCTCATTCAGTGCGCGAATGCCCGCCACCGTGCGCCGGTAGCTTGCCGGGCGCAGGTTTAGCAACAGCCGCGCGAACCAGGGCAGGGCGCGTGGCAGGTACTTCCAGTCCAGGCGCAGCGGGCCCATAGGGTCCATCAGCATGGCGGGCAGGCGCTTGAGGATCGACACGTCGGCAATTGGGAACACTTGCTCGGTGGCCAAATGCCCGGCGTTGCCATAGGAGGCGCCCATGCCCGGCGCCTGTGGGTCGATGACCACCACGCGTTGGCCTTGACGGGCCAATTGCAGGGCGCAGGCGACGCCAATGATGCCGGCGCCGATCACAGCGATATCAGCACGCTTGCTGTCGCTCATCGCTCAAGCCTCTCTCTGGCCGTCGAGCAAGCGCCGAAACAGCAGCGGGTTGGCGTGTTGCAGCGCAGCGGGCAGTAAACTGTCCGGGAAGTCCTGGTAACACACCGGGCGCAGAAAGCGCAGGATCGCTGCGGTGCCAACCGAGGTGCTTCGCGAGTCGCTGGTGGCCGGGAACGGGCCGCCGTGGACCATGGCGTCGCACACTTCCACACCGGTCGGCCAGCCGTTGACCAGCAGGCGCCCGGCCTTGCGTTCCAATACCGGCAGCAGGGCTTGGGCACGTGTCAGATCGGCGTCGTCCAGGTGCAATGTGGCGGTCAACTGGCCTTCCAAATGCTCGGAAACCTGGCGCACTTCCTCGTCGTTGGCACACGCCACGACCAAGGAGGCCGCGCCGAAGACTTCCGCTTGCAGATGCTCATTGCGCAAAAACGCGCTGGCCTCGGTCACAAACAGCTGCGCCTGGCCTTGATTCGGGCCTTGTGCCGCCAAGCCTTTGGCCGCCACTTGTGCGTGTTGGGCCAAGGTGCCGACGCCGGTTTGATACGCCTGGAAGATACCCGGTGTCAGCATGGTCTGGGCGGCGCATGCCGGGAGCAACTCACTCACCGTGGCAACAAAGCGCTCGAGTGCCGGGCCTGCTACCGCAATCACCAGGCCAGGGTTGGTGCAAAACTGCCCGGCGCCTTGGGTCAATGAGGCGACAAAACCCTGGGCCAACGCCTCTGCACGTGCTTGCAACGCCGCAGCAAACAGGTACACCGGGTTGATCGAACTCATTTCCGCATACACTGGAATCGGCTCCGGCCGCGCTTGCGCCGCCTGGGTCAGGGCGATACCGCCGCTGCGTGAGCCGGTAAACCCCACGGCCTTGATACGCGGGTCGGTGACCAAGGCAATGCCGACTTCGCGACCCGAGCCATACAACAGCGAAAACACACCGTCGGGCAAACCACAGTCTTTAACCGACTTGGCCAGCGCACGGCCGACCAGTTCACTGGTGCCGGGATGCGCGCCATGGGCCTTGACCACCACCGGGCAACCGGCAGCGAGTGCAGAGGCGGTATCGCCGCCCGCCACCGAAAACGCCAAGGGGAAATTGCTCGCACCAAACACTGCCACCGGCCCCAGTGCAATGTGCCGTTGGCGCAGGTCCCCGCGCGGCATTGGCTCACGCGCCGGTTGCGCGGTGTCGACGCGCACATCCAGCCATTCACCGGCGCGCACCGTGCGGGCGAATGTGCGCAATTGCGCGCAGGTGCGGCCGCGTTCGCCCTGGATCCGCGCGCGCGGCAGGCCGGTTTCGGCCATCGCGCGTTCGATCAACTCATCGCCGAGGGCTTCAATGTTGTCGGCGATGGTTTCAAGAAACCCCGCGCGCGCTGCCAGCGAAGTTTCGCGATAGGCGTCAAACGCCGCCCAGGCCAAGGCACAGGCCTGTTCGACATGCTCGCCATCGCCGCCAAGGTAGGCGGGCGCCAAGGGCTGGTCGGTGGCGGGATTAATGGCCTGGATCGCTTGGCGATGGCCGCAGACTGCGTGCTGACCGATCAGCATCTTGCCCGTCAGAGTCATGGGGAGTCCTTGAAAAAAGAGGGTTGGCCGCTGTGAGCACCACAGCGGCGCGCACAGCGGTCAGGCGACGTTCTGTTCAGCCGACCAGTTGGCGTACCACTGGCGGAATAGTGCGTACTGGTTTTCGGCGTAACGCTGTTGGGCGGTGCTGAGCACGTCGGTTTCGTTGAAGTGCAGGGCGTAGCCCTGGTCGCCGTTGAGCACCATCAAGTGCTTGTAATACAGCACCAGGTCGCAGCCCTCGTCGAAGGACGACAGCACACTCAGCGCGGCTTCCAGCTCACGCGCCAGGCGCCGGGCCTTGGCGTCGCCTTTGGCGGCTTTTTTGCTCAGGGCCACCAGTTGCAGCACTTCGCGCGGCAGGGCGTTGCCGATACCGGTGATGGCGCCGGTGGCGTTGCAGTTGACGAAACCGTGTACCACCTGGGTGTCGACGCCGACCATCAGGGTTACGGCATCGTCCTGGGAGGTGATGTTTTCTGCCGCGTAGCGCAGGTCGGCGCCGCCGCCGAATTCCTTGAAGCCGATCAGGTTGGGGTGTTCGCGGCGCAGTTCGAAGAACAAGTCGGCGCGGGTGGCGAAGCCGTAATACGGGCTGTTGTAGATCACTGCCGGCAGGTTTGGCGCGGCCTTGAGGATCGCCGAGAAATGCGCCTTTTGCGCGGTGGCCGAAGCGCCACGAGAGAGCACACGCGGGATTACCATCAAACCATGGGCGCCGACCTTGGCCGCGTGGGCGGCGTGGGCCACCGCTTCACGGCTGTTGACCGCACCGGTGCCGACGATGGTCGGCACGCCAGCGGCGACCAGGCGGGCCACGCCTTCCTGGCGTTCGGCTTCGGTCAGCAGCGGCCAGTCGCCCATGGAACCGCAATACACCACGGCGCTCATGCCGATATCGATCAGTTCACGGCCTTTGGCGACCAGGGCGTCGAAGTCCGGTTTGCGCTCAGGCGTGCACGGGGTCATCAGTGCAGGGATGCAACCGGTGAAGATGTTGTCGCTCATTGTTCTAACTCCAGCGTTCAGTTAAATAAGGCCCGGGTTCAGATGCCCCAGGCAAAAGGGTCCTGCTCGTCGATCAGCAAGGTGCTGTCGGCGGTCATGTAGGCGCGGCCGGTAATGAAGGGGCGAATGCGCTCGCCATCCCATTCATAACGGCCTTCGAATTGGCTGCCGGTGATGCTGGCTTGCACCCAGGTGGCGCCGGGCGCGAGTTTGTCGTCAGCCGCCAGGCACGCGAGTTTGGCGCTGGTGCCGGTGCCGCACGGCGAGCGGTCGTAGGCTTTGCCGGGGCACATCACGAAGTTACGGCTGTCGGCGTGTGCGTCGTCGGCGAACAGTTCGATATGGTCGATCAACGCACCGTCCGCACCGTGAATGCCTTGGGTTTCCAGGGCCTTGAGCATCGCCCAGGTGTAGTCGGTAAGAGTGTCGACGTTGTCCATCGCCAGCCGGTGGCCGTGCTGCGACACCAGGAAAAACCAGTTGCCGCCCCAGGCGATATCGCCCTGCACCACGCCATAGCCCGGCACGTCCACCGGCACCTGGTGGCGATGACGGTAAGCGGGTACGTTGCGCAAGGTCACCGCGCCGTCGTCGTGCAGGGTGGCGGCTACCGGGCCGACCGGCGTGTCGATGGTGTGCACGCCGGGCGTTATGCGGCCCAGGTGGTGCAAGGAGGCAACCAGGCCGATGGTGCCGTGGCCGCACATGCCCAGATAACCGGCATTGTTGAAAAAGATCACCCCGCAGGTGGCGCCGGGCGTGACCGGCGCGCAGTACAGCGCACCGACCAGCACGTCATTGCCACGCGGCTCCAGCAGGCAGGCGCGGCGCCATTGATCGTGTTCGCTGCGCAAGGTATGCAGCTGGTCGGCAATGGTTGCGCCGGCCAGCGCAGGGAAGCCGTCCATTATCAGGCGCGTCGGTTCGCCGCCGGTGTGGGAGTCGATAACATGCAGGCGCTTCATAACAGGCTCCATCAGTGAGTGGCCGGGGACAGTGGCGCGCTGTAATGCGCATCGCTGACGGCTTCGCTTTCGTCGTCTTCGTGTTCCAGGCGCACCAGGTGCGCGGGCACGCCAGTGGCGGCGCCCCAGTAGTAGATGCCCAGGGCGCAGAGGGCGACGACCAGCGTGTCAAACGGGTGGCTGATCACACCGATACCGCCGAAGCTGCCGAGCTTGGACAGCAGGATGGTCACCGCGTAGAAGCCGATCAGCCAGGCCGACGAGCGCACTTGTTGCTTGATATTCAGGTGCGCGGTCGGCACCCAGCGTGCGCACAGCAGGTACACCACAAACATCAGGATTTGCAGGCCCAGCAGCCAGGACACGGTGCTCCAGCCCGACCAGTACACAATCAGCGCGGCGATGATGAACGACAGCGGGCCGAGCACGGCCATGCCCTTGACCCGGAACGGCCGAACCATGTCCGGTGCATTGCGGCGCAGCGCGGCGACGGTGACTGGGGCCACCGCGTAGCTCAAGATCAGCGCCGCCGACACCACATTGATCAGCGCTTCCCAGGACGGAAACGGCAGGGTCCAGAACACCGACAAACCAAAGGTCAGCCACAGCGCCGGGCGCGGGATGCCGGACTTCTCATCAATGCGCGTGAAGATCTTGAAAAACGTGCCGGTCTGCGCCCAGCCGTACACCACACGCGGCGTGGCGTTCATGTAGATATTGCCGCAGCCGCTGGGTGAGATAACGGCGTCGGCCACCACCAGATAAGCCAGCCAGCCTACACCCAGTGCCAAGGCAATATCGCGATACGGCAGCGCCAGTTGCTTGCTGATACCGGCCCAGCCATCGGCCAGCATCTCGGTCGGCACGCCACCGAGGAATGCGGTTTGCAGCAGCACATAAATAGCGGTCGACAACAGCACCGAGAGGATCAAGGCAATCGGGATCGTGCGTTGCGGGTTCTTCACTTCACTGGCTACCGAGATGATCGGCGTGAGGCCCAGGTAGGCAAAGATCACACCGCCAGCCGACACCGCCATCTCGATGCCCGACATGCCAAACGGGGCAAAGCCCTGGGTCTGGAAATTCGCCGGTTTGAAGAAGGTGAACAGCACACCAATCACCAGTAGCGGCACGATGAACTTGAACACGCTCACCAGGTTATTGGCGATGGCGAAGGTCTTCACGCTGCGGTAGTTGAGCACAAAGAACAGGCACAGCAGGGCGAACTGCATCAGCCAGCCCAGGGTGGTCGGGTCGCTGGAACCGACCTTGGTCAGCTCGGGAAACCAGGCCGCGGCGTATTGGCGCGAGGCGACCACTTCGATTGCCACCAGGCTTGAGAATGCGATCAGCGTGATAAAGCCCATCAGGTAGCCCAGCAGCGGGCCATGGGAATACACCGGGTAACGCACCACGCCACCGGCGCGGGGCAGGGCGGCGCCGAGTTCGCAGTACACAATGCCCAGCAGCAGCACGGCGAACCCGCCGATCAGCCAGGAAATAATCCCCGCCGGGCCGGCGATGGCGGACACGTGGCTGGCTGCGAATAACCAACCCGAACCGAAGATGGCGCCTAACCCGATAAAGGTCAGGTCCATCAGTGAAAGTTGTTTCTTGAACTTGCCTTGAGCAGACATGGCGGCGCCTTCTTGTGAGTTATTGGATAGGCATGCAGTGGCGATATCCTGAACCGATCAAGGGCGCTGCGATTGATGTTTTGCGTTGATGTGAATGACGAATTCGGCACAGTTTGAATCCGCCGATCTAAGCTTTTATGTGGGAGCTGGCTTGCCTGCGATTGCATCACCTCGGTTTGCCTGAATGACCGAGGCGTCTGCATCGCAGGCAAGCCAGCTCCCACATTTTTGACCAAGTGTGGCTTTCAAACCTTGTGTGGATACTAAGGCTGGCATAGGGCAACCTGCTAAAAAAACCGGAGTTCAGGCCATGGTGCCCAGTGCATTTGCGAGCTTTCTACAGGCCAATCGCCCCAACAGCATCGAGCAGCTATTGGCCGGGGTCGCGCAGTTGTTGCCCTTGCTCGACGTAATCCCCAATGCCGCGATTTTCATCAAGGACATCGACGCCCGCTACGTCCTTGCCAACCACACCCTGGTGCAACGCTGCGGGCTCAAACAGTTGCAGCCGCTGCTGGGCAAGACCAGTGCCGAAGTGTTCCCCGCGCAATTGGGGCCGGGCTACACCGAGCAAGACCGGCGCGTGCTGCAGCAGGGCTTTGTGCTCGAAGACCAGCTAGAGCTGCACCTGTATGGCAGCCGCGAACCGGGCTGGTGCCTGACGCACAAATGGCCGCTGTACAACGACAAGGGCGCGATCATCGGCCTGGCGGGTATTTCGGTGGACCTGCAATCGGCCAGCGAAAAGCACCCGGCCTACCAGCGCCTGGCCGCTGTTGATGAGCACATACGCCAGCATTTCAACCGCCGTGTCACCCTCGGTGAGCTGACCCGCATTGCCGGGATCTCCGTGGCGCAGCTGGAGCGCTACTGCAAACGCGTGTTCCATCTCACGCCTCGGCAGATGATCCAGAAGGTGCGTCTGGAACATGCGCACCGGCTGTTGCACACCGACCTGCCGATCACCGAGGTGGCGCTGCAATGCGGCTACACCGACCACAGCGCATTTACCCGCCAGTTCAAGGCATTGACCGGGTTTACGCCCAGGCAGTACCGGCAATTGGAGTAAATGCAACGAATCAAGGCCTCCGCCGCTCCTATGCTTACCAATCACCTTTTCACGGCAAGAGGAAACAGGCTTATGACGGCGGCGGATAACGATCATGTGAACTGGCTGGTGCAACAATCCATGCTCAATGCGGCGCGTCAGCGGGCCAAGCTCTATAGCGGGCAAGGGCGTTTGTGGCAGCAGCCGTATGCGCAGACCCGGCCGCGTGATGCCTCAGCGTTGTCGTCCGTGTGGTTCACCGCGTACCCGGCCTCGATTGTGACCCGTGAAAACGGCACGGTGCTCGAAGCCCTGGGCGACGAAAGCCTGTGGCAGGCGTTGTCGAAAATTGGCATCCAGGGCATTCACAACGGCCCGTTGAAAAAGTCCGGCGGGCTCGACGGTACGCGGCATACGCCGACCATCGATGGCAATTTCGACCGCATCAGCTTCGAGATCGACCCGCAACTGGGCACCGAGGCGCAGTTGCAGGCCCTGACGCGCATGGCCGCCGCGCACAATGCGGTGATCATCGATGATGTGATCCCATCCCACACCGGCAAGGGCGCGGACTTCCGCCTGGCCGAGATGGCGTATGAGGACTATCCGGGGCTCTACCACATGGTCGAGATCCGCGAGGAAGACTGGTCGCTGTTACCTGACGTCGCCGAAGGGCGTGATGCGCAGAACCTCAGCCCTGCGCAGGTGGATGCACTGCGCGACAAGCATTACATCGTCGGCCAGTTGCAGCGGGTGATTTTCTTCGAGCCGGGCGTCAAGGAAACCGACTGGAGCGCAACCCCGGTGGTCATTGGCGTGGACGCCAAGCCGCGCCGCTGGGTGTACCTGCATTACTTCAAGGAAGGCCAGCCGTCGCTGAACTGGCTGGACCCTTCGTTCGCCGCGCAGCAGATGATCATCGGCGACGCCCTGCATGCCATTGATGTAATGGGCGCCAAGATCTTGCGCTTGGACGCCAATGGCTTTCTCGGCGTGGAACGCAAGCTGGACGGCACCGCCTGGTCGGAAAGCCACCCACTGTCGATCACCGGTAACCAGTTGCTGGGCGGGGCGATTCGCAAGGCGGGCGGCTTCAGCTTTCAAGAGTTGAACCTCACCGTCGACGATATCGCCGCCATGTCCCATGGCGGTGCCGACCTGTCCTATGACTTCATCACGCGCCCGGCGTATCAGCACGCGTTGCTGATGGGCGACACCGAGTTTTTGCGCCTGATGCTGCGCGAGATGCACAGCCAGGGCATCGACCCTGGCTCCTTGATTCATGCGCTGCAAAACCACGATGAACTGACCCTGGAACTGGTGCATTTCTGGACCCTGCATGCCCACGACAGCTACCTCTACCAGGGCCAGACGTTCCCCGGCAACAGCCTGCGTGAGCATATCCGCGAGCAAATGTATGAGCGCCTGGCCGGCGAGCATGCGCCGTATAACCTCAAATTCGTCACCAATGGGGTTTCCTGCACCACCGCCAGCATCATCACGGCAGCCTTGGGCATCCGTGACCTGGAGGCGATCACGCCGGCCGATATCGAGCAGATCCGCCGTATCCATGTACTGCTGGTGATGTACAACGCCATGCAGCCTGGGGTGTTTGCCTTGTCCGGCTGGGACTTGGTCGGCGCGTTGCCGTTGGCGGCCGATGCAGTTTCTCACTTGATGGGCGATGGCGACACCCGCTGGATTCATCGCGGCGCCTATGACCTGGTGGATTTAAACCCGGATGCCGAACTGTCCGCGGGCCAGATGCCACGGGCGAAAACCCTCTACGGCAGCCTCAACAGCCAGTTGCAGGACCCGGACTCGTTCGCGTCCCAGTTGCAGAAAATTCTCGCCGTGCGCAACGCCTACGGAATCGCTGCCAGCCGCCAGATCCTGGTGCCGGATGTGGAGCATCCGGGGCTGCTGATCATGGTTCACGAGTTGCCGGCCGGGAAGGGCACGCAAATCACCGCGCTCAACTTCGGCAGTACCGCGCTGACCGAAACCCTGCACCTGCCCGACATTGCGCCAGGGCCGGTGGTGGACATTATCAATGAGCGGGTCGAGGGCGATCTTACTGCTGAGGGTGAGTTCACCATCACGTTGGACGCGTATGAGGGGCTGGCGCTGCGGGTGGTCAGCCTGTCGCCGATGCTTTAGGGGCCGAAGGCGTTCATGACCTGATCGATAAAATGCCGCAGCTTCGCCGTGCGCTGGCGGTCTGCCGGATAGATCAGGCTCATGGGTTTTGATGGCCCTTCATAGTTGGGCAACACCCGCACCAGTTGCCCACTGGCCAGCGCCGGGGCGAGCAGGTCGAGGGCGGCCATCACCATGCCGAAACCGGCGATGGCGGCCTTGAGTTGGGCATCGGCACTGTTGACCCGTAAACGGCTGGCGACCGATACCGGAAAGGCTTTGCCGTGGCGGGTGAACACCCATTCTTTGTCCATCACCCGGTCGGTGAACACATAGCCCAGGCACGCGTGGCTGGACAAATCACTGGGATGCACCGGTGTGCCGTGTGCCTGCAAGTAAGCCGGGGAAGCGCACACCAGCAGTTGGTAGGGGCGCAATGGGCGTACCACCAGGCTGGTGCTGTCGGCCACACCTGGCTCACCAATCCGAAAGGCGGCTTCGACGCCTTCGGCGATCAGGTCGACGTAGCGGTCCGTGAGGTCAAGGTCGATCTCCACCAAGGGGTGCTCGGCCAGGAACTGATTGATCACTGGCATCAGGCTTTGCGCCCCAAAGTTTTGCGGTGCGCTGATCTTCAGTGCGCCCATGGGCTGGGCATGGGTGTCCAGCGCCAGCGCATCAGCGGCTTCGACATCGGCCAACACACGCACGCAACGGGCGTAGTACGCGCGGCCGAACTCGGTGAGTTGCTGGCGTCGGGTGGTGCGGTTGAGCAGGCGCACTTGCAGGTGCTGTTCGAGGTGCTCGATGTAGCGCGCGATCATTTGCGGCGACAGCTGAAGCAGGTTGGCAGCGGCGGCGAAGGAGCCGGCATCGGTGGCGGTGACAAACACCTGCATGGCGCGAAACTTGTCCATCAGTCATCACTTTTGGTTGTGAATGTGACAATCATCGGTGCATTTATCCTTATAAGCGTGGTGAATAAGCTAGCACCTTTTCCAGGAGAGCTTCGATGAACGCGCCAGACATTTTCCAAGACATCGCCCGCAGCCGCCGTGTTACCCGTCAGTTTTTACCGACGCCCGTGAGCGAGCATCAACTCAATCGTGTCCTGCTGGATGCCCAGCACAGCCCGTCGAACTGCAACACTCAGCCATGGCAGGTGCACGTGGTGAGCGGCGCGGCCCGTGAGCGTCTCTCTGCAGCATTGCTGGCAGCCGATGATCGCCAACATTTCACCCCGGATTTTGAGTTCGATATGGCGGCCTACACCGGCGTGTTTGCCGAGCGTGCGCAGGCGAGTGGCCGCGCACGCTACGAGGCGATTGATATTGGCCGTGACGACCATGCCGCCCGCGCCGCCTGCTTGCGTCACAACCTGACCTTTTTCGATGCGCCCCATGTGGCCTTTCTGTTCATGCCCAAGATCAGCGATTACGTGCGCGCGGCGGGCGATATCGGCATGTATGCGCAGACTTTCCTGCTGTCGCTGCAGGCGCGCGGCCTGGGCGGGATTCCCCAGACGCTGTTGGGTATGTACGCCGAAACCGTGCGGGAAGTGCTGGGGGTGAGTGATGAATTGAAGCTAATGTTCGGCATTTCCTTCGGGCATGCCGACCCGCATTCGGCCTCGAACTTTGTCGACGTTGGGCGCGTGGCGCTGCAAGACAGTGTGGTGCGGCACAGCTGAATGCATGCTCTTACGGGGCATATGCGTGCTTATTACGGCTTTGTGCTGGAGAGTATTTAAAATGCGTAATTCGCATAATTAAATATAAAAATATGCGCTTGATGTATTTTGATGTTCGAGCTAGCGTAGTGCCAATGGCCACGTTTGAGCACCGGCCACTGACCTGCCGAGGAATTTCCCATGCCTTTAGTTCGAATCGACCTGGCCGCCGACACTTCCACTGAAACCGCCGCTGCGATTGGCGATGTGGTCTATGCCGCCATGACCAGCGTGGCCAACGTGCCTGAGCACGACAAATTCCAGATCATCAACCGTCACGCCAAGGATGAGCTGGTGTATCCGGCGGCGGGTTATCTGGGGATTACCTACACGCCGAACATCGTATTTATCCAGGTGACCTGGAGTGCCGGGCGCAGCATCGAGGTGAAAAAGGCTTTTTATAAATTTATCGCTGAGGGCATCCACGCCAAAACCGGGCTGCGCAAAGAAGATGTGTGGATCAGCCTTGTTGATGTAAAACGCGAAGATTGGTCGTTTGGCAACGGTGAGATGCAGTACGCGCCGACCGAGTGAGGCCAACAGGCACAAAAGGCGGCGACTCGTGAACGGGTCGCCGCCTTTTTTATTGGGCGTTCAACGCTTGTAGAAACTGGGTGTGTTTCAGCGTTTGCGAGAACATCGGCAGGGTGAAATTCTCGGCGGCTTGTTGTTGCTCATCACTGAAGGTGGCGGTGCAGTCGGTCAACGTCACCACGTCGTAGCCTTTCTCATAACCCGATCGAACCGTGCCTTCGACGCAGCAATTGGTCAAAAAGCCTGCGACGACTAGGTTCTGGATGCCGTTGTTGCGCAGCACCAGGTCAAGGCCGGTGGTGGCAAACGCATCCAGGCCACGTTTGCCCTCGATCAGGATGTCAGCCGGCTCACGGCTCAGCGCTTCGGTGATTTCGGCGCCCCAGCTGCCGGCGCGGAAGGCGCTGCCGTCTGCCACACCCTTGAGAATGCCGTAGGAACGGTGCGTCAGCTCAGGGTAGCCGTCAGCGAACTGGATCGGCATATGGATGATCTTCACACCGAGTTTTCGTGCTTGCTCAACCGTGGTTGCAGTGTTCGCCAGCATGTCGGTGCTGTGCATGACGCCTTTGACTGCGTCGTGAAACACGCCATCCGCAGTGGTGAAGTCGTTTTGGAATTCAATCAGGACCAGTGCGGTTTTTGTCGGGTTCATAGTGAGGCTCCGTCAGGTGGTTTTTTCACTACAGCAGTTATAGGCGCCAAATCCAAGGGCTGCACGCATCGTGTGGGAGCGGGCTTGCCCGCGAATGCGATGGATCAGTCAATACCCAGGTGTCTGGCACACCGTATTCGCGAGCAAGCCCGCTCCCACATGAAAGCAGAATCCCGACCGTTGACCGCATTCATTTGGCATCGTGAAAAATGATCCCCAACGTATGGCGCTCTCCACGATGCAGACGGCTCACACCATGACGTACGCTGACTTTGCAAAAACCACGCGCGGAACGTGCCGGGCGGCTGTTGACGGCAAAGATCAGTGCCTGGCCTTGTTCAAGGGGGACCACCTCAGCCCGTGCGGCTTTGCTGGAACCGGAGTGGGTGAGGACGAACTCACCGCCTTCGAAGTCCACACCTGGCTGGTCCAGCAGAAACACCACCTGAAACGGAAACACCTGCTCGCCATACAAGTCCTGATGCAGGCAGGTGTAGTCATCTTGCCGATAACGCAGCATCAGCGGCGTGGGCCTGCATTGGCCGGCCTGGTGACAGATCGCTTTGAACTCGACATGGGTGTCGGGGAATCGTTGATTGATCTTCAGCGCCGCGTGCCAGCGGTTGGCGACCGGTGCGAGGCGCTCGTACAGGCGCGAGCGCAGGCTGTCGACGAGTGCCGGCAGCGGGTAGCGAAAGTATTGGTATTCACCGCGCCCGAAAGCGTAGCGCTGCATGACAATGCGGCTGCGGAAATGGGTTTCATCGGCATAGAGTGCCGCGAGTTGCTGGCACGTTTGCCGAGTCAACAGTCGTGGCAACAGCGCGAAACCGTCGTTCATCAAGGCCGCTTCTATCGTTGGCCAATCGAGGTGTTCCAGGTGAGTGTTCATAAAGGCTGCTGAAGTTTCCATAGGCGATACTCGGCCGGCATGCACACGGCGCAAGGGCGATAGCCCGCAGCGATGGCGCTGGCTTGATTGAGGAAAAACACCCGGTGCTGCACATAGCCGCCACGGGCGATGGCGTGCAGCGCCGCGCGGCAATCCAGCAGGCCGTAGCGTTTGCCGCGTCGATGGCCACCCAGCGTGCCGGCTTGGGTGCTTGAGTAGGGTTGACCATCGCTGCCCAACAACCGCCATACACGCTCAGCTGTCATGGGGCGCCCCAGGGCCGAAGTGAAAACTGAGCAAAAAACCGCGCCGTTCGCCGCTTCGGACCGGGCTGATCGCGTGTTTTATATTCACCCGGTAGTAACCCTTGCTGCCCTTGAACGGTCGGTGCGCCGTGGTGATCACGGCCAGGTCGCCACGCTGCAACGGCAGCACCATCGGCCGCGATTGCATTCTGGGGCGTTGCTCGGTGAGGATAAATTCACCGCCGGTGAAGTCCTCGCCTGGAGCAGACAGCACGCCGACCAGTTGAAACGGAAATAGGTACTCACCCTCGGCATCCTGCCCCAGCGCCAGGTGTTCGTCTTCATGTAGGCACGTCAACCGAGACAGCTCTCGTTGCTGGCCGACGGCCCGGCACTGCGTGTGAAAGTCGGTGAGTTGTGGAGGGAAGCGGTAGGGCAGTTGCAGGATGTCATTCCACTGGTTGGAAACCTGTGCCAATGGCGGATAAAAGCTGTTTAGAAGGTTGCCGAACAAACCTGGAGCCTCAAGCCCGAACAGGCCGGGAAGCACGATAAACCCTTCGCGGTCGAGTTCCAGGCCGATGGATTGCCAGTCCAGGCGTTCCAGGGTGGCGGCAAGTGTGGTCATCAAAACCTCGGTCACTGTGCATTTGCGCCAGTGTAGGCGGGCGCCAAGTCGCTGAAACTCCGGTTCTTGCGACGCAATTCCCCACAGGCTGACCGAAGATTGATCTCGATCATGTGCCCCGCCTGGCAGGCCTTTTAACCTTGTGCTTCCATCAAAGGCCAGGGACGGCTCAATGCGAGCCTGTGGCCGTGCACCTCAAGGAAGAGTCTGCCATGCGATCATTGAAGATCATCTTGTTGTCCTCAGCATTCAACGGTCTGACCCAGCGGGCCTGGCTGGACTTGCGCCAGTCGGGGTTTGACCCTAGCGTGGTGCTGTTCACCGATGAAGCCTCGGTGTGCCGGCAAATCGAGGAATCCGACGCCGACCTGGTGATCTGCCCTTTCCTCAAGGACCGCGTGCCGCAGCAACTGTGGAGCAACCTCGACCGCCCGCTGGTGATCATTCATCCGGGGATTGTCGGTGACCGTGGCGCCAGCGCGCTGGACTGGGCCATCACCCAGCAGGCGCGTCGCTGGGGCGTCACCGCATTGCAGGCGGTGGAGGAGATGGACGCGGGGCCGGTGTGGTCAACCTGTGAATTCGACATGCCCGCCGAGGTGCGAAAGGCCGAGTTGTATAACGGCCTGGTGAGTGATGCGGCGATCACTTGCATCCGCGAGGTGGTGGAAAAATTCACCCGTGGTGTGCTCCCTGCGCCACTGGATTACACGCAACCCAGCGTCATCGGGCGCTTGCAGCCGAACATGAAGCAGGTAGACCGTGCCTTCAGCTGGCACGACTGCGCACGCTTCATCAAACGCAGCATCGACGCCGCCGACGGCCAGCCGGGTGTATTGGCCAGTATTCACGGCGAGCAGTATTACCTGTACGACGCGCACCTGGATGCACGCCGGGGCCTGCCGGGTGAAATGCTTGCGGTACAGGATGATGCGGTATTGGTCGCGGCCGGCGATCAAAGCGTGTGGGTCGGCTCACTTAAACGCAAGGCTCAGCCAGGCGAGGAAACCTTTAAGTTGCCGGCCCGTCACGTACTGGCCGGGCGCCTGGCGGGTGTGCCCGTACTGGACAGCTCGATTGCCCACCAAGCCTTCAATGCACAGGCCTATCAACCGATTCGCTACCGTGAATGCGGCCCTGTCGGCGAATTGACCTTCGAGTTCTACAACGGCGCCATGAGCACTGAACAATGCCAGCGGCTGGTCGTTGCACTGCGCTGGGCCAAGGCACGGAACACCCAGGTGCTGCTGATCAAAGGCGGGCGCGGCAGCTTTTCCAATGGCGTACACCTCAACGTCATCCAGGCCGCACCCGTGCCGGGGCTGGAGGCTTGGGCGAATATCCAGGCGATCGATGATGTGTGCCAGGAACTGCTGACCGCCCGGCAACTGGTGGTCAGTGGCCTGACTGGCAGTGCCGGTGCCGGCGGTGTGATGCTGGCCCTGGCGGCCGATATTGTTTTCGCCCGCGCCGGTGTGGTGCTTAACCCGCATTACAAGAGCATGGGGCTGTATGGCTCCGAATACTGGACCTACAGCCTGCCCCGCGCGGTGGGCAGTGAAATTGCCCATAAGCTCACCGAAGAGTGCCTGCCGATCAGCGCTATTCAGGCACAGCAGTGGGGCATGGTGCAGGACATTGGGCCACGTTGCCCGGAGGAGTTCAGTGCATGGTTGCTGCAAGCGGCCCAAGGCGCGCTGAGCGATGAGAAATACGCCGCGCAACGCGTGCGCAAAGCCACTATCGACCTTGAACCAATGGACCGCTGCCGCCAAAACGAGTTGGCCCAGATGGAACTGGACATGGTGCACAACCGCCAGCAGTTTGCCGAGAAGTGCCGCAACTTTGTGTTTAAGCGTAAAGCCTGCCAGACGCCGCAACGGTTGGTTGCGCCGTGGGCGTTGGCGCGTAAGGGCGAACTGGTTGACTGAGCGGTACTGCGGTTTTAGTCCCAGTCCTATTTGTTTCTGTTTTGGCGCTGATAAGCTTTTTTCCTGAAACAATCTCAGGAAATTTTTGTCATGATCCAAAATGCCGTCGTGCCCAACGAGTTCAGCGCGCTACGTGTCGTCACTTTGGCATCCGATGCTGCCTGTGCGCATCGGCTCGCCTTCGCCTTGAGCAGCATGGGGGTTACGCCGATCGCCAATATTGGCACCTTGAGCGCCGTTGAGGCTTGGCTGCGCGAGTCCCCGATCGACGTCATTGTCTGCGAAATTCGCCCAGAGTGCGGTGATGGGCTGATGTTGCCGAGCCTGCTCAGGGGGCTGCACGAAGCAGGCACACTGGCCCGGTTGCCCTGCATCTTCTGGACCGGAGAGACGGCCTTGGACGCGCCCGCGGGCGAGGTCGACGTGACCCGTAAAACGCCTGCAAGCCCGCTCTGGATCAAGTACATGGGCGGGGTTGCGGTCAGTGCGCTGGAGTCCCATGCGCGGTTGGCGCGAACGGCGGGGATCTCCGTGCAAATCCTGCGCGAAGGCGCAACCCTGGCGCTGGGCGACGCGTTGCGCGCGGTCGTGCTGACGCGTACGCAGCCGGACGCAAGGCTGAACATGAACACGTTCGATGACTTGGCCGAAGATGAGGTGATCAACGCGCTGACCACAGGCGAGGGCTTGCGCTTTGTGTTCCAACCGCAATTTGAGCTGCTGAGCCGGCGTATCGTGGGAGCCGAAGCGCTGGTGCGTTGGAAGCATCCACGGTTTGGGGAAATCCCTCCTTCGGTATTGATGCCCTTGGTCAACCGCCTGGGTCTGGACCTGCTGCTGTTCAGCCTGGTGGAGATGTGGACGATCAAGGCCATGCTCGCGCTCAAACGCGAACATATCGGCATTCCCATTGCTGTAAACGCGTCGGCAAAAACCATTTGCACCCCCGACTTCTCCGAGCGCCTGGCCGCGCGGATGCGCCAGGCCGGCCTGCCGAACCGGCTGCTGAAAATCGAACTTACAGAAGATGTGCCCGAACCGGATGAACTCTACCTGTCCGCCTCGTTGACGGCGATTCGGGCCAAGGGGTTCCAGGTATCGATGGACGACTTCGGCACGGGCGCGGCTACGTTGAACCTGTTGGCGAACCTTTCGTTTGATGAGATGAAAATTGACGGATCGTTTGTGCGTGGGGTTGAACAGCACTCGTCTTCACGCAAAGTCATTGCCGGTATCGTCAATTGGGCGCGACTGCTCAGTTTGAATTTGGTGGCTGAGGGCATCGAAGACGAGTCGACGATTGCGTTGCTCTATCGTTTGGGTTGCCGAGTGGGGCAGGGTTACGCGTTGGCTCGCCCAATGGAAATGGACGATTTCTTGAACTTTGTTATTCAGCGGGAAAATAGTGCTGGTGCTGGGCGCTTTTAGGAGTGATCTGATACCCGAATGAGTGCCCGTGCATTAACTTTCGCATCCACTCACTGTTTGAAAACTAGCGGTCACTGAGTGGGTTTGGCTGTTGTTATGTGTGTTATGTGCGATTGTTCAATATCACGGATGCCGTTGATTTTATAGGTTCGTCTGCGATGACGAGAACTTACTAAAGATGAGAATGTTGCAGGCCTCATCCTTTTGCTCGTTATAAAGAGTGCCTTCCACGTTATGAAATGCTTAAGAATCGCTTTGCTCGATGATCATGCAATCGTGCGGCACGGGTTAATCAATCGATTGCAGCAGGAACCTGATTTTGAGGTGGTGGGTGTCTACGCCCGCAGCCGTGAAGCGATGGCTGGGCTCGCGTTGCTGCCCGCCGATGTGCTGTTGCTGGATTTTGTGCTCGGGCCCAGTGAACTGGACGGCATCTTGTTGATTCGTGCGTTGCGAGTGAAGTACCCGCAATGCCGCATTCTGATGTTCTCCACGCATCACGATGCCGCCACTGTGATCCTGGCCCTGCGTGTCGGCGCGCGCGGGTTTCTTGGCAAAGGTGAAGATATCAACCAGTTGATCAGTGCGGTTCGGTTGGTGGCATCCGGGGAGGTCTACCTGAGCCCGGACATGGCCTACCGGGTAGCTGAAGCGACGGCGGTGAACCATATCGGTGACGAGCAAAACCGTGATGAAGCTTTGCGTTTTGTCAGTCTTTCCGCGCGTGAACAGGACGTGATTCGCTGTTACTTGACGGGTATGACCATTACCGATATCGCCGAAAAATTCAATCGCAGCATCAAGACCATCAGCTCACAAAAAGCCTCGGCGTTTCGCAAGTTGGGTGTGGTGTCGAACAATGAGTTGTTCAGGATCAAACACATTATTGATGGTATTTGATCCTCGTTCCCGACACCCAGGCACTAGCGGGGTGTGATTTACCGATCCTTGCTTATACTCAAAGACGGGTTGAACGTTGTAGCGGTGGGGTATCCCAGTATTCCGACAGCGTTGTGCCGAGTGGGTCGATCACGATGAAACCAATACGTATTGCTTTGCTGGATGATCACGCAGTTGTTCGACACGGGCTAGCCGCCACGTTGGCGGCCGAGGCGAACTTTGAAGTGGTTGGCATTTATGCGCGCAGCCGCGACCTGATCGCCGGCCTCGCCTCGGCGCCAGCAGACCTGCTGCTGCTGGACTTCTCCCTGAACCCTGACGAGCTGGACGGGGTCTCACTGATCCGCGCCTTGCGGGTCAAATTTCCCAGCTGTCATATCCTTGTTTTGTCCACGCATCACGACCCGGCGACGGTCAGCCTGGCCATGCGTGTCGGTGCCCGTGGCTTTGTCGGCAAGGGTGAAGAAATGGCGCAGTTGGTCAAGGCCATCCGCAAGGTGGCGGCGGGTGCGGTGTACCTGAGTACCGACATGACCTACCGCCTGGCGGAGACGGTGACCAGCGATACTGGCCAAGCCCGTGGCGATACGCCTGACGCGTTGGTGCAGGCGGAGTTGACCAGCCGTGAGCAGGAAGTCATTCGCTGTTACCTGGCGGGAATGACGGTGAGTGAGATTGCCGAGAAATTCAACCGCAGCATCAAAACCATCAGCACCCAGAAAACCGCAGCGTTTCGCAAGCTGGGGGTCACCTCGAACAACGAGCTGTTCAAGCTGAATAAACTCATCGGCACGCCATGACAATCGGGTTGTGCAAGGCAGTGCTACTGGCATTGATAATGCTGGGCTCGCCGCTCGCCTGGGCCGGTTCTGTCGCGTTGAGCGACGCGCAACTGCAGTGGATAGCGCTGCACCCGGTGCTGCGCGTCGGGGTGGTGGAGGGCTTGATTCCGTTCGAGTACATGAACGGTGGAGAACTGCGCGGGCGGTCCATGCAGTATTTACAGTTCGTGACGGCCGCTACGGGCCTTCGTTTCAGCTACGTGCCCGGAAATACAATGGCCGCACGCGAAAACATGCTGCTGGCAGGTCAGGTCGACCTGCTGTCCTCATACTTGCGCTTTCGCTCTGAGCCTGCAACCAAGGGCATTGTTGCGCTGGTTTACCACACCACCTCGCCGATCATCGTCACGCGTGTCGACAGCCCGGGTGTCTTCGACCTTGAACAACTACAGGGCAAAAACGTGATGATTCCCGATGTGGAATATTACGAGACGATATTCCGGGACAAGGCGACCAAGTCCCATCTGATCAGAAGCACCTCGGCTCTGCAGATGCTGACCATGGTGAAGGAGGGCAAGGCCGATGCGGTAGTGGCCTCGGAAACCTTTTTAATGCCTTACCTGTATCGACAATTCCAGGGCGTGCTGGAAGTTTCCGGCGTGGTCGGCAGCCAGATGCTGGATGTAAGCATGGCCGTGCGCGCTGATGACGTCATGCTGCGCTCCATACTTGAAAAGGTACTGGGCTCCATAACGGCGGAGCAGCGCAATGATATTTATGAGAATTGGTATCACGACCTGGAAGTGGACGTGCCGTCCCTGTCAAACATCTTCAATCATTATGCGCATGTGTTCATCCTCGGCGTGTTGGCGTTGGCCAGCTTGTGCGCGCTGGTCTATCGCGGTCATCGGTTGCGCCGGCGGGCGTTGCGCAACGAGCAAGAAAAATCCATGTTTCTGGCGGTCATGAACCATCAAATACGTTCGCCCATGAACGCAGTGCTGGCGGCGATGGAGTTACTGGGGCACACACGGCTCAATCAGCAACAACGCCACTTTGCGCAGCTGGCAAATAGTGGTGCCGACGCGATGCTGCATTTGCTGGACGATGTCCTTGAAACCTCCGGGTCGCAGGTCAAGCCGAAACGCCTGAAGGTCGAGTCGACCGATGTGACAGCGTTGGTGCAGGCAGTCGTCGGGCTGCATCGCCTGCGGGCCAGGGAAAAACGCCTGGAACTGAATGCGCATATCCAAGAGGCGTTGCCCCTGTTGATACTCGACAGTGCGCGCCTGACGCAAATCCTGCATAACCTGCTCTCAAATGCGATCAAGTTTACCGATGCGGGCAGTATTGATATCGACGTGCGCCAAGTTGGCCTGGACGCGAGCAACGGCCGCTTGCAGATCGAGGTCCGCGACACCGGCATCGGTATTTCGGCGGCGGTGCAGGCGTCGTTGTTTCGACCCTACGCGCAGCATAGCCAGTCATACAAACGCGCGGGCGGCTCAGGGTTGGGGCTGGTGATCTGCCAGCAGTTGGTCACCTTGATGCACGGGACGTTGACGCTCAGGAGCGCGCCGGGCACAGGCACCACGGTGACGATCTGCTTGCCCGCGGTATACGCCCCGCAACCCAGTGCATCGCAACCGCCAGAGGTGCCATTAACGGCAAAAGCGGGCAGGGCATTGCACATTCTTGTGGTGGAGGACACCCGGGCGAACCAGCAGGTGTTGGGCGCGCAAATCAACAGCTTCGGCAGCCTGCCGGTGATAGCCGGCGATGCCGCCCAAGCCCGCGCTTTGTTTGTGCACACCCGTTACGACCTGGTCCTGATGGACTGTGATCTGCCGGACCAGGATGGCTACAGCCTGACCCACGCGCTGCGCGCACACGAACAGCAAGTGGGCCGCCTGCGTTGCCCGATCATTGCCATCTCTGCCCTCACGGGCGAGCAACACCTTCAGCGCTGCCTGGCGGCGGGAATGGACGCGGTGTTGAGCAAGCCTATTCGCCTGGAGCCATTGCGCGGGGTGATTGAGCGTTGGTGCGACGTCACACTGGCAGACCCTCGGTTAAACCTGATGGCTCCCGTGTTGGACCAAGCCGGAATCAATCGCGAAGTAGCCGCTGACCTGGGCAGCCTGATCAAGGCGTTAGCGCTGTGCGATCGCTCATCCGCTCTGCACGTGACCCACCGTTTGCACGGCGCAGCGCTGATCATGGAATGGTCGGCGATGGGTGAGACTGCCGAGAACCTGCAGAACCTGCTGCGCGTGCAGACGGGATGGGATGACCCGGCGTATGCGCAGGCTTTGCGGTTGTTGCTCCAGCAATGGCGTGACTTGGGCGACGATATGCAGGTTGATGCACTGCCTGCCACTCGTTCGCACCGGATGCTGCCTTGATGTGGCGCTTGTTGGCGGTGTTGGCGCTGATGGGCCAGATTGGTCTGTGTGTTGCGCAGTCCAACGCGCCGGCGTTGGCGTTGGCGTTGACACCACAGGAACTCGATTGGATTGCAGCCCACCCGGTATTGCGTGTGGGGGTGTTCGATAACCTGTTGCCCTTTGAGTACATCAGCGGTGGCGAACTGCGAGGGCTGTCGGCCAAGTACCTGGACTTGATCGCACGGCGCACGGGGCTGCGTTTCAAGTCTGTGCCGACCACCTCACGCAGTGCGCGCAAAGACATGCTGCTCAGTGGCGAGGTGGATATCTTGTCCACCCGGCGCCGGTCGGACGACCCTATAGAAGATCGCGGCGTCCTCTATACCGCGCCTTACAACACCAGTTCGACCATCCTTATCAGCCGTTTTGACGATCAGCCGTTTGCCGAACTGGGCCAGCTCGCCGGCAAACGCCTGGTGATGTTGGGGCGTGAAGGCTATTCGGCGTTTTTACGTGAGCGGGTGCCGGGCATCACGATCATTTCGGCGCAGAATGCGATCGACATGATGGCAATGGTCAAGGACGGCGATGCGGACGCCGCCATTGCCTCGGAGTGGTTGCTGATCCCGTATCTGTCTCGTCAGTACCAGGGCGTGCTGCAGGTTTCCGGTGTGGTGCCCGAGCAGCGTACCGGGGTAAGCATGGCGGTGCGCGACAACGACGTGATTTTGCTATCGATTTTGCAGAAGGTACTGGGGTCCATCTCGGGCGATGAGCGCCAGGCGATCTACGATGCCTGGTTCGCGGACATGAACCTCGATATCCCGCCCATCAAGGCCATCCTTGATCACTACAAAAGTGAGTTGTGGTTGCTGCTCAGCAGCGTGCTGATACTCATCACGCTGGTGTGGCAAAGCCGCGTGCAACGCCGGCGCGCCATCCATAACGAACGAGAGAAGGCGATGTTCCTGGCGGTTATGAGCCACGAAGTTCGTTCGCCGATGAACGCGATACTGGCCGCTGTTGAGTTGCTGGAGCACACCGCACTTGATGAACAGCAACATCACTTTGCAGCCCTTGCGAACGACGGCGCCAATACCCTGTTGCGGTTGGTGGACGATGTGCTGGATATCTCCAGGATGGAGGCCGGGCAATTGACGCTGAATGTGGAGGCCGTGGACCTGGGCGCGCTGGTCCAGCGCGTGGTGGACAGCCAGCGCGCGTCTGCCGAGGCAAAAGGTCTTGAACTGACGGTAACGAGTGAGCACCTGCATGCCCCGTTATTGCTAGATGAACTGCGCGTGGCGCAGGTCTTGCGCAACCTGATCGTCAATGCCATCAAATTCTCCGACAGTGGCCAGGTAGAGGTTCGGCTTCAGGTACTTGAGGGCGATCAGCAACTGATGATTGAGGTCATCGACAATGGGATCGGGTTGCCCGACCAGGCACACGCCTCATTGCTGAGTGCATCCGCGCGTGCCAGGGGCAGTAACGGGCTGGGGTGGGTGATCTGCCAGCGGCTAGTGCAGTTGATGCGGGGCGAGTTGACGCTCAGCAGCCTCCAGGGCAAAGGCACCCGCGTGGGTGTGAGGTTGCCGGTTGAATGGGCTGCGCCGCTTGATTCACCCGCGCAGGCGATGCCTTCGCGCGATGAACCTGTGGGCTTGAGGGTGTTGGTGGTGGGAGCCAACAGGATCGATCAGCAGGGGCTGGTAACGCAACTGCATGCGTTAGGTTGCCAGCCATTGCCGATGGGCGACGCCAACCAGGGTTTAAGGTTTTTCAATACACACAAGGTTGATCTGATACTGATCGACTGCGACCTGCCAGCAGGCGATGGCTATAACCTGGCCGGCGAATTTCGGCAGGTGCAGAACCAACAACAGCGGCCACATTGCCCGATCATCGCTATCTCATCGGTTACCGGCAATGAGCTACTGGAGCGCTGCTTTGATGCGGGCATGGATGGCGCGCTGAGCAAGCCAATTGGCAAGGGCCTTCTGCGCGAAACCATTGAGCTGTGGTGCGAGGTCAATCTGCTGCAACCCGCATCGGCGCACGATACCAGCGGGCCTGAAATACTGCGCAAGCAGCTTGGCGAATTGCTTGAGGCGGTGGCTCTGCGTGATCGCGGCCTGGCGTTGCACGCCTCACATAACCTGCAGGCTGTCGCGTTAGCGGCGGGGTGGATGGATATCGCGACCACGGCCGACAGGGTCGATGTGGCGTTGCAGGATGAAGCCGCGTGGCCCACTGCAGTTATAGCCGGTCATCTGAGCCGTATGGTTGAACAGTGGGCAGCATTAAGCGCTTGAGTGTTGCCCTTGACTTGTTGGGGCGACGGCGTTGTTTTTAGGAGCACTCCTATTGACCAGAAAGTTGTCTGCGGAATAAAAAAACCTCATCGGTAGATAAATTTTATTGCGCCGCTATCACCAAGTTAATTAATTAAAATCTGCAGGGCTTAGTTGCTTTTTCGGAGCAGTCCTATTTGGGCAGCTCGGTGACTTCCTTACACTTAACTCCGCAACAACACAGCAGTTCTCCTGCAACAGGGAACTCACTCTCTTCTCAGCATCTTGCGCTCTTGGAGTTATTCATGGATTACAAAGCCCGCGTCCTCGCTGTACTGGTCGCCGCCACTGCCACCTCCGCCGCCATGGCGTCGGACGGTACTATCAACTTCAACGGTGAACTGAAAGCCGAAACTTGCCAAGTCGCAGTCAATGGTGCGGCAGGCTCAGCAGGCAGCACCGTCACGCTGCCGACGATTTCGACCGCTTCGCTGGCTGCACTGGGCCAAGTGGCGGGCCAGACCGGGTTCAGCATTCAACTGAGCAAGTGCTCTGCGGCGCTTAAAACCGCCTCTGCGTTCTTTGAAGCAGGTGGCTCGGTGGACCCGGCCAGCGGCAACTTGAAGAACTTGAGCGGCACCGCCACCAAGGCGCAACTGCAATTGGTTGACGCCTCGAATGGTAAAGCCATCAAAGCCGGTGATACCGGGCAAGTGGCGTCTACCAGCCGTATCAGCATCGATACAACAACACTGAGTGCCGACCTGCCTTACGCCGTTCAGTACTACGCCCAGGCCGCAACTACGCCAGGGACGGTTATCAGTAACGTGACGTACTCCATTAATTATCAGTAAGTCGTTCGCCAATGAACACACGCCCTGTGTGGTCGGTAAGGGCGTGTTTTCTGGCGGCGATGGGACACTGTCATGCTTTGCAAACTTCCACTTAAACAGATGCTGCTGACAAGCCTTATGGCCCTGGCAAGCGCCCAGGCCATTGCGGGTGTGGTGATTACCGGCACGCGGGTGATCTACCCGGCTGGCCAGAAGGAAGTCACCGTCAAACTCAATAACAACGGCACGCAGCCCGCGCTGATGCAAGCCTGGATCGATACTGGCAGTGTCGAGTCCACGCCCACCAGTTCCAAGGCGCCGTTTCTGCTTTCGCCGCCGGTGGCACGTATCGACCCGGCCAAAGGCCAAAGCCTGCGGGTATTGTTCACGGGGGCGGCGTTGGCCTCGGACAAGGAGTCGGTGTTCTGGCTGAACGTACTGGAAATTCCGCCCAAGCCCGAGGCGGGTGAGGACCTTAACACCCTGCAAATGGCATTTCGCTCGCGAATCAAGCTGTTCTATCGCCCCACCGAGTTGCCCGGAACCGCCACTGAAGCGATTGAACAGGTGCAATGGCAAGTGGTTTCCAGCCGTGATGGCTTGGGCCTGGCCTTGCAGGCGTTCAACCCGTCGGCCTTTTACGTGTCGCTGGTTGAACTGGAACTGGTGTCGGGCTCAGTACGTGATCGCAGTGAGGACGGCATGGTCGCTCCGGGTGAAACCCGACACTTCCCGCTGCCGACTCTCAAGACTCGGCCTGCCGCCGATGCCCAAGTGGAGTTCAACGCCATCAACGATTACGGCGCGCTGATCCCGACTCGGAAAGCACTCAAGCCTTGATCAACTCCTGACGTCTTTACACGCGAGTTAATTATGCAAACCTCTTCCAGCTCCAGGCTTGCCCTGCGGGCGCAGCCTCGCTTTGCCTTGAATCCGCTTACTACCTTGGTATTCAAGGTGCTGGCCATCGCGCCTGGTGCATGGGGCATACAGGGCGCATGGGCGCAAGAGGTGCAGTTCAACGACGCATTCCTGCCTGAGGACTCGCGTAACCTCGACCTTGATAAATACCAGACCGGCAATCCGGTGACGCCGGGGCAATACCGCGCCGATGTGTTGCTCAACGGCCAGTTGAACAGCCGCCAGGACATCCGCATCGAAGCGCAGCCCGACGGCAGCAAACCGGTGGTGTGCATGGACCATGGGTTGCTTGAACGTCAGGGCGTGGACATGTCCAAGCTGTCCGAACCGCTGGACACCACAGGCTGCGTGTCTTTGGGCAGTTTGATCCAACGTGCCAGTGCGAGTTTTTCACCGGAGAACCAGGCGCTCGACCTCAGCATTCCTCAGGCCGCCTTGAAGCGTAATTCCCGGGGTTACGTCAGCCCTGAGTTATGGGACCGCGGTGTAACCGCCGGCATGCTCAGTTATACCTTCAACGCCAACCGTAATCGCACCCGTACGGGCGACTATGACTCGGCGTTCATGGGCCTTAATGCCGGTCTCAACCTGGGCGACTGGCGCTTGCGCCACAACGCGTCGATGAGCTGGCAGTCGCGCCAGGGCAACAAGTACCAGGCTCTGGACACCTACGCTCAACGTGATGTGACGGCGCTGAAAAGCCAGTTGACGGTGGGGGAGTCCAACACCAGCGGCGAGATCTTCGACACCTTGTCGTTTCGCGGCGTGCAGTTGGCCAGCGATGACCGCATGCTGCCTGATTCCATGCGCGGTTATGCCCCGGTCATCCGTGGCATTGCCCGCACCAACGCTCGCGTGACCATTCGCCAGGCCGGCAACGTCCTGTTGGAGACTACCGTAGCGCCGGGTGCTTTCGTGATCGATGACCTGTACTCCACCGGCTACGGCGGTGACCTTAACGTGAGCGTTGCCGAGGCAGACGGCACCGAACAGAACTTTATCGTGCCCTATGCCTCGGTCAGCCAGTTGTTGCGCCCCGGTACCTCGCGGTTCAGCTTCACCGCCGGTGAAACCCGCAACAACTTTGTCGACCAACAGGCACGCGTGCTGCAAGGCACGCTGCAGTACGGCCTGAACAACACGTTCACAGGCTTCGGTGGCCTGCAGTCGAGCGACCACTACACGGCGCTGCTCACGGGCCTGGCGTTTGGCACGCCCATCGGCGCCATGGCGGTGGACGTGACTCACGCACAGACCGAGCTGGCTGCCGGGACGGCCAAAGGGCAGAGCATGCGCGTGTCCTATAGCAAGAATGTACTCAGTACCGGCAGCAACTTCTCGGTGGCGGCTTACCGTTTTTCTACCGGTGACTACCTGGATTTCAGCAATGCCGTGCAACTGGTGGATGCCGAGAAAAATGGTTGGGACACCCGCATGTTCGGGCGCCCGCGCAGCCGCCTGTCCATCACCGCAGACCAGACGTTGGGGCCTTGGGGCCAAGTGACCCTCAGCGGCTATGCGCAGAATTACTGGAACCAGCCGGGCAGTGATGTGCAGTACCAGTTCAGCTACAGCAAGCAATTCAATCGCGTGAGTTTCAGCGTGAACGCCAATCGCAGCCGCATGGGCCTGGGCGATATGGAGAACAGCTTCCTGCTGACTATGAGCATGCCCCTGGAGTTTGGTGGGTCTGGTTATGGCCCACAGGTGACGGCGCAGGTTGGCCGTGACACGCGCGGCAACTACAGCGAGCAGGCCGGCATCAGCGGCACCGCGGGCGACGATCGCCAGTACGGCTACGGCGCAACCTTCGGGCATGACGGTGGCAGCAATACCAAGAGTGTGGCGCTTAATGGGCAGTACACCGGCGCCCGGTCGATGCTCAGTGCCGCACTGGGGCGTGGCGACGGCTACACCAGTGCTTCCGTGGGTGCCAGCGGCACGCTGGTGGCCCATGCCGACGGTATGACCATGACGCCTTATCGCGGCGAGACCATGGCGGTGATCAGCGCGCCGGGTGCGCAGGGTGCCAAGGTGTCGGGCTATCCAGGTCTGAGGCTTGATGCAAGCGGTAACGCCGTGGTGCCGTATTTGCGCCCCTATGAATTGAACGAGGTCGCCATCGACCCGATCGGCAGTTCCCTGGACGTTGAATTCAACGAAACCAGCCAGCAGGTCGCGCCGCGTGCCGGCGCCGTAGTGCACCTCAAATACACCACCAACCAGGGGCGGGCAGTACTGCTCAATGTGCGCCTGGACGATGGCAACAGTTTGCCGTTCGGTGCCGGCGTAACGGACGGCGAAGGCGCCACGGTGGGCGTGGTCGGGCAGGGCGGTCAGCTCTACGCACGCATCAAGCCGGACACCCGCCAGTTGCTGATCAACTGGGGCAGCAAAGCGCATCAGCAGTGTGCGTTGGTCATTCCACCGGGCCCGGGCGAGGGCCAGCAGTTGCAGCAGCTGGACGCCGTGTGTGCGGCAGGCAAACAGGTCGCTGACCGCGTGCGGCCCAACACTATGCAAAAGGTACCGTTATGAACATCAGGGCGTTGATCAACTCGGGATTGGCAGTTATGGCGTTGTGGGCTGCAGCCAACACGGCCATGGCGGTCACGTGCACCTACATGAATGGCATCCAGCCAGCGAATGGCTCCATGCCGTTGCAAATATCGGCGATCACCGTCGGGCGCGATGTGCCGGTAGGCGCCGAAGTTTATCGACAGAAGTTCAGCATGGCCGCGGGCCAGGCGGTAAAGCTGGAGTGCCTGTATGCCCCATATGAACAGTCGACCGAGTTTACGGTTGATTCGGGCTATGGCCTGGCCAATGTGACCAGCGGGGTGTATGCCAACAAAGTCTACAGAACCAGCATTCAAGGACTAGGGGTCGCCTTCACTAGCACGGGCGGCCCTCTGCCAAGGGCAACGAGCAAAATTTGGACCTCGTGTACGCCGGGCTGGCGGTGCCTGGTCCCGTTTGACGGACCTTCCAATTTTGAATTGGTATTAATCAAACTGGGCGATGTGGAACCGGGCGTGTTGGTGGGCAATACGTTGCCGACCGTGAGCCTATTTGGCAGTTTTGGCGACGCCAGAATGCTGGGCTTCAAAATGGGTATCTCCGGCACTATCCAGATTGTCTCGCGCACCTGCAGCACGCCGGATGTGAACGTACCTATGGGTACACATCAGACCAAGACGTTTACCGGAGTAAACACTGCCAGCGCCTGGGTCGATTTTGCCATTCGATTAAATGATTGCCCGGCGTTTACGGGGACCTTCAGGACCACAGGTCCCGGTTGGATTTCCCAGAGTGGCAATTCACCCTCCGGCAGCAGCACGCCTGGCACCGTGGTCAATAACACCCTGCAATATCGCGTCGACCCAGCACGGGCAGCGATCAACGGCGGAAATGGCGTACTGAGCCTCGACCCTACAACGGGCCGCAGTGCACCCGCCGCCACAGGCGTAGGTGTGCAGGTCGCAACCCCCAACGGAATCGGCTTGCCTTTAGCGACGAATCAAAACAGTGGCCTGGCCCTGCGAGTGACCGAAAGCAGCTATTCAATCCCGTTGCGCGCCCGTTATCTGCAAACCCAGTCCAAGGTCACGCCGGGGCCGGCCAACGCGTCGGCGACGTTTACGATTATTTATCAGTGATGGAGTACGTAAGACTAATCGCGAGGATGCGAAAGATGCCAAATAAAGCACTCAGGATTCTGATCGCAGATGACCAGCATTTCTCCCGGTTGAGGATCGAGCGTGCCCTGAACCATCTGGGTTACTACCGGATTGCGCCGATGCACCGGCTGGAGGAGGTATTAAGCGCGCTGGAGTATGACTGCGAACCCTTGGACCTGCTGATCATCAACGCTTCACTGGTGAAAGGCGTGAAATTTGATCTGTTTTCGTTCTGCATGGACAACCCGTACTTGCGTTACGCATTGATCTACGATGAAAGGCAATCGGGTATCCCGGCGTTTCTGGTGTGCCGTCAGGACAAGGTATTGATCAGTGCATTGCCGTTGCCGGACCTCGACACGCTCACCCAGCTCATGGCCAGGGTTGATCCCAGCCTTGTGATACCTGCACGCAACAGAGAAGTGGGGGCGTAACTTCACTGTGGCTCTCCAGCTCTTGCGAGGGCCATATCCCCTGCGCGATGATCTGGCACCCTCAGCGCCTGGAGAACAGTGATGCAATCGCTACCCATCCCGCCCTCCATCAAGGGTGCGTTACTTGAGCTGCGCCCGCTGGAAGCCGGGGATTTCGAGGCCCTGTATGGCGTCGCCTGTGATCCGTTGATCTGGGCCCAGCACCCCAACCCAACGCGCTATCAGGAACTAGTGTTTCGCGAATGGTTCGAGCAGGCGCTGACTTCACCCAGCGTACTGGTGGTGATCGACCGTGAGAGCAGCAGGGTGGTGGGCAGCTCTCGTTACTACGACTTCAGTGAGCAGCAACGTGAGGTAGCCATCGGGTACACGTTTCTGGCGCGTGAAAAATGGGGCGGCGGGGCCAATGGCGAGCTTAAGCGCCTGATGCTCAAGCACGCCTTTCAGTGGGTCGATACCGTATGGTTCCACGTCGGCGCCGGCAACATTCGCTCGCAACGGGCAATGGAGAAAATCGGCGGGCAGCTTTCGCATACCTCAATAAAAACCTTCGCAGGGCGTTCGCAAGAGAATCGTTTTTATAAAGTTGAGCGGGCTGCATTTGAGCGGGCCGAAACAGGCAATTGAAACCAAAACCTGACGCCAGCCTAAATGGCAGGGCCTTTGAGCTCGATCCGATTATCATCCGGGTCATTGAAATATATCGACCAGCCTGTCCCGTCTGCGCCATAGCGCTTCTGCGCCTTTTCCGCGAACACACCCGCTTCAGCCAAGTGGCTGATAATGGCTGATTCATCAAAAGGCTCAACCCTGAGGCAGACGTGATCGACATTATGCCTTTGCTTGCCCGCCGGCTCGCCGCCTTCACGACCGATCGACCCATTCACATCGACCAGGTCAATCAGGGACGTCCCGGCACTCAGGTGGATCATGCCGAGGTCATCACGGCGCTTTTTGACCTCACAGCCCAGTACCGAGGTGTAAAACGCCAGGCTGCGGGTGATGTCTTTCACGCGTAAAACAACATGATCTATATGTTGGATTGAAAAAGTGCGCATTGCGATCATTCCTGTTTGATCATTGGTTTTGGTGTCGCCAAAGTCTTCAACTTAGCTGATTCTGGAAAACGAGTGCTGCATTTAACCCGTGGCATCGGCCCAGGACAGTCAGCCAACCCGCTTGGTGAATGCCAGGTTGGCTGCGTAGATCACTGATCTGACAAGGTTTTTCAGCTCAGGATGAGCACGATAAAGGTGCGCCTCGACCTTGCATCCAAGCGCCGGGGTCTATATATTCCCAACCCTGAAACACCGCGCTACCGCCCGAATGGCGAAACTGGTAGACGCATGGGACTTAAAATCCCCCGCTCGTAAGGGCGTCCCGGTTCGATTCCGGGTTCGGGCACCATATTACATTCCACTGGAAGCTGTTAAGTTCCCTGGAAGCCTTGAAAAACCTGCCTTCTGGCGGGTTTTTTTGTTTCTGCGTTCCGTCGAACTTTCGTCCGGTCTTCAGAAATCCGATGGTTTTAGGATGCGGAAAAGCGGATTGAAGACGTTAAGTCCACTATTAGTGACTGCACGCCGCTCCCTCCAAAGCCCGAAGACGAAGATGGCGAGTTCCCCTTGTAACTGAAGTATGAGATTTGCGAGCCCCGCCCTGCGCGGGGTTTTTATTGCCTCAAATTTGGCTGTAGCAGGAAAGCTCTCGGGAGGTCTGGACGCGGTATCGCCGGTAATGCAGCGGTATGAGAACTCGGCGGCCTAGCATCAATTGCCTGCTTCTAGCTTCAGTCTTTCAATTGCGCGAGTGCATCCATATTCGACGGCTTTATTGAGATAGGTGAGTTGTTCTTGTTTGAGATGCTGTCGTGACATCTCGGTCGAAACACTCATATAGAGGTTGGCGCGAAAACCCTTCTCATCAAGCAATGCAATTACATTGTTGTCGGAGGCGCGACTGCGATCGCAGCCTGGCATCAACGTTGGCAGGGGGTAGTACTTGCTGAACAAGGTATCACTGCCAGGCAGTGCGTCGATTAGCGATCGGAATCCTGGTGTTTTTGCTTCATCAAGGCAGTAATTGATCATTTGTACTCCGGCTGGAGTAAAGCCCTGGCTCAGGCTAGCCCTTAGAAGGGGGCAGACTTGATCGACAGCTTGCTCGTAAGGTTCAAAAAGCGAAGATATCCATGCTAACCGGTACTGCGCTGCTGGATTTCCCTCAGCTGCTGAACGCCGGAGCAGAGGCATTCCTGCCTCGAAGAGTGGCTTAATCTCACTCCTGAATTTTTCTTTTGTCTGCTCAGAGAGCGGCGTGCTGGCAGGTAGCTTGTTTCGAGTGTTCATGAGTTCATTTTGTGCATCGTCGATCTGTTTCAAGTAGGGCAATGCTTTGAAATAGAACTCTTCACTTTCGAGTGGGTGAATGACGTTTTCTGCGTATGTGAATGTTGAGAAAGACAACAGAAGCGCTAGCGAGAGGTGCTCGACGTTTGTTATTGCCACGGCTCCATCCTTTTCATGTTTGCATGGGCTAAGACAGTAAGGCGGGCCAGTTGCTCGCCACTGAAGTGGGTGCTTAATCACGCGGGTTCAACAGACAAGCCTAAACGCTTGCCCAGAGCCGCAAGGGCTTTCTCGATAGCTTCCATCTTGGACGAGTGGAGGAAGTCCACCAGGCGATCACCTTGTGTCTGAGCCAGGCCTAGGAGTCGGCACAGATCGGCCTTGCGCATATCTCGCGCCATCATCTCGTTCCAGAGGATGATCTTCGCCACGGTGACGGCTGGCAAGTAGATGACTTGTTCACCTGGCTCTGGTGCGGACGCCTCTGGAATAGCTCGGCGCTGATCCACGTAGATGGACAGAGTTGTTTCAATCGCGTCCACCGCTTCACTGATGGCGTGTTCTTTGTCGTCGCCGTAGCTGTTCAGCTCTGGCAGGTCGCGGCAGAACACGGCCAGCCCTGGTGCGCTGTCTTGCTCAAAGCGGGTTGCGTAGTTGTACATGGTCACTCCTTGGAGGTGATCGCCCAGCGTTCAGATGTGGTGAAGGGGCTCTCGGAGCCCCAGTTGTTTAATGAACGCCTTGCGGGTCGGTTTTGGCATTTCTTTACTGCCGTGATCCGCGAAGGTGCCTCTGTTGCCGTTTGGGGCGATGACTTTGAAGTGGCTCCCTTTGCCTGCTTCGAAGGTCACCCCTTGGGCCTTCAACCATCTTCTGAATTCGCTGGACTTCATCACCTCGCCTGGTTGTTTGGATGAATCCAGCATACAACGTTTTTGTGGTGGTACTACAATTTTGATTTATTTGAATTTGGAGTAACGATGGATCCTACTGACCTCGGCCCAGGCACAGCTACCTGGCTGGGCGGTAGCGCCACCGTAGTGCTGGGCGGCTTGCTTTGGCTGCGCCGATTCCTTTCCAAGGATGGGACCGATCGGGCAATGGACAGCGCCGACATCGGCACCCTAAAGCGGCTAAACGAACTCCTGAACCAGGAGCGCGCCGCCCGTAAAGAGGCCGAGGCCCTCGCCGATCAGTTTGCGAAGGAGCGGAATGACCTAGCCGCCGCAGTAGGCCGCATGGAAGGCAAGATCGAGGCCCTGACCAGTCAGGTCGCCCAATTCACTGACCGCGTTACGCAGCAGAGTGACGAAATCACTCGCCTGCGTACCAAGCTGGGAGGTATCGCCTGATGGAAAGATGCGCATTGGAATTTATCGCCCGCCGCTGGTGGCGCCGGACTGAGGTCTGGGCCATTGCCGTCGCGCTGGTGGGTGGCGGGTTGGTGCTGGGCTATCAGGCCGCCTACTGGTCGCTCGCCGAAAAGCAGAGCGACCAGGTGCGGGACATCCGCAAGGCCCACGACGCCGCGATGACCGAGCGCGACCGGTTGCTGGAAGAGCTGACCCGCAAGGCCGGAACTGCCGCTGACAAAGCCAACAAGGCCGCAACCACTGCCGCGCAGGCTGCCGATAAGGCAGATGAAGCCCTCAACCGGGCAACGCAGTAATCCGCGCCACGTTTTCGTAACTCACAAATTGTGGCGCGGAATGCACCGAGGACATCGCCATGGCTTCGAATACCAATTCCTCCAAGACTGTCACCCTGTTGGGCGGGATCGCGCCTGTGATCATCGTCCTGGCAGTGGCGGCCTTCAGCTTCGTGTGACGCTACGAAAGTAATCGTAACCAAGCTTCTGGGGGCGGCTGAGGTCGAGTTCCTGCGTAAGGGGGTGGTTGTTCACCGCGAGTGGTTCACCGGTAAGACCAACTCCCGGTAGCCATCCTGACATTTCCCCGATCCTTCGCGACCTTTGCTTTTACTCAGAGCAAAGCGGCAACGCGTTGATGCTTTGGTCGGTTTTTGTAACAGATTGTTTGCGGCGGGCGCAGAAACCTATAAAGTTAACCTTTCGGTCAGCTTTGCACTGTCAACTCCAGCCTTTTGCTTCCAGCGAAAGCGCTCCTGCAAGATCGAAACCCCAGAACATAACTAAAAGGGCGGACCCATAACCGCCCAGAGGATGATCCATGTCCAACCGTGATATTTCCCGGCGTTCGTTCCTTCAGGGCGGGCTGGTGGCGGGTGTGAGCGTGACGCTTACACCGCTCAGCACCCAGGCGCTGGCTGCCTTGATGGAAAACAGCGTGACCGTGCCGTCCGAGCAATGGCTCGGTAACAACGGCAAGGCGCGCTCGCGTAACGACGCCTTGTCCAAGGTCTGCGGCAGCAAGGTGTTTGCCCGCGACATCCGCGCCAAGGACATGCCAGGCTGGCCGCAGCAGCAGGGCCACGCCATGTTGCTGAAGATAACCAAGGCCGATCGCATCTACGCCGGCTACGATTTGTCGTGGCTCGGTGCTGACTTGCAGCCTGACCGCATTGTGACCGCCGCCGACCTGGACAAGGACGGTATCGTCTTCCCGGAAGAACACGCGCCGGATCCGCTGCTGCCGGAAGGCAAAGTGCCGATGTTCATCGGTCACCCTGTGGCGATCCTGATCTGGAACGACTTCGAGCGTTTCCGTCAGGCCAAGGCCAAACTCAAATTCAATGATAAAGCCATCCGTTACGGCGCCCAGGCGCCGTACTACGAACGTGACCCTTACGGCAGCTTCCGCTACGTGCGCGTCGGCGGTGCGACCTCGGCGGACGAGGATGAATTCGCCAGCCTCAAGGATTCGATCCTGTTCCCGATGCTGAAAAACCGTCGCCCGGTATGGAATTCCCAGCCGGACCTGCACGGCAACCTGACCGAGCGCGGGCTGTTTTACGCCGACCGGATGCAGCAGCAAATCGATGCGCCGCCCGACAACTGGCTGGTGTTCGACGAGCGCTACAAAACCCCGTCGATTGAACCGGCCGCGATGGAACCGGACAACGGCAACGGCTGGTACGACCCGGCCACCAAAACTTTGCACTTTGTTGTCGCGACCCAATGCCCGCTGGAAGCCGCCACCGAAACCGCGAAGATGATCGCCCCATCGCGCTTCGGCCTGGCGAATCTGAATATGCACCCGGGCTACACCGTCGGTTATGGTTCCAAGGACCACAACATTTTTGTCTACTACGCAGCCCTCGCGGCGTTGTACGGCGCCGGCGTGCCGGTGCGCCTGGCCAACGACCGCTATGAGCAGTTCCAGAGTGGCATCAAGCGTCACCCGTTCGACATCCGCTACCAATTGGCGGTGGACAAAAACGATCACAGTTTCCAGATTTTTCGCGCCGAGATGAATGTCGATGGCGGCGGGCGGATCAACTACAGCCCTTCGGTGGCAGCGGTTGGCGCCACGGCAGCGCAGTCTATCTACTATGTGCCGCAGAACGATTTGCAGGTCACTGCCTACCATTCCCGCGCGGTTGAAGCGGGTTCGATGCGCGGTTACGGCACCCTGCAGAGCATGGCCTCGACCGAGATGATGGTCGACGAAATCGCCGGGCGTCTGGGCATCGACGCCATCGACCTGCGCAAGAAAAACGCCCTGCTGTCGGGCATGAAAAACACCCAGGGCGCGGTGCCTGCCGGGGCGTTGCGCTTACACGAGATTCTCGACAAAGCGGCTGCCCACGACGTCTGGAAAAACCGCGACCAAATCAAAAAGACGCGCGAAGCCGCTGACCCGGATAACTGGTATGGCGTGGGTTTTGCCATCTGCCAAAAAGACTTCGGCACCGGTTCCGAGGCTCCGATGGCCAGCATCGAGTTCACCGCCGAAGGCCACGTGACGTTGCGCCATATCGGCATTGAAATCGGCACCGGCATGTCCACTTCGCAAGCGCTGGTGGTGGCGGATTTCATCGGCATCCCGGCCACGCAAGTGAAGACCGGCGAAACCGAATGGGAAGAGTTGCAACTGATCACGGGCGGCAACCCTTACGTGATGAGCCAGGCCGAACAGGATGGTTTCCTGCGCAACCCGCGTTGGGTCGGCAAATTGGCGTCGGCCTCGTCGGCGACCAACTCGGCGTACTACTTCAGCCACGCCACCCGTGAAGCCTCACGGGTGCTGTTCAACCACGGCCTGTGGCCGGCGGCGTTGCAGATCTGGGGCCAAGGCCCTTACGGCGGCCAGGCCAACCCGTATGTGGTGCGCCGCGAAGACGCGCATTGGGTTGACGGCAAGCTCACCGCCAATGGCATGCAGCCGCTGAGTTTTGCGCAATTAGCTAAACACGCGCATGAAAAAGGTCTGGTGACCGGCGCTACCGTGCACGGCTTCAACCGCTGGAGCTGGGCCGAGGCCGACTACAGCATCGACGGCGTGCGCGAGCGCCTGCCGCTCGACGGTCTGGCCGTGAAGTACGGCGACGGCGCGCCGAAGGCGAAACTGGCGCAGATGACCAGCAACGGTTTCCACTTGCTGGATCGCCAGAACGTCCACTACCCGGACACCCAGTTGAACAACGCGGCGGTGACTTACTACAGCCCGGTCGCAACACTGGTGGAATTGAAAGTGAACAAGGGCTCGGCCGAAGTGCAAGTGCTCAACCATCACTCGTGGGTCGAGTGCGGTCGGGTGCTGGTGGAAGAACTGGTCAAGGGCCAGCTTGAAGGCGGGATCGCCATGGGCATTGGCCATGCGTTGATGGAAGAGATGCCGCTGTATGAAGGCGGGCCGGGCGAGGGGGACTGGAATTTCAACCGTTACCGTTTGCCGATGGCCCGCCACGTTGCGGTGTGGAACCAGACGGCCGAAATCCTGCCGCCGCTGTCGCCGAGTGACCCGTCCAAGGGCATTGCCGAAGTGGTGATGATCCCGATTGTCGGCGCCATCGGTAACGCCGTGGCCCACGCCATTGGCAAACGTGTCCGCGACCTGCCTATCACTTCTGCGCGCATCAAGGAGGCCCTCAATGGCTAACCGTCCGTTTCAACTGACCCTCAACGGTCAATCCGTCGGCCCGGTGGACATCCCTGATGACCTGCCGATGATCGATTACCTGCACGAATACAAAAACCTCACCGGCTCGCGGCTCGGCTGTGGCCAGGGTATTTGCCACGCCTGTGTGGTGATCGTCGACAACCCGGACGGCACCAGCGAAGAAGTGCGCACCTGCATCACGGGAGCACACTATTTCGAAGGCAAAAAAGTCCGCACCATCGAAGGCCACGCAACCCGCGACGAGCAGGGCAAAGTCACTGAGCTGAACCCGATCCAGCAGCGTTTTGTCGATGAATTCGCCTTCCAGTGCAGCTACTGCGCGCCGGGTTTCGTGAATGCCGCGACCGTGCTGGTCGAGAAGCTGCAGCGTCAGCCCATCGTCAAAAGCCAGCTGGAAAAAGTCATCGAGGACAGCCTCGGCCACCACATCTGTCGCTGCACCGGCTACGTGCGTTACTACAACGCGACCCGCAATGTGCTGACCGATCTCGGCCTGGTCAAGGAGGGTTGAGCATGAAGCAACTACTTTCCCGCCTTGCGTTGGCGGTTGGCCTGGCTGCGCCTATGTTGTTGGCGCACGCGGACGATCAAGTCAAACGCGGTGAATACCTGGCCCGCGCCGCTGACTGCATGGCCTGCCACACCGCACCGGGTGGCGCACCGTTTGCAGGCGGTCTGCCGATTGTTTCGCCGTTCGGCACGATCTATGGCACCAACATCACCCCGAGCAAAGAGCACGGCATTGGTCTGTACAACGATGACGAATTCTTCGCCGCGCTCACCGAAGGCAAACGCCGGGATGGCGCGAATCTGTACCCGGCGATGCCGTACACCTCGTACCACCTGATGCCCCGTGCAGATTCGGACGCGATTCATGCGTACCTGAAAACCGTCGAGCCCATCGAGCGTGCGGCGCCGGTTACCCGCCTGAGCTTTCCGTTCAACGTGCGTCTGGGCTTGATGGGCTGGAACATGCTCTACGGCAAGGATGTGAAGCTTGCGCCGACCGAGGGCAAAAGCGCAGCGTTCCAGCGTGGCCAATACATGGTCGAAGTGCTCGGCCACTGCGGTGAATGCCACACGCCACGGGGGTTGCCCGGCGCAATGCAGCAGGATAAGCGCCTGAGCGGCGGTGTGCTCAATGGCTATCTGGCACCCAGCCTGTTAGCCACTGACCTGGCCGCTCGTGGCTGGAATCATCAGGACCTGAGCACGTTCCTCAAGCACGGCATGAGTGCCCAGGGCACGATGTTCAACGAGATGTTCCCGGTGTTCCACAACAGCACCCAGGGGCTCAGCGATCCGGACCTGGCCGCCATGGCGACCTTCCTGCTGGGCGATCAACCACCGGTGGCCAAGGTGCTGAGCGAGACTTCGCTGGACGCCATGAGCCCAAGCGCCCAGCGTGGTCGTCAGGACTACCTGAACGTGTGCGCCGGTTGCCACGCGCCGAACGGCGAGGGCAAGCCGCACATCGCGGTGGCCATGCGCGGCAACACCACATTGCGCCTGGAAGATCCGCGCAACCTGCTGCGGGTGATCGAGGACGGCATCGGCGAGCAGCAATTCACCGGGTTCGAACGCATGCAACCGATGCCGGGTTTTGCTGACAAGCTCAATCATCAACAGCTGACCGATCTGCTCAACTATCTGCGCCAGGGTTGGGGCGGCCAGTCGGGTGAGCTGGCGGTCAGCGACGTGCAGAAGCTTGCGGCCGATGCGCCGCCCGCCGAGCACAAGGCGCACTGACATGCAGCATCTCGATCTGCAAGTCATTCGCCGGGCGCTGGAATGGTCGACAGCGGGCCAGCAGGTTTGGCTGTGCACGGTACTCGCCACCTACGGTTCGGCGCCCCGTGCGCCGGGCTCGCTGTTGGCGGTGAACACTGGCGGGCAATGGATCGGCTCGCTGTCCGGTGGTTGCGTTGAGGAAGACTTCCTTGAACGGGTTGCCGAGGGCGCGTTTGCAGAGGCGGTGAGCGTTGTACGTTATGGCGACGGCGAGGCACCGCGCTCGCACGTGAGCCTGCCCTGTGGCGGCGTGCTTGATGTGCTGGTGGAGAAGCTTGAGCCCGATTGCTCGGTTCAGGTCCACTTGCGCGAGTTGCAAGCCGCGTTGCTGGGCCAGCGCCGATTAATTCGCGAGGTCGATCTGGCCAGCGGTGCGCGCAGTGTGTTTGCAGACAGTGAGCAAGGCGTGCGCGTCGAGCGTGAGATCGACCGGGTCCGTGTGCGCATTGGCGCGGCGCAGCGTTTACTGCTGGCAGGCTACTCCAGTGTTGCCCAGGCCTGCGCCGAGTTTGCCGTGGGCCTGGGTTTTGAGGTGATTCTGTGCGACCCCCGCGACGAAGTGCTGGAAGGCGTGGTGCTGCACCACGTCGAAATTCGTCGCCAGTTGCCGTCGGTGTTCATTGCCGAAGGCGGCTGCCATAGCGACACGGCGGTGGTCGCGTTGACGCATGATCCGCGCATTGATGATCTGGCCATGATGGAAGCCGTGCGCACCGACGCGTTTTACATCGGTGTCATGGGTTCGATGCAGACGTCACAAAAGCGCTTTGAGCGCTTGCGCCGAATTGGCGGCTTGGGCGAGGTCGAATTGGCGCGCATTCACGCGCCTATCGGTCTGAACCTGGGCAGCAAGACCCCGGCGGAAATCGCGTTGGCAGTGCTGGCCGATATTCTTCGGATTCGCAGCGGCATCGCGCGGGATCGACTCTGAGCGACCCGCGCGGCTCGCTCCCGCCACTTTTGCCAACAGTCCTGACAAAAACTGACACTGCCCTGAATTAAGGTACGCCCTCACATTCAGTGCAGGTCACGCCCATGAAATTCGCCTCTGTGCGCCTCGTCACCCAGCAATTCGAACAACTCGTACAGTTCTACCAGAACCTGTCCACCCTCGAGCCTCGGCGCCTTGCCGAGGGTTTTGCCGAGATTCACTTCGAGGGTGTGGTCCTGGCGATCAGCGATGAACGCTTGATCCGCCTGCACAACCAAGGTTTGGCCGTCGCGGCGAGTAATCGCTCGGCGATTCTGGAGTTTGAGGTGGCGGATGTGGCGGCGATGTTGCTCAAATTGCGCAGCGCAGACGTGTTGATGCCGGTGACGAAAATGCCTTGGGGCAATACGTCTGCGCTGCTGCAGGATCCCGATGGGAACCGGGTTAATCTGTTTTCAAAGCCTGATTAGCTCAGACAAATGGCTGCCCGCTGAAACCGCGTGGCAGGCGCTGCAGCCCAGGCAGGTCGGTGAGGCGTTGCGTCCAGGCACTGCGCCAGTCAACAGCGGTATGGGTTTTGGCCTTGCGCGCGGAACGGCGGGCGGCATTGCGCTGGGTGCGGCGCGCTTCTTTGTAGGCGTCGGTATTGCGGCAGGTGCGGCATTTGACTCGGTTCAGCTCCGTGCTGGACGTGAGGTTGGTGCCGTGATGGCCGCAAGCCAAATGCCCGGCGACCTTGAAGTGAGTGACCATGTAAGCGTCTCCTTCTTATGGGGGTACGCGCGGCCATGAAGCAGCGGCGGCGCGTGGGCAGGGCGCGGGCAAACAACCCGAGCCCTCAGGGTTGTGACCTCGCCCGCGGCGCGGCGTTCGGTTTTATTCCACGGCGGGTTCACGCTACCCTGTGGTGCCAACAATCATAAAAAGGAGTGAGTGATGAGCGTCGAAACCTTGCCGCTGGAAGGCAGTTGCCGTTGTAACCGGGTGCGTTTCAGTGTGAGTTTGCCGCCGGTAATCACCATGGCGTGCCATTGCAACGGCTGCCAGAAGATGACCGCCAGTGCGTTTTCCCTTAGCGCGTTGATTCCGGCCGCTGGCTTCACCGTGATCCAGGGTTGCCCGGTGATAGGTGGCTTGCACGGCGTGGACCGCCATTATTGCTGCCCGCACTGCATGAGCTGGCTGTTTACGCGCCCCCATGGCATTGATGAGTTCGTCAATGTGCGCGCGACTTTGCTGGAAAATGCCCGTGATTACGTGCCGTTCATGGAAACCTGGACCAGCGAAAAACTGCCGTGGGCCGCCACGCCGGCTGTCGAAAGCTTTGCGCAGTTGCCCGAGCCGCAGGACTTCCCGCGTTTGATGCAAGCCTACGCCGCGTTCAGTGCCAACTGAGTTCAATCAATCAGTGCCAGCAGGTCGGTATCACCGACGTCCACGCCCGCCTGGGTCAGCAACGTAGTTGCCTGACCTCGGTGGTGGGTCTGGTGGTTGAAAAAATGCACCAGCAGCGCGAAGAACGGCTTGTGGTGCGCCACGCCGCGCATGTTGTGGTAATGCAAGCGCTGGTCCAGATCGGGCTCGCGCAGGCTGTTGGCCCAGTCGATGATCAACTGGTCCAGCCAGGCGCGGCGGGCCGCCAGTTCGCGCAGATCGGCGAAAGCCAGTTGCTTCAAGTCAGAGGGCGTGGCAATCGACGTTAATGGCGCCAACTGGGCAAAGCCTGCCGGGTGCTCGGCAAATCGCTTGAGCCATACCGTATCACCCAGCGTCAGGTGGTTCAGTGTGCCAAGGATCGAGCCGAAGAAAGCCTGTCGATCCGCCGTCAACTCTGCGTCTGTAAGCCGGCCTGCGGCGTCATAGACCTTGCGGTTCATCCACTGGTTGTAGCGGGCCATCAACGTAATGTGCTCAAGACGGTTCACGTGGTTTCTCCTTCAACGTGGTGAGCCCATCATAAGGCGTGCCCGCCCGGCGGTCTTGGTGTTCCTGCGGTAGCGGGCTATGGTTGTTGAACGCTAATACTACGCTGCGGGAGAGTGACACCATGAATACCAGCAATTTACTTGAACAGCTGCTGCGCGCCAGCCAGCAAGGCGGCTCAGGCGGTGTGCAGGGCGGTGGGCTGGGTGGCCTGGGTGGTTTGCTGGGAGGTTTGTTGAACAGCTCCGGCAGCGGCAGCAACGCTGCGTCAGGTGGTGGTCTGGGTGGTTTGTTAGGTGGTCTGGGCGGATTGTTGGGCGGTGCGCCCGCCAGTGGCACTTCCCAAACACGCTCCGGCGGGATGAACTATGCGGCATTGGCCTCCTTGGGGATGGCGGCTTTCCAGGCGTATCAGGCCTGGCAACGCCAGCAGGCCAGCGCACCGCAGCAAGCCATCCAGACGGTTGACCAGCTTGACGGGCAGGAAGCTGAGGCCCATAGCCATGCGGTGTTACGCGCTCTGATTGCGGCAGCCAAAGCCGATGGCAGGATTGATGAAAACGAGCAGCAAATGATCTCAACCGAGATAGGCCGCCATACCGATGAGCCGCAGTTGAAGCAGTGGCTCGACGACGAAGTCGCCAAACCGCTGAATGCCGCCGATTTCGCCGAATATGCCGCTGATCCAGGGTTGGCGACCGAGGTCTACCTGGCCAGCTTGATGATGGTCAATGACCAGGCGCCAAAAGAACGCAGCTACCTGGACGATCTGGCGGCGCAGTTGCAACTCGCACCAGAGTTGCAACTGCACCTGGAGCAGCAAGTTAAAAAAGCTTAAAACCGCACAGTTGCGCCGGTGGTCAGCCATTGGTTGTGATCACCGGTAAGGCTCTGCCCAACCACCACATCCACATCCACCAGCTTGCCCACATGGAAGCGCGGCCCAGCCTGCCACGCCTGGTCACCGCCTTCCTGGCCATAGCGTTCACCGATCAGCGTGAGCGCGTCTGCCAACTGGTACTCAAAACCGGTGCCCCAAGTGAGCCGGTGGTTTTGCTCGCCGCCGTTGTAGGCATGGGTCCAGCCGCCATTGAGGCTCAGGCGCAATGCCTGCACCGGTTGCCAGGTCAACGGCACATTAAAGTCCGCGCCGTCGAATGCATGCTGGCGGTCCAGGGCAAAGTGGCTGGTGGCAGACACCGCGATCTGCAGCCCCAATGCTTCTTGCGACCACACTTGGGCCTTTACCTGCGGGCTGATCTGCGTCTCGGCTTCACCTGCATTGCTGGCGCGCGACAGTGCTGCGCTCCATTCCACGGCAGGTAGCGCGCTGAAGGTACACGCCGGGTTAAGCGTCTGGTTATGAATATTGCCTTGATGCCGATTGGCGGTGTACCAGGCGTCGACGCTGCACTCGCCCGGATCGTTGATCCCGCCGTCGTCGACCACATAGGAACCGCCGGCCGCCTGGGCTTTGGAAAACAGTGCGATGAGTAAGATAAGGCCCAGTGTGGTGCCGATAAAGATCAGGTTACGTTGCAGCGCACGACGTTTGGCCGGTGGCAGCAGCAACAGGGTATGGCGAGCGCCCCGGTAGTGACGTTCGCGGTATTTGGCAAACCCGTCCGGACGCTGTGGGCTGTGTTTTTTGTGCATGATGCACCTCGCTTGAATTCAGCTTTCTACGGTCAGCACCGAAATGCCGCTGGCTTTGGCCTGGCAGACCAGCTCCGAGGTGTCGTCACCACCCGGCAGGGCGATGATCACGTCGGGACGGCTGTCGGCGAGCATGAAATGGTTGCGCTGGCGTTCCGCCTGCTTGCCGTGGCGTTGCCAATTGGGTGGGTAGCGCACCACGTCGATGCGCATTTCCCGCGCCCATTCCTCGATGTCGCTGCCGAGGAACTGGTTGCCGCCGTGAATCAAAACCTGCACGGGGCGCAGGCGGTGGTAGGCGTCCAGCACTTGGCGGGACTTTTTGGTGTCAGCGTAATGACGACCTGCACAGATAAGCACGCGCATAGTCAGGGTCCTTGTGTTGCACGGTGGCGGCCGGGCGACCGCCACCGTTTAAACGGCGGGGGTGATCAGTACCACTGCTTGAAGCGGCGGATGTAGATCGTTTTCATCAGTTGTGCCACGCAGCAGTAGGCGAGCAGGGTGCCGACCAGCCATGGGAAGTAGGCCAGCGGCAACGGCTCCAGGCCCACCAGGGTGCCCAGCGGCGAGAACGGTACGTAGATCCCCAGCCCGATGACGATGGCGGTCATCATCAACACCGGCCAGGCGGCCGTGCTCTGGAAGAATGGGATCTTGCGGGTGCGCAACATATGCACCACCAGGGTTTGCGAGAGCAGGCCCTCGATAAACCAGCCGGACTGGAACAGCGTCTGCATTTCTACGCTGTTGGCACTGAACACGTACCACATCAGCGCAAACGTGGTGATGTCGAAGATCGACGAGGTTGGCCCGATCCAGATCATGAAGCGGCCGATGTTTTTTGCATCCCACTTGCGCGGTTTGGCCAGGTACTCCTTGTCCATTTTGTCCCATGGCAAGGCCAGCTGGGAGATGTCGTACATCAGGTTTTGCAGCAGCAGGTGAATCGCCAGCATCGGCATGAACGGGATGAACGCGCTGGCCACCAGCACCGAGAACACGTTGCCGAAGTTGGAGCTGGCGGTCATGTTCAGGTACTTCATGATGTTGCCGAAGGTTTCGCGGCCCTTGAGCACGCCTTCTTCCAGCACCATCAGGCTCTTTTCCAGCAGGATGATATCGGCCGATTCCTTGGCGATATCGGTGCCGCTGTCTACCGAGATACCCACGTCGGCATCACGCAGCGCCGGGGCATCGTTGATGCCGTCGCCGAGGAAGCCCACGGTGTGGCCGTTGGCTTGCAGGGCCTTGAGTACGCGGGATTTCTGCAGCGGCGTGAGCTTGGCGAACACTGTGCGCTCTTCCACACGGCGCAGCAGCGTGGCGTCGTCCATCGCTTCGATTTCCACGCCCAGCAGCGGCTGGCCGGGTTCCAGGCCGACTTGGCGGCAGATCTTGCTGGTGACCACCGCGTTGTCGCCGGTCAACACCTTTACGGCTACGCCGATTTGTTGCAGCGCGGCAATCGCCGGGCCCGCGGTTTCCTTGGGTGGGTCAAGGAAGGTCAGGAAGCCCTGGATCACCAGGTTGCGCTCATCGGCGGTGGTGTACTGCTGGCGCGCCATGGATTTAGGGATATTGCGCGTCGCGACCACCAAGACGCGGAAGCCGTCTTCGTTGTAGTCGTTGGCCAATGCCAACAGTTCTGCACGACGTTGATCATCCAGCGGCACGGCGGTGCCACCTTCGAGCATGTGCGTGGAGATGCTCAACATCTCTTCCACGGCGCCCTTGCACACCAGCAATTGGTCGCCGGCCGTGTCGCGCACCACAATCGACAAGCGACGGCGCACAAAGTCGAACGGCAGTTCATCGACCTTGCTGTAGGCCAGCGGCAACTGGAACTTGGGGTTCTGCTCCGAGAACTGCACCACGGCCTGGTCCATCAGGTTTTTCATACCGCTCTGGTGGAAGCTGTTGAGCCAGGCCAGGGACAGCACTGCGTCATCACGCTGGCCGAAGGCGTTGACGTGATGCTCAAGGATGATCTTGTCCTGGGTCAGCGTGCCGGTCTTATCGGTGCACAACACGTCCATCGAACCAAAGTTCTGGATCGCATTGAGGCGCTTGACCACCACTTTACGCTTGGCCATGGCCGTGGCGCCCTTGGCCAGGTTGGCACTGACGATCATCGGCAGCATTTCCGGGGTCAGGCCCACGGCAACCGCCAGGGCGAACAGGAACGCATCGCCCCAGTCGCCTTTGGAAAAGCCGTTGAGGAAGAACACGATCGGCACCATCACCAGCATGAAGCGGATCAACAGCCAGCTGACGCTGTTCACGCCACGGTCGAAGGCGGTTTGCACGCGGGAACCGACAATCGCCTTGGCCAGTGAGCCAAAGTAAGTGCGCGGCCCAGTGGCGACCACCACGGCCTTGGCGCGGCCGCTGACCACGTTGGTGCCCATAAAGCAGATGTTCGGCAGGTCCAGCAGGTTGCCTTGATCGGCCGCCAGCGTAGAGGCGGATTTTTGCGTGACATCGCCGAGGGTGTCGTACTTCTCCACCGGCAAGGCTTCGCCGGTCAACACGGCCTGGCTGATAAACAGGTCGCGGGATTCGATCAGGCGGATATCGGCCGGGATCATGTCGCCGGCAGACAGCTGCACGATGTCACCGGCGACCAGGTCACGCATCGGCACCTCGCGCAGGATCGGCTGGCTGCCGACTTGCTCGCGGCGCAATACGGTGGCGGTGGTGCGCACCATGGCTTTGAGGGCTTCGGCGGATTTGGCCGAGCGGTGTTCCTGCCAGAAACGCAGCAGGCTGCTGAGCAGCACCATGGTCATGATGATGATGACCTTGGTCAAATCGACTTCTTCACCGGCCTGCAACGGCAACCAATAGTCAGTGACAAAGCTGATCCCGGCAAGGGTCAGCAGTACATAGATGAACGGGTTGTTCAGTGCCTGCAGGAACTGGACGATGGCGTGAGGCGGCTTGTCGTGGGCCACTTCGTTGTAGCCTTCGCGTTGCAGACGCGCCGAGGCGTCCAGTTCGGTCAGGCCGTCTTGGGTGGCACGCACATTGGCGAGGGTGGCCGACAGGCCGTTCTGGGCTTCACGGGCGGCACGCATCGACAGTTTGGTGTCGGGGGCGGTGCCATTTTTCTTGTGCAGAGGCGTGTTTTTTACGGCGCTCATTGTCTGTACTCCTGTCGCCAATTCTCGACAAAACATACCCGGTACTTACCTGAATACAGGCGAGCGAAAGCATGCCGAGCCGCGGACTTCGCGATCGGTTTAAATAGGCTGTTCACATAACTTCTACAGTGCCCGCTTAGTGCGCGTTAGTTAACTGGCGCGCAGCGGGCTACTACTGGATGTGTTCATAACGAACTCCAGAATAATCATCAGGAAGTTGCTGTTTCCAGCTGGTTTAAGCGGCGCGGTTGCTCAGGTAAAACTCGAGCAACAGGCTGGCTTGAGCCAGGGTGGAAACCTGAGGTCTCTGCGGGTCTTGAGGGTCGGCGTGGTCCCAGTGCTGCAGCAATTGGCCGCTGGCAGGGCAGATACGCCAGTGCGCCAGCGGGGGAGCTGGGCGCGGTTGATCTTTGCTTGCATGAGGGAAGGGTGCAGCAAAGGTTGAGCGCGTAGGTGAAAAGCCTACAGGCTCGCGGCACAGCTTGGCGCGCAGGGCTGCGGCTAGCGTGCGAATGTCAGGCAAAACAATCAGTTGAAAGGTCATAACACACCTCGGGACCGGACGGGCGACCGGTGAGGCAGTTACGGTGGAGCATCAAGCTCTAGCGCAGCTTACCGGACCTGGAAGGCGAGTCCTGTCATATTCTGGGTTTGGCGCCCGATGCCCGCGTCAGCGGTGCTCGGACAGCGACTAGATACTGTGTCCATTGGCTTCTTTTGTGAGGTTTAAAAAAGGCCCCGGTTGTGGGCAGGGGCAATCTACTCAGCGGGCTACAAAATGTCAACGCATAGTTGGTTAAATACGTCGGTGTTCAGAGTTTATTCAGATAAGCCGCATCGACAAGTTGTGCGATATATAACTTCATATCCCGTGTGCGGCCAGAACTGCCAGATAGATCAATACCACACCGCAGGCGCCATAACTGATGCGTTGCCATAACGGTGAGGCATTCTTGCGCAGCAGGTTGACCAGCGCTGCAATCAGAAAGCACGACAACACTGAGGCCAGCATGAAACCTGCAAAAAACATCAACGTTTGCCCATGGCTGGGTGTGGTCCCAACGATGCCGGACAAGGCGCTGCCCAGCGCGCCCCAATAGACAATGTTTTTCGGATTGGCCAGGGAAATCGCCGCGCCCACCGCCAGCGCATTTTTCCCGGAGCTGGCGGGCGCGTTGCTCGCCTCCGGCAAATGCCAGGCATCGATCAAGCTGCGGATACCCAGCCAGGCCAGGTACAGCGCGCAGACCACCGTCAGCGGCACACGCACCGCGTCATGCTGGATCAGCAGGGCAATGCCGGTGAGGCCGATCACCGCCCACACCGCATCGCCTACCAATGAGCCGATCTGCACCAGCAAGGCCGGGGTAAAACCGTGCAGCAAGCCACGGCGCAACGTCTCTGCCAGCACGGCACCGGGCGAGAGGCAAAACACAAAACCGAATACCAGCGCGTAAAAGAAGATCGTCAACATGCCCGCGTTCCTTCAAGAAAGTGCAGGCAGTGTGGCGATGGGGAAAGGGTACGTCTTGAACCAGATTGCGCTGTTCAGCGCTTCAACACGCTTTGATAGCGGCCGGGCGTGATGCCATAAGCGGCGCGAAAATGCCGATTGAGGTGGCTTTGGTCAGCAAAGCCCAAGGCATGCGCGACTTCGCTGGCCGCCACCCCGTTGCGCAACAGGCCTTTGGCGCGGCGGGTGCGCAGTTGCATCGCCCATTGCCTAGGGCTGAGCCCGGTTTCCTTCTGGAAGGCGCGCAGCAGGTGAAATTTGGACAATCCCAGCTCATCGCCGAGTTGATCCAGAGGCAACACTTGATGCAAGTGCGCAGCGAGCAATTCCTGGGCGCGATTGATCATGCTTTTGCCCGTTGCTGTGCTGCCAGGCACACGCACACCACTGACACTCACCACCTCAGCCAGTCGCAACACCAACGCCTCTTCATTCAGGTCGCGCAGCAATGCGTCGGTACTTAAGGCGCCTTTCACCGCCGCAGCCAGGCGCTGCGCCAGATCAGGCTGAAAGCACATCGAGCGATCGAACTCCAGTTGCGCCAACCCAAGGTCAGCCGCCAACTGATCGGCCGTGGCATACAGGCTGACAAAGTGCCAAGGCGCGCCTTGCGCCGCGCCGCCGCCCTGAATCTGACCGGGGTTGTACAGTGTGATGCTGCCTGGCCCGGCTTCGAACTCGCGGCGGTCCAGCCAGACCTTTTCCTCACCGACCAGGTTTACGCCGATCACGCATTCATCATGGCTATGGCGGGCAAAGGTCAGGCCGGTGCAGGCGGTACTGCTGACTTCGTAGTTGCCCAGCCAGGCGTGGTGCAGAGTGCTCATGATTCAGCTCTGAATGCGGTTGGCATGAGCATACGCCAGCAGCGCCGCTCAAATCGACTGTTGGTTGACGCGCTGCGACAGCTCGTCGGCGCTTTCCTTGCGCTCCGAATAACGGTCCACCAAGTCTGGGCGATCACGCAGTAATACGGTGAACTTGACCAATTCTTCCATCACATCGACCACGCGATCGTAGAGCGCCGATGGCTTCATGCGGTCCTGGTCATCGAACTCCATGAATGCCTTGGGTACCGAGGATTGGTTGGGGATCGTGAACATGCGCATCCAGCGCCCCAGCACGCGCAGCTGATTAACAGTGTTGAACGATTGCGAGCCGCCGGACACCTGCATCACCGCCAGCGTTTTGCCCTGGGTCGGGCGAACGGCGCCGAGGGCCAGCGGCACCCAGTCGAGCTGGGCCTTGAACACCGCCGACATCGAACCGTGGCGCTCGGGTGAGCACCACACCTGGCCTTCAGACCACTGCATCAGGTCCAGCAGCTCCTGGACTTTAGGGTGATCGTTGGGTGCATCGTCGGGCAGCGGCAGGCCCGAAGGGTTGAAAATGCGCGTGTCGGCACCGAAGTGGCGCAACAGCCGCGCGGCTTCCTCCACCAGCAAACGGCTGAACGAACGCGGGCGCGTGGAGCCGTAAAGCAGCAGGATGCGCGGAGGGTGGCCGGACCCTGCAGGCAGTGGGCCTGCGAGGGTGCTGTTGAGGTTGGGCAGCGTGGTCATTATGTGCTCCGGTTAAAGCGCAGCTATGCGGGCCAGTTCTGCCTGCAACTCGGCAGCGCTGAGTTGGGCGAAGGGCAAGGCCAGGAACGCCTTGCAACGCCCTTCGATGGTGCTGAGCGTGGCCTTGAACGCGGCGTCCACGCGGGCCTCATCACCCTGAACATCCGACGGGTCTTCCAACCCCCAATGCGCCTTCACCGCCGGCCCGAAATACACCGGGCAAGCTTCGCCTGCGGCCTTGTCGCACACCGTAATCACCACATCCGGCGGGCTGCCCTCAAAGGCGTCATTGCCCTTGCTGTACAAACCTGCGGTGCTGATGCCCGCTGCCTGCAACGTGCTGAGGCTGCGCGGCAGCACCTGGCCCTTGGGGAAACTGCCGGAGCTGATCGCCTCGAAACCTGCCGGCGCCAGGTGATTGAACATTGCCTCGGACAAGATGCTGCGGCAGCTGTTGGCGGTACACATGAACAGGACTTTCACAGCGGTATCTCCTTCAGAGACTCAGGCGCAAGGCGAGGGCGGCGAGGGTGATCAACAGCACCGGCAAGGTCAGGACGATGCCGACCTTGAAGTAGTAACCCCAGGTGATGGTGATGCCTTTGCGCGCCAGGATATGCAGCCACAGCAAAGTGGCCAGGCTGCCGATCGGGGTGATTTTGGGGCCCAGGTCGCTGCCGATCACGTTGGCGTAGATCATCGCGTCCTTGACCACGCCCACGGCATGGCTGGACTCGATCGACAGTGCGCCGATCAGCACCGTCGGCAGGTTGTTCATCGCCGACGACAACAGCGCCGTCAGCACGCCGGTGCCCATGGCCGCGCCCCACACGCCATAGGTGGCAAAAGTGTCGAGCCAGGTCGCGAGGTAGGTGGTCAGGCCGGCGTTGCGCAGGCCGTAGACCACCAGGTACATGCCCAGGGAAAACACCACGATCTGCCACGGCGCTTCTTTCAACACTTTGCGCGTAGAGATCGTGTGGCCCTTGGCGGCGATCACCAGCAGCAACACGGCGCACACGGCAGAAATTGCACTGATGGGAATGCCCAGCGGCTCTAATGCGAAACAGCCCACCAGCAAGATCCCCAGCACCCACCAGCCGGCGCGAAAGGTCGCACGATCATGGATGGCGCTGGCGGGGTCTTCGAGGTCGGCCGGGTCGTAGGCTTGGGGAATGTCGCGGCGAAAGAACCACAGCAGTACCGCAAGGGTGGCCGCGACACTGACGAAGTTCACCGGCACCATCACCGCCGCGTATTCGTTGAAACCGATCTTGAAGTAATCCGCCGAGACGATGTTCACCAGGTTCGACACCACCAGCGGCAAGCTCGCGGTATCTGCGATAAACCCAGCACCCATGACAAACGCCAGGGTGGCCGCCGGGGAAAAGCGCAAGGCCAGCAGCATCGACATGACGATGGGCGTGAGGATCAACGCCGCGCCGTCGTTGGCAAACAGCGCCGAAACCAGCGCGCCGAGCAGCACCATATAGGCAAACAGCCGCCGGCCCCGCCCACGGCCCCAACGCGCCACGTGCAGGGCGGTCCAGGCAAAGAAGCCGGCTTCGTCGAGCAGCAGGCTGATGATGATCAGCGCAACAAAGGTGCCGGTGGCGTTCCAGATGATGTGCCACACCACCGGAATATCCGCCAGGCTGATCACCCCGCAGGCCAGCGCCAGAATGGCGCCCATGCTTGCACTCCAGCCGACACCGAGGCCTTTGGGCTGCCAGATGACCAGGACGATGGTGAAGATAAAAATGCCAATTGCGACAAGCATGAATAAACGCTCCGATGGCTCAGCAGCAGGTGCTGGCCCGTTGTGGTCGGTCGCCCATGGCATCAAGACGCTGCGCGTCGTGGTGCAACCAGGGTTGGTTGGCTTGCAAGGTGGTGTCCAGCACTTGAGTGACCCAGGCGGGCAGTGCCGGGTTGATGCGGTAGTAGACCCATTGGCCCTGACGACGATCCAGCAGCAACCCGCAACTGCGCAGTTGTGCCAGGTGACGGGAGATCTTTGGCTGGCTGTCGTCCAGAGCATGGATCAGTTCGCACACGCAAAGTTCGCCTTCGCGCAGGATCAATAACGTCAGGCGGGCGCGGGTGGCGTCGGCCAGGCATTTGAACAGGGTGGGCGGGGAGAAGAAGTCCGACATGATCAGGGGTCTTTTGCATATATGTGTATTCGAATATACGGATATTCGAATATGTAGGTCAATTCTTGAATTCGATTGATGTGGATCAAATCCTGCGCAATGCACCACAAGTGACTGAAATTAAAATGAAACACGAATGTCCTAAAGTGCCTGCCCATTGCTGATGAAGGATGAACCCGCGTGACCCGTGCCACTCGCAACCTGCGCAAGACCCTCGATTCCGTCGCGGACAACAACGAAACTGCGGCGTTTGACCTGATGCGCGCCGTCGAAAAACTCGGCGATGAAGTGCTGCGCCAACGCCTGCTCAATACCATTCACCGGCTCAACCAGGACGCCCATGAACTGCGTGAGGCGCGCGACTCGGTGGAGCAGGTATCGGTCAAGCTCGCCTGAGTGAGCAAGATCGTTCAAGACAACCCGCTTTAAAGGCTGGCATGCTTGTCGACTGTCTGTCGATGAGCCGTCTCCATGCATACTGCCTTACCGCATTACGCCTTCGCCCGCGGCGCCATTGCCGTTATTCCGTTATCCCTGGCCTGTGCGCCGTGGGGGCTACTCGCCGGCTCCATGGCCATTGACGCGCAATTTACCCCGCTGCAAGCCCAGGGTTTGTCCGCCATCGTGTTTGCCGGTGCTGCGCAGTTGGTGGCCATCGGCATGGTCAAGAGCGGCGCCAGCCTGATCTCGATTGTGTTGACCACGTTGCTGCTGACTTCCCAGCACTTGTTGTATGGCATGCACATGCGCCCGACACTCTCGTCACTCAACGCTCGCTGGCGCATGAGCTTGGGCTTTCTGCTGACCGATGAGTTCTTCGCGCTGGTTAACCACTATGACCGCGAGACGTTTAATCGCTGGTATGCGTTGGGGGTGGGGCTGACGTTTTACATCGCCTGGAACCTCTTTACTCTGGCCGGCATTGTGCTCGGCAAGAGCATTCCCGGGCTTGACCAGTTGGGTCTGGAGTTTTCGATTGCTGCGACCTTTATCGCGTTGATTACGCCGGTGGTGCGTGATGTGCCGACGGTGGTGTGTGTGGCGGTGTCGTTGCTGTTTTCGGTGTGGTTGAGCTTTTTGCACTGGGAATCGGCGGTGGTGGCGTCCGGGGTGTTGGGCATGACGGCGGGATTTGCATGCAAACGGCTGGGGGTAGGGCAGCGATGATCTACATCATGATTGTGGCCATGGGGCTGGTGGTCTTTCTCAACCGTTACCTGTTTATCGAGCCGCGTTTGCCGGTGCGGCTTAACCGTGGGGCGCGGGAGTTTCTGGGGTTCGCGGTGCCTGGGATGCTGACGGCGATTTGTGGGCCGATCATTTTTCTTGCCGACCATAAGTTGAATCTGAGCCTGGGTAATCCTTACTTGTTGGCGGGGGTCTGTGCGGTGGCGTTGATGTTCTGGACCCGTAGCGTGTTGATTACGGTGCTGTTGAGCATGGGGTTGTTCTATTTGTTTCGCTGGTGGTTTTGAGGGGGGGCTTTGGGGGCATATCCGTTGCTGCGGTCAGGGCTACTTAGGGTTCCGCCCTTACGGCGGGTCACTTTTGCAAGGACGCAAAAGTAACCAAAAGGTCCTCGCCCCACCACTCGGTGCCTCGCTTAGGCTCGGCATGCCCTCACTCCGGCTTGAATCCGTGGGCCGCCGCGATGGGCCATCCTTGGCCCAGCGCGGCTAACCCGGCGTCCTGCCGGGTTACCCACGGATTCAAGCCTGCGTTCGGCCAGCGTGGTTAACGGGGCGTCTCAGATCAAAATCAAGATCAAGATCTACAGCACGGCGGCCTGAAAGCCGACCTGAGTGGTTGAAGCAAAAGCCAGGTCAAGTGCAAAGCAAAAGCCTATCTGAATACACTGAAGAACTGCTTTTCTGTGGGAGCTGGCTTGCCTGCGATGCAGACACCTCGGTACATCAGGCACACTGAGTTGATGCTATCGCAGGCAAGCCAGCTCCTACCTTTGACCGAGTATGGCTCTGCTGTTGCTGTTGCTGTTGCTCTGGCCCTTACATCCTTTTCGATGACGAAGTCAGCGGTCTTTTGATCTGCGCTTTTGATCTTGATCTGAAATCGCCCCGTTAAACACGATGGCCGGAATCTGACAGGGATTTGGGGGGTAACCCGGCAGGGATGCCGGTTTAGCCGCGCTGGGCCAAGGATGGCCCATCGCGGCGGCCCCCCAAATCACTGTCGGATTGCGGGCATGCCGAGCCTAAGCGAGGCACCGAGTGTTGGGGCGAAGACTTTTTGGTTACTTTTGTGTCTTTACAAAAGTGACCCGCTGTAAGAGCGGAACCATAAGCCGCCGTTACCGCAGAAATGGATATGCCCCCAACAAACATCACCACCGCGCGCTCAACCGACCCCCAAAAAAACGCAGGCAAAAAAAAGCCCGCGGGAGAGCGGGCAGAAGGGAGACTTCTTAAAAATGAGCCTGCCGATTATAGGTGCCAAGCGCACCTTTCACAGTGAAACAAAGTTCATGCACGCATCAGACAATCAGCGGACAGTGGTAGAGTCGCAGTTTTTCCAAGGAAGCAATGGCATGCGAAAGCTGGTAATTGGCGCATTGGCAGTGGCCGCACTGTCCGGTTGTGCGGGCTCGAAGATGAAAGACGCGCGCAGCGGTCAGCCCTACAAGACCCTGGCGTCGGACAAGGCTACATTGGTGGTTGCCCAGTGCATCCAGTTCGGCTGGCAGGACGAGGCAGTGTTCGGCGTTGATGCCGGTGGCTTCAAAGAGCCGCTCGAAGCCGGTGGTTTTACCGTCTACACCACTGGCGGCGACTACTTTGCCGATGTGCGCGTAGCCGGTGCCGGTTCCAGCGTCAACTACTATGCCGCCCAGGACACGATGCCGGCCAAGCGTCGTTTGGCCGCACTGGCAACCTGTCTGTAGGCTGACTCCTTAGCATTTTTCGGAAAAGCCCGGCAGGACAGCCGCCGGGCATTGGCTTATCATTCCTCCCGCTCGCTCGACGTGATGGCTCTTTACCAGTACACGGACGTCGAGGCCTGAACGTCGAGCGGGCCTCGTTTGCTTCCTATCGCGGCATGTAGCCCAAATGCCAGCGCCGGGGAATCTTCAGTGACACCAGCCCCAGCACGGCGGCCAATGCACCACTGATCAGCAGCGCCTTGAGCCCGAGGTGATGCTCCAGCACGGCACCGATGACGGCGCCCACAAACATGCCGGCCCACGGCACCAGTTGCACCCGCCAACCATTGCGCCGCTCCCCCAGCATCCAGCGCCCCAGCCCGCGCCCAAAACGTGAGAGCGCGCCCGTCACATAAGTCAAGCCCACCGGCAAGCCGTTGACCTCTTCCACGGCGGCATTGAGCATGCCCATGGCCAGGATCGCCGCCAGCAGCGCCGGCAGAATATCCTCGAAAGGCCATAGCGCCGCGCCGCACAGCAAGGCAGCGATGCACAGCAGCAAAGGCAGCGCATGCCGGCGGCTGAAGCGGCTGACCACCACGCCCAGGGCGTTGCCCAGCACAAACACTGCCACCAGCAACAGCAGGCGCCCGGTCAGGCCCAGGTCACCGGCGCTGATCGCCACCGCCAGGCGCGTGGTGTTGCCGCTCATGAATGAAACAAAATCCCCGCTGGCCATAAAGCCAATCGCATCGGTCATGCCTGCCAGCACCGACAGGCTGGCCACCAGCATCAAGCCGACCCGCCCGCGCCAGCGTTGGCGATGGGCAAGCGCTGCATTGGCGTAAGGCCTTTGGGACGAGGGCAACATGGGACCGGGCTCCGCGTTGAGATTATTCGGCCACTACCGTAGGACGCTTCTGCAGCGTGTGCAATGACCTCAGACACTTTCCAGGCGCCAGCCGGTGGGCTGCCAGATCAAGTGGTGGGTCGGCCGGATCGCCTGAATGAACGCCTCGTCATGGGACACTGCGACAATGGCCCCGGTAAACCCGCGCAACGCCTGCTCAAAGGCCAGTACCGATTCCAGGTCCAGATGGTTGGTGGGCTCGTCCAGCAATAGCAGTTGCGCCGGGGAGTCGCGCCACAAGGCAATCGCCATGGCGGCTTTCAAGCGTTCGCCGCCGCTCAGTTGGCCGGTGGGTTGGGTGACGCGCAGGGCGTCCAGTTGCAACAAGGCCAGGCGCGTGCGCAGCTCGGCTTCGGCCAGTGGCGTGTCGAGCAAATTGAGTTGTCCGACGATGGAGCGCTCATCCGTCAGCAGTGCCAGGTGCTGATCGATATAGGCGGCGGGCACCGGCACCGTGCAGCTGCCGCTGACGGCTTGCCATTGGCCTGCCAGCAGCTTGAGCAGCGTGGACTTGCCGCAACCGTTCGGCCCCCGCACGGCCACGCGTACCGGGCCGATCAGGTTGAGCGTGAGGTAAGTCGCAGGCTGGTGCGGGTCGAGCCATGGCAGTTGGGCATGCTCCAGGGTGAGTACGTGTCGGCCATTGGGCAAGGCCGAGCCGGGCAGGGCGAGCAAGGTCGGGGTTTCATCGACGACACGCGCATAGGCTTGGCGCACCTGCGCATCCAGCTCATTCTTGTAGGCGTGGTGAGCGCTGCGCACCGTGCTGACGATTTCCTTGGCGGCGCCTTTCCAGCGGGCTTTGGTAAAGCGATCAACGTTGGCGGTTTCGGCATGCTTGCGTGAGCGGGCGGCATTGCGTTGCAGGCTGTCGTGATCTTTTTGCAGGCGCTTGCGTTCGCGGCTGCGTTGCAGGCGAGCGTGTTCAAGCGCCAGGGCGGCAGCGTGCTGTTCGGTATCGCGCTGCTGGCGATAGGCATCGTAGTTGCCGCCATACACACGCATGCCAAGGGGCGACAGTTCGACGATGCGTGACAGTGTATTGAGCAGCTGTCGATCATGGCTGACCACCACCAAACCGCCACGCCACTCGCTCAGAACGCGCAGCAGCCACTCGCGGCCATGGCTGTCGAGGTGGTTGGTGGGCTCATCCAACACTAGCAAATCCGGCGCCGCCAACAATGCGCCGATCACCGCAACCCTGGCCAGTTGGCCGCCACTCAGTTGATTGGCCGGGGCTTCAAAACCGAGCGCATGCAGGCCGGCGTCATCCAGTGCCGTGCGCAAGCGTTCGGCAAGGTCCCAGCGATCGTCAATCAGCTCAAGGTCACCGGCCCGGGCCTCGCCTCGGGCCATGCGCTCAAGTGCGGCCAATGCCTGGGCGGTGCCAGTCGCATGGGCAAGGCTTTCTCCAGAGTGCAGCGTCAGGCTCTGGGCGACGTAAGCTACGCGGGCCCTGCCGTCCAGCGTACCGGAAGAGGGCACAAGCACCCCGGCAAGCAGCTGCGCCAGGATACTTTTGCCGTGACCATTACGGCCGACAATCCCGGTGGGTGTGTAATCAATGGACAGGGTGAGGTCGTCCAGCAAGGTTTCGCCATTGGCGAACTGGAAACACACGTGTTGCAGGGAAACCAATACGGGCAGGCGTTTGACGTCAGTCATCAGCACCTCCAAAAAAATGTCGAACAGGCCAACAAGCGCGCCAGGCGGCTCGTTGCAGATACATTTTGGAAGGCTTAGTTGTTCACGTCGGCGCTCATCCCGTGAGTCAGAAGGGACCCGCAGGCTAACCCAGCTTCGCGCGCTTGGGCAAGTCGGCAGTCAATTGCTCCAGGAACATCGCCAGCGCGACTTCTTCGGCTTTAAGGCCTTTGCGCACCCGTGGCTTGGGCAGTTTGGACAGCTCGCCCAGGCTGAAATGCTCCAGTACGGCGGGGTGGATATAGCACTTGCGGCACACTGCCGGCGTATTGCCCAACTGCTTGGCGACATCTTTGACCATCGCCACCACGTGGCGCTTGGCATCGGATTCGGGCTGCCACTCCAATTCGCGCAACACCGCCAGCGCCATCGCGGTGCCGGCCCAGGTGCGGTAGTCCTTGGCGGTGAAGTCGGCGCCGGTAAGGCTGTGCAAATAGGCATTCACGTCGTGGGAACTGACGGTGTGGCGCTCGCCGTCTTCGTCCAGGTACTGAAACAGATTCTGCCCCGGCAACTCCAGGCAGCGCTTGACCACCGTGGCCAGGCGCCGGTCCTTGACGCTGATCTGATGCTCGACGCCACTCTTGCCGCGAAACTGGAACTGGATCTCGCTGCCCTTGATGTCCACATGGCGGTTGCGCAGGGTGGTCAACCCATAGGATTTGTTGTCGCGGGCGTATTGGGTGTTGCCGACGCGGATCAGCGTGGCGTCCAGCAGCATCACCACGGTGGCCAGGACTTTTTCACGGGTGAACCCCGGCGCGGCGATCTGCGCTTCCAACTGCTTGCGCAGTTTGGGCAAGGCATTGCCGAACTCTTGCAGGCGCGAGTACTTGTCGGTGTCGCGCACTTCGCGCCAGCGCGTGTGGTAGCGATACTGCTTGCGGCCTCGCGCATCACGGCCGGTGGCTTGCAGGTGGCCGTGTGGGTCGGCGCAGATCCACACGTCGGTGTAGGCCGGTGGCACGGCCAACGCATTCAGGCGCTTGATTTCATCGGCATCGGTGATGCGCTGGCCTTTGGGGTCGAGATACTGAAACTTGCCACGCAGCTTTTTACGGCGGATGCCGGGTTGGCTGTCGTCAACATAATGCAGGTCGCGGGGCAGGTCGGCAGGCAGCGCAGAGTCGGGCATGGTGCAAGTTCCTTGGCAATAGATCAGGCCGGTATACCTGATTGACCGCAGGGTTTTGCGCGCGTGCCAAATACTTACGCCAGCACCGCCACCGCCTTGATTTGCGCCCACAAGGCCTGGCCCGGATGCAGTTGCAGTTGATCGCGGGAGAAGCGTGTAATCCTCGCCAGCAACGGCGTACCGCCAGCGTCCAGGCGCACCAGTACATGGGCGCTGTTGTCCGCTGCTATTTCCTGGGTGACCGTCACCGGCAAGCGGTTGAGGATGCTGCTGGCTTCTTCGGCCTGCAGGCTGAGGCTGACGTCGCGCGCCTGCACCTTGACCCGCGAATGTTTACCCAACGCCAGCGGCGCATGGGCCACACGGATCTGCAAAGGGCTGTCGGGTAGCTGCAAGGTGAGCAATTGGTAGTGCGCGTCAAAGGCAACCACCGTGCCGTTGATGACCACACCGGCGTCATCGCCCAGCGCCATCGGCAAATCCAGGCGTGCCAGGGTTTCGCCGATGGGGCCGCTGGCCAGCGCCTTGCCGTCGCTTAATAGCACGATGTGATCGGCCAGGCGCGCGACTTCGTCCTGGGCATGGCTGACGTACAGCACGGGAATATCCAACTCATCGTGCAAGCGTTCGAGGTAGGGCAGAATCTCGCTTTTGCGCTTGCTGTCCAGGGCCGCCAGCGGCTCATCCATCAACAACAACTGCGGGCTGGTGAGCAGGGCGCGGGCGATGCCGACGCGCTGGCGTTCGCCGCCGGACAAGTGCTGCGGGTGGCGTTCAAGCAGGTGGCCGATACCCAGCAGTTCGGCGGCCTGGGCCATGTCCACACGGCGAAGCGCGCGGGCAATACGCTTGAGGCCGAACTCCAGATTGGCGCGCACCGACAGGTGAGGAAACAGGCTCGCTTCCTGGAACACATAGCCGAGTGCGCGTTTATGCGGCGGTACAAACACGCCATTGCGGCTGTCTTGCCAGACCTCTTCGTTGATCTGAATAAACCCGTCTTCAGCCCGCTCAAGCCCGGCGATACAGCGCAGGCACGTGGTCTTGCCAGAGCCGGAATGCCCGTACAGTGCGGTCACGCCACGGCCGGGCAGGTGCAGGTCCACGTCCAGAGCGAAGCCTGGGTACTTCAGGTTCAGGCGTACATCAATCATTGCGGTCAGCTCCAGCCCATCTTGGTTTTACGGCTGGAATAGAGCGCCAGCAATACGAGAAAAGCGAACACCACCATGGAACCGGCCAGCCAATGGGCCTGAGCGTATTCCATGGCTTCGACGTGGTCGTAGATCTGCACCGAGACCACACGGGTCTTGTCGGGGATATTGCCGCCGATCATCAACACCACGCCGAACTCACCGACGGTGTGGGCGAAGCCCAGAATCGAGGCGGTGATAAACCCCGGGCGGGCCAGGGGCAGGATCACCGTGAAAAACGTGTCCCAAGGATTGGCGCGCAACGTCGCCGCCACTTCCAATGGGCGCGTGCCAATGGCAGAGAAGGCGTTTTGCAACGGCTGCACCACAAATGGCATGGAATAGATCACCGAGCCGATCACCAGCCCGGCGAAACTGAAAGTCAGGGTGCCCAGGCCCAGCCATTGGGTGAACTGGCCGAAGTAGCCGTTGGGGCCCATGGTCAACAACAGGTAAAAGCCGATCACCGTCGGTGGCAACACCAACGGCAACGCGACAATCGCGCCTATGGGGCCGCGCCACCAGGAGCGGGTGCGCGCCAGCCACAGGGCGATCGGAGTGCCGATGATCAGCAGGATCACAGTCGTCAGTGACGCCAGTTTGATGGTCAACCAGATGGCGGAAAAATCGGCACTCGACAGCGGCATAGTCAGTTGGCCAATTCGTAACCGTAGGACTTGATCACCGCAGCGGCTTTTGGCCCCTTGAGGTATTCAACCAAGGCTTTGGCCGCAGCGCTGTCCTTGCCTTTGTTGAGGATCACCGCGTCTTGCTTGATCGGATCATGCATGGCCGCCGGGACGATCCACGCCGAACCGCTGGTGACCTTGCCGTCTTTGTAGATCTGCGACAACGCGACAAAACCCAGCTCGGCGTTACCGGTGGACACGAACTGATAGGCCTGGGTGATGTTCTGGCCTTCGACCAGCTTGTCCTTGACCTTCTCGGTCAGGCCTTCTTTAGCCAGCACTTGAGTGGCCGCCAGGCCATAAGGCGCGGCTTTCGGGTTGGCGATGGACAGGTGTTTGAAGTCGTTTTTCTTCAGCACGTCGCCTTTGGCATCCACGTAACCTTCTTTGGCCGACCACAGCGCCAGGGTGCCGACGGCGTAGGTGAAGCGCGAACCTTTGACCGTATCGCCTTCGGTTTCAAGTTTTTGCGGGGTGGTGTCATCGGCGCTGAGGAACACTTCAAACGGCGCACCGTTCTTGATCTGGGTATAGAACTGGCCAGTAGCGCCGTAGGCGGCGACCAGTTTGTGGCCAGTGTCTTTTTCGAAATCGGCGGCAATCGCCTGGATCGGCGCGGTGAAGTTGGCGGCGACAGCCACCTGGACTTCATCAGCGTGGGCTGAGCCAAAAGCAAAAGCGGCAATGAGGGTGGCCAGTGCAGTAGGGGCCAGGCGTGAGGCGCGGATCATCATGAAGCAGCTCCTTGGGGGTTGTACGGCTTGTTATAGGTAGAAGGCTTTACCGCTATGTATGGGAATATATAGCGGTTGGCCATTGCCGGTACAGTGCAAAGTTGCCCCAGGTGTCAGTTGCGGTTGAGCTTGGCCAGCGCCTGTTCGGCCAACTGACGGGTCAGGTCATAGCTGGAAATATCTTTACCCAGACGCAGCGCCTGGCCGGCCCAGAGATTGCTGAAGCCGGCTTCATCCTTGGCCTTGAGCGGCATCAGGGCGCCGCCAGAGGTAGGGAATGCCGGTGCCGCCTGGTTGATCGCACCGAGCTCACGCATCACTCGATTGACGATGCCGCGTGCCGGTCGGCCGGTGAACAGGTTGGTCAGCGCGGTTTCGCTGGCCTGGGCGTGACGCAGTGCATGCTGGTGGGAGGCGCTGACATTGGCTTCAGGGGTAAACAGGTAGGCAGTGCCGATTTGCACCGCCGAAGCACCCAGGGCCAATGCTGCGACGATGCCGCGAGCATCACCAATGCCGCCTGCGGCGATCACCGGCACCTTCACCGCGTCGACAATTTGCGGCACCAGCGCCATCAAGCCTATTTGCGTGTTGAGGTCGTCACTGAGGAAAATCCCTCGGTGCCCACCGGCTTCAATGCCCATCGCAATGATTGCATCGCAGCCATGCTGTTCGAGCCAAATGGCTTCTTCGACGGTGGTCGCCGAGGACAGCACTTTGGCGCCGGTGGCTTTTACCCGATCGAGCAAGGCTTGTTCCGGTAAACCAAAGTGAAAGCTCACCACCTCGGGGCGGAATTCTTCGACGACTGTGCAAGCAGCATCATTGAAGGGTGCCCGGTTGGATACGGGTGTCGGCGCGTCAAAGTCTGCGCCAAGCTCGTGGTAGTAGGGGTGCAGTAACTCTTTCCAGTGCCGGTCGCGACCTTCATCCGCCGCAGGTGATTGGTGGCAGAAAAAGTTGACGTTGATGGGGTCGGAACTGGCCTGGCGAATGGTGCTCAAGGCTTCGCGCAGTTGCTCGATGCTCAGCGCTGCGGCGGGCATTGAGCCCAAGGCGCCGGCCTGATTGGCGGCGATGACCATCGCAGGGGTGGTGGCGCCGGCCATCGGCGCCTGGATGATGGGTACGTCAATGCCCAGCAGGTCGAGAATGCGGGTGTCTGGCCAGGTGCTCATGGGATGCGTCTCCAGCGTCAGTAGGACATTGCGCTGTTTTAGCAGGGCCATTGGCACCCGGCCAGTCTGTTTTATTCACTGGACGAAGCGGTGGTTTCGTGCGCTCAGGTCAGTCGATGGCATGCCCCAGCACCGCGTGAATGCGCTCGGCAATATGCGCGGCGTGGGTTTCGAGGGCGAAGTGGCCGGTGTCCAACAGTTCGACCACGGCATTCGCGTTGTCGCCTGCGTAGGCATGGGCGCCAGGCGGAATGAAAAACGGGTCGTTCTGGCCCCAGATCACCAGCGTCGGTACCTGTGTGGCCTTGAAAAACGCCTGGAACGCCGGGTACAGCGTGAGGTTGTTGCGGTAATCAAGGAACAGGTCCAACTGGATCTCAGCGTTGCCTGGACGCTGCATCAACAGCACATCCAGCAGGTAAGACTCCGGTGCGACCAACTCAGGTTCAGTTACCCCATGCAGATACTGGTAGCGCGTGCCTTCGAGGCTGATCACCGCGTTGCGGATCACCTCGCGATTGGCCTGGCTGGGCTCGGCCCAATAGGCACGAATCGGTGCCCAGGCATCGCCCAGGCCTTCCAGGTAAGCGTTGCCATTTTGCGAGACCAGCGCGCTGACCCGTTGTGGATGCGCCACGGCCAGCCGCAGGCCAACCGGTGCGCCGTAATCGAATACGTACAGGGCGTAGCGCGTCAGGTTCAGCGCATCGACAAAATGCCCCACGGTGGTTGCCAGGTTATCGAAGTTGTAGTGGTAGTCACGTTCGGCGGGCACTTCGGTGAAGCCAAAGCCCGGCAAATCCGGCGCGATCACCCGAAAACGCGTCGCCAGCAGCGGGATCAGGTCACGGTACATATGCGAGGAACTTGGGAAGCCGTGCAGCAGCAAAATAACCGGGGCCGTGGGGTCGCCGGCTTCACGGTAGAACATGCGCACACCGTCGGCATCGACGTGGTGGTAGCGAACGACAGGGGCTTGGATAGACATGATCAGGGCGCCTTCTGTAACTTGATTGGGTGGTTATACGGGTTACTTATTAAAAAGCTGCGCCAAAATATGTAACCTGTCAAATTAATTAAACGGGTTACATTTTTGGTCTCTGTAACTATCCATAAGTGAAAATAGCGGTTACGATTGCGCGGTGATCAAGAGGACTCGTCATGGCCATTTCAACGCCCGCAACTGCACCGCCCGAACCCTATGTCTTGGCCGATGAACCGGTACTGGACATGCTCAATACCCTGGCGAACATCGACGGCGTGCCGTGGGATTTCTGGCAGGCAGACGCCGACGTGCAGCGCTGGCTGCTGCGCTTGCAGTGGGCTGAGGAGAGCGGCATGCCGGTATTTGCAGACGGCGCGTTGCTGCGTGCAGCGCGGGAGCTGCGTGAGGTGGTTCGTGAACTGGTCGCCGCGCGCAAGCTGGGCCAAGCGGCCAACCCGGCGGCCCTCAACGGCTTTTTGCGCAAGGCGGTGAGCCATCCGCAGCTGGTTTGGTCGGCATCCGGAGCGCCGCACTTGGAGCGCCAGCGCAAAGTGCAGACCGCCGAGCAATTTTTATCGCCGATTGCCGAAGCAGCGGCTGACTTATTGGTGGCCGGCGACTTCAACTTGATTCGCCGCTGCGAGCATCCGGAATGCATCCTGTGGTTTTATGATCGGACCAAGGCTCACAAGCGCCGCTGGTGCAGCATGGCGTTGTGTGGCAACCGGCATAAGGTGGCCGAATTCCGTAAACGAAAACTGGCGCTTTAAAGCAGGCAGCGCTGCAAGCGCTCAGATTGTCGCCGGTGTGTATATCGGCATTCGCTAGCGTTTCACCGACTGTTCGCGCTCCAGCAGTTGCCGCTTGCGCTCTACGCCCCAGCGGTAGCCCGACAGCGCTCCGTCGCTGCGCACCACGCGGTGGCAGGGAATCGCCACCGCCAGGCTGTTGGCGCCGCAGGCTTGGGCCACCGCACGAAACGACTTGGGCGCGCCGATCTGCGCAGCAATCTGCGCGTAGCTGGCGGTGCTGCCCACCGGGATGTCGCGCAGTGCCTGCCACACGCGCTCCTGAAAGGCGGTGCCGCGCAAATCCAGGGGCAAATTCAAACCCAGAGCAGGGGCTTCGATAAAACCCACGACCTGGGCGATCAACTGTTCGAACGCAGGGTCCGCGCCGACCAGTTCGGCATTGGGGAACTGGTCTTGCAGGTCGCGCAGCAGGGTGTCCGGGTCATCGCCCAATAAAATCGCACACACGCCGCGTTGGCTTTGCGCCACCAGAATCGCGCCCAGCGAGCATTGGCCCAGCGCAAAAAGAATCCTGCTGTTAGTGCCGCCAGCCTTGTAGTCGCTGGGCTTCATGCCGAGCAGCTGATCGGCGGATTCATAAAAGCGGCTGTTGGAATTAAAGCCCGCGTCATACAGCGCGTCTGTCACCGAATGCTCGCCCTTGAGGCTGTGGCGGACTTTGCGCGAACGCAAGGCGCTGGCGTAGGCCTTGGGTGTCAGGCCGGTGACGGCTTTGAACACGCGATGAAAATGGAATGCGCTTAACCCGGCGCCATGGGCGAGTGCTTCCAGGCTGGGCGGGGTTTCGGCCAGCTCGATCTGTCGGCACGCCTCAGCCACGAGTTGGGCATGGTGGGCGGCCAATTGAGTCTGGTCGCCGGCTGCGCGCTTGCTCGGGCGATAACCCGCTGCTTCGGCTTGCGCCGCCGTGTCGAAGAACTCGATGTTTTCCGGGCGTGGCAACCGCGAGGCGCTGCTGGGGCGGCAATACACGCCGGTGGTTTTCACACCATAGACAAACAGGCCGTCGGCCTTGGCATCACGGGCAACGATAGCGGCCCAGCGTGGGTCTTGTTCGGTGGTCATGGCCTGCACTCTTGACGGATCAGGGCCAGATTAACCGCGTTGCTGATGGCCGGCACTCTGAAGCTTGCGCTCAAATTAGCCGGCGGTGCGAAAGGTCAGGTTAATGCGTTGCGGGCCCATGATCGGATGCACGCCTTGCTTGATCGGCATCACCCCATGAAAACGCAAGCGATCGACACCGCCCCAGACCACTACGTCGCCATGGAACAGCGAGACTTTCTGGGTTTTGCTGCTGCGCTCGTGGCCGCCAAACAGGAATATCGCCGGCAAACCCAGGGAGATTGAAACGACTGGGGCGCTATAGCCACGTTCGTTTTTGTCTTGGTGCAGTGACATCTTGGCGCCCGGTACATAGCGGTTGATCAAGCAAGCGTCCGGGGCAAATGCGCTGAAGCCAGCTTCGGCTGCGGCAAGCGTGGCCAGTTCACGCAACGTCTCGGGCATTGCCGGCCACGGCTGCTGATTGCGTGGGTCGATGGGGCTGTAGCGGTAGCCGGCGCTATCGGTGGTCCAGCCCAGAGCGCCGCAACTGCTGAGTGCGGCCGACATGGTGAAGCCGCCGGGGGTGACCATTTGCCGAAACGGCGATTGGGCCAACACCCGTCGCAACTCAGGCAGCAGGCGTTCAATCCAGGGCAAGGCGAAGCCCCTTAGCACGTAGGACTCTTCGCCAATCTGCTCGCGCCCCGCCGGTTGCTGCAAGGCATCCTCAGCGAACAGATCAGCCGTCGGGCCTGGCATGGTTTAGAGCGCCTTGCTCACGGTGATGTCGGTGATTACATCGCTGGCATCGTGAATTTTTGCCAAGGCTTCTTTGGCTTCTTCAACGCTTCCCGATTGCAGCAGGGCGAATTCAAAGCGGCGTTCGCCATTGAGCTTGTATTTCATAACGTATTTGGTCACAACGGTTTTCCTGTCGAGGGTTCGGCTTAGCTCAGCTTGGTGCTGGTACGGCGAACGATACGGATCTTGTGGGACAATGCCGGTTTACGGGTCACGCTGATGGCGCGGCGCGTGACCACGTCCAGGGTGATGTTCCAGAACCCGGTGCTGGGGGCGGTGATTTTCGCCGGGAATTTGTCAAACGCGCCGCCGTGGTAAGTGTGGCGGCCACCGTTCTTGAAACTGCGGAAATTGGCATCGCTCATCAGGCGAATGTTGCAGGTCTGCGAGCATTCGATGACAACGATGTCGCCCTCGTTGAGGTGCTCGCGCTGGTGGATGAATTTCATGGGGGTGTCTCCAGAAGGGCTTTTTCTGAAAAATCAGAATGATACGTAGGTTAAGATAGAGTTTATCAGCCCTGACGTGATTATTATCGGGTCGTCGTCGACGACTTCGACAATTTAAAACAGTTATTTCCCGAGTTTTCAGAGATAAATCCTACATATGCGGGAGAAATTTCCTCTCTACGCTGTCGTAGGGTCTTTATCGGAGGTTTAAGTATGAAGTGGAGTGTGTTGGTTCTGGCCTTGGCGTTAGGTGGATGTGCTTCGGTTGCAGATATCAAGCAGACCCCGCCAACCTTAGTGGTTATTTCAGGCAAAAAACCGCCTGAATATGCCGCGTGTGTGGTCCGTAAACTGGAAGCGACCCGCAGGCCGTCGCAGATCGAACCGCATAAGGACGGCGTACAGGTAATTGTGCCGCAGAAATTCTCGGCCGACCCTTCGGCGATCTTCGAGATTGAAGATCGCTCCAGCGGCAGCAGTATCAAGCTCTATGAGAGCATGTCAAATGTGCCGATTCGCCCAGGCGATATCAAGAAAGCCGCGGAGGATTGCATCTCCGGCTAAGCCCTTGGTTTATCCGCTTACTGATCCCGATAGAAAAGCCCGACCCTGCCTTGGCAGGGTCGGGCTTTTTTTTGTGTTTATTTGAATGTTGTCGCCTAAGGATCATTGCCCTACTATTTGTAAGCTTATGCGTTTGTAGTCTAAGCATATAACTATAAGGAAGGAGCCGTGATGATGTCTCTGGAACGACTGTTGATAGGCAGCGCGTTGCTGTTGTTATTGGGCAATGCCCAGGCGCTGGAGGGAAAAAAGCTGTTTACCGAAGGCGGGTCGCAACCGGGCGCCATGCCCTGCGTGGCTTGCCACGGAGCCGATGGGTCGGGCCTGGCTGTCGCCGGTTTCCCCAGGCTCGCAGGGTTGCCGGCCGAATATGTGCGCAAACAATTGGCTGACTTCAGCAGCGGCGCGCGCAGCAATCCGGTGATGCAGCCGTTGGCCAAGGCGCTGACTGAAGAGGAAATGACGGCGGTCAGCCAGGCGGTGGCGGCGATGCCGTTTCCGGCCGTCGCAACGGCGTATCGCAGCGAAATGCCAGTGGGCGCCGCGCAAAAGCTGGCGCTGCAAGGTGCCTGGGAGCGTCAGATCCCCGCGTGCGTCAGTTGCCACGGGCCTGCCGGTGCTGGCGTGGGCGACGCATTCCCTCCGCTGGCGGGCCAGCCTGCCGCTTACCTGGCGGCGCAATTGATGGCCTGGCAGAACGGTAGCCGTCACAACGACCCGAATGACTTGATGGGCCATATCGCCAAGTCCCTGACGGCAGAAGAAGTGCAGGGCGTTGCCCAGTATTTTGCGGCGTTGAAGTTGGAGGCCAAGCCATGAAGCCATTCACGTTAGCGTCTATATTCGGCTTGCTGGCTGCATTGCCTGCCCATGCGGCACCAATTGCCATGCAAGACCAATCCCAGTTGCAGCTGTCGGCCAAGCCCGCAGCGGCCGATCAGTTCCAGCCACCGCAGGAAAGTGAGTTGCCCGATAATGCCTACGGCAAGCTGGTGCGCCAGGGCTACGCCTTGTTCGTCGACACCAAACGCCTGGCGCCACAGTTTGTCGGCAACGGGCTCAACTGCAGCAATTGCCACTTGGATCAGGGCCGCCTGGCCAACTCGGCGCCGCTATGGGGCGCATACCCGATGTACCCGGCGTATCGAAAGAAGAACGACAAGGTCAACACCTTTGCCGAGCGCTTGCAGGGCTGCTTCCAGTTCAGCATGAATGGCGGCACGCCACCGGCAGCCGACAGCCCGGAGATTACCGCGCTGTCAGTCTATTCCTATTGGTTAGCCAGCAAAGCGCCGCTGGGTGTGGAGCTTGCGGGGCGCGGCTACCCGGACGTGGCGCAACCGGCCAAGGGTTACAACCTGGGCCAGGGCGCCGACGTGTACAAGGGCCAATGCGCGGTGTGCCACGGCGGTGAAGGGCAGGGGCAAAAGGTCGGTGACAGCTATGTGATGCCGCCGCTTTGGGGGAAAGATTCGTACAACTGGGGCGCCGGCATGCATCGAATCAACACGGCTGCGTCGTTCATCAAGCACAACATGCCGTTGGGCAAGGGCGGCAGCCTGAGTGATCAGCAGGCGTGGGACGTGGCGGCCTACGTCAACAGCCATGAACGGCCGCAGGACCCGCGCCTGGTCGAAGGCTCGATAGAGAAGACCCGGGTCAAGTTCCACGCCAATGACGGGGTCAATCTTTACGGCCAGACGGTTGAGGGCGTGCTGATCGGGCAGGGCATCCGTTAAACTGTCGGCCATTCAATGCAAAGATGCCGCTCAAACCTTGGGTTTGCGCGGCATTTGTCCTTCCTGGAAAGCCCGTCATGAAAAGAGAACACGTCAAAGCCCGACATGCAGAAGGCCAAATATCGGCCACCCATGTCATCCAGAACCCCGCCGACCTGGGCGAGTGGATCGTATTTTTCAAGAAGAGCGGCGGTCGCAGTTACTTCCTGGTAGACGATCAGGACGAGGTTGAGTCATTCCCGCGCCTGGATGACCTGATCGAGACCTTGCGTGGCCTGGGCATCAAGTTCGCCGAAGTTCATCTGTAACCCGCAGGGTTACTTGCACACCACCACGACGCTGCGGCTTTTGAAGTTACCTACGTCTTTGCCCAGGGTCTTGTCGCTTTCCCTGAGTGCTGGTGTGCCTTCGGTGCCGACGATGCGGTAACCGGTGCCTGCACATGAAGCGTCAGCTTTTTCGTAGCAACTGGCCCACGAATTGGCCTCGCCCGAGCAATCGATGGTCAGGCCTTGCTCGCCGTTTTTAAGGTAGGTGTCGGACGTGGTGGTGCAGCCGGTCATCAGCGCCAGGGCCGCAGTCAGTGCCAGAATCTTGTTCATGAGTTGGGTCGTCGTCGAGGGTGTAGGAGGGGCGCAGACACTGTCGTGGGGCGTTTGCAGCAAGATTATAGCGAACGGCCATCAAGGTACAGACAAACACAAAAAAGCCCCGTCGACCGGGGCTTTGTGCGCGACGCAATAGCGCTTACTTTTTGTCCTTGGGGCGCTTGCTCGATGCATGGCCGGCTTCGTCCACAAACACTTCAGCCACCGCAATGGCCATGCTTTCGCTCGCGAATACCCCAGCGACGCTGTCGCCGTGGAAGTTGATCAGGTGCCAGCCGTCCGCTCGCTGGGTGATCAGGTAGCCGTTTACGCCTTTTGGTTCTGACATCTATCAATCTCGTGGTGTGGTTCAAGCGCGTAATGATAGCGCCAATTGGCCCTGGGGCGCGCAAGTTGTTGCAGGTCAGTGCCCTGCATCGAAAAGCATGCTAAAACCATTGAAGCCCTTTTAAGCAAAGGGGCAAAGGCTGGTTTAGCCGCGCCGTGAGTGAGTGCTCTTCGTAGGATCAGCGGAACTTACGCGCAGATTTTTTCTCTATGTTGACATCGCAACGCCAGCAGGACCCATTGTAAGGTGACTGCGGCCTGATTAGACTGCGCCGAATTCCGTACGCACAGCCCTTTGTAAGGACTTATATGATCAAGAAATGCTTGTTCCCAGCAGCCGGTTACGGCACTCGCTTCTTGCCAGCGACCAAAGCCATGCCCAAAGAGATGCTGCCGGTGGTGAACAAGCCACTGATTCAGTACGGCGTCGAAGAGGCACTGGATGCCGGCTTGAACGAAATCTCCATCGTTACCGGCCGTGGTAAGCGCGCGCTGGAAGACCACTTCGACATCAGCTACGAGCTGGAAAACCAGATCAAGGGCACCGACAAGGAAAAGTACCTGGTCGGCATCCGTAAACTGCTCGACGAGTGCTCGTTCTCCTACACCCGTCAAACCCAGATGAAAGGCCTTGGCCACGCCATCCTCACCGGCCGCCCGCTGATCGGTGACGAGCCGTTCGCCGTGGTCCTGGCTGACGACCTGTGCGTTAACCTGGAAGGCGACGGCGTACTGACCCAGATGGTCAAGCTGTACCAGAAATACCGTTGCACCATCGTTGCGGTTCAAGAGGTCGACCCTCAGGAAACCAACAAGTACGGCGTGATCGCCGGCGACGACATTGGTGATGGCCTGATTCGCGTGCGTGACATGGTTGAAAAACCAGCGCCGGAAGATGCACCTTCGAACTTGGCGATTATCGGTCGTTACATCCTGACGCCGGACATCTTCAAGTTGATCGAAGAAACCGAGCCAGGCAAAGGCGGCGAGATTCAAATCACCGACGCCCTGTTGAAGCAAGCCAAAGATGGCTGCGTGATTGCCTACAAATTCAAAGGCCGTCGCTTCGACTGCGGTGGCGCTGAAGGCTACATTGAGGCCACCAACTTCTGCTACGAGCACTTCTACAAGACCGGTAAGGCTTACTGATTCACAGTAGCTCGCCCAAAAAGCCACCTTCGGGTGGCTTTTTCGTTTTTCAGCCCCATGTAAGTCGGTATGCTGATGAGCTGCCGAGGAGAGTGAAATGGCCTACGATTTTGATCTGTATGTAATTGGCGCCGGTTCCGGCGGTGTCCGCGCGGCGCGCTTTGCCGCAGGTTTTGGCGCCAAGGTGGCGGTGGCGGAAAGCCGTTACCTGGGTGGTACGTGCGTGAACGTTGGTTGCGTGCCGAAAAAACTGCTGGTGTACGGCGCGCATTTCGCCGAAGACTTTGAACAGTCCAGCGGTTTTGGCTGGTCGTTGGGTGAAGCGAACTTTGACTGGGCGACCTTGATCGCCAACAAAGATCGTGAAATCAACCGCCTCAATGGTATCTATCGCAACCTGCTGGTGAACAGCGGCGTGACCCTGCACGAAGGGCACGCGCGTTTGGTTGATCCGCACCAAGTGGAGATCAATGGCGAGCGCTTTACGGCCAAGCACATCCTGATCGCGACAGGCGGCTGGCCGCAGATCCCGGAAATCCCGGGCCGTGAGCACGCTATAGGCTCCAACGAAGCGTTCTTCCTCAAAGAGCTGCCCAAGCGCGTGCTGGTAGTCGGCGGTGGCTACATCGCCGTTGAGTTTGCGGGCATCTTCCATGGCTTGGGCGCGCACACAACCTTGCTGTATCGCGGCGACCTGTTTCTGCGCGGGTTTGACGGCGCGGTGCGCACGCACCTGAAGGAAGAACTGACCAAGCGCGGCCTCGACCTGCAATTCAATGCTGATATCGAGCGCATCGACAAGCAGGCCGACGGCAGCCTCAAGGCCACCCTCAAAGACGGCCGCGTGCTGGAAGCCGATTGCGTGTTCTACGCCACCGGCCGCCGCCCAATGCTGGACAACCTGGGGTTGGAAAATACCGGCGTCAAATTGGATGAGCGTGGCTTTGTCGAAGTCGACGACCTGTACCAGACCGCCGAAGCCTCGATCCTGGCCATTGGTGATGTGATCGGGCGTGTGCAATTGACGCCCGTCGCGCTGGCCGAAGGCATGGCGGTTGCTCGTCGCCTGTTTAAGCCCGAGCAATACCGCCCGGTGGATTACGCGATGATCCCGACCGCGGTGTTCAGCTTGCCGAATATCGGCACGGTTGGCTTGAGCGAAGAAGACGCGAAGAAGAACGGCCATAAGGTGCAGATCTTCGAAAGCCGCTTCCGGCCGATGAAGCTGACGTTGACCGATTGCCAGGAAAAAACCTTGATGAAGCTGGTGGTCGACGCCGACACCGACAAAGTCTTGGGTTGCCACATGGTTGGGCCGGACGCCGGCGAGATCGTCCAGGGCCTGGCGATCGCGCTCAAGGCCGGCGCGACCAAGCAGCATTTCGATGAAACCATCGGCGTGCACCCTACGGCGGCGGAAGAGTTCGTCACCATGCGCACACCTGTGGCGGGCTGATCAGGGCTCGGCGGTTGCCTCTGGCGGCGTTGCAACGACGGCCGCCAGGCGCAATGCCTCGATACTGGCCTGGGCCTTGATCAGGTCCAGTTCCAGGGTTTTACTCACCTGCTGTTGCTCATTCAGCGCCGCCTGGCGCGCTTGACTTTCCTCTACCGCAACCCGCAAGCGCTCCTGAAGCAGGGTGCGTTCATTGTCTATCCGGCCCAGCTGTTCGCTGAGTGTTTGCCGCTGCGCCTGTTCCTTGCGTGATTGCTCTTGCAGGGCGGTCAACTCCTTGCTGGTCACGCGGTGCTCGATCAGTAGGCGCTCATTATCGCGATGCAGTTGGGTGATCTCATCCTGTCGCACCATGGCGCTTTGTTGCGCCTGGCGCAGTTCGGCCTGTACCTGCTGCAGTTGGCCCTCATGGCGCCGTTGTTCCTGCTCGCGTTGCTCCTTGACCGCATTGCGGTAGTGCTCGAGCGCGTCACGCGCGTGCAGGTGCTTGTCTTCCAGCGAGCGAATCTGCTCGTCCTTGTCATTAATGCGCAGCTCGTAATCGCTGCATGCCTGGCTCAGCCCCGCATTGCGGGTTTGCTCTGTTTGCAGGCTGGTGCTGGCGGTCTGCAAGGCAGCGCTTTCTTCGGCCAGTGCGGCGGCCTGGATATCCAATTGCTGCTTGAGCTGACTTTGATTCAGTTCCAGCGCTTCAATCTGAGCGAGCAGGGCGGCTTTTTGCTGTTCGAATTGCGCCAGCGCTAAGTCGATAGGCTCCTGCGCCTTCTCTTTAAGGCGCTGGGCTAAACGCGCGACCAACTCACCTAGCTCGTCGTCAATGGGCGCTTCAGTGATGGTCAGCCGGGTTTCGCTGTCATCGAGTTCCTTCAAATAGCGATGAATCGTGGTTTTCGAGCCGGTATTGCCCATCTCGATGCGCACTGCGTCGATACTGGGGTTTTCGCCGCGGGCCAGGATCGCCAGGCGTGCCGTTTGAACCACTGCTTTGTTTATGCCGCCGCGTGCCATGGGGTCTCCGTCGATTTAGTACTGTGGTACGTAGTATGTAAATACATACTCTATCACGAATAAAAAATCGTTTAAATTCATGATTTAACAGATGGGATATTGGCATATTATCCCGTGTCATCAGCGTTTTAACCGCTAATACACCCGCCAGCAGTACGAATAGGCCCTTCATGAGCGACTTGGACCGTTACCTCAACGCCGCCACCCGCGACAACACGCGGCGCAGCTATCGCGCGGCCATCGAGCATTTTGAAGTGAGTTGGGGCGGGTTCCTGCCGGCCACCAGCGACAGCGTGGCGCGCTACCTGGTGGCCCATGCCGGGGTGCTGGCGGTCAACACGCTGAAGTTGCGGCTCTCGGCATTGGCGCAATGGCACACCAGCCAGGGTTTCCCGGACCCGACCAAGGCGCCCGTGGTGCGCAAGGTGCTCAAGGGCATTCGGGCGGTGCACCCGGCACGAGAGAAGCAGGCCGAACCTTTGCAGCTCAAGCACCTTGAGCAGGTGGTGGCCTCACTGGAGGTTGACGCCAGGCAAGCACGTGAGGCGCAGGACCACCCGCGATTGCTGCGCGCCAAGCGCGACACCGCGTTAATCCTTCTGGGCTTCTGGCGTGGCTTTCGCAGCGACGAATTGTGTCGCCTGAGCATCGAACACGTGCAAGCGGTGCCCGGCGCCGGCATCAGCCTGTACCTGCCGCGCAGCAAAAGTGACCGCGACAACCTCGGCAAGACCTACCAGACCCCGGCACTGCTGCGGTTATGCCCCGTGCAGGCCTACAGCGAATGGCTGAGCGTTTCGGCCTTGGTGCGCGGCCCGGTGTTCCGTGCGGTAGACCGCTGGGGCAACCTGGGCGAGGAGGGCTTGCACCCCAACAGCGTGATCCCGCTGTTGCGCCAGGCCCTGGAGCGCGCGGGCATCCCCGCGGATCAATACACCAGCCACTCGTTGCGCCGTGGGTTTGCCACGTGGGCCCACCGCAGCGGCTGGGATTTGAAGTCGCTGATGAGTTACGTCGGCTGGAGCGACATGAAATCTGCGATGCGCTATGTTGAAGCGACACCCTTTTTGGGCATGACCTTGGCTACCCAACCGCTGCTTTGAGATTTCTTCTATTAATACAGACACCTGATAGGGAAAACCAATCATCAGCATGAGGTTTGCCAATGAGCCATCGAGGGTAAGAGTGAGTAGGATTCATCTCATCAACTTTTCAACCACTGACGGAGAGTCACCGATGCCTATCATCAACAGCCAAGTAAAACCGTTCAAAGCGACCGCCTACAAAAACGGCAACTTCGTAGATGTGACTGACGCTGACCTGAAAGGCAAATGGTCGGTAGTTTTCTTCTACCCAGCCGACTTCACCTTCGTTTGCCCAACCGAACTGGAAGACCTGGCTGACAACTACGCCGAATTCCAGAAACTGGGCGTCGAAATCTACAGTGTTTCCACCGACACCCACTTTGCTCACGCTGCCTGGCACAACACTTCGCCAGCCATCGGCAAAATCCAGTACACCATGATCGGCGACCCAACCCTGACCATCTCGCGCAACTTCGACGTACTGATCGAAGAAGCAGGCCTGGCAGACCGCGGCACGTTCGTGATCAACCCAGAAGGTCAGATCAAGATCGTTGAACTGAACGACGGCGGTGTTGGCCGTGACGCTTCCGAGCTGCTGCGCAAAATCAAGGCCGCTCAGTACGTCGCTGCTCACCCAGGTGAAGTCTGCCCAGCCAAGTGGAAAGAAGGCGAGGCTACTCTGGCTCCGTCCCTGGACCTGGTCGGCAAGATCTAAGTCTGTGAAACATCAAGGGCGGATTGCCGCACCTTAAGTAAGCTGCACCGCCCTCAAAACGCCCGGGCGAGATTCGCTCGGGCGTTTTTTTGTCTGCAATAAACCGAATTAATAGGAAATCGCCCGTATGTTGGACGCCAATCTTAAAGCTCAGTTGAAGTCATACCTGGAACGGGTCACCCAGCCGATCGAGATCGTCGCTTCCCTCGACGACGGTGCGAAATCCCAGGAAATGCTTGCCCTTTTGCAGGACGTAACCAGCCTTACTACGCTGATTACCCTCAAAACCGATGGCAGTGATGCGCGCAAGCCGTCGTTCTCCATCAACCGCCCGGGTGCCGATATCAGCCTGCGTTTTGCCGGCATCCCCATGGGCCATGAATTTACTTCGCTGGTGCTGGCCCTGCTGCAAGTCGGTGGCCACCCGTCGAAGGCCAGTGTCGAAGTGATTGAACAGATTCGCGCCTTGAAGGGCGAGTTCAGCTTTGAGACGTACTTCTCGCTGTCGTGCCAGAACTGCCCGGACGTGGTCCAGGCGCTGAACCTGATGGCCGTGCTTAACCCGAACATCCGCCACGTTGCCATCGACGGCGCGCTGTTCCAGGCTGAAGTCGATGAACGCCAGGTTATGGCGGTGCCCAGCGTGTACCTCAATGGCGTGAACTTCGGCCAGGGCCGCATGGGCCTGGAAGAGATCCTTGCCAAGCTCGACACCAGCGGTATCGAAAAAGCCGCCGAGAAAATCAGCGCCAAAGACGCCTTCGATGTACTTGTCGTCGGTGGTGGCCCGGCCGGGTCGGCGGCGGCTATCTATGCCGCACGTAAAGGCATTCGCACCGGCGTGGCAGCTGAGCGCTTCGGCGGCCAGGTGCTGGACACCATGTCCATCGAAAACTTCATCTCCGTGCAGGAGACCGAAGGGCCGAAGCTGGCCAGCGCCCTGGAGGCGCATGTGCGTCAGTACGACGTGGACATCATGAACCTGCAACGTGCCAGCAGCCTGGTCCCGGCAAAAAATGCCGGTGAGCTGCACGAAATTCGCTTTGAAAGCGGTGCGACCCTCAAGTCCAAAACCGTGATTCTGGCCACCGGTGCCCGCTGGCGCGAAATGGGTGTGCCGGGCGAGCAGGAATATAAAGCCCGCGGCGTGTGCTTCTGCCCGCACTGCGACGGCCCACTGTTCAAAGGCAAGCGCGTAGCCGTCATCGGTGGCGGTAACTCCGGCGTTGAAGCGGCCATTGACCTGGCCGGCATCGTCAGTCACGTGACCTTGCTCGAGTTCGACAGCAAATTGCGCGCCGATGCCGTGTTGCAGCGCAAGCTCTACAGCCTGCCGAACGTTGACGTGATCACCAGTGCGCTGACCAGTGAAGTCAAAGGCGATGGCCAGAAGGTCACCGGCCTGGCGTACAAGGATCGCGACAGCGGCGAGTTCAAGACCATCGAACTGGAAGGTATTTTTGTCCAGATCGGCTTGCTGCCCAACACCGACTGGCTCAAAGGTACGGTGGAATTGACCCCGCGTGGCGAGATCATTGTCGATGCGCGTGGCGAAACCTCACTGCCGGGCGTGTTTGCTGCCGGTGACGTGACGACCGTGCCGTACAAGCAGATCGTGATTGCGATAGGCGAGGGCGCGAAGGCTTCGCTGAGTGCTTTTGATCACCTGATCCGCACCTCGGCACCCGCTTAAATCCGGCTGCGCACATAAAAAACCCCATGAGTGATCATGGGGTTTTTCGTTTCCACGTACTACGTGCAAATGCATCCGGTGACGCTTAGCGTCACGCAGAGCGCTTACAGCGGCGCTGGCTGAATAATCTCAACCCAGTAAGCATCCGGGTCTTTGATGAACGCCAGGCTTTTCATGCGGCCATCGCTCAGGCGCTTCTGGAAATCACAGCCCAACGCTTCAAAGCGCTCGCAGGCCGCGACGATATCCGGCACCGAAATGCAGATATGGCCAAAGCCACGCGGGTCGGTGTTGCCGTTGTGGTAAGCAAAGTCGGCATCGTTTTCGGTGCCATGGTTGTGGGTCAATTCGAGGATGCCCGGGATCGACTTCATCCACTGCGTACGCGCGGCGGCGTCGGCCGGGATCTGGGCCTTGTCCACCAGGGCCAGGAAGTACAGGCTGAATTCGGCTTCCGGGAAGTCGCGCTTTTCAACCAGGGAAAAGCCGAGGACGCGAGTGTAGAAATCCAGCGACTTGGTGATGTCCTTGACCCGCAACATGGTGTGGTTGAACACGAAGTTCGCGGTGGCGGTGTCAGGTTGGGCGGTGACGCCCGGGAAAGTGTTCAGATCGTGCAGGCTCATGGGCCCTCCAGAAAAAATGGGGCAAACGCGACTCGTGACTTGAGTGGTCCCTTGGCTTGCGGCCGGCATCCGTGCCGCACCGCCATGATACGCAAGCGGTGCCGGCCGAGCCAAATGAAAAAGGTCACTGAGCCCTTGCGAGCCAAGGGTGTCAAGCTCAAACTTCGACGCTTGAACCTTGGGTGTTTTTCTTGATGATTGAATTTCGTAAACCGCTGTTGAGCGCTGTGTGTGTGTTGCTGGGCAGCCCCTTTGTGTTGGCGGCCGACCCTGAAATTCATTGGCCCAGCGGCTGGCAAGTCGAGGAAGTAGTGCCCGACGACGAAGCGCCGGTAAAACCCCAGGCGGTGTCCCGCCAACGGGCAATCAAGAATGATGAAAACGGCAACACCTTGATGGTCATGGAATTGACCGGCACACCGATTGAGGCGGGCCATAAAGTTAATCTTCAAGGCGTATTGCTGGAAATGCGCAAATCCATCCAGAAAGATTTTGCCGGCAGCGGTTATCAAAGCGTGTGCACCAAGATGCACACCACCACATTGAGCCGTCTTGAGGCGCTGGAAACTACGTGCGTGATTACTGAGAACGGGCGGCACATATTGTCACAGACATTGGTCGGTGCAGTTGATACCGATAAAGCCTATGTCTTTTCTTTCGCCGGTCAGGCCGAGGCCTATGAAGCCAGTAAGGATGAAGTCAGTTCAGTGCGCGATAGCCTTAAACTTTGAGCGGGTTATCGCACTCGTTTTTGAACAAAGTGAACACTTGATTAAGTTCGTTTTCGAAGCAAAAAAAACCCCGCATCAGCGGGGTTTTTTGCAAGCGTATTTCGATCAGCCGCGCAACCAGGAATCTACAGTGGCAGCGCCATACTGCTCTTTCCAGGCTTTCAGGCCGCGATGGTTGCCGCCTTTGGTTTCGATCAGTTCGCCGGTGTGCGGGTTGTGGTAAACCTTGACCACGCGTGCGCGGCGCTGTTTTGGTGCAGCAGCAGCGCTGGCTTTGCCAGGGTTAGGATCAAGGATCGAGATGATGTCACGCAGGCCTTTGCCGTAGTGCTTCATCAGCCCTTGCAGCTTTTCTTCGAATTCGATTTCTTTTTTCAGGCCAGCGTCGTTCTTCAAGGATTCCAGCTGGGCCAGCTGTTCTTGAAGGGCTTTTTCTGCTGCGCGAAATTCGGCGAGTCTGGACAAAATCTATACTCCAATAGTGTAGTTGGCTGACATCAACTGCAGATAAAGCGTGTAGGCCAAGAGCTTTAAGGTAACTCAAAGAAAGTGGCCTTTCTGCGAGTTCAGCACAGGCAGGAAAAATTGTAGTAGTTAATGCCGCACGAGTAAATCACGGCGTTACCTAAATAAGATTATTTCATCCAGCGCACTAGATGGCTTCAATGGCTGGTCAGCGACTTAATGAATTCTTCACAGGGTAACGGTTTGCCGAACAGGTAGCCCTGCAGGAAATCCACACCTTGGGCCGCGAGGTATTCGCATTGCTCTGCTGTTTCCACGCCCTCGGCCACTATACCCAGGTCCAGCTTGCCGCTGAGTTCTATGATGCTGTCCAGAATATGCCGTGAGAGTGCGTCGGCGCCAATCATGGCGACAAAGCTTTGATCGATCTTCAAGTAATCGACATTGAAGTTGCGTAAGTAACCCAGGCTGGAGTGGCCGGTGCCGAAGTCATCAATCGCGATCATCACCCCCAGTTGATGCAGGGCGTCGAACAGGCGGGCGGTGATGTCGGTGGGCTGAATCAGTTCACGCTCGGTCAACTCCAATACCAGCGTCACCTGGCCAGGCACGAAAGCGGCGAGAAACTCCCGGCAGTCCTGCACCAGGTCCAGATCCTGGCAGTGACTGGCAGTAATGTTCACGCCGATATGGAAGCCCGGAGTGAAGCGCTCGGCATGCGGCGCCAGTTGTGCGGCGGTCTGGCGCAGTAGCGAGCGGGTCATTGGCACAATCAGGCCGGAATGTTCGGCCAACGGGATGAACAGGTCGGGACGCACCAGGCCTTCCTTTGGGTGCCGCCAGCGCATCAACACTTCACAGCCGGCCCACTCACGGGTGTCACCCCGCACCACCGGTTGGAAATACGGCACAAATTCGTTGGCCCCCAACGCGCGTTGCAATTCATGGGTCGGCGCCGACGAGCGCTTTTGCAGCCAGTGCGCCAGCACGCCCGCCAAGACACCAAAAAATACCAGCAAGCTGAACAGTGCCGGGTAGCGCGCCTCCATGTATCGCCACACCTCACCGTCGGGCATGCCGGCATCGACGCTGTACCGATAACGCTCAGAGGCCAGGTGCTGATGGGCCACCGCAAACTGCGGCACCGCCGTGGTATGCACCTTGCCGTCGTCGTCCAGCCAGTTGGGCCCCACTTGCAGGATCAGATCCGCATAGCGGCTGATCAGGCGCAAGGCGTTGGTCAGGTGATAACCGTCAACCGAGGCAAACGCGGCTTTATCGCCATCGACCAGGCGGTACACCAACAGCGCGGTATCCGGCGTTACCGGATTGCCGTTCATCAGCCACAGCGTGCCATCGACGTAATCGTCCGGGTTGACGGGCGACTGGTAATTGCCGCCGAACAACGAGCTGCAATAGATGTTCTTCTGCCAGGACAAGGTGGTAGCCCGCACAAAGGGGCGCCGCGTGACCTGTTCGCGCAGTGCCAGTTGCGCGCCGTTGTCGCACGGTTGGCCGGCCAGTGGCAGCAAGGCTTGGGCGGCGAGGGCGGTGTTGTCCAGCATCAAATCGAATTGGCGTACTGCTTCCAGGGCGGTTTGGGCGGTGCTTTGTTCCAGGGTGCGTTCGGCTTGCCAGTGAAGAATCACAACCCCCAATAAAACGGGGAGCAGACCGCAAACGCTGCTGAAGAAAGCGCGTGCGGCTCGGCTTCGGGGGCCTTTGGCGGTGAGGGGCATAGGGGCAGCCAATAACGGAATAAAAAGGAGAGGTGTGTGCCGATGATAGATGGCATTACGCAGTGGCGCTCACTTGAATGGCCTGACCACGGTTACACGGGTTTATCGGTGACCCACTTCTGCGCAAGAGCGAGGAACGCCAGGGTTGCCGGAGAGGCTTGGCGGCGGTCCAGCACCGCCAGGCCGATCCGGCACGGTACCGGCGGCGACAACGGGCGCGCGACATAACGACTGTCGGCTTGTTCCGGCAGCGATGCCTGCGCCACGATACTCAAGCCGTCGCCACGGCTGACGGCGGCCAGTGTGCTGAGCAATTGCGCGCAGCGATAACGCACGTTGGGCCGCAAACGGGCGACGCTGAACAAGCGCATCACCAACTCCGACGAACCCGCCTCGGTGAGAATGAACGGATCATCACACAGTGCCTTCAACGGCACTGACGTGCTGGCAACCAGCGCATGCTTGGCCGGCAACAGCGCGACCAGTTGATCCTCAAATAACGCCACGGTGTCGAAGCGTTCGCTGTCTGTTGGCGTGTCGGCGAGCACCACAAAACCCACGTCAACGCGCCGCTCGTCCAGCCACTGGATTACTTGGCGGTCAGGCCCCTCGTCCACATGCACCTCTATGCCAGGGTAGGCCTGCCGAAAATGGCTGAGGATTGCCGGCAACAAGCGCACCGACGCGGTAGGCCCAAAGGAGCCGATGCGCAGGGTGCCACGCTTCATCCCGCGGGCGTCGGCGGCTTCCTGCTGCAAGGTTGCGGCCAGGCCGAGCATGGCACGGGCGCGCCCGAGTAACTGCGCGCCGATATCGCTCAGTTCCACCTGTGTCTGGTGGCGCCGGAACAACGCCACGCCCAACTCCTGCTCCAAGGCCTTGACGGCATGGGACACCGCTGACTGGCTGATGCCCAGGCGGTGAGCCGCACTGGTGAATCCTTGCAGTTCGGCCACCAGGGAAAAAATTTCCAGTTGGGTCAAAGTCATGAGTAAAGGCTCATTTTACGATTACTGAACATTAGTAGAAGAATATGCCAATCCTGTCGCCTGTCGAGCAATGCCCATGTACCCTCTGTCTGATCGCTTCACATACTTCAAGCTTGGCGCGGTGACCATGATCTGGGGTGGCACTTTTGTCGCCGGACGTTACCTGGCCAATCAAGTCGACCCACTGCTGGCTGCCAGCCTACGGTTTATCCTCGCCAGCCTGGCGCTGCTGCTGTTCATGCTGTGCGCACGCATCCCGCTAGCGCGGCCACGTCCCCGGCAACTGCTGCGTCTGGCGGTACTGGGGTTTTTCGGAATTTTTTTCTACAACCTGTGTTTTTTCTACGGCCTGCATTACATCAACGCCTCGCGCGCCTCGTTGATCGTGACGTTGAACCCGGCCGTGATCGGCCTGGCTTCATGGTGGTTGTTCAAAGAGCGCCTCGGCGCTGCCAAGGTCGTGGGCATCGCCGTGTGCCTGGCCGGCGCTGCGACGGTGATCGTCAGTCGCAACCCGCTGGTGCTGCAAGGTGCATCGAGTACCTGGCGGGGTGACGTACTGATTTTTGGCTGTGTGCTGGGGTGGGGGATTTACTCGTTGTTTTCCCGGGCGCTGAATCAAAGCCTGGGGCCGTTGCAAACCGTCACGTGGTCAGTGTTGCTCGGTACTCTGATGCTGACGCTGGTCACTGCGCTCACCGGGCGCTTCACCGTTGAAGGGTTCGCCAGCCTGCACGGGCCGCAGATCGTGAGCCTGTTGTATTTGGGCGTACTCGGCTCCGCGCTGGCGTACATCGGCTATTACGATGGCATCCGGCGTATCGGCGCGACCCGCGCTGGTGTGTTCATCGCGCTGAACCCACTGACGGCGGTGGTCTGCGGTGCGCTGCTGCTCGGCGAGCAACTGACGTTGCCCATGGTGCTGGGCGGCGCAGTGATCCTGTTGGGCATCTATCTATGCAACAAACCGCTTGCGCAGCCAAAGCCAATAGGGATTTGATAAGAGTACGGACAAATACTGTTACGCTGTGTAGAATCGATTTACGCATACAAGAATATGGACTTGCGCTCACGCAAGCCTCGGCCGTCAGAGACTGATGTAATCATGAAGCTACTCGGCTCCCCCCTCATTTTTGGTGACTTCCTCGCCCGCAGCGTGCGGGGCCTGTCGTGTGCGCCACCGTGCAACCTCATCCTTGCCTGTAATTGACTGCTTGCTACTTACAAGAATGATGAGGTGCCGAAATGGCCGACCAATACGAAAACCCAATGGGCCTGATGGGCTTTGAATTTATCGAATTCGCATCGCCGACTCCGGGCACCCTGGAGCCGATCTTCGAGATCATGGGCTTCACCAAAGTGGCGACCCACCGCTCCAAGAACGTGCACCTGTACCGCCAGGGCGAAATCAACCTGATCCTCAACAACCAGCCCGACAGCCTGGCGTCGTACTTTGCCGCCGAACACGGCCCGTCGGTGTGCGGCATGGCGTTCCGCGTCAAAGACTCGCAGCAAGCCTACAACCGCGCGTTGGAACTGGGCGCCCAGCCGATTCATATCGAAACCGGCCCGATGGAACTCAACCTGCCGGCCATCAAGGGCATCGGCGGTGCGCCGCTGTACCTGATCGACCGTTTTGGCGAAGGCAGTTCGATCTATGACATCGACTTCGTGTACCTCGAAGGTGTCGACCGCAACCCGGTAGGGGCGGGCCTCAAGGTCATCGACCACCTGACCCACAACGTGTATCGCGGCCGCATGGTCTACTGGGCCAACTTCTACGAGAAACTGTTCAACTTCCGTGAAGCACGCTACTTCGACATCAAGGGCGAATACACCGGCCTGACGTCCAAGGCCATGAGCGCCCCGGACGGCATGATCCGCATCCCGCTGAACGAGGAATCGTCCAAAGGCGCCGGCCAGATCGAAGAGTTCCTGATGCAGTTCAACGGCGAAGGCATCCAGCACGTGGCGTTCCTCACCGAAGACCTGGTCAAGACCTGGGATGCGCTGAAGAAGATCGGTATGCGCTTCATGACCGCGCCGCCAGACACCTACTACGAAATGCTCGAAGGCCGCCTGCCCAACCACGGCGAACCGGTGGACCAACTGCAGGCACGCGGTATTCTGCTCGACGGTTCCTCGATCGAGGGCGACAAGCGTCTGCTGCTGCAGATCTTCTCGGAAACCCTGATGGGGCCAGTGTTCTTCGAATTCATCCAGCGCAAAGGCGACGATGGTTTTGGCGAGGGCAACTTCAAGGCGCTGTTCGAGTCGATCGAGCGTGACCAGGTACGACGCGGTGTACTGACCACCGACTAAGGGTCAGCAACCAAAAAGCCCGGCTGAGAGGGTTCTCAGCCGGGCTTTTTAGTGTCTGCACATTTTAAGCTTTACGCTGACGCACCAAATGTTTGAAGCCTTCATACACCAGCACCATCACGGCCAGCCAGATCGGGATATACGTCAGCCACTGGCCGCCCTTGATGCCTTCACCCAGCAACAAGGCCACGAAGAGCAGCAACACCGGCTCCACGTAGCTGAGCAGCCCGAACAGGCTAAAGGCCAATAGGCGGCTGGCAATGATATAGCTCACCAGCGCCGAGGCACTGATCAAACCCAGCATCGGAATCAACGCATACAGCTTGGGGTGCACATCGAGTACGGCAAAGCCTTGTTCGCCATGCTGCACAAACCACCAGGCCACCGGCAACATCAGCGCCATGTCCAGCCACAACCCACCCAGGTGATCGGTGCGCAGGTATTTACGCACTACGAAGTACACCGGGTAGCCGATGATCACCACCAGGGTCGCCCAGGAAAAACCACCGGCCTGGTACAGCTCATTGAGCACCCCGAGCGCGGCAAAAAATACCGCGATCTGCTGCAAACGCGACAAGCGTTCGCCGTACACCAGGCGCCCGGTCAGCACCATGGTCAGTGGCAGCAGGAAATAGCCCACGGACACATCCAGGCTGCGCCCATTGAGCGGCGCCCACATAAACAGCCACAACTGCACGCCCAGCAGGGCGGACGACAGCACCACGCCGCCGATCAGCCGTGGGCTGGCCGCCAGCATTCGCAGCAACTCCCACACGCGCCGCCATTCACCGCTGACGATCATGAATACGGTCATGCACGGCACGGTCAGCAGCATGCGCCAACCAAAAATCTCCAGGCCGCTCAAGGGTGTGAGCAGCGAGGTGAAGTAGTACATCACGGCAAACAACACCGAGGCCAAGACCGATAAAACAACACCTTTAGACACACTTTCCTCGCAAAGCTGGTTTTTACAGAAGATTCGGAAACTTAGGTGGGGAATATAGTGTTCGCGACATTATTTGTCACGTCGATTAAGTCGGTGTAATGGAACATATTCCCACGTTCGGCCCACACAAGTACGACTTCGCTTGGCTAGCATGACTACGCTTAGTTCCGCACGGAAAGTTTTGCACGGTTTATCAAAGCCCTGCCAAAGCATCAACTAATGGAAAGAAGTTAGTACGCGCGACTTCTAGGGGGGCATCACTGCGTGATGATAACCCTGGCTCTGGCAGGGAAGAGTGCAGGGGGGTTGCAGACTAAGACATTAAATAACGAGGCCTACGCTATGCACCGCTTCTCCCCCTATTACGGTTCTTCACCCGCTACCTTCAACGGCTTGCCCGGCATTATAGGCAGGTTCGGCGAAAGCACTGCATTTCCGAAAGGTGACACACCTGCCTGGCAAAAACTTGAAGTCTATAAGACTTTTTCCGAGTCGGTCGCGCGCGATACCAACAGTGGTGCACTCACGGCGCACGGCAAAACATTACTGGAAGCGGCTGCCTGTTCAGACACCTCTAAACAACCTCGCGTGAGTACTTATAACTTCAACGTCGGCCGTTATCCGGCCAAGCAGAGTTTCATCGTCAAGCGCGAACCGATCGTGCCGGGCGCGGTGAATTTTGTGTTATGGATGCCGGAGAAGGACTTTAAATCAAGTTATGAGTTTAAAAGTTATAAGGCAATCGACGATTTTCTGAGAAACCTGACGAAACAGCCTGAGGCCTTTCACGCGTTTCTTGCGCATTTTGGCGACAAAACAGCGTCTTCCCCTGTCAGAACAGCGTTACAGGAGCTGGCATCCGCAACCGAAGGCAGTACACCCAAAAAGCTGATGGGGCCAGGCAAGCAGATCGTCGGGAATCTGTTTGAGCACTTGGATCGAACCAGTGAAAATCCCACGACAATTATTTTGGTCAATGGCCTGGTCAATCAGCAACTGGAATCGGTCGATGCAGGCCGGCCGACCTACAGCGGTGTGCGACCCGATGGCGAGACAGTGGTCTATCGGTATGACGTTCATGGCAATTTGCTAGGTTCCGGTGACAAGGGCAATTTTTACTTCCTTAGAAACGGCGCTCATAGTCAACTGCCACTGGAGCCCATCACATTGCCACAACTCAGAGCACTCGCCTTCAAGGGAAATGGTGATCTGAATTCTGTCGTCAACGCCTTCGCCAACTTCCTGGAAAGTCCTTTTTCCGGCGTCTCAACGCTTCTGCAAGCGCTTGGCGTGGACAAAGCAACTGCCGATACCGTCGAGCGAAGCCTGGATAACCCGGTCAATGCGGTGTTGCTTTTCTTGAATAAGAACAACGATATCGGCAGGGTATTCGGTCTGCCAAAAAGCGAAATGAACGAGATACTGACCTACTTCGCTACTACCGTTCAGGGGTTCGTGCCTACCTACGGTACTTACCGATCTGTCGCGGCCGTAATGGCGAAGATATTGAAACAACTGCCTGTGACCCAAGAAGAGGCCAGAGAAGCCGCCAATGGGTTAGGTGTCAAAGTCGATATAAAACTCTAGGCTGGCAAGCGGCAAACCCGCCCACAGTGGAGACTGCGGGCGGGTTATGACTATCGGCTAATCCGCCCCGACACAAAATGGCCCACATCATTGAACCCAGGCGTCGACGAATGCCCCGGCGTCACCAGTGAGTCAATAAACGCCTCGTCTTCTGCCGTGATCTTCACCTTCAGCGCGCCGGTGTAAGCGTCCCACTGCGCCTCGGTACGCGGCCCGACAATCGCCGAACTCACCGCCGAGTTGTTCAGCACCCAAGCAATCGCAAACTCGACTATTCCTACGCCGCGCCCTTGGGTGTACTGCTGGATCTGCTGGGCGATGCGCAGCGACTCCGGCCGCCATTCGGTTTCCAGGATGCGTTTGTCATGGCGCGCCGCACGGCTGCCGGCTTCGGGCGTCACGTCGGGCGCGTATTTGCCACTGAGTACCCCTCGCGCCAATGGGCTGTAAGGCACCACGCCCAAGCCATAGGCCGCGGCTGCGGTGATTTGCTCGACTTCAGCCTGACGGTTGACGATGTTGTACAGCGGCTGGCTGATAACAGGTTTGTCGACACCCAGACGTTCGGCCAGGCGAATCACTTCGGCGATACGCCAGCCCCGGTAGTTGGACAGGCCCCAATAGCGGATCTTGCCTTGGCGGATCAGGTCGCCAATCGCCGACACGGTGACCTCCAGCGGCGTGTCGTGGTCCTCGCGGTGCAGGTAGTAGATGTCCAGGTAGTCGGTGTCCAGGCGTGTCAGGCTGGCTTCCAACGCATTGAAAATGCGCTTGCGGCTCAAGCCACTGCGGTTGGGCAAGCCGTCTGCCGGGCCGAAACCGACTTTGGACGCCACCACCCAATCCGCCCGATGGCGGGTGATCGCTTCGCCGACGATTTCTTCGGAACGCCCGCCGGTATAGACGTCGGCGGTGTCGATAAAATTGATGCCCTGGTCCCAGGCCTTGTCGATGATGCGCAGCGAGTCTTCCGTGTTGGTCTGCTCGCCAAACATCATGGTGCCCAAGGTCAGCGCGCTGACCTTCAACCCGGACTCGCCCAATGTGCGGTAAATCATGCAAAGCTCCTCATGGCAGGAAAACGTTAACCATGCAATACCAGACTCGACGGCTCTGGAACAAGCCCTGCGCGTGTTTCTTCATGCACTCAGCAAGGTCTGGCAACGCTGTTGTAAAAAACCATGCAGCACTTTCACTCGTTCCGACACCTGCAAGCGGTGCGGGCACATCAGGTTGAACGGCGTGGGTTCGCCTTGCCAGTCGGGCAGCAACGGCACCAACCGCCCGGCCTTGATATCGCCGGCAATATCCAGATTGGCCTTATAGGCGATGCCGTGGCCGGCCAGCGCCCAGCGCCGCACAATTTCGCCGTCGTCACTCAGGTAGTCGCCCGACACCTCGACCTCTTGCAGCAAGGCACCCTGGCGAAAGTACCAGGTGCTATTCGCCTGCCCACGGCGCATGTAGCGCAGCGTGCTGTGCTGCGCCAGGTCAGCCGGCGTGCGCGGTGTGCCACGGCGCGCCAGGTAGTCGGGGCTGGCGCAGGGAATGCGACGGTGGCCAGGCACCACGGGCAGCGCCACCAAGCTGGAATCCCTTGGCACACCAAAGCGCAGGGCGATGTCGACAGTGTCGCGGAACAGATCCGCGTTGCTGTCGTTAAGCAGCAACTGCAGGCGGATAGTCGGGTGTTCGAGCTTGAACTCATCCAGCCAACCCAGCAGTACGTTGCGGCCGAAGTCCGAAGGTGCCGCCAGTTGCAATAACCCACTCAGGCTCTGGCCTTGTTGCTTGATTGCCTGTTCACCTTCGGCCAGCGCTTCGAGGGCCACGCGCACGCTGTCCAGGTAGCGCCGGCCTTCTTCGGTCAGGCGCATGCTGCGCGTGGAGCGGGCCAGCAGGCGAATGCCCAGCCGGGTTTCCAGGCGCTTGAGCGCGATACTCGCTGCGGCCGGGGTGAGGTTGAGGCTGCGCGCGGCGGCCGAGAGGCTGCCGGTGTCGGCGGTACGCACGAACACTTCAAGGTCCAGGGTCGAGCTCATTTGTAAAAATCCTTTAAAGATCTTGTCGTTTTACCGGGATTTTTCGCCGATTGCCAAGCTGAGAAGATCAACGCTCACTTTCTTAGTCAGGTAGTAACCCCATGACATCTCCCCTCAGCGGTAAAACCGTCATCGTGATCGGCGGCAGCAGCGGCATCGGTGCTGCCGTGGCCAAGGCCGCCACCGCCCGTGGCGCACACGTGGTGCTGGCCGGGCGGCGTTTGACCTCCGGGGCGGACAATGGCGTACGCAGCGAACCGGTCGACGTAACAGACAGGGCTTCGCTGCAACGGTTGTTCGAAACGGTCGGGCGCTTCGACCATCTGGTGTACACCTCTGGCCCGTCGGTGCAGGCCAAGCCGCTGATCGAGACTGATCTGGATGAGGCCCAGGACAATTTCAACGTGAAACTCTGGGGCGCATTGCGTGCCATCCAGCAGGCACTGCCATTTTTGGCTGAGCACGGCAGCATCAGCCTCACCTCGGGCCAGCTGGGGCGTAAGTTGATGGCGGGGCAGTTCATCAAGACGGGTATCAATGCTGCGACTGAAGCGCTGGGCAAGCAGCTCGCAAAAGAACTGGCACCACGGCGCGTCAACGTGATCAGCCCAGGCGTGATCGATACGCCGGCGTATGCGGGGCTGGCAGAAGAGCAACGGCTGGCGATGTTTGCCAAGGCTGGAACGGCGTTGCCGGTCGGGCGAGTGGGGCAGGCAGAGGAGGTTGCGGCGGGCTATGTGCTGGCGATGGAAAATGGCTTTGTGACAGGCGCCGTGTTGGATATCGACGGTGGCGGCCTGTTGTAAACACAGAATAGAAATGTGGGACCTGCTTGTGTGGGAGCTGGCTTGCCTGCGATGCAGACACCTCGGTGTATCAGGTACACCGAGTTGATGCCATCGCAGGCAAGCCAGCTCCCACAGAAGAGGCCAGCTCCCACAGAGGCCGGGTTATACCTTCAAAGTGCGCGTCATACGCAACGCCAACACACTGCCGGCCACGATCACCGCCGCCAGCAGATACAACGCCATGTCCGTCGACCCGGTGGCATCCTTCACAAAACCGACGATATACGGGCTCAAGAACCCCGCCATTTGGCCCATGGAGTTGATCAGCGCCAACCCGCCTGCCGCCGCACCCGCACTGAGCAGGGCAGTGGGCACCGGCCAAAACATCGGCAAGCCGGTGAGGGCGCCCATGGTGGCGATGGTCAGGCCGAGAATGGCAATGGCCGGGGTGGTGGCGAAGTTCACCGCAATCACCAAGCCAATCGCGCCCATCAACATCGGCACCACCAAGTGCCAGCGACGTTCCTTGCGCAAGTCAGCGGAGCGGCCCACCAGCAGCATGAACACGGCGGCCAGCAGGTACGGGATCGCGCTGAGCCAGCCAATCACCAGGTTATCGCTGAAGCCCAGGTTCTTGATGATCGACGGCAGCCAGAAGTTGATGGCGTAGACGCCGCTTTGGATGCAGAAGTAGATCAGGCCGAACGCCCAGATCGCCGGGTTCTTGAACACTTCGCCGAGTGAATCGGTCGTGGTTTTCGGCTTGTTGGCCAGGTCCGTCGCCTGATCGGCTTCCAGCACGGCACGCTCATGGGGCGTGAGCCACTTGGCGTTGGCAAAGCTGTCGCTGAGCAGGAAGTAGGCGAGGGCGCCGAGGATTACCGTGGGAATGCCTTGCAGCAGGAACATCCACTGCCAGCCTGCCAAGCCGCCTTGGCCGGCGGCGAAGTGGTTGAGGATCCAGCCGGAAAACGGGCTGCCAAGCAGGCCGGACACCGGAATGGCCGACATGAACAACGCCATGATCCGCCCACGGCGAAAGGTCGGGAACCACTGCGAGAGGTACAGCACCACGCCGGGGAAGAAGCCGGCTTCTGCGGCACCGGTCAACAGGCGCAAGCCATAGAAGTGGCTGGGCGTGGTGACGAACAGCAGGCTGTAGGTTGCAACACAACGCCGCCAAGATTATGCTTCGTTTCACATTGAGTCAATCGGATTGTGAAAATGTCCAAAGCCCTCCAAACGCAACCTATTCAGGCTATCAGCTACATTCGTTTCAGCTCTGCCAAGCAGGGCACGGGTAGCTCTGTTGAGCGTCAGGAAGCCATGTTAGGGGCTTGGCTACAGCGTCACCCTGATTACGTGCTGTCTTCCATAAAATACGCTGACTACGGCAAGTCAGGGTTTAAGGGTGAGCATCTAGAAAACGGGTTCGGCAAGCTTCAGGCTGCTATTGACTTCGGAGTCATTCCCAAAGGCTCTGTAGTGCTGGTAGAGGCTATTGACAGGGCGGGGCGACTGGCGCCACTCAAAATGATTGAAGTGCTTTCACGCATTCTGACAGCTGGTGTTCACATTGTGACATTGGATGATGAAGTGATGTACACAGAGGAAAGCGTAAACGGCCCACACTTGTTCCTCCTGGCTGCCAAGATTCAACAAGCCAATACATATAGTGAAAACCTCTCACGTCGCGTATCAGCCAGCTACAAGAGTAGGGAAGTCAAAGCCAAAGCAGGGGAGGCGATTAGACGCTCTGTGCCAATGTGGCTACATCCAGACGGCACACTCAACGAAGCTGTAGCCCCATACATGAAACAAGCCTTTGAAGATGCAGCCGTGGGCATGGGAGAACGTAGAATCCTACGCCGGTTGTGTGAAGCTTCTCCCGTTTTTGAGGGTATCACCAGCACCACGCTTAAACGCTGGATGCGAAACAAAACAGCTATCGGCTATTGGCCTGCAATGGTAGACAAAAATGGGAATGTAGTTCGTGACAGCCACGGGAATGTAGTACGGGATGATATCCCAAATGTCTATCCGCCAGTTGTAGAAGCAGATTTGTTCTACCGTGTTCAATCTGTATTCAATGCTCGCAAGAAATACGCTGCACCTACATCCAATTTCTTGACAGGGCTTGTTCGTTGCTCTGAATGCGGGAGTAACTTCAATAAACAAATCAGCTCACGTAATCCAGGTGTGATGGACACAATGAAGTGTGGGCAATTCAACAGGGAGAACGGCAAGCCTTGTGTGAATAATACGTCTATCCCAATCCTTGTATTGGAGTGGATTGTTAAGACTACGTGCCTACACGCTGTCAGAACAGCTCTCAAGTCTCAGCACTTGTCAGACAATGGCAAGCGTTTGATTGCGATTGACGTAGAGCTACAAGACGTGGAGAAGGGGTTAGGTAATCTGGCTTCAGCTATCGCGTCTGTAGGTGCTGTACCAGAGATTGTAGCCAAACTGGATGTGTTCAGAAGTCAGCGTGAAGCCTTGCAAGCTGAAAAGGCGTTGTTGTCTGGTGATACTGTAGAACTTGATATTACACCAGAGAGCGTAGAAGCAGCTTTAGCTAGCGGTGACATACTTCGGCTTAACGCCATGCTTCAAAGCGTCTCCTACGTCCTTACAGCGGCTGAAAGAAACGTAAGTGTAGGATTGAAGACGTACAGGTATGGCGGGATTGACAGGAAGTCAGGAAATTTCAAGATTCACCACAAGGGTGAGGTGATAATGCTGTATCCGCTCCACGAACCCCACATTCCAAACGAATAGCTGACAGCTGATGCTGTGCTCCCGATTTCCCTCAGGAGCCCGCAACCATGATGCGTCCCGACGCCAAGGTCGAAAAAGTCTATCTCTACCCCAAACCTGTCGACTTCCGAAAATCCATCGACGGCCTCGCCGCCTTGGTCGAATTGGATATCAAAGTGGCGGTGTTCGACCCCGTGCTTTTTGTTTTTCTGAATCGCCCCCGTAATCGGGTGAAAATACTTTATTGGGAGCGCAACGGCTTCTGCCTTTGGCTCAAGCGCCTCGAATCCGAACGATTCAAAACGTCCCCTGACGATACGGATGAAGCCATTGTCCTGACGGTTCAGGAACTGAACTGGCTGCTCGACGGTTTTGATCTCTGGCGCAACCGTCCGCATCAGGTTTTGACGCCGCGATTCGTCGCTTGATTGGGTATAATCCGGGCCATGATTTCCATGCCCGACGACCTCCCCGATGATCCGGTTCTGCTCAAGCAAATGCTTGTGCAGATGCTCAGTGAGCGTCAGGTGGACAAAGACCAGATTGTTGATCTGAAAGAACAGATCCGGCTATGGCGTGAACGTTTTTTCGGGCGTAAATCAGAACAAACCGTCGATCCGCAGACGCCACAGCTCGCGCTCTTTAATGAACCTGAAAGTCTCGCTGTTCCGGTCTGCGACGAGTCTGACGAAGAAGCCGTTGCGCCTACCAAGCGCCGTGGCAAGCGCAAGCCGTTGTCGACTGACTTGCCGCGCATCGAAGTTATCCACGAACTTCCAGAGCACGAACTGACCTGCGCCTGCGGCTGTCGCAAACACGTCATTGGCGAAGAAACCAGCGAACAGCTGGAGATCGTGCCGATGCAGATCCGCGTACTCAAACACATCCGCAAAGTGTACGGTTGCCGCAGTTGTGAAACCGCGCCGGTCACCGCTGACAAACCCGCTCAGATAATCGAAAAGAGCATGGCCAGCCCCAGTGTGCTGGCGATGTTGTTGACCACCAAGTATGTCGATGGTCTGCCGCTGCATCGTTTTGAAAGTGTACTGAGTCGACACGGCGTCGATATTCCACGGCAAACCCTGGCGCGTTGGGTGATCCAGTGCAGTGAACACTTTCAGCCACTGCTGAACCTGATGCGTGATCGATTACTGGAAAGTCCGGTGATCCACTGCGACGAAACCCGCGTCCAGGTACTCAAGGAACCGGATCGAGACCCGACCAGCCAATCCTGGATGTGGGTGCAAGCCAGCGGCCCGCCAGAGCGGCCAGTGATCCTTTTTGACTACACCACCAGCCGAGCGCAGGAGGTGCCGTTGCGCCTGCTCGGCGACTATCGCGGCTACGTGATGACCGATGATTATGCGGGTTACAACGCATTGGCGTTGCAACCCGGAGTTGAGCGTTTGGCGTGTATGGTCCATGCGCGACGCAAGTTCGTCGAAGCGCAGAAGGTACAGCCCAAGGGCAAGACCGGTCGCGCCGATATCGTGCTGGCGATGATGAGCAAGTTGTATGGCATCGAACGCGAGCTCAAGGATGCTTGCGATGAACAGCGGTTTATCGGTCGGCAGGAGAGAAGCTTGCCGGTACTCGCCGAGTTGAAAAGTTGGCTGGAGAAAACACAGTCCCAAGTCACGCCGCAAAGTGTGCTGGGCAAGGCGGTGAATTACCTGGCGAACAACTGGAGCCGGTTGGAGCGCTATGTGGAGGCCGGCCATTTGCCGATCGATAACAACTTGGCGGAGCGTGCGATAAAGCCGTTTGTTATTGGGCGCAAGGCGTGGCTGTTCAGTGACACGCCTAAAGGCGCCACGGCCAGTGCGCAGATCTACAGTTTGGTCGAGACAGCCAAGGTCAACGGCCAAGAGCCCTATACGTGGCTGCGCCACGTACTGGAGCGATTGCCGCACGCCTCGTCAGTAGAAGATTACGAAGCGCTGCTGCCGTGGAACTGCTCGCCACAGATGCCACGGTAAACCGAGGTTACATCTTGTGGTAGGTGGGGTTTGTGGATCGCACTCATAATGCTAGAACGCACATTGAACCAGATTGCATAACGCGTAATACGCTGAAAGTGGCTGTAATGCCCCTAGAAGGTTTTCAGACAGTAAAGGTACACACTGGCCTGCCTAATACGCTTAAAACGTCTCCTACGCCCTCACAGCGCCTCTTGCACACTCTTGTACGTCCTCACACTCTACCTCAAGCGTATCCACGCTCCACCCTGATTTAATTAGTGCAGCAATATCTATTCGAAGCATTCCTTAGTGATTTCTCAAGGGGGTTTACCAAGGAGATTTCTATAGAGAACCCTAAGAGACTACCAAAGGAAAAGCAGAGGGTAGGGTAGAGGTGTACATGAGTGTATGAAGTCTCTAGTAGTATTATAGATATAATATATAGAGTAATAGAGTAGAAAGTAAGGGTATAGGTGTGTGTACTAATTCCCCTTCAAGCCCCTAAAGCCATTACACATTATTTTTAAGAAGTCAAGTCTTTTGTGCAAATAAAGCTTGACAAATCAGACTTACATGCTATAATATACACACAAGGTTAACGAAATAAATAGATTATCTGTTCACCCAAGTGTGACACACGATTGAGTCATCAGTCAAATCCTCCCCTTGAAAGATTTTCCAATTTCCTGCGTCTCTCCAGTCGCAGTGGAAACCGGCAGGGATGCCGCTGAGTTTGGTCTACTCAACTCTCCGTGCAACAGACCGAAGGCGTGCGTACATTGGTTGTGCTTTGTACGTTCCAACGACTCGCCCCCATCGAGGCCACAATGGGGATTAATTCAAAGTTTAAAAGGTATGGCAATGCCTTTTCTAGCAACCGTCCAGCCGGGTTTAAATAGCTGGGTTCCAATTCTCTACTTTCCTTGTCTCCTTACAAATATGGGAAATAGGTTCAAGGGTGTGTTTCACATCCTAGTAGCGCTTAGTCAGGTGTGAGCCGAATGACTACATACAGCCCCGGTGAAATTCAAAAGTCACTGGGGTTTTTTGTAGTCTAAGCAAAGAATCCGAACAAACTAGCAACACCCTCGCCAAACAACTACTAAAGCTAATCCCCCCCTAACCACTCAATAAGGAGGTAGTCCCGTGGCTATTACGAATATTTCCTGTGTAGTGTGTGGTTGTTCCTGTACTGCACGTAGTGCTAAACGTCGCTATTGTTCTGACAAGTGCCGTATGCGTCTAAAGCGTTCTGAACAACGTACACCAGCATTTGTAGCAAATATGATGAACATGCAACACAACAAGAGCAAGTAAATATGACACTCGCAGAAAAACTAAGAGCCAAGAAAGCAGAGCGTGACTTGTGGAAGCCACAGTCAGTTACCAAGAAGAAAGTTAAGCCAGCTTTGAAGCCAGCTGAACAGAAAGCTAATAAAGAAGCTGCTGAAGGTTGGGCCAAATACGTGATGAATTGTATTGAAGCTGAAACCAAAACCCAACGTAAAAAATTTCTTGAGTCAATTCCTACTAACTGCCACATCCAATTCCTACCAGAAGCCACACCAGATTGTGTAGTGGATTGGGATGAATTCCAAATCAGAAGCGTAGCCCACCCAGCTACATTCTTTTACGTGTAACACAGCAACACCTACTGTAATACCTACTACTAAAGCCGCAAGGCAACCCAAACATAAGGAAAACAAATTATGAAGTTCGCAACTTACCAAGACTTGATTGATAACCCTGAAGCTTTTGCAGACGTACCACAAGAAGCGTTCCTGCAACGTAGCCATAAAGGTGCGGACGAAGAACGTCACGCCGCTATGATGGCTCTAGCCCGTGTAGAGCAAGAGTAATGACACAGCCCGCCAAATTCATTGCTAGCGTCTACACCCAAGAAGAAATTGAAGCTTTGCGTATTAAGAACATGGCAGAGTTTCAAGCAATCAAAGAAAGGGTGGCAGCATCACTAGCTGAAGAAGCAGCTGCTGCACCACAAGAAGTGCCCTATAACGCCTCACAGCCAGAATTTAAAATGTCCCGTGAAGCAATGCTAGGCATTGTTAACCAGACGCTACACAACATCAAAGGTAATTAATATGTTCAACGAAGATCAATACACCATTGCAAAACTGAAAGCCCAGGTTGAACAACTTGAATTTGAGCTAGCTGCCCAACACTTTGCAGCCTCTTACGGTGTATCAAGTCTTTTGCTCACACAACGTGGCATGGTGCTAGACCAATACGATATTAAAGACATGTGGACACAGAGTTTCGGAGATATTCCGTTTGATCCTGTAATTGTCCAACAAGTAAAAGACCAACACATAGACGTAGTATCACTTACATCCTGAACAACTGAAGGGGGTGGACAATGCACAATACAAACACATGGCTTGAAAGACTCGATACCACAACAAGGGTTCTTGCTCGCTGCCAAGCCAATCCTGACAACTACGATGCAGAAGACGTTGCTTTTCTTAAACAATATGTAGCTGACGTTACTACCCGGATCAACCAAAAGGATGATGAATACTATGAGTAACCTTCTTACAGGGCAAGCCCACTTTGAAGCAATCCTAAAACACAAACGCGGGATTGAAAGAGCCTTGCAAAACCACAGCGACGGGATTGACGTTCTGACAGAAGAAGAATTGAGAGTGTTGAAATCACTTCACGCAGCTCTTGCCCGAAAGCTTGACACACTAGATTGGTAATCAATCTGTACAGCAACACATACTACTAAAGGAAAGAAACGATGCACCAAACATTCCCATTTGAACTAGACAGTGATTTGTTCGAGACGCTGTTGAATACAGCCACAACGCGAGAGCTTGACCAAATTGCGATTACAACTCGCTCTCCAGCGTTCCGCAAGCTCACTACAGAGTTCGCTAAAGACTTCATTGATATTCGTGTAGCCACAGGTGAAACGCTCACCTCTGAAGACTTCAAAAACGCTGCTGTAGCTGGATTGAAGAAGGCAATTGTTTACCATGTATGACACTGACACCCAGGATACACGCGACGACAGGCTAGACAGAAAAGATCGTTACGCTAAACGCAAGTCTCCAAACAACAAAACCAAACAACGCCCCGCAACACGTAACGAGCGCCGTTACTCGTAAAGCACAAACACAGGGTAGTAGAGAACTTATAGTGGTATTACACCACAAAACACCTCCACAGCCCTGATTCCACAAGGCTTACAAGTTTTGAGCCGTGGTTATTTTACCTCTACTGAAACCAATATCCGCTGGCGGAATACTGCTAGCTATTACCCCAATATAAGGAACCAAACAAATGACTAAACACGACAATCTGACAATCAACTATAAATTCAACCAAGCCGAGCTAGACGCCCGTGTCTTTCATGCTGAAGTTGAATACGAAGCCCACATCCAGGGTAGCCAACGTTACGACTACGAAGCAGGTAAAGAAGTTGTTGTAACTGATGCCGCTAAAGTCCGTGTATTTGAGAACAGCTTGGCTGAAGCTCTATACGCATTCGCCGCCAACCATGCAGCAGGTTACACGCTAATCAACACTGTACATGACTTTCCAATCGCTATCACAGGTCACGGTACACAACCAACAGTGGCTATGACTATGCGTAAACCTCAAGAAGTAATTGACGCTCGCTTGGCTGAAATCGCTAAAGAAATTGAAGCGGCCTACCGTGCAGAACTTGAAGCTAAACACGCTGTATTCATTGAAGCCCTGGCGGAACGTGAAGTAGCCCGTGAAGAACAAAAAGAACGTGAAGCTCTGGAAGCAATTCAAGCAGAAAAAGCTGTAGTTCGTGGTCAACGTGTAGCCGCTCTTAAAGCAGAGCTTGCAAAGTCTCACACAATTGAAGACGCACCAAAGACAACCAAAGCAAAGGCTAAGTAATTAGCCTTTCCCAAAGACATAGGAGATACACACAACATGGCAATCCAACAAAAACAAGTAACTGTAAAAGGTACAGAGTATTTGCTTTCAAGCTTTCCGACAGGTCGCGGAATGATCGTTCTTAAGCAGCTTGGGCAAATTGCAGGGCCGGCAGTAGCAGCTGTAGAGACAGGTGGTGTATCCGCTCTGATTTCCGCTGTAATACAAAACCTGGAAACAATCGACGTAGAAAATTTGAGCAAGCAGATTGTTTCAGGGGCCACAACTAAAAGTGGTATGCCTCTGCAATTTGATGTTGAGTTCTCAGGTGAATATGACCGCCTGTTTATGCTGATGAAAGAAGTGGTTGAATTCAACTACAGCAGCGTACTTAGCATGGTGAGTGGTGTAACAGCTCTAGAAGCTCCAGCCGCTGACTAATACAACGACAATGAACATACAAAGGGCTACGGCCCTTTTTATTGGTCTGTAGAAAGACATCACTACTAAAAAAGGAAACAAGACAATGGAATACAAAGAAATCAAAGAAGTTAAGAGCCGTAACATCCCTTACGCCACACGTCACCCAGACACAACGCTTCTTAACCCACGTAGGTTGCCTATCTGCACAGCTACTTGGACTGTCAGCCCCACAATCAAATCCCTCTTGAACTGGAACTAATTAAAGTGGCTATCGAGACGAAGAAAATCACCATCAGTGGTCAAGCTTACGAGTTTAAGCAGTATTCAGCAGCTAAGGGCTTTCCAGTGATGAACAAGATGCTTCGTCTAATTGGCCCAACACTTGAGGCTCATACACAGAGAGATACGAAGCTTGTAGCCACTACGCTTCTAGATCAACTCTTTGACCCAGAAGTAGAAGAACTATTCAAAGAACTTGTAGCAACAGCCACTGTAGACGGTGAGCCTGTTGATTTTGATACAGAGTTCTCAGGTGCTTACGATCATCTATTTAAGTTTGTTATGTACGCCATTCAGTTTCAGTTTGGCGATGCCCTGTTCAAGCCACGCTATACACGTACAGAAGTATCAACACAAGTTCAGACAAACGAAGATGGTAGCCAACAAGCAGGCAACCCACGCTTGATGAAGGTAGAAAAGAATTTCTCTCAAGATTTCAACCTTTACTTGATTTGTACTTCAACACCGCAGCTTGCCACCCTTCATGAGCTTCAGACCATCTACAACGTAGGTGATGCTTTTGACCTCATTGAATTCATTCAAGCACACATTACTTTCCAAGAAGAAGCTAATAAAGCCGCTCAAACATGAGAATTTAAAATATGACTTTCGTACTTACCCAAACCAAAGCGCACGCAAAACACCTCCTAAGCAGATTTGATGAAGTCTTCACATTGATTGAAGGTTTCTCTGATTACTACGTCAGCAACAAGGGCAACGTCTTCTCTGTAAAACGTCGCACCATCCTAATGCCAGCCAAATCAGCTAATGGACGTATGAAAGTAATCCTACGTAGTGATGAATCAGGCGTTAAACAACTCTGGGTTCACCGCTTGGTTGCTAAAGCTTTCCTTGCCAACCCTAACGACTTCCCAAACGTTGGACACGCTAACAGCAATCCAGCAGATAACAATATGACTAACTTGGTCTGGGGCGTCCGTCCTTCTCCACGTAAACTACAAGGATAACAAGCAATGCTTGAGAAAGAGATTGCTAAACTCTACGGTACGCTACAGTTCAGGGCTGATTATTCGCAACTGATGCGTTTCCGTAAAATGCTACAACAAACACAGCGCCAGATGGACCGACTAAACAAGTCAGCAAATATGAAGTTCAAATCTGCATTTGGACCTACTAAAACTGACGTAGCCAAACAAGAAGCCGTTGTAAAGAAGCTTCACGCTGTAGCCGCTCAAGCTCAGGCAAAGGCAGACACTGCCAAGGCCAAAGGGCAGATGGAAATTGCCAAGATCGGACAACAACACATTGCAGCACAGGCCAGAGGCACAGGCGCTCTGTTGCGACTAGACGCACAACGTCAACGTAACATTCAAGCTTCTAACAAAGCATCCATCATTGCCCAACAAGCCCAGGTCAAGCTTGAACAAGATAGACAACGCCTAGTACAACGTACAGCTCAAGCCCAAGCCGCCCAGGCTCGCCTAGAAGCCTTTCACGCCCGTGCAAGAGCAACTGCTGAACGTGCAGCTAGCAAAGTGTCGAAGGGTGGCCCTCATGGCCGTGGCTTTGCAGGTCGATTCCTTGGCAGCGTAGACACACTAGGTGGTGGTATGCGAGCCGGATTTGCTGGCGGGCTACCAATGGCCGGTATGATGGCTAGCGGCCCTGTATTGGCCCTTACAGCTCTTGCTACGGCAGCAGCGGCAGCAGCTCTTAAAGGGTTTGGCAACGCGGCTGTAGCAGCAGCAGAGCGAGACGCTGCAAAGATGGTTCAGTTCAACGCTATCTTTGATGGTGACAAACAACTGGCGGAAGGGGAGAACAAACGTTTCCTGGCTTACGCCGATAAAGTTGGTGCCAACGCTGCTGACATTGCCCCAGATTACACAAAGGCTCTGATGGGTATCAAAGATGGTGGCAGCACTATTGATGCTTCACGGGCGCTTGTACAGGGCGTAATGGCTCTTAACACTGCCAGTGGTGGTAGCGGTGAAACACTAAAAGGTGCATTCAAAGCTCTGACACAAGCTAGCGGGAAAGGGCAACTGTACTCTGAAGAATGGACACAGCAATTTGCGGAACACATGCCAGGGGCTAAGAAACTTGGCGCTCAAGCATGGCAAGAAGCGACAGGCGGTAAGCTAACAGGTACTGAAGCTGGTGCAGCATTCTCTAAAGACATGCAAGCCGGATTGATTAAAGGCGACGCACTTACTAAATTCTTTAACGCTCTTGGGCCAAAGCTACTAGCTGAAGCCAACCGAGGCGGACGACTTGAAGCGATGGGCAACACCCACTCAGCTATGCAAGCCCGTCAACAGAACGCACTCAATGCTAACTACCTGCAATCCTACAGAGCTAATGACGGTAAACTTCAAAAGTCTCAGTTCTCACTAGATCGTTCAATGCTAGATTTGATCAAGGCTTCATCCGGGTTTATGGATAGGCTTGCATCTAGTGCAGCAGACCTAAACAACTGGCTGGCAGAGGCACTTGACCACGTAACTGTGTTCATGGATTACCTAGACGGAAATAAAGACGCTCTTGATGGGATTGTTGATCCAAAGAAACTAGCAACATTTGAGTTGTTTGTAGATACAGTGAAAACTGGCTTCAACACAATCAAAGAAACTGTGAGCCTTATCGGTAGTTTGCTTGACGGCGGAATGGGTAGTTTGTTTCTCGACACAATCAACATTGCTTTGAAAGTAGTACGTGAGATTTTCACGATGCTTACAGAAGCTATCAGTGGTGTTCGTGGGCTAGCTGAAAAAGTTGGGCTGATCAAGCCCCAAGAGAAAGAAGGTGTAACGCCTCCTACCAAGTTCACTGGCGATGCTGGTTATGTTCCTGATAACAAAGAAGAACGTGAATACTTGTTTAACTACGATGGCATTCCGCTTGGCTCGATTCAGACTACACGCAATGGTGGTGTGCCTCTCACACAAGAGGAAATTGCACAGACCAAAGCAGACTATCTGAAAGCTCTAAGTAGCCAAGCTGTTGACCCTGCACCGTTTCAAGCCAAAGTAACTACAGACACAGCCGCTAAGGCGTCTAAGACTCCACCAGAAGACAAGAAAGAACGTAGTGCCACAGTTGATGTAGATCATCCGTTTGATGCTTCTAAAGCTCCTACAGCGACTCCTACAGCAATGCAGGTACCAGCCACTATTCACCTAAACGTCAAGATTGATAATAACGGACTAGGTGAAGAAGCGACTAAGCGTGTTGTAGTTGATGCTCTACACGATGTTATTAATTCTTCAATTTCTGACTCTGGCAGCGCCAAATAATAGAGGGGTAGCAATACCCCCTAACTCAAGGACAATTCATAATGACAGTAGCAATCAAACGCCGCAATGGCGACTTGATTTGGTTTGACGCTATTCTAGGTTGGGGACAACAGTATAGTGCCACAGTAACCAAGCACCCAATTGAAGGTGGTGGACAAATCACAGACCACACCACAATTGACAATCCAAAACTAACAATCCAAGGTGTTGTTTCAGACGCTGACTTCAACATGACACGACCTATTATCAGTTCACATGATGCTGATAACTACGGGATCACTCAGAAGCAGTTTGTAAACAACTCCCCTGTGACGTCTTCACCAGAAATCACCTACTCTGCTAGTAAATACGCAAAGTTTCTCCCTGAAGAAGCTCAGAAGTTCCTCACACAAAACTCACCTACAGTGTTTGTACCTGACTCGCCTAAAGTTATGCAGTCTGCCTTCATTGAAAACATGCTCACTACCATGTGGGGTGAAACTGAAGAATTTGAGTTGGTAGAGTTCCAGGACGACACAATTAAACGTGTATTCGTACAATGCGTTTTCACAAACGTCTCTTTTGCTGAAGACCCAGATTCAGGTGCAGCCCTCTACGCAAATTTGAGCATTGAGCAAGTGAAGTTCGCCACAAGCGTTAACGTCAAGATTCCTCAACGTGTCAGTGATGCAATGAAGCCTAAGACAGCAGAGCAACGCAACAAGGGCAAGCAAGCTGTTAAAGGGGATCAGGTTGAAACAACAGAAGCTGATAAAGGTAACGCCCCAAGTTCAGCTAGCGATGCTCGTGGCCGTATTAAAACACACGACTACGGCAACACTACAGGTAAACCACAATGACAGTAATCACAAAAGTTCCTCTTTTCTCTGAAGAAATCTACCGCTATTCCGTTGTCCTGGCTGGGCAAGTCCGCTACTTGCGTTTCTATTTCAACGAACGCACAAAGTTTTGGAACATGGATATTGAAAACGAAGGCCACTACAAGGTTATGTCTGGCATCAAACTTATCCCTAACTTCCCAATTCTACAAGACTACGCGCTAGAGAATTGGGAGGGGCACTTCTGGCTTCTGCCAAAGAGCAACATGTCTAAGGATATTCAGTCAGACCGTTTTGCAATGGCTGAACACTTCGATCTATATCACTTCTACGTTCAACCAGAATAAGGGCAATACCCATGCAACAGAAAAACCGTATCTACAGTTTGACTTTGGGCAACACTGAAACCGGCGAAGGTGTAGAGATTAACAATCTACAGGTACGGTTTAACGTTTCAAAGTCTGCTGACAACAAAAAGAAGCCTTCGTCTGCCACAGTTGAAGTCTACAACCTCTCACATAATACGCTGAACTTGCTTTCAGATAAATTCGTGAGTTGTATCTTGAAAGTGGGTTATGAGTCTTCAGGGCTTGTAGCCATCTTGACAGGCAACGTCAAAGAGCTGCAAACCACTCAGCAAGGTACAGATAGAGTGACAGTGCTACAGCTTGGTGAAGCCTTCTCTAAACTGAACCATCAAAAGATCAATACAATTGTACCTCCAGGGGCAACGGTGAATGACGTTATTGACACAGTCCGTAAGTACATGCCAGAGGTCGCCAGAGGCAACTACACAGGCGGTAAGCTCAACTCCCCGCTACCATATGGGTACAGCCTCAACGGCACCCCTAGAGAGCTTCTGACGAAGCTGTGTAAAGAAAAACGTATGGAGTGGCGTGTAGATGGTGACGCCTTGTATGTGTGCGATGAAAACGGACTAGTAAGCACAGAGACACAAAGCGCTCCACATATTTCAGCAGCTACAGGAATGGTGGGTGTTCCTTATAGAGCATCAGAGCCAGCTACCAAACTTCCTAAAGACAAGTCCGCTCGCAAAGGGCTGAAGGTGACAACGCTTCTTAACCCGAACATTGTACCGGGTAAGATTGTTCACGTTGATTCACCAGATGTAAAAGGGTGGTATCGGGTTAATGATGTAACTTTTGTAGGTGATTTCAGAGGCAACGACTGGTATTCAGATTGTTTCTGTACGTTCCTTTCAGAGTCAGAAGCAGAGCTACTGCCTGTAGCCACCTAAGATTGCTCGTATTAGCACATTACACTCTACGCGTCTATATCGACAATGTCGCGATAGAGACATAATCATACATGAATGAGACATTTGTGCAAATAAGTCTTGACAAATCACACTTTGCATGCGATACTTCTTATGTAGGTCAAGTAAAGCATTCGCTGCCAAATGAATGCCCGTCTTCTAGTCCTATTAGTTGCTTAGCCTCTACGCAACGCACCTCAAAGAATCCCGTGTTGTATCCTCCTGCACACGGGTTTTCTTTTACCCTCGTAAAGAAGTGTTACACCCTCCCACATAAATAAAGGTACACCATGAACACTAAACGCAGACCTTGCGTAGTGTGTGGTGTGCTGCTAGGTATTAAGGCCCGTCCTCATAAGAAAACGTGTTCCATTAAGTGCCGTGTAGCTCACCACCGCCGCAACAAAAAGGAATCAGAAGATGCAATCACCTGATTTCGGACTACTAATTAATACTCTCATTGATCGTAAAGCAGCAGAAACAGCGGGGCCAATCCCGTGTGTTGTAGTCGCTGTAGACCTTCCCAAAAGCCGCTGTGATGTACGTCCACTAATTAGTACGCTCTACCAAGATGATACATACGATGAACGTCCTATCGTAATGGGTGTACCTATCGTTTGGCCTACAGCGGGCCGCTCTGCTATGACTTTCCCAATTCGTGTTGGTGACACTGTGATGTGTATTCCAGCAGAAGTTAACATGGATCAATTCAAAGCAGGCAACGGGCAACCATTCCCGCCAGATGATCACCGCCGTAGCAGTGAACAAGACTACATTGCAGTGCCAGGGCTAGCACCTTTTGCTAAGTCAGTGAACAACCCAGTTATTAGAAATTGGGAACACAACGTAAATGACTTCGTAATCAGCCATAATCTAAGCACAGGCGATGAAGTAGAAATCAGGCTCACAGAGAGCGGCGAAGTCTATATCAACTCAAAACATAAAGTTCACCTAAAAGCTGAACACATTGAGCTTGAGTCTGAAACGATGGCTATCAACGTAGGCCAAACCACATGGAAAGGAAACATCAGCCACACAGGCAACTATACAATGACTGGTGTAGCTACTTTCAATGGTATTAACTTCGCCACACACAAACACTTGGGCGTCACACCGGGCAACGGTGTCTCAGGTATCGCAACAGCATAAAGCGGGGCGGCAACGCCCCATCTACTAAAGGAACTTCAACCAATGAAACTCAAAGAATTCTTCGCCGCATGTGTTCTAAGCGCTGCTATTACACTTCCTGCATTGGGCTTTATCTCTTATCAAGCCTCCAGCATTAACAACAACATCGTAGCCCAGACAGAAGAAATCAAATCAATCAAGCAACAAACACAACAACTTGTAGCTCAGATGGATATTGACCGTGCAGCAGCCAACAAGAGATTTGAAGAACTTGCAGCTATTAATAACCAACGCACAGCAGAGTTTGAACAGCGACACGCTAAACAAACCTTGCTAGTCCGCTACCCATAAGGAGGTAACACGCTATGAAGACATGCACTTGCCGTAATTGCGGTAAACAGTACACCAAGACAAGGCCACAGCCATTTTGCTCTAGCCTTTGCAGAAACACATTTAACGCTACAAATAAAACCAATTCCCCAGCAATCCAGACCGGAGCTAATACAGATGAAAGCAACAACCCTAACCAAGACTAAAACCAAAGCAAACGATCCAGCCGCTAAACCTTCGATTCGCCGCTACTGCAAACACTGTAAAATTCGTTTCACTACCAAGCTGAAAACTAAACTGTACTGTTCAGACAAATGCAAAGCAGCTTCTACCTACCAACGTAGAGCTAACAGCGTTGAAAAACGTATTTTCCGTGCCCAAGGTTCAGCATTCTTTTACTGGGTAGCTCAACAAGCCATTCGTGCTAGCACTCTGCAAATTCTTGAAGGTCACACAGTAGAATCTATGGTTTCCCTATACAACCTGTTCAAAGATTCTATTCGTATGAACGGTACAGGCAGCACAGAGCGTCTGTATGTTCTTTCGCACATTTACGCCGCTTGCCCTGACAACTCGTCTAACGGTGTAGGTCAGCTTTTCGCTGATAACCTAATCATTGTTCCAGCCCTGGACAACCAACGCCACGGCAACGCCTTTAAAGAAGGCACAGGCCGTTCTATTGCACGTCGCTCTTTGAAGCTGAAGCATCACGTTCACAACGATGAAACACCTAAAGAAGTTATTAAACGTCTTGTTGATTTTCTGGGTGAAGACTTCGTAGAGAAAGTGGTAGTCAAAGCAAAGATTCAGCCAACAGCACGTATCAAACTCTTTGCATGGTTTGAAGCTAACGGAATCAAAACCCCATCTGAAAAGCTTTCTACTCAACAACTCCAAGCTCTGAAAGATGAACACATGGGAAAAGAAGGCGGTAAGGGCTTCACATTCAAACTAAAAGCCTACACACCAACTGAAGTATACGCTGCTGAACTGGAACGTCTTAACGCTTCTGAAGAAGCTCAGCTTTACCTGAAGGGTGTTATCTGGCTAAACCTTAGCAACATTCCTCATGATGTAATCGCCAAAGCCCACATGGTTTGCTTCAAGTTTCTTCACCAAGAAATCCCTGACGCTACACCACACCTTGTTCACTTCCTGAAGCCATACATTGATATCACTACTTTGGTAGATGATACAGACTACTCAGATTTGAACGTAGCTTGCCCATTCTAAGCAAGCACAGGGTAATAGAGAATTTATAGTGGTTTTTACCATCAAATATGCTCTCTAAGTCACGGCCTATAAGGCTTTCAACAATTATCAATTGGTTAAAAGAAAGCCACCCTCTATTGAACAACAACCGGCGACAGCTGGGAACACATAACGCTATAGGAACAATTGCCATGCAACACAACATTCTAAACGGTGATAAATTCTCACCATTCGACAACACACCGGCTTCAACCACCAACATCAGCTTGAACGTGACACACGATGATTACAGAGAAATCAAACCTTCTCGCTCAGTAGCTCCAACCAAAGCAGAAATCATTGCAGTAGCTGTTAACGCAGCCAATTCACCTATTATTAGAAAGGGATGGGCTATCACACACAAACTAGCTCGCGCCGTACAAGTTCCTGTAGAGCTTGCTAGCATGCTTCAAGCTCAAGACCTTATGTCTGTACCGCTTGCTATCGTAGAGTGGCAAGAGCGCTCACAGAAAGCCCCAGGTAAGTACAAAGCAATGCCAGAAGCCACAGTGTTGTTGCTGATGGGTTGGCTACGTAAGTACGGAGTTACGACACTTCCTGTACGGCCTAAAGGGCGGTTTACTCACATTAAGTGACGCTCACGCTAGTGACCCTCGCATCAAGTGAAAAGCACAGACACTCAGTAGTAAGTTTTTCAAACTCCGTAAACTTCAATCATCAATAACGCTAACGGAATTTGAAAAGCTTATTACGCTAAAAACTTCGGACAAATCAAAACTAATCCGCTTAACATGGGAGAAATATTTCAATGAAAATTCAACACGCACTATCTGCCGCATGGGCTAGCACATCCAAAGGTTTCAGAATTGGTTTGGGTGTAGTTGCCTTTGCCCTCGCTCTTAATGCTGTGAACGTACTTACACCAGCTCCAGAGGCAGCAGCACAGGCAACTCATGCAGCACAGCCAGTGGTTGTAGATCCTTGGGCGTCCAAGGTAGAAAATGGTTACTTCATCACAGGTTACGGGGCTTACCCTCTGGAACATAACCAACGCACAATGTTTATGTTTTTCAAGTTCTGTGACCGCTACACAGAAGACAAGGCAGAGGCTGGGGATCGAATGGCCGCCCGCTGTGACACAATCATTCATGAGTACCGTACAAAGGTTATGGTGGCTACCAAGGAATATGCTGCAAAGCATGGCATGCCGAAGGGCTGTAAGATTGCCCCACCTGACGTTGTAGATGATCACCGCCTACTGTATGAGGTGCTAGAACCTTTTAAAGCATCTGCTTCATTCAACAAAATTTCAGCAAATGAATTCATCCCACGTATTCTGGCTAGCACTTCAGGTTGTGAAGTAATTCCCGACTTGGAAATTCCAGGCTAGGCAAATGCGAAAGCACATAGCTCCACCGAGAGGGAAGGCACCCAAAATGCTTTCCCTTTTTAACGTCTGAAATTCAGCAACACACTACTAAATCCCAAGGAAACGACACAATGAAACATATGAATCAAGAAGAAATCAAAGCCTTTGCCCAAGCCATTACTGGTGTAGTGACAGCGAAGTCTAAGGGCAAGACAGAGAAGCTGAAATCACTCACTGTTAAAGCTCGCCCACTTACAGAAGCAGAGCAAGCAGAACAGAAACATCAAGCTCACCTTGCAAAGCGACGTGAGCAAGTACGTAAACGTAAAGAGCGTAAAGCCCTTGAAGCAGCTCTACAGTCTGCCTAATCCCAATCCCACACATACACACAACAATGAGGCGTAAAGCGCTCACAGAGGCTCCCAATGACTAACAAGCTATACAACACAATCAAAGAGTACGCTAAGGCAGCAGCCCTAGTTGCAGCTTGCTCACTCCCTTCAATCCTGGCCGTTAACTATGTAGACAGTCGGCTCACAGCACAGAATGAGTTCCAAGAGAATCGAATGCACACAGTGAGTGAGGCATTGAAAGCTGTTCAAACTGTTGAAACACGTTCAATTGAAGCCGCTACAAGTCGAGCAAACATTGTTGAGCTACGTATTAGCTCTGACGTAGCTCAAAAACTAGGCGAAGTAAACCGCCGTTTGTTTGTTCTAGAGAATGATACTCAAAACAAACGCTAAGCAGCGCTTCCCGCCTAGATACTGAATTCCCGCAATGGGAATCTAAAGGGTACACCCGTACTCTTGATACGACGGAAACTAAAGCCCCTTAACGCAGCACACCCATGCCTTGGCCTACAGCTGGGACTCTTTATTATCTACAGTTTTCTTTCTCTCTGCTCCATGACATTCTTTCCAAGCCGAGGACATCTCGAAGACTAAGCTAGTGGACGATCTAGGATCGTCTTTAATTAGGAGGTTGCCGTGAGTCAAGAGAGTGACATTGATAGCCTCAAGCGCTTCACACACAGAGCAGGAAGAATAATTTCAAGCGAATTCTGGATCTGGATGACACGCAAGCGTGGACAGTCTGATATGGCTCGCATCATCGCCGGTGAGTGGCTCGCTCATGACGGATTGAATATAGACGAGCTTGAGGCTTTCTGTCTTAACCTTCGTTTATTGATACAAGGTAGAGATGGGTTCTGTATTCGTGATATTGGTCTTATCTCAGACGGGTGGGGGTCTAAACATGACGACTTGAAAAAAACCATCAAAGACGCCCGCGCTGAGCTACACAAAAATCTTGCTGCCCCTAGCATGGCAAACATCAAGGAGGCAGGGGAGGTCACCACAAATGCCGAATTATTCGATTTGGTTTTTTACGGCGGATTAGTTCATGAAGACAAGGTAATGCGGCATGAGTTTGACCGGCTGGTAAAATCTGGTGTGTTCTCGTTCTTCTTGTTCCAATCATTCAGAGGTGTTCTATTTCATTATCGTAACTGTATCGTTCGTGTTGGAAAGGCTTCCCTAGAGTGGCTCGAGCGTGAAGGGCATGCGAACGATGGCTGAACCCATATGTCTGTGGCACAATGCCTACATAACCGCATCGCATGGAGCAAAATTAATGAGCGACACAGATTTTCTAACAGCACAACAATTTTGTGTTGAGACGCCGCTATATAAAGCGTTTCCTGTGACGGAAGATAACTTTGATAGTTATAGGAGGTTTGTGTCCTATGGTGGTGCGATAGAGAGCTACTGTGCGGAATGTGGTAAGGGTACCATTTTTAATATTGAAGTAAGTGATTACGGGTTGCGTGTTGGTAATTTTGATAATTGGATGGTGAATAATAAATACTTTTTTATACGGGCTCGCTGCTCAAGAAACAAAGAGCATTTGGCTTGTTATTACTTTAGGCTTGATGAGATTGAAGGTATAACTAAGGTTGGCCAATATCCATCTATGGCGGATGCGGATGGGGTCAAGCTGAAGAAATATCGTGCAGTTTTAGGTAAAGAACTTCATTCTGGTTTTTCTAAAGCTGTGGGGTTAGTGTCGCATGGGGTGGGTGCAGGTGCTTTAGTTTATTTGCGGAGAATTTTTGAGTCTCTAATAGAGGATTCCCATGTCGAGGCCAAAAAGGATGCTGCTTGGTTCGCGTTGCATGAAACTGAATATGCAAATGGTCGTGTCGCTGATAGGGTTAGATGTCTAAAAAATTATCTCCCATCCTATCTGGTAGATCATCATACTATGTATGGAGTTTTGTCTTCTGGTGTCCACAACATGTCAGAGCAAGAGTGTTTGGAGTTGTTTCCTACTTTGAAAATTGGAATTGAATTGATTTTAGATCAGAAAATCCAAAAGAAAGAAGAAGCTGAAAAAGTAGCAATGCTTAAAAAAATGCTCGATGAAAAGTCTTCAAGTGCAAGCCGTTAGCCGCAAATTGACTTCGATTAACAGAGGTGGCACCAGGATATAAACGCTTGATCCTATGTGATCTCTGCAAGAACTCGTATTCAGAGAGGCCCAATCACACGTTACCATCTCTACATATTAATATTTTTTATGGTCTATACCAATCTAGCCCGACACGCCAACGCCCCGGCCTTACAGCTGGGGCTTTCTTTTGCCTGTAGGAAAGGATACTCGTGTTGTGGCATAATGCCTGTATCGCCACATAGCACGGAGCATTCCCAATGTCAGAAACTGATTTTCCTCCACCGCAAGAATTCATCCTGTCATCAGGGCTTTATCAGAATTATCCGTTGACTGACGCAACTTTTCCTAAAATTTCAAAGTTTGTATACTACACGGGAACACTGGATACATTTTGTGTGGAGTGCGGGAGTGAAAGCGTTTTCAAGATTGTACCTACAGGGTTGGCAAACACCAACGATAGGTATTTAAGGGCGGAGCTTGATGATACACATATTCACTTGGTAAAAGCTGAATGCTCCCGTCAAAGTAGTCATGTGGCCTGCTATATCTTCCGAATGGGGCAGGACGCTGGGGTTACCAAGATAGGTCAATTCCCCTCAAAATCTGATGCAGACAAAGAAGCCCTAAAGAAATACCGTAAAGTATTGAGTGATGAACACCAAACTAGCTTAGCTACTGCTGTAGGTTTGTTCTCTCACGGTGTTGGTGCTGGCTCGATTGTCTATCTCAGAAAGATTTTTGAAGCTCTCATTGAGGAAGCACACGCAGAAGCTTGTGAGGACCCGTCTTGGGTAGCTGCACATGAGGCGGGTTATAAGAAGCTCAACAAGATGCGGGATAAGGTAGAGGCACTAGAAGCTTTCTTGCCATCTGACCTCGTTAGTCACCCACGGCTCTACAGTTTCCTTTCTGTTGGGCTTCACACATTGACAGAGCAAAAATGCAAAGCTCTATTTCCTATGCTGAAGTTAGCTATTGAATTCATCCTCGATCAAAAGCTTGATAAATACTCTCAAAAAATCAAACGTGTCAAGCTTGATAAGCTGCTAAGTGGTACGCAGCTGTAAGCATCCCAAGCTGAAAGGGTGACCATGTTTTTATTAGTGCAGCAATATACTATCACGAAGGTGGTTACTCGTTGAGGAAGCCCAGAAGGGCTAGTCTAAAGCTGTAATCTGAAAGGTATTTAGCAAGAAGCCCTATACGGCCGCTAGCGGCTGTTGAAGTCTCTGTGTATTCGCTAGTATGGGTGTGTCAGCGGACGCACTCAGTAAAGCCACAGAGAAGCTTACAGAGGGGTTCTAATGAATATCTACAGAGAGTGACAACAGAGAAAATTAACAGAGGTGATACAGGGAGGACAATTCCTGTTCTGATGAGAAGTATATAGAGAGAGTACAGAGGAAACCCCTGATTCCATTGGGGATGGAAGTAGTGAGTTGTGATGGTTGTTAAGCCTACCCATTCGTCAATGTCGAGTTATAAGTTCAAAATTGTTGAAAATGGTTTCTTTCTAGTTTTTTATGATTGATTTTCTCATATGTCTAGTGATTTCTATCAATTAATACTCTACATAAAATAGTTCTAGTCTATGACTGGAGTCGCAGCTAGTTTTAAGCATTCCCTACTGAGTCCCTGGACAGAGAACTATCAAGAAGGGGCGCATGGGGTAGTAGAGGATTTATAGTGGTATTTCATAAAGCAATAAAGCCTGTAGCTCTTGTATTACGTGGCCTACAGAGGTTTCACTAGTGGTTAAAATTGGTTATTGGCAGGCCATTCTTTATGTGTTTCTCACTGGGGTTCTCTACTGATCCAATAGCCGCTAGCGGCCAACCCTCTCATTGAGCGGTAGCACAAGTAATCACTCCAGCTTGTGGCTAAAAGGTTTATTACTCTTTACTGTCTTAACAGCTACACATTCACGCGAACTTGAGAAATTCATTCCTGCCACCGAGAGCGATAGCGATGCCACAGAACACAGATGCCCAGATAGCGATAGCAGACGTATTAACGCTGCTTCTACATAACCAGCATGCTTTGGCTGCTGCAATCGAAGATATAGCTGTGTGGGTTCAGGCAAGTGGGTCTAGTGAAATCCGCGAAAACGTAGTTGGCGCTCTGGAGACTCTCGACATGAATGCATCTGCTATCTCTGCTGGGATTCTCAAAATTCGTGAGCTGTAGAGGTTGGTGTGTCCATTTGAGTACACCCTAGAGACCACTCGTCTGTGACTACGGATGCTGTATTCAATAGGCTTGATTTTGGTTGTGAATACAGTCAGAATCTAATTGTCTAGAGCCTAATGAATACGGAGTGCCTCAAATGTCCCAAGTCGGTTATGTACGTGTGTCGTCTGTTGATCAGAACACAGCTCGCCAGCTTGATGGTATTGCTTGTGATGAGTTGTTCACTGACAAAGTGAGTGGTGCTACCACTGAGCGTCCTGCATTGCAGGAAATGCTTCGATTCGTTCGGAAGGGTGATACGGTCCATGTCCACAGTATTGATAGGCTGGCCCGCTCACTGGAAGACCTGCTATCACTGGTAAAGGGTTTGATTGCCAAGGGGGTTGGTGTCCAGTTCCACAAGGAGCAGCTTCACTTCACAGGCGAAGCTAACCCCATGCAGGAACTGATGCTCTCTCTACTAGGTAGTGTTGCTCAGTTTGAGCGGAGCATGATCAAGGAGCGTCAACGTGAGGGCATTGCCAAGGCTAAGGAAGCAGGTGTTTACAAGGGGCGAGTGAAGTCCGTTGATGATGCTGCAATACGCTCTAGCATTGCGTTAGGCGTTTCTTACCGGGATACAGCTAAAGCCCTAGGGGTGTCACTCAGTACAGTTCAACGAGCTATGAAGATCGCCTAAGCGTTGCCCTGGAGCGCTTCAAAGCGCTCATAGATATTTTTATTTTACGTAGCTTCAGCATTAGCCTCTCCGTGGCCTGTTAAGAACCTCGACTAGAAATCCAGAATCCAAAATTATGTGCCCTCCACAGATATTATTTCTGCTGGTGTTGTAGTCATTTGAACAATCGTAGGTCTTTTCTGACGGCGGGGAGGGTGGGTTATTCCCGAATTGGCCTGTGATATCATGACGCCTCCACAGGAAGGGGCGTGAAATGAGTATTGACGACGTTGATGGTGATTTTAAGAAGGCTAGGGCGTTTCTGCTTGCATACTCAACGTTGATTTTACTTTTGTGGTATTTCTCAGTTGATTTGAGAGCCTTCAGTTTCTTAGGTGTACCGATTGGTATAAGAGACAATATAAAAAATGTTCATTTAGTCGCTGCGATAGGGAATGCCTATTTTCTGCTACGCTTTCTCCAAAAGGCACCTAAAGGAAGTTTCAAGTTGAATGAGGAAATGACCTCAGTCTTTGAGTCGGCATTGAAAACTCTCGTGCCTTATGCCTACATTTTCAAGTTCTATTCATGGATGCGCTCAGTCGCAAACTCAACTGATGCCATTATTCATTCTAGCAGAATTGAAAGAAAAGTAACTATGGGGCATCAATTGTCGGAAAATAGAACTTCAATAATTAATTTTTGGTGCTGGAGAGATTCGGAACTTGCTCGCCGTGTAGAAGTGTCTATCGACATTGCCTTTTTGTATACGAAGGATGGGCATAAACAAATCGGGCACGTACTTGATAAGAGAATTATTCCTGCCTATGCGCTGGTTTTGATTTGCCAAACTTACGCATTCGTCAAAGGTTCGTTAACTACTTCTTGGTTTACAGACTACATCCTTCCCATTGTGTACGCTTTAGCTGCCATAGTCGTCTTCGTTGGCACATGGTGGCGGATCAATCATGTGTTGCTGATTTGTTGAGACCCTTTCTTCATATGAAAAGCCCCAGCTTGTTAGGCTAGGGCTTTGATTGCAATATGTCTGTGGTTTAGGTGCGAGTGGTTCAGCCTTTACACGGGTAAGCTATTTCTAGCGCTACAACCAACCCGAAAGCCGGTGTTATTTCTTCCCAACTTCCTTGTTTCATTACGTCTTTGAGGTTGGGCATCACACTGTTAAGAATCTGAACATTCTTTGCATTATCGGGAATGCAAATGTCCTTGAAAGCTACTGCATCTTTTCCCATTTCCACTAGCTGTGTGGTCGTAGTGAGAATGTTGTAGCAATGCCCATTCATGATGTTCTCTGTGCCAGAGGTAACAGCTTTCGTTGTTTTGGTATTCAATGCCCACGTTTTCTGAAGTGATTCACAAGACTTCACGAATATTTCCATGGGCGTGTACACCTTTGCACTCTCTACGGCTTGAGCGGGGAGGGTAGCCAAAGCAAAGAGAGAAGCCAGAGCTAGCGTTGCCTTTTTCATTGTGTAACGTCCTTGGTAATCATTCTGTAGATTGTAACTGAAATGATTGCGATTATGTTGTGAGTAGCTCAGCTTTTGCATGGGAAGGCTTTAGCGAATGCCTCTACAGTAGCCATTGCTGGTTCATAATCTGGCAAGTCTGTATCCATTTTAGAAGTAGCAAGGAATGGATACACCTTATTCAGAATTTGCCTGTGTGTTAGCCCTTCTGGCTTGCAAATGTCCTGTAGCTGTATTGAATCATCTGCCATTGTTATCATGGTGAGCGTAGCAAAGAAGATAGCTCTGCAATGAGCATTCGAGTTTCTTTCTTCCTGAGTCTGAAGTGCGTCCTTCAAGTCAGGGATGTTCCAAGTATGGTGTAGCGTCTTGCAAGACTTGACATAGCTTTCTAGTTCGGTATCCGCTTTGACTGCTGTAGTGGTGAGGGCAGCAAGGGATAGAGCGGCTATTGCAAAGGTATTCTTCATCGTTGTGTTCCGTTTCATGTTCCGTAGGCTCCTTTTATCGCTGGGTATAATGTAGCAGCTATCACAGCTATGGTGATACACCACCAAAGTAGGTATTTGATTGCATCCCATATTGTAAGTGAGGAATTTTCTAGCTCACCATGAATGTCTCTGATTCGTAAGAGGTGTTTATCTTCCCGCTTACGCTTGGACATAAAACCCTTCTCGCTCTGGTTCCTTGTCTTCCCAGCTCTTGTAGAGAGGTACTACAGTCTCCACCATCGTTAGGCTACCGCCTGCTAAATACTCAACAGCAGCAGGACTAGTGATAGCTTGTATTCTCCAGAGGGCTAGAGAGTGTGTAGCCTCATTACAACGCTCTCTCACTTTCCAGACACGCCCGTCTTTAACTACGTATTCATCTTTTCTGAGAGAGGTAATAGCTTTCCGTGTGACATTGATAGTCATGTTCTTTTCTACCCATAGGGTAGTAGAGATATTATAGTGGTATTTTACCTTAGTGATTCGGCTACAGCCCTGATTGCATAAGGGCTACAGCGTATTTCATTGAGGCTAAAATTGGTTAATTCTTCTTAGAAATCCCCACTACTACTCTCTACTAATCCTCATCGTATTCATTAGCCGCTAGCGGCAAGCCATACAGCGTGGTGGGGCTACATGCGTTAAAGCTTGTGTTGGTAGAGCCATTGCAGGGTGTGCCATTCTTCATCCTGCCTAATGGTTGTTCCACCGGCACGGCTCACAATGGCCGCTCTCTTTACACCTGCTTCACGGGTAGCTTTTTGTCGTACAGCTTTACGAATAACGACAAGCACACGTTTCAACGAGCTACGGGCGTCAGGTGTGCCCTGCTTAGGGCGTGGTGTGTTCCACATGCTCTACATCCTCTGGTTTCAGTGGGTGTTGAGCTGCAACTATTTACAGGCAGGTCGACAGCGTGCCCCAGACGATCATCATCAGCGCAATCCAGCGCCGTGGGCCGAATTTGGTCAGCGCCAGGTTGCTCGGCACGCCGCACAGCACGTAGCCGATGAAGAAGATCCCGGCGCCCAGGCCGTACACCGTCTCACTGAATTTCAATGCATCGAGCATCTGCAACTTGGCAAAGCCAACGTTTACCCGGTCCAGGTAGTTGAACAAGTAGCAGATAAAAATGAAGGGGATCAGGCGCAGGGTAATGCGCTTGTAGATGGCGTTTTTATCGTCATCGGTGGCCAGTGTGGCAGCGGCGCTCTGTGACATGGCAGTCTCTCTTTATTATGATTTTTCGCGATGCGAGGGTAACGTTGATCGCCCAAAGAGTCTCGGCCACCTTGCCGGGTGCTGTCTTTGTGCCTGCGCACAGTCGGGCAGGCTTTGCGCTGTGCTTGTGAACAACAGCATGAACGGCAGCATGAACAACCCACGTATTCGAGGAACTTAGCCCCATGTTCGAGCTGGATCATGACCTGGCGCAGGATATCGTCAATCGCTCCATGGCGATCCTGCCCTATAACGTCAACGTCATGGACAGCCAGGGCCTGATTCTGGGCAGCGGCGAACCGGAGCGCATCAACACCCGGCATGAAGGTGCGCAGTTGGTGTTGGCCAATGGCAGGGTCGTGGAAATCGACGGCCAGACCGCCAAACACCTGAAGGGCGTGCAGCCTGGCATCAACTTGCCGCTGATGCACGACCAGCGCCTGATCGGCGTGCTGGGCATCACCGGCGAGCCTGAGTTGTTGCGCACCTACGCGCAATTAGTGCGCATGACAGCCGAAATGCTCGTCAGCCATCGCCATCAACAAGCCGAGCAACAGTGGCGGCGTCAGCGCTGTGATGACCTGCTGGCCCTGCTGCTGGCTGACAGCGGTGACTCACCGCGCCTGATCGATGAAGCCCGGCAGTTGGGGCTCAAACCCCAGTTGGCCCGCACGCCCTACCTGTTCGAGCTGGGCGTAGGCCAATCAGCGGAGGCCTTGAGTGCCTGGCTGAGCAGCCGGTTCCCGGACAGCTGGTGCGTCAGTTCTGCACAGTTTTCCTTGCTGTGGTGCAGGCCTGCGGCGACCCAAGTGGATAACCCAAAACTGCTGGAAAAACTTCACGGCCTGGGCTGGAAGATCTTGCGCGTGGCGGTTGGCGGCCAAGCCGATGGCCTGGCTGGGCTGCGTCGTTGCTACCGCCGCGTCACAGACTTGCTGGCCTATGGTCGCGACATCCTGCCGCAATCGCAGCTGTTGACCCTCAATCGCTATCGCTTGCCGGTGATGCTCTGGCGCCACCGCAATGACGACGCCTTGGACGAATTGCTCAACCCCTTGCGCAAGGTCCTGGCCAAGGACAGCAACGGCCAACTGTTAGGCACCTTGCGCAGTTGGTGTGAGCACGACGGCCAAAGCCAGGCCTGCGCCGACGCCCTGGGCATTCACCGCAACAGCTTGCGTTACCGCATGGAACGCATTGCGCAGTTGAGTGGAGTCGACCCATTGACCCTCGACGGCATGCTTGCGCTGTACCTTGGCGTACAGCTATTGCCCCCGTGCGAAACCTAAATATTCAGGCGCCGCTTTAACTTTCTTCCAACGGCCGGGGTTTGGGCTTCTCGAAGCTGGCGATGAACTCATCGAGGATGCGTTTGCTTTCAGCCGCCTCTTCAGCGCTGGGGCCGCGATAGTTGGCCCATGGGTCCGGCTTGGGCGCGACGGAGCCGTAACGGATACGTACCGACTTGAGGATCGCATCCCACACGGCCATGGCTTCGTAGTCGGTGAGTGAAGGGTTGATGGGTTCTGGGCTTGCGGGTTGTTGCCAGAGCGGTAGGTCGTAGCCTTTGTTGGCGAACTGGGGAAGGGTCCAGCGCACCAGGTCCTCGGGCTCATTCGGATCGTCAGGTCCGGTTTTCATCCCGCCTGCCGATAAGCGAAAGCTCATGGCAGGCCGGCTTAGGGAAGGATCGGCTCGGTAGTTTTCACTCACGAAGAGTATTTGACGGTGAGTGTCGTCACTGAAACCGATCAGGGACTCCTCGGCTTGCATTTCAGCCAGTGTGATTTTTCCAGCGCGTAAGTTTTCATAATCGCCAGCGAGAAAAATCTGTGTGTCTTTTTGGGTGCGAACGTGCAAGCGCTCGTCGTCATCCGGTGACAGCGCGTTGATATAGATACTCAGCGAGACATCCGAAGCAGGTGGGCTGAAATCAAAGCTGGCAATCTCCTGATCGTGATGACTTCTGATCACCACAGGTCCCAACGCAAAGCCTGCTCCTGCGTTTTCCGGCGCAACCTTGAATATTTCCTTGGACAGCTTCAACAGCCGGGCCTCAACGGGAGCTGTGTTGCCGTTGTAGGACTCGGCGCGGAGCATGACGTAGGCATCGCCTACCAGCAGGTGGAATTCGTGAACGAACGTATCCGGGAGTTCGGTGCTCTCGAAATACTGCAGCGTTACACTCTGCGGCGAGAGCCGTACTGCCGACACCAGCATGGATGCATCCTGCATTTCATCGTTTTTAATTGCCGCGATTCGATGCGCACGCTCATTCAAGGCGGCGTCAAATCGTTGTTGCGTCACGCCTTCTCCCAACACCCGCACGTCAACCGACGAATGATCGGCGCCGAGCCCGTAGTACAGCTTCACATCGCCGCCGCCAGTCCAGTTGGCCGGTATATCAATCAGGCCCCGGCCCAACGCCCAGGTGCGCATGTGGGTAGTCATTTCGCTCACGTTATGTTTCTCCTGTTCGCTGGGTTGTTTGAAGGCGGTACATGCGCTGAGTGGCCCGAGCACCAGGCAGGCAAAAAAAACGGTCATCCGGCGCACAGGGGCTCCTTGGCTTTCGCCGCAATTTTGATGATTGAATAAAGGGTGAATTGCTGTGTTAACGGATTGGTATAGGACGCTTCATGATCAAAGCCTGGGGCCTTGATTTGCTGGCGAACGCCACCATAAGGCGCCTGTTTTATCGGCGCGCTGCCCGAACTGACCGGCACGGTGCCGTCGCCGGAGCCGTCCTGCATTTTGCAATGCAGCTCCCAGTAGCTGGTCTGCACGGTTTTGACAGGCGCATCGGGATCGCCCCGCATGGGTGGTATGGCTTGCTCGTGGCCGCCGACGTAAACCGGGCTGCGGCCGTCATCCCTGACCTGATGCATCTGCAGATTTGAAACCGTGTAGCTATCGGGGCGTGAACCGTGAAGGCCATTGGCAGTGGCCCCGCGAGTCATTTTCCAGGTGATGGACTCGAAGCTGGGGTGCTTGTCTTCACTGCCGTAGTAGACATAGGTTTGAGGGTGGTAGGAGCCACTGATACTTTGATGAAATTTTTTTGCTTTCTTTATGTTGCCCGCAAATATCTCCCACGTGATCGAATCGCCATCCTTCGGCGCCAACCATTCTTCACGCAGCAATCCCCACCAACGGTCACGGCGTAGATAGATCTCTTCATAAGGATCTGTTACCGGCTGACGCGGCATTGCCGAAAGGCCTTGGTCGTCGACCAGCCTCAGCCAGCCAGGCGTGTAATCCTGGTTCGGCAATAATTGCAAGGCACCGGGTGCCTGGGCGAAGACCGCCGTAACTTCTTGACCGGTCGGACCAATCACTGCACCGGCAATAGGGTCTTCATCTTTCATGCCGACCTTGCAGCGGCGATAGGCGACTGGCGCGCCGGTGGCCGGCATGACGCCATGCACGACACCGGCAATTTTGTCGGCCATGCCGGGCAGTTGCGCGCACCGTCTTGCCACCAGCCCGCCCATGGAGTGCGTGACCAAAATTACCTGCTGACAATTGCGGCCGTACTGGCGCATCAGTTCGTCAATGCGCTGTGCCAAACGACTTGCGGCGACTTTGTTGGAGTCCAACCAGTTATACCCACACGCATGCACCGGCATCCGATAACCGCCACGCGCCACCAGCTCATCCGACACAATCGGCGGCAACTGACTGGCCAGGGTGGCACCCAGCCCTGGCATGCCGATGTTTATAGCGGGCTTAAGACGGGTGATGTGATTCGGCCCCGTTTCGACGGCGACGGTATGCAAGTGCTCCGGCCGAATATCGAATTGAGGCCACCGGTGGGGCAAGAACTCGTTATTCAGGGTCTCTTCCAGCCAAAGAAGAAACGCGTGATAGCTGGTTTCGCTGACTTCGCCCCAGCCGCGCTCCTGATAGCGTTTGGTCAGGGCAAGAAGCGTGCTTTTCTGGTCCGGCCCAGGCGGGGTCAAAACCGTGCCTACGGGACGTTTGGGCACCGCGCCTTCTCTATCGACTTCCACCCTTTGCGGGTGTAACAGGCGCTGGCGTATGCCTGCCTTTTTGTTGATCCAGTTGACGGCCAGCCACACATTTTTGCCCATGAATCCCGCGTCCAGACGCCATACAGGAACCGCCTTTTCCTTTTTATTGCGCTTGTCAGGCTTACTCTTCAAATTCGACCCCATAATCCCCGGCACAAAGATCACCGGCAGCACTCCAACCGGCGGCATCATGCATAGAACCGGGTCGGTGATATGGCTGGGCGTCAGGGTCCAGGTATGCACGGGATTGCCGCGTGCGTTATAGGTCATAGGGGCGATGCGGGGTTTAATCGGGCTATCAGTCATCAGCAGTCTCCTTGATCAAGTCATTTCTCAGGCATGGGGTTCTGCTGGCGGGTGTTGATTACCTCGCCTGACGCCCAAGGTGACCCATGCCGGACGACACTGTATGCACGGGTTATTTCACGCCTCAATGGAGAGCGGCTATTCAGGAGCCGTCCTACAATCTCGTAGGTATGGGGCTGTCAGATTGGGCCGTATTGGCTGTGCTTTGCGCTGTTCAGACGCCGTTTTGTCGGAATGACCAACAAACCTCACCCGCACTTGTGCATCGGACCGGCGTCATTGCCGATGGCAACTGGCAGCATGGGCGTTATAAAAACCGGAGAAAGCCCATGAAAATCATCATCGCCCCCGACTCATTCAAGGACAGCCTGAGTGCCGAAGGCGCTGCCCAGGCAATTGCCGATGGGCTCGTTCAGGTGTGGCCGGATGCGCAGTTGATCCAGTGCCCAATGGCCGACGGCGGTGAAGGCACGGTGGATTCGGTACTCGCGGCCTGCAACGGCGAGTTGCGTCGCGAAACGGTGCGCGGGCCCTTGGGGGAGGCAGTCGAAGCACGCTGGGGCTGGCTCGCAGACAGCCACACCGCGATGATCGAAATGGCCGAAGCCAGCGGCTTGCAACGTGTACCGCCGGGTCAGCGTGATGCTTGCATCAGCAGCACATTTGGCACCGGCGAGCTGATCCGCGCGGCACTGGATGCCGGCGCGCAGCGCATCATCCTGGCCATTGGCGGCAGCGCCACCAATGACGGCGGGGCGGGCGCGATGCAGGCGCTCGGCGTGCAGTTGTTCAACGCCCAAGGCCAGGCCCTTGCGCCGGGCGGCCTGGCGTTGGCCGGGCTGACGCGTATGAGCCTGGAGCAGATGGACCCACGTTTGGCCCAGGTGCGTTTTGAAATCGCGGCCGACGTGAATAATCCTCTGTGCGGGCCGCACGGCGCGTCCGCCATTTTTGGCCCGCAAAAAGGCGCTAATCCACAGCAAGTCGAACAGCTTGACGCGGCGCTTGGGCACTTTGCCGATCACTGTGCCCGCGTGCTGCCTAAAGATGTGCGCGACGAACCCGGCAGCGGTGCGGCAGGCGGTTTGGGTTTTGCCGCGAAGGCCTTCCTCGGCGCGCAGTTTCGCGCGGGCGTGGAGGTTGTTGCCGAGCTGGTGGGCCTGGATGCAGCCGTGCAGGGGGCAGACCTGGTGATTACCGGCGAAGGCCGCTTCGACGCCCAGACCTTGCGTGGCAAAACACCGTTTGGCGTGGCGCGTATTGCTCAACGCCATGGCGTGCCGGTGATCGTGATCGCTGGCACCCTGGGCGAAGGCTATGAGCAGATGTATGCCCATGGGGTGGACGCCGCCTTCGCGTTACCCTCTGGCCCCATGAGCCTGGAGCAAGCGTGCAGCGAGGCGCCGAGCCTGTTGCGCGAGCGCGCGGCGGACATTGCACGGGTATGGCGCACAGCACTCGGCCAGCTTGGCTGACAGGCGCCTCATGTAGCTGGTTGTTCTTGTGTGGGAGCTGGCTTGCCTGCGATGGCGGGCTTTTGGTGGTGTACATATCCGTTGCTGCGGTAACGGCGGCTTAGGGTTCCGCTCTTACAGCGGGTCACTTTTGTAAAGACACAAAAGTAACCAAAAGGTCTTCGCCCCAACACTCGGTGCCTCGCTATGGCTCGGCATGCCCGCAATCCGCCAGTGATTTGGGGGGCCGCCGCGATGGGCCATCCTTGGCCCAGCGCGGCTAAACCGGCATCCCTGCCGGTTTACCCCCCAAATCCCTGTCGAATTCCGGCCATCGTGTTTAACGGGGCGATTTCAGATCAAGATCAAAAGCGCAGATCAAAAGACCGCTGACTTCGCCAGCGAAAAGGATGTAAGAGCCGGAGCAACAGCAACAGCAACAGCAGAGCCATACTCGGTCAAAGGTGGGAGCTGGCTTGCCTGCGATGGCATCAACTCGGTGTGCCTGATACACCGAGGTGTCTGCATCGCAGGCAAGCCAGCTCCCACAGAAAGGCAGCTCTTCAGTGTATTCAGATAGGCTTTTGCTTTGCACTTGATCTGGCTCATGCTTCAACCACTCAGGTCGGCTTTCAGGCCGCCGTGCTCTGCTTTTGATCTGCTTTTGATTTTGATCTGAGACGCCCCGTTAACCACGATGGCCGAACGCAGGCTTGAATCCGTGGGTAACCCGGCAGGACGCCGGGTTAGCCGCGCTGGGCCAAGGATGGCCCATCGCGGCGGCCCACGGATTCAAGCCGGAGTGAGGGCACACCGAGCCTAAGCGAGGTGCCGAGTGGTGGGGCACAGACCTTTTGGTTACTTTTGGGGCGTTTGCCAAAAGTGACCCGCTGTAAGAGCGGAACCAATAGAAGTCGTGACCGCAGAAATGGATATGTACACCGACAAACCGACAAACCGCCACAGCCGTCAGCCCCTAGCCGGCATGCAGCCGCCCCCCTACACTGGCCCGCCACTTGTCTTTCAAAGGATGAAACACAATGCACACACCTGAACCCCATATCGTGATCCAGCGCTTTACCGAAGCCCACCTTGAAGGCGTCGCTGCGCTCTATAACGACCCGGCCGTGTGCCGTCAGGTGCTGCAAATGCCTTATCAATCGGTGGAGGCCTGGCGCAACAAGCTGGCACTCGATAATGAGCGGCGGCTACAGCTGGTGGCGGTGCACGGCGGCGAGGTGATTGGCCAGCTTGGCCTGGAACAGACCCTGCGGGTGCGGCGCAGCCATGTGGGCTCATTCGGCATGGGCGTGGCGACGGCCTGGCAGGGCAAGGGCGTAGGCTCCAGGCTGCTGGCGGCCGCGCTGGAGGTGGCCGACAACTGGATGAACCTGCACCGTGTGGAACTTACGGTGTATGCCGACAATCAAGCCGCGCAAGGCCTGTACAAAAAGTTTGGCTTCGAGGTTGAAGGCCTGTTGCGCGATTACGCCCTGCGTGACGGCCAGTTTGTCGACACCGTGAGCATGGCGCGCCTGCGCCAGTCGGCTTAATCCTGCAGCGCAAACGCCACCGCAGCCTGCGCATGCAGCTCGGTGGTGTCCAACAGCGGCAGGTGGCTGTGCTGCGGCTTGATCAGCAGGCCGATTTCCGTACAGCCCAGGATGATCGCCTGGGCACCCCGCGCCGCCAATGACTCAATCACGCGTTGGTAGACCTGGCGCGACGCCTCGCTGATCACCCCGACACACAACTCCTCATAGATGATGCGGTGCACGGCCTGGCGCTCTTGGGTTTGCGGCACCAGTACGGTCAAGCCCTGTGCCGCCAGGCGGGATTTGAGAAAGTCCTGTTCCATGGTGAACGCAGTGCCCAGCAGGCCAACGGTCAAGGTGCCGGCTGCGACCGCCGCCGCTCCCGCCGCGTCGGCAATATGCAGGAATGGAATCGACACTGCCGCTTCGATACGCGGCGCCACCAAATGCATGGTGTTGGTACACAGCACCACACACTCCGCGCCGCCAGCCTGCAGGCGGCGCGCGGCGTCTTCAAGGATCAGCGCGGTGTCGTCCCAACGCCCGGCGTGCTGGGCCTGTTCCACCGGGCCGAAGTCCACGCTGTACATCAACAGTTGCGCCGAGCGCAACGGCCCCAGTTGGTCACGCACGCGCTGGTTGATGATGCGGTAATACTCGGCGCTGGACTCCCAGCTCATGCCGCCGATAAGGCCGATGGTGCGCATGCGATACTCCGGACAAGGAATGTCGCTTCACCTTACCCATCGGAAACGCATTAGTCATACGCAGTTGCCGGCAAAATCACCGGTGCAGTTTCGCGGGCGTTAATCATACGGCCGGCCGCCGCATCTGCCATGATCATGCCTCGCAACCTGGCTCACCCAAGGAATTTGGCAATGGACGATGTACAGCAACTGGGCGAGATGCTTCGCCATTACGCCGACAGCGAAGCGCATAAAAAACAGCAATTTGATCTGCAGTCTGCGCGCTGGGCGCAAAAGCTCGGTGAGCTGTTCGGGCACGTTGAGCAGTGGCTGGAGCCGGTCAAGCGCGTCGGTTTGCTCGAAGTCCAACGTGAAGCGTATGTCGCCAGTGGCCCAGGCCTGCCGGCCGAGAGTTCGACCTTCAAGACCGAGAAGCTTACTGTGCTTATCACTGGCAAGGCCGTGGAATTTGTGCCGGAAGTGATGGGGGCAGGCGGCTCGATAGCCGTGTCGGTAATAGGCCTGACCGCCGCGCGACACGGCAGTGTGTCGCTGGTGCTGCCGGCGGACAAAAACGATTGGCTGTGGAAGAAAACCAACGGTTTAAAAGACCCGGACACCTTCGCCTTCGATGCCAATTTCCTGGCGGCGCAGCTGCAGAGCCTGATCCCGCGCGATCGCGGCTGATTGCACCTGATGTGTGCCGCAAGCAGGCTTGTTGTGGCAAACAGGCTTATTGTGGCAAGCGCGCTTGTTGTGGCGAGCGGGCTTGCCCCGCGTTGGGCTGCGCAGCAGCCCCAAAACCATCTGACTGAGAACGCGCAGCGCCCGGATCAGGGCCGCTTCGCGCCCCAGCGCAGGGCAAGCCTGCTCGCCACAAACCATGTTTATTTTAGCGCTGGATCGCCCGGATTCAGTTTCTTCCAGCTTTGCATCACGATCTGCGCCTTGGGCTCCTGGCCGTTCTCCAGGTAGTACTGCATCAGCGACAGCCGTGCATTACTTTGACGCGGGTTGTAACGCTGTCAATCAGGTGGCTTGAAATAACAGCCATTCCCCCAGCATTGGCTATACCTACAGTTCAGTGTCTCGACGATAACTGCCAGGGAGTTCAATGATGAAATCAAGGCTAATGATCAGCACGCTGTGCGTTGCTATAGCAATGGTCGGCTGCGCCAGCAAGGTGACTCAACCGGATGAGTATTCCGGTTTTCTCTCGGACTACAGCCATTTGAAGGAGGCCAAGTCGCCTTCGGGTGAGCAGGTGATGCGCTGGGTTGACCCGAACCTGAACCTCAATAACTACACGGCGGTGTTCATCGAACCGACGCAGTTCTACCCCAAGCCCCAAGCCACTGCAAAAATCCCGGACAGCACCCTCAATGGCATCAACACCTACTACAGCCAGGCGCTCAGGCGTGAGCTGGCCAAGTCGCTGCCACTGGCCAATACCCCAGGCCCAGGTGTGATCGTAGTGCGTGCGGCCATCACTGCGGTGAGCAGCAAGACCGAAAGCCTCAAACCCTACGAATACATTCCCGTGGCGCTGGTGGCGGCGGCGGTGAGTACCGGCGCCGGCATACGTGACCAGGAAACTACCCTGGGCACCGAGGCGCAGTTCCTGGACGGGGGCAGCGGCAAGGTGCTTGCCCAGGTAGTGCGCAAAGGCACCGGCAAGCCACTGTCCAATGACGCGCAGGTGATGAAGGCTGACGATGTGAAAAGCGTAATCGATGGCTGGGCGTCGGATTTACATCAGTCCTACGTAAAGCTCAAAAAGCACTAAGTCGCAGGGGGCGTGCCCGCGTTTGCGCACGGGCACGCTGCTCTTATCCGAGCATTACTTGAGCGGTGTCAGTGGCGGCAGCTTCCATTGACCATTACCCACCTCAGGCTTGGGCAGGTAAATTCGCAGTACGGCGTAAAACGGACCGGGCGGGGCCGGCAACCAGTTGCTCTGTTCGGCTTTTGGCGGCTCGTGGTGCTGCAAGGCCAAGGTCAGGCCACCGTCGGCGTCCCGCTTGAGGTTGGGCAGCATCGCTGAGTTGATCAGGTAGCGCTTCTTGAGGTTGGGCGCCAACAGTTTGGTCTTGGCGTCGTACATGGTCAGTGACCAGAACGCCTCAGCCGGTGGCAGTTGGTCCTTGGCAAAGTGCACGGTGTAGCTGTGGCGTGCGCCGTTGGCCGGTTTGCCTTCGCTGTCGACGAAGTAGCTCATGTAGATGGCTTCGTCGGTGGAATTGCCGAAAATGCCCAGGTTGGCGCCGGCGTAGCGGTACAGGTAGTTGTTTTTCAGGCGGTCACGGCTGCCGAACAGGTCGCTGCTGGTGACTTGGTGAGTGTCGACTTTATCTTTCTTGAACGCAGCGAACTCGGCCCGGCCATCGGCGATCCCGTCTTCCAGGGCTTTGCGCTGTTCGGCGGTCAGGTCCTTGACCTTGAAGGGCGCGCCGGGGGCGATGCCTATCTTGGCAAAGCGCGCCATCAGGTCTTTTTCGCTGTCTTGGGGCGCGGCAAAGGCCAGCATGAAGTTCAGGTAACGAAACAGCTGCGGGCCTTCGGTCATGGTCGCCATGGGTTTAGGCCATTCGATCTTCGGCACCTTGGCCGGCGCAGGTTGCTTCACGTAGGCACTCAGCGGCTGCACTTTGTAGCCATTCTGGATCTGCTTGACCTTGTTCAGGTCCTTTTCATCGAACAACTGCGTGCGGTACAGGGCGTAGGCGATGTTGCTTTCGCTGTAGATCACGCGGTCGATGTCCACCGGTTGCTGACCTTTCCAGTCAGGCCCGGCGATCATGTAGTGGCCGCCATTGTTGCCGGTACTGCGGGTGCCCAGGTAAGCGATGTTCTGGGTGTAGAGGTCGATCAACTGCACCGAGTAGTAGCGGTTGTCTTCGACCTTGGGCAGGGTCAGCACCAACGGCTCTTTGCGCAGGTCCATCCACACGAAGGAGTAGGGCGTGTCCGAGTTCGGGGTGACGAAGGCGGTGTCCCTGGGCGTGAATACCTGGGCGGTATTGCCGATATGGTTAAACGGGGCCTTGTAGTTGGCACCGCCTTTGTCGACGGCCTGGGTGTAGAGCGTCTTGTACATCTCCACTACCGGGTAGCCATACAGGTAGGCTTCCTTGGCAATGGCCCGGGCTTCAGTCGGGGTCGCCGTGAAGTCGGCCCAGGCGCCGGTGCTCATGAGTATCGAGAGGCTCGCCAACAGCAGGCGCGTCGGTTTTCCAATCATGTTGTTGCGTCCTTCCTGAGTGCTATATAGAGGGCGTGGGATCAAAACCCAGAGTTTCCAGTTTTATTTACCGAACGTCACGTTAATCCCTGCAAACAACGTGAACTGGGGTAAATCATCGCCCTTGCGTGCCACTGTCCATTGCGGTTCGACGAAGGCGTTGACGGTATTGCTGCCGGCTTTCCAGGCCTTGCCGGCGCCCAGCCCGATGGGAATGTAGTGGGTTGGTGTTCAATTCGAACGTTCAGGTGCCGGTGGCGCGCAGCAACTGCGGCACGCCGAGCATGTTGACTTGAACCTATAAGTTCCCCAACACCCTGGAAACGAACCCTGGCATATGGATCAATGCGCTCGCGCTGTCCTTGCTCACAAATTGGTACAGGACATGCCGTTTGAAGCTAGCAGTAAAAATCAGACTCGCTAGCTGCGCGAAGGAATGAGTGTGTTCGTGTGGGGATGTTCACGGTTTTGCGCGGGGGGTAAAGCGCCGCACGTATCGGACTCAAACGGCGGACAACATCGACTTGACCTTGTCACGTAGTTGATCGATGGAGAACGGCTTGGCGATCACCTGCATACCTGCGGGTACGTCGATACTGTCGGCATAGCCGCTGGCGAACAGGATCGGCAGGGACGGGCGTACTTCACGTACTTTGGTGGCCAGTTGTTTGCCGTCCATATCCGGCAGGCCCACATCGGTCATCATCAGGTCGATGTGCTGAGTGGTATCTTTAACAATTTCAAGGGCCTCTTCGGCGTCGGCAGCCTCAAGCACCGAGAACTCCAGCTCTTCGAGTACATCGACGATCAGCATGCGCACAATGGCGTCGTCTTCGACTACAAGGATGGTGGAGGGGGCAGCGCACATAGGGGGTATTCCTGAAAAATGGAAGGGCAGGTGTCTGGCGGTTGAAAGACCGTTCTCTAATGAGTCGCGGCCATCTCGGCAAGTTCCATTGGTGGGGCATTGTGAAGGGAAAGAGGGCGAATGTCGCGTGGTCAGAAAGGCAATACCCGCAGCGAGAACGAGGCGTCAATGGCACGCATCAAACTGTGCCATTGACGTAAACGGTAGGGCAGCAGGGTCAAAACGCGACTTGCCCGGTGTTCATTTCAATCTTGCCCATCAAGTGAGATCGTCGTATTCATCAAAATTAATCTCTGGCGCTTGACTTCCTCTTCTTTCGTTCAGTACGACAGGCTCTGGTATATAAGGCGCTTTAGCTGGTTTGCGGGGCAGCGGTTGGCCCAGCGTATCAAAATAGACCGGGTTGTAATTTGGATGCTGAGTGTAAATGAAGCGGCCGTCGTCAGTGACTCCTGTGTGTTGGAGTTTGGCGATGGTTTTTTTACTGCCAATTACCGAGAGGTCAATTAGCTCTTGCTGCTTGGCGCCTCCAATTTTGTAGCTGGCGGCTGCGATATTTTCTACCTCTTGACTTGTGTGTACGACCCCCTCGAACCCCTCTGTTGGTTTTTTGGTAAGTCTGGATAATTGCGCCGCAAATGATTGCGTCCCGCCTGTTCCGGAATTGCACATCACTAAACGAATCTCGGCGTATTCCTCCAGCTTGACACCCTTCGACTTGAGTTTTTCCAATAACTCATTCGGGGTTATAAACGCGCCATCTATTTGCATCAGTGCTGAAGTATCTCCTGGAGGAATAGCGCCGTGGGCATCCACCGTCATACGAAGCCCACGTTTTGTTGTATCAACAGAGAAGCCCGCATCGTTCGCAAGCATTTTGAATTTTTCAATGTTTCCGCCCATAGCGACGCTATCGGGAGTAAACATCGCAAGCGGCTTGCCATAAGGGCGTCCGTTCACAGGGTTGTAGGCGTACCATTTACCATCGCGAAGTACGGCGGAGCCTTCGAAGGCTGCTTCTGCTACTTTGTAGGTCCCGATTGCGACGACACCCTGGCTTTTACTGGCAGCCTTGAGCAGGTCGTAGCTGCCGCTTGCGCCTCTTAGCCTATTCGCCAATTCACCACTCTTAATGGCTCCCTTGGCGAGCAGCTTTCCACCCCCAGTTAGCAGGCTACCCACTAGGGTAGTAGGGAGCGGGTTAAGCGCCTCCAATGTGGACATCCCCAGGAATTTGATAACTTTTGAAGCTGTATGGGTGACGCCCAGACCTTTACCCAAGGCTCTGGAGGCTTGCGCCGCCTTCCCCGCGCCGAGGGTCAAGAAGCCAAAAATATCAAAGGCCAAGTCTCCCACTGCCTCACCGTAGCGGCCGTTAGACAAGTTGACGATGGCAGCCCGAAACGGAATCATATTGAGAAGGTAATTCCCGATTGCCTCGTCACCCAACTGATCTTTATCGAAAGACGTCACGCCCTGGCAGTACTTTAAGAAACTTTCGTCATCCAGCCCCAGGGATTTGACGTAGAAATCGGCAATGTTATTGGTTCGTTCGGAGTTGTAGCTGTCGGGGATTGCAGGTGTTTCTGAGCTCTCGGCGCTATGGGGGGCGGTAGAGCCGCTGAAAGGGTAGTAAGGCCTTACCATCGAAACAATTTTTTCCGATTTTTCGTTAATCGTTTCACGGTGATCGAGCAATGTTGCCAATCGATCATTTTGTTTGGTGATTGTCCCCTTCGTGGTGTCGATTTCATAAAGATTGGGCTCCTCCCCGTTGCGAGTGGTTCTCACAATCAGCGTGTGCCCGCGCTTCACCAGTTCGAGTGGACTGCTTTCTGTGCTTTTGTAGTCATTGCTGTAGAAATACTCGAGCTTGCCGAATTCAAAGTTTTTGCGATCGGCAATTGGCATTTGGGAAATCAGGTGTTTGACCATCCCATGATGGCCTTCTTTTTGCGCCTTTATCGACGACTCGAACTGGGCCTTGAAAACTTCGGGTGCGTGCAACCTATCGGAGCGTGCAAACGCGTTGAACGCATTGATGGGAACACGGCGGTCGTTGGTGATCCATTTGTATGCTTCCCCTAGTTTTTCCCCTTCCATCACAATATCAAGCATGGATCGTAATCTTGGATCGCCGGCGCTCGCGCGGCCTGTGTATTTCTTGGCCAGCACTTGAGCTTCAAAAACCGCTGGATCAAGATTCGGAAACTCAGTTCTGAGGCAATTGAGTGCAATCTCTTTTCGAGTGGCCAGTGGCGTGTATAAACCCGTAGAACTCTGCGCCAGTGCCTGCAGCCGGTTGTTGTAGGCCACTCTGACCTGCTCTATTTCGGACTCTGTTGGCTCGGGAGTTGAGGGGACCAATCCGCCATCAATCGGCGTCCAGGTGGTTTGCAAGATCGGCAGCAAACCATTGGCCAATCCCCACTCCTTCAGGATTCCACGCTCGGCAATTTGAACGTCGACATTGTCGGCCGGTATGGACTCCGCGCAGGCGATAACCTCGGCACAGGTCATGTTAGACAGCAAGCCCGGCGTCTGGGCCTCGATCTTGGCTGCCGCTAAAGCCAATTGCCCCCAGACAACACTGCCAATTTTCACGTTCGCAGGCATATCTTTGATCAGAAAATGCGGTGCTCGGCTCGCCAACAGCACATGAGTTGCAAGTTTAGCCGTTGACTCTGACGCCAGACCTTCCTTGATCAGATTCTTGCTCAGGTGCTCGGCCACCTGCGAGGGTGGTTGCCCCCAATACTCGGGGGAGTCGAGGTGGATATGACCGATTGTTTTGGGTTCTGGATAAAAAAGACCACTCAAGTCGAGCCCGTCGTTTATAGCGGTCAACAGGTAGTCATAAATACTGGCGGCTGTGGACACACCCTTGAGGTGTGTCTGTAACGCCTGCCCCAGTGCCTGGGCCCTGGGGGTATCGAATAATTTTTGTAGCGCCGCTTGAGGGTCGCCTTGCAAGTCACTGTGCGTCACCGAACTGCCTTGCAACAAGTAGTTCAGCGTGCCGTTGGTATGTGTCGCCCGCAACGGCAAGCCAGGCAAGCCGCTTTTACCGGAGAGCAGGAACGAACGAATACTCTGCCTTTCCTCTCGCGACATCGGAATGGGCCAGGACAGTCCTCCGCCCAGGTTTCCCAGCACCGGTATTGAAGCCTTTTGCTCAATTTGCTTGGCCAGCGTAGCGACTTGATCGGCGGTAACCGGCATTTCATAACCCAGATCGGTAATGACGGTCGCTAATGTCGGCGGTGTGGAACGGGTCAAGGCGTAGGTGGAACCTACGAAAGGCGTGTCAACCTGACTTTTTAGAGCGCTTGAAATTTGGTCTGGGGTAAGGGGCTTGCCACCATTCTGGGTACTCATGAGCTTAAGCTGGTCGACCAAACTGAAAAGGTTCTGTTTGTCTGCCTGTAGCTGGTTTACGGGCTTGGTCAGTGTTCTTGGCACTGGAGGCGTGTTTTGAGCGTCTGGAGCTTTTGACGCCGGGGGGACAAGCTCAAGCGCGTTCTGGCCAGCGGTGACGGTTATGGTTTGCTGAGTAACGTTGGAGATGCTCATTTAACTTACCTTGGTGGGTCATAAAAGACGCCTTCCAAAAGACCTTCCATGTTCCTGAGGCGCCGTCCTGAGTGTGAGATCAATGAAGGGTCGTTCCTCTTTCGTTGTAGGAATCTGTTTGCAATTGTGTAAATGAGTTGAAAAATCGCAGCTGGAACCACGAAAAATCCGCATGCCGTGCGTACGCTTTTGCGTCAAACCAACGCACAAACATAGCCTTAGTCCCTGATATTCGGGCAAACTCCCCCTTTTTCCGCACTTGGCCAAGGCATGCCCATGACTCCCGCGTCGTCCGTCGATGAAAAGAGCTTCCGTACCCTGCTGAGCCGAAACGTCGCGTTGCCCTTGGGCGTCGGCGTGCTCAGCGCGGTGTTTTTCGTCTGCCTGATCACTTATTTGCTGTCGGTGATCCAGTGGGTGGAGCACACCGACCGGGTTATCAATAACCTCAATGAGTCGTCCAAGCTGACGGTGGACCTGGAAACCGGCTTGCGCGGCTTCCTGATCACCGGCGACGAGCATTTCCTCGACCCTTACGAAGTGGCCAAGCCGCGGATCATTGGTGATTTGCGCAACCTGCAGGAACTGGTGGCGGACAACCCGCAGCAGGTCGATCGCCTCAAGCGTCTGGAGTCGATGCAGTACGAGTGGAACAAGTACGCCCAGTCGATGATCGACTTGCAGCGCAGCAGTGGCGATTACCGTGGGGCGGTAAAGGCCGGTCGCGGCAAGAGCCTGACCGACGCGATTCGCAATGAGTACGCGGATGCGGTGGCGATGGAGCAAGCCTTCCGCGTATCGCGCAATGCCGACGTGACCCGCACAACCATCATCAGTGTGACCGCATATCTGGCTTTCGTACTCGGGTTGAGCGCCTTTCTGGCCTACATCGGAAGAAAGAATTTAATAGCACTTTCAGATAGTTACAGTGCAAACCTCGCCTCACAACAGAAGATCGCGCGGCGTTTGGAGCAACAGGCTTGGCTGCGCAATGGCCAGACCGAACTGGCCGAACAGGTGCTCGGCCAACTGACCCTGAACATGCTCGGGCGCAACATCCTGCAGTTTTTTGCCCAATACATGGGCTCGGCGGTCGCGGCGCTGTATGTGCGTGAAGAACACGGCGGGCTCAAGCGTGTGGCCACCTACGGTTTCTCCCGTGAGCAGGAACAAAAAGAGCAGGCGATCTACAACGACGAGGGCATCGTCGGCCAGGCGGCCCAGCTTGATCGCTCGATTCGCCTGGACGATGTGCCGGTGGATTATTTCAAGGTCAGTTCCGGCTTGGGCGAAGGTGCGACCCGCAGCGTGTTGGTGGTACCGACCAGCGACGATGGTCGCGTCAACGGTGTGATCGAACTCGGCTTCCTGCGCCCGTTGGATGAGCGCGACGTCGAGTTGCTGGAGCTGATCGCCGGCAATATCGGCACCTCCATCGAAGCCGCCCGCTATCGCCAGCGCCTGCAGGAAGTGCTGGCCGAAACCCAGCAGCTCAACGAAGAGCTGCAAGTGCAGCAGGAAGAACTCAAGACTGCCAACGAAGAGCTTGAAGAGCAGTCGCGTATCCTCAAGGAGTCCCAGGCTCACCTGGAAACCCAGCAGGCTGAGCTTGAGCAAACCAACGAGCAACTGGCCGAGCAGACCCAGACCCTGGCCGAACAGCGCGACGCCATGGACCGCAAGAACGTTCAGCTGAACCAGGCCCAGCTGGAGCTGGAAGACCGCGCCGATGAGCTGCAGCGCTCCAGCAAGTACAAGTCCGAATTCCTCGCCAACATGTCCCATGAGCTGCGCACGCCGCTCAACAGCTCGTTGATCCTGGCTAAGTTGCTGGCCGAGAACCCCCAGGAGAACCTCAGCGCTGAACAGGTCAAGTTTGCCGAGTCGATCTATTCGGCAGGTAATGACCTGCTGAACCTGATCAACGACATCCTGGATATTTCCAAGGTTGAAGCCGGAAAACTGGAAATGCGCCCGGAAAACTCCAGCGTGGCGCGCCTGGTCGATGGCCTGCGCGGGATGTTTGAGCCGCTGGCCGCTGACCGCAAGCTGGGCTTCCAGGTGGACATTCAAGCGGATGCGCCGCCGATGCTGTTCACCGACCGCCAGCGCTTGGAGCAAATCCTCAAGAACCTGCTGTCCAACGCGGTCAAGTTCACCGAGGCCGGTGATGTGAGCCTGTCGGTATCCCGTGCGCCAGGCGAGGGCATTGCCTTTACCGTGCGCGATTCGGGCATTGGCATCGCGCCGGACCAGCAGGAAAGCATCTTCGAAGCCTTCCGCCAGGCCGATGGCACCACTAACCGCCGTTACGGCGGCACCGGCCTGGGCCTGTCGATCTCGCGTGACCTGGCAACCTTGCTCGGCGGCTACATCAGCGTGACCAGCGAGCCGGGCAAGGGCAGCGTGTTCACCCTGGTACTGCCGGAGCAATATGTAGAGCGTGAGGAGGGCGCCGCGCCGGTCGAGGCGCCACGCCAGGTGGTGGCGGCGCCTGCGCCCAAGCCCATCGCGATCTCGCCGTTGCCGGTGGCCGATACCAAACAGATTCCGCGCTTTGCCGACGACCGTGACAAGGCGCCGTTCGCCACCCGCTGCATCCTGGTGGTGGAAGATGAACCCAATTTTGCCCGTATCCTCTTCGACCTCGCCCACGAACTGGGCTACCACTGCCTGGTCGCCCACGGCGCAGACGAAGGCTACAGCCTGGCTGAAGAGTACATCCCGGACGCGATCCTGCTGGACATGCGCCTGCCCGACCATTCCGGGTTGACCGTGCTGCAACGCCTCAAGGAACACGCCAATACCCGCCACATTCCCGTGCATGTGATCTCCGTAGAAGACCGCGTCGAAGCCGCGATGCACATGGGCGCCATCGGTTATGCGGTGAAGCCGACCACCCGCGAAGAGCTCAAGGACGTGTTTGCGCGCCTGGAAGCCAAGCTGACTCAGAAGGTCAAGCGTGTGTTGCTGGTGGAGGACGATGACCTTCAGCGCGACAGCATTGCCCGCCTGATTGGCGACGATGACATCGAAATCACCGACGTCGGCTACGCCCAGGCCGCGCTGGACCTGCTGCGCACCAACATCTACGACTGCATGATCATCGACCTCAAGCTGCCGGACATGCTCGGCAATGAGCTGCTCAAGCGTATGGCCACCGAGGATATCTGTTCGTTCCCGCCGGTGATCGTCTACACCGGGCGCAACCTGACCCGCGACGAAGAGGCCGAGCTGCGCAAGTACTCGCGCTCGATCATCATCAAAGGCGCGCGCTCACCTGAACGCTTGCTGGACGAAGTGACACTGTTTCTGCACAAAGTCGAATCCCAGCTGTCCCATGACCGCCAGAAGATGCTCAAGACCGCCCGCAGCCGCGACAAGGTCTTCGAGGGGCGCAAGATCCTGTTGGTGGACGACGATGTGCGCAATATCTTCGCCCTGACCAGCGCCCTGGAGCACAAAGGCGCCGTGGTGGTGATCGGCCGTAACGGCCGCGAAGCCATCGACAAACTCAATGAAGTTGACGATATCGATCTGGTGCTGATGGACGTGATGATGCCGGAGATGGATGGTTACGAGGCGACAGCCTTGATCCGCCAGGACCCGCGCTGGAAGAAATTGCCGATTATTGCGGTGACGGCCAAGGCCATGAAGGACGATCAGGAACGCTGCCTCGCGGCGGGCTCCAACGATTACCTGGCCAAGCCGATCGACCTGGACCGGCTGTTCTCGCTGATTCGCGTATGGCTACCGAAGATGGAACGTATTTAAGTGGAGCGAAGTTTTTTGGATAAAAGCAGCGATATTGAGCTGCGCCTGCTGATCGAGGCGATTTACCTCAAGTACAGCTATGATTTTCGCGACTATTCCGGTGCGTCAGTCAAACGTCGTGTGGCGCATGCCTTGCGCCAGTTTGACTGCGCCACCATTTCGGCGCTGCAGGAGCGTGTGCTGCACGACCCGTCGGCGTTCATGCAGTTATTGCAGTTTCTGACGATCCCGGTGAGCGAGATGTTTCGCGACCCGTCGCACTTTCTGGCGATCCGCCGGGAAGTGGTGCCGCTGCTCAAGACCTACCCATCGATCAAAATCTGGATTGCCGGCTGCAGCACGGGCGAGGAGGTCTACTCCATGGCCATCCTGCTGCGTGAAGAGGGCTTGCTGGAGCGCACCATCATTTACGCCACGGATATCAACCCGGCGTCGCTGGACAAAGCCAAGCAAGGGATTTTCTCCCTGGAGAACGTACGTGCGTACACCGCTAATTATCAGCAGGCGGGTGGCCAACGTTCATTTGCCGACTACTACACGGCGGCTTACGATTACGCGATCTTCGACAAGACGTTGCGCGAGAACGTGACGTTTGCCGACCATAGCTTGGCGACGGATAGCGTATTCTCAGAAACACAATTAATTTCATGTCGTAACGTATTGATTTACTTCAATAAGAAGCTACAAGATCGAGCGTTTGGGTTGTTTCATGAGTCGCTGTGCCATCGCGGCTTTCTGGTGCTGGGCAGTAAGGAAACCCTGGATTTTTCCGCCTACAGCAAGCAATTCGAACCTTTGGTCAAACAGGAACGGATCTACCGAAAATCATGAGCGACGCCGCAACCCAACCTTCTCGCGCAATTGAAGCTATCGTCGTCGGCGCCTCCGCCGGCGGCGTTGAGGCGTTGCTGAGTATTTTTGGCGGGTTGCCGGACTCATTTGGCTTGCCGATCATTGCGGTATTGCACCTGCCGGACGAGCGCCGCAGCCAATTGGCTGAAGTCTTTGCGCGGCGCCTGAACATTCCGGTGCAGGAAGCGCGCGACAAGGAGATGATCGCGCCAGGCACCCTGTATTTTGCCGGCCCCGGCTATCACCTGTCGGTTGAAAACGATCGCAGCCTGTCGATGAGCCAGGAAGACCGCGTACACCATTCCCGGCCCGCCATCGATTACCTGTTTGCCTCGGCGGCCGATGCCTATGGCAAGGGCCTGCTGGCGATCCTGCTGACCGGCGCCAACCAGGACGGCGCGCGCGGCCTTGCCCATGTCAAACAATCGGGTGGCACCACCGTGGTCCAAGACCCCACAGAAGCACGCATCGCCGTGATGCCCCTGGCGGCGCTGGCCTTGCACACACCTGATCATATTCTCACCTTGAGCCAGATTGGCTCACTGCTGGCTTCCCTGGAATCTTCCCCATGTTAAGTACTGTCCAGGCCAAACTGCTGATCGTCGACGATCTGCCGGAAAACCTGCTGGCCCTCGAAGCGCTGATCAAGCGCGAGGATCGCCAGGTCTTCAAGGCATTGAGCGCTGACGAGGCCTTGTCACTGTTGCTGGAGCATGAGTTCGCCATGGCGATTCTCGACGTGCAGATGCCCGGCATGAACGGTTTCGAGCTGGCCGAACTGATGCGCGGCACCGAAAAGACCAAGAACATCCCGATTGTGTTCGTCAGCGCCGCTGGCCGTGAGCTCAACTATGCCTTCAAAGGCTATGAGAGCGGTGCGGTGGATTTTTTACACAAGCCGCTGGATATCCACGCGGTCAAGAGCAAGGTCAATGTGTTCGTCGACCTGTACCGCCAGAGCAAGGCCATGAAACAGCAGGTCGAAGCCCTGGAGCGCAGCCGCCGCGAGCAGGAGCTGCTGCTGACGCGCCTGCAGGCCACCCAGGCCGAGCTTGAGCAGGCCGTGCGCATGCGTGACGACTTTATGTCGATTGTCGCCCATGAAGTGCGTACGCCGCTTAACGGGCTGATTTTGGAGACTCAGCTGCGCAAGATGCACCTGGCGCGGGATAACGCCGCCGCGTTCACCCTGGACAAGATGCACGCGATGGTCGACCGCGATGAGCGCCAGATTCAAAGCCTGATCCGCCTGATCGAAGACATGCTCGACGTGTCGCGCATTCGCACCGGCAAACTGTCGATCCGCCCCGCGCGCTTTGACCTGACAGCGTTGGTGCGCAACCTGGTGCAAAACTTCGCCCCGCAAGTGGCCTCCGCCGGCTCAACCATGCACCTGGTTGCCGACGAGCCTGTGGAAGGCAATTGGGATGAGTTCCGTATCGAGCAAGTGGTTACCAACCTGCTGACCAACGCCCTGCGTTACGGGGCCAAAAGCCCGGTGGATGTGCGGGTGTACACCGAACACGGTGAGGCACGCGTCGAGGTGCGCGACCGTGGTATTGGCATCAGCGCGGATAACCAGAAGCGTATTTTCCAGCAGTTCGAGCGCGTTTCGGCCAGCCACGTAGCGGCAGGCCTGGGCCTGGGGCTATTTATTTCCGAGCAGATCGTGACAGCCCATGGCGGCACCATCGAGGTCGAAAGCCAGATAGGCGAGGGCGCGCTGTTCAGGGTGTGCCTGCCGCTCGGCGAGCCACAATGAAATCAATCGTCACCTCGACGCAACCTCTGCGTGACCCCATGGTCGTACTTGCAGCAACTGACCGGACGAAGGCTTCCCATGAGTGAAGATGCACAAGATGTCGTACTGATTGTCGAAGACGACGAATCCATTATGTTTGTGCTGGGTGAATACCTGGCAGGCCTGGGCTACCGGGTGCTGAAGGCGATCGATGGGGAGCAGGCCTTCGAGATTCTCGCCACCAAGCCGCACCTGGACCTGATGGTCACGGATTACCGCCTGCCGGGCGGGATTTCCGGGGTGCAGATCGCTGAGCCTGCGATCAAGCTGCGACCTGAATTGAAAGTGATCTTTATCAGCGGTTACCCGCAGGAGATCCTCGACTGCAATAGCCCGATCACGCGCAACGCGCCGATCCTGGCCAAGCCGTTTGATCTGGATACCTTGCAAGAGCATATCCAGCGCCTGCTGGCCTGAAGCAATAGGGCTGCTGCCTCGCAGCAGCCCTATTGCTTGATCATCTCCCGCACCTTGGCGGTCAGCAGGTCGAAGGTGAACGGCTTGGTGATCAGTTGCATCCCCGGGTCCAGGAACCCGCCGCGCACCGCCGCGTGCTCGGCGTAGCCAGTGATAAACAATACCTTCAGTTCCGGGCGCAATTGCCGCCCGATCTCTGCCAGTTGTCGCCCGTTCATGCCGGGCAAGCCCACATCACTGATCAACAGGTCAATACGCTGATCAGACTCGATAATCGGCACCGCCGTGTTGGCATCACCCGCCTCGACAAAGGCATAGCCCAATTCCTTGAGCACTGCGCTGACCAGTACGCGCACGGCCGGATCATCCTCGACGATCAAGACAGTCTCACCTGCATTGGCGAACGGCAGCAGTGCCGGGTTAACGGCAATGTCCGCGATGCGTTCACCGATAAAGCGCGGCAGGAACAGGCTGACGGTAGTGCCCTTGCCAACCTCACTGTGGATGGTCACATGCCCATGGGATTGCCGGGCAAAGCCGTAGATCATCGACAGACCCAGGCCGGTGCCCTGGCCGATCGGCTTGGTGGTGAAAAACGGGTCGAAGACACGGCCCAGCAAGCTCTCCGGGATACCGCAGCCCGTATCACTGACGCTCAGTTCCACGTAGTCGCCTGGCAGCAAGGTGCCATAGGCGGCGGTGAACACGTTGTCGAGGTGGCGGTTGGCGGTCTCCACGATGAGGTTGCCACCCGTGGGCATGGCATCGCGCGCATTGATCACCAGGTTGAGCAGGGCGCTCTCCAGCTGATTGGGGTCGGCCTCGGCGATCCACAGTTGATCGGTGAGGCGCATGTCCAAGGCGATGCTTTCGTTGATACTGCGTTGCAACAGTTCGCCAATGGAGCTGACCAACTGGTTGATCTCCACCGGCTTGGAGTCCAGCGACTGGCGACGTGAGAACGCAAGCAGGCGATGGGTCAGGCCGGCGGCGCGGTTGGCCGAGGTGACGCCCAGGTCGATCAGACTGTCCAGATCGTCCAGTTTTCCACGCGCGACCCGCCTGCGCAGCAACTCCAGGCTGCCGATAATGCCGGTAAGCATGTTGTTGAAGTCATGGGCGATACCGCCGGTCAACTGGCCGACAGCCTCCATTTTCTGTGACTGGCGCAAGGCTTCTTCGTTGTTGCGCAATTGCGCTGTGCGTTCTTCAACCTGCTGCTCAAGGGTTTCCAAAGTGCTTTGCAGGCGCTGCTCGCTCTCGCTCAAATCAACCAGGCGGTCACGGGCCTCGTATTGGCGGCGCCGCCCACGCAGTGCCGCGCTCACCAGACTGATCAGGGTTACCGGGTGGAAAGGGCGCTCCAGAAAGGTCACGTTGCCCAGCAGGCCACTCAGGTGGGATGAGCCGTTCTGCTCACTGCCGCCATGGTGAGTCATCAGCACGATGGGCAAGTCGGACCAGGCCGGTTGCTCGTGCAGGTAATGCAACAGGGGTTCCAGATCCACACCGCGCAGGGCTTCGGCGGCAATCACCAACATACCGACGCCTTCCTCAAGTGCTTCGCAGAGTACAGTCAGGTCAGCGGCAACCATGCCGGTGTAGCCGGCTTCCTTGAGCATCATCTGCGCCAGGGAGCCGTCACGGCCCAATGGCGCCAGGATGATTGCGCGCTCGGAGACGGGAGTAAGGCCGGTCACACGCCCTCTTCCTTGAGCAGCGGGGAGCCGGCACCCATATAGGTTGGGATACCGCGCAGTACGCCCTGGAAGTTGTCCAGCGGCTCGCCCACCGTCAAACCATTGTTGGCGATACGGTATTCGCGAATGGTCGACTCGTGGCTGCCGGTGCGTTTCTTGATGATCGAAATAGCCCGCCGCACCTTGCCGAGGGCTTCGAAGTAACGCAACAGGATCACGGTATCGGCCAGGTAAGTAATATCGACCGGAGCCTGCATATCGCCCACGAGCCCATGTTGGGCCACCGTCATGAACGTCGCCGCGCCGCGACGGTTCAGGTACAGCAGCAACTCGTGCATATGCAGGATCAGGGAGTTTTCCTCAGGCATCGCCGCCTGGTAGCCGTTGATACTGTCGATCACCACGGTTTTGATCCCACGCTCATCGACGCAACGCCGCACGCGGTGGGAGAACTCGCCTGGCGACAGCTCAGCCGCATCGACTTGTTCGATCAGCAGGTTACCGGTGTCTTGCAGCGCAGCCAGGTCAATGCCCATGTTTTTCATGCGCTCAAACAGCAGGCCCAGCTCTTCATCGAAAATAAACAGCGCGGCTTTTTCGCCACGCGCCACGGCGGCGGCGGCAAAGATCATCGAGATCAACGATTTGCCGGTACCGGCCGGGCCGAGGATAAGCGTGCTGGAGCCGGTTTCGACGCCGCCGCCCATCAAGGCGTCCATTGCACGGATGCCACTGCTCAAGGTCTGGCGCACGTAACCACCACGATGCTCGGCGGCCACCAGGCGCGGGAACACGTGGATGCCGTCTTCCATGATGGTGAAGTCGTGGAAGCCGCCACGGTATTTCTGGCCACGGTACTTCACCACGCGGATGCGGCGGCGTTCAGCACCGTAGGTGGGCGTCAGTTCTTCCAGGCGAATCACGCCGTGGGCCACGCTGTGTACGGTTTTATCCAGGGATTCGGTGGTCAGGTCGTCAAGCAGCAGGACGGTAGCGTCGTAGCGCACAAAGTAGTGTTTGATCGCCAGGATCTGGCGGCGATAGCGCAGCGAGCTTTGCGCCAGCAGGCGGATTTCCGAAAGACTGTCGATGACCACGCGGGTCGGTTTGACCCGTTCCACCACCTCAAAAATCTGTCGTGTGGCTTCGCCCAGTTCCAGGTCAGAGGAGTACAGCAGGCTTTGCTGGTGATCGGCGTCGAGCAGGCTTTCTGGTGGGGTCAGTTCGAAGATGTGAATATTGTCGTCCAGGTCCCAGCCGTGTGACTTGGCGCCCTGGCGCAACTCGCGTTCGGTTTCTGACAGGGTGATGTACAGGGACCGCTCACCGTTTTTCGCGCCGGCTTGCAGGAAGTGCAGCGCTACGGTGGTTTTCCCGGTGCCGGGTTCGCCTTCCAGCAGGAACAGGTGGCTGCGCGATAGCCCCCCGGAAAGAATGTCGTCAAGACCTTCGATGCCGGTGGCCGCCTTTTCACTGAACAGCTCTTTGGATGTAGACAAGAAGTGCCCTCGGGTCACGTACAAGTAAAGGGAGGCGCGTCGGCTTGGACGCGCCATATTTACTTGACCGTAGCGGGTTGTGGCGGTTCAACCTGTCGCGTAAATCGTTGGATGGGAGCGTGAGGGTGTTTTGGTGTACATATCCGTTGCTGCGGTCACGGCGGCCTATGGTTCCGCTCTTACAGCGGGTCACTTTTGGCAAACGCCCCAAAAGTAACCAAAAGGTCTGTGCCCCACCACTCGGCACCTCGCTTAGGCTCGGTGTGCCCTCACTCCGGCTTGAATCCGTGGGCCGCCGCGATGGGCCATCCTTGGCCCAGCGCGGCTAACCCGGCGTCCTGCCGGGTTACCCACGGATTCAAGCCTGCGTTCGGCCATCGTGGTTAACGGGGCGTCTCAGATCAAGATCAAGATCAAGATCTACAGCACGGCGGCCTGAAAGCCGACCTGAGTGGTTGAAGCAAGAGCCAGATCAAGTGCAAGGCAAAAGCCTATCTGAATACACTGAAGAGTTGCTTTTCTGTGGGAGCTGGCTTGCCTGCGATGCAGACACCTCGGTACATCAGTTACACAGAGTTGATGCTATCGCAGGCAAGCCAGCTCCCACAGTTGACCGAGTATGGCTTTGCTGTTGCTGTTGCTCTGGCCCTTACATCCTTTTCGCTGGCGAAGTCAGCGGTCTTTTGATCTGCGCTTTTGATCTTGATCTGAAATCGCCCCGTCAAACACGATGGCCGGAATCTGACAGGGATTTGGGGGGTAAACCGGCAGGGATGCCGGTTTAGCCGCGCTGGGCCAAGGATGGCCCATCGCGGCGGCCCCCCAAATCACTGTCGGATTGCGGGCATGCCGAGCCATAGCGAGGCACCGAGTGTTGGGGCGAAGACTTTTTGGTTACTTTTGTGTCTTTACAAAAGTGACCCGCCGTAAGGGCGGAACCCTAAGCGGCCGTTACCGCAGCAACGGATATGCCCCCAACCCAGCCCAGCCCAGCCTAAAGCCCCTGCTGCAACGCCGGATCATCCGGATTCTGCTGCTCCAGCTGTGCCAATAACACCTGCACATTCTGCAACTGCCCGGTTTCTTTCCAATAGCTGACCAGCAACACACGCGCCTTGCGATTAGCCGGATGACGCTGGACGATTTCCTCCAGCTGACGCTGAGCAGCCTCCACTTCTTCCTGGGCATGCAAGGTGGTAGCAAGGTCAAAGCGGTAATCCTGATTGCCCGGCTCAAGCTCCACGGCCTTGGACAGCCCAAGCAGCGCGTACGGCCGCTCCCCATGGTGCAACAGCCACATGCCCAAGGCGTGTTGCAGGTAGGCCGACTCCGGATGCGCTGCCAATTGCCGCGCCAGCAACTGGCGGGACTCGTCAGTCTTGCCCTGTTTATCGAGCAATTCGATCTGCGCCACCACCGCTTGGAGGTTGTCCGGTTGCAGGCGCATGGCCTGCTCCAGCGCATGTTGCGCGTCCGGCAGCAGGGCGCTGTGGATGTACAAGCGCGCCAACTGGATCCAGCCCTCGGCGGTTTCCGGCTCAGCCTTGAGCTTTTTCACGAACTCATCGAGCACTTGCTGCAAAGGCCCGAAATACAGGCCCAGGGTATCCGGCGACAAGCCGAGCAGGGCATTGGCGGCAGCAAAGCGTACCTCTTGCTCTGGGTCATCCAGCGCCGGGCCAAGCAGCAAGGTGCGTTGGCCGCTGGGCACCAGGCCGACAATGCTGTGGATCGCCGCCTCGCGAACCAATGGCGACTCATCCGCCAAGTCTTTATCCGCCAGCTTCAGCGCTTGAGGGCTTGGGTAATTGGGCAGTTCAACGTGCAATGCGGCGCGACGTTCAGGTGACAAGTCCGGGCGACCGAGCTGCTGATACAGCACGCGGGCGGCGCCTGGTTCGCCGTTGCGAGCCTGTTTCAGCGCCTTGGCGTAACCATGGGCAATCGCCGGCGGCACGGCCACCGGGGTGGAGCGGGAGAAATACCAGGTGACCAGGACAAGCAACAACAGGGCGCACAGGCCGATGATGGAGTAACGGCGTGACTTTGACATGCAGGCGTCCAAAAGCTGGGGGCAGCTATCGCAAAGCCTCAAGCTTCGGCCAGACCACGGCGAGTGTCAAACCCGCATCAGTCCAGCACGTATTCCACTGGCTCCAGGGCAGGAGGCAGATCGATCTCGCCCAGGGCGGCGAGAATCTCGCGCTCCAGGGTGCGCACTATCGCATTGCAGGGCAGATCGTTTTCATCGAAACCGAACGGGTCTTCCAGATCATCACCGATTTCATCCAAACCAAAGAACGTGTAGCTGACGATGGCGGTGAACACCGGCGTCAACCAGCCCAGCGGCTCGGCCATGGCGAACGGCAGCAGAATGCAGAACAGGTAAATGGTGCGGTGCAGCAGCAAGGTGTAAGGGAAGGGCAGTGGCGTGGTTTTGATCCGCTCGCAGGCAGCCTGCACCAGGCTCAGGCTGACCAACCGGGTTTCCAGCTGGGTGTAGCGCCATTCACTGATCACGCCCTGTTCGGCCAGCTGCGAAAACCGCGCGCCCAGTTGTTGCAGCACGTTGTCGGGGAGATTGGGGTGGGCCCGGTCAACCGCAATCCAGGGCGTGATAACGCGGGCTTCATCTTCACGGCGCAGGTGCGCGACCAGGCCGTGGGCAAACCCGCACACCCCACGCAACAGGCTGGCGCGCTCAGGTGAGTCGCCCAGCACTTGGGTTTCGCGGATCAGCGAGCGCACCTCAATGATCATCTGCCCCAGTTGCTTGCGGCCTTCCCACCAACGGTCATAGCAGGCGTTGTTGCGAAAGCTCATGAAGATCGACAACGACAACCCGAGCAAGGTAAACGGCGTGGCATTGACCTTGGAGAAGTAGGCCGGGTGCAGGGTCTCTACCAGCACGATTACCGAGGCCAGCAGTGTGACCAACAGGCTGCGCAAGGCAATGCGCTTGGCAATCGAGCCTTTCAACGAAAACAGGATACCCACGAGGTTGGGTTTGGGGCGGACGATCATCGGCAGGCGGCTTCTTTGGTGGTGCAGGCCTAAAGATTAGGAGTTTGCACCCGGAGCGTCCAATCACTGCGGCTGACCGGCTGATAAGCCGGATCAATGATTGGCCAAACCAGTCAGCCAAGTTGAAGGCTTTGACCATTGCCGCCACAGCGCTCTAGAGCGACTATTTCAGCGATTCTCGTCGTGACAAATGTCCTGAAAATAAAAACACATAAGGATTTGGAACCATGCGTGAGTATTTGGCTGCCACCACTGCGTTCGATTACCAGCACACCGTCAACGCCGCCTTGTCCGGCAACCTGCAAGCCCTGAATGCCTGTGTGGAGTGTTGCGACCGCCACGCGCTGCCGGGGCGCATCGCGTTGTTTTGGGAAGGCAAGGATGGGCGCAGCGCCACCGTGACCTTCACCCAATTGCAGGACCAGGCGGCGCGCTTTGCCAATTTCCTGCTGGCCCAAGGCGTGCAACGGGGTGACAAGGTGGCGGGCCTGCTGCCGCGCACGGCGGAGTTATTGGTGGTGGTGTTGGCCACGTGGCGCATCGGCGCGGTGTATCAGCCGTTATTTACCGCCTTCGGGCCTAAAGCTATCGAGCATCGGCTGAACAGCTCCGGCGCCGTACTGGTGGTCACGGATGCAGTCAACCGCCCCAAGCTGGATGAAGTAGAAGGCTGCCCGACCATCGTCACGGTGGCCGGTGACAAGGGCGAAGGCATTGTGCGCGGCGACTATAGCTTCTGGGCCGAACTGCCGAATTATTCAAACATCTGCGATCCGGTGCTACTGGGCGCAGAAGACCCGTTCCTGTTGATGTTCACCTCGGGCACCACCGGCCCGTCAAAAGCGCTGTCGGTGCCGCTCAAGGCGATCGTCGCGTTTCAGAGCTACACCCGCGACGCGGTGGATTTGCGCCCCGAAGACGCGTTCTGGAATGTCGCCGATCCGGGCTGGGCCTATGGCATCTATTTTGGCGTGACCGGGCCGCTGTCCATGGGCCACCCGATTACCTTCTACGATGGGCCGTTTACCCTGGAAAGCACCTGCCGGGTGATCAATAAATATGCAATTACCAACCTCACCGGTTCACCCACCGCTTACCGCCTGCTGATTGCCGGTGGCGAACAGTTCGCGCGCGCCATCAAGGGCAAGCTGCGCATCGTCAGCAGCGCCGGCGAGCCGCTGAACCCTGAAGTGATCCGCTGGTTCGCCGATAACCTGGGCGTGGTCATTCATGACCATTACGGCCAGACCGAACTGGGCATGGTGTTGTGCAACCATCACGGCCTGGCGCACCCCGTGCACGTTGGCTCGGCAGGCTTTGCCTCACCGGGCCACCGCATCGTGGTGCTCGATGACGCGTATCAGGAATTGCCGGCGGGCCAGCCGGGCATCCTCGCGATTGACCGTGAGCACTCGCCGATGTGCTGGTTCGCAGGCTACGACGGGGTGAAGACCAAGGCGTTTGTCGGCAAGTACTACCTCAGTGGCGACACCGTGGAGCTGAACCCCGATGGCAGCATCAGCTTTGTCGGACGCAGTGACGATGTGATCACCACGTCCGGCTACCGCGTAGGGCCATTTGACGTCGAAAGCGCCCTGGTCGAGCACCCGGCCGTGGTCGAGGCCGCCGTCGTCGGCAAACCGTGCCCGGAGCGCACCGAACTGGTCAAAGCCTTTGTGGTGATCAACGAGCAGTACCGCGCCACGCCGGAACTGGCCGAGGAGCTGCGCCTGCACGTTCGCAAGCGCTTGGCGGCCCATGCCTACCCGCGGGAAATCGAATTTGTCAGCGACTTGCCCAAGACCCCTAGCGGCAAGCTGCAACGCTTTATTTTGCGTAATCAGGAAATTGCGAAGGCACAGGCCATCGCCTGATCCACTTTTAAGGAAACAATGATGCAGATTGAAAACAAGGTATTCCTGGTCAGCGGCGGTGCTTCGGGCCTCGGCGCGGCCACCGCTGAAATGCTCATCGCCGCCGGTGCCAAGGTGATGCTGGTCGACCTGAACGCCGACGCCGTAGCGGCCAAGGCCAAGCAACTGGGCGACAACGCCCGCAGCGCCGTGGCCGATATCAGCCAGGAAGCCGCCGCCGAAGCTGCCGTACACGCCACCGTTGCCGCTTTTGGCGGCTTGCACGGCCTGGTCAACTGCGCCGGCGTGGTACGTGGCGAGAAGATCCTCGGCAAGAACGGCCCGCACGCATTGGCCAGCTTTGCCCAGGTGATCAACGTCAACCTGATCGGCAGTTTCAACCTGCTGCGCCTGGCGGCTGCGGCCATCGCTGAAACCGAGGCAAATGCCGACGGTGAGCGTGGCGTGATCATCAACACCGCGTCGGTAGCCGCTTTTGACGGGCAGATCGGCCAGGCGGCGTATGCCGCCTCCAAAGGTGCCATCGCCAGCCTGACCTTGCCTGCGGCTCGCGAGCTGGCACGCTTCGGTATCCGCGTGATGACCATTGCCCCGGGCATTTTCGAAACACCGATGATGGCCGGCATGACCGCCGAAGTGCGCGATTCGCTGGCCGCTGGCGTGCCATTCCCGCCGCGCCTGGGCAAACCGTCCGAGTACGCCGCGCTGGTACGTCACATCATTGAAAACAGCATGCTCAATGGCGAGGTGATCCGTCTCGACGGTGCCTTGCGTATGGCAGCCAAGTAAGGAGAACACCCCATGAACGATCCGATTGTTATTGTCAGCGCCGTGCGCACGCCCATGGGCGGCTTCCAGGGCGACCTCAAAGGCCTGACCGCGCCGCAACTGGGCGCTGCCGCGATCCGCGCCGCCGTCGAACGCGCCGGGATTGCCCCGGATGCAGTCGATGAAGTGCTGTTCGGCTGTGTGCTGCCCGCAGGCCTGGGCCAGGCGCCTGCGCGTCAGGCAGCCCTGGGCGCCGGGCTGGACAAGGCCACGCGCTGCACCACCTTGAACAAGATGTGCGGCTCGGGTATGGAAGCGACCATCCTCGCCCACGATTCGCTGCTGGCCGGCAGTGTCGATGTAGTGGTCGCCGGCGGCATGGAAAGCATGTCCAACGCACCGTACCTGCTTGACCGCGCGCGCAGCGGCTACCGCATGGGCCACGGTAAGGTGCTCGACCATATGTTCCTCGACGGCCTCGAAGACGCTTACGACAAGGGCCGCCTGATGGGCACCTTTGCCGAAGACTGCGCCGAGCACAACGGCTTCACCCGTGAAGCGCAGGACGCCTTCGCCATTGCCTCGCTGACCCGCGCGCAAGAGGCCATCACCCACGGCAGCTTTGCCGCGGAGATCGTGCCGGTACAGGTCACCGTCGGCAAAGAGCAAAAGACCATCCTGCATGACGAGCAGCCGCCCAAGGCCAAGCTGGACAAGATCGCCAGCCTGAAACCGGCATTCCGCGAGGGCGGCACGGTGACGGCGGCCAACTCCAGCTCGATTTCCGATGGTGCGGCGGCGCTGTTGTTGATGCGTCAGTCCGAGGCGCAACAGCGTGGCCTCAAACCCCTGGCGGTGATCCACGGGCACGCGGCGTTCGCCGATGAGCCAGGCCTGTTCCCGGTAGCGCCCGTGGGGGCAATTCGCAAGTTGATGAGCAAGACCGGCTGGAACCTAGGCGACGTTGATCTGTTTGAAATCAACGAAGCCTTCGCGGTGGTCAGCCTGGTGACCATGAGCAAGCTGGAAATCCCCCACAGCAAGGTCAATATTCACGGCGGCGCCTGTGCCCTGGGCCATCCGATTGGTGCTTCCGGTGCGCGCATCCTGGTGACGCTGCTCTCGGCCCTGCGCCAGAAAGGCCTCAAGCGCGGGGTCGCCGCCATTTGTATTGGCGGCGGTGAAGCCACGGCCATGGCCGTCGAATGCCTGTATTAAGGACTCAACATGCTGCCCAATGACGAACAACTGCAAATCAGCGAAGCGGCCCGGCAATTTGCCCAGGAACGCCTGAAACCCTTTGCCGCCGAATGGGACCGCGAGCACCGTTTCCCCAAGGAAGCCATTGGCGAAATGGCCGAGCTGGGCTTTTTTGGCATGCTGGTGCCGGAACAGTGGGGTGGTTGCGACACCGGCTACCTGGCCTACGCCATGGCCCTGGAAGAAATCGCCGCTGGTGATGGCGCATGCTCGACCATCATGAGCGTGCACAACTCGGTGGGGTGCGTGCCGATCCTCAAATTCGGTAACGAGCAGCAGAAACAGCAGTTCCTCACGCCGCTGGCCAGTGGCGCCATGCTCGGTGCCTTCGCGTTGACCGAGCCCCAGGCCGGCTCCGATGCCAGCAGCCTGAAAACCCGTGCACGCCTTGAGGGCGACCATTACGTGCTCAATGGCTGCAAACAGTTCATCACCTCCGGGCAGAACGCCGGGATCGTGATTGTGTTTGCGGTCACCGACCCGGCCGCAGGCAAGCGCGGGATCAGCGCGTTTATCGTGCCCACCGACTCGCCGGGCTACACGGTGGCGCGGGTGGAAGACAAACTCGGCCAGCATGCATCCGACACCTGCCAGATCCTCTTCGACGATGTAAAGGTGCCGGTGGCCAACCGTTTGGGCGAGGAGGGCGAAGGCTACAGGATCGCCCTGGCCAACCTCGAAGGCGGCCGCGTCGGCATCGCCTCGCAATCGGTGGGCATGGCCCGCGCAGCCTTCGAAGCCGCCCGTGACTATGCCCGCGAGCGCGAAAGCTTTGGCAAGGCGCTGATCGAACACCAGGCGGTGGCCTTCCGTCTGGCCGACATGGCCACGCAAATCGCGGTGGCCCGGCAAATGGTGCATTACGCTGCGGCCCTGCGTGACAGCGGCAAGCCGGCCTTGGTCGAGGCGTCGATGGCCAAGCTGTTTGCTTCGGAAATGGCCGAGAAAGTCTGCTCGGCCGCCTTGCAAACCTTGGGCGGTTACGGTTACCTGAGCGACTTCCCACTGGAGCGGATCTACCGCGATGTGCGGGTCTGCCAGATTTACGAAGGCACCAGCGATATTCAACGCATGGTCATCTCACGCAACCTTTAAGGAGCCGATACATGAGTTACGAAACCCTTTTGCTCGAAGTCCAGGGCCGCGTCGGGCTGATTACCCTCAATCGCCCGCAAGCCCTGAACGCCTTGAACGCCCAACTGGTCAGCGAGTTGAACCAGGCGCTGGACGGCCTCGAAGCCGACCCGCAGATCGGCTGCATCGTGCTGACCGGCTCGAAAAAAGCCTTTGCCGCCGGCGCTGACATCAAGGAAATGGCCGAGCTGACCTACCCGCAGATCTACCTCGACGACCTGTTCAGCGACAGCGACCGCGTGGCCAACCGCCGCAAGCCGATCATTGCCGCCGTCAACGGTTTCGCCCTGGGCGGCGGTTGTGAACTGGCCTTGATGTGCGACTTTATCCTGGCCGGTGACGGCGCCAAGTTCGGCCAGCCGGAAATCAACCTCGGCGTACTGCCGGGCATGGGCGGCACCCAGCGCCTGACCCGCGCCGTGGGTAAGGCCAAGGCCATGGAAATGTGCCTGACCGGGCGCTTTATTGATGCCGTCGAAGCTGAGCGCTGCGGGATTGTGGCACGCATCGTGCCAGCCGATGAACTGCTCGAAGAAGCGCTGAAAACCGCGACCTTGATTGCCGGCAAGTCCGTGCCGATCAGCATGATGGTCAAAGAAAGCGTGAACCGCGCGTTTGAGGTGAGCCTGTCTGAAGGCGTGCGCTTTGAGCGCCGAGTGTTCCATGCCGCGTTTGCCACCCAGGACCAGAAGGAAGGCATGGCTGCGTTTGTGGCCAAGCGAACGCCTGAGTTCAAGGACCAGTAACCCGCCCAGTGCTCGTTCCCACGCTCCGCGTGGGAATGCCGCCCTTGAGGCTCTGCGTCAGCCCTTGAGGCGTAACGCGGAGCGTCTCCGGATGCGTTCCCTTGCAGAGCGTGGGAACGAGCACTGGGAGTCAGAGCTGGTAGTTCTTCAGTTCCCTGGCAATCACCATTCGCTGAATCTCGCTGGTGCCTTCGTAAATCTGCGTAATCCTCGCATCCCGGTAGTAGCGCTCCACCGGGTAGTCCTCAAGATACCCATACCCGCCATGGATCTGCATTGCCGAGGAGCAGACCTTTTCGGCCATCTCCGAAGCAAACAGCTTGGCCTGGGAGGCTTCCGACAGGCACGGTTTGCCCGCGCTGCGCAGGCGTGCGGCATGCAGGATCAGCAAGCGCGCGGCATTGAGCTGGGTCTGCATGTCGGCCAGCAGGTTGGCAATGCTTTGGTGCTCGATAATCGCCTTGTTGAACTGCACCCGATCCCGCGCATACGCCAAGGCTGCCTCGAACGCTGCACGGGCAATGCCCAAGGCTTGCGCGGCAATACCGATGCGTCCACCTTCGAGGTTGGACAGGGCGATGGCCAGGCCCTTGCCGCGTTCACCCAACAAGTTGGCTTCGGGTACGGTGCACTGGTTGAGCGTGACGGCGCAGGTGTCCGAGGCGCGAATACCCATCTTGTGTTCGGTACGGTCGACCACAAAGCCAGGGGTGTCAGTGGGCACCAGGAAGGCGGAGATACCTTTTTTGCCCAGCTCCGGGTCTGTCACGGCAAACACAATGGCCAACTTGGCGCGCTTGCCGTTGCTGACAAACTGCTTGGCGCCGGTGATCACCCACTGGCCATCGCGCAGTTCGGCACGGGTGCGCAGGTTATGGGCTTCGGACCCGGCTTGGGGTTCGGTGAGGCAAAAGCAGCCGATGGCTTGGCCGCTGGCCAGGTCAGCCAGCCAGGTGTGTTTCTGCGCATCGGTGCCGTAGTTGAGGATTGGCCCGCAACCGACTGAATTATGGATACTCATGAGTGCGCCGGTGGCGCCATCACCGGCGGAAATCTCCTCGACGGCCAGGGCATACGCCACGTAATCGACATAGGTGCCGCCCCATTCTTCCGGCACCACCATGCCCAACAGGCCGAGTTCGCCCATCTTCGCGACGAGGGCGTCATCGATCCAGCCGGCTTTTTCCCAGGCTTGCGCATGCGGGGCGATTTCGCCACGGGCAAAGTCGCGCGCCATGTCGCGAATCATCACTTGTTCTTCAGTGTATTCAATATCTTGCATGGCTTATTTCCCACTCTGCTTGAAGTCACTGAAGAAGCTCTCGACATGGCTGGCATCCAGTTCATGGACCGTCGCAGGGTTCCAGTGCGGGGTTTTGTCTTTGTCGATGATCAGCGCGCGAACCCCTTCGATCAGGTCGCCGCGTTCGAACCACTGGCGATCCAGGTGCAATTCCAATGCGAAGCACTGCTCCAGCGCCAAGCGCCGGCCACGGCGCAGCATCTGCAGGGTCACGGCCATCGCCAGCGGCGAGCGGGTCTGCATCAGGCTGGCGGTGGTGAGCGCCCATTCGTGGCTGTCGGCGACGGTGACTTGTTGCAGTTGCTCGACCATGCTCGGCACATCCGGCAACGCAAAGAAGTGGTCGATCGCCGGGCGTAACGCGGCCAGCGGGGCGTCGGGCAATTGTTGTACCGCAAGCTTGGCCAGCACGCCTTGCAGGTCCTTGAGCGGCGAATCCTGCCATTGCAGGCGGTCGAGTTTCTGCTCGAGTTCGGCGAGTTTGGCGCTGTCGATACACCAATCCGCCAGCCCGCAATACAGCGCATCGGCGGCGCGAATCTGCACGCCGGTGACACCGAGGTAAACCCCCAGCTCGCCAGGGATGCGCGAGAGGAAATAGCTGCCACCCACGTCCGGGAAATAACCGATGGCCACCTCCGGCATCGCCAGGCGGCTGCGTTCGGTCACCACACGCAAATCGGCGCCTTGCACCAGGCCCATGCCGCCGCCGAGGACAAAACCGTCCATCAGGGCCAGCACCGGCTTGCGGTAATGATGAATCGCCAGGTCCAGGGCGTATTCCTCGACGAAAAAGTCCTGATGCAGGCTGTCGCCCTGCTTGAAGCTGTCGTAGAGAGAGCGAATGTCCCCGCCGGCGCAAAAAGCCTTTTCACCGGCGCCGCGCAGGACCACGGCATACACCTGCGGGTCATCTGCCCAGGCCTGCAACTGCGCGGTCAGGCTACGGACCATCTCCAGGGTGATGGCATTCAAGCCGGCGGGGCGGTTGAGGGTGAGGTGGCCAATATGGTTACGAACGTCGGCCAGTACCTCGTCCTGAAGAATCTTGGCGTGGCTTGCTTCGGATGAAACCTGAGCAGTCATCACTAACTCCCTGCTTTTATTGTTCTTTATCAAGATGTTCGCGCACGAACTATCTCGCGATCGTACCAGTGCAAATTTGCCCAGTACAACCCGGAATCATGCAGGTCGTTTTTGCATTTATGCAGCGCTGCGGCTGCCCAGCACTTCGCCGATGCTGCGGCGTCGGGCGTGGCCTTCTGCCGCGTGGATCAACTGTTCCAGCTCTGTCGGCTCCACATCAAAGAACTGTTCCATGTCGGCCAGAGCCAGCTTCAGGTCAGCGGCGGTGATGGCCGCGTCGGTCACCGGTGCTGTGCTGCCCAGCACCACAGCGGGCGACTCGACCGCACCCTTGGGGTAACGCGTGCGTGTCGCGTTGTTGTAGGCCAGTGCGCAGATCAGCAGCGCGCCCGCGCCGAGCATCACTGGGCCGACTTCCTGCCAACCCAGGGCAATGGAGGCCGGGTCGGCGAGCACCAGCGTCATGGCCAGGCCACCAGCAGGCGGGTGCAGGCAGCGCAGCCAGCAAATCAGCACGACGGTCATGCCCGCTGCCAGGCAAGCGCTGCCCAGCGTACGGCCCAGCACCCGCGCCACCAGCAGGGCCACAACGGCGGCGCACAAGTAGCTGCCGATAATCGACCACGGCTGTGCCAACGCACCGGAGGACACGGCAAACAGCAAAACCGCTGAAGCCCCCAGAGGGCCGAGCAAGTGCAAGGCGACTTCCATACCGAATACCTGGGCACACACCCAGACACTTAGTAACGTGCCCAAAGCCATGCCAATGGCGGCGCGGCTCCATTCGGCGGGGCGGGTATTGATTGCAGCAGGTAACCAGCGAGCGAGCATCGACACGATCCATTAAACAACAGGCGAAAAAAAAGGCTCGCCTGGTTGCCCGGATAAGCCCTTTGAAAGTTCCAACATTTGGGGGAGGAACCTGTGCAGTGTGCCGAGCTTGATGCCATGGCGCCAATGCATATTAATGAGGATTAAATGCAAAAATAATGCAGTTAATGGTCCTCGCCATAGGTGATTCGATGCGTCGGTTGCGGCAGTGGCGTGCTGATGCGTCCGAGTACGCGACTATTCGCCTCGTCATTGAACAGCTGCCTATGCAGGTTCTCCTGCAAGGCAGAATCATTGGCCAGCGGCCCCTTCAGTGCCACCAAGGCGTCGCGCAACGCCATCAATCGATCCAGCTTCGGCGTAGGAATAAGCAACAGGTCTTCTGGCACGGCATTGCCCTTTTGATCAATCAGGTCTGTGTGCGTGGAAGGCTGGTTGCGCCCGATAGTAGATAGTTAACGCACATGGTGTAGGAGTCTACATTTGGGTTCCGGGCATCGGAAGGCAAAGTGCGCCAGCGTTTACGCATAGCTATGTAGGCGCTTTCCGGGCCGTCATAACGAAAAACGCCCACTCTTGAAGAAGTGGGCGCTGTGTCCGTCAGACCATTGTCAGCGTAATTACGGCGCGCTGACTTTTTCCAGGTGGAGCAACACATACGGATCTTTGTCGAATTCCCCGGTGAGTGTCGGGGTGATCGAACGCAAGCGCGGATCCTGCAGTTTTTCGAAGTCCTGCGCGCTCATCACCACCCATGCCGGGCCTTGCAGCGGCGCCAGGTCGGCTGCCGATTGGGTAAACAGTGGCACTTTATCGCAGTTGAAGTTGACCATGAACTTGATGGCTTTGGCATCTTTGCCCAAGCCATGTAGCACCACGGGGGCAGGTTGCTGCATGATCTGTGCTTTGACCCCTAGGCTGAATGTGCGGGTGTCGTAAAGCGTACGCTCCAACGGCTCGACCACCACAATGTAGGTCGACCACAACGCCAGCACCGCCGCCAGTGCTGAGCCCAGCGGGCGTAGACGCGCTTTGAACAGTGACAGCAGCGCCACGACTTGAAGCACGCCAAGCACGCCGAAGACCAGCCCCAGGCTGTCCAACTGCGCCGGGTAACGCTTGCGCGCCACCACCAGCCCGACCACCAGCAACGCCGGCAGCAGCGTCCAGATGCCCAGCATCAAGCCGCGCAGCCAGGCGAACAGCCGCCCTTGGCTGACCTGGAACGGGTAGGCCGCAATGATCGCCGCCATCGGCAGCATCGGCAGGATGTAACGGGCCTTCTTGGCCTGAGGGACCGACAGGCCGAGCATCACCAGCAAACCCGCCGCCGCGCAGTACAGCACCAGTTTCAGTGCCGGGTCTGGCGCTCGGCGACCGCCGCTGGCGACTGCCAGCAGCACCAGCAACGCCAGTGGATAGGCCAGCGCATAGTTGCCCATGGAGCTGGTGAAGTAATACAGCACGCCGCTGGAACCTTCGGTGCCGTCCATGCGCCCCAGGAACTGCATGCGGATCACGTCCTGCATGAAGTCTTCGCCACCACTGAGCTTGGCCAGCAGCAGCAACAGGCCGACGCACGCCGCCAGCACAGCCAGGGCAATGAAGCCAAAGGTGAACAGCTGGCGCCATTGGCGGTTGATCAGGTAATAGCTGCACAGCACGCCGGTGGGGATCACCAGGCCGATTGGCCCACGCACTGCGAAGCCCAGGATCAGCAGCAAAAACAGCCAATGCAAGCGTTTGGCCGCGCCAAAGTGATCATGCGCATAGCCCAGGTAGAACACCGTGAGGGCGATGGCCGCGAGCATCTGGTCCAGCGACACCGCACGGGTTTCGCTGATAAAGGTGCTGCTGAGCAGCAACATCGCAATGCTGAGCAAGCCCCAGCGCGTGGAGTAGGGCGCCGTAAGGCGATACACCAGCATCACGATCACCGCCGAGGCGATGGACGTGGGCAACCACGCTGTGAGGCTGCTGACCTCGCCAAACGGCAACGACAAGAGCCAAGTCAGCAGGGTCGACGTCGCCAGGTAGTCAGCGTAAGGCTGGCCATAGGTGGTGGGGAAAAAACTCGGCCCATGGCGCAGCATTTCCTGGGCAAACACCACGAAACGCGAGTCGAAGCCGATGATTGCCTGGTGCCAGTTGCCGACAATAAACAGCACCAGCGCCAGGAGCCCGAGCCCCAGCGACTGGTTGCGCAGCGTTGCTGTAAGCAGCGGCGGTTGAGCTTTGTTCACGTCTTTAGTCTTCCTTGGCTGGCGCTACCCAGTTTTGCTGGGGGATCGGCAGTTCGCAGGAGTCGCCACGGCCCATCGGGAAATACTTGAAGCCTTTGCGCGCCAGGCGCTCGCCGTCGTACAGGTTGCGACCGTCGAAGATCACCGGGTTCTTCAGGCGTGCGTGGATCAGTTCGAAATCCGGCGCTTTGAATTGCTGCCATTCGGTGCACACGATCAACGCATCGGCACCGCTCAAGGCCGATTCCGGCGTGCCCAGCAGGGTCAGGCGCGACTCGTCACCGTAGATGCGCTGGGTTTCCTGCATGGCTTCGGGGTCAAACGCACGGACATTGGCGCCGGCCGCCCACAGGGCTTCCATCAGCACGCGGCTTGGGGCGTCGCGCATGTCATCGGTATTGGGCTTGAACGCCAGGCCCCACAAGGCGAAGGTCTTGCCTTGCAGTTCGCCTTTGAAGTAGGCGTTGATGCGTTCGAACAGCTTGCTCTTCTGGCGCTGGTTGATCGCTTCGACCGCTTCGAGCAAGTCACTGGAGCAGTTGGCTTCCTTGGCGCTGTGGATCAGGGCGCGCATGTCTTTGGGGAAGCACGAACCGCCGTAGCCGCAGCCTGGGTAGATGAAGTGGTAACCGATGCGTGAGTCGGCACCGATGCCCAAACGCACGGCTTCGATGTCGGCGCCCAGGTGTTCGGCCAGCTCGGCGATCTGGTTGATGAAGCTGATCTTGGTGGCCAGCATGCAGTTGGCGGCGTACTTGGTCAGTTCGGCGCTGCGCAGGTCCATGAAAATGATGCGGTCATGGTTGCGGTTGAACGGCGCATAGAGGTCGCGCATCACTTCACGCACTTCTTCGCGTTCGCAGCCGATAATGATGCGGTCCGGGCGGCGGCAGTCGGCAACGGCCGAGCCTTCCTTGAGGAATTCCGGGTTGGAGACGATATCGAACTCCAAATGGCGACCGGCAATGTGCAGGTTTTTTTCGATATGGGCGCGCAGGGTGTCGCCAGTACCGACCGGCACGGTGGATTTTTCCACCAGGATCACCGGCTCCACGCGATGGCGCGACACGGCATCACCTACCGACAGCACGTACTTGAGGTCGGCCGAGCCGTCTTCGTCCGATGGCGTGCCCACGGCGATAAACAGCACTTCACCGTGTTCTACGGCGAGTTTTTCGTCGTAGGTAAAGTGCAGGCGCCCGCTTTCCAGGTTTTCCTTGACCATGGCCGCCAGGCCCGGTTCGAAGATGGTCACGTGGCCTTTTTGCAGCGACTCGACTTTGCTCTTGTCCACGTCCATGCAGATCACATCGTGACCGACCTCGGCCAATACGGTGGCCTGTACCAGACCGACGTAACCGCTACCAAATACACTGATTTTCATGGGGCATTCCTGGGGCTTGCAACGCTAGCACGACGAGAGTTAATAACCAGAACACCGAGAATGACCAAGGCCACTCCCAGGGTTTTTGAAAGCGAAAAATGTTCGTTGAACACCGGCAGGCTGGCCGCCAGCAGGTACACCAGCGCGTAGCTGATGCTTAGCAGCGAATAGGCACGCCCAAGGGGCAAGTGCTTGAGCGCGCCGAGCCAGCACAGCATCGACAGCGCATAGGCGATGATCGCCAGGATCACCACGCCCAGGGCGCCAAGATCAATAGCGTTGCTGTTGAACGCATTCAACCATTCGGTCGGCAACGGCAGGCGTGTCATGCTCCAGCGCATGCCCAACTGTGCGGCGCTGACCAGGCCGACACTGCCCAAGGCCAGGGCGAACCCTTGCGCGCGGCTCATACGTGACGCCCCAGCAGCACGACGCCACCAATCACCAGCGCGACACCGAGCCAGTGACGACCATCGATATGTTCCTGGAAGACAAACCGCGCCATCAGCGTCACCAGTACAAAGTTGAGGCTGAGCATGGGGTAGGCGATGCCCACTTCCAGGCGCTGCAATACCAACAGCCATACCAGCAGGCCAAGGCCCAGGCACACCAGCGCCGACCATAGCCACGGCGAACGCAATTTGGGCGCCCAGCCGTCGGGCTGGTCACGCCAGCTTTCCACCGCAAACTTTTGCGAAACCTGGCCCATGCAGGTGAGCAGGCAGGCGCCCGCCAGGAGAAGCAAGGTGATCATTGCGCGGCCTGTGGGAAAATCAGGATGACGATACTGCCTTGCTCATAACGCTTGCCGTCTTGGGGCAGCAGGTTCACTTCGGCCACTTCATCGTCGCCCTTGACCCGCATGACCACGCCAACCGAGCCTTTTTTACGTGCCTCGCTCATCCACTGCTGGACGTCGGCGGTACCGATCTTGCGATAAGCGGTGTCCGGGTAGGCAATGCCGTACTTCACTTCACCGACCGTGTTGTACAGCGCAACCTCTGGGCGACCCAGGCGCCAGGACAGCGCGGATGCAGCGCCAAGGTCATTGCTGAGCAGGGCGGTGGTCGGTTGCAGTTCGGGCAAGTGGTCGATGATGAACTGGTCCGGGGTCTTGTTATAGACCACCGAGTGCGGCAGGGCGGCGGGCACCAGGGCGACCAGCAACCAGCTGCCGATGACCGGCGCAGCCCATAGCTTCAACGGGCGCGCAGCTTGCAGCAGGTTGACCACGATCCAGCCGAACAGGAAGGTGAACACCAGCACCAGGCTGAAAGTCTCCTGACCGGGCTCATACACCGGCTTTTTCAATTGGAACCAGCTGATGGCCAGCAACGCCACGACCCCGATAGCCAGGTTCAACCAGCCGTTGATGCGCAAGGCGCGGCCATGCCCCTTGGCCAGCTTGTCGCTGAGCGTCGAGCCCATCAACAGCGCCAAGGGCAGCAGGCACGGCATTACGTAGGACGGCAGCTTGCCTTTGGCCAGGCTGAAGAACGCCAGGGGCATCAACAACCACAGCAGCAGGAACGCAGTATTGGGCAGGCGCTTTTCCAGCCAGGCCTGTTTGACCGTGGACGGTAGCAGGGCGATCCATGGCAACGAGAACGCAACCATCAGCGGCAGGTAGAACCAGAACGGCTCGGCATGCTGGGCGTCATCGCCGGCAAAGCGCTGGATGTGCTCGTGCCAGAAGAAGAAATTCCAGTAGTCCGGCTCTTGCAGGTGCACGGCCAGCGCCCACGGCAGGCTGACGACAATGGCGACGACCACCGCGACCACGCCATAGCCCAGCAATTCACGAAAGCGTTTCTGCCAGATCGCGTAGGGCAGGGCGATCAACACCGGCAGCAGCCAGGCCAGAAACCCTTTGGTCATAAAGCCCATACCGCAGGCAAAACCGAGCAAGGCCCAAGACCCCAAGCGGCCATTGCGCGTGGTGCTGTCGAAACAAAACCACAAGGCCACGCCCGTGAGGTTGACCCAGAAGGTGAATTGCGGGTCTAGGTTGGCGTAACCGCCGAGCAAGGCCACGCTGACAAAGCTCATGTACAGCACGCTGCTGACCAGGCTTTTTTGCGGGTCGTTCCACAACCGGCGCGAGACCAGATACACCAGCAGGATGCTCAGCCCCGTGCTCAAGGCCGACGCAAAGCGCACGCCGAACAGGTTTTGCCCGAAAATCGCCTGGCCCAGCGCGATCATCCAGTAGCCGGCAGCGGGTTTCTCGAAATAGCGAATGCCCATGAAGTGCGGCGAGGCCCACTTGCCGGTCAGCAGCATTTCCTGGCTGATTTGCGCGTAACGGGTTTCGTCGGGAATCCATAGGCCGTGGGAGGCCAGGGGCAACAGGTAGAACACGCCAAACGCCAGCAGGAGCAGGGGCAATGCCCAGCGCCGGATCATGCCTGCTGCACTCCGAGCCAACCCTCGCGGCCGCTGAGCGCGCCGCGCACCAACTGTTGCTGGGGCAGGGTGGTCACATCCGCAGGCAACAGGTCGCCCAAGGGTTTGAAGTCGATGCCGCGCTGCCCGGCCTGGGCGAGCAGTTGGCGAAAATCGTCAGCCATCAGAATCCCTTCTACTTCTGCGTGGATCGTATAGACGTTCAGCTTCGACGCGGCGAACCGGTCAAGAATGAAGCCGTTGAAATCTTTGGCAGCCACCACCGGCCCGACGACTTCGTCGAAGGTCGGCAGGTCTACCGGAATTTGTGGGGTGCCCGCGCTGCCATCGGCCAGGGTCGGTCGAAACAGGCTGGTGCCCCGGCAATCGCTGTTGTAGCGAAAGTTGAAACCTTGTTTGGCTTGCACCACGCGCTCATCGGCACGCCAGCCGGCGGCGGCGGAACAGTCGATGCGTTCACCCAGGATGTCGCTCAGGGTGTCCACGCCACGACGGATCTGCTCGACCAGCTGTGCGTCGCTCCAGCGCCCGGTGTTGGCTTGCCAACCGTGATGGTCCCATGCGTGCAGGCCGACTTCATGGCCAGCGGCCTTGGCCTGGCGCATCAAGTGCCCCAGGTCACGGCCGATCGGCTTGCCTGGCCAGGCGGTGCCGGCCAGCAAGATGTCCCAGCCATACAGGCCGGCAGCATTGGAACGCAGCATCTTCCACAGAAACTGCGGGCGGATGAGACGCCACAAGTGGCGCCCCATGTTGTCCGGCCCGACACTGAAGAAGAACGTCGCTTTTACCCCGGCTTCGTCCAGGGATTCGAGCAACCGCGGCACACCTTCACGGGTGCCACGGTAGGTGTCGACGTCGATTCGCAAGCCTGCCTGCATTACTTCTTGTCCGCGATTTCGAGCATGGCTTCTTTGAGGAAGAAGTCCAATGTGTTGCCGATGGTTTCGCTCATCTCAACGGTCGGCTCCCAGTTCAGCAGGCGCTTGGCGTTTTCGATGCTTGGCTTGCGGTGTGCCACGTCCTGATAACCGGTGCCGTAGAACGCCTTGCTCTCTACGTCGCGGAAACCGGCGAACGGAGGGAAGTTGCTGCGCAGCGGGTGAGCTTCGAACTGACGCAGCAGTTCTTCGCCCAGCTGACGGATGCTGGCTTCGTTTTCCGGGTTGCCGATGTTGATGATCTGGCCGTTGCAGATATCGTTGTCGTTATCGATGATGCGTGCCAGGGCTTCGATGCCGTCAGCGATGTCGGTGAAGCAACGCTTCTGCTCACCACCGTCGAACAGGCGGATTGGCGTACCTTCCACCAGGTTGAGGATCAACTGGGTGATGGCACGGGAGCTGCCGATACGTGCCGAGTCAAGACGGTCAAGGCGCGGGCCCATCCAGTTGAACGGACGGAACAGAGTGAAGTTCAGGCCTTTGTCGCCGTAAGCCCAGATCACGCGGTCCAGCAGTTGCTTGGAAACGGAGTAGATCCAGCGCTGCTTGTTGACCGGGCCGACCACCAGGTTGGAGGTGTCTTCGTCGAAGTACTGGTCCTGGCACATGCCGTAGACTTCGGAAGTCGACGGGAAGATCACGCGCTTGTTGTACTTGACGCAGTAGCGAACCAGTTTCAGGTTTTCTTCGAAGTCGAGTTCGAATACACGCAGCGGGTTACGGGTGTATTCGATCGGCGTGGCGATGGCCACCAGCGGCAGGACCACGTCGCACTTCTTGATGTGGTACTCGATCCACTCGGAGTGGATGCTGATGTCGCCTTCCACGTAGTGGAAGTTCGGGTGGCTGCGCAGGCGCTCGATGGCGTCTGAGCCAATGTCCAGGCCGTAGATTTCGTAACGGTCGTCACGCAGCAGGCGCTCGGACAGGTGGTTACCGATAAAGCCGTTGACACCCAGGATCAGTACACGGGTACGACGTGGCTTGCGGCCGGACTCGGCGCCGCGCAGTACGGAACCGTCGACCAGGCCCAGTTCGTCAGCCAGGGAAGGGCCGGCCAGGTACAGGCCGTTTTCGTTGCGCTGGCCGAACTTGACCACCAGGGAATCTTCACCGCAAGCGATGCGCAGCGGGTTGACGCTGATCACACGGCCTGGGGCCAGGCCTTCGTTGCCCTTGACCACGTCAGCTTGCCAAACGATGAGTTTGTGCTCGCCGACAGCGCAGAAAGCGCCCGGGTACGGTTGGGTAACAGCACGAACCAGGTTGAACAGCTCTTCAGCCGGCTTTTTCCAGTCCAGCTTGCCATCAGCGGCGGTGCGGCGACCGAAGTAGGTGGCCTGGCTTTCGTTCTGGGCAGTTTCGGCCAGTTTGCCTTGGGCCAGCTGTGGCAGCGCATCACGCAGCAGGTTGGTGGCCGCTTCACGCAGTTTGGCGTGCAGGGTCAGGCCGGTGTCGGTGCGGTCGATGATGACTTTTTGCTGGGCCAGGATCGCGCCGGCATCGGCACGCTTGACCATGCGGTGCAGGGTCACGCCGGTTTCGGTTTCGCCGTTGACCAGCACCCAGTTGGCCGGAGCGCGGCCACGGTATTTAGGCAGCAGCGAACCGTGCAGGTTGAACGCGCCTTTTTTGGCGGTGGCCAGCAGGGCTTCGCTCAACAGGTTGCGGTAGTAGAACGAGAAGATGAAATCCGGGTTCAGCTTGGCAATGCGCTCGATCCACAGCGGGTGGTTGGCGTCTTCCGGTGCATGTACCGGGATGCCATTGCGGGCGCAGAGTTGGGCGACGGAACCGTAGAAATTGTTTTCCTTGGGGTCGTCGGCATGGGTGAACACGGCAGCAATGTCGTAGCCGGCGGTCAGCAGGGCTTCAATGCCTGCACAGCCAATATCGTGATAAGCGAAGACAACAGCTTTTGAATTCATGACGAAACCTGATCGGAAGGAGAAGTAGGAGAGTGGGAAGTTGCCAGGCCGTCGACCACGACGACCGGAGCCGGTTCTGCGGGTTGGTTACGCAGCACCTTTTCAATAAAGAACCGTGGACGGGCACGCACGTCACTGTACATGCGCCCCAGGTATTCACCCAAGAGGCCCATGCCGATGAATTGACCACCGGTGAACACAAACAGCACCGCGAACAACACGAACATGCCTGAACCGGCCCATTCGGCGCCGAACACCAAGCGCAGGAACACCAGCGCAAAGGCAAACAGCATGCCCAGTGCCGCCAGGCTGAAGCCGACGATGCTCAGCAGGCGCAGCGGGGTGGTGGTCATGCAGGTCAGCAGGTCAAACATCAGGCTGATCAGGCGCATGGCGCTGTATTTGGACTCGCCATGCTCACGTTCGGCGTGGTGCACCAGGATCTCGGTGGTGTGGCGGGCAAAGCCGTTGGCCAGGATCGGGATGAACGTACTGCGCTCGCGGCAGGCCAGCATCGCATCGACGATGGTGCGTCGGTAAGCGCGCAGCATGCAGCCGTAGTCGGTCATGGCCACGCCGGTGGAGCGTTGCACGGCCAGGTTGATCAGGCGCGAAGGCCAGCGGCGGAAGGCCGAGTCCTGGCGGTTGTTACGCACGGTGGCGACCACGTCGTAGCCGAGGGCGGCTTGCTCGACCAGGCGCGGGATTTCTTCGGGCGGGTTCTGCAGGTCGGCGTCGAGGGTGATGATCACCTCGCCACGGCACTGCTCGAAGCCGGCCATGATCGCGGCATGCTGGCCGTAGTTGCGGTTGAGGATCACCGCCACGACGTTGCTGCCGTCTTCTGCGGCAGCGTCTTCCAGCAATTGCGCCGAGTTGTCGCGGCTACCGTCATCCACCAGGATGATTTCGTATTCGTAAGCCAATTGCTTGCAAGCTGCAGTCGTGCGACGCAGCAACTCAGGCAGGCTCTCTTGTTCGTTGTAGACCGGGATAACGATCGACACGCAATGAATAGGGTAGGGTTTCAAAGATTCATGACCTCGGGGCTAGAACAATTGGAGCGTGAAAACAGCAGTAATCCATCGGTAAACAACGCCGAAAGATTAAACGTAGCGTGGGGTTGCGGCATTCATTCGACTTTCCTGAGGACGGGTAACGGTTTCTTCCATGGGTTAGCAGATTAAAGACGAAAACTATTAAAGGTAAAGCGTAATCAACAGGTTAGTCGGGAAAAACGCGGTTCGTTCTCAAGTCCTGGGGCCAAGATTAAGCGGAAAATTGTTGAACGAATATGAAAGGCGGATGAAAAACTCGTTTATTTGACAGGTAGACAGGTAGGGTTCAGCTAAACCGCTGAAGCGCCTGGGGATTGGTTCTGCGGGCAAAACCGCGACGGTTTCTGCACCACCGCACAGGCGCGCAAGGTAATTCAACAAACTTCTCTGCATTGGCCCTCAAGTGCCGGTAAAGTAAGCCATCTCTTGCCAGGGTACTCGAATGAATAGTGTGCAGATTTTGCGCGGCCAGTTGCGGCCTGCATTGATGGGCTTGTTGATGGCGGTGGCCTGTGTCACGACAGTTCGAGCCGACGATGGCGTAGCGCTTACCAGCGTCGAGCAGGTACCGGAGGGCGTGGAAGTGCGCGGCAAACAGGTTGCGGCCTATACCTGGGACGACCATCAAGGCAAGAACTTGCTGGTTCTCGCCGAGCAGGTCAGCGAACGCGATGACGACGGTACCCAATCGGCGTTTGTCTACGCCGCCCAATATTTGCTCGGTGGCGACCGCCCCAAGCGTGTCTGGATGCTCTACGACGACGTGCAGCACTGCGAATTCGACGCAGGGCTGCGTTTTGACATGGCGGCCACCAAGGTCACTGACCTTGCCGGCGATGGCATTACCCAGGCCACGGTGGGCTATTCGCGCACCTGCACCAGCGATGTCAGCCCGCGCGAGTTCAAGTTGATCATGCATGTTGGCAAGTCGCAGAAATACCGCCTGCGTGGTGTCGATCGCGTGGGCGCAAGCTGGTGGGACGAGGATGCCGGTGCCCTGCGCGGTATGCCACTGCCTACCGACTGCAGCGTTACCGCGCAGCAGGCACTGGTCAGCCAGTACAAGGAGCAGGGCACCGAGTTGCCGCTGCCGGGCTGTTATGGCGATGAAAGTGACTTTGCCAAGGCGCCGGACAGCTACCTGGCGTTCATGCGTCAGCATTGGTTTGCACTGATGCAGAAACAGGACGCTGACTGGAGCCAATCCCAGGCTCAGCCTCAGCCCGAAGAACCGACCGAGGACGACGAATCGGCTCCGTGATTTTGTGCCAAGGCCTGTCCTGGGTTAGACTCGGTCTTCGCCAATTCACTAAATACCTCGATTAAACAATGAGTTGGTTGAGGTATTTAATCCAAAGGCTGATCTACCTTGACTGAGTCTATCCGCAACCCGCTGACCCTCTACCTCACCCGTTTGGCGCCCTCCAGCCAGTTGACCATGCGCTATGTGCTGCAAGATGCCGCCGACCGCCTGGGCTATGAAGACATCAACCTGGAAGAGATCGACTGGCACCTGCTGCAACCCGAACAGGTGATTGCCCTGGTCGGCGCATTGCGCGAGGACGGTTGCGCGCCGAACACCTCATCGCTGTATGTGAATGCAGTACGCGGGGTGATGAACGAAGCCTGGCGAATGAGCCTGATCAGTCAGGACCACCTGTTGAAAATGCGCTCGGTCAAGGCGACGCCGGGCACACGCTTAGGCCAGGGCCGTAACCTGCGCCGCAGCCTGATCCGCGAAATGATGGAAGTCTGCGCCGCCGACCCACGCCCCCAAGGCCTGCGGGATGCCGCCGTGATCGGCATTTTGTATGGTTCGGGGATGCGCAAGTCGGAGTCGGTCAACCTGGATCTGGCGCAGATCAACTTCGATGAACGCAGCTTGCGGGTGATTGGCAAAGGCAACAAGGAACTGATCAAGTACGCCCCGGCTTGGGCGTTTGACAAGTTGCAGGCCTGGCTGGCGTTTCGCCGCGAGCAGCTCAAGGAGGGCGAGCAGGACGATAGCTTTCTGTTCAATCGTATCCGCCGTGGCAGCCATATCACCCGTGAACGCATCACCAAGCACGCGATTTACTACATTGCCCGCCAACGCGGTGAGCAGGTGGGGGTAAAGATCATGCCCCATGACTTCCGGCGCTCGTTTATCACGCGGGTGATTGAAGAGCATGACCTGTCGATTGCGCAGAAACTGGCGCATCACACCAATATCCAGACCACCGCCAGTTATGACGTACGCGATGACAATGAGCGGCGCCGGGCGGTGGACCGGTTTGATTTGTAGTTCTTAGCACAGCAAAGATTTTGGAGCCCACCTGTGGCGAGCAGGCTTGCGCTGCGTTGGACTGCGAAGCAGTCCCAGTAAAGGTACTGAATTTCTCCTGAAAGAACTCAGTCTCTGAGTTTGGGGCTGCTTCGCATCCCAACGCAGGGCAAGCCTGCTCGCCACAAGAGTGCCGTTGCCATACAGTCGCAACGCGTTAGAGAATCGGTTTGCCGCCGGTAACCGCGTAGCGCGAGCCGGAGATATAGCTGGCTTCGTCCGAGGCCAGCAGCACATAGATGGGTGCCACCTCCACAGGCTGGCCCGGACGCCCCAGCGGCGTTTCGCTGCCAAAGCTCTGCACGTCCTTGTCGGGCATGGTCGCTACAATCAGCGGCGTCCAGATCGGCCCTGGCGCCACACTGTTAACGCGAATACCTTTGTCACCCAGCAACTGCGCCAAGCCACCGGTGAAGTTGGCGATCGCGCCTTTGGTGGCGGCGTAGGCCAGCAGGGTTGGCTTGGGCATATCGGAATTGACCGAACTGGTGTTAATGATCGAGCTGCCGGTTTTCATATGCGGCAGGGCCGCCTTGCAGATTCGAAACATCGCGGTGATGTTGATATCGAAGGTCTTGACCCATTCTTCATCCTCGATCTCTTCGAGGGTTTCGTGGGTCATCTGGAACGCAGCATTGTTGACCAGTACGTCGATGCGACCAAACTGCTCGACGGTCTTGTCCACCAGCGCCTGGCAATTGGCTTTTTGCGCGATATCGCCCGGCAACAACAGGCATTGACGGCCGGCCTCTTCGACCCAGCGCGCAGTTTCCTGGGCGTCTTCATGCTCATCCAGATACGCGATGGCCACGTCGGCACCTTCGCGGGCAAAAGCGATGGCCACCGCGCGGCCAATGCCGCTGTCGGCGCCAGTGATCAGGGCGATCTTGTTGGCCAACCGGCCGGAACCTTTGTAGCTCTTCTCACCGCAGTCGGGGTACGGGTCCATTTTCTTCTGGGTGCCCGGTACGGACTGGGCTTGAGGTGCGAAGGGCGGGCGAGGGTAGTCGGTCATGTCTAACTCCTTAGAACGTCTTGGGTGCTATGGAGTTAGTTGTTTTGCCGCTGGCGATAGTTGTAACGGATGGGCGATGGCCCCGACGAATGGCGTCAGCCACGCGCCAGGTGAGCCGGCAAACGGCGCAGGGTCCACAAGGTCACCAGCATCGCCGCCACCGCGCACAGCGCAATGCCGACCAACATCGGCGCCGGCGTATGGTCGGCAAACACGCCAACCAACGTCATCGACACGGCCGCCGTGATCATCTGGATAGCACCGAGCAGCGCCGAGGCAGAACCCGCCACTGCGCCGTGATCTTCCATGGACAACACCCCGGCGGCCGGCAACAGCAGGCCGAGAAAACCGAAACCGATAAACAGCAACGCCATCATCAAGGCGAGGTTGTCGCTCCAGAGGGTAGTGACGGCCAGCGCGCTCATGACCACCGCCACGCCCACCACCGACCAGCGAATCAGCGGCGCCAGGCCAAAACGCGCGCTCAGGCGGGCGGTCAGTTGGCTCATGGCGAAAAACGATGCGGCGTTGACGGCAAAACACAGGCTGAACTGCGTAGGCGTGAGGCCGAAATACTCGATGTACACGAACGGCGCGCTGCCGATAAACACAAAGAACGTCGCCAAGCCAAACCCGCACACCACCGACAGGCCGGTGAATACCGGGTCGCGCAGCAAGGCGCCGTAGCTGCCGATCGCACCGCCCAGGGTCTTGCCCAGGCGACGTTCGGCGGGGTGGGTTTCGGGCAACTGCACAAGGGTCATCACCAGGCACAACACCGCCACTACCGCCAGCACCACGAACACTTCACGCCAGCTCCAGAGTGAAATCACCACGCTGCCGGCCAGGGGCGCGAGGATCGGCGAAACACTCATCACCAGCATCAGCAAGGCCATCAGGCGCGCCGCTTCGTGGCCGGTGTACAGGTCGCGCACGACGGCGCGCGGGATGACCATGCCTGCGCAGGCGCCAAAGGCTTGCAAGGCACGAAAACCAATCAGCACTTCAATCGTCGGTGCCAGCGCACAGCCGACGCTGGCCACCGCGAAAATCGCCAGGCCTGCGTAAATCGGCGGCTTGCGCCCGTACACATCACTGATCGGCCCGTAGAAGAGCTGGCACACACCAATGATCATGAAGAACACCGTGAGGCTCATCTGCACGGCCGCCGGCGACGCCTGCAGGCTGGCACCCAGGGTGGGCAGTGCAGGCAGATAGCTGTCAATGGCGAAAGGGCCAATGGCGGTGATCAACCCGAGCAACAAGGCCAGGTGGGCAATACTTCGAGACATGGGGGTTCCGGGTCACAGCAAAAGATCGGCCAGCTTAGTGAGCTGTACCTGGGCACACAAGATGATGCTTACACAGACGCTACATTTTCATGCGGCTTGGCTGATCTTCACAAAATAAAGATTGAATAATCACACTTAATGTTATTTAAATAACAAAACAAGAGCGCTACGACCTGCCTGGTCGTGCCGCAACAAGGTGAGATAGCAATGGGCAAGATCGCAGTCATCGGCAGCAACATGGTGGATTTGATTACCTACATCGACCGCATGCCGGAACAGGGCGAAACCCTGGAAGCGCCGGGCTTTGCCCTCGGGTGTGGCGGCAAAGGCGCCAACCAGGCGGTGGCGGCAGCCAAGCTTGGGGTGCAGGTGCTGATGTTGAGCAAAGTCGGGGACGACATGTTTGCCGACAACACCCTGGCCAACTTCCAGCGCTTTGGCATCGACACCCGTTATGTGCAGCGGGTGCCGGGGGTCTCCAGCGGCGTTGCGCCGATTTTTGTGCGCGCCGATTCCCACAACAGCATTTTGATCGTCAAAGGCGCCAATGCGCATTTGTTGCCGGCGGACATCGAGGCGGCGGCCGCCGACCTGCGTGAATGCTCGCTGATCGTGCTGCAACTGGAGATCAACCTGGCCACGGTTTACTACGCCATCGAATTCGGCCGCCGCCATGGCATTGCGGTGCTGCTTAACCCGGCACCGGCCCTGGCCGATTTGAGCGCTGAGCACCTGGCGCAGTTGGACTTCCTGATTCCCAACGAATCGGAGCTGGCGTTGATCACCGGTCGAGTCGTGGACTCGCCGGATTCGGCCCGCAGCGCCGCCCACTCACTGGTCGCCAGCGGCATTCGCCACGTGATCGTCACCCTCGGCGAGCACGGCGCGCTGTACGTGGGCGAGGAGGGCGAGTTCCAGGTGCCCGGCCAGCGGGTGGTTGCCCGCGACACCACCGGCGCCGGCGATGCGTTTATCGGTTGTTTCATCCAGCACTGGAGCCGCGACGGCGCTATTCGCCAAGCCATGGAGCAGGCTGTGGCGTATTCCGCGTGTTCGGTCACAGCGCTGGGTACGCAGACCTCGTATCCCGACGCCGAAGCGTTCGCCCGTTTCCAGCAACAGCGGTAAGACCCTCAACCCAGCCCGGAGAACAATAATGAACAAACCTGCGCTGCAACAGACACCTGATGGCTTTTATCTGAACCGCACGCCCTGGTTCGCGTTTATCCTGCTGTGCAGCATCTTTGCGCTGTGGGCCGCGGCAGCGAGCATGAACGATGTGTTGATCGCGCACTTCAAGAAAGCCTTCCTGCTCAGCGATTTCCAGACCGCCTTTGTGCAGTCGGCGTTCTACCTGGGCTACTTTTTCGTGGCGATTCCGGCCGCGATGGTGGTACGCCGCTTGAGCTACAAAAGCACGATTCTGATCGGCCTGTTGCTGTACATGCTCGGCTGCCTGCTGTTCTTCCCAGCCGCGTCCACTGCCAAGTACGGCATGTTCCTGCTGGCCCTGTTTGTGATTGCTGCCGGCGTGTCGTTTCTGGAAACCGCGTGCAACACCTATTCAACGCTGATGGGCCCTCGGGAAACCGGGACACGGCGCTTGAATATCTCGCAAACCTTTCACCCGTTCGGCGCCATGGCCGGGGTGTACGTGGGCAGCTTTGTGATGTTCAAGGACACCGATGCCACCACCGAGCAACTGACGCAGATGAGCGCCTCCGAGGCGGCGGTGCAGCAGTTGCAAATGATCCAGTCCACGCTGTTGCCCTACAAGTGGATGATCGCCGTACTGGTGCTGATGTTTATCCTGATCGCGATCACCCGGTTCCCGGCCTGCAAGGGCAACAAGCCCGTCGACAACACCTCGGGCAGCCTGCGCCAAAGCCTGGGCCGACTGTGGCGCAACCCGCGCTTTACCTTTGGTGTACTCGCGCAGTTTCTGTATGTGGGCGCGCAGGTTGGTGTGTGGAGTTTCACCATTCGCCTGGCCATGCAAATGGGCGGCATGAATGAGCGCAGCGCTTCGTGGTTTTTGCTGACCACGTTTGCCGCCTACTTTGTCGGCAAGCTGATCGCCAACCTGCTGATGCGCCGCCTGCACCCGGCCCGGGTATTGGCGATTTACGGCGTGCTGTGCATTGTGCTGCTGGCTTACACCATCCTGGTGCCGAACATCTCGGCGGTGTATGCGGCAGTTGGCGTGAGCATTTTTCTCGGCCCGTGCTGGCCGACCATCTACGGCCTGACCATCGATGGCCTGGGTGAAGACACCGGTGTCGGCGGTTCACTGCTGGTGATGAGCATTGTCGGTGGCGGGGTGATCCCGATCTTCCAGGGCCTGTTGTCCGATGCCAGCGGTGGCAACATGCAGTTGGCCTACAGCGTGCCGTTGCTGTGCTTTATCGTGATCGTGATGTATGCGCTCAAGTGCATGCGCCAATCGGACCGATTGCCGTCGAGTGCGGCAGCGGCGGTGGCCTCATGAACGCGCGTATCCCGCTGTATCCTGCGCTGTTCAGCGAGCAGGAAAAGGTCTTGCTGCAGTCCGAGGACTTCAAGGTCTGCGCCTGGGTTTACCCCTCCGGCGTATTGGCCGTAAGCCTGGAGAACAGCCGAGGACGCCTGGTGGTACTGCCTTATCAAGGGCAGATGATCTGGTCGGCGGTGTTCGACGGCTGCGACCTGACCATGACCAACCTGTTCGAGCAGCCAAGGCCCAGCCCGACCGTCATTGATACTTATGGCTGCTTTATGTTTCACAGTGGCCTGCTGCGCAACGGTTGCCCGGCGCCGGATGACACCCATGCCTTGCACGGCGAAATGCCCTGCGCGCCCATGGACACAGCTTGGCTGGAAATAGGCGAGGGCGTTGTGAGCCTGGGTGGCACTTACCAATATGCCAAGGGCTTTGGCGATCGTTACCGGGCCACCCCGAGCGTGACACTGCGCACGGATTCAGCCCTGTTCGATATCGATATGGACGTCACCAACCTGGCCGGCAAACCCATGGAGCTGATGTACATGGCCCATATGAACTACGCCTATGTGGCCGGCGCGCGGTTTGTCGAGCCGCTGGGCATGCAGCGCCTGCGCCTGCGCACCAGCGTGCCGGACCACGTCAAGCCCACACCTGACTGGAGCGCCTACATGGCGCAACTGGCCGAGCATCCGGCGCAGTTGGCGTGTCTCGACACACCGGCGTTGTACGATCCGGAAATCGTGTTTTTCTTCGACGACGTGGGCGCAGACGCCAGCGGCCATGCGCATTTTCTGCTGGACCACCCGAATGGTGCGGCGTTTTACACCCGTTATCGCCCCAAGGAGTTCGAGCACGCCGCACGCTGGATCCTGCATTCACCTGATCAGCAAGTGGCGGCGTTCGTGCTGCCATCGACCTGTGAACCCGAGGGCTATAACGCCGAAAAAACCAAAGGCCACGTGCGGGTGCTCGCGGCCGGGGCCAGTGCCTCGTTCAGCGTCACCACCGGCTACTTGAATGCGCGCGAGCGCCAGAGGTTATTGGGTTAAACCAGCAATTGTGCGTCGCTGGCCTGGAGGGCTTCTTTGTACGCTTGGGGGATTTTCTTGTCGCTGACCACGTAGTGAAAGTCTGCAAGGCTGGCAAAGTGCGCAGTGCGCACCGTGTCGAACTTGCTGAAGTCCGCCAGCAACACACGCTGCTGGGCTTGGCGCAGGACCTTTTGCTTGACCTCGACTTCATTGAAGTTGAAGCAGGTCACGCCAAATTCCTGGCTGACGCCCGCCGCCGTCACAAACGCCCACGTGAGGCGCACGCTGTCGAGAATGCTGCTTTCGGCGCTGCTTTCAAACACCTGGTTCTTGCGGTGAAAGGTGCCGCCGCACAGCACGATATGGCAGTTGGGCTTGTTCTGCAGCTTGAGCAACACGTTCAACGAGCTGCACACCGCGGTGAACTCCAACTCGTCGGGGATGAAATCAATCACAAACGGCGAGGTGGTGCCGCAGTCGAAAAATACCGTGTCGCCGGGCTGTATCAGCCGCGCAGCGAGTTTACCGATGCGGCGTTTTTCTTCGACGTGACGCGTGCCTTGGTCGGCAACCCGGTAATCACCGGCCTCACTGCCGACCCGTGTGATATAGCCGCCCAACAGGCGCAAATGCTCGCTGAAGTGGTTGAGGTCACGGCGCAGGGTCATCTCGGAAACATCCAGCAGCGCCGCCATTTCCCGCAGGTGAATGGCGCTCTGGTCCTGCAGGGCTTGCTGGATAAGCTTGAGTCGCTCGGCTTTTTTACTGTCCACGGGCATTCCAGGGCTTGATTGTTTGTGTTAACTAAGTAACATTAATTGTGAATATTGTAACGCTTAATGTGAGCGCCGCAACACGCGGCACACCACCATTGGCAACATACAGGCAAGGGCACGTTATATGAATACGCTTCAACCCGCAGCATTGGCCAAGTACATCGATCACACCTTGCTGGCCCCCGATGCCACCCGTGAACAGATTCGCACCTTGTGCGAGGAAGCCCAGGTACACGGCTTTTACTCAGTGTGCCTGAACTCCGGGCAGGTGCCTTACGCGGCCTCGTGCCTGACCGACGATCGCGTGGTGATCTGTGCAGTGGTGGGCTTCCCGCTGGGCGCCGGCCTGAGCGACACCAAGGCCTTTGAAGCCGAACGGGCGATAGCCGCCGGGGCAGGGGAGATCGACATGGTGCTCAATATCGGCTGGCTGAAGGATGGACTGCTTGAGGCCGTACGCGAAGACATCGCCTTGGTGCATAAAGCCTGCGGCGCCGTGCCGTTGAAGGTGATCCTAGAAACCTGCCTGCTCAGCGACGAACAAAAGGTCCAGGCCTGCGAAATCTGCCGGGATCTGGGTGTGGCATTCGTCAAGACGTCGACCGGGTTCAGCCGCAGTGGCGCCACGCTTGAAGACGTGACCTTGATGCGCAAGACAGTAGGCGCTGGGGTTGGGGTCAAGGCATCCGGCGGCGTGCGTGATTATGCGACAGCGGTGAAGATGATTGAGGCCGGGGCCACGCGTTTGGGCAGCAGTTCGGGGGTTGCGATTGTGGGTGGGGAGATGGCAACGGTGGGTGGTTACTGAAGCACTTTTATATAACTAAACTAAATAGACATTTAGTCGAGTTATATTTAATCGTTATAAAAAAGGAGGAGGGTAGTTTAACTGATGAGCTAGACGTTCATCCAACGTATGCTCGATGAGATTACGCGCAAGCAATAAAGGCTGAACACCCCACGCTGAAGAGCATTCGCGATAAGGCTAGGGCGCTTTCTTTTCATCGCCGCCAAACGTGACGCTCTTGTGCACGAAGTAGCCTACGACGCCCCAGCGCGTGTCGTCGTCTCGAAAGATGACTTTCTCCTTGACGGTGGTGGTGGCAAACGTCGAGGCAAACTCAATCACTGCATAGCGTCCTGCAGGCGCATCGGGCAGATCAACAATAAAGCCAATGGTCTCGGGTTTGCGCGCCTGCAACGAACCCAGTCCGAGACGCAGCGCTTTCAGCCCGGCAACCCACGCCAGCTCAGAGGTTTTCGCCTGCATAACCGGGCTGGCGGCTGCCCAGGTCTTTGCAGGTTCGCCGGCATCCAGCAGCATGAGAAACGCAACGGCCGTATCGAACACCTGTTGCTGCTGCTGCGGCGTTCCGGGATCAGTGGCCACGACTTTCGGCGATGGTTTGTTGAAACTGACATCGCAACCGCCAAGCAACGCAGCGGCGAGCAATACGGCGGCATAGAGCTTCATGCAGATCTTCCTTGAACACGGGTGGCGTTGAGACGAGTAAAGATCAAACGTGAAGGCGCTGCCATGTGGTTGGTCAACACGATGAGGTTGCGGCGTAATGGCAGCTGAGTGGTGATGATCAGTGAGAAGATCAAAAGCCTGGAGACGCTGACTCAAAATCTGACGCGTGCTGCTCCTGATTACGTAATACGATATTACGCATAATGTATATTATGTTAAATCATGTATCACATCAGAAATGCCGTTTCTGTCACCAGCCCCCGAAAACCAGACTTTGCCTGAATTGATCATACACCGCTCGAATCAACCGGTTACGTTCCATCCCTCCAGTACCTCCTCAGCTCCACCAGCCCTGCCATCCCTGATCGCCCGGTTTGAAAACCATAATTCAGCAGCTAGAGATCCCATCCGAAATCTCATCGTCTAGTTCAGCCGACGCTCTCGAATTACGGTTGAAACTGAAGCTTTACTGAACTGAGCCGACGACTGCCCTAGTTTAGTCTTCTCCTGTCATGCCTGTGCTTTGCTCGACGATCGGCACTATCGCGTAAGCCAGCGCTTAAGTCAGCCCCAAGCCTATTCACCATTGATCTCAGCGCCTCAAGCGGACCACATCTGATTCCGCATCCGTCAGCATCCTTCAGCGTCTACAATCTACATCCATGCTCTGGCATTCCACGGCCAAGCTCTGGCGTCTATGCCGTTTGAGCCAGGCTGCCAGATTAGAACGCCTGCAGGCAGCCGCAGCCGTAGTGGCCTCAGTGTGTTTTACGGCCACCGCCACGATTAAGGCTGTCCTTCAGCAGTCGCTCAACCGGCGGCTGAGGAGCTTTGCGCCATGATGAAGTCAGCGCGGACACCGATTAAGAATCCAGCGCGTAAACCACGCCCTAAGCCGGCGCCGAGCCTGCCGTCCGAATCGCCAGAGCCAGCCGACCCCACGGATTCCTTCGTGCCGTATCCGTTGTTCCCGCCGATTGTGCTCCTAACCGACCACCAAGGCTTGGAGCGCCCAATCAATAACGACGTCCGCTCACGGCTCGGCACCCTAGACCCCACACTGGAAGCATTCCAAGCCTGGCGCCTCGGCATCGACTTTCTGGCCAAGCAGTGCCAACGGCCGGAATTCACCCCAAGGCACTACAAGATCATGTGTCCAGTGCTCGAAACGATGATGCATTGGAGCTGGTCTATTCGGCACAAGCCGATACAAGAATGGCAAGAAACGGATGCTAGGGAGTTCATGCACTTCGTCATGCGCCTACCTATGTCATGGATTTCGAGGACTGGCGGAACGCGTTACCTGCTGAAGACCAAGACGGAATTCGCTATTAAGCCAGTTAATGACAATTGGCGTCCGATAGTCAGAAAGCAGCTGGCGGACGATTCCGCATCGATTTTCGCACTCGGAACTTATCAGCACCGCGATATCTTTCTGCATGGTGGTAGGGATTTTTTTGATTACCTATGTGCCCTGCGGACTACAACCCCAATTAATCCGTTCGGTGCCCTAAAGCCTAGAGATTTCGAGGTTCGCCAAGGGATAGCCCGGACGACTTTCACACCGGTACAACTGGCTGATCTGATGTCAACAGCCACGTCATTGGCCCAGAACGATAATCAGTGGCAGCCATGGCTCCTCGTCTCGGCCGTGGCCATCTACTCTGACGTTCCACTGCGTGCATGGTTTGAAAGCCCTCACTACCCTCGCCTACGCTATCCGCTGGCTTCTGAGTTCGCTGCCTATTTCCGCTGTTATGCCAAGTTCAGGCACAGCCAGAATTCGGATCTTTCCCCGCAAAGCCTGCTGCTGCCTTTGATGGATGGTAGTGCTGGTTACGCGAGCCATACCATGATCGATCTATTCAGCAGGTTCACGGCCAGCATTCTGAGGCAACTGCAGCAAAGTCCGTTGGCTGCGAAGGCCCACTGGCGCGACTGCGGTCATCTTAAGGCTGGAGCCTCGATCACATTCCTTGAGTTGAGGGAGTCGGCCAAAAAGGCCGGGTGGGTATCCAAGGCAGTGAGTATCTCTATGCCACATCATGATCAAGATGTTTGGCCGGACATTGGAATCCGAAAGCATCTGCCCGCGTCTCAGTGGATACGTAAGCATGCAGGTAGGCCGTCGCTCTGACGGCGATCATGCACCATCGGTGAAATCACACTCAGGAATAGATGGAGCGTTGGATCTCCAGATCTTGATATGACAGTACGAGCCCCCTTCTCTTCTGAGTGCCCAAGCCCGGGTCAAACGAGCTCAATGGCTTGGGACACGGCCTTTTAAACTGACGGCTCTGGCGTTAGGCGACCGCTCAGCTTCAACGTCCTCGCTGGGCCTGGCCAACGGGTCTAACGCCAATCAGCACCAGCCGCATGCTGCGCACCATGTCAGTCAGGTGTCCCCAGAGTAGGAGCTGGAGACTGTGCTTCCCTACTCTGTTCAATTCCAGCCGTTCGATCCTGGTGATCATTCTTGCAATCCCTGCCCGAGCCCTCTGCCTGCGCCCCTTCCTTCGCATCCGCTGCTCTCCGAGTAGATTAAGCCTGAGTCGTACCGTGAGGTGATCCAGGATGGTCAACGCACACCACCCGATGCGAAGCGCCTAGTCACCAAATCGAGCGAAACTGCGAGGCTAATCGCCAAAACTTAACACGACTGTATATTTATACAGCACAGGGCTTCGCCCCGTAAAAACGGCACCCTTCATTCAGCTGAAGCACTCCTCAATGAGCGCACAAGCCTTCAACGCCCTGAAACCCAATGATTCCGGATGCTCCAGGCACTTATAACGATTTTGTGCTGATACGAGCGCCCTCCTCTAAAGCGTCCTGGGGTGCCACTCTGTACGCTGGCAAAACCAATACTGTACATATATACAGATAACCCATCATGCGTTCCAAACCCTGGAGAACTATCCCGGGAGCAGATTACTGATGCGGCCACCGCTCTCCGCTAAAAAAACAGTGGCGAAAGCCCCCGGAAATCACGTCGCCACTTTCGACCTAGAGGCATCCCAGCTCAATGGGTAACCTGAGCACATCACTCACCGAGCGCATCCAGCTAGCTGAAGCGCTCTTCTCAGGAGCTTCACCATGACCAAGAAAACCTCCGGCCCGCAACAGCCTTCGTCTCAGCGTACGCAGGCGAACCATCGCTCGGATAGCCTGAACGTCAACAAGGGAACGAGCGGATCGAACATCACCAACTCCCGAGTGCACGGCAATCGGGGCAAGCAACTCAACCCTAACCAGCAGTAAATGACAACGGCATTCGGGGCATAATTGATGGAACGACAGTACACCTCCCCTACCCTCGGTGATGTTGCTCAGTACGCCGTGGCGGCTTGCGGCGTAATGCCCCGCAAAGCCTGTAATCGAGATGACGATACAGAATTCGATCAGGGCATGGCCAAAACCTACCAGAAGAAGATGCAACGGCTGGCGAGGGAGGATTGCAACCTACAAGAGGCCTTTGAAGACATTGCCCAACTTCTGACCGCTTCGCTGGGGCGGTACATTCGCTGTCCCTTCTGGGCCGAACAGGTTCGAGATCTGTTGAACGAGCTGTACGGGTCATACGCGTCCATGGTCAAACACATGGGCACTATGATGACCAAGCCGGACACTACGCGCTTTTTCCTCACCAGCTATGCCGTTGACGTTGCTGTGAGGTCACTGGCTCAAAACTGGGTCGTCCTGCAGGGCTATATCTATGCTGCCCCGCAGCCTATGGAGCCTTGCTGGTACCTTCCTTCCAACGTGGAGGGCGAGCTTTCAACTCCGCTGGACAAGGTGCTGGGCTGGGCATACGGCGCCTGTGGCCTCAAGCTGGCCACCTTCCATGACCCGATCGGAGTGGTCGGGGATACGACGAAGCTAAAACAAAATGAGCGGGCTGTTAGGAGTTGGAAAAACGGAAAGCACCTTCCGTCCCTGCCGGCGCTAGTGGGCATTCTGGAGGATTCGTTCCAGGCTCTGTCTTCGATTGGGAAGCCTGTGGAGCAGAGACTTCAAGACGGCATCATCACCTGCGCCACTATCGCACGCATCACCACATTCATTTCGAAGGATATTCAGGAGCAGCTAGGCACAAAATACCTCCAGGATCTCTTGGGCCAGGCCCGGCTCTACTGCGGCTGGATGAAGCCTGAAATCAACACGTACATGGCCAGCCTCAACCAAGAGGTCGACGCACGTCTAGCAGAGCATTTTTCGGCGGGGTTAGCCGATGAAAGAATTCGGCTCGACGCATTTGAACGGGTAGAGCTTGGGATAAAGATGGCCCCAGATTTCTGGGCCGTCTTTGAAGGCAAACGCCACAATGCAAGCGAGCTCTTGCTTAGCCATAAGGATGCGGAAGGTCATGTTTCTGACGACGTCGTTAAGTGGATAGAGATCCGCTACGGAGCCTACGCCGCCAGGGTTAGGTCTGACTCAATCTCTCGTTGGAGCATCGATAAGCCTGAACTGTTCGACCTTTACCTGCAGAAAGCCCTGTCTCTGAGAAATGACTCAGGTGTAACGCTGGCAGCAGTTGAGGCTCTGCACGCAGAGATGACGTTGGCCGGTGTCGCCGAGCGTCTTCCATGGCTAATGCACTGGTTGAGGGGCATCGTGTGTTATCGAAAAGAGGACTATGGCACTGCATCTAGCCACTACATCAAAGCCTCCCAGCTCGCTAAGTATTCGGCCGGTGAGCTGCAGTACTCACTGACTAACCAGTACCTGGAGGTTATGGCCAAAACCAAGCAATGGAGACGGTTCAAGCAAGGCGTCCGCTGGGCGAACTATTTGGATATCCCAGTCCGTTGGCTGCGCGACAAGGAACCCACCGAAGAAAATATCCGGAACGCCTACGGCATCTTGGGGCTTGAGGCGGTTCCCTACGCTCGAATGTAAAGGTTGTCCCAGGATTTCGGGCGAGGGGGCTGACTGAATGCACGTTGGAGCGTGCCATTCATGGGACTGAACCCTGCCCAACGGCCTCATCGCAGTCCTCGGGACGCTCTTCAATAGGACTCGCTCGGCCTGCGTAGTCACCATCAACCAATTTGCGTTCCCATTCCGGTGATTCATGCATGATGGTAGATTGCCACTCTAGCCATCGGATTAGCGGCCAAAGGGAGTGCATTTTGAAGAAGGATTTACTGGCCACGTGCCTGGCTTTTTCCCTCACAGGGTGTGGCGATAGCGGTGAAATGTACAAGAAGCAGGCTGAAGGCCTTCACTCGGACGTCAAATCCCTGCAGGCAGAAATTACTGCTGCCAAAGGCAGAATTGCGCAGCTTGAGCAGGAAAATACGACTCTCAAAGAAACACCATCCGTCTTGTTGACTCAGGTTCGAAAGGCTTCCGACAGTGGTGATGAAGCAGCTACTCAAGCAGCTTTGGCATCGTTGACTTCCCGCTACCCCGATTCTGCTGAAGCCAAAACCGGCAGCGGCTTCTTGCAGAGGATGGTCAAGGATCGTGAAACCAAGGAGCAAGAGGCGCGCCGGCTGGCGGCGCTTGGGATGAAAGTGATCCCGGTCAAAGGCTCATTCATAGCAGACGACAGCTCTGTCTCGCTCCAATCTGCCCAAATCGCCGGCCAGTGGAGCTTCAACGATTACGGTGATGAGTATGAGTACCGGTCTGCCGAGCGTGGCTCTAAGTACATCACGGCGAAGGTTACGTACTCATCCAAGAGCAAAGACCCAAGGCTGGCACCTCTCGTCGTCTACGCATCAAACGGTGGTGAGTTAAAACGACTGGGCGTGATGGGTTTTGAATTCGTCAGCTGGAGCAGCTACGCGACGTTCCTGGGTAACTATCATGATGACGCGAATGATTTTGCTCACAAGGTGAGCATCAGTTTCTCCATGGGGCTCCAAGTCCCCAATGAGGCGATAATCAAACCGCTGTATATCGTTGCCTCCTTTTCAGGTTGCGCGGATCGTAGCTCGGATCGATTTGGTAACCCACCTGTGAGCTACACGACCTACAGCTGCGACCAAGCCGCCCCCAGTGTGCTCCGAGCCAGCGACTTCAAAGAAGGCCGGTTTGGCATCGTTAAGCGCATAGACTGAATCCAAGAAAGGACTCTGATTCATGAAGAAGGCTCTAATCGCAGGGGGCTTTGCCCTGCTCTGTTTGGTCATCTACACCCAGATTACGATATTCGCCGTACCGCCAATTGGAGCGGTACCTGAGGGAAGAACAGTGATCATGCTCCGCCTCAACAAAACGAATTTCATTGATAGCGCTGATGCCATGTGCGTTCGCATTCAGGGCTATGTCAGCCTGATGTGCCGAGGGATGACCATGGCGGGTGTGGTGAACGCCACGACCATCATTGCACGTCTTCCCTATTCGGAAACTATCTACAAAATCAGCACCGGTGGTAATACCTACGAACGATAGTGCAGAGATCAATAGCAGATCAGGTGGAGAGTCGGATCCTGGTGTCAGAATGCTCCTTCAGGACAGGATAGAGGCACGCATATGGTCGCTTATCTCTACCCCTGAGGGAGTGACTGAAAAGTTTGGTTCTCCAAGCACTGGGTACTCCAATGCACAGACTAATCCCAACGTAAGGATGCTTTGCCGCACCCATTCAGGCTTGCAGATGGAGAGTTCCTTATCCCCTTCCGCATCTAAGCGTGGAGCTATTCAAACAGTATGGTGTACAGCAGAAAAGCGGAGTTTTTAGATTTTTATAGGATTTAGATTTAAACATCATATGTTGAGGTTCCTTAAAGAAAAATGCTATGGATTATCGCCGTGGATATAGCTTCTCCTTGCAGTAAATATTTGAGCTGAATGGCGCGGTGCCTGCCGCTAGTGGAGGTAGGCAAAACTAACTCCGACTACCCCGTTGCATCCCTCTGCGGGTTGATGAGCTCGCGGGCACCTCTTGTGCTTGCGAGCTTGCAAACGACGAGGCCTGGAGGAGTCAGAGCATCCCTGACGACAGGGCGTTCGTCATGAACTCAACAAACGCTCGAATCTTGGGCAATGGCTGTCGACTGGATGGCCAGAGAATTGAGAGCGCTCGATGATCCTGGACGTAGCTTTCGAGCAGGGGACAAGCCTGCCCTCCTCAACCAAAGAACGGATGATGAAGTCGGGTAGGCACGCGATACAAGGGCCCCTTCGCCTCCAGACCAAAGGATGACATCGGCCTGGCCTTAGCAAGAATTCACGTCAATGACGATGTCTCCACACGGCAAGGCCAAGTGAACGATGCAAACTGTGTCAGCAATTATGATGCCCCACGATTCATGCCCATACAGCGTGCCGAGTACGATATGGAGCTGTATTACGGCGTTCATCTAACTGACTGGATGACGGTTCGTCCGAACATTCAATATGTTCGCCATCCTGGAAGCGTATCTGAAGTTGATAACGCGGTAGTGGCGGGCTTGAAGATTCAAGCCAAATTCTGAACCAAAGCTAACTTCCTCTCTGCGCTGAAGAATTTGTCTGGCACAATCCTTCGGCTGCGCTCGCATAAGTGTCAGAAATCAACCATGTGTCGAGGAGTTACATCTGCTATGCAGGCCCTCACTCAGAACACCGGCTAGTCGGCCATCGAGCTGGTTATAAAGTCCGAAATAATTCCCAAGCCAACTGACTTCCTCTTCCAGTCTCTGGTAGCCACCCAATACAACAATCTGAATAAACCAGAACCATTTCTGGCATGCAATTCGCATACTAAGCGGATTTCAATTGAGGATTATATTAAGCAAGTCTGGACGTCCGAGATGGCAATAAAGCATTGACTCCGTAAGAGCTAAGTCCTCCCGAATCTGGCGCTTCAATTCTACCGGCTCATTCCCAGAGATCTCTGCCACCCTGCCAATTAAGAATTCATACCAATTTTCATCGAAATCATTAATTAGTTTATTCGCCTGCACATGGATCGAGGCATAATCTTCAGCAGTCAAAATATCGCACTCTACGAAGTGCATCAAGACATCCGTAGCATATGACATGCGCATAAAGTGCGAAATAAATAAGCGCCAGCTAATTACTTCATATTCGTTATGTCGAAGGTAAGATAAAAACATATCTATTCTGAAGATAATCCTAGCCATGAATGCTGATGAGTGTAAGCCGTCAACGGGAAGATATGTGCCTATAATACTCAAAGCGCCGCATCGCATAAATCCATTGGCAACAGAAACATATGACCCCGCAATTGAAGAGGTTGAGCAAGCGCTCAGAGCCACGATCGGCGGAATTCTAGCAACACCATGGAGCGTCCAAGTGTTGAGCTGCTCATCCCCAATGCTCAACCAACCGACACCGCTGATGCCATCATGGTGCCCATGGCAATCGAATATCACCATGCCGCCGGAGTATTCATTCAGGGCGGCAACAACCTCACCTACACTATATACATCTACGAATTTTACGGAAATCTTATCCGACATGGGAAAGGCTTCCACTGCGCCCTGCAAAACTCCCTCAAGCTTGTCTCCTCGCTTAAAAGAGCGAATGACCAAGATGTCCCGCAGTTTTTCAACGGGCAGTTCATGGGTCGAGCCAACTGCTGAGAACTGTAACAACATATTCCCTGGCGTCATTGGTATTCGACAGACCTCATGACTAATCATAAGTGGCAAATCATCTACAACAGCCCACTCCAACGGAGAGTCGCTGCAAATAACACACCCATCAATCCTTTTTTTCAATAAGTATTTAAATCGCTCACTAAATGCACCGCCCAAACCATCAGACAGAGCCTTGAATTTCGACTGCAGTTTTTTGTTTCCTGTCACTCCCCAACCATCGTGCAAACGCGCTATTTCCCGCAGGCTAGACATTTGCAAGTTCACTGAATTAGGGAGTCTGATGGCCGGAACTCCTAAGGAACTTGCTAGCAGAGCTACGGAGTAATTAGTTACTTTTAATTCCTTTTGCCTCTCGTTTAATATGGTTGCTGTCAGCGGATCCGTATTCGGATGATCTTCTGCTGTGTGCCCCTCCGGCATAATGTATCCTGAATACCCAGGGTTTTTTATTAGGGCATTCTTAATAAAGTTTCGATGCTGCGGTCGCTTTATTTCTCTCAGCAACTGATTCCAGCGATGCGATCCGGTATTGTACAATTCGCTAACGATAGCCGGGGAATATAAAACAACACCCCGCTTGCCATCATTCTTCAAAACATCAAGAACAGTCTCGGCGCCGGAAGCGATGGCATCGAAATAATTTTGATTCTCAAGCGGATTTATGTACTCAGTGTCTGGGTAGTCATACCCAAGAGATGCAAGGACAAACTCATTCGCTATCGTCGTGCCCGCACCGAAAAACGTTAAGTCCGCACCGACTTTATACGCCGACCTGAGCTTCGGCATTTTTTTTAAGATGCCAGCCGAGACCCTAGCATGCTTGATTTTTTTATAAATCTCATAGTCGAAATTTTTCACCGAAAATCTATTTTCTAAGTTTTCCAGATTAATCGCGCCGCGAACCTCTCCCGTTGTAGCAAAAATGGCTGATACCCCTTCAGAAAATACCAGCCTAGACACGTCGCTTGAGTACCTCTTAGGATAAAGAATGATCGCCATTGGGCTCTCTACCAGATTCGGAATGGATTCTATAAGGTGCCCGCCGATCACCTTAACGATTCTTCCTCTAGACGTCTTTCTGTATTCTATTAGGCTCTCTTGACTCATAAATATTTCAGCCGTATCAAAAGGCCCCATAGTGACGGCGGTGAGGATGCTTAAAGTCTCCCAAGCCATGACATCTCTATGCCATCCTTGGAACGTGCTCATACTATCGCCGACTGGCAGGACAACTACGTACGTTATTGAGACCATGGCCCCTCCTTAAAGGTCAGTAAACTCCGCACCGCGTAAGCGAGACTGCGATCTGCATGCTGATGCTGATGCTGATGCTGATGCTGTTTAGAAGTCTCTGCCCTTTGATGTTTATACCCAGGACGCCTCTAAACTTTTCGGTTGTTTCGAGGAAATTTAGCGATGGAGCATGGCACGATAGAAAAGTGCATCATTTATCCGTAACCTAAAACAATCTGCTCCTGCTGGCCTGGCTAACTATGCACTCCTGCCAATATTCTATTCAGCTCAGCGTCAATTAATGCAATAACTTCTTCAGGCGACTCATCAAAATGCAGGTCTTGAGGGATGCCACTGTCAGCAAAAAACGTGAACCCGTTGGAGAACCTAAACACCTTAGAGCCAATACGGATGGGCTCCTCGGTTTCCGACACAATATGAGCTCTGAGCCTATGAAGGTCGTCAACGGCCATTTCGAATGAGTCAACCCTACGCCAGTAGGTTCTTAATTTAATTGTCCCAAGCATTACCTTTCCTTGAGATGGGACGCGCACCTCCCCATCTCATATCTTTCATTGGTGATTAAGCAGCCGCAGCGTTGCCGCATTCTGAACAGAAGCGTGCAGTGTGGGCAATTGGATGCTGACATTGGCTGCAAGTTTTCACTGTGCGCAACATGATTGCCTTCTGACGCATGTAGGCCAGTTGAACCACACATGGAACCGTTACCCGATAGGCCGGACTGGCCAGATCAGCAGCTGTCCACAACGCAGTTATCGCCCACCCGATAGGCCCAATCGCAACACTGATGCTCCTCATGAGCTGGCCGGTAGCTACAAATGAAAGTCCTTTGCCGAGTATGGCCTTGGCTATGGCGTTGGCCACGATCGCTGCGATTTTGTAAGTCGCAAAGCCTCCGGCTTTTGCGGCACAGATCGCGGCGATCGCCGCTGCAGGGCCTGCAGTGGAATAGCTCGCGACGCCCAACTCATCCAACACCGCTTTGCGTTCCGCGTCAGTCATTTGCTCGAATGCGCGGGACAGAATTTTCCCGAGAATCTCCTGCTCCACCACGTTAACGGGATCGTCTGCATGGTTGACCTTAAGATGCTTAGCCACATCGTCGACGATCTCGTCATACGCGACTCCGTCCTTGCGGAACAAGTTGAGCAGCGAGTTACCACCGAACAGACGAATCTCTCTTGCGATTAGCTGGTGATCAGCATCTGTGTAGCGGCCTGCATCGCGTGCAGCCACAAGTCGTTTGCAGACGTCACCATCTAGGGCCAGGCGACCTTCCCCATTGTCGGTGAGGTAATTCACAACTGCGCTGATGTCCTCAACATCGGAGACCGACAGAATCGCCTCAATGCTGGAGGTCGACAAGATTTCATCAAGATTCATGGGTTGTTCCCCGGTCAATGATCCGTGCACCCATCACGATGCACAGCGGTAAAAGATGTGTGTAGATGCCTTGCTCGAAATCCGGATGCGCTGGCATCGCAGCGGTAGCAAGAATGCCTTGCTGTACCTTCCTTCCCAGGTTCGAATCAGAGCGATTCTCAACCCCCACGTACTTGGCCATACGCAACACAGTCGCCGCTCGTGTCAAAGGGCGATTGTTCTGCTCATTGCCCAGCGCTTCAATCATGGTGCGGATGGACTCATTATTACGAACATGACCGACTTCAAGCAGCGCACGTGCTAACTGCAGCCAGTCCTCCTCACTCATCAAGAGCAGCGCCGGAGAAATGTTTAGCGCAGAGGCCAGTCGACAGAGCGTTTCGAGGTCAGGATTGGCATCGGTGTGTTGCGTCAGGTATTTGCTGATCGTTGATCGCGCGATGCCTGAGTCATTCGAGAGGTGCTGCTGCGTCAGCTTCTTTGGCTCGCCGGTCTCGGTGATGCCTGATACCTGCATAGCACGGAGAAGGTTCGCGCTCAGCCCGCGCTGGGTTTTCTTGAGGATTTCGCTTCCTGGTGCGATAGCGTCTGTTGTCATGCGGTCACGTCCTTGCTGGTGGCGCAATGATATCGTCAACTTCTCGGCTGTCCATCCCGAATGTCCTCTGACGCGGACAATTGGCAATCCATGCGCACTTTGTAGTGCATGGAGGACAATGTGAGCGCAGGTGTTAACTATGGGTGGAAAGTTAAATACAGTCTCTGACATGATCTTTATGGACTTGCTACCACCTGGTAGGGAGGTCGTTAAGGAAATGAATATGACTCACGTAACACTGTCGCTTGACTTTGAAAATGCGAACGCTGTTCGCAAGAAAGCTTACAAGTTTCTGGCCGAAAAAGAATGGGTTAAACTAGATAGTGTCGACACTGTTTGGGCGATTGAATATCCAGAATTCAATTACAAACTTCCCGAGGATGTCCGTAAAATTCATTACGACATAGCAAAAACGCTAAAGCAGTGTGCTAAAGACCTGGAGATAGAGCGCATCAATTATATTATCCAGGTAGGTGACCGTGGGGCGTTTCAGCGCCAAGTGACCTGCAAATATGGGGTCGCTGAAGAAAAGGCTTACGTTAAGTAGGCGATTTAAAGAAAGGAGCTGTCCTCGCAGCTCCTGATGTTCTGATAGCACATCATGTTATCCATGGATTTCATAACCGGCCTTTCAGAAAGAAGCCTTGACTATCGTGCGATAAAAAACATGAGTCCTGCCACACGGCAAAACTCACGCATTCTGGTTTCAAGTTAAGTAGAGCAGAGCCGCACTTTCGTTGAAAGATCAACTCACTTTTCGAAAATGCAACCCGGCCCATGGCTAAAGATTGGCTGTCTAGGACTGAACTTCGCGAATCATATTGCACGCGATGATCGCCTGCTGAACCTGAGTAGTTGCAGGCGTTCGATCCTGGCCATCACCCTTGCAATCTCTTTCCGAGCTCATTGCCGGCGTCCCTTCCTTCGCCTGCTCTCCCTGGGCCATACCGTGAGGTCGCCCGGGCGCAGCCGTGCGACGATTTAGGGTCAGGGGCCTGACTTAGTGGACGGTCGACCAGCCTCGGCTTGAGCTTGAGTATCGGAATCGGCGACAGTCCGCCTGGATGCTTGACTACGCAAATCCAGGCCTATCAGCCAACGAATCCATGCTCCAAACGCCTGGCATACTCGACAGTGGTCTCAGTCTCCACACTGCTGGTGATCATGCTGGCAGGGGCTTTGCCGCCAAATGCTTTTACCGGACGTGTCATCCAGTGCATGGCTGCGTCGAAATCGCCGCCATACAAGCGCTTTGCGGCGTCGAGCACTTCCAAATAACGGGCCTGTTGATCGGGGGGCAAAGTGCTCATGAGTACGCTCCTTCTGCGGTCTAGTCCTATCCTACATCATCGCCATCCGCTCACTGTCTCCCCCTCATAGGCGAGCCCGGTGCCAGTTTCAGGCGTGCCTGTTACTTCGATCCCGACAGGTGGTTACGGTCGCCTGAGGCTGGCGTCTCAGAAAATGTGTAAACCAGTTTTTTGACGTGTAAAGCGCGGTGGTTTACACATCAAAAAATTGGTTTACACACCGGGTCGGGGGCGGTTTCAAGCTAGATCTTCACTTCTATCCCGGATTCCCCTCCCGCATCCCACTGCGTAGCAGCACACGTTGACTCAAGTTTCGTCATTCGCATGCTCGCTGCAATTGCTCAACGAACAGAGGCAGATAAAGCTCAGACTCGGCTATTTGCCACCAAACCTTGTTCTGATGCTTATCGGTAAACGCCAGCAGATCGTGGGCCAGAAAAACCTCAAACCCTGCCCGTGCGACCTTGTCTTCGGCGCTGAACTCGTAGAGTCCTGCTTGGACGAGCAGCTTCTTGACAATAAGAGGCAACAACCACGCAGAGAGAATGAGGTGGTTATGGCGAGGCCAAATGCTTCCCTTCTGGCCAGTGCCTGGGCCATGCGCGGCAGCATTGCGTGCGGCACTGACATCGTGAACCCAGGCGTCGAGCGGGCGGCTGACGTTGCTGTCCCAGTGATTGCACCACCAGCGCTCGTCCAAATTGCCCTTGTACCAGGTGGGCGGGTTCGGTAGCTCGTCGAAGTGTTCGTTGATCGCCCTGCGAAAGGCTGCCTTGTCATGCGGAACGGCCAGCAGCGTGTCAATGGCGATCCTCATCAGGATCAGCTCTGATCGCTCATCCATGGAAGAAGCATCAGTGTTGGCTCTTAGGTAAGAGACGATCGCTTCATCGATGCGCTCCTTCAATTCTCCGTCAGGGAGTTTGAGCAAAGCATCCAGCAGTGGCGCGTCGAGCGTGAAGCGCGTACGGTTGTCGACGTGGTACGGCCGAACGAACTTGAGCCCTCCGCTCCCCGCCAGCATGTTTTGAGTATTGCCGTCACGCCGGCGCGTGGTCATGCAGGAGTGAGTCGGCGTGCCGACATCAAACCGCTGCGCCACGACCTGTAGAGTGTCTGCGTTGTAGTACTCAAACGTTGAGCAGAACTTGCGTTGTGCTAAGGCGGAAAATGCGAGGTAGGAACCCTGAACCAACCGCTCCTGGATCTGGGCATCCGATGCGTTCAGGCCTGGCGTGTCCTCATCCCAGATGATGAGTGCCGCTTGATGGATTGGCTGCGAGGGGTGAGGCCCAACGCCCCGGTCGCCATAGTTACCTAGAACGCCGTCGAAAGCTGCCTGAGGGATGCCCAGCAGTTCGCCAGGGAGTCGACCGCGCTCGTAAGGGATGAGGCGCATGTCTGCGATCATTAGCTCCTCAGTAGCCGCTATCCAAGGTAGAAAAAACACCACTGCCATAACCACCCCCGTTCACCTAATCATCGGCTGACTGATCCCAGCCCACCAGAGAGACTTTCCAACAGGAGTCTTGGAAAGGTGTAAACCTATTTTCTGAGCTGTAAACCAAAGCAGTTAACAGGTGAAAAAATAGGTTTATACCGACTCTGGGCGCCGCCGGCGCCACCTCCCAAATACGAGCACCACAAAGCTAAGCCAGCGCATTGCTCAGGGTAGTTCAAAGCCTAACTCGGCCAATGCTTGGCGCTCCTTCGGCTTCAGTTTTTTTACCGCCCAGATGAGCATATGCCGGGGGCGGGAGCTTGCGACGTAGGCGAAGCGTGCGGCTTCAGATTTGCGATCAGAGAGCCAGTCGGCCCAATGGGACTCGTGCTTGCCTCGGGTTTTGGAGGATACAACCACGGTGACATCGTGCGTTTCGCCTTTGACCTGGTGAATTGTCTCGTAGCGTAGTGTCTCCGGTGCTCCATCCTGGATCTCCTGGCTTAAAAGGCGTATGGACACCGGTTTGTTGCCCTCTCCCCGCTGGGCGACGAGATTAAGCCCCCTCAACTCCTGCAGCTCCTCCCGTATTTCGTCGGGCACGAAGCCTTGATCTGGTAGCTGTCGGAGCGCGAGCTTTGCGGTACGAACCCATGCCGTCCATGTTTGGTTTGCGTCGCCGGCGCCATTGGCGACCAAGAACCGGAGGCTCTGGTGGAGGAATTTGCGCCAGCTCAATTTGGACTCCATTGAGACTGGGCAATAGGGCCCTGCTTTTTTGACTTGTAGCTGGAGCTTCCCCGCCAGCCAGTAGGCAAATGTTCTCACACTCACCTTGAGGTCATTCAGGCTTCCTGAGCTGGCGCCGATGCAGGCGACTGCGAGTAACTCTATGCCTTCGAAGGTCTTCCCGTTGCGCAGTCGTTGGAGGGTCGTATGCCCTCGCGCAACCATCACGACCTTACCGTACTCCGTTGTCAGGGCGCGGATCGTTGGCAATAGCTCTGACGGACAGCCTACGTACTCGAGAATTTTTGGCTGGATGGAGGCGATTTCAGGGTTCCCCGAAACCTTTCCAGTTCCGACGATGTTACTGCAGAGGTCGACAATGGCCTGGCCGCTTCGCCAGTTGGCTGTCAGCTCGTACTGCTTGAACTGGAGTGTCTCCATCAATTGGCTGACATTGGCTGGATTCGACCTGCGAAAGCCGTAGATCGACTGATTGAGATCGCCGACAAAGTGGAATTTAACCCCTATCCCGCTGAGCTTGCGTACGATCATCAGTTGTTCGGCGGAGAGATCCTGGCATTCATCCACGATTACCACGGGGAAGCGGCGGGTAACACGCGAGAAATAGCCATCGAAGCGACGTTCCTTGAATGCCATGAGCGCCAGCATGTCGATGTCAGCATAGGTCGCGTAACCGGCAAGCCAGAGTCGCCTTTTGGTAGCTACTAAATCAGCTTTGATCTCTTCAGTGATCTCTGCGTCATTGAGCTGCTGATCGAACCTTCGCTCACCCGTCGCAAACTTGAACCGGCCTGCTGCAAGATCGTAGTTGTACCGGCAGGCTGACACGCGGCGACCACAAATCCGCTGCCGGGTCTGGAAGATATCTGCTTCCCTCTCAAGGATCCGAATACGGTAATCGCCCTCCTTGCCTGGATAGCCCGTCAACTCGCTGGCGATGCTGGCCACCAACCTAGTCAACACGAAGCTGTCGAAGGTAGAGATGCAGTGCGGTAAGCCGATCGGCCCGCCCAAGTACTTGTGCACCCTGCTCCGGAGCTCGTCGGTCGCGCTGTTAGAAAATGTCAGAACGGCGATACCCGAAGGCGAACTTGACCACGCCTGAATGGTTTGCGAGACCATTGCAGCCACCACCTCGGTCTTGCCACTACCTGGGCATGCTTTCAGGTAGCTATGCTGATCAAGCGGCGCCGCGATGTATTCCAACTGCTCCTTGGTGAAGTTCATCGCCCGGCATCCTTCGGCCTCGAGCCTTTAGGCCTGACCCAGGTCATTCGGCTTGTTCCTCGATCCCGCAAGCCCAGAGGATGGCTAAGCGGATGTATTCCGGCACGATGAAGCCGCCCCTCACGTTAGCCAGCGCGTCTGCAAATGCCTGCGCATAGAACCCCTTGCCAATTTCTTTGGTTTCGATTCGATCAAGCATGTCATTCGCGTACGGCGCCCTCTCCGCTGAACTCATGGTCGAGTAGTCCAGGCCAGCCCGCCTTGTCAGCTCCCTCACCACTCCCCCACCTTGCACAGGCCAGAGAGTGGCCGCAGCTGTCGACATCAATCTGAGGTTGTTACCCTCCATCGCGATGTCGTACTCAAAGGTCTTGTACTTACCCACGAACAATCTGCCGAACTGCGATTGACTGATCGGCGCTATCAGCACCAATGCTGGATTGTCCCCTACCTGGAGGTCATCATCATGAGGAAGGAACGGAACAGGAGCATCTTTACCGTCCTCCCCCTCAACCGACCGGATAGATTTCGGGGGGTCATTGTCAGTAAGCCCTGCACACCTGATCGGGACATTCTCGCCTCGCTGATCACCTGTGACATCGCAAAACAGCTGCATGAAATGATTGAAGTAGATACCGCCGAGGTTGATCACGGAGACGCCGTAGTCGTCCAGGCAGTTCTTCCCCTCGCCGTAGGGGCGCAGGACAATACGCGCCAGCTCTGGCAATACCATGGCCTCAGCAATTCCTTCCACGAGTATTGCCCCTTTGGAGAAAAGGAGGTTGGATTTTGTGACGTCCAACCAGCGATCCACAAAGCGGCGACTGTTTTCAGGAAGGCCGCACGCGCTGAGCGGTATAGCAACTGGCCTGGTGTCATTGGAGATGTGGATGAGGTGATCCAGGGAGACGGCAGCGGAGATGACAGTCGAGTGCGTGGTGATGATGACCTGGATGCCGCGCTCTTCAGCCACCGTTTTCAAATGCCGAAGCAGGCGCAGTTGAAGCTGAGGATGAAGATGCGCCTCTGGCTCCTCGATCAGCAGGAGCCGCAGATAGGTCTCTTCGCCTCGCTCCTCCTCTTCCTCCAAGATCAGTTCAGCCAGGATCGATGCGATGTACAGGAGGTTGTTGTAGCCAAGGCTGTTCTCCTCCAGCGATCGGAATTGGGTCGTGTCAGCCTCGCTGAGATTAGGGAAGTACAGAAGCCGCAATCCCTCCACGATCCGGGAGAAGCTGACCTCGGAGAACTGAATCATGGTGCCCTGAGAGAGATTGAGCCCGAGCGCTGCCTTCAGGTTGTCTCCGATTCGCTGATTGGCTTGTTTGATCGCAAATTCGTCGCTCTGTGAAAGCTCACGATTGAAGTTTCCGACATGCTCTTCCAGCGGGTGAAGAGTCTGTGCCCTCCTGGCCGCAGCGAGATCCTTGCGGCAGAGGGCCTTCATGAGCCGGGCAAGACGGGATTGGCGGCCTTCGCGAAGCTTGTTCTCGGCGTCACGCAGCGGAGGCAGGTAGATGCAATGGATGTAGTCCAGCGTCTCGGACTCAAACGGTTTTGCATGCTCGTGACCCGCGTAGGTGTGGTGCCTGAAGCGACCGCGAGACTCTTGATTGCGCGCCTCAAAAGTCAGCTTGGCCTCGTCGTGATTTCCACACCAGGATTCAAACGCAATGGCGTCCTGATCGTCCAGGCCTGAAAACGTCGCCTGAATCTGGATGCTTTCAACAGCGACCGCGCCCGCCTCAAAACCCCGGTAAAAATCTCGCTCACTGATAATTCGCTTGCCTGACTCCGAGTCGTTGAAGAGCTGGCGCACTGCACTGACCACGCCAGTCTTGCCGGCCCCATTCTCTCCCACGAGCACGTTCAGCCCGTCTCGAAACTCGATGGTGAACGGCTCACCAAAGCATTTGAATCCAGTGACATCCAATTGCCGTAGATACATGCGAATCCCTTCTAGTGGCCGGTTACCAATGAATATGACGTGACGGCCGGATGTATCTGGCCTGCAGGTTCGCGCAAACTGATCGTGTGATAGTGGCATACGGCATAGCCCGGGCAATCTTAGCACCCAGGCTTGGCCTGCGAGGATGGTTGATACCGATGATGATCTACAGTGGGATACATCAGAGTGATTCAGATCCCCAGATCCACAGCTATCAACGTATCTTGACATGGCCCTGCTGCATTAGGTGGCGGAGCAGCTCAGTTCGAAGGTGGAAGCGCAGGCGTTCCCGGATCATGAGATATCCAATCGTCGACGGATTGAAATGTTCACGATCAGTGACCGCCCTTAGCGCCTCAAACGCAGCGACGCCTATTACCTTCTCGTAGAGCCGGGTTTGCGGGTCGAATCCAGGCTTGCGCTCGTAGCTGTTAAGCACCTCACGCAAAATCAGCTCAAGCGCCGGGCCGTGAAAATCTGCGGCAGCGCGCCAAACCTCGGCCTCCAGGTCATCATGCATTCTTTGTTCTTCCAGACGCGGTATATGCGCCGGCAATTTTCGGGTAAACCGCTCCTTTGATTCAACACGTAGGAGTTCGTGTACGCACGTCTCGTTTGACCTTAACCACAATGACAGGGAAGCACTGCTTCGTCACTGCAAGGAGTTCGTGCTGGCAAATGGCGATGCCAGGGAGGACGCATGCTTGGCAGATGCGCTCGAGGCGCTGGCCAAGGCCCTTATGGCTGACAATGAGGCTGCGACCGCCCAAGGGGCGTGCTAGAAATTCGCAAAGTCACTGGGTGGGCCCTGGGTGACCACCCTCACCCGCCCGTCTCGCTCGAGCGATCGGTTGACTCTGATGCATCCACTGCCTGCTCTAGTGCTTGCCGGAGAGTGGCATTCTCGGCTTCCACTGCCCCTATCTGTTGCTGCAGCGCGGTGACAGTGGTGGTGCTTGCCATCAGGGCCTGACGCAATGCCTCAGTGTCCTGCTTCTGATCAAGCAGTTGTTCCTTGAGCGCTTCCTGAGCACCTTCCGCTCGCGCTAGCGCCACCTGGGTGACCTGAGTATCGGAGGTCATGCGTTGAACAGTGTCCGCCAGTTCGGCGGACTTCCTGGCATGCTGCTTGGCCTCTCCCAGGAGGCGCTCGTTATCTCGATTGAGCCGAGTTGACTCGTCCTGCTTGACCGAGACCGTCTCCTGCAGCTTGCGCTGTTCAACCTGCAGCTGGTGAAGCTGTGCCTCGTGGCGACGCAGCTCCTGATCGCGCTGCTCCTTCACCGACTCACGGTAATGCTCCAGAGCGTTGCGGTTATGAAGCAGTTTTTCTTCGAACGATTGAATCTGGGCGTCCCGCTCGCCTAGGCGAACCTTAAGGTCTGCGCATTGCTGGGATATGCCGGCGTTGCGTGTGAGTTCAGCTTGCAGCGAGGCATGAGTGGTCTTGAGCTCTTCGACTTGGATCGCCAGCGCGGACTCCTGCACCTCATGACGGCGCTGAAGCTCTGCCAGCTCGCTCTCAAGGGTTTCTGTGCGGGCGGCCAACAGTTTGCGCTCATGCTCGAACTCTGCCCGCGCCTCAAGAAAGACCTGATTACCCTCCTCCTGCACCTGATCCAACAAGCTCTCGACCACCCCGCGCAGTGCACAGCTCATGCGATCACGCGTGGTTACGTCTGGCCCGGGCGTTTCCAGCTGTTTCAGGTATCGAGCAATCGTGGTCTTGGAGCCTGTATTTCCAATCTCGACCCGCACCGCATCAATGCTGGGGTACACACCACGCATCAGCAGGCTGCTCCGCGCTTTCTGCACCACTGCCAGGTTAACGCCGCCACGAGCCATAAGCCCTCCGTACTATTTCGTGTCATGTCACATGTTATGGAATAACATGATACGAAAATACTTGAACGTGCAGCTAAAAAGCCGACAACTGGTATGAAGTAATACAGATTTATGGCCTCCCAGTTCGGTAAAATCGGTTTTTAGTACATTTAGGCAGTACGAATGCCAAACTCCCCCAATCTGGAGGCCATCTCATGGACAAAGCCGATCTGTACCTGAAGGCTGGAGCCCGGGAGAACACTCGGAAAAGCTACCGAACAGCCATTGAGCACTTCGAGATGGACTGGGGTGGCTACCTGCCTACTACAGGTGACGGCATCGTCCGCTACCTGGCCAACTACGCCGGGCATCACTCGATCAATACGCTCAAGCAGCGGCTCGCGGCGCTATCTCAATGGCATATCACTCAGGGCTTTCCAGATCCAACGAAGACGCCAGACGTGCGACGGGTTCTCAAAGGTATTCGAACTGTCCACCCTGCCAAGACAAAGCAAGCTGCCCCTCTTCAATTGAGTCAGCTGCAGCAAGTTGTGGGTTGGCTAGAGACCGAAGCAAATGACGCTCACCATCAAGGTGATCACAAGTGTGAGGTTCGGCACAGGAGATCAATCGCCCTGGTCTTGATCGGATTCTGGCGTGGTTTCCGAGGCGACGAGCTCGCTCGTCTGGAGATCGAGCACACCTATGCGGCGTCTGGGGAAGGTATTTCCTTCTTTCTTCCGTACACCAAGGGTGATCGCGAGCATCAGGGCGCGACCTACCACACTCCGGCGCTTAAGATGCTCTGCCCTGTGGAGGCCTATATCAATTGGATCACCATTGCTGGCCTGGCCAGGGGGCCGGTGTTCAGGGGGATTGATCGCTGGGGCAATCTTTCAACAGAGGGAATCAATCCTCACAGCCTGATTCCGATGTTGCGCAGAATCCTTGCAGAGGCGGGTTTACCTGCTGCCATATACAGCAGCCATTCGCTTCGGAGAGGCTTCGCAACATGGGCATCGGCGAATGGGTGGGACATCAAAGCGCTGATGACCTACGTGGGGTGGAAGGATATGCAGTCGGCGCTGCGCTACATCGACGCAAGCGCTTCTTTTGGGGGACTGGCGGTGGGGAAACGGGGATCTGAGCTGAAAATTGGCCGGTAGGATCGCTGCCAGTTCGAAAACCAGAAGCACATCCCACCCTGTTTGAGCCCGTTCAGACAGGTGCTACGGCGCCGCTGCCGGGTTACGTTGGCCATGAACACTTCCAGCTGTGCGGCAGTAGCTTCCGGAGACCATCCCGCGAGATGAGGAGTGATCAGCAGGTTGTCGAACCTAGCGGCGCCTCTGGCCTGGAAGGCTCGCTCTCGTAAACATCAATTCCCGCTTCTGCGATGGTGCCGTCACGCAAGGCGCCGGCGAGCAGATCAGTGTCGACGAGACTTCCTCGGCCTATATTGACCAGAAAGCCTTCAGGCCCCAACGCGCTCAGTACATCAGCAGTGATGCTGTGTTTGGTTTCGGCACGGCGAGCTGGAAATCAACCACTTCGAGCCTGTGGTCGCCTCTCGCGTCTTTGACAGCATCACCCTGCTCAAGGAAGGCATTCGGCGTTTCCTCGAGAAGTGTGTGAAGGGCATCACTGCTGACAAGGCGCGCAACTAGCAGCACCTTACTGAATCCATGGCTGTCGCTACCGCACTGGTTCCGACGCTTGGCTATGCGCAGGTCATGCAGACTAACAGCGCTGATTCCGCACCAGCTGTCAGCGTGCGGAAAAATCCCTTCAGACTGCGTCATTTGATGTCGGACTCGCCCAAGGTTGGTCTATGACTCTGCGCTGTCTGCCGCTACTCTACGCACCTCAAAATCAGGGCGCGACCATGGCAGATCGAAAGCACATTCCACAGGAAACCAAGCTCCGGCTTTTCTCAGAGGCCGCAGGCCATTGCCAGCACCCGGACTGCCTACAACCCCTATTCCCAGCTGAAATGGGGGGTGACAAGCACATCGCGGAGATGGCCCACGTGATTCCCCATGGTGAAAAAGGGCCACGTCACGAGGAGCGCCCTGATGGCGAATTCGAAGCCGATTCCTTCGAGAACCTCCTGCTCCTGTGCCCGACCTGCCATACGAAGATCGACAAAAACTCCCCGTCGTACAATCGAGCCACGCTGTTGATGTGGAAGAGCAACCACCTAGCGGCACTGGCCCATAAGCAAGGCGTATATGCCTACGAGGAGCGCCCGCAGGTTAGAAACGCCATTACCGCAGCCATGGCGGAGAACAAGGCGATCTGGAAAAGGCTCGCGCCTTGCGAAGGTACAGATTTTGAGTACGACCCTGAGTCAGACTCCGCGAAAACCTGGTCGCACAGGATGCGTAATGTCATCCTGCCCAATCACCTTCGTATCCAACGCATCATAATGGCGAACCAGCAGCACATGAACGAGGCCGAGCACGAGGCCTTTGCCCAGTACCAGGAGCATGTCCGAGGGCTGGTCGAACGACACGTCTGTGGTGTCTCCGGCCGTGCTATTCGTTATCCAGTACAGCTAGACGGAATCTTTTCATGAAGTGGCAGGTGAAATATGCGTTGGAGAATGCCCGGCGTGAAAGCGGAGTCATCTCGGTAGAACACGCCGGGGGCGATGCTATTCGCATCTCGGTTCGTGAGCAGCCTGACGTTTTGGCTGTCATCAGTGACGCCTACAACATGGACGCCGAGTTGGCTGCTCGATACTACGAGCAATGCCCAGAGATGGATTTCCTCTGCGGCTATCGCAAAGAGTGCTTATGGGATGGTAGTGCGATCGCCTTCCTAGAAGACAAGACCGTAGGATGGGGGAACTACGGATCACTTGGGTCAGCAATTCCAAAAGGCTCGGCGAGGATGGCGTCCCACAAAAACTACATGTTCCCTTACCGCATGATTCTGCAGCTAGGTTACGTTTCGAACGTCCGCCGTGAGTTCGATCGTGTATTCTCTCTGACCCTTTCGCGGGGCCGCTCACTCAGGATAGGCATGATCTGGGAGTATGAGCCGACAGCTGATGCTGTTCGCAGCCTCTGGGACAGTTGTGGTGCTGTGGACGTTGCGTGGAACACCAACCCCAATGGATCGCCCGCTCCAAGCGCCATTGAGGCAGGGCGGCAGTTGGGATGTAAGGTATTGAAATGGGACGAGCTGAGACCTATTTTGCTGAAGGGCTGATGACAGCTGCGGAGGTGGCAGGCTTTCTCCTCGAAACCTGCCCCACACTGCAGTACTACAAGGCCTTCATGTTTGGCTCATCGCTCCACGGCGTCGGCAGCGATTACGACGTCTTGGTAGTGGGCCCTTCTGGCGCGCCATTGGTTCGACTGAAGAGCGAATTGAGAGCCGCTGGCGCTGAGCTCCCGCTCGACATCTTGTACATGGTGCCGGAGGAGGCTGAGGACACAGCGTTCGTCGCTCGGAAAGGATGTATTCCACTCTCACAGCTGGCTCGCTCACTGTACGACATTCAGAAGCGAATTTGAGGGCCCTCCGGCCCTCGCTTGACTGGGTCGGACGCAAGAAGTGCCTGACCTCACATGCCAACACCCGCTATTGTGTTGAGCCCAGATTCATTTGGTACCGGGTAGGCCTCTTCTCGAGGTTGACGACCTCGAGCTTGCCCGCTCGATACGATCATCTGCCGAGATCGCTGCACGTCGCAGGCTTGCAAGAGCCTCGGCAAACGCCTCCGCATGCTCTGCATTGGAGAACTGGTACTCCTCGTTCATACCTGAGCCGGTAAGCCCAAGCTGGCCGTAACAGGCAATGGGAATCTGCCGATTCTCTTTAAACCGCCGATCACGGGAGCCGTTCTTGTTCTCTCGCTCCCACCCATAGCCAAGCACACGAGAGTCACTGGGAACGCCATCGGTCTCTCGAAATCTGCTGAAGCGAAACGCGGGGTTCATGTCCTTGATCGAAACGACCGCAAAATTGCGTGGGCTCTCCAGCAGGACAAATCCCGGGAACAGGTAGATATCTGCACCGTTGGCATTGCGAAGCACTGGCACTTCAGGGTGAGTATCGCCTTCCACTGCAGGAAGGTAGCGAGGGCGGCCTTTCTGGAAAAGCACCCGCACACGGTCAACTGCGCGCTGAGCATTGGAGCGTTCAACCAGACGGTTCACGGCGCGGGAGCCCGTGATGTCCCAAATGACTTTGCTTTGCGAGACCTGATCGAACGAGTCGATGACAGATTCATACCGCCGGACAACTTCAAGGCTGAGCGACCAATCGAACTGCAGGCCATGGCCATCGATGATGGCTCGTATCTCATAGACTTGAGCCTTCCATTGGGCAATCCAATCCGCGAGCTTCTGCTTCAATTTCCGCAGAAAGAGAACGGTGAGCACCGGGCGCGCAACCAGGGTTGCGAACAGGTTTCGCCACATGAAAGCCCGGGAGCGGTGACTGAGCTCCGCATCAAGCGTCTGCCGTTCGTTGTAGGTATCAAGGATCAGTTGCTGCAGCTCTTGCATCCCAATCTCAGCGATTTCCTCAACCGTCTCGCTTTGGATAGGTTGGACAGGTGGGAGCTGGACAGGCAGTTGGTTAGCCGCACCGCCACCCCGACGTACCGATCTGAAGCCAAGGCTCGTTCGATACGAAAAACCAGTGCCAGGAATGCCGAATGTAGCGGTCGCGCCACGTCGGCTGCTCAAGTTGATGGTGGCACCCGCGCCACCCATCGAAAGACTGACGCCGCTCCCCGAGAGGTTTAGCCAGAGCCCATTAGCGATTTTAATCCGCTTGCGATAGCGCAATCCCATTTGCCTTCTCCTCTGCGTCCACCACGCATAGCGAGCTAATGCTCGGATCTTTGGAGGCAAATAGCCATCAATTTCACGACGGATTTACAGGCTATCGGGATCCACCTGTCAGACCAGGATGTGTTCTGCGATTACACAGAGGTGCCAGAGCGATGCTGATCATCAACAGCGCAATGCAGCGGAGGAGGCCTATCGTAATGAGTACCGATGCTGTGAGCTTAGGGACAGGAACCGCGTCCGCATTGGTGGTTACTGTGCTGGGCAACCGTGGACGCTCAGTCCCGGCAACGGGCAACACGGTTGGTGCGATCGTTTGCACCATTGTGGCGCAACAGTTAGTCAATGCGGGAGGAGCCCACGCGAACGCTAGTACCTTCAACTTGCATGCCTGTGCCTGTCTCGTGACCAGCATACCGTTGACCATTGTGTTATTCCGACGCCGCAAAGCAAATGCCGTGCAGCTGCATCAACCCCGGCAGTCGAAGGCCCAGAATGACACCCGTATTGACTGGCGCCCACCCACTGACCATAGGCTCCCTGGCATGGATCAGTGCAGCATCCACCGTAGTGTTCATGCCCACCTTCTTCAACATGCTCGACATGGCGAACGTGCAATCCCACTGCATTCTGGTGATGCTGCCGGCCTGCGCACTGGCGCAGCTTGGATCTCCATGGCTAAGAAAATCGCCCCGGGCATGCGCGGGCCTGGCTATGTGAGCGTGGGTATTGCCTGCATATTGATTGGAGCCGCCGTGCGAAGCGATGCGCTGGCCCTGTTCGGTTTTGCGTTGCTGGGGTTAGGGTTTGGGATGGCCTATCGACTGTGCCTGCTGGCGTGTGTCAGGCATCTGACGCCAGCCGAACAAGCTGCTTTGCCCTCAAAGTACGCCGCAGTGACGTACCTCTCCTCAATGACCGGCGTTCTGCTAGGAGGGGCATTAGGGAATCTCGTAGGCCTGCCGGCGGCAACTTACCTGCTGTTCGGGTTGGCTGCCTTGGCGCTGGTTGCGCTGATGCGCTTCGCTCCAAAATTAGGTGAGGTCGACTAAGAGCTGTAGTTCTTCAGCTGATCACCACTTAGACAGTATGGGGTACGCTATGCGCCCCTTCAGATCTCATTCCAAGGACGATATGGCCGCCTCGAAAAACAAACGCGTTCCTAAGACGAAGGCGCAACCTGCCAGCCATTCGGCGGCGAGCCCATCGATAAACGAAGCTGACTTCCAGGCTGCGATCATCGCGCGCTTGCGTGAAGCCCTCCCCCTGCTGCCGGCTAACATCCGTGCCGAGCGCTATTTGAAATTGCAGCTCGGTCACCATCAGATTGCTGTCGATGGGAGCGGGAAAACTAAAGATCTCTTCAAGGGGCGGTCGGACGTTGTCGTGTTCCTCGATGATAAACCGCTGTTGCTCGCTGAGCTGAAAGCCCCGACTGTGGCTATCACTGATGAAGACGTCGACCAAGGGCTTTCCTATGCCCGGATCCACCAGCCCATGGTTCCACTTGTACTGGTCACGAACGGCGATCAAGCGTCGACCCGGCTTGTGCTGACCTACGATGGAACACTCGTCTCAAACGACAAAGCTGATGCTGCAGGTTTGGCGGGGATTCTGTCGGCGGCATCGAAGTTGGCTAGCAGCTCGACCGAGGGCGCTATTCGCAGTTTGCTGGGGCGAGACCCGAAAGTCTGGGCAGCCATTCTCAAGAAATGGAATGCCGAGGAGATCAGTAGCCGAACTGGCGACTTATCTGATCTGCATCGGGCCATCGCCAAGGACTTTCAGATCCCCCGCGAGGCAGTAGGTCAGATTTTCAAGGAAGTCGAGGATGGAGCGGAAGTAGTCGTCCTGCATGGCACTCCACTATCCGGCATCACTGGCACATTGATCCAACTGGTGGAGAAACTGGAAGACACTCCTGTCCTGTACATCGACCGTAGAGGCTCGGGTGACATTCTCCAATTCCTTTCATCCCGACTGACCCGAGAACTCTCCATTGGGGTTTCCCGGGATGACGTCAGACAATGGCTGATCACTGGTCAGTCATTGAGTGGTTTGATCCTGTTGGTGGACGGCATCCCGGCCGGGGAGCTCGAAGAGCTGCTCCACCTTGCAGAGCTGCAACGCCTCCAACTCGTAATCGGGACTGATAGTGGTAAATTTGACTCACACCGCACCGTGGCGGGCCGCATCGAAGAAACAATGCTTGGTCGTCTCGTAAGACCCGTTGAGCTTCAGGAATTGTCCGACGAAGAGTTCGCCGTTGCTCGCAAGCTCTTTGTAGAACTCAAACACGCTCATTTCTTGACTGGCGCGAAATTGATTCCTGATCTGCGTCGCCCGCGTCAGCTGCGTCTTATCGCGTCCCTTTTACCCCGCCACACTCCAAAGCGTAAATCAGCAACTGATGGTTCAGTATACGAAGCCCGCCTGGTAATCCCCCCGATACCCAATTTCCGGATGCTGGAGGGGGCGAGTAACCTCATCGGAGCAGACCCTCAACTGAAGCATGATCTCACCAAGCTTGCAGTCGCCTATCTGGTCGATGTAACCGAACACGGTCGCGACCATAAGCGTATCGTCGAGACCTACGGAGCTCCATCGATCGATCCCGATATCCTAGAGCAGTCACTCGGCGAACAGCGAATCGAGCGCTTGCGCACAAATGGCGTGATTCACTGGATAGACACTCGGACGCTCGGGCCAAGATTGGTCATTCGGTTCCCAGAGCAGCTGGCTCACTACATCTCTGCCCAGTGGGCGGCAGACCTAAATAGACAACCTGATGCAGACAGCCTAAATGCCACCCTCCAGCGCATTTTCCAGCAATCACAATTCGTGCCCGACGGAGATCTCGGCGTTGCAGCGGCTATCTCTCAAGTCACTGATGGTAATCACCTATACCTAATCATCAGCGCTCTTATAGCCGCCGAGCCCGTGCCGACCTTCCTCACCGAGGGCTCGAAGGTGGAGATACTTACTAAAGACGTCAAAGGCGTTTGCATTGAGTTCGGCGAAGGAGTGAACGAGCGGCTGCCTGGAGATATGCAGCCTTGGCTGATACTGAGCCATTTGGCGATGACGCCCATGGATAGAGGCGACGGTGGTACTTCGTTGAACTTGTCGATTCTTGCCACCTTAGGCAATTCTGAGGATCTCATTTTCAGACCAACGCCTCGCGATCTCAGAGCCATGCTTGGCCTTCACACCCACGACATTCCGGGCGTTGGTTCCGTACTATGTGTGAATAGCGGCATAGTCGAACCGCTCATGCAAGCCATGTATCTTTGGGCATCAAGCCGACCTGATGAGCTCCAGCAGTTGGTGGCGCATGCGCTGCAAGAAGATAAGCGTCACCTAGCCTGGCGCCTGGTGATTCTCTACAGTCTCCTGAAGAATGATACCGATCCCAAGGCCAGCGCAGCAGCTCGAGCTGCCATGAAACGATTGGACAAATACTGGAAAGACCTCAGAACATCCAATGACGTCAAAACTGAAACGCCCACCGTTTAACCAGTAGAAACTTTCGGCGGGGGCGGCCAAGTCCACTGCCGCACCCCATTGGTGATGCTGTGCTTTGACACTCAGCTGTTTTTGGGGCTGCCGGGTTCCTGAAAATGAGAAAAAGCACGATTTGCTGATGGGCGTCAGCCAAGCCATTGCAACCTCGCTGGAGGTTTATCGACTCCGTCAGAGTGATCATCCAAGAGATCCCTAGAGTCAGTGGGCAACTGGTGGTCAGGCCTTGGCGGAGCGTAGAGCAAGCGAAAAGTAAGTCATCTGACAGCCAGCAATTGGGAGTGCTTGTGCTGGCCACTCGCCTCTTATCTTCAGAGGTCGTAACATCGGGCTTACTACCAAGCTCGGCGGCGCCTGAGCAATGGATTGCTTCGAGGGAACTGAGATGACTACCCCGTCACGTGATGAGATCGTTGTAGCCGCTAAAGCAGGCAGACTGCTTGATCTGATTTTCAAGGACAGCTGGCGGCACGACAGCGCGCCGTTTTCCCAGGCCTTGATCGACGCACATCAAGCGAAGGATATCGATCTGCACTCCCTGCTCCCCCTGCCGGAACCGTCCCGTTTTTCCCACAACGAGATTTATCTGGGTATCGAGGTATTCCTGCCGGCGCTGGGCTCCATCTCGACCAACTGCGATGAGTTGCTTGAACTGATGGCAGGGGTAGTTCCTCACGATGACCCTATGCTCAGCCACTCATCGTACGGCGAGATAATGAAATGGTGCCAAGCTTCACCAGAGCGCCTCCTTGACCTGTTGCAGCTGATCAAGTCGGACGCCCCACTTTCTCAACGATTCCATTGCGTGCAGGCATGTATCAGTGCCGGACTGCAGGCAGATCCAGATTTCTATCTGGCGCAGGCTTTGGAGTTTCTCGAACAGGGGAACGCCCTTCAGCGCGCCCAGGCAGCCAGGGCACTCTGTAATTTGTCTGCGGAGGTACGCAGCACCTGTGTGGATCTAGTCGAAACCATCCTGACTGTGATCGAACGTGAGGCTGAACCGTCCGTGCGAGATGCTCTCCTCGCCCTGGCACTGGCCTGGCAAAAAGATGCTCCTGTTGAAGTCGAGCGATCGACGTACAGGCTTATCGAGCAAGCCGCCTGCCCTATCACTTTGGCGGCGAAAAAAGCGATAGGCCTTGCGTTGATGGGTACCGCCAACGTTTACAGCCCCCAAGTCCGTCAGGATCTCCTTGCGCTCGTGTCATCCGGTCAGCCGGAGGATGAAGTCGTTAAGCTACTGGATATCGTCTTGGCTGGGATGATTCGCAGAGGCGACGTTTCGGAGGCTCAGGGGTTGATTGAGAAGCTCATCCTCGGTGACTCCACCGTACCATTTACTGGCTTCACTTCAGTCCTGCATGAGCTTGAGAGCAGGGATGCTAGTGTCTTGGACAGATGGGTGGTTCGCTGGCTGCACTCTGATTCACTGAGCCTAGCCCTGGCACTTAGGCGCGGCCTGTTTGCAGCCAGTGAAGGTCGAGTGTTCACATTTGATTTCAGCCAGGCACTGGAAATACCCGAAAGCGATTACCTGTTCATAGCACGCAAAGCGCTCGGCACCTTTTTCTCAAAGCCCCTCTTCATTGCGTCCCTGATTGTTAGTCTCATGCGTAACGCATCAGGCGCTACCCTGGGTGATCTGGAGAGGCTGTTGTTCGATCCAGTGCTGATTAACTATTCAGGTCTGAAGTCAGACTATCTGGACGAGATCGCGGAAAGCACCACCGATTTGGTATCACAGGCTGTCCAGCGTGCGCTACAGGAGCTGCATAAGTATCTCGAAGGCCTCGGGGATTCGCACATCCGCGAGTTGCAGCCTTCGGAGCGTCAGCGTCAGTTGGAACACCATCGACGCAATGAGCAGATGCAAAATGACATGGTGGAAGCTCGCGCGTCCTCTATCATGGCTGACCTGGTCAGCGAGCAAGTCTTACTGTACGGCACCGGAATGGCCAGCTGGGTGCCGGCGTTCCCACCTCCGCAAGACATGGCCGACGGAGATACGGGGCCAATGCGTCGGATCGAGCAATCCCTCGCCACTGTTCAACACATCTTCCAGATTCCCCGGCAGTCGGTTCTGGAGCCCTCCACCCTAGAGATCCAGACCCTCAATTTCTTGTATGTGGAGCGTACGCGATGAAACTGGTCTTCCGCGAATACCTCGCCTCGCTTCGCGAACGCAACGAATTGGATGTCGTTCTGCCTGATCTTTTGAGTGAGATGGGCTTCAACGTGATCTCCCGTCCGTCAACAGGGCCACGCCAGTTTGGTGTCGACGTTGCCGCCGTAAGTCCCGAGGACGATGGCGAGCAGAAGCTCTACTTGTTCACCATCAAGCAGGGCGACCTGACGCGAGCGGAGTGGGATGCAGTGCCCCAAGGGGTAAGAACCTCAATCAACGAGATCCTTGATGGTTACATTACTAAGCGAATTGCCCATCAGTACGAACCACTGAAGATCGTGATCTGCCTTTGCTTCGGCGGTAGTGTAAAGGAGGCGGTGAGAGACACCCTCACAGGCATGATCGAAAGAGAAACCACTGATAGGATCTCATTCCAAGAATGGAACGGTGATTACATGGCGGGCTTGCTCGCCGACGGCTTGTTGCAACACCAGCACGTGAGCAAGAGCCTCCAGTCGCGGTTCCAAAAGTCCATCGCGATGCTCGACGAACCTGATGTCTCCGTTCAGCATTTCACCGCACTCATTGAAGGGCTCGTGGAGGCTGGCAACCAAGACCCCGTACAACGACTCGCCACGCTGCGACAAATGTACATCTGCCTCTCAGTACTGTTCGTCTGGTCTCGTACGCAAGACAATCTCGAGGCCCCCTACAGAGCCAGTGAACTGGTCATTCTGCGAGCCTGGGAGCTGGTCAAAGATGATATAGAGGCTGCTTCGATCGGGCATACCCACATCGGCCTGACCTTCAACGAGCTGCTGGATCTGCACACAAAGATTTGGGCCGAGCTGATGGAGGAGAAAATCCTGCCGCTCGCAGCAAAACGAGATGCACTGGCCTGCTCCGTCAACTCCCACAGCCCTATCGACATCAACCTGAAGCTGTTTGAGATTCTAGGTCGCATCGCCGTGAGGGGGCTTTGGACTCTGTGGCATCACTTGGACGGTAATGGACTGCGAGTTCTTGACGCATCCGAGGTGCCAGAAGAGGCCTCGAAGCTCGCTTTCCACATCGCTGCGCTCATCAAGAACAATCGCGCATTGCTCTCCCCTGTAGCCGACGAGCAAGTTATCGAACTCACTTGCGCTTTGATGTTTCTGTCGACGATGAGGGAGTGGCGCAGCTATGCACGGGATTACAGCGATGAGCTTCTGACCTACTACCACTTCAATTTCACTAGGCATCATCAGTACCCCACCATCCACGGCAGCTACCAGGAGCTGATTTGGCACCCCCATGCCAGGACTGATGAGTATCGGGCGCAGCACACCAAGGGTAGCGTTCTCATACCGATCATGGTGCTCTGGGCCACTTTGGATGGCGAAACAGCGTTTAGCGGCCGATTTGCTCAATTCGTACGAAACGAGATGAAGCATTGCAATCAGCAGCTGTGGATGCCCGGGCCTGATACTGAAGCTCTCTTGTATCTCAGCAGACCGCCGCATGGGTTGGCGCTTTGTGACATACCCATCACGGGTGACGGCGAGGCAGCCAGAAAAATCCTGGAGAAAGAATGCTCTGCAGAGAGCGACTATACACGCCTCTCTGCTGTGCGCTTAGGGCATTGGCCGCTATTGGTCATGGCTTGCCGCCATAGCCGACTCCCGATTCCACCGCAGCTCTGGTTACCAGCGGTGCTCAAAGAAGCCGCTGCTCCGAATTTAGATGCGGATGCCTGGCAGCCAACTGACGATACTGTCCGCGCGCATTGGGCGTTCTGGTATTCGCGCCGTGCCGGCGCGAACCTGAGGTCGGACGGGGATGGAAACATTCACTTTATATCTTCGCCGAGCTGGGACAGCGAGCCCGCCGACTAGCCATCCCTGTACAGGAATGTCGGGCGATATCATGCGGCTCAGCAGGTGCTATAGCTGATGTAGTATATACCTTAGAAATTTTCCAACTCAGGTGCAGGCATGAGCCTCGGTGAGAGTATCTACGACAGCCTAGTCATCATAATGCAGCCCACACAAGGCACCGATGGCGTCAGACATCACAACATTGACGGGATTTCAAGTTGCGCTGCGTCGATAAGGCTTTCGAGGGTCATGAGGCGCTTTCTGCAGAGGGGTTGGCAGTCAGCACCCGGCATGGCGAGGTAGCGTGTTTTTCGGCGTGCTAAAAAATCGGCAAAAGGTCGCATTTTTCCGTAGCATTCGCCCGCCGCGCGACAGCGCCGCCCTCAGATATGTACACCCATAGGAAAAACAGTGGCAACCCGTAACCGATACGCACGATTTCTGGGAAAACAGCGCTTAAACAGCAAAGCACCGCAGCATCCCACCCCGGTTGCTGGCATCTCACGGATGGACAAAGCACTGCCGTATACAGCGGTTACAGCCAACCTTTCCCAGGTTTTGATGCTGATCGTCGTCGTTGTTGGCTACATTTTCACCGTCAGACCCGTCTTCCAAAAAGAGGTCGTCTCCGAGGATCTGGCACGCCTTCAGATCGAGCAACGGAAGCTTCAACAACAGATGGATAAGCAGTCCGAATCCTTGGCTGCAGGCGAAGCGCGAAACAAAGAACTGGCTGATCAGCGTTCTGCCATCGAAGGCCAGATCGCGACGCTAAACCAGAAGCTAGTCGACGCAGAGAAATCGGCTCGTGACACAAAGCTCCGGGCCGGCAAGGCTGTAGCCGAAGCCAAAACGGCTGAGTCTTCCCTATCCATGCTGCAAAACCAGCATTATGCGCTGAAGCTACAGAGTCTTTTGGGCGATCTGAAATTGCCAGGTAGCATCGTTCAGATCATGACCAGAACGGAAAGCACGTACAGCCTGAATATGTTCAAAGAAGAAGAAGCAAGCGCTGTAGCTCAAAAGCTAAAGTCCTTGGATCTGCAGCCCGTTGACCTCGCGAAGACCACACTATCCCAACTGCAGACTGACGCTACCAAACAAGCCCGGGCTCCCGGGGGCGCATTGGATGCACTGTTGGCGCGCAACTACCAAGACGGCCTAGCCAAACATGAACAAGACCTGGTATGTCCTGCCCCCGTCTATGCCGACTGGCAGTCGGCATTCGAAGCGGCCATAAGGGCCGGCGAAGACAACATCCGGAGCTGCATCAACGACTACTGGACTGAACGGACGACCAAAGAGGGTTGGACACCCTCGGACGTTGCCAGCCTGCAGAAGAAGGATTTCTGGAAAGAACAGGAACGGAGCTACAGAGCGTCATGCGAAGTAGTCTATGGCTACATCATGCAGACCGCTTTTCAAAAGGCATGGGCAAAAGGGGACGAGCCTTGTGATGAGCGTCGTATGTACGTGAACCATATCGTCATGGGTGCCCCCATAGAGACCACGCTGAAACCACTGACAGTCGCTAATCCTCCATCCCCACAAGAAATTGCCCAGCTTTTCCATGATCGTGATGTCAAAGCGGCTGAAGCGGGGTTGTGATTTCACACCGACCACCAGTCCAGGCAATTTAGCTGCGTCCAAATAGCACATCAGTGCTATCTGGTTTTTCAAGCTGATCATGATTTTGCAATGGCTACCTCGTAGGGCATCAGGCCACGCAAGGCGCCCCTTCAGAACCCTCTACGGTGTTTCCAGGGATAGATATCTTCAGCGCACACACCATGATCAGGCTCAGGCAACGCTTCCTTCGGCTAGCTCAGACACAACCACGTAATGATCCGCCCCGCATAAACTACGCACCAACGTGTAACCTCCCCGCTCGCTGACAGCTCGAACCTCTGGCGTCACCACAGTCATGCCATCGCAGCTGACGCCGGATAGATCTCGATACACCAGGGCGGCGTATCGATTCCCTACCCGGGCTGCATTCATCAAATACGCATCGACCGTAACACCCCAATCGATATCGGTCGCCCACACAATCCTCATCGGAAGTGGGATCTTTTCAAAAGCACTCACGCTACTCTCCAGGCCTCAAACAATTTCAATGACTTTGTGCGAGTCGAACCCGCATTCTTCCCCGGGATATCCGCGCTGGTTTGACAGCAAACGGCACCCGCCCAGCACCGTGTCGACCGAGCGGTGAGTGTGGCCAAAGGCCCAGCAGTCCGCTTGCTCGAGCAGCCGATGCCACTGGTTGTAATACGCAGCACTTACGTGACCATCGTACTCATCTCCTGCGACCTCTCGGATCGGGCAATGGTGGGTCACGACGACTGTTCCGCCTTCGAACGGTTGGCTCAACTCGCGGCCGAGAAAGCCCAACGTGGCCTGGTTTTTTGCGATCACATCGGCCGGCCGCAGTCGCCGATAATTGACGTCGGCCCGGATCATTTTGAAGTCGTTCATGTCTCTGGCACACGTCGCCGCTGCGGCTTCTATATCCCCCGTAGAGGAAAAATCTGTCCAGCCAGTACCGACTAAGAACCTCACGTTGCCGATAATCAATGACTCGTTTTCCATCACATGCACGTGAGGGGCCGCTGCAGCTTTCATCTTCTCGACCGTTCGGTCGATGTTGCTTTTGTAATGCTCGTGGTTCCCTGCGCAATAGATCACTGGAATCTGGAAGGTCTCATTTGCCCACAAAACCCCACGACTTTGGAGGCTAATATCACCGGCCAGTACCACTAGGTCAGCCGTCACCTCTGGTGGTTGAAAGGGGGCGAACTCGAGATGGAGGTCGGAGTAGAGAAGTATTTGCATATGGATGCTCAGGGCCTTGCTGCCTGGCCACGGCTTGCCAGGTCGAAATCTGGATTGCTGTGCGTCAGGGCTAAATGTCGATTTAGGCGTATATTGAAGGGAACGACTGGCAGGGCCGAACGCTGGCGCTGGGCTTGCCATGTGTTGAACGCGAATGACTATAGGCATTTGTTTTATACAACGCAAATGCCGCATATCGTTCCGTTTACTCGGGAACGCTTATGTCACTGCGCACCTCTTTCGCTGCTGCTCTGCAATTCCTTCGGATGCGTCAAGCATCGCTGCAGCAGGAACTGGGTCAGGCTGCCGATCAATCGTATGTCAGCCGGCTCGAATCCGGCACCCGATCGGTCACGCTCGATGTGAGTGATGATCTTGCGAAAGCCCTTGGTGTAGACCCGCTTACGCTCCTCTTGCTGACATACGCTTCAGAACGAGGAGAGTCTCCCCAGCAGGTTCTGGAACAGCTCAGAATAGACCTCACCGCCTCCGGATTATTGGCCAGCGAGATTCCTTCCCAACCTTCCAAAGCGCCTCATCCGATGGTTGCTGCGTCAGAAGAACTGCGGCCACAAATCAAAGCGCTGGCAGACCAAGGGCTGGGGCAGACGGAGATTGCCAAGCGACTGGGCATATCCAGGCATACGGTAATCAACCATCTGAAGAAAATGGGCTGATCCGGGACAAAACTTTGAGCGATCACCCGAGCGGACGAGTGAGGGACGCAAGATTAGATGCTCCATAAACCCATCACTAGGTTGCTGAGAGCTAGCCCTACCTCCGCTAGAGATGTACGGCAACTGGGTTCTCATGAGTGATGACCAATTATGAGAGACGAAGCAGGCCCGGCCAATCTACCTTCCACGCGCTCAGGTAGATTGGCCGGGCCTTAGAAAAACGGGATCAGTGACGGACTGATTGATAGAAGAAGCCTTGAAGGAGGGTTGCCCCGATCATGATCGCCGCACCGCCGATGCTGGTAGATATCTGCGCGAATGACATCAGCGACTTCCGGTTGCAGGCAGACAAGATAGCGACATCCCCTGTCCCCCCCAACCTACTGTAACCGAAGGCCACATCTGAACCCCGGCAATTCTTCGTTTCACGGTTCCTCATGCAGAACTTAGAATGCTATCGGGACGCCCAGGTGCCAAAGCCCAGCAGGCATTCGAACAACCATAGAATATCAAGGATGGATTAATTGAGCGCTAGCTATTTAGGTTTACATGGAGTGGCATTCACTGACCTTGCCGAGGCTCCGGATAATTTCTTCTGGCGTGATCCTCAAGGAACGTGGCTACCTAAGACAGGTAATCACTTCTTCGAAATTGATCATATATGTGCCCAGCTTCATGACGCCTTCGAGGAGAAGATTTTCGGCACAATTGACGCCTACTGGGATTTCATCCGGGTTGCACCCGATTTGTTCTCGACCGCAGGAATGAATTCGGAGTGCGCACTTTCAAAGGAGGTATTCAGCAAGCTTCTACCAAAGCTTTCAACGTACCTCCCTGTCAACCAAGGTCTCTATGTCAATGATTGCCGGAAGCTTGTGTCGAGCATTCAAGAGTGCACCAAGGAGGTGACGCAGCTTCAAGGTGAGTTCTATCAAGCACTGAATCTAGAAACGCTGTTCTTTCCGGAAATAGATGAACCTGACGGCACTCGCTGGGTTACATCGCCAGTGGTAACCAAGATTTTTGCCTTGCTTGGGTTTATCTATATACGACTACATAGCCTTCTTGACTACTCGACCAAGCTTGCCATTGAAATTGAAAATATCAAAACCCAATTCGATAAGTACCCCAAGCTCTCCTCCAGGGGCTGTCTGTATGGTGACAGAAAACGAGTCTCGCTAAATGGCATGGCGGGCACACTGTTTGAGCAGTGTGCTGAGCTCACTGAAGTGGAGGCTGTGAGAAATCACATCATTCATGACGGCTTGCTGGATGATATGCCTAAAGTCTATCGCGTAATTGCAAGTGGCTCTTGCGTGGAAAAATACATTCTGTTCCCTGATCGGAATGCTGAAGGTAGATTTGACGCCTTCAATAACCGAAATCTATTTTACGGAAGCGAAGATAAGATAAATTTGCGCCTTCCAACCCTCGTGACAAATTTCCAGCTTCGTCTACTGCTCACGTTACAACTATTGCTGGCCAAGATAAGTGACAAGGCGCGATGACTATCGCGCAACCAAATCGCAAAGTAGAAAACACGCCTTCAAGCCACTAGGTTACACCCTCTCGCTAGCTTCGACATCAGAAAATAAAGCCATGAACTCAACACTGGACAACCTAAAGAAGCTCTTGCACGAGTACGGCCACTCCATCAATGCGCAGAGAACGGTCATCGACGTCCATTCTCCTAACTGCATCGATGCGAATGTGCCAAAATCGCCAGGCGTCTACTGGATCGAAACGACGATGCCAGTCGATGAAATGCAGGAAGCCCTCTCAATCGTTCTTAAGAAAAACAAGAAAACACGTAAAAAAGCCCCTTACGGCACAAGCATACTGAAGCAACAGAACTCGGACTTTTATGTTGCATACTCTGGCACCAAGGCTGATCTTTGTGACAGACTCAAGCAGCACTTATTCAACGTGGGAAATTCTGAAACCGTGAAATTGGGATGCATCATTAATCAACACCCTTTTTCGCAGTATCAGTGGCGAGTTAGCTTTGCTGTAATTGACAGTTATGAGTTTCGCTACGCCGTGGAGAGTTGGTGGCGCGTCAACATTGGCTGGCCACCGTTTTGTCTGCGATAGCCAATAGCACCAGTGGGGGGAACGGCTTGATGGGGTTGGAGTCCATGCCCTGCGACTCATCCCCAGTATCAGCCTGACGCCCAAAAGAGAGCGGTTTAAAGCCGCCCCCCCTCGCCAGCCCCTGACTCATGCCCCTAAGCCCGGGGCATCCTGGCCATCACGCCTTCACTGCCTTGCGCTTGATTCCATCTGAGCGCGATACAGCCCGGTGGCCTACAACCTCCCAGAACGGGTCATCCGCTACGATATGACGACTCGCCTTCTCATACGCTGGCACCTTTTCGTCCCACGTGATGTACCAGTAGCAGAAGGTTACCGCTCGAGTGATCGCCACATAGGCCGTCCGCAGCGCCTCGTGCTGCTGAGCCGTATCGTAACCGCATGGATTGCCAGGGCTGCCCATACCCGCCTGGGCGTAGAAGTCATTCTTCGAGGGTGACGAACTCGTGACCTCGCAATCGCCAAGCAGGAAAACAGCATCCGCTTGAAGGCCCTTCGACGAGTGATAGGTCAACAGCTTGATTCTTTCCTTCTGCTTTTCGTCATGCGCTCGCTGAAGCACCTCTTCGAGGGCATCCTCTGCTTCCTCTTTCGTGGCTCGCTTGCGGTAAAGCACCAGGATCGTATGGCCGGCCTCGTAATGATGCTCAACCATGTCAACTAGGTGCTTTTCGTCGAACTCACCTACCGCCACGGGCACTTGGTTGTCGATCACAGCGTTGTTGACCGCAACACCATGTTTGTTCTCGAAGCCTGGCGTTTTCTTCGCGATCGACTCGGCAGCGTCCACAACCATCTGGTGCGAGCGATGGTTTTCTTGTATGAACACTTCGGTGTGGGCCGGAGATTCGAATTCCTTGTCGAACTCCATCAGGAATCGCGGAGAGCTACCACGCCACCCGTAGATGCTTTGCCAGTCGTCACCGACGGCCATCAGTGATGCATGCGCCGGGGCACCGAAAGTCTTCACGTTCAAACCACGCCGCTCAATTTCTCTAAACGTGGCTCTGACCCAGGAGATGGTGTTCGCCCCGACGTCCTGGAACTCATCGATGAGTAGGGTCGACATCGGGCGCAGAACGCTGTCTGGCACTGCCCAGAAATTCTTGTAGCCTCGTTCGCTAAACATCGCGAACATACTGTTGAACGTCATGACCGGCGGGCTCATGCCCAGCAGTCGTTCATTGAATGCGTCCCAGTAAATTCCCAAGGCATGGAAAAAAGCGGCATCTGGATCATCGGGATAAAAGCGCATTTTTTTGATCGCTTTAACCGCATCCAGGCCAAGGTTCTCGATGAATGAAGCCGTGGAATAGAATGTTTCCATGATGTAGGAAGAGCTGATTTCTCCTCGAACCTTGTACCAAAAGGCTGGACATGCGATCGCGCGACCACTGAGAGCATCGATCGTTTGTGCTGCCTGCTGGTAGCTTTTCAGGTTGTAATGGTCTAATGAAACCGCACACTCATTTACGCTGTGTTTCGACTCAGTATTGGTTTTAGGTAACACTGCCGTCACCAGCGTTATCGGTGTTTGGATTAAGATCAAACGGCTGCTTTTTTGCGGAGCAAGTCAATGAACAGCCTCAACTCGCGACTGATATGGTGCCCCTTGCGCAACAGCATCCCGAATGGTTCCAGTTGCACTTCCAGCGCCACCGGCAATGCAACGACCAGGCCCATTTTCAGGTAATCCCGCAGGGCGCTTTCCGACAGCACCATGATAGCGTCGGTGAGTTGAATCAGTTGCTGCATGGAATACACCGAGCTGCACTCGATAATGTCCGCCGGCCGCGGCAAGGCCAAGTGTTGCAGTGCTTCATCAAAACCAATGCGCGCCGGGCTGGTTTGCGGCTGCAAGATCCACGGCCAGTCACTGACAAGTTCCGCCAGCGGCAGATGCTCGCGCTGGGCCAGAGGGTGGCCGGCGTGCACCACCACCAGCATGCGTTCGTTGCCCAGAGGCTCAAAGGTGTAATGCTCACTGTCGGTGGCGGCATTGCGCCGGGCGATCGCCAGGTCGATGCGGCCTTGCTCCAGTAGCTGGATCACCTGATCGCTGGTGTCGCCCATGATGCGAATACGCAATTGGGGATTGAGTGTCTTGATCTGGGCGATGGAGTCCATCACCAAGTCCGGGGCCGCGCCCATGATGGTGCCAATCGATAAGTAGCCATAACCGCCCTGTTGACGCGCCATCAGGTCCTCGGCACAGCGGTCGAGGCCACTCAGTGCCGACTCGGCAAAGCGGATCAACTCCTTGCCCAGCGCCGTCGGGCGCATGCCCCGGGGCAGGCGCTCGAACAGGTCACAGGCAAACATGTCCTCGATCTCGCGCAACATGCGCGTCGCCGCCGGCTGCGACATGTTCAGGCTTTGGGACGCACGGTGCAGGTTCTGGCTGGAACTCAAGGCCACCAGCATGTGCAGATGCTTGTAGCGCAGGCGGTTGAACAGGCTGCGGGAGATCAACGGACTACTCATTTTTATCCTTGTTATCGATACCTTAAGGTTATCAGTTGTAAGCGAGATTCGATTTGTAGCGCATGGATTGAGCGCCGTACAGTCCTTCCCATAAGAACAAAACACCGGACTGAACAATGAAGACCCTGCCCGCACCTCTGCTCGCCAAAATTTCCTGGCGGCTGCTGCCCTTCCTGCTGTTGATGTACATCATGGCCTTCCTCGACCGCGCCAACGTCGGGTTTGCCAAACAAGCCTTCCAGGCCGACACCGGCCTCAGTGACGCCGCCTTCGCCTTTGGCGCCGGGGTGTTTTTTGTCGGCTATGCGCTGCTGGAAGTGCCGAGCAACCTGATCATGCATTGCGTCGGTGCCCGCCTGTGGATGTGCCGGATCATGGTCAGTTGGGGCGTGGTGTCCGCCGCCATGATGTTTGCCCACAACGAAACCAGCTTCTACGTGTTGCGCTTTCTGCTGGGCGTGGCCGAAGCCGGATTCTTCCCCGGCGTGATCCTCTACCTCACCTACTGGTTCCCCTCCGCCGTACGCGGCAAGGCCATGGGTTTCTTCTACTTTGGCGCGCCCCTGGCTTTCATCTTCGGCAGCCCGCTGTCCGGCCTGTTGCTGGAGCTGGACGGGTTCTCCGGGTTGCATGGCTGGCAATGGCTGTTCGCGGTGGAAGGCCTGATGGCCACCGCGGTTGGCATCTGGGCCTATTGGTACCTCGACAACCGCCCTGCCGATGCCAAGTGGCTGAGCATTGCAGAGCGCCGCCAGATCCAGGACCTGCTGGACCGCGAAGACCAGCAAAAAACCTCCCATGGCCGCAGCCTGCTCACGGTGTTGTGCCAGCCCAGCGTGCTGTACCTGTGCCTGGTTTACTTGCTGATCCAGGCCAGCGTCTACGGCGTGGTGTTCTACTTGCCAACCCAAGTCGGCGGGCTGCTGGGGACCAAGGTCGGCTTGATGGTCGGCCTGGTCTCGGCGATTCCCTGGGTCTGCGCGCTGTTCGCCGCGTGGTGGATTCCCGGCTACTCCGACCGCACCGGCGAGCGCCGCAAAACCGCTTCCCTGACCCTGTTGATGGCCGCCGCCGGGATCGCCTGCTCAGTGACCTTCGCCAACCCGCTGCTGGGCATGCTCGCCCTGTGCTTTGCCGCCTCGGGCTTTATCGCCGTGCAACCGGTGTTCTGGACCTTCCCTTCCAGCTACCTCGCCGGCAGCGCAGCGGCGGCCAGCATTGCCCTGATCAACTCCTTCGGCGCCCTCGGCGGGTTTATCGCCCCGGTGCTGAAGAACTGGGCAGAAACCGCCTTTCACTCCCCAGCGGCCGGCCTTTACCTGCTGTCCGCCACCACCGTACTCGCAGCGTTGCTGGTACTCGGTATCCATTCGCCAGGCCAAAAAGCGACGAACACGCCGGCCACTGTTTAATCAAGGAGTCACACCATGGGCAACCTCACTATCAAGCACGTCCGCGCCTTTGTACTGCGCGGCGGCGGCGCGGACTACCACGACCAGGCAGACGGCCACTGGATCGACGATCACATCAGTACCCCCATGAGCAAATACCCCGAGTACCGCCAGAGCCGCCGCAGTTTCGGGATCAACGTACTCGGCACACTCGTGGTGGAAATCGAGGCCAGCGACGGCACCGTCGGGTTCGCCGTGACCACCGGTGGCGAGCCCGCCGCGTATATCGTCGAGAAGCACCTGGCGCGCTTCCTGGAAGGCGCCCGTGTGACCGATATCGAGAAAATCTGGGACCAGATGTACCAGTCCACCCTGTACTACGGCCGTAAGGGCCTGGTGATCAACACGATCTCCGGTGTCGACCTGGCGCTGTGGGACCTGCTCGGCAAGATCCGCCAGGAACCGGTGCACCAGTTGCTCGGCGGCGCGGTGCGTGATGAATTGCAGTTCTACGCCACCGGCGCCCGCCCCGACCTCGCACAGAAGATGGGCTTTATCGGCGGCAAGATGCCCCTGCACTACAGCCCATCGGAAGGCGAAGAAGGCCTGCGCAAAAACCTCGAGGAACTGGCGACCATGCGCGAGCGGGTCGGCCCGGACTTCTGGCTGATGCTCGATTGCTGGATGAGCCTGGACCTGAACTACGCCACCAAACTGGCGATCGGCGCCCATGAATACGGCCTGAAATGGATCGAAGAAGCGCTGTCGCCCGACGACTACTGGGGCTATGCCGCCCTGCGCAACAACGTGCCCAAAGGCATGTTGGTCACCACCGGCGAACACGAAGCCACCCGTTGGGGCTTTCGCATGCTGCTGGAGATGGGTTGCTGCGACATTATCCAGCCGGATGTGGGCTGGTGCGGCGGCCTCACCGAGCTGGTGAAAATCTCGGCCCTGGCCGACGCCCATAATGCGCTGGTGGTGCCTCACGGCTCGTCGGTCTACAGCTACCACTTCGTCGCCACCCGCCATAACAGCCCGTTCGCCGAGTTCCTGATGATGGCGCCCAAGGCCGATGAGGTGGTGCCGATGTTCCATCCGCAACTGCTCGGTGAACCGGTGCCGGTGAATGGCCGCATGCGCCTGTCGGTGCTCGACAAGCCCGGGTTTGGCGTGGATCTCAACCCCGATTGCCAACTGCATCGTCCGTATAACCGCTGAGGATTCCCGCCATGAACATGCCCCACAACGCTTTCAAGGCTGCGCTGCGTAAAGACGCTGCGCAATACGGGATCTGGGCCGGCTTCGCCACCGCCTACGCTGCCGAGATCGTCGCCAGCACCGGTTATGACTGGATGTTGATTGACGGCGAACACGCTCCCAACACCGTGCCCAGCGTGCTCAACCAGCTCCAGGCCGTGGCGCCCTACGCCACTGCGCCGGTGGTGCGTGCGGTGAGCAGCGACGCCAACCTGATCAAGCAACTGCTGGATGTCGGTGCGCAAACGCTGATGATCCCGATGGTCGAAACCGCCGAGCAAGCCCAGGCCCTGGTGCGTGCCATGCGTTACCCGCCCCACGGCATTCGTGGTGTCGGCGGCGGCTTGACCCGCGCTACCCGCTGGGACAGCGTGAACGATTACCTCAATACCGCCCATGAACAGCTGTGCTGATCGTGCAGGTGGAGTCGCGCCTGGGGGTGGAAAACGTCGCGGCGATTGCGGCGGTGGAAGGCGTGGACGCGGTATTTATCGGCCCCGCCGACCTGTCCATCGGCCTCGGCCATGCCGGCAACCCCGGGCATCCCGAGGTGCAGGAACGCATCCAACATGCGGTCAACGCCACGCTGGCGGCCGGCAAGGCCTGCGGAATCCTCGCCCCCAACGAAGACGATGCCCGCCGCTATCAAGCCTGGGGCTGCCAGTTCATTGCGGTGGCCATCGACATCAGCCTGCTGCGCCAGGGTGCCATGGCGACCCTGGCCCGCTATCGCCCTGCCGCCGACGCCAAAGCGCCGTCACGTACCTACTGAGGAGCCAAGCATGTCATCCGTACCGGTCTACCAGAACTTCATCAATGGCCGCTTTACCTCAAGCGATGCGCACCTGGATGTATTGAACCCGGCCACCGGCGGCCTGTTGTCGAAGGTCCCGGCGTCCACCTCCGAAGACGTCGACCAAGCCCTGGCTGCCGCGCGTCATGCGCAAAAAGACTGGGCGCGCGCACCGGCGATCGAACGTGCCGGGCACTTGCGCCGCATCGCCGCCAAGCTGCGGGAAAACGTCGCCCACCTGGCGCGCACCATCACCCTGGAGCAAGGCAAAGTCAGCGGCCTGGCGGAAGTGGAAGTCAACTTCACCGCCGACTACCTCGACTACATGGCCGAGTGGGCGCGCCGCATTGAAGGCGAGATCATCACCAGCGACCGCCCCAATGAAAATATCTTCCTGTTCCGCAAACCCCTGGGTGTGGTGGCCGGCATCCTGCCGTGGAATTTCCCGTTCTTTTTGATCGCCCGCAAGATGGCCCCGGCGTTGCTCACCGGCAACACCATCGTGATCAAACCCAGCGAAGAAACGCCGAACAACTGCTTCGAGTTCGCCAAACTGGTGGCCGAAACCGACCTGCCAGCCGGGGTATTCAATGTGGTCTGCGGCGATGGCCGCGTCGGTGGCGCCCTCACCGCCCACAAGGGCGTGGACATGATCAGCTTCACCGGCAGCGTCGCCACCGGCTCGCGGATCATGGCTGCTGCGGCGCCGAACATCACCAAGCTCAACCTGGAATTGGGTGGCAAAGCCCCCGCCATCGTCCTCGCCGATGCCGACCTGGACCTCGCGGTAAAAGCCATTCGTGACTCGCGGATTATCAACAGCGGCCAGGTGTGCAACTGCGCCGAACGGGTGTACGTGGAGCGCAAGGTGGCCGACCAGTTTATCGAGCGCATCAGCGCCGCGATGGCCGCCACTCGCTACGGCGATCCCATCGCCCAGGCCGATGTGGAGATGGGCCCACTGATCAACCACCAGGGCCTGGACAGCGTCAATCGCAAGGTACGCACCGCCTTGAGCCAGGGTGCATCGCTGGTCACCGGTGGGCAGATTGCCGATCTGGGCCAGGGTTTTCACTTCCAGCCCACGGTATTGGCCGGTTGCCGCGCCGACATGGAGATCATGCGCGAAGAGATCTTCGGGCCTGTGCTGCCGATCCAGATTGTCGATGACCTGGATGAGGCCATCGCCCTGGCCAACGACTGCGACTACGGCCTGACTTCCTCGATCTACACCCGCGATCTGGGCAAGGCGATGCAAGCAGTGCGCGAGTTGTCGTTCGGTGAGACCTACGTCAACCGCGAGAACTTCGAGGCGATGCAGGGCTTCCATGCCGGTGTGCGCAAATCCGGGATCGGCGGCGCCGATGGCAAGCACGGCCTGTATGAGTACACCCATACCCATGCGGTGTACCTGCAAGGCTGAGGTGGTGCAACGGGCCCTGGCGCGTTAGCGTGCGGGCCCTTCCCTGTCCATTCTTCCGAAGGATTGCGCAATGCCTCTTACCCCTTACAGCGGGCCAATCATCGACAGCCACCTGCACCTGTTCGACCCGCGTCGCCCGCAGGGCATTCCCTGGCCCGAGGCGGGCAACGCGCTGTATGCCGCGCATCTGCCGGCGGATTATTGGGCGCTGGCGGATGAAAATAACGTGATCGGCGCCATCGCCGTGGAAGCCAGCCCGTGGCGCGACGACAACCGCTGGTTGCTGGACACCTTGCGCAGCGACTCACGCATGCTCGGCTTCGTCGGCAACCTCGATCCGCTGCACAGCGACTTTGCGGCAGACCTTGAAGCCCTGGCCCCTGAACCGCTGTTCCTCGGCTTGCGTTACGGCAACCTGTGGGACCGAGATTTGCTTGATGACCAGAAGCGCCAAGGTTTTATCGAAGGCCTGCGCCGCCTCGCCGAATTCGGGCGCAGCCTGGACAGCGCCAACCCGAACCCGCGCCTGATCAAAGGGCTGCTGCACCTGAGCGATACCCTGCCCGAGCTGCGCATCATCATCGATCACCTGCCCAACGCCAGCGTGCCGGCCGGTGAAGAATCGGCCTATCACGCTGACCTGATGCGCCTGGCCGAGCGGCCCAATGTGTTTGCCAAACTGGCGGAAATCCCCCAGCTCGGCCCGGCTGGATTGATCCTTGACCCGTCGTTCTACAACGACCGTTTGGCCGTACTGTGGGAAGCCTTTGGCGAAGACCGCTGCTTCTTCGGCCGACTGGCCCAACAGCGATCACCTGGCCGATTTCACAAGCACCCTGGGCCTGGTGAAGGCCTGCCTGGCGGGCAAACCCGAGGCGGTGCAAGGCAAGTTCTTCCTGCACAACGCGGTGCGCATCTACAGCCCCACGCCACCCCACGGAGGCCAGTGATGCAGACCCGAGCCTTTCGCATGAACCTCAACCCCGGGCAGCAGGCCGAGTACCGTCGACGCCATGACGAGATCTGGCCGGAACTCGCCCAGGCCCTGCGCGATGCCGGCGTGGTGGACTACCGAATCTTCCTCGACGAACCCAGCAACGCCCTGTTCGCCGTGATGACCCACGAAGACCAGCACCGCCTCGACGCATTGCCGGGCACCGCGCTGATGCAACGTTGGTGGCACTGCATGCAAGACATCATGCCCAGCCACCCGGACGCCTCGCCCGTCAGCGTGGATTTGATCCCGATGTTCAGCCTCACCCCAGGCTGAATCAGCGCGGTACCACAACAATAAAAAAGGATTCGACTACGTGGAAATCATTCTCTTCGGTGTGATCCTGCACTTCATCGGCGGCTTCGCCTCCGGCAGTTTCTACATCCCCTACAAGAAAGTCCGCGGCTGGGCCTGGGAAAGCTACTGGATCACCGGTGGCCTGGTATCCTGGTTGATCGTGCCGCTGATTGCCGCGCAACTGACCGTGCCCGGCTGGGCCGACATCCTGCGCCAGGCCGACACCAGCACCCTGCTCTGGACCTACCTGTTCGGCGTGCTCTGGGGCATCGGCGGGCTGACCTTCGGCCTGACCATGCGCTACCTCGGGCTGTCCCTGGGTATGTCGCTGGTACTCGGCCTGACCTCGGCCCTCGGTGCGCTGATGCCAGCGCTGTACCGCGACCTGTTCACCGACGCCACCGAAGGCACGCTGACCTCGATGCTCGCCTCCCAGGGCGGGCATTGGGTGCTGTGGGGTGTCGCAGTGTCCCTGGTGGGCATTGCGGTGTGCGGCAAGGCCGGTCTGATCAAGGAGCGGGAGGTGCCGGAAGCGGTGAAATTCGCCAGCATCAGCGAGTTCTCGGTGGCCAAGGGCATGCTGGTAGCGGTGATCTCCGGGGTGCTGAGCGCGTGCTTCAGTTACGGTATTTCAGCCGGGCGCCCACTGGCTGCCGCGGCTGTCGAGCACGGCGCCAACAGCCTGTTCCAGAACAACGTGACCTTCATGGTGATCATGTGGGGTGGCCTGACCACCAACGGCCTCTGGTGCCTCTGGCTGAACTGCCGCAACCGCACGTTCCACAACTACACCGACCGCAGCGCCCCGCTGTTAAGCAATTACCTGCTCGTGGCGTGCGCCGGAACCCTGTGGTTCCTGCAGTTTTTCTTCTACGGCATGGGCGAAAGCCGCCTGCAGAACGACGCCAGTTCGTGGGTGCTGCACATGTCATTCATCATCATCGTCTCCAACGGCTGGGGCCTGTATTTCCGTGAATGGCAGGGGACCAGCGCTACCAACAAAAGCGTATTGGTGGCCGGTATCGCGGTGATTCTCGGCGCTATCGCGATGGTCGGTTACGGCAACTATCTCGGCTGAGGCCGTTTTTTTCGAGGAGTTCATTTATGTTACTTGCAGATAAAACCGTGATTATTACTGGCGCCTCCCGTGGTATCGGACGCGCTGCTGCCCGTGAGTGCGCGCGCCAGGGGGCTCGTGTGGTGATCGGCCACAGCGGCAGTGGCCAGGGCACTGAGGCGGCGTTTTCGTTGATCGAGGAGATCAAGGCGTTCGGTGGCCAGGCAGTGGAAGTGGGCGGCGATGCGGCCGACCCGGACACCGGTGACAAACTGGTAGCCGGCGCGCTCAAGGCATTCGGCAGTGTGGATGTGTTCGTCAACAATGCCGGGATTTGCCCGTTCCATTCGTTCCTCGACATGCCGCGCGAGGTGTACCTGAAGACGGTCAACACCAACCTCAACGGCGCCTACTTCGCCGTGCAGGCGGCGGCCAACCAGATGAAAAACCAGGGCAAGGGCGGCGCGATCATCGCCGTCAGTTCCATCAGTGCGTTGGTGGGCGGCGGGATGCAGACGCACTACACGCCGACCAAGGCCGGGCTGCATTCGTTGATGCAGTCCTGTGCGATTGCGCTGGGGCCGTATGGCATTCGCTGTAATTCGGTGTTGCCGGGGACGATTGCTACCGACATCAACAAGGAGGATTTGGCGGATGAAGAGAAGTTGGCGTACATGACGTCGCGTACGCCGCTGGGGCGCCTGGGTGAACCTGACGATGTTGCGGGGCCCATTGTTTTTCTTGCTTCGGATATGGCGCGCTATGTGACCGGTGCGTCGCTACTCGTGGATGGCGGGATGTTCGTTAATTTGCAGTAGTGTCACCCCACAAACTACAGAGGGGGCTTTGGTGCTGGATTCCCTTTACTCCCTCAGTACCGCCCCCTGATTAGTGCGCCCCCTGATTAGTGACAGGCAGCTTCATCTCGGTCTGGATTGATCGCTTGTACTTTGAATTGTTCGGGGTAACGCGGGTTGCTCATGGCCCCCCCTATTTGGGCTCAGTTTAAGACAAAGAGGTGTCTAGGACACCCGGGGCGATTCATAGATCAGAGCGTGCCATGCAGAACCTACCAAGACACTCGCGATCCAGGCCGTATGCACGCCGAACATCTACGGCATGGGATGATATTTATGCGGGCCATTTCGTGGATCGCCCTCGCCCACTGATCTACAGTTCCAGACGCGCGGGGCGATAAACGCAAAAGGGAACGCCCCTGACGGAGCGTTCTATCTTGGTGGCTCAGCGGCGAAAGAGACGGTCTAGAACGAGCAGAGCGACTGCACCGATCGCGATTGCAGCAACTGGTTTTTCTTTAACAAATGTAGATACGCTGTCGAGTGCATCGCCATAGGCTTGGGTCAACTGACCAGCAACTTGGCGGCCATTCCCTTCAACCTCGAGCTTCGAATCACCAAACAATTTACCGACTGCGCTCTGCGCTTTGCCAGCAACCTTGTCTACAACACCTTCTACCTGTTCGCTCTTCATGATTCACCAAATGTTCGTGTGTGAGTGAGTACCCCAGAAAAACCTGGGTTTGAAGCAATCTGCACAGCGTTAGGCGGACGAGCGTAATGATTAGTTCAAATTGAAGTTGATCTCAAACGCGTGTCGCGCGGTTTCCTCAAATGACTGTGAGCCCCGTCCACTGCTCCGGGACGGCCCACAAATGTTCAGTATTGATCGGATCTGCTGCCCACGTTGCAACGCCTTTTTGGTCGTGACTTGGCTTATGCCACTACCTCAGCGGTGCGACGCCTTGGTTCGGCGGCGCAAATACCGCACCAGCGCCGCAAGGGTCACCAGTGCTACCACTGTGATGAAGATCGGCAGGCGATACGGTCTCAGGTCGCCTAAGAAATGCTGTAACGCTTCGCCGGCCCAGTAGCCTGCGCTGACGAACAGCGTGGCCCAAATCGCCGCACTCAGCACATTGATCAAGGCGAAACGCCAGGGCGCCAGACCGCTTGCACCTATTACCATGGGCCCCACTAAGCGCATTCCGTAGAGGAAGCGTACGGCGAATACAGAGATCATGGGGTAGCGATGAATAATGCCCTCTACCCGTTCGATGGCAGACTGGTGACGCTTGAGTTTGGGCAGCAGGCGGCTCCCGAAATAACGGCCTGTCCAGAACAGTAGCTGATCGCCGAGTATGCCGCCCAGGGTGGCCCAGCCCACTACATGCAGCCATTGCAGGGTGCCCTGGTGTGCAGCCATACCGCCGAGGATCAACACTGTTTCGCCTTCCAGCAGGCAGCCCACGAAGATTACCCAGTAGCCATAGACTGCAATCAACGCGTTGAGGTCAAGATGTTCGAGCATGGGCATTCCTGGATCTGGTGGAGGCGATGGCGGCAGCATTAATGGCATAAATAGATCTTTCCCTCGATCGATTCATGCACTTCTTATTGATGAGAATCGGCCTCCTCTGCGGGATAAAACTCGCCCTCCTTGCTCATTTTTTTCAGCCGTTCGCGCACAATTAACTCAACGTTGGCCACTGCGGCTTGATCGTCAGGGTTCACCAGCTGCAAGCACAGGCGCTGGGCATTCTGATCGTGGGTGCCCTCGCTCATCATCTCGTGAGTGAAAACTTGTTCGCCACGCCATAGGCATAGCTGGGTATGAGTCTCGCCCAGCCATATCTCGTTGGTGGACCTGAGGTCGGTGGTAGCCAGTTGATCCAGAGTGATTGTCTTATCCATTGCGCTGTACCTCACCAATGAGTAGATATGGGTAGACTCAAAGGCACAATGGGTCGTTCCAATCGTGTGCAATTTCACCGCGCTAATACAGCATAAATCTCAGCAACCACCTGCGCCGTCGCCTGTTCAATCGGCCCTTCATTACGGCACAAAACCCACCCCTGTTCGCCGGCCGCTCGCACAAACGCCTGGGTACACTCGACATGCTCTTGCAGCGTATGGATCAACGTACTGCCCAACCCGCGTCGTCGTTGCGCTGCCCTTGACCATGAAACCTCGGGGTTGGTAATGACGCCCACATGCAGGTCCGGCACTCGCACGTTTCGGTCCAGGTTTAACTGCAATATGGCTGCGAACGGGACTGTGCGGCGAAACGCTGCATCTGAGGGGTACCAGCGATCTATCAGTATGATGCTGTCGGGTGGTTGTTTAGTCAGCACGTTCCGGGAAATCCAGAGCCGGCTATCCGCAAATCGCTCACACACTCTCCACTCCGAATCATCGGTGGGGTTTCTGGCGTGTGCGTTGACCAGGGCCATGGTTTCAGCCCTGTAGGGATCGCTTTTTCTCTCGCATAGGCGGATCACTTTTTTGTTGTCTGCCCGCAGTGCTTGGGTAACGGCTTCCAACAGCGTGGTTTTACCCGTGCCTTTGGGGCCATCCAGGGAGACAAATAATGGACGATTCATGCTTCACGTAATGATGGATAAGTGATGAGCACCTTAACGTAGTTTGGGGCCAATGACGCTTGGCGATGCTATGGCTCACGCAGCAAAAAAGACGTGCCCCATGCCAACGATTCCAACCCCAAGTGCACCGCCAGCGTCTGGCCGATATCGGCAAAGCTGGCTCGCTCGCCCAACCAGCCCGCCGCCACGCCTGCACCATAAGCCAGTACGGGCACATGTTCACGGGTATGGTCGCTGCCCGGAAGAGACGGATCACAACCATGGTCTGCGCTGATGATCAGCAATGTCTGCGGGTCCATCAATGCCAGTAATTCCGGCAGCCTGCGGTCGAAGGCTTCCAGCGCGGCAGCGTAGCCGACCAGGTCTCGGCGGTGCCCGTAGAGCATGTCAAAGTCGACGAAGTTGGCAAACACCAGGCTGTTGTCTGGCGCTTCGCGGTAGGCCTTGAGCGTGGCGTCGAACAGCGCGTCGTTGCCATCGGCCTTGTACAAGCGGCTGATGCCTCTATGCGCGAAAATATCGCCGATTTTGCCCACCGCATGCACAGTGCCGCCAGCGTCGCAGAGGCGATCAAGCAGCGTCGCTGACGGCGGCGGCACGGTGTAGTCGCGGCGATTGCCGGTGCGCCGGAACTGGCCCGCGTGTTCGCCGGTAAACGGTCGGGCAATGACCCTGCCGACCGTGTATTCATCACACAAGGTGCGGGCTATTTCACACACCCGGTACAGTGCTTCAAGGCCGAAATGGCTTTCATGGGCGGCGATCTGCATGACGCTGTCGGCCGAGGTGTAGCAAATCGGCTGCTGGGTGCGGATGTGCAATTCACCCAGATCGTCCAGCACCGTGGTGCCCGAGGCATGGCAATTGCCCAGGATACCCGGCAACCCTGCCCGCTCAATCAGGTCGGCGAGCAATTGCGGTGGAAAGGACTCGGTCGGCCGCTCGAAATAACCCCAGTCGAACAACACTGGCACGCCCATCATCTCCCAATGCCCGGACGGCGTATCCTTGCCGGATGATTGCTCGCGCGCATGGCCGTAGGCGCCAATCGGTGCCGCGTCGCCCCAGTTGCCTGGCAACGCTCCATTGCCACTGGCCGCCGCTGCGGAGCCCAATCCCAGCCGGCCCAGGTTCGGCAGGGTCAAAGGTCCCCGGCGCACTGGCCCATCGGCCTCACCCCGGGCGCAGGCTTCGGCGATATGGCGCAAGGTGTCGGCGCCGGTATCGCCAAACAGCGCGGCGTCGGCGCTGGCACCGATGCCCAACGAATCCAGCACTAATACGATAGCCTTGCTCATAGGATTGCCTGGATCAATTCGCGCGCGGCCGGGCGTTCAGCGCCTAGCCGATACGCTGCGCGCAAGGCGGATGCGCCCTGCCCGGCCTGCTCTTGGGTGCGCGCATGCACCCAACCCAGAGGCCGTTTTGCATTCACCTGTTCGCCTACAAAGGCCAGTTCGCTGAAGCCCACAGACAGGTCCAGCACGTCGTCCGGATGGCTGCGTCCACCGCCCAATGTCACCACCGCCAACCCCACCGCTCGGGTGTCGATCTCGGTGACACAGCCCTCCTCCTCAGCCCACACCGGCACCGACACGGCCGCCTTGGGTAAATGTTCATCGGGCTTGTCGGTAAAACCCTGCGGGCCGCCCAGCGCAACGACCATCTGTTCAAAGCGCTGCAAGGCCGCGCCGCTCTGCCAGGCTTGATGCAATTGATCACGGGCCTGAGCCTCGTCCCTCGCCAGGCCAGCCATCGTCAGTGCCTGGGTAGCCAGCGCCAACGTCACCGCCCACAGGCGTTCACTGCGCACCTCGCCCTTGAGCAAGGCTACCGCTTCCGCTACCTCCAGGGCATTGCCGGCGCTGCGGGCCAGCGGCTGGTCCATATCGGTGATCAGGGCGCGGGTATTGACCCCGGCACCGTTGGCCACCGCAACGATACTCGCGGCCAGTGCCTGCGCCTGTTCGGGCTCGGCCATGAAGGCGCCGTTGCCGGTCTTCACATCCATGATCAGCACATCGAGGCCGGCGGCGAGTTTTTTGCCGAGGATCGACGCGGTGATCAGGTCAATCGACTCCACCGAACCCGTCACATCACGGATCACGTACAAGCGCTTGTCCGCCGGCGCCAGGTTGGCGGTTTGGCCGATAATCGCGCAGCCGACTTCGGCCACCACCGCGCGCAGGCGTACGGTGCTGGGTTGGCAGTCGTAGCCGGGAATGCTTTCGAGTTTGTCCAGGGTGCCGCCGGTATGCCCCAGGCCGCGCCCGGAAATCATCGGCACGTAACAGCCGCAGACCGCCAGCAAGGGCGCCAGCAGCAGGCTGATCATGTCGCCGACGCCGCCGGTGGAATGCTTGTCGACGACCGGCCCCGGCAGCGCCCATTGCAGAGTCTGGCCGGAATCGCGCATTGCCTCGGTCAAGGCAATGCGTTCGCTCACGTCCATGCCCTTGATGAACACCGCCATGGCGAACGCCGCCACTTGCCCATCGCTAAGGCTGCCGTCGGCTATGCCGGCGACAAACCGTTGAATGTCCAGCGCGGCCAGCGCATGCCCGTCGCGTTTACGGCGAATCACTTCTTGTGGCAACCACATACTGTGCTCCTTACAGCGAAATGAAAAAGCCGACAATCGCCGCACTCATCAGGTTGGAAAGCGTGCCGCCGATCATGGCCCGCAGGCCCAGCCGCGCCAGTTCTTGACGCCGTTGCGGGGCGATGCCCGTGAGGCCGCCCAGTTGGATGGCAATCGAGGACAGGTTGGCAAAGCCGCACAGGGCGAAAGTGACGATCACTTGGGTGTGTGCCGACAACAGCGGCACCCCGGCTGCGGCCGCTTTGTCTGCGGTCAGATAATTGGCCAGGTCGGCATAGGCGACGAACTCGTTGAGCACCAGTTTTTCACCGATAAAACCGCCGGCCAGCACCGCCTCATGCCACGGCACTCCGAGCAGAAACGCGATGGGCGCCAACACGTGCCCGAGCACCAGTTGCAAGGTCAGCTGCGGGTAGCCAAACCAGTTGCCCGCCCAGCCCAGCAGCCCGTTGAACAAGGCGATCAACGCGATAAACGAAAGCAGCATCGCACCCACCGCCAAGGCCAGGCGCAAGCCGACCTGCGCGCCCTCGGCCGCCGCGTCGATGATATTGGTCGGCCGATTCTCGGCCTGCCCCAGCTCTTCAATCACCTCGTCGGTGCGCGCCGCTTCGGTTTCCGGCTCCATGAGCTTGGCCATCAACAACGCCCCCGGCGCCGACATGAAGCACGCCGCGATCAGGTATTTGAGTTCCACCCCAAGCCCGGCGTAACCGAGCAGCACCGAACCTGCCACTGCAGCAAAACCACCGACCATCACCGCGAACAACTCAGAGCGCGTCAGCTTGGCAATGAACGGCCGCACCACCAACGGCACCTCCGACTGGCCAATGAAAATCGCCGACGTCACCACCATCGACTCGACGCGACTGGTGCCCAGCAACAGGCGCAGGCCGCCGCCCACCAGCCGGATAATCCAGCCCATCACGCCGATGTAATACAGCACCGAGATGAAGCTGCCGAAGAACACAATCATCGGCAACACCCGGATAGCGAATACAAATCCGCCATTGCCGAACACTTCAAACATATGCGGCGAACTCAAACCGCCGAACAGAAACTCGATGCCTTTGTTGGCATACAGCTGCAGCGAGGCGACCGCTCCCGACAGCGCGGCGAGCACCGTCTGGCCCCAGGGCACGTACAACGCGAAAGCGCCGATCAGTACCTGAATCACAAAAGCGACCGAAACCGTGCGCCAGTTGATCGAGCGTCGCTGGTGGGATAAAGCAATGGCAATGACAATAAGGGTCGCTATTCCGACAAGACTGATCATGCAGGCGTCTCAACAAGGGACCAAGCGGACGCAGGCCAGCAGGCCTGCCCAGGATTAGAAAGCGTCGAAGGCGCCCGGCAGCAATTGCGCCAGGGTCCAGGTACGGGTGGCGGCCGGGTCACTGCCCTGGCAAATCACCACCGCATCCTTAGCCATCAACTCCAGCATCACCTGGCGGCAGGCACCGCAAGGGCTTATCAGTGAAACGTTGGGTGCGTAAACCGCGATGGCCCTGAAACTGCCCGGCGCATGGCCCTGGCTGATGGCACTGAACAAAGCGCTGCGTTCGGCACAATTGGTCAGCCCGTAGGAGATATTCTCGACGTTGCAGCCCAGTACAACCTCACCGTCGGCGGTCAGCAACGCCGCGCCTACCGGAAACTTCGAATAAGGCGAATACGTACGCTCGGCCGCCCGCTTGGCCTGTTCCATCAAACGCTGTTCAATTGTCATCTACAGGGGCATCCCATTTTTTTGCGAGCACGTCCAGGGAGGTCGTGACGCTCTTATGGGTGTTATTAAAATAACATTTGATGTGAATACTCAATCTTTATTTTTAGCCCTGAGCGAAAGTCGGCTTGGCCTGCGCCGATAAGCTTCAACAGGCCACACGCGCCAAACGCCCTCTATGCAACGCCTAACCCCAGACTCTCGCGCAAGGTCGTGCCTTCATACGCCGTGCGATAAACCCCACGCTCCTGCAACAACGGTATGACTTCCCGGGTAAACCGCGTGAACTGCCCCGGATGGCCAATATAAATATTGAAGCCATCCACCGCCCGCGCCTCCAGCCAATCGGCCATCTTTTGCGCCACAGTATCCGCCGTCCCCACAAACGCCCCCGGCCGCAGTTGCCGGCCAAATTCCACGGCCTGACGCAAGGTAAAGCCCTTCTCCCGCGCCTGATCGGCAATGCGCTTGGCATTGGTATAAAAGCTGCTGCGTGCTGCCTCCAGGCTTTGCTGTGGAAACGGCGCATCCAGGTCGTATTGGCTGAAATCATGCCAGCCGAAATTACGCCCAAACTCCTTCAGTGCCAGTTCAAAGCTGTGGTCGGCCTGATGGTAATGCTGCTCGATTTCACGCGCATGTTCGTCAGTGTCACCCACATAGATTTCCGCGCCGGGCATCACCAGCAATTGCTCCGGATCGCGTCCGTGCTGCAGCGCCCTGCCCTTTATATCCCGGTAAAACGCCTGGCCCTGCTCGATGCTGGCGGCGTGGGTAAAGATCACATCGGCGGTGGCGGCGCCCAGGTCGCGGCCTTGTTCGGAGTCACCGGCCTGGAAGATCACTGGTTGGCCCTGGGGCGAGCGTTGGATATTCAGCGGGCCCACCACGGAAAAGTGCTCGCCCTTGTGGTTCAGGCTATGCAGTTTGCTCGGGTCGAGGAATTGGCCTGTCGCACGGTCACGCACGAAGGCGTCATCCTCGTAGGAATTCCACAAGCCCTGCACCACTTGGACGTGTTCGGCGGCGCGGCCATAGCGGGTGTCGTAGTCGTAATGCTCGTCGCGACTATAATTGCCGGCGGTGCCGGCATCGCCACTGGTGACTACGTTCCAGCCGGCGCGGCCTTTGCTGATCAGGTCCAGGGAGGCCAAGCGCCGTGCCACGTTGTAGGGCGAGTTGTAGGACGTTGTCAGCGTGCCGACCAAACCGATATGCCGTGTGCTGACGGCCAACGCCGATAGCAATGTCAGTGGTTCCAGGCGATTGAGGTAATGGGACGGCGAGCCGGGCGTGATGAACTGGCTGTCGACGATGAACATCAAGTCGAACAGTGCGGCCTCGGCCTGGCGGGCAATGTCGATGTACCAGTCGACGTTGACGCTGGCATCGGCCGGTAACTCGGGGTCAAGCCATAGGTTATGGCGGCCGGGGCCGCCGCAGCCCATCGTCAGGGCGCCAAGTTTCAGCTGTCTTTTAGTCATTTGTTCAGTGTTCCTTGAAGCGTTTTGGCCACGGCGGGTTGCAAGGCGGCCGCGAATGAATCGTCGAACAGGCTGGCCGCCGAATAGGACTTGACCAGGCCTTGGCTGGCAAAAAAGTCCACGGTCTTTTGCGCTTCCACTGGCGACTGGGCCGTGACCGGCTCAACCGTGGTGCGCGCGCGGGCAAACCAGGCGCGGGCGATGTCGGCATCGGCGCGGGTACGTTTGGCCCAGGCATCGGCATACGCATCGGCATTAGCCGGGCTTTGGCGTGTCCAGTCGCGGGCCTTCTTCAAGCGCTGCAGAAAGTCGCTGATCGGCGCGCGTTTGCTCTCCAAGGCCTTGGTGTTGGCGGCAATAAAGCTCTGCGCCGGAATCAACCCCTCAGCCGTCGCCAGCACCCGTGCGCCTTGGCGTTCCTGCTGGGTAACGTAGGGCTCCCAGGTGGCGATCACATCAACCGAGCCGCCTTCCAGCGCATGGGAAGCATCCAGCGCGCTGAGGTAACGCAACTCCAGCGAGTCACGTGATACGCCGGCTTTGTCCAGCGCCGTCAGCAGCAGTTGCTGGCTCCAGGAGCCTTTCCAGATGGCCGCGCGCTTGCCGGCAAGGTCGGCAAGGCTGTGGATCGAGGAGTCTTTTCTAACCAGAATCGCCACGCCTTCGAGGTTCTGGCGGCTGATGCCAATCACCTTGATCGGCGCGCCGAGTGCGCCCAGGAACAACACCGGCGCATCCCCCAGCAGGCCGATGTCCAGGCTGTTGGCATTCAACGCTTCGGCGACGGGCGAACCGGCGGTGAATTGCTTCCATTCCAGTGTGTAAGGCAGATCGTTGAGCACCCCCGCCGCTTCCATCACGGCCTGGGCGTTGTAGCTTTGGTCGCCCACCACCAGCGTTTGCGCGTGCGCAGTCAGGCAGAGCATGGCGGCAGTCATCCCGGCCGCCAGTGTTGTCAGGTAACGCACGTTTTTCTCCAAATGCCTGTTTATAAGGACGCAGAAGATGCGGGACTGATCACTCGGTGTAAAATACTGATAATGCATATCCTAATTCTATAAGAATGCGGAATATGCATTTTATAGCCATCGGTGCAGCCGAAACTCTGCGGCCGACATTGCATAGCGCCCGGCACCACCTACACTGATTTGAGTCCAACGCCCCTGATGCACCTGCACTCATTGCTCAACAAAAAACAGTTAGCCAACTGATTAATAGAGTCAACATGAAAGAGCAGCCTCGGCAGCGTGCATCCTCCCTTCTGGTTCCCTTGAGCCTGCTGTGCATCGCCCTCGCCGGCTGCACCGTCGGGCCTGATTTCGCCCGACCCGATGTGGCTGCGAACGCCGACTATGCAAAAGAAAAACTCGCCACCACTGCCCAGGCCGATATCGCCACCGGTGGCGCCGCGCAGCGGCTGATCGCAGGCATGGATATCCCCGGCCAATGGTGGACGCTGTTTCGTTCGCCCGCCTTGAACGCACTGGTCGAAGAAGCTTTGAAGGCCAACCCGGATGTGAGCGCTGCGCAAGCCGCCTTGCGCCAGGCCAACGAGTTGGTCTACGCCGACCAGGCCTCCTTGTTCCCGTCGGTGAACGGCAATGTGCAGAAGGCCCGTGAGAAAGTCTCGGGGGTCACCTCCGGTGTGCCGGAATCGCCAATACTCACCGTCAGTTCAGCGTCGCTGAGCGTCTCCTATGCCCCGGATGTGTTTGGCGGTACGCGCCGGCAAATCGAATCGACCACGGCGCAGGCCGAGTATCAGCGCTTCCAGTTGGAGGCGACCTACCTGACCTTGACTGCCAATGTGGTCAATACCGCCATCAGCCTTGCGTCTGTGCGTGATCAAATCGCATCTACCGAGGAGATCATCCGCCTGCAAGGCGGCCAACTTGATCTGCTGCAAGCTCAGCGGCGCTTGGGGGCGATTGGCGATACCGACGTGCTCACCCAGCAAACGGCACTGGCACAGACCCGTGCGACCTTGCCGCCGTTGCAAAAACAATTGGCGCAAACACGCAATCAGTTGATGGCCTATCTGGGGCGCTTCCCGAATCAGGACCAGGGCGAGCGTTTCAACCTGGCGTCTTTACGGCTGCCCGAAGAACTGCCGGTGAGCCTGCCTTCGGCCATTGTGGGCCAGCGGCCGGATGTGCGTTCCGCCGAGGCTCAACTGCATCAGGCCAGCGCCAATATCGGCGTGGCCGTCGCCAACCAGCTACCGCAGTTCAGCATTACCGGCTCGCTGGGCTCCACCGTGGCAAGCGGGACCAAGCTGTTTTCGTCGGGCTCCGGCGTGTGGAGCCTGGCGGGCTCGATTACCCAGCCGATCTTTGACGCCGGCGCGCTCGAACACCGCAAGCGCGCAGCCGTGGCCGCTTACGACGAGTCGGCGGCGCGTTATCGCGGCACGGTGGTGACCGCCTTCCAGGATGTGGCCAACGCACTGCGGGCGCTGGAAGCCGACGCCGATGCGCTCAACCAGCAGGTTGTGGCCGAACGCTCAGCGCAGGCCAACCTGGATCTGGTCCAGGCCCAATTTCGCCTTGGCGCGGTGGCCTACATCAACCTGCTCACGGCTCAGCAGACCTATCAGAACACTGCGTTGTCACGCGTCAAGGCCCAGGCCGCCCGCTACAGCGACACCACGGCGCTGTTCCAGGCGTTGGGTGGCGGCTGGTGGAACCGTACGGATGTGAACCCGGATACCAAGGGCAGCCCGGATCGCTTCGGCCTGCCGTCGTGGCAGGAAATCATGCCGGCCAAGAGCAAAGCCGCGCCGGCCGATGCCGCGCGGCTCAACTGAATCAACAGCGAGAAACCCCATGGCTGAAGTCACCCCTGTCTCTGCCCCGCCACCCGCCCCCAATGGCCCGCGCAAGCGGCGACTGTGGCGGCCGATGCTGATCATGATCGTGGTGGTGCTGGTGATTGTCGCGATCATTGCCGGGGTGAAGTTCGTGCAGATTTCGGCACTGATCGCCCAGTCCAAACAGCCCTTGCCGGCTGCTGTGGTGACGGCCATGCAGGTGCCATTTAGCGAATGGCAACCCAGTGTGTCGGCGGTGGGCTCGATGAAGGCCGTGCGCGGCGTGGATGTGACCACGGAAGTGGGCGGCATCGTGCGCACCATCGGGTTCAAACCTGGCCAGGAAGTCGAAGCCCAGGCACTGCTGGTGCAGTTGAATGCCGACTCGGATATCGCGCAACTGCACTCGCTGGAGGCCACCGCCGACCTGGCAGTGATCGTGCTCAAGCGCGACAAGGCGCAACTGGCGGTCAACGCCATCTCCCAAGCACAAGTGGACACCGATACTGCCGACTTGAAGGCCAAGCTTGCCGCCGCCGAGCAGCAGCGCGCGCTGGTGGCGAAAAAGACCATTCGCGCACCCTTTGCCGGGCGCATCGGTATCACCAGCGTCAACCCCGGTCAGTACCTCAACCCCGGCGACAAAATCGCCACGTTGCAGACCTTTGATCCCATCTACATCGACTTCAGCGTGCCGCAGACGCAGATGGAGGCGATCGCCATTGGCCAGGGCGTCGCAGTAACGGCTGACGGCCTGTCCAACCAGACGTTCAAGGGCCGCATCAGCACCATCGACACCCAGTTCGATGCCACCACGCGCAACGTCACCGTCGAAGCAACCGTGGAGAACCCCAAGCAAAACCTGGTGCCCGGCATGTTTGCGCGTGCAGTGGTCAGCTCGGGCGCCACCCAACGCTACCTCACCGTGCCGCAAACGTCGGTGACCTACAACCCGTATGGCACCACGGTATTCATTGCCACCTCGAGCAAGAACGACAAGGGTGACGAGGTGCTCACCGCGCAACAGACCTTTATCAAGACCGGGCCGACCCGTGGCGATCAGGTCGCGATCCTGTCCGGGGTCAAAGAAGGCGACCTGTTGATCACCAGCGGCCAGATGAAGCTCAAGAACGGCTCGCCGGTGAAGGTCGATAACAGCGCCGCGCCGCTGAACGACCCGGCGCCGACTCCCCAAGAACATTAAAGGTGTCCCATGAAGCTTACCGATACCTTTATTCAGCGACCGGTGTGGGCCATCGTCGTCTCGCTGTTCATTTTGATCCTGGGGCTGCGCTCGATCTTTGAATTGCCGGTGAACCAGTGGCCGCGCACGGAAAATACCGTGGTCACCATCACCACCTCCTACTACGGTGCCGACGCCTCCACCGTCGCCGGTTTTATTACCCAGCCTCTGGAGTCAGCGATTGCCCAGGCCCAAGGCATCGATTACCTGGCCTCGTCGAGCATCACCGGCATCTCGACCATCACCGCCACGCTGCGGCTGAACTATGACGCCAGCAAAGCCCTGACCGAGATCAACACCCAGGTCAACTCGGTCAAGAACCAGTTGCCGGCGCAAGCCCAGGAACCGGTGCTGACCATCGCCGTGGGGCAAACCACGGACGCCATGTACCTGGGTTTCTACAGCGACACGCTGCCGACCAATAACATCACCGACTACCTGGTGCGGGTGGTCAAGCCCAAGCTGGATTCGATCCAGGGCGTACAAACCGCCGAGATCCTCGGCGGGCGCCAATTCGCCCTGCGCGCCTGGCTGGCCCCGGACAAACTGGCGGCGCATAACGTCACCGCGCAAGACGTGTCGACGGCGCTGGCCAACAACAACTACCTGTCGGCCGTTGGCTCGACACGCGGGCAAACCGTGACCGTTGACCTCACCGCCGGCACCGATTTGCACACGGTGGATGAGTTCAAGCGGCTGGTGATCAAGCAAAAAGGCGATGCACTGGTGTACCTGGACGATGTGGCCACTGTCACCCTCGGCGCCGAAAGCTATGACAGCAGCGTGGCGTTCTCCGGCAAGCGCTCGGTGTTTATCGGCATCAAGGCGGCGCCCACCGCCAATATTCTTACCGTCGCCAGCAGCGTGCGCGAGGCCTTCCCCGAGTTGCAATCGCAACTGCCGGCCGGTGTGCGCGGCGAAATCGTGTATGACTCCACCGCGTTCATCAACACCTCGATTTACGAGGTGGTGAAGACCCTGGTCGAGGCCATGATCATTGTGTCGGTGGTGATCTATCTGTTCCTCGGCTCTTTCCGCGCGGTGATCGTGCCCTTGGTGGCGATCCCGTTGTCGCTGGTCGGCACTTTCTTTGTGATGTACCTGCTGGGGTACTCGATCAACCTGCTGACCTTATTGGCATTGGTATTGGCCATCGGCCTGGTGGTGGACGACGCGATTATCGTGGTGGAAAACGTCGACCGGCATATCAAGGAAGAAGGTAAAAGCGTGCTGGAGGCCGCGCTGGTGGCGGCGCGGGAGTTGGGCGGGCCGATCATCGCGATGACCGTGGTACTGATTGCCGCCTATGTGCCGATCGGGCTGCGCAGCGGGCTGACGGGCGCATTGTTCAAGGAGTTCTGTTTCTCGCTGGCGGGCGCTGTGACCGTGTCGGCCGTGGTGGCGTTGACGCTGTCACCGATGATGACCTCCAAGCTGTTCAAGTCCGGGCAGGAGGAAGGTCGTTTCGCGCGCAAGCTCGATGACTATTTTGATTGGTTGCGCAAGCGTTACCACCGTGTGCTGGCGGGCGGCCTGAATATCTGGCCGGTGCTAGTGACTTTTGGCTTCGTACTGTTCTTGCTGGTGGCCGCCAGTGGCATGACCGCCAAGAGTGAGCTGTCGCCCACCGAGGACCAGGGTCTGGTGTTTATGCAGATCAAAGGCCCGCCGACCGCCTCGCCGCAGCAGATGGAGCGGATTGCCGACCAAGCGTTCCAGATCGCCAATAAAGAGCCGGAATACGCGCAGATGTTCCAGCTCACCGGCCTGCCCGCGCTCAACCAGGGCCTGGGCGGCGTGTTGCTTAAAACCTGGGACGACCGCACACGCTCCCAGGCCCAACTGATTCTGGATTTGCAGCAGAAGTGGAACCAGGTGCCGGGCGCCACCATTGCCGCGTTCCCGTTGCCCTCGCTGCCAGGCGCTCAAGGGCTGCCGGTGCAGTTTGTGATCACCACCACCGACTCGGTGGAGAACCTCAATGAAGTAGCACAGGCGGTGATGGCCGAGGCACAGAAACAGCAGCTGTTCTATTTCTCCGACATGGATTTGAAGCTCGACAAACCTCAAGCCAAGCTGGTGGTGGACCGCGAAAAAATCGCCGCGCTGGGCATGACCCAAGCCGACGTGGGCGCGGCGCTGTCCGCAGCGCTGGGCGGCAACTATGTGAACTACTTCTCCACCGCCGGGCGCTCCTACAAAGTCATTCCCCAGGTGCTGCAAGTCGACCGCCTCAACCCGGACCAGATCCTCGACTACTACATCCGTACGCCCTCGGGCAGCATGATCCAGGCGCGCACCGTGGCGCATATCGAGACCTTGACCCAACCGGAATCGATCAACCACTTCCAGCAACTCAACTCGGCAACGCTGTCGGGCGTCAGCGGCGTGGCCCAGGGTGAGTTGCTGGCCAAACTCAATACCATCCTCACCAATGTGGCGCCTTCGGGCTACACCTCGGATTTCTCCGGCGAGTCGCGCCAGTTTATCCAGGAGTCTGGCGGCTTCGTCGGCTTGTTGCTGTTCTCGATACTGATTGTCTACCTGGCGTTGGCGTTCCAGTTCGAGAGCTTTCGCGACCCGGTGGTGATTCTGTTCTCGGTGCCCCCGGCGCTGTTCGGTGCACTGGCGTTTATCACCATGGGCTACGCCTCGATCAACGTGTACACCCAGGTCGGTTTGGTGACGTTGCTGGGGTTGATCACCAAGCACGGCATCCTGATCGTGCAGTTTGCCAACGAGTTGCAGCGCGCCGGTCACAGCAAGCGTGAGGCAATTGAAGAAGCGGCGGCGGTGCGGCTGCGGCCAATCCTGATGACCACCGCCGCCATGGTGCTGGGCGTGGTGCCCTTAGTGTGGGCTTCGGGCGCAGGCGCTGCGGGGCGGCATGATATGGGCCTGGTGATTTTCAGCGGGTTATCGATCGGCACGTTGCTGACGCTGTTTATGGTGCCGGCGATGTATATGTTTATTGGCGAGACGCATCACAAGGACGTCGAACAACCGGGACCCGTGCCCGTGGCGGTGCCTGACCACAGCCGGTAACCTGAGCGCTCACCCACGCTGACCACCGAGGCGGCACTTGGATTATTTCGCTGCACTCACCGCCTTTGTCGAAGCCGCCGAAGGCAATAATTTCTCCCGGGCGGCCGAACGGCTGGGCATCAAGGCGTCCACGGTGTCGCGCTATGTGAAGGATCTTGAGCAGGATTTGGGCATCGCCCTGTTCAATCGCTCGACCCGCACGCTGCACCTGACCGAAGGCGGCCAGACGTTCCTGCTGCACGCCCGTCGTGTGCTGGATGAGTTGGAGCAAGCCAAGGCGGCGACCTCGGCGCTCAACCAGCAACCGCGTGGGGTGCTCAAGCTTAATTTGCCGCCGGCATTTGCCCGTCACCATATCCTGCCGGTGTTGAACGTTTTCCTGGCGCGCTACCCGCAAATCAAGCTGGAATTGGTGCTGGATAACGCCCAGGTCAATCTGATTCACTCAGGGGTAGACCTGGCCATAAGGATTGGCGCCCTGCCTGACTCTACGCTCAAGGCGCGCAAGATCTGCGCCGGAAAGTACTTGCTGGTGGCCAGCCCGGCGCTTTGTGCGCAGCACCCGGCGCCGGCGACTCCGGCGGACCTTGCCGGCCTGCCAGCCATCCTGGGTACGCATGATGTTGCCTTCGAGGCTGGTGGTGAAGTGGTGCCGCTGGTCTATGGCGACTGTATTCGTATCAACGACCTGGACGCGCAGCTGCTGGCTGCACGCCAAGGTCTGGGCTTTGCGTTGCTGCCTGATTGGCTGGTGAGCAAAAGCATTCAGGCGGGTGAGCTGCAGGTCTGGCTGCCTCACTGGCACATCCTGGGGGCTGAACAGGCGTTTGCGGTGTGGTTTGTCTACCCGCCCAAGCGAATCGTGTCGTCCAAGGTGCGGTGTTTTATCGACTTTATCGTCGAGCAGTTGGGCGAAACGCCGTATTGGAAATAGGGTGTTTCTGTGGGGGTTGGCTTGCCTGCTATGGCGGTTTGTCGGTGTACATATCCGTTGCTGCGGTAATGGCCGCCTATGGTTCCGCTCTTACAGCGGGTCACTTTTGGCAAACGCCCCAAAAGTAACCAAAAGGTCTGTGCCCCACCACTCGGTGCCTCGCTTAGGCTCGGCATGCCCTCACTCCGGCTTGAATCCGTGGGCCGCCGCGATGGGCCATCCTTGGCCCAGCGCGGCTAACCCGGCGTCCTGCCGGGTTACCCACGGATTCAAGCCTGCGTTCGGCCATCGTGGTTAACGGGGCGTCTCAGATCAAAATCGAGATCAAGATCTACAGCACGGCGGCCTGAAAGCCGACCTGAGTGGTTGAAGCAAGAGCCAGATCAAGTGCTAAGCAAAAGCCTCTCTAACTGATGCAACGCAGTTAAAATGTGGGAGCGGGCTTGCTCGCGAATGCGGTGTATCAGTTACAGATAAATTGACTGACCCACCGCATTCGCGAGCAAGCCCGCTCCCACAATTGACCGCATGCAGTTCAGAACATGTGCTTTTCTGTGGGAGCTGGCTTGCCTGCGATGCAGACACCTCGGTACATCAGCCACACCGAGTTGATGCTATCGCAGGCAAGCCAGCTCCCACCTTTGACCGAGTATGGCTCTGCTGTTGCTGTTGCTGTTGCTCCGGCTCTTACATCCTTTTCGATGACGAAGTCAGCGGTCTTTTGATCTGCGCTTTTGATTGTGATCTTGATCTGAAATCGCCCCGTCAAACACGATGGCCGGAATCTGACAGGGATTTGGGGGGTAAACCGGCAGGGATGCCGGTTTAGCCGCGCTGGGCCAAGGATGGCCCATCGCGGCGGCCCCCCAAATCACTGGCGGATTGCGGGCATGCCGAGCCTAAGCGAGGCACCGAGTGTTGGGGCGAGGACTTTTTGGTTACTTTTGCGTCCTTGCAAAAGTGACCCGCCGTAAGGGCGGAACCCTAAGTAGCCATCACAAAAACAACGGATATGTACACCACCAACAAGCCGCCATCGCAGGCAAACCGTCTGCCACATTTTGACCGACTACTGTCAGCTAAAGCGGATATCCAACGCCCGCAGGTAAGTTTGCAACCCGGCATCCTGAATCGGGATCAAAAATGCCTCGGTGTCCGATTCATTGAAATGCGCATGCCAGTAACCCGGCGGCGTCACGAACGCCAGCCCCGGCGACCAGTCCACCCGCACCGGATTACGGATCTGGCCATCAGCGTCCAGCTCCGTGCCCACCAGCGAATAGCAACCCTTGGGGCAGTCGATAATGAAGTCCAGCGCAATCGACTGGTGCCGGTGCGGCTTCTGGATCGAACCCGCCGGCAGAATGCCGTACATGGCCCAGAGCACATGCGTGACGGTTCGGGTCTGGGGGAAATTGCGGTTGCCGAGCAAAATACTGATGCGACTGCGGTCCTGGGCGCGTGGGTCATCCGCCGCTTCACGCAGTTTCTGGTTGGCCAGCGCGGCGGGATACAACGTTGGCACAAAGCGGTCACTGCTGCGGGTCACCCCCAGGTAACGCAACAGCGGTTCATCATGCACGTAGTACAGGCGCGCATCCTGTGAGGCACTGAAACGCGCGGGCTGCAGGCCCGGCAGCGCGATAAAGCAACCGCTGGACCATTGAATGTCATGTTCGCCCTGAACCACGCGGCCCTCGCCTGCGATGACATAAAATACCTGGGAGGTCGCATTGGGGTGCAGCTCCAAGGCATCACCGGCGTTCAACCGGATAAAGTTGGCGCACAACCCCGGCCCGGTCGCCGGACCTTCACAGCCCAGCGCATGGCTGAGGTCCAGCGCAACCACCCGTGAGGCGCCGCTGTCGTACAGCGAGGCCGGGAAGCTGTGGTAAGGAATCCGGGTAATCAGGTTGGCGCTGATCGGGTTGGCCGCCTTGCTGTACTCGAAGTACTCGGCGTCCACTTGCTCACTTGGCACTGCATCGGTCAGGTCGGGTTTGAATTCGCTGTTCATGATTCACCTCAGGCTGGGCGGGTTTGAATCCACTATAGGCAGTGCGCTTGCAGGGATTAAGCACTCAGCCGGCACAGCAGTTGTGCGGGATGGGGCGGCTTTGCCCTGTGACGGTGCAAACGGCCTGTCCAGTGCCTGAGCGTGAACCGATGATCCATGCGTTCGGCGTGTATCTCATGCTCAAACGTCATAATCCCCGGTTCGTGTGCGTGGTAATCTTGGCGCCACCACGAATAGACATTGATCGTCACATGACGATGACCAAAGCCAGGAAAGAACATGCCAAAGATTTCTCACTCAGCGTTGCGCCGCAACTTCCGTGAACTGCTTGCAAAACAAATCTGCGTTGAAACCGCTTCCGTCTTCGACCCCATGTCCGCGCGCATCGCCGCCGACCTGGGGTTTGAAGTCGGTATCCTCGGTGGTTCGGTCGCCTCGCTGCAGGTACTGGCAGCCCCCGATTTTGCGTTGATCACACTGAGTGAGTTCGTTGAACAGGCCACCCGTATCGGCCGCGTCGCCCAACTGCCGTTTATTGCCGACGCCGATCACGGTTACGGCAACGCCTTGAACGTCATGCGCACCGTCGAAGAGCTTGAGCGTGCCGGTGTGGCCGCGCTGACCATTGAAGACACGCTGTTGCCGGCGCAGTTCGGGCGCAAGTCCACCGACCTGATTTCCGTCGAGGAAGGCATCGGCAAAGTGAAGGCAGCGCTTGAAGCGCGTGTCGACCCTGAACTGTCGATCATCGCGCGCACCAACGCCGGTGTGCTGCCCACCGAAGATGTCATCGCCCGCACCAAGGCCTACGAGAAAGCCGGCGCGGACGGCATCTGCATGGTTGGCGTCAAAGACTTCGACCACCTTGAGCAAATCGCCGCCAACCTGACGGTGCCGTTGATGCTCGTGACCTACGGCAACCCGCAGCTCAATGACAGCGAGCGTCTGGCGGCCCTGGGCGTGCGCATTGTGGTGGCCGGCCACGGCGCTTACTTTGCGTCGATCAAGGCCACTTACGACAGCCTGCGCGCCCAGCGCAAGCTGACCAGCAGCACGTCCAACCTCAGTGCTACGGAGCTGACCCACACCTACACGTTGCCGGAAAGCTATGTGGCGTGGGCTGAAGAGTTCATGGACGTTAAAGAGTAATTGCCGCGACGGTGCTGATTGTTGCAATCAGCACCGGATGCACGCGGTGCGGGCTGCTTCAATCAAGCCTCCAGCGTTCCCCGCGATTATTGCCCGTGCCTTTGTAGCCGCCGTCTCCATCTGGCTCCCAGCCGCCTCCCGCATTCAAGCCCGTGCCGATAAAGCCACCGCGACCATCGGATTCAAGCCCCCTGCCCTCGTTCTTGCCGGTGCCTATATAGCCGCCGCGACCATCGGACTTGTACCCACGCTTGCGGTACTCGCCGGTGCCTTCATACCCGCCGTTACCATCGGAGCGCCAACTGGCGCCTGAGGCCTTGCCGTCGCCACGGAAATAGCCTTTGCCGTCCGACCGATAATCCTCACCGGCGTTAAAACCTGTGCCCTTGTACCCGCCCGATCCGTCCGGGCTGAACCCTCGGCCATTGTTGTAGCCGATGCCTTTGAGGCCACCGTCATCGGCGGGAATGTACCCTTTGCCGTTATTTTTACCGGTGCCTCTGAGAGAACCATCCTTTTGCAACTCATAGTCACCGCCCAGGTTTCCCCCGGTGCCTTTAAGGCCGCCACGGCCGTCCGGCTCATAGCCGTTGCCCGTGTTGATGCCAGTGCCGATAAAACCTTCGGCCGCCAGCGCTGAGGCACTAAGCCCGAATAAAACACCAGCGAGCAGGATGTATGACGCTTTTTTCATGAGGCCTCTGGTCCTTTCAGAGAGGATGATGGGCGCCATGATAGGGCATGGGTTTTGCGCCGCAACTGCAACGCAAGTAAAACAGGCAACCAATAACTTGTGGCGAGGGAGCTTGCTCCCGCTGGGGCGCGAAGCGTCCCTGAAAAACGGGCCTGCTGCGCAGTCCAGCGGGAGCAAGCTCCCTCGCCACGGTGATGGTGTTGCGCCTTGAGTCAGTCATTGGCGTTGGGATTTCCCACGTCCACCTTCTCGCAGTGTGTCTTTCACGTCACTCTGGAAAAGATTATTGGAGCGCAAGTGCAACCGTCTTGTTACAAACAAATAATTAGGCGCGCGCAAGCATATCGCCACTATTGATGGCGACTTAGAAGTATCAATATGGATATATATTTATTGATATCAGCTTAAAAAATCCGCCGCAGAGCCTGCGGCGGCAAACCAAAGGTTTTTGTCGAAGCAGAGCGGCTAAGACCTGATCAACGCTACACCCGTCGAAAATTAAAAGAGGTGAAGTTTAATTAATCGAGTTTAATCCTCGACGCCGCTGCAGGCCGCGAAAAATATGATAAAAATCAGCCTCGACAACCACGTCGAGCAGAATAAAAACAGCACTACGCTCACCTGAAACATCTGCCATAAAACCTTAAACGCTCTTCAAGCCTGCGGTGTTTCTGTGCACGCGTTAATTATTCCGGGGAAGTAATAACATGATCAAACAGTGGAGCCTGTTAACACTGGCGGTGTGCGCCAGTATCAGCCAAGTGGCCCTCGCCGAGTCGGTCAGCGACCAGGCCGATTCCAAAGGCTTTATCGACGGCAGTAGCATTACCGGGCTGTTGCGCAACTATTACTTCGACCGCGACCGCCAAAGTGGCAAGGCCGACAACCGCGACTGGACCCAAGGCGCGATGCTCAACTACGCCTCGGGCTTTACCCAGGGCACCATCGGTTTTGGCGTAGACGCTTACGCCTACGGCGCGATGAAACTCGACGCCACCCACGCCGATGCCGGCACCGGTGAGTTGCCAACCAACCGCAACGGCGACCCGGAAAATGGCTATGGCTCCGTGGGCGCTGCGGTGAAGATCAAGGTCTCCAAGACCCAGCTCAAATTCGGTGACATGCAACCCACCGCGCCGGTATTCGCCACCGGCGGCACGCGCATTCTGCCGCAGACCGCCACCGGCTTTGACCTGACCAGCAGCGAAATCGCAGGCCTGGACCTGGAAGCCGGGCACTTCACCAGCACCAACAGCGGCATGACCAGCAACCATGACCACGATATCTACGCGACCTACGCCAACGTGGCGGCCAACAGCGCAAGTTTTGTCGGCGGCAAATACACCTTTACGCCATCGTTGAGTGCAACCCTGTATGCGGGCGAGCTGGAAGACATCTGGCGCCAGTACTACACCAACCTCAACTACGTGATCCCGCTGGGGCATGACCAGTCACTCGCGCTGGACGGCAACCTGTACCGCACCCTCGACACCGGCAGCGCCAAGGCCGGGGCCATCAACAACACCACCTACTCGGTGGCGGCGGCCTACTCGTTCCTGGCGGCGCATACGCTGACGCTGTCGTTCCAGAAAGTCCATGGCGACACGCCGTTCGACTACATCGGCACCGGCAACAATGGCGCGGGCGAAGGCGGCGACTCGGTGTTCCTGGCCAACTCGATCCAGTGGGGCGACTTCAACGGGCCGGGCGAGCAATCGTGGGGCATTCGTTATGACCTGAACATGGCCAGTTATGGCGTACCGGGCCTGAGCTTCATGACCCGCTACGTCAACGGCTCGGACATCAACGGCACCCACACACCCACCAACAGTGCCTATGCCGGCGACTATGGCGCCGACGGCGACCACCACGAGACCGATGTGGAGGCCAAATACGTGCTGCAAAGCGGTCCGGCGAAAAACCTGTCGTTTCGTGTGCGTGACGCCATGGTTTCATCCAACGCCGACCAACGCGACGGCAAGTTGAATGAGCTGCGGGTGATCGTCGACTATCCGTTTACCCTGTTGTAATCAGTCTCGGCTCAGCCGCTCGCGCATCCCTGCGCTGGCGGCTGAACCGGCCTGCACCACGCAGCGCTCCCACCCCACCACCGCGCCTTCGGCGGTTGCCATCATCGGCTCCAGCAACTCCCCGGTCTCGCGCTCCACGACCTCCACGCTGCGGCCGTCTTCGGCGTAATGCCGATTGCCCCATGCCACCAATGCCATCAGCACCATGCGAAAGTCCTCGCCCTTGGCCGTCGGTACGTATTCGTAACGTGGCGGCCGCTCGCTGTAGGCGCGGCGCTCGAGCATGCCGGCCTCCACCAAGCCATTGAGGCGGCGCGTCAGCATGTTCGGCGCGATGCCCAGGCTGCGCGAGAACTCATCAAACCGCCGCAAGCCATGCAGCGCGTCGCGCATGATCAACATGCTCCACCACTCCCCTACCCGTTCAAGGCTGCGGGCGATGGGGCATTCGTCGCTGATAAGGGATTTGCGTTGCATGGACGTTCCTGTGTGCGGGTGCAAAGTTGTGTGGCACCATGTTACTTTCATGTTGATAGTGACGTCCACAGCTGTGTATCCCTCAAGCAACAGGAGTCGATTGATCATGAGTAAACGTATCGTCGTGACCGGTATGGGCGCGCTGACGCCGCTGGGGTCGAGTGTGGAATCCACCTGGCAACGCCTGTTGAATGGGCAATCGGGGATTCGTCGTCTACCCGAAGAATTGATCGGTGACTTGGCCATCAGCATCGGCGGCCAGGTGCAAACTGTGCTGCAAGACCCCGAAGCCGGGTTTGACCCCGATCGACTGCTGGCCGCCAAGGAACAGCGCAAGATGGACCGCTTTATCCTGTTTGCCCTGGCGGCAGCGGATGAAGCCTTGAAGCAAGCCGGTTGGGCGCCAAAAACGCCGGAAAAGCAGGAACGCACAGCCACCATCATTGCCTCCGGCGTCGGTGGCTTCCCGGCGATTGCCGAGGCGGTGCGCACCACCGACAGCAAAGGCCCACGGCGGTTGTCGCCGTTTACCATTCCGTCATTTCTGAGCAACATGGCCGCCGGGCATGTGTCGATCAACTATGGCTTGAAAGGCCCGCTGGGCGCGCCGGTGACCGCCTGCGCCGCAGGTGTACAGGCCATCGGTGACGCGGCGCGGATGATCCGCGCCGGAGAAATCGACGTGGCGGTGTGCGGCGGCGCTGAAGCGGCGATTCATCGAGTCAGCCTCGCCGGCTTTGCAGCCGCACGGGCATTGTCCAGCGACTTCAATGCCACGCCGGAGCGTGCTTCGCGGCCGTTCGACCAGGCGCGTGATGGTTTTGTGATGGGTGAAGGCGCCGGCATCCTGGTGATCGAAGCGCTTGAACACGCCCTGGCACGCGGCGCGCAGCCCATTGCCGAACTGGTGGGTTATGGCACCAGTGCCGATGCCTATCACATGACCGCAGGCCCCGAAGACGGCGATGGTGCACGCCGGGCGATGGCGCAGGCGTTGCGTCAGGCCGGTATCGAGGCGTCACAGGTGCAGTATTTGAATGCGCACGCAACGTCGACACCCGTGGGTGACAAAGGCGAGCTGGCAGCCATCAAGACTGTGTTCGGCGCCAGTGGCCACCCGGCCATCAGCTCGACCAAATCCGCCACCGGCCACCTGTTGGGCGCCGCCGGCGGCATTGAAGCGATCTTCACCGTCCTCGCCCTGCGCGATCAGATTGCGCCGATGACACTTAACCTCGACAACCCCGATGCGCTGGCGGACGGGCTGGACATGGTGCGCGGTGAGGCGCGGCCCATGCCGATTGAATACGCGCTGTCCAATGGCTTTGGTTTTGGCGGCGTGAATGCCAGCGTGCTGTTCCGGCGCTGGGTGTAGTTTGCCCCTGCCGTAGATTTCGGGGACCATGGGCGCCTTTCTGTAACCGCCAACAAGAGGCGCCCATGGCCAACCACGACCTGTCTTTCACCCCCGACCCGGATGCCGACTCCATCTCCAGCGACGTCATCGGCTTCAATGGCATCCTGGTTTCCACCCAAATCCCGACGCACGCCGATGGCAGCCTGGAACTGGGCGATATCACCCTGCAAAGCGAATGCACCCTGCAAGCGCTGAAGGTCGCGCTGGAGAAGGCCGGCAGCTCCATGGATCGGGTGATGCACCTGACCATCTACCTCACCGACATGGCTGATCGCGCAGCATTCAACGAAGTCTACAAGCGCTTTTTCGCCAAGCCCTGGCCCGTTCGCGCCGCCGTTGGCGTGGCTGCCTTGGCGGTAGAAGGCATGCGCGTGGAAGTCACCGCGATGGCCGCCAAGGCCTGAGTTATCACCCGAAATACACATCTAATGTGGGAGCAGGCAAGCCAGCTCCTACATGGCAGCCCTGTGGTAGATGCCGGTCAGGCATTTCACAGCTACAATGCGCGCCTCAACCGTGACAAGCCTGACTAAAAAAACTATGTCCTTGCCCAAGCACCACCTGGAATTGCTCAGCCCTGCCCGTGATGTCGCCATCGCGCGCGAGGCTATCTTGCATGGCGCCGACGCCATCTATATCGGCGGCCCAAGCTTCGGCGCACGCCATAATGCGTGTAACGAGGTGAGCGATATCGCTCAACTGGTCGAATTCGCCCGCCGTTACCACGCCCGCGTGTTCACCACCATCAACACCATCCTGCATGACAACGAGCTGGAACCTGCGCGCAAGCTGATCCATCAGCTCTACGACGCCGGTGTCGATGCCTTGATCGTGCAAGACCTGGGCGTGATGGAGCTGGATATTCCGCCGATCGAGCTGCACGCCAGCACCCAGACCGATATCCGCACCCTGGCCCGCGCCAAGTTTCTCGACCAGGCCGGTTTTTCGCAGTTGGTATTGGCCCGTGAGCTGAACCTGCAGGAAATCCGCGCGATCGCCGATGAAACCGATGCCGCCATCGAGTTCTTCATCCACGGTGCGCTGTGTGTGGCGTTCTCCGGGCAGTGCAACATCTCCCACGCGCAAAATGGCCGCAGCGCCAACCGTGGCGACTGCTCCCAGGCCTGCCGCCTGCCGTACACCTTGAAAGATGACCAGGGCCGCGTCGTGGCCTTTGAAAAGCACCTGCTGTCGATGAAAGACAACAACCAGAGCGCCAACATCCGCGCGCTGGTCGAAGCCGGTGTGCGCTCGTTCAAGATCGAAGGCCGCTACAAGGACATGGGCTATGTGAAGAACATCACCGCCTATTACCGCCAGCGCCTTGATGACGTGCTCGAAGACCGCACGGACCTGGCCCGTGCCTCCAGCGGCCGTACCGCGCACTTCTTCCTGCCTGACCCGGAAAAAACCTTCCACCGTGGCAGCACCGATTATTTCGTCAGCGACCGCAAGATCGACATCGGCGCCTTCGACACCCCAACCTTCACCGGCCTGCCGGTGGGTGTGGTGGAAAAAGCCGGCAAGCGCGACTTGCAGGTGGTCACCCATGAGCCGCTGTCCAATGGCGACGGCCTCAATGTGCTGATCAAACGTGAAGTGGTGGGCTTTCGTGCCAACATCGCCGAAGCCAAAGGTGAGTTCGAGGAAGATGGCCAGAAGCGCTATCGCTACCGCGTCGAGCCGAATGAAATGCCGGCCGGCCTGCATCAGTTGCGCCCCAATCATCCGCTGAACCGCAACCTCGACCATAACTGGCAACAAGCGCTGCTCAAAACCTCCGCCGAACGCCGCATCGGCCTGGCCTGGGTGGCACGCCTGCGTGAAGACCAGCTTGAAGTCACCGCCACCAGCGAAGAAGGCATCAGCGCCAGCGTCACCCTGCCCGGCCCGTTTGGCGTGGCCAACAAGCCGGAACAGGCGCTCGACACCCTGCGTGATCTGCTTGGCCAACTCGGCACCACCGAATACCACGCCACACACGTCGAGCTGGATGCGCCGCAGGCGTTCTTCATCCCCAACTCGCAGCTCAAGGCGTTGCGCCGCGAAGTGATCGAAGCGCTGACCGCCGCACGCGTTGCCGCGCACCCGCGTGGCGGGCGCAAGGCCGAAACCTCACCGCCACCGGTGTACCCGGAAGCGCATTTGTCGTTCCTGGCCAACGTTTACAACCAGAAGGCCCGCGACTTCTACCACCGTCACGGCGTCAAGCTGATCGACGCCGCCTTCGAAGCCCACGAAGAAACCGGCGAAGTGCCGGTGATGATCACCAAGCACTGCCTGCGTTTTTCGTTCAACCTGTGCCCCAAACAGGCCAAGGGCGTGACCGGCGTGAAAACCAAGGTGGCGCCGATGCAGTTGATTCACGGCGACGAAGTGCTGACCCTCAAGTTCGACTGCAAACCGTGCGAGATGCACGTGGTGGGCAAGATCAAGGGGCATATCCTTGGGCTGCCGCAGCCGGGCAGTAAGGTGGAGCACTTCAACCCGGAAAACATCATCTTTCAGGGCACGCACTAGCCCTTGAGGCGCGGGGCCACCACCAGCCCCGCTGCAACCCCGCTGCCGCCAGCAGGATTGCGGCCACACCCAGCCATTGCAGCCAACCCAGGCGATGGCCGAACGCAATCCAGTCGACAAAAATCGCCGCAATCGGATAGATAAACGACAGTGCACCGGTAATGGCGGTGGGCAGTTTCTGGATCGCGCCGTACAACAACACGTACATCAAACCGGTGTGTACCACGCCAAGTGTCACCAGTGCAGCCCACGCATTGGTTGACACCGGCAGGCTGTTCCAAGGCACCAGCGGCGCGAGTAACAGAGCGCCGGTTGTCACTTGGATCAACGCCATCAAATGCGGCGGTACTTCCTTCAGGCGTTTGATGATCAGTGCAGCAACCGCATACAAAAATGCCGCACCCAGCGCCAGTGCAATGCCTGTCAGGTAACCAGCGCCACCGCTTTGCTGCTCGCCATGGGCCGTGACAATCGCCAACATGCCGAGGAACGCCACACTCAACCACGCCATTTTCTGCACGGTGATTTTTTCACCGAGAAACACCGCAGCCAACATCACCAACATAAACGGCTGCACGTTATACACCGCCGTGCTGATGGCAATTGACGCGTGGGAATAGGAGTCGAACAACAGCAACCAATTGCCGACGATGGCCACACCGCTGAGCATCGCCAGGCCGAACTTGGCCCAGGTGAGCAATTCCAGTCGCAAGTAACCCAGCAGTGCGCAGACCAGCAATAGGGCCAGTGCGCCGATGACGCAACGCCAGAACACCACTTCGATCACCGACACGCCCGACACCAGCACAAACCAGCCGATAGTCCCCGAAATCAGCATGGCGGCGACCATTTCCCACGACCCGCGACGGATAGATGTGTCCACGATGAAAGCTCCTCAAGTGAGGCGCAATTATGGCAATCTGCTGGTCAGCGGCTCCAGCGACTAAAAAAGGCAAAAACCTTTATTCACCTTTTGTTATTAGGCAGACAGCATGATTGACACCATCGACCAGCAACTGATCGGCGCCTTGATGGACGACTCGCGCCTATCGCTCAAGGCCTTGGCGGGTATTACCGGGCTGTCCTCGCCCAGCGTCGGCGAACGCTTGCGGCGGCTGGAGGAGCGCGGCGTACTCACCCACTACACCGTTGATATCGACCCCAAACACTTCGGTTACCTGCTGCAAGCCATCGTGCGCATTCGCCCCTTGCCCGGCAAGTTGCAGGAGGTGGAGCGCCAGATCCAGGCGATACCCGAATTCACCGAATGCGACAAGGTCACCGGTGACGACTGCTTTATCGCGCGCCTGCATGTGCGCACCATGGACCAGCTAGACAGCCTGCTCGACCGCCTCAACGCCTATGCCGAAACCAACACCGCCATCGTCAAGAAAACCCCGGTAAAACGCCGTTTGCCGCCTCTCGCCGATTAGTGATTTTGCGTCATTAAAGCAGTGACGCAATCGCTATTCTGTCATCACTGGCCGATCTTTATGCTGGGCTCCACTCAATGGAAACCACAGGTATAAAGCTCATGTATGTGATTACGGGTATTACCGGCAAAGTCGGCGGCGCACTCGCGCGCAACCTCATCAACGCCGGCCAGCCGGTGCGCGCGGTGATTCGCGATGCGGGCAAAGCAGCTTTTTGGGCCGATCAAGGTTGCGAAGTAGTGTTTGCGCAAATGGATGACGCACAGGCATTAACCGAAGCGTTCAAGGGCGCCACCGGCGTGTTTATCCTGCCCCCACCTGGGTTTGATCCGCAGCCTGGTTTTCCCGAAGCCCGTGCGGTAATTGCCGCAGTCAGCCAAGCGCTACAGGCGGCTGCGCCGAACAAGGTGCTGTGCCTCTCGACCATCGGCGCCCAGGCTACTGAGGTCAACCTGCTCACCCAACGCACCCTGATGGAACAAGCCCTGAGCGCCCTGGACATTCCGGTCACCTTCCTGCGCCCCGCCTGGTTTATGGAAAACACGCTATACGACGTGATCGCCGCACGGGAAACTGGCGTGATCAATAGCTTCCTGCAACCGCTGGACAAGGCGGTACCGATGATCGCCACGGCGGACATCGGCACCCTCGCCGCGCAGCTGTTGCAACAGGAGTGGGCTGGCCATCGGGTGGTTGAACTGGAAGGCCAGTGGGTCAGCCCCAACGACATAGCCCAAGGCTTGTCGCAGGTGCTCGGCCGCGACGTGCACGCTGAAGCGGTAGCGCGTGAGACGTGGGAAGACTTACTGCGTGCCCAGGGCGCTCAGAACCCATTGCCACGCATGCGCATGGTGGACGGGTTCAACGAAGGCTGGATCTGTTTTGAGCATGAGCAGGTGCTTAAGGGAGGAACATCGTTGCTGACGGTGCTGCGTGAACTGGCGGACCAAACCCACTAATTGTGGGAAACAGGCTTGTTGGGGAAATAGGCTTCCTGGGGCAAACAGGCTTTTTGTGGCGAGCAGGCTTGCCCTGCGCTGGGCTGCGCAGCAGCCCCAAAACAGTCACCGCATATTTCCAGGTGTATTGCATGGTCAGGTACAGGGGCCGCTGCGCGCCCCAACGCAGGGCAAGTCTGCTCGCCACAGTGGGATTGGTCGACGGGTTTATAGCGTGAGCTGGCCGATAGCACTGCTGATTTTCGCAAACCGGCTCCCTGTGGCGAGCAGGCTTGCCCTGCGTTGGGCTGCGCAGCAGCCCCAAAACAGTCACCGCGTATTTCCAGGTGTATTGCATGGTCAGGTACAGGGGCCGCTGCGCGCCCCAACGCAGGGCAAGCCTGCTCGCCACAGTAGGCCTGTTCGCAACAGGAAATCGGTTCAACACGGGGATGGGCTTAGAAATATCGGGACACGCAAGTGTTCCAGGCTGGGCCGATTGCGCTGCTAGCGTCAAAGCTTCTTATTCAAGCAAGGAACAACGGATTGTCTCCTCAACCCAACTCCCATCTGTTACGTCGTGGTCGCTATTCAGAAACCGGTCGAGCTTATTTGGTCACTGCCGTGGTGCATCAGCGACTGCCCTTGTTTCGGAATTTCCAGCTAGGCCGTTTGTTGGTCACAGAATTTAAACGAACTCACCAAGCCGGCCTGGTCAACTCACTGGCGTGGGTGGTGATGCCGGATCATTTTCATTGGTTGTTCGACCTGAACAACTCAACATTGCGCGATGTGATGCGCCAGACCAAATCGCGCAGCACACTCAGCATCAATCGAGCGCGTGGCAGTCGGGAAAGGTTCTGGCAGCGTGGTTACCATGACCGCGCCGTTCGGGCTGATGAAGATGTTCTGAAGATGGCCCGTTATGTCATCGCCAACCCTCTGCGAGCCGGGCTGGTTGAGCACATTGGTGATTATCCGTTATGGGATGCGGCCTGGTTATAAAAACTTACTGGATGCACCGACCTGTTCTAGCAAGCAGGCTCCCTGTGGCGAGCAGGCTTGTTGTGGCGAGCAGGCTTGCCCTGCGCTGGGCTGCGCAGCAGCCCCAAAACAGTCACCGCGTATTTCCAGGTGTATTGCGTCGTCAGTTATAGGGGCCGCTTCGCGCCCCAGCGCAGGGCAAGCCTGCTCGCCACAACAAGCCTGCTCGCCACAAGAGCTGTGTTCGTCGTGTTAGTCGTGCAGCGCTTTTGCAGCAGCCAGCAGGCCTTGGAACTTGCAGTACCGAGCCTTCAGCGTCGTCTGTTGCCGAGCATCTGGCAAGTAGCGCATCTTCACCGTCATGCCCGCCGCCAACAGGTCTATGCCAATCGCCATAAACCCCAGCTTCGCCGCCCCTACACACGCACTCAATTCACTGCCGTGCAGCGTAAAGATCTCCCGCTGGAGGATATTGGCCAGCAACTGCGCCCAATACTCACTCCGTGCCCCGCCGCCGACCAAGGCGCAGTCGGTCACGTCGGCACCGGTCGATTGCACCGCTCGCAGTGCATCGAGCAAACCGAAACCCACGCCTTCCATCACGGCGTAACCGAGCATCGCCGGGGTGCAGTCATGCCCCAGGTTCATAAACCCACCGCGCAATAACGGGTCGTTGTGCGGCGTGCGCTCACCGGCCAGGTACGGCAGAAACAACGGCGTCGACAGCGGCACCGGCTGCTCGATGGGCAACTGCGCCTGCACCTGATCCAGCAATGCGTGTTCATCCGGCTGGCCGGTCAAGCGCGTCACCCAGCGCAAACAACTGGCACCGGCGAGCATCGCACCCATGGTGTACCAGCGGTTGGGTAAAGCGTGGCAGAAGCTGTGCACGGCACTGGCCGGGTTGCCGGCAGCGTGGTCGGTGATGGCGACGATGGCCGCGCTGGTGCCCAAGGTAATAAAGCCGTCACCGGCATTGACCGCACCGATGCCGACCGCCGCCACCGGGTTATCGCCACCGCCGCCGGCAATCACCACCGTGGGCGACAGGCCTAACCCATCTACATTCAGTACGCCACTGGCTGCACCGCCTTCCACCAGCCGGGGCATGTGGGCCAGCGTCAGGCCGGTGGCGTGGAGCATCGGCGCAAACCATTCGCGCTGCGCGACGTCCAGCCACAGGGTGCCGGCGGCATCCGACATATCGCTGATGCGCTCGCCGGTCAGGCGTAACCGCAGGTAATCCTTGGGCGACAGCACACACTCAATCGCCTTGAACACCTCGGGTTCATGCTGTTGCAGCCACAACAGTTTGGGCGCCGTCAGCCCGGCCATTGGCAGGCTGCCGGTGACGTCGGCAAACCGACTGCCCAACTGTTCGGCCTGGGCCACTGCGCGCGCGTCATCCCACAGAATGGCCGGGTACAGCACGCGATCATCCTTGCCCAGCAACACCGCGCCGTGCATTTGCCCGGACAGGCCGATGCACGCCACACGCGCAAACGCCGCATGCTCGCGTAGCTGCGCCAGCGCTTGCAAACAGGCCTGCCACCAGTCTTCGGGGGCCTGTTCGGACCAGCCGCTGTGGCGCCGTGAAACGCTAAGGCGCACACCGACGTGGGCCAGCACGCTGCCTTCGACGTCCATCAGGATCGCCTTGAGTTCTGAAGTGCCGAGGTCTATGCCGAGGGAAACAGGGTTGTGCATACGTAGGTTATTCCACTTCAATACAGCCACAGGAGTCACGCCGTTGCAGGCTCGGCGCCAGGCGCACGCTTTGGGTAGGTGCGCCGGGCGTGGCCATGCGTTGCAACAGCATATGCACCGCGCGGGCCCCCAGTTCCTTGACCGGCTGGGCGATCAGGGTAAGGCGCGGCACGAACAAATCCGCCCAGTCAAAATCATCAAAACCCACCAGGGCCATTTGGTTTGGCACTGCAATGCGCGCATCCCGCAGGGCGTGCATGGCGCCCAGCGTCATCAGGTTATTGCCGGCCATGATTGCCGTGGGTGGCGTTGGTAACGCCAACAACTGCGCGGTTGCGTGCCGCGCCGGTTCGCTGTTGGAATCGCCGTTGACCACTAACTGCGGGTCATACACCAGCCCCGCCACCTGTAACGCCGCACGGTAACCCGCCACGCGTTCATCGGTAGTGCCCAACCCTTCGCGCCCGGCAATAAAGCCGATGCGCCGGTGCCCATGTTCAATCAAGTGTGCGACCAGCGCCTGGGTGGACTGGGTGTTCTCCACCCCGACCTGATCAAACTGCTCGCTCATCATGCGGTCCACCAGCACCGTCGGCATCTCGTTGGCCTGCAGATACTCCAGCGCCTTGGAGCCGGTTGACGGCGCCAATAGAATCCCATCGACACGCCGGTGATGCAGCGCGGTGACCACCCGCAACTCCTGTTCCGGGTCGTCGTGCGGGTCGGCAAACAGCATCATGTAGCCGTGGCGGGCGCACTCGGCTTCAATCGCGTGCACGGTTTCGCTGAAGTAATGGTTGGACAGCGCCGAGATCGCTACGCCAATGGTATTGGTGCTGGAACGCGCCAGCGAGCGCGCCAGGGTATTGGGGATATAGCCCAGTTCCTGAATCGCGCGCTGCACGGCCTGCACCGTGACCGGACTGACCTTGCGAGTGCCGTTCAACACGTGGGACACGGTCGAGGTGGACACCCCGGCCCGGCTTGCCACGTCATCCATGGTGACCACGACGTTTTCCCCTTTAACTCAATGTTTACTCGACCAGCCGCTGTACGTCGCAACGTTGTCGCGGGTGATCAGTTTTGGCGTGAGCAGGGTAACCGCTTCAGCCGGGGCTTTGTCATTGAGGATGTCATTGCCGACGTTGACCGCGGTCTGGGCCATGGCCCATGGGTCCTGGCTGGCGGAGGCCTGGATCTGGGTGTCGGTCTTCAGCGCGTTTTCAATATCCGGCGCGCCGTCCACCGAGGTAATAATGATGCCGCTGCGCTTGAGCTGTTTGGCCGCCAGGTCGCTGCCGATGGCTTGCGGGTCATTGATCGCGAACAGGCCGTCGATTTTCGGGAAGCGCGTGAGGTAACCCTGCATCACATTCAAGCCACCTTCGCGTGAGCCTTTGCCGTCCTGGTCATCGGACAGCACCTTGATGTCCGGTGCAGCGGCCAATGCCGCCTTGCAGCCTTTGACGCGGTCGGTCACGGCGGTCACTTGCGGGCCGTTCTGGATAATCACATTGCCCTTGCCCGCCAGCTTGTCCACCAGGAACTGGCAGGCCAGCTTGCCGGCTTCGACGTTGTCGGTTTGTACCGTGGCGTTTACGCCCTTGGCGTCGACATCCACCGCCACCACCACAATGCCGGCATCCCTGGCTTTCTTGATCGCCGAGGCCATGGCTGACGGGTCGACGGCATTCAGCAGGATCAGGTCGACCTTGGAGGATATGAAATTATCGATCTGGGAAAACTGCTTGCTCAAGTCATAGTCAGCCGACACCGAGGTGACTTTTACAGCGGGGTTCAGCTCTTTGGCCCGCGCAGTGGCGCCGTCGGCCAGGGTCACGAAATACGGGTTGCCCAGCGAGCCCATGCTGATACCCAGGGCTTTGAGTTCGCGGGCCTCCACGCCATGGGACATCAGGGCAGCCAAGGCCATAACGGGAAAGATACGTTTGAAGTTCATACCGGTCTCTCTTGTGATTGTTGTTGAGGTGAATTCAGGTACGTGCGCCGGACTGGCGATAGCGATCCAGCGCCACTGCGCCGATGATCACAATGCCCTTGATGATGTACTGCCAGATATCCGATACCCCCAGCAGCACCAGGCCGTTGGTGAGCACCGCGATGATCAGTGCGCCGATCAGCGTGCCGCCAATGGTGCCCACGCCGCCGGTAAAACTGGTGCCACCAAGGATCACCGCCGCAATCGCATCCAGCTCATAGGATTGCCCCAGTTGCAGGCCGTTGGCGGCGAACAGGCGCGACGCGCTCATCACGGCGCCAAGCCCGGCCAGCGCGCCGGACATGGCGTAGACAAACAGCAGCACTTTCCACACCTTGATGCCCGACAGCCGCGCGGCCTCCGGGTTGCCGCCCACCGAATAGATCTGCACGCCCATCACGGTGCGGCGCAATATGAACCACGACAGCAGCACCACGGCCACGGCGATGATCACCAGCCACGGCACGCCGAGCACGGAGTCATTGCCGATAAATGCAAACGGCAGGTCAGGGTTGAACACGGTTTTGTCATCGGCCAACAAACGCGCCAGCCCACGCATCGCAGTCAGAGCGCCAAGGGTGACGATAAACGGCGGCAGCCGCATAAAGGCGATCAGGCCACCATTGACCAAGCCCAGCAACAGACCAAAACCAATGCCCGCCGCAATCCCGAACATGCCGAACTGCGGCGACATCGATGCCTGCAAGGCCACCACCGCAGACGCCGCCAGAATCGCGCCCACCGACAGGTCAATGCCCGCCGTCAGAATCACAAAGGTCATGCCCGCCGCCAACACCACATTCACCGAGGCCTGCTGGGTGATGATCGATAGGTTCTGCACCGTGAGGAAGTTTTCGCTGGCCAGGGCAAATCCCACCAGCAGCAAGACCAGCACGGGCAGCATGCCAACGGTGCGCATCAGTTCACGCACGCGCTCGGCCTTGCCGGTTGTCGCAATCATTGAATCAGCCATGGGCAGCCACCTGATCGCCACCGGTGGCGAGGTCGATAATACGTTCCTGGGAAATGACGTGGCCTGAAGCCCCGCCGACTTCGGCCACTAATTGGCCTTCGCGCATGATCAGCACACGGTCGCAGGTGCCGATGATTTCCGGCAACTCGCTGGAGATCACCACAATGCCGACACCGGCCAGCGCCAGTTGATTGATGATGCGGTAGATCTCGGACTTGGAGCCAATGTCCACGCCGCGAGTCGGTTCGTCGAGGATCAGCACGTGCGGCTTGACCTCCAGCAGCCGCGCCAACAGCACCTTTTGCTGATTACCGCCGGACAGCGCGCCGACATTGACCTTGCCCGACGCCACGCGAATCGACAGCGACTTGATCGCATCATGGGCGCGTTGCGCTGCGTGCCCACGGTCCAGCACACCACCGGCATGTGCATCCGGCACACAGGCGCAGACGTTGATGTTGTCGGCCACGCTCATGTCCAGGAACAGGCCTTGAGCCTTGCGGTCTTCGGTGAGGTACACAACGCCTGCGCGAATCGCATCTGCCGGGTTTCGCAGTTGGGTGACGGTCTTGCCGACCACTTCCAGGGTGCCGGAGGTGCGCGAGTCGGCGCCGAAGATCAGCCGCGCCAGTTCCGTGCGCCCTGCGCCGACCAGCCCGGCAATGCCCAGCACTTCACCGGCATGCAGGTCAAAACTGCAATTGCGCACGCGCTTGCCGTCGGCCATATCGCGCACGCGCATGACCACGTTGCCGGGGTTGTACGCGGCGTGTTCCTTCTTGTAGAAGCCAGACAGATCGCGGCCGACCATCATCTTCACCAGCACTTCGGCCGACAACGCATCGCGGGTCAATTCGCCGATGTATTGGCCGTCGCGCAGTACCGAGACTCGGTCCGACAATTCGTAGATCTCGGCCATGCGGTGGCTGATGTAGATGATCGCCAGGCCCTGGCTGCGCAGTTGTTTGATCAAGGCGAACAGGCGGTCGGTTTCACGCGACGACAGCGGCGTGGTCGGCTCGTCCATCACCAGGATGCGGGCATGGGCATGCAGGGCGCGGGCGATTTCGACTAATTGGCGCTCGGCAATCGACAGGCTGCTGACGGGCGTTGCGGGTTTGAACTCGGCGCCCAGGCGTTGCAGCACTTCAATGCAGCCTGCCTGCATGCCTTTGCGGTCGATGGTCCAGCCACGCCGCAGTTCGCGGCCCAGGTAGATGTTCTCGGCCACGCTTAGGTTGGGGCACAGGCTCAGTTCCTGGTAGATCACGGCGATGCCGAGGGTCTTGGCAGTGGCGGGGTCGAAGGTGGCGACGGGCTGGCCGTCGATGCGGATTTCGCCGCCGGGATCGGCCTGGTAAGCGCCGGAAAGGATTTTCATCAAGGTTGACTTACCGGCGCCGTTCTCACCCATCAAGGCGTGGATTTCACCGGGGTAAACCTTCAGGCCGACATTCTTGAGCACGCGCAAACCATTGAAGGTTTTGCTGATGCCCTGCATCTCCAGCAAGGGTTCAAGGCTCATGGATGAGCTCCTGGATTTATTATTTTTGTAATCGAGTGTTGCCGACTCTATGTCAGAAGCATTTTCGTACGCAAGCGCTTGCGTGTGCCTTTTGTCGTTTGATTAAACGTTTCATCAAGCGCAAAACGGTGAAATGCGTGCCAGGCGGTTGCAGATGAAATGAATTTTAAACGCCACCCGGAATAAAACTGCCGCCCTGCCCGTTCTGCCCATAGGCACTCGAACAAATCAGGATGGGTCATGACCGCCAATGCAAGCGTTGTTGTTTACATCTGGTACCCCCATGGGGCGGACGTCGGCCATGCCGCGATGTACATCGGCGATCCGGTGATCGGCAAGATGATCGAAGTGCGTTATGACCGTTACCGCAACAACGGCGAACGTGATCGCGACCGGGCCTTTATCGAGCAATTCAACACCGCGTATGTGAGTTGGTGGCCCGAGGGCCGCGCTGCTTTGACTGGCAAGCAGCCTCAGGAACGTAACCTGTTCCTGGAGTCGGACATCAGCGCAGAAGGCTGTAGACCGCATGTGGTGTATACGATTTCGGGGTTGAATATGCAGGCCATGCAGGCCGAGTGGTACGCCATTCGCAGCAAGCCCAACGCCAATTACCAGATGTTGCGCAAGAGCTGTTCGACCGTGGTGCTGCGGGTGCTCAAGGCCGGTGGCGCGCTGAACAGATTGCCTGCGGTGAAGCGGGCGTGGTTTGCCAGCAACTTGTATGTGACGCCCAAGAACATTGCGCAGATTTGCAATGAACTGCGTGATGCGGGGTTGGCGACTAAGGCCAAGAGCGCCAATTGCCCGGAGAAAGGCTCGTTTATGTTTGGGCTTCGGTAGCGGCCTGGATCTGGTTGGGTTTTGTGGTGGTTGTGGGGTTGCTGGGTACATATCCGTTGCTGCGGTAACGGCCGCTTAGGGTTCCGCTCTTACAGCGGGTCACTTTTGTAAAGACACAAAAGTAACCAAAAAGTCTTCGCCCCAACACTCGGTGCCTCGCTTAGGCTCGGCATGCCCGCAATCCGCCAGTGATTTGGGGGGTCGCCGCGATGGGCCATCCTTGGCCCAGCGCGGCTAAACCGGCATCCCTGCCGGTTTACCCCCCAAATCCCTGACAGATTCCGGCCATCGTGTTTGACGGGGCGATTTCAGATCAAGATCAAGATCAAAAGCGCAGATCAAAAGACCGCTGACTTCATCATCGAAAAGGATGTAAGGGCCGGAGCAACAGCAAAGCAACAGCAAAGCAACAGCAAAGCAACAGCAAAGCAACAGCAGAGCCATACTCGGTCAAAGGTGGGAGCTGGCTTGCCTGCGATGGCATCAACTCAGTGTGCCTGATGTACCGAGGTGTCTGCATCGCAGGCAAGCCAGCTCCCACAGAAAAGCAGTTCTTCAGTGTATTCAGATAGGCTTTTGCTTCGCACTTGATCTGGCTTTTGCTTCAACCACTCAGGTCGGCTTTCAGGCCGCCGTGCTGTAGATCTTGATCTTGATTTTGATCTGAGGCGCCCCGTTAACCACGATGGCCGAACGCAGGCTTGAATCCGTGGGTAACCCGGCAGGACGCCGGGTTAGCCGCGCTGGGCCAAGGATGGCCCATCGCGGCGGCCCACGGATTCAAGCCGGAGTGAGGGCACACCGAGCCTAAGCGAGGGGCCGAGTGGTGGGGCACAGACCTTTTGGTTACTTTTGGGGCGTTTGCCAAAAGTGACCCGCTGTAAGAGCGGAACCAATAGAAGCCGTTACCTAAATAACGGATATACACCCAGCCAAATCAGCCCCTATAACCAAACCAAATAGTACGAATAACCAAATACCCCTTCCCCACCGTCAAGCCACAGTAAATGATCCACTGAAAATTCCTCCCACCACCCGCAGGTCGCACCATGAGTACAAACCAGAACTACACGCTACTGCTTGGCCGTGCCCTACTGGTCGCGCTGTTTTTATACAGCGGGATCGGTAAGCTCATGGCGCCCGACGCCACCATCAGCTACATCGCCGCCTCCGGCGCGCCCTTCCCTACATTGGCCTACGCCATTGCGCTGATCGCCGAATTAGGGCTGTCCTCGGCCTTGCTGCTCGGTTATCGCGTGCGCCCAGTGGCGCTGCTGATGGCGGCGTTCACCCTGCTGACCGCACTCCTGTTCCACACGCACTTCGGTGACAAGGGCCAGACGATCAACTTCCTCAAAAACCTGGCGATCTGCGGCGGCTTCCTGCAAATCGCGGTGTTTGGCGCCGGCGATTTCAGCCTCGATCATCTGCGCTTGCGGCGCCCAGCCCTGAGCTGATCTATCCGTTTGAGGGCTGAAAGTTTCCGGGGGGACGCTTTCAGCCTTCAAATCGCCATAATCTCTGCTATTGTCCAAAGACCTCATCTCCTCCTCATCGCTTCAACGCGATTTTCTGTGAGCATGCTCTGCGACACCGCTGCACCGGTGTCGGGCCTGAATGTCACGGAAACCATGCGATGGACTCAGCCTTACCCGACCCGCCGCAATCGCGCGCTGAAAAGATCGTCGAATTCAAACGCCAGAAAACCCTGCTAAAAACCGGCGCGCTGCAAGATGCCATTTTCAACAGCGCCTACTTCTCCAGCATCGCCACTGACGAAAAAGGCGTGATCCAGATCTTCAACGTTGGCGCTGAACGCATGCTCGGCTATGCCGCCGTTGACGTGGTCAACCGCATTACTCCCGCCGACATTTCCGACCCCGCCGAATTGATCACCCGCGCCGCCGCCCTCAGCCAGGAACTCGACACGCCCATCACCCCAGGCTTCGAAGCCTTGGTGTTCAAGGCTTCGCGGGGCATCGAAGACATCTATGAACTGACCTATATCCGCAAGGACGGCAGTCGCCTGTCGGCCATGGTCTCGGTCACGGCCTTGCGCAATCGCCACGACACGATCATCGGCTACCTGTTGATCGGCACCGACAACACCGCACGCAAGCAGGAAGAACTCGAGCGCAAAGGCTTTGAACGCGCCCTCGAGGAAAAGAACCTGGAGCTGGAACACGCCAACCATATGAAGTCCGAGTTCCTCGCCACCATGTCCCACGAATTGCGCACCCCGCTGAATGCGGTGATCGGTTTTTCCGAGGCACTCAAGGACGGCCTGGTGGGCGACATGAGCGATATCCAGCGCGAATACATCGGCGATATTTTCACCAGCGGCCAGCACTTGCTGTCGCTGATCAACGACATTCTCGACCTGTCCAAAGTCGAAGCCGGGATGATGGACCTGGAACTGGAGCCGGTTGAACTCGCAGGTTTGCTGGCCAACAGTTTGCTGATCGTGCGCGAAAAAGCCGCGTTGCAACGCATCCAGCTGAAACTCGACAGCCAGGGTGATTTCGGCACCCTGGCGCTGGACCTGCGCAAGACCAAACAGATCATCTACAACCTGCTGGCCAATGCGGTCAAGTTCAGTGCACACGGCAGTTGCGTAACCCTGGCGGTGCGTGAGGTCAGCCGCGATCAGGTCGGGCTGATCGCCGGCGACTGGCCGGTGCACAGCTTCGCCCTGCCACCCAGTGCGCAGCAGCAGTTCCTTGAATTGAGCGTGAGCGATACCGGCATCGGCATTGCCGTGGACAACATGGGCAAACTGTTCAAGGCCTTCAGCCAGATCGACAGCAGCCTGGCGCGCAAATTCGAAGGCACAGGCCTGGGCCTGGCCATGGTCAAGCAATTGACCGAGCTGCAGGGCGGCAGCGTGGCGGTGGCCAGCCAGCCCGAGCTGGGCGCACGCTTTGTGGTGTGGTTGCCATTGCATCGCGCCAAGGAGGCAAGCCTATGGCCGACATCCTGATCGTCGAGGATAACGAGGCGAACATGCGCCTGGCACGCCTGTTGCTGGTCAATGCCGGATACAGCGTACTGTGGGCCGCCGACGCCGAAACCGGCTTGACCCTGGCCCGCGAACAACAACCGGCGCTGATCCTGATGGATATCCAATTGCCCGGCATGGATGGCCTGGCGGCCACGCGTTTGCTTAAACAAGACCCGCACACCGCACACATCCCGGTGATCGCCCTGACCGCCATGGCCATGAAGGAAGACCGCGAAAAAACCCGTTTGGCCGGCTGCGACGCGTATGTGAGCAAGCCCCTGAGCTACAAAGAACTGTACCGCGTGATCGATACCCTGCTGCCCCCACACACCACACCCTTTGCATGAGTCCTCTCCATGGCCAGCTCACCCGCAACGCTGTTGATCGTTGATGACGAACCCCAGGTTCGCAAGCTGCTGGAAACCCTGCTGCAGCATGAGGGCTACCAGACCCTGACCGCCAGCAGCGGCGAGGAAGCCTTGCAGCTGGTGGCGCAGCAGCCGCCCGATTTGATCCTGCTGGACATCATGATGCCGGGCATGGATGGCTATGAAGTCGCCAGCCAACTCAAAGGCAATGCCGCCACGGCGAATATCCCGATCATTATGCTCACGGCGCTCAGCGAGTCCGAGGCGCGGATCAGTGGCTTGGAAACCGGTGCCGAAGAGTTCCTCAGCAAGCCGGTGGAGCACATCGAGTTATGGCTGCGGGTGCGCAACCTGCTGCGGCTCAAGGCCCATGGTGATCAATTGAAGACCCATGGCCAGATGCTCGAACAGCAACTGCAGAATCAAATCCGCGAAACCGTGCATGACCTGCCCCGTGAGGCGCTGGAAAACGACCTGCGCCTGGCGGTCGAACGCAGCGATTTCACCCTGCATTACCAACCCAAGGTCGAGCTGGCCAGTGGCGCTGTGTGTGCCCTTGAAGCCCTGCTGCGCTGGGACCGCCCTGGCCACGGCGCAGTATCACCAGCGGTGTTTGTGCCGTTGCTGGAAACCCTGGGTTTGATCGTGCCTGTCGGCCGCTGGGTCATCGACACTGTGTGCCGGCAGATCGCCGCGTGGCAGCGCAGTGACATTGGTGCGGTGGAGGTCTCGGTGAACGTCTCCGGGCATCAGTTGATCGAGGGCGACCTGATTGCCGATATCGCCGCCAGCCTGGCAAAGACCGGCGTTGCGGCCCATTGGCTGGAGGTGGAATTGACCGAAAGCTCACTGATGGAAAACACCCAGCACACCATCGCCAGCCTGCAACGCCTGCGCGCGATGGGCGTGAAAATCTCCATCGACGATTTTGGCACCGGCTATTCCAGCCTCGCCTACCTGCGCCGCTTCCCCATCGATACGCTGAAAATCGACATTGCGTTTATCCGCGAAGTCACCAGCAACCCGCAGGACGCAGCCATTACCCGCACCATCATTGAACTGGCGCACAGCCTGGAACTGCGCGTGGTCGCCGAAGGCGTCGAGTCGCAGGCACAGCTGGCGTTTCTGAAGGCGGCCGGCTGCGATCAGATTCAGGGGTATTTGTTCAGCCGGCCCTTACCGATGCAGGAGCTTGAGCGTTTGCTGCTGGAAAAACGCAGCCTGGAACGCGGCTGATGATGCCGTTGTGGCGAGCAGGCTTGCCCTGCGTTGGGCTGCGAAGCGGCCCTAAAACCAGGCGCTGAGTTGTTTCAGGAAAAACTGCGGTGCCTTGATTGGGGCTGCTGCGCAGCCCAACGCAGGGCTAGCCTGCTCGCCACAATAGGCTCGCTCGCCACAGACTCTGTGTTAACACTTATTCAAGAGGTGCCCCCATACCGCTTGAACACTCCCCTCGCCCGCGATGGCGGTGTATCAGTGAACGATGAGCTGGCTGACCTGCTGCTATCGCGGGCAAGCCCGCTCCCACAAGGGTTGTGTGTGTATCTGGGAATCTAAGGGTCCAGCACCCCGCCGCTGTAGCTGTCCGACAACCGCGTCCCAGTAAATTTGGCCACCACCGAACCCTGGGCCACCAGGCGTTCGCGGTGGCCTGTCACCATCCGCCCGGTTTGTGCCGCGCGTAAAATCACTTCCGAAGACGGGTCGCCAGGGCGGCCGATAATCCGGGCGAAACGCTCGCCCTCTTCAACCGGGTCGCCCAGGTTTCTTTCAAACACCAGCACACCGGCGCAGGGCGCGAGCACGGTTTCCATGCAGCCCATGTCCACCACCTCGCCCTGCCATTCGCGGATGTCGGCGACTTCATCAATCACACCATTAATGCACAGCCACGCCCACAACCCGTCGGCGTCTTGTTGCGCCAGGGCATCGCTGACATCGGCCTGCCCGCGCAATTCGACAGTCGCAGCCAAGCGCGGCGCGCCATGGTTGATGAGGGTTTCTTCAAAGGAGCCGTCACCGCCTTCATCCCACACAATCACCACCTCGACCTGCAACGCGGCCGCCAGTGCCAGGCCTTGTTCGGGCCAGAAACTATGATGAATGTAGAGGTACGGCAGGGCCTCATCGTCGGTGTGCAGGTCGAGCACCAGATCGGCGTCGGCCGCCAACTGCACTAAACTTTTTTGCCATTGCGCCAGGTTGCTCGCCGGGCGTTCCATGGCCAGGGAATGGTCGAACGCACGGTTGAAGTTTTGCCCGGTGGCCTCATGGAAACGCCCGAGCAATTTGCCCTGGCGAAACTGGCCAATGCCAAAGGGGTTGGCCTGGGGCACCACGGTCACACTGCCGCGCAGGCGGCCCTGGGCCTGGCACGCCTGCAAGCGCGGCAGCAGGTGGTGCAGCACCAGCATCCCGGCGATTTCATCGGCGTGTACGCCGGCTTGCAGGTGCACCTTGGGGCCACTGCCGTCGCCTTCAAACCGCCAGGCGCCGATGTGCAGCGCGTTGCCCGCATCGCCTGGCACCTGCCACGAAAGGTCTTTTGCCATGCCTTGCCCTCCTCTGATGATTTAATCGCTAGAGATTGAACACACGTTCAATTAACCTGAGCACTCTGGTCTTTTATCAAAGGCATGCCCGTGACCATCGACCCTCCCAAACTGCGCCGCGCCGACCCCGATGAACGCCGCGACTTATTGGTTGCCGCGACTCTTACCTGCCTGGCCCGCGACGGCCACGCCGGGATTTCCGTGCGCCGCATCGCCGCCCAAGCCGGGGTGTCGGTGGGTTTGCTCAACCACCATTTCGGCAGCATCGACGCGTTGATCGCCGAGACTTACCACAAGCTCGCCAATGAGCTGACCAGCGCGTTATGGGCGCAAGTCGAGTTAGCCGAAGGCGCCGCCGCGCGCCTGGACACGTTTCTGCGCGCCTCGTTTTCGCCACGGGTGATGGACCCCGACCTGCTCGGCGTGTGGGTGGTGTTCTGGAGCCTGATCCGCCACTCGCCCCACGTAAACCAATCCCACGAAAACAGTTATCGCGCCTACCTGGCGCTGATCCAACAGCTGCTGGACGACCTGGCCCGCAGCGAAAACCTGAAGATCCACGACAGCCACCTGGCCGCCATTGGCCTATCGGCGATGCTCGACGGGCTTTGGCTCGAGGGGTGTCTGAACCCCGGCACTTTCAGCCCCGCCAACGGGCTGCACATCTGTCGCTGCTGGGTACAGGGGTTGCGTCACGGCGCATTCGGCGCCGACCACATCCTGTGATTCCGGGTGGCGGGCGCTGAGCATGGCCAGGGTGCCGCTGACCGCGATCAACACCGCACCGATGATCAGCGACACATCCATCGACGTGCCCCAGATCAGGCTTGAAAGCAAAAACGCCCAGATCAACCCGGTGTATTCGAACGGCGCCAGCAAGGTCGCCGTGGCCCGGCGGAAACTCGCAAACAACAGGAACTGACCGATGCCGCCGACCAGACCTGCGGCCAGCATGCCCAGCCAGGCCGGGGTCGGCGCTGGGGTGTTGGTCCAGGGCAAAGTCACCGCCATGCATATAACAAAGACCACGTTGGTGATCAGCATCTGTTCCAGCACCGAGGTTGACGGGTCTACCTGGCGCAGCTGGATATAGGTGAACGCCCAGCACAACGCGGCCGCCAGGGTCAGCGCGATAGGCACCGGATCGACCATGTTGCTGGGGCGGCAGGCGATCACCACACCGACAAACCCGATGATCAGCGCCACCCATTGCCCACGGCTCGCACGTTCCTTGAGGATCAGCGCAGCCAGCAGCGTGACCATGATCGGCGCGGAGAAATACAAGGTGGTCATTTCCGCCAGGGTCAGGTCCTTGGCGGCGGTGTAATACAGCAACCACGCCAGCAGCGAGAGCAGCCCGCGAATGATCAGCAGCGTGCGGCTCACCGAGGTCCATGCCCGGCGCAACAAACCCATGCGCCCGGCGATCACACAGGCACCGACCACCACCAGGCTGCGCCAGAACAAAATGCTGAACACCGAATAATCGGCCACCAGCCATTTGATCGCCGCGTCCTGCAGCGCCAGAAACGCATACGCCAGTGAGCACAGGGCAATCCCTTGCAGCGCGCGGTCCTGTTTCATCCCGCTGACCTGCGCAGCGGCGTGCCGCGCCGTTCGGCGATGGCGTAGACGCCCTCGATCAGGAAGGTCAGGCACAGGTAAACACTGGCCACCAACAACAACGGTTGATAGATCTGCAAGGTCTGCGCGCGCACCACATTGGCCGCGCCCAGCAGATCGACCACGGCAATGGTCGACGCCAGCGCGGTGGATTTGAGCAGCATCACCGTCTCACCGGCCAGGGTCGGCAACAGCAGGCGCATCGCCCGTGGCAAGCGCACTCGCAGCAGCGCCTGGCGCGGGGTCATGCCGAACGCCGCAGCGGCCTCCATCTCGCCCTTGGGCACCGCCAGCAAGCCACCGCGAATCACCTCACCGACATAGGCGCCCACCGACAGCACCAGGGCAAACACGATGTACCAGTAGCCGTCACGCAGGAACGGCCACAAAAAGCTGCCACGGATCATCGGGAACTGCGCGAACAGGCTGCCCAGGCCGTAGTAGAAAATGTAGATCTGGATCAGCAGCGGCGTACCGCGCAGCACACTGGTGTAGGCCAGCGCACTGCGCGCCAGCCATTTGCGCCGGGACAACCGCGCCAACGCCACCAGCACCGCCAGGGCAAACCCCAGCACCGCGCTGATCAACAGCAACGACAAGGTGGTCTGCAAGCCCTTGGCGATCAGCCCCGCGTAGTAACTTATCCACTCAGGCATGCGCGCCTCACTCGACAACCGGCATCCAGCGACGAATACGTCGCTCCAGGCGCCCGGACAGGTAGTTGGAAGCCAGCGTCACCAGGTAATACAAGGCGGCGGCCGTGAGGTAGAACAGCAAGTAATGACGCGTGGAACCCGCCGCCTGCTTGGCGGTGTACAGCAGCTCGTTGGTGCCGACCACGCTGATCAAGGCGCTGTCCTTGATCAGGTTGATCCATAGGTTGGACATGCCCGCCAACGCATACGGCGCCATGATCGGCAAGGTCACCCGGCGAAACAGGCCAAAGCCGCTCAAGCCAAAGGCCCGCGCCGCTTCGATCTGGCCGTGGGGAATCGCCAGGATCGCCGCGCGGAAAATCTCCGACGCGTAGGCACCCTGCACCAGCCCCAATACCAGGATCGCCACCAACGGCCCGCTGATATTGACCTGGGCAAAACCCAGCCACAGCATCAACACGTTAAGGCCCATGGAGCCTGCGTAATACAGCAGCAGGATCAGCAGCAGTTCCGGCACCGCGCGAAACACCGTGGTGTAACCGCGCATCAGCAGCGCAATCGGGCGCGGCGCACTGAGCTTGGCGCAGGCCACCACCAGGCCGATCAGCAAGCCCACGGCAAATGCGCCAACGGAAATTTGCAGGGTCATCCATAACCCGTTGAGCAGTGCGTTGCCCCATCCTTGTTCACCAAAGCTGAGGAGATCGAGCATTATTCGGTCTTCTGGGCGATTTGCTGATAGGGGCTGTCACAGGTCTTGCTCACATAGGCCGGCGTGTCGGCGCGCTTGCACGGGCTGACCGACAGGCCGAAATAGTGCTGGGACAAGTCGTCAAAGTCCTTGCTCACCAGCAGCTCGCCGATGGCTTTGTCGAGGCGGGCCTTGAGCGCGGTGTCTTCCTTGCGCAAACCGGCGCCGACGCCACGCCCGATGATCGGGTCGTAGGGCACGCTGGCGATATGCGCCAGGCCGCTGGCTTCCGGGGTCTTGACCATCATGGCAATGGCGGTGTCGTCGGCCATCATGTAGTCGATACGCCCGGCGATCAGGTCGGCGTTGGCCGATTCCTGAGTGTCGTAGTACTTGAGGTCAGCAATGTTCTCGTAGTACTTCTTCAGGTAGTTGGCGCTGACCGTGGAGATCTGCACGCCGATCAACTTGCCCTTGAGGCCTTCGGGGGTGATGTCCACCGTAGCGCCTTTGGGGCCTGCCACGCCCAGCAGTGAATCGTAATAGGCGCGGCTGAAGGCGATCTGTTTTTCACGTTCATCGGTGACCGACATCGAGGAGAAAATCACGTCGATTTTCTTCGCCAGCAACGACGGAATGATGCCGTCCCACGCCACTTCCTTGATCTGACACTCGGCTTTCATGCCTTCACACAGCTTGTGGATCAGGTCGACTTCAAAGCCCGACCACTGGCCGTTCCCACCTTTTACGGTGAACGGCGGATAGGGTTCGGCCGCCACCGCGAACACGATGGGTTTTTCTGCCGCCAGGGTAAAACCTGCGGTCAACATCAACACTGCACTGCCCAACCACGTTGCCATGCGCTTGCATTTCATGATTTGCCCCGTCTTTGTCTGGAGTTAGCGAGTTTGATGCGCGTTGACGAACTGCCGGCAACGCTCACTGCGTGGGTCGAGGAACACCGCGTCCGGCGTACCGGTTTCTTCGATCAAGCCTTGATGCAGAAAAGCCACTTTGGAGGACACATCCCGGGCGAAGGCCATTTCATGGGTGACCAGGATCATGGTGCGGCCTTCTTCGGCCAGGGAGCGGATCACACGCAGCACTTCGCCCACCAGTTCGGGGTCGAGGGCTGAGGTGGGTTCGTCGAACAGCATGACTTTGGGGCGCATGGCCAGCGCGCGGGCAATCGCCACGCGCTGCTGTTGGCCGCCGGACAGGAACGCCGGGAACTCATTGCGTTTGGCGGCCAGGCCAACGCGGTCGAGCAAGGCTTCGGCGCGCTCGATGGCTTCGGCACGGCTTTCGCGCAGCACCTGGGTGGGCGCTTCGATAAGGTTTTCGAGCACGGTGCGGTGCGGCCACAGGTTGAAGTTCTGGAACACCATGCCCAGGGTCGAGCGGATGCGCACCAACTGCTTGGCATCGGCCACCAGTGGCGCGCCGGGCATGCCGTAATTAAGCTTGATGCTTTCACCGTCGACATGGATGCTGCCCTGGTCGGGCACTTCGAGCATATTGATGCAGCGCAGCAAGGTGCTTTTGCCCGAGCCGCTGGCACCGATCAGCGAGATCACTTCACCTTCGTTGGCCGTAAGCGAGATGCCCTTGAGCACCTCAATATTGCCGAAGCGCTTATGCAGGTCGATCACCTCAATCATCTTGCGCGCCTCGACGGGCGGCAGCACTTCGATCTTTGGCGTTGGCGCCACACGCGGCTCGCCGGCGAGCTTGGCGACAAACCCGGCGATACGCTCGCAGGCTTGCGCCAGGCGTGCTTCGCCCAAGGTGAACGACAGCCGCACAAACCCTTGCGCCGGCTCGCCAAACGCCGCGGCATCCAGCACCGAGACGCCGGCCTCGCGGAACAGCCGCCAGGCAAATTCCAATGAGCCCAGGCCCGTGCCGCGCACGTCCACCAGCACAAACATCCCGGCTTGCGGTGCCTGCACTTTAATGCCCGGGCAAGCACTCAGGCCGGCCACGACCAAATCACGGCGGCGCCGGTAGATGTCGCGCATGCCTACCGTCACTTCATCATGGGCCAGCACCGCCGCCGTGGCGGCTTCCATCACAAAACCCGGCAAGCCGTAGAGCATGCTCAGCACCAGGGTTTCGGCGTGGGCGATCATTGCTGCTGAGGCGATCAGCCAGCCGGTTCGCCAGCCGGTCATGGCGTGGGACTTGGACAGGCTGCCGATCACGATGCAGCGCTCGGCCATGCCGGGCAAGGCGGCTAGGCTGTGGTATTGGCCGTCGAACACCAGGCTTTCGTAGACCTCATCCACCACCACCCACAGGTCGTGGGCGATCGCCAGGTCGGCTATTGCTTGCAGTTCCTGTGGGTTGAGCACTACGCCGGTGGGGTTGTTGGGGTTGGAGAAGAAGATGGCGCGGCTGCGCGGGGTGATGGCGGCGGCGAGCAAGCGTGCATCCAGGCGAAACCTGGACTCCGGCGAGCATGGCACGCGCACCAGCGTGGCGCCGCTGGCTTTGAGCGTGGCTTCGTAGGTGACGTACATCGGGTCGAGCACCAGTACTTCATCACCGGCTTGCAGCAGGCACAACGAACTGATGAACAACGCGTTTTGTGCGCCGGGCACGATGATCACGTTGTCGGCATTCAGTGAGCGTGCAAGGGTCTTGCTGTAGCGCGCTGCGACGGCTTCGCGCAGCGCGCTGCGGCCGGGGATTTCGGTGTAGTGGGTGTCACCGCTGTGCAGTGCGCTGACAGCGGCGTCGGTGATAAACGACGGCGTGGCGAAATCGGGGTCGCCGACGCTGAGGATGATGATGTCTTCGCCTTGGCTGGCGGCCTGGAACGCGGCGTGGTGGATGTCCCAGGCGGCGACGCCCTGCCCAGCAATACGTTCGACGAAGGGGGAAAACCGCATGCCAGAGCCTCTCGTTCAAGACTAAAAAGCGCGAACCCGGTTGTGTGCAAACGGGTGGATGCGGTCAACATAGTGCAAACTGAACAGTCGTTCAATGGGTATGTTTGGGGGGGTGTCGTTTATCGAGTGAACAGGTCGTGAATGACTTTTTCCTGGGGCTTTTGGGTGCATATCCGTTGCTGCGGTCACGGCTGAGTAGGGTTCCGCTCTTACAGCGGGTCACTTTTGGCAAACGCCCCAAAAGTAACCAAAAGGTCTGTGCCCCACCACTCGGCACCTCGCTTAGGCTCGGTGTGCCCTCACTCCGGCTTGAATCCGTGGGCCGCCGCGATGGGCCATCCTTGGCCCAGCGCGGCTAACCCGGCGTCCTGCCGGGTTACCCACGGATTCAAGCCTGCGTTCGGCCATCGTGGTTAACGGGGTGTCTCAGATCAAAAGCAGATCAAGATCAAAATCTACAGCACGGCGGCCTGAAAGCCGACCTGAGTGGTTGAATCAAAAGCTAAAGCGGATTTACATGCACTGAAGAGCTGCTTTTCTGTGGGAGCTGGCTTGCCTGCGATGCAGACACCTCGGTACATCAGGCACACCGAGTTGATGCCATCGCAGCGGTGCGACGATTCGACAAGCCAGCTCCCACCTTTGACCGAGTATGGCTTTGCTGTTGCTGTTGCTCTTACATCCTTTTCGATGACGAAGTCAGCGGTCTTTTGATCTGCGCTTGTGATCTTGATCTTGATCTGAAATCGCCCCCCAAATCACTGTCGGATTGCGGGCATGCCGAGCCAGAGCGAGGCACCGAGTGTTGGGGCGAAGACCTTTTGGTTACTTTTGGCTGGGCCGGCATTCCGGTCTTTACAAAAGTGACCCGCCGTAAGGGCGGAACCCTACTCAGCCGTTATCGCAGAAATGGATATGTACACCGCCGAGAAAAATCACCGCGACTTCAAGCCAATCACCCCAGCCCCTTGGTCATACAACACCGCGTTATCAAAGTAAGTCAGCAACCCCGCATTAATACCGTGAAAGTTATGCTCCCCCTGCGCCGTGATATAGCGCACATACCGCCCACCGCCGTTATCCACCTTAAAGTGCTGCCCCAACTGGCTCCCATCCGCCATGCTCAGGCTGAAATGCGCCGGCGTGCCCACCGGCCAATTGCCTTGCAAGGCATCGGCGTAGATATGAAACCCCGCCGCGCCGGTGTCCAGAATGCTGTCACCGCAGACCTGCTGCGCATTGTCCAAACGTTTCAGACACCCCTGCACCCCATGATCCTTCCAGTACGCACTGACATCCCCAGGCTTAACCGCAAAACGCTGCAAGCTGATGGTGCGAAAGCCCTGGGTTTCGGCCGTCGTCGGGTTGATGATCAACTCACCCGTGCTCTGCCCCGGCCGTGGCAACACCACCAACCACCGCCCGCCCATGGCCACCAATGGATTGCTCGCCGGGTTACGCAACATGCCAACACCGAGGATTGCCTTGTAGCCCTCACCGCGTAGCGGGTTGCCGCCCATCAGGAAATCCTTGGCCGCCACCTTGGACGCCGGGCATTTGGGGCGTGCATCACTGCAACTGATGCTATCGACCAATTGCATCGGCACACGCACGCTGGTGTTGCCCAAGCTAACGTTAGCCAGCGCGAGCGTGCCATTCAGGCGTACACCGCTGCCGTACTGGACCCCCGCAGGCGTGCCCTGCGCCACCGCGTCCTGGGGTTTGAGCACGCCGGGCAATACACGCAACCCGACCGAGCCGGTGTCGAACTGGGTTTCCACCGAGGTGCCGCCAATCTTCAACGTTACGCTGTAGCGCAAGTCACCATTGGCCATGGTGCTGCTATGGATCGGGACGACTTCACGGGTCGCCGCATGGACGACACCGGTAAACAGGAACAGCGAGGCCAACACGGTCAAGCGCATGGAGAGGATCCGAATCAGGTTGATAGAGGCTTACAGTTGAGTCATCAGGTCACAGCGAGGGTCTTGCAACTCCTCGGCCGACCCCAGGTTCAGCTCGGTCAAGGTCACGTGGGTGCTGAGCAACACAAAGCTGCCATCATCGCGGGGTGCCATCAGCAGGCTGTACTGGCTCATGCTGCCGCCCTGGGCATCCACGTATTCACGCAACACCGCCAGGGGATCGAGCGCATCAGCGTCCGCCGCCGACAGGGTACGGGCACTGTAGGTGTGCCCCATCAGGCGCGTGGGCAGTACGCGCCACTGTTCATCGAGGCTGTCGCCTTGCTGGTTGAGGAAGGCGAAGGTATACGGGCGCAGGCAGGCGATGTGCAGGTGCAACTGGTTCTGCGAGCGGCCATAGCGGGAGTTGATCGCCACCGACACAAACGCATCGGGGATCGGTTTGGTCAAGCCCGCAGACAACAACGCACGGTGCCGCCAGGCCTGGGTAAAGTAATGCGGCAGCAGGTGCCGCCCCAAGGCCGGGTCTTCGATGCCGGTAACTTTATCCACGGGAATCAACAGGTCCTGGAACGGGCCGTTGCGGTCTTTGAACAGGGTGTAGCCACGGTCCAGATCCACCGCCAGGCACGGGCTGGGGTTTTGATGCTGTTGCTGGTCGGGCACACACTGCTGGCTGACGATATGCCACAACGCGTCAGGATTGCCTCGCCATTGCCAAGCCCCCACCAGCGCCAGCACAGCGAGCAAACCACCAGCGATCTTGAATACGGTACCGCGCTTCATGCAAAAACCTCGACGAACAGGGATGTTGTTTGTGTGCCGACATCCCTGTCGTTAAGGCTAACGTTTGGCGGGGGCCATAAATTCCGGCCCGATTGGATCTTTTATCGTGCTGGCAAGAATACGGTCGATATGTGTCAGGTCATCGGCGCTCAGGTGCCAGCCAAATACCTCTTCAAAGCCCTTCAATTGTTCCGGGCGGCGCGCGCCCCACAGTGCAATGGTCGGGCCTTGGTCGAGCACCCAGCGCATGGCCAGCGCTAGCACCGATTTGCCATGGCATTCGCGCGCATAGCTGTCCAGCGCCGCCACCGCCGCCAGGTATTGCTCGAAACGCGGCGCCTTGAATTTGGGATCAAGCTTGCGCACATCGTCCCCGGCAAAGCTGGTGGCCGAGTGCATGCTGCCGGTCAGCAAGCCACGGCACAGCGGGCCATAGGCCAACAGCACCAACGAGTGCTGGCGGGCATAGGGCAGGATGTCGCTGTCGATGGCGCGCTCGAAGAGGTTGTAGGGCGGCTGCACGGTGGCCAGCGCCGTGTGCCGACTGAAGTCGTCCATTTGCGCGCAGGAATAGTTGCTCACGCCGACGGCGAGGATCTTGCCTTCACGGCGCAGGCGCTCCAGCTCTTCGGCGGTTTCTTGCTGGGCCACCAGCGGGTCGGGCCAGTGCACTTGGTATAGGTCGATATAGTCAGTGTCCAGGCGCACCAACGAATCTTCGACCTCTTTGCGAATGCGCCGCGCCGTGGCATTGCGCCGGGTGGTGCCGTCGTCCCATTGCAGGCCGGCCTTGGTGGCAATCACCGCGCTGTGGCGCATGCCGCGCACGGCCTTGCCGATCAGTTCTTCGGACAGCCCAAGGCCATACACCGGCGCGGTGTCGATCAGGTTGATACCGCAGTTCAGCGCATGGCGAATGGTCTTGATTGACTGCTCGTCGTCCGCACCGCCCCACAAATGCCCACCCATGGACCAGGTGCCGAGGGCAATCCGCGAGACGGCCTTGTCGATGCCGGCAATCCGGATGGTCTCGATGCGCATAAAAAATTCCTCGAACCGCAAAAATACGTAGAAAAACAATTACTCTAGATCATCCGAGGTTGAATAGGGCTCAACGCCCCATGGAACCGAACTCCTAGTAAAGAGGCTTGATATGGCGGCTTTTAATCGTTCCGAACTGGCCGATCTGAATGTGTTCATGGCGATCATCCGACGCCGCAGTTTTCGCCATGCCGCCCATGAGCTGGGCGTGACCACCTCGGCGCTGAGCCACACCATGCGTAACCTGGAAACGCGCCTGGGAGTCAAGCTGCTGTACCGCACCAGCCGCGCCGTAGAACCGACTGACGCCGGCACCCTGCTGGCAGAAAAACTCACCCAGGGCTTTGCCACCATCCAGGATGGCCTCGACACCCTTGAGCTGCACCGCGAAGCGCCCATTGGCCGCCTGCGCATCAACGTGCCGCGGGATGCGGCCGTGCTGCTGTTGGCGCCGATCCTCGGCGCCTTCACCGACGCCTATCCGCAGCTGCGCCTGGACCTGATCGTCGAAGACCACATGCTCGACATCATTGCCGAAGGCTACGACGCGGGGATCCGCTATGGCGCCACCGTGCCCCAGGACATGGTCGCGGTGCCGCTGACCGGTGCGTTGCGCTGGATCATGGTCGCCTCCCCCGCCTACCTCGCTCGGCGCGGTACACCGCAAGCGCCCAAGGACCTGCTGGAGCATGCGTGCATCCGCATGTACCTGGGCGACAAGACCACTTACAAATGGGAATTGGGCAACGGTGCGCGCCAGCAACGCATCGACGTGCCGGGCAACTTCAGCGCGGCCGACACCGAAACCATCGTCAATGCTGCGCTGCAAGGCGTGGGGATTGCCTACTGCCTGTCCGACCGCGTACAGCAGCAGCTTGCCGACGGCCGCCTGGTGGAGGTCATGCCGGACTGGGCCTGCATGGGCGAACCGCTGTGCATGTACTACCCGAGCCGCCGCCAGTCGCAGCCGGGGTTGCGCCAGTTGATGGACATGATCCGTATGAAAACCATCGGTTCGCAGTTAATGGAAACCCATTGAGACTGGGCCGGCCAGGCTGACCTGGACGGGGGCGAAATATAGGGCAACGATTGAATCGGCGTAAGCGGGGAATCAAACCGAAGCAACTGTTACGTAAAGGAAATGCCTCGTTAGTTTGCACGTCGAGGCTTCTATTCCCGCACGCATACGGACAGCCCACTATGAACAGTGTTTCCAATCAGATCATCGCACGCCCTCTACCTGTGCCCTCGTTGCCTCTACTCCCACCGCTCGCAAGGCAAAAGCGTGACACAGCTTCTGCGCCGCAAGAGCCAGTCACCACGCGTGCCGGGGGAGACAGCGAACTGGCAATGCAATACGCGATCGCACTGAACCTGGCTGGCCGCCGTACTCCCGTTGAAGACTTCGATCACATTCCTCCCCACTCCACCTTTGGCCAATGGTGGAGGCACTTGCATGATGCCTTCCAAGCGCCCGATGTTCAGCAGTGGATGCAGGCCTTGGGCGTTGATACCAGCTCGGTAAAAATCGATCCCAAATCAGGTCAGATATCCTTTTACCTTGAGCGCTTTCTTGACCCGCTACGCACGTTGCACACGCTGGGCCAGGACGACAGCCAGTGGGCGGCTGTGAGCGGGCCTATCCTGCGTGCCGCGAGCGTCATAGACGGCGAATTTCCTTTTGCACCTCCCGTCGATAGCCCGGACGCACCTGTACCCTGGCAGCAAGTCGGTCGATTTTATCAGGAGCCACAGAACCTCACGCTGTCTGGCATGCTCAAGCGAGCAAAACAAATCAGCCACCAGACCTATAACTTCAAGACCCTCGACCCGGGCCGCTTTGCGCACAAGATCCAGGCGCGCAGTGAAGAAACACTGCAAGACCAGAAAGCGCTGCTGGGTGACATCCGCAACTGGCACCGTGCGGGCGCTGCACTGCAACGCCTAGCGATGGCCCTGGAAGATGGCAGTAAAAAGATCGAGGAACTCCAGACCGAACTAGGAAAGCCGCTCCCTCTGTCTGCCGACAGCACCTCCCGGCCAACGGGCATTGGCGCCCCACATGAGGTCAGCCTGCAGCAGTTTCTGCAGGATCATGGCTGGGACATCCCCACCCACTCCGAGCAACTTGAGAACCTGGCCAGCGCCCTCCTCGCGCCGAATTTCAAGTCCGCCACCCATGGCAATCTAGGGGGCGCGCTAACATGGCCCGAACCCCTTGCGCCTGACGACCAGGCACGACTGAGGATGTCTATCAGCGAGGGAACATTCGGCGACGTCAGCTTAAAACCATTCAAGAATGTCCTGGACTATCTGCTTAATGGCAGGCCTATCTCGGCTGAGGAACAGCTCAATCCGCGAGCTCTGATCGACAGTTTGGTCAGCTCACCCAGAGGCACGGTACTGGGCGAGGCCATTCAGGCCACATTCGAAGCACGCTCGGTGAAAGGCAGTGCCACCGACTTTCTGCTGGCGGCCTTGGGGGTGGGCAAATACCGCGACGGCGACGGTCAAAGGAGTATCGAAGGCTACACACTGATATCGGCCGCCAACAGCCACAATTCGGCCTCGGCGGTGGTCAAGGAGCTGGAGGAACATCTGCTCGCCGGCAGCCTCGCGGACTCCGCGCCCACAGCATCAGTACAGGCCTACCTCATGCTCGCCAGTCGCGCGCCGCAGTTTCTGGTCAAGGGTATCCCCAAACAAGTGACGGTGGGTTCCCACAGCTGGGTCAGCTTCACCACCGCGGTTGCGCGCGTGGAAGCAAAAGCGCCGGGCGCAACCAGCAGAATGAACTATGCGCAAATCATGCTGGCGGCCAACACTGCACCCATCTCGGACGAGGGGCGCAAGGTTGAATATGCCGCCCAGAACGACGCGATCAAAACATGGGCGCTTGCCAATGGCCTGGGCTATCCGACAACCGATACCGCCCTGTCCGAAGTACGCACGGCGTTCGACCAGCATGTCAGAGAAATGAGCGCAGCCGCCGCGCTGCCGCCCCTCGAGACACCGACCACTCAAGCCATTGCGATCGAGTACCTGAAGCAAGCGTACCCGAACATGGACCCAGCGCTGTTCGAGCAAAAGTGTATTACCTCGCAACCCTCCACGGGCGTATTCCCCGGCCCCTACTCACTGCTGGACCTGCTCATTGATGGCAGAGCACTTAAATCCCCACCACCGGATTCCGACGACGGAGAGCCTGGGGTATGGGTTTCATCATCAGACCAAATCAATATCAGCGAGCTGCTGCCAACCCTCAAAACCCTGCCGGATCCAATCGAGCAATTTAATCAAGACTTTGGCACATACTCTGACGCCGTCAAAAAGGCCACGTCGGCGCAGCTCAAGGTTCTGATTTCGAGATTGCCACTGGAGGACCGGCAGAACCTGGAGTTCGGCGAAATCGTCGTGCGCAGAGAAATTGACTACGATAGCCCCAGTCATCCTCTGCGCACTGAACAAGGCGTGCTGTTGATCGAGACCCGACGCACCGTCGACGGCCAAAGCAGTGTCATGACCTACGCCATCGACCGACTGAAGGGCACTGTCACCCGGCGACCGGGCAAGGTTTATAAAGAAAACCAGCCGTCTGAGGGTTGGTATTCTGCCCGAGGCAAACGATACGACCGGATAAAACCCGAGGGTGAGTACCCCGAAGGGATAACGCAAGCACGCGAAGGCGCCACAGGTGTACCGAAGAGCTTTGCCAGCGCCAGAACCCAGTACCTGGTCGATGCCATGGTCGAGGACATGGAGTTGCCGGCGTTGGGCGCCTATTCCCGAGGAACAACGACCTTTCAGACTGAACACCGCACTATCGAAGCTGTTCGCGAGGTCATACTCGGGCTGATTCCGTTCCGGTCGGCGATCAAGAACTTCAGCGAGGGCAAGCATAGCGAAGGCGCTGTCGACTTGGCATTCGATATCTTTGGTTTCCTGCTCGGTGCCGGTGTCGCTGCAAAGGCCGCGAAAGCGTCCTTTGTCGGTGCTTCGGTGCTGTCAAAAACTGCCCAAGTGCTCAAGATTGTCGGACGGGCAGCCGTGGGCGCGCTCAATCCGTTGGGCGGTATTGATGACCTCGCGCGTGGGGCTATAAAGGGCGTCAAGTTTGTAGCCGGCAAAGCCTATAACGGTGTCAATTACCTGCGCGGTGCGTACCGCCGTGTCAACCTGCTGGAATTGGCCAAAAAGGCCGATATCGCTGAAGGCACATTCAGTGCCGCCAACAGCGCTCGCAGCACAAAAGCCCTGGCTAAGTTCGATGAGGCAACCCATAAGTGGTACGCCTTGGATCCGCGCACGAAGCAGGCCTACGGCAAGCCATTGGAGAACTTCGTCCCAGACGTGACCAAGCCGGGCGACTCGAACAGTTTGCGAGCAATCGCCAGTGACGACGCAATCCAGAACGTCAGCAGGCAGCACGGCCTGGCAGCAACCGGGACGATCCAGGTGGGGCAGGAAACAGTCGAGCGCCAGGCGGTGATGTTCCAGGGCAATTGGCATGAATACGATGCCTTGAAGCAACGCGCTATTGGCCCACCCTTGAAAGACTTCAAACCTAACCGCGTTGCTGCCAGTGGAGAAGTACGCTCACTGGACGATCTGCACGGCTATGAAACGCGCTACATCGCCGCAGACGAGTTATCGACCACGGGTTTGCAGAACAACGTGTTTGTGGGCAGCAGTAACCGCGAATACGTGAAGGTTGATGGCAGGCTCTTTGCGTCCCGGGTTAAAGACGGTCAGCGCGTCATTCTCCATCCGAACGGTACGGCCGCCGATATTCCTATCAAGGATCTTGGCTCTTCAGGGTGGGCACCCTTATCCCGACCCGAACGTTTGCTGGCCGGCGCAGGTGCTCCACCGACGCCTTTCAGATTGGGCGATGCAACCTACGTAGTGCCGATGGACGATATTAAAATCGTGGAAACTTCAGGCAATCCATTCAGGATCAATTACCAAAACGTCGATCAGGAAGTGTCTTTCGATAGCACGGCGGGCGCATGGAGAAGTACCCACGGACACGACCAGCACTATTATTGGCGAAGTGCCAAAGGCCAATGGAAACGGGGAACACTTGCAGAATCCAGAAAGGCCAAAAAGCTCGGCGACCACCACTATAATTTTGTTGAAGTTTCGTCGATCCCCGGCATTCCCAAGCAACTGGCTCCCGTGCCCAAAACACTGAATTATTTTTGGGCGGGCCAGGAAATACCTGCCCACCTGGTCGATAACATCGCCAAAAACGCCCTGCGCACCCCCGGGTATAAATCAGTCCTGCACGTGGACGCCGACAGCCCTGCTGTTTTCAAACAAATAGAAAGCGGGCTGAAAGAAAAAGTACCTGGCATTACGGTGGTCAACCTCAATGAAGACCCAGCGTTCAAGCAGTTGAAAGACGGCGAAATGTACAGCTACTTCCGACAAGGGCAAGGGAAAAATCTGGCCGCTGCTTCGGATGTAGCCCGCTACCCGATCATGAATAAGCACGGTGGTTTTTATCTGGATACCGACGATCTCATCCAAAACAACGTCGATGCCGCACAAATAGCAGCAGGCGCCGACGATGTGCTGCTCGGTTTGCCAGTGTCGCATCAAGTGTCCGGCTATAAAACGTTCTATAACACTAGCAACTTCGCTACTCGACCTGGCAACCCAGTGATTGAGGAGATGATCAAGGAGATGAATAAGCGGTTTGCAACGAATAAATCCTACTTTGCGAATAATCGACCGACTGTCACTCGAGGCGCTGACGGCAAGGTCATGTACACCCCGGAGTTCAAGGATTATGAGGCGAAAATATTCGATACCGTGGGGCCAAATATGTTTAATGACATTCTTAAAACAAAAAGATCCGACATGTACGAATTGGGTTTCGATAACCTCGCTCAAGAAGCCATATTGGTCGATGGCCAGCTCGTGTCGCACGGTCCAGTCGTCAAAGTACAAGAAAGCGTGAATCAGGCTTACGCGCGCCAGGGCCTGGTGCCGCCGATAACAGTGCCACTGCAGATTCAGAAGACCAAAGAGCATTACTTCCCGCTGCGCTTCAAGTTCAGGGTGAACGTTGGGGCTGACCACTCCTGGATCAATACCTGATCGAACCGGATTGAACCTGCACCGGGCCGTGCCCCTCCAACCGAGATAGACCACGGCCCGGTACACGCTCGATGACGTTTATTCTATGGATGGCCGTACTCGGCGCCGTACTGCTCACCCTCGCCCTCACCTCCTCCTACCTGCGCTGGATGCCGGTGACCACCTCGGCGGTGTGCCTGTTGCTGGGCATCGCCATCGGCCCGCTGGGCGTGGACCTTTTGGGCTTGGATATCAAAGGCTCGGCGCGCTGGATGGAGCACCTCACCGAAGTCGCAGTGCTGTTTTCGCTGTTCGTCAGCGGCTTGAAACTGCGCCTGCCGCTCAAGCATCGCACCTGGCGCGTGGCGTTTGGCATGGCCGGGCCGGTGATGCTGCTGACCATCCTCGGCGTGTGCCTGGCGCTGCATTATGTGTTTGCGTTGTCTTGGGGCGTGTCGTTGCTGGTCGGCGCGATACTGGCGCCGACCGACCCGGTGCTGGCTGGGCTGGTGCAAGTCAATAATGCCCAGGACTATGACGCGCTACGGTTCGGCTTGTCCGGTGAGGCCGGTTTGAATGACGGTACGGCCTTCCCGTTTGTGATCTTTGCCCTGCTGTTTATGCAACACGGCGGGTTTGATGGCGACTGGTTCGGTGGCTGGGTCCTGAAAAACCTGCTGTGGGCGGTGCCCGCCGGGTTGTTGATCGGCTACTGGATGGGCCGTGGTATCGGCCGTGTGACCCTGTGGTTGCGTATCACCCATGCGGACAGCACCTTGTCACCCAACGACTACCTGACCCTGGCGCTGATTGCCCTGGCCTATGTGGCCGCCGAGGCCGTGGGCGGTTACGGCTTTTTGTCGGTGTTCGCCGCCGGGCTGGGCTTGCGTCAGGCGGAGGTCCGCTCCACGGGGCACTCGCAAACGCCCTCGGAGCATTTGGCGTTGCCGGTGGTGGGCCATCTGGAAGTAGAACCTGAGCGAGCCCTGCAAGGCGATGTCAGCGAACTGCAAGATACGCAGATTGCCGCCGGGGTGATGATGGGTGACATGCTGTCGTTTGGCAGTTTGGTGGAACGCTCAATGGAAGTGTTCCTGGTGACCGTGCTCGGCATTGTGCTGGTCAGCCACTGGGATTGGCGTTCGCTGCCCGTGGCTGCGCTGCTGTTCTGCGTGATCCGCCCGTTCAGCGTGCTGGTAATACCTTGGGGCAAGCTGATCAGTAAGCGACAACGCGGCTTGATGGGCTGGTTCGGCATTCGCGGTATCGGCAGCATTTACTACCTGTTTTACGCGCTGAACCACGGGCTGGTCGGCACCAGCAGCGCGTTGGCGGTGGACCTGACGATATCGGTGATTGCCTTGAGCATCGTCGTTCATGGCCTGAGCACCCAACCGATGCTGGCGTGGTATGAACGACGAGCCAAGGCGAAGGCTCAGTCCTGATGTTCGGCGTTGCCGACATCCGCTGCATCATCGAGGTCGTTGAGCGGTACTTCTGCATCATCCATCAATGAACCCGGGTCTTCATTGCCCGGGTCATTGAGCTCTTCGTCATCATCGAGTTCCTGGGACATAACCGTCTCCTCTAACCGCCTTGGGTATCGATATCAGCATCGGTTTCAGGCTTGGGCGTGCGCGTGGGCTTGAAGTCTGGACTGTAGTCGTTTTCCCGGGCTTTGGGGTCGGTGGCGGGCTTCGGGTCTTTTGGCGCATCGGCCGCAGTGCCGGGCGCCGGCTCGCCGCGATCGATGGCCGGGTCGTTACGGTTGCTGGTTTGGGGGTCGTTGCTGGTGTTCATAGGTCACCTCTTGAGTAAAACGCAGCCTGCGTAAAGTTAAGGGTGCGCGCAGCGCCACGAAGTTCAAATTGCTGAAGTTCAAATTGCTTAAGAGACCGGGTTATCCACCTGGATATAAAACGCGTAGGCACCCAGCAGCACCCAGAACACCATAAACAACCACGGCGCACGCATGGAGAACAGCAGCGACTTGCGATAGCCCTTGTGGGATGACTCGGTCTCGCAGAACAGCGGCGAATCGTCATAGGCCAGGCCCATTACCGGCTCGCTACGCAGCAACTCGCTCTGCTTGTAGTGCCAGTGGTCGATGATCTCGTAGGCGGCGCGAATCCCCGGCCAGGCGTTCAGTGAGCTGAGAATGCCGAGGAAGGCCAAAAACGCCGGCACGATCAAGGTGAAAAACTTGCCCCATTCGGGGTTCAGGTTGCCCATGCCCGAGACAAACGCGATCACCAGGAACGACTGCGCCGTGAGGTAGGCGTCGGTTCGGTTGGCCAGGATGCTGGTTTCGTATTGGATTTCGCGGCGATAGAAGTCCAGGCGATCCTTGGGTGAACCGAAGATCTTGGCGTTGTGTTCACTGTGATCGTCCAAGGCCGCGGCCGGGGTGTTGGGCGAGATGATTCTGGGCACGGCGGTGCTCCACAAAGGTGACGAAACTGGTTAGAAGAATCGGGGTGGGGTGAAGTTCAAGTTTGTTCATGCACCAATTCGATGCACAGGTCGCCCCCTGCAGGAGCGCATTTTTTGTGGTGAGCGAGCTTTTATAGTGATCAGGCCAGTGTGGCGAGCGCTTTTGTGGCCAGCGAGCTTGCTCGCGCTGGAGTGCGCAGCGCTCCCGCTTTTTTGGGGCCGCTACGCAGCCCAGCGCGAGCAAGCTCGCTCGCCACAAAAGCACTCGCCACAACAAGCTCACTTGCCACAAAAAGCCTGCTCAGCACCACAAGCTCGCTCGCCACAAGGGAATAACTGCCTTGAACACCGTTCCGGCACAGGCATTGCTTAATGCATTCATCTGCCCGGATACAGGAGCATTCGTTACCCCCCGACCCAGAGCCGACCCCATAAGAAAGTAAGGACCAGGCCCGTTGGCACCCTCAGCCACAGGCTCATAAAAATATGCGTTTTTTTAAGCGGCAGTGCCACCCAAGGCAACCCTGGGCACTGACAAGGTACTGGAATGGCTCGATCTTTCTTTGATGAAATGAATGACGCAAACGGCGCCTGCCGTGCGCACTATCAGGATTTCTCCCGCTGGCTGGCCAATACGCCGCCGGAACTGTTGGCCCAACGGCGTCGCGAGGCCGATTTGCTCTTCCACCGCGCCGGGATCACCTTCACCCTCTATGGCGACGAGCAAGACACCGAGCGCCTGATCCCCTTCGACATCATCCCCCGCAGCATCCCCGCCAGTGAATGGGCCGTGATCGAACGCGGCTGCATCCAGCGCGTCAATGCGCTGAACATGTTCCTTGCCGACATCTATCACGACCAGCGCATCATCAAGGCCGGGATCATCCCGGCGGACCAGGTACTGGGCAACGAGGGTTATCAGAAGGCCATGGTCGGCCTGGACCTGCACCGCGATATCTATTCGCATATTTCCGGGGTGGACCTGGTACGCGACGGCGACGGCACCTACTACGTGCTCGAAGACAACCTGCGCACCCCCAGCGGCGTGAGCTACATGCTCGAAGACCGCAAGATGATGATGCGCCTGTTCCCGGAAGTGTTCGCCAAGCAGCGCATCGCGCCGGTGGACCACTACCCCAACCTGCTGCTCAAGACCCTTAAAAGCTCCAGCCGGCTCGACAACCCCAATGTGGTGGTGCTGACGCCGGGGCGTTTTAACAGCGCGTTCTTCGAGCATGCGTTCCTCGCTCGAGAAATGGGCGTGGAGCTGGTCGAAGGCGCCGACCTGTTCGTGCACGACCTTAAAGTGTTCATGCGCACCACTGACGGCCCCAAACCGGTAGACGTGATCTACCGGCGCATCGACGACGCCTTCCTCGACCCCAAAGCCTTCAACCCGGATTCCATGCTCGGCGTGCCCGGCTTGGTCGCCGCCTACTGCGCCGGCAATGTGGTGCTGGCCAACGCGATCGGCACCGGCGTGGCCGATGACAAGTCGATCTACCCCTATGTGCCGGAAATGATCCGCTTCTACCTGGACGAAGAACCGGTGCTGCAAAACGTGCCGACCTTCCAGTGCCGCAAACCGGATGAACTGTCCCACGTGCTGGCGCATTTGCCCGAACTGGTGGTCAAGGAAACCCAAGGTTCCGGCGGCTACGGCATGCTGGTCGGCCCGGCTTCAACGGCTGCTGAAATCGAGGACTTCCGCCAACGCATCAAGGCGCGCCCTCACGCCTACATCGCCCAGCCGACCCTGAGCCTGTCCACCTGCCCTACCTTTGTCGAAAACGGCATCGCCCCCCGGCACATCGACCTGCGCCCGTTCGTGCTCTCGGGCAAGGAAACCCGCCTGGTGCCTGGCGGGCTGACCCGTGTGGCGTTGAAGGAAGGCTCGTTGATCGTCAACTCGTCGCAAGGCGGCGGAACCAAGGACACCTGGGTGGTGGAGGACTGAGTATGTTGAGTAGAACCGCCGCAGATCTGTACTGGATGTCCCGTTACCTGGAACGTGCCGAGAACCTGGCGCGCATGCTGGAGGTCAGTTATTCGCTGTCGTTGATGCCCCAGGCCGGGCGCAGTGACGGGCTGGATGAGTTGGCCATGTCGTTGCTTAGCAGCGGCACACTGGAGAGCTACCTCGAACGCCACAAACAGCTGGACGCCGAACGTATGCTGCACTTCTTCGCCCTCGACGAAGAAAACCCCGCCAGCATCTACAACTGCCTGCGTGCCGCCCGTGGCAATGCCCACGCCGTGCGCGGGCGCATCACCGCCGACATGTGGGAAAACCTCAACGCCACGTGGCTGGAAATGCGCAGCATCGCCGCCGGCGGCCTGGCGCGCCATGGCATCAGCCACTTCTGCGACTGGGTCAAACAGCGCTCGCACCTGTTTCGCGGAGCCACCTCCGGCACCATTATGCGTAATGACGCCTACCGGTTTATTCGCCTGGGCACCTTTGTCGAGCGTGCGGACAACACCTTGCGTCTGCTGGACGCGCGGTATGAAATGTTCGGCGAGGAATCGGAGGAAGTCAGCGACCTTTCGGCACGCGGCTATTACCAGTGGAGCGCGCTGCTCCGTGCGCTGTCATCGTTCGAAGCCTATACCGAGCTGTACCCGAATGCGCTGAATGCGCGCTCGGTCTCGGAGTTGCTGCTATTGCGCAGTGATGTACCGCGCTCACTGCATGCGTGCATCGAGGAGTTGAGCCATATCCTCGCCGACTTGCCAGGCAGCTACGGGCGCACGGCCCAGCGCCTGGCCGCCGAGTTCGAAGCACGCCTGCGTTATACCGGCATCGATGAGATCCTGGAGGACGGCTTGCACAGCCGGCTCACGGACTTTATCGACACCGTGCGCGAACTGGCGCGGGCGATTCACAGCTCGTACCTGGAAGTGGTGTGAGTGCATTCGGGTTACTTATCTGTCAATTCGGGTGATTGACCCTGCTTGAGTGCCGCTCTTATGTTGGGCAGGTGAACCACCTTCCCGACATAAGAACAGGTACAGCCCATGTCCGAACTCCACCTGAACCCCGCCGCCGCCCACAGCCTGCAACGCTGGCACGCCATGCTGGCCGCACGCGACCTCAACGCCCTGCCCGAACTGCTCGCACCCGACGCGGTGTTCCGCTCGCCCATGGCCCACACGCCTTACCCCGGTGCGCCGGTAGTGTCGATGATCCTCAACACGGTGATCAAGGTGTTCGAAGACTTCGCCTATCACCGTGAACTGGCGAGTGCCGATGGGCTTAACGTGGTGCTGGAGTTCAGCGCGCGCGTGGGTGAAAAGCAGCTCAAGGGTATCGATATGATTCGCTTCAACGAACAGGGGCAGATCGTCGAGTTTGAAGTGATGGTGCGCCCCCTGAGCGGGTTGCAAGCGCTGGGTGAAGAGATGGGCCGCCAGCTGGCGCCGTACCTGGCCAAGGCCAAATCCTGATGCCGATCGTTCCCACGCTCCGCGTGGGAATGCCTCCTGTGACGCTCCGCGTCACGCGTTCAAGCGTGGGCGCGGAGCGTCCTGGGCTGCGTTCCCACGCAGAGCGTCGGAACGAGCAGGTCTGAGGGTTATTGGTTTTTGACTAACACCGGCTCTGCGCGGTACTGGTCGGGGAACAGTTTTTTGAGCTGCGCCACCTTGGGCAAATCATTGATCACGATGTAGGGGTAAGACGGGTTCTCGGTCAGAAAGTCCTGATGATAGGACTCCGCCGGGTAAAACGCCTTGCCCATCTCCACCTTGGTCACGATCGGCTTGTCGAAGGCCTTGGCGGCGTTCAACTGGGTGATATAAGCCTGTGCGACTTTTTGCTGCTCGGCGTTCTGCGCAAAGATTTCCGAGCGATACTGGGTGCCGCTGTCCGGGCCTTGGCGGTTCAATTCGGTGGGGTTGTGGGCCACCGAAAAGTAGATCTGCAACAGCTTGCCGTAGCTGACTTTGCTCGGGTCGTAAGTCACCGACACCGATTCGGCGTGGCCGGTATCGCCGTCGCTGACCGACTCGTACTGGGCCGTGTTTGCCGCGCCGCCGTCATACCCGGATAGCGCATTTTTAACGCCTTGCACATGTTGGAACACGCCCTGGACACCCCAGAAGCAACCACCGGCGAACACCGCAGTTTGCAGGTTGCCGGGCTCGGCGGGCAGGTCCATAGCCGGCGGCGCGATCATCACGGCGTCATCGGCGCCACCGAAGGAGAACGCCGAGCTTTGGCCGACGAAAGCGGCGAAGGCCAGTGCGGGTAAAATCTTGAGAAGCTTCATAAAACTCACTCCAGTATGCGGTCAAGTGTGGGAGCTGGCTTGCCTGCGATGGCGGTTTGTCAGTGCCAGATGAGGTGGCTGACAGGTCGCCATCGCAGGCAAGCCAGCTCCCACATGGATCAGGTTTTCACTTCAACCGAAAGTGAAGGCATACGCCGACACATGCGGGTCGAGAAATTCGATGCTGAACGTGCGGTCCTTAACGCCGGCGGGCTGACGCACCAGCTGGTACAGACGCTGCTCGGTCACGTTACCGCTGCCATCCGGCGCCACATCGGTGCCATGGGCATCGCCGGGTGCCTGGCCATCAATCGTCACCTTGAAGCGCACCGGTTTGCCATCGGCTCCAGGCCCCAACACCAGGTGCAGGTCACGGGCATGAAAGCGGTACACCACACGCCCACCGGCCTGGTCGAGGGTCGCTTGCTGGCCGCCGACATTCCATTGGCCTTCCAGGGTCCAGTTGTTCAGGGCCAGGTGGCCGGCCGCCGGGTAATTCACCACTTTGTCGGTGCCCAACTCGCCGGTGGTGACGAAGTTTTCCGCACGCTGGAAGCCCAGGTAAGTTTCCGGCGATTGCACCTCGTTCATGTCCGGCGCTTGCTGCACACCCTTGGCGTCGGCCTCGATCAAGCCACCGGCGACGTTGCTCGCGCCGGCCTCACGCAGCAATTGCTGAATCACGCGCTCCGACTCGGCATAGTCGCCTTCACCGAAGTGGTGGTAACGAATCTGGCCCTTGGCATCGGCAAAGTAATGCGCCGGCCAGTATTGGTTGTTGAAGGCGCGCCAGATCTTGTAGTTGTTGTCGATCGCCACCGGGTAGGTGATGCCCAGGTTTTTCATGGCCTTGGTGACGTTGTTCACGTCGCGTTCAAAGGCAAACTCCGGGGCGTGTACGCCGATCACTACCAAGCCCTGGTCTTTGTATTTCTCGGCCCAGGCTTTGACGTATGGCAAGGTGCGCAGGCAGTTGATGCAGGAGTAGGTCCAGAAATCCACCAGCACCACTTTGCCCTTGAGTGCTTCGGCGCTCAGCGGCGGGCTGTTGAGCCATTGCACCGCGCCATCCAGCGGCGGCAGCGTGCCTTCGATCGGCAATGTGTCGCTGTGGTTGGCCGCCGCCATCATGGCGCCACCGGCCATCATCGCCCCGCTCTTCTGTGCAGGCTTGGCGCTCAGTTGGTCCACCAGGCTTTGTTCCAGGCCGCCGGTTGAGGCGGTCGACAAGCGCGACAGCACACCCGTATCCAGGCCCAAGGCGATAGCCGCCACACCGGCCAGCATCAGCGCACCCAGGCCACGGCGCAGCCATTCACCGGCGCCCAGGGATTTTTTCATCAAGCCAAAGACTTTACCGCCGACCAGCAAGGCCAGGGCCAGGGAGGTGGCAGCCCCGGCCGCGTAAGCCAGCAAGAGCAAGGTAGTACCGATGCTGGCCCCTTGCAGCGCCGCGCCGGTCAACACCAGCCCGAGGATTGGCCCGGCGCAAGGCGCCCAGAGCAAACCGCTGGCCACGCCGATCAGGAACGACGCGCCCGGACGCGGTTTGGCATCGGCCCCGGCGGCTTCCGACAAGCGGCTGCCGGCGGCCACCAATGGCCGCGTCAGTCGCTCCGACAGCTGTGGCAGCAACAGCGTGAGCCCGAACAGGGCAACGCACAGCAACGCGAGCCAACGCCCGTATTGATTGACTTGCACCACCCAACCGCCGCCCACCGCAGCCAGTGAGGCCACCAGGGCGAATGTCACCGCCATCCCCGCTAACAGCGGCAAGCCACTGCGCATAAACGGCTGCCCGGTGCGAGCGAAGACAAAAGGCAGAACAGGCAGGATGCACGGGCTGACAATTGTCAGCACGCCGCCCAGATACGCGAGAACCAGCAGCCACATGGGATCGACCCTTATACGAATTAAAAATAGACATCGGCTTAAGCCGCCGTGAACGTCATGGCGGCGCCATTCATGCAATAGCGCAGGCCGGTAGGCGCCGGGCCGTCGTCAAATACGTGGCCTTGGTGGCCACCGCAACGGCGGCAGTGGATTTCCTTGCGCACCACGCCATACGAGGTGTCGACATGGCTGGCGACCGCGTTGTCCAGCGGCTGCCAGAAACTTGGCCAGCCGGTATGGCTGTCAAACTTGGTGGTCGAGGAGAACAGCGGTAATGCGCAACCGGCACAGGCAAAGGTGCCGGCGCGGTGTTCATCATTGAGTGTGCTGCTGTAAGGCCGCTCGGTGCCCTCCTCGCGCAGTACGTCAAATTGCTCAGCCGTCAGCAGGCTGCGCCACTCGGCTTCGGTGTGGTTGACCTCAAAGGTCTCGGCCGCTTCGACTTCGGTGATCATGTTGAGCTGTTTCAGCAGGCCCCCGGCCAGGACGGCGACGCCCAGGCCACCACCGGCCAGCAGCATTTGTCGACGTGAGTACATACGATTCTCCTCAACCCATAAGCATTCATGGCGCGTGTGCAACTGTGGCGAGCGAGCCTGTTGTGGCGAGCGAGCGAGCTTGCTCGCGCTGGGCTGCGTACCGGCCCCCAAAAAGCGGGAGCGCTGCGCACTCCAACGCGAGCAAGCTCGCTCGCCACGACAGCGCACTTGCAATATCGCCATCCTGAGCCTTGGACGGTCGCGAAATCCTCACGCAGAGTTAAACAATTCGTGATAACTACACTGTGGCAAAAGCCGCACAATGCGCGAACTACAAGCGAAGGTTTTGTTTTATGGATCAGCCCAAACGTGTCCTGGTGGTCGAGGACGATGCCCATATTGCCGACTTGATCTGCCTGCACCTGCGCGATGAGCAGTTCGAGGTGGTGCACAGCGCCGACGGCACCGAAGGCCTTGGCCTGCTCGAACAAGGTGGCTGGGATGCACTGATCCTCGACCTGATGCTGCCCGGCGTCGACGGCCTAGAGATCTGCCGCCGTGCCCGCGCCATGGCGCGCTACACACCGATCATCATCACCAGCGCGCGTTCCAGCGAATTGCACCGCATTCTCGGCCTGGAACTGGGCGCCGACGACTATCTGGCCAAGCCGTTCTCGATGCCGGAGCTGGTGGCACGGGTCAAGGCCCTGTTGCGTCGGGTGGACGCGATGGCACGCAACCTGAAAATGGACGCCGGCAGCCTTGAGCTGGGCGCATTGTTCATCAACCCGCTGACCCGTGACGCCACCCTGCAAGGCCAGCGCCTGGACCTGACGCCGCGCGAATTCGACCTGCTGTACTTCTTTGCCCGTCAGCCCGGCAAAGTCTTCTCGCGCATGGACCTGCTCAACGCCGTGTGGGGCTACAGCCACGAAGGCTACGAGCACACCGTGAACACCCATATCAACCGGCTGCGCGCCAAGGTCGAGGTCGACCCGGCCAACCCGGCACGCATCCTCACGGTGTGGGGCCGTGGCTACAAATTCGCCGAGAATGCCACATGAAGTTGACCCTGACGCAACGCCTGTCGGTGGTGTTTGCCGTGTTGCTGGTGATCTGCAGCGGCACTTCGGCCTGGCTGCAGGTGCGCTCCAACCACATGCATGAACTGGAAGTGGTGCAAGGCCTGTCCCGCGACCTGGCGGCGCACATTGCCCGCGATACCCAACTGATGGACGCCGACGGCCTCAAGCCCGATGCCGTGCGCAACCTGTTCAGCCAACTGATGCTGGTTAACCCAAGTGTCGAGGTGTACCTGCTCGATATTGACGGCCGTGTGGTCGGTAACGCCGCCCCCAGCGGGCATTTGCTGCGTGACCATGTGGATCTTGCGCCAGTGCGACGCTTTCTGAGCGGCGCCATGCTGCCGATTCTGGGGGACGACCCGCGCAGCGTCGACGGGCGCAAAGTGTTCAGCGCGGCGCCGCTCAAGGCCAACGGCCAGCAAACCGGCTTTCTGTACGTGGTGCTGCTGGGCGAAGCCCATGATGTGTACGACGCTAAGGATGCCACCGGCATGGCCTTGAAGATCGCCCTGTGGTCCATCGGCCTGGTCGCCCTGCTCTGCCTGATGGCTGGCTTGATCGCCTTTGCCTGGATCACCCGGCCCCTGCGCCAACTGACCGACAAGGTCGGCCAGTTCGACATTAACGGCGCGCCGAAAGCCGCCGAAACGACGGTGCCCGAACTCAACAGCGGCGATGAAATCGCCGTGCTCGATCACGCCTTCGTGCAAATGGAAAACCGCCTCGGCGAGCAATGGCGCGCCATCACCCATCAAGATCAGGAACGCCGGGAGATGGTCGCCAATATTTCCCACGACCTACGCACGCCGCTGGCGTCCTTGCACGGCTACCTGGAAACCCTGTCGCTCAAGGATGCGAGCCTGAGCCCCGAAGAACGCCGGCGCTACCTGGGTATCGCGCTGGACCAGAGCCGCAAAGTCGGCGGGCTGGCCCAGTCACTGCTGGAGTTGGTGCGCCTGGAGCATGGTTTTGTGCAGCCGGTGATTGAAGGCTTCTCGCTGCCGGATCTGGTACAGGACATTTTCCAGAAATTCGAACTGACCGCCGAAGCCCGCGCCATTACCCTCACCGCCACTCTGCCGCCCCAGGTGCCGACAGTGCTGGCCGACCTGGGCCTGATCGAGCGGGTGCTCACCAACCTGCTGGACAATGCGCTGCGCCATACCCCGGTGAATGGAGAAGTCGAGGTGATCCTGGCGCCCGAGGCCGGTGCTGTAGCAGTCACGGTCAGCGACAGCGGCCCCGGAATCGCTGCCGAATTGCACGAAGGCTTGTTTCTGCGCGCCTTCACCATCGGCGGCGCGCGTCGCGATGGCGGCCTCGGCCTGCGCATCGTGCACCGCATCCTGCAATTGCATGGGCGCAGCATCCAGTTGGTGGAACGGCCTGGGCATGGCGCGACGTTCAGGTTCTCCCTGGAAACCCGCGCATCAGCGCGTTGAGTGACCTCTGAACGGGGGTGGCGGCCTGCCCTTTGGCGTGCCTCCGACCTTAGGGCGCTGGATTGTGTGGGGGCTGGCTTGTCTGCGATGGCGGGTTGTTGGTGGTGGTGTACATATCCGTTGCTGCGGTAACGGCTGAGTAGGGTTCCGCTCTTACAGCGGGTCACTTTTGTAAAGACACAAAAGTAACCAAAAAGTCTTCGCCCCAACACTCGGTGCCTCGCTTAGGCTCGGCATGCCCGCAATCCGCCAGTGATTTGGGGGGCCGCCGCGATGGGCCATCCTTGGCCCAGCGCGGCTAAACCGGCATCCCTGCCGGTTTACCCCCCAAATCCCTGTCGAATTCCGGCCATCGTGTTTAACGGGGCGATTTCAGATCAAGATCAAAAGCGCAGATCAAAAGACCGCTGACTTCGCCAGCGAAAAGGATGTAAGGGCCGGAGCAACAGCAACAGCAACAGCAGAGTCATACTCGGTCAAAGGTGGGAGGCCCCGCCACCTCTTCGATGTAGCGCTGTCGCGCATCAAACTGGTTCATCGTAAGGTTGAAGAACGCGGGCGGGGCAAAGGCCGTAACCAGCACTGGTGTGACAGCACCCGAGTGGGAGAGTGGCCTGCACGGTATCGGCGTGGAGTCATTGTCGGCACAGCTAGCTGTGACCACGTATAAGAGAGTGAATCCGCTCGCCACCGTGTACCCCGCCCGCGTCATTCAATCCTGCGAGGAATTGTCATGACGCGCAAGAACCAAAAACGGTTTGAAGTTATTCACCCTGACTGCGCTGCCGTTGATGTTGGCGGCGGTGAACATTTGGCTGCCGTTGATCCGACGAAATGCGATGACCCGGTTAAAAGGTTTTCAACCTTCACCGACGATTTGCACGCCATGGCCGATTGGTTTGAGTCCATGGGCGTCAAGATGGTGGCGATGGAGGCGACCGGCGTTTATTGGATCCCACTTTTCGAGATACTGGATAGACGAGGTTTTGAGGTCTATCTCGTTAACTCCCGCGCGACTCGACAAATTACCGGACGAAAGTCCGATGTACTGGATTGCCAGTGGATTCTTCAGCTCATGACGCACGGCCTGTTGAGAGGCGCTTTTCGGCCCTCGGACGAAGTGTGCTCACTGCGCTCACTGGTCCGTCAGCGTGGCAATAAGGTGCGTGACCAAGCCAAAGCGCTTAATCGGATGCAAAAGGCGCTGGTCCAAATGAACATCCAGCTGGCTCAGGTCATCAGCAACATTGCCGGGGTGACGGGCATGAGCATTTTGCGAGCAATCGTTAAAGGCGAACGGGACCCCGAAGTACTCGCCATGCTCAGAGACAAGCGCGTCAAAGCAGACCAGGCCACTGTCGCCCGCAGCTTGCGCGGTAATTGGCGAGCCGAGCATTTGCATGCGCTGAGTCAGGAGTTGGCAGCTTATGATTTTCTGGAAAAACAGATTGGCGAGTGTGATCAAGCCATTGCGCAGGCACTGGAGCGACTACCCGTTCTTCAGGCGGATGTTGTTCCGCCCAGCAAAACACTGCGCAACCCACACCGCTCAAATGAGCAGCAACTGATTTTGCATCGCGCGCTGAACAAGGTCATGGGCGTGGATTTGACCGCAATCCCAACCATCGGAATCGACACGGCGTTGGTTTTGGCCAGTGAATTGGGGGCGGATTTATCACGCTTTCCGACTTCGCAGCACTTCTGTTCGTGGCTAGGCCTTGCACCGCCGACGAGAATTTCGGGAGGAAAACCCCTTCCTGGAAAGACGGTGAAAGTGATTAATCGAGCTGCGCAAGCGCTGAAGCAAGCTGCCTCTATTGCACGCAACGATAAAAGTTTTATCGGTGCCAGCCACCGAGCGCGCCTGACCCGGATGGACACCTGTTGTGCCATCAAGGCGACAGCTCATCAACTGGCACGGCTGATCTACGCGATGCTGACCAAAGGTCAGCCTTATGTTGAGAAGGGAATGGAGGAATTTGAAGAACGTAGCCGAGACCGACAACTGCGCGCCCTGGAACGCAAGGCGCGAAAGTTGGGGTTGCAGCTGATTGAAGCGGCTTAATTTTTAAGAGCAAAAACAATGAGTTATTTTTTGTTTGATAAGAGCTGGCTTGCCTGCGATAGCATCAACCGGTTGTACCTGATGTACCGAGGTGCCTGCATCGCAGGCAAGCCAGCTCCCACAGAAAAGCAGTTCTTCAGTGTATTCAGACAGGCTTTTGCTTTGCACTTGATCTGGCTCTTGCTTCAACCACTCAGGTCGGCTTTCAGGCCGCCGTGCTGTAGATCTTGATCTTGATTTTGATCTGAGACGCCCCGTTAACCACGATGGCCGAACGCAGGCTTGAATCCGTGGGTAACCCGGCAGGACGCCGGGTTAGCCGCGCTGGGCCAAGGATGGCCCATCGCGGCGGCCCAAGGATTCAAGCCGGAGTGAGGGCATGCCGAGCCTAGGCGAGGCACCGAGTGGTGGGGCACAGACCTTTTGGTTACTTTTGGGGCGTTTGCCAAAAGTGACCCGCTTTAAGAGCGGAACCAATAGAAGCCGTTACCGCAGAAATGGATATGTACACCGACAAACCGCTATCGCAGGCAAGCCAGCTCCCACATTTTTCACCGAGTTTGACCTGAACTAATGTTCCAGCCGTTACATCCCTTCCACCGCCCACCAGCGCGGCAACAGCTGCCGCACACGGGCTTCGCCAAAGCGGTCATCGATCAACATCACCACGCCTCGGTCCTGCTGGCTGCGGATTACCCTACCTGCCGCCTGCACGACCTTTTGAATGCCGGGATACAAATAGGTGTAGTCATAACCCGCGCCGAAAATCGCGCCCATCCGCGCTTTCATCTGTTCGTTGACCGGGTTCAGTTGCGGCAACCCCAGTGTGGCGATAAACGCGCCGATCAACCGCGTGCCAGGCAAATCGATGCCTTCGCCAAACGCGCCACCCAGCACCGCAAAGCCGATGCCTTGGCTGTGCTGAGTGAATTGGTCCAGAAACCCCTGACGCTCGGCCTCGGCCATGCCGCGTGACTGCAACCACAGCGCAATCTGCGGGTGCCGCTCGGCCATCAACTGCGCCACCTGTTGCAGGTAATCAAAGCTTGAAAAGAAGGCCAGATAGTTGCCCGGCTGCACAGCGAACTGCCGGGCAATCAACTCGACAATCGGCCCCAGAGAGGCTTGGCGATGCACAAAACGCGTGGAGATCGCATCAACGATGCGCACCTGCAGTTGCTCGGCCTGAAACGGCGACTCCACATCGATCCACGCGGTGTCGGCAGGCAAGCCGAGCAAGTCAGCGTAATAGTGGCGCGGGCTCAGGGTCGCAGAGAACAGCACACTGCTGCGCGCTGCGGTCAGCCTGGGCCTGATGAATTCGGCCGGCACCACGTTGCGCAGGCACAAGGTCGAAGCGCTGCGTTTGCCGAACTGGCGTTTGCTGATATCGAAGATGAAGTGTTCATTGAACAACTCCGCCACCTTGGCAAACTGCAACGCCTCGAAATAGAAGGCTTGCAGGTCGCCGCTGAGAGCTTCGGGGTGGTCGTTGAAGTAATCGCCCATGGCGCTGGTGCACAGGCTCAACGCCTGGAGCAGCTTGTCGGGTCTGCTGGCGTAAGCCTGGTACGGCGCGACCTGGTCCTTATGCACGGCGTTCCATTCGCGGTTCAGGCGCTGCAAGGGTTTTTTCAGCGGCTCCGGCGCGCTGTCGCGCAGGGTCTTGAGGCTGTATTGATCGAGGCTGGCGCTGTACATCGAGCGGGCGCGTTCCACCAGGTTGTGGGCTTCGTCCACCAGCACCGCCGCGCGCCATTGGTTCAACTGGGCCAGGCCGAACAGCATGGCGCCGAAGTCAAAATAGTAGTTGTAGTCGGCGACCACCAGGTCGGCCCAGCGCGCCATTTCCTGGCTCAGGTAATACGGGCAGACGTCATGGGCCAACGCCACCTCGCGCAGGTTGCGCTGGTCCAACAGGCGCACCTTGGACGCCGCCACGCGTGCCGCCGGCAAGCGATCATAAAAGCCCTTGGCCAATGGGCAGGAATCACCGTGGCAGGCTTTGTCCAGGTGCTCGCAGGCCTTGTCACGCGCCACCAGTTCGAGCACCCGCAACGGCAAGTCGGGGCTGCTGGCGTAGAGCACTTGCGCGGCGTCGAGGGCCAACTTGCGGCCGGGCGTCTTGGCGGTGAGGAAGAACACCTTGTCCAGCTGCTGCGGCGCCAGCGCCTTGAGCAGCGGGAAGATCGTGCCGACGGTCTTGCCAATGCCGGTAGGCGCCTGGGCCATCAGGCAGCGGCCGGTGCTGACGGCCTTGTAGACCGACTCGGCCAACGCACGCTGGCCGGTGCGAAACGCGGCGTGGGGAAACGCCAACGCCTGTGCGGCCTGGTTGCGTGCCTCGCGGTGCTGCATTTCCTTGCGCGCCCAGCCGAGGAACAGCGCACATTGCTGGTTGAAGAACTGCTCAAGATCGCCCGCTGCAAAGCGCTGGTTCAGCAAAGTTTCGCCTTCGCCGACAATATCGAAGTACACCAGCGCCAGATCGATCTCTTGCAGGCCGAGCTTCTGGCACATCAGCCAGCCATACACCTTGACCTGCGCCCAATGCAATTGGCGATGGTTGGCGGGCTGGGCATCGAGGTCGCCGCGATAGGTTTTGACTTCTTCCAGGCGATTGCTGTCCGGGTCGTAGCCGTCTGCCCTGCCCCGCACCTTGAGCTGCTGGTACTCGCCTTCCAGCGCCACTTCATTCTGGTAATGGGCGCTGCGGCGCGAGGCTACCGTGCGATGGCCAATAATGCCTTCCTGGGCGCTGGGCGACGGCGTAAAGCGCAGGTCCAGGTCGCCGACCTTGGCCGTGAACTCGCACAGCGCGCGCACCGCAACGTTGTAGCTCAAGCGGTTTGCGCCCAGCGCACATAACAGACGGTCACCGGCATCTGGTTCTCGCCGCAGAACTCCAGCCAGCGCAGTTGGTTGTCTTGCAAACGGTCACCGGGGCCTTTGACTTCGATCATGCGATAGGTCTTTTGCGCCGGCCAGAACTGGATCAGGTCCGGCATGCCGGCGCGGTTGGCGCGGATATCCAACAGCAGGCGTTCAAACCAGTAGCGCAGGTGTTCGGCGGGCAGGCACGTCAGGGCTTGCTCCAGCAGCTCTTCGCTGAGCAGGTTCCAGAACACGAACGGCGACTGGATGCCCCATTTGTCCACGTAGCGCTGGCGGATGGTGGTTTTGTAACGTTCATCCGTAAGCTGTTCGAAGCACGCGGCGAACAACACCGCGCGACGCTGATGAAAGTCTTCGCTGTGCAGGTCCACCGGCCCGCGTTGGAACGGGTGGAAAAACGAACCTGGCAGCGGCGCGAAAATCGCCTCCCAGCACAACAGCCCGAACAGTGAATTGATCAGCCCGTTTTCGACGTAATGCACCGGCGCATCGGGCTCACTCAAGTGCGCTTGCACGCAGGATTCCACCGACATCAGCGGCGCCTGCACCAGTGCCAGGTCCAGGCGCGTGACTTCACGTGGCTTGACCTTGGGCAGCGCCGGTTCACCGAGCTTGCGCCGCAGGCGTGGCAGCACGCGCAACAGGTGTTGTTGTTCGCCGGCGCTTTGCGGTGCTTGCTGCGCCGCGCACGCCAGGGCCATGGCTTGCGCGTAATCCTCCTGGCGCTCGAGCACGCGAATCAACCGCGCGCGCGCGCCGGGATAGGCGCAATCACGGTAGATCCGGGCCGCCAAATCCAGCTCGGCACTGCGCTCGCAATAGTGGCCGATCTGGAACAGCAATTTAGCCCGACGTTTTTCCAGCCAGGGGTTGTCGGTGGCCAGCAGCACGATCTGCGCCAGTACCTCGTCCAGTGCCTGCCCGGCTTCGAAGGCTTGCTGGCATTGGTGCAGGAACAGAAAGCCGTGCACATCGTCACGGCTGCGCAGGCCACGGGACTCGGCGCAGAACTCGACTTTTTCGTAGGTATAGATGCCCAGATCAGCCAGCACGAACTCGGACCAGTCCTGGTGCAGGTTGCCGAAGAACATCAGCCGCAGGCGGTCGCACAGGTCCATCACGGTGAGGCTGTAGAGCCTGTCGTTCAGCTCGGGGCACCACTGTGCAAAGCTGCGTGACTCGGTGAACTGCACCGCCAGCCCGTCCAGCCAGTCGGCCTTCTTGCCTTTGGGTTGGTCAATCCACGGCGCGAAGGCGGCGAGGATTTCGCCTTTTTGCAGCAGCGCAAACAGCTCAGCAAAACTCAACGGGCCCTGCTGATCGACCCAACCCAACTGCACCAGTGCCAGCGCTGCCGTGTGGGGGCAGCCAATTTCGAGGTAATTGAGTTTGCTCCCGCGAAAATGCACACCTTTGCGCATCACCATACGCACCAGTAGCGCCTGGGACGGCTGCGGCAACCTGTCAAATTGCTGAATAAACTGCATTTCGTCCGGGTCGAGCAAATCGGCATAACGCTGCCCCAGCCACAGCAGTACTTGGCGGAAGTTATGCAGGTAATACAGGGGATCGTCGAGGGGGTTGGCCATGTCGCGCACTGATTGAATACTGGTTATGCATACAGAGTGCCGCCAGCGGCGGGCTGTTGCAATGAGTAATAGATAAATGGCCCACGCAACTTTTTGCATAAAAGTGATCAGATAGGACAGTTGATGGCGTAACATTTGTGGCCCGAAGCCTTAGGCGCGGGACTTTTCAGGGTTAAAGGTAAGGGTAATGAACATGAAGAATTTGGGTCTGCCGTTGGTTGCACTCACTTTTCTGCTGATGGCCGGTTGCTCCACGCAAACCGTAGTGACATTGCAAAATGGCACGCAGTATTTGACCAAGGACACCCCCAAGACCAAGACAGCCGATGGGTTCTATGAATTCACCGACATCGCCGGCAAGCACATCCGCATCAAGGCGGATGACGTTGCGACGGTTCGCAGCGAAAAGTGAAAGCAATCGTCTGAACATCAAAAGCCCCGCAATGCGGGGCTTTTTTGATCGTTCCCATGCCCCGCGTGGGCATGCAGCCCAGGACGCTCCGCGTCCAAAGGCGTGACGCAGAGCGTCACAAGAGGCATTCCCACGCAGAGTGAACTGACCCCCAAAGGTTGGACACAACCTTTGGGGGTGTCATGGGTAAGTACACAGAGCAAGTAAAACTGGCAGCAGTGCAGGACTACTGTTCCGGTAGCGCGGGTTTGAGGGATGTGGCACACCGTCACAATGTGGATTTTTCATCCCTTCGCCAGTGGGTTGCGGCCTATCAGGTGCATGGCGCTGCCGGGCTGAAACAGAAAAAGCTGCAGCGCTATAGCAACGACTTCAAACTGTCTGTTTTGAAACGTATGCGTAAGGAACAGCTGTCCTATCGGCAGACGGCGGCCTTGTTCGACATCCGCAGGTTCGGCATCATCGGCCTCTGGGAGCGCCGCTATGATGAGGGCGGTTTTGATGCCCTTACCAAGCAGCCTAATAGAGCCGGACGTCCGAAAAAAATGCCAACCACCATTCCTCCTGTTCAACCCGACTCACCCGATGATGAGTCGCGCTCACGCGATGATTTGCTTGCCGAGGTAAAGCAGTTGCGGATGGAAAACGACTACCTAAAAAAGCTCGATGCCTTGGTTCAGGAGAAGAAACGAGTAGCGCAGCAGAAAAAGCGCGAATCGTAATAGGACTGAGGCCGCGGCACTCTCTCGAAAGCCTGCTGAAGTTCGCCGGTTTGGCACGCAGCACCTTTTACTATCAGCAAAAGGCGCTGCAAGCGGCTGATAAGCACGCTGAGCTGAAAGACAAGATTCGTTCGACGTTCGATGAGCATAAGGGCCGGTATGGCTACCGCCGGATAACGGCTGCGGTACGAAGCGCTGGTCATCTCGTCAATCACAAGACGGTTCAGCGACTGATGGCGCAGCTTCAGCTCAAGAGCTTGGTGCGCGTGAAGAAATACCGAGCCTACAAGGGTGAGGTAGGCAAGGTAGCGGCAAATCTTTTGAGGCGTGAGTTCGAAGCTCCGTCACCCAATCAAAAGTGGGTAACCGACGTTACAGAGTTCAAAGTTGGAGGCCAGAAGCTTTATCTGTCGCCCGTTTTGGATCTGTACAACGGCGAAATCATTTCCTATGAGGTTGCCAGAAGGCCGCTGTTCGATATGGTCGGGAAGATGCTCAAAGGTGCATTCAAGCGACTTCAGCCGCATGAAAAACCGGTTTTGCACTCAGACCAGGGCTGGCAGTATCGAATGCCCATTTACCTGCAGGCTCTCAAAAAAAGCTCCGTGACGCCGAGCATGTCGCGCAAGGGTAACTGCTACGACAATGCGGCCATGGAGAGTTTTTTCGGCACACTGAAGTCAGAGTTTTTTTATCTGAATAAATTTAACGACCTTGATGAGCTTCACGCTGGCATCGACGAGTACATCCAGTATTACAATCACTCGCGTATCAGACTGAAGCTAAACGGCCTGAGTCCTGTTGAATACAGAACTCAGGCCGCTCAGGCATAGATGGGTAAACGTCCAACTTTGTGGGGTCAGTTCAGAGCGTGGGAACGATCAGTAACGATCAGTACCGGTAGTACGGGTGGTAATACGGGTGATAGTAGGGATGGTAGTAGTACGAGTGGTAGTACGGCCGATAGCAGCATGGGCCGGGATAGGCCGGATACACCGCACACCCGCCCAAGCCCAACAGCACCAGGGCGCACAGCAGCAATCGAAATCGGGACATGCTCGGTTCCTCACATGACGCGCAAAACAGCTCGCGGGTAGTGATTAAACGCGTGAGGCCTGCCGAACCCGTCGCAGCGTTGCGCCGCTGATCGGTGAAGATTTATTTACCGAAGGATTTTCGCCAACCCGGCGTTTAACCGATAAGCCGCCTTCATCTTCGAAGGCGGTAGAACGGAGAAAGACGGCCATGGCACTCATGTCCCGGACGGTACGCGCGCTGTTACTCATCCCCCTGAGCCTGGCGGCCCTGGCCAGTGCGCCGGTGTTTGCCGACACCATCATCATTCGCCAGCCGCCGCGGGTCATCGTGGTTGCTCCCCCGCCGCCGCCGGTTTATTACGGGCACTGGGGTTACGCCCCTCGGCCTTATTACTACCCACATCATGTTTACAGCTACGGCTATGGTTACCCCCACCGGCCGTACTATGGTGGCGGCTGGCGGGGGCACAATTGGCGCTGATCAGCCGATGCTGACGCCGTCCGCCCACAGGCCGCCATGCCCGACGCCGACCAGGGTCACCGAGTCGGCGCCAAAGGTCAGCACCGTGTCTGCGCCGACCACTTTGGCATGATCACGCAGGTCGGTGCTGCCCTCCACGTTCTGGAACACCAGCTTGTCCGTGGTTTGGTAGCCAATCACCCGATCGTTGCCAAAATGGCCGCTGAACAGGAAGGTGTTATGCCCACTGTTGTCGCGGATCGTGTCATTGCCTTTGCCGCCTTCGATAAAGTCTGCGCCCTTGCCGCCCTGGATCAGGTCATTGCCGTCGCTGCCGATGATGAAGGTGTTGCCCTTGTGCGGTTCGGCGTTGCGGTTAAGGTCCTGCACCCAGGTGGTGGCCCGCGCCGGGTCGGACAGGTTGGCGACAATCACTGTGGAGTCGCGGGTCATCTGGTCGTAGAAGCCGGACTCGAGGATGCGCGTCATGCCGTCGCCATAACCGGTGGGCAAATGCGAGACCCAGGTCGGCAGGTTGACGATCGAAAACGGCAGGATATTCCACAACGTCGAAGCGTAGTGGTCGTTGAAGCTGACGATATTGTCGGTGGTCGAGTCGTGGGGTTTGTCGTGCACGCCCAAGGACGACAAGTTGAAGGATGAGCCGTCGAGCGCGCGGAACACCGGGTCGTTTTCGTAGCCGATGTTCAGCACTTTATCGCCGGCACTCTGGGTCGGTGAGGCATAGGCCACGTAGTTGGCGTCTTTGTAGAACCCCGACCATTTGTTGTTGCTTAAATCCGCCATGCTGTTGACCGCGAGCCCGCCCAGGCTGTGGCCGCTGACCACCACGTCCTTGCCGCTCAGGCCATGCGCGCCGGCATAGTCGGCGACATTTTTGAGCAAGCCGCCGAAAGCTTCACCCGCATAGTTTTTTGCATAATCCTTGGGGCCAAAGGCCGCCAGCAGGTCGCTGATCACATCGCCGATGGAGTCGGTGATCAGGCTTTCCCGTGGCCCCGAGGTGCCACGAAAGCCGATGCCGATTTCGAGCAATTTGCCGGCGTCATCGTACTTACCCAGCACCTCGACCTGGGCCGTGGTGTAGCCGGCCTTTTCGCCAAAGAAAGTGCCGCGCGCATCGACCTTGCCGCCATAGCCCAGGGCACTGGCGCTGATGGGCGTCCAGCCGGCTTTCTGCACCGCCGCAAGCGCAGCTTTTTCCGAGTCGGGGTTCCAGGGAATGCCGGGGATCACACCTTGTGAATCCGTGCTTCCCAGCAGCGCCCCCACCAGCGTGGCCGGCAAGCCAAGCCCCAGGCCGTTGTGCTGGTAACCCACGGCAAAGCCGTTGTCCAGGTTGTGGTAGGAATACAGCGTGATCGCCATGGCATCGGCGAACAGCGTTTTGGAGCCCTCGGTGCCGAGGTTTTTATAGTCAAAGATACCCATGGTAGTGCCTCTCTGTTGTTGGATTTGTAGAGAAAGCGAAAACACGTTTCAGCGTTGGACGCTGGTTTTATGTGGGAGCTGGCTTGCCTGCGATAGCCTCGCCTCAGTGTCACTGACACACCGAGTTGCCTGCATCGCGGGCAAGCCCGGCTCCCACATAAGCCCAACCCCACACAAGGGATGAAGCCTTTTAGAACGCCCAGTCGAGGCTCAACCCCACCCCGTGGACCTTGTCCTTGCTGGCCAAGAGACCGTTGTAATCAAAGTTCACCCGCGCATCCTTACTCAGCGCCAGGCTGACCCGCGCACCGACCAACGCGGCATCGCGCACCATCGGTGCACTTTCTACCGCAAACGCCGGGCCGCCCGAGGCAAATGCCAGGTGCTGCTCGGAATCGGTGCTGCTCAGGTTGTGCTGCCAGCCCAGCGAACCGGACACTTCCAACTGCTGGTGATCATTCACATTGAAGGTTTTCAAGGCGCGTACGCCCAGGGTGCTCAGCACCACATCGCGGGTGTCGTCATGGCCTTTGAGCGCGGCGGCGTCACCCTTTTCGGTAAAACCGTCGGTATCCAGGTGCACATAGGCCAGGTTGGCGAACGGCTCCAGGGCCAGCGGTTGCAGGTTGACGCGGTAAGCCGCCTCACCAAACACCTGAGTGCTGCTCGCGTCGACTTTGACCTTCTGCTTGCCGGCCACATCGCCGTATTGCAGGTCACGCTTCACATCGGCGCGATGCCAGCTGTAGGTTGCCCCACCGCTCAGGCGCAAGGCACCGATCTCATGCCCGGCATAGGCACCGAAGTGGTAGCTGTCGACCGAGGCCCGGGAATGGGTGTCGTTACCCATGTTCAACGAGGTGTCGCTGTAGCCGGCGACCAAACCGATACGCGTCGACTCATCCAGCGCGCCATCCACACCGGCGAGCATGCCGCCCAGCGAGGTGGTGTAGCCCGCGGTGTCGCTGCGGCTGTCGGTCTTGCCCCACGCGCCCAAGGCCTTAACCCAGACGTTGCCACGGCTGTCGATGGTTTCGCTGCTGGCGCCCATCTCGCCATTGCGCAGACGCTCGCCGACGGCTTCGCGCACGTAACGGCTGTCGTTGATCAACGCACTTTGCAGTGCCGGGTAGATTTCGCCGGAGAGCTGCTGGAACGCGCCTTGGGCCGAGGCCGCATTCGGTGCCAGCAACAGGCTTTCATACACCGCGTTGCCGGCGCCTAACTGGTCCGCCGCCGCCGCGACCGCACGCTGGTTCGGCGTGACCGCCACACTGGCAAAGCTGTTGGTGCGTGCCACGTCCAACTGCACGCCGTTGGCGGCATAGTTGAGGGTGCCGCCGATAAACAGGTAGTTCGGCAACACCGCGCCGAAGGTTCCGGTCACGCCGCCTGCGGCTTGCAGGATGTTGTACTGGCGGCCGATCAAGCTTTGCGCCTGGGCGTTCGTCAACAGCGTCGGGCTGTTTTCCAGCGCCAGGGTCACAGTACCGCCATTGAGCGTGGCGGTGCCGCCGGCCACAATGCGGTCGCTGCTGGTGGGCGACAGCTCCACCGCGTAGGTCGAACCCGCGTCAAAGGTGACATTGCCCGCCACATTCAAGGTGCCGATGGAGTTGCCCGGCGCCACGGTGCCGCCGCTTTTGGCGGTCAGCGAGCCGATACGGCCCGAGCCACCGAGCACACCGGCCTGGCTGACGGTGACGTCGGAAGTGACCGAACCGTTGATTGCCAGCAAGCCCTGGTTGACCAAAGTCGGCCCGCTGTAGGTGTTAGTGCCAGTCAGTACCAGCGCGCCGATGCCCTGCTTGGTCAGGCCGCCATGGCCGGAGATGTCATTGCTCCACACATCCAGGCCGCAATGCACGTCGGTGCACAGACGCTGGGTCGGTTTACCGGCATCCACCACCGCACCGATGCCTGGCAGGTCGGCGACAAACTGGCTGCTGCCATAGGCACCGTCGATACGGAACTCAGCAGGAATGTCCTCGGCGGTGACGAACATCCCTGGCCCGTTGACTGCTTTGCCCAGGTTGATCATGCCCCAGCCATACAGCGCGTCGATGCCCGGCGCGCCAAGGTCGGTGGCGGTGGTTTTGAGCACGGTGGCGACCTGCTCGCCGCTCATGTAGGGGAAGCGCTCCATCAACACCGCCGCTGCGCCAGCCACATGGGGCGCCGCCATGGAGGTGCCGTTTTTGTTGGCCCAGTCGGTGGTCAGGTTGCTCAGGTCGGTGCCGTTGATGATCGAACTGAAGATTTTGGTACCGGGTGCCGACACACAAAAGCTCGCCGCATAACCGCAGCGCGACGAGAAGGTGCTGATCACATACGGGTTGGCACTCGCGGTGTCCGGGTTTTGTTGCAAGGCGGCTACCGACAGCCAGTTCGGTGCAATTTCCGGCACAAAGTACGCCAGGCCCGACATCGCGTCCGGGTTGTTGCGGTTGTAGTCGTTACCAGCGGCAAAGATGGTCAGCACGCCGCTGCGGGCCGCATCGATTGCGCCTTGGTAGGCGCCACCGGCAAGCGTGCCGAGGATCGGCCGGATGTTGTTGAACTGAGCCTGGGCTTCATTGACCGTGAAATTGGGGTACGCCGGATCGCGCCCGCCCTTGGCGTATTGATCGCCAATGCCGATACCCCAGCTGTTGTTGATGATGCGTGCGCCGCTGGCCACCAGACCATCCCAACCGGCCTTGTACACCGCACCGTCGTTGCCGAGGATGATCCCGTCTTCCGGACCTGGGTCGCCGTTTTCGGCGCTGAGGATTTGCGCATTGAACGCCACGCCGTGCATCGGCCCGCCGTCACGGTTACCGGCGGCAATCCCGCCGACGTGGGTGCCGTGGTTACCCAGCTTGCCGTTGGAGTCCTTGGATGGCGTGCCGTCATAGCGGAACGCATCACCGGCCTTCACCGGAATATACGGGTCGGTGTATTGGCGGATGCCTTCGGTGACAATCGTCACCACCTTGTTGGGGCTGGCGAACTCCGGGTGCTGCGCATACACCGGCTGGTCAAAGATGCCCAGTTTGACGCCTTTGCCGGTGTAGCCGGCGGCATACGCGGTGTCTGAGTGGATGGCGCCCAGGCCCCAATCGGCCTTGAACTCACTGCTGCGCCAACTGGCGGCATCGCCCAGTTTGCCGGTTTCCACATAGGGTGCGGCCTGGGCGGTCCCCAGACTTGCCAGGCAGCACAGCAGCGCGCCGTATGGCACGCAGCTCAAAGCCTTGAGCGGGTAGCCCGGGCCTGTGTGAGTGGCGGTATTTAACCCTGGTTTGCGTTTGTTCACGGTGACCTTCCTTAGTTTTCTTATTGCCGGTAGGTGAATCACTTTTCTTCAGCGCCGCAGTGCTCAGGTGGGAGCTGGCTTGCCTGCGATAGCGTCAGCTCAGCCGACCTTTTCATCGACTGACCCACCGCCATCGCAGGCAAGCCAGCTCCCACAGTTAGAACTGCCAGTTCAGGCTCAGCCCCACGCCTTGGGTTTTCGCGCGCCCACTCAACTGGCCGTTGTAATCCAGGTTGACCCGCGTGGCCTTGCTCAGCGCCAGGCTGGCCTGCACACCGACCAGCGCGGCATCACGCAACAACGGCGAACTGCGCACGGCAAACGACGGCCCGCCGGCGACAAACGCCAAGTGTTCTTCGGATTCAACTGCCGTCAGGCTGTGCTGCCAGCCCAGCGAACCGGACAGTTCCAACTGCTGATGGTCGTTCAGTGGCAGGGTTTTCAAGGCACGCAGCCCGAGGGTGCTGAGCACCGCATCGCGCCGATCGCTGCCACGCTCAAGCGCAGCCGAATCACCTTTTTCATGGAACGAGTCACTGTCCAGGTGGACATAGGCCAGGTTGGCGAACGGCTCCAGCGCCAGCGGTTGCAGGTGAATGCGGTACGCCGCTTCAGTGAACAACTGCGCCGTGCGCGCATCCAGCTTGGTCTTTTGCTTGCCGCTGACTTCGCCGTATTGCAGGTCACGCTTTACGTCGCCGCGATGCCAGCTGTAGGCGCCGCCCACGCTGACGCGCCAGTCGCCCAGTTCACGCCCGGCGTAAGCGCCGAAGTGATAACTGTCGATGGACGCCGATGAATGCGTGCCACTGCCCATGTTCAGCGAACTGTCGCTGTAGCCGGCGACCACACCCACGCGGGTCTGTTCGTCCAGCGCGCCGTCCACACCGGCGAGCAAACCGCCAATCGAGGTGGTCGAGCCTGCCGTTTCGCTGCGGCTGTCGATCTTGCCCCAGGCGCCAAGTGCCTTGAGCCACAGGTTGCTTTCGCCGCTCACCGGCACATGGCGCAGGCGTTCACCCACAGCGTCACGCAGTTGCAGGCTGTCGTTGATCAGCATCGCGCCAATCGCCGGGTAGATCTCACCCGACAGTTGCTGCAAACCCTGGCGGGCGGTGGCCACCGAGTCCGACTGCAACAGGCTTTCATACACCGAGTTACCGGCGCCCAGTTGCTCGGCCGCCGCCGCGACATTGCGCTGGTTACGCGTGGCGGCAACGCTGGCGAACGCTGCGTTATTGCGCCCCACATCCAACTGCACGCCGTTGGCGGCATAATCGAGGGTGCCGCCGAGGAACAGGTAATTAGGCAGCACCTGGCCGAACTGGCCCTGGATGCCACCCGCTGCCTGGAGGATGGTGTATTGGCGGCCGATCAGGCTTTGCACCTGGCTCTGGCTGAGCAGTGTCGGGCTGTTTTCCAGTGCCAGGGTCACGGTGCCGCCGCCCAGCACGGCTTTGCCGCCTGCGACGATGCGGTCGCTGCTGGTAGGCGTGAGTTCCACCGCATAGGTGGAGCCTGCGCCCAGGTTCACATCACCGGCCACCTGCAAGGTGCCTACGGAATTGCCCGGTGCCACGGTGCCGCCGCTGTTGACGCTCAAGGCGCCGATACGTCCGGAGCCGCCGAGGGTGCCGCTGTTGTTGACGGTCACCGCCGAGGTCAGCGAACCGTTGACTGCCAGCAGGCCGCCATTGACGCTGGTCGTACCGCGATACGTGCTGTCGCCGCTGAGCACCAGGCTGCCGGCGCCGGATTTGATCAGGCTGCCCTCGTACACGCGGTTGGCGGCGGCCTGATCACGGGCAGTGCCAACGGCGTAATCGGTCTGGTCCTGCTGGCTGGCATTTGCGCCCACGCCGTTCTGCCAGCCCTTATCGATCAGGGTTTGCTGCCAGGCGCTGTGCTCGGCGCGGTCTTCGGCCTGGCGCTGAACCAAGGCTTGGTCGGAGATACCATTGCTCCACACATCGCCCTGCCCGGCCGCCAAGTTGACGTTCATTGCGCCGAGCAATTGCCCCGGCCCGTGCATCGCTCGGCCGAGGTCCGGTACGCCCCAGCCCACAGTGGTGTTGGGCGCCTGGGTGATCGAGCCGTCGAGCTGCGTGGCGGTGGTCAACAGCACTTGCAACGCCTGCTCATTGCTCATGTACGGGTAGCGCTCCATCACCAGCGCCAGCGCGCCGGTGGCATGCGGTGCCGACATCGAGGTGCCGGATTTGACCCCGTAACCGCCGTCGGGAATGGTGCTGTTGATCAGCGCGCCAGGCGTAGAGATGCACCAGTATTTGGCAATGCCGCACTTGTTGTATTTCTGGTTATTGGCTTTATCCAGGCCGGATACCGCCAGCCAGTGGCCTTCCAGTTCCGGCTGGAAATACGGCAATGCCGAGCGCACGCTGGCATTCGCATAACCGCTGTTGCCGGCGCTGAACACGTTAATCACCCCGGCTTTGGCCACGTCCGCTGCGGCATCCAGCCAGGTGCCCTGGTTGTAATGCTGGGCATAGGCGGCGTGCAGGTCGCCGAGGGTCTGGTAGCTGACATCCTTGGGCTGGCTGCCCCAGCTGTTGTTGATCGCACGCACGCCGGAATCCACCAGCGCGGTATACACCGCCTTGAAATACTTGGGGTCCGGGGTCGGGCCAAACAGGAAGCTGTCGTTGGCGTTGGTATTGCCCACATAGATTTGCGCGTTATACGCCACGCCATGTATGCCCACGCCATCACGTGCCGCGCCCATGGTGCCGGTGACATGGGTGCCGTGGGAGTCATTGTTGGGGTTGAGCGCGCCGGTGGTGCTGAACGCGCTGCCATCCACATACGTGCCGCTGGCGCTGACCGCGTGGTAGCGGTCTTTGGAAGCTTCCGGGTGGTTGGGATCAAAACCCGAGTCCAACGCGCCGACTTTGACCCCGATGCCGGTAATGCCGGCCGCATAGGCCTCATCCGCCTTCATGCGCCCCAGGCCCCAGTCACTCTGGAATTCGGCGGAGCGCCAACTGGCGGGATTACCCGCTTGGCCGTTTTCGGTATAGGCCGCCTGCGCCGCAACGGACAACAGGAGTAACGAGCCTGCGGTAAACGGTTTGAAACGTGGTGAATGGGTGATCATCTAACCCCTCCTTATTCTTCTTATGGATGCTCATTTCACCGGGCCGAAGGCCTCATCGACTTTCGCCAGGTCGGTGTCACGCAAGTTGCCCGCGTAGTAGTGCAATTTGGTCCAGGCCATCAAATAGTCGTAACGCGCCTGGGCCAGGTCGCGACGGGTGCTGTACAGCTGCTGCTCGGCGTTCAGCGCATCGAGGTTGACCCGCTCGCCGCCGAGGATGCTTTGCTTGGTCGACACCACCAGCGCTTCGGCCGAGGTCAGGGCCTTTTGGTACGCGCGCAATTTGCTCACGCCCGACAGGCACGCACTGAACTGGCGGCGCAGTTCGATCAGGGTTTCGCGGGTCTTGCCTTCCAGTTCGTACTCGGCCTGTTCCATGCCACGGCTGGCCTGGCGGGTTGAGGCGGAGATACCGCCACCGGCATACAACGGCAGGCTGACTTCGACGCCGATGGTGTTGGTGTCGTAGCGCTGGTTGTAGGTGTTGCCGCTGTCGGACTCCTGTTTGCGCGAGCTGGCATACGCGGTGATCTTGGGCAAATGCCCGGCGCGGTTGCGCTCCACTTCATAACGCGCGACTTCCACGGCCTGGCGCTGCGATGCCAGCGTGGGGTTATTGCTCAGCGCCAGTTCATGCCAGGTGTCGTAGTTGGCCGGGGTCAGGGTGAAGGCGGCAAAGCTCTGGTTCAGCGGCGCCAGGTCGTGAATGTCGACGCTTTGCACGCCGATCAACGCCCCCAGTTCACGCAAGGACGCGTCCTGCTCATCCAGTGCCTGGATCTCTTCGGCGGTGGCCAGCTCATAGCGCGACTCGGCTTCGAGAATATCGGTGCGTGTGCCTTCGCCCTGTTGGAACAGGTGCTGGTTCTGCTGGAACTGCTGCTCGTAGGCCTTTTTCTTGGCGCGGGCAATGTCGATCTGGTCCTGGGCGAATAGCGCCTGGGTGTAATAACTCAGCACGCGCACCAGCAACGCCTGGCTCTTGTCGCGAAAGCTTTCATCGGCAAACAGCGCCTGGGCCACGCCCTTGCGGTAGTTGGCGTAGGCTTCGTAATCGAACAAAGGCTGTTGCAAGCTGAAAGTCGAGCCATAGCTGTTGTAGTTGCGGTCGTCGCGGTAACTGCCGCCGCGCCCGTCCGGCAGGTGCGCTTCGGAGTTGTTGCGGCCCTTGTTGTAGTTGTACGACAGGCGCGGCAACAGCCCGGCACGGCCAATGGTGCGGTTTTCCAGGCCGGCATCGCGCTCCTTGATCGCGCCCAGAAACACCGGGTCGTTACGCAAGGCCTGTTCGTATACATCAAACGGGCCCATGGCGGCGTGGGCACTGGTGCAGCTCAACAATAAGGTGATGAACACAACGCGCATGCTCATTCCTCAGTCAACGCAGAACCGGCGCGATCGAGCAGCGGCTTGAACAGGTAATTGAGCAGCGAACGTTCGCCAGTACGCACAAACATTTCGGCGGGCATGCCCGGCTTGATCACTAGGCCGTGGAGTTTTTCCAATGCAGCCTCGCTGACCGTGGTGCGCAGCACGTAGTAAGGCTGGCCGGTCTTTTCATCGAGCATCTGGTCGGCCGAGATCAGGCTGACTTCGCCCGGTACACGCGGGGTGCGGCTCTGGTTGAAGGCGGTAAACAGAATGTCGACGGGTAAGTGCGTACCCACCTTGTCGACCAGGTGCACCGGCAAATGCCCTTCCACTTCCAGGCGCGTGCCTTGTGGCACGATCTCCAACAGGGTTTCACCGGCGCGCACCACGGCGCCCTCGGTGTGCACACTGAGGTTGACTGCAATGCCATCGGCTGGCGCATTGATCTCGCTGTGCTGCAAATCAAAGCCCGCCGAGGTCAGTTGCTGCTCCAGGGTCAGGCTGCGCAGTTGCGCGTCGGCCAGTTGGCTGCGCACTTCTTTCTGATATTCCTCACTGTGCTGCTGCAACTTGAGGCGTGACTCGAGAATGCCCTGCTCCACGCGTCCGCTTTCGCCAGTGTTCTGCGCCAGGTCCTGTTGCACCTGGGACAGTTGTCGCTGGTAGTCCAACAAGCGGTTGCGCGGGATATAGCCGTTGTCGGCCAAGGGTTGCAGGTTGGCGAGTTGATCACGCAGCGATTGCGCCTGGGCGGACAGGTCGGTGCGCGCGCGGCGCATGCCACTCAGTTGCGAGGTGGCGCCATCGATATTGGCGCGGATCCCGGCCTGCTCGCGGGCAAAGGCTTCGCGGCGGCTGCTGAACAATTGGCGCTGGCCTTCCAGCACCAACGCCAAAGCCGGATCGGGGTTGGCGCTCAGCTCAGCGGGAAAGGTAATCGCTGCCTGGTTGTCGCGCTCGCTCTGCCAGCGTGCCACGCTGGCCCAGGCCATGCGGTACTGGGCTTGCAGCGACTGCACGTCGGCCTGGTTCTGGGTCTGGTCGAGGCGAAACAGCGGCTGGCCTTGTTTGACCAACTCGCCCTCCTTCACCAGGATCCGGCTGACCACGCCGGGGCTGAAGGTTTGCACGGCCTTGCGCTTGCCCGAGACCACCACCGTGCCTTGCACGGGAATGCCTTGGTCCAATGGCGCGAGGCTCGCCCAGAGGAAAAACCCACCGGCGCCGACAACCGTCAGCAACCAACCCATCTTCACGAAAAAACCGGCATCACGCTCTTTAAAACGGGGCTCAACTGTAAGGCTGCTCATGCGCCTGGATTCCTTCCGGTCTGGTACTGACGGCTAAGGCTCACACCGGCCTTTTCCCGTGGCGCTTCCTGCTGTTGCTGGCCCGACAACGCGCGCAGCACTTCCTGGCTGGGGCCGAATGCCTGCAATTGGCCTTCGCTGAGCACCAGCAACTTGTCGGCCTGGGCCAACGCCGAGGAGCGGTGGGTGACCAGCACCACGCTGCTGCCCTGGGCTTTCATCTGCACGATGGCGCTGGCCAGGGCGGCCTCGCCCACGGTGTCAAGGTTGGAGTTGGGTTCATCCAGCACGATCAAACGCGGCGCGCCGTACAGCGCACGCGCCAGGGCCACCCGCTGCTTCTGGCCACCGGAGAGGCCGCCACCGTTGTCGCCCAGCACGGTGTCGTAGCCTTGCGGCAGACGCAGGATCAACTCATGCACGCCCGCCTGTTGCGCGGCTTTCACCACCAAATCCGGGTCGGCGTCACAAAAGCGCGCAATGTTGTCGGCAATGCTGCCGCTGAACAGTTCGATGTCTTGGGGCAAGTAGCCGATATGCGGGCCGAGGTCGTCGCGGTTCCAGCGATGGATATCCGCGCCGTCCAGGCGCACGGTGCCGGCCAGGGTTGGCCACACCCCAACCAGTACGCGGGCCAGGGTCGACTTGCCCGAACCCGAGGCACCGAGCACGCCCAGCACTTCACCGGCGCCAAGGCTGAAACTGACCTGCTGCAGGGTTGCCATACGCCGCCCGGGCGGACCGGCGCTGACGTGTTCGAAACTCATCTGGCCCTTGGGCGCCGGCAAGGTCATTGGCTCGGCTTCGGGTGGAAATTCACGCAACAGGTCGTCAAGGCGCTGGTAAGCCAGCTTGGCCGAACTCCACTGCTTCCAAACCGCAATCAGTTGGTCGATGGGGCTGAGCACGCGGCCCATCAGGATGGAACCGGCGATCATCATCCCCGCCGTCATCTCGCCCTTGATCACCAGAAAGGCGCCCAGGCCCAGCACCAAGGATTGCAGGCACAGGCGCAGGGATTTGCTCAGCGAGGTAATCACCGAACCGGTGTCGCTGGCCCGGTTCTGAAACCCGAGGAACTGCGAATGCACCGCGAACCAGCGTTTGCGCAACGCGCCGAGCATGCCCATGGCCTGGATGGTCTCGGCGTTGTGCAAGTGGCTGGTGGCCAACTGGGTCGACTGCTGGGAAAAGGCTCCCGCCTCGCCCAGTGGTTTTTTGGTCAGGTACTCATTCAGGCACGCCAGTGCGATCAACAGCACAGCGCCCGCCGTGGCCAACACGCCCAGCCACACGTTGAACAGGAAAATCACAAACAGGTAGATGGGAAACCACGGCGCATCGAAGAACGCAAACAGCGCAGGCCCGGTGATGAATTGGCGGATCACGGTCAAATCGCCCAGCGACTGCCCGGCATGCCCCTGGCCGCGTTGCAGGTTGCGCTCAAACGCGGCTTTGTACACCCGCAAGTTGAAGCGCCGTTCCAACTGACTGCCGATGCGTATCACGACAAAACTGCGCAGCACTTCCAGCGTGCCGATAAACACAAAGAAGCCCACGACCATCAGCGTCAACATCACCAGGGTGGTTTCATTCTGGGAGGACAACACACGGTCATACACTTGCAGCATGTAAATCGACGGCACCAGCATCAACAGGTTAATCAAGGCGGTAAAGCAACCGATGCTGATCAAAATGCTCTTGTATTCACCCAACGCCCTGAATAAAGGCGCAACCGCATGGGACTTCGCCATAGTGTCTGATCTTCCCCAAAGCCAATGACGCGCAATAGTTGCCCCTGCCCTGAAGTGGGACGGCCAACTATTAATCTCTAGCTATAAGCTTATAACTTTTTAATTAAGGTGTTCGTTGCAGCACAACTTCCGCTATTGAAGGTGTGTGCCCTTTGTATTCACCGTCTTTCTCGCGGTTCAAATGAACAATTCCGCTGCCCTCGGCGTTAAACAGCCAGATACCGTCCGGGGTCGGCGACCAGCTCAGCGGTTTATCACCCAGCCAACGTTCGGCACAGTCGACATCACCGGCCACGGCGTTGGGCTGATCCAACAGGTCGAGTGCACACACCTGGTCCTTTTGCTGCAATTGCCAATGGCCGGCCAATTGCGCGGTGGTGGGTAAAACCAGACTACTCGCCATGACGTGGGCTCCTGCCGAAACGAACAACACCTGTGAAGCACAGGCGATCAAATGGGAAAAACGCGGCATCTGCTGCTCCATCCTGAGTGCGCGGCGCCGGGGCGCCGCGCGCTTTACATCAGGCTACGATGTCGCTGGCGACGGCCTGGCCGACGGTGGTGACGAGGAAATCCGCCACGCCGTGCCCGGAGAAGTCCACCGCCAAGGTGCCCAGGTTGGTACCCGAGGCGTAGCTCAGTACAGCATCGCCGGCATGCCCGGTGAATGCATTGACGAAGCTCAAGCCCGCACCTTTGGTGATGCCGGACAGGTCGATCTTGTCCGAACCGGAGGTGAAGTCAAAGATCTTGTCCGCCGCACCCGGCTTGGAGTCGGAACTGGCACCGTACACAAAGGTGTCGTTGCCGGCGCCGCCCCACAGTTGGTCCGCACCGCCACCGCCGTAGATGATGTCGTTGCCGGCACCGCCTTTGATGATGTTGACGGCGTTGTTGCCGATGATCAGATCGTTGCCCGCACCACCGAACGCGTTCTCGACGGTAACGCCCTGGGCGATGGACACGTTGCCCACCAGGCCGCCAACGTCGGAGAACGAGCCTTCATTGAGGTTGATCTTCTGGTTTTGGGTAAAACCGGAGAAGTCCAGGGTGTCGTTGCCGCCACCGTCCCATACCGAGAACACCAGCTTGTCGGCATTGGATGTGGCGCTGAGGAAATCACGCCCGGTGTTGGAGTTGAAACCGTAGGTGGTGTCGCCGGCGCGAGTGGCGTAGTTGGCACCATAGAGCTTCTGGATCGCGGCAATGTCGTCGATCAGCGGGCCGGACGAATAGGCTTCGACCCCGCCTTTGCTGAAGTTCTGGTTAGTGTTGCTTTCGCTCCAGTAACTCATGACGCTGTAGCCACGCGTGTCCTGTCCATAGTCCGCGTCTTTGTACGATGGGTTGCCGGTCCCGGCGTTGTAGTCGCCAGGGTGAGCCAGGCCCAGGGTGTGGCCGATTTCGTGGGTCAGGGTCTGCCGGCCATAGTTGTTCAGGTCCGGGGTCTTGTTCGGCGTGTAGCTGTTGTTGGTCAGGTACCACGAGGTGCCGTCATAGCCCGCGCCGGTGCCCGGCAGGTAGGCGAACGCTGCTGCGCCGGCCTGGCCTCCGCTGTAGTTGCCGAAGGTCATGTGTGTGTCACCACCCGAGGCGCTTTCGGTAAAGCTCACGTTGGCGACATCCGCCCAGGATTGCATGGCCAGTACGGCCTGTGCTTTCTGCTGGGTGTTGAACTGGCTGAACCCGGAGATGCCATGTTTGTTCATGGTGGCCGAGGAAGCCGAGGTGAGGAAGGTGTAAGTCAGATCGATCTTGCCGTTGTGATTCACATCCTTGTACGAGGCGCCATCACGCAGCAGGTGGTCTGCTGCCTGGTCCACGGAAAAGGACGGTTTGCCATTGACCGTGAGGTTGCCGCCACGGTCATACAGATGGCTGAAGCTATCGATTTGCGAGTAAGCAGTGCTGGCTTGCGCGGCAGATACAATAGCTTTGTCTTTTACTTTTGACATAAACGTACTTCCTTGTTTGCAAGTGCATCAGTCTTTGTTCGATAGGAACCTCGCGGGCGAGGATCGTCCTATCACTCGCCTCTTTTGAAGGCGTATCGAAACTGACACAACTTGAAATCTTTCGTCTACAAATATTTCCGCAACAAAAATGTGACGTAGATTCAACTTGAGGAAGTCGCACACAGCGTTTATTGGGGGTAATTGCGCTTGCGCGGCAAATCGCCGCCGACTGTTATTTAAATATTAAATAGCGGTAAAGCCGCTCTAGCTGAACGGCCCTCTTGAATAATGGATCCAATATATTGACACGGTGTCATAGTTCAATATTAAAGAGCCACCACCCGCACTATTAAAGTGCGTGCCCCCAATTACCGGGACAGGCTCCAACCGCACTTGTTTAACGCGCCGATTAATACTTCGTCGCCAAGACCGGGCACCGTGATGCCTTCTTCCGTCGTCATGTCCTCGCCCGCCAGGATCGCGTTGATGATCGCTTCCTCCACCGCCTCTGCGGCGGCACTGAACAAGGGCGAAATATGGTCGTTGTTGACCATGCGCAACACGCTGCTGAGTGCCAGGTCCTTGCGCCCGTAATCTGCCGGTGGCAACCCGTGATTGCCCGTGGCGAAGGCCAGGAACAGGTCGCCACTGGAATCCTCGGTGCCGCCGCCGGTGCGCGCGATACCGATGGAGGCGCGTTGCGCCAGGCGCTGGCATTGATGGGGCAGCAACGGCGCGTCCGTGGCGATGATCACCACGATCGAACCCATGCCCGGTGTGCCGCGCTCAGCGAAGGGCGATGGAATGCCCATCAACTGGCGCCCGACCGGGTAGCCATCCACGCGCAACTCCTGGCGCTTGCCATGGTTGGCCTGCACCAGCACGCCGACGGTCCAACCGCCCTGCTCCTCAGACACCCGCCGGGATGCGGTGCCGATGCCGCCCTTGAACTCATGGCAGATCATGCCGGTGCCGCCGCCGACTGCGCCCTCTTGCACCGGCCCGCCCTCGGCCGCGTCCAGCGCCTGGCGTACATGTTCAGGCTTGACATGCTGGCCCCAGATATCGTTGAGCAAGCCATCGTAGGTTTCCATCACCACCGGCATGCACCAGTACACCGCCGGGTCCGCCAGGCGCTCGCGCTCCAGGGCGATCAGGCTGTCGCGCACAATCCCGATGCTGTGGGTGTTGGTGATGGCGATGGGGGTAGTCAGCAGCCCCGCCTCGTTGATCCACTCAAGGCCGGTGGCATCGCCATTGCCGTTGAGCACGTGGTAGCCGGCGAAACACGGTTGCTGTCGCGCCTCCCCGGCGCGCGGCTGGATCACACTGACGCCGGTGCGCACCTGCTTGCCGTCGACACTGGCCTTGAGCGTGGCGTGACCCACGCGGACGCCGGGAACATCGGTGATTGCATTCAATTCGCCGGGTGTGCCCAGCCCCAACGTAATGCCCAACTGACGTGCACGCATACCCACTCCTTACAATTTCTGATACGCCGGACTCGTCCGGCCACTGATGCAATACAAAATCACCGACAAGGCCAGCAAGCCGATAATGATCATGATGTCGCGTACCGACGCCGCCGCGATCAGGGTCACCAACAGGTAACCGGCGCCCAGCACGGCCAGCAATGCCGGCAGCGGCCATAGCGGCATGCGATATGGATGCTCGCGATCACGCAGCAGTACCCGGCTCATCAGCGCGCTCAACGCCACCACCAGGTACACCAGTATGATCAGCAATACACTGAACGACGTCAGGTCCGCCAAGTTCGAGCTGAAACTCAACAGCGCCGAAGGCACCGCCAAAAACAGCGTAGCCAGCCACGGTGAATCCCAGCGCGGGTGAATGCGCGTAAACAGCGCGTTGATGCGCGGCGTCCACAGGGCATCACGGCCGCTGCTGAACACCACTCGGCCAATCTGAATGACAATGGCGACAATTGCGTTGAACACCGACAGGAAGATCCCGGCGCTGACCAGGCGTGACAGGGTTTCATTGCCGTGGCTGGTCAGCAGATAGCCAATCGGGTCAGGACTGCTGATCATCGCGCTCAGCGACGGCGCGCCGATCAACAGCGCCGTGATCGGCACCAACTCGATCACCACCACCAGCCCCAGCGACCACAGCACCGCCTTGTGTACGCCTTTGCCACCACACTTCATGTCTTCGGCCAGCAAAACCGCAGGGCCATAACCATTGAACGAGAACAGACCGATGCCCACGGCGCCAATCACCAGTGCCCAAGGCGCCAGATGCAGCACACCGTTTTCGACGATCTGCGGCTGGAACAGCACGCTGGCCGGTTGTGCCGGGTTGCCAAAACCGATAAACACGATCACCAGCAACGCCGCCACTTCCAAGAGCAGGCACGTGCCGGTAATCCAGGCATTGAGCTTGATATTGAGGATACCCAAGGCGTAGCTGCACACCACGATGACGAGGGCGACGGTTTGTGCGTCGAATTTTGTGCCCAGGGCATTGTTCAGGTACGTCGCGGCGCCGGTGGCCAAGACCGGCGGGATAAACAACAGCATCACCAGCACCGTCAGAAACGTCGCATAACCGGCCATGCCGCCAAACACCCGCTTGGCATACACATATTCACCACCGGCGCTGTTATGGGCACGACCGAGTTCGGCGTAACAGAAGGCGAACATCAGCGCGAGCAAGGCGGCCATCACAAACGCCAGAAACACACCACTGCCCGCTTGCTGGATGGCAAACGGGGCAATCACGAATACGGAGCTGGCCGGCGTGACCGCCGAAACCGTAATGGCCACCACATCAAAAACACTCAGCGTTGGCTTGAGCACGCCGTCTGGCGCGGGGGAAGCACTCATATCGTTATCCTCTGTCGTTTTTTTTGGTAGGAGGCAGAAACGAAAAAAGTCAGGCGGTGGCGAGATATGCTTCCCGCTGGATGACGGCAAAGTAAACGCTGTGTTTATGCAGGCCAATGCCCCTATTGGCGTACTCCCCTTGACGATACCCGGCAAAAGCCGAACCCTTGGCTGATCTATTGAGGGCTGGAGCCGTGTTTATGAGCCTGTTCAGAGAGGTCGGCATGCATGCTGGCCTGGGCCGCACCGTCGCACACCTGGGCACCGAGCGCTTCTGGAAGCAGTTGGTACTGTTGCTGCACCAATGCCTACCGTTCGATAACGCCCTGGCGATTTTTTACCCCCTCGATGGCCCGCCCCTGGCTCTGGAAGAATACGACGCCCAGCCCAGCAGCAAACCAGCCTCGATGCTGGTGTACCTTAATGGCCTATACCTGATCGACCCGTTTTACCAGGCCTACCGCGACGGTTATGCCAGTGGCGTGTATCGCCTGGAGGAAGTGGCGCCGGACCATTTTCGCCAGAGTGAATACTTCCTCAACTACTTCCACGACAACGTGCTCGAAGACGAGGTGCAATTCATTTTGCAATTGCCGGGTACGGGGACGTTGTCGTTATCGCTGGGCATGCAGCGGCGTTTCAACTTTGAAGAAACCGGGTTGATGACGACGCTGGCGGCCTGGGTGCTGCCGTTGATGCAACAGCACTGGCAGCAAAGCACCCAGCGTACGCCGGCGATGGACACGCAAATTCGCGACGCGCTTAGCCATTTTGGCAGCGGTGTACTGTCGGAGCGCGAGCTGGAAGTGGCGCGCCTGGTGTTGCGCGGGTTCTCGTCCAAAGCCATGGCCGAGCGTTTGAAGATCTCGCCGGATACCGTGAAGGTGCACCGGCGACACCTGTATGCAAAGCTGGATATTTCGTCACAGCCGGAGCTGTTTTCGTTGTTTATCCAGTCGTTGGGGCATGACGTGGAAAAACCTTAGCCATTTAAATAAATCAACGTCAGCACGGCGCTACTTGGCAGTGTGGGTATTACCAGTAAAGGCCACTAGGAACGAAGAGTTTATTTTTGGAATCTATAATGTGGTCTTTGTTAACCGACCGACCATCAATTTTAACCATGAAGTCCGGCCCATGCTCATTGACCTTGACCCTCAGCGTGGTGATACGCATTGTATTGTCCACCCGCAGATAACCGTCACCGACGTTTTTAAGCTTTTCGCCATCACCCACATAGTTGATTTTATCGATTCCCTCTTCCCACAGCATATCGGAAATATCAACCTTATCCCGTTCGGGGCGAAAACTGAAAATGATATCCGACCGGGTACTAAGGGAATCACTTAACCTGTTGTATTTAAATGTGGTTTCGCCTTCCGGGCTAAACAAATGGTCAGCGCCGCCGCCGCCGACCATGACGTTGGGCAGGTTGGTCTTGGGTGCCAAGCTCTCGTCGGCTTTTGTTCCGCGAAATTCAGGAGCGGAAAAGCCTGGACGAATCCATTGACCACTGCTGGGTGGGCTTGCATAGGTAGTCATATAATCACCTGTGTAAATTAGGATTGAGTGTTTTTTCAATCGCCACAAGGAGTAAACCTCTTACAACCTAATACGCTAACGAACAATGCTACATCATTAAATACTGCTGCTCGCTACTCCCTGCGACAGACTAAAATCTCCCACACAATCGTCATTACCTGCCATCTAATATCTTTAACAATTCCTTTCTGGCAAATCTCGAAACAAGTATTGAATATAATTAAATATTTACAGCTACATTCCAAACATCAGCAGACTTAACGGGGTTTGTTGTTTATCCCGCTAAAATCTGTAAAACCAGGACGCAGAGCGTCGCTGGCTGCATTCCCACGCAGAACATGGGAACGATCGTACGATCGTATGGCTGAGGGCTTAATGTGGCGAGCGGGCTTGCCCCGCGTTGGGGCGCGAAGCGGCCCCAGTGAGGAAGAATGCGCTGTATCAGGCAGTTCTCAGTGGGGGGTTTTGGGGCTGCTTCGCAGCCCAACGCGGGGCAAGCCCGCTCGCCACAACAGGCCCGCTTGCCACAACAAGCGGGCTAGCCACAGGAAGCGGACCAGCCACAGAAAGCAGGCCTCCAAAGCAGGCCTAGCGGCCGGTTCGAATGGTGTTCCACACCCGCGTACGAATCCGGTCGATGTTCAGCGGCATTGCTTCAAGTGCAAACAGCTTGCCCATCATTTCCGGGCTTGGGTACACCTTGGTGTCGGTCTTGATCAGCGGGTCTACCAGGCTGTCGGCAGCGGCGTTGCCGTTGGCGTAGTGCACGTAGTTGGTGATGCTGGCCATCACTTCCGGGCGCAGCAGGTAGTTCATGAACGCGTAACCGGCTTTTTCATCCGGGGCATCGGCGGGCATGGCGACCATGTCGAACCAGATGGCGGCGCCTTCCTTGGGAATGTTGTAGCCGATGTTCACGCCATTCTTGGCTTCCTTGGCACGGCTTTCGGCCTGCAGGATGTCGCCGGAGAAGCCGACGGCCACGCAGATATCGCCGTTGGCCAGGTCGGCGGTGTATTTCGAGGAATGGAAGTAGGCCACATACGGGCGCACTTTCATCAGCAGGTCTTCAGCTTTTTTGTAGTCCTCGGCCTTCTTGCTGTGGGGCGGCAGGCCCAGGTAATTAAGCGCCGCTGGCAGCAGTTCCGGGCCGTTGTCGAGAATCGCCACGCCACATTTTTGCAGCTTGGCCATGTTCTCGGGTTTGAAGATCAGGTCCCAGGAGTCCACGGGCGCGTTATCGCCGAGCACCGCCTTGACCTTGTCGATGTTGTAGCCGATGCCGGTGCTGCCCCACAGGTATGGGAAACCATGCTCGTTGCCCGGGTCGTTGTTTTGCAGGGCCTTGAGCAGCACCGGGTTGAGGTTTTTCCAGTTGGGCAGCTGGCTCTTGTCGAGTTTTTTAAGCGCGCCGCCCTGGATCTGCCGGGCCATGAAGTGGTTGGACGGAAACACCACGTCATAGCCGGATTTGCCGGTCATCAGCTTGCCGTCGAGGGTTTCGTTGCTGTCGTACACGTCGTAGGTGAAACCGATACCGGTTTCTTTCTGGAAGTTCTTGGTGGTGTCCGGCGCGATGTAGTCCGACCAGTTGTAGATCTTCACCGTCTCGGCGGCCTGGCTGATAGCGGCCACCAACATCAAGGGCAACAGGGCAATGGCTTTCATGGTTCGATTTCCTGGCGGTTTTAGGGCTGTTTTTATGGCAGGCGATCAAGGATCAAAGCGTTACAGCATCAATACGTAGGTCTTGCGCACGGTCTCGTGGATGTCCCAGATACCGGTGCTGTTGGCCGGCAACATCAGTGCATCGCCGGCTTGTAGGTGAACGACTTCACCGTCGTCGGGGGTGAAGGTGCAGCGGCCCTGGATGAAGTGGCAAAACTCCTGGGATTTGATCTGTCGGCGCCAGCGGCCTGTGGTGCATTGCCAGATGCCGGTTTCGACGCCATCGTTGCGCTCAACACTTAAGGTCGAGGCCACGGCGATGGGCTCGCCCAAGGGCACGGCCACCGGTGACGAGTCCGGCAGGTGGGCATTCAGCGCGTCTTTGAAGTGAGTGATGCTCATGGGTTTTCCCGTGTGAGTGAAACGTCTCAGTGCATGAAACCTTCCATGAACCCGGCCACGCCGGTCGCCAATTTGCGCCGCCAAGGCGCGGTGTTGGGGTTGGCCAACACCTGGTCTTCATGGACAAAACTGCGAATGATCGCGTTGTAACCCAGCCATCGGCAGGGCTCGGGCTCCCACGCCTTGAGCGCGTCCAGGCCACGCTCGCGGATCACCCAGGGCTGAGTGGTCAGCGGCGTATCGAGGCCCAGAATCATGTCGGCCAGCGTACGACCACCGAGGTTGGTGGCGCCGACGCCCTCCCCGCCATAACCGCCGGACAGCGCGATACCGGTTTTGTGATCGCAGAGCATGTGCGGTCGGAAGTTGCGCGACATGCCGAGGTTGCCGCCCCAGGAGTGGGTAATCCTGACGTTTTTGAGCTGTGGGAAGAGTTCGCTGAACAGGTAGCGACGCAGCTCCACCTCGTCGGTGCTCAGGTCAAAGTTATGGCGCAGCTTGCCGGCAAACTGATAGCCGCCACGGGCGCCGAATATCAGGCGGTCATCCGCCGAACGCTGGCCGTAGGTGACCTGGCGGCTGCTTTCGCCAAACGCCTGGCCTCGGTTCAAGCCGATCTCATCCCAGGTGCTGGCCGGCAACGGTTCGGTGGCGACAATCAGGCTTTGCACCGGTAACTGATAGCGCCCCAACGGCGGCAACGTGGTGGCGTAACCCTCAACCGCCGGCACCACCCACGCGGCGCGTACGCTGGCATTGGCCGTGCGCACGCTGCCGGACTGCCAATGGGTGACCGGGCTGTTCTCATAGATCGTCACGCCCAGGCTCTCCACCACCCGCGCCAGGCCGCGCACCAGTTTGGCGGGGTTGATGGTCGCGACATGGGGTGCATAGATACCGCCATACGGTTTGGCGATGCGGATCTGCTCGGCCAGTTGTTGCGGGCTCAGCCAGCGGTAATCCGCTTCGGTGAGGCCCTGGGCGTAGAGCTTGTCCAAGTAACGGCGCAGGCTGCCTTCCTGCTCCGGGTAGCGCGCCGCGCAGTACAGCACGCCGCCCTTGCGGTAGTCGCACTCGATGCCTTCGCGGGTCAGCACCTGGGCGACTTCATCGGGAATGCCGTGCAGCAAGTCGAAAGAAGCGCGGCGCTGTTGTGGCGACAGCCCGGCCAGCAGGCGGTCTTCGCCGAGCAAATTACCCATCAGCCAGCCGCCATTGCGGCCCGATGCGCCGAAGCCTGCGGTCTGCGCTTCGATAATCGCGATGTTCAGCTCAGGGGCCTGGCGCTTGAGGTAGTAGGCGGTCCACAGCCCGGTGTACCCGGCGCCGATAATCGCCACATTGACGTCCAGGTCGTGCGCAAGGGACGGCCGCGCTACCAGCGGGTCGTCCAACTGGTCCATCCATAAACTGATGTTGCGCCATGCCGGCATGCCAAGCTCTCCACCCTCATTTCGATAGGCTGGATCCTAGAGCGCGGCGTTATGGGCTGTCTTGCGCGCGTGCACGCAGAGAAATTTGTTTGACGTAGGCCTTGGGCGATTGCCCGGTGTGCTGGCGGAACGCGCTGTAGAACGCCGACAAAGAGTTGAAACCCGCGGCAAAGGCCAGGTCATCGACCTTTATCGGCGGCACGGCCTTGGCCAGCGCGGCCAGCAAGTGTTGAAGCCGGGCCTGGTTGACGTAGCGGTAGAAGCTCTGCCCCAGCACCTGGTTAAGCAGGTAGGAAATCTGGTTGCGGCTGTAGCCGCACTCCGTGGCTACCCGTTGCAGGTCCAGGTCCGGGTCGAGATAGGGTTGCTTGCGTTCGAAGTACTGCTGCAGATCGTTGGCCATATGCCCCAATTGCTGGGGCGACAGGCCCAGGCGGCTGACCGTCGGACGCAGGGCTTGGGCCGGCTGCTCGTGCACCAGGGAGGCGTACTCGTTGACGCGCCAGATCAATCCATCGCGCACGGTGATCGCCTCACTGGTGCGAAATGACACCAGGCCCTGCCCGCCGCGCAGCGTAATGCGGTACTGGATAAACGCGGTGTCGCCGTCGGCACGAATGCGGTCGATGTGCTCGATCGCCTCGTCGGCGCCACGCGGCATGCTGGCTTGCAGGTACTCGCGCAATTCGGCGTAGCCCACCACGCGGTTTTGGAAGAAATCGTGGTATTGGATATCGGGGTGGTAGTAGGACATCACGCCATCCAGGTCACGGTGGCGCCAGCACAGGTGATGGCGTAACACCAGATCGCCGGTGGCTTGGGTTTGTTCGCACTCTTCACTCAAGACAGGTTGCATGGAAGGCTCTGCGGCGGGAATGCCTGGTAGATTGCCGAATTTGCAGGCTGCATTCAATGGCCAACTGTAACTTCTGACTAATGGCCTTTTGCCTAGTTTTGAGTAAGACATGACCTACGTCATATAACCGCAAAAGAACTGCCGAACGGCCCCTAAAAAGTCACCGCGCGCTTGCGAACGAATGCTATTTTGAAGGTCTTGATGCCACGACCAGTGAAGGTCATGGCCCCTGCCGCGAGCTAAAGGAAGCGCTCAATGAACAAGGTGGGCAACATGAACAAAGTGACATTTCCCAACGCCTGCCAGCTGATGCGCTGGCATTTTCATCCAATGGGCTTCGAGGGCAGCATGGACGCCCCCGGCAGCATGGTCGCGCGTCTGTTCGACCGGGCCAGCGGCGAGACGTTGATCGCGATTGCCGGCATTCCTTGCGCCACGGTGATGAATGCGGCCGATGTCGAACGCATCATAGAAGCGGTGGAGGATGAGCTGGAGTGTTTTGTGCCGCCGCTGTCGTTGCGGGCTTAACATTCATTTATAAGGCGATGACTATCTAATGTGGGAGCGGGCTTGCTGTGGCGAGGGAGCTTGCTCCCGTTCGACAGCGCAGCTGGAGCAGGCTTTTTTGGGGGGGCGCTTCGCACCCCAGCGCAAGCAAGCTTGCTCGCCACACTTATAGAACTGTGTATAGCTCCTAGCTGCGTCGGTCATCAAAAAACACCTTTCGCCCATCGACCCGCTCCGAAGCCCTCGGCACATTCACGCCCTGGCCTTCCGGCTTCTCCACATACCAGTAGCAATGGCTCACCGCCCGAGTAATGCCGACATAGGCCAGGCGCAGCACTTCGTCTTTCTGCGCGGTGTCGTAGGGCTCGCTGTCGCCGTCTTTGCCCAGGCCCGCCATGCGGTAAACCTGGTTTTTGTAAGGCGAACTGGTGACGTGCTGGCAATCCCCGAGCAGGAATACCGCGTCTGCTTGCAGGCCCTTGGCACTGTGATAAGTCAGCTGTTTGAGTCGGCGATCCTGTGGCTGCAAGCTAGAATCCACATTAACTACGGACTGAATATGCTCTTGAATCAACAGCTTATCGCTGCTTTTTCGATAAAGCATTAGCACCGTATCACCCCGTTGATAGTGTTCCGCCAACTGCCGGCCCAGCGCGGCGTCGTCCCGTTCCAGCACTACTACGGGTTGCAAAGCCTTGGGCTCGCCACTGGCCTTGGCCTTCTTGCCGGGGATCGCGGGGGCCGTGCGTACCACATGCTCGGCAGCGTCGATGATGTGCTGGTGGCTACGGTAGTTCTCACTCAGCATCACGCGTGTGGTGCTGGGCGATGGGAACTCCTGGTTGAACGCCATGAAGTATTTGGGCGAACTGCCGCGCCAGCCATAGATCGACTGCCAGTCATCACCCACGCACAGCAAGGACGAGCGTTGCGCGCCACGCCCCACATGCATCGCCGGGCCACGGCTGCGAATCTCGCGCAGGCTGGCGCGAACCCACGAGACGATCTGCGGCGATACGTCCTGGAACTCGTCGATCATCAGGTGCGACATCGGCCGCAGCAGTGGATCGCTGAGCAGCTTGAGGTTCTCCGGGGTGTTCTCACCGAACAGCGAGAACATGCGGTTATAGGTCATGATGGGCGGCGATTGATCGAGCAAGTGATCTTCCAGCGCCTTCCAGAAAATGCTCAAGGCTTCAAAGTAGCCCCGGTCCGGGTCGTCCTTGGCGAAGCTCATTTGCCCCACAGCCGTTGGCACATCCAACCCGAGATTCTCGATAAACCCGGCCGCCATCACGAAACTGTCCAACAGCGGCGCCGAGGCCAGCTCGCCCTTGACCTTGTAATCAAAGCCCGGCCCGGCGCTGGCATCACCCGCCAGACTGGTTAAAAGGCGCCTTGACGACTCATAATTATCTAACCATATCAGTGGCTTGCGACAGAATGCTTGAAACAAGGTGCGCTTTACCGCCCATTCGGCACGCACGGAAAGCTTTGCATTCGGCCGGCTGACCTGAGCGTTTTCCCGCGGATCAAAACCCAGTACCACCCAGGCGTCCAGTTCCGCGATGTAGCCGTGGCAATGAAACAGCGCACCATTGATTTCGAAGGTCTGGCGACTGGGCTCTATGCCCTTGATCGGCCAGGCGCCGGCGCGAAACCACAGATCCTCGATCACGTCGCAGAGTTCTTCATCGCGCTTGGCCGCCAGTTCGGTGACAGCGATGCGCTTTTGCACGTCCGGGTGGTCGCGCTCAAGTTCTTTGAGTTGCAGGCCATGGCGGGCCAGCGGTGCGATCAGCTCGCGAAAGCGCGCATGGCGGCCATGCAGGCGGTGATAACAGCTGTTCATCTGTTGGCGCTGGGCATCGCTGATGCGCAGGTCGAAGGGGTTGCTGTCGGCGTCCTCGAAACCGCTGCTGAGGTTTTCAAACGCTTGCAGCCGTTCGAAGCCTGGCAGGCTGCGTACCATCGGCAGGATGCGTGAATGGAAGGTGCGCACCACGGTCTGAGCTTCTTTGAAACCAAGGGGCTGGCCCCACAGGCCGAGAATCTCCATGAGCTTGTTGATGAAGTCTTTGCGCGATTCGCGGGTGAAAGTCACCACGGTCATCGAACTCAGCTCAAAGCCCAGGTAGTGGCTCAGCAAGAGGATGCGCAGCACCAGCGAGGTGGATTTACCCGCGCCGGCACCGGCAATCACCGAGGTCGAGGGTGTGTCACTGAAGATCATCTTCCACTGCGCAGCACTGGGCTGGGCATGGGCCGGCAGCAAGCGTGCTACGTCAGCCTTCATGCGCTTCTTCACGTCGGCCGTGAGTGGCAGGCGCCAATCGTCGAACAGGCTGTCATCCACCCCCGGCGCACGGTGCTCATCGGGGCGGAAGTCGCGGATCAGCAACACCTGCCGACCTTCTTCGAGGCCGTCAGCCTTGCCTTCGCGGTAGCCATACTCCACGCCGGCTTCGTGCCCGCTGCGAAAGCCGTCAGCCTGGCCGTGCAGCCAGGAGAACCGGTGCTGGGCACGCAAACGCGTGAGGCCATGGCCAAACAAACGGGCGGCGAGTCGTTTCAGCAGAGGCATTTCTGCCAAGGGGCGCAGTTCAGGGGGCAGATCAGGCGTTTGTTGCGGCACGCGGACTCCAGCGATATGGGTGGTTCTGGTGAAGGTGCCATGGTCGCCGGAATCGGCGCGCAGTTCCAGCCAATTGCTTTGTTGTCATGCGGTTAGGCGATGAAGTAAAAGTCAAAACGCCAGCAATCAATCGAATGAATTGATGGGAATCAGGCATTTTTTACGCTTTTTATCGATCATGTACTGCTGGATGATAGCCACCATCCACAGGAGATCCCTCATGCTTGAACTTCGACCTTTCAATAGCCTGGGCGGTGCCCATCATGGCTGGCTCGATGCCCATCATCACTTTTCCTTCGCCGAGTACCACCACCCCAAGCGTATGCACTGGGGCAACCTGCGGGTGTGGAACGACGACATCATTGCGCCCGGCACGGGCTTCCCGCAGCACCCGCATCGCGACATGGAAATCATCACGTATGTGCGTGAAGGCGCGATCAGCCATGCCGACAACCTCGGCAATAACGGCCGCACCGAAGCGGGAGACGTGCAGGTCATGAGCGCCGGCACCGGGATTGCCCACAGTGAATACAACCTGGAAGCCACGCCGGCGAAGATTTTCCAAATCTGGATCATCCCGAATGAAGCCGGGCTGCCGCCATCATGGGGTGCCAAGCCGTTTCCCAAGGGCAATCGCGAGGGTTTTGTGACCCTGGCCAGCGGCAAGGCCGGTGACACTGAAAGCTTGCGCATTCGGGCGGACGCACGTCTGGTGGCGGCTAACTTGAAGGCTGGGGAAAGTGCCGAGTATCGGCTGGACAGCGGGCGCCGGGCGTATCTGGTGCCGGCGACCGGGGTGATAGAAGTCAATGGCCTGCGTGCGCAAGCGCGAGACGGTGTGGCGGTGGAAGATGAGCAGGTGTTGCGGGTGACCGCGGTTGAAGACAGCGAAATCGTGCTAGTAGACCTGGCCTGACCTTCCGCCCGAACCCAATCAACTGTGGGAGCCGGCTTGCCTGCGATAGCGTCAACTCTGTGTACCTGATGTACCGAGTTGTGCGCATCGCAGGCAAGCCAGCTCCCACATTGTTGGCTGTGCGTCAGTTAGAACTGATGGCGCCGTCTACCAGCACCTGCGCCTCTTCCACCAACTGCTTGAGATGGTCTTCACCCACAAAGCTTTCGGCGTAGATCTTGTAGATGTCCTCGGTGCCCGATGGCCGCGCGGCGAACCAGCCGTTTTCGGTCATCACTTTCAAGCCGCCGATTGCCTGATTATTACCCGGCGCATGGCTGAGGATTTGCTGGATGCTCTCCCCGGCCAGTTGCGTCGAGGTGACCTGCTCCGGCGACAGTTTGCCCAGCAACGCTTTCTGCGCCGGGGTCGCCTTGGCGTCAACACGAATCGCGAACGGCTCACCCAGCGCATCCGTCAGGCCACGGTAGATCTGGCTTGGGTCCTGGCCTTTGCGCGAGGTCATTTCAGCGGCCAGCAAGGCCGGGATAAGGCCGTCTTTGTCGGTGCTCCACACCGTGCCGTCCTTGCGCAGGAACGAGGCGCCGGCGCTTTCTTCGCCACCAAAGCCCAGCGAGCCTTCGAACAGGCCGTCGGCAAACCACTTGAAGCCTACCGGCACTTCGTACAGGCGCCGGCCGATACGCGCCGCAACGCGATCAATCAAGCCGCTGCTGACCACGGTCTTGCCCACAGCGGCATCGGCGCGCCACTGCGGACGATTCTGGAACAGGTAATCAATCGACACGGCAAGGTAGTTATTCGGTGCCAGCAGGCCACCGGATGGCGTAACGATGCCGTGGCGGTCGTGGTCCGGGTCACAGGCGAAGGCGACGTCGAAACGTTCCTTGAGGCCGATCAAACCTTGCATCGCATAGCTGGAGGACGGGTCCATGCGGATCTGGCCGTCCCAGTCGACGCTCATGAAGCGGAAAGTCGAGTCGACCTCGGTGTTCACCACGTCCAGGTTCAAACGGTAATGCTCGGCAATCGCCGACCAGTAGCGCACGCCTGCTCCGCCCAACGGATCCACGCCCAGGCGCAGGTCGGCGCTGCGGATGGCGTCCATATCGATCACATTGACCAGGTCAGCTACGTAGCTGTTGAGGTAGTCATGGCGATGGGTGGTGTCGGCCTTGAGCGCCTGGGCATGGGTAATGCGTTTAACCCCGGCCAGCCGGTTGGCCAGCAACTCGTTGGCCTTGGCTTCGATCCACTTGGTGACGTGGGTATCGGCCGGGCCACCATTGGGCGGGTTGTACTTGTAGCCGCCGCTTTGTGGCGGGTTGTGCGACGGTGTAATCACGATACCGTCCGCCAGGCCACTGGTACGGCCACGGTTGTAGCAAATGATGGCGTGGGAAATGGCCGGGGTCGGCGTGTATTCATCGCCTTCAGCCAGCATCACGTGCACGCCGTTGGCTGCCAGCACTTCCAGGGCGCTGGCGCCCGCCGGGGTCGACAGCGCGTGGGTGTCCAAGCCGACGAACAAGGGGCCATTGATGCCCTGGGCTTCACGGTACAGGCAAATGGCCTGGCTGATGGCAAACACGTGCCATTCGTTGAAACTCAGCTCGAACGAGCTGCCACGGTGCCCGGAAGTACCAAAGGCTACGCGCTGGGTAGAGATCGCTGCATCAGGCTGGCCGGTGTAATAGGCCGTGACCAGTCGCGGGATATCCACCAGCAACTGAGCTGGCGCCGGCTTGCCCGCAAAAGGACTGATTGTCATGCATAAACCTCGAGAAAGAAGGAGTCGGAAAAAATGACAGTTTACTGAGAGTTGGACTACTGCGCGACGGTATTGATCCTACAAGCCATAGAGAAGTTTCATGCATCTAGCTGATCTGTGCATCACGCAGCGCCTCGCCCACCGATGCCAGGGCGATGTCCAGGTTGGGCTGCCCGTGGAAGGTGCTGCTCAACCGCAGCTGCTGGTGGTGCAGGCCGCACAGGCTGAACAGCTCACCGGGCGCCACGACTACCTGACGCGCCAGCAAGGCGTGGAAAGCCTTGCGCATGTCCACCGCCCGGGTCGCGCCCAACCAAAAGGTCGCCCCGCCCGCCGGCATTCGGTAATTCACTTGATCACCCAGGTGCCGATCCAGGAGTTCTCTCATTTCGCCCGCCTGGTCACGCAGCAGCCGGCGCAAGTGATGCAGGTGCTGGTCGATTTTGCCGCTGTGGTACAAGCGCGCAATCGCGCGCTGGCGAATGGAGGACAGCCGGAACGAGCGCAGCAGGAACTGGCGCTGTAATTCACTACTAAAGTGTCGCGACAACAGGTAGCCAAACGGCGCCTCTGGCCCGAGTATTTTCTCTAAAGAGGCAAACACCACCAACCGCTCAGGGTTGACCAGATCGCGCAGGGCAACCGGTGCCGACTTGAATCCCAATTCACCGCAGGTGTCGTTTTCCAATAGCCAGCAATCGTACCGATCGAGCAGTTGTGCCACCTCCAGGCGGTCTTGAGGCTGCAAGGCAAAGGCTGACGGCAGGCTGACCGACGACGACAGCAAAACCAATTGCACCGATTCGTTACGTAGCATTCCTTCGAGCACTGCCAGCTCCAGGCGGCCATCATCACTCCAGGGCAGCTCAAGGATACGCACCCCGGCATCCTGCAGCAGGCGCAGGATCGACCACTCGCAGGGCGACTCGACCACCACCGTGGAACCGCGCAAACCCAATACTTCGACAAGGATGTCGAGTACCCCGCGTAAGTCTGCGCCGATGTAAACGTCATCAGCGTGCCAGCAGCGGGTGGGTGAAGAGGTGTAGCGGGCCGCCAGCGCCGTTCTCAGCTCCCATACCCCGCAGGGCTGAGACCAAGGCTGCAGATGCCCTGGATACTGGCGCACCAGCTCGCGCTCAAGGCGCAGCAAGGTACCGTCCAGTGATGCCAGCAACGCCGGTTCGTCGCCACTGAGCACCGTCATACCCGGCCGCCGGGCCGCGAGGTAGAGACGTTCAAGCAAATCCCCGCCAGGGCAGGCCACCGTGTGCCCGGCAAGCGGCCAAGCGAAGTAACCCGACTTGGCCACCGAATACACCCTGCCCTCCTTTTCCAGCAGCGAATACGCATATTGAATGGTCGAGATTGACACGTTCAGGCGCTGGGATAACTGGCGCAGCGACGGTAGCTTCACCCGCGTATCGGTGCTGACCTCGTTAATCAGGTTGATCATGTAGCGATAGACCGCCTGATAAGCGAAATCAGCCTGCCGCGCACCTCGCAATGTCATCGCCCAGCCAGCTGCAAGGCCATGCCGTCACGCGCCTGGGCCCTTGGCAAAGGCGCATTGCGGGCGCCGCCGGGGGCCAGGTTCATCGGCCGTTTGCGATACAAATGCTGCAGCAAAATCAATGGCAGGCCACTGGCGTCGGCCACCCATTGCTGCAACATTTCGGCTGCCGGCTTGCCCTGCAAGACCTTGTGCAGCTCGGGCAACGCCACCAGCATGCCGGGGTGGCACTGGCGCAGGTAGCCTTCCAGCCGTTCGCCGTGATGAATGAAAGGTGAAAACAACAGGCAGACCAGCTGGTTCTCGTCCAACCCGAAGAACTGTTGGGCATGGCTGCTCGACACCGCGCGCTCCTCGTGATTGAGCAACTGGTTCACCAGCTCTTCGGGCACCTGCCGACGTCGCAGATGATTGCGCGCCTGGCCCAGGAACTCTTCGACGCCCTCCTCGTAATGCAGCTCGCGCAGGCATTCGGCCTGCAAGCCGCGCAAGTGCGCCATCAACGGCGGGTTGGCAAAGCTCGGGTGGCTAAAGTGAAAGCCCTGCGGATCCGGCGTATAAGCCATGAAATCGATGAGCGATGGCGAATTGGCGCGGTCGATGCCTTCGAGCAGGTCGGCAATCCCGATATAGGCGAGGTGGCGATACCCACCTGGGCTGACGTCCGCCTTGGGCACATAGTGCTCGCCATACAGGTCACGGTAGAAGTCGCCGCTCCACTCATCCATGCGCGTAAACAACCCGCCGAGCGACGTCGGCTTGCCTTTGGCAGTCTTGACGCTTTTGGCTCGGGCAGCCTTTTTCAGCCAGGCCAGCAACTGGCTCTGTTTGCGCGCGGAGTCGCCACTGACCAACGCGTGCACGCCACCGTTCCAGGCGGTGACACGCTGATAAAAATCCCCCAGGGCCAGGTAGGCATCGTTACACAGTGTGGCGCGAACATCGCCGGAGGTCAGATGCCCCACCATCAACATGTTGCGCTGATGAGCTTCACAGCCGCGGCTGGAGGCCGGGCGCTGATGGTTGAAGGGCAACACCTGTTCGTTCTCGACCATCAACAGTTCGACTCGGTCGTCATCGTGGAAAAACAGCCGGCTGTAGCCGCGATGAATCGCCTCGAGGGTGTCTTGCGTCATACCGGCGTGGCGCAGCGTCGCCACCCGTAGCTGGAACGTCTTGGGCGCACGCCCGGCAATACTCAACTGTGCGGCACGCAGTAACGCCAAGGTGTAGCTGCTGACTTCACCACCACCGTGGGCCACCAGCACTTTGTAATCGCCTACCTGTTCCATACCGCCAGCGGCAACGACAATACGCTGAATCAATAATTGAAGTGCGGTGCGCTCTGCGCGTGTGAAGTACCCCACCAAGCGTTGTTGAACTTGCTGGTAAACATAATTCATGGCCTGCTCGTGAATAGCGCTCATAGTTCTACTACCTGAGTTGAAATATCAGTTCCAAACAACTGCCGAGCGTAGTTGCGCGATCTAGTGCATAGGTAAAAACGTTCCCGGCGGCGCACTGTGTGCGACAGATAAACACTAGCACCCGGTAACAAATCGATAGGAGCTGCTGATTGAGCTCACCCTCCAGCGTGCCTGACCCCAAAACGCCGTACTACAAGCATCCTGGCGATTGGCTACGGCACTCCTAGGAATATTCAGACAAGCTCCTACAACCCATTAACCTTGAACTTAAAGATCTATCCGACAAATAAAACTTGTCAAACTTCAATCTCCAGCTATGCATCGATTGAAACCCACCCTTGGAATGGCGACTGCCTCGCGTCCTGGCAGAGGCTGCGTCACTCGTAGTATCAGGAAGTGCCTGCTGTTGAATCAGGAAATCATTCATAACTCAGTCCTTGAGTTGAAAGTGAAGTGCCAATTATCGGGACTGAAATAATGATTAACAGATACAGAAACTGGCCGGAAAGCAGTTCAGATAATGATGGGGGCAAATGTGCAGGGCCCAGACACAACAACGCCGCGCTGAATTTCAGGGCGGCGGAGGGAAAAAGAGCATCGTTTGCGGGGCCGGATGGCCTTAGCGCGTTTCAGGTAACGCGCGGATTCAACCCTGTTAAATGGCGCATTTGCCCCATGCGCCCAGGGTTTTCAAGCATCATTTACGAATCTTCCTACACCTCAAACAGCCTCAACCTGCAACGCTACGCGCTCGCGGCACGGGCATTCGTCCATGTAACGGTGTGCTTCTACAAACTGGTTGAACGCAAACACTGTGGTTTTCAGTGGCACCAGTACGCGGTCGGCCGTCAACTGGTTGATGTCACGCAAGGCGCGCTGCAAGGCAACGTGGTCCTGAATGATGCCCAACTCCGGCTTACCGGTGAAGTTACCGATACAGTGCACAAAGAACTGGATGTTCTTCTGGAACGCTGCACAGGCCGGGAATGGCGTCTGGTTGCCACCTTGCAAACCATAGAGCACCAGGCTGCCACGCGGCGCCAGCACATCACCGAGCAACGACATCTGCGGGCCGCCCAAGCCATCGAACACCACATCCACGCCGCGGTTATCGGTGAACTTGTTGATTTGCATCAGCAGGTCCTGCTCTTCGGTGACGATGACCTTTTCGGCCCCCAGCGACAGCAGGTATTCACGCTCGGCGCTGTCTTTGGTCGCGGCGATCACTCGCACGCCCAGCGCTTTACCCAATTGCACAAACGAAGGGCCGGCACAGTGGCTGGCGTCAGTCACCAAGGCAAATTGGCCGGGTTTGACCCGTGCCAGATCCATATAGGCAAAGTAGGCGATCAACAGCGGCGTGTAATGCACGCTGGCTTCAATCGGGCTCAGCACATCCGGATAACGGGTCAGCGCCGAACGCGGGAGTACGATTTGCTCGCCATATACCGGGTAATCATTGGGGCTCTCGGCCGGAAAACTGGCGACTTTATCGCCCACCGCCAAGTCATCCACACCCTCACCGAGAGCCACCACCACCCCGGCCATCTCATGGCCAAGGCCGGACGGCAGACGTGCATGGGAAGACGCCAGGTTCTGGCGCCACAGAATGTCATACCAGCTGATGCCAATCGCTTCGACACGCACCTGCACTTCGCCCGGTGCGGGCTGCGCGGCTGCATGCTCTTCGCATTTGAGCACCTCGGCCGGACCAAACTTGTGAAAACGGATCGTGCGGGACATCGCAAACCTCGTCAAAGTAACCTCTAATGCCATGAACTCTATCTGGGCTTTCCGGGTAAGACCACCGGTCGCCATTAATAGTCGACATGCCTGTCATTGATTCCGCAACCGAGGCATTCACCTCAAGGATCGTAGGAAAACTCAATTATCCGGTGCAGAGTACCAGCCTTTCCCCGTAAGATTCATGCCGGTCATTGTTTACATGTGGCCGCTCACGTCAAGTTTGCTGACTCTTCCAGGACACAAGATGAACCGTAACGACCTGCGTCGTGTCGACCTTAACCTCTTGATCGTATTCGAAACCTTGATGCATGAGCGCAGTGTGACCCGCGCTGCCGAGAAATTGTTCCTTGGCCAGCCGGCCATCAGCGCGGCGTTGTCGCGCCTGCGCGGGCTGTTCGATGACCCGCTGTTTGTGCGCACCGGGCGCAGCATGGAGCCGACCGCACGTGCCGTGGAAATCTTCGCCCTGCTCTCCCCGGCCCTGGACTCGATTTCCACCGCCGTGAGCCGCGCCGCCGAATTCGACCCCGCCACCAGCACCGCCGTGTTCCGTATCGGCCTGTCCGACGACGTTGAATTCGCCCTGCTGCCGCAACTGCTCAAGCGCCTGCGTGCCGAGGCGCCAGGCATTGTGCTGGTGGTGCGCCGCGTCAACTACATCCTGATGCCGGGCCTGCTCGCCTCTGGGGAAATTTCGATTGGTGTGAGCTACACCGCCGACCTGCCGGCCAACGCCAAACGCAAGGTGCTGCGCCGCAGCCTGCCGAAACTGCTGCGTGCCGACAGCGTGCCCGGCTCCCTGAGCCTGGACGACTTCTGCGCCCGCCCTCACGCCCTCGTATCCTTCGCGGGCGACCTGAGCGGGTTTATTGATGAAGAGCTGGAAAAACTCGATCGCAAACGCCACGTGGTACTGGCCGTGCCGCAATTCAATGGCCTAGGCACACTGCTGGCCGGCACCGACATCCTCGCCACCGTACCGGATTACGCCGCCGAGGCACTGACTGCAGCGGGCGGTTTGCGCGCCGAAGACCCACCATTGCCGGTGCGCACGTTTGAGCTGCATATGGCGTGGCGTGGGTCGCAGGATAATGATCCGGGGGAGCGGTGGTTGAGGTCGCGGATTCAGATGTTTTTCGGGGACCCCGATAGCCTGTAACGGAATTCCACTAAATTCCATAAAACCTTTTAATAACAACAATTTATTGGTTATTTAAGTCCATAGCCGCCTGTCTAAATCCAATGGATTCCACGACTCATGGGGGCATAATTGGGGGCAAATTTCGGTTCCTTAAAAAGGATGCCCCCACCGATGCCCCCAGATAATGCGGTTGTTTTCAAACGAAAACTCAGCGATGCCTTGATCCGGTCACTGACCGAACCTGGCAAACACGCCGATGGCGAAGTTCCTGGCCTCTACTTGGAGGTGAGGGCGTCGAGTAAGGTCGGCAAATCTCCTTCCAAGGTTTGGCGATTGAAGTATCGGCTGCATGGGAAGGAAAACCGCTTCTCCATCGGCGCTTACCCCGACATTAGCCTCAAGGAGGCGCGCGACATTGCCCGCGGCGCACGCCGCGACGTGGCTAACCACACCGCTCCGCTCAAGGCCAAGACCGCCAAGATCGAGGCACAGTTGCTCAATGAAGAGCGCACCTTCGCTTACGTGGCCGAGCAATGGTTGGCATTCAAGTCTGCCGAACTGGTGACCAAATCCATCTCGGGCTTTACCGGAGCGCTGAACAACCACATCTTGCCTGCCATTGGCAAAAAACCGATCAGCGAGATCAAGTTGGAGCACATCACTACGATCATCACTGAGTTGCGCCGCCAGCGGACCATGGCCATGGCCCGGCGCGTGCGCACCATCATACGTGCCGTTCTGGGATTTGCCGAAGGTCGCGGCTGGGTGGAGCGCAACGTGGCGCTCAGCAACATTGAGGAGTTGAAGATTCGCCACATCGTGACCAGCAACCCGGCGATCGAAAGGCCGTCCGACCTAGGCAGGTTTCTTCTACGGCTTGATGACTGCAACGACGGCAGCGTAGCCGCAGCAATGCGGCTGCTGGTCATGTTGCCGGTTCGCCCAGGCGAACTGGTGCAGATGCGCTGGGAAGATGTCGACTTGGTGGGCGCCGATTGGCGTTATGTGGTGAGCAAGACCAAGCACCTGGACAAGAGCAAACACATCGTGCCGCTGCCTGAGCAAGCGTTGGTCCTGTTACGAGAGCTACATAAAACCCGCGTGGTGGATGAAGACGGCAAAGGCTGGGTGTTCGTCTCGCCGGTCTATCCAGGCCGCCCCATTAATCCTACCTCCATGCTCAAGTCCTTCCAGCGTATCTGGCCTGAGTACGACATCACTGCCCACGGCTTTCGCGCTACCTACCGGACCATTGCCCACGAGCACTTGGGTATAGACCCCATCGTGCTCGAACTGTCGTTATCCCACCGTATGCCAGGCGCGTTGGGAGCTGTGTATGCGCGCGCGCAACTGCTGGTACAGCGCCGGGAGGCGGCTCAACAATGGGCTGACTACCTAGACCAACTGCGGCACAACGCAGCTCAAGTGAGGAAAGACTGACGACACAGCGAAAACAATCAGAAGATTTGAGCTGGAAACGATATTGATAGCCCATTTGCTCGCCCATCGCTTGCCTGAATTCCGGGCCAAATATCCAGAAATCACACTTTAGATGTCTGCACAGCCTCAACAGGTATCGTTGAGCCGACGCGAAGCTAGGTGGCATTACGCCTGACCCGTCCCGAAGAACCCAATGATGTTGTGCGCAAAATTGGCCATATTCCGTATGCCTTGCATGCCAGTCCCAACTAAACATTCTTTGATAGTCCAGACAGGTGGGCATTCATCGTTTACGACGCACAATTTGTGGATCTGCCGCAACAACAGTGGCTTCTGAACATTGCTGGCGAGCGTCGAATTGGATGTGAGCTAAGCGATGTTAGTAGTCAATTGGTGGTTGCATGCTCTGGAGCTGGGATTGCTGGATCACCAAGATTTCTCGGCGATGCACAACCAGGACTGAAACGCATCGAATATGACGGCGCACCCTTTTCAAGAAACGTCTGGCTAGTGGTTCACCACGATTTGAAACGCTCGGTTCCTATCAGAGCTGTGATGGACTTTCTTACCCACACGTCAAAATCCGTACGCCTGTAATTGCTGACAGCCTCAAACACTGAATATCCCTGGAGCCCGATCTCGAAGATGGCGCTATACCCAGTAAAACTGAACAGACTAAGATTGACCGCCTCGCCTGAGCAGAAACGGATCGTAAAACCCCTGACGCTGCGTGGCGCATCAGGGGTAAATTTAACAAGCCTTTATGTTTTTAGGCGCATCAGTTTTCGGTCAAAGGAGCTGCTGGCAACGGCGGCTGACTGCGCTGCCACACCGAACCGTAGCGGGTGTATTGCGGAGGCACAGGGATAGCTGTGCGCAACTCATCGGCGGCAGTGCGAGCCCAGAAGGGATCTCGCAACATATCTCGGCCAACCAGCACTATGTCTGCCCTACCGTTCTGGACGATCTCTTCCGCCTGACGACCACTTTCGATCAGGCCCACCGCCCCCGTCATGATGCCCAGTTCACGACGCAGCAATTCAGCCGCAGGAACCTGGTAGGCAGGAAAAGCGTTCACTTTGACCATTGCAATGCCACCCGATGAACAGTCGATGAGGTCAACTCCCTGCTCTTTCATCCACTTGCCGTAGATCAGGAAATCTTCAGGAGTATTGCCGCCTTCGGTGTAATCGGTCGAAGAAATACGGACAAACAACGGGCCTTTCCATTCGGACCGAACAGCGTCAATTACTTCTCGGACGATACGATAACGATTCTCGTGACTGCCGCCATATTCGTCGGTGCGATGGTTAGCCAGCGGAGAGAGAAACTCGTTCAGGAGGTAGCCATGTGCGGTATGTACTTCTACAACATCGAAATCAGCTTCGCGGGCGCGACGTGCGCCTTGGCGGAATGCCTCAACGACGCCTTTGATGCCGTATAGGTCGAGCGCCTGAGGTACTTGCGAATCCTTGGTAAACGGAATAGCCGATGGGGCAATAGACGGCCCCGGAACGCCCAACTGACGACCTGCGTGGCCCAGCTGACAGCCTGCCTTGGCGTCAAAGCGTTGAATGGTTTTCACCAGCCTTGCCAGCCCCCCAACTTGTGCATCGTCCCAGATACCGATATCGCCGGGGCCAATAACGCCGTTGCAAAGGATGGCTGTGGTTTCCAAAAAAACGAGCCCTGCGCCGCCCAATGCTCGAGCACCGTAATGCACGGTATGAAAATCAGTGACGCATCCGTCTTCGCTTGCCGAGTGCATGCACATTGGAGACATTGCAATTCGGTTGCGAAGTGTTAACCCACCAATGGTTACGGGTTCAAAAAGTTTTGCGGCCAAAATTCAGATACTCCAATAGTTTGCTCAAGAATGCGCGGGGCACGTGCTTCTGCTCTCTACGCGTTTTGAACAAGGCTATCGAAGATAATAAAAACGTAAATACTGCAAAAATTTGCATATAGTACGCTTAAGCGTACTGCAAGAGTCCGAGCAACTGGCCTTAAGCTTCTAGCTAATCATGGGGGCGATGTCGGACTTTCCGCCAGGTGGCTGCTCGTCCGCCCTCATCTGAGCGGCAGTGGTCATGCCCCGACGCTTCAACCACGCATCTCCCCAGTCACATAGTCCCAGGATAAAAGGCTCAAGGCTTCGGCCCTCATCACTAAGTGCGTATTCGACCTTGGGCGGTACTACTGGGTAGACAGTTCGCACTAGGAGACCGTCTTCTTCCATATCCCGAAGCTGCTTGATCAGCAACCTAGGCGGCACTCCAGTGAGACGTCGCTGCAATTGGTTGAAACGGTGTGTGCCATCCAGTAGCAGGTGATAAAGGATTACGCCCTTCCACTTTCCACCCATGATGTGCAGTGCGGCCTCTATAGAGCACCCAGGGGCACCATCATAATTACGAAGCTTGGTCACAACGGTCTCCAAAGGGCAGTACGCTTTATGGCACTACCTACAAATTTATGGCGTTTTTCTAACAAGACCCAGTGACTGTACCACGTCCGAAGTGGCCAACACGTCTTGGGCCGATTACTCTCGGCTGCACCACCTACAAGGGATAGGTTGATGATTCAGCACACCCTACCTGACGCTGCTAGTCTTCCAGTTCACTCCGAGGAAATGTCGACATGTCAGCCCCTCCCCAATTACCGGACATACTTGAAACCCTCCACGAAAACGAACTCGCGCTTGCCGACGCCATTGAGTCGATAGCAATGTGGATAGATCAGAGGGGATCCATCGGCGTTTCCAGCACCGCCCTCGGTGGTATCACCACGCTCGAATTGAATGCCGAGTCCGTCAGAAAGGGCATTGAACCACCGAGAGAAACCGCCAAATGAAACCTAGTTACTCATTCTCTGTATCGCTTGAGAATCGATACCTCATGAAAGGATTCTCGTGATGCTGATCAAAATCGAAGAGACAGAGACGCCCGAAGACTGGCTCGTGTGGATGAATGCATGGCGCGTTAAGTTTCACAGTTATGCCGAAGCCGAAGCCTTCGTCAAAAGGCTGGAGGGTCGCATAAATGCAGCCCACCCTTTACCTATCAGCATAAGTAGACCTATGGCTGAAGTGTCTTGAAGAGAATTCGTTGCCAGATCAAAAAACGTCATCGCTTTGTAACCCTCCAGCCGTAATACTGCGTCTATTCAACGCCTGCTGTTTTTTCTGCTGCCACATTAGGCGGCTTTTTTTTGCCTGAGGACGTTGGCAGCAATTTCTCCAGGTCAGCTAACTGAGCCTCAGCTTTCTCGAGCGCCGTCGCGGCGCATCGCCGCCAGACCTCTTCCAGCTGGTGTAGATCTGATTCGACCAATGCTTTTTGACACCACTGATAATGGTCGTGCCAGGCACCCAGGGCCGATTGAAGGGCCTTGAGAGAGCTTGCCGCCTTACCCGAAAGCGGTGACAGCTTGGGAAAAGCCTCTGTCAGGTAGCGAGTTCGCTTGACCAGGATTCTCAACTCGTGCCGATCAGATTCAGCGTCATCTACCGCCGCATGCAATCGGTCGATCTGCTTAGTCAGTGATTTTTCAATTTGAGACTGGACGTGCTGCAAACCGCCGTTGATCTCAGCCAAGCGAAAGATTGAAGGCCACTCATCCAACTGAGTGAACAGATTCTTGAGGGCCGGGCTTTTTAGAATCTTTGAATAGTCATAATCCAAGTGCGCTTTGCGGAACTGCGCAAGGTCAGGAAAGCCCCTTTCCTCTAGCTCCTCAATCAACACCTCAAGATCGCGCGCCGGCGTGGTTAGCCTTCCGACTTCCGCCGCAACATTATTCAGCGCCATGACTTCGCTAATCGAACGCATCGGTCGGAGTAGGCTCCGGATGCGCCTCACAGATATTCTGAGGTCATGCAAAGCCTCGCTGTCAGTCCTCGCTTCCAACCGTGCACGGGAGTGATACAGGGCGATCTGAAGGGTCAGTATCTCAGCAACGAACTCGTCAACGAAGGACATGCAGTCATCTCTTTGAAGCGTTATGGATACGAGCTTAGCAGAAGCGCAAGTCGTCAAATATTGATCCTGCTCGCGATTTGATAAGGCCATCAATGACCTAGCCTGAATGCTATGATGGTCGTGTGCCTATGAGCGCCCAGGTGGGCAACGAGCTCTACGCGAGCAACGGCCTGGACCGTGGCCATTTGGTGCGCAGGCAAGACCCTATAGGGGCGAAGAAGCGACCATCGCCAACCTCGACACCTTTCACTTCACTAACTGCTCGCCGCAGATGAGCGCGTTCAACCAGAAGACCTAGTTGGAACTTGAGGAGTACATTCTCGACAATACACGGCGCTGGAAGGCCCGAGCCACTGTGTTTACAAGCCCGGTGCTGGCTGAAGATGACCGTGTTTACCGTGGTGTCAAAATCCCCAAAGCATTCTGGAAAGTGGTGGCCTATTTGGGGGATGACGGCAAACCTTCCGCTAGCGCTTATATGATCGACCAGAGCCGTCACCTCGATCAGTTGGACTCGGTGTTTGGCCAACTCAGAACCTACCGCCGCAGCGTGTTGCAAATCGAGCAAATGGCCTGTATTCGTCTTGCCAACTTGGCCGACTATGACGGGTTCAGCAACGAAGAACGCGCGACGGGCACGCACATTGAAGCGCTTATCCAAGGAACAGAGGATATCCGGCTTTGAGCAACATAGCCGCAGGTGGACAAAGCTTATCTGTGCTGTGATGCAGGCTACTTGCCTTAGAACGGTGCTTGGGCCAAGTTTGAACCGGACGCCAATAAGTAACGCGGGTGTGGTCAGCTAACCGTCAATACCGTCTGTGAGTCGGCGACTTTGCAAAGGTCGTAGGGCGTTATGTTGATTCCTCGCACCAGTCGCTTCAATACCTGAGTACCCACTACGTCGAGGTCAATGATATTGAGGCATGCAGAGTCCTGCTTCAGAGAACTCATGATATGACGATCTGAACCCATAGCCCAGGCCAGCAACACACGGCCAACCGCGTCGTGGCTGACGAGTAGAAGCGATCTCCATGCTGGCTCGCCAATGAGCCGAAAAAATTGCTCAAGCACCCGATTTTCAAAGCTGTCCCAATGCTCTCCCCCCAAAAATGTGCCATCACCTTCGCCTATGGTTTCGTAGGCCTGGCATACTCGGTCATCAGGGTGCTGTGGGGTGATTTTACTGAAGCAACCTGCTTTTATATCGCTAAACGCTTTAGCTTGCTCAAGCATGCTTTCCTGCTCGTCCAGCAAGATATTTGCGGTTTGTCGAGCACAAGAATAATCGGAGCACACAGCCCGATCGAAAGCCACATGTTGCATCATCACCGAGAGCTCTCGGACCTGACGAACTCCTTTATCAGACAGGTCGACACTCCGAGGATCCAGCGCCATACCGTCATCGCTTAGCCGCTTCACATGCCCGCTAATGACTAGATAACAACGTCTCCTGCGAAGATTCGCCGGGTAGACCGGAGTATGTTCGGCTGCATGTGCGTCGATTTTCATAGCGCCACCCTGTGATTGCTTATGCTTAGAGACAAGAACGCCGATCGCGTTGAACCCTCATCAGGTCATGATCCACGTTTGACCGCTATCGGACATTGCAGCAGCAATAAAGTCACCAATACATGACCGCACCGAAGAGAAGCTCAGTGCGGTCACGGTCTGGCTCGTTACTGAAGGCTATCTTTGACTTCCATTACCAACGCAGTCATGCCCCCGGTTGCGAAATTGGCAGCGTCCATTGATGCCTTCATCCCCTCAGACGAGTACTGAGAGTCTTCTAACGACTTGAGATCTTCATAACCTAGCAAGGCGATACGATAGTAAGGACCTCCGCCACCAATGATGGTTATAGGGCCCTCACTAACAGAGAAGCTTTTCAGATGCGGCATTTTCTGGACCAGTGGAATATGAACATCTTTGTAATACTGATCGAACGCTTCTGAATCCGTTGGAACGCCATAAAGCACTATAATTTGGTACATGGATTATCCTCGCTCTATTAATGGTAGATCTTTATATGACAACGGCTCCCTTAAGATCATTGACAGTCAGTATTCGGGCATAAAAGCTTACCCGTGCACTGTTCAAGACCGTCAACTGCCCAGTTTCGCCTTATAACATCACCGCTTTACTCCACATCGACCTCATTGCCTTACAGCGCTGCGAACCCTATACACAAACGCGCACGCAGCCAGAAATTTCAGCTCTTTAGCTTGACTCGAAAATCGATGTGGCAACCAGGTCCCCCAATAACAGGCGCGAGACTTTCTTACCTGATGGGGTCTACTCAATTCTTATGAAAATGAGGAAGAACGTGCTCTCCCAGAAGATTGAGAGTCTGCATGTGCTGTTCGTGGGTCATCGCATCAACAGTCAAAATGACCTCATCCACTCCGCGTCTCTCGAGCGCCTTCAGAGATTCAATAATATCATCAGGCGTGCCCACCATAATGGATGGACTAAGTTCTATAAGCTTCTCAAGATTGCGCTTATATTCCTCAATCTTCTGGATACCACCAAAGTATTCGTATGAAGATTCTTTCGCCAGAGGCAAGTAGATATCCAGAATGAACTGGACATAGCCGTAAGCCCTCATCCGTACTTCCGCCATCGCGGTCGCCCGATCTTTTGCGCAATGAACGATTGGTACATAATAGCCATAAGAATTGTTTACTTGGCCATTCACGGGTTTAGCACTTCCGATTGAATCGCGGTAAGCACCGATGCATTCGTCCACGTAGTCCCACCCGAAAAAATTGTCAAAGGTAAGAATTCCAACACCGTACTCAGCTGCCAATTTGTGAGACTCGGGGCCAGAACTTACGGAGAACAGATGGGGAGAAGGTTTTTGCAACGCCCTCGGGTTAACCTTAACCTCTTCGAAAGGCCAATACTGACCATCAGAGTTTGACACAACGCCTTTTGTCAAAGCCTGGCCAATAATGGTTATGGCCTCTTTCCACCGATCCCTAGTCTCGGACGGCTTGACACCAAATGCTTGCATTACGAGCTTGTTGTTACCGCGCGCCGTACAAAGCTCAGCCCGCCCTTTCGACAATATGTCAAGCGTGGCCAGGCGCTCTGCTACTGTAATTGGATTGTGGAAGGGGATCGTTACAGCCATGTACCGAATAATGATGTCTTTGGTAAGCGCTGCAACAGCGCCATAGAGCGCGTCGGGGGCTGAGATGGTCGGACCATCAATGAAGTGGGCTTCAGAGGTGCCCCAGCAATAAAAACCTAGCTCGTCCGCACGTACCGCCTCGCGGATCATGTCATCAAATCTGATGCGCCGCTGTACACGGTCGATGCCAGTAATGTTGATAAGTATGTGGGCCTGCTGAACCCCGGCCAAGCCGCTCTTGTCAAGGGTATCAAGGGCTACAGCATGCCCGTGTATCCATCACGTCGAACATGTGGCGTGCCTGACTTTGTAGCAGAGAACACTAAGAAGAACCTCGGGTTTGCAAAGATGAGTGCCGATGGCACGGCCCTGGCCGATGCCTACACGCCCGGCGTCCCCTTTCTCGAGCCTAAAACAGGGGCCGAGGCGATGTGGAATGCAAAAATGCGTTACCGCGGCGTAGGGATGGAACTAAGCCGTCTGACCACGTCCATTTCACCGCGTAAGGGTGGCTCGGATTGGATAAAGCTTACATCCGATCTATACACCTATATGCCGTGGGCGATAAAGAACGGAACAAAGTTTGCGGACGCAGGCAATGTAGAGGCGATGACGTACTTCAGTTACGTCTCCCCTGTGGCATTGGCGGGCCAGGCTGCAACCTACACGAGCAGCGCTGATAAACCGGCGGAGGTTTTCTACTATTTCCCAGGACAACGGCGCACCCGTCGCATGCCTACGTACTCTTACGACGCTCCGCAGATTGGCTACGAAAATCAGTACAACGTTGATGAGTCGTACACGTTTTCAGGTTTACTGGACCGTTTCGACTGGAAACTCGTAGGCAAGAAAGAGATGGTGGTTCCCTACAACGCCTTGGGGATGTACGACTTCAATGCCAAGCATGAAGACGTATTGCAGCCTGAGTTTGTCGCCGCCGCACAGCGTCGCTATGAATTACACCGTGTATGGGTCGTCGAGGCGACGGTAAAACAAGGCATGCGCCATTCTGCTCCGAAGCGGACCTTTTACATAGATGAAGACAGTTGGGCGCTCCTTGGTGCTGTTGATTACGACGCTCAGGGCAATATTTCGAAAGTACGCGAAGGATACGTAATCCCCGTGTATGAAACCGGAACATGCGATTCTCTTGCATTTGCTCAATATAACTTATCTGAAGGCCGCTACTTGGTAGATGGGTCACCGATCGGAAGTGGCAAAGACATTAAGTGGATTGTTGATGGTGCCGGAAACCCTCACATGAAAGCGGGATTTTATACGACTGAAAACCTTCGTGCTATGAGCGAACGATAAAATCACGAGAAATAAATATCATGAAGAATTTTTCGATCCACTACGATGAAGTGTATGTGTTTTCTGTTAAAGCTGCAGCTACAGCCTTGCTGGTGGTTGGCAGCAGCAATGCAAGCGCTTTCAACTTCTCTAACGATGCCGACACGATTCGCGGCAGCCTAGATTCTACAATATCCGCAGGCTCAGGCATTCGCACTGACTCGGCCAGTAAAAGTCTTGTAGCGCCTACTTACAACTCGGCCACCGGGGCAAAGACCGGAAATGGCCATATGGGGCAACTTAGTGGCTTAAGCGATCAAGGTGACATCAACTATGACAAAGGTGATGCATTTACCACATACTTGAAAGGCAGCCACGAACTGCTACTCAAGATGCCTGCCGAAGGATTGTCTTTCATGGCCCGAGGAACGTGGTTGCGTGATGTATCGGCGACAGATACTACAGGCGACACCAGCGGGCAAGATGCCTTCGCCGCGGCCCCACCGGATATCAGGGACGGCCTGGCGTCACACGCGCGAGAAAAACTGGCTTTTCAGTCTCGGTTGCTTGATCTATGGATAAGTAAGACGTTTGACATCGGTGATCAACAAGCCAGAGTTCGAGTCGGCAACCAAGTCATAAGCTGGGGTGAAAGTATTTTCGAAGTCGGCGGTATCAATGCCACAAACGGTATCGATGTTAACCGGGCTTCGCAACCTGGCGCGCAAATCAAAGAGTTCGTATTGCCTGCGCCAATTCTCAGTGTCGCTTCCGGGCTAGGTAATGGATTTAACGCCGAAGTCTATATCCAAGGGCATTGGAACGAGAGCTACTTGCCTCCTGTGGGTAGTTATTGGTCAACCTCCACGGTAGGACCAGGAAGCGGTGCATACGGTGTCCGAACTGAGTCTGCACGCGATAGTGGGCAATATGGATTGTCCTTACGGTACCAACCCGATGGCGCAGCTCTCAGCTTAGGAGTTTATGCCATCACTTACCACGATAAACTTCCGCAAATATCACTCGATGCGAGTGGCACCACGGTTTACATGTATCCGGAAGACCGTCACATGTTCGGTGTTAGTGCAAACTTTCCATTGGGCGATTGGGCGATCGGAACCGAGTTATCCTATCGCCCCAAAGATGCGGTTTCTCTAAATGCTTCTAGCGGTTGTGTTTCGCAGGAGGGCAAATGCTGGGTGGACGAGAAAAAATTCCAATGGCACTTAACATCGCTGTTTACGCTTCAACCCTCAAATTCTGGCGGGCTTCTGAAGTTACTTGGCGCCGATACCGCCACACTGACAACAGAGACCGTGGTAATCGCTTATCCTGGGCTGCACGACAGTTATCAAGGATCGCCAATTGCCGCCGGTGGTTGGCTCTGGGGCAATCAGTCAAACGACCTGGCAGTAACCGGCGCTCTAAATAGCCCAGGTGATTCCAAAGGTACAAAGTACTCGGGTGGGTTGGATGTCGATTTTAACTGGATCTACGATGGCTCGCTAATTGGTGGATGGCAAGTTAACCCAGGGGTTTATGTTCGCAGGGGGATGTTTGGCTATACGCCTAACATTAGCGAACAATTCATGGAAGGAGTCACTTCGGTGAATATGTATGTCAACTTCATACAGAATCCGGCGGACTGGCAGGTCGGTATGAATTATACAAAGTTCCTCGGGCCATCTGATCCGCTCACCAATCCACTCCGCGACCGTGACTTCGTTGGCATCAACGTATCCCGTAATTTCTGAGGCGCTATATGAAGGCATTACCCGAGGCCGAATCCGCGCAGCCGGACTTGCTAGTTCGGATATTGAAAAAGCTCGAGAACATACTTTTCGGTCACAAGCAGCTGGTGCTGGGAGTGCTGATTTTATTCACGACGTTAATGGCGTTTTTTGCCGTTCAGCTACGAATGGATGCTGGATTCGAGAAGCAACTTCCAATGGGTCATGAGTATGTTGCAACGTTCAACCAGTACCGCGGAGAGCTCTTGGGGGCGAACCGACTGACCGTGGTCGTCAGGGCTAGGAATGGTGCCATTTGGACGCAAAATGGATTGAAGCGCGTTTATGACGTTACCCAAACACTCAAGTTTTTACCACACGTGGCGGCCAGTAGCGTTCAATCCCTGTGGACACCAAACTCTTTCGTCACGGAGATCACGGAGGACGGGTTCAGAGCTGACCCGATTATTCCGGGCACTGTGACCCCGGATAGCCTGGACGCCGAATCCATCGCCTCCATTACCGCATCTGCAGTCCAAGGCGGCTTTATTGGCAACCTAGTGGCTCGTGATCAAACCAGCGCGATGGTGACTGCCGACCTGAACGAGGTCGATGCTAAGGGTGAGCATATTGATTATGTCGATTTCGACCGAGAATTGGAGGCACAGCTTCGATCTAAGTTCGAAGACGATCAGTTCGAGATTCAGATCATCGGCTTCGCCAAACAGATTGGTGACATCGCAGAAGGCGCCTCCTCCGTCCTCGAGTTTTGTATCATTGCTTTGTTACTCACTGCTCTGGCTGTCTACTGGTACTGTCGTTCAGTCCGCTTAACGTTGCTACCGCTGGCCTGCTCTCTCGTATCGCTCGTTTGGCAGTTTGGCACTCTGCGCTTGCTTGGCTTCGGGCTTGATCCGCTCGGTGTCCTCGTCCCCTTCCTGGTGTTCGCGATTGGCGTTTCACATGGTATCCAACAGATCAACTTCATCGTTCGTGAACTGGCAAGTGGCAAGTCAATGGACGCGGCTGCCAGATCGAGTTTCAGTGGACTCTTAGTGCCTGGGACACTCGCTTTGGTCACGGCATTTGTCTCGTTTATAACCTTGATTTTGATGCCTATCCCGATGGTCCGAGAGCTCGCCATCACGGCCTCGCTTGGCGTTGCATACAAGATAATCACCAATTTGATTATGCTGCCCTTGTCAGCATCCCTGTTGAAGGTGAGCCATAGCTACGCGCAAGGTGCGGAATTGAAGGCGACTCAGCGCGCGCGCTGGTTGCGGGTTTTGGCACGCATTGCAAAACCTCGAAATGCTGCTGCAGTCTTGTTCATTGCTTTAACAGTGTTTGCAACGGCGGTTTGGCAGAGTCGAGATCGCGTAATAGGAACGCTGCAAGCAGGCGCCCCTGAACTTCGACCGGAGGCACGATTCAACAAGGATGCGGTGTCAATCGCTTCAAGTTATGACGTCGGATTGGACTGGTTAACGGTTGTGTTTGAGGCGCCTCCCATGTCATGTGAAGACGTCCAGATTGGCGTCTACCAAGACCGATTTGTGTGGGCTATGCAGTCTGTAGAAGGCGTCATGTCGGTCCTGTCCTTTTCTTCGCTCTTACGCCAGTACAATGAAGGCTATAACGAAGGAAACCCTAAGATGTCTGTAGTGCCGATCGACTCGGCTAACTACTCCTCAATGGGGGTAGAAATTGCTCGAGTTCCCGGCATCATGCGTAAGGATTGCAGCATGACTGCGGTGCACATCTATCTCACGGACCACAAAGCAACGACCATCAGCCGCGTAATCGAGGCGGCGAAAAAATTTCGCGATAAAGACAAGCTGGCAGGTGTCACCATTCGATTGGCATCGGGCAACGCGGGCATCTTGGCGGCTGTCAACGAAGAGATCGAGCACAGCGAGCTGCCTATGATGCTTTACGTGTATGCGACGATCATTTTGCTGGTGTTTTTCGCCTATCGTGATTTTCGCGCAGTTCTCGCGTGCTGCCTTCCGCTCACAATCGGAACCTTCATTGGTTATTGGTTTATGAAGGAACTGCAGATAGGTCTGACCGTAGCAACGCTCCCTGTGATGGTGCTCGCCGTCGGTATCGGTGTCGACTACGCGTTCTACATATATAACCGGCTGCAGCTTCACATGGCCAATGGTGTAGGTGTCGTCCAAGCTTTGGAACAGTCAATCTTAGAGGTAGGAACTGCCACCATTTTTACCGCCATTACGCTGGCAGTAGGCGTCGCGACCTGGTCATTTTCGGAACTCAAGTTCCAAGCGGACATGGGTAAATTGCTCGCGTTTATGTTCATCGTGAACATGGTGATGGCGATCACTGTTTTGCCTGCTTTCGCGGTTTGGCTTGAACGACTTTTCCCGCGTCGCCGCCCCGTCCGCGTCCCCGGGCTGTTGGCACACTGACCTCTGGAGCAGATAGTATGAAAACGTTATTTAAGCGACAGGCGCGTGTTTTGGCGATTGGCACGGTCGTGATCATGGTTTCAGCATCTTCATTTGCGGATATTGTTGGCCCTCTCGAGCCTACGCCAGCAACGATATCCCCCATAGCGACTCAAGCAGCGATGCTGGCCGCCACCTGGGCTGGCCAGAGAGCTGTGAGTGTTGGCGACAATGGCACGATTTTGTTATCCGACAATCACGGAGCGTCCTTTCAGCAAGCCCAATCGGTGCCGGTCAGTTCAACGCTGACTGGCGTGAGCTTCACTGACGACAAGCATGGTTGGGTTGTGGGGCATTGGGGCGCGATTCTGGCAACGGTCGACGGTGGTGAGCAATGGCAGATCCAACGGCTCGCGCTGACGGAAGATCGGCCGCTGTTCGCAGTCCACTTCTTTGATATTAAACAGGGGCTCGCTGTGGGCCTGTGGTCACTCGTTTTGACCACTCAGGATGGTGGAAAGACCTGGACCGAACAAAAGCCCAACCCTATGGACAAGTCACTGTCTGACCTGAACTTGCTGAGCTTGTTTCCTGATATTAAAGGTGGCGTATACGCAACCAGCGAAAGGGGCCGGTTGCTTCACTCAACCGACGCTGGGCGCAGTTGGGACTACTTGGATACGGGCTACGAGGGTTCTCTGTGGTGCGGGAGGCAGTTAGTCGACGGTACGCTTTTAGTCGGCGGGCAGCGTGGGACAATGCTTCGCAGTGAGGACGATGGAAAGACTTGGGTGCGAGTACCGATTGGCAGGAAAAGCTCGATTACCTCTATCGACGTAAGCGGTCGAGAAGTAATTGCCGTTGGGCTGGATGGACTGCAGATGAAGAGCCTTGACGGTGGCCACACGTTTACAGACATTGCAGCCCCGAATAGAGAATCACTAACTGCGGCTCTTGCTACAGAAGATGGCAAATGGCTGCTCTTTTCCCGCCACGGAATCGTCCATCAGGTTGAATAGTGTTAAGCACGTAGAATGTTTGGAGTACTATACAGCAATGATGCGTGTGCTTACTTAAGGACAAGCACACCCTAGCCTACTTGACCTTACTTTCACTAATGGCCTGGTGATTCACCACGACCTCATCAATAATGGCTCTGAACACCTTTTGGATCACTTCTATGGAGACACCGTGACGTAAAGCCAGGAGGGAATACCTCCTCATTTGCTCAGCTTCGCGAGAAGGATCTACCGCCTCCAGGCACCGGGTGGCCTTTATAACGCCAATCTTGCCCGTAGCGATGAATCTTAGCGCAAGTGTCCTGATGAGTTCCTCATCCAATGTATCAATTTCCGCCCTCAAAATACTCAACTGGTCGTTACTCATACGGGTTGCCTCGTAGACTAGAGCCGCCACACAAGTGTCAGCCTTCGTTTATAACCCCGTCCTTGAAGTTCGCATTTGGGTGACGTTGCACTGCCTGTCCCTAAGAGGTAAGCAACGCATGTTGCCAAGTCAGCATCTATATTCTTCACTTCCCGGATGTGCCACAACGTACTGGCGCTGAAGGCCCAAACCCTGGATCCCTAACTCCATCACATCACCGGCTTTCAAGTAAACCGGAGGTTTTTGTCCCAAGCCGACTCCCGGTGGCGTGCCGGTGCTAATCACATCTCCTGGCATCAGGGTCATATAACGACTGATATGACTGACAAGCTCTGCAACACCAAATACCATCGTACGCGTGTTCCCGCTCTGGTAGCGATGACCATTCACCTCCAACCACATGGATAGGTTCTGCGGGTCCGGTACTTCATCTTTGGTCACCAACCACGGTCCGATAGGGCCAAAGGTGTCGCAGCTCTTCCCTTTTACCCACTGACCACCGTGTTCGAATTGAAAATCACGCTCGGATACATCGTTGATCACAACGTAGCCTGCTACATGACGTAGCGCATATTCAGGAGCTACGTCGCGTGCAACATCGCCAATCACAACACCCAGCTCTACTTCCCAATCACACTTACTCGCCCCCTTCGGTATGATCACAGCGTCGTAGGCCCCGCAGATGGCGGTAGTGGCCTTCATAAATAATATTGGCATCTCTGGCACTGCAACTCCCGAATCGGCAGCATGATCGGCGTAATTAAGCCCTACACAAATAAACTTGCCGACCTGCCCAACAGGAGGCCCGTAACGTACGTTCCCCTCAACCAGAGGAAGAAAAGACGTGTCTATTTCACGTAGCCTTCGGAGGCCGATCTCGGAGAGGTGCGCACCAGCAATATCGTCAATGAAGGCTCCGATGTCGCGCAAAGTCCCTGAAGAGTCCAATATTCCTGGCCTCTCGCTACCCGGTTTACCATAACGGAGCAACTTCATTGTAGGTCCTCTCGAAGCACCAAATTGGATCGACAGCAATGTCAACGATCCATCGGGATCGCGTGCATAGCCCTTGTTAAATAACGTTAAAATTGCATGGTCCTCAGGTATGGCATTAAAAATGCGTTTCCGTGACGCACTGTGGTCTATGCGGCTAGCCGTGTCTGGTTATCGCATGCCCGCTGAAATCGCACGGCATCCTCGATCCAAAATAGTAAATCTGCACCCTCGTCTCCCGCCATCCTGCCCTCTCCCCTGCACTTCTCAGCGGCGAGACCAATGCTGCGCGACAAGCCAATGACCCGACCATCTCACACCAAATGTTACAATATAACGATGCATCCATAAATGGCAAAAAACCGGCAAAGCACGAAGGCCAATCCTCCAGAGCCTTCACATTCAAGACACAGCCTCCGTAGTTATAATGTAACAATTGCTAGGTTAATTTGCGCGTTCCGGTGAAGGAGACCAGCCGCCTCGTCAGACGTCGCCTAAACAAGCGGACAGAACGAAGAGGTCCACTCCAGGCGGATACATAGAGATCGAGGCCAGTCGAATGTGCCTAATTCTTACGACACACGTAGTGATTATTTCGGCAGCAAATTTGAACGGGTGATTCGGAAAGTGAACCAAAGAGAACTAAGGATGGCCGCGGTCTTGCTACCGAGATAAACCGGAGGTTTTGAGATGGGCGAATTGATGAGAACACAGAACTCGCGCATCGCCGCAATCGGTGAGTGCATGATAGAGCTGCGCCAAAACAGTGACGATACTCTGCATCATGGATTTGGTGGCGATACGTTAAACACTGCGATTTACATGGTTAGATTATTAGGAGACCGTGCAAAAATTGACTATTTTACGGCATTAGGTAATGACAGCTTCAGTGATTCGATGTGCCGTGCGTGGGCTAAAGAAGGTATCGGATTGACAGGGGTGCAGCGCCTTCCTGGCCGTTTACCCGGACTTTATTGCATTCAGAACGATGCCGCAGGGGAACGCCGATTCTTATACTGGCGCACTGAAGCTGCTGTTCGCGATTGTTTCGCCACTCTGCAGTCGAAAGAGATTCTCGAAACCTTGACACAGTACGACCTGCTTTATATCAGTGGCATTACTTTGGCAATTTTAGGCGAACACGGTCGAGGTCGCTTGTTACCTGCGTTGCGTCGAGCACATGAAGGAGGCACGCGGATCGCTTTTGACAATAATTATCGACCTCGCCTATGGTGCAGTGTCACAGAAGCACGAATAGCGTACCGAAATATATTGCCGATTACTGATGTGGCGTTAGTGAGCGAAGAGGATGACCAGGCATTGTTTGGCTACTCTACCACTGAACAGCTACTTTCAGCTTACGCCGAGTTTGATATCGAGGAAATCATAGTTAAGAGAGGTTCAAACAGTTGCCTATTAGATTGCGAAGGGGAACGAGCTGAGATTGATAGTCAGCGGGTCGATCAAGTGATTGACACAACCGCAGCCGGAGACTCGTTCGGAGCAGCTTATCTGGCGTCGCGCATCCTTGGTAGAAGTCCTGGATTATCTGCGGTCAATGGTCACCGACTTGCTAGCCTGGTGATACAGCATCCCGGAGCCTTGATTTCGACAGAGCTGATGGCTAATTTCGCAATATGAAATACATCTTAAGCTTTCCAATTTTCATTGTTCGACTTCAAGCGTTTTTTCTACATAGAGCCCTATGAAACCGGGTGCGTCCCTTTATAGTTGACGATCACCCGGCGAGGGCAGAAGTTAATGGTTATAAGCGCTTTCGTTATGCTCAGCCAAATCCAGCCCCATTTCCTCAACATGCTCATCTGCCCGCAAACCAATCAGCGCCTTGATCACTTTTAGGATGATCCAGCTGACTGCGAAACAGTACACCGTGGTGAACAGCACCCCTTTTATCTGTGCCACTACCTGACCACCCAACGTCACACCTTCCACCAGACCACCCAGCGACGGCAGGCAGAACACGCCGGTTAGCACCGCGCCAATCATGCCGCCGATGCCATGCAGGCCGAACACGTCGAGGCTGTCGTCGTAACCGAAGCGTTTCTTCAGCACGGTCACGCTGAGGTAACAGAACACGCCGCACAGCAAGCCAATAGCCAAGGCGCCGCCGACTCCAACGTACGCACACGCCGGAGTGATGCCGACCAGACCTGCCAGCGCACCACTGGCCAGACCCAACGCGCTGGGTTTGCCGACCTTGAACCACTCGGTGAACATCCAGCCTAGAATCCCGGCACACGCGCCCAGTTGGGTGTTGAGCATGACGATCCCGGACAGACCATTCAGCCCGCCGCCCGAACCTATGTTGAAACCGAACCAACCGACCCAGAGCATCGCCGCACCGACCATGGTCAGGCTCAGGTTATGAGCGGGCATCGGCGCGTTTGCGTAGCCCTTGCGCTTGCCCAGCATCAGGCACGCTGCCAGCGCCGCAACGCCTGCGTTGATGTGCACCGCGGTGCCGCCAGCGAAATCCAGCACGCCCCAGTTGTGCATCAGCGCACCCGCTCCGCCCCAGACCATATGCGCTACCGGCGCGTAAACCAGGGTGAACCACACGGCCATGAACAGCAGCGCCGCCGAGAACTTCATGCGCTCGGCGAACGCACCAGCGATCAGCGCTGGGGTGATGATGGCGAAGGTCATCTGGAAGGTCACGAACACGCCTTCGGGGATATCCCCCACCAGGCTTTCAGGCGTCATCCCGGCCAGAAACGCGCGACTCAAGCCGCCGACGAAGCTGTTGAAGCTGACCTGACCTTCGACCATGTTAGTGGTGTCGACCACCATGCTGTAGCCGTAGATCACCCACAACACGCCGACTAGTCCGGCCACGCCGAAGCACTGGGTGAACAGCGAAAGCATGTTCTTGGCCCGTACCAGACCGCCGTAAAACAGTGCTAGCCCCGGCAGGCACATGAACAGTACCAGCACCGCCGCGGTGATCATCCACGCGGTGCTGCCAGTGTTGAGCGTCGGGGCGTCGGCCGCCTGAGCCAGAGGAACGAAAGCGCCGAGCGCCCCGGATGTAAAGGCAGAGAGAAGAAGGGATTTGCCGGAAAGATGGTTAACCATTTTCGAAGCTCCTGCAATGAATGGAAAAGTGCCTGGCAGAAAGCGATGTGATGAAGCGTCGGGCCTGGTTGGCCTCTTTTAATTTGATGAGCGTGATCCATGTAGGAGCGCGCTTGCCCGCGATGGCTGTATGTCTGCAAAAAATGCGTTGTCTGACACGACACTATCGTGTTCAAGCGCGCTCCTACAGGGCCGTAGCGCCTTTTAGTACCCCTGCCCCGGAATCCACGAAGTCCCTGCCAGTGGCACCCGAGCCATGGCCGCCGACTCAACGGTCAGTGCCACCAGATCCTCGGGATCGAGGTTGTGCAGGTGCGATTTGCCACAGGCGCGGGCCATGGTTTGCGCTTCCAGCACCAGTACACGCAAATAGTTGGCCAATCGGCGACCGCCCTCGACCGGATCAAGACGCTTGGACAGCTCCGGATCCTGGGTGGTGATACCGGCCGGGTCTCGACCGTTCTGCCAGTCGTCATAGAAACCCGCCGCAGAACCGATCTTCTTCAGCTCTTCGTCCAAACGCGGATGGTTGTCGCCCAGGGCGATCAACGCAGCCGTACCAATGGCCACGGCATCAGCGCCCAATGCTATTGCTTTGGCCACGTCGGCACCGTTGCGAATGCCACCCGAGACAATCAACTGCACCTTGCGGTGCATACCCATCTCCTGCAGCGCCTGAACTGCTTGCGGAATGGCCGGCAGAATCGGAATGCCAACGTGCTCGATGAACACTTCCTGAGTCGCCGCCGTACCGCCCTGCATGCCGTCGAGCACGATGACATCAGCCCCGGCTTTCACGGCCAGCTTGACGTCGTAGTAGGGGCGGCTCGCGCCGATCTTCACGTAGATCGGTTTTTCCCAATCGGTGATTTCGCGGATCTCGGCAATCTTGATCGCCAGATCGTCCGGGCCGGTCCAGTCCGGGTGACGACAGGCCGAGCGCTGATCGACGCCAATCGGCAGAGTGCGCATGCCAGCCACACGTTCAGTCACTTTCATGCCCAGCAGCATGCCGCCGCCACCGGGTTTGGCACCCTGTCCCAGCACGATCTCGATGGCATCGGCTTTGCGCAGATCGTCCGGATTCATGCCGTAGCGGGACGGCAGGTACTGATAGACCAGATGCTGCGACTGACCGCGCTCTTCCGGGGTCATGCCGCCGTCGCCGGTGGTGGTGCTGGTGCCCGCGATGGTTGCGCCACGGCCCAGGGCTTCCTTGGCGTTGGCAGACAGCGCGCCGAAGCTCATGCCCGCGATGGTCACCGGAATCTTCAAGTGAATCGGCTTCTTGGCGAAGCGGTTGCCGAGGATCACATCGGTGCCGCATTTCTCGCGATAGCCTTCCAGCGGATAGCGCGAAACGCTGGCGCCGAGCAGCAGCAGATCGTCGAAATGCGGCAGCTTACGCTTGGTGCCGCCGCCGCGAATGTCATAGATGCCGGTTTCCGCGGCACGCTGGATTTCCTGGATTGTCAGGCGATCGAAAGTGGCCGACTCGCGCAGGACGGGTGGGGCTTTTGGAGTATTGGACTCGCTCATGTTCTTGCTCCTGAATCAGTACGCGGAGGCGTTATCGACTTTGAAGTTGTACAGCTGACGGGCCGAGCCATAGCGCTTGAAATCCGAAGCCTTCTCGTTGAATCCGGCGCGATTGAGCAGCTCTTGCAGCTCTTCGATGTGCTCGGCGCGCATCTCTTTCGCGATGCAGTCCGAGCCCAGCGACTCGACGTTGCCTTTGACGTAGATGCGGGTCTCGTACAGCGAGTCGCCCAGCGCATCGCCCGCATCGCCGCAGACCACCAGGCGACCGGCCTGCCCCATGAAGCAGCTCATGTGGCCGATGCTTCCGCCGACCACGATGTCGATGCCCTTCATGGAAATCCCGCAACGGGCGCCGGCATCGCCTTCAATCACCAGCAGACCGCCGTGGGCCGTGGCGCCTGCCGCTTGCGAAGCGCTGCCTTTGACGCGTACATAGCCCGACATCATGTTTTCGGCACAACCCACGCCGACGTTGCCATGCACGGTGACTGAGGCTTTCTGATTCATTCCGGCGCAGTAGTAGCCGGCGTGCCCCTGAATATCGATGGACACCGCTTCGTTAACGCCGACCGCCAGGTTGTGCGCACCGTTGGAATGGGTCACGACCCACTCACGGTCCTGCACGTTGTTGACTTGATCATGTAGCGCCTGATTCAGCTCACGCACGGTGGAGGTAGAAAGATCGATAGTTTTCATATGTGCGTTCCTTAGGCCGACTCGCGTTCCCAGATGTACATGGTGGCGGGAACGGGTTCCCAGACTTTGGCCTTCTCGATGCCCGGCAGGCTCGACAGCGCCTGATATTCCGAGGCCATGGCAACGTAATCGTCGGTCTCGGCGAGGATCGCCGGCTTGCAGGCAATCGGGTCGCGGATCACCGCAAAACCGTTGCGCGTGCCGATCGCGAAGGTGAAGAAGCCATCCAGCGCTTCCAGCGAACTGTCCAGTGCGGTCTTCAGCGAATCGCCCTGTTGCAGACGCCAGGCCAGGTAACCGGCGGCGACTTCGGTGTCGTTCTCGGTGTCGAAATTGATCCCTTCGCGGCGCAATTCCTGACGCAGACGGAAGTGATTGGAGAGCGAGCCGTTGTGCACCAGACACAGGTCCGCACCGGTGGAAAACGGATGGCTGCCTTCCATGGTCACGGCGCTTTCCGTGGCCATGCGGGTGTGACCGATGATGTGGCTGCCTTTCATGCTGCCCAGACCGAAGCGCTCGGAAATTTCTTTCGGCAGGCCCATGCCCTTAAGGATTTCTATGCTCTTGCCAGCGCTCATGATGCGCACGGTCGGCGCCAGTTCACCCAGCGCGGCACGTACTGAGGCTTCTTCAGCCTTGATCTTCAGGACGATGGCGCTGGCGTTCTGGAACCAGTCCAGCGAAGCACTGAGCTTGCCTTCAAGCGCTGCGATGAGCGCCTTGAAATCGTAGTGTTCAGTGGTCGCCTGCAAGGTCAGCTTGACCCAGCCATCGCCCACTTCATCGCCATAAATGGCAAAACCTGCGCTGTCCGGACCGCGATCGGTCATGGCTTCGAGCATCGGCTCGAAGAGCTTGCCGAGCTGGGATTCCAGCGCCGGATTCTTGAGATAAAGACCTACGATTCCACACATATTCATAACTCCTGGGCAGATGACGCCCAACCCATTGGCAAGCGTCAGAAACGGGTTTGTTAAAACGAGGGGATTAGAAAAACTCTGTGTAGCGCTTCACTTCCCAATCACTCACATGCCGGCTGTATTCCACCCACTCCATGCGCTTGAGCTTGATGAATTCACCGACGATTTCGTTGCCCATCACTTCGGCAAACAGCGGGTCGGCTTCCAGTGCATCGCAGGCTTCTTTGAGCGACTGCGGCAGGGTCTTGATGCCGCGTGCGGCGATTTCTTCGAGGCTCAGTTTGTAGAGGTTCTCGTTGCAGACCTGATCGATTTCCAGCTGACGATCGATGCCGTCCAGGCCGGCGGCGATGATCGCGGCGCTGACCAGATACGGATTGCAACCGGCATCCGGCAGGCGGAATTCGAGGCGGCCGTAAGGCACGCGGACCATGGCCGAACGGTTGTTGGAGCCAAAGGCGATAAAGGCTGGTGCCCAAGTCGCGCCGGACAACGAGTTGCCGACCACCAGGCGTTTGTAGGAGTTGACCGTCGGCGCGGCGAACGCACACAACGCCGGGCCATGGGCTAGCAAACCGGCAGCGAAGTGGTAGGCCATCTTCGACAGGCCCATGCCACTCGGGTCGCTGGCGTCGTGGAAGAGGTTCTTGTTGGTGGCGCTGGCGATGGACAGGTGGAAGTGCATGCCATTACCGGCGCGCTTCGGGTCGGGCTTAGGCATGAACGAGCAGATCATGCCCATGTCATTGGCGATTTCACCGGCGGCCATGCGGAAGAAGGTGAAGCGGTCCGCCGACTCCATGGCATCGCTGTAGGTGTAATTGATCTCGAATTGGCCGTTGGCGTCTTCGTGGTCGATTTGGTAGATGTCGAAACCCACTGGCTGCAGCGCTTCGGTCAGGCGTTCGAGGAATTCACGGGAGCGCGACAGGCCTTTGTAGTCGTAGCAAGGTTTGTCCAGCGAATCGCTAGCGTCGACCAGTTGCAGGGCACCCGCGGCGTCGCGCTTGAACAGGCTGAATTCAGGTTCAAGGCCGGTGTTGAGGATCCAGCCACGGTCGCTCAGACGCTCCACCTGCTTTTGCAGCACGTAACGACTGTCGTACGGCCATGGCTTGCCTTCGACGTGACCGATGCACACTACCCGGCCATATCCCTTCTGCCATGGCACTGGGGTCAGTGACGACAGATCGCCCTTGGCCATAAAGTCCGGCCCGTGGGGCTCCATGCCCATGCCACAAATGGCGAAACCAGCAAAACCTGCGCCGTCTTCAGCGACCATTTGCAGGCCCGAGATCGGCACCGATTTGGTCTTGGACGAACCATGGATATCGACAAACTGGGCCAGCACGTACTTGATGCCGTGCTCCTCGATCAGCCGCTGTGTTTCGGGTGGCAACATGTTCATTCACTCCTGGTGAAAAACTACGCATGAGAGTTTTGTTGACTGATGGCTTTTATTCCAATCAGGAAACTATCTTTCTCATCAGGAATGCAAACCTCTTGCCAACTTGCCAATGCATACAAAGAAAGGCTGATGAAGGGGAATTTGCCCTCTATATATGGGAAACTCGTTTTCACTAGGGGAATATGCTGTCGCAGACAGAGCATCCAGAAATCAAATCGCACATTCCTGGTGCGAATTTAAAATTATTGAACGGAAACCGTGCGCAGCCGATGAATACGCCAGTAGAACAACAACCGAAGTTGAAGCTTGAGCAATATCTGGGTATTCAAATCAAGCGCCAGCGGCAAGCGCAGGAGTTGAAACTGTCCGATGTTGCGCGCATCGCAGGAATCAGCCAGGGCATGTTGAGCAAGATCGAGAACGCCCAGGTCTCCACCAGCCTGGAGAACCTGAGCCGCCTGTGCGACGTGCTCGGCATGCCCATGTCCAAGCTGTTCAGTCAGTACGACCAGCAAGGCAGCAGCGCCCTTTTGGTCAAGCATGACGAAGGGCTGGAAGTGGTGCGACGCGGCACCGAGAAAGGCCACACCTATCACCTGCTCAACCACACCCGCGGGCCGAAGAAGAGTTTCGAGGCCTACATGGTGACCATGGACGACGCCAGCGAAGAATTCCCGACCTTCTCCCACCCCGGCACCGAGTTTCTGCACTTGCTGGAAGGCGAACTGGTGTATCGCCACGGCAATCAGCTGTACCACATGGAAGCGGGCGACAGCCTGACCTTCGACGGCGACATCCCCCATGGGCCGGAAGAGCTGGTGCAAGTGCCAATACGCTTATTGTCGATCATGAATTACGGCGCACAGGGAGAGTAAGTAAGGGCCTCGACATAGGGATATTGAATAGTTTTGTACCGGCTGGTGATGGACCATCCTCTCAGCGTGACGCAAAATGCCCCCCTAGCCTTGAACCGGATTGCACCATGTACCTAACAAAACTCGAAATTTCCGGCATTCGCTCTCACAAAAACTTCGTGTTCCAAGTACCCGAAGAAAAACCTTGGGGTTGGCACGTTATCCTCGGTGATAACGGCGCTGGTAAGTCAAGCTTTGTTAAATCGTTGGCGCTCGCGCTGGCAGGCCCCACTGAGGCCCGAGCATTGCGTCAGGACTGGAGCACTTGGTTGAGTGTAGGCAGCGAGCAAGCCATTGTGACTGCTCATCTAACATGGAACCCTGAAGTTGACTCGATCACAGGTCAGGGCCGTGCCCCGGTTAAGAAGCTGGTCTGCCAGATCATGATCGAATCCAACGATGAGGCCCTGAGTACCGGAGCAATTCTAGTGGAGGGGAAGCACAAGTCGAAAGGGCTCGAACGCACCCTATGGGGCCGAAGCAGTGGGTGGTTTTCCGCATCCTTCGGACCATTTCGCCGCTTCACCGGCGGCAATCGTGATTACGAGCGCATGTTCTACACCAACCCTCGCCTGGCACCGCACCTTACCGCCTTTGGTGAGGACATCGCGTTGACTGAATGCTTGGAATGGCTTAAATCGCTGCACATCAAACAACTCGAAAGCAGAGATGACTCGCAGTTCCTGGACAGTTTGATTGCCTTCATCAACAACGGTGAACTTTTACCCCACGGGTCACGAATCAGCAGAATCAGTTCTGAGGAAATAATCTTTGTCGATGGGAACGGCAACGAGGTCAGTGTTGATTTCCTCAGCGATGGCTATCGCTCAATTCTCAGCCTCACCTTTGAGCTGATTCGCCAATTGACCATCAGTTACGGCCAGGCGGCTGTAGCACAGGAAATTCAGACCGGCGCCATAAGCCTACCAGGTATCGTAGTCATAGATGAGGTCGACGCGCACCTGCACCCATCCTGGCAAAAACGTATAGCACCCTGGTTCTTGAGCGTGTTTCCTAGGCTGCAATTCATCGTTACCACTCACAGCCCTATCATCTGTCAAGCCGCCGAACACGGCTCCGTATGGCGCCTACCGACACCAGGCACTGATGAATCGGGTGGGAAAATCCAAGGCGATACACTCAATCGTTTGATCTTCGGCAACATTCTTGAGGCTTACGACACTTCCTTTTTTGGAGTCGATGTGAGCCGCTCCGAAACCTCGCGCTCCCAGTTGCTGGAGTTGGCGCAGCTTAATCGCAAGCAAGCATTTGGTGAATTGAGCGAAAACGAGTCCATGAGAATAGCCGCGTTGCGTGCAACGATGCCCACTGCGGCATCGGTGGCCGAACGGTCGGGACTGGAGGTGGAATGATTCAGCTCCCTTACACGGATGTTCCGCAGGAAATGCTCTCTGGCTTGGCCGACTACCAGAGGGTTGTCGACAGTCAAGCCTCGTATGCGGAGCGAGTTGCCAAGGCCAAATCCGAGTTTTCCACACGTAACAAAAAAACCAACATGGTTTTCAAAGAAGTGCGAGCTGCACTGTCGAGGATGTGCACGAACACCCGCCGCTGCTGCTATTGCGAAGATTCGATGGCGGACGAAGTCGAGCATATCGCGCCTAAAGACCTTTACCCTGAACGGGTGTTTGACTGGCAGAACTATCTATATGCCTGCGGGCCGTGCAACAGCCCAAAAGGCAGCCAGTACGCAGTCGTAACAGCCACCGGCGAGCTACAGCCAGTCAATCGACCTAAGGGTGCTCCAGTCACCCCTCCTATGGGCGGAACACACGCGCTGATCAACCCGCGATTGGAAAACCCTCAAGACTTCTTATGGCTGGATATTGTCGACACGTTCAATTTTGTCGCGTTGGCTGATCCAGGAACCATTTCGGAGAGAAGGGCCATCTATACATGCAAGATTTTGGCGCTGAACAATCGTGATGTTCTCATTGAGGCCCGACGTGTAGCGTTCGGCTCATACCGAGCACGGCTTTTTGAGTACATCCATAAACGCAACGGTGGCGCCGAAGACGCTGAATTGCTCAGACTGATTGCCGGTTTGAGGTCAATGGCAAATCCAGCAGTATGGGCCGAGATGAAAAGGTCGCATGCGGCACGTCCTGAGATCAACCAGTTGTTCATTCAAGCGCCAGAAGCTTTGACCTGGTGATTTTGATCTAGCTTGGCAATCTGCCTCTGGTCGTGTGACCCACGACCTTAAAAATTTTCCCACCAGTTAAAAAAGTTTCCAGAAACCTCTGGACGCGTTGTCTCCTTTCGCCTATAAAACAGCCTTCATGAATATTTAATTCCTGATAGGAATTTTTATTCATCTGCAAAATACCCGTTCACCCCTGAATTTTTCGCGCTGATCGTTATCCGTTTGCTGAACTACCGCCATCTTCCAGAGGACATGCCATGCAACACGAAAAGAACCATTTCATTCTCAAGATCAGCTGTCCGGCGACCTCCGGCATCGTTGCGGCGGTCACCTCTTACCTGGCGGGCAACAGCTGCTACATCGGTGAAATGGCGCAGTTCGACGACGAATTCAGCGGCAAATTCTTCATGCGCGCGGTGTTCCGTTTCAACGACGGTCACGCCGGCGAGATCGCCCAGCTCAAGGCCGGTTTCGAAGACGTGGCCAAGGCGTTCGATATGCAGTGGGAACTGCACGACACCCGCGAGCCCATGCGTGTGCTGCTGATGGTGAGCAAGTTTGATCACTGCCTCACCGACCTGCTCTACCGCTACCACAAGGGCGAGATGGAAATGACCATCACCGCCATCGTTTCCAACCACCTCGACCTGCGCCCCATGGCCGAGCGCGAAGGCATTCGTTTCATCTACCTGCCGGTGACCAAAGACACCAAGGCCCAGCAGGAGGCGGCGCTGATGAGAGTGGTCGACGAGACCGGCACCGATCTGGTGGTCCTCGCCCGCTACATGCAAATCCTCTCCGATGACCTGTGCAAGCAACTGTCGGGCCGAGCCATCAACATTCACCACTCGTTTCTCCCTGGCTTCAAAGGCGCCAAGCCTTATCACCAGGCTTACGAGCGTGGCGTCAAGCTGATCGGCGCCACCGCCCATTACGTCACCAGCGACCTGGACGAAGGCCCGATCATCGAGCAGGAAGTGCAGCGCGTGGATCACGTCTACCTGCCGGATGATCTCGTCGCCACAGGTCGTGACACCGAAACTGTTGCCCTGTCGAAGGCGGTGAAATACCACCTGGAGCATCGGGTTTTCCTCAACAAGGACAGAACGGTAATCTTCCGGTGAGCACTTCCAAAATAATCGATGGCAAAGCCGCAGCCGACCGCGTACTCGCTCACGTCAAAGCCGACGTGCAGAAACTGAAACTCGAAGGCATTGAGCCTGCGCTGGCAGTGATTCTGGTGGGTCAGGACCCGGCCAGTCAGGTCTACGTGCGCAACAAGATCCTGCGCGCTGAAGAGGCCGGGATTCGCTCGCTGGAGTACCGCCTGAGCGCCGACACCTCTCAGGCGCAGCTGCTCAAGCTGATCGCCGAACTGAACGCAGATGACGGCGTCACCGGCATCCTCCTGCAGTTGCCGCTGCCTGCACACGTCGAAGAAACCCGTGCCCTGCAGGCCATCGCGCCGGGCAAGGACGTCGACGGTTTTCACAGCGAAAACGTCGGCGGCCTGAGCCAGGGGCGCGATGTACTGACGCCCTGCACGCCCAGCGGCTGCATGCAGTTGCTCGAAGACGCCTGCGGTGACCTGAGCGGCAAGCACGCAGTGGTCATCGGTCGCTCGAACATCGTCGGCAAACCCATGGCCGCCCTGCTGCTCAAGGCCCACTGCTCGGTGACCGTGGTGCATTCACGCAGTGTCGACGCCAAGGCTCTGTGCCGTCAGGCCGACATCGTCGTCGCCGCCGTCGGCCGCCCACGGATGATCGACGCCAGCTGGCTCAAGCCAGGTGCAGTGGTCATCGACGTCGGCATCAACCGTATTGAAGAAGATGGCCGCAGCCGCCTGGTGGGTGACGTCGATTTCGACAGCGCCCTGCCCCAGGTTTCGGCGATCACCCCGGTGCCGGGTGGCGTCGGCCCGATGACCATCGCCTTCCTGATGAAAAACACCGTGACCGCTGCCGTTCAGCAGGCCCACGCGCAGCGGTCCCAATTGCACAGCAGCACCTCGGAGGCCGTATGCCTTTCAATCTCCTGAAATACGGGCTCAGCTCGGAATACCCGGTCGAGGTCGATCTGCCTGCGCCGAAAGAACTCAAATCCTCTTACGACGTGGTGATCATCGGCGGCGGCGGCCATGGCCTGGCCACCGCGTACTACCTGTCGAAATACCACGGCATCACCAACGTCGCGGTGCTGGAAAAAGGCTATCTGGGTGGCGGCAACACGGCGCGAAACACCGCCGTGATCCGCTCCAATTACCTGACCAGCGAAGGCGTGCGTTTCTACGCCGAATCGGTGCGCATGTTCGAAGGCCTCTCCAACGAGTTTGACTTCAACATCATGTATTCGCACCGGGGCCAGCTGACCCTGGCCCACACCGACGCCACTGTGCGTTCGTTCCGTCAGCGCGCAGAGGTCAACAAACACTTCGGCGGTCGCACCGAGATGATCGACCGCCAGCAGATTCGCGAACTGGTGCCGTCGCTCAACCTTGATCCGGGGTACATCCCCGTACTTGCCGGCCTGTGGCACATCGACGGCGCCACGGCGCGGCACGATGCCGTGGCCTGGGGTTACGCCAAGCAGGCGGCCAAGCGTGGCGTGGAGATTCATCAGCTCACTGAAGTTCAGGAACTGGTCATCGAAAACGGCACCATCACGGCGGTCAAAACCAATCGCGGCACCATCAAGTGCGGCTGCGCGGTTCAGGCGGTCGCAGGCATGAGCTCGCAGCTGATGAAGAAGGCCGGGATTCGCTCGCCGATCCAGACCTTCCCGCTGCAAGCCATGGTCACCCAGCCATTCAAGCCCTTCCTCGACCCGCTGGTGAGTTCGTCCGCCCTGCACTGCTACGTGCAGCAGACCAGCCGGGGCGAAGTGGTGTTTGGGGGCGGGTCTGATCCCTACCCGCTGTTCAACACCCGCTCGACACTCGATCTGAAAGAAAGCCTGCTGGCCCACGCCATCGAAATGTTCCCGTTCCTGGCCAACGCCAAGCTGATGCGCCAGTGGGCCGGGATCACCGACATGACCCCGGATTACAGCCCGATCATGGGCCTGTCGCCGGTGAAGAATTACTACCTGGACGCTGGCTGGGGCACGTGGGGTTTCAAGGCCACGCCGATTTGCGGCAAGACCATGGCTGAGCTGGTCGCCAGCGGCGGCAAGGTGCCGGAACTGATTAGACCGTTCGGTCTGGAGCGGTTTTCGACCTTCCAGCAAGTCAACGAAATGGGCGCGACAGCGGCCAGTCACTGACCGCCATTGAGTAAGGAGAGAGAGATGAAAGTCATGACTTGCCCGCTCAACGGGCCGCGCAATATCAGCGAATTCACCTACGGCGGAGAGTTCAAGCAGATGCCCGATCCTCAGACCTGCAGCGACGCCGAGTGGGCCGATTACGTGTTCAACTGCGAAGACGTTCTGGGTGTGGTTCGCGAATGGTGGATGCACAATCCGTCCAGCTATTGGTTCCTGGCCGAGCGCCACACCGGCAGCGACGAAATCCTGCGCACCCTCGATCCCAAAGAGCTGTTCAGCCAGCGCGTCGAGTTCATCGCCGCTGCCAAGGAGACCGCCCGATGAGCCGCCTTCCCGCCCCCATGGGTCTGTTGATCGACCGCAATCAGCCGCTGGATTTCACTTTCGATGGCAAGCCGTATCAGGGCTTTGCCGGCGACAGCATCGCCAGCGCCCTGCTTGCCAACGGCCGCTTTCTGCTGTCTCGCTCGTTCAAATACCACCGCCCACGCGGCCCCCTGACCATGGCCGGGCAAGACGCCAACACGTTGGTGCAGCTGCCCAGCGAGCCCAACGTGCTGGCCGACAGTCACTTGCTGGAAAGCGGCGTTCAGGTCACCGGGCAGAACTTCAACGGCTCGCTGGACAACGACAAGGACGCTTACCTCGGCAAGTTCTCCAAGTTCATGCCGGTGGGCTTTTATTACCGCTCGTTATACAAGCCCAAGGGCGCGTGGAAACTCTGGGAGCCGATCATTCGCAAGAAGGCCGGCCTGGGTGTGCTCGATCTGAAATTCCAGCCCGAGTATTACGACAAAGCCTATCTGTTCGCTGATCTGGCCGTGATCGGCGCAGGCCCTGCCGGTCTTCAGGCCGCACTGACTGCCGCCAACGCTGGCGCCAAAGTGCTGCTGATCGAGCAACAGCCGGTCCTCGGCGGCTCGCTGACTTACGCCCGCTTCGATCTCGAAGGCACTCGCTCCGAGACCGTGCGCACTGAATTGGTCAGCGCCGTCGAAGGCCACGCCAACATTCGCGTGCTGAAAAAAGCCACCTGCAACGCCTGGTTCACTGACAACTACCTGCCGGTGATTCAGGGCATGCGCATGTACAAAGTGCGCGCCGCGCAATGCCTGATCGCCAGTGGCTCGTTCGACCAGCCGGTGATTTTCCGTAACAACGATTTGCCCGGCGTGATGCTGACCAGTGCCGCGCAACGCCTGATGAAGCTCTACGCAGTCAAGCCGGGCAAGCGCGCTGTGGTGCTGACGGGCAACGATGACGGTTATCTGGCCGCGCTGGACCTGCACGATCAGGGCGTTGAAATGGCTGCGCTGGTGGACATGCGCAGCAACCCCGCCGACCGCGCCCTGCTGCTGGCGCTGGAAAAGCGCGGCATCACCTGCCATCTCGGCAGCACGGTATTTGAGGCGCGGCACGAAAAAGGCATGCGTCACGTCAGCGGCGCCGACATCCGCACGATCACCGGGCAAGGTCAGGTCGCCGGCAGCGGGTTGGTTCTCGATTGCGATCTGCTGTGCATGTCCGGCGGCTATATGCCGGTCTATCAGTTGCTGTGTCAGGCGGGCGGCAAGTTGGCCTACGACGACCAACTGGCGGAATTCACCCTCAGCGGCCTGCCGAAAAACCTCAGCGTTGCGGGGTCGGCCCATGGTTATCACGCGCTGGACAATGTGCTGGCCGACGCTATTCATGCCGCTGCCGATATCGTCATGGCGCTTGATCTGGAACTGGCCGCCAAGCCTCTGGCGATGCGCCCTGAAGCGCAGGTCAACTTCCCGTGGCCGATCTTTCCGCACCCCAAAGGCAAGGATTTCGTCGACTTCGATGAAGACCTGCAAGTGCGCGACATCATCAACGCCACCAAAATCGGCTATCGCGACGTGCAGCTGGTCAAGCGCTACTCCACTGTAGGAATGGGCCCATCCCAAGGGCGTCATTCGGCATTGCCGACAGCGCGACTGGTTGCTGCCTCGACCCAGCGCAGCATCAGCGAAATTGGCGTCACCACAGCTCGTCCGCCCTTTGAGGCCGAGAAACTGGCCCACGTCGCAGGGCGTGCGTTTGACCCGTACCGGCAGACGCCAATGCACAAACGGCATGTGGAGGCTGGCGCGAAAATGATGCCCGCCGGCATCTGGCAGCGTCCGGCTTATTACGGCAAGACCACCGAGCGTGAGGCCTGCATGCAGGCCGAAGCGCTGCACGTGCGCAACAAGGTCGGCATCATCGACGTATCGACCCTGGGCGGTCTGGACGTGCGCGGCCCGGACGCCGCCGAATTGCTCAACCGCATGTACACCTTCGCCTTCCTCAAGCAGCCGATCGGTCGCTCCCGTTATGCGCTGATGACCAACGAGCACGGCGTGGTCATTGACGATGGCGTGTGCGCACGCTTCGGCGAGCACCATTTTTACGTCACCGCCACCACCAGCGGCGTTGATCGCATTTATCAGCAAATGCTCAAGTGGAACGCACAGTGGCGCCTGAATGTGGACATCGCTAACGTCACGGCGGCGATTTCGGCGGTCAACGTGGCAGGACCGGATTCACGCAAAGTGCTGGAAAAGGTCTGCCAGGATCTGGATCTGTCGGCTGAAGGTTTTCCTTATCTGGGTGTGCGTCAGGGCACCGTGGCGGGGATCAAGGCGCGCTTGCTGCGGGTCGGTTTCGTCGGCGAACTGGGCTATGAAATCCACGTTCCCGCTCGTCACGCATTGAAGCTGTGGGACGCATTGATGGAAGCCGGCAAGGCCTTCGATATCCGCCCGTTCGGCGTCGAAACCCAGCGTCTGCTGCGTCTGGAGAAAGGCCACGTGATCATCAGTCAGGACACCGACGGCATGACCCATCCGGGCGAGATCGACATGGGTTGGGCGGTGAGCCGTACCAAGCCGTTCTTCGTCGGCCGCCGCTCGGTGGATATCCTCGAAGCCCAGCCGCAGAAACGCAAACTGGTGGGTTTCACGCTGCCCAAGGCCAGCCCGCAACCGCTGGAAGGCCATCTGGTGCTCAGCGGTCCGGACATCAGCGGCAACGTGACGTCCTGCGAGTACTCGCAATCCCTGGACAAGATCATCGGTCTGGCCTACGCCGCGTTCGATCAAAGCCAGCCAGGGCAGCAGATTCCGATTCGTGTCGAGGACGGCGTGATCGTCCAGGCCACCGTGGTAAAACTGCCTTTCTTCGATCCTGAAAACCAGCGCCAGGAGCTCTGACATGTCGAGCCTCAACACAGAAAGCTACATCGAACCCGCTCCGCTTCAGCTCGGCGCTCTACAGCAATGTGTGCTCGTCGATCTGACCGAGATGCCGAGGGTTGGTTTTCGCGGTCAGCAGAGCGCCGATTACTTGCAGGCCCGTGGCTTCAGCCTGCCGGATGCGCCGAACCGGGCGGTCACTCAGGCCGATGGCAGCCATGTGGCACGTCTGTCACAGACTGAATACCTGATCCTCGGCAGTCTTCAGGACCGTGGCGAACGCGTCGCCGATGAGGAAGCGCGCTGGGAGCTGGATCACAGCGCCAACTATCTGCTGCCCCGGGAGGACAGCCACGCCTGGCTGCACTTGAGCGGCGTGTGCATCGCTGAGGTCATGGCCAAGCTCTGCGGCGTCGACCTGCGCCCTGCCGCCTTCCCGCCGGGCGCAGTTGCGCAGACCTCTGCGGCGCGCATCAACGTGATCGTAATCAATCTGGGATCGAAAGGACAACCGACATTCCAGATCCTCTTCGACCGTGCGTCTATTAAATATTTCAAGGACGCGGTGCTGGATGCCATGGCCGAATTCGATGGGCAGGAGCTGGAGATAGAAACACTTCAGTGAGCTCTAACCTTGCAGCAAATCATTTTACCGGCAGTGGCGATTTCAATGATGTCACCGCCTGCAAACCATGGGACCACAGACAGTACAAAGGTCGTTATCAAGGAGTATCCATGAACATAGCTGAAGTGCCTGACAAGGAAGCCGACTACAGCGTCCCCGCCCTCGCCCGCGGTCTCAGCGTACTGGGTATGTTCAACGCCCACACACGCAGCCTGAGCCTCCAAGAAATCGCCGAGCGACTGGGCGTTAGCAACTCGGCGGTTTACCGCATTCTGTTCACGTTAACCAACATGGGTTATCTGAACAAGCACAACACCCAGTACGAACTCGGCGCGCGGGTCATCAGCGACGGCTTCAGTTACCTGGCAAGTCGAGACATCGTCGAAGTGGCGATGCGGCACCTCAACGAACTGCGTGATCGCACCTCGTTGTCCTGCCACCTGAGCATTCGCGAGCAGACCGATAGCCTGTACCTGTATCGCGCGTTTGCCGCGCAAAGGCTTTCCGTGAATATTCCAGTAGGTACCCGCATCGCCTGTCACTGCACGGCTATGGGCCGCATGCTCCTCACCTCATTGAGTGAAATAGAGCTAGGGCAGTTATATCAGCTTGTCCGGCTGGACGATTATCCAGCACCCGCACCGCGTACGTTGCTTGAGCTACAAAATTTGATTAGCGAAGACCGAGACAGGGGCTGGGTATTGCACCGATCCGATTACTCAACCGCAATTGCCGCGCCGATCAGAGATCATAACGGACACGTCGTGGCCGCGATCAATCTCTCCGGCCCAGATGCGGTGATGGACTCTGAGGACGTTAAAGAGCAATTTCGAGCTTTACTACTGGCAAGTAGTATAAGCATCAGTAATGAACTGGGTTATTCCCATCCATTTGGTTAGATGAAAATAGCGACTGTTTGGCGTCCCGTTAATACCTGCACTCCACTCTCATCCCACACATCTAAGCTCTGCAAAGAGTAACCATTACCGGCTTTTCGGCTAAATGTACGTATCAAAAACCAGCCACCTACAGTCGAAGGATTTGGTAAATCGAATGTCCAAGAAACAGTGCTAAATAACGCGGGCGCATCAAAACAAGCACTGACACCCGGTGGCACGCAATCAGCGAGTGCAATCAGCGCAACAGTGGAGTCGATGCCTTCGGCGTCAACATGTCTAGCCCAGACGATTAACTCTGGTATCGCTGCACCTGAAAACGGTAACGCACCGCCTGCCGGACGAAATTCAAAGTTTTGAGCGCAAGGAGGAGCATTATGGTCTAACACTAAAGTTGGGAAGATATGCGGACCACCTACATCAGGCATTCGCGTAAAATCGTGGATAATCTTACTCACCCGGGGGCGAGCAAACTGCATGACCATATGTAGAATATGCCTATCTTCAGACACAGTGTCTGCCACCATTGAGATCAGCGACTTCCCCTCATACAAGTGCGTCGCGCTGAACGTCTGAGATGCAGAGCAAGGACCCAAAAATGACACATGGGCAGACATCAGGGGGGGCAGTTCCTCTGGAGCCTCTAGCATCGCTGTATGCAACGAAAGCGCGGCGGACAAGCCACCATAAACGGTTCGTCCTTGAAGCCAGTCTGATGGTGGGGAAAACGGTTCAGTTGCTTTAAACTGCTGGAAAATATGGGTTAACGAACTCATTGCGTTCCCCGATCAGATGTATTGGGAATTAGAAGGATTGAACTTCAAACTTTACAAAGACTATCGAACCGAAATCATCAAGCCTATTAGCACTCTGAGAGATTGCTGTGGCTGTGTGACCGGTTGATTACGCGAACGAGCAGGAGTACAGCTGGGCGACAGGCGGTACTTATAGCGGTATGTTAGGTCTATTGTCGGAGTTTAAGCCACGGCGGCGGAAGCTGGCCATTATGGCGATCGGACTCCAGAAAAGCACAAAAACTGTCAAGCACTAGAATAAACGTTAGCTCATATTTTTGTGGTCGGCGCTGACCCCATTCAGGCCAGCGCCAGACTATCTATACAATTACCTTATACGAACTTCCTCGCCCTCACTTAATCACGATAGGGTTGACCGGAGCCCCGCTACCGCCTACAACCTTTAGTGGTGCTGCTGTATAAAGAAAAGTCCATTGACCATCACGTACGCAGTCTTCAGCGAGTGCATCCAGCGCGATGATCTCGCTGAATGTCACTCCTAAATTTCGCATAAGTGCATTATGCAGAGGTAACTGGACGCCGCTCACCGGATCAACAGTAACTTCGTTGGCGATTGTGTCGGTTACAAGGTTAGGAATTTCCATTTCATGAAACCAATGCACCAGCTCTGGGCTGAAGGTGAGACCAGGCTCTAGAAAATTGTCATAGAACTCTTCCGCTGAAACTTTATAAAACTTACCAATCCACCCAGTCCTGATAAGCAAAATATCATGCTTCTGGATCTCGACCCCCTGAGCCTTCGCGGCAGCGACGAGATCAACATGGTTGAATGTTTCACCTCGGTCCAAATATTCCTTGCCGCGGAATCTGGCCATATCGATCAAAATGCCACGGCCAACAATACCCCGCTCCGCTAATGGGAGGACGCTAGCCTTGCTAAGTCCTCCTACAGTCGTCATAGCATCAAATCCGTTATAAATCTGATCGCCATACCACGTGTGCCCGAGGGCATCGTACTGACTGGAACCTTGCAGATACATAACCATCATGTCATCGGCGTATTGAAGCCCTCCGGCAAGCGCGTCCGCCTTCCCGGCAACGTACATCCCTCGATCCATAACGTTCATTCGTTTTGCTCCGGTACGGCCCGGCCACACAGGGTCTCCATGGGGAGACCCCATGGGAACCTGCAGGGTAAACGTCTTACCCTGTCTGATGGCCGCAGCGCCCCGTAATACTTCATATGGATTTAGGAAGTTGAGCGCGCCCACCTCATCATCGTCCCCCCAACGACCCCAGTTTTTTGGCAGTTTTTCAAACAGTGCCGCGACACCTGGCACGTTACTTACGTCAGTACTTTCACACATAACGGACACCTTTTATTTTTATAGCCTACGAGGCGTTGATGGATCTTGTGTTCAGCCAACAAATGGCTGGTTTTCTACGCTCCATCGAATATGACGACAAACGTGCAGCCGATGAGAGCCTCTGAGCGGGTGGGGTTCTACCGCACTCAACCCATAGAAAATTTCCCAAAAAGTCTGTTAATAAGAACTTTTTTCTGAGCGCGCAAAAGTGGGTCGGTGAATGACACTCCTATCACGTCACTTGACCTTTGGATCGGGAGGGATGAACGCGCGCAGGAAAAACCTGAGATCAATATGAAGCGGCATCTGAGAGGCATCTGAGGTGCAAGGCCAATGCTTTTCAGGGGCTTTTTTTGCGTGGCTATGGATGAGAACCATGTGCAACCTCATATTTTTATTCTTTCTGGTCATACATCATTGATACATGTCTTACCAGATAGAAAAGCTAGCTACACCCAGCAAGCTTGTCAACTACAAAAAGTCGCAGCAAGCTCTTTGAACGCAACCTACCAGGCATATTGCACGAAGAAAAGGCGGCCTTGTCATGCAGCATTGGACTTGTAAGACCACCCTAAAATCCGCCACTATTCGGCATTACTGTTGCGCATGCTCAAAAACAGGATGGACAGATGAAAAGTGCGACCTCTCAAACGCCACAGCCGCTTCCGCTGGAAATCGTTCATTGGCTCACGGGGGAAATAAATTCAGGTCGATTGGCCACAGGTGATCAGCTGCCGAGCGAACGAAAACTGTGCGAACAGTTCTCCGTTAGCCGAGCTGTGGTGCGTGAAGCGCTGTCGCAACTCAAATTTGAAGACCTGATCACAACGCAACAGGGCAAAGGTGCCTTTGTCGCCAAGCGCGGAGAGCGGCACGCTTTTAGGCTGAGCGAGGTCTCGTTGGGCGAAGAAAACTCGCTCCTGCACATCTTGGAGTTTTTGATCACCATCGAAGTAGCTGCCACTCGTCTGGCGGCAACGCGTCACACCGCTGAGGACCTCAAAAGGATTCGCCAAGCTCTGATTGGCATGGAATATGCTATTGTCAACGATCGGCTAGGTGATGAGGAGGACTATGCGTTTCACCAGGCAATCTTTGCAGCGGCACATAACCCCCACTTCAAAGCGCTGAATGAGTATCTGGATCATAGTGTCCGTCGTCTTATACGCGAAGCACGAAGCAATACTGCCAAAAACTACCATGAGCTGGTCCAGGACGTACAAAACGAACACCAAGCAATTTTTTTGGCGATCCAAGCTAGAGACTCGGTGAAGGCGGGCGAAGCGGCAGAGCGGCATCTGCGTAATGCAGGCAAACGAATGAACATGTACATCGAAGACTGACACTCACGCCTTCTGTTCGATCCATCCTCTATCGGGTGACTTAACACCTGTGCGGAGAACGACGACCAGTGCTTATAATTGATCACAGATATAGAGGCTGGAGTGGAACGAACGCCTACTGGGCGGCGTCAACAGTTGATCAATACTACCACCATCATACAGCCGCTCCCCCGCTGCGCCGTTCGCTCCCATGCCGCCAATAGAGGGCAATGCGTTTATTGCAAGGGTCTGCCAAACGGAGACAAAAACTGCGTTGCTTCGACGGAAAATCTAGCAGCAAGTGTCAGCGCGTGTGAACTTCGACTGTAATTGCCGAAAAACTCTTTTATGCCACCCGAGTCTGCCCACAGTAGCATCGCCTTCTGTTGCCCAGTCACCCCATCAACCGCCTCCAACTCAACAGCCAAAGCGCCGTTGAGTAATGGACCAATCGCGAGGGAGGTAAGCGTGTTCAGCACTGGAGAGGCTTCCGTGATACGCGTAATGCGTACTTTGACACGAAGGATGGGATCAGCCACCCCCTCCCCGCCTGACAGGTAGAATTGTTTCTGCATTTCATTATGGAACTTGTCCTGTAACACGCCGAGAACTTCTGCACCTACCTCAGGGGAAATTTCTTCTGACCCGGCTGGAGAGATCAGAACCGGGTCAATTATCGCAAACCTATATCGACCAAAGTCGCCAGGTTGGGGAGGGATCGACATGACATTTTCTCCGCTCGGCACTAGCCCCTGATAAGACTGTGCCTGATCAGACCTCACTGGGGTATGCGATGCACACCCGCTTATGCTGCCAACCACAAGCGCTAACGCGAAGCCAAACCGCACCTGACACTTTGCCTTCGAAGGAGGGCATGACACCCCGCAAAACACTCTATTAAAAGGCTTCTTTCCAGATTCCAGCATAATTCTCACGTCCCTCTCAGGCATGGGAATGCCCAGGCCAGGGCCAAATATCATTAATTGGACGTCAGTGACCGTCATTCATCATGAAGCTAAGCATATTTATGCTTGAGCACTTTCTGAACGACTGAATATGCATAAGTCATCTAACAAAATAGCAAAATTAAGCGACCGGTAAGATAGCTCTAGATTAGCTCAAGGTGCGTCCCTGCCATCAACAAGTAAGCTCAACACCCACTGGCCCTTGGCCTATTGCTAAAGAGCGTGGCTATAAAAGAGTGAAAATGATTCGATCCCATCATTCGGCTCTTTAATGCCTGCGTTTGAGTAATGAATCACTCGAGCACCCACGCGTTGCGTGTCGCCAATCTTCAAACCTACACCTAAACGATCTTCAAAATTGAAAGCAGATCCAAACTCTCTGTCGCCTGCACTACTGCCGGAAAAAACCGAAACCCCCACTCCCAATTCTATAAAAGGCTTAATATTGGAAGAGCCGAACTCATAAACAAAAACGGGAGCAAAAGAGAGCGAGTGTCGTGCCCCGGCTTTTTTACCTGATTCCCAGTAGGTATAACCGTAATCCCAATACCCTGTCAGTTTACCTGTCGAACTTTGCAGCCAAGACTGATCCCAATTTACTCCCACGCCTGCGCGAGCAGTTAAGCCACCCTGACTGGTCGATCCAATAGCCGAAGACAACTCAATCGCTTGAGCACCAAAAGATAGAGGTAAGAGTGCAAGCGCACCCAAGATGATTTTTTTCATATGAATACCTGCTCGTAGCCAGCATTATGAGTGAGTGCTATATCAGCCCCACCTATTAGAAAATAGGGATGACTCTATAAATCGGTCTTAGGAGAGCAATGCCGCGCCATGACACTCTCCATTATTAGAACTAACAGCCTGTTCAGGTCATTCAGCTGGCGTGCTGCGCCCCTAGTTCGATTAACAACACTCCGCCGACGATGAAGATAATCCCTAACCCCATTAATTTGGTCAGTGGATCCTTGAAAAGTAGCTTTGCAACAATTGCCGTCAGTGCGACGCCGCTTGCAGACCAGACACCGTAGGCCACCCCAATACTCACCCCCTCAGCGAGGGTTAAGCTAAGCAGCGAAAAGGCAACCAAGTAGGATGCCGCAACGGGCAAAATCCAGATTTTGCGGCGAAAACCATCCGAAGCACGCATGGATAGTGTTCCGCTGACTTCAAACAAAATCGCGCCGATCAAATAGAACCAACTCATAGTGTTTGCTCCACTTTCCCATGCGCCGCACCTGCGCCCATTTCGACCAACCACACGCCGGCAATGATGCAAGCAATCCCCAGGCCCATGATCCAACTCAGGGAATCATCGAAAATAACGTGTGCCATGACCGCTGTAAGCGCAACGCCACAAGCAGCCCAAATACCGTAGGCCACGCCAATAGCCATGCCCTTACGAAGAACCATCGAGAGCGATACGAAGGCGCCCACGTACCCGCAGACGACCACAACGAACCATTGAGGGTTATCCATAGCGGCTCGAAGTGAGAGCGTCGCCACCACTTCGAGCCCTATGGCTGCAAAAAGCCAAATCCACTTTTTCATCAGGTTACCTCTTAACTCCCTAAGTATTAGTTTGCCCCAGCCAGAGCTGCTAGAGAGGCATTGGTTTGACAACCAGCATTCGAGTCCGCCATCCAATGTGTCGCCGAACCCACGATACGACTGCCGAGTTCTTTAACTATTCGTTGGTGAGCCAGCACTAAGGCCTCTATTCCAGTACCGGCGTCCTGACGCATCACTGAGCTGCAGGTCAGGCTTCGATGAGCACCATCAGTCCCGGTGCGTCTTAGGCTCCAAGCAGCCTCAATCAATGAGTACCGACCTGGAACCGACTCAAAACGACGTACGTCAACCTGGAGAGAAACATGGGGCAAGCCAGGCTCGCGTGCAAGCCCTGCTCCGTCGACGCGGCCCATTTGTAGCCTTAACTCATGCCTCAACGCCGCTCTCACTTCATCTGCCAAGGGCGCGGCCCAGCGCTCAGTTTCAAGTATCTGCATACTGCTTTCGCCTTGACGAACAACGATCTGAGGCTGATCAACCTGAACGGGAACATTGACCGTCGTAAGTGAATATTGAAATGGCACGGCGGCGTTGGCGTTGACGGAATCTGTAGCAGGAACCAAGGTGTAATAGCGCGTGGGCGCAGAACTGCAAGCAGCCAGTGCCAGAAACGCCACGGACCAACAGAAACGTATGTTCACTTGGCAGACTCCGCCGGTTGAGCTGATGAGGCAGACGTGCTCGGACGAAAGCCATCGGGTTGACCTTCCTTTACTCGGCCGCGAATCAGCGCTTCGGGGTGTCGGCTCAAGAGATCACTGAGTACCCGCACTGATCGAGCGGAGCGCTGAACCTCATCCATAACTTGGCCAAATTGCTGGCGCTGTGGAGAGTCTTCAGCAAAACTTTCATTGACTACCGACAGTGTCTTTTGAGTCTGCCCCAAAGCATCCCGCATTTGCGGCAGGACTTGCCCGTTAACTTGCTGCAAGGTCTTACGCATCTCGACCAAGTTGGCATTGAGGTTATCCGCAATGCGTTCGACTGGAATTTTGCTCAATTTTTCCACGATACGCTGCACCTGATCCTGCAACTTGTCTAAACTCCCGGGGATCGTAGGCATTTCCATAGGTCTGGCCGCAAGGTTAAAAGGTACCGATTGAGCATGAGGGACGAAATCAAAAGAGACATAAAGCTGGCCCGTCAGCAAATTTGCCGTTTTGACCTGAGCGCGCAGCCCCTCTTTGACAAAGATCGATATCAACTGGGCTGATTTCTTACCGTCTTCATCATGACCAGCATCATAGGCCGTCAGTATTTGCTCATAGGCCTGGCCCAAGCGCTGGGGATAAATGACCGCACCGACCACGACTGCAAAGTTATTAGTCGAACGGTTGAAGTCCAAATCGGTTGACACCACCTTGCCGATATTTACCCCTAGAAACTCCACAGGCGCATTTATCGCCAAGCCGCGCATTGACTGATCAAAATGCATACGAATGAAGAACGGCTCACCATCAGGCGGTGCCAAAGCTGTTGCCTGATCTTTAAAGAGTGGAAACGCGCCGCGTTCGTCTGCTGCCTTCGCATCATTCCCATAGGGCGGTTCCATAAACGCAATGCCGCCCGACACAATCGAGGCGACTGACTGAGTATCAACCTTCAGCCCATCCGCTCCAAAGGTGACGTCCACACCGCTGGCGTTCCAGAAACGAGTGCCTGTGGTGATAAAGTCATCATTGGGAGCATTCACGAAAATCTCGATTTCTACGCCCTTACCGTCGGCAGACAACTGATATGAAACGACCTGCCCAACTTCGATGCGACGGTAATAGACAGGCGAACCAACGTCCAGTGAGCCAAGGTCATCTGCACTCAATGTGTAGCGCTTGCCTTTCTGCCCATAGGTAATTGGCGGTGGACTTTCCAAACCCTTAAAAACGATTCTGGTTTCAGGGGACTCACCAGGGTCAGCTCCGATGAAGGCGCCCGAAAAAAGCGTATCCACGCCTGAAATACCTTGCGCACCGATTCGAGGGCGAACCACCCAAAAGCGTGAATCCTGAGCTGTAAAGGCCTTGGCGGCGTGCTCTAACTGGACAGTCGCCACCGCGTGGTCGCGATCATCGCTCAAGGTAATGTCGGATACTTGCCCGATGACAACGTTTTTGTATTTGACCTGTGTTTTTCCAGCGACCAAGCCTTCAGCACTGAGAAAGGTGACTTTTATTTCAGGCCCCTTTGACAGGATGCTGTGAGCCGCCATTGATAAGCCAATTAATGCCGCCACTATGGGTAGTAACCAAACCAACGAGACCCCCTTACTTCGATCCTTTACACCCGGCGCTTCAGGCTTTCGTTGAGTTTTGACATTAAACTGATCAGACATCTTCAACCTCAGCATCCCACATAAGACGGGGATCGAAACTCATAGAGGCCAGCATGGTGAAGACCACGACAAGGCCGAAAAAAACAATCCCGATTCGTGGCTCGATATTGCTCAGCAATTCAAACTGCACCAGTGCGGCAAGCACAGCGACGACCAGCACGTCAAGCATCGACCAGTAGCCAATGCGCTCTACGACGCGATAGAGACGAGCGCGCTCCAAGGTGCGCCATTGGCTACGTCGCTGGGTGCTCATCAGTAACAGGAACATAATCAGAAACTTCATACAGGGCACTACAACACTGGCTATAAAAATGAGCGCCGCGATGTCCCATGCCCCGCCCTTCCAAAGTTCGAGCACACCACTCATGATCGTACTCTCGCGGCCATTACCGACAATATCGGTGCGCATCACCGGCAATAAATTGGCGGGGAGATAAAATAGCAAGCCCGTCAGAAGAAGCGACCAGGTTCTAACAAGGCTATTGGGTTTGCGTCTATGCAATGTCGCGCCACAGCGCGAACAAATTACTGCATCACTGGAACTTGCCTTCTTACAGGTGTGACAGAGAACCAGTTGCAACTCTGAAGCAATTGGCGGACGTTGAATCGTCATACGTCCTTTGCCTCATCCCATAGCCGCTGCATACTTTTGCTGGTGACAATGATGCTGACAACGCAGAGTAATACTAATGCAACCAGCCCCATACCTGGGCGCACATCTAACAGCCCACTTAGTTTAATGATGGCGACCAAAATACCGAGTAGACATACTTCCAGCATGCTCCAGGGCTTCAACTTCACTAAAAGCCGCATACACCCCATAAACCCCGGTGCACGCCTACCCTGGTAGGCAAATCCAAGCAACCAGCACAAGAGACCAATTTGCAGCCCTGGGGCTAGTATGATGCATACACCTGCTACGAAGGCAATTGGCGTAATATCTCCTCGTGCAAGTGCCCATACGGATGACCACAATGTTGCTTGATTCCCCGCACCCTGAAAACTTATATCGATTACGGGAAAAACATTAGCAAATACGAACAAAAGCGCGCTGGCTATCGAGATTGCAAACAACTGTTCAATCGTCAGCGCTGAACCTTGCTGGAGCACACCATCGCAACGCGTGCAAATGGATGTCTGACCTGGCTTCAGCGGCAAGGATTCGAAGACTGAATCGCAGTGCTCACAGATAATCCAGTCATCACACTGATGCATAAGAGTGTTCCTAAACGTTGTTCCGGCAGTCAATTCGACTAATACGCAAACGCAGAAAGCGGACTTAGACATGCTCACTGACTTGAATAATAAGTGCACACCAACATAAACCACGCCGGCACACCAATAAGCACTCGGAACAAGGCTACACCCTGTTTTTCAATAAACGGTTTGGAAAATATCAAGATTTGATCAAGATGTTACACAGACGTTAATCGGATCCTGATTTCGCCGCTTCGAGTACGTTTGGCGGGCCAAGGACCGAGAATCCTGCTACCCGCCTTCAACGCTGTCGGGACGCATCCGAGACGTCGCGCTTACACCCGTCAAAGCCTCAACTCACTGAGCAGGAGGGTTAAGCAGTCTCAAGCTTGCAATTGGCACACTACTGTTGCTTGATTAATCGCTGATCCGAGCAGTGAGTCAACCACATGCTCAACCTCCTGAATCAGCCATAGGGAATTGACATACGAATGGCTAGCCCACCCCCTTCACGGTTGTATGCGCTGATAGAACCGCCGTGAGCGTCGCAAATAGCGGAAGCAATTGACAAGCCCAACCCAGTCCCTCCCAAAGGACGGGCGCGAGAACTTTCCGCTCGCCAAAAACGGTCGAATATACGCGTCAACTGGTCATCCTCCACCCCAGGTCCACGATCGGCAACAATCAGGTGAAGCGCACTTTCACATTGACTGGCCTTTATTTCTACGGACTTACCCGGTGCGGCGTAGCAGATCAAATTATCGATCAAAATGGAAAGGACCTGGCCAAGCCGATCTCTGTCAGCCAGCAACATTAACTCAGGCCCAACCTCGATCTGGATGACAACATTAGCCACAGCAAGCTGAGGTGCGGCCCACTCAAGTCGCTCCGACACCAATGCGTTCACCGAAAACAGACTTTTCTCCATCGCTAACTGGCCCGCCCGGGCCAAAGATAATAGATGCAGGTCACCCACCAGCCGATTCAACTGATCAAGTTGGCCCTTGACCAGCATCAACTGTTGCGGATCACTGGGGAAGACCTCATCCAACATCCCTTGCACACGCCCAGCCGCCGCATTAAGGGGTGTTCTTAACTCATGGGCAAGTACAGCACTGGATACCCGAATCTCACGCTCATATTGCTCGAGCTTGGCAGTCATTCTATTGAAGTCTTTCGCCAGCTTTATGATTTCAGCGGGGGCGCCAGGGACGCTCAGCGCACGCACCGAAAAATCGCCCTGCGCCACCTTTCGAGCGGCACGGGCCACATCCGAAAACTGCCGAGATAGCGGGCGAGAGGCCAGTAATCCGCCCAAAATAACAACGGGAATTGAAATCATGACAAATGAGGCTAGCCACAGCCAATCACGGCTCGCGATACCGGGGAGGAAGTCACGTACATCGTAATAACGCTGGAATAGCTCCCATAAGCGAGCCTCATTATGATGCGGATCTGCGCGAAGCTCTTCGAGTTCCGGTCTCACCGACGCAGGAATTTGCTGGGTCGTGTTGTAATCCCAAATTGCAAATCGCAGCCACATACCAAAGGCAATACTGAGGATGACACCAAGCGCGAGTGCACTCATCCGCAAGCAGACCCAATACCAGAGTGTAGAGCGATGTTTACGCGAAAATGGTAATTTCACTGCGTCCCCCGGAACCGGTAGCCGACGGCGCGTACGGTAACCAAAACATTGGCGATACCATTGGCCTCCAGCTTACGACGAAGATTATGGATATGCGCGTCGATGACTCGATCTAAAGCTCCGCTCTCTGGTAAGCACGCCTCCAACAGTTCACCACGGGTAAATGCTTTGAAGGGAGCTCTCAGCAACGTCGCCAATATATTAAATTCCGTAGGCGTAAGGTCCAACACAACACTGCCCTGTTCCAGACCTTCAACATGCGCGGTAAATGTTTGAAGATCCACCAACAGCGCACCATCGCGTAGCTGATCTTTTGATATAAGACGACTGGAATCTGTTCGGCGTAGTACAGCGACCACTCTGGCGACAACTTCTTTCGGATTGTAAGGCTTGACTATGTAGTCATCCGCCCCATAGCGAAGTGCGCCTAACTTATCAGGCTCATCACCGATTGCGGTCACCATAATGACCGGCGTGTCACCCAAACGGCGAATAGCGGAAAGAACTTCTGTGCCGCTCAACTTGGGCAACATGACATCCAGCAACACCAGATCCGGTTTCCAGCGTGCGTGCATTTCAACACCCCGAAGACCGTCTTCAGCAATAGCTACTTCAAAACCGTCTCGGCGAAGGTAGGCCTCAAGCGTACTTGCACTCAAGGCGTCGTCCTCAACCACCAGTATTCTTTTACCTACCATGCGAGCCTCTTAATAAAACCTTGATAATTTCCGCAACGATTCTTGAAAGTCTGCTGCCACCATCTCACTCCAAGATAACAGCGAATGGTTGAGTTGATGGCTACTTTCTTACCAACAGAGAATCAGACCGGTTTCTTCCGACGCAGTGGGACACTGGTATTCGGGGTGCTGCTCCCTGTAGTCATCAGTCTATCTGCTTGTTCACTGGCACCAACGTACCAGCGACCTGAAGCACCGATTCCAGCACGGTTTGACAGCTCGACGGTTCCCACCTCCAAGGTTCCGGAAGGAAGATCGGAACCGCTCTCTAGCCAGGAACGCCTTTTTCTTACGGCGTTTTCGACAAGCGATGATCTTGTCCCGCTCGTCGAACGTGCTTTGGCTAACAATCGTGACTTTAAAGTCGCGACGCTCCAGGTCGAACAAGCACGCGCGCTAAATCGAATTGATCGTGCACAGCAGTTACCCAGCGTGAATGCCTCAGTCCAACGCTTCCGGCAGAAATTCAATGATCCCAGCCTCGACGCTCGCTACGGGCAGAAATTGAGCGCTGCGACCATCGGCACATCGGATTTCGAGCTGGATTTCTTCGGCCGGGTTCGCAGTCTTTCCGACGCATCCAGGCATCGGTATATGGCCAGTGCTCAAGGACAACACGCGTTTCGCGGTGCTCTGATTTCAGAAGTTCTACGTGCCTATGTTATTGATCGCGCAGCTGCGGCTCAAGCGCAACAACTGCAAAACGCATATCTCGATACGCTGACCCTGCTCAATCTCGCCGAACGCCAACGAGACGTTGGGACGTTATCTGAAGATGAAGTGAACCTGCAACGCAGCGACACCGAACACTCACACGCAAGAATGCAGCAGGCTCAAACCGACGCGGCCGCCGCACGACATGCGCTGCAGTTGCTGACTGGCTACGCTGGCGCCTCCCCCGCGGGAAAGGTCGAGGAATTGGCCAACCCAAATGAGTCGCTCGACTGGCTGAATTCGTTGCCCTCTGAGGTGCTGCTGGAACGTCCCGACATCCTTCAGGCGGAGGAGCAACTACGGGCCTCAAATGCTGACATCGGTGCGGCCAGAGCCGCGTTCTTTCCATCAGTTACGTTGAGTACCTCATTGGGTACTGCCAGCGATGGTTTGGGAAACCTATTCGATGCAGGTGGCCGCGTTTGGACCTTCATTCCTCAAATCACGCTGCCCATTTTCAATCATGGCCGTAACAGCGCCAATCTCGATCTGGCACAGCTACGTAAACAGGCGGCTGTGGCCGACTACGAAAGAACCGTGCAATCAGCGTTCCGAGAAGTATCCGATGTGCTCACAGCCCGCAACGCGCTGATTGAACGAGTGCGCAGCGAGCGTGGACTGGGGATCACAGAGGATGAACGTGTTCGGCGAGCGACTGCGCGCTTCGACGCAGGATGGGAGGACCAACCGCGGCTGTTGTCGGCACGCCTGCGGCTCCACCAAACCCGCATCGACGGTATTTTCGCGCAACGGGACTTAGCCCTCAATCGTATCGCCCTTTTCCACGCCTTCTATGGCGTAAGCATGAACGCTCCAGCAACGTTAGGAAAAAAATCATGAAAAAACTTTCTGCATACGCATTACGACGCTCTGTTGCCCAAGTGTTCTACGGTTCGGTGATGTCCTTGCCCCTGGCTCTTCAGGCGCAGGCTGAAACAGCTTCAATCACCGACAGCATCTTTGGTGGCGATACTCAAGCCAGCGTCGGTGTCGGTGTTGCTGGTGGGCCCCGCTACATGGGCTCAAAGGATTACCGGAGTGTACCGGTTCCGGTTCTCTCGCTAAGCCGCGGCATTTTTTTTGTTGATACCTATCGAGGGCTAGGCTTGCAATGGCAGTCGCCTTCAGGCTTCTACATCAGTCAGTCCTTTTTCTACGACGCTGGCAGGGATGATCGCAATAACGACTTTAGACCTGGGGCTAACCGACTCTCAGGCATGGGCGAGGTCGACAGCACAGCAACTAGTATTCTGTATCTAAGTCAGCAATTGACGCCGTGGCTCTCGGTCAATGGCGAAGCCGAATTTGCGCTGGATGGCGGAGAAAGGGGCACGCGCTATCGCGCCGGACTCGAAGCGACGGTGTTGAACCAGTCAAGAGACATCATTGTGCTTGGGCTTGACGTCCGAGCTGCCGATCATCGCTACAACCAGGCCTATTTCGGCGTAACTGGTCAGCAATCTCAGCAATCGAGGTTTACCGCATTTACTCCTGGAGGCGGCCTGAATCAGTACGCTCTGAACGCGAACTGGACTCATAAATTTGACGAAAACTGGTCAACGTATGTGCTGGTAACCGCATCGGAATTGGGCGGAAAAGTTGAGGACAGCCCTCTGATCGAACGCAAAGGCGCGCTGAGCGCCGTTACCTCCATCAGTTATACGTTCTGACCCTGCTAGACGGCGGTCGCTCAACTATCAAACATCGGGAATACATGTCGTGATCCATGCCCCTCGCGCGCCTCTTGTACCGTTAATAATGATGTTAAGTCTAATTGCAGGGTGCGGCCGTTCAACGCCGCCCCCACAAACCCCGCCCCGTTCTGTGAAGGTTGAAACCGTGCGTGATAGCGAGGGCAATCGCCTTCCTATCACGGGCCGGGTCCGGATTGAACAACGCGCTGATCTGAGCTTTGAAGGTTCAGGCCGTATAGCTTCCATCGCCGTGGATGTCGGCGATACGGTTCGGCGAGGCCAAACACTCGCACGGCTGGATCCAGAGCCTGCACAACTCAAACTACAACAGGCCCGTGCGGATGTGAGCGCCGCCAAAGCGCAAAAAGCCGAACGAGATCTGAATTTTCGCCAGCAGCAAGCATTGTTTGATGATCGCGTGATCTCACCCGCGACCCTCGCCGCTGCTCGTGCAGCCTACCTGAGTGCCAACGAGCAGTTGGACAGCGCAAAGGCAACAGAAGCGCTGGCCAGTCGAGCCGTGCGCACCAGCGCCATTGTGTCGCCATTTAATGGACGCATCGTCGCTCGTTCAGTTCAACCCTTCGTAGATGTGACAGCAGGACAAAGCGTGCTTCAGATTGAGGGCGCCGAGAAGGCTGAAGTCGTCGGCATGCTTCCTGCCGCGTTGGTTACTAAACTTAAGCCAGGGGATGTCGCATCGGCCTATACAAACGCAAACCCTGCGCAAGACGTCTCCATCCGATTGGAAAGCCTGTCCAGTCGCCTGGAAAATGGCGCGCTGGTACAAGCCATCTTCCGTCCAGTCGAACCAAGCAGCGAACTTCGCAGTGGCGAGACGGTGCTAATTACGTTACCAATAGCGCAAGCGCATGCGCCTTCTGTGCCGGTTACGGCACTTATCCCACAAACACAGAGCAAACAAGCAAGTGTCTTTGTGTACGATGCAGCCACCGCCAAAGTCAGCCGTCGCGAGATCACCCCCGAAACGGTGGAAAACGGTCGAGTACTCGTACGTGACGGCCTTGCCGTCGGCGAAACCGTCGTGGTTGCAGGCGCCGCATTCCTGGTTGATGGGCAGGCGGTACGTCTGTATCAACCCGCCACACACATCGGCCGGGACAAAGCCTTATGAACCTGACTCGAAGCGCACTCGGCGCGAGCCGGCTGACCTTATTTACCGCACTCCTGATTTTGATAGGCGGGGTATTAACGTTTCTGCGGTTTCCCTCCCAAGAGGAGCCAACGATCACCATTCGTGACGCGCTCGTTGCAATTTACTTTCCGGGTATGCCGGCAGAACGCATAGAAAATTTGCTAGCCAGACCGACCGAAGAAAAGTTACGCGAACTGGCGGGCATAAAAAAGATCATCACAACCGTGCGCCCCGGAAGCGCGATGATTCAGATCACGGCATACGACCAGGTCAAAGACCTTAGTGCGCTATGGCAGCGTGTACGCGCTAAGGCGAGCGAGGCAGCGGCAGGATACCCGCAGGGCAGCCTGGGACCGTTTGTCGATGATGATTTCGGCCGCGTGGCCGTGGCATCCGTCGCAGTTACCGCGCCCGGCTTCAGCATGAGCGAAATACGCGAGCAACTTAAAAATACTCGTGAGCAGCTCTACGCGTTGCCAGGCGTTGAACGTGTCTCTATATACGGCTTGCAAGAAGAACGCATCTACCTCGAATTTGACCGCCAGCGCTTGGCTGGCCTCGGGCTGAGTCCCAACGCCGTACTGGAACAACTGCGTACTCAAAACGTTGTGACACCTGGAGGACTGCCCTCTGTTTCCGGATCGGCTTTCACCGTGATGACAACCGGTGAGATGCGAACTCTGGACGACCTGCGTCGCTTTCTAATCTCCGCACCGAGGGGCAATGACACAACAGTTGTGGCGTTGGGTGAATTGGCAGACGTTCGTTTGATGCCAGCCGATCCGCCGGAAACGGCGGCAATTTATGAGGGGCAACCGGCCGTCGTACTTGCCGTTTCGATGGCATCCGGGCAGAACATCGCAGCTTTCGGCCTCCAATTACGGCAACGATTGAACGAAATCGCCAAACAACTACCGGCCGGTTTTTCCCAACACGTCGTGACCTTCCAGGCCGACGTGGTTGAGCGTGAAATGGGCAAGATGAATAGCGTGATGGCCGAGACGGTCATTATCGTGATGGCTGTAGTGATGTTGTTTCTGGGCTGGCGCACCGGGCTTGTGGTGGGGGCAATCGTGCCGCTAACTATTCTCGGGTCATTAATTGTCATGAGCGCGCTGAAGGTCGAACTGCAAACGGTGTCCATCGCAGCGATCATCATCGCCCTGGGACTTCTGGTGGATAATGGCATTGTGATTGCCGAAGACATCGAACGACGTCTTCAGGCCGGAGAGGAACGTCGCTCTGCTTGCATAGAGGCAGGGCGGACGCTAGCGATTCCACTGTTGACTTCATCGTTGGTTATTGTGTTGGCGTTTTCACCTTTTTTCCTAGGTCAGACCAGCACAAATGAGTACTTGAGATCACTTCCGATAGTGCTCGCTGTAACGCTGCTGGGGTCGTGGGTATTGAGCCTGACGGTGACACCCTTGTTATGCCTTTACTTTGCCAAGGCGCACGCCCCAGCAGACAATAATCAGGCAGCCTACGATTCAAAACTGTATCGGGGCTATCGGCGCGTTATCCAAGCGCTCATGCTCCATAAACTGATGTTCATTGCCGTGATGCTGGTTATGCTGACTGGAGCCGTTGCGGTACTCGCGTCCCTCCCCTACAGTTTTTTGCCTGAATCAGATCGGCTGCAATTTCAGATGCCATTGACGCTAGAACCCGGTACCGATTCTCGTCAGACACTGCAGACCGTCAAGGACATCAGCAACTGGCTAGCGAATGACCAGGAAAATCCAGAAATTGTCGACAGCATCGGCTACGTCTCAGACGGTGGCCCACGCATCGTACTGGGATTAAATCCACCGCTGCCTGCGACGAACGCAGGCTACTTCACCATCAGTGTGCGCCAAGGCAGTGACATGGATGCGGTGATCGCTCGTGTGCGCAACCATATGCTTGCGGCGTACCCGCAAGTGCGTGCTGAGCCAAAGCGATTTTCCTTGGGCACCACCGAATCTGGAAAGGCGGTCTATCGCGTCAGCGGACCGGACGAGACCGTATTACGTGCAGCGGCCAATCATATAGCTAAGGCTTTGCATGGTCTGCCAGGCACGGTCAACGTGCAGGACGATTGGGATGCTCGAATCTCAGGTTACGAAGTGGTGGTTGACCAGGTACGCGCCCGACGCGCGGGCGTGACCAGCGCCGATGTCGCTCAAGCGCTGCAGACTCGATACTCAGGCGCACAGGTGTCTCAGATCCATGACGATGACACGACCGTGCCAATCATGCTGCGTGGGTCGATGACTGAGCGTGACCAAGCTGAAGACGTGGGTAGTACATTGATCTATCCGCAAGCGAACGGCTCGCCGGTTCCGCTGGCGGCTATAGCGCAGGTGACGCTCAGTTCAGAGCCCTCTGCGATTCAGCGTCGCAATTTAAACCGGACCATTACCATCTCAGGCCGCAATCCTGAGCTGACGGCGGCGACCCTAGTCGCGCAGATTGCACCTAAGGTGGCAGAGTTTAAACTTCCACCTGGATATCATATTGAAATTGGCGGGGAGATGGAGGAATCCGCAGAGGCCAATGAGTCGTTAGTGCAATATATGCCAGTTGCCGTATTGTCGATGTTGTTACTGTTCGTCTGGCAATTCAACTCGTTCCGAAAACTGCTGATCATCGTTGCCAGCATCCCTTTTGTACTGATTGGCGCCGCGCTGGCCTTGGTAGTGACCGGCTATCCATTTGGATTTATGGCCACATTTGGATTGCTGTCCTTGGCAGGGATCATTGTGAATAACGCGGTCCTGCTGCTTGAGCGAATCGAGGTGGGTGTCGCCGAAGGCCAATCCCGTCACGATGCTGTCCTGACGGCAGCAGTAGAACGGCTAAGGCCTATCTTGATGACCAAACTGACCTGCATTGTCGGACTGATCCCGTTGATGATGTTTGCCGGCCCTTTGTGGACAGGCATGGCGATCACGCTAATTGGTGGTTTGGCACTCGGCACCTTAGTTACATTAGGGTTGATCCCAGTGTTGTATGACCTGCTTTTCGCGGGCGCCATCGGGGAGCGGATCACCAACAACGAGAAAGAACAGCACGTTTAGACATGGAAGCGTCCGACTGAGGACGCCTTCCCGGCGTTGGGCGATACCGGGCGTCGGTCGCAACCATTTTTCGATGTGACCGATGTCTCGCCGACGGGCCCAGCCTTGAGCGAGAGTACGGATGATTACCATTGGAAGTAATGCTCCGACGAAACGCCGGCGCTATTGCAACCGATCGGACGCTCTTCACGCCACTTCAGCGCAGATTGAACTGCATGAGCGGCGCTAGACGAGCTTTCCCCTCTGTCGTAGCGTTGCGTTCCATTGGGCAAAGACTGTGAAGGGAGAAATCACATGAGCACCACAAGAAAATTCGTGATGGTTTTGTCTGCCGTGGGCATTTAGGGCGGATGCGCCGTAACAACTCTGACACTCTCGCTCGCAAACCCATGAGCACGCTTGAGCAGGATCGGCAATTGGTCACCATGGGGATTTTTCGGCCATCTGTTTTGGAAACTGATGCCGAATTGGAGAAGATTTCGCCTAACAGTCCTAGAGCCCTACAACCGCTGAGACAAAAGCTTGCGGCCACTCAGCAACAGCAGAACAGACTTCAAGCAGAGGAAGCCTTACACCCGCCAGCTACAGCCACTTCGCAACCGGAAGACCAACAACAGCGCATGTGTTCTTTGAATAATAGGGCCGCCGTATATTTAGTGCCTTGCTAAAGCATTCTGCGCACAGTTCCTGCGAACGCGGGTTAGAGTGACTCACGCTGGTACGCCCTGCTAAGGCCCGAAGCTTGACCAAGTAAGCGTAGAGCTTAAACAGCTACAGTGTGTCCTACCACTCCCCACATCGCTCCAGGGCTGGATCAGGCCGATGCCGATCAATTCGCGGAGTCGAGATACTGAGTGTGGATTACCCGCTGCATTCGGATCCGATGCACGTTGACTTGTCTATCTCCAACCTGATGGCGGGCCTCTGCGACAAAAAGGCCTATCCAGCGAGACCTAGGATGTTCACCTTGCCCAGAACGATGAGCTCAAAACCGGGCGCTAATCACAGATTAATCAATATCCATTGCCTTTAGGCGATCTATTACGTTGATCAACTGCTCCACCTCGACCATAAGCTTCACGGCATCATGGGGATGGCCTGAGCGTTTAAGATTGAACGCTAGCTCAGCAAGCCGCTCGGCATACAATTCAAGCTTGCTGAGGATAAGCGAGCGCTCGAACGTGGACGTTTGGGCCATCACAGCACCTTTTTTATTATCATGGCCTCTCAAATTAGGCCGAGCCCATTAATAAACGGTCGAGTTATTGTGAATTTTTCGTTAAGACGTCAATTTTTATAAAAAAATACTGTTCTCGCCAAAAAAAACTCCAACCAATTGATTCATAATGAAATATCAAAAATAGACCGAATCAGCCGTACTACTAACTGTTGCGGCGGCATGGCGAATGGCTGCGCTGGAGCAACAGCTCTCAGGCTCAGAGAGCTGTGGATAGCCTCTACGCTATTCGAATATAGATTTCGCCTAATGAGACCGGGGTACATGCTTAAGGTCCCAGTCCGCGTCAAGCAACTAAGTGCAGACATAACGGCCAGCGATCAGTAGTCCAAGTCTTATCTGCCAAAGGGTCGCATTTGAATATCACTACAGATTGATCGACCACTCATCATCTAAGTCTCTGAATATCCGGCCATTGATAAGAAATTGATAGACTCTTCATACAATCTTGATAAATAGATGACAAGCTAGAGGCACAAGTAGTAAAAAATCCGTTTTAGCGGCCACTTGCCTAATAAATAGGAGTAATCCTATTTAAAGTCTGGTGGCCCTCCGCCATAGACATTTTCTCCTTTGGGGCTATGGCGTTTTTCTCCTGCAGCTGTCGCCTTAGGCCTGGGCTGCCAAGACCTGTCGGCAACTTTAGTGCTGGATCGTAGATTTCATGACCTAGCTAGCACCTATCAGAAGAAGGATCTTCACCTAACCCGCATTGAACGCCAGTACCGTCTACGTGCCACTCACTAGCCATGCTAGGCAGTACATCAAGCGAGCGGGTTCGTTTAAGTCAGTTGTTAGCAGGAAGCTCGTATCTTCTAAAACGAATGTGAGACCTAACGATGCATCCCCGTCTACCATCCAAAAAAAGGCCTTGGGCACGGAGATAAAGCGATGTCAGAAACGCATAGTGGTGATAGTGATACGCAGCTGCAGAACACGGCTGCGCTCTAAGCTACATAGATGGCGAGGACCGCATTATCGTCAGTTTTCCGTTCCAGGCATGTAGCAACGGGAAGGAGGTCGATTCATGTATGAGTCCCTACAAGGCATCGCCGCCATCGCGGCCGCCAACCAGTTTTTTGATGACTTGTGCCAGTTGGTGGACGATAGAGAAGAGCTGCCCCTTTTACGACCTCAGGTCGAAGCATATCGCTGGAAGGCCCTCAATCATGCGGGAGCGGGGAACACATATCATCAAATGCGAGGGTTCCTGTGTGGTCTGATGGTCTCCGAAATATTGGACGTTGAACAAGGCCGGCACCTGCATCAGCGCCTCGAAAATAGTTATGACGGTGGATGGAGTTGATTAGGGCTCCAGCCGGCAGGAGAGACAGCTGAGAGGTAAAAATAGTTGCGATATCGTGTCCATCCTTAGTTTTGTTTTGCGATGTCCTAACCGTCCTGTGAGGGGAACGGCTCGGCATTCTTAGAATAGCCACCCCTCACATACCGCCTGAAAAAACGCATCAGGACGACAGAAATTGTGACTTATCAGGGAATATAGGACAGCAACCGCATGGAAGCCTAGATCAAATGTTGGATCTTTAGACGTTACCTAGCGGGTCTGCCCTTTGATAACAGGGCTACCTCTATGTACGATCTCAATAGCTTCCGCTCAATTGAAAAGCTGTTCTATAGTCCCATCGAAGCAGCAATACGCTGGTGCGATCTTATTGCTCATGAGGCTCAGATTCTGGAGTTAACATGGGACACCCCAGGGCGAATTATCCACGGCTTTCCACAATGGCCATGCTTGCACATCAACACAGAAAAAATTCTGGATGCCATTCGAAACCACGAACTACCTTACGGAGCTCTGGGAACTACGGTTGCACCAGGTACTCCCGTCGATATTAAATTACTGACTGTCAGGCATTCGGATTTAAAGCGGTGGATGTTTCACTACCATCCAGATCAGCGCCCCACCTTCCTTTTCAGCCCAATTGCCGCCGATCAGGTTGCGATCCATTACAGCACCTACTTGATATTACAAGCAGATCGGGACGCCTTACAGGTGCAGTTAAAGGCAACCGAGAAACACCTCCAAACGCTGATCGATGAGCTCAAAGCAGCTGGGCTGGAGCGCGAGAATCTGCGCGTGCTTGCCGAAAACAAAGAGCAGGTCAGTAACCAAAGCAAAGCGAGCTACCTGAATGTCATTGGAGCGCTGGTAAATACCATACTGGGATCGTCCTCAACAGGAAGAAAGCACTCTATATTCGATAGCCAGGCTTCCATCGTCGACTCCATAACCGCGTATTACGACGGAGTACCAGGGCTGAGCAAGCGATCGTTGGATGAGAAATTTGCGGCCGCAAAACGTAGTCTCGCCCAAGCCAAAAGATGAGGGTTGCACCGCAATCACCGACGTTGCATTGCAATGACCGGCAGTGTTTTTTGGTATTGAATCCAGGTCACTTCCCACCCAACGCCATCTGGCTCTAGGAGTGACCACCATGTCCCATCAATCCTCCCCCACCGTTGCTGCGACGCCAAAACAAATCGAACGTCATATCATGCGGCGCGACGAGGTAGAGCGTAAAACCGGTTTCAAGCGTGCCCACATCTACAACTTGATGAAGGAAGGTAAATTTCCTCAGGCTAGACGCATTGGCATGCGTGCGGTCGGCTGGGACTCGCTGGAGATTGAGCAGTGGGTCGTTGAACGCTTAGATAAACTGGCCTGATGCCATGCGTGTGATTTCGGTGGTATCCACCAAAGGTGGGGTGGGCAAAACCACAATAGCCGCCAACCTTGGCGGTCTATTGGCAGATGCGGGTCTGCGCGTTCTGCTACTCGATCTGGATAGCCAACCCACCCTCTCCAGCTATTACGCCTTGAGTCAGAAGGCTGATGTGGGTGCGTACGAGTTCATCGCATTCAACTTAACAACCCCTGCGCAGTTCATTTCCAAGACAGTGATTACAGGACTTGACCTGATCCTATCCAACGATGACCAAGGCCGACTTGGCTCACTGTTAATACACGCCCCGGATGGACGGCTGCGGCTGCGCAATCTGTTAAGTATATTGCGCCCCCATTATGACCTGCTGTTGATCGACACGCAGGGTGCACGCAGCGTCCTGCTGGAGGTGGCCCTATTAGCCTCCGATCTCGCCCTTTCCCCTATCACTCCGGAAATGCTCGCGGCCCGCGAACTGCGCCGCGGTACCTTGAAGCTGCTCAGTGAGCTCGAACCGTTTAGTCACCTGGGCATTTCGCCGCCACCCTTGCGGCTATTGCTTAACCAAGTGAACGCCAATCGGGTAGACAGCCGGATGATCATCAATGGCCTGCGTGAAAGCTTCGCTAAGGTGACCAACATCTCAGTTCTAGACACCGTAGTTCCAGACCGAGTGGCTTATCTCAATGCCGCCTCCCTTGGTCTACCAGCCCACCGTATCGAGACTCGCCAGTCACGTGAACGACGCTCGTCCTCATCATTGGAAACCATGCAAGCGCTGGCTATTGAGTTGTTTCCGGAATGGCGCGAAGCGATTTCTAGGTTGAGTAGATACGCAGAGGTTCGATAAGGCGAATTCCGAAGACGGTATTTTGTTTGTTCAACCTTGAGGCCAACAGCGTTTGGCGAGGAGTCTTTGGATGTTGGATCAGTTTCCCATCATCGTTCAGCCATCCATTCGGCAAGATCATCCACCTAGTGAAGAGTACTGCACTGTGGTCTTTCGCCTGCAGCGTGGGCGCTCGGCCATGGGTAGGTTTCTCGCGAAACTGTCTCGGTATTTCGAAGGTTCGGGAACAGCCGAGATCGTTAAGTTTGAGGTCGGTGACCATTTGCGTAACCGGCGTTAACTGAGGCTGTTCAAATGAAGAAGCTCAGTCAGGAGGAGATCACCGACAAACTGCACCAGGACCATTTTCCTCGGGGTCCAGAACTGGAGCGACTATCCGATCCAGTCATCGACACCCCTATGCTGGTCACGCTGGAGCAGTTGCGGCCCTACGAGCACAACCCACGCTTCATCCGCAATCCGCTGTATGACGATATCAAAGCCTCGATCCGTGAACGTGGGCTGGATCAACCACCGCCGATTACCCGCCGCCCGGGAGAAACTTATTTCATCATCCGTAACGGCGGTAATACTCGCTTGGCGATTCTCGGCGAACTGTGGCAGGAAACCCGTGACGAACGCTTCTTTCGCATTCACTGCCTATTCCGGCCTTGGAGCAATGAAATCAGCGCCCTGCTCGGCCATCTGGCCGAAAGCGATCTGCATGGCCAGCTCACATTCATTGAGCGTGCGCTGGCCGTGGCCAAACTCAAAACCATGCTCGAACCAGATGGAGCTGTGCTCTCGCAACGTGAGCTGGCACGACGTCTCGCCGCTGGGGGTTATCCAATTTCGCAGTCGCACATCAGCCGGATGCTGGACACCCTTGAACACCTACTGCCCGCCATCCCGCAAACCCTGTACGCCGGATTGGGTAAGTCCCAGATCGAACGCCTGATCGCTCTGCGTAGCCAGGCCGAACGAACCTGGAACCGTTATCCAACCGCCACCGTTGAGTTCGCCGAGTTTTGGTTCGGTACCCTCGTCGACTTCGATGCCGACCCCGAATCCTTCGATCTTGAGCAAATCCAGGATGAACTGCTCGAACGCATGGGCCGCTTACTCGGACAGTCCTACCGCATGTTAGCCCTGGAACTGAGCGATACTCAAAGGGTCATCTCGACGCCTAGCGTTGTCGTCACCACGCCCTCAGAGAACAGCCATCTGCCGAGCGTTGATGAAGCCGCGGTAGGAACTCCCTCCTCCGAGTCCCGCCCCAAATCAACTGAGACCAGGACTCAGACCGAAACAGCGCGAGAGGAACTGCTTACACCGCCTGAAACCAATGTCGTTTCAGCGGTCAGCCCTACGTCCCGAGTTCATCAGATTCGCAAACAGATCGAGCGCGAAACTGCCACCGAAGCAGCACCGACGGACGACGGCTGCACGATCGACGACATCTGGATCATCGCACCAACACTGGATAACCCCGAACAACTACGTTTAGCTATCGCCGGACTGGCTCGGGAAATGGCGACCTACGCCGGACATCCCGAGAGCATCATCGATCAGAAGCATGGCATGGGCTTCGCCCTCAACATCGAGCGAGTTGATCTTGCAGCACCTCGCGCGACCGGCGTTCATTTAATGCTACTGGCCCTGCTGCGTGCTCAAGACGAAGTGAACTGGGAGGATCGCAAGCAACTGCCTTCAGCGCTGTTCGGGCAGCTGTTGTTGGGGGTCTATCAACTCCCGCTCACAGATCGTCCCGCCATGGATGTGGGACTGGAGCGGCTGCCCGACAGGCTGTTAATCAAACTGTATCGCCTGATCCGTTTGGCCCGTCGTCTCATCGACCTAACGCTTGCCCCTGAAGACGACTCACCGGAGAAATTGCCATGAGCCTGTCCTTCAATGTGCTCAACCAGGCCATGCTGACCCAGGTACTGCATGAGCTGCGTCTAGGTAATCTGCAACGCTGCAAGGCACTCGGGCTGAGTGAGGACGACATCTACTTATTGCAATCCTTACCGCCCACCACGCTGTCGCGCCTGGCCCATGCCACCGTGTCTTGGGTCGAGGTTAAGATCGACTCACCAGTGTTACACCGGTTGATCGAGCAGGCTGATCGCGACGAGCAGAACGAGCGCTTGATCAACCGAGCGCTCAAACTCGGCGCCAGCAGCACCATCATGTATCGGTGCTTCGGCTTGGCGCATTCGGAAACCGCCCTGCGTCGACGTCTGCTCAAGATAGAAACCCGTAAGGGCCGTCCTCAGAATTTGAGCGAAGCGCAGGAACATGCGCTCTGGCAGCGATGGTGCCAGCTACGCGCTCAGGACGGCTCCGAGGATCAGCTCGACGCCATGATGATGCTGGCGGAGGAGCAACGGATCAGCTTGACCATCGTCTGGCAGCAGATCGACCAGTACAGCAATGGAACATGAACACTACTCCTTCCAACCGCTGGCAGCGTGTCCTGCAGCAATGCACCCAGCAACTGAGTGAATGCTGGCCAGCACGCCCTACCACTGAGCAACCCTCCAACCAGGTTCTGCAGGCTAGCTTTCTGTTCAGTGGTCAATCACACGAGGTCGTACCGCGTCGGCTGCTGCTGGACAGTCGGCTGACACCGTTGGAACGTAATGCCTGGCAGGTGTTTCGGCTCATTCTGCAAGGCCGTGGCGTGGTCACGCCACGCTATGAGGATTTGCAGCCGTACTTGTCAAGCGTGCCCTACGGTGCGGCAGCCTCCCGTGAAACCATTGCTCGGGTGTTGACGATGCTCAGGTTGACGCGCTGGCTCAGTTTGGTGAGTCGCGGACGCGATCAGCTCAGCGGACGTCTTCAAGGTTCGTTGTACGTTCTGCACGATGAGCCGTTAACCCCCGCCGAAGCCATAGAACTGGATCAGGATTACCTGGAGCTAGTCGGACATGCCCTCGGTCATGCAACGAAGGCTGTGCGTATTGTCGCCCAGCACATTGTGGAGGAAATCCGCCAAGACACGAACATCGATCGGGATCGGTTACCGACGCGACTCGACAGCTGGGGCGAACTTTGGGCGCAGCAAGGATTGGATCCGGCAACCGATGCCACTCTGCACGATTCCGAACGGGGGGAAGATGCCCTCGTTCGAAATCGTGCAGGCCCTCGTTCGGAATCCGAAACAGGCGTGAACGCCAGTATTTCTGGCACCGTTCGGAATCCGAATGGCGCCTGTACTGTATTAAAAGAAAGTATAAGTACTGTACGGTGCGCGACCCCAGCGGTGGATAACCTTCACTGGCCCGAGCCGATGCACCTGAGTCCGAGCGAGCGTCAGGCCGTCACCGTGGCGCTGAATAAGCTCAAACCCTCGGATCGTCAAGCAGTACTCAACGAAGCCGGTGCACGCTGTGCGGCCGGTGGTATCCGCAAGCCAGCGGCCTATCTGATGGGACTGATACAGCGAGCACTGAAAGGCGAATTTCGTCCTTGGGTAGGTCAGGCAGAGTCGTCCCCCGTTGCAGTACCGGCCACACCGGCCCCCTCGCGCCCCTCTCGACAACCGGGCGAACCTGCATCAGCCCTCGCTCAAGCGTGCCTGAATGAGCTACGCCAACTGCGCGGCAAACGCTCTGAAGGTCAGTAGATTTGATGCCAGTGGCATCAAATCCATGAAGTTCCACTCTACGAACACATCGGACCAAACCATCAAACTTTTAAAGAAAAGCCGGGACATCTCCTCCCGTGAATGTAGACGTCAGTGGATTTGATGCCAGTGGCATCAAATCCACTGACGTCTACATAGTTAACCCTCTTAAACCAAACCGAACAGACCGCATTCAGCTTTTTGGCTGTCCTTGCCCCTCATCTGTCGCAACGTTCCTGTCCAAGCGAATGCGAGGACAACACCGTGGCCGATCACTATCAACTCAATCTGGGTTCATTGCGCAGCAGCATCACCCTGACCCTGCACACCCACCACGCCGCCCGTATCTGGCAAGGTAGGGTCGCACGTGAAGGCGTCCACTCGATCATGGGCATGGCCGGCTACATCAGTGTCACCAACCTGATCAAACAAACCGCGGCCCAGGACGATCCCTACGCCGACTGGGCCATCGTGCAACTCGAAGAAAAACTGATGCAGGCCAAGGCTGGGATGCTGGAACTGACCCAACAGCTGGACCGAATCAGACAGGACCTGCCGACACAGATCGACATGGGCGACAACCTCAACATCCACCCCGTCACCTTGCCATTGTACATCGGCAGCCAGCTGGGTTTTCTGGCGGTCTACCTGCTGACCGAATACGACACTCTGGTGCGCCGGACCCTATTGGCCCATCACACCGCCCTGATCGGCCGCATCGACATGGAAGCCTGGATCGACGACGGCGCCCATTTGCTGCGCAGCCTGTTTGGTCAGGCACAGCGCTACCGGCACGCCGGCGTCACGCGTGATGACATGGCGGCGAACAACGCCCGTGCCATTGCGGCCATCGAGAAGATGGGTTTACCCCCGATGGACATCCTGGAGGGTCATCGCCGCTCCCAGTTCGCGCCGCCAATCACTCGCCGTGGTGCGGTGGCAGTGGATGACGCCGACGCGTTGGCAGAGGACGTGGGAGCGTCGTCTGCGACAGTGAATGAGCCGGAGGACGAAGCATGAATCCGATGATCCCGGCTCATCCAATGCCCTTCGAAACATTGACACCGGATGCCTATCGACAACTCGAACACGCTGCCTACCTAAAAGGCCTTTTAAAACCTTTTAAGGGTAAGGGGGAGTTGGAGCATCTGGCGCAGGTGGCGAGGGAAATCGAGGCGCAGTTGTGCCGCCTGATGGAGGCGGTGTTGCAGCAGGCTGGACAGCCCCCTTACTCACTGTTGGATATTCGATTGGTGCTGCAGAACACCAGCGCTGGCAGCACCTTTTTGCGTTGGCGCACCCGTGATTTTGCCCGTATGGGAGTCTCGGTCTGGGAACGCCAGGTCTGCAACAAAGCCTTGCCGCAGGTCGTACGCGAGGGATTACACCGTTTCGAATGCAATCGCATCGCGCTGAACCTACAGATGAGTGTGGTGCATTCGCTCTACCGCCAGGCCACGACCTGCGCGATCAAAATGGACAGTGCCGAACGGCTGCTGCGCCAGTTCACAACCGCAGTGGAGGTATCAGGATGAGTACTTTTTTTGTCGGCGAAGGCAACATTGGCAGTACGCCAGAGTTCCAGGAGTTTTCATCAGGCAATGACGAGCCACGGCGTTTACTACGGCTGAATGTGTACTTCGACAACCCCGTGCCACGCGAGGGCAGCTATGAAGATCGGGGCGGCTATTGGGCGCCAGTTGAGCTCTGGCACCGCGAGGCAGAACACTGGAGCACGCTGTACCAGAAAGGCATGCGTGTGCTGGTCGAAGGCCGTACCGTACGCGATGAGTGGGAGGACAGCGAAGACAATGCGCGGGTGACCTTCAAGATCGAGGCCCGTCGAGTCGGCATCCTACCCCATCGGGTACACAGTGTGGTCATGCGGGAACGATCCAGTGAACCGGCCGCATCTGCGGCAGATGTTAAGCAAACTACAGACCATGCCAGGTCGTCTGCGTCAAAGTCCAAAAAGCGCAGAGAGCCGTCGTCTCCAGGTTGACGGGCATTAGGCATAAAAAATGCGCCTACGCGAAGTTTCTTGCCATTATTACTCGCTGCTCGTGAAGATCCGCCCTGCTGCCCCACGCCACACCTAGGCCCGATCTATCCATGGCTGCCTTCATCGACAAATATGAGGAACCTGTCATTCGGGTTTCTCATAGCTCGCCACTGCTGTTTCCAACAACGCTGCTCCGAACTCAACCCGGAGCAGTTCTATGCGTCTCTTTCTCTGCGAGAAACCCTCCCAAGGTCGTGACATCGCCAAGGTTCTCGGAGCCAGCCGACGTGGCGATGGTTGCTTGATCGGGCCCGAGACAACCGTCACCTGGTGTATCGGTCACCTGCTGGAACCGGCCCCACCTGAAGCCTATGGCGATCAGTACAAATCCTGGTCGTTGGATCATCTACCGATCGTTCCCGAACATTGGCAGGTCGAGGTCAAACCCAAGACTGCAGCACAGTTCAAAGTCATCAAGCGCCTGCTCAGCGAAGCTAGCACCGTCGTCATCGCGACCGATGCCGATCGCGAAGGCGAGATGATTGCCCGCGAGTTACTGGAACGCTGCAACTACCGAGGCCATGTTGAGCGCCTCTGGTTGTCCGCACTCAACGAGGCGTCAATTCACAAGGCACTGTCCTCACTGAAGTCTAGTCAGGAGACCTTCCCGCTCTATCACTCAGCCCTCGCACGCAGCCGCGCTGACTGGCTGATAGGCATGAACCTGAGTCGGTTGTTCACCCTCCTCGGACGGCGGGCAGGTTACGACGGTGTATTGTCAGTTGGGCGCGTCCAGACACCCACGTTACGTCTGGTGGTCGATCGGGATCGGGCAATTGCCAGCTTCGTCTCGGTGCCCTACTGGGACGTGGACGTGCACCTGTCCTCAATGGGGCAACCATTCATCGCGTCGTGGTTACCACCCAGTTCAGGGGCTGACGCGGCCGGCCGTTGCCTGCGGCGGGCGCTAGCCAGTAGCACCGTCCAAGCGATCTCTAGCAATGAAAGCGCCACAGTACTTTTGCTGCAGACTGAGCATTTCCGCGAAGCGCCCCCCCTGCCCTTCGACCTGAGCACACTGCAAGAAGTCTGTTCACGCAAGCTGGGACTCGGCGCTCAGGAAACCCTTAACATCGCCCAAGCCCTATATGAAACGCACAAAGCCACCAGCTATCCGCGCAGCGATTGCCGCTATTTGCCAGAGAGCATGTTCAACGAGGTAGCCGCGGTATTCGATGCCCTGCTCAGAATGGATCCTGCGTTAAGCCCAGCGCTCGCAAGCGTCGATCAATCATTGCGCTCACGAGCATGGAACGATGCCAAGATCACCGCGCACCACGCCATCATACCCACCACCGAGCCAGCGAACCTTGGGCGGATGTCCGAACAAGAACGCCAAGTCTACCAACTGATTCGTAGCCACTACCTCGCGCAATTCCTGCCGCATCACGAGTTTGATCGAACCGAGGTCGAACTGGAGTGCGGCGCCGAACGTTTGACTGCTGTTGGCAAACAGATCCTCGTCCAAGGCTGGAAAAGCTTGCTATCCGACAGAGCCGAAGGCGATGAACCCGGTCAAAAATCCCAGGTATTGCCCGTCCTACAGCAGGGTACGCGGTGCGCAGTGGACAACGTCGAACTCAAATCCATGCGCACCGCTGCTCCCAAACAGCTCACCGAGGGCGATCTTATTAAGGCAATGAAAAATGTGGCCAAGCTGGTCAACGATCCGCGCCTGAAACAGAAACTTCGGGACACCACCGGTATCGGCACCGAAGCCACGCGAGCTGGCATTATCAAAGGGTTGATTGATCGCGGTTATTTGTTGAAGAAAAAACGAGCGTTGATGGCCTCCGCAGCGGCCCATACCCTGATCGAGGCAGTGCCCGCTGCAGTCGCGGATCCGGGTATGACAGCGATCTGGGAGCAGGCTCTGGATGAAATCGAAGCGGGACGTCTGACCTTGGATGCATTCGTTGCCAAGCAGGCGCACTGGATTACACAGCTGATCGCAAACTGCGGAGCGCTCACTTTGTCGGTACCGGTCGAAGCCGGGCCGGCTTGCCCCAATTGCAATGCCTCAATGCTCAGGCGTAAGGGAAAATCAGGGCCGTTCTGGTCATGCTCCCAGTACCCGGACTGCAAAGGCACTGTGCCGATCAGCAAAGGTACGCGTCTTCAATGAGTCGCCATTGGTGTTCACATGAACCTCGGGGGGGTGTTGTCAGTGCATCATCAACGGCGCCTGACCCTTCTCCAAGTCGTCTAGCGGTCGTCCTATTTCACGGGCCAAGGCGATGCCTGTCGCGATCCATATCTGCCCCAGCTCGTTGAACGCTTTCAGGTGAGCAGGATCTTCGTTAAGCCAATGAACAAGGCTGTCGCGGTGTTCAGGGTTATCAGGGCAGTCATGGATCTTGATAAACAGCTCCAGTGTTCGAGCCCAGATCAGGTCCATGTCTTGCTCTCGCTGCTCATCCATGCTCAACCTTGCCTCCATTTGGTCCTATCAGACCGCTCAGTCTCACTGGTCACTACGCGCTCTAATTCCTGGGGGAACACATGTCACGTCGCGACAACCAGATATTTCAGTCAATATAACAACCCTATAAGTCGATACTCAACCTACAAGGATGTTCATGTCAATGGGTCTTTGCTCAACCATTCGGGTTGAATTGGAGAACTCATCACTTGGCACATAAACATCCAACCCAAGCCCAAATCGGGCGCATGATCGCGAAGCACCGAACCCAGCGTAATCTGACCCAGGAAGAGGTGGCTGAACGCCTGGGGATTGGCAGTGAAGCCATCTCGCGCCTGGAGCGGGGTGTGGTGGAGCTCTCCGTGGTCAAGCTGATGCAGTTAGCAGATATTTTTGAATGCAGGATGGATGAGCTGCTCACGGAGTCGAGCAGTCGTCCCAACGACCAAGGCCAGATGATTGCGGGTATGCTGAACGGTCTGAAAGAGAGTGACCGTGCCTTTATCCTGGCCACCGTCGAGCAATTGGCTGCTCATCTCGCCAAGAAATAGGCTCCTTCACTCGTAGTCGATCTCGAGGCGTTGAGGGTTGCCCTCAGCCTTGACGTCATCCTTCCCACTCTGCTGTAGTGCCTTCGGATCATCGCCTACGGCGACCCAAGACCGATGCGCTCCGGGTAGCTCGGTCGGACTTCTAGAGTTCGGGGCCTTCTCTTCAGTGGGATTTCATTCCTGTTTGTGCTCGACCTGATCAATGTGGCGGATGACCGCTGTTGCTTGTACCAGGCAATAGCGGTCATCCGCTTCGGCGATTGTATTCAGCCCCGGAGCCCGCCGGGGAAACACTGGGCACCCTTTGTGCGCGGATGCGTGCCAGCATGTTCCGATCCAGGCCACGACACGGGTCGGTTGGCGAATCATGGCGCAGTTAAATCAAGTTTTGCGAGGAGCTTATCGACTGCGTATGACCGTCAAAGGTGGCTTTTCTCTTCTTCGCCTGGCACCCCGCCAGGCGCACTCTTCACTTTCTTCAGTCCAGTGACTACCACTATATTCCGGCCATAAAAAATCGGGTGGCAGCGTCTTGACGCTCCCCTATGACAGGCTTATACAAAGGGCGTGGTTCGCTGTCGTTGACAGCCCAGCCCAGGTAGCCAGAACCTTCAAGGCTACGCCACGTTCGTGGTGGTTTACCCAAGTGCGATCAGCGTTCGGAAGCTCGCGCGGTTACCGCTTCAGCGGTGATGAATGCCCACTACCCTATGCTTGCGGATCACCAACGCAGATGCTCCTCTGCTGCACCGCTATTTCCCCAGACGCATCGTTCTGATCGTCATCGGCTTGCCGGTGCCGAGTCGCTCATCGCTCGCCTTCACCTTACCCACTCTGACGGGGGCTCACTTCCCCGTCAGGGACTGTGCGTCGCCGTTTTCCCTTGAAACAGGAGAACTACCATGGCCCACGCCAACCAATCCCAAGAAGTGACCACCTACTTCAACCTGCACACCGTCGGTATCGGTTACCTCAACCGTGTTCGTGAAGTCCAAGTCCGCCGCGGCCAGCCGTTCATGGCCTGCGATATCGCCGCCCTGCACGGTGCCTCCGATGCGGTCGAGTACACCCGTTTCGACTGCAAAGTCGCGGGGGGCGAAGCTGAACGCTTGATTCGACTCTATATGGACGCCGTCAACGCCGAGAAAAAGGTCTTGCTGTCGTTCCGTATCGGCGACCTGTGGATCGATCCATTTCTCTACGAGAAAGGCGAGAAACAAGGCCAACCGGGCGCCAGCCTGAAAGGTCGTTTGCTGTTCATCGACTGGATCAAGGTCAACGGCACGTTCGAATACAAAGCGCCCGCCAGGCAGCAAGTAACAGCACCTGCTGAGCCAGTGCCAAACAGTGAGCCATCCTCAGCGTCGGCAGATGCCGAAGCTGAGGAGTCCGCAAACCCAACAGAGGCTCGGGTCGAACCTGAATCTCCACCCACTCCCCGCACGGCCCGCCGTGATGCCACCCGTACCGTTCAGTCCGCCTGAACAGTCCACGATGTTCCTCATCAAGGCGCTCCGTCGAGCGCCTTTTCTTCAATCCGCACAGGAGAACCAACATGGAATCCTTCTGGCTTTGCGACGACTGCCTGTTCGCTACGGCTTACGAGGACTACAGCACGTTGTCGCTCTACTACACGACGAATGAAATCGAGAAACGCATCGCTGACATCCCTCGTGGACTGGTTCGCTTAATGCCCATCAGTGCCGACTTCGATCCCGAAACTGGCTGGGGAATAAAAGCCTTTTCCCCATTGCCCTGCGACGGTTGTGGTTCACACCTACACGGTCAACGCCACCGATTCACGCGGCTGTAAACAGCGCGCCACCTGCTAACGCCCGCGACTCCACACCCACCTCGGGGACACCACTCCCCTCGGGCGTGTACCCCTGATTTTTCCCTTCGGAGGTACCCCCATGAACACCCCACTCACCCTGATTGAGACCTCGGATTTCGAGGCTGATTGTATCGTCCAAGAAAACCAGGTGATCGACGAAGCACTGCATATTCTGGATCGTCGGCTGTTCAACCGCGGCCCTAACCTGACGTCGCCTGACGCCGTGGCCTCATACCTAAAACTGCATCTTGTGCAACAAGAGCATGAAGTCTTCGGTGTGATATTTCTCGATGCCAAGCACCGGGTGTTGGCGTTCGAAGTCCTCTTTCACGGCAGCATTGATGGCGCCAGCGTTTACCCCCGCCAGGTCGTCAAGCGTTCCCTAGCGCATAACGCCGCGGCCGCCATTTTTGTTCATAACCACCCCTCAGGTTGTACAGAACCCAGCCAGGCGGATCACGTCTTGACTGCACGGTTGAAAGAGACCTTGGCCTTGATCGAAGTGCGCGTACTGGATCACTTCATCGTGGGTGAAGGTCGTCCTCTCTCTCTTGCCGAACATGGCTGGCTTTAACCCTCACAGGCGTCTTCGGGCGCCTTGTTCATTTTCATTCTGGAGAACCTTCATGAACCCCACACACCAAGCTGCAGCCCTGCTGACGGCCTCCAACCCATTTGCTCGCGGTTACGACAACCTTCATATCGAACGGCTGCTACTGATCACCTACGAAGACGACTGCCCTCCCTGCTTTCGACCCGTGCACGACACACAGGCCCATCTGCCCGACGACGAGCTGCAACTGTTCCCCTGCCTGTTCAATGACGATTTCGCCATTATCAGCAAAGGCCATTCCATTTCGGATGATTTGGACGAACGCTGTCAGTCCAGTGGGCTAGTGCGCCAAGTGATCTACGCTGTAATGGGCGAAATGCTCAACGAGCGGCATCACCTCGGTGATCTGTACTCCCTGGAAGAGGCCCAAGCCATGGTCCATCGCTTGAGCTTCGAAACGGGACACTACAGTCGAGCCTGGGAAATCAGTACCGCGCACCTTCCCGAAGCAGCGATGCTTTATCTGGAGGAGTGGGTCAGTAACTTCGCTCTGCGGCAAACCGGCCTCTTGTTCGAGCTTTTTACGCTGCCAGATTGCTGCGGTATCGGTTGCAAACTGATCGGCACGCCATGGACGGACGAGAACTTGCTGAACATTGAGGGCAATCGTTATTCGAGCTTGAGACAAGAACAACTCGACGCAGGCACACCGGAAGCCTTGGTCAACGTACTGTATTTGGCGGCATTGGCGGATGTGCGATTGTTGATCTTCGACCCCGACGCTGCCGTCTTGGATGGGCTCGCCATTTTCGATGAATAGCAACGTGTTCAGCGTTAACACGACCCACCTTGAATCAACTTTCTCACTGAATCGCTCCTTCACCTCATGTCAGGTTCTGCACTGAATCTGACATGAGGTTTTTTCCATGGAGCGTTTTTTCACGCCTGTCTGCCTGCTGGGTTTGTTGAGCGCCTGCACCGCGCAAATCCCCAACCCTTTGCCGACCGATCCAGAGATTGACAGTGGCTCCAATCGGGCCCAGCACTCGAAGGGCATAGCCGAAGAAAGCCATCCGGCAGAGCTTCGTTATGGCCGCTACACGCTGGTCAGCACCGAGCCCACCACGGAACAACGCGATCTTCTTGCCCAAATCATTGACGTGAGCATCCCGTCCAGCCTGAACCCTTCGGTGCAGGATGCATTGCAGTACGTATTGCAGCGCTCGGGCTATGCGCTCTGCCCCGTTACCGCGTCGGTGAGGGTGCTGTTTACTCGGCCCCTCCCCGCTGCCCATTACCGGCTTGGTCCAATCCCTTTACGCCGCGCGCTGCAAGTGCTCGCTGGCCCCGCCTGGCAACTCACGACCGACGAAGTCAGCCGTTCAGTCTGCTTCGAACAGCAGAAAACGGAGACCGGCGTCGCGCTGATCACACCCGTCTCGCCCTATCTGTTGGAGGCACGCCCATGAGAGCCTCGACGTTTCAAACCCTCATCATTGGGCTGCTTTGCTTGGCGATCGCCGGCCTGAGCGGTGGTTTGTATAACCAGTATCAACGCGTGGCCGAACTGCAGAGCACGAACACGCAATACCGACAAACCCTGGACTCCCTACAACATGATTCAAGCGCCCTCAAGGACGCCCAGGAGAAGCTGCATTACGCACTGAAAGACCTGAAGCAGATGGTCGATACCGGTGAGCAACAGGCCAATACCCTCGATCCGATGCTGGATCAGTGGGCACAAGAACTACAGGAGCTGCGCGATGGTCTGGCAGCCCGCGCCACCGAGGCAGACCTAACAGCGCTGCGCGCACGCCTTGAACAGGTCGAGCAGCAGCTCCTGGACCTCAGGACAAAGCCATTCCCTCCACCGCCGACGCCTTCTGCGACCAAACCGAAAAAGACCGCTCGCCCCAAGCCCGTCCCGCTCTCGCCACCGTTCTCGGTGTTGGGGGTCGAATCCCGTGGTGGTCAGCGTTTTTTGGCAGTCGCACCTCATGACAGTCGCTCGCTCACGGATGTCCGGCTGCTGCATAGCGGCGAGCAGCTCGGAGCCTGGCACCTGAAAGTGCTGGAGTCGAACTCAGCCATCTTCGCGGTGGCCACTCAGCCAGACCAGACCGTGCACCTCCCTTGAGAAGCGAACATGAACAGAGCGCTACTGCCCACCGTCGTCTGTCTCGCTTCGCTATTGGCCATGGGCGCTGCGATGGGCAACCCCGTCACGACACAGTCACGGACCCAGGACACGCAGTCTGCTCCGCTGGGGCGCTCTGACTCTGAACAGGCGGCGAGCTGGGGTCTGACGGAGCAGGAGTGGACGCGCTTCGAACAGATCCAAGCCGGCCCACGCGGTTTCTGGAGCCCGCACCTCGATCCGTTAACCGCACTCGGGGTCGAGGCCCAGACCGACCAAGAGCGCCAGCGCTATGCCCAATTGCAGGTAGCGCTGGAAGCCAAACGCGCTGAGCGCGAGTTGGCCTACCAAAACGCTTACACCGCGGCCTGGGCCAAGCTGTTTCCCGGGCTGCTGCCGATCCAGGGCATGGCATCCCCGTCCCCTGCCAGCTCAGCGGTCATGCCGCGTCAAGCCTTGTTTGTGGAGGACCACTGCCCAGCGTGCACCGCCGAAGCGCAGCGTCTGCAAAACAGTGACACGGCGTTCGATATCTACCTGGTGGGCAGCCAAGGCGAGGATGAACGCGTCCGTAGCTGGGCTCGGCAAGCAGCCGTTGATCCGACCAAGGTTCAACGCCGGCAGATCACCCTGAACCATGACCGTGGTCGCTGGTTCAGCCTGGGAGCCCCGGGGCCATTGCCTGCCACATTTCAAGAGGTGAATGGACAATGGCAACGCATCGACTGAGTGGTATTGCGCTCATGCTGACAATGCTCGCCGTCCAGGCTGACGAACTTCCGCCTCCGGCCTACCAATTGGCGGCGCATGACGCCGACATTCCTTCTACGGTGCTATTCGCTATCGCCCTGCAGGAGAGTGGTATCCACGTCCGTGGTCGACTGCTGCCCTGGCCCTGGACACTGAACATCGCTGGAACACCTTACCGCTTCGCCACTCGCCAGGCCGCCTGTCACGCTTTGCTTCAGGCCCTCGCCCGACATGACGCCAAGCGGGTCGATGCCGGACTCGGCCAAATCAACCTGGGTTACCACGGACAACGTTATTCCACCCCCTGCGAAGCCCTTGATCCCTACCGAAATCTCGCCGTGACCGCCGCGCTGCTGCAGGAGCATCACGCCGTCACCGGTGACTGGGTGTCAGCTGCCGGACGCTATCACCGCCCGGCAGGAGGAACGTCGGCGGCGCGTTACCGCGCCGGATTTACCCGGCAACTCGAACGACTGCAGGTTTCCTTTAAACAGGGCACACCACCATGAAGCGAATTCACAGTGCGTATTACTTCGCCGTGCTCTTGGCTGCGCTCGCCCATCCAGGACTGTCGTTTGCAGAAGCTCAGCCTGGCGGTTTCACCCGTCCCCAGTTTGACGCTTCCAGGCCGCCAATAAACAACAAGACCCTGCCTGCTCGGGCCATACATGCAGACCTACCTGCATTTGCCGATGAAACCTGGATACTGCCCGTGCGCAGCTCTCACTTGAGCCCAGGCCAAATCACAACTCGCGCCCTGGACATGCCGGGCTTGCGGCCATTTTTCCTTGTCGGGCAGGATCCCCAATCGTTGGCTTGGCTGCATCAGCGTGCGACTGAACTGCAAGAAATGGGGGCGGCCGGCCTCGCCGTCGAAGTGACCGATACTGAAGCCCTGGCCCGAATTCGAGCGGCCGCGCCGGGCATCACCATCCTGCCGGTCAACGGCAACGACATCGCCACCCGCCTGCAGATTGAGCACTATCCCGTCTTGATCACTTCCACCTCACTGGAACAGTGAGTCCAGGTCATGGCCGAGCATGCGATGGAGTCCAAGCTCCGGCCAGCGGTGGAGCTGTACACCGTAGCAATCTGTATCGCTGCCGCGGTGTTGTGCGTGTACTCGCCCTGGGCTGTGGCCCTGTCATCCGAGATCGGGCTGGTGGCGGCGCTGGCCTATGCCCTGTTCGGCCTTATCCGGCTGCGACAAGCTTGGGAGGTGCTGCGTTATCGGCGCAATATCCGGCGGCTGCCCCGCTACGAGCTGACCAGTCGGCAGATTCCGGTAAGCCGCAAGCGTCTGTTCATGGGTCGCGGCTTTCGCTGGACCCGCCTGCATACCCAGCGCTTGGTCGAGGCCCAGGATCCGGCGGTCGCCCACTATGTCGACCAACCGACCAGCTACCGCCTGGCCCGTGGACTCGAACGGCGCCTGGAGCATGCACCGTTTCCACTCTCGATACTGGCCCGTGTCACGGCCTGGGACAGTGCCTTCAATCCGTTGCGGCCTTTGCCCCCGGTAGGTGGCTCGCCACTGTTGCATGGGGTCGAGCCCGATGAAACGGAAGTCAGTCTGCCGCTGGGCGAACGGGTCGGACACACCCTGGTGCTCGGCACTACCCGTGTCGGCAAGACCCGGCTCGCCGAGGTGTATATCACCCAGGACATTCACCGCGTCGAACATGAGGTGGTCATCGTCTTCGATCCTAAGGGCGATGCCGACCTGCTCAAACGGATGTACGTCGAAGCCAAACGCGCTGGTCGGGAAAAGGAGTTTTATGTGTTCCATCTAGGCTGGCCGGAGATCTCCGCCCGCTACAACGCCGTGGGGCGTTTCGGACGTATTTCGGAAGTGGCGTCGCGCATCGCCGGGCAGCTCAGTGGTGAAGGCAACTCCGCAGCCTTTCGCGAGTTCGCCTGGCGTTTCGTCAACATCATTGCCCGCGCTCTGATCGAGCTGGGCCGACGTCCGGACTACCTGCAGATCCAGCGACATGTGGTCAACATCGACGCACTGTTTATCGAATACGCCCAGCAGTTTTTCGCCAAGACCGACCCAAAGGCGTGGGAAGTGATCGTCCAGCTTGAAGGCAAGCTCTCCGAGAAGAACATCCCCCGGCATATGATCGGGCGCGAAAAGCGTGTGGTGGCCATCGAGCAGTACTTGGCGCTGAAGCGGGTATTTGATCCGGTAATGGACGGACTGCGTTCGGCGGTACGATATGACCGTACTTACTTCGACAAAATCGTTGCCTCGCTCCTGCCGCTGCTGGAGAAACTCACCACCGGCAAGACCGCCCAGTTACTGGCTCCAAACTACACCGATTTAGATGACCCGCGGCCAATCTTCGACTGGATGCAGATCATCCGAAAACGCGGCATCGTCTACGTCGGTCTGGATGCACTGACCGACGCCGAGGTGGCCGCCGCGGTGGGCAACTCCATGTTCGCCGACTTGGTCTCGGTCGCCGGACACATCTACAAACACGGCATCGACCATGGCCTGCCCCAATCGGGTAACAACAGTGACAAGTTGCCGATCAACCTCCACGCCGATGAATTCAACGAGTTGATGGGTGATGAATTCATCCCGCTGATTAACAAGGGCGGCGGTGCCGGTATCCAGGTAACCGCCTACACCCAGACCCTCAGCGATATCGAAGCGCGAATCGGTAACCGCGCGAAGGCCGGTCAGGTGATCGGCAATTTCAACACCCTACAGATGCTCCGCGTGCGCGAAACCGCCACTGCGGAACTGCTCACCCAGCAGTTGCCCAAGGTTAACGTGCTGACCAAGACCCTGGTGTCGGGTGCCACCGACACCTCCGATCCTGAAGCCAATACAGACTTCACCTCCTCCTCGCAGGACCGTGTCAGCAGCACCAGTGTGCCGCTGATCGAGCCGGCTCACATCGTCAGTTTGCCCAAGGGGCAAATGTTCTCCTTCCAGGCCGGTGGGCAGCTCTGGAAAGTCCGCATGCCATTGCCAAAACCCTCCAACGACGATGCCATGCCCAAGGACCTGCAGGAGCTCACCCAGCGAATGCGGGCGACCTACAACGCGCAAGCGGGGCAGTGGTGGAGCGCAAGCAGTGGCGGCCCAACTACCAACTTCGATTTAGATCAGGTGGGGTAGCCCTACCCCTCCTGGTTTCGATTCAGCAAAACACATACAGAAGGCGCGTTAACGCCATCAGCCATGTGGCACCAATGGAGTGAATGATGGTGACTTCCGTACAGAACACGCCGCCACAACCGATCCAGCATCCGGGAATGATCGTCTCGGCCATCAGCCTGGTCCAGCGCATCATCGGCTTGCTGGTTGCCTCACTGCTGTTCTCGATTCTGATTGAATTCGCCGGTTTGCTGCTATTCTGGAGTGATCAGGGCTGGCGACACAGCCAAGCCATGTTGAGTAGCGAATTGGGTTGGGTCAGCGAGCACTTCAAATCTTCACTCATCATTCAACAACCCGGACAGACGATTGTCCAGTGGCTGGATTTTCTCAATCAATGGTTGTTGGTCAAGACCGGCTTTGCAGATTTTGCCCAGCAGGCGCGGGTGTCGAGCCAGGGCAAAAACTTCTGGAGTTGGATCAATCAGCTGTACGTAAGCATTGAGGATTTCGTGCTGGCGGCGGTGTATGTGACCTTTACCTTCGTGGTGCGCCTGGCCATTCTGGTCCTGTCCACACCACTATTTTTGTTGGCCACGTTTACTGGTTTTGTCGATGGTTTGATGCGCCGCGACCTACGCAAATTTGGCGCTGGCCGAGAGAGTAGTTTTGTTTATCACCGTGCTAAACGTGCGGTAATACCACTACTGGTCGTGCCTTGGATTATCTACCTATCCCTGCCCTTTACGATTAATCCAATGGTGATATTTCTACCTTGCTCCGTGATGCTTGGGGTGACTACGGCAATCACAGCCGCGACGTTCAAAAAATATCTCTAAGCGCTAAGTTAAGCTTTTTTCTAAAATCATTACGGGGGTGGTCATCCTTCGCGAGTGGTGTTTCGGCTGCTTACGCGCTGAGGTACGCCTTCGCTAAGAAATGGATTTGCGCGCAGCAATCCCCCAATCTACTTTGGTAGTGCACAGGCCCAATGTCCGCTATATAGGCCAAATGACGGTAGGCGCACGGCGAACACGCCTTGCGTAGTTAAACGGATGCCCACTTGTGCGGCAGCAACTCCATGATCTCAATCGCCCGTCGCGTCGGCAGACAAGTCAAACTTGCTTCAGATAAGCATATGGATCATGCCCATTCATGCGCGCATGACTGGATCAAACTCATGATCGCAGCAGCCCGTTTTCCGCTGCTTAGCGATCCGGCAAGGAACCAATTCGAGCGCCCAAAATAGGCGTTGGTGGCGCAGATACCCCGCCATCAGGTCGGGGGTAGACTAGTCCACGTACATCGCATTCCCAATACAGCCCATAACCCATCCCCAGAACCTCAACCTCCGCGAGTTGATTGGGCTCGGCGTGTCCCAGCCCCGGCTCCATGTGGAGCGGAGCTGGAAAGCGAAATTGCCGCCATTGGTCAGGCCCGATCACGCGGTCAAGCTGGCGATAGTAGCAGGCCGTCGTCATGCACGGCTCGCCCTCCTCCTCGCGCTCGCCGAAATTTTGCACTGAAATGCTTTTAGCAAGGCACTAAATATATGGCGGACCCATTATTCACAGAGCACATGCGTTGCTCTTGCTCTTCCGGTTGAGAGGGGGCTATAGCTGGCGGGCTTAAGGCTTCCTCTGCTCGAAGTCTGTTCTGCTGTTGCTGAGTGACCGCAAGCTTCTGTTTCAGCAGTTGGAGGGCTCTAGGACTGTTAGGCGGAACCTTTTCCAATTCGGCGTCAATTTCCAAAACAGACGGCGGAAGAATCCCCATAGCGACCAATTGCTGATCCTGCTCAAGCGTACTCATGGGTTTGCGAGCGAGCGTGTCAGAATTGTTTACGGCGCATCCGCCCAAAATGCCCACCGCAGACAAAACCATTGCGAATTTCCTTGTGGTGCTCATGTGATTTCTCCATTCCCAGCCTTCGCCCAACGAAAAGCAACCCTACGACAGAGGAGTGAGCTCGTCTAGTTACTCATGCAGTTCAAAAAACTTGCTCCGTGCATGTGCCATCCTGGATCCGAGGTAACGCCTAACCCTTCGACCGTGCCAACTGTTAGCTGGCATGGGGTGGCGCGCTGGATCGTACTATCTTGATTCAGCGCGCATCTCGGGGCCACCCATGCCTTAATTAGAACCACTTATTACAGCTTCCGGGAGAGTTTTTAATGGTCTTATAGTCAGTGACTATATTTTGCGCGTTAAATGCAATTTCTAGAGTACATTTTTTATCATAGTATTTTGTGCTGGATGTAGGTGTCAGCATCACGCCACCGCTAGGGCCTGCGCTGACGGTATTCGCAGTGTCCGTTAAGGAATATTGACTTTCATAAAACCATCTCGCAACAGACCCGCCGTCAGCATTCTTAACCAGTTGGGCGGGCTTTCCATATTGAGCATATGCTACCTGTATATTAGCCCCCTCAAACTTATTCTGATTTATAACGTCCGGAATGGTGGGCACAGTATTTGCCAGCACTTCACAGCCGGATGCTAACACTGACAAAAGAATTAATATCAAATACTTCAATTTGCATTCAGGCATACTGAACCTTTTCTGCCGTAAAAATTGATGAGCGTGAATGCTGCTTGAGTACGCAGTCTTATCCTCCAAACGGTGCGCTCTTTATCGGCTGACCTTTTGGTGCGCAGGCTGGCGGGTTGGACATGCCGAATGTCAAGATGTTACCTCCGTTGATAATGCAGTTAAACTGCTTGTTATCATTGGTTTTTAGCAGTACGTAGGTATTGGTACCTTGCGTTCGCCGGTTGATAACTGTCAGGTCGGCTGGAGCATAGCCCAACGCACCAGCGCTTTGAGATTTTACGTCATCGTCACTCAACATATTCGTCTTACTGGCAAGAGCATTGCAGCCACTCAAAAGCGCAAGTGTGGTTAACATTACATACAACTTAAGCAGCGACATATCACACATCCTTTTGTTGACTGAAAAACTGAGTAGATGATCGAATTGAGACATCCGTAACCTACCTCACCTGGATTGAGTAGAGTAATAGCTGTACAAATTTCATCAATCCGGCGGATCGAAGGGATATCAACTATAAAACGTAATAAAAAAAAACGAGAAAAAATTCTTTGCCCCTGCGTCCCAATTCCTTGCCTGTCCGTCTCAACCCGAAGTCATTTGATCAAGCACGGTCCGAAGCGAAAAACCAGTGTGCACAGAGGTCTGGCCTGCTGAGCCGAAGTGTTCAGATGCAATGAGGCAGTCCCGCGCCTCTTTTGGCGAATAGCCGAAAGCCTTCTTGAACGAGCGACTGAAGTGTGACTCGCTTTTGAACCCAAATTGAAAGGCCAGCCCGGAGGTTCGATGCTGAACGTTGCTATCTCCTTGGAGAATAGCCCTTATCTTGTCTAACCGGCGTCGTTGTATGTAAGCCGCAACACCGGACTCTTGCTCGAATAAACGATAGAGTCCAGCCCTTGAAATCCCCATGTGCCGGCATATGAACGCTGGCGCCAGATCGGGGTTCAGCAGATGCTGTTCGATCAGGTTCCGGGCGCGGTTGAACAGTGAGCGATCAATTTCGGTTTCAGCGCTTTTGAGGTTTGGAATGGAGGGTGTTATCGCGGCCGCGACCATGGCCAGAGTCGCTTGTTGTATATAGAGTGTCTCATCACTTTTAAAACTGGCTGACCGCGCTCGTAGTGCACGCATGTGATCGGCAAGCAGGTCGCTCAAACCGCCCCTCAATACCAGCCCATGAATGTCCTTATTGCCTAATTGCGCTGCCAGCAAGTCCCGAGGAACCGTCAGGATAATCGTATCGCCTGCCGTGATAACGCAATCCAGTTGCTGAGCAAGGTCCAACACATAAATCTGCGAGTGACATGCCACCAACGGTGCCTGACCGGCCAAGCCGTTGATCGAATGAGACAGGCCTAGGCAGATATAGTAATGGTCGAGGCCGTCGCGGCGGATCATCTGAGCTGACCGTTTGACATCATAATGCACTGGTTTTTGTGTGCCCTCCCATACGCCGCACCCCATCAACAGCGCGCCCAGGTAACAGGTGGTCAGCCGATAGTTGAACGCTATTGATTCAGACTCGCCAATCCTCACGTCAAAGAGTGCATTCACCTCTTCACGCCAGACTTCAAAACGCTGTCTAGGTGGGTAGGGTTGAGTGCTGAAGCTATAAGAGGCGTTCTCCACATGTACTCCTGCTAAAACAGATAGAGCGACCTAAACTGCTGAAGTTCAATGGCCATCATCTGTGCGATGATACGGAGATGATGGCGACTTCCCTGAAATTCTTCCTGTTGTATTTTCTTGGCGCAATCAATGTCAAATGAAAGATTTATTGTTCATGTGCTTCGGCCGTTAAAGCCTTTGATCAGGGCAATACAAAATCGCAATGAGAGACTCCTACGAACCGTCTTGATCCTCTGACCACCTAAAGGGTGCGATGACTTCGAGAACATAGGTGAATTGAAAAGAGGCGAACTGGAGAAATATCTGCAGCAGTACCTACTGCGTCGATATCTGGGAATGGTGAAACGAAGGGGTTTCCAATCGGAGGCGGCCGGAAACTCCAGGCCCCGATGTCACGAATCTTGCGTGGCTGGCTATTTGGACACGCCAACCTGCGCCGAGCCCCCTGAAAAGCGATACATCTCACTTCGCGTTTGTGACTGAATAATTCGACCTCTAACGTAATTCTGGCTCAATCTCCAAATGGGCCAACGTCATGTCGACTACCGTCTTTCGCTATTTTTTACTCTTTTCACTGATTATCGTCCATGGGAGCAGCTATGCCGCAACTGCTCATGAGCAGGAACAGCTCAGTCTAATTCTGCAGCAACTCGACATTATCGAACGTCTTGCAACTCAAGCGACGGCAACCAGCGCGTCTGAACCTGGCAATCGCTATCGCTTCGACTATCCCTCTCTGATGCAGGACATCCAACGTATTCGCCAAGGCGTGCAAGGCTATCTCTCTCCTTCTCGCGCTCAACCCCGCGATCCCACTGAATTGGTCGGCGATTATCGCCTCGACACCCCGTCCGTAGAGCCGTCGCCATGAGCATGACTGACGCGCAGACAGCTGCCTTCCAAAACGCCTCCGGCTTTTCGGCGCAGAGCAGTTCGTCGCTCTGGCTATGCCTGGTTTTGGTCCTTGGTTTGCTGTGGTGTGCCTGGGTGATGTGGACGGCTTACCGGGGATGGGCCACCGGCAGTGTGCGCTTCGGAGCCTTCGGCGGCAGCGCAGCGCGCGTGCTGCTCACCTTGCTGGTCCTGATGTTCTTCACCCTGTCCTAACACCGGAGATCACCGTCATGCTCAAGTTCCTTATCCCCCTGAAAAACAACCTGCATGATCGTGCCAGTCAGCGCGTGATCGGTCTGCTGCTGGTGCTCGGCCCAAGCCTAGCCTTTGCGGAACTACCCACTATGGAAGCCCCTTCACGCGGTGAAGGTTCCGGGTTGATCGAGACGATCAAAAACTACGCCTACGACGGCGGCATCCTCCTCGGCCTGCTGATCGCCCTGCTCGCTTTCTTGGGTGTGGCCTGGCATTCCCTGACTGTATATGCCGACGTGCAGAACCAGCGCAAGACTTGGAAAGACCTCGGCGCCGTCGTCGGCATCGGAGCCTTGCTGGTGGTAATCATCATCTGGTTCCTGACCAAGGCTGCCGCGATTCTGTGAGGTTGGCATGAACGACGCTATCGAACGCCTTGCCGACGGCACCTTGGTTTTTCTACCGGAGCGGCTCAACCGTGATCCCGCCGTCTTGCGCGGTTTAACCAATGATGAGATGTGGTTAGCGCTCGGCACCGGCGCCGTCATTGGCCTGCTGCTGGGCGTTCCTCTGGCGATCGCCACCGCCTCCATTGCCATGGCGCCGACCAGCATGATCGCAAGCATGGCGTTAGTGTTGTTTGCTGGCGGCACGCTACTGCGTCGCGCCAAACGGGCCCGGCCAGAGACCTGGTTGTACCGCAAGCTCGAATGGATAGCGGCCAGCCGCTGGCGTCTGGGGCGCAGCAGTCTGATCCTGCACTCCGGCGCCTGGACGGTTCGCCGTTCGCGTCGACTGCGCCCTGCCCTGTCCCGGTGGCTGCCATGAGCCGATTCCGAAACAAGGTCGATGCCCAACAGGCCCATATCTTCAGCCTGCGTCTGGCGGTAGTAATTCTCGCCCTGCTCTGTGCCGGACTCTGGTATGGCTGGCGCACGGCACCTACCGACCTGACCGTACATGTCCCCCCGGATCTGCGTTCGGGTAGCACGCGCAAATGGTGGGATATCCCCTCAGAGAATGTCTATGCTTTTGCCCTCTACATCTTTGGTCAGCTCAATCGTTGGCCCTCAGATGGCGAGCAGGATTATCGCCGCGCCATCTATGGCTTGCAGTCCTACCTGACACCTGCTTGCAAGGCCTTCCTTGACGGAGACTACGAATACCGCAAGGCCGCCGGCGAACTTCGCCAGCGGGTGCGTGGCGTCTACGAAATTCTGGGCCGAGGTTATAGCGAAGATCCGGAACTCAGGGTCAAGCAACTCGATCGCGACAGCTGGCTGGTCACCCTAGACCTCAACGCGGATGAGTATTACGCCGCCGAACCGGTGAAACGGGTGGCGGTACGTTATCCATTACGCGTGGTGCGTTTTGATCTGGACCCCGAACGCAATAAGTGGGGGCTGGCACTGGACTGTTATCAGGGCACGCCGCAAAAAATCGCTCTGCCTGGAGGTGAGCTATGACGCGGATTTCTATCCTGGGGCTCACCATCGCACTAATGCTATGGGGAGTTGCAGCGCAGGCCGTCGAACTGATGCACTGGGAACGCCTCCCCCTCGCGGTTCCGCTGGTGATCAATCAGGAACGAGTGGTCTTTGTCGATGAGGATATTCGAGTCGGCGTGCCCTCAACCCTGGCGGGTAAGCTGCGCGTGCAATCAACCGGCGGCACGCTGTACCTGCGCGCGTCGGAAGCCATTGCACCGACCCGACTGCAACTGCAATCGGTCGCGACGGGCGAGATCACCCTGCTGGATATCGCGGCCACGCCTGGCGATCAACCGCTGGAGCCCGTGCGTATTCTCAAGAATGCCAAGGTGCAAGCTACCGAGGCTGAATCTAGCACTTTCCTTGCTCCAGAACGCACGCCGATCCCGGTCGCTTTGACGCGCTATGCCGCGCAAAGCCTGTACGCGCCGCTGCGCACCGTGGAGTCTCTACCCAATGTACGCCGCGTCCCGCTCAAGCTACGCACCGAACTGCCGACTCTGCTGCCGAGCGAAAACGTGTCCAGCACACCCATCGCCGCCTGGCGGCTCGATGACTATTGGGTGACGGCGGTGAAATTGCGCAATCGTAGTTCAGAGATGGTGCAACTCGATCCACGTCGGCTTCAGGCCAAGCTGTTCGCCGCGACCTTCCAGCATGCTTTCCTCGGGCCGGTCGGCAGTGCAGAAGACACAACGATCGTCTACCTCGTCACTCGCGGTGCCGGCCTCGAACACGCCGTGCTGCTCCCGTCCGTTGCGCGAGGTGCTGACGATGAAGGCTAACGCCTTGCTCAAATGGTTGGTACCGGCTGCGCTACTGGCCGTGGTGTTTATCATCCTGAAAACCTGGATCGCCGGTAATACTCCCTCTCCAGAGCACCCAGTTGATCAGGGCAACATCCGGTTATCCGCCGAGCAAGCCAAGTCGCTCGGCATTGCTGGCGATACCCCACGCGACACGGTCGCCACCTTGGTCGGCCAGGTGAAGGCCATGCGCAGCGACATGCTCGGCCTGAAAAAACACAACGATTCGCTGCAGACGGAGAACAACCGCCTGCGCGAGCGAGAAAACAGCGTCGATTCGCGTATCCAGACGGCTCTTGGCAGCGTGACCCAGCAGGTCGACGAGGGCCGTCGCCAAGCCAACGAGGCCCGACTCAAAGCGGAACAAGACAGTCGCCAGGCTCGCGGTCTGCTGACGCATTTGCAGGAGCAGTTGTCGGGGTTGACCGGTAAAGGCAAGGACATGCCGATCGGATTGGGGCTTGAGCCGGGCGACGGGGCGCAGTTCGACGGGCAGCATTTTGCCAATGATGCGTTGCAGTGGATTGAGCCCTCGGATGCTCCACCCACCGACGCCCGAGGCAAAACCAAGACCTCCCCCGCACTGAGTCTGCCTACCGCCTTCAACTCACTGGAAGGCTTGAAAGACAACGCTATTGATCGCAGCCAGAAACAGCTGCGTGCAGTTACCCAGGGTGAGCGTGATCCGACGCGATCCGCTGATCGTACCGAAGGCGCGAAGCCGGTCTACACCATTCCCGAAAACGCGACATTGATGGGCTCGGTCGCCATGACCGCGCTGATCGGCCGAGTCCCGGTGGACGGCACGGTGAATGATCCCTATCCCTTCAAGGTGCTGGTCGGCCCCGAGAACCTGACTGCCAACGGCATCGACCTGCCGGACGTCGCGGGGGCCGTGATGAGCGGTACGGCGTCCGGTGACTGGACTCTGTCTTGTGTACGCGGACAGGTCGAGTCAATCACCTTTGTGTTTACCGATGGCACCATCCGCACGGTACCTCAGCCGAAGGCGGTCGCCAGCCGCAATGCCTCCACCGCCCAGAGCTCGAACACCGACAAGATCCGCGGCGGACTCGGCTACCTGTCCGATCCGTATGGCATTCCTTGCATTGCCGGCGAGCGCCGCTCGAACGCCCAACAGTACCTCGGCAGCCAGAGCCTGATCACCGCGGCTGGCGCCGGTGTCGCTGCCTTGCTCGGGGATGAGCAGCACAACAGCAGCGTGATCAGTTCGGGCGGCAGTACGCTCGGGGTCACCAGCAGCAATGGCAATAGCACGCTGAATTCAATTCTCAGCGGTGGGGTCGGCGACATCCGCGAGTGGGTCAACAAACTGTATGGCGAAGCCTTTGCTGCCGTGTACGTGCCACCTGCCGCACAGGTCGCACTGCACCTCGACCATGAGATCACCATCGACTACGAGCCCAAGGGCCGGAGCGTTCGCCATGAAAAAGACCATGCTTCTCTGCCTGACCTGGATTAGCTTGCTCTGCTGGGTCCTGACGGGGTGTTCCACCGACAAGGACACGCTTTTGCCCCATGGCGAGCAAACCATGCTGGACATCTGGAACGGTGCCGGTTCGCAAGGCACTCAGCAGCAACTGCTGGATGCTCGGCAGCAGTTACGCCGTCCGCTGGCCCAGGCAGATTTCTCCGCCTCTCTCCAAGAACCGTACACGCGCACCGCGACGAACGAGATCCACAATTTGTTCCCGCGCCTGCCCAATCCCGATCTGGTGCTGTACGTGTATCCGCATCTGAGTGGTACCGAGCAGGCACCGATCCCGGGTTACTCGACCGTCTTTCCGTTCTACCAACGGGTGCAGTACGCATTGCCTGGTGAACGTCAGGAAGACTTGTAGTGCGTACCGGCGATGCGGGCAACCGCACTGCCGCGTGGAAAGCCTGGCGCCACCCATTGCGCCCTCGCGCCACCTTGGCCGATGACGCCACACTCTATGCGCACAACCCTAGCTTCACCGATCACCTGCCGTGGGTCGAGTATCTCGACACCGAACAGTGTTTTCTGCTGGATGACAATCGCTCGGTGGGTGCGGTATTCGAGTTGCTGCCCATCGGCACTGAAGGGCGCGAACCCGATTGGTTGATGGCGGCCCGAGATGCCCTTGAGGATGCCCTGCAGGATAGTTTTGACGAGCTGGATCAAGCGCCTTGGGTGGCGCAGTTTTTCTGCCAGGACGACAACGATTTCACCCCCTACCTGAACCGGCTCACTGGCTATGTTCAGTATAGCGCCCGAGGCACGGTCTTCACGGAGGCGTATTTGGAACTCAGCCGCCGTCATCTGAAGGCCATCGCCAAGCCCGGCGGTCTGTTTGAAGATAAGGTGGTGACGCGCCTGCCCTGGCGTGGCAATAACCGCCGGGTGCGCCTGGTGGTCTATCGCTGGCTTGAGTCTGACGCTGAGGAGACAGGACTCACCCCGGTGCAATCCCTGCATCAGGCTTGCGAACGTATCGCGTCTTCGTTGCAGACGTGTGGGGTGCAATCGACGCGAGTAGATGGCCGCGGTCTGTATGCCTGGCTGGTGCCCTGGTTCAATCCGGCACCCAATCTAACCGATGAAGCGCCCGAGGAGTTCTACCACCGCGTGGCCTATCCGGAGTTGGGCGATGGTGAGTCGCTGGAACTGCCCTTCGATCATGACTTTGCCGAACGGCTATTCTTCAACGAACCGCGTTCGGATGTGCAACGAGGACTCTGGTACTTCGATGAGCAACCCCATCGGGTCATGGTGGTGGACAAACTGCGACGGGCACCGTCGATTGGTCAACTCACCGGAGAAACCCGTAAGGGTGATGCAACCAATGCCCTATTCGACCAGTTACCCGAAGGCACGGTGATGAGTCTGACCTTGGTGGTCAAGCCGCAGGATGTGCTCGAAGACCAGTTAAACCGATTGGCGCGCAAAGCCATCGGTGAAAACCTGGCCTCGACCCAGACCCGTCAGGATGTCGAAGAGGCTCGTGCGATCATCGGTCGCCAGCACAAGCTGTACCGCGGCACCCTGGCGTTCTATGTGCACGGTCACGATGAACAGCAACTGCACCAGCGCTCGGTCAGCCTGGCCAACGCGCTGTTGGGCGCGGGGCTGCAACCGGTACGTGAAGGCGATGAGGTCGCCGCCTGCAACAGCTACCTGCGTTGGTTGCCGATGGCTTACAACCCGGCCCGCGACACACGCAACTGGTACACCCGCCTGATGTTCGCCCAGCACCTGGCGAACCTGGTTCCGGTTTGGGGCCGCAGCACCGGCACCGGTCACCCGGGTATCACCCTGTTCAACCGCGGCGGCTCGCTATTGAGCTTCGACCCATTATCATGCCTGGACCGGGCCATGAACGGGCATCTGCTTTTGTTCGGTCCGACCGGCGCCGGCAAGTCAGCCACCCTGGTCACCCTGCTGATGCAAGTCATGGCGGTGTACCGTCCTCGCCTGTTTATCGTCGAAGCCGGCAACTCATTTGGCTTACAAGGCGACTACTTCGCGACGCAGGGTTTGTCGGTCAACAAGGTCCAATTGAAACCTGGCGCCTTGGTCAGCCTCGCGCCTTTCGCTGATGCTTACCGTCTAGTCGAGCAGCCAGATAAGGTGGCGAGTCTGTCGATTGATGAGTGGGACGATGAGGCGGTAACCAATCGTGAAGACCAACGTGATGTGCTCGGCGAATTGGAGATCACCGCCCGGCTGATGATCACTGGCGGCGAGGCCAAGGAAGAAGCTCGTCTGAGCCGGGCTGATCGCAGCCTGATCCGCGAGTGCATTTTCGAAGCGGCGCAGGCGTGTGTCGCGGCGGGTCGCCAAGTACTGACCCGCGATGTACGTGACGCCTTGCTGCGCACCGCCGCCGACTTGCACTTACCAGAGAAGCGTCGTGAACGTGCCCAGGAAATGGGCGAATCCATCGACCTGTTTTGCCAGGGATTCGAGGGCGAACTGTTCGATCGCGAGGGTACGCCTTGGCCCGAAAGCGATGTTACCGTTGTCGATCTGGCCACGTACGCTCGCGAAGGCTACGAAGCCCAGATGTCCATCAGCTACATCAGCCTGATGAACACCGTGAACAACCTTGCCGAGCGCGACCAGTACTTGGGCCGACCAATCATCATGGTCACCGACGAAGGCCACATCATCACCAAGAACCCGCTACTGGCGCCATTTGTGGTCAAGGGGACGAAGATGTGGCGCAAGCTTGGGGCCTGGTTCTGGCTGGCGACGCAAAACCTTGCCGACTTCCCTACTGCCGCGCAGACCATGCTCAACATGATCGAATGGTGGATTTGTTTGAACATGCCCCCTGCGGAGATAGAGGAAATCGCCCGCTTCAAGAAGCTCACGCCGGAACAGAAAGCTTTGTTGCTCTCCGCCAGTAAGGAGCCTGGGAAATACACTGAGGGGGTCGTGCTGTCGAAAAAACTCGAAACGCTGTTTCGAACCGTACCACCCAGCCTCTATCTCGCCTTGGCCATGACGGAGCCCGAGGAAAAAGCTGAGCGCTGGAGGTTGATGCAGGAGAACGGTTGCTCGGAGTTGGAGGCCGCTTACCGGGTAGCTGAACGGATCGATAAAGCGCGGTTCAGTCGCCGATAACCGAAAGATGATTGCACACAACCTCGTCAATAATTGTGCGAAATATCTTGAGGATCAGTACTGGGTTAAGGCCGTGCTGTGTAGCGAGAGCCAAGTAGCGCTGTTCCTGTTGTGACTCGCGCACAGAATCCTGGGCCTGCCATTGTTGCCGTGCCTTGAGCCGCCCTACCTGCTCGGTAACCTGAAACCGTCGAGAAAGTAGGATGATTAGCTGTTCGTCCAGCTCATCGATGGTTTCCCGCAAGCGTGCCAGTTCAACGTTATTCATTGCCTACACCACACGCCCCAACAATCTGTTGGCCAATACCGATGAGTGGCTGATCTTGCCATGCAACTCCACCGGGCGTTCCTGCAAGATCGCACACCATTGGTTCAGTACCTCGATGAAATGCTCGGTCTGAGACAGCAACGCGGCAGTGTTGTCTTCAAAGATACTGGTCCACACCGTCACATCCGAGGAGGCCAGACGAATCTGCTCGAAAAAGCTGCGCCCGATGAATGAACCGGTTTGCGGGTTGATGGCCAATTGATCGCCAAAGGTCTCCATCAGCGAGAAGGCAATCAAATGGGGCAGGTGCGACGTCAAGGCGGCGATGTGATCGTGCTGGCGCGCGTCGACCCGACACGTGACGGCACCGAGGGCCCGCCAGAATCCCTCGACACGTTCGATGGCACTCGTCGGCGTGGTGGCAAGGGGTATCAACAGGCAACTCTTGCCAGCAAACAGATCCTCACGCCCGGCCCCCGGCCCGCTTTGCTCGCCGCCAGCCATGGGGTGGCCCGGCACAAATGAAACATGCGCCGGCAAGCGATCGCCCACCTCATTGATCACCATTTGCTTGGCCGAGCCGACATCGGTCAACACCGCGCCGCGTTTCATGCCCTCGGCCAACGCTATGACCACCGTTGCCACCGCCCCCGTTGGCACACAGACCACGACCAGGTCACACTCATGTAACTCCGCCAGGCTGCCCGCACACCGCGGCGCGAGGCCAAGCGCTTCAACCTCATGGCAGACCTGGCGACTGCCATCGAAGAGGTGCAGGTGAATATGGGGATAGTTTGATTTCACCGCCCGCAGGATTGAGCTGCCCAGCAATCCCAAGCCAACGATACCCAAATGCCGTATGTGCTCCATGCTTCCCACCCTCCAGGCCTGAGTCGTTTCACCGATGCGCGCTATGAAATTAATACGCAAGTGATCAATAAGCAAGAACGCGAAAATCCTGAAGATGCAATCAATCGACGAGCTGCCACATGAATTCCGTCAGCTAAAAAAGCTTAATCTCCCGAAAACACGGGTCCGCATGCAAGCCTCCGGCGCACCCGCCGGATCGGCATCGCCGGCAATACTCTGCTAGAATTGGGTGTGAATACATCCTGACTGTTCGTGTGTATTCACTTTAAAGCAGGCTACAGCCGTGAGGCATTGCAGCTAACCCGCAGTCCCGTCGTTAACCGGCAGGCAGATCGCTTCAGCCACTACCACCGGAGAAGCGGCAGTTAAATACAACAATAGGTGTACCGATGTATTCAAGCTTACGTTCCTTAGCAGACGATACGTTTTGTCTGCGCCTGCAGCGAGCGGCCAGGGTGTGGCGCAAGGTTTCCGACGAAGAGTTGAGCAATCTTAACCTGTCCGAGGCCACGACCACGCCCTTATGGCTCATCAATAAACTAGGCGAAGGCCTGCGCCAGCGTACCCTTGCTGAACATATGGGACTTGAAGGACAGTCCCTCGTGCGCCTGCTTGATCAACTGGAAAGCGCCGGCCTGGTGGTACGCAGGGACGATCCTTCCGACCGTAGAGCCAAGGCCCTCTACCTCACAGACGCCGGGCGCAAGCTGGCGGAACAAGCCGAACTGGTTGTCAGGAAGATTCGTGCCAGGCTGCTGGACGGGGTCCCCGCCGAACACTTGGCCATTGTCGACGGGGTATTCGACAAGATCATCACGGCCGCCATCGACTGACACCTTTCGCGCCGGATCAGCCCCCGACCCGGCGCGCGCTCCGTTTCAAGCACTCATCCCCCGCTAAAAAACATTCGCTTACAATACTTGCGATTAGATCGCATGAGATCTAGTCTCCTTCATGCAGCATCCGTCTGTCGTGTTTCAACCATCGACCGCATCTCTGCAGCTCAGCCAAGGGACGGCGTTCGGCACACTCTTTAGCCAGTGGAGCTCAGTCATGTCAGATTCGCCAGAAGTCAGGGACGCTACGCGTGAACGGATAGCTCCCGCCCCGGCCTTACACCGGCAACAAATCATCGACCTGCTCGACCCGCAAAGCTTCCACGAACTGGACGCCCACGCCGAGCATGATTGCGTGCATTTCGGGGCTGCCGCCCGCAAGACCCGGGGCGACGGTATTGCCACCGGCCATGGCACCATCGAGGGTCGCCCAGTTATCGTCTACGGTCACGACGGCAGCTTCATGGGCGGCAGCTCAAGCCGCATTCATGCCCTTAAAATCTGCAAAGTGCTGGACATCGCCCTGCGCACCGGCGTGCCGATCATTGCACTGAACCACTCATCAGGGCTGCGGATTCATGAGGGGGTGGACGCCGACTCGCAGTTCAGCCACGTGTTCTACAAGACCGTCAGGGCTTCAGGGGTCGTGCCGCAGATTTCCATCGTTCTCGGCGACTGCATCGGCGGCGCGGCCTACACACCGGCGCTCACGGATTTCATCATCATGGTGGACAATCAATCGGCCCTGTTCCTGACCGGGCCCGCCGTGATCCGCCGCGCCACCGGCGAAGACGTGACCAAGGAAGAAATCGGTGGCGGCTTCATGCACGCCAGCGAAACCGGGCTTGCCCACTTCCTCGTGGACAGCGTCGAAGAGGCATTGAGCCTGACCCGCGACTTGCTGTCCTACCTGCCGCAAAACAACACCGCCCGACCAAAACTGACGGAAGGTCCCGCCACCTGGCGCTACCTGACCCCTGCCGTCGCCGAGCAGGTCCCCAGCGAGAAAAACCTGCCTTTCGATGTGCGCCAACTGATCGAGGCGGTTGCCGACGAGCAATCGTTCCTTGAAGTGCAGCCGCTCTATGCACGCAATATCGTGATTGGGTTTGCCAGGCTGGGCGGCCAAAGCATCGGCATCATTGCCAACCAGCCGTCGTGGCTGGCGGGTTGCCTGGACATCAATGCGTCCACCAAGGCGGCGCGCTTTGTGCGGCTGTGCGATTCATTCGGCATTCCGCTGCTGACGCTGATCGACGTTCCAGGCTATCTGCCGGGGCGGCAACAGGAACGTTCGAACGTGATTGGTGCAGGCGCCAAATTGATGCATGCCTACTGCGAAGCCAGTGTGCCGAAAATCGCCGTGGTGTTGCGCAAAGCCTATGGCGGCGCCTACCCCACCCTGGCCAACCGCTCGGCCACCGACCTGATCTATGCCCTGCCCGGCGCCGAGATTTCGGTGATGGGCCCAGAAGGCGCCGTCGATGTGATTTTCCGCAAGGATATTGCTGCCGCCGCCGACCCTCAGGTACGCCGGGAAACCCTTATAGATGACTACCGTCAGGCCCACGCCAGCGCCGAGTATTCGGCCAGCCGCACCTACATCGAAGGGCTGGTGGAACCCGAACACTTGCGCAATACGCTGATCGCCAATTTCGCACTTTTGCAGGACAAGATCCCGGGGCTGCCGGCGAGAAGACATTCGAACATTCAACTGTGAGGGAGCATGGTCATGGCTATTCCAAGGGACCCAAGTAACGATTACCACAAAGAGCAAATAGCCCGGCGCCTGGCCTGGGTCGCGGAACAGACGGACACCCCGTTTCCTTACATTGGCGGTGCGCCGATCAGTGGCGAACAAGTCAAAGGTACCTGTGAGAATTTCATTGGTTTTGTCGGCACCCCCTTGGGTGTCGCGGGCCCGCTGCTAATCAATGGAACGCGGGCCCAAGGTGCATTCATCGTGCCGCTGGCCACCAGCGAAGGGGCGCTGGTCGCCTCCTTTTCCCGGGGCATGAACCTGATCACTGACAGCGGCGGCTGCACCATTACCAACCTGGACAACGCTCAGCCTTCACCTGGGCAGCCGGCCTACCGGTTCCTCGGCGATGCGCTGACGAAGATTTCCGCGATCGTTTTGCACAACGCCAGCGACGCCCCGCAGTTCGACGCCTGGCTCAGGGCGCACATGGTCGACATTGTTGCGACGGCCAACGCCACCAGCAACCATGCGCGTCTGCTGGAGTTGACGCCGCTGCTCCAGGGCGACCTGGTAGGGCTGGCGTTCACCTACGAAACCGGCGACGCCATGGGCCTGAACATGGCCACCAAAGCCAACGAAGCCGTGTGCCGCTACCTCAAGAGCCAATGCCCGCAGTGGGTGGACTACTACTTCAATACCCTGGGAGGCGACAAACGTTTCGTCGCGGACCAGGCCAAAGGGCGTTACGTGTCGGCCAGCGTAAGAATCCCCAAGGCCTTGGTGGAACAGCGTCTGCGCACCACGCCCCTGCGCATGCAGCGCTTCCTGCATGCCTGCAACAGCTTGCTGGCCCAGCGCGGAGCCACCGCGCCAAACATTCACGTGGCCAATGCGCTGACAGCATTGTTCATCGCGTGCGGCCAGGACCCTGCCTTCGTCACGGTATCGTTCAAGAACGCCTGCACCACCTTCGATGTGCTGGACAACGGAGACCTGCTCGCCAGCGTGACCCTGCCCAACCTGATTGTTGGCACCGTCGGCGGCGGCACACGCCTGCCCGCCCAGCAAGAATGCCTGCGCATGCTTGGCTGCGCCGACGATGCGCGCAAATTGGCGGAAATCGCGGCGGCCGTGGCGCTGGCCGGGGAAGTCTCGGTGGCAGGAGCCGTCAGCGCCGGTGAATTTACCCGCGCCCATACCACCCTGGGTCGCGGCCAAAGCGCCGAGGCAACCCCCATACAACTGGCAGGGGCATGACGATGGTGAGTCGAATACTGATTTGTTGTCGCGGGGAAATCGCACACCGTTTTATCCGCACGAGCCAACTGCTGGGCATCGAGACCGTGGTGATTTACAGCGCCGACGATGACGAAGCGCCCTTTGTCCTTGCCGCCGACGCCACTATCCGTGTCGAAGCCTGGGACCCGGCCACGCTGATCGAAACCGTGATCGGTGCGGCGGTGGACTGCGGCGCCGACGCCGTCGCGCCTGGCTACGGGCCCTTGGCGGAAAATGCCTTCTTCGCCGAAGTATGCGGGTACGCAGGCCTGGTGTTTATCGGCCCCAACGTGGCCGCCTTGCGCCATACCGGCGACAAGATTGCCGCCCGCACGGCAGCCCAGCGCGCCGAGGTGCCCGTAGTGCCAGGCCTGACCATCGACGCCGACGTCGAGACTGGCGCCCGCGCGGCCGATGCCCTCGGCTACCCGGTGTTGCTCAAGGCCGCCCTCGGCGGTGGCGGGCGCGGCATCCGCGTGGTGACGCAGCCGGCTGAGTTTGCCGGGGCCTTTGCCGAAGTGCGCCATGAAGCGATGCGCGCCTTTGGCAGCGATCAACTCTACCTGGAGAAATTTCTCGGGGAAGCCGTGCGCCACATCGAAGTCCAGGTGATCGCCGACAAGCATGGCCATTATCTGCACCTGGGCACGCGAGAGTGCAGCGTGCAGCGCCGTCGACAGAAAATCGTCGAAGAGGCGCCGGCCCACAACCTCAGCGACGACGTTCGGCAACGCCTGCATGACGCCGCGCTGGCCGTGGCCCGAGAGGTTGGCTACGACAGTGTCGGCACTGTGGAATTTCTGGTGGACGCCAGTGAGCAGTTCTACTTCATCGAAATGAATGCGCGAATCCAGGTCGAGCATCCGGTGACGGAGCAAATCACCGGCATCGATATTGTCGAGCAACTGATTCGTTCGGCTCAGGGCCAGCCGCTGAGCATCACCCAGGCGCAGGTGCAGTTTCACGGGCACGCTCTGGAGTTCCGTCTGTGCGCTGAAAGTGCCCATGGCGACTTCCTGCCTACGGGCGGCCACGTCAGCGACTACCGCGTCCCAGAGGGGCCGGGGATTCGTGTGGATTCCGGGATCCAGATCGGCTCACTGATGTCGCCGATGTTCGACAGCCTGTGCCTGAAACTGATCGTCTGCGCCAACCACCGAGCCTTCGCCGTGCAACGCGCCCGCGCCGCCCTGGACGAGTGTCTGGTGGCGGGCTTCAGCACCAACCTGCCGGTGCACGCGTGGCTGCTGTCTTACCCGCCCTTCATCGATGGCAGGTATGACCTGTCGATCTGCAACCACTTCCCCTCAGCCCATGCGCTGCCCGCCGAGGATGCACGACTCATGCACGCCGTGGCGGCACTGGCGCGGCATTTACAGCCGCCCTCTGCGCCTGCGCCACGACCGGCCAGCCACCAAGCGTCAGCCTGGACGCAGCGCAACAGCCACTGGCTGTTGTCCTGATAGCCCTCAAGGAGCAAGCCTGCATGAGCAGATCAGCGAACACAGCGTCGCTCACGACATTGGCCGGCAGCGTCGAAGGCGATGCCGGCACGGCACAGGTTCATATCGAAGACCTCGGCAACCAGCGCTATCAGGCGGTGTTTGCAGATGGCCACACCCTCGTGCTGGATATCCTGCGCCAAGACGAACTGCCTCACGGCACCACCCGCTTGGCGCTGAAGGTCGATGGCCAACGCAAGACCGTGCACGTCACCCCCAATGGCGCCCAAGAATCGACCCTGGACCATGCCGGCAGCCGACGCAGCATCAGTTGGCACAGCGCCAGGCGCCGCGACGGCGACGGGGCCACTGCGCGCCAGGACTTCAGTGCAACCCTGCTCGCGCCCATGCCTGCACGCGTGCTGGAGATTCTGATCAGCGAAGACAGCCTCGTCGAAGAGAACCAGCCGTTGCTGCGCATCGAAGCCATGAAAATGGTCATGACCTTGTCGGCGCCCGGGCGCAGGCGGATCCAGACCCTACACATCCAGCAGGACGACGGCATCCTCGCCGGCCAGTTACTGATCACCTTTGCCAAAGTGGATTGAACGTGTTGCACCTCTGACGTCGCCGCAACAGGGCGGCAATCGGTCACGTTTCTCATATTCAATGGAGTTGAAATGACACTGGAAGCCCGCATCACCCAATACTGTGACGACCTGACCTTTAGCGCCATCGACCCCGCAGCCCTGGAAATCGCCAGCCGCTCCTTGCTCGATGCCCTCGGCGTATCCCTGGCCGGCGCCCGTGACGAGGGGGTCAAGGTGCTGGCCGGCATCGTCGAGCAATGGGGCGGCCAACCCCAAAGCCGTGTACTCGGCCGCCAGCAGGCATTGCCCGCACCGGCGGCGGCGATGCTCAACGGTGCCGCCGCGCGGGTGCTCGACTTCGATGATGTAGCCGACCCTTTGGGCACCCACCCCAGCGTGGCCATCCTTCCGCCCTTGTTGGCGATCGCCGACCTTGTAGATAAGCCCATCGACCGGCAGGCCTTCATCACCGCCTTTGTCATCGGCCAGGATCTGTCCATTCGCCTGTCGCGGGCACGGAAGGAAACGCTGTTGGAGAGTGGCCGCTACGACCTGTGCAAGGTGATCGCCGCCACGGCCGCTGCCGGCAAACTCTATGGGCTGCGCGGCACACAACTGCAGCATGCACTTGGCATCGCCTACACCAGCGCCTTGGGCGAAACCCAATGTATGATCGACGGCGCTTCGACGGTGTTCTATCAGCAGGGTCTGGTGGCAGCCAATGCGGTGCGCGCCGTGGTACTTGCCGCCAATGGCTTTACCGGGGCGAGCCAATTTCTGACCGGCCGCTGGGGCTACTACAACGCCTTCGAACCCGGCTCCCAAGTGGAGACCATCGACGCCGACCTGGGCAGCCTCTTCAGCAACACCGACGGTATTGCCTTCAAGCCCTACCCCACCTGCCGCCCGAATACTTCAGCGGTCGCCTTGGCCCTGGAACTGGTGCAGGGGCGCCGTCTGAGCGCTGCCGAGGTGGTGCGCATCGACGTCCAGACCAACCAGCAGATCCACGACCTGGTGAGTGCCCCGGTCGAACGCAAGCAGGCCCCCACCACGGTGGTCGAGGCGCGCTTCAGCCTGGCATACAACATCGCCACGGCACTCACCAACGGCGATCTGTTCATTGATGACTTCAACGAGCAGGCGATCCTGCGACCCTCGATCATCGCGTTGAGTCGCAAGATTTTCCCCCGCCAGGACCCGGCCTGCGAAATTGCCGAACTGGGCACCCACGGCAAGATCAAGATCCGCATCGAGCTGACCGACGGAACGCTCCTGCAAGGCGAGGTCAGCTACGCCAAGGGCAACCCACGAAACCCCATGAGTCAGGAAGAACTGCAGGCGAAATTCAACAAGTGCCTGGCCTATTCGGACGCGGCCCATGCCAAAGCGCAATCGGCAACCATCGTCGACTGGATCTTCGACCGCGACGCCATAAACCCCGCCTATCAGGTACTGGCCAAGGCCCTGCACGCGCCGCTTTAAATCGCCCCAAACGACAACAGGCACATCAAGGATGTGCCTGTTGTCGTTTGGGCCTTGAAGCGCTGGTCTTCAGGAGACTTTTTCTACCTCCACGACCGCGATGCGCTTGACCGCACTGCGCTCCACCTGCCTGCCATCGATCTGCGCCAGCAACTCGACCTGCCGTTGCTCCGCAATGCCGATCGAGCGGGCCTTGACGTGCCCGTACCCGCGAATGGCTTCAGGCAAACGTGCCCAGCTCACCAGCATCGGCAACGTGTCGGCAGTCAACTTCGGCAGCAATGCGATCAACGTACTCTGGTACTCCTCCAGCAGGCGTTGTTCTTCACGACGCTCCTTGAGCAGGCCGAACGGGTCCAGAACCGTATGTCGCAAAAAGCGCAGCCCGGCCAGCGCGCGGAAGACCGGAATGATCCAGCCGGACACCTTGATTTTGCGTGGTTCGCCCGTACGCTTGACCAAGCCATCCAAAAACGGCGGGGCGAGATGAAAGGTCACCTTGGGCCGCCCGACGAAGGATTCGCCCAGGCTGCTCAGAAACGCCGGCGAACTGTGCAGCCGTGCCACTTCGTACTCATCCTTGAAAGCCATCAGCTTGAACAGGTTGTGGGCCACCGCATGGGCCAGCGTAACGTCCCCGAGCCCCTCGGTGGCTTTGACCACCTGCTCGACCAAGGCGCGGTAGCGTGCGGCGTAACGTTGGTCCTGGTAGTCCACCAGCAACGCACTGCGCTGTTGCACAACCTGCTCCAGGGTGAGCGCCTGCGGCGGCTGGGCAGCCGAGGCTGGCTTGAGCTGGCTTTCGACGAAGGCGGGATCCGCCGCCAGCAGACGCCCCCAGGCAAACGCCAGCCGATTGGACTGGACGTCGCCGCCGTAGATTTCCAGCGACCGGTCAAGGGCGCTGAGGGTCAGGGGCACCACGCCCTGCTGCCAGGCGACCCCCAGCAGCAGGATATTCGCCTGCATCGGCCCAACCACTGCCGCCGCCACTTTGCGCGCATCCACGGACTGGTAACGCTCGGCGCCCACAATGTCGATCAGGCGCTGTTCGATAGCCGCAGTTTCCAGACGCAAGGCCGGGTCCAGCAACATGGCACCCGCCTGGACTTCACTGGTGCTGGCAACCACCCGGGATCGGCCGCGCAGCAGCACGTTCAAGGCTTCATCTTCGGACGCGACAGCCAGATCGGAAGCGATCAACACGTCGGCGCAGGCTCGGTCGATCCGATGCTGATGCAACTGCTGGGGGTCATGGGCGAAGCGGATATGGCTGAATACCGAACCGCCTTTCTGAGCGAATCCGGTAAAGTCCAGGACCGACACTTCAAGCCCTTGCAGGTGCGCGGCCATGGCAATCGTTCCGGCCATGGTCACCACGCCCGTGCCGCCAACCCCCGTGATCAGCAGTTCAAAAGTCCGCTCAAAACCTGCAGGTTCGGGCGTTGCCAAGGCCCCGGCCAGGGCCAGGACCTCTTCGGCCGGCAACAGTTTGCGGCGCGCCTTGGCCGGGGTGCCGGTAACCGTGACAAAGCTGGGGCAAAAACCCTTTACGCAGGATTGATCGAGGTTGCAGCTGTCCGTATCAATGCTGCGTTTGCGGCCGAATTCGGTCTCCACCGGCACCACGGACAAACAGTTGGACTTGGTCTGGCAATCGCCACAGCCCTCACACACCTGCTGGTTGATTACCACACGCGACTGCACCTTGGCCGGCGGTAAGCGCTTGCGTCGGCGACGGGCCTCGGTGGCACACACCTGATCGAACACCAATACGCTCACGCCAGGCAATTCCCGCAGGCGCCGCTGGACGCTATCCAAGGTATCGCGATGGTAGACCTTCACCCCGTCCGGCAAGCTGTCGCGGGCCTTGTAGCGACTCGGGTCATCCGCCACCACGACGACTTCGCGCACCCCTTCGCTCAGCACCAGTTCGACCACCTGGCGCACGCTCAGTTTACCGTCCACCGGCTGGCCGCCTGTCATCGCCACCGCATCGTTGTACAGCACCTTGTAGGTGATATTCGCGTTGGCAGCGATGGCTTGCCGAATCGCCAGGTAGCCGGAATGGAAAAAAGTACCGTCGCCCATGTTCTGGAAAATATGCGGAGTCGCCACAAAGGCCATCTGCCCCAGCCAGTCCACGCCCTCGCCGCCCATCTGCACGCTGCCACTGGTGGCGCGGTCGGGCATGCGGGCGGCCAGGGCGTGGCAGCCGATGCCTAACCTGGCCTCACTGCCTTCCGGCAGTTGGGTCGAGGTGTTGTGGGGGCAGCCCGAACACAGGTAAGGCGTGCGCTTGAGCCAATGGAACTCACGGGACACCGGGCCCTCGATCCAGTAACGCGGTACGTCGATGGCCAGGCCGAACGGCGCCAGGCGCGTCGACAGGACCCGCATGATCCTCGACGGGCGCAATTCTTCGGCGACCGACAACAGCGGCTGCCCGCGCTCATCGAGTTTGCCGATGATCAAGGGCCGGTTCTCCGGCTTGGCGTTGAACAGGCCACGCTTGAGTTGGTCCTCCACGACGCCTTGTTTTTCTTCGATAATCAGCACCCGCTCACAGCGCCGGGCCCAGGCCTCCAGCACCGGCGACAAGGGGTAGACAACGCGGATGCTGAGCAGAGCGACGCCAGCCTTTTCCAGCGCGCCCAGCGACACTCCGCCTCGCTCCAGGGCTTCGCGCACGTCGCCATAGGCCTTGCCGACCGCCGCGATCAACAACCGAGGAAAGGCCGGCGCCACTTCCACTCGGTCCAGAGGGTTAGCCCGAATAAACCGCCGCGCCGCCTCGATCTTGTGAGAAAACCGCCGCTCGATCTGCATGCCTGGCAGGTCCGGCCAGCGCCAGTGCAACCCATCGGGGCCCGGGTCGACGGCCGGCGCCACGAAGCGTGGCGCTGCCACCGCATCGACTGATCTGGAGGCTTCAACGGTTTCGGTCACAGCCTTGAACCCGACCCACAACCCGCAACACCGCGACAGCGCCCAGCCCCACAAGCCGCAGTATTCATAGTCGGCAAGCCCAACCGGATGGATCACCGGCAACCCCCAGGCCATCAACGCCTGATCCGACTGGTGGGACATCGACGACGAGACGCAGCCATGGTCGTCACCGGTGACCACCAGCACCCCGCCATGGGGCGACGAGCCATACGCGTTGCCATGCTTCAAGGCATCCCCGGAGCGGTCAACACCCGGTCCTTTGCCATACCACAGGCCGAAGATGCCGTCGTGCAACCGGGCCGCATCGCTTTCCACCCGCTGTGTGCCGATCAGCGTGGTCGCCGCTAGGTCTTCGTTGATCGCCGGCTGAAAGCGGATATTGGCTTTTTCCAGCAGCGGCCTGACCCGCCACAGCTCCTGGTCCAGCCCGCCCAGGGGCGACCCTCGATAACCGCTGACAAATCCTGCCGAGTTGATACCCGCCGCCCTATCCGCAGCAGCCTGGGCCAGCAGCAGGCGCACCAGCGCCTGCTGGCCGCTGAGGAAGACTTTCCCGGCAGGCTCCTCAATGCCGCGCAAGTAACGAGAGTCGAGCCGATATTCCAGATCCAGAGTCATGTCCGAGCCTCTTGAGTGTGCACGTGATTTGGATGGGAGGCAGTGACAGAAAGGGTTTTCAGTCCTTGGCGGGCGATCAGAATCGCCTCTCGCAGTACGGTTTCATCGCCAATATGGTTCATCAGCAGCAGCACCAGTTGGGCATGAAGCAAGTGCCCGGCCGACGCATCCAAATCCTGGCAGGCGTCCGTCAGCAGTTGGAAATAACTGTCCGGGCTGCTCAAGCGGCATTCCGTGGCCAAGCCAGTGCTCGAAGGGATGGCTGACGGGCTCATGACACTTGCTCCTGTGCATAGGCCAGCACTTCGGTGGCTGAAGCGATGGCAATGGCACGCTCGATGGCCAGCGGATCGAGAAAGCTCAGGGTCGTCAGCACATGCTGGTCCGGACGGATCACCACCACTTCCCCCGGCTGTAACCCGTAGCGCGAAACCGCCAGGCCGGCGTGGTCCCACAGCAGGTCAAGCGTCGCTGCGGGCTCCCGCGAGCTCAGCACGATGACGTCGACCGGGTAGGCCGAGGCAATCGTCTTGGGCACGGCGCCTGAACCGGGCTCATACACCAGCACGGTAAACCCCCGGCGCCCCAGGTGGTTGAGCAGCCAGTCGGGCTGGCCGCGCACGCTGATCGGCGCATCGGGAGCCGCTGTACCGGGTGAAATCCGCCCCCCGTCAGGGTCGGCGAAATGCTCGAACTGACCCACCCCTTCCAGCCGTGCGGGTTTTGACAGGCGCCCGGAGTTAATCAGCGCCCGCCCCCAGGACGTGTTGCGAGCCAGCGCCAATGACGCTTCGCGCAGCACGTGTACGGCAGGACTGGGAGGGGTGATGAAATCCGCGCTGCGGGTGGAATTGAGGATGTTTTCGTCGGCGGCGAACACCCGCTCCTCGTCATATGATTGAATCAGCGAGGTTGACGCACCGTGCAGGAGAATACCCGCCAGGCGCCAGCCCAGGTTGTCCGCATCCTGAATCCCGCCATTGCCTCCGCGCCCGCCAAATGGGCTGACCTGATGCGCGCTGTCACCTGCAAAGACGACCCGCCCCTGCACAAAGGTCTCCAGCCGCCGGCAGCGGAAGGTGTAGACGCTGATCCAGTCGATACGCAACGGCGTCTGCTCACCGAACATCGCGTGCAGCCGTCGGGCGACTCGCTCGGGCTCGCGCTCTACGGCAGGGTCGGCGTCGGGGCCCAGCTGGAAATCGACTCTCCACAGATCATCCGGTTGCTTGTGCAGCAGCACCGAATGGTTGGGATGAAAGGGTGGGTCAAACCAGAAACGCCGTTCTGCAGGAAAGTCCGGCTTCATTTCCACATCGACGATCAGGAAGTGGTCATCGAACACTTTGCCGATAAAGGGCAAGTCCAAGGCATTGCGCACCGCCGACCGAGCACCGTCGCACGCGACAAGCCAGTCACATTGCAGCTGGTAGGCGCCGTCAGGGCATTCAACGCTGACGGTCGCCCCCTCGGGCCGGTGCTCGACCCCCACCACCCGGCTCAGGCACTGCAGGTCCACCAGGCCCGTGGCCAGACACGCCTCCACCAGCCATTGCTCGATGTAGGTCTGCTGGATATTGAGGAAGGCGGGGCAGCGAAAGCCAGGCTCCAATTGGAAGTCGAAACTGAACACTTCATGATCTTTGTGAAAGACCCGGCCGAGTTTCCAGTCGACTCCCTTTTCCCGCAACTCATCCGGCAACCCGAGGCGGCCGAGAATTTCCAGGCTGCGCTGGGCAAACACAATGGCTCTGGAACCTTCCGTCAATGTCTGCCGGGCCTCCAGCACCACGCTCGCCACGCCTCGACGGGCGAGATCAAGGGCCAGGGTCAACCCCACCAGACCGGCACCGACAATCACGAGGGGCACCGTGCGGGCCGTGCTGAGCTGAACATCCAAAGGGGTGGAATAGGTCAAGCTGGACGGCTGATGCATGAGTCGTCGCCTCCGATGGCAAAGTGTCGCGTTCACGAACGCAAGCAGGTCCTGGCAAGGAACTTAGCTCCCTTACGCGTAGTACGCAAGTACGCCATAAGTGAAGATTTATAGTGTTAAAAACTATGTTTATAGCGTTTTTGACTACCCATCAGACGCTGTTCCTCTACGCCGCCTTGCCCTCCCGGCAATCAATCCCTTGATAATAAAAACAATTAAACCCAGAAAAACCAGAGCTTCCAGCTCTCTTACACCGCCACGCCGATCCCGTTCGAGAAAAACCCGAAAAACTATATTGCAAGCGATCTATTCGTGAGCTACTTTATTTTTCGAGATGAGCCCATGTTGAACAGAAGCCCAGGCGTACCGGGACGTCGAGTCCATGGAAGGGCAATGACTTATTTCAGGAGAAGCCATGATCGACATCATCCAGGAAGGCGCCGCACTCACGTCCGATTCCGCCGCTGAGAGTCAACCGCTGACGGTGCTTTGCACACTGTTGTCGCGCGCCGACAACACGCCGTTGAGTCAGCGGCGCAAAGGCCCGCTGCAAATGCTCGACCTCTATGGCGAAGTGCTAGGCGACCCGGCCAACACCGCGAACGCCTTTGAAGTGCAACCCAATCTCAACTTCGAAAAATGGACCGAGTACTGGCGCAAGACTCACGGCCCGCGTTTCACCCATGCCCTGCCGACCCAGGCGGACGGACACCATCCCTTGCTGCGCTACGACCAGATCCACCGCCTCAGCGCCGGCCCTTCCAACCTGCGGCCGCTGCCGTATCTGCCACCCCTCGATGAAGACGGCCGGCTGTTCGACACGGTGATTGGCCATGTGCCGCCCTATCAGCGCTCGGAATGGGACGGCATCGCCTACCTCGGCTTCGCCAATACCGACGCCTTGCAAGTCACCTTCGGCCACGAGGAAATCACCCGGGCGATCCTCCCCGAGGACCAGGTGATCTTCCGCGAACTGTGCCCGATTCTGTGCCGCCAGCACATCGTGATACCCAGCGCCACCTCCAGGGAATCAATCCTGTTGATCAGCCTGGTGCGCCGTGACCCGGCGTTGAGCCGCGACCAATTCCAGCAGCGCTGGCTGGAGGAATATGCCCCTCGCCTGCTGGCGCAACCGGCGGCCCACCGCCTGGTCAGGAGATATGTGCAATTGCATAACATCGGCCCGATCGTCGCGGGCCAACCGCTTTACCACGAAGTGGGCAAGGACATCGACGGTGTAGCCATCACCGCATTCGGCTCTATCACAGACCTGGAGGAATTCCTGGTTGACCCAGCGATAGCCGCGCTCACCCAGAGCCAGTTGCAACTGATCGACCCGCAACACCATGAGTATTGGACCGCCCTCGCCTTCCAGGTAGTCAACCAACTGACCGGTGAAACCCGCACCACCAGCCACGCGCCAGTTCAACAGGACGTCACCGAACCCGCCGAAGCAGCGACCTGATCAACACGATCAATCCCCTTATGGAACAAGCGGAGATGCATCTATGCCCAATGAATGGTCACCCTCATCCTGGCGTGAAAAAAATGCCCTGCAATTGCCCGAGTACGCCGACCCCGAGCGCCTCGCCGCCGTCGAAGCGCAGCTGCGCAACAGCGTGCCGCTGGTGCTGGCCTCCGAGGTTCGCTCACTGAAGGCGCGCCTCGCCCAAGTCGCGCGGGGTAAAGCGTTTTTGTTACAGGGCGGTGATTGCGCCGAATCCTTTGCCGAGTTTCACCCTGGCGGGATCCGGGATCTGTTCCGAGTCTTTCTGCAAATGTCAACAGTGCTGGCCTTCAGCACAGGCGTACCGGTGGTCAAGGTGGGGCGTATCGCCGGGCAATTTGCCAAGCCACGCAGTACGCCTCACGAAACCATCGACGGCGTCACACTGCCGAGTTATCGCGGCGACATCATCAATTCCATTGAGTTTAACGAGCAGGCACGCCGACCCGATCCCGAGCGGATTCTTCTGGCCTACCACCAATCCAGCGCGACGATGAACCTCTTACGCGCCCTGGGCCGCAGTGGCTTTTCCGACATGCGTCATGTGCAGCAGTGGAACACGCGCTTTATTGCCAGCGCACCGGAGGGGCGACGATATCAGTTGATCGGCCGGCGGATCGAGGAAGCCCTCAAGTTCATGAATGCCTGCGGCGTCTCACCGGAATCGGTGCAGGCACTGCGTGAGACCGAGCTGTTCACCAGCCACGATGCCCTGCTGCTCAACTACGAAGAGGCCTTCACCCGACTCGACTATGCCAGTGACGAGTGGTACGACTGCTCAGCGCACATGCTGTGGATCGGCGAGCGCACGCGCGGCGTTGACGATGCCCACGTAGAGTTCCTCAAGGGCGTGAAGAACCCTATCGGCCTCAAGTGCGGGCCCACCCTGCAGGAAAACGACCTGCTGCAGTTGATCGACGCGCTCAACCCGGAGAACGAGGCCGGGCGCCTCACCGTGATCGTACGGATGGGCGCCGACGTGCTTGCAGAACGCCTGCCGCAACTGGTGCGCGCGGTGAAAACTGAAGGCCGCGATGTGGTGTGGTCCGTCGACCCGATGCATGCCAACACCATCAAATCCAGCACCGGGTACAAGACGCGTCGTTTCGCATCGGTCATTACTGAAGTCGAGCGTTTCTTCGATGTCCACCAGGCAGAAGGCACCCATGCCGGCGGTGTGCATTTGGAAATGACCGGCGCCGACGTCACCGAATGCACCGGGGGTGGCCAGCGCATCTGCGACGCGGACTTGAGTAATCGCTACCATACCCATTGCGACCCGCGCCTGAACGCGTCCCAGGCACTGGAACTGGCCTTTCTAATTGCCGAAAAACTGAAGATCGAAAACCCCGAACCGGCGAACCTTGAGCTTGCCCTTTAAGCCCTTACCGCACACCATAAAAAGCCCATCCGATCAGGCTCGGATGGGCTTTTTATCGGATATCAAACGTCCGTCATCATCGCTTCGCGATCAAAACGCTTGATATCCAGCAAGCGGTTTTCGAACACTTTGTTGGGCCATTGAGGATCCGCCAGCAGCATCCGCCCCAACGCCACCAGGTCCACCGCCCCCGACTGCAACTGTTCCAGCACCGGGGCCAGGTCTGCCTGCCCGGCATCCGGACTTTCGCTGCCGCGCAGCTGGGCAATGGAGTAAGCCTTGTCCAGCCCCACGCTGCCGACCATCATGACCGGCTTGCCACTCAAGCGCCGGGTCCAGGCGGCCAGGCTGTCGGCGCTACCCTCGAAGGCCGGCTCCCAGAAACGTCGCGTGCTGACGTCGAAAATATCGACACCGGCCTCCACCAGAATGTCGAGAAAGACTTTCAGCTCGTCGGCATTGTCGACAATCCGCGCCTCGTAATCACTGATTTTCCATTGGGAAAACCGGAACATGATCGGGAAGTCCGGCGCAGTAGCCTCACGCACAGCACGCACGACCCGCGCCGCAAGCCGGGTGCGGTTGGCCAGCGAGCCCCCGTAGTCGTCCTCGCGCTGGTTGCTCCTGCTCCAGATAAAGCTGTCGATCAGGTACTGATGGGCACCGTGGATTTCCACCCCGTCAAACCCGGCGGCCTGTGCATCCCTGGCCGCCTGGGCATAGGCCGCAATGACCTGCTCGATATCGTCAAGGGTCATCGCCTTGACCACGACGTCGTCGCCCTCTTTGATTTCCGTGGGGCCGTAACCCGGCACCTGAGGGTCCGGGCCCATGCCCGGGCGTCGGATCGGGCCGACGTGCCACAACTGAGGTACGATGCGCGCGCCCGCCTGATGCACCGCCCCTACAACCCGCTTCCAGCCCTCCAGTGCCTGAGGGCCGAAGATATCGGGTACATTGGTATAGCCATTGGCAGCTGGGTGGCCGATAAAAGTGCCCTCGGTGACGATCAACCCCACCCCGCCTTCGGCCCGACGCTGGTAATACGCGGCAGATTGCTCGCCAGGTACACCTCCCGGCGAACGCTGACGGGTCATGGGTGACATGACAATACGGTTTTTCAAGCTATGCCGCCCAAAGGGGATTGGCCTGAACAGCACTTGGTGCTGGGGTTCACGCGCTTGACTCATGATGTGCTCCTGGACTGATTCGCGAAGACGAAACGGCACACGCAGTGACCGCTCACGCGGTACTGGCCAGGAATCCGCCATCGATGCGCAAGTTTGATCCATTGATATAGGCCGCCCTCGGACTGGACACAAAAGTCACCAGGTCGGCCACTTCATGGGGCCGCCCCAAACGTCCGACCAGGGTCGGTGAAATCTCCGCGGCGATCTTGCTTTCAATGGCCGGCCAGTCGCCTTTCCAGGCATTTTTCTGCGCCACCGAATGCCAGTGGTTCTCTGCAGCGGGTGTCAGCACATCCCCTGGGCTGATGCAGTTAGAGGTGATGCCCGTACCACCAAACTCCTTGGCGAAGGTTACCGCCAGGCTCACACAGGCCGCCTTGGTCGCCGCGTAGGCGCCAAAATTGGCGAAAGGCCGCGTGGCGGCGATACTGCCCAAGGTGATGATCCTCCCCCAACCGCAGTCGATCATGCCGGGCGCCAGCAACCGCACCAGGCGGATCACCGAGCCGACATTCTGGTCGTACAGATTCAGCCAGTCGGCAGTCTCGCTTTCCAGTACCGGCGTGGGTGGAAACGCGCCCGCATTGGCCACCAGAATATCAATGCCGCCGAAGGCTGCCAGCGCATAATTAACCACCTCGCGCGCCTGATCGTCACTGACCAGGTCGCCACAAGCCACTGCGGCCCGCCCTCCCGCCGCGTGAATGGCGGCCACCACCGCCTCACTTTCAGGCCGTCGCCGGCCATGAACAACCACTTCGACACCTTCGGCGGCCAACGCCAGGGCAATCGCCTTGCCGATGCCGCTGTTGCTGCCGGTGACCAATGCTCGTTTACCCGTCAGTTGTAAATCCATTTATCCACCTCAACGATTGGTATACCCAAGTGTTCAGTTTTTTTCCGGCGCTCCGCCGACATTGTCAACTTTCACCGTCAGCGCACACAGCACCGCACACACTGCCGTCAGCACCGCAATCAACACCAGCACCGCGCTGAACGAATGCTGATAAACCGTGGCCAGCAGTTGCCCCAGGGCGTCCTTGTCGGCGCTGGCGGCCTGCCCCAGCACCGAATTCAGTTGGCCGCTGGCAACGCGGCCCGCCCAGTCACCGACCCGCGCAGGATCCAACAATGGATTTTCACCCGACAACCGCTGCAAGCCCGAAGCTGTATACCCCACCAGCAACGCACCGATGATCGCAATGGCAACCGCTTCGCCGGCGACCCGCATGGTGGTGAAAATACCGGCCGCCATCCCGGCGCGCTCCTTGGGCACCACGCTCATGGACAGGCCGTCCATCAGCCCCCAGGGCAAGCCGCTGCCAATGCCGATGACCAGCATCGGCAGGACGATGGTCCAGATACTTGCGCCCGGTTCCAGGGCAAACGCCAGCCAGCATTCACCCAGCGCGGCCAGCAGCAGGCCGGCGCCGCACAGGTAACCAGGGGCAATATGGCGCGACAGTGAGCCGGCCAGGAACGGCACGATCAGCATGGGTGCGGTCAGCGGCAGGATGGCCAGACCCACTTCGGTCTCGTCGTAGCCTTGAACGCCGATAAACCAGATCGGCAGGTAGACCAGCAACGCGACAAAACAGAACCCGGTGGAGATGGGTAACAGCTGCACCCCGACAAACCGCGGAAACCGGAACAGACTCAGGTCGAGCATGGGCTCGCGGGACTTGAGTTCTACGATGACAAACAGCAGCAGCAACACGCCGCTGCCCACCAGCAACGCAACGACATTGGGATAGCCCCAACCCTTTTCCGGTCCAGACACGATCCCCAGGATCAGCGCACCCAAGGCCAGCGTAAACAAGGCGATGCCCCACCAGTCGATACGCTTGGCATTGGGATCACTGGACTCATTGACCTTCTGGAAACTGAACACGAATACCAGCAGTGACGCCAGGGCAATTCCGAAAAACAGCGCGCGCCACCCCAAGTGAGCAATCAGCACCCCCACCAGCATGGGCCCGAATGCCAGACCGACACCGAATGAGGTTCCGAGGAAACTAAAGGCCCTCAGCCGCAGATGATCATCGAACTCCTGGGCGATAAGCGCAGAGGCGGAAGTCAGCGTCAGCGCCCCGGCGATGCCTTCAATGCCACGGAATACGTTGAGGAACGTGATATTCGGCGCAAAGCCGATCAACAACGACGTGAGAAAAAACAATAACAGCCCCGAAATAAAGCATCGCTTACGACCGAATCTATCTGCCAACGCCCCTCCCGCCATCACGCAACTGCCAAAGGCGACATTGTACGCGTTGACCACACCGCCCAATTCCAGCAGCGAACCGCCTAGGTCCCGGGCAATCATCGGCGTGGCAATCGCAGGGCCGGTGAAAACGATGGGAATAATGATTCCCGCTGCGCAAAGCGGTATCAACACTGAGTAGCGGTTCTTCGAGACCGGTTGAACGCGTTCTTCCAGGAGTTCTTGAGAAATGCCCATTTAGTCATGCCCTCGACTCGAAAAAATCCTTAAACCTCTGCCAGGCTATAGCGGCCAACCACTCTTACAGCTGAGGAAATTTAAGTTTTATGCTCTCACGCTGATAGATCGCATGCAACTCAATTTTAGTCTCTGAATGACTACTTACGACTAGTCCAGATAAGAAAAACATGCCACCCGTGGAGAATGAGGAAATCGCCCGCTTCAAGAAGCTCACGCCGGCACAGAAAGCTTTGTTGCTCTCCGCCAGTAAGGAGCCTGGGAAATACACTGAGGGGGTCGTGCTGTCGAAAAAACTCGAAACGCTGTTTCGAGCCGTGCCACCCAGCCTTTACCTCGCTCTTGCCATGACGGAGCCCGAGAAAAAAGCCGAACGCTGGAGGTTGATGCAGGAGAACGGTTGCTCGGAGTTGGAAGCGGCTCTCCAGGTAGCTGAGCGTATTGACCAGGCCCGTGGAATCGGGACATAAGGACAGATTTGGAGCCCATATGGCGTTACGTCTGCGCAGGGCTGGAGTGCCGTTTTTTGGTGGATGTGCCCGAACTATCTGCGTAGATTACTCATCGACACTCAGCCAAGCGGAAGGAGTCACACATGAATAAAAACGATCTAATCGAGGCCATAGCGGGCTCAGCCGACCTCCCGAAGTCCACCGCGGGACGCGCACTGGATGCCCTCACAACCATCATATCCACTGCGTTGAAAGGCGGTGAAAACGTCACCTTGGTTGGTTTTGGCACCTTTGCGGTCAAAGCGCGTGCAGCGCGCGACGGACGTAACCCTCAAACGGGCGCCACCATCAAGATTGCAGCCTCGAAGACGCCTAGCTTCAAAGCCGGTAAATCGCTGAAAGACGCGGTTAACTAGACGCTGGTGGCGATTACCTAATACCAACTCTGCGAGAGCGCTGGTATTGGGCTTCGGCAGCCGAAACGCTGGCTGAACTCTGGGAGCCTTCGAACTATGTGTTTGAACGCGTCTTGAGCGGCGTTTCTTTCAGCTTTGATTTGAGCTGGGTGGCACACTGCTTAGCCGCTGCTGAATCCTCAACAAAAAACCAGCTTCAAAAGCATCCTGGCAATCACCGACAGGAAAGGTTTTGCGCGTTTGCGCCAATTCCCACCACAGTGGAATCTCGCCGGACGTATCAAGCCAAGCCTGGGCGCATTGCACGCCACGTTCGATCATTGGGGCAAATTCGTTGCCCCAAGGTGTCAAAAGACTCGAGCAACCATCCGCCGCAGGAATTGAAACGTAGTTTTCGTCCATACACACCCAAGATTTCTGATTTATTGTTAGACGCGCAGGCCAGCCCCGAAATCTTAACGACACCAAATGAACGCTCGATAACAGGCAAGGGCATCAAATAGCCTAGATCAACGCCAATGTAGACTATATCCCGTGGATTGAGAGTCCCTCAAGGCGCAATTTGCGCGCATGACTCAAGACTACGAACAGCTTCGTCTGCAGCTGGCGGAAAACATCCGCTTGATGCGACGCGTGAAAAACCTTACCCAAGAGCAGCTCGCGCTCATGGCCGAGGTGGATCGCACGTACGTCAGTCAAATCGAGCGATGCACAGGCAATCCGTCGCTGTTGGTCCTGTGCAAGCTCGCCAATATTCTCGAAATCACCACAGATCAGCTACTTGTAGAACCCGATATCCTGCGCAGCGCCCTTCACGTCAAATAATAGTCTCACGTCTCACAAATCCGATAGATCTGCCTTCATAATTTCCACTGACAGTCTTCCGCCCGAAACCGAACCTGACCTGGCCATTCACCTTATTGAGCCTGGATCATGCCTGTTGCCTGCTCGTCCATCCCGCCCACAAAGCTACGGCCTTTGGCGCTGAGCGTCCTGCTGGCGTGCGGCCCAAGCATGGCGCTGGACACCGGCAGCATTACGTCCTCTGCACTTTCGCCAAGCTGTCTCGAATACAGGGTCGTCGGTATTTGTTTCTGGCTCCTGTGCACACCCTTCGGCTGCACAGTCAAAACCTCGACCAAGGTGCGTCATTTCATTCCTGAGCTGGTGGTTTCGAGCTACGCCACTACCGGCAATAATCCATGGACCGAGATGGCCACCCTCTCCGTTCCCATCAATGGTGCGGAAGGTGGCGGCAACCTGATCACGCCAAACACCCACCGCGACAACCTGCCCCGCTTCAAGAACGTCGATGGCATCGGCCACCCCGGTGGCTGGATCGCCACGCAACTGGCTTCGCAATCCGGCTACGCCTGCGCCAGCGGTGCAACTGCACTCATGCCTTACTACCTGAGTACCCTGGATTCACTGGCCTGGCGCCATGGCATCCCAGAAAGTTTGTACCCCGAGTCGCTCGTACCGGGGATCCATGAAATTGGTCGTCAGGCTTCGGGAAACATGTGGGGCAACGTTTATCCCCGCCAGGGCTTTCTGGTACAGCCCGACGATTTCAAGGCGGCCGCAGTCATGGCGCAACGGGCCGGCGACGTGGTTACCCGCAACTGGCAGCCGCATGTGTATGTAGCGCTCACGCCCGCCAAACGCGACGGCTACTGGCCACCTGGCCCGATCGTTGAAAACGACGCTTCGACCCACACATGGCAATTGCTCTACCCTCAGGTTCAGCCCACGTGCGCCATCTTCCCAAGCGATCCGGTACAGAGTTCGGACGGGGGCTACGCCTGGTCGTTGTGGCGGCCCTATAGCTGTTGCAAACGTGAGGGACAGACATTCCTGTTCAGCATCGACTTCGAAGGCGGTGCTTCATGAGCCGGCTTCACGCGCGACCCTGGTTGGGCACAATGAGTCTGGTGCTCTATGGACTACTCGCCATGGCCACGCATGCCCACGCCGCCGAAGGCGATTACCGCCTGGGTACTCAGGGCGAAGTACTCGACGACCGAGTGATGTACACCATTGGTGGCGGCTCGGCAGCGGGCTCACCAAGTTCGCTCTATCGCCCCAACGGGCTCGGCGTCGGCGCGTCCTGGCGAGCAAACATGATGTGCGGAAACATGAGCCTGACCAATACTCTGCAAAACCAGTTGAACGGCTTCACCGAAGGCTTCCAGCAGATCATGGGCAGCGTTGTGCAGAACGCGACCCAAGCGGTGATGTCGCTGCCAGCGTTGATCATCCAGCGCGCTAACCCCGGTCTCTATGAGTTGCTGAGTAACGGGGTGATGCAAGGTCGTATCGACTTCGACCGCTCCAAGCTGACCTGCCAGGCCATGGCCGAAAAGATGGCGGACAAAATCGGTCAAGCCGGCTGGGGCGCATTGGCCAAGAACCAGGAGATGCAGGGCAACCTCGAACAAACCGGCGGTGATGCGGTGGCCGCGGTGAAAAACACCGAAACCCATAACGGCAACAAGGGGGTGTCCTGGGTCGGCGGCTCAAAGGCTGGAGGTAATGGGCAAACACCTATTCGGGTGACTTCCGACGTAGTACGCGCGGGCTATAACCTGCTCCATAACCGTACGGTGGATGATAGTGCCTCGATCAGCAGCAGTGATTGCCTGGGTGGCGCTATTTGCCAGACCTGGGCTTCGCCCCAGGAGGAATCCGAATGGGCCGTTCGCGTATTGGGCGAGAGCGAAATCGCGACCTGCGACAGCTGCGAAACCCTGCGTGCTACCGCTGGCAGTGGATTGACGCCCCTGATCCAAGAAACCTACAACGAGCACCTGAAGGCCCTGCAAGGGATGCTGTCTGGCTCCCTGCAGCCTACCCCTGACAACCTGGCCAAAGCCTCCAGCTCAATGCTGCCGGTGACCCGTGGTGTGATTGAAGCCTTGCGTGACGATCCTGATCAGGAACTGCTGGCGCGACGCCTGGCCAGCGAGACAGCCTTGTCCAGTGTGCTCGATAAAGCGCTTCTGCTGCTGCGCACACTGCTGGCAGGCAGCCACGAACCAAACATTGCTTCTGCCGAGCCGGCCCAAACGGCCTTGGCAAAAAACATCGACACGCTGGAGCGTGAAATACGCCTGCTGCAGGCCGAACTACAGGTTCGGCAGATGCTGGCCACCAACACCGCCAGCCTGGTGCTCGATCGGCATGCCGGAGGCGCCGATGCTTCGCGTACCGTCGAGCAAGGCGACCCTGAGCCGGGCCGACTCAATGATGCTGACGCCAGGCGTAAGTGAGCCATGAAACGCTCACCGCTATTCACTCTGCGTTCAGGTCTGGGGATTGCCGTGCTGATGATCCTGACCGCCGCACTGGTGGCCTGGATCGGCCGTACTGCGCTGGGCAGTTTCGAGGCACGGCAGCAGGCAATCGAATCCGTACGACCTTATCTGCGGTGGTGGCGCGCCCTGCTCTACGGCGCCCTCTTTGCGCTCTGGTGGGATCTGCTTCGGCGCTACCGACATCGACCCCAGGATCGACTGCGCGTGAAACGCATCGGGACATTAGGGCTCTTGCTCTTTACCTGCGTCGAGCTCACTCGATTGTGAGGTCACCACCATGCTCATGAGCACCAACAGCTACCTGGAGTTTTACCTCTCCCTGCTGGCCTGGATCATCAACAACGGTATCTGGAACGTCATGTCCGATACTGGACTATTCGCTGCGCCCTTCGGCGCGATCATCTTGCAAGAGTGGTTGTCGGCCCGTCAGCAAGGCGCGGATGAAGGCAACAAAGGATTGCTCTCGGTACCTCGAATCGAGAACCGGCTTTGGCTGGCCTACATTGTCGTATTGTTCGGCTGCGCGCCGGTCTTTCCGCTAAACCTCGCTTCAATGGCGTTTGATGATGCAGCGAGCCAACGCTGCGGTGTCAGCGTGGCCAAGCCAGCAGAAACTGCCTGGGGCACCACGTTCAACACCATCGGCGAACGCTCTGCAAACGTGCCAATCTGGTGGTTTCTGGTGCACGCCCTGAGCAAAGGAGTGACCGCAGCGGCCACCGCGGCCATCCCCTGCGCACCGGATATCCGACAGATGCGCATGGAGATCGACAGTTCTCGCATCGATAACCAGGTATTGCTACAGGAAGTCGCCGACTTCACTCGCGACTGCTACGGCTATTCCCGCTCTCGACTTTTCACCAACCGTCCTCAGTTGGACAAGGCACAAAGTCACGATGCGTCCTGGATCGGCTCACGCTATTTTCTCGACACGCCGGGCTACTACGACACCGATCGCTCACGGACACCGCGAGTCAGTTGGCCCTATGATGAAACCCGAGATACTTCCTTGCCACGGTTGGAGAATGGCGCGGGCTACCCCACTTGCAGACAGTGGTGGAGTGAAAACGGTGTCGGGTTGCGCGAGCGCTTGATCGAGCAGGTCGATCCTTCGCTGCTGACTCAACTGAAAGGTTGGTTGACGGGCCGTTCAAGCAACGAGATCGAAGATGCCACCCTGCGTGAGCTGGTCAGCCCGCGCCAGCAATCGCTGTCCATGTCGCCCGGACAGGTGTACCAAGACTACGGCTCCAGCGCTCGTGGCGGTTCGATCAATCAGGGGCTCAATAACCTGGCCACCAATACCGGGTTGGCCCTCGGCTCCTTCAGCAACTTCCCGGCAATGAATGCACTACGCGCAGCCTTGCCGATGGTGCAGGCGTTCCTGATCATGGGCATCATCATCAGCTTGCCGCTGATCCTGCTGGTCAGTACCTATCAGTTGAAGACCGTCATGACCGTGACGTTCGCGCTGTTCACCTTACACATGCTGACCTTCTGGTGGGAACTGGCGCGTTGGGTCGACTCCAGCATGCTCGATACCCTGTACAACCAGGTTTCGGCTTCCAATCAGGTGCTGTTGTCGCTGCCCACATCCGGGTTTATGGATGGGACTGTCACCGCGCAGGTGATCGAGTACGTGATGGGGGCGATGTTCATCGTGCTGCCGATGGTTTTTCTAGCCACCATGAGTTGGGCCGGATATAGCGTAGGTTCAGGCGTAGAAGGAATGTTCAGCAGGGGAACCCACGCAGCACAGACAGCGAGCTCTAACGGAACCTCTCAGTTGATGAGCGGTGCAAGAATTGTTTCGGGTAAATCGAGCTCAAAATAACCAAGAGGCTACTTCAGAGAACCCCATTTATCGTACCGCTCAGGCCAAGACGTTCTATGCATTGGATCATCGAGATCGTCAATACCTGGAGTGTCTGAATCTTGAATTGGGATAGCTGCTAATACGACGATTGTGCACATCAGCACAAATAACCAGAAGCTGACAAAAAGAAATACTCCGAGCAGAGCCAACTTGGCAGTCAGAAAACTCGCGCGAACAAGAAATTTACCTGCGGGCATACCTACCGTCTCCGCACGCTCAACCACGCGGGATTCAAACGTTTTCAACCTACGGTAACCACGCTTCACCGACATACCACAGACGTGCGCCCAGCGGTGGGCACGTGAACGCTGAACAGGTTGCTGAATCGGCATGGTCTCGCCCTCTTCTGAGCGTTTTCATGGTTGAGACAAGAGCAATAGCGTACTACTGAAATCGGCCGGCGTCTGACCGTTTATCAGTTTGCCCCAGCCGAAAAATCTTCACTGGAAGACAGAAGACAAGCTCCGTGAAACAGCGTCTCTACAGTCATTGACCCATACAAATCGTCCAGTTAAATACAAGGTACGGATCGCTGTTATCGACAGCACTTTCCCAGGTAGTCAGAACCTTCAAGGCTACGTCACTTCGATGATGGTTCTTCCCCAAGTGCGATTAGCGTTCGGTAGCTCGCACGGTCACCGTTTCTACGGTGATGAACGCCTACTGCTCTTCTGAGCGTCTTCCGAGCCCCGCTCGTCAGGAAAACCCTCTTGATTTTCTTCAACCCACTGCGGGGAAATCTTTTCCCGCACGGGACAGGTTTCTTCGCGTTTTCAACGGAGACATACCATGCCCGACTCACTTACACCGGAAACACTGAACACCCTTCGGTTGCCCATCGTGTTCACACCTGGCGCATGGCAACGCGCAGTACAGCTCGAGCGTTCAGATCACGCGGGGAAGCTGCAGATCGATCGGTTGAGCCACGTATTGCGCGCAGCCTTCGAAGCCCACCTGGCCTATCCACAAAAGCCCTATGTGCTGTTCGAGGTAGTCCACATTGAACCAACCGATCACTTCGACCACGACCCGTTGCTGCAATTGAGTCTCAGCCTACTCCAAGAACCGGGTCAGTCTGGTGCCTTACTGATAGCGCTTGCAGGAGAACACCAGCGCTAAGCGCAATGGGCGGCGCCCACCTCCACACTCGGACGCCATGCAAGACCTGCATCAATCCAGCCCATCACCCAACCGGGGAACCCTCCCCGACGGGCACGGAGTTCCTCCGTTTTCTCTCGAGGAAATTGCCATGCGCGATATCTACCAAGACGTAACTGACAAGATCGTTACCGCGTTAGACCAAGGCGTTGCTCCCTGGATCAAACCCTGGTCCTCAAGTGGCTCAGCTTACATCGGTCATCAACCCTACCCCATCAACGCCATCACGCGACGTCCGTATTCGGGCATCAATTTACCGCTGCTCTGGGCCGAGGCCAGTTTGCAGGGGTTTACTCAGGATCGTTGGCTAACCTTCAACCAAGCCAAAAAAGCCGGTGGGCACATCCGTAAGGGTGAGCACAGCACTCTGGCTGTGCTCTACAAGCCTATGGAGCGCGAGGAACAGACTGAGTCAGGCCAACCCGTACTCGATGAAAACGGTCAGCCCAAGGTCGCTCACTTTGGCATTCTCAGGACGCATTTTTTGTTCAACATCGAGCAAACGGAAGGGCTCGAAACGTTCAACGAAACCTTGCTCGAAGCGTGCCCGACCGCCCCCTTCCTAGCCAACAGTGCTGCAGAAAATCTGCTTTTAAGTACTGGCGCACACATCGTTCATCGGCCTGCCGACGAAGCCTTTTACCACCCGATCAGGGATCTCATCCAACTGCCGACAAAAGCGCAATTTCACGATGAAGGTGGGTACTACGCCACCGCACTGCACGAGCTGACGCACTGGACCGGACATCTTTCTCGGCTGCAGCGCGAGGGTGTGACCTCATCCTGTCCGTTCGGCTCGCCAGGCTACGCGTTTGAGGAGTTGATCGCCGAGATGGGCGCTGCTTTTTTATGCGCTTACGCTGGCATTCAGGGAGAGCTGCGGCATGAGGGTTACATCGACTCCTGGCTCAGCCTGCTCAAAGCAGACAAGCGTGCGATCTTTCGCGCCAGTGGCCAAGCCCGAAGCGCCTCGGAATATGTACTCAACCTGGATCAGCAACTGAAGCAAGCGGTCTTGGATGACTCACTGTGCATGAACGACGTCGCTTAATTGTTACCCCACCACTGCAAACGCTTCACAGGGCCCAACGCGAGTTGAGCCCTTTTTTCTGTTTCCAGAAAACAGACAGCATCATACGGCGGGCCCATCACGCAAAGAATAAGAGAGGGGCGCACACCCGCAGCCTGTCATTCCGCATCCAGATTCTGCGCCAGAAAATCCACCAGCTCGAGCGGACTCCGGCTGTCGATCACCTTGTAGATCAGATCGCGTTTACTGCGCGGCAACTTCTTGACCACGCTCTTCGCTGAAGCCCTGACGGCTTCGTCGGTCCCATGGATACGTGCCGCGAGCAGCAGCACGAGCGTGGCGTCAGTAAGGTTCATGGCAAGACCCAAAAAATAGGCACCGCAGTGTACCGACTCTTTTCTTTTTCGTACCAGCCCCCCAACAAAACGAAGCCTAGCAGTATCGGTATTCCGATTGCCGCACAAAGGGACACGAGCCAAAAAGGACGGGTAAGGGTTGGAAGGGAATGGGGACTCAAGGGTAAGAGCGCTATCCGAAAAGGCGAAAAGGCCACTGACCCACCCACCTTCTGGAGGTCACAATGCTCAGTCTGTTTCGCCGCAAAAGGCAGAAGCCCCCTCCGCTACTGATCGTGAGCGTCGCCGAAGGCTTCCTGCCCATCGAGTCGGCCCACAGCTTGTTAGCAGCAGAGCACCGCCGTCAGTTGCTCGATCGCATCTGGCAATACACTGCCCTCTCCCACGTCCAATTCACCCAACTCTATTTAAATCCAATTCATCGCTACGCCGAACAAGTCCAGCAACTCCCGGCCAGCGAGACGCACCACCATGCTTATCTCGGCGGCATGCTCGACCATGGCCTGGAGCTGGTCGCTTGCAGTTTGAAACTGCGTCAGTCGTATCTGCTTCCCACCGGTGCTGCGCCCGAAGACCAAGCCGCCCAGACTGACGCCTGGTCCGCGGGCATCGCCTATGGCGCCCTGCTGCATGATATAGGCAAGATTGCCGTGGACCTGCTGGTCGAACGCCAGGATGGCCGTGTTTGGCATCCTTGGCAGGGCTCCCTGGATCAGCCCTACCGTTTTCGTTACATCAAGGGTCGTGACTACCACCTGCACGGCGCCGCCGCAGGCTTGCTCTACACCCACATTCTCGACCGCCCAATCCTCGATTGGCTCAGTGGATTTCCGCCACTGTGGGCCAGTCTGCTGTATGTCCTGGCGGGCCAGTACGAACGTGCCGGCGTTCTCGGTGAGTTGGTGATGCAGGCCGACCGTGTTTCCACCGCGCAGAACATCGGTGGCAACCCGAAGAAGGCACTCCTGGCCCCGACGCATTCGCTGCAACATCACTTGATCACCGGACTACGTCATCTGGTTCAGCACGAGCTGAAACTCAACCAGCCGGGTGCCGCGGGATGGCTGACCCAGGACGCCCTCTGGCTGGTCAGCAAGACGGTCACGGACAAGCTACGAGCCTATCTGCTGTCGCAATCGATTGAAGGCATTCCTTCGTCCAACCTAGCGGTGTTCGACGAGCTGCAGTCGCATGGGCTGGTCGAGTCCACCCCGGAAGGTAAAGCCATCTGGACCGCGCTTGTGGCACAGGGAAATTGGCAGCAGAGTTTCACCTTTCTGCGCCTTCAACCAGCACTGATTTGGGGAAACGAAGACCGGCCCGAGGCTTTCAGCGGAACGGTTAGCATTGCAGCCCATGACCACTCAACTGACACCCAGATACCAACACCAGCGCCCGAGACAGTCAGTGCACGATCAGGTCAAAGCCAACCGCAGCCGGATCCCACGGCGCTAGAGGATGCCGATTACCTCGGCACGCTGCTGGACATGTTCGAGTTGGAAGAGCCTGAGGCCAGTGACGCACCGTCAGAAAGCGCTCTCGAAACTTCAACCCTCCCTTCGGATAACCCAGGCCAAGCTTTCTTGGATTGGGTCAAGGAGGGTATTCAGAGTCACAAGCTGATCATCAATGACAGCAAGGCCAAGGTTCACACGGTGGGCGGTACCGCGTTCCTGGTCACCCCCGGAATTTTCCAGCGCTATGTCCAGGAATTTCCAGGTATCGCCCACGGTGCGAACGACGGCGTCGACGAGTGGCGCTGGGTACAGAAACAGTTTGAGAAACTGAAGGTCCATCGAAAGCGTGACAACGGTCTGAATATCTGGGCTTGCCAAGTACGAGGACCCAGGAAGAAAACCATCCTGAAGGGGTATCTGATTGAGGATCCAACGCGCTTTTTTGAATTGATACCGCCTGATAATTCTTTTCTCAATATCGAAACAAATTAAATTTCCAGAGTGCCCATTTATCGGAGGTTAAAAGCCAATCGGCCATTTGGCAGCGGATATGTTCGAAGCGCTGAACACCCGCTGCACGGACATTGTCCATTCTTATCCAATTACAAACCCAGCATGTGAGTAGATCCTTCATCGCCGATTGGACTCGAAGAAACGGTATTTCGAGGTTACCAACGAGTTGCTCGAAGAGTTCATCGCCAAGCTTCATGAGGTAAGTGTCAAGCTTTACGAAGTCCTCGCCATCATGAAGCTAGAACTGGGCGACTGAGCGCCTATCATCTGCCCTCACTAACGTACCCGAACGTCAAGCGGGATCAAAGTTTTGGCGACCACGGCGGCGTGCCCGCTCCATTACTGTTGGGATATTCTGCCTGGAGACCTTCGCGCAAGATGTGATTGCTCCCGTGACCAGCCCACATGCCAAGCGAGCTTCATCCCGAAGCAACGCCCATCCCTGCCAAGGAGTGCACTATGCCAGCCAATTACCCTCCGGAGTGGTTTCAGATGGGGGACTTCCGGCGGCGTCGACTATTAGCCTGATGCGACTCACTAAATCATAGCCTGCCCCTTCCTGTGGCCGCGAGCTTGGTTATTGCGGACTATGTCGATCCCCCTACCCTGGCCAGGCGACTCCCTGACTGAAATCCGCAAAGCATGCAGCCGGGCCGAAGTATTCTCGGCGTCCGCCGACCATACACGACCCGACCTCCTAGCTCGTCACTCAGACCAGGATAAAAACTCAGATATGCAGAGTTCGTTCGTATGCTGCCAGCACGGCTTCATGCATGGCTTCAGACATCGTCGGGTGCGGCAGGATACTTTCGATCAGTTCGGCTTCGGTAGTCTCCAGGCCCCGAGCGATGGCATAGCCCTGAATCATCTCGGTGACCTCCTCGCCAACCATGTGGGCGCCCAGCAATTCGCCGCTGTCAGCGTCGAACACAACCTTGACGAAGCCCTCCGTGGCCCCCATCGCAATCGCCTTGCCATTGGCCGCGAATGGAAACTTGCCGACCTTGAGCGTCTTGCCAGCAGTGCGAGCCTGGGCCTCGGTGTAACCGACGCTGGCGATTTGCGGGTAGCTGTAAGTACAGGCTGGCACGCTGCGGGGATCCAAGGGATGGGGGTTCTGGCCGGCGATCTTCTCGACACAGATCACTGCTTCGTGGCTGGCCTTATGCGCAAGCCATGGAGCTCCCGCCAGATCGCCGATCGCGTAAACACCCGGCTCGCCCGTGCGGCAGAACTCATCCACCAGCACATGGGTGTGCTGTACTTTGATCTTGGTCCCTTCCAACCCCAGGTCGTCGACATTGCCAACAATACCTGCAGCCACTAGCACCACGTCTGCCTGCAGGGTCTCATTGCTCTTGCCTTCAAGGTGCAGATGCACCGTGCCCTGCTCCACTTTGCTGCTTTTGAGAGCACAGCCGGTGTGTAGGTGGATACCGTCCCGAATCAGGGCCTTTGCCACATGGGCACTGACCTCTTGGTCCTCCACCGGGAGAATCCGATCGGCCATTTCCACCACGCTCACCTGCGCGCCAAGAGCGTGATAGAAACTGGCGAATTCGATACCGATCGCGCCAGCGCCAACGATCACCAGCCGTTTGGGTACGCTTTCCGGCACCAGTGCCTGACGATAGGTCCAGAAGTGCTTGCCGTCCGGCTCCATGCCTGGCAGCCCGCGCGCCCGCGCTCCGGTTGCCAGAATGATGTGCGGTGCGCTCAAGCTGAGATCACCCTGCTCCCCGGACACTTTCACTTGCTGGGGCCCATCTAGCCGTGCATGTCCATTGAATACCTGGACGCGGTGCTTTTTCATCAGCCCACTGACGCCCCGGTTCAACTGGGTCGCGACATCGCGGGACCGCTTCACGATAGCCTTCAAGTCAGGTTTGGCGGAACCGACCTCGATACCAAAGCTGGCCGCACTGCCGATCAGACGCAGCACGTCGGCACTGCGCAACAGGGCCTTGGTAGGAATGCAGCCCCAGTTCAGACAGACCCCACCCAACTGCGCTTTTTCCACTACCGCCGTGCGCAGACCCAACTGGCTGGCACGGATGGCCGCCACGTAACCACCAGGCCCCCCACCGACGACGATTACATCGAATTTCACTTCACTCATGGAACATCCCTCAAATCAGCATACCCAGCGGGTTTTCCATCAGGCCCTTGAACGCTGCCAGCCATTGGGCCGCCAGCGCTCCGTCCACTGCTCGATGATCTACTGAAAGGGTGCAACACAACACCGAACCAACGCGCAGTTCACCATTTTCAACCACTGGCTTTTTCTGGGTCGCGCCCACCGCCAGAATGGCTGCGTGGGGTGGATTGATGATGGCGCTAAACTGCTCGACGCCGAACATCCCCAGGTTACTGATGGTGAAACTGCCGCCCTGGTATTCCTCGGGGCGCAGACGTCCATCGCGGGCCCGTCCGGCCAACTCCACCACATCCGCGCTAATTTGCGAAAGCGCCTTACTGTCGGCATTACGCACTACCGGTGTGATCAGGCCGTTATCGGTGGACACCGCTACGCAGACATCCGCGTGGTGGTAGCGCCGCAACGCCGTTTCGGTCCAGGTCACATTCATCTCCGGAACCTGTCGGAGGGCGACTGCAACCGCCTTGACGATGAAGTCGTTGATTGAAATCTTTCTCGGCGCTTTCTGGTTGACCTGCTCGCGCAGGGTAAGCAACGCCTCCATCCGGCATTCCACCTCGAGATAGAAATGCGGCACTGTGGACTTGCTCTCGACCAAGCGGCGAGCGATAGTCTTACGCATGCTGCTGTGCGGGACTTCCTCAAAGTCGACGGCCGATATCGAAGGTTCAACGGCTGCGGACGCAAGGCTAGCGACGGCGACCGCTACGGCCTCGACGTCGCGCTTGACGATTCGCCCATTCGGACCGCTGCCCTTGAGAGTCGTCAGTTCAAGCCCCATGGCCGCTGCCAGACGGCGCGCCAGAGGACTTGCGAAGATTCGCCCGTTGTTGCGCGCGTCAACTACCGGCGTCTTATCAGCCCGGGACTGAAGTTCAGGTGCGTCCTCTATTACCGACTCATTGGCCGCCGACAGCGCACCGGCCTTTGCAAGCAGTTCGTCGATATCTACATCGGTTTCGCCTCTGGCAAACAGCACCCCAATCGGCGCGCCCACTTCCACTTCGCGTCCCGGTTCGACCAGGATCTTGCCAAGCACCGCTTCTTCTTCAGCAGTCAACTCGACCAGCGCCTTTTCGGTTTCGATCTCGGCGATGCAGTCTCCGGTGTTGAACGCGTCGCCTTCCTTGAGGGTCCAGTTCTGGATCGCGGCGTGGGTCGTATTGGCCGACACCTCGGGCATATGTAAGAGCTTGGCCATCAGGCACTCCGGTCGTTAAACAAGTCTGGACGGTAGGCGGCGATATCAGCGTACTCGACCAATTCCAGCACGTTGCCTTCCGGGTCCCGGCAGAACAGCGCCTTCACATCAGGACGCAGCTGGATCGGCACGTCGCCGGCGAAGAAGCTCGCGCCGGCATTTTTCAGCTCGTTTACTAGGCTTGAAATGTCTTCCACGATGAATGTCAGGTAGCTCGCATTTTGGCGGTCCAGGATCAACCCCTGCTCGTGGTGGGTCGGGGTGCGCTCTGGCGCCAGCAGCTTGATGCGTTCGCCGTAGGGCGTCTGCAGACGCATTACGCTGTAGCCGCCTTCACTCAAGCCCACCTGTTGCGCGGCGGAGGCCGGCATTTGCACCTGGGCGACAAAGGTAAAACCCAGCACGTCCTGATAGAAACGACTGAGGGCAGGAAGATCGACGCAGCAAATTCCTACCTCCATTGGTACCAGCATCTTTACGCTCATTGGTGTGCCCCTTTTTCGCGGATGACCAGTTGCAGGCCTTCGATGACTTCCTCGGTACGCGCGCAAGCGGCACGTTCCAGGACTTTAGAAATACTCGGCGAGCCTTCGCCTCCGGTCACGCGCTGGATCGGCTGGTCAAGCCAGTCAAAGCAACGGCGCTGCAGTTCGTCCGCAAGCCAACCACCATAGGACGTACCCCGAGCCCCCTGCTCGACAATCAGCACGTTGTTGGTCTTGCGGATACTCGCCTCAACCGTGGTCCAGTCAAAGCTGGCGCGGTCGAGAAAACGCAGGTCAATGACTTCGGCATCTATGCCAGTCTGTTCTACCGCTTCCATAGAGTGTCCTACCATGCTCAAGTACGTGAGGATGGTCAGTTCACGACCTTCACGGCGCACGGCTGCTGTGCCGAACGGGATCTGATAGTCCAGGTCATCCACCGGCACTTCACCGCTCTGGCTGTACAGGTCGACGTGCTCGATCACTAACACCGGGTCTTTGCAGGCCAGCGCGGCATTCATCAAGCCGATGTAGTCGAACGGCGTGGAAGCCGCAACAATGCGCCATCCAGGATTGGTCACGTAGATACCGGCCGGGTCCATGGAGTGCTGCGAACCATAACCTGTGCCCATGGCGATCTTGGTGCGCAGCACCAAGGGGACGTCGCTTTGCCCGCCGAACATATGCCGAGCCTTGCCGATCTGGTTGAACACCTGGTCGGCGGCGACCCACATGAAGTCGGGGTACATGAACTCCACTACTGGTTTAAATCGTCCATCCAAGGCCATGCCACCACCCAATCCGCAGAAGGCGTTCTCGCTGATGGGGGTGCCGAGGATGCGCTCTGGAAAAAGCTCTTTCAGACCGCGGGTAGCGCCGTTGGTGCCACCTTTGAGACGGTGAACGTCTTCCCCCATGACGACGATACTGTCATCAGCTTCCATGCGCCGGTTCATAACGTCGGCGATAGCATCGATAAACTTGCGCTGCTCCAGGCTGCCACGATAGCTCGCCTGCTCACAGGTGTGGGCATCGGCCAACTCGCTTAAGTCGCCACGAATACCCACATCACGAAAATCAGGCGAAGGCCACAACTGAGGTCTAATCCTCCGCTTGCCTGGTTTGCCTGCGGGGTCAGCTTCCAGCAGTGCGGCAGCCGATTGGGCCATTGCCAACTTGACGGCTTCACGCAGGTCGGCCAAGCCGGCATCGTCGATCAACTTGCGCTCTTTCATTTCCCGGGCCAACCGCTCCAGGGGATCACGGGCGCGCCAGCCCTGCTCTTCTTCCTTGCTGCGGTAGCCGAATGCGCTGCCGGGGAATGGACCGTTCTGATGGAAAAACCGGTACACATCGGCCTCGATGATGGTCGGACCGTTACCGGCGCGCATATGCGTCAGCGCTTGCTGCATGGCCAAATAAACTGCCAGCGGATCCATGCCGTCGACTTTCCAGCTCGGGATATTGAAGCCCTGCCCACGTGCCGACAGTCGCGGCTCGGCGGTGGCTTCCTCAACCGTGGTGGAGACCGCGTATAGGTTGTTCTCGATGAAAAAGCAGAGCGGCAATTTCCAGGCCGCCGCCAGGTTCATGGTCTCCAGCACCGAACCGATGTTCACTGCGCCGTCACCGAAGTAGGTGATGGCTACGGTATCGGTGCCGGCATGCCGATGTGCCCAGGCGGCACCCGCCGCAAGTGGCACGCCACCACCGACGATGGCGTTGGTCCCCAGCGCACCGGCCTCAGCCCACTGCAGGTGCATGGAGCCGCCACGGCCTTTGCAGAATCCCTGGGACAAGCCCAGAATTTCCGCCAGGGTACGTTGCAGCAGATCCTGGATGGGGGCTGTTACAGGTACTTTCGGATCAATTCCATCAGGCATCAGGTATACCAGTGCCTTGGCCAGGAATTGGTGATGACCACGGTGCGAACCATTGACTTCATCCGCAGCGCCCAGGGCGACAATCGAACCCACCGCGCCTCCTTCCTGACCGATACTCGAATGCGCAGGACCATGCACCAAGCCTTCACCGGCTAATTCAAGGACGGTCTCCTCGAAGGCACGGATCAAGTGCAACTGGCTGAGCATGGTACCCAGCAACGCAGGGGAGGCCTGCTTCCAGTCGGCGTCAGTGGAACTGAGCTCGACCCACGGCGAGGCCGACGATAAGGCAACACTTTTCGGCATTTCACTTCTCCACAATGGTTCAAATCGACAGGCTACGGCGGACCGGCAAAACGAAGGGCAAGTTAGAAACCATTGGCGGTCCAACCGCCGTCCGACACGTAAATCTGCCCGGTGATGAAGGTTGCGCTGCTGGATGCGAGGAAAAGCGCCAGTTCTGCCATCTCGCCAGGTTCGCCGAGGCGTTGCAGCGGTGTACGCTTGCGCAGAGCCTCGACGTCCAGGCGTCCGGCCCGCTGCAGTTCATCCACCAGCGGCGTGCGGGTATAACCAGGGCCGATGGCGTTCATGCGGATACCGTGCCGGGCCCATTCCACCGCCAGACACTTAGTCATGGAGACCACGGCGGCCTTGGTCGCACAGTACGCTGTGCGGTCAGCGGAGTGAGAAACCCCCCACATCGACGAGGTGTTGATGATTACGCCAGCCTGCTGGTCGATCATGTACCGAGCCGCCGCCTGGGCGCAGAAAAACACACTGTTGAAGTTGATCTCGATAGCCCGTCGCCATTCGGCGGGTGTGATATCCAGGGATGGCTTGTTGATCGACACCCCCGCGTTGTTGAGCAAGACATCAATGCGCCCGAAACACGCCTTAGCGTGAGCGAAGGCGGCCTCTACAGCCGCTTCATCGGTGACTGACGCCTGAAAACATTCGACACGGGTCGTCGGGAAACGATGCTGCAACGTGATCTTGGCGTCTGTCATGGACTGGTCATTGATGTCAATCAGCAGCAGGTGCGCGCCATTACGGGCAAAACCTTCGGCCAGGGCCAGGCCAATACCGCTGCCGCCACCGGTAACCACGACCACCTTGTCTCGGATTCCGGAGTAAGCGCTGTGCTGGAAAACGGCTGAATGGTGCTCGGACTGTTCGGGCGTAGCGGGAGTGTGATCTGTATGGGACATGATGTTCTCACTTGTTATTATTTATGGTCATACATCTTTAGTTACTTGTCAGACCAGTTATCAAAAATAACTCTCAGCCTGGGGTATGTCAAAGTGTTTTGCTGAAAAAATATCGCCCCACCAGCCAGATCGGCTCCAGGCGCATCGATGTGTAGCTGCAGGACAGAATGGCCTGCGGCCCTTGACACCGAAAAGCGAAGCCTCCTACTATCCTGTCAGACAACAATAAAATATGTCAGACAGGTTAGTATTATGAGTCCTATTAGAGCGCTGTTGCGCACACTGGCTTCAATGTTCCACCCCGCCTGCGCCAACCCTGGCCACGGTTCGCCTCCCTCCCAACTCCCGATCGATTTTTTTCGGATCTGCACCCTGTGCCCAGGTATGCGTCTCGCCCATCCATGCGCGCTCACACTCCCATCTTTGAGGTTTCCATGCACATCAGTGGCCAGACACAACTGATCGGCATCGTTGCCGATCCGATCGCCCACGTAAAAACCCCGCAGGTGATCAACCATAGCGCCGCCAATCAGAGCCTGGACTTGGTCTGCGTGCCTCTGCACGTACGCGGCGCGAACCTGCGCAAGGTACTGCTCGGGATATCCGGCATTGCCAACCTGCATGGCCTGGTGGTGACCATTCCATACAAGGAAAGTATCGTTGAATTCTGCGACGAACTGACCGACACCGCACAGCAAGTCGGCTCGGTCAACGCGGTAAGGATCGACCCCGAGAACGGTCGGCTGATCGGTGGCAACTTCGACGGCGAAGGTATGCTCGCCGGGTTGCACCAGCAGGGGCACCGGCTGGAAGGCAAGCGCGTACTGCTGGTGGGAGCCGGCGGTGCTGGCAAGTCGATTGCCTGGTCGATTGCCAAGCAAAGCCCCGCTCGACTAGCGATCTACAATCGCTCCCCGGCTCGTGCTGAGGCCCTATTGGAACGCCTGAAAACGCAGTTCTCCGACATTGATTTGAGCGTGAGCGACGGCAATGCGCAGAGCTTCGACGTGATCATCAACGCCACGTCGCTTGGGCTCAAGGACGACGATGCCCTGCCTCTGGATCCGGGTACGCTGCGGGCCGGTGCTCTGGTCTGTGAAGCAGTCATGCGTTCAGGCGACACCGCGCTGCTGACAGCGGCACGGGAGCGCGGCTGCCGCGTTCACCATGGGCAACACATGATCTACGGCCAGATCGTGCAGATTTGCCGCTTCCTTGGCGTCGACCTGCAGCACGAAAATGTGGCGCGCATTCTCGGACCATGACCCCCGGTATCCCTTTGGAGAAACGACCATGTACGATTTCAACAATCGCGTCCTTCTGCTCACAGGTGCCAACGGTGGAATTGGCCGTGAAGTAGCGAAACTGTTTTATCAATGCGGCGCATTTCTGGTACTTACAGACCTGGATGGCGACGGCTTGGCGGATTTTTCCCTGGAACTCGACCCCAGCGGAGAGCGCGTCGTTACCCTGCGGATGAATGCGGCCAACCCTGAAGATTCGGCCAAGGCGGTGCAATTGGCCATAGATCGCTTCGGTGGCATTGACTTCCTGGTGCCTTCGGCCGGTTTGTACCAGTCGCAACCGATTCGGCAGATGACCGATGAACAATGGCGTCAGACCCTGGGCATCAACCTCGACGGCGTGTTTTATCTGTGTCGTCGGGCGATTCCTGCATTGCGCGCCAACAGCGCGATCGTCAACCTGACTTCGATAGCTGCCCACCGCGGTGCGTTTTCCAACGCCCATTATGGTACCTCCAAGGGCGGCCTGCTAAGCCTGACTCGCGCCCTAGCCCGTGAACTGGGTCCGAAAACCCGCGTCAACGCCGTATCCCCCGGCATCATCGAAACCCCGATGACTCAAGCTTTGATCGCCACCCGTGGCAGCGACTCAGTGGAACAAACCCCTCTCAAACGTCTTGGCCAACCCAGCGAGATTGCCTCGGTGATAGCTTTCCTGTGCAGCAGCGGCTCGAGCTTCATTACCGGTGAAGTGCTGCATGTGAACGGCGGGTTATACATCGCCGGATGAGCGCCGTCCCCTCCCTGTCCTTTCAATGAGGACGGGGAGGTACTGCTCAACAATGCGCCGCCCCCCCGTATTTTCGATGACCGTCACACCCTACTTCAGCAGCACATATACTGTCCTTGCATACGGACCGCTCCTAGGAATTATGCAAGCCCGCGTCCTTCACCACGAAACGCACTGGGACTCAACCCGGCCCAGCGCTTGAATGCTCGCCGAAAACTGCGAACATCGCTGTAGCCCACCTCTTCCGTGATTCGTTCGAGAGTCAGGCTTGGGTTACTCAACAAACTCATAGTTCGTGCTCGGCGCACCTGCTCGCGCAAGCTTTCAAAGGTCAGCCCATGCTCGATCAGCCGTCGACGCAAGGTGCGCCCACTCATATTTAAGTCACTGGCCACCTTTGCCAGCTGGCTACGCTGCAAATCCCGGAAAATTGCGCGCTCTACCGCTTGAATCAAGTCCATTTTCTCATGCAATTGAGTGCTTTCCTGCTCCAGTAAATCTAAGGCTTGGCGCAGCGCCAGCGCGTGATGATTGGGAAGGCGCACGTCCATCCAGTGACGAGCCAGGACCATACGATTATGCAGACCACCGAACCGCACATCTGCGCCAAATATATGGAGATATTCATCTATGTAAAGCGGCGCGGTATGCCTGAATTCTACCCGCAAAGGCGCGAAATCTTGCCCCAGCAGAGCTCTGCCATACACCATGAGGCTGGCCAGGAACTCCTCGCTCACAAACACCTGCACCTCTGCGTCGGGCAGCAAGCATTCGACGTCGACGAAGACTTCCTGTCCGCATTCATAGGTATGTGAAGAGGCGATCGCACCAGAGGTATGCTGATGGCGTTCGCCAATTGCAAAGGCATCGCGCAAGGTCTTGCACAGCGAAACGACATGGCCGAGCAGGCCCAACGTACCGAGTACATTCTGATACCCGACCCATAGCCCCAACCCCTGATCGGGCAGTACCTTGAGTGCGCGCTGAATCATCGCGACCGCCTGGCGATAGGAGACTCTCTGGGCCGGATCGTCCAGATCAGCCAGGCTAAAACCCAAACCGCGACAAAGATGTTCCGCGCTTACCCCTTTTTGCGCGACCACTTGCCCGAGGGCTTGCAGCAGAAAGGTTGACACAAGGGCCATGTCATGATGTGGATCAGCCGGTTTCCTTTGCATGGCGCTTCGATTCCCGACCGAATTTTTCAGTTCTTGTTTTGGACAACATGATAACAATCATAGGCCCTTGCAAGAGGTGCTGCATTCTTGGCAAAAATTGTCCGCTAAAGTCCCCCATATGGCCGCCATTACCCTACCCTTCCGCGCGATGAGGGCTTATTACAGTCAGCTCTTTAGAGGCCAAATGGACATGAGCAAGAACTTGACTCTGGTTACAGCTCAGGAGCCCCCTCCCCTGTAAACCGAATCTGAAGTGGTGGAAAATTTTCCCCAAAGCTCTATAGCAGATCTTCAGATGTAAACGGGCCAAGTGTCGACGATCTTCCCGCCCCGTACTGCCAGCAACTCCCCAAACTGCAACAGCACAAACTCGCTCTGGGTCGGGCGCAGAAACACCTGGTCTTCCACGTTCAGCCCCACCTTAGGCGAACCATTGACCATCTCCTGATTGGAACTGCGCCCGTATAGGTTATTACTCTGCAACCCTTTGGGCGATTCAAACTCAGCCATCCAGTTCCCCCCATAAATAAAGAACGTGGCGCGCTGATTGGCATCCCACCACGAGAACAACCGCGACTTGCCGTCCAGCGCCGGAATATCCACTGGCCCGGTGCTCTTCAACACAGGCGTGGCGATATAGGTCGCCGGCGCATGCTCACTCAACGACGGTAAGTCATAGTGCGTCGGCTTGAGCAACGCGGTGCCCACCGACACCTCGCTGCTGAGTTTTTCCTGCTCGTGAATGCGATAACTCGGGCTGCCCGCCGTGTTCAACGTCAGCCCGTCACGCCACAGCGGCGCAAAGTGCTGACGGGTGTAATCCACATAGCCGCTGTAGCGTTGCATGACTTTCTCGAACAAATCCTGAGGCGAACCCAGAATCCCCGGCACGCCCATCCCCACAAACGGGTCGTAGCCCATGAACCCGCTGAATTCCAACTGCTGCGGGTGCGCGCTGATCAGCGTCAGCATCTGCCCCAGCACCGCGTTGTCGCTGATGCCGCCGCGATGCAGGCCCACATCCAGTTCAATATTGACCCGCAGTTTCGTGCCCAACCCCTGGGCAAGCGTCAGGTATTGCTGCAGGCGCTCAGGCGTGTCCAGCAGCCATTGCAACTGCCGGGACGGATCGAACGGGCCTTTGTGAGTTTGGTAAAACAGCTCGGCCGATTGCACCGGCAACGGCTTGCCCATGAGCATGTCGGCCTCGGGAAACGCCAGCGCATCGTGATTGAGAAACGGCTGGTGAAACGACATCAACCGCTGCGTCCCGGCGCGCTTGGTGATGTAGGCCAGTAGCCCCGGCGACGGCAGGGACTTTTCTACCAGCCGTAAGTGTTTACTGCCTCGTTTGACCGACTGCATGACCACATCGATGTTGTGGTCCAGGCGATCTAAGTCGATCAGCATCACCGGGCGCATCGGCCCGTGGGCCTTGAGTTCGGCGTTTAAAGTGCGGAAGTAATCGTTGTAGGGGCTGCCCCGGTCACTTGGGCGCAGCAACCAGGCACCGGCGGCCAGCAAAGCGCCAGTGCCTAGTACAAAATGTCGGCGGTTCATCAGGCCACTCCCAAAATAGACGACAGGTGCGCGTTGAGGAATTTACCGCTGGGATCAAGTTCGCGGCGCACTCGGGTGAACTCCTCCCAGCGCGGATACAACGGTTCCAAGGTGCGGGCATTGAGGGTGTGCAACTTGCCCCAGTGCGGGCGGCCGGCATATTTCCAGAAGATCGGTTCCACGGCGGCGAAGAAGTTGTGGTGGTCCATGGTGTAGTGCTGGTGCACGGAGATTGAACAGCTGTCGCGCCCCTCGAACATGCTCAGCGGAATGTCGTCGGCCTTGACGTAGCGGTACTCGATGGGAAACCAGGTGCGCAGGTCCTTATCGCTGATCAGCTTGAGGATTTCCCGCAGGCAGGCCGGACCGTGTTCGGCGGGCACCGAATATTCCATCTCGTTGAAGCGCACGTCGCGCACGTTGCTGTACACCTGGAACGACTCGGCCACCCGGTCATCGAAGTTGGCAAAAAAACGCAGGCTGTTGAGCAACGTGCCCCGGACGTCGGAGAAATCGCTGACGTATTTGTCAAGTTTTTCGATGATCGACACGAACTCGTTACCGCCCGCCTCGGCCGGGTCCATGGGCGGGGTTTCGGGGTCGGTGGTTTCGTTCAGGGCGATGGACAAGGCGTAGTCGGAATGGGTCACCACGAGCATTTCCCAGTGCTGGTTTTCCCGGGCGTTTTTCGCCACGTCTTCCAGCAGATCTTCGGTCTTGGCGATCCACTGGTGCTGTCGCAGACGGTAGGGTGCGCGGTTTTGCAGGCGGACCTGGGTGGCCACGCCAAGGGCTCCGAGGGACACCCGGGCGGCGCTGAACACGTCGGGGTGGCGGTTGGCGTCGCAGTCCAGTACCTGGCCCTGGGCGGTCACCAGCTGCAGGCCGGTGACACAACCAGAATACGAGGTAAAACCCACGCCCGTGCCGTGGGTCGAGGTGGAAATCGCCCCGGCCAGGGTCTGGTAGTCGATATCCGCCATGTTGGGCAGCGCCTGGCCGACGTCCTTCAATGCCTGGCCCATGCGCGACATCGGCGTGCCGGCGGCGAAGGTGGCCTGCAAGGTGTGCGGATCGTGATCCAACAGACCGTTGAAATAACTCAGGGAAAGCAGCGTGCCGTCTGTGGGCACCAGGGCACTGAACGAATGGCCCGAGCCCACCGGCCGCACCTTGCCCGGTGCCTGGCCGATGACCTGCACCAGTTCATCGAGGTTTTTCGGCGCCTGCCGGGCCAGGGGCAAACAGGTTTGCGCCCCCGACCAGTTGCGCCAGGGAATCAACCGCGGTGCCCGGGCCAGCTGGGCCAGCACCGGGTTACTGGTCAATGCCGTGAACGCGCCAGCTACCGCGCCGCGCTGCAATAATTCTCGCCGTGAAAGCCCCATCGCCTACCCCGTTATTCTTATTGGATGTGTTGACCCGACATAAAGCTGATCAGCCCCAGGAATTGGTCTTCGGAGCACTGCACGCACAGGCCCATCGGCGGCATGCCGTTGTAGCCATTGATGGTGTGGTCCAGCAGAGTGTCCGGGCCCTGGGCGATGCGCGGGCTCCAGGCCGGGCCGTCACCGGTCAGCGGTGCCCTGGAGGCCGGATTGGCGTGGCATAGCTTGCAACTGGTGTCGTAGACCTGGGCCAGGGCTGAGTCGCCGGGCATGGCGTTGGCCGCCGTGGCGCGTTCGGATGAATGTTTCGGTTTGTCGCCACAGGCTGTCAGCAGGCAGGTCACGGCCATCAGCAGACTTATGCGACGGGGGTTGATTGCCCGCATAGCCACCCTCTCTATCTTATTGTGTGAAAGCGTGATCAACACTAATACAACCACGGCACGGCGTTGAGGTCATTCGGGGACAGAAAGGGGACCAGAGCGGACAGCCCTGCGTAATCTGCACGGCCGATACTCTCAACGTCGAATACGCCGTGACTCATGGATAAAGGGCTGACCCTCTCACTAGCATCGGGGGTTCAGTTCAAGCGTCTTGTAAAAATCAGCCCGAAAATTGTGCCGAACCGTACAAAGGCAGCGCTTTGCATGCTGGCTGTTGTGGCCTGTAACGCCGCTCTTTGTGTACCAGCGAAACCTGGCCCACAGGCTTGTCAAAATGGAACACGTGGGCCATGAGCGAGTACTTGATTTTCCTCTATTTCATCCAGATGACGCACAATCCGCACACCAAGTCGACACCTACTGAACGATATCAATGCACCATTTCACAAGCTGGAGGGTCCTTTGCGCTTGGCAGCTCAAGCATTTTGCCGAGGTATAAATACGGCCGGACACTCGTTAAAACTCTCTTCGTCGAGAGCGCTAACACGCGCAAGTAGCCAACCGCTCACCGCCTATCTAGCGGCGAGCTCACCACGGGAGTACCGTACCTAAGGTTATACGTAACAGTTCTTATCCCGCTGGTTATACCCTCATCTATGCTCACAACATCGACCGGGAACTGACGACGTGCTGCAAGACGCAGTGGTCGACTTAGGACGTTCGCTCATTCGAGAAGTTGAGGAAGAAACGGGCCTGACAGCTGAAGACTTCACGCTGGTAGACGAATGGATCCGAGTTGAAAGTGACATGCATTTCGCCTTTTTCAAGGATGCGCAGTTGAAGTGGTCGCGCCTGGAAGTCTCCGATCCAATCGAAAAATTTCTGGCGGAGCAGATAGATCCAGAACCGTCCGACGTCGTGTTGGAAAAAAAGCATCAGGTCTGGCTGGACTCACCCTACCGATGTTCCCGCGAGAGTATTTTGAAAAGAGTCTGCCTAATCGTTGAACGCTTGGCGTCGTTATTCTAGGTCGGTCACAAATGGAAAAACCGAATATCGAATATGGCAACCAGCTACGCTGGTTTGCCCTCACCAGGATAAACATTCTCTCAGCACTTTCGCAGATCGTGCAGATTGGTACAGTCACCCCGCTGCTATCGCTTTCGCTTGAGCAGCAAGGGGTGGAGCCAGCAAAAATCGGGGTGGTTGTCAGTGCCTCGTGGTTGGCTATTTTGCTGCTCTACAAATGGGTTCCACGCTTACTGGCCCGTATGGGGCTCGTCAGAACTAACATCCTCAGTGCAGCGCTGACTATTGCTGCGCTGATCGGTATGCCCCTGACAACCCATCTGGCATTGATTTTTTCACTGAACTTCTTGCTCGGCATCGGCTTGATCCTGCGCTGGATCGCGTGCGATACGTGGATCGTTGCAGTCGCCTCGAAAGACGAGCGCGGCCGGGCGATCGGCGTCCATGAGGCCTTGATGGGCCTGGGTATTGCTATTGGCCCGCTCCTGCTGATTGTATTTGGCGTGGGAAGCGCCGCGCCCTACTACGCCTGTGCCTTTATCGTGTTGATGTCCGGCGCGCTGGCCTTAACCCTCAAGACCTACGATACGCAACCGAAAACACCGGCAGAAAATCACCATGGAAAATTGTTTAGCGTCATTCCAACAGCTCTTTGCGGCGCATTTATTGCTGGCTTTTCTGAAACCTCAGCCGTGTCGTTCCTTGCAGGCTACAGCCTCTCGGCTGGCTACCTGTTGACCGCCGCGACACTCCTAATATCAGTATTCGGAATTGGTGGCACCGTCCTTCAACTGCCAATTGGCTGGATGGCTGACCGCAGCTCTTACAAGATCGGCCAGTTAGTCTGCAGCTTGATACTGTTGCTGGGTTCGTTGGCCATTCCGCTCAGCCAGCCGCATCCTTGGTTGGCGACGATGATCGTGTTCCTCTGGGGAGGCGCTATTGGCGGCATGAACACCTTGGCTGTAATCGAGGTAGGAGACCGAGCTGGCGAACATCAAGTGTCCACCGCCATGACGGCGATTGCGATGTTCTACACCTTGGGCAGCGTATTGGGTCCCATTGTTACCGGGGCCACAATGTCTTATGTCAGCGAGCAAGGATTGATGATCTCAGTGGGAGCAGTTGGTGCGCTGTTCATTGCAATTGTGCTGTTGCGTAGCATTTCGCCAGCAAAGTGATTCGCACCAACTGGTTGGCTGAAACTGTGCCCTGCTGTTATCCAGCACTCAGTAAGTCACGTTCTCGCCTGCTATAGCGGGAAAGAGTCTCAGACCGCAGTTAATGACTAGCATTAATGGCCAGACAATCATCGCAAATTTTTTTATCGCCCTAGGCTTGCGGCTTACAGCACATCGGCTCCCGGCCAACCAAACTGCTGGGCAATTCACATCCTATGGGTCATCAATCCAGAGCCGCGCCTACCCTTGTACCCGTGTCAAAGAATTTTCGACCGGCCGTTATCGCAAGCCATACTATGCAGCTATGGAAACATGATGCTGAAACCGTCGCTGCCTTCGCTGTCGAACCATTGCCGCATCTCATCGGCGACGGTCTGCTCAACGCCGACCAAGGGCAACCCTGCGCATCCCCCGAGACGGAGGACCAGTTGCCGGACGGTCAGCTACTCGGGGGCGGCCAGCACAGCGATCCGTTCCTGAGAGCTCTGGCTGGCATTAGTAGGCGGAATCATTGGGAGAAAACATCTAGATCGAATGTGCTGGCATCCGCCCCCCAGAGCGACGGACAGCGAGGCAATAGCGCTCTGCTCCTGCGCCAGGATGTCGGTAACCTGTAGGCAAACGTCGCTAGAGCCCCTACAACGGGGGCCGGTGCCAAGAGTATTCACAGACATGGTGATGCTCTCGTTGATCAAAGCCTGGAGCCCGAATACATTTCGGAGGCCCGCGCCAGTCCTTGCGCATCGATATACGCCCGGATGTTGGTCAGTTTTCCATTTCGCACAGTAATGGCGAAGAGCCAATCGTCCTCCCATGTCCTAGTTCGCAACCTCAATCCTCCCACTAGCGAGACCAATGACCAGCACCCGGTCTCCCTACGCCGCAACCTCGCCGGTTTCCATGAGAAAAGTTTCCATCGTGTCGAATTGCGTCCGAAACAGATCCACCAATCCTGAGTGCCAGCGGCGCGTGCCGGCCAGCGGTCAGTCCTCGCCCGGAATGATTCAATCGATATCTTCGGCAGCCCACGTTAGCAGACCTTGCATATCGGCGCGGCCGGTGGCTGCAAACGCATCCTTCACGATCTGAACATACTCTTGCGCGTTCATCGAAATCTCGCCATCTCTTTTCAGATCGCGACGCAATGGACCTGACGGGTGTCGGCGACTCAGCCGATCTCGACGTTCAAGGCGATATCCCAAGTACCGGCACCATTTTTTGCAAGGCCGATCATCATCAGGCCGAGCGCCTCGAGCGTCTGCGCCATGTGCAGGCCGCCGACATCCAGCGGGCGCAGCCCAAGACTCTCGATGAAAGTCGAGACGCGTGCCTTGACTTCTGGATCGTCGGCGGCGATGAACGTGTCGAGGCGCCCTCCTTTGGCAAGGACATGGCCGAAAAGCGTGTTGAACGCCTTTACGACATGCGCGCTGGCGGGGGCGATCTTGGCGATCTCCTGCGCACCAGAACTGCCGGCGGGAGAGACAAGGCCCGAGAGGTCCGGGGAGGCCGTATTGGTGATGTCGATGATCACCTTGCCGTCGAGCGCGTCCCCGTAGTCGGCCACCACCGACGCCGCACCAGTGTAAGGCACGGCGAGAATGACGATTTCGCCGGCTGGAGGGGCCTCGTACTTCCCTGTGGTCGCTCCTGCTGCGAGCTGGTCGGCCAATGCTTGCGCCTTGGCCGGGTCGCGGCTGACCACCTCAACGGTGTATCCCGCTTTGGCGGTACGACCGGCGATCGCCGCGGCCATGCCTCCTGAACCGATGATGCTGATAGTGCTCATGTGTAATCTCCAAATGAGTTGGGGTATTGCCCGCTGTCTCTGAATGGGCTTCCCCCGATTAGTATCCCGTGCGTGCCGGGCAGCATCCGCCGCCCTTCTGCCATGCTCGGGGCGAACGGATCGCGACGTCGCTGTTCGCCGGACGATTTGCGACTCGGCGAATAGCCTGATGATCACTCAGGCGGCAGGGAAGTAGTGGCCATTGTCCATATCGGCAAACAGGCCGGGCTGCACTGGTGCCCAGCCGAGAGTCTGGCGCGTGATATCGTTCGACGCCGGGGTATCCAGCGTTACCAAGTTCGCGAGGAAGCCGAAGAAACCTGGCCCCATCATTACGTCAACGGGAATGGGCACGGCGGGAAGGTTCAGACGGCTGCCAATGGCCTCCGCGATCTCGCGGTACGGGATAGACCCTTCGGCAACCGCGTGCCAGCATCTGCCAGCGGGACCCTTCTCCAGCGCCAGGCGGAACAGGGTAGCGAGGTCGCGGGCATGCACTGCCGCCCACCGGTTGGAGCCGTCGCCGGGAAAGCCAACGACGCCCTTTTCCTTTGCTTGCCCGATCAGGACCTGAAGGAAACCGGCCTTGTCGGTTGAGCTGTGCATGATTTCAGAAATGCGCACGACCGAAGACCGCACGCCCCGCTCTGCGAGACCGATGACGGTAAGCTCCACGATGTTACGAACCCGCAGGGAGCCCTTATATTGATCGCCAGCCGGAGAAAGAGCCGGATCCTCCTCGGTCGCCGGTCGGCTCTGCAGCGGCCCAGGAACCGGCCACCCCACGTTAGTTGGCGAACCGATGCTTCCCGACACGACCAGCGGTTTTCCCGTTCCAGCCAGTGCATCACCGTAGGCGAGCATGATCTGGACTTCCGCTGCGGCAACAGCGTCGAGCCCGCCGACCGGAAGCAAGTCTTGTCTGTGCGCTACATGGATCACGCCGTCGGCGGCTGCAGCCGCCTCCTTGAGCCCGTCGAGATCATCGAGATCACCGCGACGCACCTTTGCGCCAAGCGCAGTGAGCGCCTGCGCCGCACTGTCCGACCGGGCCAACGCAGTGACCTCGTGGCCGGCGGCGATGAGGTCGGAGATGATGTATGGACCGGAATGACCGGTCCCGCCAGTGACGAATACGTGCATGTTGGTGTTCCTTGTAAGTGATGTGATGCGAAAAGTTATGCGAGTGCACTCAGCCGAGAAAGCTGACGCCGATTGAGAACCTGGTGTGCTTGACGGAGTGGGTCATGAGACCCAGCGACAGCAGGCAGACGTGCTCCAGCGTCCGCGCCATGGGCAGTAGCCCAACGTCAAACGGCCGCAGCCCGAGACCTTCGACGAACGCCGAGACACGTCCCTTCGCCTGCGCGTCGTCTCCAGCGATGAACACGCCCAGCGAGTGGCCTTCGACAGGACCGGCAGCCAGGACGTGGGAGAAATGGGTGTTGAACGCCTTGATGACTTCGGCGCCGGCTGGCGCAGCTTTGGCGATTTCCTGCGCGCCGAAACTGTCCTCAGGGGTCACAAAGCTTTTGAAGTCAGGGGCGACGGGGTTGGTAATGTCGACAAGAAGCTTGCCTGCCAATTCTTCGCCGTACTGCGTCACCACCTCGAGAACCGCTGAATAGGGAACCGCCAGGATCACAATATCCCCGGCCGGGGCGGTGCCGAACGTTCCTGTCGTCGCGCCAGCTCCGATCTGCTCGGCCAGCGCCCGCGCCTTGGTGGCGTCACGACTCATCACCTCGACGGTGTGTCCGGCTTTGGCGGCAAGGCCGCCGATCGCTGCGGCCATGCCACCTGAGCCGATGATGCTGATAGTGCTCATGTGCAGTTTCCTTACAGATATGGGTTGACCATTCAAGGACTGCCGGCGTGATCCGGTGACTGCGTTCAACCTGCGAACCATGCTGATCGCCTCACTTGCAAAAAGCAAGTGAATTGCAGAAATTTACTTTCGTTATGCAAGCAATGTTAAGAATCACCTATGAAATCAATATCTAAAGAAGACATTCGGTTCCATCGGCGCAGTGAACTATGGCGTGGAGATCTTCGGCGACCGGTGGTCGCTCTTGATCATGAGGGTGGTGGCTCGACTACATCGAAGCCCCTGGCAGGTCGACAAAGAGGTGAAGGCGCTGGTCCGCAATCGCGGATGTATCTTTCCCGAGATCAGAAACCTCGCGACCAGAATGGCCTTGTCCAAGCCACCTGGTCGACTGCTACTACCGACCCCTTCCCATGAAGACGGCGTCGTGACCTGTCAGGGCTTCACGAACCGATAGACGAAGCGATCTGTCTCGCCCTTGATGGCGGGATCGAACGCCTTGATCGAGTGTGGATCGTCCTTGTTCGCGAGCAAAGTGCTTTGCGCGTCCAGTACAAAACCGGCCGCTTCCACCTCCTTGTGAACGGATGCGGGCTCAATCCGATGCAGTGACTGGGCATTGCTCGCGCCCGTCCCGATGGCGGCGGCGTGGTCGATGATGACGTAGGCCCCACCAGGCTTCAGCCGCTCAAAGACGGCTCGATTGAAGTCGGCGGCCGTGGCGCCCCTCGCCTTCATCAGATCAGTGTGGAGATCGTGGTAGAACAGGTGCAGCCACAGGACATCCGCCGGTTGCGTGACCTCCGGCATCGCGGTCAGGTCGGCGGAGACGGCTTCGACATTCTCCCGGCCCGCCTCCTTCGCGAGCGCCTGCATGCTGCCGAGCGGATCGTTCTTGAAGTGGGCGACTTCGGCTGGCACAAAGCTGTAGACCCGCCCTTTTGGCCCCACGGTGTCGGAGAACAGACGGGTCCATTCGCCGTCGCCTGGGTAAACGTCGATGACGGTGGAGCCTGCATCCACGCGTGCGAACCGGAGCAACTCGGATAACTTGGTTGTGTCGTACACGGGGATCTCCTTTACGGCTGAGTATTCGCGTTCAATGTCCTAACCATGCTGGTCGCTTCACTTGCAAAGCGCAAGCGAATAACAGGAGTTTACTTGCACCATGCAAGTGATGTTAAGATCCCCCCATGAAAACCACATCTAAAGAAGACATTCGGTCCCATTGCGCAGTGAACTATGGCGTGGAGATCTTCGGCGACCGATGGTCGCTCTTGATCATTCGCGACATCGTTTTTGCGGGTAAGAAGACCTATGGCCAGTTCCTGAAGTCGGAAGAAGGTATCGCGTCCAATGTCCTTGCGTCCCGCCTCGCCTTCCTTGAAGGACAAGGAGTTCTCTCGAAGGCCCCCAACCCCGACGACAGGCGCAAGGATTTCTATACGCTGACAGAGAAAGGCCTGGACCTCATCCCCATCGTGCTCAACATCGTTCTTTGGAGCGCGAAGCACGATTCGAAGTCGTACGCACGGGACCTTGAGGAGTTCGTGACCCGTTTAACTCAAGACCCCACGCAGGTGAGCGAAGAGTTGAAGGCTCTGGTCCGCAGGGGCGGATGCATGTTTCCTGAGAGCAAGGGATGAGCTAGAGGCAACCGCGCCCTCTCACATTGCATGGATTATGGGCACACACCCGGCTACAAGTTGCAGCCGATGTCCGAAACGGTTCTGGAAGGCACCATTGAAGTTTCACCAACCCCGGTGGCTGTTGAGGGTCGATTTCAGTCGGTTGCCACTGGCCAATCTGTTGCATCGACCGGTCGAATCCACAGTCGTTAGCCACCCTGCTCCGCCTCAGAAATCGCCAATCGCGATCGCCCGCGCACTACGCGCAACTGGGGGCAAAACTGGGGGCATATTTGGAATTTTTCTGCCTGAAAGTATTGCTCTAGAGCCCAGTCAAAATGTTTTTCGGCGACCCTGAGAGTCTTTAGGCGTTGTCGGGCAGGCTGTTCATCTGATCATTTCCGCCTTTTCCACACACCATGCAGCGCCATTCAGCTCCAGCGGATTGCTGTTCTCTGCGTCCTGGGCGCTGTGCATGCGCGCAGCAACGCCGACGGTTTGGCCGTCACAGTGCCGGGGCGGCGGGCAAGGCAATGCGGGTGCGCCGCTCATTCAGGGCAAATACCGTCATCGCCAGCGCCGCAATCGCGCCGGGGATGGCAAAGGCCATGAAATTCAGTTGCAGAGGCAGTTCGATCGCCATCAGCGCACCGCCCAAGAGCGGGCCGACTATCGCGCCATTGCGACCGATGCCGGACGCCCAGCCCAGGCCTGTGGCGCGAACCGACAAGCTGTAGAGCTGCGCAGCCCCCGCGTACAGCAGAATTTGCGTACCAATGGTGGTAGCGCCCGCGACAAAGATCAGCAGGTACAGGACCGGCATCGGGCTGTTGATGCCCAGCAGGCTGATCGAGATCACGGCGGCAGCGAAGAAGCAGATCACCACTTTCACCAGGTTCAGACGGTCGCCCAAACGGCCGCCGAGCAGCGCCCCGGCCATGCCGCCCAGGTTCAGCGCGATCAGGAACGACAGGCTCGAGCCCAGGCTGTAACCGGCGCCGGCCATCAGCTTGGGCAGCCACGAACTCAATGCATAGACCATCAGCAGGCAGCAGAAAAACGCAATCCAGATCATCGCCGTACGCACTGCCAGGCCATGGCGGAACAGCTCTACCACCGAGGCGCCTGTGCCTTTGCTGTCGGCGATCACCAGCGTATCTTCGACCTCGATCCCGGTGCCGGGCGACAACCGATTAAGCAGCGCGCGGGCCTTGTCTTGTTGGCCCTGGCGGATCAGGAAAGCGATGGATTCAGGCAGCCAGTACACAATCAGTGGCAACAGCAGCAGCGGAATCACCGCCACAAAAAACATCGACTGCCAACCATAGGCCGGCAGCATGAAAATCCCCACGCTGGCGGCGAGCATGCCGCCCAGAGAATAGCCGCTGAACATGCAGGCCATCAAAGTGCCGCGCAATTTCTTCGGCGCGTATTCGTTGATCAGCGCGGCCGCGTTGGGCATCAACCCGCCGCAGCCGAGCCCGGCGACAAAACGGCAGATACCGAACTCGGTTGGGCTGCCGGCAAAGCCATTGGCCACGGTGGCCAGACTGAACAGGGTGAAACAGAACACGATGCCTTGCTTGCGCCCGAAACGGTCCGCCAGGGTGCCGAAAATCAGCGCACCGAACATCATGCCGAACAGCGCATAGCTGCCCAGGGCGCCGGCCTGCAACGGCGTCAGCCCCCACTCGCGCATGATTGACGGCAGCACCACGCCGTAGATAAACAAGTCATAGCCGTCAAAGATCAACAGCAAGGCACACAAGCTCACGATCAACCAGTGGAAGCGGTTGAACGGGGCATTATCGATGATCGAATGGACATCATGGGTACGCATGGCAGTGCTCTCTTTATTGTTGTTGTGAGTCAATGTCAGCTGTTGGAAAAGCCTTAGCCGAGATCGCCGCCGCCCACCGGCAAGGTCACGCCGGTGATGTAGGAGGCCTCGTCGCAGGCCAGGAACAGAATCGCGACAGCTTGTTCGTCGATGCTGCCGTAGCGTTTCATCGGGCTGCTGTCGAGGGTCTGGTCGACGATCTGCTGGTACCACACACGCTCTTGCTCGCTTTGCGGCTGGCTGTTGCGCGGGATCCGCCGTGGCGGTGCCTCGGTGCCGCCGGGCGCGGTGGCGTTGACGCGGATCCCGCTGCCGGCAGTCTCCAGGGCCAGGCAGGCCGTCAAGGCATTCACGCCGCCCTTGGCCGCGCCATACGGCACGCGATTGACCCCACGCGTAGCCACGGAAGACACATTGACGATGGCGCCCGCGCCCTGCTCCAGCATGTAGGGCAGCACGCAATGGCAGCACCACAACGTAGGGAACAGCGAGCGACGCACTTCGGCTTCGATTTCAGCCTCGGCGTAATGCTCGAAGGGCTTGGCCCAAATGGTTCCGCCGACATTATTGACCAGCACGTCGAGACGCCCAAAGCGCGCCGTGGCGGCGGCCATCACCCGCGCGCACTCGCTGTATTGTTCCAGGTCGGCGGTCAGCAGCAGCGCTCGCTCATGCTGCAACTCATGCACAAGCTCGGAGCGATCCACCGCGACCAGCCAGGCGCCCTCCTCCAGCAAGCGCTCGGCAACACGCCGGCCGATCCCTTGGGCTGCGCCGGTAACCAGCGCGACCTTGTTGTTAAACCGTTGAGTCATGCGGCAGTCCTCAGGCGGCATCGCACGTGGCGACGGCGTTAGCGGTGAATTTCTCGTAATGGAAGCTGGCCGGGGCCACGCCTTGCTGCTTGAAGTGTTCGCGCACCGCATCGACCATCGGCGGCGGGCCGCACAGATACACGTCGACATCGCCGCCATTGAGGGCTTCGTCGGCCATGTGCTGGGTCACATAGCCCTGGCGCGGGTGAGCGGTGTGCGGATCAGCCACGCAGGTCACCAGGTTGAAGTCGGGCAAACGCGCGGTAAAAGCCTGCAACGCCTCGACCATCACCAGGTCCTGATCCCGCGTTACGCCGTAGATCAACCGGATCGGGCGGGTTTCCTGGCGCTGCGCGAGCACTTCAAGCATCGACAGGAACGGCGCCAGGCCGGTACCACCGGCCAGTAACAGCAGCGGCCGCGCCACCTCACGCAGGTAGAAACTCCCCAGTGGGCCGGTGATCGCCACGCTGTCGCCCGGCTGGGCGCGCTCAAGCCAGGTGCTCATCAACCCGCCGGGCACGTGCTTGATCAGGAAGCTGGCGCGCGTGTCGCCCGGGCGACTGCTGAAGGAGTAAGCGCGTGTCTGCCCACTATCGGGCACGCTGATATTCACGTACTGGCCGGGCAGGAATACCGGCGCCTGGTCAAGCTCGAAACTCACCGCCAGCGCGGCATCGGCATGTCGGGTGATGCCGGCCAGCGTCGCGGCAAAGTGCGTGGTGCCGGTCTTGCAGGCGCTGGACGGCACCGGCACGGCGATCACGCAGTCGGACTGCGGCACCATCTGGCAGGTCAGCACCTGGCGCGCCTGCGCCTCGTCGGCGCTCAGGGCGTCGTCGATATAGTCGTCACCCAAGTCGTAGGCGCCGGTTTCACAGCGACATTTGCAGGTGCCGCACACACCGTCCGAGCAGTCCATGGGCAGGTTGATGCGTTGGCGGAAGGCCGCATCAAGCACCTTTTCCCCCACCTTGCAGTCGATGAAGCGGGTCACCCCATCCTCGAAGTTCAGGGCGATGGCGTACGTCATGGCGGTGTCCTCAGATGTGGTAGATGTCGATGACCTGGTGGATGTAGTCGTTTTTCAGCACCACCTTCTTGCGCGTGATCAGCGGCTGCTCGGCACGGATGTCGAGGCGATAGAAGGAGCTACCGAAATAACTGTCGGTGGTTTTGTAGCGGTGGCTGAGGGTGTGCCAGTTGAAACGCAGGTCCACCTGCGCGCCGTCGTCAGCCAGCACTTCGAGGTTGCACAGCATGTGCACGGTGCGCGGCTCGGGCGTGCTGGCGCTGGAGCGCTCGGTCTTGATACGGAAGATGCGGTCTTCCAGGCCGTCACGGTTGGGGTAGTAGATCAGCGAGATTTCGCGCTGCGGGTCTTCGGTGAGGGTGTCGTGGTCGTCCCAGGCGGGCATCCAGAACTCGGCCTTGGGCGAATAGCAGGCCAGCCAGTCATCCCATTGGCGGTCGTCGAGCAGGCGTGCTTCACGGTAGAGAAAATCCAGCAGGTGCTCACGGGCAAGGCTCATGGCTGCACCTCGCGGTCGCTGGCAATCAGCCCTTGCTGCTCGCGCTCGATCGCACGCTGCAGGCTTTGGGCCCAGTGCGCGTGCTGGCGCACAAACAAGCCCTCGTCCTCGGTCTTGACCCCGCTGAGCTGCGGTTGCATACCCATGGCCAAGGCATTTTCGTCCGCGCCTTCGACCCACTGCTTGGCGCCACGGCTCAAGTCATTCCACAGGGTGCTCGCGCCTTGGTAACCGGTCTGGCAGGCGCGGAATTCCTCGAGGTCATCCGGGGTGCCCATGCCGCTGACGTTGAAGAAGTCTTCGTACTGGCGAATCCGCGTGGCGCGCTCTTGGGCGCTTTCGCCGATGGGCGCCATGCAATAGATCGTCACTTCGGTTTTATCCACGGCGAGGGGGCGCACCACGCGGATCTGGGTCGAGAACTGGTCCATCAGGTACACATTGGGGTAGAGGCAGAGATTGCGGGTCTGGTCGACGATAAAGTCGGCGCGCGCCTGGCCCAGGCGTTCGGCCAAGGCTTCGCGGTGATCGTGCACCGGGCGCACTTCGGGGTTGAGCAGGCGCGTCCACAGCAGGATATGCCCGTGGTCGAAGGCGTAGACGCCGCCCAGGCTTTTCGACCAGCCATTGGCGTCGACGGTGCGCGTGCCCTCGGCTGCGTAGTTGCGCCGGCCCATGGTCGCCGAGTAGTTCCAGTGCACCGAGCTGACGTGGTAACCGTCGGCGCCGTTTTCGATTTGCAGCTTCCAGTTGCCGTCATAGACATAGGATGAGCTGCCGCGCAGCACCTCCAGGCCCAAAGGCGCCTGGTCGACCATCTGGTCGATGATCACGCGGGTTTCGCCCAGGTAATCGCGCAGTTCCGGCACCGCATCGCTGAGGCTGCCGAACAGGAAACCGCGGTAGTTTTCAAAGCGCGCCAAGCGCTTGAGGTCATGGGAGCCGTCGCAGTCGAAGCTGTCCGGGTAGGCGCCGGTCTTGGCGTCCTTGACCTTGAGCAGCTTGCCGGCGTTGCTGAACGTCCAGCCATGGAAGGGGCAAGTGAATGAGCCCTTGTTGCCTTGTTTGCGCCGGCACAGCATGGCGCCGCGATGCGCGCAGGCGTTGACCAGGCCATGCAGCACGGCGTGTTTGTCACGGGTGATAACCACCGGCTGGCGGCCGATCCAGGTGGTGAAGTAATCGTTGATCTGCGGCACTTGGCTTTCATGGGCCAGGTAGATCCAACCGCCTTCGAAGATGTGTTTCATCTCCAGGGCAAACAGGTCGGGGTCGGTGAAGATATCGCGGCGGCAGCGGAACACCCCAGTGGCGGGGTCTTCCTGTACGGACTCGCGCAATTGGCTGGCGAGTCGGTCGAGTCTACTGATCATAGGGCGGGCCCTCCGTTGTTCTTGTATCAGGCACCCTCACCGTACGTGTTCGCCCTGCGCGTCAATATCCGCCGCCTGCACATCGCTATCCGCCAGGCGCACGTCGCTTAACGATGGCGTTTGAAGGTCTGCGACGGCAGTTCGCCGAAGCGTTTGCGATAAGCCTCGGAAAACCGCCCCAAGTGCATGAAACCATGGTCCAAAGCCACCTCGGTCACGCTGCGCGTGCTACTCAGTTGCAAGCGTGCGTGCACGCGTTCGAGCTTGCAGCGGCGCACATAGTCGCGCGGCGACAGCCCCACCTGATGCTCAAACAGGCTGTACAGCGAACGTTCGCTGACCTTGGCCACGGCCATCAACTGCTCGACGCTGATGTGATCTCCCAGGTGCTGCTGGATAAATTCGCGCACCGCTTCAAACCCACCGCCGTGGGCAGCCTGGGGGATCACCCGCAACACATTGCTGCCCAGCAATGCCAGCAGCTTGTTGGCCACGATGCGTTCGTACAGGCCCTGCATATGCGGCTCGGCAGCGTTTTCCGCCTCATGGCAAATCAGCCCGAGCAACGGCAGGAAGCCGCCCATTTCACTCAGCGCGTGGCGCGCCGTCGCGAAGCGGATACCCACCTGCGGCAGGCTCCAGTGCTGCTCCAGGCAGGCGTTTTCCAGCAGGCGCACCGGCAGTTTGATGATGAATTTCTCGCAGTCGGCCGAATAGGTCAGGTCTACCGGGTCGTCCGGGTTGATCAGCAGGATTTCTCCCGGCCCGAACACGTCATCGCCGCCACGGGAGCTGGATCGGCAATGCCCGCTCAACAGGATCTGCAGGTGATAGATGGTCTCCAGCGCCACCGATGTGACCCGTACCGGTGCGCCGTAGCTGATGCGGCACAGGTCCAGGCTGGCGAAGGTGCGATGGCTGATACTCGCCCGGGGTCGACCCTTGGGAGGCAGGCGAATGCAGTGGCTGCCCACGTGCTGGTTGACGTAGTCCGACACCGCGTAGGCATCGGCGCCCCGGAAAATCTGGCTGCGCTCACTCAATAGCACGGTCATGGTTGCGCCTCTTTTATAGTTATTGGGCTCAGGCTGACGCGTGGGTACGGGGCCGTCCAATATGGATAAAGTCTGAAGGGATACCCTGGAGGTATCGTCGGGCGTTCTGCGCCAGGGTTTCAGCGGTGCGCCGGGGTGCGCAGGGTTTGAGGTGAGGATGGCGTGCTAAAACTTTGAAACAATACGCTTGGCCGGATTGGACGGCCGCTCGGGGACCTAGCGATACCCCCGCGCCTGAACATCGAACAACTCGGCATAGCGCCCACCCGCCGCCATCAGTTGATGATGGCTGCCCTCCTCGAGGATTCGCCCATCATCCAGCACGATGATGTGGTCGGCATTGCGCACGCTGGAGAAGCGATGGGAAATCAACAACGTCATGCGGCCCTTGGCGTGCTCGCGAAAGTGCTCGAACACTGCCGCCTCGGCGCCGGCGTCCAGCGCAGCCGTCGGCTCGTCAAGAATCAACAGATCTGCCTCCTGGCGCATATACGCGCGTGACAAGGCGACTTTCTGCCATTGCCCACCCGACAACTCCTGGCCGCCAAGCCAGCGCCCTAACGGTGTGCCGTAGGCCTTGCTCAGGCGCTCGATGAATTCGGCAGCCACCCCCTGGGTTGCGGCAGTGCGCCAGCGCGCCTCGTCGTTCAGCGCATCGACGTCACCCACGCCAAGGTTCTCGCCGACGGTCATCTGGTAGCGGATGTAATCCTGGAAAATCACTCCGATGCGCTGGCGCAGTGTCTGTTCATCCCAGTCTTGCAAGTCGCTGCCATCCAGCAGAATGCGCCCCTCGTGCGGGGTATACAGGCGCGTGAGCAGTTTGATCAGGCTGGTTTTGCCCGAGCCATTCTCGCCCACCAGGGCCAGGCTCTGCCCCGGCGCCAAGTGCAGGTTGATGCCGCTCAATGCCGGCCGCTCGGCGCCGGGGTAACTGAAGCCCACGTGTTCGCAGCGCAGACCATCACCGGGACGCGCGCCCTGGGTAAGCCGGCCACGCGGCACAACCACAGGGGTCAGCAGGTACTCATAAAGGTCCGACAGAAACAGGCTGTCGTCATACAGGCCGGCAATCGCGCTGAGGCTGGCGGTGATCGCGCTTTGCCCCTGCTTGAACAGCACGATGTACATGGTCATCTGGCCCAGGCTGGTCTGGCCGCGCACGGTGTCCAGCACCACCCAGGCGTAAGCCACATAAAACGCCGCGGTGCCCAGCAGGCCCAGGGCAAAGCCCCAGGCATCCCGGCGCACCGTCAACTGGCGGTCTTCGGTGTACAAACGCCGGGCGTTGTCGCGGTAGCGTTTGAGGAACAGCGGCGCCAGGCCGAACAACTTGACCTCTTTGGCATGGGTCTCGTGGGACAGCAGCGATTCCAGGTAATTCTGCTGCCGGGTCTCGGGCGCGCGCCGGTGGAACAGGCGAAACGCATTGCCCGAGAAATGCGTCTCGGCGAAGAACACCGGTAACGCGCCGACCACCAGAATCACCAGCGCCCACGGCGAAAAGTGCACTAACAGCACGGCGAAGCTGATCAGCGAGATCAGGTTCTGCACCAGCCCCAGGCCCTTGGTGACCAGGCTCAGCGGCCGTGTCGACGCGCCCTGGCGCACGCGCACCAGCTTGTCGTGGAACTCGGCGTCTTCAAATTGCAGGAGTGAGAGGGTCTGGGCTTTTTCCAGAATCATCAGGTTGACCTTCACCCCCAACTGCACCCGCAGCAACGATTGCTGCATGGACAACGCGCGCTGGGCGGCGGCCAGCAGCGCCAACACGCCCGCCTCGGCCAGCACGTACTGCATCACCGGCCACACGGGCGCCTGGCTGCCGGCTGCATGAATCTGCATCGCGTGCACCACGCCATCGACAATCCGCTGGCCGATCCAGGCAGCCAGCGCAGGCAACAGACCGGCAACGATGGTGGCCAGCAGCAGGCCTATGAATAAGGGACGCGACGTCCCCCACACCAGCTTCAGTGCCCGGCGCGCCTGGATGGAAAACGCGCTCAATCGATTCAACAGCACCATGAATGGCATGGACTCCGTGTGGGGGGCTGGGGTGAGACGGGTGGATTATGGCAGGCGATGGCGTTACGCACATCTAAAGGCGAGGCAACGGGAGATTGATTAAAACAGAATAAAGAAAGGCGCTCCGCAGAGCGCCTTGAACACAATTATTGCAGGCTTACTTGACGCTGGTCTGGCTTGCCGGCAGTACCGATCTCGATACGTTTTGGCTTGGCTTCTTCGGGTATAACCCGAAGCAGCTCGATGGCTAACAGACCATGGGTGAGCGATGCACCTTGCACTTCGATATGGTCAGCCAGCCGGAACGACAAGCGGAAGGCGCGTTGCGCTATCCCTTGATGAAGGTAAGTCACCTTCTCGTCGTTTTCACGCTTTCCACCAGAAACGCTCAATACGCCATTTTCAACCTGAATGTCTATGTCCTCCTCAGTAAGACCTGCCACTGCAATCACAATGCGGTATTGATCATCACCATGCTTCTCCACGTTATGCGGTGGATAGGTATTACCGGCCTCACTACGAAGCGCCGATTCAAACAGGTCGTTGAAGCGATCAAAACCCACAGACTGACGGAACAGAGGGGCCAAAGAAAGAGTAGTAGCCATAGTAAATCTCCTGAGTGTTCTCCAAGTGATTTAAGACGCGACCCGATTGCGGCATCGCGTAGAACCGAAAATAGGTACTACCAAAACGTTTTCAAGAGTCTCTCGAAAAAAATTTTCAACTCGATGTTCGGGCTAGCGGAGCCCGATCCCACGTGGCTACGGGCAGGTAGATGCAGTGCTCACTGATCAGAAGCTAGTAGCCTTTTGACTTCGGCAATGATCAAGTCGATGTTGAATGGCTTCGCCAACACTGCATCAAACAGATCCGATCTCTGCATACCGATGTGTGCCTGAGCACCGCTCATCAAGATGATCGGCAATTGATTAGCGCAAGGGAAAGCTCGAACGGCTGTGGCGAATTCAAGGCCGTCCATCACGGGCATCATAAAGTCGGTGATGATCAAGGCTGGCCTTTCTCTGTCCAGCACTTCCAGTCCTTTTCGACCATTGCTGGCAGTCACCACCATGAACCCCTCATCCTCCAGTGCGAAGCTGAGAATGTCAGCGATCAAATACTCGTCGTCGACGACCAGGATGGTGGTCATGTTAATTCAACCCACTCAAAAGCTTAAGAAATTGAACCGGGCGATGTCTCAGTGGGGACTGAAGGTTCATGTCTCGAAGCCTTTTTCAGGAAAACATCGCGATCTTGGATGACCACCTCAAATCTGGAGGGGTCATAAGAGCTATCTCGTACCTTAAGAATGGAAAGTGTCCTGCTTAGTTCAGAGGAATTCTCAGAGAACCGCATCAGCATCAAGTTATCGACGATGCTGGACAGGTCAGAGTTTGGCGCGCTGACCTCGGAGCCAAATAGATCACGCATTTCCCAGGATGCGAAAACGGTTACGCCCCTGCATCGCAGCTCATTCATCAGCGCACTCAAGAAGTCAGTAATTCGCGCCGGGTTTGTAGAGACTCGGGTCATACCGCTCAGGCTATCGATGAACAGGCGCTTGATGCCCTTTTCTTCTACAAGACTCAACAGGCGTGCGCCCAACCCATCCAGTAAACCCTCAGTCGTCGGCTGCCAGGCAATGCTCAGGGCGCCGCTGTCCTCCATGCCCTGGATATCGATACCCAGTGATTGGCCTTTGAGTCGTAACCGTTGCGGGCTTTCATAAAAGCCAAAATGCAGTCCTGGAGCCTCCACCGTCGACTCGGCCAGAAACTTCAGGCCCAGCGTCGTTTTACCAATGCCGGAGGGGCCCATGACCAGAGACACGCTGGAACTGTAAAGGCCGCCACCCAATATGCCGTCCAGCGAAGCAATGCCACTGGGAATACGCGTCATGTCGGCGCTGTCGGGGGCGGACGGGTGGCTATAAAGGCTTTCGAGACGAGGGTAGACCACCAAGCCATTGTCGGTAATCTCACACTCATGCAGGCCTGTCATGGCTCCACTGCCGCGAGTTTTACGCAGTTGAATACGACGTACCGAGCGAGTACCAAATAGCTCTTCGCCCATTTCAATGACGCCATCAACCATGGTGTGCTCTGGGCTGCCGTCGTCGAGACGCGAGCTGGTCAGAAACAGCACTGTGCAACCGGCGAAAGCAGCGTGCCCTTGCAACTCGGAAATGAATTTCTTGGTGTCGATGTGCGAGTCGGCTTTTGAGCGAGCGTTAAGCAGGCCGTCTACCACCATCACTGTAGCTTTTTGGCGACTTATCTCGCGCCGAAGCAGTTTTACCACCTCGTTCAGCCCTTCGTTTTCCAACGTATCAAACGCGCTGACAAACTGAATGTCGGCACCCACTTTGGAAGCGTCGAAAAAGCTCAGGGTAGAAAGAAACTGAAACAGACGGTCGTGTGACTCGGCCAGCAGCGTGGCGACCAGAACCCGGCCTCCATTGTTCGCATGATGGAACCCAAGTTGGTTGGCCAGGATCGTTTTGCCAGACCCTGGCCGCCCCTGGATTATGTAGGAGGCGCCCGCGACCAGCCCTCCCTTGAGCAGAGCGTCGAGCCCTTCGATTCCACTTTGGAGGCGTTTTAGCTTTTCCACAATGCGACCCTGATCTGAAAAACAGGCTGTTTAAGCCGAGTGATGGGAATGCTAACGCCATTTACGCTTTAGAGCCATTCAGACCTGGAGCACGGTGGGCGAATCAGCGGGGATGGAGCCCCAGATCGTCTCTCCCCATGCACCCATTCGCAGGTGACGGCGGTAAAGACCTCACCTTGACCTTGTGGAAGTGCACCACCATGCCGACCCCGCGCCTATGCAAATCGACACGAGTGTCACCGGGCGCCAGTCGGATGGCGGGTGGCAACTTCAGAAGCACGCAAGGTCGCACTGGGCGGCAGATATCTCACAGGGGCGGTATCCAGCGAGTCATCGGAAAGGCGCGTACATGAACGTTAGCTCATACAGCAGCCAAGCTTACTGTAAACGTCGCCTCCCTGACGGGGCAGTGGCTCAATTGACACTGAATGCTCGATGATGGGAAGGCTTCTCGGTGTACGGGATCCGGAACGCCAACAAGGCGATGAGCCTTTACTCCTTCGCCCTCAGCACAACAATCCCCGGCGTGTTGGCCACATACGCCAGAAACGGCGAATCCACCACCTTCTGGCTGCCTGAATGCGAGGACGCATTGCGCAGCACCGGGCCTTTGTCCGTCATGATAAAGAACCCCACATGGGTCACATCCAGCCCGGCCAAGGGCGTATAGATGCCAATAAAATCGCCCTCGTGCAGGCGATTGATGACCGTCTTATCGATAAAACCAGCAGGAATGTAAGTCACCGTACGCTGGACCACCGGCAGGCCAGGCAAATAGGCGCTGCCGTCGGCTTTTTGGTTGAGGCGTTTTTCGCGGCGCACAGCATGGGCGCTTAGCTGCGCGGTGATGTCTTGCGCCTGTTTATACGTGCCGCTGTAGGCCCAATCCGTGTAGAAGTGCTTACGGCTGAGAAAATCGAGATCGCCATCAACATAACGCGTGCGCAACAGGTTTTTCATAAAGTCGGGTTGTGCTGCTGACTGTCGCAGGGCCTCGACGTAATCAAGGTAGGTAAAGCAATCCAGGCCTCGAAAATCGACCACCAGTTGTTCGGGGGTGCTCAGTGAGCCCTGTAACTTGTTGGCAACATAGGGCGTGCCTAAAAAGGCCTCCGAGATGAGGCCGATCTGTTGGCCCGCGGGAAGAAACCGGTAGTTTGGACGCTCTTGGAGAATCGCATTGAGCTTCTCAACGGTGTAAGGATCCAGCGGTGAATCGGACGTCAGCGGCCCATTTTGCTGAGGTTCGAACGCAGGATTTCCAGTAGTTGCCCCCGACGAACCACAACCCGCCAACAGCATCGACATCAAGATAAAAACATAGGGTGTGCGCATCTGATTCTTCACTTATTCAAGGGGCATCCGATCATACCGGCCAGCGCCGGTCAGCCGTGGCCGGCGCTCAAGCGCTCCCACAAAAAGCCGTAGACCAGCGCTTTCATGTACGCACTCTGGGCGTTGTCCGCCGCGCCGCCGTGGCCGCCTTCGATGTTTTCGTAGTACGTCACGTCCTGGCCGGCATCAATCATCTTGGCCGCAAGTTTACGGGCGTGGGCCGGGTGTACGCGGTCATCGCGGGTCGAGGTGGTGAACAGCACGGGCGGATAGGTCTTGGCCGCGTCGAACAGGTGGTAGGGTGAAAACGTCTGGATGTAGGCCCATTCTTCGGGCACGTCCGGGTTGCCGTACTCTTCCATCCACGAGGCGCCTGCCAGCAAATGGTGATAGCGCTGCATGTCGAGCAACGGCACTTGGACGACCACGGCCCCGAACAGCTCGGGGAATTGGGTGAGCATATTGCCGGTCAACAGGCCGCCATTGCTGCCACCTTGCACGGCCAGGTGCCGCGGCGAGGTGATGTTGCGGCGGATCAGGTCTTGCGCCACTGCGGCAAAATCCTCATAGGCGCGCGAGCGATTGTGTTTGAGCGCCGCCTGATGCCAGCGCGGGCCGTATTCGCCGCCGCCGCGAATATTCGCCACCGCGTAAACACCGCCTTTGGACAGCCAGGCGCGGCCCAACCCGCCGGAATACTCCGGGCACAGCGACACTTCAAAGCCGCCATAACCGTAGAGCAAGGTCGGCGCGTTGGCGTTGTACTGCAAGCCCTGTTCATGCACCAGGAAATACGGCACGCGAGTGCCATCTTTGGACACGGCAAAATGCTGTTCAACTACATGCCGGCTCGCATCGAAGAACGCCGGCATGGCTTTGAGCACTTCGGGTTGTGCGCCAAGCTCGACCAGCGACAGTGTGACCGGCGTGAGGAAGCCGCGCGTGACCATCCACACAGCGTCGCTGTCATCGCTGTCAACGGCACTCACGTCCACGGTCGCCAACTCCGGCGCGCCGATAAATGCGCTGCGTGCCCAGCCGTGTGCGCCAGGCGTCAGCACGCTGAGGCGGTTTCTGACGTCCTCCAGCACGTTGAGCACCAAGTGGTTGCGGGTCCAGTCCATGCCGGCCAGCGAAGTAGTCTGCGATGGCTCGAACAGCACGTCGAAATCCCGCGCACCGGCCATGAACCGTGCAAAGTCGATGGCCAGCAACGCGCCGGCCGCATAGCCGTCACCTACCGTCCAATCATCGCGCAATTGCAGGAGCAACCAGTCTTTGTGTACCGACTTGTCGGCCGAGTTCGGCGCGTCGATTTTGCTCAGCGTGCCATCCTGGGCGCACAGGTACAGTTCATTGTTGTAGAACGCCAGGGTGCGGCTGACAAAATCACGCTCATAGCCCGGCGTACTGTCGTGCATCGCGGCGATATACATATCGTCGTGCGCGCCTTCGTAGACAACGCTGGCGGCAGTCAATGGCGTGCCGCGCTGCCACTGCTTGACGATGCGCGGGTAACCCGAGCGGGTCATGCTGCCCGGCCCGAAATCGGTAAACACATACACGTTGTCGTGGTCGATCCAACCCAGCCCGCCCTTGGATTCGGGCAACTCGAAGCCGGCATTGACCCAGGCTTTTTCGACCAGGTCGAATTCGCGCGTGACACTCGCGTCTGCGCCGCCACGGGAGAGTGCGACCAACGCGCGTTGATAGCCTGGGTACAGGCAGTCGGCGCCGTGCCAGACCCAATTCTCGTCTTCCAGGGCATTCAACGCATCGATGTCCAGCACGGTTTCCCAGGCCGGTTGCGCCTTGCGATATTCCGCCAGCGTGGTCCGCCGCCACAGGCCGCGAGGGTGGGCGGCGTCGACCCAGAAGTTGTAATAGTGGGCGCCGATTTTTTCCACGTAGGGAATATTGCTGTCCGAATCGAGCACCGCCAGCAGGTCGGCCTGCAAGGCCTTGAAGGGCGCGGATTCGGCGAGCCGTGCGTGGGTCTTGAGGTTCTGCGCGCGCACCCAGTCCAGCGCTTGTGGGCTGTCGACTTGTTCAAGCCAAAGGCAAGGATCGTCGCCCGTGGAAGGCGGTGTCGGGAGGTTTGGCATGGTCGAATCCTGTGAAAAATCTGTGCGGAAAATCGATGAGTGTCACTCAGCCGCGCCTAACCCTGCAACCAGCACCTCCACTACCGCTTGCACCTTGGGCAGCGCGTAGCGGTTTTTGACCCAGGCCACGCTGATGCCCATGCCGACACTGGCCAAGTGCGGCAAGACTTGCACCAGCGACCCGTCCTGCAAGTGTTGCTCAACCAGCCACGACGGCAGTTGCGCGATACCGCAGCCGGCCAGCGCGGCCATCTTCAGCCCGTCGCCATGGCCGATCACCAGTTGCGGCTGCCTGTGGCTGTGCAGTGTTGCGCCGTGTTCGCCGGCGTGCTGCCAAGGGCTGACGCGGCCATCGACCCAGCCGTAGGCAATGCACTGATGCTGCTCAAGGTCACGCTCGGACCGCGGCATGCCGTGAAGGGCGAGATACGCGGGGGATGCACACAGCACATGCCACTCGCGCGTGAGCAAACGGTGCGCTACCGTTTCCGGCCAGGCCGGGGCGTCGCCGATTCGCACCACGATATCCACGCCTTCCTTAAGCGGATCGACAAATCCATCGGAAAAGGAGATGTGCGGAGTCAGCAATGGATGAGTGTGCAGCCACGGCAGCAGGATCGGCAGCACCTGCGCCTGGCCAAAGGCACCGGGCAAGTCGATGCGCACACGCCCGCGCAACTCAGTGTTTTCAGCCTGCAGTGCCCATTCGGCTTCTTCCAGTTCGGCTAACACGCCGGTGCAGGTACGCAGATACGCAACACCTGCATCCGTCAGCGCTAACCTGCGCGTAGTACGCTGGAACAGTCGAGCTCCCAGGCGAGCCTCCAGGCGCGCAATGCTTTTACTCACCGCCGAAGCGGTCAGGTTCATTTTCTCGGCGGTCGCCGTAAAGCTGCCGTACTGCGCGACGCAGACAAATACATCGATGCCCTTGAGGCGCTCTGAGGAAAACATGCACAGTCCTTATTCATGAATTGAGTTCCTGTATCTCAATAAAAACCATCCTAAATCAGAATTCAGTTCAAACGTAAGCTGCTTCCCTGCTTATAAATGGATTATGAGGCTCGAATGCTGGCCACGCTGAAACACTACCCCGCCACCCTCAAACTGCTATTGAGTGCCTCGCTGATACTGACACTCGCCCGCGCTATCACCCTGCCCTACCTGGTCATTTACTTATCAGGCCAGTTTGGCTTGAGCATCGCCGACATCGGCCTGGTGATCGGCAGCACACTGATCATCGGCTCGCTGCTGAGCCTGTATGGCGGTTTTCTGGTGGACCGGATGAGCAGTTACCGGCTTATCCTGACCTTCTGCGGCGTGTTCACCCTGGGCTTTCTCGGTGCGTCTATCGCGCCCGCGCTCTGGCTGTTCTATCTGTGCCTGGTGTCGGTGAACCTGGCGTATGCGGTGATCGATATCGCGGTAAAAGCCGCCTTTGGCAGCCTGCTTCCCGTCGAACAGCGCAGTGAAGCGTTTTCGATCAAATACACGCTGACCAATATCGGTTACGCCGTCGGGCCGTTCCTTGGCGCCGGGTTGGCCGCCGTGGATGCCAGCCTGCCGTTTCTAATGTCAGCCGGGCTTGGCGCCGGGTTCTGGTTGACCTACTGCGTATGGGGTGACAGGCGTTTGCAGACTTCGCAAACGAACCAGCCACCCGTGGCGTTCCTGGCCGTCGGCACACTGCTACTGCGCGATTACCGCCTGGTGTGCTTTACCCTCGGCGGACTGCTCAGTGCCGTGGTATTCGGCCAGTTCACCGCCTACCTCTCGCAATACCTGATCGTCACCACCACACCTCAAGAGACCTATCGGATCATCAGCACGATTGTGGCCACCAATGCCCTGACGGTGATCAGCTTGCAATACAGCCTCGGCAAACGGATTTCCCCGCGTTACCTGAACCGATGGCTGGCCGCAGGGCTCAGTCTGTTTATCATCGGGCTGGGCGGCTTTGCGCTGTCGACCACGCTGCTGATGTGGGTGCTGTCGATGGCAATTTTCACCCTTGGCGAAATTATTGTGTTCCCGGCCGAATACATGTTCATCGATAACATCGCGCCCAATCACCTGCGCGGCATGTATTACGCCGCGCAGAACCTGAGTAATGTCGGCGCGGCGTTGGGGCCGGTGTTGTGTGGGTGGGTGTTGGCCACGCAGCCGGCTTACAGCATGTTTTATATGTTGGTGGTTTTTGTTGTGACGGGCGGGTTGATGTACTTTTTGGGAGGGTTGGTTGGCAGTCAGCGTGGCAACCTGGCGCCACCGGCAGACGTTTGAGTCTGTTGCCGCACACCGACAGCAGCCTGTGAGCCTCGTTCCTTGCAGGCCACGCAATACACTGTTGTCATCACGCCCATTGATAGCTCCCTAACGAAACCGCCATTCTAGGGGGCTGGCCTCGCGCTTATATCATTCCGAATGATAGTTACCTTTGTTTCATTCGATTCGTGACATAGCACCTCGCCGCGCATGATCCGCCCATCTCAAATACATTGGCGGATGCACCTCATGGAACAGTCACTCAAACACTTGCGCTTCCCCTTGGCGATTTTGGCCGTGGTGGTGATGAGCGCCTGCGGCAAGACCCCGGATCAAGCGGCCGCCATGCCCCCGGCGAAAATCAGTGTGGCCAAGGTGCTGGAACAACCGGTCAACGAGTGGGACGAATTCACCGGTCGCCTGGAAGCGCCAGAAACCGTGCAGATTCGTCCGCGCGTGTCCGGCCAGATCGATCAGGTGGCCTTCACTGAAGGCGCGCTGGTGAAGAAAGGCGACCTGCTGTTCCAGATCGACCCGCGCCCGTTCCAATCTGAAGTGCGCCGCCTCGAAGCCCAGCTTGCACAAACCAAAGCCGCCGCCAGCCGTAGCGATAATGAAGCGCAACGTGGCGAACGCTTGCGCCAGAGCAATGCGATCTCCGCTGAACTGGCCGACTCGCGCACCACTGCCGCCCAGGAAGCCCGCGCCGCTGTCGCCGGGATCCAGGCGCAGTTGGACCTGGCCAAGCTGAACCTGAGCTTCACCCGCGTAACGTCGCCGATCAGTGGCCGCGTCAGCCGTGCCGAAATCACTGCCGGTAACCTCGTGACCGCCGACACCACGCCGCTGACCAGCGTGGTTTCCACCGACAAGGTTTACGCCTACTTCGACGCCGATGAGCGCGTGTACCTCAAGTACACCGAGCTGGCCCGGGAAGGCCGCCGTGGCGCGACCACACCTGTGTACCTGGGCCTGTCGAATGAAACCGGCAACCCGCACCTGGGCCAGATGAACTTTGTCGACAACCAGGTCAACCCGGCCACCGGCACCATCCGCGGGCGCGCCGTGTTCGATAACAGCAAGGGCGAATACACGCCTGGCCTGTATGCCCGCTTGAAGCTGGTCGGCAGCGGCACCTACTCCGCCGTGTTGATTAACGACGAAGCGGTCGGCACCGACCTCGGCAAGAAGTTCGTGCTGGTGATGGATGGCGACAAGCCGGCTTATCGCTCGGTGGAACTGGGGCCGAAGATCGAAGGCCTGCGCATTGTGCGCAGCGGTTTGAACAAGGACGACACCATCGTCGTGAAGGGCTTGCAGCGCATTCGCCCGGGTTCGCCGGTTGCGCCGGAAACGATCCCGATGGCCAGCAAGGAAACCCTCGCCGCCTTGGCACAACAACGACAAGCGCTTGAAGCCAGCAACCTGGAGCAAGTGGCGCCGGATAAAGCCGCGCCCAAGCTCGCAGCCGTCGCGACTCCACGCGGTTAAGGGATACAACTCAAGATGAATTTTTCCAAGTTCTTCATTTCGCGGCCGATCTTCGCAGCGGTGCTGTCGCTGTTGATCTTGATCGCCGGTGCGATCTCGCTGTTCCAACTGCCGATCAGCGAATACCCGGAAGTGGTGCCGCCTACCGTGGTAGTACGTGCCAACTTCCCGGGCGCCAACCCTAAAGTCATCGGTGAAACCGTGGCCGCTCCCTTGGAGCAAGCCATCACCGGCGTCGAGAACATGCTGTACATGTCCTCGCAATCGACCGCCGACGGCAAGCTGACCCTGACCATCACCTTCGCCCTGGGCACCGACCTGGACAACGCGCAGGTACAGGTACAGAACCGTGTGACCCGCACGCAGCCAAAGCTACCTGAGGAAGTGACGCGTATCGGTATCACCGTGGACAAGGCCTCCCCTGACCTGACCATGGTGGTGCACTTGACCTCGCCGGACAAGCGTTACGACATGCTCTACCTGTCCAACTATGCCTTGCTCAACGTAAAGGATGAGTTGGCGCGTCTGGGCGGTGTGGGTGACGTGCAGTTGTTCGGCATGGGCGACTACTCCCTGCGTGTATGGCTGGACCCGAACAAAACCGCTTCGCGCAACCTGACCGCCACCGATGTGGTCAACGCAATCCGCGAGCAGAACCGTCAAGTGGCCGCCGGTGCGCTGGGTGCGCAACCTGCACCGAATGCCACCAGCTTCCAGTTGTCGGTGAATACTCAGGGCCGCCTGGTCACTGAAGAAGAGTTCGAGAACATCATCATTCGCTCAGGCGATAATGGTGAAATCACCCGCCTCAAAGACATCGCACGGGTAGAGTTGGGTTCCAGCCAATACGCGCTGCGCTCGTTGCTCAACAACCAGCCGGCGGTGGCGATTCCGATCTTCCAGCGCCCAGGCTCCAACGCGATCGAGATCTCCAACGAAGTACGCGCCAAGATGGCGGAGCTGAAAAAGAGCTTCCCGGAAGGCATGGATTTCAGCATCGTCTATGACCCCACTATCTTCGTGCGCGGCTCTATCGAAGCGGTGGTTCACACCCTGTTCGAAGCGCTGATCCTGGTTGTATTGGTGGTAATTCTGTTCCTGCAAACCTGGCGCGCCTCGATCATTCCGTTGGTGGCGGTCCCGGTATCGTTGATCGGTACCTTTGCAGTGATGCACCTGTTTGGCTTCTCGCTCAACGCGCTGTCGCTGTTCGGTCTGGTACTGGCCATCGGTATCGTGGTGGACGACGCCATCGTGGTGGTGGAGAACGTCGAGCGAAATATCGAGTTGGGACTCGACCCGTTCCCGGCCACTGAAAAAGCCATGAGCGAAGTGACCGGCCCGATCATCGCGACCGCGTTGGTACTGTGTGCGGTGTTTATTCCAGCGGCCTTTATCAGCGGCTTGACCGGGCAGTTCTATAAGCAGTTTGCGTTGACCATTGCCATTTCCACGGTAATCTCGGCGTTCAACTCGCTGACCTTGTCCCCTGCCCTGGCCGCCGTGTTGCTGCGCAGCCATGACGCACCGAAGGATCGCTTTTCCAAGGTGCTCGACAAGCTGTTGGGTGGCTGGTTGTTCCGCCCGTTCAACCGCTTCTTCGAGAAAGCCAGCCATGGTTATGTGGGCACTGTACGCCGGGTGATTCGCGGCAGTGGCATCGCGCTGTTCCTGTACGCCGGCCTGATGGTCCTGACCTGGCTGGGCTTTGCCCACACACCAACCGGTTTCGTACCGGCCCAGGACAAACAGTACCTGGTGGCCTTCGCGCAATTGCCGGACGCCGCGAGCCTGGACCGCACCGAAGATGTGATCAAGCGCATGTCCGACATCGCGCTTAAACAACCCGGCGTGGAAGCCGCCGTCGCCTTCCCTGGCCTGTCGATCAACGGCTTCACCAACAGCCCGAACAGCGGCATTGTGTTCGTGACCTTGAAGCCCTTCGATGAACGTAAAGACCCGAGCATGTCCGCCGGTGCAATTGCCGGGGCACTGAACGGTAAATACAGCAGCATCGAAGAAGCCTATATGGCGATCTTCCCACCGCCGCCGGTACAGGGCCTGGGTACGATCGGCGGGTTCCGTCTGCAAATCGAAGACCGTGGCAACCTGGGTTACGACGAGCTGTACAAAGAAGTGCAGAACATCATCACCAAGAGCCGCACCACGCCTGAATTGTTCGGCCTGTTCACCAGCTACACGGTCAACGTGCCCCAGGTCGATGCTGCTATCGACCGCGAGAAGGCCAAGACCCACGGCGTGGCGATCAGCGACATCTTCGACACTCTGCAGATCTACCTGGGCTCGTTGTATGCCAACGACTTCAACCGCTTCGGCCGTACTTATCAGGTCAACGTGCAGGCAGACCAGCAGTTCCGCCTGGATGAAGACCAGATCGGCCAGTTGAAAGTGCGCAACAACAAGGGCGAGATGATCCCGCTGGCGACCTTTATCAAGGTCAGCGACACCTCGGGGCCGGACCGCGTAATGCACTACAACGGCTTTATCACCGCAGAAATCAACGGCAACGCCGCACCGGGCTACAGCTCCGGCCAGGCACAGGCGGCGATTGAAAAGTTGCTGAAAGACGAACTGCCTAATGGCATGACCTACGAGTGGACCGACCTGACCTATCAGCAAATCCTCTCGGGCAATACCGCGCTGTTCGTGTTCCCGCTCTGCGTACTGCTGGCGTTCCTGGTACTGGCCGCCCAATACGAAAGCTGGAGCCTGCCACTGGCGGTGATCCTGATCGTACCGATGACGCTGCTGTCGGCCATCACCGGGGTGATTATCTCCGGCGGCGACAACAACATTTTCACCCAGATCGGCCTGATTGTACTGGTGGGCCTGGCGTGTAAGAACGCGATTCTGATCGTCGAGTTTGCCAAGGATAAACAGCAGGAAGGCCTCGATCCGCTGGCCGCGGTACTGGAAGCTTGCCGCTTGCGTCTGCGGCCAATCCTGATGACCTCGTTCGCCTTCATCATGGGTGTGGTGCCTCTGGTGTTGTCCAGCGGTGCCGGTGCCGAGATGCGTCATGCCATGGGCGTGGCGGTGTTCTCCGGGATGATCGGGGTGACCTTCTTCGGTCTGTTGCTGACCCCGGTGTTCTACGTCCTGATCCGTCGTTATGTGGAGCGCGGCGAAGCACGCAAAGCGGCCAAGGCCTTGAAGCTGGAGACACAGCAATGAGCGTGAAAGTATTTTTACCGAGCTTGCTGGTACTGGCGCTGAGCGCCTGTGCCGTAGGCCCGGACTACAAAACCGAAAAATTGGAGGCGGCCAATATCACGGCCGCCGCCGACACCAAAAGCTATGACCACGCCAAGTACGAAGGCATCTGGTGGCAGCAGTTCGAGGACCCGACCCTCAACCAGTTGGTCACCCAATCGCTGAGCGGCAACCGTGACCTGCGTGTGGCCTTCGCCCGTCTGCGGGCGGCACGCGCCATTCGTGATGACGTGGCCACCGATATCATGCCGGTCGTGACCTCGCGCGCCAGCAGTGATGTGGGCAAAGGCCAGATTCCGGGCCAGACCACCAAGCGCGTCAACAGTGAGCGCTACGACCTGGGCCTGGACATGGCCTGGGAAGTCGACTTGTTTGGGCGTATCCGCCGCAACCTGGAGGCCAGCGACGCTGACCAACAGGTCGCCGAGGCCGACCTGTACCAATTGCAAGTCACCATGATTGCCGAATTGGTAGACGCCTACGGCCAATTGCGCGGTGCGCAGTTGCGTGAACGTATCGCCCTGGACAACCTGAAGAACCAGCAGGAATCGCGCACCATCACCGTGAGCCTGCGTGATGCCGGTGTGGGTGATCAGCTCGATGTGGAACGCGCCGACGCACGCCTGGCGGCGGTTGAAGCCAGCGTGCCGCAACTGCAGGCCGAGCAAGTGCGCGAGCGTAACCGCATCGCCACCCTCCTCGGCCAGCGCCCCGACAAGCTGAGCGTAGACCTGAGCCCCAAAGACCTGCCCGCGATTGCCAAGGCCTTGCCGATTGGCGACCCAGGCCAGTTGCTGCAACGTCGCCCGGACATTCTCAGCGCCGAACGCAAACTGGCTGCGGCCACTGCGCGTATCGGCGTGGCCAAAGCCGACCTGTTCCCCCGGGTCAGCCTCAGCGGCTTCCTGGGCTTTACCGCCGGGCGTGGTTCGCAGATTGGTTCGGCTGCCGCCAATGCCTGGTCCCTTGGCCCTAGCATCACTTGGGCCGCCTTTGACCTGGGCAGCGTGCGTGCGCGTTTGCGCGGTGCGAATGCCGAGGCCGACGGCGCCCTGGCGACCTATGAGCAGCAAGTGTTGCTGGCACTGGAAGAATCCGAAAATGCCTTCAGTGATTACGGCAAACGCCAGCAGCGCCTGGTCTCGCTGATTCGTCAGAGTGAGTCCAGCCGCGCTGCCGCGGATCTCGCCGCGATCCGTTATCGCGAAGGTACCGTGGACTTCCTGGTATTGCTCGACGCGCAACGTGAGCGCTTGGCGGCTGAAGACTCCCAGGCCCAGGCCGAAGTGGACCTGTATCGCGGCATTGTCGCGATCTACAAGGCCCTGGGCGGCGGCTGGCAGCCGGACACGGTCGTAGCCAGCAGCAAGTGATGTAAAGAGCTCCTTTGGTTGGTCGCATCCAGCCAATTTTTAGCCCTGCGGCTCATTCGGCCGTGGGGCTTTTTTTTGCAGATGCTGTGAGCTGAGACATTACGGCTTGGCCGTACAGGAAGGCGACAGTTGTCGGGGGGGCACAGAGTCAGGGTTAGACCCGCGAGAGATGAGCATCCCTGCTCCAAACAGTCGTTGTCGCGCGTTAAGTCGGCAGCGAATAGCTGCCTTCAGACACTGTGGGCGGTGATTGCTGGAAAAAATCTACTGTGCCGTTAATCGTATTTGACAAGGCGATGTTTCCCACTAAGTTAGTCACCTCTTTGGCCGCACGCTCACGGGGCGACAGCCTGATTAATTGCTCGGTTTTTTTGCCCCCACTCACCAATTTTTTGAAATAAGAGAGTCCTTTTCCTAATGACGTGGGGACGTTCACACCCACGCTTCTGACGCCCATTGCGGTGAGACGGAATAAGGATTTCGCCGTGCCAGCCACGGCGCCCGGAAGATCAAACATCGACAGCACTGCTTTACCCGTAACGGCAAACTTCGTCGCTATCGAGCCTGCCTTGGCGAACGCACTGACAGCACTGGCAACCACCAACAGAGCACCGAAAATTTCCAGGCCCAACCCAACAGCGCCCAGGGCAACACGACGGCGGTCGCCTGAGGCGATTTCTTCGATATTGCCTTTAAACGGAATCAGGGTATTGACGACGAAAGTATCGATGGCATCCAAACGCTGCTGAACCGCTTCGTTATACGTCGTGCCTGCAGCTTGCTTCATCAGTAGCAGGCGGTCGACGAGCAAATTTTCCCGTTGCAACGTGCTCAGAATTTCAGTTATCCGTGAAGATGAAAAGGTATTGGGCAAACCCGCTGATGCGTCCTGACCCATTGGCGGCGCGGGAAAGTGCGCAACCACCTCAATATCAACCGGCAACGTTGGGGTAAGACGCCGGCGCATGATTCTCCCGAAGGAATCGGTACCCGAATCACTCATAAACGTCATGGCGCTCACCAGTTCCGGGCGTTCTGCGTAGCTGTTAGTGGCGGGGATAAGCTCATAACACTTGGCGCCCAACGCGTCCCTGAGGAATAGGATCGGCCCGATTTTTTGCTGGGCCTCATCCTGATTGAGGCCGCCCTCCTGAGTCGAAGCACCATAGACCGTGACCTCTCCTGACTCCAACCTTCGCCGGTCTTCAACAGGCAATTGGCTCATCAGCATTTCGTGGCAATGACCTGATAATTTGCCAAGTGGTCAAGGCCTTGCATAAAAGGCTGATCAAAAACGGCTGCGATCGGCCTCACGTTCACCAGTTGGCGCTTTAAAGCCTCAAAAGCGGTTTTATCCGAAGGGTTGATAAAGTTCCATTCTTTCGTGTGTATGTTTTCGGCCGTCAACTCGCCTGACATGTATAAGTCCTTGATCGAACAAGGCCCCGCTGCAAGCCCGGAGAGCGTGACTTTTGGTTTACCGCTTAAGTTAAGGGCTGTTTCCACCATATGGCTGTGGGTTAAAACCGATATCACTGTCGAACTGGCGCTGAACAACACGCTTGGTTTATTAAAGAACTCACTCTGGCCAGGACACACCCGGTCCAATTCCTCCTCAGCCACTTGCGTGCGGGTATTGAGTAATGCGCGGGCGTTATCGAGGCTGGCGGCCATTCGCCGACTTTCCTCAACGCGCTCATTGTAAGTAACCAACGCGACATTCAGCGCCGAGGGTGAGTAATCACCCTCAGCGCTCACTACGCCCTGGGCCACGGCCCAGTCGTATATCGGCCCGGCAGAGTGCATTGCTTCCAACTGTTCGTGCTCAGGCGAAATCGGTTTCAGTAAGGCACGAGAGCCAATTTGCTCTGCGCTCATCAGGCGCGAACTGCCTTGGGAGGCCATTTCCACCAGTGCCGTTTGAACACGCAGGCTCACCAGTGGCAACGTCCCTACACGTAACGAACCGGCGCCCTCCACCCGAAACTCGGGAGCGACCGTCGCCAACAACGCGTGGGTGAGCAATATCGCGGATTCAAGCGGTAATTGGAGCTCCTTGGCCATGTGCTGCTCAAGTTCGGTACGCACCTGCAACAGGGTTTTTCCTGTGTTCGATGCCGAATACAGGTCGTAGCCGCCGATATGATTACGCTGCGTACCCAGTTTTGGATCAACGACCAGCAGATCACGGGTCAGGATCATCTGCTTACGATAGCTCGGCGAAGCTTTTCCGGGCGCCGCTGACGGGTCGTCTTTGAGTGCAGCAAGAATGGGCTCGCAGCGCCTCAGCCCGGAGCCCAGAGTCAATGCCTGGCTGATGAGTTCGTCGGCATTCTGGCGGATGTATTCCGGGCTCTTGCCTGCCCAGGGTTTGGGTGAGCAATCAAGCAGTGTCAGCTTCGGCGGTGTGCTGGCGCCGGGGGCTGAACGGCGGACTCTGATACGTTGCTGCTCGGTCAGGGCGTCAGGGGATTGCTTATCTTCCAAAAAATTGCGGGCATAGCTGCCCAGTGCGGGCTCTGGGGGCAGCGGGTTGAGTTTCCAGTTCAAGATGTTGCGCAATTCGCTGACAGTGTTGATGGCGGGTAATTCGTTCGAGGTTGCAAACCGAAGCAATTGCCATAGGTCGCCGGTTGATTGTGCCCTGATTATTTCTCCGGTTGTTTGCGCATGCTCAATGGCACTGTTGAGCAGTTGCGCGAGCGTCGGATGGGCCAGAACTGGATCCGTCAGGTTATGCCACGGTCCGGATGTGCCGTTGGCGCATAGCATAAACTGCCCATTCTCCAGCCGAACCTGGGCCTTCACATCGATGCCTTTCGCGCTCAAGATCGGCGCCATCAGAGGGTCACGCATCAAGCGCTTCAGTATTCTGAGACCCGAGCGATTGGCAATGCCAAGTGTCGACCCCGGTGCTATGGCCTGGGAAATCGCTCTGAGGTCGATGTCCTCGTCGTCTGGTTTATCCTTGAGCTCACTGAGCAGCGTGGTTATCAATGCGCGTTCATTTTCTATATCCATAAACTCGCGTTCTGCCAGCTTGCGCACTTCAGGTGAACGCAGGGGGTCATCCTCTACACGCTGTACCGCAAAACCGTTGGCTTTGAGCGCTTCGGCATCATTATTGTTGATGGGCCAGCGAACGCCGTAGAACGCCGCGATCTCAGAGGGCAAAAGTCTGCTTGGGGGGCTGCTCAGGCCCTTCCCTTGCGGATCGAGCATGGCAGCACTGGCAATTACCTGGCGTGCGATCGGCCACCAACCGCTGCCATCAGCCGGGGTAAATGTGGTGATTTTGCCGGTGTCTTGCGACTGTACCGTCAGCGTGTTCCCCACTATGCGGAACGTTGACATACGGAATTTTTGTGCCCTTACCCACGCCTGCATGGCCGGCGAGTTCCACGCGTCAGCCAAATGGCCCACCCACTTACCAACCGACGTCTCTGGCGACACATCTTGAAAGCGCCAATCGCCTTGGTGATGATCTGCCAGCATCGTGGCCAGTTCAGTGTCAGCTTCAGCGGTTGTCTTAACGCCAACAACCGGCTTGTCAGATTGAGCGGTTGCCGTCGCCAGGTTCAGCTCACCGGGTGGCGGATTGGATTGGCGCGTGCGTCTACTGTTGCCTGAATCAATACTGGATAAGCTCATTAAAAGTACTCCAGAGAACGGAGTCTAATACTCTGGAAATTACTGATTGCAACGAGATAGGCTAATTCCGAAGCCGAGATGAGCAAGTGTATGTACGCATTTCCTTCCACGGTCCGCCCCATGAGCCTGCGTCACATAGGCGGCAACGCGTCACTGAGGATCAAACTACGGTAGTGCCCCGGGTTTGAGCCGGACCATTTGCGAAAGGCTTTGTAGAATGAGCTGACATCAGCAAATCCAAGGCGCACGGCAATTTCAACAAAACTGATATCGGCCTCGGCGAGCCAGACAATCGCCAGTTCCTTGCGCACGCTATCCTTGAGCCCCTGATACGTCTGGCCTTCATCGGCCAGCCGACGACGTAGGGTTGACGCCGAAATACACAGGTTGGCGGCCAAGCCTTCGGTTTCCGGCCAGGTATTGGCAGGCATATGGCGCAGGTCATTTTTGATACGAGTGGCGAGGCTCGCCGGGTCGCGGTACTTGACCAGTATGTTGGCCGGCGCATGTGCCAGGAACCGCTTGAGTTCTTCCGGGCTGCGCTTGATCGGCAGGTCCAGGCAGTCGGCAGCAAAGATCATGCGCGTGCGCGGCCGGTCGAAGCGCAGGTTGTCGGAAAACATCACGCGATAGTCGTCGCAAAACTCTGGTGGCGGGCAGCGCAGTTCAATGGCGAGGATCGGAATCCGCCGCCCCGCCAGCCAACAAGCCACGCCGTGGACGATCATCCAATAGGTGAAATAGGTAAACGCGCGTTTGGGTTCGGGTTCGAGCAAGACGATTTCTGCCAGGCTCTGTTGGCGCACCAGTTGTGCGGGCATTTGCTCGAGCATCAACGACAGAAAACCCAGGCCGGTTTCCAGGCCGGCATCCAGGCTCGGTTGCGCCATCGCGGCGCGGCACAAGAACGCCAGGCTGCCGGACTTGAGTGCGCGCGGGTCCATGCCAAAAAACTCGTCGTCCATGCGCCGCGCCAGCAAGCGCCACAGGCGTGCGTAGGCCGTGGCGGGCACGCGGGCGTCGGGCTGCTCGAGCAGCGCCGGGTCTATCCCGACCTTGCTCAACGCTTCAACCGTGGCCGCGCCGGGCGCGCAGCTTTGCAGCAAGGCTTCGCGCACAAGATGGATAGAGATGGTGTCTTTTTCCGCCATGGGAATCGGGCTATTCAATGCTGCAAAAGATGGCATGCATCATAAGGGCGGTTGCGATTCGCCACCACCGTTCAGCCGCAGTTCAGCAAAGGTCAACATTGGCTGTTTAGTAATGAGTATCATTATGTTACAAATTAGCATCCTAACCAGTCTTGATGCGGTGCCGAATGCTTGTTCCCTTTCTAATCATGCTGCGCGAAGGCATTGAAGCCGCATTGATCGTTGGCATTATCGCCAGTTACCTGCAACAGACCGGCCGTGGCCAGTGGATGCCCGCCGTGTGGATCGGCGTGTTCCTGGCCGCTGCGCTGGCCCTGCTGGTAGGCGGTGGCCTGGAATTGGTCAGCGCCGAATTCCCGCAAAAACAACAGGAACTGTTTGAGGGGGTGGTCGGCCTGGTCGCCGTCGGCATCCTCAGCTCCATGGTGTTCTGGATGCGCAAGGTGGCGCGCTCCATCAAGCATTCCCTGCACGAATCCCTGGATCATGCACTGGCCGGCTCCAAGCACCAAGTCATCGCGCTGATCGCCATGGTGTTCTTTGCCGTGGCCCGTGAAGGCCTGGAAACCGTGTTCTTCCTGCTTGCCGTGTTCCAGCAAAGCGAAGGTCCGGGCGCACCGATTGGCGCCCTGCTCGGCTTGATCCTGGCGATTATCGTCGGCTTCCTGATCTACACCGGCAGCATGCGCCTGAACCTCGGCGCGTTCTTCCGCTGGACCGGCCTGTTCATCCTGGTGGTGGCCGCCGGCATTCTTGCCAACTCGGTGCAGGCCCTGCACGAAGCCGGAGTGTGGAACCACCTGCAAACCGTGCTGTTCGACTTCAGCGCCGTGCTGCCGATGGACAGCCCGCTGGGTTCGGTGCTCGCCGGGATGTTCGGCTACCAGGAAGCGCCGACCGTGAGCACCCTGGGTGCCTATCTGATTTATCTGGTGGTGGCGCTGGTGATGTTCTTCCTGCCCGCGCCCGCCGCCAAGCCTGTCACCAAACCTTCTTCCGTTTCCAGCCAGTAAGGACCGTCTCTTGTCCAACCAGAACCCTCAACCGGCACCGCCGTCGCGCGCCTTGCGCTGGGCAGTGGCCGGCTCGGTGGTGGTGATGATCGCCGCCGGTGCGCTGTTCTATTACGCCTCGCAATTGGCTGCCGCCAAGCGCCAGACCAACCACAATGAAATCGCCGTGACCATTCACGGTCACGCGTGCGAGCCGAATGAAATTAGCGTGCCTGCCGGGCGCGCGAGTTTTCGCATTATCAACCGCTCCGACCGCGCGGTGGAATGGGAAATCCTCGACGGCGTGCTGGTGATTGAAGAACGCGAAAATATCGCGCCGGGCCTAAGCCAGGTGATCAACGCCAACCTGTTGCCCGGCGACTATGCGATCACCTGCGGCCTGCTGAGCAACCCGCGCGGCACCTTGCATGTCACGCCCACCGCTGAGTCCGATGCCCAGGCCAAGGCAAAACCGTCGATGGTGGCCTTTATCGGCCCGCTGTCGGAATTCCGTGTGTACCTGAGCGGCCAAGGCAGTGCGCTGGTCAAGGCCGTGACCGCGCTGCAGCAAGCCATTGCAGCCGGTGACCTGGCCCAGGCGCAGGCGCTGTATGTACCGGCACGTGAGGCGTATCAGCGCCTGGCTCCCGCCGCTCAACGCCTGGCCGAGCTGGACAACGCGATCAACGCCCGCGCCGATTACTTCGAAAAACGCGAGCAAGACCCGGCGTTCAGCGGTTTCCATCGCCTCGAATACAGCCTGTTCCAGCAGCGCAGCCTGGAGGGCCTCAGCCCGATTGCCGAGCGGCTGGTCACTGACGTCACCACCCTCAAGCAACAGCTGCTTGCGCAGTCGCTGCCACCCGAACAACTGGTCAGCATTGTGGTGCGCAACCTCAACAGCCTGGCGGATGTGCGGGCTGCCAGCGGTGAAGAGGAGCGCTACAGCCATATCGACTTGAACGGTTTTGCCGCCAACCTGGAGGCTGCCCGCAAGGTGGTCGACCTGATGCGTCCGTTGCTGAGCAAATCGGCGGCGGACCTGCTGCCGAAAATCGACAGCGCGCTCGATGCCTTCGATGCCCAACTCAACAGTTTTAAAGTCGACGGCCAGTACAGCCGCTACGACAGCGTCACGGCCGATCAGCGCAAGCAGATCGCCGACAAGGCCAAGGCTCTGGCCGTTGCACTCGATGGAATCGACCCCGCCCTTGGCCTCTCCGGCCTGCAGTGAAGACGACCTAATAGATGAGTGATTCAGAACAGTTTTCCGCGCAACGTCGCCGCGTCCTGCTGGGCATGGCCGCCACCGGCGCCGCGATTGCCGGCAGCACCCTGACCTGCCCGGCCATGGCCGCTGCGGCCGAACAAGTCACCACCGCACCGCGCAGTGACAAGACCCAGGACCACCACGACTTTTTCGGCCAGCACCAGACCGGCATCGTCACCCCGCGCCCGGCCTGCGGCATGCTCGTCGCATTCGACGTGCTGGCCAGCGATCGCGAAGACCTGGAGCGCCTGTTCCGCACCTTGAATGAGCGCATCGCGTTCCTGATGACCGGCGGCACCGTGCCGCAAGTCGACCCGAAACTGCCGCCCACCGATTCCGGGATTCTCGGCCCGGTAGTCACCCCGGATAACCTGACCATCACCGTCTCGGTCGGCGAGTCGTTGTTTGATGAGCGCTTCGGCCTGGCGGCAGCCAAACCCAAGCGACTGAGCCGCATGGTCGGCTTCCCCAACGACGCGCTGGAACCCGCCCAGTGTCACGGCGACCTGAGCCTGCAATTTAGCTCGAACACGCCGGACACCAATATTCACGCACTGCGCGACATCGTGAAAAACCTGCCCGACCTGCTGCTGGTGCGCTGGAAACAGGAAGGCAGCGTACCGCCCCAGGCACCGGCCAAACCCGGTGAACCGGCGCAGAGCGCACGTAACTTCCTGGGCTTTCGTGATGGCTCGGCCAACCCGAATTCCAATGACGCCAAGGCCATGGACCAGATCGTCTGGGTACAACCTGGCAGCGACGAACCGGCGTGGGCCGCCAACGGCAGCTACCAGGCCGTGCGAATCATCCGCAACTTCGTCGAGCGTTGGGACCGTACGCCATTGCAGGAACAGGAAAGCATCATCGGCCGTATCAAACCGACCGGCGCGCCCATGGATGGGCAAAAAGAAACCCAGGTGCCCGACTACAGCAAGGACCCGGAAGGCAAGTTGACCAAGCTCGATGCGCACATCCGCCTGGCCAACCCGCGTACCCCGCAGACACAGGCCAACCTGATCCTGCGTCGGCCGTTCAACTACTCCAACGGCGTCAACAAAAACGGTCAGCTGGACATGGGGCTGTTGTTCATCTGCTACCAGGCTGACCTGGAGAAAGGCTTTATCAGCGTGCAAACCCGGCTCAATGGCGAGCCCCTGGAGGAATACCTCAAGCCGGTTGGCGGCGGGTACTTCTTCACCTTGCCTGGGGTCACCGGGCCCAAGGATTTCCTTGGCCGCACGCTGCTCGCTGCAACGCACTCTCAAACCACTGCCAACACCTAAAACAAACCAGAGCGGAAAACGTCCCATGAAGAAGTCGACTATCGCGTTGTCGTTGCTAATGACCCTTTCACCGCTGGCAGCCTTCGCCGCCACCGCGCCCCTGGACCTGGTAGGCCCGGTGTCGGACTACAAGATCTACGTCACCGAAGAAATCGGCGAACTGGTCACGCAGACCAAGGCCTTCACTGACGCCATCAATAAAGGCGACCTCGCCACCGCGCAGAAACTTTACGCGCCGACCCGCGTGCACTATGAGTCCATCGAGCCGATCGCCGAGCTGTTCAGCGACCTCGATGCTTCGATCGATTCACGTGTCGACGACCACGAGAAAGGCGTAACTGCTGAAGATTTCACCGGGTTCCACCGCATCGAGTACGTGCTGTTCTCCGAGAAGACCACCAAAGGTCTGGAAACACTGACCGCCAAGCTCAACACCGACGTCAATGACCTGAAAACTCGCGTGGATGGCCTGACCTTCCCGCCGGAAAAAGTCGTCGGCGGTGCAGCAGCTCTGTTGGAAGAAGTCGCTGCCACCAAAATCTCCGGTGAAGAAGACCGTTATAGCCACACCGACCTGTATGACTTCCAAGGCAACATCGACGGCGCGAAGAAAATCGTCGACCTGTTCCGTGGCCAGATCGAGAAGCAAGACAAGGCTTTCCTGGCCAAGGTCGACAAGAACTTTGCCACCGTGGACAAGATTCTGGCCAAGTACAAAACCAAAGATGGCGGTTATGAGACCTACGACAAGGTCAAGGAAACCGACCGCAAAGCCTTGGTTGGCCCGGTCAACACCTTGGCTGAAGACCTGTCGATGCTGCGCGGCAAGTTGGGCCTGAACTGATTGAACACCCAGGCGTTCGTGCGGCCTGCACCGGCCGGCGAACACCTGGGGTGCTCATGCCTTAGCGTCAAGCCGGTGTGAATTGCTCCAGCGGTGTCCCTTCAGGTTCCTGAGTGGTTGGATTGATTGCACACCACGCGCCGTTCTTTTCCAGCGCAAGCATACGGCCAACCTGCGCCTTAAGGGTCAAGCCCCTGGGCAGCGACGCGCAGCCTTGCACTGACTTCCCACCCACCGGATGCTGCGCGTGAGCCGAGCCGCGGTGTCGGCAAGTGGAGTCAGGTCAGGTGCCGGTGCCGTCGGCAGCACCGGTGGAGTAAACGTGGGCGCTTGATAGAATGGCGAGATATTACAAAATTCTGTAGAGCAGCCGCTCGATCCGCACCCGGCTGACCCGGCGTAGGAACTTGCCAACCGCTGGCGGATAATCCACCAGCGTTTGCAAGTGTTGATACCGCTCGATACGCGTGGTGTGCTGGAAGATCTGCGCCAGCTCAGTACGCCGTGGCGCCAGCCATTGGCCTTGTGGGTCATCAATCAGCAACGCGTTTTCCAGATCGAGGCGGAATGCCCGTGGGTTGAGGTTGTTGCCGGTCAGCAAGGTGTAACGCTGGTCAACCCACATACCTTTAAGGTGATAAGTGTTGTCGCCGTCACGCCATAAGTGCAGGTTCAACTGGCCGCTGTCGATCATCGGCTGATGGCGTTTGGCGAAGCGGCGCAGGCTGATTTCATACAGGTAAGGCAACGCCGAGATCACCTTGAACGGCTCGCTTGGCGGGATGTAGAAATCGTTGGCGGTTTTGTCGCCGACGATGATGTCGACTTTCACCCCGCGCGCCAGGGCGCGGTTTATTTCGCGGGTCACCGGCAGCGGCAGGTTGAAATACGGCGTGCAGATGGTTAGCTGATGCTGGGCACTGGCGATGAGTTCGAGGATCACCCGGTTCAACGGGTTGTTCTTGCCCACACCCAGCAACGGGCTTACCGACAAGTGCCCATTGGGCAGCAAACCTGTGGTGGTGTCGTAGGTCGCGTGCTTCAAGCGGCTGCGCAAGTCACCGATGTCATTGCGCAGGCTGCGGGTGGTCGGCAGGTTCGGCAAGTCCAGGCGATGCACGGCCTTGGACGCGACCAGGCCGTGTTCCACCAGGTGTTGCATCGAGTCAGCCAAGGGCTTGCTGTGGATCAGGTGATAGCGGTCAAAGCGGTATTTGTCGAACTTGTGCAAGTACACATTGTTCAGGCTGGCGCCGCTGTACAGCACGCTGTCATCGATCACGAAACCCTTGAGGTGCAACACGCCGAACAGTTCGCGGGTTTGCACCGGCACGCCGTACACCGGTACTTCGCTGGCGTGGGAGTGGGTCATGGCCTGGTACCAGGCGCTGTTGCCCGGCTGCTTGCCGGCGCCGATCAGACCGCGCTGGGCGCGCAACCAGTCAACCACCACCACGATATCCAACTCGGGCCGTGCCGCCTTGGCGGCGTGCAAGGCGTCGTAGATTTCCTGCCCCGCTTCGTCCTGCTGCAAGTACAGCGCAACAATGTAGATGCGTTGTGTGGCCTGGGCGATTTTTTCCAGCAGGCACAGGCGGTACGCAGCGGCACCGGACAGCACATCGATGGCATCGGGAGACAGCGGGAAACCACGCAGTTTGGGCAACAGGGAGCGTTTGAAGAACGACGGCATAAGGCTCGCAATGGGTCGAATCCGAAGAGGCACAGAGCTTACACCATGGGGCTGCTCAGGTCTCGTCGCGGACAATGGAAAAAAATTAATTGACCAAGAAGAACGATCGTTCTACTGTTCGGTCCATGAACGCTATCAACAGCAACGAAACCCGCGACATTATCCTCGACGTCACCGAGAAGTTGATCTATCGCCACGGCATCGCCGCCACCGGCATGGAGTTACTGGTGAAAACCGCCGGCGTCTCGCGCAAAAGTATTTACCGTTACTTTGCCAATAAAGACGAACTGGTCATCGCCGCCCTGCAACGCCGCGACGCACGCTGGATGCAGTGGCTACGCACTGAAGTGGAGCGCAGTGAAGGCAGTGGCGAGCGCCTGCTGGCGCTGTTCAGCGCTCTCAAGGCGTGGTTTGGCTCGGCAGACTTTCGCGGCTGCGCCTTTATCAACACCAGTGGCGAAACCGGCGACGCGCAAGACCCGGTGCGCCTGCTGGCCAAGGCGCATAAACAAAAACTGTTCGAGTACGCACTTGAACTGTGTAAAGCACATGGCACCCCCGACCCCGAACGGCAGGCCGCGCACTTGCTGATCCTGATCGATGGCGCCATTACCGTTGCCCTGGTCATGGGCGATTCAACAGCAGCTGATAATGCGCAATGCATGGCGCGAACGTTATTAGGACTTTGAACGCACAGGCTGAGCAACTTTCGACAACACCTTGGTATTGATAGGAGCTGCCCCATGTCAACGACAGCAGAACAACGTCCGCCGCTGCCACCGTTCACGCGTGAATCGGCCATTCAAAAAGTGCGCCTGGCCGAAGACGGCTGGAACTCCCGCGACCCAGAACGCGTGTCCCTGGCGTATACCCTGGACACGCAGTGGCGAAACCGTGCCGAATTCGCGCATAACCGCGAAGAGGCCAAGGGTTTTCTCACGCGCAAGTGGGCCAAGGAACTGGACTATCGACTGATCAAGGAACTGTGGGCATTCACCGACAACCGTATCGCCGTGCGCTACGCCTATGAGTGGCACGACGACTCCGGCAACTGGTTCCGTTCCTATGGCAATGAGAACTGGGAATTTGACGAAAACGGCCTGATGGCCAACCGTTTTGCCTGCATCAATGATCTGCCGATCAAAGCAACCGAGCGCAAGTTCCACTGGCCACTGGGCCGACGCCCGGATGATCATCCGGGGTTGTCTGACCTCGGCCTGTAAGCCACACGCAAATAAAATGTGGGAGCTGGCTTGCCTGCGATACAGACGATTCGGTTAATCAGGAACACCGAGGCGATACTATCGCAGGCAAGCCAGCTCCCACATTGGACCATCAGCCTCTGTCAGTCCTGATTCAGGCCGACGCGATACAGTACGCCCTTGTCCTCATCGGTCAGCACGTACAGGAAACCGTCCGGTCCCTGACGCACATCGCGAATCCGTGCCTTCAACCCGCCCAGCAGGCGCTCCTCATGGATCACCTTGTCGCCATCGAACTGCAGGCGGATCAACTCCTGGCTGGCCAACGCGCCGATAAACAGGTTGTGATCCCAGGCTTTGAAACGGTCTGCGTCATAGAACGCCATGCCACTGATGCCGGGTGACTTTTCCCAGACGTGATGGGGTTGCACGGTGCCTTCCACAGCCTTGCCCTGGGCTTCTGGAATCGGCGTCAGCGAATAGTTGATGCCGTGGGTTGCCAGGGGCCAGCCGTAGTTCTTGCCGCGCTCGATGATGTTGATTTCATCACCACCGCGCGGGCCATGTTCGTTTTCCCAGATCGTGCCGCTCCAAGGGTTCAACGCCAGCCCCTGCGGGTTGCGCTGGCCATAGGACCAGATCTCCGGGCGCACGCCCTGCTGGCCCACAAAGGGGTTATCGTCCGGCACACGGCCATCTGGGTAAATGCGCACGACCTTGCCTTGCAACTTGTCCAGGTCCTGGGCCGTCGGCCGATCATTGTTCTCGCCCAGGGTCACAAACAGGTAGCCATCGCGGTCGAACGCCAGTCGCGAGCCGAAGTGATTGCCGGTCGACAGCTTGGGCTCCTGGCGCAATATCACTTTGAAGTCTTTGAGACCACTCAAGTCATCGGCCAAGCGCCCACGCCCCACGGCAGTGCCGGCTTTGCCACCTTCGCCGCCGCCTTCGGCATACGACAGGTAGACCAGGCGGTCCTGCTTGAAGTCTGGCGACAGCACCACGTCGAGCAAACCGCCCTGCCCTTTGGCCCACACCTGCGGCACGCCGGTCAACGGCGCAGACAGCTTGCCGTCCGGGCTGACAAAACGCAGGTGGCCGGGGCGCTCGGTCACCAAAAAGCCTTGTTTGTCCGGGAGAAACGCTACCGCCCAAGGGTGGTCGAGGCCCTTGGCGATTGGGGTGGCGGTGATGCTGCCTTGCTCACTGGGGAACTGCTGGGCATCCGCCGCCATGACGGCCGTCACGGGTAGCAGGGTTGCGCAAATAGCGGCTAACAGGGTTTTGCGTAGAAACATAAGACAGAGTCCTTACCGGCGATTGCCGTTGGCATCGTAAGTGGGCGCTTTGGGTTCAGTGGCAGGCCGGCTCGGGGCCGCGTTACGCGTCGGGTAACGATTGCCGATACCGCCGTTTTCCACGGTGGGTGCAGGGCCGGTCGGCGCGGGTTGAACCCCGCGGGTGGTGGCCGGCGCATTCGGTTGGGTGCCCTGCATGCTGTTGGGGTTAGCCCGATGGATTGGGCTGTTATTGGTGTTGTAGCTGCCGGGCAGGTTCTGCGCCTGGGCCAATGGCGCCAGGGCCAGGCCCAGCGCGACTACGGCGAGGTAACGCACACAGCTGTTCATGACAAAGCCTCTTGGGGGCGAGTGGTACGTGCTTTCGATAACACGCTACGCCTTGGGTTCGGCTTTCGACATTAAATAGTTTCTCATCAGATGTAACACGATCTGTCCACGCATCTGTCCACGCATCTACCAGCCGAAACTTTTGCACCCGCCTGCGAGTCACCAGAACACTGACTCTTCTCAAGGAACCGCAGCCATGCCAAGGGCAATCTGGAAAGGCGCCATCAGTTTCGGCTTGGTCCATATCCCGGTCTCGCTGGTCTCGGCCACGTCCTCTCAGGGCGTAGATTTTGACTGGCTGGACAAACGCAGCATGGACCCGGTGGGCTACAAGCGCATCAACAAAACCACCGGCAAGGAAGTCACCAAAGACAATATCGTCAAGGGCGTGGCCTTTGAGAAAGGCCGCTATGTGGTGCTCAGCGAAGACGAGATTCGCTCGGCCCACCCCAAGTCGACCCAGACCATCGAAATCATCGCCTTTGTCGCCGCCGACCAGATCCCGCTGCAAAACATCGACACGCCCTACTTCCTGGCCCCGGACAAACGCGGCGGCAAGGTCTATGCGCTTCTGCGTGAAACCCTGAAAAAAACCGCCAAGGTCGCCCTGGCCAACGTGGTGCTGCACACCAAGCAACACTTGGCAGCATTGATGCCGCTGCAATCAGCGCTGGTACTGGTGATGCTGCGCTGGCCCGCCGAAGTGCGCAGCCTCGACGAGCTGGAACTGGGCAGTGACGTGACCAAACCGAGCCTGGCCAAGGGTGAATTGGACATGGCCAAGCGCCTGGTCGAAGACATGAGCGCCGACTGGCAGCCGGACGATTATCGCGACAGCTTCCAGGAAAAGATCATGGCGCTGGTGGCGAAGAAAGCCAAGGCCGGCAAGATTGAAGACGTTGAGAGCCAGGCTGGCAGCGAAGAGCGCAAATCGGCTGATGTGATCGACCTGACCGAGTTGCTCAAGCGCAGCCTGGCCGGCAAGCCCGCCGCGAAAAAGCCTGCAGCCAAAAAACCGGCCGCGAAAAAAACCAGCAAAAAGGCCTCTTGAGTCCGCCATCAGCAGGAGAACGCCATGGCCAAGCCCCTGAGCGAATACACGCGCAAACGCGACTTCGAGATCACCGCAGAGCCCGCAGGCGATGCGCCCACCGGCAAATCCAAGGCCTCGGCGCTGTCTTTCGTGATTCAAAAACACGACGCGCGCAACCTGCACTATGACTTTCGCCTGGAACTCGATGGCGTACTCAAAAGCTGGGCCGTGCCCAAAGGCCCGAGCCTGGACCCCAGCCAGAAACGCCTGGCGGTCCACGTTGAGGACCACCCGCTGAGTTACGGCAATTTCGAAGGCAACATCGCCGCCGGGCAGTACGGCGCCGGTGATGTGATCGTGTGGGATCGCGGGGTCTGGCAACCTCACGACGATCCGCACAAGGCGTATGCAGCCGGCAAACTCAAATTCACCCTGGTCGGTGAAAAACTCTCCGGCGATTGGGCACTGGTACGCACCCGCCTCAAGGGCAGCGGCGACAAGGAGCAGTGGTTGCTGATCAAGGAAAAAGATCAGCAAGCCCGCCCGGCCGCCGACTACGATATCGTAAAAGCCCAGCCCAAAAGCGTGCTCAGCGATGCCACCGTCGGCAAGCCCGCGCCAGCGCCTGAACCGCGAGCAAAGCGCCAGAAAGCCAAGACCGCCCTGCCCGATCAATTCGCCCCACAACTGGCAACCCTGGTCGACCGCGCCCCGGCCGGCGACTGGCAGTACGAAATCAAATTCGACGGCTACCGCATGCTGGCCCGAATTCGCGACGGCGACGTGCGCCTGTTTACACGTAACGGCCATGACTGGACCGACCGATTGCCGCGCCAGGTCAAGGCCTTGCAAGCCCTCAAGCTCAAGGACAGTTGGCTGGATGGCGAAATGGTCAGCCTCAACGCCGACGGTCTGCCGGACTTCCAGGCGTTGCAAAATGCCTTCGATATCGGCCGTAGCCTGGACATCGTTTACTACCTGTTCGATGCACCTTTTTTACACGGTCAAGACCTGCGTGAAGCACCCGTGGAACAACGCCGTTCTGCGCTTAAATCCGCGCTGTCGGGCAGCCGTAGCAAATTGCTGCGGTTTTCCGAAGCCTTCGCCGCCAACCAACGCGACATCTTCGAAAGCGCCTGCGACCTGGCGCTCGAAGGCGTGATCGGCAAGCGCATCGGCAGCGCGTACGTGTCCAGCCGCAGCGCCGACTGGATCAAACTCAAATGCCGCCTGCGTCAGGAGTTCGTGATTGTTGGCTACACCCGGCCACAAGGCTCGCGCACCGGCTTCGGCGCCTTGCTGCTGGCGGTCAATGGCGACAACGGCTTGGTGTATGCCGGGCGTGTCGGCACCGGGTTTGATCAGCACGCACTCAAAGCCATCTATGCCCAGCTGACACCTCTGGCGCGCAAGACTTCACCGCTGCAAAACCCGCTGACCAGCAGCCAGGCACGCGGCGTGCACTGGGTGAAGCCCGAACTGGTCGGCGAAGTCAATTTCGCCGAATGGACCCGCGAAGGCGTGGTACGCCAAGCCGCGTTCATTGCGTTGCGCAGCGACAAGCCTGTGGCGCAGATCATCCATGAGCAACCGCGCGCGGCAAAATCCCTCAAACAGGCTCCAGCGCCGAAAAAAACCGGCAGCGGCGTGAACATCACACACCCCGACCGCGTGATTGACCGGCAAAGTGGCACGCAAAAGCAGCAGTTGGCAGACTTTTACGCGAGCATCAGCGAATGGATCCTGCCGTTTCTGCGCCACCGGCCCGTGTCGCTTCTGCGCGCGCCGGAAGGCATCGAAGGCGAGCAGTTCTTCCAAAAACATGCAGAGCGCCTGGCCATTCCCCATATCAAGCAGTTGGACCAGAGCCTCGACCCCGGCCATGCACGGCTGATGGAAATCGACACCACCAAAGCCCTGCTCGGTGCCGTGCAGATGGGCACGATCGAGCTGCACACCTGGGGCGCGACTGCCGACAAAATCGAAACCCCGGACCTGTTTGTACTCGACCTCGACCCGGACCCCGCACTGCCCTGGAAAAGCATGTTGGAAGCAGCGCAATTAACCTTGTCGGTGCTTGATGAGTTGGGCCTTGAGGCGTTCGTCAAGACCAGCGGGGGCAAAGGCCTGCACCTCGTTATTCCGTTGGCACGCCGGGATGGCTGGGAGACGGTGAAGGCCTTCGCCAAGGCCATTGCGCAGTTTATGGCAATGCAACTGCCTGAACGCTTTACCGCCACCAGCGGCCCGAAAAACCGCATTGGCAAGATCTTTATCGACTACCTGCGCAACGCCCGCGGCGCGAGCACGGTGGCGGCCTATTCGGTACGGGCACGCCCGGGCCTGCCCGTCTCGGTGCCGGTGAGCCGGGAGGAATTGAAAGGGTTACGCGGTGCGCAGCAGTGGACGGTGACTAATCTGCACGAGCGTTTGGACACGCTCAAGGACGACCCTTGGGCCGGTTACGCCAACCGGCAAAAGATCAGCAAGAAGATGTGGGACAAACTGGGGGCAGAGCCGCTGCGCTGACGGGTGTGGGAGCTGGCTTGCCTGCGATGGCGGTCGTTTGGTGGGGTACATATCCGTTGCTGCGGTAACGGCTTCTATTGGTTCCGCTCTTACAGCGGGTCACTTTTGGAAAGACCTGTACGGACCGGACACATGGTTGACGGGTGTGCGGGGACATGGTGGACACTTCTCGGCAAGCTAACTGCGCCGGGAGGCCATCATGCCCTGGAACTCGAGAGACGCCATGAGCCTAAAAGAAGAGTTTGTTTCCTTAGCAAAGAAACCCGGCAGTAATAAGCGAGAGCTGTGCCGACGATTCGGCATAAGTCCGCAGACAGCCTACAAGTGGCTAAAACGCTACGAGGCCGGCGGTTCTGCAGGCCTGCAAGAGAAGTCACGTAAGCCCGTCAGCAGCCCCAAGCTGACCCAGGCCGAGCTGGAGGCTGAGGTTATTGCACTTCGCCAAGATCATCCGGCATGGGGCGGACGCACAATTAGCAGCATGCTGGACAAGCGAATTGCCCCCAGTACTGTCACGAATGTCTTGCACCGGCATAGCTTGATTAAACCCTCAGATAAAGAACCAGGGGCCCTGCTGAGATTTGAACATCCTGAGCCCAACGATCTTTGGCAGATGGATTTCAAAGGCCACTTTGCAATGCAGCAAGGCCGATGCCACCCCCTGACCATCCTGGACGATCATTCGCGGTTCAATCTGGCCATCCAAGCGTGTGATAACGAGCGAGGTACCACCGTAAAAGAGAAGATGAGCAAGGTATTTGAAATTTACGGTTTACCAGCACGTATCAACGTCGACAATGGCGCGCCTTGGGGCTCACCGCGTAATCCTGGCGAGATCACCGAGTTGAGCATTTGGCTGGTGCGTTTGGGAATTCGGATAAGTTTCAGTCGTCCCTACCATCCGCAAACAAATGGGAAAATCGAGCGTTTCCATCGATCACTCAAGGCAGAAGTCCTTAACGGACGTCACTTTTCTACACTGGCAGATGCCCAGCTAGCTTTCGATCAATGGCGTGAAATATACAACCTGCAACGTCCCCATCAGGCGCTGGAATACAAGGTGCCAATGGACCGTTATCGCAGCAGTTCTTGGGATTATCCGCAGCAACTACCGGAGTTTGAATACGGACCAGATGACGTATTAGCCAAGGTTTATCACAGCCGTTTTCGCTTTCAGAAAAGCTATTTCAGCATCGCAAAAGGCCTGGCAGGGCAACACATAGCAATCCGCCCTAACCCTGAAAGCGATGGTCTGTTCGATGTCTATTTCTGCCATCATTTTTTGCGAACTATCGAAGTTAGTAAGCCTGATTATGGTCAATAATGTGTCCACCATGTCCCCGCACATGTGTCCACCATGTGTCCGGTCCGTACAGAAAGACCCAAAAGTAACCAAAAGGTCTTCCCCCCAACACTCGGTGCCTCGCTTAGGCTCGGCATGCCCGCAATCCGACAGTGATTTGGGGGGCCGCCGCGATGGGCCATCCTTGGCCCAGCGCGGCTAAACCGGCATCCCTGCCGGTTTACCCCCCAAATCCCTGTCAGATTCCGGCCATCGTGTTTGACGGGGCGATTTCAGATCAAGATCAAGATCAAAAGCGCAGATCAAAAGACCGCTGACTTCGTCATCGAAAAGGATGTAAGGGCCGGAGCAACAGCAACAGCAACAGCAACAGCAACAGCAACAGCAACAGCAGAGCCATACTCGGTCAAAGGTGGGAGCTGGCTTGTCGAATCGTCGCACCGCTGCGATAGCATCAACTCAGTGTGCCTGATGTACCGAGGTGTCTGCATCGCAGGCAAGCCAGCTCCCACAGAAAAGCACATGTTCAGAACTGCATGCGGTCAACTGTGGGAGCGGGCTTGCTCGCGAATGCGGTGGGTCAGTTACAGATGAATTGACTGACCCACCGCTTTCGCGAGCAAGCCCGCTCCCACATTTTGACTGCGTTGCATCAGGTAGACAGGCTTTGGTTTTGCACTTGATCTGGCTCTTGCTTCAACCACTCAGGTCGGCTTTCAGGCCGCCGTGCTGTAGATCTTGATCTTGATTTTGATCTGAGACGCCCCGTTAACCACGATGGCCGAACGCAGGCTTGAATCCGTGGGTAACCCGGCAGGACGCCGGGTTAGCCGCGCTGGGCCAAGGATGGCCCATCGCGGCGGCCCAAGGATTCAAGCCGGAGTGAGGGCATTCCGAGCCCAAGCGAGGTGCCGAGTGGTGGGGCACAGAGCTTTTGGTTACTTTTGGCTGGGCCGGCATTCCGGGCGTTTGCCAAAAGTGACCCGCTGTAAGAGCGGAACCAATAGAAGCCGTTACCGCAGCAACGGATATGTCCCCCAAAGGACCACCCCCAAGTCAGATCAAAATAAAAATCACCGCCAACCCAGCAAAAATCGCCCACTTCTCCAGGTAATACCGCGCACGGTTACGCTTCTTCAGCTCTTTGCCACGCAAACGGATCTTATACAGCCGCGTAAACGCACGGTTCAACCCGCCGGTCTTGTCACCGTCATCATTAGGCGAACCCGCAGCCGCCATCACATTACGACTGAACCAACGGTTAAACGCCGCCGCCCAGCGGTACTTCATCGGGCGCTCAATGTCACAAAACAAAATGATACGGTTCTGCTGTGTAGTGTTCTCAGCGTAGTGAATGTAAGTCTCGTCAAACATCACCGGCTCACCGTCACGCCAGTAGTAACTCTCACCATCCACATTGATATAGCAACCCGGATCATTCGGCGTATCCAGCCCCAAGTGGTAACGATAGGAGCCTGCATAAGGATCACGGTGGCGCACCAGTTTAGAGCCCGGTGGCAACTCGGCAAACATCGCCGCCTTGATCGAACCAATGCCCTGCACCAACTCAGTAGTGCGCGGGCACAGCTTCATCGCCGACGGGTGACTGTCGCCGTACCACTTAAGGTAAAAGCGCTTCCAGCCCGACTTGAAGAACGAGTTGAAACCCACGTCATTGTATTGGTCCGAGCGCTTGATCTCGCCCGCGCGCATCAGGTTCTGGCCTTCCTGGCGGATTTCCTCCCAGTGCTCCTGCAACGGGCTCAGGTCCGGAAAGTCGCTGGGCGACAGAAACGGACGGCTTGGCTGCTTGGAAAACAAGTAGAGGAAGCAGTTGATCGGCGCCAGGAACGTCGAGTGATCGCTAAGCTGGCGGCCCAGCTTGTGTCGCACTCTGCCACGCAGGTGAACATACGCAATGGAGGCAACGTAGAGAACAACAATGATGAGTTTCAAGGGATTCGTCACAAGTCAGAAGAGAACAGGCTGCTCCTGCGTGCACACAACGGCCGAGGATTTATAAGCAGCACCTGAAATCACGATTACATAGTGGCGGCTGGCCGGACGAGTTACTTCCGGAACCACGCCATTGACCGTTATTTAGCCACAGTTTGTAACCAAAGGTTAACTAAGAATTGTGAAAAGCTGTCTACGCAGCGCAGCGGGCTCGCATCCGCATGCCCGGACGCAAGCCCTCTGCGTGGGTGTTTACAGCACAGGCGAGTCGTCTGTGCGCTGGCGTCCCGACGAGGGGCCCGCTGGCGAGCGCGACTGGCGGTAGCTCAGAATCAAGTGGCGGATCAGCGCGATCAGCACACCCACAAATGCCCCAGCCACCAGGCTCAGCACCAGAATCATCAGTTTTCTCGGCTTGATCGGCCCCAGCGGCTCCTGGGCACGACGGTCGACGCTCACCAGCTCCAAATTGCTCATATCAATGTTAAGGCTGCGTAACCGGGCGATTTCGGTGCGAAGCGGTTCGACATCACGCAGGAAGATATCCTCGTTGCCGCGCTTTTGCAGAATTTCGACTTCACGGTTGGTGTCCAGCAGTTGCAACTCCTTGCCAATTTCAGCGATACGGCCGCTGGTAAAGTCATCACTGGTGCGCTTTTGCAACGCATTGCGCTCAGCTTCCAGGGCCTCAGTGCCGAGAAAATACAGCGGAATTTTCTGATTACTGATCTCGGTGCGCACCACCTGACTGGAACCGGCGCGGTTAGTATCGGCCATGGAGGATGGCGTGGTTGGCTGATTGATGCCCATGGACTTGGCAATCGAGATCGCTTCAGCCAGTTCGGCCAGGCGGTCGGTGCGTTCGATTTTCATCTGCAGGCGCAAGCCTTTGAGCTCATCTTGCAACCGTGCACGTTTGAGCCTGTCGGCCTCGAGCAGAACCGCAATCTTGGACTCTTTTTCAGTGTCGTAATTGGCCCGGGCCGCGTCGATCTTGCCCTTGAGCTCGGTGAGGCGGTTATTGACGATCACCTTCAGGTCGGCGCCCACTTGTTCGCGCTGTGCGGCGATGGCGTAGTCGACCAACCCGTTAAGGATCGCAACGCCGTCAACGTCAGAGGGGTATTGCAACTCCAGTCGGATAGCACTGTTCGGCGACTCTGCTGCCTTGGAGTCGGGAACGCTCAGGCTGATCGCGCTACGGTTGAAGTTTTCAAAACTCTGCTCGACGCTCAGCCCAGGCCTCAGGTAAGCCTTGAACAATTCTTCATGGCTTTTAAAGAACGCCAGGCGAGCCCCATAGGAATCCAGTTGCGCGCCTACTTTTACCAACGCCTCCGAGGGCGGCAGCTTGTAAACTTCGGAGCGGTTCAGCGCATCCAGTTCATTGATCGCCGCCGGGCGCAACACACTGCTGACCTCGTACTGCTTGGGCGTAACCATCGCGTAACCTGCGCCCAACACCCCCGCAAGAAGGGTGCAGCCCACTATGAGTATCTTTTGCCGCCAAATGGCATGAAACAATTCAAACAGGTCAATTTCATCTGAAGTGACAGATGAACTGATCGGAGAAATTTGATTCAAAATAAGCGCACCTTAAGATTGACATTAAAAAGCCACCACCCCTAATCATTCGGACTGAGCATCCGAAAGGCATGGAAGGTCAGAGACAACGCTCTGATTGCGAATGTGTTATGGCAGTCAGACCACCTAGCGTGGCGAAAAATCCGACCTTATTAGAGATTGTTTCTGCTTGATGTCAATGACTATACAAGGTAACTCCTTATGTATAACTGAGAATGCGAGCAGCTTAGTCAATGAATGGTCAAATCGCTCGAAACCCACCAAAAAACCGTATTCCAGCCAGGTTTTAAACACATTTTCGTTACAATGCGGCCGATCAGCCTCCAGCAAAAGGAACTTGCATGAAAACTCTACCCGATCCTGACTTCACCGCGCTGCAGGGCGCCTGGGAGCAGGTCTCCCTCGAAGACAGCGGCGTACTCAACCCTGCCGACGCACACAGCGCTCCCGGTGCCATTACCACGATTGAGGGCGACCACTTCGAAGTCCGAACCGTTGCTGGCGACGTATTGCTGGCTGGCCGTTTTTCCCTTGACAGCACCACCACGCCCAAACGTATTACCTGGGTAGACTCCATGGGCGATGACGCCGGCAAAGCGTTACCTGCCAGTTATCGCCTCGAGGGCGATGATTTTGTGTTTATCGCAGCGGATGAGGGCATGCCCCGCCCAACGGTGTTCAGCACCGGGCCAGGGCAGACCATGCGCAGCTTTGTGCGCCGCGCCTGAAAACCGCACGCCATCCGAAACGCCAACATGGTTTTCACACCGCCTTCACGTTGCGGCCTTTAGCGTGAGGTCACCTACTCCAGTGAATCACTTGGCCCGCCTCTTCTCTCGCGGGCCTTTTTTTGTGCGCGAAAAACCGGCTCAAACAGCGCGCCTGACGGCCGTCAGGGTGAAACACAACGGCAATTGGGCCGGCTGGTGCTCGTACTGGTCATACAACTCCTCACGATTGCAGTGTGGATACTCTTGCAGATGCTCGATCTGCAAGTGCGCCGCAATCGCCGCACTGACTACGCTGCCCAGGGTGTGCACGTACCAGTAGGACGTCGGCCCGGCGATCTCAGTCAACCCTTCATACACAATCGACTGCTGCAACACGAAGGGATCGCGTTGAAAGTACGAACTGGCGGGCAATAGCGGGTTGGGCGCCTGCGGGTCGAATACTTCCAGGAAAGGATGAGTCTCGTAGATCACCAGGGTGCCGCCAGGCTTGAGGGTACTGGCCACGTGCTGCATGAACAGCGCGACATCCGGCATCCAACCGAGTACGCCAATCGTCACCAGGGCGATATCAAATCGGCCAAGCAGATGCTCAGGCAGGTGATGGATATCGGCTTCGATGAACTGCGGGTTATGCGGTGACACCTCAGCCAGTTCGCGAGCTTGCGCCAGAAAGGCTGCCGATTGATCGACGCCCACCACGTCTCGCGCACCAAGGGCAAAAAGCGACAGGCATTCACGCCCGTTGTTACAGCCGATTTGCACGACATCTTTGCCGGCAACGCCGACGGCTTGCAACAGATCGGTAATGGTTGGGTCAAGGCGCGAAAAGGTCGGTTCAGCGACCGACTGCAGTAGCGTGTTCCAGGTCGCGGCGGCTTTGTGCAGCGCGGCGGAGGTGTCCCAGGCGGCCTTGTTACTGGCGATAGCCTGTTGAGCTGAGGGCATGTCCATTGCGTCTCCAGAGCGTCATTTCAGCGGGCTATGGAAAATAAGCCAATTAGCCGTCAGATGAAACCCTCAACGGCAGCGAAACTTCTATTCAGGCCCATGGGTCACTAGCCCAATGAGTGTCCAGCCCCTGAACACCCTTTGCGAAGACAACGCCGTGGCCAATCACTCTGACCTGCGTAATACCTTGTCCCTGGACAGCCTGAATTTCTTTTTGGCGGATGTGCGCGACGGCCTCGGGCCCTACCTGGCAATTTATCTGCTGGCGGTGCACCAATGGGACCCGGCCAGCATCGGCGTGGTCATGACCCTCGCGGGCATCGCCGCTCTGGTCACCCAAGGCCCGGCGGGCGCGCTGATCGACCGCACACGCAGCAAGCGCGCCGTGATCGCGGCGGCTGCAATCCTGGTAACCGTCAGTTGCCTGATGCTGCCGTTTGTCAGCGCTTTCAGTTGGGTGGCCTTGACCCAGGCCGCCAGCGCCGTGGCCGCCTCGGTGTTTGCGCCGGCCATATCCGCCATTTCCCTGGGGATTACCGGCCCGCGCGCTTTCACCCGCCGCACGGGGCGCAACGAGACCTTCAACCACGCCGGCAATGCCGTGGCAGCATTGCTGGCCGGCGGCCTGGCGTACCTGTATGGCCCGGTGGTGGTGTTTTACCTGATGGCCTTTATGGCGCTGGCCAGTATCGTGGCTGTCAGCTGTGTGTCGGCCAAGGCGATTGACCATGAAGTCGCCAGGGGCTTTGACCCGGCCCACCACAGAGACCATGAACAGCCGTCCGGTGTGAAAGTACTGCTGGCCAACCGGCCGCTGCTGATATTCGCCATTTGTTGCGCCCTCTTCCACCTGGCCAATGCAGCGATGCTGCCGCTGGTCAGCCAGAAGCTTGCGCAGATCAACCTGCAAATGGCCACGCCGCTGACCTCGGCGTGCATCGTCGCCGCGCAGTTGGTGATGGTGCCGATGGCCTGGCTGGTGGGGTTCAAGGCCGATGTGTGGGGGCGCAAGCCACTGTTACTGGCGGGCTTCCTGATCTTGCCGCTGCGCGGCGTGCTCTACACCTTGTCCAGTGATCCGTACTGGCTGGTGGCGGTACAGATGCTCGATGGCATTGGCGCGGGGATCTTCGGCGCGCTGTTCCCGGTGATCGTCAAAGACCTGACCCAGGGCACCGGGCGTTTTAATGTGAGCCTCGGCGCACTGTCGACGGCGTTTGGCCTGGGTGCGGCGTTGAGTAGCAGCCTGGCCGGTTTCGTGGTGCAACAGGCCGGCTACAACGCGGCATTCCTGACCCTGGCAGGCGTGGCCGCCGTGGCCTTGGCGCTGTTATGGCTGGCGATGCCGGAGACCTTGGAGAAACCATCGTTCGCCTGCCATACAACTGTCGCCTGACATATGCGACAATGCGCGCCAAATTCCAACACACAGCCAAAATTTTCTGCTCAGCGACCGGGTTTCGCGCCTTGATGTCGCTGTTGACGCATGCCTGAAGGCTCCTGCCGCCACGCTCGCAACTCATTGATAGGTAAAGTAATTGATCTCCACAGCTAACATCACCATGCAGTTCGGCGCCAAGCCGCTCTTCGAGAACGTCTCGGTCAAATTCGGCGCCGGCAACCGTTATGGTTTGATCGGTGCCAACGGTTGCGGCAAGTCGACCTTCATGAAAATCCTCGGCGGCGACCTCGAGCCGTCCGGCGGCCAGGTCATGCTGGAGCCGAACGTGCGCCTGGGTAAACTGCGCCAGGACCAGTTCGCCTACGAAGAATTCACCGTGCTCGACACCGTGATCATGGGCCACGAAGAGCTGTGGCGGGTCAAGGCTGAGCGTGACCGCATCTACTCGCTGCCGGAAATGAGCGAAGAAGACGGCATGGCCGTTGCCGAACTGGAAACCGAATTCGCCGAAATGGACGGCTACACCGCCGAATCGCGTGCCGGTGAGCTGTTGCTGGGCCTGGGTATCCCGCTGGAACAACATTTCGGCCCGATGAGCGAAGTCTCCCCTGGCTGGAAACTGCGGGTATTGCTGGCCCAGGCGCTGTTCTCCGACCCTGAAGTGCTGTTGCTCGACGAACCGACCAACCACTTGGACATCAACACCATCCGCTGGCTGGAAAACATCCTGACCCAGCGCTCCAGCCTGATGATCATCATCTCTCACGACCGTCACTTCCTGAACAGCGTGTGCACGCACATGGCTGACCTGGACTACGGCGAGCTGCGCCTGTTCCCGGGCAACTACGACGAGTACATGACCGTGGCGACCCAGTCCCGCGAGCAACTGCTGTCGGACAACGCCAAGAAGAAGGCGCAGATCTCCGAACTGCAATCCTTCGTCAGCCGCTTCTCGGCCAACGCCTCGAAAGCCAAGCAAGCCACCTCCCGTGCCAAGGCGATCGACAAGATCCAGCTGGCCGAGGTCAAGCCATCGAGCCGTGTGAGCCCGTTCATCCGTTTCGAGCAGAACAAGAAGCTGCACCGCCAGGCTGTGATGGTCGAAAAAATGGCCAAAGGCTTCGACGGTAAACCACTGTTCAAAGACTTCAGCTTCCAGGTTGAAGCCGGCGAGCGCGTGGCGATCATCGGCCCTAACGGTATCGGCAAGACCACCCTGCTGCGCACCCTGGTCAACGAACTGACCCCGGACGCCGGCAGCATCAAGTGGACCGACGCCGCAGAACTGGGCTACTACGCCCAGGACCACGCCCATGACTTCGAAGACGACGTGACCCTGTTCGACTGGATGGGCCAGTGGACCCAAGGCGAGCAGATGATCCGTGGCACCCTGGGTCGCATGCTGTTCTCCAACGACGAGATCCAGAAGTCGGTCAAAGTGATTTCCGGTGGTGAGCAAGGCCGCATGCTGTTCGGCAAGCTGATCCTGCAAAAGCCGAACGTGCTGATCATGGACGAACCGACCAACCACTTGGACATGGAATCCATCGAAGCGCTGAACCTGGCGCTGGAAAACTACCCGGGCACGCTGATCTTCGTCAGCCACGACCGTGAGTTCGTATCGTCCCTGGCCACCCGCATCATCGAGTTGAGCGCCACCGGCGTGATCGACTTCAGCGGCACCTATGACGATTACCTGCGCAGCCAAGGCGTGGTGTTCTAAGCACCGGCACCCTGGCTGTGGCAAGCAGGCTTGCTGTGGAAAGCCAGCTTGTTGTGGAGGGCCGGCTTATTGTGGAAGACCGGCTTATTGTGGCGAGCAGGCTTGCCCTGCGTTGGGCTGCGAAGCAGCCCTAAAACCAGACACCGCGTTTAGCCTGGCAGAACGCGGTGTTTTTTATTGGGGCCGCTGCGCAGCCCAACGCAGGGCAAGCCTGCTCGCCACGGTAAGCCTGCTCGCCACAGTAAGCCTGCTCGCCACAGTGAGCCTGCTCGCCACAACAAGCCAGCCTGCCACGACAAGCCTGCTGGCCACAACGAAGCCCTCGCCTCAAGCGGCCCATTCAGCAAAACTAGTTAGCCAGCTTCCTTTTCCTCCCCGCCCTTGCCATCATGCCCTCACCGCCCGCCCGCGAACGAGTGACCATGCCTGCCGCCGCCCCCAGCTCTCTGTCGATCACCCTGCAGATCGTCTCCATTGTTTTCTACACCTTCATCGCCTTCATCTGCATCGGCCTGCCGATTGCGGTGATCCCAGGCTATGTGCATGAACAACTGGGCTTCAGCGCTGTCGTCGCCGGCGTCACCATCGGCGCGCAATACCTGGCTACCCTGCTCAGCCGCCCGATGGCCGGAAGGATGTCGGATAACGTCGGCACCAAGCGTGCCATTGTGTTGGGTTTGGCCGGCATCCTGGTCAGTGGCGTGCTGACGTTTTTCGCAACATTGCTTGAAAGCATGCCCGCCGTGAGCCTTGGGGTGTTGATCGTCGGCCGGCTGTTGCTCGGCGTGGCCCAGGGCCTGATTGGCGTTGGCACCATCAGTTGGTGCATGGGCGCGGTCGGTGCCGAACACACGGCGCGCTCGATTTCCTGGAACGGTATCGCGTCCTACGGTGCCATCGCGATTGGCGCGCCGCTGGGCGTGGTGATGGTGGCCGATTATGGCTACAACAGTCTCGGTATCGCGCTGTCGGTGCTGGCCGCCTTGGGCCTGGTGTTGATCCGCAATAAACCCTCGGTGCCGGTAGTGCGTGGCGAGCGGCTGCCCTTCTGGGCGGTGTTCGGGCGCATCGCGCCGTTTGGCGCCAGCCTGTGCCTGGCGTCGATCGGCTACGGCACGCTGACCACCTTCATCACGCTGTATTACCTCAACCGTGGCTGGGCCGGTGCGGCGTACTGCCTGACGGTGTTTGGCGTGTGTTTTATCTTGTCGCGCCTGGTGTTTATCTCGGCCATCAGCCGCTTCGGCGGGTTCAGCGCGGCGATTGCCTGCATGACCATCGAAACCGTCGGCCTGACCCTATTGTGGCTGGCGCCGTCCACCGGTGTGGCGCTGATCGGCGCCGGGCTCACCGGCTTCGGTTTGTCGCTGGTGTACCCGGCGCTCGGCGTGGAGGCCATCAAGCAAGTGCCCAACAGCAGCCGTGGCGCGGGGCTGAGTGCGTATGCGGTATTTTTTGATCTAGCCTTGGCGATTGCCGGGCCATTGATGGGCGCCGTGGCACTGAACCTCGGCTATGGCTGGATCTTCTTCTGCGCCGCGCTGCTGTCGGTCACGGCCCTGTGCCTGACCGTGCAGCTCAAGCGCCGCGCTTACTGATCAGCGGTCTGCAAACCGGCGCGGGTCGACTGACCCAGGGTATGCACGAAGAAGCGCCCCGCCTCCGAGATCAGGTCGCGGTGGATGCCTTCGCGGTCGACACCATCGGCATCCGTGCAAATCGCCGGCATGGCCAGCAGTTGGTCGCTGTCACACGGCGCCATGAACACAAAGTGCCCGGCCCCGGCCAATAATTTGAAATCCGGCGGCTGCGGCAGTTTGCGCGCCAGGGCAGCGGCGTTCTTGTCCACGGCCACCAGCTTGTCGCCGTCGCCGCTGTAGAGCAACACCGGCACATGCACATCGGCCAGGGTGTGGCGGCCGAACATAAGGCTCAGCGGCGCCATCAGCATCAAGGCATGAATCCGTGGGTCGGCTTGCGGCTGCAGGTCTTCGCGGTCGACCACCAGCTCACCTTTGGTGGTGCAGGCATCGCGGTCTTCCGGGCGCTCCTGGCAATAACGGCGCAGGCGGTCGAAGTCCGGCTTGGCCCCGGCCAGGATCAGCGCGGTTTCGCCGCCGGCGGAATAACCGATGACACCCACTTGGTCGACATTGACGAACGGCGACAACATCGTATCCCCGAGCGTGGCGGTAATGGCGGCGGAAATCTGGATCGGCCGCCCGTACAGGTTGCTCACCGTGCCCAGGCGGCTGTGATCCTTGTAGTTGTCGCCGGGATGCAAGACCGCCACCACCACAAACCCTTTGCGCGCCAGCGAAGTGGCCAGGTCGTGCAGCGCCAACGGCGTACCGGTGTTGCCGTGGGACAGCATCAGCATCGGGAAACGCCCGATAGCGACTTTGGAATCCTGGGTGGCGGCCACGTGGTAAGGGCCCAACTGCGTGGAATGTTCATCGTCGGTAGACGGGTAAAACGCGATGGCATTCATCGGCTGCTGATCCAGCGGGTCGAGAAAACTCATGCGATGAAAGCCCACACTCCAATGCGGGTGCGGCGCCGGGGCGGCGTGCACTGAAATCAGGCCGCCGAACAGGGAAAGAACCAAAACAGCACAAAGACGCATCATGGGGATGTCCACCTTTGCTGCGCGACCACGTTCAACACCCGCGGCATGTCGGTTTGAAAAGTCCATGGGCCAAGGCACTCGCTCCGGGTGATAAACCCATGCGTGCATAACCTGGGCCAAAGTAATGACAGCGGGCAAACGAAAAAACTCCGTACTCCGGTCGCGTTCAGGCGATCAGAATACAGAGTTTAGGCGCCCCGGTTCAGATTGGAACCGAACAGAGGCGAACTTTACACAAGCCTTACGCGGCGGCGAACAATTGTTCGTTGATCACGACGTTGGCGTCGCTCAAGGCCTTGTTGCGAACTTCTTCACCGTAGGCCAGGCCTTGGGCGCGGACAAATTCGATATCCGTGATGCCGAGGAAGCCAAATACCAGTTTCAAGTAGTCCTCGTGGCCCACATTGCTTGCCTGGCCCGCGTGCAGACCGCCAGCGGTGGAAACAATGATCAGCTTCTTGCCGCCGCACAGGCCTTCAGGACCAGCTTCGGTGTAACGGAAGGTTTGCCCGGCCACGGCAATACGGTCGATCCATGCCTTGAGCTGGGACGGCACCGAGAAGTTGTACATCGGCGCACCGATGACTACGGCGTCAGCAGCGATGAATTCGGCCAGCGACGTGGCGCTCAGTTCGGCCTCGTGTTTTTGTACGGCGTCACGCAATTCGGCAGCGGTGCCCAGGGCGCCCAGGGTCAGGCCGGAAAAGTGGCTGATGCCTTCGGCAGCCAAGTCACGATACGTCACTTCCACGCTCGGCTCAGCCGCTTGCCAGGCCTTTACCACACCAGCGCTGAGCTGACGCGAAGCCGAGTTGTCGCCGAGGATGCTGGAATCGATATGCAACAGTTTCATGCGGGTTCTCCAAGTGAGGATCGCGGCTGGGCGATCGAATGAGGTTGATCCTACACATGAACCCAATAATCGATTAGACGGCACAAATGTGATTGATCGTCCTGCCAACAGGACAATCGGCTCGCCAATTCAATGCGACGACACATAAATCGACGCCGACGAGGGCGCCGGCAGCGCATAGGTGCGTTTCATCCACTGAATCTCCTCCTGGGGCGTACGCCCGAACAAGCGCTTGAACTCTCGGCTGAACTGCGAGGCGCTCTCATAACCCACCTGGGCACACGCCGTGGCAGCGGTGATGTCGTTGCGCAGCATCAACAAACGCGCCTGGTGCAGACGCGTGGACTTGAGGTATTGCATCGGCGAGGTGTCGGTGACCGTGCGAAAGTGTGCATGAAAACTCGGCACGCTCATCATTGCCTCTCGCGCCAGCGCCTCCACGTCCAAGTGCTGGTGGTAACACCCATGAATCTTGCGAATCGCCCGCGCCACCTTGCCGAACTGGCCTTGGCGGTCGAGCGCGGCGCGCATCGAACCGCCCTGCTCGCCCGTGAGGATGCGGTAGTAGATCTCACGCATCAGCGTCGGGCCTAGAATCTGCGCATCCATTGGCGTGCTCATGGCCTCAAGAAAGCGCAGCAGTGATTCGCTGAGTTGCTCATCCATCGGCGATGAATACATGCCCCGGGGTTTGGCCTCGACCAACCCCGGAAAGTCATCCAGTGCCAGCATCAGTTCGGCGGCCAGGGTGAAATCCAGCCGCAAGTACACCGCCAGCATCGGCTCTGCTTCGCTGGCCTCGGTTTCCATGGTGAACGGCACCGGCACCGACACCACCAGGTAATGCTGGGCGTCGTACAGGTAAACCTCTTCACCCAGATAACCGCGCTTGCGTCCCTGGCAGACAATCACAATACCTGGGTCATAGAGCACCGGAACGCGGTGCAAGGGCTGATTCGAGCGCAGGAAGCGCACGTCATCCAAAACGCTCAGGTTATAGCCTTCGACAGGCGCCAGGCGGCCCATCAGCTCAATGATTCGTTGGGTACGGCCCATGGTGCGCGGCTCCTGGCGAAAACTGCACGTTACTGCGCAATCGTTGCGCTGGCTACGCACTCATAGGAATAGGCAATCAGCACATTGGAATGGATATTCGCTGAAAACACACATTTACGTAGCCTGAAACAGCACTTTCAGCCTTCGGAGTTTGCCCATGCTTATCGTCTACAACCCCGCCACCGGCGAAGAAATCGGCCGCGTTGCCAAGCACACCTCAACCGAGGTCAAAGCCGCCATCGACCGCACCTGCGCCGCCTTTGCTGAATGGTCCGGCAAACTTGCCAAGGAACGCAGTGACATTCTGCGCCGCTGGCACGACGCCGTGAAAGCCGACAAGGAAGCCTTCGCCGAACTGCTGTGCCGCGAAAACGGCAAGTGCCTGAGCGAAGCACGAGGTGAAATCGACTACGGTTTGGGCTTTATCGAGTGGTACGCCGAAGAGGCCAAACGCGTTTACGGCGACACCATTCCCACCCACGACCGCAATGCCAATGTCATGGTGACCAAAGAAGCCATCGGCCCGGTCGCAGCCATCACGCCGTGGAACTTCCCGTTCATGATGATCACCCGCAAAGTCGCCACGGCCCTGGCCGCCGGCTGCACCATGGTAATCAAGCCCGCCGAAGACACACCGCTCACCGCCCTCAAGCTGCTGGACTACGCACGCAAGGCCGGCATCGAAGCCGGCGTGCTCGAAGTGGTAGTCGGTGACCCCAAGGAAATCGGCCTGATCCTTACCGGCGACCCACGCATCCGCAAGATCTCGTTTACCGGCTCCACCGGGGTGGGCAAATTGCTCGCGGCGCAGTGCGCGGCGAGCATCAAGAAGATGACCCTGGAACTGGGCGGCAACGCGCCGTTTATTGTGTTTGCGGACGCCAACCTCGATGAGGCGGTAAAAGGACTGGTCAGCGCCAAACTGCGCAACTCGGGCCAGGTGTGCATCTCGCCGAACCGGATCTTTGTGCAGCACAGCATTCTCGAAGCTTTTATCGAACGCGTGAAGGCTGCGGTCGCCGACATCGAAGTGGACCAGGGCCTGCGCGAAGGCTTTGTGGTCGGGCCGCTGGTCAATCAACTGGGTTTTGACAAAGTCGTGCGTCTGGTCGAGGGCGCCAAGGCGGCGGGCGCCAACGTGCTGATGGGCGGCAAACCCCACGCCAAGGGCGGGCTGTTCTATGAACCGACCCTATTGACCGGCTTACAGGACGATTCACCGCTGGCCACCGAGGAGATCTTCGGCCCGGTGTTCGCCCTCTATTCGTTCAAAGACGAAGAAGAAGTCATCGCCCGCGCCAACCAGACCGAGTTCGGCCTGGTGGCCTATGCGTACACCAGCGCGCTGGGCCGTTCGTTGCGGCTGTCACGTCAACTGGAGGCTGGCATGGTGATCCTCAACTCGGGTTCAGTGGGCACGGCGTCGGTTCCGTTTGGTGGCATCAAGCAATCCGGCTATGGGCGTGAAGGCAGCTATTACGGGATCGAGGAATACGTGCATGTGAAGTATGTGTTGATGGCGGGCGCGCAGTTCTAAGCCCTCTCACCCTCAAAAAGCCAGTGCCTGCAAGGTGCTGGCTTTTTTTTAGGCTGGATTTGCGCGCGCCAGACGCGGATAGTTCGTCCCACTGACAGGACAATAGGTTGACCATGCAAGACCTCAACGACCTCTACTATTTCGCCAAAGTCGTCGAAGCCGGTGGCTTTGCGGCGGCCGGCCGGCTACTGGGGATTCCCAAGTCACGGCTGTCGCGGCGCATCGCCGAGCTGGAAGAACGCCTTGGCGCCCGCCTGTTGCAGCGCACCACGCGCCAATTGACCCTCACCGCCGTCGGCGAGCGTTACCTGCGCCATTGCCAGGCAATGCTGCTGGAAGCGGAAATGGCCGACGAGGCCGTGGCCAGCATGTCCAGCGAACCGCGCGGGCGCCTGCGCGTGAGTTGCCCGGTGGGCATGGCCCAGCACATGTTGCCGGGCATGGTTGCCGGCTTTCTCGCCGCTCACCCACTGGTGCAGCTGGAGATGACGCTGGTCAACCGCCGCGTCGACCTGGTGGCCGAAGGCATCGACGTGGCCCTGCGCGTACGCGAACTGGGCGATGAGGACCCGTTGCTGGTGACCAAGCGCCTGCGCCAGGCCCAGACGCTGTTGGTGGCCAGCCCGGCGTTTCTGCAAGGCCGACAAATCAATACCCTCGACGATCTCAAGCAGTTGCCGGTACTCGGCGCGCTGGAAGCCGACCGCCTGGTGCACCTGCGCCTGATTGACCCCCAGGGCAATGCCGAGGATTTATCCATGGAAGCGCGCCTGGGCATCGACGACTTTATCGTGCGCAAAGCCTGCGCCTTGCAGGGCCTGGGCTTTACCCTGCTGCCGATGATGTATTGCGAAGAGGAGCTGGCCAGCGGCCAATTGGTGCAGTTGCTGCCGCAATGGTCCTCGCCGGGCGGCTGGCTGCAGGCGGTCTACCCGCACCGCCGTGGCGTATTACCGGCGATTCGGGCCTGGATCGACTATCTGGAAGAAGCCTTCAAGGGGTGCGGAGACCGTTTGCTATGAAGATGAGCGAAGCACAAGTCGCGGCGTTCTGCCTGGGCCTGCCCGGCGCACGTGAAGATTACAAATGGGGCGGCGTACGCGTGTTCTCGATTGCCGGCAACAAGATGTTCGCCCTGCAGAACCTGCGCGGTGACTCGCTGGCGTTCAAGGTCGACAAGGAGCTGTTCCTCGGCCATGTGGACCGCCCCGGCATCCACCCGGCGCCGTACCTGGCGCGGGCGCAGTGGGTGATCATGAACACGCCCTACCCGCTGGGCGCCGAGGAACTGCGTGGCCTGTTGCAGCGCTCGCACCAGTTGGTGGTGAGCAAATTGCCCAAGCGCACGCAGGTTGGCTTGTTGCTAGAGGACTGACAACAGCGTGCCGCCGAGGAACAACTGGTCCAGCCAGAACACTTGGTGCAGCAACACAATCACCCAGAACAGCACCTGATACGACACCTTGCGCGTCTTGTGGCGAAACACCTGCTGGGCAATCAACGCCCCCGGCCAACCGCCCGCCAGCTCCACAGCATGCAGGATATTTTCGCGCACGCGCGGGCCTTCGGCTTGCGCCTTGCGCTTGTCGCCCCAGTACAGGAAAAACGCCACCACGCTGACCACGCCATAGGCCGCCAGCGGGATCAACGTCTCGCCGCGATACCACAAGAGTGCCGCGCCAGTCAGCGGCGCGGCGCACAACACTACAAAGATGAACGCCTTCAAGCGCGGGTGCTGAATGTTCATGGCTTGACCGCCGTCCAGTCGATCCAACCAAATTGCCAGGTGGCCAGGATCACCAACCCGAACGCAATCCGATACCAGGCAAACGCCGCGTAGCTGTGGCTGGCGATGAACTTGAGCAAGGCCTTGACTGCAATCATCGCGAAGATAAACGAAGTGACAAACCCAATGGCGAACACCGGCAAGTCATCGGGCTGGAACAGGTGACGGTATTTGTAGCCCGAATACACGGCCGCACCGACCATGGTCGGCATGGCGAGGAAAAACGAGAACTCGGTGGCGGTCTTGCGCGACAGCCCAAACAGCAAGCCGCCGATAATGGTCGCGCCGGAACGCGAAGTGCCCGGAATCATGGCCAGGCACTGGGCCACGCCGACCTTGAGCGCGTCCTTCCAGGTGATCTCATCCACTGTTTGCGCGTGCACCGCATGTTGGCGCCGCTCGGCCCACAGCATGATCACCCCGCCCGCTACCAGCGCGGTGGCCACCGTGATTGGGTTAAACAGGTAATGCTTGATCAGGTCGGCAAAAATCACCCCCAGCACCACTGCCGGCAGCACTGCGATGATCAGGTTGACGGTAAAGCGCTGGGCGTTGCGCTGGGTCGGCAAGCCGATCACCACGTCGAGGATCTTGCGCCGAAACTCCCAGACCACCGCGAGGATCGCGCCCAGTTGAATAATGATGTTGAACGCTTCAAAGCGTTCGCCGCCGAAACCGATCAAGTCGGCGACGATAATCTGGTGCCCGGTGCTGGAGATCGGCAGGAACTCGGTCAGCCCCTCCACCACGCCAAGAATCAATGCCTGTATGGCGGTCCAAAAATCCATGTATCCCCCAAAGGTCATGCGCTGCGGCACGCCTCGTCTGTCTTTTTAATGTTCACTGACCACGTGCAATCGTGATGCGCTGCGGATTTTCACCAGCCGTGCGCAAAAATTTCGTGAAAAATCAGGGAGTACTCAGGTTTTTCGCTTACAGGCCGAAAGCCTATCAGACAAGATGGAATTGTCGATGCAGCACACAATTATAAAAAGCAGGGAGTGACAGGACGATGAACAGTTTGCGCAGCATGTCGATCAGCCGCCGTCTTTGGCTGATCCTGATAGTCGCCGTGTTGATGCTGCTGACCCTCGGGCTGCTGATGCTTAAGCAGATCCATGGCGACCTCTACCAGGCCAAACGCCAACAGACCCAGCACGTGGTGCAAACCGCCAGCGGCGTGCTGGCTTACTACCAGAACCTTGAAAAAACCGGCGTACTCACCCGCGAGGCCGCTCAACAGCAAGCCCTCAGCGCAGTCCGTGGCCTGCGCTACGACCATGATGATTACTTCTGGATCAACGACCTCACGCCCGTGATGATCATGCACGCGGCCAACCCCAAGCTCGACGGCCAGAACCTTTCAGCCATCCGCGACCCGGACGGTTTTGCGGTGTTCAATGAATTTGTGATCCTGGCCAAGGCCAAGGGCGCCGGCATCGTCAACTATCGCTGGCCCAAGCCGGGCGCCGACGCGCCGGTGGAGAAAACCTCGTATATCCAACTGTTCGAGCCGTGGGGCTGGATTATTGGCTCCGGCGTTTACGTGGATGATGTACAGGCCGAATTCAACGGCCAAGTGTGGAAGGCCTCGCTGATCGGCCTGGGTATCGCGATGGTGATGGCGCTGCTGGTGATCCTCATCGCGCGCAGCATCGTGCACCCGTTGCAGGCAGCGGTAAACGCCATGGGCAATATTGCCAGCGGCGAAAGCGACCTGACCCGCACCCTCGACACCCACGGGCGCGACGAAATCACCCAACTGTCGCAGCACTTCAATAGCTTTACCGCCAAGCTGCGCCAAGTGGTCGGCCAATTGCAGGTGTGCGCCAATGCGCTGGGCCAGTCGTCGACGGAGCTGGGCACCAATGCCAGCCAGGCCCACGACCGTAGCCAGCAACAATCCCAGCAGATGGAGCTGGTGGCTACCGCGATCAACCAAGTGACCTATGGTGTGCAGGACGTGGCAAAAAACGCCGAGCATGCCGCCAGCGAAATGCGCGACGCCCAGGCCCAGGCGCAGCAAGGCCAGGTGAATATCGACGGCAGCCTGCAACAGATCGACCAACTCTCCAGCACCATCAGCCAGGCCGTGGACGTGATCCGCACCCTGTCCAGCGAAAGCACACAGATTGGTGGCGTGTTGGAAGTGATCCGGTCGATTGCCGACCAGACCAACTTGTTGGCCCTCAACGCCGCCATCGAGGCGGCGCGTGCCGGTGAACAGGGTCGTGGGTTTGCCGTGGTCGCCGATGAGGTGCGGCTGTTGGCTCAGCGCACGCAGAAATCCACCGCCGAAATCCAGGTGATGATTGAGCGCCTGCAAGGGCATTCGGAAGCGGCGGTCAAGGTGATCAGCGACAGCCACAGTGCCTCGCAGCTGACCATTGAACAAGCTGGCCAGGCGGGTGCGAGCCTTACCGCCATTGGCCAGGCTTTGCGCAACCTCAATGGGCTGAATGCCTCGATCGCCAGCGCGACCTTGCAACAGGCGCATGTGGTGGAGGACATCAACCAGAACGTCACCCAGGCGGCGGGTTTGTCCCACAACACAGCGCTGGCGGCGGAGCAGTCCAGTGTGGCGAGCGCGCATCTGCGCGGGTTGAGTGAGGAGCTGGGAGGGCTGTTGCGTCAGTTCAAGATCTGACGCCGGAGCTGGGCTTGTGTGGGAGCTGGCTTGTGTGGGAGCTGGGCTTGTGTGGGAGCTGGCTTGCCTGCGATGCAGGCGACTCGGTCAATCAGGCATACCGAGATGACGCTATCGGATAACGTCGAGGCAGTCTTGGGGCTGGGCGATCGGGGTGCATATCCGTTGCTGCGGTAACGGCTTCTATTGGTTCCGCTCTTACAGCGGGTCACTTTTGTAAAGACACAAAAGTAACCAAAAAGTCTTCGCCCCAACACTCGGTGCCTCGCTATGGCTCGGCATGCCCGCAATCCGCCAGTGATTTGGGGGGCCGCCGCGATGGGCCATCCTTGGCCCAGCGCGGCTAAACCGGCATCCCTGCCGGTTTACCCCCCAAATCCCTGTCGAATTCCGGCCATCGTGTTTGACGGGGCGATTTCAGATCAAGATCACGATCAAAAGCGCAGATCAAAAGACCGCAGACTTCGTCATCGAAAAGGATGTAAGGGCCAGAGCAACAGCAACAGCAACAGCAACAGCAACAGCAACAGCAACAGCAACAGCAACAGCAACAGCAAAGCCATACTCGGTCAAAGGTGGGAGCTGGCTTGCCTGCGATGGCATCAACTCGGTGTACCTGATACACCAAGGTGTCTGCATCGCAGGCAAGCCTGCTCCCACATTTAGACTGCGTGCACCAGGTAGACAGGCTGTTGCTTCGCACTTGACCTGGCTTTTGATTCAACCACTCAGGTCGGCTTTCAGGCCGCCGTGCTGTAGATCTTGATCTTGATCTGCTTTTGATCTGAGACGCCCCGTTAACCACGATGGCCGAACGCAGGCTTGAATCCGTGGGTAACCCGGCAGGACGCCGGGTTAGCCGCGCTGGGCCAAGGATGGCCCATCGCGGCGGCCCACGGATTCAAGCCGGAGTGAGGGCATGCCGAGCCTAAGCGAGGCACCAAGTGGTGGGGCGAAGACTTTTTGGTTACTTTTGTGTCTTTACAAAAGTGACCCGCTGTAAGAGCGGAACCGATAGAAGCCGTTACCGCAGCAACGGATATGTACACCAAACCACCTCACACCCAGGTCGCCTCAAACCCCGCCACTGTGAAGATACCTAACCTCTGGTTACAATCACCGCCCTCTCCCACTCTCCCAAGGAACCACCATGTCCGGGCTTGAATTGTTCGCCGCCGCCCTGGGGGTGATCGCTGTCTGGCTGACGGTCAAACAAAACCCTTGGTGCTGGCCGATCGGCCTGGTGATGGTACTGCTCTACACCTGGGTATTCTTCGACGTAAAACTCTATTCCGACATGCTCCTGCAAGTGGTCTACGCCGGCCTGCAACTCTACGGCTGGTGGCAATGGACCCGCGCCGGTGAAGTCAAGCAAGGCCGCCAAGTCACCAGCCTGGGCTGGCCCGCGATCATCCTCAACCTCGCCGTCGGCGCCGTGTTCAGCCTGTTGCTCGGCGCCGCCATGGCCCACTGGACCGATGCCGCGCAACCCTGGCTCGACGCCGCCCTCACCGGTTTCAGCCTGGTGGCACAAATGTGGATGGCACAAAAACGCGTGCAATGCTGGCCGCTGTGGATCGCCGTGGACGTGATCTTCGTCGGCCTGTTCCTCTACAAAGGCCTGTACTTGACGGCCGCACTTTACGCACTGTTCACCGCTATCGCCGTACAAGGCTGGCGTGAATGGCGCGCCGACCCGGCGTTGCACGCTTGAACGTGGTGGTACTGGCCGGCCCCGAATCCAGCGGCAAAAGCTGGCTGGCCGCGCAACTTCACGCCCGCTTCGGTGGGCTGATGGTGGGTGAGTACGTGCGCTATTTCATCGACCATCACCAGCGCGACACCACCCTGGCCGATATCCCGGCCATCGCCCGTGGCCAATTGGCCTGGGAAGACGCTGCTCGCGCCGAGCAGCCTCACCTGCTGATCCTCGACACCCACCTGCTGACCAACAAACTCTGGAGCCAGACACTGTTCGGCGACTACCCGGCGTGGCTGGATGACGAGCTGCTGGCCCGCCATTACGACCTGCATCTGCTGCTGTCCCCCGAAGACGTGGAATGGAGCGCCGACGGCCAGCGTTGCCAACCGGAGTTGGCCGATCGCCGGGTGTTTTTCCAGGGCAGCCTGGACTGGATCGAACAGAACCAACAACCGGCATTAGTCATTCGCGGCGACTGGGAATCGCGCCGCGCCATTGCCTTTGCGGCGGTCGAGCAGCTACTCGGCAGCACGCTCCAGGTTAGCGTTCACCCGTAGCAACAACGCCAGTAGAGTCGCCTCTTCCTCTTCACTCAAGCCCGCCAGCGCCAGCGCCGTGCCCTGTACCATTACCGTATAGGCAGCTGGCATGCGCTCGCGCACGGCGTCGGTCAGGCTGATCAAGCGACTGCGCTTGTCAGCGGGATCGACCCGGCGCTCAATCATGCCATCACGCTCCATGCGCCCCAGCAGCTGCGCCATGCTTGATTGTTCGACACGGGCGATGCGCACCAACTCGGCCTGGGGCAGACCGTCACTGTGTTTGAGCGCCACCAGCACCGGAATCTGCGCCACGGAGAAGCCAAGCACCCTTAGCTGCCCCTCGTAAAGACGGATAAACCCGCGGTTGGCAAGGCCGATCTGTTGCATAGGGTTGGGTGCAATCACGTGTTCATTCATGGGGCGTTGACTTTCCATAGGAGCCTATGCATTAACTATATAGGTTCCTATACACATCGCCAAGGGCATATTCCATGAATACCTCACTGCGTATCGCTATTGTTGGCGCCGGCCCCGGCGGGTTGACCTTGGCGCGAATTCTTCATCGTCATGGACGGGCCGTCAGCGTGTTCGAGCGCGAACGCGGGCCGCTGGAACGGCCTCAGGGCGGAACCCTGGATCTGCATGTCGAATCCGGCCAACTGGCGCTGCAACAGGCCGGCCTGGAGGACGCCTTCAAACGTATCGCTCGCTATGATGACCAAGGGTCGCGATTGATGGATCAACACGGCCGACTGCTGTTTGAACACCCCAGCCCACAGGACGGTGACCGGCCGGAAGTCGACCGCACTCAATTGCGCCAGATCCTGCTCGATTCACTGCCCCAAGGTTGTGTGAAATGGGGCATTGGGATCAGTGAAATTCGCCCGATGAACGACGGGTGCTGGACAGTGCATCAAGGTGATACCACGCACGGTCCGTTTGACCTGGTGGTCGGAGCCGACGGGGCATGGTCAAAAGTCCGACCGTGGCTGTCACCCTATCAGCCGCAGTACAGCGGGCTGACCTTTATCGAGTTCGGTATTGACGACGTGGACCTCCGGTACCCGCACATCGCCAAACTGGTCGGCCGTGGCAAGCTGGAGGTGGAAGGCGGCGCCAAGGCGATCATCGTGCAGCGCAACGCCAACGCGCACCTGCGCGGTTATGCGATTTTTCGCGTGCCGACCGAATGGGCGGCCAACCACCTCAGCCTGGCTGCACTCAAGGCTCAGTTCGCAGGCTGGCACCCGGACATACTGGGGTTATTTGACGCGGCGAATGAAACCGTCCTGGCCAGGCACATCCATGCCCTGCCGGTGGGCCATCGCTGGAGCCACCGCCCGGGGTTGACGTTGATTGGCGATGCGGCGCACCTGATGTCGCCGTTTGGCGGCGAAGGCGTGAATGCCGCGATGCTCGATGCGGCCGAACTGGCCCAGCACCTGCTCCACACGCCTGACTGCTCAGCGGCCGTACAGGCGTATGAAAACCACATGTTCGAACGGGTGATACCGGCGGCCCAGGGCAGCGCTGAGGGCGCTGCCATCCAGTTATCGCATGACAGCCTGGCGCTGTCCCTGGCCCACCTGCATCAACACCTTACGCCTCAGTAACCGAGCGACAACCCGGTATTGCGGCGTGGGTCGTTAGCCCCGTAGAAGCGGTTGTTGCCCACCGGCTTGCCACCCAACGAAGGCGCGCCCACCAGGATCGCCGCCAAGTGGTTGGCATCCTGGGGACCGGCAAACTTATGGCCCCAGCTCTCCAGAATCTTCTGGGTGTCCGGGCTCACTGCGAAGGTTTCCAGGTTGGTGGTCTCAGGCATCCACTGCTGGTGGAAGCGCGGCGCGTCCACGGCTTCCTGGATATTCATCTTGTAGTCGATGACATTGAGGATGGTCAGCAAGGTCGCGGTGATAATCCGGCTGCCGCCCGGCGTACCGACCACCATCACCGCCTTGCCATCCTTGGTGACGATGGTCGGGCTCATCGACGACAGCGGCGCCTTGCCCGGCGCGATGGCGTTCGCTTCGCCCTGCACCAGGCCGTACATGTTTGGCACGCCGACCTTGACGGTGAAGTCGTCCATTTCATCGTTGAGGATCACCCCGGTCTTGCTCGCCATCACGCCGGCACCGAACCAGTCGTTGAGGGTGTAGGTCACGGACACCGCGTTACCCCACTTGTCGACGATGGAATAGTGGGTGGTGTTATTGCCTTCATGGGGCGACACACCCGGCTTGATCGCCTGGGAATCACCGGCTTTTTGCGGCTCGATGGCAGCACGTAGCTTGGCGGCGTAGTCCTTGTCCAGCAGGTGCGCGATGGGGTTCTTGACGAAATCCGGGTCGCCCAGGTAGCTGTTGCGGTCCACGTAGGCGTGACGCATCGCTTCGATCTGGTAGTGCAGGCCTTGGGCCGAGTGATAGCCGAGGTCGGCCATCGGGTAACCTTCGAGGATGTTCATGATCTGGCAGATCACCACACCGCCGGAGCTTGGCGGTGGTGCCGAGACCACGTGGTAGCCACGGTAGTCACACTCGATGGGCGCCAACTCACGGGTCTTGTATTTGTCGAGGTCGGCCTGGGTGATGATGCCCTTGCCGGCCTGGCTGGAATCCACCAGCGCCTTGGCGACCCAGCCTTTATAGAAGCCGTCGGTGCCCTTGGCGGAGATTTCCTTGAGGGTCTTGGCCAGGTCTTTCTGCACCAGTTTCTGGCCGACCTGCATCGGCTGGCCGTTATGCAGGAAGATCCCGCGCAGGTCTTTGTCTTTTTCGAACTCGCCAGTGGCGGTGTGCAGCAAGTCGATATCGCCCTGCTCCAGTTCAAAGCCGTTTTCGGCCAGCTTGATTGCCGGGGCAATCACTTGGGCGCGCTTGAGCGTGCCGTATTTGTTCAGCGCGGTTTCCATGCCGGACACGGTGCCGGGTACGCCGACGGCCAAGTGGCCCTTGGCGCTGAGGCCGTCGATCACCTTACCGTCCTTGTCCAGGTACATGTCGGCGGTGGCTGCCAGTGGGGCTTTTTCTCGGAAGTCGAGGAAGGTCTTGCGCCCGTCCGCCAGTTGCACGGTCATAAAGCCGCCACCGCCGAGGTTACCCGCTGCCGGGTACACCACGGCCAGCGCGTAGCCCACAGCAACCGCCGCATCCACCGCGTTGCCGCCGGCCTTGAGCACATCCACGCCTACATGAGTGGCCAAATGCTGGGCGGTCACCACCATGCCATTTTCACCGGCCACTGGAGCCTGCGACGCGGCTTGCACACCGCTGACCGTCAACACCAGCGCAGTGGCAATCAAGGTTCGGTTGAAAGGTTGGTATTTCATCCATGGCTACTCTATTTATTGAGGTGCACCAAAATAGCCCGACTCGGATCCAATCCCCAGCGCAATGGCGTTTTTATTACAGAACTTGTCGGTCATAGAACGGCCGCAAAAATGCCCATGTTATATTTCGCGCCCAGACTGGCGGCAAGGCACTTTGTGATGGCGATCAAGAAGACCGGAATTCGAGCGCAACAGGCCGACCAGACACGTGCGCGCATCTTGCAGGCGGCGGTCAAGGTGTTCACCCGCGACGGTTATTCCGGCGGGCGCGTCGACACCATTTCCAAGGCGGCCGACTCCAATGACCGCATGCTTTATTACTATTTCGGCAGCAAGGAACACCTGTTTGTCTGTGTGCTGGAGCATGTCTACGAACAGTTCAATAAAGCCGAACGCACACTCAAGCTGGACCTGGGCGACCCCGCGCAAGCCTTGCGCGAACTGGTGGCATTTATTTGGAGCTACTACGTCAAGCACCCCGAGTTCGTGGCGATCCTGAGCATCGAGAACCTGCACCAGGGCAAGCATGCCCAGCAGTCCGGCGAGATGCGCAGGCTGTCGGGCGAAGCGGTAGGCGTGTTGCGCCCGATCATCGAAGCCGGCCAGGCCCAGGGCGTTTTTCGCCAGGACATCGACCTCAAGCACGTGTATTTGATGATTGCCTCGCTGTGCTACTTCTACAATTCCAACCGCCACACGCTCAGTTCATTCCTGGGTGAAGACCTGGCGGACAAGGGACAGCAGCAGGATTGGCTGGGGTTTATCAGTGACCTGGTATTGCGTGGTGTTACGCCGATTTCATTGTAGAAAGCGGTTCATCCTGTGGGGGCTGGCTTGCCTGCGATGGCGGCCTTTTGGTGGGGTACATATCCATTTCTGCGGTAACGGCTGAGTAGGGTTCCGCTCTTACAGCGGGTCACTTTTGTAAAGACACAAAAGTAACCAAAAAGTCTTCGCCCCAACACTCGGTGCCTCGCTATGGCTCGGCATGCCCGCAATCCGCCAGTGATTTGGGGGGCCGCCGCGATGGGCCATCCTTGGCCCAGCGCGGCTAAACCGGCATCCCTGCCGGTTTACCCCCCAAATCACTGTCAGATTCCGGCCATCGTGTTTGACGGGGCGATTTTAGATCAAGATCACAATCAAAAGCGCAGATCAAAAGACCGCTGACTTCGTCATCGAAAAGGATGTAAGGGCCAAAGCAACAGCAACAGCAACAGCAACAGCAACAGCAACAGCAACAGCAACAGCAGATCCATACTCGGTCTAATGTGGGAGCTGGCTTGCCTGCGATGGCATCAACTCGGTGTACCTGACACACCGAGGTGTCTGTATCGCAGGCAAGCCAGCTCCCACAGAAAAGCAGCTCTTCAGTGTATGCAAATCCGCTTTCGCTTTTGATCCAACCACTCAGGTCGGCTTTCAGGCCGCCGTGCTGTAGATCTTGATCTTGATCTGAGACGCCCCGTTAACCACGATGGCCGAACGCAGGCTTGAATCCGTGGGTAACCCGGCAGGACGCCGGGTTAGCCGCGCTGGGCCAAGGATGGCCCATCGCGGCGGCCCACGGATTCAAGCCGGAGTGAGGGCACACCGAGCCTAAGCGAGGGGCCGAGTGGTGGGGCACAGACCTTTTGGTTACTTTTGGGGCGTTTGCCAAAAGTGACCCGCTGTAAGAGCGGAACCAATAGCAGCCGTTACCGCAGCAACGGATATGTACACCGACAAACCGCCACATCAGGCAAACCAGCTCCCACAGTTTTAACCGTGTCCAATCAATGCGTGCCCGGGTTAGCGCGCAAGTGCGCAACCTTTTGTTCCAGGCCCTTCCACCGTGGCGCATTCGGTGCAAAGCGCCCGCGCAGGTAGTCAACCAGATCCGCCACCTGGCCATTCGACAGGCTGTCCTTGAACCCCGGCATATACCCCAAGTCCCGGGTCGCCGGGCTGCTGATCCCTTGCAAAATCACCTTGATCAAATTATCCGGCTGGTCACTGAACACATTGGTATTGCTCGCCAACGACGGGCTCACCCCAAACAGCTTCGGCCCCAGGCCATCGGCATGACAGGCTTTACATGAGCCTTCGAATACACGTCGGCCATTCGGGTTCGGAACGGCCGCGACCACAACTTGCACCTCGGCAGATGCCTCGCCATTGAGCGACGCCAGGTACACTGCCATCGCACGAATATCGGCCTTGGGCAGCTTTGACAGTTCGCTCACCACCGGCCCCATCGGGCCTGCCGCCACGCCATGGGAATCGGAATAGCCAGTGCTCAGGTAGCTGAACAACTGGTCTTCGGTCCACGGCGTCGGTGCCTTGGACAAGCCCGTCAACGCGGGCGCCTCCCAGCCATCGACCATGCCCCCGGCCAGAAAGGATTTACCGCCCTTCTCCGCGCCCATCAGGTTGCGCGGCGAGTGGCACGCGGCGCAGTGCCCGAGGCCATTGACCAAGTAATTGCCGCGATTCCATTGCTCACTGCGCGCAGGCTGCGGGGTGATTTCACCACGCCGCAGGTTCAGCGCATTCCAGCCCGCCATCAACGGCCGGATATTGAACGGAAAGCGCATGGCATTCGGCGTCGGTGCCTGGCTGACCGGCGCCTGGGACATCAGGTAGGCATACAGTGCCTGCATGTCCGCATCATTGATATTGCGAAACGCCGTATAGGGAAACGCCGGGTACAGGTTGCGCCCATCGCGGCCAATGCCGTCACGCATCGCCCGCTCGAATGCCGGGTATGACCAGGCGCCGATGCCGGTTTTCACGTCTGGCGTGATATTGCTGCTGTACAGCGTGCCGAACGGCGTTTGCATTGCCAGGCCGCCGGCATTGGTCGCGCCACCCGGCGCGGTATGGCACACCGCGCAATCGCCCACCGCCGCCAGCAAGCGCCCGCGTTCCAGGGTGGCCTTGGACCAGGTGCCCGCGCTGGGCGGCGCAATCGGTGCGATTTCAGGGTGAAACGGCCAGGCCGTGGCCAGCACTGCGCCCAAGGTTGCAAACAACGCACCGAACCACCACTTCCTGCGTTTTTCCGGCGACTTGGCAGGCTCGCCAAGGGTGCCGGCATTCAGCGCCGCCAACACCCGTTCGGGCGTAATCGGCAGCTCGCGAAAACGAATGCCGGTGGCGTCATAGATCGCATTGGCAATCGCCGCCGCACTCGGCACCGAGGCCGACTCGCCAGCGCCCATGGGCGGCTGGTCCTGGCGTGGCATCATCAGCACGTCGATCTTGGGTACTTCGGGAAAGGTCAGGATCGGGTAGCCGCCCCACTCCTTGCTCGCCACCGTTGACTCTTCAAAGGTCACGCGTTCCTTGAGTACACGGCTGGTGGACTGGATCACATTGCCGTGGATCTGGTGCTGCACGCCCGCCGGGTTGATCATCATTCCCGAGTCATGGCCGATCACCACCCGCGTCACCGACACATCGCCGGTGTGTTTGTCGATCGCCACATCCGCCACCCACGCCGCCCACGCCGCGCCGAAACCGGGGAATTTGCTGTGGATATAGCGCGCATAGGCAAAACCACGACCGCGTAACAGGTGGTCCTCGTTGGCGGTTAGCATCGGCGCCGTGCGCGGTGACCAGTTGGCACGTTCGGCGGTGGATTTGACCAGCTCGATGGCGCGCTCGTCCTTGAGGTAACGCAGGCGGTATTCCACCGGGTCGACGCCCGCGGCAAACGCGAGTTCGTCGATATAGGATTCATGCGCAAAGGTGTTGGGCAACGCCGATACGCCGCGCATCCACGAGGCGCGCACGATGGGTGCCATGTCGTTGATGGTCACGCGCATATTATCGATGGCGTAAGGCGGGATCGAGGTGCGGTCGCCCATCTCGAACATCGCCGCCACCGGCTCCACGCGGCCAGTCAGCAACAGCGCCAGGGTCGGCGCGCCGTTGGACGGGTAACTGGTTTCAAAATCATAGGCGGCGATGCTGCCGTCGGCGTTGAGCCCGCCGTCCACATCCATCAACTGCGCGGTGCCCTTGGGCTCCCACAGGTGCTCCTGTTCGCGGGTCAGTTGCACCCGCACCGGCTTGCCCACGGCGCGCGACAGCAGTAAGGCATCGGCGCACACATCGTCCGCGCAGTTACGCCCGTAACAGCCGGCGGCTTCCATGCGGATCACGTCGATCAGCGCTTCGTCGCATTCCAGCAACCATGCAAGGTCTGCACGCAACAGGTGCGGGTTCTGGCTGCCGGACCACACGCGGCTGCCGGTTGCTTGATAATCCGCCACGCCACACGAAGGCCCGATCGAGCCATGCATCTGGTACGGCCACAAATAGCTGCGCGGCATGCGCTGGCTGGCGCCCGCCAAGGCTTCATCGACATTGCCCTGGTCAAGTACCGTGCGGCGCACCCGTGGGTTGTCGCGGATGGCTTGCTCGACATCGCTCATGTCCGGCAAGGCGTTGTTCCACGGTTTCCAGTGCACTTGCAGTGCGTCGGCGGCCTTGATCGCCTGTTCTTCGCGCAACGCCACCACGCCGACAAAATCGCGAATCACCACCACCGCGACGATGCCGGGGATATGCGCGATGGAGGCCTCATCCACACTCAGCAGGCTGTTGCCGACAAAATCGCCGCAGTCGAGCCCCGCATACGGTGGGCGTACCACGCGGCCATGGAGCATGTCCGGCACGCGCATGTCGTGTACGTAGGTCAGCTCGCCGGTGGCCTTGCCGGGGATATCCACGCGCGCGGCGCCCTTGCCTACCAGGCGGTAATCCTCGACAGGTTTTAACGGCGCGTCACCACTGATGCGCAACTGATCATGCTGGCCGCTGACCAGTTCGCCGTAGGTGGTGGTGCGCCCATCAGCGGCATGCACAACCCCGGCATCAACCTTGAGGCTGCCCGTGCTCACGCCCCAGCGCCCCGCTGCGCGCGCGAGCAAAAAGCGCCGGGCTTCGGCGGCCGCGTTACGCAGCGGGATCGCCGAAATCTGCAAGGTCGCACTGGCGATGGTGGCGCCCTGATTGGGCGCACGTTCGGTATCGCCGAGGACCATCTTGACCTGCTCCATGCTCAGGTCCAGCTCCTCGGCCACAATCTGCGCCAGCGACGTGCGAATGCCGGTGCCCAGGTCCACGTGGCCATTAAAGGCATAGACCAGGCCGTCATCGTTCACCGCAATGAACAGCCCCAGTTCCTTGGGTTTCACGGTCGGTGTGCCGCCCTTGGCCACCGGGCCTGAAGGTGGCAGCACATCATCGACAATCAATAAGACGCCCGACTTGGCCAGCCATTGGTCACGGGAAATATCAGTCATGGTCGGCCCTCCACGCTCAAGAGCTGCGCCGCACGCAGCACGGCGCGCAGGATTTCGATATGGGTGCCGCAGCGGCACAGGTTGCCCGACAGCTCATTGCGCACCTGGGCTTCGCTGGGGTTGGGGTTGCGGTCGAGCAAAGCCTTGGCAGTCATGATCATGCCGTTGAGGCAATAACCGCACTGCGCCGCCTGCTCATCAATAAAGGCTTGCTGCACGGGGTGCGGCGCCTGGCGTGTGCCGAGCCCCTCAAGGGTGACAATCTCGCGCCCGGTTGCACCCGCCAGCGGAAACACGCACGAGCGCGCCGCCACGCCATCGATGATCACGGTGCAGGCACCGCACTCGCCCAGGCCGCAGCCGTACTTGGGACCGTTGAGCTGCAGATCATTGCGCAGCACCAGCAACAGCGGCGTATCCGCCATCGCGCAGACTTCGCGAGTGTGGCCGTTGACCTTGAGGGCAACGGTGATGGGTGGGCTGATCATTCGCTTCGCCTGTATCAGTTGATGAAGCAACCACTACACGAAACAGTCAAAAAAAAGCGTCGCGCAGTTGGGGCCTCGCGACACACTTGACACGTGAAGTGACTACTACATGAACTCAGAGCAAAAACGATGCCAAAGGGTGGGCGCTTGCCACAGGAAGGACGCTATTCCTGCGGATCGTCGATCATCTTGCGCAGCAGGAACAGCACCGCCACGCGCTCGGCGGGGTTGAGGTTGCTCATGGTCAGCTCGCTGATCTGTGCGGCGCGCGGCGCGGTTTGCGCGACCAGTTCGGCGCCGGCAGCAGATAAATCGACCACCACCTTGCGCTTGTCCTGGGGGTCCGGCTCCAGCGTAATCAGCGCCTTGGCCTTGAGCCGCTCGACGATCCCGCGAATGGTCGCCTGGTCGACGGCCGTGGCCTTGACCAGCTCAGTGAGTGAACTTGCACCGTGATCGCGCAGCGCACACAGGGTGACGAACTGCACGGCGGTGAGCTGCGAGTCGCCGACATTCTGCTGAAAGATCGCCAAGTGGCGCTGGTAGGCCTTGCGCAGCAGGTGGCCAACTTGTTCAGAGAAAACGTAGGAATCAGGCACGGCGTGGCTCGGTGGGTGATTGGCGATGGTGGGCATGATGGCGGGGATGGTGAACGGACTCAAGCCTCGAACTGAAGGAACACACTCAAACTGTGGGAGCTGGCTTGCCTGCGATAGCGCCGGGTCAGCCAGCCATGATGTGCCTGCCAGACCGCTATCGCAGGCAAGCCAGCTCCCACCTTTGAAAACTCAGCGTGCCAGAGACGCTTGCGGTGCGACGACATCGCCGCCGATCACCACCGCCTCCTCATCCAGGTACACATCACAATTACGCAGCGGAATATCCATATGGCACGGCGTCTTGCGCGTGCCGCCCACTTCGGTATTCGGCCCGGTGGAGAACAGGAAGTTGCCGTAGAACGCCCGCGCGTCCATGCACATGCCGTCGTTTTTGTCGTGCAAACCCATGGCCGTCCACTGCGCCTTTGGCTGCAAGCCCCAGCCGATATGAGAGATGCCGTACACCTCCGGATCATTGAAATATTTCATGTAGTCGCGCAGGTACTCGGCCTCGAAACCACCGTGGATCTTGGTGATAAAGCCCTTCTCGATCTCCAGGGTGATCTTCTCGCGGGTGTAGGTCTTGAACGGCAGCAGGATGTCGCCGATATCCAGCACCAGCACGCCCTCGGCGGTTTCTTCGTTGGGCCAGGAGAACAGGAAACCACTCGGCCAGTGGTCCCAGCGCCCAGGCTCATCGGCAAAACCGTATTCGGTGACCGACGGATACTGGCCCAACGCTGCGCGGAAATCACTGCCGGCGCGGGACTTGACGTGGATCGAGCGCGCCTTCTTCAGCAACTGCTCGGCTGCCAGCACGCGCACCTTGTCGGCTTCGGTGGGCAGCATGCGCGCCAACACTTCCGGCGGCTCCACGGCCAGCAGGATGCGCGTGCCGGTCTTGAGGATCTGCTCCTGCTCCGGCGAGTGCAGCAGCATCATGGTGTCGACGATCAGGTCGGCGGCCTCCAACGCGCGCTGGGCCGCGATATTGCCGGTGAGTGCGGTGTCGCCGCAGTAGGCGGTCATGTCGTTGCCCATCGCTTTGGGATGGTTGAACGACGGCAGTTCCACCGCATACACCTTGGCCCCCAGGCGCTGCGCCGCGTCCATCGCAGCACGCACGGTACGCGGGTCCGAGTAATGGCTCTTGAGCACGGCGACGCTCTGGGTCGGGTCGACCTTCGACAGTTTCAACACGTGCTCAAACATCTGGGTCAGTTCGCAATCGCTTACCGGCATTTTCCTGTCTCCTGTGGGGCTGCACCAAGTTCAAGCACTGCGCTTCACCCTAGTGCATTTTTATAGTGTGTACGCCAATTAATAACGATAAGACCCGAATTGAAGACGAACTGCAAGTAGCACACCAAAACGTTACCAAACCACACAACCACAACAGATAAAGGCTATAACCCGTTACACAGGATAAATATGGCCAAAAAATAAAATTGTGAAAGCGGGCTTCCCATTTTAAAAAATGAGCGTATACACTTTAAAAACCTTGCGGACAGATGCCGCCGAAAATCAAAAAGAGAGAGGTTCACGCCCCATGGGAAGCACACAAAAAATCGCCATCGTCGGTGCCGGCCTGGGCGGTGCGGCGGCAGCCACCCTGCTGCAACAAGCCGGTTTCGATGTCGATATCTATGAACAGGCGCCGGAGTTTTCCCGCTTGGGTGCAGGCATCCACATGGGGCCTAACATCATGAAAATCTTCCGCCGCATGGGCATCGAAAAACAGCTGGACCTGATGGGCTCGCACCCCGAGCACTGGTTCAGCCGTTGCGGCGAAAGCGGTGACTACCTCTCGCGTATTCCACTCACCGGCTACGGCGCTTCCTACATCACCGTGCACCGTGGCGACTTGCATGCATTGCAGATGTCGACCCTCAAACCCGGCACCCTGCACTTCAACAAGCGACTGGAAACCCTGGAAGAAACCGACACCCAAGTGCGCCTGACCTTTGCCGACGGCGAAGTGACCTACGCCGACATCGTGATCGGCGCCGATGGCATCAACTCCAAGATCCGTGAAGAGCTGCTCGGCGTGGAAAAACCGCTGTACAGCGGCTGGGTCGCGCACCGTGCGCTGATCCGTGGCGACCAGTTGGCCAAGTACGACTTGAAGTTCGAAGACTGCATCAAGTGGTGGACCGAGGACCGCCACATGATGGTCTACTACACCACCGGCAAGCGCGACGAGTACTACTACGTGACCGGCGTGCCCCATGCCGAATGGGACTTCCAGGGCGCGTTCGTGGACAGCAGCCGCGAAGAGATGTTCGACGCGTTCAAGGGCTACCACCCCACCGTGCAGGCGCTGATCGAGTCCACCGAAAGCGTGACCAAATGGCCGTTGCGCAACCGTAACCCGTTGCCGCTGTGGAGCCGTGGCCGCCTGGTGTTGCTGGGCGACGCTTGCCACCCGATGAAACCGCATATGGCCCAGGGTGCTGGCATGGCCATCGAAGACGCGGCCATGCTCACCCGTTGCCTGCAGGAAACCGGCATCAGCGACTACCGCACGGCGTTCCAGCTCTACGAAGCCAACCGCAAGGAACGCGCGTCCCGCGTACAAGCGGTGTCCAATGCCAACACCTGGCTGCGCACCCAGGAAGACCCGGCCTGGGTCTACGGTTATGACCTGTACGCCCAGGAACTGAAATCGGGGGTGGCCGCGTGAGCACCTTCCTGTATGGCGCCAATGTGCAAGCCAATGGCATTCGCCAGCACTACCTGCGCTACGGCGGCAAAGGCCAAGCGCTGATTTTGATCCCGGGCATCACCAGCCCGGCGATTACCTGGGGTTTTGTGGCTGAGCGCCTTGGCACACAGTTCGACACTTACGTGCTGGATGTGCGCGGGCGCGGCTTGTCGTCCACAGGGCCGCAATTGGACTACAGCGCAGACACCTGCGCCGAGGACATTGGCGCGTTTGCCGATGCGCTTGGTCTGGATAGCTACCACCTGGTCGGCCATTCCATGGGCGCACGGTTTGCCGCGCACAGTGCGGTCCTGCACCCCCAAGGCGTGAACCGCGTGGTGCTGATCGACCCGCCAGTGTCCGGCCCTGGCCGCCGTGAATACCCAAGCAAGCTGCCGTGGTACGTCGACTCGATCCGCCAATCGCTGGTCGGCATGGACGCTGATGCGATGCGCGCCTTCTGCGCCACCTGGACCATCGAGCAACTGCAGCTGCGCGCCGAATGGCTGCACACCTGTTATGAGCCCGCCATCGTGCGCGCCTTCAATGACTTCCACACGGTCGACTTCCACCAGCACCTGCCCAAGCTCAAGGCCCCTGCCCTGTTGATGGTGGCCGGGCGCGGCGGCGTGATCCTGGATGAAGACATCGCCGAAATCCAGGACCTGCAGCCCGCTATCAAGGTCGCCCGCGTGCCGAACGCCGGGCACATGATTCCGTGGGATGACCTTGAGGGCTTTTTTGCCGCCCTCGACGGTTTTCTCACACAACAATAAGGGGACCACCATGCTCAAGCCTTACCGCATCGGCCAGATCGTGCCGAGTTCGAACACCACCATGGAAACCGAGATCCCGGCGATGCTTAACGCGCGCCAGGCGATCCGCCCTGAACGCTTTACCTTTCACTCCAGCCGCATGCGCATGAAGCAGGTGCGCAAGGAAGAACTGGCGGCGATGGACGGCGAATCCGACCGCTGCGCCATCGAGCTGTCCGATGCCAAGGTCGATGTGCTGGGTTATGCCTGCCTGGTGGCGATCATGGCCATGGGGTTGGGTTACCACCGCAACTCCGAACAGCGCCTGCGTAAAGCCACCGCTGACAACGACGCCAACGCCCCGGTAATCACCAGCGCCGGCGCCTTGATCGAAGGCTTGAAAGTAATGGGCGCCAAGCGCATCGCCATCGTCGCGCCGTACATGAAGCCGCTGACCGAGCTGGTGGTGAACTACATCCGCGAAGAAGGCTTTGAGGTGGTGGACTGGCGCGCCCTGGAGATCCCCGACAACCTCGAAGTGGCGCGCCACGACCCGGCCAACCTGCCGGCCATCGTCGCCGACATGAACCTGGAAGGGGTGGACGTGATCGTTCTCTCGGCCTGCGTGCAGATGCAGTCGCTGCCGGTGGTGGCCAAGGTTGAAGCGCAAACCGGCAAACCGGTGCTCACGGCGGCCATCGCCACCACCTACGCGATGCTCAAGGCGTTGGACCTGGAACCTATCGTGCCCGGTGCCGGTGCCCTGCTCTCTGGCGCTTACTGACACTTTTGGCGAATGAGCTTATGTGGTGAGCGAGCTTATGTAGTGAATGAGCTTATGGGGTGAATGAGCTTGTTGTGGTGAATGAACCTATGTGGTGAATGAACTTGTTGTGGTGAATGAGCTTATGTGGCGAGCGAGCTTGCTCGCGCTGGAGTGCGCAGCGCTCCCGCTTTTTTGGGGCTGCTTCGCAGCCCAGCGCGAGCAAGCTCGCTGGCCACATAAGCTCACTCACCACAACACGCTCGCCACACAAAAATGAGGGCTGAAAGAATGAGTGAACAATCCGCCGACGCCAATTATCAGGGCGTCTGGGGCAATCGCATCGGCTTCGGAAAAAAATCCGCGCTGCTGATGATCGACTTTATGCAGGGTTACACCACCGAAGGCGCGCCGCTGTATGCCCCTGAAGTGGTGGTGGCCGTGGCCGAAAGCGTCGAGTTGCTGGCCACTGCTCGCCGGCACGGGATTACGGTGGTGCACACCAATATCCGCTACCATCCCGGCCATTTCTCCGACGGTGGTATCTGGGTCAAGAAGGCGCCGGTGATGAAAGACATGGTCGAAGGCAACCCGCTCGCGGCGTTCTGCCCCGAAGTGTTGCCCAAGGCGGATGAAGTGGTGATCACCAAACAGTACGCCAGCGCCTTCTTCGGCAGCAGCCTGGCCCCGATGCTGCACGCCCAAGGCATCGACACTGTGGTGCTGGCCGGCTGTTCCACCAGCGGCTGCATCCGCGCCACAGCGGTGGATGCGGTGCAGCATGGGTTTCGCACCATCGTCGTGCGCGAATGCGTCGGCGACCGACACCCGGCGCCCCATGCAGCCAACCTGTTCGACATCGACAGCAAATATGGCGATGTAGTGAGCAAGCAGGAGGCGATGAGCAAGTTCAGGGAGCAATAAAGGTTACGAAGAACTGCGCCATAGAGCGCGGTCTTGCACAAAACTGTGAGCCGCCCCCGCCCAACTGTGGGAGCTGGCTTGCCTGCGATAGCGGAGGATCAGCAATAATTATGTTGCCTGACACTCCGCTATCGCAGGCAAGCCAGCTCCCACATTAAAAAGCCGGTGCAGCTTTCAGTCTTCTGACACTGCCTTTGGATGTCGCTTTTACAGCACTCCGAAGTGCTGGAAAAAAGCGGCTGTATAAAAACCATAAGTCACCGCCAGGAGACACCCCAATGCCCATTGCGAATGCAGCGCCCGCGACCACGGTCGCCGACCCCGTTACCACGCTCTACCACAAGATCACCTGGAAGCTGATTCCGTTCCTGTGTTTCTGCTACCTGGCCGCCTACCTGGACCGCATCAACATCGGCTTCGCCAAGTTGCAGATGCTCGACCAGTTGCACTTCAGCGAAACCGCGTTCGGCCTCGGTGCCGGCTTGTTTTTCGTCGGCTATATCATCTTTGAAGTGCCCAGCAACCTGGTTCTCGAACGAGTCGGCGCGAAGATCTGGATCGCGCGCATCATGATCACCTGGGGCCTGCTCTCGGCCTGCACCATGCTGGTCACCTCCACCACCCAGTTCTATATCCTGCGCTTTCTGCTCGGCGCCGCCGAAGCCGGTTTTCTGCCGGGCGTCTTGTATTACCTGACCACCTGGTTCCCGACGCACCGACGCGGGCGCATCATCGCGCTGTTCATGATCGGCCTGCCGCTGTCGAGCGTCATCGGCGGCCCGCTGTCGGGCTGGATCATGGGCCACTTCGACAACATGGGCGGCCTGCGCGGCTGGCAATGGTTGTTCCTGATCGAAGCGGTGCCCAGCGTCTTGCTTGGCGTGCTGACCTTCTGGGCATTGCCCAATTCCTTCCAGCAGGCCAAATGGTTGTCGGACGAAGAAAAAGCCTTGCTGGAAAGCGAACTGCGCAAGGACGAAGCCGACGCCACCGGCAGCAAGCACAGCTTCCGTGACGGCTTCTTCAACCTCAAAGTGTGGATGCTCGGCGGTATCGACTTCTCGATCCTGCTCAGCGCCTATGCCATGGGGTTCTGGATGCCGACCTTCATCCGCAATGCCGGGGTGACCGACACCTTCCACATCGGCGTCCTCACTGCATTGCCTAGCGTTGCCGCATTGCTGGGCATGCTGCTGATCGGCGCCAGCTCCGATAAACACCGCGAACGTCGCTGGCACATCATCGTGCCGTTCTTCATCGGCGCAGCGGCCATGGCCGCCAGCACGTTCTTTACCCACAGCGTGGTCGCCACCGTGTTGCTGTTCGCCATTGCCTCAGCCGCGATCATCGGCGCCGTGCCGGTGTTTTTCAGCCTGCCGGCAACCTTCCTCAAAGGCACCGCAGCCGCGACCGGCTTTGCCCTGGCCTGTTCGGTGGCGAATATCGCAGGCCTGGTCAGCAACTCGTTGATGGGGGTTGCGATCGACGTCACAGGCAGCAGTGCGGGTGCCTTGTGGTTTTTCGCCGGCTGCCTGATCCTCAGCAGCTTCCTGGTCATCGCCTTGCCGGCGAAACTGGTGAACCGTTAACAACAACAATTTTTTGCGGATGAATCACCATGCAAGGTTTTCTTAAAAGCTGCGCGTTGCTTGTCGCCATCGGCCTGTGTGCCGGTACTGCGCAGGCAGCGCAACCCGCGCCGGAAAAAGTCATCTTCGACACCGACTTCAACGTGCTCAATGATGACGGCCAGGCCTTTATCATGCTCGCGCAGTTGCACGCGCAAAAACGCATCAACCTGCTAGGCATGACCCTGGTCAGCGGCAATGCCTGGGTCGACCAGGAACAGGTCGACGCCCTCAAGGCGGTAGAGCGCATGGGCGTGGAAAAACAGGTCGGCGTCTACTCGGGCGCCGCCTACCCGTTGCTGCATGACTACGCCACCTACGAGGCAGAAAAAGCCCTGTTTGGGTCGGGCTGGCCGGGCGCGTTCAAAAACCCGCGCCCGACTTCACCCGCGCAACTGGTTGCGCCACCGGATGGCCTGGCGAAGCACACCCAACTGCGCAGTGAAACCGCCGCGCAGTTCATCGTGCAAAGCGTGCGGGCCAACCCGCACCAGGTGACGATTCTGGCCGTCGGCCCGCTGACCAACATCGCCCTGGCGATTCGCTCGGCGCCGGACATCGTGCCGCTGATCAAGCGCATCGTGTACATGGGCGGTGCCCTGGAGATTCCGGGCAACACCACGCCGGCGGCGGAATTCAACTGGTGGTTCGACCCGGAGGCCGCGAAGATTGTGTTGCGCTCACCCATCGAGCACGTGATTTTCCCCAACGATGTGTGCGAGAAAGTCACCTTCGACAAGTCGGTGTACGAGCGCGTGATAGCCCAAAAAGGTGCGATTGCCGATCTCTACACACACGAGTTCGGGCCGCTGTTCGACAAAGACCCGAGCTACCACAGCTTTACCTGGGACAGCTTGCCGGCGCTGTTTCTGGTGAGCCCGGAGATTGTCACCGAATCTCGCGATATGTGGGTGGATGTGGACGCCACGTTTGGCGCCGACTACGGCCGGGCGCTGGGCTACAAAAAAGGCGCGCCGGTGGGCACGCAAAAAGCCCAGGTGGTGTTTGGAGTCGATCAGCAGAAATTCTGGGATGGCTACGTCAACCTTGTCACCTTGCCAACCCCCGTAAAACCCTGACGGCTTAAAGCTGAACACGATCTAACTGTGTGGGCGGGCTTGCCGTGGCGAGCAAGCTTGCTTGCGCTGGGGTGCGAAGCGCCCCCAAAAAAGCCGGCTCCCACATTTTACGGGTGACATGCCCGCAGTATCTGCAACAGCCTCAATCCCAGCTCATTAGCCTGTTCCGCCGTCGCCACATTGGTAAAGCCCATCAACAAACCCTGCGCACCTCCCGGTTCAAGGGTCCAAGACGACAATGCGTTAACCGCCAACCCCGCCTCATTGGCGGCTTCGGCAACCACACGATCCGGCACGGGCACCAGCAACCGCGCCAACAGGTTAATCCCCCCGGCCTGTTCATCCACGCGTAAAAAGTCCGCGCAATGCAGTTGCAACGCGGCGACCAAAAAGCCCCTACGCAACGCATACAACTGACGCATCTTCTTCAAATGCCGGGTGAAGTGGCCCTGCTCGAGAAAATCCGCCGCCGTCAGTTGCAACAACTGCGCACCGCGCTGCTGCAAGGCCTCGGCGCTGCGCCCAAACACCTCCACCAATGCCGCCGGCACCACCAGATAGCCCAGGCGCAAGCCCGGAAACAGCATTTTGCTGAAGCTCCCGGCATGGATCACCCGGTCGTGCACATCCTGGCTTTTGAGCGCCGCCAATGGCTGGCCCTGGTAGCGAAACTCACTGTCGTAATCATCCTCCAGCACCCAACTGCCCTGCGCTTGCGCCCAGGCCAGCAAGGCCTGGCGCCGCGCCAGGCTCAACGCCACACCCAGCGGGCTCTGGTGTGCCGGCGTCACAACCGCCAGCCGCGCCTGCCGATCACGCTGGATGCCCTGCTCAACATCCAGCCCTTCACGGTCGACCGGTACCGGCACCAGCTCAACCCCTTGATGAATCAACAACTGCCGTGCATGCACGTAGCCCGGGTCTTCGTACCAACAACGCTGCCCGGCCATTTGCAGTGCATCGCACAACAGCGTCAGCGAGCCGGCATACCCCGAACAGATAAATACCTGTTGGGGCGTGCACTCCACGCCCCGGTACAACGCGAGATAGCTGGCAATCGCCACGCGCAACGCCTGGGCGCCGCGCACATCGCCCATGGCCAGGCTGTCGGCGTCGGTGCGGCGTACTTGCTGGGTGACCAGCCGCGCCCAGAGCTTACGCGGGAAGGCATCCAGCGCCGGCTGGCCCATTTGCAAGGCTGGCGGCGCGGATGTCGGCGGCGGTGCAGGCGGTGGGGGCTTCATCGCCACTTGCGGCAATGTCCGCGCAATCACGGTGCCCGCCTGCCCACGCGCCTCAAAAAACCCCTCGCTGACCAGCAGCTGGTAAGCCGCCTCCACGGTCCCACGGGCGATCTTGAGTTCCAGCGCCAGGCTGCGCACCGACGGCACCCGATCACCGGGGCCGAGTTGGCCCTGGTCAATGGCCAGCCGGAAGCGGCGGTAGATTTCCTGATATTTGGGCAATGACGACATCACAAGGGCTCGGCGGAACGACAAGGTGGAGTCTGATCATGTCCCAACCCACTTGTCCAATCATGCCCCTGTCGAACGACCCTGCCACCACCGAAAATGGCGCATCTCTTAACGCAACCCAAGGATCACCCATGAAACACCGTCTCGATTACGGCAACGCCGCCCCTGCTGGTTACAAGGCCCTGGGCGCTGTACACAGCTATGTGCATGGCTGCGGCCTGGAGAAAGAACTGATTGAACTGGTGTACCTGCGGGTTTCGCAACTCAATGGCTGCGCCTATTGCCTGGACTCCCATTCCCGCGACCTGCTCAAGCAAGGCGTGAGCCTGGAAAAGATCATGCTGCTGGCCGCCTGGCATGAAGCCTCGCCGCTGTTCACCGTGCGTGAACAAGCGGCCCTGGCCTGGGCCGAGGTCGTCACCCAGGTGGCGCAAACCCACGTACCAGACTCCGATTACGCCGCCGTGGCCGCAGTGTTCAACGACAAGGAAGTCGCCGACCTGACCCTGGCCATTTCCTTGATGAACGCCTTGAACCGCGTAGCCATCAGCTTTCGCAAAGTACCCGCGGCGGTCAAGGCGCACCTGGAGAACCTCAATGACCAATGAGCACGTCGAATTCGCCCTCATGGAAACCGAGGCCGACTGCGTTGCAAGCTTTGCCGTGATGCAGCAACTGCGCCCGCACCTGACCGACGCTGCCAGTTTCGCCGCCCAGGTTCAGCGCCAACGCCAGAACGGCTATCACCTGCTGGCCGCGCGTGAACATGGCAAGGTCATTGGCCTGGCCGGCTACCGCCTGACGGAAAATACCCTGTACGGCCAGTTCATCTACGTCGATGACCTGGTGGTGGACGCCACCTTGCAGCGCCGACGCCTGGGCGAGCAGTTGCTCGACCGCGTCCGCGCAGAAACCCGCGCACGCGGTTATCGTTACCTGGTGCTGGACACCGGCCTGCATATGGCCCTGGCCCAGCGCTTCTACTTTCGCCAAGGCCTGCTGCCACGGGGCATGCACTTTTCCCAGGACCTGAGCCAATGACCCGCACCCTGCTCCTCAGCTTCAGCCCCCACGGCAAGGCCGCGCAGACCTTCAAGCTGGCCCGTGCCCTGCTCAACGACCTGGTGCCTGGCGCCGACGTCATCGAGCGCGACTACGGCAGCCACGCACTGGCGCCGCTGACCCGTGAATACGCGAATGCACTCACTACGCCTGGCGGCTTGAGTGGCAGCGCCACGGCGTTGTCGGAACAGTTGATCGTCGAGCTGGAAGCCTGCGACCTGTTGATCGTCTGCACGCCGGTGCACAACTTCACGGTGCCGGCGGCGCTCAAGGTCTGGATCGACCATGTAGTGCGCATCCATCGCAGCTTCACCATCAATGCGCAGTTCGAAAAAGTCGGCCTGCTCAACGACCGACGCACCTTCGTGCTGGTCAGCAGCGGCAATGCGCGCAAAGGGCATGAGCCGGACTTTCTCACGCCTTACATGACCACCATCCTGTCTACGGTGGGCATCCACTCGGTAGATTTTGTGTACCTGGGCGCCATGGTCAGGGGTGAAGAAGCGGTCGCCCGGGCCGTGGAGCAGGCACATCGGCAACTGTCGGCGGCAATCAGCACTGGCCTATAAAATTAATGGCGCTAGAATCAGCGCCATTCTTGCACCTGCCTCCCTGATACGAGCCACCCATGAGCTTTGATTTCGACACGATCCACCCCCGCCAAGGCACCGGCAGCACCAAGTGGAACCGTTACCCGCAAGACGTTCTGCCGATGTGGATCGCCGACATGGATATCGCCGCGCCACCTGCCGTACTGCAAGCCCTGCACGCGCGTCTCGACCAGTTGGTCCTCGGCTACAGCGTGGCTGGCGCGGATGTGCGCGAAGCGATCATCGCGGACCTTTGGGCCAAGTACGCCTGGCGCGTACAGCCTGAAGAGTTGCTGTTCCTGCCCGGTGTCGAGCCCGGTTTCAATATGGCCCTGCATGCGTTCGTCAATCCGGGCCAACCCGTGGTGCTGCAAACCCCGAACTACCGGCCGATTCGCCTGGCACCCGGGCACTGGAACCTGCCGCGTATCGAAGTGCCGTTCGAGTTGCGTGGCAGCGAGTACATCACGCCCATGCCCGCCATGCGCCAGGCGCTGAAGGGTGCCGGTGCGTTGCTGCTGAGCAACCCGCACAACCCGGTGGGCAAGGTCTTTACCCGTGAAGAACTGTTAGCCGTGGCCAACGCTTGCATGGACAACGGTGCACTGATCATCAGTGACGAAATCCATGCCGAGCTGTGCTTTGACGGCCGTCGCCATATTCCCACCGCCAGCCTCAGCCCCGAGATCGCCCAACGCACCATCACCCTGATGTCGGCGAGCAAGGCCTATAACGTCGCCGGCCTGAAGACCTGCTTTGCCGTGGTGCAAAACGCCGAAGTGCGCGAGCGCTTCAACAATGCCCGTTGCGGCATGGTCGACAGCGTCAGCCCGTTGGGCCTGGAAGCTACCCGCGCCGCCTATAGCCAATGCAGCGAATGGCTGGATGCGTTGGTGCAGTACCTGCAAGCCAACCGCGACTACCTGCTGCACGCCGTGCAAACCCGCTTGCCCGGCGTGGTGATGCACGCGCCACAAGGCACCTACCTGGCCTGGCTCGATTGCAGCGCCCTGGATCTTGCCGACCCGCAGCAGTTCTTCCTGGAGCAGGCCAAGGTCGGCCTGAGCGCAGGCATCGAATTCGGAGATGACAGCCAGCAATTCGTGCGCCTGAACTTCGGTTGCCCACGATCGATGCTCGAAGAGGGTTTGCAGCGCATGGAACGTGCACTGCGTCACCGCTAAAACGCATTTCACAACTTTTCGCAACGAGTGCCGAACCCTGCTGTTACTGTTTTTGCCGACCCGTCCCACCGGCAACAGCAGGAGTTCCATGGCATGTCGACCCAGCCACTTGATCGCTCGTCCGAGCCCAAAAGCCTTCCGCGCACGCCATCACAATCGGGCGAAGCGTTTGCTGTGTTGCTCAAGAACAGCGCCCATAAAAAAGTCGAACCCCATGACAAGCCGCCATCGGGGCTCGATGCGAGCAAAAAAGACGGTTATGAACGCGCCGCCAGAGACGCCACGCCGCCTGCTGCCCTGGCCGACTACAAGGCCATCGGCCCACCCGATGAGGTGGGCACTGGGCTGATTCGTTATGAAACCCAGGATGGCAAGAAGGTCATCGTCAGCGAGCACGACAGCCCGGAGTTGTTCAAGCAGGTCAGCCAGGACTTCAAGTCACTCTCTGGCGTGGTCGCCAGCCAGAACGCCGGTTATCAGAGCCTGGGCGCCGAAGGCACGGCGCCGGCTGCGCTGGCCGATTACAAAGCCCTCGGCCCGCCGGATGAAACCGGCCCTGGCGTGATCCGCTACGAAACCCAGGACGGCAGCAAGTTCGTGATCAGCCAGCGCGACAACCCCGAGGCGTTCCAAAAAGCCAAGGAGGCCTATGAAAGCTTTAGCGGCCTCTCCAGCAGTGAGGAAGCCGGTTACCGTCGCGCCACCGACAACGAAGTATGGCCACCCTACGGCGGCACGGCGGTAGGCCCGGTGGACGAAGTCGGCCCTGGGCTGATCCGCTACGAAAGCAATGGCGAAAAAGTCGTCGTCGCCCGTGAGGACAACCCCAAGTTGTTCGACTACCTGGCGGGCCTCAACACGGTGTACTCCGACCCCGGCAAAAAAGCCGTGATTGAAGGCGAACTGAACAACGGCGCAGCCCTGGCCGACGCCAACACACCCGTACCGGGCCTCAACGACTACAAGAACTTCAGCTGGAACAACGACCAGAAAGACAGCGTCCTCACCTACGAACTGCAGGACGGCACCAAGGTGGTGGTGTCTGCCGACATCAGCCCCGACCTGTTCAAAAGCGTGGCCACGGCCAACGACACCTGGGCTAAGATCCACACCAGTGAAGACGCCGGCTATAAGCTGGCCGGGCCGAATGACTTCCTGAAAAACACCGACATCACTTTCGGCTCTCCCGATGAGCTGGGCGACGGCCTGATCCGCTATGAAACCAGCGAAGGCAAGGTCATCGTCTCCAAGGAACTGAGCCCACAGCTCTACGATGACGTGCTGGCCAAATGGGAAGCCTTCAGCGCCAGTTCCATCGACGACACCCGCACCAAGCACAACCTGCCCAAGGCCGGTGACCTGGATGTGCTGAACATGGACACCGGCGTGCATTCGGACCCCAAGGACGACAAGTCGCCGACCATGAGCGTCAGTGAGTTGGCCACCACCCAACTGATCGACACCTACCGCGCCGGCGTCAAGGACGGCTCGATCCCCAAGGATGACCCACGGGCCAAGCTGGTGCGCGCCCTGGAAGCCCAGGCCGCGTACCAGAATGGCCATGGCATCACCGGCTATGAAGAAGCCAAACGCCCGTTCAACACTACTTGGCGCGAGTCGGATGACAAGCAAACCGAGCTGAGCGCGGCCGACATGCACGACATCATCGACGGCAAGGCCGTGCAAAAGCAGATCGGCGAGCTGTTCAACGACCCGACCATCCAGGCCGACTACAAGTCGAAAATGGACGACGCGCTCAACAAGCTGCCGAACAAAGATGAGGTCAAGCAGAAGCTGCTCGACCTCACCGCCAACCCCGACTACGTGCTGTACCTCAAAGACCTGCAAGACCAGGGCAAGGCCAGCGACGCGCAAAAAGACTTGAGCGACACCCTCACCTCGCTGTCGCTGTTCGACCCCGAGGCCGCCAGCAAAGCCGCGCAGAATATCCAGGCCGACGGCTTGACCACCGACCTCAATGCGATCCTCTCGGACCCGAGTAAAATCTCCGACGACAACAAGGAGCTGGCGACCAAGGACTTGTTCGGCCTGCTCAAGGGTGTGCTCAAGGGCAACCTGCTCGACCTGCCACGCCGTACCCAGGAAACCCTGGAAAAATTCCTCAATGAGGGGCTGCAAGGCAAGGAGAAATCCGCCGGCGTCACCAAGGCCCTGGAAGAACTTGGCGAGGTCTACAAGAACAGCGGCACCATCAGTGAAGCCGATGTCAAAAAGGCCCTGAGCAAACCCTACATCGCAGTGGCGGACCGCGGCATGCTCGGCGAGGTGTTCAACACCCTCAACAGCAAAGGCATTCTCGGTTCCTTGGGCGCCGGTGTGACGCTGTTTTCGGCGATATACCAGTTGGTAGGCAAAGGCGGCAAACTCGGCGAAACCCCGGCGCAGCGCATGAGCATCGCCAAGGACTTTTTGAGTTTTGCCGGTGGCTCCAGCCACTTCGTGCGCCTGGGTGACAAGATCGGCGAGACCCTCGGCAAAGGCGGCCTGGTGGACTTCCTGGGCCTGGACAAAACCTTGCCGGAAATCTGGGGCAAGGAAGGCGTGACCGGCAAAATGCTGGATTTTGGCCCAGGCGGCGAGATCGACGCCAAGGTCAGCAAGGAAATTTCCGCGGCCCTGGATGCCGTGCCCGACAGTCAGTACGACGGCATCGGCAAGTTGTTTGGCGAAGGCGACACGGCGGTCAAGCAAGCCACCGATGGCCTGGCCACACACCTGGATGACGGCCTGGCTGCCGCCGGTGCGGCCAAGTTGGGCGCGTCCAAGTCGGCGAAAATCGCCGGTTCCGTGATCAAGGTGCTCGGTCCGGCCACGGACATTGCCGGAGGTTTTGCCGATATCGTGCTCGGCGCCTTGGCGATCAAGAGCGGCGTCGCCAGCAAAGACCCGCTGGCCCAGGCGGCCGGTGGCCTGCAAGTGGCCGGCGGCGCGTTCGGCGCCTCGGCCGGGGTACTCGGGGCGGCAGCACTGTTTGGCGCAGGCACGGCAGCGGCATTGACCGGGCCGCTGTTTCTGGTCGGCGTGGTGCTGGCGGTGGTGGGTGGGATCATCGGTTACTTTGTCGACCACAACAAAAAACAGAAGGCCACCAACGCGGAAAACGATTGGTATCGGGGTTTGGCCAACGACGGTTTATTGCAGAGCGATTGGGCGGAAAAGGTCGAGTACGCGCACTACGAAATCCACCATTATCACGGCCGTGACACGCCGACCGATGACAGTATCTTTCGCTTCCAGCAGTCGGAATGGCAGCACTTCGAGGAGACGCCGGGCAAAGGTGGCTCGTCGAGTAATCGGCTGGATGGGGATTTGCACAAGCACTACGAAGACCCGAACACACCGCCAAAGAACTTGCCCAGCGATGCGCCACCGGATAAACCGCAGCCGCACCAACCGGGTGGCGGTGGGCCGCGCATCAACTGATGCATTGGGCAGGTTCCCACACATCAATGTGGGAGCTGGTAAATGTGGGAGCTGGCTTGCCTGATGTGGCGGTTTGTCGGTGTACATATCCGTTGCTGCGGTAACGGCTTCTATTGGTTCCGCTCTTACAGCGGGTCACTTTTGCAAGGACGCAAAAGTAACCAAAAGGTCCTCGCCCCACCACTCGGCACCTCGCTTAGGCTCGGTGTGCCCTCACTCCGGCTTGAATCCGTGGGCCGCCGCGATGGGCCATCCTTGGCCCAGCGCGGCTAACCCGGCGTCCTGCCGGGTTACCCACGGATTCAAGCCTGCGTTCGGCCAGCGTGGTTAACGGGGCGTCTCAGATCAAAATCAAGATCAAGATCTACAGCATGGCGGCCTGAAAGCCGACCTGAGTGGTTGAAGCAAAAGCCAGATCAAGTGCAAGGCAAAAGCCTATCTGAATACACTGAAGAACTGCTTTTCTGTGGGAGCTGGCTTGCCTGCGATGCAGACACCTCGGTACATCAGTTACACAGAGTTGATGCCATCGCAGGCAAGCCAGCTCCCACATTAGACCGGGCATGGCTTTGCTGTTGCTGTTGCTGTTGCTCCGGCCCTTACATCCTTTTCGCTGGCGAAGTCAGCGGTCTTTTGATCTGCGCTTTTGATCTTGATCTGAAATCGCCCCGTCAAACACGATAGCCGGAATTCGCCAGGGATTTGGGGGGTAAACCGGCAGGGATGCCGGTTTAGCCGCGCTGGGCCAAGGATGGCCCATCGCGGCGACCCCCCAAATCACTGGCGGATTGCGGGCATGCCGAGCCTAAGCGAGGCACCGAGTGTTGGGGCGAAGACTTTTTGGTTACTTTTGTGTCTTTACAAAAGTGACCCGCTGTAAGAGCGGAACCATAAGCGGCCGTTACCTAAATAACGGATATGCACCCCGCCAAAAGACCGCCATCACAGCCATCCCAACTCCCACACTTGCGAACACATTTACAGCTTGGCAATCGACACTTCAGTCGACTTCACAAAGGCAATCACTTCACTGCCCACTTTCAATTCCAGGTCACGCACCGAGCGGGTGGTGATCACTGAGGTGACGATGCCGGACGCAGTTTGCACATCAATTTCGGACACCACTTCCCCCAGCAGAATTTCCTTGATCACGCCCTTGAACTGGTTGCGCACGTTGATCGCTTTAATGGTCATGTCGGCTTTCCTTTTGGCTGTTGGGTCAATCCGCACGAATGCGCAGGCCCTCAAAATGCGTTATCGGCACCAACATTAAAAGGAATATATACGTATTTATTTATACGATATGGATATATGCGAGATGTTCGCCTGCCAACAGCCATTCAACACTTTGCCCTCTCCCGCTACAGCCGCACCCATAGAAACCCGCGTAAAGACGCTGCGCACAACATGGCACAGAGACTGCATATTCCTATAAAGCATGATGGAACATGCCATTTCAATTTTCTGAATATAAGAAAAGCCTTCTCTCAACGCCTTGTCTGGAGCTGTTCCATGAAACCCTTTGCTTTATTGAGTGCCTGCGCCCTCGCCCTGTGCCTGCAACCCCAGGCCTTTGCCGCCGAAACCGACCCCGCCCAGGTCAACCTCGATTACGCCTACTATTCGCCCGTGAGCCTGGTGCTCAAGCATTTTGGCTGGCTCGAACAGTCGCTTCCCCACACCAAGGTCGGCTGGGTGCTGAGCCAAGGCAGCAACCGCTCGCTGGAATACCTCAACAGTGGCGGCGTCGACTTTGCCTCGTCTGCCAGCTTGTCGGCAGTGTTGAGCCGCGCCAATGGCAGCCCGATCAAATCGGTGTACGTCTACAGCCGGGCTGAATGGACCGCACTGGTGGTGCGCAAAGACTCGCCGCTCAAAACCGTCACAGACCTTAAAGGCAAAAAAATCGCCGCCACCAAAGGCACCGACCCGTACCTGTTCACCCTGCGCAGCCTGCAACTGGCGGGGCTGAAAAAGGATGATGTGGAGCTGGTGCACTTGCAGCACCCCGACGGCCGCACCGCCTTGGAGAAAGGCGACGTAGACGCCTGGGCCGGCCTCGACCCGCACATGGCCGCGAGTCAGATCCAGGCCGGTTCGCGCTTGCTGTATCGCAATAAAGACTTCAACAGCTACGGCGTGGTCAGCGTCACCGAGCAATATGCCAAAGAACACCCGCAGACCATCACCAAGGTCCTCGGTGCCTATGAAAAGGCGCGTGATTGGGCCGTGAAACACCCGGATGAATTCGCCAAATTGCTCGCCGACGAAGCCGGACTGCCGCTGGAAGTGGCCAAGCTGCAATTGTCGCGAACCGACCTGAGCAACCCGCTGCTGAGCGCCACGGACGTGGCGTCATCCAAGGCCGCCGCGCCGATCCTGGTGTCCGAGGAGTTAGTCCGCCGTGGCGTGGATGTCGACCCCGTGATCGATCAGTTGATCGACACTTCGTTTGGCCAAACCCTGCCCAAGCCTTAAGGGAGGCGTGATGACCGATAAAAGCCAATCACTGCCGCTGTCGACGCCCGTGGTGGTCAACCGCAGTGCCTGGCCGCGACGGCTCAAGGGCCTGGTGCTGCCGGTGCTGATCCTGCTGGTACTGGAGGGCGTGGTGCGCATCGGCTGGCTGCCGTCCTACCAAATGCCGGCCCCCAGCGAAATCGCAGTGACCCTCACCGACCTGGCCGAAGGCGCGTTGTGGAAACACATCAGCGCCAGCCTGCTGCGGGTACTGGCGGGGTTTGCCATCGGTGCCAGCCTGGCGCTGGTGTTTGCCGCCTGGGTGGGTTTGAGCCGTGAAGCCGAAGCGTATCTGGAGCCGACCTTCGCCGGGCTGCGCTCGATTCCGAGCCTGGCCTGGGTGCCGTTGTTGCTGCTGTGGCTGGGTATCGATGAAACCTCCAAGGTCGTGCTGATCGCGATTGGCGCGTTCTTTCCGGTGTACCTCAACGGGGTCGCGGCGATTCGCGATATTGATCGCAAGCTGGTGGAAGTCGGGCAAATGTACGGTTTCAGCCGAGCACGCCTGGTGCGCCGGATTCTGCTGCCCGCCGCCCTGCCCGGCCTGTTCACCGGGCTGCGCAGCGGCTTGAGCCTGGCGTGGATGTTCCTGGTGGCGGCCGAATTGATCGCGGCCACCAAGGGCCTCGGTTACTTGCTCAGCGATGGTCGGGAAACTTCACGGCCAGACATCGTGCTGGCCGCCATTATCGTGTTGGCACTGCTGGGCAAGCTCAGCGATGGCCTGCTCGCAGCGCTGGAGAAACGCTGCCTGGCCTGGCGCGACACCTTCACCGGCCAGGGTGCGGAGCAATGAGTATGCAAGCGTTATTAGCGCTTCGCGTGGCGCGCAAAAGCTTTGCCGGCACTGCGGTGCTGAACACTCTGCAGTTGGCGCTGCAGCCGCGCGAAACCGTGAGCCTGTTGGGGCCTAGCGGATGTGGCAAAAGCACGTTGTTGCGCATCGCCGCCGGCCTGGACACCGACTTCCAGGGCGAACTGCGCAGCCCGGAAGGCGAAGTCGCCTTTGTGTTCCAGGAACCACGGCTGATGCCCTGGCTGACAGTGGAACAGAACATCGGTTTCAGCGATGACAGCCACTACGACAAGGCCTGGGTTACCCAACTGATCGAAGAGGTCGGCCTCACCGGCTTCGCCCAGGCGCTGCCCAAGGCCTTGTCCGGCGGCATGGCGCAACGCGTGGCCATCGCACGCGGGCTGTATTCACGCCCGCAGGTGTTATTGCTTGATGAGCCGTTCAGCGCAGTGGATGCCTTTACCCGCATGAAACTGCAGGACTTGCTGCTGCAACTGGCCGAGCACCATGGAATTGCCTTGCTGTTGGTGACCCATGATGTCGACGAGGCGCTGTACTTGAGTGACCGGGTGCTGGTGATGGACAACCGGCCGAGCAGTATTCGCCAGGAACTGGCAGTCGACCTGCCACACCCACGGGACCGACGTGACCCGGTGCTGGCGCAGCTCAAGGCACAGTCTTTGACCGAGTTGCAGCGCGCGCATGTGATTTAGGCACTGGGCAATGAGTTGCCTCCCTGAGGCCAGTGGGACTGTTATGCCAGGCCCGCCTGTTGTGGCCAGCTGGCTTGTTGTGGTCAGCAGGCTTGTTTGTGGCGAGCAGGCTTGCCCTGCGTTGGGTCGCGCAGCGGCCCCTTGGGTTCGCAAAGCAGAACATCTGGAAAATTGCGGTGACTAGTTTGGGGCTGCTACGCAGCCCAACGCAGGGCAAGCCTGCTCGCCACAAACAAGCCTACTAGCCACAATAAGCCTGCTCACCACTACGAGCCTGGTGGCCAGCGTCAAACCAGGGTTCGGCTGAGTGTCACCCAATACCGCGTGCGCGCTCGCACCTCAAACCCCAGGGTCTGGGCCAACAGCGTGAGGATTCGGTCGGTGTCATCCAGGCGAAAGCTGCCGGTGACGCGCAGCGTTTCCAGGCTCGGGTCCCAGCGCAACACGCCAGGGCGGTAACGTTCCAGCTCACGCAGGAACTCCCCTAAGGGTTGGTTCTGTGCGGTCAATACGCCGTCACGCCAGCCCAGTTGCTGCACGTCAAACGCCGCCCTGGCACTCAGCCCGTGAGGCTTTAACGAGGCTTGCTGACCGCTGTTCAACGTCGTCAATTGCCCGCCCAGATCACGCACCTGCACCGCGCCCTTGAACACCGATACCAGGCAACCGGACGCCAATTGCCGCACGCACACGTCGCCCTGGCTCACCTCTACCTGGCCGTAGCGCGTGTGCACGCTGATCGCCGCCGCGCCCGGCACCGTCAGCGCCAACTCGCCGTCCACCAGCGTGATGCGCCGCTGTACGAGGTCAACATCCACCGCCGTCGCCGTGTTGAGCTGCAGGCTGCTGCCATCGGCCAACGGCAGGCGCTTGCGCTCGCCGGTGGCGGTGTGCAAATCAGCTCGCCACGCCTCGATGGGCAACTGCCGGCTGATCAACCAGGCCGTCGGCACCAGGGCCGCCACGCCCAAGGCCCGCTTGAGCAGCGCACGCCGCCCCGCTTGCGGACGGTCGAGGCTGGCCATTGCCACGGCCTGGGGCAAGTCACGCAAGCGCTGGCGCAGCGCTTGGGCTTTCTGCCAGGTCTGTTCGTGCTGAGGGTGGCTGTCGCGCCACGCCTGCAAATTGGCGTTGTCACGCTCGGTGGCCGCGCCGGATTCGAGCAGCGCCAACCACTGCGCCGCAGCACGCGCCACCTCGCGACTCAAAGGTCCACCAACAGGCAATGTTCATAGGCCTGGGCCATGTAGCGCTTGACCGTGCGTTCAGAGACCGCGAGCCGCTCGGCAATCTCGCGATAACCCAGGCCTTCCAACTGGCTCCACAAAAAGGCGCGGCGCACCGCCGGCGGCAAACCGTCGAGCAACTCATCCAGGGCGTGCAGGGTTTCCAGCACCAGCCAACGTTGCTCGGGCGACGGCACACAGGTGTCAGGCAAATTCGCCAGCGCCTTCAGATAGGCCTGTTCAAGGCTGCGGCGCTGATGAAAGTTGGCCAGCAAGCGTTTACCGACGGTCACCAGATACGCGCGTGGCTCCTGCATCTGCGCAATCGGCTGGGCACTGGCCAACACCCGCACAAAGGTGTCCTGGCTCAGGTCCGCCGCATCCCAGGCATTGCCCAGGCGCCGGCGCAGCCAGCTTTCGAGCCAACTGCGGTGGTCGCGGTACAAACTCGACAAGGTCAGTTCACTGGCGTGGTTCGGGGCAACAGCATCAGTCATGGCAAGCAACCTGCGCGGCGCGAGTGAGTCTCAAATGAGATTCATTCTATTTAATATCGCTGCTGATCACCACGCTCTTTTCAACATTGCGTTTATGCCCTGGGTGACAAACCAGTCTTTACTATTTGTCTTGATATGGATATTTTATCCAAGTCCGCCCACGAGGTCCGCCCATGCAATTGCCTGACTATTCAGATGTCGTCGCCGCCGCCCAACGCCTGCAAGGCTTTACCCATCAAACGCCGGTGTTTACCTCACGTACCCTCGACGCTGAAACCGGCGCCCAGGTGTTCATCAAGTGTGAAAACCTGCAGCGCACCGGCTCGTTCAAGTTTCGCGGTGCGTTTAATGCCCTCTCACAGTTTGACGCGCATCAGCGCAAGGCCGGCGTGGTGGCGTTCTCCTCCGGTAACCATGCCCAGGGCATTGCGCTGGCCGCGCAATTGCTCGGCATGCCGGCGACCATCGTGATGCCCACCGACGCGCCCGCTGCCAAGGTGGCCGCCACCCGGGAATATGGCGCCAGCGTGGTGATGTATGACCGCTTCACCGAAGACCGTGAGCAGATAGGCCGCACCCTGGCAGTTGAACACGGCATGACATTGATCCCACCGTATGACCATCCACACATCCTTGCCGGCCAAGGCACGGCCGCCAAGGAACTGCTGGAATTCACCGGCCCTCTGGACGCCCTGTTCGTCGGTCTGGGCGGTGGCGGCATGCTCTCGGGCACCGCGTTGTCGACCCGTGCCCTGGCCCCCGATTGCCAGTTGTTTGGTGTTGAGCCCCATGCAGGCAATGACGGCCAGCGCTCGTTTCAAACCGGCAGCATCGTGCACATCGACACCCCGGCGACTATCGCCGACGGTGCGCAAACCCAGCACCTGGGCGACTGCACCTTCCCGATCATCCGCGACAAGGTCACCGACATTCTCACCGTCTCCGACGCGCAGTTGGTGGCCTCGATGAAGTTCTTTATGCAACGCATGAAAATGGTGGTCGAACCCACCGGCTGCCTGGGCCTGGCGGCGTTGCGCCAGTTGGGTCAGCGGTTCAAGGGCCAGCGCGTGGGCATTATCGTCACTGGCGGCAATGTCGATATTGCGCGCTACGCCGCGTTGCTCAGCGAGGCGCCATGAATATCATCCACACCGAGGCCGCCTCGGCGCCTGCCGGGCATTACGCCCAAGCCGTCAGCCACGGCGATACGCTGTATATCTCCGGGCAATTGCCGGTGAGCGCGGACGGGCGCCACAACCTTGAAGCGTCGTTTGCCGAACAGGCCCAGCTTGCGCTGGCTAACCTGCTGGCCATCCTGAAAGCCGCCGGTGGCTCGCCGCAGGATCTGGTGAAGGTCACGGTGTATGTGGCCGGGGTGCAGCATTGGCCGCAATTCGACCGTATTTACTCCGCCGTGCTGGGCGAGCACCGCCCTGCCCGCGCGGTGGTGCCGGTGCCCGAGTTGCACCACGGTTATCTGGTGGAGATTGAAGCCGTGGCGCGCTACTTGGCGTAGGTGTAGACCGCCGCACGGGACACGCCCAGGTGCGCAGCCACGGTCTCCATGGCCCGACGAATGTCCATGCAGCCCGAGTCCTTGAGCTCTTGCAGCAACAGCCGTCGATCCGCCGCCTTGAGCGCGCGCGGCGTGGTGGCCAGGCGTGCGGCGAACTGGTCGATACGGGTGCGGATCACATCCGCGCCGGACGGCTCGAGGGATTCGATAAGCGTGTCGCCGGTGACCGAGCCAAATTGCTCAAGCATGCCCTGCAGGCCACGGAACAGTGAGAGGTCGACGTTCATGCACAAGGCGGCGACGTACTTGCCGCTGGCGTCCTTGATACCAATCGAGGTGCTTTTGACTTGGCGGCCATCGGCGAACTGATTGCGGTAATTGGCAATGATCTGCGGGTAGTCAGGGTCGGCAATCCGCGCCAGGCCCAACTCGGTGGTCGGGTCGCCCGGCGAGCGCCCGGAGAGGTTGTTATGGATCGCCAGGATCGCCTGCTGCGGGTCGCGCAAATCGTGCAGCACCACTTCGCAGAACGGGCTGAAGGTTTTGCTCAAGCCTTCGGCAATCTGTTCGAGCTGGCTGATCAGGGTGGTTTCTTCGTTAGAGGTCTTTTTCATGCAAGACAACATATCCAGTCCTGGACAGGCCGTCAATTTGGCCACTGTCCGCCCTTGTGGAGCGTTAACCATGGACACCCCAGCAGCATTGCTAGACACGCTGAAAATGCACCGCAACCTCGAGCGCATGCAGCAGCGTGCCGACAGCCTGGGTGTGCATTTGCGCCCCCACGTCAAAACCCACAAGTGCGCCGAAGTGGTGGCTGCGCAGATAGCGGCCGGTGCCCGTGGCATCACCGTATCGACGCTCAAGGAAGCCGAATATTTCTTTGAGCTAGGCATCCAGGACATCCTCTACGCTGTCGCCATGGCCCCGCACAAACTGCCCCAGGCCCTGGCGTTGCGCCGCCGGGGTTGCGCGCTGACGCTGATCACCGACAGCCTCGCCGGCGCCCACGCCATCGTCAATTTCGGCGCCGCGCAGGGTGAAACCTTGGCGGTAATGATTGAGATTGATTGCGACGGCCACCGTTCCGGGGTCAAGCCGCTGGATCCGTTATTGCTCGACATCGCCCGGTTGCTCGGCAAGAGCCTCGTCGGCGTATTGACCCACGCTGGGGAAAGCTACGGGCTGGATACGCCCGAAGCATTGCAGGCCATCGCTGAACAGGAGCGTGCACGCTGCGTTGAAGCGGCGCAACGAATCCGTGCCGCCGGGATGGCTTGTGATCAGGTCAGTGTCGGCTCCACGCCTACCGCGTTGTCGGCCGTCAGCCTTGAAGGCGTGACCGAACTGCGCGCGGGTGTGTACGCGTTTTTTGACCTGGTGATGCACAACATCGGCGTATGCCGCATCGACGAACTGGCCTTGAGCGTGCTGACCACAGTGATCGGCCATCAAGCGGAAAAAGGCTGGATCATCACCGACGCCGGCTGGATGGCCATGAGCCGCGATCGCGGCACGCACGCGCAAAAACGCGACTTTGGTTATGGCCAGGTGTGCGATGAGCACGGTGAATTGATCGCCGGGTTGCTGTTGAGCAGTGCCAACCAGGAGCATGGCGTGGCAAGGTTCGAAGCAGATGGAGTGGATGTGGTGGCGCAATTTCCGCTCGGCACGCGCCTGCGTATTCTGCCCAATCATGCGTGCGCCACGGGGGCGCAGTTCGGCAGTTACAACGCCCTGTTGCACAACGGTGAAGTGCAACGCTGGGAGCGTTTGCGCGGCTGGTAGCCGACCTTCAAGGGCTGTCACAGACCCTGTAGGAGCTGGCTGTATTTCAATTCAAACTCTGCGAGTCTGCCACAGACCCTGTGGGAGCTGGCTTGCCTGCGATGGCGGTCTCCCAGTAACAAATGGGCCAACTGACCCGCCGCTATCGCAGGCAAGCCAGCTCCCACAATTCTGGCTGTATTTCAAATCAAGCTCGACGCGGCTGCCACCGACCCTGTAGGAGCTGGCTGCATTTCAATTCAAACTCTGCGAGTCTGCCACAGACCTTGTGGGAGCTGGCTGTATTTCAAATCAAGCTCGACGCGGCTGCCACAGACCCTGTAGGAGCTGGCTGCATTTCAATTCAAACTCTGCGAGTCTGCCACAGACACTGTGGGAGCTGGCTTGCCTGCGATGGCGGTCTCCCAGTAGCAAATGGGCCAACTGACCCGACGCTATCGCAGGCAAGCCAGCTCCCACAATTCTGGCTGTATTTCAAATCAAGCTCGACGCGGCTGCCACAGACCCTGTAGGAGCTGGCTGCATTTCAATTCAAACTCTGCGAGTCTGCCACAGACCCTGTGGGAGCTGGCTTGCCTGCGATGGCGGTCTCCCAGTAACAAATGGGCCAACTGACCCGCCGCTATCGCAGGCAAGCCAGCTCCCACAATCAGGCATCCTCAAGAATGAGGTCGGCGCCCTTCTCCGCCACCATCAATACCGCTGCATGGGTATTACCTGAGGTCACATTCGGGAAGATCGAGGCGTCCACGATGCGCAGGCCTTGCAACCCATGCACCTTCAAGCGCTTGTCCACCACCGAAACCTGCGGGTCCGAGCCCATCGCACAGGAGCCGCACAGATGGTAAATCGAGCCGCTGTTTTCGCGGAAGTATTGCAGCATCTGCTCGTCGCTCTGCACGGCTGCGCCGGGTAACACTTCGGCCACCGTGATGCCCTTGAGCGCAGGCGCCTGCATGATCTTGCGCATCAAGCGGCTGCCCTGGATGACCTCGTCAATGTCCTTTTGCGTACTCAGGTAATTCGGATCGATCAACGCCGCATCCCTTGGGTTGTTCGAGGCGATGCGGACAGTGCCGCGGCTGGTCGGCCGGCAGGGGTTGAAGCACAGCAGAAAGCCGGAATACGGTTCGGGCTTGAGGCTGGCCTTGTTATTTTTCGGGATCTGGTACGACAGCGGGTTGAAGTACAACTGCAGGTTGGGATCCGCCTGCTCATCGTTACCGCGAAAAAAACCTCCGGCCTGGTTGACGCTCATCGCCAACGCACCCTTGCGGGTGAACAGGTATTTGAGACCCAGTTTGAGCTGGCCGAACAACGAGCTGAGTTCGTCGTTGAGGGTGGGGATATTGGCCTTGTAGTAGTAGCTGGCGCACAAGTGGTCCTGCAGGTTTTCACCCACGGCCGGCAGGTGCTTGACCAAGGGGATGCCGTGTTCGGCCAGCAGTTGCTGATCGGCCACGCCGGACAGTTGCAGGAGCTTCGGCGTGTCTACGGCACCCGCGCAGAGGATCACTTCCTTGCGTGCGGTGAAGGTGCGCACCACGCCCTTTTGGGTCACACGGATCGCGGTGGCGCGTTGCTGGTCATCAAACAGCACACGATCAACCAGTGCATGCAACTCAACGGTCAGGTTCGTGCGACTGAGCGCCGGATGCAAATGCGCAAAGCTACTGGAGCAGCGCTCGCCATTGCGGGTGTTGACGTCATACAGGCCCGCGCCTTCGAAATGGGGACCGTTGAAGTCATCGCTGAGGCCATAGCCGAGTTGTTCGCAGCCCTTGAGGAACACATCACAAATCGGGTGGGTCTGGCCCTTCATCGGTGTGATGCTGATGGGGCCGCTGCCGCCGTGGTACTCGGTGTCGCCCAGCGGGTGATTTTCCAGTTTGCGGAAGTACGGCAGTACATCCTTGAAACCCCAACCGTCGTTACCGTTGGCCGCCCAGTCATTGAAGTCATGGGCCTGGCCGCGCACGTAGATCATGGCGTTGATCGAGCCCGAACCGCCCTGCACTTTGCCGCGCGGCGCGTAGATCTCCCGGCCCGCCAAGTGCTTTTGCGGCTGGCTGTAGTACATCCAGTTAAAGGTCGGGTTGTAATACATCTTGGCGAATCCGACCGGGATTTTGAACCACCAGGAACTGTCTTTGCCACCGGCTTCCAGCAGCAATACCGAGTATTCACCCGAAGCCGACAGCCGATTGGCCAGGACGCAACCGGCAGCACCCGCGCCGGCGATGATGTAGTCATATGTCATTCACGGTTACCGCGTAAGTCGTTTTTATCAGCCCTTGGCGGGCGAAGTGTCTTTTACTTCAGCTGGCGTCGGCGCCATCTGCAGGTGCAACCGCTCGCCGGTGTACGGCGTGTGTTTGCGCACGACGTCCATGTTCAGCTCCACGCCCAGGCCCGGTTCGGTGGACGGGATGATGTAGCCGTCCTCCCATTGCAGCGGCTTGGTCAGCACTTCGGCGTGGAAACCGCCCCAGGTCATGATGCTTTCCTGGATCAGGAAGTTCGGCGTGCACGTGGCCAACTGGAAACTCGCCGCCGCGCCAATCGGCCCGTTGTACAAGTGCGGCGCGATTTGCGCGTAGTAGGCCTCGGCCATGCTCGCGATTTTCTTCGCCTCCAGCAGCCCGCCGCAGCGCGCCACGTTCATCTGCAGGATCGACGCGCCACCGGCTTGCAGCAGTTTGAAAAACTCGTACTTGGTGGTCAGGCGTTCGCCGGTGGCAATCGGGATGCTGGTCTTGGCCGCGACCTGGGCCATGGCGTCTTCCTGGCCTGGCGGCACCGGTTCTTCGAACCACAGCGGGTCGTATTTCTCCAGGCGCTTGGCCAGGCGGATCGCCGACGACGGCACCATCTGCCCATGGGTGCCGAACAACAGGTCGCATTTGTCGCCCACCGCCTCGCGGATCTTGCGGCAGAAGGTTTCGCAGCGCTCCAGCACTTGCAGCGAAATCTGGTGGCCGGAGTACGCAGTGTAGGGGCCGGCCGGGTCGAACTTCACGGCAGTGAAGCCTTTGTTCATGTTCTCGATGGCGCACTCGGCAGCCAGGTCCGGGTCGTCGTAGTCGTACTCGCCCTTGCTGTTGACCGGGTACAGGTAGGTGTAGGAGCGCAGGCGCTCGTTGACCTTGCCACCCAGCAGCTCATAGACCGGCTTGTTGGCGGCTTTGCCGATGATGTCCCAGCACGCCATTTCCAGGCCGCTGACCACGCCCATCATGGTCAGGTCCGGGCGTTGGGTGAAACCGCTCGAATAAGCCTGGCGAAAAAAACGCTCGATATGGTGCGGGTCGTGGTTGAGCAGGTAGCGCTCGAACACATCCTCGATGATCGGCAGCATGGCCTTGGGGCCGAAGGTGGCGGCGTAGATCTCGCCGACGCCTTCGATGCCGCAGTCGGTCTTGAGTTTGACGAACAGCCAATACATGCCACCGATATGCGGCGGTGGGACGGCAACGATATGGGTTTCAAGGGCGACGATTTTCATCTCAGGCACCTGTCTGGTTGAATTTTTTACGGTTGATTCGGGCGCGCAGCGTCAGGGCCGCAAGCGTCCCGAGCACGCCGATAAAGGCGATGTAGCCGAAATACAGGTTGTAGCCGGCCTTGCCTGGGTAGGTGTCGGTCAGGTAGCCATTGATCAGCGGGATAAAGGTGTCGGGCAGGTAACCCACCACCGAGACAATGCCGATGGCCAGGCCAGTGATGCGCAGCGGAATGTCGCAGCTGTCGAGAATCGCCCAGTACAAGCCGCGAATCGCATAGGTCATCAGGCCGATAAAGATCACCGTGCCGATCAGCAGGCCAAGACTGTTGAGCGCCGGGAACACAATCAGCCCGACCATCGCCAGGGTCACCAGCACCAGCGCGACGATCAGCACCGAAATGTTCGAGAACTTGTCGCCCAGCCAGCCGCCGCCGATGCCGCCGATCGGGCGCATCCACAACTTGATAGTGGTGATGGTGCCGGCCATTACCGCGGTCATGCCGCTGCCTTGCAGGTAGTCGGAGAAGCTGTAGGTGGCCCAGAACATGTGATAACCGCAGAACACGATGGCGGTCACCAGCCACAGCTCAGGGATTTTCACCAAGGTGGTCAGGTCGGCGATCAGGTTGAACTTGCCCTTCTCTACTGCTGCCGTCTCAGTCAGGGATTTTGGATCTTTGAGCAGCACCAAACCGCAGCCGATCACGATGCAGATAAACGAGTACAGGTACACCACATGCTTGAAACCTTGGGCCGCCGACTGGCTTTGGGTTTCGGTGGCATAGGCAAACAGCCCCAGGGCCACGGTCGCCAGCAAGGCCTCCACCAGGCCGCGACCGCCATCGAGGATGCCGAAGAACCGCCCCTGCTCACTCTGATGAGCAATCATCTTCACGCGCTTGAGCACCGAGGCCCAGAACGTCAAGCCAGTGGTCAGGCCCCAGCAACCGAAAATGATCATCAGGCCGGTCATTGACGGCACGCTGGCGTACCACAGGCCCAATGCGCCGGTGGCGACCAGTGAGAAGAAGATCAAAAAGCGTGGCGGCAAACGGTCGGCCAGCCAGCCGCTGGGCAGGTAGCTGAGCAAAAAGATCGTGCCGAGCATGGAGTACAGGTAGCCCAGTTGACTGTGGTTGATCTGGAACACGTCGAGCATGGTGGTCTGGTAGACCTGGCGCAGGTAGAGGATCGGGTAGATCGCGCCGGCGGCGAGTACCAGCAACAGCAATTGGAAATAACGGCTGGCTTTGTCGTTTGCCGCGGGCACGGCAACGAAAACCTGGGCAACGGGTGCAGGCTTGGACATCATGTGGACCTCAGGCACCCGCTGCGCGGGCGCCCTGATAATTGTTTTTATTAAAGGTGCAACAGGTGCGCGTGGATCAGTACTTCATGACCACCAGGCGGGTCTGGGTAAATTCAAGCATCCCGTGCTTGCCGTCATCGCCGCCCAGCCCTGAGCGTTTCCAACCGGCATGGAAACCCTGATACGGGTCTGCCGGCGTGCGATTGACGTACAGCTCGCCGGCTTCGATGGCATTCGCCACTTTCATCGCCGTGCGGTAGTTCTCGGTGTAGAGCACTGATGACAGGCCGAACTGATGGTCGTTGGCCATGGCCAGCGCTTCGTCGATGTCGCGGTACTTGAGCACCGGCAACACCGGGCCGAAGATTTCTTCCTGAATGATTTCCATGTCCTGGCGGCAACCGCTGAGCAAGGTCGGCGGATAGAAATGGCCCGGCCCGGCTGGCAGCACACCACCTGTTTCCAGTACAGCACCGGCAGCGACGGCGCGCTCGACCATGGCGTGGATATTCTTTTGCGAGCTGGCGTTGACCAACGGGCCCATCAGGCTTTCGTCCGTGGAACGGTCACCGAACCTCACCGCGCTGATCTTGGTTTTCAGCAGTGCGAGGAATGGGTCGTAAATGCTTTCGTGCACATACACGCGCTCCACCGCCGTACACAGTTGGCCGCAGTGGGTAGTCTTGGACGCAACGATAGCGCTGGCGGCTGTTTCCAGGTCGGCATCCGGTTCGATGATTGCCGGGGTCTTGCCGCCCAACTCCAGGGATGGCTTGGCGATGTTGGCCTTGCAGTAATCAAGCACGATACGCCCGGCATTCACGCTACCGGTGAGGGTGATCAGGCCGACGGCCTTGTGCGTGCAGACGCTGGCGGCGGTGGCGTGGTCCATGGTCAGGATGTTGATCACACCGGCTGGAATACCGGCTGTTACCACTGCCTTGGCAATTTCAAACGCCGACAGTGGCGTGTTGTTGCTGGGCCGCACTACCACGGTATTACCGGCGATCAGCGCCGGGGCGATCTTGCGCAGCAGCGTGTAGACCGGGTAATTGAACGGAATCAGGCAGGCCACGACACCAATCGGCTCGCGTTGCAGAAACAGGTTTTCGTCCGGGGTATCGCTGGGGATGATCTCGCCTTCGATGCGGCGGGCCCATTCGGCGTGGTAACGGGTAATTTGCGCGGCGTAGCGGGCTTCGTTGCTGGCGTCACTGACGCTCTTGCCGGACTCGCTGGCCAATGCCGTGCCGATGGCTTCGGCGTGGTTGTCCAGGGCATCGGCGAAAGCACGCAGGTGTTCGGCACGCTCGATGCTGGTGAGCTTGCCCCAGGTTTTCTGGGCGATGGCGGCGGCGTCGACGGCGGCGATGGCCTCGTCGGCGGTGGCGGCGCTGACATGGCCGACCAGGGATTCATTGGCAGGGTTGTAAACGGCGATCAAGGCGTCGCTGGCGGGCTTGACGAATTGACCGTTAAAGAAATTGCGCTCGAATTGCATGTGGTTTGCCCAACGTTGTTGTTTTGCGAGTGACATGCAGTTTTGTCGTTGTTAGGGGGGCAGGCAAACGACTTATTGGGTGGGGTAACGTGAGGAAAATGCAGGTTTGTGTGTCTGTGGCGGGAACATATCTCCTGAGTGGTTGAAGCAAAAGCACAGCCAAAGCGGCCATGATCAGGCAAGCTGCACACGGTCAACTGTGGGAGCTGGCTTGCCTGCGATAGCGGTCTTTTGGTGGTGTACATATCCGTTGCTGCGGTAACGGCTTCTATCGGTTCCGCTCTTACAGCGGGTCACTTTTGGCAAACGCCCCAAAAGTAACCAAAAGGTCTGTGCCCCACCCCTCGGCACCTCGCTTAGGCTCGGTGTGCCCTCACTCCGGCTTGAATCCGTGGGCCGCCGCGATGGGCCATCCTTGGCCCAGCGCGGCTAACCCGGCGTCCTGCCGGGTTACCCACGGATTCAAGCCTGCGTTCGGCCATCGTGGTTAACGGGGCGTCTCAGATCAAGATCAAGATCTACAGCACGGCGGCCTGAAAGCCGACCTGAGTGGTTGAAGCAAGAGCCAGATCAAGTGCAAGGCAAAAGCCTATCTGAATACACTGAAGAACTGCTTTTCTGTGGGAGCTGGCTTGCCTGCGATGCAGACACCTCGGTACATCAGGCACACCGAGTTGATGCCATCGCAGCGGTGCGACGATTCGACAAGCCAGCTCCCACCTTTGACCGAGTATGGCTTTGCTGTTGCTGTTGCTGTTGCTGTTGCTCCGGCCCTTACATCCTTTTCGATGACGAAGTCAGCGGTCTTTTGATCTGCGCTTTTGATCTTGATCTGAAATCGCCCCGTTAAACACGATGGCCGGAATTCGACAGTGATTTGGGGGGTAAACCGGCAGGGATGCCGGTTTAGCCGCGCTGGGCCAAGGATGGCCCATCGCGGCGGCCCCCCAAATCACTGTCGGATTACGGGCATGCCGAGCCTAAGCGAGGCACCGAGTGTTGGGGCGAAGACTTTTTGGTTACTTTTGTGTCTTTACAAAAGTGACCCGCTGTAAGAGCGGAACCAATAGAAGCCGTTACCGCAGCAACGGATATGCCCCCCGACCGCCCAGCCCCACCAAGACCACCTCAACGTTAATGTTGTGTAGATGCCCATGCTGCGATGGCCTGACATACCGAGGCGTCTGTATCGCAGCGGTGCGACGATGATTCGACAAGCCAGCTCCCACAGAAATCAGCTCTTTGGTGTATGCCATTCGCTTTCGCTTTAGATCTAACCACTCAGGTCGAACGCAGGCTTGAATCCGTGGCTAATCGGATATGCACACAATCAACCCGCCGCAGTAGAGGGCTCCAACTGCCGCTGCGCCAACCAGATCTCCTCCTGCAACCACCGGCCGAACACCTGCAACTGCGGCGAATCCGTCTGCTCCGGCCGGGTCACCAGCCAATAGGACTGATGCCCTTCCACATGCACATTCAGCACCTGCGTCAACTGCCCACAGGCCAGTTCCGCTGCGACCATGTGCCAGTCGGCAATGGTAATCCCCAACCCATCCGTCGCCGCCCGAATCGCCAGGTCCAGCAAGTCGAATTCATAGCCGCCCTGGGTATCCACCCCATGAATCCGCGCCGCGTCCAGCCAATGCTTCCACGTCAAGTAACGCTGATCTTCACTGGCCAACACATGCAGTAAAGTCATGCGATTCAGATCCACGCCATCACTGCATTCCCGGGCATACAGCGACGGCGCGCACACCGCGATGTGCCGCTCCTGAATCAGCAACGAACTGTCCAGGCCATCCCACTCGCCATTGCCGAACCGAATGGCGCAATCGAGCGTGCTGGTCTGCGCCAGGCTGTCTTGCAGGCACGTGGTGATGCTCAGCTCCAACTCCGGATGCGCCTCGCGCAAACGCCCCAAACGCGGCATCAACCAGCGGCTGGTAAACGTCGGCGGCGCGTTGATATGCAAGCGGTTGGAGTGGGTTTTCTGCTGGATGCTGCGCACCGTCAGCTCGATCTTGTCGAAGGACTGGTGCAACGCCCGCAGCAACACCCGGCCGGCGCTGGTCAGTTCCAGATGGTGATGGCGGCGCTCCAACAGGTTCTCACCCAATTGTTCCTCAAGCTGGCGTACCTGGCGACTGACCGCGCTTTGGGTCACATTCAACAGCTCTGCAGCCCGGGTAAAGCTGCCAGTACTGCCGGCGACTTCGAAGGCTTTGAGGGCATTGAGACCAGGCATTTTGCGTTTCATGGAGGGCACTCGACAGCAGCGAACAAGGAATGATTGAGCGGAGCAATTGTGCGCACAACATACCTTTATGTGTTGGGCCAGGGGTAGCTCCCTCTTCACAGGACTGAAACTGACTGTGTCGTTTTTTGACTAATCACGTCGTGCACGAACAAATAGCACGCGTATTTCGCATGCACACTAAGACAATTAAGCACTGGTCGCCCACTGCCTACAAAAGTTAGCCTGCCGAACAACTAACCCTGTTGGTTTCCCCTTAATTAATCCGAGACCTCGGCATGTCGAACACACCCGTTTCATCAAGGCGAAGTGTCGGCTTGCTGGCACTTGTATTTACCGCCTGCAATGCCACCACCCACGGTTTCAGTATTTTCCTGTATTCAGCTTTATTACCGCAGATCCGCCAGGTATTTGAACTCAGCTATAGCCAGGCCGCACTGATTGCCGCCGTGTTGCAGCTGTTCTACATGGGCGCCTCGATTGCCAGCGGCGTTGCTGCGGCCTGGGTTAGCCCGCGAAACATGGTGCGCATGACGATTGGGTTAAGCCCGGTGCTGCTGGCTCTGGCCGTCGCCACGCCGTGGGTATTGCCGTTTGCCCTGTGCCTGGCGTTGGTGTCGGCGTGTGCGGTGTCGAACTGGAATGCTATTACGGCGTTGGCGCGCGAGGTCATACCGGCCAGCCACCTCAGCCGCGTATTGGGGCTGGCGTCATCGGGGGCGGCCTTTGCAATTTGTTTGAACGGGCTGTTGATTGCGCTGTTGCAGGGGCTGTCGTTGCGCCAGTTCTGGTTGATCTGCGCAGGCTTGACACTGCTGGTCACGCTGCTGACCCTGTGGGCCCTCGCCTCGCACGTCGAACAAGCGCCCCGCGCCGTCCGCCCGCCCGCGTTCGACCAAGTGCTCAGGCAATGGCTGCATCTGTGTGTGAACCAGCCGGTAGCCTTGCAGATTGTGTTGCTCAGTGGATTTATCGGCGCTATCAGTGGGCCGTTTCTCAATTTTTTGTCGGCCTTTGTCAGCGATCGACTGCATGCCGGCGCGACGGTGACCGGCTCTATGTGGACATTGATCGGAATCGGCGGCGCCATCGGCGGGCTGCTATTGGGCACGTTCGCGGACCGCTGGGGTGCGCTGCGCGTGCTGGCGCTGAGCATCGGCGCCTTTGGTCTGGCGATGCTTGGCCTGCTGTGGCATCCCAGCCTGCTATTGAGTTGGCTGGCCGCCGGTTTGTTTGCAGTATTTTATTTCCCCTCATGGGGCTTGATGGCGGCCTACCTCAGCGCACGCCTGGAACCGGTACACAGCCTGCAAGTAGTGAGCCTGAGTATGGTCAGCTATGGCTTGGCGAGTGCCTCGGCGAACGGGCTGTGTGGTTGGTTGTTGCAGGCCAGTGGTGAATTTGCCGTAGTGCATGCCTGGATTGCCGGCTGGGTACTGGCGAGTTTGTTACTGCTCAAACGCATGGCTCATCGACAGGCCCTGGATGCGCTGGCTGTGCAGGTACCCTGAGCGCCCCAACTGGCGCTGCAATATTTCTACCAGAGCGTCCACTTCCGGCACCTGGCAACCTGTCGAGCGCCAGAACATCAGGCGCGCCGGTGCAATCGGTGGAAAGCCTTGTTGCTCATCCAGAATCTGCCAGCCCTGCGGCACCAACCGCCGCGCCATGACCCCTACCGACAACCCCTGCTCGATGGCAATCGCAATACCACGCGGGCTTTGGCTGGTATAAACCACCTGCCATGAACGCCCGGCCTGAGCCAGCGCCTGCACGGCATTGGCACGGAACGCGCACCCTTCGGCGTACACAGCCAGCGGCACCGATTGGCGCCCTACGCCACTCCAACTCGGCGCCGCCACCCACACCAACGGTTCATCGCACAGGTATTCCCCCGGTTGCAGGCCCGCATGTTCAACACCCAGCACCAAGTCCAGCTCGCCGCGATGCAAGCGGCTGACCAGCGCCGTAGACATCTCACAGCAAATATCCGGGCGCACCTGGGCAAACTGCGCCTGAAAATCCTTGAGCATCCCGCCCAGGCAGTATTGAGCGTAGTCCTCGGGCATACCCACATGGATACACACCTGCTCATTGGGTAATTGAGCCGCGCTGACCGCCTCAAGGTGCAGCTTGAGGATCTGCCGCGCATAAATCAGAAAGGTTTCGCCGCTCGGCGTAAGGCCGATGGAGCGGCTGGTGCGGTGAATAAGCGGCGTTCCCACGATCTCTTCCAGGCGCTGCAAGCTCTGGCTGACGGTGGACTGGGTTTTATGCAGACGCTCGGCCGCCGCCGAAAACCCCTGGCATTCGATAATTGCCACAAACACTTTAAGTAAGCTGCCATCCAGTTCGCCTGACATAACTATCGCCCCTGCCGATGGATTCGATCACAACTTGTAATTTCCACTTCAAACCGGTTTACGCAACTATCGACTCAACACAACAGCCTACTTCAGGAGCCGTGTATGAGTCTTAAACTTGCCGATGCCGAAACCGGTGATATCAGCGATATCATTAATACAGCGCTGTATCCCATACATGATTCGGGCCATGTTCGACTGCGCGCATTAATTGAACATGCGCGTGCCGAACTGGCCGAAGACGGTTGCTGCCTGCTGAAGAACTTCCTGCGCCCCGAAGTGCTGGAACAGGCGCGCCTGGAAGGCCAGGCACTGTCGGGCAAGACGTTCTATTCGGTGCGCAAGGTCAACGCCTACTTCACCGAAGACGACCCCAGCCTGCCCCAGGATGACCCGCGCCGCACGTTCATGGAGCGCACCAGTGGATTCGTGACCCGCGACATGATCGCCCCCGACGCGATCATCCATCGCCTGTACGTGTCGCCAATGATGAAGCGCTTTATCGGCGCCTGCCTCGACGAACCGGAGATTTTCGAATACGCCGACCCTTTCGCCGGCCTGGTGATCAACGTGATGCCCGAGGGCACCGAGCAGCCTTGGCACTTCGACACCAACGAATTCATCGTCAGCATGATGACCCAGAAGCCCGAGGCCGGTGGCCTGTTCGAGTACGCGCCGATGATCCGCTCGCGCAGCCAGGAGAACCTCGGCGCCGTCGGCAAAGTGGTGCGTGGCGAAGACCGCTCGCGGGTGCAGAATCTGGAGCTCAACCCCGGTGACTTGCAGATCTTTAAGGGCCGTTTCTCGGTGCACCGCGTCACCCGCGTGGAAGGCTCAACCGAGCGCAACACCGCGATCTTCGCCTACTCCGAGAAGCCCGGAATCATTGGCCGCGCCCAACGCACCAAACAGCTTTACGGACGCCTGTCCGAAGCCCACCTGCAAGCCGAACGCAACCTGGTGCGCAGCGACCAGTTGCTCGACTGATTCACGCCCATAAAAAACCAAAAAACCGTCTTTGCCCTGCGAGGAACACCCATGAGTCTGTCAGGCCCCAACCGCAACCCCGCCGACTGCGAACCCACTTATGACGAAATCCAGCAAATCCAGCTGGACCGCCTGCAACGGGTACGCAACGAACTGAAAAAACGTGACTACGCCGCTTGTGTGCTGTTCGACCCCACCCATATGCGCTACGCCACCGGCTCACGCAACATGCAGGTGTACTCGGCACGCAACCCGGCGCGTTATGCCTTTATACCGGCAGAAGGCCCGGTGGTGATCTTCGAGTTCGGCGGCTGTCTGCACCTGGCCGAAAGCCTGAATACCGTGGATGAAGTGCGCCCGGCCAAAGCCATTTCCTACTACTTCTGCGACAGCTTCTTGAGCAACGTCACCGCCGACTGGGCCGCCGAGATTGATGAACTGGTGCGCAAGTGCGGCGGGGGTAAACGCATTGCCATCGAAAGCGCCACCTCGGCCGCCGCGTTCGAACTGCAACGCCTGGGCTACCAAGTGTTTGACGCCCAGGAACCGCTGGAGCGTGCGCGCTGCATCAAGGTGCCCAACGAACTGAAAATGATCCGCGCCAGCCTGCGCGCCACTGAAGCGGGTGTGCGCCTGATGGAAAGCAAACTGGTGCCTGGCATCAGCGAAAACGAACTGTGGTCACATCTGCACCAGCATGTGATCGCGACCGATGGTGATTACGTCGAGACTCGCCTGCTGTCCTCTGGCCCACGCACTAACCCGTGGTTCCAAGAGTGCAGCACGCGGCCTATTGAAGCCGGTGATCTGGTGGCGCTGGACACCGACGTGGTCGGACGCTTTGGCTACTACGCTGACTTTTCGCGCACCTTTCTCTGTGGCGACCAGGCCGCCACCGCCAAGCAACAGGAACTGTACAAACTCGCCTACGAGCAAGTACAGACCAACGTGGAAATGCTCAAGGCCGGGCGCAGTTTCAAGGAATATGCCGAGATGGCCTGGAAAATTCCCGAACATTACAAAAACAACCGCTACTTCGCTCTGGCGCACGGGGTTGGCATGACCGGTGAATACCCTTACGTGGTGCACCGCGAAGACATCGATGCGCTGGGTTATGACGGCGTGTTCGAAGCTGGCATGACCATCTGCGTGGAAAGCTACATCGGCCACGATGACGGCGGCGAAGGCGTGAAGCTCGAAGAACAGATTTATATCCACGAACACGGCATTGAGTTGCTCTCTGATTACCCGTTCGACCCGCGCCTGTTGCCACGCTGAACACGTCTAGCTCGATAGGTGCCCTTGGGAGGGATCCGTAACATGCATTTATAGAAGGTTACTGCGCAGAATTTGTCGTTTGTCCATCTTTGCGCAAATGACAAAACTGCGGGCATCTCTAATAAAAACAACATGAGAGCTGCCCTATGTCCTATCCCATTGCCCGCCTTCTGACTTCGTTGCGCCTTGTTCTTCTGCCGGTTTCACAGCGGTTCGTGCTGCGCCGTTGCTGCGCTTGCCACTGACCCTTGCGGTTCAACAAAAACGCATATTCGCAAGTACCGGAGAGGCTTATGAAAGACTTGACTACCCTGGACGGCGCCCCGCCGCATCCAGCCATCAATGACCTGTGTGTGCAAGTTAAAAGCGCTGAAATCAACCGCCGCCAGTTCCTGCGCACCGCCGCGCTATTGGGCGTCACCGTCGCCAGCGCCAGCACCTTTCTGGGCTCTGCTTTACTGGGCAGCGACGCCCAGGCCGCCGAAGGCACACCGGCCCGCCAAGGCGGCAGCCTGCGCTTTGCCTGCGCGATCCAGGAAATCCAGGACCCGATGCTGATCACCTGGATCGAAGCCTCGAACCTGTTGCGCAACTCGCTGGAATACCTGACCTGGGTCGACGCCGACAACATCACCCATCCGTACCTCGCCGAAAGCTGGAGCCCGTCCGACGACCTCACCACCTGGACCTTCAACCTGCGCCAGGACGTGAAGTGGAGCAACGGTGACAGCTTCAACATCGACGACGTGCAGCACAACATTGAACGCTGGATCGCTGCCGACTCCAAGTCGGTCAACCGCACCGCGTTCCAGGACATCAAAGCCTTCGAAAAAGTCAGCGACTACCAGTTCCGCCTGCAACTGAAACGGCCAATGCTGGCGATTCCGGAAATGCTCAACGCCTTCACCTGCGCCATCGTGCACCGCAGCTTCAAGGCCGGTGACGACTGGTCCAAGAACCCGCTGGCCACCGGGCCGTTCAAGCTGGTGGCGTTCGCGGTGAACAAGCAGGCGACCTTCGCCAAGCGCGCCGACTACTGGGGCAAACCCGCCAACCTCGACGAGTTGCGTTACATCGACATGGGCACCGACGTGTCCACCCATCTTGCCGCCCTGCAAGCCGGGCAAGTCGATGTGCTGTACCGCGTGACCGTGGCCGAACTCGACCTGGCCAAGCGCCTGCCCGGCGCGCAGTTGCTGACCTGCAAATCCGCGCAAACCGTGGTGATGCGCATGGCCTGCGACCAGAAACCCTTCACCGACTTGCGCATCCGTAAAGCCGTGGTGCTCTGCGCTGATAACGCGCAGATGCTCAAGATCGCCTATCGCGGCATGGGCACCTTGGGCGAAGACCACCATGTGGCCCCCTCCCACCCCGAATACTTCCCGCTGCCCAAGCGCGAGCGCGACGTGGCGGCGGCGAAAAAGCTGCTGGCTGAAGCGGGTTTTCCGAACGGTTTGGATATCGACCTGATCGTCGGCAACACCCAGGGCCGCTATGAGCAGGACTGCGCGCAGATCCTGCAACAGAACTGCCTGGAAGCCGGAATTCGCATCAACCTGAAAGTGGTGCCCGCCGCGCAGTACTGGCCGATCTGGGACAAGGCCGCCTTCAGCCTCACCTATTGGGCGCATCGCCCGCTGGGCGTGATGTCCCTGGAGCTGGCCTATCGTGGCGGCGGCGCATGGAACGAAAGCCACTACAGCGACCCGGCGTTCGACGCCGCGCTGGACAAAGCCATGGGCATCATCGACCCCAAGCAACGCGCGGTGGCGATGCAAAGCGTCGAGCAGATTTTGCAGGACGCCTGCGTGATCGTGCAGCCGTTCTGGGGCGACAAGTTCACCGCCGTGAGCAAAAAAGTGCAGGGCTTTGAGGTGCATCCTTCCGACTTCTACCCCATGGGTAACGTGTGGCTGAGCGCCTGAATCAAGGCGCGCGCGTTTCCTGCCCACAGGGCAGGCATTCCAAACTTCGTCGGAGCATGCACCCATGGCTCATTTTCTATTGCGCAAACTACTGGCGCTGCTGGCGACCTTGCTGTCGGTGTCAGTGATCGTGTTCCTGGCCCTGGAACTGAACATCGAGGACGTCGCGATCAACGTCCTCGGTCCCTACTCCGCCGCCGATCAGCGCGCGGCATGGTTGGTGGAACATGGCTACAACCAACCCTTCGTGTGGCGTTACCTGCTGTGGCTCAAGGACTTTGTCAGCGGCGACTGGGGCACCTCGGTGTACTTTCGCGAATCGGTGATCAAACTGCTGCTGCCCAACCTGGCGCAAACCCTGACCCTGGCTGGCCTGGCCTTGCTGGTGATGGTGCCCGTGGCCTTGACCCTCGGCATCCTGGCCGGCATTCGCCAGGGTTCGCTGCTGGACCGGCTGGTGTCGTTCCTGTCGATCGTCACCACCTCGATCCCCGACTTTGCCAGTGCCGTGTTCGTCTCGGCGATCTTCGTGTTCTGGCTCAACTGGCTGCCAGGCGTGAGCAGCATGAGCGACGGCTTCAGCGCCGTGCAATTGGTGCTGCCGTTGATGGTGCTGTGCCTGTTCGGCATCGGCTACCTGGCGCGGATCACCCGGGCGTCGATGGTCGAAGTGATGCAGTCGCCCTACATCCGCACCGCGCGGCTAAAAGGCGCCTCCACCGCGCGCATCGTGGTACGCCATGCCCTGCGTAACGTACTGATCGCACCGATCACGGTGATCATGCTCTACATCCCGTGGCTGCTGTCCAACGTGATCGTGGTCGAGGTGTTTTTCGCCTACAAGGGCTTCGGTTCGCTGCTCTACACCGCATCGCTGAACCATGACGTGTACCTGATCGAAGCCTGCGCGATGGTCAGCGCCGTGGTGGTGGGCATCACCAAGATCTTCTCGGATCTGGCCTACACCTGGCTCAACCCGCGCATCACCCTGCGCAGTCTCGGCGGAGGTGCTCAATGAATCGCCTGCAAGCCTTCAAACATCCTCTGGCGTTACTCGGCTTGTTGCTGGTCGGCGGCTGGGTATTGATCGCGCTATTTGCGCCGTGGTTGGCGCCGCATGATCCGCTGGAGAGCTTCACGCCCTTGCTGACGCCGATGAGTGTCGGCGACAACGGCCAGAGCTTCCTGCTGGGCACCGACATGATCGGGCGCGACATCCTCTCGCGGCTGATCTGGGGCACCCGCACCGTGCTGTTCTGGTCGATCCTGGCCACGCTCACGGCGTTCGCCGTCGGCATCGCCATGGGCCTGTGTGCCGGTTACTTCAACGGTTGGGTCGATGCGCTGCTGTCGTATGTGGCCGACACCGTGCTGTCGTTCCCGGTGCTGGTGTTGTACATCGTGATCATCATCGCCCTCGGCGCCTCGGCGCTGAACATCCTGATTGCGGTGACGTTTACCAGTGCGCCGGCGATCTTTCGCATCATGCGTGCGCTGACCATCGATATTCGCTCGCGCGACTACGTGCTCAGTGCAATCACCCAGGGCGAAGGCTCGCTGCGCATCATGCTGGTGGAGATTTTGCCCAACTGCGGTGGCCCGTTGATCGTGGATTTCTGCCTGCGCATCGGCTACACCGCGATCATGATTGGCGCCCTGGGTTTTCTCGGCCTCGGCCTGCCGCCGCCCACACCCGACTGGGGCGGCATGATCAACGACGGCCGCGCCATGGCCATCGCCTTCCCGCACCTGGTGATCTTCCCGTGCATTGCCATCTCCACCCTGATGCTGGGCTTGAGCCTGCTGGCCGACGGCCTGGATGAAAACGCCCAGCAAGGCGCAAGGAATTGAGCATGAACCCACAACCCGTATTGCGCGTGCAAAACCTCTCGATTGAACTGCCAGCCGGCGCAGACCGCAGCCATGCGGTGCACGGCATCAGCCTGGAGGTACGCAAGGGCGAAATCCTCTGTGTGATCGGCGAATCCGGCTCAGGTAAATCGGTGCTGTCGGCGGCGATCATGGGCGACTACGCCAAAGGCTTGCGTCACGCCGGTGGGGTGATCGACTTTCTTGGCGAGGATATTTGCACCCTCAACGAAACCCGCCTGCGCCAGTTGCGCGGCAACCGCATCGCAATGATTTTCCAGGAACCGATGGCAGCGTTGAACCCGGCGATCCGGATCGGCAAGCAAGTCGAAGAAATCTTCGAAATCCATGCGCCGCAAATGCCCCAGCGCGAACGCCGCGAACGCATGCTCGCACTGCTGGAATCCACCCAGTTGCCCGACCCGCCGCGCATCGCCAACAGCTTTCCCCATCAACTCTCCGGCGGCCAATGCCAGCGGGTAGTGATCGCCATGGCCTTGGCGATGAACCCCGACTTACTGATCGCCGACGAACCGACCACCGCCCTCGACGTCACCACCCAGGCCCAGGTGTTGAAGCTGGTGCGCGACCTGCGCGGGCGCGGTCAGCATGGCATTTTGTTTATCACCCACGACTTCGGGGTGGTAGCGCAGATTGCCGACCGCATCGCCGTGATGGAAGGCGGCCGTCTGGTGGAAATCGGCGAGCGCGACCAGGTGCTCAACGCCCCGGCCCACGCCTACACCCGCAAGTTGATTGCGGCGGTACCGGCGCTGCATCCTGAACTGCACACACCCAGTGCCGATGGCGAGCTGGCGCTGCGCATCCAGAACCTGACCAAGACCTACACCGTCGGCGGCAGCTCGGTCGCGGCCTTGCGTAACGTATCGCTGAACCTGCCACGCGGCAAAACACTGGCGATTGTCGGCGAGTCCGGCTCGGGGAAAAGCACGCTGGTCAAGGCCGCAATCCGCCTGGTGGACAGCGACAGCGGGCATGTATGGGTCGGTGATACGGACTTCTTGGCCTTGCGCGGCGCGGCCCTGGCGGCCAATCGGCGGCGCATCCAGATGATTTTCCAGGACCCGTATGGCTCACTCAACCCGCGCCATCGGGTCGGCGACATCATTGCCCGTGCTGCGCAACTGCGTGGTTTATCGGCCAAGGACGCCTGGGCCGAGGCCGGTGATTTGCTTGAACAAGTGGGCCTCAAGCGCGATGCGCTCAAGCGCAAACCCCGGCAGTTTTCCGGTGGCCAGCGCCAGCGCATCGGCATCGCCCGCGCCCTGGCGATGCGCCCGGAAGTGTTGATCGCCGATGAAAGCGTCTCGGCGCTGGATGTGTCGGTGCAAAAGCAGGTGCTGGAGCTGCTGGCCGATCTGCAAAAGCAACTCAACCTGAGCATCCTGTTTATCACCCATGACCTGCGCGTAGCGGCGCAGATCAGCGACCACATCGCCGTGATGCGCCAGGGTGAGGTGGTCGAATACGGCAGCGCCGAACAGGTGCTGTTGCGGCCCCAGAACAGCTACACCCAAGCCCTGCTCGCCGCCGCACCGGGCGCCACGCAATTACCGGCTGCCGGGCCACCGCTGAGGTTGATCCGCCCCGCCGCGCACTGAGTTCAAAGCCTTTCCCTGCGTCGCAGCGCTCGCTGCGACAACGGGCTGCTGTTGCCAAAAATAACTAATAACGAGAGTAAAACCATGCGACCAACCCTACGTTACATCGCCCTGGTACCCGTGCTCGGCGCCCTGGCGGCACCCGCCATGGCCTACCAGGTCACCGACAACCTCGACCTCGGCGGCGCCGTACGCGCGCGTTGGGACTATGACCCGGACCGCGGCATCCAGAAATTCGGCCTCGACACCGCGTTCCTCAGCGCCAAGTACAACTCCGACACCTGGATCGGTGAGGCGCAGTACCGTTTCTACGGGCGTTCGTACCCGTACCAGTACACCAAGAACTACGGTGATATCCAGTTCGCCAAATTTGCGTGGGTGGGCTACAAGTTCAATCCCAACCAGCAAGTGCAAGTGGGTCTGAACACCGTACCGTTCGGCTTGCAGCCCTATTTCGGCAGCACCTTCTACGAAACCCTGGGCAATGTGATCGGTCTTGAAGACGTACAACAGGTCGGCGCCAAGTACATCCAGCAAAGCGGCGACTGGAATATTCAGGCCGGTTATTACCTGCGCCCGGCATGGCAAGGCAAAGGCACCAGCAAGGGCGTGACCTATTCCAGCGTGGTCTCCGAAGCCGACAGCTACGTGGCCGATGGTAGCAACAACCAGGAACGCAACACCGTGGTGGTACGCGTGGCCAAGGCAATGGACCTGGGTAACTGGAAATCCGAAGTCGGCCTCTCCGGCCTCACCTCGACCCTGGAGAACAAAGACACCGGCAACGATGGCCGCCGCAACGCCGTGGCCATTCACTACCTGGGCAAGAACGGCCCGTGGGGTGTGCAACTGCAGGCGGCGCGCCAGCAAATGTCGCCGCGCAACGAAGGCACCGACGGCGTGGTGACGCTGGGCGGGTATGACGGCACCTTCAACGTCGCCAGTCGCGGCAACTTGTATGTGGCGGATTTGAGTTACGACGTAGGCGGCAAGTACCTGTTCGACCAGATCAGCGGGGTGAAGCTGTATGCCAACTACAGTGCCTTTGACAAGTCTGACAATGACTTCAAAACCTCACAGCGGCTGATCCTGGGCACTTCGTTTTCGGTCAGTAAATTATGGGTGGCGACGGAGTGGCTGATCGGCAAGAACGACCCGTACATTGGCGGCAGCAGCTACACCCAGAGCTTGGGCGCAGGCGGCAGTAATCAGTTGGAAAATCAGCTGTACATGAACATCGGTTACTACTTCTAATAGGCCACCGGCGCCATCGCAGGCAAGCCAGCTCCCACATTGAAATGCGTTGCCAGTTTGGGAGTGGGGTTGCCTGTGATGAGGCCAGCAAAGACACCATAAAAATAACAAGTATGGACTCCACCCATGCGCCACCTGCCTGCCCTCACCATGCTCCGCGTCTTCGAAGAAGTCGCCCGCCATCGCAGCTTCAGCCAGGCCGCCGTGGGCCTCAACGTGACCCAGGGCGCGGTCAGCCGCCAGATCAAACAACTGGAAGACTACCTCGGTGTCGCCCTGTTCATTCGTACGCCCCAGGGCCTGTCCCTGACCGAAGCCGGCTTTGCCCTCTCGCCGCACCTGAGCGACGCCTTCGACCATATCGAGCGCGCCCTGCAAGCCGTGCGCGTGCCCAACCTGCGCCAGCGCCTGCGCGTCGTCGCACCGCCCACCTGGGCCACGCGCTGGTTGTCGGCACACTTGCGGCGCTTTTGCGAGCGCTACCCGGATATCAACCTCAGCGTCACCCACCAAAACACCCACGACAGCCTTGCGGAGGTCGACTGCCGGATTCGTTTCGGCCTGCATGCGGACCCGCATTGCAGCAGTGAGCTGTTGGTGATGGAGCGGCATATCGCGGTGGCCAGCCCGGAACTGTTCGAAGGCGGCCAACCGCCGGATCTGCGGCGTTTCCCACTGCTGCATATCCTGCACGACGGCAAGCGTTTGAAGGTCTGGGAGAACTGGCTGGCGGCCATGGGCCGAGACGACATCGATGCGGGCCAGGGCCTGGAATTCAGCACCCTGGACCAGGTGATCCACACCGCCCTGGCCGGCGGTGGCCTGGCGGTGATCGACCGGCAGATGATCGAACGTGAATTGGCCAATGGCAGTTTAGTGCCGATCACTCCCGTGGAAGTGATCGGCCCCTATGGTTATTGGCTGGATGTGGCGGCAGACAAACAGGGATTATCCAAGGTTCGCTTGTTTACGCAGTGGCTGGGCCAGGTCAGCAATCCCTGACACCGACGGCGCTTGGGCTTTGCACGCTTGGCTCAAGGTCAACGCTTTGGTCTCTGGCGCCCAGGCCCAGGAGATGATCGCACCCAACACCAGGATAGCCGCGAGAATCCCCATGGTCGGGCTCAAGCCAATGCCCGCCACACTCACCGGCAGCAAAAACGTGCTGATCGCCGACCCCAACCGGCTTACCGCTGTCGCCAGGCCAATCCCGCTGGCACGCACTTCGGTTGGAAAGCTTTCGGCCGGGAACACGCCAACCAAGTTGCTCACGGCCGACAACACCAGCGTGAACACACCAAAGGTCAGCACCATCAACCACGCCATACTCCCCGGCAACACAGCGAGTAAAAACAACGCCGCCGCAAGGATGATGAATGAGTTGATGAGGAAGCCCCGCCGCGAGAACTTCACGGTGCACCAAATACCTATCAATGCACCGACAATCAGCAACAGGTTAAGCAGCAACTCAGTACCGAACCCCTGGGACAACCCCATCTTCTGCAGGATCGATGGCAGAAACGTATAGATCGCGAAATACGGCATCACGATGCAGACAAAAAACAGGCAATTGAACGCGGTGCGCTTACGGTACTCACGACTGAACAACACGCCATAACCGGAACGGGTCTGCGTCGGCGGTTCTTCATCCAACACCACATGCTCGCCCAAGTGCTTTTTGACGATGGCACGGGCCTCGGCGATGCGCCCACGGTTGACCAGCCAACGCGGTGATTCCGGCGTGCCGATTCGGGCGATCAGGATCAACCCGGCCGGAATCGCCGACGACGCGAGCATCCAGCGCCAGGCGTCGTCGCCGAGGCTGAGCATCGCGGTACCGACAAAGGTTGCCGCCACATAACCAACGGTCCAGACCACGCTAAAAGAGCCGAGCAACACGCCGCGATGCTTCTTCGGCGCGAATTCGGCAAGCATGGCGTGGCCCACGCTGAAATCGCCGCCCAGGCCAATGCCGATGAGGATGCGGCACAGCAACAGGCCCATGGCCGTCTCGGCATAAAACTGCATGACCGAGGCGACGGTAATCAGCACAAAGCTGACCAGGAAGATTTTCTGCCGGCCGAGAGTGTCGGAAATCCAGCCGAAAAACAGGCTGCCCACAAACAGCCCGATCAGCGCCGAAGCGCCGATCAAGCCTTGCCAGAAGGCGTCCAGTTGCATCTGTGGGCTGAGCAGGGTGAAGGCAATGCCGATCAGGCCAAGGATATAGCCATCGGTGAAATGTGCGCCGAAGGTGAGGCCGGCAATTTTCAGGTGAAAACGGCCGATCGGCAGGTCGTCGATTTTGACGGGTTGAGCAGTCATGGTGTTCTCCATTTTGTTGTTCTTGACGGAGTAACAGCGGGCAACACCCGATCCAATGTGGGAATGGGCTTGTGTGGGAGCTGGCTTGCCTGCGATAGCGGTGTGTCAGTTAATCAATGGGTGGCTGACCCACCGCTATCGCAGGCAAGCCAGCTCCCAAATCAGGACTGCGTAGTCTTACAGCCCTCCCATCAACAGGTATTTGATCTCCAGGTAATCATCCAGCCCATACTTGGAGCCTTCACGGCCCAGGCCCGATTCCTTGATCCCACCGAACGGCGCAACCTCGGTGGAGATGATCCCTTCGTTGATGCCGACCATGCCTGCCTCCAGGCCTTCGGCCATGCGCCACACGCGGCCGATATCGCGGCTGTAGAAGTAGGCGGACAAGCCGAACGGCGTGTCATTGGCGCGTTGCAGCACTTCGGCTTCATCCTTGAAACGGAAGCACGCGGCCACCGGGCCAAAGGTCTCTTCCTGCGCGATCAGCATGTCACCCTGGGCTTCGGTGAGGATGGTCGGTTCGAAAAAGGTCCCGCCCAATGCATGGCGACGGCCGCCGCAGAGCAGTTTGGCGCCCTTCTCCAGCGCATCGCCCACATGCGCTTCAACCTTGGCCAAAGCCGCTGCATTGATTAACGGGCCTTGTTCGGTGTCGCCATCCAGCGCACTGCCCACGCGCATGGCGCTGACGGCTTCGGCCAGTTTGCGCGTGAAAGCGTCGTACACGCCGTCCTGGATAAAGAAGCGGTTGACGCACACACAGGTCTGCCCGGTGTTGCGGAACTTGGACGCCATGGCGCCTTTGACGGCGGCGTCCAGGTCGGCGTCGTCAAACACGATAAACGGCGCGTTGCCGCCCAGTTCCAGCGAGACTTTTTTAAGCGTGTCGGCGGCCTGGCGCATCAACAGTTTGCCGGTGCGCGTGGAGCCGGTGAACGACAACTTGCGCACCACGCTGGAAGCTTGCAGCGCACCGCCGATGGCCACCGCATCGCCGGAGACGATATTGAACACACCGGCCGGAATGCCCGCCTGCTCTGCCAGTACCGCCAGGGCAAACGCCGACAGCGGCGTTTCTTCCGAGGGTTTGAGAATCATCGTGCAACCGGCCGCCAGCGCCGGGCCGACCTTGCGGGTGACCATGGCCAGCGGGAAGTTCCACGGCGTGATCGCCGCGACCACGCCAATGGCTTCCTTGGTCACGATAATGCGTGCGTCGGCCTTGTGGGTCGGTATCACATCACCATAGGCGCGCTTGGCTTCTTCACCAAACCACTCCAGGAAACTGGCGGCGTAGACCACTTCGCCCATGGCTTCGGCCAAGGGTTTGCCCTGCTCCAGGCTGAGCAGTTGGGCCAGGTCTTGCTGATGGCTGAGCATCAACTCGCTCCAGCGCTTGAGGCGCTGGCTGCGTTCCTTGGCGGTAAGCTTGCGCCAGGCCGGCAGCGCGCGGTTGGCGGCGTCGATGGCCAGGTTGGTTTCTTCAGCGCCAGCGCGTTGCACCTCAACGATCAGCGTGCCATTGGCCGGGTTGACCACCGGGTAAGTCGGCGCACCGCTGGCCCATTGACCATCGATGTAGTTGCCAGTACGGATCAGCGGGTTCATGCCACGGCCTCGATCAGGTTGAAACGGTCCAGGCCCGGGCGGGCCGCGCGCAGGATGCGCTTGCCGGCGGTGTAGTCATTGATCACGTCGCACGGGGTGTAATTGCGTTCCAGCTCGTGCAGTTCTTCGGCGTCGAATTGGGTGTCCAAGGCCGCCAGCGCGCTGTCGAACTGCGCGGTGGTGTCGGCGCCCACCAGCATCACGTCGACGCCTGGGTGGTTGGCGACCCAGGCCTGGGCGATCTGTGCATTGGACACGCCACGGGCACGCGCCACACGCTGAACCGAATGGGCGATGTCGAACGAAGCCTGGTCGCTGTACATCTGCTGGGTGAAAAAGTCGGTCTGGTTGCGCGTCGACTGCACTTCGCCGGTCAGCAAGCCACGCGCTAGCGGGCTGAACACCGAGACGCCCAAGCCCTGGTCGCGGCAGAACGGGATCATCTCGCGCTCTTCTTCGCGGTAGGCGCAGTTCAGTTGCAGCTGCATATTGATCGGCTTGACCCAACCATTGCGTTCGCAGGCCATGAGGATTTTCGCCAGTTGACCGGTGAGCATGGTCGACACGCCGATGTAGCGGGCCTTGCCGGAACGCACGATGTCGTTCATCGCCGCCATGGTTTCTTCGACCGGGGTGTTCACATCGAAGTAATGCAGCATGAACACGTCGACGTAATCCATGCCCAGACGGCTAAGAGACGCGTCGATGCTGTCCATGATGTGCTTGCGTGAGTGGCCGCTGGCATTGATGCCACTGCGGGTGCCGTAGCCGACCTTGGTGGTGACCACAATGTCTTCACGCCGTGCCACACGCTTGAGGATGCGCCCCACCACTTCTTCGCCAACGCCTGCGGAATAGAAGTCGGCCAGATCAATGAAGTTGACGCCGTTGTCCAGGGCGTGAGCGACGATCGGCTCGCTTTGCTTTTCATCGAAAATCCACGGTTTCCAGTCCGGGGTGCCCATGTTCATGGTACCCAGGCACAGACGCGAAACTTGCAGGCCGGAGTTGCCCAAACGAATGTATTGCATGGCAGTCTCCTCAGGCCTTTGGCGTATAGAAAGGGTTGCTGATGTGGTTGACCACATCCGCCAGTTGCGCGGTGTAAGGCGAGCCATTGAGGGCCGCGCGGATCGCGGTGCGGCAGGCGTTGTAGTTGTTCAGGTAGACCGCATCGAGGTCGTCGCAGCCTGGGTTGACCCAGTTGGCGGTGACAATCGCCCACTCGTCTTCGGCTTCGGGCGGCAAGGTGCCGTCCAGCAAGGCTTCGAGCACCGCCTTGGCGATGCCGGCCTGGGACGCGCCCCAAGTGGCGTTGCCGTGCAAGTCGCTGCCGATCGCGGCCTTGTTGACGTAGAGGGTCATGGGTTTGACCGGGATATTCGGCTGGGCAATCACCATGAACGGGCAGTGGCCCTGGCTTGGGGACGCGAGGCTGTTGGCGAACGCTTGGCCGGCAGGGCCGTTGCGTGGGCCGATCAGAATATTGATGTGGGCAGCATTGACGCCTGGGCCTTCGAAGCCTTCGCCGATGTACAGATCAAGTGCTTTCATTTTCGCAAACGCTCGTTGTTGTTATGGGGAGCTGGTTGGCGAATTTTTAGCACTGACGGCAGAAGCGCCCGTAACCATTAAAAGTCATGGGGCTGTGAGTTTTTATCATGGCTCTGCTATAGGGCGAGCTCCATCTTGATGATCTCGATGGACACCGGGCTGTTGCCCCGGCTGAAGGTGCCCTCGCCGACCTTGCGAAAGCCGAAGGCGGCATAGAACTTTTCGGCGTTGAGGGTCGCTTCCAGGTAAGCCTTGGCGTGGCCGGCGTTCTTGATGCGCTGCAAGGCTTCATTCAATAAGCGTGCGCCAATGCCCTGCCCGGCTGCATCGCCACGCACAAACAGTTTGCTGATTTCATTGCCGTCGATTTCGATAAACCCCTGCAGCCTGTCGGTGTGTGCCAGCCACAGGTTGCCGGCGGCGATAGGTTCGCGGTAGGTCGCCGGTGAGCGGCCGTCGAGCCACATGGCGATCTGTTCGGGGCCGTAGTCGCCTGTGCAGAGTGTTTCGACGGAGTTCTTATGCACCTCGAAAAGGTTTTGCGCGTCTTCCAACGTGGCGGATCGGATCAGTATTTTTTTCATTCCCTTGAAATTCCACCGTCAGTCAATGAACCCAGGCTTTATAGCTCAACGGGCGCTGTGCCGCGACCCAAGACCGCACATCTTGTGCGTTGACCTGTTTTGTTACACACCATATAGTGTGCCCACAAACACAAACCACCACTACATAGTGTGCAGTATCGGTATTTACCGACCACACTCTGCGCAGTATTTCAATGCCTTGAAGCCTGCAAAAACCTATTTTTCGAGTACCAGGAAGGAGAATTTCAATGTTGAGTTGGGATGAAGTCGACAACGAAGACACCGGTGCAGCGGTGATCAAAGGCGCCAACGCCGGCCACGCCAGCGAAGCCAACATGGACCGCCTGGACGGTGCCGGCGCCGCTGCCGCCCTGGAAGCGCGTAACGTGACCGCCAACGACTCGGCCGCGATCATCCGCGCCAAGGCCGCCCTGGACAAACTCGACGTCGCCGAAGGCCTCGCCGAGCTCGAAGGCTCCGCCGCCCGCGTCGCCGTTGACGAAAAGCGCATGATCAACTGCCGCGCCGACCTCAACCAACTAGTGCCCTTCAAGTACGACTGGGCCTGGCAAAAGTACCTCGACGGCTGCGCCAACCACTGGATGCCGCAAGAGGTCAACATGACCGCCGACATCGCCCTGTGGAAAAACCCCGAAGGCCTCACCGACGACGAACGCCGCATCGTCATGCGCAACCTCGGCTTCTTCTCCACTGCCGATTCGTTGGTCGCGAACAACCTGGTGCTGGCCGTGTACCGCCTGATCACCAACCCGGAGTGCCGCCAGTACATCCTGCGCCAGGCCTTCGAAGAAGCGATCCACACCCACGCCTACCAGTACTGCATCGAATCGCTGGCCATGGATGAAGGCGAGATCTTCAACATGTACCACGAGATTCCATCGGTCGCCAAAAAAGCCGCCTGGGGCCTCAAGTACACCCGCTCGATCTCCGATCCGAAGTTCGAAACCGGCACCGTCGAAACCGACAAAGAACTGCTGCGCAACCTGGTCGCCTACTACTGCGTCCTGGAAGGCATCTTCTTCTACTGCGGCTTCACCCAGATCCTGTCCATGGGCCGCCGCAATAAAATGACCGGCGTCGCGGAACAGTTCCAGTACATCCTGCGGGATGAGTCGATGCACCTGAACTTCGGTATCGATGTGATCAACCAGATCAAAATCGAAAACCCGCACTTGTGGGATGCCGAGATGAAGGAAGAAGCGACCCAGATGATTTTGCAGGGGACGCAGCTGGAGATTGAATACGCGCGCGATACCATGCCGCGCGGGGTTCTCGGCATGAATGCGGCGATGATGGAGGATTACCTCAAGTTCATCGCTAACCGTCGTCTGTCGCAGATCGGCCTGAAAGAAGAGTACCCAGGGACGACCAACCCGTTCCCGTGGATGAGCGAGATCATGGACTTGAAGAAGGAGAAAAACTTCTTCGAAACCCGCGTGATCGAGTACCAGACCGGTGGTGCGTTGAGCTGGGATTAAAAATGTAGGAGCGGGCTTGCCCGCGATGGCGGCGGGTCAGTTAAGCATGTATTGGCTGACACTCAGCTATCGCGGGCAAGCCCGCTCCCACATGGGTTAGCGGTATTTTTTAGACTTGCGTACAAACTTTATGCCCAACCAAACCATCAAAACGCCCTGCGTCGGCCTGTGCTCGACCGTTTACGGCGACCTGGTCTGCCGGGGCTGCAAGCGTTATCACCATGAAGTCATCCAGTGGAATGGCTACAACGCCGACGAAAAGCAGGCGGTGTGGCTGCGCCTGGAGCAGTTGTTGGTGCAGGTGATGGCCAGCAAGTTGGAAGTGTTTGACCCCAAGCTTTTGCGCCAGCAACTTGAAACCCGCAAAATTCGCTTTATGCCACACCAGTCGCCGTACTGCTGGGCATACCAGCTGATTGCCCGGGGCGCGCGGGTGATTTCCAGGCTGGATGCGTATGGGCTGGCGTTGCTGCCGGAGTTCCGCGAGCGCCATCTGGCGGATTTGCGTGATGCGATTGACCGCGAGTTTTTCCTGCTGTCCGAGGCGCATTACGAGCGCTATATCGCACCGGGCTTCTTGAAAGAAGCCTTTGGGCCAGCACTGATTGCCACCTTCTAGACTTGCCGTCAGCGATGGACAGGCAGCGCTAACCCGAACAGCACAAAAAAACCACCGCAGACTTTATTGAATCGGCGTCCGGTTCGGGCTAACCAGGGCCTGACCCGATGTGCTGCGCTGGCCACCAGATATTCAACAACAAACTCCACCACGGCGTAGGTCAGCGCAATGGCGGCCGTCTGCGCGATGAGGCTTCGGTGTGGGTCCAGAAAAGGTGGAATGAAGGCGGTGAACAGCAGCAGCGCCTTGGGGTTTGAAATCGCCGATACCAGCCCTTGGCGAAACAGCGACCAGCTTCGCAGGCTGGTCGTAACGGCTGCCTCAAGACTCACAGGCGCCGAGCGCCACAACCCAAACCCCAGCCAGATCAGGTACAGCCCGCCAACCATCTTCAGTGCCGTGAACCAGGTGGCAGACGCCTGGATCAGTGCCCCCAAGCCTAAAGCGCAAAACGACAGCACCACGGCAAAACCGAGCACGCCGCCCGAAATCGTGAAGAGTGTTTTGCGGCGCCCGTGAATGGCGCCATGGGTCAGCACTAATAATGCATTGGGCCCTGGCACTATAGCGATGCCGCAGCAGGTAACCAGGTAGAGCAACCAGGTGTCGAATGGCATGGTCAAATCCAGCAGGCAGGGGTTGAGGCCAGGATTTTGCGGGTGAACAAACCTCTTGAAAAGCGCATAATTTACGTCACAGCCATTCGATTAACGAATAGAGGTCACCTGGATGCCTGCCAGCAATTTGCAGATCGATTGGCTCAAATGCTTTGTCGCCGTGGTGGATGCCGGCTCGCTCTCTGGTGCGGCCCATGAGGTCAACCGCTCGCAGTCCGCCGTCAGCATGCAAATGAAAAAACTGGAGGCCGCGCTGGGGCGGCAGTTGTTAAGCCGTGGCCCGCGTCACCTTCAACTGACGGCGGACGGTCAGTTACTGCTGGGCTACGCCCGGCGCCTGCTCGCACTGCACGCCGAGACCCAGGCGGCCTTTCACGGTGAAGAATTGACCGGACGCATCCGCCTTGGCGTTGCGGAAGACTACGCGGCAATGTATCTCACGCCGGTGCTCAAGCGTTTTTTGCCGCGCTATTCGGGTGTGGAAATAGAACTGACTTGCGAACAGTCGGCCGCACTCATCCCGCGTGTGCGCAGCGGCGATCTTGATCTTGCACTCGTGTCGCGTGACGCCCCTCAAAGCGGCACTTTTCTGTTCAAGGAACCCATGGTATGGGTCGGTTCGCCCCAGTTCGAACTGTGGAGGCGCGATCCACTACCTATAGCCGTCTACGAAAGTGCAAGCCTGGCCAGACGTTATGCGGTGAACTCACTGAGCCAAAAGGGACGTGAATTCAAGGTGGTGTACAACAGCTCCAGCCTTGCCGGCCAACTAGCCGCCGTTGAAGGTGGGCTGGCGATTGCCGCAATCACCCAATGTACCGTGCAGGCATCGCTTCAGGTTCTGGGCAGCGAGCACGGCTTGGGCAGAATTGAACCCATGGAGGTTTCAATCCTGCGAAGCCGGGCCTCGCGCGGGTCTGAAGCGGTTGATAGCCTGCATGCATTCATCATCAGCTCACTGAGGCAACAGGCTTAACTGGGGTTCAAGAGGTCCAGGAAGGCTCGCGCTCCGCCTGCACGCCATACCGCTCGATCGCTTGGCGACAAACATCGGGCTCCAGACTGCCCTGCTCCACCAATGCCGTCAGTGCCGCCAGTACAATGTGGTGGCGATCCACCTCAAAGAAATCGCGCAAGGCTGCCCGCGTGTCACTGCGCCCAAAACCGTCTGTGCCTAACACCGTGTAGCTGCTGTCCAGATACGAAGCGATCATCTGCGGCACCGCCCGCACATAGTCGGATACGGCAATCACCGGCGCACCAGCGGGCAAACAGTCGCTCACATGACTGACGCGCTTTGCCTCTTGCGGATGCAATCGATTCCAGCGCTCCACCTCCCGCGCATCGCGTGCCAGTTCGCTGAAACTGGTCACGCTGAATACCTCGCTCGCCACTTGCCAATCTTCGGCCAGTAACTGCGCGGCTGCCTGAGCCTCACGCACCAGTGTGCCCGAGCCGAGCAGGCGCACCTTGGCATCCGCAGCACTTTGCAACCGATACATGCCCTTGATAATCGCCGCCTCCACACCCGCCGGCAGCGTCGGTTGCGGGTAGTTTTCGTTCATCAGGGTGACGTAGTAGAACTCGTCCACATCGTGCTCCAGCATTTGCCGCATGCCGTGGTCGAGGATCACCGCGAACTCGCCGGCAAATGCTGGGTCGTAGGCGCGGCAATTGGGTACTGTCGCGGCCGTGAGGTGGCTGCTGCCGTCCTGATGCTGCAAGCCCTCGCCGCCCAGGGTGGTGCGCCCGGCGGTGGCGCCGAGCAGAAAACCTCGGGCGCGCTGGTCGGCGGCAGCCCAGATCAGGTCGCCGACGCGCTGGAAGCCGAACATCGAGTAATAGATATAGAACGGCAACATGCGCAGGCCATGCACGGAATAACTGGTGGCGGCCGCTACCCAGGAGCTGATGGCGCTGGCTTCGCTGATGCCTTCTTCGAGAATTTGCCCGTCGGTGGCCTCGCGGTAGCTGAGGATCGAGCCGATGTCTTCGGGTTCGTAACGTTGCCCAACACTGGAATAGATGCCGATCTGCTTGAACAGGTTGGCCATGCCGAAGGTACGCGCTTCATCCGCCACAATCGGCACGATGCGCGGGCCCAGCGCCTTGTCCTTGAGCAGGTTGGTGAGCATGCGCACAAACGCCATGGTGGTGGACATTTCCTTACCCTCGGCTGCCGTGGCGAAACCGGCGTAAGCCGCCACCGGCGGCACGCTGACGGGTGCGGCCAGCGGGCTGCGGCTTGGCACATAACCGCCAAGTTTGTGCCGACGTTGGTGCAGGTAACGCAGTTCAACGCTGTCCTCGGCGGGTTTGAAAAAACTTAAGGATTCGGTCTGCGCATCCGTCAGCGGCAATTGGAAGCGATTGCGAAAGGCGAGCAGCGCGTCACGGTCGAGCTTCTTCTGCTGGTGTGTGGTCATCTTGCCTTGCCCGGCTTCGCCCATGCCGAAGCCCTTTTTGGTCTGGGCCAGGATCACTGTGGGCTGGCCTTTGACCCGGCGCGCGGCGTGATAGGCGGCGTGGATCTTGACCATGTCGTGGCCACCGCGCTTGAGGCGATCGATCTGTTCGTCGCTCATGCCCGCCACCAGGGCCGCCAGCGACGCGCTTTGGCCGAAGAAGTGCTCGCGGTTGTAGGCGCCGTCTTTGGCGGCGAAGGTCTGGAATTGCCCGTCGACGGTGTTCGACAAGGTGTCCATCAGTGAACCGTCAGTGTCCTTGGCCAGCAAGGCGTCCCAGTCCGAGCCCCACACCAGCTTGATCACATTCCAGCCGGCACCGGCAAACAAGGCTTCGAGTTCGTCGATGATGCGCCCGTTGCCACGCACCGGCCCGTCGAGGCGCTGCAGGTTGCAGTTGACCACCCAGGTCAGGTTGTCCAGGCCTTCGCGGGCGGCCAGGGTCAGGGCCGACATGCTTTCCGGCTCGTCCATTTCGCCATCGCCGAACACGCCCCAGACGTGACGCTCGGCGGTGTCCAGCAAGCCGCGATGTTGCAGATAGCGCATGAAACGCGCCTGGAAAATCGAGCTGATCGGGCCGATGCCCATGGAGCCGGTGGGGAACTGCCAGAAGTCCGGCATCAACCACGGGTGCGGGTAGCTGGACAGGCCGCGTGCCCCGGCTTTTGGCCCACCGATTTCCTGGCGGTAGTGCGCCAGGTCGTTTTCCGTCAGGCGGCCTTCCAGATAAGCACGGGCATAAATTCCCGGTGCCGAATGTGGCTGGTAGAACACCAGGTCGCCACCGAAGGTGTCGCTGCGCGCTCGGAAGAAGTGATTGAAACCGACTTCGAACAAGTCCGCCGCACTGGCATAACTGGCGATATGGCCACCCAGCTCGCCATACGCCTGGTTGGCGCGCACCACCATGGCCAAAGCGTTCCAACGTACCAGCGAGGCGATGCGTTCTTCGGTGGCCAGGTCACCGGGAAACGCCGGTTGCTGCTCAACACTGATGCTGTTGATGTAGGGCGTGCCGTGACGCGGTTTCCAGTCGATGTGCGGTGCGCTGCCTTCACGGGCCAACAGGTCGAGGATCTGGCGCGCGCGTTCTGGCCCGGCATTGGCCACCAGCGAGGCCAGGGCGTCGCGCCACTCATCCAGTTCTTGCGGGTCTTGGGCTGTGTGATTGACTGCACTCGCGAAACCGTTCATGGGCACCTCCGGGCTTTTTTTCCAGTTCATGTCGGTGCCTGAGGATTTTTTGCCTGTTATCAGGCGCAGGTTCAAGCATTTTGAGCATGAATCACTGCTAATCATCTTTTTAGCAGCACGTTGTGCTCAAACACGACGCAGCACCGCAACTGTGTTTAAAATGCCGCCCGCTCAACGACTGACGCTCAACGATGAACCCAGACGCACTCGCTACCCTGCACGCCCATTTGCTCACCGCCCTGGCCCACCCGCCGAGTGAAACCCGGCGCCTGTTCCACGGCCGTGGCCGCTGCTGGCCGGGCCTGGAGCAACTGACGGTGGACTGGTTGCAGGGCGTGCTGCTGGTCTCGTTGTTCAAGGAACCCGAGCCTGCGCAGCTCGAAGCCCTTAAACAACTGCTGCAAACGCAGTTCAGCGCTTACACCGTCGCCTTGCAACACCGCTACTTGCCGCAAAGCACCACCGAATGGCTCGCGGGCGAGGCCGTTGACGAACTGACCATTACCGAAGGCGGCCTGCGTTACCTGATCGACCTGGGTAAAAAACAGAACAGCGGGCTGTTCCTCGACATGCGTTACGGCCGCAACTGGGTGCGCGAACAGGCCAAGGGCCAGCGCGTGCTCAACCTGTTCGCCTACACCTGTGGTTTCTCGGTGGCCGCCATCGAAGGCGGCGCCGACCATGTGGTGAACCTGGACATGGCCCGTGGCGCCTTGAGTCGCGGGCGCGACAACCATCGCCTCAATGGTCATGACCTGAGCCACGTCAGCTTCCTGGGCCACGACCTGTTCAAGTCCTGGGCCAAGGTGACGAACAGCGGCCCTTACGATCTGGTGATCATCGACCCGCCGTCGTTCCAGAAAGGCAGCTTTCTGCTGACCAAAGACTACCAACGCGTGTTGCGCCGCCTGCCGGATCTGCTCACAGCCCACGGCACGGTGTTGGCGTGCATGAACGACCCGGCCTTCGGTGAGGACTTCCTGATTGACGGCGTAACCCGCGAAGCACCGGGCCTGCGCTTTGTGCAGCGATTGGAAAACCCGCCGGAATTTCCCGATGTCGACCCGCAAAGCGGTTTGAAGGCATTGGTGTTCCGTCAGGGTTGATGCCGAAACGTCTGACCCTTGCTACGCTAAGTGATACACCGGGGCGGTGAACCTTATCCCCCCCTTCCCGGTCGATACCTGCATTCCCCGGCCAGACTCGACGGCGTTACGTCGTCGGCTGCCCTGTTTCATCTTTTGGAGAGCCGCCCGTGATATCGACCCTGCATGTAGCCAGACTCAAAGCCTGGGGCGCCCACGGCTTTACCGCCACCGGCGTGGTGCTGGCGTTCCTGGCCACCCTGGCATTGCTGGAAAACTCACCCAAGGCCTGCCTGCTGTGGCTGGGCCTGGCGCTGGTGGTCGATGGCGTCGATGGCTCGCTGGCGCGACGGGTAAATGTCAGCACGGTACTGCCCAGCTTTGATGGGTCGGTGCTGGACCTGGTGATTGACTACCTGACCTATGTGTTTATTCCGGCGCTGTTCATCTACCGCTACATCGACCTGCCGGACTTCACCCACCTGTTTACCGTGTCGGTGATCCTGGTGTCGTCGCTGTTCTGCTTCTGTAATGTGAACATGAAGAGCAAGGACAACTACTTTGTCGGCTTTCCTGCGGCGTGGAATGTGGTGGCTCTGTGCGTTTACATCATCCAGCCGGATGCCTGGGTGACCCTTGCCACAGTGATCGGCCTGGCGCTGCTGACCGTGACGCCGATGAAGTTTCTGCACCCCTTCCGGGTCAAGCGCTTTATGCCGATCAACATCGCCGTGACCACCATATGGTTGCTGTGCAGCTTTTTGATGGTAGTGGATTACCCCAATACCAACCCATGGACGTTTGGGTTGTGGTCGGTGATGTCGGCTTATTTCCTTGGGATTTGCGTGTGGCGCACGGCGTTGGAGTGGTTGGGTACCCATAAATAGCCGGGCGGGCACGGTTTAAAGGTGGGAGCTGGGTTGGCTGTCTGTCTGCCTGCGATGGCGTTGGGTCAGTTACATCGGTTGGGCTTGCGCCACTGCTATCGGCGCAGTTTTATCTTGGGGGCATATCCGTTATTTAGGCCACGGCTACTATTGGTTCCGCTCTTACAGCGGGTCACTTTTGCAAGGACGCAAAAGTGACCCGCTGTAAGAACGGAACCCTACTCAGCCGTTACCGCAGCAACGGATATGTACACCACCAAAAGACCATCATCGCAGACAACCCAGCTGCCACATTTGGATCTGGGTACATGCGGCAGGTAAGATGGCGATCTTTGGCGCAGCCCTTTTCTGCGCCCTGCCAATAATAAGCCCTGCCCATGCCCTTCGAACTCAGCGTTGACCTGACCACCCTCGCCATTCTTGCCTGCGTGGCCTTTATCGCCGGCTTTATCGACGCCATCGCCGGCGGCGGCGGGCTGCTCACCACGCCGGCCTTGCTCACCGCCGGCATGCCACCGCACCTGGTGTTGGGCACCAACAAGCTCAGCTCAACCTTCGGCTCCGCCACTGCCAGTTTCACCTTCTACCGGCGCAAGCTGTTCCACCCGCGCCAATGGGTGCATGCCATCGTCGGTACACTGGTCGGTGCCTTGGCTGGCGCCGTGGTCGCCCATTACCTGCCCGCCGAAACCCTGAACAAAATGCTCCCGGTGATCGTGTTCGCCTGTGGTGTGTATTTGCTGTTCGGCGGCACGCCCAAGGCACCGCTGGATGCCGATGCACCGATCAAGAAGAAATGGCAGTCCACCCAAGGCTTCGGCCTGGGTTTCTACGACGGTGTGGCCGGCCCCGGCACGGGTGCGTTCTGGACGGTGAGCACGATGCTGCTGCACCCCATCGACCTGGTCAAAGCCAGCGGTGTGGCGCGCAGCATGAACTTCGTCAGCAACGCGGCGGCGCTGTCGGTGTTTATCTTCAATGGCTCGGTGGACTGGATCGTCGGCCTGGCGATGGGCGTTTCGGTAATGTGTGGCGCGTTCTTTGGCGCACGCAGCGCAATCAGCGGCGGCGCCAAATTCATTCGCCCGGTGTTTATCACCGTGGTCCTCGGCCTGACGGTGCGCCTAGCCTGGCAACACTGGTTCAGCGTGGCCTAAACGGCGCGCCAGGTAGAGGTCGATCAGGTAACGCGCAATCGAGCGTGACGCCGGCAACGGCGGCAAGTCGTGGATGTTGAACCACTGCGCGTCTTCGATCTCATCGGCCTGGGGCACGATGTCGCCGCCGGCGTACTCGGCATGGAAGCCCAGCATCATCGAGTGCGGGAACGGCCAGCACTGGCTGCCCATGTACTGGATGTTCTTGACCTCCACCTGCACTTCTTCGCGCACTTCGCGGATCAGGCAGTCTTCGGCCGACTCACCCGGCTCGGCGAACCCCGCCAGCGTGCTGTACACACCCGTGACAAAACGCGGCGACCGTGCCAGCAGGATCTCGTCGCCACGGGTCACCAGCACAATCATGCTTGGCGAAATGCGTGGGTAGCTGCGCAGGTCGCAGGCCTGGCAATACATCGCACGTTCGCGCGGCACCTGGGCCATGGCCTGGCCGCAACTGCCACAGAACCGATGCTCCCGCGCCCAGGTGCCGATCTGCGCGGCGTAGCCCAGCACTTTGTAAAGGGTGTGGTCGCCCTGCAACATAAAGCCGCGCAGGCCCTGCCAACTGCAACCTGGCACCTCGGCCGCCGCGTTGAGTTCCAGCAGGTACACCGGCTCACCGTCGAGGTGGCCAATGCCATGCTCGGCGAATACCGACAGGTCCTGGCGCTTGAGCCATTCACGCGGGAACAGCGGGCCATTGGTGTCATGCAAAAAGCCCTCGCGGCTGCGGGCGACGGCCCAGCCGCCAGGGGCGTCGTTGTCCAGCAGCGTTGTGGTAATCCAGCCTGGGGTCATGTCAGTCAATCCACGAATTCGGGTTTCTGCTTACTCATATGGGCCGCGATGGCCACGCGCAGGTCGTTGGATTGCAACATAGCCGAGTTCCAGGTGGCAACGTATTCCAGACCATCATTGACCGTATGGTCACGCATGTAGCTGATCATGGCTTTGGTGCCGGCCACGGCAATCGGTGATTTGCTCGCGATTTCATGGGCAATTTCCATTACACCGGCCAACAGGCTGTCCTGATCGGGATACACACGATTGACCAGGCCGATGCTGCGCGCTTCTTCTGCGCCGAACGGGCGACCGGTGTAGGCCAGTTCACGCAACATGCCGTCGCCAATGATGCGTGGCAGCCGCTGCAAGGTGCCGACGTCGGCGGCCATGCCGATGTCGATTTCCTTGATCGAGAACTGCGCACCTTCGGCGGCGTAGCGCATGTCACAAGCGCTGATCAGGTCGATGGCGCCGCCGATGCAGTAACCCTGGATCGCCGCCAGCACCGGCTTGCGGCAGTTGTCCACGGCATTGAACGAGGCTTGCAACTCGAGGATCTTGCGCCGCAGCAAGCGTGCATTGCGGCCCACGTCCTTGCCGAAGCTATTGGCTACCGAGGCCATCATCATCAAGTCGATACCAGAGGAGAAATGCTTGCCGGCGCCGCTGAGCACCACCGCGCGCACGGCGTCGGTGTCTTCGACCCATTGGAAGATGTCGATGATCTCGGTCCAGAACGCTGCGTTCATCGCGTTGATCTTTTCCGGGCGGTTGATCTGCACATGGGCAACGTTGCCAGTGAGTTCGACGATGAAAGCTTGGTATTCGGACATGGCAGTGATCCCTGACTGGCGAGTAATAAGGCTCGAACTATAACAAGGGAGCATGACGGCGCATCGGCCAAAAACGGGACTGGCAAAAGTAACGAAATATTGTGGGCGCCGAGTTTATGGCCTGCCGATACATTTCACCCAGGAGCCGCGCTTTATCGGCTATACACTCAGGGCCACTGCCTGGAGCCCGCTATGCCGTCCACCTTTCGTTCATCATTGATTCTGGCCCTGGTGGTCGTGCTGACCGGCATTGGCGCCGGGCTGGGCGGGATGCTGCTGGCGTTACTGCTGCATGGCATCCAGCACCTTGCCTACGGTTACAGCCTCGACAGCCTGGTCAGCCACGAAACCTTTTTGTGGGGCGTCACCGCTGCCGCGCCGGAGCGCCGCCTGCTGGTGCTGGTGGTGTGCGGCCTGGTCGCCGGGCTGGGCTGGTGGATGATTTATCGCTATGGCCGCCCGCTGGTGAGCATCAAACAGGCCGTGTCTGAAAAGATGCCGATCATGCCGCCCAAGACCACCCTCGCCCACGCCGTGCTGCAGATCATCACCGTGGCGCTTGGCTCGCCATTGGGCCGTGAAGTGGCGCCGCGTGAAGTCGGCGCGCTGGCCGCGACCTGGCTGTCACAACGCGCGCGCCTGGAACCGCACATGCACCGATTGATCGTAGCCTGCGGTGCCGGTGCCGGGTTGGCGGCGGTGTATAACGTGCCATTGGGCGGCGCGGTCTTTGTGCTGGAAGTGCTGGTGGGCGCCTTCAGCTGGCCGGCGGCGGTGATTGCGCTGGCGACCTCGGCGATTGGTGCGTCGGTGGCGTGGATCGGGCTGGGTGCGGAATCGCAATATGTAGTGCCGCACTTTGTGCTCAGCCCGGCGCTGATCGCCTGGGCGGTGGTATGCGGGCCGGTGTTTGGTGTGGCGGCCTATGGGTTCAGCCGTTTCACCGCCGGCGCCAGGGCCAACGCCGCACGCGGCTGGCGCCTGCCAGTTATGTCGCTGATCAATTTCACGTTTATCGGCGGGCTGGCGATGCTGCTGCCGCAGATCCTCGGCAATGGCAAAGGCCCGGCGCAACTGGGCTTCGACAATGAGCTGACGATAAGCCTGGCCGCCATCCTGCTGCTGGTCAAGGTATTGATCACTGCGAGCAGCCTGCGTGCGGGCGCCGAGGGTGGCCTGCTGACGCCGGGCCTGGCCAATGGCGCGCTGCTCGCGATTCTGCTCGGCGGTGCCTGGAGCCTGGTGTGGCCAGGGGTGCCGCTGGGCGCATTTGCGATCATCGGCGCGGCGGCGTTTTTAGCGTCCAGCATGAGCATGCCGCTGACCGCGATTGTGCTGGTGGCCGAATTTACCCGCATCGAGCATGACTTTCTGGTGCCGATCATTCTGGCAGTGGTGGGTTCGATGTGCGTGAGCAAGCTGTGTCAGCGCTGGGAAATAAGTGGAAAAAAGCCCGCCCAAGCGCCATCCTCTGCGCTTTAAGCCGCCCACTTCGCGGCGCTCGACGTTTAAAGGATATGCCCATGCTCGCCCACCCCCTCACCCCTGCCGATTTCGACTTCATTGACGAAACGCTGTTGAAATACGGCGACGATCATTCGGTGCTGAACCTGGCTGAACTCGACGGCTATTTCACCGCGCTGGTCTCCAGCCCGGCACAGGTGGACGTCGCTGAGTGGTTCCCGGCGATTTGGGGCGGGCAGAACCCGGCCTGGGAAAACGTGGAAGAAGCCCAGCGCTTCCTTGAGCTCTGCGTGCGCCATATGAATACGCTGGCGGCGCTATTGGCCACCAATGCGCAAGGCTTCAAGGCGCGCTTCGATGACACCGAGCATCAAGGCCAAACCCTCACGCTGGCCGAGGAATGGTGCTTTGGTTATATCCGTGGCGCCGCGATTGGCAACTGGCCAGAACTGCCTGCCGAACAGGCGGCGCTGCTGGAGAAGATTTCCTGGTGCGCCGAGCAGGACAACTTTGAACTGCCCGCAGACCTGGATGTAAACGCCCACCAGCAGCGGGCTCGAGCTATCGAACCCGCTGCGCGGGCGTTGCATGATTACTGGTTGGCCCAGCGTTAACAGCGCTTATTTGAAGTCCAGGTCAAACGCCTGATAGAACGCGTTGCCGGTGTTGGCCACGATCCACATCAACACCACCACATGCCGGCCTTGCTTGCCCTTGGGCAACGTGACCTGGTGTTCGACCTTGGCTTTCATTTCATCGGCGTGCTGGTAGTACGGCACCTGGGTGTAGAAGTCTTCGAAAAACGGCTTGGCCTCCAGTTGCGCACGGCTGATGCGTTGCTTGGGGTCCCAGCCATCCTTGGTGATCAGCCAGCGATAACCACGGGTGACGTGGGCGGCGGTGTACTCCCACTGCACCTTGAACACCTGGCCTGCCTCAACATTAAGCAATGGCCAGGTAAACGGTGTGTTGAGCTTTTTGCTCATCTCCTCGTCCGTGAAGTTGATGCAATCGCGGTCGTCGGTCTTGCCGCCGCTCAAAATATGTCCGTCGGCCGGCGGCGTGACACTTTGATCATCGGTTTCATAAGGTGCCGGGAATGGCCCGGCGGTGAGCGATGGGAAGTTTTTGCCGCCTTCCATCTCGTTCACCTGCCAGTTACCGAGCAGCCCGCGCTCCACCGCCACTGAACCACGGCTGGGCGGGGTCACCACGCGACCGTGACGAAGTTGGGTCTGGGGTTTGTTCATTTCATTCACTCCTTGATTGAATGTGCCCCGTCATGGAGCACGCCTTGAACTTACCTTGGCGGATTTTATTGTCCAACTGCCGCTTCTCTCAGAAAGCTCGTACATCGCCACCGTTTCGCGAAGCAAAAGCCGTTCTCCTGCATCGGCTTTGTGCTTTGTCCTACCCGATAAGAGGCGGTACGGCTACAAATCGCGACATGGATAAGACGTCAAGTCGACACCAATGTGGGAAATATCGACCTGCACGGTGTTATCCATTGCGACCCTCCCCCGATTCTTGCTATCACAGGCGCCTCCAATAAAACGCCTGCTCAAAGGATTGATCGACCATGACTGACCACGCTGACACCTTCCATGCCCTGCACCACGACAGCCTGTTGATCCTGCCGAACGTCGCCGACGCCGGCGATGCGCGCCTGGTGGCGCAGCTGGGGAGCAAGGCGGTTGCCACCAGCAGCGCCGCCGTGGCTTGGGCGCATGGCTACAAAGACGGCAATCAACTGCCGCAGCCGCTGTTGATCAGCACGGTGCAGTCCATCGTGCGGGTCATTGACGTGCCCTTGAGCGTCGATATCGAAGGCGGTTATTCCGACGATCCGGAGCACGTCGGCAAATTGGTCAAGGCACTGATAGACGCCGGTGCCGTAGGCATCAACCTGGAAGACGGCAGCGGTTCGCCAGAGCTGTTGGCACGTAAAATCGAAGTGGCACGCCGGGTCGCAGACAGTGCTGGTGTGAAACTGTTTATCAACGCCCGTTGCGACGTGTACCTCAAAGGCCTGGCGCCCGAGTCACAGCGCCTGGAGGAGCTGTTGCGTCGTGCACGTCTTTATCAGCAAGCAGGCGCCGATGGCTTGTTCGCCGCAGGTATCCACCTTGAACACGAAATCCAGCAGTTGTGCCAGGCGACTACCCTGCCGGTAAACGTGCTGGCCTGGAACGGCCTGCCCACTCCAGAGGTACTGCAAGCGTTGGGCGTGCGCCGTTTGACTGCAGGCTCCAGCATTGCCGAGTTCCTCCATGGCGCCATGCATCAGCTCGCGGCCGGATTCCTGCGTACCGGCACATTGCAGACCCACGAGTTCAAGGCGTTCACCTATGGTGAAGTTAACGCGCTGATGGCGCCGTAATACGCGCCGTACAACGATCCCTGCTCGACAAGGGTGGCGTGTTTGGCTGATTATTCGGGTCCGCCCGTCGGCCACTCCATACCGCCTTGCCTTGATCAGGAGCCTTGTACCTTGAGTTCGCAGAAAACCGTGACCGTTACACCGCCCAATTTCGCCCTGAACGGCAAGGTCGCGCCCCCCGGCTCCAAATCCATTACCAACCGTGCCCTGCTGCTGGCGGCCCTGGCCAAGGGCACCAGCCGCTTGAGCGGCGCACTTAAAAGCGATGACACCCGCCATATGTCGGTGGCCCTGCGCCAGATGGGCGTGAGCATCGATGAGCCGGACGACACCACCTTCGTTGTGACCGGCTCCGGCAAACTGCAATTGCCCTCGCAGCCACTGTTCCTCGGCAATGCCGGCACCGCGATGCGTTTTCTGACTGCCGCCGTCGCAACCGTCGAAGGCACTGTGGTACTCGACGGCGACGACTACATGCAGAAACGCCCGATCGGCCCGTTGCTGGCCACCCTCGGCCAGAACGGCATCCGCGTCGACAGCCCGACCGGTTGCCCGCCCGTGACCGTGCACGGCGTAGGCAAAGTGCAGGCCAGGCGTTTTGAGATTGATGGCGGCTTGTCCAGCCAGTACGTGTCGGCGCTGCTGATGCTCGCCGCCTGCGGCCAGGCGCCGATTGAAGTGGCATTAACCGGCAAAGACATCGGCGCGCGTGGCTACGTCGACCTGACGCTGGACTGCATGCGTGCGTTCGGTGCGCAGGTCGAGGTGGTCGACGACACCACCTGGCGCGTGGCCCCCACCGGTTACAGTGCCCATGACTACCTGATCGAACCCGACGCCTCCGCCGCCACTTATCTGTGGGCTGCCGAAGTGTTGACCGGCGGGCGCATCGACATCGGCGTGGCCGCGCAGGACTTCACCCAGCCGGACGCCAAGGCCCAGGCCGTGATCGCCCAGTTCCCGAATATGCAAGCCACGGTAGTCGGCTCGCAGATGCAGGACGCAATCCCGACCCTGGCGGTGCTGGCCGCGTTCAACAACACCCCGGTGCGCTTCACGGAACTGGCCAACCTGCGCGTCAAGGAATGTGACCGTGTACAGGCGCTGCACGACGGCCTCAACGCGATTCGTCCAGGTTTGGCGACCATCGAGGGCGACGACCTGCTGGTGGCCAGCGACCCGGCACTGGCCGGCACGTCCTGCAATGCACTGATCGACACCCACGCCGACCACCGCATCGCCATGTGCTTTGCCCTGGCCGGGCTGAAGGTGGCGGGTATTCGCATCCAGGACCCGGACTGCGTGGCCAAGACCTATCCTGATTACTGGAAGGCCTTGGGCAGCCTTGGGGTAACGCTCAGCTACTGAGCCAGCACGTCGGCGTAGGGAGGGAATGCACATGACAATTCGCCAACCCTGCCCACCCGGCGTCTGTGCCTGTGACCGCGAACACCTGCTGCAAGCGCCCGGCGCCGACCTGCGCATCCTCAGCCTGACGCGTCAGGAAGAAAAAAAGCTGGTCGAGCGCCTGGAAAACCTCCAGAGCCTGCAAGACCTGGAACACATGCAACAGAAGATGTTCGAGCTATTGGGCATCCGCGTGCAGGTGGCGCCAGGGCACACCGAGGTCAAGAGCATGCGCGGCATACAGATCAACATCGATGAGCAACCCGGCCTGTGCCGCAAGACCCGCCAGGCGATTCCGGCAGCGATCCGTCGCGGCATGGAGAGGCGCCCGGAAATCGCCTACCGCCTGTTGGATGCCCACGATCTGTTTCGCGAAGGCTGATTCACCCGGCCACCAGTTCGCGTGCAAACAGGCTTTGCCCGATGGCCTTGGCAGTGTGCAAGTGCGCTTGCGCAGCGCCGCTTTCCGAATCCAGCAGCAGCTTTGACGTCACCACCTGCGCCCCACAGTAATCAAAAATCCCGTAGTCGATCTGCGTGCGCATGGCCTTGGCGTAGCCGTGCCGATCGAACGCGCCTTCATCCGCCGCACCCAGCGCCAGCAGGTGTACCTGCAAATGCCGCAGTTTTTTCACCACCGGCGTATCGGGGCCGTAATCGATTGCCCAGCCGTTGACGAACACGCGGTCGATCCAACCTTTGAGCAGGCCCGGCAGGGACCACCAATAAATCGGAAACGCCAGCACCAGCGCATCGGCGCGGTCGATGCGCGCCTGTTCGGCCAGCACATCGGCGGGTGCTTGTGCGCGAGTGCGGTGTACCAAGTGGTCGGCGGCGGTATAGCGCGGGTCGAAGCCTTCGGCGGCGAGGTCGGCAACCTCATAAGTGTGGCCGGCCGCCGTGAGCCCGGCCGCCACCTGTGCGGCGACGCTATGGGTGAGGGATTGCGGGTCGTGATGGGCTACAACGATCAGTGCGTGCATGACATTGACTCCATTTCGAGCTAGGCTGGGCGCTAGCTACTTTTAGTAGGTTACGCGCCTTAAGTTACTTTTGGTATATAAGCATGTCAAGCGATCAATCCCCTGCCCCACGCCGCCGCCTGTCCCGCGAGGACCGCCTGCGCCAATTGCTCGACGTCGCCTGGCAACTGGTGCGCGAGGAAGGCACCGAAGCCCTGACCCTGGGCCGTCTGGCCGAGCTGGCGGGCGTCACCAAACCGGTGGTCTACGACCATTTCATCACCCGTGCCGGCTTGCTGGCGGCCCTGTACGAAGACTTCGATAGCCGCCAAAACCAGGTGTTTGCCGAGGCGCTGGACACCAGCGCCGCCACCCTGCAGGAGCAAGCCTGGGTTATCGCGTCTTGCTACGTCGATTGCGTGTTGTTGCAAGGGCGGGAAATTCCGGGGGTGATTGCCGCCTTGAGCAGCTCGCCGGAATTGGAAACACTGAAGCGCAAATACGAGGCGATCTTTCTGCAAAAGTGCCGCGATGCACTGTCGCCGTTTGCGCCCAGCGGCACTGTTTCCCAAGCGGGCTTGCGCGCCATGCTGGGTGCCGCCGAGGCCTTGTCCCAGGCGGCCGCCAGCGGCGAGATCAGCCGTGAAGAGGCGCAGCAGGAGCTGTTGGCGACGATTCTGGCGATGGTCAATCGCGGCCGCGTTTAACTAATTATTCACGCAGAAGGAATAAAGCGCCGCGACGGGTGTTTACCTGGGTACACCTTCTCAACACCAGAAAAACCCAGGAGCTTGTCATGCTGAAAAAATCCTTCCTCGCGGCCGCTGCCCTCCTCGCCTGCGCTTCATCCATGGCCTTCGCCGCCCCGGCCAAGGTGGCCGACAGTGCCAAGGGCAAAGTGCTGGTGGACAGTCACGGGATGACGCTTTACACCTTCGCCAAAGACAGCGCCGGCAAGTCGGTGTGCACGGGCCAGTGCCTGGCCAACTGGCCGGCATTCACTGCCGCCGCCTCGGCGAAAGATGCCGACGGCTACAGCGTGATCAGCCGTGACGACGGCAGCAAGCAGTGGGCCTACAAAGGCCAGGCGCTATATACCTGGGTCAAGGACGCCAAGCCTGGCGACGTCACCGGCGACGGCGTGGGTGGGAACTGGAACGTCGCTAAGCCGTAAGGGCTGGGCTGTGTACATATCCGTTATTTTTGTAACGGCGGCTATTGGTTCCGCTCTTACAGCGGCTCACTTTTGCAAGGACGCAAAAGTAACCAAAAGGTCCTCGCCCCAACACTCGGTGCCTCGCTATGGCTCGGCATGCCCGCAATCCGCCAGTGATTTGGGGGGCCGCCGCGATGGGCCATCCTTGGCCCAGCGCGGCTAAACCGGCATCCCTGCCGGTTTACCCCCCAAATCCCTGTCAGATTCCGGCCATCGTGTTTGACGGGGCGATTTCAGATCAAGATCACAATCAAAAGCGCAGATCAAAAGACCGCTGACTTCGTCATCGAAAAGGATGTAAGAGCCAGAGCAACAGCAACAGCAACAGCAACAGCAACAGCAACAGCAACAGCAACAGCAACAGCAACAGCAACAGCAACAGCAAAGCCATACTCGGTCTAATGTGGGAGCTGGCTTGCCTGCGATGGCATCAACTCTGTGTACCTGACACACCGAGGTGTCTGCATCGCAGGCAAGCCAGCTCCCACAGAAAAGCAGTTATTCAGTGTATTCAGATAGGCTTTTGACTTGCACTTGATCTGGCTTTTGCTTCAACCACTCAGGTCGGCTTTCAGGCCGCCGTGCTGTAGATCTTGATCTGCTTTTGATCTGAGACGCCCCGTTAACCACGATGGCCGAACGCAGGCTTGAATCCGTGGGTAACCCGGCAGGACGCCGGGTTAGCCGCGCTGGGCCAAGGATGGCCCATCGCGGCGGCCCACGGATTCAAGCCGGAGTGAGGGCATGCCGAGCCTAAGCGAGGCACCGAGTGGTGGGGCACAGACCTTTTGGTTACTTTTGGGGCGTTTGCCAAAAGTGACCCGCTGTAAGAGCGGAACCAATATCAGCCGTTACCGCAGCAACGGATATACACACACCCCCCTCTACACCCAAGGAAGATTTTTAACACTCAGGACACGTGCTGATTCACAAACAACCGCACCTTACGCCCCAATTGATCCAAGTGCCGATCTCGCTGCTTCTCGGCATCGACCATCGCGCGCTTGCCGTGCTTTTGCAGCAAGTACGTATGAATCTGCCGCACCTCCAGCGAGCTGTAAATCGCGGCCACGTCCAGCACGCCCATCAAACCATCGGTCCCATAATCGCGCGTATTCATCAACACCTGGGTATCGCGTGCGCCACGCACCTGAAAGCCCAGCGCTTGAAACGCCGGGACTTTTTCCACTGAGCAGGCCAGCTCTGCGTGGGGATAAAGCGCCAGCACCTCGCCAAGCATCGCGCGGGCCACGCCCTGGCGCCGGTGCCCGGCCTGCACCGCCATGAAGGCGATGCCACAGGCGTGCGGGTCGTCCTTGACAGGCAAGTACAGGCAAAAGCCGATCACCTGTTCTTCTTGCATCGCCACCACCAGTTCAACCGCGATGCCCTTGGCCCCATTCAGCGCTTCAAGGTACAGGTGCACCTCGTAACCGACGGCATATTGATAGATGTTGTAGAGCAAGTTGCTCGGCGGCAACGCGACACTGCTGATGTCGGTGAGGTTATCCACCACCAGCTGCAGGATCTGGCTGTTGATCGGCTCGGGGCACGCGGAGGTGTAGCGGGTAAGGCTGAACATGCAAATTCCTGGGTTTAGCGTCAAGGCAGCGGTGATTGTACCTGCTGCCCGCACACCTCGCGCAAACAGCCGCGCAACCAGCGGTGGGCCACATCGGCATCCAGGCGCGGATGCCAGAGCATGGCCACAGTGAACAGCGGGACCACTATCGGAAGCGCAAAGCTATACAGCCCGTCGCGCTGATGGGCGGTGTAGCGTTCGGGCACGCTGGCGATCAGGTCGGTGTCGCGGGCCAGGGCGATGGCGGTGGCAAAGCCGGCGACAATGGTGCTGATGTCCCGCGTCAGGCCCAGCGCTTGCAGCGCGTCGTCGACTTGGCCACGGTCAAGCCCACGGCGCGATACGTAGACATGCTGGCCCTGGGCAAAACGCTCGGCGCTGACGTCACCCTGGCTCAGCGCATGGCCGCTGCGGACCACACCGATCAGCCGGTCACGGAACAACGCCTGGGTCAATAGTTCGGGGCTGGCGCTGGCGTCAACCACGCCGATCGACAGGTCAATACTGCCCTCGCGCAGCAGCGCCGAGTCCTTGTCGCTCTTGTCGACGAAACGCAGGCGTACGCCCGGCGCTTGCTGGGCGATACGCGCGAGCAATACCGGGCCGAGGTTTTCGACAAACTCCTCGCTGGAGCGCAGCGTGAAAGTGCGTACCACCTGGCCCAGGTCCAACGTTTGCGCCGGGCGCAGCACCGCTTGGGCTTCCTGTACCAAACGGCTGACCTGTTCACGCAGTTCGACCGCCCGTGGTGTCGGCACCAGCCCGCGCCCGGCGCGCACCAGCAAGGGGTCACCGGTGGTTTCACGCAGGCGTGCCAGGGCACGGCTCATGGCCGAAGGGCTGAGGCGCAGGCGCTTGGCGGCAGCCGCGACACTGCCCTCGCTGAGCAACGTATCCAGGGTAATCAGCAAATTCAGGTCGGGCATACGCGCTCCTTATCAGGCGTTTGATGCAGGTATTAGCTGCAACCCATGCGTCTTCCGCCATATTAGGCCACGCCGTAGAGTTGTGTCAGTTGCGTTCACTTAAGGAATCGTCCATGCACAGCTCTTCACGCGCCGCGCTCGTCAGCCTGTCGCTATCCATGTTGCTGGCCTCTTTGGGCACCAGCATTGCCAATGTTGGCCTGCCCAGCCTGGCCCAGGTATTTAATGCCTCGTTTCATGCCGTGCAGTGGGTAGTGCTTGCCTACCTGCTGGCGATCACCACGGTGATTGTCGGCGCCGGCCACCTGGGTGATCGATTTGGGCGCAAGCGCGTATTGCTCACCGGGTTGCTGCTGTTCGCGGTGGCGTGCGCACTGTGCGCGGCGGCCCCATCGCTGGAATGGTTGATTGCCGCGCGCGCCCTGCAAGGGTTAGGCGCCGCCAGCATGATGGCGATGACCCTCGGCCTGGTCGGCGATACGGTGACCAAGGCGCGCACCGGTCAGGTGATGGGCTTATTGGGCACGATGTCGGCAGTCGGCACCGCCATGGGCCCGAGTGTCGGCGGGGTGTTGCTGAGCCTGTGGGGCTGGCGCGCGTTATTTGCGGTCGGAGTGCCGCTGGGCCTGTTGGCCACCGCCCTCGCCTTTTATTACTTACCGGCAGATCGCCAGGCCAACACCAGCGTATCGGCAGGTGCTTTCTGGCAGCCTTTGCAAGACCCGTCGCTGCGTGCCGGGTTGGCGATGAGCGCGCTGGTGGCGGCAGTGATCATGGCCACCTTCGTGGTCGGGCCGTTCTACCTGTCACGCGGGCTGGGGATGAACCCGGCCTGGATGGGCCTGGCCATGGCCGTCGGCCCTTGTGTTGCGGCGCTGACCGGTGTGCCGGCGGGCCGCCTCACCGATCGCCTGGGCAGCCAGCGCATGACCCTCGCGGGACTGGGCGTCATGGCCCTGGGCGCGCTGTCGCTGGCGCTGGCGGCGGGACTGCTGGCTTACCTCGGCGCCCTGATCCTGCTGACGACAGGCTACAGCCTGTTTCAAGCCGCCAATAACACCGCGGTAATGAGCGACGTCGCACCGACACGCCGAGGCACCGTTTCCGGCCTGCTGAACCTGTCGCGCAACCTGGGCCTGATTTTCGGTGCCTGGGCCCTGGGTGCGGTATTTGCCTGGGCCAGCCCCGATGTGGCCCACGCAGCGCCGCCCAGTGTTGCCACTGGCTTGCACGTGACCTTCGCCGTGGCGTTGGCCCTGATCGTCACCGCCAGCACCTTTGCCTGGGGCCGCAACCGCACCACGATCTGCCCGCAGAACACCCGTTGAGGCAAAAAAACAAAAAAGGCGTTGCCCCAAACCGGGTTACTTCGCGCATCATGGGCACTTTCAAGCTCAAGGGTAACGTCCATGCGCGTGCTGTCATTGATGATGGGTCTGACGACGCTGGCCGCCAATTTGGTGTTCTGCGCCAGCGCGATGGCGAATGAAGAAAGTCAGTTGGTGCAACAGATCAACGAATACCGCAGCCAGGTTCAACGCTGCGGCAACCAGGGTTCCCAGGAACTGCCACCGTTGGCCAGCGATACACGGCTGGTGCTGCCGGCCACCAATGTCGGCGACTTGCAGCAGGCACTGGCGCGGGCCGCGTACCCGATGGTGAATGTGCAGGCCATCAGCCTCTCCGGCCCCAAGGACGCCCAGGCGGCGATGAAGGCGGTGCGCGAAAGTTTCTGCCGGGTGGTGCTGGACCCGCAATTTGTCGACATCGGCGTGAGCAACAGCGGCCAGGACTGGCGCATCGTGCTGGCACGCCCGCTGCTCACCAGCGGCCTTGGCGATTGGCAGACCGAGGGCAAAAAACTCCTCGAACTGGTCAACACTGCCCGTCAGCAACCGCGTCAATGCGGCACCCAGGCGTTTACCGCAACGACGCCGCTGTCGTGGAATGATGATTTGGCCAACGCCGCCAACAGCCATTCGCGCAACATGGCCAATGGCAATTTCTTCGACCACCTGGATCATGACGGCCGTACGCCTGGCGATCGTGCGGAATTGGCCGGGTACATCGCAAAAAACATCGGCGAAAACATCGCCGCCGGCCTCGACAACCCGCGCAAGGTGGTGGACGGCTGGCTCGCCAGCCCCGGGCATTGCGCCAACCTGATGAACCCGCAGTTTCGTGAATTGGGCGCCGCCTACGCCATGGATCCCAAGAGTGATGCCGGCATTTATTGGACGGGGGTTCTCGGCGCGCAATAGGTGTTTTGAGGCGCGGCTGCAGTCCTATTCATTTGGATAGAACATCAAATTGCTATCACCTGGATAATCGTGCTGAACTGGCAGCATTCAATCCGGTCTGTTGCTTGTTAGCCTGACCGCTTCAGGCCCTCGACAGACTGTGGTAAACAAGGTGTTCTCGCAATGATGAATTGGCTGCAAAGCAGCAGCGACATGGCTGAGCGGGTTCGCCGGCACGACTGGGCCAACACGCCGCTGGGCCCGCTGGAGCAGTGGCCCGACGTGCTCAAGACTACCGTAGCGCTGTGCTTCGCATCGAGCTTTCCCCAGGCGATTGTCTGGGGGCCGCAGTTGATCACACTCTATAACGACGCATTCATTCCGATACTGGGCAGCAAGCCCGACCCATTGGGCCGCCCCTTCAACGAGGTGTGGCATGAGGTGTGGGCGGATATCAGCCCCATCGCCGATGCCGCCTTCCAGGGCCATGCCACCTACATCGAAAATTTCCCTCTGGTGATTGAACGCGGCCCGACGCGGGACCAGGCGTACTTCACCTTTTGCTACAGCCCGATTCGTGACCCCGAAGGCAAGGTGGTGGGCATTCTCGACACCGTGTCGGAAACCACCACCACGGTATTCCTCGCGCGGCGCCTTGCAGTGCTGGATGCCATCAGCCACACCGTGGCCAATGCCGCCGATGCCGAAACCATTCTGACCGGCACCACCCAACTGGTGGCCGAACATCTGCAGGTGAGCAACTGCGCCTACGCCGATATGGACGCCGATGAAGACGGCTTCACCATCCGCGACAATTGGGTGGCACCCGGTTCGCCCAGCCTCATCGGCCGCTACAGCCTGGCGGCTTTTGGCGAGACAGCGGTCAAGTGCCTGCGCGCGGGTGAGCCACTGGTGATCCATGACCACGTGCGTGAACTGCCGCCAGAAGAATCGGCGTCCTTTCAGGCACTGGGTGTCAGCGCCACCATCTGCATGCCCTTGATCAAGAAGGGTCGGCTGACGGCCTTGATGGCGATACACGATAAATCTCCACGGCTGTGGTCGAGCTACGACCTGGCGTTGCTGCGCGAAGTGACCGAGCGCTCGTGGGCGCATATCGAGCGCGTGCGCGCCGATGCCCATGTGCGTGAAGGCCTGGCAGCCTTTGCCGAACTCAACACCACCCTGGAGCAGCGCGTCGAAGAACGCACCCTGGCACTGGCTCAGGCCGAAGCCGCGTTGCGCCAGTCGCAGAAGCTCGAAGCCATCGGCCAGTTGACCGGCGGCGTGGCCCACGACTTCAACAATCTGCTGACCATCATCCGCTCCTCGGTGGATTTTCTACGCCAGCCGGGGTTGTCCGAAGAACGCCGCCAACGCTACATGACCGCAGTGTCCGACACCGTCGAGCGGGCCAGCAAACTCACCAGCCAACTGCTCGCCTTTGCCCGCCGCCAGCCGCTGAACCCGGAAGTCTTCGATGTGAGCCTGCGGGTCAAGAACATCGGCGAGATGCTCGAAAGCCTCACCGGTGCGCGTATCCGCGTGCAGCTGGAACTGCCACGGCGACCGTGCCATGTGTGCGTCGACTCCAGCCAGTTTGAAACCGCGCTGATCAACATCGCGCTCAATGCCCGCGATGCCATGGAGGGCCAAGGCACCCTGACCCTGCGCGTGGCCCACAGCGCAACGCTGCCGCGTATCCGTGGCGATGCCGAATCAAGCCAACCCTTTGTGAGTATCGCGCTGGCTGACACCGGCAGCGGTATTGGCGCCGACACCGTCGAGCGTATTTTCGAACCGTTCTTTACCACCAAGGCGGTGGGCAAAGGTACCGGGCTTGGCTTGTCCCAGGTGTTCGGGTTTGCCAAACAGTCCGGTGGCAACGTCGACGTCACCAGCAGCCTCGGCCAGGGCAGCGTGTTTACCCTGTATCTACCCGAGGCGGAGCCTGTGGCAGTGCAGCCCTGCCCGGTGCAGGAAGACCAAGGCCCGGTGCCTGACACTGCGGCGCGCCACATCCTGGTAGTCGAAGACAACCTTGAGGTTGGGCGCTTCGCCAACCAGATCCTGCAGGACCTGGGCTACCGGACCACGTGGGCCACCGATGCCGAGCAGGCACTCGCGCTGGCCGGCCCGGACGGTAAGGCGTTTGACGCGATTTTCTCGGATGTGGTGATGCCCGGCATGACCGGCGTGGCCATGAGCAAACTGCTGCGCCAGCGCCGCCCCGAATTGCCGGTGGTACTTACGTCGGGATACAGCGAAGAACTGGCCGACAGCGGCTATGAAGGCTTTGAGTTTCTCCCCAAGCCCTACTCCGCCGACCAAGTGGCGCGGGCATTGGCCAGGTCGATGTTCAAGGAGTAACGCGCTACAGCGCGACGGCCACCTGATTGCGGCCCATGGCCTTGGCGCGGTACAGCGCTTTGTCGGCGTTGTTCATCAGGCTGTGCAGGTCCTGATCAAGGCTGCGGGTGGTGGCCACACCGAGGCTGGCGGTCAAGCCCTTTACCGGTTCGGAGGTCAGGCCCGAAATCGCCCTGACCAGTTGCTCGGCAATGTCCCGTGCGGTTTCCAGCGAGGTGTTGGGCAGCAACACCGCAAATTCTTCGCCGCCGAGCCGACCATAAACGTCGGCCTGGCGAAACGACGCGCTGATCACCCCGCCAATCTGGCGCAATACCTGGTCACCGGCCTGATGGCCGTAGGTGTCGTTGATGTCCTTGAAGTGGTCCATGTCCAGCATCAGCGCGCTCAGCGGCTGCTGGTTGTGGCGGCATTGCGCGTACAACAGGTGGGCATGTTCGAAAAACGCGCGACGGTTCATCAGCCCGGTGAGTTCATCGGTCTGCGCAGCACGCGTAGAGATATGGTGGGCACGCTCCATTTGCCGGGTCAGGCGGAAGGCTTTTTCCAGCGCATCCGAGAGCTTGCGCGTGGCACTGACCACAAAGGTCGAGAACACCAGCACCGCAATCGCCACACCCACTTGCATCGGCGCCGGCTGGAACAGCAACCACAGGGTACACGGCAACAGCACCAGCGCCATGGAGCCCAGGGTCATATAGCGATAGGCCGAATAACACGAAACCGCGCTGACCGACATGCCCACGGTGAACAGCATGACCAGCACTTGGGATACGCGATCATCCGGCGGCATCACGGCCAGGGCGCCGATGCCCCAGGTACCGGCTGACAGCATCAGCGTGACCCAATAGCGGCGCTCCCAGCGCGCGGGTGTGCGCTCGCTGTCGGGGCAGCGAAACCAATCGGTGAACAGTTTGACGCGCACCAGCGATGTCACCGCCAGCACCGCCAGCCAGACCAGCATGACCTTGTGGTCAAACCGGCTCCAGCACAGCCAGCAGAGCATGACGGCGCCCAGGTAGCTGCCGAAAATAGCCGAAAACGATTGGCGAAACAGCTGGTGCAAACGGTCGGTTCGCACCTGCTGTTCGATGAGTTCATCCGGGTCTTGCCCACGCCCAAGGCCGTTCATGAAATACGCCTGCTTCGACTGCCACGACAAAGGCGCCATTGTGGCACCCTGCCAGTAGCGCGGACAACAGAATCCACCACGCTAGAGCCCTTAAAGCGCTTCCGGTCGAAGAATCAACACGCCCAAAGGCGGCAGATTCAGCGACAGCGACACCGGCTGCCCATGGCGCGGCGCCTCCTGGGTGAACACTTCGCCGCCGTTGCCATAATTGGAGCCTGCATACGTATCGGCATCGCTGTTGATCACCTCGCTCCAGCGCCCGGCAAACGGCACACCGACCGCATAGCCCTCACGCGGCACCGGGGTGAAGTTGGCCACCACCAGCACCGGCTTGCCGTCCTTGCTCCAGCGCAGCCAGGCATAGACGCTGTTGATCGCGTCGTCGCCAATCAGCCACTGGAAGCCTTGGGGCGCGTCGTCTTGCTCATGCAACGCCGGCTCTTCGCGGTACAGGCGGTTAAGGTCGCCGACCAGCTTTTGCACTCCGCGGTGTTCAGGGTATTGCAGCAGGTACCAGTCCAACTGCTGGTCGTGGTTCCACTCACGCCACTGGCCGAATTCGCAGCCCATAAACAGCAGCTTCTTGCCGGGGTGCATCCACATAAAGCTCAGGTACGCGCGCAGGTTGGCGAACTTCTGCCAGCGGTCACCAGGCATCTTGTCGATCAGCGAATGCTTGCCGTGCACCACTTCGTCGTGGGAGATCGGCAGGATAAAACGCTCGGACCACGCATACACCAGGCCGAAACTCAGCTCATTGTGATGATGGGCGCGGTACACCGGGTCTTGCTGGATGTAATGCAGTGAATCGTGCATCCAGCCCATGTTCCACTTGTAGTTGAAGCCCAGGCCGCCCTGCTGGGTGCTCTGGCTGACGCCCGGCCAGGCCGTGGACTCTTCGGCGATCACCAGCGCGCCCGGCGCTTCCAGCGCCACTACATCATTGAGATGGCGCAGGAAGTCGATGGCCTCCAGGTTCTCGCGACCGCCATGGCGGTTCGGCACCCACTCCCCGGCTTTGCGCGAATAATCGCGATACAGCATTGAGGCCACGGCATCCACGCGCAGGCCATCAATATGGAAGTGTTTGAGCCAGTGCAGCGCCGAAGCCAACATAAAGCCGTGCACTTCGGTGCGGCCCAGGTTGTAGATCAGCGTGTCCCAGTCCTGGTGGAAGCCTTCCAGCGGGTTGGCGTATTCGTACAAGGCCGTGCCGTCGAACTGCGCCAGGCCGTGGGTATCGGTGGGGAAATGCGCCGGCACCCAGTCCAGAATCACGCCGATGTCGGCCTGGTGCAGGGCGTTGACGAAAAATCCGAAGTCTTCCGGCGAGCCAAAGCGTGCGCTCGGCGCAAACTGCGACAGCGCCTGGTAACCCCAGGAGCCGCCGAACGGGTGTTCCATGATCGGCATCAACTCGATATGGGTAAAGCCCAGTTGCTGCACATAGGGAATCAAGCGCTCGGCCAGTTCACGCCAGCCATATTGGCGCGATACTTCGCCGGCCTCATCCAGTTCGCACTGCCAGGAGCCCACATGCAGTTCATAGATCGACAAGGGCGCCGAGGCCTTCTGCTTGTCGGCACGCGCCTGCATCCATTCATGGTCTTGCCAGTCGACCTGCAACGGCGCGGCGACTTTCGAGGCGGTGTCGGGTGGCAGTTGAGTCGCAAGCGCCATCGGGTCGGCCTTGAGCGGCAGGATCCCATGCGCACCGAGAATCTCGTACTTGTAGGCTGCGCCCGCTTGCAGGCGTGGGATAAAGATCTCCCACACGCCCGACGGATGCCGCAGGCGCATCGGATGGCGGCGGCCGTCCCAGATATTGAAGTCGCCCACCACCGATACGCGTCGCGCATTCGGCGCCCACACCGCAAAGCGCACGCCTTGCACGCCGTCGACGCTGGTGACCTGCGCGCCCAGGCAACTGCTGAGGTCACGGTGATTGCCTTCGGCAAACAGGTACAAATCCATCTCACCCAGCAGCAATTGGCTAAAGCTGTAAGGGTCTTCGGTGATCTGTTCGCCACCGGCCCACTGGATTTTCAGCAGGTAGCCCTGACGCGTGGAAAAATGCCCGACAAACAAACCCGGCACCTGGGTCGCGTCCAGGCCGCCGATGGTTTCACCGCTATCGCGGGCTAACACTTGGACGCTCAAGGCTTCGGGCAGGAACGCGCGGATAAATTGCCCGCCCTGCTCGTCATCGTGCGGCCCCAGGATAGAAAACGGGTCCGGGTGTTCCGCGCGCACCAACGCTTCTACATCTTTGGGCGCCGGCATGGCGGTCAACTTCGCTTGCAGCGGTTCTCTCTGTGTAAAACTCATGACGTCTCCTCACCGCGTGCAGTCTTCGATATAGGTAGCAGCCCGCTGAGCAAACCGTGCAGCCCTTGCAGGGGCACCGGCAACCAGGTCGGGCGATTTTCCGCTTCGTAAGCCACTTCGTACGCGGCCTTCTCCAGGCTGAACAACGTCAGCGCTGCGTCCTGGCCTTTGGCATCCTGCCAGTCATGCGCCAGTGTAGACGTAGCCTGATGATAAGCCTGGATAAATGCGCTGCGCGCTTCACTCAGGTAACGGTCAGTCACACGCTTGCGGGCGGTATCCGCTTGCGGTGAATGATCCACACCTTGCACATTCAGGGCCATGGCGGCGGCGTAATCAAACGAGCGCAACACGCCACTTACATCTTTATACGGGCTGTGCTTGCCGCGCCGCTCATGCAGAGGGCGCGCAGGCTCGCCTTCAAAGTCGATCAAATACGCATCGCCCTTCACCACCAGCACCTGGCCCAGGTGCAAGTCACCGTGGACACGAATGCGCAAACCGCCGGCCGTGGCTTTCGCAAGGGCCTGGATGCTGCTGGCAAGCGCTTTTTTCTGCCCCAGCATTTCACTGACCAGCGCCTGATCGGCGGGGTTCAACTGGCTTTGATGAAGTTTTAACAAGTGCAGCGCACGGTCGATCTGTGCGCCGATGTCCTTGGCCCAAGCCTGAGCGTCCTTGGCCGTGGTGGTCTCGGGCTTGAAGTCTTTGTTGGTGGTTTTCGCCGCCAGCACCGCGTGCATTTCGCCCAGGCGCTGGCCAAGCAAGCCGGCAAAATCCTGCAGTTCGCCCAAGGCGTTGTAATGTTGCTCCTGCTCGGACATGGCTTCGGCCAGCTCGTCGCGAATGGCGCGTTCCAAACTGTTCTGGGTCCAACTCCAGGCGTCGCCCTGGTTGCTCAAATAGCCTTGGGCGATCATCAACAGGTTGTCTTGCCCTTCGCCATCGCGGCGAATCATCGAGCCCAGCAACGGCGAAATATTCGGGTAATCGGCCGCCGTCAGGTAAGCACTCATTTCCAGCTCCGGGTGTACCCCGGTGCTGACTTTGCGGATCAACTTGAGCACCAGGCTTTCACCCACCACCACCGAACTGTTGGACTGTTCGGCAGACAGATAGCGCACTTGGGAGTCATCGCTCAGTTGCAGCGCAGCCAGGTGCGGCGTGGCTTCAAAGCGCAAGTCACCTTCGTCAGTGGTCAATACGGTGCCCGCCTGCAAACTCTGGATCACCGCGCGGATAAAGTGTTCCAGGCTGAAGGCGTCGGTCACCAGCCCGACCTGGCGGCCCCGGCGTACGCGGGCCAGCGCCAGTTGCTGGGGCAAGGCACTGGTGAACTGGTCTTCGGCCAGGAAACCGAACGGCAACTGATAACGACTGACCTGGCCGCCACTGGTCACCTCGACTTCGCTGAGCAGCACCGGGTGCTGCGGGTCGCCAAAACGCACGCCGTAGGCAATCTTTATCTGATCGATGGCCGCGTCTTTGCCGGCAAACCAGCGCCGCTTGGGCAACCATAGCGGCAGCGAGGTGTGTTCCAGCGTGGTGCGGCATGGCTCGTCGAGTAACTCTTCCATGCGTTGTTTGAGTACCAGCGTGGTGAAATCCGGGATGCTCTGCGCCGGCTCCACATGCCAGCTGGGCATCTGGTTCTCTGCCGCCAGCACAAACCAATAGAAACCGTACGGCGCCAACGTCAGCAGGAAATTCAGCTGGCCGATGGGCGGGAACGCGTTACCGCCGAGCATCTCCACTGGCACCATGCCGGCGAACGCGGACAAGTCCAGCTCGGCCGCCTGGGCGCTGCGCGACACGTTGGCCACGCACAGGATGATTTCTGTGCGGCCATCGTCGCCGGTGAACTCACGGGTGTACGCCAGGATGCGGCGGTTGCTCGGCGAGAGCATTTTCAAGCTGCCGCGCCCAAACGCCTTGGACTGCTTACGCACCGCCAACATGCGCCGGGTCCAGTTCAGCAGCGAATGCGGGTCTTGGGCCTGGGTTTCGACATTCACCGACAGGTAGCCATATTGCGGGTCCATGATCGGCGGCAACACCAGGCTGGCCGGGTCGGCGCGTGAGAAACCGCCGTTACGGTCGATGGACCATTGCATCGGCGTGCGCACGCCGTCCCGGTCGCCCAGGTAGATGTTGTCGCCCATGCCGATTTCATCGCCGTAGTACAAGGTCGGCGTGCCGGGCATCGACAGCAACAGACTGTTGAGCAGTTCGACGCGGCGGCGGTCACGCTCCATCAGCGGTGCCAGGCGCCGACGAATGCCCAGGTTGATGCGCGCGCGGCGGTCAGCGGCGTAGTAGTTCCACAGGTAATCACGCTCTTTGTCGGTGACCATCTCCAGGGTCAGTTCATCGTGGTTGCGCAGGAAGATCGCCCATTGGCAGTTGGCGGGAATTTCCGGGGTCTGGCGCAAAATATCGGTAATCGGGAAACGATCTTCCTGGGCCAGCGCCATGTACATGCGCGGCATCAGCGGGAAGTGAAAGGCCATATGGCATTCATCGCCGTCGTCGCCTTTTTTGTCACCGAAATACAGTTGAGTGTCTTCCGGCCACTGGTTGGCTTCGGCCAACAGCATGCGGTCGGGGTAATGCGCGTCGATCTCGGCGCGGATCTGCTTGAGCACGCCGTGGGTTTCCGGCAGGTTCTCGTTGTTGGTGCCGTCGCGTTCGATCAGGTAGGGAATCGCGTCCAGACGCAGGCCGTCGATGCCCATGTCCAGCCAGTAGCGCATCACCGACAGCACGGCCTTCATGACTTGCGGGTTATCGAAGTTCAGGTCCGGCTGGTGCGAGTAGAACCGGTGCCAGAAGTACTGGCCGGCGACCGGGTCCCAGGTCCAGTTGGACTTTTCGGTGTCGAGGAAAATGATGCGGGTGCCGTCGTACTTCTGGTCGTCATCGGACCACACGTAAAAGTCACGGGCTGCCGAGCCCGGCTTGGCCTTGCGCGCCCGCTGGAACCAGGGGTGCTGGTCAGAGGTGTGGTTGATCACCAGCTCAGTGATCACCCGCAAGCCACGTTTGTGCGCCTCACTGATAAAGCGTTTGGCGTCGGCCATGGTCCCGTAGTCGCTGTGTACACCCCGGTACTCGGCGATGTCATAGCCATCGTCGCGACGTGGCGAGGGGTAGAACGGCAGCAGCCAGATGGTGTTGACGCCCAGATCGGCGATGTAATCGAGTTTGGCGATCAGGCCGGGAAAGTCGCCGATACCATCATTATTGGAATCGAAAAAGGATTTAACGTGAACTTGGTAGATCACCGCGTCCTTGTACCAGAGCGGGTCTTTGATGAACGTGGCTGGGGTGGGTTTCTTCGCCATTGGAAACTCCTGGAACACTGGAAAATCTAGGATCTGGACGCCGTCAGTGTGGGAGCGGGCTTGCTCGCGAATACGGTGGATCAGTTACAGATGTATTGCCTGACACTCCGCGTTCGCGAGCAAGCCCGCTCCCACATTTTGATCTTCGTCCGATCAGGAGACGGTGATGCGCCATATGCCAAACGGCATCTGCGGCTCGATGCGCATCCACTGGTTCTTGCCGTACCAGGTCCAGCGATGGCCATTCATCAGGTCTTCGCCTTGGGTCTGGGCGTCGTCCGGCAGGCCCAACTCCCACAGCGGCAATTCGAAATGGGCCTCTTGGGCATTGAACGGGTCAAGGTTGACCGCCACCAGGATAAAATTGCTGCCATCGTCACTGCGTTTGCCGAAGTACAGGATGTTGTCGTTCCAGGCGTTATAAAGCTTCAAGCCCAGATGGGTGTGCAGTGCCGGGTTCTGCCGACGAATGCGGTTGAGCTGGGCGATCTCGGCAATGATGTTGCCGGGCGCGGTGAAGTCCCGGGGGCGGATCTCGTATTTCTCCGAGTCCAGGTATTCCTCTTTGCCCGGCACCGGCGCCGCTTCGCACAGTTCAAACCCCGAATACATGCCCCACAAGCCAGAGCCCATGGTGGCCAGCGCGGCGCGAATCAGAAAGCCTGGGCGCCCGGATTCGTGCAGAAAACCTGGGTTGATGTCCGGGGTATTCACAAAGAAATTCGGTCGGAAACACTCGCGCCACGGCGATTCGTTCAACTGCGTGAAATATTCGCTCAACTCTGCCTTGGTGTTACGCCAGGTGAAATAGGTGTAGCTCTGGGAATAACCGACCTTGCCCAGGCGCGCCATCATCGCCGGCGTAGTGAAGGCTTCGGCGAGGAAGATCACCTCTGGGTGCCTGGACCGCACATCACTGATCAGCCATTGCCAAAACGGTAGCGGTTTGGTGTGCGGGTTATCCACGCGAAAGGTTTTCACCCCCTCTTGCACCCAACCTACAACAATGTCGCGCAACTCGGTCCACAGGCTCGGAATCGAGTCCGCGGCGTAGAAATCGACGTTAACGATGTCCTGGTATTTTTTCGGCGGGTTTTCGGCGTATTTGATCGTGCCGTCCGGGCGCCAGTTGAACCAGCCTGGATGCTGTTTAAGCCACGGGTGGTCCTGGGAGCACTGAATGGCAAAGTCGAGGGCGATTTCCAGGCCATGCTCGGCGGCGGCCTTGACCAGCCGGCGAAAGTCGTCGCGGCTGCCCAGCTGCGGGTGGATGGCTTCATGGCCGCCCTCCTCGCTACCGATCGCATACGGGCTGCCGGGATCATCGGCGCCTGCGGTCAGTGAGTTATTCTTGCCCTTGCGATGGCTGCGGCCGATCGGGTGGATCGGCGGAAAGTACAGCACGTCAAAGCCCATGTCATGGATCATCGACAGCCGCGCATGCACGTCATTAAAGGTGCCGTGGCGCGCCGGATCGTCGGTGATCGAGCGCGGAAACAGCTCGTACCAACTGGCAAATTGCGCGGCTTCACGCTCAACGTCGATCGGGTATACGGTGCTGATGCTCAAGTAGGCGCGGTGGTCGGCCTGGGTCATCAAATGTGCACTGTCTTCGTGCAGGAACTGCGCGACCTGCTCGGTTTCCAGCAAACCCGACAGTTCGTGGTGCAGCAGCATCAGGCGGTCGCGCAGCTCATTGTCGCTACGCTCGGCGGCCTGCAATACCAGGCTGCGGCCTTCCTGCAGTTCAAGGCTGACCGACACACCGGCCTCATGCTTTTTGCGCAACTCGTAGCAAAAGCTCGCAAAAGTGTCGATCCAGGCTTCGATGCAGTATTCGTGCGGGCCTTGCTGGTCCACGGTAAACGCGCCTTCCCAGCCATTGTTGCCGACATCGTTCATCACCACGCTGTGCCAGCTTTCGTCCTGCAGCGGGCGCCAGCGGATCAGCACCGCAAGCTTGTCATGGCCGTCGGCAAACACCTTGCTGGTGACGTTGACGCGTTGGCCCACCACGGCCTTCACTGCAAATTCACCCCCGTCAATGACGGGTGTGGTGCTTTCAATCGCGATCCTTGGCAACAACAAAGCCTGGGACAGCGGCAATATGGAGTCTTCTGGAGTCAGTGTTTCAGCAGTCATCGAGCATCTTCCCCTTACGCCCTGTGGACGCTCTTTGCTTGATCCGAATTCTGAGACGGCGACGCTCTCCCTGAGCAGGGCCGTAATAGGTCCGAGCCTGGGCTGCGATGAAAAGTTCAGGTGGATGTGCCGCCATTGGGCGGGAATCAAACCTGCCCGGCGGTTGTCCACCGATAGAGCAAAGCACAAAGGAGGCCATACCGATGAATATCCCAATCCCGGCTGAAACCCCAGACCCGAATATCGACAATCCAACCCTGCCGCCGAGTGAACCGCAACCGATCCCGGAGAAGGAACCGCCGGAAAACGAGCCACCACCGGTGGAGGAACCACCCACGACCATGCCGCCGGTGATTGTGCAATCCTGTTGATCAACGGCCTCACTCACACGCGTACTCGGCATCGGGTACCTGCCTAATACGCATCCCCCTGCGCGTACAGATGAAATAGCCTACATCTCGCCTGTACGCCTATTGCTACAGTCCTACTCGCGATTACTAGAGCATCTTTCAGTTTTCCCTTCTTAAGCGCGAGCGGGTTAATACCATGTCGGACATCCATGTGAAGCAGGGCCACCACCACCTCCACGTAAATCCAGAGGTTTCTATCAGCCGAAGTTATCTCAAGGAGTTTAAAGCGAGCCTCACAGAGGACGATATCGCCCAGATTTTGCGCGCCCCCAACTCCCTGAAGTCGCGTAAAATCCTTAATGAAATGCGCTTGCTTTTCAGTAAGGAAGGTATCGACGCCATGTTGAAAGAGCCAGATGCCAAGGAAGTTGCTGAGCTCCTAACGGAAATCGGCAAGTTTCTGGAAAAAAACTGCGACGAGTCCTGTATTAAAATAGCCACCCAATTTTATTTCAGCGACTATCAGGCCGCCTATGACAAACAGAAAATCGCCTTACTGTTAAAGTTGATATCGGGTAAGGAAGAATTTGGCTTCCCCCATATTTTTGAGTTTTTCAAAGACACGGCCGGAGCGTTGGAGCAACTGAATGATAGCCTGAAGGACACAGGCGAAACGATCACGCATATGCACACCATCACCGCAAAGCTCACTCCAAAACACCTTAAATCAAGGATGAAGGCTCATTGATCGCGGGCTCACCGTTCCTTCTCGAAGAGCCTGACGACTTTGGGCATCAAGCTCAGTACAACCAGCGCCAGCAGTGTACTCAAGACCGCCGTTGATTCACGCCCGACGCCTGCCGCCACGCCGATCGCGGCGGTCATCCACAGGCCGGCCGCAGTGGTAAGACCTTTGACGTGCTGGCCCTCTTCATCCTCCTTGCCCTTGAGGATAGTGCCAGCACCCAGGAAGCCGATCCCGGCGATCACCCCCTGCAGCACCCTGCTCATGGCGTCCGACTGGCTGCCTGACATCTGCGGCACCAGCACAAACAGTGCCGCGCCCAACGCCACGAGCATGTGGGTACGCACACCCGCCGCCTTGCCCTTATGCTCACGCTCAAAACCCAGGATACCGCCTAGGATCGCAGCGATTAGCAGGCGAACGGTTATCTGCGTGAGCTGCTTTGCATCAGCGATGTCAGCGAATTCAGCGTGCAGGGTTTGAAGCACTTCTTGCCACCAGGCGTCCATGGTCGTTGTCCGTTTTATTGTGGTTAGCCGATAGACAGCAGCAACCGCCAGTCAGTTGCCTGGAACACTCGGCATTGCGCGACGACCTAACCCATGACTGCCCATAAAAAGGAGAGCCCCATGCCTGTACGTATCGTCAACCAAACGTGCTTTTTCAAAGTCACTGACCAAGGCCCGGAACACGCCCTGCCGGCCGCTCAAGTAACGGTGAGTACCGACAGCGCCAGATCCATGTCTTTTATCGAGTTCAAAGGCGATAAGGTTTACATCACCGAAGCCGAAGCGGACGCATTGACCATTGCGGGTGCCACCGACGGGCGCAAACACTTGAAGGCGACCGACAGTGGTTCGGTGATTTGATTGATCTGTATCAGCCGGTAAAAAACGCAGCTGCGCCCCAAGCGCCACGGGGTGCAGCAGATTGTCGCAGTAACGTATAAATAACCCATCTGATCCGCTTTTTATCGACCTACCTGAGTCTGTTATGTAAACAGCCTGAAGCTCATAGTTCATTGGCCTGATGGAGGCTGATGAGCGAATGACCATGAGCGAAAGAATCCCAACCGTGGACACCTTTGAGCCCATACACCCAAAGAAGGTGAAGGCCAAATCCAGTGACAACCTGATCCATACCCGCAGTTTTACCGGCGTATTCCGCACCTTGCGGGTGAGCGGCGCCGCTGTGCTGTTCCTGGCTTTTTTTGGCACCGTATGGCTGAACTGGTCCGGGCGCCAAGCCGTGCTGTGGGACTTGGCCGAAAGCAAATTCCACATCTTCGGCGCCACCTTCTGGCCCCAGGATTTCATCCTGCTGTCGGCGCTATTAATCATCTGCGCTTTCGGCCTGTTTGCAATAACCGTATTTGCCGGCCGCGTATGGTGCGGCTACACCTGCCCGCAAAGCTCGTTCACCTGGCTGTTCATGTGGTGTGAAAAGGTCACCGAAGGTGAACGCAACCAACGCATCAAACTGCAAGCGGCGCCCTGGAGCCTGAACAAACTGGCGCGGCGTTCGGCCAAACACACGCTGTGGCTAGGTATCAGCGTGCTGACCGGGCTGACCTTTGTCGGCTACTTCACGCCCATCCGGCCGCTGGCCACTGAGTTGCTGACCTGGCAAATGGGCGGCGTGAGCCTGTTCTGGGTGGTGTTTTTTACCGCAGCCACCTACCTCAACGCCGGCTGGCTGCGCGAAGCGGTGTGCATGCACATGTGCCCGTATGCACGCTTTCAGAGCGTGATGTTCGACAAAGACACCCTGACCATTTCCTACGACGCGGCGCGTGGTGAAAACCGTGGCCCGCGCAAACGCGAGGTGAAACCGGCGCAGGTTGGCCTCGGGGACTGCATCGACTGCCAGCTGTGCGTGCAGGTATGCCCCACCGGCATCGATATCCGTGACGGTTTGCAAATGGAATGCATCGGCTGCGCGGCGTGCATCGACGCCTGCGATTCAATCATGGACAAGATGGGCTATGCCCGTGGACTCGTCAGCTATACCAGCGAACATCAACTGCAAGGCGGCAAAACCCACCTGCTCAGGCCACGCCTGATCGGCTACAGTGCCGTGCTGCTGGTGATGATCGCGGCCATGGTGGTGGCCTTGATTGAGCGGCCAATGGTATCGCTGGACGTGACCAAGGACCGAGGCATGTTCCGTGAAAACAGCCAGGGATTGATCGAAAACATCTACAGCTTAAAGGTCATCAACAAGACCCAACAGCGCCAGGACTACCGCCTGGAACTGGTGGACGCCGAGGGCTTCCAGTTGCAAGGCAAGACCCAGCTCAGCCTGGCACCGGGGGAAATCAGCGATGTGCCGGTGTCGGTGGCGTTGCTGGCCGATAAACCGGCGAGCAGCTCGCAGACCCTGCGCTTCAAGGTTGTGGATGTGGATGAGCCGTGGATTTACAGTGCAGCGGACAGTCGTTTTGTGGCGCCGTTGAATCGTTGATATTCAACACACACAGAAGATCAAGTGTGGGAGCTGGCTTGCCTGCGATGGCGTCCGGTCTGGCACGGATGATGTTGAATGTGCCACCGTCATCGCAGGCAAGCCAGCTCCCACATTGAGTCGGCGTTCAATTTTTTAGAAAGTTAATCAGGCCGCCATGAAACGCTACGAAAAATTTGCCGACGACATCGCAGAACTGATCCGCTCCGGCGTCCTCGGCCCTGGCCAACGGGTACCGTCGGTGCGCTATGCCAGCCAGACTTACGGCGTCAGCCCGTCCACGGTGTTCCAGGCCTACTACCTGCTGGAACGCCGTGGCCTGATCCGTGCGCGGCCGCGCTCCGGTTACTTCGTCAACACTCACGCGCCCAGCCCGTTTTCCGAGCCGGTGGTGAGTGAACACGTGCATGAGTCCACCCAAGTCGATGTGAGTGAGCTGGTGTTCTCAGTGCTCGACTCCATCAAGGACCCCAACACCGTACCGTTCGGCTCGGCGTTCCCCAGCCCCATGTTGTTCCCGTTGCCACGCCTGGCGCGCTCGTTGGCCAGCGCCGGCCGCGAGATGGACCCGCGCCTGGTGGTCACCGACATGTCGCCGGGCAACCCGCAACTGCGCCGCCAGATTGCCCTGCGCTACATGGTGGGCGGCCTGATGCTGCCGATGGAAGAGCTGTTGATCACCAACGGCGCCCTCGAAGCGCTGAACCTGTGCTTGCAAGCGGTGACCGAACCGGGTGACCTGGTCGCCATCGAAGCCCCGGCGTTTTATGCCTGCCTGCAAGTGCTCGAACGCCTGAAGCTCAAGGCGGTGGAAATCCCCGTACACCCGCGCGACGGCATCGACCTCAATGCCCTGGCGCAAACCCTGGAGCGCTACCCGATCAAGGCCTGCTGGACCATGACCAGCTTCCAGAACCCGATGGGCGCCACCCTGCCAGAGGCGAAAAAACAGGCACTGGTAGAACTGCTGCGCAGCCATCAAGTGCCGTTGATCGAGGACGATGTATACGCCGAGTTGTATTACGGGCAGCACGCGCCAAAACCGGCCAAGGCCTTCGACACCGAAGGGCTGGTGATGCACTGCGGCTCCTTCGCCAAGAGCCTGGCACCTGGCTATCGCGTCGGCTGGGTCGCGGCCGGGCGCTATGCGCAGAAGGTTGAACGCCTGAAGCTGATGACGTCACTGTGCCCCTCGATGCCGGCCCAGGCGGCGATTGCCGACTACCTGCAACACGGCGGCTATGACCGGCACCTGCGCAAATTGCGCTACGCCCTGGAAGAACAGCAGAGCGCCATGCTGGCCGCCATCGCGCGCTACTTCCCGGCACAGACGCGGGTCAGCCAGCCGGCCGGCGGCTATTTCCTGTGGCTCGAACTGCCGGAGCAAACGGACTCGTTGAAGTTGTTCCAGATGGCCCTGGCCCAGGGCATCAGCATCGCGCCGGGGCCAATTTTTTCGGCAACCCAGCGCTTCAGAAATTGCATTCGCTTGAACTATGGCAGCCCGTGGACCGAGGCCTCGGAGAAGGCCATGGAAACACTCGGGCGCATTGTGCGGTCCTTCTAGTGTGCGGTCCTTCCAGGCTCGGTTGTTGCCTTATCTGACACCATCGCGGGCAAGCCCGGCTCCCACAGTGAAATGCGTTCCACTGTGGGAGCCGGGCTTGCCCGCGATGGCACCTTGGCTGGCGCTAAAGCCTCAACGGCCACCGCCCAAATCCAGAAAAGTGCCAGTGGTATACGAGGCCTTGTCCGACAACAACCAGATAATCGCTTCCGCCACTTCATCCGGGCGCCCGCCGCGGGCCATGGGAATACCGGACTCCAGTTTGCTGACCCGATCCGGGTCACCGCTCAAAGCATGGAAATCGGTAAAGATATAACCAGGGCGCACCGCGTTGACGCGGATCCCCTCGCCCGCCACCTCTTTGGACAGGCCGATGGTGAAGGTGTCCAGTGCGCCCTTGGACGCGGCGTAGTCGACGTATTCACCCGGCGAACCCAGGCGCGCGGCGACGGACGACACGTTGACGATGCTGCCGCCCTGCCCGCCATGCTTGGGTGACATGCGCAGCACCGCCTGCTTGGCGCACAGGATCGGCCCCAGCACATTGGTCTTGATGATTTTCAGGATGCGGAACTCGGACATCTCATCGACCCGCGACTTGTGCCCCACGGTGCCGGCGTTGTTGACCAGTGCCGTCACGCGCCCCAGCTCGGCGTCAACGCGATTGAACAATGCAATCACTTCATCTTCGATGCTGACATCGGCCCGCACCGCAATGGCTTGTGCGCCCAAGGCACGCACTTGTTCCAGCACACGCTGGGCCGCCGCCTCATCGGACTGGAAGTTGATGCAAATACGATAGCCCTGGCGCGCAGCCAACAAGGCCGTCTCGGCGCCGATACCACGGCTGCCCCCGGTGATAATGACGACTTTGTCCATGCGTGCGGTCTCCTGAATAAACCAACGGTTTAAGGTTGGATCCAAGAATACCCGTCATCCACAGCTTTTGTCAGGCGCTATGGCGTCTTCGGCGCGCTGGATATCAGCCATGAAACCCTCGGCCGGCAATGGGTGACCGAGCAAATAGCCTTGCAGGGAGTTGCACCCCAGCCGGGTGAGGAAACTCTGCTGCACATCGGTCTCCACGCCTTCGGCGACAATGCGCAGCCCCAGTGCCTGGCCGAGGGCGACAATGGCCGAGACGATGGCGGCGTCGTCGCTGTCGTGTTCAAGGTCACGCACAAACCCGCGGTCGATCTTCAGCTCGTTGGCAGGCAGGCGTTTGAGGTACATCAGGCTCGAATAGCCGGTGCCAAAGTCGTCGATGGACAGGTCCACGCCCATGTCCGACAGTTGCTGCAACACGGTCATGCTCGCATCGGCATCGCTCATGGCGGTGGTTTCGGTGATTTCCAGGGTCAGGCTGTTGGCCGGCAACTGGTGACGCTCCAGCGCCGCTGCGACACTATTGACCAGCCCTGCATGGCAAAACTGCAACGCCGAGAGGTTGACCGCAATGCGCCAGTCTTCATACCCCTGCGCATACCACACGGCCATCTGGCGGCAAGCTTCGTTGAGGACCCATTCGCCGATGGGAATGATCAACCCGGTTTTTTCCGCCAGCTCGATAAACATCGCCGGCAATAACAGCCCCTGCTGTGGATGCTCCCAGCGCAACAACGCTTCGGCACCGACCGCAATACCGCTGAGTGCGTCGAACTTGGGCTGGTAGTACAGGCGGAACTGTTGGTGCTCAACGGCGTTGCGCAGGTCCTGCAACAACTGCAGCTGTTTGCGCGCATTGGTGTTCATCGACACATCAAAGAAGCTGTAGCCGTTTTTGCCCATGCCCTTGGCGTGGTACATCGCAGCGTCGGCGTTCATCAACAGTTCCTGGGGGGTGCCGCCGTTGCCGGGGAACATGGCAATACCAATGCTCGCGGAGATCTTCAGTTCGTGCTCGGCCACCTTGAACGCACGGTTGATCAAGCCGACCTGGCGCTCGGCCAAGCCCATGGCGTCGTCCGGCTGAGTCAACTGCACCAGCAACACAAACTCGTCACCGCCGATGCGTGCCAAGGTGTCCTGGCTGCGCAGGTCTTCGCGCAAACGCAAACCCACTTCGCGCAGCAATTGGTCACCCAGGTGATGGCCAAAAGCATCATTGACCGGCTTGAAACCGTCCAGGTCGATAAACATCAATGCAAAACAACCACCCTGCTCTTTCACTGCCTGTATGGCCTGTTGAATGCGGTCGGCGAGCAAGGTGCGATTAGGCAGGCCGGTGAGCATGTCATGCAGGGCCAGATGGGTGAGTTCCTGGTTGGCCAGGGTCAGTGAGTCGGCGAGCACGGCAGTGCGGGCTTCCAGGCGGGCGTCGAGCAACGAGGTCAGTAACGCGATGATCAAGACCGCCAGCGAAGTGACCAGCACCAGGTTATCCAGGCCCTTGCCACTCAGGCCCGTCAGCGCGGCGCCGCAGAAACTGTTGTCATCAAAACGCGCGGCAGCCATGCCGGTGTAGTGCATACCGACGATCGCAATGCCCATCACCACTGCGGCGCCGCCCCGCGCCAGGCGCACGTAAGGCGTGTTGCGCCGCAGGTTGAAAGCGATCCACAAGGCCGCACCGGACGCCACCACGGCGATCAACAACGAAGCGCCAAACAGCGCCGGGTCGTAGTCGATGCCCGGAGTCATGCGCATCGCGGCCATGCCGGTGTAGTGCATGCTGGCAATACCGGCCCCCATCACCAGTGCGCCAAACGCCAACTGCCAGGCCGGCAGACGTGGCTGGCTGACCAGCCACAGTGCAAAGCCACTGGATAATACGGCGATCAATAACGACAGCGCGGTAATGCCCAGGTCAAACCCGAGCGCAAATGGCAGGCGCAACGCCAACATGCCGATAAAGTGCATGGACCACACGCCCACGCCCATGGCCAATGCCCCACCGGCCATCCACAGGTACACCGCGCGGCCCTTGGCGGTCGCAATACGGCCAGCCAAGTCCAGCGCGGTATAGGACGCCAGGATCGCAACGCACAGGGAGATCACGACCAGAGAGGGGGAATAACTACCGATCAGCATGCAAACTCTCAAGACTGACGGGCCTGAAACGCCCGTGCCAAGTGGCAAAGCGGGCGATTGTAGCGAGAATAATTATTGCCGGTTTGATTAATTATCATGGGGCCATCAGTGGCATTTTGGCGCCAATCTACTGACCTTAAAACGCCACCTGCTTTAGCCCGCTGAAACGGACCATCTGCTTGAATATCAGGCTCGGTCCGACAGGATCGGCCACTTTAAAATCCCGGAGGCGATTGAACCGGCACGGGCGGATTTTGATCGGCGGTGTGCCGAGGCGTAACCAGTGCGGGCTGTTGTGGCGAGGGAGCTTGCTCCCGCTCGGGTGCGCAGCGCCCGCAAGGTTTATGGGGCCGCTGCGCAGCCCAGCGGGAGCAAGCTCCCTCGCCACGGTGATAGTGCCCAGTCTTGATTGGGGAGGCGCTTGAGTTGTTTTTACAACCTACTCGGCGGATCTTGATCGGCGGTGTGCCGAGGCGTAACCAGTGCGGGCTGTTGTGGCGAGGGAGCTTGCTCCCGTTCGGGTGCGCAGCGCCCGCATGGTTTTTGGGGCCGCTGCGCAGCCCAGCGGGAGCAAGCTCCCTCGCCACAGTGATAGTGCCCAGTCTTGATTGGGGAGGCGCTTGAGTTGTTTTTACAACCCACTGGGCGGATTTCGATCGGCGGTGTGCCGAGGCGTAACCAGTTCGGGCTGTTGTGGCGAGGGAGCTTGCTCCCGCTCGGGTGCGCAGCGCCCGCAAGGTTTTTGGGGCCGCTGCGCAGCCCAGCGGGAGCAAGCTCCCTCGCCACAGTGATAGCGCTCAGCCTTGATTGGGGAGGCGCTTGAGTTGTTTTTACAACCTACTCGGCGGATTTTGATCGCCGGTGTGCCGAGGCGTAACCAGTGCGGGCTGTTGTGGCGAGGGAGCTTGCTCCCGTTCGGGTGCGCAGCGCCCGCATGGTTTTTGGGGCCGCTGCGCAGCCCAGCGGGAGCAAGCTCCCTCGCCACAGGGATAGCGCCCAGCCTTGATTGGGGAGGCGCTTGAGTTGTTTTTACAACCCACTGGGCGGATTTTGATCGGCGGTGTGCCGAGGCGTAACCAGTGCGGGCTGTTGTGGCGAGGGAGCTTGCTCCCGTTCGGGTGCGCAGCGCCCGCGAGGTTTATGGGGCCGCTGCGCAGCCCAGCGGGAGCAAGCTCCCTCGCCACAGTGATAGTGCTCAGCCTTGATTGGGGAGGCGCTTGAGTTGTTTTTACAGCCTACTCCGCGGATTTTGATCGGCGGTGTGCCGAGGAATGACGAGAGCGGGCTGTTGTGGCGAGGGAGCTTGCTCCCGTTCGGGTGCGCAGCGCCCGCGAGGTTTATGGGGCCGCTGCGCTGCCCAGCGGGAGCAAGCTCCCTCGCCACAGGGATAGCGCTCAGCCTTGGGGAGGCGCTTGATTTTTTAAAAGCTACTCAGTCACTGTTTTTCAGCCAAAGACGTCTGCCCATCCCAGCCGCCGCCCATCGCCGCAATCAACTGGACACTCGCGACCAACCGGGTCTGCAACAAGGTCAGCACGGTGCGCTCATTACTCAACGCAGTGGCCTGCACGGTCACCACATCCAGGTAGGCAATCAACCCAGCCTTATACTGATTCTGCGTCAACCGCAGGGACTCCCGCGCGGCCTCCAGGGCCTCATTGCTGACCACCGCCTCGTCCTCCAGCACCTTCAACTGCACCATATAGTTTTCCACTTCGCGAAAACCATCCAGTACAGTCTGACGATACTTGGCTACCGTCTCGTCATAGGACGCCACGCTACGATCAACCTCAGCCGAACGCTGCCCACCGTCAAACAAGGTCATCGCAAGCTTTGGCCCCACCGACCAGAACCGGTTGGGCAAACTGATCCAATCCGCATAGGTGCTGCTGGAATACCCACCCGCCAGGCTCAAGGTCAGGTCCGGGTAATACGCCGCCTTGGCCACGCCGATATTCGCGTTGGCCGCAATCACTGAGCGCTCTGCCGACGCAATGTCCGGGCGCCGCTCCAGCAATTGCGACGGCACACTCAGCGGAATCTGCGGCAAGGCTGGAATGTCTTTGCTCACCGCCAGATTGAAGTTGGCCGGCGCTTCGCCGATCAACACCGCAATGGCGTTTTCCAACTGCGCGCGCTGCCAGATCAAGTCGATCAAGCTGGCCTGGGTGGTCTTCAGTTGAGTTTGTGCCTGAGCAATCGCAGCCTTATCGGAAACGCCCGCCCGGTACTGGTTTTCAGTCATCTTCAGCGAGCGCTGATAAGTCTCCAGCGTGGCCTGCAGCAGACGCGTCTGTTCGTCCATCACGCGCAGTTGCAGGTAGTCCTGCACCAACTCCGATTGCTGGCTCAACCGCATCGCCGCCAAATCCGCCGAGCTGGCCTCAGCCGTCGCTTCATTGGCCTCAAGGCCACGGCGCAACTTGCCCCACACATCGGCCTCCCAACTCACGCCCAACTGGGCATTGAGTGTGTCGCGGATACCACTGCTGGAACTGCTGAGGCTGGCATTACTGCTGCCGGTGCCCTGGCTGGCACGGGTTTTACCGGCACTGAGGTCCACCGTTGGGAAAAACGCCCCGCGTGCGCTGCGCACCTGGGCCTGGGCCTGGCGAAAGCGCGCTTCGGCCTGGGCCACGGTCTGGTTGGAGTTGTTAAGGCGCGTGACCAGTTCATTGAGTTGACGGTCCCCATACAACTCCCACCAGGCGCCACGGGCCAGGGAATCGCTCGGGTTGGCCTGGCGCCAGCCCTGGGCTTGCTTGAACTGCGCGGGTTCGACCACCTCCGGGCGTTTGTAATCCGGGCCGATGGCGCAGGCGCTGAGCAAGGCGCCGCACAGCAGCATCGTTAGGCCCTTCACACCCTTGCCGATACGTGTGGTGTGGCGAGGGCGCTGGTTAGGGGCCGCTGCGCAGCCCAGCGGGAGCAAGCTCCCTCGCCACAGGGTCGCGGCATTCGTTGAATCGGTCATAGCGCAGTATCCAAGGCAGCATCGGTACGCACGCCGCGCCAGGCGTTGAAGCGGTGGCGCGCGCGGTCAAGATAAAGGTAAACCACCGGGGTGGTGTAAAGGGTCAGGATCTGGCTGAACACCAGCCCGCCGATGATGGTCAGGCCCAGCGGCTGACGCATTTCGGCGCCATCGCCGGAACCGAGCAGCAACGGCAAGGCGCCGAGGATCGCGGCGAGCGTGGTCATCAAAATCGGCCGCAGGCGCAGCAGGCAAGCGCTGCGGATCGACTCCAACGGGCTCATGCCGTCGTGGCGCTCCAGTTGCAGCGCCAGGTCGATCATCAGGATCGCATTCTTCTTCACCACACCGATCAGCAGGAACAGGCCCAGCAGGGATATCAGGCTGAACTCGCCGCCCAGCAGATAGATCGACAGCAGCGCCCCGACACCCGCCGACGGCAAGGTCGAGAGGATGGTCAGCGGGTGAATATAGCTTTCATACAGAATGCCCAGCACCAGGTACACCGCCACCAGCGCGCCGAGGATCATGAACGGCTGGCCCTTCTGCGTCGCCGCAAAGGCATCGGCGGTGCCGGCCATCTTGGCGATCACGTCTTCGGGCAAACCGACCTTGGCAATCGCCCGTTCGATAGCGGCCGTGCCCTGCTCCACCGTCACCCCAGGCGACATGTCGAAGGCAATGTTTTCCGAGGCGAACTGGCCTTCATGGCTGACGCGGTCGTCGGCCAGGCTGTTTTCGTAATGGGCAATGGTCGATAACGGCACTCGCGCGCCCGTGGAGGTGATCACCTGCATCTGGTTCAGCGTGATCGGGTCCTGGGCGTATTTCGGGTTGACCTCCATCACCACCTGGTACTGGTTGAGGCTGTCGTAGATGGTGGAAATCTGCCGTTGGCTGTAGGCGTTGTTCAACACGGACGTGACCATGCTCATGTCGATGCCCAGGCGCTTGGCCTGGTCGCGGTCGACTACCAACGTCACCTGCGCCGCACCGCGACCTTCGCGGGCGTCGATGGCGGTCAACTCCGGCAGCTCGCGCAAGGCAGCGACCACTTTCGGGTACCACAAGCGCAAGGCAGCCAGGTCACCGCTTTGCAGGATGTAGGAGTATTGGGCGCTGGTCTGGTCACGGCTGCCGCCAAATTGCAGGTCCTGGTCGGCCATCAGAAACAGGCGGCCGCCCGGCACCAGCGGCACGTCCTTGCGCAGCCGCTCGATCACTGCCTGGGCCGAGAGTTTGCGCTCGGCAATAGGCTTGAGGCGTACCAGCATCACCGCGTTGTTGGTGCCGTTGTTACCGCCGATAAAACCGGCCACGCTGAGTACTGCCGGATCCTTGAGGACCGCCTTGCGGAAGGTTTCCATTTTTGGCTGCATCACATTGAACGACAGCCCGTCATCGCCGCGCACAAAGCCGATCAACTGGCCGGTGTCCTGCTGCGGCATGAAGGTTTTCGGTACCACCACGTACAGCGCGATGTTCACGCCCACGGTGACCAACAGGCTGAGCAGGGTCAGGCGCCGGTGGCGCAGCACCCAGTCCAGGCTGGTGGCGTAGGCCGCAACCATGCGGTCGTTGATCTTCTGGCTCCAGCGCTGCAAACCGCTCATGTGCCCTTTGACATGCGGTTTGAGCCAGCGCGCGCAAAGCATCGGGGTCAAGGTCAGCGAAACGATCAGCGACACAATGATCGCCGCCGACAAGGTGATGGAAAACTCACGGAACAGGTTGGTGACAATGCCGCCCATAAACAGGATGGACAGGAACACCGCCACCAGCGACACGTTCATCGACAGCAAGGTAAAGCCGACTTCTTCGGCGCCCAGGTACGCCGCCTTCATCGGCGGCACGCCGTCGTCGATATGCCGGGAAATGTTTTCCAGCACCACAATGGCGTCGTCCACCACCAGGCCGGTGGCCAGAATAAGTGCCATCAGCGAAAAGTTGTTCAACGAAAACCCAAACAGGTACATCACCGCAAAGGTGCCGACCAGCGACACCGGCACCGCCAGGGTCGGGATCAATGAGGCGCGGAAGTTCCCCAGGAACAGGTACACCACCAGCACCACCAGGGCCACGGCAATCAGCAGGGTCATCTCGGCTTCATGCAGGGTTGCGGTGATCACCGGCGAACGGTCCATGGCCAGGTTGAGCTTGACGCTGGACGGCAGCACCGCCTGCAACGCCGGCAACTGGGCCTTGATCTGCCGGACGGTCTCGATGATGTTGGCGCCCGACTGGCGGTTAATCACCAACAGCACCGCCGAATCATTGTTGAAGAAGCCGCTGTTGTAGCGGTCTTCCACGCCGTCGCTGATCTTCGCCACATCCCCCAGGCGCAAGGCTGCGCCGTTCTGGTAACGGATCAGCAGCGGCTCGTAGTCCTTGGCCTTTTCCAACTGGTCATTGGCCTGGATCTGCCAGTTGCGCTCGCTGTCTTCCAGGGAACCCTTGGGCCGGCGCTGGTTGGCATTGGCGATGGTGTTGCGCACATCGTCCAGGGCCACGCCGTACTGGTCCAGCGCCTTGGGTTCCAGCTCGATACGCACCGCCGGCAAGGAACTGCCGCCGATCTGCACTTCGCCCACGCCCGGCACCTGGGACAGGCTTTGCGAAAGGATGGTCGAGGCCAGGTCGTACAGCTCGCCTTTTTGCAGCACGTCAGAGGTCAGCGAGAGCACCATGATCGGTGCCTGGGACGGGTTGATTTTCTTGTAGGTCGGCATGCTGCGCATGCCACTGGGCAGCAGGTTGCGCGAGGCATTGATGGCCGCCTGCACTTCGCGCGCCGCACCGTTGATATCGCGGCCGGAATCGAATGCCAGAATCACCCGCGTCGAGCCCTGGCTCGATGAACTGCTCATGGTGGTGATGCCGGAAATCGCGCCGAATGAGCGCTCCAGCGGTGTCGCCACTGTCGAGGCCATCACCTCCGGGCTGGCGCCAGGCAAGCTGGCCGACACCACGATCACCGGAAAGTCGATCTGCGGCAGGGGCGAAACCGGCAGCAAGTTGAAGCTGACGCCACCGAGCAACATGATCGCCAGGCTCAGCAGCATGGTGGCTACCGGCCGGCGAATAAAAGGTCCGGACAGGTTCATGACTCAACCGGCTCCAGGCTCTGCGGCTCTTTGCGCCAGCGGCGGCCAAGGCGGTCGAAATACAGGTAGATCACCGGCGTGGTGAACAGCGTCAGCACCTGGCTCACCAGCAAGCCGCCGACCATCACCAGGCCCAGCGGTTGGCGCAGTTCGGCGCCCGAACCGCTGGCCAGCATCAATGGCACCGCACCAAACAAGGCTGCCAGGGTAGTCATCAAAATCGGCCGAAAACGCAGCAACGCCGCCTGATAAATCGCCGTCTGCGGGTCCAGGCCCTGGTTGCGTTCGGCGTCGAGGGCGAAGTCGATCATCATGATCGCGTTCTTTTTGACGATACCGATCAGCAGGATGATGCCGATGATCGCGATCATGCCCAGGTCATTGCCACTGAGCAGCAACGCCAGCAAAGCGCCGACTGCGGCGGATGGCAACGTGGAGAGAATCGTGATCGGGTGAATGTAACTCTCATACAAAACGCCGAGCACGATGTACATGGTCACCACCGCCGCCAGAATCAGCAACAAGGTGCTCGACAGCGAGGCTTCGAACGCCTGGGCCGCGCCTTGGAACTGGGTCTGCACGCCCACCGGCATGCCGATGTCCTTCTGGGTCTGGTTGATCAGCTCCACGCCTTTGCCCAGCGCGACGCCTGGGGCCAGGTTGAACGACATCATCACCGCCGGGAACTGGCCGATATGCGCGATTGCCAGTTGCGCCTGACGCTGTTCCACATGCGCCAGGCTCGACAACCGCACCTGGCCGCCGTCGGTGGTTTTCACATGGATCTGGTTGAGTGCAGCAGGCCCCAGGGTTTCACCCGATTGCGCCTGCAAGACCACGCGGTACTGGCTGGCCTGGGTGTAGATGGTGGAAATCTGCCGTTGGCCGAAAGCGTCGTACAGCGCGTCGGTGATGGTCGACACACTCACGCCCAGGCGCGAGGCGGCGTCGCGGTCGATCACCAGGAACACTTGCAGGCCCTTGTCCTGCAGGTCGCTGGCCACATCGGTGAGTTCCGGCAACTGGCTGAGGGCGTGTACCAGCTTGTCGCTCCACAGCGCCAGCAGGTCGGCGTCCGGCGAGGACATGCTGAACTGGTACTGGGTGCGGCTCACGCGGTCTTCAATGGTCAGGTCCTGCACCGGCTGCATGAACAGGCGAATGCCCACCAGCTTGTCGATCTGCGGTTGCAGGCGCGTGATCACCTGGGCCGCGCTCACGTCGCGCAGGCCGTGGGCCTTGAGGTTGATGAGCAAACGGCCGCTGTTGAGGGTGGCGTTATCGCCATCCACACCGATGTAGGACGACAGGCTTTCAACCGACGGGTCGGCCAGGATCACTTTGGCCAACTCCTGCTGGCGCTGGCTCATGGCGGCAAACGAAATCGACTGTGGTGCTTCCGAGATGCCCTGGATCACCCCGGTGTCCTGCACCGGGAAAAAGCCCTTGGGCACTACCAGGTACAGCACCACGGTAAGACCCAGGGTGGCGATGGCCACCAGCAGGGTCAGCGGCTGGTGCTTGAGCACCCACTGCAATTTGCGCCCGTAGGCTTCGATCAACCAATCGATCCAGGCGCCGCTGGCCTTGTAGAAACGGCCTTGTTCTTCTTCCTTGGGTTCGCGCTTGAGCAGGCGCGCGCACATCATCGGCGTCAGGGTCAGGGACACCACCAGGGAAATCAGGATCGCCACCGCCAGGGTGATGGCAAATTCACGGAACAGCCGCCCAACCACATCAGCCATGAACAGAAGCGGAATGAGCACCGCGATCAGCGACAGGGTCAGGGAAATCAGGGTGAACCCGATTTGCTTGGCGCCCTTGAGCGCAGCCGCCATGGGCGTCTCGCCTTCCTCGATATAGCGCGAGATGTTCTCCAGCATCACGATGGCATCGTCCACTACAAACCCGGTGGCGATGGTCAGCGCCATCAGTGTCAGGTTGTTGATGGAGAAGCCTGCCAGGTACATCACGCCAAAGGTGCCCACCAGCGACAGCGGCACGGCGATCGACGGAATGATCGTGGCGCTGACCCGGCGCAGGAACAGGAACGTCACCATCACCACCAGGGCAATGGCGATCAGCAATTCGTGCTGTACGTCCTTCACCGAGGCGCGGATGGTCTGGGTACGGTCGGTAAGCACCGTCACATCCAGGCCCGCCGGCAGGTTGTCGGTGATGCTCGGCAGCAGCGCCTTGATGCGGTCCACTACCTCGATCACGTTGGCGCCGGGTTGGCGCTGGATATTGAGCAACACCGCCTGGTTTTCATTGGCCCAGGCGGCAAGGCGTTCGTTTTCGGCGCCGTCGACGATCTGCGCCACATCTTTAAGGCGCAAAGGCGCGCCATTGTTGTAGGCCAGGATCAACTGCGCGTATTGCTCGGGCGAGACCAACTGGTCGTTGGCATCGAGCATCGACACCCGCGTGGGGCCGTCGAAGTTACCCTTGGGCTGGTTGACGTTGGAGGCGGCGATCAGGGTGCGCACGTCCGACAGGTTCAAACCGTTGGCCGCCAGGGCCTCGGGGTTGACCTTGATACGCACGGCCTGACGCTGGCCACCGGCGATGCTGACCATGCCGACGCCGCTGATCTGTGCAATTTTTTGCGCCATGCGCGTATCAACCAAGTCGTTGAGCTTGGGCAGCAACATGGTCTTGGAGGTAATCGCCAGGGTCAGCACCGGGGTATCCGCCGGGTTGACCTTGTTGTACACCGGCGGCGCCGGCAAGTCCTTGGGCAGCAGGTTGGTCGCGGCGTTGATCGCGGCCTGCACCTGTTGCTCAGCGACATCCATATTGATGTCGAGGTTAAAACGCAGGGTCAGCACCGAGGCGCCACCCGAACTGGTCGAGGCCATTTGTGTGAGGCCGGGCATTTGCCCGAACTGCCGCTCCAGCGGCGCCGTCACTGCGCTGGTCATCACGTCCGGGCTGGCGCCGGGGTACAGGGTCATCACCCGGATGGTCGGGTAGTCCACCTGAGGCAAGGCCGAGACTGGCAACAATCGGTACGAAATGATGCCGGCCAGGACGATGGCCAGCATGCTCAGCGTGGTGGCAACCGGGCGAAGGATAAACAGTCGCGACAGGTTCATGAACCGACCTTTTGCGCCTTGCCGGCGTTAGCGCCGGTCTCCCCTTTTGCCGCAGGCTTGCCTTGCAGGTGTTCGGTCGGCGTGGTCGGCACTTCGCTGCTGTCATTGACCACTTCAATCTCGCTGCCGTCCTTGAGGCGGTCGGTGCCTTCCAGGACCACGCGGTCGCCGGCCACCAGGCCTTCCTTGATCACCGTGTTGTCGCCATCGGTATCGCCGACTACCAACGGTTGCATCTTGACCTTCTTGTCACCGTCGAGCTTGTAGACGAAGGTGCCGCTATTGCCGAACTGGATAGCAGCCGACGGCGCCAACACCACGTTGTGCAAGGTGTCGGCCAACAGGTGCACGTTAACGAACTGGTTGGGGAACAGCGCCTGGTCCTTGTTATCGAAACGGCCTTTGAATTTGAGGGTGCCGGTGGTCACGTCGATCTGGTTGTCCAGGCTCTGCAGCACGCCAACCGCCTGCTGTTTCACATCGCCACGGTCCCAGGCTTCCACGGGCAGTTTGTTGCCGGCGTGGTAACGGGTGAGCACGGTGTCGAGGGTGTTTTCCGGCAGGGTGAAGACCACGCTGATCGGCTGGGTCTGGGTGATCACCGCCAGGAACGTGGTGTCGTTGGCTGCCACCAGGTTGCCGACGTCGACCTGACGCAGGCCGACCCGGCCGCTGATTGGGGCGCGGATCTTGGTGAATTCGAGGTTGAGCTTGGCGTCGTCCACCGCGCCCTGGTTGGTCTTGACGGTGCCCTGATACTGCATGACCAAGGCTTCGGCGGTGTCGAGGGTCTGTTTGGCGATGCTGTCCTGGGCATACAGGTCACGGTAACGCTGCACATCAACCTGGGCGTTTTTCAGTTGTGCCTGGTTCTGCAGCAGTGTGCCCTGGGCCTGGAGCAAGGCGTTCTGGTAGCTGCGCGGGTCGATTTCCGCGAGCAAGTCGCCGGCCTTGACCATCTGGCCTTCTTCAAAGGCGATCTTGACCAGCTCACCGCCTACCCGGCTGCGCACATTAATGGTATTGAGCGCGGTTACCGTGCCCAAGGCCTTGTAGTACACCGGGAACTCACCCAGTACCGCTGGCGCCACGCGCACCGGGATCGGGCCGGTGGAACCACCGAAACCAGGCCGCGCCATTCCCGTTTTGCCGGTATGCCCAGCCGGTTTCTGCGTGCTGGCATCTTTATGGCCGGCGGGCCAGAATTTCCAGCACAGGCCGGCGATAACCAATAGCACGAGCAGGCCGAATAGCCAGCGGCGGGAATTGCGGGGGGAGGATTGCATGGAGTGATCAACCATTGGGCGCGAGAGCTTCTTCTTTGGGAGGCTGAAAGATAAGCACTGGGGCGCATTAAGAAAAGCGCCTTTACCGGCTATTTACCTTGGATTACAACTTTTAACTTCTGAGCTTAGTCCGTTGGCTATTTCGCTAAACGTCTGAAGCGCAAATAAAAACGGCCTGGACTAGGCCAGGCCGCAATCTTGCATCAAGCGTGCTACTGCAAAATGACAGTAATGCGCCGAAACAGTTACTTCAAAACAGCCAGGGCTGCTTCGTAGTTTGGCTCTTGGCCGATTTCTGGCACCAGTTCGCTGTGCAGCACGTTGTTGTTTTCGTCCAATACCACCACGGCACGGGCGGTCAGGCCTTGCAGTGGGCCATCGGCCAGGGACACACCGTAGTCAACGGCGAAGTCGGCGTTGCGAAAGTCCGACAGGCTCAGCACGTTGTCCAGGCCTTCAGTGCCGCAGAAACGCTTCTGGGCAAATGGTAGGTCGGAGGAGATGCACAGCACCACGGTGTTGCTCAGATCGTTGGCCTGGGCGTTGAATTTACGCACCGATGTTGCGCAGGTCGGGGTATCGACACTTGGGAAGATGTTCAGCACTTTGCGCTTGCCGGCGAACGTTTCCAGGCTTGCCTGGGACAGGTCTACAGCGACAAGGCTGAAATCTGGAGCGGTGGAACCGGTTTTCGGCAATTCGCCTTCAACCTGGACAGGGTTACCACGAAGGGTGACTTGAGCCATGAACGGAATCCTTATGCTGGGTTTTGGTTAAACGAATTCGAGAGGCCGAAGTTAACCACAAAGCGCAGTGACTACCTACCACCGGACACAAATTGTCATGCCACGCAGGTGTGGTTTAATTGCGCGTTTTTTGCCCGCCCTTCAAGGATCTGCTTTAGATGAATCAGCCCGCCACCAAAGTCCTGGTCATAGGTTATGTCTGGCCGGAGCCTCGCTCCTCAGCCGCCGGCGGGCATATGATGCAGATTCTGCAAAGCTTCCTGGACCAGGGTTGGGACATTACCTTCAGCAGCCCGGCGACCATTGGTGAACACAAGGCCGACTTGCCTGCCCTGGGCATCGCCGAGTGCGCCATCGAGCTCAACAACCGCAGCTTCGACGATTTTATCCGCGCGTTAGCCCCGGATATCGTGTTGTTCGACCGTTTCATGATGGAGGAACAGTTCGGCTGGCGCGTGGAGCAAAGCTGCCCTGACGCGCTGCGCGTGCTGGAAACCTCCGACCTGCAATGCCTGCGTGATGCGCGTCAGCAGCGTTTCAAGGCCCAGCTCAAGGCCCACCCGGACAGCGACGACTTCAGCGCGCTGTTCGAGCCGGCACTGCAGGAAGAATTCCAATTGATGGCCGACACCGACATCGCCAAGCGCGAGATCGCCGCCATTTACCGCTGTGATATCAGCCTGATGATTTCCGATGTAGAAATCCGCCTGCTCACCGAGCAATTCAAGGTGCCCGCCGCCCTGCTCCACTGGTGCCCGTTGATGCTCGAGCCGCCGGCTGAAGCCTTTGCGCCGTTTGAAGACCGCGCGCACTTCCTCAGTATCGGCAATTTCCGCCATGCGCCCAATTGGGATGCGGTGCTGTGGATGAAGAACAGCCTGTGGCCGTTGATCCGCCAGCAACTGCCGGGAGCACAGCTGCATATCTACGGCGCCTATACGCCGCCCAAGGCCACCGCCCTGCACAACCCGGCGCAAGGTTTTCATGTAATGAACTGGGCTGAAGATGCGCTGCGGGTCATGGGCGCTGCGCGCATCTGCCTGGCGCCGCTGCGTTTTGGCGCCGGCATCAAGGGCAAGCTGATGGATGCCATGCTCTGCGGCACGCCAAACATCACCACGCCGATTGGCGCCGAGGCCATGGGCGACGATCAGCCGTGGCCCGGTGTTATCGGACAGAGTGCCGAGGCCCTGGCCGCTGCCGCCGTGGCGCTGTATCAAGACCGTGAGCATTGGACTCAGGCCCAGGAAGACGGCCGCCGCTTGCTGGCTCGGCGCTACGACCAGAGCCTGCATGGCCCCGCCCTGGTAGCCTGCCTGGAACATTGCCGCAGCGGCCTCGCCGCCCATCGCCGGGACAACTTCACCGGCAGCATGCTGCGTCACCACGCGCATAAAAGCACCCAGTACATGTCGCAGTGGATCGAGGCAAAAAACCGCAGCGTATAAAGGATGGCGCTGGCGAGGTTGCGCGCAAGGAGGCATTATCCTACGCAGCAACCACAATAAAGCGACGGCAGCATGACCCGAGCAATGCGAATCACCGACCCTTCCTACGAGTTGATGGACGATCACAACGGTCTGTCCATCATCTATCGCCAGCACGGTTTCCCCTGCCCACTGGTGCGCTGGCACTTCCACAAGGAATACGAGCTGCACCTTATCGTTGCCAGCTCAGGCAAAGTATTTATCGGCGACTACATCGGTAACTTCTACCCCGAAAGCCTATTCCTCACCGGCCCTAACCTGCCCCACAACTGGATCAGCCAGGTAGAGGAAGATGAGGTGGTACCCAAGCGCGACATGCTGGTGAACTTCACCGACGAACTGTTTGAACAGGGCAGCCCAGTGTTTGCCGAACTCAAGACCCTGGCGCCGATGCTGGAACGGGCGCAGTACGGCATCGAGTTCCGGTGCAAAAAAACCATCGCCCAAGCCATGACCCTGATGCAGCGCATCGAAGACGCCCAGGGCATGGCGCGCCTGGGGCACTTCTTTATTCTGCTGGAGGTGTTGAGCGCCTGTGACGACTACCAACTGTTGTCCGGCGTGAACACACCGCAACTGGCCGATGAACACAGCATTGACCGCACCAACCGCGCGGTGGACTACATTTTTGCCCACTACGCCCGCGAATTGTCGCTGGAGGAAGTAGCCGAGCACCTGGGAATGAAGCCCACGTACTTTTCCCGCGTGTTCAAGCAGGCCACCGGGCGCACCTTCATCGAATTCGTCAACCGGCTGCGCATCAGCAAATCCTGCGAGTTGCTCGCGGATGGTGACAAGGCCGTCACCGATGTGTGCTTTGAGTCGGGTTTCAACAATATCTCCAACTTTAACCGGCGCTTCCAGCAGCTCAAGGGCATGACGCCGTCTCACTACCGACGCCTGGCGGTGCAACGGTTGACCGAACAGAACCTGGCTTAAAGGTTTCAGCCCATGACTTGTCGAGTGCAAAAAAGTATCAGCTCCAGTGCGCCCAAGGATTTGTCATAACCCCAATTGAAGGCTGTAATCAACGCACACTCTTCCTGACACCTTGTAGGAAGACACAACAACAATAACTGTCCTTCTGTAGCCCCCTGGGCGCGGAAATGGAGTGCGCGATGAAGTTCACAGCAAAAGCACTGCTTGTCTCCACCTGCATGACTACCTGCATGACCCTCAGCGCCGTCAGCTTTGGCGCGCAAACCCTGACCATTGCCACCGTCAACAACAGCGACATGATCCGCATGCAAAAGCTCTCGAAAACCTTCGAGACCGAGCATCCGGACATCAAGCTGAACTGGGTGGTGCTTGAAGAAAACGTACTGCGCCAACGCCTGACCACCGACATCGCCACCCAAGGCGGCCAGTTCGACGTGTTGACCATCGGCATGTACGAAGCTGCACTGTGGGGCGCCAAAGGTTGGTTGGAGCCGATGAAAGATCTGCCGGCGTCCTACGACCTCGACGACGTGTTCCCTTCGGTGCGTGACGGCTTGTCGGTCAAAGGCTCGCTGTATGCCCTGCCGTTCTATGCCGAAAGCTCGATTACCTACTACCGTACCGACCTGTTCAAGAACGCCGGGCTGAGCATGCCCGAGCACCCGACCTGGAGCCAGATCGGCGAATACGCGGCCAAACTCACCGACAAGAGCAAAGAGCAATACGGCCTGTGCCTGCGTGGCAAAGCCGGTTGGGGTGAGAACATGGCGCTGATCACCACCCTGGCCAACGGCTACGGGGCGCGCTGGTTTGATGAAAAGTGGCAGCCGGAATTCAACGGCCCTGAGTGGAAGGAGGCGTTGAACTTCTACGTCGACAACATGAAGAAATCCGGCCCGCCGGGTGCTTCCAGCAACGGTTTCAACGAAAACCTGGCGTTGTTCAACAGCGGCAAATGCGCGATCTGGGTCGATGCCAGTGTGGCCGGCTCGTTCGTCACCGATAAGTCGCAGAGCAAGGTCGCTGACAGCGTCGGCTTCACCTTCGCCCCGCACGAAAAGACCGACAAGGGCACCTCGTGGCTTTACTCTTGGAGCCTGGCGATCCCGACCAGTTCCAAAGCCAAGGACGCCGCCAAGGTGTTCACCACCTGGGCAACGTCCAAGGAATATGGCGAGCTGGTAGCCAAGACCGACGGCATCGCCAACGTACCGCCTGGTACGCGCAAATCGACCTACAGCGACGAATACCTCAAAGCCGCGCCGTTCGCCAAGGTGACCCTCGAATCGCTGAAAGTCGCAGACCCGACCAAACCGACGCTCAAGCCGGTGCCGTATATCGGTATCCAGTTGGTGACCATTCCTGAGTTCCAGGCGATTGGTACCCAGGTCGGCAAGTTCTTCTCGGGTGCGCTGACCGGTCAGCAGACGGTGGACCAAGCCTTGACCGCCGCGCAGACCACTACCGAGCGTGAGATGAAGCGGGCGGGTTACCCCAAGTAACTCAGCATCACCGCGATAAATGCTTTGTGTGGGAGCTGGCTTGCCTGCGATGCGGGCGACTCGGTCTGTCAGCCAGACCGATGTGATGCCATCGCAGGCAAGCCAGATCCCACATTGAGCGCGCTCCGATTCTAGTTTTGCATGCACCCGACTGGTCTTGATCCTAATGAATACAACACCCAAAAACCGCCTGGCCAACCCCGGCTGGTTCCTTGTCAGCCCCTCGGTGGCCATGCTGCTGCTGTGGATGATCGTGCCGCTGGGCATGACCCTGTACTTTTCGCTGATCCGCTACAACCTGCTCTACCCTGGCGAAAACCAATTCGTGGGGCTGGAGAACTTCACCTACTTCATCACCGACTCGGGCTTCTTGCCCGGCGCCACCAACACCCTGTTACTGGTGGGCAGCGTGCTGCTGATCAGCGTGGTGTTCGGCGTGTTGATCAGCGCTTTGCTGGAAGCCAGTGAGTTTTTTGGCCGTGGCATCGTGCGGGTGATGCTGATTTCGCCGTTCTTCATCATGCCCACCGTCGGTGCGCTGATCTGGAAGAACCTGATTTTCCACCCGGTGTCAGGGATTCTCGCTGCCGTGTGGAAGCTGTTCGGCGCCGAGCCGGTGGACTGGCTGGCGCACTACCCGTTGCTGTCGATCATCATCATTGTGTCGTGGCAGTGGCTGCCCTTCGCTATTTTGCTGCTGATGACCGCCATGCAGTCCCTCGACCAGGAACAAAAAGAAGCCGCACGCCTGGACGGTGCCGGCGCCATCGCGATCTTCTGGCACTTGACCCTGCCGCATCTGGCGCGGCCGATTGCCGTGGTGGTGATGATCGAAACGATCTTTTTGCTCTCGGTATTCGCCGAAATCTTCACCACCACCAACGGTGGTCCCGGCTACGCCTCGACCAACCTCGCCTACCTGATCTACAACCAGGCGCTGGTGCAGTTCGACGTGGGCATGGCCTCGGCCGGCGGCTTGATTGCCGTGGTCATCGCCAATATCGCGGCGATCATCCTGGTGCGGATGATCGGCAAAAACCTGACTGACAAGCCTTGAGGGCCGCGCCATGACGCTTCAACAATCCCGCCGCCTGCAAAGCCTGTTGCTCGGCACGTTGGCTTGGGCCATCGCGATCCTGATTTTCTTCCCGATCTTCTGGATGGTGCTGACCAGCTTCAAGACCGAAATCGACGCGTTCGCCACGCCGCCGCAGTTCATCTTCACGCCGACGCTGGAGAACTACCTGCACATCAACGAGCGCAGCAACTACTTCGCCTACGCCTGGAACTCGGTGGTGATTTCGTTCAGCGCCACTGCCCTGTGCCTGCTGATCTCGGTGCCGGCCGCCTATTCCATGGCGTTCTATGAAACCAAGCGCACCAAGGGCACTTTGCTGTGGATGCTGTCGACCAAGATGCTGCCGCCGGTGGGTGTGCTGATGCCGATCTATCTGCTGGCCAAGAGCATGGGCCTGCTGGATACGCGCATTGCGCTGATCATCATCTACACCCTGATCAACCTGCCGATTGTGGTGTGGATGGTGTACACCTACTTCAAGGATATCCCCAAGGACATCCTTGAAGCCGCACGCCTGGACGGCGCCACCCTGTGGCAGGAAATGGTCCGCGTGCTGCTGCCGATCGCCAAGGGCGGCCTGGCCTCCACTGTGCTGCTGTCGCTGATCCTGTGCTGGAACGAGGCGTTCTGGTCGCTGAACCTGACCTCCTCGAATGCCGCACCGCTGACCGCACTGATCGCCTCTTACTCCAGCCCCGAAGGCTTGTTCTGGGCCAAGTTGTCCGCCGTCTCGACCCTCGCCTGTGCGCCGATCCTGATCTTTGGCTGGATCAGCCAGAAGCAACTGGTGCGTGGCTTGTCCTTCGGCGCAGTTAAATAATAATTCCAAGCGGAGGCCCATCATGGCCAACCTGAAAATCAAGAATTTGCAAAAAGGCTTCGAAGGTTTCTCGATCATCAAGGGTATTGACCTTGAGGTGAACGACAAGGAATTTGTGGTATTCGTCGGCCCGTCGGGCTGCGGTAAATCCACCCTGCTGCGTTTGATCGCCGGCCTTGAGGAAGTCACCGAAGGCACCATCGAACTGGATGGGCGTGACATCACTGAAGTCACCCCGGCCAAGCGCGATTTGGCCATGGTGTTCCAAACCTATGCGCTGTACCCGCACATGAGCGTGCGCAAGAACATGTCGTTTGCCTTGGACCTGGCGGGCGTCGACAAAAAAATCGTCGAGAGCAAAGTCAACGAAGCCGCGCGCATTCTGGAACTCGGCCCGTTGCTGGAGCGTAAGCCCAAGCAGCTCTCGGGTGGCCAGCGTCAGCGTGTAGCAATCGGCCGCGCCATCGTGCGTAACCCGAAGATTTTCCTGTTCGACGAACCACTGTCCAACCTCGACGCCGCCCTGCGCGTGCAGATGCGCTTGGAGCTGGCGCGCCTGCATAAAGAGCTGCAAGCCACCATGATTTACGTGACCCACGACCAGGTCGAGGCCATGACCCTGGCCGACAAGGTGGTGGTACTCAACAGCGGCCGTATCGAGCAGGTCGGCTCGCCGCTGGAGCTGTACCACCAGCCGGCCAACCTGTTTGTGGCGGGCTTTCTGGGCACGCCGAAAATGGGCTTCCTCAAGGGCAAAGTCACCCGCATCGAGGGCCAGGGCTGCGACGTGCAGCTGGACGCCGGCACCTTGATCAGCCTGCCATTGAGCGGTGCCAGCCTGAGTGTGGGCAGCGCCGTGACCCTGGGCATTCGCCCCGAACACCTGGAAATTGCCGCGCCTGGGCAAACCACCCTGACCGTCACCGCCGACGTCGGCGAGCGTCTAGGCAGCGATACCTTCTGCCACGTCATCACCGCCAACGGCGAGCCGCTGACCATGCGGATTCGCGGCGACATGGCCAGCCAATACGGCGAAACCCTGCACCTGCACCTGGACCCGGCGCACTGCCATCTGTTCGACACCGATGGCGTGGCCGTGGCTCGTCCACTGCGCGCTGCCGCCTGATTTTGCGAGAGTTGTGATGAAACTGAATAAACAGAACCTCACCCAGTTGGCGCCGCAAGTAAAAATCCCCGCCTACGCCATTGCCAGCACCAGCCAGGGCATCGCGCATATCGGCGTCGGCGGCTTCCACCGCGCGCACCAGGCGTATTACACCGATGCGCTGATGAACACCGGCGTTGACCTGGACTGGAGCATCTGCGGCGTCGGCCTGCGCAGCGAAGACCGCAAGGCCCGCGACGACCTGGCCGGCCAGGATTACCTGTTCACCCTGTATGAACTGGGTGACACCGACGACACCGAAGTGCGCGTGATCGGCGCCATCAGCGATATGCTGCTGGCCGAAGACGGCGCCCAGGCGCTGATCGACAAGCTGGCGAGCCCGCAGATTCGCATCGTTTCGCTGACCATCACCGAAGGCGGCTACTGCATCGACGACAGTAACGGCGAGTTCATGGCGCACCTGCCGCAGATCCAGCACGACCTGGCGCACCCCAATGCACCGAAAACCGTATTCGGGTTTATCTGCGCCGCACTGACCCAACGTCGCGCCGCCGGCACCCCAGCGTTTACCGTGATGTCCTGCGATAACCTGCCGCACAACGGCGCCGTCACGCGCAAGGCCCTGCTGGCATTTGCCGCCCTGCACAACGCCGAGCTGCATGACTGGATCAAGGCCAACGTGAGCTTCCCGAATGCCATGGTCGACCGCATCACGCCCATGACCAGCACCGCCCACCGCCTGCAACTGCACGACGAACACGGTATCGACGACGCCTGGCCGGTGGTGTGCGAGCCGTTTGTACAATGGGTGCTGGAAGACAAATTCGTTAACGGCCGCCCGGCGTGGGAAACCGTCGGTGTGCAGTTCACCGATGACGTCACGCCTTATGAAGAGATGAAGATCGGCCTACTCAATGGCAGCCACCTGGCCCTTACTTACCTGGGTTTTCTCAAGGGTTATCGGTTTGTGCACGACACCATGAATGACCCGGTGTTTGTCGCCTACATGCGCGCCTACATGGACCTGGACGTCACGCCAAACCTGGCGCCGGTGCCGGGCATTGATCTGACCCAGTACAAGCAGACGCTGGTGGAGCGCTTTTCCAACCAGGCGATTGCCGACCAGTTGGAGCGTGTGTGTTCCGATGGCTCGTCGAAGTTTCCCAAGTTCACCGTACCGACCATCAATCGCTTGATTGCCGATGGGCGCGAGACCGAACGCGCGGCGCTGGTTGTCGCAGCCTGGGCGCTGTACCTCAAGGGCGTTGATGAAAACGGCGTGACCTACAAGATCCCGGATCCGCGCGCCGAGTTCTGCCAGGGGCTGGTGAGTGATGATGCGCTGATCAGCCAGCGCCTGCTGGGTGTGGAAGAGATTTTTGGCAAGGCTATTCCCAACTCGGCTGAGTTTGTGGCAGCGTTTGAGCGTTGCTTTGCCAGCTTGCGCGACCACGGTGTCACCGCAACCCTGCAGCAACTGCTGAAGAAACTCGATTAAACCTGTGCGAGCTGGCTCATGTGGGAGCTGGCTTGCCTGCGATAGCATCACCTGGGTTTGACTGGTAGACCGAGGTGCTGGCATCGCAGGCAAGCCAGCTCCCACACAGACCAGCTCCCACATTTGAGCGGGTTAACAATCCAAGAATAATACTGCTGAGCACTCCTTCATGACCCAGCAAAACCTGTACCTCGGCATCGATTGCGGCACCCAGGGCACCAAAGCCATCGTCCTCGACGCCTCCAGCGGCAAGGTGCTTGGCCTGGGCGCCGCCGCGCATACGCTGATCAGCGGCGCCAATGGCCGCCGCGAACAGCACACCCAGGAATGGCTGGATGCCTTTACCGAAGCCACTCACCGCGCTTTGCAACAGGCCGGTGTGGACGGCCAGGACATCCTCGGCATCGGCGTCTCCGGCCAGCAGCACGGGCTGGTGCTGCTGGACGAGCACGGTGAAGTGCTGCGCCCGGCCAAACTCTGGTGCGACACCGAAACCGCGCCGGAGAACGACCGCCTGCTGGCATATCTGGGCGGCGAAAGCGGCTCGTTGGAACGCCTCGGCGTGGCGATTGCGCCGGGCTATACCGTCTCCAAACTGCTGTGGACCCGCGAACAACACCCGGACGTGTTCGCGCGCATTGCGCATATCCTGCTGCCCCACGACTACCTCAACTACTGGCTCACCGGCCGCGCCGTGGCGGAATACGGCGATGCGTCGGGCACCGGTTACTTCAACGTGCGCAGCCGCGAGTGGGACGTAGAGCTACTGAAACACATCGACCCGAGCGGGCGCCTGGAAAAAGCCCTGCCCGCGTTGATTGCGGCCGATCAAACGGTCGGCACCATCCTGCCGGCCATCGCCGAACGCTTAGGTATCAACCCGAATGCCAAGGTGTCCAGTGGCGGCGGCGACAACATGATGGGCGCCATCGGCACCGGCAATATCGCGCCCGGCGTGATCACCATGAGCCTGGGTTCGTCCGGCACCGTATACGCCTTCGCCGAGCAGCCGAATGTCAGCCCGCAAGCATCGGTCGCGACCTTCTGCTCATCCAGCGGCGGTTGGTTGCCATTGATTTGCACCATGAACCTGACCAACGCCACCGGGGTGATTCGCGAGCTGTTCGAGCTTGACCTTGCGGCCTTCAACAGCCTGGTTGAGCAAGCGCCGATTGGCGCCGATGGCGTCAGCATGCTGCCGTTCCTCAACGGCGAACGCGTGCCCGCCCTGCCCCACGCCACCGGCAGCCTGCACGGGCTGACCATGACCAACCTGACCCGCGCCAACCTGTGCCGCGCCGTAGTCGAGGGCACCACCTTCGGCCTGCGCTACGGCCTGGACCTGCTGCGCCAGACCGGCCTGCAAAGCCACAGTATCCGCCTGATCGGCGGCGGCTCGAAAAGCCCGGTGTGGCGGCAGATGGTCGCCGATATCATGAACACCGAAGTGGTGTGTACCGAACAAAGCGAAGCCGCCGCCCTCGGTGCGGCAATTCAGGCGGCCTGGAGCCAGTCCGGCGAATCCCTGGCCAGCCTGTGCGACACCTGCGTAAGTGTCGACCCCAGCAGCCGCACGCTGCCGGTGGCGGCCAGTGTCAGTGCCTATCAACAGGCTTACGAGCGCTATCAGCAGCTCGTGGCAACCCTTTAAGAGCGAACGACTATGTATCTGGTGTGTGGCGAAGCGCTGTTCGATTTTTTCAGCGAGGAGGATGCCAGCGGGCAGGCTTCCAAGGTCAATTACAAGGCCATTGCCGGTGGTTCGCCGTTCAACGTGGCCGTCGGTTTGCGTCGCCTGGGCATTGAGTCCGCGCTGTTGGGTGGCGTGTCCAACGACTTCCTTGGCCAGCGCTTGCTGCAAGTGCTCAAGGACGAAGGCGTCAGCCAGCAATTTCTACTTGAGTTCGCCGCGCCGACTACCCTGGCCATGGTTGCCGTGGGCGCCAATGGCTCACCGCAGTACAGCTTTCGCGGTGAAGGCTGCGCCGATCGGCAACTGGCGATTGAGCACCTGCCGACCTTGGGCGATGAGATTCGTGGCGTGCATATCGGCTCGTTTTCGCTGGTGGTACAGCCGATCGGCGACACCCTGCTGAGCCTGGTCAAACGCGAAAGCGGCAAGCGCCTGATCAGCCTGGACCCCAATGTGCGGCTCAACCCGCAGCCGGATATCCAACTGTGGCGTGAGCGCGTGGCCGAGTTGGTCAAGCATGCCGACCTGATCAAGGTCAGCGATGAAGACCTGCACCTGCTCTACCCCGACCAGTCGCCCGAGAGCGTGCTGCAAGGCTGGTTGCAACACCGTTGCCAACTGGTGTTCCTCACCCGTGGCGGCGAGGGTGCGACAGTCTTCAGCCGCCAGCACGGCAGTTGGTCGCAACCTGCGGTCAAGGTGGTGATGGCCGATACAGTGGGCGCCGGCGACACCTTCCAGGCCGCGTTAATTGCCTGGCTGACCGAGCAGCAGCTGGATTCGGTGGAAGGCGTGCAGCAGCTGACACGCGCGCAGATCGACAGCATGCTCGGCTTTGCTATCCGCGCCGCCGCACTGACCTGCAGCAAGACCGGGCCGGATTTGCCGTATCGCCAGCAATTGGGCTGAAGCCTGGGTTTCATGAAGGTTTTGTCAGCCAAGGCAAAATTAATCGATGGTTAATCCCGCAAGCCGAGAGTGAATTTGAACTCACTTGCGGAGCACCATCATGAAACTGCGTACATTGTTATTCACCGGCACATTGGCCCTTGCCGCCGTGTCGGGCATGGCCCAGGCCGACACCGCCGCCAAGCCCGTGCCTTATCAATACGGCATGCCCTTGAACGTCGACAAAGTGATCGCTATGCACGAGGAAGATACCAGCCTGTGCAAGGTGATCAACGCCGATATCAAGTTTGTGGACAAAGCCGGGAAGATCGAAGATGTGGGCTACCGGAAAATGTCCGAAGCCTGCGATTTTCAGAATTGAAACGCACCGTACTGGGCCTGGCGTTTACCAGGCCCACAGGTCGTCGGTGAATCACTCTCAAACACTTGGCTGACTAGTAGCCGCGCCCCGCCGCCCTTTGCTGAGCAGGTGCTTGGGTGTGCTTGAGGTCTTCGCGCAACCCGCTGATCAGGTTGCAAATGGCTCGACTGCTGTCGAGTTTTTCCGCGTTGATACCTTTGACTTCCAAATCCACCCGGTCACGGTCGCGGTCGTCATAGACCTTGATCGTTAATGAAGCGTCTTCGGCTTTGGTGCATTCGCACCGCTTGGGCAGGAAACTTCCTTCAATAATGCTGCGTAGCTCTAGTTCCGAAAGCATGGCCAACCTCTCCTTTTTTGAGACTGCCAACAGATTTTTAGGTACAGATATTCAGGTACGGTGCAGGCGCAGGCCTGCGGCGTCTTACCGACCCTGGCAGACGCTTTCATTCATCAGCCTACTAGGCAAAATCCACTCTCGTTGTAACCTTTCCTCATAAGCGCCGCGCTGACTTATATAAGTCTGTTCACCCCGGGCTAATTATCGTCGAACCGCGCCGATTAAACGTTTATGCACTAAATTACACCTTGCGCCGCTACTCTCTCTGCAACATGTCGCAAACTATCAAAGTTGATATTGGCCCCGGAATTTACCGCCACCAAGGTCTGCCCGCGCACGCCATTTTGGTTGACGTACTTGCGAATGCCCGCCACTGCCAGTGCGCCGGAAGGCTCGGTGATGGAGCGCGTATCGTCGTAGATCAGCTTGATAGCGCTGCACAGTTGGTCATTGCTGACGGTGATCACTTCATCGACCCAATCGCGGCAGATCTCAAAGCCATAGGCACCGATCTGCGCCACCGCGGTGCCATCGGCAAACCCGTCGACACTGGGCAGCACCACCCGCTCACCGGCGCGCAAGGCCGCCAGCAGGCAACTGGAACCCTCGGGTTCGACCCCGACAATGCGCACCTCGGGCCGCAGGTATTTGACATAGGAGGCAATCCCGGCGATCAGGCCACCGCCGCCCACCGGTACGAAGATCGCGTGCAGCGGGCCTTGCTGCTGGCGCAGTATTTCCATGGCAACGGTGCCTTGGCCGGCGATCACATCGGGGTCATCGAACGGCGAAACAAAGGTGCAGCCCGAAGCCTCGGCCAATTGCAGCGCATGCGCCAAGGCAAACGGAAAGCTTTCGCCATGCAACACCGCCTCGGCGCCACGGGAGCGCACGCCCAGCACCTTCAACTGCGGCGTGCTGCACGGCATGACGATACGCGCCTTGATGCCCAGCTCCCGCGCCGCCAGCGCCACGCCCTGCGCATGGTTACCCGCAGAGGCGGTTACCACGCCACAGGCTTTTTGCTCATCGCTCAGTTGCACCAGCTTGTTATAGGCACCACGGATCTTGAAGGAAAACGTCGGCTGCAAATCTTCCCGCTTGAGCAGCACCTGGTTGCCCAGTAACGCCGACAGCGCAGGCGCCAGCTGCAAGGGCGTGCGCACCGCCACGTCGTAAACCGGGGCGGCGAGGATCTTTTTCACGTAGTGCTCAAGCAGCCCGGTGTTGGCGGTTTGCGCGGCGCTGTGGGTACTCATGGGCATCTCCTGGTGTTGGTGTGCTGCCCAGGAGTCGGAAAAACAAAACCCGCCTCTAGGGCGGGTTTGGGTGCAGCCGTGTGCTATCCCGCCAAATGAGGAATGGCGGTAATAATAATGCTCGGCTGGCTGCAGAAGGCTTGAAAGGTCATGCAGCGAAATTAACCGGCGGTTGCTGGGCAAGTCAATGGCCTGTCGCCATTTAGCCGGTTGGGGTTTACGGGCGATATACGAAACGTATACGCTTTGTATATCCATCTAACACAGTGAACCCCATGGGCATCGTCAAGATCACCGACCAACTGCACGAACAGCTTCGCCTGGCCAGCGCCGCCATGGACCGCTCCATCAACGCCCAGGCCGAGTTCTGGATCAAGATTGGCCTGCTCGCCGAACTCAACCCGCACCTGCCCTACAACGAGCTGATCAACAAGTTGTTGCTGGACAAGCCTGACCTGATTCGAGGGCGCGGCTGATGATCAAGACGCCTGCACAACTGGCGGTGATGCGCGAATCCGGGCGCCTGCTGGCCCAGGTATTCAGCATGCTCGACGGCTTTGTCGCCGCTGGGCGCTCAACCCTGGAGCTGGACAGCGCCGTCGAGGCCTTTATCCGCAACGACCTCAAAGCCCGCCCGGCGAGCCTTGGGCAGTATGACTACCCGTTTTGCATCAATACCTCGATCAACGAAGTGGTGTGCCATGGCATGCCCAGCGCCAAGGAGGTGTTGAAAGACGGCGACATCATCAACATCGATATCACTCTGGAGAAAGGCGGTTTTATCGCTGACTCCAGCAAGATGTACATGATCGGCAACGTGGCGCCCAAGGCCCGGCGCCTGGTGGAACAGACCTTCGAAGCCATGTGGGCCGGCATCCGCCAGGTTCGCCCCGGCGCCCGCCTGGGCGATATCGGCCATGCGATCCAGAGCCATGCGCAGGCCAACGGCTACAGCGTAGTGCGCGAGTATTGCGGCCACGGCATCGGCCGGCAGATGCACGAGGAACCCCAAGTGCTGCACTTCGGCCGCCCCGGCACCGGGTTGGAACTGTGCGAGGGCATGGTGTTTACCATTGAGCCGATGCTCAACCAGGGCAGCGCCAAGGTGCGCGACCTCAAGGATGGCTGGACGGTGGTGACCAAGGACAACAGCCTGTCGGCGCAGTGGGAACATACCGTGGCGGTGACGGCGGACGGCTTTGAAGTGCTGACGCTGCAACCGCCAACTGACGCATAACCTGGGGGGCTGGCTTGCCTGCTGTGGCGGTTTGTCGGTGTGTATATCCGTTGCTGCGGTTATGGCCGCCTATGGTTCCGCTCTTACAGCGGGTCACTTTTGGCAAACGCCCCAAAAGTAACCAAAAGGTCTGTGCCCCACCCCTCTGCACCTCGCTTAGGCTCGGTGTGCCCTCACTCCGGCTTGAATCCGTGGGCCGCCGCGATGGGCCATCCTTGGCCCAGCGCGGCTAACCCGGCGTCCTGCCGGGTTACCCACGGATTCAAGCCTGCGTTCGGCCATCGTGGTTAACGGGGCGTCTCAGATCAAAATCAAGATCAAGATCAAGATCTACAGCACGGCGGCCTGAAAGCCGACCTGAGTGGTTGAAGCAAGAGCCAGATCAAGTGCAAGGCAAAAGCCTATCTGAATACACTGAAGAACTGCTTTTCTGTGGGAGTTGGCTTGCCTGCGATGCAGGCACCTCGGTACATCAGGCACACCGAGTTGATGCCATCGCAGCGGTGCGACGATTCGACAAGCCAGCTCCCACATTAGACCGAGTATGGCTCTGCTGTTGCTGTTGCTGTTGCTGTTGCTCTGGCCCTTACATCCTTTTCGATGACGAAGTCAGCGGTCTTTTGATCTGCGCTTGTGATCGTGATCTTGATCTGAAATCGCCCCGTTAAACACGATGGCCGGAATCTGACAGTGATTTGGGGGGTAAACCGGCAGGACGCCGGTTTAGCCGCGCTGGGCCAAGGATGGCCCATCGCGGCGGCCCCCCAAATCACTGGCGGATTGCGGGCATGCCGAGCCTAAGCGAGGCACCGAGTGTTGGGGCGAAGACTTTTTGGTTACTTTTGTGTCTTTACAAAAGTGACCCGCTGTAAGAGCGGAACCCTACTCAGCCGTTACCGCAGCAACGGATATGTACACCACCAAAAGCCCGTTCCCACAAAGTGCAATGTACTCACGCGCGGCTGGCGCCGCCGGCTATGCGCTTGAGCCCGAACACCATCAACCCCGCTCCAACCCCCATCGCCACCATCAACAGCGGGTAAGACACCCACCACGGCGTGCCCGCCGTCATCATGCTGAACTCCGACATCCCGCCCACGCTGGCGATCAGGTTGAGCGGCAGGAACACAACGTTGATCAACGTCAGCTTGCGCAGCAGATTGTTCATGCTGTTGTTCATCAGGTTGCCGCGTGCATCGATCAGTCCGGAAAACACGTTGGAGTAGATTTCCGCCTGCTTGTAGCACTGGTGGTTCTCAATGATCAGGTCATCAATCAAGCCCAGCACCTCGGCGCTGAAATGCTCTTTTTCCGCGTGGTTGCGCAACCGTGACAACACCGCGCCGTTGCTGTGCAGCGCGTTGATGTAATAGATCAAACTCTCGCTGAGGTTGAACATCTGCATCAGGTGCTGGTTGCTCATCGACGCGTTGAACTGTTGCTGCAACTCCCGCGCCACCAGCTTGATCACCTTGAGGTGCCCAAAGTAGTGGTGGATGTTGTTAAGCAGCAGATCAAGCAGCACGTCCAGCGGCGTATGCAACGGCCGGCGTGCGCCGAGCCCGGACAGTGGGGTGGCATCCGTGGCAATCACCAGCAGGCGACCGGGCGAAAACAACAGCCCGCAGGAGGCCACTTCGAACATCAGGCTGCCGCCGCCCGAATAGTTCTCCGGGCGTTTCCAGATCAGGAACAGATTATCGGGGTGGAACTCTATGCGGGAGACTTCATCCGGGTCGAGGGCCGAGGCCAGGGCGTGCTCGTCGAGTTTGTGATGCTCTCGCAGCCACTCGCGTTCGGCCGCGTCCGGGTTGTTGAACAGCATGATTGCAGCGTCGTCCTTGTCCGCTTTGCACAGTTTTCCCTCGATCAGTTCAAAGCGCTGGATCATCGCGCGTCACCAGCCCTGGCCCTGGCGTTTCAACTCCAGCCGCCGTACGAACTCCTCCAGCACTAGTGCATACAGGTCGTCTTGCAAATAGGCATCTTCGATACCGGCGTCCATGTTGGGGTTGTCGTTGACCTCGATCACCACCACTTTATCGCCGGACTGCTTGAGGTCGACACCGTAGAGGCCGTCGCCGATCAGGTTGGCGGTTTTCACCGCCAGTTCCACCACCGCCTTGGGCGCTTCGTGGACCGCCAGGGTGCGGCATTCACCGTTGATGTCCTGGCCGATAGCCTTGTGGTTATAAATCTGCCAGTGGCCCTTGGACATGAAGTATTGGCAGGCAAAGATCGGCTTGCGGTTGAGCACGCCAATGCGCCAGTCGTACTCGGTGTAGAAAAACTCCTGGGCCAGCAACAGCACCGAATGTTCGAACAACTCGGCGGTGGCCTTGAGCAGGGCTTCCTGGCTTTCCACTTTGATCACGCCGCGCGAGAAGCAACCGTCGGGGATCTTCAACACCAGCGGGAAACCCAGGCGCTCACCGACCCGTTCGAAATCTTCCGGTCGCTCCTTGTAGAGAATCTCGGTGGCGGGCATGCCCAGTTGATGGCTGTTGAGCAAGTCAGTGAGATAGACCTTGTTGGTACAGCGCAGGATCGATGCCGGGTCATCCATCACCACCAGGCCTTCGCTTTCGGCTTTTTTGGCAAAGCGATAGGTGTGGTTATCGACGCTGGTGGTCTCACGGATCAGCAAGGCGTCGTACTCGGCCAGGCGCGAATAATCCTTGCGCTCGATCAGCTCCACATCGATGCCCAGCCCTTTGCCGACCCGCACGAAGTTTTCCAGGGCGCGGGCATTGGACGGCGGCAGTTGCTCCTGTGGGTCGTGAAGAATCGCCAGGTCATAACGCGCCAAGCGGCGTGAGCGCGGTTGGCGCCAGATCTTGCGGCTGAAGTTGTCGAGGGCGTGGGCGAACTGGTCTTCCTGGTCATCGCGCAACTTGTGCAAGACCCCGGATTTGACCCCTTCGATGTGCCAGCCATTGTGTTTGCGAAACTCAACTAACAAGATCGGGCACGGGAACGTTTCAAATAACTGGCGGGCCAACTCTTGCAGCGGTTCTATATTGGTTCGACCAAAATAAAGTGTCAGGGTAAAGCCTTCGGTATTGCTGTAAAGGTGATGACTCAAGGCTTTATCGAGGGTTTTATCCAGGTCATCCAGCGACAAGCCATACAGCGACTTTTTAGTCAGTTCACTGATGGTGCGTACCGACGGAATCACCTTGTGCCCGCGCGCTTCGGCCAGCAACGAGCAGTAGTAGCCATGCCCCAGGTACTTGTAGCTGCGGCACAGGTTGATCACCTGTACACGCTTGCCCGTCTCGCTTTCACGGGTTTGCTCAAGGTATTCCTGGGCGGTCACGATGTCTTCGCTGGGGAAGTAAGAGGCCCAATCTTCCTTGCGTTCGACAATGATCACCACTTGGCTTGAGCCTTTGCTTGCGACCGAAAAATAACCGTTGGAAGTTATTGTCGCCGCGACGTTTTGCTCGGATACTTCACGCCAATGACCTTGTACCGCTGACATAATATTTGATCCGCTTTAGAGAACTCGACCTTTTCTATTAAGCACGATCTTTTAGAGAAGTCCCGTTTCGTTACGCAACTTTTACGGCGGTCATATGGCTCTTTTCTTTCGCGTTGCAACCCCCGCAGATGTGCCCGAACTGGTCACGCTGGAACAGCACTGTTTCACCACCGACCGGCTCTCGCCGCGCAGTTTCCAGTGGATGGTCAGCCGTGCCCATGGGCAGTTGCTGGTGGCGGAAAATGACCGGCAGTTGCTCGGTTATGCACTGGTGCTGTTCCATCGCGGCACCTCGCTGGCGCGGCTGTACTCCATCGCCATCGCCGAACACGCGCGCGGCATGGGCTTGGGTAAGCAATTGCTCACGCGCATCGAGGCCTGCGCCCTGGAACATGACTGCGCCTACCTGCGCCTGGAAGTGCGCACCGACAACCCCGGCGCCCTGGCGCTGTATGAGCGCAATGGCTACCGCCGCTTTGCCCTCATCAATGACTATTACGAAGATCACACCGCGGCTATTCGGCTGGAAAAACGCATCCTCCAGCACCAGGTCGCACGCCCGCAGAGCGTGCCGTATTACCAACAGACCACCGACTTCACCTGTGGCGCCGCGTGCCTGCTGATGGCAATGGGTGCGTTGCTGCCGGGGCGCATGGCCGGGCGGCGCGAAGAACTGCAGATCTGGCGCGAGGCCACCACCGTATTCATGACCGCAGGCCACGGCGGCTGCAGCCCGCAAGGTTTGGCGCTGGCCGCCTGGCGCCGAGGTTTTCGAGTGCGAATGCAGGTGAACGTGCGCGGGCCGTTGTTTCTGGATGGCGTGCGTGACCAGCACAAAAAGGACGTGATGCGCTTAGTACACGAGGCGTTTGAAGAAGAATTGGCCGGCAGCGACGTCGAGCAGTTGCTGGGCGGCCCGCTGGATTTACCCCAGGTATTGCAGGCCGGCGGGCAGCCATTGGTGCTGATCAGCAGCTACCGCCTCACCCGTTCCAAGTCGCCGCACTGGGTGATGGTCACCGACTGCGACGCAGAGTTCGTTTACTTGCATGACCCCGATGTGGACCACAGCCAGCATCGCCAGCCCCTGGACTGCCAGCACCTGCCGGTCAGCCATGGGGAGTTCGAGCGCATGTGCCGTTTTGGCAATAACAAACTGCGCGCTGCGGTTGTGCTGTTTATGCCACCTGCTTGACCGCGGCCTTGGCTTCCAGTTCGCGCACCAGCGGCAGGACGCGCTGGCCGAAGTATTCGACCTCTTCCTGAAAATGCAGGAAGCCGGCCAGTATCAGGTCCACGCCCACGGCCTTGAGCGCGACAATGCGCTCGGCGATCTGCTGCGGCGTGCCAATCAGGTTGGTCTTGAAGCCGTCGTTGTATTGCACCAGGTCTTCAAAGCTGGACTTGGCCCAGTTGCCCTCGCCTTCCGGTGAGGCCTTGCCGGCCTGTTTGGCCGCATCGCCAAACGCATTCACCGCTTCGGGGTCGGCCTTGTCGATGATTTCGGCGAGCACGGCGCGCGCTTCTTCTTCGGTATCGCGCGCGATCACGAAGGCGTTTACACCGACTTTCACCGAATGATGATTGGCCGCGGCCTTGGTGCGGATGTCATCAACCTGGGCCTTGATACCTTCGGGCGTGTTGCCGTTGGTGAAATACCAGTCCGACACGCGTGCCGCCATGTCCCGCGCCGCCCGTGAGCTGCCGCCCTGAAACACTTCCGGCTGGCCGAGCGGCTTGGGTTTCAGGCTGTAGTTGTTGAAGCGGTAAAAGTCGCCCTTGAAGGTGAAATCGTCCTGGCTCCAGATGCCTTTGAGGGCACGGATAAACTCCTCGGAGCGGCGATAACGTTCATCGTGTTCCAGCCAGGGCTCGCCGATGGCCTGGAATTCGCCCTTGAACCAACCGCTGACAATGTTCACCGCGATGCGCCCGTTGGTGAGCTGGTCGATGGTCGCCAGTTGCTTGGCCGCCAGCGCCGGCTGCCACGGGCCGGGCAGGATCGCTGCGATCACCTTGAGCGTGGTGGTCGCCGCCAGCAACGCGTGGCTGAACGCTACAGACTCATGCTGATTGTCGGCACCGTAGCCGGCGGTGAAACGAATTTGCGTCAGGCCATATTCAAAGCCGGCCGCCTCGGCCAACTGCGCGAGCTTGCGGTTGTAGTCGATGCCCCAGTGAGTGCGCTGTTCGATCTTGCTGACCACCAGCCCACCGCTGACGTTGGGCACCCAATAGGCAAATTTCACGGCTTGCTGACTCATCTGGCAGTACCTCGCACGAAAGGATGTAACCAGGCTTGAGCAGCAAGCGTGCCAGACATCATCAAAGCGCCACCCCATGGGCGTTGCAGCGTATATCGCAGTGGTTGTTGCCACGCCGGCGAATGTCGCGCAGGGCCTTGATTTGTCGATTTACTGTTGCTGGGCCAACAGCAGGTTGGATCCATCCTCAGTAAATACGGGCTGCGCCGCCCGGCACGGACTGTGCAATCAACTCAGCATTGATCACTGCCCAGGAGCCGTACCCCATGACCGAGCAACATGTCATCAACCCGTTGTCTACCGGCGTCGATTACGCCACCCTGGCCGCGCGCTTTCGGCCGATTTTCCAGCGCATCGCCGAAGGTGCCGTGGCACGTGAACAGGCGCGCGCCCTGCCCTATGAGCCCATAGAGTGGCTCAAACACGCAGGGTTCGGCGCGGTGCGGGTGCCAGTGGAATACGGCGGTGGCGGCGCGTCCCTGCCGCAATTGTTCGAGCTGCTGATCGAACTGGCGGCGGCCGACTCCAATGTGCCCCAGGCGTTGCGCGGGCACTTCGCCTTTGCCGAGGACCGCCTGAACGCGCCACCCAGCGCAGGCCGCGACCTGTGGTTCAAGCGATTTGTCGACGGCGATATCGTCGGTTGCGCCTGGACTGAAATCGGCACTGTGGCCATCGGTGATGTGGTCACTCAGGTCAGCCCGGATGGCGATAACTGGAAGCTCAACGGCGAGAAGTTCTACAGCACCGGCAGCCTTTTCTCTGACTGGATCGACGTGTATGCCCAGCGCAGCGATACCGGCGCCGACGTGATCGCCGCCACTCGCACACGCCAGCCCGGCGTAGTGCAACGTGATGACTGGGACGGGTTTGGCCAGCGCACCACGGGCAGCGGCACCACGCGGTTTACCGATGCGGTGGTCGAGGCCGACAACGTGATCGACTTTGCCACGCGCTTCAAATACCAGACCGCGTTTTACCAACTGGTGCTGCTGGCGAGCCTGGCCGGTATTGGCCGTGCGGCGCTCAACGATGTGGCGCAGCAGGTGCGCAATCGTAAACGCATCTACAGCCATGGCAACGCGGCGCATGTCAGCCAGGATGCGCAGGTACAGCAAGTGGTGGGTGAAGTGGCCGCGCTGGTGTATGCCGCCGAGGCCAGTGCGTTGAAAGCTGCGGTGCCGGCGCAACGGGCTTACTTGGCGAGATTTGCCGGGGACGAGGTGGCGGAGCGTGAGGCGAACGTGGCTGCCGAGATTGAATCGGCGACAGCGCAGGTGGTGGTGTCGGAGTTGATTCAGCGTGCCACGAGTGAGCTGTTTAATGCGCTGGGGGCGTCAGATGTGCGCCAGGGTAAATCGCTGGATCGCCACTGGCGCAATGCGCGGACGGTGTCGTCGCATAACCCGGTGATCTACAAGGCGCGGATTGTGGGGGATTGGGTGATCAATGGGACCGAGCCGCCGTTTGTGTGGCAGATCGGGAATGGGCCTGGCAAGGGCTGAGGTGGGTTACCTGTGGGAGCTGGCTTGCCTTCGATGGCGGCTTGTCGGTGTACATATCCGTTATTTGGGTAACGGCGGCTTATGGTTCCGCTCTTACAGCGGGTCACTTTTGCAAGGACGCAAAAGTAACCAAAAGGTCCTCGCCCCACCACTCGGCACCTCGCTTAGGCTCGGTGTGCCCTCACTCCGGCTTGAATCCGTGGGCCGCCGCGATGGGCCATCCTTGGCCCAGCGCGGCTAACCCGGCGTCCTGCCGGGTTACCCACGGATTCAAGCCTGCGTTCGGCCAGCGTGGTTAACGGGGCGTCTCAGATCAAAATCAAGATCAAGATCTACAGCACGGCGGCCTGAAAGCCGACCTGAGTGGTTGAAGCAAGAGCCAGATCAAGTGCAAAGCAAAAGCCTATCTGAATACACTGAAGAACTGCTTTTCTGTGGGAGCTGGCTTGCCTGCGATGCAGACACCTCGGTACATCAGTTACACAGAGTTGATGCTATCGCGGGCAAGCCAGCTCCCACAGTTGACCGAGTATGGCTTTGCTGTTGCTGTTGCTGTAGCTGTTGCTCTGGCCCTTACATCCTTTTCGATGACGAAGTCAGCGGTCTTTTGATTTGCGCTTTTGATCTTGATCTGAAATCGCCCCGTTAAACACGATGGCCGGAATTCGACAGTGATTTGGGGGGGTAAACCGGCAGGGATGCCGGTTTAGCCGCGCTGGGCCAAGGATGGCCCATCGCGGCGACCCCCCAAATCACTGGCGGATTGCGGGCATGCCGAGCCTAAGCGAGGCACCGAGTGTTGGGGCGAAGACTTTTTGGTTACTTTTGTGTCTTTATGTACGGACCGGACACATGGTTGACGGGTGTGCGGGGACATGGTGGACACTTCTCGGCAAGCTAACTGCGCCGGGAGGCCATCATGCCCTGGAACTCGAGAGACGCCATGAGCCTAAAAGAAGAGTTTGTTTCCTTAGCAAAGAAACCCGGCAGTAATAAGCGAGAGCTGTGCCGACGATTCGGCATAAGTCCGCAGACAGCCTACAAGTGGCTAAAACGCTACGAGGCCGGCGGTTCTGCAGGCCTGCAAGAGAAGTCACGTAAGCCCGTCAGCAGCCCCAAGCTGACCCAGGCCGAGCTGGAGGCTGAGGTTATTGCACTTCGCCAAGATCATCCGGCATGGGGCGGACGCACAATTAGCAGCATGCTGGACAAGCGAATTGCCCCCAGTACTGTCACGAATGTCTTGCACCGGCATAGCTTGATTAAACCCTCAGATAAAGAACCAGGGGCCCTGCTGAGATTTGAACATCCTGAGCCCAACGATCTTTGGCAGATGGATTTCAAAGGCCACTTTGCAATGCAGCAAGGCCGATGCCACCCCCTGACCATCCTGGACGATCATTCGCGGTTCAATCTGGCCATCCAAGCGTGTGATAACGAGCGAGGTACCACCGTAAAAGAGAAGATGAGCAAGGTATTTGAAATTTACGGTTTACCAGCACGTATCAACGTCGACAATGGCGCGCCTTGGGGCTCACCGCGTAATCCTGGCGAGATCACCGAGTTGAGCATTTGGCTGGTGCGTTTGGGAATTCGGATAAGTTTCAGTCGTCCCTACCATCCGCAAACAAATGGGAAAATCGAGCGTTTCCATCGATCACTCAAGGCAGAAGTCCTTAACGGACGTCACTTTCTACACTGGCAGATGCCCAGCTAGCTTTCGATCAATGGCGTGAAATATACAACCTGCAACGTCCCCATCAGGCGCTGGAATACAAGGTGCCAATGGACCGTTATCGCAGCAGTTCTTGGGATTATCCGCAGCAACTACCGGAGTTTGAATACGGACCAGATGACGTATTAGCCAAGGTTTATCACAGCCGTTTTCGCTTTCAGAAAAGCTATTTCAGCATCGCAAAAGGCCTGGCAGGGCAACACATAGCAATCCGCCCTAACCCTGAAAGCGATGGTCTGTTCGATGTCTATTTCTGCCATCATTTTTTGCGAACTATCGAAGTTAGTAAGCCTGATTATGGTCAATAATGTGTCCACCATGTCCCCGCACATGTGTCCACCATGTGTCCGGTCCGTACATGTCTTTACAAAAGTGACCCGCTGTAAGAGCGGAACCAATAGAAGCCGTTACCGCAGAAATGGATATGCACACCTAAAGCCAGCGCCCACACTTGCCCTGTGTACCACTCAGAACGCGAGCTTATACCCGATGGTCATCAACATAATCGCCAGACACGGTCGCAACACGCCGTCCGGGACTTTGCCGGTCATGTGGCTGCCCAGGTAAATCCCCGGCAACGACCCCATCAGCAAAAAGCCCAACAGGTGCCAGTCCATATTGCCCATGCTGGCATGCCCCAGGCCCGCCACCAGGGTCAGCGGCACGGCGTGGGCGATCTCGGTGCCGACCAAACGCCGCGTGGCCAGGAACGGGTACAAGATAAACAACGCCACAGTCCCAAGCGCACCCGCGCCGATGGAGGTCAACGCCACCATGGTGCCCAGGACCGCACCGGTGACCACCGTGAGTGCATTCAGGTTACGCGGGCTCATGTGGTAATCATCACCGGCGTGGCGCTGAGCAAACGCCAGCAGGCTTTTCTTGAACAGAATCGCCAGCGCCGTCAGCAGCAGCACAAAACCCAGCGCCTGCTTGATCACCGCGTTCATCGCGCTGGGGTCGGTGTGCAGGCTGGCCAGGAACCACAAGGTCAACAGCACCGCAGGCACGCTACCCAAGGTCAGCCAGCCGGTGATGGTCCAGTCGATATTGCGGTTTTTGCTGTGCACCAGTACGCCACCGGACTTGGTGATGGCGGCGTACAGCAAGTCAGTGCCCACGGCGGTGGCCGGGTTGATGCCAAACCACAACAGGATCGGCGTCATCAGGGACCCGCCGCCGACACCGGTCATGCCGACGATAAAACCAACGATCAGGCCAGCGACTACAAAACCAAAATTGCCCACATCCATTACAACTACCCGCGGCCTTATAAAATTCTGGCCGCAGGATAGCGATTTTTCTTATAACGACTTATATCAATATGATCTGACTTTATGCCTTTTCTGCCAGACGATGGCAGACATAGGCCTGGGTCTGATACGGAAACGCCACAGTGTCACGCCCGCGCAGCGCCGGGTGAGTATCGATCAGCCGGCGCAATTGCTCAGTCACCGTGGCCTTTTGCGCCGCCGGCAGCGCCGCGATGAAGCTCACCGACAGGAAGCGATCCATGATCACTTCCTGGGGGCTGCCCACATGCTGATAGGCAAAACAGCTCATTTGCGGCGCGGAAAAATACTCACCGGTGAAGGCTTCGCGCCAACGCCCTGTATGAAAACGCGGCGTGTCACCTTCATAGGGCGTAATGATTTCGGTGATGGCCGCGACCCAGTCCACCGACTCATCGCGCACATTCCACACCAGGCCCAGGCGGCCATCGGGCTTGAGCACGCGGTGGATCTCGGCCAGTGCGGCCTCGGTTGCGAACCAGTGGAAGGCTTGCGCACACACCAACGCATCGGCGCTGGCATCCGGCAACGGCATAGCTTCAGCGGTGCCGCTGAGCAGGCGCACATCCGGCAACAGTTTGCTCAGTTGCGCGCCCATGGCCTCGACCGGCTCGACGGCAATCAGGCTAGGCGCCAGGGTGCTGAGCAAACGGGTGAACTTGCCGGTGCCGGCGCCCAGGTCGATCACGCTCGACTGTGGGTTGATCCGCAGCGTATCGGTCAGCCAGCCGGTGAGTTGGCGGGGATAATCCGGCCGACCTTGGGCGTAAGTGGCGGCTTGGGTCGAAAAACCTTGTTGAGCAGACGTGTGAACACCAGTCATTGCGACGTTCTCCTCGGGGGCGGGGCGCACAGTGTGCGCCCTCTGAAGTTTATTTTCTAACCCGTGCATCCAATCGTGCGCCTCGCGTGTAGTCCTTGCAGTCACCCTGCTGTTTTACTCAAATGGAGCACTACCCATGAACGCTAAAACACTGTTCTGCCTCGCGGCTGCACTCTCCGTCGCGCCTGCGGTTTTCGCCCAGACCGGTTTGCCTGACAGCATCAAGGTGCCGGATGGCCACAAGGTCGCCATGGAAACCACCGGGGTCGGCGAAATCACCTATGAATGCCGCGACAAAGCCAACGCCGTCGGCCAGACCGAATGGTTCTTTGTCGGCCCCAAAGCCGTATTGAATGACCGCAGCGGCAAGCCAGTGGGCAGCTACTTCGGCCCGCCCGCTACTTGGCAAGCCCAGGACGGCTCGAAAATCACCGGCACGCAACTGGCGGTCGCGCCTTCGAGTGCAGGCAACCTGCCCTATCAACTGGTCAAGGCCAACCCGGCCGAAGGTAAAGGGGCCATGAGCGGCGTCAGTTATATCCAGCGGGTCGCGCTTAAAGGCGGCGTGGCGCCAAGCAGCGAATGCACGGCGGCAAACAAAGGCCAGCAGGCCGTGGTGAAGTACCAGGCCGACTACATCTTCTGGGCGGCCAACTGAGCAAACTCGGCTACGCTGCCTGTGGCGAGTGCGCTCGCCACAGGACTCAGCCATTTTAAGGATGCCGTGTTTGTTTGATTATGAAGCCTGCCTGGCGGCATGTGCCCGTGGCGACCGACGCGCCTTGCGCCAACTCTATGCCGAGGACAGCAGCCGTTTGCTCGGCGTGGCGTTGCGCATCGTGCGTGACAAAGCCCTGGCCGAAGATGTTGTGCATGACGCGTTTATCAAGCTCTGGCGCGGCGCCGGCAGTTTCGACCCAAGCCGTGGTTCGGCGCGGGGCTGGGTGTTCAGCATCACCCGGCACTTGGCGCTCAATGCCGTACGCAATCACTCCCGGGAGGTGGCCTTGAGCGACGAACACGAACAGGTCGCCGCCGCCCATGACAGCTTCGAATTCAGCGCCCGAGAAGGTCAGGTATACCGCTGCCTGGAACAACTCGACCCGACCCGTCGCACGTGCATCCTTCACGCCTATGTCGACGGTTATTCCCACAGCGAAATCGCCCGGAAACTGGACACGCCCCTGGGCACCGTCAAAGCCTGGATCAAACGGAGCCTCGTCGCGCTGCGCGAGTGCATGGCATGAGCAACCCACTGGATGAACTCGCCAGCGAATACGTGCTGGGCACCCTGCCCGCCGAGCAACGCGCCGAGGTCGAGCAACGCTTGAAACATGACAGCGAGCTGCGTGCAGCGGTGGATGCCTGGGAGCAGCGTCTGCTGCCGCTGACCGCCTTGGCCGAACCCGTGCCGCCGTCCGCACAGCTGTGGCGGCGCATCGAACGCAGCACGGCAAATCAGCCAGCCGGCCTGCCGTGGTGGAACCTGCTGGCGCTCTGGCGTGGGTTGGCCGGCGCTGGCCTGGTGACCACACTGGTGTTGGCCGCGCTGTTGCTGACCCGCCCACCCGTAGCCGATCCGACGTTTGTGGTGGTGTTGGTCGCGCCACAGAACCAGGCACCCGGCTGGGTGATCCAGGCCAGCCATGATCAGCAGATCCAACTGATTCCGTTGGGGGTGATGGAGGTGCCGAGCGACAAAGCCCTGCAATTCTGGACCAAAGGCGATGGCTGGCAGGCTCCGGTTTCGCTGGGGCTGGTCAAGCCTGGGCAAACCTTGTCGGTGCCGCTGGACAAGCTGCCGCCACTCACGCCAAACCAGCTGTTCGAACTGACCCTGGAAGACCCGCAGGGCTCGCCGACCGGCAAGCCGACGGGGCCGATCCAGGCGATCGGCCGCGCGGTCAAAGTGCTCTGATCAGTTTTAGCTGGGCAGCCACACCCTGAACCGCGCCCCGCCCAGGGGCGAGGCCAGGGCCGTCAAGGTGCCGCCCTGGGCTTCCATGGCGCGCCGGCTGATCGCCAGGCCAAGGCCAAAGCCGCCGGTGGCGCGGTCGCGGCTGCGGTCCAGCCGATAGAAGGGTTCGAAGATACGCTCGCGCTGCTCCACGGGAATGCCGATGCCGTCATCGTCCACGCAGATTTCACAGCCGTCGGCGCAGACCTTGACCCCCACCTGGATGCGCCTGTCGCAATAACGCGTGGCATTGCGCAACAGGTTCTGCAACGCCCGGGCGGTGAGGCGCGGGTCGAGGCTGAAACGCTCCACGGCGCAGTCGAGCGCGACGTCGATGACGATCTCGGGGTTTTCCAGTTCGTCATCGACGCTGCCCAGCACGCTGTCGATAAACTCATCAAGCACCACGTCGACCCGCTCCGGCAACTGCGCCGGGTTTTGCAGGCGGCTGTAGGAAAGCAATTCAAGCACCAGCTCGTCCAACTCGCGAATATGCGCCACCAGGCTTTGCAGGCGCTCGCGGCTGGCCTGGGGCAAGTCTTCGGACAGCGCCAGGGCCAGGCCGAAGTCCAGGCGCGTCAGCGGTGTGCGCAGTTCATGGGACACCGCGTTGAGCAAGTCGCGCTGCTGGTTGAGCAGGCCTTCGATGTCATCGGCCATGGTGTCGAACACCGACGCCAGGCTGCCGATGTTGGAGCTCGCGGGAATCTGTGTGCGCTCGCTGAGGTTGCCCCGGCCCAATTGCGCGGCGGTGCTTTTCAGGCGCTCCAGGTCGCGCCAGTGCGGGCGCAGCCAGAACAGCAGGCAGGCGAGCAAGGCGGCGCCGATCAGCACGTTCATCGACCAGTACAACAGGTTCATGTCGAGCGGGTCCGGCGGGATGCTCAGTTTTACCGCAAACTGCTGGTTGATCGGCGAGCTGATGTCTTCCATCCAGCCCCACTCGCCCAGGCGGATCACCGGCTTGCCGTGCTCCAGCAGTTGTTCCTCCTCGGGCGTATAGCTGGCGTCCTGGCGCAGCAGCAACTTGACTTGCAGCGGTGCGAAATCCCGGTTCAGTTGCTCGGTCACGTGCGACCAACGCTCCACCGGCGCGCGCAGATACTGCTTGACGATAAGCTTTTGCAGGCCACGGGTCTGTTCGACGTTGTAGTCCATGTAGCGGTGTTCAAACAGCTGAATCACCAACTTGGGTATCAGGAAGATCGCGGCACTGAAGGTAATGATGGTGATCAGGTAGAGGCGCAGCAGTACACGAAACATGAATCAGCATTCCCACTCGGAACGGCTGAACAGGTAGCCCTTGCCCCATACGGTCTTGATCTTGCGCGCCTCGCCTGCGTGGTCGTCGAACTTGCGGCGCAGCTTGGAAATGGCCACGTCCACCGAGCGGTCGGTGCCGTTGAACTCGATACCGCGCAGGCGTTGCAGGATCTGGTCGCGGCTGAGCACTTCACCGGCGTGCCGGGCCAGCACCACCAGCAGGTTGTACTCACCGCTGGACAGCTCCACGGCCTGCTCGCGCCAGGTCACGGTGCGCTCCGACAGGTCGATGCACAGGTTGCCCATGACGATCTGGTCATTGGCCACCTGCGGTTCGGACAAACTGCTGCGGCGCAGCAAAGTGCGTACACGGGCAAGCAGCACGCGCGGCTCGCAAGGTTTGGTCACGTAGTCGTCGGCGCCCATCTCCAGGCCCAGCACCTGATCGTGGCTGTCATCGCGGGCGGTAAGCATCAGAATCGGCAGGCCCGCCGAGTCGGCACGCAGCAGGCGGCACACCTGCAAGCCGTCGAGGCCGGGCAGCATCAGGTCGAGGATCACCAGGTCCGGCGGGTTAAGGCGCGCCCGTTCGCGCACATGGTCGCCACGGCTGAGCACGTTGACGTGGTAGCCATTGCGTTCCAGGTAGCTGGCAATCAGCTCGGAGAGTGCGGCGTCGTCTTCCACCAGGAGGATGTTGGGCATGGTGTTTCCAAATAATGCAGTTTGTCGGCGGTATACAGACCCTTGTGGGAGCGGGCTTGTGTGGGAGCTGGCTTGCCTGCGATGGCATCGCCTCGTTCTCTATGAAAGACCGAGGTGCCTGCATCGCGGGCAAGCCCGGCTCCCACATAAGTCCGGCTCCCACACCTGCCCGGTTTTCACATTTGATCTTTGCTGTTTGCAGGATTGTGCAAGGATATACGCCCTCAAGCGACTATGGGCCGCACCTTACACTTCTTCACACACGGCCTACACAGCTTCACAGCACCACGGCGCAGGTGTCTTTAGGATGCGCCAGTCAATATTGGGATATGAGCATGTCGAAGAATCTGTTTGCGCCATTTTGCCTGCTGGCCCTGACGCTGGCCCTGAGTGGCTGTGGCCAGTCGGCCGATGAAGCGCCAGAGGCGCCACTGGCCAAAGTGCGCATCGAAACCCTGCAGGCCAAGCCTCTCTCGATCACCAGCGAATTGAGCGGGCGTATCGCCGCGCCGCGCATTGCCGAAGTGCGCGCACGGGTCGCCGGCGTGGTGATGCAGCGGGTGTTCAAGGAAGGCCACGATGTAAAACAGGGCGATGTGCTGTTTCGCATCGACCCCGCGCCGTTCAAGGCCGACCTGGACAGCGCACAGGCCAACCTGAGCAAGGCCGAAGCCAACGCGTTCCAGGCGCGCCTGCAAGAGCAGCGTTACAGCCAGTTGGTCGAAGGCAACGCCATCAGCGGCCAGGACTACGACAACGCCCGCGCCGCCGTGCGCCAGACCAACGCCGAAGTCGCCGCCAACAAGGCCGCAGTCGAACGCGCGCGGTTGAACCTGGGCTACGCCACCGTCACCGCACCGATTTCCGGGCGCATCGGGCGTGCGCTGGTGACCGAAGGTGCGCTGGTCGGCCAGAACGAGGCCACGCCGCTGGCGATCATCCAGCAACTGGACCCGATCCACGCCGACCTCACCCAATCGACCCGCGAACTCAATGACCTGCGCCGCGCCTTTCGCGCCGGCAGCTTGAAGCAGGTCGGCCAGGACCAGGCCAAGGCCACGCTGATCCAGGACGACGGCAGCCTGTACCCGTTGCCGGGCAAGCTGCTGTTTGCCGAAATCAGCGTCGACCCGGGCACCGGGCAGATCATCCTGCGCAGCGAGTTCCCCAACCCGGACCTCGACCTGTTGCCGGGCAGTTTTGTGCGTGTGCGCCTTGAACAGGCCGTCGACAAGCAAGGTATCAGCGTGCCGCAACGTGCCATCACGCGTGACAGCGCCGGCATCCCGATGGTGCTGCTGTTGGACGCCGAGCAAACCGTCAGCCAGCAGCCGGTGGAACTGGGCGCGGTGATTGCAGACCGTTGGATCGTCAGCAGCGGCCTCAAGCCCGGTGACCGTATCGTCGTCGAAGGCCTGCAACATGCGCGCCCCGGTGAAAAAGTCGAGGTGGACGACAGTCCCGCCTCCGGCCAGCCAGTCAAGGAATAAACCGCCATGCCGCAGTTCTTTATTGACCGCCCGATTTTCGCCTGGGTGGTGGCCCTGTTTATCCTGCTGGCCGGCGCGCTCGCCATCCCGCAGTTGCCGGTGGCCCAGTACCCCAACGTTGCGCCGCCGAAAGTGGAGATCTACGCGGTGTACCCGGGCGCCTCGGCCCAGACCCTGGATGAAAGTGTGGTCAGCCTGATCGAGCAGGAGCTAAACGGCGCCGATCACTTGCTGTACTTCGAATCCCAGAGCAGCCTGGGCTCGGCCACCATCACCGCGACCTTCCAGCCGGGCACCAACCCGGAAATGGCCCAGGTGGATGTGCAAAACCGTCTTAAAGCGGTGGAGCCGCGCTTGCCGCAAGCGGTGACCCAACAAGGTTTGCAGGTGGAGAAAGTCTCCGCCGGCTTCTTGCTGCTGGTGACCCTGACCTCCAACGACGGCAAGCTCGACGACGTAGCGCTCAGCGATTACCTGGCGCGCAACGTGATGAACGAGCTCAAGCGCCTGGACGGCGTGGGCAAGGCCCAGCTGTATGGCGCCGAACGTGCCATGCGTATTTGGATCGACCCGCAGAAGCTGATCGGTTTCAACCTGACACCGGCCGACGTGAATGCCGCAATCAGCGCGCAGAACGCCCAGGTTTCGGCGGGCAGCATTGGCGATTTGCCGGGCACCAAGACCCAGGAAATCACCGCCGCGATCCTGGTCAAGGGCCAGCTGTCGACCCCGGCGGAATTTGCCGACATCGTGCTCAAGGCCAACCCCGACGGCTCCACCGTGCGCATCGGCGATGTGGCGCGGGTGGAAGTCGGCAGCCAGGAATACCAGTTCTCCACGCGCCTGAACGGCAAGCCGTCGACCGCCGTCAGTGTGCAACTGTCGCCCGGCGCCAACGCGCTGAACACCGCCACCCTGGTGCGGGCAAAGATGGACGAACTGTCGCGCTACTTCCCGGCCAACGTGGAGTACAAGATCCCTTACGACACGTCGCCGTTCGTCAAAGTCTCGATCACCAAGGTGGTCTACACCTTGCTGGAGGCGATGGCGCTGGTGTTTGCGGTGATGTTCCTGTTCCTGCAGAACGTGCGCTACACCTTGATCCCTACCCTGGTGGTGCCGATTGCACTGATGGGCACCTTCGCCACCATGCTGTTGCTGGGTTTCTCGATCAACGTGCTCACCATGTTCGGTATGGTGCTGGCCATTGGCATCCTGGTGGACGATGCGATTGTGGTGGTCGAAAACGTCGAGCGCATCATGGCCACCGAGGGCCTGTCGCCCAAGGACGCGACGAAAAAAGCCATGGGCCAGATCACCGGCGCCATCGTCGGTATCACGTTGGTGCTGGTGGCGGTGTTCCTGCCGATGGCGTTCATGCCGGGTTCGGTGGGTGTGATCTACCAGCAGTTCTCGCTGTCGATGGCCACCTCGATCCTGTTCTCGGCGTTCCTGGCCCTGACCTTGACGCCGGCGCTGTGCGCCACCTTGCTCAAGCCGATCGCCAAGGGCGAACACCATGCCAAGGGCGGCTTCTTCGGCTGGTTCAACACGCGCTTTGAGCGCCTCACCGACCGCTATGAAGGCTGGGTGGCCTATGCCCTCAAGCGTAGCGGCCGCTACTTGCTGATTTATCTGGTGCTGCTGGTGGGCCTGGGTTGGATGTTCAGTCGCCTGCCCTCCTCGTTCCTGCCGGTGGAAGACCAGGGTTACACCATCACCGATATCCAGCTGCCGCCGGGCGCGAGCAAGAACCGCACGGTGCAGGTGGCCGAGCAGATCGAAGCGCACAACGCCGGCGAGCCTGGGGTGGGCGATACCACCATGATCATGGGCTTCAGCTTCTCCGGCTCTGGGCAGAACGCAGCGCTGGCGTTTACCACGCTCAAGGATTGGTCGCAGCGCAGCAGCGAAGATTCGGCCTCGGCAATTGCCGACCGCGCCAACGCCGCGTTCAGCGAGCTTAAGGACGCGATCGCCTACGCGATTCTGCCGCCGCCGGTGGACGGCCTGGGTACTTCCAGCGGCTTCGAGTTCCGCTTGCAGGACCGTGGCGGCGTCGGCCATGCCGCGTTGATGCAAGCGCGTACGGAGTTGCTGGCCGCCGCCGAAAAAAGCCCGATCCTGGCCAACGTGCGCGAAAGTGCCTTGGCCGAAGCACCGCAAGTGCAGTTGCAGGTGGATCGTAAGCAAGCCAACGCCTTGGGCGTGTCGTTTGCCGATGTGGGTAATGTGTTGTCGTCGGCCATCGGTTCGGCCTATGTCAACGACTTCCCCAACCAGGGCCGCATGCAGCGCGTGGTGGTGCAGGCCGAAGGCGACCAGCGCAGTCAGGTGGCGGACTTGATGAAGATCAACGTGCGCAATAACGCCGGCAAGATGGTGCCCCTGTCATCGTTTGTTGAAGCCAGCTGGACCCAAGGCCCGGCGCAACTGACGCGCTACAACGGCTACCCGGCCATTTCCATCAGCGGCGAGGCGGCGCCGGGGCACAGCACCGGTGAGGCCATGGAAGAAATCCAGCGCCTGGTCAGCCAATTGCCGGCCGGCCTGGGCCAGGAATGGACCGGGCTGTCGTTGCAGGAACGCTTGTCCGGCTCCCAGGCGCCGTTGCTGTTGGGCCTGTCGCTGCTGATCGTGTTCCTGTGCCTGGCGGCGCTGTACGAAAGCTGGTCGATACCGACCTCGGTGTTGCTGGTGGTGCCGCTGGGTGTGCTTGGCGCCGTATTGGCGGTGAGCTTGCGTGGCATGCCCAATGACGTGTTCTTCAAGGTCGGCTTGATCACCATCATCGGTTTGTCGGCGAAGAACGCGATTCTGATCATCGAGTTTGCCAAGGACCTGGTTGACCAAGGTGAGGATCTGATCGAGGCCACCCTGAAAGCCGCACGGCTGAGGTTACGGCCGATCATCATGACCTCGCTGGCGTTTATCCTCGGTGTGGTGCCCTTGGCGATTGCCACCGGCGCCAGCTCGGCCAGCCAGCAAGCGATTGGTACAGGCGTGATCGGCGGCATGATCACCGCGACGTTGGCGGTGGTGTTTGTGCCGGTGTTCTTTGTGGTGGTGATGAAGCTGGTGCGTAGACGCAGCAAGTCTGACTGATCGGCGTCGTGGATCCCTGTGGGAGCTGGCTTGTGTGCTGTGGCGGGCTTTTGGTGGTGTACATATCCGTTGCTGCGGTAACGGCGGCTTAGGGTTCCGCCCTTACGGCGGGTCACTTTTGGCAAACGCCCCAAAAGTAACCAAAAGGTCTGTGCCCCACCACTCGGCCCCTCGCTTAGGCTCGGTGTGCCCTCACTCCGGCTTGAATCCGTGGGCCGCCGCGATGGGCCATCCTTGGCCCAGCGCGGCTAACCCGGCGTCCTGCCGGGTTACCCACGGATTCAAGCCTGCGTTCGGCCATCGTGGTTAACGGGGCGTCTCAGATCAAGATCAAGATCTACAGCACGGCGGCCTGAAAGCCGACCTGAGTGGTTGAAGCAAAAGCCAGATCAAGTGCAAGGCAAAAGCCTATCTGAATACACTGAAGAACTGCTTTTCTGTGGGAGCTGGCTTGCCTGCGATGCAGACACCTCGGTGTGGCAGGTACACAGAGTTGATGCCATCGCAGGCAAGCCAGCTCCCACATTAGACCGAGTATGGCTTTGCTGTTGCTGTTGCTGTTGCTGTTGCTGTTGCTGTTGCTCTGGCCCTTACATCCTTTTCGATGACGAAGTCAGCGGTCTTTTGATCTGCGCTTTTGATCTTGATCTTGATCTGAAATCGCCCCGTCAAACACGATGGCCGGAATCTGACAGGGATTTGGGGGGTAAACCGGCAGGGATGCCGGTTTAGCCGCGCTGGGCCAAGGATGGCCCATCGCGGCGGCCCCCCAAATCACTGGCGGATTGCGGGCATGCCGAGCCTAAGCGAGGCACCGAGTGTTGGGGCGAAGACTTTTTGGTTACTTTTGTCTGGGCCGGCATTCCGGTCTTTACAAAAGTGACCCGCTGTAAGAGCGGAACCAATATCAGCCGTTACCGCAGCAACGGATATGTACACCACCAAAAGCCCACCATCGCAAGCCAGCCAGCTCCCACAGGGTTCGCTTGTCTCAAGTGCAACTGAATGCGCTATGGTGCTCACAACCTCTCCCCTGTTGTGAGCACCTATGGCCTTCCTCGCCCGCACCCACCCTCGCCTCTCATCCGCCGCCGTCCTTGGCCTTGCCGTGGGCATTTTGGCGCCGGCCGATACGCTGATCAGCAAAATCCTGATTGGCTGGAATGCCGGCGTCTGGACCTACCTGGCGCTGATGCTGTGGCTGACCAGCCGTTCACGTGCCGATGACGTGAAGCGCATCGCCGAGATCGAGGATGAAAACGCCGGGTTGGTACTGTTCATGGTGTGCGTTGCCGCGATTGCCAGCCTTGCGACCATCACGGTAAACCTGGTGGGCAGCAAAGACCTGGACAGTACGGCACGCCTGTTGCACTACGGTTTCACCGGCATGACGGTGATTGGTTCATGGTTGCTGACCGGGGTGATTTTCAGTGTGCATTACGCTCGGCTGTTCTACACCTGGGACGGCGACGAGCCGGCGCTGCGCTTTGCCGAAGGACTGCGCACCCCCAATTACTGGGACTTCCTGTACTTCTCGTTCACCATCGGCGTGGCGGTGCAAACGGCGGATGTGGGGGTTGCAACACGTGCAATGCGCAAAGTCGTTTTGGGGCAGTCGTTGATTGGGTTTCTGTTCAATACGGCGATTCTGGGCTTCTCGATCAATATTGCCGCCGGATTGTTCAGTTGAACCTTAATGCATGGCGACAACCCTGAACTCACTGGGAAAGGCTATTGCGAAGCGCTTTTGAGCTGACTAAAAAAAAACCTGATCTTTCGATCAGGGCTTTTTAGCGTTGCCTGTTTATTTAGAACGCATAACGCAGGCCAACGTTAACAGCGGCTTTTTGCTTGATTTTGTCACTGGTGCTGGTCTCCAGGTCGACATGCGCCTGCAGGTCCTGGGTAAACGACACCGCCACACCGGCACCGTACTTGGCGCGCGAGCCCGACAAATCATTGTTGAACGTCTGGTTGTTGACCGTGACCTTATTGTTGTCAGCAAACTCGTGGACCATTGCTGCACGCAGGTAAGGCTTGATCAGCGTGCCATCATCCAGCTGGAACTCGTGGCCAATGGTTGCACCGGCCTCGGCGGTCCTTGAGCGAGTGCGCTCACCGTCCACTTGCAAGCCGTTTTTCAAGCTGTACGTGCCACCTTGGACCACAATGGTCGACAGTCGGCCGTAAGGTTCAATAAAGGAACCCTCACCAAACTTGATATGACGGCCGAGCTCAGCCGACAAACCACCGCCTACGTTGTTGTAGCCACCCTTGGTGGACGTGTTGTCACTGAGGGTGGCCTTGGCCTGGTTCTGGAACCGGTTGGCTTTGGCGACGGCATCAAAGTAGAAACCGCTTTCTTCGTCCACCCAGGTGGCATAAGTACCCAGGAAGTAGCTCTTGACGGTACCGGCAGCGCCGCGAACCGGGTTCACGTCAGAATTACTGTGGCCGCCGAATACACCGACTTTCCATTGGGTGTCGGCCAGCGGCATATCAGCACCGATGGAAAAACCCTGCAGGCTTTGCGAGTAGCCGGTGCCCGAACTCTGGGACACATCATATTTACTGCCGAAACCACGGATCCAGAGACCCGTGCTGTGCGGAGAGTAGCGCAACTCACCCATACGGGCGCGCAGCGAACCCTCTTCGGCGGTCATGATGGTCACCGGGGTATTGAACAATGCCGTCACTACGCGGGCACTGCGGCTGACAATACGGGTTTGCGTGTCCAGAAACCAATCATTGCCTTCCTGTTTCAGGTTGTAGGCATAAGCACCCATGTCGACCGGGCCGCCCTCGAGAGAGAACGCCGCATCACCGCCGCCGGTGTGCACAACCTGGGTTTTGACCAGTTCGCTGCCGCTGGCTGCGAGTGCCAGGCTGTGGTTACCCGTGGCTTCGCCGGTCACATTGATGAAGTCGGTTTTGCCCTCGTCAAAGTTGGTGCCCATGACAAAGGTGCCGTTGCCGGAAAGCGTCTGCAGGTTCAACTGGTAAAACTCATTCGCCGCGCCCATGGTCACCCTACCACCGGCCATGTTCAGCGCACCCACTTGGCTGTCGCCGGTCATGTTCCAGTTCGAAGCATTGCCTACGCTCATGGTGGAGACATTCTGCAACTGGCCCGTCAGCTCGGCATTGTTCTGCAGGTTCAAATGGGCCGTGCTGGTGGCGTCGGCGATTACATTACCGAACAGGTTTCGGCTGTTATCAACATTCATCGTCGCCGTGGCACCGCCAGACACAGACAGCAGATTGCCATTGCCGCCCTTGAGCGTAGAACCGTTGAGTACGTCGATAGACACCACTGGCACTCGACCTGGCGTGCCCCTGACCGAGATGGCCGAACCGCTACGGCCCTCAACCACAGACTGGTCCAAAACCAGTTTGCCATCCGTCAAGTCGTTCCGATTACGCGTGAACGTCACGCCATGACCATTGCCGATAATAGTACTTTGCGTGGCCGTCGCCGTGGCGCCTGTAAGGGAGAGTCCAAAGGCCCCTGCTCCCGTACCTTGTACCAGCGAGTTTTGTTTAAAGTGTAACTCACTGCCGGTGAATGCTTCCGCACCGCCGATAGCGCCTCTGATCGTGGTGTTGCTGACTTCGGCCGATGAGCCGCTCAACGCGCCTACAACACCAAACGCCTGCAACCCTAGGCCATTGGTATTGGTCAGGGTACTGTTGTTAATAACCGCCTTACTGCTGTCCAGCCGCACGGCGCCGTATTGGGAATCGCTCGAAGTAACACGTGCAGCGTCCATGTTGACTGTGGAGCCCTGCCCAGCGCGCACACTATCCGCTGCGCTGCCGCTGTTCATGTTCAACGTGGAGCTTGATAGGTCGATGGTGGTGGCTGTTGCACGGTTCATCGTCAACATGGACCGGCCCGACAGTTGCCAGTCCGTTGATTGCTGAGTCGCGTCAATGGTTCTTTGCTCACCGTTACCCAACTCAACTGCCTGAGCTTGCCCCTGTATCGCGGCAAACAAACAGAATGTAATGGTGGGGACTTTCATCATCGCACTCAAGGGTTTGAGTTCGAACGTATTCAGTGCCGACATGGTCAATCACTCTTTTGGTAAGGCCTACAAAAGCGGTTCGGCTCACTCTCTGAAAGTGACGCCTTACCCGTGCGGCACGTAGAGTAAGTATTAGAGATTAATTCCGATGTAGGACTAATCTGTAACCCCTTGGTAAGAAAGCAGCACTTGGGGTCATCTAATTAGTCAGGTTCTGTCAGGGAATTCCCCTCTCAGGCTGAGAGGGGAACCCTGCCGCGTATCAATGACGCCTCTAAGGGATGAGGATTGCTCCCACGTTATCGCACCGTGTGAAACTCAACGTCGTACGTACGTTAACGCCCGCGGTTCCACGCCCCAGCGTGCCGTTGTTCAGCGGCGCGGTGTAAATCAACTCCGCACGCCCTATTTGGGCATGTTCAAGGAAACCCGCATAGGGAATCGGGAAGGTATAGCCATTAGCTCTAATGGCAGGGGTAATGGTTACGTTGTAACTCTGCGTTTGGTCAAAAAGCCGAGGTGTGCCCGTGCGAGGCCTGAACACCTGCAGTACCAAGGTCAGTTGCTGACCATCAACCATTCTCGAGTCCCCTGGCACAGTAATCCTGCCTTCCCAGTTTGTCGGCGCCGGTGCTACTAGTGCTGGGCAGCCCCATTGAGCAAACGTCCCCGCCGTTGCACCAATATATCGAGCCGCCGGTAGGGGCGTAGTTACCGCGCCCAGCAATTCAACCGGTGTAGGACCCGCGCGATTGAGGTTAGTGGCAGACGTTGGCGTTGCCGTTGGTGATACGACATAGCTGAGGTTATGTGTACCATTGCCCAGTTGTTGAAAGACACTCCAGTCGATGTCCCAGGAGACACGCGCTCCGGGTAACTCACCGCTGAGTTCCTTAGAGGGCGCGACGAACGTACCGTCAGGGTTTACAAGGATAAGAAACATGCCTGCCGCCGGCAATTCAAAACGGTCAGTGGTTTGCCATAACTCGATTGTAACGGTGACCGGCAGGTTAGACTGTGCAAACTCCAGCTTGTTATCCACAGTCGCGCCGGTACCACGGAACGATGCAGGAATCAATCGGGTATTGATACTGCCTGGTATGCCCGGATTGCTCGGCCCTGTCACACTAAAGTCCACTCTGAACGGTGTGATCGGGCCAGGGAAAGTGTCACCATTTTTGCGTATTTCATAGGTGATAACGACTGATTTCGGGCCTTTTATGTTGCCGTAGTCCGCTACAGCCAGCGGGCTCAGAAAGGGCTGATCCAAAGTGATTGGAACCGAAACAACACGAAACCACTGGCTCCAAGCCCCATTGTTGTATCGAATCCGAAACTCGTCCTTGGTAACGTCAACGTTCGTATAGGCCGGAATTACGCCCGTAGGGCCTAATTTCAAGTCGTCAACATCGACCAAGTCATCAACGAGGTCTGGCGCCTGTTGAATGACAATCGGCCGTAAATTTTCGGGTGCCGGATCCAACGCGATAGTGAACGTAATTGAAGGCGCAGAGACCAAACTTGTATTGCCCTGCGAGTCCGCGATTTGATAAGTAAAGAAGCACGGCCCTCCTTGCGTAATCTCACTGGCGAGCACTGTCACTGTGTTACCGGTTTGTGTCATGCGCCGCGGTGGAGTCTGCCTGGCCACTTCTGTGGCTGTCACGGGGGTGCCGTGGTTATAGAAAATGGTCAGCGTATCTCCTGGCTTCCAAGCCCCGAGGCCCGTCGTTATGTTGTCAGGAATAGAGAACGGCAAATTGAACTGCGTCAGTTGTGCCAGACTAATAACCTGGCCCGGCGGGAAGGCCCCCGTGTATATCGGTGCAGGTGGCTGCACCCTTAAGTAGGGGGGATCCAGGTCCATTTTATAAGTCGAAAAGGGTGACGTCTGGCCGATAGAACCAGGTCTGTCTACGTCGCCTGGAATATTTGGATCCGCAGCAGTATTCTCGAACAATTCAAAACGTACTTGAAAATCACCCGACAGCTGTTTTCCCGAACTCGCAACGACAGGAATACTCACCTCAAACGTGTCGTATAGGGCGACGATTACAAATTGCTTTTCAGCCACCAACGTCCATGAGTCAGGAAAGTCATTAATGACGTCTCTTCGATAGACTCTAACCCAGTCACCCGCGTCTGAACCTGAGCCAGAAGTGATGGTCAGCTTTATAGGTTTGTCACCGTCAGCCGCTGAAAGATACCCTGTTACAGGGTCTACTCCTTGGATAACGGGAGGGAGTGCTCCAGGGGTAACAGGTATTGCCTTTAGTGTAATTTTTTTACCGATCATGTCGTGCTCTCCATTCGCAATTGTATTATTTACCGAATAAAATCAAACGACCAAGGACCTCTGGATGACTGAAGCCCCCTCACGCCACTTACTTCACTGCCACCTTCACTTCGATCTTGATTAATGAATTTATCCAGCGCTAGACTGGCCCACAAAACTTCCCGGACGAATACTTAAGGTCAACTTGTACATACCCGACTTTCGACACGCCGACTAATCCGCCGTCTCGAAAAACACTATATTTTGCTGAGGCGCCGGCATAATCCCTCAGCGGCTTTATGATGTTTTGATAATCCGTGATTTTAAAAATATGCGACACTTGATTGATGCCCCACGTATGACTCAGGGTCAGTGCCGTCGACACCAGCGGGTTACGATCCGGGTAATCATCGAACCCCTGGAAGGCCAGCGTAAACAAATCCCCTGCCGATACACCGACCCCAGGCGTCACCTGAATCTGAAATTCCTCCCAGGGAAGCGGGAGCGGTTTACCGTCTGGGCCAAGGCCAGGAGTGCAATTAATAAATTTATTAGGATGATTTACATTTTGAGGGAACGTGGGCTTTGGAAAGCTTATAGGCGGCGTGATGCTTATGACAACGCGTTGATTACCCGATTGTTGCTCGTTAACGCCGTTAGTGCTCACGTAATACACGAGGGCAGTCGTATTACCGCCGCCCTGTATGATCGACCAGCTAATGCGATTGTCAAAAACGATAAGGGCGCCAGCGGTGTCACCCAACTTGACGGTATAGGTTGCCACCGGCGCTGCCTGCCCCGGCCAGTACAGCAACAGCAAGTCACCGAGTTTCGGGTTACCGGACAGGCGCGCTTCCACCCTGACAGCGTCGATACTGTCGCGACTGTCCAGTTTATTGGCTGTATTGGACACCGCGCCATAGAGATTGGCCAAGTCCAACAGTGGGTTAAGTAACGCTGGCGCCTGATTGTGATCGCGGCCGAATACCGTGAAATCCATATTCAGCAATTTCAGCGGAGATATCGTCCCAGGGCCCACCGTGTCGGAAGCACGTCTAATGTAATAGCGAAACGGCACCCTGTCCTTTCGTTGCAGATCGGAGCCGTTGGCAATCAGCTGCTGCCAGGTCAAGGTTCCGGTAAACGGAAATGAAGTGACAGGTATCGGCGGAAGTTTAACACCCGCCAATTCAGGGATACAGAGATCCCCAGGTATAAAATTGGTGTAGCTGCTGATGCCAAACGAGACGATATTACGCGCATCGTCACGTTTGATGAGTTGATCAAAATCAAACGCAGGCACCGTAGGCACGGGCAAATTGCCGGGCAGTGGCGTTAGGCTCAGCAATACACTTCCGGGCGTGGAAAGTTGACTGATGTTACCCCCCTCATCCTTGACCCGGTACACCGCAAACAATTTTTGCGCACCTGAAAACTTGCGAAATTCCGACACCAGCACCTTTAAAATAATTGCACCTGTAGTAGCAACTATTTTTTCAACGTGAATCGGTAAGCCCGTCGGATCTGAATTGCTGTCCATAAACCACAGGAAGATTTCGTCAAGCGTGGCGCGAACCTTATAATCGCCCGGCACCACGACATCCAGTGTCAAATTATTATCCAGATCAGGCGTAGTAATAACTGTATTTGAAAACACCGGCGCCTTAAGCACCTCGCCTTTACCCGGCGCACTGCGGTCGATAATAATCCTGACTGGGGGCGAGAAATTGGCCACCGGTGCGTCGGACTGGTCATTGTGTATGCGATAAGAAAGATTGACGACAGCGTCACCCAGCAGCAAACCGCTAGGAATATACATTCGCAGTGGAAAGTCGCGGGGAAACAACTCTCCCACGACCGGTATCGGTTCAACGTAAACAGGCAGTGCTAACCCGACGACATGCCAAACAAACACAATATAATCAATGCTCCCCGGCTTGGTCAGTTCAATCCATGGGCCAGGTATCCATACGAGAAGATCATCATCCAGTAAGCGTTTTGGAATCACACCACTCGCCAATCGTCCCTCAACGATTGGCAAGGGAGCTTGAGGCACGGCGGTCACAACTGTGCTGTCGGGCAAACCTTTGGCGCTATTGGTTTGAACATTGCTATTAGTTGGGGGCGGGGTCATATCGTTCTCCGTAAAAGCAACATTGCGCCGGTCACTGGTTTTTATTGAAGGCTGTGACGTTGATTGAATACCCGTTGCTAACGTCCCGATACTGTCAGAACTAACAGGTCTTACCGCCATTCGTCGGTTGCACGCGCGAATGAGCGCTTGCCGCGCGCTGAATGACACTTGACGTTGTTTCGTGAATGAGGTCTCCTGAAACCGGTTTCATAACGTCACCACCTCCAATAAGAAAGGCCTGCCACCGTGACTCCTTTTTCCGCCGCCCAGCGCAGCCGCGTGACCATGCTCGACGTCGCCGAACGCGCCGGCGTGTCCAAAGCCAGCGTGTCGCGCTTTATCGGCGAGGACCGCGCCCTGCTCTCCGACGCCATTGCCTTGCGCATCGAACAGGCGATCAGCGAACTCGGCTACCGCCCCAACCAGATGGCACGCGGTTTGAAACGCGGCCGCACACGCCTGATCGGCATGCTGGTGGCCGATATCCGCAACCCCTATTCCATTGCCGTGATGCACGGCGTCGAAACCGCCTGCCGCCAGCATGGCTACAGCCTGGTGGTGTGCAACACCGACCGCGATGACGAGCAAGAGCGCCAGCACCTGGCGGCGCTGCGTTCGTACAACATCGAAGGGTTGATCGTGAACACCCTCGGCCACCACCTTGACCAACTGCTGGAGTTGCAGCGCGAAATGCCCCTGGTGCTGGTGGACCGCAAGGTCGAGCCGTTGCACAGCGACCTGGTGGGGCTGGATAACCCGGCGGCGGTGCGTATTGCCGTGGAGCATCTGCAACAGCAGGGTTATCGCGACCTGTTGCTGGTGAGCGAAAAGGCCGATGGCACCAGTTCACGCCTGGAGCGTCAGGCGAGTTTCACGGCGGAAATTGCGGCCCGGCCGGCGTTGACCGGCGCGGTGCTGGAACTCGATGACAGGCTGGCAAACCATCTGCACAGCTTCCTCGCCAAGCCAGGCCCCAAGGCGTTGTTCTGCGCCAATGGTGTGGCTGCGCTGGCCTGCACCCACGCACTCAAAGCGCTGGGCCGCAACCTCTTTGATGACTTCGGCCTGATTGCCCTGGATGACCTGGACTGGTACCCGCTGGTGGGCAACGGCATCACCGCCCTCGCCCAACCCACCGACGCGATTGGCGCCAGCGCCTTTGACTGCCTGCTTAAACGCTTGCGCGGCGATGACGCACCACCGCGTACCCTGGATTTTTTGCCCGAACTGATCGTCCGTGGCTCCACCCAATCCCTTGTGGGAGCTGGCTTGCCTGCGATGGCGGTCTGTCAGGCGAAGCCGTAGTCGCCTGACACACCGCCATCGCAGGCAAGCCAGCTCCCACATTGGTTTTTCGTATAAAAATGAAACCGGTTTCAGAGGTACATAACAATGCATAAATACCCCGTCTCCATCAGCCTTTCCAGCTACGGCGCCGATCTGGTACGCGAGCAGGGCCAATTAGGGTTTGTCGAACTGTTGGTGGCTGCCGGCGCCCAGCGCATCGAGTGGCGCGAAGAACTGCTGACCACCGAACAACCCACCGCCCTCGCCCAGGCCGCTGCCGAACACGGCCTGGAATCGGTGTACTCATCGCCCCTAGAACTTTGGATCGCCGGACGCGCCCAGCCCAACGCTGAACTCAGTGCAACCCTGGACCGCGCCCAAGCCTTTGGCTCGCGCTGGCTAAAGGTTTCCCTCGGTTATTTCACCGACACCAACGACCTGCAAAGCCTGCACGCCCTGCTCAACCGCCACCCGGTCAAACTGCTGGTGGAGAACGACCAGACCCTGCACGGCGGGCGCATCGAGCCGATGCAGCGCTTCTTTACTGAGGTGGAACGCCTGGGCTTGCCGGTGAAAATGACCTTCGACATCGGCAACTGGCAGTGGCAGGACCAATCCGCGCTCACCGCCGCGCGGCTGTTGGGCCGTCATGTGGATTACCTGCACTGCAAGGCTGTAGCGCGGCGCCAGGACGGCAAGCTGGTGGCCTTGCCGCCCGGCGCCACCGACCTGCATCTGTGGGAACAACTGCTCAAACATATGACTCAAGGTATTACCCGGGCCGTGGAATTCCCGTTGCAAGGCGATGACCTGGTTGCAGTCACCGCACAGCAGGTCGCCGCCCTCGCCCTCCTTGGCCAGCCCCGTGCGGAGAACGCCCATGTCTGAGATCGATATCCTTTCGTTTGGTGAAACCATGGCGATGTTTGTCGCCGAACAGACCGGCGACCTGGCCCAGGTGACGCAGTTTCACAAGCGCATTGCCGGGGCCGACAGCAATGTCGCCATCGGCCTGTCGCGCCTGGGTTTCAACGTGACGTGGCTGAGCCGTGTCGGCGACGATTCCCTGGGGCGTTTTGTGGTCGACACGCTTAAAAAAGAGGGCCTGGATTGTCGGCATGTGGCGGTCGACCCGCTGCACCCGACCGGCTTTCAATTCAAGTCCCGCGAAGAAGCCGGCGCCGACCCGCAGGTGGAGTACTTCCGTAAAGGCTCGGCGGCCAGCCACTTGTCGATTGCCGCGATCAGCCCCGCCTTGCTGCAAGCGCGTCACCTGCACGCCACCGGCATCCCGCCCGCCTTGTCCGAGGCCACCCGCGAGTTGTCCGTGGAGCTGATGACGCAGATGCGCAAAGCCGGGCGCAGTGTGTCGTTCGACCCGAACCTGCGCCCATCGTTGTGGGCCAACCAAGCGCAGATGGTCCGCGAAATCAACGCCCTCGCGGCCCTCGCCGACTGGGTCTTGCCGGGCCTGGGCGAAGGCCGCTTGCTCACCGGTTTCGACGACCCGGCCGACATCGCCGCGTTCTACCTTGACCAGGGCGCCGAAGCCGTGGCGATCAAACTGGGCGCGGACGGCGCCTACTACCGCACCCACATGGACCAAGGTTTTGTCGCCGCCGTCCCGGTGGAAATCGTGGTGGATACCGTGGGCGCCGGTGACGGTTTTGCCGTCGGCATGATCAGCGCCCTGCTCGAAAACCTGAGCTTCCCCGAGGCGGTACAGCGCGGCAACTGGATCGGCAGCCGCGCCGTGCAAAGCCGTGGTGATATGGAAGGTTTGCCCAACCGTGCCGAATTACCCACCCGATCTGTTGCATGACCCACTCCCTGTTGCCACAACTACAACAAGCTCAGGAGCAACCCCATGGAAACTGTGAAACTCGCCACCCGCCGCTGGTGGTACATCATGCCTATCGTGTTTATCACCTACAGCCTGGCGTACCTGGATCGCGCCAACTACGGCTTCGCCGCGGCCTCCGGCATGGCCGAAGACTTGATGATCACCCCCGGCATGTCGTCGTTGCTGGGCGCGCTGTTTTTTCTTGGCTACTTTTTCTTCCAGGTGCCGGGTGCGATCTACGCGCAAAAACGCAGCGTTAAAAAGCTGATTTTCGTCAGCCTGATTCTGTGGGGCAGCCTGGCCACACTGACCGGCGTGGTGTCCAACGCCTATATGCTGATCGCCATTCGCTTCATGCTCGGCGTGGTCGAAGCGGCGGTGATGCCGGCGATGCTGGTGTACCTGTGCCACTGGTTTACCCGTGCCGAACGCTCACGCGCCAACACCTTCCTGATCCTCGGCAACCCGGTGACCATGATGTGGATGTCGGTGGTGTCGGGCTACCTGGTGCAGCACTTCAGCTGGCGCTGGATGTTTATCATCGAAGGCCTGCCGGCGGTGATCTGGGCGTTTATCTGGTGGAAGCTGGCGGATGAAAAACCCGCCGACGCCAAGTGGCTGAGCGAACAACATAAACAAGACCTGCAAAGCGCCCTGGCCGCCGAACAGGTCGGGATCAAAGCGGTGAAGAACTACGCTGAAGCCTTTCGTTCGCCCAAGGTGATCATCCTGGCGCTGCAGTTTTTTTGCTGGAGCATCGGCGTGTATGGCTTTGTGCTGTGGCTGCCGTCGATCCTCAAGGCCGGCTTGCAGATGGACATGGTCGAAGCCGGTTGGCTTTCGGCGCTGCCGTACCTGGCGGCGGTGATCGGTATGCTGGCGGTGTCGTGGGGCTCGGACAAGCTGCAAAAACGTAAACGCTTTGTGTGGCCGCCGCTGCTCATCGCGTCTATCGCCTTCTACGCATCCTACGCGCTGGGCGCTGAGCACTTCTGGTGGTCCTACACCCTACTGGTCATCGCCGGCGCATGCATGTATGCGCCCTACGGTCCGTTTTTCGCCATCGTCCCGGAAATCCTCCCGGCCAACGTCGCCGGTGGCGCCATGGCGCTGATCAACAGCATGGGCGCACTCGGCTCGTTCGGCGGTTCGTACTTGGTCGGTTACCTCAATAGCAGCACCGGCTCACCCGGCGCCTCGTACCTGCTGATGAGCGGCGCGCTGATGTTTGCCGTGGTGTTGACGATTTTCCTCAAGCCCGGCGTCAGTGATCGCGTGCCGGTGCCAACCCTGGAGTTGAAGGTAAAAACCTCATGAAAAAGTCTGTGGTCCTGTACAAAAAACTTTCCGCGCCGTTGATGGCCCGCTTGCACGAACACGTCGACGTGACCCTGATCGACGCCCTCGACGAACCCGGCCTGGCCCGGCTGCGTGACGCCTTGCCCGGCGCCCATGGCCTGTTGGGTGCCAGCCTGCGCCTGGATGCCGAGCTGCTCGACCTGGCGCCCAAGCTCGAAGCGGTGGCCAGTGTGTCGGTGGGCGTCGACAACTACGATATCGACTACCTGACCCAGCGCGGCATTCTGCTCAGCAATACCCCGGATGTGCTGACCGAAACCACCGCGGACACCGGTTTCGCGCTGATCCTGGCCACCGCCCGCCGGGTGGTCGAGCTGGCCGATATGGTGCGTGCCGGGCAGTGGAACAAGAACATTGGCCCGGCGCATTTCGGCACCGATGTGCATGGCAAGACCCTGGGCATTATCGGCATGGGCCGCATCGGCGAAGCGCTGGCTCAGCGTGGGCATTTTGGTTTTGGCATGCCGGTGATTTACCACAGTCATTCGCCCAAGCCGCGGGTCGAGGAGCGCTTTGGGGCGCAGTTTCGTAGCTTGCCGGAGTTGCTGCAGCAGGCTGATTTTGTGTGCCTGACGTTGCCGCTCACGGCTGAAACCGAAAAGCTGATTGGCGCGCGTGAGTTTGGGTTGATGGGGCCGGAGACGATTTTCATCAATATCTCGCGTGGCAAGGTGGTGGATGAAGCGGCGCTGGTTGAGGCGCTGCAACAGCGCACAATTCGGGCGGCGGGGTTGGATGTGTTTGAGCGCGAGCCTCTGAATCATGACTCGCCTTTGTTGCGCCTGAACAATGTGGTGGCCACGCCGCATATCGGTTCGGCGACCCACGAGACGCGGGAGGCGATGGCCGCTTGCGCGGTGGAAAATTTGCTGATGGCGCTGGCTGGGGAGCGGCCGGACAATCTGGTTAATCCGAGTGTGTATGTTCGGTGACTGGCACCCTGTTGTGTACATATCCGTTGCTGCGGTAACGGCTGAGTAGGGTTCCGCTCTTACAGCGGGTCACTTTTGCAAGGACGCAAAAGTAACCAAAAAGTCCTCGCCCCAACACTCGGGGCCTCGCTTAGGCTCGGCATGCCCGCAATCCGACAGTGATTTGGGGGGCCGCCGCGATGGGCCATCCTTGGCCCAGCGCGGCTAAACCGGCATCCCTGCCGGTTTACCCCCCAAATCACTGTCAGATTCCGGCCATCGTGTGTGACGGGGCGATTTCAGATCAAGATCAAAAGCGCAGATCAAAAGACCGCTGACTTCGTCATCGAAAAGGATGTAAGGGCCAGAGCAACAGCAACAGCAACAGCAACAGCAACAGCAACAGCAACAGCAACAGCAACAGCAACAGCAACAGCAACAGCAAAGCCATACTCGGTCAACTGTGGGAGCTGGCTTGCCTGCGATGGCATCAACTCTGTGTACCTGATGTACCGAGGTGTCTGCATCGCAGGCAAGCCAGCTCCCACAGAAAAGCTGCTCTTCAGTGTATGCAAAACCGCTTTTGCTTTTGATTCAACCACTCAGGTCGGCTTTCAGGCCGCCGTGCTGTAGATCTTGATCTTGATTTTGATCTGAGACGCCCCGTTAACCACGCTGGCCGAACGCAGGCTTGAATCCGTGGGTAACCCGGCAGGACGCCGGGTTAGCCGCGCTGGGCCAAGGATGGCCCATCGCGGCGGCCCACGGATTCAAGCCGGAGTGCGGGCATGCCGAGCCTAGGCGAGGCACCGAGTGGTGGGGCGAAGACCTTTTGGTTACTTTTGGGGCGTTTGCCAAAAGTGACCCGCTGTAAGAGCGGAACCATAAGCCGCCGTTACCCGAATAACGGATATGTACACCGACAAACCGCCACAGCAGGCAACCCAGCTCCCACACTTAAAGGCCCTAACCCTCAAATCAAATCAACGCAACGCCCGGCGCAGCACCTTACCCACCGTGGTCTTGGGCAACTCAACACTGCGAAACTCCACATACTTGGGCACCTTGTACCCCGTAAGATATTCACGGCAATGGGCCAGGATCTGCTCCTGGGTCAAGCTCGGGTCCTTGCGCACCACGATGATCTTGACCTTCTCCCCCGTCACCGGATCTTCCACCCCAATCGCCGCCACCTCCCCCACACCGGGATGCAACGCCACCACGTCTTCAATCTCATTCGGATACACGTTAAACCCCGAAACCAGGATCATGTCTTTCTTGCGATCCACCAGACGAATATACCCCCGCTCATCCATCACCCCAATGTCCCCGGTGGAAAGCCAGCCCTCAGCATCCAACACTTCAGCCGTTTCTTTGGGCCGTTTCCAGTACCCCTGCATCACCTGCGGGCCACGCACTTGCAGTTCACCCTGCTCGCCAATCTCCGCCAGCTCGCCATCCTCGCGCATAAACCGCACCCAGGTCGACGGCAGCGGTACGCCGATGCTGCCGGTGAATTCCATCTCGCGCATGCGGGCAATATTGATCGGGCTGATACTCACCACCGGCGAGCACTCGGTCAGCCCATAACCTTCAATGATCGGCAGCCCAGTGACCTCCTTCCAGCGTTTGGCCACCGCTGTGTGCGTGGCCATGCCACCCGCAATCACCATGCGCAGGTCAGAAAAATCCCGCGCACAGAACTCTTTGTTTTCGAGCAAACCGTTAAACAAAGTGTTGACCCCGGCAATGCCATTGAAGCGCTCCTTGCGCAAAATCATCTGCACCCGTTTCACATCCCGTGGGTTGGCAATCAGGATGTTGCGCCCGCCCAGGCACATAAACATCAGGCAGTTCACCGTCAGCGAAAAGATGTGATAGAGCGGCAGCAAGGTCACGTTGGTTTCCTGCTTGTCCTGGTCCAACTGATCCCCGACCCAGGCCTTGGCTTGCAGCAAATTGGCGATGATATTGCGATGGCTGAGCATCACGCCCTTGGCATCCCCCGTAGTGCCGCCGGTGTATTGCAAAAACGCCAGCTCGTCGAGGTGCATCTCCACCGGAAAATGGTTCAGCGCCCGTCCCTGTTTCAACACGTTGTTGAAGCGCACCGCGCCAGGCAGGTGAAATTTTGGCACCTGTTTTTGCACGCGACGCAGGATGAAGTTCATCGCCGCGCCTTTGAAAGTGCCCAGCAGGTCGCCAATGGCCGCGACTACCACGCGTTTGACACGGCTGCCCTGCGCGACTTTTTCAAAGGTGTGGGCGAAGTTTTCAAAGATCACCAGGGTTTCGGCTTCGCTGTCCTTGAGCAAATGCTTGAGTTCATGGGAGGTGTACAAAGGGTTGACGTTGACCACCACCGCACCGGCCAGGATCGTGCCCAGCAGGCAGATCGGGTACTGCAAGCAATTGGGCATCATCAGTGCCACCCGGTCGCCCTTTTTCACGCCCTGGCCCTGCAACCACGCGGCAAACGCCTGGCCTTGCACCTGCCAGTCGGCGTAGGTCATTTCGGTGCCGATGCTGACGTAGGCGACCCGTTCGCGGAATTTTTCCAGGTGCTCCAGGAACACCTCGCGCAGCGACGAGTAGGCCTCGATACCGGCCTCGATGTCCGCCGGCACGCCCGGCAAGTAGGCGTTCAACCAGACCCGTTCGGTGTGTTCCTGGCTTACAGCGTTCATGGCAGTCTCCTTATTGTTGTTTTTGATCAGGCTATTTTTCGACGATGGCGGTAATGCCCAGCCCGCCTGCTGCACAAATCGAAATCAGGCCGCGCCCACCACCGTTCTCATGGATGGTTTTGGCCAACGCCGCCAGTTGCCGGCCACCGGTGGCGGCAAACGGATGGCCACAGCCCAGCGAGCCACCATTCACGTTCATCTTGCTGCGGTCGATGGCGCCCAGCGGTGCCTCCAAGCCTAGACGCTCGCGGCAATACTCGGGGTCTTCCCACGCCTTGAGCGTGCACAGCACTTGGGCGGCAAAGGCTTCGTGAATTTCAAAAAAATCAAAGTCGGCAAACCCCAGGCCCTCACGCTTGAGCATGCGCGGCACGGCATACGCCGGGGCCATCAACAAGCCTTCGGTGCCGTCGACAAAGTTCACCGCGGCGGTTTCGCCAGTACGCAGGTAGGCAAGCACCGGCAACCCCTGCTCGGCAGCCCAGGCTTCGCTGGCCAGCAAGACCACTGAGGCGCCATCGGTCAGCGGCGTGGAGTTACCCGCCGTGAGCGTGCCGTTTTGGCGGTCGTAGGCAGGCGATAGCCCGGCGAGCTTCGCAAGGCTGGCATCGGCACGCAGGTTGTTGTCGCGCGCCAGCCCGCGATAAGGGCTGATCAGGTCATCGAAAAAGCCGCGTTGGTAGGCCGCATCCAGGCGCTGGTGGCTGGTGAGGGTCAGCTCATCCTGGGCCAGGCGTTTGATCTGCCAGCGCTTGGCCATTTCTTCGCAGTGTTCACCCATGGACAAACCGGTACGCGGCTCGCCATTGCGCGGCAGCAACGGCTTGAAAAACATCGACGGGCGCACCTTGAGCAAGGCCTTCACCTTGGCGCCCATGCCCTTGGCGCGATTGGCCGCCAGCAAGGTGTGGCGCAGCGATTCGTTGATGCCGATGGGCGCATCGGAAGTGGTATCGGCACCGCCGGCGATGCCCACTTCGATCTGGCCGAGGGCAATCTTATTGGCGACCAGCAGGGCCGCCTCCAGCCCAGTGCCGCAAGCCTGTTGCACGTCGTAGGCAGGTGTGTCTGGCGACAGCGTGGTAGACAGCAACGCCTCACGCGCCAGGTTGAAATCCCGCGAATGCTTGATCACCGCGCCCGCAGCAAACTCGCCCAGACGCTGGCCGTGCAGGTTATAGCGCTCGATCAGGCCTTGCAGGGCTGCCACCAGCAGGTCCTGATTGCTGTCGTGGGCATAGACGGTGTTGGAGCGGGCAAACGGGATACGGTTGCCGCCGATAATCGCCACACGGCGGGTCGGGGCCGGGTTGAAGCTGTAGTCACTCATTCGTGGCTCTCTTTCCAAATAAATAGCCCACGCATATGCGGTTTATCACCGGCACCATTGCGCACTTCTCACTCACGGCGCGGCCCGGTCACCGGGCGGCTCCACAGTGCAACCTGGCCGGGCAGGAAGATCGGCAGCTTGAAGTCGCAATGCGCTTGCGCCTGATCCAGCCCGCCCGGCGGTTGCTGCGCCGCCAGTGCGCGGCCCAGGGTCCACATGCCATGGGCGATGGCGCGGCGAAAGCCGAAGATCCTGGCGCCGATCACTGAGGTGTGAATCGGGTTGAAATCCCCCGAGACTTTGGCAAACCGGCGCCCCAGGTCGGCCGGCAGCACCCAGCGCTGGGTACGCAGCAGGCCATCTTCCTGCAGGGGCAACACGTCTTCCCAAGGCTCACCAACCGGGTCTTTGACGTCTCGGCGCAGGTACAGGCTGTCGCTTTCCCACACCAACGTATCCGCCGCAAAGGCGCGGGTGGCGATGCTCAGCGCCTGGCCCTTGGGGTGCGCCACCCAGCGTTCGCAATACACTTCCAGGCGCAAGGCCTGGCCTTCGTGCAAACGCTGGTGCTGACGAATGCGATTGGCCAGGTGCACCATGCCACTGGCCGGGTACGGAAAGCTCGGCCGGGTCAGCAGCATCAGGTGCAAGGGAAACGCCAGCACATGCGGGTAAGACAGCGGCACGCCCTGCTCACGGCGAAAACCGCAGGCGCGGCCATAGGCGGCGATGCCAGTGGCGCTCAGCTCCACCGCCGAGCGCACCAGCCGTTCCGCAGGCAATGGCGGCGGCCCGTCGAGCTTGGGTTTGCGCAGCGCACGCACGCCGTCCAGCAACAACTGGGTGCGTGACGGTGGCGGGTCGATGATCTGCGTCACATAGTCCATAGCTCAGGCTCCCAGCAGGCTTTGGCCGCACACGCGCACCACCTGGCCATTGACCCCGCCGGACGCCGGGTGCGCCAGCCAGGCGATGGTCTCGGCCACATCGATCGGCTGCCCGCCCTGGGACAGTGAGTTCATGCGCCGCCCGGCCTCACGAATCATCAGCGGGATTTTGGCGGTCATCTGGGTTTCGATAAAACCCGGTGCCACCGCGTTCACAGTGACTTGCAGCGCGGCCGCCTGCGGCGCCAGACCTTGCACCAGGCCAATCACGCCCGCCTTGGAGGTGGCGTAGTTGCTTTGCCCGAGGTTGCCGGCAATACCGGAAATCGACGACACGCACACAATCCGCCCGCCAGGGTTCAAGCCCTGGCCTTCCAACAGTGCGGTGCTGAGTTGCAACGGCGCTTCGAGGTTGACCGCCAGCACACTGCGCCATGCGGCTTCGGTCATCTTGGCGATGGTCTTGTCGCGGGTGATCCCGGCGTTGTGCACCACCACATCGAATGCGCCGTATTGGCTGACATGCGCCTGCAACAGCGCGGCCGCATCGGCTGCGGTAATGTCCAACGGCAAGGCCGAGCCGTTCACGCTGTCGGCGGCTTGCTGCAGCGCAGCCTGGGCTTGGGGCACGTCCACGCACACCACATGGGCGCCATCGCGAGCCAGCACCTGGGCGATCGCCAAGCCAATGCCACGGGAAGCGCCGGTGACCAGGGCACGGCGACCGGCGAAGGGCTTGTCCCAGTTCGCCGCCACCTGGGCGTCCACGGGTTTTTCCAGGCGCACCACCTGGCCCGACACATAGGCCGAGCGGCGCGACAAAAAGAACCGCAGGCTGCTGTCCAGCGCGCCTTCTGCGCCCGGCGCCACGTAGATCAACTGCACCGTGATTGCCCGGCGCAATTCCTTGGCCAGCGAGCGCACCAGCCCCTCAAGGGCACGCTGGGCGATGGCCTGGGGCAGGTCCTGGCAATGTTCCGGCGCCGTGCCGAGCACCACCACGCGGCCGTGCTGGCTTAGGCGCTTGGCATTAGCGTGAAAGAACACGTAGAGCTCGTCGAGTTGTTGCAGGTCAAGCACGGCCGTGGCGTCGAACACCGCGCCCTGCACCTTGACCGTGGACGGCGCCTTGAGGGTTGCCGGGGTGGCGGCGACGGTGTCGGTGTCTTTGAAAAGCTGTTGCACCTGCGCACCCAGGCGCCCTGCCCCGGCGATAATCACCGGGTTGGCCAGGCCTTGCTGGCCGCTGCGGTGGCGTTGCAAGGGCAAAGGTTGCGGCAGGCCGATGGCTTGGGCCAGGCGCCGACCCCAGGGGGAATTGACGAAGGATAGGTAGCTGTCACTCATAAAACATTCTTTCCCTGTAAACCCGATCCAGTGTGGGAGCTGGCTTGTTGTGGCTAGGAAGCTTGTTGTGGCGAGGGAGCTTGCTCCCGTTCGACAGCGTAGCTGGAGCCCGCTTTTGGGGGCGCTTCGCACCCCAGCGCAAGCAAGCTTGCTCGCCACAACAAGCTTGCTCTCCACAACAAGCCAGCTCCCACACTGACCGTGTTAATTAACTGAGGCGTTTTCGCTTTGGCTGCTGCGGCGCTTGGTCGTCGGCTCAAAGGCTTGCTTGCGTTGCTGCAAAGCCTCCAACAAGCCAAAATCCTGCGGGAAGTCGTCAACCTGAATACCGTGGTCGGCATATTCCACGTAACGCCCGAGCAAGCTGTCTTCCTCATCGCTGATCAAATCCAGCGCCCGCGCCTTGACCCGCCAGCCGGTGAAAGCCGTGGCGGAAATCGGCATCGGTTCGATCAGGCCTTGCTTGATCGCCGGCTTGAGCCGCGCCTCGATCAACTCCACCTGCGGCAACAACCGGAAGCCCAATTCGCCATAGGCGAGCTTGTCGATTTCCGGGCGCGGAATGTAGGAATTGGCCAGCAAGCGGTCGCGGGTTTCGCCGGGGGTTTGCACCACCTCCGCCACCTGGGCCAGCAGGCGGTCCGAGGGTTTGTGCTGGGGAATACCGAACGGGAAACTCAAGGCACGCACCACGGCTGCCGCAGGTTTCGATGGGTAGTTGTCGAGCACTTCGTTCAGGGCTTCATGGGCGCGCAGCAACGCGTCCTGGGCCGACCAGTGCACCAGCGGCAAGTCGGCCTGGGGCCGCCCGTCGTCCTCAAAGCGCTTGAGCACGCAGGACAAGATGTACAGCTGCGAAAGAATATCGCCCAGGCGCCCGGTGATACTTTCCTTGCGCTTGAGCGCACCGCCGAGCACGCCCATGGACACATCCGAGATCAATGCCAGCACCACCGACAGCCGATTGGCCTGGCGGTAGTAGGACGCCAGCGCCGGGTCGGTCTTGGCCGGTGCGGCGATCAAGCGCCCGCCGGTCAGCGAATGCACCGCAGCACGCACGGTATTGGCCAGCACGAAACTCAGGTGGCCAAACATCGCGCTGTCGAAGGCTTCCAAGGCTTTGCGTCGATCCGGGTTGTGCGCCGCTTCCATCTCGCGGAACACATATGGATGGCAACGAATCAGGCCCTGGCCAAAGATGATCAGGCAGCGCGTCATGATGTTCGCGCCCTCTACCGTGATCGCAATCGGGCTTTGCTGGTAGGCGCGGGCCAGAAAGTTGTTGGGCCCCATGCAGATGCCCTTGCCGGCCACGATGTCCATGCCATCGTTGACGATGATGCGCGCGCGCTCGGTGACGTGGTACTTGGCAATCGCCGAGATCACCGAGGGCTTTTCACCGGCATCCAAAGACGCCACCGAGACCTTGCGCACCGCATCGCAGGCATACAAATGCCCGGCCATGCGCGCCAAGGGCGCCTGCACGCCTTCGAACTTGCCGATGGGCAGGCCGAACTGCTTGCGCATCGCCGCATAAGCCGTGGTGCCGCGTACCGCCACCTTGCCCAGGCCGACGTTGGCCGAAGGCAGCGAAATCGCGCGCCCGGCCGCCAGGCACTCCATCAGCATGCGCCAGCCATTGCCGACCTGTTCGCGGCCGCCAATCACCCATTCCAGCGGAATGAACACATCCTTGCCGGTGGTCGGCCCGTTCTGGAATACCGCGTTCAGCGGCCAATGCCGACGACCGCTGTTCACGCCCGGATGAGAGGTCGGGATCAATGCGCAGGTAATCCCCAGCGAACCAGCCTTGCCGAGCAGACCGTCCGGGTCTTCGGCGCGAAACGCCAGGCCCAGCACCGTGGCAATCGGGCCGAGGGTGATGTAGCGCTTGTCCCAGGTCACTTTGAAACCCAGCACTTCCTCGCCTTCGTGCATGCCCTTGCAGACAATGCCCAAGTCCGGAATCGCGCCGGCATCGGAACCGGCATACGGGCTGGTGAGGGCAAAACACGGGATGTCTTCGCCGCGTGCCAGGCGCGGCAAATAGTAATTGCGCTGGGCATCGGTGCCGTAATGCAGCAGCAGTTCAGCCGGGCCGAGGGAGTTGGGCACCATCACCGAAATCGCCGCCGCCGAGCAACGCGTCGACAGCTTCATCACCACCTGCGAATGCGCATAGTGGGAGAAGCCTTTGCCGCCGTACTGCTTGGGAATGATCATGCCCAGGAACCCGGCGTCCTTGGTGTACTGCCAGCCTTCGGGCGACATGTCCTGCCAGACCTGGGTGGTTTCCCAGTCGTTGGCGATGTCGCAGAGGGTTTCCACTTCGTTGTCGAGGAACGCCTGTTCTTCAGCGCTCAGGCTGGCCGGCGCGGCTTGCAGCAGACGCTGCCAGTTGGGCTTGCCGCTGAACAGCTCGGCGTCCCACCACACGGTGCCGGACTCGATGGCGGCGCGCTCGGTATCGGACATCGCCGGCATGATCGTACGAAACAGGCCCAGGGCCTTGCTGGTCAGCAGTGTGCGGCGCAGCGGCTTGATCGTCATCAGCACGGCGGGCAATACCACCAGGATGGCCGCGACGCTGGCGCCAAAGCCTGCGACCCCATTGAACAGATAACCAAGCGCCAGCCAGACCAGGCCGACGCCCAGCCACAGGGCCGCGGCGGCTTGTCGATAGGCCAGGGCAATCGCGGCGGCGACACCCATCAATAACCAGATAACCATGGGGATACCTCTACTCAATTCAGGGTATGGCATGCGCGTCGCTCGTTCAGGATGAACGAGGGCGTAAAGCCACACTACAAACTTGAAAGGACAAATTCAAATTTTGTTTTGAAATTTTTATTTAATACTTTGACCAAAAAAAAGCGGCCGAACGCCTCAGCCAAAAACCCAGGGATGAAACGCTGCAGGTCGAGCGCATCAAGATGCGCTTGACTCCCTCGCCTGCAGCGGCACAACAGGATCAGAATTTATACGTGGCCGACACACTCACCACGTCGCCGGAAGATTCCGCCGTGCCGTCCAGTTGGCCTTCACCAAGGCGATCGACGTTTTTGGTCTTGAGGTTGACCTTCTGCACGAATTGGTGGGAATACGCCGCGTCCAGCGACAGGCCAGGTACGGCCTTGATGTCATAACCGGCACCAAAGGCAAGGAAGTAACGATCACCGTCGGGAATCCGTGGGTCACGCGTGGAGTTACGTGTAGGCGTCTGGTCATAGGCGACACCCGCGCGCAATGTCAGCTCATCCGTGGCTTTGTAGTCACCACCGATAGAGGTCATCCACGAGTTTTTGTAGTTGTACGGAATCGCAACAATCGTGGTGCCCTGGGACTTGAGTGTCAGGTCCTGGAAGGACGACCATTCGGTCCAGGTTGCGCTCATGCCCAAGGTCCAACGGTCGTTGAATTGGTGCACCCAATCAATCGACGCAGTGGCGGGAATATCCAACTGAGTACTTGCGTGGGCACCGTCCGGGAACAGTTTCAAGCCTGGGTAGGCCAATTCCACCAGCGTTTCGCCATTCGGCCCTTGTGGAGCAGTCATGGCATTCCTGCCGATCGCATCGGTTTTAATGTTGTACTTGCCAGTCATCTTGTTCTTGATTTTGGCGTGATAGTTCAAGCCGAGGGTATCTCTGTCGGTCGGCTTCCAAACCACGCCACCGAACCAGCCTACCGAAATGTTATCCACTTTGACCCGGATCAGCGACTCGCCCACGCCGGATGGAAATGCCGCCCCGCCAAGCCCTGGAGACACAGCGGCAGCGGCTAACAAGTCCACGTTCTGGCTGACGAAGCCCTGGCTACGCTGAACAATTGCACCACCACCGATGGAGAACTGATCGTTGACCTTGAACGACAGCGAACCTGTCAGGCCAACCGTTTCGATTTTGGTATCGACGGCAAAATCACGAAACTTGGAGTTCTCATTCCAAGTCGTGCGCATGCCCTGTGGCACCACCTGACTCAAGCCAAACGCAAACCGGTCGCCCATGGGAATAACCAGGAACCCGGTCGGCAGCCACGCGGTAAAACCACCTTGGCCACCGTCGTTGTTGTTCAACACCGGGTCGCCCATGGCGCCTTGATCATCGAGCACGGGCGTATTAGTCACAGGGTTGCCGGCATAGTCATACGCCTGGCCGCTGTATTTGATTTTGACGCGTGCGTAGTCAACCGTTTGTTGTGCAATGGTGGAGTCGATAAATGCCATCGCCGCCGGGTTGTTGTACGCGGCACTGGGATCGTTCTTGAACAGCGAACCACCACCAAATGCTCGGCCCCAGCCAGGAGCGCCATAGGTTGGCGTAGAGAAACCGCCCGCCTGTACGGTGCCCGTGGTCATCAAGCCGCCCAGCAGGGCCAGGCCCAATAACGTGTGAGCGTGTTGTTTCTTATTATTCATGCGGCACTCCTTATTATTATTTACGCCCGGCCCCTGCCGGTGGGTCGTGTGCTACAGCGCGTGGTTAAAGAACGCGCCTGTTCTGATGCGGGTAATGCATTCAGGGATTGGTCGTAATCGAACCGGTCAACGTGGCGTTCAACGACACCAGCGTGCAGTTGCCAGCCATGGCTTGATTGGCGCCGCTCAACACATGCGATGCGTTGTCCCAGGAGGCCACAACATTGGTGGGACCGCAGTGGGTAGTGTCAGCCCCCCAAAGGTTGCGCATCGTGAACCCCACATTGTTGATGACGCCTTGGTTGGTGCTGCTCAGATTCACGGTCCACGGTAAGTCGACAGGTTTGAATAAGGCGCAAAGCGCATTCGCCGCCGGGATGACGCTGTTGATAGTGGCGACGCCATTGGCGTCAATTGTTCCCGAGAGACTCAAACCACACGTCATGGCCCCTTGGAAGGTGGCCGGCGATTTCAATACAACACTGGCATTGGTACTGCTGAACGGACCCGGCGGGCTGAAACCTGCCGCGCACACTGCCGATGAAACCACGCCCAGGGCGACTATCATTGAACCCAGGAGGGCTGTTTTTCTAAGGCTTTGCATTGTCATGTTCCCCAGACAATAAACACCGAATCCAACCGGCTCCGCCGGTGGTTTTCCCGCAGCCGGCACCTCGTGGGAGGCACCGGCCTTTCTACGGGTGATCAGCCCTTACGGAGTGACGCGCTTACGGGTTAACCGACAGCGTCGGAGCCACGACACTCAGGGAAACCACGGTGCAGTTGCCGCTCAGCGATTGGTTGGCAGCCGACAGGGTCTTGGTGCCTGGAGTCCATGCCACAGCGATAGGGGTAGGACCGCAGTTGGTGGCCGGGATCGAGGTGATCTTGTAGCCGACATTGGTCACGGTACCGGTGGTGCCCGTTGCAGCAGTGAGCACCCAAGGCAGGTTGGTCAGGGTAGGCAAACCGCACAGGCCGCCACCGGTCAAGGTGGCACCATTGATAGAAGCCACGCCACCGCTAACGTTGCCGGTAAAGGTGATGCCGCAGGTCACCGCAGCACCGAAGGACGAAGGCGACTTCACCACGATGGTGCCGGGGTTAGTCGAGAACGGGCCATCCGGAGTGATGGAAGCCGCACTGGCCATCGAAGCCGCGCCAAAGCACAGAGCAAAAGAAGTTGCACAAACGAGGGTTTTCAAGCTTTTCATTGTTTTTCCTCACATGTTATGGCGAGTCATTTCGCCAGGGGTAATGGCCATGATCGAGAGGTCACGGTGAAACTGCAGAACTTCCCTTTCCAGCCAAATTTCAATGCAGGTACCGCTACAGTTTTAGAATTCGTTTATTCGACCACTTTGAAGGTCGGCGGCATCTTGATCGACACCGTCTTGATCTTGCAGTCTTCGCCAATCGGCACATTGGCGGCTTCCAACTTGCCGGTGGCATTGTCCCAAGTGCCGTCGGCGGTCGACGGGCCGCACTTGCCGCCTAAACCGAAGGCATGCACATCCACGCTGATGTTCGACATCGAGCCGCTTTTAGTGTCTTTGGCAATGAGTACCCAAGGTAAGTTGATGGCCTCGACACGGCTGCATTTAAGGCCGCCGTCGAATTCAACTTTGTCGACATTCACCGACGTGCCATCGGCCGCGACCTTGCCGGCCACCTTGATGGTGCAGTCGGCGCTGATCAGCGCGCCTTTGGAAAAGCTGATCGGGCCTTGGGCCGTAAAGGCGCTGCCGGCCGGCTCGATACGCGCAGCCTGGGCGTGTTGGTAAACCATCAGGCCCAGTGCGGCCAGGATGACATGGGCAGTAAAGGTGGCAGGGCTTTGCATGGTGTACGTCCTTCCCTTGAATTTATTGTTGTAGGGTCAAACCACTAACTTGCAATAAAACCGATGAATCCTGGGCGATGAAGGCCTGCGCGGTACACAGACCCCGAGTTCACCCACACACGCGTTAGTTCAGATTAAAACGGCGTCGCGCTGTTGCTGTACTTCTCCAGATACTTCAACCGCTGTGAGGGTTGAAGATTGGTCAGGGTGATATCCCCGGCATAGTGGTTCAATACACGGTGGTCCATGCGACGTCGCCATAAGTACGGCACGTAGGCCCAGACAATCATGCTGGCGTAACCGTAAGGCAGTTGCGGCGATTCATCGAAGTGGCGCAGCGACTGGTAACTGCGGGTCGGGTTGGCATGGTGATCGGAGTGGCGCTGAAGTTGGAACAGAAAGATATTGGTGACAATCCGATTACTGTTCCACGAATGCCGAGGCGAACAACGCTCATAACGACCATTGGGCAACTTCTGGCGTTTAAGCCCGTAGTGCTCGACGTAGTTGACCACTTCCAGCAACGAGAACCCGTAAATGCCCTGGATGATCAGGAACGGAATCACCGCTGCGCCCAACCAGGCAATCATCGCCCCCCACAGCACCAGGCTGTACATCCAGGCGCTGAGCACCGCGTTCTTCCAGTGCAAGGCCGGCAGGCCGAGTTTGCGCAGGCGTTCGCGCTCCAGGTTCCAGGCCGACACAGCGCTGAACCACACTGAGCGCGGCAGGAATGCCCAGAAACTCTCACCCAGGCGCGAGCTGGCCGGGTCTTCCGGGGTGGCGACGCGTACATGGTGGCCACGGTTGTGTTCGGTGTAGAAGTGCCCGTAGAAGGTCGGCGCCAGGGTAACTTTGGCCAGGAACACTTCCAGCGGCTTGGGCTTGTGCCCCAGTTCGTGAGCGGTGTTGATAGCAATGCCGGTGGCGGCACCGGTGGACATGGCCATGCCCAGGTAAGTGAACCAGCTCACTGAGCCATGCAGTTCGGTGCGCGCGGTAATGAACGCGGCGGTTTTAGCCAGCCAGCTCGACGGCTCAAAGTGGGCAGTGGCGTTGAGTAGACCGCCGCTGATGATCCAGTCGATGCCGCCGGCGGCGAGCCAGCCGGTGATCACCACCGACGAGATGACGAACAGCACACCGGTGTAGACGATCCAGCGGTAATAGCTTTGCGATTCGAGGTGGTTGACGGCGGATTCGGGTGGGTTACTGACGTCTTCACCGAGCAGGCCATCGATCAGCGGGATAAGGCCGAAGATCACCAGCACACCGACCCACCACAGTTGCTGTACGCCGGTGGACATCGCCAGGGCGCCGGACAGCAATGGGGTTGCCAGCGGCATGATGCCGAGCCACCACAGGTGACGCTTGCCGTCGGTCCAGACGGTTGGGCTTGCCATAGTCTGATTCATGGCAGCCTCCGAACGAGGCAGATTGGACATGCGATAAAAGGCGTTTTTTTCATTATTTTATTCGCTCTTAGGCACTTCAAAAACTGTTTCAAATTACACATTGAAATAATTTTTTAAAATTAATAGCGCGGAATCGTTAGGTCGTCAACTAGTTTCTCGAAGGCTTTTTTACGTGACCGGGCAGTCTCTTTTTCAGCCGTTTGGTCAGGTGTCTAAAGCAGGCATCGACGCCGTTGAACCGCGAGTCGGGTGGCACAATTATTTACCCTGCTACTTACCCACTAGGGCCAATGGCGTGTGCGGCAGCGGGTCGTTTTGCGGCGGTTTGACGCGCTTGGCAATCTGCTCCACCACCGCCACCACACGCTCTGTGGCGGTGATCGGCAGCATATGGCCCCTGCCCTCCACCACTTGCAGCTTCAGCCCCGGCACCTTGCTGGCCAGGGCCTGGCCGTGCTTCTGAAAGTCCAGCACCTTGTCGCGCGCGCCATAGATCAGGCCGATGGGCAGGGTCAGTTGCGGGTAGCGCTTGACCATGTCCGGCAAGTGATCGTTGACCGTGTTGATCTCGGTGGAGGCGGCGTAGAAGTTGTCCGCGCGCATCCCCAGCAAACCGCCGCCACGCGTGGCGAAGTCCGGTGGCGCGGCGTCCGGAGCGAACACGCCCTTGACCACCGAACCTTTGGTCAACAGCCCCACAGGCATGGTCAGGGTCTGCGACATCCAGCGCCGGAGCCAGGCCGGGCGCACGGCCAGGGACAGGAACACCAGCGGCAACAGGCGCTGCGGGTGGGTCAGCGGCGCGACCAGAATCAACCCCGACACTGCATGGGGATGATCAAGCGCCAGCGCCAGGGCAATCGCACCGCCAAGGGAATGCCCCAGCACCAGCGGCTTATCCAGGTCGAGTGTCTTGATAAATGCGGCGATTTGCCGGGCCTGGGCCGGCAGGTCTGCCGCCGTGTGGGCGCCACGGCTGGAATAGCCGGAGCCTGGTCGGTCCAGGGTGATCACCCGAAAGCGCTCACGTAATTGCCCGGACAACGCATAGGTGAGGTTGCGACTGCTGCCCATCAGCCCGTGAATCATCACCAGCGGTGGGCCTTTACCTTCTTCGACATAGTGAAAGCGCTCGCCATCGACCTCGACGAAACGCCCGTTGATCGGAACGGTGGCTTCTATACGCCGTGTCATCCAGGCACTAAAGCCCCACAACAGCGCACTGGCGCCCACCACCACACCCGCAGCGACAACCCATTCAACCGCCATAGCTTGGTCCTCTGCTTCCCTGCTGCTGCTCCCTGACCGGTATTGGTCAAGGCCTCAGCCACCGTCCACACCCTGGACCCGGACTTGCTGCACAGCGTGCGCGTCTGTCGGACAAGGCGCACATTACGAACAAGGTCCTAGCGTAGGCGATATTTTCAGGTAGATTATTTAAAATCTTTTTTAAAATAATTAATTCATTTTTTCTTTGCAATGGTGTTCTATCTAAAAGACAAAACAAAAACAGGAGCACATCTGATGCCCATGAGGGACAGCCTATGAATGCCCACAGTGATTCCATCGACATCGCCATCATCGGTTCAGGCTTTGCCGGCCTGTGCATGGCGATCAAACTCAAGGAAGCCGGGCTTACCGACTTCTTTATCGCCGAGCAGGCCGACACCCTCGGCGGCACCTGGCGTGACAACCATTACCCGGGCTGCGCCTGCGACGTGCAGTCCCATGTGTATTCGTTTTCGTTTGCGCCCAACCCCAACTGGACCCGGCAATTCGCGCCGCAGGCGGAGATCCGCGCTTACCTTGAGCAATGCGCGCAGCGGTTCGGGCTGGCGCCTTATTTGCGCTTCGGCATGGGCCTGCAACGCGCGGTGTTTGATGAGCAGCAGCAACGCTGGCAACTGAGTTTCAGCGATGGCCGCCAGGTCAGCGCGCGGGTGCTGGTGTCGGGCATGGGCGGCCTGTCGCGTCCGGCGTTGCCGGATATTCCAGGACTGGACAGCTTCAAGGGCAAACGCTTCCACTCCCAGCACTGGGATCACGACTATTCGTTGAAAGGCAAGCGCGTAGCGGTGATCGGCACCGGCGCCAGTGCGATCCAGTTCGTGCCGCAGATCGCGCCGCAGGTGGCGCACTTGGACCTGTTCCAGCGCAAGCCACCGTGGATCATGCCCAAGCCGGATCGCGAGATTTCAAGGCTCGAACGCTGGGCCTTCAAACACCTGCCGTTTACCCAACGTCTGGTGCGCGGCGCTTTTTACTGGGCGCTGGAAGGCCGCGTGGTGGGTTTTGCCCTGCACCCACGGTTGATGAAGATGGTACAGAAGATCGCCCTGCGGCACCTGCGCAAACAGGTGGCGCGCCCTTCCCTGCGCAAAACCCTGACGCCCGACTACACCATCGGCTGCAAGCGCGTACTGATCTCCAATGACTATTACCCGGCGCTGTCACGCAGCAATGTCGAGGTGGTCACCGACACCGTGCTGCGCATCGAAGCCGACGGCGTGATCACCAGCGACGGCATCAAGCACCCGGCCGACTGCCTGATTTTCGGCACCGGCTTCCAGGCCACCGACCCGCTGCCCCGCGACTGCATCATCGGTCGCGACGGTGTCGACTTGATGGACGCTTGGCGCGATGGCGCCCATGCCTATAAAGGCACGACGGTGCCGGGTTATCCCAACCTGTTCCTGATTGTCGGGCCTAATACGGGCCTGGGGCATAATTCGATGATCCTGATGATCGAGGCCCAGGTCAGCTACATCCTCGATGCGCTCAAGCACATGCAGCACCAGCGCATTGCCACGGTCGAGGTCAAACCTGCCATCGAACAGGCTTACAACCAGCAACTGCAGGACAAGCTCAAGCGCACCATCTGGAACACCGGTGGTTGCCAAAGTTGGTACCTGGACCCGCGCACCGGCAAAAACACCACGCTGTGGCCCGGATCGACCTGGCGTTTCAAACAGGTCACCCGGCACTTTGCCCTCAAGGACTACCTCGCCAACCCGTTGCCGGCCTCTGCGCCGCGTGCGGTAGTGGCCCCGCAACCCACCGTAGAAGGCAGCCTGTCATGAAGTCATTCAATGGCCGCGTGGCGGCAATCACCGGCGCAGCTTCCGGTATGGGTCGCGCCCTGGCACTCGCATTGGCGCGTGAAGGCTGCCACCTGGCGCTTTCGGACAAGAACAGCCAAGGCTTGGAACACACCTTGGCGCTGATCAAAACGTCGACCTTGTCGCCGGTCATGATCACCACCCACGTCGTCGATGTGGCCGACCGCCAGGCCATGGAGGATTGGGCCGCACGCTGCATGGCCGAGCATGGCCAGGTCAACCTGATTTTCAATAATGCCGGCGTGGCGCTATCGAGTACCGTCGAGGGCGTGGACTATGCCGACCTTGAGTGGATCGTCGGCATCAATTTCTGGGGCGTGGTGCATGGCACCAAGGCGTTTCTGCCGCACCTCAAAGCCAGCGGCGACGGGCATGTGGTCAACACCTCCAGCGTGTTCGGCCTGTTCGCCCAGCCAGGCATGAGCGGCTACAACGCGACCAAGTTTGCCGTGCGCGGCTTTACCGAATCGCTGCGCCAGGAGCTCGACCTGCAAGGCTGCGGTGTGTCCGCCACCTGCGTACACCCTGGCGGCATTCGCACCGATATCTGCCGCAGCAGCCGTATCGACGCGAACATGACCGGCTTTCTGATCCACAACGAGCAACAGGCCCGCGCCGACTTCGAAAAACTCTTCATCACCGACGCCGACCAGGCCGCCAAGGTGATTCTGCAAGGCGTACGCAAGAACAAGCGCCGCGTGCTGATCGGTCGCGACGCGTATTTTCTCGACCTGCTCGCCCGTTGCCTGCCGGCGGCCTATCAAGCCCTTGTGGTGTTCGCCAGCAAGCGTATGGCGCCCAAACCACGCACGCCGGTGTTCGAAACCAACGACGAAACCCGTCTCTGAACAGGAGCACGCACCATGCTGCCGATCCGTCGCGATATCCGTTTTGCCTTGCCTGCCGAGCGCATCAAGGACTGGCACGAACAAGGCCCCTTTATCACGCACTTCTTCAATGCGCTGTCGCTGTTGTTTCCCCAGGGCGAGCTGTTTTTCATGGACAGCGTGCGCCACTATCGCCAGCGCATCGACGACCCGGCGATGAAGAAAGAAATCCAGGGGTTTATCGGCCAGGAAGCCATGCACAGCCGCGAACACGTGGCCTACAACGATCACTTGCAAGCGGCCGGTCTGCCAGCGCACACCCTCGACAAGCGCCTGAAGTTCTTCCTCGACCTGCAAAAGAAACACCTGCCACCGTCGTTCAACCTAGCGGTGACCATCGCCCTGGAACACTACACGGCGATGCTCGCGGAAATCCTGCTCAGCGACCCGTCGCGTTTTGGAGAGTCACTCAAGGGTTACCAGCAGATGTGGTACTGGCACGCCCTGGAAGAAACCGAGCACAAGGCCGTGGCGTTCGATGTGTGGAACACCGTGATCAAGCCGGGGCCGATGCGTTATTTATTACGCACCGGCACCATGTTGACCACCACGCTGCTGTTCTGGCTGGTGGTGTTTGATTTCCATGTGCGCCTGCTGATGGCCGACCGCAAAGCCGGAGGGCAACTGAAAGGGTTCTGGCGCATGCTCAAGTTTCTATACGGGCCCAAGGGCGTGTTCCCACGCATGGTGCGGCCGTGGCTGCACTACTTCAAACCGGGCTTTCACCCCTGGGACCATGACAACCGTGCACGCCTGGCGGGTATCGACGATCTGGTCGAAGAGATCGAACGAACCCAGCGCGAATACGCGTCCGCCCACGCTTAAGCCTGAGCCGCCGCACGCCTGCGGACAAAGCCCGGCAGCAGGTCGCCGGGCAGCGCCTTACTGTAATACCAGCCCTGGATAAACAGCTCGCTGCCGGTGTTCAAAAAGGCCAACTGCTCGGCGGTTTCCACACCCTCGACCACCACGCCCAGGTTCAGCGCCTCACAAAAACGCAGCATGCCGGTCAACACCTGTGCGCCTTTGGGGTCGCGCTGGGCCACCACGAAACTGCGGTCGATCTTGATAAAGTCCACCGGGAACTGGTGCAGGTAACTCAAGGCCGAAAACCCGGTGCCGAAGTCATCGATATACACCTTGGCGCCGATCGCCTGGAGCCTCTGGATGGTCTGGCGGGTGGCCTGCACATCACCGACCAACGCATCTTCGGTGATTTCCACCGAGACCTGCCCACGGGCCTGCGCGAGAATCTCCACCAGGCGCTCGCCATAGTCAGCCTGGGTGAGCGTGGCGCTGGAAATATTGATGGTCATGGGCAAGGCAAAGCCGATCTTTTGCCACTTCTGATACTGGCGCACCGCCTGGGACGCCACCCACACATCCACGTCCGGCATCAACCGCGCCTGGGCCAGCCATTGCAGGAACTCCCAGGGCGAATGCACCGTGCCCTGGCTGTCGCGCGCGCGCATCAGCGCCTCGCAGCCGGTACACAAGCCGGTGCGGGTCGAGACTTGGGGCTGGAATTCCAGGTAGAACTCGTAATCGCTGATCTGCTGGATACGGCTCAGTTCGACAGCCTGGCGGGCGGCCGCCTTGTGCGACGCCAACACCGGGTCCAATTCCAGCAGGCGGCCTTTCTCTTCGAGGCCACGGAAGGTCATGTCCAACGACTTGAGGTATACCGTACCGCCCTCACTGGACTGGCGATGAATCGCGCGCACATACGGCGCATACACCAGCGTGCCCAGGCCCAACAGCAGCACTTGCAGCACCACCGCCGCCACGTCGCCGTGGGTGCTGAGGTAGGCATTGAGCAGCACGGGCGCGGTAAATGGCACGCTGGCCACCGCCGGCGAGACCCAGCCCAACTGCACCACCGTCAAGGCCAGCAGGGTGTTGAACGCCGGCACCAGCAAAAATGGGATAAACAAGCGTGGGTTAAGGATGATCGGCAAACCGAACAACAGCACTTCGCTGACATTGAACAACGACAGCGGCAGACTGGCCATCGCCAGCAAACGCATGGATTGGCTCTTGGAAAACAACAGGATCGCCAGCAGCAAACACAACGCCCCGCCCGAGCCACCGATAAATGCGAAAGAACCGAGCAAGCCACTGTTGAGCAGGTACTTGACCGGTTCACCCGCCGCGAGCGCGGCGCCATTGAGCACCACGGCCTGGTCCAGCACATCGAACAGCGGCTGCATGGCGTACACCCCGTGAATGCCGAAAAACCACAGCAATGAGTTCATCAGGGTGACAAACAACCCGCTGCCATAGGGTGATTGCAGCGCATCCAGTACCTGCGGCCCCTGCAACTGCGCCACATAGGGAATCTGCACCAGCAACGACAACACCACCACTAGCAACAACGCCGTAATGGCGCCCGGCACCACCATATTGATGGTGCCGCGCAGGTTGTGGCCCACCAGGTTTTCGTTGACCAGGCGGGTCCAGCGAAAACGGTGCAGCCAGGCGATCGCCGGCACATTCAACAGCGGCGAAGCAATGGCGATAAACAACACAAACGTCGCCGATGCTCGCGGGTAATCACGCAACACAAACGTGGCAACCACCACGTGGGCCAGGCACAAAAATGCCACCGGCAACTGTGGCAGGCGGTGCTGTATGGCGAGCATGTAGCCAATCGATGCCGCCACCAGCAGCGGGATCACCGAGCTGATCTGGTTGTGCAGCCCAGACAGGAAAGCCACCACCTGCGGATCGAAGCCCAGCACGTTGGCGCATTCAGACAGGATCAGGAAACCGGCTGACACCAGCAGGCACGGCAGTATCCACAGCAAGCCCTCGCGGATAGCGCGCAATGACTCGGTGCTGGCCAAGGCCGCCAGGCGTTGGGTGAGGAAAAGTTTGAACAGCGTTTGCGCCATGCCCCGTCCCTCTGCCCGTATCGCTTTCTGCCCATACTTGGCAGTGCCCAGAAATCCCATGTAACGCTACACGGCCACCTACCGGTTGCGAAAGGCTTTTGCCGCACTACGATTAATTATTCAGAATTAATTTCAGTTTGCGCGGCTTGTCGCAACCGTCGGGTTAGCCCTCAAACCCGTTTCCCGATGCCCAGGCCAGCGACCCTGCGCGCCTACGCGGCAATTGCCCGCTAGCTGATTGCAAAGCCTGGAGCGTGACCCCATCTATTCACTTCATCCCATCAGGAGTAAGCCCTTGTCAGAACCCGGTGATAACCACCAGCGCGCCCTCGACCGTTTCTTGAGTGAACACCCCGAGGTAGCGACGCAACTGGATACCCTCAACCCTCTGGCCGCCCAAGCCAAAGGCGAAACCCTCGCGCAGTATCGCGCCGAGCGCTTGCATGAGGCTTTCGAGGCCGAGGCTGAGCGCCAACATCTGTTTGCCTGGGAGCTGACGCTGAAGTTGACGGCCGAGTCGGCTGAAGCTTTTGAGGCGCAGCGCCTGGAAGTGCATAAAGAAGTCGCGCAGATGGCGGGGTTGGGTTGGGAGGAGTACTGCCGGCTGCATGAGTTGGCTGGGTAGGTAATGTGGGAGCTGGTTTGCCTGCGATGGCGGTTTGGCGGGGGGTGTTTGGTAGGGGTACATATCCGTTGCTGCGGTAACGGCTGAGTAGGGTTCCGCTCTTACAGCGGGTCACTTTTGCAAGGACGCAAAAGTAACCAAAAGGTCCTCGCCCCAACACTCGGTGCCTCGCTTAGGCTCGGCATGCCCGCAATCCGACAGTGATTTGGGGGGCCGCCGCGATGGGCCATCCTTGGCCCAGCGCGGCTAAACCGGCATCCCTGCCGGTTTACCCCCCAAATCACTGTCAGATTCCGGCCATCGTGTTTAACGGGGCGATTTCAGATCAAGATCAAGATCAAAAGCGCAGATCAAAAGACCGCTGACTTCGCCAGCGAAAAGGATGTAAGGGCAACAGCAACAGCAACAGCAACAGCAACAGCAACAGCAACAGCAAAGCCATGCTCGGTCTAATGTGGGAGCTGGCTTGCCTGCGATGGCATCAACTCTGTGTAACTGATGTACCGAGGTGTCTGCATCGCAGGCAAGCCAGCTCTTATCAAACAAAAAATAACTCATTGTTTTTGCTCTTAAAAATTAAGCCGCTTCAATCAGCTGCAACCCCAACTTTCGCGCCTTGCGTTCCAGGGCGCGCAGTTGTCGGTCTCGGCTACGTTCTTCAAATTCCTCCATTCCCTTCTCAACATAAGGCTGACCTTTGGTCAGCATCGCGTAGATCAGCCGTGCCAGTTGATGAGCTGTCGCCTTGATGGCACAACAGGTGTCCATCCGGGTCAGGCGCGCTCGGTGGCTGGCACCGATAAAACTTTTATCGTTGCGTGCAATAGAGGCAGCTTGCTTCAGCGCTTGCGCAGCTCGATTAATCACTTTCACCGTCTTTCCAGGAAGGGGTTTTCCTCCCGAAATTCTCGTCGGCGGTGCAAGGCCTAGCCACGAACAGAAGTGCTGCGAAGTCGGAAAGCGTGATAAATCCGCCCCCAATTCACTGGCCAAAACCAACGCCGTGTCGATTCCGATGGTTGGGATTGCGGTCAAATCCACGCCCATGACCTTGTTCAGCGCGCGATGCAAAATCAGTTGCTGCTCATTTGAGCGGTGTGGGTTGCGCAGTGTTTTGCTGGGCGGAACAACATCCGCCTGAAGAACGGGTAGTCGCTCCAGTGCCTGCGCAATGGCTTGATCACACTCGCCAATCTGTTTTTCCAGAAAATCATAAGCTGCCAACTCCTGACTCAGCGCATGCAAATGCTCGGCTCGCCAATTACCGCGCAAGCTGCGGGCGACAGTGGCCTGGTCTGCTTTGACGCGCTTGTCTCTGAGCATGGCGAGTACTTCGGGGTCCCGTTCGCCTTTAACGATTGCTCGCAAAATGCTCATGCCCGTCACCCCGGCAATGTTGCTGATGACCTGAGCCAGCTGGATGTTCATTTGGACCAGCGCCTTTTGCATCCGATTAAGCGCTTTGGCTTGGTCACGCACCTTATTGCCACGCTGACGGACCAGTGAGCGCAGTGAGCACACTTCGTCCGAGGGCCGAAAAGCGCCTCTCAACAGGCCGTGCGTCATGAGCTGAAGAATCCACTGGCAATCCAGTACATCGGACTTTCGTCCGGTAATTTGTCGAGTCGCGCGGGAGTTAACGAGATAGACCTCAAAACCTCGTCTATCCAGTATCTCGAAAAGTGGGATCCAATAAACGCCGGTCGCCTCCATCGCCACCATCTTGACGCCCATGGACTCAAACCAATCGGCCATGGCGTGCAAATCGTCGGTGAAGGTTGAAAACCTTTTAACCGGGTCATCGCATTTCGTCGGATCAACGGCAGCCAAATGTTCACCGCCGCCAACATCAACGGCAGCGCAGTCAGGGTGAATAACTTCAAACCGTTTTTGGTTCTTGCGCGTCATGACAATTCCTCGCAGGATTGAATGACGCGGGCGGGGTACACGGTGGCGAGCGGATTCACTCTCTTATACGTGGTCACAGCTAGCTGTGCCGACAATGACTCCACGCCGATACCGTGCAGGCCACTCTCCCACTCGGGTGCTGTCACACCAGTGCTGGTTACGGCCTTTGCCCCGCCCGCGTTCTTCAACCTTACGATGAACCAGTTTGATGCGCGACAGCGCTACATCGAAGAGGTGGCGGGGCCTCCCACAGAAAAGCAGTTCTTCAGTGTATTCAGATAAGCTTTTGCCTTGCACTTGATCTGGCTTTTGCTTCAACCACTCAGGTCGGCTTTCAGGCCGCCGTGCTGTAGATCTTGATCTTGATCTGCTTTTGATCTGAGACGCCCCGTTAACCACGCTGGCCGAACGCAGGCTTGAATCCGTGGGTAACCCGGCAGGACGCCGGGTTAGCCGCGCTGGGCCAAGGATGGCCCATCGCGGCGGCCCACGGATTCAAGCCGGAGTGCGGGCACACCGAGCCTTAGCGAGGTGCCGAGTGGTGGGGCGAGGACCTTTTGGTTACTTTTGCGTCCTTGCAAAAGTGACCCGCTGTAAGAGCGGAACCGATAGAAGCCGTTACCGCAGCAACGGATATGTACACCGACAAACCGCCATCGCAGCCAAGCCAGCTCCCACAGAAAACCAGATCCCCACAAAACAGCCGATACACAGCGTAGGCCAAATCGATACCTTGCCAGGCACCGGTAGCTACCCGAACCAGCGCCATCGACAACGCGCCATTACCTCGCCCAACGCCTCTACGCTGATCGTTCGACGCTCAGGGTCCATAGCCAAGGCCAAGCGCAACGCCGGCCAGCATCCTGCCGGCAACTGTCGGGGGCGCTGCAGTCGCTCAGTGGCGCCACGCTCACCCAAGCGCCTGCCATGGGCCAACTCATAGATCACACAGGCCACCGCATACAGATCAGCACCCGCCGTCAGCGCACCGCCTGCCAACAACTCCGGCGCCGCATAAGCCGGTGTCCAGGCGTTAAACCGGTCACGACTCAAAACCGGCAAACCCGCCATAACATCCGCCATCGCCCGCCCGAGGCCGAAATCGAACAAACGAATGCCCTCTTCACCCACCATGATATTCACCGGTTTCACATCACCATGCAGCACACCTTGGCGATGCACATACGCCACGGCATCCAGCAACTGCACGGCCAGGGGCTGCAACTCACGCCACGGCAAGCCATCGGGACACTCCAGCAGCAGTCGGTCCAGGGTCATACCGTGCATTAACTCCATGCTGAAAAAGGCCATCTGGCTGCTGACATCCACCTCGAACGCAAACATTCGCACCACGCGCTCATGCTGCAGGCTGCGGGTCAGGGCGAACTCGCTGTAGAGCAGCACATGTGCATCCGGCGCCAATCGGAGATTCTCACCCAGCACCTTGATTGCCACATTGGAACAGGGCTCGCCAAACTGTTCGTGCAACAGGTCGCGCGCCCGGTAGACCACGCCCATGCCGCCCGAGCCCAGCACGCGCTCAAGGTGATAACGCCCCGCCAGCAAGGTGGGCATGCCAGGTGCCGTGGTCATGCGTGCACCACCACGGCCGTCAGGTCATCCCGCGCCGGCCCGCGTAACGCTGCCGTGAACAGCTGCGCCACGACCTGTTGCGGCGTACCGCTGTCCATGGCGCTGCCCAACTCGGCATGCGTCATCGCCTGGTACACACCGTCACTGCACAGCACAAACACATCGCCTGGGTGCGCGCCCAACTCCAGCACCTCGAGTTTCAGCGGGTGCCGAGCGCCTACGGCGCGGGTCAATGCCCTGGCGTCGGGATGCGCCTGGGCCTGCGCCATGCTCAACCGCTGCTCATCCATCAATTGGCGCAGCAGTGAATGATCGCGCGACAGCTGATACAACCGCCCGCCTCGCCACAGGTAACAGCGGCTGTCCCCTGCCCAGATACACGCTGCGCGACGGTCTTCCAGCAGCAGAACCACCACGGTACTGCCCATCCTGTCGTCGCGGCCTTCGGCCGGCGGTGAGGCGTTATCCCCCCAACACTGGTTGAGCCGTTGCAGGCATCGCCGCACCGCATCGATGCGCTGATCGAACGTACCCTGGGCCGGCAACGCGGCAAGGCTGTCGACAACCCATTGGCTGGCCCTGTGCCCGGCCCGGTGGCCACCCATACCATCGGCAACCGCCCAAAAACCCTGTTGCGGGCAGTCAAGAAACGCATCTTCGTTGCGCTGCCTGGCCTTGCCACGTTGGGTGCGTGCCGCGCTCACTGCGCAAGCTTGTCGCGCGGTCATAGTTGCTCCGGTAAACGGAACGTGCGCCATGTGTCCATCTGAAACGGGCTGGGTGTGCGCTGGCTGACCAACAGGTAATTGGCACGTAAACCGGCGAGGTCGGACTTGAGTATCTGCGCATCGCGCCCGCTGGCAGGCTCGCTTTGCAGCAAGTCAAAGAACCGAAACAACGACCAGGCCCCGCTGTTCTTCTCGATGCCCAACGGTCGTTGTGCGCCGCGCTCCAAAACCAGGCTGCTGCGACCATTTTCCACTTCACTGGGCCACTGGAACGTCACAGGCACAATCGGCCCATGACGGTACTCCAGCTGCTGACCGCCAAAGCTCAACACCGCACGGCTGACCGCCTGGTCCAGGCTATAAGGTGCCAACGTAAATCGAACCGCCAGTTCGCCCTGGTCGCCACTGAAAAAACTACGGCGGATGGTCTGCGCTTTGCCGAGTTGCTCCAGTATCGCGCGCGACATTGGCAAGCTTTGGCCTTCCAGGCCGCGCAAGCGATAACGCCCGCCGTCGGCGCTGATAAACGGGCGCAGGTAACTGTCATGGAATTTTGCCAACACGCCCTGGGGTTTGAAAAACTCCTCGAAGTCGCCCACGGCCACGTCACTGCTGGCATGGGCATTGAACGGGTAACGCTGGCGGATAGCCCTGGCGTACAGGCTATACACCTCGCTCCGATAGCGTTGGTTCACATGCGTATAGGCCTCATCGAACAAATGCCGCCAACTGTCGTCGGCAAGGCCCTCAATCCAACCTTTGAGCGGCAGCGGCAAACGTGCGGCAACATCACGTAACTGTCCCAGCCCAGGCTGTTGCCCTTCCATTCGCCGTTTTACCATCTGGAAAGCCGCCTGCTCCGGCGCCCCTTCGCGGTTCAGCGCCGCCAGTTGCAGGTGTACAGCGTCAAGCTGGCGCAACGCCTGGGTCAGTTGTTCACCCGGGTTTTGCTGCTCATCAAGCAGCTGATGCAAAGGCTCGAAACGGCGTTGCAAAGCGCGTCTTGCGGCGTCATCGCCTGTGGGCTTGGGCAAAACACCTGCGCGTACACGGGCAGCCATCGACACAGCGATGGCAGCCACGTCACCTGCCTCGTGGGGCACCGCTGACATCGGGTCATCAGTGGCTAGCAAACGGGTATTTTCACGCACCTGTTGTAACAACAATAGCAACGGTGATTGCGCCGAGGTGAGGCTCGCCAGTTGCTCCGCATCCTGGCGCAGGTTTTCGGTTTCGCGTAAATGAATCTGCCCCAGGGCCTGGCTCCACGCATCGGCGTACTCACTGAAATAGCGCTGTTCCAGTTCGACTATCAACCGGCGCAATTCCATCGTACTAAGGTCGGTCGCCTGCCCCAGCACCCAATTGTCCTGAACAATCGCGTTAACCAGTCGCGGGCCTTGCTGGTCGAAATACTGCACATAGCGCTTGCTGTAAAAACCGGCAATCGGTTGATCCAGCGCCGTGAAAACTGTGCCGTCCGTAAGGCGGATAGGTTCCAGCGTGTGCGATTGCTCGCGCAGCACGCGATACACCACGTCTGCCAGCGACTCTGCGCGCAACACCTGGCGCGCCTGGGCGACCAACTCATCATTGAGCGGCGCGGCGAAGGGTTGTTCAAGCAGCCGGCCGAAGTGCTCACTCAGGCGTGCCTGCGTCGAGGCCTCGCCGGTAAAGCGCTCCGACCACCGAGTGGCCACACGCTCCGCCAACCACCCAGTATCACGTCGCTCGCGCAGGTTGAGCATCAGGTAGGCGCGCAGGTTATCCAGTAACCGTTCGCGATCCCCAAGGCTGGACCGCACGCGTTCTTCGAGCAGCGAAGCGACCTGGGCGACCATGTGCTGCAGGGCGTCGTTGTAAGCATCGACTAACACTGGGCGGCTCACTTCCCCCTGAAACAGTCCGGCCCTTTCCAGCACGCCCGCGTCCGACACCGGCGGAAAAACCCGAGTGGCCGCCAGGCGCTTGTCCAGCAGCGTCAGTAACGCCAACGTCTGGTCCGCATCGGCAGAAGTCTGCGCATTAACTTGCCCTAACTGCGCCAACTGCTCCAGGCGTTGGTGATTGATCCAATAGCTGTTCATCCAGAGCATGCCCGCCGCACCGATGACCAGCGCTACGGCGCTGGCCCATCCCGCCTGCTGCCAACGAATGCGTCGGTGCTCTTCGGTGTGCAGCCCCGCAAGATCGGCCTCGGCGAAAATCACCTGGTTGAAAAGACCTTGGGCAAAGCGTTCGTGCCGCTCACCCGCACTGGTCAAATAGAAACCTCGCAACCCCTGGATGCGCTGATTGCGATGGGCGCAGAACGCCACCTCGATAAACAGGCATAAACGCTCACCGATGCGTGCCACCTGGGGCGCAAAATCCAGCATCAGGCCTCGGCGCTGTACATTGCGCTCCTGGTGCAGGCGCTGCACCAGTTCGCCACTCAGGCGCTCCAGCAACGCCTCGAACGCCTGGCGCACCTGCGCCATAGGCACACCCGTGTGGCTGCCGGTGATCAGTTCACCCAGTACGCCCTCTGCGGTGCTGTCCTGCGGCGTATCAAAAAACGCGGTAAAGCCCGGGATGTGGTCAGCGTGAGTCAGCACCAGATACACCGGAATATCGATGTGCAGCGTCTGCTGGATATCCTGTAAACGCGAATGCACATGCCGTGCGTGGCGCTCCAGATCGTGCTCATTGCTGCCCAGCAAGGTGTCCACCGACAACGTCACCACCACGCCATTGAGTGGACGTACCCGGCGCCTGGACTTGAGCAGACCGAGTAATGTCGACCAGCCTGCGGCATCGACCACGCGGTCGGGTTGGTCCAGGTAGCGCCCGGCACTCTCCATCAGGACGCCCTGGTCGGCGAAGAACCAATCACAGTAGGCGCTGGCCCCAGGTGAGGCTGATTGAACGTGATCCGGCGGGCGCCGCAAGCCATTCGCCGCCAGCAAAGCGCTCTTGCCACTGCCTGGTTGTCCGATCAACAAGTACCAAGGCAGTTCATTGCGGGAGCGCGCGCCGCGCCCGAGATATTGGCGAGATGTTTTCAAGGTGTACAGCGCGTCCTTGAAGCGGCTGCGCACCTGTTTGCGCTCATCCTCTACCAGCGCCGGATGCTGACGCTCGGCCCGAAGCTCGTCAGTTCGGGGCCGAGCGCTGTGGCGTGCGCCCGTAATGACCATCGCCAGCCCCCATAGCAGAAACAGCGCGCTGATAGTCACGAGCCGAGCCGGAGCACCTTGCCAGAACCGGTGGTCATCCACTGCCAGCACAGGCCCGAAAAACCACACCAGGCAGGCGCTGGAAAGCACCAGCAACAAGCTCCATACCCAAACGATGCGCAGCATGGTGCCCACGCCCTTAAAGAATGCGTTCATTCAATGTTCCCAGCGTTACAAGGGCGTCAGAGTCAGTTCCGGCGCCGAAGATTGAAAGGGTTGCAACGCATGGGCTCGTTCCTGCCCCAATACCCAGGCAGTTGCCGAATACATCGCCAGCAAAGCGATCAAGCCCAACGCCATACACCAGCGTGCAGAGAGCATGCGCAGTCGCCTGCGGCGTGCCTGCTGCGGTCGCAAGGCACTTGCAAACACAGACACCGGGGCGCCACGTACGTGTCTTATCTGGCGATACAAGGCATCACGGACGCCCTCAAGCTCGGTCACACCGCGCTCCATGACCCTGTATTTGCCTTCAAAACCCATCGACAGGCACAGGTACATCAACTCCAGCATGGCCAAGTGCTTTACGGGGTCGCGGGACAGCCGCTCCAAGAGCTGGAAAAACTTTTCGCCGCCAAAGGTTTCGTTATGAAAACGACTCAGCAGACTGATCTTCGACCAGTCGCTGCGACTCCCCCACGCCGTGGTGACCACCGCCTCATCCACGACGCTGCACAGCACATAACGGGCAGCAATCACCTGAGCGCTTTCCATGCCTTCATGCTGGGCGCGGACTTCAAAGCGTGTGAGGCTTGCGGCCAGGCGGTCATTGAGCGTCTGCAGGTTTTCCCGGCCACTGCTGAGTTTGAGTTCAAGCACCTCGGACAGCAGTTCCCAGGCAGCCGCCACCAGCGGGTTAAGGCCCACGTTGAAACGTTGCGCGCCCTGCACAGCGGCGGCGTAGACCATGCGGTCCTCCAACTGCTCAAAACGCGGTGGCGAGGGGAAGTCCGTCACCGGACGCTGTTCCGGGCCGTGGCCATTACGGTCCAGCAACACGGTTTTTTCATCCAGCGGGTATTCACTGTCCATGTTCATCATGTTCAATTCCTGATAGCCCAGAAGGTCAGTTCCAACTGGCTGAACTCGCCGCCGACATGGAACGCAAACCCACCCGACTGCTCCAGCTGCGCGATATCGCGGGCACTGAGTTCGAGCATGAAATAGGTTTTACCGGCATGAAAAGGGATCTGGCGGGGCGCCACCGGCAGCAGTTTGACCTTGATGCCCGCCAGGTGCAGGTTGACCAGTTCACGGATGCGCTCTACAGGGCCGATCTTGAGATGGGCCGGCAAGCGATGGCGCAGTTCTTCCGAATCGCACTGAGCTGCGACTGCCAGGATGAATGTCGCGGTGCCCAGCAGCTTGAGATCAGCCACTGGGCAGACCATCACTCCATACTGGCGCTGTTGCAGTACCAGCTCCAGGGTATGCTGCTCAAAGACCATCGACAGCACCGTGCGCAGGCCCGCCATCAGCCCACGAAAACTGGCGCCCTGGTCGCCATGGAGGTAGCGCACCTGCTGGGTGGCGCGCTTGCTGTCACTGGCGAACGTCGCCAGCTCCCCCAGTATCGACAGCATTTCGCGGAACAACGCCTCTGAACGCACTTGCGCCTGAGCCAGGTAATGACGCAGCACCGGCTCGGCCCGATTGATCAGCTGCAGCATCAGAAAATCCGAAATCTGCGCACCTGCCTTGGCGCCATTGCCGCCAATCCGCTCAGCAATCGCATCCCCCCGGCTGGCGAGCAGGCTGATCACTTCTTTGAGGCAGGACGAAACAAACCCCGAGCCCTGCACATAAATAAACGTCGGGGCAAAATCAGCCTCCATGCGCAGCCCCTCTTCAGCAGAGCACTCCACTACCTGCGCAAGCTTGAGCTTCACGTAGACCTCATCACCCGGCTGCTCACCCAGCAACAGGCGCAAATCCGGGCGTGCGCAACGGATCTGGCAACGCGCGTCACGGCCTGCATTGGAGTCAGCCACTTCAACGTCACAGGCGATGTAGCGCGCCAAGACATCCGGCGCCTCCAGCGTGCGGGTTTCAACCTGATTGCCGGTCGCCATCGGCAATGCCAGGTACACCGATTGTCTGCCCGCGTTGGTCGGCACCTCCAGTACCAGTGGCGCCATGGCGGAGGTCAACTCGAAAAGACTGCCGTCCGGCAAAACGCCACTGGCTTGATTGACCACCAACTTGCCCAGGTTAAGGTACTGCAGATCGATCTCCAGGCTCAGAAAACCCCAGGCATCACTGCCCAACAAGCGGGTTCGGTTGAGCTGCTGGTGGTAATAACGATCGTTGTGTTGCAAGTGTTGGGGGCGCAGCAACATCCCTTCCTGCCAGATGACTTTATGAACCTGCATATCAGTTCTCCACCGGGCTGGCGATTGGGTCGCCAGCACGGATACCCGACTGGTCAAGTACCAGGTGCGCTCGCGTCACTTGCTGTGGCGCCAGCGCCAGCACCCATCGCCATTGCACATGGGGCAAATCGCGGTACGCCGCGATGATGCCCACGTAACGGCTCTGCGGTTCGCTCCTGAGCTTGAGGGCCACCTGCTCGCCGGGACGCAACTCCAGCTCCTCGCTGCTCACCCAGTCTTTGGGCAGCGCCTGCTCGGCATGCCCATAAAGCGTAAAAAAATCTGCGTGTTCGAATGCAACCGGATGCTTGAGTTCAAACAGCTGCACCACCACCGGCGAGGGACGCCCATGCAGGTCGGGGTTCACTTCTTCACTGGCGGCCAGCGTCAGGTCCAGCTTGGTCAATGTGGAAAAGGGTGACAGGCTGCTGCAACCACCCAGCAGCCCCAATACCACCAAAAGAGGTAGGGCGACACGGCTCATGGGCATCCTCCTGGCTGTGTGGCAAATAACGCTGAGGCCAGGCGTACCTGCTCCTCATAGGCCTTGGCAAAGTCGCCGCGCAACAGGCCCGAGCTCAATGCGTCGTCTTCGACCAATCGTTGATAGTGGCGCTGGTAGGCCCGCCAATGCGCCCCGTCGGCAAAGAACGTCGGCACCTTGTCATCGCGCTCAAAACTGGCCAGCAAGTGATCCGGGGCAAACGTCGCCAATGAGGTGCGCACGGCCGTGCGGCACGCAGCGAGCAGAGCGACCTGATGCACTTGTATTTGCCGGTACACCTGCGTAATAGCGGCTTCGGCGCTGGGTTGTGCCAATTCACCCGTGCCCAGCAATGCCACCAACGCAGCGTCAATGCCCAGGCTGTCTTTCAACGCATTAGGGCGCTTGATCGAGGTGCTCGCATCCAGCTCCAGTTCGTTGCGCAGTTCGTCGTGTGTGCGCAGGTTTTGTTGCAACCCATCGATGGCGTACCTGAGCAAACCCGCAGTCTTGATCGCCAACGCCTCGCGGCCAGCGCAATCAAGCGTCTGCACATTGACGCCCAACGCCTTGGCGAACTGCGCCCAGAACGCTGCGTCAGCCTCGGGCGCCTGCGCTTCAGGCAACACCGGCTCGACCCTCTCCACCACAGGAGCTGCTTGTGTAGGTAAGGCCAGGTGATCGCGCTCGACACCGTCACCATACATCCAGGCACCCGATGCCTCTTGCACGTCGTTCAAGGCGTCCAGCTCACTCGACAGTGCCCCATGCATCGACTGGCGATCCCATTCATGAACGGGGTCAAGGCCCAGGTAAGCATCCTCGGGTATCACCCCGCCCTCGGCGGACAATGGCGGGCTATGCGACGCCACACGCTCAATCAGCCGCGCACGGATGGCAAATGGGCCCAATTGGAAAACATCACCCTCCAGGATCAACCGCGCCTGCCCCTTCTGCAGCGACTTGCCACTGCCCACCTCACGGATACCGTTACTGCTGATATCGGTCAGGAAATAACGCGCGTCACGGTAACCGATCAACCCGTGGTGACTGGAAAGCAAGCGACTGGGGTCAGGGATAGTCCAGTCGCAACCGGCGCCACGACCGACCACCCCGCCCATTCCATCGAACACCTTGCGCGCGGGCGGGTCACCGCCCGCGCCATCACACACCTCAAGCAGTAATTGCATGAAAGGCTCCCTTTTCATTGGCCGCGACGGGTCGCTTGGGGGTCACCCAAGGGACGATAGTCAGCATCATCAAACACGTAATTGGCGCTGCAGCCGCTCAGCAAACACAACACAAGCACCACGGCTCGCCATGCACGATCAAGCATCGGGTTCTCCCAGGTAGATAAAACAAGCGCGGTATCGCAGAGCCCATGAGCACGCCAGCGTGAATTCGCCATTCAGCATTCCCCTCGAGACGCGCCCATGGGGATATTCAACCGTGCAATCCGGTACAGCAGCGTGCGACGCGCAACCCCAAGTTCACGCGCAGTACGCGTTCGATTGCCACGGTTCTTGTGCAGGCAATCGATCAGAAAGACCCGCTCCACCCGCTCCATGCGCTGACGCAAGGTTGCCTCGACGGCTGCACCTGCGGGAGCCGACGACAGCGACAGATGCGCAGGCAAAATCACCCCGTCGTCACACAGCAGCACCGCACGTTCCACCAGGCATTTGAGCTCTCGCACATTGCCTGGGAAGGCGTGGCCCGAGAGCTGATCAAGCGCAGCACTGGACCAACTGACCAGCGGTTTTTCGAGTGCAACGCAGACCTTTTCGGCAAAGTGCCGGGCAAGCAGCAGCACATCACCCTCGCGCTCACGCAATGCCGGTAATTGGATAGGGAACTGTGCCAATCGGTAATAGAGGTCTTCGCGAAAAGTCCCCTGGCTGACCATTGCCAGCAGGTCGCGATGGGTGGCGGCAATGATTCGCACGTCGACCTTGTGGGCGGTACTGGCGCCCAAGGGGCGCACCTCACCTTCCTGTAAAACCCTCAGCAGCTTTGCTTGCAGGGCAAGTGGCATATCGCCAATCTCATCCAGCAGCAATGTGCCGCCGTCGGCAGCGTCAAACAGCCCTGAATAGTTGCGCTCCGCACCGGTAAACGCGCCTTTGCGGTAGCCGAACAGCTCACTCTCCAGCAAGCCCTCAGGGAAGGCGGCGCAGTTTTGCACCACAAACGCCTGGTTGCTGCGCGGGCTGGCGGCGTGAATTGCACGCGCCACAACCTCTTTGCCAGTGCCTGTTTCACCGTGCAACAGCACAGTAAAAGGCGCCTGCACAACCTTGCCGATCAGGCGACGGGTCGCCGCCATCGCCGTACTGTTGCCGATCAAACCATAGACCCCGGTGACAGGCGCACCGCGCTGGGCAACAACAGTGACGCGCCCAGGATGGGCAAGCCGGTGCAGCGTTAATTGGCCAAGGGCAAAGCTACCCAGTTGGCCCAGCGACACGGCGTAGCCCTGCAATTGCGCCGGACGCAGGCTGGCACACAGCAGGACGCCGCACACCACCTTGCTCTGGTTGAACAGGGGCAGGCATGACAGCGCGTGCCAAGGCGTTGTCGTCGCTGGTAGAAAACCGCTGTCATAGGCGCTGTTGCACAGCTCATCAATGGTCAATGCACACCGCTGGTCGAGGGCGTAATGCAATAACTGCTGGTGCTGAACAGCCACGCTTTGCGCCAGCACCTCTGCGGGTTCGCCGTCAGGGAAGTATTGAGCGATCAGCCGCAACTGGCCGGTCGTTTCATCTCGGGCGTACAGTTGGCTCAGGTCGCACCGGCTCAACTGCGCAGCAGCCGTGACACAAAGGTCCGCCAACGTCTGTTCTTCGCGCTCGAATCCCAGGCGGCTGAACCAGCCCAGCAATTGCTCGGCATAAGTCAGCGGATCAGGCAACGGGTTGACCGGGCTGTGCGTCATTGGCTGAACTCACACACCGGCACACCGCTGCCATCCAGCGTCACGTGGGTGGCCGAGAGGGATTCGTCAACGGCCATCGCACTGAGCAGGCGGTCAACGATCTGCGGCAGCAAATGGGACTCGATCCATTGGTCGATATAACGTGCGCCACTGTCCTGGTGCATACAGCGTTCGACCATGTGCGTGACCAATTCGGCGCTGTAGCTGAACGCCAGTTCGCGCGTGTGCAAACGTTGGGCAAGGCGCGCCAACTTGAGCCTTGCCACGTCATGCAAGCGTTCGCCAGCGAGCGGGTAATACGGCACAACACGCATGCGGGCCAGCAGAGCCGGCTTGAAGTGAGCGCGCAATACCGGGCGAATCACTTCCTCCAGGGCCGCAGCGTCCGGGCGCTGGCCATCGGCGCACAGGGCTGTGATGCAATCGCTGCCCAGGTTGGACGTCATCAGGATCAGCGTATTACGAAAGTCAATTTCGCGGCCTTCACCGTCATTGGCCAAGCCTTTGTCAAAGACCTGGTAGAACAGGTTCAATACGTCCGGGTCGGCCTTCTCGATTTCATCGAGCAGCACCACCGAATAGGGTCGCTGGCGCACGGCTTCGGTCAGTACGCCGCCCTCGCCGTAACCAATGTAACCGGGAGGCGCTCCGATCAATCGGGACAGGGAGTGTTGCTCTTGGTACTCCGACATATTCAACGTGATCACAAAGCGCTCGCCGCCGTACAGCAAGTCCGCCAGCGCCAGCGCCGTCTCGGTCTTGCCGACCCCGCTCGGGCCTGCGAGCAAAAATACGCCCACCGGGGCATCAGGGTTATTGAGGCCCGCAGCCACCGCTCGCAGGTTGCGATCAAGCGCCTGCACCGCCGGTTCTTGCCCAATAATTCGCCTGCGCAGAGCGTCGGCAAACCCCAGCACGCGCTCACTGTGCTCCAAGGCCAGTTGCTCAACCGGGATACCTGTCCAGCCGCTGATGACCCGAGCGACTACCCGTGGGCATACCTCGTGGCGGGCTTGCTGCTGTTCACGCTGCATCCAGCTCTGTTCGGCTTGCTGGCGCTCGAGCTCAAGGGTGGCCAGCCGCCGGACCAGTGTTTGCAACGCCGGCTGGTCAACGGGCAAACCTGCTTCAACATCCCGCTCAAGCGCCACACGCTGTCGAACGCCCTCAGCCAATTCAGCGCACAGGTGCTGCAACGCCTCAGGCGCCGCCGTCAGGCTTATGCGTACTTGCGCACAGGCCGTATCCAGCACGTCGACGGCCTTGTCCGGCAGCTGCCGCCCTGCCAGGTAACGAGCACTCAACTGCGCTGCCGCGACCACCGCATCGTCACGTATGTAGACGCCATGGCTGGCTTCATACACCGGCACCAACCCGCGCAAAATGCAGACCGCTGCCGCCACACTCGGCTCGCCGACCTTCACCGGCTGGAAGCGCCGTGCCAATGCCGGGTCTTTTTCGATGTATTTTTTGTACTCGGACCAGGTCGTGGCTGCGATGGTGCGCAATTGCCCACGCGCCAGGGCGGGCTTGAGCAAATTGGCGGCATCGCCGCCCCCCACCTGCCCGCCGGCACCCACCAAGGTATGCGCCTCGTCAATAAACAGAATCACGGCCTGGGGTGAGGCGTTAACCTCGTCGATCACACCTTTGAGCCGCCGTTCGAACTCGCCCTTGATGCTGGCACCGGCCTGCAACAAGCCCATGTCCAAGGTCAGTATGCGCACACCCTTGAGTGGTTCGGGCACTTGTGAGGCCACCACCTGCAGCGCCAGCCCTTCGACGATGGCGGTCTTACCCACGCCCGCATCACCCACCAGAATCGGGTTATTCTTGCGTCGACGCACAAGGATATCGATCACTTGACGGATCTCCGCATCTCGACACAGGACCGGGTCGATACGCCCCTCGCGAGCCTGATGCGTCAGGTCATGGGTAAAGCGCTCCAGCAGTGTTTCCTCTTGTCGCAACGGGCGGGTATCGGAGCCCTGGCTCAACAAAAAATCACGCACACGCTGCGCGTCCAAACGACTCAATAGTTGCTGGTAAGCACTGCCCGCGTGTTGCAACGGATGACGCAGAAGTGCCAGCAATAAAGCACCTGCCTCTACCTCTACCTGCCCCAGTTCAAGGTGGGCAACCATTAACGCTTGTTGCAACCACTGCACCAGTGCCGGGGCAAACACCGGGCTGCGCGATGCACACTGCTGGCCTTTGAGTTGCAGCATGGCCTGAAGCTCGCCTGGAGCGATTTCGGCATCCGCCAGCGCCCTGACCAAAGGGCCGTCAGGGTGCTCCAGCAGTGTCAGCAGCAGGTCCTCAACCAACACTTCCTTGCCGCCGCGCGTTACACATCGCTCGGCGGACCGCGTCAAGTCCAGGCGCGTCTGCGGGGTCAAGGTCCGGATCAGTTGTTGCAGGTCTACATTCATCATAATCATCAGTCCCTACTCTGAGTGGCTGGCCAGAGTGACCACACCGTCGGCACTCTCGTACCCCAACCAACTGGTCCAACCGAGACGGCACACGTTGCGCTCGCCAATATGCAGCGGCCGCACTTCACCCTCGGCCAGTACCAGGCGCACGTCATAGTCCAATGGCGTGCGCAGCATCAGGCGAACCAGCGAGCACAACGGTTTGCAGGCGCTGCCGGCGGGTAGAAACGCGTGGAATAGCTGCCAGCTCAAGCCCTCGACATGCACCCTGAACTTGCCGCTGCGATCGGCAACCTGATGCCCCAGCAGCAGGTCTTCGCCAAGCACGTTGTTGGCCGCACCGAGTTGATTGCGTTGTTGCTGGGCGATGACCACCGTGCGTTCAACCCATTGCTCAATGAACAAACGGCTGTGCTTGAAGTAATGACGCAGTACCGTTTCGATCAAGGTTGCCGAGTGCGCTCGCAGGCTCAGCAGCCCCAGGTACGGTAACAATCGCTTGCAGTCCAATTGCGCGACGTCACGAATCTGGGGGCTGCCCAGACCGACCAGCGCGAACATCTGCGCGGAAAAAGCATCGCTGGCGTCGGCGCGAAAACACGCTCGATAGCGGTATTTGCGCCAGATCGGCAGCATCAACCTCTGCAGGCGGTGGTGAAATACGTCTAGAAAGCCACGGCTGACGCTGCCATTCGCCTGCTCTTGATAAAACCCAGGCAATGGCGAACCGGAGCCAAACAGGCCAAGCACGTTAAGACGCAGGCGCGCCCGTAACTGTCCGTGTTCGACAAAAAAAGCCACCCGGTCGATGTCGTGCCCAGGGAACCCCAGGCTTGGGTTGGCCTGAAACTCGAGCAGGTCATATAGCGCGTCGTCATCCAGCAAGGGATGGCTGTCGCGCAGGCGCTCAATCACCTGCAGCACCGCCTGAAATAACGAATACTCGCGAATGGTGCGTGCCAGAGCAGTCAAAGCAGGGCCTGCCGACCCATCCGGGGTGGCCATAGATACACGTCTCCTTGTGTGCTGGTGACCCGCAGTTCGTGGTACGAATTGAGGCCGGCGTATAGGGCAAAAAACTCGTTGAGTGCCGAGGCGAAGACAAACAGGTCGCCCTGCCCGGCAAAGCCGTTGGCATCAATGCTCAAGTCGACCTGCAGGCCGCGTATGGGCAGCCCACGATGCATTCGATCGACGGCTTGATGCCTGATGGACTTCAACGCATCCAACTTTCGCTGGCTGACGTTGTGTGCCTGTCGATCGTGATAGCGCGGCAAGTCGTAGGTCTGGAGGATGACTTTCAAAGCGCCGGTATCGGTCAACGAGAGGTAGTTGAGCGACATGTTGCTGATCAGCTTCCAGAGGAAGTCCTGGTCCAGAGGCGGAGCAAAGCTCGCCGTCGGCGCACAGATATTGCGAAACGTCAGGAATTCCGGGGTTTGCTCGCAGGGCTGATTGATCTCCCCAATCTGCAACAGGCGTGGCAAGTTGTGGTTGGTGCAGGTCAATTCAATCGAGAGGGTTTCCTGCTCATTGCCTGGGCCAGTGCCGAAACTCAACCAAGTATCCAGTTCGGCACTTTGCACCGATGAGCGCTGACGAATGCTGTAGCTGGGCGTCCGCGCCGAAGTCGCATTGCCACTGTCATGCTCAAAGGATTCGAACGGCACGTATACCTGGTAGCCCAAACCACCCGGGCGCCACCCGGTCACCTGGTCCACGGAAAAAACAGCGGCATTGCCCCGGGCTATACCACCCGGCAGCAGCAGGTACTCATCCTGCTTGCCATCCAGGCGAATAGGCACTGCGTCATGCTTGAACAGGTTGGCAATTGGCGTGCAATACAGTTTTACGTTGTCCAGCGTGGGGCGATGCGTGGCATGCGCGTGATGGTTTAACTTGAAACGCAGCTCTACCCCCCTTGCCTGCTTGAGCAGTTCATTGGGCAACGCCTGTAACGCATCCAGCCCCAGTACATCGACAAACAGATACTTGTCCGTGAACGCAAAATATTCCTGCAGATGGCGATAACCGCAAAAGGTGTTGGCTGGATAGGGAATCAGTGCCTGTTCCTCATCGAACCCCACCGGTTTTACTTGGCTGGCAGCAAGGCGCAGCGACAACGGCTGGCCATCGTGAGCGTTGATCACAAGCCCTTCATCGTCAAAGAGCCGTAATTCGATGCCTTCCAGATGACGCAGCAGGCTCAGGTACAAGCCTTGGCTTACCTGTCGATCACCCGCCAGGTGCAAGCGCAATTGATCGAACGCCAACTGACTGAAATTGCCCTCCACGCTCATCTCCATGCGCAGGTTGAGCAACGTGTGCGCGCCCTGGGGCAAGTACTCCATTTGGCTCAGTTGCAACGCCAGCACCTGGGTGGCATAGCAGGTACGAAAACGGCAGCGCTCACCGTTGACCAGCACGCTTTCAACCGGCGTGTCGCGATCTACGCTTATCGGGGTACACGCATGCTTCAAAGGGTCGAACTGCAAGATGCTGAAGGCCGGCAGTGGCCGCATATAGTTGGGCCACAGCAGATGCATCAATGAGTGAGTCAGCTCTGGAAGCTCGTCGGCCAGCTTTTGGCGCAAGCGCCCAGTAAGGAAGGCAAAGCCTTCCAATAGACGCTCTACATCCGGGTCCTGGCCTGAGTCGGCAAGAAACGGGGCCAAGGCTGGATTGCGTTCAGCAAAACGCCGCCCCAGTTGGCGCAAGGCACTGAGTTCACTTTGATAAAAGTGGTTAAAGGACATCAGGCAGCACCTCAACCCGACCACCACCGGCCAACTGCGCGTTAAAAACCACCGGTTGCATAACGCCATCAATCAGCAGTGTTGCCTCAATCACAAACACCAGCACCAAAGGGTTGCCGTTATCGGGTAACCCCCTGACACGCACGTTCGACAGGCGGGGTTCGTATACCTGGATGAACCGTTCAATCGACAGGCGTGACTGGCTCAATGACTCATGCAGGCTCAAGCGCATGTCATTGAGGTCGGGCAGCCCGTAGTCAGGCAGCGTCAAGACACTGCCTGCACGTGTGCTGAGCATTTTCTCCAGGTGCGCGGCAATCGACGCCACGCTCCCCGCCCTGGCGGGTGCCAGGCCTTCGAGACGCTCAAAAAGGCTGCGATGATCGGGTATCCCCTGCCCCTGTCTCATTCTTTGTCGAGTTTGCCGACGAGCGACAGAGTGAAGTCCGCGCCCATGTACTTGAAGTGCGGCCGTACACTGAGGTTGACGCGGTACCAGCCAGGTTCGCCCTCGACATCACTGACCACGATGCGGGCAGCCCGCAATGGGCGCCGCCCACGCACTTCGGCGCTGGGGTTTTCCTGGTCGGCAACGTATTGGCGGATCCATTTGTTGAGCTCCAGTTCCAGGTCGGTACGCTCCTTCCATGAACCCAACTGCTCGCGCTGCAACACCTTGAGATAATGGGCCAGCCGGTTGACCACCATCATGTAGGGCAGCTGTGTCCCCAGGCGGTAGTTCAATTCCGCTTCCTTGCCCTCGGCACTGTTACCGAAATACTTGGGTTTCTGTACCGAGCTGGCTGAAAAGAACGCCGCGTTATCACTGCCTTTGCGCATGGTCAGGGCAATAAAGCCTTCCTGCGCAAGCTCGTACTCACGACGGTCAGAGACCAGCACTTCGGTCGGTATCTTGGTTTCAATTTCACCCATGCTCTGGAAGTGATGCAGGGGCAGGTCTTCGACCGCACCACCGCTTTGCGGACCGATGATGTTCGGGCACCAGCGAAACCGGGCAAAACTGTCAGTCAGCCGGGTGGCAAAGGCAAACGCGGTATTGCCCCACAAATAGTGCTCGTGGCTGTTGACCACGTTTTCCTGGTAGGCAAATGTCTTGACCGGGCAATCAAGGGGATCGTAAGGGGTACGCAGCAGGAACCGCGGCACGGTCAGGCCAATGTAGCGGGCATCTTCGCTCTGACGAAAACTTTGCCATTTGGCAAATTGAGGCCCCTCGAAATGATCCTTGAGGTCCTTCATGTCTGGCAAACCGGTAAAGCTTTCCAAACCGAAAAAGCCCGGCCCTGCGGCGGCAATAAACGGTGCATGGGCCATGCAGGCAACACTGGAAACGTATTGCATCAGTTTCACATCCGGCGCGCTGGGCACAAGGAAGTAGTTGGCGATGATGGCGCCCACGGGCTGGCCGCCGAACTGACCATACTCGGCGCTGTAGATGTGCTTGTAGAGCCCCGACTGAGTTATTTCCGGAGAGTCTTCGAAATCTTCCAGCAAATCCTGTCGTGAGACGTTCAGCAGTTCAATCTTGATGTTCTCGCGAAAATTCGTGCGGTCGACAAGTAGTTGCAGCCCTCTCCAGGCGGCCTCAAGTGCCTGGAAATCCGGGTGGTGAAGAATTTCATCCATTTGCTCGCTGAGCTTCATGTCGATCTCGGCGATCATGCGATCAACCAGGCGCTTTTTGACCGGTTCGCCGCGGTTGTGCGGCTTGACAAGCTCCTCGATAAACGCCGAGACACCACGTTTGGCAATGCTGTAAGCCTCGTCATCCGCGCTCAGCAGTGTCTGGGCAATGATCGTATCCAGAATGCTGTGCTCGTCAGCCATTCGGGTGGGTAGCGGATGCTGTTGGGTCGTCATGGCATCAGTGTCCTTTACTGAAAGTGTCAGGCTTTGGGGTCACTCAACCCCAATTCGGTCAATACTCGGGCGCGGGAGTCGTCATCCGCCAGCGCCTGTTCGATCGCCTTGCGAAAGCTCGGCGTGTTACCCAACGGCCCCTTGAGGGCCATCAGCGCTTCACGCAGCGCCATGAGTTTTTGCAGCTCCGGGATCTGCTCGACCAGGTTGGCCGGGGTAAAATCCTTCATCGAGTTGACCCGCACCTGGATCGCCAGTGCTTCAATATCGGGAAGCTCTTGCAGGCGATTAGGCACACTTAGCGTCAACGCCAGTGCCTGTTTGGCCAGCACGTCGTCAAAGGTGTTCTTGTCGATGCCGATGGGCTTGCGGTCTTCGAGCTTGCGTGGGTCTTCGCGCTGGGCGAAGTCGCCCAGCACGAGCAACTTCAGCGGTAGCTCGACCTCTTCCTGGGCGCCCCCGACGGCGGGCTTGAAGGTGATATTGATACGTTCCTTGGGCGCTACCGAACCTTCTTTGGCCACGGTAAATCTCCTTTTTTCGAGGGGGTTCAAAAGCCTATTCAAGTACCGCTTCAACATCGAAGTGGCATAGCCTTCGGTGGGTAGTTTCCTTACGCTCGCGTACGGCCTGGCTTTGCGGCAAAAGCTCGCAACAGCGATACAAAAGCTGTGCAACCTGCAGTGCCAGTTCCGGCTCCCAACGATCCAGGCCGGCGTGCTGAAGCTCGTGGTCAAGGCCTTCCAGTTGCACCTTCGCCAGCGCTTGCTTGCCAGCCGATACGCATAACCGCGCCAGCGCCAGCCGCCAATGAAAACGCGCGCGCTCGCTGCGTGCGGTGTGCATGCCCTGCTTGAGTTCGTGTATTGCCTGCTTGAGCCCGTCCGTGCGCAGCCTGGGCATGACCGCTTGCAAGGCCGCCTCCCAGGGTTCGGCGTTGGCGTCAACGACCACGCCGGACGGCGCAGGCGGCTGCAAGTGTCGAGCGACCTGAAGCGTGATCCAGTCACGGGTGGCGGTATCGGCAAACGGCACACCGTCGTGAAACCTGAATTCGTGCAGGTCTGGCAAGCGTTGCAGTAACAGCGCGAAGCTGACTTCCAGTTCGGTCATGGCCAGATTGGCCTGCAAGGCCTCAAGGCATTCCCAAACCATGCGCAAGCCATCAAACCAGAACAAAGCGCCCGCCAGGCTGGCCTCCAGTTCGAGCAACAGTTCGCCGTAGTGCCCTTGGGCAAAACGCTCCCGGTAGCGCTTGAGCTTGTCGGGCGTGGGGCCACGAAGCACCGTGAGCCGCTCACTGTCAGCGTCCGGGTAGCTGTTGAGTGCCAGCCAGGTCAGTGTCCGGTTAAGGCGCAAGGCACGCAGGTCGGCCGCATCCTGGCGCAGCCACCAGTTGCATAAGTGCCGGCCATGTTCCTGTAACGTGCGCAGTGACTTGTGCGCGTCTTTTTCGCTGGCTATCGTCTGGCCGCCAGTGTTGTCCTGACCTGCTGCCGGCTCGGCGCTCGGCAACCGCGTCGCCGCCTGCTTGACCTGCGCAATCACACCCGCCGAATCGGCTTCAGGCAGCTCTGCTGCGGCCTGCTCCAACCGCTGCGTCAACTGCCTGCGCAGCGGCAACAACAGCGGCGCCTCATCGCCCAAATACGCCGACCAGAGCCGATCAAGGTGCACCAGATGTTCAAGCATGCCGCGAAATAATGGCTGCTGATCGTTGAGCGAAAAGCCTTGTGCAAATACCTGCTCCAGGCGCAGCGCCAACCAGCCCAATGCTGCGCCACGGGTGCGCAATTTTTCCGGATAGACAACCGCCCAATGGTGCTCGCATAAATGACGCATCAACCCCAGGCCCGCCACCAGCCCTGGCAAAGATTCACGCTGGTACAACGCCCACGTCAACCAGGCGGCCACCCGCAGATCCTTGGTGTGCTGACGCAGCAGGCACTCGCTGATTTGCACGACCACCTGCCAGTCCGGCTGAGTGCTGACATGAATCGATTGGTGCTTGCCAAGTTCGGCCTCCAAGTCTTCATATTCACTTGAAAAGCGCATATTACTGCCTGCAAAGTTACTTTGCGCACAGGGCACTAAGGCAAGTTCAAGATAATAACCACACAAAGCGCCTGAATAATCCATTTTGGGCCGCACACCAATAAAATAATGAAATCCTGTGCACCTGAACCACACTGAGGCGCAAAAAGCACGATTATAAAAACCTCGCCACTTGCGCCACGAAGTTCGCAAACACTAGCCGTGCAAATGACATCCAGCAAGTCTCAAGCTCGCACTTAAGGATTTTCCTACAACCCCCTAAATTATTGGCGTGCGCAGCATTTTGCACAGCAAAATCAGCACAATATGTTTAATTGCACTGTTCCTTTCAATAAGCGCACGCAACAGCAAGACGAGCAAATTAATGCGCACTTCTGCGCAAACAATTTCATTAAAATCCGATTAAAACGACGAGCCACTTATCGAAAACCAGCCTGACAACAAGCGCACCCCTTGGTTTTACTGGCTCGGTTAATTTCAGGCACGCTTCTTGTTATAAGAACTTGCCCAACCGGCACAACTGCCGCTTGGCACTACTTAATTCATCAGGCAAGGAAACCCGTCATGCCAACACCCGCATACCTTTCGATCACCGGTGTAAAACAAGGACTGATTACGGCAGGCACTTTTACCCAGGACTCGGTAGGCAACATTTACCAGGAGGGCCACGAAGACCAGATTCTGGTCCAGGCCTTTTCACATCAGGTGATCATCCCCCGTGACCCGCAATCCGGTCAGCCAACCGGCCAGAGGGTTCACAAACCGTTGATGATCAGTAAGGTCTTCGATAAATCATCGCCTCTGCTGTTCAGCGCGCTGACCAGTGGCGAAGAAGTCAAATGCCAGTTGCAATGGTTCCGTACGTCGTCGGCCGGCACCCAGGAGCACTACTTCACCATCGAGCTTGAGGGTGCCACCATCGTGGATATCCAGTCACGCATGCCGAACTGCCAGGCGCCGGAAAACGCGCACTTCACGCATTTGGAAGATGTGCATTTCACCTATCGCAAGATCATTTGGACCCACGAAGTGGCAGGGACTTCCGGCTCGGACGATTGGCGTAGCCCGGTCGCCGGCTAACCCTGGACGACGCAGAAACGGCGGCCATGGACGGCACCGTTTCTGCGCGTTTGCTACACCATTACTGGCTATACCATTGACAGTGGATGCTTGCGTTTGGGTGCGCCGAACACACGGTCGATCGCATCCAGATCGTGCTCGTCGAGCACCAGTTTCGCGGCGTTTGCGTTAAGCCGCACATGCTCGGGGCTCACCGCCTTGGGGATGGCAATCACACCCTCCTGGCGCAGTACCCAGGCCAGGGCGATCTGTGCGGGTGTGGCCTCATGGCGGTGGGCAATTTGCTTGAGCGTCGGGCTGGACAGCAGCTCGCCGCCCTGGGCGATTGGGCAGTACGCCATCAGTGGCAAATGGTGCTGTTGCCACCATGGCAACAGGTCGAATTCGATACCCCGTTCTTCGATGTTGTAAAGCACCTGGTTGGTGGCACAGGCCGGGGATGCAAGTTCCTGCAGGTCGGCGACGTCGAAGTTGGAAACACCCCAACGACCGATCTTGCCTGCCTCGCGCAGACGTTCGAACGCTTCGACGGTTTCTTCGAGCGGATACTGGCCGCGCCAGTGCAGCAGGTACAGGTCGATATGATCAGTGCCGAGGCGCTGAAGGCTGGCGTCACAGGCACGCGGCACGCCCTTGTGGCTGGCATTGTGAGGGTAGATTTTACTGACCAGGAACACCTGGTCGCGCTTGCCACGAATGGCCTCGCCTACCACCTTTTCTGCGCCACCTTCGCCGTACATTTCAGCGGTGTCGATCAGGCTCATGCCTTCTTCGATACCTAATTGCAACGCGGCGACTTCGGCTTTGTGCTGGTCCGGATTTTCACCCATGCGCCAGGTGCCTTGGCCGATGACAGGCACGGGCACACCGGCCAGATCAATGGTACGCATAACAACCTCCTGATGAGTTGGCGAATTAACAGTGTGGCACTGACCGGACAAAAGGGTTCAATCGAAGTATGGTTAGCCTTTACCCAATCGCCAGGCAGGAACTGTAATGCTGTTTGTGGTCATGCTCGGGGGCAAGCACCCAAGGGCCAAAATCGAAGTTCACGATGTGGTGTTCGCAGTGGCGGACACGCTGCAAGCCACCTACGCGCAGTTGCGCGACGGCTGGTTCGGCAGCCCCAAGGGCATGCATATCGACGCCTGGATGGCGGTCGATGGCGTAGACGGCTGGAAGGTCGAACTCAGCCAAATGGCGCCGCCTGCTGGTGCTTATCACCTGTACTTCATCAACCTGGGGGGTTATGAAGCTAACGTGTTTGGCGAGGCCCACCATTACTTAGTGGTGGTGGCTCGCGACAAACAGGAAGCCAGGCGCAAGGGCCAGCAGCAGCTGTTGCAGCATTGGTCGCAGGCCCATACCGATGGCGTGATGGACATTGACGACTGCCTGCCTATCGATCTGGTGGACGGGCGTTATGTTCACCTGGTGCAAGGCGCACACCAGCCGATCATCCAGCAGAACGATTACATCACCCTGCCCTGAGCCGTTATGTGCGGGGCTGCAAGGTTTTGCCAAATAAACGATTGCCGTGGGTTTCTCCCTGGAAGGTATAGGTCGGCGAGCCCAGCACCGCATAACCTCGCCGAGGGTAAAAACCCAACGCGCGTTCATTGCCCACCCACACGGTCGCCCACAATAAAGACGCGGCGCCCAGGGCTGCGCGCTGTTCTGCCGCCTGCAGCAACCGATAGCCAATTCCCAGGCCGGTAAATCGCTCCTGGATGTAGAGGCGCTGCAACTCGGCGGCATCCGGTGCTGTGATCATCGAATGAGTGGCGTGGAGTTTGATCTGGGCGAAGCCAACAAGGTGGCCGTTCGACTCAGCCACCACCAGCGACAGACCTGGTTGTGCCATCAGGTGGGCGATGGTCTGCGGCGCAAAGGCTTGTAACGCCTCATTGGCAATCGAGGCACGGATGCCGTGGGTGGCATAAGTATCGAGGAATACCTGCATACCGAGCACGCCAATGCATAAGGCGTCCTCGGCAATGGCATCGCGAACGGTAATGGGCGGCGGATTGATAGCTGGCATTGAGTCTCCGTACTCAGGGGTGCAAGGTTCAACGTTTTACCACGAATACAGGTGACAGCAATTGCCTCTGCCGATGGGCCGCAGTAGGGTTTACGCCTCGCCCAATCTGCTGGAGCCCGCCATGAGCTTTTTTTCCGACCCCGATGCCGTCGCTCGCTACGCCGAAGGCCCTGTGCGTCTGGTACCAGGCTTCGATGGCTTGCAACGGATGACCACCTTGCTGCTGCGTGAAACTGTTCCAGCGACCGGCAGTGTGTTGGTATTGGGCGCCGGGGGCGGCCTGGAGCTAAAACGTTTTGCCGACGCCGAGCCAGGCTGGCGCTTTACAGGCGTCGACCCGTCGGCCGAGATGCTGAAGTTGGCGCAGGCGACACTGGGCCCTTTAAATGAGCGCGTGCAGTTGCACGAGGGTTATATCGATACCGCCCCATTGGGTCCCTTTGACGGCGCCACCTGCCTGCTGACCCTGCACTTCATTCCCGAAGAGGAACGCCTGCAAACCCTCAAGGCCTTGTGGCAACGGTTGCTACCCGGAGCACCGCTGATCGTGGCGCACCACAGTTTCCCCCAGGCACCGCAGGAAAAAAGCCGCTGGTTGAAGCGTTACGCAGCGTTTGCGGTGGACTCCGGCGTGCCGGCCGAGGATGCCGAGCGCGCGATTACCGCAATCAGCGCCAAATTGCCGGTACTGTCACCTGAGCAAGATGCCGCCTTGATGGTTAAAGCCGGGTTTGAAGGCGTGGAACTGTTCTACGCCGGCTTCAGTTTCAAAGGATGGGTAGGCTACAAACCGCGCTAGCGCTTACCAACTACCGGATGCGCCCCCGCCGCCACTGGAACCACCGCCTCCGGAAAAGCTACTGCTGGAACTGGACCCTGAACTCGAGCTGGAGCTAGAGCTAGAGCTAGAGCTAGAGCTAGAGCTAGAGCTAGAGCTAGAGCTAGAGCTAGAGCTGGAACGGGAGCCGGAACAAGAGCAAGAGCAACACCGACACCCGCCCTCACCGCACGAGTCGCTCCCGTTGTCATACCTGGCAAAAATCAATAATGCGGCAATAGAGGCGATCACCAACGCCGCCCAGCGATCAGGGGGGGTACTTGCCAACAAATACACTGCCAGGAAGATCGCCAACACGAACATAGCGCGGAGGATAAAAAAGCCCCGATGCGTGTTCCAGGATGCTTTGATGACGTTAAACAACTTCACGTAGTAACTCAGCACCATCAGCGCCATCAGCGGCAGCGCGATCCAGTTCACCAGGCTCAGATCCACGAGTTGGCTCACTATTACCACGCCCGTGCTGTAGACCAGTGCACCGAACACGCCATAAAACCACCCGCGCTTGCGCCACAAATTACCAAACACAGCAGCACCGGCCAGTTGGACCAGCGGAAGCACCAGCCAGTACATCGCAGTTTCCATGCCACCGGCGAACATCACCAGCAGCCCCAGGAACATCGCTTGAGCGATCAGTACAACGGGCCGACGCTGCTTGCGCGCCACGCCCCACACGGCGATGGCGCCCCCGCCGACTAGCGCCAGCAGAATGCTTATCACCTCAGTCGCAAGGCTTGGTTGTTGCCACACGACCTTGGGCAAATCGCCTCCATCCACCAACGCAGTCAAGTCATCCAAGGCGTATTGAATACCTCCGGCGTAGTCACCTCGGCTAAACGCCGGCGCGATGTGTTCCCGGATTATGAGGTGAGCGAGCAGGTCAGTGACCGTACCTTCCAGGCCATACCCCACTTCGATGCGCACTTTGTGGTCGTCCTTGGCCACCAGCAACAAGATGCCATCGTCAACTTCTTTGCGCCCCAGCCTCCAGGCACGAAAAAGTTGGTTGGCGAAGTCCTCAATACTCGCTTCACCGGTGCTGGGCAGCATCAACACAGCGATTTGTGAACCTGTGCTCTCTTCCAGCATTTCGAGCTGGTCGCGCATGCGCTGGAGGGTGCTGACATCCAGAGTGTCGGTCAGGTCGATAACCCGCTGGTTCAGCGCGACGCTGATCAGCGCGGGCCGCACCGTATCGGCATGGACCGGGGCGTTCGTTAACAGCCCCATTACAACCAAGGCCAGCAGGCCCAAAACAGATTGTCGTAAAAACACCATCATTCCATCGTTACCTGAAGCATCTTCCTGAAGACGGCGAGTTTACCTTACTGGCATTTGAGCCCCCCAAAAAAACTTACCAACTACCGGATGCCCCACCGCCGCCACTGGAACCACCGCCACCGGACGAACTGCTGCTTGAACTGCTGCTTGAACTGGAGCTTGAGCCAGAGCCGCCACCCGAACCCGAACCACCATCGGAAATGCTCTGCAAAAACACTATAAACGCCACCACCGAAGCGGCGGGTATGGCGATGATCCAGCCTTGATAACCGTGCCCCAGCAGTAACCCGACGGCCACATACACCGCTACCACCGCCGCCACCCGCACGAGGAAGAAGCGCGGGCTATTTTTCCAGGATTGGTGGATAACGAAAAACAGCCCCACGTACAACGCCAGCACTAACGCACTGCCAAACGGCCATACCAGCCAATGGACGAAGTTGACGGCGATGAAGTGGTCCACCACCAGCAGCCCGACCACATAGGCCAGCACCCCAATCACGCAGTAAAACACGGCGCGCGCCAGCCACAAGGCGCCGAAGGTCGCGCCGCCTATCAGCAGGGTCAGCGGCAATACCAGCAGGTACATCGGCCAGTCGCGCCCGCCCCCATACAGCGTCAGCAGTAGCGTAACCGCCATGGTGGCGATTAACGCCCAGCGCCAAGGCAGCTTGCCGGCGGCGATCAGCACACCGCCGACGCCCCCAAAGATAAACGCCAACAGCACCGCAATGGCCTGCGGGTTGACCTCAGGCCCCACCGGCGTGGGCAGGTCGCCGCCGTCTACCAGTACGCCCAGGTCATCGACAGCTTGTTGAATCCCACCCGCATAGTCGCCCTGGCGAAACGCCGGGGTGATGTGTTCCTCGATGATGCGGTGGGCCAGCAGATCGGTAACCGTGCCTTCAAGGCCATAACCCACCTCGATACGCACTCTGTGGTCGTTTTTGGCTACCACCAGCAGGATGCCGTCGTTGACGTCCTTGCGCCCCAGTTTCCAGGCACGGAACAACTGGTTGGCAAAGTCCTCGATGGTTGCGCCGCCGGTGGTAGGCACCAGCAGCACGGCAACCTGGGCGCCTTTGCGTTGTTCGAGGGCGGCGAGTTGAGCCTTCAAGCGCTCGGTTGTGCCGCTATCCAGCGTATTGGTGAGGTCGATCACCCGCTGGTCGAGGGCGACTTTGATCGGCGAAGTGTCCGCCTGGGCGCTGGTCAACAGACTGAGAAATGCCAAGGCCAGCAGACTCAAGACAGTTTGGCGCAGAAACAGCCGCATGCTTTGTTACCTGAAGTTTCTTCGTGGAGGCCTCGACTTTACCTTATAGACGTATAACGCGTGACCCCGCGCCCGCGACTATCTAAACTGCCCGCACATATAGCAATGCGCCATAACTGAGAACCCCATGAACCTAAAGCACCGCAACAACGTCAGTGTGATGGGTAACGGCACCGCGACCCTGGTGTTCTCCCACGGTTTCGGCTGCAACCAGGCCATGTGGAATTATCTGGCGCCGCCCTTTGCCGAGCGTTTTCGCGTCGTGATGTATGACCTGGTGGGTGCCGGCCTGTCGGACATCAGCGCATTCGACAAGACCAAATACGCTGCGCTGGAGGGTTATGCCCGCGACTTGAACGAGATTATCGACGCTTTTGCCAGCGGTCCGGTGATCCTGGTCAGCCATTCGGTCAGCGCGATGATCGCCACCCTCGCCGACCGCCTGGCGCCAGGCCGTATCGCGGCCCATGTGATGATCGGCCCTTCGCCGCGCTATATCGACGACGCGGATTATGTCGGCGGTTTCAAGCGCAGCGATATCGATGACCTGCTCGACACCCTCGACAGCAACTACCTGGGCTGGTCCAGCACCATGGCTCCCGTGATCATGGGCGCCCCCGAGCAACCGGGGTTGAGTGCCGAGCTGAGCGACAGTTTCTGCCGCACAGAACCGGATATCGCCAAGCAGTTTGCGCGGGTGACCTTTATGTCGGATAACCGCAAAGACGTGATCGGCCTGACCACACCCGTGCTGATCCTGCAATCCCGTGACGACCTGATTGCGCCAGTGGCCGTGGGCGAATACTTGCACAGCGTGCTGCCCAACAGCACCTATTGCCTGGTCGATAACGTCGGGCATTGCCCGCATATGAGCGCGCCCCTGGCTTGCACGATGGCGATGGACAACTTCCTGGCGCCGTGGGCCGTGGCCCATGCCAGCTGACCTGTTCGAGAACGCCGCCTGTGCCCTGGCCGTCACGGCCGAAGACGGCACGATCCTGCGCGCCAACGCCATGTTCGGCGAATGGCTGGGGCTGCGCAGCGCCGAGCTGTGCGGGCGGCGCTTCCAGGACTTGCTGACCATGGGCGGGCGAATATTCCACCAGACCCACCTGGCGCCGATGCTGCGCATGCGTGGCAGTGTGAGCGAAGTCAAACTCGACCTGGTGCACCACGACGGGCACAAAGTGACCGTATTGCTCAACGCCAACGCCCGCGAACAGGCCGGCACGCTGGTACACGACCTGGCACTGTTCGGCACTACCGACCGCGACAAGTACGAGCGCGAGCTGCTCAATGCACGCAAGCTCGCCGAAGCCCTGTTGCAGGAACGCACCAGCACCGAATTGGCCCTGCATCAGGCCCAGGCGGAACTGAGCGAAGCCTATGCCATTGCCCAGCGCCGCGCGTTGTTTGCCGAGCAGATGGTGGCGATCGTCAGCCATGACCTGAAAAACCCGCTGACCGCCATCCGCATGGCCACCGACATGCTTGCACGCAGCGAGCGCACGCCCAAGGAACGCCAGTTGCTGGGCCATATCGGCCAGTCCTCCGAGCGCGCCCAGCGAATGATTGCCGACCTGCTGGACTTTACCCAGGCCCGGGTTGGCCACGGGATCAGCATCAAGACCACGCCCTTGGATTTGCACAGCGTGATCCAACACGCCGTGGATGAACTGCGCATGGCCTTCCCCAAGGCCACGTTAAAGCACCAGGCCGAAGGCATCGGCCAGGCGTGCCTGGATGCCGACCGGGTGCAGCAGATCATTGGTAACCTGGTGGCCAACAGCGTGGCTTATGGCGACTTGCTCCTGCCTATCACCATCACTTCACGCTTGGGCGACAGTGGCTGCGAAGTGGCGGTGCATAACCACGGTGCCGCGATCCCGCAGACGCTGATCGCCGTGCTGTTCGAGCCCATGACCCGCGGCACCGACCAGGGCAGCGAGGTGCGCAGCGTGGGGTTGGGCTTGTATATCGTGCGTGAACTGGCCAAGGCGCACGGTGGCGACGTGGCGGTGAATTCCTGCACCAACCTGGGCACGACCTTTACCGTGACGTTTTAGACCAGGTACACCGTGCCCTGCATGACCGGCTCGACACGACCGGTCAACACCACACCGCCCTGCCCGTCCCACTGCACAGTGACCGTGCCACCGTCGCACTGCACCTCAACCGTGGCGTCCAGCAAACCGCGCCGAATCCCATTGACCACTGCGCCACAACAGCAGGAACCGGACCCCAGCGGCACGCCCCCGCCGCGTTCCCAGATACGCAGGCGGATATGGCTGCGGTCCAGTACCTGCACAAAATGCACATTGGTGTTGGCCGGGAACAACGGATGGGTCTCCAGCGCCGGGCCCACGGCCGCCACGTCGATGGCGCTGATGTCGTCGATAAAATAGGTGCAATGCGGGTTGCCCATGCTGCAGGCGGCAGGCGCGCCATCGATGGGCAAGATGCGGGTGTCGAGCGCTTCGGCCAACGGCACGGCAGACCAGTCCAACGAAGGCGCGCCCATGTCCACCGACACTTGCTGGCCGGGCGCTCGAACGCAGGTCAACAAGCCTCGATCGGTGCGCAGTACGAGGCTGTTGCGACCGGTCTCATGCATCAAGCGGTCAGCTACGCCACGGGTGGCGCTGCCGCAGGTTTGCAGCGGCGTACCGTGGGGGTTCCAGAACTTGATGCGGGCCAGCGCATCTTCGCAGTCGAGCACCACGGCCAGTTGGTTAAAGCCGATACCGGTGTGGCGGTTGCCCAGCCGCCGGGCCACCTGCGCAGTGATCGGGTCGTCCTGGCCACGGCGGTCGATGATGATGAAATCGTCGCCATGGGCATGCATCTTCACAAAGGGCAAGGTCATGGGCGGTCCTTGTTCGAGATCAGCCTGCAAGCATACGGGAGTTTCATCCTAGCCGTTTCAGCCACGTGCTAGCGTTGGCGCATCCTCATCCAGCAGAACCGTCCATGAACAAAACCACCCTCGTCTTTACCTTGCTGCTGGCCTCGTTGCCCGGGGTGACCATGGCTGCAAGCCTCTGCCAGCCTGCGGCGGCAAACCCGGCAGCCAACGCCCTGCTGGCCAACGCCCAAAGGCATTTGGCCGACCAACCTGCGCCGTTGCCGCATGTGCACACCGAAGGCACCCTGCCAAACCATGGCATTCGCGAGCAAAGCATTGCCGCCGAAAAGGACTGGCCGCTGATGCGCCAGGCGGCGCTGGCCTGGCGCATCAGCGGTGACCCGCGCTACCTCAGGCAAGTCGATGACTACCTTGCCGCGTGGGCCGATGTCTACCAGCCGGATTTCAACCCCATCGACGAAACCAACCTGGATATGCTGATCACGGCCTATGCGCTGACCGCCGACCACCTGCGCCTGGAAACCCGCGCAGCCAGCCGCCGCTTGATCAGCAACCTGGGCAATGGCTACCTCGCGCATATCGAACAATTCCACGGCCCGAAAAAAGGCACCCAGACCAATAACTGGCAGAGCCACCGCATCAAGTTGGTGACCCTGGCCGCCGGCGCACTCAACGACCAGGCCATGCTTGAACAGGCTCATCAGCTGTTTAAACAGCAAGTCGCCGACAACATCCTGCCCGACGGTTCGGTCACAGACTTCCAGGACCGTGACGCCCTGCATTACGTGGTCTACGACCTTGAGCCGCTGGTGCAGGCCGCACTGGCGGCCAAGCCCTACGGCGGCGACTGGCTGAGCCTCAAGGCCAATGGCGCGTCGCTGGGCGCCGCGCTGGATTGGCTGGTGCCTTACGCCACTGGGCAACGCAGCCACCAGGAATTCCTGCATACCCACGTTCAGTTCGACAAAGACCGCGCCAAGGTGGGCGAACCCGGTTACAGCGGCACCTGGGATGCCAAAAGCAGCGCGACGCTGTTCTGGCTGGCGGCGCAACTGGATAAACGCTACCTGCCCGTGGCCACGCAGCTGGCGGCCCACCCGGCCGATTGGATCAGCACCTGCTATTTGAAGTAAGCGCGGCTAGACTGGCCGGGCGCCCCATTCAAAGGATTGACCATGCTTATTGTATTCAGCGGCCTGCCCGGCACCGGCAAGACCACGATTGCCAGCGAACTGGCACGTCGGATAAACGCGGCTTACCTGCGTATTGATGTGATTGAGCAGGCGCTTCGGGATGCAAACGTACTGACCAGTGATGTGGGCGCCAGCGGTTATGGCGTGGCGAATGCGCTGGCATTGAGCAATTTGCGATTGGGGCAGACGGTGATTGCCGACTGTGTGAACCCTGTTAAGGAAAGCCGGGAGGCATGGCAGGCCGTAGCAGCGACAGCGGGTGTCGAGCTGCTTGATATTGAGGTGATTTGCTCTGACCTGCGGGAGCATCAGCGCCGTGTGGAAAGCCGCACGGGCGATGTTGCCGGGTTGGTGCCGCCCTCCTGGCAGTCCGTGTCAGTACATGAATATGAGGCGTGGACTGAAGCGCCACTGACTGTCGACACTGCAAGTGTGACAGCCGCCGAGGCCGTCGAAGTGATCCTGGCACACATCACCCCTGTGGCGAGCAGGCTTGATGTGGCGAGCAGGCTTGCCCTGCGTTGGGCTGCGAAGCGGCCCTAATACAGTCACCGCGTTTTGTCAGATAAACATCAGTGTCTGGTTTTGGGGCTGCTTCGCAGCCCAACGCAGGGCAAGCCTGCTCGCCACAACAAGCCCGCCTGCCACAACAAGCCTGATTGCCACAACGAGCGTACTCGCCACAGTAATCCCATCAGCCACAACGAGCTTCAGAGCACCGCCCCCATCGCCTTCACCAACACTGGGTCACGCCCATAAATATCCGGCGAGTACACCAACCCGCCCTGGCGATCGACCTCCACCGTCCAGTAGCCCAACAGCACCGGCACCGGCGTGGCCAGCCTGAACTCATGGGTTGTGCCGGTGGCCAGCAATTCTTCAGTGCGCGTGCGTTCGGCCGGGGTTACCAGCAAATCGCGCAGCATCATCGGCTGCTCAACACGCACGCAGCCCGAACTGAATGCCCGTGGGCCTTTGGTAAACAGCGGCTGGCTTGGCGTGTCGTGCAAGTAAACGGAATAAGGGTTGGGAAAGCGCATCACGATGCGGCCCAGCGGGTTGCGCGGGCCGGCCTCCTGGCGCAGCAGAATATTGCCAGGGCGCGACCAATCCACCTGGTCGGCGGTGAGTGGGCGGCCTTGAGCGTCGAGCACTTGCAGGTTTTGCTGGCGCAGGTATTCGGGGTTGAGGCGGATGGCCGGGAGTTTGTCCTCACGCATGATGGTCGGCGGGATGGTCCACGTAGGGTTGAGGGTCAGCCGGGTAATGCGCGACTTGAGCAGCGGCGTCTGGCGTTCGGCACGCCCGACTTGCAGGCGGGTTTGCCACACCGGAATGCCGGCTTGGTAGACGCTCAGTTGCGCGGCCGCAACGTTGACCACAACGCCTTCAGGCTCCAGGTCCTGGGCCAGCCAGCGGAAGCGTTCGAGGTTGATGCGCAACTGATCGCGGCGCATCGCCGGGCTGATATTGAGTTCGGCCACGGTGCCCGTGCCTATCACACCGTCGGCCTGCAACGAGTGGCTGAGCTGGAAGGCCTTGACCGCCTTGACCAACTCGTCACGGTACTGCCGGCTGTTGCCCGTCGGCGCCTTGGCGAGATAACCACCGCTGTACAAGCGCCGCGCCAGTTCGGGCACGCGCGGGTCTTCCATGCCGGGCTTGAGCAGCGGCCCGGTGGCGACCGGGTCCCAGTGGGGCAGCGGCTGCAGGCGCACAGTGGCATAGGTATTGCGCAAGCTGCGGTACAGGTCGGCGCTGGGGCGCGCCTGGTCAAAGGCTTGCGCCATGTCTTGCAGGCCGGTGGCGGCAAAAGCCAACACTTGGGCATTCGGGTCCAGGGTGGGTGGCTGGGAATGCCACAGCGGCTCGAAATGCGACTGTTGCAGGCGGCCGTAATGCAGATCCTGCAGGGCTTGCAGGTATTGCCGACTGCTGCCGATATCGCTGCACAGCACGTTACCCGTGGCCTCCACGGTAGGCAGGCTATAGTGGGTAGGGTCCAGGCCATCGTCGGCCAGCACCAACAACTGAGATTGCAGTGCATGGCGGCGCTCATCGGACCACAACGGCACATTACCCTGCTGCTGGTAGAGCGCCTGCAAGCGCGCTTGCGCCGTTGCGTCTATCTGCGCGGCAAGGGTGGGGCAAACGCTGGGCAGTTGAGAAAGGGCCAATTGCACCGGGCTGGTTGAAACCACCGGCACAGCGTCCACCGGCAGCTCATCAGCTGTCGCGACCAGTGGTGCAACGAGCAGGCAAATGCTCAAGTAACATGCGTGTTTTTTGAACAATTGACTTAACTCCAATCCACAGCGGGGGGGATGTACTGTAGATGCTGACTTTTATATGCCGCGCCGGCTTGATCGCCGTGACCCTGGCTACGCTGAGCACTGTTGCGCTCGCCGCCAATGCCAACCCTCCTACTTTGTATAGCAGCCTGGCGCGCTCGGCTCCAGAACTCAATCCCACTGTACTGAAAAGCGCCCTGAGCGCGGTGCAATGCGCGGTCAATAACGGCGAGGAACGCTCGGATCGCCTGGCCGTCATTGACTACTCCCAGCCCTCTACCGCCCGTCGGCTGTGGATCTTCGACCTGCGCAAAAAGACCCTGGTGCTGCGCGACCTGGTGGCTCACGGTGCCAAATCCGGGGAAAACTTCGCCACGCAGTTCTCCAATCGGGAAGGCAGCCACCAATCCAGCCTGGGTTTGTTCCGCACCCAGGAAAGTTACTTGGGCACCCACGGCTACTCGTTGCGCATGGACGGCCTGGAGCCGGGCTTCAATGACCAGGCCCGCGACCGCGCGCTGGTGATTCATGCGGCCGACTACGTCAACCCGGCCTGGAGCAAGCGCGAAGGCCGTATCGGCCGCAGCCAGGGTTGCCCGGCTGTGCGCCCACAAGTAGCGCGTCAGGTGGTAGACAAGCTCAAGGATGGGCAGTTCATGTTCTCCTGGTACCCGGACCAGCGCTGGCTGAAGTCCTCGACGTACTTGAACTGCAAGCCCCAACAAGTGGCCAGTAGTCGTACAATCCGTGGTGGTTAGCCTGTCCCCACAGATAAAAGAGAGCGTCGCATGCTTCTACATACGTCCACCTGGATCGAGATCGGGCAGTTTCTGGAGCGCAGCCGCACGGTGGTGATCCCCATCGGCTCCAACGAACAACACGGCCCCACCGGCCTGCTGGGCACTGATTGGATGTGCCCGGAAATCATCGCCCATGAGGCACAGAAGAACGCCGACATCCTGATCGGCCCGACCTTCAATATCGGCATGGCCCAGCACCACCTGGGCTTTCCCGGCACCATTTCGTTGCGCCCTTCCACCTTTATCGCCGCGATTGGCGACTGGGTGCGTTCGCTGGCCGGGCATGGTTTCGAGAAGATCCTGTTCTTGAATGGTCACGGCGGCAATATCGCCACCATCGAAGCAGCCTTTTCCGAGCTGTACGCCGAAGCCAGCTACGCGCGCCGCCCGGCCGGGTTTGCGCTCAAGCTGGTGAACTGGTGGGACTTGGAAGGCGTCAACGAACTGGCTCACCGCCAATTCCCGGTGGGCCACGGCAGCCATGCCACACCATCGGAGATTGCGGTGACGCAATGGGCGTACCCGGAGTCGATCAAGTCGGCTGAATATTCGCCACAAATCGCCAACACCGGGCCGATCCGCGAAGCACTGGACTTCCGCGCACGCTTTCCGGATGGCCGCATGGGCTCTGATCCCGCACTGGCGACGGTGGAAAAAGGCGGTGAGTTGGTGGCGTTGGCAGCCAAGGGGCTGGTCAACACCGTGAACATCTTCAGCAACGAAGCCAAACCCTAGGCCCACCATAAATCCAAATGTGGGCGCTGGCTTGTAGGGTCGCCGCATCGCTGCGATGGCGGTGTATCAGTCGAGAGGTTTAGTGACTGACACTCTGCTATCGCAGCGATGCGGCGACCCTACAAGCCAGCTCCCACCTTGAACGGTGTGAAGGCTCGAGTTACTTGCAGTCCTGTGCCGCCAACTCAAGCCGCGATGGCTTGATCGCCGACGCCAGTGGCTTGCGCTCATACAGGAACACCTTGGTGCCGTCCTGGGATTTGTAGGCTTCCAGCACATCATCGGCAGCAATCTTGCTGGTCAACACCACTTTGGCATGACGCGAGTTCTGGGTCACGGTCGAGGTAATGCCGTGCTTTTCAAGCTTGGGCAATACGCACTGCACATAGCCTTCCGGGGTCTTGTCAGTTAGCAGGGTCAAGCTTGGAGCGTTCGGAGCGGTGATACAACCGGTCAGCAACAAAGGAGCCGCAGCCAGGGCCGGGACGAAAAAAGCGCGCATATAAAATCCTGAATATAAAAAGAAAAGTTCACATTAACTGGCGCTTACCAGCGCCTTGAGCGACACATCGAACTGCTTCAACGCATCAAGCTGTACATCACGCTGCTGTTCAATCTGTGCGGCAATCTCCGGCGCCGCCTTATCACGCACCCACACCGACGGCACTTGCTTGTGCACCGAGCCTTCGGCCTTGGCAATGTATTGCAGGTTCACGTCATAGAACCGTGCAACAAAGCGCGCCTCAACCTGATCGTTACGCTGGGTCAACAGCTGGTTGTGGGTATCGAGCACCACCACCACATCCGGGTGCGCCTGCACCAGTTCATCCAGGCTGCTATAGACCGTTACCGTGAGAAAAGTGCCCTGCAGCGAACTCATTAACCAATCAATCGCCAGTTCCGGGTCGGAGCTGTTGACGAACGCCTGGCGGATACGCCCGTCGAGGGCATCCTTGGCGCCGTTCATGGCCATGGCGTGGTAGCGTTCCAGATAACTGAGGTTGTCGCGGGTGTTTTCGCTGTACAACACCCCCACCGATTGCGCGTGCCGCAGGGAGTCTACGCTACCGACGAGGGGCAGCAAATGGCCGGTACGCAGATCATCAGCAATCGCCGGGTTGGCCAGCACTGCCGTGCCGAGCATCAGTACCATCAGGCCCAGCTGGATTATCGTCCTCATCGCGCATTTCCTTGAACAGCGTGTCGATGGCGTGATTGTCCGCTTTTGGCGCAAAAACAGAACTTGTGATCCTTGATGGTGACTATCATTTGAACCGATAGTGTCAGGCAGCCTACCCCCATAAAACCTATAAGGACCACGCCATGAAGCCCCACCAGAAAACCTTCGACCGCATCCGCGAAGCCGTATTGCCGGAGTTTCGCGAGCGGGTCGCCGATTACCTGGTTGAATATGAAAACGTGCTGCAGGACGACACCGCGGACGCCGACCTGCGTTGTGCCAGCGCCCAGCAGCTGCGCGGCTACCTGCGCGGTTTGAACACCATGCGGGTGCTGGGCATGGCCGATTGGGAAGACCTGGACCGGCGTGTGGCCCAGGAATGGTTGTAACCCTTAGAGCGCCGGACGTTGCAGGTTGACCCAGGCCTGCACCGATGGCCGTTGCCATTGGCGTTGTGCATAGGCCACCAACTCGGTCGGCACGTTGTCACCGTTGAGGATCAAACGGTTGAGCATCACGGCCAGGTCAACATCGGCTATCGACCACGCTCCGAACAGGTACGCCGAGTTGCCTGCCAATAACGCCTGTGCCGCCTGAATCAACTTGTGCGCGGCCGCCTCACCCGCAGGCGATAACGGCGGCATCTTCTGCGCGTAAAACACCACCAGCGTCGAGCGTTCCTGGCGAATCGCCTGCAAGTCGCTGCGCAACCACGCCTGCACCTGACGCGCCCTCGCCCGCTGTTTTGGGTCCGTCGGGTACACCGTGGTTTCGGGGTAGGCCTCATCCAGGTACTCGCTGATCGCCGAAGACTCCGACAACGCAAAGTCGCCTTGCACCAACGTGGGCACGCGCTGAGTCAGGGACAGCTGGACAAATTCGGCCGCGCGGTTTTGCGCCGCGTCCAAGTCAAGGGTGACGGTTTCGAAGGCCAGGCCCTTTTCCTGCAGGGTGACGAACACCGACATGGCGTAGGGGCTGGTGAATTGAGCATCGACATACAGGCGCAACGACGGTGAAGGCATACAGGCTCTCCTTGGGTGAGAGCCCACGCTACGAGATCGACGGCGAGAAAGACAATGCGCAGTTTTTATGGAGGCATTCCTGGCGGGAATAGCAGCATTAATGGCAAGATAATAGCTCTTGGCCACACCGCGAAGCTGCTCCGGCCTTCGCCACCCTCACCCATAGCTTTCAAGGAAGATAAGCTTATGAAACAAGCAGTTGTCGTTATACACGGCATCGGCGAACAGCGCCCGATGGACACCTTGCGCGGTTTCGTCGAAGCGATGATCCCGGCGGACACGCCCGATGGCACGCCGTTCTACTGGAGCAAGCCGGACCGGCTTTCGCGCAATTTCGACCTGCGTGTATTGAAGTCGTCGGGCCGTACCAGTACCGATTTCTACGAGTATTACTGGGCCCACAAAATGCAGGGCACCAAGGTCGGCCACCTGCTGGGCTGGCTGTGGGATATTTTCAAGCGCCCGCGCCGTGATATTCCCGACGCCATCGTGCCGATCTGGCGTACCACGCGCTGGACGGTGATGGTGCTCCTGCTGCTGATTGCCAGTGGCACCCTCGCCACGGCCTGGGGCCGGTTCGACCACAGCGACAATCCCTTCGCACTGGTGCCGCTGCTGCTCGGCGCCATTGGCTTGGGGCTGCGTTATTCCGCGCTGTCCTACCTGGGCGATGCGGCCCGCTACCTGAGCCCCAACCCGCAGAACGTGGTAGTGCGCGAACAGATCCGCGCCGACGGCGTGGCATTGCTGCGCGCCCTGCATAACAAAGGCGACTACGACCGCATCATCGTCGTCGGCCACAGTTTGGGCAGTGTGATTGCCTACGACATCGTCGGCTACCTGTGGCATGAACACCACGATCAACTGACTAAAGTCATCCCCAGCAACCGCGAGCTGGCTCGCCGTTACGCTGACCACGAACCGCTGCAACCGGTGGTCAAGGAAGCACTGCCCAACGCCGGCGCGGCGCTCGACGCAAGCCTGGGCAGTCTGTTTAGATTTCGTGAACAACAGGCCGAAGCCTTTATCGAGCAGCGCGGCCTGGGCAACCCCTGGCGCATTACCGATTTAGTCACTGTGGGCAGCCCCATGGCCCACGCCAGCCTGTTGTTGGGCCGCAGCGTGAGTGACTTCAAAAAACGCATCGAACGCCGCGAAGCCCCCGCTTGCCCGCCCACCGAGGACACCAAGGGCTACGGCTACAACGCCCGTCAACCGGTGATGCTGGGGCAAAAACCGTTTACCCCGCAGTACCTGCACCACGCGGCGGCGTTCGCCGTGACACGCTGGACCAACCTGTACTTCCCCGCACCCTACGGTTTGTTTGGCGATATCGTCGGCGGCCCGGTCAAGCCGGTGATGGGTGCAGGCGTGCTGGATTTACCGGTCACTGTAAGTACCTGGAAAGGCTGGCTCGCCCGCTCCTGGCTCAGCCATACCGGTTATTGGAGCGAGCGCGGCGGCGCACAGGGCTACCTCGGCACGCTCACCCAGGATGACAACGCGATCACCCATGGCCCACGCCCGTCGGCCACCGAAGCACTGCGCTGGGCGGTCGACCTCAAGGGGCTGCGGCGCTTTCGTCCAGTGGGTACCAAGGAAACCCAGACGCCCGCCGAGGCCTAGGAAGCATGATCGTTCCCACGCTCTGCGTGGGAATGCCGCCCCGGACGCTCCGCGTCCCAAGTTGGCGCATGCCTTAAGCCTTGCGCAAGGCAACGCAGAGCGTGGGAACGATCATGCGACCGCCGCCTAGCCGGTGAAGCCGCCGGCCTTGAGAAACTCATGCTCGGGCTGGGTGGTTGCCCTGGCCAATACCGCATTGCGATGGGGAAACCGCCCAAACCGCTCAATGATATCGGCGTGTTCCTTGGCCCAATGGTAGGTGTTGGCATCCAAATGCCGGTTCAACGCCACCGAGCGCTGCTGGTCTGCCGGGTCTTCGGAATGTTCAAACGGCAGGTAACAGAACGCACGCAGTTCGGGCTCGATCTGTTGATCCAACCCGGCGTCCACCATCCGCCGTGCATACAGACGCGCCAACGGGTCGGTGGCAAACATATGCGCCGTGCCGCGAAACGCATTGCGCGGGTACTGATCCAGCAAAATCAGCAAGGCCAGCGCGCCCTGCGCCGAATCCAGCCAGCTTTCCAGCTCACGCCGGGCGGCTTGCATATGCGTGGCGTGAAAGGTCTCGCGAAAGGCTGCGTCAAACGCGTCGTCCTTGGCGAACCAGCGTTTGGGTCCTGCCTGCTTCCAGAACGCGATCACTGCCTCGGCGGATTGATCGTTCATGCTCGTCATCGTTTTCTCCAACGTTTAACCCAAAAAAGCCGCACAGATTTCATCATCGACGCCGGCAATATCCATTAAGTTTCCCACAGGAGCCGCGCAAGCTTGTGCGCGGCCGCACCATTGCCCATAGGGTTTACCTGATGATCCACCGTCTTGCCCAGGTTTTCAGCGATTCCAATCGCCAAGTGCGCAGCAAACTGTTTGGTATTTATGGGGTATTGATCGCCCTTAACGTCGGTGCCTGGCTTTGGGCGCTGGCGGCCTTCCACGACCATCCGGTGCTGCTCGGCACCGCCCTGCTCGCCTACGGTTTCGGCCTGCGCCATGCGGTGGACGCCGACCATATCGCGGCCATCGACAACGCTACCCGCAAGCTGATGCAAGAGCAGAAACGCCCGGTAGCCGTGGGCTTGTTTTTCTCCCTCGGGCATTCCTCCGTGGTGGTACTGGCCTCGATTGGCGTGGTGTTCGCAGCGTCGGCCATGCAGGCGCACTTCGAAACCTTCAAAGCGGTAGGCGGTGTGATCGGCACTTCGGTGTCGGCGCTGTTTCTGCTGTTGATCGCCCTGATGAACCTGATCATCCTGCGCGCCATCTACAAAGCCTGGCGGCATGTGCGCGAAGGCGGCGCTTATGTGGATGACGATTTTGACCTGCTGCTGGCTGATCGGGGTTTGCTGGCACGCTTCTTTCGCCCGCTGTTTCGCTTGATAACGCGCAGTTGGCACCTGTACCCGCTGGGCTTTCTGTTCGGCCTGGGCTTTGACACCGCCACCGAGGTCGGCTTGCTCGGCATCTCCGCCAGCCAGGCCTCACAGGGCCTGTCGCCTTGGTCGATCATGGTGTTCCCGCTGCTGTTCAGCGCCGGCATGTCGCTGGTCGACACCCTCGACGGCCACTTGATGCTCGGCGCCTACGGCTGGGCCTACCTCAAGCCGATCCGCAAGATTTACTACAACATGACCATCACCCTGGTGTCAGTGGTCGTCGCTGTGGTGATCGGCAGTATCGAGGCGTTGGGGCTGATCTCGGACCAACTGGACCTCAAAGGCGCGTTCTGGGGCTTTATCGGCGCCTTGAACGACAGCTTCGGCATGCTCGGGTACATCATCATCGCGATATTTGCCGTCAGTTGGGCGATCTCGGTGATGCTGTACCGCTGGAAGGGTTTTGACGCCATTGAGGTCAATCGTCCTGTGGCCTGAAACTGCGCGCCACCGAGGCAAGCCCTCGGTTCAAGGCGCAAGGACGTGCAAATAGAACGCGTGAAACATGAAATACGCACAGCCGGCCAGCGCCAGCCCCATGCAGCGGTTGAACCAGGTAAACGCCGCCGCTCCGTTGATCCGCCGCCCCAGCAGCGCGCCCAGCAATGCGTAAACCCACGGCGCGCCGACTGCCCCCAGCCCCAGCAAGGCCGACACGCCAAAGATCGAGGCACCGGTAATATGCGCCGCCGGCAGCATCACGCTGGTGATTGGCAACACCGCGACGATGCCCTTGGGGTTGAGCAACTGGATCACCAGGCCATTTAAGAAGGTCAGGGTCTTGGCCGGCGAGCTTGAGGCGTCATCCACCTCGGTACGGGCGGTGAACACTTGGTACGCGAGGTACAGCGTGTACACGCCGCCAATCAAAGATATATACGGCAGCGCCGCCTGGGAGATGATCGCTTCGCCGGTGTAGCCAAACAGCACGAACATCAGCAGCATCGCGCAGCCCACGCCGATGTAGAAGCCGCTGGAGCGCCGTAACTTGCCCGTAAGCCCGGCATTCAGGCCCATCAAGTTGACGGGGCCGGGGCTGTACATGACGCTGAACGCGTAGAGGAAAATGTCCATGGGGAACCTGCAGTAGAAGACGTCGGGCGAGTCTACTGAGGGGTTGGTGCGCACTCTTGAACGTTTGTGGTGAGTTATAAGTGAGTGTTTCTTAGGGTAGAGGGCATTAATTGATGTACCTGTTCGTTCATCAGTTAGCCGACCGCGATCGATTTCCAAAAAGCTTAAAAAGCGCAATAGCTCAGTCATCAATCCCAAAAGTCATTGAAGCTCGACCTAGACGATCCAACCAAGTCATGATATCAATACACCACTATCGCATGGAGGCAATCAAATGTTCGTACGTGACCCTATACGCTCAACAAAAACCTCATGCCGCTTGTACTTTTTCAAAAGAATGGTTTTGTAATGAGCATTAATTTTTTTGTCATTGGTAAAAATGAAATAAATTTAGCCTCTCAAGATGCAATAATTCTTGTGCCCGACGGATGGGATGACTTCGATTACAAAACTTCCTTTGACGTATACTGCACCATCAACAATCAAAAAATCAATTTAGGCACAACGAAAATCGGCTACAACGGACAACTTCCAGGAAGAACACTAACAAAAATCCCCAATAATTTTACTGCGCTTTCTGAAGATTGGTTTTCACTCGGACAAGATGTAGATTTCTATAAAAACATTAAAAAACATCTGGGCCATAAAAAAGGGACAGAACTTCTTACAGCCCTGAGGGATGCATCTATAAGTAATCTTTATTTCGACAAAGCCAAAGACGAAATAGTTTTTCGAAAGTCATTAATGCGCGATGTAAGCACATCGTCAATATTCGGGCAATTTTCGCGCATTATACAAGGAAAACCAGAGCTCACCAGTTTCAGCTTCAGCTACAGCGAACCAAAAGACCCAAGCCACGCGGGAGTAAATCTCTATTTTCAAGTGGAGCCCGCATCCAAACCACCGACTAACGTACATGTTTTAATTGGTGCAAATGGGGTCGGAAAAACGACCATCCTAAACAACATGGTCGGCGCTATCACTGAAAAGCACAACAATTTAGCACCCCCTGGCACCTTTCATTCCACCAACCTTTGGGGAATTAAGTTTCCGCTACCTTCAGACTACTTTAGCAGTGTAATTTCCGTATCATTCAGTGCATTCGACCCTTTTATCCCACCATCTGACCAACCTGATCGAACCCAAGGAATTGCGTACTTCTACATCGGAATGAAACAAGCACGACAAGGTGGCAATTTTGCTCCACCCAAAACCAGTAGCGACTTTGAAAAAGAGCTTTTTGAGAGCATCGGATCGTGCTTTAGTCAGCCAGCCAAACGTGAGCGATGGTTCACAGCAATCAAACAACTAGAGTCGGATAGCAACTTCGGAGATATGGATTTAAGTAAAGATCGAAAACTTCCGGCGGAGGAAGGGCTTATTGTAGCCAAGCAAAAAATCAGAGGGATGAGTTCAGGACATTTCATCGTACTGCTGACAATTTCTAAGCTCGTAGATAAAGTTGAGGAAAAAACTCTAGTCCTCCTAGACGAACCAGAAAGCCATCTTCACCCCCCACTCCTTTCTGCATTTACACGAGCCCTGTCTGACTTATTGTACGAACGTAATGGGGTAGCAATCATTGCAACCCATTCTCCTGTAGTCGCGCAGGAGGTACCGCGCTCATGTGTATGGAAGCTCACTAGAATAAGAGCTGAGGGACGGTCAGATCGCCCGGACATCGAGACATTTGGTGAAAATGTAGGGGTGTTGACTCGTGAAATTTTTGGACTTGAAGTCTCAAAATCAGGCTTCCATTCGGTACTCCAAGACCTCGTTAATCGTGGCGGCACATTTGATCAAATCCTTGATGAGTACGATGAACAACTTGGCTTTGAAGCACAGGCGATACTGAGAACTCTAGTAAGAGTCAGAGACAAATACCAGGCAAAGCCGCAATGAACATACTTCAGAAACCATTTATAAACTATTTAAAGGTACTTGATGCTTGTAGGGGGGCGATTTCTGAGCCAGGAATAGCGCTTCGGTTCGTTTTAGCGAGAAACCAGCTTTCTAAAGCATTCAATGAGTATGATCGCGAAGCAACCGCACATCGCTTGTTTTCACTTCCAGCTAGCGGACGAGCACACCCGGAACAAGTGGTTGTCAAAAATCTGACAAAGGGTGAACTTGTCGACCTTTACTCAATACATATGATTGGAGACAGCAAGCCTGCTCGCGCCTACTACGATCAAATAAAATTAATTGCCCCTCTTAGAAAATGCCCATTTTGCGGATTCGGGCAAGTTACTACCTTAGACCACTTCCTCTCCAAAGCGAGATATCCGACCTTTTCCATTCTACCATCAAACTTAATCCCCTCTTGCTCTGACTGTAACAAAGGCAAGGGCTCATCTATTGTCACCCAGGCAAAACAACTATTACACCCCTATTTCGAAAGTAAATGCATAGAAACAAAACCATGGCTTTTTGTAGAAGTCATTGAGACTGTGCCTCCCACAGTACTTTACTTCGTCGTACCACCAACGAGCTATCCGCACGACCTAGCATTTAGAGTTCGAAATCACTTTTCAGACTTCGAATTAGAAAGGCGGTTCTCTATAGAAGCTACAACAGAGCTTTCCACGCTGGCCGATTTACTCGCAGATTTGAATGACTACGACCTAATCAACGACCATCTAAAAAGGGTTGCTCGAGTCGAGCGAAAGCATAGGAAAAATAGCTGGAAAGCGGCCCTATATGACGCATTATCTCATAACAGCTGGTATAAAAATGGTGGCTTCCGAAGAGAGGTAAAAGAACGCCAAGCGACCTCACACTTAAATTTTCTTTATTAATACTAACGAGCCCCCTAAACACCAAATAGCCAAGTTATTATTCTTACCACCTTACATTTAAACCAATCATTCAACCCTAATCAAAATTCATAGCTCTCGTTCAGCCATAAGGAAAACCATGCCACTGAATCTGCACACCGCAGTATAACTATCAAGAGCGCTTTCGCGACTGACTACTAGCCGTGAAATCAACTCGAAATTTAGAACATAAACGCGACGCCGCTGGCCCCCTCCATTCGTAACGCCTAACATAGGCAAAAACACCCACTCAAATGAGCACCCATGATCAAAGCCAGCCTGCGCACTCACCTGACCTTATGGTTTGCCGGTTTGTCACTGCTCACGCTGCTGAGCGTTGGGGTCTACGTGGGCCACATCGCCACTGAACAGATGAAGCAGGCCAGCGGCAATGCCCTGCTGAGCACGGCGCGCTCCACTGCGGCCTTGCTCGCTGTGCAACTGCGTGAACGCCAGCTGGAAGTGTCTTTGCTGAGCAAGGCGCCGATCATGCGCAAGGGCAACCTGGGTGCGCCGGACATCCTCACCTTGATGGAACTGCGCACCCAGTCGCGCGCCGAATATGCCTGGATGGGCATTGCCGACGCCGAGGGCCGAGTGCTCCAGGCCGTCAACGGGTTACTGGTCAACCAGTCGGTCGGCCAGCGGCCCTGGTTCCAGGCCGGCCTGCACGGCGAATACACCGGTGACCCTCACGAAGCGGTATTGCTGGCCAAGCTGTTGCCCAGTTCGGCCAGCGGCGAGCCATTGCGTTTTATCGACTTTGCCGCACCTATCCGCAATGCCCAGGGCGAGACCATCGGCGTGCTGGGCGCGCATGCGCACTGGAGCTGGGTCACGCAGATCGTCGACTCGGCGGTGATGCAAAAAGACGCTATCCCTGATATCGAGGCCCTGATCGTCGACTTCGACGGCAAGGTGCTCTACCCCGAAAGCCTCGCAGGCGAGCAAATGCCGCAAGGCAAACTGATCACCCATTCCGGCTGGTGGGCAGGCAACGGCTACGTCACCGCCTCGGTCGCCGTGCCGAGCCCATCCAATGCGAACATGACCTGGTACATCATGGTCCGCCAACCTCTGGACGTGGCCCTGCAACCGGCGCGGACGCTGCTGTATAAATTGCTGATACTTGGTGTGCTGGCGGCGGTCGCGTTTGTACTGGCCGCCTACTACCTCGCCTCGTCCCTCAGCCGCCCGATCGAACGCCTGGCCAAATCCGCCAGGCTCGTTCAGGAGCAGCAACCTGGCGCTGCATTCCCTCAGGAACACTCAGTGCTGGAGATTGCGCAACTGGGCCGCTCCCTCACCAGCATGACCCAATCGCTGCTGGCCAAAGAGCGCCAATTGCAAGAGGCCAACGCCTCCCTGGAAGCCACCGTCGCCCAACGCACGGCCGACCTCACCCAGGCCAACGCCGACCTGCTCAACCTGGCGACCCACGACGCGCTGACCGGCGTCTACAACCGCCGCCGCTTCGACGAAAAACTTGCCGAGAACAGCCTGCTGTTCCAACGCACCGGCCGCACCTTCGCCCTGCTGCTGATCGATGCCGACTACTTCAAGCGCGTCAACGATACCTACGGCCACGCGGTCGGTGACGAGGTGCTGTGCCAACTGGCCGCCCTGATCGAAAGCAACACCCGCGCCACCGACTTTGTCGCACGCTATGGCGGTGAAGAGTTCGCGGTGTTGCTGCCGGAAGTCGAAGAGCCGGACAGCCCTGACGTGGTCGCCGAGAAAATCCGCGCGGCGGTGGCGGCCGCGAAATTTGCGACGGTGGGGCATGTGACGGTGAGTATTGGCGTGAGCCTCGCAGAGCCAGCCGACCGGGACTCCTCGGCGCTGCTCAAGCGCGCGGACATGCAGCTGTATCAGGCCAAGGGCGCGGGCCGTAATCGGGTGGCGTGATGGTTCTCAGCCAAGACTTTTCGATAAAACGACTGGAAGATCTGCCCGAGCAGATCCACACGCTGCAAGCGCAGGCCGTTGCTGAGGGGTTCAGGTTCCTCACGCGGCTTGTCACCGAATGGGAAAACCGCACTAACCGGTTTGATCAACCCGGTGAGTGCCTTCTGGGTGTGTTCCGCCACGACCAATTGGTCGCAATCGGGGGCGTTTCACGCGATTCGTATTCCACTGCCGACAACGGCCGAATACGCCGCGTCTACGTCGCTCCAGCGATGCGTGGGCAACAGGTCGGAAAAACGTTGGTACAACAGTTGCTGGCATTCGCCGCAATGCACTTTCAAACGGTACGCCTGACTACAGACACAACACAGGGCGCAGCGTTTTATCTACAGTGCGGGTTTCACTCGGTGACTGATGACACCGCCACTCACGCCAAGTCCGTGAAGTGATTTGGCTCACCTGCAGCTACCGCAGACCAGTGTCGTAGCCACAAACAGTCATACTCAGACGCTACCTTTGAAAACCTGGCGCGCAAAATCCGCCCGCTAACCTTTCGATCTGATCCAAGTGCGGGCACAATGCGTGTCCTTTTTTGGCAGGCACCGCCGCAGGCTCTCAAAAATGATCAAAACGCCGTACTACCTCATCGATAAACAGAAGCTTCTGGTCAACATGCAGAAGATTGCTTACGTGCGCGAGCAGTCCGGCGCCAAGGCGCTGCTGGCGCTCAAGTGCTTTGCCACCTGGTCGGTGTTTGACCTGATGCAGGAATACATGGACGGCACCACCTCGTCGTCGCTGTATGAGTTGAAGCTCGGTCGCCAGAAGTTCGAAGGTGAAGCGCACGCCTACAGCGTGGCGTGGGCTGACGACGAAATCGAAGAGATGTTGGATAACTGCGACAAGATCATCTTCAACTCCATCAGCCAATTGCAGCGTTTTGCCGAACGCAGTGAAGGCAAGACCCGCGGCCTGCGCGTCAACCCGCAAGTGAGCAGCTCCGACTATTTGCTCGCCGACCCGGCGCGCCCGTTCAGCCGCCTGGGCGAATGGGACCCGGTGAAAATCGAAGGTGTGATCGAGCAGATCTCGGGCTTCATGTTCCACAACAACTGCGAGAACGGCGACTTCAGCCTATTCGACAAAATGCTCGGCACCATCGAAGAACGCTTCGGCGCGCTGCTGCACAAGGTCAACTGGGTCAGCCTCGGCGGCGGCATCCACTTTACCGGTGAAGGTTACGCCATTGATGCGTTCTGCCAGCGCCTCAAGGCGTTCTCGCAGAAGTACGACGTGCAGGTGTACCTGGAACCTGGCGAAGCGGCGATCACTAACAGCGCATCGCTGGAAGTGACTGTGCTCGACACCCTCTACAACGGCAAGAATCTCGCTGTAGTAGACAGCTCCATCGAAGCCCACTTGCTGGACCTGCTGATCTACCGCCTCAACGCCAAGCTGGCGCCGAGCGAGGGTGAACACACCTATATGGTGTGCGGCAAATCCTGCCTGGCCGGGGACATCTTCGGCGAATATCAATTTGATCGTCCGCTGGCCATCGGCGATCGGCTGTCGTTCATCGACACCGCAGGCTACACCATGGTCAAGAAAAACTGGTTCAACGGCCTGAAAATGCCGTCCATCGTAGTGAAACAACTCGACGGTACAGTCGAGGTGGTTCGTGAATTTGGTTACGACGACTACCTGTCCAGCCTTTCGTAAGCTGGCGGATAAAGGAGAGATAAAGCAATTGAAAAAGAACGTTCTTATCATTGGTGCAGGAGGTGTCGCCAAGGTGGTGGCCCACAAGTGCGCGCAGCACAACGACGAACTCGGTCGTATTGCTATCGCGTCGCGCAACATCTCCAAATGCCAGGCCATCATCGACAGCGTCAAGGCCAAGGGTAGCCTCAAGGTGCCTGCGGATATTAAAGCCTTTGCGCTGAACGCCATGGACGTGGAAGCGACCAAGGCCCTGATCCGCGAGACAGAGTCGCAGATCGTCATCAACGTAGGTTCCTCGTTCCTCAACATGTCGGTACTGCGTGCCTGCATCGACACGGGCGTTGCGTACCTGGACACCGCCATTCACGAAGAGCCGGGCAAGGTCTGCGAGACCCCGCCGTGGTACGGCAACTATGAATGGAACCACCTGGAAGAGTGCAAACAGAAGAACATCACCGCTATCCTTGGCGTGGGCTTCGACCCGGGTGTCGTCAACGCGTATGCCGCGCTGGCGCAGCAACAGCATTTCGACCGCATTGATTCGATCGACATTCTCGACGTCAATGCCGGCAGCCATGGCAAATACTTCGCCACCAACTTCGACCCGGAAATCAACTTCCGCGAGTTCACCGGGCAGGTGTGGAGCTGGCAGAACAGCCAGTGGACCAGCAACACCATGTTCGAAGTCAAACGCACCGACGACCTGCCGGTCGTCGGTTCGCAGAACCTCTACCTCACCGGCCACGATGAAGTGCACTCGCTGTCGAAAAACCTCGACGTGCCCAACGTGCGGTTCTGGATGAGCTTCGGCGAACACTACATCAACGTGTTCACCGTATTGAAAAACCTCGGCCTGCTCTCCGAAAAACCGGTCACCACCGCCGAAGGCCTGGAAGTCGTGCCGCTTAAACTGGTCAAGGCCGTGCTGCCCGACCCGTCGTCGCTCGCCCCAGGCTACACCGGCAAAACCTGCATTGGTGACCTGGTCAAAGGCACCAAAGGCGGCCTGCCACGTGAGATGTTCATCTACAACGTGGCCTGCCATGAAGAAGCCTTTGCCGAGACCGAAAGCCAGGGCATCTCCTACACCGCAGGCGTGCCTCCGGTAGCCGCTGCGCTGCTGGTAGCGCGTGGCGAGTGGGATGTGAAACACATGGCCAACGTTGAGGAATTGCCGGCTGAGCCGTTCCTGAAGGCGCTGGACGTGATGGGGTTGCCGACTCGGATTAAAGACGAGCACGGTGATCGAGCTTGGGATGCGATGGCCTGATAGGCGATAGCTGACCGAAGAAAAAAATGCGCCCTCAGGGGCGCATTTTTTGTTGGGGCTATAGCAGACTTGTCAGAATAATGAAGAACCAAATGTGGGAGCGGGCTTGCTCGCGAAAGCGATGTTTCGGTAGCGAACAGGTTGACTGACCCCCTGCATTCGCGAGCAAGCCTGCCCTCACATTTGGGGCTCTAGCATCACTACTGCTCAACCGTCCGGCTTGAAATAACGTCCTGCGGCGCCAGCAACCAGTGCCGCGTAACAGTCCATCCCAGAAAGACTCTCGCGCCGTCCTCAGTTTCAGCGTGCTGAGGCAACGCTTCGCCGGCGCAAACCTTGCGCAAGCCACTCATCACCGGCAGGAATGTCTCTCGAAAAGCCACTGGCTGTATGGCGAAAAAAGCCTCGACTGACGCCATGGCATCCCTGCGCTCACCCTCATCAAGCATCGCCAGGTAGAACACCATCTGGCGCCAGGCATAGGCAGTATTTTTGAGCATGATCAACCGAGCATGATAGTGCTCAATCCGCATCCGGTGCCGTTTGCAGATCCACTCAAAACACGCCTGCACCATGCTGCCTAATCTCGGCTGCAGCAAAACCTTCAACCCAAGATCTTCAAACAGTAACGCGAGGTTCTGCGTGGTTAAAATCTGCTGTTGCTCAAGAATGGTGCCGTTGGTCGCCGGGTGCCACGTACCCAACTCAGCCCCTGCACGCTTTGCGCACAACTTCACGAAGGCATCGTTTGCCACTCGCGCACGTCGCCGCCCTCGGGTAACAAGGCTCGCCAGCTCATCGGTATCAATGTCGTAATAACGTGCGTAAAGGGAGCCTGCCAGCACCCGGCCTGCTCGCCTGGCAACATCGGTAAACTTACCGGAAAACTTACCCATGAAGATATCTGCAGCGACCTCTTCCACAAAGGGGAGGTTCAGTTGAGCAGTGTCCGCCAGTGTTGAAAACTCCTGGAGAAGCTTGTTAGGCAGGATGGCGTAAGGGAAAGCAGACAGCGTCAACGCCGATGACTCAACCAGTGCCTGCTGGGCAGCTCCCGCCACCACGGCACCGGACTGGCGGTCGCCTTCAATGACGGCAACCCAAGGCAACTCACTGAGGCCAACCTGACGCTGAAGGTTCAGCAGTAATAACGAACGCCGTCGACGGAACGCGCGATAGGTAGAGGTGTATACCATTCTCAGCGCTTCATCGCGCAACCCCGAGCTACTCAGTTGCGCGGTCATCGCGGGCAACACCCGCGCGACGGTATCACCTGAAGTAATCAGCCCATGCTCGATCAATTCGCTGATCGTGCCACTCCGGCAGCGCTGAAGGCGGCGCTGGACCGCAGGTGGAATGGCAACGCCCTCGCCTTGCCCAAACGCCAATGCTTCCTCAGCGGTGATCGGCGCTGCCAAATCAGCAAAATCTGAGAGACCACCTTGCGCGGGGTACCTTGAGAGCCGATTCGCCACAATACGGGCAATGAGGTGATGCGCCGACCCCGCCACCTGACGAAGCTGGCCCGTACGCAACGCCAGGTGAGAAGCTGACCCCGGCTCGCCATGCTTGCACACAAAATCATCAACTATTTGCCGTACGCGACCGACTTGACGCCCACTGAGCGATTGCGCGTCGCGGGCGCATCGCCCAAGTAAAAAAAACAGTTCCCCCACGCGCTCCGAAGAGCGCCTGTCGATACCGAGCCGTTTAAAATCCAGCTCTAGCTCGGCAGCCCGCTCACACCACCCACTCGGGTAATGACGGCACGGCCAGCCTGCATCATAAGTAAGGAGGAAATGCGAAACAGCTGAATCATAAAGCGGTAAACGCGTTTCGATCGTCTGTTTCTGCATAACGATCTGAGCCTGAGAAGGCAAGGTTGAAAGCAACTGCTTGATCTCACCAGTGTCCACAATGTGCACCTGCGCGGCTGAAATCGGCAGCTGCGTAGAGATCGACGGAAAGAAACGCAGCCGGTCAAAGAACGGCCCAATCACGTCTATCAGCGCCCGAGCCTGCTCGGTGCGCTGCTGCCCGACTAGCCAAGCTACTGTCAGTAACGCGGCCTCTTCCGGCACATCAACCGCATAATCACAGCGGGCTAAACGTGAGTGCAGGGCCTCAAGGCCGTCATCCGTGAGATGCCAGGCATTGATATCGAGCCGTTCAAAGCCTGGACGAATACCTGGAATAGAGGCGGCCAGTTCACGCTCATAGTTCGTCAGTTCGCCACCTGCCAACAGATTGCCGGTAGCAAAGCCGCCCGTGACGACTTCTAGCGTAACCCAGGCTGGAATCTCAGCAATCGGTGTACGCGAGCCATACTCGACGTTGCCTTGCAGCAGGTTCCCAATGACCTGCTGCCAGCGTGAGATACGTCTGCGGGCGTTAAAGCGAGCGACTGGGCCGCAATCCAAATCGTGCGCGAGCAGCGCTTTCGACAGTTGGAAGACTGCGTAACCTGCGTCCATGCTAGTCACTCCCTGTGATCTGGAGGTGTGCCCAGATTGCTGTGTATGTGATGGGTCCGGAGGCTGGATTCGAACCAGCGCCCACCCGGTTAAGAGCCGAGTGTTCTACCGCTGAACTACTCCGGAACAGAGCGCGCATTGTCGAGCAACACCTGAAAAATGTGAAGGGCTACGACCGTCATAAGGCTGGAGGCAAAAAAACTCTAAAAAACTGTCAGTTCTCACAGGTTACGCCTCCCACTAACTGCGCTAGCTTAGCCAGTCGAGAGCGCAATCATTGATTGCGCTCACCCATTGATCATGAGCGAAAGGACTCGTCCATGAACCGGCCAAAACCCGCAACCGCAACACTTCGCCGATCAAGCCACGGGCACGAAGCCGTTTAGGCATCACCGCCCACCTGCCCCGCTGGGTGTTCGCGCTACTCATCGCACTCTGCACCCTTGGCGCACTGCAAGACCGCGTCCGTCGCGTAACGCCGGTGTACGCCGTGCTGCTGTGTGTCGGCGTGCTCATGCTGTTATGGGCGGGTTGGATACGCTGGTTTGCGCCTAGTTCATAGCTCGCAGGTATGACACTCGCCATCAACGAGCGATGAAGATCAACCTGTGGGAGCTGGCTTGCCTGCGATGGCGGCCTTTCAGTGCCGGATGGGTTGACTGACACACTGCTATCGCAGGCAAGCCAGCTCCCACAGGAGATCGCGTGCGTTCAGATATTTCCCACAAGGCTTTCAGGTTGTCGGTCGGAAGTGGGCTGACTAATCTCTGTGCCGTCGCTGCCAACTCAGCGGCCGGATTTGACCGTCCGATTAATTAAAGTGCAGCTTGGCTAAAACCTATTTCAGGCGTTTTTTTCACGCCTGAGGTATCGTGTTGCGGTGGCTGTACGCGGGATACCTTCGGGTATGCCGGATTTCCTTTGATTGCCGGTCGGTCAACCCGTGTACAGCTGCCACCCTCTTCGCTTGACCGCGAATGTTGGCAGCTTCACTCAATCTTAGGACCTTCACGATGATCAAAGACAGCCCAAATCCCCCAGGCCAGCCAGACTACGACACCAGCACTCTGCACGAAGTGGCCTACCGTGCGATCGCCCACTACCTCAACCCCGGCAAACCCATTCCCGAGCCCAGTGAAGGCATCTTCACCGTGCGCGCCGACCTGAGCACGGAAACCCTGCTGATCAACGCCTCCCAGGATCTGGCGTCCATCAGCGATATCGCCACCCACTTGGCGTTTGAAATAGAAGGCTCCCAACGCAATGTCGCGCTGGGCATCTGCCGCATGCTCGACGGGGTGCAGCTGCTGGTGGACAAAGCCCTGAATGTAGTCCATCCAGCAGCCTGAAGATCGTTCCCACGCTCTGCGTGGGAATGCCGCCCCGGACGCTCTGCGTCCCGCCTCCAGACCCGCGCAGCGTGACGCGGAGCGTCACAAGGTGCATGCCCACGCAGAGCGTGGGAACGATCAATAGACGAGATAGAGCGCCTGAGCTATCTTCGGGCGCTCTATCGACAGACCCGAAACAGGAAGTTACCGCTTGAGTACTTTGCCCCTTCTGCGAGGCCGCACCTTCGCCCTCCTCGCCGGCATTGCTTTTGTTGCCGTGGACCAGTTGGTCAAACTGCTGGCCTTGGTTTCGCTGCAAGCCAGCAGTTTCAAAATCGGCTCCAACCCTCTCAACCTTGCGCTGGAACTGAGCCTCAACCCAGGCGCCTTCTTGAGCCTGGGCGCCGCATTGCCGCCGCAGGTCAAACAGCTGATCTTTATCGTCGCAGTAGCCGTTGTGGTGACTTGGGCAATGTGGTGGTCGCTTTCCAACTGGAGCCAGCCGCTGCGTAAAGTCTTGCCACTGTATGCGATTGCCTTGGGCGGCATCGCCAACTTGATTGATCGTGTGTTTCGCGACGGGCATGTCGTGGATTACATGGTGCTGAACGTAGGGCACGCACATACCGGCGTGTTCAATATTGCCGATATTGCGATCACCGCTGGGGCGTTGTTTTTGATGATTGATCTGTTCGTGAATCCTCGTAAGTCCTGATCAGCAAGGGGACTCATGCATCAGCGTGAATCCCCAGGCACTCAAAACACCGACCACCCAATCCGCTCGCTCAGCAACTCCAACGCCTTCATCCCCGCCAACGAGTTCCCCGCCGCATTCAGCTCCGGCGACCACACGCACACGGTAAATTGCCCCGGTACCACCGCGACGATCCCGCCACCGACGCCACTTTTACCCGGCAAACCCACGCGGTAGGCAAAGTTTCCTGCCTCGTCATACAGCCCACTGGTGGCCATGATCGAGTTGACCTGCTTGGTCTGGCGTGCGGTCAAGATCTGCTCGCCGCTGTGGGCACTCACGCCCTCGTTGGCCAGGAAGCTGAAGGCCCTGGCCAGATCCAGGCAGCTCATTTGCAGCGCGCAATAGTTGAAGTAGCTGTGCAGCACCGCGTCGACGTCGTTGTGGAAGTTGCCGAAGGACTTCATCAAGTAGGCCATGGCTGCGTTGCGCGCGCCATGCTGCGCTTCGGAGTCGGCGACGACGCTGTTGACCAGAATTTGCGGGTTACCGGACAGGCGCCGCACAAAGTCGCGCATCGACAGAATCGGCACGGCAAAGCGCGACTGGTTAATGTCGCAGATGACCAGGGCGCCGGCGTTGATGAAGGGGTTGCGCGGGCGCCCGCGTTCGAACTCCAGTTGCACCATGGAGTTGAACGGTTGCCCCGAAGGCTCGTGGCCCAGGCGCTCCCAGATGGTTTCGCCGCCATGGTCGATGGCCTGCACCAGGCTGAACACCTTGGAGATGCTCTGTACCGAGAACAGCGTGTCGGCATCGCCGGCACAATAGGCCGAGCCGTCGTTGCCGTACACGGCGATGCCAAGTTGGTCGGCGGGTACATCGGCCAGCGCGGGGATGTAATCGGCCACTTTGCCCTGGCCAATCAGTGGGCGGACTTCGCCCAGGATCGAATCCAGCAGTGCCTGCATGTCTTGTCCGGTCATTCTTGTTTGAATCAGTGGTAAGCGGGGCGCGGAGGATACTGTAATGCGTCCGCGAGGACACCCCTTGATCGTTCCCACGCTCTGCGTGGGAATGCCGCCCCGGACGCTCCGCGTCCCGCAGTTCAGAAATGCGCCACATCCGACACCTGCTCATCGAGCACATCCCGCGCCAGCGCCCAGGCGCGGTCCTTGGATTCGACCACCAGCAGTGGGTAGCCCCAGGCCTTGCCAAACATTACCGCAAACGGCTTGAGGGCCAGGCGTTGCGCGGCGCTGGGTTCCACCTGGATCATGCCTTTGACGTAAGTGCGCAGCGCCGGTTTGTTTTTCTTCATCCAGATCGAGGCGTGTTTGCGCTCTTCGTGGGAGTGTTCGTGGTTGTTTTCGTCGACAGCTTTTTCGTGCAGCAGCACAAACGCTTGCTGGCGAGCGAGCAGGTTTTCGAACGCAACAAAAGCGTCCTCGGGACCGCCTTCGTTCGGGGCGTCAAACACGATTTTCACCACGGGGAAGTTTGTACTGTCGAGTCGCATGGCAAAGCTCCTTAATGAGAGTGAATCTCATCATAACGCTCAGCACGCTGGACGCCATTGCACAGAATAGCCAGAATGTTTCGCAATTCGGCCAATGAGCAAATCCGCCATGCAACGCCACCGCCTTGAAGAACGTGACCTTTCCCGCTCCAGGGACGCCGACCTGATCCCGCGCGCAGTGGTAGCCGTGGGCGCCACTAGCACGTCCGAGCGTTGGGAGCACACGCCGCACGCCCATCGCAAAGGCCAGTTGATGTACACGCTGCGCGGGGTGATTCATTGCCAGATCGAGGCCGGCATCTGGATCGTGCCGCCCCAGTGCGCACTCTGGATTCCCGGTGGCCTGGCCCATGCGGCGCGGGGCTCCGGAGCGGCGGAGGTGTATTGCCTGCTGATCGACCCGGACGCCGCCGGCGCACTGCCCACCCAAGGCTGCACCTTGGCGGTGTCCGGCCTGTTGCATGAGTTGATCAGCAAGGCGGTGAGCTTTCCTCACTTGTATGAAGAAAACGGCGCACAGGGGCGCCTGATCAGCACACTGTTGGATGAACTGGCCCAGGCGCCCATTGAAGACCTGCACCTGCCCATGCCCCAGGACCTGCGGCTGCGGCGCCTGGCCGACAGTTTGCTGGCCGACCCCAGCGACAAGTCCACGCTCGAGCAGTGGGCACAACGCATCGGCATGAGCGAGCGCAGCATGACGCGCCTGCTGTTGGAAGAATTGGGCCTGAGTTTCGGCCGCTGGCGCCGACAGTTACATGTGATTTTGTCACTGCAACGCCTGGCCAAGGGTGAAAGCGTGCAACGGGTGGCGCTGGACCTGGGTTACGAGAACGCCAGCGGCTTTATCACCATGTTCCGTAAAACCGTGGGCCAGCCACCGGCGCGTTACCTGGCGGATCGCACCGGCGCGTCGAGTGCAACGGCGGTGGGCGCCATCGCGTTGCACCCCGACAGTTGATCAACGCTGAACCGGAATGCGGATATCACCATCTTTGCATTGGTTTTTTACACTGCGAGGGCAGCCGGCAAAACGCAGCTCTTTACTCAGGCACACGCGCACTTCGGACAGCACCTTGCCTTTGCAAATGACCGCCATGCCGTGGTTGCCCATGGCCGGGTTGCTTTGCCGGAACAAGTCCTCGATCTCGCGTGCCTGCATGTAATTAGGCACGTTGAACGGCTGCAACTGCTGCGGAATCTGCACGGTCGCCAGCGCCGTATCACTCGCCTCCAGGTAGCTCGAAGCATCCAGCCCGCTGCAGGTGCCGTGTTTGGCCCATTCGTGCTTGAGCAAGGCCGGCGTAGGATAAATCAGCGCGCCCTTGGCGAGGTCCGCCGCCGACAGCCGAGATTGCGTATCGCACGATGCCGGCCAGCCGCCTTTGGCGTATTGCGGCCATAGCCCGTGCAGTACAAAGCCATAACCTTTACCCGTGCATTGCTCGTTGCCAGGGTGCGTCAGGCAAAACGTCGGCGACCATGACAACGACAGCACATAAAAATCAAACTCCCCAGGCGTCCCCTGACTACGCGGGGCCGCCAGCACATTGGTGGCCAGTAACAGCCACAACAGCATCCAATATTTCATTTGCCTATTCCTGAGAGAAAAAACAGGTATATCCCGCTTAACCCGGCAAATTGGGGTTACGCAGTAACACCTTATCGAGGATCCGATCAGTCTTCAGCGCCTCGATCGCCAGTGAAGGGTGCTCCGACTCGCCACGAATATGCGCATTCATGGCCAGCACGTGATGCCACTGGATATGTGCATGGCAGGGTATTTCCAGCACCTCATTCACCTCACCTTCCAGGCGTAACGGCTGGTCTTCGAATACGGCAAAGGTGATGCGGCCAAGGCTGCCGATCAGCTCTACGCGGTCTTCGCGCCGGTCGGCGACAAAGTTCCAGCAACCCATGCCCAGCGCGCCGTTCGCGAACGTCCAGCACGCCGTTACCGCATCTTCCGCCGCGTAATTGCCGGCCTGTCGCGCGGTAAACCCGGTGACCTCGACAATATCGCCGGCCAGGTACTGGAACAAATCGAACCCATGGCTGGCCAGGTCGGCAAAGTAGCCGCCGCCGGCAATGGTCGGGTCGGTGCGCCAGTTGGCAGCGCTGGCATCGGCGGCCGCCGGTGGCTTGCACAGGCTCCAGGTCACGTGGCGTAGCTCGCCGATACGCCCTTGCTGCAGCCAGTCGCGCACTTGCTGGAAGCGCGGCAACGAACGGCGATAGTAGGAGACAAACAAGTGCAGCCCGGCACGCTCGAAGGTGCGCTGCATCAAGGCGCTCTGCTCGGCATTCAGCGACATGGGCTTTTCGACGCAGCAATGCTTGCCGGCCGCCGCCACCATCAGGGCATATTCGAGGTGGCTGTCGGGCGGTGTGGCGATGTACACCGCGTCCACTTCGGGGTCGTCGATCAAGGCTTGGGCGTCGGTATAGAAACGCGCAATGCCGTGGCGTGCCGCGTAATCGCGCACCGCTTCCTCACGGCGCCCCATCACGGCCACCAACGCCGAACCTGGCGCTTTGTAGAAGGCGGGTCCACTCTTGAGTTCAGTGACGCTGCCACAGCCAATCATGCCCCAACGTACGGTATTCATCAGTTGTCCTCGTCCGTTTTCATCAAGGGGGCAGTATCCACATGACCGCCCGTGCATGCCACCCTCGATTAGCATGACAATTGCATTACACTTTCATGACAGTCACTGAGCCAGGCAGGTGTAGACATTGAAAATACGTGCAACCGTTATTTGTGAACACGAGGGGCATATCCTCTTCGTGCGCAAGGCCCGCTCCAAATGGGCCTTGCCGGGCGGCAAGGTCGAGCGTGACGAGCGCCCGGTCGGCGCCGCCGCACGCGAGCTGGAAGAAGAAACCGGCTTGAATGTGGATGGCTTGCTGTACTTGCAGGAGCTGAAGGCCCGCGACACCGTGCACCACGTGTTCGAGGCCTCGGTGGTGAACATCAGCGAGGCGCGCCCTTGCAACGAGATCATCGACTGCCGCTGGCACGCCTACGGCGCCATGGACGAACTGGACACCACCGACGCCACCCGCCACATCGTCAAGTCGTTCCTACGACGCCTGTAAGTCCGCGCTCTGCCCGCTGTCCAGCAACCCGCGCTTGACCCCACCCTTGGTTTTCTGCCGTTCGACAAAGGATTTGACGAACGCGGCAGCAGCTGTGTGCGCCACCGGCACTGCCATGGCTTGGTGGATGGTCATGAAGTCATCGTCAAGCAGGCGCGACTGCGCAGACACACGGGTTTGCAGAAAATCCCTCACCCCCGCCGCCGCATCAACCATGCGCAGATCGTCGCCGGTGCTCGCTGGCTGGATGCGGTGACTTTGGAAATGACCTGGATCTACCCGCAGACGGCGTTTCGAGATCGCGTCATCTGTGTGTTTGAAGGCAATGGGTGAGCGTTGCACGCACGGTTAACGTCAACAGTGCGCAACGCGAGCAGCAAGTGCTGATCGGCGTGTTAGCCTGTTCGCTTCCACCGGCTTTGGTTAGCATCATGCGCACCGATCTGAACCTGCTACGCGTCCTGCTGGCCATCCACGACTGCCGCAACGTGACTGCTGCAGCCAAACGTTTAGGCATGAGCCAACCGGCCGCCAGCGCTGCGCTGGCACGCCTGCGCCACTCCCTCGGCGACCCGCTGTTCGTACGCAACGGCACCACCATGGAACCTACGCCACGGGCGCGCAGCATCGTCGAACGCACCCGTGAAGTGATCGCGACCATCGACCAGGAAATCCTTCCAAACCCCACCTTCGACCCGGCGCACACCCGTGAAACCTTCACCTTCTGCACCAGCGAAATCGGCGAAATGGTCTTCCTGCCCGCCCTCTTCGACCGCCTGCGCAGCGCCGCGCCCCACGCCAGGATCCACTGCGTGAGCCTGAGCCCCAAAGACCTCCTCGACGGCCTGCGCGAAGGCCAAATCGATTGCGCCCTCGGCTACTTCCCCGACCTCGACGCGCCGAACATCTACCAGCAACGCCTGTTCTCCCACGACCTTGTCTGCCTGATCGGCCGCCACCACCGCGTCACCGGGCCACAGCTGAGCCTGGAAGAATTCTGCACCCTGGAACACGTACAAGTGCGCGATGGCAGCCGGAGCCAGGAGATGTATGAGAGCTTTCTGGCCGAGCAAGGGATCGAACGCAACATCGTGCTGCAGATCTCGCACTACATGAGCATGCCGGCGATTATCGAACGCTCGGACTTGATTGCGGTGCTGCCACGGTCAGTGGCGCATATTTATGAGAAACACGCGGCAGTCAGGATGATTGAACCGCCGGTAGGGATACCGGCGTATAGCTTGAAGCACCATTGGCATGCGCGGAATCAGAAGGATCCGCGGCATGTGTGGCTGCGCAAGGTGCTCCTGGATATTTTTTCAGCGCAGTGATACCGAGGCGCGTGCATCGCAGAGGTGCGACGGCTCGATACGCCAGCGGCCCCAGAAGATCAGACCGGTGAAGCTATTAAACATGTGGGAGCCGGCTTGCCTGCGATGGCGGTCTTTTGGTGGTGTACATATCCGTTGCTGCGGTAACGGCCGCTTATGGTTCCGCCCTTACGGCGGCTCACTTTTGGAAAGACCCAAAAGTAAGCAAAAGGTCTTCGCCCCAACACTCGGTGCCTCGCTTAGGCTCGGCATGCCCGCAATCCGCCAGTGATTTGGGGGGCCGCCGCGATGGGCCATCCTTGGCCCAGCGCGGCTAAACCGGCATCCCTGCCGGTTTACCCCCCAAATCACTGGCGGATTCCGGCCATCGTGTTTGACGGGGCGATTTCAGATCAAGATCAAAAGCGCAGATCAAAAGACCGCTGACTTCGTCATCGAAAAGGATGTAAGGGCCAGAGCAACAGCAACAGCAACAGCAACAGCAACAGCAACAGCAACAGCAACAGCAGAGCCCTACTCGGTCAAAGGTGGGAGCTGGCTTGCCTGCGAAGGCATCAACTCGGTGTACCTGATGTACCGAGGTGTCTGCATCGCAGGCAAGCCAGCTCCCACAGAAAAGCAGTTCTTCAGTGTATTCAGATAGGCTTTTGCCTTGCACTTGATCTGGCTCTTGCTTCAACCACTCAGGTCGGCTTTCAGGCCGCCGTGCTGTAGATCTTGATCTGAGACGCCCCGTTAACCACGATGGCCGAACGCAGGCTTGAATCCGTGGGTAACCCGGCAGGACGCCGGGTTAGCCGCGCTGGGCCAAGGATGGCCCATCGCGGCGGCCCACGGATTCAAGCCGGAGTGAGGGCATGCCGAGCCTATGCGAGGCACCGAGTGGTGGGGCGAAGACTTTTTGGTTACTTTTGTGTCTTTACAAAAGTGACCCGCTGTAAGAGCGGAACCAATAGAAGCCGTTACCGCAGAAATGGATATGTACACCGACAAACCACTATCGCAGGCAAGCCAGCCCCCACACTTGGACCGCATTGCATCAGTTGGATGCAGGCAACCGTTCAAGAACGCGGTCTACTCCCCGCCACCTGCGGCAACTTATCGCGGTTTTTAGCCTGTCCACGCTGGTACAACGCCTCGACCAGTTTCTGCCGCTCATCCTGGGGCAAATTACTCGCGAACTGAGCCAGCGTCGAGTCCACCAACGCCCGCAGTGCGACGTCTGCCTCACGGGCCTTGGCCAGTTCAGTCACCAGCGCATCACGATCCAGCGTCGGCGCTTCGAGCTGCTTGATCACCCCCAGGCGTGCTTCCCGGCCGGCCATGATCAAAGGCTGACTGTCGGCACGGTTGTGGCGCAACAACTGACGCAACTCCTTGCGCCGCTCCATCGGCAACTTGATCATCGCCTGGCGCAACCCATGCTGGTTAACCACCGCTTCGGCAGGCTTGGCGGTGGCCATCCAGTGATAGAGCCCACCGCCCACACCGCCGATCAAAAACACATTGAGCAATACCGAAAAGACCAACCAGGGTTTAAGGGATGTTGGGGTCATTGCTCGGTTTCCTCGGCGTTGACGGTGAAGACGACATCGGCGTCGCCCTGATCGAAGACGCTGGGCAGCACGTCGGATGACAACATCGGCAACGGCACACTCAGTGACGCCACCAGTACCCCGGCGGCAATCCCGGCAATGCCCACGCCGACCAAGCCTGCGGGCGACAGCCAGTTGGCATAACGCGCCCAGAACGACAGCCGTCGCGGTGCAGACTCGCGAATCTGGCGCGCAAGCGCTGGGTCATGGAAAACCAGCTGATGGCTGTCCAACTGGGCATCGAGCCAACTGACCTCACGCAACGCCTCGCGGGCGCGGAGGTTGCCGCTGTCGAGCAATGCCTGGGCAGCGGCTCGTTCGGCGCCGGGCCAGCGATGCAGGCTCGCACCGTAAGCGTCAGCCAAGTGCGCAAAGCGTTCAGGTGTCATGGTTTTCCCCTTCCTGGGCGGGCGAGCCCGGGTGTGTCGGCAAGTTGACTGCGCAACTGGCGTCGGGCCCGCGACAGCAGGCTCTCCAGTGCCTCGACGCTGATGTTCATCAGGGCCGCGGCGTCGATGTTCGACAGCTCCTGGTAGTACTGCAACACAATGGCTTCGCGCTGGCGCTCGGGCAAGGTCGCCAGGGCGGCGGCCATCCTTGCACTGCGGTCCGCCGTTTCCAACTGTTCATCCGGCGACGGTGCGCTGTCCGCCAGCTCCAGCACCTCGTCCTCATTCAACGGGCGTTCCTTGCGTCGGCGCAGGCGGTCGTGGCACAGGTTGAGTGCCACGCGGTGCAGCCACGTGTCAAAACGCGCTTCGCCAGGGCGCCAGTTGGCCGCCTGGCGCCAGATGCGCAGGAAGCTTTCCTGGGCCACGTCCTTGGCTTCGTCGGCATCCCCCAGCAGCCGACCGGCGAGCGCAAGCAGGCGCGGCAGCTTGCGCGTCACCATTTCGTTGACGGCCGCAGGTTCGTTGTTGCCGATACGTGCCAGTAGCTCAACGTCCGGATCAGTGTCTTTCAATCAGGTAATACTCGGTCCGGGGGCTAAGAGGTTTCAGCGGATCCAGTGCCCTTCGCGCCAGTACCAGTTGGGGCCACGGGATTCCCAGTGCCCAGGCTCCCAGCGCGCGTTACGCACCACTTCCTGCCAGTGGCCCGGCACCCAGGCATACGCGCCGCGTTCCCATTGCCAGTGGCCACGGTCCCAGACGAAGCCTGGGCGCTCAGCCGGGATCACTTCGACGCGCTCGGCCGGTGGGGCCTGGCGGATGATCACTTCGGTCTGGGCAAAGGTCGGGGTGCTGACAAGCGCGGCGAAGGCCAGCGGGACCAGCAAGGCGTAGCGCAATTTGGCCAGTGGGTTCATGGCAACTCCTTCATTCGGCGGACGACAATGTTCGCCTCTGATGGGTTGAACGCTGAGCACAGGAAAATCCGTCGCGAGAAACCTAAGTTTTTTCTCGACGCTGGAAGTATTGCTCAGGGGATGAAGACGCTTGATGAAATGTTTGAAAGCATCGCGACGGATTTGCGCCGGTGGCTGCGTTCAAGACGTAACGCAGAACACACAATGAGGAAACATCATGACCCGTCGACTCTCTATGCTGGTTGCCGCCCTGCTGATTGTCAGCCTGAGCGGCTGCGTGATCCTGCCCGAACACCGGCATTGCTGCTGGCGCTACTACGGTGCGGTCGACACCTCAACCAGCAGCGTGAACAGCTAGCCTACCGCCGCAAAACCTCGGCGCCCGGCCTTTATCTCCGTGCGCAGTTCGCCAATGAGGTTTGAGATGGAACGGATGCTGTCCAAACCTTGGGGCGACACCCGTGGCAGCAGCAGGTCAACGCGACCCGAAGCCGGTTCGTACACGCTGATGCGCAGCGAGCCGTCGCTGTTGAGGCTGCAATCACAGGCCAGCGGCAGGAAGCCTGCGGCCATGATGTTATTGAGTTCATCGATCGAAATCATGCCGAGCCCCCCGTCCCTGGGTTCTACCCTGTAGGTGTAATGCAACCAGCATAGATAAGGATTTGCCTGCTACTGAACAATTAATTCAAAAGTGATACCTGCGCCGCATTTTGCCCTGTAAACGCTAGTGCGCTGGCGCCAAAAACCCAGCACACGACCTCTCGTCTGCCGCGTTGGCAAGGGCTTGACTCACGATGTGTATCAAAAGACGCTCTTGGCTTTTCGCCATCACCCGAGCCGCCCACCATGAGCATCGTTCCCCCGAGCCAGCCCGACAGCGACGTGTACAAAACCCTGCTGGAGTCGACCAAAGCCATCCCATGGCGCATCGACTGGCAGAGCATGACCTTCAGCTACATCGGCCCGCAGATCGAAGCGCTGCTTGGCTGGACCCCGCAAAGCTGGGTGAGCGTGGATGACTGGGTAGAACGTATGCACCCGGACGACCGTGAATACGTGGTGAATTTTTGCGTATCGCAATCGCGCGCCGGCGTGGACCACGAAGCCGACTACCGCGCACTGACGGTCAACGGCGACTATGTATGGATCCGTGACGTGGTGCATGTGGTGCGCAAGGACGGCGAAGTTGAGGCCTTGATCGGCTTTATGTTCGATATCAGCGAGCGCAAGAAGACCGAAGAGCACCTGATCCGCCTGCAAAAACAACTGGAGGAATACTCCTTCCAGGACGGCCTCACCGGCATCGCCAACCGCCGTATGTTCGACACCGTGCTCGAACGCGAATGGGCCAGCGCCCTGCGCAGCCAATTGCCGTTGTCGTTGATCATTCTGGATATCGACTTTTTCAAGCAGTACAACGACCACTACGGCCATATCAAGGGCGATGAAGCTTTGCGCCAGGTAGCCCGCACGTTGTCTCAGGCGGCCAACCGGCCACGGGATTTTATTGCGCGTATCGGCGGTGAGGAATTTGTGTGGTTGCTGCCCGAAACCGACGCAGCGTCAGCCAGGCAAGTGGCGCAGCGCTGCCTGCACTTGATTTGCCAGCAGCAGATCGAACATGCCGTTTCGCCGGTGTCCAAGTGGCTGAGCCTCAGCCTGGGCGTGGGTACGCACAGTGTGACACCCGGCAGCGACGTGCTGGTGTTCGTCGAGTCGGTCGACAAGTTGCTGTATCAGGCCAAACGCAATGGGCGCATGCGCGCAGAGTTTGCCGAGAGTGAAGTTTGACGCCGAGGTCAAATGGCAGACAAAAAAAATCCCAAGTAGCTGATGGAAACTTGGGATTTAAAAATGCATAAACCGTGGGAGGTGAACGCCCGGCTATAGTAACGATTGTAAAAACCTGTAACAAGATTATTTTATTCCTTTCGTCGGATTAAAATCCGCGTAAGTCATTCAATAACCACATGTTTTTTAAGGTAGCCAAACAAACAAGTGCCACTTTTTGGTGCAATAAGCCGCTATAACCCTGATCACTTAGTGGCTATATATCCATTATTCAAATGTGGTTATTGATTATAACGGCGCGACACTCTCGGTATATCGCTTCCTGAGTTGCTTACAAGCGTCAGGCGACGCGAGGCCGTTAGTCGAGGCCGCACGGGCCACACTTTCAATATGTTGGCATAGCGCCAAGCGTTCGGCGGCCTCTTCCCGTTCCAGGTCGACCTGAGCATTGAAGCGCATAAACAAGACGCCCAGCACCACCGCCACGCACACAACGCCGATCGCCGCATAGCGAAGGCCGTTGGAGGGCGTGTGTTCTGCTGGTTTCATGACTTAACCCGCCCTGCTCTTTTCATACCGCACATCGTCGCCCTCGACCCGGCCCACCTGCGTCCAACCCAGCCGTTGATAGAACCCGTTGGCGCGGATCTCATCGCGCCCGTCGGTGATCAGGTACAGCGTCGGGTGATGCTCAAACAGCGCGGCTTCAGCCACCGCCATCAGTTGGCGGCCCAGGCCCCGGCCTTCGTAAGCGGGCAGTACGAACATGGCAAATACCTCGCCGCTGTCATGGTTGACCATTGAGAAAGCAGCCGGCTGGCCCTGCACTTCTGCGAGCCACACACACGGCGATTCAGCCATGCTGTCTGCCAGCACCTGTGGCGTAATGCCCAGATCCGCCATCTGCTCACGGCTCAAATGGTTCTGCACCACTGCGGTGCGAATGGCGAACAACGTATCAATATCCGCCAGCGTCGCCAGCCGAACAAGGGTTTGCATAGATGCCGCCTCCGTGGATGCACGCAATTGTATGTAAATAGAAACACAGAGATTGTCGTGGATTTGTAAGAGAAGACATCCAACTACAGGGGTTTGGCCTGTTGTTGACGCCGAAACTGCCCTGGCGCCAGGCCATGGGCCTTGCGAAAACAGCGGGAGAAGTACGCCTCGTCGGTAAACCCGCAACGCTGGGCTACCACACCGATCATCTGCGCAGTGTTGAGCAGTAAGGTGCGCGCCAACTGCATGCGTCGGTCGAGCACCCACTGGGAGAAGGGTTTGCCGGTTTCTTTGCGCAGCAGATGGGTGAGGTAGTTGGGTGACAGGAAGGCAGCGGCCGCAGCATCAGTAAGATTCAGGCTCGGCTCGTGCAGATGCTCGCGGATATAGCCGTGTACCCGTGCCAACGCGTCTTTGCGTCCGCGCCGGGTGGCGTTATTGGCGGCAAACGCCTGCAAGGGTTCGGCGTACTGCTGGCAAACCAACCCGATCAGTTGGAACAAGTAACCCTTCAAGCGCTCACGCGCGCCGAAAGTGCGCTGGGCGTCCAGGGTGCGCATATGGCCGAGCCAGGTGTGCACTTGCTCAAAGTCTGCGTCGTCAAGAATGAAGTCCAGGTGCTCCTGAAAACGAAACGGTGACAGCTCCGGCGCCTGGCTGATGGGGATGTCTTCCAGGTCCAACGGGTCGCAGGTCAACTGCGGCAGGAAGAACGCCTGGCTGAAGTTGATCAGGATGAACTCGCCGTCTTGCGGGTGCGGAATTACATGCAGGCGATGGGGCAGGATAAACGCCATGGCTTTGTGCGGGAACGGACGCACCGCGCCGCCGATATGTTGCACGGTGTCGCCGCCCAGGTTGATCTGGATCTGGAAGTATTCATGCCGATGCGGGCTGGTCAGCGCCGCCCGCCCGCGCTTGTCGCGGATATAGAAGTCGGGGCGGTCGCTGCGTTGTTCCATGCCATAGGTGGTAACGCGGGTGCCTGGCATAACGGTCTCTCGAATGGCCTGGGCACCACTTTAGCCTCAACCCTGGCTTAGGGTGAAACTCAACTCGCCGATGCCCTCGATGCCGCCGGTCACCACGTCGCCGCGCTGCAACGCGCCGACGCCCGCCGGGGTGCCGGTAAAGATCAGGTCACCGGCCTTGAGTGCCACGGATTTTGAGGCGTAGCTGATGATTTCGCTCACCGACCAGATCAGGTCGGCCAGGTCGCCGACCTGGCGCTGCTCACCATTGACCTTGAGCCAGATCTTGCCGCTGGCCGGGTGACCAATAACGCTCGCAGGTTGCAAGGCGGTGCTGGGCGCCGATTCATCGAACGACTTGCCCCAATCCCATGGGCGCGCAAGTTTTTTCGCCTCGGCCTGCAGATCGCGACGGGTCAAGTCGATGCCGACGCCATATCCCCATACGTGAGACAACGCGTCCTCTGGGTTGATATCCGCCCCACCCGTGCCGATGGCCACCACCAACTCCACCTCATGGTGCAGGTCGGCGGTCAGTGGCGGATAAGCGATCACGCCTTCGGCCGGCACCACCGCATCCGCCGGTTTCATGAAGAAAAATGGCGGTTCGCGATCCGGGTCATGCCCCATTTCGCGGGCGTGTTCACTGTAGTTACGGCCCACGCAAAACACGCGACGCAGCGGGAAACGTGCGTCGCTGCCCTGTACGGCCAGGGATGGGGTTGGCGCGGGGGTGAATACGTAATCAGTCATGGCCTGTGCCTCTTGGTTTACCTGGGGCCAGTATGGCCAGCAGCGCCAAGGCAAAGTTGGACAGGTTTACGCAGATTTTGCACTGGCCGGTGCAAAACAGCCCTGGATCATTTACGCGCCACTTTGTAGCGCAGGCAATCCTGGTAAAAACTCTGGCGGATGACTTCGGGCTTGAGCCGTGAGCGGCTGTCGTAGGTCTGCTCGGTGATACCCATGGCCATCATGCGCATCCACGATTTGCTGAACTTGATGGTCTGGATCTTCTGCCGCGCGGCATACAGCGACACGCCTGACAGCTTGAGTTCCTGAGCCCTGGCGGCAGTGCCGGCGCCCCAACTGCACATGTACTTGTCGCCCTCGCGCAACTCTCGTGCCTGCAAGGTAGCCGCGCCGCCAGCCAGGGAACAGGCGATCAGCATCATTCCAACAGTGCGCATTTGCATCCCACCTAACCACCTGAAAATAAAAGTGATTTTGGCGGGGATTTTGTTACAAAGGGGCCATTAAATTGCCTTCCTGGCTAAACATTTACCTAATCAATGTTGGCAAACCCTGTGGCGAGCGACTGTGGCGAGCGAGCTTGCTCGCGCTGGGGCGCGCAGCGGCCCCTCGACAAAACAACCGTGTACATCAGGTGTACCCAAGTGTCAGGTTTTGGGGCTGCTGCGCAGCCCAGCGCGAGCAAGCTCGCTCGCCACAAAAAAACTGATGACCGTGGAGGGTGCCGATTACCACTGGTAGGTGGCGCTCGCCTGCACGGTGCGCTGCGAGCCGTACCAGCACCACGAATAGGAGTAGCACGAGGCCACGTATTCCTTGTTCGCCAGGTTGGTGGCGTTCAGCGCCAGGCGCAGGTTGTCGTTGGGGTTGGCGATATTCGGGATGTCGTAGTGCAGCGCCGCATCCATCAAGGTGTAGCCCGGCACTTTCAGGGTGTTGGCGGTATCGCCCCAGGACGACCCCACATACCGTGCGCCTGCACCCACGCCGAAGCCCTTGAGCCGGCCGTCGTGGAAGGTGTAGTCGGCCCACGCCGAGGCCGTATGGCGTGGCACGCCGTAGGTGGTGGTGCCCTCAACGGGAACCGCCGGCCCGGTGCCAACATCGCTGATCGGCGCATAGCGCACGGTGCTGTTGGATTTGCTCGCGCGGTTGTCCAGGTAGGCATAAGCCGCGGTAATGTCCAGGTTATCGTTGAGGCTGGCCTTGCCTTCCAGTTCAAAGCCACGGGACTGTTGCTCGCCGTCCTGGATCTGGCAGCGGCCACTGCCACACAGGTGCGTCGGGTCCGGGTCCATGGTCGGCACGTTGGATTGGCGCAGGTCGAAAATCGCTGCGGTGATAAAGCTATTACTGCCCGGCGGCTGGTACTTGATGCCGATTTCATACTGCTTGCCTTCGGTGGGCTTGAACACCGACCCGCCATACCCCGTGCCCGATTGCGGATTGAACGACTCCGCATAGCTGGCATATGGCGCCAGGCCGTTATCAAACAGGTAAACCAGGCCGACGCGCCCGGTGAACGCCTTGCTGTCCAGCGACGACTTGCTCTTGGCGCCAGAGCTGATGGTTTTAGTGGTGCTGTCGGTGCTGGCCCAGTCATAGCGGCCGCCCAGCAACAGCACCCATTGGTCCCACTTCATTTGCTCTTGCAGGTAAACACCGGTCTGCTCGCTGCGCGCGGTGGCATCGGTGATGAACGCGGGTGTGGTGACCGGCGCGCCGTAGACCGGGTCGAAGATATCCAGGTTCGGGCCACTGCCATACCCGGTTTTGGTGTCGGTGCGGGTGTTCTGGTAATCGAGCCCCATCAACAGCGTGTGCTGCAACGGCCCGGTGTCGAATTTGGCCTGCACCTGGTTATCGAGGGTGTAAGCGTCCATGTCCACATCGGCAGCGATGGTGGAGCGCTTGGAGGTGCGGTAATCACCCATAAGATAGCTGTTGTAGATGCTGCGATAGACGCCCTCGGCGCGCAGGTAGCGGGCGTTCTGGCGCAGCGTCCACACGTCGTTGAAGTGATGTTCGAAGGCATAGCCTAGGGAGTAATGCTCGCGGTCGCTTTTCTCGAAGTTCTTTTCACCATCATAGAAATCCACATCGATCTTTCGCCCGGTAGGGCTGCGCAGCACCGAGCCCCAGGCCGGCACCGAACCGTAGGACGCGCCCTTCGGGTCTTTCTGGAAATGCCCGAGCAACGTCAACGAGGTCGCATCGTCCGGGCGCCAGGTGAAGGCACTGGACAGTGACTGGCGGCGGGTCTCGGTGTGTTCGACCTGGCCATCGGCATCATCGAACAATCCGGCCACGCGATAGGCATACACACCTTGATCATCAAGCGGGCCGCTCAGATCGAAGGTGGTGCGCTTCTTGTTGAAGGTGCCGTACTCCACGCCGACTTCATGAAACGGTGTGTCCAACGGGCGTTTGGTGACCATATTGATCACACCGCTTGGCGTGCCCTGCCCGTACAGCACCGAGGCCGGGCCGCGCAGCACTTCGACGCGCTCCAGGTCGAAGGCATCTTTCTGCGGCAAGGCATCCCGGCTTGATGGCATGCGCAGGCCATCCAGATAAGTAGCCGGGGCGAAACCACGAATGGTCAGTTGATCAAGACGCGACGCCGTGGCCCCACGGGTTTCAGGCACCACAGCAGCGCTATAGCGCAGGATCTGGTTGAGGCTTTCGGCGTTTTGCGCACGCATCTGATCCTTGGTGACCACCGAAATCGACTGCGGCGTCTCGATCAGCGCGGTATCGGTCTTGGTGCCCGACAGGCTGCGGGTGGCGACATAACCCGCCACCGGCCCGGTGGGGCTTTCGCTCTGGTAGGCGCCGCTGATGGTGGTGGCCTGCAACTGCATGGCGCCGCCATCGTCCGGGAGCGCTTCGAGGCGATAGCGCTCGGCGGAGATCTTCAAGGCCTGCAAGCCACTGCCCGCGAGCAATTGCGCAAGTGCCACGTCGGTGTCGTATTGCCCGCTCACACCGTTGCTGTGCTTGCCGCGCGTCAAGCCTGCATCAAATGCCAGTACCAGCCCGGCCTGCTCGGCGAGGATATTGAGGGATTGGCTCAAATCACCGGCGGGAATCGAAAAACGGCGCAACTCGCTGCCGGTTTCTTCGGCAAAGGATGGCTGAACGGCAAATAACGGCACAGCGGCAAAAGCCATCGCCACTGACAGGGCCAGTGGGTGCAAGGGACGAGCAAGGCGCGACATGGGAAATCCTGCGTAATGGAGGTTCTATTAACCATGACGGCCATGTCGCGGAATCGGGCAAGGATGAGAGTCATTTTTATTTGAGTTGTTTTATTGCAATGAGCCAGATCGCTTTTTTGCGTAGTCCTTCCGTATAGATTTTCGCGTTTTTTACCCGTCCAGCGTCATCCCATTCTGATTTTTCCAACCATTCGTCCAGCGGCTTTTTCCTGCTGCAGACTCCGACGCCTTGCCATTTTTGCCGAGACGTCACGGATGACCAACGCCACCCACATCGCCTTTATCGAACATGAGCTGAATGGCTTTCATCAGAGCCTGGCGGAGTATCGCCAGCAGATGGGCGCCTGGTATGCGCGGGCGCTGGATACGCTCAGCCATGCTGCGGATATGCCGTCGCTGTTGGGCATGGACCGCGTGCTGCGGGTTGGTGATGCGCAACAGTCTGTGAGTATCAATGACATGGGTTTTTCCACCGTGGCCCTGTGCCCGGCGGGCGGCGAGCTGAAAATCCAGAGCCTGTTCGAATCGGTGTATGAGGTGCCGATCGGCGATATCCCCGTTGAGGTCATCCGGCTGGATGACGGCAGTTCCACGCTTGTCATGCTCGATGAGCACGGCAAGGGCTCGCATTTTTGCGCCGCTGGCGGGCGCTATCAGGTGCGGGTGCAGGGCGGCGTGTCTGCGCAGCAAGTGGACGCGCTGTTTGCCTCCTACTCCGGGCTGACGGCTGACCTTGAGCACTGGCTGCGCGAGCAGTGGAAAGGGTTCAAACCCTACTGGCAGCAATCGACCGCCACCGCGATTGGCAGCGGTGTGCTGGCGGGCAGTTGGGCGGCAATCCGCGATGTATGGGACAGCATCAAGCTGGTTCAGGCGATTCTTGAAGACCCGCTGAAATTCGCTGAGCAACTCGGCGCCGAGGCCGCCAAGTTGGCGCAGTTGGCTACCGATGCGCCCAAGGTCATGGAACAGGCCATGTTACTGGCCAGCGATGAAGCCGCGCTGTACCTGATGCTGCGCACCGCGATGCTCTGGCTTGACGCACTGCCACCCGGCGAAATCGCGGAGACCGCGGCAGGGTTTGTAGTGTCGCTGCTGATTGATCTGGTGATCGGCGCGGTACTGACCATCGCGTTACCGGCAGCAGGCGTGGCTTATCTCGGTTTGCGGCTGGTCAAGTACGGCGCGCGGGTTTTGGATGCCGCTGTGGGTTTTGTCAGGAGCCTGCTCGGGATTCTGACCAAATTCCTGCAGGCGGTGGACCGTTACAAGGCGGTGGCAGTTCGCGGTGTGGTTGGCGGGCTGAAGCAAGGCACGCTGCAGATGCGCTGGCGGGCGCGGCAAAACGCGGTTGTGAAGCAAAAAGAACACGTTGATGACGTGCCGGCTTCGGCCAAGAACCTGAATGGCGATGCGGCGGCATCTGCGGACAAAACCGTTACCAACGGTTGTCCGGTGTCGATGGTCACCGGCGAGGAATTGCTGACCCTCACCGACGGCACGCTGGACGGGGTTTTGCCGTTTGAGTGGACACGGCTGTATCGCACCAGTGCAGTGGAAGTGGATGGCGGGTTGGGGTTTGGCTGGAGCCATTCGCTGGCGCATAGGCTTTGTGTTTCCGGTGATTCGGTGGTGTGGACGGATCATGAAAATCGCCGTACTGAGTTTCCGTTGCCTACCGCTGCTCGACCGGCGATTACCAATAGCTTGGCCGAAGCGGCGATCTATTTGGGCGACTTGCCCGATGAACTGGTGCTGGCCCAGGCGTCGCGCTTTTATCACTTTCGCGACGGTACACTGACCGCGATCAGCGATGCGTATGGCAACCGACTGCGAGTTTTTCACGATCGGTTGGGGCGGGTTGAGCGGCTGGATAACGGTGTGGGGCGCTCGCTGCTGTTGCGGTATGAGTTTGGCCGCATTGTGGCGGTGGACTATCAGGTTCATCGCGCCAAGGGGCACGACCCCTTCGAATGGGTGACGGAGCAGAAGGTTGTTTCCTACGCCTATGACGACCTTGGCCGACTGGTTTCTGCGACCAATGCTGTAGGTGAAAGCGAGGTATATCGGTACGACGAGCAGCACGTCATTCTTGAACGCGGGTTGGCCGGTGGGGCGAGCTTCTTTTGGGAATGGGAACGGGCTGGCAAGGCGGCGCGGTGTGTTCGGCATTGGGCCAGCTTTTCGCAGATGGATACGCGGTATGCCTGGGGCGATGACGGCCGTGTCACGGTGCATAACGCTGATGGCAGCCGGGAAGTGTATGTCCACGATGACCGTGCGCGACTGGTGCAGCGCATTGATCCGGACGGTGCTGAACACTTCAAGTCTTATGACGATAAGGGCCGGCTGACAGTCGAGCAGGACCCGCTTGGGGCGGTGACGGCGTACCAGTACGACGAAGCCGGACGCTTGGTGGCGTTGTTTCCGGGGGATGATGAGCCGACGTCCTACGAGCATGACAACGGGTTCGTACGAGTTGTACGCCGTGGTGAGGCAGTTTGGAAATACGAACGTAACGATCAGGGCGACGTCACGCGTAAGACCGATCCTGACGGCAATATCACGGACTACAGCTACAACAAATATGGGCAACTGACGGGGGTTTGGTTTCCCGACAACAGTTGCCATCGGCTGGTCTGGAATGAGCGTGGGCAGTTGCTTGAGGAGCTGCTGCCTAATGGCGGTAGCAAGCGTTATCGCTATGACGATCTAGGGCGGCAGATTGCTCGCGAGGATGAGCACGGTGCGCTGACCCAGTACCAGTGGGACAGCGTGGGTCGGTTGATTCGTGTCGTATTGCCAGGCGGCGCAACGCGCGAATACAGCTACAACGCCTACGGAAAAATCACCGCCGAACACGACGAACTTGGCCACGTCACCCGCTACGAATACGCCGACGGCCTGCACCTGATCAGCCGCCGTATCAACGCCGATGGCACCTACGTTAAATACCGCTACGACAATGCGCGCCTGCTGCTGACCTCAATCGAAAACGAGGTGGGCGAAACCTACCAGCTCGATTACCACCACAATGGCCTGATCCAGCAGGAAATCGGCTTTGATGGCCAGCGCACGGCTTACGTGTATGACCTCAACGGCAACCTGGCGGAAAAAACCGAACACGGCGACGACGGCAGTCAGCTCGTAACCCACTACGCGCGAGACCACGCCGGCCGCCTAGCAAGAAAAACCCTGCCAGACGGCAATGTTGTCGACTATGCCTACGACCGCCAAGGCAACCTCCTCAGCGTCGACGACGGCCACTGGGCGCTGGCCTACGAGTACGACCCACAAAACCGCCTCACTGCCGAACACCAGGGCTGGGGCACCTTGCGTTACGGCTATGACGCCTGCGGGCAGTTGCACCATCTACGCCTCCCGGACAATAACCGGCTGGTGTTCAACCACGACAAAGGCGGCCACCTTTCCACCGTCGAGCTAAACGGAGAAACCCTCACCTCCCACCTATTCAAAACCGGCCGCGAACACCAACGCCAACAGGGCCAGCTCCTCAGCCACTACCACTACGACGACCAAAACCGCCTGCACGCCCACGCCGTCAGCCAACAGCAACACACCCTTTATCAACGCCAATACGACTACGACAAAAGCGGCAACCTCACCCGCCTGCTCGACACCCGCAAAGGCGAACACCACTACCACTACGACCCCCTCGCCCGCCTGACCCGCGCCGACCACTCGCAAGACGTGCAGGAACGCTTCGGCCACGACCCGGCTGGCAACCTGCTCATGCAAGACCGCCCCGGCCCGGACATCGTGGCGGGGAACCGGTTGATGATCCAAGGCGATCATCATTACGACTACGACGCCTTCGGCAATCTGATCCGCCAGCGGCGTGGCAAGGGTCATCAGCTCGTTACCGAATATCGCTACGACTGCCAGCATCGGTTGATAGGGATCACACAGCCCAACGGGCAAACCGCCAGCTACCGCTATGACCCGTTTGGGCGGCGGATCAGCAAGACGGTGGACGGAAAAACCACGGAGTTTTTCTGGCAAGGCGACAAGCTAATTGCCGAACACGAGGCGGATCGGCATCGCAGCTACCTCTACGAGCCAGACAGTTTTCGCCCGTTGGCACTGCTGGAAGGCTTTGGGCCACAAGAAACAAAGCCCTTCCACTACCAACTCGACCACCTCGGCACACCGCAGGAACTCACAAATCCCGAAGGCGAAATCGTCTGGTCCGCGCACTACCGCGCCTACGGCGAAATCGCCCGCCTAGACGTAAGAAAAATCGACAACCCGTTGCGTTTTCAGGGCCAATATTTTGATGCGGAAAGCGGACTGCACTACAACCGCCATCGCTACTACAATCCAGATATTGGTCGTTACCTGACGCCGGATCCGGTGAAGCTGGCGGGTGGAATTAATGCTTACCGGTATGTGCTCAATCCTACTGGTTGGGTGGATCCGCTAGGCTTAAGCACGTGCCCTGGCGGGGATGGATGTAATCCGACACACGTCGCTGATGATCCCGGTAAATATGCCAAGGTACACGAAGGGGATACGGAACTCCCCAAAGGAGCCTACAGTGAACTATCTAGAAATGGCGCATTTAAAAGGGCGAAGGCAATAGGGGGCGTTCCACAAACGCAACACCCCACGCTAGTACGTAAAGTTAAGATCACAGACCAATACCAACACACAGAGGGCAGAGTGTATATATTTGAACTACAGGAACGCCAAATAGAAATCAGGGAGCACTCACTTGGCCATAAAAAAGGCAACCTTGGCCCGCATTTCAATACGGAGGCTAGTATCGATGGAAAGTCAACACCCTTAAAAAATCACGTAGACAATCACTCATACTTTAAAGGAAACAAATGAAATCAGTATTCATAAGAGAAACAGGTATACATCCCTGGGAGCAACTGCAGCCTATTCATGATAAAAACTATATAACGGTTACACTGCTTAACCAAGAGTATACCGATGTTTGGGAAACCTGGTGCGAGTTCGCCTCGATACTTACACTAAGATGGCCAAAAATCGTACAATGGCACACAAAACTGTTACCTTTCCATAGCAAAAGCCAAGAATATATTTCACAAAAAACCTTTCATAAAAACTCGAAGCCAGGTGATATCTTAAGAAAAAACGAATCAACCAAAATCTACTCACAGATAATTAACTTAGATTTTGACTCGCTTCGAACACCCCCTAACAGCATGACACCCCATCGAACATCTATAATAATTATGCAAAACAACAACGATAACAACCTTGACCCTTTATGGCATAAACTAAGCAACCTCGCTGAAATTTATAAAACTGATGATTTCAAAATAATACTTACTGATGAGGAATCTATTACCTTCAGCTTCTATGAAGCAGAAACACATGGCGTTGCTCAGCTGATTTGCCACTCAAAACACTTGCCGTACCTAAACGAAAGCATTAATAAAATCCACCTAGAAGAAATTCAGAAAAAAGATATATACGCATACATCCACAGGTAACGCGTAGAGATACTCGATTTTTTGCTCTACGTGCTTCTCCTTTCAGAAATAGCCAAATATAGGATTTGGTAGGAAAAATCTAAAGAAAATTAACAAGCCTGGTAAAATATCTGCATGACACGAACACGACCACTCACCTCCCATTCAGAAAACTAAGAGAGATAAAAAAATAGCTATCTAAGTGAAAATTTGATTACTAATTACGCGGCAATTCACATGCCCCTTCGTTCCTGGGCTTCAGACACTGCCTAAGCCTAGGCCAATTAGCAAGTATCCCTCTTCTGTAGAGCACGTGGGCAGAACATAACGTGATATAATGAAGCTCATTTGCACGCCGCTGGCTCTGGAAGCAATGAATTTTTAGACACAGGTGATTACCCAGATTCATTATTGGAAAGCATTTCATTGACGAACGGAGAATACCAGCAGCTTTGGGAATCAGCAATTATAGATTAGATTAGATTAACGATGAGCTAGGAAAAATGATCGACGACTATGAATTCGAAAGCATTAACCCTCATGAAGATTTCAAAAAAGGTCTGCACATACTAAAACATAATTCCATAGCCGAAAACCAAGAGCTATCATGCAAAACAATTCAACCAAACAAGCTGGCGACTGACAAGAACACAGGACTGTATTTCTTATTTTTATCATAAAAATCATGAGCCCTGCCAACCACTATCTAAAATATTCAAAAAATAATTTGTACACCTCTCCCACTTTTCAATTCAAAAGAGACACCGAACTGCGACAAAGTGCACATAGAGCGACATTCTCACCAACTTAAAAGTTTGAAAAATAAACTATTTTGACGAAGAAATAATTAGAGACTTTAATGAAGTCAACACACAGCTCTTTGTTTTATCTGAAACAGACCAAGACGTTATCGTCGACAAAATAAATAGTAACCTCACTTTTTCTGGAAATCGGATCGAATGGAGCTCGTTAAAAAATAGTGTTCACCTAGGCACTGCCATATCACAAACAGCGCTAATCTCTTGCGGAAAAAATCAAACTTGCAACCAAAGAAAGTGTCATTATAGTCGGAAATTCCACTGACAACTCTTACTCAGTAAGTGTTGAAAACCTTCTTTCGGCATTACAAATATTCTCCACAACCCCACAACACACATACATCTTACAACAACATCTAGACTGGATAGCATTCATATCATTTGAAGGAGACATTTATTTTTCCAACCTATAGCTTTACTCACGTAAAACCCTAGGTTCAAGACTAAAGCAGCAGGACTCAAATACCTGCCCCCCAAAAAAACAAAGTTTAAATCATAGAAAATTTGACATTCGACCATTTAAACAATTCAAAATCTACAGATTTTCTTGGACACGGAACCAAAAAATAAAACATTAAAGTATAATTCAAACAAACATTTAAAAATGCAAAGCCAGACTAATAAAAAATCAGACTCCGACTTGAACTTCATGCAATGCTATCAAAACACATAAACAGGACTAATCTCAAACAAACTAATTACACGACTTATATCCGCGCATACTAAAACTAAAAATCTCTTAATCCAGCCAATACAAAATCGTTAAACCCTACAATTTCAATATAAATATAAATATTAAGTCAATACAAGACAAAAAAATAACACTAATCCCTTAAATAGCTAACCGCATGTGAGAAATCTTAATGTTAGAGCAAAACAGAAAAATAACTATCACTGGAGAGGACGCGCTTGACGCCCTCAAAGAGATCGAATTCATACTGATCTCCCTGCATAGAATGGGTAGCTTTTATGCCGAAAACCCTGGAGCCTTAAACGACTACCGAAGAGAAACTACGGAATTCATTGACAACTTCAATATCACCCAACGCCTCGCAAAAGTTCGTACAAAAATTGCTCAGCACTTTGACGACACGCTCGGCGACGACGACATGAACGATGTGGAAAGATATCTTTCCGATTTAAAATTTTGGCAGCCCACACGGTCTCAAAAGTCCGATTGCGATCCGGAAAAAATCTCGATTATGGGAGGGACGATTGAGCAAGTTACTTGCAAGCGTGGTGAGTTACTCATGGTATTCACCGACCGGCAAGACCGCTCTCTTCTTATCACCTTCCATAATCCAACCACCTTTCAAGGCGTAAGCGCAGTCGGCGCTGAGGTAAGCGGGATACATGAAGAGAAAAAATCAATTTCAGCACAAAAATCAGCGCAACATGGGGACGAAATCAAAAAAAACTATAGTTTTAAATCAAGCAATAGTCATCAAATTATCTTTTCCGTAACTGCAAAAAACTACAGCATTGAGCAGATATGACATCTCCAACTACAAAAATAGGGTTCACAAAAAAACGTGACTCCGAAGCACAAACGATGAAAACCCAGACCCTGGAAAATTTGATTACTGAATATTTAACAGGTAAAACAAGCCACAGTGAAAGGTTTACAAAAAAAATGAGCTATTTTGACGAAGAACTAATTACAGACCTAAAAAAGCTCAATATCGATTTCAGTGTCATCTCTCAGGCAGAACAAGACTCGATGGTCAGTAGAATTAATGAGCGCATTCCTTTTAGCGGAAATCAAATCGATTGGAGTCGTTTGGGGAGCAGCGTTAACTTCGGGTCCGCATCTTCAACCTTGGCGATTTCGCTCATTGCGGCGGAAATCTGCAAAATTTCTGACAATGACTTGGTTATCATCAGTGATTCCGCCTGTGACAACGCCTATTCAATTAGTCCAGAGCACTTAAATCAAGTACTAAAAGTTCTCTCCGATTTCCCACAACACACCTATATTGTATCGGATGATTTCACATGGATAGCCTGCATCTCATTTGAGGGACACTTGGATTTTTGCAAATTTTTCTCAGAGCCAAAACTAAACCAACCCTAGTAAATTCAAATTATAAAGACAACTTGTCGCATCAGAAACGTTACCCCTGTCGACCAAACGAAACTTCTGAGAGTCCATCTAACACAGCTCATAACGGACATTATTTCACTTAAACTCCACTCCATGGCGCGGCCATCTCAAGCGATGAAAGAACAATCAGACCCCATAGCGAACAACGTCAAAAATGCACTGGTGGTAGCAATCAACGAACTGGTAGAAGAAGAGATTACCCTGCTAATTGAAGATACTGTAATAACCTGCTTTGCCAGCCACTGCCCCTACGAAATCGTAGTGGGAAAAACTTATTGCGTTGAAATAACTTTAAATCTATCTGAAAGTTATGAAGCTCATAAAACCCCCACGACTCACGTTTTGGCCAAGCGAATGGGCAGCGGATTTTCTCACGCGCTTTACGGAATGCTGAGCGACGATACCTTTCAGACATTTACTTTGCTGAACGGTGAAGGGATCCATTACGATCATCCCGACTTGAACGATTCTTTTATTAAAATAATTGTTGACCGAATTGATGTGGCCTTTCATTAAAAACCCAACTACTAAAACTACCCATCTAGGCCTCTGACGATTGATAAACTAAACCTAACCAACGTACCCTAAAAAAATCGGGGCCACTCACTTTAATAAGAGCATAGAAAAATGAAACTTATATGCACCCCTTTGACTAAAGAAGCGATGATTCTATTAGACACTGACGAATGCCCAATCTCGTTATTGGCGAATTGCCCCCTAACATAACCAAAACACTCACACGAAAACCGGCAATCTCCCACTCGGGAAAAATATGAAAATAGTAGTGATCGATACATTTTCCTATCTGAACGTATTGCACGTAAAATTCCATTCACCCTTCGGAGATGGCACTGCACTATGGAGCGATACTGCGCCAAAAATCGGTGAAATTATCGACGTTGAGTTTGATTTTGAGGAAGTTTTCTCATGGAATATAAACGTGAAGCCAACCGCTGAAAAATCTTCAAAAATCAAAATGGAGGGCCGCCTCATCCAAATAACCGCCGAGCTGGTCCAAGTTGACGAAGACGGATGTGCAGCATTAAAGCTCGGCGATTCAATAATTCTAATTGAGTTGGATGGCCCCCTATCGCAGAAATCAGGATTTGTTGAACTCAGCGCTACCGCAATTCAAATTTACCCAACACATATTTGAGTCCACATAAGTTACACGCTCAAACCGGGGCCACTCACCGCAGCCCCGATCCACCTTCAACTCATAACCGGCGCAGCCCCCACCTGCACTCCACGCCCACTCGCCGCCATCTCAAACAACCCCTCCACCCGCGCTTTCTCCACCGCGCTCGGCTTGATCACCAGCGCACACACTACAAAAATCGCAGCATTCACCACCAGCCCCACAATCCCGCTGGTCAACGACCCCAGCGCGGGAATGTCATCCGGGTACAGTGTGGTCAGCACAATCGCCACCACAATTCCCGCCAACATGCCGGCAATCGCGCCTTGTTTGTTGCCACGGCGGCTGAAGATTCCGAAGAACAGTGGCACGGCCAATTGAATGATGCCCTGGTAGGAGATCTGCGCCAGTAATTGCAGGCGCGAATAATCAAAGGTCAGGTAGGCCAGCACCGAGGCGGCGACGATAAACACCACCATGCCGGCCTTGGCCAGTACGGTGAGTTGGCGGTCGGTGCGTGGGGTGTTCCAGGTGGCGAGGTCGTTGGCGAACTGGGTGCCGCAGACTTGTACGCAGCCGTCGACGTGGCCGATGCTGGCGGCCAGTACGATGACGATGGCCAGCGCCAGCAGCCATGGCCCGCCAATGTCGAACAGCGAGAGGAACCAGCCTTGTTGCGGGTGGGCCAGCACGTTGGGGTCCTGGCTGATGGCGGCAGCGAACAGCATGAGGATGCCGTAGAAGCCGCCCACCAGCAGCATGGTGTACAGCGTGCCCTTTTTCACCGAGCGCACGCCGCTGGCGGTGTAGATGCGCTGGAAGCTCATCGGCCAGCACATCGAGCCGATCACGCCGGTGAAGATCAGGCTGAACATGTACATCGGGCCATAACCGGTGCCGGTGGCGCCGGGGATTTGCAGCATTTTCGCCGGCAATTGCGAGAGGTTGGAAAACGCGGCCTGATCGCCGAACAACAGGAACACGCACACGCCGGCGCACACCACATAGGCGATCAGGCCCTGGAACATGTCGGTCATGATCAACCCGCGCATGCCCATGCTCACGGTCCAGTATTGGCGGATCAGTACCACCGCCACGCCCGCGAACAGGCAGGTGGTGACGCCCCAACGGCCAAAGCTGGCGAACTGGAACAACATCGCCAGGGCCTGGATGCCCATCACCACCCACGGAAACACCGAGATGATGCCGATGATCGAGGCCACCCGTTTGACCACCGGGCTGTCGAAGCGCATCCCCAGCAGGTCCGGTTGGGTGCGCAGGTTGAAGCGTTTGCCCCAGGTCCAGGCGCGGCTGGCCATCAGGTACATCGCGGTCACGCCAAGGGTCGCATAGACCATGCCGTAGAAACCCAGGGCGCCGCCGACGCTCAGGGCAAAAAACGCGGTGAAGGTCGAGCCCGGCCACCAGGAGCTGGTGTAGCACATGGCGATATACCACGGCCCATAGGAGCGCCCGCCAACGGCATAGTCGGAGAAACTGGTGCTTTCGCGGTTGGTGGCATAGAGCACGGCGATCATCCCGGCCAGGAACAGGCCGATCACACCGAAGGTAATAAACAAGTGGGCATCGCTGCTGGTGCTGATCATCACACGCCCTCCTCGTCAGGAATCTCGCCGGCCTTGAGTTCGGCCAGATACAAGGCCCACACCCCAAGGGCGGCCAGTACGGCAATGGCGATCCAATAGAAGATCGGCAGCGGGATGCCCACCACCAAGGCGCGGCTGCCACTCACGCTCAAGTAAAACGGCGGGAATAACGCCAGCATCAATAACAGGAAAAAGTAGCCGCCGAAGATCTGGTTTCTCAGGCGTGCGGGTGACGCGCTTGCGGGTTTCATGATGAAGGGTGCTCCTTGAATTTCTGGATCGGTTTGTTGTGTGATCAATCAAAAAATCAAGCAGTGAAACGTCAGCGCAAACCAGCGCCAAAAGAGCTGCAGGGTGACTCGTCGTTATTGTGCTGGCGCAGGCTCAGGCCTGTCTTAGCCAGGTTTCCCATTGCGAATCATTGATCACGCTACGCGCGCGCATGTGCTTCCAGGCACCGTATTTGTAGAAGTCGAAATCCAATTGCGACACCGCGTGCTGGACCATCGCCCAGGTCGACCATTTGATGTCGGCCAGGGCCTTGTGCAATTTGATCCGCGCCAGCCGTTGCGGGGTGACCTGGCCGAAATAGTCTTCGATCAGCGCCAGTTCCATCTCGTCGGTAAAGAACATCTCGCCAAACCACAGCGCCAACTCGTAATGACGGTCGTTGTTGGAGGCGTACTCAAAGTCCACCAGGCGAATCTGGCGGCGGTCATTGAGCATGAAATTGCCCGCCAGCGTGTCATTCATGCACGGCGCCAGGTCGATGCCCGATGCTTGCAACGCGCCACGCGCCCGGTCGCACTGACGGCGCAACCAGGCATCATCGCTGGGCTTGCAACCCTGCAGTTCTTCGACCTGGCGCTGGTGCTCGGCAATCATGTCGAACACGGTTTTGGTCTGGCACAGCGGCGACTGGTCGTTGAACGCCTTCAGCGCGTGCAAGGCGTTATGGCGTACATCGCGGTCGAGAAAGTCCTGATTCGAAGAGGCTCGCCAGCCTTCCATGAACTCGAACACTTCAACGCCAAACTCTTCGAGGAAGGCAAACACCGGCGCGCCATAGCCGGTTTGCGCGGCCTTGACGCTGGCGTCATGGGCGGTGCGCCGGTCGATAAACATCTCGGTGCCGGCACCGGGCACTTTGAAGAAGTAGGCGGTGTTGAGGCCGCTGACCTCGACCCGCCAATTGCTGTTGGAGATCCCACCGCTGACCGGCTCGTAACGAATGCCCGAACCGCCCCAGTCGCGCACGCCGCGCACGGCAGCCTCCAACTGGCATTCCTGAGGCGTACAGGCCTCACCCATTGCTTTCATGCCTGCCCCTCCTGTACCTGACGTAACCAACTTTCAAATCGCGGGTCTTGCAAGCTTTGCCGACAGCGCAGCAAGGTCCACTGCCCGACTTTGGAAAATTCCAGGGGGCGCGTTGAAGTTGCGCCAACCCACAAGCCCCACAGCGTCCAATACCAATCATTGATCAGCGCATAGAGTCGGCAGCGCGCGTAATCGCACTCGCGGCACTCGCCGGCCCAGGCCTTGATACCGTCACGCCACTGGCTTTCGAAGGCATACAACTCGTTGAGGCTGACGGCCACGTCGTACCACGGGTCAAAGCAGCCGGCGTAGTCGAAGTCGATCAATTGCAGCGCGCCGCCGGGGCCGATCATCACATTGCTCGCCAGCCCATCGCCGTGCACGGGCACCCAGGTGCCAGGGTTCAATTGCAGCGCGGTCCAGGCCAAGTCAATGCAGGTATCGATCCAACCATGATCAGCGGGCAAGCCCACGCCATCACGGCTGCACAGCTCACGCAGGTGCTGGATATCCTGCAGCGGCGAGCGGTTGAAGCCCGGTGAGGTGCCGACGTGCAGCTGCCGTTTCAAGGCCCACAACGCTTGCAGGCGCTGGGGCTGCAGCAACTCATCGAGGCGTGCCCAACGCCACTCGTGGGCCGGCAACGCATCCAGCAGCAGCACACCGGCGGCTACGTCCACCAGGCGCACGCCGGGGGTTACGTCACAGTCGGCCGCCAGTTGCGTGGCGCGGCCCGTGCGCTCGATGTCGATCAGCGCACGCATATCGTCGTGCAGCACTTTGGCGTAGCACTGGCCCCAGGGCGCCGTGAGGTGAAAGCCGGTCCACTCGGTGGCCAGGCGTATCGGCGAGGCGATACCGGCAGTGCCGTCCGCGACCTCTACATGGGCGGACAAGCCGGCAGACTCCAAGGCGACCATCAGGCGCGACAGTGCATCAGTACGGTTCGACATAGCGTCCCTCACCGGTAAGCGTTGGGGCAAGTACACGCACAATGCAGCAACGCGGTCAGCATCTGCAGGCCGGTGCGCATATCGCGGTCATGGGTGAACTCCGCCTCGTTGTGGGACACGCCGTTGCTGCTCGGAATGAACAACAGGCACGCCGGATAATGCCGGCCAAGGCTGATGGCGTCGTGGCCGGATACCGTGACGCTATTGCCGACTGCCAGCCCCAGTTGTTGACCAACGCTGTAGGCCAATTCGGCAAAACCAGGGTGCAACGCTATCGGTGCACGCAGGGCTCGGCTTTCGACTTCGTAAGTGGTTGCGGTCGAGGCGGCGACGGCCTTGAGGCTGGCATCCAGCCGATAACCGGCGACCGCCAGCAATGCCGTGTCGGGCGAGCGGTATTCCACATGCAAGGTGACGCGCGAAGGCACCACGTTCGGCGAGTTGGGGTAAATCTCCAGGCGCCCTACCGAGCTGTGAAACTGCAGCCCGTGCACGTCCGCTTCGGCACGCACGGTGGTAATCGCATGGGCCGCCGCGAGCAAGGCATCCTTGCGGGCGGCCATCGGGGTTGGGCCGGTGTGGTTCTGTTCACCGTCGAAACGGATACGCTGCTTGAGCGCTGCCCAGGTTTCACGCACTACGCCAATGTCCAGGCCCTGGCTTTCGAGGCCGTCGCTTTGTTCAACGTGGATTTCCACATAACCGGCCACATTCAGTTCAACCAGGCCGTCGCCAAGATAGCCGATCGCTTGCAGCGCATCCTTGAGGCGAATGCCGTCGCCGTCACGGCATTCCCAGGCTTCGTGCAGGGCCAGGTCGCCGGTGAACACACTGCTGCCGATGAGGCTGGGTTGAAAGCGTGCGCCTTCTTCGTTGGTCCAGTTGACCACCGCCAGGTTGCACGCCGGGGTTTCGCCGCGCTCGCGCAGTTGGCGCGCCAGGCTGGCGATGGCGACTGCGCCGGCCAGCACACCATAGATACCGTCGAAACGCCCTGCGCTGGGCTGGCTGTCCAAGTGTGAGCCGCACAGCACATAGGGAGCGTCCGGGTTGAAGGTGATCAGCCCGAACAGATTGCCAATGGCGTCGACCCGCACGTCAAAACCACGCTCGCGCAGCCACGCGCCGAACAGGTCACGCACCGCGCCGTCTTCGGCCGACGCGGCCAAGCGGTGCAAGCCACCGGCCGGTGTTGCGCCGATGGCTGAGCTGTCGCGAAACAGCGTCTCGAACGCCTCAACGTCAGCCTCGCTGGGAGACAGCCACTCAGGGGTAAAGGATGTCGACATGGGCGTGCTCCAGGCAAGTCGCAAACTCCGCGGACGGAGGGCGATTAGTGACCAACGTGGTGATGGCGCTGAATGGCAGCGTATTGATGAACGTGCGATGGCCGAACTTGGCATCGTCCGCGAGGATGACGCTGCGCAGGCAGTGCTGGGTCAAGGTGCGGCGCAGCAGCGCCTCGGGCTCCTGGTAATCCATGAACCCCAACTGCAGGTCCACCGCGCCGATGCCCATGAAGGCGATGTCGTAGTGAAACTGCCGGACGAATTCCAGGGTGTGGGCGCCGATCAGCGCATTGTCATTGCGGCGCACATCGCCGGGCACCACCAGCACCTGGTTACTGCTTTGCTGGGTGATCAACTGCGCGATGTCCAGCGAGTTGGTGATGATGCGCAGCTGGCTGAAACCAATCAACTGCTGGGCCAGCGCCAAGGTCGAGGTGCCGGTATCGAGAAACAGCACCATGCCTTCACTCACCAATTTGGCCGCGCAGGCGGCCATGCGGGTCTTGGCCTGGGCCTTGATGCGGGTGCGCACTTGCAGCGGCTGCTCTTCGTTGAGCCTGGGCAAAATCGCGCCGCCATGGATGCGGCGCAACTTGCCGGCTTCCTCCAGGTATTTGAAGTCACGGCGAATGGTTTCTTCGCTGACAAACAGCGCTTGCGCCAGGTCCGACGCTTTGACGCGCTGATGTTGGGTGAGCATGAGCATGATTTCATCGAGACGCGGCTGGTTAAGCATAAAAGGTGCATTCCAAGGCAAATTCGAGCCATCAGTATCACGCGCTTTGCGCCCACCACGGTACGCGGCATGCACCGGTCCGGCAGGGAGAAAAGGACGATTGACGGCGGTTGATCGGGTCACGGGTACCTCTCACTCTTCAAGGTGTGAAAGGGCAGAAACACTACAAAAGGATCTGTCCAGGGCAGGCTTCTAACGAGCCGGCTCCACGGGGCAATCAGGCATTACAACAACAGGGGCGGCAGGTGCTGGTCCCAGGGCGCAAGGGCTTCTACTGCGGCGCAGAACTGCAACACCTGGGCATCGGCAAAGCGTGGGCCAACCACTTGCAACCCAATTGGCAAGCCGCTCGGGCTGAAGCCGCACGGCAGGCTGGCGGCGGGGTTGCCGGTGATATTGAACGGGTAGGTAAAAGGCGTCCAACGCGCCCAGGGCACCGCGCCGTCTGCGCCCGGCCAGCCGTCAGGCGCGACCTGGTCGGCAGCGAACGGCAGGGTTGGCAACGTCGGCAGTAGTAACACGTCGTAGTCGGCAAACAGCGCATGCACCTGGTTGGCGAAGTGCGCACGCTGTTGCACGGCCTTGAGGTAGTCACCAAGGTCGTAGTCGCCCGCGCGCTGGATCAGCGCGGCAAAGCCTGGGTCCAGTTGGTCGAGGCGATCGGCCAGGGCTTTGCCGTAGGCAATGCCGCGCCCGCCGACCCACAAGGTTTCGAACGTGGCGAGCGGGTCTTGCCAGTCCACTTCCAGGGTAGTCACGGTGACCGGCAAACGTTCCGCCAGGTTGTACACGGCGGCCTCGACGGTAGCGGCGATGACCGGGTCGACCGGGGTGTTGAACAAAGTCGGGCAATACGCCACCCGCAGCGGCCCCAGGGGCTGGTCGCAGCGTGCCAGGCAGGATTCGGTCAAGGCCGGCAAGGCCTGATGGTCCAGCGGGTCAGGCCCGGAAAGCAGGTCGAAGAGCAAGGCGCTGTCGCGCACCGTGCGTGTGATTGGCCCCGCATGGCTGAGCATTTCGGTGGCCGACCACGGCCAGGTCGGAATGCGGCCCAGGGAGCCTTTCATCGCAAACGCCCCGCAGAATGCAGCCGGAATCCGCACCGACCCACCGCCATCGGAGCCCAGCGTGCCCGGCACCATGCGTGCGGCCACGGCAATCGCCGAGCCGGAGCTGGAGCCGCCGCTGGTGAGGTGTGGGTTCCAGGGATTGCGGCCGTTGCCGAACACGCGCGACGTACTGGCGCCGGTCCAGCCGAATTCGGTGGTGGCGGTTTTGCCGAGGATAATTGCGCCGGCTTCCTTGAGGCGGCGAATGATCGGCGCGTCCTGGGTGGGCACATGGTCAAGCCCGGTCAATGAGCCTCGGGTGGTACGCAGGCCGGCGGTGGAAAACAGATCCTTGATACCAAACGGCACGCCGTGCAACGGGCCACGCAACTGCCCTGCCCTGGCTTCTTCGGTCAGCACTTGTGCTTGCGCCAATGCCGAGTCGGCGTACACGTCGCCAAACGCATTGAGTGTGGGATTGTGGGTTTCGATTGCTTGCAGGCTTTGCTCGACCAGGTGTACCGCAGACCGCCTGCCCGAGCGAATGGCCTCGGCAGCGTCGATCACAGTGGGCATCAAGAGGTCTTTGTTCATTGAGTATCCTGGGCCGTCTGCACATGGGTCCGGTGGGTACGTCAATAAACGCCCGAGGCTGGGGGCGTGTCAAGTGGGTTTTGTTGGGTATGTGGTTTTTGTGTGCTTTGTTCTCAACTCCACGCCACGATCAATAACCCCGCGCCTAACACCAGGCACAAGGGTGAGTAGAAATAGGTATCCAAACGGGCAAATCTAGACCCGCTCACCTTCTTGAAAAAGCCGACCAATTCCGAATCGCCAATTGCCCTGGCGAACATCACCAAGGCAATCGCACTGATGCCCCATTGCAGTGCGCCGTGCGACACCGGCGAGAAGTACAACCCCGCCCGCAGGCACACCAGCAAGGCAATTGCGACCAGCCCCATCGCCACCAGAAACGTGCCCAACGCCGACGGTTTGAACGCCGGCCGCGGCCCCTGGGCGAATTCGCCGGGCAGCTCGGGGATGGCGGCCAGGCTGCCGAGTTTGCCACCGGCGGCCCAGTACAGATGCACCATGCTGATGCAGGTAAAAATGGCGACGATCCAGCGTGCGACGAAAAAGCTCATGGCAGGCGCTCCCTCAAAGGTGCGAATGAGGATAGTCGTCCTGAGATTTTTTGTAGGCATTTCGTCGGCGGCTGATGGTAAAGTGCCGCCCCATGAAAATCGCTCGTGCCGACCGCTCACTCATTGCCTGGATGCTGTATTGCTGCGTCCTGTTCAATGTGTTCGCGTGCAGTATTGGTCATGGGCAGATGCTGGGCATGCAGCTCAACGGCATCGGCGGCCAGTTTTGTACGGTCGACCCGCGCACCCAGGCGCCTGCGCAGAAGAACTCCACCGACGAGAACCTGCCGACGCTGTCCAAGGCATTTGGTTGCCCACTGTGCTCGACCGGCGGTATGGGCCCGGCACTCAGTTCCAGCCTCAATGTGGCGGTGCTGCCCCAACCGCACGCGCCACCGCCGGCGGTGGTGCTCGCCGCTGATATTCCTGCCCGCTTCACCTGGCCCACGGCCAACCCTCGCGCACCTCCCGCTTTCGCCTGATCCCTGCGCTTTCTGATCTGCATCGGCCAACGTTCCCAACCGGGAATACGTGCGGCTGTGCGTTGTTTTCAAGCCAAGATTTTCAGGATTCAACCATGAAACATTTACCCTTGTTGGCGAGCCTGTTCGGCTGCCTGCCCGTCTGTGCCTGGGCGCTCGAGTTGGCCCCCACCACCATTGATGGTGAACAAACCAGCGAACCGGGCCTGGCCCTGGACCAATCCAGCGGCACGGCATCACGCCTGGGTTTAAGCGTGCGTGAAACCCCGGCGTCGGTGGCCATTGCCAACCGTAACGACATTGAGCGCCATGGCGCCAAGACCTTCCGCGATGCGGCAAACACCTTGCCCGGCGTCAACGCCAGTGCGCCGCCGGGGTTTGGCGGGTTTGTGTCCTATCGTGGTTTTACCAGCAGCCAGATCACCCAGATGTTCAACGGCATCAACGTCGCTACCGGCCTGGCGCGGCCGGTGGATGCGTGGATCTATGACCGGGTTGAACTGGTCGGCGGCCCCTCTTCCCTGATCAACGGCGCCGGCTCCGTGGGCGGCTCGCTTAACTACGTGACCAAGCTGGCCACCCGCGAGGAACAAGCCGCCGAAGGCCAGCTCACCTATGGCAGCTACGACACTGCCGGCATGGCCTTTGGCCTCAACCACGCCCTGACCGAACCCGGCGCCGAAGTGCAGCACTACGCGCGCCTGGATGTGAGCCGCAATACCAACCACAGCTACATCGACCGCGACCAGCGCGATGCCTGGAGCCTGGCGTTCTCCTTGCTCAGTGACCTCACCCCCAACCTGTCCCACACCCTGGCCCTGGAATACCAGGATGAACATGAAGACAGCCCGTATTGGGGCACGCCGGTGCTCAACCCCAAGGCGGGCGAGCTGAAAATCGACAAGCACAACCGCTTTAACAACTACAACGTTGCCGATGGTCGTTACGAGCAACGCACGATCTGGATGCGCTCGATCATCGACTACCGGATCAACGACAGCACCACGCTGAAAAACACCCTCTATCACCTCGACAGCCAGCGCGACTATCGCAACCTGGAAACCTACCAGTACAACGCCGACAACAGCGCGGTGAACCGCTCGACCGCCTACCAGGTACGCCACGAGGGCGAGCAGCACGGCAACCAGTTCGAGCTGCGCCACGACGACAGCGTGTTCGGGCTGTCGACCACCTGGTCCGGTGGTTTTGAATACAAGGTCAACAGCACCACCAATAACCCGTTGAATGTGCCGGGCAATAGCACAGTAGACCCGAACAGCTACAACCCCGGGCACTTCTATGACATTCCGGGCACCAAGCCAGGTTTTATCAAAGACAAGACCAACGAGGTCACCACCAAAGCCTTGTTTGTGGAAAACCGCCTGGGCCTCACCGATAAACTCTCACTGCTGACAGGCCTGCGTTACGACGCCATCGATCTGGACGTGACCAACCATCGCGTGATCACCGCCACCAACCCACGGCACTTCAAACGCAGCTGGGAGCCGATCACTGGCCGCGTGGGCCTGACGTATCAGTTCATCCCATCGGCCAATGTGTATGTGCAATACAGCACCGCAGCGGAGCAGCCCTCCACCACCACTCAAGTGTTCGATGTGTCGACCGGCAAACAATGGGAAGTCGGCAGCAAGTTCGACTACCTCGACGGGCGCGGCTCGGCCACCGTCGCCGCCTACAGGATCGAGCGCAAGGACTTTGCCGTTACCGACCCGCTGGACCCGAACAACAGCATTCCGGTGGGTGCGCAGACCTCCAAGGGCATCGAGTTGGCCAGCTCGCTGCGCATCACTCCACGGCTGCTGGCCGAAGGCAACGTTGCCTGGGTGGACGCCGAATACGATGACTTCAATGAGAAAATCGCCAGCGGCGCGGTGGTCTCGCGCAAAGGCAATACGCCCACCAACGTGCCCAAGCGTGTGGGCAACCTGTGGCTGACGTACGACTTTGCCGAGGACTGGCAAGGCGGTGTGGACGCGCGGTATGTGGCCCAGGTGTATGCCGATAATGCCAACACACAGACGGTGCCAGCCTATACGCTGTTCGGCACGTTCCTGCGTTACAAAGTGGATTCACATACCTCGGTGACTGGGCGGGTGCGTAACCTGACCAATGAGGTGTATGCCGAGTTTGCGCATGTGTCGCCGGCTTACTATTTGGGCTCGCCAAGGACGTTTGAGTTGGCCGTACAAACCAGGTTCTAAAGCTGGAATAAAGATCCAGATGTGGGAGCCGGGCTTGCCCGCGATGGCCATGGGTATCTACACAACGTTAACGTTGAGGCGGTCTTGGTGGGGCTTGGCGGTTGGGGTGCATATCCGTTATTTGGGTAACGGCTGCCTATGGTTCCGCTCTTACAGCGGGTCACTTTTGCAAGGACCGGAATGCCGGCCCAGTCAAAAGTAACCAAAAGGTCCTCGCCCCAACACTCGGTGCCTCGCTTAGGCTCGGCATGCCCGCAATCCGCCATCGTGTTTAACGGGGCGATTTGAGATCAAGATCAAAAGCGCAGATCAAAAGACCGCTGACTTCGTCATCGAAAAGGATGTAAGGGCCAGAGCAACAGCAACAGCAACAGCAACAGCAACAGCAGAGCCATACTCGGTCAAAGGTGGGAGCTGGCTTGTCGAATCGTCGCACCGCTGCGATAGCATCAACTCAGTGTGCCTGATGTACCGAGGTGTCTGCATCGCAGGCAAGCCAGCTCCCACAGAAAAGCACATGTTCAGAACTGCATGCGGTCAACTGTGGGAGCGGGCTTGCTCGCGAATGCGGTGGGTCAGTTACAGATGAATTGACTGACCCACCGCTTTCGCGAGCAAGCCCGCTCCCACATTTTGACTGCGTTGCATCAGGTAGACAGGCTTTGGTTTTGCACTTGATCTGGCTCTTGCTTCAACCACTCAGGTCGGCTTTCAGGCCGCCGTGCTGTAGATCTTGATCTTGATCTGAGACGCCCCGTTAACCACGATGGCCGAACGCAGGCTTGAATCCGTGGGTAACCCGGCAGGACGCCGGGTTAGCCGCGCTGGGCCAAGGATGGCCCATCGCGGCGGCCCACGGATTCAAGCCGGAGTGAGGGCACACCGAGCCTAAGCGAGGGGCCGAGTGGTGGGGCACAGACCTTTTGGTTACTTTTGGGGCGTTTGCCAAAAGTGACCCGCTGTAAGAGCGGAACCAATATCAGCCATCACCGCAGCAACGGATATGTACTCCGACAAACCGCCACAGCAGGCAAGCCAGCTCCCACAGTGGGCCTTCATTAAATAGCCAAGCGTCGGTTACTTAAGGCTCGCCTCAACCTTCTGCGCCACCTCCGGCGTCAACCACGCCTTCCACACCTCAGGATGTTCCTTGAGGAACACCTGCGCCACTTCACGCGGCGCCGTGTGATTTTCGCTCATCGCCGCCAAGGCTTTATTCAAAGGTTCAATCGGAAACTGCACCTTGGTAAAGAACTCGGCAATCTGCGGCTGCGCCTGCTGGAACGGTGTCGACACACCGATGCTCAGCTTGGACGCCAACGAGCGAGTCGGCCGTGGGTTAGGATTATCTGCATCGGTCAAGGTCTTCCAGGCATCGGCGTCAAATGGCGGCTCTTCCAGCTGGATCAGTTTGTAGCGGCCCATCAAAGGCGTCGGCGACCAGTAGTAGAACAGCACCGGCTTGCCACGACGGATCGACGAAGCGATCTCCGCATCCAGCGCCGCACCCGAGCCGCTGCGAAAGTTCACATAGCTGTCGCTCAGGCCATACGCCTTGAGCTTCTGGGCGTTGACGACTTCCGACGTCCAGCCAATCGGGCTGTTGAGAAAACGCCCTTTGCCGGGCGACTCAGGGTCTTTGAACACATCCTTGTAGCGCGCCAGGTCCTGCACGGTCTTGAGGTCCGGCGCCAGCGGCTTGAGACCTTTGGCCGGGTCGCCCTTGACCACGTATTCCGGCACCCACCAACCCTCGGTAGCGCCTTTGACCGTATCACCCAGGCCGATAACCTTGCCTTCGGCTTCGGCCTTGATCCACACGGGGCTACGGCCGGCCCACTCTTCGCCAATCACCTGGATGTCATTCTTCGCCAGGGCGGTTTCCAGGGTGATGGTGGTACCGGGCAAGGTGTCGGTGGGCAGGTCATAGCCCTTTTCGACGATATAGCGCAGCACTTCGGTAATCAGGCTGCCGCTTTCCCAGTTCAGGTCGGCAAAGTGCACCGGCGTTTGCGCAGCCGATACCGGCAACGACAGACTCACCGTCGTCAGCGCCGCAGCCAGCAGCGTTCTCAATCCTTTCATGCCTTTGCACCTCGCATTTTCACAACCATAGCGGGCGGCTTTGCTGCGGATGCGCGAAGCCTCTGAATAGTTAAGTCAACTCAACTGTAGTAGAGGTTCCGGAGGAGCAAGAATACACCTGGTGTTTAGCAGTTACTCACTGGCCTTGAACGTCACCAGTTCACCCTTGCGCCATTTGGCGGCCTTGCCGGTCACGGCCTTGAGGGTTTTGGTCAAGCCTTCCTGCAGTTGTTCATGGGCGGCGAACACCAGCATCACACTGTGGCCTTCCTTGAACACGATGCCCTGGCCTTCGGCCGACGAAACAAAGGCGTAATCGCCCAAGCCATACACCGTCAACTTGATGTCGCGAAACTTCAATTCGAACTTGCCACCTTCGCGGCTCGGCAATACGGCGGCACGAAAATGATCACCCACCTTGAGTTCCAGGCGCGGTTTATCGTCCACGACCAACGCCGACTCGGTATCGATCTCGGCGATGTAAATGCCTTCCGGCGTCTGTTCAGTGATGTAAACGAAACGGGATTGAAACTGCTTGACCAACTTTGCGCGCAAATCACCCAGCACGAATAAAGCGTGCATATCCAGATTACTGACTGCCAAGGAAACGCCCCCACATCAAAAAAGGCACTGACCGCCAGAGCGGGCAGCACAAAAAAACGGCCGTTACGGCTCGATCACTTATTGGTAAAAAACTGAAGAAACCTGCTGCTGCACCATAAGACTAGTACAGACATGCACGATGGGCCTTATGCAAGGTCATCCGGCAACACAGCAAATCACAGGTTCAGCAGCCCGAGAACACGGGCTGACCAGCTTCAGAGAATAACCCAGTAAAAAACGCAGTTTCCGACAGCCTACACATTACATAACACCCGTAATGGAACCAGGCACGAACCGCCAGCGACAATACTAAAACAGCAACCCGGTTCAAAACCACCGGAAACGCTGCTGGTAAGTCCACAAGATCGATCGACAGGAGCTGAGCATGCAACCACGTCAACACGCCGTTATGTCATCCCGCACTCGTTCATCATGTCCAGACGAGCGCCAATACTACTGCTTAGATAACCCCAACGGGTACTCCAATTACGTTCTTTACCAAGTGGTACCGGCCGGGCGCAATTTCTTTCATATCCTGGAAGTGACCAGCGGCAGGATCAAAGGTTTTCGCAGCACGCATTCCAAGGCGTGCGAATTGGCCAAACAACTTGAAGCCAACCTGCAGGCGGTTCACGGTGCAATCGTTTCGTCACCCGGCTGACTTTACTGCGCCGCCGCCCTTCAACTGCTGCCATACTGACCCGTCCATTGAAGTTTGCCCCTTGCGGGTCAGGTTTCATCAGTGCAGGTACCTTGATGCAGTTCACTTGAAGGGAAGGCTATACGTGACGGAATTTGATATTGGCGAATTTTTCATCCATGGCGATGCGCGGGAGGTAGACGGTGAGTTTCAAGCGGTGATCATCATGCGGGCCAAGCCCCCGCTGACCACGGTCACCACGCATCAGGTCGAAAAAGATCGCTGGTTCAAAACCGTCGACGCAGCAGCCGTGGCCGGTAAAGAGGCTGCCAAGGCACTGAAATCCGCAGTGGATTCAGGTGCACTTAATTCCTGAGCTTTCCAAATCCTGAACTCTGCCGCGTCCGTGGCCTCACATGCACAACATCCCCTACCACGCATGGAGAACTCACCATGGACGCGCCAATCCCAACGCTTGAAACCCTGTTTGAACAACTCGGCCTGGACTCGGCACCCGAAGCCATCGACGCGTTTATCGTCGCGCATCCTCTGGCTGAAGACGTGAAGCTGATCGACGCACCGTTCTGGTCGCCGCAACAAGCGGCGTTTCTCAAGGAAGAACTGCGCGACGACGCCGAATGGGCCATTGCGGTAGATGAGCTGAACCAGCGCCTGCACCAACCTCAATAACACGCCTCAATGCAGGCTGTCTGACTGTTCCAGGCACATCAGTGCCTGCCAGGCAGCCCTGCACTCCTCAGCTTCACTGCGACTGGCGAACGCCGTGCCGCGTTGTTCGCCATTGAGCAACACGACCCAGCAAGCCTTCTGGCCCAGCGCACGCAGGGTTTCGGGGACACCACTGCCGATCATCACGGCGACATCGACCTTGTTTTGCATGGAGCTTCTCCGGCACATTTAGTTAGCTGCCTAACAATGTTGGCCATGCTACGGTTTTATTCCAGTTGGAAAAAGCTATCCCCGGAATAGCTCTATTGCATAAACAGCAACAATCCTAGCGCGCAGCCTTGGCCCCTTCCGGTTTGTAACCCAGGCGCAAGCCACCCCAATGCCGCCCTTTGACCATGATCGGCACCGACAAGTCGTGCATTAACTCGCCGGTGTCGCGGGTATAAGTCTGCAACAGCACCGCTTGTTGATGGCTGCCACAACGAATGCCGGTACGGTCGTCGAACTTGCGTTTGGTGCGGTTCTGCACCGCATCAACCTGCGCATCTCCGGTAAGGGCGTGGGAGAACGCCTTGTTATGCGTGGGCACATAGCCTTGCGGTGTGCAGGCAATCGCGAATACCAGCCCCTCATGGCGCGGCAACAACGCCTCTTGGATCGCCGGCAGCACTTGGTCGGTGTAGCCATCAAAACGCGTGTGGTATTTGCTCGGCTGGGTGTTAGGGATCGGTATGTAGCTGCGGTCGAACAAGTCTTCCAGGCTGATGCGGTTTTGCAGGATGTCAGCCTCGAACTGCTCGCCCATGCGGCTCGCGCCTTCGCGGGCCAGGTCGTAGATGCGCTGGTGGTAGTCATCCAGCCCGACTTCGGCCAGGCGTTCGCTGATGGTTTCAGCCTGCCCTTCCATCTGCACAGCGACTTCGGCCAATTGCCGCGTTTGCTGGTCGCTCACCGACAAGTCGCTGCGCATCTGCTCCACGGCATGGAACAGGCTGTCGAGTTGCGTACGGTTGGTGTCGGTGCCTTGGGCGATTTCGTTGACCTGCCCTTCTACGTCCGCTGCCAGGCTGGCGATATTTTCCAATTGTTCACCCGCCTGCTCCACCTGCTCGACGCCGATGTGCAGGTCGGCCGACAGTTGGCGAATCTGTTCCACCACCTGGGCGGTGCGCTGCTGAATATCGGCGACCATCACGCCGACCTCATCGGTCGCCGTGGCCGTGCGCCCGGCCAGGCCACGTACTTCATCGGCCACCACCGCAAAGCCGCGCCCGTGCTCACCGGCGCGCGCCGCTTCAATGGCGGCGTTCAGCGCGAGCAAGTTGGTCTGGCTGGCTATGGACTGGATCACCAGGGTCACGCGCTGGATCTCTTCACTGCGCTGGCTCAACGCCTCGATCAACTCTCGACTGGCATTGGCGCGCAGGCGCAGCTGGTGCATGCGGGTGATCGACTGGGCCAACACTTCGCGCCCTTCAGTGCTGCGCTGGTGCGCCTGGCTGGCTGCGCCCAATGCCTGGCGGCTGAGCTGGGAGGTGACTTGCTCAGTGCCGATCATCACTTCGGCGCTGCTGACAATTTGCTGGGCGGCACCTAATTGCGATTGCACGCGCGCAGCCAGCTGCTTGACCGAATAGGCCACGCCGGCAGCGGAAAGTGCGTTGTGACTGGTGGTGTAGGAAAGATCGCGGGTCAGCTCGCCCAGCGTATCAATCGCCAGGGGCGGCGCAGCACTTGGCACTCGGGCTTTGAGCGTGGGCAGCCAGATCACCAGCAAGGCCAATGGCAGGCACAGGTAGAGTGGCAAGCCGGCAAACACCAGGCCCAGCAGGACCAGCACCAGCGCGGTGCTCTGCATAAGCGGCGTCAGCCAGCCGGGCAGCACGCGCACCACCGTTTGCGGTGGCGCGGCTGCGCCCATCAGAGATCCGTCTCCAGCCATCATTGTTACCCCACTGTTTGTCGTTATTGTTGCTGCATTAAACGCCACTATTGGGCCATTATCCATGGGCCTTTCGTGGGGGGCTTGCAGCAGATCAATAGACAGGGGCGTAACCGGTATTTCTCTCGGGCATCACAGGTGCGATGCCCGACTTCAGCGCGTCAAGCCTGGCGCTGGTGCTTGTCGATCTGTTCGTGGCGCTCTTGCGCTTCGATGCAGTACTTGGTGGTCGGGCTGATCAGCAGGCGCTTGAGGCCGATAGGCTCGCCGCTGTCATCGCACCAGCCAAATGAATCTTCCTTGATGCGCTCCAGGGCACGCTCAAGCTGCGGCAGCATGCGCTGGTCGCGATCGATGGCGTTTACCAGCCAAGTGCGCTCTTCTTCCACAGAGGCAGCGTCAGCCGGGTCAGCCGGGGTGTCCAGGCTTTCGATGGCGATGCGGTTCTGCTCAATGCGCTCGTGGTGTTCCACTTTCATGTCTTGCAGCAACTGCTCGAAAAAAGCGTGCTGTTCGGCATTCATGTAGTCATCCGCCGGCATGGCCAGCAACTTTTCCTTTGTCATTGATTTCTCTATAAAAAATACGTGCATTAAGGCGAATAAGGGAGCGTTCCGGCAGACCTTCGCAGGCCTCGGAAAGGCGCCGTCCATTTCAAGCGCCACCCGGCACTCAATTTACGAGGGGCGGCAGTCTAAGGCCGACTTGAGGCCTCAGCAACTGAAAAGACAGGCATTTTTTCCCAATTAACCCCCAAAGGCACCAGGACGGGCTTGGCGAACGGTCATCGGAGTGCGTTTATAGCAAGAAATTCAGTGCTGTGGAGCTATATAGAAGACAAACGGTTAGAACTGATGGTGGTAAGTGGGAATACACCCATCAGGTTCACTGAAGATTTAGTGGGGCTGCTGCGCAGCACAACGCAGGGCAAGCCTGCTCGCCACAACAAGCCCGCTCCCACATTTTGCTTTTCTACCAACTGCAAATACGCTTCAGCGCTTGAGTTTGCGTTTGTTACGGTACTGGTCGATCACTACTGCAATCACAATGATCAGGCCCTTGATGATGTCCTGGATATACGCATCCACACCCACAAAGGTGAACCCGCTGGCCATCACGCCGAGAATCAGCGCGCCGATCACGGTGCCGGTGATGCGGCCTACCCCGCCCGCCAGGCTGGTGCCGCCGATCACGGCCGCCGCAATCGCATCCAGCTCATACGACATGCCCATGCCGGCCTGGCCGGTGGCAGCCCGTGCCGAGGCCACTACACCGGCCAGGCCCGCAAGCAAGCCTGCAATGCTGTAGACGATGATCAGGTGGCGCTTGACGTTGATCCCCGAGGTGCGCGCCGCCTGCATGTTGCCGCCGATGGCGTAGGTGTACTTGCCGTACTTGGTGTAGCGCAGGGCGATATGGAAAATCACCGCCACCACCAGGAAGATGATCACCGGCATCGCACCATGGCCGATGGCCGTGTACGAATCCGAGAGCATGCTCACCGGCTGCCCTTCGGTGTAGTAGCGCGCCAGGCCACGGGCCGAAACCATCATGCCCAGGGTCGCAATAAACGGCGGAATGCCGGTCACCGCGATGATACTGCCGTTGATTGCCCCCGCCAGCAGCCCCACACCCAGGCCCATCGCCACTGGAATCCACACTGGCAAGTCGGTCAGGCTGGGAAACACCGCCCGGGAAAAGTCCGAGGTTTGCGCCAAACTGGCGGCGATCATTGCCGATAACGCCAGCACCGAGCCGGAAGACAAATCGATACCCGTGGTGATGATTACCTGGGTCACACCAATCGCCAACAGGCCGATAATTGACACTTGCAGGATCATCAGCACCAGGCGCTGAGAGTTCATCAAAAAGCTCTGGTCGCGCACGATCCAGCCGAACACCTCAAACACCAGGCCGATGCCGATCAACACCAGGAAGATGCTCAGCTCGGTGGGTAAACGCCGACGGTGCTTGACCGGTGCCGTGGCAGGCTTGTTGTCTGTTATTGCGTTCATAGCCAATCACCTTCTTATTCTGTGCGGTTCGTCAGTGGACTACGGTCATACCGGAAGCCAGCTGCATGACTTTTTCCTGGGTCGCATCCGCGCGGTCCAGGGTGCCCATCAGTTCGCCTTCGTGCATCACCATCACCCGGTCGCTCATGCCCAGCACTTCCGGCAGCTCGGAGGAAATCATGATCACCGCCATGCCTTCGCTGGCGAGGAAGGAAATCAAGCGATAGATCTCGGCCTTGGCGCCCACATCGATGCCGCGTGTCGGCTCATCGAGGATCAGCAGGCGCGGGTTGGTCATCAACCAGCGCGCCAACAGGGCTTTTTGCTGGTTGCCGCCAGACAACGTATCAATGCACTGCTCCAGGGACGGGGTTTTCACCCGCAGCTTCTTGCACATGTCTTCGCACAGCACACGCAGGGCTTTTTGCTGGATAAAGCCGTTACCCGAGTAATGCGGCAACACGGCCATCTCCATGTTCTCCAGCACCGACAGGCACGGGAACAGGCCACTGAGCTTGCGGTCCTCGGTCAACAGCGCAAAGCCCTTCTCGATGGCCATGTGCGGGTCGGTAATGCGCACCGGTTTACCGTCGAGGGTGATCTGGCCGCTGGAGCTTGGGGTGATGCCGAAAATGGTCTCTGCCACGTTGGTCCGCCCCGAGCCCATCAGCCCGGCGATACCTAGAATTTCACCGGCATGCAGGTCGAACGACACGTCCTTGAACACGCCGTCCAGGCTCAAGTCGCGCACCGACAAGAGTAAATCGCCGATGGGCGTTTCGCGCACCGGGAACAACTGGCTCAGTTCACGGCCGACCATCATCGAGATCAGGCTGTCGCTGTTCATGCTGTCGGCGCGCTGCAGGCCGATGTACTGGCCATCACGAAACACCGCGACTTCATCGGCGATAGCAAACACTTCGTTCATTTTGTGCGTGATGTAGACGATGCCTTTGCCCTGGGACTTGAGGTCGGCAATGATCGAAAACAGGTGGGCCACTTCCTTTTCAGTAATGGCTGAAGTCGGTTCATCCATGATCAGGATGTCGGAGTCGTAGGACACCGCCTTGGCAATCTCGACCATCTGCCGCTCGGCGATGCTCAGGTTGCCGACGTGTTCTTCCGGGTCCAGGTTGATACGCAGACGGGCCAGTAACTCGGCGGTGCAGCGGTGCATTTCGCGGTGGTTGACCATGTGCAGGCTATTGAGCTGCTCGCGGCCGATCCAGATGTTCTCGGCGATGCTCATGTGCGGCATCAGGTTGAGTTCCTGGTGGATCATCGCGATCCCGGCCTTCTGCGCCGCCAGCGGTGTTTCAAACACAATCGGCTTGCCGCGCAGGCGGATTTCCCCGGCGTCGGGCTGGTAGATGCCGGCGATGATTTTCATCAACGTCGACTTGCCCGCACCGTTCTCGCCCATCAGCGCCAGCACCGAGCCTGGGCGCACGCGCAGTTGCACATCGGCCAGGGCCACGACGCCGGGAAAGCCTTTGCTGATGTTGACGATTTCCAGCAGGTAGGGTTCTTCCAGCAGCGCGGGCTGGAGACCGGGAGGCTGCGAGACAGTGGCTTGAGCGAGCATAGAAAAGTACCTCGACTGCAGGGCGACCGTGGCCGCCCTGCCGGCTTATTGTTGTTGTGTGCGGGCTACTTGAAGTCTTTGACGTTGTCCGGCGTGATCAGCTGGAACGGGATCACCACGTTCTGCTCGATAGGCTCGTTTTTAGCCATCTTGCGCGCAGTCTCCACCGACTTGTCCGCCTGGCCTTTGGCATCCTGGAAGGCCGACACGGTCATGTCGCCCTTGGTGATCGCATTGAGGCCGTCCGGCGTGCCGTCAACACCGGCGATCAACACGCCTTTTTTGCCCGCCGACTTCAGCGCCATGGATGCACCAATGGCCATCTCGTCATTGTTGGCCAGCACCGCGTCAAAATCGCGGCCCTGGGTCAGCCAGTCGTTTACCAGCGTCATGCCCTTGTCACGCAACCAGATACCGGTCTGTTCCTGCTCGATCTTGATGCCCGGGTACTTGGTCAGGACTTCCTTCACGCCCTTGGTACGGTTGGTGGTGGAGTTGTTCGCCAGGTCGCCCAACAGAATCACAATGTTGCCCTTACCGCCGAGTTTTTCGGCGATGTATTGCATTTGCAGTTTGCCGGCCTCGACGTCATCGGAGACCACCGCTGCCACGCCCGGGGCCAGGGTTGGGCTATCCGGGCGGCGGTTGACGAACACCAGCGGGATCTTCGCCGCGGTGGCGGCCTTGATGATATTGGCCGTCGATGCGGTGTCCACCGGGTTGACGATAATCGCGTCGACCTTCTGGCTGATGAAGTTCTCGACCTGGCTCAGTTGCTTGACCACGTCGGCGCGGGCGTCTTCAAACTGCAATTGCACGCCGTCGCCCTTGGGATAGGACTTGGCTTGCTTGTCCATGTCTTCACGCAGGTAGGTCAGGAAGGTGTCATCGAAGGCGGACATGGTCACGCCAATCTTGAGGTCGGCGGCTGAGGCAAAACCACTCGCCAGCAACATGGACAGGGCCAGCGCGGTAAAACGGATCGGGGTCTTCATGAACGGTCTGTCTCCACTTTCTTGTTGGTTTTTTGGACGTTGCGTTTATCAGCGCTCGGCGGGCAATCGAACCACCGGTGCCCCTGGGATGCAGCAGACCAGCGCGCCGTGGTTTTCGACACACAGCACATTAAGGAAGGAGAAGTAGAACGGCCGGGCGCGGGGCAGACCGCGTGGCGTGTGGGAGGGGCGTAAAACTCGCAGTACAGCGTTGAAGATTTTCATCTGACGGTACCTGGTTGTTTTTGATCTTGTTTTTGTTGAGCCGTGCGAATCGAGTCCGAACGTACTTTATGCAACCTGGAAAAGACTTTATTGGAAAATAATTTCCATATCAACCCGTTTTAGAATTTTATTCTGTTTTTGTCGAAACCACCTGCTGGCGCTCGGCGCTAAGGCGTGCGGCGTCCAATATACGGGTGGTTTCCAGCGCGTCATAGGCACTTACCGGCAGCGGCCCCTGCCCTTGCACGGCCAGTTGCAACTGGCGATAGAACTGCGTCCAGCAGCCCTTCTCGGACGGCACTCGTTCGCGCTCCTCGCCTTGCTCGAACCAACCCCAGCGTCGATGCTCCTCGGCGCCCCAGTGCTCGCCTTCGGTTTTCGGTGACTTGCCGGCCATCAGTGCGTCTTCCTGGCCGTCCAGCCCATCGACGGTGTAACACCCCAGCGTGCCACTGACGCGAAAACGCGGCGCCTGGCTGTTTTGCAGGGCGCTGCCCCACAGGTGCGAAATCACGCCATTGGCGTGAGTGAGGGACACAAAGAAGCCGTGATCGAGGGTTGGGTGTTGCGGCGTGAACTGCAATTGCGCAAACACCCGGTCCACCGGGCCGAACAACTGCAGCGCCTGGTCTACCAAGTGGCTGCCCAGGTCACGCAACCAGCCGCCGCCGCTGGGATTACCGACTGCCTGCGGGCTGTAGCGCTCGACACGCGATTCAAAGCGCGTGATCTCACCCAAGGCACCGGCATCGATCAGCTTGCGCAGGGTCAGGTAATCCGAATCCCAGCGCCGGTTCTGGTAGACGCTGAGCAGCGAGCCCTGGCGTTCGGCGGCGGTGATCAGCGCCTGCGCCTGTTCGGCGTTACTGGCGAAGGGTTTGTCGCTGACCACCGCCACGCCGTGCTCGATGGCTTCCAGCACCAGCGCCGGGCGGCCTTTGAGGGTGGTGGAGATCACCAGCGCGTCCACGCCGGCTTCGACGATCTGGCCGATGCTGTCAAAGGCTTTTACGCCGGGAAGGTCGGTACTCAATTGCTGGCGGCGCTCCGCTGAACGGGTCACCACGCCAACAAAGGTCGCACCGGGCAAGGTTGCAATCAGCGGCGCATGAAAAAAGCGCCCTCCGTGGCCGTAGCCGACTAGTCCGATTCGCATAAGTTGTTTCCTTGTTGAATTGCAAACCCAATCAAGTGTGGGAGCTGGCTTGCCTGCGATAGCGTCGTGTCAGTCGATGAAACTGTCACTGATAGACCGCTATCGCAGGCAAGCCAGCTCCCACACTAACTGCATTCCACCTGGCAGATTGTGATTAGCCGTAAAAGTGCGGACGCTCCGGCAAGCTCACCTTCACGATCTGCTCACTGTTCTGCGCCTCGATGCACGCATCCGCCGCCACCGCCGCTGCAAAACCGTCCCAGGCCGACGGCCCGCCGATTTGGCCCGCACGCACGCTGTCGATAAACGCCTGCAATTCCACGTCGTAAGCCCCGATAAAGCGGTCCTTCCAATCCATCAGAATGGCATTCGACAGCTTCGCGCCACTGCGCATTTGCACCTGCGAAGGCTCCGGCAGTTTGGCAATACCGGTCTCCCCCACCACTTCACACTGGATGTCGTAGCCGTACTGGCAGTTCACGAACACTTCCACGTCGATGCGCGTGCCCTTGGCGGTTTCCAACAGCACGATCTGCGGGTCGCGCAGGTGCGCCAGGGCTTTGCTCGACTTGCGCGGGAACACCACCTGCACCGACACATAGTCGTCATTGAGCAGCCAGCGCAACACATCCAGCTCGTGGATCAAAGTGTCAGTGATCGCCATATCCGTCTTGTAGTTCTCGCCCACCGTTGGGTTGCGGTGTGCGCAATGCAGCATCAGCGGCTCGCCGATCTGGCCGCTGTCGATCACGGCCTTGAGGGCGCGATAACCTTCGTCATACGGGCGCATAAAGCCCACTTGCACCAGGCGCTTGCCGTAGGCCACTTCGGCGTCGACGATCTTGCGGCAGCCTTGCGCCGTTACCGCCAGCGGTTTTTCGCAAAACACCGGCTTGCCGGCGGCGATGGCGGCCAGCACGAACTCTTCGTGGCTCGGCCCCCAGGACGTGACGAGAATGGCTTCAACCTGTGGCGAGTTGATCAGCGCATGGCCATCGGCGTAGACCTCGGCGGCAAGCTTCAAATCAGCGACGACCTTGGCGGCTTGCTCAAGGTTGATGTCGGTTACCGCCACCACCTGACTATTGAGCAAGGTCTGGCTGCAACGACGGATATGGTCACGGCCGATAGCGCCGGTGCCAATCACTCCAAGCTTTAACGACATACATAACTCCTCTTGTTATTAGTACTGCCGGGCCTTGGCCAGCTGTTCATTGAGTTTTTTCGCGGCGGCATTCGTGCGTTCACTGGTGGACACTTGCGCCACGCCCACCCGCCACCACGACAGGTAGCCGTGGACCATGGTCTTGGGCAGTACCTTGATATCAATCAGCGTGGACACCGTTTGCGTGCGCGCATCGGCCAGCGCCGCCTGAAGCTGTTCCACGCTGCTGACCTTGTAGGTCTTGCAGCCATAGGCCGCCGCGCTCATGGCGAAATCCACCGGCACCAGCCCGCCGTCGAGCTTGCCGCTCTCGGGGTTGCGAAAGCGGAACTCGGTGCCGAAGCTGTCCATGCCGTTGCCGATCTGCAGGTTGTTGATGCAACCGAAGGCCATGTTGTCGAGCAACACCACGTTGATCTTGCGTCGCTCCTGAATCGAGGTGGCCAGCTCCGAGTGCAGCATCATGTAGGAGCCGTCGCCGACCAGCGCATACACCTCTTTGCTCGGTTCGGCCAGCTTCACACCGAGGGCGGCGTTGATCTCGTAGCCCATGCACGAATAGCCATATTCGACGTGGTAGGTGTTGACGCCCTTGCTGCGCCAGGCGCGTTGCAAATCGCCGGGCAGGCTGCCGGCGGCGGCAACGATGATCGCGTCGTCGGCCAGGGTATCGTTCAACACACCAAGCACACGGCTCTGGGTCAGGCACGAACCGGTCAGCTCGATAAATTCGCGCAATACGGCGCGGTCCAGGTGGTCATCCACCTCCGGCACAAAATCGTCGCCGTGGTATTCCACCTGATGCACGCGATCCACTTCCGCGTCCAACTGCGCCTTGGCATCGCGGACCTGCTCGCCCCAGCCGGCGCGGTAGTCGCCCAAGGCGTCAGCCAACGCTTCAAGGGCAACCTGCGCATCGGCCAGCACTTGTACGCCATCGAGTTTCAACGCATCGCACGGGCTGATATTGAGGTTGAGAAACTTAACCTCGGCATGTTTGAACAGCGACTTTGACGAGGTGGTGAAATCGGTATAACGCGTGCCGATGCCGATGATCAGGTCCGCCTCGGGCGCCAACAGGTTCGCCGCCAGGCAGCCGGTTTCACCGATGCCACCCAGGTTCAGCGGGTGGCTGGACACCACCGCACTCTTGCCCGCCTGGGTTTCGGCGAAGGGAATCTCAAAACGCTCGGCGAACGCTTGCAGGGCCGCATTCGCGCCGGAGTACTTGACCCCGCCGCCACAGATAATCAGCGGCTTGCGCTTGCCCCGGAAGGCCGCCAGCGCATCGCCGATCATCGCCGCAGTCGCCGGCCGACGTTCGATACGGTGCACGCGTTTTTGCAGGAAATAATCCGGGTAGTCCCATGCTTCGGCCTGCACATCCTGCGGCAGCGCCAGGGTCACGGCGCCAGTTTCCGCCGGGTCTGTGAGCACGCGCATGGCATGGATCGCCGCCGTCATCAGTTGCTCAGGGCGGTTGATACGGTCCCAGTATTTGCTCACCGAGCGGAAGGCATCGTTAGTGCTGATGCTCAGGTCGTGGAATTGCTCGATCTGCTGCAACACCGGGTCCGGCTGACGGCTCGCGTACACATCGCCGGGCAACAGCAGCAGCGGGATTCGGTTGGCCGTGGCGGTGGCCGCAGCGGTGAGCATATTCGCCGCACCGGGGCCTACCGAGGCGGTGCATGCGTAGATCTTGCGACGCAGGTGCTGCTTGGCGAAACCGATGGCGGCATGGGCCATGCCTTGCTCGTTACGGCCCTGATGCACCACCAGGTCGCCGCTGTCCTGCTCCAGCGCCTGGCCCAGGCCCAGCACATTGCCGTGGCCGAAAATCGTGAATACACCGGCGACAAACTTGCTCTGCACGCCATCGACTTCGATGTATTGGTTATCCAGGAACTTCACCAGGGCCTGGGCCATGGTCAGTCTTGTTGTGGTCATCACTTGCACCTTGTGTGAATGCAATTGGATTGATTAACACTGCTTCAATGTCGGAGCTGGCTTGCCTGCGATAGCAATGTGTCAGGCAATGTACCTTTCACTGATAGACCGCCATCGCAGCGGTGCGACGATTCGACAAGCCAGCTCCCACAGGTTAATCGGCGTCAGGTTCGGGGGTTTTGCAGGTGGGCGATGCTGGCCCCAATGGCCTGCTGGATATCCGCCAACCCATGCACGCTTTCGGCAAACGGCTCAAACGACAGGTAACCGCCGTACCCGCTACTGAGCAAGGTGTCGATCTGCGCGGCGTTGCCGAGGATATCGCCCTCGCCCACCAGCACGCGGTGGCCGTCACGAATCGAATTGAGCGGCGCTTCGGCGTCTTCCACGCCAGAGATATGCACCAGGCCGGTCAGTTGCGGGAAGAACTCCTGCTCGCTGGCCAAATGGTGGTGAAAGGTGTCGTGTACCAGGCGGAACACATCCAGGCCGCCAATCGACTGGATAGCATCCACCGCCACGCGTTTGCGGCGCAGGGCACATTCCTCGAAGCCCAACGGTTCAATAAACCCGAGGATGCCGTACTCGCGCAGGATCGGCGCCAGCTCGCTCAATGCCGTGCGCAAACCGGCGGCACGCTGGGCTTCATTGCGCGTATCGCCGCGCTCATTCAACGGGCACATCACCAAGCCTTGCGCGCCGCATTCACGCGCATAAGTGGCGAGTTTGATGGCCTGGGCACGGCGCTCGTCATTCCACACGTCAAACGGGTACAGCGCATTGATCGACAGCACCGTGATGCCCTGCACTGCGCACAACTCTCGCACGCGGCTGGCCGGGGTGCCGTATTCGATTTCATGGCCTTTAAGGTCGTTGCGAATCTCGATGGCATCGCACTTGAGGGCCGCGGCCAATTGGATAAATTCCGGCAACGACAGGTTGGGAGCGACCATGCGGTTAAGGGCAAAACGTAGCGGCGACTTCATTGTTGTTGTTCTCCGTCCAAAACCGTTTAAAGGTCCAGCAGCCAGCTGTGCTGCGGGTCGTTATGGAAATGCCAGGCACGTTTTGGCCCGGCCATCACGTTGAGGTAATACGATTCGTAGCCATACGGCACGCTCACTGGGTGATAACCTTTGGGCACCACCACCAGGTCGCTGTTTTCCACGGCCATGGCCTGGTCGATGCTACGGTCGTCGGTGTACACGCGCTGGAACACGAAGCCCTGCGGCGGGTTGATCTGGTGGTAGTAGGTCTCTTCCAGGAAGCTCTGGTGCGGCAGGTCGTCGGTGTCGTGCTTGTGCGGCGGGTAGCTCGACGAGTGCCCGGACGGCGTGCGCACTTCCACCACCAGCAGCGAATGGGCCGGCTCGCTGTCAGGCAGGATGTCGCACACGTAGCGGGTGTTGGCGCCTTTGCCGCGCACGCTGCGCTTGCACTGTTCGGGGCGAATCAGGCGCGGTTCAAAACCAGGCGCACCGGGCGCGGCGCAGACGGCAATCTGCACGTCGCTCAAGGCGGTAATCTGCGCATCGGTGCCTGGCGGCAGGTACGCGGCGAAGGGCGATTTGTCTTCGAACACCGACTGGCGATCACCAAGGTTCTGCCAGTTGAAGCCTTCGCCTTCTATATTGACGCGACCGCTGAGCAACACCAGGCACAGCTCTTGATCCCCGGCGCTGACCGGCAGGGTTTCGCCCAGGCTCAGTCGATAAGCGGAAAACCCCACGTACTCCAGGCGCCCTGCTTCCAGGGCCACCATGGTTTGCCCGCGTTTGCTGCTTTTGACCAACAAGCTCATCACTTAGTCCTCTCGTTGAGCAGCGCGCGCAAGGTGTCATAGCCTTTTTTGGCATAGATGTAGCTGGGCGCCACGGCCGGATCCTGCTCGGCTTCCACCACCAGCCAGCCCTTGTAGTGGGCAGCCAACAGCACATCGAGCAACTCGGCAAAATCGATGTCGCCATCGCCGGGCACGGTGAACGTGCCGTTGACGATGCAGTCAGGGAAGCTCCACATCTGGTTGCGCGCCAGTTGCACCACCGGCTTGCGCACGTCCTTGAAATGCACGTGGCAGACGCGGTCGATATGTTTACGCAGGACCTCGATGGGTTCGCCGCCGCCCATGTAGCAATGGCCCGAATCGAACAGCAGGCCAACTTCCGGGCCGGTGCGGCTCATCAACTGGTCAATGTCTTCAGGGGATTCGACATAGGCGCCCATATGGTGGTGATACGCCAGGCGCACGCCTTGGGACAGGGTGAAACGCGCCAGCTCCGTGAGCTTGTCGGCGTATTCCTGCCAGGCGTGCTCGCTGTGAAAACGCGGGCGTTCGATCAGGCGCACCTTCGAGCCCTGGATCGAGTCGGCGACTTCGCCGTACACCAGCACATTGGCGCCATTGAGCTTGAGCAACTCGACATGGCCGGCGATGGCTTCGATTTCTTCGGCCACCGAACGGCGCGCCAGGCGGCTGGAGTACCAGCCGGAGACCAGCGCCAGGTCATACGGGCGCAGCACATCACCGACGCCCTTGGCGTCCTTGGGGAACTTGCCGTTGAGTTCAAAACCTTCGTAGCCGATTTCCTTGCCTTCACTGAGCGCTGTGCTCAGCGGCGTTTCACCGCCCAGCGCCGGCAGGTCGTCGTTGCTCCAGGAGATCGGGTTGATGCCAATTCGGATTGCGGGCATGGCTGCACCTTTTGTTTTTATCTGACTTAAGCCTGGTTAGATCTGCTCTATGTGGGAGCTGGCTTGTGTGGGAGCTGGCTTGCCTGCGATGGCATCACCTCGGTTTCACAGGTAGACCGAGGCGATACCATCGCGGGCAAGCCCGGCTCCCACAAAAAGCCCGCTCCCACATTTCACTGTGTTTAATTTCTGGAGCTGCGCCAGGCGTTAATGAGCTGTTCGAACGTGGCCTGCACCTGCTCAATCAACCCTTCATCATCAATCTCCCCCGCCATCCACGCACGGCTTGGCTCCTGGAAGATTGTGCGGCCCACCGCGAACCCACGGCAGGTGGTGCTTTGGCTGGCTTGCTGAAAGCCATCGGCCAGAAACTGCGCCGAAGCATTCAGGCCCAGCAGCACCACGCCACGGCAGTACGGGTCACGCTCGTGGATCAGTTCGTCGAGCTTTTTCCAGTCTTCGGCCGACTGCGCCTCGATCTTCCACCACGCCGGGTAAATGCCCAGGTTGTACAAGCGCTTGAGGCTGCGGTAGAGCACATCAGGATAGGTCGACGGGTGATCCTTGGGCGGCACGACTTCCAGCAGCAGTTCATGCCCGTTGACCAGGGACGCCTCGTAGACCGCCTTGAGCTGCGCCTCTTGCTCCAGGCGCAGCATCGGTTCGTCGTCCGGGTGGAACTGCACTAGGCACTTGATGATTTGCTCCTGGGGCCAGGCGATCAAGTTGCTGCCCACCGAGCGGCCGTGTTCAAACGCCAGCGGTCGTGAGTTCTGCACTTCAACCGGGCGCGCAATCCACCAGCCGCGGCCGCTGGCGGCATTCAGTGCATCCTGGCCGAAGCGCTGGTCGGCCAGCAGGCCCACATCGGCTTCGATGCCCTGCTGCGCCAGCTTGGTTTCCACACGTTCGATGGCCTGGATAAACAGCTGCTTGATGTCGCTGATACGGCTCAGGTCCTGGCCGCCTTTTTGCGCCAGGTCCACCAGTTGCCAGCGGTGGTCGAAGGCAAACACAAACAACTGCTTCCAGGTTTTGCGCGGCACCGTGACGCGGTGCAGGCGTTGCAGGGTTACGTCCTGGTCCGGCCGGGTGATGGGCACCGGGCTGTTGAACAGGTAATCCAGTTCGGCGGGCGTGGGCATGGCCGGCGCGCAAGCGTGGCGGGACACGACCAGGCCGCCGCAGGCGTTGGCCAACTGGCTGCAACGCTCATCGCTGGCGTCATTGAGCCAGCCGCTGAGGAAGCCGGACATGAAGGCGTCACCAGCACCCAGTACATTGAGCACTTCAACCCGCACGCCGGGGTAAATCGCGCCGTCTTCCAGGCGCGCCGGGACGGCGCCGTGAATCACCGTGCAACCTTGCGGGCCGAGCTTGACCACCAGGGTCGCCGGGGTCAGTTCACGCACGGTGCGCAACGCCGTCAGCAGGTCTTCACTGCCACCGGCGATCAAGAACTCTTCTTCCGTGCCGACGATCAGGTCGAAACGTGGCAAGATTTTTTGCACATGCTGGCTGACGTTCTGGTCGGCGACAAACCGCGTTTCGCCATCCGCCTTGCCCGCCAAGCCCCACAGCACCGGGCGGTAGTCGATATCCAGCACACGCTTGACGTTGTGCTTGGCGGCGTAATCCAGCGCCTGGATGCTGGCCTTGTACACGCCATCGGTGGAAAAGTGTGTGCCGGTGATCAGCAAGGCTTTGCTGGAGGCGATAAAGGCTTCGCTGATGTCTTCGGCGCGCAGGGCCATGTCGGCGCAGTTTTCGCGGTAGAACACCAGCGGGAAGGTTTCGCGGTCTTTAAGCCCGAGCAATACCAGGGCGGTAAGGCGTTCCGGGTCGACCTTGATACCGCTCACGTCACAGCCTTCGCGGGCCAGGGATTCGAGCAGGAACCGGCCCATATGGTCATCGCCCACCCGGCTCAACATCGCCGACTTGAGGCCCAGCCGCGCCGTGCCGAAGGCGATATTGGCGGAGGAACCGCCGAGGTACTTGGCAAAGCTGGACACGTCCTCAAGCCGCGCACCGACTTGCTGTGCATAGAGGTCGACGCCCAGGCGCCCGAGGCAAATCAGATCCAATTGACGCCCACTGGCAAAACGAGTCTGGCCCATGCTGGCTCCTGTTATTTTTATCAGCCTGCGTGGTGCCGCCGTGGTGACGGCACACGCTCTTGGTGCAAGCAGACTAGAACGTCCAGCGGCGGCAATCAATATTTATTCCATAATTATTTTTAGTGGAATATTTTTTCCAATAAGCCAGCATAATGGCATGCCAGCCGCCGTGCATCGTTTCAGCAGCCCACGGGCGCCGTGATGCCGAGGTATTTTTTTGCGCCTACCCTGTAGACTTGCGCCACCCATCAGCGCATCAGACGAACACGCCAGAAGGATTGCCCATGTCCCGCACCGATCCCGAGACCACCCTGGAAGATACGGTCGCCAGCCCTCCGATCAATGCCGAACGCCTGTTGCAGCTGATCACGGACGAATACGAAAGCCTGCCGCGCCAGCTCAAACGCATTGCCAGCTACATGAGCCAGCAGAGCGACCGCATCATGGTCGACCGCATCAGCGACATCGCGCGCGAATGCGAAGTACACCCTTCGGCCATCGTGCGGTTTTCCCAGCGGTTTGGTTTCAGCGGGTTCAGCGAGATGCAGGCGCTGTTTCGCGAGGCTTACACCCACAAGACCACGCCGGTGCAGAACTACCAGCAGCGCATCCGCAGCATGATCGCCAACAAGTCGCAGAAGGCCAGCGGCGGCGACCTGGCGCGTGAGTGCGTGAATGCCACCCTTTCCGGCATCGAGCGCCTGGGTCTGGAGCTCGATGATGTGGCGTTCGAAAAGGCCGTGGACCTGGTGGTCAATGCCGACAATATCTACGTGGTAGGTGTGCGCCGCTCATTTGCCGTGGCCGATTACCTGGTCTACAACCTGCAGCACACCAACAAGCGCATCCACCTGATCTCGGGTTTGGGCGGCAGTTATCGCGAACAGATGCGCAGCGTGCGGGCCAACGACCTGGTGATTGCGATCAGCTTTACGCCCTACGGTAAAGAGACCCAGCATTGCCTGCGCATCGCCCAGCATCATCAGGCCAAGACCTTGATCATCACTGACAGCAACCTGTCGCCCCTGGCCAAACGGGCGAACGCGGTGTTGTTGGTGAATGAGGGTTCGTCGTTTGCCTTCCGCTCCTTGAGCGCCACGTTGTGTCTGTGCCAGGCGTTGTTTATTGCCGTGGCGTATCGGTTGGAATTGAAGGTGGATGAGATTCATGAGCAGGTCGGGTTTGACGACTGACCGGCTGACGCTGCAATAGCGTGCTTTTGGTGTACATATCCATTTCTGCGGTAACGGCTGCTATTGGTTCCGCTCTTACAGCGGGTCACTTTTGTAAAGACCGGAATGCCGGCCCAGACAAAAGTAACCAAAAAGTCTTCGCCCCAACACTCGGTGCCTCGCTATGGCTCGGCATGCCCTCACTCCGGCTTGAATCCGTGGGCCGCCGCGATGGGCCATCGTGTTTAACGGGGCGATTTGAGATCAAGATCAAAAGCGCAGATCAAAAGACCGCTGACTTCGTCATCGAAAAGGATGTAAGGGCCAGAGCAACAGCAACAACAGCAACAGCAACAGCAACAGCAACAGCAACAGCAACAGCAACAGCAAAGCAACAGCAGAGCCATACTCGGTCAAAGGTGGGAGCTGGCTTGTCGAATCGTCGCACCGCTGCGATGGCATCAACTCGGTGTGCCTGATGTACCGAGGTGTCTGCATCGCAGGCAAGCCAGCTCCCACAGAAAAGCAGCTCTTCAGTGCATGCAAATCCGCAGCCGATCTCATATTCAAAACTGCATGTGGCGAACTGTGGGAGCGGGCTTGCTCGCGAAGGCATCAACTCGGTGTACCTGATGTACCGAGGTGTCTGCATCGCAGCGATGCGGCGACCCGACAAGCCAGCTCCCACAGAAAAGCAGTTCTTCAGTGTATTCAGACAGGCTTTTGCCTTGCACTTGATCTGGCTCTTGCTTCAACCACTCAGGTCGGCTTTCAGGCCGCCGTGCTGTAGATCTTGATCTTGATCTGAGACGCCCCGTTAACCACGATGGCCGAACGCAGGCTTGAATCCGTGGGTAACCCGGCAGGACGCCGGGTTAGCCGCGCTGGGCCAAGGATGGCCCATCGCGGCGGCCCACGGATTCAAGCCGGAGTGAGGGCATGCCGAGCCTAAGCGAGGCACCGAGTGGTGGGGCGAGGACCTTTTGGTTACTTTTGCGTCCTTGCAAAAGTGACCCGCTGTAAGAGCGGAACCAATATCAGCCATCACCGCAGCAACGGATATGTACACCGACAAACCGCCACAGCAGGCAACCCAGCTCCCACATTTTGTTCAGCGCTTGGCTTTTGGACGGCGCATCAGTTGATAAGCCGCCGGAATCACAAACAGCGACAGCAACGGCGCCGTCAACATCCCCCCAATCATCGGCGCAGCAATGCGGCTCATGACTTCGCTGCCAGTCCCACCACCCAACAGAATCGGCAGCAACCCCGCGATAATAACGGCCACAGTCATCGCCTTGGGCCGCACGCGCAGTACGGCCCCCTCAGTAATGGCCGCCAGCAAATCACCATCCTTACGCTCAGCCCAGGCGTTTTTCAGATACAACAGCATGATCACCCCAAACTCAGCCGATACCCCCGCCAGCGCGATAAACCCGACACCCGTGGCCACCGACAAATTGAATCCCAGCCAGTAGAGCAACCACACACCGCCAGTCAGTGCGAACGGTAACGTGCCCAAAATCAGCACCGCCTCATCCACACGGCGAAAGGTCAGGTACAACAGCACAAAGATGATCATAAGCGTGGCCGGCACCACCAGTTTCAAGCGTTCATTGGCCCGTTCCAGAAACTCGAACTGCCCTGAATAACTGAGACTCATGCCCGGCTGCAAGCGCACCTGCTGCTCGATCGCGGCCCGCAGGTCCTTCACCACCGAAGCCAGGTCGCGGTCACGCACATCGATATACACCCAGCCGGACGGCCGTGCGTTTTCGCTTTTGAGCATCGGCGGCCCATCACTGATCTTGAGCCTGGCCACCGTGCCGAGGGTGATCTGGCTGCCCTGCGGCGTGTAGATCGGCAGGCTGCCCAGGGCTTGCACCGAGTCGCGCCACGCCTTGGGGTAACGCAGGCTGATGGGGAACCGCGCCAGGCCTTCGACCGTTTCGCCAATGGTTTCACCGCCGATGGCGCCCGCCACAATCGACTGCACATCGGCGATATTCAGCCCATATTGCGCAGCGGCCGCACGGTCGATATCCACGTCGATATAGCGCCCGCCAGTCAACCGTTCAGCCAGTGCCGAACTCACACCGGGCACGGTCTTGGCAACCTTCTCCACTGCCTGGGTCACCGCGTCGATCTGCATCAGGCTGGTGCCCGCGACCTTCACGCCAATCGGGCTTTTGACGCCGGTGGCGAGCATGTCGATGCGGTTGCGGATCGGCGGGATCCAGATATTGGTCAGGCCCGGCACTTGCACCACACGGTCCAGTTCCTTCACCAGTTTTTCCGGGGTCATGCCGGGGCGCCATTGGTCCCTGGGCTTGAACTCAATCGTCGTTTCAAACATCTCCAGCGGCGCCGGGTCGGTGGCAGTTTCGGCGCGACCGGCCTTGCCGAACACGTGGGCCACTTCCGGTACGGTCTTGATCAGCCGGTCGGTGCGTTGCAGCAACTCACCGGCGGTTTGCGTCGACAGCCCCGGCAGCGCCGACGGCATGTAGAGCAAGTCACCCTCGTCCAGCGGCGGCAGGAACTCACCACCGAGTTTTGCCATCGGCCACAGCGCGCTCGCCACCATCAGCAGCGCCACCAGCAAGGTCAGGCGTGGCCAGCGCAGCACCGCATCGAGGGCTGGCTTATAGAGTTTGATCAAGCCACGATTGAGCGGGTTGCGCTGTTCGTCGGGAATGCGCCCGCGAATCCAGTAGCCCATCAACACCGGGACCAACGTCACCGACAACCCGGCCGCTGCCGCCATGGCGTAGGTCTTGGTGTAGGCCAACGGGCCGAACAGGCGGCCTTCCTGGGCTTGCAACGTGAACACCGGAATAAACGACAACGTGATGATCAGCAGGCAGAAAAACAGCGCAGGCCCGACTTCCACCGCCGCGTCAGTCATGACTTTCCAGTGCTCGTCACCTTTCAATTCCCGGCCAGGATTAGCGTGGTGCCAGGCCTCGATTTTCTTGTGGGCGTTTTCAATCATCACCACCGCCGCATCCACCATTGCGCCGATGGCAATCGCGATACCGCCGAGCGACATGATGTTGGCGTTGATGCCCTGAAAGCGCATGACGATAAAGGCGATCAATACGCCCACCGGCAGCGAAATAATCGCCACCAGGGATGAGCGCAGGTGCCAGAGGAAAATCCCGCACACCAGCGCCACCACCAAAAACTCCTCCAACAGTTTGTGGCTGAGATTATCCACGGCGCGGTCAATCAACTTGCTGCGATCGTAGGTGGTGACGATTTCCACCCCGGGCGGCAGGCTGTTTTTCAGTTGCGCAAGCTTGGTCTTGACCGCCGCGATGGCCTCGCGCGCATTTTTGCCGCTGCGCAGGATCACCACGCCGCCGACCGCTTCGCCCTCGCCGTCCAGTTCACTGATGCCGCGACGCAGGTCCGGGCCAAGTTGAATGTTTGCTACGTCGCCAAGGCTCACCGGCACGTTGTTAGTGCCGAGCCGCAGCGGAATCGCGCGAAAATCCGCCAGGCTTTTCAGGTAGCCGGAGGCGCGCACCACGTATTCGGACTCGCCCAGGTTCAGCACCGAGCCGCCGGTTTCCTGGTTGGCCTTGTCGATAGCCTCTTTAACCTGCGCCTGGGTAACGCCGCGACTCGCCATGGCAAGCGGGTCGAGCTGCACCTGGTACTGCTTGACCTGGCCGCCGATGGTCGCCACTTCGGCCACATTCGGCAGGGTCTTGAGTTCGAACTTGAGGAACCAGTCCTGCAGCGCGCGTAATTGCGCCAGGTCGTGCTGGCCGCTGCGGTCCACCAAGGCGTACTGGTAGATCCAGCCCACCCCGGTGGCGTCCGGCCCCAGCGACGGCTTGGCCGATGCGGGCAGCCGCGCCTGCAATTGGCTGAGGTATTCCAGCACCCGCGAACGCGCCCAGTACAAGTCGGTGCCTTCGTCGAACAGCACGTACACATAGCTGTCGCCGAAGAACGAAAAACCGCGCACGGTCTTGGCGCCCGGTACCGACAGCATGGTGGTGGTCATCGGGTAAGTGACCTGGTTTTCGACAATCTGCGGCGCTTGGCCCGGGTACGGCGTACGGATGATCACCTGCACATCCGAGAGGTCCGGCAAGGCATCCACCGGCGTATTTTGCACCGCCCACACGCCCCACGCGGTGATGAACAACGTCGCGAGCAACACCAGAAACCGGTTGGCCACCGACCAGCGAATCAGCAAGGCGATCATGGCCGGGCTCCTGGCTGCATGCTCATGCCCGACATGTCGGACGTTGGCGCGGTTATGCCGCTTAAACTGGCTTCGGAATCGAGCAGGAATTGGCCGGAGGCGACCACCTGCTGGCCTTCCTGCAAGCCGCCGAGGATCACGGTCTGGTCCTGATTTTCTGCGCCGACTTCAACCTCTACCGGGCGATAGCGCCCGCCTTCCTCGGCCAGCATCACCAGCACGCGCTTGCCAGTGCGGATCAAGGCTTCGCTGGGCACTTGCAACACCGCTTGCCCGCTGGTTTGCGCCAGGCGCACCTGGGCGGTCATGCCGGGACGCAGGTTGCCGTCGGGGTTGGGCAACTCGACACGCACCTGCACGGTGCGGCTGTCCATGGCGGTGGCCGGCAAAATCGCGCTGATGGTGCCGTCGACGGTTTTGCCCGGTAAGCCGACAAAACGGCTCTGCACGGTTTGCCCCACGGCCAGGGCCGCGCCTTGGGCTTCGGGCACGGCCACCTGCAGCCACACCGAATCCAGGCCATTGATACGCGCCAGGGTCTGCCCTGCCGCCAGCGTCATGCCTTCGCGTACCTCCAGGGTTTGCAGGGCGCCGCTTAACGGACTGGTGACGGTCAACAACGACTGCACCCGGCCGCTGCGTTCCATCTGCTGGATCAACCCGGCAGGCATGCCGCTCAGGTGCAGGCGTTGCCGGGCTGCCGCGATCAAACCACTGTCACCGCTGTGGCGCAGGCTCAGGAATTCTTCCTGGGCCGCCGCCCATTCGGGGATCAACAGGTCCGCCAACGGCGCGCCGGCCTTGAGCACATCACCCGGCGCCCGCCCATAGACGCGCTCGACGAACCCGGCAGCCCGCGCCTGCACCACGGCCACATCGCGGTCGTTGAACGCGAGGGTGCCCGACAGCTCCAGGGTCGACGTCAGCACACCCCGGCTGACGCTCGACAGGCGCACGCCGAGGTTCTGGGTTTGCCGTGGGTCAATCTGCACCGCAGGCGTATCCGCAGCCGCCGTGCCTTCGGCATACCGCGGCACCAGTTGCATGTCCATAAACGGCGATTTGCCGGGTTTGTCGAACTTCTGCTGCGGGTACATGGGGTCGTACCAGTACAGCGCCGGTTTGTCGTCCTTGGCTGCAACAGACGCCACCGGGTGAAATTGCGCCAACCCATAACCCGCGCCCAGACCCAGCAGCACCAGTGCCGCGACGATTGGATTATTCATGGCTGGGTTCTCCGTAGGCGAAATACAGCTGAGCGCCGATCAGGGCGCGCTGCTCGATGGCATCAATTTGTTTGAAACGGGCCTCGACCAGCTCACGGCGAGCGCCGACCACCGCGAGCAAATCGCCCTTGCCGGCGCGATAACCGGCCAGGCTGAGGTCGACTTTTTCCTCGGCCAACGGCACCAGGCTGTCCTGGCTGCGCTGCACGGCGCGGTCCAGGCGCTGGTAAACCGCCAGGTCGTCGTCGAGCATCTGCGTGTGTTCGCGGGTGGCGGCTTCGCGTTCGGCGTCGAGTTGGTCGAGTTCGGCCTGCTTGGCCGCGATGCCAGGGTTTTGTCGGCGCCCGGGAAAGATCGGCAAGTCAAAACTCAATTGCACGGTGACCATGTCGCCGTACTCACGGCTGCGGTGCCCGTAGTCGACTTCCCAGCTCCAGTCCGAGGTCTTTTGCGCCTTGGCCTCCTGCACACGCGCCTGTGCCTCACGGGTGCGCGGCACGAAGGCTTGCAGTGCAGGGTGTTGATGCAGGTTGTGGCTGTAGCCGTGGCTGTCGATGCTCCAGTTGGGTAACTGGCCGCTGGGGGCTTGATTGGCAGCGGCACCGATCCAGCGCTTGAGGGCGGCGCGGGCCTGGGCACGTTGTTGGGTCAGCTCGTCCTCACGCCCCGCCAACTCGGCCGCTTCCTGTTTGGGAATCACCGCATCGGACGCCTGGCCGCGCCCACCGGCCAACTGCGCGCGCACGCTGTCTTGCAGCAGGCGGTTCTGTTGGTAGAAGTCTTGGAACAAGGCCTCTTTGCGCTCCACCGCGTAAGCACGGATCCACGCCTGGGCAGTGGCTTGGCGCACATTAAGGCGCTCGATGCGCCCCTCGGCGGCGGTGCGTTCTATGGTTGCATCAGCCAGCTCGACCCGCGCTTTGCGCTTGTCGCGGCTGGGCACCTGTTGCTGCAGGCCGATCATCTGTTGCGTCATGTCATCGCCATACAACGTGCCGCGATTCGGCCCGCCGATGGGAAAATTCTGCAGGCCCACCAGCAATTTCGGGTCGGGCAATTCGCCGGCCGGAATCGCTGCCTGTGTCGCAGCTTGCAGCTTGGCGGATTCGGCCACCAGCGACGGCGCGTTGTTCTGCGCCAGGCGCAGGGCCTCATCCAGGGTCAGCGCCGAGGCGAGCGCCGGCCACACCAGCACGCCCACCACCAGGGCGCGCACATAGAGGGAATTCATCGTGAAGATTCCTGATCTGTGCCACTGCGCGCCGCGTTATGCGGCCCACAGCAAGGCCATCCCGCAGTGGGGATGGGTTTTCAGATGCAACAGGAATCAGCTACGCGGCGGGCGCCAGACGCCGGAGGGCGTGCGGTCGGGGATAAAATCAGAGATGTGGCCGATGGCCAAAGGATGAGCGCGTGTCAGCGGTGCCTTGAGCACCGCCAGGGACAGTTGCAGCAGGCCGCCGGTTTTGCATTCCTGGCCCGGCTTGCAGACTTTGCCGTGGTCACCGCCGTCCTGGCAGCAGTCGGGGCTCATGTCGGTCATCACCTGCATGTCTGCCATCTTCATCGGGCACGGCTCGGTGCTCGACGGCACTCCCGCCATCCCGGTCAGGGGAAGCGTGAGGCTTAACAGCATGACCAGGATTAAACGCAGAAGGCGGCTCATGGGGCGCGAGTCTAGCCAAGGGGCAGTTAAGCCGCCATTAACAATTTCGTGAGCACTCGACCGTGAAAACGAATCTGCGCCAGGGTCAGCGCGGTGTAGCCGATGATCACCGCAGGCTCCAGGCTGGCCTCGTCACAGAACTTGCCCAACGGCTGCAAGGTCAGGCCGACGGCGGCAGCGCGGCTACAAAAATCCGCCTCGCAGACGCCTGCCGGCAACCACAGCACAAAATGCAACCCAGCCTGCTGGCCGCTGACCCTGCAGCCCTGCGGCAGGCAGGCGAGCAACGCATCGCGGCGCGCCTGATAGGCTTGGCGGGAAGCGCGCAAATGGCGCACGAACGCACCACTGCCCAGGAACTCGACCAGGCCCAACTGATCCGTGGCACCCACCGAATGCCCGGTCAATTGTGAGGTGCGCAATAACGCGGGACGCAGCGCCCTGGGCACCACCATGAAACCCACACGCAAGCCGGGAAACAGGTTCTTGTTGAAGCTGCCGCAGTAGATCACCCGGTCGCCGGAATCCAGGGCTTTGAGCGCGGCCAGTGGCGCGCTGTTGTAGTTGTATTCGCTGTCGTAATCGTCTTCGACCACCCAGGCGTCAGCGCGGGCGGCCCAGTCCAGCATTGCCAGGCGGCGCGAGACCGACAAGGTCATGCCCAATGGCGCCTGGTGGGCAGGCGACACGTAAGCCAGGCGCGCCGTGCCTGGGAGCTGGTCAGTGTCGAGGCCGTCGGCCGTGACCGGGATCGATTGAACCTGCGCGCCAGCCAGGCTGAACAGCCGCCGAGCGGGCTTATAACCTGGGTCTTCGACGCAAGCGGTGTCGCCGGGCTTGAGCAAGGTGCGCGCGATCAGGTCAAGGGCGTGACGAATGCCCGTGGTCACAATCACTTCATCCGCCTCGCAGCGCATGCCGCGATAACTGCGCAAGTAGTCGGCGATTTGCTCACGCAACGCCGGTAACCCAGCCGGGTGCGCGGCCTCCAGGGCACCCGGCCCCGCCGACAGCAAGCCACGGGAAATACAGCGTGCCCAGGTTTTCAAATCGAACAGGCTGGCATCCGGGCGCCGGGCCACAAAGGGCACGTGGCTTTGCACACCTGTATCGGGCTGGTCAGGCACGGCCAGGCGGCGTGGGTGGCTGCTCAGCGCCGGGGCCGCAATAAATTGCTCGGGGATCACCGCACTCACCCGTGTGCCGGAGCCCGCCACACGTTCTACGTAACCCTCGCTGTGCAAGCGCTCGAACGCCGCCTCCAGGGTGCCACGCGACACCAGCCAGCGCTCGGCCAGGCTGCGGGTCGACGGCAAGCGGCTGCCCGCCGGCAGCTGCCGGTTGAGGATGGCGGCGCGCAACGCGTCATAGGCGCCCTGTTGCTTGCCTGCGTTCAATGTATCCGGGCGCGGAAGGTCCAGGGTAGCGGCGGTTTTTCCTCGGCGCATAAGTGGTCCAGTGTTTTAAGCCATAAGTGGCTCAAAGGATTAAACCACAAAGTCGTTAGAGTTCAGGCTCTACTCGTTAACGAAGAAGCTTCCCATGACTCAACGCGCCCTCTCCACCGGGTTCTGGCTGGTCCTGCTGACCGTGCTGATCGCCCTGCCCCGCCTCACGCTCGACCTGCATCTGCCAGCCTTGCCCGCCATGGCTGACTACTTCCACAGCAGCGACAGCCAACTGCAACTGACCCTCACGCTGTACACCCTGGGTTCGGCGATTTCCCTGCTGGTCAGCGGCCCGTTGACCGACCGTTTCGGCCGGCGCCCGGTCTTGCTGGCCGGGCTACTGCTGTACGTGGTGGCGACGGTGACCTGCGCCCAGGCCGACAGCCTCGGCGTGCTGGTGATCGCCCGGCTGTTCCAGGCTCTCGGCGGTTGCTGTACCACGGTGATCGGCCGCGTGATCGTGCGCGATTACTTCGACCGCCACGAACAGGCGCGCCTGCTGGGCCTGATCTCCATGGCCATGGCGATCTCGCCGATGGCCGCGCCGGTACTTGGCAGCCTGATGCTGCCCTTGATCAACTGGCGAGGTTTGTTTGGGCTGCTGGCCGTGATCGGCGCCGGGCTATGCCTGGTGGTTTACCGCCGCCTGCCGGAAACCCGCCCGCCGGAAGTTGCCGCCGCGCCGCCGAGCAACCTGCTGCGCGTGTATGGCCAACTGCTGCGTGATCGCTATTTCCTGCGTTACGCCCTGGCCATCGGCTGTGTGTACAGCACGTATTTTCCGTTTATCAGCGAGTCGTCTTCGCTGTTGCAGCGCGGCTACCAACTGACGGCCACGCAATACGCGCTGGTATTTGCCGCGACCATCAGCGGCTACATGCTCGGGGCAAACTTGTTTCGGCGCCTGGTGGTGCGTTTCGGACCCGACCGTTTGATCAACGCTGGGATCGGCTTGAATGTGCTGGGCAGCGTTTTGCTGGCGATGGCGACCCTCGCGCTGCCGGGAGAATGGCTGGCGATTGTACTGCCGATGGTGGTGATCATGGTGTCGGTGGGAATGGTGATTCCGGCCTGCCAGCTGTCGGTGCTGCAGCCCTATGGCGCGATTGCGGGGACGGCGTCGGGGTTGTTCTTTTTTATCCAGATGTTCCTGACGGCGGTGAGCAGCTGGGTGACGGGGTTGTTATCGGATGGCACTTCACTGCCCTTGCTGATCATGACCGCAGTGGCCAGTGCATTGCTGATCACAAGCTGGCTGACACTGCACAAAACCCAATGTGGGAGCGGCGGTGCGACGACTCGACTTGCCCGCGATAGCGGTGTGTCAGTCAGATAATCCATCAACTGACACTCCGTCATCGCGGGCAAGTCGAGTCGTCGCACCGCCGCTCCCACAGTTAACCTGGATCAGTGCATAAAGATCGCGATCAGGATGATCACCGGAATCGGCACGCCGAGGAACCACAGTAGTAATGAGCGCATGATGTTCTCCTTGAATTAACGAACGTAGTTTTCGGTTTCGACGTACACCACAGCATCCCGACGACGACCGCCGAAGGTAGCCGCGAAGCTGGCAAAGAACGCGCCGATCAACAGGGTCACAAAGGTCCACAGCGAGGCGTAGGCAGCGACTTTGGCGGCAGTGTCGGCCGCTTGCTTGGCTTTGAGCTTGGCATCGTCAATGGCTTTACGGGCTTCGCCGTACACTTTGTCGATACGCGCTTCGGCATCGGCCTGGCTGAGGTTGGTGCGCTGGCTGATCAACTGGGCCAGGTAGGTACGGTCTTCCGGTGCCAGTTGGCCGTCGTTGCTCAGGGTGCGGGTGAGGATACGTGCAACCACACCGTGTACCGCGTCATCGCTGACGGCAGCTGGGCGGTCATCGCGGAAGAGGCTGTCGACGTAGTAGTCGAAGTCGCCGCTGTTGGCGCCTTTGGCTGCGCTACCGGCGGCCTGGCTGATGCCGCTGGCGGCACCTGCGGCAACACTGGCACCGGCTTTCACGCCGCCGCTGACCACGCTGCTGACCGAACCGACCACCAGTACTGCGGTGACCAAAGTGGCGACGGCCCAAGCGAGGAAGCCATGGGCAGTGTCGCGAAAGTACACTTCATCGCCATGCATATTCGCCCACTTCACACGCAACCGGCCGGCAATGTAACCGCCCAGGCCCGAAGCGACGATTTGGGTGAATGCCAGCCAGATAATCGTGGAAATACCCAGCCCCTTGGCGCTCATGCCGCTGTCGGCCCACGGCGACACCGCCGAAAAGCCCAGGCCGAAGCCCAGCAGCACCAGGATAAGCGACAGTGCAGCCGCCGCAGCGGCCCCGGCAAAGATTGCGCCCCAGGAAACCCCAGAGCGCGCGCTTGACTCTTGCAGCGTGGATGACGATGTGATCATTGTTGTTTTGCTCCCGGCAGGAAAAATAGTGTTACAAGTCTCAAAAGGGACAGTGCAGGCAGCATGCCAGCCGGGCAAAAAATTAATATCCTTTAATTTCAATAATTTAACTAAATTGAACTTCCTGGGACCGTGCAACTTGCAAGAAACCACATTGGCGGGCGTGCTTTATGCAATCTCCCTGCAAACCCGCTCACTGTGGGAGCTGGCTTGCCCGCGATAGCGGTCTTGCAGGTTGATATTTTATGTCTGATACACCGCTATCGCAGGCAAGCCTGCTCCCACAATAAAAGTGTCCAACCCGGAAAATTGTGGTGGTTTTGCCAAGATGAAGTTTAATTTAGGAAACATTCAGCTACTTCTTGGCAAAATGACCCCACTTCTAGTGTGAATCGCTCACCAGGTAATCCTATGACCCGTATTTTGACCATCGAGGATGACGCCGTAACGGCCCGCGAGATCGTCGCAGAGCTGAGTAGCCATGGACTGGATGTGGATTGGGTGGACAACGGCCGCGAAGGCCTGGTCCGTGCTGTGAGTGGTGATTACGATCTGATCACCCTCGACCGGATGCTGCCGGAGTTGGATGGCCTGGCCATCGTCACGACCCTGCGCACCATCGGGGTGTCGACGCCGATCTTGATGATCAGCGCCCTCTCCGATGTCGATGAACGCGTGCGAGGCCTGCGGGCCGGTGGTGATGACTACTTGACCAAGCCGTTCGCCTCCGACGAAATGGCCGCCCGTGTCGAAGTGCTGCTGCGGCGCAAAAGCACGGTCAAGGAGTTCGAAACCGCCCTGCGCGTGGCCGACCTGGAACTCAACCTGATCAGCCGCGAAGCCAGCCGTGCCGAGCAGCCGCTGAGCCTGTTGCCCACCGAATACAAACTGCTCGAGTTCCTGATGCGCAACACCGGGCAGATCCTGTCGCGGATGATGATCTTCGAGGAAGTCTGGGGTTATCACTTCGACCCGGGCACCAACCTGATCGATGTGCACATCGGTCGCCTGCGCAAGAAAATCGATCCACCGGGCCTCACGCCGCTGATCCGCACGGTACGAGGTTCCGGTTATGTCATTGCTGAACCCCTCTAAGGGCTGGCGCTCCTCCAGCAGCCGCTTGCTGGCGCTCTACAGCTCGCTGTTCGTGGCCTGGAGTTGCATCCTCATGGGGGTGTTGTATTTCGAAGTGTCGGGTTACCTGGGCGACCTGTCCCGCCACTCGCTGATGCAGCGCCAGCACTTGTTTCAGCGTTTCGACGGCGAAGAACTGGTGGAAGCCCTGACCACCAGTATGACCTTCGACATGAAGGGCGTGGACGCCTACGGCCTGTTCGATGAGCAATTTCGCCCCTTGAGCGGGCCGATCCGCGCCGTGCCGCCGGACTTGCCGCTGGACGGCAAGATCCACGCGCTGGCCAATTGCGTCGAGTCCGACGACCCCAAACTGCCCAAAGACAGCTGCGACGCCGTGGCCACCCACACCGAAGACGGCCGCTGGCTGGTGCTGGTGCGAGCCAATGGTTCGCTGTTCGGCGTCACCCGGATCATCTGGCATGCACTGCTGTGGGCGCTGTCGCTTACGATTATTCCGGGAGCTGCTGGTTGGCATTTATTGCGCCGCCGCCCATTGCGGCGTATTCGCGGGATCCAGGCAAGTGCCGAGGCCATCGTCGCTGGCGACCTGACCCACCGTTTGCCGCTGTCCAATCGGCGTGATGAACTGGACATGCTCGCGGCCATCGTCAACGCCATGCTCGACCGCATCGAGAAGCTGATGAACGAGGTCAAGGGCGTGTGCGACAACATCGCCCACGACCTGCGCACCCCGCTGACACGCTTGCGCGCGCAGCTGTACCGCATCAAGCAGGAAGCCGAGGAGAACTCGGTGTACGCGGTGAAGCTCGACGACGCCATCGCCGAGACCGATACGCTGATGGCGCGCTTTCGCGGGCTGTTGCGCATCTCGGAGCTGGAAGACCACCAGCGCCGCTCGGGTTTCCTGGTGATGGACCCGCTGCCGCTGCTGCGTGAGCTGCATGACTTTTATCTGCCATTGGCCGAAGAAGGCGAACTGCAGCTGCGCCTCGAAGTGCCAGAAGCGCTGCCGTGGATCACCGGCGACCGTGCACTGTTATTCGAAGCCTTGGCCAACCTGCTGAGCAACTCGATCAAGTTCTCGCCCGCCGGTGGTGAAGTGATCTTGCGTGGTGTGAATGACGGCGGCAGCACGCGTATCGAAGTGCACGACTCCGGGCCGGGTATTCCGGCGGCGGAACGTGATGCGGTGTTCCAGCGTTTTTATCGCGTGGATGAAAGCGACCAGCAAGGCGGCTTCGGTTTGGGCTTGTCGATTGTGGCGGCGATCATCAACTTGCACGGGTTCAAGCTGGAGGTTGGCAGCAGCCAGAGTGGCGGTGCGCGGTTGGTATTGGAGTGTCGGCAGCAGTTGATGCCCGAATAGTCCAGGCGCTACAAAACCTTGTGGGAGCTGGCTTGCCTGCGATGACGATGTACCCGGCAAATTTGCATTGCCTGACACTCCGCTATCGCAGGCAAGCCAGCTCCCACATTAAAACGGCTTTGCCAGTTAGTTAGAAGTTGGCGCGCAGCGCCTCGAGGCCGCCGCTGTACACACCGGTGAACAACTCTTCCACCGCCGCATCCGTGGTCCCGGCTGCCGGGGTGAACACGCCCGACCAGGTCACTTTCGCCGAGCTGTCGGTGAGCGCCTCTACCTGCAAGGTCGCCAGGTAGGCACTCACCGGAAACGGCGATTGCTCGATGGTGTAGCTGTAGCTGCGCGCTACGTTATCAAAACTCTGCAAACGCTCGACCACCACACCGCCATCCGCGGTTTGCAGGTGGCGCACGCGCCCGCCATCGCTCGGCTCGCTCTTGACGATAAACGGCAGCCAATCCGGCAGCGCGTTAAAGCCACCGACCAATTGCCAGACCTGATCGGCCGAAACCGGTATTTCAATTACAGAAAAAGCTGTCGCCACAATAAATACTCCAGGAAAAATAAGACTTCAGATCGCCATGCTGTCGACAACACCACCGTCGACCCGCAACGCAGCGCCTGTGGTTGCAGAGGACAGCGGTGAAGCAATGTACGCCACCAGGTTCGCCACTTCATCCACATTCGCCGCGCGCTGGATGATCGAGGTCGGCCGTGCGTTACGTACAAATACGTCGGCCTCGTCCCGCGCACTGCGCCCGGACTTTTGCGTGGCGTCCTTGAGCATCTGCTCCAGGCCGTCGGTAAAAGTCGGCCCCGGCAGCACTGCGTTCACCGTCACGCCGGTGCCGGCCAGGCGCTTGGCCAGGCCATGGGAAACCGCCAGGTTGGCGCTTTTGGTCACGCCGTAGTTGATCATGTCGGCCGGTGTGGCCACGCCGGACTCCGACGACAGGAAGATCACCCGCCCCCAGCCCTGCTCGACCATGCCGGGCGTGTAATGCCGTGCCAGGCGCACGCCGGAGATCACATTGACCTCGTAGAAGCGCGTCCACTCGCTGTCGGGTGCGTCGAAGAAATCCACATCGTTGAAGATGCCCAGGTTGTTAACCAGAATGTCGGCACGCGGTTCGGCGGCGAACAGTTTCTGGGCGCCTTCGGCGGTGCCGATGTCGGCCACCAGCCCGCGCAGGTCAGCACCTGGCACCGCCTGGCGAATGCTCGCCAGCGCCTCGTCGACCTTGCCCGATTCACGCCCGATCACCACCACGGTTGCGCCACAGGCGGCCAGCGCCTGGCTGATGCCCAGGCCAATACCGGCGGTGCTGCCGCTGACGATGGCTACTTTGCCGCTTACATCAATGTTCATCGGTGGTACTCCTGAAGTTAGAGCGGCAGAGGCGCACGGGCCGAAATCAATCGGGCATCGCGCAGCGCCTGCCAGAAGGCTGCCGGAATCTTCTCTGACAACGCCGCAACGTCTTCGGCAATTCGTCCCGGACGACTGGCACCTGGAATCACCGCCGCCACGGCCGGGTGAGCCAGCGAAAATTGCAGGGCTGCGGCTTTTACGCTGACGCCGAACGCCTGGGCAATCGCCTTGATCTGCTCGACTTTACTGATGATCGCAGGGCTCGCTTTTTGATATTCGAAGTGCGCGCCACCGGCCAGAATGCCCGAGCTGTAAGGGCCGCCGACGACGATCTCGACGTTCTGCGCCAAGGCTGCGTCCAGCAAACGCTGCAAGGCGCGTTCGTGGTCCAGCAAGGTGTAGCGGCCGGCCAGCAGGAAGCCGTCGGGCTGGGCTTCGCTGAGGTCAAGGGTCAACTCGCAAGGTTCAACGCGGTTGACGCCCAGACCCCAGGCCTTGATCACGCCTTCTTCGCGCAGGCGGGTCAGTACTTTGAAGGCGCCGGTGCGGGCCTGGTTGAAGTAGTCGAGCCATTGATCGCCGTAGAAGTCCTGGGCGATGTCGTGAATCCACACGATGTCCAGGCGGTCGGTTTGCAGGCGCTCGAGGCTGTCTTCGATGGAACGCAAAGTGGCGTCGGCACTGTAGTCGTTGAGCATCTTGTTGGGACGGCCGTGTTCGAACACGCCGCTTTTTTCGCCGAGGTCGCGAGTGCTTTCTTCGACTTCATCGAGAATCACCCGGCCGACTTTGGTGCTCAGCACGAAGTCATCGCGGTTGTACTGCGACAGGGCCTGGCCCAGGCGAATTTCCGACAGGCCCGAGCCGTAGAACGGAGCGGTGTCGAAGTAACGCACGCCCTGGCTCCAGGCAGCCTCGACCGTGGCCTGGGCTTCGTCTTCAGGGATCGCGCGGAACATGTTGCCCAGCGGTGCAGTGCCAAAGCCCAGTTGACCGGGCAATTTGTCTTTCAAGCTCATGGTGGAACCTCAATGGCGTGGTGGGTCGCTGTGACCGTTGAGCAGATCCTAGATTGCGAAGATCGGACCGTCCAAGACATACTGCGACCAACTTGAGTCCTGCAAGGTCTTACACATGATTGATCTACGCCAACTGCGCTACTTCGAAGTGGTCGCGGAAGAAGAACATGTCGGCCGTGCCGCCGAGCGCCTGCATATTTCGCAGTCGCCGCTGAGCCGGCAGATCGCCCAGCTCGAAGAGCGCCTGGGCCTGACCCTGTTCGAACGCAGCCAACAGCGCATCCGCCTGACCCGCGATGGCCAGACGTTCCTGGCGGAAACCAAGGCGCTGTTGACCCATGCCAACCGCTTGGAATCGCTGGGCAAGCGCCTGGGGCGCGGCGAAGAAGGCGGCTTGTGCATCGGCTACATCGAAAACGCCATGCATGCGGGCGTGCTGCCCAATGCGTTGCGCGTATTGAGGGATGACCGGCCCACCGTGCATATCAAGCTGTACAACTTGCCGTCGCTGGAACAGCTCGAAGGCTTGCGTCAACGCAGCCTCGACATTGCCCTGGTCGGCGAGCCACCGGCCACCGATGACCCGGATCTGACGGCGCTGCAGGTGCTGGACGAGCCGATGCTGCTGGCACTGCCGGAGCAGCATGCATTGGCGCGCCAAAGCGAGTTGTTACCCGAGCATTTGGCTGATCAGGAGTGGATCGGCGTGCAACGCAAGCTTGGCGCCAACCCGGCGGATGACTTCGTGGCTGCGTGCATTCGCGCGGGTTTTACGCCGCAAATCCCTATGGAAGCCAGTGAGCCGTTTACGGCCCTGGGGTTGGTGGCCTCGGGTTTGGGTGTGGCGATGGTGCAAAAGGGGCTGAGCCGGAATGCGCCGCCTGGGGTGGTGCTGCGTGAATTGCCATGGCTGAGTTACACCACACCGCTGTGGGCGGCGTGGCATCGGGTTAATTTGCGGCCGTTGGTGGAGACGTTCAGGAAGGTGCTGACTGAGCCGCGGTGATGGGTGTTGGTGTTGGCGTTGGCGTTGGTGTGTATATCCGTTATTTAGGTAACGGCGGCCTATGGTTCCGCTCTTACAGCGGGTCACTTTTGCAAGGACGCAAAAGTAACCAAAAGGTCCTCGCCCCAACACTCGGTGCCTCGCTATGGCTCGGCATGCCCGCAATCCGACAGTGATTTGGGGGGTCGCCGCGATGGGCCATCCTTGGCCCAGCGCGGCTAAACCGGCATCCCTGCCGGTTTACCCCCCAAATCCCTGTCAGATTCCGGCCATCGTGTTTAACGGGGCGATTTCAGATCAAGATCACGATCAAAAGCGCAGATCAAAAGACCGCTGACTTCGTCATCGAAAAGGATGTAAGGGCCGGAGCAACAGCAACAGCAACAGCAACAGCAAAGCCATACTCGGTCACAGGTGGGAGCTGGCTTGCCTGCGATGGCATCAACTCTGTGTACCTGATACACCAAGGTGTCTGCATCGCAGGCAAGCCAGCTCCCACAGAAAAGCACATGTTCAGAACTGCATGCAGTCAACTGTGGGAGCGGGCTTGCTCGCGAATGCGGTGGGTCAGTCAATTCATCTGTCACTGATACACCGCATTCGCGAGCAAGCCCGCTCCCACACTTAAACCGCGTTGAGTCAGGTAGATAGGCTTTTGCCTTGCACTTGATCTGGCTCTTGCTTCAACCACTCAGGTCGGCTTTCAGGCCGCCGTGCTGTAGATTTTGATTTTGATCTGAGACGCCCCGTTAACCACGATGGCCGAACGCAGGCTTGAATCCGTGGGCAACCCGGCAGGACGCCGGGTTAGCCGCGCTGGGCCAAGGATGGCCCATCGCGGCGGCCCACGGATTCAAGCCGGAGTGAGGGCACACCGAGCCTAAGCGAGGTGCCGAGTGGTGGGGCGAGGACCTTTTGGTTACTTTTGCGTCCTTGCAAAAGTGACCCGCTGTAAGAGCGGAACCAATATCAGCCGTTACCCAAATAACGGATATACACCCATACCCACTACCGCCCCAACCCACCCATAATCCCCGCCGAATTAACGAAAATCGCAATCCCCACAAACACCAACCCAATCGCAAACCCCTGCTCCACACTCAGCTGTTCACCAAAGAACCAGTAGGAAGTGAGCAACCCCGAAACCGGTACCATCAGCGACAACGGCGCCACCACCGAGGCCGGGTATTTTTTCATCAGGTTATTCCAGACCCGGTAACCGACGAGGGTGGTGACATAACACTGGAACACAATCGAAAACCCAGCGCCCCAGGTCAAATCCCCCAACAGATCGCAAAACGCCACGACCCCCTCGAAATACAACGTCATCACCAATAGGAAAGGAATCGAAAACAAGCTCGACCAGACGATAAAGGCCACCATGTCCTCAGGCCGGTTAACCTTTACGATCAAGTTGCACAACGACCACGACAACGCCGCCACCAACACCAGCAAAATACCCAACGTGGTCGAGAGCTGCTCCGACACCTGCAAGATCATCAACAACCCCACCACGCTAAACAGCATCCCCGCCCCGTGCACACGGCTGATCGGTTCCTGCAAAAACAAGCGGCTCATAATGATGGTGAAAAACGCACCGAACTGCAGGAACACTGACGACATCCCCGCCGACAACCCGTGCTGCATCGCCACATTCACCACCCCCCAAAGCCCTGCACCAAACAACACGCCATAGGCCGCCAACGTAGCGTAGGAAACACCCCGGGGCTTGGGGATAAAGAGCACCAACGGCACTGCGCAAAACGTGAACCGCAACAGCGTCAACATAAAGGGGTCGAGTGAGTGCAACCCCAGGCCGATCACCGAAAAGTTGGCGCCCCAGATGATCGTGACAACCAACCCGGCAACCAGGTCGCGCTTGCTCAGTTGCATACCGCGCCCCTTACGCCAATGTCTTCGGTGGCGTGCCGAAGTGAACGAAGTTGTCGAAGTCTTCGTGGCGGTAGGTGTCATGGCGCTCGTAGTAGTTGTACACCACCGAAAGCTTTTGCTCAGTCACCGTCGGCTCGCTGTGATGCAGGGTCTTACGGCCCTGCATGATCAACAACGAACCCTTGGTGGCAAAAATCCTGCGGTGCTCGATCCAGGGCTTTTCCTGGCTGGGATGGTGGCGCTCGACCTGCATGCACAGCGGCGCTTCCTGGTTAGTGGTGAGAAACAGCAGCACGGTGATGCCATTGGTGTCGTAATGCAGCCCAAGGGTGCCGCCACCGGCCGGATAGGCTTTGATAGTGATATCGGAAGGCGGGTACGGCGACACCACTGTGTCGGTATGCGTGATGAGGCTGATCAGCGGCACCAGGCTGTGGTAGATCGCCGTCAGTTCCGGCACATAGCGCCGGATGTCGTCGCCCTTGAAAATGTGATGGTTGTACACCCCACCCAAGTCCGAAACCGCATCGGTGCCCAGGCCCTGGTGCTTGACCCAGTCGACGCCCTGTACCGCAATGATGTTGTTGACACGGGCCACGAGCGTATCGCACAGGTCATCGGGAATTATCCCGCCGATAACCGTGGCGAGGTTGTAGAAGTAGTCGTGTCGGTGTTGGTTGACGTCAAACATAGGCATCCTCCCTGGACAGTATTTCGTGCGGGGCAGAATCTACGTAAGAATTGCGCGGCGGGTAACTAACCGTACGGTCAGTAGCAAAACCGTATAAAAAGTGCCTGCACACAGGCACCTCATCACTTCCCCCTCACGCCCGAAAGGCTAAACGCGAGGTCCCGTCAGAGCATTTCCCGCAACCGATACCACAACATCCCCAACGCCAGCAGCGGCGAGCGCAAGGCTTTACCACCGGGGAAGGTCATGTGCGGCACTTGGCTGAAGATGTCCAGGCCCTGGCTTGCGCCGGCGTGAATGCCTTCGGCGAGCAGGCGCGCGCACCAATGGGTCACGTTCAGGCCATGCCCGGAGTAGCCTTGGGCGTAGAACACATTCGGGTAGTGCTTGAGGCGCCCGACCTGGGGAAAGCGGTTCGCGGTGATGCCGATCTTGCCGCCCCACTGGAACTCGATGGCGGTGCCGGCCAACTGCGGGAACACCTTGAGCAGCTTGGGCTGCATATACGCGGCGATATCCGCAGGGTCACGCCCCGAGTAATGGCAGGCGCCACCGAACAACAGGCGCCGATCAGCCGAGAGCCGGTAGTAATCGAGCCCGACTTTCTGGTCGCACAGGGCGAGGTTTTGCGGGATCAAGTGCTGGGCCAATTCGGCCGACAGCGGCTCGGTGGCGATGATGTAACTGCCCGCCGGCAGCACCTTGCCGCTCAAGCGCGGTTCCAGTTCCTCCAAGTGCGCGTTACAGGCCAGTACCAGATTAGCTGCGCGCACCGTACCGCCGGCGCAACGCACCTGCACCGTATCGCCGTGTACAAGCTCCAGCACCTGGGTCTGTTCGAAAATCTTCACCCCCAACGACTCGGCCACCTGTGCCTCGCCCAGCACCAGGTTCAGCGGGTGCAAGTGCCCGGAGCCCATGTCCACCAGGCCGCCAGCGTAGACGCTGGAGCCCACCACCTGCGCCATGTCTTGCGGGCCGACCAATCGGGTTTCAGCGGCATACCCCAGCGCCGCCAGGCCCGCCTGCTCGCCCTTGAACGCGGCAAACTGCGCCGGGGTGTTGGCCAGTTCGCAAAAGCCCCAACGCAAATCGCAGTCAATGCTGTGCTGGGCGATACGCTCGCCCACCAGCGCCACCGAGTCGATCCCGGCGCGCTCCAGGTAACGCACGCCCTCCTCGCCCACATACTTGGCGAACCCCGACACGTCATGGCCGATACCACGGATCAATTGCCCGCCATTGCGCCCACTGGCGCCCCAACCGATACGCCGGGCCTCCAGCAGGATCACCGAGAGCCCACGCTGGGCCAGTTCGATGGCGGTGTTGACGCCGGTGAACCCGCCGCCGATCACGCACACATCAGCGCTCAGGTCGGCGCCCAGTGACGGGCGCTCCGGCATGGCGTTGGCCGAAGCCCGGTAGTAGGACCGGGCATGGTCATTGGACTGGATCATTTGTTGGTCTTCACTTTGCTCCAGGCGCGGGTCATCAGGCGCATGGTCGCCGGGGTTGGCGTGGTGGAAATATAGAGTTTGTCGAGCACTTCCTGGGACGGGTACACCTCAGGATTATTCACCAGTTCGGGCGCCATGAAGGGCTTGGCCGCCGGGTTGGCGTTGGCATAACCGACCGAGGCACTGACCTTGGCGATCACCTCTGGGTCGAGCAGATAATTGATAAAGGCGTGGGCTTCTTTCGGGTTGCCGGCATCGGCAGGAATCGCCAGCAGGTCGAACCACAGGTTGGAGCCTTCCTTGGGAATCGAGTAGGCGATATTCACGCCGTTCTTGGCTTCCTTGGCGCGGTTGGCGGCTTGAAATACGTCGCCTGAATAGCCGAAGGCCACGCAGATATCGCCGTTGGCCAGGTCCGAGATGTACTTGGAAGAATGGAAATAGGTGATGTACGGGCGCAGCGTCAGCAGCTTGGCTTCGGCCTGTTTGTAATCCTCGGGGTTTTCGCTGCGCGGGTCTTTGCCCATGTAGTTGAGGATCGCCGGGAACAGCTCATCGGCTGAATCCAGGAAGGCTACGCCGCACTCGTGCAGCTTCTTGATGTTCTCGGGTTCAAACAGCACCGCCCATGAGTCGATATGGTCGATGCCCAGCACCTGCTTGACCTTGTCGACGTTGTAGCCGATGCCATTGGTGCCCCACAGGTACGGCACCGAATGCGCGTTACCGGGGTCGTTTTTCTCCAGCAGCTTGAGCAGTTTGGGGTCAAGGTTCTTGAAGTTGGGCAACTGCGAACGGTCGAGTTTCAAGAACGCGCCGGCTTTTACCTGGCGCGCCAGGAAGTGGTTGGACGGTACCACCACGTCATAGCCGGTGCGCCCGGCGAGTAACTTGCCTTCCAGGGTTTCGTTGGAGTCGAACACGTCATAGATCACCTTGATCCCGGTCTTGGCCTGGAAATCGGCCAAGGTGGTCTCGCCTATGTAGTCGGTCCAGTTATAGACACTGACCGTCTGGGCGGCCTGGCTGGTGCTGCTGAACGCCGCGACGAGAGCCAGCGGGAGAAGCTTTTTCACAAGACGCATATCGACACCCCTTTATTGGTTTTTTAGACGCTCAACAGCAGGAACTCACGTTCCCAGGAACTGATCACCCGCTTGAAATTCTCGTGCTCGGCGCGCTTGACCGCCACATAGCCACGCACGAACTTATCGCCCAGGTACTGCTTGACCGTGTCGCAGTCCTCCATGCGCGCCAGCGCATCTTCGAGGGTGAACGGCAGGCGCAGGTTGCGGCGTTCGTAGGCACGGCCTTCCACCGGCGCGCTCGGTTCAATCTGCTCGATCATGCCCAGGTAGCCGCACAGCAAGCTCGCAGCAATCGCCAGGTAGGGGTTGGCATCCGCGCCCGGCAGGCGGTTTTCCACGCGCATCGCGTCGGGACTGGAGGTCGGCACACGCAGGCCGACGGTGCGGTTTTCTTCGCCCCACTCCACGTTGACCGGCGCTGAGGTGTCCGGCAAAAAGCGGCGGAACGAGTTCACGTTCGGCGCGAACATCGGCAGCAGCTTGGGAATGTACTTTTGCAAGCCGCCGATGTGATGCAAGAACAGCTGGCTCATCTTGCCGTCGGCGTCGACAAACACCGGCTTGCCTGTGGCGATATCCACCACGCTCTGATGCAGGTGCATGGCGCTGCCCGGTTCGTCGGCCACCGGCTTGGCCATAAAGGTCGCGGCCACGTTGTGCTTGAGCGCGGCTTCACGCAGGGTGCGTTTGAACACGGTGATCTGGTCGGCCAGGTCGAGGGCATCGCCATGGCGGAAGTTGATTTCCATCTGCGCCGGGCCGTCTTCGTGGATCAGCGTGTCGAGGTCCAGACCCTGCAGTTCACACCAGTCATAGACGTCTTCGAACAGCGGGTCGAATTCGTTGGCGGCGTCGATGGAAAACGACTGGCGCCCGGTTTCGGCACGGCCCGAACGGCCCACCGGGGTTTTCAGCGGCAGGTCCGGGTCTTCGCAGCGCTGGGTCAGGTAGAACTCCATTTCTGGCGCGACAATCGGCTGCCAACCTTTGTCGGTGTAGAGCTGCAGGACTTTTTTCAGCACGTTGCGCGGCGACAACTCGATGGGGTTGCCTTGTTTGTCGAAAGTGTCGTGGATCACGATCGCGGTGGGTTCGATCGCCCACGGCACCACGTAGGTGGCGTTGGACACCGGCCGGCAGATCATGTCGATGTCGGCAGGGTCGAGCAAGTCGTAGTAGATATCGTCGTCGACAAAGTCCCCGGTCACCGTTTGCAGCAACACACTTTCCGGCAGGCGCATGCCTCGCTCATGCAGGAACTTGTTGGTGGGCGCAATCTTGCCGCGTGCGATGCCAGTCAAATCACTGATCACGCATTCGACTTCGGTAATCTTGTGTTCTTTCAGCCAGGCGGACAGCTGATCGAAGGGGGCGTTCATAAGGACCTCGTCATGGGTTGGTTGCACGCGCCGACTTGTACTCCCGGCGCATTGAGGTCTATCTTGGGCCAGCCTTCAAATGGCATCTATCCACTTTGCACCAACCACAACGCACCAATAGAGTGCGCCCAGGTTACCCATGACACAGGCAACAGCTTTGCGCGTACAGGCCTTCACCACCGGTGATGTGGCCGCTCAATGCAGTGCGACACCCGGTTGGGTGCAGCAGTACCAACAAATGTCCCCCGGCCATTTTGCCGGGCAGATCCGCTACCTCGACCTGCACGGCGTCGAGGTCTACGAAGAGTGCATGAACACGCGCGTCGAACAGCATTTCAATGCGCCACCGGGCTCGCTGGCGTTCTGTTTCGATGGCAGCGACAACGCGCTGTACATGCTCAATGGCGAGAGCCGCAACACCTGGATCACCCCGGAAAACTACCGCGAAGTGGCGGTGGTGTTCGGCCCCCAGTTTGTGCAGCGCCATGGCCTGGATGTGGCGAAACTTGAGGGGTTGTTCATGGCACCGCTGACGTGCCAGCAGAACGCGCTGTTCACCCGTTGGCTCAGTGGCACGCTGACGCGGCTGTCTGCGCTGACTGACCCTATCAGCCGTGATGCCCTCACCCAGCAATTGCTTGATGACTGCCTGTTTATTCTCGACAACGCTTGTGTGTGCCTGGACCGCAGCTCGTTGCAGCGGCGCAGCGCCGAGCGCCTATTGATGGCGCGCATCGGCGAATGGGCGGCGGATGCGCCGGATGAAACCGTCAACCTGCTGGAACTGGCGCAGATTGCCGGTGTGCCGTTGCGTCAATTGCAGCAAGGGTTCAAGACTTACACCGGCATGAGCCCGGCGCAGTGGTTGCGCTTGCGACGGTTGAACGGGGCGCGGCGTGAGCTACTGAGTTCAGCTGGGGCCACGGTAGCTGAGGTGGCGATGAATTGGTCGTTCTGGCATTTGGGGCGGTTTTCACATAGTTATCGGGCGTTGTTTCGGGAGTTGCCCAGTGAGACGCTCAGGCGCTCGGGCTGATGTGTGTTTTTGGGGTTGGCTGTGTACATATCCGTTGCTGCGGTCACGGCGGCTTAGGGTTCCGCCCTTACGGCGGGTCACTTTTGTAAAGACACAAAAGTAACCAAAAAGTCTTCGCCCCAACACTCGGTGCCTCGCTTAGGCTCGGCATGCCCTCACTCCGGCTTGAATCCGTGGGCCGCCGCGATGGGCCATCCTTGGCCCAGCGCGGCTAACCCGGCGTCCTGCCGGGTTACCCACGGATTCAAGCCTGCGTTCGGCCATCGTGTTTAACGGGGCGATTTGAGATCAAGATCAAAAGCGCAGATCAAAAGACCGCTGACTTCGTCATCGAAAAGGATGTAAGGGCCAGAGCAACAGCAACAGCAACAGCAACAGCAACAGCAGAGCCATACTCGGTCAAGGTGGGAGCTGGCTTGCCTGCGATGGCATCAACTCGGTGTGCCTGATGTACCGAGGTGTCTGCATCGCAGGCAAGCCAGCTCCCACAGAAAAGCAGCTCTTCAGTGTATGCGAATCCGCTTTTCGCTCTTGATCTAACCACTCAGGTCGGCTTTCAGGCCGCCGTGCTGTAGATCTTGATCTTGATCTGCTTTTGATCTGAGACGCCCCGTTAACCACGATGGCCGAACGCAGGCTTGAATCCGTGGGTAACCCGGCAGGACGCCGGGTTAGCCGCGCTGGGCCAAGGATGGCCCATCGCGGCGGCCCACGGATTCAAGCCGGAGTGAGGGCACACCGAGCCTAAGCGAGGTGCCGAGTGGTGGGGCACAGACCTTTTGGTTACTTTTGGGGCGTTTGCCAAAAGTGACCCGCTGTAAGAGCGGAACCATAGGCCGCCGTTACCGCAGCAACGGATATGTACACAACACATCTCAACAGAACCATTCTCAATAACTTGTAAATCCCAGCACATCCCCCTAGCTTATGCGCCCCCGCCCTGCGCTTTAAGGCCCTACCCCCATGGTTGTGCGTTTTCGTCCCGTCGTTACCTCACGTTTCGCCCTCGGCCTGCTACTCAGCGGCAGCCTGGGCAACAGCATGGCCGCTGAAATCGAACTACCGGCGGTAAAAGTCCAGGGCCAGGAAGACTCCGGCTATCGCACCAACAGCGCCTCAGTCGGCGGCTTCAACGAAGCCCCACTGCTCGACACCCCAGCGTCGATCACCGTCATCAATGCCGAACTGATCAAAGACCAGCAAGCCCGCCTGCTCAGCGAAGTACTGCGCAACGACGCCTCAGTAGGCGACAGCTACGCCCCCATCGGCTACTACGAAAACTTCGTGATCCGCGGCTTCTCACTGAACGCCGCAAGCAGCTACAAAATCAACGGCCGCACCATCACCGGCGAGCAAAACGTAGCCCTCGAAAACAAGCAGCAAGTGGAAGTGCTCAAAGGCCTGGCCGGCTTGCAAAGCGGCATCTCCGAGCCCAGCGGCGTGATCAACTACGTGACCAAACGCCCGGAAGATGTGCGCTCAGTCACCGTGTCCACCGATGACCGAGGCAGCGGCTACATAGCCACCGACGTGGGCGGCTGGTTTGGCAGCGAACAACAGTTCGGCCTGCGCGCCAACGTCGCCCACGAAGACCTCAATTCCTATGTAGAACACGCCAACGGCCAGCGCGATTTTGTGTCCCTGGCCTTCGACTGGAACATCAGCCCCGACGCGGTGCTGCAACTGGACGCGGAATACCAGAACAAACAACAGCGCTCAGTCCCCGGTTACCAACTGCTGGGCGGCACCGAGGTCCCCCATGACGCGTCACCGAAGAAATTGCTGGGGCACCAGAGTGGCTCCCATCAGGTGGGCATTGACTCACTGAACCTCAACGGCAAGTTTGAATACCGCTTCAGTGATCAGTGGAAAGGCAGCCTCAGTGCCGCCCACAGCAAAGTGGTGATTGATGATTACAGCTCGTTTGCCTGGGGCTGTTACTACGTGGGTAGCTGCAACGCCAACACCTTCAGCCCGGAAGGCGACTACGACGTCTACGACTACCGCAGCCCAGACGACACCCGCCGTGATGATGAAGTACAGGCGGCGATGACAGGCCTGTTCGACACCGGCAGCCTGGGCCATGAACTGACCTTCGGCACCAGCGCGTTTCGCCGGGTGATCGACAAGCGCAAGTCCGTCAACGAATACATCGGCAGCGGCAATATCAATGAAGACGCGCCAACCTTCAAACCCACCGACGAGCCGCTGAACCCCAGCCACCGCAACCTCGACAGCCGCCAGTACGGCCTGTTCGTCACCGACCGCATCCGCTTCAACGAGCAATGGCAAACCATCATTGGCGGGCGCGAAGTGCGTCTGGATGAAAAAGCCTACGATGACCAAGGCAACCAGGCGCGCCACACCCAGCAATACGTATTCCTGCCTCAAGCTTCGTTGATCTATAAACCGGTGGAAAATATCTCGCTGTACACCAGCTACAGCAAGGGTTTGTCCTTAGGCGGCACGGCACCGTGGTTTGCGCAGAACGAAAGCGAAACCCTGGCCCCAACCGTGTCCCGGCAAATCGAAGCCGGCGTGAAATACGACTGGCACCGCATCAGCTTCGCCGCCGCCGTATTCCAGACCCGCCAGGCCTACCAATACGCAAAACCCGAAGGCGTCGAGTTTATCTACGTCCAACAAGGCGAACAAAAAAACACCGGCCTGGAACTCTCCGCCAACGGCTGGGCCACCGACCGCCTGCAGATCGCCACCAGCGTCGCGGCGATTCGTGCCCGTGTGAACAACAGCGGCACGCCAGACTACGAAGGCCACCAGGCGCTCAACGTCCCCAAACTGCGCGCCAGCCTGTATGCCGATTACGCCCTGCCATGGATGAATGGGCTGGCCGTGCTGGGCGGCGTGCAATACAGCGCCAAGAAGTACGCCGACCGCACCGGCAATGTGCAAGTGGGCGACTACGCCGTAGTGAATGTCGGCAGCCGCTACACCACCAAAATCGACGGCTATGAGACCGTGTTCCGCCTCAGCGTCGATAACCTGTTCGACAAACGTTACTGGCGCGATGCGGGTGAATACCTGGGCGACGACTACCTGTTCCAGGGCGCGCCCTTGACCGCGCGCCTGAGTGCTTCGGTTAACTTCTGAGCCTGCGCGGCGCTGCCAGCCACAGCGCCGCCAAACCACAGACCAACAGACTCCAACCCAGGTCCTGGACCCAGGCGACCAAGGTCAGCCCGGCGCCGATCACCAGGTAATACAGCAAGCCAAACAGCGCGGCGGCAGTGCCCAGGCGATCGTGATAGGCCACCAGAGCGGCCCCCAGCACATTGGGAATGGCCATGCCGAACGCCAGCACCACCAGCAACATCGGCCAGACAAATAACCCGCTGTTTTGCAGCAGCACTACCAGCAAGCCACCCAGCACCGCGACACCGGCGGCGATCAGCACTAATTGCTCGCCGTTTACCCCACGCTTGAGCAGCCACTTGTTCAGCCAAGCACCAAACCCCGAACCCAGCGCCAGCAGCACGCCGCTGTAGCCGAAGTCGGCGGCAGACAAGCCCAGCCGTGAAAAGATGAATGGCCCCACGCTGTAATAGCTGAACAGCGCAATATTGAACGCCGCCACCAGACCCACCGAACGCCAAATCTCGCCATCCCGGAGCATCAACCGCAACGTCTCGCCCAGCGCGGCCGTCGGCATCGAGGCTGGACGCGTCTCGGGCAAGGCCCACAGGCACCACGCCCATAAGGTCAGCGACAGCAGCAACAAACCACTGAGCACACCACGATAACCGAAGAGCTGCACCAGGCTGGCGCCCGTGAACAGGCCCACGGCCGGGCTGGCGGCCAGGGCGATGCCCATCAGCGAAAATACCTGGGCCAATTGCGCGCCCTGGAAACGATCACGCAGCACGGTCTGCGTCACCACCGAACCGACCGCCGCGCCAAACGCGGCCAATGCCTGAGCCAGCAACAAACCGTCGAAGCTGGTCATTCGCAGGGCCAGCACCGAGGCCGCCACGTACAGGGCCAACCCGGCCAGCATCACCGGGCGCCGCCCCCAACGATCACACAGCCGGCCCCACACCACTACGCCAAAGGCGAACGCCAGGAAGTACACCGACAAGGTCTGCCCGGCACGCTCCGGCCCCACCGCAAAGGCCCGGCCGATATCTCCCAGCGCCGGGCTGTAAAGCGTTTGGGCCAGTTGCGGGAACATCAGCAACGCGACCGTCAGTGCCAAAAAAAATTTAACCTTCATCCCTAACTCCTTCGCTTGAAACAGCGCAAGAAGTGTAAGGACTGTCGAATGGGCTATTATCCAGACTTTGACAATTTATCCATCAAATCGGACAACCTATGGCCTGGCTTGCCGCCGACGCAACCTTCGACCCCGACCGCCTGGCAGCGTCGGTCATCGGCATTGCCGCCCTGCTCGGCGATCACGACTCCGGCCTGCACCGCCACCAGCGCGGGCAACTGCTGTTCACGCGCCAAGGCTGCACCCGTATCATCCTGGACAACCAACTGTGCCTGCTGCCGCCTTCGCGCGCAGCGTGGATCCCGTGCGGCGTGCCGCATCGCGCGATGATGCACAAAACCGTGGACTATCGCTCGGTGTATCTGAGCCCGCCACTGGCCGACCAATTGCCTGCACAGGTGGGGGTGATCGAGGTCAGCCCATTGCTGCGCGCCGTGTTGGAACCCATAGCGATGGCGCCCTTCGACACCGATTGGCAAACGGGCCGCTACGCGCATTTGCTGGCGCTGTGCCTGGACGAAATCCAGGCGGCCACCGCACAACCGATGCTCCTGCCCTTGCCCCAGGACAAACGCCTGGCGCCCTTGCTCGCCGATCTGGAAAGGTTACCGCCGACCCTGCAAGACCTGGAAAAACAGATAGGTGCCAGCACCAAGACCATCGGCCGGATTTTCCTGCGGGAAACCGGCCTTGGCTATCAGCAATGGCGCCAGCAGTGGCGCCTGATGCGGGCCATCGAACTGCTCGCCATCGGGCGCAACCTGGGCTACTGCGCGTTCGAGTTGGGCTTTGCCAGCGACAGCGCGTTGATCGCCTTCTTCAAAAGCATGACCGGCAACACGCCACGCGGGTATTTGCAGGTCGACTGAGGGCGCGCTTGAAGCAGCGTCAGCCCGGCAGCGGAATCACCCGCAAAGGCCGCACCGACTTATAGGAAAAACTTGAGTAGATTTCTTTAACACACGGCAACGTCTGCAACACCTCGCGCGCAAACTCGCCAAACGACTCCAGGTCTTTGGCCACCACTTCAAGCAAAAAATCATAGCGCCCCGACACGTTGTGGCAGGCAACAACCTCGGGAATCTCCAGCAGCCGCTGCTCGAATGCCCGGGCGATTTCCTGGGTGTGGCTTTCCATCATGATGCTGACAAACGCCGTCACGCCGTATCCCAGCGCCTTGGGCGACAGAATCGCCTGATAGCCGCTGATCACCCCACTCTCCTCCAGGTTGCGCACCCGTCGCCAGCACGGCGAGGTGGTCAGGGCCACGCGGTCGGCCAGTTCGGCGACGGTCAGGCGGGCATTGCCTTGCAGGGCGTTTAAAAGGGCTTTGTCGGTGCGGTCCAGACTCATGGGCATAACGTGCCTCTATTTATTGTTTTTATCGATGATTCGCCCCGTAATCCGGGATTTTCCTGGCTTTTTTGCAATGTTCAACTGTGGTTATGAGCATAGCATTGTAGGAAATAAGGAGCGTCCGACATGAACAATAAACACAATACATTCGGCTTTTCTACCCGTGCCATTCACCACGGTTACGACCCCAAGGACCATCACGGCGCCCTCGTACCGCCGATCTATTTATCTGCCACCTTCGCGTTCCCCACGGCCGAATATGGCGCCGCGTGTTTTGCCGGGGAAGCCAGCGGCCACTTCTATACACGTATCTCGAACCCGACCCTGGCGCTGCTGGAGTCGCGCATGGCGACCCTGGAAAACGGCGAAGCCGCCGTGGCCTTCAGCTCCGGCATGGGTGCGATTGCCGCGACGTTCTGGACTCTGCTGCGTCCGGGCGATGAAGTGATCGTCAGCCAGCCCCTGTATGGCTGCACCTTTGCCCTGCTGCACCATGGCATCGGTGAGTTCGGCATCCAGGTGCGGCATGTCGACCTTACCGACCTGGCCGCCCTGCGCGCGGCATTGTCGCCCGCCACCCGTATGATCTACTGCGAAACCCCGGCCAACCCCAACCTGCGGCTGGTGGACATCGCTGCCGTGGCCGAACTGGCGCACCAGCAGTCCAATATCACCGTGGTGGTCGACAACACCTACTGCACACCCTACCTGCAACGGCCGCTGGAACTGGGGGCCGACGTGGTGGTGCACTCGGCCACTAAGTACCTCAGCGGCCATGGCGATATCACCGCCGGTATCGCCGTGAGCAACCAGGCGCTGGCGCAACGTATTCGCCTGCAAGGCCTCAAGGACCTCACCGGCGCGGTGATGTCGCCACAGGACGCGTCCTTGCTGATGCGCGGCCTCAAGACCCTGGCTCTGCGCATGGACCGCCATTGCAGCAACGCCCAGGCGGTGGCCGAAGCCTTGCAGGCCCACCCTGCCGTGCAGTGGGTCACCTACCCCGGGCTGCGCTCTTTCCCGCAATACGCATTGGCGGCGCGGCAGATGAAACAGTCCGGCGGCATGATCGCCTTTGAACTCAAGGGCGGCATCGACACCGGCCGGCGCTTCATGAATGCCCTCAACCTGTTCACCCGCGCCGTCAGCCTGGGTGACGCCGAGTCGCTCGCCCAGCACCCGGCGAGCATGACCCACTCCACCTACACCCCCGAAGAACGCGCACAACACGGCATCAGCGAAGGCCTGGTGCGCTTGTCGGTCGGGCTTGAAGACATCGCCGACCTGTTGGCCGATATCCATCAGGCCCTGGCCAAATGCACCCAGGCGACACCGCGCCGGGCCGTGGTGGAGGAACACGCTGTGAAATAAGGCCTACAGCTGAAGTGCTCCTTTCCCACATACGGTGGTCGGACGGGTCCGACCACCGTTATGCGTTTTTAATCTGGTTTTTTTGCCGATTGGATCCCCATGCTTTTCCCAGGCTGTACTAGCATAGGTGCTCGGCGGGTGCATTATCACTGTAGGTTATTCACCTTTGTTACCTTGTTAAACCCCGTCGCTATAAGGATGAATACCCGCACTCGACACTCATGGACGAACTGATGAACTCACACCTGTTCCCTCATATAGGCAAGGTCATCGCCAGCACCGGCAGCCGCCATTTCCCGCGCATGCTGCATGACTTGATCCTGACCCAACTGGCAGTGGACGCCACCCATATCACCCAACTCCAGGTCAGTGCCGAAGGGCACATCCGGCGCCGGATCAGCCCGGTCTACACCGACTCCGTGGCGGCGCTGGGCGAAGCACAACCCGCCGCCCAATTGCACCTCACGCGCCGCAAGGATGATGTGCGTTATGTGCTGTCGGTGTATCGCTCGCATCAATCGGAAAGTTTTTCGCCGCAGGAACGCAGCATGCTGCAGGATTTTTCTACGTTGCTTCTGCCCATGGTCGAGAAGCACATCACTGCAATCCAGCCGTGCCGCCAGGGCGGTTCGCCTGTGGTGGCGGAAAATCAGGGGCTTGAAACCTTGCGTCGGCGTATTGAAGAGCGCCTGGTGCAATCGGGGTTGACCTTGTCCAACCGTGAGCTGGAAGTGTGTGTGGGTCTGCTGGCCGGGCGTACTGCACCGGAATTGGCGGAGCAGTTGGCGTTGAAGGTCAACACTATTGAAAGCTATCTCAAGCGGGCGGCGATCAAGCTGGGGATTAGTGGGCGGCATTCGTTGTTGCGGTGGATGTATGCGGGTGACGAGGGCGTCGTCACGGCTCTCTAGATCAGGCTGTGGGTTGTCTTTTGGTGGTGTACATATCCGTTATTTTTGTAACGGCGGCCTATGGTTCCGCTCTTACAGCGGGTCACTTTTGTAAAGACACAAAAGTAACCAAAAAGTCTTCGCCCCAACACTCGGTGCCTCGCTTAGGCTCGGCATGCCCGCAATCCGACAGTGATTTGGGGGGCCGCCGCGATGGGCCATCCTTGGCCCAGCGCGGCTAAACCGGCGTCCTGCCGGTTTACCCCCCAAATCCCTGTCAGATTCCGGCCATCGTGTTTGACGGGGCGATTTCAGATCAAGATCAAAAGCGCAGATCAAAAGACCGCTGACTTCGTCATCGAAAAGGATGTAAGGGCCGGAGCAACAGCAACAGCAACAGCAACAGCAACAGCAAATCCATGCTCGGTCTAATGTGGGAGCTGGCTTGCCTGCGATGGCATCAACTCTGTGTGTCTGATGTACCGAGGTGTCTGCATCGCAGGCAAGCCAGCTCCCACAGAAAAGCAGATCCCAGGTGTATGCGAATCCGCTTTCGCTCTTGATCTAACCGCTCAGGTCGGCTTTCAGGCCGCCGTGCTGTAGATCTTGATCTTGATCTGCTTTTGATCTGAGGCGCCCCGTTAACCACGATGGCCGAACGCAGGCTTGAATCCGTGGGTAACCCGGCAGGACGCCGGGTTAGCCGCGCTGGGCCAAGGATGGCCCATCGCGGCGGCCCACGGATTCAAGCCGGAGTGAGGGCACACCGAGCCTAAGCGAGGGGCCGAGTGGTGGGGCACAGACCTTTTGGTTACTTTTGGGGCGTTTGCCAAAAGTGACCCGCTGTAAGAGCGGAACCATAGGCAGCCATTACCGCAGCAACGGATATGTACACCGACAAACCGCGATCGCAGGCAAGCCAGCTCCCACACTGGTCAAACATTGCCAAAGCCAATCAATCCCGCGCCAGCGCCTCAATCGGGTCCAACCGCGCCGCATTCCGTGCCGGCACAAAACCAAACACAATCCCGATCAACGTCGAACACGCAAACGCCGTCACAATCGACCCCACGGAAAACACCATCTCCCACTCCTTCACAAACAACGAAAACAGATAACCAATGGCGTAAGACAACGAAATCCCAATAACCCCGCCGATCAAACACACCATCACCGCCTCCACCAAAAACTGCTGGCGAATATCCGACTGCCGCGCCCCCACCGCCATGCGAATCCCAATCTCACGGGTGCGCTCAGTCACCGACACCAGCATGATATTCATCACCCCAATCCCCCCCACCAGCAACGAAATCACCGCAATCAGCGACAACAGCAGCGCCAGGGATCGGCTGGTTTTCTGCACCGTCTGCATGATGCTATCAAGGTTATTGGTGAAAAAATCCTTGGTCCCATGCCGCTGCAGCATCAGCTTGTTGACGTTGTCTTCCACCACCTTGCTCGGCTGCCCATCCTTGATACGCACGGTAATACTGTCCAGATGCCGCTGCCCCAACAGCCGCCCCGCCGCCGTTTCATAAGGCACCCACACGTTCAACGCCTTACTGGCAGCAAACATGTTTTTATTGTCAGCCGTCACCCCGATCACCGTACACGGCAGGTTCCCAACCAAAATCACCTGCCCCAGCGGGTCCACATTCGGCCCGAACAGGCGATGCCGAGTGTTGTGGTCAATCACCACCACCTGCGCCTGCCGCCGCGCATCACTTTCACTGAAGGCAATCCCGGCTTCGAGCTTGAGCCCCTTCACTTTGAAATACCGATCACTCACGCCATTCACCTGCGCATCCAGGTCGATATTGCCGAAACGCAGCAACAGGTTACGCCCCACCACCGGCGTGGCGCTGTCGACGTAATACAGCTGGTTCAACGCCTCCACATCCGACGGCATCAACGTCTCGATGGCCGACGCACGGCTGTCGCCGAAACTGGTGCCGGAAAAGATATCGATAGTGTTGCTGCCAATCGCCTGGATGTCCTTGAGCACATACCGCTTGGCCCCCTCGCCGATCGCCGAAATCGACACCACCGAGGTTATGCCGATGACAATACCCAGCATGGTCAGCAAGGTGCGCATGCGATGGGAAATCAGCGCGACCCAGGCCATGTTGAAGGCTTCCTTGAACAGCCCCAGGCTCGCCACCAGACGCCGTGCGCCGCTGCGTTTGGGTTCGATCGGCGCTTCGCTGGGCAACTCCAGGCCGACACTGTCATTGGCCTTGTCGCTGACTATTTCACCATCGCACACCTCGACAATGCGCTGGGCGTTCGCCGCCACCTTGGGGTCGTGGGTGACGATGATCACCGTGTGCCCGGCCGCGTGCAGCTCGGCGAGGATGCGCATCACCTCTTTGCCGCTGTGGGTGTCGAGGGCGCCGGTGGGCTCGTCGGCGAGGATCACCTCACCGCCGTTCATCAAGGCCCGGGCGATACTCACACGCTGTTGCTGGCCACCGGAGAGCTGGCTCGGGCGGTGGGTGGTGTGCCCCGCCAGGCCCAGGCGCGTAAGCAGATCGCGTGCGCGGCTGTGCCTTTGGCTCTCGGGCGTACCGGCGTAGATCGCCGGCATTTCCACGTTGTGCAAGGCGCTCAAGTGCGCGAGCAAATGGTAGCGCTGGAAGATAAACCCGAAGTAATCACGGCGCAGTTCCGCCAACTGTTCATCGCCCAGCGAGCGGGTCTCGATGCCGTTGATCTTGTAGCTGCCGGCGGTGGCGTAGTCGAGGCCGCCGAGGATATTCATCAGGGTGGATTTGCCCGAACCCGAGGCGCCGATGATCGCGACCATTTCGCCGGCATGAATCGTCAGGTCGATGCCCTTGAGCGCAATGAACTCGCGCTCGCCGGCCATGAAACTGCGGGTAATGCCCTTGAGCTCCAACAGGGGCTGGGTCATGGTTCAGTTCCCCGCCACAGCTGGGGTGGCGTCGCCAATCACGACTTTGTCGCCCTCGGCCAGGCCCTCCAGAATCTGCACCTTGACGTTGTTATTGATGCCGGTCTTCACATCCCGCGACAGCGCCTTGCCCTTGGCGTCCAGCACCCGCAACGGGTAAGTGCCGTCGTTATTGCGCGCGCCGAGCGCCGCCACCGGCACCATCAACGCCGCCTGGGCGGTGTCGAGCACAATACGCACCTGGGCGGTCATGGCGATGCGCAGGCGATGGTCCGGGTTGGGCACATCGAACAGTGCGTTGTAAAACACCGCGGTGTTTTGCTTGGGGGTGCCGGCAGTCTGGGTTTCGAGGAAGTTCTGCGGCGCCGGCTCCGTGCCACGCAACTTGGCGTAGTAGCGCTTGTCGGCTTCACCCAGGATGGTGAAATACACCTGCTGGCCGGGGCTGATATGGATCACATCGGCCTCTGACACCTGGGCCTTGACGGTCATGGTGTCCAGGTCGGCCAGCTTGAGCAGCACCGGCGCCAACTGGCTGGCGATCACGGTCTGGCCTTCCTGCGTGACGATACCCACCACATCACCGTCGATGGGCGCGACGATGCGCGTATACGCCAGGTTGACCTTGGCGGTATCGATCTGGATATGCGCGCTTTTGATCTGCGCATCCAGCGACAACAGGTTGGCCTGTTGCACCTGGAAAGTGGACTCGGCGTCTTCAAAATCCTGGCGCGATACAGACTCATCCACCTGCAAGCCCTTGTAGCGCTCATACACCGACTTGGCCTGCTTGAGCTGCGCCGCCGTGGCACGGCGCTGGGCTTGCAGGTTTTCCTCATCCACCTGGGCCTTGCGCAAGGTGTTCTGCAGGATCAGCGGGTCGATTTCGGCCAGCCACTGGCCCTTCTTCACCTTGTCGCCGACCTTGACCTTGAGCGACTTCAACTGCCCCGACACCTGCGCGCCGACATCGACCTGCTTGATACCCTCAAGCAAACCGGTGGCCAACACCGCATTCTCGATATCACCGCGCTCAGCCGTAGCCGTAAGGTACTGCGGCGCGTCGGCGGGTGCCTGCACCGTATACACCACCAGGCCAATGGCAACAGCCAACACCGCGAGCATTCCAATTTTGCGAAACTTAGACTTTTCCATAAATGACCATAAAAAGATGAAGAGGGCCTACAACGGCACGGTCCAGTGTGGAAGCTGGCTTGCCTGACACACCGAGGTGTCTGCATCGCAGCGGTGCGACGATTCGACAAGCCAGCTCCCACAGAAAAGCAGATCCCAGGTGTATGCAAATCCGCTTTCGCTTTTGATCTAACCACTCAGGTCGGCTTTCAGGCCGCCGTGCTGTAGATCTTGATCTTGATCTGCTTTTGATCTGAGGCGCCCCGTTAACCACGATGGCCGAACGCAGGCTTGAATCCGTGGGTAACCCGGCAGGGATGCCGGGTTAGCCGCGCTGGGCCAAGGATGGCCCATCGCGGCGGCCCACGGATTCAAGCCGGAGTGAGGGCACACCGAGCCTAAGCGAGGTGCCGAGTGGTGGGGCGAGGACCTTTTGGTTACTTTTGCGTCCTTGCAAAAGTGACCCGCTGTAAGAGCGGAACCATAGGCAGCCGTTACCGCAGCAACGGATATGTACACCAGCCGCTTCACGACACCACCTCCCCAATCACCACCCCCTCAAGCCACCACTGCGCCAACCCCAAAACATTCGGCGCCTTAAGCAACGTAAAGTGATTCCCCGCGCCATACCAAACCTGCAACCCACTCCCCTGGCGCCGCCACCCTTCCACCATCAACCCCTGCTCACGCTGATTACCCGCCGCATCCAACGCCGGATCCTGCGCCAGCACCAAGCGCACCACCCCGTTGAACCGCTGCGCCGGCCGATACACCGTGCGCAACGCCGCCGCATAAGTACGCGCCGGCCCCGCCATCGCATCCACACTGGCACGCCCCGGCAACAACCCCACACTCACCATCCCCGCATGCAGCCACTGCTGCTGCGCCACCTCATCGCGCCCGGCAAAATCCACCTGGTCAATGCCCAGCGACTTGCCCGCCGACAACTGCATGGCCTCAATCAAGCGCAACAACGCGGCCGTGGTCGAATAAGGCTTGCCCGCACCGCCCGGTGATTCACTGTCGATCACCGTCAACGACGCCACCTCGCGGCCCATCGCCTGCAAGCGCAGCGCCATCTCCAGCGCGACCCAGCCACCAAATGAATGCCCGACCAGATGCACCGGCCCACGCGGGCACTCCTGCGCCAGCGCCGCCAGGTAACACTGCGCTGCCGCTTCCACCTGGCTGTGGGGCACCGCCTCGCCATCCAGCCCGCGCGGCTGCAAACCGAACAGCGGCCAGTCGCGCCCGAGAGCCTCGCTCAACCCCACAAACCCGGTGACGCTGTCCCCCGCTCCCGGCACACAGAACACCGGCGCATGGCCTGCACGCCCACTCTGAATGCGCAGCAACGGTTGATGCACCGCTTCCCTCACCGGCGAACTCACAGCCAAGGCCTCAGCCATCGCCGCGCCCAAGCCTTGAATATGCGGTGCCTGCATCATGCTCTGGTGATCGCCAGGCACCTCGACCCGGCGCAATTGCCCAGGCGCCAAGGCGGCTTCCCAACCCAGCGATTCACTGCGCCGCGACAGCTCGGTCGGCCGTTCGCGGGCACTGAACAGATGCACCGGCACCGGCAGCGGGAACAGGCTGTAGTGCGCCAGCGCATGCCCGTGGCCAACTTCACGTTGGATAAAACTCAAGAGATCCGCGTCCGTAGCCGCTGCCATTTGCGCGTATAGCAGACCTTGATCGCGACAGCGTTGCAGCAAACCCGCAAAGTCCAGCTGTCCAATACCCGCCTCAAGCTGTTCAAGGCTCGCCAGTTCATCCACACCTCCCTGTGCTTTCCAATACGCCGTGCACTGCAACAGCAAATGCCGCTTAAGCGCATCCGGCCCACTCCAACGCGCCTTGCCTTGGTCGGTCATGCGCGGCACGTAGCTGTCGATCAGACCGAGGAACGCCACCGGCTCATCCAGCCCCAGCAATTGCATCGCCACCTCATAGGCCAGCACGCCGCCAAACGACCAGCCCGCCACGCGGTAAGGCCCGTGTGGCTGAACCTGACGGATCAGGCCGACCATGCGCGCCGCCAAGCCTTCCATAGTGTTCAGGTGCGGCTCGCCCAGTGCCGCGCCCGGCAGGCCGTAGATCGGATAGTCGCCGGGCAAGTGCTGACCCAGCGCCGGGAAATACACGTCCATGCCGCTGAACTCATGCACCAGAAACAACGGCGGCTGCGAACCGCTGCTGCGCACGGTAATCAGCGCGGTGTCACGCACCGGCTCGCCGGTGCGCTGGCGCAACATCGCCGCCACCGAGGCCACGCTGACGTGCTGGAACAGCTCGGCCAGCGACACCTGCAAGCCCGCTGCTTCCATCAGGTTGACCAATCGAATCGCCAGCAAGGAATGCCCGCCCAGCTCAAAGAAGCTGTCGTGACGCCCCACCTGCTCAAGTTTCAACACCTCGGCCCACAGGCCGGCGAGCGACTGTTCAAGTGCATCGGCCGGCGCCTCGAAGTCGCGGCTGAGCAAGGCCTCCAACGCCGGAACCGGTAAGGCTTTGCGATCGATCTTGCCATTGGCCGTGAGCGGCAACTGCGCCAGCGGCACATAGGCCGACGGCAGCATGTAGTCCGGCAACTGGCCGTGCAGGTGCGCACGCACACTGTCGACGTCTACGGGCTCGCCAGCCCAGGTGAAATACGCCACCAGACGCTTGTCGCCCGGCACGTCCTCACGGGCCAGCACCACCACGTCCTGGATCGCGGCGAAGGTCGCCAGGCGCGCTTCGATCTCGCCCAACTCGATACGGAAACCGCGGATCTTCACTTGGTCATCGTTACGCCCGATGCACTCCAGCAAGCCGTCCGCCGTCCAGCGGCCGAGGTCGCCGGTGCGGTACATCAAGGCGCCTGGGTTGAACGGGTCGTCGACAAACTTCTCGGCAGTCAGCTCCGGCCGGTTCAAATAGCCCTTGGCCACGCCGTCGCCACCGATGCAGATTTCGCCCATCACACCCACCGGCAGCGCCTGCAAGTACGCATCCAGCACGTGAATCTGCGTATTGGAAATCGGCCGACCGACCGGCACGCTGTCAGCAATGGCGGCAATCGCCTGCACCTCGTAAGTGGTGGCATAGGTGGTGGTTTCGGTCGGCCCGTAGCAATGCACCAGGCGCAAACCCGGCGCCTGCGCCAGCAAGCTGCGGAACGCCGCCGGGTCGGCACGCTCACCGCCGCAGAGCAAAATGCGTAAACCAGCCAGGGCCTCTGGGATCATCTGCACATACTGGTTAAACAGCGCGGTGGTCACGAACAGCACCGTCGCACCTTGCAGCGCACTGCCGAATGCAGCCGGGTCGAGCAAGGTGGCGTGGTCGATCACCTGCACCTGGCCGCCGTTGAGCAGTGCGCCCCAGACGTCCATGGTGCTGGCGTCGAACGCCGGGTTGGAGGCAAACGCCACGCGGTCGGCGGCGTTGAAGTCGGCGTAACCGTTGTTGAGCACCAAGCGCGTGATGCCGCGATGGGGCACCAATACGCCCTTGGGCGTACCCGTGGAGCCGGAGGTGTACATGATGTACGCCACGCTGTCCGAGGACTGCGACAGGTCGGGGTTGTGGCTCGGTTGCGGGTCCAAGGCCAACGTATCCAGGTCCAGACGCCGCGCCGGGTACTCAAGCGTCGCGTCACTGCGGGTCAACAGCCAGCTCGCGCCGCTGTCCTGCAACATAAAGCCCTGGCGCTCGGCGGGCGCATTGATGTCCAGCGGTACATAGGCCGCCGCGCACTTGAGGATCGCCAGTTGGCTGACCAGCAGGTCCAGGGAACGCGGCAGCAGGATCGCGACGTTATCGGTCGGGCGCACACCCAGGCTCATCAGGTGATGGGCCAAGCGGTTGGCGCGGGTATTGAGTTCGCCGTAGCTCAGCACCGCGTCAGCGTGCAACGCAGCCACCGCGTCTGGCCGTGCCTGGGCCTGGGCTTCGAATAGGCGCTGCACCGTGTGCTCGCGGGGGAACACACGGGTGGTGGCGTTGAAACCCGCCAGCTGTTGACGCTCGGCCGCCGGCAGGATTGGCAAGCGGCTGATGCCCCTATCACTGTGCTGCTCTAGCGCCTCAACCAGTTGCTCAAGGGCAATGTTCAGGTAATCACACAACCGCCGGGCGCCCTGCCCCATGGCGGTCAGGCTGAAACCCTTACCAAGGTCATCGACACTCATCGACACCCCGTAATTGGTCTGTTCCTCGGCGCCAAGCAGCGCAATCCCCTGCCATGCCTCGGCCACACCACCACTGTGCGGCGCGCTGTGGCGGTAGTTGAACAGCACGCTGAACAACGGCGTACCCACTGGCACGCCGCTGCACTGCTGAGCCAAGGCCAGCGGCGCGTGCTCATGGCTGAGCAATTGGCTCAGGCGCGCATGGGTGGCGCGCAGTGCGGTGCGTACCGAGTGTTCGCCCAGGTCGACGCGCAGCGGCAAGGTGTTGATAAACACGCCCATCGCGCGCTCGGCGCCTTCGCCGCCTTGCAGGCGCCCAAGCATTACGGTGCCGAACACCACCTGTTCGCGGCCACTGACCTTGCCCAGCACCTGCGCCCAGGCCAGGTGCATAAGGCTGGCGGCACTCACGCCTGCCTGGCGGGCCTGGGTGCGCAGGCGCTGGCTCAACTGAGGGTCGATGGCCAGATGCGCGTGTTCATCGACGCCCAGGTATTGGACGTCGGTTGGCTCATCGACTTCACCGAGCATTTCGCGCAAGAAGGTTTCGTGGTCGTCAATGCCCAGGCGGGTCTGGGCCACCGTCTGGGCCACATAGGTTCGATACGGGACGGCCGCGCCCAGCGTGTGCTGGGTGCCGAGCAGGAACGCCTGCATTTCATGCTGCAGGATGTCCAGCGCGATGTGGTCCATCACCAAATGATGGAAAAGCAACGTGGCAACCACGCGCTGCGGCTCCTCGGTATAGATCAGCCGCATCAACGGCGCTTGCGAAAGATTCAGGCGCTGTGGCACGGCACCGGTTTCAATGCTGAGCGAGGCTTCGCGCCACACCACTTGCACCGGTTCCTCCAGGCCGTCCCAATGGAAAGAGGAACGCAGGATGTCATGCCGCTGGATCACCGCCTGCAATGCATGGGCAAAGGCGTCCAGGCGCAGACGGTTGTCGAAGGCAAATTGCGCCCGCAACAGGTAGGCATCGCCTTCAAGCACTGCTCTATGGTGATACAGGATGCCGGCCTGCAGCGGCGCCAGCGGGTAAATATCCTGCACATTCGCCGCACCGCCGGGAATGCACGCGACGATGCGGTCGACGGCGGCCTGGTCCAACTGGACCAAGGGCAACATAGCCGGGCTGATGTGGGTACAGCCTTCGGCAATGCCATTGGCCGGCACCGCCACTTCGCGCCCAGCGCCCAGCGCCGCCGCCAAGACCGAGAGCGTCGGCTGGCCGAACAGCACCTTCACATCCGCCGACAAGCCCAGGCGGCGCATGCGCCCCATCAAACTGACGGCCAACAGCGAATGCCCGCCCAGTTCGAAGAAGTTATCGTGACGGCCCACGCGCTCAACATTGAGCAGTTCGGCCCACAGGCTGGCCAAGGCCATTTCGGTATCGCCCTGGGGCGCTTCGTATTCGCGCACCACCACTGAATCCAGGCCCGGCGCCGGCAGCGCCTTGCGGTCGAGCTTGCCATTGGGGCTCAGTGGCAACGCCTGCAGATGCACGAAAATCGCCGGCACCATGAACTCCGGCAGATGCCGCAGCAGATTGCTGCGCAGTGCGTCGATTTCGCTCGGCGTGCCGGTGTAGTAGGCCACCAGCCGCTCTTCACGGGCGACCACGGCGGCTTCGTTAACCTGCGGATACTCGAGCAGCCGCGCCTGGATTTCACCCAGTTCGATGCGCAAACCACGGATCTTCACTTGGTCATCGTTGCGCCCCAGGTACTCGATATTGCCGTCCGGCTGGTAACGCCCGACATCACCGGTGCGGTACATGCGCCCCGGCATGAAAGGGTCGTCAAGGAAACGCTCGGCGGTCAGTTCCGGCCGGTTCAGATACCCGCGCGCGACTTGTACGCCCGCGATAAACAACTCGCCCACCACGCCCAGCGGCACCGGTTGCAATTGGCTGTCGAGCAGGTACATGCGCGTGTTGGCGATGGGTTTGCCGATCGGCGTGTTGTCCGGCGTTACCGGGCCGGCACAGTTCCAGGCAGTGACGTCGACGGCCGCTTCGGTCGGCCCATACAGGTTATGTAATTCGCTGCCCGGCAGCTGCTGCTTGAAGCGCCGCACCAGGCTGCCCGGCAAGGCTTCGCCGCTGCACATCACCCGCACCAGCCCGGCCGCCTGGCGGATATCGCCATGAGCCAGGAACACATCGAGCATCGACGGCACAAAGTGCAAGGTGGTGATCTGTTCGGCTTCGATCACTTCGCACAGGTATTCGGGCTCTTTGTGCCCGCCCGGGCGCGCCATCACCAGGCGCGCGCCGGTAAACAATGGCCAGAAGAATTCCCACACCGAAACGTCAAAGCTAAACGGGGTTTTCTGCAGCACCGAATCCTGTGCCGTGAGGCGATATTCGTCCTGCATCCACAGCAGGCGGTTGACCACCCCGGCGTGGTCGTTGATCACGCCTTTGGGCTGGCCGGTGGAACCGGAGGTGTAGATCACATAGGCGCTTACGCTCTGTACGTGCGGGTTGCCTGCGGGCAGATGCTGCCAGCTTGGCTGGTCCAGATCGACCACCGCCGCCTCGCCCAGCAAGCCACGGGTCGCAGCTTGGGCCAGCACCACCAGCGGCGCACTGTCTTGCAGCATGTAGGCCAGGCGCTCCTGCGGATAGGCCGGGTCCAGCGGCACATACGCCGCGCCAGCCTTGAGAATCGCATACAGGCCAACGACCATTGAAACGCCGCGCTCGACGCAGATCGCCACCCGCGAAGCCGGCTGTACGCCCAACGCCAGCAGGTGATGGGCCAACTGGTTAGCCTGCGCATTCAGTTCGGCGTAGGTCAGTTGCTGCTTGCCCGCCTTCACTGCAATCGCGTTCGGCGTGCGCGTTACCTGCGCTTCAAACATCCCGTGCAGGGTTTGGTCGAGGTTGTAGTCCACTGCGGTGGCGTTGAAATCGACCAGCAGGTGCTGACGCTCACGCTCATCCACCAACGGTGCGTGTTCCAGCACCGCCTGGTCGTTATCGACCATGGCCTGCAAGGTGCGGATGAAATAACCGGCATAACGCTGCACGGTCGACTCATCAAACAGCGCCACGGCAAATTCCAATGCGCCGAGAATGCTGCCCTGCACTTCCCCCAGGTTCAGCGACAGGTCGAACTTGGCAAAGTGGCTGTTCTCGACAATGCCTTCCAGGGCCAGGTCACCCAAGGCCAGGGTCGGCGCGCTGCTGTCCTGCCAGCTCAGCAAGGTCTGGAACACTGGGCTGTGGGCCAGGCTGCGCAACGGCCGGGTGATTTCCACCACCTGCTCGAACGGCAAGTCCTGATGTGCCTGGGCCGCCAGCGTCAGCGCCTTGACCCGCGCCAGCAAGGCCTCGGTGCTCAGCTCGCCCGTGGTGTCGATGCGCACCGCCAGGGTGTTGACGAACAGGCCGATCAACCCTTCCACCTCGCTGCGGGTACGGTTGGCCACCGGCGAGCCGATCACCACATCCAGTTGCCCCGAGAGCCGCGCCAGCAGTGAGGCCCAGGCCGTCATCAAGGTCATGTACAACGTGGTGCCATGGCGTTGGCTCAAGGCCTTGAGCCCAGCGGTCAGGCGTTCGTCCAGGCGCACTTCGACGCTATTGCCGGCGTAGTCCTGCTGCACAGGGCGTGGGCGGTCGGTGGGCAGCGTGAGCAAGGCCGGCGCACCGGCCAGGGCCTGTTGCCAATAGGTGCTTTGGCGCTGCAACACTTCGCCGCTCAGCCATAAACGCTGCCACACGGCAAAGTCGCCGTACTGGATCGGCAGGCTTGGCAATGGGTCAGGCATGCCGTGGCTGAAGGCTTGATACAACGCCATCAACTCACGGGTGAGCACGCCCATCGACCAGCCATCGGAAACGATATGGTGCAAGGTCAACAGCAGCACATGGTGATCGTCGGCCATTACCACCAGGCGCCCACGCAGCAACGGGCCGCGTTCCAGGTCGAACGGCGCCGAGGCTTCGCCATGAATCAAGGCATCCAGCGCCTGTTGCGGTTGCGGGTGGCGGCGCAAATCCTGCACTTGCAGGGGCAACATGTCTTCAGCCGCTACGATCAGCACCTGGGCTTGGTCGCCCTGCTGGGTAAAGCGGCTGCGCAAGGTTTCGTGGCGCGCGACGATACGCGCCAGCGCGCGTTGCAGCGCCTCGACATGCAACTGGCCACGTAAACGCAGGCCGATGGGAATGTTGTAGGCGGTGTTGGCGCCTTCCATCAGCGCCAGGAACCACAGGCGCTGCTGGGCGAACGACAGCGGCACGTCTTCATCACGATTGGCCGGCAGGATATCCGGCAAGGTGCTGCGTGCCGACTTCGCCAGCACTTCAGCGACCGCCGCCAGCTCTGCATTGGCAAACAAGTCGCCCAGCACCAGTTCCACCCCCAGGCGCTGGCGCACTTGCGAGACCATGCGCATCGCCAGCAACGAGTGCCCGCCCAGTTCGAAGAAATGGTCATGCCGCCCGACACGCTGCACCTGCAGCACATCGGCCCAGATCTGTGCGAGCACGCTTTCGATCTCGCCCTCGGGCGCTGCGTATTCGCGGCTAAACACCGCGGCCATGTCCGGCGCCGGCAACGCCTTGCGGTCGAGCTTGCCGTTGGCGGTGAGTGGCAACGCCTCGAGCTTCACATAGGCGACCGGGACCATGTAGTCCGGCAGATGCGCAACCAGGTGGGAACGAATATCACCGACCGCCAGCGCGTCGAGTTGTGGGTTCTGGGTGAAATAAGCGACCAAGCGGTCCTCACGCACCAGCACCACCGCTTCCTGAATCCCAGGCAGTTGGCCGAGCTGGGTTTCAATCTCGCCCAGCTCGATACGCACGCCGCGAATCTTCACTTGATCATCGTTGCGCCCCAGGTATTCAAGCGTGCCGTCCGGCAACCAGCGCGCCAAGTCGCCGGTGCGGTACATGCGCCCAGGGTTGAACGGGTCTTGCAGGAAGCGCTCGGCGGTCAGCTCCGGGCGGTTGAGGTAACCGCGCGCCACGCCCTTGCCGCCCACGTACAGCTCACCGGCTACCCCCAATGGCACCGGCCGTTGTTGTTCATCGAGCAGATACACCGTGGCATTGGCCACCGGTTTGCCGATATGCAACGGCTGGCCTGCCTCGACCTTGCCGGAGGTGGCGACCACCGTGGCTTCGGTGGGGCCATAGTTGTTGATCAGCTCAAATCGCTGTGCCCGCGCAAACTGGCGCAGGCGGTCACCGCCGATGAGCAAGGTGCGCAACGTAGGGTGTTCGATGTGCTGGCTGAACGCGTACTCGGCCACCGGCGTAGGCAAAAAGCACACGTCCAGCGGCTGCGCGCACCACCAGCTCAGCAGCGCGTCGATATCTTCGGCGCCGTCCGTGGCGGGCGGCAGGTGCAAGGTCGCGCCGACACACAGCGCCGGCCAGACTTCCCAGGCCATCGCATCAAAACCAAAGCCGGCAACACTGGCGGTGTGGCGCCCGGCGCACAGGTCAAAGGCGCGACAATGCCAGTCCACCAGGTTGGCCACCGTGTGGTGCTCCACCATTACCCCTTTGGGCAGGCCGGTGGAGCCGGAGGTGTAGATCACATAGGCGAGGTTCGAAGGGCTGACGGCGGCTTTCGGATTGCTGGCTGAATGGTGCTGCCAGGTGTAGCGGTCCAGCTGGATCACCGGCACGTCCAGCGCCGGCAAGCGCTCAAGCAATGCCTGTTGGGTCAGCACCGCCACCGGGGCGCTGTCGCTCAGCAGGTAGCTCAGGCGCTCGGCCGGGTGCGACGGGTCGACCGGCACGTAGCAGGCACCGGCCTTGAGGATGGCCAGCAACCCGGCCAGGGTGTCCAGGCCACGGCGCGCGACGATGGCCACGCGGTCATCGGGTTTGACCCCCAACGCCAACAGGTGATGGGCCAGCAGGTTGGCTTGCTGGTTGAGTTCGGCGTAGGTCAGTTGGCGGCCCTGCTGCACGGCGGCGATCGCGTCCGGCGTGAGCGCGGCCTGGGCTTCGACGCGCCCGTGCAAGGTGCTGCCTTGGGGGAAATCGGCCTGGGTGGCGTTGAACTGTTCCAGCAGCAGCTGTTGCTCGGCGGCGGGCAGCACCGACAGCTGATTGAGCGCGGTGTGCGGTGCCTGCTCCAGCGCCGTCACCAGGTTTTCCAGGGCGGTTTGCAGGTAGCTGCACACGCGCTGCGGGTCGACCCGCTGGCTGGCCAGCAGGCTCAGGCCAAAGCCTTCACCCAGGTCATCGACACTCAGGGTCAGCGGGTAGTTGGTGCGCTCTTCGGCGCTGAGCGCGGCGATCCCGTGCCAGGCCGACACGGCTTCGGCGCTGGCGGCCGGGGCGCTGTGGCGATAGTTGAGCAAGGCGCTGAACAGCGGCGTCGGCGCCACCACCCCACTGCAGCGTTGGGCCAGGGCCAGCGGCGCGTGTTCATGGCGCAACAAGGTGGTGAGCCGCGCGTGGGTGGCCTTGACCCCGGCGCGTACGTCCTGGGCGCCCACGTCCACGCGAAACGGCAAGGTGTTGATGAAAATACCCAGCGCCCGATCCGTGGCATGGCTGCCTTGCATGCGGCCCATCAATACGGTGCCGAACACCACCTGCTCTTTACCGGCCAGCACACCCAGCACCTGCGCCCAGCCCATATGGAACAGGCTGGCGGCACTCACGCCCAATTGCCGGGCTTGCGCGCGCAACCGTTGGCTCAGCGCTGCGGGCAAAGGCAGGCTGACTTCGCTGATGCCACGAGCATCGCCCTGCACGTCCTGCAAGCCGTATGGCAAGGTCGGCTCACTGATGTCGCCGAGCATCTGGCGGAAGAAACCTTCGTGTTCCGGCTCACTGATGCCCAACCGTGCCTGCGCCACATAGTTGCGAAACGGCACGGCCTGGCCAAGCGCCGCGCCCTGCCCCAGCAGGCACGCCTGCATTTCATGGCACACCACTTCGAGGGCGCTGTGGTCGAGGGCCATATGGTGGAACAGCAAGGTTGCGACAATGCGCTGGTTCAGTGGGTCGTCGGCCCGTACCAGGCGCAGCAGCGGCGCCTGGGTCACGTCGAGGCGATAGTGGCGGGCATCGAACAGCCCGTGCAGTTGAGCGGCAATATCGCCGTCAGCCGGGTTCAATTGCAGCGCCTGCACCGGCAGGCGTGCCTGGCGCCATACCACTTGCGAAGGTTGCTGCAAGCCGTCCCAGACCACGCCGGTGCGCAGGATATCGTGGCGGTCCATCACGCTCTGCAACGCTTGGGCGAAGGCCTCGAAACGCTCCAGGCTGTCAAACGCGAACTGCGACTGCATCACATACGGATCGCCCTGCTCGGCGCTGACGTGGTGGAACAGAATGCCTTCCTGCAACGGCGCCAGCGGATAAATGTCCTGAATATTCGCCACACCGCCGTCGACCGTGGCCACGATGCGCTCGATCTCGTCCTGGCTCAACGTCGACAGGCTCAGCATCGCCGGGGTGATGTGCTCGGCACCCGTCGGAATGCCATTGGCCGGCACCTGCACTTCACCGGCCTTGGAGGCCGAGTATTCACCGGCCTTGATCAGTTCAATCAAGGCCGCTTTGTGCTCGCGCAACGCCGCCAGGATCGCCGGGTCGCTCAGCGCTTGTTTATTGCCTTGCACCGACAACTGCTCGCCCTTGAGCGCCAGTTGCACGTCCTTGGTTTTCAACGTGCTCAATAACTCAAAAATGCTCACAGGACGATCTCCATTCGTTCGGTAATGGCGGCGTAGCCAGCCAGGCTCGGCTGTTCGAACAGCGCCCGTACATCCGCTTCCAGGCCTTCCTGGCGCAGGCGTCCGATCAAGCTCACGGCCAGCAGCGAGTGCCCGCCCAGCTCAAAGAAGTTGTCATGGCGCCCAACGCGCTCCACGTTGAGCAGTTCGGCCCACAGCGCCGCCATGAGGATTTCGGTGTCGCCTTCGGGCGCTGCGTATTCGCGCACACTCAGCGCGTCCATGCCCGGCACCGGCAGTGCCTTGCGGTCGAGCTTGCCGTTGGGGCTCAGTGGCAATGCGTCGAGGTGCACAAACACGGCGGGCACCATAAAGTCCGGCAAGTGCTGCAACAGGTGGGCGCGCAAGCGGTCGATGTCGGTGTGTGCGCCGGTGTAGTACGCCACCAGACGGTCCTCGCGGGCGACCACGGCGGCCTCGTTGACCTGCGGATGTTCCAGCAGGCGCGCCTGGATTTCGCCCAGCTCGATGCGCAGGCCACGGATTTTCACCTGATCATCGTTGCGGCCCAGGTACTCGATATTGCCGTCGGGCAGGTAACGACCGACGTCGCCCGTGCGGTACATGCGCCCGCCGGTGAACGGGTTCTTGAGGAAACGTTCGGCGGTCAGCTCCGGGCGGTTCAGATACCCGCGCGCCACTTGCACACCGCCGATAAACAACTCACCCACCACCCCCAAAGGCACTGGCTGCAACTGGGCGTCCAGCACGTACAGGCGTGTATTGGCGATCGGCTTGCCGATCGGCGTGTTGTCCGGCACGTCGGGGCGCGCGCAGTTCCACGCAGTAACGTCGACCGCCGCTTCCGTCGGGCCGTATAGGTTGTACAGGCCAACCCCCGGCAGTTGCGCTTTGAAGCGCCGCACCAGGCTGCCCGGCAAGGCTTCGCCGCTGCACATCACCCGCACCAGCCCTATGGCCTGGCTGACATCGCCATGGGCCAGGAACACATCGAGCATCGACGGCACGAAGTGCAAGGTGGTGATCTGTTCAGCCTCGATCACCTCGCACAGGTACTCCGGCTCTTTATGCCCGCCCGGGCGCGCCATCACCAACCGTGCGCCGGTAAACAGCGGCCAGAAGAATTCCCACACCGACACGTCGAAGCTGAACGGGGTTTTCTGCAGCACCGCGTCATGGGCCTTGAGGCCATACGCGTCCTGCATCCACAGCAAGCGGTTGACCACGCCGGCGTGTTCGTTGATCACGCCTTTGGGCTGGCCGGTGGAGCCGGAGGTGTAGATCACATAGGCCTGGTGCCGGGCGGTAAGGCCTGGCACCTGCGGGTTGCTCGCGCTCTGGTGTTGCCAGGTGAGGTGATCCAGGTCCAGCACTGGCACGTCGCCCAACAACTGGCGGGTCGCGCCTTGCGCCAGCACCACCACCGGTGCGCTGTCTTGCAGCATGTAAGCGATGCGTTCGAGTGGATACGCTGGGTCCAGCGGCACATAACCGCCACCGGCCTTAAGGATCGCAAACAGGCCGACCACCATGTCCAGCCCACGCTCGACGCAGATACCCACGCGCGCATCCGGCTGCACGCCGAGTTCGCGCAGGTGATGGGCCAGGCGGTTGGCGCGCTCGTTAAGTGCCCGGTAGGTCAACTGCTGGTCGCCGGCCTTGACCGCTACCGCATCCGGGGTGCGTTCGACCTGGGCCTCGAACAGACCGTGCAGGGTCTGGTCGAGGTTGTAATCGACCTCGGTGGCGTTGAACGCTACCAGCAGTTTCTGGCGTTCCTCGGCGCCCAGGATCGGCAGGCGATTGAGCGCCTGGTGCGGCGCCTGCTCCAAGGCTTCGACCAGCCCGGCCAAGGCGTTCTGCAGGTAACCACACACCCGTTGCGCGTCAATCTGCGCCAGGGCGGTGACATCATAACCATCGCCCAAGTCATCCACGTTGAGGGTCAGCGGGTAGTTGGTGCGGCCATCGTTGACCAACGTCTGCATGCCTTCCCAGGCGTGTTGCGCTTCGGCAGAACGCGTCGCGGCGCCGCGATGGCGATAGTTGAGCATCGAGCTGAACAACGGCGCCGGGGCCGCCACCCCACTGCAACGCTGGGCCAGCGCCAGGGACGCGTGCTCATGGCCGAGCAACGCGGTGAGCCGCGTGTGGGTGGCCCGCACCGCATCGCGTGCGCCTTGCGCGTCGATATCCAGGCGCAGCGGCAAAGTATTGATAAACACCCCAAGGGCGCGGTCGGCACCCTCGCCGCCTTGCAGACGGCCGACCAGCACGGTGCCGAACACCACGCTGTGACGCCCCGAAGTGGCCGCCAACACTTGGCCCCAGGCCAGGTGGAACAGGCTTGCGGTGCTCACGCCGAGCAACCGCGCCTGGGCGCGCAGGCGGCGGTTGAGGTCGCTGTCCAGGTGCAGGCTGTATTCCTGAATCGCGTTGCCGTCGCCGCGCACGTCCTGCAAGCCGAACGGCAAGGTCGGCTCATCGACATCGGCAAGCATCTCGCGAAAGAACGCCTCGTGCTCCTGCTCACTGACACCCAATCGCGCCTGGGCCACATAGTTGCGATACGGCATCGGCGCCGCCGTCGGGGCGGCGTGCCCCAACAAGTGCCCTTGCATCTCACGCAGCACCACGTCGAACGCGGTGTGGTCCAGCGCAATATGGTGATAGAGCAACACCACCACCACGCGCTGGTTGGCCGGGTCCTTGGCGTACTTGAGGCAGATCAGCGGCGCCTGGCTGATGTCCAGGCGGTAACGCCGTGCATCAAAACGTTCGTGCAGGCCGGCGAGTACATCGCCCTGCAACTGCAGCTCTTCAAGCGGCAATCGGGCCTGGCGCCACACCACTTGCAGCGGTTGCGCAAGACCTTCCCAGACCACGCCGGTGCGCAGGATGTCATGGCGGTTGATCACCTGCTGCAGCGCCTGGGCGAAGGCCTGCAGACGCTCGAGGCTGTCGAAGGCCAGGTGCGATTGCAGCAGGTACGGGTCGCCCTGCTCGGCGGTGAGGTAGTGGTAAAGAATGCCCTCCTGCAACGGCGCCAGCGGATAAATATCCTGCACGTTGGCGGCACCGCCGGGGATGCGGCTGACAACTTGATCGAGGGTCGACTGGTCGATATCAACCAAGGGCAGCATATCCGGCGTGATGCGCAGGCAATCGGCTGCGATCCGGTTGGCTGGCACCTGCACTTCGCGGCCACTGCCCATGGCAGCCGCCAGCGCGGCCAGGGTCGGCTGGCTGAACAGTACGCGCACATCAGCGCTAAGGTTCACTTGACGCATGCGTTCGATGAGGCTCACGGCCAGCAACGAATGGCCGCCGAGTTCGAAGAAATGGTCGTGGCGACCGACTTTCTCCACCTGCAACACCTCGGCCCAAATCTGCGCCAGCGTCGTTTCCACCTCGCCCTGAGGCGCTTCATAAACACGGTTCAACAACGCGCTTTGGTCAGGTTCCGGCAACGCCTTGCGGTCCAGCTTGCCGTTGGCGGTCAGGGGCAACGCGTCAAGCCTCACGTAAGCGGCAGGCACCAGGGCGTCGGGCAGTTGCGCCTGCAGTTGTGCGCGCAGGGTTTCGATCGCCAGCGGCTGGTGCTCAGTGAACCAGGCAATCAAGCGCCCTTCGCGCACCAGCACTACCGCTTCAGCCACGCCTTCGAGTGCGGCCAGGCGGCTTTCGATCTCGCCCAGCTCCACGCGCACGCCACGCACCTTGACCTGATCATCGTTACGGCCCAGGTATTCGATATTGCCGTCGGGCAACCAGCGCGCCAGGTCGCCGGTGCGGTACATGCGCCCAGGGTTGAACGGGTCTTGCAGGAAGCGTTCGGCGGTCAGGTCCGCGCGGTTCAGGTAACCGCGCGCCACGCCGCTGCCGCCCACATACAGCTCACCGGCCACGCCCACCGGCACAGGGCGCAGTTGTGCATCGAGCAAGTAGGTGCTGGCATTCGCCACTGGCCGGCCGATATGCAGCGCCTGGCCGGCGCGGACACGGCCGGAGGTGGCGACCACCGTGGCCTCGGTCGGCCCGTAGTTGTTGATCAGCGCAAAACGTCGCTCCTGGGTGAACTGGCGCAGGCGGTCGCCGCCAATCAGCAGGATGCGCAAGGTCGGGTGTTGCAGGTGCTGGCTGAAGGCGTATTCGGCCACAGGCGTGGGCAGGAAACTGACGTCCAGCGGCTGCGCCAGCCACCAGGCCAGCAGTTCGTCGATGTTTTCATTGCCGACGCTGGCAGGTGGCAAATGCAGGGTCGCACCGGCACACAGCGCCGGCCAGACTTCCCAGGCCATGGCGTCGAAGCCAAAACCGGCGACACTGCTGGTGTGGCTGCGCGCATCCAGGCCGAAGGCTTCGCAGTGCCAGTGCACCAGGTTTTCCACGTTGCGGTGTTCCACCATCACGCCTTTGGGCTGGCCGGTGGAGCCGGAGGTGTAGATCACGTAGGCCAGGTGCGCCGGGATCAGCGCTGCGAGCTGGGGATTGCTGACCGCGTGGTGCTGCCAGCTTTCGCCCAGCAGGTCGACTGTGGCGAATGCCCCCAGCAACGCTTGCGTACTGGGCTCGGCCAGCACGGCCACCGGCGCACTGTCCTGCAACAGATAGGCGATGCGCTCGGCAGGGTAAGCCGGGTCGATCGGCACATAACCGGCGCCGGCCTTGAGTATGCCCAACAGCCCGATCAGCATCTGCGGGCCACGGCGGCAGCAGATCGCCACGCGGTCGTCCGGCTGTACGCCGAGCGCGAGCAGGTGATGGGCCAGTTGGTTGGCGCGCTGATTAAGCTGCTGGTAGGTCAGCGACCGTTCGCCCTGCTGCACCGCAATCGCGTGGGGCTGGCGTTCGACCTGGGCTTCGAAGGCACCGTGCAGGGTGTGCCCGGTGGGGAAGTCCGCAGCCGTTGCGTTGAATTCGCGCAACAGGGTCTCGCGTTCGGCCGACGGCAGTATCGGCAGGCGGTTGAGCGCGGTATCGGCAGCATTTTCCAAGGCCTCGACCAGTTGCTCCACGGCGTTATGCATATAGCCGCACAGGCGCTGGGCGCCGATCTGCGGCAGCGCCAGCACACTGAGGCCAAAGCCTGCGCCAAAATCATCCACGCTCAAGGTCAGCGGGTAGTTGCTGCGCTCTTCACCGCCCAGCAGTTGCACGCCTTCCCAGATGCCGTGGCCATCGCGGGCCATTTCGCCGAGGCTACTGTGGCGAAAATTGAGCAAAGCACTGAACAGCGGCACGCTGGTCGGCACGCCGCTGCAACGCTGGGCCAGCGCCAGCGACGCGTGTTCGTGCCCGAGCAAGGCGCTCAAGCGTGAATGGGTGGCCTTGACCGCCACAGCGGCGCCCGCCGCGACATTCACCCGCAGCGGCAAGGTGTTGATGAACATGCCCAGCGCCCTATCGGCGCCCTCACCCGCTTGCATGCGGCCCATCAATACAGTGCCGAACACCACGTCATCGCGCCCGGACACCAGCCCCAGCACCTGCGCCCAGGCCAAGTGCATCAAGCTCGCCGCACTCACACCCAACCGGCGCGCCTGTTCGCGCACACGCACGGCCAGCGCCGCGTCCAGGTGCTGCTCGGCCTCTTCGATATCGCGGCCATCGCCCTGCACGTCCTGCACGCCAAACGGCAGGGTCGGTTCGTCCACATCGGCGAGCATGGCGCTGAAGAACTGCTCATGCTCGGCCACGCTCACGCCCAGGCGTGCCTGGGCCACGTAGTTGCGAAACGGCGCCGCCACCGGCAGTGCGTCCGCCTGGTTGAACAGAAACGCGCGCATCTCCTGGCCCACCACTTCCATGGCCGTATGGTCCAGCGCCAGGTGGTGAAACAGCAGGATCGCTGCGACTCGGTTATTCGCCGGGTCCTGGGCGTAAACCATGCGCAGCAGCGGCGCCTGGGTAATGTCCAGGCGGTAATGACGGGCATCGAAACGTGCGTGCAATTGCTCGATGATGCCGCCCTCGGCCGGATCCAGGATCACCTCCTGCACACTCAGTTGCGCGTCGCGCCAGACCACTTGCACCGGGCTGTCCAACCCTTCCCAGACCACGCCGGTGCGCAGGATGTCATGCCGTGCCACCACCTGTTGCAGTGCGCCCATAAAGCCGTGCAAACGCGCCAGGCTGTCGAACGCCATGCGCGATTGCAGCAAGTACGGGTCGCCCTGTTCGGCGCTGATGTGGTGATAAAGAATGCCTTCCTGCAACGGCGCGAGCGGGTAGATATCCTGCACATTGGCCGCACCGCCGGGCACGTTGGCAACGATGCGTTCGATTGCTGGCTGGTCGAGCTGCACCAGGGTCAGCATCGACGGCGTGATTTGCGTGCAGCCCGGCGCAATGCCATTGGCCGGCACCACAATTTCACGCCCGCTGCCGACTGCCGCCGCGAGTGCCGCCAGGCTTGGCTGGCTGAACAGCACGCGCACGTCAGCGCTCAGGCCGACCTGGCGCATGCGCTCGATCAGGCTGACCGCCAGCAACGAATGCCCGCCCAACTCGAAGAAATGATCATGGCGCCCGACGCGTTCGAGCTTGAGCACGTCCTGCCAGATCTGCGCCAGCACGGTTTCCACTTCACCTTCCGGGGCTTCGTAGCCACGGCTGAGCAGCGCACTTTGGTCCGGCACCGGCAGGCCTTTGCGGTCCAGTTTGCCATTGGCGGTAAGCGGTAATAGCTCCAGCCACACAAAGGCCGATGGCACCATATAGTCGGGCAACTGGCCTTGCAGATGGGCGCGCAGCGCTTCGATTTCCAACGGGGCCTGGGCGGTGTAATAAGCCACCAGGCGTTTGTCGCCGGGCTCGTCTTCGCGGGCCAGTACCACAGCGTCGCGCACGCCTGGGAAGGCCGCCAGGCAGGTTTCGATTTCGCCGGGCTCGATGCGGAAACCACGGATTTTCACCTGTAAGTCATTGCGCCCCTGGTACAGCAAGGTGCCGTCGGCCTGCCAGCTGGCGAGGTCGCCGGTGCGGTACAGCAGGCCTTCGCCGAACGGGTTGGGGATGAATTTTTCGGCGGTCAGTTGCGGCTGGTTCAAGTACCCCTTGGCCACGCCCGCACCGCCGATGTACAGCTCGCCGACCACACCCAACGGCAGCGGCTGCTGGCGCGCATCCAACACGTAGGCCTGGGCATTCGCGATGGGCCGGCCAATCGGCACGGCGCCCGCGCCCGGCGTGGTGATTTCAAAGGTGGTCGAGAAGGTAGTGGCTTCGGTCGGCCCGTAGCCGTTCAACAGGTGTTGCGGCTTGCCGTGCTTGAGCACGCGGCCAATCACCAGCGGGTCGAGCACATCGCCGCCGACGATCAGGTAGCGCAACTGGCGCAGCACCGGCAGCAACGCGTCGGCGTATTGATGGAACAAGCCTGCGGTCATCCACAGCACGCTCACGGCCTGCTCCTGCAACAGCCCGGCAAATGCGGCCTGGGACAGCAGCACCGCATGCTCGACCACCACCACGCAACCGCCATTGAGCAACGGCGCCCACAAGTCGAGGGTGCTGGCATCGAACGCCGGGTTGGAGGCGAAGGCCACGCGGTCGCGCTCGTTGAACTCGGCATAGCCGTTGTTAAGCACCAGCCGCGAGATTGCCCGGTGCGGCACTTGCACGCCTTTGGGCGCGCCGGTGGAGCCGGAGGTGTACATGATGTACGCCACGTCGTCCGAAGACTGCGCAAGCTCCGGGTTGCGCGGCGACAGGCTCTCCAGGTTGAGGTCGGCCAAGGTCGTGAGCACCAGGCGCGCACCGCTGTCCTGCACCATAAAGGCTTGGCGTTCGAGCGGCGCGTTGACGTCCAGCGGCACATACACCGCCGCGCACTTGAGGATCGCCAGTTGGCTGACCAGCAAATCCAGCGAGCGAGGCAACGCCATCGCCACGCTTTCACCCGGTTGCACACCCTGGTTGATCAGGTGATGGGCCAGGCGGTTGGCGCGGCGGTTGAGGTCGCGGTAGCTCAAGGACAACGCGCCCTGCACCGCCGCCACGGCATCCGGACGGGCCAAGGCCTGGGCCTCGAACAGCTGGTGTACGGTGAGTTGCGAGGGGTAGGCGCGTGCGGTGGCGTTGAACTCGACCAATAGCTGGTGACGCTCGGCCGCCGGCAAAATCGACACTGCCTGCAAGGCGGTGGTCGGCGCTTGTTGCAGTGCGGTCACCAGGTGGCTGAGCGCGGTGAGCATGTACTCGCCCACGCGCTGCACATCCAGGCTGGCCACGCCTTGTACGGTCAGCGCAAAGCCTGTGCCGAGGTCATCGACGTTGAGCACCAGCGGGTAGTTGCTGCGCTCCTGGGAACTGAGAATCTCGATACCGTGGGTGGCAAACGGGCTGTCTCCCGGTGCCTCGTCCGCGGCACTGTGGCGATAGTTGAGCAAGGTACTGAACAGCGGCAACGAGCCCGGTACGCCGCTGCAACGCTGGGCCAGGGACAGCGAAGCGTGCTCGTGCCCAAGCAACTGCGCCAGGCGCGCATGGGTGGCGCGCACGCCGGCCTGCACGCTGGTGGCGCCCAGGCTGACGCGCAGCGGCAAGGTGTTGATGAACATACCCAGCGCCCGGTCGGCGCCCTCGCCGCCTTGCATGCGCCCCAGCAGTACGGTGCCGAACACTACATCCTGCTGGCCGGAAACTTGGGCCAGCACCTGCGCCCAAGCCAGGTGTACCAGGCTGGCGCTGCTGACACCCAGCTGCCGCGCTTGCTCGCGCAAGCCCTGACCCAGTGCCCCAGCCAGCGGCAAATGCGCCTCGACGATGCCGCTGCCGTCGCCGTTCACATCCTGCAAACCGAACGCCAGCGTGGGTTCGTCGATATCGCCGAGCATGTCGCTGAAGAAGGCTTCGTGTTGCGCCTGGGTCACGCCCAAACGCGCCTGGGCCACGTAATTGCGGTATTGCACCGCCGGCGGCAGTTGCGCGCTGTGGCCGGCCAGGCTGGCGCTCATCTCCTCCACCAACACCTGCAGGGCGGTGTGGTCGAGCAGGATATGGTGCAGCAGCAGGATGCCTGCGAAGCCATCCTGCTGTTGCGCATAACCGAAATGCATCAGCGACGCGCGGCTCAGGTCGAGGCGGAAATGGCGTGGGTCGAAGCGCTGTTGCAGCTGCGCCAGCGCATCATCGGCTGGCACGTCGAGGCGCTCGACCTGCAGCTGCGCCTTGCGCAACACCACTTGCACCGGCTCATCCAGGCCTTCCCACAGAATACCGGTGCGCAGGATATCGTTACGCTCGATCACACTGTGCAAGGCGTGGGTAAACGCGTCCACCGCCGTTTGGTCGGCAAAATTGAACTGCACCTGCAACACGTAGGGGTCGCCCTCGGTGGTTGCCAGGTGGTGATACAGGATGCCGGCCTGCAACGGCGCCAGGCCGTAGATGTCCTGCACGTTGGCGATGCCACCGGGCACGTGCTTGAGGATATGATCGATGGCGGCCTGGTCCAGCGCCACCAGCGGCAGCATGTCGGGGCTGATGTGTTCGCTCGTCGCCGTGATCCGATTGGCCGGCACCTGCACTTCCTGCTGCCCGCCCACCGCAGCGGCGAGTGCGCGCAACGTAGGTTGGCCGAACAGCACGCGCACGTCGCAGCTCAACTCCACCTGGCGCATGCGTTCGATCAGCTTGACCGCCAGCAGCGAATGGCCGCCCAGCTCGAAGAAGTTGTCGTCACGCCCGACTTTGTCGAGTTTCAACAGCGACTGCCAGATGCCGGCGAGGGTGCTTTCCACCGCGCCTTGCGGGGCGGCATAGTCACGCCGCGCGAGGGCGTCGGCATCCGGCGCGGGCAAGGCTTTGCGGTCGAGTTTGCCGTTGGTGGTCAGCGGGAACTGGTCCAGCAGCACGAAGGCGCTGGGCACCATGTATTCGGCCAGGCTCTGCAACAGATGGTCACGCAGTTCGGCGGCGCCGAGTTCACGCTCGGCGATCACGTAGGCCACCAAACGTTTGTCACCCGGCTCGTCTTCACGGGCGATGACCACGGCGTCACGTACGCCGTCGGCGCTGGCCAGAGTGGCTTCGATTTCACCCAGTTCAATGCGGAAACCGCGGATCTTCACCTGGTCATCGTTACGGCCCAGGTAGTCGACGCTGCCATCGGCCAGCAGGCGGCCGAGGTCACCGGTCTTGTACATGCGCAGGCCGGTGGCCGGGTCGGCCAGGAAGCGCTCGGCATTCAGCTGATCACGGTTGAGGTAACCGCGCGCCACACCGGCGCCGCCGACGTACAACTCGCCGACCACACCCATGGGTAACGGCTCACGGCGCGCATCCAGCACATACAGCTGCAGGTCGGGAATGCGCAGACCAATCGGGCTGACGCCGACCAACTGCGCATCCGCCGCTTCCAGGGCGCGGTAGGTCACGTGCACGGTGGTTTCGGTGATGCCATACATGTTGACCAGCTGGGTGCCGGCGTTGATGGCGCGGGCGTACCACGGTTTGAGCATGCCCGGTTCCAGGGCTTCGCCGCCGAAAATAACCTGGCGCAAGGAATGCGCCTGGGCGCTCTGGGCCGCGATCAACTGCCGAAACGCACTGGGCGTCTGGTTGAGGATGCTCACACCGGCGTCGCAGATCAGCGCGTAGCACTCATCCGGCGAGCGGCTGACCAGTTGCGGCACGATCAGCAACTGGCCGCCGTGCATCAGCGCGCCCCAGATTTCCCACACCGAGAAATCGAACGCGAAGGAATGGAACAGCGCCCACACATCGTTGGCGTTAAAGCCAAACCAATGCTCGGTGGCGGTGAACAGCCGCGCCACTTGGCGGTGTTCGATCATCACGCCTTTGGGCAGGCCGGTGGAGCCGGAGGTGTAGATCACATAGGCAAGGTTGGCCGGGCTGAGCGCAACGCGCGGGTTGACGATGGACTCTGCGCGCAGGCTGTTGAGGTCTATGCGGGTCAAATCACCGACCAGATGCTGGGTGTTGGCTTGCACCAACACCGCCAATGGCGCGCTATCGGCCAGGGTATAGGCGATGCGTTCCAGCGGGTAAGCCGGGTCGATGGGCACATAACCGGCGCCGGCCTTGAGGATACCCAGCAGGCCGATGATCATCTCCGGACCACGCTCGACGCAGATGGCCACGCGATCATCGGGACGAATGCCCTGGGCCAGCAGGCGGTGGGCGACCTGGTTGGCGCGTTCGTTGAGTTGGCGGTAGGTGATGCGCTGGGTGTCAAAACGCAGGGCGATGGCGTTAGGTTGAGCGGCGGCGTGGGCTTCGACTTGCGCGTGGATCAGGTCGGTGTCGCTGTAGTGCGCGGGGCTTTGATTGAGGCTGTGCAGCAGATGGTGACGTTCGGTGTCAGGCAGGATGTTCAGGCCGCAGAGCGGCATATCCGGTCGCTGTTCCAGGGCCTCGGCCAGGCTGTGCAGGGCTGTGTGCAGGTAACCGGCGACCCGTTGCGCGCCGATGGACGCATCGACCATCACCGTCAGCGCAAAGTCTTCACCCAGGTCGTCGATGTTGACTGTCAGCGGGTAGTTAGTGCGCTCTTCGGCGCCCAGCACCTGGATGCCTTCGGCCACCTCGATCACCGCCGCCATGTCGGTGGCGGCACTGTGACGGTAGTTGAGCATCGCACTGAACAGCGGCGTCGGCGCCGCCACACCGCTGCAACGCTGGGCCAACGCCAGGGATGCATGTTCGTGATTGAGCAAGGCGGTGAGGCGTTCGTGGATGGCCTTGACCCCGGCGCGCACGCCCTGCTCGCCGACATCCACGCGCAACGGCAAGGTGTTGATAAACATACCCAGCGCGCGTTCACCGCCATCGCCGGCGCCCATGCGGCCAAGCATCACCGTGCCGAACACCACGGCATCGCGCCCGGAGACCACGCCCAGCACGCGCGCCAGGGCCAGGTGCATGATGCTCGCCACGCTGACGCCCAACGGCCGCGCCAAGCTGCGCAGGCGGCGGCTCAGGCTGCTGTCGACGGGCACACGCACTTCATCGATGCCGTGCCCATCGCCTTGCACATCCTGCAGGCCGAAGGGCAAGGTCGGTGCATCGATATCCGCCAGCATCTCGCGAAAGAACGCCTCATGCGCCTGTTCGCTGACGCCATGGCGCACCTGGGCGATATAGCTGCGAAACGCCACCGGCTCGGCCGCCAGGGCTTGCTCACCGGCCAGATACAGTTGGATCTCATGGCGCACCACATCCAGCGCGGTGTGGTCGAGGATGGTGTGGTGGAACAACAGCATCGCCACCACGCGCTGGTTGGCCGGGTCATTGGCGAACACCAGGCGCAGCAACGGTGCCTGGCCCAGGTCCATGCGGTAGCTGCGGGCGTCATAGCGGGCGAGCAACTGCGCCAGGCGGTCGCCGTCGGCAAAATGGGCTTCTTCGCAGGCCAGGGTCGCCTTGCGCCACACCACTTGCAACGGTTCGTCCAGACGCTCCCAGGCCATGGAAGTGCGCAGGATATCGTGGCGGTCGATCACCCATTGCAGCGCCTGGGCAAACGCATCGAGGCGCGCGCGGCTGTCGAATACAAACTGCGCGTGCAACACGTAGGGGTCACCCTGCTGCGCCGACAGGTGGTGGTACAGCATGCCTTCCTGCAGCGGCGCCAGCGGGTAGATATCCTGCACATTCGCCGCGCCACCGGGGATGGCGGCGACAATGCGGTCGATGGCCGGCTGGTCGAGCGTGACCAGGGCCAGCATGTCCGGGGTAATGCGGTAGGCCGGGCTGAGCCAGTCACCGCCGTGTTCAGCCACAAAGGCAAGCAGTCGGGGTTTGTGCGCGATCAGTTGATCCCACAGCACATCGTCCAGGGCATCGTCATCGCCGAGGATAATCAGGTCGCCTTCTTCCAGTTGCAGACGGATCGCACGGGTGGAAATCGCTGCCAATAATTCACTGAACTGCATGGGGGTAACCTGCCTGGTAAGTCACGGTTGAGGAGAACGTCCGTATTCAGCTGCCGTTTGAATCGGGTGTGCTGGGCGCCGGAAAAAATCGCGGGCGCAGCCGGGGGCCTGGAGTGGCTTCCGGCAGGCTTGGAAAATTAAGGGATTTGGCAGGCAGGGGGTGACATGGGAAGCGGGGACAAGCGGGAATCAGATAACGTTCAGTTTTATTAAGCCTACAGACTATCGATCGGCCGATAGTCCAGTTGCAGCTCAAGCGCCAGCTGCTTCGCGCGGCCCAGCCGGATCGGGCCGCGCTCGATATCTACCAGTAATCCTGGGCAATCGAGCACAGGCAACCCAGCGATAGCCTTGAGCCGCCCATCGGTGATCACCAGCAGCCGTTGCTGCTCGGCCGGGTAACGCTGGCGGCGCGCGTGCAGCCAGTGGCCGGCTTCGGACAACGCCGCCAGCAACGGTGTGCCGCCCCCGGCGCCGAGCTGCGCCAACCAGCCGGTCAAGCTTTTGGCGGCCTTGAGCCCCTGCACTTGCCACTTGGGCGATTGGCCGCTGGCGGTCAATAACGCCATGCGCGCGCGTTGCCGATAGGCGTCGTCAAACAGCTGGGCGAGCAGGCCTTTGGCGTCGCTCAGTGCGCCATGGCGGCGGGTGGACGCCGAGGCATCGACAATCACCAGCCACAGCTCATGGGCCGCGCGGCTGCGCAGGTGATAAAGCAGATCCTCACGGCACTGCGGGCGGCCACCGAGCAAGGTGCCCGGCCAATTGATCGCGCCACGCTGGGCGCTGCGTGCCTTGCCGTGCCTGCCGTGCTCCAGTCGCCCTGCCTTGGGCCGGGCATCCGCCCCCGCGTCAGGTCGAGGGCGAATGCCTAGGGCTTTTTTGGCCAGGCGGGCACTTCCCGGCGGGCGCCCGTGGGCAATGCGGGCGCGGGCATATCGCCCCACTGGCCCTGGCCGGGTGACGGGTCAGACGGTTTTGCAGCCTGGCCTTGATCGGGCGGGCTTGTCGACGGCGACTGCGGTTGGCGGCGATGACGCAAAGCGAACTCGGCCACCGCTTCGATATCTTCTTCGGCGATCGCAGCCGCGCCGCGCCAGGCGGCATGGGCACGTGCGCCGCGCAACCAGACCAGGTCGGCGCGCAAGCCATCGACGCCGGCGGCAAAGCACCGCTCGGTGATCTGCGCCAGGGCCTGATCGTCCAGTTCAATGTTGTCGAGCCGCTGGCGCGCCTGGGTGCAACGCTCACGCAGCCCCGCCTGTGGTTCAGCCCATTGGCTGCAGAACGCAGTCGGGTTGCTGTCGAAATCCAGGCGGCGCCGGATGATTTGCCCGCGCTCGCTGGGCACGGTTTGCCCGCTGAGCGCCACATTGAAGCCGAAGCGGTCGAGCAACTGGGGGCGCAACTCACCCTCCTCCGGGTTCATGGTGCCGATCAGCACAAAACGCGCCGAATGGCGATGGGAGATACCATCGCGCTCGATCAGGTTGGTGCCGCTGGCAGCCACATCCAGCAGCAGATCGACCAGGTGATCGGGCAGTAAGTTGACCTCATCGACGTACAACACGCCGCCATCGGCCTTGGCCAATACGCCCGGGGAGAATTGTGCGCGGCCTTCGCCCAGCGCGGCGTCCAGGTCCAGGGTGCCGACCAGGCGCTCTTCGGTGGCGCCCAATGGCAGGGTGACGAACTGGCCACTGGCGAGCAGGTCCGCCAGGCCACGCGCCAGGGTCGACTTGGCCATGCCGCGCGGGCCTTCGATCAGCACGCCGCCGATTTTCGGGTCGATGGCGGTCAGGCACAGCGCCAGTTTCAGGTCGTCGGCACCGACCACGGCGGACAGCGGGAAATGGGGGATATCGGTCATACCTGCTCTCTTTAAATTCTGCTATTTCTTGTGGCGAGCGGGCTTGCCCCGCGTTGGGCTGCGAAGCAGCCCTAAATCCAAACGCCGCGTTCTTTCAGGAAAACCAGGTTGACCTTATTGGGGCCGCTACGCGGCCCAACGCGGGGCAAGCCCGCTCGCCACAGTGTGGGAACGAGCGGTCAGCTGTCTTCTTCTATGTCCAGCAACAGGTTTTCCAACGCCTCGCGGTACGCGCCCGGCTCCTGCCACATGCCGCGTTGCTGGGCTTCGAGCATGCGTTCGGTCATGTCGCGCAGTGCCGCCGGGTTGTGCTGCTGCACAAAGGCGCGGGTGTCGGCGTCGAGCAGGTAAGCGTCGGCAAGCAAGGCGTATTGGTGATCGTCGATCAGCGCAGTGGTTGCGTCGAATGCGAACAGGTTGTCCACCGTGGCCGCCATCTCGAATGCACCTTTATAACCGTGGCGTTTCACCCCGTCGATCCACTTGGGGTTGGCGGCACGGGAGCGGATCACCCGGTTGAGCTCCTCCTTCAAGGTGCGGATCTTCGGCAGGTCCGGCTGGCTGTGGTCGCCATGGTAGCTGGCGGCCTTGTCGCCACTCAGGGTTTCCACGGCGGCGAGCATGCCGCCCTGGAATTGGTAGTAATCGTTGGAATCGAGCAGGTCATGTTCGCGGTTGTCCTGGTTGTGCAAAACCGCCTGTACCTGGCTCAAGCGCTGGGCAAATTGGTCACGGGCGGCGGTGCCTTCATCGGCGCCCCCATAGGCATAGCCACCCCAGTTCAGGTAGACCTCGGCAAGGTCTTCGCGGCTTTGCCACAAGCGGCCGTCAATCGCGCCCTGCACACCCGCGCCATAGGCGCCGGGTTTGGCGCCAAAGATGCGCCAGCCGGCCTGCTTTGCGGCGGCCGCTTCATCCAGGCCCGACGTGAGCAGCGCTTCACGCTCACTGCGCACCTTGGCGGCCAGCGGGTTCATGTCGTCCGGTTCATCCAGCGCCGCCACCGCCTGCACCGCCGCGTCGAACAGGCGGATCAGGTTGGCGAAGGCATCGCGGAAGAACCCGGACACGCGCAGCGTCACATCCACCCGTGGGCGATCCAACAGGCTGATCGGCAGGATTTCAAAGTCATCCACACGCTGGCTGCCGGTGGCCCATACCGGGCGCACGCCCATCAGCGCCATGGCCTGGGCGATATCGTCGCCGCCGGTGCGCATGGTGGCGGTGCCCCAAACAGAAAGACCGAGCTGGCGCAGGTGGTCGCCATGGTCTTGCAAGTGCCGCTCAAGGATCAGGTTGGCGGATTGGAAGCCGATGCGCCAGGCCGTGGTGGTGGGCAGGTTGCGCACGTCCACGCTGAAGAAATTACGCCCGGTGGGCAGCACGTCAAGGCGCCCGCGACTTGGCGCGCCGCTGGGGCCGGCAGGTACGAAACGACCACTCAGGGCATCCAGCAAGCCACGCATTTCGGCGGGGCCGCAGGCGTCGAGGCGCGGCGCGACAACAATGCGCAGGCTCTCGATCACCGACTTCACGTCCTCCCAACCGGGTTCTTCTAGCTGTTCGAGCGGGCCTTCGAGCGCTTGCTCGATCAGTCGCGCCGCATACAGCTCCAGGCGTTCACGGGTGTCGCCGGCGGTGCGCCACAACTGCGCGTCGATCTTCTGCAACACCTCGGGGCGGCGCCCGGTCCAGGGTTCGGCCAGGGCACAGTCCAGTGGGTCGAAACCCAGCTCGAAGGCTTTGGCCAACACCCGCAGCAGGCTCGATTGCGGGCCACGCCCATCGCCACGGGGAATGCGCAGCAAGGCCAGCAAGGTGTCGATGCGCAGGCGGCCTTCGGGCGACTCGCCAAAAATATGCAGGCCGTCGCGGATTTGCGACTCTTTCAAGTCGCACAGGTAGGTGTCCAGGCGCGGCAGCCAGACCGCCGCGTCGGCGTCGTTATCCAGCTCAAGCTCCTGGTCGATCCGGGTTTCGCGCACCAGCTTGAGAATGTCTTTTTGCAGTTCGAGGGCGCGCCGTGGGTCAAGCAACTGCGCTTCGTAATATTCGTCTGCCAACAGCTCCAGGTTACGCAGCGGGCCATAGGTTTCGGCGCGGGTCAGCGGCGGCATCAGGTGGTCGATGATCACCGCCTGGGTGCGGCGCTTGGCCTGGGCGCCCTCGCCTGGGTCATTGACGATAAACGGGTAGATATTCGGCAACGGCCCGAGCAACGCATCCGGCCAGCAATGTTGCGACAGCCCGACACCCTTGCCCGGCAGCCACTCAAGGTTGCCGTGCTTGCCCACATGGATCACGCCATGGGCGCCGTAGGTGTGCCGCAACCAGAAGTAGAACGCCAGGTAGCCGTGGGGCGGCACCAGGTCTGGGTCGTGGTACACCGCGCTGTGGTCCACCTGGTAACCGCGTGCTGGCTGAATGCCGACGAAGGTCAGGCCCAGGCGCAGACCGGCGATCATCATGCGCCCGTCGCGGCACATTGGGTCGTTGTGCGGCGCGCCCCAACGTTCCAATACGGCTTGGCGATTGGCGGCGGGCAAGCGCTGGAACATCGCCTCGTAATCGTCCAGGCCCAGGCTTTGATGGCACGGGCGCAGGTCGAGGCTGTCGAGGTCGTTGGTGACGCCGCCAAGCAGCTCATGGATCAAGGCCGTGCCGCTGGCAGGCAACTCACTGGGCACCGGGTAACCTTCGGCGTGTAGCGCACGCAAGATATTCAGCGCCGCTGCCGGGGTGTCCAGGCCTACGCCATTGCCGATGCGGCCGTCGCGGGTCGGGTAATTGGCCAGGATCAGCGCGATGCGTTTATCGGCATTCGGCACGCGCGCCAGTTCAACCCAGCGCCGCGCCAGCTCAGCGACAAAATCCATGCGCTCGGGCGCTGCGCGGTAGCACACCACGTCGGATTGGCTGCGCTCGCTGCGCCAGGCTAAATCTTTAAAGCTGATGGGCCGGCTGATAATGCGCCCGTCCAGCTCCGGCAGGGCGATGTGCATGGCCAGGTCACGCGGGCCAAGGCCTTGTTCGCTGGCCTCCCAGCCGGGCTGGTTGTCTTGCGCGCAGATCGCCTGGATCACCGCGATATTGCGGCGAAACGGCCGCAGGTGCGGGGCTTCCGGGCTGGACTGGGCAAAGCCGGTGGTGTTCAAAATCACCGCCGCCTGCACTTCATCGAGCAAGTCCTCGACCACCGTCAGGCAGCCGGGCTCTTTCAAACTGGCCACCGCCATCGGCAGCGGGTTAAGACCCGCCGCCTGCAAGCGTTGGCAGAACACGTCGATAAAACCGGTATTGGCCGCCTGCAGGTGCGAGCGGTAGAACAACACCGCCGCCACCGGCCAGTCGGCGTGCCAATCGGCCTGCCAGTCGTTCAGCCGTGGGTGGGGTTTATGTGGGTGATAAATGGCCGTGCGCGCCAGGGTTTGCGGCTCGTCCCAGGCGTAGTCGCGGCCCAGGTGGCTGCTGGCCAGGCAACGGTAGAAATCCAGCGCATTGCCCAAACCGCCCTGGCGCAGGAAGTGCCAGAGGCGGTCGCGCTCAGCCATGCCAACGGTGCTTAAGCCGCTGAGTTCCGGGTCGGGGCGATCATCGCCCGGCACCAGAATCAACTGCACGCCGCGCTCGGCCAACTCCACCAGGCGCTCAATGCCGTAGCGCCAGTAGCCGATGCCGCCGTGCAGCGAAATCAGGATGACCTTGGCGTGGCGCAGCACCTCGTCGACGTAAAGGTCGACCGAGGCATGGTTCTGCACCTGCATGGGGTTGGCCAGGCGAAAGCTGGGGTAGTCGTCGGGCAACTGCTGGCCAGCCTCGGCCAACAGTGCAAGGCTGGAATCACCGCTGCACAGGATCACCAGCTCGGCAGGAGTTTGGCCAAGGTCGGCAATATTGTCGTCCGAAACGAAACCGCCCGGCTGAGTCCTGAGCAGGTGCATGGGCTAAACGCTGAGTGCTGCGCGCAATTGCGCTTCGAGGCCCGCCGCGTCCAGTTCCTGGCCGATCAGCACCAGGCGTGTGATGCGCGCTTCGTCGGCGCCCCAGGCGCGGTCAAAATGCTTGTCGAAGCGCGTGCCCACACCCTGGATCAGCAGACGCATCGGCTTGTTCGGGATCGCCGCGAATCCTTTGACGCGCAGGATGCCGTGCTGCACCACCAACTGGGTCAGGGCGTCGAGCAGCAGTGCTTCGTCGGCCTGCGGCAAGTCGATGGAGATGGAGTCGAACGCATCGTGGTCGTGATCGTCTTCACCGTCGTGGTGATGATCGTGATGGCTGTGGCGGCCGTCGATGTGTTCTTCGGAACCGGCGCCCAGGCCGATCAGCACGTCCAACGGCAAACGACCGCTGCTTGCTTCGATGATCTTCACCGCCGGCGGCAGCTCCTCGGCGACTTCCAGGCGCACGCGGGCCAGGTCTTCGGGGCTGATCAGGTCGGATTTGTTGAGGATCACCAGGTCGGCGCTGGCCAGTTGGTCGGCAAACAGCTCGTGCAGCGGCGATTCGTGGTCCAGGTTCGGGTCGAGTTTGCGCTGGGCATCAACCTGGTCCGGGAAGGCGGCGAAGGTGCCGGCGGCCACGGCCGGGCTGTCGACCACGGTGATTACCGCGTCAACCGTGCAGGCGCTGCGGATTTCCGGCCACTGGAAGGCTTGCACCAAGGGTTTTGGCAGGGCCAGGCCCGAGGTTTCGATAAGGATATGGTCAAGGTCGCCGCGACGTGCCACGAGTTCACGCATGACCGGGAAGAATTCTTCCTGCACGGTGCAGCACAGGCAGCCGTTGGCCAATTCGTAAACGCGGCCGTTGGCTTCTTCTTCGGTGCAACCGATGGAGCACTGCTTGAGGATCTCACCGTCAATGCCCAGTTCGCCGAACTCGTTGACGATCACGGCGATGCGACGGCCTCGGGCGTTGTCGAGCATATGGCGCAGCAAGGTGGTTTTACCCGAACCGAGGAAGCCGGTAACGATGGTGACGGGGAGTTTGGCCAGTGTTTTCATCGGATGCCCTTGGGGGCGGGCAGACGGGACGATAGACCCTGCGACGGCGCGCAGCAGCGGATTTCGTCACCGGATCACCCCGCCCGGTTAAGTAGAAAATCGGTTACGAGGCAGGTCTCCTGGCTTGGGGTTTGCAGGTCTTGCGACCCGCGCTGGCTGCGCCTTCCCGCCGTTATGGCAGTGGCGTGGCAGGCAGATAAACCCTTTACAGTTGCGGGGGCAGCCGCGGCTTGTACCGCGTTCCCTTCTTAGCTTCGGCGTGGGCCGAAGAACCTCGAAGGTGCAAGGCTACAGGGGCTCGCGGCATTTGACTACCGTCGCCCGCCCATGCTCTCCTACACATCTTGTTTCGGGTGCCCTTCACAGGGTGAAACGGGAAACCGGTGAGTCATCGCGTAATGACGAGTCCGGTGCTGCCCCCGCAACGGTAAGCGAGCGAAGCGTCACAACCACTGTGCCTGTAGGGCATGGGAAGGCGATGCTTGATACGGCCCACCTCTTTCCCCAAGAGCGCCCCTCGCAAGCCCGGAGACCGGCCCGAAAAAATCAGATAACAAACCCGCGGTGGGCGGGCGCTGTTCGGAACCCTGCGTGCCTGGCTCGCGGGGTTTTCATGCGCTCGTGTCACCCTGAAACCCTGAAGGGACGCGCCATGTCGATCATCAGCAGCACCTCGCACACCGCCAGCAGCACCGCCACCTTGAGCCAACGCCTGAGCGCCGCCATCGGCGCGTCGATCCTTGGCGCGTGCCTGGTGTACTTCGCCGGCTTCTCGCATATCGAGGCGGTGCACAACGCCGCCCACGATACCCGCCACAGCGCTGCGTTCCCGTGCCACTGAGGCCTGCCGACATGATCAAGCGTATTGCCCAAACCGCAGGTTTCACTGGCCTGCTGGCTGCCCTGTTGCTGACCCTGCTGCAAAGTTTCTGGGTCGCTCCGCTGATTCTGCAGGCGGAAACCTTTGAAAATGCCCCGGTCGCCGAAGTGGCGCACGAACACGCCGCTGGCGCCGCAGCCCACACCCACGATGCCGAAGCCTGGGAGCCGGAAAATGGCTGGCAGCGTGTGCTGTCGACCACCGGTGGCAACCTGGTGGTAGCGGTCGGTTTCGCGCTGATGCTGGCCGGCCTCTACACCTTGCGCACGCCGACCCGCACGGCTCAAGGGTTGTTGTGGGGCTTGGCCGGTTACGCAACCTTTGTACTGGCACCCACCCTGGGCCTGCCGCCGGAGTTGCCGGGCACGGCTGCCGCCGACCTGGCGCAACGGCAGATCTGGTGGATCGGTACCGCGGCCTCCACCGCCGCCGGTATCGCGCTGCTGGTGTTTGGTCGTAGCTGGCTGCTCAAGGTGTTGGGCGTGGCGATCCTGGCCGTGCCCCACGTGATCGGCGCGCCGCAACCGCAAGTGCATTCGATGCTGGCACCCGAAGCCCTGGAAGCGCAGTTCAAGATCGCCTCGCAACTGACCAACGTCGCCTTCTGGCTGGCCTTGGGCTGGATCAGCGCGTGGCTGTTTCGCCGCAACCGCGACGGTCAATACTCGGCATGACACTGGTGGTCGGCCTGGGCTGCCAGCGGGGCTGTGATGTTCACGCCCTGCTCGGCCTGTTTGACGCAGCCCTCGCCGACGCCGGCATTGAACGCCAACGCATCACGGCGCTGGCAAGTATTGATCGCAAACAGGCTGAACCCGGCCTGCTGGCCCTGGCCCGACTGCTGGAACTGCCTTTGCAGTGTTTCAGTGCAGAACAATTGGCCGGTTTTGCACAGCGCTTGAGCCACAAGTCAGCCGTCGCTTTTGCGCATACCGGTTGCTATGGCATCGCCGAAAGCGCCGCCCTGGCCCTGGCTGAACAGTTGTCCCAGCGCCCTGCCCGCCTGTTGATCACGCGCAAAAAAACCGCCCAGGCCACCTTTGCATTGGCGTGCGCCGACTAAAATCCCGATAATTGCCCTCCTCGATCATGAGCAACTTTCATGCTCGCCCGTTTTTCAACAGGAACTCCCATGACCGTCTACTTTATCGGCGCAGGCCCCGGCGACCCGGAATTGATCACCGTCAAGGGCCAGCGGCTGATCCGCAGCTGCCCGGTGATCATCTATGCCGGCTCCCTGGTGCCGGCGGCGGTATTGCAAGGTCATCAGGCTGAACAGGTGGTCAACAGCGCCGAATTGCACCTGGAACAGATCATTGAGCTGATCAAGGCAGCCCACGCCAACGGCCAGGATGTGGCCCGCGTACACTCCGGCGACCCGAGCCTGTATGGCGCGATTGGCGAGCAAATCCGTTATTTGCGTGAGCTGGGCATACCGTTCCAGATCATCCCCGGTGTGACGGCGGTGTCGGCTTGCGCAGCGTTGCTGGAGACGGAGCTGACACTGCCCGACATCGCCCAAAGTGTGATCCTGACCCGTTATGCCGATAAAACCAGCATGCCGGTGGGTGAGGCATTTGACAGTTTGGCGCAACATGGCACGACGATGGCGATTCACCTGGGGGTCAACCATCTGGAGAAGATCGTCGCCGAACTGCTGCCGCACTACGGCGCGGACTGCCCGATTGCCGTGGTACACCGCGCGACGTGGCCGGATCAGGATTGGGTGGTGGGCACTTTGGTGGATATTGCCGCGAAGGTGGCGGCCAAAGGGTTTCGGCGTACGGCGTTGATTGTGGTGGGCCGGGTGCTGGCCAGTGATGGTTTCAGCGAGTCGTCGCTGTATCGGGCAGGCCATGCGCACCTTTACCGGCCCTGAATCACAGAAACAAAATGTGGGAGCTGGCTTGCCTGCGATAGCGGTGTGTCAGGTACCGGATTTGTTGGCTGATAGGCCGTCATCGCAGGCAAGCCAGCTCCCACAGTTGATCTTCTTTGTTAAGTAGACCGTTTAAGACACAGAATTTAAAGCATAAAAAAACGGCGCTCACGGGGCGCCGTTTTTTTCTTTGCAGTGAACACCTTACTCAATAGTAGGCGTTTTCTTTCTGCGTGTGGTCGGTCACGTCACGCACGCCCTTAAGCTCCGGGATACGCTCGAGCAAGGTGCGCTCGATACCCTCACGCAAGGTCACGTCCGCCTGACCGCAGCCTTGGCAGCCGCCGCCGAACTTGAGCACGGCAATCCCGTCCTCGACCACATCGATCAAGCTGACCTGACCGCCGTGGCTGGCCAGCCCCGGGTTGATTTCGGTTTGCAGGTAATAGTTGATGCGCTCGTTGACCGGGCTGTCGGCGTTGACGTTCGGCACCTTGGCGTTGGGCGCCTTGATGGTCAACTGGCCGCCCATGCGATCGGTGGCGTAGTCGACCACGGCGTCATCGAGGAAAGCTTCGCTGAAGTTGTCGATGTACGCAGTGAAGCTTTTAAGCCCCAGGGCGGTGTCTTCAGGTTTCTCTTCCCCAGGCTTGCAGTAGGCGATGCAAGTCTCGGCGTACTGGGTGCCAGGCTGGGTGATAAAGACGCGGATGCCGATGCCTGGGGTGTTCTGCTTGGACAGCAGGTCAGCCAGGTAATCGTGGGCGGCGTCGGTAATGGTTATGGCAGTCATGGAAACTCCTCACAGGCTTGCTCGGAGTTTACGCCAAATTGTTACGCAGGTACAAAGTCCTAGTGTTTTTGTCGGGATAGTTTTTTGTTTGGGCGCGAGAGGTGTGTTTATCCGTTATTTGGATAACGGCTGAGTAGGGTTCCGCTCTTACAGCGGGTCACTTTTGTAAAGACCGGAATGCCGGCCCAGACAAAAGTAACCAACATGTCTTCATCGAAAAGGATGTAAGAGCCGGAGCAACAGCAGAGCCATACTCGGTCAAAGGTGGGAGCTGGCTTGCCTGCGATGCAGACACCTCGGTGTATCAGGTACACAGAGTTGATGCCATCGCAGGCAAGCCAGCTCCCACAGAAAAGCCGCTCCCAGGTGTCTGCGAATCCGCTTTTCGCTTTTGATCTGAGACGCCCCGTTAACCATGTGTCCGGTCCGTACAGGGCGTTTGCCAAAAGTGGCCCGCCGTCAGGGTGGAACCCTAAGCCACCATTACCGCAGCAACGGATACATCCCCCCACCACCCCACTCACAAATTCTCATACCGATTCATATCCAGCACACCCTCTTCCACCGGCGTAGTCTCACGGACGTACTGCGACAGGTCGTGAAAGTATTGCCAGAACAGCGGATGACTGCGCCGCACACCCCACCGATCAACAATTTTCTCGAACCGCTTGGCATCCTTGGCATTCTCCATCGCCACCACAAACTCGGGCACTTCCTGGGCCGGAATATTGAAGATGAAGTTCGGATAGCTGCTAAGCACACCCGGATAGATCGTCACCGTATCCAGCCCCGGCTGATAGCGATAAGCCTCGCCCAGCAGAAACGCCACATTGCTGTGCGCGCGGTTACGCAGCAGGCTGTAGACCACGCGCTTGCCGCTGGCGGTCTCGATACGCAGCATGGTTGCCTCAGGCAACTGATCAATCACCTTGAGCCCCGCCGCCGGGCGCGATGTCAGCCGGCTCAATGCCTGCTCCGCGTCCTGCAACGCCGGGTCGAGACCATCGCGCGAGCAATAAGCACCCGTGCAACGGTTGATCGGATCCGGGCTGGCATTCAAATCGCCGTAACGCGTCAATAATTGGTTGGCAAAGTCACGTTTCGGGTCTTTTTCATCCAGATGCAAGCCGCTTGGCTTGTCGTCATCAATCGCCTCGTAGTCCAGCCACAGCTTGAGCTTGCCGCTGTTCTGGTACCAATCATCCATAAAATCATCGCGGGTATCGGCCGGCATCAGGCGCAGGAAATTCTGCTCAGCACCATTACGAATCAAGTCGAAATACAAGCGCGTCTGGGCCTGGTGCGACACATTGCCGAACACATCAAAATTCACCGCCAACTGGTAATAGGTGCGCTCCAGCAGTGGATAGTCAAACAGCCACATCGTCTGCGGCACTTCGCCGATCAGGCCCTTGGTCACCGAAGCACTGTCGAAATGCCGGAAAATCGTCAGCAAGGCATTGTCATTACCCGCCCACAACGTCGACCAGCTCGGTGGCGGCACGTCCGCATAGCTGTCTCGGCGCAAGGCTTCATACTGGTTGCGCTTGTCGCGATAGGCCAGCCACAGGCTCAGCACGCTGCCCACGTCATCGTTCTGCCCCGGCATCGCCAGCAACGGTGTGGCCTGCCCGCGATAACGTGCATCGGTGATGTACAGGTCGTGGTCCGGGTCCTGGAACAACGTCCAGAAGTTGTCGCGGATCACGTCCGTAGCAATCTGCCCACGGCACACCGGCCCACGAATAAAGGTGCGCACGAAGTATTCGGCGTTATCCAGCATGAACTGGTAGCGCGCCTTGACTGGGATGGCTTCGAAGGTCTCGAACGGGTTGGCACGGCGGCCCGGCCCGTAGCCCGGCAAGGCGCTCACCTGCCAGTCGCCGGAGTAGAACAGGGCTTTGATCCGCGCCATTTTCGCTGCGCTGAACGGATAAGTGATGTGGGTTTTATGCACGATCACCCCCTGCACCGGCCACAGGCGGTAATACACCTGGGTGCCTGGGTCGTCGTTGGGCCGGCGAGTGGCGATCAAGTCGATAGGCTGCCCGCTCGGCGTGCGCGAGCGTACCCACTGGAAGAAATGCCCCGGCTCGCCGTTCTCGAAATAGATATGCGCCAGGAACAAATGCTCATACAGCCAGCGCGCCACCAGGCTTTCACGGGCGCCAGGCTGGTTGAACAGGTTTTCCCACTGCTGTACTTGCAGGGCTTCCCTGGCACTTGGCGCCAGGCCTTGCTCGTCAATCGGCGCACCGGAGGCGAGCCAGCGCTGCAAGGTTTGGTATTGCTGGTCGGTCAAACCGGTGACCGCCAGCGGCATGCCTTCCTTGGGATGGCTGCCGGCGTAAGCATTGAACTCGCCGGGCATGGCGCACATGTTTTGGCGGTTGAGGCCCAACACAATCTCATCGGGCAACTTGGCATTCGGTTGCAGCGGCGCGTTATGCCCCAGCTCCAGCATGCGCGCCATCAATGCGGCCTGGCTGCCTTGGGCGTCGAGTACCGAATAGAAGCCTTTTTGTTGCCAGGCCTGTTTGCCGAATGCGTCGTAGAACAAACGCGTGGTCGGCGTGGCCTGGCTGCGCTCGCCGTCATACACCGGGGTTTTGCTCGCGCCACGGGACGCACCCTCGGCGCTGCCCAGGTTTAATTGGCACGCGGAGTCGTAGCAGGCATGGCAGGCCACGCACTTTTCGGTGAAGATCGGCTGAATGTCGCGGGTATAGGAAATCGCCGGGGCGGGTCCGTTGGCCTGTGCAACGCAGGCGACCAGTGCCAGGACGGCGCTGGTGAGTAGACGAAGTGACATGTATCCGGTCCCGATTCAATGCGTGCGCTATAAGTGCCGGCAAGTCTACCGGGCCAAGACCTGCACCAACATGAACGATATTCATGCAAAACCAGTACATGCTCTAAATCGGCACAGGTTTGCTATGATTCACGCCCTCCGAAATGCCTGACCAGAGTAGCCCCATGTCCGACCGTAGCGTTCGTCTGCAAGCCCTTCATCAAGCCCTCAAGGACCGTATCCTGATCCTCGATGGTGGTATGGGCACGATGATCCAGAGCTACAAGCTCGAAGAGCAGGATTATCGCGGCAAACGCTTCGCCGACTGGCCGAGTGACGTCAAGGGCAACAACGACCTGCTGGTACTCACCCGCCCGGACGTGATCGGCGGTATCGAAAAGGCTTACCTGGATGCCGGCGCCGACATTCTGGAAACCAACACCTTCAACGCCACGCGCATCTCCATGGCCGATTACGGCATGGAGGAACTGGCCTATGAACTGAACGTAGAAGGCGCACGCCTGGCGCGCAAGATCGCCGATGCCAAGACCCTGGAGAACCCGGCCAAGCCGCGTTTTGTTGCCGGCGTGCTTGGCCCGACCAGCCGCACGTGCTCGCTGTCGCCGGATGTGAACAACCCCGGCTACCGCAATGTGACCTTCGATGAACTGGTGGAAAACTACACCGAGGCCACCAAAGGCCTGATCGAAGGCGGCGCCGACCTGATCCTGATCGAGACCATCTTCGACACGCTCAACGCCAAGGCCGCGATATTCGCCGTGCAAGGCGTGTTTGAAGCATTGAACGTCGAACTGCCGATCATGATCTCCGGCACCATCACCGATGCCTCCGGCCGTACCCTGTCGGGCCAGACTACTGAAGCGTTCTGGAACTCGGTGGCGCACGCCAAGCCGATTTCGGTCGGCCTCAACTGCGCCCTCGGCGCCAGCGAACTGCGCCCGTACCTGGAAGAGCTGTCGAACAAGGCCAACACCCATGTGTCGGCCCACCCGAACGCCGGCCTGCCCAACGAATTCGGCGAGTACGACGAACTGCCATCGGAAACCGCCAAGGTCATCGAAGAGTTCGCCCAGAGCGGTTTCCTCAACATCGTCGGCGGTTGCTGCGGCACCACGCCAGGCCACATTGAGGCCATCGCCAAGGCCGTGGCCGGTTACGCGCCGCGCCAGATTCCGGACATTCCCAAGGCCTGCCGCCTGTCGGGCCTGGAGCCGTTCACCATCGATCGCAGCTCGTTGTTCGTCAACGTCGGCGAGCGTACCAACATCACTGGTTCCGCCAAATTCGCCCGGCTGATCCGTGAAGACAACTACACCGAAGCCCTCGAAGTCGCCCTGCAGCAGGTGGAAGCCGGCGCGCAGGTGATCGACATCAACATGGACGAGGGCATGCTCGATTCGAAGAAGGCCATGGTGACCTTCCTCAACCTGATTGCCGGCGAGCCGGACATCTCCCGTGTGCCGATCATGATCGACTCCTCCAAGTGGGACGTGATCGAAGCCGGCCTCAAGTGCATCCAGGGCAAGGGCATCGTCAACTCGATCAGCATGAAGGAAGGCGTCGAGCAGTTCATCCACCACGCCAAGCTGTGCAAGCGCTACGGCGCGGCGGTGGTGGTGATGGCCTTTGACGAAGCCGGCCAGGCCGACACCGAAGCGCGTAAAAAAGAGATCTGCAAACGCTCCTACGACATCCTGGTGAATGAAGTTGGCTTCCCGCCGGAAGACATCATCTTCGACCCGAACATCTTCGCGGTCGCCACCGGTATCGAGGAGCACAACAACTACGCCGTCGATTTCATCAACGCCTGTGCCTACATCCGTGACGAGCTGCCGTATGCGCTGACCTCCGGCGGCGTGTCCAACGTGTCGTTCTCGTTCCGCGGCAACAACCCGGTGCGTGAGGCGATCCACTCGGTGTTCCTGCTGTATGCGATCCGCAACGGCCTGACCATGGGCATCGTCAACGCCGGCCAGTTGGAGATCTACGACCAGATCCCGGCCGAGCTGCGCGACGCGGTGGAAGACGTGGTGCTCAACCGCACGCCGGAAGGCACCGACGCCCTGCTGGCGATTGCCGACAAGTACAAGGGCGATGGCAGCGTCAAAGAAGCCGAGACCGAGGAGTGGCGCGGCTGGGACGTCAACAAGCGTCTGGAGCACGCGCTGGTCAAGGGCATCACTACGCATATCGTTGAAGACACCGAAGAATCCCGGCAGTCGTTCGCACGCCCGATTGAAGTGATCGAAGGCCCGCTGATGTCCGGCATGAACATCGTCGGCGACCTGTTTGGCGCCGGTAAGATGTTCCTGCCCCAGGTGGTGAAGTCCGCCCGCGTGATGAAGCAGGCGGTGGCGCATTTGATTCCGTTTATCGAGCTGGAAAAAGGCGACAAACCCGAAGCCAAAGGCAAGATCCTGATGGCCACGGTAAAAGGCGACGTGCATGACATCGGCAAGAACATTGTCGGCGTGGTGCTCGGTTGCAACGGCTATGACATTGTTGACCTGGGCGTGATGGTGCCGGCGGAGAAGATCCTGCAGGTGGCCAAGGAACAGAAGTGCGACATTATCGGCCTGTCCGGCCTGATTACGCCGTCGCTGGATGAAATGGTGCATGTGGCCCGTGAGATGCAGCGCCAGGACTTCCACCTGCCCTTGATGATCGGCGGCGCCACCACTTCCAAGGCGCACACGGCAGTGAAAATCGAGCCCAAGTACAGCAACGACGCGGTGATCTACGTCACCGACGCCTCGCGTGCCGTGGGTGTGGCCACGCTGTTGCTGTCCAAGGAGCTGAAGGCCGGTTTCGTCGAAAAAACCCGCCTGGAATACATCGACGTGCGTGAACGCACCGCCAACCGCAGTGCGCGCACCGAGCGCCTGAGCTACCCGGCCGCCATCGCCAAGAAGCCGCAGTTCGACTGGAGCAGCTACGTGCCGGTCAAGCCGACCTTCACCGGCTCCAGGGTGCTGGACAATATCGACCTCAAGGTGTTGGCCGAGTACATCGACTGGACGCCGTTCTTTATCTCCTGGGACCTGGCCGGCAAATTCCCGCGCATTCTTGAGGATGAAGTGGTCGGTGAAGCCGCGACTGCGCTGTATGCCGATGCCCAGGAAATGCTCAACAAGCTGATCGACGAAAAGCTCATCAGCGCCCGCGCCGTGTTCGGTTTCTGGCCGACCAACCAGGTGCAGGACGACGACCTGGAAGTCTACGGCGACGACGGCCAGCCGATTGCCAAGCTGCACCACCTGCGCCAGCAGATCATCAAGACCGACGGCAAGCCGAACTTCTCCCTGGCCGACTTCGTCGCGCCTAAAGACAGCGGCGTGACCGACTATATCGGTGGTTTTATCACCACCGCCGGCATCGGCGCCGAAGAAGTCGCCAAGGCCTATCAGGACGCCGGCGACGACTACAACTCGATCATGGTCAAGGCCCTCGCCGACCGCCTGGCCGAAGCCTGCGCCGAATGGCTGCACCAGCAAGTGCGTAAGGAACACTGGGGCTACGCCCAAGACGAACAGCTGGATAACGAGGCACTGATCAAAGAGCAATACAGCGGCATCCGCCCTGCCCCAGGCTACCCGGCGTGCCCGGACCACACCGAAAAAGCCCAGCTGTTCCAACTGCTGGACCCAGAGGCCCGCGAGATGCACGCGGGCCGCAGCGGTGTGTTCCTTACCGAGCACTATGCAATGTTCCCGGCGGCGGCCGTCAGCGGCTGGTACTTCGCCCATCCACAGGCGCAGTACTTTGCCGTGGGCAAGGTCGACAAGGACCAGATCGCCAGCTACACCGCACGCAAAGGCCAGGACCTCAGCGTGACAGAGCGCTGGCTGGCACCAAACCTGGGTTATGACAACTGACCCGAAGCGCTTTATGACTGATGTGAAGGCCCGGGCTGGGGTGATGCCGGGCCGGGCTGAGGCGCTTCAACGCCTGGGCCGGATAACCGCTGCACCTCAGTTCGAGACAGCCTTATCAGCGTCTGGTTACGCGTGCTGACCCGTTCGATGTCCAGCCGGTTCAGCGCCTCGCTGTAACGTTGAAGCGTCTCGGCGTCCTTGCGATCAGTGTATTGGTCCTCCAATGCCGCAAGTTTTCGCTGGAACGTCTCATCAAGGCTACTCAGCTCTTCGCGATAGCGCTCCTCGAGGTAGTCAGTCCAGTAGCTATGGGAGATCAAGGATTGATAAAACTCATCGCTTGCCTCCGCGTCCAGGATCGACGCCCGCGCCGCACTCAGCTGCGACCCACTGATAGGCCTGGCATACATCATGTGCTCAGTTTGCCCAGGCAATACCAGACCGTCGGGCCACCCTCGCGTCAGCGGGATACGGTACTGCAGGTGCACTTCAGCCCGGTCTTGATTGATCGCATGGGTTTCAGCCAATTGCTCGACCCTGCCTAAGCGAAACAACTGCCGCGACAAGTTCAGCAAGGCGCGGCCCTTCAAGTCGGGACGTCCCGTAGGCACATTCAGCAAGGCGTTGTGTACGTACACATGCGTTTCCAACTCGGTGAATACCAGGATTCGGCCGTCGTGACAGGTTTGGTGAGTCTGGGCATTGATAAACAGCGTGTTGCGCAGGCTTTCGTCTTGCGCAGCAGCGTCTATCACCTCCCAGACACGTTCCGTAAGGCCGGTACGCGAATACCTGAACTCATCTGTCAAGCGTAGTTGCGAGAGTAAGAAAAAGAACGCGTCATGGTCGTCCGTATGGGCCAGCCCATTCCATTGGCTCGTTCTGATACCCGTAGACTCGGCACGTGTACCCACCAACCATGGCGCGAGCGCCTCGGGGGCAACGTTAAGGTGCGCGTTGACAAGTTCCTCCAGGGGTTCGACCGCTGCTCCCCTGTCGTCATCATCGTCGAAATCATCCGAGTCGGGATCAGAGTCCGAATCCGAACCCGAGTCCGCGTCAGAACCTGACTCAGAACTGTCAGAACCGGCTTGATGCAACCGAACTTGAATCGTCAAGTCAATATCGTGCCGGGACATCCCCATGACCGCTCCCCTGTTGTGGGCATCGCTGTAAGCACGCATGAGTTCCAGGCTGTTGAGCGACAAAGAATTCTCCGCCAAGTCGGTACCCGCCACGAACCCCTCATGATTGCCATTGAGCAAGCGGTCCGGAAAGGTGGTGAGGAGATTTCGGCTCAGATCGAGCCGGGTCAGATGACGCGCTTCCAATACACCTTCGGGCCAGATTCGAATACTGTTGTAGCTCAGGTCCAGGGTTTCCAGGCGACTGAAAGTCTGAGCATCGAATGTGTCCAGGTTGTTATGACTCAAGTCGAGCCAGCGCAAGCGCTCGCCGCCCAGCTGGGTCGCCAGGGTGACAGCATCCGAGAAATCATTGCTGGCAAGCTCCAGGCGCTCCAGTTGGCTCATGTGCTCAAGCGCGGCGGGCAATTGCGTCAGTTTGTTGCCACTGAGTATCAAGCGGTTCAGCCCAGTGAAGCTTGAGAGAAACCCATTGGAGCCTTGGGCGCTTATACGCACACCGGACAAGTTGAGCGTGCGCACGTGTGGTAACTGCACCCCCAAGTCCGGCAGGTCTGCGGTTAGCAAGCTGTCGAAGCTTAACTCTGGATCAGGCGCACGGTTGTACCCCGACAAACCCTCCTGCCAGCAATCACGAATATTGCGCATCGCCAGCAGGCGGTTTTCTGCGCGAACCGCCACCGCTGCGCCCGGACCCTCAGGGGCGAGCCTCCAACCTTCCCAGCCGCGCACCAACGTTTCGTTTGGCACCTCACGGGTGAAGATCCAACCATTCAAGCGGCGCACCAACGCTTCGCCAGCCTGTTGCCATTCGCTGATCTGCGCGTCGATGCGAGTATCGGTGAGGCCCTCCTGGCGCAGCCGCTCAAGCCATTGCAGTGCCTGGTCATCGCTCATGCCCACGACCAGCCGTTGCAGACGCGGCGCATACCCGGCTGCGCCCGCAAGCCCTTCGCCGCCCCTGGGCAGAGGTAACAAGTGCCGGGCAACCGTCGCGGCGGTTTCTTGTGCAGGAAACGCCTGAGGTGCTGGCTCAGCGCAAAACCGTCGCAATGCCCCGGCCGGCAGGCCTTTGTTGGTTTCTACGCGCTCGCGAGCCGTACTCAGGGAGGCTTCACCCTCGGCACTGAAAAGGTTGCCGGCAAACTCGGTTTTCATTAGCACGGCATCATTGGCGAGGACGGCGTCTGGCAGTGTCGAAACAGCGTTGTCACGCAGGTCCAGGAACGCCAGACGTGGCAGGCCTTCGGCTCCCGTTGGCCAGGTTTTCAGGTGGCCCCCGCGCACGCTCAGCGCGTTGAGGTTGGACAGTGCGCTGGCGTCCAGGCTTTCCAACGGGTTATCACGCAGGTTCAGTTGTTCAAGCTGCGTCAGTTGGTTGAGTTGCGCCTGTACCTGGGGCGTGACGACAATGCGGTTGTTGGACAGGTCAAGCCGACTCAGTTTTGGCAGGTTGGCGGGTACGAACGGCAATTCAGTCAGACCATTGGCACTCAGTTCAAGGGTTTGCGCATCACCGAATGCGCGTATAAACCCACGCGACTGGACACTGGGCACGCCCTCCAGCTGGCTTAGACGCAGGGTTTTGACATGGGAAAACACGCCAGCTGGCAATATGGGCAGTTCCTGGACTTTCTCAATATTTTGCCCGCCAAACCCCCACGATTCACTCTGGGGAAATTCAAACGTGTCGACGCCTTCAGTCACCACTGCGTAGCGCTGCTGCACAGCCCCACGCCAGCTTTTCTCAAGCGCGTGCAAAACCGCCGCGTTGCTCCCCGAGCCCCAGTGGGCCAGCTTCGTTCTGTTTCTTAACAGTAGCGCGGACGGCTCATAAAATTGCCGGAAGATCCCGACATACTCCATGTGCAGTAACTCGACAGCGGCCATTCTGGTTTGCGCCGTGTCCCACTTCGCCATGACGCTGTCAGTCAGGGGCGCGCTTCGAAAGCGATCGCCCAGCAGAAAAGCCAACTCCCCCCTGCTGTAGCTGCGGACCATCTCGTCAAGACTGATCAGGTGCCCTGAACTCGCAGGCAGGGCTTTGACATACTGGTAGGCGGGCACGAAAGACTCACGGGTAAACCGCGACCAGTCCAATGACAACCCAGCCCACACGTGTTCATGCCCGGCATAGAGCGTGCCGGGCAATGAATCGATGCCACTGTTACCCAGATCCAGACGTTTGAGCTGTGCAAGGCGGCTCACGAATGCCGGCCATTGGGTCAGGCCTGCGGGCGCAACGATTTTCAGGCTTTTCAACTGCGTCAAGGCACTCAAGTCCAGGCTATTGAGCGCAGCCGGCCCGAGCCCGGCGTAGTTGAGATGCAGCGCCTCAAGCGTGCTCAATGCGGTGAGCCTTGAGGAGAAATCCGCGGGCAATGCATTTGCGTTTGAATCGAGCCTCAGGTCTTTAAGGCCGCGCATACCCTCCAGAGCCCGAGGCAAGCTGACCTGAGTAGCGCTGTTACTCGCGCCGAAAAGCGCGACCGGATGCCGTTCACTGAGTGTGAGTTTTTCAACCTGGGGAAACCGCGCCAGGCACGCTTGCAGCTCGGCCTCACCCACGCCCTCCGAAGATAGCGACAGCTCACGCACATGGGAAAAGTCGACGTCCAGGGGTGGCAACTGATCACTGCAATAGAGCTCAAGCATCTCTGCGCCAGGTTCTTCCCCGGCCAAAAGGGTACGATTCCAGCTTTTCTTGATGGCGTCCGCGGCCTGCATCCTCTGCAAATACTTCAATTGCTCCACATCCACCCCGCCGCGCAGGGGGTTGACCAACGGTTGCGTGCCTACCCAGTTATCGAGTTGCGTATACAGGCTGTTGCGTTGGCGTTTAAGCGTGCGCAGCAGCGCGACCGTTTCCCGTGCGCTTTTACCCGCCCGCTGTTGCGCCAAAAGAAACCCGCGCACATGGCGGTCCTCCAGGCCCGGGTAGATTTGGCGGATTTCTCGGGTGAGCACGTTTGCGGGCATGCTTGCACTTGAACCCGCGCCGCGCCCGCTGGCGTAGTACCCCACCAACTTGTCGTTGACCCGCACGGGGGCCTTGAACAGCGGCGCCCGGGGCTCCAGCAAGCGCACCGCCTCGGCGCGATGCACATCGGTATACGCGATGATTTTTTCTTGCAGCCCAGCGCTCTGGCTTACCTGTGGCACCCCCAGCCCCTCACGGGCATGATCAGGCAGCGCGTGCATCAGCGACGCGTAAAAGTTATCGCCTTCCACGGGCAGGCTGTTAAGCGCTTCGCCTCGGTCATCGAATGCCTGGTAGCGCGGGCCGCGTTTGACCAGGTATTTTTTTTCGCTCGCCGTCTGCGGGCCAATGCTGTCGAGCAACGCGCCGTCGACACGGGTGTCACGCACCTCCAGGCGCAAGGTGTCCGGCCAGCCAGGCAGGCGCTCCAGGCTGTGCAAGGCCAACCGCCGACTGTCCGCCGAGGCAATCGTTTCGCTGCGCAGCCCGGCATACGCACGCGTCAGGCGGCCCTCACGGGCATACCAGCGTGCGTGCTCCAACATATTGAGCGGCACGCGACGGGTGCTTTCAAAGCGTTCAAGCTCACCAACGCGCGCCTGCGCCAGCACTTCCTGCGCCGCCGCTTCACTGAGCCCGGGGCACGTGCGTCGCAGCAGCCGCACGCGACTGTCCATCGGCTCCGAGCCTGTATAGAGGCTGTCAAATATCGCCGCCTTGCGGGTGCGGGCGTAATCAACCAGCAGCTTATTGAGCGCCGCCACGCGTGATTCCTCGGTAAGCGCCCCTTTGTCCCCGAGCAACTGCGTGACCTCAGCCTCATCCAGGGCGACGAGGATCCGCGACGCCAATTCCCCCCCTTGCAAGTTCCTGCGGGTAACCTTGATGGTAGGTTTTCGGGGGCTCGCGGCAAACGCTCGCTCTGAGCCGTACCGGACGGATTTGCCAATGGTGCCCGGTCCTTCGAACACCTCCAGCACCCTGCCCCGCGGCCATGTGGGCATTTGCGTCACCAACGGCAAGGCATAGGAATACAGCTCATTGACCGGTTTGCTGCCTGCCATTTGTGCAATCACCTGCTCCACAGCGGCGTCGGCTTTGACCAGGCGCATGGCATCTGTCAGCTCAGGCGGCGGCGCGGCGTTATCGACGTGCATTTTGCGCAAGGCGTTATCGCTGACACCGCTGAGGTCGGCAATGTCGAGCAGTTGCTGATCCGTCAGGCCCTCGGTTGAATGCCCCATGCGGCGCAACAGGGTCAGGCGGTCCCATTGCAGCGGGTATTCCAAGGTATGCCGCCAGGCACCGCGGCGGTTGTTTTCCAGAATCGGCTGGTAAGCCTCGGTATCGGTTGGGTGCTTGATACGCCACTGTTTTATCGCATCATCAAAGTACGTTTCATACACTTTGCCGTCCTGGCGCAGGTAAAGGTTGCCCTCATGCGCGTAGTGCCCCAAAGCGTCAGGAACGCTGCCTTCAGCCAGCACCACCGGGCTTTGATAAGGGCCCAAGTCAGGGCGCCAGAGACGGACCTGGCCATTGGGCAACGTGACCGGGCTAAGCGGTTCAAGCACAGGCTCGGGGTCAAGCGCTTTGAATTTTCCCGCCGCCGCCCCCACACCCGCCATCACCGCGAGCTGGGCCAGATTCTCCGCCAAGTCGATCAGGTGCGCCTTGGCCGCGTGCTTGTCGCCCTCGGCCCACTCCACCGATGCCTCCACGGCCTCCGACAGCAACTGCTCGGCCATCAACGTCAGCATGACTTCACCCAGTACGGGCACAAACATCGAGACCAGATTGAGTGCCAGCATGCCGACTTCGAACAAATGCGCAAGCTTGGCCTCCCGCGCCTTGGCATCGACCTCGGCGGTAGGCACCGCATGGGCGCGGGCATCGGCCAGGATCTTGTCACGGTGTTTTTCGTACAGGTAGGGCCATAGGTCGAGCAGCCCGGAAAAGGTCCCTATGCCGCGGTAGGGCATCATGTTGCTGGGTGCAAGGTAAGGGTCGCTGACCGGCTCCATTTTCGCAGGCTTTTCAGGCGGCAATTCTTTGATGCGTGTGAGCGGCGACAATCCAAATACGAACGCCACGAACCATCGCCAAGGCGAGCTGGAAGACTTTTGTTTGAACTGACTGAAATAGTAGGGACGCTGATCATAGGGCAGGAACTGGCTGAAAAACTGTTGGTAGGCCGTTGGCGCCGGGTCGTCATCCGCCATCCCGTCGCGCGCGGTGAACAGGCGTTTGAACTCCAGGCGTAGTTGCTGGCGGGTATAGCGCTTGAGGGGGGTGAACCGGGTCATGCGGGACATACAGAATCAACGCCTCGCCGTAGCGGTCACCGATTGCAAAATAGACGCAGCCGGTGAGTCTTTTTTGCATCAGGCTCAGGTCCAGCGGCCAGACTCGCTCGTCGCCAAGCGTGGGATACAGATTGCCGTTGATCACCGACAGGATCATGACGTGATCCGCAGGCTCGATATCGCCTTTCACCACGGCATATTCGGCGGCCGCCTTCATAGCCGCTTTTTGGCTGGCAATGAAGTGTTGCTGAAGCGGCGGTTCAGGGCGGGTGTCGACCGGGTCGAAAAACGCTTTGAGGTAGCTTTGATACTGCGCGCCGATATCCAGGCTGCGGCACAAGGTCATGAACTGGCTGACCGTCAGCTCGACAGCGGCCTGTTCAAAGGTGCCAGGTGTGGTGCTCTCGAGCACAAAACCTGAAGTCTTGTGGTAGGCACCCGCCTTGCATTCCCAGGCTTCGAAATTATGCAGGGTCGCTTGCAGCATCGACAGCTTCAACAGTTCGAACGAACCCAGTTCCGCTTCCAGTACGCTGATATCCAGTGCACGGCGCAGGCACAGGAACGTCTTGTCCACGTCTACCTCGACCTTGAACTGGTCTTTGAGCGCTTTGAGCAACAATGGCCTGGCGAACGCATCGACGTCCTTGAATGCCGCCATGGTGTTATCCAATTGGGCCTGGGCCACAGCGTTGGCTTTGACGCTTGCATTGATGCTGTTGCGCTGGGCGGGCGTGGCACTTTTGTACCATTGCGGCAAGACCGGGGCCGCGGCTTTAAGCGCCTGCCGGCGAGCCGGCGTTGCCTCGACCAGCCATTGAGGCAGGTTCTGTTCGAGCAAGTCGCCGTGAAGACTGCGGGTAGCCTCAAGCGCCAGGCTAACGGCAGGTTGAGGGGATGAATCTGCCATGGTGTCACTCCTTTGAAATGGAATGACAGGACATCACGCGAGTCGATGTGCCCGGTGGTGCATAAATAGCAGCCCGCGCCACGCCGGGTTGAAGGCCCAGGCTTTATTCGCGGTATACCGATACCGCCCCCGCGCTGAGCAAAATCGTTTTTCTAATGGCGGGCCGACCCTCGGCCCATCGCCCCGGCCGCCACAAGGCACCGGATTGAAACCGGAAAAAGGATTTTGTCATGCATGCCGCAACGCCCTCCGCGTCCCCCCTGCCCCTGAGCCAACTGCCCGCCAAGGCCGTGCATGAACGGTTCGCCACACGCCCGGCCTTGTATTCAGTGCTCTCCAATGCCTTGCGCAATCGCATTCTGGAGCACTACCCCACGCTGGCGCTGGACCTGCTCAACCTCAAACTGGCCAGCCCGACCCCCTCGGGCGCTTACACCTACCGCCTGCTGATGAACGTGGTGATCGAGCATGTACTCAACCCGCAGCTGCTGGACCTGCACTCCCACCGCGAACTGCCGTATTACTTGACGCAGAAAGTACCCAATATCCTCAAGCCTGCGACGCTGCCACTGATCGACATGCAAGTGATCGCGACAATCATCGACGAGTTGCGCCTGTCGCTCCCCGTGTATTTCCAGCACGACCTGGCTGACTACTGGAGCGCCAGCGACAGCCATGGCAACAGTCGCTGGCAGTGGCTGGGGGATTTTCTCAATGGCCAGATGACCGCCGCGGCGGCCGGCCGATCAAACCTCAACGACAGCCAACGGGACATGCTCAGCGTGGTCGCCACCTGGCCGACACGCGTGGAGCGCCTGCCGCACTCCACGCCCATTACCTATGCCTATTTCATTGAAAGCACCCTCGCCAGGGCCGGTGAAGAAACCCGCGTACTGACACCCGACCTGCTGCTGGTGCGTGATAAACACGTACTGCTCTACAGCGTGGCCGGGGCCATCGAGACTTTTGCCTCCCTCGATGACTTCGGCGTCGCCTGGACCGCCAGGATGCACAACCAGTTCCAGTTCGAACGTCTGACTTGGCGCTGCAACGAACCCGATACCAACGTGTTCGAGCAACAGGCCGGGCTGATCCTCAATCAACAGCTTGAAGATCTGCAGGCATTGACATTCCAGGGGCATGACGAACTCACCCTGGAGCGGCGCCTGGACACCCTCACGGACCCCGCGCTGTGGTTTACCACGCTCGCCACACCCGAGCCCGCGCGCCTGCAGCAGGTCAACCAGCAACTGCCCGACTGGCTCAGGCAAGCCGAGCCCGCAGACCGTTTTGCCTACCACCGCCACCTTCAGGATATGGCGCGAGTGCTGCAACAGAACCAAGGCCGCAGCTTCAACGAAGGGATTGAAAATATCCACGCGTTCAGCCGCAATGCCCTGCGCACGCAAATGAAAATGGATCACGCCGACTTCGACCCCGACGAAGTGCTGCTGGATTTCGCCGTGGCCGCCGGTTACCCAGGCGGTGCCGGCATTATCGAGCACGTGCCGCTGACGCTGACGCAACTGGCACTGAAGAATCTTGCCGGCAAGCCCAAAGGCACACTGACGCTCTCGACCACAGGCACCCAGGCCCTGCCGGACTGGCTGGATGAAGACTATCTGTTGGGCAGCAATGGGTTGATCCAGCGCGTCGATATCGGCAGCGCCTACCCGAAAAAAATCCAGGCTCTGCTGCTGTCCGATACCCGCGATGCACGGCGCCGGGAAACGCTGTTTACCGGTGAACTCAAGGTCAAGCTGCCCATGCAGGCGCTGGAATACAAAATCCGCCGACAGCACGGTGTCACCGTCACCGGTTACCGCTATGTCAAAGCGCTGCTGGGTGAAATGCCCGCCGACCGCTATGTCGATGAACAGGAGATTGTCCTGCGACCACTGGCGTTGTGTCGCAAGGCTGGCGCCAAGCCCGATGAAGTCAACAACGCCTTTATTATCGAACCGCGCGATGCCCGTATCGGGCCACACCTGCTGTATCAACCGTTATATGCCGATTGCCTGCACGAATACCCCACGCGCCAAGCGCTGCTGGACGCGCTGGCCGAACCGGGCGAGCTGCAAACACGTGTGCTGACCTGGCTGAGCGACACGGCGCGCCCGGTGTATGCCTACAACGGCATCCGGGAACCGCACATCATTCGCTTTTTGCCGGGCGATGAAACCCGCCCGCCGCAACAACCGGCACCTGCAACCCTGGCAGTCGATGAGGGCGCCGGAGAGTGGCTGCAGTCTCAGCTCAACGGCCAATTGCTGCACCATCTGTTCGGCAGCACCGCACGGGCGCTGGTCGACCTGGCTGACCGCGAGTCGGTCTCCAACAGCGAGAGCCGCTGGGCCATTGTGATGGAGGGTGCATGGCTGCTGTTCAATACCCTGCTGCTGCCACTGGTACAGGGGCCGGCGATGTTGGCGGGCTGGTTCATGGTACTGGTCGCCAGCCTGGAGCAGGACCTGGCAGGCCTGGACAGCACTGATGCAACCACCCGTGAGCTGGCGCTGATTGATCTATTGCTCAACACCGCGATGGTTCTGCTGCACGCTGGCGCACCTTCCAGCCGATCCTCGCAGCCGTTGCTGGAGCCAGCCGCACAAGAGCGCGGCGTGCACCTTGAAGCCTGGCGTCACCGCGGGGATTGCCGCCTGGGCAAACCGCTCCAGTGACCCGCCGTGGCGCCGTGTCGCTGCCGGGTGAGCCCCCCGCGCAAGGGCACACCACCCTGGACTTCAGCCGTTCGTTGGCCAGCCCCTAGGCCGCCGCGAAATTGCTCAAGGCGTTACTGGATATCCATGTGCCGTGGCCCAATCCCCTGCCAACCGCGCAGACAACCGGCGTGTTCAAAGGGCTCTACCGGATCAACGACAAATGGCACGCCAGCATTGCCGGGCTACTGTTCCAGGTCAGCGTGGTGCCGGGTTTTGGCGATGTCTACATCGTTCATCCGCAGCACCCGCTGCATCCTGGCTTCAGGCTGTTCAGCGACGGCCAGGGGCATTGGCGGCTGGATCGCGGTGCAAGGCTGGAGGGAGGCATGCCCAGGGAGCGGTTAAGTGAATGGCAAAAAAAACGCAAGGCTCGATTGGAGGAGCTGAACTCAGGACTCGAAGCCCTCAGTGTTGAAGCAAGTGCATTGGTACCCCAGGCGCAACAGCTCACAGACACAGTGAAAAAGGCTCAGGGTCAACTGATAGAACACAAGCAAGCCTTGAGAGCGGACTGGGAAAGGCTTGGCAGCGCCACATTACTTCCCGAACTGCGCCCCCGAATCGCTGAACGTCATGCGCAAAGGCAAGACTCGACAGCACGCGCCACAAGCGCTTGGAACATTGCAGTCGACAATTACCAGGAAAACACAAAAGCCTATATTTCCACCCAGGAAAAATCGCTGGCCATGGCCAGAGAACTGCTGGAACTGGACAGAACGCAGCGTCAATACACGGAGGTACGAGATATCGCGACCAACAACATTTTCAATTACTTATTATCGTCTTACTCGAACCTGTACCAGAAAATCAAAAACACGCTGGATACCGTACGCGGCGAAAGCCTTTCCGAGCTATTGCGACGGGTCAACACAGAACTGCCCAACCACATCACCGACGCTTACGAGGCGTTCATCAGCGGTGCAACGCAGCGGCTGGAAGTTCTCAAGGAAATGTTCGACGTCGCGCAAAAGATTGAAGCCACTCTGCAACAGGCTCATCCGGAATTGAGGACTCGGCTCACCAGTAAAATCACGTCCAACAACACGGTTTCGTCGGTGATTATCGAACAGCATAAGCTGTTGGCGTATGTCGAGTTGATCGTCGATCGGGCGCGTGACACTGACAACCCAAAGGAGCGGCCTTTCCTCGAGGTTCTCACCGATCGCCGAGCGACTATCGCCATACTCACGCATACCGAAATACTCGCCACCAGCGGTTACTCAGCGGCCGAAAAAATTGACGTTCTCAAGGGTGCGCTCCAGCAGTTCGGTCGACTGGAAAACGCCGTTAACTCGTTATCTGAAATGGGTTCCGAGCTTGTGCGAGAGCGCTACAGAACCTCTTTCCTGGAGCAGTTCAGCGTGGCCCGCACCACCCTCGAAGCGCAACTGGCCCAGTTGATCCTCTCTGAAGAGGGCTTTGCCCCCAGGCAAGCCCCCAACCGATACGCCCGGCAGAAACCCGCCAGCCGCAGGCTGATCAAAACCCGTAACCGGGAGACCCTGGTGGGTGACTTGCGTGCGAGCGAGCCAGGTGTTGAAGGCAGTTTCGTCGACATCAAGGACCCACTCACCGGGCAAACCATCGCCACTTACCATCAACACGCCAGTGAAGCCGTCTGGAACGTCGTCGACCCCGCACAATCGCCCGAGCCGCCCACTGCGCATGTGGGCCGCCGCACGTTAGCAGCGATCAAAGCGCAGGCAGAGATCGTCAAGGGCGAACGGGCCGGTATTGATGCAAGTATTCGCTTTCAACAGCGCAAGCTTCAGGACCTCAGCCGACGCGAGGGCCTGGACCCTCACGAATGGGATGTGATGCTAAGCCAGCATGCGGCGAAGTTCGAAGCCCTTGCTGAGGAGCTTATGCGTAACCATGCGACCCATGCAGAAGGCGTCACATTGCGCACTGATTACCTGACGCAAGCCAGCGCCGCGACACAACAAGCCCGCGAGGCATGCGCCACAGGGTATAAGCTGCAGCGCCCGAAAGCCGCCAATGTCGCTTATTTGTGGCGCCATGGCTTTGTCGATATCAACCTGGTGCGCAGTCGAGTCGTTTTGAAGGCCGGTGACTTTCTCACCGAGTATGCCATTCGTGATAAAAAACCGATCAACGCCGGCAACCCCCTTGAGGACGGCGTGTTGTGGTACGCCCACTTCCACTACCCCGCCGCCGATACACCTGCGTCGCAACCTGCCTTCGGCCATTTGAAAACGATTGCCGAGCGCAGGTACACCCGCCGGGAACTGATCGAGCAAGCACGCGCCGACAACCGTGCCGTGGTCAACCTGGAGAAAGCCGAGATCAAGCCACCGCTCGACCAGGAGTTGTTCCTGGGGCTGGAAGCGCTATGACCTGAATAGGCGCCGCCGGATTGTCTATGCTCTGTACGAACACCTTGCAGACGAGGGCTGTATGGACGACCCCAACGACAACAAACCGCCGAGCTTCTGGCAGATGCTGCACAGCGTGATGGCGGCGGCCTTTGGCGTACAGAGCGGCAAAAACCGCGCCCGCGACTTCACCCACGGCAAGCCCAGCCATTTTGTGATCATGGGCTTGCTGTTCACGGCGGTGTTTGCGTTGACCTTGTTCGGTATCGTCAAGCTGGTGCTGCACCTGGCCGGGGTTTAACGCAGCAGCAGTTGCAGGCTGAACGGGTAGCGGTAAGAGGCGGGCTTGCCTGCAGCCGACAAGGCGCGAAAATCCACCGGCGGCGTTGGCCCCAGCAAGCGCTGTGCCTGGGTGCTATCGATCAACTGGAACAACGCCTGCTGGCGATCACGCCCGCCGTAGGCGCCGATATCGACACCCTTGGCATCGTCATTGATCAATACCATCGCCCACCCGCCCAGGGTGAAATGCCCCGCCACCAGAGTACTCAGGCGCCCCTCCAGACGCGCATTGAGGATATCGGGTGAGCTGTTGATGGCGCCGAACAGGATGTCCCTGCCCGGCATGCGCCCGCTGCTTTGCAGCGCCTGCATGGCCCCCAGCGCCATCTCATCGTTGGCCGACCACACCAATGCGGTATGCGGGTAGCGCTTAAACAACTGCGTGGCTTGTTCAAACGCGCGTTGGCGGTTCCACTCACCGTAGACCAATTGGCGCAGGCGCACTTCGGGGTGTTCGGCCAGGGCGCGGTGCAAGCCTTGTTCGCGCAGTTGCGCGGCCGGGGTATTCTTGGCGCCGGAAAACGCCAGCAGGTCGAGTGACTCGCCGGCGGCGATCGGGCCGTGCTGGTGCAGCAGGTCGATGAGCATCAGGTAACCGGCGTGCTCGTCGTCCGCCACCAGGCTGCCGATCCACTGCGCGTCTTTATGTGCATCGAGCAATTGCACCTGGTCAGCGGTGAGCGCGTTATTGACCATCAGTAACTTCACCCCACTGCCCTGGGCCATGCGCAGAATTTGCGGGGCGACATATTGCTCGTTCACCAGCACCAGGTAATCGGGCCGCTCACTGCCTTGCAGCGTTTCCCGGGCCTGGGCCAAGGTGTTATCCGCGTTGCGCTCGGAATAACGCACGCGCAAATCCAGGCCGAGGTCCTTGGCGGCGGCCTGCATGAATTGCGCATAGCTGACCCAGAAGGTTTCCGTGGACGTGCCTGGGTTGAGAAATACCACCGACGTCGCATGGGCCATCGCCCCATACGCCGATCCCAGTAACCACGCACACGCAATCAGAACCTTCAACATGGTTATTTGAGCCTCGAATGTTGATCGCCATCATAGTGGCAATGCGACAGTCAATCGAGGTTCAATCAACCTTCTTTTACTGGTGGCTAACCCAGAACACGGCGGTTCCAACCACCAGAATAATCAGGAACAGAATGGCCCAGGCATCAACGGTACTGTCAGGTTTACGGGCTTTGGTTGAGTTGCTCATCGCATCGCCTCTTGTCGGTTTTATAGGTGATTGCACGAAGACACGAGCACAGTAAAGTTGATGATTGCCCGCATGACAAATGTGGGTATCGCGATAACGGTTCTCATTAGTCAATTTGGTTATTTACATATACTCAAACATCACTTTTGCGCATAAACGCAAACTGGTATCGTGCGCCGGCTCCGTTGGGAGTGCGCGGCCGTGCGCGCAGATTTGCCGAGAACAGGACCTATATGTACGTATACGACGAATACGATCAGCGCATCATCGAGGACCGCGTCAAGCAGTTCCGTGATCAGACCCGACGCTACCTAGCAGGTGAACTGAGCGAAGAAGAGTTCCGCCCTCTGCGCCTGCAAAATGGCCTTTATGTTCAGCGCTTTGCGCCGATGCTGCGGGTTGCCGTGCCTTATGGCCAACTGACCTCGCGCCAGACGCGCATGATGGCCAAGATTGCCCGCGACTTCGACAAAGGCTACGCCCACATCAGTACCCGCCAGAACGTACAGTTCAACTGGCCGGCGCTGGAAGACGTGCCGGACATCCTCGCTGAGCTGGCGACCGTGCAGATGCACGCGATTCAGACCAGCGGTAACTGCCTGCGCAACGTGACCACCGACCAATTCGCCGGCGTTGCCGCTGACGAGCTGATCGACCCACGCCCCTGGTGTGAAATCGTCCGTCAGTGGACTACCTTCCACCCGGAATTCGCCTACCTGCCGCGCAAGTTCAAGATCGCCATCAATGGCTCGACCTCGGACCGCGCCGCCATCGAAGTGCACGATATTGGCCTTGAGCCGGTGCACAACGCCGCCGGCGAGCTGGGTTTCCGTGTGCTGGTGGGTGGCGGCCTCGGCCGTACGCCAGTGGTCGGTGCATTCATCAATGAGTTCCTGCCGTGGCAGGACCTGTTGAGCTACCTCGACGCCATCCTGCGGGTCTATAACCGCTATGGCCGTCGTGACAACAAGTACAAAGCCCGGATCAAGATCCTGGTCAAGGCGCTGACCCCTGAGGTATTTGCCCAGAAGGTCGATGCCGAGATGGAACACCTGCGCGGCGGCCAGACCACCCTGACCGAAGCCGAAGTACACCGTGTGGCCAAGCACTTCGTCGACCCTGAGTACAAAGCCCTGAGCAATCAGGACGCCGAACTGGCTGCCCTCGACCAGCAACATCCAGGCTTTGCCCGCTGGCGCACGCGCAACACCCTGGCGCACAAAAAGCCGGGCTATGTGGCCGTGACCTTGTCGCTCAAGCCTACCGGTGTTGCACCGGGCGATATCACCGACAAACAGCTGGACGCCGTCGCCGATCTGGCCGAGCGCTACAGCTACGGCCAACTGCGCACCTCCCACGAGCAGAACATCATTCTCGCGGACGTCGAGCAGAGCCAACTGTTCACCCTGTGGGGCGAGTTGCGCGAAGGCGGTTTCGCCACGCCGAACATCGGCCTGTTGACCGACATCATCTGCTGCCCAGGCGGCGATTTCTGCTCCCTGGCCAACGCCAAGTCGATCCCGATTGCCGAATCGATCCAGCGCCGTTTCGACGACCTGGACTACCTGTTCGACATTGGCGAGCTGGACCTGAACATCTCCGGCTGCATGAACGCCTGTGGGCACCACCACGTCGGCCACATCGGCATCCTGGGCGTGGACAAGAAAGGCGAAGAATTCTACCAAGTGTCCCTGGGTGGCAGCGCCAGCCGCGATGCGAGCCTGGGCAAGATCCTCGGCCCGTCTTTTGCCCAGGAAGCCATGCCCGAGGTGATCGGCAAGCTGATCGACGTGTACATCGAACAGCGCACCGAAGATGAGCGTTTCATCGACACCTACCAGCGCATTGGCATCGACCTGTTCAAGGAGCGCGTCTATGCAGCGAATCATTAAGAACAACGAAGTCCTCGACGAAACCTGGCACCTGCTGCCCAAGGACGCGAGCTTCGACGGCATTTCCAACTGCGACGACCTGATCGTGCCGCTGGCCCTGTGGCGCGAACACGGGCACGCCCTCAAGGCCCGCGACGGCGGCCTGGGCGTGTGGCTGGACGCCGACGAGGAAGCCGAAGAGATCGGCGACGACGTGCAGCACTTCCAGGTCATTGCCCTGAACTTCCCGGCCTTCACCGACGGCCGCAACTACTCCAACGCGCGCCTGCTGCGTGACCGTTACGGTTACAAGGGCGAACTGCGCGCGATTGGCGATGTGCTGCGCGACCAGCTGTTCTACCTGCGCCGTTGCGGGTTCGATGCCTTCGCCTTGCGCGCCGACAAAGACCCGTATGAAGCGCTGGAAAGCCTCAAGGACTTCTCGGTGACGTACCAGGCCGCCACGGATGAACCGTTGCCGCTGTTCCGTCGCCGCTGAGTACCAAATATGTGGGAGGAGCAGTACGCCCCTCCCACATTTGGATCTGCTTAACGCTGCCAATGCGCGAGTAAATGCGCCGCCTTAGCCGTGGGCGCCAGCCCAACGCCAAGATCGCCCTCTCGCTGGCGCTGGTGTGTGACCAGTGGTTTATCGCGCGGCGCACGCGGCAGTACCGCGCTACCATAAAGCCTTAGCGGGCAAACAGAACTCCGAGCTATCTGGCTGCCCTGCGCGCTCATTGAAACCTCATTCAAAGAGAATCCAGTTAAGCGCATTGCAAAAGAGACATTTCTTACATCCAAGAACCACGAAACGCGGCGAATCCGTCCGACATGACATCGCATAACACCGAAGTTCTAATAGACATACTTTTAGAACAGGGTTTGCCCGATGTCGGAAGCACAAAACTCCCACTCTTCACAACTTACCCCACACCCGCAGGTAACCAGGCCGGAGCGTCCGGCCTCGGTTGACACCCTCGCGCTGTTATTGGACCCGGAGTTCGACATGCGTGGCGTGGCATGGAATCCATTGTGCGGCGCGGCTACGCCGTTGATCGGGCTGGTCATCCGCCTGCGCTATCTGGATCAACTCGACAATGTACCTGCGCTGTACCAAGCCGTGCGTAACCATATCACTGCAATCTTGGAAGAGGTCAGCCAACTCGACTACGACGCCGGCATGCTCAAGGCGTACTCCTACAGCCTTTGCTTGTTAGTGGATGAAGTGGTCATGGGCACTCCATGGGGAAGATCTTCAGAATGGAGCCAGGACTCGCTCCTCAACGCCTTCCATCAGGAAACCTGGGGTGGGGAGCGGTTCTTCATCGTGATGAACAACATGATCCCCGACGCGGCCAGATACCAGCATGTGTTGGAGTTCATGTACCAGTGCCTCATCACCGGTCTGAAGGGCAAATACGGCGCCCACGCCAAAGGTGATGACGAAATACAGAAGATCATCGACCAACTGCACGGTCTGCTGCGCCCCTTGCGCGGCGAGACACCCAAGCGTCTGACCGACCCGCTGAAGAACGTCGCGCCGCGCAACTACCGGATCAAACGCACCTGGCCACTTTGGACGCCTTGGGCCATGGCCGCTGTGGTGCTGACGGTCGCCTACACGGTCTACTCAATCCGCCTGAATGCTATCACTCAGGAAGTACTGGTATCGCTGAACAAAATCCTCGCGATGTAGCGTCTTGTTCATATATAGCCGATCAGGAGGGCCACAATGCCCCGCCAAAGCGACCTGCGTTTTACCTTCGAACCCTTGAAAGGCGGCGCCTTCGACGTGGTCTCGTTCAAGCTCGATGAAAGCCTGTCCCAGCCCTTCAAGCTCACCCTGGAACTGGCCAGCCACAACGCTGCCATCGACTTCAATAACGTGCTCGACCTGGCGGGACTGTTCACGATCTCGCGCGGTGAAACCCCGGTACGTTACGTGCACGGCTTGGTCAGCCTGTTCACCCAGGGCGATACCGGCTTTCGCCGCACCCGCTACACCGCTGTGGTCGAACCGACCCTGAAGCGTTTCGATCTACGTTCCAACTGGCGGATCTTCCAGGCCCAGACCGTGCCCGACATCATCACCAGCATGCTGGCCGAGCAGAAACTGACCGACATCCGCAGCGAAATCTGCTTCGAACACCAACCCCGCGAATACTGCGTACAGGCTGGCGAAACCGACCTCGACTTCATCGCCCGCCTGGCCGCCGAAGAAGGCCTGCTCTACACCTTCGAACACCGCGCCGACGGCCACACCCTGGTCCTCACCGACCGCGTCGGCGGCCTTGGCACCATCGGCACCCATACCGATTGCCCGGTGATCTACCAGCCAATGGCGGGCGCTGATTCCATGGAACCAGCGTTAACCCGCTTTCACTACACCGAACAAGTGCGCACCGCGCGCCAGGTGCAGCGCGACTACACCTTCACCCACCCGCGCTACGACCAGCAACACACCGCCACCGGCGACCAGGACCTGAACCACCAGCACAAGGACTACGAACGCTACGACTACCCCGGCCGCTACAAGCGCGATATCGCCGGCAAGCCCTTTACCAAAACTCGCCTCACTGCACTGCGTAATGACGCCAAGCTGGCACACGTGGCCGGTGACGATGCGCGCCTGCAACCGGGACTGGCGTTCGACCTCAACGAGCATCCCCGTGAGGATTTCAATGATCGCTGGCGCAGCATTGCCGTCACCCATGAAGGCAAACAGCACAGCAGTCTTGAGGAGGAAGCATTCGGCAGCGACAGCGGCACCTCCTACGAAATGAAGGCCAGCGCGATCCATTGGATGTCCGACTGGAAAGCCCCGCTGTGCGATAAACCCTGCATCGACGGCCCGCAGATCGCCACCGTGGTTGGGCCGCCGGGCGAAGAGATCTATTGCGATGAGTGGGGCCGGGTCAAGGTGCAGTTCCCGTGGGACCGCGCGGACAAAAACAACGATCAGAGCTCGTGCTGGATTCGCGTGGCTCAGGGTTGGGCCGGTGCGACCTGGGGCGCCATGGCCGTCCCTCGTGTAGGTCAGGAGCTAGTGATCAGCTATTTGGACGGTGATCCTGACCAGCCGATCGCCACGGGCCGCACCTACCGGCAAACCAATTTGCCGCCCTATGAATTGCCCAAGCATAAGACACGCATGACCATCAAGAGCCGCACCCATAAGGGCGAAGGCTTTAACGAGCTGCGCTTTGAGGATGAACTCGGCCAGGAAGAGGTGTTTATCCATGCTGAAAAAGACAAGAACATCCACATCAAGCACAACAACACCACTTTCGTGGGTAACGACCGAAGCGAAAAAGTCGAGCGTAACGAACAAATTGAAATAGGTCACGACCGTAACGAGCGAGTGGGCAACGATGAGCGACTTGTTGTCGTTCAAGACCAGCATCTGGAAGTGGGCCGCGATCGAACACACAAACTGGGACGCAACCATCACATCAGCATTGGTGGTGACCGAATCGAGGAAATTGCCAATGATCGATCTGACAAGATTGCTGCTGACCACAACGTGCAGATTGGCGGCAACGTTGAGCAATCCGTGGGCAACCGTTACCGTCTCTCGGCAGGACAATGTATTGAGCAAAAAACCCGAGTGTTTGATCTTGCATCGGGCGAGCGCCTTGTTCTGAGAGCTCCCGGGGGCAGCATCACGATCGATGGCGACGGCATTACCCTCGATGGTCTGGCTATCAGAATCAAAGGGCCCGTCACCACAGATGCGGTCGGTACGGGTAATCCTCTTGGCCTTGCACAAAGCTCTGTGCTACCGCCGGGGGCCTTCCTGGGACGCTACACGCTGCTCAAAAACGATCAACGTGCTTTTGCAGGCTATCGATATCGCATCACGGATGGCGCAGCGGTCCTTGCCGAAGGCCTGACCTGCCCTCTGGGTGGAACCGAGTGGACGGCGACTGAGACATGCACCCCCGTGCAGGCCCACAAGGCAATCATGCGCGACGATCAGCAAATCACCGAAACCTGGCAGCCCTATCTGATGGCCGTTGATGACCAAGGGTCACCCGTTGAAGCCACCGCCATTTTCCCCGACGGTTTTCTGGATCAACACAAGGGAGAACGTGACTGATGCCCGGTCCTCTAGCCCCCGTTGTCGCTCGGATTATCGACGGTGCCTATCGCGCCTATCGTGCTAATCAAGCATTCGAAAACACTAAGACCGCCGCCGAGCTGGCCCAGCTCGCCCTGGAGATTGCCGAGCGCAGGAAGCAGATAAAACAAACGCTTCGCGCCACCATTGAAGCAATGAGCCGCGAAATCGAGGTCAAGAGTTCGACCTTTGCCGTGGTGGATCGCGGCGGCAACAGCACGGTTTCTCGGCGGGGCCAGGAGAACATCACATTCAAGGAATACATCGAGCGCAAGGTGCCTTTTCGTCCGGCCATCAGCCAGGTCTGCACCGTTGCGTTACAGATGCCGATCAAGGTGCCACGCCGTATTCGCAAGAAAATTGCTGGCGATACTGTGCAAACCACCATCGAAATCGCCCTCAAGCAGTTCACCGCCTCGTTGTTTTTTGAGGCCGTGGACGAAGCACTGGCGTGGCGCAGCCCGCTCAAGGCAGAACCCAACTACAACGGCAACAGCAAGAAAGCGCTGCTGGGTGAGCCGGCCACACGACCTAAGCGATTCGGAAGTGCAATGCAGCCTTTTTGGCCACGGCCCAAAAGTTCGCTCGCGCCGGACCTGGTAGTCGTTGAGTACCGGCAGGAGCCGTTTGAAACCGAGAATGTGTTTGCAGCGGTGGAGATCAAGTTTCCGGGGGATTGGGTGAGAGACGAACAACTGAATGATTACGTCCGGCTCATGACACCGCAAACGGGCGTCAATCCAAACAAAGTCGGCAAGGAGAAAGTTGCGCTTTTGAGGGTGCCGGAGGATTGCGTTGGCTTTGAGGCAGATGAGAAGAAATCCACTCCCAATGAGCAGGCAAGAAAGAAGAAATAATATGAGCACAACTCATCAGATGTTTACCGCTGAAGAAAAAGATCTCTTTATCGAGTTATTGAAAGAGTGGCCAAACTCTGAATCTGGCACCGAGCTAGCTTCGCATAGCGTCAGCCCTTTCCTAAGCTTCTATTTCCATCCCTCCCGTGACGACCATCGGGATGTCGCGCTATTGATGGTGGATATCCACGAAGCCTTCGAGCAACTGCTTGGCCACCCATACACCATGACAATTCATCCTGACGCAGATCGCCCTCATCCCTACCCCGAGGAGGAACCTGAGCTACGCAAGCAGGCCATTGAGGCCCATCCAAGCCTTACCTTCGCTTTCTGGTTCACAGACGAAGCAAACCATGCCTCCTCCCCGACGACGGCAGGTCATTTCTGGCGCAGTCCGCTCGAGGCAGAGGGAACCAGAACCCATTATTCCTCGATATCATTCTATTACCGCTGGCAATGGTGGCTGGACAACCGCGATGCCTGGCGCCAGTTCGTGCTCAGGACCATTGACCTGCTCAAGGCTCATCAGGTCTACAGCGGTTTCGCCATGGCCAACCCAATGGAATATGGCACGCGGGCCGAAGTTACCACTTGGGAGCGCGCGCTGACCCCGGCTTTCTATGGGCTCGACATCGAATACCCTTTTGGCATGCGCGACGAACTACCCAACGGCATCCGCCCTCCCACCTGGGCCTTCCTGCTGGCCGATCACTGGCGCGAAAAACTCGACCTGAGCCGTGAACAGGTACGCGAAGCACTCGCCCACCCCTGCATCAGCATCACCGAACTGCACAGCGGCCAATGGATCGAGCTGGGTGAGCAGCCCGAGCTTTACCCCGTCGAACACGGCGTGCCCGAACTGCCCATGCTCTTGAACAAGCTGCTCAAGCCCATTCGCTACGACGACCTGGGATTACTGGGCTTCGGCCAATGGGACGGTGACCCGAATGAACGCTTTACCGACCCCGATAGCCTACGCTGGATGGCGCGTTTCGATGCCGACAGCGACTGGCCGACGCCAGCACAGCGACAGATCAAGCCAATGCCGCCCGCCCCCGCCCGAACCTCTAAGTCGCTTAGCATGGTCGCAGACATGACGTGCACTCAAGCTGGCTGGTGGCTTGTGCCCGGCGTTGCGGGTTCGCGCCGCGAATTCAAACAAGGCGAAATTCTGCCAACGCTCCCCCAGCAACCCAGTGACAGCTTGGCACTGTGGCAGCGCGATACCGATCAAACACCCCCAGAGCCAGCCCAGCACGCCTACAGTGGCGATCCTGCCCCGCGCACCGGTCGCTGGGAAATGGAAGCTGACCGCTGCGTGGAGTGCGCCGTCCAGTTGAATGAGCGCCTGCCGATGCATGAAGGCCAGAACGTGCGCTGGCTATGGACCGTCAGCGGCATGCGTGCACGCAGCGGCGAACCCTGCCCTTATCCGGGAAAGTGGGTGTGCGATTACAAAGCCGGCAGCGAGCGGCTATTGGATTACGCAGCCCTGATGCCTCGGGTTGATGGTGAGAAAGTTGTGTGGCGTTGGTTGGGGCTAGTGCGAGCCTGATGATCAATACCGCGCCTCCATGACGCAATCTTCACATTAACAGCGGAGCATTCGCCATGATCGAACTGTCCTCTACTGATCAGCAGCCTTTAACCTCACTGACGATTGGAGTTCTTCATGGCGAAAATCAACCTGGCCCAGCAATTGGCGACCACCCTTGAACAGGCGGGCATCAAGCGCATCTGGGGCCTGACCGGCGACAGCCTTAACGGCCTCACCGACGCCCTGCGCACCATGGACAGCATCGAGTGGATGCACGTGCGCCACGAAGAAGTGGCCGCCTTCGCAGCGGGTGCCGAAGCGGCAGCCACCGGCGAGTTGACGGTGTGTGCCGGCAGCTGCGGGCCGGGCAACTTGCATTTGATCAATGGCCTGTTCGACTGCCATCGCAACCATGTGCCGGTGCTGGCTATCGCGGCGCAAATCCCCTCCTCCGAGATCGGCCTGAACTACTTTCAGGAAACCCATCCGCAGGAACTGTTCAAAGAGTGCAGCCACTTTATCGAGTTGGTCACCAACCCGGCGCAGATGCCCCAGGTGCTGCACCGCGCCATGCGTTCGGCGATCCTCAACCGTGGCGTGGCGGTGGTGGTGATCCCGGGCGATATCTCGCTGCTGGAAGTGGAAGACAAACTCAAGCCCTGGCCGGCCCTGCACGCACCGCGCACCTTGCCAGCGGAACAAGACCTGCAGCGCCTCAGCGAGATCCTGCACAGCAGCGAGAAAGTCACCCTGCTGTGCGGCAGCGGCTGTGCCGGTGCCCACGACCAGGTGGTCGCGCTGGCCGATGCCTTGGGCGCGCCGGTGGTGCATGCCTTGCGCGGCAAGGAGCATGTGGAGTGGGACAACCCGTTTGACGTGGGCATGACCGGCCTGATCGGCTTCAGCTCCGGCTACCACGCAATGCTCAACTGCGACACGCTGATCATGCTCGGCACCGACTTTCCTTATCGCCAGTTCTACCCGACCGACGCCAAGATCATCCAGGTCGACCGCAACCCGCAGGCGCTGGGCCGTCGCGCCACGCTGGACTTGGGCATCGCTGCCGATGTGAGCGAGACCATCGATGCACTGTTGCCACGCCTGACGCGCAAGACCGACCGCAGCTTCCTCGACACGTCGTTGAAACACTACGAGAAAGCCCGCCAAGGCCTGGATGACCTGGCGCAGCCATCGAAGGCCGATCGGCCGATTCACCCGCAGTACGTGGCGCGCTGGCTCAGCGAGCTGGCGGATGACGATGCGATTTTCACCGCCGACGTCGGCTCGCCTACCGTGTGGGCGGCGCGGTATTTGAAGATGAACGGCAAGCGTCGCCTGATCGGCTCGTTCAACCACGGCTCGATGGCCAATGCCATGCCCCAGGCCATCGGTGCGCAGGCAGCATTCCCCGGGCGCCAGGTGATCTCAATGTCCGGCGATGGCGGCTTTGCCATGTTGATGGGCGACTTCATCTCGCTGGCGCAGTTGAAACTGCCGGTGAAAGTCATCGTGTTCGATAACTCGTCACTCGGGTTTGTGGCCATGGAGATGAAGGCCGCCGGTTACCTGGACACTGGCACCGAGCTGAAAAATCCGGATTTTGCCGCCATGTCCAACGCCATGGGCATCCTTGGCATTCGCGTGGAGCAGTCCGAAGACCTGGAACCGGCCTTGCGCCGCGCCCTGGCCCATGACGGCCCGGTGCTGGTGGACGTGGTCACCGCTACCCAGGAACTGGTGATGCCGCCGACCATCAAGCTGGAACAGGCCAAGGGTTTCAGCCTGTATATGCTCAAGGCGGTGATGAGCGGGCGTGGCGATGAAGTGCTCGAACTGGCGCGCACCAACTGGTTGCGCTGAGCATCAGTGGCGACGAACAGCGCCGTAGCGGACCACCACCTGAGTGATTATTTCAACCAGGCGCGGGTCCGCCTCCGGCGCGCTGAACAAGCGGAACTCGGCATCCGGCAACGCGGGTAAACCGTGTTCGGCGCCGAGTACCGTCAAGCCCGGCCCGACTTGGCTTTGCGCCATCGGTGCAATGGCAAACCCGGCCAACGCGGCGGCATGCAGCGCCGCATAACTGCTGCACTGCATGGCGCTGCGCTGGGCGATGCCGGCTTGGGCCAGACGCGTCAGCGCCGCTTCGCGGTAAGGGCAAGGCTCGGGAAACAAGGCCAGAGGCAACGGGTTCGGCAAGGCCACCAACTGCTGCCCGGACCAAGCCCAGACTAATGGCTCACACCACAGCGCCAAACCAGGCTCACTGGATTCGCACAACGAGCCCAGCACCACATCCAGCTCACCCTGCTTCATCAAACTCAACAACGAACCGGGAATGCCAACCTGCACGCTGATGTGCATGCCTGGGTATTGCGCCGCGACGTTTTGCAGTTCACGCAACAAGCGCGCATCCGCGAACTCTTCCGACACGCCTACCCGCAGGTTTCCTTCAAACGCCGAACGCGTCAGCTCGGCCCAGGCGTCCCGGTTCAGCGCGAGGATGCCACGGGCATAGGCCATCAACCGTTCGCCATCCGGGGTCAATTGCTGGGAGCGCGTGGTGCGGGTGAGCAAGGGCTTGCCCACCTGCTCTTCCAGACGGCGCAAATGCCCACTGACGGCGGACTGGGTCAGGTGCAGGCGCTCTGCGGCACGGCTGAAACCGCCCTCATCAACCACAGCAACAAAGGTTTTGAGCAACAAGGCATCGAACATATTCTGATTGGTGATCAATAGATGATTTAAATACGATTTATATTTCAATGAGCGCTATGTTGCAATGCCCAGGTCAACTTTCCCTGAGGCCACGCCATGACCACGCTCCTGCACATCGAATGTTCGCCGCGCAAACAACGCTCCGCGTCCCTGGAGATCGCTCGTCAGTTTATCGCTCGCTACCAGCAGAACGCCCCGGACACCCAAGTGGTGACCCTGGATTTATGGGCGCTGGACTTGCCGGAGTTCGACGGGCCGGTGATGGATGCCAAATACGCGGGCATCGCCGGTACGCCGTTAAGCGCAGAACAAAGCGCGGCTTGGACGACACTCACAGCGCTGGCGGCTCACCTGCATCAAGCCGATGTGCTGGTGTTTTCGGTGCCGCTGTGGAATTTCGCGATTCCCTACAAGCTCAAGCACTTTATCGACTTGGTGTCGCAGAAGGATGTGCTGTTTGAGTTCAGCCCGGAGCATGGGTTGCGTGGGCTCTTGCATAACAAGATCGCAGTGAATGTGTATGCGCGGGGGATGGATTTTTCGGCACCTGGCGCGCAGGCGATGGACTTTCAGAAGCCCTATATGGAAGCGTGGCTGGGGTTTATCGGGGTGAGCGAGGTGCACTCGCTTTATGTGGAAAAAACTATTTTGGGGCCGGAGGTGGATCAGGTGTCGCGCCTCGAAAGTGCGGGGTTGGCGGTGTTACTTGCTGATCGACTGGGGGCTAGGATCTGCTGAGTGTATATCCGTTATCGGCGTGATGGCGGCTTACGGTTCCGCTCTTACAGCCATCCCTTTCAAGGTCCGTGTTTAAAATCCGTTTAAAACCATGTTCAAGTTTGTTTATTCGACTTGGCAGCCTTAAGTACCCGAGCTGTTGAGAAATGTTTCTGCGCGGCCTTACCTTCCAGCCACTCCTTGGGTTTGGCGACTTTGGGACCGCGAGGGCTTTTCGCGACGGCCTTGGGGTTGATCAACCTCGCCAGGGCCAACAGCCGTTCTGCCAGCCCCTGCGAGGTTTTTTCAAGAGGGAAATTTTCCGCAGGCAATGCGATCTGCATTCCCTGATAATCACTGCGAACATGCACCGCCAAATGGAAAATCGAAACTTCCCAACCCTCTGGCTGCGTTTCTCGGTGCGCCTGCTCAACGCTACGCTTGAGAACCGACAAAACGTTGTAAGCCAGCACCGCCGAGGCAAAGCCCAGTAGAGCTGCTTTGGGACTGCCAAGGCTTTTAATTTCACTTTCCAGCGCCGACTCAAGGCGTTGGAACATCCCTTCAATATTCCAGCGACGACGATATAAATCAGCTATTTGGCAAGCACTGACAGTGTCTGGCAGGTTGCTCCAAAACCACATTACCAAATCACCTGAGTCATTCGCCGTTTGCAGGCTCAACTCAACACGCCGCCAGCGGCGACCACCTTTTACCTCGATGATTTGTTCGCGAACGGCTCCGCTGTCGACGGTTCCTGACTCCTGCCAATCACCTTCTTGCATAAGGCGTGGATGCTTGCTGTGTTGACGAACGATGAACGAAGCCCCGGTGTCTTCGCAGGCTTGCAGGACGGGCAAGGTGCAATAGAGGCGATCAGCCATCCACAGCTGGCCCTTGCTTGCACGGGTCAGCAGCGGCAGAACACTGACTCGCTCGCTGGCGTAGGCGTCTTCCCACGGTTGAAGATCAACGACCAAGTCCAAATCAGGGTCGTAGACCACCACAGAAAACCCCGGACGAGCCGCACCTCGCTCAGTGCGCAAAGGGCCAAGACGCTTTTGCGTGGCTGGCAGGTGATTGCCATCGACAATGCGCAATTGCCAACCGGGCAGAGTCGATGAGTGGCCGAGCGTTTTTATTGTGGGCTCTAAACGCTCTGCGCTGCCTGAAATCAGGGCTCGAAGCAACTCGGGTTCGGTTCGTTTGATCTTGTCATAGACTGCGGCGAGGCTGACTGAAAGCCCCTCCATTTTGCGAGCTGCTGCATGTAAGGATGGCCGCAAGCCCAATGAAACCAGGGACATCAGCTCAACAACGGTTGAAAACAAAAGCTCACGTGAATACTGACGTTGGCGGTATTCATCGAACACCTTGTCGACCCACTCAGCAGCTACCGCCTGCTCCAGTACCAGCTTCGTCATGACACTGGCCGGCGCTTGTTTTTCAAACCGCTCTAGAACCTTTTCCCACATCGTTTCGTCATCCTGACTAAAGTATTTGAGGATATTTTAAACCAAGACCTTGAAAGGCATGGCTCTTACAGCGGGTCACTTTTGTAAAGACACAAAAGTAACCAAAAAGTCTTCGCCCCAACACTCGGTGCCTCGCTTAGGCTCGGCATGCCCGCAATCCGCCAGTGATTTGGGGGGCCGCCGCGATGGGCCATCCTTGGCCCAGCGCGGCTAAACCGGCATCCCTGCCGGTTTACCCCCCAAATCCCTGTCGAATTCCGGCCATCGTGTTTAACGGGGCGATTTCAGATCAAGATCAAAAGCGCAGATCAAAAGACCGCTGACTTCGCCAGCGAAAAGGATGTAAGGGCCAGAGCAACAGCAACAGCAACAGCAAAGCAACAGCAGAGCCATACCCGCTCAACTGTGGGAGCTGGCTTGCCTGCGATGGCATCAACTCGGTGTGCCTGATATACCGAGGTGTCTGCATCGCAGGCAAGCCAGCTCCCACAGAAAAGCAGCTCTTCAGTGAATGCAAATCCGCTTTTGCTTTTGATTCAACCACTCAGGTCGGCTTTCAGGCCGCCGTGCTGTAGATCTTGATCTTGATTTTGATCTGAGACGCCCCGTTAACCACGATGGCCGAACGCAGGCTTGAATCCGTGGGTAACCCGGCAGGACGCCGGGTTAGCCGCGCTGGGCCAAGGATGGCCCATCGCGGCGGCCCACGGATTCAAGCCGGAGTGAGGGCACACCGAGCCTAAGCGAGGTGCCGAGTGGTGGGGCGAGGACCTTTTGGTTACTTTTGCGTCCTTGCAAAAGTGACCCGCTGTAAGAGCGGAACCATAGGCAGCCGTTACCGCAGCAACGGATATGTACTCCGATAAACACCCCACTCCCCCATAGATATCAGCCCAGCTGCTTCTCAACCCACTTACCATAGGCATCAATAAACGCCTGCAAGAACGGCCGGGTCTTCTCCGACACCTTACCCGCCTCATCAAACACGCTCCCCGCCCCACCCAGATACGCCTCGGGCTGCTGCATACACGGCACATCCAAAAACACCAGCGACTGACGCAAATGATGGTTCGCCCCAAACCCACCAATGGCCCCCGGCGACACGCTGATGATCGCCCCAGGCTTACCGCCATAGACACTTTGCCCATAAGGACGCGATCCCACGTCAATCGCATTCTTCAACGGCGCCGGCACAGAGCGGTTATATTCCGGGGTCACAAACAACACCGCGTCGGATGAGCGTACCTGCTGACGGAAAGTACTGTAGGCTGCGGGCGGTGCGGTACCGTCGATGTCTTCGTTGTAGAGCGGCAAGTCGCCAATTTCCACAATGTTCAACGTGAGGTTGGCAGGTGCCAGTTCGGCCAATGCCAACGCGACCTTACGGTTGATCGACTCTTTTCTTAGGCTGCCAACCAGGACGGCAATCGTGTAGACCTTGCTCATTGAGGTTTTCCCGACGTCTGACTAAAGGAGCTTGTAGTTATAGAGCCTTCGCGACGGCTTCACCAGCGGGTTTTGATCGCCCCCACAGCGTTTTCTATGCAGTCACACGCGTAGGAAGCGTCTTAAAACATCAACGAATAGTATTTTTTTTCCATAGGTAAACTACCCCGCTCCATGACGGTCTACAGAACCGCAAATCGAGTGTTTATCTCCAGAGGTTCTAAACAGATGGCTGCAGTACTTGTCGGACAGTTCCATGCCAGAGACGCGGAAGGACGCGTGTATTCGGTGCATGAGTTCCAGGAATCCAACCCGGCGCAGGACAGCCAGGCTGGCTCGACGCCTACCACCACCTACAAGCTGGCCATTGGCGACCGTGTAGAGAAATTGGAAGGCGATGAATTCAAATTGATCCAGTCGGGGACCATCATCGTCCGCGAATCGCAAACTACCCTCGCTTCATAAGATCGCGCCTTATCGACCTGCTCAGTCCTGGCCATTACTGGCGTTGACTGGGCCGGGTGATCACGGCCGGCGCATCTGCGTCACCTCCACGCCTGGCTCACCGTCCAGTTGCTTGAGCGTCACCAGCAACCGCCCCCGCTCGCCTTCAACGGCATACAGCGAACGCTTGTAGCCCGGCGTGCCGTAGGCGGGATACGCCACCACCTGCCTGACCAGCGCAATCTCCAACACCGCGCCGACCTGCTCGCTCACCTGTTCCTGGGAACGGATAAACGCCTCAAGGGCGTGGTTTTCCGGGAGGTGTTCGTCTTGATTATTGAAGAGATAAGCAGCCACGCAGCCAATGGTCACCAGGACCAGCAGTTGTTTGGCCGTTACCCCGAAAAACGTCGAGGGTAGAGGCATGTGAGACCAGACCTGTTGTTGTTTTAAGTGCCGGGTGAGCGGCATTGGTCGTTGATGATCAGATGCGCCATTCTAATCAGGTCGATGGGGAATGCCAGGTGAATCAGTGGTCGCCGTAGGTAATATCCTTGTTAGCGCCGACGCCGCCCAGGGTCCGGTCCTTGCCGAATGAAAACAGATCGAAGGGGGCGTCGGGCTGGGTCGCCGGGTAGTGGTACTGATAGGCAACGCCCCAAGGGTCGGTCAATAGCGCTTCCTTGACGTAGGGGCCTTTGCCGTTGGCCGACGACGCAGATTGCGCGGTCAACACCTCCAGGCCTTCCTCATCCGTGGGATAGCGGCCGGTGTCCTGATGGAACTGCTCGACAGCCTTGCCCAGTTCAGCCACCTGCGCCTTGGCAGTGGCGATTTCCGCCAGTGTCACATCCCCGAACAGGCGTGGCCCCAGCGCCAAGGCCAGCAAGCCAATGATGACCAGTACCACCAGCACCGCCCAGCGCGTGAAGCCGCGCTGGGCGGGTATTTTTCCGTTTAAGAGACTTGCTGGCATGTTGAGGCTCCCCTTTTCCCTCGATTGATCCATTCTTTGTATACCCGGCCCGTGACAGTGACATACCCACTAACGGTAGCCAACACTCCCCCATGGCTGTGCTCTTTTTTACCCAGGCATTGAAACCCCACCGCACTGAACATAGACTCCGGCGATGCGTTTACGTCATATCGAAGTGATTCAGGCCATCTTACAGACCGGACACCTCGGCACGGCCGCCGAATGGTTGCAACTCCCCGTGGGCGATGTGGACGCGACCCTCAAGGACGCCGAGCAGCAATTGGGCTTCATGCTGTTTGCCAGCGTGCGCGGTCGTTTGCAAGCGACACGCGAAACCCTTGAGCTGCAGGCAGAAATCGCCCAGCTTTATGAGGCGCTGGAGCCGATACAACGCTTGGCCAGCCGCCTCAAACACCATCACGCCCCGACCTTGCGCACGCTGTGTACGCCGCCCCTGGCCAATCAACTCTTGCCGCAAAGCCTGGCGCTGCTGCGTCGGCGCTTTCAGGACACGCCGTGCAACCTGTCGAGCCAGCCAACGCGGGAGATTGTCAGGAGCCTGCTGTTGCACGACGCCGACGTGGGCCTGAGCCTGCATGATCCGCAACACCCGCAAATCCAAAGCACCGTGCTGGCCCAGGGCAAGTTGCAACTGCTCGCGCCCCATGGTTGGCTCAAACCCAAACAAAAGTACATTGCGTTACAAGACTTGGCCGGGCAATCGATGATCGGGCTGGAAGGCCATGACCCGCTGAGCCGTCTGTTAGACGCCAAACTGCAAGCCCTGCGCCCGCTGCCGGTGGTGCAAACGCGGGTGCAGACCTACCAGATGATGCGCAGCATGGTCGAGGCCGGAGAAGGTCTGGCGATTGTCGACCCGTTCACCGCCTATGGCGCTCGGGAAGCAGGGCTCGATGCATGCCCGTTGTCACCGCCGATACCTGTGGTCCTTTACGCATTGACGTTGAAGGCGTCTGAACCCGCCCCAGCGCTGAATGCACTGCTGGAGATCGTTGCCTCTAAGGCCGACGCCTTGCTGACGGGCACGGCTGCCACCTGACCCGCCCTGCGCACCTTTTTGTATGCCTTTTCACCGACACAAACGCTAAAAAATCACGTTGGAACCTTGTTCTAGAGTCGTCGCACTCACAGAGGCAGAAAGCACCGCTGCGTGCTTTCTACTGGACGAAATACTCTAACCAAGGAAGCGTTTTCTATGACCACCCTCCAACCTGCCCTATCTCATCAAACACTACAGAACCCTGCCAACCTCACTTCGTCGCAGAGCACCGGTGCGCTAATTACCACTGAGCCGGCTTTGATTGAAGAATCAGCCAACGATGCAACCTCTGATGATCTGGACAACCCGGCCGCGCTTAAAAAAGCCTTTGCCGAGCGGTGTAACTGGGAAACCCTGGCGGCAAAACTGCGCGCGATCCTGGAAGATCTGCACAGCGCTTTCCCGCCCCCCCTTTCCAGTGAGCAGCAAAGCCTGCTTGAGACCCAACTGGCGTCAAACTTGAACAGCGTCTCAGTACCGGTATGCGAAGGCTCCAGCTACTATCAGAAACACACTCTGGCGCCCACCAGCCTCGTCAAACTGGGCACCTTCCTCAGTGGCAACGACCTGCCCCTTCCCAAAACCCTCGACGCGTTACTGGCCCTTTATCAGTTAGCGACAAAGCACGTTCAGACACCGCCCCTGGGCAACTTCAGCGGCGCGCTGTCCTGGCCGACGCCGATCTCGGCGCAGGAAAAACAAGCCATCATCGATCTGTTGAGCGCCCCTGACCCAGCGCTGCCCGACCTGCCATTGACCGACAAACAAGGCGTGTTGGGCTATCTGTTATCTGCCTGTGAACTGTCCAGCGATGAATTGAAATTTCCCAGCAGCGCAGTCGAGAAGCTGCTCGGGTCAGCCAAGGCGCAAGCGCTGGGCAAGGCGATCCAAACCCGATTGGGCGGCATTGCGACCAATACCAGCGTCAATGACTACTTGCTCGCCGCCATTGAGCCGGGGCTAGACCCGCAATCCCTCGGCACACCAGCGCGTAACAGCGTTGGCGGCTTTGATCTGGGGCAGCAATCACTCTGGAATCAGCCACCCAGCGTAGTGATCGAGGCGTTGAGCCGTTACTTGGTCAAGGAAGGTCAGGCCTCGGTGAAATCGGCTGGGCTGGCTGCGCATATGTTGCTGGCCCGCACTGCGCCTGAATATCTGGTCAAGGGCATTCCGCCCAACGTGACCTACGGCAGCATTCCCTGGGCCCAGTTGGCCAGCGCTGTGGCCAAGCTGGAAATCGAATCACCGGGACGCGTACTCACCATGACCTATCGCGAAGTACTCGCCGCCGCCGAAGCGAGCGACGTTGGTACATCGCTCGCTCAAAATATCCAGCGCGAAGCCTTGCACAATTGGGCGGTGGTCAATGGCTACTTGAAGGCTGACGAGACACCTACCGACACACAAATGCGCGCCGTGCAGAGCGCTTTCGGCGCCCAGCAGCAGGCCTTGCAAGCCACCGCCCTGGCACTCGCAACGCCCATCCCGATGCGCGAAGAAATGGGCATGGATCTGCTCAGAAAAACCTTCCCGGGCGTACCCGATGAGGTCTTCAGGGCCAAAAAACTCACGAAAGTCTGGTTGAACAAAGGGCGCCCCGGCCTCTTCCCCGGAACACACTCAATGCTTGATGTGGTCATGCACGGCGACAAAGTCAAAAACAATGACCTCGAACATTGGCTTACCAATGACAAGCGTATCCCCATCCAGCAGTTTTGCACGCTATCCGATAGCGGTGCACTCTCGGTCTCAGACACCTTTACCCAGCGCTACACGCCGGCTATAGCCGCGCTGGAAAAAGGCCACGCAGGGATGGCCCAGTACCTGATCTCGACGTTGCCACCCGAGGATCGGAAAAACTTTGAATATGGAAAACTCGATTTTTTTCATACCGACAGTTACCTCGTCGGCTTGGACTTCTCAACAAAAACCCTGACCCAAAAAGGCCATACGCTGGATGTGAAAATCACCCGTGACAGGCAGGTCAGTATCTACCGTATCGACACACGCGCCGGGACCATTTCAAAACACGATTACTTGAGAAATATTTACTCGCCACCCTATACCAGGCTCGACAGCTATGACGCCAACACGCTGCATAGAACCGTGCGGTACAACCCCTTTGCAGACGAGCACACTGAGCAGGCCGAGGAAAAGCCGGCGGCCGTTGCAACGCCACAAATGTTCGATTCAGACCGTACCCGCTACATAGCCAAAGTACTCGGTAAACGCCTGGACTTGCAGGGCGATGACCTGCTCAAACATGCACGCGGAACAACGTCCTACGATAAAACCAGTGCCGCGAACACGGCCATCGGTGAATTTTTCCTGAATATGATTCCGTTAAGGTCCGCGATTGTTAACTTCATGCAGGGCAATGTCGGCGATGGTTTGCTCGATCTTGGCATGGATGTGGTTGGCTTGGTGACCTTGGGCGCCGGCAAGGCCGCGCATGCGAGCAAAGTGGTGGCCAAGGGTGTGGCCGGCCTGAAGGGCGCAGCAAGAACCGCCCGGTTTCTGGGTACCGTCGTAATCGACGCGGTCAACCCGTTGGGCGGTGCGGGCGACTTTCTCAAGGGGCTCAGCCGCTGGACCTGGTCCAAGGGAAAGAGCGCATTCAATGCCCTCAAGGGCGCCAGTGGCAGCTACGACGTACTCAAAGCGGCCAGCACGCAACATGGCCTGGTTGCTATAGGCACCTCCAAGGTTGCCGGTGAAGTTCTGGAAAGTGATGCGTTGTTCCGGGGCGGCAACTGGTATGCCTTCGACGCTGCCAAGGGGCGGCCCTACGGTTCACCGCTGAAAGATTTCCAGCCTACGGTGGCGGCTGCAGGTGATAGGGTCGAAGTCTTCAATAGGCCATCGCTGCGAGACTATGAGGCCACTGTTTCCCCGGCCCAGTTGCAGGTCAAAGGCTTGCAGGCGAATGTCTACGTCGGCCCGAACAATAAAGAATATATAAAAGTCGATGGCAAGTTCTATCAGTCCAGCCTCAAGGACGGCCAGCGGGTTATCCAACACCCCAGCGCGCCACGCGACACCATTGCGGTCAAGGACTTGGGCAGCGCCGGTTGGGAGCCTTCCGCCACCGCCAATCGTTTGTTCGGCGGTGAGTCCCTCAGCCCCTGGAAACTCGACGAAAACACCTACGTCGTGCCGGTAGACGACATATCAATAAGCACGGGCACTCCATACCCCTACACTATCAATTACCGGGGCATGAACTATGTCACCACCTTTGATACCAAGATGGGCGCCTGGAAGTCCGGATCGGGTACCGCCAATGCACTGAACACCGAATACTTCTGGAGAAGCGCAAAGAACAAGTGGCAGAAGGGCACCCTGGAGGAACTTAAAAAAGCCCCGAAGATCCCCGAGCACAAGTTCAGGTTTATCGCGATAACCCCGCCGGCCATCTTGCAGATGCCCAGCAATATCAGGCCCATTCCTACCGACATTCACTACTTCTGGGCGGGCGGCGAAATACCCGACAATCTGATCAAGAACATCGCGGCCAATGCCGAAAAAATGCCCGGCTTCACATCCATTGTGCACGTCGACGCCGACACACCAGAGTTGCTCCAGGCCATTAAGCTCAAGCTGCAGAAGGATGCTCCCGGCGTTACCGTCATGAACTTGCATGACGAAGACTTTTTCCAGCCATTGAAAACAACCGAGCTGTACACCTACTTCCGCAAGGGCCAGGGGAAAAATCTCGCCGCCACTTCCGATGTGGCTCGCTATCCGTTGATGAACAAATATGGCGGTATTTATCTCGACACCGATGACACGATCAAAGGCGCCGTGGGGGCCGCCGGCTTGAACGCGGGTGACGCGGATATGCTGCTCAGCAAACCGGTTGCTCACAAAATCACCGACTACAAACCCTTCTTCAATACCAGTAACTTCGCCACGCAACCGGATAACCCGGTCGTGACCGAAATGATCGCCGAGATGAACCGGCGCTTCACTAATAACAAAGCGTACTTTGAGGCCAATCGCCCCACCCTCTCCAAGGACGCCAATGGCGGATTCACCTACACCGAAGATTTTCTGGAGTACGAAGGCAAGATCTTTGAAACCGTCGGCCCGAACATGTTTGACGATGTACTGAAAACCAAGCGACCTGACATTTACGATGCAGGCTTTGATGGGATGAGCAAAGAAAAAATGCAAAAGCGCAATAACAGGTATGCGCCCGGCGCCCCGTTCAAGTTGGAAGACGAGACTCGCCAGTATTATCTTAATAACGGCCTGACTGAGCCGGATGGGATTTCACAAAGCGTGGCCCAGGCCAGGGCGCACTACCGCGCCTTCCGTGAGCAGTTGCAGATCAACATCGGTGCCGAACATTCCTGGATCGATTCCTGACCTGGCCCGCTGTACTTCAACGTGGCCTGAACATCAGCGGTACGCGTGTTCAGGCCATTTGCAACTCCGACTTAAACAACCGATACCAGAAAATCGCCACTTCGCGGGTTTGCGGATCGATCCCGCGATAGCGTAGTTGATCGATCCCGCCCATCACATACCCGCAGCGTTCATACAGGCGGCAGGCCCCCAGGTTATTGTTCTGGGTTTCCAGCATCATGCCCGGCAGGTTTTTCTTGCGCGCCCAGAACTGTGCCACATCCAGCAACGCCTTGGCCACGCCATGGCGCCGCGCAGGCAAGGCCACCGCCAGTTCGTCGACATGGGCAAAGCCATTCCAGTTGGTGCTGACCACAACGTGCCCCACCGCGCGATCATCCAGGTACGCCATAAAAATCGCACTGTCGGGAACATCGCGAAAACTGGCGAATTCTGCCGGGTCGATGCCATAACATTTGCGGTACGGCAGGATGCGCTCCACCGCCCATTGATCGACCCGCTTACCCATCTCCGGTATGCCGTACGCACTGACCTCAAAGCTGAAGTCATTGCCCCACACGTAGGCGTCAAAGCCTTCATCGGCGACCCGAACACTGAGCCCCGGGTACTTCGGGTTCATTACAGCTTGCATAAACATCCTTAACCCTTGATGCAATCGACTGTGTAACAACGACCACTGCCGTCATCTTCGTGTTGCAACCCATGAACATCGGCGACGAAACCGGGAAAACTGCTATCGAACGTGCGGGCAAATGCCAGGTAGTCGATGATCGAGCGCGTCGATTCAGTAAAGCGCTCGCCCGGCATGATCAACGGGATACCCGGCGGATACGGCACCAGCATCACGGCTGCGATGCGTCCTGGCAAGGCGTCAATGGAAACGGCTTCGACTTCACCCCTGACTAGATGGTCGTAGGCATCGGCCGGTTTCATCGCAATTTCCGGCAACACCGTGTACATCCGCTTGAGGTGCTTGGCCGTGGCGTTGCTGCGGTAACAACTATGCAACTGGTCGCACAGGTCACGCAAACCCAAGCTTTGATAACGTGCCGGGCCCTCTTTGAACACCGAGGGCAAACAGCTGGCCAGGCTGGCATTGGCGTCGTAACTGCGCTTGAACTCCAGCAACTCGGTGAGCAAGGTACTCCATTTCCCTTTGGTGATACCCATGGAAAACAACACGAGGAAGGAATACAAACCGGTCTTTTCCACCACCAGCCCACGCTCCCAGAGGAATTTGCTGACCACTGCGGCGGGAATTCCGCAGTCGCTCAAGGCACCACCGGCGTTAAGGCCGGGCATGACCAGGGTGACTTTGATCGGGTCCAGCAACACATAGTCTTCGGCCACATCGCCGAAGCCGTGCCAGTCATCCTGCGGGTGCAACAGCCAATCCGCCGTGGCGACCCGGTCGATGCCGGCCACCGACGGCGGCTGCCAGATCGAGAACCACCAATCTTCGGCTGCAATATGCTGGCGCAAGTTGGCCAGGGCACGGCGAAAACTCAGGGCTTCATCGAACATCTCCTGCAACAGCGAGCGCCCAGCCGGGCCCTCCATCATCGCCGAGGCCACGTCCAGCGAGGCGATGATGCTGTATTGCGGCGAAGTAGAGATGTGCATCATGAACGCTTCGTTGAAGCGATCGCGGTCCAGTTGACGCGCGCCGCCGTCCTGCACATGGATCATCGATGCCTGGCTGAAGGCCGCGAGCAATTTGTGCGTCGAGTGGGTGGTGAACACCAGCGGGCTGTCCGGGGTACGTGAAGTGCCCATGCCATAGCGCCCGGCGAAAAACTCGTGAAAGGCCGCGTAGGCGTACCAGGCCTCGTCGAAGTGCAACACCTCGACACTGTTGCCCAATTGCTGCTTGATCAGCTCGGCGTTGTAGCACAGGCCGTCGTAGGTGGAGTTAGTGACCACCGCCAGTTTCACTTTCGCCGGCCGGCCACGGGTCAAAGGGCTGGCTTCAATTTTGGCGCGGATCGACTCGGGGCTGAATTCGCTTAAGGGGATTGGGCCGATAATCCCCAGTTCATTACGCTCCGGGCACAGGTACAGCGGGATCGCGCCGGTCATGATGATCGAATGCAGCACCGACTTGTGGCAGTTGCGATCCACCAAGACCAAGTCGTCGCGCGCCACCATGGAATGCCAGACGATCTTGTTGGCGGTCGAGGTGCCGTTGATCACAAAGAACGTGTGATCGGCACCAAAGTTGCGCGCCGCACGGGCCTCGGCTTCGGCTAATGGCCCGGTGTGATCGAGCAGCGAACCCAACTCCGGCACCGAAACGGACAAGTCCGAACGCAGGGTGTTTTCGCCAAAGAACTGATGGAACGCCTGCCCCACTGGGCTTTTGCGATAAGCCACGCCGCCGCCATGGCCGGGGGTGTGCCAAGAATAGTTGGAGTCGGCAGTGTGCTGCACCAGCGCTTTGAAGAACGGCGGCAACAAGCCATCAAGGTAGGCGCGCGCGGCGCGAGCAACTTGGCGGGCCAAAAACGGCACAGTGTCTTCGAACAGGTACAGAATGCCGCGCAGTTGGTTAAGCTCGCTCATGGCGTCGGCTGGCGCGTTTTCCAGGGTGACCTGCTCGCCCAGGGCGAAGATCGGCAAGTTGGGCGCCCTCACCCGCGCCAGGCGAATCAGCTCGACCATGTTTTGTAGCAGGTGGGTGTTTTCACCAGCGCCTTCGGCGGCGATCAACATGCACGCCAGGCCGTGATGGGTAGAGGCCACCAACCGGCCTTCGGCGTAATCCACGGCGGAAAAAATACTGAAGCCCTCTTGCTCCAACTCCCTGGCGATGCCTCTGACCCGATCACCGGCAACGGTGTCGGCCTTGATGTCGCGGTGCACGATAAGAACAGGGAACTTCAGGTCTTTGTACATGAGTGCTTGGAGTCCTGAGGGCTATGCACTCAGGGTAGAAGCTGGGAGTGGATGTGGCGAATGAAGATTTTACAGAGGACGCAAATCTACTGTGGGAGCTGGTTTGCCTGCGATAGCGGTTTGTCGGAGTACATATCCGTTATTTGGGTAACGGCGGCTATTGGTTCCGCTCTTACAGCGGGTCACTTTTGCAAGGACGCAAAAGTAACCAAAAGGTCCTCGCCCCACCACTCGGCACCTCGCTTAGGCTCGGTGTGCCCTCACTCCGGCTTGAATCCGTGGGCCGCCGCGATGGGCCATCCTTGGCCCAGCGCGGCTAACCCGGCGTCCTGCCGGGTTACCCACGGATTCAAGCCTGCGTTCGGCCAGCGTGGTTAACGGGGCGTCTCAGATCAAGATCAAGATCTACAGCACGGCGGCCTGAAAGCCGACCTGAGTGGTTGAAGCAAAAGCCAGATCAAGTGCAAGGCAAAAGCCTATTTACCTGATGCAACGCGGTTTAAGTGTGGGAGCGGGCTTGCTCGCGAAGGCGGTGTATCAGTGACAGATGAATTGACTGGCCCACCGCATTCGCGAGCAAGCCAGCTCCCACAGTTGACCGCATGCAGTTTTGAATATGAGCTCGGCTGCGGATTTGCAGGCACTGAAGAGCTGCTTTTCTGTGGGATCTGCCTTTCTGTGGGAGCTGGCTTGCCTGCGATGCAGACACCTCGGTGTGTCAGGTACACCGAGTTGATGCCATCGCAGGCAAGCCAGCTCCCACCTTTGACCGAGTAGGGCTCTGCTGTTGCTGTTGCTGTTGCTGTTGCTGTTGCTCCGGCTCTTACATCCTTTTCGATGACGAAGTCAGCGGTCTTTTGATCTGCGCTTTTGATCTTGATCTGAAATCGCCCCGTCAAACACGATGGCCGGAATCTGACAGGGATTTGGGGGGTAAACCGGCAGGGATGCCGGTTTAGCCGCGCTGGGCCAAGGATGGCCCATCGCGGCGGCCCCCCAAATCACTGTCGGATTGCGGGCATGCCGAGCCATAGCGAGGCACCGAGTGTTGGGGCGAAGACTTTTTGGTTACTTTTGTGTCTTTACAAAAGTGACCCGCTGTAAGAGCGGAACCATAGGCCGCCGTTACAAAAATAACGGATATGTACACCACCAAAAGACCGCCATCGCAGGCAAGCCAGCTCCCACATGTTCAACCGTGCTCGACAGTGACTATTGCTGAGTCAGTTGCGACCACAACGCCGGCGCACCCGCCGACTTGGCAATCGCTTCCAAGCGCGCCGCATGCTCGGCCAGGTCCTGCTCGCTGGCACGGATAATGGTGGTCGGCTTGCGATCTGCCGCCAAGCGGCGGATTTCCGAAGGTCGGTTGCCCGAGCCTTCCGCCGAGCCGCTACCATCGGAAGCGTTACCGGCCAGGGACAGGCTGGTCTGCCCGCCGGTCATGGTCAGGTAAACGTCGGCGAGAATCTCGGAGTCGAGCAAGGCGCCGTGCAGTTCACGGCCGGAGTTGTCGACGCCATAACGCTTGCACAAGGCATCCAGGCTGTTGCGCTGGCCGGGGTGACGCTCACGGGCCATCATCAAGGTATCGAGGATCGAGCAGTGCTGGGAGATATCCGCGCGCTCGGTCTGCCCCATCAGGGCAAATTCGTTATTGATGAAGCCGACGTCGAACGCCGCGTTATGGATGATCAGTTGAGCGCCGTTGATGAACTCGAAAAACTCGTCCGCCACTTCAGCGAAGCGCGGCTTGCCCTTGAGGAATTCATCAGTGATGCCGTGGACGCCAATTGCGCCCTCGTCACTGTCACGATCCGGTTGCAGGTAGACGTGAAAGTGACGCCCGGTGAGACGCCGCCCCATCAATTCGACACAGCCGATTTCAATGATCCGGTGACCATCGGTCACCGGCATGCCGGTGGTTTCGGTATCGAGTACAACAGATCGGATGGCCATCAGGGTTCAGCTCTCAACGGTGGTATGCAGTGTGGTGTGAATCAAGGGGCGCGATGTTAACACGTCAGCCGGCTCAGCTCTGTTTGTAGCCCCGCACTTCATCCACGCCACGATTGGCCAACTGGTCGGCGCGCTCGTTGCCCGGGTGGCCGATGTGGCCGCGCACCCATTTCCAGGTGATGTCATGGCGGTTGCATTGCTCATCGAGCAATTGCCACAGGTCGGCATTCTTTACCGGCTCCTTGGCCGCGGTTTTCCAGCCGCGCTTCTTCCAATTCACCATCCACTCGTTGATGCCCTTCATCACGTATTGCGAGTCGGTCACCAACAGCACGTCACAGCGGCGTTTGAGCTCTTCCAGGCCGCGAATGGCGCCCATCAGTTCCATGCGGTTGTTAGTGGTGTTGGCTTCGCCGCCCCACAGTTCCTTCTCCACGCCTTTGCACACCAGCAACGCGCCCCAGCCGCCGGGGCCAGGGTTGCCCTTGCAGGCGCCATCGGTGAAGAGTTCTACGGTATCGGTCATCAGTTGCTCGGTCTTAAATCAAAAAGAGGGTTTTACGGTTCGCTTTGCTTGCGGTTGACCTTGGCCATCGGCATCGGCACCAGCTTGCCCATGGGCTGACGCGCCACCTGACGCACCGGCCGCAGCCCGACCACGATCTTGCGCGCGACCAATAAATAGAAGCCGCCGCCCGACAGTTGCCAGGCACCCGCGCGGCGTTCCCAGCCGGCCAGACGGCCTTGCCACTTGGCAGACGCAAGCGGCGGACGATAGCACCCGAAGCGGCGTTTCTCCAGCGCGAAGCCCAGCAGGTTCAGCCAGTCACCCACCCGCGACGGCGCGATGCAGCGCGCCTGGCGCAGGCCGTCATGGGCGAACACATGGCGCAGGCCCCAACTGCTCCAGGGGTTGATGCCAATAATCAGCAAATGGCCACCTGGGCGCACGCTGCTGGCGGCCTCGCGCAGCAAACCGTGGGGCGACAGGCAGAAATCCAGGCCATGCTGCAGCACCACCACATCGGCGGCATGTTCGCTCAGCGGCCAGGCCTGTTCCTCGCAAACAATCTCGACCCCAGGTAACGGCGCGCCCAGGCGCACATTGCGTTGCACCTGCGGCGCAGCGGGCGGCGTCTGCGCCGAGGGGCCGTAATGCACCAGGTAACCACCAAAGAACCGGCCCAGCTCGTCTTCGAGCATGCGCCGCTCTTCATCCAGCAAAAATTGCCCGATCGGCCCGGACAGCCAATCACGGGCTGCGCTGATCAGGGCCAGCCATTCAGGATCAGCCTGGGCGAACGCTTTATCAGTCATTGCATTCTCCAACTCGCCTAGACGTTCTAAGATGCACCAATGTGTTCAGCTTGGCGAATCGAAGAATGATACAGATCAGTGCTCTACCCGCCTTCACCGATAACTACATCTGGTTGTTACAAGACCCTGCTACCCAACGCTGCGCCGTGGTCGACCCCGGCGATGCCGCGCCGGTGCTGGCCTGGCTCAAGCAAAACCCTGGGTACAGGCTCAGCGACATCCTGATTACCCACCACCACCATGATCATGTCGGCGGCGTCGAACAACTCAAACAGGTAACCGGTGCCCAGGTCTACGGCCCGGCGAACGAGAACATCCCCGCGCGCGACGTGGCCCTGCACGATAATGAGCGCATCAACGCACTCGGCTGGGACTTCGACGTTTATAGCGTGCCCGGCCACACCCTTGGCCATATCGCCTATTACCACCAAGGCGTGCTGTTTTGTGGCGACACCCTGTTTGCCGCCGGCTGCGGGCGCCTGTTCGAAGGCACCCCGGAACAAATGCACACCTCGCTTGAGCGCCTGGCCGCCCTGCCCGCCGACACGCTGGTGTACTGCACCCACGAGTACACACAAAATAACCTCAAATTTGCCCACGCCGTGGAACCGGACAATGCCGATATTGCCGAACGCGTCGAAACCGTCAAGCAATTGCGCGCCCGTGGCGAGATGACGCTGCCCTCCAACCTGGCTCTGGAAAAACGTACTAACCCTTTTCTGCGTACCGCCGAAACATCCGTTAAACAAAAAGCGGACGAACGGAATGGTCGCGACAACCGCACTGGGGCCGAGGTGTTTGCTAGCTTGAGGGCATGGAAAGATAAGTTCTAAGCGGACGCAATCTGATACGGAATTTCTGAATGGTTGACCGGAACCAAAGCGCTTTCTAGAATCGCCCGACATTTTTGCCCGGAACTTACTTCCAGCCAATGTCGTCATCTATTCGTAAATCCATTTCTTCAGACGCATTGACCCGCCTGGCTCAAGCCGTGGCGGTGGCCGTTTCCGCGACTCTGGCGGGCTGCCAATCGACTAATTTCGCTGCACAATCCACCGTGCAACCCAAACCCAATCTTGCTGCCAAGATCAAGCAAAAACCTATTTGGCTCTCAGAGAAGCCTAGCCCCGAAGTGCCCCAGGATGTCTGGGAACGCATGCGCCGGGGCTTTCAATTGCAGGACGGCCTGGGTGTGAACCCACGCATCGAGCAACAACGCTTGTGGTTCGTCAGCAACCCGTCCTTTTTAGAGAACGCCGGAGAACGCGGCAGCCTCTATATTCATTACATCGTCGAACGCCTTGAAGAACGCAACATGCCCCTGGAGCTGGCGCTGCTGCCAGTGATCGAAAGTGCCTACAACCCCATGGCCTATTCGCGCAGCGACGCCGTCGGCCTGTGGCAGTTCATCCCCTCCACCGGGCGTTACTTCAACCTGCGCCAGACACGCGCCTACGACGGCCGCCGCGACATCACCGCCTCCACCACCGCCGCCCTGGACTACCTGACGCGTCTGCATGACATGTTCAACGGCGACTGGCTGCTGGCCCTGGCGGCCTACAACGCCGGCGAGGGCACGGTCAGCCGGGCCATCGAGCGCAACGAAAAGCTCGGCCTGCCCACCGACTACTGGAACCTGCCCCTGCCCCAGGAAACCAAGGACTACGTGCCCAAGTTCCTGGCGCTGTCCCAAGTGGTGCTGGCCCCCGAGGCCTATGGCGTCAACCTGAGCCCGATTGCCAACACGCCGTACTTCGAAGTGGTCGAAGTCAAGCAAAGCATGGACCTGTCCCGGGTTGCCGCGCTGGCCGAGATCGACGAAGACGAATTGTTCCAGCTCAACCCGGCCCTGAAACAACGCACCACCCTGGATGGCCCGCAGCATTTGCTCGTGCCAAGTTCCAAGGCGCAGTTGCTCACCAGTACCCTTTCGACGATGAAGCCCGAAGAATTGCTGGCGATGCGCCCTAAAAAGCAGGTGTTCGACGAAGTTGAGAGCACTCGAGTGGCTGGGCGTACCCGCAACTACAAGGTGCGCAGTGGCGACAACCTCACCCTGATTGCCAAGGCGAACAAGGTCGATGTGCATGACCTGCAGCGTTGGAACAAGCTCAACGGCCAGGCCCTCAAGGTCGGCCAGACTCTGGTGATGCAGGACACCCGCAAACTGGTGGCCAGCAGCAAGAAGCCGGTGCAGTACAAGGTCAAGAAAGGCGACTCGCTGTACATCGTCGCCAAGCGCTTCAACGTTGAGATGCAACATCTCAAGCGTTGGAACCCGCGTACTGGCCAGGCGTTGAAGCCGGGGCAGATGCTGGTGGTTTCCGGGCCACGCTAACCCCCTTTCAGTGTTGAGCAGGCTTGTTGTGGCGAGGGAGCTTGCTCCCGCTGGGCTGCGCAGCAGCTCCATACCAGACACCGCGTTTTACCCGGCATGATGGGGCTGCTTCGCAGCCCAACGCAGGGCAAGCCTGCTCGCCACAACAAGCCTGCTCGCCACAGCAAGCCTGCTAGCCACAACAAGCCTGATTACCACAGCAAGCCCATCAGGCTCACTCCCCACAATGAGCCCACACACATCCGATCTCGCCAGTGTTTTCAGCGACCTTTTTCCAACCGGAACAAGCTGTTACTGTACCGATCATAAAGCCCAAGCCGCCTGGATCGGATCTCTGACTTGAAGCGTCCCCTCCTTCTACTAATAAGTCTGGCCTTGAGCTTTGCTGCGAACGCGACGATTACCGAGAGCCACGGTTATACGCAGTTCGGCACACTCAAGTACCCGGCCAAATTCACCCACTTCGATTGGGTAAACCCTGCAGCGCCCAAAGGTGGGACATTGCGGGTCATGGCATTTGGCACCTTCGATACCCTCAACCCCTACACTTTCAAGGGCACCAGCCCGGTGTCCACACCCAACTTCCTGCAATACGGCGTCAACGAGCTGAACGAGCCGCTGATGGTCGGCACTGGCCAGTACGCGCCTTCCGGTGACGAGCCCACCTCCAGCTACGGGCTGATTGCCCAATCGGTGGAGTACAGCGAGGACCGCAGTTGGGTGGTGTTCAACTTGCGCCCGGAAGCGCGCTTCCATGATGGCAAGCCGATCACCGCCTATGACGTGGCGTTTTCCTATCGCACCCTGCTCACCGAAGGCCACCCGCAGTACCGCACCAACCTGCAGGAAGTCGCACGGGTCGACATCCTCAACCGCCATCGCATCCGTTTTGTGTTCAAACGCGCCGGCAACCCGCTGCTGATCCTGCGTCTGGGCGAGCTGCCAGTACTGCCCCAGCATTACTGGAAAAACCGCGACTTCAAGGCCACCACCTTCGAGCCGCCTTTGGGCAGCGGGCCGTATCGCATCACCAAGGTCACCCCGGGCCGCCAACTGGTGTTCGAGCGGGTCAAGGATTATTGGGGCAAAGACCTGCCGGTCAACCAGGGTTTCTACAACTACGACAAGGTCGAAGTGGAGTTCTACCGCGACAGCGACGTGGCCTTCGAAGCCTTCAAGGCCGGCGAATTCGACCTCTACATCGAGCATCAGGCCAAAAACTGGGCCACCGGCTACAACTTCCCGGCGGTCAACCGCGGCGACGTGATCAAGGCGCAGATCGCCCACCAGATACCGACCCAGAGCCAGGGCCTGTTCATGAACACGCGGCGGCCGACCTTCAGCCAGACCAAGGTGCGCGAGGCGCTCGGGTTGATGTTCGATTTTGAATGGACCAACCGCACCCTGTTCAGCAGCGCCTATAAACGCACGCTGAGTTACTACCCCAACAGCGAGTTTTCTGCGACCGGCGTGCCGGTGGGGCATGAATGGCTGATGCTCTCGCCCTTCCGCGATCAGTTGCCGCCTAGCCTGTTTACCCAGGCCTTCAGCCTGCCGCAGACCGATGGGCGTGGCATCCCGCGCGAGACGTTGCGCCGCGCCCTGGCGTTGCTCGGCGAAGCCGGCTGGAAACTCTCCGACCAGCGCCTGCTAGACAGCAAGGGCCAACCGCTGCGCTTCGAGATTCTGCTGGTCAACCCGAACCTTGAACGCATCCTGCAGCCCTACGTCGAAAACCTTAAAAGCATCGGCATCGACGCGCGCCTGCGCACCGTTGACCGGGCGCAATACAAGCAGCGCCTGGATCAGTTCGACTACGACATGATCCTGATCACCCTCAACCAGACCTTGAGCCCCGGCCTTGAGCAGTGGCAGTACTTCCACTCCAGCCAGGCGGCCATCAAGGGCAGCAAAAACTACGCCGGCATCGCCAACCCGGTGGTCGACCGCCTGCTTGAGCAACTACTGGCGGCGCAGACCCGTGAAGAACAATTGGCCGCCGGCCGCGCCCTCGACCGAGTGCTGCTGTGGCAGCACTACAGTATTCCCAACTGGTACCTCAACTATCATCGCTTGGCGTACCGCAACCGGTTCGCCTTTGTCACCACGCCGCCCTACAGCCTGGGCTTGAGCGCGTGGTGGCTGAAAGCTTCGGAGAAAGCCCAATGATGACTTTGCGCACCGCCTTGTTTGGCGCCTTGTTAGCGTGCGGCGCAGCCACTGCCGCGCCGCAACATGCGCTGACCCTGTACAGCGAGCCACCCAAGTACCCCGCCGACTTCAAGCATTTCGACTATGTAAACCCCGACGCGCCCAAGGGCGGCACCTTCCGTGAATCGAGCATGGGCGGCTTCGACAGCCTCAACCCCTACATCAGCAAAGGCGTGCCCGCAGACAACCTGCCGCTGATCTACGACACCCTGGCCATGCAAAGCCTCGACGAGCCCGTCACCGAGTACGGCCTGGTGGCCGGCAAAATCGAAAAGGCCCCGGACAACAGCTGGGTGCGCTTCTACCTGCGCCCCGAAGCACGTTTCCATGATGGCCACCCGATCCGCGCCGAAGACGTGGTGTTCACCTTCCAGGCGCTGATCAAGGACGGTTCGCCGCTCTACCGCAACTACTACGCCGACGTCGACGAAGTGGTCGCCGAAGACCCGCTGCGTGTGCTGTTCAAGTTCAAGCGCACCAATAACCGTGAATTACCGCTGATCCTCGGCCAACTGCCGGTATTGCCCAAGCATTGGTGGGCAACGCGCGACTTTGCCAAGGGCAACCTGGAAATACCGCTGGGCAGTGGCCCGTACAAGGTCGCCGAGGTCAAACCAGGGCGCATGGTGCGCTATGAGCGGGTCAAGGACTACTGGGCCAAGGACTTGCCGGTGACCCAGGGCTTCTACAACTTCGATAACCGCATCACCGACTACTACCGTGACAGCACCGTGGCCCTGGAAGCCTTGAAAGCCGGGCAATTCGACTACTGGCTGGAGTTCAGCGCCAAGAACTGGGCCAACGCCTACAACATTCCGGCCGTGGCCCAGGGCCGCTTGATCAAGGAAGAGATCCCCAACGGCAACCCCACCGGCATGCAGGGGTTTGTGTTCAATACGCGCAAACCGATGTTCCAGGATGTGCGGGTACGCAAGGCCATCAGCTTGCTGCTGGATTTCGAGTGGAGCAACAAACAGCTGTTCAATGGCGCCTACACCCGCACCCGCAGCTACTTCGAAAACTCGGAAATGGCCGCCACCGGCCTGCCCGGCCCGGCGGAAACCGCCATCCTCGCGCCGTTTCGCGACAAGCTCCCCGCCGAGGTGTTCACCCAAGCTTTCGAGCCTGCCAAAACTGACGGCAGCGGCATGATCCGCACCCAGCAGCGTGAGGCTTACCAGCTGTTGCAGGAGGCTGGCTGGAAGATCGTCGACGACAAGATGGTCGACACTACCGGCAAGCCGGTAAACATTGAGTTCCTGTTGACCCAGACCGATTTCGAACGGGTACTGCTGCCCTTCAAGCGCAACCTGGCGGACCTTGGGATCAACCTGGTGATCCGCCGCGTTGACGTGTCGCAGTACATCAACCGCCTGCGTTCGCGGGACTTCGACATGCTGGTGGGCAGCTTCCCGCAATCCACCTCGCCGGGTAACGAGCAGCGCGAATTCTGGTCGTCCGCCGCCGCCGACAAATCCGGCAGCCGCAACTACATGGGCCTCAAGGATCCGGTGGTCGACCAACTCGTCGAAGAACTGATCAACGCCGACTCGCGCCAAAGCCTGGTCGACCACGCCAAGGCGCTGGATCGGGTCTTGCAGTTTGGCTACTACGTGATCCCCAACTGGCACATCAAGACCTACCGCGTGGCGTACTGGGATAACTTGGGTCACCCCAAGGTCCCGCCACGCTACGACGTCGGCACGGCCACCTGGTGGGCCAAACCGGAAGTCAAACCTGCCATCGACACTGTCCAAAGCGCCGATCCGGCGAGCGGAGGCGATTAAATGCTGGCCTATATTGTTCGCCGCCTGTTGCTGATCATCCCCACACTGTTCGGGATCCTGCTGATCAACTTCATCATCATCCAGGCCGCCCCCGGTGGCCCGGTGGAGCAGATGATCGCCAAACTCGAAGGGTTCGACGGCGCCACCAGCCGCATTGCCGGTGGCGGCGCCGAGGTCTCGGTGGCCGGTTCCAGCTACCGCGGCGCCCAAGGCCTGGACCCGGCGCTGATCAAGGAAATCGAAAAGATGTACGGCTTCGACAAATCGGCGCCGGAACGCTTGTGGATCATGGTCAAGAACTATGCACGCCTGGATTTTGGCGACAGCTTCTTTCGCGACGCCAAGGTCATCGACCTGATCAAGGAAAAGATGCCGGTGTCCATCTCCCTCGGGTTATGGAGCACCCTGATCATGTACCTGGTGTCGATCCCGCTGGGCATCGCCAAGGCCACCCGGCATGGCAGCCACTTTGACGTGTGGACCAGCTCGGCAATCATCGTCGGCTATGCCATCCCGGCGTTTTTGTTCGCGATTTTGCTGATCGTGGTGTTTGCCGGCGGCAGTTACCTGGACTGGTTCCCCTTGCGCGGGCTGACCTCCAACAACTTCGAGGAACTGAGCTTTGGCGGCAAGATTCTCGATTATTTCTGGCACCTGGCCCTGCCCGTCACCGCGCTGGTGATCGGCAACTTCGCGACCATGACCCTGCTGACCAAAAACAGCTTCCTCGACGAAATCAACAAACAGTACGTGGTCACCGCCAAAGCCAAAGGCCTGACCAACCACCGCGTGCTCTACGGCCATGTGTTTCGTAACGCCATGCTGCTGGTGATTGCCGGTTTCCCCTCGGCGTTTATCGGGATCTTCTTCACCGGTTCGTTGCTGGTCGAGGTGATCTTTTCCCTCGACGGCCTGGGCCTTATGAGCTTTGAAGCGGCAATCAACCGCGATTATCCGGTGGTGTTCGGCACGTTGTTTATCTTCACCTTGCTGGGACTGATCGTGAAGCTGATCGGCGACCTCACCTACACCCTGGTCGATCCGCGTATCGACTTTGCCAGCCGGGAGCATTGAGATGAACCTATCCCCCCTCAATCGCCGCCGGTTCGAGCGTTTCAAAGCCAACAAACGTGGCTGGTGGTCGCTGTGGCTGTTCCTGATTCTGTTCGTGCTCAGCCTGGGCGCCGAGTTGATCGCCAACGATAAACCGCTGGCAGTCCATTACGACGGTGGCTGGTATTTCCCGGCGCTTAAACGCTACCCGGAGACCACCTTCGGCGGCGAGTTCCCGCTGGAGGCCAACTACAAGAGCCCGTATATCCAGGAACTGCTCAAGGCCAAGGACGCCTGGACGCTGTGGGCGCCCATCCCGTTCAGCTACCAGAGCATCAACTACGACCTGAAAGTACCGGCCCCCGCGCCGCCTTCCAGCGTCAACCTGCTGGGCACCGATGACCAGGGCCGCGATGTGCTGGCGCGAGTGATCTATGGCTTTCGGGTGTCGGTGCTGTTTGCCCTGACGCTGACCGTGCTCAGCTCGATCATCGGCGTTGTCGCCGGCGCCTTGCAGGGCTTCTATGGCGGCTGGGTCGACCTGGCCGGCCAGCGTTTCCTGGAGATCTGGTCGGGTTTGCCGGTGCTGTACCTGCTGATCATTCTCGCCAGCTTTGTACAGCCCAACTTCTGGTGGCTGCTGGGCATCATGCTGCTGTTTTCGTGGATGAGCCTGGTGGACGTGGTGCGTGCCGAGTTCCTGCGCGGGCGCAACCTGGAATACGTGCGCGCCGCCCGAGCGCTGGGCATGCAGAACGGCGCGATCATGTTCCGGCATATCCTGCCCAATGCCATGGTCTCGACCATGACCTTCATGCCGTTCATCCTCACCGGCGCCATCGGCACCCTCACCGCCCTGGACTTTCTTGGCTTCGGCCTGCCGGCGGGTTCGCCGTCCCTGGGCGAACTGGTGGCCCAGGGCAAATCCAACCTGCAAGCGCCCTGGCTGGGCATGAGTGCGTTTGCCGTGCTGGCGATCATGTTGAGTTTGCTGGTGTTTATCGGCGAGTCCGCTCGCGATGCCTTCGACCCGAGGAAATGAGATGAATCAGGACAATCTGATCGAAGTCCGCGACCTCTGCGTCGAGTTCGTCACCGGCGACAATCTCCACCGCGTGGTCAACCACATCAGCTTCGATATCAAACGCGGCGAAACCCTGGCGCTGGTGGGTGAAAGCGGTTCGGGCAAATCGGTGACCGCCCACTCGATCCTGCGCCTGCTGCCCTATCCGCTGGCGCGGCACCCGGCCGGCACCATCAGCTATTCCGGGCACGACCTGCTGACACTTAAAGAGAAGACCCTGCGGCACATTCGCGGCAACCGCATTGCGATGATCTTCCAGGAGCCGATGACCTCGTTGAACCCGCTGCATTCGATCGAGAAGCAGATCAACGAAGTGCTCGGGCTGCACAAAGGCCTTACCGGCAAGGTCGCGACCCGGCGCACCCTGGAACTGCTCGAACTGGTGGGCATCCCCGAGCCGCACAAACGTCTCAAAGCCCTGCCCCACGAGCTGTCCGGCGGCCAGCGCCAGCGGGTGATGATCGCCATGGCCCTGGCCAACGAGCCCGAACTGCTGATCGCCGATGAGCCGACCACGGCCCTCGACGTCACCGTGCAATTGAAGATTCTGGAACTGCTTAAGGAACTGCAGGCCAGGCTGGGCATGGCATTGCTGCTGATCAGCCATGACTTGAACCTGGTCCGGCGCATCGCCCATCGCGTGTGTGTGATGCAGCAGGGTTGCATCGTTGAACAGGCTGATTGCGAAACGCTGTTTCAGTCGCCCCAGCACCCTTACACCCAGGAACTGCTGGCGGCGGAGCCCAGCGGTGGACCGGCCAGTAACGAGGCCGGGCCGCCACTTTTGGAAGTTGACGACCTGAAGGTCTGGTTCCCGATCAAAAAGGGCTTTTTGCGCAACACCGTCGATTACGTCAAGGCGGTGGACGGCATCAACTTCAGCCTGCCCCAGGGCCAGACGCTGGGCATCGTCGGCGAAAGCGGCTCGGGCAAGTCCACCCTGGGCCTGGCGATTCTGCGCTTGATCGCCAGCAAAGGCGGGATTCGCTTTGAAGGCCAGCAACTTGACCGCTTGACTCAGCAACAGGTGCGTCCGCTGCGGCGGGAAATGCAGGTGGTGTTTCAAGACCCGTTCGGCAGCTTGAGCCCCAGGATGTGTGTGAGTGAGATTGTTGGCGAAGGGTTGCGTATCCACAAAATGGGCACGCCGGCCGAGCAGGAAGTGGCGATTATTGCAGCGCTCAAGGAAGTGGGCCTGGACCCGGAGTCGCGGCATCGTTACCCCCATGAGTTTTCGGGTGGGCAGCGTCAACGCATCGCCATCGCCCGTGCCTTGGTGCTCAAGCCCCGCTTGATATTGCTCGATGAACCGACGTCCGCGCTGGACCGCACGGTGCAGCGGCAAGTGGTGGAATTGTTGCGGGGGCTGCAGGCCAAGTACAACCTGACGTATCTGTTTATCAGCCATGATTTGGCGGTGGTGAAGGCGTTGAGTCACCAATTGATGGTGGTCAAGCATGGGCAGGTAGTGGAACAGGGCGACGCGGCGGGGATCTTTGCGGATCCGCAGCATGCTTATACGCGGCAGTTGTTGGAAGCGGCGTTTTTGGTGCCTGCTGTTGTGGTTTGATCGTGTACATATCCGTTATTTAGGTAACGGCGGACTAGGGTTCCGCTCTTACAGCGGGTCACTTTTGCAAGGACGCAAAAGTAACCAAAAAGTCCTCGCCCCAACACTCGGTGCCTCGCTATGGCTCGGCATGCCCGCAATCCGCCAGTGATTTGGGGGGCCGCCGCGATGGGCCATCCTTGGCCCAGCGCGGCTAAACCGGCATCCCTGCCGGTTTACCCCCCAAATCCCTGTCAGATTCCGGCCATCGTGTTTGACGGGGCGATTTCAGATCAAGATCAAGATCACAAGCGCAGATCAAAAGACCGCTGACTTCGTCATCGAAAAGGATGTAAGGGCCAGAGCAACAGCAACAGCAGAGCCAAACTCGGTCAACTGTGGGAGCTGGCTTGTCGAATCGTCGCACCGCTGCGATGGCATCAACTCGGTTTGCCTGATACACCGAGGTGCCTGCATCGCAGGCAAGCCAGCTCCCACAGAAAAGCAGCTCCTCAGTGTATGCAAATCCGATTTTCGCTTTTCGCTTTTGATCTAACCACTCAGGTCGGCTTTCAGGCCGCCGTGCTGTAGATCTTGATCTTGATCTGAGACGCCCCGTTAACCACGATGGCCGAACGCAGGCTTGAATCCGTGGGTAACCCGGCAGGACGCCGGGTTAGCCGCGCTGGGCCAAGGATGGCCCATCGCGGCGGCCCACGGATTCAAGCCGGAGTGAGGGCACACCGAGCCTAAGCGAGGTGCCGAGTGGTGGGGCACAGACCTTTTGGTTACTTTTGGGGCGTTTGCCAAAAGTGACCCGCCGTAAGGGCGGAACCCTAAGTAGCCGTTACCGCAGCAACGGATATGTACTCAATCACCCCACCCCACCACAAGATGGAACTTTGCCAACAAAAAACCGCCTGAATCCGGTAGGCTCACCCTTTTTACTTCAAGGAGTTACCCCCATGGCCAAAGCCACCGCCCGCCACATCCTCGTTTCCACCGAAGACAAGTGCAACGAACTCAAGGCCCAGATCGAAGGCGGCGCCGATTTCGCAGAAATCGCCAAAGCCAACTCCAGCTGCCCATCCAGCCGCGACGGTGGCAACCTGGGTTCGTTCGGCCCAGGACAGATGGTCAAGGAATTCGACACCGTCGTCTTCAGCGCCCCCGTCAACACCGTGCAAGGCCCGGTAAAAACCCAGTTCGGCTACCACCTGCTGGAAGTCACCAGCCGTCAGGACTGATCCTGTCTGCACTGATGCTATAAACAACGGCCCGCCTTTTGGTGGGCCGTTGTGCATCAGGTGACTGGCAACCCATAAGCCGTTAACGTACAAATCCCTATTACTATTCACCCGGCGCTCAAGGCTGATAATGCGATTGGTTTTTTCCACAAAACTCTTCAGCTCCACCCTGGCCCTGCTACTGGCCAGCACCGCCGTGATCGCGGCCCCGCAAACCTACCTCACGGTCTACGGCGAGCCGGCCAAGTACCCCACCGGCTTCACTCATTTCGACTACGCCAACCCCAGCGCCCCCAAAGGCGGCAGCCTGCGACGCTCAGCCATCGAAATCGGGCGCTTCGACCATGTATTGCCGTACATAGACAAAGGCATCGGCGTCTCCCAGGTCGACGGCTGGCTCTACGCCCCGCTGGCCCAACGCTCCCTGGATGAGCCCTACACCGTCTACGGCCTGGTCGCCGAAAAAATGGAACGCGCCGACGACGGCCTGTCACTGCGCTTCTACCTCAACCCCAAGGCACGCTTTGCCGATGGCACGCCGATCACCGCCGAAGATGTACGCTACAGCTTCGACCTGCTGATGACCCAAGGCAGCCTGCGCTTTCGCACGCTGTTTGCCGACGTCAAACACGTCGAAGTCGAAGGCGAGCGCCAAGTGCGCTTCGACTTTTCCAGCAATGAAAACCGCACCCTGCCCCTGGATATCGCCACCCTGCCGGTGTTCCCCGAGCATTGGTGGAAAACCCGCGACTTCGCCAACGGTGGCGGCTACGAAGCACCGCTGGGCAGCGGCCCGTACAAAATCAGCAAGATCGACTCCGGCAGCACCATCACCTTCACCCGCGACCCCGACTGGTGGGGCAAGGACTTGCCCGTCAGCCGTGGCCTGTACAACTTCGATCACCTGAGCCTGGAGTACTTCGGCGACACCGAGGTGGCCCGCCAGGTGCTGCGTGGCGGCGCCTATGACTTCAACCGCGAGTTCTCCGCCACCGGCTACTCCATCGGCTACAACGGCCCGGCCCTCGACGATGGCCGCCTGCAACGTGCGCACTTAGCCAAAGAGATGCCGCAACCGGCCCAGGGCTATGTGTTCAACGTGCAAAAGCCGATGTTCAAGGACCGCCGCGTGCGCCAGGCGCTGGCGATGCTGTGGGACTTCGAATGGGCCAACCGGCAGATGATGCGCAATATGTACATCCGTCAGCAGAGCTTCTTTTCCAACAGCCCGCTGGCCGCTAGCCAACCGCCGACCCCAGAGGAACTGGCGATTCTTGAGCCACTGCGCGGCCAGGTGCCGGACGAAGTGTTCACCCAGGTGTTCAAGGCGCCCGTCACCGACGGCAGCGGCATGATCCGCGACAAACAGCTGCAAGCCCTGGCGCTGCTGGAAGCCGCCGGCTGGAAACCCAAGGGTGACAAGCTGGTCAACGCCGAAGGTGAGCCGCTGGAGTTCACCTTCCTCAACGCCCAACCCGGTCTGGAGCGCCTACTGCTGCCGTACAAGCGCAACCTGGCGCAGATCGGCATCACCCTGAATATCCGCCGCATCGACTCTTCGCAGTATGTGAACCGCATGATGGCGCGTGATTACGACATGATCGTGATTGGCTTCCCGGTCACCACCTCACCGGGCCTGGAGCTTTACAACTACTTCGGCTCGCAGGCCGCCTACGACCCTGGTGCGAACAACTACATGGTGCTTAAAGACCCCGCCGTCGACACCCTGATCAGCGGGCTGGTCAAAGCCACCACCCAGGCGCAGATGCTCACCTATGCGCATGCGCTGGACCGCGTGCTGCAATGGAACTACCTGTGGATCCCCAACTACTACCCGCCCGGCACCTCGGCCGCGTGGTGGAACCGCTTCGGCCGCCCGGCCATCGAGGCCAAGAACGACGAAGCGCTGGAAACCTGGTGGGAAATCAGCCCCACACCACTGACCAATGAACAGATGAACTCCGAGTTGAAAAAACGCGGAGGAACGCGCTGATGTTTGCCTATATCGTGCGGCGCCTGCTGCTGATCATCCCCACGCTGGTGATTATCCTGCTGGTCAATTTCGTGATCGTGCAGGCCGCGCCTGGCGGCCCGGTTGAACAGGCCATTGCCCACCTGCAAGGCATCGGTGGCGGCGGCATCGGCGGTGGTGGCGGCGAAGCCGTCAACGGCTCGCGCGCCAGCCGTGGCCTGGACCCAAAACTGATCAAGGACATCGAAAAACAATACGGTTTCGACAAGCCCGCGTCGGAACGCCTGTGGCTGATGCTCAAGAACTACGCCCAACTGGATTTCGGTAACAGCTTCTTTCGCGGCAAAAGCGTGATCGACCTGATCCTGGAAAAAATGCCGGTGACCATTTCCCTCGGTTTATGGGCCACCTTGATCACCTACCTGGTGTCGATCCCCTTGGGGATTCGCAAGGCCGTGCGCCACGGCAGCAGCTTTGACGTGTGGAGCAGCACCGCGATTGTCATCGGCTATGCCATGCCGGCCTTCCTGTTTGCGATGTTCCTGATCGTGCTGTTCGCCGGTGGCACCTCGCTGAACTGGTTCCCGGTGCGCGGGCTGGTCTCGGAGAACTTCGACGACCTCAGCACAATCGGCAAAATTGCCGACTACTTCTGGCACCTGGTGTTGCCCGTCACCGCGTTGGTGATCGGCGGTTTCGCCACGCTGACCATCCTCACCAAAAACTCGTTCCTCAACGAAATCACACGCCAATACGTGGTCACCGCCCGCGCCAAGGGTTTGAGTGAACGCCGCGTGCTCTACGGCCATGTGTTTCGCAACGCCATGCTGTTGGTGATCTCGGGCATTCCCCAGGCCTTTATCAGCGTATTTTTCGCCGGTTCCCTGCTGATCGAGGTGATCTTTTCCCTCGATGGCCTGGGCCGCATGAGTTATGAAGCCGCCGTGTCACGTGACTACCCGGTGGTCTTTGGTTCGTTGTTTATCTTCACCCTGTTCGGGCTCTTGATAAAACTCATCGGTGACCTCTGCTACACCCTGGTGGACCCGCGTATCGACTTCGCCGCGAGGAACGCCTGATGCTTAATCTGTCTCCGGTGGCCCGTCGACGTTTCGAGCGCTTCAAGAAGAACCGCCGTGGCTGGTGGTCGCTGTGGCTGTTTATCGGCCTGTTTATCCTGACCCTGGGCGGCGAGTTAATCGCCAATGACAAACCCTTGGTGCTGAGCTTCAAGAACGAGCTGTATTTCCCGGTGTTAAAGCGCTACACCGAGCAGCAGTTCGGCGGCCAATTGCCCTTCCAGGCCGACTACCGCAGCGACTACGTGCAAAAGCTGATCAAGCAGGACGGCGGCTGGATGCTGTTCCCGCCGATCCCGTTCAGCGACGACACGCCCAACTACGAATTGACCCGCCCTGCCCCCAGCCCGCCCTCGACGGTGAACTGGCTGGGCACCGACGATCAATCCCGCGATGTGCTGGCGCGCGTGATCTTTGGCGCACGGGTGTCGATCCTGTTTGCCCTGGCACTCACCGCCATCAGTGCCGCCATCGGCATTGCCGCCGGCGCGTTGCAGGGTTACTACGGCGGCTGGGTCGACCTGCTCGGCCAGCGCATCCTCGAAGTGTGGTCCGGGTTACCAGTGCTGTACTTGCTGATCATTTTGTCCGGCTTTGTCGAGCCGAATTTCTGGTGGCTGTTGGGGATCATGGCGCTGTTTTCCTGGCTGGCCCTGGTGGACGTGGTGCGCGCCGAGTTCCTGCGCGGGCGCAACCTGGAATACGTCAAGGCCGCACGCGCCCTGGGCCTGGGCGATGGCAAGATCATTCGCCGGCATATCCTGCCCAACGCCATGACCGCCACCTTGAGCTACCTGCCGTTTATCTTGACCGGGGCAATTTCAACCTTGAGCGCCCTGGATTTTCTCGGTTTCGGCATGCCCGCCGGCAGTGCCTCCCTGGGCGAGTTGATCGCCCAGGGCAAGCAAAACCTGCAAGCGCCCTGGCTGGGCCTGACGGCGTTTTTCACCTTGGCGCTGATCCTGTCGCTGCTGGTTTTTATCGGCGAGGCGTTGCGTGATGCCTTCGACCCACGCTCATGAGTAATTGCGTATGAACCTGATCGAGATCCGCGACCTTTGCGTCGCCTTCAACGGCCAGACCGTGGTGAGCAAACTGTGCCTGGACGTGCGCCCTGGCGAATGCCTGGCCTTGGTCGGCGAGTCGGGTTCGGGCAAGTCGGTGACCGCCCATTCGATTCTGCAATTGCTGCCCGAGGCTGGCACGCACACCACCGGCTCGGTGAAATATCGCGGCCAGGAGCTGATCGGCGCCTCGGCGGCCACCTTGCAAAAGCTGCGCGGCAACCGCATTGCGATGATCTTCCAGGAGCCGATGACCTCGCTCAACCCGCTGCACAGCATCGAAAAACAGATCGGCGAAACCCTGTTGCTGCACAAGGGCCTGGGCGGCAAGGCGGCGCAGGCGCGCATTCTGGAACTGCTCGAACTGGTGGGTATTCAGAAGCCCCAGGAGCGACTCAAGGCTTACCCGCATCAACTCTCCGGCGGCCAGCGCCAGCGGGTGATGATCGCCATGGCCCTGGCCTGCGAGCCGGAACTGCTGATTGCCGACGAACCCACCACCGCGCTGGATGTGACCGTGCAGCGCAAGATCCTGCTGCTGCTCAAGTCCTTGCAGCAACGCCTGGGCATGTCGCTGCTGCTGATCAGCCACGACCTCAACCTGGTGCGCAGCATTGCCCAGCGCGTGTGCGTGATGCGCGCCGGGGAGATTGTCGAGCAGGCCGACTGCGAGACGCTGTTCACTGCGCCGCAACATCCGTACAGCCGCTTGCTGCTGGATGCGGAACCCGCTGGCGATGCGCTGTGCAGTGATGAACGCGAAACGGTGTTGCAAGTCGACGACCTGAGCGTGCAATTCCCCCTCGGCGGCGGGCTGTTCAGGCGCAAAACCTGGCTGCGCGCAGTCGACGGCATCAGCCTTAGCGTGCAGCGTGGCAAAACCTTGGGGATTGTCGGCGAGTCCGGCTCGGGCAAATCCACCCTCGGCCAGGCCATCCTGCGCTTGCTCGATTCCACCGGCAGCATTCGCTTTCAGGGTGAAGCCCTCGACCCGCTGAACAACCAGCAGATGCGCCCGTGGCGCAAACAGATGCAGGTGGTATTCCAGGACCCGTTCGGCAGCCTCAGCCCGCGCATGTCGGTGCAGCAGATCATCAGCGAGGGCCTGGAAGTGCATGCGCCCTGCAGCCTGGCCGAGCGTGATGCGCAAGTGGTCCAGGTGCTCAAGGATGTGGGGCTCGACCCCGAAAGCCGCCACCGTTACCCGCATGAATTTTCCGGTGGCCAGCGCCAGCGCATCGCCATCGCCCGCGCGCTGGTGCTTAAGCCGGCACTGATGCTGCTGGACGAACCGACCTCGGCCCTCGACCGCACCGTGCAGAAACAAGTGGTGGCGTTGTTGCGTGAACTGCAGGAGAAATACGGCCTGACCTACTTGTTTATCAGCCACGACCTGGCGGTAGTGCGGGCCATGGCCCATGACATGATCGTGATCAAGGACGGCAAGGTGGTGGAGCGCGGCGCAAGCCATGTGGTGTTCGATGCGCCACAACATCCTTACACCAAAGAGCTGCTGGCGGCGGCGCACATCCCCTTGTAGGAGCTGGCTTGCCTGCGATGGCGATCTTGAGGACGCCATCGCAGGCAAGCCAGCTCCCACAGGACCGTATTCCAATCATATTTTGCGTTGGCAGTGTGAGCATGAACATCAGCGACAGCCTCAAGGACTACCAACAGGTTCGCGGCCTGGCCATCCAGTCGCTGTTCGAGATCATCGAGCAGTCCAGCGAAGGCACGGTGATTGTCGATCGCGACGCGAATATCGTGTGGATGAACGAGCGCTACGCCAAGCGTTTCGGCCTTAAAAGCGCGGATGAAGCCATCGGCCAGCCGTGCGAGCAGGTGATTTCCAATAGCCTGTTACGCCAAGTGGTGCGCAACGACCAGCCGATTCTGCTGGATATCCAGGACACGCCCAAAGGCCCGTTGGTGGTGATGCGCCTGCCGATCCATGATGACGCAGGCGCGGTGATCGGCGCGATCGGGTTTGCGCTGTTCGATGAGCTGCGCAACTTATCGCCGCTGATCGAGCGCTACCTGAGCATGCAGCAGGAGCTGGCCTCCACCCGCTCACTGTTACGTTCACGCCAGAGCAAATACAACTTCGCGCATTTTATCGGCACCAGCGCCGCCACCCTGGAAGTCAAACGTCGGGCACGGCGCAGTGCGAGTGCCCAGTCGCCGGTGTTGCTGCTGGGTGAGACCGGCACCGGAAAAGAGCTGTTGGCCCAGGCCATTCATGGTGCCTCCACACGCGCCCATAAGGCGTTTGTCAGCATCAACAGCGCGGCCATTCCCGGCGACCTGCTCGAAGCCGAGTTCTTCGGCACCGCACCGGGCGCCTTTACCGGCGCCGACCGCAAAGGCCGCCCCGGCAAGTTGCAGATCGCCCAGGGCGGCACGCTGTTCCTCGATGAAATCGGCGACATGCCGCTGCCACTGCAAAGCAAACTGCTGCGCGTGTTGCAGGAAAAGGAATACGAGCCGGTAGGCTCCAACGAGATGGTGCACAGCGATGTACGGGTGATTGCCGCCACGTCCATGGACCTGGAAGCGGCGATCAAGCGCGGCGAATTCAGGGCGGATTTGTATTACCGCCTGAACGTGCTGCCGATCCGGGTGCCGCCGTTGCGTGAGCGGCTGGAGGATATCCCGGCGTTGAGCGAAGCGATTCTTGAAGAGCTGCGCAGCCAGCATGAACTGGACCGTGAGGCTCTGGCATTGCTGGCGCAGCATGCGTGGCCAGGCAATATCCGTGAACTGCGCAACGTGCTGGAGCGCGCGGCATTGCTGAGTGATGACTTGATGCTGGATGCGGAAGAGATTCGCGCGGCGATCGGGACGTTCAGCCCGGTAGCGCGTGGAGCCGTGGAAACAGTCGAGGGCGAGACGTTTGCGGCGGCGCGGGAGCGGTTTGATCGACAGGTGGTTGAGGCAGCGTTGGCGGCGTGTGAGGGCAATGTCGTTGAGGCAGCCAAACGCTTGGGCCTCGGGCGGTCGACGCTGTACAAAAAAATGGTGGCGCTGGGCATTAGCGAGTCTCAATAAAGAGACACCATTCCACAATCAAAGACAATCCAATGTGGGAGCTGGCTTGCCTGCGATAGCGGACCTTCAGCCAATACCTATTCAGCTGAACCACCGCTATCGCAGGCAAGCCAGCTCCCACCTTTAATCCTTGTTAGTCTCAAAAAAGAGACAATCTCAGGAATTGCACCCAGACACAATAATATTATCTATATATTTCAACCACTTAGTTACTTGGCACACATCTCGCTATAGCCCCTCTCCAACGCACCACCCCCACAAAAATAACAATTCGATCTGGAGACACACCATGAGTGTGATCATTGCCCTGGCAGCCCTCGCGCTGCTGATGCTGGCTGCCTACCGTGGCTACAGCGTGATCCTGTTTGCCCCTATCGCCGCCCTCGGCGCCGTGCTGCTCACCGACCCGTCCGCCGTCGCCCCTGCGTTTACCGGGGTGTTCATGGAGAAAATGGTCGGCTTTATCAAACTGTATTTCCCGGTGTTCCTGCTCGGCGCGGTGTTCGGCAAGCTGATTGAGCTGTCGGGCTTTTCGCGCTCGATTGTGGCCGCCGCCATTCGCTTGCTTGGCACGCGCCAGGCGATGCTGGTGATTGTGCTGGTCTGCGCCCTGCTCACCTACGGCGGCGTGTCGCTGTTTGTGGTGGTGTTTGCGGTGTACCCGTTTGCGGCGGAGATGTTCCGCCAAAGCAACATTCCCAAGCGCCTGATCCCGGCGACCATCGCCCTCGGTGCGTTTTCGTTCACCATGGACGCCCTGCCCGGCACGCCGCAGATCCAGAACATCATCCCCAGCACCTTTTTCAACACCACCGCCTGGGCGGCGCCGTGGCTGGGTTTGATCGGCACGGTCTTCGTGTTCTGCACCGGCATGCTCTACCTGGCGCGCCAGCGCAACAAGGCGCAACGCGCCGGTGAAGGCTATGGCACCGAGCTGCGCAACGAGCCGGAAACCGCCGACAACCTGGCGTTGCCCAACCCGTGGGTCGCGCTGTCGCCGCTGATTCTGGTGGGCGTGATGAACCTGCTGTTCACCCACTGGATCCCGCAATGGTATGGCAAGACCCACAGCCTCAGCCTGCCGGGCATGAGCACGCCGGTGACCACCGACATTGCCAAGCTCACGGCGATTTGGGCGGTGCAGGCGGCGTTGCTGGTGGGCATCGTCATGGTGCTGGTGTTCGGCTGGTCGGCGATCAAAAGCAAGCTCGCCGAAGGCAGTAAAAGCGCGGTCAGCGGCGCGCTGCTGGCGGCCATGAACACCGCCTCGGAATACGGTTTTGGCGCGGTGATCGCCTCACTGCCAGGCTTTCTGGTGCTGGCGGACTGGCTCAAGGGCATCCCCAACCCGCTGGTCAACGAAGCGATTACCGTGACCCTGCTGGCCGGCATCACCGGCTCCGCGTCAGGCGGCATGAGCATCGCCCTGGCGGCGATGTCCGAGAGCTTTATTTCGGCGGCCCATGCGGCCAATATCCCCCTTGAAGTGCTGCACCGGGTCGCGGCCATGGCCAGCGGCGGCATGGACACCCTGCCGCATAACGGCGCGGTGATCACCCTGCTGGCGGTCACCGGGCTGACTCACCGCGAAGCCTACAAGGACATTTTCGGTATCACGATCATCAAGACCCTCGCGGTGTTCGTGGTGATCGGTACTTTCTACGCCACCGGCATTGTGTGAGGTTTTCATGACGACTTTGAATGGCAAGACCGCCCTGGTTACCGGCTCTACCAGCGGCATCGGCTTGGGCATCGCACTGAGCCTGGCCAAGGCCGGCGCAGACCTGATCCTCAACGGCTTCGGCGACGCCAGTGCGGCGGTCGCCCAGGTGCAGGCGTTCGGCGGCAAGGTCGGGCATCACCCGGCGGACGTCAGCGACCCGGCGCAAATCGCCGACATGCTTGCCTACGCCGAGCGCGAGTTTGGCGGTGTCGACATTCTGGTCAACAACGCCGGCATTCAGCACGTGGCGGCCGTGGAAGACTTCCCGGTGGAACGTTGGGATTCGATCATCGCGATCAACCTGTCGTCGGTGTTCCACAGCACGCGCTTGAGTTTGCCGGGCATGAAGGCCAAGGGCTGGGGGCGCATCGTCAATATCGCCTCGGTGCATGGCTTGGTCGGCTCGGTGGGCAAGGCGGCCTACGTGGCGGCTAAACACGGGGTCATCGGCCTGACCAAGGTGGTGGGCCTGGAGACCGCCACCGGTAACGTCACCTGCAATGCCATCTGCCCAGGCTGGGTGTTGACGCCGCTGGTGCAAAAGCAGATTGATGATCGCGCGGCCAAGGGCGTTGATCCGCAGCAGGCGCAGCATGATTTGCTCGCAGAAAAACAACCGTCGCTGGAGTTTGTGACGCCGCCACAGCTGGGTGAGTTGGTGTTGTTTCTGTGCAGTGAGGCTGGCGCCCAAGTACGCGGCGCCGCGTGGAACATCGATGGCGGCTGGCTGGCCCAGTAATGGTCGTAATGATCGTTCCCACGCTCTGCGTGGGAATGCAGCCCAGGACGCTCCGCGTCCCAAGAGCGGACGCAGAGCGTCCATAGAGGCATTCCCACGCAGAGCGTGGGAACGAGAAGAGGCAACTGTATGTCCGAGATCCTCTGGCAACCCTCGCCCGAACGCATCGCCAACACGCGAATGGACCAGTTCCGGCACTACATCAACCAACGCTACAACCTGCAGCTGCGCGACTACCCCGCGCTTCACCAGTGGAGCATCGACCAGCGCGCCGACTTCTGGCAGGCGATTGTCTCTTTTTTTGAGGTGCAGTTTCGCAGCCCGCCCAGCACCACGCTGATCGAAGGCGCGGCAATGCCCAGCGCCGAGTGGTTCCCCGGCGCGACCCTGAACTTTGCCGAACACCTGCTGCGCCGTCGGGATGCTCACCCGGCGGTGGTGGCGGTCAGTGAAGACGGCCAGCGCGAACAGCTGACCTATGCCGAACTGGCCGAACATGTCGCAGGTTTGCAGCGCAGCTTGCGGGCGGCCGGTGTCACCCAGGGCGACCGCGTGGCCGCGTGCATGCCCAATACCTGGCAAACCCTGGTCGGCATGCTCGCCACCACCAGCCTGGGCGCGATCTGGTCGTGCTCTTCGCCGGATTTCGGCACCCAAGGCGTGATCGACCGCTTCGGCCAGATCGAGCCCAAAGTGTTGATCACCTGCGCGGGCTATCGCTATGCCGGCAAGGACATCGACCAAAGCGCCAAACTCAATGAAATCCTCGAACGCCTGCCGTCCCTCGAACAGCTGATCATCGTGCCGTATGCACGGCCCCAGGCACGCATCGAGGACTACCGCAGCCACGCCAGGGTCGCACTGTGGAACGACTTCTACCGACCCGGCGGCGAGCCTGAATTTGTCGCGGTGCCGTTCGATCATCCGCTGTATATCCTCTATTCCAGCGGCACCACCGGCGTGCCCAAGTGCATCATCCATGGCACCGGCGGCGTGCTGCTCACCCATCTCAAGGAACACGGCCTGCACGCCGACCTGTCGCGCGAAGATTGCCTGTTCTACTACACCACCTGCGGTTGGATGATGTGGAACTGGCTGGTGTCAGTACTGGCGCTCGGTGCCACGGCGGTGCTGTATGACGGCTCGCCGTTTCACCCCGGCCTCGAACGGCTGATCGACCTGATCGACGCGGAAAAAATCAGCGTATTCGGCACCAGCCCCAAGTTTCTCGCCAGCCTGGAAAAAGCCGGCCTGCAACCGCGCCTCAGCCACGACTTAGGCAGCCTCAAAGGCCTGATCTCAACCGGCTCGCCGCTGTCGCCGCAGAGTTACGACTATGTGTACCGCGAGATCAAGGCCGAGCTGTGCCTGTCGTCAATGTCGGGCGGCACCGATATCGTCTCCTGCTTTGTGATCGGCAACCCGGTGCTGCCGGTACGGCGCGGCGAAATGCAGTGCAAGAGCCTGGCCATGGCCATCGAAGTGTGGGACGACCAGGGCCAGCCGCTGGTCGCGGAAAAAGGCGAGCTGGTGTGTACCCGGCATTTTCCGGCCATGCCGATTGGCCTGTGGAATGACCCCGATCAGACCAAACTGCGCGCCGCGTACTTCAGCCAGTTTCCCGGTGTCTGGGCGCAGGGCGACTACGCCGAGCAGCGTCCCAATGGCAGCCTGCTGATTCATGGGCGCTCCGACGCGGTGCTCAACCCCGGTGGTGTGCGCATCGGTACGGCAGAGATTTATCGCCAGGTGGAAAAAGTCCCGCAGGTCCTGGAAAGCCTGGCCATCGGCCAACGCTGGCAGGACGATGTGCGGGTGGTGTTGTTTGTGCGGCTCAATGACGGCGTGGAACTGGATCAAGCCCTGGAGCAGCAGATTCGCCAGGTGATCCGCGCCAACACCACACCGCGCCATGTACCGGCGAAGATCCTCGCCGTCAGCGACATACCGCGCACCATCAGCGGCAAGATCGTCGAACTGGCGGTGCGTAATGTGGTGCATGGCGAGCCGGTCAAAAACACCGATGCCCTGGCAAATCCGCAGGCGCTGGAAGAGTTTCGCAACCGCCCTGAGCTGGCAGACTGATGAAAGGTTTCAGCTCTAACGCACTGATTTGAAGACAAACGCCCAATGCATGCTATTTTTCGGGGGTAGTCAGCCGTTCCCGTCTCGCGGGATAATCGGCTTTTGTCGTATTTCAAAGTGTCAGGTGCAGGGCTTTTTCATGAATGGAACATCCACCGGTAGCGAAGCCGCTGCATTGATTGCGCGGCTGGACTGGGCGCAAAGCCCGCTCGGTGAGGCTAATGACTGGCCGCAAAGCCTGCGCACAGCCGTCGATATCGTCATCCATTCACCGATGCCGATGTTGCTGCTGTGGGGCAACCAGCTCACCCAGCTATACAACGATAGCTTCGCCGTGCTCGCGGGCAACAAGCATCCCGAGGCGCTGGGCCAACCGGCCCATGACACCTGGCCGGAGCTTGAAAGCTTTACTGCGCCGATCTACGACGCGGTGCTGAGTGGCCAGGTGCGCACCTTCAGCGAACAGCGCTTTGTGCTGCAACGCAATAACCGCGACACCGAGATCTGGCTCGACCTCACCTACAGCCCGGTGCGCGAAGAAGGCGGCAGCGTGGCCGGGATCCTGGTCACTGCCATCGAGACTAACGAGCGCCGCAGCAGAACCCTCGAACTGCAACAGCGCTCCGAAGACAGCCTCAAGGCCCAGCACAACAGCGAACAACGCCTGCAACTGGCACTGGCGGCAACCGACGCGGTGGGCACCTGGGACTGGGACATCGGCGAGGACCGCTTTATCGCCGACGCCCACTTCGCCCACTTGCACGGCGTCGACCCGCATGATGCCGGCCTCTTGCCCATCAGCGACTACCTGCAAGGCGTACACCCCGAAGACCGTGGCATGGTCGCGCGCAGCATCAAGCATTGCATCACTTTCGGCACCGAATACGCCGAGGAATACCGCTTGCTGCAAGCCGATGGCCAGGTGCGCTGGGTGTTTGCCCGTGGCCGCTGCTACAAGGACCACCAAGGCCGCCCGGCGCGCTTCCTCGGTGCCGCGCTGGACCTGACCGAGCGCAAGCAGACCGAACAGGCGCTGCGCCAAAGCCAGACCGAGCTGCAACTGATCATCAACGCCATGCCGGTGCTGATCGGCTATGTCGACCACGAGCAGCGCTTTCGCCTCAACAACAGCGCCTACCTTGAGTGGTATGGCATGACGCCCCAGGAGCTGTACGGCAAGAGCATCCGCGAAGTGCTTGGCGACGAGGTCTATGCCGGGCGCGCCGACAAGATCGACGCCGCGCTGCGCGGCAAGGCCTGCAGTTTCATGACCATCACCCCGCACCGCGATGGCCGGCCGCGCCATGCGCTGATGAAGTACTTGCCGCGCTTCAGCAATGACGGTTCGGTGAACGGTTTCTACATTTTTGTGATCGATGAGACCGAACGCAAACTCACCGAAGAAGCCCTGCGCCACCTCAACGAAAACCTTGAAGAACGTGTGGCCCAGCGTACCCAGGCACTGGCCGAGGCCAACCAGCGCCTGCAAAACGAGATGTTCGAGCGTGAGCGCGCCGAAGACGCACTGCGCCATGCGCAAAAAATGGAAGCGGTCGGCCAGCTCACTGGCGGCATCGCCCATGACTTCAACAATATGCTCACCGGCATTATCGGCAGCCTGGACTTGATGCAGCGTTATATCGCCGCCGGGCGCAGCGACGAAATCGGCCGCTTTACCGACGCGGCGGTGTCGTCCGCCCATCGCGCGGCCGCCCTCACCCACCGGCTGCTGGCCTTCTCCCGCAGGCAGTCGCTGGACCGCCGGCCACTGGACCCGAACGAACTGGTGGCGTCCCTGGAGGATTTGTTCCGCCGCACCAAAGGCGCGCATATCACCCTCAAGGTGCAATTGGGCAAAGATATCTGGCCGGTCAACACCGATGCCAGCCAGCTGGAAAACGCCTTGCTCAACCTGGTGATCAATGCTCGCGACGCGATGCCCGACGGCGGCGAATTGCTCATCGAAACCGCCAACAGCTACCTGGACGGCACCGATATCACCACCCTGGAACCGGTCAAGGCCGGCGACTACGTGATGCTCGGCGTCTGCGACAACGGCACCGGCATGGCACCGAAGATTCTCGCCAAGGCCTTCGACCCGTTCTTCACCACCAAGCCCATCGGCCAAGGCACCGGCCTGGGGTTGTCGATGATTTACGGCTTTGCCCAGCAATCCGGCGGCCATGTGACGATTCAAAGCGAACCCGGCCAGGGCACCTGCGTGCGCCTGTACCTGCCGCGCCTGCATGGCACTGCACTGGAAAGCAGCTTGCCGCCAAACCTCGGTGAAGCGCCACTGGCACTCGCCGGTGAAGCAGTGGTGGTAGTCGAGGACGACCCGGCGGTGCGCATGCTGGTGGTCAATGTGCTCGACGAACTGGGCTACACCGCCCACCAGGCGGCGGATGCGCGCACGGCGCTGCCGTTGCTGGAATCGGATTTGCGTGTGGACTTGTTGGTGACAGACGTTGGTCTGCCGGGCATGAACGGCCGCCAACTGGCGGAAATCGCCCGTCAGCACCGGCCGGGCCTGCGTGTGTTGTTCATGACCGGTTACGCCGAAAAAGCCGCCGAGCGCCAGGGCTTCCTGGAGGACGGCATGGACATGGTGGCCAAGCCGTTTTCGATTGACCTGCTGGCGACTAAAATCCGCAGCATGATCAACGTCGACGAATGAGTTCAGGCATAATCGCGCGCCGTCGCACACCTGGTAGAACGTTATGAAAGCCCAAGCCCGTCATATTCTGGTGAAAACCAGCGAAGAAGCCGAACAGCTCAAGCAGCGCATTGCCAAGGGCGAAGCGTTTGATGTGCTGGCCAAAAAGTACTCCACCTGCCCGTCCGGCAAGCGCGGCGGTGACTTGGGTGAAGTGCGGCCTGGGCAGATGGTGGGGGTGATTGATGCGGTGATCTTCAAAAAGCCGGTGAAAGTGGTGCACGGGCCGATCAAGAGCAAGTTTGGCTACCACTTGGTACAGGTGTTTTACCGCGACTGAGGGGTTGGCCCAGGACCGCTATCGCAGGCAAGCCAGCTCCCACACCTGAGCGCATTTCAACTGGAGAAATGCAGTCAAATGTGGGAGCTGGCTTGCCTGCGAACCGCCGCAGGCGGCCATTCACCGAGGGATCAGAGCCCCTGGCACCTGAATCACCCGGCTCGCCAACCGATGCCCGGCCAGCGCCGCCTGTTCAGGCGAGCCGCCCTTGAGCCGACTGGCCAAATACGCCGCACTGAACGAGTCCCCCGCCGCCGTGGTGTCCACCACCTTCTCGACCTTCACCGCCGGCACCGCAAAGCGCTCGCCGTCACAACGGATCAAGCACGCATCCGCGCCGCGCTTGAGCACCACTTCTGCAATCGCCGGGTACGCCGCGAACACCTGCTCGCTGTCGGCATAACCAAACAATGCGCGCTCGTCATCCTCGGTCAGCAAAGCGATATCCACCTCAGCCAGCACCTGGTGATACGCCGCGCGCGCCGCGTCGACACTCGCCCACAGGCGCGGGCGATAGTTGTTGTCGAACACCACCCGGCCGCCGCGCTTGCGGGTTTCGATCAGGGTTTGCAACAACCGCTGACGCCCGAGTTCACCCAGCACCGCCAGGCTGATGCCGCTGAAATACACCACGTCGTACTCCGGCAGCGCTGCCAGGATCGGTTCGGCTGCCGGTGTGGTGAAGCAGTCGCGCACGGCAGCTTCGTTGCGCCAGTAGAGGAATTTGCGTTCGCCATTGGCATCGGTCTGGATGCAGTACAAGCCGGGCAAACGTCCGGGCAGGCGCTGGACCATGCCCAGGCCGAGGCCTTCGGCGGTCCATTGTTGGCACATGGCATCGCTGAAACTGTCATCGCCCAGGGCGGTGACGTAGTCGACGCTGCCGCTGGCGCCCAGCTCGCGGCGCAGGTACACGGCGGCGTTGAGGGTATCGCCGCCGAAGCTTTGGTGCAGGCTGCCGTCGGCGCGCTGTTGCAGTTCGATCATGCATTCGCCGATCAGGGCGATGCGGGGAGTTGTGTTCATGCCTGGGGCCTCTTGGTGTGTGGGAGGGCCACATCGCAGGCAAGCCAGCTCCCACAGTTGGAATGCATTTCAACTGTGGGAATTCGGTCAAATGTGGGAGCCGGCTTGCCTGCGATGGCCGCGACGCGGTCTAGAAGCAGGTATGCAAGGATTCAATGACCTGCAACTGCTCATCCACCAGGCAACCCACTTGCCACTTGTCGAAGGTCAGGCACGGGTGCGAAGTGCCAAACGAGATGATGTCGCCAATACGCAACTCAACCCCCGGCGCCACGCTCATAAACGCATGCTGGTCCATTACCGCCGTGACTTTGCACGCGCTCACATCATCGCCTTCAGCCGGCACAATCCCGGCCTTGTAGCGTTTGAGTGGCACCGGCAAACCGGCGTCATAGGCCACGTCGCGTTTGCCCAGGGCGATCACCGCAAAGCCCGGCTCGGGCAACGATTGCACATGCGCCCAGACTTCCAGCGCCGGGCGCAGGCCTTCGTTGAGGTCGCTGCGACGGTCGAGCACGCAGCATTGCGCCTCTTTGTAGATGCCGTGGTCGTGGGCCACATAGCTGCCGGGGCGCAACACACTGAGGAAGCGGCCGGCGGCGTTTTGCGCTTCGAACGATTCGGCGATCAGGTCGTACCAGGCCGAACCCGAGGCGGTGATGATCGGCTTGGGCAAGTCGAACGCGCCATTGTTTTGCAGGTCCACGGCCAGGCGCACCAGGCTGGCGGCGAAATCACGGATGCCGCTGACGGCGTGTTCGCCGTGGATCACACCTTCGTAGCCTTCAATACCGGTCAGGGCCAGGGCCGGTTGGGCCTTGATCGCCTTGGCCAGCTCGCGCACTTCCTGCTCGCTGCGGCAGCCGCAACGGCCGCCGACCACGCCGTATTCGATCATCACGTTCAGGCGCAGGCCACGGGCGGCGAAAAACAGCCCCAGGTCGGCGACGTTGTCCGGGTGATCGACCATGCAGTGAAAGTCAAAATCCGGGTCCGCCAGCAGGTCGGCGATCAGCGCCATGTTCGGCGCGCCCACCAGCTGGTTGGCCATCAACACGCGACGCACGCCACCGGCATAGGCGGCGCGGGTCTGCACGGCATTGGCGAGGGTGATGCCCCAGGCGCCCGCCTCGATCTGACGCTGGAACAGCGCCGGCATCATGCTGGTTTTGCCATGGGGCGCGAGCTGCGCGCCGCTGTTGCTGACAAACGCCTGCATCCAGCGAATGTTGTGTTCCAGGGCGTCACGGTGCAGCACCAGGGCCGGCAGGCTGACGTCACGCACCAGATGAGCGCCAACGGCAGCGGCGCCTTTTTCAACGGCATTGAGGGCAGACATGAAGTACTCCTATTCGTTGATTCGCCGGGCTAGGTGGTTGGCGCTGTCGATCAACACCCGGCGATAGTCGTTGTAGTTTTTGATCGCATCGGCGCGCGGCGCAACGATGCACAAGGTCGCAATGCTGATGCCCTGCGCGTCCCGCACCGGGGCGGCAAAACAATGGGTGAAGGTGTCGGCCACGCTGTCGAAGGAGAAAAACCCATCGAGGGTGGCCTGACGGATTTGTGCCAGGAAGGTTTCCAGTGGCAGGCGCTGGCCGTCCGGCAGGATGAAGTCGTCGTAGTCGATCAGGTCAATGATCTGCTGGTCGCTCAAGTGCCCCAGCAGCAAGCGCCCGGAAGCGGTCCAGGGGATGGGCGCGTTTTCGCCGATGTCCGAGGAAATACGAAAATGCCGCTCGCCTTCGCGCATCAGCGCCACCGTGTATTTGCGCCCGTTGAGCAGGCACATCTGCGCGGTTTCATGGGTCTGGCTGACGATCTCCTGCAAGGCGTGGTCGGCCTCACGGGTCAGGTCGAAATGGCGCAGGTGCGCCTGGCCGAGAAAGTACAACTGGCGGCCGAGGTAGACGTGACCATCCTTGCCCACCGTTTCCAGAATGCGCCGCTCCAGCAAGGACGCAACCAGTTCATACACCGTGGATTTGGGGCTGCCGATGCCACTGGCAATATCATTCGGGCGCAGGGGCTGGCCGATTTCCTTGAGAAAATCGAGGATATCGAATGCACGGTCCAGTCCTTTGGCGCGGCGTTTGATGGTGTCTTCGGTCATGGCAGTCGTCGGTCCGGTCAAAGTCTAAAAGCGAGTGAAAATCCTGTGGCGAGGGAGCTTGCTCCCGCTGGAGTGCGCAGCGCTCCCGCTTTCTTTGGGGCCGCTTCGCAGCCCAGCGGGAGCAAGCTCCCTCGCCACGAGCGTGCTCTACAAGGCAGCCATCTTTACTTCTTCTTGTAGGCCACGCAATCGATCTCGACTTTGCAGTCCACCATCATGTTGGCCTGCACGCAGGCGCGTGCCGGGGCGTGCTCCGGGGTGAAGTACTCGCCGAACACTTTGTTGAAACTCCAGAAGTCCCGAGGGTCTTCCAGCCATACGCCGACGCGCACCACATCTTTGAGTTCGTAACCGGCTTCTTCCAGAATCGCCACCACGTTGCGCATGGTCTGGCGGGTTTGTTCGATGATGCCGCCGGTGATGATTTCACCGTCCACCGCCGGCACCTGGCCAGAAACGTAGAGCCAACCGTCGGCTTCCACAGCGCGGGCAAAAGGACGCGGCTGGCCGCCGCCGGCAGTGCTACCGGCACCGTAACGAGTGATGCTCATAAAAATTGCTCCTGATTAAAAACGAATGTTCTTCAAAAATTCCGCCAGGCGCGGCGATTGCGGGCGTTCGAAGATCTCTTTGGGCGCGCCCTGCTCTTCAATGCGGCCTTGGTTCATGAAAACGATCTTGTCCGACACTTCATAGGCAAAGCGCATTTCGTGGGTGACCAGCAACATGGTCATGCCCTCTTCCGCCAGGCCCTTGATCACGCTGAGCACCTCCCCCACCAACTCAGGGTCGAGGGCCGAGGTGACTTCATCAAACAGCATCAGGCTGGGGTTCATCGCAATGGCGCGGGCAATCGCCACGCGCTGTTGCTGGCCGCCGGAAAGTTGACCGGGGAAGTGATTGCGCCGCTCCAGCAGGCCCACGCGGTCCAGCCATTTTTCGGCCAGGGCGACGGCTTCGTCCTTGCCCATCTTCTTGACCTTGAGCAGGCCGAGCGTGACGTTTTGCAACGCGGTCAGATGCGGAAACAGGTTGAATTGCTGGAAGGCCATGCCGGTCATTGCACGGTGCTGGGCAATCACCCGCTCGGGGTGGCGCACGCGCTTGCCGGCGATTTCGCTGTAGCCGATGGACTCGCCGTCCAGGCTGATCTGCCCGCCCTGGAACTCTTCGAGCAGGTTGACGCAACGCAGCAAGGTGGTCTTGCCCGAGCCGCTGGAGCCGATCAACGTCACCACGTTACCGCGCTGCATGGACAGGTCGACGCCCTTGAGCACTTCGACCTGGCCATATTGTTTGCGCAGGCCACGAATGTTCAGCAGCGGTTGGTTGGTTTGAGGTTGGTTCATGGCAAGGCCACCCGCTTTTCAATGTAGCGCCCGAATAACTCGATGGCGTAGTTGATGACAAAGAACAGAAACCCGGCGAACAGGTAGAACTCCAGGGTCATGAAGGTACGTGCGATGACTTGCTGGGTGCTGAGCAGCAATTCGGCCACGCCGATCACCGAGAGCAAGGTCGAGGCCTTGACGATTTCGGTGGAGGAATTGACCCAGGTCGGCAGGATCTGGCGCAACGCCTGGGGCAACAGCACGTAGGTCAGTGACTGTTTAAACGTCAGCCCAATCGCCCGGCCCGCTTCCAGTTGCCCACGGGGAATGGCTTGCAGCGCGCCGCGCACGATTTCCGCCACGTGAGAGCCGCAGAACAGCGTCAGCCCGACGGCACCGGCCTGGAACGCGCTGATCTGCCAACCCAGCGCCGGCAGCATGTAGAAACACGCCAACACCAGCACAAACACCGGCGTACCCCGCACCAGGTCGACATACAGACGAAACGGCGCGCGCATCCAGAACTTGCCGTAGGTGAGGATCAAACCGGCAAAAATGCCGATCAGCGTGCCAAAGATAATCGCCAGCACCGAGCAATAAATACTGGTTTGAAACCCCGCCCAGAGGGTATCCCGGGCGATCCACAACTCATGCAGCCAGCTTGGGGACTCGTACATGCAAACCCTCCTTAACGACGGATCGCCAGACGCTGTTCCAGGTAACGGAGCAGCATGGCAATGAGGTAACAGGCCGCCACATAGAGCGCGGTCGTGACCATCCAGGTTTCAATCACCCGGTAGCTTTCGACGTTGATCTTGCGGGCGTAGTAGGTCAGCTCGGGCACCGCAATCGCGGCCGCCAGCGACGTGTCCTTGAACAGCGAAATAAAGTTGTTCGACAGCGCCGGCAACACGTTGCGCAGCATTACCGGCACGGTGATGTAGGCGCGGATCCGCCACTCACCCAAACCGATGGCCAAGCCGGCTTCACGCAAGCCCTTGGGAATATTCAACAGCCCGGCGCGGAACACTTCGGTCAGGTAAGCACCGGCATACAGCGACAGGGTGATGATGAACGAGGGGATCTTGTCGAGCCGAATCCCAAGCGAGGGCAGTGCAAAGTAGATCAACAGGATCAGCACGAGGATTGGCGTATTGCGGATCACCGTCACATACACCGAGGCGAGGATTCGTAACGCGCGGTGTTTGGACAGCATCGCAAACGCCATCATCAGGCCGATCACGCAGCCGATGGCGATGGACAGCAAGGCCAGTTCCAAGCCCAGGCCGAGCCCCGCCAGCAAGCTGGGGAAATCACGCCACACGGCGGCAAAGTTCAACTGATAGTTCATGGTCGGCAGTACCTGATTGGGGCGCCGTCAGCGACGCCCCAGGATTTACGATTTACTTGAACTCAACCGGGAAACCGATCGCAGGTTCTGGCAAATCCACACCGAACCATTGTTTGAACGAGGCTTTGTAGGCCGGGAATTCCACGCCGGTCATGGCTTCATGCAGCGCGGTGTTGACGAAGTTCAGCCAGTCCTGATCGCCACGCTTGACCGCGCACGCGTAGGTTTGCGGGCTCCAGGCGTAGGTCGGGCTGCGGTAGCGGCCCGGGTTTTGCACCATCAGGTACTTGACCGAGGACTGGTCAGTGGCGGCGGCGTCGGCACGGCCGGAGTTCACGGCCTGGTACATCAGGTCGACGCTGTCGTACTGGTCGACCTTGGCTTTAGGCAGGGCCTGGTGCACCAGCTCTTCGGCATACACGTTTTGCAGCACGGCCACGGTCACGCCGTCGCCGGCCGCTTGCAGGTCTTCGATTTCCTTGTATTTGCTGTTGTTCGGCAGCAGCAGGCCTACGCCTTCGCGGTAGTACGGCAGGGTAAAGGCAACCTGCTGCGCACGGCTGGCGGTGACGGTGATGAACTGGCAACTCATGTCGACCTTGTCGGTCAGCAGGTTGGGAATACGCGCGTCGGACGACTGCACCACAAACTCGACCTTACTGGGGTCGTTGAACAACCCTTTCGCCACGATACGGCCGATGTCGATATCAAAACCCTGCAACTTGCCATCCGCTCCCTGGAAGTGCCACGGCGCATTGGTACTGCCTGTACCCACGATGAGATGCCCACGTTTGAGCACATCATCGAGCTTGCTGTCCGCCGCGTGCACAACGCTTGCGAGGGAAGCCGATGCGGCGAAGAGAAAAACACACGCTTTAAACACGGAAGGTCGGTGATGCATGACAAGCACTCCAGGAGTTGTGTATTCCGCTATACCGGAACCTAGTATGTAACAACGGAATAGACAGCAGAAAGTGTGCCACACGCAGCAACAGAAAAACATGACAGGGATAAATTCGTTCTAAATCATAAGGATAGTTATCAGGCTAGTACGCGGCGTTACGCCAGCATTGCGAACCGGCTTGCTACCCAAGGCCCCAGACGTCGGTGACAGGCCCCAATCGAGTGCGCCACAACGGTGTTACCACGCACCCTTGCAGTGCGCGCGCGCCGTGGATAAATCCTCACACTGAACTAGCCTTTGCACATCCACGCCAACAAGGACGCCCTTCCCCATGAAGCTCAGTCTCGCTCTGGTTTTGCTTTCATTGCTGGCTGCCGGCAACGCTTCGGCCGCCAACGACCGTCACGACTGCACTGCAGAACTGCAAAAGCTCAAGGAAGCCTACAGCACTGACTACACCAGCCAGAATCACCACGGCTATCGCCGGGCCAAGGCGTCCAGGGACAATGAGGAATACAGGAAGTGCGCGAGCCAGGCGCGCAAGGCCCGCGAACGCGTGGAGCGGGACAAGGATGCGTGAGCATGTCTACCTGTGAAGGTTGACAGTAGACGGCCCTGCCCGGCCGCTCTAGCGTGGGTACCCTACGTCTATGAGCGGGCACGCAAGGAAATCCTATGGGCATTGCACGCATGGCTTACAACGATCTGAAGGACTACGAGGCGCAACTGAAAAAATATGCGGTGGCGATCGTGTTATTCACTCATCCCGATTGCGAGGCCTGCGTTGGACTCGACGAGAAGTTCGAAACCATCGCTAAACAATACCCCGGCCCTGTAACAGCCCTGATCGTGAATACCGGGCAAAACCCGAGAGTGCCCAGCGTACCGGGCACCCCGGCGACGCTGGTGTACCTGTTTGGCAAGGAGGAGGAGCAGCATGTTGGCCGCCCCTTGGACACTGATGCGTTTTTCAGCGACCTGTTCGAGGATTATTCATCAAGGGCAGTAACTGCACCTGTGTAACCCGACGCTCCTCAACCGCCGCGACGGTCAAACGCCAGCCCTCATGCTCCAGGCTATCACCCACCACGGGCAGGCGGTCGAGCAGGCTCATCACCAACCCCGCCAGGGTTTGATAATCCTCCGTCGCGGCAGCCTTGAAGCCGGTACGCTGGCGCACCAGGTTAAGGTTCAAGGCGCCATTGGCGCGGTAGCCCTCGCCTTCCTCGACAATATCCGGCCCTTCGATTTCACTGGCATCGGGCAATTCACCGGCGATGGATTCAAGGATGTCGGTCATGCTCAACACGCCCATGAAGTCGCCGAATTCGTTGATCACGAAGGCAATGTGGGTCGACTCCTGGCGCATTTGCTCCAGGGCGTTAAGGATCGAAAAGCTCTCCAGCAAATTGATTGCCCGGCGCGCCAGGTGCTCAAGGTTTGGCTCGTTACCGGACAGGTATTCCTTGAGCAGTTCCTTTTTATGCACAAAACCCAAAGGCTCATCCACAGCGCCATTGCGGATCAACGGCAGGCGCGAATAAGACGAATGCATCAGTTTTTGCCGGATGGTGTCGGCGTCGTCCGCCAAGTCAATACAGTCGACCTTGGCCCGTGGCGTCATCAAGGTGCGGATCGGCCGCTCGGCCAATTGCAACACACCGCTGATCATCACGCGTTCACGTCGATCAAACAGCGGGCCTTGGCTGGCATCCGACTCGCCCAGCAGGTCAGCGACGTCATCATCCACGCCCTCCACCGCCAAACTGCGGCCACCAAGCAAACGCATCACCGCATGGGCGGTACGCTGGCGCACCGGCAAGGTGCCTTGCGCCGACTTCTTGCGACGGGCGCGGGCCAGTTGGTTGAACAACTCCACCACAATCGAGAAGCCCATGGCCGCATACAGATAGCCCTTAGGCACATGGAAGCCCAAGCCTTCGGCAGTCAGCACCAGGCCAATCATCATCAAGAAGCTCAGGCACAGCATGATCACCGTCGGGTGCGAATTGACGAAGCGTGTCAGCGGCTTGCTCGCCACGATCATCAGGCCGATGGAGAAGACCACGGCGATCATCATCACCGCCAGCTCATCGACCATGCCCACGGCGGTCACCACCGCATCCAGGGAGAACACCGCGTCGAGTACCACGATCTGCGCGACGATCGGCCAGAACATCGCGTAAGTGGCGTTGCCGGTGCGTTGCGCCACATGCCCCTCAAGGCGTTCATGCAATTCCATGGTGGCTTTGAACAGCAGGAACACACCGCCAAACAGCATGATCAGGTCACGCCCGGAGAAGCCTTTGCCGAACACCTCGAACAATGGCTGGGTGAGCGTCACCATCCACGAAATACTTGCCAGCAAGCCCAGGCGCATCAGCAATGCCAGGGACAGCCCGATCAACCGCGCGCGGTCGCGCTGCTCCGGCGGCAACTTGTCCGCCAAAATCGCGATAAACACCAGGTTGTCGATACCCAGCACCAGTTCCAGCACAATCAAGGTCAACAAGCCGAGCCAGGCCGTTGGATCCGCTAACCATTCCATTTATAAAAGTCTCGTAATTGATTTCAGAATGCCGGGCACGGCAAGGCGCGGTCAGTGGACCGGGACAAGGTTAGCAGTCGGAATACGGGGTGGTTCAGCAGGAACGGCGACAGTGAATGTCTTGGGGAAAGACGACTGGGAGGCTCCGAGAGGGTGTTCATGCAAGTCCTGCAATGGGAAAAGGACTTGAATCGTACAGTCGAAACTTAAATTTCCCACAATGCAAAACTATTACAAGATCTGTATTTCAAGCACGCACAAAACTAATGTGGGAGCTGGGTTGGCTGCTGTGGCGGTCTTTTGGTGGTGCACATATCCGTTGCTGCGGTGATGGCTTCTATTGGTTCCGCTCTTACAGCGGGTCACTTTTGGCAAACGCCCCAAAAGTAACCAAAAGGTCTGTGCCCCACCACTCGGCACCTCGCTTAGGCTCGGTGTGCCCTCACTCCGGCTTGAATCCGTGGGCCGCCGCGATGGGCCATCCTTGGCCCAGCGCGGCTAACCCGGCGTCCTGCCGGGTTACCCACGGATTCAAGCCTGCGTTCGGCCATCGTGGTTAACGGGGCGTCTCAGATCAAAAGCAGATCAAGATCAAGATCTACAGCACGGCGGCCTGAAAGCCGACCTGAGTGGTTGAATCAAAAGCAAAAGCGGATTTGCATACACTGAAGAGCTGCTTTTCTGTGGGAGCTGGCTTGCCTGCGATGCAGACACCTCGGTACATCAGGCACACCGAGTTGATGCCATCGCAGCGGTGCGACGATTCGACAAGCCAGCTCCCACCTTTGACCGAGTATGGCTTTGCTGTTGCTGTTGCTGTTGCTCCGGCCCTTACATCCTTTTCGATGACGAAGTCAGCGGTCTTTTGATCTGCGCTTTTGATCTTGATCTTGATCTGAAATCGCCCCGTCAAACACGATGGCCGCAATTCGACAGGGATTTGGGGGGTAAACCGGCAGGGATGCCGGTTTAGCCGCGCTGGGCCAAGGATGGCCCATCGCGGCGACCCCCCAAATCACTGGCGGATTGCGGGCATGCCGAGCCTAAGCGAGGCACCGAGTGTTGGGGCGAGGACCTTTTGGTTACTTTTGCGTCCTTGCAAAAGTGACCCGCTGTAAGAGCGGAACCCTACTCAGCCGTTACCGCAGCAACGGATATGTACACCACCAAAAGACCGCCATCGCAGGCAAGCCAGCTCCCACCTTTGACCGAGTATGGCTTTGCTGTTGCTGTTGCTGTTGCTGTTGCTCCGGCCCTTACATCCTTTTCGATAACGAAGTCAGCGGTCTTTTGATCTGCGCTTTTGATCTTGATCTGAAATCGCCCCGTTAAACACGATGGCCGGAATTCGACAGGGATTTGGGGGGTAAACCGGCAGGGATGCCGGTTTAGCCGCGCTGGGCCAAGGATGGCCCATCGCGGCGACCCCCCAAATCACTGGCGGATTGCGGGCATGCCGAGCCATAGCGAGGCACCGAGTGTTGGGGCGAGGACCTTTTGGTTACTTTTGCGTCCTTGCAAAAGTGACCCGCTGTAAGAGCGGAACCCTACTCAGCCGTTACCGCAGCAACGGATATGTACACCACCAAAAGACCGCCATCGCAGGCAAGCCAGCTCCCACATGAGCCAGCTCCGACCTAAGCCAGTTTCCGATGGCGGGTCAGGATTTACGCGTCGCATCATCCAGCGCCAGAATCGTGTGCGCATTCGTCACCGTGGTGGCGAGCGTATTGATCACCCCCGACCGCAACGCGCCAAGCGTCGCTGCCGCCTTGGTGTTCTCGCTGGCAATCGCCACCACATCCGGGATGCGAAACAACTCCTGCACGGTCAACCCGATCACCCGACCTTGAATCGCGTTGACCGCCGGCTGCCCATGAATGTCGATAAAGTCATACCCCATCATGTCGCCCACCGTGCCGGACAAGCGCGCCTGGGCGATTTCCTGCGGCGAGAACCAGCCCATGCGTACCATGTTGCTGTTCTCACTCATATCACCAATGCCGATCAGCGCAATGTCTGCACGCCGCGCGCGATCAAGGGTTGAGCGCACCGTGTCATTGTTGATCAGCACGCCGCGCAATTCCGGGTTGGCCACCAGTGCAGGCGCATACAAACTTTCACTCTCGCCACCAAAACGCAGGGCCAGGCGTCGGCAGATATGGTCGGGATTCATGTATTCGCCCGCCTTGAGCGAACCACCGATGGCGCAGACAAATGTGCAGTTGCGCGTCACCGGCAAAAACACGTTGTCGGCCACCGCGCCGACGTTACGGCCCATGCCGACGGCGACGATCATGCCGTCGCTCAAGGTTTTATTCAGGTAGTTGGCCACCAGGCTGGCGACGGCCGAGCGCTGGGTATCGGGTTCGCTATGGTCGACGGCGATCAACGCGCGGTCGAGCTTGAAGCGCTCCACCAGCGCGCGCTCCAGCTCGTTGTTCATTGCCGGGTGCTGCAACACCCGCACCTCGACAATCCCTTCATCGCGCGCACGTTTGAGCAAGCGGCTGACTTTGGCCCGCGACAGGTCGAAGCGCTTGGCAATCGCCTCCTGAGTGACGTTCTCAAGGTAATAGAGCATCGCCACTTCGGTCATCTGATCGATATCGCTGGCGATGCGCTGGGTACTGTCACTCATGGGGACGGGCTTCCGTTTCGGCGTCAAAAACCCATTCTCCCGACTCTTGCCCCGTCCCGTCCACTACTGATGCCCATCGCGCTCTATCGCGTTGATACGCTCGACCTTGGCCCCGGAACGCGCCGCCTCGAACTCCGACTCCAGAAACGATTTGACGACGCTTTTGGCCAGCTCGGCGCCGATCACCCGTGCGCCAATAGACAGGATTTGCGCATCGTTGCTCTTGCGTGCGCGCTCCGCCGAATAGGTGTCGTGGGCCTGGGCCGCACGAATGCCCAGCACTTTATTGGCCGAGATGGCCATGCCAATCCCGGTGCCACACACCAGCACGCCGAGGCGTTGCTGCCCGGCATTAATGGCGGTGGCCACCGCCAGCGCGATGTCTGGGTACAGCACCGGCGCGGTGGAATGGGTGCCGAAGTCGGTCACCGGGTAACCCAGCGCCTCGATATGGCGCTTCAACAGCTCTTTGAGCTCAAAACCCGCTTCATCGCATCCGATAGCCACCGGGAAAGGTGTGTTCATGGCGTTTGGCTCCGCTGCCGTTTAGGTGCTTTAGACTGATCATATGATCACTCAATGAAATTTCGCTCAGTTATTTCTCAGGTATTACACCCCTTATGTCAAGCGAGTTTTAGCTGACCTCGCAGTCAAAGCCGTCTAAACAGGCGTACTTTGCGCAAACAAGCGTATTTATAACTTTTTAATGAAAGCGATTGACTGATCAGAATTTCATTTGGTACACATATGATCACAGCAAAACATGACTGTGCGACCTAATAAGAATTCACAGCACGAGGACACGCCGATGGCCACGCCATTACTGCTCCAGGCTGAACACGTCGCCAAGGCTTACGCCGGGGTGCCTGCCCTGCGTGACGGGCGCCTTTCCCTGCGGGCCGGCAGCGTGCATGCGTTGTGCGGCGGCAATGGCGCCGGCAAGTCGACCTTCCTGAGCATCCTGATGGGTATCACCCAGCGTGACGCCGGGACCATCCTGCTCAACGGCACGCCCGTACAGTTCAACCGCCCAAGTGAAGCCCTGGCGGCGGGGATCGCGATGATCACCCAGGAACTGGAGCCCATCCCTTACATGACCGTCGCCGAAAATATCTGGCTGGGCCGCGAACCGCGCCGCGCCGGTTGCATCGTCGACAGCAAGACCCTCAACCGCCGCACCCGCGAGCTGCTCGAAAGCCTGGAATTCGAGGTCGATGCCACCAGCCCCATGCACCGCCTGAGCGTGGCGCAGATCCAACTGGTGGAAATCGCCAAGGCGTTCAGCCATGACTGCCAGGTGATGATCATGGACGAGCCGACCTCGGCGATCGGCGAGCGCGAAGCGGAAACCTTGTTCAAGGCCATCCGCCGCCTCACCGCGCGCGGCGCCGGCATCGTTTATGTGTCGCACCGCTTGAGCGAGCTGGCGCAGATCGCCGACGAGTACAGCATCTTCCGTGACGGCGCCTTTGTGGAAAGCGGGCGCATGGCCGATATCGACCGCAACCATTTGGTGCGCGGGATTGTCGGCCAGGAACTGACACGCATCGACCATAAAGTCGGCCGCGAATGCGCCGCCACCACCTGCCTGCAAGTCGATAACCTGAGCCGTAATGGCGAGTTCCACGACATCAGCCTGCAACTGCGCCAGGGCGAGATCCTCGGCATCTATGGGCTGATGGGTTCGGGGCGCAGCGAGTTTCTCAACTGCATCTATGGGCTGACCGTCGCGGATTCCGGCAGCGTAACCCTGCAAGGCAAGCCCATGCCCATCGGCCTGCCCAAAGCCACGATCAACGCCGGCATGTCGCTGGTCACCGAAGACCGCAAAGACAGCGGCCTGGTGCTCACCGGCAGCATTCTGTCCAACATTGCGCTGTCGGCCTACAAGCGCCTGTCGAGCTGGTCGCTGATCAATGCGCGCAAGGAAACCCAACTGGCCGAAACCATGGTCAAGCGCCTGCAGATCAAGACCAGCTCCCTGGAATTGCCGGTGGCGTCCATGAGCGGCGGCAACCAGCAGAAAGTCGTGCTCGCCAAATGCCTGTCGACCGAGCCGGTGTGCCTGCTCTGCGATGAGCCGACCCGTGGCATCGATGAAGGCGCCAAGCAGGAGATCTACCACCTGCTCGACCAGTTCGTGCGCGCCGGTGGCGCTGCCATCGTGGTGTCGTCCGAAGCCCCGGAACTGCTGCACTTGAGTGATCGCATCGCCGTATTCAAGGGCGGCCGACTGGTGACTATCAGCACCGATACCGCCCTTTCCCAGGAAGCCTTGTTGAGTCTTGCCTCATGAATGCCAAAACCATCGCACCGCCCATGACCACCACGCCGCGCAATCGCCTGCGTTTGTCCCTTGACCGCTTCGGCCTGCCGCTGGTGTTTATCCTGCTGTGCGTGGTGATGGCGTTTTCCAGCGAATACTTCATGACCTGGCGCAACTGGATGGACATCCTGCGCCAGACCTCGATCAACGGCATTTTGGCCGTGGGCATGACCTACGTGATTCTCACCAAAGGTATCGACCTGTCGGTGGGCTCGATCCTGGCCTTTGCCGGGCTGTGCAGCGCCATGGTTGCGACCCAGGGTTATGGCCTGCTGGCGGCAGTCAGTGCGGGGATGTTTGCCGGCGCAATGCTCGGCGTGGTCAATGGTTTTATGGTCGCCAACCTGTCGATCCCGCCGTTCGTGGCCACCCTGGGCATGCTCAGCATTGCGCGCGGCATGACCTTCATCCTCAACGACGGCAGCCCGATCACCGACCTGCCCGACGCCTACCTGGCGCTGGGCATCGGCAAGATCGGCCCGATTGGCGTGCCCATCGTTATCTTCGCGGTGGTCGCGCTGATCTTCTGGATGGTGCTGCGCTACACCACTTACGGGCGCTACGTGTACGCGGTGGGTGGCAATGAAAAGAGCGCGCGCACCTCGGGGATCGGCGTGCGCAAGGTGATGTTTTCGGTGTACGTGGTCTCGGGCTTGCTCGCCGGGTTGGCCGGCGTAGTGCTCTCGGCACGCACCACCTCCGCCCTGCCCCAGGCCGGGGTTTCCTATGAGCTGGACGCGATTGCCGCCGTGGTGATCGGCGGCACCAGCCTGTCGGGCGGCACCGGCAGCATTGTCGGCACGCTGTTTGGTGCGCTGCTGATCGGCGTGATCAATAACGGGCTGAACCTGCTCGGCGTGTCGTCTTATTACCAACAGGTCGCCAAGGGCCTGATCATCGTGTTCGCAGTACTGATCGACGTGTGGCGCAAGAAAAAACGCTAGAGAACGACCCACAACAATAACCGGAGTTCTACTCATGAAACTTGGTACCACTTTGGCCGCCGCGGCGACCCTCACCCTGCTCGCCAGCAGCATTGCCTTTGCCGCCGATGGCAAGACCTACAAGATCGGCGCCGCCGTCTACGGCCTCAAGGGCCAGTTCATGCAGAACTGGGTCCGCGAGCTCAAGGAGCACCCGGCGGTCAAGGACGGCACCGTGCAACTGACGGTGTTCGACGGCAACTACGACGCGCTGACCCAGAACAACCAGATCGAAAACATGGTGACCCAGCACTACGACGCCATCCTGTTCGTGCCCATCGACACCAAGGCCGGTGTCGGCACAGTGAAAGCCGCCATGAGCAACGACGTAGTGGTCATCGCCTCCAATACGAAAGTAGCCGATGCCTCCGTGCCTTATGTGGGTAACGACGACGTAGAGGGCGGCCGCCTGCAGGCCCAGGCCATGGTCGACAAGCTCAATGGCAAAGGTAACGTGGTGATCATCCAGGGCCCGATTGGCCAGTCGGCGCAGATCGACCGGGAAAAAGGCGAACTGGAAGTGCTCAGCAAGCACCCGGACATCAAGATCATCGAGAAAAAGACCGCCAACTGGGACCGCGCCCAAGCCCTGACCCTTACTGAAGACTGGTTGAACGCGCACCCCAAAGGCATCAACGGCGTGATCGCGCAGAACGACGACATGGCCCTGGGTGCCGTGCAGGCGCTGAAGTCCCACGGGTTGACTTCCAAGGACGTGCCGGTCACCTCTATCGACGGCATGCCGGACGCGATCCAGGCGGCGAAAAAAGACGAAGTCACCACCTTCCTGCAAGACGCCCAGGCCCAATCCCAAGGCGCGCTGGATGTGGCGTTGCGCGCACTGGCGGGCAAGGACTACAAGCCGCAATCGGTGATCTGGGAGCGCTACGGCAAGGATGTGAAATGGGGCGATGGCACCGCCAAGAACTACATCCTGCCGTGGGTGCCCGTCACTAACGCGAATGCCGATGCGCTGTACCAACAAGTCAGCGGCGGCAAGTAGTTCTCACCTTGAAATAAGGTCAAGTGTGGGAGTTGGCTTGTGTGGGAGCCAGCTCCCACATTGGATCTCTACTGCTTTCGAAAATGGAGTCATTCATGTCTGGATTCTGGAACCAAGCCTTCGACCTCACCGGCCGTTGCGCGGTGATCACCGGCGGCGCCGCCGGCATTGGCCTGGCCTGCGCCCACCTGTTGGTGGAGCGCGGCGCCCGCGTGGCCTTGCTCGACCGCGACCCGGCGGTGGTGCAGGTCGCGGCCCGCCTGGGCGACGGGCACCTGGGTATTGCCGTCGACCTCGGCCAGATCGGCCAGATACACCACACCATCGACAGCGTATTCGAACATTTCCAGCGCCTGGATTACCTGATCAACAGCGCCGGCGTGGTGTTGCTGGACAAGGCCATCGACGTCAGCGAAAGCGCCTGGGACACCACCCTGGACATCAACCTCAAGGCCAGCTTCTTCGTGGCCCAGGCCTGCGCCAGACACATGCTGGCGCAGGGCAGCGGGCGCATCGTCAACCTGGCCTCCCAGGCCGCCGTGATTGGCCTGGACCGTCACGTCGCCTACTGCGCGAGCAAGGCCGCCATCGTCGGCATGACCAAAGTACTCGCCATGGAATGGGCGCCACAGATCAACGTCAACGCCATTTCCCCGACCATCGTCGAGACCGCCCTGGGCAAAAAAGCCTGGGCCGGTGAAGTCGGTGAAAAGGCCAAATTGCAGATCCCGGCGGGCCGCTTCGCCCAGCCGGAAGAAATCGCCGGGCTGGCGCTGTACCTGCTCAGCGACGCCGCGCAGATGATCACCGGCGCCAACATGGTGATCGATGGCGGCTACAGCATTCAGTAATTCATCTTTTGTCGTGAGGTTTTTGTCATGTCCACCGTCACCGAACGCACACCTGAACACCTCTCCCCGGTCATCCCGAAAACCATGCAGGCCGTGGTCTGCCACGGGCCGGAGGACTACCGCCTGGAAACCGTCGACGTCCCTACGCCAGGCCCCGACGAGATTCTCACCAAAGTCGAGCTGTGCGGCATCTGCATGGGTGACATCAAGACCTATCGCGGCGCGCCGTCGTTCTGGGGCGATGCCGAACAACCGCGCTATGTGAAGCCGCCGATGATTCCCGGGCATGAGTTCGTCTGCCGTGTGGTTGCCCTCGGCCCAGGTGCAGAAAAACGTGGCGTGGCAGTCGGTGACCGAGTGATCTCCGAGCAGATCGTGCCGTGCTGGGGCTGCCGTTTCTGCAACCACGGCCAGTACTGGATGTGCCAGAAGCACGACCTTTATGGCTTCCAGAACAATGTGCAGGGCGCGATGGCCCAGTACATGATCTTCACCAAGGAAGGCATCATCCACAAAGTGCCGGAATCCATCGCCCCGGATGAAGCCATTTTGATCGAGCCGCTGGCCTGCTCGCTGCACGCGGCCGAACGCGCGAATGTCGACCATGACGACGTGGTGGTGGTCGCCGGTACCGGCACCTTGGGCCTGGGCATTATCGGTGCGGTGCGCCTGCGCAACCCGAAAAAACTCATCGTGCTGGACATGAAACCCGAACGCGCCGCCCTCGCCTTGCGCATGGGCGCCGACGAGGTGTGGAACCCGGCCGAAGTCGACGTGATGGCCAAGATCCGCGCAATGACCGACGGCTATGGCTGCGACATTTATATCGAAGCCACCGGGCACCACAAGGCGGTAAACCAGGGCCTGGCGATGTTGCGCAAGCTGGGGCGTTTCGTCGAATTCAGCGTGTTCAATGACGAGGCCACGGTAGATTGGTCGATCATCGGCGACCGCAAGGAGTTGGATATTTTGGGTTCACACCTGGGGCCGTACATGTACCCGCGCGCCATCGATTTTATCGGTAACCGCAAGATCGACATGCGCGACGTGGTGACCCACAAGTTCGCATTGGCGGACTTCAAGGAAGCGTTTGCGGTGATGGAGCGTGGCGACAAGTCGCTCAAAGTAGTCCTGCAACCCTGATTTCAGCAACACCACCGGCCCCCTGTGGGAGCCGGGCTTGCTGTGGCGAGGGAGCTTGCTCCCGCTGACTGCGCAGCAGTCTCCGGCTTTTTGGGGCTGCTTCGCACCCCAGCGCAAGCAAGCTTGCTCGCCACAATAAGCCAGCTTTCACCATTAAACGTGTTGCCCAACCAGAACAAGAACAGGAACCCGCGTTATGAATCGAGTCATCAACGATCCGGACCAAGTGGTCGAGGACATGCTGCGCGGCATCCTGGTCGCGCACCCCGAGCTGCGCCAATTCGAAACCAACCCAAGAGTCATCACCAAGGCCAAGCCTTCGGCAGCCGGCCGTGTCGGCATTGTCACCGGCGGCGGTTCCGGCCATGAACCGGCCTTCCTCGGCTACGTTGGCCCTGGCCTGGTGGACGCCGTGGCCGTCGGCGAGATTTTCTCCTCGCCCACCGCCAAGAGCTTTTTCGACGCCTTCCGTGCCGCCGACCATGGCGCGGGCGTGGCCTGCCTGTACGGCAACTATGCCGGCGACAACATGAACGTGAAGCTGGCAATGAAAATGGCCGCCAGCAAAGACATGCGCATCCGCACCGTGGTCGCCAATGACGACGTCGCTTCCGCGCCCAAGGCCGATATCGCCAAGCGCCGTGGCGTGGCCGGCGAAATATTCATGTGGAAAATCGGCGGCGCTGCGGCCGCTCAGCATTACGACCTGGACGGCGTAATTCGCGTCGCACAGAAAACCGTGGATAACTGCCGCTCCATCGGTATCGGCCTCACGCCCTGCACCATCGCCGCCGTGGGCAAGCCGAACTTCCAGATTCCCGACGGCCAGATGGAACTCGGCATCGGCCATCACGGCGAACCGGGCATTGAAGTGATCGCCATCGAACCGGCTGCCGCCATGGCCGAGCGCATGCTCGCGCCGATCCTCGCCGACCGCGATTTCAGCCAGGACGACAGCGTGGTGGTGCTGGTCTCGGGCCTGGGCGCCACGCCGGTGATGGAGTTGTATGTGTTCTACGCCGAGGTCGAAAGCCAACTCAAGGCCAAGGGTTTGAAGATTCACCGTTGCTACGTCGGCAACTACTTCACCTCCCTGGAGATGATGGGCGTGACCCTGACCCTGCTCGGCCTCGACACCGAGCTTAAAACCCTGATCGACCAACCCTGCCGTTCCATCGGCATGACCCAGGCGGAATGAACCATGAGCCAGCACTTTTCCACCCGCGACGGCAGCGCCATTGTCGCTGACTTGGTCAGCGTGATCGTGGCCAACCGTGAATACCTCAGTGAAATCGACGGCGCCATTGGCGACGGCGACCACGGCATCAACATGGCCAAGGGCTTTGCCCATTGCGGGCGCAGCCTCGAAGGCCGTGAACTGACCCTGGCCGAAGCCCTGGATGAGCTGACCCTGAGCCTGATGGAAGGCATCGGCGGCTCCATGGGGCCGCTGTATGGCAGCCTGTTTATCGGTATGGCCGACGAAGTGCGCAGCAGCGTCGACATCAACGCGGCGACCTTTGCCCACCTGCTGCGCGGCGGCTTGACCTCGTTGCAGGACATCACCGAAGCGGGCGTGGGCGACAAGTGCTTGATGGACACGCTGATCCCGGCCGTTGAAGCCTTTGAGCGTGCGCATGCCAGTGGTACTTCCTTCAACGATGCGCTGGAGGCAATGAAAACCGCCGCGTCCCAAGGGCGAGATTCGACCAAAGACCTGATCGCCAAAATCGGTCGCGCCAGCCGCCTGGGCGAGCGCTCGTTGGGCGTACTGGATGCCGGGGCGGTATCGTGCTGCCTGATTCTTACGCGCCTGGCCGATTCCGTGCAGCCACGGCTGACTGCTTGACCTGCTGGATATACCGCGCCACTGCCGGCGCTTTTTCAAAGCGCCGGTGAATCAGCGACAGCCACGAAGCGGCCTCATTCGCGCCCTGATGGATCGTGCGGTACACCACGCCTGGCAAATTCACGTGCCCGACCATCGACGCCGGCACCACCGCCACGCCCTGCCCTAACGACACCAACGCGACCACTGCGACCAACCCACCGGGCTGCGGCCCCAGGCGTGGCGCGAAACCACCCTGCGCCGCGACATGCAAAGTGCCGCTGATTTGTTCCGGCAATATAAACGTCTCGTTTTGCAGGTGTTCGCAGCCGATGGCCTTGAGCCCCAACAACCAGGAATCCTGAGGCAGCGCCAACACAAAGCCTTCACTGTCCAGGCGCACCGCCTCCACACCGTCTGGCAAGGTCATGGGCGAGCGAATATAGCCAATGTCATAACGCCCGTCGGCCACCGCGCCGGGCAAGGACGCCATGGCGCATTCGCGCACATTCACGCTCACATCGGGAAACGCCTGGCTGAACGCCTGCATCTGTTTTTGCAGCAGCCCCGAATACACCGCCGACGCCACATAGCCCAATTCGATATGCCCGATTTCCCCGCGCCCGGCACGCTGCGCGTTGCGTTGGGCGAACTCGAATTGGCGCACGGTGGCTTCAGCCTCGATCAGCAAGGCGGCGCCGGCTTCGGTGAGGCTGACCTCGCGTTGCTGACGGATAAACAGGCGCGTGCCCAGCGTGGCTTCCATGTCCTGGATCTGTCGGCTCAAGGTGGGCGGCGCGATACCCAGTTGCTCAGCGGCGCGGGTGAAATTGCGCTGCCTGGCGACGGCGAGAAAGTAGCGGAAATGGCGGATTTCCATTCAGGCATTAGCTCAAAGGTAATGAAGTGAGTGTTTCCAGCTAATAAAACCATGCTTAGCCAGGGATAAGCTCAGCGTACACCCACAATGAGGCGCCTGCGATGCAGACTAATTGTCTTTTCCATATTACCTGTAAGGCAATCAAGCCATGAGCCAGATCAGCCCGCGCCTCACCCTGCTGACCGCCTCCGGCGTCTGCTCGTTGATTGTGCTCGACACCAATATCGTCGCCGTCACCCTGCCGAGTATCGCGCGCGACCTGGGGGCGAACTTCGCTGATATCGAGTGGGTGGTCAGTGCCTATATGCTGGCGTTCGCCGCGTTATTGCTGCCCGCCGGCAGCATCGCCGACCGCTTTGGTCGCAAGCGGTCGCTGATCTGGGGCTTGAGCATTTTCATCCTCGCCTCCCTCGGCTGTGGCGCTGCACCGAATGCGTTGTTCCTCGACATTGCCCGCGCGGTCAAAGGCGTCGGCGCAGCCTTGCTGCTGACCTCTGCCCTGGCCTCCATCGGCCACACCTTTCACGATGACGTAGAACGCGCCAAAGCCTGGGCGTTCTGGGGCGCGTGCATGGGCGTGGCGATGACCGCCGCGCCGACGCTCGGCGGCGTGATCACCCAGTACCTGGGCTGGCGCTGGATCTTCTACCTCAACCTGCCCGTGGGCCTGGGGTTGATGGCGTTGGCGCTGCGCGCGATCCCCGAATCGCGCGACACTCAATCTGCGCGCCTGGACCCGTGGGGCAGCCTGGCCTTCAGTGCCAGCCTGTTGTGCCTGATCTGGGGCTTGATCGAGGCCAATCGCATCGGCTGGGACAGCCCGCTGACCTACGCGCGCTTGATCGGCGGCGCAGTGTTGCTGGGGGTGTTTGTGCTGGTCGAACGTATGCAACAGCGGCCCATGGTCGACTTGCAGCTGTTCCGCCATCCGCGTTTTATCGGCGCGCTGCTGGGGATGTTTGCCTACGCCGGATGTGCCCAGGTGATGATGACGTTACTGCCGTTTTATCTGCAGAACGGCCTGGGTTTTTCGGCCATAGCGTCGGGTCTGGGCATGTTGCCGTTTGCCTTGACCATGCTTATTTGCCCGCGAGTCGGAGCGCGACTGGCCGGGCGTTTTGCACCAGCGACGATGATGGCAGCCGGCTTGACCCTGGTGGGCTGCGGCAACCTGTTAAGCGCCTGGGCGGTGAATGTGGGCGGTTATCTGCCCTTCGCGCTGGCGATTGCGGTGACGGGCGCCGGTGCGGGCCTGCTCAATGGCGACACGCAGAAAAACATCATGGCCTGCGTGCCACGTGACCGTGCGGGCATGGCTTCGGGCATGAGTACCACCATGCGTTTCAGCGCGATCATGTTGGCCATCGGCGTGTATGGGGCGCTGTTGAGCAGCCATAGCGAGCAATTGCTCAGCGCGAGTATCGACGCACAGTGGCAGGCGCAGGTGGCGGGGATTGCGTCGCGGGTGGTGGCCGGGGATATGCCGGCGGCGATGGGCTTGCTGCCGGAACCGGCGCGGGCGATGGTGCAGCCATTGGCCCGACAGGCGTTTGTGGGTGGGTTCAGCGGGGTGTTGTGGGTGGCGGGGTTGTTGGGGTTGCTGGGGGCATTGGTGGTGGGGACGTTGATGCGAAAGCCGATACCCGCCCTGGCGCAAAACTAAAATGTGGGAGCGGGCTTGCCCGCGATTACGGTGTATCAGCCGACAACTATGTTGCCTATGCCACCGCCATCGCGGGCAAGCCCGCTCCCACATGGATCACCTGGGTCTTCAGATGTGGGTTACCAGAACCGCTGCTGGGTCAACCGGCTCCACCAGGTCAGCAACACGCGGTCGACCGAGCCGCTGGCCGCCAGGCCCACGCGTTCTTGCAGGCTTTTACGCTCGGCGTAGTGCAGGTGGAACACGTCAGCCGTCTTGGCCTTGGTTGCCAGGTATTCGTCGCTGGTTTGCAGTTCGTCGACCAGTTGTTTATCGAGCGCTGCAACACCCAGCCACACTTCTCCGGTCGCGACGTCATCGATTGCCAACTGCGGGCGATAGCGCGACACAAAGTTCTTGAACAACTGATGGGTGATGTCCAGGTCTTCCTGGAACTTCTCCCGCCCCTTCTCGGTGTTTTCGCCAAACACGGTGAGGGTGCGTTTGTATTCACCGGCGGTCAGCACTTCAAAGTCGATGTCGTGCTTTTTCAGCAGGCGATTGACGTTGGGCAACTGCGCCACCACGCCAATGGAGCCGAGGATGGCAAAGGGTGCGCTGATGATCTTCTCGCCAATGCACGCCATCATGTAGCCGCCGCTGGCCGCAACCTTGTCGATGCACACGGTCAACGGCACGCCGGCCTGACGAATACGCGCCAGCTGCGATGAGGCCAGGCCATAGCTGTGTACCATGCCGCCGCCGCTTTCCAGGCGCAACACGACTTCGTCCTTAGGCGTGGCCAGGCTCAACAGCGCGGTGATTTCATGGCGCAGGCTCTCGGTGGCCGAGGCCTTGATGTCGCCGTCAAAGTCCAGCACAAATACCCGCGCCTTGGCCTCGGGTTTCTTCTTGCTGTTCTTCTTTTCGGTCTTGCTTTCGGATTTGCGCAGGGCCTTGAGCTGGTCCTTGTCGAGCAGGCTCGATTCGAGGCGCTCTCGCAGGCCTTTGTAGAAGTCATTGAGCTTGCTGACCTGCAATTGGCCGGCGGATTTGCGCCGCCCCTTGCTGCGCAGCGCGGCGAAACTGATCAGTACCACCAGAATAGCGACCACCAGGGTGACGGTCTTCGCCAGAAAGCTCGCGTATTCAGCCAAAAAATCCATATGTCTCCTCAAAAAGCACGGCGCCAGGCGCGGATGGCCCCAGCATACCGACGGCACCGCCTTGGGACCAGTGCTCAAACCGCCAGCAGTCGGCCTCTAACGCGCTTTTAAAACAAGCGTATGTTTTTTCATTGACAGCTCGCAGGCATCCTCATAACCTCGCCAGACTTTCAACGTACCGGGAAAACGGACGTGGGCAGCATCTATCTGATTCGACATGGCCAGGCCTCCTTCGGTGCAGACGACTATGACGTCCTGTCGCCCGTCGGCGTGGAGCAAGCGCAAGTCCTCGGTCGCCACCTGGCTGACCTGGGCCTCACGTTCGACCGTTGTGTCTCGGGCGACCTGCGTCGCCAGCAACACACCGCCACCGCCGCATTCGACCAATACCGTGCCCTCGGCCTGCCAGCCCCAACCTTGGAAATCGACCCGGCCTTCAACGAGTTTGACGGCGAAGCGATCATCCGCGCCCTGCTCCCCGACCTGCTGACCACCGAGCCTCACGCCGTGGATATCCTGCGCAACGCTGCGCAAAACCGCAGTGAGTTCCAGCGCATTTTCGCCCTGATCATCGAGCGCTGGCTGGCCGGCACCTACGACCCGCCCGGGCTGGAAAGCTGGCTGGGTTTCGTGGAGCGTGTGCAGGGTGGCCTGCAACGCATCCTGGAAATCGCCGAGAACACCGACAAGGTCGCCGTGTTTACTTCCGGCGGCACCATTACCGCCCTGCTCCACCTGATTACCCGAATGCCTGCCGCGCAGGCCTTCGAACTGAACTGGCAAATTGTTAACACCTCGCTCAACCAGCTTAAATTCCGTGGTCGCGAGGTGGCACTGGCTTCCTTCAACAGTCATACCCACTTGCAACTGTTGAAGGCGCCGCAGCTCATCACGTTCCGATGAATTGCGGCCAACCGTGACCCCAAGGTCACTGGACTCTACCTTAAAGGATCGAAACCATGACTGACGTAGCCAAAGCTGTAGAAGCAATGAAAGCCAAATTCAACCCAGCCGCCGCCGACGGCCTGGACCTGGTGTTCGGTTTCCGTATCGACGACACCCAGAACTTCTCGCTGGTGGTGAAAAACAACACCTGCGAACTGCTGGAAGGCGAAAACCCTGACGCCCAGGTTACCCTGGTGACTGACGGCGAAACCATGGAAGGCATCGTCAGCGGCGAGACCGACGGCATGCAGGCCTTCATGAGCGGCAAGCTGCGCACCGAAGGCGACATGATGCTGGCCATGAAACTGAGCGAGCTGTTCCCGGCCTGATAAGGCCGCGCTCAAAAAAATCCCGCCTTTCGGCGGGATTTTTCGTTCAGCCAGCCTCCCGGTCAGCGGGTGTTGGCGTTATCCATTTCTTCAAACGTGTCCATGTACGCAGGGTCATTACCATCGTTTTCACGAATCACACGCCCTTCATAGTCGGCGGTGATTTCACCGGTATTGACGTCAAGCCCAACCACGATCACCACCTTGTATTTGCCCACTTGCAAGTACATGTCATAGAGGTCCCGGGGTTCATCGGGCGCCATAAAAAAGCTGTAGCTGTAACGTACGCGCCTGGTTAACACGGGCCACTGTGCTTCAAACGTGCGGGAATCGAAGGATGGGAGCACATCGCCGATTCCACGCAGCGCGGCCTCGACCAGTTGGTCATTGTCCTTGGCTTTGAAGACCACCGGATGCGTGCGAGTCATCGACCGCATCGGATTGGGAACAATATCCGTTTCAAGGCGGTACATGCCGCTGCTGAACCACTTTGTTGCATCGAAGGTGTCGTCACCTTTCTCGCATTCGCGGCAATGCATCATCAACGGTGCCGCAGCGCTTTCTCGGGAATACAGTGAAGTGATCAACACACCGCAGGTAATCAGCAGTGCCCCCAATAGGCCTGCCCTGCCAACCCGCGCGATAACATTTGCCATCGTTTACATCCTTGTCTGGAGGGGTGGCGAATTTACCTGATTCAGACCTTTTGGTGGCGGGAATTTTTGGCTGCCCGTTCGCAAGCGATTTAGTTTTAATGTGGGGACTGGGTTGCCTGCTGTGGCGGTTTGTCGGAGTACATATCCGTTGCTGCGGTGATGGCTTCTATTGGTTCCGCTCTTACAGCGGGTCACTTTTGCAAGGACGCAAAAGTAACCAAAAGGTCCTCGCCCCACCACTCGGTGCCTCGCCTAGGCTCGGCATGCCCTCACTCCGGCTTGAATCCGTGGGCCGCCGCGATGGGCCATCCTTGGCCCAGCGCGGCTAACCCGGCGTCCTGCCGGGTTACCCACGGATTCAAGCCTGCGTTCGGCCAGCGTGGTTAACGGGGCGTCTCAGATCAAAAGCAGATCAAGATCAAGATCTACAGCACGGCGGCCTGAAAGCCGACCTGAGTGGTTGAATCAAAAGCCAGGTCAAGTGCGAAGCAAAAGCCTGTCTACCTGATGCACCGTGGTCTAAATGTGGGAGCGGGCTTGCTCGCGAAGGCGGTGGGTCAGTCAATTCATCTGTCACTGATACACCGCATTCGCGAGCAAGCCCGCTCCCACAGTTGATCGCATACAGTCCTGAACATGTGCTTTTCTGTGGGAGCTGGCTTGCCTGCGATGCAGACAACTCGGTACATCAGGCACACCGAGTTGATGCCATCGCAGCGGTGCGACGATTCGACAAGCCAGCTCCCACATTAGACCGAGTATGGCTCTGCTGTTGCTGTTGCTGTTGCTGTTGCTGTTGCTGTTGCTCTGGCCCTTACATCCTTTTCGATGACGAAGTCAGCGGTCTTTTGATCTGCGCTTTTGATCTTGATCTGAAATCGCCCCGTTAAACACGATGGCCGCAATTCGACAGGGATTTGGGGGGTAAACCGGCAGGGATGCCGGTTTAGCCGCGCTGGGCCAAGGATGGCCCATCGCGGCGACCCCCCAAATCACTGGCGGATTGCGGGCATGCCGAGCCTAAGCGAGGCACCGAGTGTTGGGGCGAAGACCTTTTGGTTACTTTTGGCTGGGCCGGCATTCCGGTCTTTCCAAAAGTGACCCGCTGTAAGAGCGGAACCCTACTCAGCCGTTACCGCAGCAACGGATATGTACACCACCAACAAACCACCACAGCAGACAACCCAGCTCCCACAGAAAAGCGAATCAGTGGCACGGCTTAGCTTTTCGGTTGCAGCAACAACGCCACCAACGCACTCCACCCGGTCTGATGCGAAGCCCCCAACCCACGCCCGGTTTCGCCATGGAAATACTCATGGAACAACACCAGATCGCGACTGGCCGGGTCTGCTTCCAATTGCGCATAGCCCGCCATCGACGGGCGCAGGCCATCTTCATCGCGTAAAAACAAGCGGGTCAAACGTTGGCTGAGGCTGTCGGCTACTTCTTCCAGGGACGCCAGATAACCACTGCCCGTCGGGTACTCCACCGAGAAGTTATCCGCGTAGTAGCGGTGAAACTCGCGCAGCGATTCAATCAGCATGTAGTTCACCGGCATCCACAGCGGCCCGCGCCAATTGGAGTTGCCGCCGTACAAGCGTGAGTCGGACTCGCCGGGCTGGTAACGCGCGCACAGGGTGTCGCCGTTCATCTTCAGCGCCAGCGGCTGCTCGGCGAATGCCTTGGACAGGGAACGCACGCCGAAGGCCGACAAAAACTCCTGATCATCAAGCATGCGCCGCAGCAGGTCCTTGGTGCGCTCGCCGCGCAGCAAGGCGAGCAACAGGCGGTTGCCCTGCCCCGGTTCGTTCCAGCGCGACACCAGCTTGGCCAGGTCCGGCCGGTGCTTCATGAAACCCAGCAGTCGCTCACGCAAGCCTTGCAAGCCTTCGTGCTCGCGTTGCTCCAGCACCAACACGGCAAACAACGGCATCAGGCCGACGATGGAGCGCAGGCGCACCGGCTCGTTCTGGCCGTCCGGGCGGTGCAGCACATCGTAGAAGAACTGGTCCTGCTCATCCCACAAGCCTTCGGCGCTGTCGTCGACACGGTTGATCGCGCCGGCGATGTAGAGGAAGTGCTCAAAGAACTTCACCGCGATATCCACGTACACAACATTGCGCTTGGCCAGTTCCAGGCCAATGCGCATCAGGTCCAGGGCATAGGCCGCGACCCACGCGGTGCCGTCGGCCTGATCCAGTTGGTAGCCCGGCGGCAAAGTGGCCGAGCGGTCGAACAAGGCGATATTGTCCAGGCCCAGGAAGCCGCCCTGGAACAGGTTGCGGCCCTCGGCATCCTTGCGGTTGACCCACCAGGAAAAATTCAGCAGCAGCTTGTGGAAAATCCGCTCGAGGAAATCCATGTCGCCCACGCCGGTCAGCGCCTTGTCCTGCTGATACACGCGCCAACTGGCCCAGGCATGCACCGGCGGGTTGGCGTCGTCGAAACGCCATTCATACGCCGGCAGTTGGCCATTGGGGTGCATAAAGCGATCTTTGACCAGCAACAACAACTGTTGCTTGGCATACCCCGGATCAATCAACGCCATCGCCACGGCCTGGAATCCCTGGTCCCAGGACGCATACCACGGGTATTCCCAAGTGTCGGGCATGGACAAAATGTCGAAGTTCGACAGGTGCCGCCAATGGGTATTGCGGATATGCAAGCGCTCGGGCGGCGGCGCGGGTTGGGCCGGGTCGCCGTCGAGCCACTGGTTTACATCAAAGTAGTAGAGCTGCTTGGACCACAGCAACCCGGCCAGGGCCTGGCGCTGCACATTGCGCGCGTCATCATCGGCAATGCCTTGCTGCAAGGCGGCGTAGAAGTCGTCCGCCTCTTGGCGGCGCAGTTCAAACAGCTTGCGTGCATTGACCTCAGGCGCGTCCACCGGCGCAAACCGCAGGTACAGGGTCTTGCTCTCCTGGCCCGCCAGTTCCAGGACAAAACGCGCGGCGACCTTGGTGCCCACGTCCCGGCGGATTACCGAGTCTGCGCCACCCACCACGTAATCGTTGATGCCGTCCTTGAACGGCCCCGGCGCCGGTTGCCCATCGAGCTTGGGGAAGTTGCTTTCGTTTTCGCAGAACAGCCACTCCAGGCCGTCCTGGCCCCAGGCGCTGAGATGGCGGTCGGTCAGCTCATGATGCCGGGCCAGCACCTGCTCACCGTCCAGGCGCAATTGCGGCTTGGGCGCGTCAAGGGTCCAACTCCAGTCATTGCGCGCCCACAGTTGCGGCAGCACCTGCACACGCGTCGGCTGGTCCGCGCGGTTGTGCACGGTGACGCGCATGAAAATATCGTCAGGCTGATACTTGGCGTATTCGACCGTTACATCACAGTAGCGGTTGTCTTCGAATACGCCGGTGTCGAGCACTTCGTACTCAGCATCCTCAAGCCCACGGCGGGCGTTTTCGGCGATCAGGTCGGCATAGGGAAAAGGCGCATGCGGGTATTTGTAGAGCATGCGCATATAGGCATGGCTGGGCACGCCGTCGACAAAAAAGTACAGTTCCTTGACGTCTTCTCCGTGGTTGCCCTCGGCGTTGTTGAGGCCGAACAGGCGCTCCTTGATGATGCTGTCACGCTCGTTCCACAGCGCCAGGCCCAGGCACCAGCGTTGCGCCTTGTCGCTGAAGCCGGCCAGGCCGTCCTCGCCCCAACGGTAGGCGCGGCTGCGGGCGTGTTCGTGGGGGAAATAGGCCCAGGCATCGCCGTCGGCGCTGTAGTCTTCGCGCACCGTGCCCCATTGGCGTTCACTTAAATACGGGCCCCACTCGCGCCAACGCTCGGCGTCTTGGGCGGCCAGGCGCTGGCCTTCAATAGTTGCAAGGATGTTGGTTGCGGGCGTGGCCGTCATTGGGTCCTCCATCACTGACACAGTGGGGGCAGTGTAAAACCCATCCGTGCGCGGATGCACATGAAGTCGTGTTCGCGCGCGCAAAAAAAAGAGGCCGCTGATTAGGCGGCCTCCGTTTGTAGCGGCGCGAGCTTAGAAGATCGCGTAGGTATAGTTGAAGATCAGGCGCGTCTGGTCCTGGTCCGCAGTGCCGGTGTTGTGCCCTTTGTAGGTACCGGTACGGAAGGTGGTGCCGAAACCTTTGAGCGGGCCTTCCTGCACGACGTAATCGAGGCGGAAGTCGGTTTCGTTTTCTTTCTGATCGGAGCCGCCGGCCACTTTGGACTTGATGCCCGTGCCGTCCAGGTACGCCACGGAGGCTTTCAAGCCCGGTACAAGGGCCTTGAAGTCGTAGGAGTACTGGCCAAAATTGACCTGCTCGCCCGCACGGGAGAACTGGCCAACCACGGCGTCGGTGAACAGGTAGAAGTCGCTGCCGCCCGCACCTTGTGCGTTTGGATCAGCGATGCTGCCCTGGTTGACCCAGACGAAGCCGCCGTCATCGCTCACACCGATGTGACCGAGCATCAGGCTGCTGCCACCCAATTGATAGGTGAACGCGGCGCTGTAGGTTTTGTTGTCCACTTCGCCGGCGTGCTTGGCGTAGCCGCCGTTGTTGTTAAACTGGTAGCCGGCTTCGCCGTTGCGACCGTCGCTGGTGCTGTCGAAGTAGCGCAGGTCAGTCTTGAACGACTGGTCGTTGCCCAATGGCAGCACGTGCACCAGGCCGAAGTAGTTCTGCTTGTAGAAGTCTTGCAGGTCGGCGTAGTAGTACTGCAACGTCAGGTTTTTAGCGATGGCGTTGTCGGACGAGCCAAACGGTTTGTAGTCCACGCCGCCGAACTTGAAGCTGTCGCTGTCGCGGGTACCGCCGGCAACGCTCAAGCCTGTGGAGTTGCTGGAAGCACGGCCTTCGGCACGGTTGAGTTCACCACCGGTGAAGGTCACGTTGGGGATGTCGTTGGAGGTCAGGATGCCGCCGTCAAAGGTCTGCGGCGCCACACGGCTGTCGTTGGAGACCAGGATAGGCAACACCGGGGCCAAACCGCCACCGACGTGCAACTCGGTCTGGGAAATGCGGAACTTCACGTTACCCGCAGCGCGACCGAAACTGTCGGCGGGTTCAGTGCCATTGTTTTTGGTCGGGAAGAAGCTGTTGCCGTTACCCGCCAGGCCCGGGCCTGCGGCGTGGCCGTCGCCACCGTCCAGACGCAAGGCGCCGAACGCCATCACGTCGAAACCGACGCCAAGGGTGCCTTGGGTGTAACCGGATTTGTAGTCAAAACGCAGCAAGGTCGCGGCTTCGCGTAGATCATTGCTGGTGCCCGAACGGTTGTCCGCGCTGTAATACATGGTTCGCGAGCTGACAGCCGCATGGCTGTCTTCAAGAAAACCGCTGTGCCCCGTGCCCGTGCCCAGAGAACCGAGCCCGAAGTCATCAGCGCACGCTTGTTGCGCGAGCAACGCTGCGGTGATGGATAACGCCAGTGTAGAAATTTTCATGTGTAACAGCCCCTAAACATTTTTTTATGTGCGTTGTGTGCAAACGGCGTTTTCATCCCTACAAACGTAACGATTGTTTCATGAGGACCGGGGCGCGCCTCGTGAAGAATTAGTTAGGAAAGTACCCGTGAAAATGAAATTTTCCTGGCGTCGATTTTTGTCATATTTGCGTCATTTCATTCATTTGCAGAATGAAGTCCTGAGGATTCTTCGTTTGCCAGCCCCCCTAAAGCCCAACAGAATCCAGAGAAAGGCCGCACCCTCACCACCGTGTTCAGGAATTTTTCTATGCCAAGCGCCGCGTATGTCAGCCCCGACGAGATTCGCAAAGACTTTTCCAGGGCCATGTCCGACATGTACCGAGATGAAGTTCCGCTGTACGGCGCACTGATGGAGCTGGTAGCCGAGACCAACACGCGGGTTCTGGAGAGTGATTCGGGCCTGGCCCAACAGCTGCGGCGCACCGGTGAAGTGGAGCGCCTGGCCATGGAGCGCCACGGCGCCATCCGCCTGGGCACCGCCCATGAACTGGCCACCATCGGCCGTCTGTTTGCGGTGATGGGCATGCAGCCAGTGGGCTATTACGACCTCACACCCGCCGGTGTGCCGGTGCATTCCACCGCCTTTCGCGCCGTGCATGAACAGGCGCTGCAGGCCAGCCCGTTCCGCGTCTTCACGTCTTTGCTACGCCTGGAGTTGATCGAAAACCTTGAGCTGCGCGCCTTCGCCGAAAGCGCCCTGGCCAAACGCTCGATTTTCACCCCTGGCGCGTTGGCGCTGATCGCGCAAGCCGAGCGCGACGGTGGCCTGAACGCGGAGGATGCCCAAGTGTTTATCCGCGAGGCTTTGGAAACCTTTCGCTGGCACCACACCGCCACCGTAACCGGCGCCCAGTACCAGCAATTGAGTGACCAGCATCGCCTGATCGCCGATGTGGTGGCCTTCAAAGGCCCGCACATCAATCACCTGACCCCACGTACCCTGGACATCGACCAGGTGCAGGCCGCCATGCCCGGTAAAGGCATCACGCCCAAAGCCGTGATCGAAGGTCCGCCACGTCGCCAGTGCCCGATCCTGCTGCGCCAGACCAGCTTCAAGGCGCTCGACGAGCCCATCGCGTTTACCGACGCAAAAGGCAGCCACAGCGCGCGCTTTGGCGAAATAGAACAACGGGGTGTGGCGTTGACGCCAAAGGGTCGCGCCCTGTATGACCAACTGCTGAACGCGGCGCGCGACGAACTGGGCGCCTTCCCGAATGAGGGCAACGCTGCACGTTATGTCGAATTGATGGAGCAACACTTTCAGGCCTTCCCCGATAACCACGCGCAGATGCGTGAACAGGGCCTGGCGTATTTCCGCTACTTCGTCACCGAGCAAGGCTTGGCGGCACGCGGCCAAGCCGATTCAGCGCAGACGCTGGAGGCCTTGATGGCAGCCGGGCACGTGGCGGCGGAGCCATTGGTGTACGAGGATTTTCTGCCGGTGAGTGCGGCGGGGATTTTCCAGTCGAACCTGGGCGATGCCGCGCAAAGTCACTACACAGCCCATTCGAACCAGGCTCAATTCGAGCAGGCACTGGGGCGCGGGACGATTGACGAATTGAAGCTGTATGCCGAGACGCAGCAGCGTTCCATGGATGAATGCATCCAGGCGCTGCGTGCATGAAATAGGATGCCCGCCCGGCTCAGCAGCGCAATCCTTGCGCCGCAACAGTCCCCAGAGCCGGGTGGACGGCCGGCATCATAAGCAGTGAAACGCCGGCTGTCGCTCAGACAATTCTGAACAAATATGTCCGCGTCCTGTAGGACCCTTTATTGCAGCAAGTCCCTGATCTCGTCTTTAACCAACAGGCGTTTATCCTTCAGTTTCTTCAACGCCTCATCACTACCGGAAGCCTTTTCGGCGCTCACCACCTGCTCATCGACGGTGTTGTACTTATCAAACAGCGCGTTCAAATGGGGATTTTTCGCCCGACGCCCGTCGACCTCTTCCTTGCTCAAACCCAAATCCTGATACAGGTCGTGTTTCACTGGCATGGAGTACCTCCGCAAGTTGATCAATGGCCTACGCTTTGAAACTAGCCCATTCCAAGGGCTCTTGTCATGTCTTGGGTCAAGGCGGTCCCGTTCGTCGTAATGCGCACGATGGGATCAAACCTTTGCCGTGCCCTGCCCTCCACTGTAGATCGCCACCCGAGGGAGAACGGTTTCATGACTCACGCTGCCACTGCTGTCGACACCCAATGCATCAACACCATTCGCACCCTGGCCATGGATGCCGTGCAGAAAGCCAATTCCGGCCACCCCGGCACGCCCATGGGCCTGGCGCCAGTGGGCTACACGCTGTGGAGCCGCTTCCTGCGTTACCACCCCGAACATCCGGACTGGCCTAACCGCGACCGCTTTGTGCTGTCGGTGGGGCACGCCTCGATGCTGTTGTATTCGCTGCTGCACCTGGCCGGTGTGGTTGAGATTGATGCCCACGGCAAGCGCTCCGGCCAGCCGGCGATCAGCCTGGACGACATCAAGCAGTTCCGGCAGATGAGCTCCAAGACCCCCGGCCACCCCGAATACCGCATGACCACCGGCGTGGAAACCACCACCGGCCCGCTGGGCCAGGGCTGCGCCAACAGCGTCGGCATGGCCATGGCCGAACGCTGGCTGGGCAAACGCTTTAACCGCGACGGCCAGGTGCTGTTCGACTACAACGTCTACACCCTGTGCGGTGACGGCGACATGATGGAAGGCATCAGCAGCGAAGCGGCATCGATGGCCGGGCACTTGAAGCTCGATAACCTGTGCTGGATCTACGACAACAACACCATCAGCATCGAAGGCCACACCGAGCTGGCGTTCAGCGAAGACGTGATCAAGCGCTTCCAGGCCTATGGCTGGCACACCTTGCACGTTACCGATGCCAACGACCTGCAAGCCCTGAGCACCGCCCTGGAAACTTTCCAGGCCAACACCGGCGCGCCGACCCTGATTGTGGTCGACAGCGTGATCGGCTACGGCTCACCGCACAAACACAACACCGCCGCCGCCCATGGCGAGCCATTGGGCGATGATGAGATCCGCCTGACCAAGGCGGCCTATGGCTGGCCGCAGGATTCCAGTTTCCTGGTGCCCGACGACGCGCGCACGGTGCTGCAAGATGCGCTGCTGGAGCGCAGCCAGCCGCTGTATGAAACCTGGAAGCAACACGTGGCGCAGCTTGAGCAGTACGAACCGGAACTGGCCGATGAATTGCGCCGCATGCGCGCCGGCGAAATGCCGGAGCATTGGCAGGACGAACTGCCCCACTTCGACACCGACGCCAAGGGCATCGCCAGCCGCGCCGCCGGCGGCGAGGTGCTGAATGCCTTTGCGCAACAAATCCCTTGGCTGCTGGGCGGCTCGGCGGACTTGTCGCCGTCAACCAAGACCAACCTCACCTTCGACGGCGCCGGGCGGTTCTGTGCCGATGACTACAGCGGGCGCAACTTGCACTTCGGCATCCGCGAGCACGCCATGGGCGCGATTGCCAATGGCATGGCGCTGTCCTACCTGCGGCCGTACACCTCCACCTTCCTGGTGTTCAGCGACTACATGAAACCGCCGATCCGCCTGGCGGCAATCATGGAATTGCCGGTGGTGTTTGTGTTTACCCACGACTCCATCGGCGTCGGTGAAGACGGCCCGACGCACCAGCCTATCGAGCACCTGACACAACTGCGCGCCACGCCGGGGTTGCTGACCCTGCGCCCTGGCGATGCCAACGAGACGCTGGAACTGTGGAAGGTGGCCCTGGCACAAACCCATCGGCCGAGCTGCGTGGTGTTGTCGCGCCAGGCGCTGCCGACCTTGGATCGCACAAAATATGCGCCGGCGACTGGGGCGGCCAAAGGCGCTTATGTGCTGGCGGGTGCTGATACGCCTCAGGTTCTGCTGTTGGCGACAGGCAGTGAAGTGAGCCTTGCGGTGGCGGCTTATGAGCAGTTGCAAGCTGAAGGCATTGCCGCTCAGGTCGTGTCGATGCCCAGCTGGGAATTGTTTGAAGACCAGGATCAGGCGTATCGCGACAGTGTCTTGCCACCTGCGGTAAAAGCCCGTGTGGTGGTGGAGCAGGCTGGGCCTCTGGGTTGGGACCGCTATGTCGGGCAGACCGGTGCCAAGGTGGTGATGAACAGCTTTGGCGCGTCGGCACCTCTGGCCAAGTTGCAGGAAAAGTTCGGGTTTACGGTGGAGAATGTGGTGAAGCAGGCCAAGGACCAGATTCGCCTGGCTGGGCGTTGAGGCTGGGCGTTGAGGGGGCATATCCGTTATTTGGGTGATGGCTGATATTGGTTCCGCTCTTACAGCGGGTCACTTTTGTAAAGACACAAAAGTAACCAAAAAGTCTTCCCCCCAACACTCGGTGCCTCGCTTAGGCTCGGCATGCCCGCAATCCGCCATCGTGTTTGACGGGGCGATTTCAGATCAAGATCAAAATCAAAAGCGCAGATCAAAAGACCGCTGACTTCGCCAGCGAAAAGGATGTAAGAGCCGGAGCAACAGCAACAGCAACAGCAACAGCAACAGCAACAGCAACAGCAACAGCAACAGCAACAGCAACAGCAAAGCCATACTCGGTCAAAGGTGGGAGCGGGCTTGCTCGCGAATGCGGTGGGCCAGTCAATTCATCTGTCACTGACCCACCGCCTTCGCGAGCAAGCCCGCTCCCACATTTAGACCGCGTTGTATCAGGTAGATAGGCTTTGGCTTTGGCTTTGCACTTGACCTGGCTCTTGCTTCAACCACTCAGGTCGGCTTTCAGGCCGCCGTGCTGTAGATCTTGATCTTGATTTTGATTTTGATCTGAGACGCCCCGTTAACCACGATGGCCGAACGCAGGCTTGAATCCGTGGGTAACCCGGCAGGACGCCGGGTTAGCCGCGCTGGGCCAAGGATGGCCCATCGCGGCGGCCCACGGATTCAAGCCGGAGTGAGGGCACACCGAGCCCAAGCGAGGTGCCGAGTGGTGGGGCACAGACCTTTTGGTTACTTTTGGGGCGTTTGCCAAAAGTGACCCGCTGTAAGAGCGGAACCGATAGAAGCCGTTACCGCAGAAATGGATATGTACACCGACAAACCGCTATCGCAGGCAAGCCAGCTCCCACATCTTGACCGGATCAAGGCTTAGCCCAACTCGCGCGCCAGAAACGGCGCAGTGCGACTGGCCTTGCTCTTAGCCACCTGATGCGGCGTACCACAAGCCACCACCTTCCCCCCCAAATCCCCAGCCCCCGGCCCAATATCAATCACCCAGTCACTCTGAGCCACCACGCGCATCTCATGCTCCACCACAACCACCGTATGCCCCGCCTCCACCAGATGATTAAGCTGGCTAAGCAAGCGATCCACATCCCGAGGATGCAAACCGGTAGTCGGCTCATCCAACACATACAACGTCGCACCCCGGGCATTACGTTGCAACTCGGTCGCCAACTTGATCCGCTGCGCCTCCCCCCCGGACAGCTCAGTCGCCGGCTGCCCCAACCGCAAATACCCCAGGCCGATATCACGCAATACCAACAACGAACGCAACACCCCAGGCTGCTCGGCAAACACCTCGACTGCCTGCTCCACCGTCAGCCCCAGCACCTGGGCAATGCTCAAGCCTTGCCACTTTATCGCCAACGTCTCAGGGTTATAACGCGCCCCATGACAGGTCGGACACGGCGCATACACGCTGGGCATAAACAGCAACTCGACACTGACAAACCCTTCCCCCTCGCAATGGGGGCAACGGCCCTTGGCGACGTTGAACGAAAACTGCCCGGCATCGAAATGACGCTTCCTGGCCGCCGGCGTTGCCGCAAACAATTTGCGCACGTTATCGAACAACCCGGTGTAGGTCGCCAGGTTAGAACGCGGCGTGCGGCCGATGGGCTTCTGGTCCACCTGCACCAGACGTCGAATCTGTTCCAAGCCGCTGCTGATCCGCCCGCCACTGCTTTGCGGGGCATCATCTTCAAGGCTCGGTTCTTCGTCGCTTTCCAGCACACGGCCCAAGCCTGTGCCCACCAGTTCCAACAGCGCCTGGCTGACCAGGCTGGATTTGCCCGAGCCGGAAATCCCCGTCACCGCCGTAAAGCAACCCAGCGGGAAATCCACGCTCAGATCCTTGAGATTATTACGCGTCACGCCTTCAAGCTTCAGCCACCCGGAGGGCTCACGTAGCGTCGTGCTGCAAGCGCGGCGCTCGGCGAACAAATACTCGCGCGTCTGCGACGCCTGCACATCCGCCAACCCGGCGGGCGGGCCGCTGTACAGCACTTGCCCGCCGTGCTCACCGGCAGCCGGGCCGACGTCGATCAGCCAGTCGGCGCGGCGCATGGTTTCCAGGTCATGCTCCACCACAAACAACGAATTGCCGGCCGCTTTCAAACGCTCAAGTGCAGTAAACAATGCTTCGCCATCCGCCGGGTGCAGGCCCGCCGAGGGCTCGTCCAGCACATAGATCACGCCGAACAGCTGCGAGCCCAATTGGGTGGCCAGGCGCAGGCGCTGCAATTCCCCTGACGACAATGTCGGTGTGCTGCGCTCCAGGGACAGATAGCCCAGGCCCAACTCGGTCAGGGTGCTGACCCGCTCCAGCAAGTCCTGGGCGATACGCTGGGCCGCCAGGCGTTTTTCCACCGACAGCTTCATCTTGTCCTGCCCCGCCGCCACCGGGCGCAGCAGCTCGGCCAACTGCGCCAGCGACAACTGCGACAGCGCGCCGATGTCCACCCCGGCAAACTTCACCGACAGCGCCGCCTTGTTCAAGCGCTTGCCCTCGCACACCGGGCAGGCGCTGCCCTGCATGAATTGCGACACGCGTTTTTTCATCAGTGCGCTTTGGGTGTGGCTGAAGGTGTGCAGGATATAGCGCCGCGCACCGCTGAACGTGCCCTGGTAGCTCGGCTCCAGCTTGCGTTTCAACGCGTCGCGGGTTTGCTGTGGGGTAAAGCCTGCGTACACCGGCACGGTCGGGGTTTCTTCGGTAAACAGAATCCAGTCGCGCTGCTTTTTCGGCAGGTCGCGCCATGGGATGTCCACGTCGTAGCCCAGGGTCACAAGGATGTCGCGCAGGTTCTGCCCCTGCCACGCCAACGGCCAGGACGCTACCGCACGCTGGCGAATGGTCAAGGACGGATCGGGCACCATCAGCGCCTCGGTCACCTCATACACGCGGCCCAAACCGTGGCAATGCGGGCAAGCGCCCTGGGGCAGGTTGGGCGAGAAGTCCTCGGCGTACAGCATCGCCTGCCCCGGCGGATAACTGCCGGCGCGCGAATACAGCATGCGGATCAGGCTCGACAAGGTGGTAACACTGCCCACCGACGAGCGCGCACTCGGCGTGCCGCGCTGCTGTTGCAGGGCCACGGCCGGTGGCAGGCCTTCGATAGCGTCCACATCCGGCACGCCGACCTGGTCAATCAGGCGCCGCGCATAGGGCGCCACCGATTCAAAATAGCGGCGCTGCGCCTCGGCATACACCGTGGAAAACGCCAGGGATGATTTGCCGGAGCCCGACACGCCGGTAAACACCACCAGGGCATCCCGGGGAATGTCCACATCGACGTTACGCAGGTTGTGTTCGCGGGCGCCGCGCACGCGGACAAAGCCTGGGCGCTGGGCAGTGATCGGGGGGATGTTGCGCTGTGACGTCATGGGCAACCTTGTCTGGCGGTGAGCACGCTGCGCACCCGTTGCGTGAGGGCTTCGGGGCTGTAGGGCTTGCTCAGCAGATGAATGTCGGGGCTCAGCAGATGAGTGCTGGAAAGAATGTCGCGGGTGTGGCCGGAAGTGAACAGCACCGCCACCGGAGGGTGCTGCACGCGTGCCCAGTCGGCCAGGTCGGTGCTTTTGACCCGGCCGGGCATCACCACGTCGGTGAAGATCAGGTCCGGGCGCACGTCGTTTTGCAAGGCCTGCATGGCCCGGTCGCCGTCTTCGGCGGTCAGTACGGTGTAGCCCGATTGTTGCAGCAACTCGACCACGGTCAGGCGCACGCCTTCGTTGTCCTCGACCACCAGGATGGTTTCCTGGCCGCCGCTGTGGGTTACTTGCTCGGTGTCTACCTCACCACATTCGGGTTCCAGGCTGCGGGGGAAATACATCTGCACCACCGAGCCTTTGCCCTCCTCGCTCCGTACGTCCACATGCCCGCCGCTTTGGCGTACAAAACCGAACACCATGCTCAGGCCCAGGCCGGTGCCATGCCCTTCACGCTTGGTGGTAAAGAACGGCTCGAACGCACGTTTGAGTACCTCCTGGGGCATGCCGACACCGGTGTCGGTCACCGCCAGGCGCACGTATTCGCCCGGTTTGATGCTTTTACCGATGCAATCGCCGGGGTTGAGGATGATATTTTCGCCGCTGATGCGAATCACGCCTTCGCCTTGCATGGCATCGCGGGCATTGATCGCCAGGTTGAGCAGCGCGTTTTCCAATTGGTTGCGGTCGACGTTGATGCACCAGGAATCCTGGGGCAGTTGCACGTCGATATGAATGGTCTCCCCCAGCGCCCGTTGCAGCAGTTCACCTAAACCGGCGTAGATGCGTTGCGGGTTGTACACCGCCGGCGACAACGGCTGGCGACGCGCAAACGCCAACAGTTGCGAGGACAGCTTGGCCCCACGCTCCACCGCAGCGATGGCCGCCGTGACGCGGCGCTGCACCTGGGGGTTGTCCGGCTCGTGGCGGGCCAGCAGGTGCAGGTTGCCGGCGATCACTTGCAGCAGGTTATTGAAGTCATGGGCCACGCCGCCGGTCAGGCCGCCGATGGCTTCAAGCTTCTGCGATTGGCGCAACTGGTCTTCGGCGGCGGAACGCGCTTGCACTTCGGCGGCAACGCGTTGCTCCAGGTTGTGGGTCAGCTCCTGGCGCAGGCGCTCGGAATGCACATGTTCGGTGGTTTCCACCACAATCGCCAACACACCGGCTGGTTGCTGATTGTCCCCGGCGACGGGGCTGTAATAGAGGTCCAGCCACACGGTTTCCGGCTTGCCGTTGCGCAACAACACCAGGTCTTTGTTATTAAACGTCAAGGTGCCACCCGCTAGGCAGGTGCCGACCACGTGGCGGTTGAACTCGGCCACTTCCGGCCAGCCCAGCTCCACCGGCTTACCGAGTAGATACGGATGCCGGCCGCCGGCAAACACCGAATAGCTGTCGTTGTAGATCATGTACCCCGCCCGCCCCCACAGCATCACCATCGGCACGGGCGAGGCCAGCATCATCTGCACGTTGCAGGCCAGGCTGGCGCTCCAGGTGTCAATCGGACCCAGGTCGGTCGTCGACCAATCGAAGGCGCGGATCCGCTGGGCCATTTCACCGGACCAGCCTTCACAGCCATGGGGGTTGGATAAAAACTGCATCGGTCGGCTCTGTGCAAAATGAGGGCATGGACAACGTTTTGGAGCGCGACAGCGGCGGATGGTTTCACTTGTTATACGTTAGGAGGTAACGCAAGCAAAAACCACTGCTCTCAATGAAAATCCCGGCTGCGCACATGCATGCCTTCCAGCAGTGGCGTCAGGTCGGTGAGACGCCCGGCGATCAAGTGCCGCACCTCGCCCACCGCCTCCCAGCGCCCGTCGACTTTGAGCAGCCGCGAGCCGACCAGCGCCAGGCGCTGGCGTTCTGCCAGGTCGCGCCAGACCACCACATTGAGGTTGCCGAATTCATCTTCCAACGTCACAAAGGTCACGCCACTGGCGGTGCCTGGGCGCTGACGCCCGGTCACCAGACCGGCCACACTGACATTGCGCCCATGCTCCACCGCCATCAGCTCAAGGGAGCTGCGGCAACGGCGTTTACGCAACTCATCACGTAGCAACGCCAGCGGGTGCGGGCCGAGGGTGGTACCCACGGTGGCGTAGTCAGCCTGCAGGTCTTCGCCAACCGTCGGTGCGGGCAATTGCACCGCCGCTTCTTCGGGGCTCGGCAGGCCCGCGAACAACCCCAGCTGTTTATGCACGCCTGCCACTTCCCAACGCGCGGTGTGCCGGTTGCCCGCCAACCCACGCAAGGCCCCGGCATCCGCCAGCAATGCCTGGGCCCGTGCATCCAGGCCGGCGCGGTCGTCCAGGTCGGCAATGTCGCTGAACACACGACGCTGGCGCGCCGCCTCGATGCGCCGCCCATCCTCCTCACGAAACCCAGAGATCATGCGCAAGCCCATGCGAATCGCCGGTTGCTGGCCGTCGACAGGCTCAAGGCTGCAATCCCAGTCACTGGCCAGCACATCCACCGGGCGGATCTGCAAGCGATGGCGCCGCGCATCCTGCAGGATCTGGTCCGGGCTGTAGAAACCCATGGGCCAGCTGTTGATCAAGGCGCAGGCGAACGCCGCCGGTTCATGGCACTTGAGCCAGCAACTGGCGTAGGTCAACAAGGCAAAACTGGCCGCGTGGGACTCGGGGAAGCCATAACTGCCAAAGCCTTTGATCTGCTCGAAGATCTGCGCGGCAAATTCCTCGCTGTAGCCATTTTTGAGCATACCGGTGCGCAGGCGCTGCTGATGCGGCTCAAGGCCGCCATGGCGTTTCCAGGCGGCCATGGAGCGGCGCAACTGGTCGGCTTCGCCGGGGCCATAGTCGGCGGCAACCATGGCGATCTGCATCACCTGTTCCTGGAACAGCGGCACGCCCAAGGTGCGCTTCAGCACGGCCTCAAGTTCCGGCGATGGATAAGTGGTGGGCTCTTCGTTATTCCGGCGCCGCAGGTACGGATGCACCATGCCACCCTGGATCGGCCCAGGCCGCACAATCGCCACCTCAATCACCAGGTCGTAGAAGTTCTGCGGCTTGAGCCTGGGCAGCATCGACATCTGCGCCCGCGACTCGATCTGGAACACGCCGATGGTGTCGGCCTTGCTGATCATTGCGTAGGTTGCCGGGTCTTCCTTGGGAATCGTCGCCAACGCCAGATCGCGATTGCGATGGCGGCGCAGCAAGTCGAAGCAGCGGCGGATCGCACTGAGCATGCCCAACGCGAGGATATCCACCTTGAGCAGGCCGACGGCGTCGAGGTCGTCCTTGTCCCACTGGATAATGGTGCGCTCGGCCATGGCGGCATTTTCCACCGGCACCAGGGTGTCCAGCGGGTATTCGGAAATCACAAAACCGCCAGGGTGCTGGGACAAATGCCGGGGGAAGCCGATCAGCTGTTGAGTCAATGTCAGCACACGCCGCAGGATCGGGCTTTGCGGGTCGAAGCCGCCTTCGCGCAGGCGTTCCAGCGGCGGCGCATCTTCACTCCAGCGCCCGCAACAGTCGGCCAGCGCGTTGATCTGGTCCGGCGGCAAACCGAGGGCCTTGGCCACGTCGCGCACCGCGCCGGACGCGTGATAACTGCTGACCACCGCCGTCAACGCCGCGCGGGTGCGGCCGTAGCGTTGGAACACGTACTGCAGCACTTCCTCGCGGCGTTCGTGTTCAAAATCCACGTCGATATCCGGCGGTTCATTGCGCTCCTTGGACAGGAAACGCTCGAACAGCATGCTCGTCAGGCTCGGGTCGATTTCGGTGATGCCCAAGGCAAAACACACCGCCGAGTTGGCCGCAGAACCTCGGCCCTGGCACAGGATCGAGCGGCTGCGGGCGAAGCGCACGATGTCATGCACCGTCAGGAAGTAGCTTTCGTAGCCCAGCTCGCTGATCAGCACCAGTTCCTTGTTGATCTGCTGCAAGGTCTTGGCGTCGACACCGTGCGGCCAACGCTGGGCAATGCCTTCTTCAGTCACCGCGCGCAGCCAGGATTGCGCGTCATGGCCGGCGGGCACCAGCTCGCGTGGGTAGTGGTAGCGCAACTGGCTGAGGTCAAAGGTGCAACGTTTCGCGATGGCCAGGGTTTCGTCGCGCAAGGCTTGTGGGTACAACGCGGCCAGCGCATCGAGGCTGCGCAAATGCCGCTCGCCATTGGGGTGCAGGCGCGTGCCGGCTTCGGCCACCGGTACGTGATGGCGGATCGCGGTCATGGTGTCTTGCAAGGCCCGGCGCCCGCGCGCATGCATGTGTACATCGCCGCAGGCCACCGCCGGGATCTGCAGGCTGGCGGCCAGGGCCAGGCGCTGTTGCAAATGGCGCGCATCGTCCTGGCCGCAGTGCAGGTGCACCGCCAGCCACAGACGTTCGGCGAAGGTGTGTTGCAGCCATTGGAGGGTGGCCTGGGTGTCGTTGTCTTCGGCCACCCACAGCGCCAGCAGGCCGGGCATGGGCTGTTCGAAATCGGCGTGCAGCAGGCGGTAACTGCCTTTTTCGGCGCGGCGGCGAGCCAGGGTAATCAGCCGGCACAGGTGTTGATAGCCGCTGAGATCTTCGACCAACAACACCAGTTTCGGGCCGTTTTCGATGCGCATCTCGCTGCCGATAATCAGTGGTAAATCCACCGCCTTCGCCGCCTGCCAGGCCCGCACGATGCCCGCCAAGGTACATTCATCGGTGATCGCCAGGGCGCTGTAGCCTTGGCGCTTGGCACGTTCGAACAGCTCCAGCGCACTCGACGCGCCGCGCTGGAAACTGAAATTGGACAGGCAATGCAGCTCGGCGTAGCTCATGCGAACCAGCCTTGCAGCCATAGCCCGTCGTTCTGCCCTACATGGCGATAGGCCCAGCCTTGCTGGCCGGCGCGCGTGCGGATCAGGTAATAGTCGCGGCGGATATCGGCGCCGTCCCACCAGCCGGACTCGATGCGTTCCGGGCCCATCAGGATCTGCACGCCCTGCTCGGCCAGCAAGGTCGGTTCAGTCAACAACCAGCCGGGGCGCTGCACCTTGTGCAAGGTCGGGCACGCACGGCTGTCGGCGCTCGCCTGCCAGGCACATTCGGGGCGGTGGTCGGCGTGAAAGCGCAGGCTTTGTACGGCCTCATCGCCAAGCCGTGCGCGCAGGCGTTCGCGCAGTTGCTCCCAAGGCAAGGTTTGTTGTGGGCGATCGTCGAACAGGTCCAGGCGTTGCGGCACAAACACCGGCAGGTCCTGGGCCACCAGGCGAAACCCGCGCACCGGTGAGGTGACTTGCACCTGCTCCAGACGGCCACGGGCCAATTCGAACAGCATCGACGGTTCGCGCTCGGCGCTGAGCAGGCCGACCTTGATCACACTGTCGGGCGCCTGGGCGTGTTCCAGGTGCAAGTCGAAGCGCTGCACGCCACTGTCGCGCCCGCAGAGGAAGGCGGACAGATCGCCGGTCAGGCGTCGCAACGGGAACAGCAGCGCCTGGTGCGATTGCACGTCGAAATTCAGCTCGATGCGCACGTCGAACTGATCCGGCGGCTGATAAAACGCCAGGGCCAATGGGCGCTGTCCGCTCAGGGCATCCAGGTGCTTGAGCAAGCCGGCGTCAAAGCGTCGCGCCAGGGTATGCCGAGGCAACGCCTGCACCTGGGCCAAGGTGCGCAGGCCCATGCGTGACAAGGCCGTGGCCGCCTGCGGGTCAAGGCCGGCGCGGTCGATGGGCAGCGGCGCCAGGGCTTGCTGCAACGCGTCCTCACCGATCGCCAGGCCATCGTAGATATTGGCCAGCACCCGCGCCGCCGCCGGGTTGGGCGCAGCGACGATACGGTGGCGAAAGCCCAATTCGGTCAACTCCTGACGCAAGCGCGCCTCGAACTGCGGCCACGGCCCGAACAGGCCGAGGCTCGACTCGATCTCGAACAGCAACGCACGCGGGTAATACACGCTGACCTGGGAGCTGAAACGGTAGGCCCAGGCCGCGAGGAACTGCTGCCAGCGTTCGATTTCGGCGGGGTCGTACTCGGCGCTGGCAAAGGTTTTGGCCAGGGCATGCGCGGCCGTCAGCGATTGACCTGGTCGCAGCCCCAAAGCCCGGGCGGCGGCATTGACGGTTTGCAGCACGCGGCGCTGCGGCGTGCCGGCCAGCAGTGCCAAGGGTTGATCCGGCTCGGGGTGCACACGCTGCACCCCGTCCAGCGCCAATTGCGGGAAGACAATACACACCCAACGCATGGCAACCTCAGTGCCCCGCCAGGGCTATCGGCGCCGGGTGGGCCAAACCGCCCCGGCACTTGAGCACTCGCACTTGCGCAGGTTTTGCCTCGACAGCCAGGCGCAAGGCGGCGGGCGATGAATTGACCGCCTCGCTTAGAGAGCGCCAGGCAAACGCCAGGGTCTGGCCGGTCTCGGCCGCCACCTGCAAGCGCCGCAAGGCGCGGTCATCGGCCTTGTGCGGCCAGCACAGCACCGCGCCGCAACTGCCGGAACGCAGGCACTGCTCCACCGCCCACAACACATCGCGCGCCTCGGCCTGGATCACCGAAAGCTGGCGCAGATCCACCCCGGCATTCTGCCAGGCGTGGGGGTACGGCGTGTAGGGCGGCGCCACCAGCACAATGCGCTCGCCCGCCGTTGATAAGCGGGCCAGGGTTGGCAACACCAATTGCAGCTCGCCAACGCCCTCCTTCGCCATCAGGATTTCACTCAACGCCGACTCCGGCCAGCCGCCCGTGGGCAACACCGCGTCCAGCGCCGCCAGCCCAGTGGGGTGCACGCTGGCCGGTGGCGCGGCGGGCCGGCCTTTCCAGACGCGGCCGCCATTGAACAGCGTGTCCAGGGCAACGACGGCGCCCATCAGCCTTGCCTCACCAGGCCACAGAACACGCCTTCGATGGCCAGGTCCTGATCCGGCCCGACCACAATCGGTTGATACGCGGGGTTGCGTGGCAGCAGGCGCACCTGCTCGCCATGGCGCTCAAAGCGTTTGATGGTGACTTCGCCGTCCAGGCGTGCCACCACGATCTGCCCGTTCAAGGCTTCGGCGCTGCGGCGCACGCCCACCAGGTCGCCGTCGAGAATGCCGTCTTCGATCATCGAATCGCCCTGCACGCGCAGCAGGTAATCCGGGGTTTTGGCGAAGGTGGCGGGGTCCAGTTGCAGGCGGTTGTGCACCTCGGCATCGGCGCCGATGGGCAGGCCGGCGGCAACGCGACCGAGCACAGGCACATCCAGCCATTCGGGGCGCGCGGGTTGGTTGAGCAGGCGGATGCCACGGGCCTGGTTGGGGTTGACCTCGATAAAACCGGCTTCGGTCAGGGCCACCACGTGTTTGCGTGCAACGCTGCGCGAGGCGAAGCCGAACGCCTCGGCGATCTCGGCGAGGCTCGGGGGCTGGCCTTGTTGCGCGATACGGTCGCGGATGAAGGTCAGGATGGCGGTGCGGCGGGGGGTCAGGGTTGTCATGGAGTACATTTGTACCCTTGTGGGAAATTTCTGACAATAGCCGGTAGTCGGGATGGGGTTGGGTTGGGTTGGGTTGGGTTGGGTTGGGTTGAGTGCATATCCATTATTTGGGTAACGGCCGCCTATGGTTCCGCTCTTACAGCGGGTCACTTTTGCAAGGACGTGTACGGACCGGACACATGGTGGACACATGTGCGGGGACATGGTGGACACATTATTGACCATAATCAGGCTTACTAACTTCGATAGTTCGCAAAAAATGATGGCAGAAATAGACATCGAACAGACCATCGCTTTCAGGGTTAGGGCGGATTGCTATGTGTTGCCCTGCCAGGCCTTTTGCGATGCTGAAATAGCTTTTCTGAAAGCGAAAACGGCTGTGATAAACCTTGGCTAATACGTCATCTGGTCCGTATTCAAACTCCGGTAGTTGCTGCGGATAATCCCAAGAACTGCTGCGATAACGGTCCATTGGCACCTTGTATTCCAGCGCCTGATGGGGACGTTGCAGGTTGTATATTTCACGCCATTGATCGAAAGCTAGCTGGGCATCTGCCAGTGTAGAAAAGTGACGCCCGTTAAGGACTTCTGCCTTGAGTGATCGATGGAAACGCTCGATTTTCCCATTTGTTTGCGGATGGTAGGGACGACTGAAACTTATCCGAATTCCCAAACGCACCAGCCAAATGCTCAACTCGGTGATCTCGCCAGGATTACGCGGTGAGCCCCAAGGCGCGCCATTGTCGACGTTGATACGTGCTGGTAAACCGTAAATTTCAAATACCTTGCTCATCTTCTCTTTTACGGTGGTACCTCGCTCGTTATCACACGCTTGGATGGCCAGATTGAACCGCGAATGATCGTCCAGGATGGTCAGGGGGTGGCATCGGCCTTGCTGCATTGCAAAGTGGCCTTTGAAATCCATCTGCCAAAGATCATTGGGCTCAGGATGTTCAAATCTCAGCAGGGCCCCTGGTTCTTTATCTGAGGGTTTAATCAAGCTATGCCGGTGCAAGACATTCGTGACAGTACTGGGGGCAATTCGCTTGTCCAGCATGCTGCTAATTGTGCGTCCGCCCCATGCCGGATGATCTTGGCGAAGTGCAATAACCTCAGCCTCCAGCTCGGCCTGGGTCAGCTTGGGGCTGCTGACGGGCTTACGTGACTTCTCTTGCAGGCCTGCAGAACCGCCGGCCTCGTAGCGTTTTAGCCACTTGTAGACTGTCTGCGGACTTATGCCGAATCGTCGGCACAGCTCTCGCTTATTACTGCCGGGTTTCTTTGCTAAGGAAACAAACTCTTCTTTTAGGCTCATGGCGTCTCTCGAGTTCCAGGGCATGATGGCCTCCCGGCGCAGTTAGCTTGCCGAGAAGTGTCCACCATGTCCCCGCACACCCGTCAACCATGTGTCCGGTCCGTACACAAGGACGCAAAAGTAACCAAAAGGTCCTCGCCCCAACACTCGGTGCCTCGCTTAGGCTCGGCATGCCCGCAATCCGACAGTGATTTGGGGGGCCGCCGCGATGGGCCATCCTTGGCCCAGCGCGGCTAAACCGGCATCCCTGCCGGTTTACCCCCCAAATCACTGTCGAATTCCGGCCATCGTGTTTAACGGGGCGATTTCAGATCAAGATCAAGATCAAAAGCGCAGATCAAAAGACCGCTGACTTCGTCATCGAAAAGGATGTAAGGGCCGGAGCAACAGCAACAGCAACAGCAACAGCAACAGCAACAGCAACAGCAACAGCAACAGCAACAGCAACAGCAACAGCAACAGCAACAGCAACAGCAACAGCAACAGCAACAGCAACAGCAACAGCAACAGCAAAGCCATACTCGGTCAAAGGTGGGAGCTGGCTTGCTCGCGAATGCGGTGTATCAGTGACAGATGAGTTGACTGACCCACCGCATTCGCGAGCAAGCCCGCTCCCACACTTAAACCGCGCTGCATCAGGTAGACAGGCTTTTGCTTCGCACTTGACCTGGCTCTTGCTTCAACCACTCAGGTCGGCTTTCAGGCCGCCGTGCTGTAGATCTTGATCTTGATCTTGATCTGCTTTTGATCTGAGGCGCCCCGTTAACCACGATGGCCGAACGCAGGCTTGAATCCGTGGGTAACCCGGCAGGACGCCGGGTTAGCCGCGCTGGGCCAAGGATGGCCCATCGCGGCGGCCCACGGATTCAAGCCGGAGTGAGGGCACACCGAGCCTAAGCGAGGGGCCAAGTGGTGGGGCACAGACCTTTTGGTTACTTTTGGGGCGTTTGCCAAAAGTGACCCGCTGTAAGAGCGGAACCAATATCAGCCATCACCGCAGCAACGGATATGTACTCAATCACCAACCATCTTTAAGCATCCGCAATTCCAGATGCTGCAACAGCATAATGGTCTTGCCATCAACAATCTCCCCACTCTGCACCATCGCCAGCGCCCGCTCAAACCCCAGCTCCAGCACTTCGATATCCTCGCCCTCCTCCTCCAGCCCGCCCCCCGTACCAATCTGATCCGCCTGCGTATACTCACCGATAAAAAAGTGAATACGCTCGGTCACCGAGCCAGGACTCATAAACGCCGCATAGATTTTTTCCACATGCCCCACGCGATACCCGGTCTCTTCCTCAGCCTCCAGGCGAATACGTTCTTCAGGACTGGCATTGTCCAGCAACCCGGCGGCCGCTTCGATCAAGTAGCCGGGGTAATCGTTGACAAACGTAGGCATGCGAAACTGGCGGATCAACAGCACCGTGCGCTGCCCACGGTTGTACAACAAAATAGTCGCGCCATTGCCCCGGTCATACACCTCACGAGTCTGGGCCTGCCAGCTGCCGTCCTGGCGACGCAGGTCGAAGCTGTACTTTTTCAAGTTGTACCAGCTGTCTGAAAGGGTTTCTTCAGCGGTGATGCGAATGGGGCTGTTGTCCATGGTCGGGCCTTTGCTCATAGAAGCCGGAAGCATGTCGCGCCAGCAATACCAGCGTCAAGCGGCCTGCTTACGGCTACAATCGCCACCCAAGAAGGATCGCCAGGTTCACGCCAATGATGCTGCACATCCCGACGCTATTGATGGTAGCCGTGTTCGTGTTCGGCCTCATGGGCCTGCTCACGGTACATGCCTGGAGCCGTGGCCGCGAACCGACCCTGGGCTATCTGGGCAGCATGCTGCTGCTCGCCGCCCTGGGCACCGGGCTGATTGTGGTGCGCGGCGTGGGCATAGACTTTGTCGCGCTGGTCATCGGCAACGTGGTGCTGCTGCTCAGCGCCGCCATGAACTGGACCGCCATGCGCACCTTCGTGCAACAAAAACCCCATGTACCGGGGATCCTCGCCGGCGCCGTCGTGTGGTTGCTGATGTGCTTGGTGCCGCCGTTCTATGGCTCGCTGTCGGCGCGCGTCACCCTGTACTCACTGTTGGCTGCCGGCTACGGCGTGCTGTCGGCGCTGGAGCTGTGGCGCAAGCGCAAAAGCCTGGAAGTGGCCTACGTGCCGGCCCTGGCGCTGACGCTGTGGCACACCGGTTTTTATGGCGTGCGTGCCTTTACCGACCCTGGCCTGCCGATCAACAGCGAACGGGCCTCGGAGAGCGAAAGCACGCCGTTTTTTGCATTCATGCTGTTTGAGTCGATGCTGTACGCCATCGGTATCGCCTACGTCACCTTGGCGATGGTCAAGGAGCGCGCCGAGTTGCGCTTCAAGGCCGCCGCCTTCAGTGACGCGCTGACCGGCATCGGCAACCGCCGCGCCTTTATGCTCAAGGGTGAACAACTGCTGCAGCGCCATCAATGCGCGGCCCTGCTGCTTTGCGACCTGGACCACTTCAAACGCCTGAACGACAGCTTCGGCCATCCCATGGGCGACAAGGCATTGATTGCCTTCAGCCAGGTGCTGCAGGACGCGTTACGCAACGAGGATGTGTTCGCACGCATTGGCGGCGAAGAGTTCGCCTGCCTGTTGGCAGGCAGCGATGAAACCGATGCGTTGGCAGTGGCCGAGCGAATCCGCCTGGCGTTTGCGCGGTTGGAATTGCTGGCGCCGGGCTTTCTGAGCGTGAGTATCGGCATCGTCACCACCCAGGCAGCGGGCAGTGACTTATCGCATTTATTGTCCCAGGCCGACCAGGCGCTGTACTTGGCCAAGGCGCAGGGGCGTAATCGGGTTCAACTGGTCACGCCGGCCTGAGCCAGCGGCTGCTTGATGCGCGACCACGCGGCGGCAACTTCTTGCGCATTGGCCGCCTTGATGCGCGCAAGATTGCGCGGGTACTCCACGCCTGGGTTTTCGGTGAAGCGCGTGGCGGTGAATTGACCATTGCTGGCGCGCAGGATGTAGCCCGTGTCCTGGCACTGCCCAGAGGCCAGGAACACTACGCCCGGCGTCACCCACTCTGGCTTGAGTTCATACGGTTCGTCGGTCACGCCCCACATGCGCGTCTTGGCCACCGGCGAGATCGCATTGACCTTGATACCGGCCTCGGCGCCTTCATGGCTCAGGGCGTTCATGATGCCCAATTGCGCCATCTTGCCGGCGCTGTAGGCCACCAGCCCGGTTTGCTCGTATTGCACGTACATGGCGCGGTCGGAGGTGGTCAGGATGATACGCGGCGCCGCCGAGCGCAGCAGGTGCGACCAGGCGTGCTTGCACAGCCAGAGCGGCGCGTAGAGGTTGATGTGCATGGCGCGCTGGAGGAAGGCGGCGTCGAGGTCGGCGATGTTCTGGTAACCGACCCAGCCGGCGTTATGGATCAGGATATCGAGCTGGCCGTAAGCCTCGATCGTGAAGCTGATCAGTTGCTGGCAGCCCTCGTCGGTAGACAGATCGCCGTCATGCCCGAGCACCGCCAGCCCTTCGGCCTGCAAGGCTGCGGCTGCTGCGTGCACCACCGACGCATCGGTGCCGGCGCCCAGCTTGTCGGCGCCGATATCACTGATCACCACCCGCGCGCCGCCTTGGGCCAGCGCCCGTGCATAACTGAGGCCCAGCCCACGCGCGCCGCCGGTGATAATTGCCGTTTTGTCGGTGAAATCCATGTCTGTGCTCTCCTGCTCGGCCGTCCACCCTAACAACCCGCGTACGGATTGTTCAAGGCTGCAATACTTTGCAAGCAATCCTCCTCTACGGCCGTCGAATTAATGCCTGCCGGCCCACGCCATCTGGTAAAACGCCTGCTTCGCCTTTGTCCTGGAACCTTCATGTCCTCTCGTTTTCTGTCCCGCCTGGGCCTGCGCTGGTTTCCCCTGCTGTGCATGGCCATCCTGATTGTCGGCCTGCCGGTGGGGTGCGCCGTGCTGCAACACAAGGAGCGCGAGCTGGTGTTTCGCATCGAGCCGGGCACCGCCGGGTGGTACACCGGCCTGCCCAAGGCGGTGCAGGAATTCGATATCAAGCCGGCCAGTTTCAAATCGGGGCAGAACCTGCACGGCTGGTGGTACCCGGCCGATCACAAGGATGCGCCGGCGATCCTCTACCTGCACGGCGTGCGCTGGAACCTCACCGGGCAGTTGTTTCGCATTGAACAGCTGCACGCGCTGGGTTTTTCGGTGCTGGCCATCGACTATCGCGGGTTTGGCCAAAGCCACGGTGATTTGCCGTCGGAAACCAGTGTGTATGAAGACGCGCGCATTGCCTGGGAACGCTTCCAGGTATTGCAGCCCGACCCCGCCAAACGCCTGCTCTATGGGCATTCGCTGGGGGGCGCCGTGGCCATCGACCTCGCCGCTGAGCTGAGCAAACAAACACCTGTGCCGGTGCGCGGGTTGGTGATCGAGTCCACCTTTACCTCGCTGGGGGACGCGGCCACCGCCGTGGCCAATACCTCGTTACCGGTGCGTTGGTTACTGTCGCAGAAATTCGATTCCATCGACAAGATTGCCGACGTACATATGCCGTTGCTGGTGGTACATGGCCTGGCCGACCAGTACGTGCCACCGCGTTTCAGCCAGCAGTTGTTTGAAGCCGCCCAGGAACCCAAGCGGTTGTTGCTCGTACCTGGTGCCACCCATAACAACAGCATGAGCCTGGCGGGTCGCACGTATGGCCAGGCATTGGAAAAACTGATGCAGGCGAAGATGCCAGCAACCATAGCCACGCACTCCACAGGTCGCGACGGAGAGTCGTAACCGCACTTTTCGGCACTGGCTTCGCGCTTGGCTGTCAAGCGCCAAGCCTGCCCATACTGGCCCAAAACGAAATCTGATCAAATATTAACCGAAGGTTAAATCGCCAACCCTGCCGGGCCTTCGCAAAGTTATCCACAGAGATACCCACGGTTTTCGTGGACAACTCTTTTTCCTTTTTTACGATTTTTTTGCTCAACAACCCCCTGAGGGAAAGCTACCCGGCAGCAAAATCTCGCGATTCACATCGCGTATATCGTTATAGCCACACAGTGCCATCGACACATCCAACTCGCGGGCGATGATGTCAAGCGCCTTGGTTACACCGACTTCACCCAGTGCACCCAACCCATACAAATGCGCGCGGCCGATCATGGTGCCTTTGGCACCCAGTGCCATGGCCTTCAGCACGTCCTGGCCGGAGCGAATGCCGCCATCGAGCCACACTTCAATCTGCTCGCCCACAGCCTCTGCAATCGCCGCCAATTGGCTGATGCTCGACGGTGCGCCATCGAGTTGGCGGCCACCGTGGTTGCTCACCACCAACGCATCTGCGCCGCAATTGGCGGCCAGCCGCGCATCTTCCACATCCAGAATGCCCTTGATAATCAGCTTGCCGCCCCAGCATTTTTTGATCCATTCCACATCGTCCCAGCTCAGGCGCGGGTCGAATTGCTGGCCGATCCAGGATGACAGCGAAGTGATATCGGCCACGCCTTTGACATGCCCGACGATATTGCCGAAGCCATGGCGCTTGGTGCCGAGCATGCCCGCCACCCAACGCGGTTTGGTCAGCATGTTGAGGATATTCGGCACGGTCAGTTTGGGCGGCGCCGACAAGCCGTTGATCAAGTCCTTATGGCGTTGGCCCAGGATCTGCAAATCCAGGGTCAGCACCAGCGCATCCACACCGGCGGCCTTGGCGCGCTCGATCAACTGCTGCATAAACGCGCGATCACGCATCACATACAACTGGAACCAGAACGGTTTGCCGACGTGAGCGGCAATGTCTTCCAGCGAACAAATGCTCATGGTCGACAAGGTATAACGCAGGCCGAACGCGGCGGCAGCGCGGGCGGTAAGGATCTCGCCGTCGGCATGCTGCATGCCCGCCAGCCCGGTGGGCGCCAGGGCCACGGGCATCGCCATGTCCTGGCCGATCATACGGGTGCGGATTGAACGCTCATCGATGTTGCGCGCCACGCGCTGGCGAAATTGGATGCGGGCAAAATCGCTTTGATTCGCCCGGTAGGTGCTTTCAGTCCAGGAGCCGGAATCGGCGTAATCGTAGAACATCCGTGGGACACGTTTTTGCGCGAGCCTGCGTAAATCTTCGATGGTTGTGATCATCGGCATCTAGGTCACCTCTCCCTGAACTGAGCTTGGAGAGTAACCGCCCATCGGCTTGGCAACCAGCCATTGCGTTTGGATTGGCGGGCGACTAATCTTGCAAAAACCCGCACAAAGACGCATAACCATGCACAACACCCATCAAGCCATTGACCTGCCTTCGTTGCGCAAACAGAAGATTTTGCTGCTGCTGGAACGCGACGGCAAAGTCACCGCATCCGAATTGGTCGAACACTTTGCCGTGTCCCAGGACACCATCCGCCGGGACCTCGGCGAACTCGCCGCCGCCGGGCTGCTGCAACGCGTACACGGCGGCGCCCTGCCCCGGCCCAAAGACACCGGCAAAGACTTTTTCACCCGCGTCGGCGAAACCAACGAGATCAAGCGTCATCTTGCCCGGCTGGCCGCCGACCTGGTGCAAGACGGCCAGATCGTACTGTTCGATTCCGGCTCGACCACGCTGCAGATCGCTCAGTCCTTGCCGCGTTCGATCCGCCTGACCGTGGTCACGCCGTCGCCAATGATCGCCATCGCCTTGGCCGATCATCCCGAAGTCAAAGTTATCCTCGCCGGCGGCCAACTCAACCCCGCCACCCTGTCCACCAGCGGCCAGGACGCCGTGCGCCTGATCCAGAGCATCAAGGCCGATTTGCTGTTCACCGGCGTCTGCGCGCTGCACCCGCAAGTGGGCATCAGCTCGCTGCATTTTGATGAAGTAGCGGTCAAGCAAGCCCTGCTCGACAGCGCCTCCCACGTGGTGGCCGTGACCCTGGCGGACAAGCTCGGCGCGGTAGAGCCCTTTGTGGTGGCGCCGTGTAACCGCATTCATACGCTGATTACCGAGTGGCATGTGCCGAGTGTCGAGGCGTATGAGCAATTAGGCTTGGAAGTGCTGCGGGTAGAGGTCGAGTAGCAACAAGCCATCGGCCACGGCGTGGCCGCTGGCGGTGTTGTCGAAGATACACCAGGCAGGAATACCTGCTTCGGCAAATTGACTCAGCTGTTCAGCCAGCGCCTGCACCCGTTGCGGGCCATAAGCACTGTGGTAGATGCGCGGTGAGCCATGCAGGCGCCAGTACTGCACGCCTTGCCAACCTGCGCTGGCATCGAGCACCGCTGGGTCGGCGGTCACGCGGCCTATCTGCAGGTCCACCAGCAATGCCTGCGCCTCCAGCCAACTGGCGTGCCGTGGTTCAAGCACCACGGCACCAGCAAATCGCCGGCGCAATGCAGTGAAAAAAACCGACGCCACACGGGGTTCATAACGCAGCGAAGGCGGCAATTGAATCAGCAGGCAGCCGAGTTGCTCACCCAAGTGCACGCACTGTTCAAGGAACTCATCCAGTGCCGTCTCGCAATGCTGCAAACGCAGTTCATGGGTGATGACCTTGGGCACCTTGACCGAAAACCGAAACCCCGGCGGCACCGACTGTGCCCAGCGCTTATAGGTGTTGGGTTGGTGCGGCCGGTAAAAGGAGCTGTTGATTTCCACCGCATTGAAACGCGATGCATAGCGCTGTAAATGCGTACCCTCGCCCGTAAAGTCCGGCCAGTGCGCGCGCGGCAGACTCCAGCCCGCACAGCCCACGTAGAGCGGCGCCATCAAAACAGAACCTTGGCCGCGTCACGCATGAAAATCTCGATGGTTTTTGGCCCCACACCGTCGAATTCGCCCAGGCGCTTTTCGAAGGCTTGACGGTTTTTACTGACGTTGCGAATGTGGCTGATCTTGCCCGCGTACTCGGCATTCAACTTGGCGCTGAGGTCCAGCAGACGCTGCGCTGTGCTTTCGTCGTAACGCACGTAGTGGGCACGTCCGAGCATCGAAACCAGTTCACGCGACGTGCAATGTTGCAACTTGCGTGCAGTGTCGCGGCCCTCTTGCTCGACGATCACCTTGTAAGCCTGCGCCGCAATGGGTGCCTGAATACGCTTGCCCATCAGAAAGCTGGCGACAAACCACTTGAACAGGCTGGCGTCATCGTCGGGCGCAAGCTCAATGCCCAGTTCAGACGCCGTGATCGAACGGGCCATGCTCAGTGGCCCAGCTTGCGCTCGGCCTTGGCGGCCTGCTCGTTGATGGCGTCAGTCTGGCGTTCGGTGTCCTTGATCGAGGTAGGCGTGAGCACCTTGTCCACGGTTTTGGTCTTCGGGTTGGGCTGTTCCAGCGTCTGCCCCTTGGCAGGTTGTTGACGGCCTTTCTGGGCATCTTCAGAGCTGATGGGTTCCGGGGTTTTGTCGACAGTCTTGGGATCGGTCATGTGAATCTCCTGGCCATTGAAGGCCGGCAAAAAGCAGCAGGGTCTATGCAGCAGAGGCCATCCATTTTCGATAGTTCAAGGTTTTTGCAGGCCAGCCTTCCGCGAAAACCATCCACGAAATAAGTCCAAATTAATTTAAACCTTTGCCACCCACCCTCGATCCACTCTCCCACACAGCATGATTAATCCATCCAGCAGGAGAGACTCGACCATGAGCTCACAACTCAACGGCAAGAACATCCTCATCATCACCTCCAACACCGGCATCGAGCGCGACGAGTTGCTCAAGCCGCTGCAAGCACTGCGTGGCTATGGCGCGACGGTGACGCACGGTTCCAGCAAAGGCGGCACCGTCCAGACCTTTGTCGGCGATACAGAGAAAGACCAGACCGTGGAATCCCAGGTCAAGTTGTCGGAGGTGGTAAGCAGCGACTTCGACGCGTTGGTGATTCCCGGCGGCACCGTGAATGCCGACACCCTGCGCCAGGACGCGGCTGCGCTGAAGCTGATCAGCGACTTCGCCAAAGCCGGCAAAACCGTCGCCGCCATCTGCCACGGTCCATGGGCGTTGATCGATGCCGGTGTGATCAAGGGCAAGACCCTTACCGCGTACAAGAGCGTGCGCATCGACCTTGAAAACGCCGGCGCCGCGGGCGTGGTCGATGCCCAAGTCAAAGAGTGCAAGGCCAATGGCTGGACCTTGATCACCTCGCGCACACCGGATGACTTGCCGGCATTCAACGAGGCGATTGCCAAGGCGGTTGCAGGTTAACCGCCACGCTTGAACGCAAACAGGCGCCTATGGGCGCCTGTTTGCTGTGTGGCTTATGTTCAGTGTTTACGGTGCTATTTACGGTGCTGGGCCATCTCACGTTTTGGCCCGACCATGGCCCAAGCAATGAGCCCGAACAGCGGCACAAAAATCAGAATGATCAACCACAGCCCCTTGGTCTCCCAGCCACCGGTACTGCGCAACACGATGTTGATCGCCCACAGCTCCAACACCAGCAAAATTACCGCCAGCACGATCCAGATATAGTCTATTTGCATGCATCACCTCCTGAGGTCGTATGCATTAGGTCAAGGGATCGGCGTGAGGGTTCATTAAAAATGTCGGTGCATGGCCTTTCGTCGTGGCGGCGAAAAAAATCCAAACTTTGCCAGATCCCCTGCACTCCCAATTAATGCCTCCCTTGGGATTCACAGAAAGGGACGCTTTTGACAGGTGAAGCATGGAAAAGGATTCTCGTCATGAAGACCGGTATTTCCTGCAAGATCGTGTTAGTCATTTGCCTGACCGGATGGTTGGCAACACCCGCCTACGCAGCCTTCGGCGACGCCGTTCCAGGCTCGGCCCTGCCTCCGGGCTCCTACCCTAGCAGCCCGTCGGACAGCAGCAAGAAAGCTGAAACGCCGCCGAAGGAGAAAGCTTCCTCCAGCAGCACCTCAACTCAGCAACAGGGCGCGAAGAAACCCCAGAAAAAAGCGCCAAAAAAAGGCCGTTGATCTAGCGCCATACCCGACGGGCGCTGCCCGTCATGCGCCGCAACACCTGCGGTTTACCGCGCAGATGATGCACGATCACCATGCCGATATGACCGACGATCAACACCAGCATCGTCCAGCCCAGCAGGCTATGAAAGTTGCGCCCCAGGTCAATCATCCACTGGATTTTTTCGCCCTCCAGACCCGCCATAATCGACAGGCCAAACGCCGAAAACTCACGACCGGAGCCGTACTGGCGTACCAGCCCGATAAAAGGGATCAGGAACATCAGCGCATACAGCACAGCATGCCCGACAGCAGCCGCAGGGTTCACGCTCGGCGGGCGGTTGTGCCGGTTCAGCAGGCTCCAACCGGCTCGCAGTATCAGCAGCACCAGCAAAAGCAGGCCCGCCGATTTGTGATACGGCCATAGCAGCTTGTCCAGTGCAGAATCGGAGGACAGATAGTGGGCAACCGCCGAGCAATAACTCCAGGTAAATACGATTGCCATCAGCCAATGCAAGGCCCGGCTGAGCGTGTCGTATTGGTCGCTCGCGCAGAAGGAATGGGGCATCTCATCAGAAGTTTTCGTCATCTCAGCCTCTTATTAGTCTGTGCATTACATAGACCGTGAAGATGGCATTGCCGGCAAAAAAATAGAATTGATGAGGATCCCCGCACTGAACATCAGGCCGTTTCCTACGAGATAATGGGACACTCTTGTAGGCGGCGCGGTCAGCCAGTAAGAAAGAGCGGGGCTGCTGCGCAGCCCAACGCAGGGCAAGCCTGCTCGCCACAGTGACGGCGATCGTTCCGGAGCCACAGTGTCACCCAATGGCTTCGCCAGAATCTCAAGGCACCGGCAACCAGCCGCTGAAACCGTTTTTGGCCAGCGGGCACCAGGCAAAGTCGCCTGTCGGGTCGGGCAGTAGCTGATGCTCAACGCCCGCCAACGCGCCGCCCTTCCAATCAAACACCCTTGAGCCTCGCCAGGCCAGGACCACGCCCTGGGCCTGGCTTTGATCCGCATTGATCCAACGTGCCGCCGCTGCCGCCATAAAGGCCTCAATCGGCTCGTCGTCTATCTGCGATCGATACGGCGACGCCAGCAGCCAGCGGCACACATTCAGGTGGTAGGTCCAATCCTGGGCGACCTGGTTGCGATAGGCCCAGGTCATGAAGCCGCGAAACAGGTTCAAGCCCTCCGGCGGGTCGAGCTTGAGCAGCGCCGGGCAGATATCGAACAAGGTGTGCCAATACGGCAACAGGCGTGCATCCAGGTGCACGAAGCAGCGCGAATTGCTCGGGTATTCGGGGCGCAACGGTTCGGCGCGCAAACGCCGGGATGCCTTGCTGACCAGGCGGCTGGCGCCTGCTGGCAATTGTTGGTTCATGAAGCGCACTCACAGTCGTGACGATAGAACGCCTCCTGATCACAGGAAGCCCAAGGTACACGTCAGAAAGCGGGGGAAGCGCGGGGGTTGGCCGACGGCCAGGAATAGCGTGGAGGGGCTTTGTTGCGCCGTTCATGGGCCGGGCGCGGGGTTTGCCCAAGGCCGAGCAGCCAGGCCAGGCCGATCATGAACACGATGGCCACGGTCACGGCCGCGCACACCGGGCAGGCAAAGTAGTTCGAGATGTTGCTGGAGGCGGTGTTTCCTAACCCTTTGTCGGAAAGTGGCGCCTGGCTACCGTCCACCGAACAGAACGCCCCACCGATACCATTGAGCTGCAAGCCCATCATCTGCCCGTGCCCCAAACCGCAGACGAACACGTTCATCAGCACGCAGAAGTACAGGGCCCAGGCGATCAGCGAACGGTTGGGGAGGCTCAATTTCATGGCGGCGACTCTACCACCGAAGCCACAAAAGGATGAAGCGCCACGCGCCCCTGTGGCAGAACGTCGCAGATTACGTGGGCTGGCCGGGGTTGGTAGACTGTGCGCCCGCATCATTACTCCTTTTCAAAGCCTGAACTGTAGATCCAGAGCAATGCAGGCGTTTCACAGGATGCACAGTTGATGAGTACGTTATTCACCCGCCGCAAAGTGCTGACCGGTATGGGCCTGCTGGGCCTGGGCAGCCTGCTGGGCGGCTGTGACTACAGCCCCAAGCTGAACTTCAAGTACGGCAAGGACCTCAGTGACAAGATTATGGGCCGCACCTTCAAGCTCAAGAACACCGACGGCGAAACCGTCACCCTGAGCTCGTACCGTGGCCTGATGCCGGTGGTGTTCTTCGGCTTCACCCAGTGCCCGGCCGTATGTCCCACCACCCTGGCCCGTGCCGCCCAGGCCAAGAAGCTGATGGGCCGCGATGGCAAGATCATGCAAGTGGTGTTTATCACCCTCGACCCCGAGCGCGACACCCCCGAATTGCTCGACCGCTACGTCAAGGCCTTCGACCCCAGCTTCGAAGCGCTGTACGGCACCCCGGAAGAAATCGCCGTGGCCGCCAAGGAGTTCGGGATTTTTTATGAAAAAATCCCGGCCGGGGACACCTACACCCTGTCCCACACCTCCACCAGTTTCGTGTTCGACACCCGCGGCAATCTGCGCCTGGGCCTGTCGGCATCCCTTACCGCTAAAGAGTGCGCAGAAGACCTGCTCACCGTCATGGAGGTCTGCTAATGACTGCCGTTCAAACCCTCAAGCGCCTGACATTCGGCCTCACCTTGCTGGGCCTCGCGGCGCACGCCAGCGCCCAGGTACAGGTCAGCGACGCGTGGGTACGCGCAACCGTGGCGGGCCAGACCTCCAGCGGCGCGTTCATGACCGTCACCGCCGACAGCGACAGCAAACTGCTCAGCGTGGCCTCGCCTGTGGCCAAGGACGTGCAGATTCATGAGATGAGCATGAAAGATGACGTGATGCGCATGGGCCCGGTGGATTCGGTGGCCCTGCCTGCCGGCAAAGCGATCAAGCTCGACCCGGAGGGCTACCACGTGATGCTCATGGGCCTCACCGGCCAGATCAAGCAAGGCGACCAGGTGCCGCTGACCTTGACCGTGGAAAACGCCAAGGGTGAGAAGCAGACCGTTGAAGTAACAGCCCCGGCCCGCGCGCTGACCGATATGGGTGACATGGACCACAGCAAGATGCACTAAACCGCCCGTGGGGAGAGCCCGACTTGCTGTGGCTGGCAAGAGGCTCTGGGGCAAGCAGGATTGTTGTGGCGAGCCTGCTTGTTGTGGCAAGCCTGCTTGTTGTGGCAAGCCTGCTTGTTGTGGCAAGCCTGCTTGCTGTGGCAAACCTGCTTGTTGTGGCGAGCAGGCTTGCCCTGCGCTGGGGCGCGAAGCGGCCCTAAAACCAGACGCCGCATTCTTGCTGATTAAACGCGGTGGCCCTATTGGGGCCGCTGCGCAGCCCAACGCAGGGCAAGCCTGCTCGCCACAACAGCCTTGAGCCACAGCAAGTCCTCTAACCACAACAAGCCTTTAAGCCACCCCCAGCCCCTTTCACGCCCATATCCAAAACCTCTGCCATCAACACTTTCTATATATTTTCAATCTACCCAAACACCCGCTAGCCTGATTTAGCCGCAACGACGGCCCATAATTCCAACAATAAATCAGGTGTCTCTGTGAACAACACATCCCCCCAACGTGCTGTGAAAAGCCTGCTTTCCCTTGCCGTGGCCTTTGCCCTGTTCAACAGCCTCAGCGTCTATGCCGCCAACACTGGCGAGCTGCCCTGCACCACCACCGAACAATGTGCGGCACAGGCGGCGAAAGTCGGCGCCACGCCCGACAGTTCCCAAACCGAACACAAGGCCAAGGGCGACCCCACCCAGACCCAATTCGCCTGGCTCAACCGCATCAACAAAGCCTCGATCGTGATGCTCACCGAAGAAGGCATCGTCAAACCCGAGATGGGCCAGAAAATCGCCGGGGGTGTGCGCTACGCCATCGCCCAGGCCGACCAGCCCGGCGGCACGCGCCCCAGTGATGTGCTGCAACTGGAAAAAATCATGACCGACAAGATCGGTCCCGAAGCTTCCTTGATCCACTCCGGCCGCAGCCGCCAGGACATGCTCGCCACCTACCGCCTGGCCGCCCTGCGCAGCCAAGTGCTGGCCTACAGCGAAGCGCTCAACGCCACACGCCAGCGCCTGCTGAACATCGCCGACAAAAACGTCGACACCCTGGTGCCCGCCTACACCAACGGCGTGCAGGCCATGCCCATCAGCTATGCGCATTACCTGCTGGCCTTTGAAGCCGCGTTCGACCGCGACGGCCAGCGTATTCGCGAGCTGTACACACGCCTCAACCAGAGCCCGATGGGCACCGCCGTGCTGGCGAACTCGGCGTACCCGCTGAACCGTGAGCGCCTGGCCGAGCTGCTGGGCTTTGATGGCGTGCGCGAGAACTCGCTGGATTCAAGCCAGGTCTCGACCTATGACATTCCCATCGAAGCGGCCAATATGGCGTCATCGTCTGCCATCCGTGTGGGCGCGATGATTGGCGATATTCACACCCAGTACCATCAGATCCGCCCCTGGTTGCTGCTCGATGAAGAAGCCACCTACACCAGCAGCGCCATGCCGCAAAAACGCAACCCAGGTTTGCTGATGCGCGCGCGGGAGAGCGCCTCGGACGTGGTGGGGCTGGCCCAGGCCGTAACCTTGCGCGCGCATAACGTCACCACCGGCATGACCGACTACAAGTTCGCCTTCGATTCGCTGGGCGTGTTCCGCTCGACCCAGGAGATGTTCCACAGCCTGGACGCGGTGCTCGACGCGCTGCAGATCAACCCGCAGCGCGCGCTCGAAGAACTGGAGTCGGAATGGACCACCTCGATGGAATTGGCCGACACGCTTGAGCGCCAGTACAAAGTGCCGTTCCGCATCGGCCATAGCTTTGCCTCGCTGATCGTCACCGAAGCGCGCAGCAACGGCACCACGCCGAAGACCTTCGCCTATGCCGACGCGCAGAAGCTCTATAACCAGGCGGCGGACAAGTACAAATGGACGCCCAATACCCTGCCGCTCGATGAAGCAGGTTTTAGAGCGGCGCTGTCGCCCACCAACATGGTCCAGACCCGCAAAGGCACCGGCGGCCCACAGCCGCAAGAGGTCAAGCGCATGCTGGTGGAGGCACGCAAGACGCTGCAGGCTGATCAGCAGTGGCTCAAGGAGCGGCGTGAAAAGCTCAAAGGCGCCGAAACCCATCTCGACCAGGCCTTCGATAAGCTGGCCGACAGCAAGCGCTGAACGGATTGTGGTGGTCGCAGGCTTTGGGCATATTGACGGCCGGGCCGCTCGCGGCCACCCACCACTGCGTCTTGTCACGGGATAGGCCACCATGGAACTACGCCATTTACGCTATTTCATTATGGTGGCCGAAGAACGACATTTCACCCGCGCCGCCGCACGCCTGAACATGCAACAACCGCCGCTGAGCCAGCAGATTCGTGCGCTGGAGCAGGAGTTGGGATTCGATCTGTTCAAGCGCCACCCCAAGGGCGTGGACCTGACGGCCGGCGGCCTGGTGTTTCTTGAAGAAGCGCGGATCATCCTGGCGCGTGTCGAGCATGGCGCGCTCAAGGCCTCCCGCGTGGCCCAAGGCATCGAGGGCACCCTGGCCATCGGTTTCACCAGCTCGGCCGCCGCTCACGCGCTGATCCCACGCATCATCCGCGCCTACCGCGAGCGCTACCCGGCGGTAGAGCTTTCGATCAATGAAGGCAGCGCCCGGGAATTGACCGAAGACGCCATCGAAAAACGCATCGACATCGGCATCCTGCGCGCCCCGGTCCGCACCCATCAAAGCCTGACCTTCCACCGCCTGCTCAACGAAGAAATGCTGCTGGTGCTGCCCACCGGCCACCCATTGCTGGCCGCCGCCGGCAGCGCCATCCCCATTGCCGCACTCAAGGACGAACGCTTTATTCTGGTACGCCGCCCGGGCGCGCCGGGCATGTACGCCAACCTGATCACCGCCTGCCAGAACGCCGGCTTCGAAGCCAAAATCGCCTTTGAAGTGGAACGCATGCTGACCAACGTCAGCCTGGTGGCGGCTGGCGAAGGCATCTCCGTGGTGCCTGCGTCAATGCGCGATGTACACCGTGACAGCGTGGTGTATTGCCGAATCAAAGACGCCAGGCCCAAGCTGCTGGCGCCGATTACGCTGGTGCGGCGCACGTTTAATCCGTCGGCACCGTTGCAGAATTTTATCGGGCTGGCGCGGGAGCTGGGGGCGGTGTATCGAAAAGGGTGAGACCCTTCACCCTTGGTTTCGTCATCAAGTGAAACCCCTCGCTGAGCAATTCGACCGTGGCACGGATGCTTTCGGTCTGGCGCGGCACCGCGAACAACCCATAGTTGACGCCCAATGCGGCATTGCCAGCGGGCGTCAGCGCAATCACGCGCATGGTGTGTGGGTTGATATTGTCGGCAGGCAACAGGGCAACGCCCAGACCGTTTTCGACAGCCGCGCTGATCACACCGACGTTCGGGCTGGTGACGGTCACGCGAAAGTCGCGACCGGCCGCCAGTAATGCGTCGAACATCAAGCGTCGCCACGCGCAAGGCTCGGCGTACACGATCACGTCCAGAGGCAGCGCCGGATCGACTTCATCGTCAATCGCGCACACCCAATAAAGCGGCACATTCCAGGTGCGTACCGGGTCGGCGGCGAATACCGAGCTGACGCCGATGGCCACATCCAACAGGCCGTCGTGCCAGCGCTGCGCTAACGCATCGCCATGGTCCACGGTGATTTCCATGTGCATATGCGGGCAGGTGCGACGTAAACGGCCCAACGCCGCCGGCAAGGTGGTGACCGCCACGTCTTCGGACAAGCCCACGCGCACAGTGCCCATCACCGTACGCTCCTTCAAGCGTGTGGCGACCGTTTCACCCAGCGCCAGGATGCGAGTGGCGTAGCTGAGCAACAACTCGCCCTCAGTGGTGGGCACCACGCCACGCCCGGTTCGGCGCAGCAGGCGTTGCCCAAGCACTTCCTCCAGACGGCGAATCTGCGCACTCAGGGCCGATTGCGCTCTGCCCGCCTGCAGGGCGGCGCCACTGAGGCTGCCGTGGTGGCACACCGCGACGAAAGTGCGCAGCAAATACGGTTCGAAGGCATCGGATATCATGTTTGCCATAACTCTGAATCAACTGTTATGAGCCTACCTTGATAGCTTACCGATGGCTACGCTGCTCAGCCTGTTCAATCAGTGAGTAATACGCCATGAACCACACCGAAAACACACGCATCGTTTTGGCTGCACGCCCCGACGGACGCCCGAAAACCAGCGACTTCCGCCTGGAACACTCACCGGTCCCCGAACCCGCCGACGGCGAAGTGTTGCTGGAAAATCTCTACCTGTCCCTCGACCCCTATATGCGCTGGCGCATGAGCGCGGCCAAATCCTATGCCGAGCCGGTGGGCATTGGCGAGGTGATGGTGGGTGGCACCGTCGCGCGCATCAAACAGTCGCGTCACAGCGATTGGCACGAAGGCGATATTGTTCTGGCCTACGCCGGTTGGCAGCGTTTTGCCTTATCCAACGGCCAGGATCTGCGCCGCCTCGATCCCAGCATCGCGCATCCCACCACCGCTCTTGGTGTACTCGGCATGCCGGGGTTTACCGCCTACGCCGGGCTGCTGAATATCGGCAAGCCCAAACCGGGCGATACCGTCGTGGTGGCAGCGGCCAGTGGTGCCGTCGGTTCGGTGGTCGGCCAGATCGCCCAGCTGCAGAGTGCCCGCGCCGTGGGGATCGCCGGCGGCGCCGACAAGTGCGCCTTCGTGAAGGATGAACTGGGCTTTGTTGCAGTCATCGACCACCGCGCCCCGGACTTTGCCGAGCAACTGGCCAAAGTCTGCCCGGACGGCATTGATGTGTACTTCGAAAACGTCGCCGGGCCGGTGTGGGACGCGGTACGCCCACTGCTCAATAACTTCGCGCGGATTCCGGTGTGCGGGCTGATCGCCCACTACAACGACGGCGCCATCCAGCACGCACAGGCCGACCGATTGCCGGCGACAATGCATGACATCCTCGCCAAGAGCCTGACGGTGCGCGGGTTTATCCAGACCGAATTTGTCGACCAACACCAAGACAGGTTCTTGCAGGAAGCTGCGCAGTGGATCGCCGAGGGCAAACTGAAATTTCGCGAAGACATCATTGACGGCCTGGCCCAGGCACCTGAAGCGTTTATCGGGCTGCTGGAGGGGCGCAATTTCGGCAAGTTGATCGTGCGCCTCAGTCCACAATAAACAGCTTCGCGCCACTGTGGGTGGATGAGCGATGGCCTTCCATGTCATTGCCCACCTGGTAACTCATCCCGGCCGTCAGCGTGAACTGGCAGCCGTCCTCCAATTCGGTGTGCAATTCCCCTTCCAGGCACAGCAGAATATGCCCGCGCCAGCACCAGTGATCGGCCAGGTAACCGGAGGTGTACTCGACCATGCGCACGCGGGTGGTGCCGAAGTTGCAGGTTCGCCACAGGGCACTCCCGGTAATGCCTGGGTGAAGTTCGGGCTCGACGGTAGACCAGTCGGTGGTGCCAAACGGGACAGCGGTCAGTTCCATGGTGGGCTCGGTCGTCAGTTAACGTGGCACGACAATATCCGCGTGGCACCCGCAGCGACAGACACAGATCGCCAGCTTTTGTGCGATACAGGCGCCCACGCTTGTTATCCTGCCACCCTGCCCTCATGGACGCGTGCTTATGCAGATTGACCCCGCTTTCATCCTTCATGAAACCGAGCACTGGCGGCTCAACCATCACCTGGTGTCAAAGCTGCCGGGCTACCTGATGCTGGGCGCCAAAGCGCCGATCGACTCCCTGGCTGCTATGCCCGAGGCCGCGCTGGCTGAACTGGGTGGCCTGCTCGCCAAAACCCAACGGGTGATGGAGACGCAGCTGCGGCCGAAATGGCTGTACATCAGCCGCTACGGACACATGCCAGGCTTGCCGCTGCACTTTCACTTCATCCCGGTGTATGACTGGGTGGAGCAGGCGTTTTGGCGAGATGAGCGCTATCGGGTGCTGCAAGATTTTGGCACGCAGGAACAGGCGCTCACCGATGGGGCCGAGCTGACGCTGTTTGTATGGCGTGAATTTGGCGAGAGCCTCACGCCGCCGGCCATCCAGGGTCCCACCGTGGAGCACGTTATTCAGCGACTGCGCACGGCCTTCAGCGCTGGTTGAAATCAACGGTGGGAGCGGTCAAAGCCGCTTTACCATTGGGATACACGCCAACGCCAATCCCGAGGGCGAGTGATACACCGCCTGCTTCTCACACACATACCCGCAGGCCCGGTAGAAACTCGCCGCATTCAACGTCGAATCCAGCACCACCTCTTCAATCGCCAGTTCTCGCGCGAGCTTTTCCAGGTGATCAAGCATGGTCTTGCCGTAACCACGACCCGTAAACGCGGGCAGCACAAACAGCGCGCCCACTTCGTTGTTGTCCAGATCGAGCATGCCGGTGGCGACCGGTTCGTCGTTGACCCAGCCCAGGTAAAACGGCTTGTCCATCAGTGTGTCGTAGCCGTCTTCAGCGCTGCCGCGTGTCCACAGCGCCATTTGCTCGGCGGTGTAGGCGCCGACGCATTGGCTGCGAATCGCTTCGCGGCGGATGTCAAAAGCGGTGGTGGCGTCGTCGCGAGTGGCCCGTTTGATTTGCAGCATTGAGTCCTTCCTTCATGCGTTTTCATTACCCTTTTGGGTGAATGAATAACGGTCGATATCCGTTCGTAGCGTCCAGCCCTGGCCTTGCCAATACTCGGCGGCATGGGTGTTGGTCTTGAACACGTCGAGGTGGCATTTGTGGATGCCCTGTTGCTCGAGCGCACTGAGGCAACGCTCGACCAACGCTTGGGCGATGCCCTGGCGGCGGTAGTCCGGCAGCACCAGCAGATGTTGCAGGTAGCCCCGCCGGCCATCATGGCCGCACATCACACAGGCGATCACGCGGCCTTCGGCTTCAGCGACAAAACTCATCTGCGGGTTGCGGACCAGGTAGCGCGCGGTGGCCTCGCGGGAGTCGGCGTCGCGCAGGGAAATGCCAGGCGTGTTTTGCATCAATTCGAGTACGGCGTCGTAATCGCCAGCCTGCATGACGCGGATATTGACCATGGTGATAACAACCCTCTGAGTGATGCACCAGTTTGCCTGCATCCGTGCCGGCCGTGCACCCATGAATACACGACCGGCTGACCGTTTTGGCTATCGCAGCGCAAACCAGGTGGTTTTCAGCTGCGTGTACTTATCGAAGGCGTGCAGCGACAAGTCGCGCCCGAACCCGGATTGCTTGCCGCCGCCGAACGGCACCGCGACATCCAGGGCATCGACGGTGTTGACCGAGACGGTGCCGACATTCAGTGCACGCGCCACCCGATGCGCACGGTTGAGGTTGTCACTCCAGACCGAGGCCGCCAGCCCATAGACGCTGTCATTGGCTTGTTGCACCGCTTGCTCTTCAGTGTCAAAGGCGCTGATCGCCAACACCGGGCCAAACACTTCATCGCGCGAGAGCTGCATGTCGCCGGTCACCTCAGCAAAAATCGTCGGCTGGATGAAATTGGAGGAGCCATTAATGCTCACTTGCTCGCCACCCGCCAGCAGCTTGGCGCCCTCGCCCTGGGCCTGATTGATCGCCCGCATGATACGAGCGGTTTGCTCACTGTCGACAATCGCACCGGCAGCGCTGCCAGGGTCCAGCGGATCACCCGGCATCCAGGCACGTGCCTTGGCAATCACACGCTCGACAAATTCAGCATGGATGGAACGTTGCACATACAGCCGCGAGTTGGCCGAGCACACTTCGCCCTGGTTGAAGAAAATCCCGAAGGCGGCTTTCTCGGCCGCCAGGTCCAGGTCCTGGCAGTCGTCAAACACCAGGTTCGCGCTCTTGCCGCCACACTCCAGCCACACCTGCTTCAAGTTGGACTGCGCTGAGTACTGCATAAAGTATTTGCCGACCTGCGTGGAGCCGGTGAACACCAGGCAATCCACGTCAGGGTGCAGCCCAAGCGCCTTGCCGGCACTTTCGCCAAGGCCCGGTACCACGTTCAGCACACCTTCGGGGATACCCGCTTCCAGGGCCAGCTGGGCCAGGCGCAGGGCCGAAAAGGGCGACTGCTCGGCCGGTTTAAGCACCACGCTGTTACCGGCTGCCAACGCCGGTGCGAGCTTCCAGGCCGCCATGTCCAGTGGGAAGTTCCACGGCACCACCGCCGCAACGACGCCCAATGCTTCACGGGTGATGGTCGCCAATGCGTTGCGCGCGGTGGGTGCGACTTGATCGTAGAGTTTGTCCAGTGCCTCGCCGTACCAGGCAAATACATTGGCGGCGCCGGGCACATCAATGTTGTAGGCGTCCATCACCGGCTTGCCCATGTTCAGCGAATCCAGGAGCGCCAGCTCTTCGCGGTGAGTCATCAGCAACTCGGAGAGCCTGATCAGGATTTTCTTGCGTTCCACCGGCGGCATACGCCGCCAAGGGCCGGTGTCAAAGGCCTGGCGGGCGCTGCGCACGGCCAGGTCTACCTCTGCGTCGCCACAGGCGGCCACACGCGCCAGCAACTGGTGGGTGGCAGGGTTGATTGCATCAAAAGTCGCCCCGCAGGCTGCGCTAACGGGCCGACCACCGATCAAGGCGGTGTCGATGAACGTCTGGCGGGCAACGCGCTGTTGCCAGTAATGAAGGTCGAACACGGTGTACTCCCAATCAAGGTCGATGGACAGGTGAAGGTTTTATTCTGCGATCTGCAATTCAGGCATCTTCACGCGCAAGCCGCGCGTGATCCCCAGCAGACAAATCAGGCCAACGCCCATCCAGCACAGACCGATGGTGAAGGACAGGCTCGACAGGCTGGTCCACAGCCAAATAGTGCTAAGGAACCCCAGCGCCGGCAGTGCGGCATACAGCAGGTAGTTGCGGGTGCCGCGTAATTGCTGGTCGACCACGTAATGCTTGATCACCGCCAGGTTCACCGCCGAGAACGCGAACAGCGCGCCGAAGCTGATCATGTTGGCCACCGTGTCGAGGGTGATAAACAGCGCAATCAACGAGAACAGGCTGACCAGCACAATCGCCGTAGCCGGCACGCGTTTTTTCGTCACCAGCTTGCCGAGCACGCGAGGCAGCGCGCCGTCACGGCCCATGGCGAACAACACCCGCGACACACTGGCCTGGGAGACCATCGCCGAGGCGAAACAGCCGGCCACATAAGTGGCGGTAAACGCCGTCACCAGCACCTCGCCACCGACCCGGCGCATTACATCCACCGAGGCCGAATCCGGGTCGGCGAAGGTGTTCCATTCCGGGAAGACCATTTGCGCGAAATACGACACCAGCAAAAACAGCAAGCCGCCGAACAACGACACCACCATGATCGCCAGTGGAATGGTGCGACGCGGGTTGGGGGTTTCCTCGGCCATGGTCGACACCGCATCGAAGCCCAGGAACGACAAGCACAGCACCGCCGCACCGGCCATGATCAAGGGTGCGCTGAAGCCTTCATGATGGAATGGCGCCAGCAGCGAAACGGGCGCCGGCTGACCGCTGAGGTTGTGCACCGACAGCGCCACGAACACCGCGATGAACACCAACTGGGCCACGATCAGGACCCAGTTGACCCGAGTGATGGACTCGATGCCCACTAGGTTCAGCGTGGTCACCAGCGCAATCGAGCCGAGCACCCACACGGCGGTCGGCACGCTGGGGAAGTACTCGGACATGTAGATGCCGATCAACAAATAACTGAGCAGCGGCAAAAAGATGTAGTCGAGCAGTAAGGTCCAGCCGGCGATAAAACCGAAATACGCGCCGAACGCCTTGCGCGTATAGGAGTAGACCGAGCCGGAAAATGGATGCGCCTGGACCATGCGCCCATAGCTGTAAGCAGTCAGCAACATCGCCGCCAGGGTCAGCATATAGGCGGTCGGCAAGTGCCCCTTGGTCATCTGCGTGACCAGCCCGTAGGTGGTAAACACCGCCAGCGGCACCATGTAGGCCAGGCCGAACAGCACCAGCCCGACCAGCCCCAGCGGCTGGCGAAAGCGCCGCGTTGAAGCGGCTTTGGGTGAAGTGTGATGGGAGGGAGTTTCGGCCACGCTTGTTATTGTATTCATGGGTGACTCCTGGAAAGAGGGATGCAGGCCATCGCGGCAGTCGATGGACTCGCTGCCGTTCAAGCCGTATCTGATGCAGGCTGCTCACCACCCCGCACCCAGGGTGGTGACCAGGTCACTTCAGAGTTTTCCCGCGATCCGTGCGGTGCGGTCTACCGCAATGCGGGTCTTGTCGACCAGTTCATCCAGCTCTGCGCGTGTGGCCACCAGGGCCGGCGCCATGATCATGCGGCCCAGGGTCGAGCGGATGATCACGCCCTCTTCAAAACCAAAGGTGCGGCATTGCCAGGCCAGGTCGTTTTCGTTGGCAAAGCGTTTGCGCGTGGCCTTGTCTTCGACGAACTGCAACGCCCCGAGCAGGCCCGTGCCCTGGATCTCGCCGACCATTGGGTGGTTGCCAAACGCGTCGTGCAGCAGTTGCTGCAAGTACGGCCCGGTGTCGTCCTTCACCTGACGCACGATGCCTTCATCGCGCAGCGCCTTGAGGTTGGCCAGCGCAACCGCCGCCGCCACCGGGTGGCCGGAATAGGTCAGCCCGTGGGCGAACACACCGCCCTGCTCCACCAGCGCCTCGGCGATGCGCTTGCTCAGCACCAGGCCACCCATGGGCAGGTAGCCGGAGGTCAGGCCCTTGGCAATCGACAACGTGTCGGGCTCAAAGCCGAAGTGTTGGTGGGCGAACCACTCGCCGGTACGGCCAAAACCACCAATCACCTCATCGGCGCACAGCAGCACATCGTATTGACGGCAAATGCGCTGGATTTCGGGCCAGTAGCTTTCAGGCGGGAAGATCATGCCACCCGCGCCCTGGAACGGCTCGGCGATAAACCCGGCGACGTTTTCGGCGCCCAGTTCCAGAATCTTTTCTTCCAATTGCAGCGCGCACCGACGACCAAACTCGGCCGGTGTCAGCTCGCCGCCATGGGCAAACCAATACGGCTCGTCAATGTGCGCGACGTCGGGAATCATGCCGCCCATCTCGTGCATGAACTTCATCCCGCCCAGCGCCGAGGCCGCGAGCGTTGAGCCGTGATAGCCGTTCCAGCGGCCGATCATGATTTTCTTCTGCGGCTGGCCGACCACTTGCCAATAACGGCGCACGGTACGGATCAACACCTCGTTGGCCTCGGAGCCGGAGTTGGTGTAGATCACGTGGCTGTAGTGCCCCGGCAACAGGCTGAAGAGCAGCTCCGACAGCTCGATCACCGCCGGGTGGGTGGTGTGAAAGAACATGTTGTAGTACGCCAGCTGGTCCATCTGCGCGGCCGCGGCGGCGGTCAAATCCCGACGCCCATAACCCAGTTGGGTACACCACAGGCCGGACATGCCGTCCAGGTAACGCTTGCCTTCGCTGTCCCACAGGTACAAGCCTTCGCCACGCACCATCACACGCGGGCCTTCAGCATTCAGCGCCTTCTGGTCGACAAACCCATGGATATGGTGGGCCGCATCAGACTGTTGGTAATCCTCGGTGCGACGGTTGATTTGGGCGGGTAGATTCATGGCTTTTCTCTCTTATTGGTCGTGACGCAAGGGCTAGCAAGGCCGCTCAGCGGTGCTTGCTCATGTAACTTTCAAGCGGGTCTTTGCTCAGCACGCCCTGGGCTTCGGCGAGCGAGTCGATAAACAACGCAAACAGTTCCGACTGCGCGCCGATATCGAGTTTGGTGTAGATGTGTTTGCGATGGGACTTGATGGTGTCTTCCGACACCTCAAGGCGCTCGGCCAGCGAGCGGGTGGAATGCCCGCGCAAAATGAGTTGGGCGATGCGGCATTCACGCTCGGTCAGGATCGACGAGCCGAAGTTGTTCAATGCTGCGTGAATGCGTTGCTCCAGCAGGTTTTCGAAGCGTGCACCGTGGGCATCCAGGCCGACAAAATGTTTGCCCAGCACGGCCAATACCCAAGGGGCTATGCGCTTGAATAGTGCGGTGGTGGCGGCGTCGAGCTTTTGCGTAAACGCCAGCGACACCGCCAGGCTGGAGCCTTTGCTCGATTGCAGGATGTAATTGAGCTCGTCTTCGAGCTGAGAGTGCCGGTAGAACGACTGGAAGTATTCGCTCATTTCGAAGTGGTCAGGCGCAACGTCGGCCAAGGCATAACAGCCTGAGCTGACGCCTTCCACGCAGGCGTCGTAAAACGGGTCGAGCAAGTAAAAGCCCGACAGGTACTGGCGCACATTGCCTTGCGGCAACCACGGCCCGTCCAGCTCGAACAGGGCACTGGGCATGCCGCCACGCGGGTAAAAATACAGCGTCGTGGCCTGTATCGGCTGCACACACCCGAGGGCATTGAACAAGGCGGCAGCGAACCCCGATTGCCCGATGTTCTCGGTCACCAGGGCCATCTGTTCAAACCATTGCGCAGAAGAAAGCCGGTCGTTTTCCACGTCGAAGCCTCGCTCAAAGAACTGCGAGGATGGTCACACACCCGCCGCGTCCTCGAAATCACCCGATAGGGTGAGCTTGCATCCGATATTTATGCTCACTCCAAAGCTTAATAATATTTTATTAAAAATCGCCCTCCCCCTAGCCTTGAAGCCATGCCCAAGCTGAATCCAACTGCATTACGCAAGGACAGACACATGACTCAAGCCATAACAAAAACAGACACGCTGGTAGTGGGAGCCGGTCAGGCCGGTGTGGCCATGAGCGAGCACCTGAGCAAGCAAGGCGTGCCGCACCTGGTGCTGGAGCGCAGCCGTATTGCCGAGCGCTGGCGCACCGGGCGCTGGGATTCGCTGGTCGCCAACGGCCCGGCCTGGCATGACCGCTTTCCTGGCCTGGAATTTAATGATGTAGCCGCCGATGGTTTTGCGCCAAAAGAGCGCGTGGCCGATTACTTCGAAGCCTATGCCCGCAAGTTCAACGCGCCGATCCGCACCGGCGTGGAGGTGACCTCTGTGGTGCGTAACGTCGGCCGCCCAGGCTTTACCGTGCACACCAGCGAAGGCGTGATCGAAGCCAACCGCGTGGTCGCCGCCACCGGGCCGTTCCAGAAGCCGGTGATCCCGGCCATCGCGCCTGAAGACAGTGCGCTGCATCAGATCCACTCCGCCGACTACCGCAACCCCGCACAACTGCCCGCCGGCGCGGTGCTGGTGGTCGGCGCCGGCTCATCCGGCGTGCAAATTGCCGATGAATTGCAGCGCTCCGGGCGCCAGGTGTACCTGTCGGTCGGCGCCCACGACCGCCCGCCGCGTGCTTACCGCAACCGCGACTTCTGCTGGTGGCTGGGCGTGCTGGGCGAGTGGGACCAGGCCGCGATGAAACCCGGTCGCGAGCACGTGACCATTGCCGTGAGTGGCGCCCACGGCGGCAAGACCATCGATTTTCGTGAGCTGGCCCAGCAAGGCATGACCCTGGTCGGCCTCACCCAAGCCTTCGACGGCAGCGTCGCGCGCTTCCAAGCCAACCTGGTTGAAAACCTGGCACGCGGCGACGAGAACTACCTGGCCCTGCTGGATGCCGCAGACGCCTACATCGAGCGTAACGGCCTCGACCTGCCGCTGGAGCCCGAAGCGCGCCGCGTGTTCGCGGATGCCGAGTGCATCAAAAACCCGATCCTGGAACTGGACTTGGCCAAGGCCGGTATCACTTCGATTATCTGGGCCACCGGTTTTGCCGTGGATTACAGCTGGCTGAAAGTCGATGCGTTTGATGCCGCCGGCAAGCCGCAGCACCAGCGCGGTGTGGCCAGCGAGTCGGGCATCTACTTCCTCGGTTTGCCGTGGCAGTCGCGCCGGGGTTCGTCGTTTATCTGGGGCGTGTGGCATGACGCCAAGTACGTGGCCGACCACATCGCCATCCAGCGCCAATACCTTGAATACCGCGAACCTGTACCGGTTGCGCAAAAATCGCCTGTCATTGCCTGAGCACTTTTTTCGGAGTTTTTTTGATGCCTACTCACACTCGCATCCGCATGTTCAACACCAAGGAAACCTACCCTAACCAGAGCCTCGACAACGACCTGTGCCAGGCCGTGCGTGCCGGCAACACCGTGTATGTGCGCGGCCAGGTGGGCACCGATTTCGACGGCAACCTGATTGGCCTTGGCGACCCGCGCGCCCAGGCTGAGCAAGCGATGAAAAACGTCAAGCAACTGCTCGAAGAAGCCGGTTCGGACTTGAGCCACATTGTAAAAACCACCACTTACCTGATCGACCCGCGCTACCGTGAGCCGGTGTACCAGGAAGTCGGCAAGTGGCTCAAAGGCGTGTTCCCGATCTCCACCGGGCTGGTGGTGTCGGCACTGGGCCAGCCACAGTGGCTGATGGAAATTGACGTGATCGCCGTAATCCCCGAATAAGGAGCTGCCCATGACCTTTTCAATCGTCGCCCGTTGCGCGGACACCGGCCAGCTCGGCATCGCCATCAGCTCCTCAAGCATCGCCGTAGGCGCCCGCTGCCCATGGTTGCGGCCCGGTGTGGGCGCAGTGTCGACCCAGAACATCACGTTGCCGGCTTTGGGCCCCGACGTGCTCGACCTGCTGGAACAAGGCCTCGACCCTGCGGCCGCCGTCGACAAAGCCCTGACGAGCAACGGCTACAGCCAATACCGACAACTGACGGCGATTGATCACCTGGGCCGCAGTGTGCATTTCAGCGGCAGCGAAACCCTTGGCACCCACCATGCCGTGTCGGGCGAACAGTGTGTGGCGGCGGGCAATATGCTCGCCGACCGCGCAGTAATCGAAGCGATGGTGCATGCCTTCGAACACGGCGAAGGCCAGCTCGCCGATCGACTGCTGGCGGCGATGCACGCCGCCATCAACGCCGGTGGCGAAGCCGGGCCGGTGCATTCCGCCGCGCTGGTGGTGGTGGGCGAACTGACCTGGCCGATCATCAACCTGCGCGTGGACTGGGCCGATGAACAGCCCATCGCCGAACTGCAAAAGCTCTGGGATGCCTACCGCCCGCAAGTGCAGGACTACATCGACCGCGCCCTCGCCCCCGACCGCTCACCGGGCTACGGCGTGGCCGGAGACGAGCGATGAGCCGCAGCCGCGAACTGCTGCAGACGCTGGTGGGGTTTGATACCACCAGCCGCGAGTCCAACCTGCTGCTGATCGAATTTGTGCGCGACTACCTCGCAGGCTTCGGCGTGGCGTGCGAGCTGGTCTACAACGAGGCACGTAGCAAGGCCAACCTGTTCGCCAGCATCGGCCCGGTGCAATTGCCGGGCATTGTGCTGTCCGGGCATACCGACGTGGTGCCGGTGGACGGCCAACCGTGGACGGTGCCACCGTTTGAATTGACCGAGCGCGAGGGCAAGCTGTTTGGCCGCGGCACGGCGGATATGAAGGGTTATATCGCCTGTGTGCTGGCGTTGGTGCCAGCGTTAGTGAAAGCCAACTTGCGTATCCCGGTGCATATCGCCCTGTCTTACGACGAAGAAGTCGGCTGCCTGGGTGTGCGCTCGCTGCTCGCGGTGCTGGAGCAGCGGCCGGTCAAACCGATGCTATGCATTATCGGCGAGCCGACCGAGCTGAAACCGGTGCTCGGCCACAAAGGCAAACTGGCGATGCGTTGCGATGTGCATGGCGAGGCCTGCCACTCGGCGTATGCGCCGTATGGCGTGAACGCGATTGAGCACGCCGCCGAGTTGATTGGCGAGCTGGGGCGCATTGGCCAGCGCCTGCGCGAACACCAGGACCCGCGGTTTGACCCGCCGTTCAGCACGGTGCAGACCGGCGTGATTGCGGGCGGCAAGGCCTTGAATATCGTGCCTGCCGACTGCCGCTTTGATTTTGAAGTGCGCGCATTGCCGTCGATGGACCCGGGTGAAGTGGCTGAAGAACTGCAAGCCTATGCCATGCAACAGGTGCTGCCGCGTATGCAGGCCGTGAGTAAACAGAGCGCGATTCGGTTTACTGAGCTTTCGGCATATCCGGGCTTAGTCACCGACGAGCGCAGCCAGGCCGCGCAGTTGATTGCCGCGTTCAGTGGCTCGCGGGACTTCGGCACCGTGGCGTTTGGCACCGAAGGTGGATTGTTTGATGCGGTGGGCATTCCCACGGTGGCGTGTGGGCCGGGGAGCATGGACCAGGGGCATAAGCCGGATGAGTTTGTGAGCCTCGAACAGTTGGCCGGATGTGATGCCATGCTGGAGCGCATGCTCGATTCAATCCGCGCTTGAGCCATCTCCCTACCAAACACCACAGATCAACTGTGGGAGCGGGCTTGCTCGCGAAAGCGGTCTGTCAGACACATGGATGCTGGCTGGACCACCGCATTCGCGAGCAAGCCCGCTCCCACATTTTTTGCCCTATGCTCCAATCCAACCACCGCCCAACCTGTGGGAGCCGGGCTTGCCCGCGATGGCGGTGTATCAGGTGGCACATTTGCAGCGGACCCACCGCTATCGCAGGCAAGCCCGCTCCCACAGTAGAGCTTTAATATTTATCAGAGGGTATTTCAAGGTTAGCCCAGCAAACGGGCGAGCTCTTCGCGGCAGTAATCCACAAACAACTGCACCGGCTTGGTCAACGGCGCCCGTCGCAGCCAGACGGCGGATAGTCCTGAGCCGGTGACCGTTTCTGCCAGCGGCACACACACCACCTTCTGCCCATCGTAGGTGTACTCGGTAAACGGCTTGGTCACCAGAATCGAAAAGCCAAACCCGCGCCCTACCATGCCGCGCACCATTTCGATGGACGGCGAGCTGAACACAATATTCGGCGTTAACCCGCGCTCTTCAAAGATGCTCACGAAGTACGTTCGGCTCGGCAGCACATCCAGCAAAATCATCGGTTCCAGCACCAGGTCCGCCAGCGACACCTTGGCTTGTTGCGCAAAGCGGTGATCGGCCGGCAACAGCGCATACGGCTGCTGCGGCGGCATCAATGGGGTGGTTTCGATGGTGCCGCCCAGGTCATGCTCAAACAGCATTGCCACATCGATACTGCCGGCCGTCAGCGCCTGCACCAACTCTTGCTGCTCGCCGTCGCGAATGCGGATTTCCACCCCCGGCCACAGCGCCTTGAACCCCGCGATCAAGCGCGGCAAGTACAACGGCGCTACCGTCTCAAAGCAGCCGATATCGATCTGCCCCGCCACCACATCATTGTCGGCCAGAGCGTTTTGCTCGAACTCATGGGCTACCCGCAGCAACTCCAGCGCCTTGCGATAAAACCTTGCACCGCTGGGCGTCAGCGAAACGCCCTGGGCGTGATGGCGGATAAACAGCTGCACGCCAAAGCTGTCTTCGAGCTGTTTGATCGCGGTCGACACCGACGGCTGGGCGATATACAGCTTGCGCGATGCCTCGGCGACGCTGCCGCACTCGGCCGTGGTAACAAAATATTTGAGCTGGCGCAGGTTATAGGCAGCCATCGGGACCTCCAGAAACGTGGGACTTCGCCCCAAACAAGTGCGTAAAAATCGGCTTTTTCACACTGATTCAAGACCATGCAACATACCGGAGCAAAAAATCCGATGAGCTATATTTTTTAAGGTCTATAGCAACAAACTTACTAATTTACCTCCCTGCGCCCATTGCAGATGATCACTCCAACAACAAAGCGCCGCCTTGGCTGCGCACAGCGAAGTACGTCAACGTACTCACCTTGCCTTGGAGCTCGTCATGGTCACCACTGCAACATCCTCCGCCCCGCTTATCGAAAAACACACGATCGGATACGTGCCCCCCGAAGACCGCCATGGAAAGGTAAGAGACCTGTTCACCCTGTGGTTCGGCGGCAACATCGCGCCGTTGCCGATCGTGACCGGCGCGCTGGGTGTGCAATTGTTCCACTTGAACCTGGTATGGGGCATCGTCGCCATCCTGGTTGGCCACCTGGTAGGCGGCGTGCTGATGGCGCTGCACTCGGCCCAAGGCCCGCAAATGGGCATCCCGCAAATGATCCAGAGCCGCGCGCAATTCGGCTCCCTCGGTGCCCTGCTGGTGGTGGTGATCGCCGGCGTCATGTACATCGGCTTTTTCGCCTCCAACATCGTACTGGCGGGTAAATCCCTGCACGGCGTGGTCGACAGCGTGCCCGTGCCCGTGGGCATCGTGATCGGTGCGATTGGTTCCGGCATCATCGGCATCATCGGCTACCGCTTTATCCACGTGCTCAACCGCATCGGCACCTGGGTGCTCGGTGCCGGCATCGTGCTGGGTTTTGGCTACATCTTCACCCACGTGCAAACCACCGACTTTTTGACCCGTGGCAGCTTCAATATCTCTGGCTGGCTGGCGACTGTGTCGCTGGCTGCGCTGTGGCAGATCGCCTTTGCGCCTTACGTGTCGGACTACTCGCGCTACCTGCCGGCCGACGTACCGGTGGCATCGACCTTCTGGACCACCTATCTGGGCTCCGCCCTCGGCTCCAGCCTGGCTTTCATCTTCGGCGCCGTCGCCGTGCTCGCCACCCCGGTGGGCATGGACACCATGGAGGCGGTAAAACTCGCCACCGGCGCCATCGGCCCGCTGATGCTGGTGCTGTTCCTGCTCAGCGTGATCAGCCACAACGCCCTTAACCTCTACGGCGCCGTACTGTCGATCATCACCCTGATCCAGACCTTCGCCTACCGCTGGATCCCCACCGCCAAAAGCCGTGCGGTGATCTCCACCCTGGTGCTGGCCGCCTGCGCCATCGCCGCCGTGTTCGCCTCCAAAGACTTTATCGGCCACTTCGTCGACATGGTGCTGGTGCTGCTGGTAGTGCTGGTGCCGTGGACGGCAATCAACCTGATCGACTTCTACGCGATTCACAAAGGCAAGTACGACATTGCCTCGATCTTCCGCGTCGATGGCGGCATCTACGGCAAGTACAACCCGCAGGCGCTGCTGGCGTATGCAATCGGGATTGCGGTGCAGATTCCGTTCATGAACACGCCGCTGTATGTGGGGCCGATTTCCGCGCACATCAACGGGGCGGATTTGTCCTGGGTGGTGGGGCTGCTGGTGACGTCGCCGTTGTATTACTGGCTGGCGAGTCGGGACAGTGCGTATAAGCGCCGGATGGACGGTGGGAAGTTGGTCAGTGGGGTTTGAGCTAACTGACTGAAACGGGCTGGCCCCGTTCAATAGGGGTTCGATTGTGAACCCCTGTCACCAGTGCCCCGTCATGCACTGGTTACGCCCCGCCGCCTTGGCGCTATACAACGCTTGATCCGCCACCTCAACCAACCCTTGCAAATCCTCCAGTTGATCGCCTGCGGCCGCCGCAAAGCCGATGCTCGCTGTCAGCCGCCCGAACGGGCTGGTGCTGTGCATGATGTTCTCTTGCTTCAACAGGTCGAGAATCAGCTCGGCCACCACGGCGGCGCCGTCCCTGTCGGTGTCCGGCATGATGATGCCGATCTCCTCGCCGCCATAACGCGCCACCAGGTCTGACGGCCGCTTTACACTTGCCTCGAAGATTCGGCTCACTGCCTGCAAGCAGGCGTCCCCTGCCACATGCCCGTACGCGTCGTTAAAGCGCTTGAAATAGTCGATATCAATCATCAGCAACGCCAGCGTCGTGCCCTCACGTTTGGCGCGCAGTGCTTCCATGGCGAGGCTCTCATCAAAACAGCGGCGGTTGGCCAACCCCGTCAGCGCATCCTTCATCGCCAGCAACTCAAGCTGCCCGTTCGAGGTGAGCAACTGCTGCTGGGTTTCACGCAATTGATCTTCTGCTTCGGTGCGCCGACGAATATCCAGGATCAAAAACCAGCCGATAAGACCGGTAAGCCCCAGCAGCCCCGCCACCACCACCGCCGACAGCAGCGCCTCGGTGCGCCACGCGGCGAGGGCTTCACGTTTGCCGAGCGCCACCGTGGTGATCAGCGGCAGCCGGTCACTTTTGCGGAAGGCGTAAAGCCGCTCCACGCCGTCGAGGCTGGAGGTAAACGAGGCGGTGCCGACTGACTGATCAACCAGGTACTTTACATAGATGGGCGACGTGGAAAAGTTGCGCCCCATGTCCTGCTCGCGAAACGGATAGCGCACCAGCAACGTACCGTCGGTGTGCGACAAGCCGATCGCGCCGTCCTGCCCAACGTCGATCTTGCCAAATAACCGCAAGAAGTTTTCGATGCCCAAGGTCACCGATACGACGCCGGCAAAATCACCGCGCGAATCATTGAAACGCCGGCTGATGGTCATCACCCATTCCTGATTCGACCGGCTGATAATCGGCGGGCCGATAAAAATCTCGCGGGAAGGATCGTCACGGTGATGAATGAAATAGGCACGGTCGGCGCTGTTGGCGCCCGCCGGAATCGGCCGGTTGGAGGACATCAACCAGTGCCCATGACTATCGTAGATCGTGATACCACTGAGCTGCGGCATCAACGGCTGCTGGCGGCCGACCAATGTGCTCAGCCGCTGGATTTGCGCAGGCCCGCTGCCTTCGGTCTCCAGGCGCTCGACAAGCCCGAGCAACAACAACGCGCTTTGGCGCACGATGCCGTCGGAATAAGTAGACAGCGCCTGGGTAAGGTTCAGGCCATGGACGTTCACCTCCTGCAGGGCGCGATCTCGAGAGGCAAACACCTTCCAGACCGTCAATGACGCCAGGGAGCAACCGATAACGACCAGCAAAAGCACAACCAGGTGGGTATCACGCTTCACATTGCTACCTTTGGCAAGCACGGTTTTCCATAACAGCGGACAGTGGACCTGGGCACCGGCGACAGCCATTCGCCCTTTTTCGCGGGCAAGGATACAAGCAGTTATAAGCCGCCGCAGCAACAGATTATGCGCACGAAAAAGGTTCACATTGCCGCGCCTCACGGTGCCCGCAAACCGACGCTTACCGCTGATGATGTTCGAGCAAGAAGTCCACAAACAAGCGCACCCGCGCCGGCATGGCCGCGCCGCCGACGAACACCGCGTGAATCGGCTCAACGTCGCCGGGGTTCCAGGCTTGCAGCAGCGGTATCAGCTCGCCGCGCCGCAGGTCTTCGCTGACGGTGAACTCGCCGATACGCGCAATACCGGCCCCCACACGAGCAAGCTGCGCCAGCGCCTCACCACTGCTGCATTCGATATTGCCGCTCACCTTGAGGGAAAACGCTTGCCCGTCGCGCATAAACGGCCAGTTGGGTTCGGCACGCCGAAAGTTGAAGCGCAGGCAATTGTGCCGCAGCAGGTCTTCGGGTTGCTGCGGGGTGCCATGGCGCTGCAGGTACTCGGGCGAGGCCACCACCACCTGGCCGGTTTCACCGAGCCTGCGCGCCGTCAGCGGGCTGTCGGGCAGATGGCCAAAGCGTATCGCCACATCGGCCTGGCCGCCGAGAATGTCGACCACCTCATCGCCCAGGGTCAGGTCGACCACGATGTTCGGGTAGCGCGCGCTGAAGGCGGCCACCAAGGGCACGATCGTCATGCGCCCATGGCCCAGGGCGGCGCTGACCCGCAACCGGCCCTTCGGCACACCCTGGTCGGCGATGGCCTCTTCCACCTCGTCCATGTCGGCCAGGATACGCCGGGCACCCCGCAGGAACGCCTCGCCCTCGGCGGTAAAGGTGATCGCGCGCGTGGTGCGCAACAGCAGCCGAGTGCCGAGGCGTTGTTCGGCCCGCGCGATGATCCGGCTGACCGCCGACGGCGTAAGCCCCAACACGCGCGCGGCCGCCGACAAGCTGCCCTCCTGCGCCACGCTGGCGAATACCAACATCTCACCCGACCTGCCGTTGAAGTCCATTTGTGCCTCTTACGCAAAGGTGATTGCCAAAAACGCCATCTACCGCCTTCAAAGGCTGGATCGTAGCATTGGCGGCATAGATAAGGAGCCTTCCATGCGTATCAATCCACCCCTCGTTGCACTCGCCATGGGTGCCTTTGGCATCGGCGTCACCGAATTCGCCCCCATGGGCATGTTGCCGGGCATCGCCGCCGACCTCGGCGTATCGATTCCTGCCGCCGGCCTGTTGGTCAGTGCGTACGCCCTTGGCGTACTGCTCGGCGCGCCGCTGATGACCCTGACAACCGGCAAGATCCCTCGGCGCTATTTGCTGATCGGGCTGATGGCGATTTTCACCCTGGGCAACCTGATGTCCGCCCTCGCTACCGACTACTACAGCCTGATGATCGCCAGAGTCGTCACCTCGCTGAACCACGGCGCGTTCTTTGGCGTGGGCTCCGTGGTCGCCGCCAGCGTGGTTGCCCCGGAGAAACGTGCCGGCGCGGTGGCCGCCATGTTTATGGGCCTTACCCTCGCGACCATCGGCGGCGTGCCGCTGGCCGCCTGGTTCGGTGAACTGTTCGGCTGGCGCACCGCGTTCTGGGGCATTACCGGCCTCGGCGTTGTCGCCATGGCAGCGCTGTGGTTCGCCCTGCCCAACCTCAAGGCGCCGCCACACGTCAGCGTGATGGCCGAAATCCGCGTATTGGGGCGTGGCCCGGTGTTGGGCGCACTGGCCCTCACCGTCATCGGCTCGGGCGCCATGTTCACCGTATTCACCTACATCGCGCCGATTCTCAGCAGCGAAACCCACGCCTCCACCGCCTACATCACCGCCATGCTCGTACTGTTCGGCGTAGGCCTGACCCTCGGCAACCTGTGGGGCGGCAAGGCGGCGGATCGCTCGATAGACCGCACCTTGATCGTGTCGCTGAGCGTGCTGATTGCGGTGTTGCTGGCGTTCACCGTACTGATGCGCTGGCCGCTGCCGGCGGCCGTGGCCATCTTGATATGGGGCGTGGCCAGTTTTGCCCTGGTGCCGCCGTTGCAGATGCGGGTGATGGAGGCGGCCAAGGACGCGCCTAACCTGGCGTCGGCGGTGAATATCGGGGCGTTTAATTTTGGCAATGCGATTGGGGCGCTGCTGGGCGGTGTGGTAATTAATGCGGGGTGGGGCTATCCGGCGATTTCGCTGGCGGGGGCTGGGATGGCGGGCTTGGGGTTGTTGATGGTGGTGGGGTTTGCTTGGCGGTCGAGGGTAAAGGGGCTGTTAGCCGCCAATTAGGCGTGACGGCCAGCGCTCCAGACTGTGCCAAAACGGACGCCGAGGAGCATCCTGTCCAGCTAGAGCAGCATCGGGGTAGCAGCATCGGGGTCAGCCCCTTAGGCCTTAGGGATTCCTCAGGGTTTGACCCCGATTTCTGACCCCGATCTCCCAGCGAGATAAAAGCTGAAAGATCAATAATAGTTGTTTTTGTACATGTATTTTATATTTTTATTTTCAGAATTTATATTACGAGCCACGTCACAATACGATGGATTTCTATTGGCATCAAAGTCAAAGCATGTCGCTTCTTCATTTGCTGAACTGCCCCCCATGTGAACAGAGGTTACAATCCCCGTTGTGGTATTTTTACTTTTTAGATACTCTAATTTCTGCACATATTCATAGGGTGCATATTGGGTGACTTCAATGAGCTCATTTTTAGCGTTAAATTTGAAGCTTTTTACAATCTCTCCATTTTTCCTCACCTCGGATATCAAATTATTTTCATAGAGATACTCTTCATTGGTTTTTATATTTTTTACTATCCTGCAATCAGCATCAAGATCATAATATCCCTCTTCAGCCTTCCCGTGAAATGAGGTCATTTTGTTTTTTATTTTTTTTAAGTTCACAGAAGCCTCCCCAGCATATGTATTTTGCAATTTCATGGACTCAATGCATCCATTTGCACCAAAAGAAACAAAGTATTCTTTCGTGACTTTTCCATCCTCGACATATCTAATAAATTGAAGGCTATCTTTAACATTCCCATGCATAGGTTCAAATCCAATCAAGGCTGCATAGGATGCTATTGCATCTGAATATTCTTTTTCAGTGGGTGCACCCTGGCTACCAGCAGCTGCAGTAGTTGCAAAAACACTCAATAGAATTAAAAGAAAACTCCCGATATGGTTAAAGGTCTTGAAAGGCAGCCTTGGATTGCTATTGGGATCGTTCACTTTCATCAGGTTGGGTTCAGTTCTACTATCGATCATTTGCAAAGTCCTTTTTATTGCGGCTAGAGCACTCGATTATTATTTGTAACGACCTGCACCAGGTTCAGAAATAGACAGAGTCATGGGTGCGCCTCGATTTACGGAAATATTTTCTTCTGGCATATCGATTTCCTTTTTCAAACTGAGATCAAAAATAAGAGCCAGAACAAGCTTATTTGAATGAAAGTCTTCTGACTAGTCAATGATCGCCCTCCTGTATCTACGACGCGTTAGAGGACACAAGCCAACACACAGAAAAACTGTTTATAAACACAGCGATTCCTCAGGGCCTGACCCTGATTTATGAGCCTGATTTATGCTCGGCCTCACGGTCAAGCCGGTGACTGGACTGAATACGATTGAGATAGCCGTAGATGTAGATCTTCAGCAAGACCGCTGGGTGATAGGCAGGACGACCCGTTGCAGCAGGATCGACACCCTCAAATCCGAGTGCACCCAAGTCGAGTTCATCGACGAAGACATCAACCAGACGCACCGTTTTTTCTTCCGTCACGTAATCGTCCAAACACTCCGACAGTAAGGTAACTGAGCCCGAGCATTCCATGAACCACTTCATCATCGCCTCCGCTGTCTCTGTGCTCAAAGGTTAGACGATCCCCCTGACGTTGACATAGTCTGTACCGCAGGCAGACGGCTGTATGACTGTCACTACCCCTACCCGCCTGACAAATACATAAGGAGCGTTTCAGATGCTGCGAGTGGATTGGCTCGATAAACAAATGGACAAGTGCGGCGTTATGGCCGAATGGCTTTATCGGGAATTCAGTTATGAGTTTACGCAGCAATCTCTGTCGAGTTGGAAGCGCGAGTTCGCTGATGGACAGCGTGATGGCAGTTGGAAGTGTCTGATCGCAATGGAACGAGGTCAGTTGCTAGGTGGCGCTACGCTTGCCAATAACGACCTATCTGACCGGCCGGATCTAGGCCCGTGGCTTGCGTGTGTGTTCATCGCACCTGATGCCCGAAGAAGAGGGCTCGCAGCGCAGCTAATCGAAGGCATCTGTGCCCATGCAAGAGACGCTGGGTTCACTACTTTGTACTTGCACACCCACAGCCAGAGCAATTATTACACCAAGCTTGGCTGGAAAGTGTTGGAGCGCTTTGAGGCTTGGGGGAAAGAGCAATACCTTATGTCACGGAGTTTATAGTCATAGCCGACTTCAAATTTCCGCCGATTTTTATAAGCAGCAAAACTCTGATATGTCGTCTGCGTTTTCACACAGCCTGGGTCGATAGCAGCTCTTCACGACAGGCAGCTATCGGCCCAGAATGTGCCAAAACGGACGCCAAGGAGCATCCCGTCCAGCTAGCAAGCCGGGCCAATCGCCGGAACACTCCGGCGAACATAATAATGGTCGAATTCACCGCTTTCCATGAATTGGAAACCATGGCGGATATAAAAGCGATTCGAAGCGCTTTCTTTGAGAGCACCCACTTTAATAGGGAGCGCAGCGGCATCGGCCTCTTTGAAAATTTGAGTGAGCACCGCAGACCCTATACCTGATCCTTGCGCGCCCGGCCTCACATACAAATGGTCGAGCAAGAGCTCATTGTGGTGATGCTTGACCACTACAAAACCAACCCTCTCGCCAACTGCCTCGATGTAGCGTGTGTTGCGAGCTTCAAAACCGCCAACAAACCGCTCGCGCGCGCGCACTGGATCAAATCGCCCAACACGCTCCAGGCTTTCGCGCATGGCCTCAATCCGAATGGCTACCAGATCATCCAAGTCACTTTCTTGAGCCGGGACCAAAATGATTGGGGAGTTTTGATTGGGTGTGACGGGCATGGTCTGCGCTCAACTACCATCCTGGGATGGCCAGTATAAAGAGCCTGGCATGAGGCTCCCAGGTGTAGGAATGCGGGGTGGTTCAGTTTTCTAAAAAGAACCAGCTGATAGCCATCCCTGTGATTGATACATCCGCGACGAGTGGCGGCATAACCATCCAGAATTCGAGACGTTGTGGGTTTTTTTCAACGTCCTCAACCCGTACCCAATGCCGCCACTGAAACACTTTGGGAATAAGAATGATGAGAGCCATGACGACTACGCGCACGTGCCGCCCCCCAAAATGAGCATTACGGAAAATATGCCTGTGCCCGACTACATAGTCGCTGCGTTGCATGTAGGGCTCTGCAACATGAAGTTTTTTAACATCACGTAAAAAGTAAGCGGAATGCTGAGTACCATGAGGATGAGGGAGCACGTACCCAACAGGGGGCCACAAGCAGCCCATCGTGATCAGAAACGTTTGACGTCAACGCGCGGCTCTCGCACTCTGTTTTACCCCCTATTTCTTCACAAGGCTTCCCTATGTCATTCGCAACCGTAGTGCTGCTCGACTCCTGGCCACAGCCAAGTACGTCGCCCGAACCCGTCGTGTTTGCCACGGACACGCAGCTATGTTTACGGTATTGCACCGCAGAGGAAGAAATAGCTGTAATCCATTTTCCCCTAGTTAAAAAAATTCAGTTCGGCTCACCAAACGACGAGGCTTTGGGCGGCCATCCGCTTATTAGACTTGGCATCAAGCCTTATCAAATTCATCGAATAGATAATTCGCCTTGGCTAGCAGAGCTTGAGCACAGAAACGCCATTCATCCGCGACACGAAAAGCAGCGGTTTCTAAAAGACGCCATCCATTATGTCTTTACGTTTCAGGATTCCACACTGGAATGCATCGTAATTGAGGGGCAGTTCTGGCATCCAAAAGTACAAATATTTACCTCGGAGCAGAAGGCACAAGATGCCTGGCGCGAACTGATAAACGACGTGGACGCATGGCCCCAATAGTCACGAGTGGATGATCGCTTTGGGTCGTTTTGAGTCTTTCTCGACCGACAGCAATCGACCATGTAGCGCCCAAGTTATGCTTGTGAAAAAAACTGTACTCGGAGCGGAAACTTAGCGTGTGCCGTTCAGTCTGAATGGATAGTGGCATGCTGCCATGCCAGCTGGTCCAGATGTATGTGAAAGCCGCGTTTCTATCTAGGCCTGATCAGCCGGATCGAAATACTGTGCCACTCAGACGTTCTATCGTATGCCAATCGCTCTCGCATGGTCGCGTGGGGCTGATGTCTCGCCATTAATCTCGAGATCTATCGTAAGGAATTTTCATGAAGCTTAAGGCTGTTCTGCTGGGTTCGATTCTATTTGTATCGCCGCTGTATCCTGTCTTGGCTGACAGTTGCAGTGCAAATATTAAAGGGGGTTACGATTGTCGATACGACGATGGTACAACCTCAACCAGCAGTTCAAACATCAAGGGTGGGCAGGATACGCAATACAGTGACGGGCGCCGCTCAAGCAGCCGTGCAAACATCAAAGGCGGGCAGGACACGGAATACAGTGACGGGCGTCGCTCAAGCAGCAATGCAAACATCAAGGGCGGGCAGGACACGCAATACAGTGACGGGCGTCGCTCAAGCAGCCGTGCAAACATCAAGGGCGGGCAGGATACGGAATACAGTGACGGGCGTCGTTCAAGCAGCCGTGCAAACATCAAGGGCGGGCAGGATACAAGCTATTAGAAAGACGATTTAAACGGGAGTTTCTCTGGCCGTACTAGAAGCTTAATGCCCCTTCCTGAAGGACCATGCCTTAAGACCTTCAGTCGCTTGCAGTAGTACTCTTGCGACTGCTCGGTGTTTCCGTCATGAGTATATCGTCGCAGATGGTTGGATGAATATGTTCCTCCTTATAAGTGGCCGCTTCCGGCCAAAAGGAGCCAGTCGGATGCCTCCAGGAAATCAGGGCCGATTCACCTCGTCGAATTATTCGCAACCCGCCTTCATGATGAACTTTCACCCGTTGAACTGCCGTCGCGTGTAACTCCATGATAGTTTCCCGCGTCACATCAGCGTTGCAGCGCCCACCGCTCTGCGTTCCGAGGCTCCCTGATTTGGGATGCCAAGAACAGAGCACAGCAACCCGTCCGCTGCTCCTCGAGTAACGGCGGTTAAGTCATGGTGGGATTTCAAGCGCAAAAAATGGCGTTGTTTAGAGCCTATTAAATGCGCACGACACACTATTGGATAGTTAGACATCAAGGAGCTACACATGGGTTTTCTCACAGGCAAACGCGTTCTGATCGTCGGTGTAGCCAGTAAACTGTCAATAGCCTCCGGTATCGCTTCAGCCATGCATCGCGAGGGCGCCGAGCTTGCCTTCACCTACCAGAATGAAAAACTCAGAAGTCGAGTGGAAGAGTTCGCGACTGAATGGGGTTCAAGCCCTGAGCTGTGCTTCCCCTGCGATGTCGCCAGCGATGAGGACATCGCTGGCGTGTTTGAAAAGCTGGGACTGCAATGGGATGCACTGGATTGCATCGTCCATTCTGTAGGTTTCGCGCCAGGTGACCAACTGGATGGAGACTTCACAGAGGTCACGACACGTGACGGTTTCCGCATCGCGCACGACATCAGCGCATACAGTTTCGTAGCCTTGGCGAAAGCCGGTCGCTCAATGATGCAGGGCCGTAACGGTAGTCTCCTGACTTTGTCCTACTTGGGCGCAGAGCGAACTATGCCGAACTACAACGTCATGGGTATGGCCAAGGCTAGCCTGGAGGCAGGTGTGCGCTATCTGGCGGGTAGTCTTGGTCCGGACGGTACTCGGGTCAACGCAGTGTCGGCAGGCCCCATTCGTACCCTTGCAGCCACCGGTATAAAGAACTTTCGCAAGATGCTGGCAGCCAACGAAGCGCAAACTCCATTGCGCCGGAATGTGACTATCGAAGAGGTAGGCAATGCTGGTGCCTTCCTTTGCTCCGACCTGGCATCTGGTATCAGCGGTGAAATCTTGTACGTGGACGGCGGTTTCAATACGACCGCAATGGGGAATGTAGACGATTAATCCAGCAGGGCGCCGTGGGGCGTTAGCGAATGTTGGCATGATTGCTGTGCTTGAAATGGGCAGCAATCGGCCAAAAGAGGCCATTGCGCCTAGCTAATAAACCGAGGGCGACTCACCTTTATTTCAAACCTGGTCAGACGCCATTCTTCGCAGTTATTGCTTGACTCATTCTGATTGATCAGGCCTGTTAACGCCGCCTCTACCGCCATTAATAAGGAAATTATGAAGCCTCTTTACCTGTGCTCAGTTCTGCTACTTGCAGGCTGCGCCCCAGTGCCTAAATACCTTGTGCCTGCGGGGGCGCCCCAGGCGATGATCCGCAGCGAATTGGTGTCGATGGAAAATTATCGAAACAACGTGACGCTGGTCCAGGCGCCAGCCATCGGCTGCAAATACGGCAGAACCGTGGCGACTGAGTCGGGAATGGGGAAGCAGTTGGTTTCCGTTTCTGAGAACGTCTCGACGCCGGAGGGTTATTTCCCGATTGAAGCCGGCAAGCCTATGCATTTGGAAATGCGCGGCATGGCCAATGCCAATCGCTCGTGCAGCGTATCGTTTATCAGCGAATTTGCGCCGGGCGCACGCTATGTGATCAAAGGCGGGATTGCTGACGTCCCGGGCTCGTTGAGCCGTTGTTACATCGACATATTCAATGTCGATACGGGCGTGCGCGTGCCTACGGCCAAAGAGCCGAAAATAGAACGTAGTTGTGCGTTGGATCGGCTGCCGACGCTGTAGCGTAAAAACGGGATCATACTTAGCTGTTGTATGAACCCGGTTTTAATGAAAAAGCCTAGTTGCCCCGCCCTCCCCCAAACGACCACTCATCACCGGCCGTGGTGGTGATCACCACCATCACGTCTTCCGCGTTCAACCCAGTCGCCCGCCCCAGTTTCTCGACCAGATCACGATAAAAATGCTGTTTAGTCGTAACACTTCGAGCACGCCCGGCAGTAATCGCGATCAGCACAAAGTCATGGCTACGCGGCCCACCCATGTAGTGGGGATCGAATATCAACTCGCCGACCTCATGTTGGTGAATGACTTGGAATCGATCTGTCTTCGGCACTTCGAAGCTCTCGACCAAAGCGTCGTGCACCCCCTGAGACAACGCCTGTAAATACTCGGCCGACTTGCCTCGGTGCAGTGAAATTCGTGCAAACGGCATCAGCGCTTACTCCTGGCGTGCTGAAAGGCAAAGCTGTAGTTCGCTCAGCACATTCAGCGCCGAAGCGGCCGTCGGCCAGCCTGAATAAAACGCCAGATGGGTGATAACTTCGGCCAGTTCGTCGGTACTCACGCCGTTATCCAGCGCACGCTGCAAATGAAACGGCAGTTGCTCAAGACGGTACATCGCCACCAGCGCCGCCACCGTCACCAAACTGCGTTCACGGGGCTTGAGCTGCGTGCGCGTCCACATGTCGCCGAACAATACGTTGTCGGTCAGCTCGGCAAACTTCTGCGGGTAGTTGCCCTGGGCTTCTCGCACAGTGGCCGTCGATGCATTCATGATGGTTTTCCCTCCGATGTCCCACTCTGAAGGATGAAAATTATCAAGTCGCAACCCTTCCGAATATCAGATTTAATAGCACCGATCATCCAGAATTAGTGGACTATTGAATGCGCCGCCCCACCTTCGACCTTGATGTATTACGTACCTTCGTCACGGGTGTGGAGTTCAACAGCTTTGCCAAAGCTGCGGATCGTCTCGGTCGGTCGACATCTGCCGTGAGTGCTCAGTTAAAGAAACTTGAGGAGCAGATAGGCACGCCGGTATTGGCTAAATCCGGTCGCGGGCTGATCTTGACCCCCGCAGGAGAATCACTGCTTAGCCACGCCCGTCGGTTACTGGAGTTGAACGACAGCATTTTCCACAGCGTGCATCAAAGCCAGACCGCCGGGACCCTGCGCCTGGGGCTTCAAGAGGACTTTGGCGAACATTTCCTAAGCGATATCCTGCGACGCTTCGTACAGACTTACCCGAGGGTGAGCCTCGAAGTCAGGATCGCCCGTAATGCCGAACTGCTGACGCTGGTCGAAAGTGCAGCCCTGGACCTGGCACTGACTTGGGACACCGGGCCCATGTCGCCCTACGCTACGCGCCTGGGCGAAACACCGATGCACTGGATCGGGCCGCGCGATACGCCATCGCCGACCGCCGCCGACGACTCACCGCTGCCCTTGATAATGTTCGACGCGCCTTGCGTACTCCGCAGCGCCGCCACCCAGGCGCTGGACGCCGCGCAAATACCCTGGCGCATCGCCCTCACCAGCCCCAGCGTGGCGGGTATCTGGGCGGCCGTCGCCGCCGGGTTGGGCGTGACGCTGCGTACCCGCATTGGGCTGCCGAGCCATCTCAGTGTTGTTTCCGGCTTACCCGTCGTGCCAAGCCTTGGTTATGTGCTGCACAGCGGTGGCGGCGAGCCCACTGCGGCGGCCCAGCAATTGGCTGCTTTGATCGAAGCGGGCCTGCAAGAACAGGCGTTTCGTTTTACGGTTGCGACATAATTGAAAATGCGTAAGGGTTTAGTACGAGTGATATGGATGGGGAGCGTAACTGAGCAGAATCGGCCCAAAAGCAGTCGTTGGCGATGGACAGCTCCTGGTCAGAAGCGGTCATTCTGAACTCATGTATGCTTATCTGCTCAACCACATCTGAGAAAGCCCATTGTCCTCCCCTTCAGAATCTCCCAATCATCACTCTGCTTCTTTTGAAGAGGCAGTTGAACAGTTAGCCGAAGATCTGCGAAGCGTGGTCGGCAATCTTGTCCGGGAAGTGCGCAGTGGGTCGGACACACCGTCCTCGGCACAATCTGAAACGCTAGGTTTGCTTGACCGTCATGGCCCCGCGAGCATAAGCGCGCTTGCTGCACATCGTCACGTCAAGCATCAAAGCATGCGGCTGGTTATCGCCCAGTTGGAGCAGCAGCAGCGGGTTACACGAGGTCCTGATCCGAGCGATGCACGAAAGCAGCTCTTTGAGCTGACGCACGCTGGTCGAGCTGCGCTTGAACACAGTCGTCTTCAGCGCAGTGACTGGCTGGCACGCCAGCTTAAGGAAAAAGCCACCGCGTCACAGCTGCAAACACTCGAAGCTGCGGTCAGAATCCTGGAGCAATTGATTGCCGCCGCGCCAAACGGTCAGTCAACCTGAGCGCAAAGCCGCCAGCACACTCGGCAACGAATTGACGCCCCAGTGCTCGACATATTGGCCGTTGCGGATGCGAACGATGTCGATGATATCAATGGACACTGCACGTCCCGTTGCCTGTATTCCGGCAATCACCCCGGAGTGGCGGCCGGTAATGCGCTTTCGGGTCGTCACCTTGTCGTCTTCAGCAACCTGATCCAGCACCTCGACCTGGAGGTCGGACAAGCCCGGATGCAGAACATTGTGAAAGGTATGCCATAGACCTTCCCGACCGCCGTCTTGCCCCGCCGCCGCTGAATGGTTTATGAAATCTTGCGCCACGAGCACTTCAAATTCGTGGCGGTCGCAGTTCTCAATAACCTTCTGATTGAAACGACGGACGATAGCTTTGTTCACTGCTGACATAACGCCACCTGATGCTTGAATGCGTAGAATCTCAAATATATACAGTTAGACTGTACATATCCAGAGCATCAGTGAGCGCTGTCCGATGACATCCGCAGGGCATTGATCTATTGCTGCCAGTCGCAGGCTCAAGGTCACGCGCTCGCGGGCGGACCTTGAACAAGCCGACGGGATCGGACGCGAACACTTGGCCGTGGGGTTAAAATATCGGCCCACAATGTTCCAGCCGGCATCACTCCTTGGTCAGATCAACCAACGGCGTCTGCCGCACCTCAGTCTCCCGCCCATCCTGAATCTCACTCACCTGCTTCAAGGCCTTATCCACCGCTGCCTTATCCGCTAACAAGCTGTAGCTGATGCGGAACTGCTTGTGTTCCTTGGGCCCAATTGTCGGTACCAGGTTCAGTGGCCGCTGGTAACGGCGGTTGTAGGAAAAACTTGTTCCTGGCTCCAGCCCCGTGACATAGCCCTGGCCTTGGGTGTCGGTGTTTTTCCACAGGGAAAACACCGGCAGTGTCTGGGTATTGAAGCCGACCGAAACGCCCAGGCTGCCGGCCTTGTTATGCAACACGGTCAACGTATCGCCGTTGGCATCGGCATACGGCACCACGTTGTAAACCGTTTCGTCGTAGTCCTTGGTCGGTGCGCGGTAGGTTTGCCAGTCGGGCAGATCGCCCTTGGCCTTGTCGTTGAACGGCGATACCTGTTTCACCGGCGCGGCGAAACGAGCGTCCTGCTCCAGGAACGGGGTGCTGAAGTTGCTGTGATACAGCGCCTGGTATTCCTTCGGATAGTCGCCGTTGTTGGTCAGGGTGTCATTGAGGGCGAACACGACGCTGCCGGGTTCGGTGACCAGTTCGGTCGCGACCGAGAAGTCGACCTTTTTGAACGCCTGCTCTTTCAATTCGCCGCGCAGGGTGATGGCGTACGGTGGTTTTTCATCGATATGCAGCGTGACTTTGTTCGCAGGAATGTTAGCGGCCCGACCGTGCAGGGTCAGCAGTTCGCCGTTGTCGACGCCGGGGTGGCCGACCCATTCGTATCCGCAGCGGGCGACCAGTTCATTGAAACCTTCCAACCAGCCCAGACCACCGCGGCCATTGAGTTCGATGAAGGACGGATTGACCACTTCCTTGACCGGAGAATCCCAGCCCATGCGCACACTGCCGACCGAGGCCTGCAAGACGTTCATGCCGCGAGTCGGCACTACCGAGAGTTTCATGGTGCCGTTATCGATGTCGACGATGCTGACGCCCTCCTGGCGACCGCCATGCAAGGTGCGCAGGCTAACGCTGAAGGGCTTGTCGGTTTTTATTCCGAGTTGCTGGCTGGTGATCTGCCAACTCTGAGCGGCTTTGTCGGTGTCGAGCAGAACGTAATCCCAGGCCATGGCGTGGGAGGCAGCGGACAGCGCGCTGAGGGCAACGAAGAGTTTGAGCGGGGTCATGGCGACAGCCTTTCTTGGAGTTGTGCCATTTTTATAAACTTGATGAAACGTTTCAGCAAGCTAAAAATGGACTCAAATCCGACGAGATTGGCAGCGTGCAGTGAGCGCGGGGCAAAAACGGTAATGGGGAAAAGTTAATGACTGAGGTTGATACATCCTCTCAGTTGCACCCTGGCTACCCACACCTTATAGTTCGCCCCGTCGCCGACCTCAGTCAGCGATTGGGTTTCGCAGCCCTACCAAAATAGAATCAACCTGCACAGTCATCAGACCCTCAGGCGGAGCCCGCCTGCGTCTTGTTTATGGCGGCTGTGCGTGGGAGACCTTCGGGTCTGCCGGGGGTGATTCTTCCTGGTCTGCGAACCCGCGCACAGTTGCCACCCAGGCTGTTTCGCAGCAGCAAGGTGGCAGTTCTTTTTTCCCAAAATAGAATCGAACCTTATGACTACTCAACACCCGCCCCGCCGCTTCACCCCCATGTCCCAAACCGCAACCGAATACCCTGTCCTGCTCATCGACAGCGACGCCCCGCTCAGCGAGCTCCACGCCTGCGCCAGCGAGCGTCTCAATGCTGCCCTCGCCTACCTGCACCTGATGGCCTGTTCCAATGTGTCCGACTATGCCGAGCATGATGTGAATACCGTCGCCAATACCGCGCGGATCATGATCCAGGACGTGTCGGATGTGTTTACGGTGATGGAGCGGCGCGGGTTTGATGTGCCTGCTGTGAGTTGATGTGATGTGAGCTGTGAGGAAACCCGCCTTTGCGGGTTTTCTGACTTTTGGGGCGGCTACTGCCTACCAGACTTGATGTATCTAAATAAATGCATCCCCTTTTCCCACGTCCCCTTTTCCCATATCAGGCAAGTCGCTAGCGCTCGTCGGCATGGGAACCAGAACCTCTGCACACCCACTCACTGCCCGTACATTCGTACTGACCTGGTGGGGATAGATGAGATGTTGCAGCGCATCATGGGTAAAAGTGTCAACAATACAAACGCCGATCCAAGCCAACCAAAAGCCAAATCCAAGCGCCAGGACCCACCCGCTCACTCAGCCGAGTCATTGCGGCCACCCCGCCCCGATGCCCCCCGCTCGACTCCCCGCGCCTCGGCCCTGACGCAAAGCCAGCTTGAACGCAGCCTGCAAGCGGGAGCCTCACAGACGAGTCGTTGGAATGAAATGCCCACTGAGATGCAGCTTGAGGTGGTCAAGCACTTGCCTATCAGTGCCCAGGCGACGTTCTCTAAAGTCTCGCGTGACACGCAAGACCTACTGCCGGTTGCGCGCCAGGATCATCGACAGTTCAACACCTTGATCAAAAACCTGGGGGACGAGCTCCACAACTCTGAATTCAAGTACACACTGCGCGCTATGGCGCTGCTCGAGGGCGGGCTTCATCCCGACGACAGCGCAAAGTTAATGCACAATTTGCTGTGGAACATGAACCTTCAGTTAAGCCAGCTAAAGCTGCGGAACAATCAACCGCAGGTCATCAAAGAAGTGTTCAAAAAAGCCATCGTGCTGTTAAAGGCCGTGGAAAATCCAAACGATAAAATGCGCCTAGCGCAGGCCATCAGCCAGAAATTGCCTGTTCTCGCGGACTTCCCGGGTTCCTCGATTACTCAGTCGGTGCCCTACCAACTGCGCGACACTGTCGGCAGAGCAGACACCACCCGCCTCTCCCGCGAGGGCGCGCAGCACATGGCGAGTACGTTGGTGAACTTGAACCGCCACGGGATCGAGCATGGTCCTGAACAGCACCGTCAAGACGCATTCGACTTTCACATCATGGCGATGAAAAACCTCCACGCCGTAAACCCGCCACTGACTGCCGCACAAAACCCACTGCCGACTGCGTTGCACCTTGTCGCAAGTTTTGCGCCGCAGTCCAAAGCACGGGCCCTGTATAACCTGAACAAATTGAACCACTGGAAAACCTGAGGCCCCCAACGCAAAGGTGCTGGCGGAATCAGCTGCCAGCTCTTCCGCGCGATACACCGCCACACGATAGTGGGTACTAGTCGCGAAGGTCTGGAAGGCCAATGCTGTTTGCAACTCAAGCAGATGTTCAGGTCGGGTCTGCTCCCGCTGTCCATAGTCTTGCCGCTAACCTTCCGGCACCTTGAGTGGGTCCGTTACTAATCTCCAGGCAGCAGACAAAACTGACCTTGGTTGCCTGCATTGACAAAGGCTTGCGTGCCAGCCTTTTCAGAATCGACACGCCCAATAGCACGATGAAATAAACCGCTTGATGTCATCCCGCTCAGATCAAAAAAAGGAACCGAAAACATGATATTGCCACTCATTACAGAATGTTTTCTGTTATTCACGTAGGGGCTCTATTTATGATCTCTAGTCGGTATACACAACCTGCCCACGTTAGCAGTCAACCTGCTGCCGAACCTTTTCATGATGCCGTTAAACGGGGTGATGCTTCCCAGATCAAACAGCTGCGCCAACAGGGGCTGCTGGCCAACCAATTGGACACCCAGGACCGCTCACCTCTCGACATCCTGGACAGTATGCGAAATATCGATTCGCGCAGCCGTTCAAGTATTCGTATGGCTCTGCTTGAGTCGCTGAACAACACCGCGCCGCGAGGCCATATGAAACCTGAGGCGTTTCACGGCACACCCTGGGGGTTGGAGGTATTAGTGTCGGGCGGCCTAATGGGCGGGGCCAATGACAAAAAGGGTGGCAGTCAATCGCTGGAAGGACAGGTATTTTTTTCAGACCGAACTCAGGAAAGCGATGGTGACAAAACTACGCGCAAGGGGCTTCGCACCAAACCGCGTATTTACGCAAAAGGCGCGGGAATGAAGCCCAGCAACGCATTTTCACGAGCACTGCAACACGGTCTAACTCAAGTAATACTTAAAAACCTGGACAGCGGTCAGGTGCTTAAGCCAGAGATGCAGCCCGGTAAAATCAATGTTGCCAATCTGAACCATATAACGGCGCAAGAAGCAGTTACCTGGCTTCAACAAATGCTACACGATAGCCACATCATGAAAGGCAATCACAAAACACCCGGAGATTTGTACGCACTCGGAAAATTCCTCCCGACGTCCGTAGTTCTACAGCAGGGAGAACAGCAAAAAGTACTGAAAGGCGATTCGCTGCGTCGTTTTTATCAGGACACAGTCAATACCTTGCAACGGGATCTGGAAAACGGCAAAGCGCCTTTTTTGAGTCTTTTGAACCAAGGTAATGTGGTCCCGATGGTTTTTGGTTTTGAGAAAATCAATCACCTGTCGTCTCATTCGATTAACAACACGCTCACCAGAAAAACGAGCCACTTCTCTTACCAAAGCCAAGCGCACCCACTTCAAGGTGGCCCCAATGGCGGAAAGCTCAAAGAGCTGGAAGTCCGCAGCCTGGATGATCTCGCTACACTCTGCCTGGGATGCGCAGCCAAGGGCACAGCCCTACCCCAAGGGTTGGTCGTACGTTTGAAGGCTCGTAAAGATGTTAAGGCGCAGTACCTGGATGCATCGAAGGTCACTCGATTCCAAACGGAAATTCTTCGTCAGGCCCAGCATCTGGCGGGTAATCAACAGTTGGGCGGACAGCCTATGGAGCGCCTCCAGTCGATTAATGTAAAACTTCGTTCTAACAATCTGCATAGCTTAGTGTAAAAGCGGAGGCCCTGCCGACGCCCCGCTCAGCGAGCTCCACGCCTGCGCCAGCGAGCGTCTCAATGCTGCCCTCGCCTACCTGCACCTGATGGCCTGTTCCAATGTGTCCGACTATGCCGAGCATGACGTTAATACCGTCGCAAATACAGCGCGGATCATGATCCAGGACGTGTCGGATGTGTTTACGGTGATGGAGCGGCGCGGATTTGATTTGCCTGCTGTGAGTTGAGGTGATTTGAGTTGTGAGGAAACCCGCTTTGGCGGGTTTTCTGGTTTTGGGGGCGGCTACTGCCTACCGGTCTTGATGTTCACAACGTTCTTCCTAGGCGGCTCGCCAAACAGGCGTTTGTATTCTCGACCAAATTGATTGGCACTTTCATAGCCGACCGCCAAGGCGGCCTGGATAACATCGTAATGTTCAACCAGCATCAGGCGCTGCGCTTCATCTAAGCGCAGGCGTTTCTGATATTGCAGGGGGCTGAGCGAGGTGACTTCCTTGAAGTGTTTGTAGAGTGTGGAAGGCGCCATATTGAGTGTTTCGGCCAATTGATCTACCTGCAATATTTCTCGGTAGTTTTCCCGCAGCCATGTGATTGCCTGATCAATCTTGTTAGTTTGAGAACCCACTGTATTCAAAAGGCGAAGTTGATGCCCGAAGGGTGTGGTGAGTAGGCGGTAGTGAATTTCTTGATAGATCAGCGCGCCCAATGCCTTGGCCTGCTCGGGATGATCGAGTAACTCCAGCATGCGTAAAAATGCGTCCAGCAGTTCCGGGCTTAGTGCTTGCACCGCTGCGCCCAGGGCAGTGTCGGCGTTGTATTCACTGGGCTGTGGCGTTTTAGCGGCCAGGGCGGCCATCAGGTGTCTGTCCAGGTCCAGGGACATCGACAGGTAGGGCATTTGCGGGGTCGCTTCGACGAGACAGCTGGTGACGGGCATGTTCACACCGGCGATAAAACACGTGTGCTCGCCGAATGAAATGTCTTTGATACCGATACGCACCCACTTCTTGCCCTGCACGGCGACGATCAGTATCGGGTTGTAGAAATGTGGCTTTGCTGTGTCTGGATGGTCATAGCGGTGCAGCGCAAAACCCTCAATGGGCGTTGGGAACCGGCCCGCTTCAGGCAGGTGCTCAAGTAGTATTTCCCTGAGCGCTGCGCGCCCCTCCTCAACTGAGAAACGATAGTTCTTCACCCGCTCGACCCTCCTGTATAGAACTATTGGGTATGCCCGCTATTTACACGCTGCAAAAAGAAACTATGACACACGCAGCAAGTGCAGAACATTAACAATATTAGGCACATAGAGAATCAGGCAGTAACTGTATAGAAACGTGACTGTTGTGTATTAACGGCTTTTGAGAGTATATCCAACTCGTATACGGCCTGACCAAGTGCATGACGCCAGGCATACCAAGATCACTTATCCACTAGAAGTTTGGAGACAATAAGATGCCAGGCACTGCTATCCAACGTAAAACTTACGCTGCACTTCCGCCTGCCGTGGGGCCTTACTCGCACGCAGTGAAACATGACAATACGCTGTATCTGTCAGGCTTCACTGCATTTGGTACCGAGGCTCAAGGCCAGAGCCTTGAGAAACAGGCCCATGCTATTTTTGAGCAGATTAAAACGGTTGCCGCCGAGGAAGGCACCTATATGTCTTCCCTGTTGAAAGTGACTCTATTCATCACCGATTTCGGCCAGGTGGGTGAACTGCGCAAGGTGTTGGCGCAACACTATGATGGGCATTTTCCGGCCAGCTCGCTGGTGGAGGTCTCCAAGTTGTTTTCGCCGGAACTTAATATCGAAATTGAAGCCATTTTTGGGGTGTAAGAGGGGCACGAAGCCTGATTCACCGTCACCTCTGCTATTGGCGGACGTGGCTGTTGGGAAACCCGCTTTGGCGGGTTTTCTGGTTTTTGTGGGGCTGGAAACGGGGAGTTGATCCAGCCTTGTTGGTAGCTGTGCCGCCGCCTTCGCTGCCTCGCTGGGGCTCGAGAGCTCCCACAGTTTGATGGGTGTTCGTCACCGGCGCGGCATGAGAGGGTGATGGCACCTTAGGTGGTTATTTTTCTGTTGACCTTTGTGTATAGGGATTTTTTGCCCGTCAGTCGCGCTTGAAGGGCAACAGTGCTTCAACAGGTAAGAAGCGTTCCTCCATCGCCAACTTCTGGCGCTCAACTTGAATCGTCGCACAACAATTCAAGCCACGAACTACAGACGTACAACTCGCGCTGTGAGTGCAGCCAGCGGCGTTTCATCCCGTTACATCCGCCAAAAATCAACGCATTGAATGTCTTTGTACGGCTCAGTAGCCTGCGAATCACCTGGCCGGAATAGGTTCCGGCGGGTGTTTTGTTGACCATCAAAGAGGTGCACGTATGCTTTCAATCAATGCTTCAACCGCTTCGTTCTACGCTCACTATGAAGCCGGCAAGGCCAATAGCGAGAAACCCACACACAACCCTTCCGAATACGAGGATGGAAATGACGTGCTGGTAGGCGGCCCGCAAAGCGGGAATGATGTCCTGATTGGCGGACTGAAGCCAAGAGATCTGCAAACCATCCACGCTATGTACGAGCGTTTTTACAAAGAGCTTGAAGCAGAACAGTTCGATAACGACACCCCCATGCACAACGCCAGTGATAGCACCGCCGGTGATGATGCCGAGGTGTTCGACCCCGCTACACAAACCTGGCAACCCACCCAATCAGCCGGTAACGGCCAGTACACCTCGCTGGGCGATCCTTACCGCGAGGCCATAGACTTCGAGATCAAGGCCGATAACATGGGAGGCTGGCAACGGGCGTGAAGCAACCGGCGATATGCCCGCCGATAACCCTGGCGCATACCGCTCAACCGGCACCGATCAAGAGCCAATGATGAACGCCGAACCTCATTGAAGCGTGCGGCGGGATTGGCGCCGCTTCACCTTGCGATGCAGAACCCAACCGAATCCCGGACAAGGTCGAGCAACACCGGTTGCAACGGCTGGTTTTTGGGATGGTGTGATGTGAGGCTTAGCTGGATTTAGGGTGGCTGTCCTGCCGCCTTCGCAGCCTCGCTTGGGCTCGAGAGCTCCCACAGTTTGATGGGGGCTCGTCACCGGTTGAGCGTGAGATGGCGAGGGGTTGGGCACACCGCTATGATGTGGCCTTTCGCTTAATGCCCCAGGAACCTCCCATGCCCGCCCTCACCTTCCGCAACGCCCTGCCCGCCGACGCCGCGCGTTGCTTTGAAATCGAAACCAGCGCCTACGAAGGCGACGAAGCCGCGACGCTGGAGAAGATCGCCACGCGTATTGCGCAGTACCCCGAGGGCTTTTTGATTTTGGAGGCGGATGGCGCGGTGGTGGGGTTTATCAATTGTGGCTGCGCCCATCAGGTGGTGATGTCGGATGAGGCGTTCAAGGAGTTGGTGGGTCATGCGGCCGAGGCGCCGAATGTGGTGATCATGTCGGTGGTGGTCGACCCGGCGCAGCAAGGTAAGGGGTACTCCACATTGCTGATGACTGAGTTTGTGCAGCGCATGCGCGCGATGGGCAAGCAGACGATTCATTTGATGTGCAAGGAGCAGCATGTGCCGTTGTATACGCGCATGGGTTACGGCTATGTGCAGCCGTCGCCGTCGGCGCATGGCGGGATGGCGTGGCATGAGATGGTGATGACGTTGCAAGCCTGACGCTGCAACTGCCTTGGCATTGACGCCATTCAACACCCCAGGAAAGGATCACCTGCATGTTTATCGGTCGCCTCGCCCATCTGACGGACTGTACGCCAAAAGCCATCAGGCTGTATGAGCAGATGGGCCTGATCAACCCGCCCCAGCGCAGCGGGCGGTATCGGGTGTATAACGCGCACCATGTGCAGATGGTGCACTTGATCCGCAAGGCGCAGGTGGCGGGTTTCAAGCTGGTGGAAATGGCGCCGTTGCTGGCGGCCAAGCAGGTGTTGAAGGCCTTTCCGCTGGGGTTGGCCAACGAGGCCGTGGATGCCAAGCGGTTGGAGTTGCAGGCCAGCATCTGCGCGTTGCAGGCCTTGGACGCGCACTTGGCGGGGCTTAAGTCGCAGATGAACGAGATGTTCGGTGAACAGGTTCATACGGCTGAACCTGGCGCTTGTCCAGATAGGCAAACGCTTCACGCAACGCCTGTTGCGGTGGTCGCGGGCTGAAGCCCAGTTCTCCCCTGGCCTTGGCGATGGTGTAGTGCTGGCGCACGTTGTGGAACAGGCGCACTTGGCTGATCAGCAACTGGGCCGGTTTGCCGCTGAGTTGCGCCCAGCGCTCTTGCATCCAGGCAACGCCCATCAATAGCCATCGGGGCGCGCGTGGGGGTTGGCGGTAGCCCAGAATAGTGTGCATGTCGGCCAGGGAGGATGGATGCTCGTTGGCCAGGATGTAGCGCTGGCCTGCGCGACCTTTTTGCGCGGCGAGCAGCAGCCCTGTGGCCACGTCGCGCACGTCCACGAAGTTGAAATGAAAACCGGGGTCCAGTGCCAGCTTGCGGTCTTTGACTGATTGCACGAATCCCATGGTGTCGGTCAGGCGTGCGGCGTTCGGGCCGACCATTGCGGAGGGTAATACCGAGACCATCCAAAGCCCCAGCGCGTTGGCGGTTTGCCAAGCCATGTGCTCGGACAGCATTTTTGAGCGGTAGTAAGGGTTTGCCAACTCCGCGCTCCACGTGGACTCATCCAGCGCGCTGCCGTCATGCCCGACGGCGGCTACCGAGCTGACATACACCACGCGTTTGACCCCGGCACGGCTGGCGGCCTGCAGCACGGCGCGCGTGCCTTGCACATTGGGTTGGACGATTTCCTGCTCCGGGTTCCTGGCCCAATGTTTGAACACAGCGGCGACTTGAAACAACACCTCCACACCGTCCAGCGCGTTGAGCATGGCTGGCTCATCAAGCAATTCGGCATACACCAACTCGCAATCCAGCCCGGCAAACGGCGCGTGGTTGTGAATGTCGCGCACGCCTGCACGCACGCGATGGCCTTGTTCGAGCAGCGTTCTGACCAGAGTATTGCCAAGATGCCCATTGGCACCGGTTACCAGACACAGCATGCATTAACGTCCTTTTTCGCTTGGAAACCTGAGGGGTGTGGAGCGAAAACAGCATGGCGTCTGCCCCTTGGGACAGAGTCAAGGCTCAGCAGAACGGGTGGCACAAAACGATCTGTGGCGAGCCGGATTTTTGTTGTTGTGGCGAGCAGGCTTGCCCTGCGTTGGGTGGCGAAGCCGCCCCAATCCAGACGGCGCGGTGAGTCCGGTACAAAGAACTGGGACTGCTGCGCAGCCCAACGCAGGGCAAGCCTGCTCGCCACAATAAGCCTGCACGCCACGGGGGGTGTTTTTCCTTGGCGGATGAAAAACCTTTAAGCACGGCGGGCCAGATGTTGAGCGGGCAAGAAGCAACCTATGGCGAGCCGGTTTTTTGTTGTTGTGGCGAGCAGGCTTGCCCTGCGTTGGGTGGCGAAGCCGCCCTAATCCAGACGGCGCGGTGAGTCCGGCACAAAGAGCTGGGGCTGCTGCGCAGCCCAACGCAGGGCAAGCCTGCTCGCCACAATAAGCCTGCACGCCACGGGGGGTGTTTTTCCTTGGCGGATGAAAAACTTTTAAGCACGGCGGGCCAGATGCAGAGCGGGCAAGAAGCAACCTATGGCGATCCGATTTTTTGTTGTTGTGGCGAGCAGGCTTGCCCTGCGTTGGGTGGCGAAGCCGCCCCAATCCAGACGGCACGATGAGTCCGGTACAAAGAGCTGGGGCTGCTGCGCAGCCCAACGCAGGGCAAGCCTGCTCGCCACAATAAGCCTGCACGCCACGGGGGGTGTTTTTCCTTGGTGGATGAAAAACCTTTAAGCACGGCGGGCCAGGTGCAGAGCGGGCAAGAAGCAACCTATGGCGAGTCGGATTTTTGTTGTTGTGGCGAGCAGGCTTGCCCTGCGTTGGGTGGCGAAGCCGCCCCAATCCAGACGGCACGGTGAGTCCGGTACAAAGAGCTGGGGCTGCTGCGCAGCCCAACGCAGGGCAAGCCTGCTCGCCACAATAAGCCTGCACGCCACGGGGGGTGTTTTTCCTTGGCGGATGAAAAACTTTTAAGCACGGCGGGCCAGATGTTGAGCGGGCAAGAAGCAACCTATGGCGAGCCGGATTTTTGTTGTTGTGGCGAGCAGGCTTGCCCTGCGTTGGGTGGCGAAGCCGCCCTAATCCAGACGGCGCGGTGAGTCCGGTACAAAGAACTGGGACTGCTGCGCAGCCCAACGCAGGGCAAGCCTGCTCGCCACAATAAGCCTGCACGCCACGGGGGTGTTTTTCCTTGGCGGATGAAAAACCTTTAAGCACGGCGGGCCAGATGTTGAGCGGGCAAGAAGCAATCTGTGGCGAGCCGGTTTTTTGTTGTTGTGGCGAGCAGGCTTGCCCTGCGTTGGGTGGCGAAGCCGCCCTAATCCTGACGGCGCGGTGAGTCCGGTACAAAGAGCTGGGGCTGCTGCGCTGCCCAACGCAGGGCAAGCCTGCTCGCCACAATAAGCCTGCACGCCACGGGGGTGGTGTTTATCCTTAACTGATGGGTATTTCGCCGGCCCACACTTTGGGTCGTCGGGCCGCCCACGGGGCCGCTTGCTCCAATTGTGCCCCCAACGCCAACAGCAACCCTTCACAACCAAACGCGCCCATAAACTGCATGCCGATCGGCATTCCATCGTGCATGCCCAAGGGCACGGACATCGCCGGGCTGCCGGTCACGTTGGCCAGCGCGGTGAAGGGCGAATGGGCGAACACCCGTTGCATCCAGCCTCGGCCGTCGAGCTGTTCCTGGCCTTGGTTGTAGTCGCCGATTTCGGGCGCCAGCCCAGGCAGTGTGGGTGACAGCAGTACGTCGTAGCGTTGGAACAGCTGCCCCATGTGTCGAGCAACGAGGTTGCGCTCCCACAGGGCGCCGAGCAGGTCGGTGGCGTGCAGCGATTTGCCCAATGCATACAGGCTCAAGGTCGCAGGCTCCAGGTACTGGGCGCTGACTTCGCGCCCGGTGGCGGCGGCGATGGCGTCGATCCAGGCGGCGGTGTTGGTGGACCAGAAGCGCGTATTAAGTTCGACGAAGGCTTCCCAGCTCAAACCGATATCCGGCTGGATTTCTTCGACGTGATGGCCGAGTGCTTGCAACTGCCGCGCCGTATCCAGCAGCGTCTTTTGCACCGCCGGGTGCAGCGCCTGGCCATTCAGCGGGCGGGTTTGCAGGGCAATGCGCAGGGCTTTGGGTTCATGTTGGGACAGCGCCGCAAAGCTGTGCTGCGGTGGCGCAATCTGGAACGGGTCGCCCGGCGCGGCGCCGTGGATGGCGTCCAGCAGGGCCGCGCTGTCGCGGACCGAGCGGGTCAGCACGCCGTGTACGGCGAGGCCGCTCCACACTTCGTCGACGTCCGGCCCCATGGGCACACGGCCGCGACTGGGTTTGAGGCCGAACAGGCCGCAGAGTGACGCCGGTACGCGGATCGAGCCGCCACCGTCGGTGGCGTGGGCCACCGGTACCAACCCGGCGGCCACGGCGGCGGCGGAACCACCGCTGGAGCCGCCGGCGCTGCGTTGCAGGTGCCAGGGGTTGCGCGTAGGGCCGCACAGGCGGCTTTCGGTGGTGGTGCTGGCGGCGAATTCCGGTGTGGTGGTGCGGCCCAGCGGCAGCAGGCCGGCGCGGCGAAAACGCGTCATCAGTTCGGAGTCCGCCTCGGCGGTGCAGCCCTGGGCCAGGGCGCTGCCCAGTTCGTTGCGGCGTCCGGCAGCGCTGATGCCGACGTCCTTGAGCAACATCGGCACGCCGTGAAAGGCGCCGGGTGCTGCGGATGGTTCGTCGCTCCAGGTGTCCACCAGGGCATTAATCTGCGGGTTGAGGGCGGCCATGGCATGCAGTGCGGCGCGGCGTACTTCATCGGCGCTGACGGCTTTGGCGTGGATCAGCCGCGCCAGGCCGGTGGCGTCCTGGGCAGCGTATTCGGACAGGTACATGGGTGGCTCCAAACGGGTATGATGGATACTCATCGGTATCGAACGATACCGGTTAGTATCATGCGATACTCATGGGTATCGCTGTCAAGCGGAGATTCTGCATGCGTGTGCAACAAGCCCCTCAACTGCCGCCCCGGGAGCGTATTGTCGAGGCCGCGCAAAGCCTGTTTGCGCAGCAGGGCATCACCCGTGTGAGCGTGGATGCGATTGCCGCGCTGGCCGCCTCGACCAAGATGACGGTGTACCGGCATTTCGAAAACAAAGACGCGCTGGTGCTGGAATGGCTGCAACGCCTGACCGAAAGCTACAGCGAGGTGCTCGACAGCCTGGCGCAGCAATACCCCGACTCGCCCCGCGAGCAGTTGCTGGGCTTTACCGGGTTTACCGTGGATGACCTGCAACGCGCGGGTTATCGCGGCTGCCCGTTTACCAACAGCCTGGCCGAAATACCCGAGCCGGATCACCCGGCACGCCAATTGATCGAGGCGCACAAGCAGCGCCAATTTGCGCGGGTCGCTACGCTGTGTGAGCAGATGGGCGCGCAAGCGCCGCAGGCGTTGGCGCAGGAGCTATCACTGTTGATGGAAGGCGCGCAGGTGGTGGCGCAAAACAAAGGCTTCGATCGGGTGGGTGAACGGCTGATGCATATGGTGCGCCAGCGGCTTTCAGAAGCAGGAACGCATGAGCATGATTGAAATCAGCGACCAACCCAACCCCGACGCCGAGCGCCTGCTGGGCGATGGCCTTGCCGCGTTCAATGAGGCCTTTACTGGCTGCAATGATCGTCGGCCGTTGATGGTGTTGCTCAAAGACCCGGACACCCAGCAGATCCTGGGTGGCATCACGGGCAAAACCACCCTGGGCATGGCCTTCCTCGACCTGTTCCACTTGCCCGATGCCCTGCGCGGTTCGGGCCTGGGCAGCCAGTTGCTGCACGCCTTTGAAGACGAGGCGCGGCGCCGGGGTTGCCGGAATGCGGTGCTGTACACGATCAGCTTCCAGGCACCAGGATTTTACGAGAAACAGGGGTGGGTGCGGTTTGGTGAAATACCTTGCCAGCCCGAAGGCAGCAGCCGGGTGTTTTTGTCCAAGCAGCTTTGAAGCTGACGACCATGGCGGTCTGTGCAATGATCGCAACTCGCCTCAAGGGATGGAGCCACCGCCATGTCGCTGAACACCCCGCCTCACCTCGCGCACGCGCCACGCTTCTGGCGTGACGAGCGCTTGCCGTTCATCGAGGCGCGCACCATTGCTGACGGGCGCAAGGTCACTTACACCCGTCACGCGCACGAACATTTTTCCATCGGCGCCATCACCAGCGGGCGCAGTTATTACCACTACGGGGCGCAGACCTTCGAGATCAGCGCCGGCACGGTGGTGCTGATGAACCCCGGCGATGTGCATGCGTGCAACCCGATCCACGACCAGCATTGGTCGTATCACATGCTTTACCTCGACACACCGTGGCTCACGGACCTGCAATACCAGCTGGGTTTCAGTACCGAGCAGGGTTATCGGTCGTTCAATACGCCGCATACCCGTGACACTGTTTTGTATAACGGCCTGCTCGATCTGTACGCAATACTGCTGGATGAACAGGCCGAACTGCTACAGAAAGAGAGTGCGCTGGTGAGTTATTTCACCGAGGTGCAACAGCGCTTGAACCCGCCGCTGACGCCGGTGCGTGAGGTCAACCACAAGCTCGAGCGCGCCGCCGAGTACATCCGCGCGCACTGCACCGAAGCGTTGAAGCTGGAAGATATTTGCCTGGCGGCCGAGCTGTCGCCGTCGTATCTGATTCGTGCGTTCAAGCAGTATTACGGGCTCACGCCCCATGCGTTTCTGGTCAACCGGCGCATTCAGTTTGCCCGCACGCAATTGCGCAATGGCGAGCTGATCGCCGATGTGGCGCTGGCCGCCGGGTTTGCCGACCAGGCGCATTTTCAGCGCACTTTCAAACTGCATTTCGCCGCCACGCCGGGGCAATACCGCGACTTGCTCAAGCCATCAGCAAATAACCCACACTGGCCACCAGCAACGCGGCCATTGAGCGGTTGAACAGGCGCACGCCTTGCGGGTTGCTCAAGTAGCGCCGCAAGAAGGTTCCGGCGTAGGCCCAGCACGCCACCGACAGGTAGCAGATCACCAGGTACAGCGCCGCAAACAGCCACACTTGGCGCGCATCGCCATCGGCCACGAACAAGCCCATGCCCGCCACGCAGGCCAGCCAGGCCTTGGGGTTGAGCCATTGCATGATCGCGCCGTAGAGCATCGATGGCGCGGTGGCAGTGCCTTCGGCGTCGAGCCGACCATCGTCGGCTGTGAGTTTCCAGGCCATGTAGAGCAAAAACGCGACCCCGCCCCACTGGATCAACTGGGTGAGGATCGGCCAGCGCACCAGCACTTCATGCAGGCCCAGGCCGATCAGCACCAGCAGCAAGGTAAAGCCCACGGCGGCGCCGACTACGTGTTTCTGGCTGGCGGCAAAGCCGAAACGCGCGCCCGAACTGAGCGCCACCACATTGACCGGGCCGGGTGTGATGGAAGTGGCCAAAGCGAAGGCGGCCATGGAGATGATCAAGCTCATTGCAGTTCCTTTTGGTGATGCCGAGTGACGATGGCCTCACGGTAAAGGGCTGAACGGCGGTGGTATTGAAGAAAATGCCCCTGAGGTCTTGGAGGCTTTGTCTGAGAGCGTTTCAGGTCGCCATGTTGTTATGGCGAGCAGGCCGGTTGTGGCGAGCAGGCTTGCCCTGCGTTGGGCTGCGAAGCAGCCCCAGCTTTTTCTGCCTGACTCACCGCACCGCCTGGATTGGGGCGGCTTCGCCACCCAGCGCAGGGCAAGCCTGCTCGCCACAACAGCCCATTTGCCACAGGTTTTGTGTAAATAGATACCTAGGCTAATGCCGCCGGTGGCTGGGTGATGATGTCTTCCAGGCCCAGCACCCGGCCGTCTTCGGACACGATCTCGACCTTGCGCAGGGGCTTGAGCAAACGTGCATCCAGCAAGTGGGTGCTGCCATCGGCCGGCTGCGTGAAGGTTTCGCCCCATTGCGCCAGGGTTACCAGCACCGGCATCAGCGCACGGCCTTTGTCGGTGAGTTGATATTCGCTGCGCGCGCCCACTTCACTGGTTTGCAACAGGCCTTGTTCGACCATGTCCTTGAGGCGCGTGGCGAGGATGTTTTTTGCCACGCCCAAGTGTTTTTGGAAGTCACCGAAGCGCGTCACCCCGGCGTAGGCATCGCGGATGATCAACAGCGTCCACCAATCCCCCACCACGTCGAGTGCGCGGGCGACCGGGCAGCAGTCGCCTTCCAGGCATTTGCGTTTCATCGTCGGGCCTCCGGGTATGCTGAAATATTAGGTTGCATTATAGAACCAACAGGCTCAGGATAAAAACGGTTTCATTATTAAACCTAATTCATCGCCTGGAGTGCATCATGGATATTCGTGGAAAAGTGGTGTTGGTTACAGGTGCCAATCGTGGCCTGGGCAAAGCGTTTGTCACCGCGCTGCTGGCAGCGGGTGCGGCCAAGGTGTATGCCGGTGCGCGCGACCCGGCCAGCGTGGATATCCCCGGCAGCACGCCGATTGCCCTGGACATCACCGACGCGGCCAGCGTACAGCGCGCCGCCGAGCAGTGTGGCGATGTCAGCGTGTTGATCAACAACGCGGGCTGGCTCAAGTACGGCTCGTTGCTGGCCGAAGACAGCATCGAAAACCTGCAGCAGCATTTTGAGGTGAACACCTTCGGCACCTTGCGCCTGAGCCGCGCGTTTGCGCCGATCCTGGCCCAGCACGGCGGCGGCGCACTGATCAACATCCTTTCGGTACTGAGCTGGCTGAGCCCGCCCGGCTCCGGCGGCTACAGCACCTCCAAGTCGGCGCAGTGGGGCCTCACCAATGGCTTGCGCGGTGAATTGCGCGAGCAGAACACGTTGGTGATCGGCGTGCACCCGGCCTATATCGACACGGACATGGTGGCGGATGTGCAGGCACCGAAAAGTACCCCGCAGGAAGTGGTGGCCATTACCCTTAAAGCACTGAGCGAAGACCGCGAAGAAGCGCTGATCACCGACATGACCCACGCGGTAAAAGCCTCGCTGTCCACCGACAGCCCGGTGTATTTGAGTCATTGAGCAAACGCACACTGCCCAACTGAGACCACTCGGTCTGAATGTGGGAGCTGGCTTGCCTGCGATGCAGACACCTCGGTCTATCAGCCATACCGAGGTGATGCCATCGCAGGCAAGCCAGCTCCCACACTAGTCAGCTTCCAGGCAAGCCAGCTCCCACAGGTTTCGCTTTTGATTTGAGGCGTTACGGGCTCACAACCCGCGGTTACGCAGCCATTGCAAAAAGCCTTTCTTGACTGGCACCACGGGCGCGTCCTGGGTCAGGGCTTGTGCGGCGTGCACGCGGAAATCCAGCAGCGCTTTCATCGCTTCGCTGATGTCGTGGCGCGCGTCCAGGCAGGGTTTGAGGTATTCATTCTCGATGCGGTACAGCGTGCAGAAGGTCTTGGCGGTAAAGTCTGCCAGCGCCGCTTGATCGGACAAAATCCCCGACTCGCCAATCACCTCGCCCGGCCCCATGCGCCCGGCTTCGAACTTGTGGCCATCCTTGATCAACATCACCGAGACCACGCCGGATTCGACGATAAACAAATGGTCGCTGACCTCCCCCGCCGGCAGGATCATCTCGCCGGCACGATAGGTGTGCAGGGTCATGTTCTGGCTGAAGGTGTCTTTCTCCTCTTGGCGCAGCGTGGAGAATATCGACGAACGCTCCAGCAACGCCCGTGCTTGGGACATCACCGGTGGCGCGCTGCTTTCGGTGGCCGAAAGCACGCCCACGCCCGCCGCTTGCAGGTGACGGAACGCCAGATCGTAAAGCTGGTTACGCACTTCACGTTTTTGGCCCATGGCCGGCACAAACCCGCTGATCTCGTATTCCACGCCGCCACTGGCTGAAGCCTTGAATGCCACGCTGGGCGCGGGCTTGGCCAGCAATGGCCGGCAACCTTGCATCGCGCGCTCCAGCGCTTCGATCACGGTTTGCGGGCGCGCATGCGGGCTGACTTGCAGGCTGACCGCCAGGCCGAACATGTCCGCCGGGCGTGAGAAGTTGATGATCTTGGCCTTGGCCGCCAGGGAGTTAGGGATTACCGCCATGCTGCCCTGTGAGGTTTGCAGGCGCGTGGCGCGCCAGTCGATATCGGTGACGCGCCCTTCGGTGCCGTCGATGGAGATCCAGTCATCCACCTGATACGGCTTGGTGGTGTTGAGCACGATCCCGGAAAACACGTCGCTCAAAGTGCTTTGCAGCGCCAGGCCGACGATGATCGCCACCGCCCCGGAGGTGGCGAGCACGCCCTTGACCGGCAGGTCGAGCACATAGGCCATGGCGGCGATGATCGCGATCAAAAAGATCACCGCGCCCAGCAGGTCTTGCAACAAGCGCCCGCCGTGCCCGACCCGGTTCATCATCACGGTGCCGAGCAATACCGTGAGGGTCCGCGCGGCAAACAGCCACCAGCCGATCTGCAACGCCGTAGCCGCCAGGTGCAGCGCCGTGTTGTCGGCATAGGGCGCGAGTTGCATAGGGTTCATGCCGTCGTTGAACAACACGGCGCTGAACACCGCAAAGATCGCCAGGCGCGCCGCCAGTTTCCAGTTGGCGAGGTTGACGGAAATAAGCCGCCACACGGCGATGTCGATAAAGATCAGCGCCACGGCGCACAGCATCGGGTGATCAGCGATAAATGAGGGCATCCAGGCGACTCCAGGGTGTATGGCGAGAAGATCGCATGAATCGGCAATACTGAATAACAAAATGTGGGAACAGGCTTAATGTGGAAGCAGGCTTTGTGTGGGAGCTGGCTTGCCTGCGATGCGGACACCTCGGTATGACTGATAAACCGAGGTGATGCCATCGCAGGCAAGCCAGCTCCCACACTAACCCGCTCCACACAGGGGGTATGTGGCAACCCTTGGGTCTTGCGCTTACTTAGCGCCAGTCAGCGCGTTATAGCTGGTAAACAGGTTGCGATAGTCCGGGATATGGTTGGCAAACAAGGTGCCCAGGCCTTCGATATCGTTGCGCCAATCGCGGTGCAGCTCACAGGCCAGGCCGAACCAGGTCATCAGTTGCGCGCCGTTGGCCGACATGCGATCCCAGGCCGAATGGCGGGTGATCTCGTTGAAGGTGCCGGAGGCATCCGTGACTACAAACACCTCAAACCCTTCCGCCAAAGCCGACAGCGCTGGGAACGCCACGCAAACCTCGGTCACCACCCCGGCGATGATCAGTTGTTTCTTGCCGGTGGCCTTGATCGCCTTGACGAAATCTTCGTTGTCCCAGGCATTGATCTGGCCAGGGCGCGCAATGTACGGCGCGTCCGGGAACAGTGCCTTCAGCTCCGGTACCAGTGGGCCGTTGGGGCCGGTTTCGAAGCTGGTGGTGAGGATGGTCGGCAGCTTGAAGTACTTGGCCAGGTCAGCCAGGGCCAGCACGTTGTTCTTGAACTTGTCCGGTTCGATATCTCGCACCAGAGACAGCAGGCCAGCCTGATGATCAACCAGCAGAACGGCGGCGTTGTCCTTGTCCAGACGCGTGTAGGGAGTAGTCATGAGTGCTTCCTCTTTTCCATGGGCGACAGCCATCCTTGGCCGGTAAACCGGCCTGGCCATCTGGGTTGGGTGTTGCGGGGGTGAATCAGTGATGCATCTGGCCGAACTGGCCGGACTGGAAGTCGGCAAAAGCCTGGTGGATCTCTTGCTCGGTGTTCATCACGAACGGGCCGTGGCCGACGATGGGTTCGTCGATAGGCTCGCCGCTGAGCAGCAGGAACATCGCGTCGTTGTTGGACTCCAGCGCGAGTTGATCACCGTCGCGTTCGAACAATGCCAGTTGCCCTTCGCGCACCAATTCCTGGCCATTAACCTGCACAGTGCCTTTGAGCACCACCAGCGCGGTGTTGCGCCCGGCGTGCAGGTCGAGGGTCACGGCCTTGCCGGCGTTGAGGCGCACATCCCACACGTCGATCGGCGTGAAGGTGCGGGCCGGGCCTTGTTTACCGGCAAACTCCCCGGCAATCAGGCGCAGGCTGCCGGCGTTATCGGCCAGAGGCAGCGCCGGGATATCGCCGTCGAGGATGGTCTGGTAGCCGGCGTCGGTCATTTTGTCCTTGGCGGGCAGGTTGACCCACAACTGCACCATTTCCAGCGCACCGCCCTTTTGGGCAAAGGCTTCGGAGTGGAACTCCTCATGCAGGATGCCTTTGGCCGCGGTCATCCATTGCACATCGCCTGGGCCAATGGTGCCGCCAGCGCCGGTGGAATCGCGGTGCTCGACTTCGCCCTTGTAGACGATGGTCACGGTTTCAAAGCCGCGATGCGGGTGCTGGCCGACGCCACGACGTGCTTGAGTCGGGGTGAAATCGGCCGGCCCGGCGTGGTCCAGCAACAGGAACGGGCTGATGTGTTTGCCCATGGTGTCGTAGGAAAACAGCGTGCGAACCGGAAAGCCGTCGCCTACCCAATGGCTGCGTGGGCTGGTGTAGATACCGATGATGTTTTTCATGGCGTTTCTCCAAAGGCGTGAAAGCAGTGCATGTACACAGCTTAAATCCGCTACCTTTACCGCGCTAGACGGCAAAAATAACCCTTAGCGTTCTATTTGGAGAACGATAGTGGAAGACCTCAACACCCTCTATTACTTCACCCAAGTGGTCGAGCACCGTGGTTTTGCCGCCGCGGGCCGCGCGCTGGACATGCCCAAGTCGAAGCTCAGCCGGCGCATCAGCGAGCTCGAAGAGCGCCTGGGGGTGCGCCTGATCAACCGCACCAGCCGGCATTGTTCGCTCACCGAAATCGGCCAGGTCTATTACCAGCGCTGCCTGGCCATGCGGGTGGAGGCCGAAGCCGCTGCCGAAGTGATCGAGCGCAACCGTTCCGAGCCCCAGGGCATTGTGCGTTTGAGCTGCCCCACCGCTCTGCTCAACTCCTGGGTCGGGCCGATGCTGACCCGCTATATGCTCAAATACCCGCTGGTGGAGTTGCATCTGGAGAGCACCAACCGGCGTGTGGATGTGATTCACGAAGGCTTTGACATCGCCCTGCGCATTCGCTTTCCACCCTTGGAAGACACCGACCTGGTGATGAAGGTTCTGGGCAACAGCACGCAGTGCCTGGTGGGCAGCCCGGCGTTGGTGGCGCGCCTGTCCAGCCCGCCATTGCCGGGGGATTTGAACGGTTTGCCGAGCGTGTATTGGGGCTCGGCGCAGCGCGAGTATCAGTGGGAATTGTTTGGCGAGAACGGTGCCAGCGCGGTGATCCGGCATTTCCCGCGGATGATCACCGATGACCTGTTGGCGTTGCGCCACGCGGTGTGTGCCGGGGTGGGGATTGCGCACCTGCCGAGTGTGGTGGTGCGCGAGGATATTGCCGCCGGGCGCCTGGTCAACTTGATCCCGGGTTGGTCGCCAAGGACCGGGATCGTGCACGCGATTTTCCCTTCGCGCCGTGGGCTGTTGCCGTCGGTGCGCACCCTGATTGATTTTCTCGGCGAGGAATTCGCGCACAGCGACATGGCCTGACCGCTGATCGTTCCCACGCTTCGCGTGGGAATGCATCCAGTGACGCTCTGCGTCACGACTGCCAGAGCGGGACGCTGAGCGTCCGGGGCGGCATTCCCACGCAGAGCGTGGGAACGATCAAGCCGCGGCCAGCAGCGCCCGGCGCTGGCGCAGCAAGTGGAACGCCACAAACGCTAAAACTGCAAAGCTCGCCTGGATCATGATCATCGGCGTGGCACTGCCATCGCGCAGATGGCTCAACAACAGGCCACTGCACGTCGCGCCAAACATCTGCGAAAAGCCCATCAACCCCGCCGCCAACCCCGCACGATGGGCGTTGGGCATCACCCCGCCCGTGACAGAGCCCGGCAACACCAGGCCGCCACCCAGGGTGACCAATGCCACCGGAATGTCCAGGCCCAGCGCCGACAGCCCGAACAGTTCATAAATCACCACCGCCAAGATCCCACCGACGGCGACCAACGTCACGCCCATCGACACAATGCGTTGCGGCCCCAGGCGCAGGATATTGCGCCGGGTGTAGGTAGAACCCACGATCAACATCGACACGATCAGGCCAAAATTAAGCCCGTACTCAAGGCTGCTGAACCCCAGCAAGTTGATAAACACCGCCGATGAACCCGCGATCACCGCGAACATCGCGCCATAGGTGCAAGCCAAGGCCACCGCGTACGCTCGATACTGGCGGCCCTTGAGCAGATCCAGGTATTGCCCGCCGAGGGTGCGCCAATGCCCGGCCTTGGGGTCCAGAAAGTGATTGCTCTCGCGAAAGAACAGCAGCACCAACATCAGCACCACGCTGCCGATCACCAGCGCCAGCACGATCGGCGCCTGCCAGCCCAGCAGCTTGATCAGCAGGCCACCGATCATCGGCGCCACGACAATGGCGTAGAGCATGCCGATCATGGTCAACGCCAGCGCCGGCCCGGCTTCGGCCTTCCACACATCGCGCACCACCGTGCGCGCCAACACCAACGCGGCGCAGGCACCCAGGCCTTGCAGCACGCGGGCAGCGATAAATTGCTGAATATCGCTGACCAGCAGCATCGACAAGGTGGCCAGCACATACAGCGCCAGGCCGCCAAGCAGCACGGGGCGACGGCCGATGCGGTCCGACAGCGGCCCGAACAACAATTGCCCAAGGCCAAAGGCGGCGACAAATGCCGACAACGCCATCAACGCCGAACCGGCTGGCGCGGCCAGTGCCTGCTCAATAGCGCCCAGGCCGGGGATGAGCAATTGGGTCGAGACTTCACCGAGCGCGGTGAGCGCCACCAGTAAAAACAACAGGCTTCGCGAGGGGGCCGGGGCGTTCGACATTGGAGATATCCGGGGGCTGGATTAATTTATATTTCGACCATAATATGAGTAAAAAATTATGTCCATAATTTTTTGTCCAATGGTCACCCCCGGAGCCCGTCATGCACCCTCTTCCCCTGCGTCTTCTCACGCCCCTGGCTTTATTGATTGTCCTCGGCGGCTGCAACAGCAAGGCCGACACCGCCGCCGAAGTGCCGCTGCCGCGTCCCGTTCTGGCCGCCAAGGTAGAAGCCGCCGGCACCCAGCAAAGCGCCTACACTGGCGTGGTCGCGGCGCGCACCGAAAGCGATTTGGGCTTCCGGGTCAGCGGCAAAGTCATTGAGCGCAAGGTCGACCCCGGCCAGCACGTCTCCCGTGGTGACACCTTATTGGTGCTGGACATCGGCGACTTCGAACTGGCCCTGCGGTCGGCCAAAAACCGCGTCAACGCTGCCCAGGCGCAATTACGCCAACGCCGTGATGACGAGAACCGCTACCAGCGCCTGGCCAACACCGGCGCCGTGTCGCGGCAGATCTTCGACCAATCGGCGACCAACCTGCGCGTGGCCGAAGCCGAGTTGGCGTCGGCGCAATCGGATGCCAGCCAGATTGAAAACCGCCGCACTTACTCGGTGCTCAAGGCCGACGGCGACGGCATCATCACCGATGTGCGCGTGGACCGCGGCCAGGTAGTCGCCGAAGGCCAGATTGTGGCGCGCCTGGCCCATGACGGCGCGCGCGAAGCCATCGTCAACCTGCCGGAAAACCAGCGTGACCAAGCCGCACAAAAAGCCCTGGCCTTCCCGTTCGGTGCGCCGGACCAGGCCGTGACCGCCACCCTGCGCGAGCTGTCGGCGAGTGCCGACCCCACCACCCGCACCTACCGCGCACGCTATGTGCTGCATGGCGCTGTCGACCGTTTCGCCCTCGGCTCGACCATCACCGTGCGCCTGCAAGGCAACGGCCAGGCCCAGCAAACCCGCGTGCCCATCGGCGCGTTGCAGGATGCGGGGCAAGGCACCGGCGTGTGGGTGATCGGCGCGGACGACAAGGTCAGCTTCGCCCCCGTCAACGTGGCCAGCCTTGGCCAGGAAGACGCCTTGCTCGACAGTGGCCTGACGCCCGGCCAAATCGTCGTCGCCCTCGGCGCGCACCTGCTGCACAGCGGCGACACGGTGCGCCTGCTGCCGGCCCAGGCACTGGCCCTCAACCGTAAACAGGACCACTGAGCATGCGCGGCATCAACCTCTCCGAACTGGCGGTAAAGCACCGCGCCGTCACGCTGTTTCTGATCATTGCGATCCTCGCCGCCGGGATCTTCTCGTTCGGCAAGCTGGGGCGCGCTGAAGATCCGTCGTTTACCGTCAAGGTCATGACCATCACCGCCGCCTGGCCCGGCGCCACCGCCCAGGAGATGCAGGAACAAGTCGCCGACCGCCTGGAAAAACGCCTGCAGGAACTGGACTACTACGACCGCGTCGAGACCATCGCCCAGCCCGGTTTTGTGTCGATGCGCATGACCTACAAGGAGTCCACGCGCCCCAGCGAAATCCAGGACCTGTTCTACCAGACCCGCAAAAAGCTTAGCGACGAAGCGGCGAAACTGCCCAAAGGCGTAATCGGGCCGTTCTTCAATGATGAATATTCCGATGTGTATTTCGCCCTGTATGCACTGGAAGCCGAACATCTGCCGCATCGCCAGCAAGTGCAGATGGCCGAGGACTTGCGCCAGGGCTTGCTTAACCTGCCGGGCGTGAAGAAGGTCAATATCCTCGGCGAGCAGGCGCAGCGGATCTTTGTCGAGTTCTCCTATGAGCGCCTGGCCACGCTGGGCATCAAGCCGGACCAGATCTTCGCCGCCCTCGCCGCGCAAAACGCCGTGGCGCCGTCGGGTTTTGTCGAAACTGCAGGTGCCCGCGCGTATATCCGCATCGACGGCGCCTTCGACAGCCTGGCGCTGATCGAAAACGTACCGCTGGAAGTCAACGGCCGTGTGCTGCGCATTGCCGATGTGGCGACCGTGAGCCGTGGTTATGAAGACCCGCCCAGCTACCGCATCCGCCATCAGGGCGACCCGGCGCTGATGCTTGGCGTGATCATGGAGAAGCACTGGAACGGCCTGGAATTGGACAAAAGCCTCAAGGCCCAGGAAGCCAGAATCCAGGCAGACCTGCCGCTGGGGGTGAACTTCGCCAAGGTCTCCGACCAGGCGAAAAACATCAGCCTGGCGGTGAATGAATTCATGCTCAAGTTCTTCGTCGCTCTGGCCGTGGTGATGGTCATCAGCCTGCTGGCCCTGGGCTTTCGCGTCGGGCTGGTGGTGGCCGCCGCAGTGCCGCTGACCTTATCCGTAGTGTTTGTGATCATGCTGCTCACCGGGCGTGAATTTGACCGTATTACCTTGGGCGCGCTGATTATTTCCCTGGGTTTGCTGGTGGACGACGCGATCATCGCCATTGAGATGATGGTGGTAAAACTGGAAGAGGGTTTTGACCGGATTCACGCTGCCACTTTCGCCTGGAGTTCCACCGCGGCGCCGATGCTCACCGGCACGTTGGTGACCATCATCGGTTTTCTGCCGGTGGGCTTTGCGCGCTCCGGCGCCGGCGAATATGCCGGCAATATCTTCTGGATCGTCGGCTTTGCGCTGATCTCGTCCTGGCTGGTGGCCGTGGTGTTCACGCCATACCTGGGCGTGAAGTTGCTGCCGCAGATCAAACCGGTGCCGGGCGGGCATGACGCGATTTACGCCGGCCGTTATTACCAGAAACTGCGCAACCTGGTTCAAGCCTGTGTGCGCCAACGCTGGCTGGTCACCGGCCTGGTGGTCGGCGCCTTTGTGCTCTGCGTGCTGGGCATGGGCGTGGTGAAGAAGCAATTTTTCCCCAACTCCGACCGTTCCGAGCTGATCCTTGAGGTGTATATGCCGCCCGGCAGCGCCTTCAAAAGTACTGAGGCGGTGGCGGCGCAGCTGGAAAAAGCCTTGCTGCAAGAGCCGCAAACCAGCCTGGTCGACACCTATGTAGGCGGCGGCGCGCCACGCTTTTTCCTGTCGCTGAACCCCGAACTGCCCGACCCGGCGTTTGCCAAGCTGATCGTACAAACACCCGACTCCCATGCCCGTGACGCATTGAAAGTGCGCATGCGTGAACGCATTGCCGCCGGTGAATTCCCGGCAGCGCGGGTGCGCGTCACGCAGTTGCTGTTTGGCCCGCCGGTACCGTTCCCAGTGGTGTTTCGTGTGTCCGGGCCGAATGTGGATGTGCTGCGCGGGGTGTCCGAAGACGTGCGCCGCGTCGTGGCGGCCAACACGCTGACCAAGGACGCCTTCCTCGACTGGGGCGAACGCACCAGCGGTTATCGGCTGGTGCTGGACCAAGACCGCCTGCGCCTGCTGGGCTTCACGCCCAACGAGGTCAAATCCCAGCTCAACGCCTTGCTCAGCGGCAACCCGATCACCGAAGTGCGCGAAGGCAACCGCACCGTGTCGGTGGTCGCGCGTGCCCAGGGCAACCAGCGCGAGAACCTCGGCAACCTCAACAACATGACCCTCACCAACAGCGCCGGCACCTCGGTGCCGCTGGCCCAGGTCGGGCACTTCCAGGCGGTGATGGAAGAGCCGATCCTCAAGCGTCGCAACCGTGCAAGCACCGTGGAAGTGCGCGCCGACATCATCGACGGCGTGCAACCGCCCGACGTGGAAATGGCCGTGTACAAAGACCTGCAACCCTTGATCGCCAAGCTGCCCGCCGGTTACCAGATCGAGATCGGCGGCCCGGTGGAAGAAAGCGCCAAGGCCAACGTGGCGCTGGCGGCACTGTTCCCGATCATGATTTTACTGACCCTCACGGTGATCATGTTCCAGGTGCGTTCGTTCGGCGTGATGTTCATGGTCTTCGCCACCGCGCCGCTCGGGTTGATTGGCGCAGTGCCGACCCTGCTGCTGTTCAACCAGCCGTTCGGCTTTAACGCGATTCTGGGCCTGATCGGGATTGGCGGCATTCTGATGCGCAACACGCTGATCTTTACCGACCAGATCCGCCAGAACCAGGACCATGGCATGGCGGTGCGCGAGGCGATTATCGAAGCCACCGTGCGCCGGGCGCGGCCGGTGATCCTGACCGCATTGGCAGCGGCGCTGGCGTTTATTCCGTTGACGCTGTCGGTGTTCTGGTCATCCCTGGCCTACGTGCTGATTGGCGGGGTACTGGTAGGAACGGTGTTGACGCTGCTGTTCCTGCCGGCGCTGTGCAGCCTGGTGCTTGGGCGGGAGCGCACGAAAGATGTTGAAACTTCCCACGTAACCACCGGATAAGCTCTACAGATATGTCCTGAAAACCGCTGCAAAGTCCTTCGCCTGATCACACAGTGCGAGGGATTGCAGATGGTTTTCCTGGTTAAGGCCCCGGTTTTCGGGGCTTGGTTTTGATCGCCGCCACCGGCCAGACCATTGGCCTGCTGGTACTCGCGGCCATGGATTCAAAGACGCCTGACGTCGAGTCCGTGCTTGGCGATTTCCGCCGCTGCCTGAATTCATACGACAGCTGGGCGCAGAGCTTCTTGAGCTTTTCGGCGCTGGATGTCGAGCAGGTGTTCAAGGTCGGCAATGAAGTGGCGCTGGTCGCGCCGATCAACCGTTCGATTATTCCCAGCACCACCGTCGCCACCTGCCAGGCCAACGGCACGTTGACCCTGGTGCATATGTTCCAGAGCACACGCTTTGTGCCCATCGGCAATACGCCGGTGATGCTGCAACGCGTCGATCCCAGCGGCGGCCCATTGGGCGAGCCGATCCACAAGACCATCGGCCCCAGCGGCATCCTGCAAATCACCGAGTGTGATCGCAACCAGCAGTACCGGGTCAGTTTTTACCCCAATGTTTCCTCCGAACACTTCAAGGCGTTGTACGCCTCCTATCAGTCGGTGATCGCGCCGCTGGAAAGCTGGCTGCGCAGCGAGTGGAGCGGCACGTTTACAGGGTTGTGGCAGGACTACGCCGAGGCCAATTTCCTCAAGCGCTACCACTTGCTGGACCAGGCGTATGCCAAAGGGTTTGGCGAGGCGCTGTACTCACTCTGGGACAGCCTCAAGCAGCTGTTTGAGTGGCTTGCACACCCGCTGGACAACGCTGAGAAGCTGCTGAGTTACCTGTCCCAGGCCGAGTTTGAAAAGCTGCTGAACGTCAGCGCCGAGACACTTGCGAAAGCTTTGCTGGTGCTCAGCGACGAGCCGCTGTTGTTCATCTACCTGTCGGCCATGGTCAGTTGGATGCGCATGCTGCCACCGCCATATTTGAACGAATTGCTGGGTTCGATCAGCGCCGACGTGTTGATCAACCTGTTGCTGGTCCTGGCCACGGGCGGCATGGGGATTGCGATACGCATGAGCGCCCAAGTGCTGGGCGGCATCAAGTCTCAGCGCGCGCGCCGGTGGTTGGAGCAACTGGCCGGGCAATTCGGTAAATCTCGCTTGGATGAGCATGTCGAGGCCGCCAAGCCGATCTTGCTGGGCAGTGCCCCGACGCCGATCAAAACCGTACCGGTTGCGCCGCTGAAGGCTGGGGACCAGTTGGTTGCCAACCCGGTGCCGGCGGTGCGCGGCAAGACGCAGCAGACCGCGTTGGTGCGCCAGGAACCTGTGGATGATGTGCCGGCTTCGGGCAAGAACCTGAATGGCGATGCGGCGGCTGCGGCGAACAAAACCGTTACCAATGGTTGCCCGGTGTCGATGGTCACCGGCGAGGAATTGCTGACCCTTACCGATGGCACGCTGGACGGGGTTTTGCCGTTTGAGTGGACGCGGCTGTATCGCACCAGTGCGGTGGAAGTGGATGGCGGGTTGGGGTTTGGCTGGAGCCATTCGCTGGCGCATAGACTTTGTGTTTCCGGTGATTCGGTGGTGTGGACGGATCATGAGAATCGCCGTACCGAGTTTGTGCTGCCTACCGCTGCTCGACCAGCGATTACCAATAGCTTGGCCGAAGCGGCGATCTATTTGGGCGACTTGCCCGATGAACTGGTGCTGGCCCAGGCGTCGCGCTTTTATCACTTTCACGATGGCGTGCTGGTTGCCATCAGCGATGCGTATGACAACCGGCTGCGAGTTTTTCACGATCGTTTGGGGCGGGTTGAGCGGCTGGATAATGGCGTAGGCCGCTCGCTGCTGTTGCGGTATGAATTGGGCCGCATTGTGGCGGTGGACTATCAGGTTCACCGGGCCAAAGGGCACGAACCCTTCGAATGGGTCACCGAGCAGAAGATTGTTTCCTACGCCTATGACGACCTTGGCCGACTGGTTTCTGCGACCAATGCTGTGGGTGAAAGCGAGGTTTATCGCTACGACGAGCAGCACGTCATTCTTGAACGCGGGTTGGCCGGTGGGGCGAGCTTCTTTTGGGAATGGGAACGGGCTGGCAAGGCGGCGCGGTGTGTTCGGCATTGGGCCAGCTTTTCGCAGATGGATACGCGGTATGCCTGGGGGGATGACGGCCGTGTCACGGTTAATAACGCTGATGGCAGCCGGGAAGTGTATGTCCACGATGACCGCGCACGCTTGGTGCAGCGCATTGATCCGGACGGTGCTGAGCACTTCAAATCCTATGACGACAAGGGCCGGCTGACGGTCGAGCAGGATCCGCTTGGGGCGGTGACGGGGTATCAGTACGACGAAGCCGGACGCTTGGTGGCGTTGTTTCCGGGGGATGATGAGCCGACGTCCTACGAGCATGACAACGGGTTCGTACGAGTTGTACGCCGTGGTGAGGCAGTTTGGAAATACGAACGTAACGATCAGGGCGACGTCACGCGTAAGACCGATCCTGACGGCAATATCACGGACTATAGCTATAACAAATATGGGCAACTGACGGGGGTTTGGTTTCCCGACAACAGCTGCCATCGGCTGGTCTGGAATGAGCGTGGGCAGTTGCTTGAGGAGCTGCTGCCCAATGGCGGTAGCAAGCGTTATCGCTATGACGATCTTGGGCGACAGATTGCTCGCGAGGATGAGCACGGCGGGCTCACGCAGTACCAATGGGACGCTGCCGGGCGCCTGCGAAAACTAACCCTTCCAGGCGGCGCGACGCGCGAATACAGCTACAACGCTTACGGAAAAATCACCGCCGAACACGATGAACTCGGTCACGTCACCCGCTACGAATACGCCGACGGCCTGCACCTGATCAGCCGCCGTATCAACGCCGATGGCACCTACGTTAAATACCGCTACGACAATGCGCGCCTGCTGCTGACCTCGATCGAAAACGAGGCAGGCGAAACCTACCAACTCGATTACCACCCCAATGGCCTGATCCAGCAGGAAATCGGCTTTGACGGCCAGCGCACGGTTTACGTGTATGACCTCAACGGCAATCTGGCGGAAAAAACCGAACACGGCGACGACGGCAGCCAGTTCGTTACACGCTACCAGCGAGACCACGCCGGTCGCCTCGTAAGAAAAACCCTGCCAGACGGCAATATTGTCGACTATGCCTACGACCGCCAAGGCAACCTCCTTAGCGTCGACGACGGCCACTGGGCACTGGCCTACGAATACGACCCACAAAACCGCCTCACTGCCGAACACCAGGGCTGGGGTACCTTGCGCTACGGCTACGACGCCTGCGGGCAGTTGCACCATCTACGCCTCCCGGACAATAACCGGCTGGTGTTCAACCACGACAAAGGCGGCCACCTTTCCACCGTCGAACTGAACGGCGAAACCCTCACCTCGCACCTGTTCAAAACCGGCCGCGAACACCAACGCCAACAAGGCCAGCTCCTCAGCCACTATCACTACGACGACCAAAACCGCCTGCACGCCCACGCCGTCAGCCAACAGCAACACACCCTTTACCAGCGCCAATACGACTACGACAAAAGCGGCAACCTCACCCGCCTGTTCGACACCCGCAAAGGCGAACACCACTACCACTACGACCCCCTCGCCCGCCTGACCCGCGCCGACCACTCGCAAGACGTGCAGGAACGCTTCGGCCACGACCCGGCCGGCAACCTGCTCATGCAAGACCGCCCCGGCCCGGACATCGTGGCGGGGAATCGGTTGATGATCCAGGGCGATCATCATTATGACTATGACGCCTTCGGCAATCTGATCCGACAGCGACGTGGCAAGGGCCATCAGCTCGTCACTGAATACCGCTACGACTGCCAGCATCGGCTGGTGGGTATTACTCAACCAAACGGGCAAACCGCCAGCTATCGCTATGACCCGTTTGGACGGCGGATCAGCAAAACGGTGGACGGAAAAACCACGGAGTTTTTCTGGCAAGGCGACAAGCTAATTGCCGAACACGAGGCGGATCGGCATCGCAGCTACCTCTACGAGCCGGACAGCTTTCGACCACTAGCACTGCTGGAAGGCTTTGGGCCTGAAGACACCGAACCCTTCCACTACCAACTCGACCACCTCGGCACGCCGCAGGAACTCACAAATCCCGAAGGCGAAATCGTGTGGTCCGCGCACTACCGCGCCTATGGGAAAATAGCCCGACTAGACGTCAGGAAAATCGACAATCCGCTGCGCTTTCAGGGCCAATATTTTGATGCGGAAAGCGGGCTGCACTACAACCGCCATCGCTACTACAATCCAGATATTGGTCGTTACCTGACGCCGGACCCGGTGAAGCTGGCGGGTGGGATTAATACGTACCAATACGTGCCGAACCCTACAGGGTGGGTGGATCCGCTAGGTCTAAGTTGCAAGGTAGGAGATTGCCCAGATTCAAAGGGCAAACAAAAAAACAAGGCACCTGCCGGGTTGTTAGTCACCCACGAGAGGGCAGGAGGACACCTGATTAGAAAACATGTCGGAAGGACAGATGAACAGCTGGCGGCGAGATTCGAGTCAGAGCCAAATCTCCCTGCATCATCTTCGTTCAAGTCTCTAGAGGAGGCTGAAACTATAGTTTCTAAAAGCTTGGCAAAACATCAGCAAGAAATAATAAACTTCAAAAACGGAAGCAAAAGTAAACTCATAATTAAAGACAACTCAACCAACCCCGTAGGAGTCAGCATTTTAAAAGAAACTACAGAATCCATACCCGTTTATAATTTCGTGTTAGTGTTAAAACGAGCCCAAAGGATGCCAGATGGCTATCTATTACTGACCGGATACCCAGAAAAGTGAACGAACTACTGACAGAGCTCCAGCAGTTTTTGGGTGCGTACCTCCACCAGGACTGGGTGGAAGAGCACTCCTCTGCTGATGAGGTTATCGATTCATTTCTGCTGGATTCGTCGAGAGACGTAATTATCACAGTAAAACAGGAAATTTTAGAATTGATAAGCTCGTATAAGAACGAGTTAGACTTTCAAGAAAAATTATTGCAAGTATATAGTTGCTATTACTATTACCCAAACCAATGGATATCAGGCCCACTATGGCTGAATCACATAGTCAACAAATTCGATTTACACTTACTCAAAACCATTGAATAGAGAACACCACCTACCTCACTGAAACGCCCTCATCACTGTGGCGAGCGAGCTTGCTCGCGCTGGACCGCGAAGCGGTCCCAATGAGGGCGGTGCGTTTTTCCAGGGGTATCGGGGGTAACGGTTTTGGGGCTGCTACGCAGCCCAGCGCGAGCAAGCTCGCTCGCCACAAAAACCTCACTTACGACGAAAACCTCACTCACCACAAAATAGCCTACGACGAATGAGTGGTGGAAAGACGACCTCCAAAAAGCCAGCCTTGAAGCCCCATCAACATGGTAAGCACACCAGCTTTCTCACTGCCCCACTCCCCCTGTGGCGAGCGAGCTTGCTCGCGCTGGAGCGCGAAGCGGTCCCAATGAGGGCGGCGCGTTTTTCCAGGGGTATTGGGGGTAACGGTTTTGGGGCTGCTACGCAGCCCAGCGCGAGCAAGCTCGCTGCCACAAAAACCTCACTTACGACGAAAACCTCACTCACCACAAAATAGCCTACGACGAATGAGTGGTGGAAAGACGACCTCCAAAAAGCCAGCCTTGAAGACCAATCAACATGGTAAGCACACCAGCTTTCTCACTGCCCCACTCCCCCTGTGGCGAGCGAGCTTGCTCGCGCTGGAGCGCGAAGCGGTCCCAATGAGGGCGGCGCGTTTTTCCAGGGGTATCGGGGGTAAGGGTTTGGGGCTGCTACGCAGCCCAGCGCGAGCAAGCTCGCTCGCCACAAAAACCTCACTTACGACGAAAACCGCACTCACCACAAAATAGCCTACGACGAATGAGTGGTGGAAAGACGACCTCCAAAAAGCCAGCCTTGAAGACCCAACAACATGGTAGGCACACCAGCTTTCTCACTGCCCCACTCCCCCTGTGGCGAGCGAGCTTGCTCGCGCTGGAGCGCGAAGCGGTCCTAATGAGGGCGGCGCGTTTTTCCAGGGGTATTGGGGGTAACGGTTTTGGGGCTGCTACGCAGCCCAGCGCGAGCAAGCTCGCTCGCCACAAAAACCTCACTTACGACGAAAACCTCGCTCACCACAAAATAGCCTACGACGAATGAGTATGGAAAATGCGACCTCCAAAAAGCCAGCCAGGAAGACCCATCAACATGGTGAAAACACCACCCATCTTACTGAAACACCCCCACCACTGTGGCGAGCAGGCTTGCCCTGCGTTGGGCTGCGAAGCAGCCCCAATAGGAAAAAACGAGATACTAGCGTAAACCCGTGTCGTCTGTTTTGGGGCTGCTGCGCAGCCCAACGCAGGGCAAGCCTGCTCGCCACATGAGTACGGTCAGCCGTTCAATGAGCCCTGCGAACCTCTCACCGCTTCGACAGCTCCATAATCATCCGGCTCAACAAATAAACCCGTGGCGCCACGCTTTCCACCTCGGCATATTCTTCCGGCGTATGGATATTCCCGCCGACAATCCCAAACCCATCCAACGTTGGCGTCCCGACCCCAGCCGACAAGCTCGCATCTGCGGCGCCGCCGCTGCCTTCAATGGTCAGTTTGCGGCCCAGTTCGCCGTAGATCCCCTGGGCAATCGCGACCAATTTGTCCGACTCCGGCGTCTGTGGCATCGGCGGCAGGCCGCGCTGCAGGCTGGTTTTCACTTCGGTGTCCGGGATCAACTTGTTGGCTGACACCCGCGCCAGGTCTTTTTCGATCCGATCAAATTCTTCCGGCAGCGCCGCGCGCACGTCGGCTTTTGCGGTGGCTTGGTCGGGGATGACGTTGGTGCGGTCGCCGGCCTTGATCACGGTGAAGTTGATGGTGGTTTTCTTCTCTTCATCGCCGAGTTTGCCCAACTGCAGGATCTGGTGCGCGGCTTCCATCGCGGCGTTGCGGCCCAGCTCGGGGGCGACACCGGCGTGGGCGGCTTTGCCTTTGACTTCGACCACCGCAGTGGCGCTGCCTTTGCGCCATACCACCAGGCCGTCGGCTGGGCGGCCGGGTTCCAGGTTCAAGGTTACGTCGTTGGCCTTGGCGGTTTTGCGGATCAGCTCGGAGGCGGCTTCTGAGCCGGTTTCTTCGCTGGCGTCGAGCAGGAAGGTGATTTGTGCGTAGTCCTTGAAGCCTTGGTTTTTCAGGACTTTGAGCGCGTAGATGCCGGCGACGATGCCGCCCTTGTCATCCATCACGCCGGGGCCATAGGCGCGGCCATCCTTGATATGAAACGGGCGCTCGGCGGCCGAGCCTTCCTTGAACACGGTGTCCATGTGCGCCATCAGCAGGATTTTGGCTTTACCGGTGCCCTTGAGGGTGGCGATCACATGGCTGTTGTTGGCCGCTTTGTCCGGCACCAGCTCAATGCTGAAACCGAGTTGCTTGAGTTCATCCACGGCGATGTCGCGCACTTGGGTCAGGCCCGGCTCGTAGCCTGAACCCGAGTCGATATTCACCAGGCGCTCGAGCAGTTTCAGGGCCTCGGCCTTGTACTGTTCGGCATCCGCCTGGATCTGCTTGTGGGGTTCGGCACTGTAGGCCGGCACAGCGAAGGTCAGGGCCAGGGTGGCGGCCAGAAGGGTACGGGAGAAGGTGAAAAGCATGGACCGATCCTTGTTGTTGTAGGGAGGTGCTGCGCTACCCTACCCCACTAGACCGAGCGTAACCAACTGCCCTGCACGGAACTCACGCGGTTGCGCCCACTGCTCTTGGCTTCATACAGCGCCTGGTCGGCGTCGTTGAGCCAACTGGTGGAATCGGCGTGCGCCGGCTGGTACGGCGCCAGGCCAATGCTTAAGCTGGCCCGCAGGGTTGGGTCCTGGGCATAGGCCAGTGCGCTGAAGCGGTCACGCAAAGCGTCCATCACTTCGGTGGCGCGATTGAGCGGCATGCCCGGCAAAATCACGCAGAACTCGTCGCCGCCATAGCGCCCGGCCAGGTCGGACGCGCGCAGGTTCTGGCGCAACACCTTGCTGAGTTGGCGCAGCACAATGTCGCCGGTGACGTGCCCGTAGGTGTCGTTGATGGTCTTGAAATGGTCGATGTCGATCAGCGCAATGGCTGCGCCCACCTGTTCACGGCGGCAGCGCTGGAACTCGATCTCCAGATGGTCCTTCCAGGCGCCGTGATTGAGCAGGCCGGACAGACTGTCGGTGCGGCTCAAGGCCAGCAACTCGCGCTTGTGGCGGGCCAGGGTCACGGCCTGGCGGTAGCAGATCCAGCCCAGCGCCAGGGGATACAGCATCAGGATCGGCAGGCACGCATACAGCTGCGCCTCGCTGGTCACCGCGACAAACGCCGGCGCGAACACCAACAGCGCGGCGCCGATGCCCAGCCCCTGCGCCACCCACCCGGCGAGCATAAAGCGCGGCCCGCCGATGGCGACGTTGTTCATGGTCATCATCGACAGCGTGGTCACGCTGGGCAACGGGTTGAAGTGCATGGCACCGACCCAGAAGCCGCCGCAGAACGAATCGAAGAGTAAATTACGCCGTTCGCTGCGCAGTGAGTTGCTCGCGCGGCGCGACCACTGGTAGGCCAGGTGCGGCCAGACAAAGGCGTTAATCAGCATCCAGGCCCACACCCACAGCGACGGGTGCAAGGGGTACATGCCAAATACCACGCAGACAAAACCCAGCGTCAGCCCCAAGAGCCGCGATTTGAACAGGCGCGAAGCGAGCGGAAGTCCATTTCCTCCGACGGCTGGCATGGTGGGGTGCAATCCTGGATGAGTGCCTGGAGTCTATCAGGGCAACGTCAAAGCGCCACTACTGCTTACCAGCTAATACTTCAGTGCGAAAACCCGCGCGCCAGCATCAATGCAACGCCCAATAGCAGCACCGCCGTGATCCGTTGCAACAGCACACGGCGCTTGGGGTTTTCCAGCACGTGCTTGATGCGCTGGCCGAAATAACAGTAGAGGCAGCCGCTGGCAAACTGCAGGGTCAGAAACGTCAGCCCGAGAATGGCGATATCCGCCGCCGAGCTGTGTTCGCCTGCACCGGCAAACTGCGGGAACACGGCGCTGAACATGATGATGGTCTTGGGGTTGGAAAATCCGGTGAGCAAACCCTTGCCGAACAGGCTGCGTGAGCCTTCCACGGCGCCGCCCTGGTTGATCGACACACCGCTGCTGGTCCACTGCTTGTAGGCCAGGTACAGAATATAGGCCACGCCGACACACTGGATGGTCTGGGTAATGGCGAGGTTGCCCTTGATCAATTCCGAAAAGCCTACGGCAAAGATCAGGATGGAAATCAGGTAAGACACACTGGCGCCGATCTGCGCCGGGATAGAACTGCGCAAGCCGTCCTTCAAACCCAGGCTCAACAGCAACAGGGTCATGGGGCCGGGGCTGAAGGTCATGGTGGCGCAAAACAGCAGGAAGTAGAGAAACGAAGACAGCGTTAACGCACTTGTCATGGGGCCGGAACCTTGGATTGATAAAAACGACAACGGGGCGCGCTTAAAGCACGCGCCCCTGGGCCTGTCAGGCGACGGCAATTTCAGTGGTGAGGGATTCGCGGTACATCAACGCCAGGTCGGCCAGGGCGGCCTTGGCGGTCTGGTTGCGGGTTTCGAACGCCACCAGCCCCTTCCAGTTGGTTTCAACGATGGCCTGCACCACGTCGGCGTAATCACAGTTGCCGTCATGAATGCCGAAGTGCTGATCCTGCACACCATTGTTGTTGCTGAAGGAGATGCCTTTGATCAAGTGGTGATATTTGCGCACCACTTCGGCCGGCAGGCCGTTTTCGATGTTGGCGTGGCCCGCATCCAGGAAGAAGTACACGTTGCCATGGGCCTGCAGGCGCTCGAACACAAAGGCGTACTCGGCTTCGTGGGTGAAGATGTAGTGGAACGGCCGGTAGTTGACGTAGTTGGACAGGTTCTCCAGGTAGATATCCGTGCCCTTGGCCTCGGCATAGCTCGCCAGTTCCTGTACCGACTTGAGGTAGTGCTCCAGCGCGACCTTCTTGGCCATTAACACCATTTTCGGCTCGACGATGCAGCCGCCGTGAATGATCAACGGCGCGCCGAGGCGGCTGGCGATATCAATCTCTTTTTTCACGTAGTCCACCGCTGCCGCGCGGAACGCCTCGACGTCACTGCCCAGCGGCGCCTTGAAGTTACCGTGGAAGATCGGCTTGACGCCGGTGGCGGCGATTTGCGCCTGCAGGCTTTCAATGCGCGCATCGGTCCAGTCATCGACCATCTCGCCGAACAGGCTGCCGTCGATGTACCAATGGGTGCAGTCGCCTTCGATAGCGGTTTGCAGGCCTTTTTCGGCGCTGAGGTATTTCTGGTGTGCCACGCCGGTGCAGAACGGCACGGTGGGGTTGATCAGTTTGCTTTCCATGGAGCGATTCCTTTCGTTGATGGAGGATTAGAGTTCAATGGCCATAAAGTCGGCCTTGGTCACGCCGCAGTCAGGGCATGTCCAGTCTTCCGGCACCTCTTCCCAAGGGGTGCCTGCCGGGATTCCGTCCTCCGGAATACCCAATTCTTCTACGTACATAAAACCGCAGGGGGCGCACATATAAGTCTTCATGAGAATGCGAAATCCATTGCTCGCGTGTAAGAAACGTCGCCGGTTTCCGGCGAGATGGCGCGCAGTCTAGGGCAGCGTCATTGCACAAGGCAGGTAAAGTGGTGCCTAATCCGGCCTAACTTCACCGGTAAAAGCACCGGCAAAGACAAGGAAGGTTTATGTTTGTATCGGCCATCGCTTTTGTGGAAGGCACGCCTAAGGTGCAGCAGATCGTCGACGCCTTCAGCCAGGCCATCGAGAGCGGTGAATGGGCACCCGGCAGCAAGTTGCCGTCGGTACGCGAACTGACCCAGACCCTGGGCGTCAGCAAGTTCACCCTTAACGAGGCACTGGACCGCCTGCGCGGGCGCCACCTGCTGACCTCCAGCCAAGGCCGCGGCTATTTTGTGGCGATGGAAACCGCGCGCCCAGCCGCCGCGGCCTGGGTCGACCTGCTGCCCCAGGACTTGCTCAGCGTGCTGCGCCGCCCGCTGGTCACCGCCAGCGGCGAGCTGCGCCCCGGTGGCGGGCACTTGCCGGAGGACTGGTTGAACGGCGAGGCCATCCGCCAAACGATGCGCAGCGTGGTGCGCGCGCCGTCACTGCGCATCGCCGGCCTGGGCACGCCGGCCGGGCTGCTGCCGTTGCGCCAGGCCCTGCAACAGAAGCTGCACGGCGAAGGCCTGTCGGTGCCGGTGGAACAGATCATCACCACGCCCAATACCGTGCAAGGCCTGGACATGCTCATGCGCCTGCTCGCACGCCCTGGCGACACCGTGCTGCTGGACGCGCCTTGCTACTTCAACTTCCACGCCAACCTGGCCCTGCACGGGGTCAAAGTGGTGACCATCGAGCGGCGCCCCGACGGCTTTGATTTTGCCGCGCTCGAACAGCTGCTGGCCGAGCACCGCCCCAGCCTGTACCTGACCACCAGCGTGCTGCATAACCCTACCGGCCATTCCTTCAGCCCCGGCCAGGCGTTTCGCCTGCTGCAACTGACCCAGCAGTACCATTGCCATATCGTCGAGGACGACCTCTACGGCGACCTGCACCCCAACCCGCCACCGCGCCTGGCCGCCCTCGCCGGGCTGGATCAGGTCACCTACCTTTCCGGGTTCTCCAAGATCCTCAGCGCCAACACCCGCGTCAGCTACGTGGTGGCCGCGCCGCAATTGGCCGCCAACCTCACCAACATGAAGCTGATGAGCGGCGGCGTGACCTCGGAATTGTTCGAGCAGATCGTCTACCGCATGCTCAGCGAAGGCAGCTACGCCAAGCACCGCAAGCGTATGGTCCAGCGGTTGATGGAGTCCGGCGGGCGCGTCGAGCAATGGCTCAAGCGCTGCGGCTGCGAGTTGCCGATGGCGTATGAAGGCGGGATGTTTATCTGGGCGCGCCTGCCCAAGGGCGTAAACGGTGAATTGCTGGCCCAGGAAGCGCTGAAACGCAGCCTGGTGTTGGCGCCGGGCGCGCTGTTCGGCTACGACCCGGCACACCTCAATTCGATGCGCTTCAATGTCGCCCACACGGACGAACCGCGCGCCCAGCGGGTATTCGAGGCACTGTTGCTCAAGGCCGTGCGCCACTGATTTTTGCTTCGCTGTGTATCTCGTCAGTGCCAGATACACTGCAATACAAAGGGCACAAGGCAAAGCCTGCGGCGATGGCTAGACTGCCGCCCAAGAGCATTTAACGAGGAAGGCAGCATGGATCATGTCGATCACATCCTGATCGTCGATGACGACCGGGAAATCCGCGAACTGGTGGGCAATTACCTGAAGAAAAACGGCATGCGCACCACCGTGGTTGCCGATGGCCGCCAGATGCGCAGCTTCCTCGACACCACGCCCGTGGACTTGATCGTGCTGGATATCATGATGCCCGGCGACGACGGCTTGCAGCTGTGCCGCGAACTGCGGGTGGGCAAGCACAAAACCACGCCAGTGCTGATGCTCACGGCGCGCAACGATGAAACCGACCGCATCATCGGCCTGGAAATGGGCGCCGATGATTACCTGGTCAAGCCTTTCTCCGCGCGTGAATTGCTCGCGCGCATCAATGCCGTACTGCGGCGCACCCGCATGCTGCCACCGAACCTGATAGTGAGTGAAACCGGGCGGCTGATTCGCTTTGGCCGCTGGCGCCTCGACACCACCGCCCGCCATCTGCTCGACGAAGACGACACTCTGGTGGCCCTCAGCGGCGCCGAATACCGCCTGTTGCGGGTGTTTCTCGACCACCCGCAGCGCGTACTCAACCGCGACCAATTGCTGAACCTGACCCAGGGGCGTGACGCCGACCTGTTCGATCGCTCCATCGACCTGCTGGTGAGCCGCTTGCGCCAACGCTTGCTGGATGACGCCCGCGAACCGGCCTATATCAAGACCGTGCGCAGTGAGGGTTATGTGTTTTCACTGCCGGTGCAAATCCTCGGGGCCGAGCAATGAAGCCATGGCGGTTTGGGTGGCCGCGCACACTGGCGTCCCAGCTGTCGCTGATCTTTTTGATCAGCCTGCTGTGTGCCCATGGGTTGTCGTTCAGTGCGCAGTTCTACGAGCGCTATATCAGTGCGCGTACGGTGATGCTCGGCAACCTGGAAAACGATGTGTCCACTTCGGTGGCCATTCTCGACCGCCTGCCCGCCAACGAGCGCGCCGGCTGGCTGGCGCGTATCGACCGGCAGAATTACCGATACTTGCTCAACGCCGGCGAAGTCGGTGAACCGATGAGCAGCAACGACGTGCCAATGGCCGCCACCTCGATTGCGGACGCCCTGGGCGAGCATTACGCCCTGACCTTCCGCGAGATCCCCGGCATCCAGAAACACTTCCAGGTACACCTGACCCTGGCTGATGGCAACCCGATCACCCTCGACGTACGCCCCGCCGCCCTGCCCGTGGCCTATTGGTTGCCGGTGGTGCTGGTGCTGCAACTGGCGCTGCTGCTCGGCTGCACCTGGGTCGCGGTGCGCCTGGCCGTGCGCCCGCTGACGCGCCTGGCGCGTGCGGTCGAAACCCTCGACCCGAACGCCCACCCAACGCCATTGGACGAAAGCGGCCCGAGTGAAGTCGCGCATGCCGCTGCGGCGTTCAATGCCATGCAACAACGCATTGCCGAGTACCTCAAGGAGCGCATGCAAATCCTCGCGGCGATTTCCCATGACCTGCAAACCCCAATCACCCGCATGAAACTGCGCGCCGAGTTTATGGATGACAGTGCCGACCGCGACAAACTGTGGAGCGACCTCAGCGAAATGGAGCACCTGGTACGTGAAGGCGTGGCGTATGCGCGCAGCGTTCATGGCGCCACCGAGGCCAGCCACCGCATTGACCTGGACGCCTTTCTCGACAGCCTGGTGTTTGACTATCAGGACATGCAAAAGCAGGTCAGCCTGCGCGGCAAAAGCGCGATGATCCTCGACACCCGCCCGCACGCGCTGCGCCGCGTGTTGGTGAACCTGGTGGACAACGCCCTCAAATTCGCCGGCAGCGCCGAGCTGGAAGTCGGCTCGACAGCCCATGGCGAGCTGTCGATCAAGGTGTTGGACCCAGGCCCGGGAATTGCCGAAGCCGAGCTGGCGCAGGTGCTGCAGCCGTTCTACCGGGTAGAAAGCTCACGCAATCGTGGCACCGGCGGCACCGGGCTGGGCTTGGCGATAGCCCAGCAACTGGCGGTGGCGATCGGCGGTTCGCTGACCTTGAGTAATCGGGTCGAAGGCGGCTTGTGCGCCGAGATTCGTTTGAGTCTTTAGCGGTATCCGTTAAGGGCGAACACTGTTCTGCGGCGAGCAGGCTTGCCCTGCGTTGGGCTGCGCAGCGGCCCCTTTCAGCTGCCTCACCGCGCCGTCTGAATTGGGGCGGCTTCGCCACCCAACGCAGGGCAAGCCTGCTCGCCACATTGAGTGCACAGATTTAATAAAACTTACGCATGATAATTCTGCTTTTTATAATTAGGTTAGAACCAACAGGCATTTTACAGACCCCGCCACGGCCCTTACTTTTGACCCGAGTGACCGACCCCACGCCCGGAGGAGGTGTTAATCGCGCAATCGACAAGGACAGACCATGAGCATCGAATTTATCGGTTATATCGGCGGCCATCACGCTTCCGAGATTCACCCGCGCAGCGGCCCTACCCTGCAACCGGACTACGTCGAAACCGTGGCCCTCGCCCACGAAGCAGCGGGCTTCGACCGCGCGTTGGTGGCGTTTCATTCCAACAGCCCGGACAGCACGCTGATCGCCGCGCATGCCGCCAGCGTGACCCAAAAGCTGCAGTTCCTGATCGCCCATCGCCCAGGTTTTGCACAGCCGACCTTGGCCGCACGCCAGTTCGCGACCCTGGACGTGTTCAACGGCGGGCGCACGGCCGTGCATATCATCACCGGCGGCGATGACCGTGAACTGCGCGCCGATGGCAGCCACATCGGCAAGGACGAACGCTACGCACGTACCGACGAATACCTGAGCGTGGTGCGCCAGGAATGGAGCAGCGAACAGCCCTTCGATTTCAAAGGCACCTACTATCAGGTCGAAGGCGCGCACTCGACGGTGAAATCGCCGCAGCAGCCGCATATCCCGCTGTACTTCGGCGGCTCTTCAGCCGCTGCGATTGCGGTGGCTGGCAAGCATGCCGACGTGTATGCGCTGTGGGGTGAAACCTACGAGCAGGTGCGCGAAGTGGTGAACCAGGTGCGCGCAGAAGCGGCCAAGCACGGGCGCACGATTCGCTTCAGTTTGTCGTTGCGACCGATCCTTGCGCAAACTGAGGAGCTGGCTTGGGCACGTGCCGAGACCATCTTGCAGCAGGCGACGGCACTGGCTGAAAAGCAGGGCTTTGTGCGCCGCGAACCACCCAACGAAGGCTCGCGCCGCTTGCTGGCAGCGGCAGCGCAGGGTTCGCGCCTGGATAAGCGCCTATGGACCGGGATCGCCGAGTTGCTGGGCGCGCAGGGCAACTCCACTTCATTGGTCGGCACCGCCGAACAAGTCGCGCAGGCATTGCTGGACTACTACGACCTGGGCATCACCACCTTCCTGATACGCGGGTTCGACCCGCTCAACGACGCAATCGACTACGGCAAGCAGCTGATCCCACTGACCCGCCAGCTGGTCGCCGAGCGCGAACAAGCCAAACAGGTCGCCTAATCACACCACAAAACCCATGTGAGAGCTGATCAACTGTGGGAGCTGGCTTGCCTGCGATAGCGGTGTCTCAGTCAACATCAATCTTGACTGTTACACCGCTATCGCAGGCAAGCCAGCTCCCACAGGAGTCTGGCGTCGAGCACGGATTCAGTTTTTGTAGTCGGTATCCGTACGCTCCAACTGCCGAACCAACGCATTCCAATGCCGCACCACACCCGGCCCTGCGCCATTGCTGAACACCTTGGCCTGCTCCTCCACCTTGGCCACCACCTCTGCCGGCGGGAAGACAAGCTCGGCATTGCCGCCCGCCTGCGCCGCGATCTGGATATTGCACGCGCGCTCCAGCCCTTGCAGTTGCTGGAAGGCGTGTTCCACGCTGATACCGGCAGTCAACAGCCCATGGTTACGCAAGATCATCACACTCTTGTCACCCAGGTCGGCCACCAGCCGCTCGCGCTCATCCAGGTCCAACGCCACGCCTTCATAACCGTGGTAGGCCACGCGCCCGGAGAACGCAATGGAGTGCTGGGAGATCGGCAGCAGGCCATCCTTCTGCGCCGACACCGCAATGCCGTCGCGCGTATGGGTGTGCAGCACCGCTTGCAGGTCATGACGCGCGCCGTGGATGGCGCTGTGGATCACGTAACCTGCGTAGTTGATACCCAGGCCGGTCGGGTCGTCGACAATCGTGCCGTCGAGGTCGACCTTGACCAGGTTGGAGGCGTTGATTTCATCGAACAACAGCCCGTAGGCGTTGATCAGGAAGTGCTCATCCGGCCCCGGCACACGGGCAGAAAAGTGCGTGTAGATGTGGTCGGTCCACTTATACAACGCCGCCAGCCGATAGGCCGCCGCCAGTTTGACGCGCACCTCCCACTCTTCTGGCGTGACGCGTTGGCGGACGTTGCTGGAAACGCTGGAAATCGAGGTGACGCTGCTCATGGCAAAACTTCCTGGATGGCCTTAAGGACTTCCAGTCAGCCTATGGGATGGCCAAAAATAATAAAAAGCACATTTTAATCTAAGCTAATTATTATTTTTTTTTATGAAAAGAGTGGGTGGTAGACGCGACCAATGTGGGAGCTGGCTTGCCTGCGATGGCATCAACTCGATGTGCCTGATACACCAAGGTGTCTGCATCGCAGCGATGCGGCGACCCGACAAGCCAGCTCCCACAGAAAAGCAGCTCTTAAGTGTATTCAGAGAGGCTTTTGCTTTGCACTTGATCTGGCTCTTGCTTCAACCACTCAGATCGGCTTTCAGGCCGCCGTGCTGTAGATCTTGATCTTGATCTGCTTTTGATCTGAGACGCCCCGTTAACCACGATGGCCGAACGCAGGCTTGAATCCGTGGGTAACCCGGCAGGACGCCGGGTTAGCCGCGCTGGGCCAAGGATGGCCCATCGCGGCGGCCCACGGATTCAAGCCGGAGTGAGGGCACACCGAGCCTAAGCGAGGTGCCGAGTGGTGGGGCGAAGACTTTTTGGTTACTTTTGTGTCTTTACAAAAGTGACCCGCCGTAAGGGCGGAACCCTACTCAGCCGTTACCGCAGCAACGGATATACACCCCGACAAACAGCTCCCCCCCTCAATCTCAAGCAGCATTGCGAATCTTGTGTAAAGACGCAGCCACCAGCGTCCCAAATGCATCCACCGGCCCTTGCAGGTTGCCCAGAAAGTGCGGGTAGATCAGCCACAAATCCATCACCGGTTTGAAGTCCTTGAGCGGCACCACCGCCAAGTGCTCAAGGTGCGCACTGCGCTCCAACAGCGGGCGCGGCACCAGTCCCAAGCCCAGGCCGTCCGCCACCAGGCCCAGTTGCAACTCGGTGCCAAAGGTTTCCAGATTCACCCGCAGCGCCAAGCCCTGGTCGGACAAGGTGCGCTGCAACCCGGCACGAAAACCACAGCCATCCGGGTTGAGAATCCAGCCGCCCTGATACACATCAGCCAACTTGCAGGGCTTTTTCGGCAACTGTGCCTTGGCACACACCACCACTAACTCCATCTTGCCGATGGACTCACCGACAATGTTGTCCGGGAAGATCTTGCCCGCCGGGAACAACGCCACCGCCGCATCCAGCTCGCCACGCTCGATCTTGCCGACCAATTGGCTGCCCCAACCCGTCGCGACCTGGGCGCGCAGGTCGGGGTATTCGCTGCGCAAGTGCTTGAGTGCATCCAGCAGCACCACATCGCCGATGGTCTGCGGCACACCCAGGCGCAACACACCGCTAGGCGGCGCATCGGTGGCCACCAACTCACGCAGGGCATCCATCTCGCGCAGGATCAGCCGGCATTGTTCATACACACGGGTGCCGATCAGCGTAGGTTTGAGAGGTTTGGTGTTGCGGTCGAACAACTCCACGCCCAGCGCCTGCTCAAAGTTCTGCACGCGGCGGGTGATAGCCGGCTGAGTCAGCTGCAACGACTCGGCGGCGTGGCTGATGGACTGGCAACGAATCACTTCGACAAAGGCATCGATATCGTCAATTTTCATTTGGGCCGCACATAGAGAACAGTCATTAAGATGTGTGGCAAGCATAGTTGTCACACGGCTGTCTGGATAGCCCGCGCTGTGATCGATAACGTCTAACGCTATTCAGACCGGTTCTAAATTACCTAAAGCTATAAGCTAATCATTAAAAAACAGCATATTAACTATAAACATTATGCTTATATAAACCCATCACGCCATCCCCATAACCGCAATGATGGAATTGCCATGACCCAGGCCCGACACCCCGAAAGACTCAGAGCCTTTATAGGCGCCCTGGCGGAATTGATCGACGGCAACCCACGCGAAGGCGATCTGTTGCACCGTGGCGGCAAGCTGTTGGCGCAACTGGTCAGCCATGACGACTGGCTCCCCGACGAGTACGCCCAACCGGATCCCGAGCGCTATCAGCAATTTTTGCTCCACGCCGATTCACGCCAGCGTTTCAGCATCGTCAGCTTTGTCTGGGGGCCGGGCCAGCGCACGCCGATTCACGACCATCGGGTGTGGGGCCTGATCGGCATGTTGCGCGGTGCGGAGTTTTCCCAAGGTTTTGAGCGGGCACCCGATGGCAATTTGATCGCCGAAGGCAAACCGGTCCAACTGCTGCCCGGCCAGGTTGAGGCAGTGTCGCCCAAGGTCGGTGATATCCATCAGGTCAGCAATGCCCACAGCGACCAAGTGTCGATCAGCATTCACGTATACGGCGCCAATATCGGTGCCGTGCGCCGTGCGGTGTACCAGCCCGACGGCAGCGAGAAACTGTTTATCTCCGGTTATTCCAACGCCTACCTCCCGAACATCTGGGATTTGTCCAAAGAAAAGAGCCCTGCCCTATGACCACCGTATCGAACCGCAGCTTCGCCCAGATTCGCCAGGCCCTGTTGGACCGTGAAGAAGTCGCCTTGGTCGACGTGCGCGAAGAAGCGCCCTTTGCCGAGTCGCATCCGCTGTTCGCTGCGAATATCCCGCTGTCCAAGCTGGAGCTGGAGGTGTATGCGCGCATTCCCCGTCGCGATACCCAAGTGACGGTCTACGACAATGGCGAAGGGTTGGCCGAACGCGCCGCCGCACGCCTGGTTGCGCTGGGCTACACCCAGGTCAGCCTGCTCGAGGGTGGCCTGGACGGTTGGCGCCGCGCCGGTGGAGAGCTGTTTATCGACGTCAACGTACCCAGCAAGGCCTTCGGCGAGTTGGTTGAGAGCGAGCGCCACACGCCCTCGTTGGCCGCCGAAGAAGTGCAGGCCCTGCTCGACAGCCAAGCCGATGTGGTGGTGCTCGACGCGCGCCGCTTCGACGAATACCAGACCATGAGCATTCCTACCGGCATCAGCGTGCCGGGTGCCGAACTGGTGCTGCGCGCGCGTGAGCTGGCACCCGACCCGGCCACCCGCATCATCGTCAACTGCGCCGGGCGCACCCGCAGCATTATCGGCACCCAGTCGCTGATCAACTCAGGCATCGCCAACCCGGTGTCGGCACTGCGCAACGGCACAATCGGCTGGACCCTGGCCGGGCAGAAACTCGCCCATGGCCAATCGCGCCGCTTTGCGCCGACCAGCGAAGAACACCGCCAGATCGCCGCGCAGGATGCGCGCCGGGTGGCCGACAAGGCGCAGGTTGGCCGCGCCACGCTCGCCGATCTGCAACGCTGGCAGCAAGAACCCAAGCGCACCACGTACCTGTTCGATGTGCGCACGCCGGAGGAATTCGAAGCCGGCCACTTGCCGGGCGCGCGCTCCACACCGGGCGGCCAGTTGGTGCAGGAAACCGACCACGTGGCCAGCGTGCGCGGAGCGCGGTTGGTGCTGGCCGATGACGACGGCGTGCGGGCCAATATGTCCGCGTCATGGCTGGCGCAATTGGGCTGGGAGGTGCATGTGCTGGACGCACTGCAACCAGCGAACTTCAGCGAACACGGTGCGTGGGTCGCGCCGGTGCCGGCGCCCTTGCAGGCCGAACTGATCAGCCCCCACACCCTGGCCGAGTGGCTGCCCCATGGCGATACGGCGGTGCTGGATTTCACCCCAAGCGTCAACTACGTCAAACGCCATATCCCCGGTGCCTTCTGGGCTTTGCGGGCGCAATTGCCCCAGGCCCTGGCCAAGGTGCCGCCCGCCGAACGCTACGTGCTGACCTGCGGCACCAGCCAACTGGCGCGCCTGGCGGTCGCCGAGGTCGAAGCGATCACCGGCAAGCCGGTCTTCCTGTTGCAAGGTGGCACGCTTAACTGGATCGCCGAAAAACTGCCGCTGGAAGAAGGCGAGACCCATCTCGCGTCACCGCGTATCGACCGCTACCGCCGCCCATACGAAGGCACCGACAGCCCGAAGGAAGCCATGCAAGCGTACCTGGACTGGGAATTCGGCCTGGTCGACCAACTGGCGCGCGATGGCACCCACGGTTTCTACGTGATCTGAGCCGCCCACGCCTGCCTGCATCCCTGTGGGGTGCAGGCTAGCTATTCGCGAGGGTGGTTTCGATCAGCGGTTTATTATCAAGCGAGCGCATCCGACTCTGCCCCAGGGCCAGAGCATCCTTTTCACCTTCGAAGGCAAATCCCATCACCGGCCCAGGACGCATGTCACTGGGCCCATTTGCATCGCCTGTTCGAAAGTGAGTCGCGCCGCCCCACACAATCGCCTTGCTCATGGATGCGCTTGACAGCTCTCGGACAAGCGCCATGTCCCACGCACCATTCAACGCCAGCCTTTTTCTCATGTAGGCCAATGACTCGCGCAGGTTGGTAGGCGCTGGCCCCGCAACGGCGCGGTCGATGCCGACTACTTTTATGCCGGCAGTCTTTAAGTCACAGATCGCCTTGGCCACGCGACCAGTCCATTCGTAACCATGCTTGCCCCAGTCCTTATTCAAGAAATCCTGCACGGCGCCCTCGCCATGGGACAAGGCAGCTTGAAAGGCAGCATTCTCTGAATACTTGACGAACTCGACCCCAGCCATTTCGACTCCAGCCTCTTTGAGTTTACTGGCCGCGCCGCTGACGAAGGCGGGAATCCCCAGTTTGCCGTGGGTGTCAGCCAGGTAAGTCACCTCATTCTTCGCGCACAGGCTCGCCAATATTTCCTGGGCGGGCATATTGATATGCCCGCTTCTATCGATTGGAAACTGCGGAACAACAACCTTGGAAACAACGGGTGACGCCTTGGGTGTGCTGACGCTTGGCGCTGCAATCGCAGGCTGCCTAAAAACGTGGTTTACAGGACCAACAGGATTCATCGAATAGCCTCACTGGGTGGGCACATCGGGAGCGCTTCGCGGCACAGTTTTTTCAAGCATTTCCGTGAGTGGGTAACCACGCAGATGGGTTCCCTGGGGCGTGCGCCCAAAGCACGCGCACTACACTGCGGTAGCGCCCTGGCTATTGGGTGCGACAGCGCGCGCTCGCAGCTGACCAAGCAAAAAAAACCCGGGAGCGAACCCCCGGGACTTTTTCATACCCGCCAATCAGACCTCGGAGCCACCTTGCGGATCAACGCCCCGCGCCGGGCGCTGGCGCAACCGGTTCGCCAAACCGGCGACTGCGTTAGCACCCGCCTCGGCGGCTGACGACAGGCCTTCAGCCACAGCGCTTGCTGCGCTCATCGCCTTGGCTGGCACGTCTTCTTGCAACGTCTTGGTCGCAGCCTTACTGGCCGGGTCGGTCAACACCCCCACCGCGCCGTAAGCGCCAAACGTCATGGCTGACATGGCAACGTTGGTAGCGCCGTCTGCGGCGGCGATGGCCGCAGGCGAATACCCGGCCTTGGCCGCCGCGCCCTTGACCATGCTGCGGGCTACGGTTGCCAAGGCTCCGCCACCGCCCAGCGCCAAGCCGTTTGCCGTTGCACTGCTGGCAGAAATGACGCCACCCAGGGACTTGGCCGTGTCCGTCAAGATGTCCAGCGGCAGTTTGGCCAACCGCTTGCCACTGTTGATCAACGGGTCGCGTGTGGTGCTGCAATCTCTGAGGGTTTCATACTGCTTTTTCCAATCCTGGCGCCCGAACAGGTATTCGGGGCCGGCGCGGTGAGCGTGCAGGTCACTGCGGCGCGTGGCCACCGCATACCCGGCGCCAGCGGCCATGCCGCCGGCCGAACCAAACACGGTATCCGCCGCCGCAGCCGCCTTGGGGTGGCCGGTGCCCATCAGCGCCGTTGCTACCAGGCCCCTGGCAACGTTACGCAAACTGAACGTCTGATTCGCCAGCGCCGAATCCAGCGCACGGCGGCCCAGGTTCTCCGTGCCCCTGGCCTCCTGAGCCTGCTGCATCACTGGCTCAAGCACCTCGGCCGGCGCCTTGAGCCACATTGAGTCATGGGTAGTACGCGCCAGCACGCCACTGGCTGCCGTGTCGATCGCGCCCGAAAACGCCCCCCCAATAAACCCGGTATAGGACGGGTTTCCAGCGGCCTTTTGAGTGATGTCCGGCACCTTGTCGAGCAGCACCGAGGCCACCGCAAAAGGTGCCGACCCCATCGCCCCAAGTGCCGGCAATGTTACCCGATCCATACGCGTGGCCTTGTCGAGCAAACGCTCCACATCGGCCGCTGTCTGCCCCATCGCCTGCAACTGCCCGGCGCGGTCCTTGACCAATGCGCCTAGGGCTTGCTTGTTGTCGGGCGTTTCGTGCGGGGCAAAAATATCCGCCATTTTTTGCTCCAGGTCCAACAGCACCTGAGGATCATTGACGCTACTGACCGGCGCGGCGCCGGCTATCGCGCTATGGCCCAGCGGCTGCATCGGGATGCCCTGGTTGCGTCGCTCGACTTCAAATGCCAACTCGGGCAATACCGGTGGATGAGAACTGATTCTTGGGGGATTACTCATGCTTATAGCCTCCTGGCAAATCGGGTAACAACGTACTGCCTACACGGGTGAATAATGTTTTTAAGCCGGTAATTGCCCCTGGCCGCTGCCGATGATCTGGGCGAAGTGCTGCACGTTTTTCACGTAGTCCGGGTCGCCCACGCCGCCGACGTCCGCCAGGTTATTGCGGTTGACCTTGTCCGGCCCCGAGTTGTACGCACGCAGCGCCGCGCCGATATCACCGCCAAACGCCTTGCTCTGGTCACGCAGATAGAGCGCGCCGGCCATGATGTTGTCGTGGATCGCGTTGCCGTTGAATTTGTCCGGGTTCTCGCTCTTCATTTCCGCAGCGGTGTCGGCGTTGACCTGCATCAAGCCGCCATCGGTCTTGCCGTTGACGTTGGTGCTGGACGCATTCGAATCGCCACGAGATTCGGCCCAGATCTGCCCAGCGATAACGCTGGCGGGCATTCCGGTTTTCTGCGCGGCTTCCTGGATGTCGGCGCGATACGGTTCCAGTGCCGGTGGCAGGTGCAAGTCACCGCTGCCCGTCACGCTGGTGTTGCCCGACGCTGCACTCGCAGGCGCATTGCCGGCCGCCGGGGCGGCTTGCGCTGGAGCCGCAGCGCCACCGCCCTGGTCAGCCACGCCGCTACGTGGAATGTGCGGGGCCGGCTTGGCCGAGCCCGAGCCCGAATCGCCACTATCGGACCCCGAGTCGCCATTTTTTTGCATCAGTGACTGCAGGAACTGCATCACCACCTTGAGGATGTCTTCGATCATCTGATTGAGCGAACCACTCTGGTCCGCGTCATTTTTCTGATCAGCCGACTTGGGCTGTGTGGTGGTCGAGGAAGGGTCTGAAGGCGTGCCGAAGTCGATAGGTTTGTCCGGGCGTGCAGCCGTCAGTTCCTTGGCCCCGGCAGGCGCGCCCTGCCCAGCTTGCCCATGCTGCGCTGAGGCAGGCTGGGAACCCTGGCCCAGGACTTTCTCAAGGTCTTTCTCAATGTCTTGAATCGCGGTACGCAGCGACGCAGGGGAAATATTCAAAGCAGTACTCCTTGGTGGCTAATCTCAGGAACGAGGCGTGTTGATCAATGCGGTTTCGGAATGCCGAACTGGTTGAGCGTCGGGTCGACGTTATGGTCGAACGCCTTGGCTTCTGCGTGCTTCTTCACCGCCGCGATGATCGCGGCGATGCCCAGGCCAATACTCGCGAGGGCATCCACTGCCCAGCCGATAGGGCCGGCAGCGGCGCCGATAACGCTGGCAGCCATCGCCCCGGCAGCTTCTGCACCGACTGCCACCCCCACGCGAATCGCCGCACCGGCCGCCATGCGGCCCAGGCCCACGGTGGCTTCGTGGCCCGCCATCGAGCGCACCGCGTCCACACCGTCCTTGACGCTGCTGATGCCCTTCTTGACGTCATCCACGTCGTCTTTGACGTTCTGCGCCTTTTGCGTGGCCGTCATCGCCAGGGTCGCGGTGGCCGTCGCATCGCCATTGGCCGCACTGTTGAGGAAGCTGCGTCCGGCCTTGGACTGCTGCAAGGCATCGAGGGTAGAACTCTGGAAGCCCGCCTGCTGGGCGCCGACAAACGCGGGCGGCAATACGCTTTCATAGGCCGCGCGGTGATCGTTCACGGTTTGCAGCGCTTGGGTGGCGTCGGGTTTCTTGCCACTCAGGCCCTGCTGCAACTCGCCGCCCTGGGTGAAGTTGGCCTGGTAGGCGTCCTGCATTTTCCATTGCAGCGCGGGCTGGTTGCCCAGCACCTGCTGCGCCGTCGGCACCTTGGCGTTAGGGCCAAGCAAATCCTGCTGCAACTGCAACTGGGCCGACAGGCCGTTGGCCGCGCTGCTGTAGTCGGGCGCCGCGGCACCCTTTTTCATGTTCTTCTCGGCCGTGTCCATATCCGCGCTCAGGGCCGAGCCGTTGTTGACGTTTTTCATCTGGTCGTAAACCGCCTTGGTCAACGAAGGGTCGCTGGCTACCAGGGCTTTTTCCTGTTCCGGCACAGCTTTTTGCAGATAGGCCTGCACGTCCGGGTCGTTTTGCAATTGGCTGATATCGTCGGACAGGGCTTTTTCGGTATCGCCGGTTTTGCGCAGGTCGCTGCCTGCATCGACGCTCAGTTTGGTCTGTTGCAACTTGACCATCACCGCTGCTTTTTGCGCGCCGGAGTAATTCTGCGGGTTCTTGAAAACGTCGGCGCCCAGCTTGCTGATATCGACGTTGGCCACCGCATTGATGGTCGCGGCATCGCTGACCATGCTGGCGAATTCGCCGCCATTTTTGGGCGCCTGGTTTTTAATCCAGCCACTGATATTCGCCGCGTTAAACAAACCATCCGGGCTATGGGCCGCCAGAGCGTGACCCGACAGCCCGCCTTGATCGAGCAGGTTGAAAAAGCCCGGTTGCGACCAGGTCTTTGCGGCTTGGCGTGTCACACCTGCCAACCCCGGGTTGCTGTTTTGCAACGCGGCCAGGCCGGCCTGGTCGGTGAGGCCATCGACCTTGGTCTGGCCGTTGGCACCTGCGGCGTGCGCCGGGTCCGCAGCGGCAGTCAAGGGTTCGTTGGCGCGCATCACCGACGCGGAGATCACCATTTGCAGCGATTGCTCGTCGGCGTTCGGGTTGGCTTTCTGGTACGCCGCCAGGTCCTTGCTGGCGCCGTCGGCGGAGCTTTGCATCTGGCTGACGAACTTGCTGAGGTCTTTGTTGTTGATGATCCCATCGGCCTTGGGGTTGATCGCGGTATCGATAGCGTTTTCCAACGCCGGGTTGGCCTTGATGAACGCCATGGCCTGCGCACCATTGGCCCCGCCTTCCTGGGCCATCTGCGCGGCGGCGATCGGTCGGTTGAGCTCTTTTTCGGCCTGCAACTGCTGGTCGGGCGGCAGGTTCGCGACCATCGGCGCCCAGCGCTTCAAGGCATCCGGGGTGTTGTATTTGGAGTCGTCCAGGAACTTACCGCTGTCACTGGCGGGCGCTACCGAGCTGGTCGCTGGTGCCGCGGGTGGTGCTGCCGGGGCCGCGCCTTGCACCGGCGCTGCGGCCGTGGTCGGCGCAGATGCTGTTGCAGGCGCAGCGCCTGAAGCCGCGCCTGACCCTGCTTCTACCCCTGGCGCCGACGCCGGGCCGGGTGCCGACTGCGGGTCAGCCGGCGGGTTGAACAGGTTCTTCATGAACTGATCAATCTGGTTTTTGAACGAGTTCAACTCAGTGCCCAGCTGCTTCTCGAAATCCGCGATCTGGGCGTTGCCGGCATCCAGCGTATCTTGCGTTTGCTTCAGGAACTCCAGCGGCTGAGCCTGGGAGCCGAACTGCACGCCGCCGTTTTTCGCAGGCCCACCGCCCTGCGCGTCCGACGTTGCGGGCGACGCCTGGGAATCTGCGACAGAGCTGCTACTGGAAAACGGGGAATTGGAAATGCGCATAGGGGGCCGCCACTTTCTGTTGGACATTTGTAATGCGTGGGACCAGAGCCACAAGAGGTTCCCTCCTCCTGTGTAATTAATTGGCCATCTGTGCCGCGCAGATCAAAATCCGCTGGAGACTCGTCGCTTGAGTTGCTCGCGCGCCCGCGACAACCGCGAGCGCACCGTCCCCACCGGCACCCCGAGTTGCGAGGCGGTGTCCAGGTAGTTGCCTTCCATCTCCATTGAGACGTGGATGATCTCCTGCATGTTCAGCGGCAAGGTGGCGATGGCGCCCACCACCCGCACCAACTGACGGCTGCCGTTGACCTCGCTGAACACATCGCTCTGATCGGTAATATCCAGCACTTCACGCTCCTCCAGGCAGGCCTGGAATGGCTGGTTGTAGAGCTGGCGAAAATGGCTGCGAATCAGGTTCATCGCGATACCGCACAGCCAGGTCAGCAGCAGCGATTCATTGCGAAATTTATGCTCGTTTCGCAAGGCTTCAAGAAAGGTGCCTTGCAGCAGGTCCTCGACATCATCGGGGTTCATCACCTTCTTTCTGATGAACAACCGAACCTTCTGCAACAGCGTCTCATCGAGTTGGCGAAGCGCGGAAATACCAGTGGAAAACGTCAGCGAATCGATCACACACATGGACAAATACCATTTCAAGATATGTCCTGCTTATAGAGCGATATACATGCCACAAATACACAAGCCCTATCTGACTGTTTTATAAGCATATTTTTTCTAAGGCTTTTGAAAAAATGCAAGATTCTGCACAAACGTATCTTGACCAATACATATTTATGCACACTTTTTCTATTGCCTTATTAAGTGGAACCGGTTAGCCAAAACCCCCACTCACTACGCATGATCCCCTGCGTCAGTGCCGCGCCATGAAAATCTCCGCGTTCAACCCCATCGTCGCGATCCAGCCTGTTTTCCCGGTTACGCCAAGGCCCGAAGCCACGTCTGCGGCCATGGCGCCGACGATCGCCAAAGACCAGGGCAGCACGCCGCAGCAAGTGGCCCGATTCACCTCGGCACTGATCCAGCAAAGCCAGTCACTGAGCCAGCGCGACCTGGTGATCAGCAGCACGGCGCTGCAATCCAAAGCGATGAAACTGGGTGAGCTGTACCAGTTGCTGATGGGCACCCAGGACTTGAACCTCGATTCCGTGGTGCGCAATTTGCGCAAGGAACTCAAGCGCCAGGTGATCGACAACAGCATCCTCGATGAGGTGCTGCGCTCGGCCGGCGGCGATGCGGCAAAAGCCCATGTGATGCTGCAAGCCGCCGCGCGCCAAGCCTTTAACGAAGGTGCCAGCGAGGAGCACGTGCTGCTGTCACAGCAACTGCGGGTGCTGCGTCACCAACACGGCAACCGCGCACGCGCGGGCATCAACACGGCCCGCGCCTTTGCCCGCTCCAGCCTTAACCCACGCCGCCGGCAAACCCTGCGCGATCTTTACTACAACGGCGTAGTGGGCCAACCCACGATTTCCAGCCTGATCGACACCCTCCTCGGCCAGGAAGAAGGCGAGCACCACTTCGAGCCGACCCTGCGCGACCTGCGCAGCGCGATCGCCGACGACATGGCCGCCTTCACCCCGTCCAGCACCCGCCAGCAACTGCGCACGCTGATGCACGGCCTTAATACCGCCCGACATGTATCCACCTTGTTGCACAACTGCGAACACTTGCTGGGGCGCATGCGCGGTAAAAACCCGGCGTTGCAGCTCAACGCGCCGACCTTTCTCAAGCACCTGCTGGTGTTGTCGGGTAAAGGCATGAACCTGCATGAGACCCTGCAACTGACGCAATTTATCGGCGGCTCACAACTCAAGCATCAGCTGTCGTTTCTCAATGGCCTGCGTCCGATGCTGCAACAGTTGCCGATCCTGTTGTGGAAAGACCTCAAGGCCCGCCAGAACGCCCTGGGCAACTTGCTGATGCTGATGGCCGAGTTGACCCAGCAAGAGCAAAAACTGGCCAAGGGGCGACCTGTCTGATGCACAAGATCGTCAACCTGCTGAACCAGATCGCCCTGGCGGCCATGCGCCGCTCCGAGATCGTGGGGGCATTTGTGGTGCTGGCCATCGTGTTCATGATGATCACGCCGCTGCCCACCTGGCTGGTTGATATCCTGATTGCAGTCAACATCTGCATCTCTTGCCTGCTGATCATGCTGGCCATGCACCTGCCCCGGCCCCTGGCTTTCTCGACGTTTCCGTCGGTGCTGCTGATCACCACCATGTTTCGCCTGGCGCTGTCGATTTCGACCACGCGCCTGATCCTGCTGAACCAGGATGCCGGCCACATCGTCCAGGCCTTCGGCCAGTTTGTGGTAGGCGGCAACCTGGCGGTGGGCATGGTGATCTTCATGATCCTCACGGTGGTCAACTTCCTGGTGATCACCAAGGGCTCGGAACGGGTGGCTGAGGTGGGCGCACGCTTCACTCTCGATGCGATGCCCGGCAAGCAAATGTCCATCGACAGCGACCTGCGCGCCAACCTGATCAACGTACAGGAAGCCAAGCGCCGGCGCTCCGAATTGGGCAAGGAAAGCCAGCTGTTCGGCGCCATGGACGGCGCGATGAAGTTCGTCAATGGCGACGCCATCGCCAGCCTGATCATCGTGGCCATCAACATGATCGGCGGCATCTCCATCGGCGTTATCCAACATGGCATGAGCGCCGGCGATGCGGTGCAGCTCTACACCGTGCTGACCATCGGCGACGGCCTGATCGCGCAGATTCCGGCCCTGCTGATCTCCGTGACCTCGGGCATGATCATCACGCGCGTCTCCAACGACAACGCGGCGGCCGACGCCAACATCGGCCGCGAAATTGCCGAACAGATCACCAGCCAGCCCAAAGCGTGGATCATCGCCTCGGTGGCCATGCTCGGCTTTGCCGCCATGCCGGGAATGCCCACCGCCGTCTTTATCACCATCGCCATCATTTGCAGCCTCGGCGGTTTCCTGCAATTGCAGCGGGCCAAACCCAAGGTGGTGACCGAACAACCGGTACACGTCGCCCCCGAGAACAATGGCAAGGAAGACTTGCGGATGTTCCTGCCGAGCCGGCAATTTGTGCTGCAATTTCACCCCTCACAGAACCGCGCACTGGTGGAATCGCTGGTCAGCGAGATCCGTCAGCGTCGTAACCGCCTGGTGGTCAATTACGGCCTGACGTTGCCCTCGTTCATCATCGAGTACCTGTCCCATCTAGAGCAGGACGAGTTCCGTTTCGTGGTCTACGAAGTGCCGATGTTCAAGGCCACCCTGAGCCAGACCCATGTCGCCATTGACGGCCAGGCACAAGTCGTCGATCAGCTGGAACAGGCCATCACCGGCACCGTGGACCGCCAGGAAAGCCAATGGCTGTGGATGCCCGTCGATGCACCGCAGTTGCAGAGCCTGCCGGTGGTGACCGCCAGCACCCTGATCATCGAACGCATGGAGCGCGCCTTGCAGGTGTGCGGCCCACAATTTATCGGCTTGCAGGAAACCAAGGCGATTCTCGGCTGGCTGGAGTCGGAACAACCGGAAGTGGCCCAGGAGCTGCAGCGCGTGGTGCCGCTGGCGCGCTTTTCCCAAGTGCTGCAACGCCTGGCATCGGAATGCGTACCGCTGCGCGGCGTACGGGTGATTGCCGAGACGCTGATCGAACACGGCCAGCACGAACGCGACGTCACCGCCCTCAACGACTATGTGCGCATCGCCCTCAAATCCCTGATCTACAACCAGTATTGCAGCGCGGTTGGCCTGCAGGTGTGGCTGCTGACCCCGGAAAGCGAAGGCATCCTGCGCGACAGCTTGCGCCAGACCCAGACCGAAACCTTTTTTGCCCTCAACAGCGAGTCCAGCCTGTTGCTGGTACAGCAACTGCGCATGGCGTTCCCGCTGCGCTCCACCGAGCGCGCGGTGATGTTGGTGGCCCAGGATTTACGTAGTCCGCTGCGCACGCTGCTGCAAGATGAATTCCACCATGTGCCGGTGCTGTCCTTCGCCGAAATCAGCAATGCCGCCGAAGTCAAAGTGCTGGGTCGCTTCGACCTGGAAGACGAGTATTCCCCACAGGAAGAAGACGACTATGCCGCCTGACACCTGGAGCCTCTGCGATGTTTGAACTGCGTGTACTCAACGGCCTGCACCAGGGCGCCGCACTGCCGCTGATCGGCGAGCAATGGCTGATCGGTGCGCATGCCGACCATGACCTGGCGCTGTACGACCCGGGCATCGCTGCGCTGCATTGTCGCCTGAGCCGCACCGAAGCGGGCTGGGCGCTGGACGCCGAACAAAGCCTGATCAACGACGCCGAAGGGCATGCCCTCGCCACCACCGTGCTGACCCCCAACCAGACCTTTGTGCTCGGCAATGTGTGGCTGTGCCTGGCGCCCGCCGAAGAGGCGTGGCCACAAGTGCCGATGCTGGTGGCGCCGACACGGCCGCCGGTGCACGAACCGATCGCCGCACCGCGCCCGTTGCCGCCGCCGCGCGTGTCACGGCTAAAGCTGGCGTGCGGGGTGCTGGCCGGTTTGGTCGTCGGTGCGGCAGGCGCCTCCTGGGGTTTGAGCCGCACTGTGGCCGCTCCGGCGCCGGCCACCGTTGCGCAACAGAGCCCGCCCGCCACTGCACCCGCCAAACCCGCGCAGGCGCCGGCATCGGAGAAAATCAGCCTGACCAGCCGCGATGAAGTACGCCGCCGCCTCAGCACCTTGCTCAGTGATCGCCTGCTGACCGAGGTCAGTGTGGAAGACAGCGACGACGGCCTGGTCCTCCAGGGGCACCTTAAAGACGACGCGCTGCCGATCTACACGCGCATGCTCAAGGGCTTCAACGAACGCTTTGCATCGGCTGTGCCGGTGCTCGACAAAGTCACCGCCGTGGGCACCGGCCTGCCGTTTGCCATTGTGCAAATCATCTCGGGCAATAACGCACACCTGGTCACCGCCGACGGCCATCGGATGTACCTCGGCGACCAGTTAAAGGGGCTGCGGCTCACGCGCCTGGATGAGCAGCACATCGAGTTCGACGGCGACCAACACATCGAGATGCACTGGTGAACCCCGCCCTCGCGCGCTGGACCGAGGAGCAGCGCACACGCCTGGCCCACTGCTCGGCCGTGCGCATCAGCGGGCGAGTGTCGGCGGTCAGCGGGATCTTGCTGGAGTGCCAGGTACCGGCGGCCAAAATCGGCGACCTGTGCCAGGTCAGCAAGGGCGACGGCAGCACCATGCTCGCGGAAATCGTCGGCTTTACCCCGCAATGCACCTTGCTCAGCGCCCTTGGCACGCCCGAAGGCATCCAGGTCGGCGCGCGTATCGAACCGCTGGGCATGGCCCACCGCATTGGCGTGGATGACCAACTGTTGGGGCGCGTGCTCGATGGTTTCGGCCGACCGCTGTTGGGCGATGGCGACGGCGCCTTCGCCGGCTTGCACGACCCGCGCACCACCACCCCGGTGATTGCCGCCGCGTTGCCGCCGATGCAGAAACCGCGTATCAGCAATGCGTTGCCTACAGGCATTCGCGCGATTGACAGTGCCATTCTGATCGGTGAAGGGCAGCGCGTCGGCCTCTTCGCCGGCGCCGGTTGCGGCAAGACCACGCTGCTGGCGGAGATGGCCCGCAATATCGACTGCGACGTGATCGTGTTCGGCCTGATTGGTGAGCGCGGGCGCGAACTGCGTGAATTCCTCGACCATGAACTGGATGACGAACTGCGCCAGCGCTCGGTGCTGATCTGCGCCACATCCGACCGTTCGAGCATGGAGCGTGCCCGCGCGGCCTTCACCGCCACGGCCATTGCCGAAGCCTACCGCCAGCGCGGCCTGAAAGTGCTGCTGCTGATCGATTCGCTGACGCGTTTTGCCCGCGCCCAACGGGAAATCGGGATTGCCGCCGGTGAGCCCCTGGGGCGCGGCGGCCTGCCGCCCTCGGTGTACACCTTGCTGCCGCAGTTGGTGGAGCGTGCCGGCATGAGTGAAAACGGCTCGATTACCGCGATTTATACGGTGCTGATCGAGGCCGACTCGATGAACGACCCGGTGGCCGACGAAGTGCGCTCGCTGCTGGACGGGCACATTGTGTTGTCGCGCAAGTTGGCCGAACGCGGGCACTACCCCGCCATCGACGTGCCGGCCAGCATCAGCCGGATCCTGGGCAATATCACCAGCCGCGAACACGTGCGCAACAACAACCGCCTGCGCCAGTTAATGGCCGCCTACCGACAAGTGGAAATGCTCCTGCGCCTGGGGGAATACCAGGCCGGGACGGATCCGGTCACCGACTGCGCGGTGCAGCTGCACGAAACCATCAACCAGTTCCTGCGCCAGGACCTGCGTGAGCCTGTGAGCCTCGACGACACCCTGGCGCGCCTCGATTACATCACCTCGCAATTACCGGATTGAACATGGACGAAGACCTGGAAGTAGACCTGGACCGCGCTGCATTGGAGCACGCCATCGGCGTCCTGAAACCGTTGCGACAACACCGTCAGGCAAGCGCCGAGCGTGCTCGCCGGCAAATCGAGCAGGAGCTGCACCAGCTCCACGAGCAGTTGCTGATCAGCACGGCTTCGCTCAATCAGGAGCGCGATAACCAGAAGCTGCGGCGTCAACAGCTGTCGGACACGCACCTGGAAAGAACCATGGAGCTGAGCGATATCGACCGTTGGCACGAAAAGGAGCGACGCATGCTCGACCGCCTCGCGCACATCCGTCAGAGCGTCAGCCAGTTGCGCGGACGCATCGAGGAGCAGGAACACCAACTGCAGCAGGCGCAGCAAGCCGTCAAGGCGCGCCAGCGTGCGGTGGAAAAACTCGCCTGCATGAGTGAGAGCCTTGATGAGAACTGAGCCGATCAAGCACCTGGCACCGCCGCCGGCGCCGGTAAAAACCGCCGCCGTGCCCGCCACGCCTTACCCGACCGGCAACCCGGCGCCCAAGCGCAATGACGTGCTGCGCAACCGTCAGGCCGACAGCAGAGTGCTGAGTGACAGCAGCCCGCAGCTGGACGCCGACGGTGTGCTCTTTGAGCAATTGATCGCGCCGCTGCCGGGCGAGCAGGACGATCAGTCCGGCTCGCAGGACGGTGGGAGCAGCCATTTTTCAATGTTCGCGCCCATCGAGGGCGTCCCGACACAGCTGGTCGATGAACTGGCACTGCGGCTGCCAGACGTGGGCAATCGCCCGTTCAGCGCCACCCTGCTGATGCCCAACCTGGGCAAGGTGCAGATCCAGGCGCAAAAAAATCCCGGCCATTGGGCGATCCGCCTGAGCTTCTCGCGTCGCGATGTGCTGGAGCGCCTGGGGCGCCATCAGCCCGCCTGCGAGGAAGCATTTTCCCACGCCCTGGGCCATGCCGTGGAGCTGTCTTTACAGCCGGCGGGTGATGCATGAAAGCCCTGGTACTGCGGCGCATGTCCTCGACGGTGGCGAACGCGTGCCAGGCGCTGGGGCGCGGACGCTGGCTGGCGTATGGCAGCGGCGAGACGTCCGGCTACCTGACCCTGGGTCCGTTGCTGCCGCCTGGCAGCTACCCCGATGACCTGCGCCTGAACCTGTCGGGCAAACACGGCCCGCTGCAACTGAGCAACGCCGACGCACTGTTGAGCCTGCTGGGGGAAACCCCGGTTATTGCCGCTGGGGAACTGCAAGCGTGGTACTGGCAGTTGATCAATCAACAGTTTCCAGACGCTATTTATGACCTGCTTTCGCCTCTCGAACCCTCGCCGCTGGCTTGCCCACCGCAGGCCGAGTGCCTGGAGTGCCGCATCAGTGTCGAGCGCGGCGGCGAGCGGGTCCACGGGGTAGTGAAGTGCAGCGCCGACACCCTGCTACAGCTGTTCGATGCCGCTCCTTGGCACTACCTCGAACAGCAATGGCCGCACGACTGGCCCTTGCACTACCCGCTGGAACTCGGCCGCTTGCAGCTGAGCGTGAATGAACTGCGCTCATTACGCCCCGGCGATGTGTTGCTGCCCGCCACCCCGCGCTTCGACCCCCAGGGCCAGGGCCGATTGCAGTTGGGTGAGCGCCTGTGGCGTGTGCACAGCGAAACCTTGAACGACCATTTGCAGCTGCGGCTGATTCACGAGGAAGACCTGCACCATGAATGAGCCATACTTTGGCGCCGACAGCGACGTGGGTGAGGAAGAAGCCAGTGTCCCGTTCGACGAAGAACCTGGGCAGCCCTGGGACGACCAGGCCCCGGCTGACGCACCAGCTCACGACGCCGCGCCCGCCTCGGCGCTGAACGGTTTGAGCCTAGAACTGACGGTACGCGCAGGCGCTGTCAGCCTTACCCTCGACGCGCTGCAACGCCTGGCGCCGGGTTCGGTGGTGGGCATTACCGGCATCGCGCCGGGTGAAGCCACCTTGTGCCATGGCGAACGCGTGGTTGCCCACGGTGAGCTGGTAGACGTCGATGGGCGCCTGGGCCTGCAGATTACCCGTGTGGTGTTTGATCGATGATTCTGGACGGCATGAACCCGATCATGCTCGCGCTGTTTCTCGGCGCGCTGTCGTTGATCCCGCTGTTTCTGATCGTCTGCACGGCGTTCCTGAAGATCTCCATGGTGCTGCTGATCACCCGCAACGCCATCGGCGTGCAACAGGTGCCGCCGAACATCGCGATGTATGGCATTGCCCTGGCCGCGACGCTGTTCGTCATGGCCCCGGTGGCCCATGAGATTCAGCAACGGATCAACGACAACCCGCTGCAGATCGGCACCACCGAAAAGCTCGAGGCCAGCGCCAACACGGTCATCCAGCCGTTGCTGCACTTCATGACCCGCAATACCGACCCGGATGTGCAGGCCCATCTGCTGGAAAACACCCACCGCATGTGGCCGGCCGAGATGGCCGATAAAGCCACCAGCAACGACCTGCTGTTGGCCATTCCGGCGTTTGTGCTCTCGGAGCTGCAGGCCGGGTTTCAGATCGGCTTTCTGATCTACATCCCGTTCATCGTGATTGACCTGATCGTTTCCAACCTGCTGCTGGCGCTGGGCATGCAAATGGTGTCGCCGATGACCATTTCGCTGCCCCTCAAGCTGCTGCTGTTCGTGCTCGTGCAAGGCTGGTCACGCTTGCTCGACAGCCTGTTCTATTCCTATCTGTGAGTGTGGCCGTGGAAGCGTTGGAGCTGTTCAAGCAAGGCATGTATCTGGTGGTGATCCTTACCGCCCCGCCGTTGCTGGTGGCGGTATTGGTGGGCGTGCTGACCTCGCTGTTGCAGGCCCTGACGCAGATTCAGGACCAGACCCTGCCCTTCGGCGTCAAGCTGGCCGCCGTGGGCCTGACCCTGGCCGCCACCGGGCGCTGGATCGGCGTGGAGCTGATCTCGTTCATCAACCTGGCGTTCGACCTGATCGCACGCACCGGTGGCGCGCATTGATTCCGTTTGACGGCGAACATCTGTTCGAGCTGATGCTCGGCACGGGGTTGGCCATGGCGCGGATTCTGCCGTGCATGATCCTGGTGCCGGCGTTCTGCTTCAAATACTTGAAGGGGCCGCTGCGCTACGGCGTGACCATTGCGGTCTCGCTGATCCCGGCGCCGAGCATCGGCCGGGTGCTGGCGGCACAGAACGACGACTGGTTTTTAATCGCCGGCCTGCTGGTCAAGGAGTCGGTGCTGGGCATCTTCCTGGGCCTGTTGCTGTACGCGCCGTTCTGGATGTTTGCCACCGCCGGCGCCCTGCTGGACAGCCAGCGCGGCGCCCTGAGTGGCGGCCAGCTCAACCCGTCCCTGGGGCCGGACGCCACGCCCCTGGGTGAGTTGTTCCAGGAAATGCTGATCATGCTGGTGATCCTGTCGGGTGGCCTGTCGCTGATCACCCAAGTGATCTGGGACAGCTACGTGATCTGGCCGCCCACCGCCTGGCTGCCGGGCATGGATATCCAGGGTCTGGACGTGTTCCTTGGGGAACTGAACCGCACCCTGCAACACGCCCTGCTGTACGCCGCGCCGTTCATTGGCTTGCTGCTGCTGATCGAAGCGGCCTTCGCCATCGTCGGCCTGTATGCCCAGCAACTCAATGTGTCGGTGTTGGCGATGCCGGCCAAGAGCATGGCCGGTCTGCTGTTTTTGCTGGTGTACCTGCCGACCCTGCTGGATTTTGGCAACGGCGAACTCAAGCACTGGCTGGACCTGAAGTTCATCCTCGGCCAGATCGTGCACGTGCCATGAGTGAAAAAACCGAAAAGGCCACGCCCAAGGCCGAACGCGACGCGCGGGAAAAAGGCCAGGTCGGGCAGAGCCAGGACCTGACCAAGCTGCTGGTGCTGCTGGGCGTCAGCGAGGTGTGCCTGGGGGCCGCCGATGACAGCGTGAACCGCCTGCAAACGCTGATCGCCCTGCCCTTGCAACGGATGCGTGAACCGTTCATGCACACCCTGGTGGAGCTGGGCGGCGAAGCCGTGTGGACACTCATCTCCTTCACCTTGATGACCATTGGCGTGGCAATCCTGATGCGCCTGGTGGGCAGCTGGCTGCAAATCGGGTTCCTGTTTGCGCCCAAGGCATTGAAGATCGACCTGGGCAAAATAAACCCCATCTCGCACCTCAAGCAGATGTTTTCCGGGCAAAGCCTGATGAACCTGCTGATGAGTATCCTCAAGGCCCTGGTGATCGCTATCACCCTCTACGTCTCCATCAAGCCGCTATTGGGCAAGCTGGTGTTGCTGGCCGACACTGACCTGACCACCTACTGGCATGCGTTGCTCGCGGTGTTTCGCAGTGTGCTGCACACCACCCTGGGTTTGTTGCTGGTCATGGCACTGGTCGACTTCGCCATGCAGAAGTACTTCCACGCGAAAAACTGCGCATGAGCCACGAGGACATCAAGACCGAATACAAGCAGTCCGAAGGCGACCCGCATGTCAAAGGCCATCGCAAACACCTGGCCCAGGAACTGCTCAACGGCGCGCCGCCACCGCCGCGCAAACCCGTCGAAGAGGCCGATGTGCTGCTGGTAAACCCCACGCACTATGCGGTGGCGCTGTACTACCGACCCGGGCAGACGCCGCTGCCGGTGATTCATTGCAAGGGCGAGGACGAGGACGCTTTGGCGCTGATCAAGCGCGCGCAAAAAGCCAAGATCCCGGTGGTGCAATGCGTGTGGCTGGCACGGGCGTTGTACAAGGTCAGAACCGGCCGCCATATCCCGCGGCCCACGCTCCTGGAAGTGGCGCATATCTATCAGGTGATCAAACAATTGGACGAGGTCACGGCAGACATCATTCAGCTCGAAGAACCCTGATCCAGAGCGGTTAATTCACGAAACTGCAATATTAGAAGGTTTCAATACGAGTCAAAACTTTCGGAAGTCTGACCGATGAAATCCGCACCTTCATTGCCCCTCGAAAAAACCGTCGGCGCCTGGTTGCTCGAGGCTGGCGAACGCCTCGGCGTGCCCCCTGCCCTGGCCCGGGATTTTGCCCGGGATGCCGTACTGAATTTGCCTGGCATGACCTTGCAACTATCGCCCTGGCAAACCCTGCCGGTGCCGCAATGGGTCGCCTTGGGACTGCTGCGACGGCCCAACGGTTTGCCTGCCGAAACCTGGAGCGAACTGTTGTTGCGGGCCAACTGCGGGGTATCGGCGATGAGCAGTTGCAGCCTGGCTATGAGCGAAACCGGCGAGGGCTTGCTGGTGCAACGGCTGGCCTCGCGCCCCGATGCAGACGGCGCACAGCTGAGTGACGAGTTGGCCCACCTGCTGGCGCTGGGCGAAAGCCTGGTAGCCGCCGCCACAGCACTCAACGCCGGGCCGGGAAGCGCCGGTACACCCGCCGGCCCCGTACCGGCCCAGGCCGCACCCACCCTGCAATCGGCCCAGGCCGCGCTGCACCAGGACTGGCACCGGTCGTTGCTGCTAAGCGCCCTGCAGCGCCTGGGCGTCAGCGCACCGGCGTCGGAACAGATCCACACCGTGGGCGTGATCAAAGCCAACGGACGCAGCTTCGAAGTGATCGCCGACGGCGACCGCTGCCACTTGCTGGTCAGCACGCCGATCGAGACCGCCTTGCGCACCCCAAGCCAACGCGAACGCTGCCTGCGGGCCAACCTGCAATTGATCCTGTTGACCCACAGCGCCGTAGCCCTTGCGCCACACGGCAGCACACTGCAAGCGCGCTGGAACAGCACCGCGCTGAACGGCGAAGACTTCGCCGACTGGCTGCTGGATTTCGGCGTGCTGGCCGACAGTTTCGCCGCCCCACCTTCACCCGCTGCCACCGCACCAAGGAACCCTGCATGGACATGAGAAGACCTGCCCCGGCAGGCGGCATGGCGCCGCCAAACCCGGCCATCGCGTTGCAACCCCTGCGCCGCGCGCGCACGCCTGACGAGCTGGAACGCGGCGAACCGGCAGCGCCACCACCCGGCTATACCGCACGCGCAGCGGCGCAAGTCAGCGGGTTGGGGCAAGCCTTCCATCGCAGCTACCTGGCGCCCGGCTGGAAAGCCGCCGGCAGTGCCTGGACCAGCGTCAGCGGCTATGGCGCCGCCGCAGGCCACAACCTCAAGCAGGGCGCAGTGCAAGCCTGGAGCGACAGCGCCGCCAACCTGCCGTCCGGGCGCACCACCCTGGCCGCCGCCGGGCAGACCTTGCAGCAAATGGCGACCTGCGGCGTGCCCACCTACCTGCGCGAAGTGGCGTTCATGCACACCTATAGCGCGCTGGCCGACGGGCTGGCGAAAAAAAGCCCGGGGGGTGCGCTGGCCTTGCAGGCGGCGATTTCCCTGGCCTCGGTCGCCACCCAAATCTACGTGCGTCAACCGCGCCTGGATCGGCTGGGCAACGAGTCCAGTGTGGCGGTGCGCGGCCACTTTGCCCTCAGCGAACCGAAATGGAACGCCCTGCTGCCGGCCAAACAAGACGCGCTGCGCCAGCAAATGCAGCGGGATTCGCGCAACGTCACGCGTAACCAGATCATTGCCGAAGCGGTCTACCTGGGCATGGGCGCATTGGGTGCTTCACGGGGTGACGGCGCGCTGAGTGCGCGGGTGCTGGCGACGCAACTGCGCAATGTGATCTATGCGATTACCCGCGAGTCGATGCAAGCCAGCCTGAGCATGACCGGCAAGCATGGCCCGACCAAGACCCATGGCGTCCATCAGGACGATATGTCGGTGTTGGGCTGGGCCTACGGGACCATGACGCTGAGCATGGGCTTTGTGCAGGATTCCATCAGCCCGAAAGTGCTGCCGCCCGGGCAGACACTCACCAGCCCGGCCTTGCTGGATGATCATCATCAACCGCTGCGCGGGGATGCGCTGGCGGAGTCGATTCAATCGTTGGCAGGTACGCGTGCGGCGTTCAATACGGTGATTGCGGTGCTCGATAACCATCTGCAAAAGCACTTCGATACCCAGCGTGCGGGGACGACCCAGCAGTGGAAGCCGAGCTTGCCGCTGGAGGATTATGGGCGGGTGCTGGACCAATCGCCGGCGCGGGTGGCTTGGACGAGCCTGGCCAGTGCGATCAACATGGCGACCGGCGAGTTATTGCGCGGTAAATTGCCGCCGGCGTTGGCGGGGTTTCTGGGGAATGCCAGCAGTGCGGCGGTGATGGGGTTGGCTTATCGCACTACCAACCAGACGTTTCAGGCGCATGCGAGTGTGCGTAAGGCGGTGGCTGCTGGGGTGGTTTGAATCGCTGAGTACATATCCGTTATTTGGGTAACGGCTGATATTGGTTCCGCTCTTACAGCGGGTCACTTTTGCAAGGACCGGAATGCCGGCCCAGTCAAAAGTAACCAAAAGGTCCTCGCCCCAACACTCGGTGCCTCGCTTAGGCTCGGCATGCCCGCAATCCGCCAGTGATTTGGGGGGCCGCCGCGATGGGCCATCCTTGGCCCAGCGCGGCTAAACCGGCATCCCTGCCGGTTTACCCCCCAAATCACTGTCAGATTCCGGCCATCGTGTTTAACGGGGCGATTTCAGATCAAGATCAAAAGCACAGATCAAAAGACCGCTGACTTCGTCATCGAAAAGGATGTACGAGCAACAGCAACAGCAACAGCAACAGCAACAGCAGAGCCATACTCGGTTTAATGTGGGAGCTGGCTTGCCTGCGATGGCATCAACTCAGTGTGCCTGATGTACCGAGTTGTCTGCATCGCAGGCAAGCCAGCTCCCACAGAAAAGCACATGTTCAAAACTGCATGCGATCAACTGTGGGAGCGGGCTTGCTCGCGAATGCGGTGGGTCAGTCAATTCATCTGTAACTGACCCACCGCATTCGCGAGCAAGCCCGCTCCCACATTTTGACTGCGTTGCATCAGTTAGAGAGGCATTTGCTTTGCACTTGATCTGGCTCTTGCTTCAACCACTCAGGTCGGCTTTCAGGCCGCCGTGCTGTAGATCTTGATCTTGATCTGAGACGCCCCGTTAACCACGATGGCCGAACGCAGGCTTGAATCCGTGGGTAACCCGGCAGGACGCCGGGTTAGCCGCGCTGGGCCAAGGATGGCCCATCGCGGCGGCCCACGGATTCAAGCCGGAGTGAGGGCATGCCGAGCCTAAGCGAGGCACCGAGTGGTGGGGCGAGGACCTTTTGGTTACTTTTGACTGGGCCGGCATTCCGGTCCTTGCAAAAGTGACCCGCTGTAAGAGCGGAACCCTAGGCCGCCGTTACCGCAGCAACGGATATGTACACCATCAACCCACCCCCCCAACCCCCGCCAACATCAACTGATGCTCACAAATATCATCCAGCGCCCCACCCCCCTGAAACGTCAGCGGCGCCGCATGCCACACCACAAAATCCCGCTGCGAATCAAGCGACAAAAAATAATCCGGAAACAGATGCGACTGGGTAAACCGCCGCTCCAGTGCCCCACGCAATTGCTGCGGCTGCAGCGTGCGGCTGTCGATATGCAACGCAATCCCCCAGTCATGATGCTCACGACGACTCACAAAGGACACCCCGTGAGCCACCGGCCAAACCGCAGCTTGCCCAGCCGCTACCCGCTCATAGAATTCCGCTTTCTCTGACACTCGGATCATGATGCTCAATCTCTCAATGGCACGACTGTAAAGTCTTGGTTCCTTTGTGGGGTATCCAGTCCCGGCCGCATATCCTCGGGCCACCAGATCACCAGCTCGCGATCGCTCGAATCAGGCCGCTCGCAAGCAGCCCCAGCGCAACCCGCCGGGTGCATCGCACACCCGGTCAAGGTCGCGCACAGCAAGCAAAAACCGATCAACACGAAGGGCTTCATGGCTTCGCCTCCCGCAGCAATGAGACACGCGTGGTGGCCGTGGCCTTCAGTGCCTGAGGCTGACGCACCGCCACAAACACCTCACTTTCCGCACCCGGTTGCAACCAGGCATGCGGCCAGGCACTCACCCCCAGCACCCAGCGTCCGCCGCAGGTGCTTTCGTCCAGACGTACCGGTTGCGCACTGGTGTTGCGGGCAACCACCACGCCAACACTCCAGGTGGTGCGCTCGTACCACTGGGTACGTTTGCCATCGATCACAATGCCCGGCTGTTGGTCGCACAGGCTTTGCGGCACAAACAACGGCACCTTGCTCTCGCTGAAACCCGCCGGCTGCACGTTGTTGAGCAGTTGGGTAAAGGCGCGCTGCACATCGATGCGGGTTGGCTGCACGCCGTCGTGCCGGTCATCGATGCGCTTCATGGCCGCGTCTACGTCGTTGGGGTCGCCACTTTCCACGTAGCGCGCCGGGTCAACCTGGTCGCCAATCAAGCGCGGCGTGAGGATGAACAGACGTTCACGCTTGCTGGTGTGATGGCTGTTGGAGGTGAACAGCAGTTTGCCGATCCAGGGGATGTCGCCGAGCCAGGGGATCTTGCGCACTTTGTCATCGGTTTCCTGTACGTGGAAACCACCCACCACCAGTGATCCATGCTCGGCGATTACCGCCTGGGTGCTGACGTTGCCCGTGCGCACGCTGGGCTTGGTGTCATCCAGCACCGACTGCTCTATCTGCCCGTCCTCAATGTCGAGGATCAACTGCACTTCGGATTTGCCGCCATGGGATAACGAACGCGGAATCACCTGCAGGCTGGTGCCCGCCGTGATCGGCTGAATATCGGCCACCCGCTCACCCGTGGCGGTGAGGTATTCGGTACGGCTGAAATCAATCACCGCCGGCTGGTTCTCAAGCGTCAGGATCGACGGGTTCCCCACCACCGTGGCCGCGCCCTTGCCTTCCAGGGCATGGATGGCCAGGGCAAAACGCCCGGAGTTTTCCGCCGACAAGGTCGAGTTGGAGCCTGAGTCCAGCAGCGACGAGGTCACATTGGTGCCGCCGAACCACACGTTCCAGTTGCTCGACAGCTCCGCAAGGTCATCGCGGTTGATATCCAGAATCACCGCGTCGATTTCAATCAGGTTGCGCGGGATGTCCAGCTGTTTGACCAGCCGTTCATACAACGCCTTGCGCTTGGGCGAGTCGTAGATCAGCACCGCGTTGTTACGCACGTCGGCGGTCACGCGGATTTTCGATTTGCTCGAGCCGCTGCCGCCCTTGGGGTTGAGCAGGCCGGACCCCGACAACACCCGGTCCAGGCCTTGTTGCAGGTTTTCGGTGTCGACGTTGCCGAGCAACGACGCCCCGCCGCCATACGGAGTGCTGCCGTAGTTGTTGCTGGTGCCCGAGGAGCCGGTGCCCAGCGCCGTGCCCAGACCGCCACCCAACCCGGCGCCTTGCAGCAGGTTGAGGTTATTGATCGAGTCGCCACGTGAACGGCTGTCGAGCAAGTCCTGGAGGATGCTCGCCACACCGGCAACCGTCAGTGTCTCGTCGCGGTACTTGATGCTGCGGTCGGCAGCGTTGGCGTAACGCAGCGGCAGCACCACCACGTCTTGCTTTTCATCCGGCTTGTCGACGGTCTTGCTGTACTCGCGCACAAACTGCACGTAACGCGGTGGGCCGCTGACCAGCACCACACCGTCATCCGACAGCGCGCCCCAACCGAACCTTGGGTCCAGCAAGCCGACATCGCTCAACGCGGTCTTGAGATCATCCACCGCATCCGGGGAAACCTCGATGCGCGCCGAGGTCTGCTCGCTGGTATTGCTGACATACAAGGTGTCGTTGTACACGAACCACTGGAAGTGATGTTCCTGGCCCAGGCGATCCAGAAAAGCCTCGGGGCTGGCGGCACGGATACGGCCATCGACTACACCGGCAATCGGCGCCATCTCAAGGCCAATGCCGAACTCCTTGGCGAAGGCTTGCAACGTGGTGGACAGGTCGGTTTGCTGCGCATCATAGGAATACGCCACGTGCTTCCAGTTCGGCGGCACGGCCGCGAGCGCCGAGGCACTCAAGCACATCAGTAGCCACGGCAACCAGCGGTAGGCCTTTTGCATTTCACACTCCAGGGAGCCAGTTGGGGGTTACGGCACGGGACTCGGCAGGGTGCGAATCAAGCACGTTTTGGTGCATCTGGCTGAGCATCGCCCCGCGCTGGTTGGCCAGGCTTTGCAGGATGCCCAGCACAGCGTCAACCGTGCACGGCAACGCCAGCCAGTACACCAACACCAGGCATTTGCTCTCGGGGTCGATGGCCAAGCCACCGTCGCAGTGACAGGCCACACTCGCGCCGCCCAGGCTGAGGATGGCCATCAGGCGCTCCGGGGCACTGGCGTCATAAGGGTCGAGTACGTCGATGCTGCAGCGCAAACCGCCTTCCACAGGCGACAACCGGGCGTTGGCATCGTCGATCCAGCAATCAAGCGGCGCGCCGCCCGGGTGCTCGAACCATTGGCTCAGGACCGCGACAAAATCACTGAATTCCATCGATGATCGACTTGGTGATGCCGTGCTCGGCACGCAGTCCTTCGTTCATCACCGAGGTGGTGGTGGCCATCTTCTGCGCCGCGTCGGCGAAGGCCCGGAAGTCTTCAGGTGAGGCGGTGTCTTCAGCGTCCAGGGCCGCCGTGTCAGTGCTGCCCTGATTGCGGGTGAAGTTGTGCTCAAGGTGAGTTTGCAGAGACTTGAAGCTGATCATGCGGAGGGCTCCATGAATTTTGTTACAAAGTGAGTGGAACAAACCCCGACACAGGTTCCACGCTTTCTATCAATTCACAGGAGAATAAATCGCGGTTTTGATCAGCCACCCGGAGCGAGCATGCAGCGCTGCAAACTCGCCCAGTCAAGGTCGAACTCCCCGGCGTCATTACTCAAGCGCAACGCGTCGATGGGCATCGCGCCGTCTTCGCGCAATTGCCACAACGCGGCAAAGCGACTGCTGGCGACCCACGCTTGCACCTGCGCAAACACCTGTGGGTGGCAGCTCAGCGTGGCACCGGTGGCGTGGCTTTGGCCGGCAGCCAGATGCGTGATCAGGGCCTGGGCGCGTTCGCCGAGGGTACATTCGCCGAACAAGCGCTCAATGGCCTGGTTAAGCAATTGCCGAGCAGCCTGCACCACATGGTTGTGCGCCGCCTGCGCCTGGGTTTCGATACCTTGCAAAAAGGCCCCGGCGTCTTCCCAGAATTGCGCGCTGGCCTGATCGATTACCTGTTGGCGCTGCTGCTGGGCCTCAAGCAGCAGTGCCTCTGCCTGCTCGCGCGCCTGCGCCAGCAGGTCGACCGCCGCCTGGGAATCACGAAATTGTTCATGGCGCACAATGCCCACGGGGGCTGCGTGCTGGTCGCCGAGCGATAATGTTCTACGCACTAACATGCTGGGGTTCGCCTCACGTCAACACCTTCCACAATACTGCGTGCCACACGGCATCGAGTTTGCGCGCCGGCACATTCAAGGCCGGCACCAGCACCTCATCCGGTGCCCAGGCCAAACGCAGGCGCGACCAGCAGCCCTCCCCCAACCAGGCACCGAGCAAGCACCGTGCATCGAGCACCTCGGCCCCCAGCCAAAGTCCGGGGCGCAGCGCCTTGGCCAGGCCTCGGCACCATGCCCATTGCTCATCCGACACCTGTGCCTGCAACGCTGGGTTGGCAAAACAGATCGCCGCCACCAACGCCAAGGCCTCGGCTTGCTGTTGCTCAGTGAGCGACAGCCAATGCATGGCATCAACCTGCGGCGCGGGCGGTTGGGAGGGCGTGATGCCCAAGCAATTCAACAGGTCAGTGTGCCGGCTGCGCGACACCGGGGTGAACGGCACCAATTGGGGTTGCCAACCTGGGTGCATCCAGCGCCAGGTGCAGCACCACCAGTTGACCCAGTCGGCCTCGGTCACAGACGCGCCGGGTAGTTGGCGCCGGAACGGCCAGGGCGCAAGCGCCCGAGCAACCCGGCACGCCAGTCGGGTCGCAGCAGTAGCGCAAGCACCAGCAACACCACTAACCCGCCCAGCGGCGCCGCAATGACCAGCATGCTCCAGAAACCGGCGTCGTCGCTGTTGATCAGGAATGGCCCGAAATTGACCAGGGTCTGCTTGTCTTTGAATTCCACCGCCGGCACAAAAATGATCGAGAATTTTTTCGAGTTGGCCGAGTCCTGGCTCATCCCCGGAATGCTGCTGGCGACCATCTGCTGGATACGCCCGCGCACACTGTCAGGGTCGAGCACCGACGCGGCATATTTGATAAACACCGCGGCCGACGCCGGCTGCACCGGTTCGCCCGGCGCAATGCGCTCCGGCAGCACCACGTGTACCCGCGCCACAATCACCCCGTCGATTTGCGACAAGGTCGACTCAAGCTCCTGGGACAGCGCATAGATATAGCGGGCGCGCTCTTCCAGCGGGGTAGAGATCACCCCTTCCTTCTTGAAGATTTCGCCCAGACTCGCGCGGGCATGGTGAGGCAAGCCTGCGGCATCGAGCACCCGCACCGCACGGTTGATATCGGCGGCCGCCACCAGCACGGTCACGCCGAGTTTCTCCATCTGCTTGTGGGCCGTGATGTGTTCGTCGGCCAATTTGGCGATCACGTCGTTGGAGTCCTGCTCGCTCAGGCCACCGAACAGCACGGTGTCGTCGCTACAACCGGCCAGCAACAACAGGCATACAACCACCAATAAACGAGGGAATTTCACGCCGGGCCTACTGCAGGTTGGTCAGTTTATCGAGGGCCTGGGCACTCTTGTTCACCACTTTGGTGGTCATCGCCATTTGCAGGGAGTACTGCGACAGCGCCTGGCTCATTTTCACCATGTCCATCGGCTCGCTGGTGCCGGAGGCCGCTTTCATCGAGCGCATGGCCTGTTGCGACAGGTGCTGCTGGGTGCCAATGCGTTCGGAGAGCGCGCCCATCAGGCCATCGGCCAGCCCGGCAGGCTCGTGATCGCTGCGCATCGCGCTATTGAATAGATCGACATCCGCTTGGGCAGGCCCGGAAACCATCTCGTGTTCGTGATCCAGAGCGAGGCTCTTGAAGGAATTGACGCTGGAAATGGTCACGGGGGTTTCTCCGGCAAACGGTGTCGAAAGGTGCAATTAACAGTACAAGCCCTGGGATCAGGAAACGCCTGCGCTCATCACGGATAGAATGCTTTGCGCCGCCTGCGCCGCAGAAGCCTGCTGGTTCTGGTCCTGCATTTGAGGGCTTTGCGCGTCGTGGTGATGGTGGTGGCCACCCTGCTGGGCGCCTTGCATTCCGGAGGCGGCACCCAACAATTGTTCAAGCTGCTGCAGTATTTGCTGGAGCTGCTGCTGCTGCGAATTAGCCGCCGGTGCGTCAGCCGAATCTGCCGAGTCATCACTGCCCGAATCATCCGCGCTTGCTTGTGGCGTGCCGAGGCCGCCCTGCGTGGTGGTGCCGCTGTCATCCGACGCATCGTCGTCGGATGCGTCACTCTGCAGATCGTTTTGCGCGCTGCCCAAACCGCCCGCGGTGCTTTGCGGGGCTGCTGAGCCGCTGACGCTGTCGGAGCCGTCCATCTGTTGCGAAATCTGCTCAAGGGCGGCACGAAATTTCGAGGTTTCGTCTTTGTTGAGGTAGTTGTCTTCGTTGAGTTCCTTGCGCCACGAACCCGAATCCGGCGTGCCAAAGGCGGCCTTGTTCTGGTCCATGAAGTCAGCCACTTTACGCAACAGCGGCTTGTCCGCATTCGAGAAGGTCGAACCATCACCTTCAGGGGTCAGTGCCTGGTTAAGCGCCGCCTTGCCCAGCCCCTTCATGACCTGCGACATCAGGTCCTGGCCGCCACCCATGCCGGCGCTGGCCGAGGCGCCAAAATTATTGCCCAGCGTGTTTTTGATCAGGTCCGACACCGCATTTTTGACGCTGTCGGCGTTTTGCCCGATACCGAGCGCGGCGAAGGGATTGTCTTTTTTAAGCTGCTGCTCAACCATTTTCCCAAGCGGCGTATCGGTATCCAGGTGTCCGCTGGACGTTAACGCGTTGGTAATCTGGTCCACTACACCCTTGAGGGCTTGTGGAGTCTTGGAACCGGCCAGGTCCTGTAGGGTGCCATCGCGTGGAATGACGGTTCCGATATGCAGGGCCGCAGAATTGACGAAGCCAGAATTTGCCATGAGGAGATCTCGCTAAGGATCAAAATAGCCCTCCGAAGACTCGGAGGGCTCAGAAATGATTAGTAGCTGATGGCTTTGGCGAGCTGAGCGGTGCCGGAGATTTCTTTTTCCGCGGAGTCAGTCTTGGCGTTGGCGATGGCCTGCAGGGTGTTCAATTGCTGGGTCTGCATGGCTTGCTGGCCTTGGGCAATGATCAGTTGGGCGGACTGGGCGTCCTGCTGCTTCATCATCATTTCCTGAGCGCTGGCAGCCTGGCTGTTGGTCTGGTCAGTCATGCCCTGTTGCAGGTTGGCGTTGCCGTTTACAGTGCCGGCTGCTTGTGCCGCGCCCTGGAACGCATTGATACCGGCGTTGGCTGCGTGTGCTGCGGCGTTAGCAAAGCCACCTGTAGGACGGAAAGGGTTTGTCATGGTCATTACTCCCAATATTCACTCGCGTCAGTACGAGGTAATAATTTGTGGAGAATTCGTGGATACAGGTTCCACATTTTTTTCAAGAGCCGAACTTTTTCCGAATATGTCCAAGCATTTGATGCGGTGATACAGCGTCCGGCGCGGTATACCCAGCTCCACGCACGCCGCGTCGATGCTGTGGTCGTGCCGCTTGAGCGCCTCCTGGATCAGCACCCGTTCGATCACGCGCATTTGCGCCTTGAGGGTCTGGCCTTCCTGTTCGGCAGGCGTGTCCGGCCCCAGAAATGGAAACCCCAGGGCAAAGCGCTTGGCGGCCGATTTCAGCTCGCGGATATTGCCCGGCCAGGAGTGGCTGAGCAGCACCTGAATGATCGAGGGGCACAACGTCTTGTGGGCGGCCCCCAGGCCTTGGGCGGCGGCGTCTACGAACTTGGAAAAAAGCGGAATGATCTGTTCGCGGCGCTCACGCAGCGCCGGCAACTGGATGGTCAACACGTTGAGGCGAAAATAAAGGTCACGGCGAAACCGGCCCTGCTCCACTAGCTCCGACAACGAGCGCTGCGCCGAGGCGATCACGCAGATATCCAGCGCAATGGTGGTGGTCGACCCCAAGCGCTCGATGGCCCGCACCTCCAACACCCGCAGGAGCTTGGCTTGCAGGCTCAGGGGCATGCTGTCGATTTCATCCAGGTACAAGGTGCCACCTTGCGCCGCCTCGATGTAGCCTTTGCGTGAGCGATTGGCACCGGTAAAGGCGCCGTTGACCACCCCGAACAATTCACTCTCAGCCAATGATTCCGGGATAGCCGCACAGTTCATCGCCACAAAACTGCCTTTGCGCCCCGACAGCGTATGGATGCGCTCGGCAAGGGTGTCCTTACCCGTGCCTGTCTCGCCGGACAACAGCAAATCAATGCCCAGCAATGAGGTACTTTGCGCAATGACTTTAAGGTCGGGAAAATCGTTGATGCCGTCATGCTCGCCATGAAAATAATCGCGCACAGTCATATATACAACCTCCCAATCGGCTTACTCAATCCAGTCCCCGATCCATAAGGCTGCGATATAGATTCAATGTAACTGCCCCGTGACATTCCGATGGGTGACGAATGTACTTGCTACTTACGGCAATTGTTTTCGTTGCAGGTTTGACAGTAAGAAGCAAGTAAATAAACCGAACGCTTATTCTAATTTCAGGCATCGCTTTAATACTCAACCTGAATGAAAGCTGAACGAAACCTCACTCAGCGTGCCTGGCAGCAGCCATCCCTACAGAACCGACGAGTCTTGATAGGGCTCGAGAAACCGCAATTGGCTCCTCACGGCGAGTCTGCGCGCGAGGCATTACATATTTTTTATTATCTAAGCGCGCAATAAAGATTAGCCGCCATATGTTTGACAGACTAATTATCATCGACACTAAACGGTTCAAAAAATTGACTGAACAGGTTCGAACACGCCCTTTTCAATACAATACTTAAGCCGTCGACCCCTTAGATCCCGTTGTTTGTAGCGCCAGAGAATACATTTGAATCACAGCATGTCAATCGCCATAAAAAATCTTGAATGTTGAGTTTCTCTCAACACGGCTGGCAATTAACCTCCTTGCCACCGATGTATAAAAATACTTTAAGTGCCACTACGGGAAGCAACTCCAACAAACATTGAAGCTTCGCGGTTATTACCGGTAGTTGAGTTTTATTGGCACACGACATTGTTAAAAAAACCTGGAACCTGAATCGACTTATTCCCCACTCACCTTGCGGACTGCTGCGTAATTTTTACGCAGCGCCTAAAAAAGCCTCAAAGGCCGCGTGTGCGCCTGGAGAATAAAAATATGGCTAACGAACACTTTCGCCAGTGGGTAGATGAGCTCTGCCAACTGACCCAGATCCCCAGTGCGTGCTTGTTGTACGAAGCCCCCCAATTGACTGTTCGCGGCGTTGATTTTTCTTTGCGCCCGCTCGAGAACGCCGAGGCGGAAACGGTACTCATGCATGCCGACTTCGGCCCCCTGCCCGCGCGCCAGCGCGAGGCGATTTTATTGCGCCTGCTGGACACCAACTTCCACCTGATAGATGGCGTACGCCACAGCAGTTTTTCGCACAATGAACACACCGGCCACGTGATGTTCGGCAGTGCCCTGGCGCTGGAAAGCACCACGGCGGCGCAGGTTCTGCTGCTGATGGGGCATATTGCCGAGTACGCCCAAGCGTGGCGCCAACACTACTTTCTCGACGACCAGCGCACGCGCGCGAGGGCTTTTTGATGCGCACTCCCGGGATCAATCAAGGCCCCACGCCGGCCATCGTCCATAGCGAAGTGCACGAAACACCCAGCGGCGATATTAGCTTGGTGCGCCTGGCCTCCAGGCCGCCCAGCGACCTTGCGCCCGCGCCCGCCGCCGCGCCCAGTGCCACCCTCAAAAGCTACGCGCAGCGCCAGCGCCCTTCCGCGCCTTTGGCCAGGGAAGCCGCCGCGCTGGCCCAGTCCATCAAGGCCGGCGCCGGCAGCCCACTGGCAACCGCTGAAAAAATGATGGTGCTCGAAGGCAAATATTTGCTTGAACAGTCCCATGCGGCCTTCCAGACCATTGCCGAGAAGCTCTTCCCGGAAGTGGACGAACACCTGAGCCCGGTGATCAACGATGAGTTGCTCAGCCATGCGCAAACGTCCCGCCTGGAGATGCACAAGGCACTGGCCGAGCTGAGCAAAATGCCGGGTAACACCCCCGACGTTGCTGCTTACGGGCGCGTAATCAAACAGGCCGTGCAGGCCCAGACCGAATTGTTTGCCGGCAAGGTTGCGCTCTACCAGGAAGTGCTGGCGCAGCCCGAACTGTCGGCCACCGACCGTGCGCACATTGAGCGTAGCGAGCATGCTTTCGCGCGTTATGCGCAACAGGTCGCCACGCAAATCCCCGGTGCGTTGAAACAGGCCTCAGCCAAGGCTGAAGCGACGGTCAAGGCCTTGCATCACCTGCACCAACCGGCCCAGGAATGGGAGGACATCAGCCATCAGCTCAAGGCCCTGGTCCGCCAGACCAGCGCCGAAGGCGAGTTCAAGGATGCCTTGGACAACGCCCGCTTGCCCGATGTGCTGGAAGACCTGCACCAACACAATGACGGTTGGGCCGCGACCACTAAAGCGTTCGTCGCCGGTGCCGTGCCGCAAATGCTCGCCTCGGGCCTGGCCTTTGGCTTTGCCCGTGCGGTGGTGGAGTCGGCGATCCCCCACGACTTGCCCAAGCAGGTATTTGCCGCTGGCGTGACCATGGCCGCCGCCCATGAAGTGGGTACCAACCTGCTCAAGCCGATCGGGCAAGAGTTGGTCGGCCCGTGGAACCTCAAGCCGATCAAAGCCGCGGAAGTCATCCCCAATCCTAACCCACGGATCAGTATCCTGGGGCAGATCCAGCCCCTGAGCGATGCCGCCAAAACCCAGGCCAAGCAAGCCGTGGACGATTTGCGCAGCCGCCATTTGAACGCCCAGCAAGCGAATAAAAACGGCACCGGTATCGGCGAAGCCCAAGCCTTCGGCGCGTTCGGCCTGGCACAAGGTATTCGCCGTGCCATTGGCTTTGCCGCGCCGCAACTGCATGTCAACGATTACGGCCCGCGAACACTCACCTCCATGGGCGGCGGGCTGCTGATGGGTGGGGTGCAATCGAGCAGTCAATTGCGCAGCACAACGCCCGACCAGCGCGGCCGTGAACTGCCGACCCATACCTTCAAGGGCACCGATAAACCCTTGGCCCAGCGCATTGCCAAGGCCGCCAGCGATGCGGTGCTGGCCAGTGACCCGAGCAAAAGCGAGGTGCGCCAGAGCCTGCTGAGCAAGACCTTCGGTTCGCTGATCGGCCTGGGTAATGCGGCAGCGGTGAGTACCGTGGCCCGCACTCTCGGCTCCGACACCGTGGCGCAGAAATTCGGCCAGGTGGTGATGGCTGCGTTGGGGTCGCCAGCGCTGTTGATTCCCGCGTATGCCGCCTTCCAATCCGGGCCGGAAACCAAGGCACACACTGCTGCGCTCAAGGCTGCGCAGTTGCCGGGCACCGCGGCGCAGGCCAGTGCGCCGAACTTCCCGCGCACCCGCACGGCGTTGCAGAATATGCGGGCGCCGGATCGCGCCGATTTACCCCACGGTTCATTGCCTGGCACTTGGGGGCGCACCGCAGAAAATACCTACCACCGGGTGCGTGGTGGGTTGCAGATTGCGTCGCAACTGCCTACTGAAACTCTTGAGCATGCGCCACAACTGCTCAAGGCCGCACCAGGTGCTCTGGCCAGTGCCGCAGGGGTGGTGGGCAAGGCTCTGAGTGGTTCGCACAGTGTCGTCGAGGCAGACATTCCTGACCCGCAGCCACCTGGGGCATTTCCTCTGGGTTAAACATATGCGTGGTAGTGGGGCTGGGTGGTACAGAGCGAAAGCAGATCCTGAGTACGCTGTGGATCTGCTTTTCTGTGGGGGCTGGCTGCTGTGTTGAAACTGGTTTTTGTGTGGGAGCTGGCTTGCCTGCGATAGCGGTTTGTCGGTGTACATATCCGTTGCTGCGGTGATGGCTTCTATTGGTTCCGCTCTTACAGCGGGTCACTTTTGCAAGGACGCAAAAGTAACCAAAAGGTCCTCGCCCCACCACTCGGCACCTCGCTTAGGCTCGGTGTGCCCTCACTCCGGCTTGAATCCGTGGGCCGCCGCGATGGGCCATCCTTGGCCCAGCGCGGCTAACCCGGCGTCCTGCCGGGTTACCCACGGATTCAAGCCTGCGTTCGGCCAGCGTGGTTAACGGGGCGTCTCAGATCAAGATCAAGATCTACAGCACGGCGGCCTGAAAGCCGACCTGAGTGGTTGAAGCAAGAGCCAGATCAAGTGCAAAGCAAATGCCTCTCTAACTGATGCAACGCAGTCAAAATGTGGGAGCGGGCTTGCTCGCGAATGCGGTGGGTCAGTTACAGATGAATTGACTGACACACCGCATTCGCGAGCAAGCCCGCTCCCACAGTTGACCGCATGCAGTTCAGAACATGTGCTTTTCTGTGGGAGCTGGCTTGCCTGCGATGCAGGCACCTCGGTGTGTCAGGTACACCGAGTTGATGCTATCGCAGGCAAGCCAGCTCCCACATTAGACCGAGTATGGCTCTGCTGTTGCTTTGCTGTTGCTTTGCTGTTGCTTTGCTGTTGCTGTTGCTGTTGCTGTTGCTCTTACATCCTTTTCGATGACGAAGTCAGCGGTCTTTTGATCTGCGCTTTTGATCTTGATCTTGATCTGAAATCGCCCCGTTAAACACGATGGCCGCAATTCGACAGGGATTTGGGGGGTAAACCGGCAGGGATGCCGGTTTAGCCGCGCTGGGCCAAGGATGGCCCATCGCGGCGCCCCCCCAAATCACTGGCGGATTGCGGGCATGCCGAGCCTAAGCGAGGCACCGAGTGTTGGGGCGAGGACCTTTTGGTTACTTTTGCGTCCTTGCAAAAGTGACCCGCTGTAAGAGCGGAACCCTAAGCCGCCGTTACCGCAGCAACGGATATGTACACCGCCCTACCCAGCCCATGAACCCGCTGTCACAGGCAACCCCCCCCACATTTGAATGCGTTCAGCTTCCAGGATCAAGCCAGATTAACGCCGCCAGCTGTTTTCAATCACCGCAACAAGGAACCGGATGCCCCAAACCCCCACTCATTGATTTGGCCTGCGATTCCTGAGAACACCCTATGCCATTAGCCCCGCCTGGCGCCCGGTTCCGTGCAGATCCGGCGCTGTTCAACACCCCCAACTCCACCCATCGAGTACCGACAAACCAGGTATTGGTGCCCCCGACCAGCCAACACGGGGGTTATACGACGCGCGTGTCGAGCCTGGAAATGGACATGCTGCTCGCAGCCAACCGGGCCATCTCCGACACTTGGCAGGTGTTGAACAAAGGCTCGGGCAACCAGGAAAAGCACCTGCGCAGCACCGGCGGCGACGCGTTCAAACGCACGGCACTGGTCCACGAACGGCGCGACCATCTGGGCAATGACTGGGCGGGCATTGGCCGCGTCGCGGCGCGCTTCCAGGCGGGTAACTGCGCAGAGATGGCCGCTGTGTGTGCCCTGCTGGGCGCCAGCTCGCCGCTGAATCAGCCGGTGTCGGTGGTGTATTCGCCGGAACTTGACCACACCGTTGCCGAATTCGGTGACCGCCGCGCCACCAACAATACCGTGATCGCCGACCCCTGGCCCGAGTTCGGGCGGGCCATGCGCAAGGCGGATTTCTTCCTGATCGACCGTCACCCTGCGGTGTTGCAAACGCTGCAGCCCTACGATTACCAACCGCTGGAACGCAAGCGGTTGCTCTACGACAACAAAGTGTCCCAGGAACGTGTCGACTATGAGTTCGGCAAGCTCTACCCCGCTTATCCAAAGGGCGGCGAAGCGCTGGTCAACACGATCCTCAACGAACAACCGGTGTACAGCCAGGAACACTCGGCCAAGCACCTGGGCATGCAATACGAGGCTTACGACAGCCAACGCAACACTCGCCGAGCCGACCTCAACCTCACGCAATACGAGTTCAAGCAACGCCTGGTCCAGTTGGGCCTGCACCCGGTCACCGGTCAACCCACGCCCGGCAATCGTCGCCCACCCACCTCTGCGCCATGAATAAACGGAGTTAGCATGCCTATCACCCCCAACAGCTTCCCGCTAACCGGCAGCCCCGCGCTGTACAACACCGATAACCCGCACCATCGTGTCCCTATCAACCAAGTGCTCGCCGACTCCACCGACGCCATCTTCGGTCGGCACCAGGTCACCGTGCAGCGCGTCTCCAAAAGGGAAATGAAAGCACTCACGGTGGGGAACCAGGCGATCGATGACACCTGGCGGATCTTGAACAAAGGCTCGGGCAACCAGCAACGGCATATCGTGCGCACTAACGGCGACTCTTTCAAACGCACGGGCCTGGCACAGACAGAGTTCAAACAAATGGGGCGTGACGGCTGGGACCGTGCGCGCATCGCCGCGCGCTTCCAGGCAGGTAACTGCTCGGAAATGGCCTCGGTCTGCGCCGCCCTCTGCGCCACCTCGGGCCTGAACAGGCCGGTTTCAGTGCTGTACTCGACCCAGCGCGACCACGCCGTGACCGAAATAGGCGACCACCGCATGTCCGAAGGCAGCGTGATCGTCGACGCCTGGCCAGACTTTGGACGCGCCATGCGCCGGCAGGATTTCGCCCTGATCGACCAGCAGCCCATGCTGTTGAACCACTTTGAACCGCGTCAAGACCCGGGTTTACGCAACCGCTTGCTGTACGACGCGAAGGCGAGCCAGGCCGAGGTCGACCACAATTTCAGACTCATCGCCCCGAACATGCCCTCCGACGGCGACAAGTTGGTCAAGCACGCCTTGAACCAAGGTGGGGTTTACGCCCAACGCCACACCGCAAAAAACCTGGGCATGCATTACCATTACAAAAGCAGCAAGGGCGAGTCGCAATACCTGGATCTCAACCTTTCGCAGGCCCAGTTCAAAGATCGCCTGACCCAGCTGGGGCTCGATCCGAAGACCGGCAATGTTCCGAGCAAATCACTGTTTGCCCCCTTGATGCGCGCCATTGGCAGTGCCCGCGCACGCACGCCTTCCGTCAGCGCCACCGCTGCGCCCGTCATCGTGCCCTGGGAGGCTCCTGCTGTGCGCCCACGCCATGCCTCAACCGCAGCCGCAGAACGCCCACGCGCCCCGCACGAAGAACGACGCCGCGAGCCTTCGGTAGAGCCGCGCAGCCGGGCCACCGCCACCGCCGACACCCGGGCGCCGCGCGCAGAGCGTTATCGCTCGGCCTCGGTTGACCCACGCGGTCGTGCCCCAGCGCCTGCGCCCCGAGCGCCGCGGGAAAGCCGTCGCGAGCCAGAAATAGACTCACGGGGCCGACGTACCACCGAAGCCCCACGCGCCTCTCGTTCTGAGCGTCACCGCGAGCCCTCGGCGGATGTCCGCTCGCGGCCAGCCGAAAGCTCGCGCGCGCACCGCCATACCTCACGTGACCGTCACCCGATGGCCACACCTGCACGACGTGAGCGCGCCGACACGTTCATTGCCACGCTTAACCGTCGGCCTGGGGGTTAAGCGTCAGCCCGAATCGAGCATGCCCATGGGCATGCTCGCATAGGGGTCAAACCCTCGGCGCGGGGCGTTTGCCGCCACCAGGCAAATCGGCACGGGAGCCAGCGGCTGCGGGCTGCTCCTGTGGCCTGGCCAACCACGCGGCGGTCTTTTGCACCTGCTCCACATAGCGCTCAAACAAGCGCTTGATGCCATGAGCGTCGAGCATCAGGAACGGTTGGCGGGTCCACACAATGATCTTCTTCTGCTCGACAATCGCCCCGGTCAGCACCGGTGGATGCTCCAACCCCAGCAGGTTGGTCTGCAGGAGGATTGCCAGGGTTTGCGGGTCATCGAAACGCTCGGTGGAAATCGGCAACAGGCAACTGACGGTGAGATAGTCGGGGGGTGATTCACGCAGCTCCACCTTCAGGCCGTCGTCCAGGGTCATGACATAGTCGGGGCTTGCCTCAAGGCCACTGGCGTCGATTTTCATCAGTTGGAAAACCGGCTGCAGGATGTGTTTCAAACGGCTTTGCATGGGTCCAGCTCCTGGGTTGCGGCCATGGCCTGTAACGGCGTATTTCAATAGGCAGTGAGTGGTCAGAGCAGACGTTGGGTTCCCGCTTTTTACCCACTACCCGCTAACAGCACCCGTGGCCTGTGCCCTTGGAGGCAGGCCTTTCAACGCTTTCCTAATGCAATTACAGAATAATCAATCAGCACATAATCAATTATTTTAATAATTAACTTATAACCAAAAAGAACTTCACAGGCGGTTTTTATGGGCATAACGTAAACCTCTCACCGACCCCTTCTCCAGGCGGAGGTAGCCAAACCTTTATTCGATTTGCCTGGAGCCTGCGTCCCATGGTTTTTTCCACCCCCTTCAAACACCTGCTCCTGGGCAGCGCCCTGGCCCTCGGCTTGATCGGCACTGCACACGCCGCCGACCTGCAACCGCTGCGCGTGGCCAACCAGAAATCCACGATCAAGGCGCTACTGGAAGCCTCGGGCGAAACCAAGAACGTGCCCTATCAAATCCAGTGGTCGGAGTTCCCTTCCGCCTCGCCGCTGGGCGAAGCCCTGAACGCGGGCGCCGTCGATATTGGCGCCCTCGGCGATGCGCCGTATGTGTTCGCGTTGGGTGCCGGTGCCGCGCTCAAGGTGGTCAGCATCATCCACGCCGAAGGGCGCAACACCACCGCCCTCGTAGTGCCCAAGGACTCGCCGATCAAGACGGCCGCCGACCTCAAGGGCAAGAAAATCGTCACCGGGCGCGGTTCCATCGGGCACTACCTGGCGATCAGGGCTTTGGCCAGCGCGGGCCTGACGACCAAGGATGTGCAGTTCATATTTCTGCTGCCTGCCGAATCCCGGCTGGTACTCGATAACGGCACCGTCGATGCCTGGGCGACATGGGATCCCTACACCACGGTGGTCACCTCACAAAGCCACGCCCGGGTTCTGGTCAGCGGTAAGGAGTTACTGAGCAACCACCTGTATTTCGCCGCCACCAGCCAGGCCATCGCCAACAAACGCCCGCAACTGGATGACTTCGTGGCCCGCGTCGACCGCGCCTACGCCTGGGCCAATACGCACCCGGATGCCTACGCTGCCGCCCAGGCCAAGATCACCGGCCTGCCATTGGCGGTGCACCTGGAGGTGGCCAAAGACACGCAACTGAACCCCGTGGTGATTGACGACAGCGTGATCAAGGGCCTGCAAGCGACCGCCGACACCTATCAGAAGGAAGGCCTGCTGCCCAAGCGCATCGACGTATCCCAGGGTTTCGACACCAGCTTTAACGCCGAACGTTTTCCCACTTCCCAAGCATCGCGCTAAGCAAGGAGCCGCACATGAGCACGCCACGTTATCTGAAACTGGGCGCTATGGTCCACGGTGTCGGTCACGGCTGGGGCGAATGGCGCCACCCGCAGGCGCAACCGAATGCGAGTACGAACTTTGGCTTCTATAAGCAACAAACCGAGCTGGCCGAAGCGGCCAAGTTCGACTTCGTGTTTATCGCCGACAGCCTGCACATTCACGCCAAATCCAGCCCGCATTACCTCAACCGTTTCGAGCCGCTGACCATTCTCTCGGCCCTCGCCGCGTTGACCACCCACATCGGCCTGGTCGCCACCGTGACCGTCAGCTACACCGAGCCCTACCAGGTGGCGCGCCAGTTCGCCTCCCTGGACCATATCAGCGGCGGCCGCGCCGGCTGGAACGTGGTCACCTCCTGGCTGAGCGGCACCGCCGACAACTTCGGTAAAGCCGAACACCCGCCCCACGCCGTGCGCTATCGCATCGCCAAGGAACACTTGAACGTGGTCAAGGGCCTGTGGGATTCCTGGGAAGACGACGCCTTTGCCTACAACAAGCAGAGCGGCGAGTTTTTCACCCCCGACAAGCTGCATGCGCTGAACCACAAGGGCGAGTTTTTCTCGGTCAAAGGCCCGCTGAACATCGCCCGCTCGCGTCAGGGCCAGCCGGTGATTTTCCAGGCGGGCACCTCTGAAGATGGGCGCAACTTTGCCGCTGAGCATTCCGATGCGATTTTTGTGCATGTTGAGACGATCGAAGAAGGCAAGGCTTACTCGGCTGATTTAAAACGCCGCGCCAAGGGTTTTGGCCGTGATGCGGGCAGCCTGTCGATTTTGCCGGGCATCCGCCCGATTGTCGGGCGCGATGCCGCCGAGGTGGAAAGCCGCTACCAGCAGGCCGTGGACCTGGTCACCGTCGAAGATGCGATTGTGGCGCTGGGCCGCCCGTTCAACGACCACGACTTCAGCCAGTACCCGCTGGACGCACCGTTCCCGGAGCTTGGCGACCTGGGCAGCAACAGCCAGAAAGGCGGTTCCGACCGTATCAAGCAACTGGCCAGGGACGAAAACCTGACCCTGCGCGAAGTGGCCTTGCGTTTTTCGCGGCCCAAGCGCGAGTTTGTCGGCACCCCGGAGCAGGTCGCCGATGCGATTCAAACCTGGTTCGAGTCCGGCGCCAGCGATGGTTTCATCATCAACTCGGTACTGCCCGATGGCTTGCAGTACTTCACCGAACTGGTGGTGCCGGTGCTGCAACAACGCGGGCTGTTTCGCAGCGAGTACAGCGGCCAGACCTTGCGCGATAACCTGGGGCTGGAGGTGCCGAGCAATCGGTACAGCGAAGTTGAAGAGCAACAGGAAGCGCTGGCATGAGTGAACCTCTCAACCGACTAGCCAAGGTGGGAGCTGGCTTGCCTGCGATAGCGCTCTCTGGGCCTGCATTGCGGGTGGCTGAGACACCGCCATCGCAGGCAAGCCAGCTCCCACAAGGGTCGGCGCAATTCAACGCCCTGCTCGAACGCCTCAGCGCCGAGCTGGCCGGCACCGCGCACCTGTATGACCAAAGCGGGGCCTTCCCCCACGCCAACTTCAAACTGCTGCATGAACATGGCCTGGTCGCCCTCACCGTGCCCAAGGCCCTGGGTGGTGGTGGCGCCAGCTTGGCGCAGGCGCGCAAGGCCATCAGCGCGATTGCCAAGGGCGAGCCTTCGACCGCGCTGATTCTGGTGATGCAGTACCTGCAACACACCCGCCTGCAAGACAGCAAAACCTGGCCCCGACACCTGCGCGTGCAAGTCGCCGAAGACGCCGTGCGCAACGGTGCGTTGATCAACGCCCTGCGCGTCGAACCCGACCTGGGCACCCCGGCCCGTGGCGGGCTGCCGGCGACCACGGCGGTGCGCACCGCCGAAGGCTGGCGCATCAGCGGCCGCAAGATTTACTCCACCGGCAGCCATGGCCTGAGCTGGTTCAGCGTGTGGGCGCGCAGTGATGATGCCGACCCGCTGGTGGGCGCCTGGCTGGTGCCGAAAAACAGCCCCGGTGTGAGCATTATCGACACCTGGGACCACCTGGGCATGCGCGCCACCTGCAGCCACGAAGTGGTGCTCGATAACGTCCTGGTGCCGCTGGACCATACCGTCAGCGTCAGCCCCTGGAGCGCACCACAACCGGAGTTGGATGGCGACGGGTTCCTGTGGATGTCGGTGCTGCTGTCATCGGTGTACGACGCCGTGGCCCAGGCTGCGCGGGACTGGCTGGTGAACTGGTTGGAAGAACGCAAGCCGTCCAACCTTGGCGCCGCGCTGTCGAGCTTGCCGCGTTTTCAGGAAACCGTCGGCCATATCGACACCCTGCTGTTTGCCAACCGCAGCCTGCTCGATGCTGCCGCCCAAGGCCACACGCCAGCCGCCAATGCGGCGCAGCTTAAATACCTGGTGACCGGCAATGCGATCCGCGCCGTGGAGCTTGCCATCGAAGCCTCGGGCAACCCTGGCCTTTCGCGCCATAGCCCGCTGCAACGGCATTACCGCGACGTGCTGTGCAGCCGCGTGCATACGCCGCAGAACGACGCGGTGCTGCAAGGTGTGGGTAAAGCGGTGTTCGCTCAACGTGCGCAACAATGAATAAGGAACGCTCATGAGTCAGGTGATTATCGCCAGCCAGCTGGACGAAGATTACAACCAGGTATTGCGCGAACGCCTTGCCTCGATCCACCCCCAGGCCCAGGTGATCGGCGTGCCGGCCGGTGTACCCAGCGACCTGCCGCCCCAGGCCAATATCCTGCTGCTGCGACCTATCAATGTGCGCGGCTACACCGCGCCCGATACTCCGCCGCCGGGCTGGCCGTATGGCGCGCAGTGGGTGCATCTGGTGTCGTCGGGCATCGACTTCTACCCGCAGTGGCTGTTCAACGGCCCGCCGGTGACCACCTCACGGGGCAGCGCCGCCGATAACCTTGCCGAGTTCGCCCTGGCGGCGATCTTTGCGGCAGCCAAGCATTTGCCGGATATCTGGGTGAAGGATGCCCAGTGGAATTTCACCGCGTTGCGCCCGCTCAAGGGCACTACATTGGGCATTCTGGGCTTTGGTGCGATCGGCAAAAGCCTGGCGCAAAAAGCCCTCGCCCTGGGGATCAACGTGGTTGCGCTGCGCCAGAGCCAGGCGCCCTTTGAGGTGGATTCTGTTGAGGCCGCCAAGGACATCCACGACCTGTTCGCCCGCGCCGACCACCTGGTGCTGGCAGCGCCGCTCACTGAGGCCACGCGGCATATTGTCGACCGGGATGTGCTCGGCAGCGCCAAGCCGGGCTTGCACCTGATCAACATTGCCCGCGGTGGTTTACTGGATCAGGAAGCGCTGCTGGAAGCCTTGGATAACGGTCAGATCGGCCTGGCCTCGCTGGATGTGACCGAACCGGAACCACTGCCGCAGGGGCACCCGCTGTACAGCCATGCACGGGTGCGGTTATCGCCGCATACCTCGGCAATTTCGACCAACAGCCAGCAGGAGATTGCCGATACGTTCCTGGCGAATCTGCAGCGGTATGTGCAGGGTTCGACGCTGGCCAATCTTGTCGGCCCTTGAACGTGTGTGGGAGCTGGCTTGCCTGCGATGCCGTCACCTCGGTGTGTCAGTCACACCACGGTGATGCTATCGCAGGCAAGCCAGCTCCCACACAAGCCCGCCTTCACAGGGATGAGTGTGACTCAACAACCACCCGCCAGGCGCTCGCGCAAAAACTCCACCAGCGCCTGCACCGGCCTTGAGCTTTGTCGGTGCTGCGGGTACACCGCCGACAGAGTCAGGGCTTCGGGGGCGAAGTCTTCCAGCAGGGTTACCAAGCGCCCGTCTTTCAAGGCCTCGGCGACAATAAAGGTCGGCAGGTAGGTAACGCCCAACCCGGCGATCGCGGTGTCGCGCAGCAACTCGCCATTGTTCACGCGCATGCGTCCACTGACGCTGAGCGCCTGCAACTTGCCTTTGAAGCGCCATTGCACCTGACGGCCATGGCCGTAGGGCAGGCAGTCGTGGTCGGCCAGGTCTTCGGGCTTGAGCGGCGTACCCTTGGCGGCGAGGTAATCAGGGCTGGCGCAATACACCCGCTGCACGCTGGCGATGCGCCGGGCAATCAGGGTCGAGTCTTCCAGCGTGCCGATGCGCAAAACCAGGTCGTAGCCCTCGCCGATCAGGTCCACCGGGCGATCACTCAAGTCAACTTCCACCGACACCTGCGGGTAGCGTTGCAGGAACTGCGGCAACAAGCAGCCCAGGTGGGCCATGGCAAACGACAACGGCGCGCTGAGCCGGATCGTGCCCCGCGGTTCGCTATTCTGGCCGGTGATGCCCTGCTCCACTTGCTCGACTTCACCGAGCAGGCGCAAGGCCGATTCGTAGTAACTCTGGCCCAGTGGGGTGACGTCCAATCGACGTGTAGATCGGTTGAGCAGGCGCACGCCGAGGCGCTCTTCCAGCTGGATCAGGCGGCGGCTGACGAACTGCTTGGACAGGCCCAATTGCTCGGCGGCCGCGGTGAAGCTGCCGGACTCCATGACTTGGCAAAACAGGCGCATGTCTTCGAAGGGGTTCATTGTCGCTTCTCGGTGGACATTTGGCGGGTTTATAGCCTGGCAGTCGCCAAACCGCAAAGCAAATGCTGGTGAGGGGGATGAGATCTGGGGGGTGCAGGAGCGCTGGGTGCGTATCCGTTGCTGCGGTAACGGCGGCCTATGGTTCCGCTCTTACAGCGGGTCACTTTTGTAAAGACACAAAAGTAACCAAAAAGTCTTCGCCCCAACACTCGGTGCCTCGCTATGGCTCGGCATGCCCGCAATCCGCCAGTGATTTGGGGGGTCGCCGCGATGGGCCATCCTTGGCCCAGCGCGGCTAAACCGGCATCCCTGCCGGTTTACCCCCCAAATCACTGTCAGATTCCGGCCATCGTGTTTGACGGGGCGATTTCAGATCAAGATCAAAAGCGCAGATCAAAAGACCGCTGACTTCGTCATCGAAAAGGATGTAAGAGCCGGAGCAACAGCAACAGCAACAGCAGAGCCATACTCGGTCACCTGTGGGAGCTGGCTTGCCTGCGATGGCATCAACTCAGTGTGCCTGATGTACCGAGGTGTCCGCATCGCAGGCAAGCCAGCTCCCACAGAAAAGCAGATCCCAGGTCTATGCGAATCCGCTTTCGCTTTTGATCTAACCACTCAGGTCGGCTTTCAGGCCGCCGTGCTGTAGATCTTGATCTTGATCTGCTTTTGATCTGAGACGCCCCGTTAACCACGATGGCCGAACGCAGGCTTGAATCCGTGGGTAACCCGGCAGGACGCCGGGTTAGCCGCGCTGGGCCAAGGATGGCCCATCGCGGCGGCCCACGGATTCAAGCCGGAGTGCGGGCATGCCGAGCCATAGCGAGGCACCGAGTGGTGGGGCGAAGACCTTTTGGTTACTTTTGGGGCGTTTGCCAAAAGTGACCCGCTGTAAGAGCGGAACCAATAGAAGCCATCACCGCAGCAACGGATATGCCCCCCCCACATAAGCAATCAAAAGGCAAAACACGAACACCCAAACGCCCCCCAAAAACCCTGAAAGTCGCTGACAGGAACGCTCGAAAGCCGCGCCTTCTCATGCCCATGGGCATGCACACCACAAGGCCCACTGCATTGATGCACCTGCGCCTGTAACGGCGAACTCGGCCGCCAATGCCCCGGCACCTTGACCACCGGCGACCAGTCCGGCAACACCGGCACCTGCGGCGGCGCGAAATCTTCAAAGTCGCCAGCGCCATACACTACCTTGCCGCCCACCACCGTCAACACCGACTCAATCCACTTGATCGCCTCTTCATCAACACTGAAAAAGTCCGCCGACAACGCCGCCACATCCGCCAGTTGCCCAACCTTGATCTGGCCCTTCTTGCCCTGCTCCGACGAGAACCAAGCGCTGCCGTGGGTAAACAGTTCCAGCGCAGTGAGACGCGGCAACCCTTCGGCATGCAGTTCCAACCCACCCACCGTGCGCCCACTGACCATCCAGTACAGCGAGGTCCACGGGTTGTAGCTCGATACCCGCGTCGCGTCCGTGCCCGCCCCCACCGGCACGCCTTCGGCCAGCATGCGCTTGATCGGCGGCGTGGCCTCGGCTGCCTTGGCGCCGTAACGCTCGACAAAATACTCACCCTGGAACGCCATGCGATCCTGAATCGCAATACCTCCGCCCAAGGCACGTACACGCTCGATATTGTGTGGCGTAATGGTTTCCGCGTGATCGAAAAACCACGGCAGGCCATTGAAGGGGATATCCCGATTAACCTTCTCGAACACATCGAGCATGCGCGAGATGGACTCGTTGTACGTGGCGTGCAGCCGGAACGGCCAACGTTGCTCGACCAAATGCCGCACCACCGGCTCCAGCTCCTGCTCCATGCTCAGCGGCAAGTCGGGGCGCGGCTCAAGGAAGTCTTCGAAATCCGCTGCCGAAAACACCAGCATCTCACCGGCGCCGTTGTGACGCAGGTAATCATCGCCCTGATGCAGCGTGACGCTGCCGGTCCAGTGTTTGAAGTCGCTGAGTTCTTCCTTGGGCTTCTGGGTAAACAGGTTGTAGGCGATGCGCACCGTCAGCTGTTCGTCCTTGGCCAGTTGCTCGATCACCGCATAATCATCGGGATAATTCTGGAAACCACCGCCGGCATCAATGGCACTGGTAAGGCCCAGGCGATTGAGTTCACGCATAAACTGACGCGTCGAGTTGACCTGATATTCCAGCGGCAATTTCGGCCCTTTGGCCAAGGTTGCATAAAGGATCATCGCGTTGGGCCGCGCCACCAGCATGCCGGTGGGGTTGCCATGGCTGTCACGCACGATCTCGCCACCGGGCGGGTTCGGTGTGTCCTTGGTGTAGCCGGCCACCCGCAGGGCGGCGCGGTTGAGCAAGGCGCGGTCATACAGGTGCAGTACGAACACCGGCGTGTCCGGCGCGGCCTGGTTGAGTTCGTCCAGGGTCGGCATACGTTTTTCAGCGAACTGGAATTCGTTCCAGCCACCCACCACGCGCACCCATTGCGGCGTCGGGGTGCGGTCCGCCTGGTCCTTGAGCATGCGCAACGCATCGGCCAGGGACGGCACACCTTCCCAGCGCAATTCGAGGTTGTAGTTCAGCCCGCCACGAATCAGGTGCAGGTGCGAGTCGTTAAGGCCTGGGATCACGGTGCGGCCCTTGAGGTCGATGACCTGGGTGCCACTGCCGCGCAGAGCCATGGCCTCGCCGTCGGTGCCGACCGCTACAAAGCGACCCTTGTGGATGGCGACGGCAGTGGCATGCGGGTTTTCACGGTCGACCGTGTGGAACTGGCCGTTGAACAGAATCAGATCGGCGTTCATAGGGTTTCCTTGGCAGAGGCCGCCTGGCGGCAAGAGCGTTGGGCCCAGTGTGCGACGGCGCTGTAGCAAAAAATTGCACGTATGTGCTCTACACTGGGTTTTCACTCTCCGCCACGCTGTCCACGGGTATTGATCATGGCTCAACCAGGCGCAACGTTGTGCTCCGAGCGGGAACAGAAGGTCAAGCAACTGATCCTCGCCAACCTGGCAGAGCCGCTGGAGGTGACTGAACTGGCCCGCGCCTGCGAGCTGTCGCGCAGTCATTTTTCCCGCGCCTTCAAACGCACCACGGGCGTGGCGCCGCAGGAATGGATTCGCCAGCAACGTATCCAGCAGGCCAAGCTGCTGATCACCGGCTCTGCTCTGAGCCTGACGCAGATCAGCCAGGAATGCGGGTTCTGCGACCAGGCGCACTTCTGTCACCAGTTCAGCCGCAGTGAAGGGCTGAACCCGTTGGCCTGGCGCAAACGCCAGCTGAGCTATCGCCATCGCCTACGGGCGGCGCAGCTGGCAATCGTCAACTGCAAAGAGACAGTCATTCAGATTGCAGCGTCTTAATCAACTCTCCGCTAAACAGTAAGCTTCTCCTCACACCGAAGCCCTGCACCTTGCAGCCCGGCTTCCCTTGAGGAGAACACCCTATGCTGACCCTTCGCAAAGCCTCGGAACGCGGCGCCGCCAATCACGGTTGGTTGAAGTCGTTCCACACCTTTTCGTTTGCCAACTACTGGGATCCCAAGGAGCAGGGTTTTTCCGACCTGCTGGTGATCAACGATGACCGCGTCGCCGCCGGCAAAGGCTTCGGCCAGCACCCGCACCGCGACATGGAGATTTTCTCCTATGTGCTCGAAGGCGCCCTGGAACACAAGGACACCCTGGGCACCGGCTCGGTGATCCGCCCTGGCGACGTGCAATTGATGAGCGCCGGCAGCGGCGTGGCCCACAGCGAGTTCAACCACAGCCAGAGCCATGGCGTGCACTTCCTGCAGATCTGGATTGTGCCGAATGTGGTCGGCGCCGAGCCGCGCTATCAGCAGGAGCACTTCAGCGCGGCGCAAAAACGAGGGCGCTTGCAGCTGATCATCTCGCCGGAAGGCACGGATGGCTCGCTGAATGTTCGCCAGGATGCACGGGTGTATGCCGGGCTGTTCGACGGCGACGAAGCCGCCACCCTGGAGGTGCCAGTGGACCGCCATGTGTATGTGCATGTGGCCCGCGGCAGCGTCGAACTCAATGGCCAACGCTTGCAGGAAGGCGACGGCGCACGGCTGCGCAATGAGCGGCAGGTCCGCCTGAGCCATGGCGAAGACGCCGAGGTGCTGGTGTTTGACCTGCGCCCTCAGGAACAGCCGCAGATGCCTTGAGCGCCTGCACGATGGCCCGCCACAACGGGCCATCGCTGGCGTCGATAGTCACCATCAGCGCAATGAAGTTCTCTTAAAAAATCCAACGCGTACCATCAAACCCATACCCGGCAACACCCAACTACAACTCTCGGAGCACACCACCATGAAACGCCAACTCTTGCTTAGCCTCGCTTTCTCGGTACTGGCTGCCAACGCTTTTGCCCACCCGGTTGTCGCTGAAGGCGGCGCGGATCGCCTGCAAGGCAGCCACGTAGCCGAAAATGGTTCCGACCGTCTGCAGGAACGCCGTATAGCCGAAGGCGGTGCTGATCGCTTGCAAGAGCGCGGCCTGGCTGAAGGTGGTGCTGATCGCCTGCAAGAACGAGGCCTGGCTGAAGGTGGTGCTGATCGACTGCAAGAGCGCGGCCTGGCTGAAGGCGGTTCGGATCGTCTGCAAGAACGTGGCCTGGCTGAAGGTGGTTCGGATCGTCTGCAGAGCAACCACGTATAACCCTCGCTGTTGGCGAGGCACCCCAAACCGGCCTGATCAGCCGGTTTTTTTTCGTCTGCGATCTGGCCATATACCCACCCAACTTCTGGTGAACACAGTGCCTGTGGCGATCGGGCTGTTGTGTGGAGCAAACTTGTTGTGGCGAGCAGGCTTGTTGTGGCGAGCAGGCTTGTTGTGGCGAGCAGGCTTGCCCTGCGCTGGGCTGCGAAGCAGCCCTAAAACCTGAACACGCGGTTTAACTGAAAAATCGCATTAGCCGAATTGGGGCTGCTTCGCAGCCCAACGCAGGGCAAGCCTGCTCGCCACAACAAGCCACTCACCACACTAGGCCTGCTCACCACACTAGGCCTGCCTGCCACACTAAGCCTGCTCACCACACCCAGCCTACTCACCCCACCAATCAGCGCAGGTCTCGGTCCACCCACACCACCGCCTTGCCGATCTGCTGGCGCGCTTCGATGCGTGCGTGTACCTGTTGCACCGTCTCCAGGCGGTAATGGCCCTCGATCTCCACGCTCAACGCCCCTTCCAGCATCGCCGCGAACACCGCATTGGCACGCCGTTGCACAGTCGCCCCGTCGGCCATATGGTCGGCCAGGCGTGGTCGGGTCAACAACAGCGAGCCCGCTTCGCCCAATTCAATCGGGTCCAGGTCAGTCAGTGAGCCCGACACGTTGCCGTAATTGACGATCAAACCCCGCGTGCGGCAAGCGCGGAAACTCTCGCGCAAGGTGGTTTTGCCGACGGAATCAAACACCACATCCACCCCGCGGCCATCTGTGGCTTGCAGCACCAGATCGGCAAAGCCGTCATAGGTCCAGGCGTGGTGAGCGCCGCGTTGCCGGGCAATCGCGCATTTTTCGGCACTGCTGCCGGTGGTGAACACGGTCGCGCCCAACCGCCGCGCCATCTGCACCAGCAACTGGCCAATGCTGCCGGACGCCGCGTGAATCAGGCAACTGCTGCCCGCCTGCAAGCGCGCAACATCCTCGATCAGATAGTGCGCCGTGCAACCCTGAAACATTGCGGCTGCGGCCTGATCGAAGCCGATAGCAGTGGGAATCTGCGCGACTTTGTCCGCAGGCACGTTGGCGTATTCAGCATAGGCGCCCCAGGCAATGCACCAGGCCACGCGGTCGCCCACGGCCAGATGGCTTACGCCGGGGCCCACCTCAACCACTACGCCGGCGCCCTCCATGCCCAAGGTGCAGGGCAAGCGCACCGGGTAGGTCATCGACGCGGCGTATTTGCCCTGGCGGGTATGAATATCCATGAAATTAATCCCGGCGCAGGCCACCTTGACCAGCACATGCCCGGCCGTAACCTGGGGTCTGGCCACATCCTGGCGCAGTTGGGCAACATCGGGACCGCCGTAGGTTTGCAGGGTAATGGCTTTCATCGGGGAACAACTCCGTTTGCACTGGGAAGCGGCCATGGTAAAAAGGTTTTTTCGGTTGGAATATTCCCCAATCCCTCCCAGCCTCTGTGCGGAAATAACCCGATGTTCGATTGGCAGGACCTCTACTACTTCACCGTGCTGGCCCGCACCCAGTCACTGTCGGCCGCCGCCCGCGAGCTGCAGGTAGAACATGCCACTGTCGGGCGCCGGGTCGATGCGCTGGAAAAAGCCCTGGGCGTAAAACTGGTCGACCGCCTGCCCCGCAGCCGCCCACTCACGGCGCAAGGCCTGGCCGTGGCGCAAGTGGCGGCGGGCATGGGCGATATGGCCACGCAGGTGATGCGCCTGTCGCGCGTGGCCTCCATCGAACTGGCCGGCACTGTGCGCGTCAGTTGCCCGCCGTCCATCGCCAATCATTGCATTGCACCTCAGCTTGCACGTTTACGCGCCCACTACCCGCAGCTGAATCTGGTGCTGATGCCCTCCACCCAGCTGGCTGCGCTGGACAAGGGCGAAGCCGACATCGCCTTGCGCACCCTGCGCCCCGACGAAGAGGCCCTGGTGCGGCGCAAGGTCGGCGTGGTGCGCTTCGGCTTGTACGCCGCGCCTGCGCTCGAACACCTGCCGGCAGCGCAATGGACCTTCATCGCCTACGACGCCAGCCGCGACCACCTGCCCCAGCAAGCCTGGCTGCACCAACTGCGCGGCCCGCGCCCCGTCGTGTTTGCCGCCAGCGAGTTGATCACCCAGCAAATGGCCGCTCGCGCGCAGGTTGGCGCAGTGGTGCTGCCCACCTTGGTGGGCGATGCCGACCCGCTGTTGACGCGGTTGCCCACGCCCAGCGACGGCCCGGTGCGTGATATATGGCTGACGGTGTACCCGGATATGCGCCGCTCACCGTCGGTGAAAGTGGTGATGGAGTTTCTGGTGGAATGTATTGAAGCGCAGGCGCAGCTGCGTCGCTGAATCACGCCGTGGCGAGGAATTTCTTGCGATACGCCGCCGGCAACATGCCCACGCGCTGCTGGAACAGGCGGCGAAACGAATTACTGTCTTCATAACCCACCGCGTAGGTGATGCTTTCAAGGGTCATACGCGTGGACTCCAGCATCTGCTTGGCACGCTCCAGGCGCAGGGTTTGCACATAACCGATGGGCGTATAGCCGGTCGCCTCCTTGAAACGTCGCTTGAAATTGCGCACGCCAAAGCCGAAACGCAGCGCCACGTCATCGATCACCAACGCCTGGGCAAAGTGCTGCTCCAGCCAATGCTGCACCCGCAGGATCTCGCCGTCGCCGTGGTTCTTGGGCAACGACCAGAGGGCGTACACCGATTGCTCGGTGCGCACACCGTCGATCAACAGGTATTTGCCACAGGTGTGCGCAAGTGCAGGTGAACCGAAGCGGCGGATCAGGTGCAGCATCAGGTCCATCGCCGCGCTGGCGCCACCGCTGGTGATCAGACGATTCTCTTCACACAGGATCTGCGCATCCTCCAGGGTCACGTCGGGGTAACGGCGCCGGAACAACTCGGTAAACGCCCAGTGGGTGGTAGCGCGCAAGCCTTGCAACAGGCCGGTTTCGGCCAGCAAAAACGCTGCGGTGCACATCGATGCCAGCACCGCGCCCTGGGCATAGTGCGCGCGCAGCCACGGGCCGTAGGCGTGAAAGGTGGGCAAGGCCTGCTTGAGGGTAAACAGGAAACCAGGGATCAGGACCAGGTCGGTGCGGCGCACCTGCGCCGCCGCGCACGCCACCTGTATCTGCATCCCGCCTCCGGTGGTGACGGGCTGGCCGTCAAGGGAGACCACCACAACCTCAAAGGGTGGGCTGTCGGCAAACAGATTGGCGGCGCCGAGCATTTCCAGGACCAGGGTGGCATTGGCGGCGGAGCAATCGTCGGCCAGGAGCAAGGTAATGTGCATAAAAAGCCTGTTTGCGTTTTTCGCATGTAATAAGTCATTTGCGCACCTACCTTAGCCGATTCTGCCCCCGTACAGTGCGGCTTCCGATCAACTGCCTGGCACGTTTATGAATCTCTGGTTTCGATTGCTGTTCATGTTGTTCCGTCGGCCCTGGGGCAAGCCCGTGCAGGGTTTGGACACCACGGTGGTGCGCATGCGCGTGTGGCCACTGGACCTGGACATCAACCGGCACGTCACCAATGGCCGGTATTTCACCCTGGCAGACGTTGCGCGGATGGATTTCGTGCTGCGCACCGGCGCCTTTCGCGTGGCCCTGCGCAACAAGGCAGTGCCCATCGTGGGCGACACCTGGGGCAAGTTCCGCCGCGAGCTGAAGCTCTTTGAAGTGTTCGAGGTACACACGCGCATGCTCGGCTGGGACCACAAATGGAGCCTGATGGAGCATCGTTTTATCAGCAAGGGCCGAGTGGTGGGCGTGGTGGTTATGCGCGGCCTGTTCCGCTCCGCCAAAGGCACCTTGCCCCCAGCCGACTTTGTGCGCGAACTCGGCTTGGCCGAAGCATCACCGCCGATGCCGCAATGGCTGAGCGACTGGGCAAACAGTTGTGATGAGATGAGTGTGCAGTTGCGGGCGCAGGAGCAGGTTTGAGCGCACCTAGGTCTTAGATGCGAGCTTCTTCAGGTTGGCTTCGGCGTCATCCCTGGCGAGGTACAGGAAGCTTTTGCCTTCCTGGACCTTGAACAGCACCTTCATGCCGACCAACTTCTCCAGGTCCTTACGCGCAGTATTTTCGGAAACGTCATAGTCATGGGTGATCTCCCTGGGCGTAAAGGTACGCCCTGGGTGTTGCAGCACCTTTTTCAGGAAATGCCCCTGCCGATAATTGAGTGCATCTTTCAATTCAAGCGTATCCAGCCAGCCCATCAGCGCGGTGGCCTCTTTCCTTTTGGTCTCGAAATGCATCATGAACGCCTGCATTGCCCGCTCAATGACGCGCAATTGATAGATCACGAAATAGGTCAGGTCGAAGGCGTCGGTTTCCGTGTAGACATAGGAACGCCCATATTGCATTGGCGCCTCTTTAAGCAGCGTGCTGATAGAAATATATTCAAACGGCCAGTAACCACTTTTGAGCATGAACCAATAAAACACAGCGCGCGCGGTTCGCCCGTTCCCGTCCCTGAAAGGATGCTCATAGCCCAGCATAAAATGCAGGATGATGGCTTTGACCACCGGGTGGATAAAGTGCCGGCCCTCCTGCCCATCATGCCGCTCATTGGCAAACCGGCAGAGGGCTTCAAGCCTGGCTGGCAGCAGGGCTGCCTTGGGTGGCTGATGCACAATGTCGTTGCCCGCAAGGCCGACAAAAACATCGTCTTCGTCCCTGATGGCTCCCGGGTGAACATGCTCTTCATCAATGCCCGCTGTGGCAATACCATGAAACTCGCAGATCAACCCGAGCGACAGACTTTCGTCCTTGTTGTATTTGGCATGCTTCATCAGCTGATAGTTATTCAGGATCATCCGCTCATCATCATCTTGAGGCGGGCGTTCCTTAACCAACATGTCCTTGGCGACTTTTCGGGTCGTCGCCGCGCCCTCCAGTTGGGCGCTGGAGATGGCTTCTTCCATCATCAAGGCGTCAACCAGGTAGCGGGTGTTATCCCGGTATTGGAGAGAAGACGCCGCAGCCCCGCCCAGCTTGCACGTCAGCGACTCTACGGCGTGAACGACCGCGTCGCAGAAATCCGTGGTGCACACAAAAAAAGGGCTGCCGCACTCACTGCGTAACTCGAGGGTCTTGCTTGCGCAGGCCCGCGACATTTTGATCGCGGCCCAAGCGGCTTCCTTATTGATGCCCGGCGCGGGATATCGACGAAATTCGTCCCAATGCAAGTACCGTCCTTTGTCGTCGACTGCTTTGTAGAGGCGCGCCAGCTCGAAAACCTCCAAGCCGTATTGCTTTAACAACTCTGCGAAATCGGTTGGCTTATGAATTCTTGCCATCACTGAAACTCAATTTTTGAAAATTGAGTTGATCCTTGCGCGTTGGGGTTGGTGGTGTCAAGGCTCACGCAGTCAGGAACTGCATGAGTGCGACTCTGGCGATGCGGGACGCGGAGCGTCCCAGGCGGCGTTCCCACGCAGAGCGTGGGAACGATCAGGCGGCCAGGAACTGCGCCATAGCGGCTGACACCTCGTCAAACACCATCGCCACCCGCTGCACCCGGCGCATGTCCTGATGCATGGCAATCCACACGTCCACCGTGAAATCCACCTGTTCAGCCAACACCCGCACCAGGCCGTGGCGTTGCGCCAATTGGCGTGCGCACACGCCGATGCCCAAGCCTGCGCGCAGTGCGGCGAACTGCGCCAGGTGGTCGTCGGTACGGATCGCACTGCGCGCCGCGCCACATTCGAAACCTTGCTGGCGAAGAAAGTCGATTTCTTCCAAGTGACGATCCGGGCCGATCAGCGCAAACGCCTGCAACTGCGCCAGGCTATCAGGTGTGCCCTGCTCTGCCAGCAACTCAGGCGCGGCGTAGAGGCCGACGTGCAAGTCGCCGACCTTGCGCGTCACTACCGTCGTTTCCGTGGGGCGACGAATGCGCACGGCCACATCGGCCTCTTGCAGGGCCAGTGCCTGTAAACGGTTGGACACGCTCAATTCAATCGCCAATTGCGGGTGGTTGCGCCGCAGGTCGCGCAGCATCGGCGGCAAGACCTCGACGCCGAGCAACTGGCCGCTGGTGAGCCGCACCGTGCCCGCCGCCACAGCGGAGTCCGCCGACGCCGCGCGGTTGAAGGCATTCGCCGCGACGGCCATGGCTTCGACATGGCTGATCAATTCGCGGGCCATGTCGGTGGGCAACAGCCCTTGTGGCGAGCGGATAAACAGGCTGACGCCGACACTCTGTTCCAATGCCTCGATCCTTCGTCGCGCCGTGGCCTGGGCGATCCCCAGCAGCCGCGCGGCGCCCGACAGGCTGCCGGTGCGCAGCACGGCGAGAAAGGCACGCTGGGTGTCCCATTGCAGTTGAGGGGCGTTCATACATTTCCTGTGAGCCGGTGGGCAGTTTTGGCCAATGGTCTTTGTGCAGACGCGCAGGCATGCTGGCGAGCATACCCGATGGGCCTTGCGCCCTGTCTCGCCTGAAGGATCAACCGCTATGATTTTTACCGGCCAATGCCGTTGCGCCGCCGTCACTTACCAGCTGGACATGGACGCACTGCCGGCGGTCTACGCCTGCCATTGCCTGCATTGCCAAACCTTGAGCGGCAGTGCCTTCGCCCTGCATGCGTTGCTGCCGGAGGATGCGCTGCGGGTTGATGGGCCAGTAACGGAGTACGCCTATGCGGTGGATGGCGTGCAGTCGCATCACCAACTGTGCGGCGTGTGCCATACGCGGATCAGCAACACCACCACGGCGGCGCCCGGCATGCGCGTGCTGCGGGTGGGCACCCTGGATAACAGCCAGGCCGCCGCGCCGGTTGCGCATATCTGGGTCAGCCGCAAGCAGGCTTGGCTGAACCTGCCCGACGGCCTACCGACCTGGCCCCACAGCCCGACGCCGCAGGCATTTGCCCAGGCGTTGTTTGGCTGAGTGCTACCAGCTCTCCCCCAACCCCAACAACCCCAGAATCTGCCGGCGCAAATCCACCAGATAAGCATCATCGCGATGCCGAGGATAGGGCCGATCAATGCTCAACTGCGCCTGGATCTTCGCCGGGCGGTCGCTGAACACGATCACGCGGTTGGCCAGCAGCAAGGCTTCTTCCACGTCGTGGGTCACCAGCAGCGCCGTGTAGCCCTGGCGCTGCCACAGGTCGATAAGCTCCTTTTGCATGGTGATGCGCGTCAGCGAGTCCAGCTTGCCCAGGGGCTCATCCAGGATCAGCAACCGAGGCTGGTTGACCAGCGCGCGGGCCAACGCCACGCGCTGGGCCATACCGCCGGAGAGTTGCCGAGGATAAGCGCGCGCGAACGGGCTGAGGCCGACTTTTTCCAGGGCTTGATCGACCTTGGCCGAATGGGTCTTGAGCAAGCCCTGGGCTTCCAAACCCAGCGCAACGTTGTCCCACACGCGGCGCCACGGGTATAGGGTCGGGTCCTGGAACACCACCACGCGGCTTGGGTCCGGGCCGGTGATGGCTTGCCCATCGGCCAGCAAGCGGCCGGAGTCAGCCGGTTCCAACCCGGCCACCAGGCGCAGCAAGGTGGATTTGCCGCAGCCCGAAGGCCCCAGCAACGCCACGAATTCACCAGGCGCCACGTCCAGGGAAACCCGCTCCAATACCGGCAAATGCTGGCCGTCCAGTGCAAAGCCATGGCTGAGGTTTTCAATCCGCAGCGCCAGCCCCGTCGAGGGTTGGACTGCCTGTGCCAGCGCTACCATTTCATCGCTCCTTTCTGCCAGGCCAACAAGCGGTCACGCACCAGAAACAACCCGGTGATCAGCCCCGAACACGCCAGCGCCATGATCAATAATGCCGCGTACATGTTCGCGTAGGCAGCCCAGCCCTGAGCCCATTGCAAGTACCAGCCGATGCCGGATTTGACCCCCATCATTTCTGCCACCACCAAGGTCGAGAACGAGGCGCCCAGGCCCATGAACAAGCCGACAAACACGTGGGGCAACGCGGCGGGAATCGCCACTTTGAAAATCAGGAAGTCCGGCTTGGCACCCAAGGTGCGCGCCACGTCGTAATAAGCTTTATCGACACTCGCCACACCGGACCAGGTGAGCACCGTGACCGGAAACCAGGTCGCCAGCGCGATCAAGAAAACACTTGCGCTCCAACTGCTGGGAAACAGGAAAAAGCACAGTGGCAGCAACGCCGTCGACGGCACCGGCCCGAGGATGCGCAGCACCGGGTGCAACCAGTAGCCGATGCGTGTGGACCAGCCGATGGAGACACCCGCGACAAAACCAGTCGCCGCCCCCAGTGCCACGCCCGAACCCAGCAGCAAGGCCGAATGCAGCAGGCTGTCGGCCAGGCGCGCATAGTCTTCGATATACACCGCGAGCAAGGCCTGGGGCGGCGCGAAAAACGGTACCGGCAGCAGCGCCAGCTTGGCGGTGAGCAGTTCCCAGATACCCAGCAACACAGGCAAGGCAATCAGCCACGGCCCGGCGTTTTTCAGGCGCTGGCCGAGCCGCGAAAAACGCAGGCCCAGCAGGCTCAACAGAATGAACAGCGCAGCCACCACCACGCACACATTGGCCAGCCCTTGGGTCATTGGCCAATTGCGCACGGCATTGGGCCAATAGCTGATCAACAACGCCACGGCCACCCAGGCAGCCACCACCGTTGCGCCCTGCCAGCCGGCCTTGAATGTCAGGCTTGGGTTCAGGGTGGTTGCATCAACTGAAGACATCAGCGGTGATCTCCTTGGCAAACTCCACCGGGTCGGTGCCCTTGCTGATCACCTCGACGGTTTTCAGGTCGGTGACATAGGTGGTGATTTCCTGCGTCAATGCCGCGCCGACCGCATGGTGACCGTGGGTGTGATCGTGCAGGATCGCTTGCACTTCCTCAGTCGTGGTATTCAGTGCATAGGCCTGGAAGCCCTTGGCGACTTCTTCGGGGTGCTGCACGGAATAGTCGTGGGCTTCAAGAATCGCCTGGGTCAACGCCGCGACCACGCGCTTGTCTTCACGCACCAGCTTGCCCGTGACGCCGACCACGCAGCAGCTGAGGTTGGCGTATTCCTCCACCAGGTTGGTGGACAACTCCCGCGCCACGCCGGACTTGATCAGGCGGTACATGAACGGGTCACTCCCGCTGACCGCCTGCACTTCGCCACGCTCCAGCGCGGTGCCCAGCAGGTCGGCCGGGTACAGGCGCCATTCGACGTCGCGCACCGGATCGACGCCGTGCTTTTTCAGCAGGATCGAGAAGAAGTTGCGATCGGGGCTGGCCATGTCGGTAACGCCGATGGCCTTGCCCTTGAGGTCTTCGAGCTTATTCACGCCACCGTTCGCCGCACTCAGCAAGCGCAAGCAACCGCCGTGGGTGCCAGCCGTGAGCTTGACGTCAAAGCCTTGCTCCAGAGCCTTGAGCCAACGCAACGCCATGCCGATACCGGCATCCGCCTTGCCGGTGGCGATGGCTTCGAGCAGCACTTCGGTGGAGTTGCCAAAGTTGACCAGCTCCACATCGAGGTTGTGTTTGGTGAAAAACCCCTGGCCGTGGGCGATCACCACCGGCGCCAGGCACACAGCGTTGAGGTTGACCGCCAGTTTGAGCTTGCGCGGCGCGTCGAGGCGGATGAACTCGCCGGTGCCGGCAGGTTCCGCAGGCGTGCCGTGCCCGGCGTGCTCGTCGGCCGCAAAGCCGAGGCTTGGCAGCGCCAGGCCAGCCAGGGAAATACCGGCCATGCCGAGCAAGTGGCGACGGGTCAAGTGATCGAAAACAGCCATGCGCACTATTCCTTTAAATTGATGTACCCAATAAAAAAACCACCACGGTCCAAATGTGGGAGCTGGCTTGCCTGCGATAGCGCAGTGTCAGTCAACTACGATGCAAACTGACCCACCGCTATCGCAGGCAAGCCAGCTCCCACATTCAGTTCATTCAGTGCATTCAGTGCGTGAGATCCGCCAGACCGAGGTGTTCACGCAGCGTCGAACCTTCGTAGGCGGTGCGGAACAAGCCCTTGCGCTGTAAGTGCGGAATCACGCTCTCGACAAATTCAGTGAACGAGCCCGGCAAGTACCCCGGCGAAATCACAAAGCCGTCGCAACCGCCTTGCTCGAACAGCTCAGCCAATTGGTCGGCGATCTGCGCGCCGGTGCCCACTAGTTGCGGCACGCGCACGCTGCTGGCGAAGATCCGGCCAAGCTGCTCCAGGGTCAGTTCGGGGCCTTGCATCCGCAGTTTTTCAGCGGCCGCCGCGTGGATCAGCGGCGATTGCGCCACCTCGGCCAAGGTGGCCGACAACGGGAATGGCGACAGGTCCACATTCAGCTGCGAAGCCAGTGTCACCAACCCCAACTCCGGCCGCGCCAGGGCGTTGTGCTGGTCGCGCTTGGCGCGGGCTTCGGCTTCACTGCCGCCAATAAACGGCATCACCGCCGTGAGTATTTTGCAGCTGTCGGCGGCGCGGCCTTGTTGCACCACCTGGGCGCGCACGTCATCGCGAAACGCCCGCATGGCCGCCAGGTGCGGGTGAATGGTAAAAATCGCCTCGGCCCAGCGCGCGCCAAAGCGCCGACCACGCCCGGACGAACCGGCCTGGATCAGCACCGGCCGGCCCTGGGGCGAGCGCGGGATATTCAGCGGGCCTTCAACCCGGAACCACTCGCCCTGGTGTTGCACCGAGGTAATCAATGCCGGGTCGGCAAGCACGCCGCTTTCGCGGTCGAGTTTGAGCGCGTCCTTGCCCCAACTGTTCCAGAGTTTCAGCGCGACCTCGACAAACTCATCGGCGCGGTCGTAGCGCAGGTCGTGCTCCAGGTGCTTGGCCTTGCCGAACAGGCGCCCTTCGCTGTCATTCATCGAGGTGACGATATTCCACGCCGCGCGGCCCTTGGACAGGTGGTCCAAGGTGGCGAATTCACGGGCAATATGCGCCGGTTCGTAATAGGTGGTCGAACGGGTGGCGCCCAGCCCTAGCTTGGTGGTCTGGCCCACCAGGTACGACAGAATCGGCAACGGGTCGAGGCGCGTGGCGTCCTGGGCGCCATAGCGCAAGGCAAACTCACGGGAGCCGCCCATCTGGTCGCCCACGGCCAGGCGATCGGCGAAGAACAGGAAGTCGAACAGGCCTTCTTCCACGACTTTGGCGATGCGCGTGTAGTACTCGGGGTCGAGGTAATTGCCTACGGTTTGCGGGTGGCGCCACACCGCGTGGCTGTGCACCACCGGGCCGCTCAACAGGAAGGCTGACAAATGGATCTGGCGGCGTGAGGTCATAAAGCGTCTTCGCGGGAAAATTCGCTTTTGATTATATTAATCACATACGATTATGAAAGAATCATATAACTCTATGGTTATGCCCGATTGGTCGGACGCTGCAAAAAGCGCCCTAAGCTCAGATCGAAAGAGTATTTATCGAATGCTTTTCATAACTTTAAGCTTGGCGCTATTTCGCTGAAGATCGAGCGCGCCATGTCTATTCGTCGTCCCCTCGCCGCTGTTATCGGGTTGTTGGCTTTTTCCGTCGCGGTGAGTGCCGAGGCCCAGGAAACCGTACGCATCGGTTACCAGAAATCCTCGACCCTGATCACCTTGCTGAAAACCCAGGGCACCCTGGAAAAAGCCCTCAAGGCCGACAATATTGACGTGAGCTGGCACGAATTCCCCAGCGGCCTGCCGCTGCTTGAAGCGCTCAATGTGGGCAACGTGGACATCAGCGCCGACGTGGCCGACACCGTGCCGATCTTCGCCCAGGCAGCCCAGGCCAAACTCACCTACTTCGCCCAGGAGGCGCCCTCGCCGTCCGCCCAGGCGATCGTGGTGCGCAAGGACTCGCCGATCCAGCAGTTGGCGGATTTGAAAGGCAAGAAAATCGCGGTGACCAAAGCGGCCGGCACCCATTATTTGTTGATCGCTGCGCTGGCTAAAGCCGGTCTGGCGTTTTCGGACATTGAACCGGCTTACTTATCGCCAGCCGATGGTCGTGCGGCGTTCGAAAACAACAAGGTGGATGCCTGGGTTACCTGGGAACCCTTCCTCACCAGCGTGCAGCGACAATTGCCGACACGCACGCTGGCCGACGGTGCGGGCCTTGCCAGCTACAAGCGCTACTACCTGACGGGCACGCCTTACGCCAAGGCGCACCCCGAGGTTTTGAAGGTGGTGTATGAGCAGTTGGAAAAGGCTGGCCAGTGGGTGAAAACCCACCCGCAGGACGCGGCCAAAGTGCTCGGCCCGCTGTGGGGCAACCTGGATGTGGCAACGGTAGAAGCAGCCAACGCGCACCGCAGTTATCAGGTGCAGCCGGTGACGGTGGAGCAGTTGGGTGAACAGCAGAAGATTGCGGATGCGTTCTTCAAGGCGGGGTTGTTGCCCAAGGCGGTGGATGCCAAGGATGTGGATACCTGGAAGCCGTGAAGGTTGGCGCGGTTTAGGTGGGGGCTGGCTTGCCTGCGATAGCGATCTGTCAGCCACCACCGCTATCGCAGGCAAGCCAGCTCCCACCCTTTGATCTCCCTCTGTCTTTAGAGCAGGGTGCGGGCCAGAGCTTTTTTCCAGTCGGCGTAACGCGCTGACATCTGCACATCCGCCTGCGGCTCAAACCGCTCACGCTGGCGCTCAAGCGCTGCCAGCGCCTCGTCATTGGCCCAAATCCCGAGCGCCCTGCCCGCCAAATGCGCAGCACCCAGTGCCGAGACTTCCGGAGACAAACTGCGCACTATCGGGCGTTGCAGCAGGTTGGCCAAAAACTGCATCAACCAGCGGTTACGCGTGGCGCCGCCGTCCACCCAAAGCTCCTTGAGCGGGCTGCCGATATCCTGCTGCATCGCCTCGAACACATCACGAATCTGATAGCCGATGGACTCCAGCGAGGCCCGCACCAGATGCGCGCCGGAAGTGGCTTCGGTCAGGCCGCAAATAAGCCCGCGCGCGTCGGCTTTCCAGTGCGGCGCGCCCAGCCCGGACAGTGCCGGCACGAAGTACACGCCGCCATTGTCCGGCAACTGCGCGGCCTGCTCGGCCAGGGCCTCCAGCGACTCGCCCGCCACCAGCCGCGAGGCCCATTGCACGGCGGCGCCGGTGTGCACGATGTTGCCTTCCATGCCGAACGTGGGCTTCGTGCCGTCATGCCAGGCCAGAGTGGTTGAGAGGCCATGGGTGGAAGCAATCGGGCCGCTCATGGGCGTCATCAAGGATGAGCCGGTGCCCAGGGTGGCCTTGACCAGCCCCGGTACAAAGCCGCCCTGCCCGTACAACGCGGCATGGGAGTCGCCGATCATCGCCATGATCGGGATGCCTGCGGGCAAGCCACCGGCTGCGACGGTCTCAGCGAAAAAGCCGGCGCTGGGCCGGGTCGGCGCCAGCGCGGCAAGCGGAATGCCGAACAGGTCCAACAAAACCGGGTCCCAGGCGCAGGTGTGCAGGTTGAACAGTTGCGTGCGCGCCGCGTTGGAATAGTCGGTGGCAAATACCTGGCCGCCGCTGAGTTGCCACAACAGCCAACTGTCGACGGTACCCAGGCAGATTTCACCGGCAGCGGCACGGGCATGCCCGTTGTCCAGGTTGTCGAGAATCCAGCGAAACTTGCCTGCCGAGAACATCGGGTCCAGGGCCAAGCCGGTTTTCTCCAGAATCACGGCTTCGTGGCCCTGCGCATGCAGTTGCGTGCACAGCGCTGTGGAGCGCCGGCATTGCCAACTGATGCACGGCGACAGCGGCTCGCCGGTCGCACGGTCCCACGCCACCACGGATTCGCGCTGGTTGCTGATGGCGAGCGCCGTGATCGGGCGACTGACCTGGGCCACGCAGTCGTCAATCGCCGCCAGGGTGTTCTGCCAGATCAGCAGCGGGTCCTGCTCGGAAAACCCGAGGCTTGGGTGGTTGATAGTCAACGGCCGCGAGCCCCGCGCAATCACTTGCCCGAGTTCATTGACCAGCACTGCCTTGGCATTGCTGGTGCCTTCATCTATCGCCAGAATCAGCGGTTTATTGTCAGTCATTGAATTCACCGCACGCGAGTGGCTGCTGCCACAATCCCAGCCGCATCAATGTTATGCAAGGCGCGGGTGGGTTCGCGTGCACCGGCGGCAGCGTATTCACCGTCGCCGATGCCCAGGCGGATCAAAGGCACGCCCAGCCCGGCCTCGGCCAGCACTTCGGCCACCAGGCTGCCGACGCCGCCGTTGATGTTGTGCTCTTCCACGCTGATCACCGCACGCGTATTGCGCAGGGCGTTGAGCAACACCTCACGCTGCAACGGCCGGATCGACGACAGGTTGATCACCTGCGCCTGAATGCCCTGCTCCGCCAATAAGGCCGCCGCCTCCACCGCTTCATGCACGACTGAGCCGAGGGCGACGATGCTCACATCGGCACCCTGGCGCAGAATGTCGACTTGGCCTGGCTGGAACTGATAGTCGGCGCCATGCACATCCGGCAAGGCTTTGCCGTCGAGGCGGATGTACACCGGGCCTTGATAGCGCAGTGCGTAATCGACGATCTGGCGGCATTCGATGGCATCGGCCGGGGCGAAAATCTGCACATTGCCGAAGCCGCGCATCACCGAGATATCGTCGAGGCTGTGGTGTGTGCTGGCGAGCGGGCCGTAGCTGGTGCCCGCGTTCAAACCGAACATCTTCACGTTGGCTTGGTTGTAGCAAACGTCGACCTTGATCTGCTCATTGGCGCGTGAAATCAGAAACGGCGCGGCATTGCAGGTGGCCGCGATCTTGCCGCCGAGCGCCAGGCCCGCCGCGACGCTGACCAGTGACTGCTCGGCAATCCCGACGTTAATCAGCCGCTCGGGAAAACGCTGCACAAACGGGCCGATCTTGGCCGTGGAGGTGGAATCGCTGACCACCGGTACCACATCGAGGCCCGCCTCTACCGCAGCAATAAAAGCCTCAACCATGACGCTCGCCAGATGTTCACTCGCCATGATTCAACTCCTCCAATGCTGCGTGGATTTCATCACCCTTGGGCACGCGGTGGTGCCATTCGGGGCGGGCTTCGATAAAGGACACGCCCTTGCCTTTGATAGTGTGGGCGATCAGCACCTGCGGGGCGCCGGTGTGGGTCTGCATGCTTTCCAGCGCCGGGATCAACTGGCTCACATCGTTGCCGTCGCACTCGCTGACGCGAAAGCCAAAGGCAGCCCATTTCACGTCCAGCGGGTCGAGCGGCATGATCTCGGCAGTCAAACCCGCCAGCTGCAGTTTGTTTTTGTCGACGATCACAAACAGGTTATCCAGCCCGTACTTGGCCGCCGCCATCGCCGCTTCCCAGTTCGAACCCTCGGCCAACTCGCCGTCGCCGGTCAGCACATAAATGCGCTTTTTACTGCCGGACATCTTTGCCGCCAACGCCAACCCCACCGCCACCGGCAAGCCGTGGCCGAGGGCGCCGGTGTTCAACTCGATGCCAGGGGTTTTCTGCCGCACCGGGTGGCCGGGCAAGTGCGAGTTGAAGTGCTGGTAGGTCGGCAGCCAATCGGTGGGGATGTAGCCGGCCTGCGCCAGGCAGCAGTACAAACCGCCCACGCCATGGCCTTTACTCTGGATATAGATATCGCGTTCGGGGTCTTGGGTGCGTTCCGGGCCGGTGTTGAGGATGCGGAAATACAGGGTGGCGAGAATGTCGGTTTCCGACAGGTCGGCCCCGGTATGCCCGCCCGCCGGCGAGTCGGCATTCAGGCGGATCACGTGGCGCCGGATCAAGCGGGCCTGTTCTTTGATCTGGTGGGCGTCGTACTGGAAGGCATTCATGCAGCGGCTCCTTTGAGGCTGACCACGCGGGGTGAAAGTGTTCAGCACTGCTTTTGAATATTTATTCAGCACTGACAATATATTTCTATTTAGACGCCGATCGGCCAGCAGGTCAAGTGAGTGAGCGGCGGAAAAATGAAATAAAAGTCGGCAAAACTCCTCGGACCAGCGGCCAAAATCCGCCACGCGCTACTCTAAACCGTGGCTTTGCGGCCCATACGAACAGCGCTTTAACCGCCTGCATGAAAAATTAAGCGCTTGACTTTGACACGGTGTCACTAGAATCTGAATTAACAGTCAGGCATGCATAAATATTCAAGCCGCCTGAATGAACTCCAAAAAAAATAAGCCAGGAGAACAAAGTGGACGCCAAAGCCTCTGTCCATCCGGCCGATCTCAAGCCGACCCGCCGCCCGCGGCTGGTGAAATTGCTCCCGAGTAATATCGGCGGCCCGCTGATCGGCCTCGTACTGCTGGTGCTGGTCTTCTCCTTCAGCTCCGAATTCTTCTTTTCCTTGCGCAATGGCCTGAACATCCTGGATCAGGTCACCGTGCTGGGCATCCTGGCGATTGGCATGACGGCGGTGATCGTGATTGGCGGCATCGACTTGTCGGTAGGGTCGGTGCTGGCCTTTTCGATGATGATGCTCGGCTGGTTGTATCAGGACCAGGCGGTGCCGCTGGGCTTTGCGATTCCGATTGCGATTGCCAGCGGCATGCTCGCCGGGCTGGTGTCCGGCGGGCTGATCACCTACGCCAAGCTGCCGCCGTTTATTGCCACGCTGACCATGATGTCGGTGGCCCGTGGCCTGGCGAACATTCTTACCGAAGGCCGGCAGATCGTCGGCTACCCGGACTGGTTCACCAGCCTGGCCACCGTGCGGCACTTTGGTTTCCTGTCGGCAACCGTCGGCTTGTTCCTGGTGATGCTGGTGATTGCCTGGGTGTTCCTGCGCTTTCGTGCCGGTGGCCGCAACCTCTACGCCATGGGCGGCAGCCCGGAAGTGGCGCGCTTGTCGGGCATCAAGGTGCGCGCCATTACTTTGTGGGTGTACGCCGTGAGCGGTGCGCTGGCCGGTATCGCCGCCGTAACCCTGGCTGCGCGTCTGGACTCTTCGCAACCGAGCGCCGGGCTCAGCCTGGAACTGGACGCCATCGCCGCCGTGGTGATCGGCGGCGCCAGCCTCAGCGGCGGCGTGGGCAGTATCGGCGGCACCCTGGTGGGTGTGCTGATCATTGGCGTGCTGCGCAATGGCCTCAACCTGCTGGGCGTTTCGCCCTTTATTCAACAAGTGGTGATCGGCGTGGTCATCGCCCTCGCCGTGACCATCGACACCCTGCGACGCCGTTCCAGCACTGCCCGTTAAACCTGTTCGACAGTTGACACCCTCCAACAATAAAACCAGGAGTCACCGACATGTTCAGCCCCAAGAAACTGCTTATCGCTACTGCTCTGGCTGCCGCAACGCTTACCGCCGCCGGCACCACCTGGGCCAAGGACCTGACCATCGGCCTGGCCGTGGCTAACCTGCAGGCCGACTTCTTCAACCAGATCAAGCAGTCGGTGGAAGCCGAGGGCAAGGCCAAGGGCATCAAGGTGATCACCGTGGACGCCCAGGGCAACTCCTCCACCCAGGTCAGCCAGATTGAAGACCTGATCACCCGCCAGATCGACGTGCTGATCTACATCCCCGCCGGTGCCACTGCCGCCGGTGTGCCGGTGAAAGCCGCCAAGGCTGCGGGCATCCCGGTGATCGCCGTGGACCGCAACGCGCCTGACGCGCCGGGCGACACGTTCATTGCCAGCGACAGCGTGGCAGGTGCCAAGGCGCTGGCTGAATACGTCGGCAAAATCACCGACGGCAAAGGCCGCATCGCCGTGTTGCAAGGCCAGCTTGGCACCACGCCCGAGATCGACCGCGCCAAAGGCTTTGAAGAGGGCCTGAAAGCCTTCCCGGACCTCAAGATTGTCGCCCAGCAACCCGCCGAATGGGCCCAGGACAAAGGCTTCGCCGTGGCCCAGGACCTGCTCCAGCGGGACCCGAATATCAGCGTGTTCTTCGGCCGCGCCGACGCCATGGCCTTGGGCGCCGCCCAAGCGGTGAAAGTCGGCAACCTCGACCACAAGGTCGTGGTGGTTGGTTTTGACGGCGACGTGGCCGGGCTCAAGGCCGTGGAAAGCGGCGTACTGGATGCCACCATGACCCAGCAGACCCAGAAGATGGGCCGCCTGGCCGTGGCCTCGGCGATTGACCTCAAAGCCGGTAAAGCCGTGCCCAAGGAGCAACTGCTGCCCACCGTGCTGACCACCAAAGACAACGTCGCGCCGTTCCTGCAACAGCACCCGTAAACCTGGGAGGTCGCCATGCAAGCAGCAGCTCTGGACACAGCAGCCGACGCGGTGCTGTGCCTGCGCAACATCAGCAAGGCCTATGGCCCGGTGCAGGTGTTGTCGCAGGTCAACGTGGATATCCGCCCCGGCGAAGTACTGGCCTTGCTCGGCGAGAACGGCGCCGGCAAATCCACCTTGTCGTCGATTATTGCCGGGCTGGTGCAACCCGAAGCCGGCGGCAGCATGACCTGGCTGGGCCAACCCTATGCACCCGCCTCACCGGGTGCGGCGTTGGGCGCGGGGATCGGCTTGATCCACCAGGAAATCCGCCTGCTGCCGCAATTGTCGATTGCCGAGAACATCTTTGTCGGCCGCCTGCCCATGCGTCACGGGAAGGTCGACCGCGAGTACATCGAGGCCCAGGCGCAGATCCAACTACAGCGCCTGGGGCTTGACGTGCTGGCATCGCGCAAGGTCGAAGGGCTGAGCGTGGCGGCGCAGCAACTGGTGGAAATCGCCAAGGCGCTGACCCTCAAGGCACGCCTGCTGATCCTGGATGAACCCACCGCCGCCTTGGGCGGCGAAGAAACCGAATTGCTCTTTCAGCAGGTCGAGCGGCTCAAGGCCGAAGGCGTGTCGTTTATCTATATCAGCCATCGCCTGGAAGAAATCGCGCGCATCGCCGACCGCGTGCTGGTGCTGCGCGACGGTCGCCAGATCGCCCTGCACGCCACGGCCCAGGTGCCGGTGCGTGAGTTGGTGGAGCAGATGGTGGGGCGCAGCCTGGAGCGGATTTTCCCCACGTTGCAGGCGCCCAAAGAGCAGGTGATGTTGCAGGTCAAGGGCTTGAGCTGCCGTGAGTTTGCCCTGCACGACATTGATTTCAGCGTGCGCGCCGGTGAGGTGTTCGGTATTGCCGGAGTGGTCGGTGCCGGGCGCACCGAACTGGTACGCACTATTGCCGGTGCGGCCCAGGACATCCAGGGCCACATGCAGCTCGACGGCGAAGTTCGCCAATTGCGCTCGCCGTTCGAAGCGATCCAGGCCGGTGTGGTGCTGGTGCCCGAAGACCGCAAGCAACAAGGCGTAGTGATGGAACATCGCATCGAAGACAACCTGATTTATGGCAACACCGACCTGCTCGACAAGCGCGGCTGGGTGTTCCCTGCCCCACTGCGCGAATTTGCGCGCACTGCGGTGGCGCGCCTGGGCGTGAAAGGCGCGCCGCAGTCGCGGATCTCGAGTTTGTCCGGTGGCAACCAGCAGAAGGTGATCATTGCCAAGTGGCTGGCGCGCAACCCCAAGGTGTTCATCCTCGATGAGCCCACACGCGGCATCGACGTGGGCGCACGCGCAGCGATTTATGAAGTGATCGCAGACCTGGCGGCCAAGGGCATGGCGGTGATTGTGGTGAGTTCGGATTTGGATGAAGTGCTGGGGTTGTCCCATCGGGTGATGGTCATGAGCCGGGGGCGGCAGATGGGGATTCTGGAGCGCGGCGAGGCCACGCCGGTTTCGGTGATGGAAATGGCCACCGCTTAACCCACAAACACTAGAGATCAACTGTGGGAGCTGGCTTGCCTGCGATAGCGGTGGCCCAGCCACTACCGATGTGACTGAACTATCGCTATCGCAGGCAAGCCAGCTCCCACAGGGGTTGTACTGTGATTTTCAAGAATGGAGTAATGCATGCAACTTTTTAGTCTTCAGGGCCAGGTGGCCTTCGTCACGGGTGCAGGCAGCGGCATCGGCCAGGCCATCGCGGTGGGCCTGGCCGAAGCCGGCGCCGACGTAGCCTGCTTTGACCTGCCCGGCAGCCCCGGCATCGCCAGCACCGTCGAACGCATCCAGACCCTCGGCCGTCGCGCCCTGGCCTTGAGCGGCACCGTCACCGACCGCGCCAGCCTCGACGCCGCCGTGGCCCGCACCGAAAGCGAACTGGGCGAGCTGAGCGTGGCGGTCAATTGCGCCGGCATCGCCAACGCCCAAGCCGCCGAAGACCTGGAACTGCAACGCTGGCAGGCCACGCTGGACATCAACCTCACGGGCATCTTCTTGAGTTGCCAGGCCCAGGCCGCCGTGATGCTGCCGCGGGGCAAAGGCGCCATCGTCAATATCGCCTCGATGTCCGGCAGCATCGTCAACCGTGGCCTGCTACAGGCGCACTACAACACCTCCAAGGCCGGCGTGATCCACCTGAGCAAAAGCCTGGCGATGGAATGGGCCGACAAGGGCCTGCGAGTCAATTGCATCAGCCCCGGCTACACCGCCACGCCCATGAACTCGCGGCCGGAAGTTGCCGACCAGGTGAAGATCTTTGAACAGACTACGCCCATGGGCCGCATGGCCAGCGTGGACGAAATGGTCGGCCCGGCGATCTTTCTGGTCAGCCAGGCGTCGTCGTTCTGCACCGGCGTCGACTTGTTGGTCGATGGCGGTTTTGTCTGCTGGTAAACCTCTTTTTGGAGCCTGTCATGTCGCAACGATTCAGCGGTAAAACTGTAGTCATCACCGGTGCCTGCCGTGGCATCGGCGCCGGGATTGCCGAGCGCTTCGCCCAGGAAGGTGCCCACCTGGTGCTGGCCTCCAACGACCTCGAGCGCGTGACCTTCACCGCCGAGCAATTGGCCAAGGAATACCAGGTCGAGACCCTTGCCCTGGGCATCGATGTGACCAGCGAAAGTGACATCGAAACGCTTTACCGCGAAGGCCACGCACGCTTTGGCAGCATCGATGTATCGGTGCAGAACGCCGGCATCATCACCATCGACCACTACGACAAAATGCCCCGCGCCGACTTCGACAAGGTGCTGCAGGTCAACACCACCGGCGTGTGGCTCGGTTGCCGTGAAGCCGCCAAATACATGGTCAAGCAAGGCAGTGGGCGGCTGATCAATACCTCGTCCGGCCAGGGCCGCCAGGGGTTTATCTACACGCCGCACTACGCCGCGAGCAAAATGGGCGTGATCGGCATCACCCAGAGCCTGGCGCTGGAACTGGCGCGGCATAACATCACGGTCAACGCGTTCTGCCCCGGCATCATCGAAAGCGAGATGTGGGACTACAACGATCGCGTGTGGGGCGAGATCCTCAGCACCGAGGAAAAACGTTACGGCAAAGGTGAGTTGATGGCCGAATGGGTCAAGAACATCCCCCTGCGCCGCGCCGGTAAACCCTCGGATGTGGCCGGGTTGGTGGCATTTCTGGCCTCCGATGACGCGGCTTACCTGACGGGCCAGGCAATCAATATCGACGGCGGCCTGATCATGTCGTAAGGGTTTGGTATCCTCACCGGCATTGAAACATCAACTGAGGCCTTCATGAGCCAGATCGAAGAACAGCGCCTGATCACCAAGATCGCGAGCCTCTATTACGAAGAAGGGCTCAAGCAGTCCGAAATCTCCGCGCAGCTGGACCTTTCGCAGTCCTTTATCAGCCGCGCCCTGCGCCGGGCGCTGCAGGAAGGCGTGGTGAAGATCAGCGTGATGCGCCTGCAAGGCCTGCACCTGGAGCTGGAAACCCAGTTGCAGCGCCGCTACGGCGTGCGCCAGGTGGTCGTGGTGGAAGCCACCGAGCCGGGCAACGACGAAAGCATCAAGCAGGCCATCGGCTCGGCCGCCGCGCATTACCTGGAGACCAGCCTGTCGCCCCAGGACCATATCGGCATTTCGTCGTGGAGCAGCACCATTCGCGCCATGGTCGGCCATCTGCATGCGCAACCGGGCAAGCAAGGCGCCCAGGAAGTGGTGCAATTGCTCGGCGGCGTCGGCAACAAAGGCGCATTTGAAGCCACCTTGCTCACCCAGCGCCTGGCCACCCTGCTCAACTGCCCAGCGTTTTTGCTGCCGTCGCAAAGTATCGAGCAATCGGTGGAAAGCAAGCAGCGCATTGTCGAGATGGAAGAGGTCAAGGAGGTGCTGCAACGCTTTGACAGCATCACCCTGGCGATTGTCGGCATTGGCGACCTGGAGCCCTCGCAACTGCTGCGCAACAGCGGCAACTACTACACCGAAGACATGCTGCGCCTGCTGGCCGAACGCGGCGCGGTGGGCGATATCTGCCTGCGCTACTTCGATGCCCAGGGCAACCCGGTACTGGATGAAGACGAAGAATTTGTAGTGTCGGTGGCGCTGCCCAAGTTGCGCTCGATCCAGCGCGTGCTCGGCCTGGCCGGCGGGCTGAACAAGGTGCAGGCCATTCGCGGCGCGCTCAAGGGCGGCTACCTCGATGTGCTGATCACCGACCTCGACACCGCCCAGGCCCTCAACCACTAACCTTATTTCTGGAGACTGCCGTTCATGACGTCCAAGCTCGAACAACTCAAGCAATTCACTACCGTGGTCTGCGACACCGGCGACCTGGAAGCCATCAGCCGCCTGCGCCCGGTGGATGCCACCACCAACCCGTCACTGCTGCTCAAGGCCGCCGCCATCCCGGAATACGCCGAGCTGCTGCGCAATGCCGTGAGCCTCTCCAAAGGCAATGTGGACCTGGCCTGCGATCACTTTGCGGTGTCGGTGGGTGCGGGCATTCTCAAGGTGATTCCGGGGCGTATTTCCACTGAAGTCGACGCGCGTTTGTCGTTCGACGAGCAAGCGCTGTGGGCCAAAACCAACCAACTGATCGCCCTGTACGACCAGGCCGGTGTCGGCCGCGACCGCGTGCTGATCAAACTGGCCTCCACCTGGGAAGGCATCCGCACCGCCGAGCGCCTGGAAAAAGCCGGTATCCAGACCAACCTCACCCTGCTGTTTTCCTTCGCCCAGGCCCAGGCCTGCGCGGATGCCGGGGTGTTTTTGATCTCGCCGTTCGTGGGCCGCATCTACGACTGGTATCGCAAAAACACCGGCCTGGACTACACCGGTGCCGAAGACCCAGGCGTGCAGTCGGTAACGCGTATCTACAACTACTACAAGACCAACGCAATCGACACCGTGGTGATGGGTGCCAGCTTCCGCACCTTGAGCCAGATCGAAGAACTGGCCGGTTGCGATCGCCTGACCATCAGCCCTGATCTGCTGCAAAAACTGGCTGACGATAACGGTGTGCTGGAGCGCAAATTGGCGCCGGGTGCCGAGGGTGAAGCGCGTCAGCATTTGACCGAAGCGCAGTTCCGTTGGGCGTCGAATGAAGATGCGATGGCCACCGAGAAACTCGCCGAAGGCATTCGCCAGTTTGCGCGGGACCAGGAGAAGCTCGAGGCGGTGCTGGCTGCACTGTAAGGTTCTAAAACCGCATGCGGTCAAATGTGGGAGCTGGCTTGTCTGCGATAGCGGTGGTGGCTGACAGATCGCTATCGCAGGCAAGCCAGCTCCCACAGAAAAGCCTGCTCTCCATTACAAGCCAGCAAGCCACAGGTTACTTTTTTGCCTGCTGGATTGCGGGCTCAAAACGGCCCTTTCGTCATCACCCGCTCATCAATGAACCCGCGCAACATACCAATCCGCTGCGTATAAGCAGCGCTCAAACAACTGACTTTTGCCCCGCAGGCATGCCGCTGTTTGAGCCATTCGGCCTGCCCGTCCATCAATGAACCGCGCCCGCCCATGGCCATAAAGTGCTTGTTCAGGTCGTAGAGCAACGCCATGGTCACGTCCTGGTCGTTGAGGCTGACGTTTTTGCAGATGGTGATTTCGTCAGGTGCCCGAGCCTTGGCGCAGTCGAAACTGGCGGCAACGCTCGAAGGGCTGAGCAACAGCGCAGACACACTGGCAAGCATCGCGAAAACAGCAGGTTTGATCATCAATCGTTACTCCTCAGTTACGCACCACACCCGTCCCAAACTTGCGAATCGCCAGGCAATACCCGATCAACGCCACCGCTGCCAACGCCCCGCCCGCCACGCCGATCCAGGCGAAGCCGAAGTGGCTGCCGACCCAGCTGCCCATCAGGGCGCCGCCGCCGATGCCGATGTTGTAGATGCCGGAGAACATTGCCATGGCCACGTCGGTGGCGTCGGGTGCCAGCACCAGCACCTTCGATTGCATGGCGAGGCCGAAGCCCATGATGGCCATGCCCCAGAAAATGCTCAGTATCACCAGGTACGACTCGGCGCCGCTCAAGGGCAGCATCAGGGTCAAGCAGGCCGCGAGCAGAAACACCGCGCTGACCACGAAGATATGCGGGTTGAAACGGTGCACCAGGCTGAACAGCAGCGAGCCGATGATGCCCGCGCCGCCGAACACCAGCAAAATCAGGGTCACGGCACCGCCGCCCAAACCGGCCACGCCTTCAACGAAGGGTTCGATGTAGCTGTAGGCGGTGAATTGCGCGGTGACGGTCATGGCGGTGAGCACGTACAGCGCCACCAGTGCCGGGCGTTTGAACAGCAACGGCAGGCTGCGCAGCGAGCCGGAGTTCTGGCTCGGCAACGGCGGCAAGGTGCGCGCCAGCCAGAACACCAGCGCAGCGGCAAACCCGGCGATCACCAGGAAGGTGGTGCGCCAGCCCATCGCTTCGCCGAGCAGGCGGCCCAGCGGAATGCCCAACACCATCGCCAGGGACGTGCCGGTGGCCAATAATCCAAGGGCTTGCACCTGCTTGCCTTCCGGCGCCAGGCGCACGGCCAGGGACGCGGTAATTGACCAGAACAGCGCATGGGACAAGGCGATGCCGATGCGACTGACCATCAACAGACCAAAGCTGTTGGCGACGCTGGAGAGGATATGGCTGGCGATAAACAGGCCGAACAGCACGATCAGCAACTTGCGCCGCTCGACGTTACGCGTCAGCAGCATCACCGGCAAGGAGGTCAGCGAAACGATCCAGGCATAGATGGTAAGCATCAAGCCGACGCTGGCGATGGGCATGTCGAAGCTCGCACCAATGGCGCTGAGCAACCCGACGGGCACGAATTCGGTGGTATTGAACACAAAGGCGGCCAGCGCCAAGGCGATGACCGGTTGCCAATTGGCTTGGGGCGTTGCGGCTGAAATGCTCATTGGCGGGCGAGATACTCTGGCGATGATCCAACGGCCGCGCAGAACAGCGCCGCCGCCGAGCATTCTATAGGTTTCTTGGCCCGCTGTTGACGCGGATCGTCGCCCGAAGGCTTAGGGCGAGGTCATGGTAATCACGTAGTTGCCCGACTGGATCGGCTTCCCAAAGGCATCCACCAGCAGGTAACGCTGGTTGTAATAACGCCCGTCGCCGCTGTCTACCACCAGCTTTACATGGGCGGCGTTGACGCTGGCCACTGGCGCTATATTGCGCACCTCGAAGCGACTGCCGCGATTGGCACTGGCGCACCCGGTCAACTCCATCACCGCGCCACTGCGCGCATTTGTCGCACAGCCGGGCTCGACGATGGCGCCGCGAAATTCAATGGTGCCCTGCCCTATGGTCTGCGCGGCACCACAGGCTCCCGCCCATAGGCAAAACAGGCCGGTAAACAGCGAAATACCTTTAACGTTCATGCCGACACTCCTTATTGGGCTCTCAATAAGGAAGTCGTCTGCTCGGGCGTTAACTTGAGGTCAATCTTGCCAAGGTGTGCGCTGGATCACGGATCGACCTGGCCCATCATCTCGGGAATGCTTTCCGGGCGCTTGGCATAACGCTGCGCCAGCGCTGCGCAGACCATCAACTGGATCTGGTGAAACAGCATCAACGGCAAAATCAGCACGCCCATGGTCGCCCCGGCGAACAGCACCTGGGCCATCGGCACACCGGTGGCCAGGCTCTTCTTCGAGCCGCAGAACAAGATGGTGATGCGGTCTTCCTGGCTGAAGCCGAACGCCTTGCCCAGCACGGTAGAGGCCACCAGTACCAAGGCCAGCAACACGCAGCAGGCGACGACCAGACCGCCCAACTCCCACAGCGGGATCTGGTGCCAGATGCCTTCGTTGACCGCTTCACTGAAGGCGCCATACACCACCAGTAGAATCGAGCCTTGGTCGACGAACTTCAGCCAGGACTTGTTACGCCCCACCCACTCGCCAATCCAGCGTCGGGCGATTTGGCCCGCCACAAAGGGCAGCAACAATTGCACGCTGATTTTCAGGATCGCGTCGACCGTGGAGCCGCCATCGCCGTGTACGTTAAGCAGCAAGGTCACCAGCAACGGCGTCAGGAAGATGCCGAACAGGCTGGATGCCGCCGCGCTGCAGATGGCGGCCGGGATGTTGCCGCGCGCCAGCGAGGTGAAGGCAATCGCCGATTGCACCGTGGCCGGCAGCGCACATAGATACAGCATGCCCATGTACAGGTCGTTGCCGATCAGCGGCGACAGCAGCGGCTTGAGCGCCAGGCCCAGCAATGGGAACAGCACAAAGGTCAGGCTGAACACCAGCAAATGCAGGCGCCAGTGCCCGGCACCGGCGACGATGGCCTGGCGCGACAGCTTGGCGCCGTGCAGGAAAAACAGCAGTGCGATGGCCAGGTTAGTCACCCAGCCGAAGGCCACGGCGGTCTGGCCGCTGGCGGGCAGCAATGACGCCAGGATCACCGTGGCGATCAGGGTCAGGGTGAAGTTGTCAGGTAGAAAACGCGGGCGGGTCATAAGCAAATCTTCCAGGGGTTGCCAAGAGCATCGCTGCGACTCTAACGTAACCGCCTGTTACCGACTAACGCCAATGAGCCAGTAAATGCCGCCTAAAGGACATGACAAGACGGTTCGACGCAGTGTGCCCGGGCTTTCCAGCCTGCCACGCCCGGTGTATGGGCGCACCGAATCACTGCCCAACCGCGCGCTGACCCGCCGGCACAGCCACCCGTGGGTGCAGTTGTCGTATGCGATTTCGGGCGTGCTGGAGATCCAGACCAGTGTCGGCCGTTTCGTCGCCCCGCCCCAGCGCGCCGTGTGGATTCCGGCGGGCGTGCCGCACCGGGTTTTCAGTTCACCGCACACGGAAATGCGCAGCCTCTACCTCGATTGCAGCGTCACCGCCTGGGCGGCCGAGTGTTGCCAGGTGCTGGAGGTGAGCAGTTTGTTGCGCGAGTTGATCCGCAGTTTCAGCGAGTTGCCGGTGGAGTATGCCGAAGACGGCCCGGACGGGCGGCTGGCCCAGGTGGTGCTCGACCAACTTGCGGCCGCGCCCCAGGTGGATTTGATGCTGCCGTTACCCCATGACCCACGGCTACGGCAGATTTATCGCAGCCTGAACCTGCACCCGGAGCAGCAGACCACCCTGGGTGACTGGAGCCACAAGCTTGGGGTCAGTGAAAAAACCCTGAGCCGGTTGTTTTTGAGTGATACCGGGCTGACCTTTCGCGCCTGGCGTCAGCGCCTGCGGTTGCTGAGCGCCCTGCCCGCGCTGGAGCAAGGGGAGCGGGTGACGGATGTGGCGCTGGGGTGTGGGTATGAGTCGACTTCGGCGTTTATTAATGCGTTTCGGCAGCAGTTCGAGTCTACACCGGGTGAGTTTTTCCGCTGACGCTCAGATGGCAGTGGTGAACTGTGGGAGCTGGGTTGTCTGCTGTGGTGGTTTGTTGGTGGGGTACATATCCGTTGCTGCGGTAACGGCTGAGTAGGGTACCGCTCCTACAGCGGGTCACTTTTGGAAAGACCGGAATGCCGGCCCAGCCAAAAGTAACCAAAAAGTCTTCGCCCAAACACTCGGTGCCTCGCTATGGCTCGGCATGCCCGCAATCCGCCATCGTGTTTGACGGGGCGATTTCAGATCAAGAACAGCAACAGCAACAGCAACAGCAACAGCAACAGCAACAGCAACAGCAACAGCAACAGCAACAGCAACAGCAACAGCAACAGCAACAGCAACAGCAACAGCAAAGCCATACTCGGTCAAAGGTGGGAGCTGGCTTGTCGAATCGTCGCACCGCTGCGATGGCATCAACTCTGTGTACCTGATGTACCGAGGTGTCTGCATCGCAGGCAAGCCAGCTCCCACAGAAAAGCACATGTTCAGGACTGCATGCGGTCAACTGTGGGAGCGGGCTTGCTCGCGAATGCGGTGTATCAGTGACAGATGAATTGACTGACCCACCGCATTCGCGAGCAAGCCCGCTCCCACAATTAGACCGCGAAGCATCAGGTACATAGGCTTTTGCCTTGCACTTGATCTGGCTCTTGCTTCAACCACTCAGGTCGGCTTTCAGGCCGCCGTGCTGTAGATCTTGATCTTGATCTTGATTTTGATCTGAGACGCCCCGTTAACCACGATGGCCGAACGCAGGCTTGAATCCGTGGGTAACCCGGCAGGACGCCGGGTTAGCCGCGCTGGGCCAAGGATGGCCCATCGCGGCGGCCCACGGATTCAAGCCGGAGTGAGGGCATGCCGAGCCTAAGCGAGGCACCGAGTGGTGGGGCGAGGACCTTTTGGTTACTTTTGCGTCCTTGCAAAAGTGACCCGCTGTAAGAGCGGAACCATAGGCCGCCGTTACTCAAATAACGGATACGTACACCAACAACCCCCCCCAGAGTGCGCAAATCAGCTAGCCGCCATCACCCCCATGGGCTTCTTCAAAGAAGTAATCCTTCCAGCTCCCCGCCTTGTTCTTCAACACACCCAATTCCTGCAACTTCTGCGCATAGATAAACGTACGCTGCGGCACGATAGTGAAGTCAATCTCCGGATCCTGAACAATTTTCTCCACCAGATCCAAAGGCAGCTTGGACTCCTCTACACGAATATACGTCTTGGCAGCCGCAGGCTTGTCAGCCTTGATGATCTTCTCGGCCTCCGCCAGCGCGTCATAAAACGCCTTGTAGGTCTTCGGGTTGTCATCGTGAAATTTCTGCGTGGTATAGAGCACGTTAAACGACGCCTGCCCGCCAAGAATGTCGTAGGAACTGAGCACCTTATGCACGTTGGGGTTCAACAACTCCTGATACTGAAACGGCGGGCTGGAAAAGTGTGAATTAATCTCCGAACCACCAGCAATCAACGCCGCCGTAGCATCCGGGTGGGCCAGGCTGATCGAGATATCATCAAACTTCTTGAAATTGGCATCGCCAAACAGCTTGGCGGTCTCGATCTGCAAGGTCCGCGACTGGAAGCCCACGCCAGCAGCAGGCACGGCGATGCGGTCTTTGTCGGTGAAGTCCTGCAAGGTCTTCACCTTGGGATTATTGGTCAGCAAGTAATTGGGCATCGACCCCAGCGAAGCGATAGCCTTGACGTTCTGCTTGCCCTTGGTGCGGTCCCACAGCGTGAGCATCGGCGGCACACCGGCCGAGACCACATCCAGGGCGCCGGCCAGCAGCGATTCATTCATGGCGGTGGCGCCGGAAATGCTGTTCCACTCCACCTTGATATCCAGGCCCTGCTCCTTGCCATGCTTTTCGATCAGGTGCTGGTCGCGCACCACATCGAGGATCAGGTAGCCGATACCGAATTGCTGGGCAATGCTGATCTTGCCTTCGGCCTGGGCGCCAGGGCTGAGCAAGGTACTCGCGGCCGCCAGGGACGCGGTCAACAGGGTCAGGGAGGAACGCTTGAAAGTCATGGGAATCTGCCGCGTTTTCGAGAAAGTGATAGAGCCTAGCGACGAATTTTAAGACTGGAAAAGAATATCGGGATCTATTGTTATGCAAATCATCCCCAAAATGCCGTGTGGCTGTTATTGTGCCGCGATTTAAATACACCTGCCAAACCTGCGAGGAAATGGACGTTGAACACTGACGATAAAATGACTGGGGATCTGTTCGAGGTCGATAAACGCCTGTCACTCAAGCCCGTGGTGGACTTCAACGCTTACCTGCGCAGCGCGTTCGGCGATGGCCCGTGCACCTGCGTGCGCTGCACTGCCGCCAACGGTGACGAAACCGGCTACGCGTTCCAGCACACTTTCAGCTTTGACGGCAAACCCACGCACCGCCGCTTCGCCTCCACGGCGGGCAGTGATGTGTTGATGGTGTTGAAGAAGGCATGGCTGTCCTACGCCAAGGCCGAGCTGCCGCTCAGTGGCGTATTGGTGTTGGAGACCGTTAAGGAGTTTGTCGAGCCGCAGTTGCACAAGCGCTTGGCGCCGCTGTTTCTGGCCAGTGGGTTGGTCAAGGATGTGGATGGGCAGTTGCACATCCAGCCGCAGGCCGCCTGACCTAGTGTTTACCTGCCCTTGTGGCGAGGGAGCTTGCTCCCGCTGGGCTGCGCAGCGGCCCCAAAAATGGGCCTGCTACGCAGGCCAGCGGGAGCAAGCTCCCTCGCGACAGGTACAGTGTTTCGGCCTATGGGTTATTTACGCGCCGCCTCCCACTGCTTCAACAGATCACCATAAGCCACGGTTTCACCTTTGGGCTTCTCATTCGCCAGCTTAGGCTTCGGTGCACCCGGCTGATCAAACCAGTATTGCGCATCCCGCTCCGGGTTCATTTTCGGGCCGCACACCGGCTGCACCTTGGAGCGTTCCAGGCGCGTCATGATCGCGTCCTGTTCCTTGGCCAGGTTATCCAGCGCCTGTTGCGGGGTTTTCTCGCCGCTGGCCGCTGCGGCGATGTTGCTCCACCACAGCTGCGCAAGGCGTGGGTAGTCGGGCACGTTGGTGCCGGTCGGGGTCCACTCCACCCGCGCCGGGCTGCGGTAGAACTCCACCAGCCCGCCAAGTTTGGGCGCCATGTCGGTCATGGCCTGGGAGTTGATGTCGGACTCACGAATCGGCGTCAGGCCAACGATGGTTTTCTTCAGTGACACGGTTTTCGAGGTCACAAACTGCGCGTACAGCCAGGCCGCAAGCTTTTGCTTCTCGGGCGTGGACTTGAGGAAGGTCCAGGAACCCACGTCCTGATAGCCCTTCTTCATGCCCTTTTCCCAATACGGCCCGACCGGCGACGGCGCCATGCGCCATTTCGGCGTGCCGTCGGCGTTCACCACCGGCAGGCCCGGTTTGGTCATGTCGGCGGTAAACGCGGTGTACCAGAAAATTTGCTGGGCGATATTGCCCTGGGACGGCACCGGCCCGGATTCGGAGAAGGTCATGCCCGCCGCTTCCGGCGGCGCGTAGGCTTTCATCCAGTCCACGTACTTTTGCGTGGCAAACACCGCGGCCGGGCCGTTGGTGTCGCCGCCACGCGTGACGCTGGAGCCCACCGGGTGGCAGTCCTCTACGCGAATGCCCCACTCGTCCACCGGCAAACCGTTGGGCAGGCCCTTGTCGCCGCCACCAGCCATGGAGAACCAGGCATCGGTGAAGCGCCAGCCCAGGGATGGGTCTTTTTTGCCGTAGTCCATGTGCCCATAAATACGTTTGCCGTCGATTTCTTTGACGTCTTCGCTGAAGAATTTCGCGATATCTTCATAGGCCGACCAGTTCACCGGCACACCCAGCTCGTAGCCGTACTTTTCCTTGAACTTGGCTTTGAGGTCCGCACGTTCAAACCAATCGGCGCGGAACCAGTAGAGGTTGGCGAACTGCTGGTCGGGCAACTGATAGATCTTGCCGTCCGGCGCAGTGGTAAAGGAGATGCCGATAAAGTCCTTGATATCCAGGGTCGGCGAGGTGAAGTCCTTGCCTTCGTTGGCCATCAGGTCGGTGATGGATTCGGTCTTGCCATAGCGAAAGTGCGTACCGATCAAGTCGGAATCGTTAACCCAGCCGTCATAGATATTCTTGTCGGACTGCATCTGGGTTTGCAGCTTCTCCACCACGTCGCCTTCCTGCAGCAGGTCGTGGGTCAGCTTGATGCCGGTGATTTCGCTGAAGGCCTTGGCCAGTACCTTGGATTCGTACTCATGGGTGGTGAGGGTTTCCGACACCACGTTGATCTTCATCCCACGGAACGGTTCCGATGCCTTGATAAACCACTTCAACTCTTCGAGCTGCTGGGCTTCGGTGAGGGTGGATGGTTTGAACTCGCTGCCGATCCATTTTTTCGCGGCATCTTCGTACGCATCGGCCCAGGCCGTGGCGCTCAAACCGCTTAAGGCCAGTACGGCGGCCAATGAAATGCTATGTCGCAGCTTATTGTTTTTATTCAACATAGAGACCTCCTGGTGGTTTATTCATAAGGGCACTAGCCCCAACGCATCACACTCAACAGCCATACCAGGGATAGCGCAGACGCCACCCAGATGCTCCAGTCGGTAACGCCAACTACCAGCAAATGCAGGTAGGCGCTGCCGAGAAGACCGATAAACAAACGATCACCACGGGTGGTGCTGATCGGCAACAAGCCGCGCCGAGGAATACTCGGCGAACGCAGTTCCCAGGTGGTCATGCCCGCCAACAGCAGGCCAATCGCCACAAAGAACAGTGCGGTGGGGGTGGTCCAGGCCATCCATTCCATCATCGAACCCTCTAGACCCGGCCCAGGGCAAAGCCCTTGGCCACGTGGTTGCGAACAAACCAGATCACCAGCATGCCCGGCAGGATGGTCAACACCCCCGCCGCTGCCAGCACGCCCCAATCAATGCCGGAGGCCGAGACCGTACGCGTCATTACCGCCGCAATCGGCTTGGCGTTAACCGAGGTCAAGGTGCGCGCCAGCAGCAGTTCGACCCAGGAAAACATAAAGCAGAAAAACGCGGTCACACCGATACCGGAGCCAATCAACGGGATAAAAATCTTCACGAAAAACTTGGGAAAACTGTAGCCGTCGATGTAGGCGGTTTCGTCGATTTCCTTGGGCACGCCGGACATGAAGCCTTCCAGGATCCACACCGCCAACGGCACGTTGAACAGGCAATGTGCGAGCGCCACGGCGATGTGCGTATCGAACAGCCCGATGGACGAATACAGCTGGAAGAACGGCAGCAAAAACACCGCCGGCGGCGCCATGCGGTTGGTCAGCAGCCAGAAGAACAGGTGCTTGTCGCCGAGGAAGCGATAACGCGAAAACGCATAGGCTGCCGGGAGCGCCACGCTCAGGGAGATCACCGTGTTCAGGCTCACGTAGTACAGCGAGTTGAGGTAGCCGGTGTACCAGCTCGGGTCGGTGAAGATCACCTTGTAGTTGGCCAGGGTAAAGTCCTGCGGAAACAGGGTCAGCCCGCCGAGGATTTCGGTGTTGCTCTTGAAGGACATGTTCAGCAGCCAGTAGATCGGCACCAGCAAAAACAGGATGTAGATCAGCAGTGGAATAACCTTGCGCTTGCTCATGTTGGCGGCCTCAGCGGTTGGCGTCGGAGTGGGTCATGGCGGTGTAGAACAGCCAGGACACCAACAGAATGATCAGGAAGTACACCAGGGAAAACGCTGCCGCCGGGCCCAGGTCGAATTGGCCTACAGCCATTTGGGTCAAGGTCTGACTGAGGAACGTGGTGGCGTTACCCGGCCCGCCGCCCGTCAGTACGAAGGGCTCGGTGTAGATCATGAAGCTGTCCATAAAGCGCAGCATCACCGCGATCAGCAGCACGCTTTTCATCTTTGGCAACTGGATATGTCGGAACACCGCCCAAGCGGATGCGCGATCAATCCGCGCCGCCTGGTAGTACACGTCCGGAATCGCACGCAGCCCCGAGTAACACAACAGCGCCACCAGTGACGTCCAGTGCCACACGTCCATCACCAGCACCGTCACCCAGGCGTCCATGGTGTTGGCCGCATAGTTGTAGTTGATGCCCATGGCGTTAAGGGTCGAACCCAACAGGCCAATGTCGGCGCGGCCAAAAATCTGCCAGATGGTGCCGACCACGTTCCACGGGATCAGCAGCGGAATCGCCAGGATGATCAACACTAATGACGACCAGCGGCCCTTGGTCGGCATGGTCAGGGCGATGGCGATGCCCAGCGGGATTTCGATCAGCAGCACGCAGGCCGAGTAGATGAACTGACGCAGCAAGGAGTCGTGCAGCCGAGGGTCGAGCAGCACCTGTTTGTACCAGTCCGCACCGACAAAGTAGCGGCTGGACTGGTCGAAAATGTCCTGCACCGAATAGTTGACCACGGTCATCATCGGGATTACCGCGCTGAACGCCACCAGCAGGAACACCGGCAACACCAGCCACCAGGCCTTGTTGTTCTGCACCTTATTCATGGCTGCACCTCCAGCAGGTAATCGTCGGCGTACACCATCAACCACTGCGCGGGAAAACTGATCGAGGCTTTGCCTTCGGGCACCGGTTTGTCTTCGGCCAGGCGCACTTTCAACGGCGCGCCGTCGAGGTTGAGGGTCATGATCTTGTAGGTGCCGAGGTCTTCTACATGGATGACGTCAGCCTGCAGGGCGTCAGGGTTGTACTCGTCCCACACGTGGATAAATTCCGGGCGGATACCCACCTGCAGCTTTTTGTAGTCGGTCTCGCGCAGGCGCTGTTGCAAGGCCGCGGATAACGGCAGCAACGTACTGGCAAAGCGCACGCCGCCGGCTTCGGCCTGCACCTCGATCAGATTCATCCCAGGGCTGCCGATGAAATAGCCGACAAAGGTATGGCTGGGCCGCTCGAACAACTCGCGCGGTGTGCCGAACTGCACGATCTGCCCGCCGTACATCACCGCGATTTTGTCAGCAAAGGTCGACGCCTCAAGCTGGTCGTGGGTGACGTAGACCATGGTGATATTGAACTGCTCGTGAATCTGCTTGAGCTTGCGGCGCAATTTCCATTTGAGGTGCGGATCGATCACCGTCAGCGGTTCGTCGAACAGGATCGCCGACACGTCATCGCGCACCAGGCCACGGCCCATGGAAACTTTTTGCTTTTCATCGGCGGTGAGGTTGCGGGCTTTTTTACTCAGCAGGGCTTGCAGGTCGAGGACTTCGGCAATTTCCTGCACCTTGCTGTGGATTTTCGCCTCAGCCATGCCCTGGTTTCGCAGGGGAAACGCCAGGTTGTCGAACACCGTCATGGTGTCGTACACCACCGGGAACTGGAACACCTGGGCAATATTGCGTTTTTCCGGGGTCAGCTCGTTGACCACTTTAGCGTCAAACAGCACCTGGCCTTCGGACGGGCTGAGCAAGCCGGAGATGATGTTGAGCAATGTCGACTTGCCGCAGCCCGACGGCCCGAGCAAGGCGTAGGCGCCGCCCTGCTCCCACACATGGTTCATGGCCCGAATGGCGTAGTCCTCAGGCCCATTGGGTGTAGGGCTGTAGCTGTGCGCGAGGTTCTGCAAATGGATCTCGGCCATCAGGCAACCCTCGCGACGCGGCGCCCAGGGGCCTGGACCAAACGGCCCTGGCCATCGAACACAAAGAGTTTATGGGTGGGGATATACACACGGATCGGCGCGTCGACGTCGTACTCATGGACGCCCGGTAAGTGCAACACCAACAAAAAGTGCTCGCTGCGCACATGCAGGAAGGTTTCCGAGCCGCTGATCTCGGCCACTTCCACAGTCACCGCCAGCTCCAGGTCATCGTCGTTGCTCGGCACCAGGCTGATATGGCTGGGGCGCACGCCAAAACGGAACTCGCCCTCGCCGATGGGGCGCAGGTCCACGTTCAACGGGAAGTGCACGACATTGGCAAAACTCACTTCATTGCCGCTGATACGCCCGGGCATCAGGTTGATCGGCGGCTCGGAAAACAGCTCGGCGGCCAGCACCGTCTGGGGCTGGTGATACACCTCGGCGGCCTTGCCGCTCTGAATCACGCGGCCTTCGTGCAGGATGGTGGTGGTGCCACCCAGGGCCAGGGCTTCATTGGGTTCGGTGGTGGCGTAGATGGCAATGGTGTGGCGCGCCTTGAACAGTTCGCGCATTTCCTGACGCAGCTCTTCGCGCAGTTTGTAGTCCAGGTTTACCAGCGGTTCATCGAACAGGATCAGTTCGGCGTCTTTGACCAAGGCGCGGGCCATGGCCGTGCGTTGCTGCTGGCCGCCGGACAGCTCCAGCGGGTGGCGCTGCAGGAACTTCTCGATGCGCAGCATCTGCGCGGTTTCCAGCACCTTGCTGTGGATCAGTTCGTTGGACACACCGGCCTGGCGCAACGGCGAGGCGATGTTTTCGAACACGGTCATGGTCGGGTAATTGATGAACTGCTGGTAGACCATCGACACATTGCGCAGGCGCACCGGCTTGTGGGTGACGTCTACGCCGTTCATCAGGATGCGGCCGCTGTCGGGCTTGTCCAGACCGGCCATCAGGCGCATCAGGCTGGTCTTGCCGGACAGCGTGCGACCGAGCAATACGTTGAAGGAACCGGCTTCGAAACGCAGGTTGGCGTCGTCGATCCAGGTCTGGCCTTCGACGACGCGGGAGACATGTTCCAGGGTCAATGACATGACACGCCCTTTTTATTATTGGAATGATTCTGGCCATTCATAGCAGCGAGTTTCGTGCCAGAAGTGGCAGGTAGTTGATCTGTAAGGAAATGGGTTGAACAGGATGTTCAGGCATGAACACAAATGAACAACCAGCGCTGAACAACTGAACAGCGGGCGGGTTGACATTGAACAGTTCTGAACAACAATCGATGGGCGCCACAGATTTAATGTGGGAGCTGGCTTGCCTGCGATAGCGATGATCCAGTTTGCCAATTCGGTGGCTGACAAACCGCCATCGCAGCGGTGCGACGGTTCGACAAGCCAGCTCCCACAGTTGGACGGCGCAAGGCTTGATAACAATAAAAATAAAAGAAGGTCGCCCCCATGGCCGAACCCCTGGCACACGACACCCTTATCCAGGAATCCTGGCGCCGTTGCCGCGCCTTTGGCCTGGACCACCAGAGCCCCCCCAGCTTCGATCAATTGCCCGCCGAAGGCATCAGCCAGTTGCTCGAAAGCCAGCATTCCCTGGTGCAGACCACCCATCAGGAAGTGCTGCCCTACTACGAAAACATCCTCAGCAATTCCAACTGCCTGATCATGCTGGCCGACAACCAGGGCCAGGTGCTGACCTCGTGGGGCACCCAGCGTTTTATCGAGCCGAAGCTGGCGCGCGGCTTCAGTGCCGGCGCCAGTTGGAGGGAGCGCTCAAGCGGCACCAACGCCATCGGCACCGCGCTGGCCTGTGCGCAGGCGGTGCATATCGAGCACGATGAACACTTTCTCAAGGCCAACCGCTTCATGACCGGTTCCGCGGCGCCGATCTTCGATGCCCAGCGCGAAATTATTGCGGTGCTGGATGTGTCCAGCGACAGCTACCTGCCGCCCTCCCACACGTTGGGCATGGTCAAGATGATGAGCCAGACCGTCGAGAACCGGCTGATCCTCAACCTGTTTCGCGGTGAGCATTTTCAACTGACCTTCAACACCGGCCTGAACAACCTCGACAGCCAGTGGGCGGGCCTGATCATCTTTGATGACAGCGGCCAGGTGCTGTCGGCCAACCGCCGCGCCGATAACTTGCTGGGCATCAGTTTGTCGCGGGTGCTGATCGACAGTTTGTTCAAGGTCTCGCTGCTGGAGTTGTTGAATCAACCGGAGGGCATGCCGTTCTCGTTGCAGGCGGCGGGCCGCAATCGGTTCCAGTGTTTATTGAAGCGGCCGAAGAAGATGCCGGTGCAGGCGCGGGTGTTTGCTGAACCCAAGCCCACAAAACCTGCGCCGATGAGCATCCAGACCCTGCATTTTGGCGATGTGCGCGTGGAAAAGGCCGTGCGCCAGGCCGAGCGCTTGCTGGAAAAAGACATTCCGTTGTTGATTCACGGCGAGACCGGCGTTGGCAAAGAGGTGTTCGTCAAAGCCCTGCACCAGGCCAGTTCGCGCAGTAAACAGGCGTTTATTGCGGTGAACTGTGCGGCGATCCCCGCCGAACTGGTGGAATCCGAGCTGTTTGGCTATGAAAAAGGCGCCTTTACCGGCGCCAACCAGAAAGGCAGCATCGGCCTGATCCGCAAGGCGGACAAGGGCACGCTGTTTCTGGATGAAATTGGCGACATGCCCCTGCCGACCCAGGCCCGCTTGCTGCGCGTGTTGCAGGAACGCTGCGTGCAGCCGGTGGGCAGCAGCGAGCTGTTCCCGGTGGACTTGCGCATCATCTCGGCCACCAACCGCGTGTTGCGCGACTGGGTGCAGGCCGGGCACTTTCGTGAGGATTTGTACTACCGCATCGGTGGCCTGACCCTGGAACTGCCGCCCTTGCGCGAACGCACCGACAAGCAGGCACTGTTCCAGCAGCTGTGGCAGCAGCACCGTGAACCGACCCAATGGGCCGGGCTGAGTGCCGAGGTGCTGGCCTTGTTCGAGCAACACCCGTGGCCGGGCAACCTGCGCCAGGTCAGCAGCGTGTTGCAGGTGGCGCTGGCGATGGCCGAGGAGCAACCAGTGCGACCGGAGCATCTGCCGGATGATTTCTTCGTCGACCTGAACCTGGCGGCGCCCTTGCCCACCCATGCAAGCGTGGAAGACAGCAGCGATCTGGCCCAGCGCCTGAAAGCGGCGGGCGGCAACATCTCCCACCTGGCGCGGGAACTGGGCGTAAGCCGCAACACCCTGTACAAGCGCCTGCGCCAGCACGAAGGCTGATCTAGCGCGGTTTGACCACCACCATCAGATCGGTAAAGTACTCCACGCGGATCGGCAGGTTGTCGGCCAGCGCCGAGAGCGCCGCTGCCGTGTCATCAAGCTTGAACACCCCGGAAACGCGCAGGTTTTTCAACGCCTGGGGATCAAAGCGCACCAAGCCGTGACGGTAGCTGGCCAGGGTTTGCAGCACCTCACTCAGCGGTTGGTCGTTGACTTTGAGCAGGCCACGCGTCCAGGCATCCGGGTCGGCGCTGGTGGTCGCCTGTACAGGCCCCGCGTGGCCATGATCAAGAACCGCACGCTGCCCGGCCGTGACCTTGACGCCCTCGCCCGTGTCACCTTTGACCGCCACAGTGGACTCGATCACCGTGACCAGGGTGCTGCCGTCCGCCGCACGCTTGACCAGATAACGCGTGCCCAAGGCCGTGGCCGTGCCTTGATCGGTGCGTACCACGAATGGCCGTTGCGCGTCCTTGGCCACGTCAACCCACAGCTCTCCCTGCAGCAGTTCGATCACGCGCTGGTGGCCGTCGAATTTCACGTCCACCGCCGAGTTACTGTTGAGCTGCAACTGGCTGCCGTCTTCGAGGGCGACCTGGCGGCGCTCGCCGACGCCGGTACGCTGGTCGGCCATCCACACCGGCATGTGCTGCACACCGAACCAGCCGCACAGCACTACGCCGAGCACACCCAAGGCCTGCACCCCACGCGAACGTCGTGGCGCAAAGGCGCGATTCAAGGCAATACGTGCCGGTTGCGCGGGCAAGGTATCAAAGCCACCCCACAGCGAGCGCATACGCTCAATGGCCACGGCATGACGCGGGTCGGCCTGGCACCAAGTGTTGAAGGCGTGGCGCTCGGCTTCACTGATGTCTTCGCCGTGCAGCCGCGTCAGCCAATTCGCCGCTTGTTGAATGATCTGTTCGGAGCTCACGGCAACGGGTCCGCCGCGTACAGGCTGTGGTAGCAATGCACCAGCGCGGTGGACAGGTAGTTTTTGACCGTGCTGGGTGACACCTCAAGGCGTGCGGCGATTTCACTGTAGGTCAGCCCGTCCAGGCGGCTTAACAGGAAGGCTTCACGGGTTTTTGCGGGCAGGCCGGCGAGCATCTCGGCGATGCGCTCCAGGGCTTGCAGCGCCACGTGGATGGCGGCCGGGTCGGGCATGCCGGCGTCTTCGCACTGAACCATCAGGGCTTGCAGGTAGGCCTTTTCGATGCTTCGGCGCCGCGCCCCATCGATCAACAGGCGCCCGGCGGTGGTGGCGAGAAAGGCACGAGGCTCCTTGATGGTGTGCGGCTCGGCCAGCATCAACACGCGGATAAACGCATCATGGGCCAGGTTGGCGGCGTACTGGGAACACCCGAGTTTTTTGCGCAGCCAGCCGTGCAACCAGCCATGGTGCTCGCTGTACATCGCCGTAAGGGTCTGCTGACGGGCGCAATCGCCCGGCGCGGCCGGAATGTCATGCATGCGCAAAAACTTCTCAAATGGGAAATATTACCAATTGCGCGAACAATGCCAGTAAAACTGTGGCGGGGCAAGGGCCACTCGAGGTGGCCCGGTGTTGTGGGCGGGCCTGTGTGGGAGGTGGTCTATGTGGGGGGTGATCCATGTGGGAGGTGATCCATGTGGGAGCTGGCTTGCCTGCGATGGCATCACCTCAGTTTAACTGAATGACCGAGGCGCCTGCATCGCAGGCAAGCCAGCTCCCACACAAGCCAGCTCCCCACAAGCCAGCTCCCCACAAGCCCTGCTCCCACAGTTAGACCTAGCTGACAGTTAAATTGGCTTAACGCCAGCTCCATGACACACCGGTGTAGATACCGCGCCCGTCGGCCGGTGTGGAGCGCGCCATATCCAACCCCTTGTCGTCATAACCCGGCGTGACGGTATTGGCATAACGCCAGTTGGTGAGGTTGCGCAGATCAACCCAGGCTTGCCAGTCTTGTTTCGGCGCGTCGTAGCCGAAGGTGGCGCCCAGGGTTGTGTACGCGGCGGCGTAGTAAGAGTTGGCGTAATCCACCGCCACCCGTGAAGCATGCTCGGTGTTGAGGCTGGTGTAGAAACCGGTCGGGTGGCTGTAGCGCACTTGCGCCTGGTAGTAATGCTTGGGGATGCCCGGCAAGGTGTTGGCGCCGAAGCGGTCGTCGTCACGGTAGTGGAAATCGCTGTAGGTGTAGGCCTGGCGCAGGGCCACCTGGCCATTACCACCACCGTCCCACAACGGACTGAGCAGGCTCAACTCCACGCCCTGGTGCACGGTGGGGCTGGCGTTGGCTTCGGCGACGACGGCGCTGCTGGCCTGTGTCTGCGCCTGGGTCTCCACTGTGAGCAGTTCGTGACGCACTTCGGAGCGATACAGCGCCAGGTCCCACTGGCCGAACCATTGCTCACCGCGCCCGCCTATCTCTAGGGTGGTGGCGGTCTGATTGCGCAAGCTCACGCCTTCGCGGGCCAGTCCGTTAGCGGGGCCTCCCGAAAAGTACTTGTTGGACCCCCAGATCATCGACCACGCGTGCGGCGGCTCGACCGAACGGCTGAGGTTGCCGTACACCTGCAACTGCGGGGTGAAGTCATAGCGCAGGCCGATACGCGGTGCATAGTCCCAATCATGCTGGCTGAGCGGTGCCTGCCCTTCGGGGTAGCTGACCTGGGTTTCGCGGCGGGTGTAGATCGCAGCCAGGCCGGTGGTCAGCCACAGGTCTTGCGCCAGTTCCAGTTCGTTGCCGATATGCAGCACCGTGTCGGAACCCAGGTAGCTGTAGTCGCGGGTCTTGGTGCCCGGGGCGTAATAGGTGGCTGGGTTGCTCGAAGGTACGCGCACATATTCCGAGGCGCCGTTGTTGGGCATCGCCTGGGTAGTACGCAGGCCAACGGTGGTTTTGCTGTCGTGGCCAAACCAACTGTCCTGGCGGATGTAGTTCAGGGTGCCGCTCACATCGGTGTAGGCGACTTTCAGGCGATTGAGCCCTTCGCGCAAATCCATCGGGTAATCGTGGTAGGCCAGCCCCACCTCGACACGGGAACTGTCATCGAGCTGCAAGGTGGTCTTGTTGGCGATCCAGGTCGAGCCCGGCTGCAGGCGTTTCGAGTCGCGGACGGCGTTGAGGCTGTTGGCGGCGGTTGGGTCATGGCTGATCTGGTAGCGCGTCAGCTTGCCGGGGCTGTCATTGGTGGTTTCGCGGTAGCGAAAATAGAAGCGCGTCTCCAGGTCCGGGTTGAAGCGGTAGCCAAAGTTAGCCGCGATGCCCTTGCCGGTGCCGGCGCTCTGGTGCTGGTAGCCGTCGGATTCGGAGTCGGTGAGGCTGATGTAATAGTCGGCGTCGCCCAACACCTGGCCGGAGCTGATCTCGCGCTGGGCATAACCGCGACTGCCCACTTCATAGCGCACCTGCAACTTCGGCGCGTCATAGCCGGTATGCGTGACATAGTTGACCGAGCCACCCAGGGCCAGGGCGCCCTGATCAAAACCGTTGGCGCCGCGCAGCACCTCGACACGGCTTTGCCACAGCGGGTCCTTGAGTTCATAGGGCGTGCCGCCGGGGCCGGTGAGCGGCAAACCGTCGAGCATTTCATACAGGCCCGAGGCGTGGGAGCCGGGGCTGCGGTTCAGGCCGGAACCGCGGATCGACAACTTCACCCCTTCATTATTCGCCGCCTTGGCGTACACACCGGCCTGGTACTTGAACACGTCTTCGTTGGTGCTGACGCGACCCTGCTGCACGCTGCTCATATCGATGAAGTTAGTACCGCCAGGCACACTCTTGAGCTGCGCCTGGGCCACTTCGGCGGCGCTGGCCTCGCTGCTGGAGACTTCGACCGGTGCCAGTTGCAGGGTGTCGGCTTGCGCCAGTGAACTGAGGGTCAGGGCGGCAAACAGCAGTGGGGGTTGACGCAACAACATGGGGGTAAATCCTTGGAATTCGGGGGCGTGAAAAAGCCTGGGCCATCACGCGAACAGTGATGGGAAGCCAGGCAGGCCCACCAGGTCACGCTTAATTAACGGACCAGACCCTTCCCACAACAGCATCGGACCGAGATTATTTTCTAAGTCCAAAATCGCATTAACACATGCAAACTCAGTATTTAAAGAAATAACCAGCACGCATTACTGTGGGCTCATTGAGTCGCCCACGAGATCCCAGCATGCACACATCCGCCAGCGTTATTGACTTGACCCTCCACCGCAAACGCCGCCAGGCGCGTGCCGCGGCCGAGCTGATGTGGGCCATGTACGCGGCACGCGCGGGGCTTGCGGTGTTCTCCGCCCACACCGCAACCGCCAGTGATACGCGCCGGGCGTAACGCCGATGAATTTTTTACAAGTACTGCCCGAATCAGCCGAAGCACTGCCAAAACCTGCGATTGAGGATGACGACACCAGCCTGTGCGTGGCGCAGAACCTGCAACGTTTGCGCAGTAAACGCCACCTCTCGCTGGACGGGCTGGCACGCGCATGCGGCGTGAGCCGTGCGATGCTGGCGCAGATCGAGTCCGGCCGCAGCGTGCCGTCGATCAAGGTGCTGTGCAAAATCGCCAAAGGTTTAAAGGTGTCGGTCGCGGCCTTTCTGGAGGACCGTGCCTTTGAAGGCGTCGAGGTATTGCCGGCGCAACAGAGCAAACGCCTGGTGAGTGCCGACGGAGCCTTCGTCAGCCGTGCATTGTTTCCCTTTGATACCGCCCGCCAATCGGAATTTTACGAAATCCGCCTGCGCGCGCTCGGCGAGGAAATTTCCGCCGGCCACGGCCCCGGCATTCAGGAAAACCTGGTTGTGGCCCAGGGCGTACTGGAAGTCAGCGTCAACGATGAGCGCTACTTGCTCTCCACCGGCGACTCGATCCTGTTCTACGCCGACCAGCCCCACCGCTACCGCAACCCGGCGGACAGCGAGGCAGTGGCTTTTTTGGTTATCACCTACCCGGAACGCCTGGACTGAATGCAAAAAGCCCCGACGAGTCGGGGCTTTTTTGCACCTGTGTTACACAGCAGCGGTCAGCAGGTGCAGCACATCATCGGCATGCCGTTGCAGCTCATCATCATCGGCATGGCGCAGTCATTCATCAGTTTGTTCATGAGCATGCAGCAGTTTTCCATCATGGCCATGCTCATGCCTGGCATCGGCATCATTTTGCACATCATGCTGTCGCCCATCACGCTGCATTCCATCATGCATTTCATCATCGGCATCGGCATCGACATGCCCATGGTCATCATCGGCATGTTCATGTCAGCCATCATCTTCATGGCATCGGCCGACATACACAGCATCGACATGTTTGCGCACTGCATCATCATCGGCATGCCGCAGTTCATCATCATCGCCATCATGTCGGCATTGGTCTTGAACTGCGCCATGTCCATACCGACCGCCGGCTTCATGGTGCACATCATGGCATCGCCCGCCATTTCGCACTTCATGGTCGCCATCATCATCGGCATGCCCATCATCGGCATCATTGGCATGGACGTGTTCATCGGCATCTGCATTGCGTTCATCATGTTCGAAACTCCGTAATCGACAGGAAATGGCTAAGTTCTGGCGCCGATTCTAGAGCCACCGAGCAACGGCGCAAGACGCCGGCAGAGCAGCACAAATGGCTGTTCGGGAGCTTGCTTGGGTGACCAATACAGCGACACCGTATGCGATCACGGACGAATCGATGCAAAGACATGCAAAGCCGCTTCTGGCACTGCGTTAACGCCAAGATGGATATGCGATTAAAGCCTTGCCACCTCACTTAAGGAAATAAACGATCTAACCCGTGGGCAATTTCTGATAATCAGCCTCGCCCGTCAGCGGTTCGATCGTGCGCATGAAATCATCCGCTTCAGACCCCCAGGGGAAACTGAACCCCGCCATTTCATCGCACGCCAGGATGTCAGCCAGGGCTTTACGTAACTGAGACTCCGCCGGCGAATCGCGCAGCAGTTTATGTGCACTCAGTAACACCTCGGCAGGAACCCCCTGGGCGCTTGCCACATCGATCACTGCATAGAGGATAAATCGCAGACGAACCTCGCGATCCGTAGGCCAAACCGTTTTCCGCTTACCCAAGGTAGGCACTCATCCGTTGAGAAAAGCCCGAGGCTATTGCCCACCGAGGGGTGTTTCAAGTGTGGGGACTCAAGATAGGCCGTTTCCTACACTTGAAAGGGACATACCGTACCTACATTACTGCACGGGCAAGAAATTCATCAGCAGCAAACTCTGCGCATAGTTGAGCGCCACACGTCGGTAGCGTTCATCGAGCATCTGCGCGAGCAGGTCGAGGCGCGCGACTACTTTGCCGAACTCGACCGCAAAGCTGAGGTTGCTGCCCTCCTCCGATATCTCGTTGGAAAACAGCAGTAATACGCCGTTGGCGTCCTGGCGTTGGCTGAGCAGCCAGGTGGCTTTCTCGATATTGCGTGCGGCGTTGCTGACAAACTGCGGGTTGATCGAGTCGGTCATATAGAACTGGGTGCGGCCGCCGTGGGCGGTCACCAGCATGCTGCCGATCGCGTAGATAAACGCGCCGACCCGGTCGCCTTTAAAATCCGGGCTCAACGAGTAACTCAAGGCCGCGAGATCGCGCCGCTCGCCCAGGGCCGGCAGCGGTTGCTGCTGCTCGATGGCCTGGCGAATTTCCCGCGCGGCGCTCACCGCATCCGGGTAACCGGATTGGCGCCACTGGCTGGGGTTGCGCAGGTAGAGCTTGCTCATCAGCAGATACAGGCTTTGCAGGTTGTCGCGCATGCTCAAGGTTGCCATACGGTCGACGCTGGTCTGGAAGAACTCATCGGGCCTGCCCTTGCTGAACTGGCTGGCGATATCGCGGCCCTGCTGCTGGCTGCAACCGCTGGCAAACAGGGCCAATAGAGCCGCTGACAACAAAGGCCAGCGGGAGATAAAAGTAGTTGAGGTTCGATCCATCGGCACCGGGTCTGGTTCTGCTGCCTCGCTCTGAATGAGCGGGGTCGTGACAGGGGTAGATCAGAAGAATCAAAAAAAGTGCGGCGAGCCGGGTCGGTTCAGAAGTTGCCTACGCGCAAAGGAGTGCCTATAGGATCGTTACCACGCGCCGCAAAGGAATGCCGCCCGGGACGCTCCGCGTCCCGCTTTCTGACGCCGTGACGCGGAGCGTCACAGGATGCGTTACCACGCGGAGCGTGGGAACGATCAAGCGGCCGGGTAGTGCATTCCTGCGAAATACTTGCCTGATCCTCCGACTTATCGACTAGTGAATAGATAGCCCTTGCGCCGTGGTCTAGAGTGCAACGATGGGCCACAAGTCCCACCATTCTTATAAGAGCTCAAAAGAGCTCAGCAACACCAACCGATGATCAGCAGGTGAACCCGCCATGGAATTACGTATCAACCAAAAGACCTACCAGGTCGATGCCGACGCCGACACGCCGCTGCTGTGGGTGATCCGTGACGACCTCGGCATGACCGGCACCAAGTACGGTTGCGGCCTGGCCCAGTGCGGCGCCTGTTCGGTACTGGTGGACGGCAATGTGGTGCGCTCTTGCGTCACGCCGGTGGCGGGTGTGGTCGGCCGCGAGGTCACGACCATCGAGGCCATTGAGGACGATGCGGTGGGCAAGCAGGTGGTCGCCGCCTGGGTCGAACATCAGGTGGCGCAATGCGGTTATTGCCAGTCCGGGCAGGTGATGGCGGCCACGGCGCTGCTCAAGCACACGCCCGCGCCGACGGTCGCGCAAATTGATGCGGCGATGGTCAACCTGTGCCGCTGCGGCACCTATAACGCCATCCACACCGCCATGCAGGATTTGGCCCAGCAGAAGGAGCGCGCCTGATGAACACGCGCAACGAACTGCTTGACGTGGCCCTGGGCGACCCGGTCAACCTGTCGCGCCGGCGTTTTCTGGCCAGCACCGCCGTGGGCGCACTGGTGATTGGTTTCGGCCTGCCGCTGGGTAGCGGCCGCGCATTCGCGGCCACCGCCAACCCTGCGGAACGCGGCACCCAAGTGCCGGCGTTTCTGGAGATTCGCCCGGACGGCACGGTGCGCCTGCTCAGCCCCTTTATGGAAGGCGGCCAAGGCACCCACACCGCCATGGCGCAAATTGTCGGTGAAGAACTGGACGCCGATCCCGCCACCTTCATCGTCGAGGCCGCGCCACCGGGCGATGCCTATGTGGTGATGGAAAACGGCATGCGCATCACCGGCGGCAGCATGTCGGTGCGCATGAGTTACCCGACCATGCGCCGCCTGGGCGCCCTCGCCCGCGCCATGCTGTTGCAAGCCGGCGCCGAGCAACTGGGCGTGCCGGTCGCACAACTGACCACCATCCCCGGCCGCGTAGTACACGCCGCCTCGGGCCGCTCGCTGGGGTATGGCGAACTGGCCAGTCGCGCCCTCGACATGCCGGTACCTGACCCGTCCACCATTACCCTGCGCGATCCGAGCCAGTTCCGCTGGATCGGCAAGCCGGTCAAACGCCTGGATGCCTACGACAAATCCACTGGCAAGGCGCAATACAGCATCGACCTCAAGGTCGACGGCATGCTCCACGCCGCCGTGCAGCATGCGCCGCGCCTGGGCATGACCGTGGGCAGCCTGCGTAATCAGTCCCAGGTCGAAGCCATGAAAGGCGTGCACTCAGTGCATCAACTGCCTGGCGCCGTGGCCGTGGTGGCCGAGCGCTGGTGGCACGCCAAGCGTGCAGTAGAAGCTATTCAAGTCGAATGGCTGGAAGCCGCAGCCGACTCTACAGTGCGCGCCATGCCGGCAGACTTTTCCAGCGACAAATACCGTGACTTCCTTGCCGCCCAGCAAGGCCCGGCCCGCGACGAAGAAAACGAAGGCGACGTCAACGCCACACTGGCAAACGCCAAGACCAAGGTCGAAGCCACCTACCACAACCAATACGTCAACCATGCCCAACTGGAGCCGCCATCGGCCCTGGCGCGCTACAACCCGGACGGCACGCTGGAAGTCTGGCTGCCGAACCAGGCGCCGGACATGTTCCGCGCCGATATCGCCAAGCGCACCGGGCTGGATGTGTCGAAGATCACCCTGCACTCGCCGTTACTGGGCGGTTTTTTCGGCCGGCACTTCCTGTATGACTCGGCCAACCCGTATCCGCAGGCTGTCGCGCTGGCCAAGGCCGTGGGCCGCCCGGTCAAGCTGATCTGGAGCCGCGAAGAAGAGTTCCTGCGCGATGTGCTGCGCCCGGTCGCGGTGGTCAAGTTCCGCGCGGCGCTGGATGACAAAGGCTTGCCGGTGGCCATCGAAGCCGTGAGCGCCACCGAAGGCCCATCCGAAGCCATCGCCGGCAAACAGGGCGATAAAATCGACCCGACGGCCCTGGAAGGGTTGTCGGGCAAGTCCTACGCGATTCCCAACAAACGCATCGCCCAGATCTACGTCAAAGGCCCGACCATGCTCGGCTACTGGCGTTCGGTGGGTAACTCGCTGAATGACTTTTTCTACGAAGCCTTCCTCGATGAACTGGCCGACAAAGGCGGCCATGACCCGTACGAGTTGCGCCTGCACCTGCTGCGCGACAACAAACGCCTGACCACGTTGCTGCAAGCGGTGGGCGAGTTGTCCGGTGGCTGGAAACGTGGCCCGTATACCGCCGAAGACGGCAGCCGGCGTGCCCGTGGGGTGGCCATGGCCTCGCCCTTTGGCTCGCATGCGGCGGTGGTTGCCGAAGTGTCGATCGAAAACGGCCAGGTCAAGGTGCATCACATCTGGGAAGCGATTGACCCTGGCAGCATCGTCAACCCGGCGATCATCGAGGCCCAGGTCAACGGCGCCGTAGCGTTGGGCTTGTCACAAACGTTGGTGGAAGAAGCGGTGTACGTGGACGGTAAACCACGGGCGCGCAACTACGACCTTTACCCGATCCTGCCACCCTCGCGGATGGCCAAGGTGCACGTAAAGATCGTCGAGAGCGGCGAAAAGATGGGCGGTATCGGCGAGCCGCCGCTACCCGCAGTGGCGCCTGCCGTGGCCAATGCGGTGGCGCACTTGACCGGCCAGCGCATCCGCAGTCTGCCCTTGAGCCGCTACACCTTCGCCTGACCGACAAGGAACGCCTATGAACAACCAACGATTGGCTAGAACCGCTGGCTGGCTGGTGCTGGCCGGCGCGGTCGCCGCCGGCCTGCTGGCCTGGTACGTCACCCGTCAACCGGCTTCGCCGTTTGAACAGGCCAACGCCACCGCCGACCCGACACTGGTCAGCCGTGGCGAATACGTCGCCCGCGTCAGTGATTGCGTGGCCTGCCACAGCCTGCCGGGCAAAGCGCCGTTTGCCGGCGGCCTGGAGATGGCCACGCCGCTGGGCGCCATCCATGCCACCAACATCACCCCGGACAAGAACGTCGGCATCGGCACCTACAGCCTGGCCGACTTCGACCGTGCCGTGCGCCACGGTGTGGCGCCGGGTGGGCGACGGCTCTACCCGGCCATGCCCTACCCGTCCTACGTGAAACTCAGCGACGACGATATGCGTGCGCTGTATGCGTTTTTCATGCAAAGCGTGCAACCGGCCAGCGAGCCGAACATCCCCAGCAGCATCCCGTGGCCACTGAACATGCGCTGGCCCATCGCGCTGTGGAACGGCGTGTTCGCGCCGACTAAAACCTATGCCGCCAAACCCGAGCAGGACGCGTTGTGGAACCGTGGCGCCTATATCGTCCAAGGCCCCGGCCACTGCGGCAGTTGCCACACGCCGCGTGGGCTGGCGTTTAACGAGAAGGCATTGGACGAGTCCGGCGCGCCGTTCCTCGCCGGCGCCCTGCTCGACGGTTGGTATGCACCGAGCCTGCGCCAGGACCACAACACCGGCCTGGGCCGTTGGGGCGAGCCGGAGATTGTGCAGTTCCTCAAGACCGGGCGTAATAAACACGCGGTGGTGTATGGCTCGATGACCGAGGCATTTAACAACTCCACGCAGTTCATGCAGGACGACGATCTGGCGGCCATTGCGCGTTATCTCAAGTCGTTACCTGGGGATCCGCAGCGTGACGGTTCGCCGTGGCAATACCAAACGGCATCGCTCGACACAAGCGCTCCGGGCGCCCACACCTACGCCACCCGCTGCGCCTCCTGCCATGGCCTGGACGGCAAAGGCCAGCCGGATTGGATGCCACCGTTGGCCGGTGCCACCTCAGCTTTGGCCAAGGAAAGCGCCTCGGCGATCAACATCACCCTCAATGGCTCGCAACGCATCGTGACCGCCGGCGTGCCGGATGCGTACCGCATGCCGGCGTTCCGCGAGCAATTGTCCGACCAGGAAATCGCCCAGGTGTTGAGCTACGTGCGCGGCACATGGGGCAACAACGGCGGCGCGGTGGACGCTGCGGCGGTGAACAAGCTGCGCGGGCATACGGACCCGGCAAGCAGCAGCCCGATTATTTTGCATATGCGCTAACAGATCGTTCCCACGCTCCCGCGTGGGAATGCAGCCCGTGACGCTCTGCGTCACAGCTGCGCAAAACTTGAATGTTGTGAGCGGGACGCAGAGCGTCCCAGGCTGCATTCCCACGCAGAACGCGGGAACGATCTGATGGCCGCAGGCTACCAGCCATACAAGATGGACCAGAGGATACAGCCAGCAAACCATACCATCCCAAAATGATACGGCCACACCGCCCAACGCTTGAGGGACACGGGGACGGCCGCCACCTCTGCCTCGGTCACCTCGCCTCTTTTGATGTGAAATTTAGGCATGCCCAACAGGTCACTGATCACGAGCATGCGATGAAACCTGTCGATGTGCTTGTTTCTGCCCCAAAACCGTTTGTTGGCGCAGACCACCTCGTTTTCGCTGAAGTAGCTTTCCAGGGCTTCGAGCTTTGTGCACTCGGCGTATAAAGTGAGTCCCGAAAAAACGAAAGTCGATATGAATAGAATCATTGCAAGGATGAATTGAAAATCCATGCTTATGCGCCCTCTGGTTGAAAGATCAAATCACCGTCAATCTCTTCGATTTTTCCGCCCAGAAACGCACCGAAATCGCCAATTCCATTGCCCACTGCATACCCTCCCGCAGCACCGCCGATCACTGCGCAAGCCAGGTCACCGTTTCCTTTAGCCACGACGCCCAAAAAAACCTTGCAGCCGAGACGGGCTATTTTCGCGCCCGCCCTCCCTCCGCCATAAGCCCCCCCTACGCCACCCACCAACTTCCCCGTCTCCACATACTTCGCCCGCCGGCACTGCGCCTCCCGCCCCTCCACACATGCCTCCTTGATCTCCAACCCTGCCACGCCCACGTCCAGTGCCAACCCCACATAGGTGCCCTTCCCCAACCACTTCGAGGTCTGCGCAATGCTCCGCATCCGCTGCGCATACCCGGCAATCTCACCCTTGTGCAGATAGCTTTTGGTTGAAATCCCCAATATCTTTTTCAGCGCCTGATTACCTCGCAACCCCGTGCCAAATCGCGCCGCGCCTTGCAACTGGGTGTCCAGCAGCCCAAACAACGCCTGGCGCTGGCGCAAAAAGCCTCACGCTCCAAGCCTGCGGTTTTCAGGCGCTGGTGCAGCCGCTCAATCTCTTCCAGCGTCTGCGCCACTTCGTCCAGATGCCGCGCCCACGCCGATGTTGCGCTGCCCACTCCCAACGAGCCGTACCCCAGAAGGCTTTGCCGCAAGTCATAGTTGTTGACCACTTGGGTTGCAACGCGCGCGTCCAGCTCCCGACTGATTGCCTCGGCATGGCGCACAAGCCAGGCCTCTTCCAGTGAGCAGGTCACGCTGTAGGGATCGGGAATAATCACCAACTGCCCCGGCCTTACCAGCCCATGACGCAGGTGCCGGTTCAGCACATCGAAATGATCGGCACGCTGCCGGCCCGGGGAATGGCCCATCAACTGGGTTTTCAAGCTGAGGTAGTCCGTCAGGCGGTCGTTGATATAGCCCTGCGCCATGCTTCGTATCTCTGAATGCAATGAAGATGGCGTCGGAATATAAGCAAGCGAACAGGGCTCGGACACAAGGTCGGGATGGCTGAGTGATATTTGGGAAGTTGCCTACATCACTAGGAATTTACGCCTACAAAAATGGCCGGACTTGATAGATCGTTCCCACGCTCCCGCGTGGGAATGCAGCCCGTGACGCTCCGCGTCACACCTGCGCAAAACTTGAATGTTGTGGGCGGGACGCAGAGCGTCCCAGGCTGCATTCCCACGCAGAGCGTGGGAACGATCTGATTAGTGGCATTTGGTCATGTTTTTTAAAGGGCCAGCAGGGCGCGTCTCTTTAAATTGCAGGACGTTTCCTAGACAATCCTTGCCGCCTTGTGCCTGCTGGAATCGATGGCTAGTCTGCGATCCGTCACTGCTTATCAGTGATCGGGTTTAGTCGCTCGGTATTCCAAAAGGTGCATGGCCCTCCGTGAGGTTTTATGGTGGCTGTGCGCAGGGCGCCCTCGGGTGCGCCGGTTTTTACCTTTTGGTCCGGTCGACTAACCTGCGTACAGCCGCCACCCTACGTTTAGTCGCGAACGGTTCGGCTCCCTGAATCCAAAAGGTAGCTAAACAATGAAAAAAGTCGTCCCCGACCCACCCCGCAACACCACCAAAGACCGCGCCGCCTTCAACCGCGCCATCGACCATTACCTACCCTCCAACGGCGTTCAAATCGAAGACCTGAGCTTCGAAGACGCCCTGCTCTACACCGCCAGCTTGCTCGACAGTGCTTCAGCTACTGCACTCAACTGCGGCGATTTGCTGGCCAGCCCCCAGCGGGCGAAGATTCTGGCGGTCTGGCATTTGCTGGAGATGGCCAAGACCACGGTGGACCGCTCCATCGAGTGCCTGAAACCCACAGCCCCGCCTGCCCGCTCCCACAGTTGATCGGCTCTGTCAGTTAGATCATTCCCACGCTCCCGCGTGGGAATGCAGCCCGTGACGCTCTGCGTCGCACCTGCGCAGAGCTTGAATGTTGTGCTGGGGGGGCGGGACGCGGAGCGTCCCAGGCGTCATTCCCACGCAGAGCGTGGGAATGATCTGAAACTGTGCGGGCTTGCCCGCTCCCACAGTTGATCGGTCCTGTCAGTTGGACATCTGCGCTGGCCGGTGCATCCTAAATCTGTGCATGGATATTGCTCTATGGAACTAAATGTCCATAATGGACAAATTAGTTTATCTGCGGAGATTGCCATGTCCAGCACGCCCCTCGTCATGAACCAGGCCCAAGCCCGTGAATTGCTTGCTCAGGTCGATGTGCCTCACATCCTGCACAAGCTGTTCCGCGACCTGGCGGCCGGGCTGGCGGTGCAGCCGGCGCAGCAGTTAGTGGAGTTCCCGCACGGGGCCGGCGACTTTATCAACTACCTGGGCGTGTTGGCCGACGAGGGCGTTTATGGCGTCAAGACGTCGCCCTATATCGTGCGCGAGCAAGGCCCGCTGGTAACGGCCTGGACGTTGTTGATGTCGATGCACACCGGCCAGCCGCTGATGCTGTGTGATGCGGCCGAGCTGACCACCGCGCGCACCGCTGCCACCACGGCATTGGCGGTGGACGTGCTGGCGCCTGCTGCCGCGCGGCGCCTGGCGATTATCGGCAGTGGCAAGGTGGCGCAAGCGCACCTGCACTACGTGCGCAACCTGCGCGACTGGCAGCACATCCGCCTGTATTCACCGAGCCTGGGCCATGCCAACGCCGACACCCTCGCCCACCTCACAGGCCTGGACCCACGCCTGACCCTGGCCGATAGCTGTGACAGCGCCGTGGACGATGCCGATGTGATCCTGCTGTGTACCTCATCAGCCGGCCCGGTGCTAGACCCAGCGCGCTTGCGCAAGCCAGCGCTGATCACCTCCATCAGCACCAATGCGCCACGCGCCCATGAAGTGCCACCTGCCAGCCTGCAAGCCATGCATGTGTTCTGCGACTATCGCCAGACCACGCCGGGCGCGGCCGGTGAGATGCTGATCGCCGCCGAGCAACACGGTTGGGACAAGCGCGCCGTGATCGGCGACCTGCCGGAGCTGCTCAGTGACATGGCGCAGCGCCCGGACTATGACCGCCACGTGTTTTTTCGCTCGATCGGCCTGGGCCTGGAAGACGTCGCACTGGCCAACGCCCTGTACCAAACCCAGCGCTAATCATTGTTTAAGGAGATGTTTATGAGCCATGCAGACTTCATCATCATCGGCGGCGGCATTGCCGGTGCATCCACGGGGTTCTGGTTGTCGCAGCATGGCAAAGTGTTGGTGCTGGAGCGCGAGAACCACCCGGCCTATCACTCCACCGGGCGCTCGGCGGCGCTCTACACCGCGGCTTATGGCACGCCGCAAGTGCGCGCGTTGACCCTGGCCAGCCGTGCATTTTTTGATAACCCGCCGGCAGGCTTCTGTGAGCATCCGTTGCTGACGCCACGCGGGGAGATCACCGTGGATTTCAGCGGCGACCCGGCGGAACTGGAGCGCCAATACCAGAGCGCCAAGGCCACTGTGGCGCAGGTGGAACGGCTGAGTGTCGATGAGGCGTGCGCACGCTTGCCGATCTTGCGTCGTGAAAAAGTCCACGGCGCCATCTTCGACCCGACCGCCAGTGACATCGACACCGATGCCCTGCACCAAGGCTATTTGCGTGGCATCCGCCGCCATCACGGCGAAGTGCGTACCGACAGCCATGTACTGGGCCTGAGCCGTGACGCCGAGGGCCTGTGGCAGGTGCGCACCCAAGACGCGACCTACACCGCGCCGATCATCATCAACGCCGCTGGCGCCTGGGCCGATCATATCGGCGGGCTCGCCGGTGCGGCGACCATCGGCCTGCAGCCCAAGCGGCGTTCGGCATTTATCTTCGCCGGGCCAGAAGGCGTCGACACGCATGCGTGGCCGATGCTGGTGGCGCTCGACGAAGCCTTCTACATGAAACCCGATGCAGGCATGTTCCTCGGCTCGCCGGCCAACGCCGATCCGGTCGAACCCCAGGATGTACAACCCGAAGAGCTGGACATTGCCATGGGCATCTACCAGATCGAAGAAGCCACCACCTTGACCATCCGCCGCCCGACCCGCACGTGGGCCGGGCTGCGCAGTTTTGTGCCTGATGGTGATTTGCTCGCAGGCTTCGACCCGCAGGTGCCGGGGCTGTTCTGGGTCGCGGCGCAAGGCGGTTATGGCATCCAGACCTCACCGGCCATGGGCCAGGCCAGCGCGGCGCTGGTGCGTGGCGCACCGTTGCCGGAGCCACTGACGCGGTTTGGCCTGGACGCTGGTATGCTCTCGCCCGTCCGCCTGGAGCCGCATTGATGAGCATTGCTGAACAAGAAAACGTTGTGCAGAACTTCCGGGCGATCGCCGATGCGATCGCCACGCTGTTCTTTCCCCACGCCGAAGTGGTGCTGCATGACTTGCGCACGCAAAAGGTCGATTACATCGCCAACAACTTGTCGAAACGAGCCATTGGTGACGAATCGTCCCTGGAGGACATGCTCAGCGATGACATCCGCGAAGTGAATATCGGCCCGTACGAAAAGCTCAACTGGGACGGTCAGAAAATCCGCAGTCTGAGCACGGTGTTGCATGACCACAAAGGCCGTCGGCTGGCGGTGTTGTGCATCAACCTGAATATCTCGCTGTTCGAAAATGCCAAGGCGGCGCTGGACCTGTTTCTGTCACCGAGCAAGTTGATTCCGCAGCCGGACTCACTGTTTCGTGATGACTGGCAGGAGCGCATCAACACCTTTTTGCATGCCTGGATGCGTGAGCGTCAACTGAGCCTGAACCTGCTGACCCGCGACCATAAGCGTGAACTGGTGCTGGCGTTGCATGCCGAGGGCGCGTTCAAGGGCAAGAGCGCGTCGAACTATGTGGCGAATGTGCTGGGGATGGGGCGGGCGACGGTGTACAAGCACCTCAAGGAATTGAAGGGCTGAGTAAGCTGCCTTGGAACGCTGATCAAATGTTAGAGCTGGGTTGTCTGCTGTGGCGGTTTGTCGGTGTACATATCCGTTGCTGCGGTAACGGCTTCTATTGGTTCCGCTCTTACAGCGGGTCACTTTTGGCAAACGCCCGGAATGCCGGCCCAGCCAAAAGTAACCAAAAGGTCTGTGCCCCACCACTCGGCACCTCGCTTAGGCTCGGTGTGCCAGAACGAAGGCTTGAATCCGTGGGCCGCCGCGATGGGCCATCCCTGGCCCAGCGCGGCTAACCCGGCGTCCTGCCGGGTTACCCACGGATTCAAGCCTGCGTTCGGCCATCGTGGTTAACGGGGCGCCTCAGATCAAAATCAAAATCTACAGCACGGCGGCCTGAAAGCCGACCTGAGTGGTTGAAGCAAAAGCCAGATCAAGTGCAAGGCAAAAGCCTGTCTACCTGATGCAACACAGTCTAAATGTGGGAGCGGGCTTGCTCGCGAAGGCGGTCTGTCAGTGACGGATGAATTGACTGATACACCGCATTCGCGAGCAAGCCCGCTCCCACAGTTGACCGCATGCAGTTTTGAATATGAGGTCGGCTGCGGATTTGCATGCTCTGAACATGTTCTTTTCTGTGGGAGCTGGCTTGCCTGCGATGCTGACACCTAGGTACATCAGGCACACCGAGTTGATGCCATCGCAGCGGTGCGACGATTCGACAAGCCAGCTCCCACATTAGACCGAGTTTGGCTCTGCTGTTGCTCTGGCTCTGGCTCTGGCTCTTACATCCTTTTCGCTGGCGAAGTCAGCGGTCTTTTGATCTGCGCTTTTGATCTTGATCTTGATCTGAAATCGCCCCGTCAAACACGATGGCCGGAATCTGACAGTGATTTGGGGGGTAAACCGGCAGGGATGCCGGTTTAGCCGCGCTGGGCCAAGGATGGCCCATCGCGGCGGCCCCCCAAATCACTGTCGGATTGCGGGCATGCCGAGCCATAGCGAGGCACCGAGTGTTGGGGCGAAGACTTTTTGGTTACTTTTGTGTCTTTACAAAAGTGACCCGCTGTAAGAGCGGAACCATAGGCCGCCGTTACCTAAATAACGGATATGCCCCCGACCGGGTATGACGCACCCACATGGGTTACAAATCAGCGCCCACAAAAGCTGGCTCCCCCATTCACACTCAATCGCCGTAGATATCGGACTTGAAATACTGCTGTGAAATCTTCTGATACTCGCCATTCGCGCGGATGCCGTCGATGGCCGTATTCAGCTCACTGACCAACTCGGTATTGCCCTTGCGCACCGCGATCCCGGCGCCCTCGCCGACGTATTTGGGGTCTTTGAGTTCCGGCCCGACAAACGCATAGCCCTTGCCGCGTGGCATCGACAGGAAGTCACTCAACGGGATGGTGTCGGCAAAAATCGCATCCAGGCGCCCCGAGGCCAGATCCATGTAAATCTCTTCGTTATTGCCGTAGCGCTTGACGTTGATGCCCTTGGGCTCGAACACCTCGGTGGCATAGCGGTCGGTGGTGGTGGCGCGCTGCACGCCAATGGTCTTGCCCTTGAGGCTGGCGTACTGGTCATCCACCACCGCGCCGTCTTTCATCACCAGGCGCGAGGAAGTGAAGTAATACTTGTGGGTGAAATCCACCGACTTTTTGCGGTCTTCGTTGATGGTCATGGACGACAAGGCCAGGTCGATTTTCTTCACTTTAAGCGAAGGAATCAGGCCGTCGAACTCACCTTCCACCCACACGCACTTGACCTTCATCTGCGCGCACAAGGCGTTACCGATGTCGTAGTCGAACCCGACGATCTTGCCATCCTGGGTCTTGGAGGCGAACGGTGGGTAGGCCGCCTCAATACCGATACGCAAAGTTTTCTCAGCGGCCAGCACATGGCTTGAAGCAAACAGGCCCAGGGCCAGTGCTGCGATCAGCGCGGGTTTCTTCATGGTCGTTATCTCGCAAGTTGTTGTTGGTTTGGCAAGCGTGAAGAAAGAAAGGCAGAGGCTCTTTTGTACTTATAATTCCATATTGGACTTTTAGGTATTAATCGTCAATCCATGCCGCCTTTCTACACGCTGGGGCACAAATTAATGCCCGTCTCCATCGTTTCTCCACAAAACCTCCCATGAAAGCGCACGCTGGTTGCGCACACTTGCGTTCACCGTTGCGTGGGTTCACCAGGAGAACACGATGATGCCTGCCCTGGAGGCCAGCACCCTCACCCAGAAGCTATGATCACTACTGGCAAACGTGGCCATGGACCGGCAGCCACGATAAGGCAGATAAGCACGAGCGCAGGGATGCACAGGCTCGCCGCGTATTCACCGAGCAGACCATGACTGATTTTCCCGTTGCATCGTTACCCCGCCCGGACTGCGTCAGAGAACCCCAGGCCCTCGTGCTGATTGCCGAGGACGAGCCGCAAATCGCCGACATTCTGGTGGCTTACCTCAAACGCAGCGGCTTTCGCACCGCCCACGCGCGTGACGGCCAACAGGCGCTGGACATGCACCTGGCGCTCAAGCCGGAGCTGATGTTGCTGGATGTGCTGATGCCCCACGTGGATGGCTGGCAAGTTCTCGCGCAAGTGCGCCAGCGCGGCCATACGCCGGTGATCATGCTGACCGCGCAAGATCAGGACATGGACAAGCTGATGGGCCTGCGCATCGGCGCCGACGACTATATCGTCAAGCCGTTCAACCCGGCCGAAGTGGTGGCGCGTACCCAGGCGGTACTGCGCCGCTCCATCGCTTATCGCGGCCACGCCTGCCCCACGGTGCTGCGAGTGGACGCGTTTGAAATCGACCTGGAAAGCTACGAAGCCACGGTGACGCTGGCCGGCCGCCGAGTGCCGCTGGCCTTGACCGTCACCGAATTCAGGCTGCTGGCGCAACTGGCCAAGGCACCGAAACGGGTGTTTACCCGCGCCGAGTTGTTGGCCCAGTGTTCACCGGAAAGCGACAGCCTGGAGCGCACGGTCGACAGCCATATCAGCAAACTGCGGCGCAAGCTCGAAGACCTCGGCGTGCAGGGTGTGCCCACCAGTATCCGTGGCGTCGGCTACCGGTTCGGGTGCGTGGTGTGAAAGGGCTCAAAGGCCTGAGCCGCCAGATCATTTTGTCGATGTGCGCCGTGGTGCTGTGCGTGATCGCCCTGGCGGTGATCGGCTCGTATATTTTTTACGCATTGCTATGGACCTACTGGCCGCTCACCGACGCCGAAGTGGATGCCTGGCTGCCGGCCAAGGCTGAATGGGTGTGGATGGGCCTGACCACGTGCGTGAGCCTGGCGGTGGGCTCGATTGTGGCGCTGAAACTGTCGCGACGCATTCTGATGCCGCTCAATTCCGTGGCCGAGAACCTGCGCAAACTGGCCGACGGTGACTTGGACGTGCAGGCGGTTGCCGGTGACCAGTCGATCGGTGAAGCGGCGATCCTGGTCAATGACTTCAACAGCATGGCCAAACGCTTGCAGCGCATGGCGCAGGAGCAAGCGTTCTGGAATGCCGCGATTGCGCATGAACTGCGCACGCCCCTGACTATTCTGCGCGGGCGCCTGCAAGGGTTGGCCGAGGGTGTATTCGAACCCGACACCGCGCAGTTCTACAGCCTGCTGGGCCAGGTCGAAGGCTTGACGCGTTTGATCGAGGATTTGCGCGTGGTGGGCCTGGCCGACAGTGGCTACTTGGAACTCAACCTGCAAGAAGCCGACCTGGCGACAGGCATTGAAGACGATGTGCGGTTGTTTGAACCGAGCCTGGTAGCCGCAGGTTTCGTGCTGCAACTGGACCTGCAACGCCGCACCCTGCGCTGCGACCCGGCGCGCATCCGCCAGGCCTTGCTGGCCCTGCTGGATAACATTCGGCGGCACGCGACACCGGGCAATGTCATCGTGCACCTGAGCACCCGCGACGGCTTCAACTACCTGCGCGTGCGCGATGACGGCCCCGGCATCGACGAAGGTTTTGCCACGCGCCTGTTCGACGCCTTCCAACGCGGGGAAAACTCCCGCTCACGCGCCCAAGGCGGCAGTGGCCTGGGCTTGGCCGTGGTACGCGCCATCGCCCTTGCCCATGGCGGCGCAGTGACCTGCCGCCGCATGGAAAACGGCGGCACGCTGTTTGAACTCAGTTGGCACGTTTGATTGAGCGAGGCACGGCGATGCGTATGTTTTTTTCGGTGTTTAGGCGCCCGCCCCGTTACCGGCACTTTGCTTTATTGGACGCAAAGCAGGTGTGCATCGCCTTTAAAAGCTGCCGCGCCAAACCTGTCGGCGAGCAATGGGTAGAAGTTGAACGGGTCAACCTGTCTTGGCTGGGAACCACGCTCCCAGGCGGCGCGCGTACCGTTGAGGGAGGGTAAACATGAGCAATGACATATCCCGACTCGAAGCCTCGTTAAGGCTGCACACGGCCCGTTTGAAAAGGTTGCAGCGCTTCTGGGTGCCGCTGCAACGTCGTGCCCCAAAGTGGGTACTGGCGTTGTGGATTGTGGGCGTCTTCGTATCGCTGACCACCCAATGTTACGAGCACTGGCTGGTGACCGCGCCGATGATCTGCGCATTGATCGTGGCGGAAATCATCGTCGATGAGCGGCAAATGACGCTGTTATTGCGCGTCGACCAGATGCGTGACCTGCTCAGGGAGGCGCGCAACCGCTATCTGTGTTGATAAGCGCAGGTTGCTGGTGAGCCCTTGCGCAATCATCGTAGTCAATTTTGATCAGCAGATTCTTCAGGTCCTGGAACTACGCCTGGACTATGTGAAGGCCGAGCGAAGCTGATAGTAAAGGCCAGTATCTGCACCGGTAACCTGTGGCGAGGGAGCTTGCTCCCGTTGGACCGTGCAGCAGTCCCTTTTTTCAGGGCTGCTTCGCAGCCCAGCGGGAGCAAGCTCCCTCGCCACAGAGGGGGGACTGATCCTTAACTGGTTACAACGCTTGTTTGCAACCAATGCGGCCCGGTAATTGCCCTTGCTTGGCCTTCAACGCAGCTTGCACCGCTTGCGGTAAACCACTCCAGAACGTCAGCCCCGAACGCTCTTCGATTTGACTCACGGGCACTTGGTAATCGCAGAAATTGGCGCCCTTGGGCGTTTCCTGGTTCATGATGAACGAGGCATACATTCCGCCTTCAGGCGAGCTGCCGACGGAGATGATTTTCCAGTAGCCACTGGGAATGGTGTGCACCTTGTTCGTGCCTGGCAGCGAGCCGACAAAATGCTCATACAGCGGCCCGGTGGCAACATACACCGCGTCGACTCCCGCCTGCTTGCTCAGGTTGCGCTCCTGGTCTTCCAGGTGCGCCCACGGCCCCTGGTTGAGGTCGGACTTCTGTGGGGTGATGTTCGACAAGTAATTGAGGCTTTGCCAATCCGCCACGCCCGCCATCGAGGCCAGGTTGGCCTGATGGCCGCGGTCGACTTTGAGCGCGACATTGGCGCCGTTGTAATCCACCGGGTCGAGGGTTTCGCCGGGCGGGATGTCCGGGTCGGTCTGCCAGTCGCGCGCGCGGCCGCTGGCGGGGGTGGTCTTGGTGATTTTGTACGACACCCAGTTGGCAAACTTGGTCGAGCCATTGTTGTTCAGGGTGTACGCCTGACGGTTCAGGGTCAGTGGGCTGCCGCCGCTGGGGCAGCCGACCGAGCAGTTGTCGAACTGCCAGGCCTGTTGGGGCTGAGCTTGGGGGGTGATGGCCGATTCGCGGGTTCTGTCCGGCGTGGTACAGGCGGCAACCAGCGGGATCAACAGAAACGCTAAGTGTTTGGACTTCATACTTCCTTGCATGGTGTAGCTCCTTGGATGTAGCAGATTGGTGAATCAATGACAAAACGTCTGTCGGCGGCTGCGATCCATCGCAAGCCGACATAAACATTAAACCACTTAAACATTTCAAATTGTGTACAGGTTTCAAGGGACGCAAAAAAACCCGTCACGCCGCCGCAAGCCCGCCGTCGACCAAGTAAATCGCCGCTGAAAAGGTCACGATCGAGAGCAGCGTGCTGAGCAAAATGGAGGTCGTGGCTTCACGCTGATACACACCGGCCTGGTTGGCGAACATCGCCGGGATCGTCGCCGAAGGCAGTGCACTGAGCAGGATCATTTGCTGTGCGTAAACGCCGTGGCGGCCCAGCAGGATCATGGCGGCAAACATCAGCGCCGGCTGAATAAACAGTTTGAGCCCCAGGTTGGTCCACACCTCACCGGACATTTTCAGCCGGTCTGCCGACATGATCAGCCCCAGGCAGAACAGCGACACACCGGGCGTCGCCTTGCCCAGCAGGTTGAATGAGTCGGCGGCAACCGCCGGCAACTTGACCTCCAGCAGCGAGAGCAGCATGCCCAAGGCTGGCGCCCACACCAACGGGCGACGTACCGCCGCCCAAAGGCTTGAGACGAACGCCTGGCCACCGCTGCCTTTGCCATCCGCGAGGGTCAGCAACATGATCGCCAGCGGGATCATGATCAAGGTTGCGACCAGGTTCAGCACCAGCACCGCATACAGGCTGCCTGCGCCATACATGGCCGCAAGGATCGGAATGCCCATGAACGCGGCGTCCGGAAAGCCGTTGACCAGGCCCTTGAGCGTGGCGGCCTTGAGGTCGCGCAGGCGCCACCAACCAATGCCCAGCGCCAGCCCGAACATGCCGACGATGCCGATCACCGTGGCCAGGATAAAGTTGAAGTCCAGCAGTTGCGCACGCGGGGTACTGGCCATGCCCACAAACAGCAGCGACGGCATGATCCAGCCCAGCACCAGACGGCTGATCAGCAGGCTATCGGCATGGTTCAACTTGCCGCGTTTGCCGGCGATAAACCCCAAGGTAATCACCACGGCAACGGGCAACAGCGGCCCGGTAATCCTGTCTAGCACGCTCTCGTTCCTCGTGGTTATTGTGGTCGAACAGCGGCTGATCTCGAGGGCGGATCCTGGCCAGGCGAACGTGCGGCGCAAGCTACGTCAAGGGCGGTTGTTCACCAACTAAATACGCCATGACATTTATTTCATGTTGTGGGTTTCAATCCATGCCTGACCAAATGCAGGTGCAGGCCAAAGCAACCTGTGGCGAGCAAGCCTGTGGTGGCAAGCCTGCTTGCCATAACAAGCCTGCTCGCCACAGTGATTGTGTTCGTCGTTAAATCAGCCGGTGTCTCAAAAGCCTTGAAAAGAGGGTACTCAGAACAATTCACCGAAGGGTATGAAACGCGCCGTGTCACCCGCCTGCAAGGTGCAGCCTTCGGCGATCTCCACCAGCCCATCGGCCCACGAAGCGCCCAGCAATACGCCAGAGCTCTGGTTCGGATACAGCACCGCTCTGCTCTCCTCCAGCCTGGCCCGCAGGTATTCGCGTCGATTGCCGGCTTTGGGCCAGTCAAACCCTGCGGTCACCGCAAAGCTCAGGGGCGTGACTGCTTCGACGCCCTGGATGCGCAGCAGATAAGCCCGCGCCAGCAGCCCGAAGGTCACCAGTGCCGAGGTCGGGTTGCCCGGCAGACCGATCACCGGCACGCTGCCAAAGTACCCCACGGTCAAGGGCTTGCCCGGCTTGATCGCAAGTTTCCAGAACAACGCTTGACCGCATTCGCGCAGCACCTGGCCGAGGCAATCGGCATCGCCGGCCGATACGCCACCGGTGGTGAGGATCAAGTCGATGCCCTGTTGCGACTGCTCAAGCTTGAGCCGGGTGAGGTGCGGCTGGTCGGGAAGAACGCCGCCGTCGATGACCTCACACCCCAATGCGCTCAACCAATGGCTGAGCAAGGTGCGATTGCTGTTGTAGATGCAGCCGGGCTTGAGCGGCGTGCCCGGCTCAGCCAGTTCGTCGCCGGTAGACAACAACGCCACCCGAGGCCGGCGCACCACGTGTACATGGGTGCAGCCCTGCGCTGCGGCGATGGCTAGTTCGAAAGGCCCGAGGCGCTTGCCGGCTGCAAGTAATACTTGGCCGGCATGGTTCTCCTGGCCTTGTGGGCGAATATTCTGGCCGACGCGCAGTGCCCGGGTGAAGCGCACGCTGGCGTCAGGAAGGACTTCGACGTTTTCCTGCATCTCAACGCAATTGGCCCCGGCGGGCAGCGGTGCGCCAGTGAAAATCCGCGCGCAGGTGCCGGGCTGCAAAGCCTTGGGCGCGACACCGGCAAAAATCTGCTGCGACACCACCAGCGGCTCTCCCTGCCAGCTCTCAAGGTTCAAGGCGTAGCCGTCCATGGCGCTGTTGGGCCACGGCGGCAGGTCCAGGGTCGCCACCAGGTCACTGGCCAGCACCCGTTGCCGGGCGTCATCGAGCAATACCGGCTCACTGTCTTGCAGGCGTTGCGCCTGGGCCATGGCCAGAAGCGCGGCAATCGCCTGCTCCACCGTCATCACCCGCGCGTCTCGCACAGCGCCACCGGCTTGAGGTGCGGCACAAAGTTGCACGGCCGATGGCGCGCATCGAGTTGCTCGGCGAGGATGCCTTCCCACGCTGTCCGGCACGCGCCGGTCGAGCCCGGCAGGCAGCACACCAGCGTGCCGTTGGCCAGCCCGGCCAAGGCTCGGCTCTGCACAGTGGAGGTGCCGATATCGAGGATAGAGATAGCGCGGAACAACTCACCAAAGCCATCAATGCGCTTGTCGAGCAAACAGCTGACCGCCTCGGGCGTACTGTCACGGCCGGTGAAGCCGGTGCCGCCGGTAATCAACACCACCTGGACCTGCTCGCTGGCGATCCAGGTGGCGACCTGTGCGCGGATCTTGTACAGGTCATCCTTGAGCAGGTTGCGCTCACTGAGGCTATGCCCGGCTTCCAGCAGCCGGCTGACCAGCAGTTGCCCGGAGGTGTCGTTGGCGTATTCGCGGGTATCGCTGACGGTCAACACGGCAATGTTCAAGGGGACAAACACAGTGTCCGACGTTACGCTCATGTGCATCTCCAGCAGGCCAGTATCCAGTCAATTGCCTGAGGCTAAAGCGCGCCCACGAGGGCTGTCTAATCGTTACGGTTGACCGGGTTATCGAGTGAATCTATGACGCCTTCAATGCAGGTGATTGGACGTGCAGGCCGTACAATGCGATGGTCTGCTGCGGGTGCAGGCACGGGCACTTATCATGACCGCTCACTTATTCCCAGGCTGGGGCTTTAAATGGACATCAAGCAACTCAAATTCCTGATCGCGCTGGAGCAGACCCGGCACTTCGGCCAGGCGGCTGCGCGCTGCCACATCACCCAGCCGACCCTGTCGATGCGCCTGCGCAACCTGGAAGATGAGCTGGGCCTGGAGCTGGTCACCCGCGGCCAGCGTTTCGAAGGTTTCACCCAAGCCGGCGAGCGCGTGCTGGCCTGGGCCAGAACCCTGCTCGCGGCGCATGATGGTTTGTTTGCCGAAGCGGCGGCGTGTCGCGGGCAGCTGGTGGGCAGCCTGCGCCTGGGGCTGGTGCCGCTCAGCGGGTTCAACCCCATCAGTTACATCCAGGGTCTGTCCCAGACATTTCCCGAGCTCAAGTTCAGCCTGTCGTCGATGAGCTCGGACAAGATCATCGAAGCCCTGGGCACCAACCAACTGGACCTGGGTGTGTGCTACCTGGACCACGTAAACCCTAATTACCTGGAAGTTTTCGAACTGGGCGAGACCCGCGTCGGCCTGCTGTACGACACGCGCCACTTCCACTTCGAAGGCACCGAAATGAGTTGGGAAGACGCCGCGCAATTGCCCCTTGGGATGATCAGCAACGGCATGCACTATCGAAAATCCATTGACCTGAGCTTCCGCAGCCGTGGCCTCGACCCGCAGCCCATTCTCGAAAGCGATTCGACCTATCAGCTGTTCCAGGCGATCCACGAAGGGTTTTGCTGCGCGATCATGCCGCTGGACAGCGGCCTGGAAAACCCGATCGAGAACCTCGCCTTTATCAACCTGCCGGACGCCAGCGTACTCGCGCCGCTGGGGTTGGTGATGCGCAAGACCGAACCGCGCTCGGCTATCGCCGAGAAGTGTTTTGCGCACGCCAAGCAGGTGTTTGCCGCCAAGGACACGCACTGACGCGAAAGGACGAACACTCTCACTGTGGCGAGCAGGCTTGCCCTGCGTCGGGTGGCGAAGCCGCCCCAATTCAGGCGACTCGGTGAGTCAGTCGTAACCGGATGGGGCTGCTGCGCAGCCCAACGCAGGGCAAGCCTGCTCGCCACAGGTCCAGCGTCGCACCACAGTTCAGTAGATAACTGTGCAAGATGACGAATGGCTCAGTTCGACACTTGCTCAAGGAAAATCAGTTGCAGCGGCTCGCTTAGCAAATCGTCGGCCGTGGCTGCAAATTGCTTGAAGTACGGCGTGGCAAAATGCGCATCCAGGGCCGCCTGGTCCTTGAACGCTTCACGCATGTAAAAGGTGCCAGGCGCATCACGCAGCTCAAACAGCACATAGTCGAGGTTACCCGGCTCGGTGCGCGTTGGCGCGACCAGGGCCAACAAGCCGTGTTTGAGTGCCTGCTGTTTGCCGGGTTTGGCTTTGAGTACGGCGATGGAAACTAATGGTTTTGGCATAGGGGTCGCTCCGTCAGGGGAATGGCTCGCACACCCTGCAATCAACAGCGCAAGCAGGGTAAAACTCATCGTCTTGAGGGCCATTTGGATATCCGTCGCAGGTGTGTGAGGAGATATCCAGCCTAATGAAACACCCGCCGCGTTAGCCATCCGCCAGGGGCGCATAGACTTTCAATGAAATATTGAAAGCGAGCCAAGCTACAACCGATATTGCAGAGGGCGTACTCGGTCAAAAGTGGGAGCGGGCTTGCTCGCGAAGAGGCCGTGTCAGTCACAGATGCTTTGACTGGCTCACCGCATTCGCGAGCAAGTCGAATCGTCGCACCGCCGCTCCCACATTTATTGCGCATTGCATCAAGAGGGTGTGTTGCTGCCCTACGCCCAAGCCATCGCCACGCCAGCCAGGTACAACCCCACGCCGAACACCGCGTGACTGATCACACTGCGCAGGCAGTTCTTGCCCGGCGTGGGTGTCTTGGAGGAGGCAAACCCCGCGCCCATGGCGGGTTGAATCAAAAACAGCGGAACAGCCACGGTGGCGATACCCAGCACCAATGCCGGCACCAAGGTCGGCGCCTGCAACCAGATGACCCCTTCGACCTCCACCAGCAGCAGCGCAAACACAATCCCGGTGACGTAGTGCGCGATCCAGCCCAAGGCAACTTCGCCACGCACGGGCGCCACCAGTGCAATGCTGCGATGGGTAAACTGCCCGTGGCACGCGTGCCCGACCCAGCGCCCCACGAAGGCGAAATTCAGCGTGGGCACCTTGAGCGCCTTCATCAACAGCATCCACATATCCATCACGACCGTAGCCCCGACCCCCAATAAAATCACCTGTGCAACCACGTGCAGCGATGCCATACCGACCTCTTATTCATGGACCCATTTGACCTGCGCAGGCATCATAGAAGTTGAAGTCAACTTCAAGTCAAGGGTCTGGTAATGGATATCACTGAGGTGGTCAAACGCACGGGCGTACCGGCCCACACCTTGCGTTTTTATGCGAAGAAAGGGCTGATCAGCTCCATCAGCGCGCCTGGCGCTCGCCGCCAGTTTGGCGCGGCGGTGATTGAGCAATTGGCGCTGATCGCCCTTGGGCAGGCGGGCGGCCTGTCACTCGATGAGATACAGGCCATGCTCTGCCCCAATGGCCAGGCCACGGTGGACAGAGCCGTGCTGTTGGCCAAGGCGGATGAGATCGACGCAACGGTCAAACAACTGCAGGCCATGAGTCGCGGATTGCGCCACGCTGCGGCCTGCCCTGCTCCCGACCACGCGCAATGCCCGAACTTTCGTCGGTTACTCGAGATTGCCGCCGCAGGGGCCTTCAAGCGTGCCACGCACGTAGGCGCGTACCTGGCACGTTAGTGTTCAGTTGAGCCTTTGCAGGCAGCCGATCAAGGTCTCGATAAAGCCTTGCAGCGCAGTGGGCAGCGCGCGTTTAGGCATGGTCAGCACCTGGACAGTGCGGTCGGCAAATCGCGGATTCGACAGCGGCACCGAGACCAAGTCACTGCTGTCGTTCACCCGCTGGCTGATCGCACCACCAAATGCGATGGTGTCGGAATGACGCACAAACTCATGGATCGCGCCGGAGTAGTTGCAGGTCATTACATGGTTGAAGTGCAGCCCTTCCATTTCGCACACCAGGTCGAACAGCTGCCGCAGGGTCGTGCCTTTGGGGGTCAGCGCCAAGGGGAACGGCAGCAGCGCACGCATCGGTAATGTCTTTAACGTCGACAGCGGATGGCCGGCACGCATCAGCGCACGAATGGCCGAGCGGCTTGAATAGAGGATCTCGACGCCATCGGTGGGCGCGGTGCTGAACGTCAGCCCTACGTCGGCATCACCACGTTTGATTTTTTCCGCGCATTCAAGCGGCGACATCACCTCCAGCACGTACTGGAAGTCTGGGGTTTGCTGGTAGTGCTGGATCAGCACATGGGGCAGGAAATACCGCGAAAGGCCCTCCGTGGACACCAGGCGAATCACCCGCGCGCCGGGGTAATCGCCGCCGCGCAGCTCCGACAGCAACGCTTGCTCTTCCAACGACGCCCGTCGGGCATGGTGGGCCAACGCGTTACCCGCCGCCGTCGGCTCCATGCCGCGTGGCCGGCGCTCGAACAACGCCACGCCGACACTCTCTTCCAGCAACGCGATCTGACGGCTGACCGCGCTGGGCGCGATGTGCAAACGCTCACCGGCGGCGGCCAGGGAGCCGCAATCGAATACGGCCAGAAAGTAACGGTAATCCACGGGCGTCTTCCTTTAAAAAGCATCTATTAATTAGAAGCCACTCTTCAAAAAACAGCAATATACAGTCTGCTAGGTGACTTCTATATTGGCCTGAATCTTTCAGCCTTAGTGGAACGCTCATGTCCAAGCAACAGGCACTCGCCAGTGTTCACCAGCACTTCTCTGCCGGCCATTTTGAAGCCGACCTGCGCCGCCGGGTAGCGATTCGCAGTGAAAGCCAGGCACCTGGGCAGGCGCACGAATTGGCGCGTTATCTGCACGAGGAAATGCAGCCGGCGCTGGAGCGCATGGGCTTTGCGTGCCAGCCGCTGCACAACCCGACAGGCGCAGGCCCATTGCTGTTCGCGGAGCGCCACGAAAGCGCCGACCTGCCGACCGTGCTCACCTATGGGCATGGCGATGTGGTCCTGGGTTACGCCGAGCAATGGCGTGAAGGCCTCAACCCTTGGGTGCTGACGCTAGAAGGTGATCGCTGGTATGGGCGCGGCACCGCCGACAACAAGGGCCAGCACAGCATCAACCTGGCGGCGCTGGAAGCGGTGATCAACGCTCGCCAGGGGCGACTGGGGTTTAACGTCAAGGTGCTGTTTGAAACCGGTGAAGAGTGCGGTTCGCCCGGCTTGCGTGAGGTCTGCACGGCTCACCAAGCGCTGCTGCACGCCGATGTGTTTATCGCTTCAGACGGCCCACGCCTGAACGACAGCCGCCCGACGCTATTTCTCGGTTCTCGCGGTTCGGCACTGTTCTCCTTGCAGGTGCAGGCCCGCGACAAAGGCCTGCACTCTGGCAACTGGGGCGGCGTGATGTCCAACCCCGCCGTGGTGCTGTCCAACGCACTGGCCAGCTTGGTGGATCAGCATGGCCGCATTCGCTGCCGAGGGCTGGTGCCGGCATCGATCCCCGACTCGGTGCGTGAAGCCATCCATGACCTGGGCATCGATCAGCACGCGCTCGGCCGCCCATTGGATGTGGATTGGGGTGAGCCAGGGCTGACCCTGGGCGAACGCCTGTTTGCCTGGAACACCCTGGAGATTCTGGCGTTTACCGCCGGCAACCCTGCCAAACCGGTGAATGCCATTCCACCGTCAGCCATCGCGCATTGCCAACTGCGTTTTGTGGTCGGCACCGATTGGCAGAACCTGGAGCAACTGTTGCGCCAGCACCTGGACGCGCAAGGTTTTCACAGCGTGAACATCGTGATTGATCGGTGCACACCCAGCACGCGCCTGGACCCGGACAATGCCTGGGTGCGCTTCGCGAAAAAAGTCATCAGCGACACCACGCCCAGGCAGGTCGCGGTGCTGCCCAACCTTGCCGGTACGCTGCCAAACGACATTTTCGCCGATGTGCTGGGGCTGCCGACCGTGTGGGTTCCGCACTCCTACCCCGGCTGTTCACAGCATGCGCCCGATGAACACCTGCTGGGTTCGGTGGCACTCGAGGGCCTGCAGATCATGACGGCCCTGTTCTGGGAACTGGGCGACATCGCGCACTCGCGCGCCTAATAAAAACAACGGGCTAGATCCTTTGCCTCTGCCGCTCACACACTTACAAAACCAGGAGCGTCGAACATGACAGCGTTATCACCCACCCTTGAGACACCGGCAGCTGCCCCGGCCAAATCCATCTGGAAACCGGTCGGCGCCGCCTTGATCGGCAACACCCTTGAATGGTTTGACCTGTCGGTCTACGCCTACTTTGCGTTGACCATCAGCAAGGTATTTTTCCCCGCCGCAGACCCGGCCGTTTCATTGTTCCTGGCCTTTGCGACCTTCGGTATTTCGTTCCTGATTCGCCCGTTGGGCGCTGCGGTGCTGGGCTCGTACGCCGACCGCCAAGGGCGCAAGAAAGCCTTGAGCCTGTCCATATTGCTGATGCTGATCGGCACCGCCATGATCGCGGTAATGCCAGGCTATGCAAGCATCGGAATCATCGCGCCCATCGGCATTTTGTTTGCGCGCCTGCTGCAAGGTTTCTCCGCCGGCGGCGAGTTTGGCAGTTCAACCGCGTTCATGATGGAACACGCGCCGCAAAAGACCCGCAACTTCGTCGCCAGCCTGCAGTTTGCCAGCCAGGGTTTTGGTGTGGTGATTGCCTCGTTGTTCGGCTACTTCCTGACCACCTGCTTGAACGATCAACAGATGCTCGACTGGGGTTGGCGCGTGCCGTTTTTGTTTGGTTTGATCCTGGGTCCGGTGGGGCTTTACATCCGCCGCACCGTGGATGAGTCCCCCGACTTCAAGGAAAGCGAGCCAGGCTCGCAGCCATTAAGGGACGTACTGTATTCACAGAAGACCTTGTTGCTGGTGGCCATGGGCGTGCTGATCGTGTCGACGGCCTCCAACTTCATGATCAAGTACATGCCGTCCTATGCCGCGACCACCTTGAACATTCCCCAGTCATCAGGCTTTTTGGCGACCCTGACCGGGGGCTTGATCCTGACCCTGGTCACACCGGTTGTCGGCTTCATTACCGGCTTTGTCAGCCGTATCAAGATCATGCTGTGGGCGTCGATCCTCTATATGTTGATGATCGTTCCGGCGTTCATGTGGCTCAATACAGTTCCCAGTGCCACGTCGCTGCTGCTGGTTGTGTCGATGATGGCATTGATCAAGGCCGTGTATTTCGCACCGCTGGCCTCACTCATGGCCGATGTGTTCCCGGTGCAAACCCGCGTCACGGGCATGTCGCTGAGCTACAACCTGTCGGTGACGATCTTCGGCGGGTTTGCACCGGTGATCGCCACGGGGCTGATCGCACTGACGGGTTCGCAACTGGCCCCCAGTTTCTACCTGATCCTGGCCGCCGCCCTGAGCATAAGTGCCTTGTGGGTCGCCAAACGAAGGTTAAAACTGCGATAGCCACCTGCACTACCAAAACCACGCCTTGCCAAAACCACGCCTCACCAAAACCACGCCTTACCAAAACCACGCCTCACCAAAACCAATAGGGCAGAAACTTGGGTGTCGGCTCATCGGCCAACTCCAGGTGGTAAGTAATCGAATTGAAGAAAAACATATCCAGCACCAAAAAGGCCGCAGCCCCAAAACACAACAGCACGAACTCCCGCTGTGGATGCGTGTGAAACCGTAACTTTATCCAGGGCCGAATGACAACAAGGCCGATCAACCCTGTGCAGGCACCGAGGTAGTTGGGCCGCAGCGGCGTGGATGCATACAGGTCATAAATAAAGGCAAGTAACAACAGGCCCAGGCCGACCACAGGCAAATTGAGGCAGAATCTCAGAAACTTGTCGCGAGTACTTGCAAAGCGCTGGCTGCGATCCACGAAGATATACGCGGCCAATAATGAAATAGCCGGCGTAATCGAAAGGATGTAACGCGCCTTCTTTGAACTTGGAATCGTGAACAGTACGATCACCACCAATAACCAACCCGTCAGGTACAGCAGCATCTGGGTGGCTGGCGCCGGCGCGCGCGCAAAGAAGTGTTTACCCTGCTTGATGATCACGTTTAATGCGATAAAGGCCGTGATGCCATAGGTGAGCAAGCCTGCGGAAAAGTAGAAGTAATACCGCGGTGCGTGATCAGTGCCAAAGCGCCCCAAGCCTTGCATGACCAGCACCTCTTGCACAAAAGCCTGCCCACCTTGCAGGTAGGCCGCGCAGCTCAGCACGGCTATGCCTGCAGCCAGCACCAGGCCCGCGAGCAGGCAGAACACCAGCAACAGGCGCCACTGTCGACTTAACAGATAATAAGAGGCGACCACGCCCGCCGGGCCGATCAGGCCAATAGGGCCACGAAAGGCAAAGCCCAGCGCCAGGCCCAGGAGTACCGGCAGCAGGTGAAAACGCTGCGGGTGCAACTGGCCCGCATAGGCCAGGTAAAAACACATCACGGTAAACAGCGCCGGGTAGATGTCCAGCGCCAAGGAATTCACGCCGTCGAGGAATGACCAGGTAAACAGCGCAAATACCACCGCAAAGGTGCCCCATTTTTTGTCATGCAAGGCACCCAGCTTGTAAATAAACACCAGCATCAAGGCGGCTGCCACGCAAAAAGGCAGCCCCATCGACAGTATGGATACACGCCCAAACGGCAAGGAGACCAAATACACAAGCAGTGTATTGAGCACCGTGTAATCAGGGTATGGCTGCAAGTCATCGGCAATCGGAAACAGTGTTACACCCTGCGCGAGCATATACTCGGCAAAGTCGACAAAACGCGTGGTGTAGTTGAGCACGGCCGGTTTATATTGCAGGGCAGCCAACACAATAAACGCCACTATAAATATAGCTGAACAGGGTTTGTTTACAGCCAGTTCCTTTAGCCTTTTCATGCGACCTGGTGCCTGTTGAAAACGCGCAGGCTAGCATGTTGTTTTTTCGAGCATCCAGACCGCAAAGGTAAAGAGTTGTAAAGGTAATAGCGTCTGTTTATTCAGCTTAATAGATCCTGAACAATCGCTTAATAGGTTCTTAACAACAGCTGAACAACCGCTAATTACAGTACCCATCACTTAACGCAGGTATTGATTTTTTACTTCCACACTCGGTTGCGCCGCGAAGTAACGCCCAGGCGTCACCCCAAACGTGCGGCGAAACAGTGCGATGAAGGCACTGACGTTGTCATAGCCCAACTCCAACGCGACACGCGTGACTGGCGCGCCCGTGGCCAGCCTCTCCAGCGCGCGCAACAAACGCACGCGCTGACGCCACGCGGTAAAGCTGAACCCGGTTTCCAGCACAAACCGACGCGTCAGTGTGCGCGGGGCGATGCCCGCCCAGGCCGCCCACTCCTGCAAGTGGCGCTCGTCTTCAGGGCAATCGGACAGCGCCTCGGCGATCTTGCGCAGGCGCAGATCCTGAGGCATCGGCAAGCCCAAGGTCACACGCGGCAATGTGCGAATCTCATCCACAATCACCTCAGCCAAGCGACGCTGCGCAGCATCCAGTTCAGGGCTCTGCCAGGCGGCAGCGCGCATCACCGCCTCGCGCAAAAGGCCGGAGGTGGCGAGGATGCAAGGCGTATCCGGCAGCTCGACACACCCCTGCGGCGACACATACACACTCCAGCCTGCGAAGGGGCCATGGGAGCACGCACCATGGGAGACATTCGGCGGGATCCACACCGCATGGGTGGCCGGCACCACCCACTGGCTGGCGCCGGCGTCCACCGACAGCAAGCCCTGGCTTGTGCCCAGCAACTGCCCACGCCCATGGCAATGACGTTCGGTGATACGCCGTTCAGCGTCCACTCGAACCACGGCGACCACCAGCGGGGCATCGACAGTAGCTAATACCGAAGAGGGAATTAACGCAGTGGGCATAAGTGGCCTTAACAGACTATTAATTGTCTTCGATAGCGTACTCAGGCCACATTGACGCGTCTATAGTCGCAGCCTCTACTCCCAGGAATACACAGCATGCGCGCCGATGAACTGTTACCCGATGACCAGAATCAGACCGAACGCCACGGCGTTGTCATCCGCAAAGGCAGCGTAGGTGCCTTCCTGGTGAATGCCCAGGCCTGGTGTGACCCAAACACCGATGCACAGCTGCGAACTGTCGCCGAGCAAGACCTGCTGGCGTTGCTGCCGGCATTACGTGCCCTTGGGCTGTTTGAGGTGTTCACGATTCGAGACCCGCAGTTGCAGCGCCTGGTGGATCAGTATTGAGCGCACGATTGGCGGGCGGGTTACTACCAGGATGCAGCCGATCTGCTGGCGCAATACGCCCGTGCGGATGGCGGCGCGCAGTTGAGATAAACAACACAGCCTACGTAATGCCAGCCAGTTAAGCGTTCGAGCTGACAAGCATTGACCCGTGGCGAGAGCGCTTGCTCCCGTTGGACTGCGTAGCAGTCCCATTTTTGCGGCGGCTGCGCGCCCCAGCGGGAGCAAGCACCCTCGCCACATTTGCATAACGACAAAACGCGAACTACTGTATTTATATACAGTCATCAAGTGAAGCCACTTTTGCGCTGTAGAAAACAGCGTTATGACGGCGGTCATACGCTTCGGGCCATGTCGACCCGCACCCAAGCACGCACTTTACTTAAGGATGAGTATCATGAACGACGACTTGCAGCAGTCAGGCTCTACCACTACCACCCAGAGCACCGTCTCGCAGGAGCAGATCAAAACCGGCAGAGTCCTGGATTTCACCTGGGCGCCTAGCGCCAACACGACCAGCACCATCGTCTCGGCAGACTACATCGACTACCAGGTCGATACCTCCCAGGGCAGCCCTACGGGCGACAGCCACTCCATTGCCCGTTTTACCTATGCTCAGGGCAAAGGCGGTGGTCAGATCGGCGAACTGTTTCTGGAAGAGTTACGCGCCGGTGTGCGTGCCAACACCCAGATCGGGCTGATGGTAGGACGCAAATGGGCGCTGGACTCCAGCACAGACGTCTCCGGCAGCATCGGTACCTATGTGCTGGAACAGTTCGATGACATGCGCGCCAGTGTCAACTATGTCGGCACCTTCGCGCGCGTCTTCGCCGACCCCAGAATGGTCACCTACCACGCCGGGGGCCACGTGCACACCAGTACCTCGATCACGGCCAGCAGGCCCTTGAGCATGGCCGATTCAGGCAAGTCGATCCTGGTGATCAGCAACACTGACGTCACACTCACCCTGGGTGATGATGTGACTGAAGGGTTCAAGGCCACGCTGATCCAGGCGGGTGCCGGCAAGATCAACATTGCGGCATCGGGCAGCCATACGCTTTATAGCAACGCAGGGGTGCGAACGAACACGCTCAATCCACTCGATGAACTGGAAGTCAGTACCTTCCCGGCCGGCCCGGTCTTCCTGGCGTTCCGCGTCAGGCCTGGCGCTTGACACGCTAACAGCAAAGCGCTGGCCAAGGAGGCGCTCAAGGCCAGCGCTACCTGTGTGCTGCTGATGCACTTGCCCGTTGTACTTTTTTGAACAATGCAAACGCCTTCAACACTAACACCTTACCCATTCGCTCCAACGGTGGTTCCCATGGCCCAAGACAGACACCCGCCGGCCCCTGAAAACCGGCTAATCCGCCAGGCTACGCCTGATGACGTACGCGCCTTGGTCGAATTGGACGCCTACGCCACAGCCCACGCTCAACGGCGCGTGTTTATCCACGACGCGGTGAATAGCCAACGATGCCTGGTCGCCGTCACTACCGGTGAATGCGTGGGCTACCTGGTATTGACTGATGAGTTTTTCGGCTACGACTTTGTTGCGCTGGTGGTCGTGTCGCCGATGCATCAACGCCAGGGTCTGGCGCTGCAGTTATTGGCGTGCGCAGAAGCGTTATGCAAAACGCCCAAGTTGTTTGCCTCCACCAACGCCTCCAACCGGGCGTCCCAAGCCATGCTTGCCAGGGCCGGGTTTATACCCAGCGGGCGAATCGAGAACCTTGATGAGCATGACCCTGAGCTTGTCTATGTAAAGTTCGTGCGTTAATCGGGAGGATTTCCTTTGTCCACGTTCATATTGACTTCGCGGATTTACCATACGCCGCGCCATACCACCCACTATCTGGAGTCGGGCCCGGCCGATGGGCCATTGATGATATTCCTGCACGGCTGGCCAGAGCTCAGCCTGATCTGGCGCGCGCAAATCGAGGCGTTCGCCGCCCAAGGCTGGCACTGCGTCGCACCCGATATGCGCGGCTATGGCGGTTCCTCTGCGCCGTCCGACACCAACGCCTATACCCTTGAAAACATAGTGGCCGACATGGCCGAGCTGCATGACCATCTCGGTGGAGCGCCCGCCATTTGGGTGGGCCATGATTGGGGCAGCGTGGTGGCGGGTGAACTGGCCGCCCATCAACCGCAGCGCAGCCGTGGCGTGGTGCTGGTGTCGGTGCCCTACTTCCCAAGCACCAACGCACTGCCCACGCTCGTCCCGCTGGTGGACCGCACGCTCTATCCGGTGGACCAGTACCCAGACGGTCAATGGGACTATTACCGCTACTACAACACCCACTTTGCGAGCGCTGTCGCTGATCTTGATGCAGATAAAGCCGCATCGCTGGCGTCGATTTATCGACGCGGCGATCCGGCGAACATCAGCAAGGTGGCATCAAACGCCGAAGTCACCCGCAAAGGTGGGCGGTTTGGCGAGGCGCATCGGGCGCCACCCACCCAACCAGACCCGGCGCTGTGGCCGCAGGCGGACTTCGCTGCACTGGTACGCAGTTTCGAGGCGCGTGGTTTCCGCGCGCCCTGCGCGTGGTACCTGAACGACGCTGCCAACGTCGATTACGCCCACCGCGCGCCCAATGGCGGCCGCCTGTTGTTGCCGGTACTGTTTGTGAACGGCGATTACGACCCGATGAACACCATCAAGGGCAATCGGTTGGGCGACCCCATGCGTGCAGCTTGTGCAGACCTCAGCGTGTCGAGCCTGACCGGCGGGCATTGGTTGCCGGTGGAGTGCAAGGCAGAACTGGTTGAGGTCATAAGTACCTGGCTACAGAGTAAAAATTTTAGCGGACAGCCAGGCTAGTGGCCGGCTCAATTCATCGAGACCAGTTTGAGCCCAATCACGCCTGCCAGGATCACCGCGATACAGAGTATCCGCGGCAGCGACGTCGGTTGTACGACCTCGGGCACCTGTACCCAGGCCTGACCCGGCATGAAGTGACACCCGACATGCGCAGCCGCAAGGCCCGCATGAGCGAATGCGCCCACGCATTCATTGCCCTGCCCGGTGGCCTGGGAACCTTTGAGGAGTTGTTCGAGGTGGCCACGCTGACGCAGCTCGGCGAACACCACAAAGGCGTCGCGTGCTTGAACATCGGAGGTTTTTTCGAGCCGCTGCGCAGCCTGCTCACTCACGCGGTGAGCGAGGGTTTCATGAAGACCGAACACAGCGAGATGCTGGTGTTCGATACCGATCCGGTGGCGCTGATCGATACGCTTGAACGATGGCAGGCGCCGACCGTGACGAAATGGATCGGCGCCCAGTGATTTGAATGCTTTCAGGTCCTGGCGGGATTCGATGTGCGTAATTGTGTACTCATTTGTGGAGGCTGGTACGGCACCGTTTTCCAAGCCGCTCAGGAGCCACGCCGGCTTCAGGTGTCAGCCATGTCCGAGATCCCCGTACGGCATCGCCGACAGCGACCTCTGAAAAACACGCGGAGGGCGAGAAAGGCCAGGCGACGGTCGGTCAAATGCGTTATCTAGTGGCCACTACCGGCGCGCTCGGCCAAGACCTATTGCATCGTGAAAGGAGCGGAACTCGCCCTGCAGGTGGACACTTGCACCGGGCCTTTATGATTGACCACTCTCCCCCGCCAAGGCGGTCTGCTCACAGCTCCCAATATGCGGCACCTGCCGATACGCCCGACCTCACATGCAGGTAGCCTCATCTCTGGGTGACGACATCGACGCTCTTGTCATGGCGACGCTCCTCCAGCAAGGTCCGAGGTAATGCAAACCCTTCAAAACTGCGCTGTGTGATCGGGTTGTTGGCCTTCTCCGCCCCAATCCGATAACGCATCAGCCCATCGGCGACGGCAAAGGTCAGGTCCACGCTGGTGTCGGTTCTTCCATTGAGGTGCCCACGGCTGAGCAGCCGGAACAACGACCACGGCCCGCGATAGCTCAGGCTGGCGGTATTGCCAGTGCTGTGTACCAGGGTCAGCTGGCTGCCATTGGTGTTGCCCAGGCTGTTGGGCCACACCAGCCCCGTGCGTTGCGGCGCGCCGTGCTGATAGGGGATCAGTTGGCCGTCGACGCTGAGCATGCTGCTCAGGCGGGTGGCGCTCAGGGCCAGGGGTTCGATGGTGAGCTGCACGGCCAGGTGGCCGCGATGGTTGAAGAAGGTGTCGCGGATGCGTTCGACCTTTTTCAGCTGTTCCAGCACGTCGCTGCGCACCAGGTAGCCGCCGAGGCTGTCGGAGTACAGGGCATCGAGGTTGTCCTTGAGGAACACGTTCAGGTATTGATCGTGGAATTGCTGCAGGCGTCCCTGTGGGCCGAAGAAGGCCTCGAAGTCTTCCAGCGAGGCGTCCTCGCCGCTGGCTTTGAACGGGTAGCGGCCCGCCAGGCGGTCGCGGTAGAAGCTGTAGATCTCACTGTCCCAGCGTTTTTCCAGTTCGCGCAAAGCCGCAATGACCAACACCTGGGAAGTCTGGTCGGCGAGTTTTTTGACGTGCTGGTTCAGCGGTTCGGGCAGTCCCACGGCGACGCGTTGCAGGTTGGCAATCGGGTCAGCACCGTCCAGGGAGAAGCGGTTGAGTACGGTTTTCAGCGCCGCCTTGCCGGGGTCGGGGTTGTCGTGCACGGCTTTGGCATAGTCGTAGACGGCACTGACCGAGCGCAGGGTTTCTTCGTAGTAAGACGGCTGCTCGCCTCGTGCGCTGATCAGCTCTGAAAGACTGGAGAATGCGCGCCGAATCCCTGCTGCCTGTTGTTGTCCCTCCGGAACCTTGTCCAGCTTGAGCGGCGCTTGCCCTTCAGCCAAAGGCACGGCCGGGTAGATCACGCTGTTGTCGCGCAGGGTTTCCAGCAACCGTCGTAGCGGTGCGGCCGGGCCGGTGACTTGTTCCAGTACCGCCACGCCGTGGCTGAGGTCGTCGAAGTCGGTGACCGCGAACTGATTCAGCGCCCGCCGCCAGCTGTCCACGTAGTCGGCGCTGTACAGGGCACGGATACGTTGGGTCAGCACTTTGCGGTCTTCGGCTGAGTAGTCCAGGCGTTGTCGTTCACCGAGCACCCACTGGTCGATCATGGCCAGTTCGATGATGCCCTCGGTACCGGGCTCGAAGTAGTCCTTGAAACCCTTGGCGGTGAGCAGCGGCGGCAATTGCAGGCCGCTGCCCTCTTGATCGGTGTTCAGCGGACGGTAGACGATATCGAACGCGGGGCCGACCTCATTGCGCAGGTCCAGTGGGCGATGCAAGCGCTCCAGGGCGTCCTGTTTCAGGCTCATGTAGACCCGCTCGGCCATGGGCAACTGGCGCAATTGCTGTTGCACCTGGGCAATGCGTTCACGGTAGTGCGGCAGGTCGGCGTCGGCGTATTTCAGTGCGTAGCCCAGGTGCCCCATCAGATCGGCCTGCAACTGGCCCTGGCCCGGATAGGCGTGCTGCCATTGCTTGGCAACCCATTCTTCCACGATGGCCGGGCGGCGGTTTTGCCGTTCCTCAAGCATGCGGTAGACGCGCAGGGCCGCCAGTTGCTGATTGCTGCCGGCGGACGCGGTGTTGATCGCCTCAAGCACTCCGCTGGCAATTGCGGGCAGAAAGCGTTTGGACAACAGATTCAGATACGCCTCATCCACGGTGGGGCCAATCGCTCTCCCCTGATACAGCCCCATATCCGACAGCAACGGCCAGGCCTCACGATAGTCGCCGTAGACCAGCACCGCATCACGGATCTGGTCCAGGGGCAGCAACAGGTTGCGCCCGGTGGGGTCGACCTTGGCGTCGATGTCCCGCTCACTGAACTCCTGGCTCTTGGTCAACACGTTCGCCGCCTTGTCGCGGTTGATAGTGAAGTAAAACTGCCAGGTCCCGATGACCACCAGACAGCCCAGGGACGCGACGCTGAACCCGGCGATCAGCAACCGCCGCTTGCTGCGTGCCACCTTGATGTTGTCGCCCGCCAAGCCTGCTTCGGGGTAGATCACCCGCTGGAACAGTTGCTGGGCAAAGTAGATGGCCGTGCCGCCGGCTGGTTTGACCTCCGGTGGAGGTGGCGGCAGTTGATAGGCCTGCCCCGCTTCTTCGACGAACGCGTTGCGCAGGGTGCCTTGCTGCAGCACCGAGGAAAAATACAGCCCGCGCACCAACGCCGGCGTGGTGAAACGATCGCTGCCGAGCATTTCGCTGAGGAAGCCAAACAGTGCCGGGCGCAAGCCCGCTACCTGATACATCAGCGCCTGCAAGCGGTCACGCTCATCCGATGTGCGCGACGCCCTGGTGCTGTTGAAAACCTGCTCGGACAGGCAGTCGACAAAGGTTTGGTATTGGCGCGTCAGTTCTGCCAGCCAGGCATCAAAATCATCCACCGCGTCCAGACTGAAAGTAAAGCCCAGCAGGTCTTCACGCCCGCTGCGCGATAACCGGGCAAAGAATTCTTCGAAGCCTTCCAGCAGGTCGAACTTGCTCAGCGTGATGTACACCGGCAAGCGCGTGCCCAACTGCCGCGTCAGTTCAAACAACCGGGTACGCAGCAGGTTGGCGTGGGCCTTGCGTTGTTCGGGACGTTGCGCCAGCAAGGCCTGTACATCGATCACCAGTACCACGCCATTCAATGCGCGACGGCTGCGGTTACGCGCCAGCCAGTCGAGCAAGTGCGACCAAAGACGCGGGTGGGTGCCGGCGGGCAATAGCGGTTTGACCTTGCCCTGCACCGCCCCCGGCTGCGCAGCATCGTCACCGGTTGGCTCCGGATGGCTGAGAAACTCACCCGGAGGATCGATCAAAACCGCCTCGTCACCGATCCACCAATCCACCGGATAGGCCAGTTGCTCTTCCTGATGGGCTCTGACCCCGGCCTTGGTCACATGGGACAAGGCAAAGCTCTGGTTGGAACGCGTGATCAGGCTGGTCTTGCCGGCATTTTCCTCACCCAGCACCAGGTACCACGGCAGTTGATACAGCGAACGGCGGCGCTCCATATTGTTGAGCAAATTGCCCAGGCTCCGATCCAGGGCTCGTTCCTGCGCCTCGATATAAGGCAGGCAGGAATCGGCTTGCACCGCCACCTCGTGTTGGCGTTCAACCTGCAAACGCTGATAACGATTACGCACCCGCCACGCCCAGATCAGCAACGGCACCACCAGCACGACGACACTGGCCGACACGCGCATCGCCAGTTCACCCAGCGGTTGATGCTCGCGCCAGGTCCACTGCGGGCCCAGCCACCAGATGGCGATCAACAAAAACACCATGCCCAGCAGCACTAAAACCGGCACCGCTTGGTTGAACTGACGCAGTACCGGCAGGCCCCAGCGTTTGAGGTAACCCCAGACTGTTTTCATGAGTCGCTCCTAGCGTATTGATGGGGTTCACTGCTCACGGTTCGGCACACCCCTTTTCCCGTGATTGCATTTGTTTGGCTACCCATCACCCCTCCTGTCCCGGCTTGGGCTTCTCGAAGCTGGCGATGAATTCATCGAGGATGCGTTTGCTTTCAGCCGCCTCTTCAGCGCTGGGGCCGCGATAGTTGGCCCATGGGTCCGGCTTGGGCGCGACGGCGCCGTAACGGATACGTACCGACTTGAGGATCGCATCCCACACGGCCATGGCTTCGTAGTCGGTGAGTGAGGGGTTGACGGGTTCCGGGCTTGCGGGTTGTTGCCAGAGCGGTAGGTCGTAACCTTTGTTGGCGAACTGGGGAAGGGTCCAGCGGACGAGGTCTCTGGGTTTATCTGGATCAATCGGCGTTCTTTTTATGCCTCCCGCCGACATGCGGAAATTCATGCTCGGGCGACTCATAGAGGGGTTGTCGCGATAGTTTTCGCACCCGAAGAGTATTTGACGGTGGGTGTCGTCACTGAAACCGATCAAGGACTCCTCTGCCGACATTCCTGCCAGGGTGATTTTCCTCGCCCGTAAGTTCTCGTAATCGCCGGCGAGGAACACCCGAACACCTTCCTCGGTCCGGGTCTTTATGCTTTTTGTTTGACTCGCCGAAAGCGCATTAACATAAACCTCCAGCGAAACATCCGACGCAGGGGGCCGAAAGTAAAAATTGGCGATTTCCTGATCGTGATGACTTCTGATCACCACAGGTCCCAACGCAAAGCCTGCCCCTGCGTTTTCCGGTGCGACCTTGAATATTTCCTTGGACAGCTTCAACAGCCGGGCCTCAACGGGAGCTGTGTTGCCGTTGTAGGACTCGGCGCGGAGCATGACGTAGGCATCGCCTGCCAGTAGATGAAATTCGTGAACGAACGTATCCGGGAGTTCGGTGCTCTCGAAATACTGCAGCGTTACACTCTGCGGCGAGAGCCGTACTGCCGACACCAGCATGGATGCATCCTGCATTTCATCGTTTTTAATTGCCGCGATTCGATGCGCACGCTCATTCAAGGCGGCGTCAAATCGTTGTTGCGTCACGCCTTCTCCCAACACCCGCACGTCAACCGACGAATGATCGGCGCCGAGCCCGTAGTACAGCTTCACATCGCCGCCGCCAGTCCAGTTGGCGGGTAAGTCGATCAGGCCCCGGCCCAACGCCCAGGTGCGCATGTGGGTAGTCATTTCGCTCACGTTGTGTTTCTCCTGTTCGCTGGGTTGCTTGAAGGCGGTACATGCGCTGAGGGAACCCAGCACCAGGCAGGCAAAAAAAGCGGTCAGTTGACGCATACTCATCAACCCTCCTTCCACGGATCCGGCTTGGGCTTCTCGAAGCTGGCGATGAATTCATCCAGGATGCGTTTGCTTTCAGCCGCCTCTTCAGCGCTGGGGCCGCGATAGTTGGCCCATGGGTCCGGCTTGGGCGCGACGGAGCCGTAACGGATACGTACCGACTTGAGGATCGCATCCCACACGGCCATGGCTTCGTAGTCGGTGAGTGAGGGGTTGACGGGTTCCGGGCTTGCGGGTTGTTGCCAGAGCGGTAGGTCGTAACCTTTGTTGGCGAACTGGGGAAGGGTCCAGCGGACGAGGTCTCTGGGTTTATCTGGATCAATAGCGGAGCGCTTTTTCCCCCCTGCAGATAAACGGATACCCATCGCCGGACGACTTAGGGAGGGGTTGTCGCGATAGTTTTCGCTCACGAAGAGTATTTGACGGTGAGTGTCGTCACTGAAACCGATCAGGGACTCCTCGGCTTGCATTTCAGCCAGTGTGATTTTTCCGGCGCGTAAGTTTTCATAATCGCCAGCGAGAAAAATCTGTGTGTCTTTTTGGGTTCGAACGTGAAGGCGCTCGTCGTCATCCGGTGACAGCGCGTTGATATAAATACTCAGTGAGACATCCGAAGCGGGCGGACGAAAGTAAAAATTGGCGATTTCCTGATCGTGATGGCTTCTGATCACGACAGGTCCCAACGCAAAGCCTGCCCCTGCGTTTTCCGGTGCGACCTTGAATATTTCCTTGGACAGCTTCAACAGCCGGGCCTCAACGGGAGCTGTGTTGCCGTTGTAGGACTCGGCGCGGAGCATGACGTAGGCATCGCCTACCAGCAGGTGGAATTCGTGAACGAAGGTATCTGGGAGCGCGGCGCTCTGAAAATACTGCAGCTTTACACTCTGCGGCGAAAGCCGTATCGCCGACACCAACATGGACACATCAGACTGCTTATAGTTTTTAATCGCCGCGATTCGATGCGACCGCTCATTCAAGGCGGCGTCAAATCGTTGTTGCGTCACGCCTTCTCCCAACACACGCACGTCAACCGACGAGTGATCGGCGCCCAGCCCGTAGTACAGCTTCACATCGCCGCCGCCAGTCCAGTTGGCCGGTATATCAATCAGGCCCCGGCCCAACGCCCAGGTGCGCATGTGGGTAGTCATTTCGCTCACGTTGTGTTTCTCCTGTTCGCTGGGTTGCTTGAAGGCGGTACAAGCACTGAGTGGCCCGAGCACCAGGCAGGCAAAAAGAACGGTCATCCGGCGCACAGGGGCTCCTTGGCTTTCGCCGCAATTTTGATGATTGAATAAAGGGTGAATTGCTGTGTTAACGGGTTGGTATAGGACGCTTCATGATCAAAGCCTGGGGCCTTGATTTGCTGGCGAACGCCACCATAAGGCGCCTGTTTTATCGGCGCGCTGCCCGAACTGACCGGCACGGTGCCGTCGCCGGAGCCGTCCTGCATTTTGCAATGCAGCTCCCAGTAGCTGGTCTGCACGGTTTTGACGGGTGCATCGGGATCGCCCCGCAGGGGTGGTATGGCTTGCTCGTGGCCGCCGACGTAAACCGGGCTGCGGCCGTCATCCCTGACCTGATGCATCTGCAGATTTGAAACCGTGTAGCTATCGGGGCGTGAGCCGTGAAGGCCATTGACAGTGGCCCCGCGAGTCATTTTCCAGGTGATGGACTCGAAGCTCGGGTGCTTGTCTTCACTGCCGTAGTAGACATAGGTTTGGGGGTGATAGGAGCGACTGATATCCTGATGAAAGACTTTTGCTTTTTTTATGTTGTCTGCAAATATCCCCCACGTGATCGGGGTTCCATCCTTCGGCGCCAACCATTCTTCACGCAGCAATCCCCACCAGCGGTCACGGCGCAGATAGATCTCTTCATAAGGATCTGTTACCGGCTGACGCGGCATTGCCGAAAGGCCTTGGTCGTCGACTAACCTTAGCCAGCCGGGCGTGTAATCCTGAGTCGGCAACAATTGCAAGGCACCGGGTGCCTGGGCGAAGACCGCCGTAACTTCTTGACCGGTTGGACCAATCACCGCACCGGCAATAGGGTCTTCATCTTTCATGCCGACCTTGCAGCGGCGATAGGCGACTGGCGCGCCGGTTGCCGGCATGACGCCATGCACAACGCCGGCAATTTTGTCGGCCATGCCGGGCAGTTGCGCGCACCGCCTTGCCACCAGCCCGCCCATGGAATGCGTGACCAAAATTACCTGCTGGCAATTGCGGCCGTATTGGCGCATCAGTTCATCAATACGTTCAGCTAATCCAAATGCCGCATCCTCGTTGGAATCCAACCAGTTATACCCACACGCATGCACCGGCATCCGATAACCGCCACGCGCCACCAGCTCATCCGACACAATCGGCGGCAACTGACTGGCCAGGGTGGCACCCAGCCCTGGCATGCCGATGTTCAAAGCGGGCTTAAGACGGGTGATGTGATTCGGCCCCGTTTCGACGGCGACGGTATGCAAGTGCTCCGGCCGAATATCGAATTGAGGCCACCGGTGGGGCAAGAACTCGTTATTCAGGGTCTCTTCCAGCCAAAGAAGAAACGCGTGATAGCTGGTTTCGCTGACTTCGCCCCAACCGCGCTCCTGATAGCGTTTGGTCAGGGCAAGAAGCGTGCTTTTCTGGTCCGGCCCAGGCGGGGTCAAAACCGTGCCTACGGGACGTTTGGGCACCGCGCCTTCTCTATCGACTTCCACCCTTTGCGGGTGTAACAGGCGCTGGCGTATGCCTGCCTTTTTGTTGATCCAGTTGACGGCCAGCCACACATTTTTGCCCATGAATCCCGCATCCAACCGCCAAACAGGCACTCCTTCCTCTCCCGGGTCCCCATCCTCCTGCTCTTCAGGCTTACTCTTCAAATTCGACCCCATAATCCCCGGCACAAAGATCACCGGCAGCACTCCATTCGGCGGCATCATGCATAGAACCGGGTCGGTGATATGGCTGGGCGTCAGGGTCCAGGTATGCACGGGATTGCCGCGTGCGTTATAGGTCGTGGGCGCAATACGAGGCGCCGAAGGCTTATCGGTCATAAGGGTTCTCCGTTTTCGAGCCATTCCAGTACAAGCCCTTCCAGCGTCATGCCCTGTTGCAGGGTGACAAAGCCTTCAGCATCGGTTCGCCCTTCAAAGCGTGCGCCGTCCTTGCGAACCAAGGCATAGGCGCAGTTTCGGATAGGGTTGCCGTCGGTGAGGAGGGGCTGAAAGCGTTCGTTGAACGATGTGCTGGGCCAGCTATTGAGTTCGGTGGCGGCATTGCTTGGGTCAATGAAGTACTTGTTCGCCGCCTTGACCGTGAAATTACCGGGCATCCCCAGCTCGATATTGCCGCCCTGCATCTTGATATACGCCCCACCGCACAGCAGGGTGATGTGCTTGTCCGCCGCCACCAGCACATGTTGCTGGCTGGCGCTGATCTCCACGCTCTGGTCCGCCTGCACCCGGATGCTGTTGTGCTGGGCCTGCAACAGCAGTTGGCCGTTATGGGCGATATGGCGCATGTCGCCGCCTTGGGCGAACAGACCGATTTCGTCGCCTGCATTGATCACCACTTTTTTGCCGGCGGTAAGTTGCTGGTTTTGTTGTGCCACGCTATCGATGTGCTCGCCTGCGCCTATGGCGATGCTGCGGGACGTCGCGGCAGCGATGCCGGCAGGCCCACTTAACGCGATGATGGGTTGCGCGCCATTGCCGGTGCCATTGGCCTGATCATTGGCACCATGGCCCAACGCATTCACGGCATCAGTCAGGGACTGCTGCGGCTGCGCATCCAGAGCAATTGCCTGGGCATTTTCGGCAGAGGCTCCCAGCTGTTTGGCCAATGTCAGGGCGGCTTGCAATACATCAATCACCTGCTGGCGCTCTAGCTGACCCGCACCGGCCTTCAGTTGCGCCTCGGCAGTCAGCAACAATCCTTTTGCTGCACGCAACGCACCGTGACCATCCGTGCGTAATTCAAAGCCTTCGCCCCTTGGCCGGCCACCACCATAGTGACGTGGATGCGTGAGGTAACCCAGGTGCAGAGCGCTGTGCGTGTGTTCGCTCATTAATGCCGCACTGATTTGCCCGGTAGTGTCGTCAATACGCAACTCATTGGCTTGGGTGCCGCCAAACTCGCGGCTTTTGGTTGTTGCTATAGCTTTCAGCTTGGGTAGCTCATAGGGCGGCAAATTGGTCTGCCGGTACGCTCGCCCAATGGCGATCGGCTGATCGGGATCTCCGTCCAGGTGGCTGATCACCAATTCCTGCCCCACACGGGGGATGGCCATCGAGCCCCAGGTCGCCCCGGCCCAGCCTTGAGTGACGCGGATCCAGCAGGAGCTGTGGTCGTTGTTCTTGTCCGAGCGATCCCACGGAAACTGCACTTTCACCCGGCCCCATTCATCGCAATAAATCTCTTCCCCAGGTGGCCCAACCACCGTGGCGATCTGCGGGCCGTCGATGCAGGGTTTGGGACGTAGCGGCGCCTTCCAATCCGAGGTCCAGCGGATGGCGCGGGCCTTCAACGTGTAAGAGGTACCGAGGCCGCTGCCGAACGATTCTTCCTGCAAGCTGGTGTGCTGTTTGCTCTCGTGCTTGATGGCGATGGTGCGCCAGCGATCATTGAAGTCTTCACGGGGATGATCCTTGAGGTCGAACGCCAACCCCGGTTGCAGGCGTTCATCGTCGCCTTCCACATGGGCCAGCTTGGCGTCGTTGCGCAGCGCCGCCAGCCGCGTCTTGGTGAAAGGCTTACCGGCGATGTCGCGTTTGTAGCGGCCGGGGTAGTCGTAGCGTTCGTAGTCCTTGTGCTGGTTGTTCAGGTCCTGGTCGCCGGTAGCGGTGTGCTGCTGGTCGTAGCGCGGGTGGGTGAAGGTGTAGTCGCGCTGCACCTGGCGCGCGGTGCGCACTTGTTCGGTGTAGTGGAAGCGGTTCAGTGCCGGTTCTGTGGCGTCGCCGCCACCCATGGATTGGTAAATCACCGGGCAGTCTGTGTGCGTGCCAATAGTGCCCAGCCCGCCAACGCGGTCGGTGAGGACCAGGGTGTGGCCGTCGGCGCGGTGTTCGAAGGTGTAGAGCAGGCCTTCTTCGGCGGCCAGGCGGGCGATGAAGTCGAGGTCGGTTTCGCCAGCCTGTACGCAGTATTCGCGGGGTTGGTGTTCGAAGCAGATTTCGCTGCGGATGTCGGTCAGTTTCTGCTCGGCCAGCATGCTGGTGATGATGTCGGGCACGGTCTGGCTTTGGAAAATGCGCCAGTTGGAGCGCAGGTCAAAACGCTTCAGGGTCGGTTCGACCACGGCGGTGTAGCGGGTGCGGCGAAAACCGGTGTCGCCCTGTTGGAACAGGCTGACCAAGCCATGGACATAACGCACCGGTGTTTCGCCACGCCAAATCGTGAACAGCCCCGCCAGATCCAACATGCGATTGAAGTCGATGGCAGCATCGAAACTGGCCAGCTCCAGGGTAAGCTTGAACGGTTCGGACAGCCCTTCTTCGAGCGTAAATGAAACCACCTCGAAGGCGTCTTCTTTCAAGGGAACAAAGGTGAAACGCAGGTCACTTTGGCGGGCCATATGACTAATCCTTACCTTCACTGATAACAGTTGCCACCTTCTGATACAGCTCTGGCTCCCACCCTTGTGCCGTGGTGTCGCGCATCAACCGCGCCACACTGGCGTACAGGTCATCCGCCAGCCACGACAAGCCACGCGAAGCCAGCAAGTCGGCGGCAATCACCGTGGCGTAGCTGCGCTGGCGCGGGGCGTCATGGGTGGCGTGCAGTTCCTGCAGGCGCAGTAGCACCACTTCCACGCCTTCGGTGTTGAGCTGGGTAGCCAGTTCGTCGCGCAGCCCGGCGTATTCCTGCACCGGGCTGCCGGTGGTTTGCGCCTGATCGGCGCCGGTGATCCAGGCCTGGGTCTGCGCATCCACGAACGGTGTGCCGTCGCTGAAGCACAACTCCAGCAAGGCCGGCAAACGGCAAACGAACCGCTCGCAGGTCTGGCGAGTGGCGGCCGCCACTTCTTCCATCGCCAGACGCGAGGCGACCTGAGCAGTCAGGTAACTACCGCGTAGCCAGTACGGCGAGGCGCAGACGCTTTTTTCGATGCGCAGCAGCAGGTTCGGCTCAATGGCGTTGTGGTTCAGCGCGTCCTGGTAGCCGTCGACGATATCCTTGGGCACAGCGGTCAATTCGGTGCGCCGGTCGCGGGTGATGGGCGGTGCAGTACGCAAATGCGACCATAGGCCGAAGCGTCGTAGTTGGTAGCCGGTGGGGTCGTAGGGGTCTTGCTGATTGATCTGCTCGGCCATGTTCAACACGGCGCGGCGTTGTTCGCGTTCATTGCTCGGCGCTTGCGGTTTGGCGCGAGCGAAAAAGGCCGACTCCAGCACACTGCCGGAGGTGGCCGCACGCGCGGGCTCAGTGGCAGCGACCGGCTCGCTGTATTTGTCCAGCTGGCGTTGCAGCGCGTCCAACGGGGCCGGGTCGAGCTTGGCGCTTTCGGCACAGCGTTGCAGGTTGGCCAGGGCCAGTTCCGCTGCGGCTTGGTAGGCCGGTTCAAAACTGCTGCGCTCCAGGGTCGGCAACACCTGCCCCAGGTCGCCCAACAGGCGCTGCACTTGCTTGCGTTTGTTGAGGTAGCCGGTGGGACCGGGCTTGGGGTGGGCACTGTCCCAATACAGTTCGACCATGCCGGCCAACAAACCCAGGGCATCGGCCCAGCGCGCCCATTGTCGGGTGCGCAGCCACACCACCTGCTGGTGAGCGACGACGCGCCAGTGCTTGCACTGGGTCGCCAGATATTGGCGGGAGGCTTCGTCGATATACGGCCAGTCAATGTCGCCTTCGCGCAGGCCGCCGAGCTTGACCATCTCCTGATCGATGGCCTGGTAGGTTTCGTCCTCCACATCGAAATGCCCAGCGGGCTGTTCGGGGTCAATGGGGGTCAACAACAGCTTAATGGTGTCCGCCGGCACGTCGATTACCAGCGACATACTTGGCGCTCCTGTTCGATCAGTTCGCCCAACCCTTCGGCGTCAAATACCAGCCCGTGCAGCCGCGGATAGTCGCTCTCCAGTCGCAGGCGCTGGCCGCCGCCCATGTTGCGCAACAAGGCAATCGCCTGCAGCCCGCGCCCGGCATCCACCACCAGACCGGCGTCGTCCAGCACCTGCCACTGATAGGCCTCGGAGACCGGGCGTTCGTCCTTGAACAGCTGGATCCGAATTTTGTTGGGCTTGGCCGGCTCATCCAGCACCAGTTGCAGGCGCGAGATTTTCGATTCGCAACTGATGGCCAAGTAAGGCCGGGGTGGTAGCGCGCCCAGTGCTGGGGCTGAGATCACCAGCCGGTGTTGCTGGTCGTTGTCCGGCTCCGGAAATGACGACAGCAGGAATCGCTGACCCTCGGGTGGGCGCTTGGCTTCATTGCGTTGGACCAGATCGACAATCGGCAGCACCCGGCCCAGGGCGCGTGGCGGCGCAGATGGCTGATGAATGGGCGTGCCGGCCGCCAGGTCAAAGCATTCCAGGCGCTTCAACGGCGATACGATGGCAGGGCAATCTTGAGTTGCTGCCTGCGCGTCCATTACCGCCATAACCGCCAAGCACAGCCCCCATTTATATCCTCGCCATCCGTTGCGCATCAACGCCTCCTGATATGCCTCATTGAAATCCAAACCGAACACTTTCAACTTTCCAACTAACGTGACCCGGACAGAAAGTTAAATCAATTAACTTGCGAAGCGTCACCTACGCTCAATGGATAGCGCAAGTAAAAGTCGGGCAACACATCCCACAACTCCGAATAAAAAGAAGTGTCTCTCAGAAGCATCCATAAATAACGTAGGAAATTTACCAAAACAAAGCATGGCGCCATTTCCTACATCCAAAGACCACTAATCGCGTCCACATCGTCCTACATGACAAACTTTTCAATAGCTGGTTCTAATACGCCAACCTTACGAAAAGGATTATTCCCATGTCGAAAACTCAGGGTTCTGTCGCCCCAAAAGAACGCGTCAACATCAAGTACGTCCCGGCCACAGGCGATCAACAGTCTGAAGTTGAGTTACCTCTTAAGTTGCTGATCACCGGTGACTTCAAAGGCCACGGCGAACTGACCGCCCTGGAAGACCGCCAAGCTATCCGCATCGACAAAGACACGTTCAACGAAGTACTGACCAAAGCTGAAGTTGCTCTGGGCATGGCGGTTCCGTCTGTGCTGAACAACGACCAAGACACCGACTTGAACGTGCAACTCCAATTCAAAAACATCAATGACTTCGGCCCCGACGCGGTCGCCCGTCAAGTACCAGAGTTGAACAAGTTATTGGAACTGCGCGAAGCCTTAGTCGCGCTAAAAGGCCCCATGGGCAACGTCCCGGCCTTTCGCAAACACCTGCAAAATTTGCTGACCGATGAAACCGCCCGGCAACGCCTGGCCAGCGAACTCAACTTGGTGCTCGACGCGCCAAACAACTGACTTGAACGCCCTTCTCAACGGAGTACTCCCCATGCCTATGGAAAGCGCCGCCGCCCAAGTATTGGTGGCTGATGAACCGCCGTCGTTGCTTGACCAACTGCTGGCCAACACCACCATTCGCCCGTCCCAGGAAGGCTATGCCGTTGCCCGCCAAGGCGTGGCCGCGTTCATCAGCGAAATCCTGCAAAGCGGCGATCACCAACAGCCGGTAAACAAGCACCGGGTCGACCAGATGATTGCCGAAATCGACCGCGCGTTGAGTAAGCAGATGGATGTCATCCTGCACCAGCCGCAGTTCCAGCAATTGGAGTCGTCGTGGCGTGGGTTGAAGCTGTTGGTGGATCGCACGGATTTTCGCGAGAACATCAAGCTGGAGATGCTGCACGTTACCAAAGAAGAACTGCTGGACGACTTCGACAACGCCGGTGACATCACCCGCAGCGGCTTGTACAAGCACGTCTACACCGCCGGCTACGGCCAGTTTGGTGGTGAGCCGGTGGGTGCTATGGTCGGCAACTACACCTTTGGCCCCAGCTCGCCAGACATCAAGTTGCTCAGCTATGTGGCCTCCATTGGCGCCATGTCCCACGCGCCGTTCGTCTCGGCGGCAGGGCCTGAGCTGTTCAACCTCGAAGGGTTCCAGGGCCTGCCAGACCTCAAGGAAGTCAGCGATATTTTCGAGGGGCCACGCCATACCAAGTGGCGTGGCCTGCGGGAATCCGAGGATGCCCGACATCTGGCCCTGACCCTGCCGCGCTTCCTGCTGCGCACGCCCTACAGCACCGAAGACAACTCGACGCGCAGCTTCGGCTATGACGAAAGCGTCGACGGTAAACACGATAATTATCTGTGGGGTAACACTGCGTTTCTGATGGCCTCGCGTATTACCGACAGCTTCGCCCGCTACCGCTGGTGCCCGAACATCATAGGCCCGCAATCGGGCGGCGCGGTGGATGACCTGCCGGTGCACCTGTATGAATCCCTGGGCCAATTGCAGGCCAAGATCCCGACCGAAGTGCTGATCTCTGACCGCAAGGAGTTCGAGCTGGCCGAAGCCGGTTTTATCCCGCTGACCATGCGCAAGGACAGTGACAACGCGGCGTTCTTCTCTGCCAACTCGGTACAAAAACCGAAGAACTTCCCCAAGACCCGCGAAGGCCAGGAAGCCCAGACCAACTACAAGCTCGGCACCCAGTTGCCGTACCTGTTTATCGTCAATCGCCTGGCCCACTACATCAAGGTGCTGCAACGCGAACAGATCGGCAGTTGGAAGGAACGCCAGGACCTGGAGCGCGAGCTGAACGACTGGCTCAAGCAGTACATCGCCGACCAGGAGAACCCTTCGTCCGACGTGCGCAGCCGTCGCCCCTTGCGCGCCGCAAAAGTCGTGGTGCAGGACGTGGAAGGCAATCCAGGCTGGTACCAGGTGTCCTTGGCCGTGCGTCCGCACTTCAAGTACATGGGCGCCAACTTCGAGATCTCACTGGTCGGCCGCCTGGACACCCAGTAAGTGGGCGCCAGCCTGTTCGAACGCCTGGAACCCGACGCACCGCGCTACCGCCAAGGCAGCGCGGATGAACAAGCGCACCAGCGTGTCGAGGCGATCAAACGCCACCTGGAACAGGTGCTCAACTCACGCCAGGGCTGCTCGCAAAGCAGCCCTGAACTGGGCCTGCGTGATTTCAACGGCGTCACCCAGGCCAGCAGTGATCTGGTGGTAGCGATCAGCGCCGATATCCGGCGCTCGGTGGAATCGTTTGAACCGCGCATCAAGGTCACGGGCGTGCGCTTTCAGCCCGACCCGGACCTGCCGCTGGAGCTGAACTTTCGCCTGGATTGCCAGGTGCGAGTCAATCACAAGGAAGAACAGGTGCAGATCGAGGTGGCCATGCACGGCCGCGACGGCTACACCCGCGTGAAATGAGAATGCCATGGACTTGAAACAACGCTTTGCCGAGGAGCTGCGCTACCTGCGTGAACTCGGTCGCGAGTTTGCCGAAGACAACCCGCAGCTGGCGCAATTTCTTGGCGACAAGGCCGGTGACCCGGATGTGGAGCGGTTGCTGGAAGGCTTTGCCTTCCTCACCGCCAAGCTCGGCATGAAGATCGACGACGACTTGCCGGAGCTGACCCATCCGCTGTTGCAGATGCTCTGGCCCAACTACCTGCGGCCCTTGCCCAGCGCGACCATCATCCGGTTTACGCCACTGCCCAATGCGATCAGTCAACGCAAGGTGATTCCCAAAGGGACGCGGCTGTTTGCCAACCCCGTGGACGGCGTCTCCTGCGAGTTTCGTACCTGCACCGACGTCAACCTGTACCCGTTAGCGTTGCACGAAGTCAGCGATGCCCACAGCCGCGAAGCCTCGACACTACGCATCGACCTCGACGTGTTGACCCAGCAACCGCTAAACAGCCTTGAGTGCGACCAGCTGGACTTTCACTTGGGTGGTGACAATGCCACGGCTCTGACGCTGTACCTGTGGCTGGCCCATTACCTCAAAAGCATCACGCTGTACGTCAACAACACGCCTTATCGCCTGAACTGCGACGAGCTGGGCTTTCCCGGCTTCACTCCCGAAGAGGCATTGCTGCCCTACCCGCGCAATGTGTTCGATGGCTACCGCATCCTGCAGGAATACTTTGTGTTCCCGCAGCGCTTCCACTTTTTCAGCCTGACTCGACTTGCCAAGATCTGGCCGGCTGTCAGCACCGGGCAGATTCGTTTCGAGTTTCAGTTCTCCCGGCCGATGCCGGTCAATACGCATTTGCGTACATCAGACCTTCACCTGTTCTGCGCGCCGGCGGTCAATCTGTTCTGCCACGATGCCGAACCTATCATGCTGGATGGACGCAGCCAGGAACGCCGTATCAGCCCCACGGGCAACCGTCACGATGCTTATGAAATTTTCAGTGTCGACCACGTGGCCGGTTGGGACGCCGCCGACAAGGAGCGCAAAGGCGACCCATTGCGGCGCTTTACCCCGTTCGAGTCGTTCCAGCATGAGATCGAACATGCGCGAGGCCGCACCGCGCTGTACTTTCGCACGCATATCGAGGAGTCCCACGGGCGTGAAGGCTTGCGCCATCGCATCGCCTTCGTGCGCGGCGATGAAAGCCTGTATATCGGCGAAAACGAAGCAGCTTCGATCGAATTGACCTGCACCAACCGCGACCTGCCGCAGCAGCTCGGCGTAGGGGATGTGTCGCGGTCCACCGAGGCCACGCCGTCGTTTGCCACCTACACCAACCTGATTGCGCCGACGCGCAGCTACCGGCCGGTGCTGGACAGCAGCCTGCACTGGACGCTGATTTCCAACCTGTCACTGAACTACCTGTCGTTGCTGTCGGCCGAGCCGCTCAAGGCGGTCATCCGCGCCTATGACTTCGCGGCCCTGCACGACCTGCAACAGGCCCGCGCCACGCGCAAACGCCTCAACGGCATTCGTGATGCGGTGACTATGCCCATCGACTGGCTGATGAAAGGCCAGCCGGTACGTGGCGTGCAAACCCGTTTGCAATTGGATCAGAACGCCTTTCTCTGCGAAGGCGAGTTGTACCTGTTCGCCAGTGTGCTTTCGCACTTCTTCGCTCTCTACGCGAGCATCAATTCCTTCCACAGTCTGGAAGTGATCAATACCACTAACAACGAGTGCTATGAATGGCCACTGTTGACCGGCAGACAACCCGTGATCTAGCTGATGCGCTGCTGGCTGACGCGCGGAACTATTCGTTTCACCGTCTGCTGGAGCACCTGCACGCTTTACACGGTGATGATCTGGAAGCGCGACCCTTGAGTGCGGCGGCGCGCCGTCGCGTACGCCTGCAAAGCCATGCAGGGTTAGGTTTTCCGGCCTCCGATGTAGTCGAGGCGGCGCGCATTGAAGAGGATCGCGAAGAGGTGCGCTATCGCTTGCAGACAAGCTTCTTTGGCCTGCACGGCACCGACTCGCCACTGCCCGGTTACTACCTGGATCGCCTGGCCTACGAGCAGGCTCAGGAGCGCGGGATTCGCCCGGCATTCATGGACTTTTTCAACCATCGCTTGCTGACCCTGCTGCACACCAGTTGGCGCAAGTACCGCTACTACATCCGCTTTCAGGCCGAGGCCAGCGACCGCTTTTCGCGCTACGTATTCTCCATGGTCGGGCTGAACGACAACGACCTGCGTGGTGCGACGCCGCTGCCGTGGGGTCGCCTGCTGAGCTTTGCCGGGTTGATTGCCAACCGCAGCCGCTCGCCGTCGGTGGTGTCCGGCATCGTCGAACATTGTTTCGATCTGCACGGCGTGCATATCCGTGAGTTCGAGGCGCGCTCGGTGAGTTTGGACCAACGCCAGCGCCTGTCACTTGGCAAAGCCAACGGTGTTCTCGGAAGCGATTTCGTGGTGGGTGACCGCAGCAAGACCCGCGCCAGCAAGTTCACCCTGGTAATTCCCAACCTGACCCAGGCGCGCTTTCGGCAGTTTTTACCCAGCGGTGATCAGTTCGGGCGCTTGCGCCAATTGATGGATTTTCTGCTGCGCGATGCCACCGCCTACGACCTGGAACTGGGGCTGCGCGAAGAAGATGTACCGCCGTTCAACCTGCAACGCGCCAGCGGCACCCACCTGGGCTGGACCAGTTTTATCGAACATCAAGAACAACGTCATCCCGCCGTGGTGCGGATTCGGGGGCGCGCATGAAGCTGACCCTGGTTATCAACAATCCTGCGCAGTTGCTGCACGGGTATGTGCCCCTTCATCGGTTTGGCCCACAGGGCGGCAGCATCGGCAGTGCCGCGGTGGACTGGTGCCTGGACGATCGCCACAACAGCGTACGCCCCAACCACTGCGACATCCGCGTCGTCGAAGGGCGGTTCTGCGTGATCGACCGCAGCGGTAGAACCTACGTCAACGGCCACGATCTGTCGCTTGAGCGCCATGTTGCGATAGGCCTCAACGACGGTGATCGGTTGCAGATTGGTGCGTATCAGGTCGCGGTGCAGTTGGGCGAGCACGCTCCAGGGCAGCATTCGCTCGATGAGCTGCTCGGCGACCATCCTGAGGGCATGCACGTGTGGCACCAGGAAGACCTTCCTAGTCGGCCACTGCCGGATGAGCGACCTGCCACTTGCGCGGAGTTCGAGCGTCTCTGCCAACCCGTGGATTTGACGGAGCAAGGCGATCCGCTGCTAGCGATGCACAAGGCGCCGCCGCCCGCACCGCTGGCGGATATCGGCGCGCCTGCACACAAGCGCAGTGTCAGCCTGTTCAGCAACCTGCGTCTGGGCACCCTGTTGCTGGCCTGCCTGACCCTCGGCGGCTGCACCATGCTCGGCAATATCGGCCAGGTGATCTGGACTCCATCAATTTCGGTCGGAGATCCCGACGATCAGCCTAGCCGCTACTCCCTGAGCCTGCACGCCAGCGACGACGTCAACCCGCGCCTGATCAGCACCGGCACCGCAACGGTTGAGGACGAAAGCCGCTCGCCTTACACCCTCAACGTTCAGGCCGCTAGCCCGCAGGCGCTGACGGACAAAGTGCAAACCCTGCTCAACCATCTTTACGAAGCCGTGCCGGCGCAATCGTTGCTGACCGTGGAGCCCACGCCTGCGGAGCAAATGTCGCCTATCGAAGATGCGCTGCTCGGCGCTTACGACGCCCAGGGCGTGAGCCTGACCACCCCGTGGGGCAGCCCGGCGCTGGAGCACGTCGCCACGCCGATCGCCTTCAAGGTGCTGCAACTCACCGATGACTCGCTGCTGGTCAACGCCAGCCCACAAGCCCTGGCCGACGACCTGAAAAAGACCCTGGGCAGCACCTACATCCGCGCCGACGACTACCTGCTCAACCCCGGCCAATTCAAGTTCGTCGACCTGCGCGCCCTGGATGAAGACACCCGCTTTATCGCGGTGATTGCCAACTATCACAGCACTGAGATCGGCCAGTGGAAACAGCGCCTGCGCGTCGAGCCCAAGGGCCGCCAATACGCCGTGCTGGTGCAGTTGGATGCCGCCCAGGTCAGCCTCAAAGGAGAAACCCGATGACGTCTTTTTCAGCCGCTTTTACCCCGAGTAATCACCGATGAGTTCACGCAACCCCGTCATCTGGCATGAAGGTTTGTTTGTCAAGCCCCAGCACTTCCAGCAACAGGCCCGCGCCGCCGAGGCCGCCGTGCACCAGCGCCTGCACAGCCTCAACGACGCGCTCTATGGCTTCAGCGAGCTGGCGTTGAACGACGAATACCTGGGCTTCGGCAAAATCGCCATTACCCGGGCACGCGGGATCATGCCCGATGGTAGTGTCTTCGACATTCCTCACGATCTGGCGACGCCGCCCCCGCTGGAGATCGCTGACAGCAGCGCAGTTGGCCAGATCGTCTACCTGGCCCTGCCGTTGCGCTCCAACGGTGCCCTCGAAGTGCGCTGGCCGGACCAGTACGGCAACAGCCGCTACATCGCCCGCCGCGAGGAAGTCCGCGATACCCACAGTGATGACGGTGATCAGGTCGGTATGGACCTGGCCGTGCCCAACCTGCAACTGATGCTCGAACGCAGCGACCGCAGTGCCTTCACAGGCATCGCCCTGGGCAAAATCAAGGATAAGCGCCCGGACGGCAGTTTGGTGATAGACGAGCACTTCTACCCCACCAGCCTGTCCCTGCAAGCGGTGCCGGCGTTGCACCGCTACCTGGGTGAAGTCGCCGGGCTGATGCGTGAGCGCGCCAAAAACCTGGCCCAGCGTATCGGTTCGCCAGGACAGTCGGGCGTCGCCGATGTCACCGACTTCAACCTGCTGCAAACCCTCAACCGCTTGTTCCCGCTGTTCCAACACCTGGCGCGCCAGCGTCAGGTCCATCCGGAGCGGCTGTACATCGCGCTGGCGCAAGCCTGCGGCGAGCTGGTGACTTTTACCGATGAAGGTCACCTGCCCCAGGAATACCCCGCCTATCAGCACGACAACCTGCGCGAATCCTTCCAGCTTCTGGAACACACCCTGCGCCGCGCCTTGGGCACGGTGCTGCAACCGCGTGCGGTGCCGCTGCCGATTGTCGTTCAGCAATACGGCGTGCGTACTGCCGAGTTGAACGACAAGCGCCTGCTGGACAACGCCGAATTTATCCTCGCCGTGCGCGCCGGACTGCCAGCAGAGACCCTGCGCCAGCAACTGCCCAAGCAGATCAAGATCAGCTCCACCGAAGGCCTGGAACAACTGGTCAGCCTGCAGCTTCCAGGTATCCCGCTGCTGCCGCTGCCGGTGGCGCCACGGCACCTGCCGTTCCATGCCGGCTTCAGCTACTTCGAACTCGACCGCCATCACCCTGCCTGGCAAAGCCTGAGCAGCGGCAGCGGGTTTGGCTTCCATATCGCCGGCGAATTCCCGGAGCTGGAGTTGCAGTTCTGGGCGATCAGGAGTGAGAGAGATGAATGATATGAAGGACAGCATCACCTCTGAGCCGGACGCCAACACTCCGGTGTTTGACGAACTGGTGCAGCACGCCAGAAGCAAGCCCGAACCTGTCGAACCAGCGCAGACAAAACCAAAACCGCCCGTGCTGCTCGCAGACCCAGAATTCGACATGCGCGGCGTGGCCTGGAACCCGCTGTGCGATGCCGCCACGCCGCTGATCGGCCTGGTCATCCGTCTGCGCCGCCTGGACCACCACGATGACGTACCTGCGCTGTACCAAAGCGTCAGCAACCAGATCACCGCGATCATGGAGGAAGTCCGCCAGCTCGACTACGACGCCGGCATGCTCAAGGCCTACTCCTACAGCCTGTGCCTGCTGGTGGACGAGGTGGTCATGCGCACCACCTGGGGCAGGCTCTCCACGTGGAGCGCGCGCTCATTGCTCAGCCAGTTTCATAACGAAACCCAGGGCGGCGAAAAATTCTTTACCGTCATGAACAACATGATCCCCGAAGCAGCCCGGTACCAGCATGTGCTGGAGTTCATGTACCAGTGCCTGATCTCCGGTCTCAAAGGTAAATACGGCACCCATATCAAGGGCGATGACGAAATACAGAAGATCATCGACCAACTGCACGGCCTGTTGCGCCCCCTGCGCGGCGAGACGCCCAAGCGTCTTACCGACCCGCTGAAAAACGTCGCGCCGCGCAACTACCGGATCAAACGCGCCTGGCCGTTGTGGACGCCCTGGGCCATGGCCGTCGTCGTGCTGACGGTCGCCTACACGATCTACTCCATCCGCCTGAACGCCATCACCCAACAGGTGCTGGTGTCGCTGGAGCGAGTGCTCCACCTGTAACCGATTTTCAGTGTGCTCATCACGAGCGCCTGCAAAGCCATGGCCGTGTCGGCCATAACCCTCGACCCCACGGGTCGTTCACTTGATCGCGACAAGGAGTTTGTCATGCCAACACCTGCTTACATCAGCATCCACGGCCAGAACCAAGGCCATATCACCAAGGGCGCATTCACTGCGGACTCGGTGGGCAACGTTTATGTAGAAGGCCACGAAGACGAAATCCTGGCACAGGAAATCGATCACCAGATCACCACGCCTACTGACCCGCAAAGCGGCCAGCCCGCAGGTCAGCGCGTGCATAAACCGCTGATCTTCACCAGCGCCCTGAGCAAAGCCTCACCCATGCTTTACCAGGCTTTAGCCACCGGCGAGATGCTGCCGACCGTCGAGGTCAAGTGGTTCCGTACCTCGGGTGACGGCAAGCAGGAGCACTTCTTCACCACCAAGCTTGAGGACGCCACCGTCGTCGAGATCCACACCGTGCTGCCTCACGCCCAAGACAGTGACAACGCCAACTACACCCAACTGATCAAGACAAGCCTGGCGTATCGCAAGGTCAGCTGGAGCCATGAGGTTGCCGGTACCGAAGCCTCGGACGACTGGCGCAAACCGGCTTAACCGCCGAACCACACGTTCCGCCGTACAGGCCTGTGCACGGCGGAATGTCTCCAGATTCAATACTTATTAAGGAGGCTCTATGCCTGCCGTCGTTCTGGTCGGTCACGACCATGATTGCCCTCTGTGTGGCCCCACCACCGTTAAAAGCGGTACGCGCAACGTCACCGTCAACGGCCGCGCCGTCGCCCTTGTCGGCGACGCCCTGGGTTGCGGTGCCGTGATCACCAGCGGCTCGCCCTCAATGAACATCAACGGCAAAGCCGTGGCCCGCGTCGGTGACAGCACCGACCACGAAGGCGTGCTGGAAAACGGCGACGCCAGTTGGTTGATCAACTGACCCACACTCACCACAAGGAGGTTTCATGCCCCGCCAAAGCGACCTGCGTTACACCTTCCAACCGCTGCGGGGCGATCCCTTCGAAGTGGTCTCGTTCACCCTTGAAGAAGGCCTGTCCCAGCCGTTCAAACTCGAGCTGGAGCTGGTCAGTCACCACCCGGCCATCGACTTCTACCGCATGCTCGACCTCGCCGCCGTGTTCACCATCTGGCGCGACGACACCCCCGTGCGCTACGTCCACGGTTTGGTCAGCCTGTTCCAACAGGGCGACACCGGTTTTCGCCGCACCCGCTACACCGCTGTGGTCGAACCGACCCTGAAGCGGTTCGATCTGCGCTCCAACTGGCGCATTTTTCAGGCCCAGACCGTGCCCGACATCATCACCAGCATGCTGGCCGAACAAAAGCTCACCGACATCCGCAGCGAAATCTGCTTCGAACACCAACCCCGCGAATACTGCGTACAGGCTGGCGAAACCGACCTCGACTTCATCGCCCGCCTGGCCGCCGAAGAAGGCCTGCTCTACACCTTCGAACACCGCGCCGACGGCCACACCCTGGTCCTCACCGACCGCGTTGGCGGGCTGGGCACTATTGGCACGCACACAGACTGCCCGGTGATTTACCAATCCATGGGTGGCGGCGACGCCACAGAACCGGCACTGAACCGCTTCCACTACACCGAACAAGTGCGCACCGCGCGCCAGGTGCAGCGCGACTACACCTTCACCCACCCGCGCTACGACCAGCAGCACACCGCTACCGGCGACCAGGACCTGAACAACCAGCACAAGGACTACGAACGCTACGACTACCCCGGCCGCTACAAACGCGACATCGCCGGCAAGCCCTTCACCAAAACCCGCCTGGCGGCGCTGCGCAATGACGCCAAGCTGGCCCATGTGGAAGGCGACGATGAACGTCTGCAACCGGGGTTGGCGTTCGACCTCAAGGATCATCCCCGTGAAGACTTCAACGATCGCTGGCGCACCATCGCCATCAAGCACGAAGGCAAACAGCACACCAGCTTGCAGGAAGAATCGTTCGGCAGCGGCCTCGGTACCTCTTACACGTTGAAGGCCAGCGCCATCCGCTGGACCTCGGATTGGAAGGCGCCGCTACGCCCCAAACCCTGCATCGACGGCCCGCAGATCGCCACGGTGGTTGGGCCACCTGGGGAAGAGATTTATTGCGATGAATGGGGCCGGGTGAAAGTGCAGTTCCCGTGGGATCGCGCGGACAAAAACAACGACCACAGCTCCTGCTGGATCCGCGTCACCCAAGGCTGGGCCGGGGCGACCTGGGGCTCGATGGCCATCCCCCGTGTGGGGCAGGAGTTAGTGATCAGCTATTTGGACGGTGATCCTGACCAGCCGATCGCAACGGGGGCAGCCTACAGACAGACCAACCTGCCGCCCTACGAGCTGCCCAAACACAAGACGCGGATGACCATCAAGAGCCAAACCCATAAGGGCGCAGGCTTCAATGAGCTGCGTTTTGAGGATGAGTTGGGGCAGGAGGAAGTTTTTGTCCATGCCCAGAAAGATCAGAACACCGTCGTCAAGAACAACCAGACCCAATCGATTGGCGCCGACCGAAGCAGCCAAGTAGGCCAAGACGAAACCATCACCGTGGGCCGTACGCGCATGCGGGTGGTGAAGGCCAATGACACCTTGAAAGTGGGCGGCAACAAGAACGATCACGTCGCGGGTGAGTATTACATCGGCGTGGGTAAACAGCTGCGTCTTGAGTGCGGCAAAACCGTCATAGAGCTCAACGAAAACGGCGACCTGAACATCACCTGCGAGAACTTCAACATCACTGGCATGAAGGCCGGCAAGGTCAACACCCTGTCAGGAAAACTCGATTTGAACATGAGTGGAAAGGCTTCCGGCACGACTGCAAACGGTGTCGGTGGCGCAGACATCCAGAGCGATGTGGACGGCTACTTCAACCATGAATAACCCCATAAGGACGGCGCCAATGCGCGAATACATAACCCACGATTTGATCATCGGGCTGGGCAATGAAAGGCCCGACGACAATAGCGTCAACATGCTGGTGTTCAAGGCACGCGGCACCACCCTGGTGCTGGCACGCGGCCTTATGGACCCTCAGAAAACGTTGGCCGAGACCTATACCCACCAGCTCACCGAGCTGCGCAAGAAAGTCACAGCCTTCAAATGCACCAAACCCGCAGAGGTGCGGGTAGGCGTCGACCGCAACATCGTCGCGATGGAGGTGCAAACCGAATTCACCCAGGGCAATGCGCTTTCCTGCCAGTACCAACTGGCCTGTGAGCTGCCTGGCGAACCCCGGCTTCTGGCGCTGACTTATAGCAAGGGCAGCACGCTCACTGAAGCAGATTTCGACCATTGGGAAACCCTCAAACAGTCGCTTCGGTTTGCCTAAACCTCTTTTCTCGAATGACCTGCTCGCAAGGAAGATGATTCGTGGCAGACACCGTACACGCCGCCCGTGTGGGCGACCCCATTCTGCACACTTCGGTGTGGGCAGAAATCCTCGCCACCGTCGCGGAGGCTGTGGTGTATGCCGCCGTCACTGCCGCAGTTATTGCCGCAGCACCTTATGTCTTGGGCGCTGCTGCAGTAGCAGCAGCAGGCGCGGTGGTGATCGGCGTAGGGGCCGGTTTGTTGGTGACGGCAACGAGCTTGATTCCTGCCGGTGACAAATCCATCGGGGAACATTTCAGCGATGCGTGCAGTGGCTTTTTCAGCGCGCTGATTCCCCCCACGCCCCAGGGCAACATCGCAAGCGGCTCCGTCGACACTCGCATCAATAGCGAACTGGCGGCCCGCGCCGCCGGCATGCAAACCGACGAACCCGACGAACCGTCGGCCAAGCCCAGTGTGATGGATACCCTTTTTAGCGTGGTTGCCGGACTCAACCCGGTCGTCGCGATTTACCAAACCATCGACGGCATTTTCAACCCACCCATGGTGGCCGCGCCTGCCAGCGGAACCCGCCCCGCCGAACTGGACCAAGTGGTGTGCATGCGGCATCTGCCCATGCCTACGCAATACCTGGCTGAAGGGTCCTCGGAAGTCTTCATCAACAGTCAACCTGCCGCCCGTTGCGGTGATCGCACCACGTGCGAGGCTACCGTTGGGCCGGATACCGCCGTATCGCCGGATGTGCGCATCGGCGGCGAACCGCTGGTGGTACGGCCCATCCAAGGAGGCAAAAACAAAATCGGCATGGCGGTGGGCATCATCGCCGGCATCCTTATCGCACGAAAATTCGGACCAAAGAGTTGCTCGGTGGGCAACCCGGTGGCCGTGTCCACCGGCAGCAAGTTCCAGGACGGCCCGGAAGACCTGGACTTCACTCTCCCCGGCATCCTGCCGATCATTTGGGCGCGTCGGTACAACAGCAATGACCGTCGCGACAACGGGCTGTTCGGCGTCGGCTGGAGCGTGTTCTACGAAGTCGAAATCGTGCGCGTACCGCATCCGAACGGCGGCGACCTTTGGGTGTACATCAACGCCGAGGGCGAGCGCCTGGAGCTGGGCCAGCTCAAGCCCGGCAACCGCTTTGTCAGCACGCTCGATGGTTTGGCATTCTTCGAAATGGGCAATGGCCTGACGGTGGTCGAGGACATCCATGACGGCCTGTATCAGGTCTTTGAAACCGATCCCCACAACCCGCAGCGTTCACGACTGGTGCGCCTGGGCGACCGCAACCGTAATACGGTCAACCTGAACTATGACGAGCAAGGGCGATTGCTACATCTGCTCGACCCGAACAGCCGCATTGCCGTGCGCCTGCGCTACAACGACCTGCACCCACGCCGGTTGGAACGGGTTGAGCGCCTGTATTTCAGTGATGAAGGCCCCGGCCATCTGGAGCGCACCGAGCCTTTGGTGCGCTACCGCTATGACAGCCATGGCGATTTGAGCGCCGTACTCGATTCCAGCGACCAGGTGTTGCGGCGTTTCACCTACACGCCCGAGCGCCACATGAGCAGCCATACGCTGCCCACTGGAGCGACCCGTCACTATGCCTGGGCGTCTTTCGAAGTCCCCGAGCAAGGCCCACAATCCGTCCGCGCCGACGGCACGCCCTACACCCTCCCGCCCTTGCTGGAACCACAGCCCGACCATGAATGGCGCGTCACCCGCCACTGGGGCAGCGATGGCGAGGACTATCACTTTCAGTACGACCTGGCCAAGGGCGAAACCCGCGTCGTTGACAGCCTTGGCCGTGAGGAACGCTACTACTGGGGTGCGCTGTACGAGGTCTACCACCATATCGACGCGCTGGGCCAATGCTGGCACAGCGACCTGCTCGCCGGGCAACTGCTCAAGACCACCGACCCGCAGGGCGGCGAATGGCACTACGTCTACGATGACCTCGGCCGCCTGATCGAAACCCGCGACCCGCTCGGCCGCAGCGAATACATCCTCTACACCGAACATTGGGCGCTGCCGCTGAGCATCACCGACCGTGGCGGCCACACCCGTACCTTCAGCTACGACGAGCGCGGCAATCTGCTCAGCGAAAAAGACCCGCTGGGGCACACCACCCGCTACCGCTATGACCCTCAGGGCCAGGTGGTGGAGGTCATCGATGCCCACGACAAACACAAGACCCTGGCCTGGAACCGTCATGGGCAACTGCTGCTGTACCGTGATTGCTCCAACTCGGAAAGCCATTACCGCTACGACGAACGTGGCTATCTGTGCGCCAGCACCAATGCCCGTGGCGAGACCACCCAGTACCGGTATGACACTCGCGGCCACCTGATCGAGAGCGAACGCCCCGGCGGACGCATCGACCGCTACCAGCGCAACCTGGCCGGCCAGCTCACCGACTATATCGACCCGGCCAACCAGCGCACCCAGTACCACTACGACCCCAGCGGGCGAATCCAACAGCGTATCGATGCGCTGGGGCATAAGGTGCGTTTCAGCTATGACGCCTATGGGCGCCTGCAACAGCTGAGTAATGAGAACGAAGAAGCCTACCGTTTCAAGTGGGATGTGCTGGATCGTTTGACCACCCAGATCGATCTGGACGATAGCTACCGCGTTTACCACTACAACGCCGTGGACGACGTCACTGGCACTGACGCTCATCCCACGCCTGCGCCGGAACCGCGCAACACTTACGAGGACGGCCCGCCTCCCCTTGAGTCAGACGTCCCTATTCGGCATCGCTTCACCCGAGATGCGGTGGGCCGTTTACTGCGTAAAACCACCGACGATGGGGTCACCGACTATCGCTATGACGCCGCCGACAACCTGCTGGCGATCACATTTACTGACGGGCAGGGTGCGCAGCAAACACTGAGCTATGCCTACGACGCCCTCGGCCAGGTGCTCAGCGAAAGCAGCGAGGCAGGTCAACTGGGCTATCGCTACGACGCCCTAGGCAACTTAGAAACTCTGACCCTGCCCGACCAACGCCAACTCAATCACCTGTACTACGGCAGCGGCCACCTGCACCAGCTCAACCTCAATGGCCGGGTGATCAGTGATTTCGAGCGCGACCCACTGCACGACGAAGTCCTGCGCACCCAGGGCAGCCTGCTGACCCGCAACCGCTACGACCAATGCGGCCGTCTCAGCCAGAAGGCCCTGCACTACCGCAACGCCGCCCGCGAAGAACTGCCGCTGCTGCAAAAGCGTTACCAGTACGACGCCAGCGACAACCTGATCATCGAGCGCCTGACCCAGACCCAGCGCCGCGGTGGCAGCGATCCACGCCAACCACTGCCGGACGACGGCCTGCTCGGGCGCTTCCTCGGCAAAAGCCACGGCAAAAGCGTCGAGGGCAACGAGCACTACAGCTACGACGCTACCGAGCGCCTGCGCGACCATCGCCAAAGCAATCTGCGCAACCCGGAACTGCACCGCGAAACCTACAACTACGACGCCGCTGCCAACCTGCTGCCCACTGGCCGCATGGGCGGCTACGTCAAACACAACCGCGTGCACGTGTTCGAGGACAAACGCTACCGCTATGACCGCTTTGGGCGCCTAAGCGAAAAGCGTATCGGCAGCCATACCGTGCAACGTTTTCGCTACGACGCTGAGCAACGCCTGATCTGCGTCGAGCAGGATCAAGGCTGGCAGCGGCTGCGCAGCGAGTACCGCTACGACCCACTGGGGCGGCGCATAGGTAAACGGGTGTATCGCAACGAGAGCGAACAGCCACAGAGCGATATGCAGTTTGTGTGGCAGGGGCTGCGGCTGTTGCAGGAGGTGGAGCACGGGTTCGGCAGTGTCTACGTGTATGCCAATCCCGACAGCTATGAACCGCTGGCGCGGATTGATGGCAGGCCCGGTAGTGAAGAGATCTTCTTCTTCCACACCAACCTCGCCGGGTTGCCGGAACAGCTGACCGACGAGGCCGGCCTGAGCGTGTGGCACAGTGAGTATGAGGGTTGGGGCAAGAGCCGGGACGAGTGGCACGATCAGCGGGTACGGCGCGAGCAGAACCTGAGGTTTCAGGGGCAGTACCTTGACCGGGAAACCGGGCTGCACTACAACACGTTCAGGTTTTATGATGCGGACGTGGGGAGGTTTACGCAGCCGGATCCGATTGGGTTGATGGGGGGGTTCAATCTTTACCAGTACGCTCCAAACTCCGTAAGCTGGTTCGATCCTTGGGGCTGGGAGTGTGGAAAATCTGGGAGAGGCTTTCTGAGTTGGGCAAAAAAATGGCATGACAAGCGTGTAATAGAGATTTTCGGCTCTCAAAAAGGTCGAAACTTTGGCAGACAACGCTCATATGATAGCCAATACAAAGGTCGTGACATTGAATACAAATCTGACAACTTTAACAAAGGCCCTCGCTCAACAGAGAGCTTGAATCGAATGACAAAGCAAATCGACACAGACATCAAACTAAAAAATTCGCAAGGTGCAAATCCCCATTGGCACTTTGAGCATGATCCAAGAGTAGCGCCAGAGATGCGCAGCGTTTTGCAAAAGCTAGAAGGCGCCAATATTCCTTGGACATTTGGCCCCAAAGCCCCACTCTAACACCAAGAGACATTTATATGCTTCGATCAAATTCGATTGCAAAAGCCTTATACACTCTTATCTCTGAATACAAATTTGTACCAGTTTACCCACTTTGGTCAAATAAAATAACTTCGCTTTGCCGGGCAATACCCAACAGCAAGCACTATTGCTACATATTAATAACAAAAAATAAAGATGACTCTCTTACGACAGACCTATGGATAGGTCCCATCAACTATCCCGATAGCTCACTAGACTCAAACTGCAGTGCATTTAAAATACCAATCGGCATAACGTACGACGAAGACCCAGACTTTCTTTCTAAATGTCAACAGCGCATCATTAAACTTCTCCCCCACACCGCCTCATTAGTAAACGCTGTACAAGAAGAACTACTATCCCCTTCCCTCGTAGCGACGAGCCAAACTACAGTAGGAAGAATGGTGGCTTATAATCATTTCCTGGAAGCCTACGAACAACTAAAGCAACACCAGGCTTTCCCGCAAATTCAAAACGAACTAATAAACCTATACAAAAAAAGTGGCAAGAGCCTTTCAAAAACAATTAAAAATATAAACAATATTGCGCCGGATATATTGAACAATATTTCGCAACCAGCCTTCAACTTCCTTAAAGACTATCTAACTCCACCGTTTGACCTCTCGTCCATTCTTGCAGAGTTCGCATTCATTGAGGCATCAACCAGACATGCCGCTCAACATCCAATAAATGTATAAACTCTCAGTACAATCCAACCGATATCACTTGGATGCCCCAGTAACAGTCCGGAGATAAGCTATCGAATTGAGACTACGACCGCTTACCCATGAGAGCCGACTTGGAAGGCAGCTACCGCGTTTAGCAATACAACGCCGTGGATGACGTCACCGGCACTGACGCTCATCCCACGCCTGCGCCGGAACCGCGCAACACTTACGAGGACGGTTGAGTCAGACGTCCCCATTCGGCATCGCTTCACCCGCGATGCGGTGGGTCGTTTGCTGCGAAAAGCCACCGACGATGGCATCACCGACTATGCCTACGACACTGCCGACAATCTGTTGGCGATCACTTTCAAAGCGCACAACGGCGAACAGCAGCAACTGAAATTCCGTATCCGCTCCACGAACCCCACATTCCAAACGAATAGCTGACAGCTGATGCTGTGCTCCCGATTTCCCTCAGGAGCCCGCAACCATGATGCGTCCCGACGCCAAGGTCGAAAAAGTCTATCTCTACCCCAAACCTGTCGACTTCCGAAAATCCATCGACGGCCTCGCCGCCTTGGTCGAATTGGATATCAAAGTGGCGGTGTTCGACCCCGTGCTTTTTGTTTTTCTGAATCGCCCCCGTAATCGGGTGAAAATACTTTATTGGGAGCGCAACGGCTTCTGCCTTTGGCTCAAGCGCCTCGAATCCGAACGATTCAAAACGTCCCCTGACGATACGGATGAAGCCATTGTCCTGACGGTTCAGGAACTGAACTGGCTGCTCGACGGTTTTGATCTCTGGCGCAACCGTCCGCATCAGGTTTTGACGCCGCGATTCGTCGCTTGATTGGGTATAATCCGGGCCATGATTTCCATGCCCGACGACCTCCCCGATGATCCGGTTCTGCTCAAGCAAATGCTTGTGCAGATGCTCAGTGAGCGTCAGGTGGACAAAGACCAGATTGTTGATCTGAAAGAACAGATCCGGCTATGGCGTGAACGTTTTTTCGGGCGTAAATCAGAACAAACCGTCGATCCGCAGACGCCACAGCTCGCGCTCTTTAATGAACCTGAAAGTCTCGCTGTTCCGGTCTGCGACGAGTCTGACGAAGAAGCCGTTGCGCCTACCAAGCGCCGTGGCAAGCGCAAGCCGTTGTCGACTGACTTGCCGCGCATCGAAGTTATCCACGAACTTCCAGAGCACGAACTGACCTGCGCCTGCGGCTGTCGCAAACACGTCATTGGCGAAGAAACCAGCGAACAGCTGGAGATCGTGCCGATGCAGATCCGCGTACTCAAACACATCCGCAAAGTGTACGGTTGCCGCAGTTGTGAAACCGCGCCGGTCACCGCTGACAAACCCGCTCAGATAATCGAAAAGAGCATGGCCAGCCCCAGTGTGCTGGCGATGTTGTTGACCACCAAGTATGTCGATGGTCTGCCGCTGCATCGTTTTGAAAGTGTACTGAGTCGACACGGCGTCGATATTCCACGGCAAACCCTGGCGCGTTGGGTGATCCAGTGCAGTGAACACTTTCAGCCACTGCTGAACCTGATGCGTGATCGATTACTGGAAAGTCCGGTGATCCACTGCGACGAAACCCGCGTCCAGGTACTCAAGGAACCGGATCGAGACCCGACCAGCCAATCCTGGATGTGGGTGCAAGCCAGCGGCCCGCCAGAGCGGCCAGTGATCCTTTTTGACTACACCACCAGCCGAGCGCAGGAGGTGCCGTTGCGCCTGCTCGGCGACTATCGCGGCTACGTGATGACCGATGATTATGCGGGTTACAACGCATTGGCGTTGCAACCCGGAGTTGAGCGTTTGGCGTGTATGGTCCATGCGCGACGCAAGTTCGTCGAAGCGCAGAAGGTACAGCCCAAGGGCAAGACCGGTCGCGCCGATATCGTGCTGGCGATGATGAGCAAGTTGTATGGCATCGAACGCGAGCTCAAGGATGCTTGCGATGAACAGCGGTTTATCGGTCGGCAGGAGAGAAGCTTGCCGGTACTCGCCGAGTTGAAAAGTTGGCTGGAGAAAACACAGTCCCAAGTCACGCCGCAAAGTGTGCTGGGCAAGGCGGTGAATTACCTGGCGAACAACTGGAGCCGGTTGGAGCGCTATGTGGAGGCCGGCCATTTGCCGATCGATAACAACTTGGCGGAGCGTGCGATAAAGCCGTTTGTTATTGGGCGCAAGGCGTGGCTGTTCAGTGACACGCCTAAAGGCGCCACGGCCAGTGCGCAGATCTACAGTTTGGTCGAGACAGCCAAGGTCAACGGCCAAGAGCCCTATACGTGGCTGCGCCACGTACTGGAGCGATTGCCGCACGCCTCGTCAGTAGAAGATTACGAAGCGCTGCTGCCGTGGAACTGCTCGCCACAGATGCCACGGTAAACCGAGGTTACATCTTGTGGTAGGTGGGGTTTGTGGATCGCACTCGAAATTCCGCTATGACGCCCTCGGTCAACTGCTCAGCGAGACCTGCGATGCGGGTGAACTGAAGTATGACTACGACGCCCTCGGCAATCTACAAACCCTGACCCTGCCCGACCAACGCCAACTCAACCACCTGTACTACGGCAGCGGCCACCTGCACCAGCTCAACCTCAATGGCCGGGTGATCTGCGATTTCGAGCGCGACCCACTGCACGACGAAGTCCTGCGCACCCAGGGCAGCCTGCTGACCCGCAACCGCTACGACCAATGCGGCCGTCTCAGCCAGAAGGCCCTGCACTACCGCAACGCCGCCCGCGAAGAACTGCCGCTCCTGCAAAAGCGTTACCAGTACGACGCCAGCGACAACCTGATCATCGAGCGCCTGACCCAGACCCAGCGTCGCGGTGGCAGCGATCCACACCAACCACTGCCGGACGACGGCCAGCTCGGGCGCTTCCTCGGCCAAAGTCATGGCAAAAGCGTCGAAGGCAACGAGCACTACAGCTACGACGCTACCGAGCGCCTGCGCGACCATCGCCAAAGCAATCTGCGCAACCCGGAACTGCACCGCGAAACCTACAACTACGACGCCGCTGCCAACCTACTGCCCACTGGCCGCATGGGCGGCTACGTCAAACACAACCGCGTGCACGTGTTCGAGGACAAACGCTACCGCTATGACCGCTTTGGGCGCCTAAGCGAAAAGCGTATCGGCAGCCATACCGTGCAACGTTTTCGCTACGACGCTGAGCAACGCCTGATCTGCGTCGAGCAGGATCAAGGCTGGCAGCGGCTGCGCAGTGAGTACCGCTACGACCCACTGGGGCGGCGCATAGGTAAACGGGTGTATCGCAACGAGAGCGAACAGCCACAGAGCGATGTGCAGTTTGTGTGGCAGGGGCTGCGGCTGTTGCAGGAGGTGGAGCACGGGTTCGGCAGTGTCTACGTGTATGCCAATCCCGACAGCTATGAGCCACTGGCGCGAATTGATGGCAGGCCCGGTAGTGAACAGATCTTCTACTTCCACACCAACCTCGCCGGGTTGCCGGAACAGCTCACCGACGAGGCCGGCCTGAGCGTGTGGCACAGTGAGTATGAGGGTTGGGGCAAGAGCCGGGACGAGTGGCACGATCAGAGGGTACGGCGCGAGCAGAACCTGAGGTTTCAGGGGCAGTACCTTGACCGGGAAACCGGGCTGCACTACAACACGTTCAGGTTTTATGATGCGGACGTGGGGAGGTTTACGCAGCCGGATCCGATTGGGTTGATGGGGGGGTTGAACCTTTATCAATATTCCCCAAACCCTACGGGCTGGCTTGATCCTCTAGGATTAAGTGGGTGCTCTGGAGTAAACAAAAAGCCAACAAGAGGCGATAACCCATATCAGACTAGGTTTGACCCTAGGACGCCAGGACGACCGGATCCAAAATTCTCAATAGACACACGAACATTTACTAGTGGGACGAAAACCTCAAATGGCGGCATTAGAAATAACAGGGAGTTTTGGCAGCAATGGAGAAACCTCCAGCCAGAATCTTTAAGCAAAAGCAATCAATATCGAATAAATGAGCTTGGCATCGCTCCTAAAATAGATAATATCTGGATAAAGAATTTCCCTGAACACGCCAAATATAAAGGTGACAATTTAGTCCACCACCATGTTAATTTTGGACAATACGCCATACCTGTACCTTCAAAAACCCATGTGGGCAGCGGCGGCCCTTGGCATGCAAAGTGAGAGATAAAAATGCTACTTACCATAGAACAGATCGAGTCTCAACTCAAAGCAAAATTCAAACCTTTAGGCGACGACATGGAGGACCTTGTTCTTATGCAGCGCGCATCCCCCCCTACAAATATAAACATGCTGGAAAAGTGGATCAATACGAGTATCCCTAACGAGTTTAAACTCTTCATCCAAAAATACAATATTAACAACTTTACTCTTGGACCAATATCATTTGGCACAAACGAAGACTACATTGAGCAACTTATAGATATAAATACAGATAACGAATTTAGACGCTGGTGGACTGGAAATTCAAGACCAGCCGACACCATTGCTATAGCAACCTCCGACCCTTACACCATATTACTAAACACGGAAAATGGAAAGATTTTTGCTATCACTAGCGAATCAAACATGTCTGACTGGCAGACTATCGCTTGCAACTTTGAAATGTTTGCAAGAGGAGTCGGCACTGTTTTTCTGAAGCAAGGCAAACCGTCAGAAGTAGTAACTGCAGTAAACGCAGAGAACAGTAAGTTCTGGCATGAACTTTCGTCATAATTCAGTAACTGTCCGCAGTAGCCAGGATACCTGCGACAAACCGATCCCCACAACCCGCAGCGTTCACGACTGGTGCGCCTGGGCGACCGCAACCGTAATACGGTCAACCTGAACTATGACGAGCAAGGGCGATTGCTACATCTGCTCGACCCGAACAGCCGCATTGCCGTGCGCCTGCGCTACAACGCCCTGCACCCACGCCGGTTGGAACGGGTTGAGCGCCTGTATTTCAGTGACGAAGGCCCCGGCCATCTGGAGCGCACCGAGCCTTTGGTGCGCTACCGCTGTGACAGCCATGGCGAGTTGATCGCGGTACTCGATTCCAGCGACCAGGTGTTGCGGCGTTTCACCTACACGCCCGAGCGCCACATGAGCAGCCATACGCTGCCCACCGGAGCGACCCGTCACTATGCCTGGGCGTCTTTCGAAGTCCCCGAGCAAGGCCCACAATCCGTCCGCGCCGACGGCACGCCCTACACTCCTACGGCAGCGGCCACCTGCACCAGCTCAACCTCAATGGCCGGGTGATCTGCGATTTCGAGCGCGACCCACTGCGCGACGAAGTCCTGCGCACCCAGGGCAGCCTGCTGACCCGCAACCGCTACGACCAATGCGGCCGTCGCCAGGAAGCCCTGCACTACCGTAACGCCGCCCGCGAGGCGCAGCCGCTATCGTAGAAGGACTTCGCGTACGCAAGAGAGGACAAGGTTGATGCCATCTAACAAAAGTGTTTCACAACTGATACCTGTGTTCTGGCCCAGGCGCCGACTGCGCATCCTCACGGACGAAGAAGCACGTTTGATCGAACACTTGCGAACGCTGTCCAATAGCGACCGTATAGCCATGCGCAATATGACCAGCGTATTCAAGGAGGTGTCCCGTTTTTGACAGGTTTCCACCCTCCCACCGGCCCCGACGATTGAGGCCGGTTTTGCAGGCTCTCCATTCCATCGAGCCTTGATTCAGTCGGCTTTGAAAGATCTGTCCTACGCCTCTACCAAGCACTTCCGACGGCCCCTTCTGAAAAACCGAACAGTCGCGAAAAAAGACGAGCCTACCTCTTCGATAAACGTTATGTATTCAGTTGTTCTGGGCAAGACGCCCATGCCTCCATTCGCCTCATGAAGGGCTAGATTCATGCTAAATACTTCGTTTATTTCTTCACTGCGTACCGCCGTCGGCACATCCTTGCGCCCCCGCCAACTCAACCGAGAGGAAGAGCGACTGATCCGCTACTACCGCTTATTGTCAGAACAGGATCGTGAAGCGGTGCGCTGTCTGATGTTTGCGGTCAAGGAAACCAACCGATCCGAACGCCCTCGCCAATAAAAAGTGACGCTGCTATCTGTCAGCGAACAATGAAACACCGGCTGGGTTGGACATTTGGCCCAGGGCCTTCCCGATGGAGTTTTCCTACCCAGCCGAAGCATGCCTGCAGTCCCCAAAAACAACTCCACTGTGAGCGTGATTGGTACCGCGACCTCGCCGCCGAAACATTTTGCCCTCCTAGAGTACGAAGCCCACCGCCGTGGAGGACCTGCGTATTCCCATGCCCGCCTTCGCCACTCTCCTACCCCGATTTCCCATCGGCGGCCGGATCATCTCCCACTGTGTCGACCCCTCATCCGACGGGATCTGCTCGACGTGCGCCGACACATTTGTGGCGAATTGGCGATATGCGTGCAGGGCATCGGTGCTACAACGACGCGGCTCTGGAACTCGGCGGTTGCCTGCTGTCGTCCAATAAAAGGACGCCGAAGCGTCTATTACCTAAATCGCAGGCAAAAAAAAGCCACTCGTTAGAGTGGCTTTTTCTTTGTGTTTGGAGCGGGAAACGAGACTCGAACTCGCGACCCCGACCTTGGCAAGGTCGTGCTCTACCAACTGAGCTATTCCCGCGTCTTGGTGGTGTGCATTCTATAGATTCCAGAACACACGTCAACCCCTTGATTCAAAAAAGTTTTATTTCTTTTCAACGGTGGTGCGCAGGTGCGGCCAGGCGGCGCGCAAATACTGAAGCATGGACCACAGGGTCAGGCCGGCGGCGATCAGCAGCAAGGCGTAACCAATCAGCACCCAAATCGAGAAGTCCGATGGGTTGGCCAGCAAAATCACCAGTGCAAGCATTTGCGCGGCGGTTTTCCATTTGCCCATGTTGGAGACGGCCACGTGGGCGCGGGCGCCGATTTCGGCCATCCATTCGCGCAGGGCCGAGACGACGATCTCGCGGCCGATGATCACGGCGGCCGGCAGGGTCAGCCACAGGTTGCCATGTTCCTGCACCAGCAGGACCAGGGCGACGGCGACCATGAGTTTGTCGGCCACAGGGTCAAGGAACGCGCCGAATGGCGTGCTCTGCTCCAGGCGGCGTGCCAGGTAGCCGTCGAGCCAGTCGGTGGCGGCAGCGAAGGCAAACACCGAACTGGAGGCGGCGTAGCTCCATTCGTAGGGCAAATAGAACAACAAAATGAAAATCGGGATAAGCAGGACGCGTAGAACGGTGATCAGATTAGGGATATTCATCGGCACAACTGGCTACGAGGTGAGAAGGCATTCTATTCGCTGTGCAGACTTGCATAAATCAATTCTGCGAGCTTTTTACTGATACCGGGTGCTTTGGCTATTTCGTCAATGCTGGCACGGGATAGCTCCTGCAAGCCACCAAAATGTTTAAGCAAGTCGCGACGGCGGGTCGGGCCTACGCCTGCCACCCCTTCCAGGGTTGAGGTTCGCCGGGTTTTGCCACGGCGGGCGCGGTGGCCGGTAATGGCGAAACGGTGGGCTTCGTCGCGAATCTGTTGGATCAGGTGCAATGCAGGCGAGTCGCCCTTCAAAGTGAACTCATGGGCGGCATCATTCAAGTACAACGTCTCGAAACCGGCCTTGCGCGTGGCGCCCTTGGCCACGCCGAGCAGGATCAGGTCAGGCACCGCCAGTTCGTTGAGCACGTCGCGGGCCATGGACAACTGGCCCTTGCCGCCGTCTACCAGCAGGATATCGGGGAGCTTGCCCTCGCCGTCCTTGAGTTTGCTGAAGCGCCGCGTGAGAGCCTGGTGCATGGCGGCGTAGTCATCGCCGGCGGTGACGCCTTCGATGTTGTAGCGCCGGTAATCGGACTTGATCGGCCCTTCCGGCCCGAATACCACGCAGGAGGCCACCGTGGCTTCGCCGCTGGAGTGGCTGATGTCGTAGCACTCCAGGCGCTGGGGCGGCTCATCCAGGTTGAGGACTTCGGCCAGGGCATCGAAACGAGCGGCAACGTGCTGACGATTGGCCAGGCGCGCGCCCAGGGCCTGTTCGGCGTTGGTCACCGCCAGTTGCTGCCAGCGCGCGCGGGTGCCGCGTACACGGTGGCTGATGTCCAGCTCGCGGCCGCGCAGCTCGTGGATCGCCTCGATGAGCGTGGGGAAGTCCTCATGCACCACGTTGACGATCAGTTCGGACGGCAAGTCGCGTTCGGGGCTACTCACGTAGTACTGGCCAAGGAAGGCGGCCATGACTTCGGCCACTTCCTCGTCGATACCGGTCTGCGGGAAGAAGTTTTTGCTGCCCAGCACCCGCCCGCCACGCACGCTGATCAGGTGCACACAGGCGCCGCCGGGGTTGACGAAGGCAGCGATCACATCGACGTCGCCAGTGCCTCCCTCCATGCTTTGCTGGTCCTGCACACGGCGCAGCAGCGAAATCTGGTCGCGCAGCTCGGCAGCCCGTTCGAAATCCAGGGTGCTGGCGGCCTGCTCCATGGCACCGGAGAGTTCATCGGTGAGGGCATTGCTGCGCCCTTCGAGAAACATCACCGAGTGGCGCACATCTTCGGCGTATTCCGCCGGTTCAACCAAGCCGACACAGGGCGCCTTGCAACGCTTGATCTGGTATTGCAGGCATGGCCGCGTGCGGTTCTTGTAGAAGCTGTCTTCGCACTGACGCACAAAAAAGGTCTTTTGCAGCAGGCTCAGGCTTTCGCGGATCGCACCGGCGCTCGGGTACGGGCCGAAATACTTGCCCTTGGCCTTCTTCGCGCCCCGGTGAATGCTCAGGCGCGGGAAGTCGCCGTCGGACAAATACACGTAGGGGTAGGATTTATCGTCACGCAGCAGAATGTTGTAGGGCGGCCGCCACTCCTTGATCAGCGTCTGCTCCAGCAGCAACGCTTCGGTTTCATTGGCGGTGATGGTGGTTTCAACCTGGGCGATACGCGCCACTAGCGCGGCGGTTTTCGGCGCCAGCCCGGTCTTGCGAAAGTAGCTCGCCAGGCGGTTTTTCAGGTTCTTGGCTTTGCCCACGTAAAGCAGGCGTGCCTCGCTGTCGAACATGCGGTAAACGCCAGGGCGGCCACTGCAGGTTGAGAGAAAGGCACTCGGATCAAACGGTGTAGTCATGTCAGGCGCTGGCGTCCACCATGCCGTGGCGTACCGCGAGCAGGGTCAATTCAACATCACTGCTGATGGCGAGCTTCTCGAAAATACGATAGCGGTAGGTGTTGACGGTTTTAGGCGACAGGCACAGCTTGTCGGAGATCGTCTGCACCTTCTGGCAGCCGACGATCATCAAGGCGATCTGGATTTCCCGCTCCGACAGCGCGTCAAACGGCGAGTCGCTGGTCGGTTGGAACGATTTGATCGCCAACTGCTGGGCAATCTGCGGGCTGATATAGCGCTGGCCGGCAAATACCAGGCGTATGGCTTGCACCATCTCGGCCAGGCCTGCGCCCTTGGTCAAGTAACCCGCCGCTCCGGCTTGCAGGAGGCGTGTAGGAAATGGATCTTCCTCGCACACGGTGACCACCACGACCTTGATGTCCGGATGGCTGCGCAGTAATTTGGTCGTGGCGCCAAGACCGCCAATCCCAGGCATCTTGACGTCCATCAGCACCACATCGGGTTTCAACTCCCGGGCCTTGATCAGGGATTCCTCCCCCGATTCGGCCTGGCCGACTACTTGCAGGCCATCGATGTCAGCCAGCATTCGTGTAATGCCCGTACGAACGAGATCATGGTCATCGACTACTAGCACCCTAATCAAGCAGACACCTCGCGATATGGTCTTATAGGTTGCTGAACACCTTAGCAAAAAACCAAGGCGCAGACCTAGCTGCAAGCGTCATATATATAGAGTTTCAACGCGATGAGGCTGCCCACCGGATGATGAGCAGCGCTGTTTCCTGGGTAAAAGGTCAGGAATCCTGGGGTTGCGGTTTGATTTTGCCATTCGACGCAGCTGAATGTTCGGCCAGGGTAGACGTCAGGCGGCGAATTGCATCCTGGTCTTCCTTGAACATGGAGCGGTAATCACCAAGGACTTTCTCTTCGATCTGGCTGAGGTTTTCCAATTGAATCGGCGTGGCAACGCCGGTCAACACGTACAGGATATCAACACCTTTTTCGGCTACCCGTGACAGGTAGTCGGCTTTAGGCGCCCGCCCTCCGTTTTCATACTTGCCTTGGGCATTGGCTTCAACACCTCCAATCTCACCAAAAACTTTTTGCGACAGCCCAAGTCGCTCTCTTTCCTGCCGCAATCGCGAACCGATTCCACTCATTTGGATGTATGATCCTATCTGGCACACCCCAAGAGGTGACACACTCATCTCGTTTTACACAAACTTGAACGGTTTTGAACTATGCCCGGAATCCGTACCGCCGCACAAGCCAAGGCTTGGCTGGAACATCAAGGAAAGTCAGTTCAAGCGTTCGCGCGTGAACATGGCGTTGATCCGGCCACCACGTATCAAGTGCTCGCTGGGCGTAAAAAGGGACGGCGTGGGGAAGCCCATAAAGTAGCGGTCCTGCTGGGCATGAAAGACGGGATTATCGTGGATGAGGCTGTGGCTCAATACCGCGATCCAAACAGCGTGTCTTGAGCGCAGTATGCGCTTATTCCTACGGTGTGCTTGATTTAGTCCACTGTGCCAACTCGACACTCGCGCTCCATGCGCCAAAAGCAGTCCTCCTCCCCGACAATGCTCAAACCCTGGCGTTGATACAGGCGCTTCGCCGGATTGGTCTTGAACACGGTCAAGCGTAATAGGCCCAAGCCCTGTGCACGTGCTTTGAGCACCATCTGTTGTAATACCCAACTGCCGGCGCCCTGTTTGCGACAGCGCTCGAGCAGGTGTAATTCGCGGATATAAAGCGCCCGACTGTCCCGACTCACGCTGATAAACCCCATCACGGTTTCACCCTGGCAAATCAGCCAGTTTTCCCGCGAAGCCCAGGCGACGTCAAAGCCATGGTCAGACCACAACAAATCGTACTGCAAGTAGTAGCGATTCATGGCTTCATGGGTCAGCGTTCGCGCGAATGGCAGGTCGCGATCCGTCGCCGCGCGCAGGTGAAAAACCATCTCAGAGGGCTACCACTTGGCCAGTCCAGTGCTGGCCCTCGCGGCGGGCAATCACCAAGGCCTCGCCAATGCCCGGTACGTCAGCAAGCAGGGTTCCATCAGCGGCCCAAATAGCGCTGCGCCCCGCACAGGTATAGCCGCCGGATGGGCCACCATGGTTGGCCATCAATACCAGCATGCGATGCTCGGCAGCATAGCCTTGCAGCAGCGCGCTGTCGGTCGCGTACCCGCCTTCGCTGATCAGCACACCGGCGGCGTACACCGTGGCGCCTGCCTCTGCCGCCAGACGCGGATGGCTGGCGTGGGAAAAGTCCGCACAGACCGACAGTGCAATCCGCTCATTCGCCCATTCGAGTGCTGCACCGCCCTGCCCCGCGACAAACGCCACCTCTTCGCCTGGGTGCAGATGTTGCTTGGTATAGACCGCCAGCGAGCCGTCTGCGCCCAGCACCAGGGCGCCAATAAACACACCGGTCTCGGGTGCCAGGCGAATAGGCATGCCCACCACTGCGGTCATTCGCAGCTCCTGCGCCATATCACGCAGCGGCGCCAGCAATTCGTCCTCGGGCGTAATTGCCAATTGAGCTGCCAACGCTGGTTCATAGCCGGTCAACGACAGTTCCGGAAACACCAGCAACTGCACGCCATGCTCCGCCGCCACCTGCATAAACGCCAAATGCCGCTGGAGGTTGGCCGGCACGTCGCCGGCAAGGGAAAGGGTTTGAGCTGCGGCGAGGGTCAAGGCAGTCATGGTCGCGTCCTGGCAATCATTATTAACGTGTTACCAGCATATCGGCACTTACCCCATAGCCGTAAGTAGGTCACGCGATAGAAATTACTGATTGAATCCACCCGCGTGCCTCTAGTAAGCTCCCCCCATCATTTGGAGACACACCATGTTGCAACTCACCCACACTCAGGTTTGCCCTGCTGCCAGCGCCCAGCGCTCGGTGTCGGCTACCCGTGTGAGCGGTTTGAGCGCACTGGTCAGCTTTTATTTTGGGTATTGGTTTAGCCACTGGCGCGCCTGATACCTGAAATCGGCGCCCACTACTCAAGGGGTCGCCTACCAGAGAAATCTAACCCCCGGTCGGCTCCCCGACCGGGGGTTTTGTTTTTTCAGGCCCTAATTATTTTGCTTCACACCGGACACTAAAAGGACTCAAAACATGAACTACGCCACTTATTACCGTTACGACACTTCGACTGCATGGCGATTTAGCAAGCTCCGTTCGGGACAGCCTGCCGCCTCCGATCGGTCACCTATTGGTGGCAAGCCAACACACGTAGCCAATACGGCCAATTGTCGAACACCCCAGTAGGGCAAAGCGTGCGGGAACAGCCCGCCGCTTGCCCAGGAAGCCTTGAATATGAACTCTGCCACCGCCGCACTGACTGTTGCCAACCTGACCAGCGCCAATGAAGCCCTGACCCAACGCCTGCCCAGCTCCCTTGAGCTTAAGCACCAGCTGCCTCTGAGCCCGTTCCTCAACGAACAGATCCACGCCCATCGCCAAGCCGTGCGCGCCATCCTTAATGGCGAAGACTCGCGTTTGCTGGTGATTGTCGGCCCGTGCTCGATCCACGACCCCGAGTCGGCCATGGAATACGCGCGCAACCTCAAGAAGCTCGCGCTGGAAGTCAGCGACCAGATGCTGCTGGTGATCCGCGCCTACGTCGAAAAACCGCGCACCACCATCGGCTGGAAAGGCCTGGCCTACGACCCGCACCTGGATGGCAGCGACGACATGGCCGCAGGCTTGACCCTGTCGCGCGAACTGATGCGCGAGATGCTGCGCCTGGGCTTGCCGGTTGCCACCGAGTTGCTGCAACCCATGGCCGCCGGCTACTTCGATGACCTGCTCAGTTGGGTCGCCATCGGCGCACGCACCACCGAATCGCAGATCCACCGCGAAATGGCGAGCGGCCTGGGCATGCCGGTCGGCTTCAAGAACGGCACCGACGGCGGCGTCGCGATTGCCTGTGATGCGATGCGCTCGGCGTCCCACCCGCACCGTCACTTCGGGGTGGACAGCCAAGGCCATCCGGCGATCATCCAGACACCGGGCAACCCTGATACGCACCTGGTACTGCGCGGCGGTCATCGTGGGCCGAACTACGATGCACAAAGCGTGGCGCAGGTGAAGCACGACCTGGCCAAGTCCAAGGTCGCGGCGCGCATCATGGTCGATTGCAGCCACGCCAACAGCGGCAAAGACCCGCTGCGTCAGCCGGCGGTGTTCAACGACGTGCTCGAACAGCGCCTGCAGGGCGACACTTCGCTGATCGGCATGATGCTCGAAAGCCACCTGTTCGAAGGCTGCCAACCGTTGAGCGCGTCGATGAAATACGGGGTGTCGGTGACCGATGGTTGCCTGGGTTGGAACGGCACCGAGCAATTGCTGCGCGGTGCGGCTGAGCGGTTGCGGGCACAGCATAAAGCCAACTGATCCATGCGGATCAAAAATGTGGGAGCTGGCTTGCCTGCGATAGCGGTTTGTCGGTGTACATATCCGTTGCTGCGGTAACGGCTGAGTAGGGTTCCGCCCTTACGGCGGGTCACTTTTGCAAGGACGCAAAAGTAACCAAAAGGTCCTCGCCCCACCACTCGGCACCTCGCTTGGGCTCGGTGTGCCCTCACTCCGGCTTGAATCCGTGGGCCGCCGCGATGGGCCATCCTTGGCCCAGCGCGGCTAACCCGGCGTCCTGCCGGGTTACCCACGGATTCAAGCCTGCGTTCGGCCATCGTGGTTAACGGGGCGTCTCAGATCAAAATCAAAAGCAGATCAAAAGCAGAGCACGGCGGCCTGAAAGCCGACCTGAGTGGTTGAAGCATGAGCCAGATCAAGTGCAAAGCAAAAGCCTATGTACCTGATGCAACTGGTTCTAAATGTGGGAGCGGGCTTGCTCGCGAATGCGGTGGGTCAGTTACAGATGAATTGACTGGCCCACCGCATTCGCGAGCAAGCCCGCTCCCACAGTTGACCGCATGCAGTTTTGAATATGAGGTCGACTGCGGATTTGCATGCACTGAAGAACTGCTTTTCTTTGGGATCTGCCTTTCTGTGGGAGCTGGCTTGCCTGCGATGCAGACACCTCGGTGTATCAGGCACACTGAGTTGATGCCATCGCAGGCAAGCCAGCTCCCACCTTTGACCGAGTATGGCTTTGCTGTTGCTGTTGCTGTTGCTCCGGCCCTTACATCCTTTTCGATGACGAAGTCAGCGGTCTTTTGATCTGCGCTTTTGATCTTGATCTGAAATCGCCCCGTCAAACACGATGGCCGGAATCTGACAGTGATTTGGGGGGTAAACCGGCAGGACGCCGGTTTAGCCGCGCTGGGCCAAGGATGGCCCATCGCGGCGGCCCCCCAAATCACTGGCGGATTGCGGGCATGCCGAGCCTAAGCGAGGCACCGAGTGTTGGGGCGAGGACCTTTTGGTTACTTTTGCGTCCTTGCAAAAGTGACCCGCTGTAAGAGCTGAACCAATACCAGCCGTTACCGCAGCAACGGATATGCCCCCCGACCGCCCAGCCATATGACCATCGCAGGCAAGCCAGCTCCCACATTTGAATATCGTTGCGTTCAGGACAGTGGATACAACGCCTCATCAAACTGCGCCAGCTTCGGAAATACCAAGGGCTGCTCATCCGCAAGCCCTTGCAGCCGCTGTTCATATCCGAGCAAAAAATCCTGCCGCGCCTCGGCACTGATATACGGCACATGCCACGCCACAAACGGCGCCAGCACGTCATAACCGACATACGCCAGGGTGCCGCGCAGAATCGGCCGCAGCATCTCCTCCAATGGCCCATGAATCGCGCCCTCACCAAACATATGCTCGCGCCCGCCCAAGGTCACCGTGACCAGCGCGCGCTTGCCCGCCAGCCCGCCTTGATCGTAAAAACGCTTGCCGCCGTAACACACGCCGGACACCAGCACCCGGTCGATCCAGCCCTTGAGTATGGCCGGCGCCGAGAACCAGAAGATCGGGAAGTTGAGGATCAGCAGGTCGGCCCACAGCAGCTTGTCCAGTTCGCCCTGGATGTCCGCCGCGATCGACTGATTTTTTACGCCCAGGCGCTGCTCCAAGGCATACACCAGATAATCCGGATTCTCCCGCGTGGCAAAGTCAGCGGCAGACGCCACCGGGTTCCACTGCATGGCGTACAGGTCGCTGACCTGCACTTCGTGCCCCTGGCTTTGCAGCGTGCTGAGCGCCTGATCGCGCAGCGCGGCGGTAAACGACTGAGGCTCGGGGTGAGCGTGAACAATCAACACCTTCATGTGCATTCCTCAAACAGTGAGCGCCGCCCGTTGGGCCAGCAAATGGTCAAGCCAGTCGGGGTCCATTTCCGGCTCCGATGAAAACAACAGGTCGGTGTAAGCCTGGTACGGCGGGGTAAAAATCGCGCTGCGGCTGCCGTGGTCCACCACCCTGCCCCGCTGCATCACCAGCACTTCATCGGCAATCGCGCGCACGGTGGCCACGTCGTGAGTGATAAACAGGTAGGCCACACCCAGTTGTTGCTGCAGGCGGTTGAGCAGTTTCAGCACGCCCTCGGCCACCAGTTGATCAAGGGCCGAGGTGACTTCATCGCAGATGATCAGTTGCGGGTCGGCCGCCAGCGCGCGAGCGATGCAGATGCGTTGCTTTTGCCCGCCCGATAATTCTCGCGGCTGGCGTTCCATGAACACCGCCGGGTCCAGCTCAATCATCTCCAGCAACTCGGCGACCCGCGCGCGCATCGCCTTGCCTTTGAGGCCCAGGTAAAACGTGAGTGGCCGGCCGATGATGTCAACGATGCGCTGGCGCGGGTTCAGCGCCGTGTCGGGGGTCTGGTAGATCATCTGGATGCGCCGCAATTGCTCCTTGCTGCGCCGCCGAAAATCCACCGGCAGCGCCTCGCCGTCATACAACACCTGCCCCGCCGTGGCCGGCAGCAGCCCGGTAATCAAGCGCGCGGTGGAGCTTTTACCGCTGCCGGACTCGCCAATCACCGCCAGGGTCTGGCCGCGATACAGCTGCATCGACACCTCATGCAGCACCGGCTGCTGCCCGTAGCTGGCGCAGGCCTGGCGCACCTCCAGCAACGGCGTCTGCGCCACCGGGCACGCCTTGGGCTCGGTGCGAAAGCTGCGCACCGCCCACAGCGATTTGGTGTAGTCCTGCTGCGGCTGGCTGAGCATGCTGCGGGTGTCGGCCTCTTCCACCAGTTTGCCGTGGCGCAGCACCATGATGCGGTCGGCCATCTGCGCGACCACCGCTAGATCGTGGCTGATATACAACGCGGCGCTGCCGAAGGTTTTCAGCGCGTCACGGATCGCCGCCAGCACGTCGATCTGGGTGGTGACGTCGAGGGCGGTGGTGGGCTCGTCGAAGATAATCAGGTCCGGATGGCAGGCCATGGCCATGGCCGTCATTACCCGCTGCAACTGCCCGCCCGAGACTTGATGCGGGTAGCGTTGGCCAATGGTTTCGGGGTTGGGCAAACGCAGTACGCGGTACAGTTCCACCGCCTCGCGCTCGGCCTGGGCGCGGCTGATGCCGCCGTTGATCACCGCCGTTTCCACATGCTGGTCGATCAGGCGATGCGCCGGGTTGAAGGACGCCGCCGCGCTTTGCGCCACATACGCGATGCGCAGGCCGCGTAGCTTGCGCAAGGCCTCAGGCTTGGCTTGCAGTAATTGGATACCGTCGAAACACACCGAGCCGCCGATGATGCGGCAACCGTCGCGGGCATAGCCCATCGCCGCCAGCCCGAGGGTGGATTTACCCGCTCCGGACTCACCGATCAGCCCCAACACTTCACCGCGCTGCAAGGTCAGGTCAATGCCCTTGATCAACGGATGCCAGGCATCCTCGTAATGCCCTTCGACCTGCAGGTTGCGGATTTCCAGCAATGGCCTGTCCATCCTCAACACTCCTTCAGGCCGCTGGATTTATGCAGCATCCAGTCGACGACAAAATTCACACTGACGGTGATCAACGCCACCGCCAACGCCGGCAGCAATGGGCTGATATCGCCGAAGGTGATCAGCACCGCGTTGTCGCGCACCATGCTGCCCCAATCGGCGGTAGGCGGTTGGATGCCCAGGCCGAGGAACGACAGCGCGCTGATAAACAGGAACACAAAACAAAAACGCAGGCCGAATTCGGCAATCAGCGGCGCTGCGGCGTTAGGCAGCACTTCACGGCTGACCAGCCACCACAGGCCTTCGCCACGCAGGCGGGCGGCTTCGACAAAATCCTGCACCACCACGCTCATGGCCACCGCGCGGGCCAAACGAAACACCCGCGTCGAATCCAGCAGCGCAATCACCAGCACCAGCGAGGTGGCATTGGTGCCGACCACGCTGAGAATCAACAAGGCAAAAATCAGCTGCGGGATCGCCATCAGAATATCCACCACCCGCGACAACCCCTGGTCAACCCAGCCGCCCTTGATCGCCGCGATCAAACCGCTCAAGCCTCCGAGCAGAAACGCCAGCGTGGTAGTCAGGAAGGCAATCCCCAAGGTATTGCGCGCGCCGTACACCAGGCGGCTGAACATGTCGCGCCCCAGGTTATCGGTGCCCAGCAGAAACTGGCCGCTCCAGGGCGCGAAGCCTTCGCCCACCACCTGGGTTTCGCCATAGGGCGCCAGCAGCGGCGCCAACAGTGCCACCGCGACGTATAACAGAATAATCAGCAGGCCGAACTTGGCGCTCAACGGCGCCCGGGCCACTTGGCTCAACAGGCTCATGGCTTACCCCTTGGGATGCATCAGGCGTGGGTTGCTGGCGATGGACAGCACGTCAGCCCCGGTATTGAGCAGGATGTAGGTGGCGGCAAAAATCAGGCTGCACGCCTGCACCACCGGGATGTCGCGCTTGGACACCGAGTCCACCAGCAACTGGCCGAGACCTGGATAGACAAACACCACCTCGACCACCACCACTCCCACCACCAGGTACGCCAGGTTCAACGCCACCACGTTGACGATCGGCGCCAGCGCATTGGGCAGCGCGTGCTTCCAGATAATCCGCGCTTGGCTGATGCCCTTGAGCCGGGCCATTTCGATATACGGGCTGGCCAACAGGTTGATCAGGGAGGCGCGGGTCATGCGCATCATCTGCGCGATCACCACCAGACTCAGGGTGGCAACCGGCAGCACCGAGCGCTCCAGGAGCGTGCCGAAGGTGGCATCCGGCGCCAGGTTGGACAGGCTGGGAAACCAGCCCAGCTTCACCGAAAACACCAGGATCAGCAGGTACGCGACAAAGAATTCCGGGAACGACACCGCGCTCAACGCCGTGGTGTTGAGCAGGCGATCGAACCAGCTGTTGCGGTATAACGCCGCGAGCATGCCCAGCACCAGTGCGGTGGGCACCGACACCAACGCCGCCAGGGCGGCCAGGCTCAGCGTGTTACCCAGGCGCGCACCGATCAGCTCGGCGATCGGCCGCTGGTTGGCCAGTGACGCGCCCAGATCACCCTGTAACAGCCGCAACAGCCAGTGCGCAAAACGCGTCAGCGGCGGTAAATCCAGGCCCAATTGCGCGCGAAAAGCGGCGATGGTTTCCGGCGTGGCGGACTGGCCGAGCATGGCCTGGGCGATATCGCCGGGCAGCAGGCCGACGGCCAGAAAGATAATCACCGAGACGGCGAACAAAGACAGTACGCCGAGGGCCAGGCGTTGGAGCACCAGTTTGAATAGGCTATTCATGTGTGTGTTGACTCCTAAGCCACCACAAATCAAGTGTGGGAGCTGGCTTGCCTGCGATAGCGGTACATCAGCGATAGATTTTCAGCCTGACACACCGCCATCGCAGGCAAGCCAGCTCCCACATTGGGTCTTCATTGTTTGGAGGGTTTCTATGCCTGCCACCACCGCTCAATCAACCGCAACCCATCCAGCTCACCATAGGGCGCCGTCAGCGGCCCATGACTCACGCGGTTCGAACGCGCCGCCACGGAGCTGGCGAACAGCGGCACAATCGCGCCGCCGTCATCGCGGCACAGGGCCTGCATTTCGTTGTACATCTCTTGGCGCAGCGGCGCGTTCATCTCGCCACGGGCGGCGGTGAGCAGTTGGTTGAAGCGTGGGTTGTCCCAATGGGTTTCGTTCCAGGCCGCACCCTTGGCATAGCCGATGCTGAACATGCGGTCGGCGGTCAGGCTGCTGTACCAGAACGAGGTAGTGAACGGCTGCTTCATCCACACATTGGAGAAGAACCCGTCGGCCGGTTCGCGCACCACGTCGATGTCGATACCAGCCTGGCGCGCCTGCTCCTTGAACAGCACCGAGGCGTCCACCGCGCCGGTGTAGGCGGCGTCGGAGGCTTGCAGGCGGACCTTGAGCGAGTCCATACCGGCTTTGCGCAGGTAAAAGCGTGACTTGTCCGGGTCGTAAGTGCGCTGCTCCAGCGCCGCGTTGATAAAGCGGCTGCCGGGCTGGATCGGGTGGTCATTGCCGACCAGGCCGTAACCGTGCAACACCGAAGCCAGCAAGGTTTCGCGGTTGATCGCGTGCTTCATCGCCATACGAATGTCGTTGTTCTTGAACTCGTTGCTGTCGCACAGCATCGGGAAGGTGTAGTGCTGGGCGCCCTTGGTTTCTTCAATCACAAGGCTCGGGTTGCGCTTGAGCAAGGCCACGGTTTTCAGGTCGACCTTGTTGATCACATCCACTTGCCCTGTCACCAGCGCATTCACCCGCGCCGCGCCGTCGGCGATGGCCAGCAGTTCTGCGCTGGCGAAGTGCGCGCGGCCGGGTTTCCAATAATCGGGGTTGCGCTCCAGGTCCATGCGCACGCCCGGCTCGAAGCTTTTCAGGCGGTAACCGCTGGTGCCCACGCCGGCCTGCCAATCGGCGGTGCCGTCCTTGGCGGGCATGATCACCAAATGGTAATCGGCGACCACATAGGCGAAGTCGGCATTGCCGGAATGCAGTTCGAACACCACCGCGTCGCTGCCCTTGGCGCTGACACTGGCGACGTCGCCAAGCACGGTCTTGGCCGCTGAGGTGGAGTCTTTGCTCAAGTGATGGTTGATCGACGCCACCACATCGTCGGCGCTGAGGCTTTTGCCGTTGTGGAAGGTCACGCCCTGGCGCAAGTGAAAGGTCCACACGCGGGCATCCGGGGTGGACTCAAAGCGCTCGGCCAATTCAGGGATCGCGCTGCCGTCGACGGCGATTTCAGTCAACGTGTTGTACACCGCCGAGAAGCCGACGAACGTGAAGGTGTCGACCCAGGAGCCTGGGTCGCGCGAATCGGTGGTGCTGCCGCCGGCCAGGCCCAGGCGCAGCACGCCGCCGGCTTTGGGGGTTGCCTCTTCGGCAAACGCGTGCAGCGGCAGGCCCATGGAGAACGCCGCCGCCACTGCACCTGCCACGGCGCTGTGTTTGAGGAAGTCCCGTCGGTGCATTGCTTGAGTCATTTTGTTGTTGTTTTCGCTCATGGTCTTGCTCCTCTAAGGGTCAACAGGCACAGGCATGTTTGAGCTCGATCAAGGTCACGCCGTTGCGTTTGAAACCGTTGCGCAAGTCCGTTTGCAACTCATCCAGGTTCTTGGGCTGGTTCACGGTGCAGCCGAACGCCTGGGCGAACAGCGCAAAATCCGGGTTGCGTGGCAGCACGCCGATGGGCTCGATGTCCAGGTTGAGCATGTCGTCGCGGATCTGGCCGAGGGCGTCGTTGTTCCACAGCAGTATCACCAACGGGCTGTGCAGTTCCTCGACAGCCGTGGCCAGTTCCTGGGCGGTGTAGAGAAAACCGCCATCGCCCACCAGCACCAGGCCTGGGCGCAGCGGTGCGCCGAACTTGGCGCCAATGCCGGCGGGCAAGCCATAACCCAAGGTGCCGTAGCCCGTGGGGTGCAGCCAACTGCGCGGGGCGCGACTGCGGTAGGCGTAGTTGCCGGTGTAGGCCAGTTGGGTCATGTCGCTGCTGATAAAGGCGTTGGCGGGCAGCTCGGCCTCGATACGGTCAAGAATGGCTTGGTGAATGGACTGCAAAGGGCCGTGCCCCAGCTCGACTGCCTCAAGCAATGTCGCGACCTGTTGGCGTGCCGCATCGGCGCTACGCGGTGCCGGCGGCAGACGTTCGAGCAAGGCCAGCAAGGTCTGTTGGGCATCGCCTTTGAGCGCCACGGCGCAAGGGTAGAAATCGTTGAACTTGCGCGGGTCGATATCGATGCGCAGCAGTTCGCCGGTGATGGGCAAGCGCTCGCGCCAGTAATCGGTGTCGGCCATTTCCGTGCCGACGGCCAAGACCACATCCGCCTCACTGATCAGTTGCCAGCCGGGCTCTACGCACAGGGTGGCACCGGCATTGAGCGGGTCATTGATCGCCAACAGACCTTTGCCAGCCACGCTGCTGAAAAACGGTGCGGCTAAAAGCGTACTTAAACGCTGCAACGCCTCACCCGCCGCCAGCGCGCCGCCACCGGCAATGATCATGGGCCGCCGGGCCGCTGCGAGCTTGACCACCGCCTGCTCCAGCGCGTCGGCCGATGGCAGGCCGCACCCCGGACGCCGAACAACCTCATTACTCCAGTCGCGCGTGATCGGCGCTGCCAGCACATCCAGCGGCACCGAAATATGCACCGGCCGTGGCCGCTCGCTGTCGAACACCGCATAGGCGCGGGCGATCAATTCGGGCAAATCCTCGGCACTCAAGGCCACCGCCGAAAACGCGGTGATCGGTGCGGTGATTGCGCGCTGGTCCTGGGTCTCATGCAGGCTGCCCCAGCCTTTGCCGAGGCTGGCGGTATGGTTGACGCTGGAGATCACCAACATCGGGATCGAGTCGGCGTAGGCCTGGCCGATGGCGGTGGCGGCGTTGGTCACGCCAGGCCCGGTAATCACAAAACACACGCCCGGTTTGCCGCTGACCCGCGCATAACCGTCGGCCATAAAACCGGCGCCCTGTTCGTGGCGCGTCAGCACATGGCGAATGCCACTGCCGGGCAAGCCGCGGTACAACTCAAGCGTGTGTACGCCGGGAATACCGAACACGGTGTCGACGCCATAGTTGGCCAGCAACCGCACCAGCGCCTGGCCACCGGTCAGGGTCTTATCTTGCATGTTCATCTCCTAGGCGAATCAATGCATCCACTGCCAGTGCGCCGTCGGCATTGACCAATAGTGGGTTCACATCCAGTTCCAGCAACTGCTCGGCGTTGGCGCAGGCGTAGTCGGCCACCGCGCGAATGGCCGCCACCAGCGCATCCATATCCGCCACTGCACGCCCGCGAAAACCTTGCAGCAAGGCGGCGCTGCGCAGGCTGAGCACGGCGTTGCGAATCGCCTCATCGGTGGTCGGCAGCAGTAGGCTGCGGCTGTCTTTGAGCAACTCCACCAGGATGCCACCGGCACCAATCACCAGGGCCAGGCCAAAGTCATTTTCCCGCTTGATGCCCACGATCAACTCGGCCAAGGGCCTGGTAGCCATGGCTTCCAGCAGCAATTGATCGAAGACCACGCCTGGCGCATACGCAGCGATTTGCCCGCGCATTTGCTCAAGGGCAACGGTCAGGGCAAAACCATCCTGCAGGTTCAACGCTACGGCCCCGGCTTCGGTTTTGTGCGGCAGGTCGGTGCTGACGGCCTTGAGTACCAGCGGGTAGCCCAAGAGTTTGGCGTCTGCGATGGCGCGCCCTGGCGTGCTCAGCACCGCTGCTGGCGTGCTCAAGCCAAAGGCGCGCAAGGCTTGTTTGGACGTCCATTCATCCAGCGCCAAGCCATGGCCCGCAAGAGGCTGAGGGCACAGCGGGGCAAGGATCGACTCGCCCCGCTCCAGCAACACACGACGATGGTTTTGATAATCGGCAATCCGCCCCCAGGCAGCGAGTGCATCTTCCACCCCTTGCAGCGCGGCAATGCCGTGGGCATGCAGGCGTTCGCGGGCATGGGCCGGCAGTAATTCGGGAAAGGCCGAGGTGACAAAACCGGTTTTGCCATGGCGGCTGAGCGCGGCACAAAACAACTCCAGCAACAGGTCGCATTCCTTGCGCTCGCCGGTGAATTCGGCTGGGTAATCCAGCACCAGCATCGCCGCATCGGCGTCGGTGCGCAGGGCCGTTTCGAGCATGCATTCGAGCGCCTCGCGGTCGCCCCAGATGGCGGTGGTAAAGTCCAATGGGTTGACCAGGTTGGCGTAGTTGGGCAGCACCTGCGCCAGCTCGGCGCGCTGGCCTGCGTCGAGCTTCGGCAAGGCCAGTTGGTTGCGCTCGGCGTAGTCGGCAATCAGCCCCGCGTCGCCACCGGAACAGGCCAGTGCGATCAGGCAATTGCCGCCAGGTAGATTGCCGCAGGCCGCGGCTTTCAAGGTTTCGACAAAACTCACCGGTCCGCTCACGCGGATCACGCCCAGCCGCGCAAACAGGCTGTCGTACAGCGCATCGGAACCGGACAGCGAACTGGTGTGACTCAAGGCCAACTCGGCGCCGATCTGCGACACGCCGGTTTTCAGCGCGATAATCGGGATGCCTTTTTCCAGCGCCTTGTGCGCCGCGCGGGCAAACCCTGGCACATTCTTCAAGCCTTCCAGGTGCAGGCCGATGGCGGTCACGCGCGGCTCATCGAGCAGCACGTCCATTAACTCGGCAACCCCCAACTGCGCCTGGTTGCCCACCGATGCCATATAAGCAATGGGCAGCGAGCGGTCGCTCATCGACAGGTTGTAGGCGAAGTTGCCGCTCTGGGTGAGCACTGCCACGCCCTTCTCTACCGCCTTGCCGCCATGGGCCACCGGCCACAGCGCGGCGCTGTGCAAGTAGTCCAGCAGGCCGTAGCAGTTTGGGCCGAGCAAGGCCATGTCGCCCGCCGCTGAAATAAGCTGCTGTTGCAAGGCCGCACCATTGGCACCGGTTTCGGCAAACCCGGAGGCATAACAAATGGCGCCGCCGGTGCCGATGGCGGCGAGTTCGGCGACGCAGGCCAAGGTCAGCTCACGGTTAGTCGCGATAAACACCGCATCCGGGCCGCAAGGCAAATCGGCAACCCGACGCACACACGGGATGCCGTCGAGGCTGTCATGCTGCGGGTTGACCAGCCACATCGGTCCGCTAAAACCGCCGTCGGCGCAGCGCTTTAGGGCGCGGGCCATGCTGCGCCCACCGACAAAAGCCAGGTGCCGGGGCGCCAGCAGGCGCTTGAGGTTGTCGCGAATAGCCTGGGACATAAGCGTTCTCCGCGCCGATCAGCGCAACAACGGCCGCAACAGTTCACGGGCAATAATGTGCCGCTGGATTTCCGACGTGCCTTCCCAGATCCGTTCGATCCGCGCGTTACGCCAGATGCGCTCCACCGGCCCTTCATCCATCAAGCCCATGCCGCCGAAGATCTGCACGGCTTCATCGGCCACCTTGCCCAGGGTTTCACTGGCAAACAGTTTGGCCATGCCGGCCTCGCCGTCGGTCATGCTGCCCTGGTCCATCTTCCAGGCGGTGTGCAGGGTCAAAAGCTCGGCAGCGCGAATCTGCGTGGCCATGTCGGCCAGCTTGAAACTCACGCCCTGGTAGGTGCCGATGGGCTGGCCGAACTGCTTGCGGTCCGCCGCCCATTGCAGCGACACCTCCAGCGCACGCTGGGCCTGGCCGACGCAGTTGGCAGCGACCATCACCCGGCCAGCGGTGAGCCAGGCGTTGGCGACTTCCCACCCCTTACCGACTTCGCCGAGCACTTTGGAGGCGGGCACGCGGCAGTCGTCGAAGAACATTTCATAGGTGTGATAACCGCGGTTGCTCACGCACTTGGGGCCACGGCGGATGGTCATGCCGGGCGTGCCGCGATCGACCAGGAACGAAGTCACCGCATTGCGCTGGCGGCCGTTGTGTTCGTAGGTGTCGGTGACGGCAAACACGATGGCAAAATCGGCGTGGCCGGCGTGGCTGATGAAGTGCTTGCTGCCGTTGATGACGAAGTCATCGCCACTGCGCACGGCACGGGTCTTGATCGCATTAGCATCGGAGCCGGCGCCGGGTTCGGTCAGCGCAAAACAGTCAATTTTGTGGCCTTGCACGCACGGCAACAGATAGTCCTCGACCTGCGCGCCGGTGCAGGCCATGAGGATCTTCGACGGGCGCGCGACAAACACATGCAGCGCCCACGAGACTTTGGACAACTCGCGTTCGATCAACGCCTGGGACAGGTAATCCAGGCCACCACCGCCCACCTCTTCGGGCATGTTGAAAGCATAGAAGCCGGCAGCCACAGCCTTGTCGCGAATCTGCGCGGCAAGCTCAGGCGACACCGCGTCGGCACGGTCCACCGCGTCCTCATGGGGCAGCAATTCCCTGGCGACAAAACTGCGTACCGCGTCCACCAACATGTCTTGTTCTTGGCTGAGTTGGAAATTCATGGCGCTACCTGTGTGTGCTTATTGACCGGAGAAAACCGGCAGGCGTTTTTCCATTGAGGCACGCAGCGCTTCGGCGCCGTCGTCGCTGCGCCCGCACAACAGTCCGGCGGCCAGTTCGGCCTCAAGCTGTTCAGGCAGGCTGCGCCCGGCGCCTTCGCGGATCAGGGTTTTGGTCTGGGCGAAGGCGAAGGTCGGTCCGTTGGCCAGGCGCGTGGCCAGCTCGCTTGTGTGGGCATGCAGTTGCGCATCGGCGACCACTTCGCCCACCAACCCGGCAGCCAGTGCGCGCTCGGCGCTCCACAGCTCATCGAGGAACAGCAGGCGCTTGGCTTGCTCGCTGCCGATCAAGCGCGGCAAGTGCCAACTGGCGCCAGCGTCCGGCGAATACGCCATGCTGGTATAACCGGCCTTGAAACGCGCCGAGTGGGCGGCGATGCGCAGGTCGCAGCACAGGGTCAGGTCCATGCCCGCGCCGACGGCGGTGCCGTTGATCGCAGCAATCGTAGGTTTGTCGAGGGTGTGCAGGCGGGTCATCAGGGCGTGAGCGGTTTCGGTCCAGCCGTAGGTTTCCAGAGCGCCGCGGGACTCGGCGTCGGCCCATTCAGCCAGGTCGGCACCGGCGCAGAAACTGCGGCCGCTGCCGGTAAGCACCACCACGCGCACATTGGGGTCGGTGTTGAACGCGTCGAGCACGGCATGCAGGTGTTTGAGGGTCGGGATGTCGAGTGCATTGCGCTGCGGGCCACGGTTGAGGGTGATCCAGGCAACGCCAGCTTGCACCTGAGTGAGCACGGGCGAATCGGTAGTCATGGCTTCCTCGAATTATTTTAATTGGCGTGAGGGGTGCGACATGGCGAGATACTAAACGAGTGTTCAGCAAGGAGGCAATCGGCAAACTGCAAATATTTTCAGGGCGAAAAAAAACGCCCGAATAGAGCGTCAGGACGGTGAAGGGAAGGCTCAGGCTTTGAGCTGGTAGCGCGCGCGACCGTTGCCTTGCAGGCCGTCGACCCAGGCTTCGCAGATCTGGATGCCCTGCTGCGGCGTGAAGGTGCCGGGGTTGAGCCCCGACTCCAGCCACAAGCCATCGAGCAACGCGCTCAAACCGATGGCGGCCAAATCCGCATCGAATTGCTCCCAGCCTTCTTCCCTGGCCATGTCCGCCAACGCCGAACGCATGATGGTGCGGTACTCGCCATAGGAATGCTCGTGGGCCTGGTTGATCGCCGGCGCGGTCTTGACCGCGCCCCAGAACACCAGCCAGGCGTCCAGCAGTTGCGGGTCGAGCAGTTCCGCCGAAAAGGAGCCTCGGAACAGCGCCGACAAACGCTCACGCGGCTCGGGCGACGCCTTGGCCATGGTCTCGCGCAACAGGCTCATGACTTGCGCGGTGATGGTGCGATAGGCCTCGGCCACCAGCTCATCCTTGCCCGAATAGTGATGGCTGATCAGCCCGACCGACACCCCGGCCTCAGCGCTGATCTTGCGGATCGAAGCACCCTGGAAGCCATCGCGCTTGAGGCACGTCAGCGTCGCCTGGACCAGGTTGGCCTTGCGCAATTGTGGCTCCATGCGGGAGAAACGCGATTCCTGGGTCATGGGGCGGTGTCCTTCGGTTGAGTCGGCTGCACGACTCTACCTCAGTCGCGATAACCGGGCGACACCCGATCCAGCATCCGCAGCAACGCCGCCCATGCCAGTTGCATGGCATTCAAATCGGTCAGCTCGCCCTCCTCCAACGGTCGGTTGGGGTTATTGAATTGCTGCTCGGTGTAAGCGCAGACCTCAGCCGGCGGCAGGATCAGCTTGCCGCAGGCCTGGGCGGCGATCTGAATATCGCAGGCTTTGTCCAGGTAATACATGCGCAGAAACGCCTCACCGACCGTCTCACCCAGCGTCAACAAACCGTGGTTGCGCAGCATCAGCACCGGCTTGTCGCCGAGGTCCTGCACCAGCCGGCGCTGCTCGTGCATGTCCAGGGCGACGCCTTCGTAGTCGTGGTAGGCAACCTTGCCGTAGAACTCCATCGAGATCTGATTGACTGGCAACAAGCCGCACTCCAGCGCCGCCACCGCACAGCCGGCACGAGTGTGGGTATGCAGCACGCACTGAGCGTCTTCGCGAGCGCCATGGATGGCGCTGTGAATGACAAAACCGGCCGGGTTGACGGCATAAGGAGAAGGTTCGACCGCCTGCCCGTCCAGGCCGATCTTGACCAGGTTGGAGGCGGTGATTTCATCGAACATCAGCCCATAAGGGTTGATCAGAAAGTGATGTTCCGGCCCGGGAATACGCACCGAAATATGCGTGAAGATCAGATCGCTCATGCGGTAGTGCGCGATCAATCGATAGCAGGCCGCGAGTTCTTCGCGCAGTTGCTGCTCGGTGGAGTGAGTCATTTTTTATTCTCCAGGCACGGGGTTGGTGAGGGCGACGCTAATCCAGCCGCCAGTAAAAAAACAAGTTGATTTTTTACTGGCGCTCGCCGCTTACTAGAAAAATAACAATAACAGCGCCTGGAGTATCCGCACCATGTCGCACCCAACCTTCGTGCACCTGTTCAAGCCCTTGGTACTGCGCGGCAAGCGCCTGAAAAACCGCATCATGTCCAGCGGGCATGACACCTCGATGCCGACGGATAACCGCGTCAATGCACAATTGATCGCCTATCACCGTGCGCGCGCCGAAGGCGGTGTGGGGTTGATTGTGCTGCAGGTGGCAGGCGTGCACGACAGCGCGCGGTACACCTCCCATGTGCTGATGGCCACCGACGATAGCTGCATCGACGGCTATCGCGAGCTGGCCGATATTTGCCATGCCCAGGACACTCTGGTGCTGTCGCAAATCTTCCATCCAGGGCGCGAGATCATGGAGTCGGCAGACGGGTTGCTGGCGGTGGCGTACTCGGCGTCGGCGGTGCCCAATGAGCGGTTCCGGGTGATGCCTCGGGCGCTTGACCCGGCGATGATCGATGAGATCGTCAGCGGTTACGCGGCGGCGGCCAGGCGCTTGCATCAGGCGGGAATTGATGGCGTGGAAGTGGTCGCCAGCCATGGCTACCTGCCCGCGCAGTTTCTAAACCCACGAGTTAACCGGCGCACCGATGATTACAACGGTACGCTTGAACAGCGCTTGAGATTCCTGCGGGAAATTATTGCCGCCGTGCGGGCCGCGACCGACGCGCAGTTCATCATCGGCCTGCGCATTTCTGCCGATGAGCGCGACAGCGAAGGCCTCACCGAAAGCGAATCCCTTGAGGCGGTAAAAAGCCTGCAAGCGCAGTTGGACTATGTGCATATCGTCGCCGGCACCTCGGCGTCCACAGGCGGCGCGGTGCATATCGTGCCGCCCATGGCCATTGCCGCCGCGTACCTGGCCGATGCGGCCGCAACGTTCAAGGCCAGCCTGTCGATTCCACTGTTTGTCACCGGGCGGATCAACCAGCCCCAGGAGGCCGAGTTGATCCTGGCGCGCGGCCAGGCCGATGTGTGCGGCATGACCCGCGCACTGATCTGCGACCCGCTGATGCCGGCCAAGACCCTCGAAGGCCGCGCCGACGATGTGCGTGCGTGCATCGCCTGCAATCAGGCGTGTATCGGGCACTTTCACAAGGGCTTGCCAATCTCCTGCATCCAGCACCCCGAGACGGGGCGCGAGCTGCACTTCGGTAAGCTGCAACCGACGTTGAAACGCCGCCGCATCATGGTGGTCGGCGGTGGCCCGGCCGGCATGAAAGCTGCCGCTGTGGCTGCGCAACGCGGTCATGACGTGACCCTGTTTGAAGCCAGCGCACAGCTGGGCGGGCAAGTGTTATTGGCGCAGTTGCTGCCACGGCGCAGCGAATTCGGCGGCGCCAGCACCAACCTGCAACGGGAGATGACGCTGGCAGGCGTGCGTGTGGTGCGCAATACCCGTGTCGACCGCGCCCTGGTGGTGCAGGAGCAACCCGACCACGTGATCATCGCCACTGGCGCCGAACCCTATTGGCCGGCGTTCGAGCGCGGCGGCGAGCTGCAAGTCGTCGATGCCTGGCAGGTGTTGCGCGATCAGGTCAGCCTGGGGCGCTCGGTGGTGGTGGTCGACTGGCGCTGCGACTGGATCGGCCCCGGCATCGCCGAGCGTCTGGTGCGCGCCGGCCATCAGGTGCAACTGGCGGTCAATGGCACGCACTGCGGGGAAAACCTGCCGCTGTATGTGCGCGATCAATTGGCGGGCGAGCTGCACCGCCTGGGCATTCCCATCGTCCCTTATGCCCGCCTCTACGGCTGCGACGACAGCACGGTTTACCTGCAACACAGCGCCAGCGGCGAACCGATGCTGCTGGAGGATATCGACAGCCTGGTGTTGTGCCAGGGTCACCAGTCGGTGGACACTCTGGGCGCTGAGCTTGAGGGGCTGGTGACCTTTGAGCGCATCGGCGACTGCCTGGCGCCGCGCACCGCCGAAGAGGCGATCTACGAAGGGCTCAAGACAGCGTGGAAACTTTGAACGACGAACCGCAGCCACTGTTCCTCGGTACGCGCATTCGCGGCCTGCGCAAGGCACGCGGCTTGACGCTGACCGAACTGGCGCAACTGAGTGAACTGACCGCCGGCTATCTCAGCCAGTTGGAGCGCAACCTGGCGTACCCATCGATCCCGGCGCTGTTCAATATCGCCCGCAGCCTGGGCGTGACTATCCAGTGGTTTTTCGCCAGCGAAGCCGCCCCTGCGCCAGCGGATGAAGGCTATGTGGTACGCAAAAACAATCGTCAAAGCATCCGCTATGAAGATGGCATCGTCGACCAACTGCTGACGCCGTTGCCCAACCACCAACTTGAGATGCTGCACTCCTGCTTTCCACCCGGCGCCTACAGCCAGCAAAGCTACAGCCATGAAGGCGAAGAAGCAGGCTATGTGTTGAGCGGCACCTTTGAGCTGTGGGTCGGTGAGCGGCATTTCCTGCTGGCTGCAGGCGACAGTTTCAGCTTTGCCAGCAGCGAGCCGCACCGGTATGGCAACCCGGGCAAGGTGAATACAGAGGTGATCTGGGTGATTACACCGCCGACATTTTAGACCGCTGGCGCAAATGCAGACGTTTCCTACGGGAACCGACGACAGTGGCGCGGCTTGCCATCAGTGGTGAGGGGCCGAACCGCTTGCTATAAAAATGGCTACTTCTTTTCGAGGTTGTCGCCATGTCTTTATTGCACTTGTTGTTTGGCAAACCCACTCAAGATGATTGGGATCGAGTAAGGGACGTCAAGTCCCGTAAAACCTGGAAGGTCGTACAGGGAGGCATTGGCTTGGACATCGATGAGGTTATCGCCTCCGAGGGTTACAAGGATGCGATGCGCCAAGTACAAAAAATGGAGTCAGACGATTCATGGGCCTGCTGATCATTGTGCCGTTACTGGTCAGCGGCTATCTGGTCTGCCTCAGACATCCGTTTTTCTACTTGCGATTGCACCGGTTCCAGGGGCAGCTGCTCTACCTGCAGGTAGCAAGGCTCGGAATGGTCTGCCTGACCGTCGCTACAATCTTGAGTGCAGCCCTGCTGACGTTATCAAAACAAACTGTTGTTATCGCCGGGCATGAAGTCGCGGTGGACTACAGCCAATACCTGGGTGCGCTACTGGTACAGCTCGACATTGCCAATGAGAAGAACGGCACGCTTTGGGTTTTTCTGTTGCAAGCGGGCATCACCGCGTTGGTGATTCCGTTCTTTTGGGCAAAGCTTTATGTGCGCACAAAGAAGAAACTGCTCAAGCTGCAAACTGACGCGCAGCTCTATCACACGCTGTCGCTGGGTGTTCTTGAAGGCACGCCGTTCAGGTTTTTATTAAGGGAATCCATCGTCAAGTGCGCGCCGTGCATGTTCAGCTTGAGCGACAGGAAGGTCTATGTCGGGATTGTATTATTCGCCGGAACACCCACGGAGTCCGAAGGCGTCGATCATGGGTTCACCCTGGTGCCCATACTCAGCGGTTACCGGGACAAGGACACCTTGGAAGTCACGTTCAGCACCCATTACACGACCAGGGACCAGCCCTTGCCCATCATGCTGATTCAGGAACACGTCGTATCAGCCACTCGCTTTGACTTCACCACATGGACCCGTTCCCAGTCCCGCAGAAGCCGAAAGGCGCAGCAGGGGCAGTGCTATCACCACCGCACTGTGCGCCCGATCAAAGCCTCACGCATCTGCGCATGAGGCTAGGTAACCGCGTCAATCAAACTTCCAGTTCAACCCCACGCGCAGCATCTGCCCGTCGTTCTTGAACTTGGAGTCATACCCGGTGCCCGCCCCGCCACTGCCCGGAATCACTGCCACGTTCAGCTTGTCCTGGCCCAGGTCGTAGTACAGGTACTCGGTCTTGAACGACAGGTTTTTGGTAAGCGACTGTTCGATACCCGCGCCCACGGTGTAACCCATCTTGAAGTGGCTTTGATCGCCGCTGAACTGGGTGTTGCCAGTGGGGCCGAACATGTCGACGCTCTGGCTGGTTTCACCGTAGGCCAGACCGGCAGTGCCGTAGATCAGGGTATGGTCGAAGGCATACCCAAAGCGCCCGCGCAGGGTGCCCAGGTACTTGATCTTCGATTCGAATTTATTGTTCAACGCCAGGTGGGTATTGAGTTGCGAGGTGCCGATATTGCGGCTGTCGTTCAGGTCGGTGTGGGAGATATCGGCCTCGACGCCGGCGACCCATTGGCCGAACTGGTAGTTGTAACCGATCTGCGCACCGCCGAGCAGGCCAATGCGGTCCAGATCCACTCGACCAGGGCGAGCACCACCGTTGATGTTGGCGATGTTGGGTGCAGCCTGGCCTTTGGTGTTGACGTCACCATCGCCACCAAAGCCGTAGCCGGCACTCAAGCCGCCGTAGAAACCGGTCCAGTCGGTAGGGCCTTCGGACGAGTAGGCATCTGCCGCCTGGGCAGCAGACGACGCCACGACGGTGAGTGCGGTAACAGCGAGTAAACGAGTGATCATGTAATAGCTCCTATGATTTTTGGGGTGTTGCAGACACGGCGTTGCCGCACGCCGATAGCTATCGGCGCGAGACAAACAGGCAAATAAGGGGGTGTTACAGCCGAGCCGAATGGCTCGGGCTCAGGCTATTGGCCGATAAAACGGTAATCGGCGCTGTAAGGTTCGAGGTGTAATTGCCCGGTCTGTTCGCAGCCGCCACTGAATACACCACCCAGGGTATGCAGACGCTCTACCGCGACGACCTGCGCCAATTCGCCAGTGCCTTGGTGCGCCGTCACGTCGAGGCGCAGCAGTGGGATATCTTTCGCGCTGGCCCCCGGTACCTGGGCGATAACCTTGCCCATGACCGCACTGCGGTCATTCAGTTGCCAGGCAGGCCCGGCGAAGTGGCGGCCTACGGTCTTGCCGTCGACCATCAACGTCGCCAGCGGCTCGCGAAACTGCCAGCTCAACTGGCCGTTGCTGTCCTTGGCGCAGGTGTAGATCTGCACGCCGGTGGCCTGTACCGTCATCAGAATGTTTGTCGCCGCACCCACGGCCGGTTCCGGCAAGTCCTGGGCCTGAGCGCGCTGTGCGCCGGCCGCGCAGATCACCAGCACAATCAGACCGATCACCTGCAGTACCAGCAGCGCCAGGCGATTACGGCGCGCCTCAGTTTCAGGGTCGGAATTGCTCATTTTGCGCCTGCCGAGAGAAGAGTCGAGAAGGGTCGGGTTAATCATCAAAAAAGTCCGTCAGTGGTCGAACATGGCTGGTTATCAGCGTCTGCAGGATGAACAACCGACCCGAAGTGTTTATTCCCGACTATTTTTCAAGTCGGGTAAAAACCCTGGGTTTACCAGACTTCAACCTTGAGTTGCGCACGTTGGCTGGCCGGCATTGGCAGCGCTTTACCGCTGTGCACCACACCATGGCGCGGTGACTCGCGCTTGAGGTTCGGCACCGGTATGCGCCCGCCGCCACGCACGGTTTGCGCACCGTTCATTTGGAACTTGCCGTAGGCAAAGTTCAGCCCCACACCGTTCTGGCGCTGGAAATAAATCCACCAGCGCCCTTCCTCGAATTTCATAAAGGCAAAGCCCCGTGGGTAGGCATCCTCGCCATAATCGTCAAAGGTCATGGCCGTGGCGAAACCCAACCCGTGCCCATCAAAACGGCTGAGGTATTCCTTGTTCAGGTAGTCACTGCCGCCCTGCACGTGGAATACCCGGTAGGTGGTATCGTCGATATGGTCGATCAGGATTGAGCAGCCACTGAAGTCCGGGGTAAACACATACCCGGTCGCGCCGGGGTTGGCCGGGATATCGCAAAAACTGCCCTGGGGCACCCAGTGTCCCATCAGGGGGCGCTCGACCTTGCCGTGTTCGCCCGGCTTGTCCAAGGTGGCCAGGCGATAGCCGCCGGCCTTGTGATCGTTGACGTCGAACACGTTCAAGCCGGCCACTAACCCTGAGGGGATACGCTTGGCGGTCATGAAATTCTGTTGCAGGAAGGTCTTGGTCGACGAAAACGCGTTCATGCAGTGGGTAGTCATAAAGGCTCCAGGCAGATGGAAGATGTAGACGCAAAGCCAATCCCTGCAAACGCCATTCGAATCACGCGAAACCATGAGAAGAACACCCGTGCCCGCGGCTTTATTCCATGATTTCGCTTAATCGAATTCGGCGTTTTCCATGCAGATAATTGTCTTCGTCCTACACCCATTCAGCCGTTAGCCTTCGGCCCTGCGATGCCTTGCGCACGCACGAACACCGGCTGTAACCACAGCATCGGTGCCTGACCCCAGTGCTCGACAGATGGCGCCCCCGTGAAGAAACTTTCGATAGCCCTATTGCTCGCCAGCCTGTTCCAGTTACCGCTGGTATTGGCTGCACCCACCAACATTGCCGTGATTGCCTACGCGGAAAAACCGCTGAAGCTGATTCGCGCCACCACGCTGTACACGGTGGGGCCAGGCACGCGGCTGCAAGGTGGCGACATCCTGCAAACCGGTGCCGCCGGCATTCAGATCGAAGGCCTTAATGCAGCCACCCTGGCACTGGGGCCAGACACGCGCATCCTTATCGCCACCAATAGCAAGGCGGCGCAGATCAACCTGCTCAATGGCTGGCTGAAACTGCAACCGGTCGCCGGCAACAGCCACGCCAACCTTGCGGTGACCACCGGCGCCCTGGCCTTCAGCTTGACCAACAGCGCCAGCGTGATTCACGTGGGCAAGCGCCAGACCGAAATCTTTGTCGAGGACGGCAGCCAAGTCATCAGTGAAATCGACAACCACGGCAAGGCTGATCGCAATGTCACCTTGGGCCACGAAGATTTCGCCCAGCGCGAAGGCGACGCCCCACTGAAGATCGTTGCGCGCCCTGAACAAGCGTTTATCGACGCCCTGCCCCCGCAGTTTCTCGACCCATTGGTGCCCCTGGGCAAGAAAACCCCCAAGGCTCAGGAGCCGAAGAAAGAGCGAGAGGTTAATTACGACGACATTGCGCCCTGGGTGGTCAGCCCGCTCAACCTCAGCCAGCAGATGCTTGCCAGCCGCTTTGCCCCGCGCCTGAACGACCCTGCGTTCGTGCAGGCAGTGAAAACCAACCGTGGCGGCGTGCTGGCATGGGAACTGGAACTGCTGCGCCTGGAACGGCGCAAAAATGCGCACTGATCCTCACCACGCTGTTGCCCAAAGGTTCTTATGAAATTGTCGCTCGCGGTTAAATTCAACGTGGTGTTCCTGGCGGTGTTTATCGTCGGTTTTATCGCCACCAGCCTGTCCACTAATTACATGCTGCAACAGAGCGCGCGCCGGGAAACCCTGGAGACCGCGCGCATGCTGATGCGCTCGGCGTCTGCGGCCAGCACCTACACTGCCGAGCAGATTGTGCCGCTGCTGGAGAACCGCCTGAAATTCCAGTTCCTGCCACAGTCGGTGCCGGACTTCGCCGCCATTTCGCACCTGCAGGAATTGCTCAAGTCCTACCCGGACTACGCCTACAAGGAAGCCACGCTCAACCCGACCAACCCGCGCGACCTGGCCGATGACTGGGAGAAATCCCTGATCAACACCCTGCGCAGCCAACCGCAAAGTGCGGAGATGGTTGGCGAGCGCAGCGACGACAAGGGCGCGTCGCTGTACATCGCGCGGCCGATCCAGATCAAGGACGGCGCCTGCCTGGCGTGCCACAGCACCCCGGACGCGGCGCCGAAAACCATGGTCGACATCTATGGTGCGGTGAATGGGTTCGGCTGGAAACTCAATGACACCATTGGCGCGCAGTTGGTCACGGTGCCGCTCGACCTGCCGTTGCAACGCGCCAGGAGCTTACTGCACAGCTATATGCTGTCGATGCTGGGCATTTTCGCGGTGCTGTTCGTGGCCTTGAACGTGGCCGTGCACCTGTTCGTCACCCGTCGCCTGCGGCAAATGTCGGCGCTGGCCGACCGCGTCAGCCTGGGAGAAACCGATGTGCCAGAGATGGACATCAGCGGCAAGGATGAACTGGCGCGCCTGGGCCAATCCTTCGGTCGTATGCGCACCAGTCTGGTCAGTGCCATGAAGATGCTTGAGGAATAGGTCCGCGATCATGCTTGAACAACTGGGCAAGTACCGCATCGACAGCGTGCTGGGCAAAGGCGCCATGGGCACGGTGTACAAGGCATTCGACCCGAATATCGCGCGTACCGTGGCGCTCAAGACCATCCGCAAGGAGCTGTTTGGCGACAGCCAGCACGCCGAATTGGTCAGCCGCTTCAAGAACGAAGCCCAGGCCGCCGGCCGGCTGATGCATCCCAATATCGTCGGTGTGTACGACTATGGCGAAGACGAAGGCTCGGCCTACATCGCCATGGAATTCGTCGAAGGCACGCCGCTTAATACCGTGCTCGCGGCCCAGACACCGCGCGACCTGAACCACAGCCTCGGCTGGATGCGCCAATTGTTGTCGGCGCTCGACTATGCGCATTCCAAAGGGGTGGTACACCGCGATATCAAGCCGGCCAACTTGTTGATCACCGCCGAGGGCCAGGTCAAGGTCACCGATTTTGGCGTGGCTCGCCTCGACTCCTCGACGCTCACCCAGACCGGTTCGATGATCGGTACACCCAGCTACATGTCGCCGGAACAATTCTGCGGTGAATTGATCGACGGCCGCTCCGACGTGTTCTCCGCCGGCATCGTGCTGTATCAACTGTTGACGGGCGAGCGCCCGTTCTCCGGCTCCGCGACCATGGTCATGCAACAGATCCTCAACCAGACCCCGGTGGCGCCGTCGAGCCTGAACCTGGCGCTCGACCCGGCACTCGATGCCGTGATCGCGCGCGCCCTGGCCAAGCGCCCGGCCGAACGCTACCCGTCGGCCCAAGCGTTTCTCGAGGACCTGGAGGCCTTGCTCGGCACCACCACCGGCACCTGGATCAACGCCGAGATCGACGACGACCGCACCGTACTGATGCGCCCGAACCAGCCGCTGAGCAGTGGCGTCAATCACTTGCCAACCGCCCCGGGCGTGATGACCGAGGCGGTGGAAACCCTGACGCCCTGGAAGCTGGCGGTGATGCCTGAACTGGAGTCGCTGCTGTCCCATCAGATCGGGCCACTGGCGCGCTTTCTGGTGCGCAAGAGCCTCACTGGCGCCGATGACTTCGACGCGATATGCGCGGCGCTGTTGCCGCATATACCTTCCGAACGCGGGCGCGAGCAGTTCGCCAGCGCCAGCCAGTCATTGTTCCAGCGGCTCAACCCGCCCACAGCCGCGCCCCTCAAAGAACCTACGACCTTAGAGCCGCCCACCGCGGTAACTGAAAGCACACCGGCACAGGTCGATGCGCAATTGGCGCAACTGGCCGAACGTCGTCTGGCCGTGTTGATCGGCCCTATCGCCCGCATCGTGGTCAGCCGCGCCCTGCGCGCCACCGCCCAGCACCCGCCGTTCCTGCACCTGCTGGCTGCGCATATCGAGAGCGAGGCCCAGCGCCTGGCATTCCTCCAAAGCTTTGAGCCCCTGCCATGACCGACGCCCCACTCAGTGCCTGCGGGCCCCATTGTCTGGCCTCGGCAATTGCTTACGGGATCAGTGATGTGGGTTCGGTGCGCCAGAGTAATGAAGATAACTTTCTCGTGGAATCCGCCCTCGGGCTGCTGGCCGTGGCCGATGGCATGGGCGGCCACGAAGCCGGTGCACTGGCCAGCGCACAGGCGTTGATCAGCCTGCGCCTGGCCCTTAAGGCACCTGCCGCCGTACCCTCGCGCATCGACAGCGACCCGGACGCCACATGGTCGGACCCGACCATGCAAGCCGCGGGCAGGCTGCACACTGCCATCGACCACGTGAACCAATGCGTCTACCAACAGAATGTGGCGCGCCATATGAGCGAAGGCAGTGGCATGGGCACCACCCTCACCGGCGTGTGGCGCCCGCAACCCGATGGGCCGCTGTTGGTGTTTCATGTGGGCGACAGCCGCTTGTACCGCTATCGCGACGGCGAGCTGAGCCTGCTGACCCGCGACCAGACCTGGTACCAGCAAGCCCTCGAAGCCGGCAAGGTCGACCGACTGCCGGCGCGCAACCTGCTGCTGCAAGCCATTGGCCCAGGGCCCAAGGTTGAGCCGCAAGTGCGTGTGCAACCGGCACAGCCGGGCGACCTGCTGATGCTGTGCAGCGATGGCCTGCACGGTTGCGTGCCGCACCAGGAGATGGTCCAAGTGCTGAGCCTGGCCCGCCGCGACACGCTGGATACCGCGTGCCAACGGCTGGTAGACCTCACCCGCGAATACGCCGGGCGCGATAACGTCACGGTGCTGCTGGCCTGGTTCGACCGCTGAGCGTGTTTACGGCCACTTGAACATATCGTCCACCGGCACGCGGTAGCCGGTGGCCAGGCGGTTGGTCTCGTTGGCCATGCCGACCACGGCCTGCAATTCACCAAACATCTCGTCGGTCATACCGGCCTTGCGTGCGGCGGCGGTGTGGGAGGCAATGCAGTACGGGCAATTGTTGGTCACGCTGACCGCCACATACAGCAGCTCCTTGGTCAACGGGTCGAGTGCTCCCGGCGCCATGATTTCCTTGAGGCTTTCCCAGGTGCGGCGCAACGTCGGCGGGTGGGCGGCCAGGCATTTCCAGAAGTTGTTCACCTGGTCGACCTTGCGCGTTTGCATGATGTCGTCGTAGACCGCACGCACTTCAGGGCTGGCGTCGGCGTATTCGGTGAGGTGTTGGGTCATGGTCGTTCCAAGGCTGGCATAAAGCATTCTGGAATACCGCGTCGCGCCTATCGTTGGCAAGTGAAGCCTGTAAGCGGGAACCGCATGCTCGACATTCCCTTTATCCATCATGTAGTGCCGAATGTGGGCAGCGAGGTTAAAAACCATTACGCCCCTGGAGTGGACAGGCTTACTGTGTGGAGCGGGCTTGCTGTGGCTAACGGGCTTACTGTGGCGAGCGGGCTTGCCCCGCGTTGGGCTGCGTAGCAGCCCCACTAAGACCACCGCGTTAATCCAGACAATACCGTGTCGCCTGGTTTTGGGGGCGCTTCGCGCCCCAACGCGGGGCAAGCCCGCTCGCCACAACAACCCTAATCACCACAGTAAGCGGGCTGCCACAACAAGCCGCACATACAGCGCTTGGGGGTATTCGTGACTTGTAGTTAAGAGTCCTTTTCGCAATGGGCGGTTTTTCCGAGTGAACGACGCGCGGATACTCGACTCCATTGTTCACACCCCTTCTGGAGTTACTGATGTCTATCCCTACCCAAAACGTCCCCGCCTTCGGCCTCGGCACCTTCCGCCTGCAAGGCCAGGTGGTGATTGACTCCGTAAGCACCGGCCTGGAACTGGGCTACCGCGTCATCGACACCGCGCAGATCTACGAGAACGAAGCCGAGGTCGGCCAAGCCATTGCCGCCAGCGACGTTGCACGTGATGAGCTGTTTATTACCAGCAAGATCTGGATCGCCAATTTCGCCGAAGGCCAGTTGATCCCGAGCCTGCGCGAAAGCCTGCGCAAACTCAAAACCGATTACCTCGACCTGACCCTGATCCACTGGCCATCGCCGGAAGATCAAGTGCCAGTCGCCGAGTTCATGGGCCAGTTGCTGGAAGCCAAGCGCCTGGGTCTGACCCGCCAGATCGGTATTTCCAACTTCACCATTGACCTGATGAAGCAGGCAATCGCTGCGGTGGGTGCCGAGAACATCGCCACCAACCAGATCGAGCTGCACCCCTACCTGCAAAACCAGAAGGTGGTGGATTTCGCCACCGCCCATGGCATCCAGATCACCTCGTACATGACCCTGGCCTACGGCGAAGTGCTCAAAGACCCGGTGCTCCAGCAGATCGCCGAGCGCCATCAAGCCACGCCGGCGCAAGTGGCCCTGGCCTGGGCCATGCAGTTGGGTTACGCGGTCATCCCATCGTCGACCAAACGTGCCAACCTGCAAAGCAATCTAAAGGCCCTGCAACTGACCCTGAGCGCCGCCGACATGGCGCAGATTGCCGCCCTGGAGCGTGGCCACCGTTTGACCAGCCCAAAGAGCATCGCGCCGAAGTGGGACTAAACCCCGGCCAGCGGTTTGCGCGATAATTCCCGCAGCCATGGCAACACCCGCAGGCCCGCCGTGGCCTCGGGTGGGTCGATGATGTCCATGAAGTGTTCGAGGTTGACGTTGTCCGGTATACCCGGCAATCGCACCAGCACCGCAGGCTTCGTACCCGCCGGCTGGCCCAGGTCCTGATGGTCATAGAGCAGCACATGCCGCACCTGGGGCTGCGGCCCGCAAGCCTGCGCCGCCAGCCCCGCATTGATGATCAACACGTCGAAGGGTTCGGCCGGAATTGCGGTCAGTATCTGCACTTCTTGATAGGTTTGCACCGGCACAATCCGGTGGTAACCCAACCGATTGAGCATTTTTTCGATGTGCAGTCGTTGCAGGTGTTGTTCATCGGCAATCAGGATAGTCAGTGCTTTGTTCGGCATGGCGAACCCCTGGGATGGCAGCGCTCGTCAGTGAGCCCGGTCCATTTTCCAGACATATGCCGAATACAAAATCAGGCATGTTCCCGCTTCATGTAGGAGTTCTCCCAAATCCACCGAATGCCCCTCAACTGCCATCAGGCCTGCTTGTAATAGTCACCCATGTGCTGATGCAAATCACCGATCGCCACGTCTATCGCTGCAACGGCGGCGGCCAATGCGCTGCGCTCCTGGCGTTCACATATCGCTTCGAGCGTTTCGCAACTGGCGATCAATGCCTCGGCCTTGACCATGCGCGCCCCTCCTTTGACGCGGTGTGCAAGGTCGTGCAACTCACCAAAACGGTGCTGGCGTTGCAGCGACGCCAGCATCGCGCGGTCTACCTCCAGGCTGTCGAGCAAGGCGCTCAGCAGCTCCTTGAGCGCCGCGCGATCATCCCCCGTCACCACGGTCAGCGCCCTCAAATCAAACCCCGGCTCAGCGGCGGTTGAACCCGGGTTGAGCGCATAGGCGCCCAGCGCTGAGCGCAAATCCTCAAGCCCAGCTGGCTTGAACAGGCAGCCATCCATGCCCGCCTGCCGGCAGCGCTCGGTTTCTTCCGGCTGGGCATTGGCGGTAAAGCCCAGCAGCAGGCAGGCATGCAACCCTTGCTCACGCTCTTGCGCGCGGATCTCACGCGCCAAGGCATAGCCATCCTTGTGGGGCATGTTGCAATCGGTGATGACCACATCCGGCCGGTGGGTTTGCCAGCATTCAAAGCCTTGGGCGCCGTCTTCGGCCGTGATGATGCGATGCCCCAGAAAGCTCAACTGCCGAGCCAGCAACAGGCGATTGGCCGGGTAGTCATCCACCACCAAAATGTCCAACACGCGCACGGGCTGAATGGCTGCCGGTGTGGCCAAAACCTCGTGCGCTATTGCCGCTGTCGTAGCCAAGGTGAGTGCCACGTCTATCCGTGTGCCCTGCCCCAGCGTACTGCTCAACTGCAGCTTGCCCGCCATCATTTCGCACAGTGTGCGGCTGATCACCAGGCCCAGGCCCGAGCCACTGCGCGCCGACTGCTCGGTATTGCTGCCCTGGATAAACGGGTTGAACAGCCGCTGCTGGTCCTCGGCACTGATGCCTATGCCGGTGTCTTCTACCCATAAGGTGAGGTTCAATTGGCCGGGGTTCGCTGCCAACCCACAGTGCCCACCCAAGCGCACTCGGCCCTGGTCGGTAAACTTGATGGCATTGCTCAGCAGGTTGGACACCACCTGCTTGAATCGCAACGGATCGATCAACACCGCACAATCCATCTGCGGGTCAAGCTCGACTTGCAGCGCCAGGCCCTTCGCGCGCGCCAACCCTTCGAACACCCGTGCCACCGACGTCAACAGTTCATGCAGATTGGCCGGCTCAAGGGCCAAAGACAAATGGCCGGACTCGATTCGGGCAATATCCAGAATGTCGCCGATCAGCTCCAGCATGCCGTGGGAGGCCACCGAGGCCACTTCCAGGGCATCGCGGTCGGCACGCCCCTGTTCGGCGTTGGCCAGCGCCAGTTCGATCATGCCGATCACCGCATTCATGGGGGTGCGAATTTCGTGGCTCATGGTCGCCAGGAATGTGGTCTTGGCGCGGTTGGCGGCGTCGGCGTCTTCCTTGGCCTCCTGCAACTGGCCCAGCAGCCGCTGGCGCTCACTCACATCGACCCAACCGGCAATCATGCCGACGACATTTTCGTCGCCGTCACGGTACGGCAGCATCCAGTGGTAGATGGTCAATACCTTGCCCGCGGGCAACCTGAGCACTCGATCATGAATCTGCGGTTCGCCCCGCTCCATCAACCGCAAGTAATCCTCATGGTAAGACTGGGCCTGCGGCGGGTTGCCGGTGTCGGTCTCGATCACTGTCTTGCCGATCACCGCTTCAAGCTTGAAGCCAAACACATCCAGGTAAGCGCTGTTACAAGCCATCAGCCGGCCCTGGCGATCACGCACGTAGATCGGGTGCGGTGTACCGTCGATCAGCACCCCCATAAAACGCATCTGGTCGCTCAACGCCCGTTCAGCCTGAGCCCGCTTACGGATCAGGCTGCGCAGGTAAATCGCCCATCCCAGCGTAATCAGCAGCAATACCGCCGCCAGGCCGAACCCTTGGATAATCGCACTGCGATGGCGTAGCCACTGGTCTTCGATGATGACATCGGTGCGCCATTGGCTGACCAGCTCATCCATTTCCTGAGGCGGGATGCTCAGCAACGCCTTGTCCAGTATCGAGTACAGCTCCAACTGCCCCCGGTTGACGCCGAAGGTCATACGCACGGGTTCAGAGCCGACGGTGCTGGTCACTTGCAAACGGTCGCGGTACTCAAAGGCGATCAGGTAACGCGCATAGATCAATGAACTGACGGCACCCTCGGCGCCGCCGCTGGCCACCAGGGCCATCGCATCCTTAGGGTTCTTCGCCTCAACGAAGTGGATACCGGGATAGTCACGGTTGATGATCTCACGCAGTACGTTGCCGCTGGGCAGCGCCAGGCGCTTGCCCAGCATATTCTCCAACGTCATGATGCCTGGGTCGTCGCTGCGGGTGACCAGCACCAGCGGATTGGTCAGGTACGGCCTTGTAAAGCGCACCTGATCAGAGCCCTCTATGCTGGGGGAAACCACCGCCATCATGTCCGCCCGGCCCGAACGGACCGTTTCGATTTGCTGGGGCATCGAGCCGCCTGGGACCACATCGAACTTCAAGCCGGTGCGCAGGCTGATCCGAGTCAGAACGTCGGCACTCAAACCCTCTGATCGCCCCTTCGCCGTGAAGGATGCCAACGGCAGCATCTGGTCGGACGCCACCACCCTCACACGCGGGTGTTTTTCCAGCCAGCGTTGTTCGCTGGTACTCAGGTGCAGCCGCTCGGCCCCCAAAACACCAAGATCGCCCGCACTCCAACGGCGCACTATATCCAGCTGCTGGTTACCCGGGATCGACCTCAGTGCGCTGTTGATAATGCGCAGCATGCGGATATTGTCACGGGACACTGCAAACGCGAACGCGTTGGACTCCAAGGTGGAAAAATCCGCCAGTTGTACATTATTGAGGTGGTTGCGGTTGATCTGGTAGTGCGCGCTGATGGCATCTCCGAGGTAGACATCGGCGCGACCAAAGGCCACGGCGCCGATGGCTTCGAACACCGACGCAAACAGCGCCACATGGGCCTTGGGGTAAAAAGCCTCGACCACATCGGGCGGCATGTAGTGATAAAGCATCGCCACACGCTTGCCGGCCAGGTCGACACTCAGGGATTGGGTATCACCGGTACGTGTGACCAGAACCGGTTGATCATTGGCATAGGAGCGCGACAGGACGAGTTGCGGGTCCCCGGCTTCAAACCCGTTGGCGGAACCGAGGAAGTCGATGGCGCCCTGCTTGAGCGCCTCGATCACCTCATCACGGGTGTCATAGCGGCGCACTTCAACGCTGACATTCAGCGCCTGGGCGAGCAGCTTTGCATAGTCGGCCGTCACGCCTTCCAGTTCGTCGTTGTTGTTGGTCAGTTCGAAAGGCCCGTAATCCGGCGCGGAAACCCCCATCAACAGGGTGCGCCGCTCACGCAGCCAGTGCCAGTCAGCTTCGCCCAGCACCACAGGCGGGCTATTCCTATCAAGGCTTGAATGCCCCAACAACCGCAAGGTGTGAGGCTCATCAAGGGCAACAGCGAACATCGGCAGCAGGCTCATCGACAACGCCATGAGCAACCACCGAACCTGGGCAAGGATCATCGGCAATCAGATCAGGTGATTACGCTGGGCAAACTTGGCCATGTGCACCACAGACGTCATGCGCAGCTTCTCCTTGAGCCGGGTCTTGTAGGTGCTGATGGTCTTGTGGCTCAGCAGCATATCTGCAGCGATTTTGTTGTTGTTGAAACCCAGCGCCAGCATCCTCAGCACGGCCACTTCGCGATCCGAAAGCAACTGCACCAACTCGTGCTCGGTCGCCTGCAAATCATCACGGCGTACCGAACTGCTCGGCAGGCTGGGGAAGCAGTTGTAGTTGGACATCACCGCCCTGATCGCTTTTTGCAGCTCCTCAAGTTCCCCAGTCTTGGCGACAAAGCCCATGGCACCGGCACGCATGCACCGCGTGGAAAAAAACTCCGGCAGGAACGACGTCAGTACCAGAATCTTGCACGGCACGCCCAGCGCCTTGACCCGGCTAATCACTTCCAGCCCACCCAGTTTTGGAATGGCAAGGTCGAGAATGATCAAGGCGGGGCGCCCCTCTCTCACCTTCTGGAGAGCATCCGCGCCTGTACCGGCTTCATCGATATCAGTGAACCCTTCGGCCTTCAGCAAATGCCTGACAGTTGCGCGGATGAACGGATGGTCATCCACAATTAGTGCTTTGTTCCCACTACCTGACGCTTTGATCATATATCTACCCTGAGAAGAATAAGCACCCTTACACAGCACATGGGATACAGGTACCTGTGAGAAATAACAGTTCCGACCAGCGGTACGGCCTTCACTCAGGCGGATAACCAGGCCAAACCTGGTCCCTTTCGATCGAAAACATGCCAAGCACGTATCGCTAAACCGTTACCGCCGGCTGGCTGCAAGTGCGCAACCTTAACAACGAAATAACGTTTTGACCGAAGGGGTAATCCCATTCATATGTAGGACTTTTCCTCGCAGGAAAGCCTGTGCAAGCGCTTGCTAATCGGTGGTACTCGGGCTCCAGAACGCCTGTACCACCAGGGTCGAGGTGGAAATGCGCGCCACCAGCGCGTCCAGTTCGTCGCCATCGACCGAAGTTGCCGCCAGGGTCGCCTCGATCTCCACTTCTTCGCTGCCGAACGGCCGCACGTCAACGTCACTGGCCGGGTAGTTGCAGCGCGCAAGCTCGGCTTCCAGCATCACCATCACCGCCTGTTGCTGGCTGCGCCGGGCGATGACATAGAGGATGTTGGTGACCTCCGCCGACACCACGTCCAATGGCTGGCGGTTGATGTTATTGACGATCGGCCGCAGCAAGGTGTTGGCCGCCAGCACAAACAGGGTTCCCAACAGCGCTTCAAGGATCAGGTCGGCCCCTGCACAGGCTCCCACCGCCGCCGATGCCCAGAGCGTGGCGGCGGTGTTGAGACCACGCACGTTGCCTTCTTCACGCATGATCACGCCGGCGCCCAAAAAGCCGATGCCCGAAACCACGTACGCGACCACTCGCACCGCACCTTCGGCGCCTCCCAGGCGGTTGGCCATATCGACAAAAATCGCCGCGCCCACCGCCACCAGCACGTTAGTGCGCAAGCCCGCCGTGCGTTGGCGGTACTGGCGCTCAAAGCCGATCAAACCACCGAGGATAAACGCCGCGGTGAGGCTGACCACGGTGTCGACCAAAGAGTTGAGGTTGATGTTGTTGATTGCCTGCATAAAAATTCTCCATGACTGCTGCGCATGCCAGAAACCTTCGTGCAGGTATGACCGGCTGCACCGCGCCCGTTGTTACGGCACAGTCAGCTTGGCCCGCCCACCGTAAACGGCAGGCGCGTCCGTAGCATCCCAAGTGATTTGAGGTGCTGGTCAGCGTCGATGAGAGGGATGCAGGCAGGTGCCAGGACTGGCCGCTGCCGGAATGCCGCTTCTCGCTTTTTGAGGCGAGACAACGGCATCAGGAAAAATGCGCGTTACCTTGCCAAGTTTGTGCCGGTTACCGAAACCGGCCGACGACTGTCACTCGAACAAGTACCCACTGAGGGTCTCCGCTATTGATGAAAACGCGCGGAGTTTACGCCGCGTTTTCGAGGGAGTAAACCGTAGGAAAATTTACCGATGGCGTTTGGGTGGATTGTTCAGGGTGAGTTCAGGAACTGGTTTTTGGACACGACGAAGGTCAACTGTGGGGGTTGGCTTGGCTGCTGTGGCGGTTTGTCGGTGTACATATCCGTTGCTGCGGTAACGGCTTCTATTGGTTCCGCTCTTACAGCGGGTCACTTTTGGCAAACGCCCCAAAAGTAACCAAAAGGTCTTCGCCCCACCACTCGGTGCCTCGCCTAGGCTCGGCATGCCCTCACTCCGGCTTGAATCCGTGGGCCGCCGCGATGGGCCATCCTTGGCCCAGCGCGGCTAACCCGGCGTCCTGCCGGGTTACCCACGGATTCAAGCCTGCGTTCGGCCAGCGTGGTTAACGGGGCGTCTCAGATCAAAAGCAGATCAAGATCAAAATCTACAGCACGGCGGCCTGAAAGCCGACCTGAGTGGTTGAATCAAAAGCAAAAGCGGATTTGCATACACTGAAGAGCTGCTTTTCTGTGGGAGCTGGCTTGCCTGCGATGCAGACACCTCGGTACATCAGGCACACCGAGTTGATGCCATCGCAGGCAAGCCAGCTCCCACCTTTGACCGAGTATGGCTCTGCTGTTGCTGTTGCTGTTGCTGTTGCTGTTGCTGTTGCTCTGGCTCTTACATCCTTTTCGATGACGAAGTCAGCGGTCTTTTGATCTGCGCTTTTGATCGTGATCTTGATCTGAAATCGCCCCGTTAAACACGATGGCCGGAATCTGACAGGGATTTGGGGGGTAAACCGGCAGGGATGCCGGTTTAGCCGCGCTGGGCCAAGGATGGCCCATCGCGGCGGCCCCCCAAATCACTGTCGGATTGCGGGCATGCCGAGCCATAGCGAGGCACCGAGTGTTGGGGCGAAGACTTTTTGGTTACTTTTGTGTCTTTACAAAAGTGACCCGCTGTAAGAGCGGAACCCTACTCAGCCATTACCGCAGCAACGGATATACACCCCGACCGCCAGCCCGTTAACGTTGTGTAGATCCCCATACTGCGATAGCGGAGTGTCAAGCAATAAACCTCCCGCTTTCGCAAGCAAACCAACTCCCACAACCGCTATGCACATCCGCTATTACGGCATATCGGGCCGATCCCGCTCAACCTGCTTCAAGTACTCGTCCATCTGCCCACCTGCCAGCGGCTTGATCTGGATCGACACCCTATTCACCTGGCGTCCCATCCTGATGCCTTCACGCGTGCGCACCTGCACATACCCAAGCGTGGGCCAGAAGCGCTCGGCCTTGGTATTGCCGAAAACCACCGTCAACCGCAGCCACTGGGCACCGTTGCTCACCGCCCACGCTTCAAGATCGGCATGCAATTGTCGCGCAAACCCGGTGCCATGCAGGCGTGTATGCACCAGTAGCAAACCGATATGCCACACGCCGACGGCCAGCAAGTCGGCCGCGATGTTCACGACGGCGGCCAGTTGGTCCTGCGTATCGCGATAACCCAGCCAGTACATCCGGCTGCAACGCCAACCTGCCGGCAACTGACCCTGTAACTCTTCGTGCGCTTCGGTCGGTGTGGCCGGTTCACCATTGACCGCGATGAAATATTCGGGTGCCTGTTCAAAAAAACACTGCAGCTCACCCGCGTCGCCGCCGTGCAGTTCAACCACCCGAATACCTTCGAGTGAGCAACCAACTTCCATGTTTATTTCCCCTTTAATCGTCCCGCGTCAGCACTTCCAGCAACTCAATTTCAAAGCGCAGATTGCTGTTGGGCGTGATATGCGCGCCCATCGAACGCTCGCCATAGGCCAGGTGCGCCGGTACAAACAGTGTGCGCACGCCACCGACCTGCATGCCCATCAAGCCTTGATCCCAGCCCTTGATTACGCGCCCGGTGCCGATCACGCACTGGAACGGTTTACCGCGCTCCCAGGACGAATCGAACACGGTGCCGTCTTCGAGGGTGCCGGTATATTGGGTGGTGATCAGCGCGCCCTTGACCACGGTTTTGCCGGTGCCCTGGCGGGTGTCGGTGATCTGGAGTTCGTCGTTGCTCATGGGGCTCTCGTAGGCTGCATAAAGGCTGGGTTTTCCCAGAATTGGGTGAGCTTGGCAAGTGCACCCTTTGTAGCAAGGGAACGATCAGCCAAGCGTTCATTACAGCCAATGCCAGAACCGGCTCCAGAAACCTCGGCCCAAATCATCCTTGCAGCGCGCATATTGCGCCGCATACATCTGCGAGCGCGCCTGCACCTTGCTCGCCACCGGCGGCAGCCAGGCTTTGGCCGCATAGGTACGTTGGCGATAGCCGCCCCAGCCTTCGTGGTAGTTCAGGTATTGGCCGTAGGCATCGTATTTGTAGACGCCGTTGATGGTGTAGGTCTTGTCCATGTACCAACCCACAAAGTCGATGGAGTCATCGAAATCCTGACGGCTCGCACCGCTGCGGCCGGTGCTCTTGCGGTAGTCGTTCCACACTTCATCCTTGGCCTGGGAATAGCCTTCGGCGGTCGACACGCGCCCCCAGGGGATGATCCATAGCAGGTATTTGCGCGGGGTCTTGGCATCCTGGCGAAAGCCCGACTCTTGATACATGATCGCGAACGGCACCTGGATCGGCACGCCCCAGCGCTTTTGCGTGACCTTGGCGGCATCGTACCAGTCGTCTTTTTCACGGAAGATGCCGCAGATGTCGTTTGGCGTGCGTGGCGGCGAAGTACCGCACGCCGCCAACAGGGAGGTGAGTAATAACAGTCCGACAGCTTTGCCTGCGCTCAAGGGGCACCTTTGCGTGATACACGTAAAAAGCCGGTATTTTACGCATTCATTCGAGCGCAGGGGGTAGCGAGTTCACTCCATAATCGGTGGGAGCTGGCGGCGTCCATGCCGCACATGCTCTGCTTAAGCCAACGGCACGCGACGCGTGGTCAGCGCGGTACGCCCCACAAAGAAGCTCAAGGCTGCGCCCAACAGCAACATCGCCAAGGTGCTCCAGGCTGCGCGGGACAGCTGTTTAGCCGCTACTTCACCGGCTTCACGGGCTTTCTGTTCGGCTTGCTGCTTGAGCTCATCGACCTTCTGCATGGCTTGCTGGTAAGCCTGGGCATAGTTGTCGACGATCTGCGTGGCTTCGGCTTTGCTCTTGCCGGTACGGGCGGCCACGATGTTGACCAGCGCGTCTTTATCCGCTGCATTCAACGCAGGCTCGCCGGAGGCTTTGACGCGTTCGAACCACTGCTTCAACTCATCACCGGCCTGTGCAGGGTTGGTCGCGGCGTCCTTGGCCGATTGCTTGCCGTCAGCGGCGGCCTGGTCGGTTTTCTGCTCGACGTTGGCCGGGTCCAATTCAGGCTTGCCGCTTTGCTTGAGCAAGGTGTCGAGTTGGCCTTGCAGGCTGTTCCAGTCCAGTTGGATGCCCTGCTCGTTCAACTGCTGCTTGATGCTGTTGCCGATCCCAGGCGCAGCAGCGGCGATACCACTGCCGGCGGCGGACAAACCTTTGCCTACTACGTTACCGGCGGTGCCGACCACGCTGGCGGCCAGGCCAGCCAGCAGCCAGGTGGTGAGCAAGGTGGTGAAGGTCCAGGTCAATAGGCCGTGCAAGCCGCCACGGTCCGGTGCAGTGCGCCCGGCCACAAAGGCGCCGAGGCCGACCGCCACCAGGGTCGAGACAAACAGCCAGATCCCGGCGCCGGTGCCGAAGCCGCTCAGGGGGTTGCCCGCTTCCATCGGGTTGACTGCACTGGCGCCGATGGCCGTGCCCAGCACGCTGAGTACCAGGTAGGTCACCAGGGCAATTGCACTACCGGCCAGCACAGAGCTCCAGGACACGCGAAATGGTGAACGGTTGGTTTCATAGACAGTTGTCATGATTAATCCTTTGAGTGGTTGACCGTATCAGTCTGGCGAGACCGTTGCCGGCCGTCCCCGCTCAAATGCACCAGAGCATCTGGTGCATTCGCACCCCGCAACGGGAACTCTGTGTGCACTATCCTGAGGCCTGGGTGTCGTAACCTTCATGCGCCCATCCCCGGAGAGACCATGACCCAGGACGTTCTTGCCAAAGAAACCAACCGCCGCCAATTGCAGCAGATCATCTCCGGGTTATCGGACGGTGTGATCCTGGCCGAAGTCGACCAGACCATTCTGTGGGCCAACGAAGCCGCGCTGACCATGCACGGGGTCAGTGAGGTCGAGCAGCTCGGCGCCAATACCGAGCAATACGCCAAGCGCTTCGCCTTGCGCTATCGCAACAACCATCCCTTGCCGCTGGACAACTACCCGCTCAGCCGAATCGCAGCCGGTGAAGAATTCAGCGATGTGGTGGTGGAAGTCACCCCTGCCGCCGACGAGGACCGCAGTTGGGTCCACCGCTTGCGCAGCCTGGTGCTGACGGACGCCCACGGCGAGCCGGAGCTGTTGGTGCTGATCCTCAGCGACGCCACCGAATGGGCCAGCGCCGAGCAGCGCTTCGAAAAAACCTTCAACGCCAACCCGGCGCCTGCGGTGATCTGTCGCCTCAGCGACCTGCGCTACATCAAGGTCAACCAGGGCTTTTTGGAGATGACCGGCTACAACCGCGACCAGGTCATCGGCAAATCCGTGTATGAACTGGACGTGCTGGAACAGGCCGAACGCAAGGATCTGGCCATCCAGCGCTTGGGCGAAGGCGCAACCATCCCGCAGATGCAGGCCGAACTGCGCCTGCCCGAAGGCGGCAGCAAACTGGTGATCGTCGCCGGGCAGCCGTTGGACATGAACGAAGAAGACTGCATGCTGTTTTCCTTTACCGACCTTGAGCCACGGCGCAAGGCAGAAACCGCCCTGCGCCAGAGCGAAGAACGGTTCGCCAAATCTTTTCGCCTGACGCCGGTGCCGACCCTGGTGTGCAACGCCGCCAACCGGCAAGTGGTGGACATCAACGAAGCGTTCATGAGCATCACCGGCTACACGAGCGAAGAACTGATCGGCAAAAACATTGAGGACATCAACTTCATCGACAGCGCCCCGGCTGCAGCGCAGTTGTTCGCCACCCTGGAGAAGGCCGGCAACCTCGAAGGCCAGGACCTCAAGGTGCGCAAAAAAGGTAAAGAGGTGATCGACTGTGTGGTCTCCGCCGACACGGTGATCATCGAGGACGTGCCCTGCTACCTGCTGGTGCTGATGAACATCACCGAACGCAAACGCTCGGAGCTGGAACTGGTGGCGGCCATCGAGGAAGTGATGCAGGACGCCTCCTGGTTCAGCCAGACCCTGATCGAAAAACTGGCCAACGCCAAGAGCGTCAACAGCCCCAACCTGCCGAACGTGGCCTTCACCGACCTCACCGCCCGTGAGCGTGATGTACTGGGTTTGATCTGCGAAGGCCTGGCCGACAAGGAGATTGCCTCGCGCCTGAAGCTTGCACCCAACACCGTGCGTAACCATGTGGCCACGGTGTACTCCAAACTCGGTGTGCACAGCCGCAGCGCGGCCATTGTATGGGCCAGGGAGCGTGGCTTGTTTGCCGGCGAACTGCGCGTCAAAAGCAAACCGTAGAGTGCAAATGCACTAGTGCGACCAGTGCAAATTCGCCTTATTGCACGGGTGCATGCTGCTTAACCTTGAGGAGTGGGCGCAGGGCCTTTGGTCCCGCGCCGTAATGGTTTGATCTCTTCCAAGGAAAGCACGATGAAAAGCGAACAAGTCAAAGGCGCCGTAGAAAAGGTTGCCGGCAAGGCCCAGGGCTTTATCGGCGACCTCACCGGCGATGAACAATTACACGCTGAAGGTGTGGCGCGTCAGGCCGCAGGTCAACTGCAGCAAACGTACGGCGACGCGCTGGAGACTGTCGGTGATTTCGCCAAAAACAAACCTCTGACTACCGTGGCTGTCGTCGCCGGTATCGGACTGCTGATGGGCCTGTTGCTGCGTCGTCGTTGAGGAGGCAGAGGCCCATGTTTACCCTCTCTCAATTGCGCAATTGCATCGAAGAAGGTTTGTCACCGCTGACCTGCGAGTTCACCCTGTGCCGGGACGCGTCCCTGACCCTCAAGGTCTACGACGCCGAAACCGGCCGAGTTGATCTGGTGGTGACAGGCATCAGCACCAACCGTCTGCAAACCGCGCAAGAAGTGGCCAAGATGGTTGAAGAGTTGCGCTACGAACTGCAAAGCAACAACGTCGGCAAGCTCACGCTGGATGATTTGCCTTCAACAACGCCACAATGAATAGGAAAGCAGGCTGATATCCAAGCCGACCTGGGTGACGTCGAGGCCAAAGTGATGGGTGAGGTAACGCGACCGCTGTGGCCGCTTACCTCAACGCAGGCGCGAGGAAAACAGAGCGGTTATCGCTTGACGGGGGTGATCTCGAGAATGGTGCCGTTGGTGGTTTTGAGCAGCACAAACTTGTCACCCACCCGCGCCCATTGGCTGTCCGCCTCCGGCTGCTTGAGGCCGCGTTTTTTCCAATCGCTGACCGCTGATTCCTTGCGCATCAGGATATCCGGGGCGCGATCACCTTCTTTCAGATCCCGCGTATTGATGCTCGAAGGCTGCACGGTTTCCTGGGGTGTATCACCGGCCTGCACGACAAAGCTGGCGGTGGACAGGCCAGCGGTGAGCAGCAGGCAAGCGGCAAAAGTCTTGGACTTCATGGGTGCTCCTTCAATGAATGATGCGTACCCAGGTTCCGACCGCAGGCGCATGGAATCATTCAAGTTTGTATCTTTCCTGTGGCGAGGGAGCTTGCTCCCGCTGGGCTGCGCAGCAGCCCCAAAAAGGCTGGCCAAGTCATACCTGAACGAACGCGATGGATCGATTGGGGCCGCTTCGCTGCCCAGCGGGAGCAAGCTCCCTCGCCACAAGGGCTCTGAGCCTATAACCAGGCTGCGTCCCAGAGCGGATAATCGCCGATATGTTCCACCAGTCCCGCTCGCAGTGGGTTGCCAATGATGTAGCGTGCGATCTTAATAAGATCCTCCTCGGCGCGCGCCGCACGATCATGGTATCCGCTTTGCCAGAAAGCGCCCCGTGCATGGCAGGCTCGATTGATGGTCAACGTGCTGCGCGACTTCACCCGCTTCACCACTTGTGGCAACGTTGCGGTTCTTAGTTCAAACAACCAATGAAAATGGTCTGGCATGATGACCCAAGCCAAAGAATTGACCAGTTCGAGGTCATGAGCCTGTTTGAACTCTGCCACTAACAACCGCCCCAAGCGAAAATTGGCAAACACCGGGCGGCGCTGATAAACCACGGCAGTTACCAAATAAGCTCGGCCCGCCTCGGAATAACGACCACGTCGCAATAGATGAGAATTGGGTTTCTGAAGCAATCCTTTGCCCCCGATTGAATGAATGATCCATTCAATCTAGCAATCCACAGCAATACCTCCGTTCAATTCAGTTTCCCAATATGTCCCCCCTGTGGCGAGGGAGCTTGCTCCCGCTGGGCTGCGCAGCGGCCCCAAAAAGGCTGGCCGAGTACCACCTGAACCAACGCGGTGGGTCGATTGGGGCCGCTTCGCTGCCCAGCGGGAGCAAGCTCCCTCGCCACAAAAGCTTAGGCAGCGGGTGTGCCCTGATGAAACACACTTTGCCACTCGCCTAGGCCATTGAGTTTCCCAATATGTCACGCGCCCCTGTGGCGAGGGAGCTTGCTCCCGCTGGGCTGCGCAGCAGCCCCAAAAAGGCTGGCCGAGTACCACCTGAACCAACGCGGTGGGTCGATCGGGCCGCTTCGCTGCCCAGCGGAGCAAGCTCCCTCGCCACAAAAGCTTAGGCAGCGGGTGTGCCCTGATGAAACACACTTTGCCACTCGCCTGGGCCATTGAGTTTCCGAATATGTCACGCCCCCCTGTGGCGAGGGAGCTTGCTCCCGCTGGGCTGCGCAGCAGCCCCAAAAAGGCTGGCCGAGTACCACATGAACCAACGCGGTGGGTCGATTGGGGCCGCTTCGCAGCCCAGCGGGAGCAAGCTCCCTCGCCACAAAAGCTTAGGCTGCGTGTGTGCCCTGATGAAACACACTTTGCCACTCGCCTGGGCCATTGAGTCTCCCAATATGTCACGCGCCCCTGTGGCGAGGGAGCTTGCTCCCGCTGGGCTGCGCAGCAGCCCCAAAAAGGCTGGTCAAGTAATACCTGAAGGAACGCGGTGAATCGATTGGGGCCGCTTCGCTGCCCAGCGGGAGCAAGCTCCCTCGCCACAAAAGCTTAGGCAGCGTGTGGGCCCTGATGAAACACACTTTGCCACTCGCCTGGGCCATTGAGTTTCCCAATATGTCACGCGCCCCTGTGGCGAGGGAGCTTGCTCCCGCTGGGCTGCGCAGCAGCCCCAAAAAGGCTGGCCGAGTACCACCTGAACCAACGCGGTGGGTCGATTGGGGCCGCTTCGCTGCCCAGCGGGAGCAAGCTCCCTCGCCACAGAAGCTGTGCCACATCCATTGCCAGCGTGAAATAAATCCTGTAATTTTTCATGAAATTTCTCGACATAAATTTCATGAATCAACAACAAGAACTCGACGCCCTGGCCGTGCTCATCCACGATCTGCGCAAGCACAAGAAACTCACCCTCGCCCAACTCGCGCAAAAAATCGAGCGCTCGGTGGGCTTTTTGTCTCAAGTCGAACGCGGCTTGTCGCGCCCTACCGTGGCCGATCTCACTGCCATCAGCCACGCCCTCGATGTGCCCACCACCTACTTTTACAGCCTGCCCAAACCCAAGGCCGTCGACTGGGTCACGCGCCCCAATGAGCGGCGCACGGTGTATTACGCCAACGGCATCACCGACGTTCTGGTTTCGCCAAGCATGCACGGCGCCTTTTCGATGCTCGACAGCCTGTTGGCGCCCGGTGCCAACAGCGGCGAGCAGACCATGAGCGACCGCGCCGAGCAGGCCGGTTTTGTGCTGGAGGGCGAGTTGACGCTGTGGGTTGAAGGTGAGACTGACCCGGTCACCCTCGGCCCCGGCGACAGCTTCCACCTGGCCAGTTTTGCCCATTGCCGCTACGCCAACCTGACTGATCTGCCCGCCCGCGTATTGTGGGTTTACAACTAGGAGCAACACCCGTGAAAAGCCAATCCTCCACGTTGCTGGCCGAAGTACGGACCTTTCGCCAGAACCACCCCGAGGTGCGTTACGTCGACCTGATCGCCCTGGACATTCCCGGGCACTTCTACGGCAAGCGCTACCCGGTGGAGATGCTCGAAAAAGTCGCCGCCGGCAGCCCGCTGAAGCTGCCGCAAAATGCCGTGCTGCTGGGCGCTCAGGGCGGGCTGTTCAAGATTGGTGACTATTGCTTTCACGACGGCGACCCGGATGCCAACCGCCGCCTGGTGCCGGGCACGCTCAAGCCGGTGAGCTGGGAAGCGCAGCCGCTGGGGCAAATGCTGATCACCTCGGATGGCACTGACGCGCCCATCGAGTTTGAACCGCGTGAAGTGCTGGCCAAGGTGCTGGAGCGCCTGCAGCACAAGGGCATTCACCCGGTGGTAGCGTTTGAGCTGGAGTTTTACCTGTTCGATAAAAAACTCGACGATGGCCTGCCGCAATTCGCCCGCGACCCGTTGAATGATGACGCTGACGACCAGCCCAACCTGCACATCGAGCGGTTGTCGCGCTTCAGCGAAGTGCTCGACGACATGGCGCAAACCGCCCAGGCCCAAGGCATCGACATCACGGTAATCACCGCCGAACTCGGCCCTGGCCAGTTCGAGATCAACTTCGGCCACTGCGACGACGGCCTGCGCGCCGCCGACTGGGCCGCGCTGTTCTGCCGCAGCACGCGTGGCGTGGCACTCAAGCACGGCTACCGCGCCAGCTTTATGGCCAAGCCTTACCTGCAATTTCCCGGCAGCGGCATGCATGTGCATGTCAGCCTGTATGACGGCGCGGGCAATAATTTACTCGCGGCGCACCAGCAGCAACCGCTGCGCCATGCGGTGGCCGGTTGCCTGGAATTGTTGCCGCACTGCATGCCGATCTTCTCGCCCAACCACAACGCTTTCCGCCGCTTGGGTGGCACCGTGAACGCGGCTACTCGCGCCAGCTGGGGCTTTGAAGACCGCGACGCCTGCGTGCGTATTCCCGAGTCCGACCCGCGCAACCTACGCATCGAACACCGCCTGGCCAGTGCCGACGCCAACCCCTACCTGGTGCTGGCAGCGATCCTGGCAGGCTTGGAGCATGGCCTAGAAGCCAGGCAAGAACCCATCGCCCCGCTGAACGAGGACCGTAACAGCGGCGCCGACTTCCCCCTGGAAATGCTCGACGCCGTGCGTGCCATGCAGCATCAAGCGGTATTGCGCGATAAGCTGGGCGCCGAATTTATCGACGTGTACTGCGAAAACAAACGCCAGGACCACCTGGCCTTTCAACAAGAGATCAACGCGCGGGAATACCGCTGGTTTCTCTAGCCATGGAATCACCGATGACCGACCAAAGCGTCCCGGCCCTCAAGGAAATCTTCAACGTCGAACGCCTGCAACACATCGCCAGTGAAATGACGGCGGTGTACCCGGCGTTCGACGCCAAAGGCTTTCTAAAGCATGCCAAAGCCGGGCTGGCCGAGTTGTCGGTGATGCAGCGCATGGCGCGGGTCAGTGAGAGCCTGCATGCGGTAATCCCACTGGATTACGCGCAAACCCTCAAGCTGCTGCATGCGCTGGCTCCGCGCCTGAACAGTGCATTTGTGTGCCTGTTTCTGCCCCACTACGTGGCCAGTTACGGGCAAAGTGACTTCAAGCGCTCCATGGCCGCGCTCAAATACTTCACCCCATTCGGCTCGGCCGAATTCGCCATTCGCCCGTTCTTGTTGAACGACTTTGAACGCACCCTGGCCGTGATGCAGCAGTGGTCGCTGGACGCCAACGAACATGTGCGTCGCCTCGCCAGTGAAGGCTCGCGCCCTCGCCTGCCCTGGTCCTTTCGCTTGGCGGCGGTGCAGGCCAACCCGCAGCTGTGCGCCTCGATCCTGGATAACCTCAAGGCCGACAGTAGCCTGTACGTGCGCAAGTCGGTGGCCAACCACCTCAACGACATCACCAAGGACCACCCGGACTGGGTGCTCAGCCTGATCGAAGGCTGGAACCTGGACAACCCGCACACGGCCTGGATCGCCCGGCATGCCTTGCGCAGCCTGATCAAGCAAGGCAATACCCGCGCACTGACGCTCATGGGCGCCGGCGCCAAGGCCGAGGTGAGCATTAACCACTTCAACGTCACGCCCGCGGTGATCAACCTGGGCGAGCGGATCAACCTGTCGTTCAGCCTGCAATCCACTGGCGCCACTGCGCAGAAGCTGGTGGTCGACTACGCGATCGACTACGTAAAAAGCGCCGGCCACAGCGCGGCGAAAGTGTTCAAGCTCATGGCCTTTACCCTCGGCGCAGGCGAACATCAGACCCTGCGCCGCGAACAACATATCCGTGAGCTGACCACGCGCAAGCATTACGCGGGCAAGCATTGGGTGCATGTGCTGGTGAACGGCGAAAAGCTCGCGAGTGCCGAATTTGAACTGCTAAAACCCTGACACAAATCAAACAAAAGGCTCTAGTACGGGCCTTTCAGCCGCATTAATTGTCAGACAATCCTGGCTTTTGTTGTTGCGATCCATTATCATCCAGCGCCTTCTCACTACCCATCGGGTAGTTGTTCCACTGTGTCACCCGAGGCGCCCATGCACCGTTTGTATCGTTTTTCGTTTCACCGCCCCTTGCTTGCCCTGAGCCTGGGGCTGGTTTCCCACGGTGTCAGTGCCGCCCTGCAACCCTTGGCCGAAGCGCCGCTGGCCAGCGACACCGAGCTGCACTGCCACTTCAACCGCGACGCCAGCACCGACTGCACCACCACCCAGCACTACACCATCCTCAAGCCCAACGGGCGCGAAATGCTCTCGCGCATCGACTTCGATTACTCCGAAGGCGACACCTTTGAAGTGATCAGCGCGCAATCCATCCAACCAGGCGCCAAGCCGGTCGCGCTGGACGCCGCACAGATCGACACGCGCACCGCGCCCAACCCGGACCAGGGCTTCAGCCGCGACAAGCAAACTTCGCTGGCCTTCCCGAACCTGCGCGTAGGCACGCAAATTCGCTACACCGTGCGCGAACGTCGCGCCGCCAAACCGCTGGTGACCCAGTTTCACTATGCAATCATGTTCGGCCCCAGCGCGTTCCGGCGCGACCACGTCAAGGTGCGCTTCACCGCCGAGCGCCCGATCCAGTGGCGCAGCGAGTTGTTCGACGGCTTCAACGTGAAGGCATCCGCCAACGGCAAGACCCTGGACGTGGTGCAAAAAAAGCCGACCTATCTCAATTACATCAACGAATCCTCCAGCGCCGCGCTGCAACGCATCCCGCGCCTGGAAGTGGGCAGCGCCCTGGACCGCCAGGCGTATTTCGGTGATTTCGCCCAGCGTTACAATCAGATCCTCGGCGCCAACCTGCCGGCGCAAGCGGCCGCTGCCGTAGCCGCCGCACGCAACCTGGCGCCGGCACAACAGGTCGAAGCGCTGATGCAGCACATCAACGACCACTACCGCTACCTGGGCGATTGGCGCGCTACCGAGCGCGGTTATGTGCCGTTCAACCTGGCGGAAATCGAGCAGCATGGTTATGGCGATTGCAAAGACCTGGCGATCCTGCTGACCGCCATGCTCAAGGCCAGCGGCATCAAGGCCGAAACCGCCTGGGTCAGCCGTGGCGACGTGGCGTTCGCATTGCTGATCCCCGGCACCAATGCAGCGAACCACGCCATCGTGCGTGCCGAAGTCGATGGCCAGGTCTGGTGGCTCGACCCGACCAACCCGGTGTTCGCCCCCGGCCAGACCCTGCCCGACATCCAGGACCGCTGGGTACTGGTCAATGATGCTCAGGGCCAGGTACGCGAAGAACAGATCCCGCTGGAACGCCCGGAAACCACCCTGCGCCTGGACAAAAAAGTGCACTTCGACAAGCAAGGCAATGGCGCCACCCAGGCCACCATCACCTTCAGCCGCTTGCCGCTGATGCAAATGAGCGTCGCCGACCGCCAACAAGGCACCACCGCCAGCGACCAGAACATCTGCGGCAATTTCGGCAATGACATCAGCGACTGCAAAATCACCCGCCAACCCACCGCATTCGTGGTACACGACGGCTACACCGTCAACGCCAGCATGAACGACCAGCGTGCGTTGGAAAAGCTCGCGAACGACTACGTCTACACCGACGAGTCACTCAAAGGCCGCTGGGATGGTTTCATCAACTATCGCCGCCATGCTCAACAAGCCGATCTTTACCTGGGCAACCCGGAAACCTACGACTACCGCTTCACGCTGACCGGTGGGCAAATGGAAAAAGCCATTCCCGGCTGCCAGGTGCGTTCGCCCTGGTATGACCTGGATCTGGACGGCAAACGCACGGATGACGGCCTGCAGTATCACTATCGCCTGAGCCAGAAAATACGCTGGCTGACCCATGCGGAAGTTGCCAGTGAAGCGTTTGGCAAGATGATTGACGAGGCACGGGCGTGTGCTGAGCAGGTGCATCAGGTGGTGAAGCTCTAACCCCTGACTGACACAACACAAACCCAATGTGGGAGCTGGCTTGCCTGCGATTGCAGTGTGTCATTCAACAAATAAGTTGACTGACAGGGACTCATCGCAGGCAAGCCAGCTCCCACATTTTTTTATCCGGTTTCTTCAGTGGGGTTCGCCGAGCAGCAAGCCTTGCTCCCGCGCGCACAACTCCACCACATAATCCCACAACACCCGCAACCGCACCGACTTGTGCAGCTCCCGGCGCGAGCTGATCCAGTAGCTGCGCTGGATGCTTTCTGCCGGCAGCAATGGCACCAGGTCCGGGTCGCCAGCGGCCATGAAGCACGGTAGCACCGCAATGCCCAATCCCGAACGCGCCGCCTGGTGTTGAGCAATCACGCTGGTGCTGTGGAATACCACTTTGGGGTTGCGACAAAAGCTGCTGAGGAACTTGAGTTCCTGGCTGAACAACAGGTCATCCACGTAATCGATCCAGGCATGAGCGGCGAGGTCTTCGCGCTTTTCGATTGGCGGGTTGCGCGCAAGGTAGGCCCGGCTGGCGTAGAGCGCCAGGCGGTAGTCGGTGAGTTTGCGCGTGACGAGTTGGTCGACGCTGGGGCGTTCGAGGTGGATGCTGATTTCCGCTTCGCGGTTGAGAATGCTCACAAAGCGCGGCACCGCTACCAGTTCCACTTCCAGCCCCGGATAACGCTCGAACAGCCCGCCCATGCGGCTGGCGAGGAACATCACGCCCAAACCCTCGGCCACGCCAAGGCGAATCTTGCCCAGCGGCGCAGCGGAGTGGGTAAGTTCGTCTTCGGCCAGCAACGCGACGTTTTCCATGGCCTCGGCGTGCTTAAGCAGCGCTTCACCGGAAGGTGTCAACTCGTAGCCCTGGGCGTGCTGCACGAACAGCGCGGTGCCGAGGCTTTTCTCAATGGCCTCGATATGCCGGGCCACCGTGGCATGCGTGGTTTTCAGGCGCTGCGCAGCGGTGAGCAAGCGGCCGCTGCGTTGCAACTCAAGAAAAAACCGCAGGTCATTCCAGTCGAACATGTCGCCTCCCTTGGACAAAAGTACCTTCTAATGCCTGGCCTGGCACCTGTGGCTGGCGCTTACTGTGGCGAGCGAGCTTGCTCGCGCCGGGCTGTGCAGCGGGCCCAATGCCTGCCACTACACTTCATCTGAACCATCGCGCTTACTCTGATGGGGCCGCTTCGCGGCCCAGCGCGAGCAAGCTCGCTCGCCACATGCTTCGAGGTTTAAGTGCCGCTGTTTAAAAACGCACAGCAGCTGGGTAAAAACTAACATTTTTAAGACGAAAACTAACAACTAGGATGGGCCCAATAAGAAAAACAAGCGAGACCTCAGATGCCCATTGCAACTGCTGAATACGATTACATCGTCGTAGGCGCCGGCCCCGCAGGCTGCCTGCTGGCTAATCGATTGTCCGCCAACCCCGCCCACCGCGTGCTGCTGCTCGAAGCCGGTGGCCGCGACAATTACCCCTGGATCCACATCCCCGTCGGTTACCTGTTCTGCATCGGCAACCCGCGCACCGACTGGTGCTTCAAGACCGAAGCCCAGGAAGGCCTGCAAGGCCGTGCACTGAGTTACCCACGCGGCAAAGTGCTGGGAGGCTGCTCCTCCATCAACGGCATGATCTATATGCGTGGCCAAGCCCAGGACTACGACGGCTGGGCAGCGGCAGGCAACGCAGGTTGGGCCTGGAAAGACGTGCTGCCACTGTTTAAACAGAGCGAAAACCATTTTGCCGGCGGCTCGGAGTTTCACAGCGACGGCGGTGAATGGCGCGTGGAGCAACAGCGCCTGCACTGGCCGATCCTCGACGCCTTTCGCGATGCGGCGGCGCAGAGTGGTATCGCGCCGATCAGCGATTTCAACCAGGGCGACAATCAAGGCTGCGGCTACTTCCAGGTCAACCAAAAGGCCGGGGTGCGCTGGAACGCGGCGAAGGCGTTTCTCAAGCCGATCCGCCAGCGCCCCAACCTCACCGTGCTGACCGAAGTGGAAGTCGACCGTGTAGTGCTGGAAAACGGTCGCGCTTCGGCCGTGGTCGGGCGTCAACATGGGCAACAACTGAGCTGGAAGGCACGCAAGGAAATCGTCCTGTGCGCCGGTTCTGTTGGTTCGCCCGGTATTCTGCAGCGTTCGGGGATTGGCCCGTCCGCTGTGCTCAAGCCATTAGGCATCAACGTGCTGCATGAGCTGCCGGGTGTTGGCGGCAACCTGCAGGATCACCTGCAACTGCGCCTGATCTACAAGCTCGAAAACGCACGCACCTTGAACCAGATCGCCGGCACGCTGTGGGGCAAGATGGGCATGGGCCTGCGCTACCTGTATGACCGCAGCGGCCCATTGTCGATGGCCCCCAGCCAGCTCGGCGCCTTCGCCCGCTCCGGCCCGGAACAGACGTCGGCCAACCTTGAATACCATGTGCAACCGCTGTCATTGGAACGTTTTGGCGAGCCATTGCATGCGTTCCCGGCGTTTACCGCGTCGGTGTGCGACCTGCGCCCGCAAAGCCGTGGCCGCATTGATATTCGCTCCGCCAACCCGGCGGATGCACCCCTGATACGGCCCAACTACCTCAGCCATCCCGAAGATTTGCGCGTGGCCGCCGACGCGATCCGCCTGACCCGCCGAATCGTCGCCGCACCGGCCTTGAGCCAGTTCAAGCCGGTGGAATACCTGCCCGGCGATTCGCTGCAAACCGAAGAACAACTGCATGAAGCCGCCGCGCGTATCGGCACGACGATTTTTCACCCAGTGGGCACTTGCCGCATGGGCGATGACCAAGATGCAGTGGTCGATGCGCAACTGCGCGTACATGGCGTGCCGGGCCTGCGTATTGCCGATGCCTCGGTGATGCCACGCATTACATCCGGCAACACCTGCTCACCTACACTGATGATTGCGGAAAAGGCAGCGCAACTGATGCTTTCGCCGAACACAAGGAGTCTCGCCCCGCAGAGAGAAACGGTTCATGCAATCTGAATAGCGGCGCCGCACCCGGCGCCGACAGTGGAACAACAATAAATAATCACTGTGAGGGATACCCGATGTCAGAACATGCTCAACCCCTGGGCTCGGCCGTCAAGGCGAGCACCGGCAGCGAATCCAGAAAAGTCATCTTCGCCTCGTCTTTAGGGACGGTGTTCGAGTGGTACGACTTTTTCCTCTACGGCGCCCTGGCGGCGGTGATCAGCAAGCAATTCTTTGCCGGGGTGAATGACACCACGGCGTTTATCTTTGCCTTGATGGCCTTTGCCGCAGGCTTTGTGGTGCGGCCGTTCGGCGCGTTGGTGTTCGGCCGCCTGGGCGACATGATCGGGCGCAAGTACACGTTTTTGGTCACCATCATCCTGATGGGTGTCGCGACCTTCTGTGTCGGGCTATTGCCGACCTATGCCAGCATCGGCATTGCGGCGCCGATCATTCTGATCGTGCTGCGCATGCTGCAAGGCCTGGCGTTGGGCGGTGAATATGGCGGCGCAGCCACTTATGTGGCCGAGCACGCACCGGCCGGCAAACGCGGCCTGCACACCAGCTGGATTCAATCCACCGCCACCCTGGGCCTGCTGCTGTCGCTGCTGGTGGTGCTGGCGTGCCGTTACTTCACCGGCGACCAGTTCGAGGTGTGGGGCTGGCGCATTCCGTTCCTGTTCTCGATTGTGCTGCTGGGCATTTCCACCTGGATCCGCATGAGCCTGCATGAGTCGCCGGCATTCCTGAAGATGAAAGAGGAAGGCAAGGCGAGCAAGTCGCCGATCCGCGAATCCTTCGGCAAATGGGAAAACCTCAAGGTGGTGCTGATTGCGCTGTTCAGCATCAACGGCGGGCAGGCAGTGACCTTCTATGCGGCGCAGTTCTATGTGCTGTTCTTCCTCACGCAGTTCCTGAAGATGGACCCGGCCCTGGCCAATATGCTGTTGATTATCAGCGTAGTGATCGGCGCGCCGTTCTTCATCCTGTTTGGCTGGCTGTCGGACAAGGTTGGGCGCAAACCGGTGCTGATGCTCGGCTTGCTGCTGGCCACCGCGCTGTACTTTCCGATCTTCAAAGGGCTGGCGCACTACACCAACCCGGCGATGGACCAGGCCAGCCACCAGGCGCCGATTACCGTATTGGCCGACCCGGCCACCTGCACCTTCCAGTTCGACCCAGTGGGCAAGGCGCGTTTTGACAGCCCGTGCGACAAGGTCAAGACCTTCCTGGTCAAGCAAGGTCTGCCATACAGCAGCGCCGCCGCGCCAGCCGGCAGCCCGGTGCAGGTGAGCGTGGGTGATGTGCGCATCGACGGTTACGACGAAGCGGCCCTGCGCGGCGCGGTGACCCTCGCCGGCTACCCGACTTCGGCGGACGTGGCCCAGGTCAACAAGGTGATGGTGGTGGTGCTGATCGTGGTGCTGATTCTGATCGCCGCGATGTGCTACGGCCCGTTGGCAGCGCTGATGGTGGAACTGTTCCCGACGCGTATTCGCTACACCTCGATGTCGCTGCCCTACCACATCGGTAATGGCTGGTTTGGCGGGTTCCTGCCGACCGTGTCGTTTGCCTTGGTGGTGTACACCGGCGATATCTTCTACGGCTTGTGGTACCCGGTGGTGGTGACCGGCGTGAGCTTGATTGTGGGATTGTTCTGCCTGAAGGAAACCAAGAACGTAGACATCAATAACAACTGATCTTCAAAACGCTGCAGCCACCTGTGGGAGCTGGCTTGCCTGCGATTGCGTCACCTCGGCGTGTCAGATGTACCGAGTTGTGCGTATCGCAGGCAGGCCAGTGCTCTCATTTTGCTGAGTGCTGCCCACACAAATTGCTGTACATCCATACAGATAATGGTTGCTCAATTGCCTTTGACTGAGCATCCTGCAAGGCATCAACCCGATCTGATGTGATGACCATGCGGCTGTACCTCTGTGAAAAACCCTCCCAGGCCAAGGATATCGCGGCCGTACTCGGCGCCAGTCGGCGTGGCGACGGGTGCTGGCTGGGTAATGGGGTCACAGTCACCTGGTGCATCGGCCACCTGCTGGAAACCGCCCCACCCGACGCCTACGACGCTAAATACAAGCGCTGGGTGCTGGCCGACCTGCCAATCGTGCCGGAAAAATGGAAGATGCTGGTCAAGCCCAAGACCGCCAGCCAATTCAAGGCCGTCAAGCGTTTGCTCGGGGAAGCCCAGGAACTGGTGATCGCCACCGACGCCGACCGCGAAGGCGAGATGATCGCCCGTGAGTTGGTGGAGCATTGCCGCTATCGCGGACCGATCCAGCGCTTGTGGCTGTCGGCACTGGATGAAGCCTCCATTCGCAAAGCCCTCGCAGCCCTCAAACCCGGCGCCGAAACCTTCAGCCTTTACCACTCGGCCCTCGGCCGCTCACGCGCCGACTGGCTGATCGGCATGAACATGAGTCGCTTGTTTACCTTGCTCGGGCGTCAATCCGGGTATCAAGGCGTATTGCCGGTGGGCCGCGTGCAAACGCCGACCTTGCGCCTGGTGGTGGACCGCGACCGCAGCATCGCCGACTTTGTGCCAGTGGCTTACTGGGCCATTGATGTCGACTTGCGGCATGACCGCATGACCTTCACGGCTCAATGGCGCGCCGCTGAGGATGCCTGCGACGATCAAGGCCGCTGTCTTAACCCGCAACTGGCTCGCGATGCGGCCGATGCGATGACCAACGCCGCCAGCGCCCGGCTGGTCAAACTGCGTACCGAGCGCATGCGCGAAGTCGCGCCCCTGCCCTTCGACCTCGGCACGTTGCAGGAAATCTGTTCCAAGAAGCTCGGCCTGGGTGCCCAGGAAACCCTCGACATCGCGCAGTCCCTTTACGAAACCCACAAAGTCATCACCTACCCTCGCAGTGATTGCGGCTACCTGCCGCTCAGCCAACACAGTGATGCACCGAAGATCTTGGCCGCGCTGGCCCGCGCGGATACGGCAGTCAATGAGCTGATGCCGCACATCGACCCGCAACGCCGCTCGCGGGCCTGGAACGACGCCAAGGTCAGCGCGCACCACGGCATCATTCCTACGGGTGCCGGTAAGGACGTCGCGCAACTGGCCGGCAAACACCGTGCGGTCTACACGCTGATTCGCGCGCGCTACCTGGCGCAGTTCCTGCCCAACCATGAATACGACCGCACCCAGGCTGATTTCGACTGCGCCGGCCAAGCCTTGCGCGCGGTAGGCAAAGTCATCATCGAGCCGGGCTGGAAACGCGCCCTGCCCGAGGCGCTGGCGCCCGCCAAAGGCCGTGAAGCTCCCGCTCCGCAGGCCTTGCCGACCTTGGTGCAAGGCCAGGATTACGCGGTGGCCAAGGTCAACCTCAAGGACCTGTGGACCCAGCCGCCCAAGCCCTTCACCGAGGGCGACCTGATCAAGGCGATGAAAAACGTCGCCAAACTGGTGGAAGACCCGCTGCTCAAGCAAAAGCTCAAGGACACCACCGGCATCGGCACTGAAGCCACCCGTGCCGGAATTATCCAGGGCTTGCTCGACCGGGGTTATCTGGTCAAAAACGGCAAGGCACTGTCAGCCACTCCGGCGGCGTTCAGCCTGATCGACGCGGTGCCTCGGGCGATTGCCGACCCAGGCACCACCGCGATCTGGGAGCAGGCACTGGACATGGTGCAAAGCGGTGAAATGAGCCTGGAAGAATTCGTCGCCAAGCAGGCGGCCTGGATGAGCAAACAAGTGGCACGCTGCAATGGCATGCGCATGACCATCACCGGCCCAGCCAGCCCGGCAGGCCGAGGGGCTACGCCGTGGAAAAACAAACGCAAGGCCGCACCACGCAAGACAACAGGCGCTACAAAGCGGGCGAAAAAACCGAAAAGTGCCGGCTAAATCGCGAAATAATCCGGCGAATGACGTTTTTCGACGGGTTTAACGCCGCTTTGGGCCTTGCGGCGCTGTAGCCCGTCTAGGATTCTGTAGGGGACTCGCTGACTTCCTAACAACAACACCGGAGTGGCCGCCATGAAAACCGTTGCACAACTGCTCAAAGCCAAGGACCAGAAGAACCAGGACGTCCATACCATTCAATGGGACCACACGGTATTTGAGGCGCTGGTGCGGATGTCAGAGAAAAACGTCGGTGCCTTGCCGGTGGTCAAGGAAGGTTCGGTTGTCGGGATCATCAGCGAACGTGATTACGCGCGCAAACTCATCCTCAAGGGGCTCTCTTCGGTCACCACAAAAGTTCATGAGGTGATGAGTTCGCCGGTCATCACCGTGGATACCCATAAAAGTGTCGAAGAATGCATGAACATCATGACCGACAGTCACCTGCGCCACCTGCCCGTGGTCGAAGACGGCAAACTGCTGGGCCTGCTGTCCATCGGTGACTTGGTAAAAGAGGCCATTTCCGAACAGGCCGACCTGATCAAACAGCTGGAGCAATACATCCGCGGCGAATAGGGGAACCCATGCTCGATACGCTGGACCATCAAGAAGACCATCTCGACACCCTGTACCGGGCCATGGCTGAACGACGCTTTTTGGTCTTGACCGGTGCAGGTATCAGCACGTCATCGGGTATCCCGGACTATCGCGACAGCGAAGGCGTGCGCCGTGGCAAGGCACCGATGATGTACCAGGAATTCCTCGCCACCGCGCAAGCGCGTCGCCGCTATTGGGCACGCGCCATGCTGGGTTGGCCACGGGTGCGTATTGCGCAGCCGAACCAGGCTCATCTGGCACTGGCCACGCTGCAGCAGCGCGGCCGTATCAGCGGGCTGATCACGCAAAACGTCGACACCCTGCATGATCAGGCCGGCAGCCATGATGTAATCGAACTGCATGGCAGCCTGCATCGTGTGCTGTGCCTGGACTGCCAGCAGCGCAGTACCCGCGATGTGATTCAGCGGCAGATGGAAATCGACAATCCTTACCTGGTGCAGGTCCACGCGGTGCAGGCGCCCGACGGTGACACGCTGCTCGATCCGACCTTTGAAGAACGCTTCCAGGTGCCGCGCTGCCCCCATTGCAATGGCGAGCGCCTGAAGCCAGACGTTGTGTTTTTTGGCGAGAACGTGGCGCCGGCGACAGCAGCCAGGGCCATGGCCGCCGTGAAGCATGCAGACGGGCTGCTGGTGGTGGGTTCTTCACTGATGGCCTATTCGGCGTTTCGCCTGTGCAAAGCGATGGTGGAGCAAGGCAAGCCGGTAATAGCCATCAACCTGGGCAAGACCCGTGGGGATGAGCTGTTGCAGGTGAAGATCCAGGCGTCATGCGAGCGGTTGTTGCCTTTGCTGGCCGAGCGATTGCGTCAGTAGGCACACTGCAAATTCAATTGTGGAAGCTGGCTTGCCTGCGATAGCGGAGTATCAGTTAACAACGCTTTGGCTGACACACCGCTATCGCAGGCAAGCCAGCTCCCACAGGGTTTTCGCGTTGTATTGACTACCTGCCCACCGAGACCCACCGCACAAAAAATGACGCCCAAGTCACGTTCTCCCGCATTCTCCCGTCCCCACAGCAATTTATGTAGTGACTAAAAATAATCACTACATAACCGTTGACGTAACCTTTTTGTCCTTGCATTATCGAGACGTCTCCCGGATCGGGAGCGTTGGTAACACGCGTTTTGAACAAGCTCGTCTGACCGCCGAGCTGTTTTTTCCGGATGTGCACTGCCCACAAGGCAGATTGATGAAGCTGACCAGCCCGCAAGGATCGGTACAAGGAGCTCAAACGCTGCTTGTCTTCGTGATGAAACCATTACGTAGCCGCTCATCAGCAAGACTACATGCATCAGGTTCAAGACCCTGCCCGTATTCGGCAGACCGTTACTGACGCCCGGTTTTCGCAACCGGAGACAACTAAGCAGTTTTAACGAACCAACTGATAGATCGCCAACTGGTCAAGGGGCTTACACATGAATCTGAACAACCAACCAACTATCGATGAATTGGCTGAGATGTTCGCAGCGCAAAAAGACAAACTCGACGACCATATCCTGTGGATTGGCAAATCGGGCGAAGTCAAAATTGACTGCCTGGCGCCCCACACCGAAGAAGCCGAGTTCGACCGCACCCACCGTGAACTGGCGGCGCGCCTGAAGATGTACCGCCGCGGCCAGGGTTATGTCGGCAAGAAAGCGGCGGCCGATCGAAACTTTATTGAGCAAGTTTTCGACACACTTAACAATGCCTGGGCATCTTTCAAGGATAACTCGCAAGTTAAAGTGATCGACCGCTACTACTAAGTAAAGCTTGCCCACTGTGGGAGCTGGCTTGCCGGCGATAACGGTTTAACTGCCAACACTTTTGTTGAATGTTAACTGGCTATCGCCGGCAAGCCAGCTCCCACATTTGTTTTGTGGCACGCTCAAAAAGTCGGGAAACGTCCCTTCGCCGCTTCGTCGCGAAAAATATCAAATAACACCTGCGCCGCCGCCGAGAGTTCATGACCGGGCTTGGTGAGTACACCAATCGGCCGCTCGATGACCGGGGCACTCAAGGTGATGCAATGGGCGCCCGCCTCCTCCATCTGACGCGCGCACAGCGCAGGCACGGCGCTGACACCCAGGCCACTGGCAACCATCTTGCCGACCGTGGCCAATTGATGACTTTCCAACGCTACCGGCAATTTCATCTGCAAGGCCCCGAGATGCTCCTCCAGCATCACGCGCACCGTCGAGGGCCGTTGCAGGGTGATGAACGGGTGTTCCAACAGGGTTTTCCAGTCGACTTCGGTACATTGCGCCAAGGGCGAATCACCGGGCACCACCGCAATAAACCGGTCCAGGTATAAAGGCGTGAAGGCCAGTGACGAGCCTTCGGACGGCTCGAACGCCACGCCCAGTTCCACTTGGCGATCACGGACCATTTCCAGCACCTGTTCATTGATCAGGTCGTGCACCGTCACATTCACCTGCGGGTAACGTGCGCGGAATATCTTCAGGATCGGTGGCAGCAGGTTGCCCGCAAACGACGGCATCGCCGCCACCGTGACGCGACCACGCTGCAGGGTGAAACGCTGACGCAGTTCGTCTTCGGCATTGTCCCAATCGGCAATCAGCCGGCGCGCCAACGGCAGCAGCGATTCACCTTCAGGCGTCAGCGCAACGTTGCGGGTATTGCGGCTGAACAGGCGCCCACCCAGGCCCTCCTCCAAGCCCTTGATGGTCAGGCTCAGCGCCGACTGGGAAAGGTGCAGGCGCTCGCAGGCCGCGGCAAAACTCAGGCTTTGGGCCACGGCGAGAAAGGCACGCATCTGTTTGACGGTCATGAGGCTGCTCCGGGCGGCGATTGGACTATGCTGTTTTCTAAATCAATCAACCTTAAAAAACAACTTAACAAATCAATCCGTCGGCGCAACACTCAGTTCATTGGCTGGCCCACAAACAATAAAAGAGGTGCATATGGCAGGTTTCGATAAACGCGTGGCGTCCTATGAAGAAGCACTGGCAGGCCTGGAAGACGGCATGACCGTGCTCTCAGGTGGTTTTGGCCTGTGCGGCATTCCAGAAAACCTCATCGCCGAGATCAAGCGCAAAGGCACCCGCGACCTGACCGTGGTTTCCAACAACTGCGGCGTCGACGGGTTTGGCCTGGGCGTGTTGCTGGAAGAAAAGCAGATCAGCAAGGTAATCGCCTCCTACGTCGGTGAAAACGCCCTGTTCGAGAAGCAACTGCTCAGCGGCGAAATCGAAGTGGTGCTCACGCCCCAAGGCACCCTGGCCGAAAAAATGCGCGCAGGCGGCGCCGGCATCCCGGCGTTCTTCACCGCCACCGGCGTCGGCACTCCGGTCGCCGAAGGCAAGGAAACCCGCGAGTTCAACGGTCGCCCGTACCTGATGGAAGAGTCCATCACCGGCGACTTCGCCATTGTCAAAGGCTGGAAAGCCGACCACTTCGGCAACGTCATCTACCGCCATACCGCGCAGAACTTCAACCCGCTGGCGGCTACTGCGGGCAAGATCACCGTGGTCGAAGTGGAAGAAATCGTCGAACCGGGCGAGCTGGACCCGGCGCAGATCCACACCCCAGGCATCTACGTCGACCGAGTCATTTGCGGCACCTTCGAGAAGCGCATCGAACAGCGCACCGTCCGCAAATAATCCGCCAGCCCAAATAATAAGGAGACAACACATGGCTCTTACCCGCGAACAAATGGCTCAACGCGTCGCCCGCGAAATGCAGGACGGTTTCTACGTCAACCTCGGTATCGGTATCCCGACCCTGGTGGCCAACTACATCCCCGAAGGCATGGAAGTGATGCTGCAATCGGAAAACGGCCTGCTCGGCATGGGACCGTTTCCGACCGAAGAAACCATCGATGCCGACATGATCAACGCCGGCAAACAAACCGTGACCGCACGCATCGGCGCCTCGATCTTCTCCTCTGCCGAGTCCTTCGCAATGATTCGCGGCGGGCATGTCGACCTCACCGTGCTCGGCGCATTTGAAGTGGACGTGCAAGGCAACATCGCGTCGTGGATGATCCCCGGCAAGCTGGTCAAAGGCATGGGCGGCGCCATGGACCTGGTGGCCGGTGCAGAAAACATCATCGTGATCATGACCCACGCGTCCAAGGACGGTGAGTCCAAACTGCTCAGCCAATGCAGCCTGCCGCTGACCGGCGCCAAGTGCATCAAGCGCGTGCTGACAGACCTTGCGTACCTGGAAATCGAAAATGGCGCTTTTGTCCTCAAGGAACGCGCACCTGGCGTCAGCGTTGAAGAGATTGTGAGCAAGACCGCCGGTAAACTGATCGTCCCGGACCACGTTCCAGAAATGCACTTCCAGTGAGGACAGATTCCATGCAAGACGTCGTGATTGTTGCTGCCACCCGCACCGCCGTGGGCAGCTTTCAAGGAGCGCTGGCCAGCATTCCGGCACCGGAGTTGGGCGCGGCCGTGATCCGTCGCCTGCTGGAGCAGACCGGCCTGGATCCGGCTCAGGTCGATGAAGTGATCCTCGGCCAGGTACTGACCGCAGGCAGCGGCCAGAACCCGGCGCGCCAGGCCTCTATTCTGGCGGGTCTGCCCCATGCGGTGCCGGCTTTGACCCTGAACAAGGTCTGCGGCTCGGGCCTCAAAGCCCTGCACCTGGGCGCCCAAGCCATCCGTTGTGGCGACGCTGATGTGATCATCGCCGGCGGCATGGAGAACATGAGCCTGGCGCCGTACGTATTACCCGCTGCGCGCACCGGCTTGCGCATGGGCCACGCCAAGATGCTCGACAGCATGATCACTGACGGCCTGTGGGACGCGTTCAACGACTACCACATGGGCATCACCGCCGAGAACCTGGTGGACAAGTACGGCATCAGCCGTGAAGCCCAGGACGCCTTCGCCGCCGCCTCCCAGCAGAAAGCCGCCGCCGCTATCGAAGCCGGCCGGTTTGTCGATGAGATCACCCCGGTCCTGATCCCGCAGCGCAAGGGCGACCCGGTGGCCTTCGCCGTGGATGAGCAACCGCGCGTTGGTACCACAGCCGAGTCGCTGGCCAAGCTCAAGCCCGCGTTCAAGAAAGACGGCAGCGTGACCGCCGGCAACGCCTCCAGCCTCAATGACGGCGCCGCCGCCGTCTTGTTGATGAGCGCCGAAAAAGCCAAGGCCCTCGGCCTGCCGGTGCTAGCGCGTATCGCCAGCTACGCCAACGCTGGCGTGGACCCTGCGATCATGGGCATCGGCCCGGTCTCGGCGACCCGCCGCTGCCTGGACAAAGCCGGTTGGAGCCTGGGCGACCTGGACCTGATCGAAGCCAACGAAGCCTTCGCCGCGCAGTCTCTGGCGGTGGGCAAAGAGCTGGAATGGGATGCGAACAAGGTCAACGTCAACGGCGGCGCCATCGCCATCGGCCATCCGATCGGCGCCTCAGGCTGCCGCGTGCTGGTGACCCTGCTGCATGAAATGATCAAGCGCGACGCCAAGAAAGGCCTGGCCACCTTGTGCATCGGCGGCGGCCAAGGCGTAGCCCTGGCGCTCGAGCGCAGTTGATCTAAAGAGCAACAGGCTAATTGTGGCGAGGGAGCCTGCTCCCGTTGGGCTGCGCAGCAGCCCCAGTCAACAAGAGCAACACGAGAAAAGGCTCGATTCCACGAAAATCGGGCCTTTTCTTTGCCCGGGTTTCCGGAAAAAACACGATCTACATGTGGGAGCTGGCTTGCCTGCGATAGCGGCGTGTCAGCCAAGCAGTTGTTACCTGATACACCGCTATCGCAGGCAAGCCAGCTCCCACAGTTGATCGCGGTCATCCGTCGGTATGAGGCATCGCAAACACTGCATTCGCCCTTGCCACCACCTTGTCTCCCACTTGCAGGCTCACGGTGGCAAACGCCATCTGCCGGCCACGCTTGTGGTGCTCCAACCGCACCACAACCCACTCCCCCACCTGCACGGCACCCAGGTAATCCAGCGTCATGCTCGCGGTTATCAACGGTAACGGCGGCTCACTGGAAAACGCCATCGCATAGCCCATGCCGACATCCGCCAGGGTTGCCAACACACCACCGTGCACCGTGCCGCGTCCATTGGCGTGGCGGTTGTCGGCACGCAGGCCGATTTCCAGTTGCAACCCTTCACCCCGGCAATACGCCGGACCTAACAGGTCGAGCAACGGGCTGCTGCGTGGCAGCGAGACAAAGCCTTCGGGCACTGTGTGACTGATCATGGCAGTTCTTCCTTGGCCAAAACACGAGGTGTACCCCAGCCTCCCCAAGACCGCCATCAAGATCAGCCAAGCCAATGATCAACAATCAGCTAACGCTTCATGCAACGCTGATAGCGCTCATCCACACGCTTGGCAAACCACGCGGTGGTGAGGTTGCGGGTGATCTTCGGACTCTTGAGCACGATGCCCGGCAAAATCGCGCGCGGCACCGGCTTGCCGGCGGCCTTGTCGGCCAGGGCAAAGACGCGTTTGTAGAGGGTGGTGTCCTCGAAATCGAACTGCTCACCTTTTTCCAGCTGACTGCGGATGCTGGGGTTGCGCATATCCAGTTTCGCGCCCAGGGAACGCACCGCCAACTCGGTGGTGCCGGGCAGCAGTGAACCATAACGAATCAGATCCCCATCCAGTGCCAGCTCGGTGCCGCTGACTCGGCTGACAGCCGCCTGGAACGCGGCATTGCGGCTGGCATACCAGCCCGCGTTGAAATCGGCAAAGCGGTACAACGGCTGGTCGTAGCTCACCGGGTAACCAAGCAAATGCGTAATGCCAAAGTACATGCCGCCACGACGGGTGAAGACTTCGCGACGAATCGTGCCATCCACGGTGTAGGGATAATCGCGGGCGTGTTGCTGCGCAAAGTCGATGCTGACCTGCATGGGGCCCGCGGTGTGTACCGGGTTGAAGCCGCCGAACAAGGTATTACCCAAGGGCACCATGCTGATGAAATCGTCAAAAATGCCGCTCAAGTCCTTCTCCGTGCGTGCGGCACTGAGGCGCTCGGCGTAGGTCTTGCCGGTGGGCGAACGCAATTGCAGCGTGGTGCGCACCACAAAGGCCGGCACATGGACCTTGCCGGCGCGGCGCAGGATTTCATCCTGGGCGATCTTGCCCATGTTCGGCACGGGCGGGTCTACCTGATAGGTGGACTCTTGCTCGGTCACCGCCAGCACGGCGCAAATATTTTCGCTGCTGGGGTAGATTTTCTGAGTGTCGAAGGCGGTGTAAATGTCTTTGGCCCAGCCGTTGCGGTCCGCTACCGTGGCCGGCAACAGCCGCACAATTTGCGCCTTCACCTCGGCCTCGCTGCGCTCAGGCTGCTGCGGGCTGCGTGGGGTGGAGCAACCGGCCAGCACCAGCAACGTGGTGAGGCACAGGATCAGGCGGCTTGAATACATAAGGCTTCCTTGAATAACGACGGGCCGGGTTGTGCAAATATCGACAGGTAAGTCTAACCGGGGTTCGCCGACCTGCTGCATTTGTCAGTTACGACCAAACGTGACTGCCTGCTGTACGACAATCACATCACCACACCCGCCCGAACAGACGACAAAAACTACGGAAACATCCTACCAATCCGCCGGATAAGCACTGCTGCGCGCGTCTTAAAACCGCTGCAAAGTCCTTCGCCTGATCACACAGTGCGAGGGATTGCAGATGGTTTTGTTTGTTAGAGCCCGGGCCAAAGGGGCCAGCGCTTGAACCCGGCCATTGGCAGGCTGGCCCTGACCCCAATGGACATGAAGACGGTCGATGTTGAAAGCGTCTTCCGTGATTTTCGCGAATGCCTGAATACCTTTGACGACTGGGCGTCGAGCTTCTGGAGCTTCTCGGCGCTGGATATCGAGCAGGTGTTCAAGGTCGGGGATGAGGTGGCGCTGGTCGCCCCGATCAACCGCTCCATCATTCCCAGTAGCACCGTTGCCACGTGCCAGGCCAATGGCACGTTGACCCTGGTGCATATGTTCCAAAGCAAGCGCTTCGTGCCTATCGGCAATACGCCGGTGGTGCTGCAACGCGTCGATCCCAGCGGCGGCCCATTGGGCGAGCCGATCCACCACTCCATCGGCCCCAGCGGCATTCTCGAAATCACCGGGTGTGATCGTAATCAATCGTACCGAATCAGTTTTTACCCCGATGTTTCCAACGATCACGTCAAGGCACTGTACGCGTCTTATCAGACAGTGATTGCGGGGTTGGAAGAGCGCCTGCGTAAAGAGTGGAACGACACCTTCCAAGCGCAGTGGAGAATTTATACCGACGCCAAACCGCTTGACCAACGCAGGATGCTGGAGAAGGCGGCTCTCAATGGCATGGGCACGGCACTTTACGCCCTTTGGGACAACTTAACGCAGCTGTTTGACCTGTTGGCGGACATCAAGCCCAACAGCGAGAAGTTGCTCAAGTACATCTCCCAAGCCGAGCTTGATGAGCTGCTGACACTCAGCAACGACGCGATCGCCAACGGCCTGCTGGTCCTCAGCGATGAACCGCTGTTGTTCATTTACGTGTCGGTGATGGTCAGTTGGATGCGCCTGCTGCCGCCGCAAGACATGCAGGAGCTGATGGGCGAAATAACCGGCGAGGTGTTGATCAACTTGCTGTTGATTAGGGCAACGGCAGGCATGGGCGTGGCGGTACGCCTGGGCACTCAAGTCCTCGGGCACATCAAGTCCGGACGGGCGCGGAGTTTGCTCGAGTTGCTGGCCAAACAGCTCGTGGGGCCGACGTTGGAGCCACATGTAGCGGCGGTTAAACCTCTGTTGCTGGGCAGTGCCCCGACGCCGATCAAGACCGTACCGGTTGCGACGTTGAAGGCTGGGGATCAATTGGTTGCCAATCCCGTGCCGGCGGTGCGCGGCAAGACGCAGCAGACCGCGTTGGTGCGCCAGGAACACGTTGATGATGCGCCGGCTTCGGGCAAAAACCTCAATGGCGATGCAGCGGCACCTGCGGACAAAACCGTTACCAACGGTTGCCCTGTGTCGATGGTCACCGGCGAGGAATTGCTGACCCTTACCGATGGCACGCTGGACGGGGTTTTGCCGTTTGAGTGGACGCGGCTGTATCGCACCAGTGCGGTGGAAGTGGATGGCGGGTTGGGGTTTGGCTGGAGCCATTCGCTGGCGCATAGGCTTTGTGTTTACGGTGATTCGGTGGTGTGGACGGATCATGAGAATCGCCGTACCGAGTTTGTGCTGCCTACCGCTGCTCGACCGGCGATTACCAATAGCTTGGCCGAAGCGGCGATCTATTTGGGCGACTTGCCCGATGAACTGGTGCTGGCCCAGGCGTCGCGCTTTTATCACTTTCACGATGGCGTGCTGGTTGCCATCAGCGATGCGTATGACAACCGGCTGCGAGTTTTTCACGATCGTTTGGGGCGGGTTGAGCGGCTGGATAATGGTGTAGGTCGCTCCCTGTTTTTACGGTACGAGTCGGGCCGCATTGTGGCGCTGGACTATCAGGTTCATCGCGCCAAGGGGCACGAGCCGTTTGAATGGGTCACCGAGCAGAAGGTTGTTTCCTACGCCTATGACGACCTTGGCCGACTGGTTTCTGCGACCAATGCTGTAGGTGAAAGCGAGGTATATCGGTACGACGAGCAGCACGTCATTCTTGAACGCGGGTTGGCCGGTGGGGCGAGCTTCTTTTGGGAATGGGAACGGCCTGGCAAGGCGGCGCGGTGTGTTCGGCATTGGGCCAGCTTTTCGCAGATGGATACGCGGTATGCCTGGGGTGACGACGGCCGTGTCACGGTTAATAACGCTGATGGCAGCCGGGAAGTGTATGTCCACGATGACCGCGCACGCTTGGTGCAGCGCATTGATCCGGACGGTGCTGAACACTTCAAATCCTATGACGACAAGGGCCGGCTGACGGTCGAGCAGGATCCGCTTGGAGCGGTGACGGCGTACCAGTACGACGAAGCCGGACGCTTGGTGGCGTTGTTTCCGGGGGATGACGAGCCGACGTCCTACGAGCATGACAACGGGTTCGTACGGGTCGTAAGGCGTGGTCTCGCCGTCTGGAAATATGAGCGCAATGATCAGGGCGACGTCACGCGCAAGGCCGATCCTGACGGCAATATCACGGACTATAGCTACAACAAATATGGGCAACTGACGGGGGTTTGGTTTCCCGACAACAGTTGCCATCGGCTGGTCTGGAATGAGCTTGGGCAGTTGCTTGAGGAGCTGCTGCCTAATGGGGGTAGCAAGCGTTATCGCTATGACGACCTCGGACGACAGGTTGCCCGCGAGGATGAGCACGGCGGGCTCACGCAGTACCAATGGGACGCTGCCGGGCGCCTGCGAAAACTAACCCTTCCAGGCGGCGCGACGCGCGAATACAGCTACAACGCCTACGGAAAAATCACCGCCGAACACGACGAACTTGGCCACGTCACCCGCTACGAATACGCCGACGGCCTGCACCTGATCAGCCGCCGTATCAACGCCGATGGCACCTACGTTAAATACCGCTACGACAATGCGCGCCTGCTGCTGACCTCTATCGAAAACGAGGCAGGCGAAACCTACCAACTCGATTACCACCCCAACGGCCTGATCCAGCAGGAAATCGGCTTTGACGGCCAGCGCACCACTTACATGTATGACCTCAACGGCAACCTGGCGGAAAAAACCGAACACGGCGACGACGGCAGCCAGTTCGTTACACGCTATAAGCGAGACCACGCCGGGCGCCTAGTAAGAAAAACCCTGCCAGACGGCAATGTTGTCGACTATGCCTACGACCGCCAAGGCAATCTCCTTAGCGTCGACGACGGCCACTGGGCGCTGGCCTACGAATACGCCCCACAAAACCGCCTCACTGCCGAACACCAGGGCTGGGGTACCTTGCGTTACGGCTACGACGCCTGCGGCCAACTTAAAAACCTGCGCCTCCCGGACAACAACCGCCTCACCTTCAACCACGACAAAGGCGGCCACCTTTCCACCGTCGAGCTGAACGGCGAAACCCTCACCTCCCACCTGTTCAAAACCGGCCGCGAACACCAACGCCAGCAGGGCCAACTCCTCAGCCACTACCACTACGACGACCAGAACCGCCTGCACGCCCACGCCGTCAGCCAACAGCAACACACGCTTTACCAACGCCAATACGACTACGACACCGCCGGCAACCTCACCCGCCTGCTCGACACCCGCAAAGGCGAACACCACTACCACTACGACCCCCTCGCCCGCCTGACCCGCGCCGATCACTCACAAGACCTACAGGAACGCTTCGGCCACGACCCGGCTGGCAACCTGCTCGTGCAAGACCGCCCAGGCCCGGACATCGTGGCGGGGAACCGGTTGATGATCCAAGGCGATCATCACTACGACTACGACGCCTTCGGCAATTTGATCCGCCAGCGGCGTGGCAAGGGGCATAAGCTCGTTACCGAATACCGCTACGACTGCCAGCATCGGTTGATTGGGATCACACAACCGAACGGGCAAACCGCCAGCTATCGCTATGACCCGTTTGGGCGGCGGATCAGCAAGACGGTGGATGGGAAAACCACGGAGTTTTTCTGGCAAGGCGACAAGCTGGTGGCCGAACACCACGCGGATCGGCATCGCAGCTATATCTACGAGCCAGACAGTTTTAGGCCGCTGGCACTGCTGGAAGGTTTTGGCCCTCAAGACACCAAACCCTTCCACTACCAACTCGACCACCTGGGCACACCGCAGGAACTCACAAATCCCGAAGGCGAAATCGTCTGGTCCGCGCACTACCGCGCCTACGGAGAAATCGCCCGCCTAGACAAAAGAAAAATCGACAACCCGTTGCGTTTTCAGGGCCAATATTTCGATGCGGAAAGCGGGCTGCACTACAACCGCCATCGCTACTACAATCCAGATATTGGTCGTTACCTGACGCCGGATCCGGTGAGGCTGGCGGGTGGGATTAATGCGTACCGGTATGTGCCGAACCCTACGGGGTGGGTGGATCCGCTAGGACTCAGTAAATGTCCTGGTGAATGCGGTCCCTTTGAGGGCGTCGAAGATCCGGCTAGCAGTGCAATAGTAAAAGGCAGCCAGCCGACGCTGCCTGCGCCTGAAGAAATTGAGTGGACAGCTCATGGTTATAAACACAGCCCTTCAAAGAAAATGCCTTGGAAAGATATTCTGGCAACAACCAAGTCCGGTCCAGCCAAGTACAAGCCAGGCATAAATATTGAAAATCTGGAAAGAGAAGCCTATAAAAACGGCAGAGCGGCTACTAATGGAAAACCGTGGAAAGTGATGGAGTACCCTGAGAGCATTGGCGCCAGCGAGGGCGTATCCAGCCGTTGGATACGCATAGAATTGAGCGCAAAAACAATCCACGGCCATCCCATTTCAGAGCAAGAATTTCGGAGATTAACTAAATGATCTCGTTAGATTTCCTACAAGGCAAAGTTACTTACGACGAGCTCTCGATGTTGCAGGATTCAGGGATTGAGCATCAAGCCCATAACCTGAAAGAGGACATGCTTCAGGTGGAGTATCCGCACGGTTTCCTCATTGATGTAGGTTGGTATCCTTCATTCGACGCCAAAGGACACTTCCAAGTTAAGGTCGTTAAAGACTATGAATGGGAATCTCCCGCTCTAACGCTTACCGCGCAGTCAATTGGTACGCTAAGAGAACAAATGCTGCTCGCTCAAGTTTCGATTAACGCAGAACTTCAAAAAGCCGCCAATTCATTGATCACTTGATAGCATCTAATGGAGCGTGCTTCCCCAAACTCACACCTGTGACGAGCTAACTCGCTCGCCACAGAGTTACCCGATACCCTTAGATCCCAGCCAACGCCAAATCCATCGCAAAATACGTAAAAATCAAATCAGCGCCCGCCCGCTTGATCGACCCCAACGTCTCGCGCACCACCCGGGCCTCATCAATTGCGCCTGCCTGGGCGCCAAACTTGATCATCGCGTATTCGCCACTCACCTGATACGCCGCCACCGGCAAGCGCGAGGCTTCGCGAATGTCGCGGATGATGTCGAGGTAGGCGCCAGCCGGTTTGACCATCAGCGCATCGGCGCCTTCCTGTTCGTCGAGCAGGGACTCGCGTACGGCTTCGCGGCGGTTCATTGGGTTCATCTGGTAGCTTTTGCGGTCGCCTTTGAGGGCGCTGCCGCCGGCTTCGCGGAATGGGCCGTAGAGGGCCGAGGCAAATTTGGTCGAGTAGGCCATGATCGGGATATGGGTGAAGCCCGCGTCGTCCAAGGCGCGGCGGATGGCCTGGACCTGGCCGTCCATCGCGGCCGACGGTGCGATGACATCGGCGCCGGCACGGGCGGCGGCCACGGCTTGTTTGCCGAGGTTGACCAGGGTCGCGTCGTTGTCGACGTGGGCGCCGTGCATCACGCCGCAGTGGCCGTGGTCGGTGTATTCGCAGAAGCAAGTGTCGGACATCACGATCATGTCCGGCACGGCGTCCTTGATGATCGAGGACATGCGCGAGACCAGGCCGCGCTCTTTCCAGGTGTCGCTGCCGTTGGCGTCCAGGTGGTGGGACACGCCGAAGGTCATTACCGACTTGATCCCGGCACGGGCATAACGCTCGATTTCACCGGCCAGTTTTTTCTCAGGAATACGCACCACGCCCGGCATGCTGGTGATCGGCACGAAGTCGTCGATTTCTTCTTCGACGAAAATCGGCAGTACCAGGTCGTTGAGGGTGAATTCGGTTTCCTGGAACAGGCCACGCAGCTCCGGGGAGCGGCGCAGGCGGCGAGGACGGGCTTGGGGGAACTGGCTGGTCATGGCTTTCCTGGATAGCGAAAGAAAATAATTGGGGCAAAAGCTTATGCCCCTTGGCCCCCGCAGCACAAACGCCCAGGGACCAATAGTGTATTGCGTGGGCCGTAACAATATATTGATCTAGAGCTGGACTCGCCCTTCGATGCACGCCGCCACTGCGCCGCCCACCCAGATTTCATCGCCCTGGCGCTCTACGTGAATTCGCCCGGCACGCCCAATCGCGGTGCCCTGGCTGACCACATACCGCTCGGGCGCAAGGCCTTCGGCCAGCAACCATTGGGCAACACCGGCATTCAAACTGCCGGTGGCCGGGTCTTCCTGGGCGCCGTCACCGGCGATAAAAGCGCGCACTTCAAAGTGGCTGTCCACCTCGTCACGCGCCGGGTCACAGGGTGCGATGACGCCAATGGCCAAGCCATACAATTGCGCGTAATCGGGCTGCAAGGCCAACACTTGATCGCGGTCGGCCAGCATCAGCGCCAGCCAGCCAGCGCCATTATCCACCCACTGGCTGCGCACAATGGCCTCAGGTGCCAGGCCCAACCCCAGGCGCACGCGCTCCAGCAGGGGCGCTTCCACCGGCCCCGTGCGCAGCAACGGCGGTGCAATAAACGCCAGTTCATCGCCTTGGCGACGGACACGCACCAGGCCGATCTCGCACTCCTGGATAATCTCCTCACCCTTGGGCACGCCGCCTGCCTGCAGCCACGCATGGCAACTGCCCAGGGTCGGGTGTCCGGCGAACGGCAGCTCTTTAAGCGTGGTGAAAATTCTTACCCGATAATCCGCCCGAGGGTCACGCGGCGTCAGCAAAAACGTGGTCTCGCTGAGGTTGGTCCAGTTGGCGAAGTCGGCCATTTGCTGGTCGGTGAGGCTATCGGCGCCGAGCACGACCGCCAGGGGGTTGCCCTTGAGCGAAACCCGGCTGAACACATCCAGTTGCTTGAAATCGAAAGTCGGCATGTCTTAGCTCGGAATACTCAGGCCACGAATCACCGCCGGGCGGGCGACAAAACCGTCCAGTGCGCGCAACACATTAGGGAAATCAGCAATACCGACCAAGTCGCCGGACTCGTAGAAACCGATCAAGTTGCGGATCCACGGGAAGGTGGCAATGTCGGCGATGCTGTATTCATCACCCATGATCCAGGTGCGACCCAGCAAGTGTTTTTCCAGCACGCCGAGCAAACGCCGAGATTCGGCGGCGTAGCGATCACGTGGGCGTTTGTCTTCGTATGCTTTGCCGGCGAACTTGTTGAAGAACCCGACCTGGCCAAACATCGGGCCGATACCGGCCATCTGAAACATCAGCCACTGCAGGGTTTCGTAACGGGTGGCCGGGTCTTCGGAGAGTAACTGGCTGGTTTTTTCCGCCAGGTAAATCAGGATCGCGCCGGACTCGAACAACGCCAACGGTTGGCCGCTCGGGCCATTGGGGTCGATGATCGCGGGGATTTTGTTGTTGGGGTTCAGGGACATGAACTCCGGTGACAACTGGTCCTGGGTCTCGAAACTGACCTTATGTGCTTCATAAGGCAGGCCCAGTTCCTCCAGCATGATCGACACTTTGACCCCATTGGGCGTGGGCAGCGAATACAGCTGCAAGCGCTCCGGGTGCTGGGCGGGCCATTTGCTGTTGATCGGGAAAGCGGCAAGTGCGTTCATCGGGAAGTCCCCAGGCTCAAAGACCCCATGATAGCCACCTGCACGCCGTCCTGCATGGGTCATCATTGCGCAACATAGCCGCGCTATGGTGCGCACAGGCGAACCAAAGAGCCGATTCACACTCTTAACTGCGCCATGACGGTGAAAGGAGATACGCCGTAACAATCACAGGTTAAACCGCAGCACGCCGGATGCGTCGCTGGGGCCAGGCTTGCCCGCCTTAATCGCCGCACTGAAGACTCGAACCTCTAATGACAATCAAGCCTCTGTGCCTTGCGCAACGTCTTAAACGTTATGCCTACATCATGTTGCCGCTGTTGCTGGTGGGCGGCGCCGTCGGTCTGACCCTGGAGTCGCGAATCAGCCGCGCCGCGCCGGTGGACGGTGTGCAAACCCTGGTGTTCCTGCGCCACGGCGAAAAACCCGTCGGCGGCCTCGGCCAGCTCAATTGCCAGGGTTTGAACCGCGCGATGAACCTGGCCACCGTGCTGCCGGAAAAATTCGGCAAGGCCAACTACGTATTTGCGCCCAACCCGACGCGCAATGTCGAGGAAGGCGAGCACGACAACTCCTACAGCTACATTCGGCCCCTGATGACCATCAGCCCCAGCGCCATCAAGCTCGGCCTGCCGGTGAACATCAAGTTCTCCGCCAATGATACCCACGACCTCGCCGATGAGCTGGTGGAAGACAAGTACCACAACTCCATCATCTACACCGCCTGGTCCCACGGTTATCTGCCGGAGCTGATCAACCGGGTGGCCAGTGAAGCCTCGGGCGAAAAACACACCATCACCGACGATTGGTCCGGTGGCGACTATGACACCCTGTATGTGCTGACATTGACCTGGCACAACGGCAAGGCCTCGCTGCTGAGCCGCAACTACAAGCAAGGCCTGGATAACGGCGAGCAGACATGCCCGGCAGCAACCCAAGTGAGCGCGGATATCTGAAGCCCTGCAGATAGAACCCGCGCTCCCGCGTAGGAATTCACTCCGTAACGCTCAATTTTCACCCTGCACGAGGTTCAGGTGCTGGGGCCAGCGTCGCGACGCAGAGCGTCTCAGCCTGCATTCCCACGCAGGAGCGTGGGAACGATCGGTGGTAGGCGCGTATGATGCCCCGCTATTGAATCCTCTGCGGACCTGCACCATGCCCAACCTCATCTCCACCCAGCCCAACCGGGGCTGGTCGTTTTGGTGGAAACCAGCGCTGTTCATATTGGTGGCCTGCATCGGCCTCTATTACGTGAAGTGGTCGCCCTACTACCTCAAAGCCTTTGTCGCTGCGGATAACCACAGCATTGGCGCCTCGATTCTCAACGATCAGCAAAGCTCGCCCCTAGCCGCCGCGCTGGCGTATGCCCAGGTGTATTTTCTGGCGATCTGGAAAGCCGCCGTACTGGCGGTGATTCTGGGATCGCTGCTGCAAGTGCTGATCCCCCGTGACTGGCTGTTGCGCCTGTTTGGCCGCGCAGGGCTGGGTTCGACCGTGCGTGGCGGGCTGTTCGCCTTGCCGGGGATGATGTGCAGTTGCTGCGCGGCCCCGGTGGCAGCGGGCATGCGCCGTCAGCAGGTATCGGTGGGCGCGGCGCTGGCCTTCTGGATCGCCAACCCGGTGCTGAACCCGGCAACCTTAGTGTTCATGGGCTTTGTGCTGGGTTGGGGCTTTACTGCGCTGCGGCTGGTGGCGGGGATTGTGCTGGTGGTGGGCGTGTCGCTGGTCGCACAACGCATTGCCCGTCCCGATCACGTGCCGGAAGCGGCATTGGATGCCGTGGCTGACGTGAGTCAGACCGAGTCGCAGCCATTTTTGAGCCGGTGGCTGCGGACTCTGTGGCAGCTGTTCTGGAGTACGATCCCGATCTATATCGTCGCCGTGCTGATTCTGGGCGCCGCGCGGGTGTGGCTGTTTCCCCATGTCGACGGCGCCATGGCCAATAGCCTGGTGTGGCTGGTACCGCTGGCCATCGTCGGCACCCTGTTCGTCATTCCTACGGCAGCCGAGATTCCTATCGTACAAACCATGATGACATTGGGCATGGGCATCGGCCCGGCCGTGGCGTTGCTAATGACCTTGCCCAGCGTGAGCCTGCCGTCGCTGTTGATGCTGCGCAAGGACTTCGACGCGCGGGTGCTGGTGACGGTGGCCGGGCTGACCATGTTGGTGGGGGTGGTGTGTGGGCTGATCGGGGCGGTGATTCTTTAGGCTTTGTTGTGGGGCTTAGGGCCTAATCGCAGGCAAGCGGGACTGTCATAAATTTTGTGTTCGGGCATAACATGTTGATAGAGGTGCATGTATGCCGACCAAAAAGAAACCGGCCCGTGAGGCCCCGCGAGACCTTCCATCCATTCCCAGAGAGCTGATCGACCAGTTCGTCAGCGGCCCGATGAGTGCCGAAGCCATTCAGGATGCCTCGATGGCGTTCAAAAAAGCACTCATCGAGCGAGCCCTTGGTGCTGAGTTGAGCCACCATCTTGGCTACCCTCAGGGCGCGGAGCGCCCTGAGGAATCGAGCAACCAACGCAACGGCAAGAGTGGCAAAACGGTGCTGACCGATGACGGCCCGTTGCGTCTGGACATTCCCAGAGATCGCGATGGAAGCTTTGCCCCGATCTTGATCCCTAAGCATGAGCGCCGTTTTACCGGCTTTGATGACAAGATCATCGCGATGTATGCACGAGGTATGACGGTTCGCGAAATCCGTGCGTTTCTCTCTGAACAGTACGGAACAGACGTCTCCCACGACTTCATCAGTTCTGTCACTGACGCAGTTTTGGAGGAGGCTACCGCCTGGCAACAGCGACCGCTTGAACCGATGTACCCGGTAATTTTCTTCGATGCATTGCGAGTCAAAATTCGCGACGAAGGCCTGGTGCGCAACAAAGCGATCTACCTGGCACTGGGCGTATTGCCGGACGGAACCCGAGATATCCTGGGCATTTGGATTGAAACAACCGAAGGCGCCAAGTTTTGGATGAAGGTCTTTAACGACCTGAAAACCCGAGGCGTCGAAGACGTCTTGATCGCCGTAACTGACGGTCTCAAAGGCATGCCCGAAGCGCTGAGTGCTGTGTTTCCTGAAACGACGTTGCAGACCTGTATCGTCCACCTGATCCGTAACAGCCTCGATTACGCCCCGTGGGATAAGCGCCGTGAGCTAGCCAAGGCACTGAAGCCGATCTATCAAGCACTCAATGCTGACGCCGCAGAACAAGCGCTACTGGCTTTCGAAGCCGGGCCTTGGGGTAAGCAATATCCGACAGTCGTATCGGCTTGGAAACGTGCTTGAGATCGAGTTATACCGTTCTTCGTGTTCCCCCCGGCGATACGCAAAGTGATCTACACAACCAATGCCATCGAGAGTATCAATGCCCAGTTGCGCAAGGTCATCAAGACGCGAGGCCACTTCCCAACGGATGAGGCCGCGACAAAACTAATCTGGCTGGCATTACGAAATATCACCGCGAACTGGGGCAGTGCAGCTCATGATTGGAAGAGCGCGATGAATCAATTTGCGATTCTGTACGGAGATCGATTTATCAGGCCGACCTGGTAAAAATAAGGCCTGCCTGACGGCAGGCCGTAACCGGCCCGAACACAAAAAATCTGACACTCTCGGCAAGCCAGCTCCCACATGTTGATCTGTGAATGCAGTCAAATGTGGGAGCTGGCTTGCCTGCGATTAGGCCCTCTAACCCACTGCATTAACCCCGCCTGGCAACCCGCTCGCGCAAGTACTCCACCACCGCGCCCTGCTCCCCGGCAAACTCGATCCGCGCGCCTTTGCTTTCACGCTGGAACGCATACATCGGGTCGTAATACTCGCGCAACAAGCCTTCGATCCAGCCCCGGTGTAAATCCACAGCACCGCTGCGTGCCTGTTCCGTCAAAGCTTCCTGCAAGATCGCTTGCAAGCGCTGGAAGCGTTCGCCACCCAGGCGCTTGTGGATGTTGGCCAGGCTCTGGGTCAAGCGCTCGGCAAACAACGCCTGCCCGCCTTCGCCAAACACCGCGATAAATTCGGCGCAAAGATCCACCACGTAATCGCGCAGAATCCGTTCGACGCGGCCTTCAACACTGTCTTGCAGCCACACCATCGGGAAGGTCTGCATGCTCTTATGCAACGGCAACGGCAAAGCACAGCTGCCGATCATGCGGCTTTCGTCCTCGACCACAAACTGTTCGATACCGCCCGCGCGTTTCTTCAGCAGGTCCACCGCCAGGCGGTTTTCAAAGTCGATGTTCGACGGTTGCGCCGTGGCGCGCTTGCCGAAGCTGGAGCCGCGATGGTTGGCGTGCCCTTCAAGGTCCAAAGCATTGCGCAACTGGCTCAACACCTCGGTCTTGCCGGTCCCGGTCATGCCGCCGAGCAAGACGAAATCACACTCGGCCGTCGCTTGCTCCAGGGTTTCCAGCAGAAAGGTGCGCATGGCCTTGTAACCACCGCCGACGCGGGGATACTCGATACCCGCTTCGGTCTTCAACCATTGCTGCACGATCTGCGACCGCAGCCCGCCGCGAAAGCAGTACAGGTAGCCGTCGGGGTTGGCCTGGGCGAATTGCGCCCAATGCTCGATGCGCTCGGCCTTGATTGCCCCGGACACCAACGCATGCCCCAGCACGATGGCCGCTTGCTGGCCCTGCTGTTTGTAGCAGGTGCCGACCCGCTGGCGTTCGTCGTCGGTCATCAGCGGCAGGTTGACCACGCCGGGAAACGCGCCCTTGGTGAACTCGATCGGCGCGCGGGTATCCATCATCGGCCGGTCGTTGAGGAAGATGTCGCGGTAGTTGGTGATGTCAGTTGCCATCAAAACACCTCTACCGCGTGGGTCTGTCGCTCAACCAGTGCGCCGATTGGCTCAAGGCTCAGGCCCAGTTCTGCGGCCACAGTGTGAAACTCGGCGTCGCCCTCTGGGGTGACGGCAATCAACAGGCCGCCACTGGTCTGTGGGTCGCACAGCACACGCTTGTGCAGTTCCTGCAGACGCCCCAGCTTGCTTGAATAGCTGTCGAAATTGCGCAAGGTACCACCGGGCATGCAGCCCTGGTCCAGGTAGTCCTCGATCCCAGGCAGGAGTGGGACTCTGGCGTATTCGATGTGGGCCGTGAGACCACTGCCGTCAGCCATTTCCACCAGATGGCCCAACAGGCCGAAACCGGTGACATCGGTCATCGCGGTTACGCCGGCCAACTTGCCAAAACGACTGCCAGGCTTGTTGAGCGTACACATCCAGTCACGGGCCAGGCCGATATCCGCCTCGCGCAATTTACCCTTCTTCTCGGCGGTGGTAAGGATGCCGATGCCCAGCGGTTTGGTCAGGTACAGCTTGCAACCGGCGGTGGCGGTGTCGTTGCGCTTCATATGGCGCTTTTGCACGATGCCGGTCACGGCCAGGCCAAAAATCGGCTCCGGCGCGTCGATAGAGTGCCCGCCAGCCAGCGGTATGCCGGCGGCGTCACACACCGAGCGGCCGCCACGGATCACTTCGCGGGCGACTTCCGGCGCGAGCACATTCACTGGCCAGCCCAGAATCGCAATGGCCATCAGCGGGTCGCCGCCCATGGCGTAGATATCGCTGATCGCGTTGGTGGCGGCAATACGGCCGAAGTCGAAGGGGTCATCGACAATCGGCATGAAAAAGTCGGTGGTCGAGACCACGCCACGCTCGTCGTCGATGGCGTACACCGCCGCATCGTCACGCGAGGCGTTGCCCACCCACAGGTTGGGGTCGAGGTTCTGTGCGCCGCTGCCGGCGAGGATCACTTCCAGCACCTGGGGCGAAATCTTGCAGCCGCAACCCGCGCCGTGGCTGTACTGGGTGAGGCGAATCGGCTCGTTCATGGTGGACCTCAAGGTAACAAGTGGGCCGATTCTAACAGACAGCAAAAAGCCGGCTGGGCTCTTGTGAGCACAGCCGGCTTTTTGCTTCAGCGCTTACGGGCGGGCTGCGAGCAAGCGTTTGTGACGGTTACGCCGGGCAATGTTCAGGCATTCGATCACCGCCGAGAACGCCATGGCCGCATACACATAGCCTTTTGGCACATGGGCGCCGAAACCTTCGGCGATCAGCGTCATGCCGATCATGATCAAGAAGCCCAGGGCCAGCATCACCACCGTCGGGTTGTCGTTGATGAACTTGGCCAACGGTTCAGCCGCCACCAGCATCACGATCACCGAGACGACTACGGCGATGATCATGATCGGCAAGTGCTCGGTCATACCCACGGCGGTAATGATGCTGTCGATGGAGAATACCAGGTCGAGCAACAGGATCTGCCCAATCGCGGCGGCAAAGCCGATGGCCACGGTGTTGCTGACGCTGGCCTTCTCCTCGGGCTCCGGGTCCATGCTGTGGTGGATCTCGGTGGTGGCCTTCCACACCAGGAACAGGCCACCGGCGATCAGGATCATGTCCTTCCAGGAAAACGCCTGGCCAAGGATTTCAAATACCGGCGCGGTCAGCTGCACGATAAACGCGATGGTACTCAACAGGCCGAGGCGCAGGATCAATGCCATGCTGATGCCGATACGTCGCGCTTTGGCCCGGTGTTTTTCGGGCAATTTATTGGTAAGGATCGAGATGAAGATCAGGTTGTCGATGCCCAGCACGATTTCCATGACGATCAAGGTGGCCAGTGCGACCCAGGCGGTCGGGCTGGCGGCCAGTTGTAAAAGGTAGTCCATAGGTCAGTCCTGACGTTGTGCTGGGAAATTAAGCTTCTTTACGCTGGGTTTCAGATTCTTTTTCGGCCTGCTCAGCGTCTTTTTCAGGCTGGATCAAACCTTGGGTCGCTTCACTCAATGCCTGCTCGGCGGCCTTGTGGGTGTCATCGATGGCTTGTTTGGCCGATTCGGTGGCTTTGCCCAGCACCTGCTGCGCGCTCTTTTCGACTTGATCACAACCGCTGATCACCACCAATGAAAGCGCAAGGACGGACGCCGCGCCCAGGGAATTGAGTTTCATCATGTATTCCTCGTTAGAACCATTGGGTCCAAGTAGTGGCCCCTCGATAGCGAGGCATTCTATGCAGCTGAACAGTTCAGTAAAATTCGTATTTTTCTCACGTATACTTCGGTTTTTACGAAGTGTAGACCGCCATGCTCAATTATCGACAATTGCATTACTTCTGGGTGGTGGCCAAGACCGGCAGTATTGTGCGCGCCTGTGAGCAACTGAACCTCACACCGCAGACCATCAGCGGCCAGATCAGCCTGCTGGAGCAGACCTTTGGTATCGCGCTGTTTCAACGCGTCGGTCGCCAATTGGAACTCACCGAAGCCGGGCGACGGGCCTTGCCCTACGCCGAGCAGATGTTCCAGACCGGTAACGAGTTGGAAGCCATGTTGCGTGCAGCACCCGACGAACAGCAGATCCTGTTTCGGGTCGGCGTGGCGGATGTGGTGCCCAAATCCATCGTTTACCGGCTGATCGCGCCGACCATGGAACTGAGCGAGCCAATCCGCATCACCTGCCGCGAAGACAAACTCGAACGGTTATTGGCCGACCTGGCGATCCAGCGCCTGGACCTGGTGATCTCCGACAGCCCGATGCCCACGCACCTGGACATCAAAGGCTACAGCCAGAAACTGGGGGAATGCGGCATCAGCTTTTTCGCCACCCAGGCGTTGGCTGACCAGTATGGCGGCGATTTCCCACACTGCCTGCAGGGTGCGCCGTTGTTGATTCCGGGCGCAGAGACGGTGGTGCGCAGCCGCTTGCAGCGCTGGTTTGCCGAGCAGCAGATTCAGCCGAAGATCATCGGCGAGTTCGACGACAGCGCGTTGATGCAGGCGTTTGGGCAGTCGGGCAGCGGGATATTTATCGCCCCCAGCGTGATCGCCGATGAGGTGGTGCGCCAATATGGTGTGGCGCTGATCGGCCAGACCGATGCGGTCACCGAGTCGTTCTACGCGATCTCGGTGGAGCGCAAGATCAAACACCCCGGCATCGTGGCGATTACCGAAGGGGCGCGGCGCGAGCTGTTTACCGCCCTGCCCTGACGGCAAGGTGTGGGAGCTGGCTTGCCTGCGATAGCATCACCTCGGTCTCACTGATTCACTGAGGTGCCTGCATCGCGGGCAAGCCCGGCTCCCACATAAGCCTGATCCCGTCCAATCCAGACTGACTCAGGCGCTGGAAGCCATCGGCTGCTTGGCGGTCATCAACCACAGCGCCAGCAAAATCGACGCCAGAATAAACCCGGACGCCGCAAAGCCCAGGCTGGCAAGCCCCAAGGTGTCAATCACGTGCCCACCCACCATTGCCCCCAGGCCAATCCCCAGGTTGGCCCCGGCGATGTTCAACGACGCCGCAAAAGCCGGGGCGTGGGGCGCCGCTTTCATCAGGCGCACATGGCTGACCAGAAACATCGCCGCCTGGGTCACGCCCCACACCGCCATCGCCGCTGCCAAGCCGAGGGTGGAGTGAATTGCCGGAACCACCGCAACCATGCCGGCGATCATGAACCCGCAGAACACCATGGACGCTATCAACGGATGACGGTCCACCGCACGCCCGCCGAGGGCGTTGCCGATCAGGCCCACCGCGCCAAAACCCATCAGGCACCAGCCCACCAGCGTGCCGTCGAAGCCGGCCAGGCGCTCAAGGATGTCCGCCAGGTAGGTGTAAGCCGTAAACATGCCGCTGAACACCAGAATCGACAGCAGGATATGGCCCTGCATCAGCGGGTTGCGCAGGAGCTTGAACTGCGAGCGCAGGCTCACCTGATCGTTCTTCGGTGTGGTCACCGGCAAGTAGATAAACAGCAGCAAGGCCTTGGCCAACGCCACCACGGCGAGAATCGCAAACGCTGTGCGCCAGCCGAACATATCGGAGATCAAGGTGCCAACCGGAATGCCGAACACCGTGGCGCAGACAATCCCGAAACCGATTTTTTCAATGGCCCGGCCGGCAAACTCCGGCCCGACAATATCCACCGCTGTTTCACTCGCCAAGGCCCAAAACACCGGCAAACCCAGCGCCGGGATCAAGCGCGCCAAGGCCATGACCCAGATATTCGGCGCCAATGCCGCCACGGTATTAGCCACCGCGAACATGATCAGGATGCTGATAAACAGGCGTTTGCGCTGGAACCGAGCGAAGTACGCGGTCAGGAACGGCCCGAACGCCGCCACGGTAAACGCAAACAACGTCACCAGCAGCCCGGCCTGGGACACGCTGACATTCAGGTCCCGGGCGATCGACGGCAGCAGCCCGACAATGATGAATTCTGTAGTCAGCACGGTAAAACCGGCGGCCGACAGCAGCAGGATAGGGAACAACATGAAAACTCCAGAAACGACGACATCAACGACAGCCCGAAGGGCTCGCTGACGGAGAGAAAAAATAAGAGGTGGCTAGCTTAACAGAATAGGTCTGGGCCTGGCCAAACCCTACAGGTGCGGGTGACGGAATGCCGCACCGAAACGGGACGCTTCCTACAGCATGTTAGACTTTGGACCTGCTTCCTACGGCGCTATCTGCCTGCAATGCTGCGTCCTACTAAAAAAACTAGAGACAACTGTTTATGACTGCTGCCCCTTCCCTGCTGCAACGACTGATGCGCGTCAGCCTGGTCACCCAAATTGTCATCGGCCTGGTGGCCGGTATCCTGCTCGCCCTGTTCTTGCCCGAGGCCGCACGCGCCAGCGGGTTTATCGGCAAGGTATTTGTCACCGCACTGAAAGCCGTGGCGCCGATTCTGGTGTTTGTATTGGTCATGGCGTCTATCGCCAACCATAAACATGGCCAGGAAACCCATATCAAGCCGATCCTGTTCCTGTACCTGCTCGGCACCTTTGCCGCTGCCGTCGTCGCGGTGGTTGCCAGCATGCTGTTCCCGTCGTCTTTGGTGCTGGTCACCCATGACGTCGCCGTCAGCGCCCCCGGTGGCATCGGCGAGGTCCTGCAAAGCCTGCTGCTGAGCGTGGTGGATAACCCGGTGAGCGCGCTGATGAATGCCAACTTCATCGGTATCCTGGCCTGGGCCATCGGCATGGGCATCGCGATTCGCCATGCCGGTGCTACCACTCGCACGGTGCTGGATGACCTGTCCAATGGCGTCACGCTGATCGTGCGCGTGGTGATTCGCTTTGCCCCGCTGGGCATCTTCGGCCTGGTGGCCTCGACCCTGGCCACCTCCGGTTTCGGCGCCCTGCTCGGCTATGCCCACCTGCTGGTGGTGCTGATCGGCTGCATGCTGTTCGTCGCGCTGGTGATCAACCCGGCCATCGTGTTCTGGAAACTGCGCCGCAACCCTTACCCGCTGGTGCTGATGTGCTTGCGCGAAAGCGGCATCACCGCGTTCTTCACCCGCAGCTCGGCCGCGAATATTCCGGTGAACCTGGCGCTGAGCAAACGCCTGGGCCTGCATGAAGACACTTATTCGGTGTCGATCCCGCTGGGCGCCACCATCAATATGGCCGGCGCGGCGATTACCATCACCGTGTTGACCCTGGCCGCCGTGCACACGCTCGGTATTGCCGTGGACATGCCCACCGCCGTGCTGCTCAGCGTGGTCGCGGCGGTATGTGCCTGCGGCGCATCGGGTGTGGCCGGTGGCTCGTTGCTGCTGATTCCCTTGGCGTGCAGCCTGTTCGGCATTCCCAGCGAGATCGCCATGCAGGTGGTGGCGGTGGGTTTCATCATCGGTGTGCTGCAGGACTCGGCGGAAACCGCGCTCAACTCGTCCACTGATGTGCTGTTCACGGCAGCCGCCTGCCTGGGCAAGGAAGAGCAAACGGCTTAAACATGAGGCGTAAAAAAAGCCCGGGGCGTTCGACAAGAACGACCCCGGGCTTTTTTGTATCTGGATGCTTAGAAAGCGCCCATGTAATCGCGCTTGCCCACTTCCACACCGTTGTGGCGCAGCAAAGCGTAAGCGGTAGTGACGTGGAAGAAGAACTGCGGCAGGCCGTAGGTCAGCAGGTAGGACTGGCCGCTGAAGCGCTTCTCTTTCGGCGTGCCTGGACGGGTGATGATTTCGATGCCTTCCTTGCCGTCGACTTGCTCAGGCTTGATGGTGTCGACAAACGCCAGCACCTTGGCGATCAGCGCTTGCAGGTCGGCGAAAGTCACTTCGCTGTCTTCGTACTTGGGTACTTCGATTTCGGCCAGGCGCGCAGAAACGCCCTTGGCGAAGTCGACGGCGATCTGCACCTGGCGCACCAGCTGGAACATGTCCGGGAACAGACGCGCTTGCAGCAAGGCGTTGGGTTCGATGTTCTTGGCGGTGGCGTGGGCTTCGGCTTTGTTCAGTACATCACTCAGGGCGTTGAGCATTTGCTTGAAGACCGGGATGGAGGCGGCGTACAGGGAAATAGTCATGACAGTCTCACGGTAATGGCAGGGTTTGGAACCAGCGGCGATTATAGCCATGCCTGCAGCTTGTCTTTTATTTTTTCAGGATTAGGCTAGTGAGCTTCACTGCATAGGGAAAGCGCGATGACCGCCGAGCACGACACCGACACCCCTGAGCCGCGCCTGAACAGCACGGAAATCCGCGTCCTGGGCTGCCTGATCGAAAAACAGGCGACCAATCCGGAAACCTACCCCCTGACGCTCAATGCGCTGGTGCTGGCCTGCAACCAGAAGACCAGCCGGGAGCCGGTGACCAACTTGAGCCAGGGCCAGGTCGGCCAGAGCCTGCGGGTGCTCGAAGGCCAAGGCTTTACCCGCCTGGTGATGGGCAGCCGCGCCGACCGCTGGGAACATCGGGTGGACAAGGCGCTGGAGTTGGTGCCGGCCCAGGTGATCCTGATCGGGCTGCTGTTTCTGCGCGGGCCGCAGACCGTCAACGAACTGTTGACCCGTAGCGGGCGCATGCATGATTTTGAAGATGCCGAACAGGTCGTACACCAGCTCGAACGCCTGATTGCGCGCGGGCTGGCAGTACTGGTGCCGCGCCAGGCCGGGCAACGGGAAGACCGTTATACCCATTCGCTGGGGGATCCGGCGGATATTGAGGCGATTATCGCGGCGCGCGGCAGCCCGGTGGAGCGCTCGGCCGGTGGGGTTTCGGTGGAGCGTATTGAAGAGCTTGAAGCCCGAATTGCAGCATTGGAAGAGCGTTTGGCCCAACTGGAACAGGCTTAACTCGATTAAAAATGTGGGAGCGGGCTTGCCCGCGATTACGGTGGGTCAGTGACGTATAAGGCGGCTGACACGCCCTCATCGCGGGCAAGCCCGCTCCCACATTTGGATCTGCGCAGCGCTTCAGGTTCGGGCAAAGGCCACCGCCGCCTCAAACTGCTCTTGCGTCGGCCGCACACCGGTGTACAGCACAAACTGCTCCAATGCCTGGATTGCGATCACTTCCAACCCGGTAATCACCCGTTTGCCCTGGGCACGCCCGCGCACGATCAATGGCGTTTCGGCGGGGATCGCCACCACATCGAATACAGTGTCAGCGGCGTTCACAGCGTCAGCCGCAAAGGCCAACTGGTCCGCCTCTGCCCCACCGGTCATGCCGATTGGCGTCACGTTGACCAGCATCTGTGGGCGCAACTCGCCCAGCTCTGCTTGCCACTCATACCCCAGGCTCTGCGCCAACGCCCGGCCCGCCGCTTCATTGCGCGCCACAATCACGCCGTTGGCATAACCGCCGTCACGCAGGGCACTGGCCACCGCCTTGCCCATGCCACCGCTGCCACGCAGGGCAAAGGTCGAGTCTTTGGGCACCGCATGTTTTTTCAGCAGTTGTTCCACCGCAATGTAGTCGGTGTTGTAAGCCTTGAGATGGCCGTCGGTGTTAACGATGGTGTTGAGCGAAGTAATGGCCTTGACCGAGGCATCCAACTCATCGACCAGGGCGATGGCAGCTTCCTTGAACGGCATGGACACCCCGCAACCACGGATGCCCAGCGCTCGGATACCGCCGATCGCGCCGGGCAAATCCTGGCTGCTGAAGGCTTTATAGTAGAAGTTCAGCCCCAGCTGTTCGTACAGATGGTTGTGAAATCGCAAGCCAAAATTCCCGGGACGCGCCGACAATGACATGCACAGTTGGGTGTCCTTGTTGGGGTGCATCTGCATGAAAAACTCCTTTGAGTAAGCAAATCGGTACAGACCTTACACAACCTTTACCTAGCGGCTGTGCTGTTTTTCAGAAATACGTTGTCTTAAAAGTATCCCCGCGACAATCCTTGAGTCTATTGATTGCAGACCACAAGCGCAGGGGCTAACCGAGGAATGACCATGATTCGTAAAATCCCCAAAATCGCCTTGCTTATCGGCGCACTCGCTATGGCAGGCCAAGCCTCCGCCCACGGTGGTGGTTGGGGTGGCCCGGCCATATTGGGTGGTTTGATCGGCGCAGCCGTTGTTGGCTCCGTAGTTGCCAGCCAATCGCAACCGGTCTACGTGCAGCAACCGGTATATGTCCAGCCGCAACCGGTGTATGCCGCGCCGCCGCCGGTCTACTACGCACCGCCGCCACCGGTGTATGTGCAACAGCAGGTTTACTACCGCCCGGCGCCGGTCTATTACGGCCCACCGCGCGGCTACTACGGCCCTCCCCACGGTTATTATGGCCGCGGCTGGTAACAGGCAATCACGCTGTAAATGAACAGGCCCCGCCCACACGCGGGGTCTTTTTTTTAAGTGGCTTTTTTGCCTGACTTTTTTGTCTGAGTTTTTGTCAACAAGCCCGGTTTTATCATGCCAAGGTCGTTATGAGGACAATGCCCGAGCCGCAATCCCACATCATGACGATCAAATGTCCACTTGCTTGACTTGGGCCTGCGCTGTCATGTTTACGTCACCCAACAGTCTCACTATCGAGCGGTCCACCCAATAACAATTAAGGACGACTGACCATGCCCACGCAAAACCCGCACCGCACTGCTGGCCTGTGCACGTCCAGCAAGGTCTACAGCGCACTTACCGAACTCAAGCACCTTGAGGGCCACCGCAGCGCAAAGTTTCTCGCGTTGCTGGCAGAAAACCTGGTGCGCAAAGGCCTGCTCAGTGAACAGGAAGTGGTGAACATGCTCGATCAAGTGGTGGATTGACGCCTGGCGTTAATGTTGACTATCGAGATGGGTGATTTTTCCTACGCGCCATCAGCCCGTAAGGTGACCCCCATAGCAATTGGAGGTCCCTATGCCTACTGTTCAAATCATGTCCGTTGTCGGCAGTGCCGTCCCCGCCCCACTCCGGGAGCTTGGGTTGTTGGCCTGCTGGTATGTGGTACGCGATGGCGAAACCATCAGCGGCCCGCTCACCTCACTGTCCGCTGCGCAACAACAGCAACAGCAGGTGTCGAACTTCAGGCTCCATGCCTGAAGCCTCACGCCTAAAATCTAGGGCAATGGCAGCTTGACCCTTGGCTTGCTTTCAACAAACAACGCCCAGCTGGACATAAACAGCGCCGCCACCAGTGGCCCGATCACAAAGCCATTCAAGCCAAACACCGACAGACCGCCCAAGGTCGAGATCAGGATCAGGTAATCCGGCATCTTGGTGTCCTTGCCCACCAGGATCGGGCGCAGCACATTGTCCACCAGCCCGATCACGAACACGCCGAACAAGCCCAGCACCACGCCCTGCCAGATCGAACCGCTCAACAGGAAATAGGCGGCCACCGGCCCCCACACAATCCCCGCGCCGACCGCCGGCAACAACGACAGAAACGCCATCAGCACCGCCCAGAGCAACGCGCTGGGAATGTCCAGGAACCAGAAGATCAAACCGCCCAGCGCACCCTGGGTCACGGCGACCAGCACGTTGCCCTTGACGGTGGCGCGCACCACCCGATTGAACTTGAGTTGCAACCGGCGCTTTTGCGGCTCGGCCAACGGCACCGCCGTGCGTACCTTGCGCACCAGTTCCGGGCCGTCACGCAGCAGAAAAAACAGCAGGTACAGCATGATGAAAAAGCTCACCAGGAAATCAAACGTGCCCTGGCCGAAGCTGAACGCCTGGGTAGCAAAAAACTGGCTGCCCTGCATCGCGCTCTTGACGATCTTTTCGCGCAGGCCTTCCAGGTTGCCCATGCCGAAACGGTCGAGCAGGTGCTGGAAGTACGGTGGCAGGAAGTTCTTGAACTGTTCGATATACCCCGCCACGTCCAATTTGCCGCTTTCGATATTTTTGTAGAGGGTGGCGCCCTCTTGCACCAGCAGCACGCTGGTGATGATCACCGGCAAAATCGCAATCACCAGGCACACCGTCAGAGTCGCCAGCGATGTCAGGTTGCGGTTATAGCCAAAACGCAGCTGCAAGCGCCGTTGCATCGGGGCGAAGATAATGCCGAGGATGACTGCCCAGAACACCGCGCCGTAGAACGGCAGCAATATCCAGATAAAGGCGATGGTCACCAGGACCAGCAATAACAGCAAGGTTTTGAATTGAAGGTTGGTTTGGTTCATGTCCGGTCCATGTCAGAAAAGCAGAGGGCCTTCAGCGGCCCTGTTGCTTAGTCCGCGGCAAAACCTGGGAGTGCCCTCCAAGCATAGACCGCGTTATTGAATCGCCTTGACCTCACTCAGTAATGCCTCGATCACCTGCTCCTGGGCCTCGTAACGCCCCTCGCCGAAATGGCTGTAGCGCACTTGGCCTTTGGCATCGATCAAGTAGTGGGCTGGCCAATATTGGTTATCGAAGCTGCGCCAGATCGCGTAGTTATTGTCGATGGCCACCGGGTAACCAATGCCGAGCTTGCGCACCTGCTCTTTGACGTTGGCCGGAATGTGCTCAAACGCGTATTCGGGTGTGTGTACGCCAATCACCACCAAACCGTCTTTTTCGTAGCGTTTGGCCCAGCTATTGACGTAGGGCAGCGCGCGCCGGCAGTTGATGCAGTCATAGGTCCAGAAATCCACCAGCACCACTTTGCCTTTGAGCGCTTCAAGGCTCAGGGGCGGCGAATTGAGCCATTCAACCGCCCCCGCCAGCGACGGCATAGCGCCCGCAGGCTGTTTACTTTCGCCGCTGGCCGCCAGGCTTACGGTCAGGCTAGCGGTCAGGGCAAAAGCCAGCAGCAGGCTGGCAAACAGGAACGTGATAGGTCGCATGGGGATTACCTTGTCGAGTCGCAGAGTGCCTATTGGAACCCTTTGAGGTATCCCGCCTGTGTCGAGCAGCCTCCGCCGATACACGTCGATACAAAACCGGCAAAAGCCCGACCTGGATCAATAAATACCCGCGCCCACTGCTTTACCCTCGCGACCTTTTGCGACCTGAGCCCATGCCTCCCGTGATTGCCCCTGAATTGCTCGCCCCCGCCGGCACCCTGAAAAACATGCGTTACGCCTTTGCCTACGGCGCCGATGCGGTCTACGCCGGCCAGCCACGCTACAGCCTGCGGGTGCGCAATAACGAGTTCGACCACGCCAACCTCGCGCTCGGCATCCAGGAGGCGCATGCACTGGGCAAGCGCTTTTACGTGGTGGTCAATATTGCCCCGCACAATGCCAAGCTCAAGACCTTCCTCAAGGATTTAGCCCCGGTGATCGCCATGGGCCCGGACGCGTTGATCATGTCCGACCCAGGCTTGATCATGCTGGTACGCCGTCACTTCCCGTGCATGCCGATTCATTTATCGGTGCAGGCCAATACAGTGAACTGGGCCAGCGTCGAGTTCTGGCAGCAGCAAGGTATCGGCCGGGTGATTCTGTCGCGAGAGTTGTCACTGGAAGAAATCGGCGAAATCCGCCAACAGGTGCCCGCCATGGAGCTGGAAGTGTTTGTGCATGGCGCCCTGTGCATGGCCTATTCCGGGCGCTGCTTGTTGTCCGGCTATATGAACAAGCGCGATGCCAACCAAGGCACCTGCACCAACGCCTGCCGCTGGAAATACTCGGCCACGCCGGCGGTGGAGAACGCCACGGGCGACATCGTCCAGCACTGTGAACCGACCTTGGGGATCGGCGCGCCGACCGACCAGGTGTTTTTGCTGCAGGAAGCCAACCGCCCGGACGAGCAAATGCCAGCCTTCGAAGACGAACACGGCACCTACATCATGAACGCCAAGGACCTGCGCGCCGTGCAGCACGTGGAGCGCCTGACGCACATGGGCGTGCATTCGCTGAAGATCGAAGGCCGCACCAAGTCACACTTCTATTGCGCGCGCACCACCCAGGTGTATCGCCAGGCCATTGACGATGCGGTGGCTGGCCGGGCGTTTGACCGTAACCTGATGACTAACCTTGAGTCCCTGGCCCAACGCGGCTACACCGAAGGTTTCCTGCGTCGCCATGTACACGACGAATACCAGAACTACCAGAACGGCAGCTCGGTGTCGGAGCGCCAGCAGTTTGTCGGCGAATTGACCGGCGAACGCCGGGGCGAGCTGGCCGAGGTCAAGGTGAAGAACCGCTTTGCCGTGGGTAATCATCTGGAATTGATGACACCGGCCGGCAACTTTCACTTTGACCTGGCCAACCTGCACAACGCCAAGGGCGAGGCCATAGACGTGGCGCCGGGGGATGGACACACCGTGTATCTACCCCTGCCCGCGGAGATGGACCTGCGCTTCGGCCTGTTGATGCGTGACGTCTGACACGGCGCCGCACAAACAATCGCGCCTCACACCTGATCTCCAGGTCCAGCAATAAAACAGGCCAATGCAACCTGTGGCGAGGGAGCTTGCTCCCGTTGGACTGCGTAGCAGTCCCATTCTTTTAAAGCCAAGAGCGGGGCAGCTTCGCAGCCCAACGCAGGGCAAGCCTGCTCGCCACAGTGACAGTGTTCGTCGTTACAACGCGTCGCCGCACAGAACTGGCGGATCGCCTCGCACGCCTGTAACAGCGAGTCGTCGTCCAAGGCGTAGGCAATACGCAGGTACGGCGCCAAGCCAAATGCGCTGCCGTGTACCACGGCCACATTGGCTTCCTCGAGCAAGGCGTGGGCCACGTCTTCGTCGGTTTGCAGCAGTTTGCCGCCAGGCGTGGTGCGCCCCAGCAAACCCGCGCAGTTGGCGAAGGCGTAAAACGCGCCGGATGGGTTCGCGCATGCAAGGCCTGGGGTTTTATTGAGCAACGCCACCACCTGATCGCGGCGCTTCTCGAACACGGCACGCGACTGCCGGATAAAATCCTGCGGCCCGCGCAAGGCGGCGATGGCGGCGTGCTGGGAAATCGCACTGGCCCCCGATGTCTGCTGGCCCTGAAGTTTTTCCATCGCCTCCAGCAACCAGCGCGGTCCGGTGGCAAAACCGATGCGCCAGCCGGTCATGGCGTAGGCTTTGGAGACGCCGTTCATGGTCAGCACCCGTGGCGCCAGGCGCGGCTCGACTTGCGCCAGGGTATGAAAGGTTTGCCCGTCGAACAGCAGGTGTTCGTAAATATCGTCCGCCAGCACCAGCACCTGCGGATGCTCCAGCAGCACATTCGCCAGCGCCTGCAACTCTTGCCGGCTATACACCGCGCCGGTCGGGTTGGACGGTGAATTGAGGATCAGCCAGCGCGTGTTCGGCGTGATCGCCGCCGCCAGCGCCTCCGGCGTCAGCTTGAAACCCTGCTCGGCACTGCACGCCACAACCCTGGCGGTGCCACCGCACAGTTCCACCATCTCCGGGTAACTGACCCAGTACGGTGCGGGCACAATCACCTCGTCGCCTTCATTCAGGGTGGCGGCCAGGGCGTTGGAGATCACATGCTTGCCGCCGTTGCTCACCAGCGTGTCCTGCCAGGTCACGTCCAGGCCATTTTCGCGGCGGAATTTCTGCGCCACGGCCTCACGCAAGGCCCGTATACCCGCGACTTGGGTGTAGCGCGTGTGGCCGTTGCGGATCGCGTCGATACCGGCCTGGCGGATATGGTCCGGGGTGTCGAAATCCGGCTCGCCGGCACACAGCGAAATGATCTTCGCACCTTCGGCACGGCGTGCGGCCACGCGGTCGATGATGCGGTAAGTGGCCGAGGGCTTGGCCTGGGCCAGGCGCTTGTTCAGCGTATTCACGAGGTTTTCCTTTGCAGCGTGTGATAACCCAGGGCTTCACGCGCTTGTTTCAAGGTCTTGCCGGCCTCGAGCTGCGTACGGATCTGCGATTCCACTTCCTCAATCTGGCGTGCGGTACGCGCCACTTCTTCGGCACGGGCGCGCGGCACCACCAGCACGCCATTCGCGTCGGCCACCACAATGTCCCGCGAGCACACGCGGGCACCACTGATGGCCACCGGCTGGTTCACCGACGCTACCTGCACGCGGTCCTTGCCGGTGCGCATGTAACGGCCCTTGCTGAACATCGGGTAACCGTCGCCCAGCGCTTTGCTGACGTCGCGGCACACGCCGTCGATGACCGTCGCGGCGATCCCTCGACTGCCGGCGTACTGGGTCATGATGTCGCCCCACACGGTGCAATCGGTGCGACCGGCATTGGCGAGCACCACCACATCGCCCGGCAGCACGTCTTCGATAAAATCACCGACTGAACCCGGCGGCATGCTGGCCGGCATGTATTGCACGGTAAACGCCGGGCCGACCACGGTGCCACGGTAGTTATCCAGCGGCGCTATACCCAGGCACTGGCCGGCAATGCCCAGCTTGTCCATGGCATCCGAGACGCCGGGCGTGTCGAGCCCTGCAAACAGGGCCACCAGTTGTTGGTCATTCATTGGGCTGTCTCCACGCGGATGGCTTCAAATTGGCTGTCGTGCATCACATCAGCGACCGAGCGGCCACTGCGCACCGCATCGACCATGCCGGCTTCACGGGCGGCGATGCGCTCGCCCAGGTCCAGCACCTGTTCGATCACCGCTGCCGGGATAAACACGCTGCCGCAACGGTCGGCAATAACGAAGTCGTCTTGCGACACCTTCACGCCCGCCACATCAATGGTGACGCCGGAGGCGACCTGCACCACCCGATTGCGCGCGCTGATCATGGTCACGCCACGGCCATACACCGGGTAACCAATGGTCGCACTGCCGTCGATGTCACGGCTGAAGCCGTCGATCACCGAACCACGAATATTCTTGGCCACGGCGGCATTGGCGATGATGTCACCCCAGCACGAAATACCGTCGATGCCGCCGGCAATCACCAGCACGCGGTCGTCGGTGGTGATGGCGTCGATTACTGGGGAAATCAGATGCACGCCAGGCGCGGCGTCAGTCTTGGGCGCCAGTTGGATGGTGCTGGCCCGACCGACGATTTTGGGGCAGGCCCACAACGGGCGAATGCCGACGACGGCGCCGGGCAGCTGCAAGAAGTCCAGAGCGTCGGAAACCGTGTTGGTATCGAGTTCAGCCAGGCGCTGAAGCGGGTCGAGCAGTGGCATGGAGGTGAGCCCCTGTTGTAGTTGGGGCTCAAGTCTCACGCAGGGGCAGTGATCGGTATATTCGTATTAGCGTTAGGCACACATACGCTGAAGCTATGGCTGATCAGATCCTGAACTGCCCCACCAACTGCCCCAGGCGCTGGCCCAGGTCCGCCAGGCTGCGCGAGGTTTGCGCGCCCAACTGGGTTTCATCCGCCACGCTGTCCACCGCCACGGCAATCTGATGCACGCTGCGGTTGATCTCTTCGGCCACGGCGGTCTGCTCTTCGGCGGCGCTGGCGATTTGCGCGTTCATTGAGTTAATGGTGCCGATCAACTGTGCCATGGTGTCGAGCGAGGCGCCGGCTTGGTTGGCCTGGGCCGACGTGCCGTCACCGGCATCACTGGAGCGGCGCATGGCATCTACAGCAGCGACCGTGCCCTTTTGCAGGCGGTCGATCATGCCCTGGATTTCCTGCGTACTGGTTTGCGTGCGACTGGCCAGCGCGCGCACCTCGTCGGCGACCACCGCAAAACCGCGCCCGGCCTCGCCTGCCCGTGCGGCTTCGATGGCGGCGTTGAGGGCCAGCAGGTTGGTCTGCTCGGCAATTGAGCGGATCACGCCGAGCACGCTGACAATCGACGACACGTCCTGCTGCAAGCTGTCGAGGGACACACCGCTGCTGCGGATATCGTTCACCAGTGCATGGATCTGCGCGATGCTGCCATCCACCACCCGCTTGGCTGCCTGGCCTTCGGCGTCGGTCTGTTGCGCGGCGACGGCGGCGCCCTGGGCACTGCGCGCCACTTCGTGGGCCGCCGAGGACATTTGGTTGATGGCCGTCGCCACCTGATCGGTCTCGTGACGCTGGCGTTCCATGGCGGTTTCCGAGCGCTGGGCTTGCTCGGACACCTGGCTGACCAGCCCGGTGAGTTGCGCGGTCATCTCGGTGATCTGGCGCACCAGCCCGTGGATCTTGTCGACAAAGCGGTTGAACGCGCCAGCCAAGTCCCCCAGCTCATCCTGGCTGGTGATGGCCAGACGCCGGGTCAAGTCGCCCTCGCCCGCCGCGATATCGTCGAGGTTGGCTTTCATCAGGTTCAGTGGGCGCAAGATGGTATTGGCCACCAGCATGCCCACCGCAGCGATCACCAGCAGCACCACCACCGCCACGCCGAGGATGCTCAGCAGCACGCCTTCCATGCGTTTCTCGACCTTGGCCTCGACCACCGCCACCTGGGCTTCGATGCCATCGAGGTTAACCGACGTACCAATCACCATGTCCCACTTGGGCAGGTATTCGGTGTAGCCGAGCTTGGGCACCAACTCGGTCTGGCCGGGCTGGGTCGAGCTGTATTGCAGGTAGTGGGTGCCGTCCTTGCCGACCTTGACCAGGTCGCGGTTGACGTAGACACCGTTGGGGTCGCGGTTGTCCTTGAAGCTCTTGCCTACACCGTCCGGGCTGTTGCCCTTGAACAGGCGGATGGTCTCGGAGTCGTAGCCGAAGAAGTAGCCGTCCTTGCCATACGCCGTATTGGACAGCAGCTTGACCACCTGCGCGCGCGCCGCTGTATCGCCGGGAGCGGCCGCGTCGTAGAGCGGCTTGATGGTGGTCATCGCCACTTCCACATAACTTTGCAGCGTGGCCTTGGCGTCATTGAGCAGGCGCTGGCGGGTTTCATCCACCTCATTGCGCGCCTGGCCCTGCAGGATCCACACGGTGGTCAGGCTGATGACCACGGCAAACAACAACACCGGCACGACGGCCAGGGACAGGACTTTGGCCTTTAAACTCAGACGCATGGCTTTTCTCTCTTATTCGTGGCGACTTGAGAGGTTAACGGCCAGTGGCGAAATATCTGTAGGACACCTGAACTTAGTGGAGACTGGGACTGTTGTGGCGAGCAGGCTTGCCCTGCGTTGGGCTGCGTAGCAGCCCCCTTTTCAGGCGCCGTAACACGCCAGGTAGATCGAGGTGTCTGGATTCAGGACCGCTTCGCGCTCCAACGCAGGGCAAGCCTGCTCGCCACAATTGAGCCTGTTGCAGAGACTAGAGGGTCATCGCGGCAATCCAGCCAAACGCCAGCAACGGAATGTTGTAGTGCAGGAAGGTCGGCACCACGGTGTCCCAGATATGGTGATGCTGGCCGTCAATATTCAGGCCGGAAGTCGGGCCGAGCGTGGAGTCCGACGCTGGCGAACCGGCATCGCCCAATGCACCCGCCGTACCCACGATGCACACAATCGCCAACGGGCTGAAGCCCAACTGCACACACAACGGCACAAAAATCGCCGCCAGAATCGGCACGGTGGAAAATGACGAACCAATGCCCATGGTCACCAACAGCCCCACCAGTAACATCAGCAACGCGCCCACACCACGGCTGTGACCAATGAATGCCGCCGAGGCTTGCACCAGTGAGCGCACGTCACCGGTGGCCTTGAGCACTTCGGCAAACCCCGAGGAGGCGATCATGATGAAGCCGATCATCGCCATCATCTTCATGCCTTCGGTGAACAGGTCGTCGGTCTCGCGCCAGCGCACAATGCCCGACACCGAGAAGATCAGAAAGCCAGCCAGGGCGCCGATGATCATCGAATCCAGCCACAGCTGAATGATAAACGCCGAGGCAATTGCCAGGCCGGCCACCAGCAGGGTCAGTGGGTTGTATTGCACGGCTACTTGCTCGACGCGCTCGATTTTCTCCAGGTCATACACCCGCTTTTTGCGATAGCTGATAAACACCGCCACCAGCAGGCCGACCACCATGCCCAACGCGGGCAGGCCCATGGCATGGGTCACGTTGACCTGGCTGATGTCCACGCCGCTCTTGGCGACGTTGGCCAGCAGGATCTGATTAAGGAAAATATTGCCGAAGCCCACCGGCAGGAACATATACGGTGTGATCAGGCCGAAGGTCATCACGCAGGCGATCAGGCGGCGATCCAGTTGCAGCTTGGTCAGCACATAAAGCAGTGGCGGCACCAGCAGCGGAATAAACGCGATATGGATCGGCAGGATATTCTGCGAAGCAATCGCCACCACCCACAACAGGCCGATCAGCAGCCATTTGACATGACTGCCGCCGGTGGCTTCCTGGCGATCGACCAATAGCAGCGCCTTGTCCGCCAAGGCATGCGCCAGGCCGGACTTGGCAATCGCCACCGCGAACGCGCCGAGCAAGGCGTAGGACAACGCCACGGTCGCGCCGCCGCCCAAGCCTCCGTTAAAGGCCTTGAGCGTGGCCTCGATGCCCAACCCGCCGGTCAAGCCCCCGACCAGGGCGCCGACGATGATGGCGATGACCACATGCACACGGGACAAACTGAGCACCAGCATGGTGCCGACCGCGGCGATGACTGCGTTAATCATGGTTACCTCAAGCAAAAAACATAAAAAACAGACAGGCCTGCGACCGGGCGGCCATCAAGTGGCGTCCGTGTGCAGGCTTTAAGAGGTCTTATTAGAGGGCGCGCACTTTGCAGCAGGCGGGCGCGCATGTCAAAAACGGTGGCGAGGGAGCTTGCTCCCGCTGGGCTGCGCAGCAGCCCCAAAAAGCGCGACCAGGGCGCCTGCTTGGCAGTCGAACGGGAGCAAGCTACCTCTCCACAAAAGCAGCTTTAAATTGAACGTTTGAATAAAGAAATATCCGGGCGCGCCGATAACGAGGGTCTCTCTGTGTTTTCAGGTAAGGATGTCCCGATGTCGCTTAGACAGCTCTCCATTCAATGGAAAATCACCCTGCTCGCGGGCCTGTGCCTGCTGGGGATCGTGACCCTGCTGGTGGGTCTGTCGCTGTATCGCATGGAGCAGAGTTCACAGCAGGTCAAAGCCTCCAGCATGCAGATGCTCGACGCGTCCGCCCAGGCGCGCATCGAGGCCCAAGGTGAAGTGCAGGCGCTGGGCATTCGCCAGCAATTCATGGACGCCTATCAGTACGGCCATGGTTTTTCGCGCCAAGTGTTGTTTTTGCGTGAGCAGGCGGAAAAACGCTTCCTCGACGCCTTCGATACCCGCGAAGACCTGACCCGCCAAGTCAAGGCCGCCCTGCAAGCCAACCCCGATCTGCTCGGCCTGTCGTTGGTGTTTGAAGCCAATGCGCTGGACGGCAAGGACGAGTTGTTCGCCAATCAGGCAGAACTGGGCAGCAACGACAAAGGCCGCTTCGCCCTCTACTGGTCGCAGCCCACACCCGGCAAACTCACCTCCATGTCGCTGCCCGAAAGCGACATGGCCGACATCAGCGTCGGCCCCAGCGGCGAGAAGGCTAACGCCTGGTTCACCTGCCCACGTACCACGCTGAAACCCTGCGTGATCGAACCGTACTTTTATGTAATCGACGGGCAAAACGTGCTGATGACCAGCATCGTCTTCCCGCTGATGGTCAACGGCAAAGTCATCGCCTCGCTGTCGGTGGACATCAACCTCAACAGCTTGCAGGCCGTGAGCCAACAGGCCAGCCAGAAGCTGTATGACGGCCAGACCCAAGTCAGCATCCTCAGCCCCACCGGTTTGCTCGCCGGCTATAGCCCGGACGCCAGCAAACTCAGCCAGCGCCTGGATCAGGTCGACACCACCAGCGGCGCGCAATTGATCAGCGTGCTGGCCAGTAACCCCCAGACCAGCAGCCTGCGTACCGATCACCAACTCAAGGTGCTGGCGCCATTCGCGCCGATTCCCGGCGGCAAGCCGTGGGGCGTGTTGCTGGACGTGCCGGAAAAAGTCCTGGTTGGCCCCGCCGAAACGCTCAAGGCGCAGTTGGACGCGGACAACGCCCGCGGCACGCTGCTGGAGTTGAGCCTGGGCCTGCTGGCCGCCGTGGTCGGCTTGATACTGGTGTGGCTGATGGCCCGCAGCGTGACCCGGCCGATCCTTGGCGTAGCACGCATGCTTGAAGACATTGCCAGCGGCGAAGGCGACCTCACTCGCCGCCTGGCCTATGACAAACACGATGAGCTGGGCCAGTTGGCCGGCTGGTTCAACCGCTTCCTCGACAAGCTGCAACCGATCATTGCCCAAGTGAAACGCTCGGTGCAGGACGCCCGTGGCACTGCCGACCAGTCCGCCGCGATCGCCACGCAAACCAGCGCCGGCATGGAGCAGCAGTACCGCCAGGTCGATCAAGTGGCCACCGCCTCCCACGAAATGAGCGCCACCGCTCAGGACGTGGCGCGTAGCGCTGCCCAAGCAGCACACGCCGCACGCGATGCCGACCAGGCCACCCGCGACGGCTTGAGTGTGATCGACCGCACCACCACCAACATCGGCAACCTGGCAGCGGACATGAGTACGGCCATGGCCCAGGTCGAAGGCTTGGCGGCCAATAGCGAGAAGATCGGCTCAGTGCTGGAAGTGATTCGCGGCATCGCCGAGCAGACCAACTTGCTGGCGCTTAATGCCGCCATCGAAGCCGCCCGCGCCGGTGAGGCCGGGCGTGGCTTTGCGGTGGTCGCCGATGAAGTGCGCAACCTGGCGCGGCGCACCCAGGAATCGGTGGAAGAAACCCGCCTGGTGATCGAGCACCTGCAAAGTGGCACCACCGACGTGGTCGATTCCATGGGTAACAGCTATCGCCAGGCCCAGGGCAGTGTCGAGCAGGTTGGCCAGGCGGTCACCGCCCTGCGCCAGATCGGCGAAGCGGTCACGGTGATCAGCGACATGAACCTGCAAATCGCCAGCGCCGCCGAACAGCAAAGCGCCGTGGCCGAAGAGATCAACAGCAATGTGGCGACGATTCGGGATGTGACTGAATCGCTGTCGGAGCAAGCGAATGAATCGGCGCGGGTGAGCCAGGCGTTGAACAGCCAGGCGAATCAGCAGCAGGGGTTGATGGATCAGTTTAGGGTGTAACGGGACGCGGAGCGTCCAGGGCGGCGTTACCACGCAGAGCGTGGGAACGATCTTAACGCTTGGGTAATTCGATCAGCACCTTGAGCCCGCCCAGTTCGCTGTCCTGCAACTGCAACGTACCGCCCCACACCTCGACGATATCCCGCACGATCCCCAGCCCCAGGCCATGGCCGTGAATCTGCTCATCCAGCCGCGCACCGCGGCTGAGCACTTGCTCACGCTGGGCCTGCGGGATGCCGGGGCCGTCGTCTTCGACTGCCAGCAGAAAGCTGCCCGGGGTTTCGCTGACGGTCAAGCGCACGTCGGCATCCGCCCATTTGCAGGCGTTATCCAGCAGGTTGCCGAGCAGTTCCAGCAGGTCTTCGCGGTCCCAGGGCAATTGCAGACCGGGGTCGACGTGGTAGCTCAAGTCCAGGTGTTCACCGTGGATCATGCGCAAGGTGGCCAGCAGGCCGGGCAGTTCTTTTTCACAGTCGAACAGCGAACCCGGCAGGGTTTCGCCAGCCAGCCGGGCGCGGTTGAGTTCACGGTTGAGGCGTTGCTGCACCTGATCGAGTTGCTCGCGCAGCAGCTTGCCAAGTTCTGGGTGGTCCTTGAGCGCTTCGCTGGAGGCCGCACTCAATAGCACCGCCAGCGGGGTTTTCAGCGCATGGCCAAGGTTGCCCAAGGCATTGCGTGAGCGCTTGAGGCTGTCTTCGGTATGGGCCAACAGATGGTTGATCTGTGCCACCAGCGGCTCCAGTTCCAACGGCACTTGGGTATCGAGTTGCGAGCGCCGGCCCTGTTGCAGTTGGGCGATCTGGTTGCGTGCCGTCTCCAGCGGGCGCAAGGCGCGGCGCACGGTAACGCGTTGCAGAATCAGCACCAGCAACAGCGCCGCCAAGCCGATGATCAGACCAATCTGACGCATCAGGCGAAAGCTTTCGCGCACGGGCGTGTAATCCTGGGCCACGCTGATGGAGATCGACTGGCCGAAACGTTTGTAGTCCGAACGCAACACCAGCAGTTGCTGGCGTTCCGGCCCCAGTTGCAGGTTGCCCTTAAGCCCAGGTTCGGTCAGGCGCGGCAGTTCCTGGTCCCACAGCGAGCGGGAGCGCCAGTGGACGTCGGCAAAATCGATGCGGAAATAATGCCCGGAAAACGGCCGCTGGTAGGCCGGTGACAGACGCTGCTCATCCAACTGAACACCCTCAGGCCCGCGCACCAGTGCCACCAACAGGTTCTCGCTGTCGTTGCGCAGCCCGGCTTCCAGGTAGCGCTGCAAACCGGCCTCGAACAACCACAAACTGGTTTGCGCCAGCACCACGCCGACCACCACCATGACGCTGATCAGCCCCAGGCGCCGTTGAATCGACCTCATGCCGGAGCGGCGCCAAACCGGTAACCTTGGCCGCGCCGGGTTTCAATCACACTGCGCCCCAGCTTGCGGCGCAGGTGGTTGACGTGTACTTCCAGCACATTGGAGTCGCGCTCGGTCTCGCCGTCATACAGATGCTCGGCCAGATGGCTTTTCGACAGGATCTGTTCCGGATGCAGCATGAAGTAGCGCAGCAGGCGGAATTCGGCGGCGGTCAGTTGGATCTCGTCGCCATCGCGCAACACGCACTGGCGCCCTTCATCCAGGTGCAGGCCGGCGGCTTGCAGCGTCGGCTGGTTGGCCTGGCCGTGGGAACGACGCAACAGTGCCTGGATGCGCAGGTAGAGTTCTTCGGGGTGAAAGGGTTTGCTCAGGTAATCGTCGGCGCCGGCCTTGAGCCCTTCGATACGTTCGGCCCAGGAATCGCGTGCGGTCAGCACCAACACGGGCGTGGCCAAGGCCGCCGCGCGCCATTGCGCCAGCACCTCCAGACCGGGCAGGCCCGGCAAGCCAAGGTCGAGGATGATCAGGTCATAGGGTTCGCTGCGGCCTTGATACGCGGCATCGCGCCCATCGGCCAGCCAGTCGACCGCGTAGCCCTGGCGCTGCAGGCCGGCCAGCAATTCGTCAGCCAGCGGTACGTTGTCTTCCACCAGAAGCAGGCGCATCAATCGTCTTCCTTATCTTTGAGCAGCTTACCGGTACTGGCGTCGAGCTCGATTTCGCGCACCACACCCTCGACGGTCAACAACTCGATCTCGTAGATATAGCGCACCGGCCGATCCTTGTGCTCTTCAAGTTCGGCATCCAGCAACTTGGCACCCGGGTAGCGCTCCAGCGCCGGACCCAGCAACTGTTCCAACGGCGCGATGACACCTTCCTGACGCAGACGCAGGGCCTCATCCTGCCCAAGGTCATGGGCCGACAGGCTGGCGCTGCTCAGTAGCAACACCAGCGCCACCTGACTGCCTGCGCGTAGATTTACCTTCATTACGTATCCTGATGTTCCTTGAGGGCGGCCCGATGAGGGACATGGGCCACCACGGTACCCGTGACAACTTAACTGAAACTGAATTGCCACCATGGCAATTTTCAATCGGCATCCTTACCCATCGCTGCAAGAATTCTCTTATATTGCCTGTTCGCTGCAACCGAGACCTGTATGACTGCCATCCACATCAAATTTCCCGCCCTGACCCTCAAGGCCGGCAAACGCGCGTTCACCCGCATTCGCGAGCAAGGCCTTGCGCCCGCGGATGTCGGTATCCTACCCGGTGCGGCCGGTGGCCCCAAGGCACTGGGCATTCAAGGCCTGGACCTGGCGCTGTTCGGCGATTGGCTGCCGCGCGCGCCGCGTGCGCGCGCATTGATCGGCGCGTCCATCGGCTCCTGGCGCTTTGCCAGTGCGTGCCTGCCCGACCCGGTGCAAGGCCTGCTGGACCTCGGCCGCCTGTATAACGAGCAACGCTTCGCCAAGGGCGTGACCATGGCTGAAGTCAGCCACAGCTGCCAGCGCATGCTCGACGACCTGCTGGCTGGCCGTGATGCGCGGGTGTTGGACAACCCCGACTATCGCCTGAATATCATGGTGGTCAAGAGCCACGGCCTGCTCGCCGATGACCACCGTGGGCGACTGGGACTGGGCCTGTCGTCGGTGATTGCCGACAACCTGCGTGGTCGTGCGCGACTGTCGCGGCATTTTGAGCGGTTGATTATCCACGACCCGCGCCAAGCGCCACCGGTGCATGCCCTGACGGACTTTCCCTCGCGCTTCCTCGACCTGCAGGTGGGCAACCTGCGCCAGGCACTGTTGGCCTCAGGTTCCATCCCCATGGTGATGCAAGGCGTGCGCGACCTGCCCGGCGCAGGCACGGGCACTTACCGAGACGGTGGCCTGCTGGACTACCACCTCGACCTGCCCTACCACGGCGACGACATCGTGCTGTACCCGCACTTCACCGACCGGGTGATCCCCGGCTGGTTCGACAAGGGCTTGCCGTGGCGGCGCAGTAACCCGCAAGGCTTGCAGGATGTGCTGCTACTGGCGCCCTCCAAGGACTACCTGGCCCGCCTGCCCCACGGCAAATTGCCGGACCGCAGCGACTTCAAGCGCTATATGGGCGATGACTCGAGCCGCAACAAATACTGGCAAACCGCGATGAGCGAAAGCCGGCGGCTGGGGGATGAGTTTCTGCAATTAGCCGATAACGGCGAACTGGGCGAGCGACTGCAAGCTCTGTGACCCAGCGGTATGCGCGGCAAGGGGTCAAGCTGTTAAACTTGCCGCCTGCCAGATACCTGACCGAGCTGAAAATACTGTGGAAATCTTCAAAGATTCCACGGTAGCCTCCCGCCTGAAACCACCCCTTCCCAATTCCCTCCGTACAACCCAACAAACAAATGCATTTGAGTATCACCGCGTACCACACGATACCTTCCCAATGGCAATTAGTTAGTACATCATCCAGTACATTGAAAATGATTTTGAGAGGATGTACTAGTGGCACTCACGGACACAGCGGCCAGACAGGCCAAGCCGAAGGAAAAGGCATACACCCTCCCCGACTCCCTGGGTCTTTCGCTTTACGTGGCGAACAGTGGAATCAAAAGCTGGCACTTTCGGTTCACATGGCTTGGAAAACAGGCAAGGATTTCTTTTGGAACATACCCGGAAACGGGCCTGAAGGAAGCGCGCTCTCGCAGAGATGAGGCGCGGGAAGACATTGCGCGCGGCGTAGACCCGCGCGAATCAAGGAAGGAAAAGAAGGCAGGATTGATTGAGGCTGGCGGCCGGACATTCCGCCGCGTGTACGATGAGTGGCTGGCATTCAGGAAGGGCAGCATATCGCCGGGCACCTACCGGATCATCAGCAATTTGATGGAACTGGATGTGCTTCCAACATTTGGCGGGCGGCAGATCGAGGCCATCAAGCGCGCCGACGTGATCGGCCTGATACGGCGCATCGAAAAGCGCGGCTCTATAGTCACGGCGGTAAAGGTTCGGCAGCGGATGGGCCAGGTGTTCAGTTATGCGATCGCCACTGGACTGATTGAATCGAACCCTACAGCTGAGATGCACGCCGTCACCGAGAAAGGCGCGCAGAACAGGCCGCATCCATTCTTGCCGTTCAGCGAACTACCCAGGACCATCGCCACCATTCAGCAGTGCGTGTCAGGCCACCAGTTGCGGTCGGCGATTATGCTGATGATTTACACCGCATCACGCCCGGGCGAGGTCAGGCACGCAGAATGGTCGGAGATCGATCTTGACGCAGCCATTTGGACAACCCCGGCGCAAAAGATGAAGGCGCGACGTGAGCATGCCGTGCCGCTGCCGGACCAGGCCGTTGAGCTGCTGAAAAGCATGCTACCCATCACTGGCGGCCTTCGCTATGTGTTCACGAACCGCAGTGATCCAACGATGCCGATTGGCACGAACTACGCGAACAACGTCATGGATATCTGCGGGCTCACCGGCAAGCAGTCGCCACACGGCTTCAGGCATCTATTCTCAACTGAGATGAACGGGCGCGGTTACAACCGTGACTGGATCGAACGGCAACTCGCCCACGCGGACAGCAGTTTTATCCGCGACGTGTACAACCATGCCGCTTACCTTGAGCAGCGTCGAGAAATGATGCAGGAGTGGGCAGACCTCGTATCTGCTGGACCATCTTGCGAATAGATACAGCTCGTCGGCTCAAATCGCGCCAAGCTCAAACCTCGATTACTGTACGCACATACAGTATTTGAGTTTACCCACCATGCGCCCAATCGACAAAGACACCTGCGAGTGGCTTGGATGCCCTACGCCCCTGGAAATGTACCAGCACCAGTGCGCACTGCTCGAGGACGAGCTGACCGCGACCCAGAAGCGGCTGACCGAGGCGCGCCGCAACATTGCCGGACTGGTGCAGATGTGCGACCTGCTGGCCACCGGCAAGGCCTCAGCCGAGGCAGAACTCAAGAAGGCACTCGACAACATTGCGCGACTGAATCATGAAACGTGGGAATTGGACGGCAAGGTCCGTGCGCTCGATTCGGTTGCCGGCCAGCGGGATGACCTGTTCAGGGAGAATCAGCGGCTCTTGCTGGAACTGAGCGTGCTTAGGGGGCCACAGCCCTGACATACGCCTGGCACGCCCGCAAAGCGATTACGGCATTATCCCCGTCGTCGGTGATGGCGATAATTCTTTGAGCATGCGCTGGGTCAAGTTGGGCTCGACGGGCTGCATGAACCACGCTGGCGGCGCCGGGGGCGGCAGGCACGTTGCAGCCACTGGCTGGGTCCTCGGCAAGGAGGACTGACAGCCGGACATCAGCAGTAGCAAGCTGGTCACGCAGGCGAGCCTGGTTACGCTGGGCATCGGATAATTCCTTTGTGTGTTGTTGGTCGGCTGCGCTCGCTCTCTGCTCGGCGGCCAGGCGCTTGTCCTGCTCGGCCCGCTGCTGACCCCAAGCCTCGCCCGTGATTGCGTCCAGGTCTTTCTGGTGACTGGCGGATTGCTCTGACAGCTGCTCGGCGAGCCTCTTGCCCATGCGCCAGTCCTGCACCTCCCAGGCAACTCCGGCGGCGCCCGCCATCAGCACCAGGACCAGCAACACAAGCCCACCCAGCTTTTGCACCGGCGTCATGCCAGCACCTTCAGCGCCCTGTCGTACAGCGCCTGTCGATCGGCCTGGCCGGTGAGTCCGCCATTGATGCGCTTGGTGATCTTCGCGAATTCCTTCTGGTCTGCCAGCGTGTTCAGCCCACGCGTGGACCAGAACCACGCCGCCGACATTGCGGCGTGCTGTGGCTGCTCGAGCAGTTCAGGTTGGTTGATCAGGTCCAGGCCCAGCGCCTCGCCGCACGCAGCATAGTTCGCCCGGCCGGTGATCTGGATCAGGCCACGGCCACGGAACTTGGAGCCATCCCCCTTTACGGTGTTGCCCAGGTCGGCACGGCCTTCATAGCCGAGTTGCTGCGCCGTCGGCCCCCAGATCTCGCGCACGTAACGCAACTGTCCCGACTCATGCCCGACCTGGGCGATGAACGCAGACACGCGCGGCGTACCGACAATGCCATAGCGGCCCATGGCCGTATTCAGCGCAGAAACAAAAACGCCAGCGTTGCGGCCGGCGTTCGGGAGGATCTGCAGCAACTGCTGCTCAGTGATCGGCATGCTTTTCTCCAGGCACAAAAAAGCCCGCGCAGTGGCGGGCGGTACTCGGGCGGGTTACGATACGCGCCCCTTGAATTCAGGAATGAATCGTGATTGAAAAACGACAACTGGATGCGCTGACATCTCTCCGCTTTTTTGCGGCAGCGATGATAGTTCTGACGCATGCCCACCCTATATTTGGTTCTTTCGGATTAGCAGAAGCCGCTCCACTTGGTCAGGGGGTATCATTCTTTTTTGTTTTAAGCGGTTTTATTCTTGCTTATAACTACCGTGGCTTCTCAAAGGACGGCTCAATCGCGAGGTTTTTGGTTGCGCGCTTCGCCCGCGTATGGCCTCTACACTTCGTGACCTGCTTAATATGGATAGGACTAATATTCCACTTTGACAGGTATACTTATTTCGGCGGCGTAGTTGGCATGGAAAGGCTTTTAGCTAACCTAACGCTCGTTCAGTCATGGATACCACTTAAGCTATGGGCCTTATCATTCAACGGAGTAGCTTGGAGTATATCTAACGAGATGTTCTTCTACCTTCTGTTCCCGGTTTTTATTGGGCTGTGGAGCAAGCATTGGGCGAAAATGTTTTTCGCTGCAACGCTGGTAGTTATTGGCTTTATCTGGGCAGGTAACTCACTAGAGCTTAAATCGGCAGACTCATTTAACGGTGTTAGTTTGCTGGGCACGATTTACTTCAACCCACTTGTTCGTGTATTTGAGTTCATGTTCGGCATTTTCCTGGCTAAGGTTTTCATGACGCCACTGGTTCATGACTTCAAAACCAGCAAGCTGGGATGGTTTTACCTTGAGCTTATGGCGCTTGCACTGGTTGTCGCAGGCATGTTGCTAGCAGGAAACCCTGGTCGCATCGCCGACACATTCGGAACTGCTGCCGGATACTACTTTCAGCGTGAAGGAATATGGTTGCTGTGGGGTCTTTTGATCTTGGTTTTTGCTCTGAGCAAGGGACCAATCGGCGCTATTCTTTCTACCAAGCCGTTGGTTTTCTTGGGTGAGATAAGCTTTTCTCTGTATTTGGTACACGCAATTATCATTACGTTTATTGAGCCTCATGCTGAAGCGATCAAGCTTTACGGACTGACAGGTTATGCAGTTTTCTGGGCTGTCGCATTGATATCATCTGCTTTGCTTTACAAAGGCGTCGAAGATCCATGCAGACACCTGATCATGAACGCATGGGATCGTCGCCATAAATCACACATCGAAAACTTCAAGGCTAGCTACAAACCTGTAGCTATAGTAAGCGCATCTCTAATTGTAATTGCTGTTGCAATGATTCATCTAAACAGGATTTAAAAATGAAAAAGTATTGGCCAATTCCAGCTATTGCAGTGGCAGCAATTGCAACCATCATGATTTACTCGATGGCAAGCATTGAAAAACCGAGGGTTGTCGATGGCCGTGCAGTTTTTGCAGACGGCACAACCATTTCTCAGATTAAATTTGAGTCGTCTGACGCAGAGGACAAGCACAAGGTAGCGATACTGACTATCAAGCCAGGCGCAGAGAAAGGCCTGAGCTTTGCTGTTCACCTGAATGACTCTAGCAAAAAGATTTATTCAAATGTCGGTGACTTCCCTCTGGCGAAATACTGCAAGGGCGACACGACATTGGAATGCTCCATTCCTATTTCTCGCGAGGAATTCGATAAATCAGTAACCATGGGGATTGCTGCATACGTCACGCCAGGCCAGTTGATCGCGGTTACTGAAGGTCAGTCTGACTGGGACGGTCACCGCGCACTATTCCAGACCCTAGCTTATCACGGCGTTTATTGACTAACAGCTCGAATAGGCCCGCCGGTTGGCGGGCCTTTTTTTTGACTAACTTTTGAGTGCCCACTGTAGCGCGCTCATGTTGATGTAGACCAGATTGGCTACGGGTGCCTGAGTGTATACTGAGCCGTCAGGGTCAACTCTTAGAAGAACCTGCAGGCTGTAGCTCAAGCTCCCAGGGGTTCCGGAAGGCGCTCCAGCACACCAAGCGAATATTTGCTGCTGCGGCGCGTAGCACGTCGGCAATTTGAAAAGAACGGTGCCCAGGGGTGGACTGGCAGGTACGTTGAAATCATTGCCCATGTAAAACTGGTCCCCGCGAATACCGAACGCAGAATTTGCCAGGTTGCCGTAAGTCGATTGTTGCGCGGCAGGCGTCCAATCGCGATTGATTGAGCGGAAATCAATGTCCTTTCGAACTCTGGCAAAATATAAACCAGCAACAGCCTTGGCCCACCCCATACCAACCTGCTCACTACCAAAGTTGGAAAAATGAACGTTGTCATCTAGAACTGGGTTCAAGCGTGGGCTCGCAAGAGACGAGGGGAGGATTGCACCCATATCTTCAATGGTGAAGAAGTTCGACTGTAGACCCAGCTCGGAAAGTTTGCGAACCAGCTGAGTCCGGTAAGGAGCACCTCGGTCTTCATATGCGGAATCAAGCCCTATCTGCCCAAAAGGCGCAGCACTCGCACGACTGTAGTACATCGAGTGAAGTGCAAAAATTGGGATCATCCCGAAGAACTGGCAGCGAGCGTTGATATCAATGATTGCCTGGATGTAATCGGCTGGCAGAACGTTACCACCCTGATCATTGATGCCGGTAGCAATAAGGCAGATGTCCGCGCCACCCAATGCTTGAATATCTGTCTGGTTAAGGATGTCACGTTGCTGCAATGTAGTCTGACCAGCAACGGCCAAATTTATCATAGTCTTGATTTGGATCCCGCCAATGCCCGCGACAGCGCGCTCAAAGTGGTTTACAAATGAAAAGGAGTTGTTGAAATCAGCTGTCGAGTCGCCCAGGATTACGACTCGTCGCGGGGCAACACCGTAACTGCGCTTTGCGCGGACCCGATAGGGATATGAAACATAAGCAGTGCCTGCGGTAGAGTTTCCACCAGCACCCCAGCCAGCGCGCAAGATGTCGGATGTGAGGTTGTCCGGATCCATTCGGAAAATCTCGACATGGTTCAAAAGCAGGGAGAACGAACGCGGGCCGTGCACCTTGATGCCAATTTCGGACGCGGCCATTTTGTAAGCTGGGGCATCCGAAAACGGATCGCCAAGGGATACTGTCTGGATAGGGAAGCCCTTCAGGTATACGTAACGAGTGAAAGTCCCTCCTGAACCGTTTTGGGCGAACATCACCCAGCCCCCCTCGGTTTCGATATACGCCACGGAATTGATCTGCCCCGCTGTAAAGCCGGTCGACGTAACCTGCGCGTGCACTTCTTGACCGGGCCGGATGGGCGAGGATGCAACCACGTAGGTGCTCGCAGTCATACTGGAAAAGCTTGCAATGTTGCCGTCAGTGTTGGCGGTTGTGGAGGTCTTTGACCCGTCCGTCAAACTGATGCTCTGGAAGGACATCTGCAAAGCAGTAGAAGTTATGATGCGCTCGGTGATCGGGCTCTCGCCGTCATTGGCGCTCATTTTAACCGGCTTTCCTGCCAGAGGGCCGTAGCTCTGACTGCTGAAACGGCGCGTGAAGCCATCGAGGCTCATTCGCATGGAAACTGGCTTGTCGAACTTTAATCCTTTTCCCATTAGCGGGGAGCTTGTGCCAATTAGGTGAAAGCTCACGCCCTCGTCGAATTTGAATGTGAATCGGGACATATCAGCATCGCCGATGGTGCCATTGATCATGAACACGCCGGTGCCACCGACTGACTTTTTAAACCAAACGGTAGTGGTTCCAGTGAAATCCGCACGAATGCTGTTCAGGGGGCCAAAGTTATTGGTTCCTGAAGTTCCGTTCCAGTCGTCCTTACCGCCATAATCACTGAATAAAACTGTCTGCGCGTTAATGTCGTGCTGAGTCTGAAGTACGGCGCTTGGCGTTGACTTCTTTTCGCCAACCATGGATGCGCCTGCAGCCGTAAGAAGCGCTGCCCTCACGGATGCATCCCCTACAGCTGTGAGTTTCGGGGCGTCCGTTGCCCAGGTGCCGGTGAGCGAAAGCGGCAGGACGGCCTGATCGGTTACCCGAAAAAGTTCGCCGTTGCGCTGAACCAGTTGAGTGGCGCGATTTACCACAACGCCTGCGCCATATTGCAAGTAGACGGACTCAAACCCTGAGCGTAGCAGCAGGTCGGAGAAATCTTTTTCCATCCCCGCCCAGGTTTTGATGATCTTGCCAATTCTCCCTGCCCAGGTGAGCTCTGAGCCATTCACCAGCTTGTCGATGATTTGCGCGTTATCTTTGAGGTCGCGCGGGTCGGAGGAACCATTCGGTTCTACAGGATTTCCGGTGTTATAGGCCATGGTTTTCCCCGAGGCAAAAAAGCCCGCTCAGTGGCGGGCATTGAAAGGTTTTAATGTTCACGCCGCAGCGGGCGGATAGTTGTCATCGTCTGCGTAAAATACAGGCGAATATTCGGTCGCGGTGACGGCGCAGGACCCGTCCTGATTCGGGGTTATCTCGGTGATCATCGCCGGGTAGCCGACTTGCTCGCTTGGGCCGAACAGGAACCTTGCGGGCTCAATGCTCAGGTCGGTGACGATATCGAAGTCGATTGCAGTGAGTGGCACCAGCACCTGGTGAAAGCCAGCATCCTTCGGTTCAAAAAGGCTCGTGACTGTGCCGTCGTGCCGCCGGATAACGGCACGCGGCGCGGCCATCGACCAATCCATCTCTTCGCTAAGCGTGAGTAGGTACTGGCCTTCAAACGCTTCCACATCGGTGATGAGCGCGCTGCTGGTTGTGTTCGGGATGTCATCGGCCAGAGTGATGTGGTCGATATCGTCAAACACCAAAGCGTCCATCTCGGTGTCAACGCTGTAGCCCCAGCGCGAGAACTGATATTTGCGTAACTGCCTCATACCGATGCGCCAGGCGCGCGTCCTGTCCGATACTCCATCGAGTTGGATCTTGTCCACCTTGAGCCCAAGGCTTCCTTCTAACCGACATTTCACCGTTTCCTTACGGTTGGTGTATTGGTCGACGTACTCAACGTCCACCCCGTCGAAGTCGTCAGGGCTTGGCGCCGTAAAGCTGGACGTCAGTTCGCTGGTCATTTCGTGCGGAGTGATAACCCCGCGCGGCGGCTGTAGGCCTTCGCGCTTGACGCTGAGCAATCCATTGCCGCTGGAAAGGTGCGACATACCGGCGGTGAAAATGCCCTGCAAGACCTCCCTGACCGCCGCAGGCTTCTCATGTGACATGTCGTAGAGCTCGCTGCGCGGCGTCCAGTAGTCCTGGTCCACCGCATTTAGCGCGTCCATGTCGATCAGCGATTCATCGATCCCGAGCCCCTGACAAACGTGCAGCGCTGCCCCTTTGATGGAGCGCGCCGGAGCATTGTCGTAGATACGCGTGGGGACACAGTTGATCTGCCGTTCAGACTGGGCGCTGAGGCGGTCACCACCACGGATATCCATGGTGATGACAGTGATCCCCTCGTAAGAGCCTGGATCAGGTAACAGCGTGCGCAGACCGTACCATTGGATCGCGTCACGCACCTGGCCGCCCTCTACCGGCTGAACCCGTCGCATTTGAAACTCAGGGCGCAGCGGGTAAGGGAACACCACCCCATGGGTGAATCCGATCTGGTCTGGGGTTGCGTCGGTATATGTGTGGGTGATCGTCGTCCACGCACCGCCTACGGCTGAATCCCTCCACCGTACCTCGATGGACTTGGTGAGCATTTTTATATTGCCGGACTTGCTGTAGTAGCAGAGTCCCTGGCTCAGGAAGACATCGTATTCAGCCTGTGTTGCCAGTTCGTATTCTGGGCAGCCCATGAAGGAGCCGATCCAGTTACCGGCCCCGCCGCTACCCGACAACGAGAAATCGAGCAGGGTTCTGGCGGTGAATCCAGCCCAGGTATTGTCGACCACGCCCGCGTCAGTGAGTCGTTTAACCGTGGCGGTTAGGCCTGAGACCGATACGATCTGATACCTGTAGCCTCGGTAGGCAAGGGAAAGCCGTTGCTGGCCGGCAGCGACACCAGAGAAAGGCGTGCCGTTGTCAAAGCTCAGCGTGACGCTCGCAAGCTGTTCCGGCGTGCCACCGGTAGAGGCAGTACCGACGGTATAAGTCGGCCCGGTGCCAAAAATCGGTACCGGCGCACTGGTTTGCGAGATCGTGCCGCCTTTATAAGGACTGAGCGGCTCAATCAGGCGAAGTCGGCCGGAACTGTCTTGCGCCACAAGACCGGTGCCCGACAACTGGGACGTGATCGTCGATACAAGCCCGCTCATGTTCACATAGTTGGTGTTCAGGGATATGGTCTTGGTGACGCCCTGGAAGGTCACAGACCACACCACTGCGCCCGAAGTGAAGTCGTAGCCGGACGGCGACGCGCTGCCTGTAACCATAGACGGAGATCCACCAACTCCTGGGATTGGCGCGACATAAGGAGTCACGCTTGCCACCGTCAAATCGATCTCCGAATCGCTGCCCAGCGTCACCTTCATGCCTACGAACGGTGCAAGGTCGGACAAGGCGCCGGCGATTCGACTGTACGCGCCTGCGGTCGTTACCGTGAATGTGTCAGGCGTGACCAGTCGAACGACGGTGCCGGTGTCCCACGCATCAGGGAAGCTAGGGCTATTACCCAGCAGCGAAACGGTATTGCCGCTGATCAGCATTGAATCTGCCAACGCTGCCGACTCCGAGGGCGCGGTACTGGAAAGGTCAAGCCCGGCAGTGCCGGCATTCGTGCCGCCGACCTCAGTTACCGGATACCAGTTTCTGGCGCGCGAATCCCCAAAAAGTGATGCGCCCGGCTCGTAAATTTTGTAATTCAGGTCGGAACCAAACGCCGCGAATGGCGTGTCGCCAACCTTAAGCGTGCTTGGGGGAATAGAATTCCGCCCTCGGCCAACGGACATGGCCAGGGTTGTCACCATCGTCCTCTTGTTTACGAAGCGCGATACGGGCGGCACCAGCAGGTCTGGATAGACCTTTGCCATACCCAACACTTCACGAATGGGCGAGTTTAGCTTTGCGTGGTTGCCTGTTGCCGTAGCGGCATCAAGATTGTCGCCCTGCTGCTGCTTTGCATTGGCAGCCTTGGGCATCGTTAGGATCATGACAATCGAAATTGCAGCCAGGGCAATTGCAATGTACCCGATCGCCCCACCGACAAGACCAGCCACTGGGAATATCCTGACTTCGCTACTTTCCTTTATATCCGTTTCCCACCAGAAACTTGAATCAATGGCTATGCCATCGACCTCAATGCAAATTGGATGATGCTCACTCAAGCTAAAACCCTGAACATTGGCATATAGCCATTCCACCACGGTGATAGGCTGGTGGATCTGGTGGGTTTCGAGTGGGAGACAATCTGGAAACAGCTTAGGGGAGGATGGATAAATATTGATCACTTGTAATACTCCACCCGCACGAAGCGGCGCTTGAGCCTGTGCAAAGGCAGGCAGATTGTGCGTTGCTTTGGAGTGATCTCCATTGCCTCAAGCGATGCGCCGCAGCGAACCACGACGCCTACGTGACGCATCTCGCTGCCCTGGTAAAGCGCAATCAGCGCACCCTCTTCAGGCTCGCACGGCGTGAGCGTTGGGAACCACTTGCCAGCCACCTCGACCATTGAACCGTCGCCGGCGCGGATGTCCGCCCACTCCGGCCAATCCGGCAGGCCGAGGTCACGACGGACCTCTAAGACCAGCCCATAGCAGTCAACAAACGGCCATACTCTCCCGCCCTCGAGGTACCGGCCCGCGAGGTATTTGTCGTGATCGATCATTATTGGTACCGCATGCCAGGGAAAAGGGTGCCGGTGTAGTTGTAGCGAAGCCAGAGAGTTTCGAGCAGGTTGAAGTAGCCCGCCACGATCTGAGCCTCGGTTGCCGTTGCTGAGCCACTTTTGACGCTGTAGCGAAGGATTTTAGATGGGTAGGCAAAGTCGGTACTGACGTACTCCCTGTACACCATATTTATCTCTCGCCTGTCCTTCAGCGCCGCACGTAGAAAGCCAGAAACGCTGCCGTCGATATTGCACAAAGCAAACTTCAGATCTTGCTTTCCATCACTTCCGCGCTTTGGCAAAGCTACCGATATGCTGCAAGCGATAAATCGGGCCGGAACTCCGTTTTCGAGATAAACCTCTAAGTCCTCATAACCGTTGGTTAGGAAATGTCGAGCAGACCCGTCGGTAATCTCCAGTGTCGGGTGAATAATTTCCGTGCCGCCGCTCGAATAAAGACGATTGAGTAGTGGGCTCGTCATGATGGCCAATCCTTGTTCACAGCCAGGTCGATCAAGTTCATGTTCAGCAGATATTCAGGCGCGTAAATGGCCCAGCCGCCGGTGAGAATTGGTCGCTCCCACAACTGCAGCGTCGCGGTGAACATGAAGCGATCGACGCCAAAAAGTATTGGCCCTTCGTAGATGTCCTTGAAGTGGGCCTTGTAAGGGAGCAAGCCCTGAGGTGTTCTGAGCTCCACCTCAAACCACTGCGAGCCAGAGATCAGGACTTCTTCGAACCATGCCTCAAAGGCCTGAGCCTCCTGATCGCTCATGTTCCAGGTTGCTTTGACGTCCGTTGGCACCGAGGAATATTTCCTTCGGTACCGCGTGCGCCCGGTCTGCATGGCGGTTGACTTGAGGGGGCTGACAGGACTGAAGCCGTAGCCGTCTCGCAACGGATACGGCAGCCCAGCTGGATATTGGATCATCGTGCAGCCCTTCCCATGCCGAACATCTGCTGAATGGCTTTAGCGCCCTTTCCGTTGTCATTGATGTTTGCAACGAACTGATCAATGACCCAGCGCCCATCAACTTCGTGCGACTGGCTTTGGCCGGCCTTGCTGGCGTCTTCGATCACGTTGACGACTGGTGCCGCACCCACCTGCGAGCGGCTTGCATCAGGGCCTGTGCCTTTGGCGCCCGGGCGGATTGGCGAGACGTTGCCTTTGCGCAGCGCCTCAACTGCCGCCACGCCACCGTAGCGCTGGATGTCCTTCTGGCTCCACACCACTTCCCCCTTGTGCACCGTGCCAGCGGCCTCGTTAACCCCGCCCGAGCCGGTGTAGCCACCTGCGGAGAAGCCAATGCCTGCAATGTTCGCCACGTTGGCAGCAGTGGCCACGCCGACGGCGGCGGCTGCTGCGAAGTTGAAAGGCGGAGGAAATGCAGACAGAGCCTTCTGCACGGCAAGATAGCCGTCCATGGTGGCCTGGATGATTGCCGCCGCCTTGCCGATCGCGGCGAGCTTCTTGTTTCCGGACTGGCTGAGGCTGGCCATGTTGCCGAAGAAATCGGAAGCGCCCACCAGCAAAGCCTGGTTCTTGGCCTCTTCGATCTTTTGGCGGTTTTGCGTGGCCTGTTGATCGATGTTCGCCACGCGCGCGGCGTAGGTCTCTTCGTTGATTGCCTTCAGGTCGAGGTATGCAGCCTGCTTTTCAAGCTCGGTTGCGCGCCAGACCTCCAGCTTCTTCGCCGCCTCGTCGAGCCGGTCGATCTCACTGACCGGCCCGCCAACAGATGCGTCGAGGCCGGGGGCCGTTGGTGCCTGAGTGACACCCTCAACAGTCCCTGGCTTCTGTGCAGCCTTCAGGTTTATGTCGCGGATCTTGATCATCGTCTCAAGCCGCTTGGCGGCCTCGACGTTGCCCTGGCGCTCGTACTCGGCCATTTGCGCGGCATCATCCAAGGATGACTTCAGGCTGTTGGCTTCGCGGAGTTGCCCGGTGAGCGTAAGCAGCTGCACCTGATCCTTCTGCGCCTGCTGGATGCCTTTGCTGATCTCCGCTTCACGCTCAAGCGCAACGTTCTTCTTGAGCTGGGCGGTGATCAGGTCCTGGCTGGCCAGCAGCGACTTTTGATCGGCGGTGAGCGTCTTCTTGCCTTTGATGTCGGCGAGTTGCTGCTCCCACTTGATCAATGCCTGAGCCTGGACACCGACCTTCTCGGTGGCGATGCCCTGGGCGTTCAGCGAAGCGTTCTGCTGGAGCAGCACGGCCTGAGTTTGGCGCGCCGCGTCCAGCATCTTCATGCCTGCGTCTTCGGTGTAGGCTTTCGGTTTGGCTTGGCTCTTATCGAACTTGGCCTGAATGTTGGCGACTTCTTTGTCGATATCGGCCTGCGACTTACCGGCTTCAAGGCCTAGCTTTTTTGCCTCCTTGATGTCGTCCTCAAGCTTCGCTTGATCAAACAAGTTTTTCTTGTGGAGTTCATCCCACTTGCTTAGCGCTGCGATCCTTGATTGCTCCGCCTGACCAGCAGCACCGTCTGCCGTAGCAGACTGTTGTGATACAGCCAAACGTTCTTTTATCAGAGCAAGCTTTTTCTCAAGCGCTTCAGTCGAGTCCGTGTCCTTGATGCCCAGGGCTGAGTCAAACGCTGTGCTCGCCTTTCCCAGACCCGTGGACAGCGATCCGAGGATTCCACCATCCTTGCGAGTCTTGAGTACTCGCTCAATGAGGTCAGCCTCTTTCTGTAGGTCAGGAAAAAGCTCCGACTTTACCTTGCTGTATGCATTGCTTATCGCGGTACCGATCGCAATCCAGTCTCTCTGGACCTGAGAAAGAGATTCTCTATATTTTTCAAGCCTATGCTGGGCATTCTCATTTAGGGAGGAGCTCAGAACATCAAGTGCTTCTTGCTTCTTACCCTGGCGATCAAGCGCAGCAATTACTTCGTATTGAGCGCTTGTTAATAGCCCGTATTGGGAACTGATTTTCTCGGCCGCTTTTGTAGCGCTGTCTCCAACACTTGCGAGATCCTTAGCCACTTCTGCCGAACCCTTTCCGGTGTAGGCGGAAATGGCCGATGCTGCCTGCGCCAGATCAACAAACTGTGCCTTGCTAAGCTTGCTGCTCCCTGCAAGTGATATCACGGCATCGTTTGCTGATGAGATACTTCCGCTTAAGGCTGCTGCCGACTTCGCAATAGCTGCAAGCGACGATACAGTTTGGCCAGAGTTCGCGGCGCCCGAGAAGAGAGCCTGGTTAAAAGCACTTACCTGCTTCTCCGCGTCGTAAAATGCAAATCCAAGCCCTGCAAGCGCGGCAGCACCTAGCGCAACTGGATTTAGTACAGCGGACGCCATTCCTCCAAGCATTTTCAAGGCATTTCCAGTGCCGCCAGCGCTCACGCTGATCTGCTGGAAATTGCGAGTCACACCAGCCCAATCACCCGACTTTAGCGCATTCAAAAGCTGCGCAACGTCTCGCTGTGAGCCCTTGGTTGCAGTGCTGAAATTATTCAGCGCTGAGGCGTTATCGCCAATGATCGCAGAGAAGCGCTTGTAACCAGCTTCGTCGAGGTCGCCCTTCTTGAACGCCGCCGCCAGTTGCTTCTGCTGATTGACTAGGTCGAGTTGCTTAGCGCGAACTGGGTCCAGTTTTGCAAGGAGCTTTTCCAGTTCTTCGGAATAGGTCCCCATCGCTGAAGAAGTTTTCTTAACGGAATCTGCCTGTTTTGAATTGGAGCCGACATTCGCGTCAGACTCTTCGCGAAGGCGCTTTGCCAGATCCGCAAGACTCTTGGCTTTTCCGGCTGCTTCGTCGAAAGACCCGCCGGCCTTCACCGTGCTGGTGGACAGCGAGTTCAGGTAAGTGCTGGCGTCGAGAGACGACTTGGCTATCGCCTCAATTCGCGCGCGGGCTTCGGCATACGATTCACCGGCCTTCTTGCTTGACGCGCCAGCCTTGCTGGTGCTTTCAGACAGATCATCAACTGAGCCGACAGTTTTTGAAGAGCTCTTGCCGACGTCATCAATGCCGGAAGCGGCCTTCTTCATTGAGTTTTGCGTGGGTATCCCAGCCGACTCCAGCGCTTCAAGAGCCTTGCGGACGTCTGCCGCCTTCTGCTCAGCGTCGCGGCTGTCGATCTCAAGGACCAGACGTGAAGTTTGAGTCATGTTGCCTCCGGGCAAAATTGCCGCAGGGCGGCGGATCAGTCGTCTTCTTCGCTCAGGCAAATCACATCCAGCGCAAACATCACCTCATCCACCTCCCGACGATCCAGGGGGGATGGGTGAGCATCGAGCCAGTCGGAGATTTCGCGGGCAGACAGCGGCAGCGGGAAGGCTCCCACCATGGTTGTGATAAAGCGGCGGCCCCGGCAGACGCCGAAGAACGTGGCGAGCAGGTGCTTGGTGATGGGGTCGGTCGGCGGCTCTTCGGGAATTTCCATGCGCAGGCGCTCATAGATGGCCCGACGCTTGTCGGCCTGGCCGCCCCACTCCCTTTCCCACTCGAACCGGGTTACTGCTTTTCCACGGTTTCAGCCAGTTCTGCCCCGGCCTCGATCGTGGACTTGCTGCCTTCCTGCAAAACGAACAGGAAAAAGTCGATATTGGCTTCGAGCAGTTCGGTGCAGACGCCAACATCAAACTTGAGCGGGTTCCCTTGATCGTCCTGCACACCGTCCCAGTCCTTCACGATGAACTGTGCCAGGAGAGCGCAATGGCTCTGGTGCTCAGTCATCTCGCCAGCAACCACTCCAATTTCGTCTTGAGCGAAGGTCGCGTCGTTGCGCTGGATGCGCCGGCGGACTCGTTCAAGGGCAACCAGGTATTCCGGGTTATCGATGCCGCCCAGCTGAATCTTGGTTTCTTCGTCGAACTTGGCCCAGCGCAGATTGGTGACCGGGGCCTTCTTTCTCAGTGTAAGAGCCATGTTAAATCCTCAACGCCGCGCCATAAAAAAGGCCACCCAGGCAGGCGTTAGAGCCTGGGCAGCCAAAGGGGGAATCGTCTTACGCGGTGACCGTGATGGTCGACGTGCTGGTTTTGGTGCCGTCCGCAACGCTGGTGGCGGTGATGACGGATGTGCCAGTGGCAACGCCCGTGACCAGACCTGAACTGTTGACGGTGGCAACCGATGGGGTTGCACTGGTCCAGGTCACAGCCTGATTCGCTCCAGCCGGTGCGACGGTCGCCGTCAACTGGCGGGTGGCCGCGACAGCAATCGAGGCGGTGCCCGGCGCGACGGTCACGCCAGTAACCGCGGTCGGCGATGCCAGTCGGGTGATGGTCGGGCTGATCTTGGCGACGGTGTAGTTCAGCGTCACTTCGATCAGGTCACGCTTGCCGCCGCTCGGCAGTTCCCCGTCCACTTCCACCGCAGGGAAGTTGAAGGTGTACTTGTTGCCCAGTGCGTCGGTGATCGGGAACACCACGGAGATTGGCAGCCGGGTGAAGGTCTTCTTCCAAATCTCCCAGGCGCGCTTGGACCAGGCCAGCGTGATGGTGCCGGTGATGGCCGCCTCTGTAGCGATCTGCGCGCCCGGGCCAAGCTTGGTGTTGCCGATGCAGCGCTGGGCTTGAAGGCTGTTGTCCAGGCTGATGGTCATGGCCGATACGCAGGCCACGCCTTCGAGTGACTCGCCGTCTATCGAGATGGTGCCGACGTTGTTGTTCGACAGGAACGGCGTGGTGGTTGGTGCATTGGGCGACACCACAATCGGCGTATCGCTGTCAGCGTAATCCAGGCACGCCATGTTGAAGGTGGCCGTCACCTTGCCGTCGGACGGAATGTCGAGGGCAAACGTGGATACGTGGGCGCCCTTGAACACGCTGTACACGCCAACATCGCTGTAGCCCTTGGCGATGCTGAAGGTATTGCGCGTATCGCCCACAGACAGCACGTCGCCGGTCCAGGCGCCGTAGAAAGCGGCTTCCAACAGCTGATCGAACGAGCCGAACGAGAATTCAGCAGTCAGGTCGCCGCCGATGTCGGTGCTTGTGGCCACCGAGCCCTGGCTGATACGGGAATCGGTGATCTCGTCACTGACTGCGGTGTTAACGGTTGGGGTCAATGCGTTGCCGGTCAGGCGCAGCGTGTCCCAGGTGCCGGTGGGGGTAACGCCGGGCGTCACCTCCTTGATGATGTGCGAAACGACTTTTGCGCCGGAACTCATGGGTGAGTCTCCTATCTGCGGGCATAAAAAAACCCGCTCAATGCGGGTGGATGGTGTTGCCTGGCTCAGCCGGCGCGGAACCGGATGTTCACGTTGATCTGGTAGAAGCCTTCGAACTCACCGGCTACAACCTGGCTGGCCTCCATGCATTCGAGGCCGCCGGACAACCAGTAGGCGAAGTGCGCTTCGAGCGCGTCGGCCAGTTCGTTGATGGCCTTTGTGCCGGTATTGAGGCGAGCGAAGCACTGGATGCTGACTTGTCCGGGCTTGCGCGTGTAGGGCTTGTCGGCCATGCCAGCCATGAAGGCGGTGGCGTACTGCAAGTTGAAGCGGCACCAAAGACCGGCGGCTGGTGGCGTGAATACGGTCGGCTGGTTGGGGTAGTCAATCCGCGCTTGGTCAATGCCGGTGAAAGCGGCCATCCGCGCAGTGAGCGCCGCCCTGATTTGCTCGTAGGTCATTTGTAGGCCTCGCTCACGCCGATAAAGGCCAGTCCGTATACGCCACTGGGGGCCTGGGTCGAATGCCCATTCTCCAGCGCCTCTGCATACGGCAGGTTGGTCTGGATATAGATAACCGGGAACAGCCCGGCCGACTGGATGGCGCTTGTGCCATCCGAAATAGTTGCAGTTCCGTCTGCGTCGACGCGATCCGTCACGGTGAAATCTGGCGCCCCAATGGAAACGATGTGGCTGCCCCGGAATGTCCCGCCAATGTAGCCCTTGCCAGTGGCTCGATCATCAACGTAGAAATTTTCCTTCCTTTCCCGCTGCGTGAGCTTCTTGAACTTTTTACCTGCTTTTGACGCATTGCGCGCATCGACATTGGCGTCATAAGCGTCTGCCAGCGAGACATTCTTCGCCTTGCGCTGGATGTTTGCCTGCCACAGGTCAGGCCTGCCAACAGGTGACCGAACCACCACTTCCTGCAGCATGGCCTGGGCAATTACCCTGGCCATCTGGCTGATGTCTTCTGAGGCTTTATCCACGAAGTCGGTGAGGTTGGTACTCCATCCAGTCGTTGCCATCAGACTTTCCTCAGCTGGATCTCGTAGTGAGCGATCGCCGGGTCAGTCTGCACGTTGATCACGTCGAAATCGTTGATCTTGTGGCCGATGTCCGGCGTGCCCCCGATTGTTTCGTTGGTCAGCGCGATCAGCAGTTGGTCGGTGGCGCGGATGTTTACGCCGTCCACCCTGTCCACCTTGAAGGCGTCGAAAACGCCTCGGCCGGTGTAAGCAATGACCACTGGCGGGCCAGCAGCCTCTGTAACGGGGTCCCAGGTGCCGGGCAGCGTCACGCCGCCGGCGAATGGCTGCACAGCATCAGCCAGGTCAGTGTCGAACGCCTCGGCCAAGTCCTTCTGGATATCTTCGCGAAGGCCCATGGGTCACCCCCTGTCTACGCGGAAAGAAAACGGGCTTGAGCGCCAGGGAGAAAGCATCGCCAGCGCGAACTGCACGTCGCCGGGCTGGGCAATGATCTTGCTACTGTCCAGCGAGGCAAACGTCTTGCTGGTGCTGACCGATCCGGCCTTGACCGTCTTGGCCTCAAGAGACCCCTCGGTCTGCTGCTGGTACAGCTTGCCCTGGGCAGCGACTGACGCCAGTTCGGCGCCTGCCTGCTTAACCTCATCAGGGATGTCGTTCATATCGACGCCAACGAGGTTCAGGGAGGTCAGATAGGCATTCGCCTGCAACACTGCGCGGGCTTTCTTGTCATCTGGCGCCCAGTTGGTGCCGAGGATGGCGTCAACGTCCGCCACGGTGATGTAGGTAGCCATCCGGCCTCCGCTTGAATGAGTGGGGCAGAAGCCCCGGGTGTTACTGAGCTGCTTTCAGCAGTGCCAGCAGTTCAGACTTCAGATCGCCCGACTTGTAGGTGATGCCCTTGGCGTCCAGCTGCTCCTTGAGTTGGGCGGCGGTCAATTCGGCGAGCGGATCGGACGCAGCGACCAGTCGATCTTTCTCGGCCTGAGCCAGCAGGTCGTCGACCTGTTTTTGCAGTTGGGCGGCTTTATCGACCGCCTCATCGCGGCTTTGGGCCAGTCGCTGATTGCTTTCCTGAATGCCACTCAGGGCTGCATGAAGCCGTGCGGCAGCGCCATCACCTTCAACCGGATTCAGTACGCCCGATTCCAGGCCGGCGGCGAGAAGGTTCACGGCGTCGAGTTCGAGCGCCTGGCGAGTCGCTTCAGCGCCGCCACCATTGTTGTGGGCGGCACCCCCTTCGACTCGCGAGAGTGCGTGCTCAACACCACCGGTTTCACCGACAGTCTCGGCACCCACGGTGACATTGCCAGGCGCTCCAGAAAATCCCCAGCGGGCCTTCAGATTAGGGTCAATGTGGTTGTCTTTTTGGATAGTCATGTTTTCTCCTACGCCCCAGGAACGGTAAGCGTAAATGTCGTGTTATCGACACGAGTGAAAGTGATGACGTTACCAGCAATGGTCGCGCCCTTGATGGCCGTGGTCAGCCTGGCGTCGTTGCCAGCCGTCGCGGTGACAGCGGTGGTGCCGACGGTCGGCGGGAAAGTTGTAGGCTTCCCAGTGATGGCCGGCCACGCCACCGCAGCGGCGCCCACATTGGCATCGAGCCAGTCGTAAAGCTTCTTGAGCGTAAAGCGCAAGTTATCCCGTGGTGATGGCATGGAGCCCCCGTTAAGCCGATACGGTGGAAGTGATGAACGCCAGCGGAACCTGCTTGCGAGCGAACTTGCGCTCCCAGTTGGTTGCCAGCGCCAGGTCCGCCCAGTTCGCCGAGATAGGGCGAGTGGTGGTCGGCGTGCCGGTGATGGTCGCCGACAGGAAGCTGTAGCCCAGCGGATGCACAACAAAGTTGCGACGGGTCCACAGGGTTTCAGCACCACCACCATTGCCGCGATCCGGTGCGCGCTCGTATTCCAGGCCGTCTTCGCCTTCTGGTTGCTGCTCGGCATAACCGATAGCGCCTGGGCCGAAGATAACGGACAGGTACTTGTTCGGCGTGCCAGTGATCACCGGCATGGAGTCGTCGACCACAACGCGCATGCCCTGGAAGCGACCAAACTCTGGGATCTGGTCAGCCAGCGGGGTGAAGTCGATCAGGTTGAGGATCTGCAGTTCAGCCTGAACGGCCGAGTGCATTGCAATAACGCTCAGACCGCCCAACTGACCGGAGTAGTCACCCATGGTCGCCTTGGCGCGGATGATGGCCGCTGCGTTGATGGTGCCGCCCGCGTCTACCACCATGTCGCTGCCGTTGCTGGCAACGTTGTCGTTGTAGATGCCGATCGTGGTTGCGATGGTGCGGCGCTGTGCCACTCGCTGCCAGTAGGAGATCAGGCGACCTGCTACAAACTCCAGCGGGTCCTGCTTGGTGATGTTCTTCACCAAGTTCATAGCGTTCCAGCCTTCGTTGAGGTAGGCGGCGCGAGCCTGCATGCTGGCGGTGTGCACGGACAGCGGCACTGCGATATCGGTGTACACGTCGTTCGAGTAGTTCGACTCGATGGACGCATCCAGGTCAACCCACCACGGAATGGTGAAGGTGTTGGATGGGCTGGCCAGCAACTGGGTCATGTCCGAGTTGGTGGTCAGGATGCCCGACTCGAAGAACGCGGTGCGCTCGACGGTGTTTACGCTGATGTAGTCGCGCAGTTCGTCGCGGAAGACGACATCGGAGAGAATGGTAGGCATTGCGGTAGTTCCTTTTACTTGGCCTCAGCAGCGGCTTTCATGCGCGCATGCTCGGCGGGGTTGGTTCGGCGGAGCTCAACGCGCTCCATACCGGTCATTTGGTCCCACGTTTTGGTGGCCCCGCCACCCTTACCCCCGGCAGCCCCGCCGCCGTTCGCTTGCGTGCCGCGTACCAGTGAGGCGTAGCGCGGCGCTTGCTGGAATTCTTTTGCCAGGTCATCGAGTGTTGCGATGGTCAGGTTGCCGGAGGCGTCCGTGACCTTGACCTGGCCTTCTACGATCTTCAGGCGGCGCTGGACGAACTCAGCCAGGATCTCGGCGTTCTCGCCGTCGGCGATACCGGTGGCGATCTTGCTGGCCGCTGAGGTTAGGTCGCGCCGTTCGATGCTGGTGGTCAGTTCAGCCAGGCGAGCGCGCTCAGCCGCAAGGGCCTGCTCGCTGCTGGCATACAGCTGTTCGAAGTCGCCCTTTGCCTTGGCAGCGTCGAGCTTTTCGCGCTCGAGCTTCTCGTCAGCCTCGCGGCGCAGGCGCTTTGCCTCCTTGGCTTCATCCAGAAGCGTCTGGTTCTGGCGCTTCAGGCCTTCCAGGTCTTCGCTACCACTCGGCAGCCCTTCCACGGCCAGGACATAGCTTTCGCCCTGGGCCTTGTAGAAGGCTTGCAGGGAGGGTTCGAGTGCGTCGTATGCAGCCTTGTCGATCAGGTATTTCATGTCATCCCCCGGATGATTTGCCGTTGGCTCAGCCGCGGGCGTAAAAAAACCCCGCATGTGCGAGGCTGTTCAGATTCAGTGGAAATGCTATGTAGACGTATTTCGTCGGTTCCAGGCAGTCATTGCCTCCATTTTGTAATCCGGATTACCCCAGTCCGCGAAGGATGGCCCCCTTGCCTTGCATGAGCACTCCACGTAGGCATAGATGATGCCTGAGCCAGGCATTCCACCATCCTCCTTTTCGATGAGCCTTGGCTTGTCGGCCGAACCGCAAAAAGGGCAACTCTGAATGTCCATGGCTTATCTCGCAATCTACTGATAAAGGCGGATCATAATCCTGCACGCTCGAAGGCCAGCGGTTCAAGGTCTTTCAGTTGCTGAAGGGTCAGGGTTTTGCCGTTGTCGTCGACGAACTTGTCGAGGGTCAGCTCTCCCTTGCTGAATAGCGCGTAGCGGTTCGGTCCAAGGATATCCCGCTGGAAGGCTGCCGGCTGGCGTGACAGCCAGTCCTGATAGCTCGTCTTGCTCGACACCATGGCAACACCGTCAGGGCCGATTGAGGGCCGGGTAGAGCCTGGTATCTCGCGGGCAAACTCATCTTTGAGGACCGGCACCAGCGTTGTGCGGCACCCCCAGTGATACGGAGGCTTTGGCCCATCCAGCGGGATGATCGTCTGATCTATGCCCATGCAGTACAGCGTGGTGCTGGAGTCGAGCGTGGCGATCCGCCGCATCCCCTTGAGGATGTCGTCGTTGGCCTTGAGCGTTTCCACGCGCGCCGTGCTGGCAATGTGGTTGGTCATGGTGCGGACCAGCGACGTAGCCTGATCCTGGTGTAGCTGGTGGATGCTGGTGAGGCGCCGCCCTATCTGCTGGCTGGTCTCGCCCAGGCTTGAGCCAATCTGGATCTCACCGATGATCTCGGCCGCCTTCTTGGTGCCGAACTGGTCGAGCGCGCCGCTGATGCTGATGCGCTGAATGCCCTTGCGAGCCTCCAGCAGCAGAGGGTCAGCCAGCGCCGCAGCGCTCACCATCTCCGCCGACGGCACGTTGAGCTGAACAATGGCCTTGATGACCTTGCCCAGCATCTTCCCGTTGAATTCAGCCTCATAGGCGGCGAACTCGCCAAGGTCCAGCTGTGCGCGGCCCTTCAAGTCGTCGTAGATGCCTCTCAAATCGCCCTGGAGCGTTTCTATCTGCGATGTGTAACGGCGAGTGCCGTAATCACTCAGCCCGCCCGTGACTCGATCCTTGGCAGTTTTGATGGCCTTGCTGATGAATGCCGCCACCCGCTTCAGGTTCCCGCCCGCGTATCGCTGGACGTAGATCTGGTGCCTAGTGGTGGCGTCCGTCAGATAGCCTTCGCTACTCATCGATCACCTCGGGCTTCTTGTAGGGCGGCACAACCGGCTCTGGCTCACTGCCAACCACCGGCGCCTCATCCTCGCGGTCGCCGTCGATATCGTCGTCAGTCCGATCCGAATCCAGCACGCCGGACTGGCGCAGATTGATGCGGAAGTCTTTCTTGGCGATGATTCCCTGCTGCCACAACTGCATCTGGGCCAGGATCATCTGCGCATCCATGACTTCATCGAAGAACTCTTGGTTGAGCCAGAAGACAGTGCCCTTTTCGTCAACCTTGTCCGCCATGAAGCGCTGGGCGTCGAAAAGAGCGTTGCGCATGGCCTCCGACACGTTACCGGCGATGGTGCCCAGCACGCTGTTGTCGGAGCTGTACCGAATGCGCACGGCTTCGGCAGTCTCGGCGCCGCTGCCCTGCTGGACGATGCGGGCGCCGATCATGAGCATCTGCTGCTCTTTGTCCTTCATCAGCTCGCGGGCCAGCTGGGTTTCCTTAGCCTGCACAAGCGTTGCCGAGCCTTGGGCGCCAAGGTTGTGCCCCCGGCGTGATCCGATATGCATGCCGTTCGGGTTGAGCTTGACGAACTCGTCAGGGCTGATACTGGTGGTGATGAACAGACTTGGCTGCGACGTGATGAAGCCCGCCTCTTCCACCGTGGCACTGTTGCCGTAGTGGAGGATGTTCACCTCAGCCAGGTCTTCCAGCGGCGCCTTGTCGATGCTGGCGTCGTTGTTCTCAGAGCCGAAGAAGTGGAACGGGATGTGGTCGAATGGCTTGCCTGCCTTGTCGGTCGGCTCGGTTTCCTTACCTTCAGGGTCGTCAGCGCTGTACACGGCCTGCACATACCGGCCGCCGCGCATCATCAGCGCCCGGTATTGATCCTTGGCCGTGAACTCGAAACCGTCCTCCGAAGGCTGATTGATCTTTTCGTGCAGCACCACCAGCGTGAGTCGGCGCACACCATCGATCACGTCTTCACGCCAGTTAACGATGCTCTCTGCGCAGTAGAGGTGGATGTAGGCCCGCGCATTGGCGGCCTGGGCAACCGTCAGTGCCGTCTGGCCTTCTGGAAGCTCAACCTTAGGGAAGTCCGTCAGGAAGCCGCCGCGCCCTGTGTCCAGGCACTCGCCTGTCGATTCCTTGCTGACCTGCTCCAGACTGGCACCGTTGCCGCTGAGGTTCTCGATCAGGTACTCAATGGCCGACGGCAACTCGATCTCCGCCGTCTTACGGAACACCGCGCCGAGCAATCCAGTGCGAGTGCGGCCCACCACGTTCAAGAACATGGCGCGCTTCTTGAGCTGCTCATACCGCGCCAGGTTCTCTGCCGACAGGTTGAGCGGGTCAGGCATTGGCAGGTATTCGTTATGCTTGCGGATCTCTCGCGGGCCGGCTACGCAACGCTTGACCAGCTGCCAACCGGGCAAGGCATCGCTGTACTCCTGCCTGATGGCGCTGTAGTTGGGCATATGGGCCTCAGAATGTGAATGTGACGGGGATGTGGGTCATCGGCTTGATGATCGGGTAGTCGTGGTGGATGAAATAGCCACCGGCGTCGTTCGCGTGGTCTACCCCTGACTTCTTGTCTGGCTCGCCATTGGGCGCCCACACCTGCTGCTCAAGGCCGTCCGCGTATGTCGGGCAACGCAGGGGGTTGATCAGATATCGGCGCTCGCCAAGTGCGTTGCAGAACATCGCGTTCATGGCGTTGATGCGGTCTTTCACTGGCGGGTTCGCATCCGGCGCGATGACACTGAACCCGGCCTGTCGAAGGATGGCGATATCCGTCTCGCTGGCATTCACCGACTTGCGAGATCCCCCCGAGGCGTCCGGATAAATACGGATCTCGCAGGTTTTCTCGTAGTCCTTGCCGTTGTAGCGCCAGTAGCGCTCCTTGATACGCCGGATCATGTCGGGGGTGTCGAAGCCATCGATAAGTTCGTCGACCGCCCGAGGCTTGTCATCGGCGCGCTTGACGTGCGTGATAGCCGCCATCTTGCCGACGTTGAAGTCCATGCCGATGAAGAGCGGTTCGCCTGGCTCAACCGCGTCGAAGCAGCCATTCAGCTTTCGGTCATACGCGTGGTAGATCGAACCGGCATTCAGGTTTACGAACTGCCCATTGAGGTAGGCAAGGATCAACTGAGGCGGGTAGGACTCCATCAGCGACGGAATGTAGTCTGGCGGAAGGTTAAGCTCGTTATCGAACGTGCTGGCCTGCACCAAGCCGTACATACCTTGCATGCCGGGCTTTTCGCGCAATTGCTTCACGAACTGCTGGTAGACGAACTTGAAGCCCTCAGGTGTCGTGGTCACGTCCACGCCGTTCTTCAGCCCGGGCGCGTTGTAACGCATCCGCGCGATGATCTTGCGCCAAGCGTGCTCAGCCTTGAGCGCGGGCAACACATCCAGCTCATCCACCAGCGCGTGACCGATCTTGAAGCCGACGATGGTCTGGGGCTTCTCCATCGATCGGCAGATGGTGGTGCTGCGGTACTGCCCGCCGCTGTAGAACTCGACCTCCTTGTCGCTTTCCTTGGTCTTGACCTTCAGCCCCCAATCAAAGGCCACCTCTTCAATCGTCGGGAAGAAGATGTCGCGGATCTGCGGATAAGTCGGGGCGAAGTATCCAGAGTTGATTCGAGGCCATTCCCACACATGCTTGCAGATGCCAGCACAGCCCACCCAAGTCTTGCCAGAGCCAAACCCAGCCACAAAGCCGCGGAACTTGTTATCCATTTGGAGGAACTTGGCCTGGGGGACGTTAAGCGTCGGCATCAGGCTTCCTCGCGTCCACCACGTCTACCTGCACCCGAGTAGGCGCAAGATTGTCGTGTGGGTTTTCATTCTTGGTCTGTCGGTTGACGTAAACGTCGCCAACCTCTTTGGCCGCCTGCTCCAGCAACTGAGCAGTAAGGGCCATGTTCTTTGAGTTCTCGGCCTTTACAGCCATGCGTCCAAGCGCGCGCAAGCGATAGGCGCGGTTGGCGATTGGTATCTCAGCAGTATCTTCGCGGAACCGCTTGCGGGTGTCATGGAACAGCGTCACCCACTTGACCGCCAAGTTCACCCCGGCGCGCTTGGTGGGATCGTGCGACTCACACAGTTGGCGAGATATCTCAACGCCGAATTCCTGTTTGACCTGCTCCACCACCTGGGAGGGAGTGTCAAAACACGCCAACGCCTGAACGATGAAGCCTTTCACCTCATTTTTCAGGGCTGCCATAGGTTGAATTCCGTCTAATGCCTGTCAAAAATCAGGCCGACTTGAGCAGACAGGTTCCGCAGGCCCTCGATATGTTCAATTTCCCCACCTCAGCAGGACTGTTTGCAGCATCCACCAACGCTTGAACGTCAGGGCTTGCACCGTAGCGGCGGACCACACCGACGAACTCCTCGACGTCGTGGCCGCGCATCTCAAGCTTTGGTGCGCCGTCCTTAGTGAAGGCTGGCTGGCCGTACTTATCAGTGGCGTGGGCGATGTGGTACAGCTCGTGCTCTACCAGGGCGCAGAAGTCGGTGTCACTGCACTCGGCGCAGTAGTCGGCAGCCAACGTGATGATGAAGGCCGGCACATCGCCGAACCAATCCAGCATCTGTTGCTCCATCCGGGCCTTCTGCCAACCACCGGCGCGGAACGCTACCTGTTCGGCCTGGCCCAGGACTGTCCTGCCCTGCTTCTCGAAGCTCGACGACGCCCACATGATCCGGATGTCTGCATCCAGCAGGTGAGCATGGTCTTCGTTGTGAATGGTTCCGGTGTCGGCGAGGATCTCGGCCTGAAGCCACTCCCACACCTCTGGCGCTGGAGTCAGGCGCATACCGAAGTCGGAAAGCTCAGACAGCTCAAGCAGTGATGCCGGCGGCACTGGTCTGTTCACAGGCCCTCCTTGGAAATTCTCAAAACGAGCACGCCGGGCTATTGAGGCACGCTCTAGCGTCGGGCACACTTACGTGGACTCATCGCCAAAAAAAGGAATTTACGATGCCGTTTTCATCAGATGAAAGAACCGCTTTGCTCGCGCTCAAAGGTGTAGGGCCAACCGTCATTACTCGGCTTGAGCAAATGGGCATCGAATCGCTCGTAGAACTCCGAAAATCAGATGTTGGCGACATCCTGACTCAAGCATCCGCGGCGTTAGGCTCGACTTGCTGGAAGAACAGCCCTCAGGCCAGAGCGGCCATCACCGCTGCAGTGGAGCTTGCGAAGAGCTCTGCAGAGCAAACCCCGGCCCGGTAGGCACGTTCGATCGCCTCCAAGTCGGGTTGCTTGGTCGTCATAGGGAATCCTTAGTCTTGGCTGTCCAGCAGCACATCAATCAGCTTCTGCTCGCCCAGGCGCATGGCACCGAGGCATTGCAGGTCGTCGCACTTGGGCCCGAGACCGAACACGGTCACCTCTCCCTTCGCGCCGATCAGGGTCAAGGCGCCTACAGTGCACTCGGGGTGCTCGCCCGCGTCGAGGTCATCGGCGATCTTGCGCAGGGTCTTGGCGGCATCGCGCCAGTCTTCCCGCTTGAACTCCAGAACCTTGACGGTCATTCGGTCACCATTTGGTGCGTCTGTGCATGGGCGTGGCCGTGGAGCAGTCCAACGATCAGGCCCTGAGGCAGCCCGGCAGCCTTGGCGGCGTCCACGGCATCGGCAATGGCCTTGTCGAGAGCGCTTACCGCGGCGTTGATATCCTGACTCAATGGAAGCGCATGGCGCAGTCGGGTGACGTTGCTCATGCGTTCCTCAAAGAGCGATGCGCTCGGCCAGAATTTCGGATAGCTCACCCATCGCACCGGCTTGAGTCGTCAGCAACTCTTGCGACTTGGAACTCAGCTCGCGGAAGCCTGGGGTTTTGATGAAGGCGGTCAGCTTGGCCAGGCGATCATCGTTCTGCGCCTTCTCGCCGATCATCCGCTGGACGTGCGGCGGAAGCTGCTTAACTTGGCCGATCCCGATGTAGGCCTTCTCGAAGACATCCTTCGGGCTCCAACTGGTGTAGCCGTCTTCATACTGAACCTTGTAGCCTTCCTCCCCGTCTTTCGGGAATGGCCAGCCAGTGATCTGCTTGGTGCCAATGTATTCTTGGGACATGCCGATTCCTCATGATTGCGCGCCACGATTTGGCGCATTCGAAAACGTGGCGCGGTTACTGCTTGCCTTGGTCGATTCCTTCAGGCGCCTTCGGGCAACCCATGCAGTGCTCGCAGTTCAAGGCACGGCACAGCCAAGCCTTAACCCGCTGCCAGTACGTGACCATGAAGATGTGGCGGGCACCAGCCAGGGCCAGGGACACATGCAGCGTCAGCCCGGCACTGCTCGGGCCGAAGAAGATGTTCTGGCTGCGCGCCATAACGACAAAACCGCTGATGGCGATGGCCGAGTAGATCAGCTTCCCGAGGATGCCGTCCCTCACCTTCCCGCTCAGTACACACCAGGCAGCCCACAGCGCGATAAGGCCGCAGGCGATGGAGTTGATCAGTTCAAGATTCATGGTGGATTGCCTCCCCCGAACCGCTGGCGAATGAGCGCCCAGAGGTCAGCGGCTTTGATGGCTCGGTTGATTGCTGCCAGGAGCGAGCCGCCGAAGGTACCCAGGAGGAAACCAATCCCGGCGACGATCTTTGGCTCAGTGACATTCAGGTAGGCGCTCACCATGCTCGTCAGGTACAGCGAGCAGGCAACGCCGGTAACCAAAAACACCATCCAGGCGCGCCAGTCGGACAAGTCATCCTTGTGCCACCAGCTCGCAACAACGGCCCCAATGAGGCCCGCAATCAATAATTCGAACCTGTCGATCTTGTCGAGCAGGCGCTGTAGATACTCCATGCGCTCGACTCCGTGGGGCATGTTTTGAATAGGTTGGCTCCAACAGCACTCCCAGCCATAGCGATGGGTGTGGTGGAGCCGGAAATAGGTGCTTTTCAGGGCCAAAATGAATTTATATAAACATATGTGTTTACATGAAACACATATGTTTATATAATAACCCCATCAACACACACAGGAGGGCTGATGAAGTACAGCGAGTTCAGGAGGTGGTTAGAGGCCCAAGGGGTCGAGTTTTCGAAGTCAGCAAATGGAAGCCACTTCAAGATTCGCTACAAGGGCCGCCAAACGATCTTCCCAAGCCACGGATCAAAAGAGATAGGTGAAGGGCTTAGGAAGGACATAATCAAACAACTGGGCCTCAAGTGAGGCCCCAACCACCTGAACGAGCGACAAGTCAGCCCCAAGAGAGGAATCATGTTCGACTACAAAATCGTGGCTCACGAGGAAAACGGCCATTACTGGTCATCCTGCCCTGACATCCCAGAAGCTCACAGCGTCGGGGACACCCTGGAAGAGCTGGTCGCAAACGCTGAAGAAGGCATAGCTCTGGCTATGTCGATTTACGTGGAGCGCCGAAAGCCGATACCGGAGTCATCTGACCGAGGCGACCTACACGTTCGGCTACCTGGCGTGATAGTCGCCAAGGCCCTGTTGTGGAATCTGCTTGTGCGCGACGGAAAGACCCGTGGGGATCTGGCGGAAATGCTCAAGATCTCTCCAACTGCCGCGGGGCGCTTGATTGACTTTGAGCATGCGTCGAAGCTGGAAAGCATCGAAAACGCGCTGGCCCTATTCGGGTTGCGCCTGCATATCACCAGCGTGGATGCTTATGCAGTCGGTACTGTTGCCCGCCCACGGATGGGCGTGGAGGTATAACGAAAAAGCCCGGCGCAATGGCCGGGCTTTATTGGATCAGCGAGTAAGTTGCCGAAGGCAAAACTCTAACAGTGGCGAAATCATGCCATGAGCCGCACGGGAACGCAATAGGCCCTCATGCGGCCTCGCGCATTTCATAAATTACCGCTGCAACGGGGCTCAGCGCGCGCCGATCCAGATCCTCGCAGCATTCGAAGATCAGCTGCAGCACACCACCCCAATCCCGCTCCCAGTTGCACGACTCCAGGCGAACGCCGTAGAACTGCCACATCCACGCCCGGAACTTCTCTGCGTTGGCGAACGGGTCTTCGTTGGCCGACTGGCCGCCTTGGTGCATGTGCCGGTACCGGCGCATCACGCCCTTCACCACAAACTCCAGCTTCTCCCGCTTGGCTGCCGTCATGCGTGGCGATTTGCCGACCACCATCAGGAATACGACCTCTTCCGCCGCCTCGCGGATATCGTCGCTCTGCTCAGCGGCGTACATGAAGTCACCAAATACACGGATCTGCGGGTGTAGCCGGGCGATTGCCGACTGGATATGCCCAGCCAGGGCGCCGTGCACCGCGTAATTTGCGGTTGGCCCGCGCTCGGTGGTCTGCACCACCACGCCCAGCTGCACCACATCAGAGGTCTGGCCGGGGGCCGGGTTGTACTTGCAGTCATGCCACGCTTGACGTGCTGAGTTGATTTTCATGCTGCCTGCCCCTTCTTCAGTTCTCTGGTCTTTTCCCGGTAGTCGGCGGTCATCGCCTTCAGCTCACCCACGGTGTACTTCTTGGGCTCATGAGGGCCTTCGAGCCACTCGACAGCCTCGGCACCGATACGCTTCACCAGCTCAATGCGATAATTCACGATGTTCCCGGAAAGCCGGGTGTTGCACGGTGAACACTGGCGGTGGCAGTTCATTGGCTCGAAGCGCAATGCAGGATTGCTCCCCACTGTCCGGTAATGGCCAGCGTCATACTTGCCCTGGTGGTGCCGACCACAGCTGACGCATGGCAGGTCCGCATCACGGGCGCGCACCCAGGCATTGAATGCCTGCTGCGTGTCCTTGAGGTGATCCGCCCGGGTCTTCAGCTTCTCCTTGCGGACCTTGATGTCCTTGCGTTCGATATCGGCCAGGGCCTTGCGCGCCTTCGGCTCATGCCTTGGCGCGTCGATCATTGCGCACGCCGGACTGCAAACCGCCTGACCCATCCGCGAAGGGACGAATGAGGCCCTGCACGTAGCAACGCGGCATTTCTTCGGCTTGGCCGGCTTCCGTTCGATGGTCATAGGATCTTCCTTGCGGAGCGATCTATTTCGGCCTTTCGTTCTCGGCGCTTTCGCTCGAAGTCCTCAATTGACCGTTGGCGACGCTTGTCGATGAAGCGCCCAGCAATCACGCCAATGACGACGGCGAAGAAAATCACAATCCAGAATTGTTCTGTCGCGCTCATCAGTAGCGCCCTCCCCAATTGTCCTTTTGAGTCCAGCGCACCTGGTGCTCGGCGCCGAAGGCATGCACCCACTCGATCAACTCACCGCACTGCCTCACGGTGAGCTTGCTGGTGCGCTCGTAGATGACGTCGAAGCCGTTGCCGTCTACCGCCGGGATCATCTGCGGCTGGTCGCCGGACTCACGCAGCCAGGCGGCGGTCAACAGGCGTTTCCAGATCAGGACATCCCACTTCTTCCCGGCGTGCTCGACCTGGGCGGCGATATCGGACAGGGCCGCGTGCAGGGCCTTGTTCTGCTCCCCGCTGCGGTCCACTTCGGTGATGGCAAGCTTCTTGGGCTTGCTCAGGTCCAGGCTGGCGATATGACCCATGGCCCTGTTGCGGTCTGATTCGTTGCGGATCTGGAGGTTTGTCATGACTGCTCTCCATTGGCCATGGCGGCGTCGATTGCTTCGTCCGCGAATTTCCCAAGGAAAAGGTTTGTGCGCTCACTCCATACGGCGAAAGGAGAGCCGGTGGCCGTAGGGTTGCGAACGAACCTCCAGCGCTCTGCATCCTTGCGCATCGATTCTTGGCTATGGATGGTGTTTATCAGCCCTTCGATCCGCTCGTTTAACTGGCTATTGGCTTCCTCGTAGGCATCGTTTTCCTTGCTCCGGACTTCCACGCCGAGCATCGAGCCAAGCAAGTCAGCCATTTCCGGAACATCGGCGAGCACGTAATGGTCATCTGACTCGCGGACATACTCGAAACCGCGCTTGAGACATTCGGCCTGCCAGTCAGTCTGATCCTTGCGCAGCGCCTCGTTCTCGGCCTTGAGCTGGTCGAGCTCGCTGGCAGCGTTAATCAACTTGGCTGCATTGCAGTCGCATTGGCCACGCCATTCGCCGACGATGTCATGCACGTCACCGGTATCGCCGCAACTCCAGCAGGACGGGCCGTTCCGCCAAACTTCGAGCTCTTGCGCGAGATCACGCTCGGTTGTGCTACGCAACGTCTTCAGCCGCTCGTTCTCGGCGATCAGGGCGGAGATAGTTTCAACCGTGCACACGTCGAACAGTGCTTCGACGGCCTTGCGGAACTCACGTGGACCATCGCAATTTTCTGCGCGGCAGGCCTCGAGCAATGGTTTCAGTTCGGTGTATTCGGTCATAGCGCGTCCCCCGGGCTTTCAAGCAACGCAAGGTTGTCCGCTTTCAGCTGGGCGCACTCTTTGCGTAGGAGCTCGTTTTCGGACAGCAGCTCCAGCGCCACCTCCCCCACGGTCTTCTCACCAAGGAACTCATCCAGCGCCTCGGTGTTGCGTTTCCAGTCAGCACAGCCGGCCCGGTATGACGCGGCTTCGGCCCAGAGCAGTTTCTGGAGTTGTTGCTTGTCGATGGTCATGCTCGTGACTCCAATTCCTGTGCCTGCTTGATCAGCAACGCCCGGCGATCCGCCAACTCGTTGGCCGCTTCAATGCGCATTTCAAGCTTTCGTTCTTCGCTGGCCCGACGCATTTCCATCATTGAGTTCTTCACCAGCTCCAGCTTCTTGCGCAGCACCGGCGCAGGCTGAGTCACAGCACCAGTGAGCAGGCCGGCAATGGCGCGTCCATCCTCAGTGATCGGAACAACGCTCAAGTCAGCCAGATACTTCTGGCCGTGTTCTCGGGGAATGCGCTTCAGCTCCACCGCCTTGGTGACGGCCTGGATGCGGCGGCTTGCGTCGAAACCCACAGACACGTGCCAGTTAACCGGCTTGGCGTCATCACGGGATTGGGCGACAAACCGCTCGTACGCGCTGATGAAGGCCATCCGTGCGCCGATCTTGTCGCCAGCGTCGAGGACGGGCTTTGCAGCGGCCAAGGCCAGCTGGATTTCGTCAGTCAGCACCACGGTTTCAAATTCGTCGTTCGTGGTCATGGCGATTGCCCACGCTTCATCCTTGCCTGGGCGCCCGTCAGCGGCCTGGACGCGCTGAAGGATCGAGGCCAGCGTCAGCTTGCCCGTCAGCTCCCGCCGGCAGGACCAGAGCGCGTTGGCGATAACGTCCATTGGATGTTCTGCAAGATCCTCGGCCATCAGCTTGGCAGCCGGAGCGCTCAGCACTTGCCCAAGGGTTTCAGCGGTGGCGCAGATGGCCATGCTCAGTTCAGCGGTTTCGGCGTAGGAAAGCATTGCTGTTCCCTCCTTCCAAAATGCTGCGGCTGGCTTCCTGGGCAGCGCTGACGTTCGCCTGCGTGTTCTCCATCTGGCGGGCGGTCACGGCATTCACTTGGCGCCCTGTGAGCCACTGCGTGCGTATGCCCTCGGCGCGCGCCACCAGCAATCCGAACTCGTGAGAGGCGCGGATGAAGAACGAATCGTTGATGGAAACGTAGAACGCGGCGACACCCGGGGCCTCATCAGCCCCCAGCCGTTGAACAAGCTGGGCAACTTGGCCATTGACCTTCGCGTTACGCACAGGCTCTACGCCATACCGCTCAAGGTAGGCGATGGTGTAAGAGTCCCAGGTATTGGTATTGGCGATCTGCGCTTCGGTCTTTTGCTTCGGCTTGGGATTCAGCACCTTGACGTTCGACGGCGCCGGAGCCTCGGCGACTGGCAAGGGTTTTGAATCCGGGTTCAGGACATCAGGAATCAGTGAATCAGGAATCAGAAGATCAGAATCAGAAGAGAGGGAATCAGCCCGAGTCGTACCGATAATTTCGGAACGAGTACCGAGAAAATCGGAAGTGACACAACCCTCTGAAATTGAAGGGATTTCTGATTCCTTCTCGTTCTTGTGAGGGTTCTGGTGCTTGGTGAAGTTGCACACCTCGATGAACGCCTTGCCGGAAGCGCTGTAGCGGACGATGAAGCCTTTGTGGGCCAACCAGTGCAGCATCGCGTCAACGTCAGCTTCACGATAGGGGAAGATTTCTGCCTTGATACGCAGCGGACGGTCCTCAAGGCGCCCCTCCCTGTCTGCGAGCAACCACAAGCCCTGGAACAGCAGCGTGCACAGTGGATGGCCTACCCCGAGGATCTCATTGGTAAACAGCGCGGGTTTTATATTGCGAGCACGGGCCATTACACAGCCTCCTGTGTATTTGCACAAGAACTGATGAGGCCGTCTACATCCTCAAACCATTCACCATGACGACGAAGCGCGGCAAAGCGCTTGTGAAGCTCTTGCTCAATATCTGCCGGGATTATTGCCAGGGTGGCGAGAATGGCTCCGGCCCCAGTTTGCAAAGACTTGATTCGTCCTTGAACGTCGCTAGTGCGCCCGATCTTGATCATTCCCGTGATTGGATGGCGAACGATATAGGTCTTGGTAGAAGAGACTTTTTGGTCGAGGAAAGACTTGTTGCACTGGATGTAGAACGGTATGAGGGTCGCCTCAGCGTAAAACAGCGCGCTGCAATGAAACCGCATGGTCTCCACAATGTATGGGTACTTTTCAAAGAGCGGAGCTATGCCTCTCAAGTGATCTCGGCCAGTTTCTATTTCGTCGAGCGCAGCCCTGGCCTGCTCTCTATCCATATGATCCAAGTCGCCCAGATTAATTGATCCGACCTTCTGGCTCGCGAGGGACATGAACTTAAACGCCCACTCGTATGCAACAGCCAAGGTGGCTGTGCCGGCTTGAATCGCGAGAATGTCTTCCGAGATGGTTTCTTTACGCGCCACGTTTTCAGTAATCGAAAAACGTGGCGCGGAATTGATTGGGGTATTGATCGTTTCTGTTGGATGGTGCATGATTTGCTCCACAACGCGTTGAAGAGAGCCGGGTCACTACCCCGGCTTTTTTTTGCCTTGAATTTGGCAGAGGCCCTCTGGATTACCCTGAAGAGTCCCTGCCAGAGGCCCTCATTGGGGTAACCAACTGAAGGACCTTTGCCTTCTTCCTGCCGACCTCTGAAAGCGCCCCGCTTGCGATTGATGTTTCCATCATTGCGTTGATGGCCTGGGCAAAACTCCACCCGTTCTGGCGCATCAACCCCTCCACTGCTTGCCGCGTTTTAGGCGGCAACTTTTCAAGCTCAATGCTCATTCGGGCCTCCAAAAGGCCTCTAGCCCGCGATATCTTCTTGTTTGTCCTGCATGAGCTCTTCGATGACACCGTTGGAAACTGCCCACTCGATGATTTCGTAGAGATACGTGGCGTGCTGCATACGGGTTTTGCTTGCGGCTTTACGCAGAATCCGATCAAGCACTGGTTCGAAACGAACCTTCACCGGGATGGCGCGCTTTTGATTGGGGTCCATGTACATACTTCGATGCTCCTGGCTGATGAATTGGGTTTAAGCGGCTTGAATCTGGTTGTTCTTGGCGGTCTCTTCGCGCTCAGCAAGCAACAGCTCAATGGCTTTGCCGGTGCTGTAGCCGACCATCGTCCCGCTGGTTGCGCGGGAGATCGTGGCCTGCGTGGTGCCGCAGTGTTCCGCTACTTCTGTCTGCGACAGCCCGAGCTGGAAAAGGCGATTCAACATCTCTTGAACTGTCATGACTGGAATCCTATGAGGTTTTGCATGAAGAATCATACGAATATGCATTGCCCCATGCAATAGAATTCTCATAATCCGCATTCGTATATTTGGTGAGTAATGGATATCGCTGGGCGCATACGCGCAAAAATGGCTGACGCCGGGCTTAACGAAACACAGCTCGGGAAGCGCTCTGGAGTGCCTCAGCCAACCATCAACCGGATTTTGTCTGGTGAGAGTGCGAGCCCGCGCATGCCGACAATTGCCAAGCTGGCAAGAGCCCTAAGGGTTTCTCCTGAGTGGCTGATGTACGGCACCGGTGATGAGGCTTTCGATTCAAACGTTGAGGCGGCTCCTGGGCCGAACCGATATTACGAATACCCGGAAATAAGCTGGGTGCAGGCTGGAGTGGCAGCTGAAGCAATGGATTTGTTCAATGTGGGTGACTTCGAGGCAATGCATCCGTCTGATGCCTGGGCCGGGCCGAATGGCTTCTGGCTGAAGGTCCGCGGACCATCAATGACCTCGTCGAACGGAATGAGTTTTAGCGAGGGAATGCTGATCCTGGTGGCGCCAGGTGGCGATGTGGAGAATGGTCAGTATGTTGTGGCCAAGCTGATCGACACCAACGAAGCCACGTTCAAGCAATTCATATGGGATTCAGGCAGGGCTTACCTAAAGCCCCTGAACCCGGCCTTCCCCACTGTAGAGGTAGACGATACCTGGTCCGTTGTGGGCAGAGTGGTTGATGCGAAGTGGCCTAGATCCGTCCTATAGCTGAGCGTTAGAGGCAAAAACCGGCCCGACCCTGTTCGGGCTTTTTTGCGCCCATGAAAAATATTATGCAAAAACGTATTGACCGATATTATGAGGATTCGTATAGTCACTCCATCGCAGCGACTCAAGAGGGGCTGCGAAGGGCCTCACAGCCCGCCGCTCTTTAAAAACCTGAAGACGTAGACCCAGGCGCCGAGTGAATCCGGCCATTGAGTTCTGGGAACAGTACGCATCACGGCTTGCTTCCGTGTCCGGTAATTCGGCGCGCAAGGTTTGCTGAGCAGTACCGAATTCAACTGCTGCGCCCGGCATGCCGTCGCAGCGGTCAACACGACATAGCAACTGCCGAGGAATTCTCGGTGGTTGGATTTAAACCCAGGCCGTCGCCAGTAGCGGGCTCGGGCACCACAGATTTACTGATGCCGCTTCTATGAGGCGGCATTGGAAATCAACGGAGGCAAGACGATGCGTTCCAGACAGTACTACCTCACCCATGACTGCCCGCACTGCGGTGCCAAGGATGCCCAAGACGAATGGGGCGGCGCGCGCATGAGCAGTTCGGCATGGGGACACAGCTTCAGTTGCTGTAGTGACGAATGCGGATTCGCCTTGGCGAAAACGGTAATTCCCGACCAAGAAACCAAGGCCGGGCGCAAGCGCCTCAAAGCGCTTTGGGAGAAGTTGGCCGGACAAGCCCAGCACGGGCTTTCGGGCGAGCCGTACCCTGGATATCCATGGCGATGACTATCTGAACAACCAGCGCCACGACAGCCTGTCGTTAACTGCCCGATCCTCTCTATGAGAGCGCATCGGAGGTGATCTTCAGTCCCGAAAGGGTCTAAGGGCGTCGAGCTGAAAGGTAATGCCACGCGGTCCTACGGGGCGACACATGCGGCGTGGTTCCTGATCGGGCGGTATGAACCCTGCGCGACGGAAAGGCGGACCTGGCCTCAGCACTGAAGATCACCTCCGATGCGGACGAAACTGCGGCCTATAACCGCCCACCTGCATCACCGCAACAAGCAGATGAATGCCCAGGCTGATGGGCAATAACTGACTGGCACCCATACCGACATTGCTTCCAGTCGGACAGGAGCGTGGCGATCACGGCTCAGGCTCTGATCAAGGTCAGGACAATCGAAACCCGGAGATCAGCACCGGGCATCTGCATCACCCAACTGCCAGGGCGCACCGCCGCAGTTGAACCGCAGCACGGAGGATTGGCAGCCATGTGAACTCACTCAGCCGGCGCTCACCGCCACCCCAGCGTCACGTAGGGAGGTCTATGTGTCGCACCGAAAGCCCGGGCAATGTTCGGGCTTTTTTACGCGCCTCTATTACGTCAGCACTCCTCCCCCGCGCCCATCGGCAACCAGCGGGAGGCATGAGGGCTGACGAATACAGGTGAACCAACGAATGGAGAGAGTGATGAGCAAAGACAACAGCGAGCCAGCTTTCCCGGCTCCAGAAGCGTCAATGGAGCATTACGGCAAAGCTGACGGATACACCGGCATGAGCCTGCGCGACTACTTCGCGGCCAAGGCCATGCAGGGGTTTTCAGCAAGTCCCAGCATGATCGACAGCAACGATTCTCGCGCAATTGCTTACGTGGCCGCTGCGTCCTATGCGATGGCCGACGCCATGCTCGCCGCCCGTTCCGCCTAACCCCAAACACTGGAGGTCGCCATGAGCGATTGGAAGGAAATTGCGAGTGCGCCGCGTGATGGCACCGAAATCATTCTGCGCAAAGGCGACCGGGTAACAGCTGGGGCCTGGATTGAATGGACCAAATCAGAAGCAGAGTTCCACTCAAATGGCACTTACTTGGGCAATTACGAGTATGACTCCGGCGCGTCTTGGTCGTCATGGGACGGCGGCTTCTGCGATGACGACGAGCCCACACATTGGCAGCCACTCCCCGCCCCGCCCACCGAATAACGCCACCCTGGAGGCGACCATGAACGCAGCATTGAAGATTTGTCAGGCGATGTACGACGCCGGGTTGCCGCCTCCAGTGAGCGAGTCTGCGGTAGAGATTGCCCGCAAGGAGTGGATCGACAACGCGGTGGAAACGCTGGTTGATCGGCGCAGCGACGTGCAGTTCAAGCGCCGACTGCATTCAGCTCAGGGCGTGACGTTCAAGACCTTCGCCGCCGAGGTCGAGCAGTTCGCGATCAACAGTGACAGCAAGAGTCCATGCGCCATTGGCGAAATGGTCATTGCTGGGTTGCTTGGTGATCGCTTCCTGGCCCGCGACGGCGCCGAGGACCTGCTGGCGGTAGCCGATCCCAAAGAACAGCTCAGGATCATCGCTCAGCGCCTTGTTGAGCCGTTGGCAGACGATGCAATGGCCGCCCAGGTCGAGGACGACGAACTATGAACACGCCAACCGCCCTCGCCCGCCTGGGCCTGGAAATCGCCAAGATGAAGAAGTCGTGCACGCCGGTACCGGACCGCACCTTCGTCATGGGCATGATCGAAATGGCGGAGTTCGCCGATCTGGTCGACTCCCCTACCGCCAACCGTTACCGCGATGCGCTGGACGCCAAGTTCGTCGAGCGCAATGCAGAGCTTAAGAGGGCCGCAGCATGACTACCGCGCCGGTTAAATCGCTGATCGACAGCCAGCTGGAAGAGATCGAGCGTAGCCTGACCATCCTCGGCGCCGGCCTGCCGCGCGACCTACCGGTATCGGCACTGCCGCCCAAGCTTGCTGCTGCAATCAAGGGTGGGCGAATTGCGGTGAGGGTTCGACCGTGACCACCCGCCAGCGCACCCGGCGCCTACTCATCTGGCGCGGCTCTTTCTCTGCTCTTTCCGTCTGCACCGTCCTGATGTTGCTCAGCGCCCTCGCTGATCGAATCACTCAATAACCAACCCCTTCAATCGCTGCGAGCATCGCGGCAGGGAGTCACCGTGTCCGCACAACAGCAAGTCATCACTATCGACGACATCAGCGCCGACAACGCGCCGGCTATCTACGTAGCTGGCGGCCTGGGCCAGTTCTTCGAGGCGGTAAAAGCAGAAGTCACCGGCGAGGTGCCCGACCTGACTACGGTGAAAGGTCGCGCTCGAATTGCATCCTTGGCCGCAACGGTAAGCAAGTCAAAAAAGGCAGTCGAGACACCTGGTCGCGACTACCTGAAACGCCTGAAGGAAATGCCCAAGGTGGTCGAGGCTGAACTGCGCGAGTTCGTCACCAAGATGGACAACCTGCGCGACTCCACCCGCCAGCCCCTGACGGACTGGGAAGATGCCGATCAAGCCCGCAAAGACAAGCACGTCGATGGCATCCGGGCCATGAAGGACTTTCTAATTTTCGAAGGCACGCCGAGTGCCGATCAGGTGGGCCACATCATTGCCACCCTTGAGTTGGTTGCGATCAATGACAGCTGGGAAGAGTTTTTGCCCGAGGCCGCCCAGGTGAAGGACGAAACGCTGGTCAAGCTGCGCACCCTGCACGCCGAGCGCACTCAGTACGAGGCCGAACAGGAAGAGCTGGCCCGCCTGCGTGCTGCCGCAGAAGCCCAGGCCCAGCGCGACCGCGATGCAGAGATTGCCAGGGTAGCCGCCGAGCAGGCCCGGCTCCAAGCCGAGCAGCAAGCCCAGGCCGAGCGCGAAGCTGCCGCACGACGTGAGCAGGAACTGTTGGACCAGGCCGCTGCCACTCAGCGCGCCGCCGCGCAGGCAGCGCTGGACGCCGAGTCAGCCGCCGAACGCCAGCGCCTGCAACTGGAACTACAGGCCGAACAGTCCCGCGCATCAGCGGCACAAGCCGAGGCGAACCGGATCGCCGCCGAGCAGCGCGCCGAGCAAGAACGCGTCGCCGCCATTCGCCGCCAAGAAGAAGCTGCCGAGCAGGCCCGTCAAGATGAGCGCCGAAGAGCTGATGCGGCCGCTGCCGAAATCGTCCGCCAGCAGGAGATCCGCGAGCGCGACGAGGCGCATCGCCGCGCCATCAATCGTACCGCCTTGGAAGCCTTCATCGCTGGTGGCATGCCAGAGGAATGCGCCAAGCAGGCAGTAAAGTTGATTGCCCAGCGCAAGATCCCAGCTATCACCATTTCCTACTGAGGTCACCATGAGCCAGGCCGTCGCAACAATCACTCAGGACATCTACGGTGCACGCAATCAGTTCGCCAACGTCCTGACCGACCGCTCGCTGAACTTCGAGCGCGAGGCTGAATTCGCCATTCAGGTCATCACCTCCAGCGAGTACGCCACCAAGATTGCCGTGCAGAACCGGCAATCGGTGGTCAACGCAATCACCAACATCGCGGCCATAGGTATCAGCCTGAACCCAGCCAAAAAGCAGGCCTATCTGGTCCCGCGCGATGGAAAGATCTGTCTCGACATTAGCTACATCGGCCTCATGGATCTGGCCATGGCTACCGGTGCGATTAGGTGGGCACAGGCCGAGCTGGTCTACACGGCGGATTCGTTCGCGCTCAACGGCTTCGACAAGCCACCGACTCACTCCTACAACCCGTTTGCAAAAGAGCGTGGTGAGGCTGTCGGTGTGTATGTGGTGGTAAAGACGGCCGACGGAGACTACCTAACCGAGACAATGAGCATTGACGACGTGAACTCCATCCGCGACCGCTCTAGCGCCTGGAAGGCGTGGATCAGCAAGAAGTCATCCTGCCCATGGGTTACCTACCCTGGCGAGATGGCAAAAAAGACTGTTGTGAAACGCGGGTACAAGTACTGGCCGAAGACCGAGCGCCTGGAGCAGGCAATTCACCACCTGAACACCGACGGCGGCGAGGGCCTTTCATCAATTCAAGGATCGGCACCAACCGATCCAGAGATGGTTAACGACTGGATTGATCTTGCGATGCGCGCCGGCAGCCTGGAAGCGCTCGCTGAGGTTTACCACAACGCCACAGCAGCCATGAAACAAGCCAAAGATGCTGCCGGCCACGCCCGCTTCAAGGCGGAAGTGACCAAGCGCAGCGAAGCCCTGAAAGCAGCAGCCGAGCCAATCGATGGCGAAGCTGAGGAGGTGTTAGATGGAGCAGCGTAGTTCTGAATGGTTTGCGGCCAGACTGGGCAACGTCACGGCCAGCAGGGTCAAGGATGTGATGGCCAGCGGGCGCGGCGGCGCGCCCTCTGCCACACGAAAAAACTACATGATGGAGTTGCTGTGCGAGCGCCTTACCGGCCAGCAAGGCGGTAGCGACCTTTCGCGTAATGCGGCGGTACAGCGCGGCGTCGAGCTTGAGCCGTTCGCTTGCATGGCGTACGAGGCTGATAAGGGCGTGATAGTGGCCGAAACCGGCCTGGTCATGCATCCGAAAATTCCAGGCTTTGGGGCGTCACCAGACGGGCTTGCTGGTGATGATGGAGTGCTTGAGATCAAGTGCCCGAACACCGCCACTCACATCGCCACAATGCAATCAGGCAAGCATGACCCTCAGTACGAGTGGCAGATGCTAGCCCAGATGGCTTGCACCGGCCGCAAGTGGGCTGACTTTGTGAGCTATGACGACCGGCTGCCCGAAGAGCTGCAGTACGTGTGCTTTCGGTATGAGTTCGATTTCAAGCGAGCCCGTGAGATGGAAGCGGAAATCACGGCTTTTCTTGAAGAACTGGCCGACCTTGAGAAGGAAATGCGGGAGCGGATGAGGAGTGCAGCATGATTTACGTTAGCAACCACCTCAGCATGGTCGAGCAACTTCGACCGGCCTCGGACGAACTGGCCGCCCAGGTCGAGCAGTACCTGGCTGCCGGCGGCCAGATCGAAGAAGCGGCGCCCATCGGTTACAAACCCAAGCCCATCACCTACAGCAACCAGATGCCGCCGACGCCGAAGCCGTTTGTTCGCCGTCGGGTTGAAGCGGCTCCCCTGCCCTACGCACCAATTAACGCGCGCGCCGAGAAGCGCACAAAGCTGATTGAGAAGGTGGCAGAACTGGCAGCAACTCACAACCAAAGCGAAGTTGCTCAGTTGCTCAAGGTCAGCCGCAGAACACTCTGCGGCATCACGCAAGAGTTCGGGATCAAGTTCAAGAAGGCCGTGCGCGGCGGCAATCAAGACCCTGAACGCCAAAAGCAGATGGAAGAGCGCGACGCTCAGTTCGCCAAGCGCATCAAGGCGTTCATGGAGCTCGGCATTACGCGGCGCCAGTGCTGCGGGAGGCTCGCTATCAGCAACAAGGCCTTAGAGCGGATCATCGCCGCCCACGGCATCGACTACCCCAAAGCGCGCCAGGGCAGCACTTCATGCGCCGCATAGCCCGCCCCCAGCAACGCAAACGACAAACCTGGCTCGCACTGCCGGCCAGCGGTATAGAAGAGGTAGGCTATGGCCATGGATCAAAAGACGCGATCTGCAAAGAGCGCGGCGAAACGCAAGGAGCTTGGCGAGGAAGAGCTTCGGCACCGGGTGCGGGCAGGCGAAAAGCGGATGCTCGCCGACCTCATGGTCTGGACTGAAGACACTGAGCAAGCCTCGGTAATGGCTGGCTCCCTTCGCTATGTCCACTCACTCGGCCGCGAGGGTGCGCGAGAAGCGCTCCGTTCGCGCCACAAAATAGAAGTTAACGAAAACGTGGCGTCAGAACTCTACGCCATAGGTCAGCGCCAAGCATCACGGCTCGACGCCGAAGAAGCATAACCGCCTGATCCGGCTCCATGCCGATCACCCGTAATACCCCATATCAACGAATCACGCCAGCCGGCGCCGCGCAACTCCCTCACTCCACCTCCCGGGCATGGCCCGGCAAGGACTCCCCGTGAAACGAATTTACCTCAGCGGCCCCATGACCGGCCTGCCCGACCTCAACTTCCCGGCCTTCGCCACTATGACCAACAGCCTGCGGGCAGGCGGCCACACAGTTACCAATCCCGCCGAGCTCAACCCTGACGGCGGCAGTTGGAACGACTGCATGCGCCGCGATATTGCCGCCCTGATGGACTGCGACACCGTGGCCACCCTGCCCGGCTGGGAGAATTCAAAGGGCGCAAGACTGGAAGTCCTGATCGCCGAACGCCTCGGCATGACGGTTGTGAATGCCCATGATCTGGTAACCAGGGAGATTGCATGATGAGCAACATACAACAATCGATTGAAGATCTGGACGCCGTCCTGCACTGGCGCGGCAAACACGCTCAGGCAGTCCGCGAGCGTGACGCCTTGCAACAGCGCCTGGCCGCAGCGGATGAGCTGGCGGATACCATGGAAGGGTTGTTGCGACTGGCGCGCGGCGCAATTGGCGAGAATCAATGGACTCTTCTGACCAAAGACATTGACACGATGCTGTCGCAGGATGCCCAGCGGACCAATAACAGCAGGAACGCGCACTGCCCGCATGACGGCATCTGTCATACCAGTGAAGAAACATGCGCTGATGCTCAGGAGCGTATCGCATCACTCACAGCGCCAGCGGGCGCAGGACAATGAATATCCCGACCTTTAACCCGAAAGGTATTCGGCCTTGGATGATCAAGTATCGCCTTGCCGCTCGGATCTTCTGCTTGGTGATGCTGCCTATCGCGCCCTTCGTTTTCGCAGCTGCGATCCTGTGGGCGAACCGTAGCGACTTCTCTGAAATGAAGATGCTCGTCAAGGCAGCGTTTCTTCCATGGCAATCTATCCCGGCACCAAGCGCCCCGCCTAACCCTGGCTCGGGCGATCGCGCAAAACCCTCATAGCACTTTCCAGTTCGTCGGCAGCGCCGGCTACGTGGTCAGCTGTGACCCAGCGCCACGATGTATTGCCGATAAGGCCGCCAATCGCCAGCTTGTACAGCCGGTCAATATCGACGCCCTGCTGTTCAGCCTGCTGAAGCACCGCCAGCAACGCCTGCTCAAGATGAAACACCCTTTCGACGGACATGGCCAAGCCCTCAAGAAGTGAGGCGCCAAGTCTAGTCTGTAACCCCTCCCCCTTCAAAGTCAGCCGCTATTGCGGTGAGGACGAAGTCATGCCTGAAGAAATCAACAAAGCGTGGCCGGACCACTTCCGTTACATCGACACAATCGGCCCCGAAGGCCTTGAGGTGCACTGCATCACCTATCAGGTGATCGGCGAAACCGCGCAGTGCTATTACATCGGCGACACCCACACCTGCAACCTGATCAAGGGCCCGCAATACAGCTGGACCGCTGAGGAGGTGAAGAAACGCAGAAAGCGCGTGCTGAAAGAAGGTGGCACCTGGGGCCGACGATTCGCCTACACCGACAAGGCGCTGGCACTGCGCTCGTACAAGACACGCAAGGCCTGGCAGCTGCGACACGCTCGCCTGTCAATGGAGCGAGCCCAGGCCGCTATCGGATACTTCGGCGATGGCCAGGCCGAAAGCGAGATACCTGACGCGGTCGTGACAATCCCGAACGAATACATCCAGGGCTTGAACTGGGAGGATTACTGATGATCATCGACGACGTAATGACCGACAAGATCACCCTGCACGGCCTGGGCTTTGTGCAGGTCCAGCTGGAAGGCAATCAGCGCCTGCATGTCTGGCACCCCGAACTGCCCCGCCGTGCGTGTTTCGAGCACTCATCAATTCACAATCATCGCTTTGATTTTGACTCATTGGTGCTAGTGGGCACCCAGATCAATGTCGATTTCGCCGAATTGCCGCAAGCATCTGCGTGCTTCAAGTGCGCTACTCACCAACTTTATATTCACGAAGGCGCTCGCAGCGCCCGGGGCGGTCGTCCTTGGGTTCAAAATGGAACTGTGGAGATGCTGCAAACTGGCCGCCAAGTCGTTGCCGCCGGATCGGCTTATCGCATGCGGGCGTATGACTTCCATCGCACAGAGCCGGGTGGTGATGGAAAAGTGGCGACGATCCTGAGAAAGGGCTGGGAGGGTCAGCAAGGCGCACAGTCGAGCTGCGAGATCGGCAAAGAACCGGACGGCGATTTCGACAGGTACCAGTGGTCACCGGCACAGCTCTGGGAAATTGTCGCCGACGTGATGCTCCGCCAGCGGGTGAGCCCATGATCGCTATTAAAGAACGCCCCATCCTGTTCGCGGCGCCGATGGTGCGCGCCATCCTGGAAGACCGGAAAACAGTCACGCGTCGCGCCGTGAAAGTGCAGCCCTTCGATCTGAGCTGGTCTCGGCGTGATCACCGGTTCGAATACTTGACCGGCCGAGCTGAAAACGGCGATGAGATTGACGGGTTTCACGCTTACTCAACCCGACATGGTGGTGTGTGGAGCGCTAAGTGCCCATACGGGCAGCCCGGCGACCGGCTGTGGGTGCGTGAAACCTGGTCAGATGTGAATTTGCAGGGTGCACCAGGCATCGCGTATCGAGCAGACGGCGACGTGCGCGACTTGATGGAGGATGCCAGTTTCCTCGATGAAGATGGTGCATTCAACTATGACGATCCGCGCTCGAAGCCCTTCAACTTTGCCTGCTGGTCAGAGGATTTGCTCGGCGGCAAAGAAGGCCGATGGCGCCCATCCATCCATATCCCGCGCTGGGCCAGCCGCATCCTGTTGGAAATTACAGCCGTGCGCGTCGAGCGGTTGCAGGATATCAGCGAGGATCAGGCCAAGGCCGAAGGCGTCCGGCTTTACACAGATCATGCCGGACTCGGTGAATGGTGGCACGTCGACGGGATCGATACCTACAGCGCTGACCCGCGCAAATCGTTCGAGCTGCTCTGGTCATCAGTCGGCGGTGACTGGGTTGCAAACCCGTGGGTCTGGGTGGTCGAGTTCAAGCGGGTGACGCCATGATCGCCGCCCTCTGGTTCGCCTACGTCTTCATCTATCGAGGGCCCAGGCCATGAGCGATGTTCCAATTGAGCCACAGGACTATCTATACGGCGTGAAGGTTGTGCAGATCGAAGACCTTCGGGTTGCTCGGGGCATGACGCGGCGCCCGGCCAGCAGTTGCCAACACAAGAAGCTGGTGTATGACGAGAAGGAGCGCCGCGTCTGGTGCAGCGACTGCGAATCCGAGGTCGAGCCCTTCGACGCATTCGTTGGCCTTGTCGGGGTTTTCAGCGGCGGGATGAACTCGCTGAAGCGACGGCAGCGCGAATTGGCAGAGGCCGAAACTTTCCAGATGCGCAGCCGCGCCGCGAAGGTAATGGACGAGGCCTGGCGCAGTACGAAGATGGCACCGCTCTGCCCTCATTGCATGACCGCGATTCTCCCGGAAGACGTCGCGGGCGGCGTCGCCAGTACATCGAAAGCTCTGGTAATCGCGGCACGCAAGCGAAAAGCCGAAGCAAAACCCTAACCCCAATCCCCCTACATTCCTGCCGGTGAGCGGCGGGCGGAGCTATGCCATGAATGCACAAATCCTGGACCCATGTAGCGCCAGTCGCATGATGTGGTTCGACAAGGGCGACCAGCGCGCCCTGTTCGGCGACATCCGCGATGAAGAGCATGTGCTGTGTGATGGCCGGGTGTTGAAGGTTGAACCGGATGTGATCATGGATTTCCGGCACCTGCCCTTCCCCGATGCCAGCTTCAACATGGTGGTGTTCGATCCACCGCACCTGGTGCGCGCCGGCCGGGAGAGTTGGCTGCGGTTGAAATACGGAATCCTCACCGACGACTGGCGCGACGATCTGCGCAAAGGCTTCGCGGAGTGCTTCCGTGTGCTGCGGCCTGGCCAGTTCCTGATCTTCAAGTGGAACGAAACCCAGATTCGGGTCAGCGAGATTCTTGCACTCACCGAAGAACAACCTCTGTTTGGCCACAAGTCCGGCAAGCGCGAGAAAACGCACTGGATCACCTTCATGAAGAAAACCTAACCCACCTTATGCCGCCCAGCGCGGCTCATTGACTCACGCCGCCCGCGGCACGGAGAATCAACATGGCAGCAGCAGAGAAAATTGATCGCTTCCTTCGCCTCGACGAGGTGCTTTACACCACAGGCCTGGGCCGCAATACAGTTTATCGGCGGATCAGGGAAGGCACATTCCCAAAACAGGTTAGAATAGGCCCCAATTCGGTCGCTTGGCGCCAGTCGGCAATTGCTGAATGGATGACATCAACAACGCCCAGCAACGACCAATCAGTACATTGATCAGTACACCAGTTACTGGCAATACTCCACAAGCCATGCAACACAAGCCCTACAGGTCACACCGTGGAAATCTTCAAAGAGTTTACCTTCGAGTCCGCCCACCGCCTGCCACACGTACCGGAAGGCCACAAATGCGGGCGCCTGCACGGGCATTCGTTCAAGGTGGCGATCCACCTCAGCGGCGACCTGGATCCCCATACCGGCTGGATTCGCGACTTCTCGGAAATCAAGGCGATTTTCAAGCCGCTCTACGAACGCCTCGACCATAACTACCTCAATGACATCCCAGGCCTGGAAAACCCGACCAGCGAAGTGCTGGCCAAGTGGATCTGGACCGAACTCAAACCCCTGTTGCCGGAACTCAGCGCGATTCGCATCCATGAGACTTGCACCAGCGGTTGCATCTATCGCGGCGAGTAAGCGGTTGAGTGTTTAAAACCACCTGAGGGTGGTTTTTTTACGCCTGGCCAATACCAATGTAAAGCAAGCTTGACATGGAAAACCTTAAGACCTAGTGTAAAGCACCCTTTACTCATGGAGAGAGTCATGTCGACCAAACGCTTCCTGGTGGAATTTATCGTCATTCTGTTGGTGTACATTTGCTGCGTGGTGGTTTCCAGCTCATCTGTACGCTCCATGCCTGACGGCGCCGCCAAAATCGCCTTGGCATTGCTGCCGGTTATTCCGATGGTCGCGATGGCGGTGTCGATCATCCGCCGGCTGAACAGCATGGATGAGTTAGGCCGCAAGATTCAGTTGGAAGCGCTCGCGGTGGCGTTTGTATGCACCGCCCTCACCACCTTCAGCTACGGTTTCCTGGAAACCGCCGGCCTGCCGCGCCTGTCGGCCTTCATGGTCTGGCCGATCATGGGCGGCATCTGGTGTGTGGCCACGATCATTGGCACAAGGCGTTATCAATGAATAATCAACTGCGCCAGTTACGCGCAGAACTGGGTTGGTCCCAGGCTGATCTGGCGCAGCGCCTGGGTGTATCGCGCCAGACCATCAACGCCATCGAGACCGGCCGCTACGACCCGAGCTTGCCGCTGGCGTTCAAGATCGCCAAGGTGTTCGAACGGCCCATCGAGGCGATCTTCGAAGCGCCAGTTGACTGAGCCTTTATGACAGGAGCACGCCAAAATGATGCGCCCCGCCATTGCCGATGACAGTGCCGCTATCGAAGCCATCGTCCAGGCTGCCTATGCGCCCTACATTGAGCGCATCGGCCGAAAGCCCGGGCCGATGCTGGAGGACTACTCGCAGTTGGTCAAAGACGGGGGCGTACATGTGCTGGACCACGCGGGGCAGGTTCAAGGCTTTGTTATCCTGAGGCACACCGACACGGCGTTGCTGTTGGATAACCTCGCCGTTGCCCCGCACGCCCAAGGCCTTGGTTTCGGGCGACAACTGATGGATTTTGCCGAACAGCAGGCCCTTGATGCCGGCTACAGAGCCATCCGCCTGTACACCAATGAGGTGATGACTGAGAACCTCGCGCTGTACCGTCGCCGTGGCTATGTGCAAACCCATCGCGCCGAGGAACACGGCCTGCGCCGCGTGTACATGATCAAACATCTCTAGGAGCACCCCATGGAAAACCTCTGGCTGGCCCAGGCCAAACGCTTGCAGGCACTGGCGTCCACGGGCCTGCATTTTTGCACCGATGACTTCGAGCGTGAGCGCCTCGAGGAAATTGCCGAGATTGCCCACAGCATGCTCGCGCAACTGGCAGATGTGCCGCTTGCACGCATCACCGGGCTGGTGCCGGATTTTGCCAAGCGTTATTCAACCCCGATGATTGACGTACGCGGCGCGGTGATCGAAGGCGACCGTATACTGCTGGTGCGCGAATTGACCGACGGCTGCTGGGCGCTGCCCGGTGGCTATGCCGATATCGGCTTGTCGGCGGCGGAAAACATCGTCAAGGAGATTCGCGAGGAAGCCGGGTTGAGCGTCACGGCACGCGCGCTGTACAGCGTCACGCACAAAGCCAAGGGCTTGTATCGCCCGGATGTGCGGGACTTCTACAAGCTGTACTTCCTGTGCGAGCGGGTCGACCAACTGGCGCCAGCGGCCGGGTTTGAAACCACCGAAGTGGGCTTTTTCACCCTCGACGACCTGCCGCCGCTGTCCCGTGGGCGCACCATCGAAAGCGATCTTGAAGCGGCGTTTGCGTTTCATCGTGGCGAGACCACCCAGACGCTGTTCGACTGATCCACTTTGTCTCACCGCTGCACTGTTTTCGTGCCTGCCTGATGTCGGTGGCAGACACGCTCAACATCGCTGCCTGGCTATAAATACGCCGCGTCGCCGGTTTGGCACGCGCAGTGCAACAGCACGGCGTCAGTCATCCAGGGAGCAAGGCCATGACGCAGCAAGAACCGGGTAACGATTACCCCCTCAGCGAAGTGCCGATGCATGCGCGCAAGGGCCTTGCGTCCACCGCCATGGTGTTGCTGGGCTTCACCTTCTTCACCGCGACCATGTTCGCCGGCGGCAAGCTGGGCGTGGCGTTCAGTTTTACCGACATGCTCGGTGTCGTGGCGTTGGGTAACCTGTTGCTGGGTATTTACGCCGCAGGCCTGGGCTACATCGCGTTCAAGAGCGGCTTGAATTCGGTCCTGATGGGCCGCTTCTGCTTTGGCGAAGTGGGCAGCAAACTCAGCGACTTGATCCTCGGCTTCACCCAGATCGGCTGGTACGCCTGGGGCACCGCCACCGCGGCTGTGGTGCTGGGCAAATATTTCGAATTGAACCAAGGCACGGTGCTGGCACTGATGGTGCTGTTTGGCCTGCTGTTCTGCGCCACCGCGTATGTGGGCTATCGCGGGCTGGAGATTCTTTCCTACATCGCGGTGCCGGCCATGGGCATCCTGCTGTTGCTGTCGATGTGGGTCGCCACCGTCAAAGTCGGCGGCCTGGAGGGTCTTATGGCGGTGGTGCCAACGGCGGAACTGGACGTGTCCACCGCCATAACGCTGGTATTCGGCACCTTTGTCAGCGGCGCCACCCAAGCGACCAACTGGACGCGCTTTTCTCGTTCGGCCAAGGTCGCGGTGCTGGCCAGCCTGATCGGCTTTTTTATCGGCAATGGCTTGATGGTGTTGATCGGTGCCTATGGCGCCATCGTCTATCAGCAACCCGATGTGGTCGAGGTACTGCTGCTGCAAGGTTTCGCCATGGCGGCGATGGCCATGTTGCTGCTCAACATCTGGAGCACGCAGGACAACACCATCTACAACTTCGCGGTGGCCGGCTGCAACCTGCTGCGTACTCGGCGGCGCAAAACCGTGACCCTGGCCGGCGCGGTGATCGGTACATTGCTGGCACTGCTTGGCATGTACGACTTGCTGGTGCCTTATCTGATTCTGCTGGGCACCGTGATCCCGCCGATTGGCGGGGTCATCATGGCGGATTTCTTCTACCGCTATCGCGGCCAGTACCCGCGTCTGGCCGATGTACGCCTGCCGGCGTTCAATTGGCCGGGACTGGTAGCGTATGCCGTAGGCACCGTGCTGGCGTTTCACTCACCGTGGGTGGCGCCGTTGGTGGGGATTGTGGCTGCGTCCCTGGCCTACATCGCGCTCACCGCAGCTCTGCGTGTGCGCGCACCTTTGACTGACGTACAGGCCTGAACCCGCCTGTTGCCATGAGGATGGTAACCTTGTGGCTGATAACCCTGATGACCTGGCGGCTGCCTGCCTGATTATCCAAAGCCAAGAGGAACTTGCCCATGCATATCATCAATGCCCGCCTGCGCAACCGTGAAGGCCTGCATGATCTGCACCTGGAACACGGCCGGATCGCCCGCATTACTGCGCAAACCGTGACGCCGACATTAACAGCTGGCGACCTCGACGCCGCTGGCAACTTGGTCATACCGCCGTTCGTGGAGCCCCATATCCACCTGGATGCGACGCTGACCGCCGGCGAGCCGCGCTGGAACATGAGCGGTACCTTGTTCGAGGGCATTGAGTGCTGGGGCGAACGCAAAGCCACCATCACCCAGGAAGACACCAAAGCACGCGCCAAGAAAACCATTCAGGCCCTGGCCGCCCATGGCATCCAGCATGTGCGCACCCACGTTGATGTCACCGACCCTGACCTCACCGCGCTCAAAGCCATGTTGGAGGTGCGCGAAGAAAGCACGCACCTGATCGACCTGCAAATCGTCGCCTTCCCGCAGGAAGGCATCGAGTCTTACCGCAACGGCCGCGAACTGATGCAAGAAGCCATTCGCCTGGGCGCTGATGTGGTCGGCGGTATTCCGCACTTTGAATACACCCGCGACCAAGGGGTTAGCTCGGTGAAGTTCCTGATGGACCTGGCCGAACGCACTGGCTGCCTGGTGGACGTGCACTGCGACGAAACCGATGACCCGCACTCGCGCTTTCTCGAAGTACTCGCCGAAGAAGCCCGCAGCCGCGGCATGGGCGAGCGCGTCACCGCCAGCCACACTACGGCGATGGGTTCGTATGACAATGCCTACTGCGCCAAACTGTTTCGCCTGCTGGGGCACTCGGGCATCAACTTCGTCTCCTGCCCTACCGAAAGCATTCACCTGCAGGGCCGCTTCGACAGTTTCCCGAAACGCCGAGGCGTCACCCGCGTCAATGAACTGCTCGAGGCCGGCATGAATGTCTGCTTCGGCCAGGACTCCATCGTCGATCCATGGTACCCGCTGGGCAACGGCAACATCCTGCGCGTGCTGGAAGCCGGCCTGCACATCTGCCACATGCTCGGCTACCGCAACCTGCAAAGCGCCCTGGACCTGGTCACCGACAATAGTGCCAAGGCCATGGCCCTGGGTGACCGGTACGGCCTGGAACCCGGTCGCCCGGCCAACCTGCTGGTGCTTTCAGCAGACAGTGACTACGAGGTAATCCGCAGCCAAGGCCTGCCGTTATATTCGATCCGCAATGGCAAGGTACTGATGCAGCGTAGACCGGCACAGGTGGAGTTTTTGTAAGCAGCAGGGTCATAAGTAGCAGAGTCAGGCAATTGAATCGATATCCAGTGGCTGCACTCGGCCGGCGCTGTCCTGGAGTGGCGCAGGAATACTGGCGATTTGCGCCAACTTGCGGTTTTCACGATGGCGCAACCAGCGCTTCAAGCTGGGCTGCAAGCGAGTGGAGTCGCAGTGGCTGCCATACACGTCACGCAGGTCCAGACGGCGCCAGCGTAACGACTCCAATCGACGTCGGCTGCTGCGCAAGCGGTCGACTTCAGCGTTCAGTGCCTGGTTATGCGCATGCCCATAATCGCGTTGGTTCGGTGGGCGACGACGCTCGAGCTCGCGGTTCTTGTCGCGCAGTTGTTGCGTCATGGTGTCGAGCGCCAGGTCTATCAACTCAAACTCCCTGGCTGTGATCAAAGGCCCCTGGCACTCCACGGTTTGCTGCCAACGGCGCAGAGTGGCCCACGCTGCTGGAATGTAACTGGCGGTCATGAAGTGCTGACTGGCCTGAAACAGTTGTTTCAACAGGTTGGCACGCTCGGGCATATCGCCATTCAGTTGCAGCACCCGGTTGCATCCAGCCTCGAGAATAGACTCACAACCGGGCGTCCATAACACCGAGGAGTGCGTGCCGTCCGGCAGCTTGATAGGCATGAAGTGCTGTTGTTCGCCATGGTGCTGGTAAGGGTTACCGCCGACGCGCACAAGGCCGGCGGCGAACAGCAGGCCACCCGCACCGGGTGCGGCAAAAAGCGTGATGGCGCCCGGCACCCAGAGTTTGGCGGTGGTATTCATCCACGTGGCAGGAACACTGGGAACCGGGTCGTTGTGGTTGACGATGCGGTGATGGATGAGGGCCGAGGCGCCGTCGGTAAACTCGGAGTCTGCGGCGCGGGGAGCGCCGTAGGTGTAGAGGAGAATGTTGTACTTCACGCGGGTAACTCGGCGTAACCCCTCTGCCAGGAGCAACGCGATGGCGCCACCGAGGCTGTGGCCACAAATCACAATGCGCTGGCCACTGTGGAATTGATCAAGGTAGTGCAGAACAAAATCGCGCATCGCTCGATATGCCTGGTAAAAACCCTCATGGGCTTTGCCGACACCTTCGGTAAATGGCACTTGGTGGGCATTCGCATCTCGCAAAGCATCGGCACCACTGGCGGTACCTCGTACAGCGATCAGAATCACCTCGTTGTGATGGCTGATAAACGCCTGGGTATCCGTACCGATGGCTTCATCGTCGAAAAAGTGCAGGCTAGCTGGATGTTCCTGTTTATCTTCAAGCTCCGGGCGATTTTGTGGATACAACTCAGGATCGAAAGGCAAAATCTCAAAACGCAGGGAGTATGGAACCTCTTCGTACAGCGGGTAAAAGCGCTGAGCCTGATCACGATCGACCTTCCAGGCTTCTTGAAACCCCGAGAGTTTTTCCGCGAACAGATTTCCTGCGCTGGGATCCAGGGGGAAACTGACGTTTTCCACTGGCGACTTTGGAGGTTGCTGGCCAAAATCGCAGTAACTCAATGTGGACATCAACGCCAATTGATACAGGTTCAACGCACATAACTGATCGTCGGTCGATAACATCGGGCGCAGGGCTCGCAAAGGCCGAACTTCCAACACCGTGTGCAGGTTGGGGAACAGCACGACGCCTGACAATACGGGCTGCGGCGGACCAAACCCCAGCTCGGCCATCATTTTCAGCGCATGCCTTGGGGGGTGATAGGTACTGGAGGCAAACGGCGGCAGGTGGGCAATATGCCGAACCAGATCGCGCACCTCTACCTGGTAAAACCGGTCTGCTTGGCGTTGTGCAGGGTTGCCGTCGATACGTTGGCCATCAGCCGCGGAAAATCGGGTATGCTCGGCGCGGGCTTGAAGCTCGGTGATAGGTAACGGGTAAGTCTTGCGCTTCCTCAATTTGGCATATGGCTCGCCGCCGCCTGAATACTGCGTATCCAAAGAAAGTATGACAGGGCCGCGATAAAACCCTTCCACCTTGGCGTATCCCTCTCCATTCAACCGTCCTTTGTAGAGTCGCCCTGTAGTGTCCTGGATCGTATAGACCAGCCCGCCATAAGCCTTCCCACTGCCTGTTTCATCAACCAGAGAAACGCTTGCCCAATGCCCTTTCAACGGGCAAGCAGGCATCTTGCTACTGAAAAAAGGTTGCTTCCATGCTGCCTGTTTCATGATTCATCTCCTTGTTAATTGCACGTTGGATAAACATCGCAAACACGTCCATCCGGCATCGTTATAGGTTTAAAGTCCGTGGTGTTACTGCCGCAGTATCCGGACAGATCTTCAAAGCTTTTGCCCCGGCAGCGCCTCCACCCTCCCGGTACAGCTAGCCAGGTGTCCTGAAAGGCGGGAGCCTCCTCGTCTGTAACGCTCAACGTCAGCCTTACTTTTTTCCCTGGGAGCAACGCTCTCTGCACCACGCCACCCGGGCGCGTTTCTTGCCTTTTGCCCTTCGTGTCCAATGCGTTACATTCCAACAGTTTTCTGATCGCATGCTCTGGGCCGGCCGTCCGGAAAAACCACATGCATTCTCCAGAAAACGCCTGCACACCCGACTCGGGCATCGCTGCTACGCGTTCAGACTCAATAGGATCTGCGAAGGAAATTGCCGCGGAACTGCCACCGACATCAGTGTCGAGTTCGCCCCACTTCGCATAAAGAGTGAACTGCACGCTACGCAACACCGACGGGCACCCCTCAATGGTTTCAGTCAGCGGGAACTCATAGCTCACCCGTTCGGCCTGGGGTTTGTAATTGCCAATAAAGATCTTGCGTTCAGGCCTTTTGCCTCGACGCTGCGGCAAGGTGCAGAGTTCATACCTGGCAGGACGGTAATTAGCGGCACCGATAAATCGAAACTGCGCGGGTAGATCCAACTCCAGCGTAAAACGATCAACCGGCGGTGCCACCGCACAACCCGAGAGCCATCCGGCGCCTAGTGCGACCAACACGCTGCGCATCCACTTACTCATGTTTTTTCCCCAAACTGCGCGATTCTCGTGACACCCGCTCAAAATGCTCTCCAGGCGCCTCGCCCTCTATCGGCAGCCACCGAATCGCGCAGCCTTGCGTCGCCTCCTCCAACCGGCGCACGACCAGAAATTCGAGCTGTTGGGGGCTTCGCCATTGCCAGACTCGGGCCTGCTCGATAACCTGCGCCAGCCAAATGCCGGGGTCCTGAAACCCGACCAAACCGGCGAGACTTTCGCTGTGTTCAGTCAATAGATAACGCAGGATATTGGCGTGCAGAATCACTTCGGCCTGAGGGTTCGGCGTGTTCAGCCAGGGCGCAGGCACAGGCACCGGATACTCACCGGGCATTGGATTTTCACTCTGACGCCAACGGCCTTCATGCCAATAGCACACACTGAACAGTGGGCCGAGCAACACTGGCCGATGCTCGCTCTGTAGATGGCTCAGCGCGCGCGCCAAGGTGCGGTTATCGTGAAAACGATACAGCGCTTGGCTTCCCTGGTGCCCTACCAACAGGCGCTCGCGCCAATGCCGAACCACGCCAGCCAGATCCTCATCGGGCAGGCTGCCCAGCCAGCCCCAATTCGCCTCGGGGCACTGCAGCAGGTCGACCAGCCCCGGTTCATCCGCCTGCTCCACCAGCACAATCACCGGGCCTGCGGCTGCCAACTCGAACAGGGCAGTCTCAGCGTACAGGCTGCAATACTGCGACAGCTGACGCACAGACAACAGCCGCTGACGTGCATCCTGATGCCCCTCGAGGATCAAGCACACTCGGCGGCCCGCTTGGTGCTGTTGGGCCATCCACAGACCTGGCTCACTCGGCATCAGGCCGCCCTCCGCATAAGGGAGCACTGGCCTTCACGGCACGCCTCGCATACCGGACAGAAGTCCGCGCCCAACTGCCGAGCCGCGTCCAGAAGGGTACCTTGCGCCGTCGAGAGGCTCGGCGCATCCACTGTCGGCAAAAGGCTCGCTGACGGCGTAAGGGGCGGCAAGCCGCCGAGGGTGACAGGCCGACTGCTGAAAATGCCGCCCGCCTGGATAATCAGGTGTTCCCCCCCAGCCTTGAGGCTCAATTGTGCGCCCGCATCGATGACCAGACTGGCGCCGGCCTTGAGGACGATCTGCTGCCCGGCCTGGATAACCATCGACTGACCGATATGTGTCTGGCTGTCACCCTGGACATCCAGCCGATCGTTCGTGCCAAGCACGATTGTGCGGTCTGCGCTGATGTGCCGCTGCTCGCCGCCGTCCAAGTGAACCGTGCTTAACCCACGAATGATCTCACGCCGTTCTCCCGCTACCTCCAGGCGGCTGTCATGGCCGACCCACTGTTCCAGATCCCGTTGGGCGCGCAGGTAGATGAGTTCCTCGCCATGCAGGTCCTCAAGGTGCAGCTCGTTGGCACCCGCGCCCCCCAGGACACTGCGGCTTCGCAGCACACTGCGTGTCTTGTGTTGCGGCAAGGGGTAAGCCGGCATGTGCAGCGCATTGGGCAGACAGCCGTTGATCAACGGCCGGTCCGGGTCGCCTTCCAGGAAGGTCACAAGCACCTCCATGCCCACCCGTGGAATCAACATGGCGCCAAAGCCATCGCCCGCCCAACCGGAGGCTACCCGTACCCAATAACTGCTTTTGTCATCGGTGGGATCCAGACGGTCCCAATGAAAGCGTACCTTCACTCGGCCGGAGGCGTCGCAGTGCACTTCTTCGCCTGCGGGCCCCGTCACAATGGCGGTCTGGCTGCCATTGAGGGTCGGTTTCGGGTGTTTGAGAGGCGGTCGATGCACGGCGCGCCAGGGTGTTGCGGTAAACCGGTTGCGGTAGCCGTGGAATGTGCCAAGCACGGGTGCCGCTTCCTCCAGCACCTGCGGCTGATAGCCCTCGTGATGCACCGACGTGAGTAACCAAAGGTCGTTGCAGGCCGGATCCGGGTGATCACACAACTCAAGAAAATGGCCGCTGCCCAGCGCCGGTTGGTCACTTTTGCCCACGGCACGATGGCGGTCGCGCTGATGTCGCTCCAGGGCCCGGCGCGCCAACTGCCGACCTCGCACATGGTCACCGAAACCACCAGGGTAATGGTAATCCTCAAGGAACTGCGTCGATGCAGGCCCGGCTTTATCTTCCATGCGCAGCGACGGATGCTGGAAGTCATGATCACGGCGCACCGTCAGCTGGGTACGGATCTCCAGGCGCATGTCGAACTGCCGGATAGCGCTGGTGTTGGCGGCCAGTTCCTGCGTCGGGCAAAAATGCTGTGCGCCCAGGCGCCGAAACACAGTCTGATCATCGCCAAATACCAGCAGGTGATTATTCGGGCTATGACGAAAGTGGTAATGAATGCCCTCCTCTTCGCACAACCGCTGGATAAAATGCAGGTCGGTTTCTACGTACTGCACGCAGAACGGCCGGGGTGGGTAGACCACGGGGCCAAGCTCGAAAGCATAAGCGTCCGCCAGGATGCCGTGGTGTTCAAGGACCGTCGCGATAATCTGCGGCACGCTGCGTTGTTGGAAAACCCGCTGGTTGCGCCGATGGGCAAGGCACGCCAGGCGCGGTGCCAGGGTGATGCGATATCGAGTGAGTCGAATGCCCGGATCATCACGGCCGATGGCGTAGACCTGCCCATGCAGCCCCGCATCGGCTCCGCCGAAGTCTAGATAGGCTGGCTGGTGAAGCAGCGCTTCCAGATCCAGAGAAGGATTTTCGCTGACTAATTGCACGGTGATGAAGTAAGGCTGATCAAGGACTTCGCGGCCTTTAAAAGCGAGTACCTGAAAGTCATTGGTTATTTCTGTAAGTATCAACTTGAATCGTGGCGCGGCAGTTGTTTCAACCATCCTTAAGTTACCTGTCATCAACTATTTGACTGAAAGGCTCCCCCCCATCGGGCGTTGATTGAACTGCTGGGAAAAAGCGCCTTAACCCAATAGATATTAGCGACTCCAGGCGAAATCTGACCCTTTGAAAATAAAAAAGACGTTTCGCACAGCGTGGTAGGACGTGTCTTTTACAAAATAATAAATTCGCACAATTAAGTAATACTCAACAACAAGAAACTTCCCACACAAACTTGACCTATACAACTAACTAACAAAGAAACAGCTGACACGCATTCAAGACATCAGCCACTTCCACGCATTCAGGCTTGCACGCATGCAGTCCCGAACAGACTGACGCTCAGCAGAGTTTCGGCCTGGCACTGTAAACGCACCGGCACAGTGCCACCCGGCATGACCACGGCCACCTCTCCGGGCTCAACCCAACCCGCCCGCCATGCAGCGCAGGCAACTGCACTCGCACTGGTACCCGAGGACGCAGTAGGCCCTTCTCCCCGCTCAAACACCCGCGCGAGAACCCGATTGCCCGAAGAATGTGCAGCCCATTGCAGATTGATCCCCGCCAAACAAGGTTGGCCGCGCCCGCCCGGCGGTGCAAAAGCAATCGCCTGCAACGGCTCAAACAGTGCGGGTTGGTGCAGCGACTGGTGGTCCGGCAAGGCCTGGGCATGCTCAACGAGCGTCACACAGTGTGGATTGCCCACACGCACAAACTGGCTGACGACCCACTGCGGGTCGATCGCCACCAGTGCGGCCACATGGCTGAACTCACGTTGCCCCCGTGTGACCGCGCCAATACCGGTAGCGGCCACCGCTGCCGGCCCGAACTGCGGTCGCCCCAAAGCCAGCCAGAAGCCAGCAACCTGTTCAAAGGTCGCCGGCTGCGAATAGGTCGCCACCGGAGAGGCTGCATCGTGCTTGTCGTGATGCACGAGCAACTCACACCCTTGGGTCATCAAGCCTTGATCCGTCAGCGCCTGGGAAAAAATCGTCAACCCGTTACCACTGCGCTCGGCGAGCGTGCCATCGGTATTGACGATCAACACGTCAAACGGCGGCGCAGCCTGGAACGGCCCCACCAGCAAACCATCGCAGCGGTGTGCCTTGGCATTGACCGCACGCGGTAACGTGCCCCATTCACATTCCGACGCGATCGCCATGGCTGCCCACTCTTTTCGAGTGCTGGCAGCCAGATCGGCACACTCAGGTACCGCAATGCCCCTGCTGCGTAGGTAGCCGGGGCTGGCCACAGCGTAAATATTGCCCCGTGCGTCATAGAACTGAGTCATAGCGACACCTTCCAAAGAATCATCATCGGCGTATTTGGCTGACTGCCTGCACACTTGGCAGCAGCGTATTACAGAAGGCGGCGCAGTAGGAGGTGGACTGCAAGGCGGTAATCCAACGTAAAGGCCTGGGGGTTCATGCGTTCTCACGCAGATTACGCACCTTCCAGGCCGCCGCCGATACATTCGACAGCCTCTGTGTGGTCGCCCCCTGCCTGGGCGTTCCGCGCCTGTAAGCATAAACCCGCAGCCTGCGCGCCCGCCCCTCTCTTGAAGGGAACCCGGCTCGCTCCACAGGGCCTGATGTGCAAGGATGTCGCGCAGGACATCGTTCATAGAACGCAAAACCAAGGATTTTTCATGACTGCCATCTCCACCCCAGCGCCCGTGGTTCCCGGACGGCTGGAACAAATGTCGACCCGCATCGCCTTTTTCATCGCCGGCTTCGGTATCGCGGCCTGGGCGCCGCTGGTGCCCTACGCCAAGGCACGGGCAAACCTCAATGAGGGCACGCTGGGCCTGTTGCTGTTATGCCTGGGCGTCGGATCGATCATCGCCATGCCGATGGCTGGCGCCCTGGCTTCACGCTTCGGCTGCCGCCGGGTGCTGACCGCCGGCACGATCATGATCTGCCTGGCACTGCCGATGCTCGCCACCGTCAGTTCAATCCCCTTGCTGATGGCCGGGCTGTTCCTGTTTGGTGGGGGCCTGGGCACTGTGGATTCGACGGTCAACCTGCAGGCGGTGATTGTTGAGCGTGCCAGCGGCAAAACCATGATGTCGGGCTTCCACGGGTTGTTCAGCCTTGGCGGTATCGTCGGCGCAGCAGGGGTTGCCGGGTTGCTGGGGTTGGGCTTGTCGCCGTTGCAGGCAACCCTGGTGGTGATCGTCGTCATGGCGCTGGCATTGATCAAAGCCGGGCCGCATCTGCTGCCTTACGGCAGCGAAAGCTCTGGCCCCGCGTTTGCCGTTCCGCACGGTGTGGTGCTGTTTATCGGCTGCCTGTGTTGCATCGTGTTCCTGGCCGAAGGCGCCGTGCTGGATTGGAGCGCGGTGTTCCTGAGCGCCGAGCGCGGCCTTGATGAAACTTACGCCGGCTTGGGTTACGCGGCATTTGCCTTGACCATGACCGCAGGGCGCTTGACCGGTGATGCGATTGTGCGCCGCCTGGGTGCCACCCGTGTGATCGTGATTGGCGGCGCGCTGGCCACCGCAGGCATGTTGCTGGCGACGTTATTGCCGGCCTGGGAAACAGCGCTGCTGGGGTATGCCTTGGTGGGCGCCGGTTGCTCGAATATCGTGCCGGTGCTGTACACCGCCGTCGGTAAGCAAACGGTCATGCCGGAGCATATCGCCGTGCCGGCCATCACCACACTGGGGTATGCCGGCATTCTCGCCGGGCCAGCCGTTATCGGCTTTATCGCCCACGGCAGCAGTCTGAGCACCGCCTTTGTGCTGATTGCGCTGCTGCTGGCGGGGGTCGCCATCAGCGGCAAAATTCTCAAGGTATAAAGCACTCACCGCACACAGCCAGGGCATTACCTGGCTTTGTGGGTTTCATAGTGTTCCAGCCAACGCTCCAGGCTTTTGTTGCAAAGAAAGCCCTCGTGCCTGGGGCGTCCCAACAAACGCATATTGTTGTCGCGCTCCAATGAACGCAGCAGGCCCGGGCGTTCAATAATGTTCTTGGCGGTATACACGCAGTGTTCACTGTACTTCTTCCTGGGTAGCCCGGTGGCGGGCTCCAGCAGGGGCAGTCCTTGCGCGTCCAGGTCATCGGGGTCGCTCATCACGATTTTGAGCTGGTTGATGTCCAGGTATTCAAGCGCCTCAAAAAATACTGCGCTGTCTTTGGGGATATCCCTCAGTTGCTTGAAATAGCCTTGCAGTGCCTTTACGACCTGAGCATTGCCCTGATCATGAAAAGGGTCCTGGCTGAAGGCGCTGGGGGAGCTGTTACCTTGCAGCGCCGCAGCGGCCGCGTTGAGGCTGTCGCGGGTGATGTACCCCGCGCAGTCGATGATCGCATCGTTGAGCAGGGGGCGATTGAGAATTTCCCTGACCAGCAGAATCATACGGTCGCGCACCCTACTCTCCACTCAATGTTTGAGCGGCGATCTGACGCAATGACGACTGCGTCAAGCGTCCATCTTTCAGAAAACCATGCAGTTCGCCGAAGTGTTTCTCCAGCTCACCGGCCAATTGACTGTCCGTAGAGTTCGGGCCAGGCGGCGTGGTGTCGGTACGCACTGAGGGGGGATTCTGCAGTGCCTGCTGACGCAGCGAAGACAAGCCTCCCCGCCACAGCATAGGCCGCTGCGACGGCAAGTCCCGCGTGGCAAACGGCTCATCGTTCGGCAGTTGGAAAACGCGCGGCGGTGAAGCCCAAGACACCTCTGGCCCGCCCACGCCCAATGGCTGTGCGCGCGGTATTGCACCCTCAATCTTCATGCGTCATCTCTCGCTTTTTGCAGATCTATGCTTGCCTGAAAGTCAGTACCGAGAGTACCGAATCATCGGTTCACCCCCGGGCAGCAAGCATCCGATATGTGGTTAGCGCCACGCGATAGTTCCGGGCGACAGAAGAATCCCAATAACAGCATGTAACACGGGCTTACCCGGCTGCTGGCCCACGCCATCGGGTGGTGAGGTAATTGATCAGCGTGGCCCACCGGAAAGTGGGTTGCCTAAAGCTCTGGGTGTCAGGGTGGCTGGCAGGCTGTGGCGCGAGCAGGCCACGGGCAAAATCATCGGCCACGGGCGCCTGGAATTTGTGCTGGCCCACAAAGGTTTTCATGCGCATCGTTTCGGCGGCGTACAGCGTCGACAAGGCTGGGCAGTTGCCCTCCTCGCCAACCGACGTTGAGCGGGCAACCTTGCGTATACCCTCAAAGGTGCCCCGGCCATCGGCGTGACCGGATTGAAACGAAGTTGAAGTCATGTCTGGCTCCTGCTCGGCGTTTGAAAGCAACCCGTACGATCAAAGTCGCTGTTACAACCTGTGTGGCAAACGCGCGAAAACAGTTCCTGCCCTGGCGTGGACCGTGCAGTGAGCACTGGAAAAACAGGCAAAAAAAAATCGCAGCCTTCAGGCTGCGATTTTTCTCATCACCGGCCGGTCAGAAGCCAACGCTGGCCTGCACGAAGAAGGTGCGGGGCTGGCCCAGGTACAACCCGGCATTGTTATCACTGGAGCGCGTGTAGTGCTGTTGATCGAAGACGTTCTTCACGCCCACCCCCAGTTTCAGGTTCGACAGTTGCGCGCCGAAGTCATACCCGCTGCGCACGTTGACCGAGACATAACCAGGGATATCGCCGTATTGGCCATCGGCGGTGCCCTGTGTGATGTAGGTGGTGCCAGTGCCCGGCGCACGTTGCCCGGATTGGGCATAGACGTCCAGGTTATGGGTCCAGTGGTTGATGTCGTAGCGCAGGCCCGCTGTCAGCACTTCACGGGAGTAGAGCGGCAGGTCGCGGCCCTTGAACGGCACATCACCCTCGGCAGTCGCCTTGGTGTAGGTAAAGCCGGCGTTGGCGGTCAGGCCATCGAGGCGTGGGTCCAGGTTCGACAGATCGTAGTGGGCCGAGGTTTCGATCCCCTGGTGCTTGGTAGCGCCGAGGTTGGTCCAGCCCACGTCATTGCTCACATATTGCAACTCATCCGAGAAGTCGATGTAGAACAGCGTCACTTCGCCGCCCCAGACGCTGTCGTTGTAGCGTGTGCCGATCTCGTAGGTCTTGGCCTTTTCCGGGTTCAGGCCGTCAGCCGTCTGGTTGACGCGACCGCCCTGCCCGATCTGCGCGTACTGCAGGCTGCCGAAGGAGGTTTCGTAGTTGGCGAAGACTTTCCAGGCATCGGAAATGTGGTACATCACACTCAACGCTGGCAACGGCTCATTACTATTGATCTTGCGATTCTTTTCCACGGTGCGCACACCGTTCAGAGCGACCACCGGGCGGTCATGCCAAGTGGTCTCGATGTTTTCGAAGCGGATACCCGGCGTGACGGTCCACTTGCCGATATCGATCTTGTTGTCGATGTAGAACGCGTTGGCGACGGTGCCGCCGGTGCGGTCCTGGTAAACATGCCCGTCATTTTGCCCGCCCGGCGTCGGGACGTTGTTGACCAGATTCAGGCTGCTGGCCTGTTCATGCATGCCTTCTTTGAGGTAGCGATAACCGACGCTGACTTCCTGGGTACTCGGGCCCACGTCGAACACATGGGACACCCGTGGCTCGATGCCGAAGGTGTAGTAGCTGCGCGGGTAGGAACCTATGGTCTTGAGGTCGCGGTTGGCAATGTTGCTGCCACGGAAGCTGTCGATGTAATAGGTCAGCACTTCGGCCTGGGTACGGTCGTCGATCTGGCGGATGTACTTGAAGGATATGTCCTTGCGACGGCCGCTGAAATTATCCCAATCACGCACTGACTGGTACGGGTTGGCGTCAAACTGCTTTTGGGTCAGGCCGCCGGGCATATCGGCGTTGGCGTTGTAATAATGAAGATTGAGCGAGAAATCGTCTTGATCGGTCGGTGCCCAGTGGGTCTTGAGGATCACGTCGTCGATGTCGTTGGAGTTGTTGCTGTTGCGGTAGCCGTTGCCATTCACCCCGGTATACAGCAACGCCACGCCCATGCCGTTATCGGCAGTGCCGCCGACAAAAGCGTTGTCGACGTGTTTCCAGCCGCCGTGGGCGGAGGTTTCCAGGGTGGTGCCGACTTCACCCGAGGCCTGCTCGGGAATCGCGCGGGTCACGAAGTTGATCACCCCACCGACGTTCTGCGGCCCATAACGCACGGAACCGGCGCCGCGTACCACGTCGATGCTGTCCAGGTTACCGGCAGAAATCGGCGCCATCGACAGTTGCGGCTGACCATAGGGGGCGAACGCCGCCGGTACGCCGTCGATCAATACGGTGGAGCGTGGCGACAGCCGCGAGGTCAGGCCACGTACGCCGACGTTGAGGGAAATATCACTGCCGCCCGTGCCGTTGGCCTCTTGCACCTGCACGCCAGGGACGCGGCGCAGCACATCACTGACATTCATCGCCCCCTGCTCCACCATGGCTTCACGGCGGATCACGGTACGTGCGCCCGGATGGTTCTGCACCACTTCGGCATTGGCATCGCCCAGCCAGTCGCCCACCACTTTGATATCCGTGACGCCCAGCTCCAGCGGCGAGCCGGCTTCCCCCGTGCCGCTGCGCTGTGGGCGAAGGGTCACGGAACCGGCATCGATCTGGTAATCCAGGCCGCTGCCCTGGAGCAATTGGCGCAGGGCTTGTTCGGGAGAAAGGTTGCCGTCCACTGCGGGCGCTTGCTTGCCCGCGACCATGTCAGGGCTGAAGAACACTTGCAGGGAAGTCTGCTGGCCCAGTTGGCTCAGCGCAGCGCCCAGCGGCTGCGAGCGAATATGGATGCCGTCGGCCGCATAGGCCGCAGGCAGCGCGGCACTGACCGAAAGTGCCAGCGCCAGAGGCGCCCAGCGGGAGACTTTATTGTTGTTACCGACAAGTTTTTTCACGTCGAACCTAGTCCTGTGATCGCAAGAGTGTGCGGCTGTTAATGCAAACCAGTTGCAGTTGCAGAAGAAGACGAAGAACTCGAAAAAAACCTGAATGTCAGCGTGAAATAATTTCCTGGCTGCCGTCCGGCAAGACGCGCACGGCCACTGGCAGGATGTGTGGCAGGGCTTTGAGCAAGGCGTCGGTGTCACTGGATTTGAACACGCTGGTCAGCCGCAAATTGCTCACCGCCGCCGTATTGACCCGCAACGGCTGCTCGCGATAGCGCGATACTTCCCGCGCCACTTCACCGAGGGTGGCGTTGTTGAACACCAACTTGCCGGTGCGCCAGGCTGTCAGCTCATCGGCATTCACCGCATACGCCGTAACGACTTGCCCGGCAGAATCGACATGCGTGCCGAGCCCTGCCGTAAGCATCACGATCTGATCCGACGCTCGCCCCTGCACCTTGACCGTGCCGGCCTCGACTACTACGCGGGTCTGGTCGTCATCGCGGCGCACATCAAAACGCGTGCCGGTGACCGTGACCTGCCCTGCCCCGGCGGCCACGACAAACGGCCGGCTGGTGTCGTGCTCGACGCTGAACATGGCTTCGCCCTGTTTGATTTCTACACCGCGCCGACCCTTTTCATAGTGCACCGCCACCACGCTGCGGCTGTTCAGGTCCATCACCGAACCGTCGGGCAATGCCACTTGGCGATGCTCGCCCAAGCGCGTGCTGAACTCAGCACTGTAGGGTTTTGGATGATCCAGCCCGCTGAACAGGCCAAGCCCCAAGGCAATGGCCACCACGCTGGCAGCCACGGCGTAACGCACAATGGCGCGACGTTTGGGGCGTTCGACCGGGGCCTCGCACAGCGCTTGCAAACGCGCCGTGGGCACAAGGTCGGCGGCGCTCCATAGGCCTTGCAGCACTTCAAATTCGTATTGATGCTCAGGCTGCTCGGCACACCACGCCTCAAAACGCTGTTGCTCTGCGGGGCTCAACTCGGCGTCTTGCAGGCGTACAAACCATTGCGCGGCTTCGTCGCGAGCACGGCTATCCATCGTGGAAGATCCTGTTTCAAAACGGGCAGAGTTCATGGGGCCATAGCGTCCAGGCGGTCGCGCAGATGCCGCAAGGTGCGGATCATATACTTTTCCACCATGTTTTTAGACAGCCCCAGGCGCACGGCGATTTCCTGCTGGGTCAGCCCCTCGATTTTCTGCCAGATAAATATCTTGCGACAGTTGAGTGGCAGTTCGGCCAAGGCTCGCTCAATGGAATCGGCCAACTGGATCGCGTGCATGAAATGCTCCGGGTCGCCGTTGTGGGGCGAACGCTGATCAAAGGCGTCCAATGCCAGCGCCTCACGCCGGTCTTCGCGACGATAAGCGTCCACCGCAATGTTGCGCGCCGTTTGATGCAGATAGGCGCGCGGTTGCTCAACGTCGCTCGAACGCGACTCAAGCACGCGTACAAAGGTGTCGTGAGCCAGGTCTTCAGCCTGCTGACGGTTTCTCAGGCGGCGTGTCCAGGTTCCGATCAACTCTTCGTAATGCTCGAAAAAGCCTGTTCTGCGGGGCGGCTGAGGAATCATCGCGTGAGCACTGGGAGGCGGGGCGTGAATAGTAATGCTTCCTATTAAGCGGAGCAATTGCTTCGCGTCGCTCACCTGATTGCGTTGCAACTAAAGATGACTGGCCGCCTGTTTGAGTCGGCTCAATTTCTCTCGGCTGCCACACACACTCATCTGGCACCACTTGCGTTGTTTACTTTTGGAGAGATCGAGAAATATCCAATCGCAATCCGTGCAGCTGCAGCACCTCAATGCGTGAAGCTGGCTCGATACCAGCAGTTGCGTCGCGTCTGTTGCCAGGCGCGCTATCAGCATCGACGTCAACTCCTGCGCAGCGCCGCAGGTGCGCCAAGTCCACGCGGGCATCCCGTCAACGGAGCGCAATACTCGCCATGACGCGCCTTGCTGGTAGTGCAGATTGATCTGCTGTAATGCCTCATCGGTGACATTCTGGCGTAATGACAGGTTGTGGAAGACGCCGTACAGAAGCTCTCGGAATGCAATGACAGCATCCAGGTCTGGCTGGAAGGATATGGGCGAGTCAAACACCATAGGCGAATAGGCAGCGTACTCTTGCTCAGAGAGCAAAGAGGCGTGTAATGCCCACTCAATGAAGAACTTGAAACTGGTGAGTCGCTCTTCCATCACCTTAAGGTTGGAATACGGCCTGCGCCCATTAGTGGTATTGATAAAGTCCAATACCCGGGCGCCGCCGATCAGCCGGATTGATTTTGCAGTGCCCGTGAAATGTGTCATTCCAACTCCCGAAAAAACCCGCACGCTCTGCCCTGGCAGAGAATACCTTGTTTCGTGGAGTCGAAGGCGCCGCCCCGCGGCGAGAAGACCAATGGCTAATCGGGGTCCGCTGCACGCGCCATCCAATCAAGAATCCTCTCGACCGATTGTTCAACCGAAAACACGTGGGTCTGCACATGCACTTCAGGAAACAGCGGAGTGTCGTAGTTCGAATCAATCCCGGTAAAGTTCTTAAGCAGCCCCGATCGCGCCTTTTTATACAAACCTTTCGGATCCCGCTGTTCGGCAATTGCCAGAGGGGCATCCACGTGGACTTCTACAAAATGCTCGTTACCAATGATCGAGCGCGCGTAATGCCGACTGGCCGATGACGGCGAGATCAGCGCGACAATGACAATAAGTCCCGCCTCCACCATCAAACCCGCTACCTCAGCGACCCGCCGAATGTTTTCATCGCGGTCACTGTCGGTAAAGCCCAAGTCACGACACAGCCCACTGCGTACCGAATCGCCGTCAATGATGCAGGTAAACCGGCCTTTGGCCCTTAAGGCTACATCCAGCGCATTGGCAATGGTCGATTTCCCGGAGCCAGAGAGGCCAGTCATCCAGATGACCCTAGGTTTTTGCCTCATAAGCGACGGGTCGGCACGCACGTGGCTGAACGCAAATGCATGCAAGTTTTGTTGTTGCCCCTGCGCAAAGTAACTCATGGCCGTTCTCCCTCCGTCAGCGAAACAGGCTGTTTGCCCAACATGAACACCATCACGCATTGCAAGAACAGAAGCAGCGAAACTACCCAATAGACGGTCGCGAATGACCCTGTCAGGTCTTTGGACAGCCCGCCCAGGAAGTTACCGCACACTCCCCCCAGGCCAATCAGCACATTGGCAATGCCAAATGCCTGCGTCAGCCGGTTGACCGGAACGATTTGCCCGATATAACTGGGGACCAACCCAAAAATGGGATAAAACGCCAGCGCAAACAAAAAAGCCGCCAAATAGAACAACGCGAGCGTGTTAAAACTGAACACCAGCATGGCTGCCAGCCCCGCGCTCAAAAAGCACATGGCCAAGGCCGTCCTGGCACCTACTTTGTCTGCAACCCATCCCACCAAAAAGCCTGAAGCCATCCCTACGGCGCCGATCGTCGTCCAGATAAACCCTGCGTCTTGTACCGAAACGCCTAACTCATCACGCAGGTAAGGTGCCAGGTAAGTTTGAAACGGCAGCAGTGCCATCCCATTGAGAAAGGCGATGGCCCAAATCAGATACAACGAACGGCTCATCCATGGCGTGTGGCCATCGAGAGACGGCGAGCGCTTATCGGAAAAACCCGTTGCCTGGTCCGCTCCCATGTTACGCAATAGAAACCAGGCCACGAAACACAGACCCAATGACACAAGGCCGGCGGTCAGCCAGATGGAGCGCCAGCCACCCTGCAAGGTGAGAAACGACACCAACAGCCCGTTAATAAACACACCGTAGCTGGTGCCACTGGAAATCAGCCCCATGACGCGCGAGCGATTACCTGGGTTAAAACCCTTGGTGACGATTTCTGCCAGCGGGATGTAAACCGAAGCGGAGCAGCCTCCCAGCAATATCAACAACCCACCCGACACCCCAATATTGTCGCTGACGCTCAAGCCCAGCAGGGCCAGAGACGTCACTACGGTGGACACCAGGCTGATTTTCCAACCTTCGAAAAAACGGCTGATGTAACTGGTGACCGACGAAAACAGCAGGAAACCTATCTGTGCGCCCCCGGTGATCAAGCCCACGGTGGTGTAGTCAAAGCCGAGATCTCGACGCATATCAACCACCAGGTTGGCGAACAAGTAGACGCCAAACCCATAGGTACTGGCCACAAACCCGGTCAGTACGACTGCCAGCACCACGCTGTCCAGCGCGCGAGGATGATTCTGTACGAGTGTGCTCATCATGACTCCCTCACACGGCGTGAGCGGTGTGGATGACAAAATCACAATTCATCCTGTCGAAGTTACGCTGAAAATCACCGTAATCCTCATGGGCAAAGAAGCCGCTGGCCTGAATCTCGGTAGCCAGTTCTGCGGGCAATAACGGATACACTTTCAGGCTGTAGCGTTGTTTATCTTCAAAGTCGTAAATGAACTCGCACACCTGTGCATCGACCCTTCCGAGGCTGACCGACGCGCTGGCGCCGCAGTAATAATAATTGCCGCTGGATTTGAAGTTGCCCGCGCGAATAGCAAAAAAATTACGCTGATCAACAATCAACACACCACCTGGCTTGAGCAATGCCCTGAACCTGCGCAGCACGCTCATGCGGTCGTGCGCCTCAAACACATGGCACAGTGAACTGCCCAGGCACACGACGGCATCGAACGTGCCCAGCACGTCCGGGTCCAGGTCAAGCCACTCCATATGGTGGGATTCAATATCCAATTCACGGTCAAGGAAGTTTTGCCGGGCTTTTTTCAGCATCGTGCCGCTACCGTCCGTAGCAACTACCTTGAAACCTGCCTGCTTGAGTTGCACGGCATGAAAACCACTGCCCGTGGATACATCAAGCACCGATTTCACCGCGTGCCTTTCCAGCAGCCGTTCAAAGAAACCATTCTCGCCGGCCTTTCTTTTTTCCCAATCAATCAACGCGTCCCAGCGCTCGACAAAGTCTGGCGAATATTGCGCGGAATAACCGGCTACTTCCTCGTGTTTATTGCGCGGATTTTGACTCATGCCGCACCGCTCCCTACCAAGGTTGAATGCTTGAAAGACAGGTACTTTGTTGCCAGCTCATGAGCACAATCGGCGGACTGTTGAACCGACATGATTGACTTGGAGTACCCCAGCATCGTCTGCATGATTGCCATGCACCTGGGGTTGAAGGTGACCGAGCCGTCACAATGGATTTCGTCGATACCATCGTGGCTTTGGCAAATGCTATTGAGGCGCACCGCGTCGTCGTATGGGCAGTCGTCGGAGAACTGCACATTGATGCGTCCGTCCTGAAGCCACACCGGATAGCCACCCGGAAGCCCCAGGGGGCCGGGCGCGTGCACCAGGACCGGCGTCGGAGAAAAAAGCCCTTCGATCACGGTGACCGCAGAACACGCGGTCAGGAACTGCCCATCAACCCCGCCCAAGCGACGAAACTCGTCTTTCACCGTAGAAAAAATCAACTCATCCGACAGACGAGCGACCGCACGCTGGCCGCGAACTTCATACAACAAGCGGTAGCTGGCACGCGGGGGCAGGCCGCCCCGTGGCACGTAGTGACTGAAATAATGCTGGGCATACAGCATCACCTCCACGTCCGCGGCAGAGCACTTCAGCAACCGCGCGATGGACAAACGCACGGCCGGAATCAGGTTGGCGACATTACCCACCCCTATATCAGGCGCCAGACCGACCCTGGCCAGGATCGGGTTGACGGCATCGGGAAAGGCCGCATTGACGGTCAAGGTCGCGATACCTGAAGCCTTCACGGCTTGCATCAAGTCATGCATCAGTGTCAGGTGCATGGGTAGCCAGGGGCCGAACTGTGCCTGGTCAAGTTGTTCGAACGAGCGTTTGGGCAACCCGGTGATCACTCGCCAGGATTGCAACGAGGCGCAGTTCACGATGATGTCCGGCGCGTGTTCGCGCAGCACTTGGGTAACGCTGCCGATATCCGTCACGTCCGCGATCACCGGCGAGATAGCAACATACTGCTGCAGTTGTGCGCACGACAGCGTCACCAGGTTGCACAGCCGGATGGTCGCTTCTTCGTTGCGCCCCAGCACGACAAACTCGAACTTATTCCTGGGCGCCAGAATCTTGAGAATTTGCAGGCACAAATTACCCGCGCCCACCAACAGCAACTTTTTCTTCGGTATGGGCTGGCTCATCGTGGGTAGGCTCCGTTATCAACCGGGACAACCTTGCCGGTCATATGACGAAAACCTTCACCCACCAACAGCAAAATGACCTCGGCAACACCACTGGGCTGGATGGGGTCTTTGAGAATTTCCTGGCGCGCGTACTCGGCCCGCCGATACTCAGGAATAGTGTCGTAGATGGAGGTGTTGTGAATCAGTGCCGGAGACACTGCGTTTACCCGCACAAAAGGGGCGAAGTTCCAGGCATTGGCCTTGGTCAAGCCGATCACTGCAGCCTTCGTGGCGCCGTACAAGGCATCACAACTGCCCACTTCCCCTGCCACTGAGGTGATATTGACGATGCTGCGCGGCGCTTCGTGCTTCATTTCGCGCTCGGCGAAGTCTTTGGAAAGATAAACCAAGGCTTTGAGGTTAACGTTAAGCATTTCATCCACTTCGTTATCGGAATAGGCGTAAATGCTTTTGCCGTGATACACCCCAGCATTATTAATTAACCCATAGATACTGGCATGCCGCTCATACAGGCTTGGAATAAAGCCCTTGATCACAGCGTCATTGGAAAGATCGGCAACTTGCGTCTCCAACACACTCGCGTCGTAAGTGTGTTGCAGGGTGCTGAGGGCGTCCACGTCCTTATCGACGGCAATAACAAAGTAACCATCGACAATTGCCTGCTCTACGGTCGCCCGACCAATTCCATTAGCGGCACCGGTAATAATCAACTTTCTCATGCCCTATTCCCTATTGACAAAATTCGTTCATGCGCGCGTAAAAAACCCGGTGATACTCATACATTGCTTTTAACGCAGGGGTGTTATCGAGCACTTCTTTATCGGGGTGAGGTTGACTCGGCGAAACAATGCATTGACTGTTTTCTGCGGCGATGTGCCAACTTCTCCAGGTTTTCCATTGGGGTGGGCACTCGCGTTTCCACCTCATGGCTTGCGGCAGGAATTCAATACCCAAGTAGTCACATAGTTTACCAATCACCCGTTCCGGCGCTGCCGCCAGGTCATCAGCATTAATCACATAGGGCAGTTTGCCGGTGAGTTTAGTGACCACACAAAAGATCTCATACAACGCTTTATGCCCAATGGCTTGCAAGGGCATGTTGGGGTGCACGCGATAATGCGAAAGAATGCTGCTGGCGGGTTCCCGAATAAGAAAGATATTGTCTTGCTGTGCCAAAAAGTCCACGTCTACTTTCAAGTCGTCGAGGCAGTGATAACACATGTCTTTGTGAAATACGTTGGCCGTTTCCCTGGCCTTCAGCAGCCGTTGTTTTATTGCCTGATAGGTGATTGGAAAACTGTGATCCCATTCATCCGACGGAATTGCAGAGTCGGCAGAAAATGCCATATGTGCAAATGGCTCGTGGAAAACTTCAAAGTCTTTGCGCTCGATAAACACGCGTTCCAACACCGTGGACCGAGAACGTGGGTGCGCCCATAACCCAACCATCTTGTTCATACGAGCACCCCGTATTCGGCCGCCATGATCGCACTGAGCGAGCGGCTGAAAGCGTGCGTAGGGGGGCAGAGTCGAGTGCAAAAATCGGCCAGGCGCCGGTGCGCACTGTTGGCCTCATTGCAGGTGTTGATAAATGCCTCATGATTGCAGAAGTCATAAGGTTCGATGCCGTCCAGGCAGTAGGCTTCGCAGAAATACGGAATGCGAAACAACTTCGCGAGCGTCGAAGCCGGTGGTTTTAAGGGCTCCACCGCAGGAAATACAGGTTTACCGCGACTTTCGCGCTCAATCAAAAACTCAACCACCTGCGGCGTCAGCGTGTAGCACGTTGCCAACAAGCCGGTCTTCTCCAAGTGCCAGCTGTGCTTGTTGCCACGCTCGTCAATATCGACTTTTATACTGGAAAGCAGGGTCTTGACCGGAACCGAAGACGCCGAAACCAGCGCCTGTATCTGCTCATAAACCAGCAACTCGGCCCAGCGCAGGTCCTCTGGACTCAGGGTCAGGCCACGCTCTGCCGCTTGTAACGCAAACTCGGGCTGACAAGCGAAGCGGCCGATCATGAAGGTGATCACATACTTGCAATGGCGTGTGTCGATGCCCTTGCTGCGCGCAGCCACCCTCCCACGCTCTATGGCCTGGATGCCTGCCTGAAATTGCGCAACAGTGAAGCAGAAGGTGATATTGAGAGAACTTCCTTGCGCCACTAAGTGCTCGACAGTCGTAAGGCCCTCCAGGCTTGCGGGTACCTTCACCATCACATTCGCAGCCAACTGACGCAGCGCTACCCCCCTGGCGGTCATGCGTTCAGCGCAGCGCACATCGACAGGATCGACTTGTGCGCACATCCAACCTTCACGCTGGCCAGATCGGACCCAGCGTTGCTTCAGGTCCGAAGCCCCCTGCACGATCACTTCGTCGTAGAGCTTGCGGCGCAACTCTTGGGGCGCCAGCTTGGCAAGATTAAACCGCGACAACCAATACTCGCGTTTTTCAAGAATCACCGCAGTAACCAGACGGGGGTTTGTGGTCACATTGCTGAACCCGCCGGGCTGCGAAAACGTGTCTGGCATTAACTGTTCTATGCAACTGAAGGCGGCCGGGTACTTTTCAAGCAAGTGCTTCTTATAAGGTGCATAGACGGCAGGCGAAGAGTCCCACCACACTTCAGAACATGGGTCATTACTTTTCAGTCGTTCGATATAATCTGATGTCGTCACAACGCCTCCTCCTTGAGTGGTCATATCACTGTAGAATCGTGAGTAATTCACGCATATCGGAAAACGGTAACGCCCCCGCATCGACCAATAATGAATGCCGGGCCTCCGGGCCAAAACCCAATACTTTGATGTTCGCCGCAATCGCCGCCTGAATACCGGCGACACTGTCTTCAATCACTACTACATCCCGGCTATCGACGTTATAAGTGGCGCATGCCGTCACGAACACCAAAGGATCTGGTTTCCAACGACCTAACTCATAACAACTGAATATGTGCCCCTCAAAATAAGAGAACAGTCCGGTGAGGCGTAAACAGTGTTCTATTTTATGACGGGGCGCACTCGAGGCGACGCAAAAAGGAATACTCAGGCTCTCGAGTACCTCTTTGATACCCTCAGTAGGTTTTAAATCCGACGTTAAAGCGACCCGCGCACGCTGGCGAAAAGTTTCTTCAAACTGACTGTCCAGGCAAATATTCAATACCTGTTCGGCTTCACGTAAGCAGTCGGCAATCTTGCGCCCACGAAATCGCTCAGTGAATTCCAATAAGTCAAGACCCGTGGCCTCATGCGTATCGCGATGTGCGTGTTGATTCAGCAGGGAAATCAATACAGACAGGGTGATTTCTTCGCTTTGTACGAGTACACCGTCGCAATCGAAGATCACTAACTTAGGCACACCCACACGGATGGGCGCTGCCTCCTGACCTGATAGTTCCCCTATAAAAGCCAATGAGTGCATAGGCATCTCTTATAGGTATATCCGCGATGACTTCTGAACTACCAGCGGAGCGCATTGAGGTGTGCCTATAAGACGCCCGCAGAAAAATCCTGTCAAACGATTTTTGGTGGATTATTAATTACTTTTAATTATTTGTAATGACTTTTTTATTCTATTAAACGCATTACGCCCAGCAGAAAACCCGCTTGAGATAGCTGAACTTCTACCGGCGCGTATCAGTCAGCACAAAGGACTCTCATAAAACGGCGGGTGGGCAATGCAGATCTCCTTGCAGCAACAAGTGGCCCTGGTCACCGGCGCCAGCTCCGGCATCGGCGCTGGCGCGGCCAAGGCGTTGGCCGAGGCCGGGGCGGCGGTGGTGCTCAACTACAATTCCCAGGCGGCGCCGGCGCAAGCCCTCGCCGCGCAGATCAACGCAGGCGGCGGGCGGGCAATTGCCATCGGTGGTGACGTGTCCAAAGAAGCCGACGTGGAGCGCCTGTTCGCCCAGACCCTTGAAGCCTTCGGTCACCTGGACATTCTGGTGGCCAACTCGGGCCTGCAAAAAGACGCGAACCTGGTCGACATGACCCTCAATGACTGGAACACCGTGATCGGCGTCAACCTCACCGGCCAGTTTCTGTGCGCCCGCGCCGCCGTGCGAATCTTCAATCGCCAAGGCCTGCGCGACGGCGTATCGCGGGCGGCCGGCAAAATCATCCACATGAGTTCGGTGCACCAGATCATCCCGTGGGCCGGGCATGTGAATTACGCAGCGTCCAAGGGCGGCGTGGAGATGCTGATGCGCACCCTCGCCCAGGAAGTCAGTGAACAGCGCATCCGCATCAATGGCATCGCGCCAGGGGCGATCCGCACCGCAATCAACCGTGCGGCCACTGAAGGCGCGGCTGAAAAAGAACTGCTCAAGTTGATTCCCTACGGCCGCGTAGGCGATGTGGAAGACGTGGCCAACGCGGTGGTCTGGCTGGCCAGTGATGCCTCCGACTACGTGGTGGGCAGCACCTTGTTTATTGATGGCGGCATGAGCCTTTATTCGGAGTTTCGTGGCAATGGTTGATTTCAAGAACGAACCGCAAAGCGCCATTGATGCCCACGGCATCATTGGCGATATGCGCAGCGCAGCGCTGGTGAACGACAAAGGCAGCATCGATTTTTTCTGCTGGCCGGAATTCGACAGCCCATCGATCTTCTGCTCGCTGCTGGACACGCCACAAGCCGGTGCTTTCCAACTCACCCCTGACCTGCCCAACGCACGTCGCGAGCAAATCTACCTGCCCGACACCAATGTGCTGCAAACCCGCTGGCTGAGTGATGAAGCGGTGGTGGAAATCACCGACCTGCTGACCGTCAGCGAAGACGTTGACGAGCTGCCGTTGCTGATTCGCCGTGTGCGCGTGGTCAGTGGCAAAGCGACCCTTCACCTGCGTTGCGCCGTGCGCCATGACTACGCCCGCGCACAAACCCAGGCGATGGCCGATAACGGTGGCGTGCTGTTTACGGCTGACGGCCAGCCCGGCCTGCGCCTGATCGGCAGCCACCCGTTGAGCCTCGAAGACCACGCGGCAGTCGCCAGCTTTAGCCTGAGCCAGGAGCAAGGCGCAGAATTTGTCCTCGGTGGCGCCGACGACCCACGCGTCACCAACGACTGCACCGACCTGTACCTGGAACGCACCCTGAAGTTCTGGCGCGGCTGGATCGCGCAGTCCAATTACCGTGGACGCTGGCGCGAAATGGTCAACCGCTCGGCGCTGGCCTTGAAGCTTTTGACCTCACGCAAACACGGCGCAATCATCGCCGCCGCCACCTTCGGCCTGCCCGAGTCGCCCGGCGGCGAACGCAACTGGGACTACCGCTACACTTGGATCCGCGACGCTTCGTTCACCGTTTACGCGTTTATGCGCCTGGGCTTTATCGAGGAAGCCAACAGCTACATGCGCTGGCTCAAAGGCCGGGTCAGCGACTGCTGCGGCCAGCCGACCAAAATCAATATCCTCTACGGCATCGATGGGCGCCAGGAGCTACCGGAAACCACACTCGATCACTTGACCGGGCACGGCGACGCCAAACCCATACGCGTGGGCAATGAGGCGTTCGACCAGATCCAGTTGGATATCTACGGCGAGCTGATGGACGCGGTGTACCTGGTCAACAAATACGGCGAGGCGATTTCCCACGAAGGCTGGAAACACACGGTGGAAGTGGCCGACCAGGTCTGCGAAATCTGGAACCAGAAAGACGTGGGCATCTGGGAGATGCGCGGCGAGCAACATCACTTCCTGCATTCGCGGCTGATGTGTTGGGTGGCGCTGGACCGCGCGATCCGCCTGGCCTCCAAACGTTCGCTGCCGGCCCCATTCGCACGCTGGGACCAGACCCGCCAGGCCATTTACGCGGACATCTGGAGCAATTTCTGGAACGAAGAGCGCGGCCACTTTGTGCAACATATCGGCAGCACCGCATTGGATGGCTCGATGCTGCTGATGCCGCTGGTGCGCTTCGTCGCGGCCACCGACCCACGCTGGCTGTCGACCCTGGAAGCGATCCAGAAAAGCCTGGTGCGTGACGGCATGGTCTATCGCTACCGCAACGACGACAGCCAGATCGACGGCCTGCAAGGTACTGAAGGCGCCTTTACGGCTTGCTCGTTCTGGTACGTCGAATGCCTGGCCCGCGCCGGCCAAGTGGAGAAAGCCCACCTGGAATTCGAACAGCTGCTGCGTTACGCCAACCCGTTGGGCCTGTACGCCGAAGAATTCGACAGCCAGGCCCGTCATCTGGGCAATACGCCCCAGGCACTGAGCCACCTGGCATTGATCAGCGCGGCGACTTTTTTGGACCGTAAGCTCAGTGGGGAAAAGACCGTGTGGCAACCCTGAGGTGGGCTGTGCACAATGGGCAGCCCTCGGACCGTCATCAGGAACGCCATGCGCCAGGTACTGCTGATCAGTGATTTGACCGTGGGCTCATCGCTGGATCGCTCGGGGAAATTGGGCGTGGACTTGTGGCGGCATCATTTTGCAAAAGTCGTTGATCGCGCCCACGTCCTGGCGACGACATGAACACGTTTCCAACCCTCTCGACCCAATGACCGACCTCGCCCAGGCCCACGCCCTGATCGACACCTTCGCCCAGTGGCGCACCCACCCCAACCCAGGCACACGTTGGGGCCTTGAACACCAAGGCAAATTGTTCGGCAGTTGCGGCCTGTTCAAGTGGAACCGCGCCTGGAACAGCTGCGCTTTGTCCTGCGAACTGGCACCTGCGGCTCGCGGGCAAGGCTTGATGCGCGAAGCCTTGCAGGCCATGCTCGATTGGGGCTTTGAGCATATGCAGTTGCATCGCGTAGAAGCCTTGGTGCATCCGCAGAACAACGCGTCACACGCACTGCTGGAACGACTCGGTTTTAAAGCTGAAGGCACATTGCGAGAGGCCGGGTTCTGGAATGGCCAGCGGCATGACCTGAGGGTGCTGGGGTTATTGGCGCAAGCGTGTATAGACAAAAAATGAGAGGCATATAACGATACCGATGCCACTCAACGCGCCCTGATATTCAAGGAATGAATATGATCCTACGTGTAGAAAGAAATGTAAGCACACCGATCCGACCTACATTGAGCTGGAGCGAAACGTGGGAAAGCTACGATAAAGGCTTGATCAAATGTTGGGAGGTTGGTCGAGAACTGGCAATGAAGCGCTCCGATCTCGTACAGGCCACTCTCAACGATGAATTACCTGCGCTTGGCTGGAAAGGGGGTGTCAGCCGTAGCCTCAAAAAGCTCGAAAAGTTCGGCTCGCTGAGTTATCTAGCCCAATGGCAGGGACTGCGGGGTGAACACCTGGATATTGATCCTGCGCAGGAGGTGCTTAAAACGTGCTCGCGTACTCACATGATGGTTACGTTCACGCCCGACAAAGCGAAGTACATCAATCAGACCACGGAATCTGAAGATTAAGGAGCAGGATGCATGGTTGATCTTCATAAGGAATTCGAGCAAAGCATTTTCTTTCACCAAGCACGTATTGACCGACGCTCTGCCGATGCATTGGTCGGGATTACCGCCGGCTTGACGGCTGATGGAAAAATCAACCAGAGGGAAGCCGAGTTTCTCAAAACTTGGATAGAGACCCATCTGATACAACTTGAAGATCCGGTCGTTAACATTCTTTATCAACGTCTCGCCAATATGCTGAGCGACGGTGTGCTCGATGAAGATGAGTCGAACGAGCTATTGGAAATGCTGCATCAATTTTCGGGCCTTCCAATTGGGGCACCTCAGCGCACGACAGGCTTTAGCAGCCTACCTCTGAACGATCCGGCTCCCGAGTTGGATTGGCAGGACAGGGTTTTCCTGTTTACAGGGGTCATGGCATACGGCCCTCGCAAAGACTGCGAGCCGCTCGTACGCGAACGAGGCGGCGTGATCGGAAACTCTGTTAGTAAAAAAGTCCATTTCCTGGTGGTGGGCAGCATTGGCAATGAGCAGTGGCTCCACAGTTCCTACGGTACGAAGATCAAGAAAGCAGTGGAGTTGCGAAACAGCGGCGCTCCCATCGCAATCATCAGCGAAACCCACTGGCAACAGGTGGTGTTCGGTTGAATCCCATCGTTTCCATCCTCATTCACGCCCCCGACTGGCGCACCGCAACCGAGTGGTACACCGCCGCCTTCCCAACAGCGACACGTATTTACCATCAGCCCGATGACTTCGGTCATCTGGACGTAAACGGCGTGGCGCTCGAAATCGTCAACGCCGATAACAAAGTCGGCTGCGGCGCCGCAGGTTCGGTGGTGTATTGGCGGGTGGATGATTTGCAACACAGGCTACAAGCGTTGCAAGCCATCGGCGCTACTCTCTATCGCGGCCCCATGCAGATTGAAGGCGCAGACTGGATGTGCCAGGTGCGCGACCCATGGGGCAATTGCATCGGCTTGCGCCAGGCGGGTTAGACAAGTCAGGCAACTGACTTCAAGCGTGCGATGCCCCGTCATCGGTTTGAGCTAGAGTTCCAGCAACGTAGGCCTGCACTTACCCTGTGGCGAGGGAGCTTGCTCCCGTTGGGTCGCGAAGCGGCCCGTTATGTGTTCAAAGGGCTGGGACTGCGACGCAGTCCAGCGCGAGCAGGCTCGCTCGCCACAGGTATCTATTGATCGATAAATCAATTGGCATTATCTACCATGACCCCACTCGCTCCACTGCTCTACGTGCGCACCTCCATGCTTGATGTGGCCTATGAAGCCCACGGCCCCGAAAGCGGTGCGCCGATTATCCTGCTGCACGGTTTCCCCTACGACCCGCGTGGCTACGATGACATCGCGCCGGTGCTGGCCGAGCGTGGCTACCGTGTGCTGGTGCCGTACCTGCGTGGTTACGGCCCGACGCGGTTTATCAACGAGCAGGTCATGCGCTCCGGGCAACAGGCGGCGTTGGCCAAGGATCTGCTGGACTTCATGGATGCCCTGCACATCCCGCAAGCCACCTTGGCGGGTTTTGACTGGGGTGGCCGCGCCGCGTGTATCGTCGCCGCGCTGTGGCCCGAACGGGTACGTGGGTTGGTGACGGGGGATGGCTACAACATTCAGGACATCGCCAAGTCCCTCAAGCCGCGTGCGCCCGAAACAGAGCATCGCCTGTGGTATCAGTTCTATTTTCACACCCAACGGGGTGTAGACGGTTTGACTGCCAACCGCCGCGAGCTGTGCGAGCTGCTGTGGACGCAGTGGTCGCCGACCTGGGCCGAAGGGCCGAGCCTCTACGCCAAGACCGCGCCGTCGTTTGATAACCCGGATTTTGTCGAGGTGGTCATTCACTCCTATCGCCATCGCTTCATGTACGCGCCTGGCGACCCGGCGCTGGAAGCGATCGAACAGGCACTGGCGCCGCAACCGCCGATTTCGGTGCCGAGCATTTCGCTGTGCGGTGCCGATGATGGCGTCGGCCCGCCCCCGGTCGAGGACGACGATGTGGAATGCTTCAGCGGCGTGTATCGGCGCCAGGTGTTGCCGGGCGTTGGTCACAATGTGTTCCAGGAAGCGCCGCAGGTAACTCTTGAGGCGTTGTTTGAACTACTCGCTCACGACACCGGCGAAAAGCGTTCGCGGTAAGCCTGGGGCGTCACCGATAACGCGCGCAGGAAGCTGCGCCGCAGGGTTTCCTCACAGCCAAAACCGCACTGCACCGCAATGCGTTTGATCGATGCCGTGCTGTCGGCCAACTGCCGCCGCGCCGTTTCCACGCGGATCAGCTCGACGGCGCGTGCCGGGGTCTGGCCGGTTTCGGTGCGGTAGTGGCGCACAAAACTGCGCTCGCTCATGCCGGCCTGGGCGGCCAAGGTGGCGATGTTCAAATCCAGGGTGAGGTTGTCGGCCATCCAGGCGTGCAAGTCGGCAAAACGGCTGTCGCCCTTTTGCAGCGATAACGTCGCGCTGAATTGCGCTTGCCCGCCCGGGCGTTTAAGGAACACCACCAGGTGCCGCGCCACTTCCAGGGCGACGGCGCGGCCCAAGTCTTCTTCCACCAGCGCCAGGCACAGGTCGATGCCGGCGGTGACACCGGCGGAGGTCCACACCGCACCTTGCTGGATAAAGATCGGGTTGGGCTCCACCGTCAGCGCGGGAAACTTGCGCGCCAGCTCTTCGCAGCGGGTCCAGTGGGTGGCCACGCGACAGCCGTCGAGCAAGCCGCTGGCGGCGAGCAAAAAAGCCCCGGTGCACACCGACGTCATGCGCCGGGTGTGGCTGGCCTTTTCGCGCACCCATTGCACCAACGCGGGGTCTTCGGCGGCGCCGTAAACGCCCCAGCCGCCAGCGATCACCAGCGTGTCGCAGGGTGTATCCGGCGCGGGCAGCGGCTCAGCCACCAACGCCAGGCCGGCGGAGGTCATCACCGGCGAGTCCTGCGCGGCGACCACCGAGACCGCGTAAGGCAATGGCAGGCCGCGCTGGCGCGCCAGGTCATTGGTCGAGGCAAACACCTGCAACGGCCCGGTCACGTCGAGCACCTGGGCATTTTCAAAAGCGAGAACGTGGATGATCCGGGTCATGATTGGCGTGATTTGTGGGTTCAATGGCGTATTCGCCAAAGCCTAGGCCTCTACAGTGAAGCCGTCCACCCCTTTAGCGGAGCTTGATTCATGACCTTGCAGATCGGCTTTCTGTTGTTCCCCGGCATCCAGCAGCTTGACCTTACCGGCCCCTATGACGTGCTGGGTTCGCTGCCGGATGTGCAGCTGCACCTGATGTGGAAAGACTTGGCACCGATCACCTCCAGCACCGGGCTGGTGTTCACCCCGACCATGACCTATGCCGACTGCCCGCGCCTGGATGTAATATGCGTGCCCGGCGGTTCCGGCGTCGGCGCCTTGATGGAAGACCCGCAAACCCTCGATTTCCTCAAGGCCCAGGCACAGACCGCCCGCTACGTGACCTCGGTATGCACCGGCTCACTGGTGCTCGGCGCGGCCGGTTTGCTGCGCGGCCGCAAGGCCACCACCCACTGGGCCTACCACGACCTGCTCGCCCCGCTGGGCGCCATCCCGGTGCAAGCGCGCGTGGTGCGTGACGGCAACTTGTTCACGGGTGGCGGGATTACTGCGGGGATCGATTTCGCACTGACCCTGGCCGCCGAGCTGTACAGCGAAGCCGCCGCACAGCTTGTGCAGTTGCAGATCGAATACGCGCCGGCACCGCCGTTTGATGCGGGCAGCCCGAGCACCGCGCCTGAACATGTGCTGGAGGAAGCCCACAAGCGCACGGCGGAATCGCGTCGGGTGCGCGGTGAAATTGTGGCGCGGGCGGCGGCGCGGTTGGGCTGATGGCACCTGCGCAGCAAATTCTGTAGCGGTAGTGCTGTTATGGCGGTGGGTCAGGCAGGTCTGGACATCACCGCTAACCGCGTCGCCAATAGCATCAGCACGCTCGCCAGGCCCCATTTCTGTAGCCTGGCGCTGTGGCTACTGCCCGCAAACACTCGCCTGATCGCCCCGCCAAAAATCCCCAGCAAGGCGTGGAAAACCCCGGCGATCAGGGTTAGAACGCCGCCCAACACCCACAGTTGCACAGCGATGGAGCCGGCCTCTGGCTTAACGAATTGGGGCAGAAATACCATGAAAAACAGCAACGCCTTAGGGTTGAGCAAACTGTTGAGCATGGCCTGCGCAAATACATGCCGCAAACGCACGCGACGGACTTGGGTCATGTCCAGGCCGATGTTTTTTTGCAAGGTCTTGAACACCAGCCACAGCAGGTAGATCACCCCGGCGTAACGAATCAAATCAAACCCCGGCGGCCAACTGACGACCAAGGCAGTCACACCGCTGGCCGTCAAGGCGGTCAGCAGCAAATCCGCCACGCAGATCCCCAGGCTTGAAGCCACGCCACCGCGCCAGCCATAACTCACGCCATGACTGATCACAAACGCCATGTTCGGCCCCGGCGACAGCAGCAACAGCAAAACAGCGCCGGAAAACACCGCGAGGGTTGCGAGGTCGATCATGCTCAAGCCATCCACCAGAGAAAGCCTGCAGATTAAACGGCGCGCCGTGCGGCAACAAAAAATTGTGCTGGATACATTCTTCGCCAACGGTCATGTCGGGTGATTGCTCATTGCCATAACCAACGATTAGAATGCGAAACATTATCAATAATACCCTGCGTCAGGATGCCCCTGTTGAGCGACCATCCCCTGGACTCCGCCGCCATCGGCCAGCTCTACCATGCCCATTCTTCCTGGTTGCGCGGCTGGTTGAGCCGGCGCACGGGCTGCCGTGAACATGCCGCTGATCTGGCGCAGGAAACCTTTGTGCGTCTGCTCAACATGCGCAAACAACAGACCTTGCACCAACCGCGCGCTTACCTGAGCAGCATTGCCCGCAGCCTGATGATCGACCAGTACCGGCGCCGCGAGCTGGAGCGCGCCTACCTTGAAAGCCTGGCGCACTTTCCGGCACTGGAAGTGCCGTCGGAAGAAACTCGCTTGCTGATCCTCGACAGCCTGGAGCGCATCGACCGCTTGCTCGATCAACTTAAGCCGCGGGTGCGCGAAGCGTTTTTGCTGGCGCAACTGGACGGCCTGACCTGCGCACAAATCGCCCTGCGTTTGGGCGTCTCCAAGGCCACGGTGGAGCGCGACCTGGCCAAAGCCCTGCATGCCTGCTACCGGTTACGTTATGCAGAACTTTGACCCACGCCTGGTCGACCAGGCCATCCAGTGGATGATCCGGCTGCGTTTCAACGTTGCCGATGACGTCAGCACCGCCGCGTTCGAACAGTGGCTGCAAAGCAGCCCCGAACACCCGTTGGTGTGGCAACGGGTGGCAACCATGAGCGATGAGCTCAGCCACGTGCCCGCCGGTGCCGGGCGCCATGCCCTCAACGGCGCACGCCAGCGCATCAGCCGCCGTGACACCTTGAAGATGCTGGGTCTGTGTGCCGGGGCCGCTGGTCTCACCTGGCTCGGGCGCGACTACACGCCTCTGCCTGAGTTGATGGCTGACTACCGCACCGCCACCGGTGAGCGACGTTGGGTGACGCTCAACGATGGCAGCCAGATCCAGCTCAATAGCGCCAGTGCGATCGACGTTGCGCTCAGTACCGAACGGCGCCGGGTACACCTGCGCCAGGGTGAAATGCTGATCAACACCGGCGCCGACAGTCGACCATTCTGGGTGCAAACCCGTGACGGCTACCTGCGTGCCCTCGGTACGCGCTTTCTGGTGCGCGAAGAAAGCCAAGGCACGTTGCTCGCCGTGCAACAAGGCAGCGTGGCGGTGTATGCCGACCTGCACGACAGCAGCGCGCGCCAGCTGATCAACCCCGGCGAACAGGTGCTGTTTGACCGCAGCCACCTGCGCCCACCGATCGCCAACGGCCTGGACCCCTGGGCCTGGAGTGACGGTGTTATCAGCGCCCATGACATGCGCCTAGATGACTTTCTCGCCGAACTGAGCCGCTACCGCAACGGCTTGGTGCGCTGCAGCGAGACCGTGGCCGGGTTGCGCGTGTCGGGCACTTACCAGTTGGATGACACCGACCAAGTGCTCAATCTGGTGGCGCAGTCGCTGGCGGTGAACGTCACCTATCGCAGCCGTTATTGGGTCACGGTCACGCCCCGCGTTTAAGGCTTCAAAAATAAATGAGGTTATTTCTCATTGCCGCTCGACCTGTAAGGAAAGGCCGATCAACAGGCCGGTTCTGTTCACTTCCTTAAAGGAGCATCCCGCGGTCATGCAAGCGTTCCCTTCCCGTAGTTCCCCCCTCAAGCGCGCGGTGCAGGCCGCCCTGCTGGGCGCCTGCCTGAGCGGCGGCGCCCTGCCGCTGGCCGTGATGGCCGAAACACTCGCCAACGACACCCAGGCACGCGATTGGCAGGTTGCCCCAGGCGCGCTGGCCAACGTGCTGGACCAGTTCGCCCGCCAGGCCGGTATCAGCCTGTCCTACGACGCTACCAGCGTCGCCAACAAGTCCAGCCCAGGCTTGAACGGGCACTTTGACCGCGCCCAAGCCTTGGGCGAACTCTTGCGTGGCCAGGGCTTACAGGCACAACGTCAAGGCGCTAGCACCTGGCTGCTATTGCCTTACATGGCCGATAGCGGCGCGCTGAACCTCGGTGCCACCACGGTAACGGGCGAGCGTCTGGGTGCTACCACCGACGGTACCGGTTCCTACACCACAGGCGCAGTCACCATCGGTAAAGGCCAACACAGCCTGCGTGAAACCCCGCAATCGGTCAGTGTGATGACCCGCCAATTGCTCGACGACCAGAACCTCACCACCATCGAAGACGTGATGGAACACACCCCGGGGATCACGGCCTACGCATCGCCCATGGGCGGCAAATACTTCTATTCCCGTGGCTTCAAGATGCTCGGCCAGTACCTGTACGACGGCGTACCGCTGGACATGGGCAAAGACTACGTACAGGCCGACAGTTTCAGCGCCAACATGGCGATCTACGACCGCGTTGAAGTGCTCAAGGGCGCGGCCGGCATGCTCAAGGGGGCCGGCACCGCCAGTGGCGCGGTCAACTTTGTACGTAAAAGACCCCAGGCCAAGCCGACCTCCAGCCTGTCGCTGGCCGCCGGCACCTGGGACAACTACCGCGCCGACGTCGACACCGGCGGCCCCCTGAATGACAGTGGCACGGTGCGCGGCCGCGCAGCGTTCAGCCAGCAGGATCGCGGCTCCTACATGGACATTTCCAAACGCAAGGACCAGGCCTTCTACGCCGCGCTGGATGTCGACCTCAACCCCGACACCACCCTGGGGCTGGGCGCCAGCTACGAAGACATCGACGCCAGCCCGTGCTGGGGCGGAGTGCCGCGCTACAAGGATGGCAAGAGCGCCAAACTGAGCCGCTCCACCTGCCTTGGCCAATCCTGGAACGACTGGCAAAGCCAGCGCGCCACCTTCTTCGCCGACCTCACCCACCACTTCAACGACGACTGGCAACTCAAGGTCGCGGCTGTGCATAGCCGCAACCTGCAAGACACTAAGTACGCCGCCAGCGAAGGCACTATCGCCTATGGGGACCCTGCGCCCACTGCCAATTCCTACGCCGCGCTGATGGACTACGATCACAGGGACTTCGGCCTCGACGCCTACCTGGACGGCAAGTTCGAAGCCTTCGGCCTGGAGCATGAACTGATCATCGGCGCCAACGGCAGTCGTGGCACCCAGGACGACGTCTACGCGATCCGGAACCTGCCGATGCGCCAGAGCATCTACCAACCCGACCACCACTTCCCGGAGCCGGCCAACGACACCTTCTGGCCGAATATGTACCGTGGCGGTACGGTCAAGGAAACCGCCACCCAGTACGGCACCTATGCCACCTTGCGCCTGCGCCTGGCCGAGCCGTTGATGTTTATCGTCGGTAGCCGGGTAAGCTGGTACCAGAACCGCCGTCAATCCAATAACCTGGCCTGGGGCGAATGGGCCGTGCAGGATGCACGCACCAAAGAAACCGGCGAGATCACGCCGTTTGCCGCGCTGATCTACGACCTCGACGATCACCTGTCGGTGTACGCCAGCTACGCCGATATCTTCCAGCCGCAAAGCTCGTATGCCACCGTGGATGGCGCGGCCCTCAAGCCCCTGATCGGTGAAAACTACGAGCTGGGCATCAAGGGCGAATGGTTCGACGGGCGCCTCAACAGCTCCCTGGCGCTGTTCCGTGCCGTGCAGAAAAACGCCGCCGAAACCGACTACCTCAGCTTCTGCCCGACCTCCTCCGATGGCTATTGCTACTCCGACAGCGGCAAGACCCGCGCCCAGGGCGTCGAGGCCGAAGTGAGCGGCGAACTGCTGGAGCGCTTGCAGGTGTCCGGCGGCTACACCTATACCCAGACCAAATCCCTGAAAAACATCGACAGTGCCATCGAAGGTGGCGTAGGCAACAGCTACGTGCCACGGCACATGCTGCGGATGTGGGCCGACTACCAACTCGACGGCGCGCTGTCGAAATGGAGCGTGGGCACTGGGGTCAACGCCCAGAGCAGCAACTATCGCGTGCAGGGCATCAAGCTCGAACAACCCGGCTACGCCCTGTGGAGTGCGCGGCTGGCCTACCGGGTGGATGACACCTGGACCGTGGCGCTTAATGGCAACAACCTGTTCGACAAACACTATTACCAAACCGTCGGCACTGCCGCCTGGGGCAATTTTTACGGCGAACCGCGCAATTTCACCGTGAGTTTGAAAGGCAACTTCTAACCCCTGCACACCCCGCAGGCAGGGCGCTGAGGGCGCCCTGCCAACCTCCCGTTGTCCCCTTTTCCTACCTCCCTTCGAAAAAGGTTTTCCTGTTGAACAGGAAAATTCCCATATTTGTTCCTACACTCAAAATCACACCCCAAGACCGAGTGCACGAACAAGGAAAGTCAACAACATGGCACATAAAAACACCAACCAACGTGCCTGGAATACCACCTTCGCTCCACGGTCAACTTTTTGACTAAGCCAATAAAAGGAAAAATCCTTTAGTCACTGCCCCTGCCAATTTCCTCCTTGGACGGTTGCACTTGGATGAAATAGTTGCGTTTTACCCAGCATAGCCGTCGTTCGATTTGCCTTCTTATCAAGCAGGTTGAAGTAGCCGAACAGAAAGTCTGGAGTGCAATGAGGGATGTTGTTATGCGAGAAAAGTCGTCAGTCGATAGCCTGTTTCTGACCCGTGCTGGATTTGTTGAGTTTTTTGTTGTTTTCGTCAAGTTGGTCCATGGCCTGACTGCGATTTTGCCACCTTTGGTGCTGGTGTTGTTCCTTGACCCGTTGGCCCCCGAGCTGCGTTCCCATTTTCTCGGCCTGCTGCTGTTTTTTGCAGTCCTGAGCATTATTCTGTTTCAGGCTCTGGGGATTTACTCCGAAGAGCTGTTCAGCAATCGCCTGCGCCTGCGCACCAGCATCGTGGCCTGGTCTGCGGCGTTCTGCATCTTGTTGTTCATGTACCAGATACTGCAGTTTTTCCCGCAATTGACCCCGCGCAACCTGGTGGTCTGGTACATCGCCAGCCTGGCTTTGTTCTGCGTTGAACGCCTGGTGATGCTGCGCCTGTATCGCAACCTGATGCGCAAGGGCAAGTACCTGCAACGCACGGTAATCCTGGGTTTTACCGACACCGCCGTGCATGTGGCCGACCATCTGCAACGCAATGGCGATATCCGCTCCGGCCTGATCGGTTTCATTGACGACCGCACCGAGCGCATTCCCAAGGAATTGAGCAACCTGCCGTTGCTGGGCAATACCCGTGACCTGGAAAAACTGATCCGTGCCGAGCAGGTCAACCAGGTGATGATCTGCCTGCCGTGGGCCGCCGAGCAGCGCATTCATGGGCTGGTCAACCGCCTGCGGCAGATGTCGGTGAACGTGATGCTGGTGCCCGACATGGCCGCCCTGCGCTACGGCCACAGCCGCATCACCGACGTGGGCGGCATCCTGATGTTCAATACCTCGCAGTTGCCCTTGCGCGGCTGGTCGCCCTTTATCAAGCGCTGTGAAGACTTACTGCTGGCCAGCCTGGCCCTGGTGGCGCTGTCGCCGGTGATGCTGTGCACGGCCATCGCCATCAAGCTCGACTCCAAGGGCCCGGTGCTGTTTCGCCAGAACCGCTATGGCTACAACGACAACGAGATTCGCGTGTTCAAGTTCCGCTCGATGTTCACCGACCAGAGCGACTTCACCGCCGAACAACAGACCACCCGCAAAGACCCGCGCATCACCCGCGTGGGCCGCATCATTCGCAAGACCAGCATCGATGAGCTACCGCAGCTGTTTAATGTGCTGCTGGGCAATATGTCCATGGTCGGCCCGCGCCCGCATGCCACGGCCACCAAAGCCGCAGGCATTCCGTTCGAAGTGGCGGTAAGCGAGTACAGTTCGCGCCATCGCGTCAAGCCAGGCATCACCGGCTGGGCGCAGATCAACGGCTATCGGGGCGAGACCGATACCTTGTTCAAAATCCAGAAACGTGTCGAGTACGACCTGGAGTACATCTCCAAGTGGTCGGTGTGGTTTGACTTGTACATCGTCTTCATGACGGTCCCGGCCGTCCTCTCCACCAAGGAAGTCTATTGATGAACACCCTCAACGGATTAATTCCCTGCATCATTTCCGGTGGTTCGGGCACGCGGCTGTGGCCGGTCTCGCGACAGAACATGCCCAAGCCCTTCATGCGCATGCGTGACGGTCAGAGCCTGTTGCAAAAGACTTTCCAGCGCGCGGCCAAGTTGCCCGGCGTGGAAAGCGTGCTCACGGTGACCAACCGCGACCTGCTGTTTCGCACCCTGGATGACTACCGTGGGGTCAACAAGGCCCACCTGCCGCTGGACCTGCTGCTCGAACCCTTCGGGCGCAACACCGCAGCGGCAATTGCCGTGGCGGCGCTGCATGTGCAGGAGCATTTCGGCGACGACGCACAGTTACTGGTGATGCCCGCCGACCATCTGATCCTCAATGAAGTCGCGTTCGCCGACGCGGTGACCCAGGCGCGCGACCTGGCTGAAGCCGGCTACCTAGTGACCTTCGGCATCCAGCCCGATCACCCGGAAACCGGTTTTGGCTATATCGAAAAAGGTGACGCGCTGGGCACCGGCAACCGGGTCAAACGCTTTGTCGAGAAGCCCGACCTGGCCACCGCGCAAGCCTACCTCGACGGCGGCAAGCACCTGTGGAACGCCGGCATGTTCTGCTTCAAGGCCAGCACCCTGGTGGACGAACTGGCTGCCCATGCCCCCGAGGTGCTGACCGCTGCCAGAGCGGCCCTGGAACACAGCCATGGCCTGCAAAACAAAACCTCGCGCCAGCGCGAACTCGATGCGGATGCGTTCGGCAGCGCGCCGGACATTTCCATCGACGTGGCCTTGATGGAGAAGTCCAAGCAAGTCGCCGTGGTGCCCTGCGACATCGGCTGGAGCGATATCGGCTCCTGGGAAGCACTGCGCCAGCTCACGCCCAGCGATGCGCATGGCAACCAGGTCAATGGCGAAGCGATTTTGCATGACGTGCATAACTGCTACATCGACTCGCCCAAGCGCGTACTCGGCGCCGTCGGCGTGCGCGACCTGATCATCGTCGACACCCCCGACGCATTGCTGATCGCCGACGCCAACCGCAGCCAGGACGTGCGCTACATCGTCGCCGAACTCAAGCGCCAGAACCATCCGGCGTTCAGCTTGCACCGCACCGTCACCCGGCCGTGGGGTACCTACACGGTGCTGGAGGAAAGCAGCCGCTTCAAGATCAAGCGCATCGTGGTCAAGCCCCAGGCCTCGCTGTCGTTGCAGATGCACCATCACCGCAGCGAGCACTGGGTGGTGGTCAGTGGCGCCGCGCAGATCACCAATGGCGAGCGTGAGTTTTTGATCAATGCCAACGAATCCACCTACATCCCCGCCGGGCACAAGCACCGCCTGACCAACCCCGGCATCATCGACCTGGTGATGATCGAGGTGCAGAGCGGCGAGTACCTGGGCGAGGACGACATCGTGCGCTTTGACGATATCTATGGGCGTGCGCCGGCAGAAGTGAAGAAGTGACATGCGCACCTCGTTGATCATCCCGACCCGCAACGCGTCCAGCCACCTGGCGCGACTGCTGCCTGCGCTGAACATGCAGACGCTGCAACCGGACGAGATGCTGGTGGTCGACAGCGCGTCCAGCGATGACACCGTGGCGCGCTTTCGCGAATTCGGCGCCCGGGTCGAGGTGATCGATGCACGTGATTTCAACCATGGCGGTACACGCCGCTGGGCCAGTGAGCAAGTAAGCGGTGACGCCCTGATCGTGATGACCCAGGACGCGATCCCCGCCGATGCCGAGACCTTCGCCAACCTGCTCGATGAACTGCAGAAAGACCCGCTTACCGGCGTGGCCTACGGCCGCCAACTGCCGCACCCCGGCGCCGGCATACTGGGCGCGCAGTCGCGGCACTTCAATTACCCGGACCAGAGCCGCACCAAGCGCATGGCCGACGCGCCCACGCTCGGGATCAAAACCTGCTTCAGCTCCGACTCGTTTTCCGTGTACCGACGCAGTGCCTTGCAGGCCGTCGGCGGCTTCCCCGCCGATGTGATCGGCAGCGAAGACGCCTACGTCGCCGCGCGCATGCTGCTCGAAGGCTACACCGTGCGCTACGCCGCCACTGCGCGGGTGTACCACTCCCACGATTACCGACTCATGGATGAGTTTCACCGCTACTTCGACATTGGCGTGTTCTACGGTCGCGAGCCGTGGATCCGCCAGGCGTTTGGCGATGCCGGCGGTGAAGGTAAACGCTATGTACTGGCTGAGCTCGCGGCATTGCGCGCAGCCGGTGCATTGCACCGCGTGCCCGAAGTACTGGTGCGCAGCGCGTTCAAGTTGCTCGGCTACCGGCTGGGCCATCTGGAACGCCGGCTACCCCTCGCCCTCAAGCGGCGAATCAGCATGTTCCCCGGTTATTGGAGGTGAGCATCATGACCTACAGGAAGTCCCCCTTGATGAAACGAACCTTGCTCGTCCTGGCCATGATGGCGTTGGCCGCCTGCAATACGCCCGCACGCATCGTCCCGCCGGACGACCAGACCGTTGAAGACGGCAAACGCGCCCTCGACCAGCTTGCGCAACTGCCGCCGGCGGTGGAGCGCATCCGCATCGGCGACCAGTTGCGCATCGTGCGTGATGCCGGGGAAATGCCGACGCTGTCGGCGTTCAACGTCAGCACTATCTATGAGCTGACGCTGTACACGGTGCAGACCGACGGCAAGATCAATTACCCGTTCCTGGGGCCGATCCAGGTCGCTGGGCGCCAGCCCTCGGAGCTCGCCACCGAGCTGAGCAACAAGCTCGCGCCGGTGTATCGCGAACCACGGGTGACGGTGAACATCAACCAGGCACCGGGCAACTCGGTGATCGTCGGCGGCGCGGTGAATAACCCCACCGCCGTGCAGCTGGGCACGGCCAACACCCTGGAGCAAGCCATCGTCGGCGCCGGTGGGGTCAACCCCTCGGGCAACGCGAGCATGGTCGCGCTGCTGCGCGAAGATGCCCAGGGCGCCTATCACGCCTACTTCCTGGATTTCAGCCAATACCTCAAGCCCGGCCCCAACGGGCGTAAACCGGTGCACCTGCAACGCGGCGACGTGGTGTTCGTGCCCAAATCCAACGTCGGCGAGCGCATCCAAGGGGTGGATACCTACTTGAACCAACTGATCCCGTTCACCAAGTCGATCGGGGTTGGCTACAACTACACCCGAACCAGCGGCGGCAATAACTGAAGGAGCGACATCCCATGATCGAGATCCGTTCTTTTCGTGATCTTCTGCGCCTGTTCTTCATCTTTCGGCACGAGTTCAAACTGGCGGCCATCGCGGCGCTGGTGATCATCTTGCTGGGGGCCTTTTTGCTGCCGGCCAAGTACGAATCCACCGCGCGCCTGCTGGTCAAGCCGGGGCGTGATTCGACCTTGCCGATCGAGATCAGCAACCGCCAGGCAATCGTGATGCCCAGCACCCAGCGCGACCCGATCGTGGACGAGGAGCGCCTCCTGACCGGGCGGCCGATTGTGCGCACGGTGGCCGAGCATTACCTGGAAGTGATCGCCAACGCACCGCCGCCGGAAGGCTTCTGGAAGCGCACCAAGTACTACCTCAAGGAAGGTGTGGGCGCGGTGTTCGATGGGGTTCGCGTGGTACTGGAAACCGTCGGCATCCTGGAAAAAACCACCCCCGTGGAACGCCTGGCCGCCAGCCTTGAGAAAAACTTCGAGGTCAGCCACGCCGTGGGATCCACGGTGATGGATATCAGCTTTCGCTGGGGTGACCCGGAGATCGCCCAGCAGGTGGTCAAGGACTGGGTTGAGACCTACATCACCGAACGCACCCAGGCACTGGGCCGCAAGAGCCTGTATGCCTTCTATGAAGGCCAGGTGAACACCAGCGCCACCGAGATCAAAAGCTACAAGGAGCAGATCCTCAAGCACTTGAACGAGATCGGTGCGGCGAGCATCACCGACCGCCTGGAAGACTTGTCCGAGCGCATCAATGTGCTGCGTGGCGAGACCTTCAACACCACGCGCCTGATCGCCTCTTCCGACAGCGCGATCCAGAGCACCCGCGACCAACTCAAGGGCCAACCCAAGGAAGTCACCACGGTGCGCCAGATCGCACTGAACCCGCAGCAACAGGATTTGCGTCGCCTGCTCAACCAGAAGCTGCTGGAAAAGGCCGACATGATGCGCACCTACACCGATAACGCGCCGCCGGTCAAAGCCCTGGATGCGTCGATTCGGGCGATGGAAGCGCAGGTGGCCGGTGAAAGCAACACGGTGCAAAGCTCGGAAAACCGCGCGCCGAACACCCTCGAAATTCACTTGCAGCGGGTGCTGCTGGATGAGTCGAGCAACAACCTGGCGCTGCGCACCCAACTGGTTCAGCAGCAGAAACAATTGGTGAACCTTGAGGCACAACGCAAGGAGGCGCTGGAGATTGAACCGGAACTGACCCGCCTCTCTCGTGAACTGAGCGCCACCGAGCGCAACTACGCGCTGTACGTGGACAACCTGGAAAAATCGCGCATCGACCGTGAGCTGGACAAGAGCCAGATCAGCAACATTGCCGTGATCGAAGAAGCCACCCTGAACCCAGGCCGGATCTTCCCGAAAACCTTGCTGATGTTGCTGTTGGCGATTCCGTTCTCGATCGTCGTCGGCCTGCTGGTGATCTACCTGTGCTACCTGCTGGACCAGCGCATTCACGACGGTGGGTTGGTGGAGCGCAAGTTCGGCCTGCCGCTATGGACCACCCTGCCGGAGCTGGACACCAGCACCGCGCAGAGTACCAACGCGTTCAATGCGAGCATTTACCGCCTGTATGGCTTGCTGCAATTGGACCGCATTGCCGAGCGCGGCATGACCCTGGGGCTGACCTCGGCACGCCATGGCGAGGGCGTGACCTTTGTGGTCGAACAACTGCGCCAATTGCTGCAAGAGAACGGCATCAACGTGCGGGTCGGCGGCGCGCAACCGGCGGCACCTGGCGAATTGGTACTGCTGGATGCCTCGGCATTGCTGGATAACCGCGACGCCTTTATCAACCTGCGCCGCGCCGACCTGATTGCCCTGGTGGTGGAAGCGCAGAAAAGCACGGTGCCGGTGGTGGAACACGCGCTGTCGATCCTCAACACTGCGTTCGGCAAGGTGGACGGCATCATCATCAACCGGCGCAAATTTGAAGTGCCGGCCAAGGTGCTCAAAACCATCGCCAAATACCGGGGAGCGTTCTGATGCGCATCGCCCTGCTCGCGCCTTTGCCGCCGGAAAAAAACGGGATCGCCGATTACGCGAACCATTTCAAGACGGCCTTGGAGCAGTTGGGCGTGACGGTGGCGACACCGTTGAGCGGCGTGGAAGGCAGCACTGCTGCAATCCAGCAGGCCATCGCCGGGTTCGACTGGCAACGCGTGGACCTGGTCCACGCCGAGCTGGGTGGCGGGCGGCTGGGGGAGTTCCTGGCCCTGCGCGAGTTGCGCAAGGCCCATCCCAAACTGCCGCTGACCGCCACCGTGCATGACCCGGAACGCATGGTCTGGCGGCGGGAGCACCTGCCCTTTCCACTGAACCTGCTGGAGCGTCTGCCCAGCCCATTGCCGCAAGCGGCCGTGGTGCTGGCCGACCCGTTGACCTTGCGTGAAGAACGCCAAGTCGCCCAGGGCCTGACGCGGCTGGTGACGCTCACCCGCCTGGGCGCCGACTGCCTGTCCCAGCGCATGCAACTGCCGGCCGGCAAAGTGGCGGTGATCAACCACGCCAACCTGGCGATTGCGCCGGCACCGTTGCCGTCGCTGGAGACCTTGCACCTGCTGTATTTCGGCTTTATCTACCGTGGCAAAGGCATTGAAGACCTGTTGCAGGCGTTGGCCGATGCCTTCAAGCAGGCCCCCGAATTGCGTGAGCGTGTGCGCCTGACCCTGGCCGGTGGCACCGCCGCCGAAATGGCGTTTGGCGCGGGCGGCAATTACCTGGAGCAGTTGAACAGCCAGATCGCCGACCTCGGCCTGGCGGGCTCCATCGACTGGCGGCTTAACTTGCCGGCGGGCGAGATTGCGCAGACGATCCAGGCGCACCATGTGATGGTGCTGCCGTACCGCGAATCAAAAAAACTCGGCCTGCTGGGACGCCAACGCGGCACCAGTGGCGCGCTGTCCTGGGCGGCGGCGTGCGGGCGCGGGGCGATCACTTCGGATGCGCGCGCGTTTGCCGAAGAAGTCGCCAGCGGCAATGGTGCGATCTATCCCCAAGGCGATGTGGCAGCCTTGAGTGCACAGCTGCTGCGCCTGGCACGCACACCGACCCTGGCCCGCGACTGGGCCGAACGCGCCGCAGAAATCGGCCGCGAGCGCCTGTGGCCATTGACGGCGCAGCAGTTCAAGCAGCTCTTTGAACAGGCCATTGCAGGAGCATCTTATGGCACCTAGACGCACGTGGTTAGCCACCCTGGCCGTGGTCGCGGCAATCGGTCTCAGCGCCTTTATGTGGGGGCGTCAGGCCGACGCCGAAAACCATGTGCTCAAGGGCAACAAGGTGGTGGTGTGGAAGGACTTTCTGGGGGTGAACGCGCAGTTCCTGTGGTTCAGCCCTACGCTGTATCAACTGCAGATCGACCGTCTCAAGGCCCTGGGCTTGCAATGGGTCCGCCTGGATCTGCATTGGGACCAACTGGAGCCTGCCGAGGGCCAGTATCAGGTCGCGACCCTGGATCAGTTGGTCGCCAACCTGCAAACCAATCAGCTCAAGTCGGTGTTCTACCTGGTAGGTTCGGCACCCTTCGCCACCACCGCGCCGGTCGGTGCGCCGTATCAGGACCAGTACCCGCCCAAGGACCCGAATGTGTTCGCCAACCGCATGGCGCTGTTGTCCCAACGCTACCCCAGCGTAGACGCGTGGCAGGTGTGGAACGAGCCTAACCTGCTCGGCTTCTGGCGCCCGGCCGCCGACCCGGCGGGTTATGCCAACTTGCTCACCGTCACCGCCGCCGCCTTGCGCGCAGTCGATGCGAACAAACCGGTGGTGGCCGCCGGCATGGCGTTCTTCAGCGAGATGCCCAACGGCCAGACCATGCTCTCGGCCCTTGGCGCGCTGGGCGTGGCCAGTTTGAACACGGTGATTTCCTATCACCCTTACACCCAACTGCCCGAAGGCAACGACCCGGCGAACCTGGACTTTATCGCCAAGACCACGGCGCTCAACCAGTCCCTGCGCGCCGCTGGCGTGCACACCCTGTGGAGCACCGAGTGGGGCTGGTCGACCTACCCCGGCCCCAAAGACGCTCAAGACCTGATTACCCTGCAGGGCCAGGCCGATTATGTAGTGCGCCGCGTGGCGTTGATGAGCGCGATGGATTTCGACAGGATCTTCCTGTTCACCTTGAGCGACCTCGACCAGCGCGCCAGCGTGCGTGACCAGTCTTACGGCCTGCTCGACATCGACGCCAACCCCAAGCCGGTCTACACCGCCTTGAAGAACTTTCTCGACGTCAGCGGGCCGCAGCTCACACCCGGCGACCCGCCCACCGCCGATCAATTGCCGGACGGTTTGTTCAGCATCGGCTGGACCCGTGCCGACGGCCACAAACTCTGGTATTTCTGGTCGGCCCAGGGCGGCAACGCGCACTTGCCCGGCCTGACCGGCGCGACCCTGTACGACCCGCTGCGCGGCACGCAAACCCCGCTGAGTGGCACCGACGGCCTGACTGTACCGGTCAAGTCGAACCTGCAAATTCTGTTATGGGATTGAGGCCTGCCATGCGCATTTTATGGATCCTGCCCTACTCACCCTGGCCCGCCACCAGTGGCGGCAAGACCCGCCAGTTCCACCTCCTGCGCAGCCTGGCGGCGCGTGGGCATCGGATCACCCTGCTGCTGCATGACAAACACCCGGTGTCGCTGACCGACCGCCAGGTGCTGGAAGCTTTCCTAGAGCAAGTGATCATCCTGCCGCGCCGCCCGCTGCGCAGCCTCAAGACCCTGGTGGCGGGGCTGTTGGCGCCCTACCCGCTGCTGGCGAGTGTGAATGGGCTGTCGGCGGGTTTGCAGGACACCTTCCACCAATTGCTCAACGAGCATTGGGACGTGGTGCAGATCGAGCACACCTATACCTTCCAACCCTATGAAGATGCGCTGGCACGTAAATCCCAGCCATTCGTGCTGACCGAACACAACGTGGAGTCGGCGTTGGGCGCCGCCACCTACGATCGCCTGCCGCGCTGGGCGCTGCCGTTCATTCGCTACGATCAATGGCGCTACAGCCGCTGGGAGCACCGGGTGATGCGCCAGGCGGCGCAGGTGGTGGCCGTTACCGAAGCCGACGCGCAAGTGCTGGCCAAAATCGCCGGCAAACCGGTGCCGGTGGTGGTCAATGGCGTGGACTGCGATCACTTCGCCGCCGCCCACCCCGACCCGTCGACTCAGCGCGTGTTGTTCCTCGGTAACTATGAGTACGCGCCCAACGTGGACGCCATCGAGTGGGCGCTGGATGAGATCCTGCCCAAAGTCTGGGAGCGTTGCCCGCAGGCGCGCATGAGTGTGTGCGGGTTCGGCATGCCTGGCAGTTGGCGCGAGCGTTGGAAAGACCCGCGCATTGAGTGGCAAGGGTTTGTGCCGAACCTGTTGAACCTGCAATCGAGCTGTTCGGTGTTCCTGGCGCCCTTGCGCCATGGCGGCGGCTCCAAATTGAAAGTGCTCGAAGCGCTGGCCGCCGGGTTGCCTTTGGCGAGCACCGAGCAAGGTGTGTCGGGCCTGGACCTGGTGGAAGGGTTGGATTACCTCGGCGGGCAAAGTGCCGAGAGCCTGGCGGACGCCGTGGTGCGCCTGCTGCAATTTCCCGAGGCCGCCGCGCCCATGGGTGAAGCCGGCCGCGCCTATGTGCGCCGTGCCCATGACTGGAGCGTTGCCGCCAGCCAGCTGGAGCGGGTGTATGACTCACTGACACCGCTCAATCAAAAGGAGCCCGTATGCGTGTAGGCCTGGATTACCGCACCGTCGGCACCTCACCGCAATCGGGCATCAGCCGCCAGGTGTATGCGCTGGAAGCAGCCTTGCGCAGCTTGCCCGGCATCGAGCTTGAGCGCTTCACCGTGGCACCGCTGGGCGATGAAACACGCTTGCAGGCCCACTGCCCGGCCTGGGGCTGTGCGAAAACGGCCATGCACCAGCCACACAATCGCCTGCGCTTCGAGGCCGGCTTTTTGCCGCAGGCCTTGCGCGAACAACGCATCGACCTGTACATCAGCACCTTCAACATGGGCCTGCCGCTGCCCCCCAAACCCAAAGGCTTGCGCACCGTGGTGCTGCTGCACGACCTGTTCCAGATCACGTTGAACAACTACCACGCCAACCGTTTGAAGGCGTTGATCTACAAAACCAGCGATCGCCTGTCGATCAGCTATGCGGTGCACAGCGCCGACCGGGTGTGGACGCCCTCGCAGTACAGTGCGGATGAAACCACGCGGTTGTTTCCCAAGGCCGCCGGCAAGGTGCGCGTGTTGCCCAATCAGGTCGATGGCTTTATCGAACTGGCGGCGGACCTCACCGCGCGCCAGCTGCCGCCGCGCTACTGGCTGTTGGTCGGCACCCGCGAATTGCGCAAGAACGTGCCGTTTCTGGTGGACGCCTGGCAGCAGGCGCGTCGGCTCTCGCCTACCGTGCCGGAACTGGTATTAGTCGGCAGCCTCGACCACCTGCCCGACGCCCAGCGCAGCCTGCCGGGGATTCGCGCCCTGAGCGGTGTGTCGGATGCCGAGTTGCACGCTTTGTACCGCCAGGCCTCAAGGCTGTGGCAGCCGTCCTATGCCGAAGGTTTTGGCTTGCCGGTGATCGAAGCGCTGAGCGTCGGCACGCCGGTGGCGGTGGCCAGCGGCACCTCGCTGGATGAAATCACCCCGCCGTCGGCGCCGCGTTTTTCGCCCACCGATGGCCCGGCGCTGGTGCAATTGATGCTGAGCCTGAGCGATCAGGCGGATGAAGACTCACCCGAACAACACCGCCAGTGGGCAGAGCGTTTCAATCAGCATGCCTATCGCCAACGCCTGGCCGAACTGATCGAGGAATTCAAATGAGATTCTCCCTGGCAAGCCTCGTCGCCATTCTGTTCGGCCTGTTGTTTGGTGCCCTCGCCTTGATGCTGTCACCGGCCAAGGCGTTTCTCGCGGTGATCGGCCTGGCCGCTGCCGTGACCATTTTGCGCTTCCCGTTCTGGGGCTTGCTGCTGTTCGCCGGGATGGCAACCTTTATGCCCTACTCCACGCTCAATCTGGGTATTCGCAGTACGGTCAGCGAAGCGATCCTGGCGCTGACCTGGGGCGCGGTGCTGTGGCACAGCTTTCTGGCCCGCGTGCCAGCCACGCCGAGCCTTACACGCCGCCCCACCGACCAGATGCTGCTATGGCTGATGCTGTTCAGCGTGTTCCCGTTTATCGTCGGCCAGGTCACCATTCACGCCGACAGCAGTGGCGTGGCGAACTGGCTGCGTTGGTTGCTGAACCTGTCGGGGGTGTTTCTGGCCGCCAAGCTGCTGGTCGACCACAAGCACCGCGAATCGTTGGTGATTGCCCTGTTGCTGGGCACCCTGGCGATGCTGGTGCTGTCGATTGCGGTGTTCGTGCGCACCCGCTCGGGCGCCGGCATTGCGCCGGTGCTGGCGCTGTTCAATTACGGCAACTTCGACACCCTAAAATTCGGCCTGGAGGCGATGTCATCGCGCATGGGCTCGCCGTGGATGCACCCGAATGCCATCGGCGGGATCATGGCCCTGCTGCTGCCCTTGGCCTTCTGCTTCGGCATGACCGAACAGGGCTGGAAGCGCGGGTTGGGCCTGGGCGTGGCGTGCCTGGGAGCAGCTGCATTGCTGCTGGCCAGTAGCCGTGGGGCGATGGTAAGCCTCGCGTTGGTGCTGATCTGGATGGCCACGCGCCGCGTGCCCTACACCGGCCGCTTGTTGATGATCGGTGCGGCGCTGACCGTGGCGCTGGTGATGGCTTACCCGCCATTGCAGGACCGACTGGCGACGATTTTCTCGTCGGATAACGCCAGTACCGAAATCCGTTTCGACGAATACCGCATGTTCCCACAGGCGGTGGCAGCCTACCCGTTCGGCATCGGCTTCAAGGTCGACCCGCCGGTGCCGGGCACGCATTTTCTGGGGATCTCCAACCTGTGGCTGAACTACGTCTACAAGATCGGCATTGTCGGCATGCTGTTGTTTATTGCCGTGACAGTGCGCTGGTGGCGTGAGGCGCGCCCGGAAAAAGGCCCGATCCGCCTGACCAAAGACAACGCACTGTGGCTGGGCAGCACGGCCGGAATTCTGGCGGCACTGGTCAGCGGCCTGTTTGACCACTACTTCAGTTTTGCCGTGGTGATGGTGTCGCTGTTCTGGCTGATGGTCGGCATCAATGTGCTGGAGGCCCGCCGACTGTTTCCGGCGCGCCTGCCGCAGATCAAGACCGTGGTGTACCGCAAGCCGCTGCTTGACGGCGTGCGGCCTTAACCATGCTCGGCTCTGCCGTCTGGCTGACGCTTGCGACCTTGCTGGGCCTGTGCCTGGGGTTCGCCCGCGAGTGGTTGCTGGTGGCTGCGTGGGGTGCCGGAGAGCGCAGCGATGCGTTCCTCATCGCGCTGTTTTTGCCCGAGGCGTTGCGCATGTCGTTGGCCGGTGGCGTACTGAGCGCCGCCGCGCTGCCGTTGTACCTGGCACGTAAGGACGGCGAACGCCTGGACTGGCTGGCAGTGCTGTTCCCGGCCTTGATGCTGATCGCGCTGGTCACCAGCCTGGTGCTGACGTTGCTGGCGCCGTGGCTGGTGCAATTGCTCGGCCCAGGGTTGGCGGCCAGTGCCACGGCGCTGGCCGGCAGCAACCTGCAAATCGTCGCCTGGTGCGTACCCGGCTTGATGCTGCATGCGCTGTTCAGTATTCCGTTGCAGGCCAGCGAGCGGTTTGTGCTGGCGGGGTTGGGCTCGTTGCTGTTCAACCTGCCGCCGGTGACCTACCTGGCGTTGGCGGGCACGGCCACGCAACCGCATTCCCTCGCCTTGGCGTGCCTGGCCGGCAGCCTGTTGATGCCGCTGGCGTTGCTGCCGTCGATCTGGCGCCAGGGCTGGCGGCCGTGGCGCTGGCAACTGTCCTTTGCGCCGCTGCGCGAGCTGGGCCAGCGCATCGGGCCGCTGTTACTGAGCAATGGCGCCAGCCAGGGCTTGGCCTTGATCGAACGGCTGGTGGCGTCGCTGCTCGGCGAAGGCGCGGTGACCTGGGTCAACCTCGCCCGCAAGCTGATGAACCTGCCGCTGATTGCGCTGATGAGCCTCAACCAGGTGCTGCTGGGCATGATGAGCCGACGCCAGGGCGATGAGCGCCTGGCCCTGCTCAAGCGCGGGCTGGAAACCGCCAGCGTGCTGACCTTGCCGGCCGGCGTTGGCCTGGTGGCGGCGGCGCCGAGCCTGGTGGCCCTGCTGCTGCCCAAACAATCGGCGGACTCACCGTTGCCGCTGCTGCTGGCCTGGTTTGCCGTGCCGCTGGTATTCGGCGCCTGGAACGCCTTACTCGCGCGTTATGCGTATGCCGCGGGCGATACGCGCCAGCCGCTGCGTTGCGAACTGCTCGGCAGCCTGGTCAATGTGCTGTTGCTGGGCGTGCTGCCGTTTGTGTTTGGCCTGGCGGGTATTCCCTTGGCCGCACTGGCAGGCGTGATCTGCACCGCCCTGCTGCTGATGCAGCGCCAGGCATTGCAAGGCGCGCTGCCCTGGGCACGGCACTGGCTGCTCAGTGCGCTGGTGATGGGCCTGGCGGCGCTGCTGCTGTTTCCAATTCAAGGCGTGTGGCTGCAACTGGGGTTAAGCACCCTGGCCGGCGCCGTGGTGTTGCTGGGCATGGGGCTGTGGCTCAAGCCATGGCGCAAGGCATGATCGATCGATCGGGGACAGTCGGATGAAACATCGTTGGATTCAAATGGACATTGCCAAGGGCATCGGCATCCTGTTGATCGTGTACGGCCACAGCTGGTTCGTGGCCAACTCCCTGGAGTTGCAGTATCCGATCATTGCTTCGTTCATCTTGCCGCTGTTCTTTTTCCTCTCCGGGGTGTTCTTCAAGCCCGAGCAACCCTTTGTGGAAATGGCAGTGCGCAAGGCCGACGGCCTGCTCAAGCCGTTTTTCTTCACCATGCTGGTGTACGTGCTGGTGCGCGATGTACTGCGCGGCCAACCGCTGCTGCCGGATGTCGGCGGCGTGCTGTATGCCTCGGTGGACACCATTCCCTGGCAGGCGCTGTGGTTTCTGCCGCACTTCTGGGTGGCGATTCTGTTCAGTTGGCTGATGTTGCGCCTGATCCAGCGCCTGAAGCTGTCACTGCCGGTGAGTTGCCTGCTGATTGCGGTGCAACTGCTGATCGGCATCTGGGTATTGCCGTGGTTCTGGCAAATACCGGTGACGGTTGGCGGGCAGACCTGGACGCTGCCTGGCTTACCCTTCAGCCTTGAGATAACCCTGATCAGCAGCACTTACTTCATCTACGGCTACCTGCTGCGCGATTGGTTGCGTCGGCATGAAGGGTCGCTACTGACGCTGGTGATTTCGGTAGCGTTGTTCGCCGCAGTGTTCCTGTACAGCCACGACACCATGGACCTGGCGCAGCGGCGCTACGACCATTGGCTGTGGACGAGCTTGCTGGCGGTGATCGGTGTGTACGCGAGCTGGTCACTGGCGCGGGTGCTGATGGCGTCGGCCGTCATCACGCGGGTGATGACGTACATCGGGCAGTCCACTTTGATTCTGCTGATCTTTCATGGGGAGATTCAGCATAAGACTGTTGACCTGATGGAGCGTGTGGGCCTGCATCCGTTGCTGTCGGCGTGCATTGGATTGGTGGTGGCGGTGGTGGTGCCGTTGCTGATCGGGGAAGTGATCAAGCGGGTGGCGTTTTTGCGGTTTTTCTATTTTCCGTTTCCGGTGCGGAAGGTGGCAAAACCTTTGGAACAGCGCTGAATCAATGTGTCTGTGATGGCGGCTTGTTGGTGTACATATCCGTTGCTGCGGTAACGGCGGCCTATGGTTCCGCTCTTACAGCGGGTCACTTTTGCAAGGACGTGTACGGACCGGACACATGGTGGACACATGTGCGGGGACATGGTGGACACATTATTGACCATAATCAGGCTTACTAACTTCGATAGTTCGCAAAAAATGATGGCAGAAATAGACATCGAACAGACCATCGCTTTCAGGGTTAGGGCGGATTGCTATGTGTTGCCCTGCCAGGCCTTTTGCGATGCTGAAATAGCTTTTCTGAAAGCGAAAACGGCTGTGATAAACCTTGGCTAATACGTCATCTGGTCCGTATTCAAACTCCGGTAGTTGCTGCGGATAATCCCAAGAACTGCTGCGATAACGGTCCATTGGCACCTTGTATTCCAGCGCCTGATGGGGACGTTGCAGGTTGTATATTTCACGCCATTGATCGAAAGCTAGCTGGGCATCTGCCAGTGTAGAAAAGTGACGTCCGTTAAGGACTTCTGCCTTGAGTGATCGATGGAAACGCTCGATTTTCCCATTTGTTTGCGGATGGTAGGGACGACTGAAACTTATCCGAATTCCCAAACGCACCAGCCAAATGCTCAACTCGGTGATCTCGCCAGGATTACGCGGTGAGCCCCAAGGCGCGCCATTGTCGACGTTGATACGTGCTGGTAAACCGTAAATTTCAAATACCTTGCTCATCTTCTCTTTTACGGTGGTACCTCGCTCGTTATCACACGCTTGGATGGCCAGATTGAACCGCGAATGATCGTCCAGGATGGTCAGGGGGTGGCATCGGCCTTGCTGCATTGCAAAGTGGCCTTTGAAATCCATCTGCCAAAGATCGTTGGGCTCAGGATGTTCAAATCTCAGCAGGGCCCCTGGTTCTTTATCTGAGGGTTTAATCAAGCTATGCCGGTGCAAGACATTCGTGACAGTACTGGGGGCAATTCGCTTGTCCAGCATGCTGCTAATTGTTCGTCCGCCCCATGCCGGATGATCTTGGCGAAGTGCAATAACCTCAGCCTCCAGCTCGGCCTGGGTCAGCTTGGGGCTGCTGACGGGCTTACGTGACTTCTCTTGCAGGCCTGCAGAACCGCCGGCCTCGTAGCGTTTTAGCCACTTGTAGGCTGTCTGCGGACTTATGCCGAATCGTCGGCACAGCTCTCGCTTATTACTGCCGGGTTTCTTTGCTAAGGAAACAAACTCTTCTTTTAGGCTCATGGCGTCTCTCGAGTTCCAGGGCATGATGGCCTCCCGGCGCAGTTAGCTTGCCGAGAAGTGTCCACCATGTCCCCGCACACCCGTCAACCATGTGTCCGGTCCGTACACAAGGACGCAAAAGTAACCAAAAGGTCCTCGCCCCAACACTCGGTGCCTCGCTATGGCTCGGCATGCCCGCAATCCGACAGTGATTTGGGGGGCGATTTCAGATCAGGATCAAAAGCGCAGATCAAAAGACCGCTGACTTCGTCATCGAAAAGGATGTAAGGGCCAGAGCAACAGCAACAGCAACAGCAACAGCAACAGCAACAGCAACAGCAACAGCAACAGCAACAGCAACAGCAACAGCAACAGCAACAGCAACAGCAACAGCAACAGCAACAGCAACAGCAACAGCAACAGCAACAGCAACAGCAACAGCAACAGCAACAGCAACAGCAAACAGCAACAGCAAAGCCATACTCGGTCAACTGTGGGAGCTGGCTTGTCGAATCGTCGCACCGCTGCGATGGCATCAACTCTGTGTACCTGAAACACCGAGGTGTCTGCATCGCAGGCAAGCCAGCTCCCACAGAAAAGCAGCTCTTCAGTGTATTCAGATAGGCTTTTGCTTCGCACTTGATCTGGCTTTTGCTTCAACCACTCAGGTCGGCTTTCAGGCCGCCGTGCTGTAGATCTTGATCTTGATCTGCTTTTGATCTGAGACGCCCCGTTAACCACGATGGCCGAACGCAGGCTTGAATCCGTGGGTAACCCGGCAGGACGCCGGGTTAGCCGCGCTGGGCCAAGGATGGCCCATCGCGGCGGCCCACGGATTCAAGCCGGAGTGAGGGCACACCGAGCCTAAGCGAGGTGCCGAGTGGTGGGGCAAAGACCTTTTGGTTACTTTTGGGGCGTTTGCCAAAAGTGACCCGCTGTAAGAGCGGAACCCTACTCAGCCGTTACCGCAGCAACGGATATACACACCGACAGCCCGCCACAGCAGGCAACCCAGCTCCCACATTGGCTTATGTACATTCAATCATCGAGTTGTGAAGCGGCGGGCTTGCTACCAGCTTTAGCGGGCTTGGCAGGTTTACCATTCTTGGCTGGCGCAGCTACAGCAGCAGGCTCAGGCTCGGCCGGTGCAGCGAGGTCTTTTTCAGCCTGGGGCATCTGGTCGATGGCGCTGAAGAACTCCTTCAAGTCGAGAGTATCCGGCGGTACGGTCTTCTCAAGCTTCTTCTCACCGTCTTTACCCACCAGAATCACCTTGGTGCCACTACCAGCGCCCAGCTTGAGGGCACGGATCAACGCATTGGTTTCCGGCGGTGTGAGCTTCTTGTTGTCCTTGGCATCCTTGGCAAACTTCTCACCCTCGGCGCCGATACTGCCGAACTTCACGGTGTAGAACACCATGCTGCGTTCTTCAAAGGACTGCTTGTTGGCAGGCTCGTCCAGCTGTTTCTTGAGGGTCGCCAATGTTTCATTGCCGGAATCAAGTTCCACCACCACCAGCGGTCGGGACTTATTCAAGTCCTGCTTGAGTGGGTTGATATCATCCGCGGCCAACAGCGGCCCCGTAAAAGCCATCAAGGTAGCCAGGGTCAGCGACCGGATGAGCATGCGCACCTCCTTTGAATTCCATGCAGGGTTCTTGAGTTTCATGTCTGCGACAGTCAATTTCAAGGATGATTCCTACACCTCGTTAAGAAGCGTAGGTCAGGAAGCCTGCCACGCAAGGGCTCGAATGGGGTTATCAGTGATTGTTTCTTCTGATTGCGGAACCATAACGAGGCGTTCTATTGCGGCCAATGCCGCGCAAACACCGGCGCCACCACTGGGTCGGCATCCACCTGCGCCAGCGTCTGGGCAAAGCCTGGAGCAAGGTTGTTCAACACCTCCCGCGCCGCGTCCCAACGCGATACCGCGGCAGCCATAATGCCCAGCGCGTTCGGCACATTGCCGGGAGCGAACAACTGGTCGGCAAACTGCTCGGCAAACACCACCCAGGCTTGGTGCAGGTAACGGCGCGTGCCGCTGACCAGTTGCGCCTGTGCGGCGTCATCCACATTACCGAGCCAGCGTTGCGGGTAGTCGATGATGCCGACCGCCGAATAGCAATTGGCGGCGATGTATACCAGCCCACGCAAGATCTGCGCACGGTTGCCGCCGAGCAGGTCGGAGGCGGGAAATTCCAGGCCCAGGTGGATCAGGATCGCGGCGCTTTCGGTCAGCACCTGGCCCTCGGGCGTCACCAAGGTAGGGATTTGTTTAAGTGGGTTGATCCGGGCCAGGGCGTCACTGCCTTCGCTGTCTTCCCAGGAACTGGCGTCGATTCGCCGCCACGGCACCGCGCAACGCTGCAGGGCGATTTCGATCATGCAGGAACCGGATTCGTCGATGCCGTAGAGCGTGTACATGGGCGGTATCTCCTTAGCGCCGCAGTCTGGCCTGCAAGCCGGCCTTCACCTGCGGCCATTCCGAATCGATGATGCTGAACCGCACCGAATTGCGCTTGCGCCCGTCGGGCATGATGCGTTCGTGGCGCACAATGCCCTCTTGCACAGCGCCGAGGCGCAGGATCGCGGCGCGGGATTTTTCGTTGAGTTCGTCGGTGGTGAATTGCACCCGTACGCAGTCGAGCACTTCGAAAGCGTAGGTCAGCAGCAAGAGCTTGGCTTCGGTGTTGATGCCGGTTTTTTGCGTGGACTCGGCCAACCAGGTGTGGCCGATTTCCAGCTTGCGATTAACCCGATCGACCTTCCAGAACCGCGTGCTGCCCACCACCTGGCCAGTGCCTGCGCGCACCAGGGTGAAGGGGATCACGCTGCCCGCATCACGGCCGGCCAAGGCCGTGTCGATGTAGGTGTCGATGGTGTCCGGGCCTGGCACGTTGGTGACCTTGAGATTCCACAATTGGCCGTCGGCAGCCGCTTCAAGCAAGGCGGCCTTGTGTTCGCGTTGCAGGGGCTGGAGTTCGACCGTGCTGCCGGTCAACCTGATCTGAGTCATGGGAAGCTGCGCCGTCTGAGCGTGGTCGTCAAAGGCCAAGAGTGCAGGCTCGCCCCACGTGCAGGCAAGCGTTTTAAAACAGGCCCATTTGCCCGCCGAACAGCGTGCCGAAATCATCATTTACGAACGGCAGGATCGCATCGGCCACCGGCTGTAATTGCCGGGTGACGTAGTGGTCGTAGTCGATGGGTGCCTGGCGTACTTCCAGCGGCTGCGGACCGTTGACCGTAATCACGTAGCTGATCCAACCGCCGCGCTGGTACTGGCGCGGGCGCCCCAGACGGTCGTTGTATTCATCCGCCAGGCGTGCGGCGCGCACATGCGGCGGCACGTTGCGCTCGTAGTCGTCGAGTGGGCGGCGCAGGCGTTTGCGGTAGATCAGCAGGTCGTCGAGTTCGCCGCTCAAGGTACGCCGCACATAGTCGCGCACATAGTCCTGATGGGGCTGGCGATGGAAGATGCGCTGGTAGAGTTCCTGCTGGAATTGCCGGGCCAGCGGTGACCAGTCGCTGCGTACGGTTTCCAGGCCTTTGTAGACCATTTCTTCGCTGCCGTCGGCGCGTATCACCAAGCCGGCGTAGCGCTTTTTGCTGCCCTCCTCCGCACCGCGAATGGTCGGCATGAGGAAGCGGCTAAAGTGGGTTTCGTATTGCAGTTCCAAGGCGCTTTGCAGGCCGAATTCGTTGTGCAGATGCGCGCGCCACCAGTCGTTGACGTGCTGCACCAAGTCGCGGCCGATGCGGCTGGCGTCATCGGCAGAATGCGCGCTGCCGAGCCAGACGAAGGTAGAGTCGGTGTCGCCGTAGATCACGTCATAACCCTTGGCTTCGACCAGCTCGCGGGTCTGGCGCATGATCTGGTGCCCACGCATCGTGATCGAGGACGCCAGCCGTGTATCAAAGAAGCGACAGCCGCTGGAACCGAGTACGCCGTAAAACGCGTTCATGATGATTTTAAGGGCTTGGGACAGTGGCGCGTTGTGTTCACGCTTGGCCACTTCGCGGCCTTCGGAAACCCGCGCGACAATCGAGGGCAGGCAGTGCCGGGTGCGGGAAAAACGCGCACCGCGAAAGCCCTCTACCGACTCGCTGTCGTCCGGGTGCTTGAGGCCTTCGATCAGGCCCACCGGGTCGATAAGAAAACTGCGGATGATCGACGGGTAAAGGCTTTTGTAGTCCAGCACCAACACCGATTCATAGAGGCCGGGCCGCGAGTCCATCACGAACCCGCCGGGGCTGGCCTGGGGCGGTTTGTCGCCCAGGTTCGGCGCGACGAAGCCTTGGCGGTGCATCAGCGGCATATACAGGTGCGTGAACGCCGCCACGGAGCCGCCGTTACGGTCGGCCGGCAGCCCGGTGACGCTGGCGCGTTCGAGCAGGAACTTGAGCAGCTCGGTCTTGGCGAAAATCCGCGTGACCAACTCGCAGTCCTTGAGGTTGTAGCGCGCCAATGCCGGTTTGTCCTCGGCGAACATGCGGTTGATTTCGTCCATGCGCTGGTACGGCGTGGAGATGTCCTTGCCTTCGCCGAGCAGGGTTTGCGCGACGTTTTCCAGGCTGAAGGATTCGAAACTCCAGGTCGCCGAACGCAGGGCTTCGATGCCATCGATGATCAGCCGCCCGGCCGCGGCGGCGAAATAGTGGTTGCGGCTGCCATGTTCACGCCAGGCCATGGCCTCGCCGCCACGCCCCAGCAAGAGCGGCACGTTGAGACGCTGGGCATGTTCGTGCAATACGCGCAGGTCGAACTGCACCAGGTTCCAGCCGATGATTGCATCGGGGTCGTGGGTGGCCAGCCATTGGTTGAGGCGTTCGAGCAATTGGGCGCGGGTATCGCAATAGTCGAGTTTGAAGTCCACCGCATCGGCTTTGTTGGGCGGGCCGAGCATGTACACCTGGCGCTCGCCGCAGCCTTCGAGGGCGATGGAATACAGGTCGCCTTGGGCGGTGGTCTCGATGTCCAGGGACAACAGTTTGAGCGGCGGGCGGTAGTCCGGCGCGGGTTTCAACTGCGCGTCGAGCAAGGTGCCGCTGGCATCCGGCGTGCCGCCAAACCACACGGGCGCAGTGATGAAGCGTTCCATCATGTAGCGCTCGGGCGGGCGCACGTCACCTTCGTAAACGTCGACACCGGCGGCGCGCAAGCGCTTTTCCAGGTCCATCAGCTGGCGGTGCTGGCGGGTGTAGAGGCCGAGGACAGGGCGATGATGGAAGTCGCACAACTGCAACGGGCGCAGTTCAATCTCGCGCTCGCCCTTGAGCAGCCAGTCGAGCGGCTTGCGATGCGCTTCCGGAATAAACATCACCGAGGTTTGCACGGGTAGGCGCACGCACCGTGGGCCTTGGTCGGTGGCCAGCCAGAAACTGACCTCCGTGCCCGCCGCCGTGTCGCGCCAATGCCGGGTCAGGACAAAACCCTGCTGTAAATCCACCGTACCGCACCTCAGGAATCGCTCTCAGGGCGTGATTCTACTCGGCATCCGGGCAAACGCGATGGGCGATGGCATTTATCCGGCTTATACCTCCTATGCTGAATGTGGATTTCACTGTGCCGCCCCAGCGCTTTAGCCTGCTCGGCGCATCCCGAACCCCGCCCCATAACCTGAGAGCCCGAGAACCCGACCGATGATTAAACACCTGACCTTAGCATTTGTACTCAGCGCCTGTTCCATCGCCCTTGCCCAGGCGGCCGAAGACGTGCCCGCCGCACGCACCTTTCACTTCGGCCCGTTGCAGGTGACGGCGCTGCACGACAAGACCAATGACATCCCCAATGACGGCAAGGTCTTCGGCGCCAATGTCGGGCCAGAGGCCGTTGCCGGCGTGCTCGCCGCCGCTGGTGCGCCGACCGACAAGGTCAGCCTGGATGTGGACGCATTGCTGGTGAAGGACGGCAAAAAAACCATCCTCATCGACACCGGTTTGGGCCCCAACGTGCAAGGCTTGCTGATGCAGAGCCTGGCGCAGGCCGGCGTTGCGCCTGAGCAGATCACGGATGTGCTGATCACCCATGTGCACGGCGACCATATTGGCGGGCTGGTCACGGCCGAGGGCACGCAGGCGTTTCCCAAGGCAGTGGTGAAGATCTCCAAGCCGGACTGGCAATGGCTGCAAGGCCAGGCCAACATGGCGGCGCTGATCAAAGTGATTACGCCGCAGGTGAAGACCTTTGCACCGGGCGATAAAGTCGCACCGGGTATCAACTCTGTACCGCTCAAGGGCCATACGCCTGGTCATGTGGGCTATCAGATTGTCTCAGGGCAATCGCGCTTGCTGGATGTAGGTGATCTGGTCCACAGCTCGATTGTGTCCCTGGCTCAGCCTGAATGGGCGATCACTTTTGACAATGACCGTGATGAAGGCATCGCCACGCGCCGCGCAGAGCTGAAGAAACTGGCCGACAGCCATGAGACGATTTTCGCCCCGCACTTCCCGTTCCCGGGCATTGGCCAGATCAAGGCCGAGGGTGATCACTTCATCTGGATGCCGGCAAAATAAGCTACGCCGCCGCGCATTGGCTAAGCATGCTGCGCAGCCAGGCGTGGGCGGGATCCTGATCAAAACGTGAATGCCAGGCCGCGTAGAGGTTGTAGCGCTGTACTTCAAGCGGCAGGGCAGACGATTGCAGCGTGCCGGCGTAGCGTTCAAGAAACTGCGCGGGCAAGGTACAGACCAGATCGGTGGTCTGCAGGATCAACGGCACCAGGCTGTAGTACTGCACCGAAACCCCAACCCGCCGCGCCAGCCCTTTGCGCGCCAACGCCTCATCCATAAAGCCGTAGAATCCGCCGCCATCGCCAGACACCAGCACGTGTTCCAACTGGGTGTACGCCGCCAGCGTCACCGGCCCAGTGCCGCGTGGGTGGCCGATGCGCTGGCCCAAGCGAAACTCTTCCTCGAGCAGTAACAGTTGCGAGGCTTTGTCGACGGCGTCTTTACCGGTCAGGGCGAGGTCGATGTCGCCGCTTTCCATCTGCTCGGGCAGCCTGTTTCTGTCGATGCCGCGAAAGGCAAAGCGAATGCCTTGGATGCCCATCGCGCGCGTCAACGCGATCAGGCGCGGCGCCATGATGGCACTGGCATTGTCATTCGCCGCCAGGCTGAACACACGTTGGGCACTGAACGGGTCGAACAGGGGCGTGTGGTTGATGACGTCTTCGAGCACTTGCAGGGCTTGGCGCAACGGCTGTTGCAGGTGTTCGCCGCGAGGCGTCAGCACCATGCCCTTGCCGGACAGCGCGGGGGTGAGCAATGGGTCGCCGAACAAGTCACGCAAGCGCGCCAATTGTGCCGAGAGCGCGGGCTGGCTGATGGACAGGCGTTCGGCGGCGCGGGTGACATTACGCTCATCCAGCAAGGTGCTGAGTGAGGCCAGCAACGCCAGGTTATGGCCGGTGAGGTTCATGCCGCCAGTGCCTTGAGTGCAGTAAGGGAGAGGCTATATAGCACCTTTGCGGCCGCTGGTCGGCAGATCCCGCGCGTGCGGACAACAATTTCACAAACTTGTTGCGGAATATTAATGACAATTACTATCATTCGCGCCGGAGTCGTATCCGCGCAGTGAGGAAGCGCAACGTTGTTGCCCTTTTTCCTCACATGACGGTTCGCCGTCAGGATCGACCATGCCCACCTGCTCCCGACTTGTTGTGCCCTTTCGCCCTACCCTGCTCGCCCTTTGCTGCTCCATAAGCTTTGCCGCTTATGCGGCAAGCCCGGACGGCAACACACTGGAATTGGGTGCCACCACTATCAGCGCCGACGCCCCTGCACCGAACGCATTGCCGCCGGTTTACGCGGGCGGCCAAGTGGCGCGCGGCGGCCAGTTAGGTGTGCTGGGCAACCAGGACATCATGGACGCGCCGTTCAGCATGTCCTCCTACACCGAGAAGTTGATCCGCGAGCAGCACGCGCAAACCGTCGGCGATGTGCTGCTCAATGACTCGTCCGTGCGCCAGGCATCAGGCTATGCGAACCAGGCCCAGGCCTTCGTGATTCGTGGCCTGCCGCTCAATGGTGACGATATCTCGTTCAACGGTTTGTACGGCATCCTGCCGCGCCAGATCATGTCCACCGACGCGCTGGAACGGGTTGAAGTGTTCAAAGGCCCCAACGCCTTCATCAACGGCGTGACGCCGAGCGGTTCCGGTATCGGCGGCGGCGTTAATCTGCAACCCAAGCGCGCCGATGATGTGCCGTTGCGCCGTTTTAGCACCGATATCAGCAGTGACGGGCGGGTTGGCGAGCACCTGGACATCGGCCAGCGCTTCGGTGAAGACAACCGTTTTGGCGCGCGGGTGAATATTTCCCAGCGCGAAGGCGACACTGCCATCGACGACGAAAGCCAGCGCTCGAAGCTGTTCTCGGTCGGCCTGGATTATCGCGGTGACGCCCTGCGCGTGTCCGGCGATTTTGTTTATCAGAAGCAGCAGGTCAATGGCGGGCGTAACTCGGTGTTGCTCGGCAACGGGCTGACTCACATCCCGAATGCGCCGTCGGCCGACACCAACTACGCGCCGAACTGGGGCACCACCAGCCTGGAAGACACCTTCGGCATGTTGCGCGGTGAGTACGACCTCAATGACAACTGGACCGCCTACATCGCCGGCGGCGCCAAGCACACCAACGAGCTGGGCCGCTATTCTTCGGTCACCCTCAGGGACACGCTGGGCAATGCCACGGTCAGCGGCTCGAACATTGCGCATCAGGAAGATAACACCAGCCTGATGGCCGGCCTGAACGGCAAGTTCCAGACCGGCGCGGTCAGCCACAAATTGAACCTCGGCTTGACCGGCATCTGGACCCAGACCCGCAACGCCTTTGACTTTGCCTCCGGCACCCAGCCGACCAATATTTACAACCCGGCTGATGTGACTGCTCCAGCCAAAGGAGGCTTCACCTCCGGCAGCGACCTGAACGACCCTGGCATCACCGCCAAGACCTTCGCCCGCAGCGCGGCGGTGTCGGATACCTTCGGTTTTATGGATGACCGCTTGCTGTTCACCGCCGGCTTGCGTCGCCAGGAGCTGGTGGTTCAGGGCTACGCCTATGGCACCGGCACACGCACTGCCAATTACGCCAAGGGCATTACCACGCCGGTGTATGGCCTGGTGTTCAAACCCTGGGAGCATGTGTCGCTTTACGCCAACCACATCGAAGGCCTGGCGTCAGGACCAACTGCCCCCTCCACCTTCAGCAGCGCCATCGTGACCAACGCCAACCAGACCTTTGCACCCGCACGCTCGAAACAGACCGAGGCTGGCGTCAAGGTCGACATGGGCACCTATGGCGCAACGCTGGGTGTGTACCGAATCGAACAGCCGACCCAAGGTTTTTCCCAGCTTAATGCAGACGGCACTGCGACCTTTGTCTTCGAAGGCGAGCAAGTCAACAAAGGTGTAGAGCTGAATGTCTTCGGCGAACCGGTCAGCGGCTTACGCCTGCTGGGCGGCGCGACCATCATCCACACCGAAGTCAACGGCACGGCTAACGGCGCCAACGACGGCAACCGCGCCATTGGCGTACCGTCCTTCCAACTTAACGCTGGCGTGGATTGGGATGTGCCGGGCCTGCAAGGCGTGAGCGTCAACGGCCGTATGCTGCGTACCGGCGGCCAGTACGCCGATGCGGCGAACAACCTCAGCCTGCCGGCCTGGAACCGCTTCGACGTGGGCGCCCGCTACAACTTCAAGGTGGCCCAGCGTGATGTGAGCCTGGGCGCGACGGTGGAGAACGTGGCGAATACCAAGTACTGGGAATCGGCGTTGGGCGGTTATCTGACCCAAGGTGATCCGCGGGTGGCCAAGTTCTCGGCGACGGTGGACTTCTAAACACGTTGTAACCTGGCGAGTCAGCGGATTTGCGCATCGCTGACTCACCACTAGACTCAGGGCTTCTCTCACATGGAAGTCCTACCAATGAATGTATCCCGCTCCCTGCGCCAGGCCATTGCGCTGGTGACCCTCCTGTCTGCCGGCAACCTAGCCGTTTACGCTGCCGATATCCCACTGTCCAAATCCCTCGAAGCCGATGAAGTCACCACCAAAGTGCTGTCGGTCGATGCCGCCAACCACCAGGTGGTGCTGGCAGGTGCCCAGGGTAACCCGGTGCATGTGCAACTCAGTGATGAGGCCAAGGATCTGGGCAACCTCAAGGTGGGCGATCAGGTGAAGGTGCTGACCACCCATTCGGTGGCTGCCGTGCTCGACACCGACGTGGACAAGAGCCCGCCGGATGCCAGCGAGAAAACCGGCGTGGTCCGCGCCACTGCCGATAACCCCAACCCTGGCGGCGCAGCGTTCCGCCAAGTGCAGGTGCAACTGAAGATCACCCATATCGATCTGAAGAAAAACCAGGTCACCCTGGAAAACCCGACGGGCGCGACCAAAGTACTGAACGTTGAAAAACCGGAAATTCGTGCCGGCCTCAAAGACCTGAAAGTCGGCCAGAGTGTGTTGGTGACCTTCACCGACACCCTGGAAATCACCACGGCTCACGAAGGCTGACAGCAATGAAAACGGGCATCTTCACGATGCCCGTTTGGGTCAGGCGCTGCGCGCCTGGTTCAGGTAATTTTCGATGTTGCCCATTTGCTCATCCCAACCTCGGGAGTTCATCTTGAAGGCTTTCTGGCGACGCGCTTCGGGCACAGCGTCAAAACCGGATTCGACTACCCGCAGCAGGATGCCGGGCGCGCGGTCGTCGAGGGTGAACTCCACCAGGGTCGGTGTTTCCTGGTCGTAGTCGACGCCCTTTTCGACAGCGTAAGGGTGCCATCTGAATGAGAACAGGGTTTGGGGCAGGATGCGCACGATTTCTGCCTTCCACACCACATGTTCGTAGCCTGGGTAAGTGATCGGCGCCTCGATGGTTTTTCCAGCGGTAAAGGTTTCACCCTTGAGGGCGATGCCAAACCACTGGCCAAATTGCTCGGCATTGGTGAGCGCGTCCCAGATTTGTTTGCGCGGTACGTTGAGCAGGACTTTTCGTTCGATGCGATCTAACACGTGCATAAGTCACCTCCTCCATTGAAAGTAGGCGACAACAAACAATGCGCAACCTCAGGTTGTAAGCAATGATGATTGTCCCCGTCCTTGATCAGGCAATACGTGTATGACTGACCCGCTGAATGGAAGTTGCTTCTGCAAAGCCGTGCGCTATCAAATCGACAGCTTGGACATGCCCATCAGCCACTGCCATTGCGACAGTTGCCGCAAAGTGCATGCAGCCGCATTCGTGGCCACGGCCGGGGTGCTGCGCGAGCACTTTCGCTGGACGCAGGGGCAGGCGCTGTTGTCGTCGTTTGAATCTTCGCCGGGCAAGCTCAGGCATTTCTGCTCGCGCTGCGGCTCACACCTGATGGCTGAGCGTGGGCATCAGCCCCATGTGATTGTGCGGGTGGCGACGCTGGATGATGACCCTGGCGTGCGGCCCACCTCGCACATCTGGACGGCCCATGATGTGCCCTGGCTTGCTTACGCAGGCGTAGAGCACTGGGATGAGTGGAAGACCTGACTAGACGTGCGGGTCACCGGGCGCCTTGGCGGGCGTCGCGTATTGCGGCTTGAGATGGCCTTCCTGGTCAAGCAGCCAGGCATCCATGATCTGCCGCACCACCGGGCCTGCCACGCGGCCACCGGCTTCGCCGTTTTCGATCATCACCGAGATCACGATTTTCGGATGTTCGGCCGGCGCAAAGCCGACGAACAAGGCGTTGTCGCGATGGCGCTCCAGCGTCTTGTTGCGGTTATAGCGCTCACCCTGCTTGATCGCCACCACCTGCGCAGTACCACTCTTGCCGGCGATCCGGTATTGAGCACCGGCCGCTGCCGCACGCGCGATACCGCGAGGGTCGTGCATCACCAACTGCATGCCATGGTTGACTTGCTCCCAATCTCGCGGGTCCTTGAGCACCACGTTAGGCATCGGGTTTTCGTCCACCGGCGGTACACCGTTGATGGTCTTGGCAAGGTGCGGTCGGTTCCACACACCTTTGTTGGCGATCAGCGCTGTGGCTTGGGCCAACTGCAACGGCGTGACCTGCATATAGCCCTGGCCAATGCCGAGGATCACGGTTTCGCCCGGGAACCAGGGTTGGCGCCGCGTCGCGCGCTTCCAGGCCTGGGAAGGCATCAGGCCGGCTGATTCTTCGAACATGTCGAGGGAGACTTTCTGACCGAGACCGAATTCGGCCAGGTAGTCGTGCAGTCGATCGATACCCAGCTTATGGGCCAGGTCGTAAAAGTAGGTGTCATTGGAGCGCATGATCGCCGCATCCATGTCTACCCAGCCGTCACCGCTGTGGTTCCAGTTGCGGTATTTATGGTCAAAATCGGGCAATTGGTAATAACCGGGGTCGAACACTCGGGTTTGCGCGGTCACTACACCACTGTCGAGACCAGCGATGGCCACTTCCGGCTTGATGGTCGAGCCGGGCGCGTAAAGCCCGCGCAGCACGCGGTTAAACAGCGGCCGATCGATAGAATCGTGCAGCGCGGCATATTCCTTGAAGCTGATGCCGGTGACGAACAGGTTCGGGTCAAAGCTCGGCTTGCTGACCATGGCCAGCACTTCGCCGGTCTGCGGGTCGAGCGCCACCACCGAACCACGGCGATCACCCAGGGCCTCTTCTGCCGCTTCCTGGAGTTTGACGTCGAGGCTCAGCACGATGTTTTTGCCGGGGATCGGGTCGGTATGCTTGAGTACGCGCAACACGCGGCCCTGGGCGTTGGTCTCGACCTCTTCATAGCCGACATGGCCGTGCAGCTCGGACTCGTAGAAACGCTCGATACCGGTCTTGCCGATGGACTGGGTACCGCGGTACTCCACCGAATCGAGGGCTTTGGATTCTTTTTCGTTGATTCGGCCAACATAGCCAATCGAGTGGGCAAAATGCGCGCCCAACGGGTAATGCCGCACGAACTGCGGTTCAACATCGACGCCCGGCAAGCGGAACTCGTTAACAGCCAGCACGGCAATCTGCTCTTCGGTCAATTCGTAGAACAGCGTTACCGGCACAAACGGATGGCGGGCTTGTTTCAATGCCTTGTCGAACACCGCGCGGTCTTCTGCGGGTAAGTGCAACAGGCTGACGATAGCGTCCAGCTCGCCCTTGAGGTCGGTGGTGCGCTCACGGGTGATAGTCAGGTTGTAGCTTGGACGGTTGTCGGCCAGCACCACGCCATTGCGGTCATAAATCAGCCCGCGCGTGGGCGTGATCGGCAGTACATGGACCCGGTTGTTCTCGGAAATCGTCGAGTGATAGTCGTACTGCACCACCTGCAGGAAATACATGCGCCCGACCAAGGCGCAAGTAATACCAATCACCAACAGTGCGCAGGCGAGCAAGCGCTTGTTGACCAGGCGGTTTTCTTTTTCGTGATCCTTGATCGGTATCGGTTCAGGCATTTCTACAGCATCTCGTTGAAGAAGGTGGACGCCGCATCCTGCGGATGAAAGATCAATCCTTGTGAAAATGTGCTGCACCATACCAAAAATGCAGAAACACTTTGCATCGATTTCCCCAACGGCATGCTGTTTTGTCAGACAGGGACGGATTTTGGCTGCAAAAAGGCCTCAATCACGCAAGTGCGATCAATCAGATGCCCCTCCAGCTATGTGCAGGGTGAGAGTGAGGATGCCGATCTTGATGATGCCGATTCAGCTGCTCAAAGCGCAGAGGTTTTGAAGTGAACTATGGTTTTCGACCGCCCAAAACAAAACCCCTGATTGCGTTAGCAATCAGGGGTTTCGGAATTTAATCTTGACGATGACCTACTCTCACATGGGGAAACCCCACACTACCATCGGCGATGCATCGTTTCACTACTGAGTTCGGGATGGGATCAGGTGGTTCCAATGCTCTATGGTCGTCAAGAAATTCGGGTACTGAGTCGTAGCCAGCTGGCTTCGCTTCAGCAAATTGGGTATGTGACAGCTTTCGGTGTTTTGTGAGCGTCGAACTTTCGGTTCATCTCGTCTTCACACACCGCAATCTGATGCTCTCTCGAGAAACAAATTGCTTGGGTGTTATATGGTCAAGCCTCACGGGCAATTAGTATTGGTTAGCTCAACGCCTCACAGCGCTTACACACCCAACCTATCAACGTCGTAGTCTTCGACGGCCCTTCAGGGGACTCAAGGTCCCAGTGAGATCTCATCTTGAGGCTAGTTTCCCGCTTAGATGCTTTCAGCGGTTATCTATTCCGAACATAGCTACCCGGCAATGCCACTGGCGTGACAACCGGAACACCAGAGGTTCGTCCACTCCGGTCCTCTCGTACTAGGAGCAGCCCCTCTCAAATCTCAAACGTCCACGGCAGATAGGGACCGAACTGTCTCACGACGTTCTAAACCCAGCTCGCGTACCACTTTAAATGGCGAACAGCCATACCCTTGGGACCGGCTTCAGCCCCAGGATGTGATGAGCCGACATCGAGGTGCCAAACACCGCCGTCGATATGAACTCTTGGGCGGTATCAGCCTGTTATCCCCGGAGTACCTTTTATCCGTTGAGCGATGGCCCTTCCATACAGAACCACCGGATCACTAAGACCTACTTTCGTACCTGCTCGACGTGTCTGTCTCGCAGTCAAGCGCGCTTTTGCCTTTATACTCTACGACCGATTTCCGACCGGTCTGAGCGCACCTTCGTACTCCTCCGTTACTCTTTAGGAGGAGACCGCCCCAGTCAAACTACCCACCATACACTGTCCTCGATCCGGATAACGGACCTGAGTTAGAACCTCAAAGTTGCCAGGGTGGTATTTCAAGGTTGGCTCCACGCAGACTGGCGTCCACGCTTCAAAGCCTCCCACCTATCCTACACAAGCAAATTCAAAGTCCAGTGCAAAGCTATAGTAAAGGTTCACGGGGTCTTTCCGTCTAGCCGCGGATACACTGCATCTTCACAGCGATTTCAATTTCACTGAGTCTCGGGTGGAGACAGCGCCGCCATCGTTACGCCATTCGTGCAGGTCGGAACTTACCCGACAAGGAATTTCGCTACCTTAGGACCGTTATAGTTACGGCCGCCGTTTACCGGGGCTTCGATCAAGAGCTTCGCGTTAGCTAACCCCATCAATTAACCTTCCGGCACCGGGCAGGCGTCACACCCTATACGTCCACTTTCGTGTTTGCAGAGTGCTGTGTTTTTAATAAACAGTCGCAGCGGCCTGGTATCTTCGACCGGCATGAGCTTACGGAGCAAGTCCTTCACCCTCACCGGCGCACCTTCTCCCGAAGTTACGGTGCCATTTTGCCTAGTTCCTTCACCCGAGTTCTCTCAAGCGCCTTGGTATTCTCTACCCAACCACCTGTGTCGGTTTGGGGTACGGTTCCTGGTTACCTGAAGCTTAGAAGCTTTTCTTGGAAGCATGGCATCAACCACTTCGTTAACTAAAAGTTAACTCGTCATCAGCTCTCGGCCTTAGAATCCCGGATTTACCTAAGATTCCAGCCTACCACCTTAAACTTGGACAACCAACGCCAAGCTGGCCTAGCCTTCTCCGTCCCTCCATCGCAATAACCAGAAGTACAGGAATATTAACCTGTTTTCCATCGACTACGCTTTTCAGCCTCGCCTTAGGGACCGACTAACCCTGCGTCGATTAACGTTGCGCAGGAAACCTTGGTCTTTCGGCGTGGGTGTTTTTCACACCCATTGTCGTTACTCATGTCAGCATTCGCACTTCTGATACCTCCAGCAAGCTTCTCAACTCACCTTCACAGGCTTACAGAACGCTCCTCTACCGCATCACTTACGTGATACCCGTAGCTTCGGTGTATGGTTTGAGCCCCGTTACATCTTCCGCGCAGGCCGACTCGACTAGTGAGCTATTACGCTTTCTTTAAAGGGTGGCTGCTTCTAAGCCAACCTCCTAGCTGTCTAAGCCTTCCCACATCGTTTCCCACTTAACCATAACTTTGGGACCTTAGCTGACGGTCTGGGTTGTTTCCCTTTTCACGACGGACGTTAGCACCCGCCGTGTGTCTCCCATGCTCGGCACTTGTAGGTATTCGGAGTTTGCATCGGTTTGGTAAGTCGGGATGACCCCCTAGCCGAAACAGTGCTCTACCCCCTACAGTGATACATGAGGCGCTACCTAAATAGCTTTCGAGGAGAACCAGCTATCTCCGAGCTTGATTAGCCTTTCACTCCGATCCACAGGTCATCCGCTAACTTTTCAACGGTAGTCGGTTCGGTCCTCCAGTTAGTGTTACCCAACCTTCAACCTGCCCATGGATAGATCGCCCGGTTTCGGGTCTATTCCCAGCGACTAGACGCCCTATTAAGACTCGCTTTCGCTACGCCTCCCCTATTCGGTTAAGCTCGCCACTGAAAATAAGTCGCTGACCCATTATACAAAAGGTACGCAGTCACCCAACAAAGTGGGCTCCCACTGCTTGTACGCATACGGTTTCAGGATCTATTTCACTCCCCTCTCCGGGGTTCTTTTCGCCTTTCCCTCACGGTACTAGTTCACTATCGGTCAGTCAGTAGTATTTAGCCTTGGAGGATGGTCCCCCATATTCAGACAAAGTTTCTCGTGCTCCGTCCTACTCGATTTCATGACTAAGAGATTTTCGCGTACAGGGCTATCACCCACTATGGCCGTACTTTCCAGAACGTTCCGCTAATCTCAAAGCCACTTAAGGGCTAGTCCCCGTTCGCTCGCCACTACTAAGGGAATCTCGGTTGATTTCTTTTCCTCAGGGTACTTAGATGTTTCAGTTCCCCTGGTTCGCCTCTTACGCCTATGTATTCAGCGTAAGATAACCATCTTATGATGGCTGGGTTCCCCCATTCAGACATCTCCGGATCAAAGTCTGTTTGCCGACTCCCCGAAGCTTTTCGCAGGCTACCACGTCTTTCATCGCCTCTGACTGCCAAGGCATCCACCGTATGCGCTTCTTCACTTGACCATATAACCCCAAGCAATCTGGTTATACTGTGAAGACAACATTCGCCGAAAATTCGAATTTCTCAATTAAGAGAACTCACAAATTTTACCTTAGCCTGATCCGTTACCAGTGAAAGTAACGTTCAGTCTATCTTTCTATCACATACCCAAATTTTTAAAGAACGATCTAATCAAAGACTAGAAATCAACATTCATCATCAACCTGATGGAATGCTCATTTCTAAGCTTTCATAACGTAGAAGCAGTAGTGGTGGAGCCAAACGGGATCGAACCGTTGACCTCCTGCGTGCAAGGCAGGCGCTCTCCCAGCTGAGCTATGGCCCCGTATTTCTACAGGCGTTTCCCACACAAAATTGGTGGGTCTGGGCAGATTCGAACTGCCGACCTCACCCTTATCAGGGGTGCGCTCTAACCAACTGAGCTACAGACCCAATTTCGAGCTGCTAAGGCCGACCTCACCCTGCTCTTTACCACAGAGCATGGGGTGCGCTCTAACCAACTAAGCTACAACCCTTTAGGCTGCTTCTTATCGTCTTCTTCAATGAATCAAGCAATTCGTGTGGGAACTTATGGAGCAGCTGATGTCGTCGATTAAGGAGGTGATCCAGCCGCAGGTTCCCCTACGGCTACCTTGTTACGACTTCACCCCAGTCATGAATCACACCGTGGTAACCGTCCTCCCGAAGGTTAGACTAGCTACTTCTGGTGCAACCCACTCCCATGGTGTGACGGGCGGTGTGTACAAGGCCCGGGAACGTATTCACCGCGACATTCTGATTCGCGATTACTAGCGATTCCGACTTCACGCAGTCGAGTTGCAGACTGCGATCCGGACTACGATCGGTTTTGTGGGATTAGCTCCACCTCGCGGCTTGGCAACCCTCTGTACCGACCATTGTAGCACGTGTGTAGCCCAGGCCGTAAGGGCCATGATGACTTGACGTCATCCCCACCTTCCTCCGGTTTGTCACCGGCAGTCTCCTTAGAGTGCCCACCATTACGTGCTGGTAACTAAGGACAAGGGTTGCGCTCGTTACGGGACTTAACCCAACATCTCACGACACGAGCTGACGACAGCCATGCAGCACCTGTCTCAATGTTCCCGAAGGCACCAATCTATCTCTAGAAAGTTCATTGGATGTCAAGGCCTGGTAAGGTTCTTCGCGTTGCTTCGAATTAAACCACATGCTCCACCGCTTGTGCGGGCCCCGTCAATTCATTTGAGTTTTAACCTTGCGGCCGTACTCCCCAGGCGGTCAACTTAATGCGTTAGCTGCGCCACTAAAAGCTCAAGGCTTCCAACGGCTAGTTGACATCGTTTACGGCGTGGACTACCAGGGTATCTAATCCTGTTTGCTCCCCACGCTTTCGCACCTCAGTGTCAGTATTAGTCCAGGTGGTCGCCTTCGCCACTGGTGTTCCTTCCTATATCTACGCATTTCACCGCTACACAGGAAATTCCACCACCCTCTACCATACTCTAGTCAGTCAGTTTTGAATGCAGTTCCCAGGTTGAGCCCGGGGATTTCACATCCAACTTAACAAACCACCTACGCGCGCTTTACGCCCAGTAATTCCGATTAACGCTTGCACCCTCTGTATTACCGCGGCTGCTGGCACAGAGTTAGCCGGTGCTTATTCTGTCGGTAACGTCAAAACAGCAAAGTATTAATTTACTGCCCTTCCTCCCAACTTAAAGTGCTTTACAATCCGAAGACCTTCTTCACACACGCGGCATGGCTGGATCAGGCTTTCGCCCATTGTCCAATATTCCCCACTGCTGCCTCCCGTAGGAGTCTGGACCGTGTCTCAGTTCCAGTGTGACTGATCATCCTCTCAGACCAGTTACGGATCGTCGCCTTGGTGAGCCATTACCTCACCAACTAGCTAATCCGACCTAGGCTCATCTGATAGCGCAAGGCCCGAAGGTCCCCTGCTTTCTCCCGTAGGACGTATGCGGTATTAGCGTCCGTTTCCGAACGTTATCCCCCACTACCAGGCAGATTCCTAGGCATTACTCACCCGTCCGCCGCTCTCAAGAGGAGCAAGCTCCTCTCTACCGCTCGACTTGCATGTGTTAGGCCTGCCGCCAGCGTTCAATCTGAGCCATGATCAAACTCTTCAGTTCAAACATCTTTGGGTTTTTAAGAAACCCTAAACTTGGCTCAGCAATCGTTGGTTACATCTTTGATTTCTCGCGGAGTAACTTGTGATGCTGATAATCTTGTTGACTATCAGTCTGACTCCACAAGCACCCACACGAATTGCTTGATTCAGTTGTTAAAGAGCGGTTGGTTAAGATCTTTCGTCTCAACCGAGGCGCGCATTCTACAGCAGCCTCATTTGCTGTCAAGTGATTATTTTCAGAAGTTTTCGAAGAATTCTTCAACAACTTCAACCACTTGCGCTTACGATCTCTCGTTAGCGGGAGGCGAATTCTACAGCGTTACACGCTGCTGTCAACACCTCTTTTTCAACTCCCTTTTGGCTTCGATGAACTGAAGCAACCTGCTGCCGAAAACTTCGTAACCCATTGTTTACCAAAGAGTTTTACGTTTCGACTGCGCCGGAAGTGGGACGAATTATAGACAGATATAAATCCCCGTCAACACTTAATTTAGATTTTCTATCAAACCGTCCAAAAAGCCGCACTCCCTTCTATATAAGCAGCATCGCAACCAAAATTGAGCAATATATTGCTCAAAGCCCGGCAGTTAAGCATCATAGGCGTTCTGCCCTTTTATGACTTCGGACACCCGCCCCAATGACCACTCCACCTCGCAGCCTGGCCTCGGCATTGTTTCCGGTCGGTCTGCTGTTGATCGCCATGGCCTCCATCCAGTCGGGTGCCTCGCTGGCCAAGAGCATGTTCCCCATCGTCGGCGCACAGGGCACTACCACGCTGCGCCTGATTTTCGCCAGTGTGATCATGCTGCTGCTATTACGCCCATGGCGCGCCAAGCTCACGGCCAAGTCCCTGCGCACGGTCGTTGTCTATGGCATGGCACTGGGCGGCATGAACTTCCTCTTCTATATGTCATTGCGCACAGTGCCCCTGGGCATCGCAGTAGCGCTGGAATTCACCGGCCCGCTCGCCGTGGCTATCTATGCCTCGCGCCGGGCGGTGGATTTTGTATGGATCGGCCTCGCGATCGCGGGCCTGCTGTTATTGATCCCCATCGGAGAAACCAGCAGCGGCATCGACTTGACCGGCGCCGCCTACGCACTGGGTGCCGGCGTGTGCTGGGCGCTCTACATCCTGTTTGGCCAAAAAGCCGGCAACGACAACGGCGTGCAAACTGCCGCCCTGGGCGTGATGATCGCCGCTTTGTTTGTAGCACCAATCGGCATCGTCCATGCCGGCGCCGCATTGCTGACGCCCTCGCTGATTCCCGTTGCCATCGGTGTCGCCATCCTGTCCACCGCTTTGCCCTATACCTTGGAAATGGTCGCGCTCACTCGCCTGCCCGCTCGCACCTTCGGCACCTTGATGAGCATTGAGCCGGCGTTCGGCGCCCTCTCCGGTCTGTTTTTCCTGCAAGAGCACTTGTCCCTCGCGCAATGGCTGGCGATCACCTGCATTATCTTCGCCTCCGTAGGTGCCACACTGACGATGCGCAATGAATCCAAACCGTTGGTGCCGGCCGATTGATTCTGATCGCAGGTAGCTCTGGTATTTGCCGTTCATTTAGGCCATGTTTAGGCCGTAAACGAATGTCTTTCATGGAGAATTTCGACAGGGACTGCTGAACGCTACAATCGAGAGCGAGTAAAGCCTGCATCGAGCCTTTTTGCGACGCGGCTATAAGGATAGTAATGAAACGAATTTTGATACTGTTACTGGTCGTGGGCATTGCTGGCTGTGCTGCGACCACCAAGACAGAAGTGAAACGGGGCAAAAAAGGCATGCACATCAACTGTTCCGGCCTGTCCTCCTCCTGGGACCAGTGCTACACCAGTGCAGCCAACTCATGCGGCGCCAAGGGCTACCGGGTTATCGCCAAATCCGGTGACAATTCCGAGGAGCCTGGGGACTATCCTTTCGGCATCAACCCTGCCGGTTACACCAGCCGCAGCATGATCGTCATCTGTAAATGACCGCCCGAGCAGTCCACTTCCGGCTGCTCCTCCTTCTTGACATGCCCTTCGCCCTGCTGCGGCTACACTCCTGCTCGACATTCGAGCAACGGAGTTCCCATGACACCCAACAAGAAAATCGTATTGGTGGTTGGTGCCGGTGATGCAACCGGTGGCGCCATTGCCCGGCGCTTTGCCCGCGAAGGCTATGTAGCCTGCGTCACCCGTCGCAGTGCCGATAAACTGCAGCCCTTGGTCGAAAGCATCCAGGCAGCGGGCGGCCAAGCCCACGGTTTTGCCTGTGATGCGCGTAAAGAAGACGACGTGATCGCGCTGGTTGAACAGATAGAGACCGAATTGGGCCCCATTGAAGCCTTCGTCTTCAATATCGGCGCCAATGTGCCGTGCAGCATCCTCGAAGAAACCGCGCGCAAATACTTCAAAATCTGGGAGATGGCTTGCTTCTCCGGGTTCCTGAACGCTCGCGAAGTCGCCAAACGCATGGTCACCCGCGAACGCGGCACTATCTTGTTCACCGGTGCCACTGCCGGGTTGCGCGGCGGTGCAGGGTTTGCCGCATTCGCCGGCGCCAAACACGGCATCCGTGCGCTCGCGCAAAGCATGGCACGGGAGCTGGGGCCGCGGAACATCCATGTGGCCCACGTAGTAGTCGACGGCGCCATCGACACCGACTTTATTCGCGACAATTTTCCGCAGAAATACGCGCAGAAAGACCAGGACGGCATCCTTAACCCTGAACACATCGCCGACAACTATTGGTACCTGCACAGCCAACCACGGGACGCCTGGACCTTCGAACTGGACCTGCGCCCCTGGAACGAACCCTGGTAAACACGTCCCATCCTAATCAAGAACAACAATAAGCAGTGAGAATCGACCATGAGTAAAACCCTGGAATTCTTTTTCGACCTCGGCAGCCCGGCCACTTACCTGGCCTACACGCAATTGCCAGCGCTGTGTGCCGAGACTGGTGCGCAACTGGTGTATCAACCCATGCTGCTGGGTGGTGTATTCAAAGCTACCGGCAACGCTTCGCCCATCACTGTGCCCGCCAAAGGGCGTTACATGTTTAATGACTTGGCGCGATACGCCAAACGCTACAACGTACCGCTCAAATTCAACCCGCACTTCCCCATCAACACCCTGATGCTGATGCGCGCCGTCATGGGTATCCAGATACGCGAACCCGAGCGCTTCCAGGCCTTCATCGATTGCCTGTTTCGCGCCCTCTGGGTCGAAGGTCGCCACTTGGGCGATCCCGTCGTGGTGGCCTCCGTGCTGAGTGACGCCGGTTTCGACCCAGAGGAAGTCCTGAACCTGGCCAACGATGAAAAGGTAAAAGCCGCCCTCAAGGACAAAACCGAACAGGCTGTGCAGCGCGGGGTATTCGGTGCACCCAGTATGTTTGTAGGTAATGAGCTGTTCTTCGGTCAGGACCGTCTGGAGTTTGTGCGCGAAGCGCTACGCTAAAACTCGATTGCCAAGCGCCCTTGAGCGCCGCTTGCGAGCAAATCGTAAGCGGCGTTTACCGTATGCCGATCAAAGCGCCGCGGGTCCATGATCGGCGTGAGTTTGCCGGCATCGATCAAACAGGCGGCGTCAGAGAGTATCCGCCCGTGATGCTCACGCCCCTTGCCCGTCAACAACGGCAACAATGTGAACACCCCGGAATAGGTCGCCCCGCGAAATGACAAAGGCGCCAGGCTATGTTGCCCCCAGCCCAGGCAGCTCACTACATGCCCGTGATACACCTTGGCGGCCCGGAAAGACGCATCCAGCGTCGCGCCGCCAACGGTGTCATACACAATGTCGAAACCTTCACCCGCCGTGTGCGACGCCACATAATCTTCGACCGTATGCTGCTGATAGTCGATGAACGTGGCGCCCAATCCTTCAATGGTTGCGCGGTGCCGCGCCGAGCCCGTCGCATACACCCGCGCGCCGTAGGCAATCGCCAATTGCACTGCGACATGCCCTACACCGCCAGCGCCACCCTGGATCAACACCGTGTGCCCCACGCCCACCCGCGCTCGGTCCACCAGCCCCTCCCATGCAGTGATCAATACCAGCGGCAACACCGCCGCTTCGCGCATGCTCAACCGTTCAGGCTTTCGCGCCAGCAGGCGCGCATCAACCGCCACATATTCTGCTAACGCCCCCTGAGTACCGCCGATCCCGGCTCCGAGCGCATAGACCTCATCGCCGACTTGCCAATCACCCGCCAATGGGCCGACGGCCTCGAGGGTGCCCGCCAGGTCCATGCCAATAACGGCAGGCAGAGACTGTTGCGCATGGGCAGCCTGGCCCGCGCGGATTTTCGCGTCCAACGGGTTAAGGCCACTGGCCTTGACCCGGACCAGCACCTGCCCGGCGCCCGCCACAGGCTTGGGGATCGTGGCCAAACGGAACGGCGCGTCTGCGGCGTCTACTACCAAAGCGTGCATGTCAGTCATATCGGCGATCTCGATGGGTGGGTTGATAAAACCATGATCCGCCGCCGCACTCATGCCGATAAGACGCTAAAAAGCTATAGTGCCCATGCGCATTTGGCATGAATGAGGCAACCGATGGACAAGCTCAACGCAATGGCGATTTTCGTGCGGGTCATCGAACGCGGTAGCTTTTCCGCCGTCGCCCGAGAGATGCAGACCACCCAGCCGACCATCAGCAAAGTGCTGCGGGCGCTGGAAACCGAATTGGGCGGCAAGCTGATTGCCCGCAGCACTCGGCATTTGTCTCTGACGGACGAAGGTCAGCGCTACTACAGCCATTGCCGCGAAATCCTGGCGGCCGTAGATGCCGCGGAACACAGTTTCCAGACGGGCAAGGAAACCATCGCCGGCCCACTGCGCATAGGCTCGTCAGTCAGCTTTGGCCGCCTGCACATCGCCTCGCGTTTGCACGGTTTCCTGCAGCAATACCCGGACGTGCACATTGACCTGCAACTCTACGACCACCTCCAGGACCTGGTCAGTGAAGGCCTGGATGTGACGTTGCGTATCGGCGAATTACCCGACAGCGGCCTGATTGCGCGACAGATCGGCACCACCCACCGCGTCACCGTGGCGAGCCCTGCCTACATTGCCAGGCACTGCGCCCCACACACCCCGCAAGATCTCACGCAGCACAACTGCCTGCTCTTCAACTTGCTGAGCAGCCAGAACCAGTGGATTTACGAAAAGGACGCCAAACGACACGCGGTGCGCATCACCGGCAACGCCCAGAGTAATAACTCCGAGGCGGTGCGGGAGATGGTGCTGACGGGACTCGGCATTGCGCTGTCGCCCCTGTGGCTGTTTGCCGATGACCTCAAAGCCGGCCGCGTGGTTGCACTGTTACAGGATTACACCCCGCAATCGCTGCCGATCCATGCGGTGTCGGCGCCCAATCGGCGCCAGTCAGCCAGGGTCAAGGCGTTCGTCGACTACCTCGCCGACGCCTTGGCCAATGCTCCTGAACTGCAACCGATCAGATAGCGGCGGTACGCACCTGCAGCCATTCCAAGGCTGCACCGCTGAGCAGCGGGCTCAGGCGTTCACGCACCTCGGCGTGGTACCCGTTAAACCATTCGCGCTCATCCGCCGTCAGCAATGACGGCTGCAGGCAACGGGTGTCGATCGGGCACAGGGTCAGGGTTTCAAACTTGAGGAACTCACCAAACTCGGTTTTGCCCGCTTCGCGGTTCAACACCAGGTTCTCGATGCGCACACCCCAACGACCCGGGCGATAGGTACCTGGCTCAATCGAAGTAATCATCCCCGGCTGCATCGCGGTCTGCGGTGCCGCGGCAGCCTGGTAGGCGATCACTTGCGGGCCTTCGTGCACATTCAGGAAATAGCCTACGCCGTGACCTGTACCGTGGCCGTAGTCCACGCCTTCGGCCCAGATCGGCGCACGGGCGATGGCATCCAGCAGTGGTGACAAAATGCCCTTGGGGAAATGCGCACGCGACAAGGCAATCACACCCTTGAGCACGCGCGTGCAGTCGCGCTTCTGCTCGTCACTCGGCGTGCCGATCGGCACCATCCGTGTGATATCCGTGGTGCCGCCCAGGTACTGGCCGCCGGAGTCGATCAGCAACAGGCCATCGCCTTCGATCAACGCATGCTCTTCTTCGGTGGCGTGATAATGCGGCATCGCACCGTTGGCGTTGAACGCCGCGATGGTGTTGAAGCTCAGCGACACATAATCGGGGCGACGGGTACGTGCAGCGGTCAAATGTTCGTCGATGGTCAGTTCGGTGATGCGCTCGCGGCCCAATGCACTGTCCAGCCAGGCGAAGAATTCGCACAGCGCCGCGCCGTCCTGCTCCATGGCTTGGCGGATATGTTCGGCGTCCGCCAGGCTTTTGCGCGACTTGGCCAGCGTGGTCGGGTTCAAGCCCTCGACCAGCTTGACACCGGCATCGAGGTTTTCCAGCAAACCAGTGGTGACGCGTGCCGGATCAACTTGCAGGCTGACACCCGCCGGTACTGCACGCAGCGCATCCGCCACTTCGCTGTAGTCGCGCAAGGTCACGCCGTCCCGCTCCAGTACCGCGCGCAGCTCGGCATCGACCTTGCTCAGCGCAACAAACAGCGTGGCCTGCTGTTGATTGATCAAGGCAAACGACACAAACACCGGGTTGAACGACACATCACCGCCGCGTAGGTTGAACAACCAGGCGATGTCATCCAGGGTCGCGATGAAGTGCCAATCGGCACCCTTCTCTTTCAAGCTGGCACGCAGGGCGGCGAGTTTATCGCCACGGCTGACAGTCGCCTGCGGCGGCAGGTGTGGGTAGATCGGCTGGTTCGGCAAGGCCGGGCGGTCTTGCCAGACTTCATTCAACAGGTCGATATCGGTACGCAGGCGAGCGCCGCGCTCGGCCAGCTTGCCGCCCAGGGTACGTGCCGAGGCCACGGCCATTACTGCGCCGTCCACTGCGACCACGCCGCCCTCCGGGGTTTGCTCGGCCAGCCACTCCAGCGGGCCGGGTTGGCCTGGCTGCAGTTTCACCAGTTCGATGCCGCTGCCCTTGAGTTCCTTGGTGGCCTGCTCCCAGTAACGGCTGTCGGCCCACACGCCGGCAAAATCCGCGGTCACAATCAGCGTACCTACCGAGCCATAAAACCCCGACAGCCATTGCCGCCCCTGCCAGTAACCCGGCAAGTACTCGGACAGATGCGGGTCGGCCGACGGCACCAACAGGGCATGAATGCCCTCGCGGCGCATCAGTTCGCGGGTATGCGCCAGGCGCTGGGGAACCGTTCCATGGGTCAAAGGCTGCGTACTCATCATGTCTCCTGCTAACCACTCATAATTATTATGTGTTGTGACTGAAAAATCAGACCGCCCAGAATGCCGGCGCACTGGCCAGTGCAGCCTTGATCAACTGCACGGCCGCGTCGATATCCTGCTCGGTGGTAAACCGGCCCAGGCTCAAGCGAATAGTCCGACCGGCGCTGCGTGCGTCATGGCCCAAAGCCAGAAGCACGTGTGACGGCGCATTACTCGCCGAATTGCACGCCGAGGTGGCCGAAAACGCGATGCCTGCGCTCAGTGCGGCGGAATTGAACTCGCCCTCTGTGAACGTGAGGCTCAGTGTATGGGGAATGCGCTGGGTGGCGCTGCCATTGAGGCGCACGCCGGCAATGGTTTCCAACTGATCGAGCAGGCGCTGACGCAACGCGACGATGGCGGCTTTTTCTTCAGCAAAGGATTGCGCCGCCAAGGCGAAGGCAGTGCCCATGCCGGCAATCTGGTGAGTCGCCAGGGTGCCGGAGCGCAACCCACCTTCGTGGCCGCCGCCGTGAATCTGCGCCAGCACCTTCTGCTGCGCGCGCGGGCCCACATACAGCGCGCCAATGCCCTTGGGGCCGTACAGCTTGTGCGCCGAAAACGACATCAGGTCCACCGGCCAGTCAGCCAGGTCGATCGCGACCTTGCCCGCTCCCTGCGCCGCATCCACATGCAGCAGCGCACCGTGTTCACGCACCCGCGTGCCAATGGCTTGGATGTCATTGAGGGTGCCCAGCTCGTTGTTCACCAACATCAGCGACACCAGGAACGTATCTTCGCGCAACGCCTCACTGACTGACTCGGCGCTGATCAAGCCTTCAGCATCCGGCACCAGGTAAGTGACGGCCACGCCGGCTTCCTGCAACTGCCGCGCCGTGTCCAGCGTAGCCTTGTGTTCGATCTGGCTGGTGATGATATGCCCACCTGCCACACCTCGCGCCTGGGCCACGCCCTTGATCGCCAGATTGTTGGATTCTGTGGCACCGGAGGTCCAGACGATTTGCTCAGGCTGGGCACCGACCAGCTCGGCCACCTGGCGCCGCGCCTGCTCGACCGTGTGCCGGGCCGCCTGGCCGAACGCATGGGAGCTGGACGCAGGGTTACCGAAGTTGGCATTGAAGCCCAGACACTCGACCATTACTTGAATGACCCGCTCATCCACCGGCGTGGTGGCGGCGTAGTCGAAATACAACGGACGTTTATTCATGACGTTAAGACTCGCAGAGCGTATTCCCCAGGACAGCGCCTCGGGTGGCATCGACCGGAACAGAGGTCGTCAGGTTTAACCCGTCGGATGCCATAAAAGAAGACCACTTTATGTAAATGTGCGTAGGAACGCTCCTGAAATTCAGCTTAACAGGCTGAAGTATCCCAATGGCAAACAAAAAGCCCGAGGTTCCTTAAGGGAATCCTCGGGCTTTTTGCCACGTCGCGCCGGCTCAACTGGGGCGACCGTGCATCACCACACTGCGTTCAGCGTTCATTTCGCCCTGGTGGTCAAAGCCGAATGGCTTGTGTGGCTGGCCGGTCAACGCGGCGCGCTGCTGTTGATATTCATCAAACGACAGGCCACGACGGCTCAAGGCTTCAAGGGCCAATTGCTTGGTTTCTTCGGCGGTGTAAGGACGCGACTCAGGCGAAGGATGGGTCGCACATCCGGCAAGGACAGCGCTTACAACTATTAAGGAAACAGCTAGGAAGTGGTTCATGGTGAAGGCCCTGCGAAGGAGGTGTGTAGTCAATGAACACAGGCTACTCCCGCCCTTGCGCAGTGAAAAATCATCCCCCGTGATAGTCGCTATCAACCGTTGCGGCACCTTCGATAGCGAGCCATCCATATTCATTTACGTTCTATAAATATGGAAATCAGTTCGTTTACGGAATAAACCTAACCTTCTATAAATAGCGCTATTGCGAACCGACACTGTTCGCCACGCAACTGTTGCCCAGGCAACAGCCATTCAACAAAACCGCAGTCAGGCAACAGCACCTTTTTCAGCAGGACCTCTGCAGCCCACGCCAATCAAGGCTTGCAGCCCTTGGTACAGCTCTTGCTCAACAGGGTCCACTTCACCTGCTATCAACCACTGTTGAAAAAGGAACTGTTCATGACCCGTCCCCTGAATGTCGTTGCCCTCTCCGGCGGAACCTGGCGCCCATCGCGCACCTTGGTCTTGACCCAGGCCGTGCTGGCCGAACTGGCCACCTTGCTGCCGATCCAGACCACCCTGATCGAGTTGGGTGACATTGCCCGGCCCTTGGGCGGTGCACTCTCACGCGATGAACTGCCGGCCGAGGTCGAAACGCAATTGTTGGCCATCGAACAGGCCGACCTGCTGATCGTTGCCTCGCCGGTGTATCGCGGCTCTTATCCTGGCCTGCTCAAGCACCTGTTTGACCTGGTTGGCCTCAACGCCTTGATCAACACTCCGGTGTTGCTCGCGGCCACCGGCGGCAGCGAACGCCATGCGTTGGTCCTCGATCACCAGTTGCGCCCGCTGTTCAGCTTCTTCCAGGCCTTGACTCTGCCGATCGGCGTGTACGCCACCGAAGCTGACTTCACCGACTACCAAATAACCAGCGAGTTATTAAAAGCCCGCATTCAACTGGCCGCAGAACGCGCAGCGCCGCTGTTTGCCGCGCACTCCCCTTCTCTGCTGAAAATCGCTTAAGGATTTGTCATGGATGTTTTCTGGTTTCTGCCCACACATGGCGACGGCCATTTCCTCGGCACCACCCAAGGTGCGCGCCCGGTCACGCTCAATTATCTGAAGCAGGTGGCGCAAGCGGCTGACAGCCTCGGTTACTTCGGTGTGCTGATTCCTACCGGGCGCTCGTGTGAAGATTCCTGGGTAATCGCCTCGGCGCTGGTGCCGCTGACCGAACGCCTGCGTTACCTGGTGGCGATTCGCCCAGGGATCATCTCGCCCACGGTGTCGGCGCGCATGGCCGCGACCCTGGACCGCCTGTCCAACGGCCGATTGCTGATCAACGTGGTCACCGGTGGCGACCCCGACGAAAACCGTGGCGACGGCAGCTTCCTCGACCACAGTGAACGCTACGAGGTTTCCGACGAATTCCTGCAGATCTGGCGCCGTGTGTTGCAGGGCGAGTCGGTGGATTTTGAAGGCAAACACCTGCGTGTGCAGAACGCCAAGGCCCTTTACCCACCGGTGCAGAAGCCGTATCCGCCGCTGTACTTCGGCGGTTCTTCCGATGCTGCCCACGACCTGGCCGCCGAACAGGTCGACGTGTACCTGACCTGGGGTGAGCCGCCTGCCGCCGTTGCGCAAAAACTTGCCGACGTGCGTGAACGCGCAGCGCGCCATGGGCGCACGGTCAAGTTCGGCATTCGCCTGCATGTGATCGTGCGCGAAACCGAAGAAGACGCCTGGAAAGCCGCCGACAAACTGATCGAACACATCAGCGATGAAACCATCGCCGCCGCGCAAAAATCTTTCTCGCGCTTTGATTCCGAAGGCCAGCGGCGCATGGCGGCTTTGCATGACGGGCGCCGCGACAACCTGGAAATCGCCCCCAACTTGTGGGCCGGCGTCGGCCTGGTACGCGGCGGTGCCGGCACCGCATTGGTGGGCAACCCGCAGCAAGTGGCCGAGCGCATTCAGCAATACGCTGACCTTGGCATCGAGAGCTTTATCTTCTCCGGTTACCCGCACCTGGAAGAAGCCTATCGCTTTGCCGAACTGGTGTTCCCGTTGTTGCCGGAGCCTTACGCCAGCCTCGCCGGACGTGGCATCACCAACCTCACGGGGCCGTTTGGCGAAATGATTGCCAATGATGTGCTGCCGAACACGAAAGCCTGAGTGCGCTGAGTTCGGCTTCAGGTGGGAACGCGCTTGTTGTGGCGAGGGAGCTTGCTCCCGCTGGGGTGCGAAGCGCCGCCAAAAGCCGGCGACTGCTGCGCAGCCGAACGGGAGCAAGCTCCCTCGCCACAGGTAATCACCCACTGAGCCATCGTTGCCAGACAAAAAATTGAGGAACCCCGTGTGACAGCCAAACCCCACAGCGTCCTGCCTTCACCCTTGCAGACCGCCAAACTGCTGGCCGCCGAATTTGCCCTCACCGCCGTTGAACGCGATGAGCGCGGCGGCACGCCCAAGGCCGAACGTGATGCGCTGCGCCAAAGCGGCCTGCTGGCCCTGAGCATCCCTACGCAATACGGCGGCCTCGGCGCGCGCTGGAGTGAAACCCTGGGCATCGTGCGCGAGTTCGCCAAGGTCGACAGCTCAATCGCCCATGTCTTCGGCTTTCACCACCTGATGCTCGCCACCGTGCGCCTGTTTGCGCGCCCGGACCAATGGCAGCCGTGGTTCGAACAAACCGCGCGCAAAAACTGGTTCTGGGGCAATGCCCTCAACCCGCTGGACACCCGCACGGTGGTCAAGGATTTCGGCGGCTGGCGCGAATTTTCCGGCAAGAAGAGCTTCTGCTCCGGCGCCAGCGATTCGGAGATGCTCATCGCCTCCGCCGTGGACGAGAGCGCCGGCGGCAAGCTGCTGATCGCCGCGATTCCCAGCGGGCGCAGCGGCATTACCTTGCACAACGACTGGAACAACATCGGCCAGCGCCAGACCGACAGCGGCAGCGCCAGCTTTGAACGGGTGCGCGTCGAAGAGTCGGAATTGCTGCTCGATCCCGGCCCATTGAGCACGCCCTTCGCCTGCCTGCGCCCGCTGATCGCGCAGTTGACGTTCACGTATATGTTTCTCGGGATTGCCGAAGGCGCCTTTGAAGAAGCACGCAACTACACCCTCACCGAAACCCGTGCGTGGCATAAATCCTCGGCGGGCGATGTGCGCCAGGACCCTTACGTGCTGCACCATTACGGCGAATTCTGGGTGGCGCTGGAAGGCGTGCGCCTGTTGGTCGAACGCGCGGGCGAATTGCTCGACCAGGCCTGGGCCAAAGGTGCCAGTCTCAGCGAACAGCAACGCGGCGAACTGGCGATTGCAATCGCCACTGCCAAAGTCGCCGCCACCCGCCAAGGCCTGGACCTGTGCAGCCGCCTGTTTGAAGTTACCGGCGCGCGCTCGACCCATGCCTCGCTGCGCCTGGACCGCCACTGGCGCAACTTGCGCACGCAAACCCTGCACGACCCGGTGGATTACAAACTCCACGAACTGGGGGACTGGGCGTTGAACCAGTCCCTGCCGATACCGACGTTCTACTCCTGAGAGAGGTGCCCATGCAGCTGTTAACCTTACCGCCCTCGCCCGCCCTCGCGACCTCGATTCGCGCCACGGCCCAGGTCTTCGAAGACCCCAAATCCCAGGCGTTGCTCGACCATATCCAGCAAGTGGCGCCCAGCGAAGCGAGTGTGCTGATCATCGGCGAGACCGGCACCGGCAAAGAGCTGGTGGCGCGCCATATTCATAACCTCAGTGCGCGGCGTAACCGGCCCTTTGTGGCAGTTAACTGCGGCGCGTTTTCCGAATCGCTGGTGGAAGCCGAATTGTTCGGGCATGAAAAAGGTGCGTTTACCGGCGCCCTCAGTGCCAAGGCCGGCTGGTTCGAAGAGGCCGACGGCGGCACCTTGTTCCTCGATGAGATCGGCGATTTGCCGATGGCGATCCAGGTCAAATTGTTGCGCGTTCTACAGGAACGCGAAGTCGTGCGCCTGGGTTCGCGCAAGAGCATTGCGATTGATGTGCGCGTGCTGGCGGCCACCAACGTGCAGCTGGAAAAAGCCATCAACGCGGGGCACTTTCGCGAAGACCTCTACTACCGCCTGGATGTGGTCAGCCTGGAACTCAGCCCACTGCGCGAGCGCCCCGGCGATATCCTGCCGCTGACCCGGCATTTTATCGAAGCCTATAGCCAGCGCCTGGGCTACGGCCCGATCACCATCAGCCGTGAGGCCGAGCACAAGCTCAAAAGCTACAGTTGGCCGGGCAATATCCGCGAGCTGGAAAACGTGATTCACCACACGTTGCTGATCTGCCGTAATGGCCTGATCGAGCGTGATGATCTGCGCCTGTCGAACATGCGCATCGAACGTCAGGACGACAGCCAGCACGGCACCGACAACAGCGCCGAAGCCTTGCTGGCCCGCGCCTTTCAAAAGCTCTTCGAAGAACAGGCCGGCGCCCTGCATGAAAAGGTCGAAGACGCGCTATTGCGCGCCGCTTACCGTTTCAGCCATTACAACCAGGTACACACCGCCAACCTGCTGGGTTTGAGCCGCAACGTCACGCGCACACGCCTGATCAAGATCGGCGAGCTGGCGGTGAACAAACGCCGCCCCGGCGAAAACGTGCAGGGCGAGCGCATGTTGCATTTATCCATTTAGGCGGCAGTGCAAGGCGTTGTCATGGCTGCGCTCGAAACTGCGCAGCACTTGAAATGAACCGAAGGTCACCGCCGTGGCCTGGTGGGCGCGAATCAGCGTCCAGAAGTCTTCCTCGCCGTGCTCAAAACACTTGAACGCCGCCTCGCCGTCCTCACGCGAGCGCCATTGCAGGTAATTGAGCACCCGCCGCCCGTCGTCGCTGACTTGCACACTGGCATTGATAAAGCCGCCATGGCCCTGGGCCAGGCGTTCGCTCTGGGTGGACAAGGCGGCCACTAGGGCAAATTGCTGCTGAGGTTCGATCTGAAACTCGATCAACTGAGTGAAGCTGCGATTTTTCTCTGATACCTGCATGAACACTCCCCTCTCTCTGTAGGCAGAATCTTGCGATTCGATGCCACGCAGGGTAAAACCTCTAGTTAAGTCAAGGTCAAGCGCTTATCTGGAGTTTTTTATGCTTACCAAGGAACTCACCGTTGGCCAACTCGCCGCTCGCAGTGGCGTGGCGGTTACGGCGCTGCACTTTTATGAGTCCAAGGGGTTGATCAAGAGCAACCGCAACGCCGGTAACCAACGGCGCTACCCACGGGATGTGTTGCGGCGCGTGGTGGTGATCAAAATCGCACAACGTTTGGGGATTCCACTGGCGACCATTGGCGAGGCGTTGCAGACCTTGCCGGATGGGCGCACGCCCACAGCACAGGATTGGGAACGCTTGTCGGCGTTGTGGCGCGAGGATCTGGATCAGCGCATCAACAAGCTGATGCTGCTGCGCGACAAACTCAGCGGCTGTATTGGTTGCGGGTGTTTGTCGCTGGAGGCGTGTCCGTTGCGTAATCAGGATGATCAGTTAGGTGAGCATGGGCCCGGCGCCCAGTTACTGGAGCCCACCACACCCGCCTGAGTTGGCAATGCAATCAATGTGGGAGCTGGCTTGCCTGCGATGCAGACAACCCGGCCTGTCAGTTAAACCGAGTTGCCAACACCTCGTCGGTTACCTGCAGGCCACGGCGGGCGTGGCCTATAGTGAAAAGGTCGGACCTTCACAACCCCACCTGAGGAGAACGATATGAGCGTTAAGCCAATCCCTGAGGGTTATCACAGCATCACGCCGTATATGGGCATCGATAACGCCGCCGAGGCTATTGAGTTCTACCAGAAAGCCTTTGGCGCTACCCAGGTCATGCGCCTGGACATGCCCGATGGCAAGGTTGGGCACGCCGAGCTGCGCATCGGTGACTCGGCGATCATGCTCGGCTCGCCTTGCGCCGACATGGCGCTGCGTAATCCCACTGAACACACCAGCGTTGGTTTGCACCTGTATGTGAACGATGTGGATGCGCAGTACCAACAGGCCATTGAGGCAGGCGCCCTTTCGGTGTCCGAGCCCAAAGATCAGTTTTACGGTGACCGCTCGGCGAGTGTGAAGGATCCCTTTGGCCACCTGTGGTTTTTGGCTACGCGCAAGGAGGACCTGACTGAAGCGCAGATTCGCGAGCGGGCTATGGCGATGTTCGAGCAAGGCTGAAGTTTTAATAACTCTGCATATCTAATGTGGGAGCTGGCTTGTCTGCGATGGCGGCTTGTTGGTGGTGTACATATCCGTTGCTGCGGTAACGGCGGCTTAGGGTTCCGCCCTTACGGCGGCTCACTTTTGGAAAGACCCAAAAGTAAGCAAAAGGTCTTCGCCCCAACACTCGGTGCCTCGCTTAGGCTCGGCATGCCCGTAATCCGACAGTGATTTGGGGGGTCGCCGCGATGGGCCATCCTTGGCCCAGCGCGGCTAAACCGGCATCCCTGCCGGTTTACCCCCCAAATCACTGTCAGATTCCGGCCATCGTGTTTGACGGGGCGATTTCAGATCAAGATCAAAAGCGCAGATCAAAAGACCGCTGACTTCGTCATCGAAAAGGATGTAAGAGCCGGAGCAACAGCAACAGCAACAGCAACAGCAACAGCAACAGCAACAGCAAAGCCATACTCGGTCTAATGTGGGAGCTGGCTTGTCGAATCGTCGCACCGCTGCGATGGCATCAACTCTGTGTACCTGACACACCGAGGTGCCTGCATCGCAGGCAAGCCAGCTCCCACAGAAAATCAGCTCTTCAGTGTATTCAGATAGGCTTTTGCTTTGCACTTGATCTGGCTTTTGATTCAACCACTCAGGTCGGCTTTCAGGCCGCCGTGCTGTAGATTTTGATCTTGATCTGCTTTTGATCTGAGACGCCCCGTTAACCACGATGGCCGAACGCAGGCTTGAATCCGTGGGTAACCCGGCAGGACGCCGGGTTAGCCGCGCTGGGCCAAGGATGGCCCATCGCGGCGGCCCACGGATTCAAGCCGGAGTGAGGGCATGCCGAGCCTAGGCGAGGCACCGAGTGGTGGGGCGAGGACCTTTTGGTTACTTTTGCGTCCTTGCAAAAGTGACCCGCTGTAAGAGCGGAACCATAGGTAGCCGTGACCGCAACAACGGATATGTACCCCGAAAAACCACCATAGCGACCAACCCCGCAACACACTTCATGAACAACCCCTACACGCTTTCCCCCTTGCCCCAAACCCCGCGTGATTCCACGATGCGAGCAATTATAAAGAGGAGTCATCCCATGTTCGCCGGATTCCAAAAAGACCAGTGCCACGTCAACGGCGTGGACATCAGTTACCGCAAAGGCGGTACAGGTCCCGGTCTGCTCCTGCTGCACGGGCACCCGCAAACCCACGTCATCTGGCACAAAATCGCCGAACAGCTGGCCCAGCACTTCACCGTGGTCGCCGCCGACCTGCGCGGCTATGGCGACAGCAGCAAACCACCCGCCAACGACCATCACACCAACTACTCCAAACGCGAAATGGCCCGCGACGGCGTCGAGCTGATGCAAGCCCTGGGCTTCGAGAGTTTCTCGGTACTGGCCCACGACCGTGGCGCTCGCGTTGCCCATCGCCTAGCCCTGGACCACCCCGCCGCCGTGCAACGCATGGTGCTGCTGGACATCGCCCCAACCTTGTCGATGTACGCACAGACCGACGAAGCTTTCGCCCGCGCCTACTGGCACTGGTTCTTCCTGATCCGCCCGGCGCCCTTGCCTGAAGCCCTGATCGAGAGCAACCCCGAGTTGTACCTGCGCAGCGTCATGGGCAGCCGCAGTGCCGGGCTCAAACCGTTCACCGATGAAGCCTTCGCCGAATACCTGCGCTGCCTGCAACTGCCCGGCACCGCTCGCGGTATCTGCGAGGACTACCGTGCCGCCGCCGGTATAGACCTTGAGCACGACCAGGCCGACATCGACGCAGGCAACCACCTGAACCTGCCGTTGCTGGTGATGTGGGGCGCCGAAGGCACTGTCGGCCGCTGCTTCGAGCCGCTCAAGGAATGGCAGAAAGTCGCCACCGACGTGCGTGGCAAGGCGCTGCCGGCCGGGCACTACATTGCCGAAGAAGCCCCTGAGTTGTTGCTTGGCGAAGTCCTGGCCTTCCTTCGCTGAATGCACTGACAGCGTGATCTGAAACACCCGCCTCGCAGGCTGCCAATGGCCTGCGACGGGTTCGCTTTGCCCAAAAAACATCCCGAGATAATAAAAATGACAATCCGAAAACTGCTGGGAACCCTGTATGTCCAGGTGCTCATCGCCATCGCGCTGGGTGTGTTGATCGGCCATGTCTGGCCGCAAATCGGTATCGACCTCAAGCCCCTGGGCGACGGGTTTATCAAACTGATCAAGATGATCATCGGCCCGATCATCTTCTGCACGGTGGTCTCCGGCATCACCAGCATGCACGATGTGAAACAGGTGGGCCGGGTCGGCGGCAAGGCGCTGCTGTACTTCGAAATCGTTTCCACCATCGCCCTGCTGATCGGCATCCTCGCCGCGCACCTGCTGCAACCGGGCGTGGGTTTCAACATTGATGTGAAGACCCTCGACAGCTCGGCCATCGCCGGCTTCGTCGGCCAGGCCGAACATGGCGAAGGCATCACCGGGTTCCTGCTGCACGTGATCCCCACCACGTTTTTTGATGCCTTCTCCAAGGGCGAAATCCTGCCGGTGCTGTTTGTCTCGGTACTGTTCGGCATCGGCCTGGTGATGGTCGGGGAAAAAGGCCGGCCACTGGTGGGCGTGATCAACCAGGCCAGCGAAGTGTTCTTTCGCATCGTCGGCATCATCAGCCGAGTGGCGCCGATCGGGGCGTTTGGGGCAATTGCCTTCACTATCGGCAAATACGGTGTGGGTTCATTGCTGCCGCTGCTGAAGTTGGTGGGTACGTTCTACCTCACCGCGTTTTTCTTTGTGGCCGTGGTGCTGGGCAGCATCGCGCGCTACGCCGGCTTCAGCATTTTCAAGCTGATGGGCTATATCAAGTCGGAACTGTTGATTGTGCTAGGCACCAGCTCGTCGGAGTCGGCACTGCCGCAATTGATCCAGAAACTCGAAAGCCTGGGTGCGTCCAAAGGCGTGGTGGGCATCGTGGTGCCGACCGGCTACACCTTCAACCTCGACGGCACCAATATCTACATGACCCTGGCGGTGTTGTTCCTGGCGCAAGCCACCAATATCCACCTGCCGCTGGAGCAACAACTGACCTTGCTGGCGGTGGCCATGCTCACCTCCAAGGGCGCCGGTGCGGTGGTCGGTGCAGGTTTTGTGGCGCTGGCCGCGAGCCTGGCGGTGGTGCCGACCGTGCCGGTGGCGGCGATGGTGCTGATCCTGGGTGTCGACCGTTTTATGGCCGAGTGCCGCTCGCTGACCAATATCATCGGCAATGCCGTCGCGGCATTGGTGGTAGCCGCCTGGGAGGGTGAGTTGGACCGCGAAAAAATGGCCCCTATCGCCCTCAAGCATGGCCGCCATGCTCGGGCTGCCGCGCAGGCGAAGATCGCCGCCGAATAAGCCTTAAAGACAATCATCTTGTGGCGAGGGAGCTTGCTCCCGCTGGGCTGCGCAACAGCCGCAGAATCCTGGGCACACCCACCAGGTCCAGCGGCAGCAAGCTCCCTCGCCACACCGGTGCTATTCTGGCGGTTCATGCCGCCACGTCTGTTTCTGATGACCCATAAGAAAGATACCGTGCCCCTACCCGAAGACCTGCGGGTGTTCCTCACCGTGATCCGCAAGGCCGGCTTCGCTGCCGCCGCCGATGAGCTGGGGCTGTCGCCTGCGTATGTGAGCAAGCGCATTCAGATCCTCGAAACCACCCTGGCCACGCGCCTGCTGCACCGCACCAGCCGCCGCATCGCCCTGACCGAAGACGGCGAGCGGGTACAACGCTGGGCTGTGCGCATCCTTGAAGATTTCCAGCAACTGTCCGATGAGTTGAGCGACGCCCACGACAGCCCGCGCGGGCATCTGCACCTGTGCAGCAGCTTCGGTTTCGGCCGCAACCATGTGGCGCCGGCCCTGTCGTTGCTGGCCGAGCAGTACCCGGACCTGGAAATCCGCCTGGACCTGTTCGACCGCGTGGTGGATATCGTCAGTGAAGGGTTTGACCTGGAGATTCGCGTCGGCGATGACATCCCCGGCCAGCACATCGGCAGGCGGCTGGTGAGCAACCGTCGCGTGCTGTGCGCAGCGCCAGCCTACCTGCAACGCAAAGGCACACCGCAACAGTTGAGCGACCTGGAGCAGCACGACTGCCTGGTGCTCAAGGAGCGCGACAACGCCTTCGGCATCTGGAACCTGGAGCATGACGGCGCCCCCGAAAGCGTGCGCGTGCGCGGGCCGCTTTCTTCAAACAATGGCGAAATCGTGTTGCAGTGGGCCCTGGACGGGCGCGGTGTGTTACTGCGCTCGATGTGGGACGTAAAACCGCTGCTGGAACAGGGCAAGTTGGTGCAGGTGCTGCACGCCTACACCCAAAGCGCCAACGTGTGGGCGGTGTACCCGACACGTTTGGCCTACTCCGGCAAATTGCGCGCCTGCGTGGAATTTTTGCAGGAGCACTTCAAGGGGTTGTCGATCTGACGCCCCGCGTGGCGCTGACACCCAGCCATACCGTCATGATCACCAGGGCGGTCAATGGCAACCCATGGAACAGCACGATCACCTGGGCCGGCGTCCACGTCAGGTAGAACGGCCCCACCACCAGCATGCCCACACCAAAGCCGGCCATCTGGATCAGCGTCAACAGGCTGAACAGCGGCAGGCGCAAGCTATCGGGTTCGCTTTGCGCGCGGGAAACCAGCGCCACCTCGGAGATGCCGTCGCCCAGCCCGGCCCACACCACCAACAGCAGCGCCAGCCACAGTTCAGTTTGCTGGAAGGTCAGGATAAAGCCGCTGGACATCAGCGCCACACCCGCCATGAACCAGCGCTCCATGCCTTGGGTGCCACGGCCCTTGAGCAACGCACTGGCCAGGCGCGCGCCGATGAACTTGCCACAGGCCCACACCGCCAGCAGGTAGCCCATGACGGTTTTCGCGGTGTCCGGCGAAATGTATTGCGACAATACCGGCCAGCCGACGTTATGTGCAGCACTGCCGAGGGTGTCGAGCATGCTGATCAACAACATCGCCGCCAACACCGGCGCGCCGCGCAAGCCTTTGGTCAACTCATGCCATTCGGCCGCGAGCCCTCGATGCGCGGCGACGGCAACTGAATACAAGGCGCGCAACGGCAGGATCAGGCAAGCCGCTATCACGTAAGTGCCGATGTTGACGGCAAACACCGCCTCGAATCCGCTTGTGGCGATCAGCACACCGGAGAGCAGGCTGCCAAACACCGCACCGGTCGCCGCCGCCGAAGTGATCCAGGCATTGGTGCTCACCCGCTGTTCAAGCGCCACCCAAGTCGGCAACTGGCTATTGAGGCCAATGGCAAACAGCGAATTGCACAGGCCGATGCCGAACGCGATAAACGGCAGCACGTTGAGTTGATGCGCCGGGATCAGCACCAGCAGCGGCACCAGTAACAGCGCGCGGGCCAGGTCCAGCCCGGCCAAGGTACTGCGCCCCGGGAAACGCCGGAAAAACGGGATGCCAAACAAGCTGGCGACAATCCCGCCCGTCACCCGGCACGCCAGGAACACACTGACAAACACCACGCTTTGGCTGAGCCAGTAAACGTAGGTCGAGAGCGCCACCATGTTGAGGAATGCGCCGAAGTCCGAAACGCCCCGCGCAAAGATGATCAAGCGGGCGTTGCGGGTCGACAGGCCCAAGGGCTGAACGTCGCTCATGCCGGTTGTACCTCGTCTTCTACCCGTGCGTCATCAGCCGCCACGCCGCGCAGGCTCACCAGCAGCACATCGCGCCAGGCCGGTGCCGAATCGGTCTGCGGCCGTACAGCGCCGGCGCGGTGATACAGCCCACGGTCGTTGATCACGATGGTTTCCAGGAACTGCTCCATCGCCAGGTTCAGCACGCGGCTGTGCTCCGCCTCAGCGGTAAACACCTCGGACACCACCGGCACCGTGTTGCTCTGGCCAATGAAGTGCATGAACACCCAATCCAGGCCGTCCTGGTGAATACCCGAGGTGGTCGGGCTGGCCGATGGCCCCTCTGCACGCACGCGAAACTGGTGGATATCAATGGTGTAGGCATACGGGCCCAGGTGCGGTTCGATCACCGCCAGGTCGGTGGCGAGCAATTTCTGCATCAATGGGTGCTCGATAAAGCCCTCCTCGCTGTAGCTCAAGTGGTTGACGCCCTGGCGATAGTTGACCGCATAGGTGACCGGCGACTTGAACGCGGTCGTGCGGTCGATCTGCAACTGCCGCGTCGCTGACAAACGATAGCGCAGGATCCGCCGTTCGCGATGCGTGTATGCCTTGAACGCCTCGTCGCGCACCAGGTTCGCCCAGTAGGCGCGAAAGCTTTGCTCCTCACCGGGCTCGACCCTGAGCAACTGGCGAAAATCGCGACGGTGACAATAGTGGTGCTCGCGCAAGTGCGCGCCAATCTGTGGGATATCCATATCGCTAGACCTTACTGTCGATAATCACGCGCAGGTTGTGCCGGATCGCATCATGCACGGCGTGGGCGTGGGCAGCATCGTCGACCTTGGCCCAGCACTTGAGCAAATAGTGCTCCTCGATATCTGCATCGATGCAGTTGCCGGGTTCCTGCTGGCAATACTCCAGCACCGCTGGGTGCTCATCGAGGAACTGCATCCCCTCGATGCCCCTGAACTGACCACTGTGTTCCGGGTAGATTGCCAGCATCGAGTAATGCTGAGAGGCACCGGCGATTTTGTGCGCAGCGCCTTGCAACCGGGCGTTCAGGTCCGGCTCACCCAACAGCAGGGACAGATAAAGGTCGTACGGGTCGATCCCGGCCAGGTCACGGAACGCCGCATTGACGTACAGCCCGCCGACACGTGGGTTGATCTCGATCACCACCGGCCCCGCGTCCGTCATGCGGAACTCGAAGTGCACCACGGCATTGGTCAGGCCCACCGCGCGCAGGCACTCCACGGCGTACTGGCGGATCTGCTCACACTGGGCGTCGGTAAAGGACGTCGGCGGTGAAATCAGCAGGTTCTCCAGGACGGTGCCACTGCGCTCGGTCAACATCAGTTTTTCATTGATCAACAGCGCGTGAACCTGCTCACCCGCCACCACACACTCCACGCTGCCTTCAATACCTGGGATAAACCCTTCAAGCAGCAGGCTGCGTCCTGGCAGGTATTCACGGCGCTGCCCGCCCTCTTCCGGCAGCGTGTGGGCGCAGCCGTAGAAGTCCGCGTAGGCTGCGCTGGCATGATCGGCCAGAAAGTGCGCGTAATGGCTGCGCAACTGCGTCCAATCAGAGCATTTCTTGATAAATGCCGACGCGCCACCAAAGGGTGGCTTGGCGATCAGCGGGTAACCCACGTGCTCGGCACCTTCGCGCAGTTGCTGTTCGTTGTTGCACAGCGCAAACGGCACCGAACGCACGCCGTGTGTTTTCAGCGCACGGCGCATCAGGAACTTGTTGTTACACGCAGCGATGGCGAGTGGGTCGCTATGCACCAGGCCCAGCCGCCGACAGGCCTGCGCCACGATGCAGCCGACTTCGCCCTGCGCAGACGGGTGGCCGGCCTGACAGAAGATTGCGCGGATCTGATAGCGCCCATCCAGTTCGCCCACCAAGTCGAGAATCGCCGCTTCGCTGAGTGTATCGAGCAGGAAGACTTCATCACTGTCATCCTGCAGCCGTTGCAGGTGCTTGCGCCCCGCCAGACCTGCAGTTAAACACACCAGGCCTTTGGTCCGGGCCGCAACAAAGTGCGGCTCGCGGTAGCTATAGCGAATGGAAGCACTGTCATCGACATCAATAAAAAGAATGGCATCTTGTTTCATGATTAATACCGCCTCATGCGTCAATAACTTCAGGCATCCTGCCAACTGCACCACTGCCCTTCCCAATTACGGAAACGGTAATGACGTTGCCCATCGCGCACTTCAAAGTGCGGCAAGTCTTGTGGTTTTTCAACGTCCAGCAGCGGCACGGTAAACTTGCCTTGTGCATGCGGCAGTACATATTCCGGCATGGCAATATTGGACACACGCCGTTTGAGGCGATCCATAATAGCGATGGCGTGGCTTATCGATGCTTTATATTCCGATGCGCCGGGTGAAAACGGCATGAAGTGATACAAGTAATACGGTTTTACGCCCAATCGATACAGGTCGATAAACAGTTTATGCAAGGTCGCTTCATCGTCATTCACGCCGCGCAACAGCGGCATGTTGGAGAACACAATCGGCACCACACTCTGGATACGTTTAACCGCCACGGCAAAGTCCGCACTCAATTCCAGCGGGTGGCACACATGCACGCCAAACGCATTGACCTTGTACTTTTCCAGCATGGCCAATAACTCATCGGTCACGCGAAACGGGTTAAAGCTCAAGGCCCGAGTGTGCAGGCGAATCAGCAGGTCGTCGCGAATGCCACGCAGGGCGGCGAGGTTCTCTTCGAGCTTGCGGTCGGCGAGCATCAACGGGTCACCGCCGCTGAGAATCACCTCTTCGATGGCCGGGTTGTTGCGGATGTATTCGAGCGAGTCCTTGAACGAGTCGGCGCTGGCATTCGCCTTCTCGGTGCCGACCTGCAAGGTGCGCAGCGCTTCAAAGCAGAACTGGCAATAGGCATTACAGGTGTTGGTCATGCGCAGGATCACGCGGTTGTCGTACTTGTGCTGGCAAATCGGGGTTTTCATCTCGTGGCCGAGTTCCCAGTTCTCCGAGGAGCCGTCGTAATCGCCAGCGACCTGCTCGCTCCAGTAGGGCACCACTTGGCGCCACAGCGGATGGTCCATCACCTCGCCATCGGTGAGGGAGCGCTTGATCAGGTCAATGTAATAAGGCGTTATCTGCAGTTTGCGGTCGCGCAAGTTGTGTTCGATATGCGCGCTGGTTTCCTCATTCCAGCCACCGCACGCGGCACGCAGTGCCGGTTCGTCGCGGATGGCATTCTTCTGCTGCCAACGCCAATCCTGCCACTGCACCGAACGATGGATTGCTTGATCAAAAATCGACATGAGTTTGAACTCTCTGTGTTCTGAACGGATGTTAAGGCATAGGCTTACGTGTCTTTTCACAGTGGAAAAAACAGTGGTAACCGCAACAATGACAACTGGTTTAGAGGTGGCAGAACGCGATCAGGTTACAAACTTGATCGCCGAAACCAGAGAGGTATAAAAGCCAACTAATTCATCGGTCATGGTTTAACTTCCTTTCTTATAATGTGCGACTTTCCAAGTCAGCACCCACTTAAGCCGATGACCTACAAGGTGTCAACAACATACCCTTATATTTTTTCAGGGTTTAATCCGCCACCTCGACACCGCCCTTGTAATCACTGAGGTTGCGCGCGGCAACTCGCATTATTTGAAAAGTAAATAGCCAAAAAAAAAACGCCCTCCAATAACAGGAGGGCGTTTGCTCTACTTATATGACTACGTAGTTAAATTATTGAGGCTTTAACCCAGCCAGGGGTTAGCCGCCAAATGCTGGCGCTCGAACGTTTTGATCTGCTCACTGCGCTGCAACGTGCTGCCAATTGCATCCAGGCCGAGCAACAACGCGGTCTTGCGCAAGGTGTCGATCTGGAAGGGGATCACCTGGCCATCGGCCAAGCGAATCTGCTGTGCCTCAAGGTCCACGCTGATCTGCGCCTGCGCAGGCTGGCTGACCGTCTGCCCGAGTGTGTGCAGCACCGCCTCGTCCAAGGTAATCAACAACACCCCGTTGCGCTGGCAGTTGTCATAGAAAATCCCGGCAAAGCTGCTGCCGATCAGCGCGCGAATGCCCATCTGCTTCAAGCCCCACACCGCGTGTTCGCGGCTCGATCCACAGCCGAAGTTGGGCCCCACCACCATAAAACTTGCGCCCTGCCAGGCTGGCTGGTTCAACACGAATTCGGGGTTGGGCGCGCCATTGGGCAAAAAGCGCAGGTCGAAGAACAGCCCACGGTCGAGGCCGGCGCGGTCGATGCCTTTGAGAAATTGCTTGGGCATGATCACGTCAGTGTCGATATTTGCTGCCAGCATCGGCGCGGCCTGGCCGGTGACTTGGGTGAACGGTTGCAGGCTCATGGGCGGTCCCCAAAGTGACGGATATCGGTAAGGCGGCCGGTGATGGCAGCGGCGGCGACCATCGCCGGGCTCATCAAGTGGGTACGCGCCCCGGCGCCCTGGCGGCCTTCGAAGTTGCGGTTGGTGCTGGAGGCGCAGCGGTCGCCGGGGGCCAGCACGTCATCGTTCATCGCCAGGCACATCGAGCAGCCCGACTGGCGCCATTCGAAACCGGCGTCGATAAAAATCGCCGCCAGCCCTTCGGCTTCGGCCTGGTCGCGTACCTCGGTGGAGCCCGGCACGATCATCGCCCGCACATGCTCGGCCACGTGTTTGCCGCGCACCACACTGGCGGCGTCGCGCAGGTCTTCGATGCGCGCGTTGGTGCAAGAGCCAATAAAGGCATGGCTGATCACAATGTCGCTGAGCGGCATGCCCGCTTCCAGGCCCATGTAGTTGAGGGCGCGGCGCATGTCCTGGCGCAGGATCAGGTCGCTGACGTCTTGCGGGTCCGGCACGCGGGCGCCGATGGGCGCGGCCTGGTCGGGGCTGGTGCCCCAGGTGACCATGGGTTCCAGGGTGCTGGCGTCCAGGTGCACTTCCTGGTCGAACACCGCGTCGGCGTCGGTGTGCAACGTGCGCCATTGCACCAGGGCTTGTTCCCACAACTCGCCCTTGGGCGCACGCGGCTTGCCTTTGAGGTAGGCGAAGACTTTTTCGTCGGGTGCCATAAACGCGCCACGCGCGCCAGCTTCCACCGCCATGTTGCAAATGGTCATGCGCGCTTCGACGCTCAGCGCATCGATGGTGGCGCCGCGAAATTCGATGGCGTAACCGGTGGCACCGGACGCGCCGATCTTGCCGATCAGCGCCATGATCACGTCCTTGGAAGTCAGGCCGTTGCCCAAGCTGCCGTCAACTGTCACGCGCATGCTTTTCAGACGCTTGTACACCAGGGTCTGCGAGGCCAGCAGGTGCTCGATTTCCGAGGTGCCGATGCCAAAGCCGAAGGCGCCGAGGGCACCGTAGGTGGTGGTGTGACTGTCGCCGGCGGCGATCACCATGCCCGGCAGGATAAAGCCCTGCTCCGGGGCAATCACGTGTTCGATGCCTTGGCGTTTGTCGAGGATGTCCAGCAGCTCGATGCCGAAGTCCTGGCAGTTTTCTGCCAGGTACGAGACTTGCCGCGCGCCGCCTGCGTCGGGCATTGCGGCGATGCGCGTGGGCGTAGTGGGGTTTACGTGGTCGACCACCGCCAGCGCGGTGCCGGGGCGCCATACCCCACGCTTGGCTTCGCGCAGGCCGCTGAAGGCCTGGGGGCTGGTGTATTCGTTGATCACCTGGCGGTCTATATAAAGCAGCACATGCCCCTGGTCATCCAGGGCGCACACCGTGTGGGAGTCGATGTGTTTGTCGTAGAGGGTTCTGGCAGTCATTTTTGTGGACTCACTTTTATAAGCACTCGCTCAACGGTATGACCCCATCCTACGCAGCCCCCCGGCCCCATCAATGGCACCTGGGTGATGGCTTGGAACATGTTTCGTGTTCAATCCGGCAGCGCTGAAACATTTTCTTTCATATCCCGCTTAGGGATTTCTCATTCTCATCCGTCTTAACTTAGATACAGCCCGTCGCGTCAGCAAAAGCTACGACCGGCCTTTTCCGGGCCTCCTTTGCCCTCCTCCGATCAAGACCCGCATTCTCATGTCGAAGAAGTCACGCTCAAAACTCTGGTTTCTGCTTCATAGCTGGCTGGCGTTGCCCATCTGGTTTTTTGTACTGATCGTCTGCGTCACCGGCACCCTGGCGGTGGTCAGCCAGGAAATCGTCTGGCTGGCCAACCCGGACATCCGCGCCAGCAAGCCGTCGGACGATGCCGAACTGCTGAGTTACGACCAGGTCATCGGCGCCATCAAGCGCAACGAACCCCAGGCGATCGTGCAGTCGATCATCCGCCCGGACGAGTCGCACTTTGCGCTGAGTGTCGACCTCAGTTATCCCGATGGGCGCTCGGTGGAGGTCTACGTCAACCCGTATACCGGTGTGATCCAGGGCATCAGCCCGGCCTTCAACTTCCAGCAATTTACCCGTGCGTTGCACGGTTGGTGGCTGGTGCCGTTTACCAATGGCTACAGCTGGGGCTGGTACCTGGTGTCGGCACTTGGCATACCGCTGCTGGCATCGCTGGTCACCGGGCTGGTGGTGTACAAGCGTTTCTGGAAGGGGTTTCTGCGCCCGACCCTGCGAATCCGCCATGGCGCGCGGATCTTCTGGGGTGACTTCCATCGTTTGAGCGGCATCTGGTCGATCTGGTTTATCGCGGTGATTTCCATCACCGGCATCTGGTTCCTGATCCGGGCAATCCTGGGCGACAACCAGATCTCCATCTCCAGTGAGCCCATCGTGCCGGTGATTGCACGGGAGAAAGTGCCTGTGTCGGCACCGGGTGTACCGGCACCGATGATCCCGATCGATCGGGCCATCGAGATTGCCACGCAGCGCATCCCCGGGCTGGAGGCCAGCTTTGTGTTCCTGCCCAGCAACGCCTATAGCCACCTGCAGATCGGCGGGCGCGGCTGGTACCCGTTGATGTTCCAGACGGCGCAGCTCAACCCGTACGACGGTGAAATTGCCGTGTCGCACCTGCTGTCCGACCGCTCGACACTGGAGTTCGTCACCGAATCCATGCGCCCGCTGCACACCGGCGACTTTGGCGGCCTGTGGATCAAGCTGATCTGGGCATTCTTCGGCCTGATCATGAGCATGATGGTGTTGAGCGGTCTGCTGATCTGGACCAAACGCACCGCGCTGGCCACGCTCAACGCCCTCAAGCGCGAAGCCAAGACACAACGCGCACCGGCCCCTGCCACGGCCATGCAGGCTGAAACCTCGGAGGCCAACTGATGAGCAAACGTGCGACCACCACACCGCCTTCGCCGCTGCGGGCCTTTTGGCTCAAATGGCGATTCCACATCAATGTCCTGCTATTGCTGGTGCCCCTGGGGTTCATGCCCAAGTACTTTGCCGACGCCGCGCTGTTTCGCGGTGACACCGGCATTGGCGAGCGAGTGGCCGGCGAGGTGCAGGTGGGGCCGTGGAGCCTGACCCTCGCAGAGTTTCGCAACGAAGGCCCGCGTCCGGACCCGGCCGGCCCGATGAAATTTTTCAACGCCGCCCTGTGCGATACCTGCGCCGAGCAGGTCAAGGCCACTTACCTGCGTATCGGCAAACCGCGCAGCCTGCGCGCGGCCGGGGTGATTTTCTTCGGCACGCCGTACCGCATGGGTGCAGTGCTGCCGGTGCCGGAACGCACACCCGTGGATGCCGAAGTATGGGTGACCATGGAAGGCTGGGACGGCTCGATGCACCAGGGTTCCATCCCGCTGAGCCAGGCCTCGCCTGCCACCATTGCCTGGTTGAACAAGCAAGGAGTTAAACCATGACGTTAATGCGCCTGACTCGCGCCGCTTTATTACTCTGCGCCGGCTTCAGTGGCGTCGCCCTGGCCCATAACCCGATGTGCGAATGCAAGGAAATCCCCGGCGAGCAGATCCAGTGCACCGGTGGTTTTTCCGACGGCAGCGGCGCGCCGGGCGTGACCCTGGATGTGATCGGCTACGACGAAACCATCCTGCTGCCCGGCAAGCTTGGCCAGGACTCGACCCTGACGTTCAAAAAGCCTTCGGCCGAGTTCTATGTGCTGTTTGATGCAGGCCCCGGCCACGTGGTGGAAATCGACCAAGCGGATATCCAGCCCCAATGAGCACCACACAGGTTGTACGCCCCGCCGGGGCCGGCCACGAAACCCTCTACGTGTTGCTGCTGTGCCTGATCATCCTTGCGGTGGCTGGCACGGTGGTGGCGCTGCACGGTGAAACCCAGGAGGTCGCCGCCGTGCCCAGCCACCAGCTGGACGCACGCCGTGACCTGAGCGCTGCCGAACAAGGCATCTACGCCGACCTGCGCGTGACCCTGGATGAAATCCAGCTGTTGCAGCAGGAGCAAAACGCCCTGCCGACGCCTGAGCAACTGGCCGAAGAAGGCTTCGCGCCGTTTGCCCAGGACGCCAGTTCGGTGAGCCGTGGCGACCATCGCTGGCAGTTGCTCGAGCCTGCGGCCTACCTGGGTTTGAGCCAAGCGCCGAGCACCAGCGGCTCGGTGCTGATGCGCGTACAAGGCGACGAGCCGGATGTGTGGCTCAACCGCCAGGCCAACCTCGCCGCCCCTGCCGACCTCACCGACGCAGCGCTGATCGCCGCCGGCTGGCGCCAGGTGGTCACGCAATTCGATGCCGGCGTGACCCGCCAGCACCGTCACTGAACCAGAAGACCGAGTGCCCATGTCTATTTCATCGCCCCTGTTACGCCTGTTGCTGGTTGGCCTGTTCAGCCTGATGCTTGCCCCGCTCGCGAATGCCGAAGCGGCCAAGCGCCTGCGCATCGGCATCACCCTGCACCCGTATTACAGCTACGTGGCCAATATCGTCGGCGACAAGGCCGAGGTGGTGCCGCTGATTCCGGCCGGTTTCAACCCCCACGCCTACGAACCGCGCGCCGAAGACATCAAGCGCATCGGCACCCTCGACGTGATCGTGCTCAACGGTGTCGGCCATGATGATTTTGCCGACCGCATGATCGCCACCAGCGAGCGCCCGGACATCCCGGTGATCGAAGCCAACGCCAACGTGCCATTGCTGGCCGCCACCGGTAATGCCGCGCGCGGTGCGGGCAAGGTGGTCAACCCGCACACCTTCCTGTCAATCAGTGCATCGATTGCCCAGGTCAACAACATTGCCCGCGAACTGGGCAAGCTCGACCCGGACAACGCCAAGACCTACACCCAGAACGCCCGTGCCTACGGCAAGCGCCTGCGCCAGATGCGCGCCGATGCCCTCGCCAAGCTGACCAGCGCGCCGAACCCGGACCTGCGTGTAGCCACCGTGCATGCGGCCTACGACTACCTGCTGCGCGAATTCGGCCTGGAAGTTACCGCCGTGGTCGAGCCCGCCCATGGCATCGAACCCAGCCCCAGCCAGTTGAAAAAGACCATCGATGAACTGCGCGCACTGGATGTGAAGGTGATCTTCTCGGAGATGGATTTCCCGTCCACCTACGTCGAGACCATCCAACGTGAATCCGGGGTCAAGCTGTACCCGCTGTCGCATATTTCCTACGGCGAATACACGCCAGAGAAATACGAAGTGGAAATGACCGGCAACCTCAACACCGTGGTGCGGGCGATTCAGGAGTCGGGGGCATGACGGCAGCGCAGCAATTGAAGGTGGCAAGCATTGGCCCGACCCTTGAGTTCGACAAGGTCTCGCTGACGTTGGGCCGCACGGTGATTCTTGACGCGGTGAGTTTTGAGGTCGAACCGGGCAGCATCCACGCCTTGGTCGGCCCGAACGGCGGCGGCAAAAGCTCGCTGATCAAGACCTTGTTGGGGCAGACGCCGCACCAGGGCCAGTTGCGCCTGCACTGGCCGAACACCCAGGGCACGGTCGGCTATGTGCCCCAGGCGCTGGAGTTCGATCGGGGCTTGCCGATGACCGTCGACGACTTCATGGCCGCCATGTGCCAGCGGCGCCCGGCGTTTCTGGGCCTGTCCCGGCATTACGCCGTCGCGATTGGCGAAGCACTGGAACGGGTCGGCATGCAGGACAAACGCAAGCGCCGCATGGGCGCGTTGTCCGGCGGTGAGCGTCAGCGCGTACTGTTGGCCCAAGGCCTGATCCCGACGCCGCAGTTGCTGGTGCTGGATGAACCGATGTCGGCGCTCGATGAAGCCGGTATCCAGGTGTTCGAACGGCTGCTTAATGACTGGCGCCTGGCCGGGATCACCGTGCTGTGGATCGAGCATGACCTGGAAGCCGTGGGCCGCCTGGCCGACCGCGTCACCGGCCTGAACCGCCGCGTGCTGTTCGATGCCACACCGAAAGAGGCGCTGACCCCGGACCGCCTGCTGACCCTGTTTTCCACCCACCCGCGGAGCCCGGCGTGATGAGTTATGAAGCCTTTCGTTTGATGGTCCAGGGCTGGGCTTCATCCGGCTACCTGCCGGAAGCACTGGCCTATGGGTTTGTGGTCAACGCCTTGCTCGCCGGCTTGCTGATCGGGCCGGTGCTGGGCGGCCTGGGCACGCTGGTGGTGGTCAAGCGCTTTGCGTTCTTCTCTGAAGCCGTCGGGCATGCCGCGTTGACCGGCGTGGCCGTGGGCATCCTGCTCGGCGAACCCTATACCGGGCCATACGGCAGCCTGTTCGGCTACTGCCTGTTGTTCGGCATCCTGCTCAACTACCTGCGCAACCGCACGGGTTTGGCGCCGGACACCCTGATCGGCGTGTTCCTCTCGGTGTCCCTGGCGCTGGGTGCGAGCCTGCTGCTGATTCTGGCGGGCAAGATCAACGTGCATATCCTCGAAAACGTATTGTTCGGCTCGGTGCTGACGGTTAACGGCAATGACCTGCTGGTGTTGGCGGTCGTCGGCTCACTGGTGATGGCCCTGGCGCTGCCACTGTACAACCGCATCATGCTGGCCAGCTTCAACCCGCAATTGGCCGCCGTGCGCGGCGTGGCAGTGAAGACCCTGGATTACCTGTTCGTGATCCTGGTGACCTTGATCACCGTGGCGGCGGTCAAGGTGATCGGTGCCATTTTGGTCGGTGCTCTGCTGGTGATTCCGGCGGCGGCGGCGCGTTTGCTGAGCCAGTCGCTCAAGGGGTTTTTCTGGGTCTCGGTAGTGATCGCCACGCTCAGCACGCTGTGCGGCATTCTGCTGCCGATCATCTTCGACCTGCCCATCCCGTCCGGTGCCGCGATCATTCTGGTGGCCGGTATCGCCTTCGCCTTTGCCGCCATCGCGCGCGGCACCGTGCCCAGCCTCAAAGGGAATCTTGGATAATGCGCCCTGTTTTTCATCCGCTGGCTTTGGCCATTGCCTGTTTATTCACTGCGCCGTTGATGGCTGCTGAAGCTGCAAAACCTGCGATTCACGCCGCCAAACCGGTGAAAGTGCTGGCCTCGCTGCCCATCACCTACGGCCTGGCCGAAGTGCTGCTCAAAGGCACCGATGTACAGCTTGAGCGCGCAGCACCGGCCAACCTGCCCGGTTCGCGGCAAGTGTCCTATTTCACCGGCCGGGGTGCGCCAGCCTTGAATACGCTGGCGCTGGACGCCGACGCCGCCATCGGCCTGCGCTCGCTGTGGGCGGATGATCCGCTCTACCCGGTGGCGCGGCGCAGCAATATCCGTATTGTCGAAGTGGACGCCGCGCGCCCGGTGGACGGCGGCTTGCCGGGTATTGCCGTGCAGCCGGGCGGCGCCGATGGCCTGAACAGCCAGCCATGGCAGTCGAGCAACAATATGGGGCGCATGGCCGATGTGATGGCCGCCGACCTGAGCCGCCTGGCGCCCGCAGCCAAACCCAAGATCGACGCCAACCTCGCGGCGCTCAAACAGCGCCTGCTCAAACTCAGCGCCGACAGCGAGGCGCGGCTGGCCAAGGCGGATAATCTGAGCGTGGTCAGCTTGAGTGATCACTTTGCTTACCTGGTCAGCAGCTTGAACCTGGAGGTGTTGAGCACCGATGCCCGGCCGGACGCGGACTGGACGCCTGAGGCATTGCACACACTCAGTGCTGACTTGAAGACCAATGACGTGGCCATAGTGCTGCACCACCGCCAACCGAGTGAGGCGGTTAAAACAGCGGTGACGGCGGGCGGTGCGCAACTGTTGGTATTGAATGTCGACGGGGCCGACCCGGTGGCGGAGTTGGAAGGCAATGTGGATCAGGTGATCAAGGCGCTGACGCCCTGAATGTGGGAACTGGGTTGGCTGCGATGTGCATGGGTATCTAGACAAATATTGGCGTCTGGGGGGTTGGGGTGTTTTATCGTCGCAGTGGGGTGTATATCCGTTATTTGGGTAACGGCTTCTATTGGTTCCGCTCTTACAGCGGGTCACTTTTGGCAAACGCCCCAAAAGTAACCAAAAGGTCTGTGCCCCACCACTCGGCACCTCGCTTAGGCTCGGTGTGCCCTCACTCCGGCTTGAATCCGTGGGCCGCCGCGATGGGCCATCCTTGGCCCAGCGCGGCTAACCCGGCGTCCTGCCGGGTTACCCACGGATTCAAGCCTGCGTTCGGCCATCGTGGTTAACGGGGCGTCTCAGATCAAAAGCAGATCAAGATCTACAGCACGGCGGCCTGAAAGCCGACCTGAGTGGTTGAAGCAAGAGCCAGATCAAGTGCAAGGCAAAAGCCTATCTGAATACACTGAAGAGCTGCTTTTCTGTGGGAGCTGGCTTGCCTGCGATGCAGACACCTCGGTACATCAGGTACACCCAGTTGATGCCATCGCAGCGGTGCGACGATTCGACAAGCCAGCTCCCACCTTTGACCGAGTATGGCTTTGCTGTTGCTTTGCTGTTGCTCCGGCCCTTACATCCTTTTCGATGACGAAGTCAGCGGTCTTTTGATCTGCGCTTTTGATCTTGATCTGAAATCGCCCCGTTAAACACGATGGCCGGAATCTGACAGTGATTTGGGGGGTAAACCGGCAGGACGCCGGTTTAGCCGCGCTGGGCCAAGGATGGCCCATCGCGGCGGCCCCCCAAATCACTGGCGGATTGCGGGCATGCCGAGCCATAGCGAGGCACCGAATGTTGGGGCGAAGACTTTTTGGTTACTTTTGTGTCTTTACAAAAGTGACCCGCCGTAAGGGCGGAACCCTAAGTAGCCGTTACCGCAGCAACGGATATGTACACCAACAACCCCACTGCAGCGATGCGCGCACCTCGGTATCACTGTCAGATCGCGGTGATACCATCGCAGGCAAGCCAGCTCCCACATTCAGCATGCGATGCATCCGTTGAATCTCCGGCGGTCAAACCACATCCACCCCCACATGAATCGCATCATGACGCCAGAACTCCAGGTCGCAGTCGATCAAACGCTCATGCTGGTCATAATTGACCCGGGCGATCCGCAAGCCCGGGCTGCCCACCGACACACGCAATGCAGCGGCGGCCTCCACCGGCAGTGAAGTCGGAACAATCTCGAAACGCACGCGGCCGTAATGCAGGTCGTACTTGCGTGCATACAGCTCGGTCATCGACTGGTTCAGGTCGCACGCCAGAATCCCCGGGAAATACTGCGGGTTCAGGTAATGCTCCACATACAGCACCAAACGCCCATCGATCCGCCGGCCCCGGCAGATCTGGATCACACTCGACAACGCCGGCAACTGCAACCACGCACACACCGCTGCCGATGCCGGCTGCAGCCGCGCCGAAATCACTTCGGTGGAGGCTACGCGCCCTTGTTCACTGACCATTGCGTGAAAGTGGCTGCGTTGCATCAGGTTATAAGCCAGGCGCGGGGGCGAGACGAACCAGCCACGCCGCTCTTCGCGATAGATCTGGCCCTGGGCCTCCAGTTGTAACAAGGCTTCCCGCACCGTAATGCGGGTGGTACCAAACAACTCGCTGAGCTTGCGCTCAGCGGGCAGTTTGCTCGCCGGTGGCAACAGCCCATGGCCGATCTGCTCTTGCAGCGCCAGGCCAATGGATGTCACCGCCTTGATTGCCTCATCACGCATCAACGTTACCTATCTGGACTAGACCAGCACCGTTCAAGTGCACAAACCGCGCGGTATTCGGGCGTCTGCCGTTAACTGCAAGCCTAGGCATTACAGATGACCGACAGATGACAGTCCCTGCTCATCCCCTGCCCCACACCCTGCAATACATCGGCCAAGTCCAGGGCCTGCGGGCACTTGGGCATGGTCTACGCTGAGTCTGAAGTCAGCGACATAAACGCTTTAAAAACGACAACGACATGAAACTGTCATGCACCGAGCCTAAATTGGCTCAGGTATTGCTGACCTAGACCAACACCACCGCAAACGTCGATAAAAACGCAGCGTTGAAAACGCCCAAAGGAGCTTCGGATGAAACAGCTTTTCCTGGCATCACTGTTAGGCTCGACCATTGCCATGTGCACCGCCGCCATGGCTGCTGATACCGATCTAAAAACTCTGGAAGCCGCCGCGAAAGCGGAAGGCGCCGTCAACAGCGTCGGCATGCCCGATGACTGGGCCAACTGGAAAGGCACCTGGGACGACCTGGCCAAGACCTATGGCCTCAAGCACATCGACACCGATATGAGCTCGGCCCAGGAAATCGCCAAGTTCGCCGCCGAAAAAGACAACGCCAGCGCCGATATCGGTGACGTCGGCGCCGCCTTCGGCCCGATTGCGGTGAAACAGGGCGTGGCACAGCCGTACAAACCGACCACTTGGGCACAAGTTCCGGATTGGGCCAAAGATAAAGACGGCAACTGGGCCCTGGCCTACACCGGCACCATCGCCTTTATCGTCAACAAAAAACTGCTGCACGGCTCTGAAGCGCCAAAAAGCTGGGCTGATCTTAAAACCGGTAAATACAAAGTCTCTATTGGTGATGTGAGCACCGCCGCCCAAGCCGCCAATGGCGTGCTGGCTGCTGCGCTGGCCAACGGTGGCGACGAGAAAAACATCCAGCCTGCGCTGCTGATGTTTGCCGAGATCGCCAAGCAAGGTCGCCTGTCGCTGACCAACCCGACCATCGCCACCATGGAAAAGGGCGAAGTCGAAGTGGGCGTGGTCTGGGACTTCAACGGCCTGAGCTACAAAGCCAAGATGGCTAACCCGGATGACTACGTGGTGCTGATCCCGTCGGACGGCTCGGTGATTTCCGGCTACACCACCATCATCAACAAATACGCCAAGCACCCGAACGCCGCCAAGCTGACCCGCGAATACATCTTCAGCGACGCCGGCCAGACCAACCTGGCACGCGGCAACGCACGTCCGATCCGTGCCGAGCACCTGACCTTGCCGGCCGATGTACAGGCCAAGCTGCTGCCGAACGAGCAGTACAAAAAAGTCACGCCGATCAAAGATGCCGACGCTTGGGAGAAAACCTCCAAGGCACTGCCGCAGAAGTGGCAGGAAGAAGTCATCATCAATATGCAGTAAGGCTCCCGGGTCTTATTTAGACCCAGAGCTGTGAAAGCGGTCAGTGTGGGAGCTGGCTTGCCTGCGATGCAGACGACTCGGTTTGTCATGAACCGAGGTGATGCTATCGCAGGCAAGCCAGCTCCCACACAATCCCGCTCCCACAGTTTTGACCCCGTTCCCCAAGTGAAATTGAGTCAAGCCTATCGTCGCGGAGCGTCTCCCCCTATGAAGCACAACGTCATCCTTGTGGTGCTCGACGGCCTGAACTACGAGGTTGCCCGACATGCCATGGGGCATCTCCAGGCCTATATCGGCGCAGGACGCGCAGCGCTTTACAAACTGGAATGTGAATTGCCGGCCCTGTCCCGGCCCTTGTATGAATGCATCCTCACCGGCGTGCCGCCGATCGACAGTGGCATCGTCCACAACCATGTCTCGCGCCTGTCCAACCAGCGCAGCATTTTCCATTACGCCACCGACGCGGGCCTCACTACAGCGGCGGCGGCTTATCACTGGGTCAGCGAGTTGTATAACCGCACGCCCTTTGAAGCCGCGCGTGATCGTCATACCGACGACAAGGCGCTGGCGATCCAGCACGGGCATTTCTACTGGAATGACCACTACCCGGATTCCCATCTGTTCGCCGACGCCGAAAGCCTGCGTCGCAAACACGCGCCGAATTTCCTGGTGGTACACCCGATGAACATTGATGACGCTGGCCACAAGCATGGCCTGGATACCGCGCAATACCGCAACAGCGCGCGCTCGGCCGACATCATCCTTGCCGACTACCTGCAAACCTGGCTCGACGCCGGCTACCAGGTGCTGGTGACTGCCGATCACGGCATGAACAACGACCGCTCCCATAACGGTGTGCTGCCGGAAGAACGCGAAGTGCCGTTGTTCGTACTCGGCTCGGCCTTCACCTTCGACCCTGGCGCCACCCCGAAGCAAACCGACCTGTGCGGCACCGTCTGCGAACTGCTCGGTGTGCCCCACGACAAACCTGTATGCCGGGAGCTGCTGAAGTGAATTCCATAACCCGTGGCAAATGGCTGGCGATCCTGTGCCTGGTGCCGTTTGCGCTGTTTTTTATCGTGTTTGAAATCGCCCCGCTGGTGTGGGTGATGATCAACAGCCTGCAGTCGGAGGAGTTCGGCTGGGGCCTGGCCAACTTCACCAAGATCTTCAGTTCGAAGTTCTACCTGCAAGCCATCCAGTACAGCCTGGAAATCAGCTTCTACTCCAGCGTGTTCGGGATCATCATCTCGGTGCTCGGCAGCTACTCATTGCGCCGCGTGGATGGGCCACTGCGTAACTTCGTGACAGCCTTCGCCAACATGACCAGCAACTTTGCCGGCGTGCCCCTGGCCTTCGCCTTCATCATTTTGCTGGGCTTTAACGGCAGCATCACGATCATGCTCAAGCAGGCGGGGATCATTCAGGACTTCAACCTGTACTCCAAGACTGGCCTGATCATTCTATACACCTACTTCCAGATTCCCCTGGGCGTGCTGCTGCTCTACCCGGCCTTCGATGCCTTGCGCGAAGACTGGCGCGAATCGGCCTCGTTGCTCGGCGCCAGCAGTTGGCAGTTCTGGCGGCACATCGGCCTGCCGGTGCTCACTCCTGCGCTGCTTGGCACTTTCGTGATCCTGCTGGCCAACGCCCTCGGCGCCTATGCCACGGTGTATGCATTGACCACCGGCAACTTCAACGTGCTGCCCATTCGTATCGCGGCAATGGTCTCCGGCGACATCTCCCTGGACCCGAACATGGCCAGCGCCCTGGCCGTGGTGCTGGTGGCACTGATGACGGTGGTCACCGTCGTCCATCAACTGCTGCTCAAGAGGAGCTACCATGTCTCGCGCTGAAGCCGGCTCGGCCTCCCTCTACCATCGGGTAGTGGTGTACCTGTTATTTGCGATCCTGGTATTGCCGCTGGTGGGCACCTTTGTCTACTCCATTGCCAGCAGTTGGTCGGCCACCATCCTGCCCGCCGGTTTTACCCTGAAGTGGTACGTGCAGCTGTGGAGTGACCCGCGCTTTCTGGCCGCCTTCGGTCAGTCACTGCTGGTGTGCGTCGGTGCGCTGATCCTGTCGGTGGTACTGATTCTGCCGCTGCTGTTCGTGGTGCATTACCACTTCCCCAAGCTCGACGCGCTGATGAACATCTTGATCCTGCTGCCCTTCGCGGTGCCGCCGGTGGTGTCATCGGTGGGCTTGTTGCAACTTTACGGTTCCGGGCCGTTTGCGATGGTGGGCACGCCGTGGATCCTGATCGGCTGCTACTTCACCGTGGCCCTGCCGTTCATGTACCGCGCGATCACCAACAACCTGCAAGCGATCAACCTGCGTGACCTGATGGACGCTTCGCAGTTGCTGGGTGCCAGCACCTGGCAAGCGGCGATTTTTGTCGTGCTGCCGAACCTGCGCAAAGGCCTCATGGTAGCGCTGCTGCTGTCGTTCTCGTTTCTGTTCGGTGAGTTCGTGTTTGCCAACATTCTGGTGGGCACTCGCTACGAGACCCTGCAGGTGTACCTCAACAACATGCGCAACACGAGCGGCCACTTCACCAGTGCCATCGTCATTTCCTATTTCTTCTTTGTGCTGGTGCTGACCTGGGCCGCCAATATCTTGAACAAGGACAAAAGCCAATGAGCTTCGTCAGCGTCCAACACCTGCAAAAAGGCTACGCCGGCACACCGGTTTTCAGTGACATAAACTGCGAAATCGCCAAGGGTGAATTCGTCACCCTGCTCGGCCCGTCCGGTTGCGGCAAGTCGACCCTGCTGCGGTGCATCGCCGGGCTGACCTCGGTGGACAGCGGCAAAATCCTCCTGGATGGCCAGGACATCGTGCCCTTGAGCCCGCAGAAACGGCACATCGGCATGGTGTTCCAGAGCTACGCGCTGTTCCCCAACATGACCGTGGAACAGAACGTCGCGTTTGGCCTGCGCATGCAAAAGGTCAACGCTGACGACAGCCACAAGCGCGTGCAGGAAGTGCTGCAACTGGTGGAGCTCAAAGACCTCGCTGGCCGCTACCCGCACCAGATGTCCGGCGGCCAATGCCAGCGTGTAGCCCTCGCCCGCTCGCTGGTGACGCGTCCGCGCCTGTTGCTGCTGGATGAACCGCTGTCGGCGCTGGATGCACGGATTCGCAAGCACCTGCGCGAGCAGATCCGCCAGATCCAGCGCGAGCTGGGCCTGACCACGATTTTCGTGACCCATGACCAGGAAGAAGCACTGACCATGTCGGACCGCATTTTCCTCATGAACCAGGGCAAGATCGTACAAAGCGGCGATGCCGAGACGCTTTACACTGCGCCCGTGGATGTATTTGCCGCCGGTTTTATCGGCAACTACAACCTGCTCGACGCCGACAAGGCCAGCCAGTTGCTGCAACGGCCTATCAGCGGGCGCATCGCGATTCGCCCGGAAGCCATCGAGCTGAGCCGCAGCGGCGACCTCGACGCGCTGGTCCGCAGCCATAGCTTGTTGGGCAACGTAATCCGCTATCGCATCGAAGCGCGTGGCGTGGAGTTGGTGGTGGACGTGCTCAACCGCTCGGCCGACGATCTGCACCCGGATGGCCAGCGCCTGGCACTTTCCATCGACCCCAGTGCGTTGTGTGAAGTAGCCTGACACAACGATTCATTTGAGAGAGCGTGACAGATGGCATTGGTAATTTTTGATCTGGACGACACCTTGATCCATGGCGACTGCGCCACCTTGTGGAGCGAACAGATGGGCCGCCTGGGCTGGGTCGACCCGGAGTCGTTCATGCGCCAGAACGACGAACTCATGGCCGCCTACAGCCGCGGCGAGCTGGCCATGGAAGACTTCATGGACTTCAGCCTGGAGCCGATGATCGGGCGCACGCCGGAAGAGATCGCGCATCTGGTCGAACCGTGGGTAGAGGACGTCATCGAGCCGCTGATCTACAGCGACGCCACCAAGACCATCGCCCGCCACCGCGCGAACGGTGACCGGATCCTGGTGATCTCTGCCTCGGGTACGCACCTGGTCACGCCGATTGCGGCACGCATTGGTATTGATGAAGTGCTGGGCATTGACCTGGACCTCAGCCATGGCGTCTACAACGGCAAGACCGTGGGTGTGCTGACTTACCGTGAAGGCAAGATCACGCGGTTGCTGGCGTGGTTGGAGCAGGAAGGTGAAAGCCTGCAGGGCGCGTATTTCTACTCGGATTCGCGCAATGATTTGCCGCTGTTGCTGAAGGTGGATCATCCGCAGGTCGTGAACCCGGATCCGGTGTTGCGCGAGCATGCTGAAAAGGCTGGCTGGCCGATTCATCATTGGGTCTGACAGTTTGAATTGAAACCCAATCAACGGTGGGAGCTGGCTTGCCTGCGATAGCGGTGTATCAGATGAAACATTCTTCATTGATGCACCGCTATCGCAGGCAAGCCAGCTCCCACAGTGACTGTATTTCAACCAGAGATCAGACCAGGGTCTCGTCAATCACCAACACCAACTTGCCGGAAATCTGGTTGGTCGCCAGCTCAGCAAATGCTGCCTCGGCATCCTTGATCGCAAAAGTCCTGGCCAGTTGCGGGCTCAAGCGCCCTTCAACAAACAGCGGCCACACATGCTGGCTCAAGTCGCTGAACAGGTCTGCCTTGAACTGATCGCTGCGGCTGCGCAGGGTCGAACCCAGCAGCTGGATGCGCTTGCCCAGCACCTGCGCCAGGTCCAGTTGTGCATCCCGGCCGCCCATCAAGCCGATTAATACCCAGCGCCCATCCAGGGCCAGCAGCTTCAGATCCATCGCCGCATAATTGCCGCCGACCGGGTCGAGGATCACGTCGAACGGCCCGAAATCGCGCAGCCCTTCAATGCCGTCGGTACGCACGACGCCGCCCTGGGCGCCGAGTTCTTCGCAGTACGCCAGGCGTTCTGCCGAGCCGACGCTGACCCAGCACGGGCTGCCAAACGCCTTGCACAGTTGGATCGCTGCCGAGCCCACACCGCTGGCGCCGGCATGCAGTAGGACTTTTTCCCCGGGTTTAAGGCCCGCCAATTGGAACAGATTCAGCCAGGCTGTGCTGTACACCTCAGGCAGCGCCGCCGCTTCGATCAACGACAAACCTTCCGGCACCGGCAGCACATGACGGGCATCCGCCACCACTTCTTCGGCCATGCCGCCGCCGGCCAGCAACGCGCAGACGCGGTCGCCGACTTGCCAGGAAGAACCCGCGCCCACCTCGCTGATCACCCCGGAACACTCCAGGCCCAACACGTGGCTGGCGCCTGGAGGCGGTGGATAGAGCCCCGCACGTTGCAGTAGATCGGCGCGATTAAGGCCAGCGGCCGCCACACGAATGCGAACTTGGCCTACATCGCAGGTAGGACTGGGCTCTTCTATCCACTCCACATGACCTTCAACGCCTTGCAATGCTTTCACAGTGCCTCCATAGTGAGTCTGGACTGAGCCCGTAGCTGTAGCGCCGGGCTTTTTGCATTATGCGACCGGATCATATGGAACCGGCTCCCTCAAAGACGGCCTAATATGCGTTATCAATTGCCCCCGCGTCGAATCAGCATGAAGCATTTGTTCCCCAGTACCGCCCTCGCTTTTTTCATTGGTCTCGGCTTTGCGTCGATGTCGACCAATACGTTCGCAGCCAACAGCTGGGACAATCTTCAGCCTGATCGCGATGAGGTGATTGCCAGCCTTAACGTCGTCGAGTTGCTCAAGCGCCATCACTACAGCAAGCCGCCGCTGGACGACGCGCGCTCGGTGATCATCTACGACAGCTACCTCAAGCTGCTGGACCCATCGCGCAGCTACTTCCTGGCCAGCGATATCGCTGAGTTCGACAAGTGGAAGACCCAGTTCGACGACTTTCTCAAGAGCGGCGACCTGCAGCCGGGTTTCACCATCTACAAGCGCTACCTGGATCGCGTCAAAGCGCGTCTGGACTTCGCCTTGGGTGAGCTGAACAAAGGCGTCGACAAGCTCGACTTCACCCAGAAGGAAACCCTTCTGGTGGATCGCAAGGACGCGCCTTGGCTGACCAGCACCGCCGCCCTCGACGACCTGTGGCGCAAACGCGTCAAGGACGAAGTGCTGCGCTTGAAGATCGCCGGCAAAGAGCCCAAGGCCATTCAAGAGCTGTTGACCAAGCGCTACAAGAATCAGCTGGCACGTCTGGATCAGACCCGTGCCGAAGATATCTTCCAGGCCTACATCAACACCTTCGCGATGTCCTACGACCCGCACACCAATTATCTGTCGCCAGATAATGCCGAGAACTTTGATATCAACATGAGTCTGTCGCTGGAAGGCATCGGTGCCGTCCTGCAAAGCGACAATGACCAGGTCAAGATCGTGCGTCTGGTGCCGGCAGGTCCGGCCGACAAGACCAAGCAGGTTGCTCCGGCCGACAAGATCATCGGCGTCGCCCAGGGTGACAAAGAGATGGTCGACGTGGTCGGCTGGCGCCTGGACGAAGTGGTCAAGCTGATCCGTGGGCCGAAAGGCAGCGTGGTGCGCCTGGAAGTGATTCCGCACACCAATGCGCCGAACGACCAGACCAGCAAGATCGTGTCCATCACCCGTGAAGCGGTGAAACTCGAAGACCAGGCCGTTCAGAAACAAGTCCTCAACCTCAAGCAGGATGGCAAGGACTACAAACTGGGCGTGGTGGTGATTCCTGCGTTCTACCTGGACTTCAAAGCGTTCCGCGCCGGTGACCCGGACTACAAGTCCACCACCCGTGACGTTAAGAAAATCCTGACAGAACTGCAGAAAGAGAAAGTCGACGGTGTGGTCATCGACCTGCGCAACAACGGCGGCGGTTCCCTGCAGGAAGCCACCGAGCTGACCAGCCTGTTTATCGATAAAGGCCCGACCGTGTTGGTTCGCAACGCAGATGGCCGTGTCGACGTGCTGGAAGACGAGAACCCAGGCGCATTCTACAAAGGCCCGATGGCGTTGCTGGTCAACCGCCTCTCGGCCTCGGCTTCGGAGATTTTCGCCGGTGCCATGCAGGACTACCACCGCGCGTTGATCGTCGGCGGCCAGACCTTCGGTAAGGGCACCGTGCAGACCATTCAGCCGCTCAACCATGGCGAACTGAAGCTGACCATTGCCAAGTTCTACCGGGTTTCCGGGCAGAGCACCCAGCACCAGGGCGTATTGCCGGATGTGGATTTCCCGTCGATCATCGACACCAAGGAAATCGGCGAGAGCGCGCTGCCTGAGGCAATGCCATGGGACACCATCCGCCCTGCGATCAAGCCGGCTTCGGACCCGTTCAAGCCGTATCTGACGCAGTTGAAGGCTGACCACGAGACCCGCTCCGCCAAGGATGCCGAGTTCGTGTTTATCCGCGACAAACTGGCCCTGGCCAAGAAGCTGATGGAAGAAAAAACCGTCAGCCTCAACGAAGTCGATCGTCGTGCTCAGCACACCAGCATCGAAAATCAGCAGCTTGTGCTGGAAAACGCCCGCCGCAAGGCCAAAGGCGAAGACCCGCTCAAAGAACTGAAGAAAGAAGATGAAGATGCGCTGCCGGCCGAGCCGGAAAAAACCAAGCCGGAAGACGACGCCTACCTGTCCGAGACAGGCCGGGTGCTGCTGGACTACCTGAAAATCAGCAAGCAGGTGGCCAAGCAGTAAATGATGGCAATTTAATGTGAGCGCTCCCCGGAGTGTCATCATATAGACATCATTCTGTCGTGAAATGAAGGGACCGCAGGCGTTAAGCCTGCGGTCCTTTTTTTTCGATCGAGATCGCCATGACCATGACCGAACAGCTGAATGCATTGGGCTCAATCCTGGCTCAAGGCAGTTTACACAGCCTGTTCCAACCGATCATTTGCCTGTCCGAACGACGTATCCTCGGCTACGAAGCGCTTAGCCGTGGCCCGTCCAACAGCCCCTTGCACTCCCCCGTCGCCCTGTTCAGCGTGGCCAGCCATGCCGGGCGCCTCAGCGAACTGGAAATGGCCTGCCGCGAAAGTGCCTGCCGACGCTTCAGCGAGCAGAAGCTGCCGGGCAAGCTGTTCCTGAATATCTCCCCGGAGTCCTTGATGGAGACGGCGCATCAACCGGGCCGCACTCTGCAGTTGTTGCGCGACTTCGGCATCCCGCCAAGCCAGGTGGTGATCGAACTCACCGAGCAAACGCCCACCGACGACTTCGACCTGCTGCAAACCGCACTGCATCATTACCGCGACATGGGTTTTGCCATCGCCCTGGATGACTTGGGCGCCGGGTATTCCAGCCTGCGTTTATGGTCGGAGCTACGCCCGGACTACGTGAAAATCGACCGGCACTTTATCGACGGCATCCATCAGGATGCGCTCAAGCGCGAGTTCGTCGGCTCTATCCTGCAAATCGCCAAGGCATCCCGTGCCCAGGTGATTGCCGAAGGTATCGAGCTGCCGGAGGAGTTGGCGGTGTTGACCGAAATGGGCGTTGATCTGGTCCAGGGCTACCTGCTTTGCCGCCCCCAGGAACAACCGCCCCAAGAAGCGCGCGTGATGCTGCCTAAGCAGGACCACACCAACATCACCCTAAGCGAAGAAGGCAGCGACCTCAGCGCCTTGCTCAACGAGCAACCGGCGGTGGATCAGGACACCGCCACCGCCCAGGTACTTGAATCCTTCCGCCGTCAGGCCAACCTCAACTCGCTGGCCGTGCTGGATGAGCGCGGTCACCCAGTCGGCATCGTGCACCGGCATTCGTTGTCGGACGCACTGCTCAAGCCATTCGCCACCGACCTGTTCGCGCGTAAACCCATCAGCCGCTTGATGAGCGATGACTTCCTGGCGGTGGAGTTGAGCCAATCCTTGCAGCAGGTCAGCCGCCTGCTCACCAGCCGTGCGCGGCAACGCATCGAAGAAGACTTCATCATCACCCTCAACGGTGACTACCTGGGCCTCGGTCGGGTGATAGATGTGCTCAAGTTGATCACTGAGCTGAAGATCCAGCAGGCGCGTTATGCCAACCCGCTGACGCTGCTGCCGGGCAACGTGCCGATTCAGCAATGCCTGACGCGGTTGCTGCAACAACAGCGCGAGTCGGTGATCTGCTACGTGGATATCGACAGCTTCAAGCCGTTCAACGACCTAAAGGGATTTCACTGTTTGAATTTTATTGACGTGCCTCGGCCTTCGTCTTCCCAAGACAGCGAGCAAGGAGCCATCCCGGACAATTCAACACAGGTCAGGATCACAATTGACTTTCCTCCCGCCTCATACACGGACGGTGAGCTCTCTCCTGAAAATAGGTAGATGACAACGAACTGGTGCTAACAGGCACATAACGGAGCCTTGTTTCAGGCGTATGGATAAGGAATAAACTGTTCGGATATACAGTCTTTAAAAGTATCAGCCAAGCATACCTGTTCAGAAACTTACCATCCCCACTAACGCTGACTTTGAATTATGCTATTACAGATAGATGGCAAATCGACACCTCAGAAAAACTCAGGTAAAGTCAAAATCTGTCGAAAATAGCTAGGGAGGGGCTGTCGAATGTCAAGGGCCGCAGATTATACAATTCAAGGCTTTCTGTATCAGTTCAATAAAACACTTGTTGAAATACTTAAAGCACCTGACGATGCAGTAATCCATATAGAAGGCATAGTTGAGGATATTGAGATCCAAACAGCAACAGGTTTGGAGGCAATACAATGTAAATATCATGAAACACAAGAAAAATTTGCATTAAGCATTTTATATAAACCACTTCTACAGATGATGCATCACTTCCACTTAAACAATGACCAAACAATAAAATACAAATTATTTTGTCATTTTCCCATGGACACAGAACACCCAGAAATAACAATAACAAAGTCGGATATTGAAGCGACCCTAAAAACAAAAAACCTAACACTTCAAAAATACACAACAGCACTTAACGGCTTTATAAATGTAGAAAAATTTCTAAACCAGTTCTCCATTGAAATTGGAGATTCACTGGACAATATGACCAAAGAAATCTACTCGCTTCTAGGTACTAATGGCATACCGAGCGAAGACATAGATATTTTGGCCTATCCTAATGCTATACAGTATATTGCTGATCTGAGCATAAAACACAACTCAGATCAACGCACAACCACAAAAAAAGAGACCATTCAACTCCTTCGAGCCATAAAAAGAACAGCAATATCAAGATGGACTCTCTCGTTAAAATCAAGAAAAGAAATACTCAAAGAAAGAAGAAGCCAGCTAAAGTCCAATCTTGATAAAAATGTCAGGCTACGATACCTAATTATCGACCCAGAACAAATTGACAGCTTTGAAGAAAATTTTGTTATTTTCATTCAAGACTTCCAAGAAAAATATCACTTCAAGCAATCTCACACTTGCACACCAATGCTATGTTTAATGACGCAAAAGGAGCAAGCACGGCAGATCCAGCTAAGACTAGAGCTTAAAGGTGTGATCTGTAACGACGGAGTAATTGCCGGAATTCAATTTGACGAAAGTCGATTCTTTAAAGAGCCTATAGTCAAAAAACCCAGAGGATCAGAAGCCCAAAGAGAATTCGACATTAGAATAATCTGTTGGGCAGACGCTATCCCAACGATAAATAATAAAAAAGCAGACGACATTTTCATATTCGCGGCATCTATACCAGACGAACTAGACACAAGAGACATAAACATAGAGCTTCTTTCAACACGTTCCTTAACAGAAATAAAATATGTCATGGGGATTAGCAATGTCTTTGAATAAAATCGGCCAAGTTCTTTCATGCTCACCAAGCACAATAACAATCACAATCACTGATTTAAAAACTTTTGAAGAACACAAAAAAGAATTACAAATCGGAAGATTACTAAAAATATCCCAAGGCAATAACGACTTTACAATTGCCACTATTAGAAACGTTAAGGGGATTGATACCCAGCATGGCGAGGGTTCCACGCATTGGCAGTTCCAAGTAGAATGTCAGGCAATTGGAACAATAGACCTAGATGGAGCATTTGACAGAGGCAGTCTATTATTACCAGTCCCTACAGAACCAGTCTATATTGCAGACCATGACACCATTGAAAAGCTTTTTGCCGCAGATAATGAACATGACTTCCCACTAGGACAGCTTTCATTAAATAAAGATATAACGCTTAAAATAAACGGCAACCGCTTCTTCAGCAAACATATAGCAATCGTAGGCTCAACGGGATCAGGAAAGTCCTGTACTGTTGCGAGAATACTGCAAGACGCAGTAGGAATCTCAGATTCGAAAAATCAAAGCATCTCAACTCAAAACAACTCTCACTTGGTGATATTTGATATTCATGACGAATACACCGCAGCATTCGATCTACACAAAGATGAAAAGTTCTCTTTAAATCGACTTGACATTGATTCACTCCAACTTCCCTACTGGTTGATGAATTCGGAAGAGTTGGAGAGCATGTTCATTGAGAGCAACGAATCCAACTCGCACAATCAGGTAAGCCAATTCAAAAATGCCGTAACCCTCAATAAGGAAAGGCACAATCCGAAAATTGAAGGTATAACCTATGACACACCTGCGTATTTTTCGATAAGAGAAGTTTACCAATACATAGAAAATCTCAACCGAGAAATTATTGGCAGACTTGATGGAGAAGATTGCCCCAAATTTTTAGATGGAACCTTAGTAAGCGATAGAACCAATCACTATTTCAATAAGAAATGTTTATTTGTCCCGCAATCTACAGCAAATGCTACGAAAGCTGGGAACGGCCCATTTCATGGAGAGTTTAATCGATTTGTTTCAAGACTAGAAACAAAACTATCCGACAAGAGATTAAAATTTCTCTTGAACGCCGAGAAAGCAGACGGCTCGCCCTACAACACTGAAGACTTTCAAGACCTAATGAAGCAATTCATTGGTTACATTAACAAATCTAACGTAACAATAATTGACCTTAGCGGCATTCCGTTTGAAGTACTCAGCATCACTGTAAGCTTAGTCTCTAGACTTATCTTTGACTTTTGCTTTCACTATTCAAAATTACAACATGCTAAAAAGTCCCTAAACGACATTCCGGTTATGATTGTTTGTGAAGAAGCTCATAACTACGTCCCTAGAAATAATGATGTAGCATATAGATCCTCCAAAAAATCTCTAGAAAGAATTGCTAAGGAAGGACGGAAATACGGATTAAGTTTGATGATTGTTAGTCAGCGACCTTCTGAGGTTTCAGAAACTATTTTCGCACAATGCAATAACTTCCTATCACTTAGACTTACAAACGACGCAGACCAAAACTACGTCAAACGTCTTTTTCCGGATAATGCAAACTCTATTACGGACATACTTCCAAATCTATCTCCCGGTGAATGTATAGCTGTAGGAGACGCGATATTACTACCAGCCGTAATCAAGATGCCATTACCATCTCCAGAACCTCATTCCAAAAGTGTAAAAGTTCACAAGGAATGGAGAGAGTCATGGAGAGAAATAAGCTTTGAAGATGTAATCAAACGCTGGAGGAAAGAATAGCAATAATTACAAGCTGGGTGTTAGGCACTTCAAATGCCTGACACCAATCAGCTTTCTCTATCCTTGGTAAACACCTTGTTTAAATGACCTACCTGCTGAATCATACTTTATTACTAAATATCGCTCACAATCTTCTTTCATACCGCCTCGCCGCTGACCAATGTACAGCTTATAAATTTCCTCGCCTCCTGAATTCATAGAATAAGTGCAACGTTTGAAACGATAGGCAGAGAGTCAGCCACCGGTAGAATCCAGGCTCTCACACCGAAGGATTCAAGCGCAGATGACTACGCATTACCGGCAGCTGACTCAGGGCCAACGTTACCAGATTGAGGCCGGTCTGAGCGCCGGAAAAAGCCAGGCAAGCATCGCGAAACAGGTTGGCGTACATCCCTCGACGATCAGTCGTGAGGTTCGCCGCAACAGCTCCCAGAAGACCTACAAAGCGGTTGCTGCGACCCATGAAAGTGATGCCCGTCGAGCGCAGGCGCGCAAGCACTGCAAGCCATTAACGTGGTTCAGCCATTATCTGCCGCTCTGGCTAAAACACGGTATGAGCCCGGAGCAGATTGCTCAGCGCCTGAAGCAAGAGCAGCCGGAGCGCGCGGTCAGTCACGAGTGGATTTATCGGTTTATCGCCACCGACAAACACGCAGGTGGCGAGTTATACAAGTATTTGCGGCACCGCAGGAAGCTGTACCGAAAACGCTACGGAAGCCACGACCGGCGCGGACAGTTGCGTAATCGCGTATCGATAACCGAGCGCCCTGCTGAGGTCGAAGCCCGCGAGCGTCTAGGTGATTGGGAGGGTGACACGGTGCATGGCGTAGGCGGCAATCTGGTCACGCTGGTTGATCGTAAAAGCGGCTACCTGAGCGCCTATCCGGTCAAGCGCAGGACGCGCCGGCAGGTAACGCGGGCGATCAATCTGTTGCTCAAGGGGCATGCTGTTCACACGCTGACGCTGGATAACGGGAAGGAGTTTGCCGGGCATGAACGCATTGCGCATCGGAGCCAGTGCCAAGTCTTTTTTGCAGAACCCTATTCATCCTGGCAGCGAGGCACTAATGAAAATACCAACGGCCTGCTCCGGCAGTATTTTCCCAAGGGCGGCGACTTCAGCAAGCTGACCGTCGAGGCGGTCAGTCGCGTGGTAACGAAGATCAATTTACGCCCGCGAAAACGCCTGGGCTGGAAGACGCCGTACGAAGTTTATGCAGGGGTGAGCGTTGCACTTATGTGTTGAATTCAGGCCTCTATTGCTCCATTTACTTCACCAGCATCTGGTCAACCCAAAGTTCTCAGTTTACTTTCACAAAACGGTCCCATTCAACGATATCTACGGCTATGGACGTGGGGATGAGGTGTTGTTGTGCCTGGCGCAGTGCCTGAACGATCGGGTTGACCCCAGCCGCGACTTTGTCGGGCATATCGGCGGTGATGATTTTTTGCTGGTGCTCGGCCCGCAGGATTGGCGCAAGCGGCTCAACCAGTTGCTGGATGACTTCCACACCCAATGCCGACGCTTCTACCGCGCCGAACACTTGGACGCCGGTTGCTTCGTGGCATTGAACCGCCAAGGCGTGCGCCAGGAATTCGCCTTGCTGTCGTTGTCGATCGGCGTGGTGCATTTATATCCACAGGCCTGTGCACAACTGGATGCCAGCCAGTTGGCGGAGCTGGCCTCGCAAGCCAAGCACCACGCCAAAGACATCGCCGGCTACAGCATCCATGTGATCGACAGCATGGACTGCCTGCCCGTTTAGGCCTCGGCGGACTCCGGGTACTCGTACTCGAACACCCGCACCACTTCCGAAGCATGCCAGGACGCAGCAGCCACACCATCGGACGGCCCGCTGAACCGCCCCAGACGCTCCACACATTCAAAGAAACCGGTACGCGGCAAGCGGCTGGCGCCCTGGCTGATCACCAGCGAGCTGCGCAACGGTTGCTCGGCCTTGGCGTCCAGCGCGGCCAGATGCTCAAGGGCTGCGGCCAGGGTTTGCATCGCCGGCGTGGGAAATTGCAGGCGCTCCAGCAGCGCGCGGTAGGTGAGCAAATGGCGTTGACGGCGCGCCTGATCCAGTTCGTTGAGTAACCCATCCCAGTGTTGACGACTGATTCGTAGACTCAAGATTCATCCCTCCAACCTGCAACGCCCAATTCCCAGGCCAGGCTGCGGCGGATGGCGGCATCCGGCTGGCGTTCACCACTTTCAATCAATCCGAGATACGAAGGGCTGATGCCCACGGTGCGGGCCAGGCTTTCAATGGCCAAGCCTTTGACCTCACGTAGCCCGCGCAGGTCCGCGAGCGGGCGCAAAGCCTGATCGGGCGTGACCTGAGCGGTAGAAGAAGGAGTGGCGACAGGCTGTTGCTGACCGGCAGCTTTTAGTAGCGCCTGGTACTGGTCCCATGGCAGCACCGCATACTCGGGTGCGCCATCGCGTGAAATTATCTGAATATCCATGACTGCCCCGTAGGATAACAACACTTACTAAGTAAGTTCTTTCCTTAGAAGTGTAATCCTAACAGCCACAAAGGTCGCAGGGGGATATAAGCGAGTTCAGTTTTTTTGCGGATTTTCCTGGGCCAGCAGCGCAGGCGTCGCAGGCAGCCGCTCAACCACCGCGAGTTTTTCCGGGCGCTGGGCGTCGCGCCACGCGCGAAACGCGCTCAGTTCGTCATCCAGGGTCTTCATGACCCATGCCAGCACGGCAATGTCATCGAGCATGCCGAATACCGGGATAAAGTCCGGGATCGCGTCAATCGGGCTGAGGAAGTACATCAGCCCCGCCACTACCGAGATCAGCGCCTTGGGGCTGATGGCCCGGTACTCACCGCGCCAGTAAGCCAGGCACAAGGCCTGGAGCAATTTGAGATCATCCTTGAGTTTACCCAGCCGGCTGCCCTGGCTTGAGCCTTTGGCGGCCACGGCAAACAACAGGGTCGGCAACCGCCCACGGCCGAGCAAGCGTGCGGCCATGGGCAGGAAACGGGTGAAATTGAAGGGTGGTTTCATCGGTCACTCCAGTTCCAGGCGACATAAAAGGTTATCCACACAAATTGTGGATAACCTTGTGAACAGAGCCTGTTTTATCGGCTGAAAGCCTTGATTTACAAGGCTTGCAGTCAGATCGGGCGTTTTTTGCGCACATAAAAAAAACCCAAGAATTCATTGACTTGGCATTGATGTGCGGCTACCCGTGCTCGAGTCTTATATCAGACTGTGACAGTTTCCAGGGGTTCGGTCGGATTTGCGATCGTTCCCACGCGCAGCAAAGGAATGCCGCCCCGGACGCTCCGCGTCCCGAACCGCGCAAATTTCCACCCTAGGCGAATGTGACGCAGAGCGTCACCGGATGTATTCCCACGCAGAGCGTGGGAACAATCAGTACGGGCGCAGATCTGCAAACGCCAGAAACAACAACGCCCTGTAAAAACGGGGCGTTGTGTGTTCAGCTGCCGATTACTTCTTGGCAGCTGGCGCCGCAGGTGCGTCAGGGGCTTCAGCCTTGGCTGGGTCCTTGATGGCCAGCAGCTCCAGGTCGAATACCAGCACGGAGTTGGCTGGAATCGCTGGGCTCGGGCTCTGTGCGCCGTAGGCCAGGTCGGACGGGATGTACAACTCGACCTTCTCGCCCACGTGCATCAGTTGCAGGCCTTCGACCCAACCCGGGATCACGCCGCTGACCGGCAGGTCAATCGGGCTGCCGCGATCTACGGAGCTGTCAAAGGTGGTGCCGTTGGTGAGCTTGCCGGTGTAGTGAACAGTCACTACGTCGGTCGGCTTAGGCTGAGCGCCGTCGGCCTTCTTCACGATCTTGTATTGCAGACCGGAAGCGGTGGTGACTACGCCGTCTTTCTTGGCGTTGTCTTCGAGGAATTTCTTGCCGGCGGCTGCCGATTCTTCGCTCATTTTGGTCATGCGTTCTTCAGCACGCTTTTGCAGTGCGGCAAACGCTTCAACCAGCTCGTCGTCTTTGAGCTTCTGTTCTTTCTTGCCGACGGCATCTTCGATGCCTTGGGCTACCGCTTTGGAGTCCAGGTCATCCATGCCTTCTTGAGCAAGGCTTTTGCCCATGTTCAGGCCAATGCCGTAGGAAGCTTTCTGCGCCGGGGTTTTCAGCTCTACGCTGGTCTGCGAATCACAACCCGCAAGTACCAGGCTAACCAGGGCCACCGCCGCCGCCAACCGATGCTGTTTCATGCTATTTCCTTGTTCGTGCGCCAAAAGGGCATTCGAGTAAAGTCGCGAGCTTATCAGGCGGCCACGACCAATGGCTACCGGCATCTGAGCAGGAAACTTCTGATAAGTTCACGTGTTTAAAAGCATTTTCATTCATTATGGAGGCCCGCGAAGGATCGCGGGACCATTCGCAACCAGGCTGCTGGCCACTTGCCGCACCTGTGACGCAATGGCATAAGAACGCTACAACTCGACAAGGCCGAGACAAGGATAGCCATCTTGCGCATTTTTTCCCGTGTTTTACTTCTGATATTGCTCGCCCTGGGTTTGCTGCTGGGCGTGGTGCTCTATTACACCCTCAACCCCAAGCTGCCGGACTACGTGCCCGTGGAGCAGGTGCACTATCAGGAACAATGGAGCGAAGCCGATCGCCAGACCTACTACTTCACGCCCCAGGGCACCCAAGTAAAGGGCCTGCATTACGACTGGTTCACCACCCTGGAGCTGCCGTTCTCGGACCAGCGTTTTGCCACGCCCGACTACCTGGCGCGCTTCGGCTTTCTGGTCGACCCCAAGCAGGTGCCCAGCGCACAAAACCCCGGCAACCTGCCGGTGGGGTTCGCCCGGCACCAGAACGCCGGCAGCCAGGTGCAGTACCTGGACATCACCTGCGCCGCCTGCCACACCGGCGAACTGCACTTCAAAAACCAGGCGCTGCGCATCGACGGCGGCTCGGCCCAGCATGTGCTGCCGTCCAGCGTACCGACCTTGCGCGGTGGCAGCTTCGGCCAGGCCTTGGTTGCCAGCCTCGCCGCCACCTATTACCTGCCCTGGAAGTTCGATCGCTTCGCCCACAACGTGCTCGGCCACGACTATGACGATCACAACAAGCAACAGCTGCGTCAGGACTTCAAGCAGTCGCTGAACCAGTTCCTTAAAGTCGCCTGGAACGACACGCACCGCGGCCTCTACCCTACCGAAGAAGGCCCGGGCCGCACTGACGCGTTTGGTCGCATCGCCAATGCCAGCTTTGGCGACGCCATCTCGCCGGCTAACTACCGGGTCGCCAATGCGCCGGTGGACTACCCGCACCTGTGGGACATCTGGACCTTCGACTGGGTGCAATGGAACGGCTCGGCCCAGCAGCCCATGGCGCGCAACATCGGCGAGGCGTTGGGCGTGGGCGCCACCCTGAACTTTTTCGACGCGGCCGGCCAACCCCTTCAGGGCGATGCCCGCTACCCTTCCAGCGTGCGCGTGCGCGACCTCAACCGGATCGAAGAAACCCTGCAACGCCTCAAGCCGCCGACCTGGCCGCAAGACCTGTTCGGTGCCATCGACAAGCCTCTCGCCGCTCAAGGCCGTGCGCTGTTCGCCGAGAATTGCGCCGGTTGCCATGTGCCGGCAGTCACGCAGGAAAACGGCCGCCCGGTGCAGCAACTGAAGATGCTGCCCGTGGACTACATCGGTACCGACCCAGGCACGGCCAATAACATCGCCGACCAGCGCTATGACCTCAGCGCCCTGCAGTGGGACCCGGCGGAACTGGCCAAGCTCAATGTCGAACTGCACCCCACGCCCACCGCACCGCTGGACCCACACAACCTGTCCGTGGCCCAAGGCCTGGCCTACGTCACTGCTTTCGTCGAAGCACACGCCTACCGTGCCGCCGGTGTAACCCCGGCCGAACGCCCAGGCCTGGATGGTTTTGGCCTGCCCATCGGCGTGCGTGAACTGCGCGCCTACAAGGCCCGACCGCTGGCCGGCGTATGGGCCACACCGCCATTCCTGCACAACGGCTCGGTGCCGACGATCTATCAATTGCTCTCGCCCCAGGACGAACGCAGCACCACCTTCTACAAAGGCACGTTCAACTACGACCCACGTCACCTGGGCTTTGAAACGAGTGCGTTCAAAAACGCGTTTTTGTTCGATACAAAAATCACCGGCAACCACAACAGCGGTCACGAATTCCGTGATGGCAAGCGTGGCAATGGCGTGATCGGCCGTGGCCTGCTGCCGCAGGAACGCTGGGCGCTGCTGGAATACCTCAAAGTGCTGGGCGGCCCGCTGGAGCAAACACTGCCATGATTATCCGATCTCAATACAACCAACGTTCGCTGCTCGCACGCCTCTGGCTGCGCCTGGGTGCCTTTCTCGGTAAAACCCTGCTATGGCTGGTAGGTTTGGGGCTGCTGGGCTGGCTGATCGCCACGGCCTGGTTCGCCTGGCAACATAGCGGCCCAGTGTCGCCGGATGAACAGATCCCGCCCGGCGAAACCGCCATGACCCAAGGCATCATCCAGACGGCCGTACGTATCGTCGATCAGCATCGCGAAGGCACGCGCTACCTGCGTGACGCGCATGCCAAGGCCCACGGCTGTGTGAAGGCGGAAGTCAGCGTGCTCGCCGACCTCGACCCGGCGCTGCGCCAAGGTGTATTCGCTGAACCGGGCAAGACCTGGCAGGCGCAGATGCGCCTGTCCAACGGCAACGCCTACCCGCAGTTCGACAGCATCCGCGATGCGCGGGGCATGGCGATCAAGCTGCTGGATGTGCCAGGCAAACAATTGATGGCCGACCAACAGACGCGCACCGAACAAGACTTTGTGATGTTCAGCCACGCGAACTTTTTTGTCAGTGATGTGGCCGAATACGCGCAGAACATCGGTGCCCAGGCTGACGGCAAAAAGGTGTTGGCGTTCTTCCCTAAAGCCGACCCGCGCAGTTGGCAGGTGCGCCACCTGTTTATCGCCCTGGCCACCCTGGCACCCGCACCGGCGAGCCCGACGCAGACGACGTACTTTTCGGTTTCCCCCTACAAATTTGGCGCGGCAAATGCCAAGTTTCGTGTAGCACCCGACCCGCAGAGTTGCCCGGAATATGTATTGCCCAAGCAGAATCAGGACCTGCCGAACTTTCTGCGCAGTGCACTCAACCAGCAGCTGTCCACCGACCGCGTGCCCGCGTGTTTTGTGTTGCAGATTCAGCGGCAAAATCCGCAGAAATTCATGCCGATTGAAGACACCAGCATCGAATGGAAGGAAAGCGATGCAACCTATGAGACGGTGGCCAAGGTGCGGATTCCTGCGCAGGACTTTGATACGCCCGCGCTGAATCTTGCCTGTGATAACCAGTCGTTCAACCCATGGTTCGGGCTGGAGGAGCATCGGCCGATTGGGGGGATTAACCGGTTGCGCAAGGCGGTGTATGAGGCGGTGAGCGACTATCGGCATAGTCGGAATTTGTAAGCAGAGAGGCTGCCGCCAGTCGCTCTGACCATTGAAAGCAACACTCGGTCAACAGGTTGGAGCTGGATTGCCTGCGATGGCGGTGTTTCGGTGTACATATCCGTTGCTGCGGTTATGGCTTCTATTGGTTCCGCTCTTACAGCGGGTCACTTTTGGCAAACGCCCGGAATGCCGGCCCAGCCAAAAGTAATCAAAAGGTCTGTGCCCCACCACTCGGCCCCTCGCTTAGGCTCGGTGTGCCCTCACTCCGGCTTGAATCCGTGGGCCGCCGCGATGGGCCATCCTTGGCCCAGCGCGGCTAACCCGGCGTCCTGCCGGGTTACCCACGGATTCAAGCCTGCGTTCGGCCATCGTGGTTAACGGGGCGTCTCAGATCAAAAGCAGATCAAGATCAAGATCTACAGCACGGCGGCCTGAAAGCCGACCTGAGTGGTTAGATCAAAAGCGAAAAGCGAAAATCGGATTTGCATACACTGAAGAGCTGCTTTTCTGTGGGAGCTGGCTTGCCTGCGATGCACACACCTCGGTACATCAGGCACACTGAGTTGATGCCATCGCAGGCAAGCCAGCTCCCACCTTTGACCGAGTATGGCTCTGCTGTTGCTGTTGCTGTTGCTCTGGCCCTTACATCCTTTTCGATGACGAAGTCAGCGGTCTTTTGATCTGCGCTTGTGATCTTGATCTTGATCTGAAATCGCCCCGTCAAACACGATGGCCGGAATTCGACAGGGATTTGGGGGGTAAACCGGCAGGGATGCCGGTTTAGCCGCCCCGCGCCATGGATGGCGCGTGGCGGCGGCCCCCCAAATCACTGTCGGATTGCGGGCATGCCGAGCCATAGCGAGGCACCGAGTGTTGGGGCGAAGACTTTTTGGTTACTTTTGTGTCTTTACAAAAGTGACCCGCTGTAAGAGCGGAACCATAGGCCGCCGTTACCTAAATAACGGATATGCCCCCCGACCGCCCAGCCCAACAAGACCGCCTCAACGTTAACGTTGTGGAGGTCCCCATGCACATCGCAAGCAAGTCTGCCCCCACAGAAAAGCCAGTCACCGTAAAGAATCCGTATAAATCCCAAGTTCCCCATAACGATTACGTCGCCTCTATTGAACAACTAATCCCCAAAATCTACCGTCACTTCCTACCCCCAAAACCCGTAGGAAGTCATCGTGGAAAGTTCAACTTTAGGCATGGTCGTCCTGTCAATGATTGCGCTCTTCGGCACCGCCGCGTTTTGTTTCGAACACCTCGCCACCCGCAGCGAAAAGAAAAAGAAAGCCAAATAAGCTGATCAACGAAATCAGCAGAACCCCAGACTTTCAAGGGATCAGCCACCTGCGGGCTATCCCTTGTTTTCGTGCGCCCAGATTAAAACCTTCTATATACCGTCTTAATACCGCCCGCCGTAATCAGTGCCTGAGCTTGATACAAGAGCGCCTAACCTCCCCGGCTTACTCAACAAGGGGAGTTACACCGTGCTGACACTAACCTTCATTTACGTGGCCAGCGGCGTTTGCGCCGTGGGGCTGTTCGCTTACTTGGGCTACGCCCTCATTCGCGCTGAAAAGTTCTAGGGAGCCCGCCATGTACGACGTGATGTTTATGGGCCTCTCCCTGGTGTTTTTTATTGCGACTGCCATGGCCATTGTCGCCATGGGCAAGCTTTGAACGGAGCCACGACATGCTAAGCACTTTGCTGGAATTTGCGTTGGTCCTGGGGTTGATGACCGCGCTTGCCGTGCTCATGGGCAAATGGCTGACCCGGGTATTCACCGGGAACCGCCATGCCTTGCCGGAACGTTTTACCTACCGCCTGCTGGGCATCAACCCATTGGAAACCATGAGCTGGGGCCGCTACGGTTCAGCGCTGCTGCTGTCGAACGCGGCGATGATGCTGTTGGGCTACATCATCCTGCGCCTGCAGGCGGTAACGCCGATTAACCCACTGGGGCTGGCTGCGCAAACCCCGGACCTGGCGTTCAACACCGCCGCGTCCTTTATCACCAACACCAACTGGCAGGCGTATTCAGGCGAAACCAGCCTGTCGAACTTCAGCCAGATGGCGGTCATCACCTTTTTGATGTTTGTCGGTGCCACGTCCGGCGTGGTGGCAGCCGCTGGCTTTATTCGCGGTTTGAGCCGCTCAAGCTCGGCCGATATCGGCAACTTCTGGGTCGACTTCACCCGCACGCTCTACCGCGTGATGCTGCCGCTGTGCGTGGGCATGGCGCTGGTATATGTGTGGCAAGGCATGCCGCAAACCTTCGCCTCCCAGGCCCTGACGACAACGTTGGAAGGCGCGCAACAACAGTTGATCGTCGGCGCGGTTGCCAGCTTTGAATCGATCAAGCATATCGGCACCAACGGTGGCGGTTTCTTCAGCATGAACGCCGCGCACCCGTTCGAAAACCCGACGCCGCTGACCAACATCCTGCACATCCTCAGCATGCTGTTGATCCCCTCGGCGCTGACCTACACCTTTGGCAGCATGCTGTTGCAACGCCGTCAGGGTTGGGTGTTTTTCGGCACCTTCCTGGTGATGTTTATCGGCTTTCTTGCGCTGGTGTATGGCGCCGAGCAAACCGGCAACCCGTTGCTGACTCAAGCCGGCGCCAACCAGGCGCTGTCGATCGAGCAAAGTGGCGGCAATATGGAAGGCAAGGAACTGCGATTTGGCATTGCCGACAGTAGCCTGTTTATCGCCACCACCACGGCAGCCACCACCGGCTCGGTCAATACCATGCACGACTCGCTGACGCCCATGGGCGGCTTCGTGCCCCTGGCGCAGATGATGCTCAACTGCGTGTTCGGCGGTGACGGCGTGGGCTTTATCAACCTGATCCAGTACGCACTGCTTACGGTGTTCCTGGTGGGCATGATGATCGGCCGCAGCCCGGAATTTCTCGGCAAGAAAATCGAGGCCCGCGAGATGAAACTGGTAATGCTCTCAGTGCTCGCGCACCCGATCAGCATCCTCGGTTTCACCGCCCTCGCCGCCCTGTGGCCGGACACCCTGGCCAGCCTCAACAACCTCGGCCCGCACGGTTTCAGCGAGGTGCTGTACGCCTACACCTCAGGCACCGCCAACAACGGTTCGGCGTTCGCCGGGCTGAATGCCAACACCCCGTTTTTTAACACCACCATTGGCCTTGCGATGCTGATCGGGCGCTTCTTCACGATGCTGCCGATGCTCGCCGTGGCCGGTTCTCTGGCGATGAAAAAAACCGTGCCGGCCGGCGCCGGCACCATCCCCACCGCCACCGCGCTGTTCATGTTGCTGGTGGTGTTCGTGGTGCTGGTGGTCGGTGGCCTGACCTTCTTGCCCGCGCTCGCGCTTGGCCCGCTGGTGGAGCAACTGCAGTTGCTGTCCGGCCAGACCTACAACTAAGGACATGTTGATGACCACTCAATCAATCTTCAAAGGGCTGCTGCGCCCGGTGCTGGTGTCGGCGGTGTTTTTTATGCTGCTGACCGGGCTGGCTTACCCGGCGTTCACCACCGTGGCCGCGCAACTGCTGTTCCCGTTCCAGGCTCAAGGCTCGCTGATTGAACGCGATGGCCGGGTCATCGGCTCCACGCTGATAGGCCAGAACTTCACCAAGCCCGAGTACTTCCAAGGCCGCCCGAGCATGACCCTCGGCGCTGATCCGCAAGACCCGAGCAAAAGCGTGCCGCAGCCCTACAACGCAGGCGCAAGCGGCGCCAGCAACCTCGGTCCCACCAGTCAAAAACTGCTCGACCAGGTGGCCGCACGCGCCAAAACCTATCGCCAGGATAACGGCCTGGCCGCTGACGCCCCGGTGCCGGTGGACGCGGTTACCGCCTCCGCTTCCGGCCTCGACCCGCATATCTCGGTGGCCAACGCCCGGCTGCAGTTGGCACGGGTGGCGCGCTTGCGGCACATCGCCGAACCCGAACTGCTGCAACTGCTCAACGACCACACCGCCGCACGCACCTTCGGCCTGCTCGGCGAGCCCCGGGTGAATGTGCTGCAACTCAACGTGGCGCTGGATGCGCGTCAGCCCTCTATTGCGCTCAGTGAGTAAGAGATTCCTCCATGAAAAATCCTCGTTTACCTCTGTTTGACCGGCGCATCGTGCTGACTGCCGGCGTCGATGCACTGAAGAAATTGCTGCCCCAGGCCCAGTGGAAAAACCCGGTGATGTTCGTGGTGTACCTGGGCAGCCTGCTCACCACCTTGCTGTGGTTCCAGTCTTTGGGCGGCAAGGGTGAGGCGCCCAGCGGTTTTATCCTCAGCATCACCTTGTGGCTGTGGTTTACCGTGCTGTTCGCCAACTTCGCCGAGGCTCTGGCCGAAGGTCGCAGCCGTGCCCAGGCCGCGAGCCTGCGCGGCATGAAGCGCCAGACCCTGGCCAAGTTGCTGCAGCAACCGCGCCACGGTGCGGCCTGGCTGCCGCTGGAGGCCAGCCTGCTGCGCAAGGACAACGTGGTGCTGATCGAAGCCGGTGATCTGGTGCCGCTGGACGGCGTGGTGATTGAAGGCGTGGCCTCGGTGGATGAAAGCGCAATTACCGGCGAATCGGCGCCGGTGATCCGCGAGGCCGGTGGCGACTTTTCCTCGGTTACCGGCGGCACGCGGGTGCTGTCGGACTGGCTGGTGGTGCGCATCAGCGTCAACCCCGGCGAATCGTTCCTGGACCGCATGATCTCGATGGTCGAATCGGCCAAGCGCCAGAAGACCCCGAATGAAGTTGCGCTGACGATTCTGCTGGTGGGCCTGACCCTGTTGTTCCTGCTGGTGATCGCCACGCTGAGCCCCTACTCGATCTTCGCCGTGGCCATGAGCGGCAGTGGCAGCGTGATCAGCGCCACGGTATTGGTGGCGTTGCTGGTGTGCCTGATCCCCACCACTATCGGCGGCCTGCTCTCGGCCATCGGCGTGGCGGGCATGAGCCGCATGATGTCGGCCAATGTGATTGCCACCTCCGGCCGTGCCGTCGAGGCGGCGGGTGATGTCGACGTGTTGCTGCTGGACAAGACCGGCACCATTACCTTGGGCAATCGCCAGGCCAGCAGCTTTTTGCCGGCTCCGGGCGTAAAGGAAGCCGAACTGGCTGACGCTGCGCAGCTCGCCTCACTGGCGGACGAAACCCCGGAAGGCCGCAGCATTGTGGTGCTGGCCAAGCAGAAATTCGACATCCGCGCGCGCGACATCAACGCCCTCGGCGCACGCTTTGTGCACTTCACCGCGCAAACCCGCATGAGCGGCGTCGACCTGGCCGAAGGCCGGGCCATTCGCAAAGGCGCGGCGGATGCGATTCGCAGCCATATCGAAGCCCTGGGCGGGAGTTTCCCGGCGGCGTTGCAGGCCAAGGTCGATGAAGTCTCGCGGCGCGGCAGCACACCGCTGGTGGTCAGCGACGGTGCCAAAGCCTTGGGCGTGGTTGAGCTTAAGGACGTGGTGAAAGGCGGCATCAAGGAGCGCTTCGCCGAGTTGCGGCGCATGGGCATCAAGACCGTGATGATCACCGGCGACAACCGCCTGACCGCCGCCGCGATTGCGGTGGAAGCCGGTGTCGATGACTTCCTCGCCGAAGCCCGCCCTGAAGACAAGCTGCAACTGATCCGCGACTACCAGGCCCAGGGCAAGCTGGTGGCCATGACCGGCGACGGTACCAACGACGCACCCGCGCTGGCCCAGGCCGATGTGGCCGTGGCAATGAACAGTGGCACCCAGGCGGCCAAAGAGGCCGGCAACATGGTCGACCTCGACAGCAACCCGACCAAGCTGATCGAAGTGGTCGAGGTCGGCAAACAGATGCTCATGACCCGTGGCGCGCTCACCACGTTCAGCGTGGCCAATGATGTAGCCAAGTACTTTGCAATCATCCCGGCGGCGTTTGTCGCCACCTACCCACAGCTTGGCGCCTTGAACGTGATGCACCTGAGCAGCCCCAATTCGGCAATTTTAAGCGCGGTGATTTTTAACGCGCTGATCATTGTCGCGTTGATTCCGCTGGCGTTACGCGGTGTGAAGTACCGGGCCATCGGCGCGGCGGCGTTGCTTAACCGCAACCTGTTGATCTACGGCCTGGGCGGCGTACTGGTGCCGTTTGCGGGGATCAAGGTGATCGACATGCTGCTGAGTGGATTGGGCTTGGTGTAACACCACAAACCCAATGTGGGAGCTGGCTTGCCTGCGATAACGATGGGCCAGCCAAGAAAGTTTCAACTGACACACCGCCATCACAAGCAAGCCAGCTCCCACAGTTAATTGTGTTGTATTGATCAGGAAGAACATGCCCGCACTCAACCACGCACGCCCCGACCCCGACGCCCTGCTCGCGCGGGTACAGCTCGAAGAACAAGCCGCCTTGCGCGGCAAATTGCGTATCTACTTCGGCTCAAATGCCGGGGTGGGCAAGACCTGCGCCATGCTCGCGGCGGCGCAACGCGCAGTCGCCCTGGGCCGTGATGTGCTTGCCGGCGTAGTCGAAACCCACGGCCGCACGGAGACTGCCGAGCGGCTCGACGGCCTGGAGCAACTGCCCCGCGCGGCCTTGCTGCACCACGATTTTGCGCTCAGCGAATTCGACCTCGACGCCGCGTTGCGCAGGCAGCCCGCCGTATTGCTGGTGGACGAGTTGGCCCACAGCAACGCGCCTGGCTCGCGGCATCCCAAACGCTGGCAAGACGTCGAAGAACTGCTCAGCGCCGGTATCGACGTATGGACCACGCTCAACGTCCAGCACCTGGAAAGCCTGAATGATCTGGTCAGCGGCATCATCGGCATTCGCGTGCGCGAAACCGTGCCGGACCATGTGTTTGATAACGCCCATGACGTGGTGGTGATCGACCTGCCGCCCGACGACTTGCTGCAACGCTTGAAGGACGGCAAGGTCTATCTCGGCCCGCAAGCGGAGCGCGCCGCAGAACATTTTTTCCGCAAGGGCAACCTGTTGGCCCTGCGCGAGCTGGCGCTACGGCGTACGGCGGATCGGGTCGACGCGCAAATGCGCGTATACCGTCGCGAACAGTCGATCAAAGCCTTGTGGCCGGCCCGCGAACGCTTGCTGGTGGGGGTGGCGGGCGACGCCGGTGATGAACGCCTGGTGCGCGAAGCTGCACGATTGGCGCAAAAGCTCGAGGCTGACTGGATCGTCGTGCATGTCGCAACAGCCCAAGGCAACGGCGCCAAGCGTTACCTCACCGCGATGAAAACCCTGAGCCTGGCCAGTGAGTTCGGCGCCGATACCGCGACGCTGCCGGGCATGGACGTCGCCGAAGCCCTGGCCGCCTGCGCCCGCGAACACAACGCCAATCGTCTGGTGCTCGGCCATCATCCACGTCGGGCCTGGCGGTTCTGGCATCAGTCGGTCAGCGACCGGATCAGCCGCCATCACCCGCAAATCGATCAGATCGTGATTGCCCACGGCCTGTTGCCGGGGCCTGCGCCGGTCAGCGAAAAACCGACGCCGACGCCCGGCCGCGCCTTGGCGTATCTGTCGGCCACACTCGCCTGTTTCGCCGCCAGCGCCGTTGCAGCCTTGCTCCTGCAAGTGTTCGACCTGGCCAACGTGGTCATGCTGTTTTTGCTCACCGTGGTGCTGGTGGCCCTGCGTTATGGACGCGGCCCCGGCGTGTGGGCGGCAATGCTGGCGGTGCTGTGTTTTGACTTCTTTTTCGTACAGCCGCGCTACTCGTTCACCGTCAATGACACTCAGTATTTCTTCACCTTTGCGCTGATGCTCGGCATCGCCTTGATCACCGGGCAACTCACCGCCCGCCTGCGCCATGAAGCACGCACGGCGGCCGCGCGCGAACGGCGCGCTACCTCTTTGGCGCGGCTGGCTCGCGACTTGTCGGCGGCACTGACCGTAGAGCACATCAGCGAAGTCGCGCTGCGCACCTTCAGTGGCGTGTTCGAGGCACGGGTCGGCCTGGCGCTGCCGGACGCCGCCGATGGCGTACACAGCGTGAGTGCAAGCGGCTTGCCGATTGACGACAGCATCGCCCAATGGACTTACGACCACGGCCAAGCCGCAGGCCATGGCACCGATACCTTGTCGGCAGCCAAAGGTTGCTACTTACCACTTAAAGCGCCGATGCGCGTGCGCGGCGTGCTGGTATTGGAACTGGCCCAAAGCGAACGTCTGAGCGACCCGCAGGAACGCCGCCTGCTGGAAGCCTGCATGAGCCAATTGGCGATTGCGCTGGAGCGCGTGCATTTCGTCGAAGTGGCGCAAAGCACGCTGGTGCAGATGGAAGGCGAGAAGATGCGCAACACCCTGCTCGCGGCGATTTCCCACGACTTGCGCACGCCCTTGACCACCCTGATCGGCGCCACCGACACCGCCCTGCCCCACGCCCCGCCAGGCCCGCTGACCGAATTGCTGCACGGCATCCATGAACAAGCTACATCGATGCAGCGGCTGATCGAAAACCTGCTCGACATGGCGCGCATGCAAGAGCGCGGCGTGCGCCTGAACCGGCAGTGGCATTCGCTGGAAGAAATCGTCGGCAGCGCCTTGCGTCAGTTGCGTGAGCCGTTGGCACACCACAGTGTGCAAACCCTATTGGATTCGCAGTTGCCGCTGGTGGACATCGACGCACTGCTGATCGAGCGAGTGCTGGTCAACCTGCTGGATAACGCCGCCAAGTACACACCGGCGGGCACCCTCATAACCGTCGCCGCCCGCCAGGTTTCGGACTGCATTGTGCTGGAGGTCAGCGACAACGGCCCAGGCCAGGCTCCCGCCAACCTGTTCGAACCTTTCGCGCGCGGCCAACAGGAATCGTCCGTGACCGGCATCGGCCTGGGCCTGGCATTGGCCAAACGTATCGTTGAAGCCCATGGCGGGCATATCCACACCCACCCGCTTGAGACGTGCGGCATGCACTTCATCATCACCTTACCGGCCGGCACCCCGCCGCCCATGGAAACCCTATGAGCACTGCACGCATTTTGATTGTTGAAGACGAAGCCAACATCCGCCGCTTTGTCGGGATCGCCCTGCAAGATGAAGGTTTTCAGGTGTTCGAAGCCGACAGCGTCAAACGCGCGCTGATCCATGCCGCCAGCCGTCAACCGGACCTGGTGATCGTCGACCTCGGTTTACCCGATGGCGATGGCAAGCAACTGATCAGTGAGTTGCGGGGCTGGCTGGCGGTGCCGATTCTGGTGTTGTCGGCGCGCGATCGGGAAGAAGAAAAAGTCGCCGCCCTGGACGCGGGTGCCGATGATTACCTGACCAAGCCGTTCGGCGTGCCCGAATTGCTCGCACGCATCCGCGCACAATTGCGCAGGCACGCGCAGACCGGCGCCGTAGCGGCGACCAGCAAGGTGGCGTTTGGTGAAATTGAAGTGGACCTGTCGACCCACGAAGTGTGGCGCCAGGGCCAGCCGGTGCACCTCACTCCCATTGAGTACCGCCTGCTATGCGCGATGATTCGCGGCCAGAGCCGGGTGCTCACCCATCGGCAGTTATTGCTGGAGGTGTGGGGGCTGGATTACATCGACCGCCCGCACTATTTGCGCGTGCACATGGCGCACTTGCGGCAAAAACTGGAGGCGGACCCGGCACAGCCGCAGTACTTTATTACCGAGTTGCAGGTGGGGTATCGGTTGATGGGTGTCAACTGATGATGGGCACCGCCTTATTCCAAACTTAACAAAAGTCACTGACAAAAATACTCACACTATTTGAACCTAAACTTACGCGCGTTAAACATAGGAAATCTCTCAAACCAGCGCTCCAACTTACCGAATCTATTGCTTGAAAAGTGCGCCTCCGCGAAGAAATACTCTCTAACGATTCGAATCTTCCATAACGCCAAATACTCCTCATAGACTGGATGTGTTCAGCCAAACTACCGTATACCGCTAGCTGCCAGGTGATCACTATGAAGGTCAATCCCTCTGTTCCAATGCTGCCCCCGACTGCGACTCAGGTAGAGAATTTACCCACTCTGCAAACTGATCCGGATACGCGTACTGCCGCTGATACCTACTGGAGCGGTGTCGATAATTTGTCCTCGCGCTCTTCGCGCTGGATAGACAAGGATGGCAATGGAAAAATAGATATCGAAGTGGACTTTTCCGCCGGCCCGGACAACTACTTCAGGAAACTTGGACTTACCGGTCACTCAGCACTGAGCGCTGAGCAGAAAAAGGAACTGATTGATCAAATGACGGAAATCAGCCTCGAAACAAACCTGGTATTCCATGAAAAAGGTACACTGGAAAAACCCGATGGCCGAATAAATTTCGGCAACTTCGCCCCGGTTCCATCCAACGGGAAAAACTTGGTTCAGGTTAACTTTCCAGAAAACCCTAGCACTCCACACACTCCGGATTCGCCGGACGAACCTGCCGAAGCCTACATCAGGGGCGATGCACGGAATTTAAAAGCCAACGGCCGTAACCGTGGAGGCCACGCCCTTGCTCACGCGCTACTGCATGCGCTGGGCTTGCCTCATCCGAATCCTGACGATAAGAGTAATAAGCCTGCCAATCCTACAGACTCTTTAGGTTACAGCCTTCTCAGCACTGTCCCGGAAACAGCAACGGGCCACGACTTTCACGGCAATTACGTCACGCGCGCCCAGCTGCATGATATGGGCGCACTAACGCTAAGGTACGGCACAAACAGTGAGAGCAGGAATAAATTACTGGAAATAGACTACGATGCAAACACTATCCTTCAAAGTGACAAGCCCGTCACAATGACAATAGCCAGCGGGGACACAAATAAAGAAACCCTATTGGCACACAAAGACACACACGATCAACACATCAACTTAAACCATGGCACATTCTCTAGCCTTGGTGGGTTCACCAATAACGTCGCCATTGCGCGAGGCACGCACATTGAAAATATTGAAACCGGTACCGGTACTAATACGATTATTGCGAACACCGTCACTAATTCAATCGTTTTAGGCAGCGGCAAAAACACGGTTATTTTTAATAACCCATGGGACTCTACGCCCAAAAATACCGACACCCTCCATAACTTTAAAAGCGGTATAGATAAGGTGGATATCAGCGGCTTTGCCTCGACGGGTTATGAAGGAACGTTCACTGACCATGCGCCCTACTTTGACATTCAAACTATCGATAATCAATCCTATGTGAGGTATTGGTCCGTGTACAACAGTGCCCATCCTTCTGAGCCGAATTTTAAAGTGCGTGCGGACGGCATCCAAATGAGCGACATCATCACAAAGAAATAAGAATGGGCGGAAAACCTGCAAATAACTTCATCTTGCTGACGTAGCGTTAAGCGAAAACCAGAGAGACTGGAGAATTAACTAAAATTTTTGCAAAAAAAAGCCCGCTCAGTGAGCGGGCTTCTAGCGGTGACCTGGCGTTCAGTGTTCCAGGTAACCAAATATGGCGCAGCGGACGGGACTCGAACCCGCGACCCCCGGCGTGACAGGCCGGTATTCTAACCGACTGAACTACCGCTGCGCGTAACACTTGAAACGAATGGTGGGTGATGACGGGATCGAACCGCCGACATTCTGCTTGTAAGGCAGACGCTCTCCCAGCTGAGCTAATCACCCTTCGCTTCGGTGTGGGCGGCATAATACACCAAAAATCTGCAATGTCTTGATTTAAATGCAATTTATTTAAAATAATTTCTGCAACGCCCTCCGCGCCCCGAAAAACGGGGCTTCAAGCCGCCAAATGCGACTCTATTGCGTTTATACACTGCTTGGCGGCACAATTAAAAACCATTCTCAATAACACCTGAGCCGCGCCTATGTCTGTGGGTGAACCGCCATTCCAACGGGAAATAACCCTGCTCTACAGTGAGCATCACGGCTGGCTGCTCGGTTGGTTGCGGCGCAAACTCGGTTGCCGCCAGAACGCAGCCGACCTGGCGCAGGACACTTTTGCGCGAATTCTCAATACCCGAGAATCCGTGGCAAGCATTCGTGAACCGCGTGCTTATTTAAGTACCACGGCGCGGCGCCTGCTCATCGATCAGGCGCGGCGTAAACAGATTGAGCAGGCTTACCTGCAAGAGTTGGCGCTCACGGTGGACGCGCTGGAGGGTTTCCAGTCGCCGGAGCAAATCCACACCACCCTCGAAGCGCTCGAGCACATCGCATTTATTCTGGAAGGCATGCACGAATACTCGCGACAGGCGTTTGTGCTGTATTACCTGGAAGAAATGACCCAGCAACAAATCGCCCGCCAGCTCAAGCTGTCGGAACGCACCGTGCGCAAATACCTGATCCAGGCACTGGTGCATTGCAGCCATAGCATGGACACCTGACCCGCGCATGCCTGACACCCTCCAACAGATCGAAGAACAAGCAGCGCAATGGTTGCTGCGCCTGCACGAAGGTGACGTGAGCGAAGCCCAGCGCACGGCGTTCGAGCGCTGGAAGCAACAAGGGCCGCAATACACCGCAGCCGCTGCGCGCATGGAAGCCGTGATTGCGCGGATGCAGGCGTTGCGCGCAAAAAAATCACCCGCGCGGGCGGCACTCAACGCAGCATTTGCTCAGCACAAATCGGGGCGCGGAAAAAACACGGTACGCGCCCTGCTGCTGGCATGCAGCCTCGCAATTCCTGCGGCGGCGTTGCTTGTCAGCCCTTATCCGCAACAGTGGATGGCCGATGTGCGTAACGGCCCAGGTCAGTGGCAAACCCTGCAACTGGCGGACGGCTCGACGCTCACCTTGAACGGCATCAGCGCGGCGAACCTGCATTTCGATCAGCAACAGCGCCGGATTGAATTGCTGCAAGGCGAGATCCTGGTGGAAGTCGCCCATGACAGCGCACGGCCCTTTATCGTGCAAACGCCGCAAGGCACGCTGCGTGCGCTGGGCACGCGGTTTGTGGTCAAGCGTGAGGGGGATGTCACCGTACTGAGCATGTTGCAGTCGCGCGTGGCGGCGCACAGCACGAATGCCCAGGAGACAGTGGAAGTGGACGCCGGCGCGCAGGCGCTGATGAGTTCGAACGAAGTGCGCCTGAGCGGCCGTATCGACCCGGCCAGCGTCAACGAAGCCTGGCGCCGCCATCAGTTAGTGGTGGAAAACCGACCGTTGCCCGAAGTGCTGGATGAAATCGCCCGCCATAGGGCCGGCTATCTGCAATTTGATCGCGCCAGCCTGCAACACCTGCGGGTATCGGCGGTCATCCCGCTGGATGACAGCGATCAAGCCCTGCAATTGCTGGCGCAAACCTTGCCGATCAAGGTTCGCCACTTCACACCTTGGTTGATGGTTGTGAGCCCTGAACCAGCGCCCTATAAATAATTATTCGCATTTGCTTCCGGTTTTTTCGGGGTTGCCCGTCAAGCAAGGTAATTCGACACGTAAAGGATTGCCCTGACCATGCACACCCCTTCTGACCCACGCGGGCGCTTTGGCCTGCTCAAAAGTGCGCCGCTTTCCCTGGCTATATTTGCCGCGACTACCCTGAGCACTCATCTGGCGCAGGCGGATACGGTCAACGTCGCCGCCCAAGCCTACGACATTCCCGCCGGGCCGCTGGGCACTTCGCTCAACCGCTTTGCCCAGCAGGCCGCCGTGGCGATTGTGTTCCAGCCCCAGGCACTTGAAGGCCTGCAAAGCCCCGGTTTGAAGGGCAACTTTGCCACACAGGATGGCTTTGATCAGTTGCTGCAAGGCAGTGGCTACCGCGCCGTCAAGGTTAACCAAGGGTACACACTGCAGGCCATAACGACGGCGAGCAGCGGCACCATGGAGCTAGGCCCCACCGAGGTGACTGCCACCCAACTGGGTAACGTCACCGAAGGCACCGGCTCCTACACGCCCGGTACGATCGCCACCTCGACGCGGCTGATACTGACGCCGAAACAAACCCCACAATCGGTGAGTGTGGTCACCCGCCAGCACATGGATGACTTTGGCCTGAACAACGTCGACGACGTGATGCGCCATACCCCAGGCATCACCGTGTCGGCATTCGACACCGAACGCAGCAACTATTACGCGCGCGGCTTTTCGATCAATAACTTCCAGTACGACGGCATTCCTTCGACCGCGCGCAACGTCGCCTACTCGGCGGGCAACACCCTCAGCGACATGGCGATCTACGACCGCGTGGAAGTGCTCAAAGGCGCCACCGGTCTGCTCACCGGCGCCGGCTCACTGGGAGCGACGATCAACCTGGTGCGCAAAAAACCCACCGCCGACTTTCAGGGCCACGCTACCCTCGGTGCCGGCTCATGGGACAACTACCGCAGCGAACTGGACGTTAGCGGCCCAATGACCGACAGCGGCAATGTGCGCGGACGGGCTGTCGCGGCCTATCAAGACAAGCGCTCGTTCATGGACCGCTACTCGCGCAAGAGCCCGACGTACTACGGCATCATGGAGTTCGACCTGTCACCCGACACCCTGCTGACCGTGGGCGGCGACTATCAGGACACGTTGCCGACCGCCTCGTCATGGTCCGGCAGCTTCCCGCTGATCAACTCCCAAGGCGAGCGCAACAGCGTCAAGCGCTCGTTCAACAACGCCGCCAATTGGAGCAGTTGGGAGCAATACACCCGCACCGTGTTCGCCATGCTGGAGCATGACCTGGGTGATGGCTGGGTCGGCAAGCTGCAACTCGATCACAAGATCAATGGCTACCACGCGCTGATGGGCTCGATCCAGGGCGACCAGCCACAGCCCGACGGCACGGCCAACCTCACCTCCGGCAAATACACCGGTGACACCGTCAGCGACTCGGCCGACCTGTATGTAAGCGGCCCGTTCAGCCTCGGCGGTCGCGAGCATGAATTGGTACTGGGCGGTTCCATCAGCGCATCGGAGTGGAAAGGCAAGGGTTACTGGAACCTGGCCCCCAATACCGTCGACTTCAACCACTGGCGCGGCCACGCCACGATGCCGGATTGGGGCAGCGCGCAATCACTGATCGACGACACCGTGCGCCAGACCGGCGCTTATGTCACCACACGCTTGAACCTCGCCGACGACCTCAAGCTGCTGCTGGGCGGGCGCGTGGTCAACTACCAGGTCACCGGCAACAACCCGAGCTACCGCGAGTCCGGGCGGTTCGTGCCGTATGTGGGCGCCATTTATGACCTGAACGACACCTACTCGGTGTACGCCAGCTACACCGATATCTTCATGCCGCAGGAAAACTACAACCGCGACCGCGAGAACAAACTGCTTGAACCGGACGAGGGCCAGAACTGGGAGTTTGGCCTGAAAGCCGACTTCCTCGACGGCCGCCTCAACGCCAGCGCCGCCTACTTTGAAATCCACGAATCCAACCGTGCGCTCTCCGACGACGAGTACAACAACCAGACGCCGATACCGTCCAACTACGCTTATAAAAGCAGCAAAGCGGTGACCAAGGGCTACGAAGTGGAAGTGTCCGGCGAGATCGCCCCAGGCTGGCAGTTACAGGCCGGGTACACCCACAAGGTTGTGCGCGATGACAAGGGCGTGAAAATTTCCACCTTCGAGCCCGAGGACCAGGTCAAGCTGTACACCACCTATAAACTCAAGGGCAACCTGGACAAGCTCACCGTCGGCGGCGGTGTGCGCTGGCAGAGCGTGGGCTGGCAGGATATCTACAACAACCCGCACAAGGGTTATGAAGAGTTCTCCCAGGACGCTTATTGGCTGGTTGACCTGATGACCCGCTACCAGGTGACCAAGAACGTGTCGGCGACGCTGAACCTCAACAATATCTTCGACAAGTCCTACTACACCAATATCGGCTTCTATAACTCCGCCGCGTATGGCGAGCCGCGCAACGTGATGGTGACAACACGTTGGGATTTCTGACCCACCCATAAAAAACGCCGCCGATCATCGGAAATGATCGGCGGCGTTTTTTTGGTTTTACAAACCCCGGACAGCAAAAAGCCCGCTCAATGAGCGGGCTTTCTGTGGTGACCTGGCGTTCAGTGTTCCAGGTTACCGAATATGGCGCAGCGGACGGGATCATAACTCATCCTCTAAATCATTGAAAGCTTCAGCTTTCTGTCGCTCAGCATACCGCTGATGGACTTGATTATGTACTCATTATTTCAAGTTGGGAATTACGATGCTCAGCGACTCTCTGAATGGCCCGAATAGATTACTTTGGACAAGCTTGACGTTCGCGAGCAACTGATACGTCTTGGTAACGTCAAAACCTCGGAGCCGGAACCCAGTCGCTATGTAGTGGTCGACTGATCCCAGCCAGATGTAGCATTGCCCATTACCGTTGCAGCGGCTCTACGTAAAGCAGTTGACTAAAGCCAGAAATCGGCCAATTGCGGACATTCCGTCCTAATCACTGTAGGTCAATGATCATGCGTTCGGTTTCAATCGAATGCCTCGCAATCGTAGCCTGCCGTCTCAGAGTTCAAACTTCCGTCTCTCTCTCCAACCCTGCAAAGCGTGCCAAGGCGTTCAAGCAGACCAAAGCTGCCATTAGTGACCGACTGCTTTCGAGCTCTGAATAGTTACTCGTTAGGGCATATGTAAGCACTGCGTCTTCCCCCCGCCCCACGAACAAGCACCCGAGCAGCGCCGGCACATCCAAGCACTACAGACACCAACCACACACTGCGCACCACATCAATGCGTAACACCTGCTATCGCACGCAATTAGCGCACCTCTCCCGACTTCCCATCCTCTCCTACGCCCCTATTCGCGCAAGCTAACTCCTGGCACGCTTCATGCTCTTGTATTATTATTCAAGTTACTTGAATAACATTTTGAGGAATTCAAGGGGAATACCAATGACGCGTTTCACTCTAAAAGCACTCTCGCTGTCGCTCGTCACGCTGTGCAGTATTTCTCTAGCGCACGCAGACGATTTGCTGCAGCGCATCAAGCAGAAAAACGAGATAGTCGTTGCCACCGAGGCGCGTTTCGCGCCGTTCGAGTCGGTAGAAAATGGCAAGATTGTCGGCTATGGCGCAGACCTGATGCATTACGTACTGGATGCTGACTTGCCCGGCGTTAAGGTGCGCCAGCTCGATCTACCGTTCCAGGGGATTTTGCCAGGCTTGGATACCCGTAAATTCGACTTCGTCGTGACATCAGTGACAGTCAATAAAGCGCGTTTTGAGCAATTCGCCTTTACCGTCCCCATTGCCGAGTCCACCGTTGCATTGCTCAAGCGCGCCGACGATAACAATATCAAGGCATTGACCGACTTGAACGGTCGGGTGATTGGCTCTCAGGCAGGTTCCGGCCAGCTGGCAGTGCTACAAGCACTGGACACCAAGCTCAAAGCTGAAGGCCAACCGGGCCTCAAGCGGATCAAAGAGTATGTGAGCTTCGATGAAGCTTATGCGGATCTGGCCAATGGTCGTCTCGATGGCGTGGCACAGTCGCTTTCCAACCTCGGCCCATTGATGAAAGCTCGTCCAGGGCTGTTCACAACGTTGCCGGAGATGGTCGGTCCAGTGACGTATTTCGGCTGGGTCGGTCGCAAGGATGCTGACAGCGCAAGCCTGGTGAAGCTATTTAGCGAGGGCATTGCCCGTGCAGGAAAAGATGGCACCTTAAAGACGCTGCAAGATAAGTGGTTTGGTTTCACCATGGACTTGCCTGCTGATGCTATGCCAGTACCGAGCATCTGAGCCGCTGATGATGAATGATTTCAGCAGCCGTCTCGCGCTCTATTGGCCTGCCTTGATCGACGGTGCAACAACCACATTGTGGTTGTGCGCCATCGGCATGCTGCTGGGTTTCATTCTCGGCGTAGTAATTCATCTGATTGCCAATGGTCGCAGCCCTGCCGGCAGAGCATTCACCCGGGTGTATGTCAGTTTCTTTCGTGGCACGCCCATGCTGGCGCAGCTGCTGCTTCTGTTCTATCTCCCATCAGCCCTGGGCCTGGATGTGCCACCCATGGTGGCTGCTGCTGTAGCCCTAGCGCTGAACACGGCGGCTTATCAGTCGCAGATTCTGAGCAGCGGTTTCGCCGCAATCCCCAAGGGCCAGATGGAAGCGGCGGCCGTGTTTGCCATCGGCAAATACAACACGCTTTTTCATATCCAACTGCCACAAGTGTTGCGCCTCACCTCACCCGCGCTGATCTCCGAGTTGATCGATGTGATCAAGGTTTCAGCCGTGGTTTCGGTCATTTCCATCACTGATTTGATGCGCGTCAGCCAGCAGCTGGTTTCGCAGACTTACCGCCCGCTTGAGGTGTATCTGGTGGCGGGTTTGTTTTATCTCGTGCTGACAAGCCTGTTGAGCGTGCTGGGCAGCCTGCTAGAACGTCGCTGGCAGGAGCTCAAGTGATGCAAGAATTATTGAGTTATCTACCGGATTTTGCCGATGCACTGCTGATCACGCTAGGTATTAGCTTGACTGCTGCTGCCATGGGTTTACTGCTGGGCTTCGGGCTCAACGCATTGCGCATTGCGGTCCCGGGATTTCTGGCGATCTATCGCGTTTATGTATGGCTGATCCGCGGGACGCCGTTTCTCGCGCAACTCGCGGTTATTTATTTCGGGCTGCCAGTCATCGGTCTGCGGCTGGAAGCCGTCGAGGCAAGCATCCTCTCGCTGGCGTTATACAGCGCTGCTTATTTTGCTGAGCTGTTCCGCTCTGCCTGGGCCAGTGTGCCCAGCGGTCAAGTAGAAGCAGCGCGGGTGCATGGCATTTCGCGCAGCCGGGTGTTCTGGCACATACAAGCGCCGCAAGCGCTGGCATTCGCCCTCCCGCTATTGGGCAATCAGGTGATCCTGACCATCAAGGAAAGCGCCATCACCTCGATCATTACCGTGCCAGAGCTGACCATGACTGCCGGACGCATCGTATCAACTACCTTTTCCTACGTATTGCCATACGCCCTGCTGGTGTTGAGCTACTGGCTGCTGACCTCGTCGGTCGCGGCTGTCGCCAGCGCACTGGGGCGGCGCATGACACGCCATCTACGAGGCTGAACAGATGAATACCCTTCCGCTTCTCAACTTGCGTGGCGTTGGCAAATCCTATGGCTCGCACCGCGTGCTCAGTGAGTTTGACCTGAGCGTACAAGCCGGTGAAATCGTGTCTTTGATCGGGCCTTCAGGGTCAGGAAAAACCACCGCCCTGCGCTGTATGAATTTCCTTGAGCGCTATGACGAGGGAGATATATGGATCGATGGTCAACTGCTGGGCTACAGCGGGCCGGGCAGACGTGAAGCCGACCGCGACAGCGAAGCCAAGATCGATGAGGTGCGCAACCCGCTGTCCATGGTGTTCCAGCAATTCAATTTGTGGCCGCACATGACCGTGCGCGAAAACGTCATGGCGCCTTTGGTACTCGGCAAGAAAATCGCCAAGGCCGAGGCGCGCAACCTGGCTGATCAGGCACTGGCACGTGTCGGCCTGAGCGCCAAGGCGGACGCGTACCCCGCTCGCCTTTCCGGTGGACAACAGCAACGAGTCGGCATTGCCCGGGCACTGGCGGTAAAACCGCGGTTGATGCTGCTCGATGAACCGACCTCGGCGCTGGACCCTGAACTGGTTGAGGAAGTGCTGCAGGTCATTCGCAGCCTCGCGAACGATGGCATGACCATGGTGATGGTGACCCATGAAATGAGCTTCGCTGCACAGATATCCAGTCAGGTGGTGTTTATGGAAGCAGGAAAAATAATTGAAACCGGTACTCCGCAGGCACTGTTCCAGGCACCAAAGACGGAACGCTTACAGCAGTTTCTCAGCCCCTGGTTTAACCGCAGCCTCACTCCACGCGTGCAGGTGACCCCATGATTGCCGATCAAGTGATGCAAGCCGTTTCATCGGAACGATTGCAGCGTTTGTTGGAGACCCTGGCAACCTTCGGGCCCGGCATCGATGGCGGAATGAACCGTCAAGCGTTGTCCGAAGAGGACTTCCTGGCCCGCGCCTGGCTGATTGAAAAAGCCCAAAAGCTGGACTGCAAGGTGTGGACGGACGCCAGTGCCAATCTGTTCATCCGCCGCGAAGGCCGTGAAGACTTACCGCCAGTGATGACCGGTAGCCACATAGACACCCAACCCACAGGCGGCAAGCTTGACGGGTGTTACGGGGTGATGGCCGGGCTTGAATGCCTGTATGCGTTGGCAGAACTCAACGTCAGCACCCGTCGCCCGATCGAAGTGGTGGTCTGGACTAACGAAGAAGGCAGCCGCTTCAGTCCAGGAGCGATGGGCTCCAGCGCCTACGTGGACCCGGTACGACTGGAGACTTATAGAAAAAACCTTGACGCCGCGGGTATCTCGGTAGGAGAGGCACTGGACGCTCACGCCCTGCGCTTTGCCGATCTGCCGCAGCGCGAGAAAATCGCCACACACGCCTTTGTCGAGTTGCACATTGAGCAAGGCCCGGTATTGGAGCAAGCCAATGTCCCGCTGGGAGTGGTTTCCGGTATTCAGGGCGTGCGCTGGTATCAAGTGCGCTGCAAGGGTGCTTCGGCACACGCAGGAACCACGCCGACTCACATGCGGCACGATGCGTTGTTGCTTGCCATGGAATCCCTCGGCCGCATCGACGCGCTGGCCGAAAGACTGGCCGGTGACGACAAGCGCCTGACATTCGGACGCTGGAACGTCTCGCCCAATGCAATTAATACGATTGCCGGTGAAGCCATCTTCAGCATCGACTTCCGCCACGCCGATCCGGCGGTACTCGACGCCTTCGACAATGCCCTGAGTGCCTGCCTGCCTGCCGACGCCGAACTGACCAGCCTGTTCAGCCACAGCCCGACCGCGTTCGATCATCAGGTCATCAATGTGTTGGAGAACGCCTGCGAAGCCACAGGACTGACTTGGCAATCGATACGTTCTGGCGCCTTCCACGACGCCATGTATCTGGCGGAGCACTGTCCTACAGCAATGCTTTTTGTACCCAGCCGGGACGGCATAAGCCACAACCCGAAGGAATTCACAGATCCCGCGCAATTGAAAGCAGGCGCCCAGGCATTGGCCTGGAGCCTGGTTGCACTTGCAGAACAACCCTGAACCCATAGGAACTCATATGACCAACATCACCCATAGCCACGACTATCCAGCCTGCTGCCAGCCCGACAACGGCTCCTCGCTGGGCATCAACGCCACGTTGAAAGAGCCGATCTCGACCGATGGCACTCCAGTCCTGAGCGAGAGCTACACAGTGCCTGCCCGTTGTGGTCGCGCTGTTCGCTTGAAAGCTGGCCAAGTCATCAAAATCGTCAACACCCACGGCACCCAAGTCTGTGACACCTGGCTGTTCAACAGCGAAGACATGAGCGAATTTCTGTCGATGGAACATGCTCGCGCTCATTGCAACAGCATCATCCCCAAAGCCGGCGACGCCCTGTTCAGTAACCGCCGCCGCACGATCGGCACCTTGTTGACTGACACCTCACCCGGCATTCACGACACCTTGATGGCTGCGTGTGATCTGCACCGCTACACCAACCTGGGAGTCGAGGGTTATCACGATAGCTGCGCGGATAACATGCGTCTGGCCTTGCAGGCTATTGGTCTGCGCTCCCATGAAGTTCCGCAGCCTTTCAATCTGTGGATGAATATTCCGGTCAAGCCTGATTACACTGTTGAATGGCTGCCGCCGGTATCCAAAGCAGGGGACTACGTTGAAATCCGTGCAGACATGGACGTTATCGTGGTGATGTCTGCCTGCCCTCAGGACATCGTGCCTATCAATGACCTTAACCCGGTGGAAGTTACCTTCTCGGTTCACGGCTGATCGTCAATATCCCAGTAGACGACAGGCCTCCGTAACCCTAGGATGCCTGTCGCTCACTTCGTACATACTTTTCGAGGGATGCATGTCCACACCCAGCAAAACGCCAGTAGCCAAATCCCAGCATTCCGATGGTCTGCCGAGTTTGAGCGTTCGCCTTCGCCATGCGCGCAAGGTGGCAGGCCTGACTCTCAAGCAAGTTGCCCAAGCTGCCAACTGCTCAGAAAGCCTGATCTCCAAACTGGAAAACGACGCCGCATCGCCCTCACTGGCCATGCTGCACCGGCTGGCACTCGCGCTTGGCAGCAACGTGTCCGAGCTGACATCCGAAGACTGGGAGTCTGAAGAGCCCGTGCTGCGCGCCGGCGGTCGACAAGTGAGTCGTTTCGCACAAGGCACCGCGAAGGGCTATATCGATCTGGAACGCATCACCCATCTGCAAAAAGGCGGGCTGCTGCAAGGCGATATTCATATCGTTTCCCCAGGCATGGTCAGCGACATGATTGAGCATGCGGGTGAAGAGATGGGTTACGTGATCGAGGGCAGCCTCGACCTGACTCTCGGCGAGACAACCTACACGCTGAACGCTGGCGATTCTTTTCACTTCCCCAGCAACGTACCCCATGGCTATCGCAATTCGACCAAGAGTGTCGTCCGTATACTCTGGATCAACACGCCCGCAACCTTCTAATAATCTGCTGTCGGTAAATGGCAACGTCCGGCCATTGATCGCGCACCAATAGCAGCGCCTACCCTTCCCTGGAATAAACTGCTGCTGCCTCGACGCCTCGGCAACAATGTTCTTAAATCAACGGTATGGCGGGGATGTGCGTGAAAATTATCAAGCGTGTCTACGTCTCTCACACTGCCAAACCGGGTCGAGGAACAGTGTTGCGTAACCCAGCAATGGCGTGCGAACAATGCAACGAGCGGCTTCCCCATAGCGCATTAAATATTGCTCGCCAGTGGAGTTCACCCGCGAACTAGATGCACCAAATTCTCGGAAGTGGTTCGCCTGACTCATGCAGGCATGAATTCTTCTGGGTACTGGTCCTGAGGTTGCTTGAACTCAGGAATTGGTGGTTAGCCACTGATTTTTCTTGTTTATAGTCAGAGTCGGCATTACCGCCTCCGAGCTAAACATAAAAGCGAGCTTACTCGCGGTTAAGTGAAAAGGATGCTAGTGGTTGGCCTCCTATCGCAAGCAAGTTCACTCCTACGTGGTCGCGCGGGTGTACGCCGAAGTAATGGCGATAGCAGCGAATAAAATGTTGCACCGAGACAAACCCGCAATCGCGAGCGACATCCGGCATTTGACGTTGCCCGCCCTGCAATAGCTGATTCGCCTGTTGCAGACGCAAGTCAAGGTAATGCCGCGAGGGCGAACACCCCAGATTTTTTTTGAATAGTCGCTCCAGATGTCGACAAGAAATACCTATCGCTTTGGCCATTTCGTCGATCGGTAGCGTGCGGGTCAGGTGCTCGCTCATCAACGTCAGCGTCTCCTGCAATTTGGCTGGGGCATTATGCGTCCGCTGCAGAGGTCTGACCTGCCGGGCGACGTGCTTTTCCATTCCCAGAATCAGACCACGACCGTGGGAGCGGGCGAGCAGCTCGTGCATCAATCCTTTAACCGCCAGCGGGCCAACGCAGGTCAAACGTTGCCGATCAACGCAGAACGGCGCGGCCACCAGCGTCAACTCATTGAAGGCACCCAACGACGACGGTTCGGGTTCTGGCAAACTACAGCGGTAACCGTCCAGCGCGCCTACTTGCGCTAGCAACCAACCGGCGTTACCCATTGCACCGAGCCTAATAGGCTTCTTGGCCCAGCGATGCAGATGATGATGAAAGTCTGGAAGATCCATTTGAGTATGCAGGTTCTCGCCACCACAGACGATCAGCGCATCTAGCGGTTGTGCCTGATCTAATCGTTTGGTGGCGGTAGTAATGCCGTTGCTGGCGTTTAGTGACTGGCCTTCTAGGCTGAGAATTTGCCAGTGACAAACACTGCGTCCAGCAACTTGATTGGCCAGGCGCAGGGGCTCCAACGCATTGGCCAGAGTATAAAAGTCGAAGGCTTCCAATAACCAGAAGCCAATACGCAACGCCGGCGGTTGTGGATAGAAAGATTCGTTCAATTGCATGTCTCCTCCTATGAGCCAAGGTGGCTTAGCACTCGATGGAGCTCACGGCCAGCCCGCCACGGGAGGTCTCTTTGTATTTGTCATGCATGTCGGCGCCAGTATCGCGCATGGTGCGGATTACCCGATCCAGCGAGATGAAGTGCGTACCATCACCGCGCAACGCCATCTGTGCGGCATTAATTGCCTTCACCGCTGCTATGGCATTACGCTCGATGCACGGTACCTGCACCAACCCGCCGACTGGATCGCAGGTCAGACCGAGGTTGTGTTCCAACCCTATTTCCGCCGCGTTCTCCACTTGCTCGGGAGTGGCCCCGAGAATTTCTGCAAGGCCTGCAGCGGCCATAGCGCAGGCTGAACCAACTTCGCCCTGGCAGCCGACTTCCGCCCCTGAGATTGAGGCATTGCGTTTGCACAGAATGCCGACAGCGGCGGCAGCCAGGAAATAATCCACCACGTCGCTATCCTTGGCCTCAGGGCAGAATTTCATGTAGTACTGCAAGACGGCTGGAATGATCCCTGCCGCGCCGTTAGTGGGAGCAGTGACCATGCGACCGCCAGCGGCATTTTCCTCGTTAACGGCCAGGGCGAATAGGTTCACCCATTCCATGGCACTTAAGGTCGAGCCGATGACATTAGGCTTGCCAATTTCCAACAGGCTGCGGTGCAGCCGTGCCGCGCGGCGCTGTACATTCAATCCGCCAGGTAATACACCTTCATGCTTGAGCCCGCTATCCACACAGGTGCGCATGGCTTGCCAAATTTTCGCCAACCCCTGGCGGATCTCTTCTTCGCTGCGCCACTCCCTTTCATTCTCCAGCATCAGCTGGGAAATCCGCAGGCCATGGTTTTTACATTGGCTCAGCAACTGCGCGGCGGTATCAAATTTGTAAGGCAGTTCGGTGAGATCCTGATCTAGTTGGCCACTCGCTGCCTGCTGCTGATCGACGACGAACCCACCACCGATGGAGTAGTAGGTTTCGCCTAGCAGGAGGTGATCTTCGGCAAATGCGCTTACGGTCATGGCGTTGGGATGGTAGGGCAGGTTTTCTTCTAGCAGCCGCATGTCCCGCTGCCAGATAAACGGCACACGGTATTCACCGGCCAACAGCAGGCATTGCGTCTCGCGCAGATCCAGCAAGCGTGGCTCGATCAGTAATGGGTCGACTTTATCTGGCCACTCCCCCATTAGCCCCATGATCACCGCTTTATCAGTACCATGTCCGATCCCCGTGGCCGACAGAGAACCATAAAGCCTTACCTCGATGCGTCGCACCTGCGCCAACATTTCCCGCTCACGCAAGGCCTCGATAAACAGAGCCCCGGCACGCATTGGGCCGACGGTGTGGGAACTGGACGGGCCGACTCCAATCTTGAACAAGTCAAAAACACTGATAGCCATAGTTGATCTCCGCGCCGCTTTAAGGTTGTCAGGAACTCCCCCGATTGTCGGCGCCAGTGATCATCAAGACGTGTCAGATATCGACTCCTAAGTGTTCACTAATACCAATTGCAAGCTGGCCGAGTTGATGCATGCTGACCTCGCGCCAGCAACTGCGGTGGTTAGGCAATTCGCCACGTCTATTCGATTCCGTCTAGAACCATGACATCAAGTCTGATTGAAAGCGCACGCTCTCAGAATTTGAGCCATCACCGGGAATGGCCACCCGAATGGGAATTCTGGCGATCGCGGATACATTCTAAAGAAGTTCAGACATACGTTTTCAGTGTGCAAAGGTTGCCCTAGAAACCATCCAGCGACCTGTCCGGGCGTAACGTCAAACCCGCCTAACGTAATCGAAGGGCTGGCCGTACTCCACCAAGGTTAAAACTCTTCAACGGAATGCATGGGGCGGATGCGGACATATCCCAACTGATTCAACATCCGCTCGATTTTCATTCGACGGAAATGCTGGTCGACGGCGATCAAAAATACCTCATGCTTTATTCGACATCTTCGGCAACCCTGACAATGACGTCTAACAGGCATCTCAACAAAGCACGTACCACGCGGGCCCCTTTTTCTTGAGGCTCAGATAATTCCACCGGATATCTACCCGATAAGAGTAACAGGCCGGTAACTATCGGTTGATATTGATCCTCGTGGCATCTGTAAACTGGCGGGCTTGATTAAGAACCACCTCTAGACTACGTGGCTGAATCGAGCGAAGAGAATTTGACCCTGTCGCCTGGCTGCAACAGTGCCGGCTCACCTGAAAAAGCAAAACGAGGCATACCGGCCTGGCCAATCACCGCCCATCCGAACGGTAAGGTGGCAGCTGCGATGCTTGTCTGCAAGCCATTGACCGCTATTGCTCCGGGCGCAATGCGAGAGGGTGGCGACACAGATGCTGGGAATCTGAGCACGCCATCTGCCAGTCCATCTAGATACAAAACACCAGGATGCGCTCCCAAAGAAGCGACCGTATAGCTATCTGCAACATGCTGCGCGACCCACTCTTGAACACTCAGTGCTGCTTCGGCGGCAATCCATGGCAAGTCAGGCCCCGCTCCTCCGCCATAGCGAACATCGATGATGATTTCTGCGACTTGACGTTCCTGCGCATGCCTCAGACATTCGTCCCATATGACCAGCAGCCGATCATGCCCTTGCAGGCGATTACCGACTGTATCGAAAACAATAACCAAACCACTAGCACCCGGTACGGTTTCCTTGAAGCCTGGCCACCCCATACTGATACCATCGATCTGCCAGAAAATATGCTGGGTGATATGGTCTGCGCGCTCTCGCGCAGACTCGATCAGCAACCCACGCTCACCTAGGCTGCTTACCCTGATATGGCGATTGGGGTTTATCTTTTTTTGTTGCACGTAAAGCACCTTCTTTTACGGCCTTTACAAAATCACTGTTCGGTTGGCATCAAGAAACACCCTCCGCTCGATGTGATACCCAACCGCCCTTGCCAATGTCAGTCCTTCGATGTCACGCCCTTTGGCGATCAAGTCTTCAGGGTAGTGGCTGTGATCCACCGCTTCCACGCCTTGGGCGATGATCGGGCCTTCGTCCAGGTCGTTATTGATGTAGTGCGCCGTCGCGCCGACTAGTTTCACGCCATTGTTGTAGGCCTGATGGTAAGGCTTGGCGCCTTTGAACCCCGGCAGCAAGGAGTGATGAATGTTGATCGCCTTGCCGTCGAGTTTGCGGCACAGCTCCGGCGACAGCACTTGCATGTAGCGGGCAAGGACCACCAGTTCAGCACCGGACTCTTCTATGACTTGCCACACCTGACGCTCCTGGGATGGCTTGTCATTCGGGTCCAACGGGAAATAGTAGTAGGGAATCTGGTGCCAATCCGCCAAGGACCTGAGGTCCGGGTGGTTCGAGATCACCGCAACCACATCCATGGACAGCTGGCCGATGCGCTGGCGATAGAGCAAGTCGTTAAGGCAATGATCCGCCTTAGAGACCATGATCACCACTTTTGGCCGGTGGTGCGGCGGTGTCAGCTCGAAGGTCATGCCGAACGCATTGGTCCGTTCGGCCAAACCAGCGCGGAACGCCTCTTCGTCGAAGTCGTTGGGCTGACGGAACTCGACACGAATGAAGAAACGGCCGGAAAGCCGATCATCGAAAGAATGGTGCTCGGTGACGTAGCAAGCCTGTTCGAACAGAAAACGGGTCACCGCATCCACCGTGCCCAAAACGCTTGAGCAATCGGAAGTCAAAATCCATGTGTCTGGGGCGCGGCTCATAGTGTGGTGACTCCTGTTGGTTGATGACCCGCAAAGCAGCTTTTCGTAGCAGTTGCCGGTAGGCTAAGTTCGGCGGCGAAGCAGTCGCAATCCGATCATCCCGTTATCGATTCAGAACCGGGGACACGGGTTTACGACTGCCGCGCGGCCGAACCCAGCCTTCGGCAGCTGCTACGCGAGATCAGCTTTTAGGCCTGCACGCTCAAACCATACTCAGCCGCGGCATCCTGCAACCACAGCCACCAGTAATCGGAGAAACTGCGGCGGATCACCAGTTCCCAGGTATCTTCGGCGGTGTGGCGGATTATTAGCTGCGACTTGGCGAACACGGTGCCGACAGCTTTACCCACCGGGAAGTTATTGGGGTGCACGTCGTAGCTGGTGGATTTCATCAACACTTCGCGTACTTTCGGGCCGCTCAGTTCGAGAAGCTGTTGGCCACCGCTGACGTTAACGATGGAGATGTGAAGAGCACCCAGCGCTTCACGCAGCTTTTTCTCGGCAGCAAACTCTTCGCCAGTTGGCACGATCAGCAGCCATTCGTCCGGGCCCAACCATTGCAGGCTGGTTTCGCCCTTGGCGACGACGGTCAGGGCCATTGGCAACTCCAGGCCCAGAGCCTTGTGCACACCGCCAGCGAAAGCTGGGTCATGGCCGTTACCACGAATGGTCAGGTGACCAAGGAGTTTCCTTTCACGCACGGTGACACTGGCGTTTTTGCAGCCCTTGCCCACCAGGCTGGCGAGATCGGCATGATGCAGCGACGACTCGCTCTTTGCGCCGGTGGCTGGGCGTTGTTGGTAAACATTGGCTGCGGTCATAAAGCACCTGTCTTGAATTCTGTTGTGCAGCTCGCTAATCATTCCCACGCTCTGCGTGGGAATGCATCTCGTGACGCTCCGCGTTTCATGCGGAGCGCCCATGACGGCGTTCCCATGCGGATCAGGTAGCGATCAATTACACGTTCTGTTGTTCGCCTTTCGGATCGAAGAACACCGAAGAAACGATTTCCGCTTCGATCACACTGCCGTCGGCCAGAGGTGCGAAAACACGCTCGCCCATACGCTTAAGGCCGCCTTTGACCACACCTAGGGCAAATGAGTAGCCCAACGTACCGCAGGTGTAGCTGGATGTGACGTGACCGACCATGCTCATCGGAATGGCTCGGTTGGTGTTGAACACCAATTGCGCGCCTTCAGGTAGCCATTTGGTCGGGTCGATCGGCTTGAGGCCAACCAACTGTTTACGTTGATCACGTACGCAGTCTTCGCGGTTCATACCGCGCCAGCCGAGCCACGAGAACGGTTTGGTCCGGCCGACACACCAGCCCATGTTCAGGTCGTCCGGGGTCATCGAGCTGTCGGTGTCTTGACCGACGATGATGAAGCCCTTCTCGGCCCGCAGTACGTGCATGGTTTCGGTGCCATACGGCGTCAGGTTGTACTGCTTGCCCGCTTCGACGATTTTTTCCAGAACGCCCATGGCGTAGTCGGCCTGCACGTTGACTTCGTACGACAGTTCTCCAGTGAACGAGATACGGAAAACCCGCGCCGGCACACCGCCGACCAAACCTTCTTTCCAGGTCATGAACGGGAAGCCGTCCCTGTCCAGGTCGATGTCGGTGACTTCGCTGAGCAGCTTGCGGCTGTTCGGCCCGGACAAGGTCATGGTCGCCCAGTGGTCGGTGACCGAAGTGAAGTACACCTTCAGGTCTGGCCACTCGGTCTGCTGGTAGATTTCCAGCCATTGCAGCACGCGTGCAGCGCCGCCAGTGGTAGTGGTCATCACGAAATGGTTGTCCGCAAGACAAGCCGTTACGCCGTCGTCGAAAACCATGCCGTCCTCTTTGCACATCAGGCCGTAACGCGCCTTGCCCACATCGAGCTTGGTCCAGGCGTTGGTGTAGATGCGGTTGAGGAACTCTCGTGCATCCGGGCCCTGGATATCGATCTTACCGAGTGTCGAGGCATCGAGCAGGCCAACGCTGTCGCGCACGGCTTTGCATTCGCGATTGACGGCGGCATGCATGTCCTCACCTTTCTTCGGGAAGTACCATGGACGCTTCCATTGGCCGACGTCTTCGAACTCGGCGCCGTTCTTCACGTGCCAGGCTTGCAGAGCGGTGTAACGCACCGGCTCAAAGATATGCCCACAGTGGCGACCGGCTACTGCGCCGAAGGTCACCGGCGTGTAGTTCGGGCGGAACATGGTGGTGCCCATTTCCGGGATGGTCACGTTCAGTGAACGCGCCGCGATGGCCAGACCGTTGACGTTACCCAACTTGCCCTGATCGGTGCCGAAGCCCAGCGCGGTGTAGCGTTTGACGTGCTCGACCGACTCGAAGCCCTCGCGGGTCGCTAGCTCGATGGCGGCAGCGGTGACATCGTTTTGCAGGTCGACGAATTGCTTCGGCGCGCGAGCAGTCGGTTTGTCGTGCGGCACCTGAAACAGCGCCAGTGTTGGCTCTTCAGCGCGGCTCAGGGCTTTGGGCAAGATGCCTTCGACGACTTTGAAACCAGCTTCGCTGGCTGCGCGTACGCCACCTTCAAAGCCATCGGCCAGCGCGTCGCCCAAGGCGTAGACGCCATTGACGCCGCCGACGCAGACGCGCTTCTGTGGCGCTTCACCCGGTACGAAACCGAGGATGTCTTCACGCCAGACCGGCTTGCCGCCCAAGTGCGAAGCCAGGTGAACGATAGGGCTGTAGCCACCTGAACTGGCGATCAAGTCGCAGTCGAGCCATTCGCCGGAGCTGGTGACGCGATGACCTTCAACGTCGATGGCTGCAACACGAGCTGCGGTGACGTGCTTGCTGCCGCGGGCTTCGATCACAGAGCTACCAGTCAGAATCCGAATGCCTTTGGCACGAGCTTCTTCCACCAGCGCGCCGCGTGCACTGCTCCGTACGTCTGAGATGGCCACCACTTGCAGGCCTGCGTCGAGCCAGTCCAGCGCCACGCGGTAGGCGTGATCGTTGTTGGTGGAAAGCACGAGTTTCTTACCCGGAGCTACGCCGTAACGGCGCACGTAAGTCGAGACTGCGCCGGCCAGCATGTTGCCCGGCACATCATTGTTGCCGTAGACCAGTGGACGCTCATGGGTACCGGTGGCCAGCACCACACGCTTGGCGCGAACCCGATTTATACGCTGACGTACTTGGCCAACCGGAGCGCGGTCGCCGAGGTGATCGGTGAGGCGTTCGTGAATGGTCAGGAAGTTATGGTCGTGGTAGCCGTTGACCGTGGCGCGCGGCAATAGCACCACGTCCGGCAGAGATTTCAGTTCGGTGATAACGCTGGCCACCCATTCGCTGGATGGTTTGCCGTCGAGGCTTTCGCGGGAGTCGAGCAAACTGCCACCGAACTCTTCCTGTTCATCCGCCAGAATTACCCGGGCGCCGCTGCGCGCAGCCGCCAAAGCAGCCGCCAGGCCAGCAGGACCACCGCCGACGATCAGCACGTCGCAGTGACGGTTCATGTAGTCGTAGGTATCCGGATCGTTCTCGATCGGCGAACGACCAAGACCTGCGGCCTTACGAATGTACTTCTCGTAGGTCATCCAGAACGATTGCGGGTACATGAAGGTTTTGTAGTAGAAACCCGGTGGCATGAGCTTGCCGCCGACTTTGCCAAGAATCCCCATCACGTCATTGTTGACGCTTGGCCAGCCGTTGGTGCTGGTGGCGACCAGGCCCGAATACAAGGCCTGTTGCGTGGCGCGGACGTTGGGGATTTGGGTCGCTTCGGTGGCGCCGATCTGCAAGACCGCATTCGGCTCTTCGGAGCCTGCGGCGAAGATCCCACGCGGGCGGGAATACTTGAAGCTGCGACCAATCACATCCACGCCATTGGCCAGCAGAGCAGCGGCCAGGGTGTCGCCTTCGAAGCCCTGATAAGTCTGACCGTTGAAGGTGAAGTTCAACACCTTGCTGCGGTCGATGCGGCCGCCATTGGACAGACGATTGATCTGACTCATACCTTCTCTCCCAGACCAGTGGCGACTTTCTTCGTCTCTGTCTTACCGGTGAATTGCGGCTTGGCGCCGATCTTGTAGGTTTCGAGAATTTCGTAAGTCACGGTGTCACGGGTGGCATTGAAATACTGACGGCAACCGGCCACGTGATCCCAAAGTTCATGGTGCAACCCGCGTGGGTTGTCACGGAAGAACATGTAGTCGCCCCACTCCTCGTCGGTGCAGGCAGCCGGGTCTAGTGGACGCGGGATGTGAGCCTGGCCGGATGCGTGGAATTCCTCTTCGGAGCGCAGTTCGCCACAGTGAGGACAGAAGATATGCAACATAGAGATTTCTCCTGTTAGTGGGCGACAGCCGCTGCGCCGTGTTCATCGATCAACGCACCGTTGTGGAAACGGTCGATGGAGAAAGGTTTTGCCAGCGGGTGCATTTCGCCCTTGGCGAGGCTGGCGGCAAACACGTTGCCCGAGCCCGGCGTGGCCTTGAAGCCGCCGGTGCCCCAACCGCAGTTGAAGAACATGTTCGGCACTGGCGTCTTGGAAATGATCGGGCAAGCGTCCGGCGTGGTGTCGACGATGCCGCCCCACTGACGGTTCATGCGCACGCGGGACAGCACCGGGAACATCTCGACGATGGCCTGCACGGTGTGTTCGATCACCGGATAAGAGCCGCGCTGGCCATAACCGTTGTAGCCGTCGATGCCGGCGCCGATCACCAGGTCGCCCTTGTCGGACTGGCTGATATAACCGTGTACGGCGTTGGACATGATCACGCTGTCGATAATCGGCTTGATCGGCTCGGACACCAGCGCTTGCAGCGGGTGGGATTCGATCGGCAAACGGAAGCCCGCCAGTTTCGCCATGTGCCCGGAGTTACCGGCCGTTACCACGCCGACGCGCTTGGCGCCGATGAAGCCTTTATTGGTTTCCACGCCGACACATACGCCGTTTTCCTTGCGGAAGCCGATCACTTCGGTCTGCTGGATCAAGTCCACGCCCAAGGCATCGGCTGCACGGGCAAAGCCCCAAGCCACGGCGTCGTGACGGGCCACGCCGCCGCGCCGCTGCACGGTTGCGCCGATGATCGGGTAACGCGTGTTTTTCGAGCAGTCCAGGTACGGGATTTCGTCTGCGACCTGTTTTCCGTTGAGCAATTCGCCGTCCACGCCATTGAGGCGGTTGGCGCTGACCCGACGCTCGGAGTCACGCATGTCCTGCAAGGTGTGGCACAGGTTGTACACGCCGCGCTGGGAGAACATCACGTTGTAGTTCAGGTCCTGGGACAGGCCTTCCCACAGTTTCATCGCGTGTTCGTACAAGTGCGCCGACTCGTCCCACAGGTAGTTGGAACGCACAATGGTGGTGTTGCGCGCCGTGTTGCCGCCGCCCAGCCAGCCTTTCTCGACCACGGCCACGTTAGTGATGCCGTGCTCTTTAGCCAAGTAATAAGCCGTGGCCAGACCATGCCCGCCGCCGCCGACGATAACCACGTCGTAGACCTTTTTCGGGGTCGGCGTGCGCCACATCTTCTGCCAGTTTTCATGGTGGCTGAGGGAGTGCTTGAAGAGGCCGAAGCCCGAGTAGCGTTGCATAGTCATTTACTCCAAAACTGCTCTCAGCGGTAAACCGGGAAGTCCGTGCACAGGGCTGCCACACTCTTCGCCACATCCGCCTCGACATCTGCGTCACCGAGGTTATCGAGGATGTCGCAGATCCAGCTGGCAAGCTCAACGCACTGGCTGACCTTAAAGCCGCGAGTGGTGACCGCCGGGGTGCCGATACGCAGGCCCGAAGTCACGAATGGGGATTGCGGATCGTTAGGCACCGAGTTCTTGTTGACGGTGATGTGTGCACGGCCCAGAGCGGCGTCGGCATCTTTGCCGGTCAGGCCCTGACGAATCAGACTGACCAGAAACAAATGGTTGTCGGTACCACCGGAAACTACGTCGTAGCCGCGGTCGATGAACACTTGCGCCATGGCTTGAGCGTTATCGATCACTTGCTGTTGATAAGCGACGAAGCCAGGCTCCATGGCTTCCTTGAAACACACGGCCTTGGCCGCGATCACATGCATCAACGGGCCACCCTGACCGCCGGGGAAGACTGCCGAGTTGAGCTTCTTCTCGATCTCTTCGTTGGCCTTGGCCAGGATCAGGCCGCCACGTGGGCCGCGCAGGGTTTTGTGGGTCGTTGTCGTGACAACGTCGGCGTACGGCAGCGGGTTCGGGTACAGACCGGCAGCGACCAGGCCAGCCACGTGGGCCATGTCGACAAACAGGTAAGCGCCGACTTTGTCAGCGATTGCCCGGAAGCGTGGAAAGTCGAGGGTTTTCGAGTAGGCCGAGAAACCGGCGATGATCATTTTCGGCTGGCATTCAACGGCGATACGCTCGACTTCGTCGTAATCGATCAGGCCGGTAGCGGTGTCGATGCCGTACTGCACGGCGTTGTAGAGCTTGCCGGAAAAGCTGACTTTCGCACCGTGAGTCAGGTGACCGCCGTGGGCCAGGCTCATACCCAGCACGGTGTCGCCCGCTTGCAGCAACGCCAGATAAACCGCCGCATTGGCCGAGCTGCCGGAGTGCGGTTGAACGTTGGCGTAATCAGCGCCGAACAGTTGCTTGGCGCGGTCGATGGCCAGTTGCTCGACTTTATCCACATGCTCACAGCCGCCGTAGTAGCGCTTTCCCGGATAGCCTTCGGCGTATTTGTTGGTCAGGCCGCTACCTTGCGCTTCCATGACGCGTTTACTGGTGTAGTTCTCCGACGCGATCAGCTCGATGTGATCTTCCTGACGTAGCTCTTCGGCATTCATCGCCGCCAGCAGTGCATCGTCATAACCCTGGATTTGGTCGTTTTTCTTGAACATGGGTGCTCTCCCGATGACGGCGTTGCTCCGTCGTTATTGTTTTGGTTTCGGCAATCCGTGTATCTGAAGCAGGCGTTATGGCTACCGAAGGATGTGAACCGATTGTGCAAAATCGCCCTACGCCTGATTTGTCTGTTTCCGACATCAAAATGCCCACCTACACTCGGCAAGAGAATTACTTTGAACACGCCAATAGGTGTAGGATTGAAAATTAGGAGATGTAATAACAATAAGAAAAACGCTTAAAGCGACGCCCTGCTACCCTTGTTGAACCGGGTCTTGGCATGCTGAGGAAAATTCGGAAATGTCGAAGACTTATACAAAAAAAAACGCGACAGCAAGCTCGAGCAAACCGCAACCGCCGATTCAGACCATAGGCTTTCTGGTATTGCCCAACTTCACAACGATCGGCTTTGCTTCAGCTATAGAAACACTTCGAATGGCGAATATGGCCGCCCACCAGATGCTGTATAAAACCGTGATCATTGCAGCCAGTCACGATCCGGTGACCGCAAGCAGCGGTATGCGAATCCTGCCTGATTATTCCATCGATGACGCTCCACAACTGGACACGGTGTTCGTAGTTGGCACCAATCCGATCATATCCAATCATGGCAGCCGGGTGCTGATCAATTGGCTACGCAAGTTGGCTCACCAACGCGTGCCTTTAGGCGGCATCTGCACAGGAAGCCATTTGCTCGCGCGCGCCGATCTACTCAAAGGATATCGCTGCACTATTCACTGGGAAGATATCGAAGCGCTGAAAGAGCGTTTTCCCGGAATCATCATTTCCAATCAATTGTTCGAGCTGGACCGAGACCGCTACACTTGTTCTGGTGGCGTTGCCTCTATGGACATGACCTTACAATTGGTCGCACGCGAATCTGGCGGGACCGCGATTGCAGCCCGCGCTGCCGAACTGCTGTTGTGTGACCGAGTTAGAGGTGAGCGAGAGCAACAGCGTGTGCCATTGCGAATGATCCTAGGCTCCACGCAGCCCAAGCTGAGCCAGGTGGTTGCAATCATGGAGGCAAATCTTGAAGAGACGATTGGGCTGGATGAACTGGCGAGTTTGAACGAGTTATCGGTACGCCAGCTGGAGCGTCTGTTTCACAAATATCTTCAGCGCACTCCAAGCCAATATTACTTGGAACTGCGCCTGTCACGTGCTCGACAATTGCTGCTACGCAGTGAATCGCAAGTGCGAGATATCGCACTGTCCTGCGGATTTGCCTCGCCTGCGCATTTTTCAAAATGCTATAGCCGTTACTTCGGGGTTTCACCAATGGGGGAGCGCAAACAAGGTTCGCTGCATTGCACCTGATTGTAAAGGCGTCACTCCTTCGCAGTATTAGGACTCAGTCCTGCAGGACCTTGTAAGCCGTTCCCCGACAGGCAAGTATCGAAAAATATTTTGGCAATCCGCGCACCAAGGCGAGTCATCACATACTTGTCAGACGACTTGATCATATGCATGCGCTTGCACAGCGCTGCAATGTCGACGAGCTGTGTTTGCGGATAGTGCGCAGCGAGTTTCTAGTGGTCTTGTGGGTTAAAGTAATTGAGTTCAATATGATGCGCCCCGCTTTAGGCTGCACCTGCTTGATTGCAAAATTTAGAGTTAAACTGTACGTCGCTCTAGGATTTTCGCCTAAAAAATATTCGAACAGATCGCTCATGTTTCTGTTGTATTTGCCTGGAATTGTTCGAATCCAGTAGGTATCTCATGGATTTATCCGCAGGCTGGTGTGTCGAGCGCGCTCCGCGCCTGGTGCCCTGCCATACTGCTCACGATAACGTTTATTGAAATGCGGGGTCGAAACAAACCCGCACTCATGAGCGACCTGCTTCACAGACATCAACGTCTGCTTTAACAACTTTCGGGCCCGTATCAATCGCAATTTTTGGTAGTAACGCGAAGGCGCACAATGCAGATACTTCAGAAACAAGCGCTCCAGATGGCGTCTGGACACACTCAAATAGCCTGCCAGTTCATCGAGTTCAAGTGGCTCACGCAGGTTGTTCTCCATCAACGCGACCACCTCCTGCAACATCGGGTGTGACGAGCCCAGGATGTGCTTGATCGGTAGCCGTTGGTGTATTGTTGCATTGCATTGATTTTCGATAGTGAGCGCTTCGCAAATCTGCGTCACCAATTCATGCCCGTGCCGGTCGCCAATCAACCGCAGGGTCATTTCCAAAGATGCAGTGCCGCCTGATGCAGTATAGCGATTGCGATCAATCACAAACAGCTGCGGGCTGACGAGCACACCCGGAAAGTCTTTCTGCATATCAAGCCAAAAAGCCCAATCTATACTACATTCATAACCCTCGAGAAGACCAGCAGCGGCCAACGCCCAACTGCCAGAACATAATCCACCCAAACACACACCCTGCGCCGCCTGTGACCGCAGCCAAGCAGACTGCTGTTCGGTACACCTTAGCTGTATATCCTTACCGCCACAGACGAACACCGCATCCATCGCCGGAGACGTCGTTCCAACAGCATCGGGTGAAACTTTCAAACCGTTGCTGGCCAAGACAGGCCGGCCATCCAGGGTTAAAGTATGCCAGCTATAAAGTTTCTGGCCGGACAATTGATTTGCCAGCCGCAACGATTCGATAGCTGCTGCCATTGCAATCAACGTGAAATTATTGACCAACAAAAATCCTACCGACTCGATGGTGCGTACAGGGTGCGAACGAAGATTTCCGTCAACGCTCAACGCGATGTTCATAATAGATGCCAACCATATCAGGGTCAGGATGGGGCGCATGTGCGCATTGGCTTAGATTATCAATTTGAAATGATTACCTACGCTTGCCTGGATTCGACCTTGAATTGTGTGTTAGCCCCTCTTCGATGTCGGAGGAAGACCCAAACTGCTGTTAAATAATCAAACTCAATAAAAACTAAAGATGGAGCCAAAATAATAATTTCGCAATAGAAAATCTGCAAAAACCTTTATCAAAAAAATCCTAAAAATATTGTAATGACTTCGCTTGAATATCACAAATACAGAATTAACTAACATATAAAGAGCAAATAGCACCCAGGCGTGGGGAGGGGTTAAGCGAGACCAGGCTGTCGCCAGTATCGGTTTCCTCATTGATGGCGTTGGCAGCCAGGGCCGCTGCTTGAGCATTGCATGCGACGTCCTCCGCGGTGATTGCCATCTCCTGAATGGCCGTAGCCAAATGATCAACTCCTGCAGTTGCTGCTGAAGGGGGTGGCGGTTTGACTCGCTTCGCTGGAGGTAACATGGCTTCTGACTCAAACTTGCTGCGAGCTGCTCATCACGTCGCTAATTAACCCCTGCAGGCTTTTCAGAAAGCAACTGAATTCCTCCCCAACCTGGGCGATTTCATCGTTGCCCTGGATAGGCAGGCGCCGGGGCAGGTCACCCTGACCGCCGTTAAGTTGATGCAGCGAATTTCTTAGCCGCAACACGCGCCGCATCAGTAAGCTGAGCACCAACAGAGTCAACACCACACCTATAGCGGTATCGGCCGCCGCACGCCAACGGAGGCGTTGGCTTCAGTCAGTAGGAACGCATAGCTGGCTCCATTAAAGGTAAATGTATCAACAGAGTCAGAGATGCTCTTAAGGCTGATGTCGCACCCATAAGCGGCTTAAACTGACTTTGATCACTGAACTTGGCGACGGCCGAGATCAAGACTTTTGTAAGGGCACGACCCAAAACTGATCGAATCAGGAACTCATTCTGCCAAATGCCAGACATGAAAAGCCGATATCGAGGGCATCGGGGAAGGTTTCGTTTTGCCGGGTAATGCTAGGGGACGACACCTAGATCACTGACCGCTGCAGGAAGCAATCGACGCCTCCGAGCAAGCTCGTCTTTGGACCAACCCACAAATTTTCTCCCGGTATCACTTGGCGATGGGCCGGGGTGAGAAATGATGCATCATTCCGCATACACTGCTAGACGTTTGGCCCTACCGGCGGCGGGATTTGAAGGTAATTGCATACATGCGATGGACATTAGCGTCCGTAGCCATTTGGTCGGATCGACCTGCTTCAAATTGACCCCAAGACAAATCTTGCGTGCAGCAGGTATCGCTTTGTCTATTGATCGGACACTCGGAGTAAGATCCAAAGACTGAAAGCAGGGTTAACCCTCGTAGAAAAAAATGATGTTGCGAACGTCGGCAGATTGCCGAAGAGCGCGTCACTTATGCAGTTGAGGAGTGCTAACAATGGCGAAACTCCAGGCGGCGCTCCCCCCCGATGCGGGACGTTCGGCTCATGAACCACGGCCAGTGAAAACCGTAGGTTTTCTGGTCATACCAAATTTCACCACTATCGGCTTCGCCTCCGCCGTGGAAACATTGCGCATAGCCAATATGGCGGCGCGTCAACCGATGTTTCGCACGGTTATCATCGCAGCCAACATGGAGCCGGTCACGGCCAGCAACGGCATGCGCATCCTGCCCGACTACACGATCACCGATGCACCAAAACTGGATATTCTGTTTGTTGTCGGATCAAACCCGATCGTCTCCAATCACAGCAGTCAACCGTTACTCAATTGGCTACGTAAGCTAGCGCACGATCAGGTGCCACTAGGCGGGATTTGCACTGGAAGCCACTTATTGGCGCGCGCCAATTTGCTCAAGGGTTATCGCTGCACGATTCACTGGGAAGATATCGAAGCATTGAAGGAGCGGTTCCCGGGGATCATTATTTCCAACCAGTTATTCGAGCTCGATCGCGATCGCTACACCTGCTCCGGTGGCGTGGCCTCTATGGACATGACACTACAGTTGATTGCCCGCGAACCCGGTGGTCGGGACATCGCAGCCCATGCGGCCGAGTTGCTACTGTGTGATCGGGTACGGGGCGCGCAGGAACAACAACGTGTCCCATTACGACAGAAACTGGGCACGTCCCAACCTAAGCTCAGCCAGATGGTGGCAATCATGGAAGCCAATCTCGATGAGCCATTGAGCCTTGAGGAGCTCGCGCGGTTGAACGAAGTATCGGTGCGGCAATTGGAACGCCTATTTCACAAGCACCTGCAACGCACACCGAGTCAGTATTACCTGGAGCTGCGTTTGTCGCGAGCGCGGCAATTGCTATTGCGCAGCGAGTCGCAAGTGCGCGACATTGCCCTAGCTTGCGGATTTGTCTCCCCAGCGCACTTCTCCAAATGCTACAGCCGTTTCTTCGGCATATCGCCCATAAGTGAACGAAAAAAAGTGGCTGCCGTGCATTAATTGTAGGAGCCGAGCCTGTTCGTCACGGCGACCTCAAGGACGCGATCAGAGCAAGCTCGGCTTCTACAGGGTAGTGATGGTGCTGGTCAATCCTGCAAGGCTTTATGCGCGGTCTCGCGACTGGCGAGCATGGCAATCAAAGCAACGGCAGCGGCCGCCAGTAGATACCAGGCTGGCGCCATTTTGTTACCGGTCAATTGAATCAGCCAGGTCGCAATAAAGGGCGCAGTGCCGCCGAAAACCGCATTGGCGATATTGAAGCTAAAGGCAAAACCACTGAAGCGCACGCGGGTCGGGAATATCTCGGCGAGGAAGCACGGCAAGGTGCCATCATTCATCGCCAGGATCGCGCCAAAAGCGATCTGGATCATTAGAATGACGACCAGCGGCTGGTTGTTCAGCATGCCAAACAGCGGCCATGTAAGCGCTAGGAACAGCACCGAAGCGGTCAGCAACATGGTCTTTCGTCCGAACAGATCCGACAGTTTGCCCATCAGGAAAATCAGCCCGATATAGGTCGCCAACGATACCGTTGACGCCATGAACGAATCACTCTCGCTCATGCCCATCTCGGTGGACAGGTAGGTCGGCATATAACTCAGCAACAGGTAGAACGCCACCGCATTCAGGCATGTCACACCGATCCCGATAATCACGCTACGCCGGTGTAAGGTCAAAAGTTCGCGAACCGGAGCGTGGGTCGCGCATTCCTTGGCCTCGAGGCGTTTTTCCATCTCCAGAAATTTGGGTGTGTCTTGCAAACTCATGCGAATGTAACGCCCGACTAGACCGAACGGTGCCGCCAGCAGGAAGGGCAAACGCCAGCCCCAGCTGTGCAGATCCTCAACGCTCATCCACGAATGCAGACCGGCCACGAACACTGCTCCGAACAACAAGCCGGCAGCAGTACTCGCAGGCACGATGCTGGTATACAAACCGCGTTTACCCTCGGGGGCATACTCGGCCAGAAAGGCTGATGCACCGGCGTACTCTCCGGAAGCGGAAAAGCCCTGAAACAAGCGGATTAGTAACAACAGAGCCGGTGCCCACAGACCAATATGGTTGTAAGTCGGCAGGATACCGATGCAGAAGGTCGAGACTGACATGATCAGAATCGACCAGGACAATGCGCTGCGCCGCCCGTATTTGTCTCCGAAGTGCCCCCAGACTAGCCCTCCCAGCGGTCGGACGATAAACGAAAGCGCAAACACCGCGAAGGTTGCCAGCAGGCCGGTCGCCTTGTCGGTCTGAGGAAAAAACGTCAGTGCAATAACGGTTGCCAGATAGCCGTAGGCTGCGTAGTCGAACCATTCGACGAAGTTGCCCATGAAACTGGCACTGGCCGCGCGCCGCAGTGCCTTGCGCTCGGACACCTGTTCAAGCTGCTGGTCCAGAATCGACGTCAGACTTGCGCTTCGGGTGCTCATTGCGCACCTCCGGTGGTAGAGGTGCTTTTATCGGAATGAAGAGGCAACGCTGTATCGCTACCTGAAGCGGTATGGAAATTGGTTTGGTTCGAGCCAGTGGCCGGAATCGTGACGTAGAACATGACAAATACCCTCTATTGTTTTACTTGGCAGGGTTTAGGGTCAGTAAATGATGCGCGATATTATCGTGCATGCGTTGTTTTTTCCGTTTAACTCAGCCGCCGGGACGGTTTTTTTCTACACGTTTGCCACTAATGAAAGAGAACGCCGCACAGGTTCACTGTGCGGCGCGTAATCTCACTTCTTGATGATGTTGTGTTCCGGGCCATACGGGAACTTGGTGATGTTCTCCCCGCCCTGCTCGTTGACGATCAATATGTCGTGTTCGCGGTAACCGCCCGCTCCCGGAAGGCCTTCAGGCAGCATGATCATCGGCTCAATAGAAACCACCATCCCCGGCTCCAATACCGTGTCGATGTCCTCGCGCAGTTCCAGCCCAGCTTCGCGGCCATAGTAATGGCTCAGCGTACCGAAGGAGTGGCCGTAGCCGAAAGTGCGGTATTGCAGAAGATCGTGCTCAAGGAAAATCTCGTTAAGTTGCAGGGCGATATCGCAGCAGCGCATGCCCGGCTTGATTAGTTTCAGGCCGGCCTCGTGCACTTTAACGTTCACTTCCCACAAACGCAGATGCTCGTCGGAGCAATGGTCCAGGAACATTGTGCGTTCCAGCGCAGTGTAATAACCAGCGATCATCGGGAAGCAATTGAGGCTCAGGATGTCGCCCTTGTTAACCTTGCGCGAGGTCACCGGGTTATGTGCACCGTCGGTGTTGATGCCAGACTGGAACCAGGTCCAGGTGTCCATCAGTTCGGAGTCCGGGAAGGTGCGGGCAATTTCTCGCACCATTGCCTGGGTAGCATGCAGGGCGACTTCATACTCCGGCACCTGATCACGCAAGGCTTCCACGATTGCTGCGCCACCGATGTCTGCCACGCGGGCACCATGGCGAATGATTGCATGCTCTTCGGCGGATTTGATCATGCGCATACGCATGCAAGGTGCGCCGATATCCACCAATTCGGCCTGCGGGTAACGACTGGCAAGTTTGTCGCGATTGAGCAGGTTCAGATGGTCAAATTCGATGCCAATGCGCCCAGCTTTCGGCAATGCTTGCTGGATCGCGACGAAATAATTGTCGCGCTGCCAGTCGGTGTAAACGATGTTTTCAGTGCCCACGGTGCGGCGCCAAGGCTGACCGCCATCGATGTTGGCGCTGATAGTAACGGCACTGTCTTGGGTGACGACCAGCGCGTACGGGCGGCCGAAAGAGCAAAACAGGAAATCGCTGTAGTAGTTTATGTTGTGATAGGACGTGAATACTGCCGCATCAATATTGTTTTGCGCTAGATACGCTCGCAATTTGGCCTGTCGATTGGCGTATTCCTCAACCGAAAACGTCGATTTCACTTTTTCGCCGTTCTTGATCTGGATGGTTTTAGGCATTTGCATGTCATTTATCCTTGTCGTTGATTGAGCGACGTAAGACGCCACTCTGGCTGGCCGCTGAAGATCATTCGAACAGATGCGACGTAGGATTTTTTGTGCGAATCCGACCTGTAATTGACCAGACCCGCTATTTTCGAAGGGGAACTCAGGGCTAATCAAAAAAGCGCTACACAGCGCGATGTTTTGGATGACATATGTCCATCAGCGCTCAGCACGTCGCGCGTGAGGCTGGCGCCGGACAGGTTGTGCTGGCTATTCGATGCTAGGTAACGCTAGTCAAATCTCAAGCAACTACGTCGTAATCTCGATACGTTGAGCTAGCGCGGCAACGGCAGACTTATGGAGGTCGGCGATCGAACGCCGCTGATTTCTGACGTCAGCCTGGCTGATTTCGCGGGCGCCTTGATTACCAAATAGCACCTTCATCAGCCGCACTTACGCCAGGTGTAGATAGCTCTACTTCCAGCAGACAGGCCTATCGGAGTTGTCTGGACCGGCCGAGAGGGCTAACCACCGCATACAACCAGCAAATCCAGATCCTGAATGTCCGCCAGCCTGATACGAGCGCGGGTCTGATAATCACCCCCAAATCGCTTACGACTTCCCCGTCTTGCAAACCAAAGGTATGTGAAGCAAACAATTCAGGACACAACAGATTAGCAGTGACAATAATGTCCAGTGCCTAGGTGAAAGCGGGAAGCGATAAATGCTCGAGCAGCAAATACCCTGCTCTAGCCTGGGTTGAAGGCGCTCGAAGTTCATCATCCACTTAACGCAGATTCTTTCCCTTCACGCAGCAGCTGAATTTACGTCGTTCGACCATATCGTCTCACTGTATTCCGAAGACCAAACCAGTGGCGCCCCCCCTAATTGATCGGCCACCACCCCATCAGATCGTCCTGAAAAAGGCGGCGCCGATGGATGCACAAGACAGGAAAAGAAAAAGGGCCGTAAAGCGTAAGCGCTCGGCCCTTTTATTCCGCTGGGTCCTTACCCTACGGATCGCATCATTCACTCACCGTTACTTCTGACCTGCAGTGGTCAAGTAATCCAGACATGTGTCGACTGTCTCCACGTCAGCGAATTTGGCGTCGATATCAAACAAGTTCCAAGCCACCGCTCCCGGTACTCGATCACCGATACATTCTTTCACTGCAATCGTACGGAAGCCTTCGGCCAGGCCGTCACACAGCGTGGTGCGGACACAGGCTGAAGCCGTGACACCTGTGACCAGAATAGTGTCGACACCGGCTGAACGCAGATAGCCTGCCAGTGATGTTCCGCTGAACGAACTGGCGCGCTTTTTAATAAGGACGAATTCACCGTCAATAGGGGCTATACGTGAGTCAATGGCCCAGAGGCTTTCGTCACTCTGGTTGACCACATCCACGGGTATCTTGTTGTGCCACTGCCCCATGTCGGTATTCGGGTCATTTCGATCCGTGTTCTGGTAGCAAGTCGTCACGTGGACGATTGGAAAGCCCTTAGCGCGAAACTCTTTCATAAGGCGCTGGACGCCCGGAATTATTTCGTCGTCAATTTTATCGCAGGTGAATGGATTTCCCGGACGGGTCCAGGCGTTGGCCAGGTCTACGTTAATCAACGCTGGGCGTTTACCGAAACCAATCCGGCGCTGAAAACCTCGCTCCTTGTAGAGCTTGGTGGATTCTTCAAAAGCGCGCTCCAGCATAATCATCAGTTCTTGCGACATAGTGAGTCTCTCCGACCTAAGTAATAACGGTTGGCATTTGGGTTTGCCTTGACCTAGAGCTCAAGATAATCTGGGGAATAAATTCCATCCAATTCATTATTTCCCACTATTGATACCAATATGAACATCAATATCCGCTTCGATCTCAAGCAAATGAAAGCCTTTATGGCGGTGGCGGAACATCTGCATTTCAAGCGTGCGGCTGACGGGTTATTCATTACGCAACCGGCACTGAGCCGCTTGATCAAAGGGCTGGAGGAAGAGCTTGGAGCGGAATTATTCCAGCGCACCACCCGGCAAGTTGCGCTTACTGAGGCAGGTCGTTTGTTTCTGCATGAGTGTCAGCAGGTATTTCGCCACATAGCGAGAGGCATCGAACTTGCGCGTAGTGCAGCGGCGGGTGATGTTGGTCATCTGACAGTCGCCTATAACGACTTCGCCATCAACGGTGCCCTGCCCGCGATACTTGAGCGCTTCAAGGATCTGCATCCCAACGTCTTGGTAGAGTTGCTCTACATGCCGTCACACGAACAGTACAAAGCAATTGATGATTGCCTGATCGACGTGGGTTTTCTGCTGGGGCCGGTGTCAATGCCGGGGATCGAATCTTTACCTGTTTCGCGAGAAAGAATGGTCGCCATTCTCCCAGCCAAGCATCCCATGGCCAACAAGGCCAGCATCAAAGTCGAACAACTCAAAGACGAGCGCTTCATCTTCGGTGCGGCGAGCGGCTGGAGTCTGTTTCGGGACCAGTCATTTCGACTCTGCCAGCGCTTTGGCTTTACGCCAAACATCGTTCAGGAGGCGACGACCAGCATAGGTATCTTTGGGTTGGTGGCCGCCAATATGGGGGTGTCGATCTATTCGGAATGCGCCTACAAGATCCAGCGCGAAGGAGTGGTCATTCTACCCTTGAAAAACGATCACGCTTGGGTGCAAACCATAGCCGCCTGGAACGAGGAGTACGAAACGCCCACGGCCGCCAGATTCAAGGCGTTGTTGCGAGACCTGACCGCCTAACGGCTTAGCTCAGATGGCTACTGCTGAATGTGCCGCGAATGCCTCAGACGCCCAGTCTGAGGCATTCAGGATAATGCAGGAACATTATGGTATGGCACGCATCGACCTGGTGTGGGTTCTATCTGGGAAGCCTCAATGATCGAACGATCAGACTAAGGGCTTAAACCTGGGCTGTTGCGTAGCCACGTCTCTATCTAGTGAACGTCCGCAGGTCTCCGGCAGAGACAAACCACCGGCCAGAGCAAAGAGTGCAATGCCGGCGAGGTAGAACGCAGGGGCCATGGAACTTCCGGTCTGCTCGATCAACCAGGTCGCCATGAACGGCGCGGTGCCGCCAAAGATCGTGTAAGCCATGTTGTAAGTAATGGCCGAAGCGGTGTACCGCGTATGGGTCGGAAAAACTTCGGATAAAAGCACAGCCGTAACGACCCCGCAGAGCACTGCGCCGACGGCTAGTAGGCATGCGCCGATTAGACTCGCTACGAAAGTGCCAGAACTGGCCAGCAGAAAAGCCGGATAAATCGTCACTAGCAGCCATAAGGCGGCGGTCAGCATGGTGCGCCGCCGGCCAATGTAGTCTGAGTAAGCGCCGGCCAGCGGGCAGAGCCCGGCGGCGAATACCAGCGTGAGTACGGAAATCAACAGTGCAGTAGGCCGAGGCAAGCCACCCTGAAGCTGCAGATAGGTTACAAAATAGGTGGTGCAGATATAGAAGGACAATGCTGTCAACGAGATGAATGCACCTAGGCAGCACATCGCGCCAGCCTGCTCACGCAACGTTTCTCTGAGCGGCGCATGCACACCGCGTTCGGTTGCTGCGATGACCTTAAATGCCGGGGTTTCGTCCAGCTGCCAGCGCAGATACAAACCTACCAAGCCTAGGGGGGCAGCAATCAGAAACGGTAGACGCCAACCATAGCTGAGCATCTCCTCGGTGCTTAGGAAAGTATTGAGCAGATAAGTGACCACGGCTGCGGCGGCGAACGAGGCAAACGTTGAAACCAGAGCAGCACTGCCGTAGCGAGCACGTTTGTGGGACGGGGCGTGCTCGATCAAATAGATACAGGCGCCAGCGTACTCACCTCCGGCGGAAAAGCCTTGTACGCAGCGAATAAGCGTCAGCAGCACCGGAGCCATCAAGCCAATGCTCGCATAGGTAGGTAAAAGGCCGATCAGAGTCGTTGCGCCGGCCATTAACAGGATAGTCAGCGAGAGTACACGGCGTCGCCCCAGCCGATCCCCCAACATGCCAAAGACGAGGCCGCCCAGCGGGCGGAAGGCGAAGGCAACGGCAAATACTGCGAACGTCTTGAGCAGTGCGGTCGTCGTGTCGCCGCTGGGGAAGAATATCTGCGCAATCGTAGTCGCAAGAAAGCCGTAAATCGCGAAATCAAACCATTCGACAAAGTTGCCGATGGAAGCCGCCCAGACTACTTTTTTCAACTCCACTGGATGCTGGGGCGTGTGCGTATTAGTTGTCATATCCACCTCACTGTCAGTTGTCGGAACAAGCGATGGGCAGTAGCTAACTAAATAAAAAGGCAGAGGCGCTGTTAGTCTCTGGCGGACCTTGGTTGCCGCTCGCAATGACCCGACTATTACCGGCCAAGTCGCAGCGATTTCACTCCAGTCGATTTCCCCGGATCACGCGTCGAGTGCGCGTTTGCTAAAAATAAGGCTGGCGTTTGCCCCCCCGAAACCGAAGCTGTTACTCATGACGCAATTTACGAGCTGGTTAAGGCGCGTAGTGCGGATGATTGGCAACGTTTCAACTTCCGGGTCCAACTGCTCGATGTTGTGGGATGCCGCGAGAAATCCGTGCTGCATCATCAACAGCGAAAAGATAGCTTCATGAACACCCGCAGCGCCCAGTGCATGACCTGTCAATGATTTGGTTGAACTGAACGGCGGCAACTTGCCATCGAACGCCAGTGAGGCAGCCCGCAACTCAACCAGATCGCCCGCCTGAGTGCTGGTGCCGTGGGTATTGAGGTAATCAACAGTTTCATCGCAATGAATCAATGCGGCCTGCATGGCACGAAGTGCGCCGTCGCCGCTGGGCGATACCATGTCCTGGCCATCGGAAGCGGTGCCATAACCAATCACCTCTGCATAGATTGTTGCACCGCGTTCAAGTGCATGACCCAGTTCTTCTAGAACCAGCACCCCACCGCCTCCGCTTATCACGAAACCATCGCGTGCAACATCGTATGGCCGGCTTGCCCGGGTCGGCACATCATTGTAGCCCGTCGAAAAAGCCCCCATGGCGTCGAACATACAGCTTTGGCTGACATGTTCGGCCTCGGCTCCCCCGGCGAATACAACATCCTGTTTGCCGAACTGGATCTGCTCGTACGCATGACCGATGCAGTGGGCACTGGTCGCGCAAGCCGAAGCGATGGAGTAGTTGAGTCCTTTGATGGCAAAAAAACTGGCCATACAGGCCGACACCGTACTGGTCATGGTCCGCGGCACTCGATAAGGACCGACCTTGCGAATGCCCTGTTCGAGCAACTGGTTAGCCTGGACGATATCTTCGCTGGAGCCGCCGCCCGACCCCATCACGCAGCCCGTTCGGGGATTAGACACCTGCTCTGGCTTAAGCCCCGCGTCAGCTATTGCATCGCGCATCGCAAGATAGGCATAGGCAGCGGCATCGCCCATGAAGCGGCGCTGGCGGCGGTCAATTTGTTCCAGATCCACGGTCAGCAGACCGCTGACGTGGCTACGCAGTCCTGCTTTGGCGTAGGTCGGGTTAAAGCCAATTCCCGAGCGCCCTTCACGCAATGCCTGCACAACCTCCGCCTGGCTATTGCCCAGGCTGGATACCAAGCCCATCCCGGTCACAACTACGCGCCGCAGGCCTGTGGTGTACTTGGATGCCTCGTGTGTTTGCAAAACGTAACTCCTTTCTCTTTTCGCAACGTGAAAATGCGGCGATGAGGTCGAGTCTAGTGGGGATTTTTCATTCTGATAATTCGTATTAGGACACCGTTTATTACCTAAAAACGCATTAATAGAGGTGAGACATGGACAATCCCGACCGTCGAGACCGAGCCAAAAACGCAGCTTAGATGCTGGCGATAGGTGACCAGCGCACCGAAGCGAGCGAGCTCGAGTGCATGGTTCTTCTCTGGGTGAGGCGAGCGGTGATGCGGGGAGGAGAAGCAACATTTACTGACACAGACGGTTCAACCGGAGAATAACTCCACGCGCCGAGCTGCGCTGCATCAGGACTCTGCTTTGTAGAGCAACATCAGATTATTACGTAGTCGCCTGGGGCTGACAGGATCAAACATTAGCAGGTCGCCTGACCGCTAGCCTGTAGGGGTCTGCCAAGTGCAGCGTATTTGCGCTGTTATCGGTAATCAGAGCGAAAAAGCGCATGAGTTCCGAGTAGCCCAACACATCTCAGATGTGCAGACCGGCTTCCAGAATGGGCAGAGGGATGCGATTCATCAGCGGATATCATGATATCGACGATAACATCCTTGCCGAGGCAGATCTTCAGTATCCGCTCCACGAACCCCACATTCCAAACGAATAGCTGACAGCTGATGCTGTGCTCCCGATTTCCCTCAGGAGCCCGCAACCATGATGCGTCCCGACGCCAAGGTCGAAAAAGTCTATCTCTACCCCAAACCTGTCGACTTCCGAAAATCCATCGACGGCCTCGCCGCCTTGGTCGAATTGGATATCAAAGTGGCGGTGTTCGACCCCGTGCTTTTTGTTTTTCTGAATCGCCCCCGTAATCGGGTGAAAATACTTTATTGGGAGCGCAACGGCTTCTGCCTTTGGCTCAAGCGCCTCGAATCCGAACGATTCAAAACGTCCCCTGACGATACGGATGAAGCCATTGTCCTGACGGTTCAGGAACTGAACTGGCTGCTCGACGGTTTTGATCTCTGGCGCAACCGTCCGCATCAGGTTTTGACGCCGCGATTCGTCGCTTGATTGGGTATAATCCGGGCCATGATTTCCATGCCCGACGACCTCCCCGATGATCCGGTTCTGCTCAAGCAAATGCTTGTGCAGATGCTCAGTGAGCGTCAGGTGGACAAAGACCAGATTGTTGATCTGAAAGAACAGATCCGGCTATGGCGTGAACGTTTTTTCGGGCGTAAATCAGAACAAACCGTCGATCCGCAGACGCCACAGCTCGCGCTCTTTAATGAACCTGAAAGTCTCGCTGTTCCGGTCTGCGACGAGTCTGACGAAGAAGCCGTTGCGCCTACCAAGCGCCGTGGCAAGCGCAAGCCGTTGTCGACTGACTTGCCGCGCATCGAAGTTATCCACGAACTTCCAGAGCACGAACTGACCTGCGCCTGCGGCTGTCGCAAACACGTCATTGGCGAAGAAACCAGCGAACAGCTGGAGATCGTGCCGATGCAGATCCGCGTACTCAAACACATCCGCAAAGTGTACGGTTGCCGCAGTTGTGAAACCGCGCCGGTCACCGCTGACAAACCCGCTCAGATAATCGAAAAGAGCATGGCCAGCCCCAGTGTGCTGGCGATGTTGTTGACCACCAAGTATGTCGATGGTCTGCCGCTGCATCGTTTTGAAAGTGTACTGAGTCGACACGGCGTCGATATTCCACGGCAAACCCTGGCGCGTTGGGTGATCCAGTGCAGTGAACACTTTCAGCCACTGCTGAACCTGATGCGTGATCGATTACTGGAAAGTCCGGTGATCCACTGCGACGAAACCCGCGTCCAGGTACTCAAGGAACCGGATCGAGACCCGACCAGCCAATCCTGGATGTGGGTGCAAGCCAGCGGCCCGCCAGAGCGGCCAGTGATCCTTTTTGACTACACCACCAGCCGAGCGCAGGAGGTGCCGTTGCGCCTGCTCGGCGACTATCGCGGCTACGTGATGACCGATGATTATGCGGGTTACAACGCATTGGCGTTGCAACCCGGAGTTGAGCGTTTGGCGTGTATGGTCCATGCGCGACGCAAGTTCGTCGAAGCGCAGAAGGTACAGCCCAAGGGCAAGACCGGTCGCGCCGATATCGTGCTGGCGATGATGAGCAAGTTGTATGGCATCGAACGCGAGCTCAAGGATGCTTGCGATGAACAGCGGTTTATCGGTCGGCAGGAGAGAAGCTTGCCGGTACTCGCCGAGTTGAAAAGTTGGCTGGAGAAAACACAGTCCCAAGTCACGCCGCAAAGTGTGCTGGGCAAGGCGGTGAATTACCTGGCGAACAACTGGAGCCGGTTGGAGCGCTATGTGGAGGCCGGCCATTTGCCGATCGATAACAACTTGGCGGAGCGTGCGATAAAGCCGTTTGTTATTGGGCGCAAGGCGTGGCTGTTCAGTGACACGCCTAAAGGCGCCACGGCCAGTGCGCAGATCTACAGTTTGGTCGAGACAGCCAAGGTCAACGGCCAAGAGCCCTATACGTGGCTGCGCCACGTACTGGAGCGATTGCCGCACGCCTCGTCAGTAGAAGATTACGAAGCGCTGCTGCCGTGGAACTGCTCGCCACAGATGCCACGGTAAACCGAGGTTACATCTTGTGGTAGGTGGGGTTTGTGGATCGCACTCGATCTTCATGCTAGCCCGATCAATCTCGGGACAAGGGTATGGCCACGGTGGTAGAGAGATTACCGAAACTAGCTTGGCGATGGATAATTTCGGTCGGGAAGTAAATAACATTGATATGCGAACGGTTGAGCACTTTCGAATCGGCCACACAAGAAAACCAGGGCTCTGTCTCTTAAATTTACATCGATAAGCCCGTTCATAACGGTTATCTGGATTTAAGTTCGGACGTGAGGGTTCCTACCACGTGCGCCTGATTTAACTGCCAGATTCTTTTCAACTTCTAACATAATATATCCGCCATACTCTTGTGCTAGAAATTCGCACATGAGCCCTTGAACAGCTTGGCGGCCAATACATGTTAGGCGTCCACGGTCGACACAGAATGGCGCAGTAACAAATTTGATGTCTTTGTAAACACCGAGGTGCTGGGAGTAACCTATTTCAGGAAGGCTGCAACGAAAACCATTTAGCGCGCCACTCATTGCCAACAACCAGCCCGCACCGCCGAAGGCCCCCAGATCAACAGGCTCGGTGGTCCAATTGTCCAGCCGCTGCCTGATAACATCGTAATCCGTATCGAAATGTATATTCTCGGCGGTACACAGGATCAACACATTAAATAACTGCGCATGGTCCAGCCGAGTAGTTTCGGTAGCTATGCCGCTGCTTGCGTTAAGCGTGCCCCCTTCTAAACTGAGGATTTGCCATTCACAAAGCTGAAATCCTGCTACATGATTAGCGGATCGTAATGGCTGTATAGCATTCGCTAATGAATATAGGTCAAACCCCTCAGTGAGCAAGAACCCAACTTTCACAATATGCAAGTCACTACCAGGAATTCTAGGCACTTTTCTGCATCCTCAGTACCATGCTCAAACGCGACACCGCGCAATATAACATTTAGCACCTAATGTTTAAGGAAAGAGATCAGATGATAGCTTGATCACAAAGCAAGACCATATTAATGCAATGCAATGCAATTCAATTCAATTCACACTGCCACCATTCTGCCGCTCATTCCATGAAGTAAGGAACTGAAGTAAACGAGGGCTGGTGGGAGCCCCAAATATCTGGCTAGGAGGTCCCTGCTCCTCTACGCGACCATCAGCGAGAAAGACGACTTTATCCGATACCTTTGCCGCAAATCCCATCTCATGCGTCACGATAACTAATGTCATACCTTCACTCGCAACGTCCTTAATGACATTGAGCACCTCTCCTACTAATTCGGGGTCTAAAGCTGAGGTAGGCTCATCAAACAGCATAATGCTGGGTTCCATCGCCAACGCTCTGGCTATTGCAACCCGTTGCTGTTGACCTCCGGAGAGTTGACTCGGGTAGCTGGAAGCCTTATGAGCGAGACCGACCTTTTCAAGCTGGGCCTCCGCCATTGCATATGCCGCAAGTTTCGGAATTTTTTTTACAAGCCTCAGGGGGGTGGCAATATTATCAAGAACACGCATATGCGGCCATAAATTGAACTGTTGAAAAACCATGCACACCTTGCGAAGCGAACTCTGGATTGTGTTTTCGGGCAATTGGTACAAACCTCCAGTAACAGAGCTTCCGTAACCAATAAGGCGGTTATTTACCAATACCTCACCACCGTCATATTCTTCAAGAAAATTTATACATCTCAGCAACGTTGATTTACCAGATCCAGAACCTCCGATGATGCTAACAACCTCGCCTTTTGCGACGGTGAGTGAAATGCCTTTGAGCACTTCATGCTGACCATAGCTTTTTTGCAAATCACGAATTTCTATAGCGTATGAATTCGACATGCATAACCTCAGCGCTGCAGATAATTTTTAAAATGCCGCTCAGCTCTGGAACCAATGCCAGCTAGTACAATGGCAATAGCCCAATACGTCAACGCCAATATCGTATATGGCTCCAGCATGGAGTAGCTCTGAACAGCAATTGTCATCGCCACATTAGTTAACTCAGCGACTGTTATAATCGACAAAACAGACGACTCTTTTAGTAGAATTATCGTCTGCCCGACAACTGCTGGTACGCACCGAGCCATCATCTGCGGCCACAGCACAACGCGAAATACCTGAGTACCTGTCAGTCCCAGATCTCTTGCAGCTTCGAGTTGACCTTGTGGAATTGACTCACGTCCGGCACGAAATATCTCAGCAAAATAGGCTGCACCATACAACCCTAGACCTATCAATCCTACGGTTTCTGCAGTCCAGTCAATACCTATGTATGGTCCCCCATAGAAAACCAAAAATAATTGTAGAAGAAGCGGAGTACCCCGAAAAATGTTTAAATACAGCTTATATAAAAAGGCAGCTGGCTTGTTATCTGGCTTGTAAAAACTCTGTAACACCAGGCCTAAAACCATCCCCAGCGCAATTCCCCCAATACTCATTTTCAGCGTAACGCAAATCCCAGCTAGGATTGAGCTACCGTACTCGTCAAACAGACCAATGCCGATCAAAGGCACCTCCTACGCAATTTTTAGCCTAGCTTCCAGCCAGTTACCCACCCGTCCAGTCGCCATTGTTAGGGCCAAGTAAAGCAGACCAGTCACGATAAAGAATTCGATGGGGCGGTAGGTAGTTGAGGCAAGGGTTTGAGCTGTCCTCATAAGCTCATGTACAGCGACAGCAGAAATCAATGAGGAATTTTTAATGATATCGATAGTTTCGTTTACAAGAGCAGGCAACATGGCCTTCAACACCTGGGGTGTTTTAATATAAATCAATGCTTGCCAGCGCGACAGACCAAGATCTCTGGCCGCCTCAGTTTGACCGTATGGCAGAAGCTGGAAACCGGAGCGCAATATTTCACCCTGAAAGGCTCCACTATTCAAAGTTAATGCGACAATCGCGGCGGCCAGTGGAGGTAAACTTATTCCGATAGAAGGCAGTGCATAAAATACTAGAACAAGCTGTACCAACAAAGGCGTGCCTCGAAAGAAGCTTACATAAGCAGCGCAGAACATCCGGAGCCACCTACGCTCACCCATCAGACCAAGGCAAACAGCCCAGCCCATCACCAGCCCTAACGCAATAGCGGTCAAAGATACCCATAGTGTGGTAAACAGGCCTGCCAAAAGCTGTGGCAAATAGTGGGCTGTAGCTGTTAAATCAAACATACCTAATTTTCCCGACTAGCATTACTGCATTCAGTTTATCGGTGCTGGAACAGCATCAGTAGGTAGAGGCATTTCGAAGCCGAACCATTTGCGCTGAAGCTTGGCTAACTCACCGCTTGCGTTCAGCTTTGCAATACCGTCACTAAAGAATTTAACAAGAGAGGCGCTGTCAGCATCTTTACGACCGGCCCACGCATAGTATGTCGGCGGTCCGAAGGGAGGCTGTACAATTTCAAATACATCTCCACGCTCCTTGATTAAAGGCGCGAGATTGGGTAGGGATTGAACTACTGCATCGACGCGACGGGAGGCCAAAGCCGCATAAGCCTCATTATAGTCCATAAATGCCTTGATTTCTTTCACGCCCGAGTTCTTAGTCGGCTGCAGTACAGTCCGCTCATACTCCTTGAGCACGTCGATTTGTGGTGCCCCGGCCTGACTTCCTACTACCATGCCAATCAAATCTTCGGCACTATTGATCCGGGCGTCCCCTTTACGCTTCAATACTGCCACACTAGCAGTGGAGAAAGGCAAGGTAAAAGCAAAACTTTCTGCGCGCGCCTTAGTGATAGTAAGTGACGTGGCAACGAAGTCGAATCTTTTGCTGGATAATCCAGGAAGTATACCCTGAAATGGAACATCTAATTGTTTAAGTTTAACCCCGGGCAAATCGAGCATAATCGCGTCAAGCAAGTCTTTCCCGTACCCGACAATTTTACCGTCCTCGATCATCTCAAAAGGCGCATAACGTGCTTCGGTTGCGACGACAATCTCGCCACGCCCCTTGATGTCAGAAAGTAAATCAGCCTTAGCCTCAATAGCTGCAAAGGACACTAAAGTGCCAACTAACAATGGGGTCAGCAGCGAATACAGTGGTCTCATGACGCGATCCTTTCGATGAGTTACGAGTAGAAGTGGGCGAACCGGTTGGCGTTCACACAGCATGTCCACAACCGAAATCATGAACAAACGGCTATTTTTAACGTCGACTCATTAGGTTTACTAATGTCGGCATGACTCATGCTTGTACTGGTAAAATCCCAACAGCTGGAGCCTCGTCATGTCTCGTGCCCTACCTTCTCTTGAGGGATTGCGCTACTTCGATGCTGCTGCACGGCACTTGAGCTTCACTCGCGCATCAAAAGACCTGTTCCTTACACAAAGCGCTGTAAGCCAGAAGATTCAAGCGCTTGAGCAGGAACTGGGCTATGAGCTTTTTTATCGCCTGCCTCGGGGTTTGAGGCTTACGCACCGCGGTGAACGGCTGCACGTCGGAGTCGACCAAGCGTTGAGGCTTTTAGGAACGACCTTGCACCAAATTGGAGATGAAGAGCTAAGTGGCACGCTAAAAGTGCGCGTTATGCCCTCCTTCGCTAGCAAGTGGTTGCTGCCGCGGATGCCATCCTTCAATCAAGCCTACCCTGGCATACAGTTGGAGGTAGAAGCAGATCTGAGTACCCCTAATTTCAATAGCGACGGCGTCGACTTGGCAATCAGCTGCGCTTGGACTGACAATGCCAAACTCTCTCAGCTACATCTATTCGATGACCTCGTTTATCCAGTAGCCAGCGCGGATTTGTTGGCACGAGTAGAAATCAAAGATTATGGTGATTTGTGCCAGACGATCTTGTTACATGACTCTATGCCTCACGCTGCCTACAGCACCAACTGGGACGCTTTTTTCTCCCGGCACAGCCGCTACGATATCAATACCCGTGGTGGCTGCTCATTTTCACGGGCAGACCTTGTTTTGCAGGCGGCTTGTGATGGTCAAGGGGTCGCGTTAATGCGGCATTCGCTGTGTGCAAAAGAGATAGCAAGCGGTACCTTGGTCAGGCCGTTCCCTGAGGTAATGCAAGATGGCCAAGTATGGCTAGTGCACCCGAGCATCCATGAAGACCGCCCTCGGGTTCAGGCGCTGAAGAAGTGGATTAAGAGCGAGGTGGAGCAGCACCTGTCGCAGCGGCGCTTGAACCTGGGCAGCTAGATATCTGTCTCAGCCATAAGCTCTGCTAATGGTACGGAATTAAAAATCGTCATTTGTTCCTATTGGGCGTGAAGGAGATGCTACGCGCTGCCTTCACTAGATAGGAACCTCGGCATGAGCATGCCTAATTACATTACACTTCAAAATGGACCTAAAACACGGTCTACTTTCAGTGTGAAGGAAATGTCCCGACGCCTTCAGTTATTACGTCAGCATATGACCAGCACCAGTTTGGACGCCATTGTATTGAGCTCAATACACAACATAAACTATTTTGGCGACTTCCTGTTCTGCGAGTTTGGGCGTAGCTACGCATTAGTAGTAACGCACGATAGCTCCATTCTTATCACGACCAATATTGATGGAGGCCAAGGTTATCGCCGCAGCTGGGGAGATAATCTTGTCTATACAGACTGGAAGCGTGATAACTATTTCGTTGCTCTACGTAAAGCAATCCCATTAAAATCTCGCCGTATAGGCGTAGAGTTCGATCATCTATCCCTCGATAAATTTCGCAAGATCGAAGCCGCTCTTGACAATGCGGAACTGGTTGACATCGCGCCTGGCACCAACCGTATTCGCATGTTCAAGTCAACCGAAGAAATCCAGCTGATTCGTATTGGTGCAGCGGTAGCGGACGTAGGAGGTGCGGCTTGTTTAGACGCGATATCTGAAGGTGTGCCTGAGTACGAGGTAGCCATTGCGGGGACGTCTGCAATGACTAGGGAAATTGCTAGGCGTATGCCTTACTGCGAGTTACGCGACACGTGGACGTGGTTTCAATCCGGTCTGAACACTGATGGTGCACACAATCCCGTTACCAGTCGTCGAGTTAAATCCGGGGATATACTTTCAGTTAACTGTTTTCCGATGATCGCAGGCTATTTTTCTTCATTAGAACGAACGGCTTTTTTGGGTGAGCCAAATACCCAGCAACGTCGCATATGGGAAATCAACTGCAAAGTACACCAACGCGGGCAGGAGTTAATCAGACCAGGGGTTCGTTGCTGCGATATTGCCGCAGAGCTAAATGAAATCTATCTACAAGCGGATCTGCTCAAATATCGCACATTCGGTTACGGTCACTCAAATGGAGTCCTCTGCCACTATTACGGACGGGAGGCTGGGCTCGAATTACGCGAAGATATCGAGACGGTGCTAGAACCGGGCATGGTGGTATCGATGACACCTATGGTAATGCTACCGGAAGGTACGCCAGGTGCTGGGGGATATCGAGAGGGCAGCGTGCTCATTGTAAATGACAGGGGTGCGGAAAATATTACGAAATTAGGCTCTGGGCCTCAGCACAATATAATCAATCTTCCCTAGCTATTAACATCCAGAGTGGTTCAACTGATCAAGAAGTTCCAAACATCAAGAATCTGCATCATTGATTAATGATATCTGCACCTCTGGGTCATGTGGAGGATACCTAATCAGAACCCGATTTTTTTGTTAAGAGACCGAGATCGTGGCTCTGGATCGCGTAAAAAATCGATTGCTACTCGGGTATTGCTTTCTGGTAGCACTCGAAATTAAATGACCTCACCGATTTGGTCGATGGAGGAAACAGCTAGCATGAATCGCTAGTTTGAATATTGATAGTCGGTGAGAGGCCTATCCATTAGGAATGGAGGTCCGTCACGCTATGGCTATTAATGTTTTTAATTCGCATAGCAAAAGCTTCTATCGCCCTATAGATGCAGCATTGCGCTGGTGCAATCTCACTCGCTACGAAGCCCAAATTATGCAGGCGGATTGGTCTCGTCCTGAGAACCTTGCAACCCTCTTTCCCCAATGGCCCAATCTTCACATCGCTGTCGAAAGGATTTTAGACGCCATACGCAATGGAGAACTGCCGTACGGCTGCCTCGGCGTTTCTGTTCCTTTGGGAAGCTACGTAGAGCCCTATCAGCTGACCATACGCCATTCAGACTTACGCCGCTGGATGGAAATTCATTATCCCGACCATAAGCCCAGCTTTTTATTCGAGTCCGGTGAGGATACATCTGCAAAGGTCAGTCTCGGAACGTTTCTTTCAGTGAAAGCAGATCGAGACGAGTTATCGAGAGCGTTGAAAGCGCAACAGCAACACGTTCAAGAAATCTTGGGAGAACTCCAGTCGATTGGACTTGAAAGAGATGATCTCAAAGCCTTGGCCAAAACGAATGGTCAACTCAGCGAGCGTAGTGAACTGACCTATCACAATATGATCGGGGCATTGGTCAGCCTTCTTTTGGACCATTCGCCCGCCGGAAAACCTCTTTCGGTATTCACGAATCAAGCAGCCATCGTCGACGCCATTGTCGCCCGTCACAAAGATGTGCCCGGCCTCAGCAAGCGGACGCTGGATGAAAAGTTTGCCGTGGCCAATCGTAGCCTCAAGAAAAACAACTGATCCAGTCAATTGCGTTGCAATGGGCTTGATTGCAGTGCAATGACTCAGCCGCGTTAGTGCGATTCAATCCAAGTCACTTCCCACCACGCGCCAACAGGCGCCAGGAGTGACTAGCATGTCCAACCCATCGGTACCCGCACTCGAAGCACCTCAACCCCAACGGCACATCATGCGACGTGACGAGGTTGAACTAAAAACCGGCTTCAAACGTGCGCATATTTACAACCTGATGAAGGAAGGCAAGTTCCCGCGGGCGAAGCGTATCGGGCTGCGCGCAGTCGGCTGGGACTCTCTGGAAATCGAACACTGGATTGCAGAACGCCTTTCACAACAGGAGTGAAGGTGATGCACGTGGTCTCGGTGGTTTCCACCAAGGGTGGTGTAGGCAAAACTACAGTAGCGGCGAACCTCGGCGGCCTGTTGGCCGATGCTGGTCTCAGTGTTCTGCTCTTGGATCTGGATAGCCAACCCACCCTCTCCAGTTATTATTCATTGAGCCAGAAAGCGCAGGCAGGTGCGTACGAGCTCATTGCACTCAATCTAACAATACCTGAACGAATAATTTCTAGGACTGCAGTCGTCGGTCTCGACCTGATTTTCTCTAATGACGATCAAGGTCGACTGAGCACTTTGTTGCTACATGCCCCTGACGGACGACTACGCCTACACAATTTGCTCAACGATTTGCATCTCAATTATGACCTGCTTTTGATTGATACTCAGGGAGCCCGCGGTGTGCTGTTGGAAATGGCCATCTTGGCCTCCGATCTCGCCCTCTCTCCCATCACGCCGGAAATGCTCGCTGCCCGCGAAATGCGTCGGGGCACCTTAAAACTACTGAGTGAGCTCGAACCGTTTCGTCATCTAGGCATCGACCCGCCGCCGTTGCGGCTCTTACTGAACCAAGTGAACGTCAATCGAGTGGACACCCGGATGATCATCCGAAGCCTGCGCGAGAATTTCGCAGAGGCTACCAATATCTCGGTTCTAGACACCGTAATCCCGGACCGGGTGGCGTACCTCAATGCCGCCTCCCTCGGCTTACCGGTCCACCGAATAGATGCTCGCCCGTCGAGTAAACGCCGACGCTCGCAGTCTGCGCTAGAAGTAATGCAAGCGCTGGCAATCGAATTATTCCCGGAATGGCGCGAAGCGATCTCATCGGTAATGAGGTGTGCGGAGTCTCGATAAACCAAATCGCCCAATTAGCTTTTTCACCGAATTATTTTTGTTTGATCGACCTTGAAGCCATCAGGGCTTGGTAAGGAGTTTTCTAATGTTGGATCAGTTTCCTATCGTCGTTCAGCCTTCCATTCGACCACACGACGCGGCTTGCGGGGAGTGCTGCACTTTGGTTTTTCGTTTGCAAGGGGGGCGCTCGGCCATGTTGTGGTTCCTCGCAGAACTCTCCCAACATTTCGAAGGTTCAGGGACTGCCGAAATCGTGAAATTCGAGGTCGGTGACCATTTGCGTAGCCGGCGTTAACCGAGGCGGTTCAGATGAAGAAGCTCAGTCAGGAGGAAATTACCGACAAGCTGCACCAGGACCACTTCACTCAAGGTCCTGGACTGGAGCGACTGTCCGATCCCGTCATCGACACTCCCATGCTGGTCACTCTGGAACAGTTACGTCCCTACGAACACAACCCACGCTTCATTCGTAACCCGCTTTATGACGATATCAAGGCGTCGATCCGTGAACGCGGGCTGGATCAACCGCCACCGATAACCCGCCGCCCGGGTGAAACCTCTTTCATCATCCGCAACGGCGGTAATACGCGCTTAGCCATTCTCGGCGAACTGTGGCAGGAAACTCGCGACGAGCGTTTCTTTCGGATCCACTGCCTGTTCCGACCTTGGGGCAATGAAATCACCGCCCTACTCGGCCATTTGGCGGAAAGCGACCTGCACGGTCAACTCACGTTCATCGAACGGGCGCTGGCAGTAGCCAAACTCAAAACCATGCTTGAGTCCGATGGCGCAGATCTATCACAAAGGGAACTGGCTCGACGTCTTGCCGCTGGAGGCTATCCGATTTCGCAGTCGCATATCAGCCGTATGCTGGACACCCTCGAACACTTATTGCCCGCCATTCCACAAACTCTGTATGCCGGATTGGGTAAGCCTCAGATAGAGCGCCTGATCGGTCTACGTAGTCAGGCTGAGCGAACCTGGAATCGTTATCCAACCGCTGCCGTTTCATTTGCAGAGTTCTGGCTAGAAACCATGGGCTACTTCGATAGCGATCCTGAATCCTTTGATCTTGAGCAGATCCAGGACGAATTGCTCGAACGCATGAGCCACTTGCTCGGACAGTCCTACCGTATGCTGGCCCTGGAGCTGAGCGATACCCAACGGGTCGCCTCCACGCCTGGGGCTGTCACCACCACGACCTCAGAAAGCAGCCATCGGCCAAGCGTGCATGAAACTGCGGCAGAGTTGCCCTCCTCCTACACTGAACCCGAATCAACTGATGCCAAGAGCAAGGTAGAGCCAAATCCAGAAGAACTGCTCAGAGCACCCGAAACAAATGCTTCACCTGCGGTCAGCCCTCTACCACGCGTTCAACAGATTCGTGAGCAAATCAATCGCGAGATATCCAGCGAGGCGACGTCTCCAGTCGAAACCTGCCCAATCGACGACCTCTGGATCATCACACCACCGCTGGATACGCCCGAACAACTGCGTTTAGCCATTGCTGGACTGGCTCGGGAAATGGCGGCCTATGCCGGAGATGCCGAGAGCATCATTGATCAAAAGCTTGGTTTGGGCTTCACCCTAGACATTGAGCGACTTGATCTTTCAGCGCCTCGCTCGACCGGCGTTCACCTAATGCTCCTGGCCCTGTTAAGGGCTCAAGACGAGGTTAACTGGGAGGACCGCAAGCAAATCCCCTCTGCACTGTTCGGGCAGTTGCTGCTGGGGGTCTATCAACTCCCTCTACCAGATAGACCAGTCACGGACGTGGGGCTGGAGCGACTGCCTGACAGTCTGTTAATCAAACTGTATCGTCTCATCCGCTTGGCCCGCCGCCTGATCGACTTAACGCTTACCCCTGAAGACAACTTACCGAAGGAGCTGCCATGAGCCTGTCCATCAATGTGCTCAATCAGGCCATGCTGACTCAGGTGCTGCATGAGCTGCGCCTGGGTAACCTGCAACGCTGCAAGGCACTCGGACTGAGTGAGGAAGACATCTACTTGTTGCAATCCTTACCGCCCACCACGCTGTCGCGCCTGGCACATGCCACAGTGTCTTGGGTCGAGGTCAAGATTGACTCGCCGGTGCTGCATCGGTTGATCGTGCAAGCCGAACGCGACGAGCAGAACGAGCGCTTGATCAACCGAGCGCTCAAGCTGGGCGCCAGCAGCACCATCATGTACCAGTGCTTCGGCTTGGCGCATTCGGAAACCGCCCTGCGCCGACGTCTGCTCAAGATAGAAACCCGTAAGGGCCGCCCCCAGCATTTGAGCGAAGCGCAGGAGCATGCGTTGTGGCAACGTTGGTGCCAAATACGAACAGAGGACGGCACCGAGGATAAACTCGACGCTATGATGATGCTTGCCGAAGAACAGCAGATCAGCTTGACCATCGTTTGGCAGCAAATCGACCAGTACAGCAACAAAACATGAATGCTGTTCCTTCCAGCCGCTGGCAACGTGTCCTGCAGCAATGCACACAGCAGCTGCATGAGCGCTGGCCAGCACGCTCTACCACTGAAAAGCCCTCCAATCAGGCTCTACAGGCTGGCTTTCTGTTTAGCGGCCAATCCCACGAAATCGTGCCACGCCGGCTGCTGTTGGATAATCGGCTGACGCCATTGGAGCGAAATGCCTGGCAGGTATTTCGGCTCATGCTGCAAGGCCAGGGCGTGGTCACGCCGCGCTATGAGGATTTGCAGCCTTACCTCTCGAGCGTGCCCTACGGTGCGTCAGCCTCGCGTGAAACCATTGCACGCGTGTTGACGATGCTCAGGCTCACTCGTTGGCTCAGCTTGGTTAGCCGCGGTCGCGATCAAATCAGCGGGCAGCTACAAGGTTCTTTGTACGTTCTGCACGATGAGCCGTTAACCCCCGCCGAAGCCATGGAGCTCGATCAGGATTACCTAGAACTGGTCGGACATGCCCTCGGACATGCGACAAAGGCGGTGCGTATTGTCGCTCAGCACATTGTGGAGGAGGTCCGACAGGACACGAATATCGATCAGGGTCGGTTACCGACGCGGCTGGACAGTTGGGGCGAACAGTGGGCGCAGCAAGGCTTGGATCAGCCACCCGGTGATGCATTTCACGATGCCGAACATGGGGAAGATCACCGCGTTCGGAATCGTGCAGGCCCTCGTTCGGATTCCGAATCAGGCTCGAACCCTAACGTTTCCAGCACCGTTCGGAATCCGAACGCCGCCTGTACTGTATTAAAAGAAAGTAAATGTACAGTACCGCGCGCGACCTCTACTGTGGATAACCTGCGCTGGCCCACTGCGCTGCACCTGAGTCCCAGCGAACGTCAGGCCGTCGCGGTGGCGCTGATCAAGCTTAACCCAGCGGATCAGCAGGCTGTGCTCAACGAGGCGGGGGCACGCTGTAAGGCCGGCGGTATCCGCAAACCAGCGGCCTATCTGATGGGCCTGATCCAGCGTGCGCTGAAAGGCGACTTTCGTCCTTGGGCAAGTCAGGCCGAACCATCACCCATCGCAGAACCGCCCCCAACCGCCCCCTCGCGGCCATCTCGAAAAAAGGGCGAACCTGCATCAGCCCTCGCCCAAGCGTGCCTAAATGAGCTGCGCCAACTGCGTGGAGGCAGTGGACGTCAGTAGATTTGATGCCAGTGGCATCAAATCCATAGCGTTCCAATCTACGAAAATATCGGACCGAACCATGGAGCGTTTGGGGAAACGCCTGGGCGTAGTTCCAATAACCGTAGACGTCAGGCATTTGCCCTCTCTCACCAAACCGAACAGACGGCATTCAGTTTTTTGGCTGTCCTTGACCCTCATCTGTCGCAACGTTCCCGTCCAAGCCTTTGCGAGGACAACACCGTGGCCGATCACTACCAACTCAACCTGGGTTCATTGCGCAGCAGCATCACCCTGACCCTGCACACCCACCACGCCGCCCGTATCTGGCACGGTCGAGCCGCACGCGAAGGCGTCCACTCGATCATGGGCATGGCCGGCTACATCAGTGTCACCAACCTGATCAAACAAACCGCGGCCCAGGACGATCCCTATGCCGACTGGGCCATCGTGCAACTCGAAGAAAAACTGATGCAGGCCAAGGCTGGAATGCTGGAACTGACTCAACAGTTAGACCGAATAAGACAGGACCTGCCGACACAGATCGACATGGGGGACAACCTCAACATCCACCCCGTTACTTTGCCATTGTACATCGGTAGTCAGCTGGGTTTTCTAGCCGTCTACCTGCTGACCGATTACGACACGCTGGTACGCCATACCCTATTGGCCCATCACACCGCCTTGATCGGCCGAAGAGACATGGAAGCCTGGATCGACGACGGTGCTCACCTGTTACGCAGCCTGTTCGGTCAGGCACAACGTTATTGACATGCCGGCGTTACACGCGATGATATGGCCGCAAATAATGCCCGCGCCCTGGCGGCCGTGGAGAAGTATGGATTGCCCCCGATGGACATCCTTGAGGGTCATCGCCGTTCTCAGTTTGCACCGCCGATCATTCGCCGTGGTGCTGTAGCAGTGGATGACGCTGACGCTTTGGCAGAGGTAGTGGACGGTCCGTCTGCGAGCGTAGATGAGTCGGAGGCTGATGCATGAATCCCATGATCCCGATTCACCCAATGCCCTTCGAAGCGTTGACACCGGATGCCTATCGGCAGCTCGAACACGCTGCCTCCCTAAAAGGCCTTTTAAAACCTTTTAAGGGTAAGGGGGAGTTGGAGCACCTGGCGCAGGTGGCGAGGGAAATCGAGGCGCAGTTGTGTCGCCTGATGGAGGCTGTCGTGCAGCAAGCCGGGCAGCCGCCGTACTCGCTATTGAAGATACGATTGGTGCTGCAGAAGACCAGTGCGGGCAGCACCTTTTTGCGTTGGCGCACCCGTGATTTTTCTCGCATGGGTGTGGAGGTTTGGGAACGTCAGATCTCCAACAAAGCATTGCCGCAGATCGTACGAGAGGAATTGCACCGTTTCGAATGCGCGCGTATCGCACTAAACCTTCAGATGAGTGTGGTGCATTCGCTCTACCGCCAGGCCACGACCTGCGCGATCAAAATGGCCAGTGCCGAACAGTTGCTGCGCCAGTTCACACCCGCAGTGGAGAAAACACGATGAGTACTTTTTTCGTCGGCGAAGGCAATATCGGCAGTGCACCAGAGTTCCAGAAGTTCGCCTCAGGCAATGACGAGCCACGGCGTTTGCTACGGCTGAATGTGTACTTCGACAACCCCATACCACGCGAGGGCAGCTATGAAGATCGGGGCGGCTATTGGGCACCGGTTGAGCTCTGGCACCGTGAGGCTGAACACTGGAGCACGCTGTACCAGAAAGGCATGCGCGTGTTGGTCGAAGGTCGTACGGTGCGCGATGAGTGGGAGGACAGCGAAGACAATGCACGGGTGACCTTCAAGATCGAGGCCCGTCGAGTCGGAATCCTGCCTCACAGGGTAAACAGCGTGGTCATGCGGGAACGCTCCAGTGAACCGACGGCCGCTCAAAATACTGAGCAGGCCAGCTCGCCGACGTCGAAACCCAAGAAACACAGAGGGCAATCACCTAAGGCCTGAACGACTTCAGGCATAAAAATTGCGCCTTTGCGCGAGGTTCCAGGCCTGCCATTGCTCGCTGCTCATGAAGCCCCCCACCCAGCTACGAACGCTCCAATAAGGTAACAGCTTCAGCTCATTCAAGGCCGCCCTCACCGACTAATATGAGGAACCTGCCATTCAGGTTTCTCATATCTCGCCCCTGCTAATTCGAACAACGCTGCTCCGAACTCAATCCGGAGTAGTTATATGCGCCTCTTCTTCTGCGAAAAACCTTCCCAGGGTCGTGACATCGCCAAGGTTCTCGGAGCCACTCGGCGTGGCGATGGTTGCCTGATCGGCCCCGAGACAACTGTCACATGGTGTATCGGCCACCTACTGGAGACGGCCCCGCCTGAAGCCTACGGCACTCAATACAAGAACTGGTCGTTGGATCATCTACCGATCATTCCGGCGCAGTGGCAAGTGGAGGTCAAACCCAAGACTGCCGCGCAGTTCAAAATCATCAAACGCCTGCTCAGCGAAGCCACCACCGTTGTCATCGCAACCGACGCCGACCGCGAAGGTGAGATGATTGCCCGCGAATTATTGGAGCTCTGCCAGTACCGAGGCACTGTTCAGCGCCTCTGGCTGTCCGCACTCAACGAAGCATCGATTCGCAGGGCACTGACCTCGCTGAAGTCTGGTCAGGAGACCTTCCCGCTCTATCACTCGGCCCTCGCCCGTAGCCGGGCCGACTGGCTGATCGGCATGAACCTCAGTCGTTTGTTTACCCTTCTTGGTCGGCGGGCAGGCTACGACGGCGTTTTGTCAGTGGGGCGCGTCCAGACACCCACCTTACGTCTGGTGGTCGATAGGGATCGTGCGATTGCCGGCTTCGTCCCGGTGCCTTACTGGAACATTGAGGTACACCTATCGTCGATGGGCCAGCGATTCATCGCGTCGTGGTTACCGCCATGCTCAGGACGGGACGAGTCGGGGCGTTGCCTACAACAAGTGCTTGCCCATCACGCGGTCCAAACAATCACCGACGAGAAGTCCGCCACGGTACTCTCGTTACATACTGAGCATTTCCGAGAACCGCCGCCCCTGCCCTACGACCTAAGCACGTTGCAGGAAGTCTGCTCGCGTAAGCTGGGGCTCGGCGTCCAGGAAACCCTGAACATCGCCCAAGCCCTGTATGAAACCCACAAAGCCACCACCTACCCGCGCAGCGATTGCCGCTATTTGCCAGAGAATATGTTCAACGAGGCTTCCGCGGTACTCGACGCCCTGCTCAAAACGGATCCTGCACTCAGACCTGCATTCGAGGACCTCGATCAATCATTGCGCTCCCGCGCATGGAACAATGCCAAGGTCACTGCGCACCACGGCATCATCCCCACCACCGAACCGGCAAACTTGGTGCGGATGTCCGAACAAGAACGCCATGTCTACGAACTGATCCGTAGCCACTACCTAGCGCAGTTTCTTCCGCATCACGAGTTTGATCGGACCCAGGTCGAATTGGCGTGTGGCGAAGAACGATTGACCGCTGTGGGCAAACTGATCTTAGTCCAGGGCTGGAAAAGCTCGCTCTCCGAAAACACCGAGGAGGATGAGCCCAGTCACAAATCCCAAGTCTTACCCATCTTGCAACAGGGCACGCAGTGCGCAGTGGAAAATGTCGAACTCAAATCCATGCGAACTGCCGCTCCTAAACCTCTCACCGAGGGTGATCTGATCAAGGCGATGAAAAACGTCGCCAAGCTTGTCAACGACCCACGCCTGAAACAGAAACTTCGGGACACCACCGGTATCGGAACCGAAGCCACACGAGCCGGCATTATCAAAGGGTTAATTGATCGCGGTTATTTGCTGAAGAAAAAACGCGCCTTAATGGCAACGGCGGCGGCCCATACCCTGATCGAGGCGGTGCCCGCTGCAGTTGCGGATCCTGGCATGACTGCGATTTGGGAGCAGGCTCTTGACGAAATCGAAGCGGGACGCCTGACCTTGGATGCGTTCGTCGCAAAGCAGGCGAAATGGATTTCGCAGCTGGTCGAACATTGTGGTGCGCTCACCTTGTCGATAACGGACAAAGCCGGACCAACCTGCCACATTTGCAATGCCTCAATGATCAAGCGGAAGGGCAAATCTGGGCCGTTCTGGTCATGCTCGCAGTATCCGAACTGCAAGGGCACTACGCAGTTCAGAAAAGAGACGCGCCGCCCATGACAGTTCGATTGAGATCAACATGAAGTTAGGGTGGTGCACAGCTCAGTGCATCATCAGCGGCGCCTGATCCCGCTCCAAGTCGATCAAAGGTTGTCCGACTTCACGGGCCAAAGCGATGCCTGTCGAAATCCATATCTGCCCCAGTTCGTTGAAGGCTTTTAGGTGGGCAGGATCTTCGTTGAGCCAATGAACAAGTCGTTCGAAGTATTCGGGATTATCCGGGCAATCATGAATCTTGATGAACAGCTCCAGTGTTCGATCCCAAATTAAATCCATGACGTCCTTTCTCTCATCTTCCATGCTCAACCATCCCTCAACTTGGTCCTGTCAGACCGTCGTTCTTAATAACCACTCTGGACTCTGATCCCTGGAGGGACAGAAACCACGTCGCGATATAAAGCTGTTTCAGTCACTATAACAACCCAATGAGTCGATACTCAACCCTTAAGGATGTTCATGTCAACGGGTCTTTGCTCAACCATTCGGGTTGAACTGGAGAACTCATCACTTGGCACATAAACATCCAACCCAAGCCCAAATCGGGCGCATGATCGCGAAGCACCGCAGCGAGCGTAATCTGACCCAGGAAGAGGTGGCTGAACGTTTAGGGATCGGTAGCGAAGCCATCTCGCGCCTGGAGCGGGGTGTAGTGGAGCTTTCAGTGGTCAAGCTGATGCAACTGGCTGATATTTTCGATTGCCGGATGGACGAACTCCTGACGGCCTCGAGTAATCGCCCCAATGACCAGGGTCAGATGATCGCGGGTCTGCTGAGTGGACTGAAGGAAAGCGACCGTGCCTTTATCTTGGCAACCGTCGAACAATTAGCCGCACATCTCGGCAGTAAGTAACCTCTTTCATCGGGTTCAACGTAGCGTCTTATGAAGGGGGCCTGCAGGCTTGACGTCGTGTTGACCTCTCTGCTGTAGTAGCTTTGGATAACCGCCAACGGCGACCCAAGACCGATTAGCTCCGGGCAGTTCGGTCAAACTCTTCGAGTTCGGAGCCTTCTATTCTGCGGAATTTAATTCCGGTTTTTTGCTCGACCTGATTGTGGTGGCGGATGACCACTGTTGCCTCTATCTGGCAATAGCGGTCATCCGCTTCTACGATCGTATTCAGTCCCGGAGCCCACCGGGGAACCAAGGGGCACCCTTTGTGCGCGGATGCGTGCCAACACGTTCCGACCCAGGCCACGACAAGGGTCGGTTGACGAATCATTACGCAGTTCAACCAAGTTTTGCGAGGAGCTTGACGACTGCGTAAGACCGTCAGAGGTGGCTTTTCTGTTCCTCGCCTGACGCCCCGTCGGGCCTACTCTTCATTTTGTTCATGCCAGTGAATACCACTGTAATCCAGGCGTAAAAAATCGGGTTGCAGCGTCTTGACGCTCCCCTGTGACAGGCTTATACAAAGGGCGTGGTTCGCTGTCGTTGACAGCCCAGCCCAGGTAGCCAAAACCTTCAAGGCTACGCCACGTTCGTGGTGGTTTACCCAAGTGCGATTAGCGTTCGGAAGCTCGCGCGGTTGCCGCTTCAGCGGTGATGAATGCCGACTACTCCATGCTTGCGGATTACCACCGCAGACGTTCCTCTGCTACACAGCTATTCCCCCAGAAGCATCATTCTGATGGTCATCGGCTTGCCGGTGACGAGTCGTTCATAACTCGCCTTCATCTTACCCACCCTGACGGGGCTCACTTCCCTGTCAGGGAATGTGCGTCGCCGTTTTCCCTTGAAACAGGAGAACCACCATGGCCTACGCCAACCAACCCCAAGAAGCGACCTCTTACTTCAACCTGCACACCGTCGGTATCGGCTACCTCAACCGTGTTCGTGAAGTACAGGTCCGCCGCGGCCAGCCATTCATGGCCTGCGATATCGCAGCCTTGCATGGTGCCTCCGATGCAGTGGAGTACACCCGCTTTGATTGCAAAGTCGCTGGTGGCGAAGCTGACCGCTTGATTCGTCTCTATATGGACGCCGTCAAAGCCGAGAAAAAGGTCTTGCTGTCGTTCCGTATTGGTGACCTGTGGATCGACCCATTTCTCTATGAGAAAGGCGATAAACAAGGCCAACCTGGCGCCAGCCTGAAAGGTCGTTTGCTGTTCATCGACTGGATCAAGGTCAATGGCAAGTTCGAATACAAAGCGCCCGCCAGGCAGGAAGCAACAGCACCTGCTGAGCAAGCGCCAAACCGTGAGCCGTCCCCAACTTCGGCTGATGCCGAAGCTGAGGATACCGACAACCCTACAGACTCCAGGATTGAACCGGAATCTCCAACCACTCCCCGCACGGCCCGCCGTGTCGCCACACGTGCTGTTCAGTCCGCCTGAACAATCCCTGATGTTTTACATCAAGGCGCTCAATCGAGCGCCTTTTCTTCAACCAGCACAGGAGAACCTATATGGAATCCTTCTGGCTTTGCGACGACTGCCTGTTCGGTGCGGCTTACGAGGACTACAGCACGTTATCGCTGTATTACTCGCCAGATGAGACCGAACAACGTATCGCCGCGATACACCGGGGGCTGGTTCGCTTATTGCCCATCAGTGCCGACTTCGATCCCGAAACCGGCTGGGGAATAAGATCCTTTTCTCCATTGCCTTGCGACGGTTGTGGTTCACCTCTGCACGGTCAACGCCACCGATACACTCGGCTGTAAACCCTACATCACCTGCAAACGCCTGCAACTCCACACCCACCCTGGGGAAACCACTCCCCTCGGGCGTGTACCCCTGATTATTCCATTCGGAGGTAGCGCCATGAACACCCCACTCACACTGATTGAGACCTCGGATTTCGAGGCTGATCGCATTATCCAAGAAAACCAGCTGATCGACGAAGCGCTGCATATTCTGGATCGTCGACTGTTCAACCGCGGTCCTAAACTGACGTCACCTGAAACCGTGACCTCTTACCTAAAACTGCAGCTTACACAACAAGAACATGAAGTCTTTGGTGTGATTTTTTTTGACGCCCAGCACCGGGTGCTGGCGTTTGAAATCCTCTTTCACGGCAGCATTGATAGCGCCAGCGTTTACCCCCGCCAAGTCGTTAAGCGTTCCCTCGCGCATAACGCTGCAGCCGTCATTTTTGTTCACAACCACCCCTCAGGGTGTACAGAGCCCAGCCAGGCGGACCGTGTTTTGACCGTACGGCTGAAAGAGGCCTTGGCCTTGATCGACGTGTGCGTACTGGATCACTTTATCGTAGGTGAAGGTCGCCCGCTCTCCCTTGCCGAATACGGATGGCTTTAAACCTCACAGGCGCCTACGGGCGCCTCGTTTATTTTCATTCTGGAGCACGCTCATGAACCCCACACACCAAGCACCCACCCTGCTGATCGCCTCAAATCCATTTACTCGGGGCTACGACAAACTTTATATCGAACGGTTGTTACTGATCTTCTACGAGGATGGCTGTCCTCCCTGCTTTCGGCCTATGCACGACTCCCAGGAGCATCTGTCCGACGATACGTTGCAACTGGTCCCCTGCATCTTCAATGATGATTTCGCCTTGATCAGCGAAGGCCAATCCATTCTGAATGAATTGGATGGTTGCTGCCCGTCCAACGGACTAGTGCACTAGGTGGTCTATGCCGTAATAGGCTAAGTGTTCAACGCGCAGTGCCACGTCGCGGACTTTGACTCCTTGGAAGAAGCCAAGTCCGTGGTCCATCGTTTGAGTTTCGAGACTGGACGCTACAGCCGAGCTTGGGAGATCAGTACCGCACACCTCACTGAAGAAGCATTGCGCTACTTGGAACGCGGGGCGGACTATTTCGACTCTAGCCCAACCGGGCTGCTGTTCGAACCCTTTGTCCTGAAAGACTGCAATGGCGTCGGGTGTAAGCTGATCGGCACGCCCTGGACAGACGATAACCTGATAAAAATCGAGGGCTGTTCTTACTCATCGCTGAGGCAAGAGCAACTCGATGCTAGTACGCCGGCAGCCTTGGTCAACGTACTGTATATGGCGGCATTGGCGGATGTGCGATTGTTGATCTTCGACCCCGACGCTGCTGTCTTGGATGGACTAGCTATCTATGATGCAGAGCAAAGTATTTAGCGTTAACACGACCTGCCATAAATCGGATTTCTCACTGAATCGATCCTTCACCTCATGTCAGGTTCTGTACTGAATCTGACATGAGGTTTTTTTATGGAGCGTTTTTTTACGCCTGTCTGCCTGCTGTTTTTTTTGAGTGCCTGCAGCGCGCAAATTTCCACCCCATTGCCGACTAATCCAAAGATCGACAGTGGCTCCAATCGGACCCAATTATCAAGGAGCCCGGCCGAAGCAAACCATCCGGCGGAGATCCGTTATGGTCGCTATACCCTGGTGAGCACAGAGCCCACTACGGAGCAACGTGATCTTCTCGCTCAAATAATTGATTTGAGCATACCGTCCAACCTTAATCCCTCGGTAGAGGAGGCGATGCATTACGTGCTGCAGCGCTCGGGTTATTCGCTCTGCCCTACCACCGAACCAGTAAAGACACTTTTCACTCGGCCTCTGCCTGCAGCCCATTACCGACTCGGCCCGATTGCGTTACGCAGCGCACTACAGGTACTGGCTGGCTCCTCCTGGCAACTCACGACCGATGAGGTCAGCCGTTCGGTCTGCTTCGAACAGCAGAAAGCTGATGTCGGCATCGTGCGGGCTACACCAGACTCGTCCCATCAGGCGGAGGCACGTCCATGAAAGCCTCGACGTTTCAAACCATAATTGTTGGCTTACTTTGCCTGGCAGTCGCCGGGCTGAGCGGCGGTTTGTTTAACCAGTATCAGCGCATGGCCGAGCTACAGAGTACGAACACCCAGCGCTTCCAAACTTTGGACACCTTGCAACGTGATTTAAGCGCGCTCAGGGACGCACAGGAGAAACTGCAGTACTCGCTGAAAGACCTGAAGCAGATGGTCGATACAGGTGAGCAACAGGCCAATACCCTCGATCCGATGCTGGATCAGTGGGCGCAAGAGATACAGGAGATGCGCGACGGTCTGGCAGAGCGCGCCACAGTGAAAGATCTGACAGCTCTAAGCGGACGCTTTGAGCACGTCGAACAGCAGCTACTGGAGCTCAAGACTCAGCCTTCCCTACCACCGCCAACCTCTTCCGCGAACAAGCCGAAAAAGACGGCTCCCCCAAAACCCGTCCCACTATCGCCACCGTTCTCGGTGTTGGGTGTCGAGTCCCGCGGAGGTGAGCGCTTTTTGGCAGTCGCACCTCATGACAGTAGCTCTCTCATAGATGTTCGGCTGCTGCATGCCGGCGAGCAGTTCGGAGCCTGGCACCTGAAAGTGCTGGAGCCGCACTCAGCCATCTTCTCGGTGGTCGCTCAGCCAGACCAGACCGTGCAACTCCCTTGAGAAGCGATCATGAACAGAGCGCCACTACTCCCCGTCGTCTGTCTCGCGTCGCTGCTGGCCATAGGCGATGCGATGGGCACGCCTGTCACGACACCGTCGCGGATCCAGGACACACAATCCATTCCGCTGGGACGCTTGCACGCTGAACAGGCTGCAAGCTGGGGTCTGACGGAGCAGGAGTGGACGCGCTTCGAGCAGATCCAAACCGGCCCACGTGGTTTCTGGAGCCCGAAGCTCGATCCCTTGACCGCCCTAGGGGTTGAGGCCCAGACCGACCAAGAGCGCCAGCGCTATGCTGAATTACAGGTAGCACTGGAAGCCAAACGCGCCGAGCGTGAATTGGCCTACCAAAACGCTTACACCGCGGCCTGGACCAAGCTGTTTCCTGGCCAGCTACCGATCCAGGGCATGGCATCTTCTTCCCCTACCAGCTCATCAGTCGCCCCGCGCCCAGCCCTTTTTGTAGAGGACCACTGCCCTGCATGCACCGCTGAAGCACAACGTTTGCAGAACAGTGACACGGCGTTCGATATCTACCTAGTGGGCAGCCAAGGCCAAGATGAACGCGTCCGCAGTTGGGCTCGGCAAGCGGACATCGATCCGGCTAAGGTTCAACGCGGGCAGATCACCCTGAACCATGACCGTGGTCGATGGTTCAGCCTGGGGGCTCCGGGGCCATTGCCCGCCACATTTCAACAGGTGAATGGACAATGGCAACGTCTCGATTGATTTCTATTGCGCTCCTGCTGACGGTGCACACGGTTCGGGCTAACGAACTTCCGCCTCCGGCTTATCAACTGGCGGCGCATGACGCCAACATCCCTTCTACGGTGTTGTTCGCGATTGCCTTACAGGAGAGCGGTATTCGCGTCCGTGGTCGACTGCTGCCGTGGCCTTGGACCCTAAATATCGCCGGAACACCCTACCGTTTCCCCACTCGCCAGGCCGCATGTCACGCCTTGCTCCAGGCGCTCACACAATATGACGCTAAACGGGTCGACGCCGGACTTGGGCAAACCAACCTGGGTTATCACGGACAACGTTTTTCCAGTCCCTGCGAAGCTCTCGAACCCTACCGCAATCTAGCTGTGACTGCCGCCCTGCTGCAAGAGCATCACGCCGTCACCGGTGACTGGGTTTCAGCCGCTGGGCGTTATCACCGCCCTGCGGGAGGTTTACCCGCCGCGCGCTACCGCGATGGATTCTCCCGGCAACTCGCACGGCTACAAGCTTCCGCTGAACAAGGCACACCACCATGAAACGAATTCCTACTGCCTATTACTTCTCCCTGCTCTTGGCTGCTTTCGCCCAGTCGAAACAATCCGTTGCAGAGGACCAGTTTGGCGGCTTCACCCGTCCCCATCTTCAAGTTGCTAGGCCGCCCATAAACAGCAATCTCCAGCCTGGTCGCGCCATGCATGCGGACTTGTCCACATTTGCCGATGAAACCTGGATATTACCCGTTCGCAGCTCCCTCTTGAGCCCCGGCCAAATCACGTCTCGCGCCCTAAACATGCCGGGCTTACGGCCATTTTTCCTGGTGGGTGAGGATACCCAATCACTGGCTTGGTTGCGTCAACGCGCGACTGAGCTGCAGGAAATCGGCGCGGCTGGCCTTGCCGTCGAAGTGGCCGATACCGGAGCCTTGGCTCGGATCCGAGCAGCCGCTCCTAGTGTCACCATCCTACCGGTCAACGGTAACGACATCGCCACCCGCCTGCAGATTGAGCATTACCCTGTCTTGATCACTGCCACATCATTGGAGCAGTGAGTAAGGTCATGGCCGAGCATACGATGGAGTCCAAGCTCCGTCCCGCGGTAGAGCTTTACACGGTAGCAATTTGCATCGCTGCCGCAGTACTGTGCGTGTACTCGCCCTGGGCTGTGGCCCTGTCACCCGAGATCGGGCTGGTTGCGGCGCTGGCCTATACCCTATTCGGCCTGATCCGCCTGCGACAAGCATGGGAGGTGTTGCGCTACCGGCGCAATATCCGTCGGCTATCCCGCTACGAGCTGACCAGTCGGCAGATTCCGGTCAGTTGTAAGCGTCTGTTCATGGGCCGCGGGTTTCGCTGGACCCGCCTGCATACCCAGCGCTTGGTCGAGGCTCAGGATCCAGCGGTCGCACGTTATGTCGACCAACCGACCCGCTATCGTATGGCCCGTGGACTCGAACGGTCCCTTGAGCATGCACCGTTTCCGCTCTCGATATTGTCCCGTGTCACCGCCTGGGACAGTGCCTTCAATCCGTTGCGCCCTTTACCACCGGTAGGAGGCTCGCCACTGCTGCATGGGGTCGAGCCCGATGAAACGGAAGTCAGTCTGCCTCTGGGCGAACGGGTCGGTCACACCCTGGTGCTGGGCACGACCCGCGTCGGCAAGACGCGACTCGCCGAGGTGTACATCACCCAGGACATTCACCGCATTGAACATGAGGTAGTGATTGTCTTCGACCCGAAGGGCGATGCCGACTTGCTCAAGCGCATGTACGTCGAAGCCAAACGTGCCGGACGGGAGAAAGAGTTTTATGTCTTCCATCTGGGCTGGCCAGAAATCTCCGCCCGCTACAACGCGGTGGGACGTTTCGGACGTATTTCTGAGGTGGCATCTCGCATTGCTGGGCAGCTCAGTGGTGAAGGTAACTCCGCGGCCTTCCGTGAGTTCGCCTGGCGTTTCGTCAACATCATTGCCCGGGCTTTGATCGAATTGGGCCGGCGTCCGGACTACCTGCAGATCCAGCGGCATGTGGTCAACATCGATGCGCTGTTCATCGAATACGCCCAGCAGTTTTTCGCCAAGACCGAACCGAAGGCGTGGGAAGTGATCGTCCAGCTCGAAGGCAAGCTCACCGAGAAGAACATTCCCCGGCATATGATAGGACGCGAAAAGCGGGTGGTGGCCATCGAGCAATACCTGGCGGTGAAGCGTGTATTTGATCCGGTAATGGACGGACTGCGTTCAGCGGTGCGCTACGACCGCACTTACTTCGACAAAATCGTGGCCTCGCTACTGCCGCTGCTGGAGAAACTCACCACCGGCAAGACCGCTCAGTTACTGGCTCCCAACTACACCGACCTGGATGACCCGCGGCCGATCTTCGACTGGATGCAGATCATCCGAAAACGCGGAATCGTCTACGTTGGCCTGGATGCGCTGACTGATGCCGAAGTGGCCGCCGCCGTGGGCAATTCAATGTTCGCCGACTTGGTCTCGGTCGCGGGTCATATCTACAAGCATGGCATTGACCATGGGCTGCCTCAATCTGGCAACGCTGGTGACAAACTGCCAATCAACCTGCATGCCGATGAGTTCAACGAGTTGATGGGCGATGAGTTCATTCCGCTGATCAACAAAGGGGGCGGTGCCGGTATCCAGGTAACCGCCTACACCCAAACCCTCAGCGATATCGAAGCACGTATAGGCAACCGCGCCAAGGCCGGCCAGGTGGTGGGCAATTTCAACACCCTACAGATGCTGCGGGTGCGCGAAACCGCAACCGCGGAACTGCTCACCCAGCAGTTGCCCAAGGTTAATGTGCTGACCAAGACCCTGGTCTCGGGCGCGACCGACACCTCCGATCCGGAGGCCAACACGGACTTCACCTCGTCCTCACAGGACCGTGTCAGCAGCACCAGCGTGCCGCTGATCGAGCCTGCTCACATCGTCAGTTTGCCCAAGGGGCAAATGTTCTCCTTCCAGGCCGGGGGCCAACTCTGGAAAGTCCGCATGCCCTTACCTAAGCCCTCCAACGACGATGCCATGCCCAATGACCTGAAGGAGCTTACCCAGCGGATGCGGGCAACTTACAACGAACAGCCGGGCCAATGGTGGAGTGCGAGCGGTGGCGGTCCAACAACAAACTGCGATCTGGATCAGGTTAAGTAACCCGGCCCTGTCATAGGTTTCGATTCAGCAAACACGTATTCGGCAGGCGTCGTGCCCACATCAACTATGCAACTCGCAATATGGAGTGAACGATGGCGACTTCCGCCCAGAACACGTCGCCACAACCGATCCAGCGCCCGGGATTAATCGTCTCGGCAATCGGCTTGGTTTTACGCATCATCGGTATGCTGATCGCCTCGTTGCTGTTTTCGATCCTCGTCGAATTCGCCGGTTTGCTGCTGTTCTGGGGTGATCAGGGTTGGCGGCACAGCCAAGCCATGCTGACCAACGAACTAGGTTGGCTGAGCGAGCACTTCAAATCGTCACTCATCCTCCAACAACCCGGACAGACGATTGTCCAGTGGCTGGATCTCCTCAATCAGTGGCTGCTGGTCAAGACTGGCTTTGCGGATTTTGCCCAGCTGGCGCGGGTATCGAGCCAGGGCAACGGCTTCTGGAGCTGGATCAACCAGATCTACGTAAGCATTGAGGACTTCGTACTGGCCGCAGTTTATGTGATCTTTACCTTCGTGGTGCGCCTGACCATTCTGGTCCTGGCCGCCCCCCTGTTTCTGATGGCCATGTTTACTGGTTTTATCGATGGTCTGATACGCCGCGACCTGCGCAAATTTGGCGCAGGTCGGGAAAGTAGTTTTATTTATCACCGTGCAAAACGGACTGTGGTACCGCTATTGACTCTACCCTGGATCGTTTACCTATCATTACCCATTACACTCAATCCGCCGGCCGTTTTTATCCCTTGCGCCGTGATACTCGGGGCAGCCACCGCATTGACAACAACCACATTCAAAAAATACATCTAAACAAATCACCTGAAGCTCAACCAAGGAACTAGAAGAATTCCTATCCAAGAGAGCCAAAAAGCTAGAATGATATGCCACTTAGCAAGCTCTCAGCTTTATGAGAAACCAGCATTTAAAAAATATTACTCTCATTGCGCGCAACAACCACGAGCGCGACTTCATGTTACCCTCTCCTATTATTGATAATGACGCTGTTGCGGCCTTGCCGCCCGCAAGAAAAGAAATAATACAAAAGAGAAAATACTTCAAATTTTCGTGCTCGCGACTCAGCTTAACCTTATCCACTAACCTTCCAAGTTTTTCATAGAGCTTACGTACACGCTCCCCATGGGCAGTCAGTGGAATGTAATCTTTGCTCCCAAACTCCTGACTATTTATCATTAGATGAGAAGGTGTTTCATGGCACGCGCCGCTATTATTGGCACGAGAGCAAAAATAAGCATTTATCCTGGCTATGGCATCGGGGCCTGGTAATGATTGCAACCAGGAATCTCCGTAGCGTCTCAATTCCGGTTCATCTCCGACGCTATTGATCGATAATATCGAATACACTTTGACAGCGGATTTGCAGACTGCATTTTCAGCCCCTGAAAATGAGGTATCGGTTAGACAGCTCTCCTTCAAATCTTGATACCGATCTTTATAAAACCGCAAATAGTCACCCAGCAATTTATTAGTATCTACCATTTGGTCACGATCAAACTTTGCTTGGGAGTCAACCACCAAATACATGCATCCCACCAGGCTTAGCATGCACCACAGATGGTCATAGCCATGCTTAAACTTCGGACTCTTAAAAAAATTCGCAAAAATTAAAATAATCGACCAACCCAAGACAAATGCAATTAAAAAATTTATTCCACTGCTCCAAAAGCCACCTATATAACCCGCCCCCAGATTAAAGTCCTCAGGAATAAGCAACCACCAACTCGGTGCGAACCCGACCAGTGATAAAAACCCAGGAAAAAGCACGATCAACAATCCCGCCGTGCCCGGCTTACGCCCTAGAACATAAGCCCCTCTGACAAATACAAGGCCCACCAAAACAAGAAACATAAAAAAAAACAAAGAAATTATTTTTACGCCCGCAACAGGACTAAGATTCAACAGCGGGTACGGTATACCTGGCTCGTATATATCATTAAAATAACCAAACCAACCGATTCCTTCTAGGTTCTGTGCCACCCCGTAAGAGGCAATGAAAGATATCCAATAATATGGTTTTATAAACAGATAAAGCCATTGCATAAAAACTGCTCCCTAAAAAACAACCTCATGTTCAAAACTGAGGGGGTAGCCCCTCGGTGTAACCCTACCGTCGGCGCATGTGGACCGCGCCAATCAAGAATACCCAAGAGGTCAATCGCCCTCAAAAACGATTGTCTCTGCTTCAATTTTCCTAGGGATTTAACTGGTCATTTTCACAATCCTGAACGTGAGAATCCAGAGCTGATCGCCATGCTTACGCACTTCATCCCCCGCCTTCTGATTTCCATATTGTTGGTAGCGTGCAGCTGCGCCAACGCAACACCCAGTCAAGAACCGGTTGATATGGAGCTCATCCAAAAACAGCTTGAGGTTACTGAGCACATCGCGAATCGCGCAAATACAACCAATACGCCAGAGACGTCCATACGATATCGCTTTGACTATCTCCGTCTAATTCATGACATCCAGCGTATCCGCCACGGTGTACAGGATTATCTCTCCCCTTCTCGCGCTCAACCCCGCGACCCCACTGAATTAGTCGGCAATTATCGCCTCGACACCTCGTCCGAGAAACCCTCGCCATGAGCATGACGGACGCGCAGACCGCTGCCTTCCAAAACGCCTCCGGCTTTTCGGCGCAAGGCAGTTCGATGCTTTGGATCTCCATGGTTTTGGTCCTGGCTTTGCTCTGGTGTGCCTGGGTGATGTGGACGGCTTACCGGGGCTGGGCGACAGGAAGCGTGCGCTTTGGTGCCTTTGGCGGCAGCGTTGCGCGCGTACTGCTCACCTTGCTGATTTTGATGTTCTTCACCCTGTCCTAATATCGGAGATCGCCATCATGCTCAAGTGCCTTGTCCCCCTTAAAAACAACCTGCGTGATCGTGCAAGCCAACGCTTAATAGGTCTGCTGCTTGTCCTTGGTCCAGGCCTAGCTTTTGCCGAGCTACCGACCATGGAGGCGCCGTCCCGAGGCGAAGGTTCCGGATTGATCGAGACGATCAAAAACTACGCCTACGACGGCGGCATTCTGCTCGGTCTACTGATTGCCCTGCTCGCGTTTCTCGGCGTGGCTTGGCATTCCCTGACTGTATTCGCCGATGTCCAAAACCAGCGCAAGACCTGGAAAGACCTCGGCGCGGTAGTCGGTATCGGCGCCCTGTTGGTGGTGATCATCATCTGGTTTCTCACCAAGGCTGCCGCGATTCTGTGAGGTTGGCATGAACGACGCTATCGAACGCCTTGCCGACGGCACCTTGGTTTTTCTACCAGAGCGACTCAATCGTGATCCTGCCGTATTGCGTGGTTTGACCAATGATGAGATGTGGGTGGCGCTCGGTGCCGGCGCACTTGTCGGCCTGGTACTGGGTGTACCTCTGGCGATCGCAACCGTCTCCATTGCCGTGGCGCCAACCAGCATGATCGCAGGCATGGCGGTGGTGCTATTTGCCGGTGGCACACTACTGCGTCGGGCCAAACGGGCCCGGCCCGAGACCTGGTTGTACCGCAAACTCGAATGGGTACTGGCCAGCCGTTGGCGCCTGGGTCGCGGCAGTTTGATCCTGCACTCCGGCGCCTGGACGGCTCGCCGTTCGCGTCGACTGCGCCCTGCCCTGTCCCGGTGGCAGCCATGAGCCGATTTCGGAACAAGGTGGATGCCCAACAGGCCCACATCTTCAGCCTGCGTCTGGCGGTAGTGATTCTGGCCCTGGTCTGCGCCGGGCTCTGGTATGGCTGGCGTTCGGCACCGACCGATCTGACCGTGCATGTACCCCCGGATCTGCGCTCGGGCAGCACGCGTAAGTGGTGGGATGTCCCCCCAGAGAATGTGTATGCCTTTGCCCTATACATCTTTGGTCAGCTCAACCGCTGGCCCTCAGATGGAGAGCAGGACTATCGCCGCGCCATCTATGGCTTGCAGTCCTACCTGACACCCTCCTGCAAGGCCTTCCTCGATGGCGACTACGAGTACCGCCAGGCCGCCGGCGAACTGCGCCAGCGGGTGCGTGGGGTCTACGAAATTCTGGGACGAGGCTACAGCGAAGATCCGGAACTCAGGGTCAAGCAACTCGACCGTGACAGCTGGCTGGTCAAGCTCGACCTCAACGCCGATGAATATTACGCCGCCGAACCGGTGAAACGGGTGGTGGTGCGTTATCCATTGCGCGTGGTGCGTTTTGACCTGGATCCCGAGCGCAACAAGTGGGGGCTGGCGCTGGATTGCTATCAGGGCACGCCGCAAAAAATCTCCCTGCCTGGAGGTGAGCCATGAAGCGGATTTCGACCCTGGGACTCACCGTCGCACTGATGCTATGGGGAGCTGCAGCGCAGGCCGTCGAGCTGATGCACTGGGAACGCCTACCCCTCGCCGTCCCACTGGTGATCAATCAGGAGCGGGTGGTCTTTGTCGATGAGGCTGTTCGAGTCGGTGTGCCCTCAACGCTGACAGGCAAGCTGCGCGTGCAATCAACCGGCGGCACGCTGTACCTGCGCGCGTCAGAAGCCATTGCACCGACCCGACTGCAACTGCAATCAGTCACGACGGGCGAGATCATCCTTCTGGATATCGCGGCCACTCCCGGCGATCAACCGCTGGAGCCCGTGCGCATTCTCAAGAATGCTCAGGTGCAAACTACCGAGGCTGAATCCAGTACCGTCCCTGTTCCAGAACGCACACCAATCCCGGTCGCGTTGACGCGTTACGCCGCGCAAAGCCTGTACGCGCCGCTGCGCACCGTGGAGTCCCTGCCCGGTGTCCGTCGCGCCCCGCTCAAGCTGCGCACCGAACTGCCAACCCTGCTGCCCACCGAAAACGTGTCCAGCACGCCCATCGCCTCCTGGCGACTCGGTGACTACTGGGTGACGGCGGTGAAGTTGCGCAATCGTGGTTCAGAGACGGTACAACTTGATCCGCGTCGGCTTCAGGCCAAGCTGTTCGCCGCTGCTTTCCAGCATGCTTTCCTCGGGTCTGTCGGCAGCGCTGAAGACACCACGATCGCCTACCTTGTCACCCGCGGTGCCGGCCTCGAGCAAGCCGTGCTGCTCCCGCCCGTTGCGCGAGGTGCTGACGATGAAAGCTAACGCATTGCTCAAATGGCTGGTACCGGCTGCGCTGCTGGCCGTGGTGTTGATCATCCTAAAAAGCTGGGTCGCGGGTGGCAGCACGCCCTCTCCAGAGAACCCAGTTGATCAGGGCAATATTCAGTTATCCGCCGAGCAAGCCAAGTCGCTCGGCATTGCTGGCGATACCCCACGCGACACCGTCGCCACCCTGGTCGGACAGGTGAAGGCCATGCGCAGCGATATGCTCGGTTTGAAGAAACACAACGATTCGCTGCAGAGGGAAAACAACCGCCTGCGCGAACGGGAGAACAGTGTCGATTCGCGCATCCAAGCCGCGCTTGGCAGTGTGACCCAGCAAGTTGATGAAGGCCGTCGACAAGCCAACGAGGCCCGGCTCAAAGCAGAACAAGACAGCCGCCAGGCCCGTGGTCTGCTGACGCAATTGCAGGACCAGTTGTCGGGGCTGACCGGCAAAGGTAAGGACATGCCAATCGGATTGGGGCTTGAGCCCGGCGATGGTGCTCAGTTCGAAGGGCAGCATTCTGCCAATGATACGATGCAGTGGATTGAACCTTCAGATGCTCGGCCCACCGACGCCCGAGACAAAACCAAGACCTCCTCCGCATTGAGTCTGCCTACCGCCTTCAACTCACTGGAAGGCTTGAAAGATAACGCTATTGATCGTAGCCAGAAACAGCTACGTGCAGTCACCAAGGGTGAGCGTGACCTGACGCAATCCGTTGATCGTACCGAAGGCGCGAAGCCGGTCTACACCATTCCTGAAAACGCGACATTGATGGGCTCGGTCGCCATGACCGCGCTGATCGGCCGAGTCCCGGTGGACGGCACAGTGAATGATCCCTATCCCTTCAAGGTGCTGGTCGGCCCGGAGAACCTGACTGCCAACGGCATCGACCTGCCGGACGTTGCGGGTGCCGTGATGAGCGGCACGGCGTCCGGTGACTGGACCCTGTCTTGCGTACGCGGACAGGTCGAGTCAATCACCTTTGTGTTTATCGATGGCACCATCCGCACGGTCCCTCAGCCGAAGGCGGTAGCCGGTCGCAATGCCTCCACCACCCAGAGCTCAAACACCGACAAGATCCGTGGTGGACTCGGTTACCTGTCCGATCCGTATGGCATTCCGTGCATTGCCGGCGAGCGCCGTTCGAATGCCCAGCAATACCTCGGCAGCCAGAGCTTGATCACTGCCGCCGGTGCCGGTGTCGCAGCGCTGCTCGGGGATGAGCGGAACAACAGCAGCGTGATCAGTTCGGGCGGCAGTACGCTCGGAGTCACCAGCAGCAGTGGCAATAGCGCACTGAATTCAATTCTCAGTGGTGGGGTCAGCGACATCCGCGAGTGGGTGAACAAACTGTATGGCGAAGCCTTTGCTGCCGTGTACGTACCACCTGCAGCACAGGTCGCACTGCACCTCGACCATGAGATCACCATCGACTACGAGCCCAAGGGCCGGAGCGTTCGCCATGAAAAAGACCATGCTTCTCTGCCTGACCTGGATTAGCTTGCTCTGCTGGGTCCTGACGGGGTGTTCCACCGACAAGGAGACGCTGCTGCCCCATGGCGAGCAAACCATGCTGGACATCTGGAACGGCGCCGGTTCGCAAGGCACGCAGCAGCAACTGCTGGATGCTCGACAGCAGTTACGCCGCCCGCTGGCTCAGGCAGATGTCTCCGCGGCTCTCCAGGAACCGTACACGCGCACCGCGGCGAACGAGATCCGCAACCTGTTCCCGCGCCTGCCCAATCCCGATCTGGTGCTGTACGTGTATCCGCATTTGATTGGTACCGAGCAGGCACCGGTTCCGGGTTACTCGACCGTCTTTCCGTTCTACCAACGGGTGCAGTACGCATTGCCGGGTGAACGTCAGGAAGACTTGTAGTGCGTAGCGGCGATTCGGGCAACCACACTTCTGCATGGAAAGCCTGGCGCAACCCATTGCGCCCTCGCGCCACCTTGGCCGATGAAGCTGCGCTCTATGCGCACAATCCCAGCTTCACCGATCATCTGCCGTGGGTCGAATACCTCGACCCCGAACAGTGTTTTCTGCTCGATGACAATCGCTCGGTGGGTGCGGTGTTCGAGTTGCTGCCTATCGGCACCGAAGGGCGCGAACCCGATTGGTTGATGGCGGCCCGCGATGCCCTTGAGGATGCCCTGCAGGACAGCTTTGACGAGTTGGATCAAGCGCCTTGGGTGGCGCAGTTTTTCTGCCAGGACGACAACGACTTCACCCCCTACCTGACCCGGCTCACCGATTATATTCAGGACAGGGCGCGAGGCACGGTGTTCACCGAAGCATACCTGGAACTTACTCGCCGCCATCTGAATGCCATCGCCAAGCCGGGAGGGCTGTTCGAGGACAAGGCCGTCACGCGCCTGCCCTGGCGTGGCAATAACCGCCGGGTGCGCCTGGTAGTCTATCGCTGGCTTGAGTCTGGCGCTGAGGAGCCGGGACTCACCCCGGTGCAATCCCTGCAGCAGGCTTGCGAACGGATCGCGGCTTCGTTACAGGCGTGCGGGGTGCAATCGGCGCGAGTCGATGGCCGCAGTCTGTATGCCTGGTTATTGCCCTGGTTCAATCCGGCACCCAGGCTCACCGATGAAGCGCCCGGGGACTTCTACCGCCGTGTGGGCTATCCGGAGTCGGGCGACGGTGAGTCGCTGGAACTACCTTTCGATCACGACTTCTCCGAAGGGCTATTTTTCAATGAGCCGCGTTCGGATGTGCAGCGCGGACTCTGGTACTTCGATGGTCAGCCCCATCGGGTCATGGTGGTGGACAAACTGCGTCGGGCACCATCGATTGGTCAACTCACCGGCGAAACCCGCAAGGGCGACGCGGTGAATGCGCTATTTGATCAGTTGCCTGAAGGCACGGTGATGAACCTGACGCTAGTGGTCAAGCCGCAGGACGTGCTCGAGGATCAGTTAAACCGCCTGGCTCGCAAAGCCATCGGTGAAAACCTGGCCTCGACCCAGACCCGCCAAGATGTTGAAGAGGCTCGTGGAATCATCGGTCGCCAGCACAAGCTGTACCGCGGCACCCTGGCGTTCTACCTGCGCGGTAACGATGAACAGCAATTGCACCAGCGCTCGGTCAGCCTGGCTAACGCACTACTGGGTGCGGACCTACAACCGGTACGCGAAGGCGATGAAGTCGCCGCCTGCAACAGTTACCTGCGTTGGTTACCGATGGCTTACAACCCGGCCCGCGACACGCGCAACTGGTACACCCGCCTGATGTTTGCCCAGCACCTGGCAAATCTGATTCCGGTGTGGGGCCGCAGCAACGGCACCGGCCACCCAGGTATCACCCTGTTCAATCGTGGTGGTTCGCCGTTGAGTTTTGATCCGTTATCACGCCTGGACCGAGCCATGAATGGTCATCTGCTGTTGTTCGGCCCCACCGGAGCCGGCAAGTCGGCCACTCTGGTCACCCTATTGATGCAGGTCATGGCCGTGTACCGCCCTCGCCTGTTTATCGTCGAGGCCGGCAACTCATTCGGCTTGCAGGGCGACTACTTCGCGACACAGGGCCTGTCGGTCAACAAGGTCCAATTGAAACCTGGCGCCTCGGTCAGCCTCGCACCGTTCGCCGACGCTTGGCGCCTGGTCGAGCAGCCAGATCAGGTAGCGAGTCTGTCGATCGATGAGCTGGACGATGAGGTGGTAACCAGTCGCGAAGACCAGCGCGATGTTCTCGGCGAACTGGAAATCACCGCCCGCCTGATGATCACCGGCGGCGAGGCCAAGGAAGATGCGCGCCTGAGTCGAGCCGATCGCAGTTTGATCCGCGAGTGCATTCTCGATGCGGCACAGACGTGTGTCGCGGTGGGTCGGCAGGTACTGACCCGAGACGTGCGCGACGCGTTGCTGCGCGTCGCCGCTGACCCGCATTTGCCGGAGAAGCGTCGTGAGCGTGCCCAGGAAATGGGCGAGTCCATTGATCTGTTCTGCCAGGGTTTCGAGGGTGAACTGTTCGATCGCGAGGGCACTCCTTGGCCCGAGAGCGATGTGACCATTGTCGATCTCGCCACTTACGCTCGCGAAGGCTATGAGGCACAAATGTCCATCAGCTACATCAGCCTGATGAACACCGTGAACAACCTCGCCGAGCGCGACCAGTACCTAGGCCGACCGATCATCATGGTCACCGACGAGGGTCATATCATCACCAAGAACCCGCTGCTGGCGCCCTTCGTGGTCAAGGGGACGAAGATGTGGCGCAAGCTCGGCGCTTGGTTCTGGCTGGCGACGCAAAACCTTGCCGACTTTCCCACTGCCGCGCAGACCATGCTCAACATGATCGAATGGTGGATTTGTTTGAATATGCCGCCTGCGGAAATCGAAGAGATCGCACGGTTCAAGAAACTCACGCCGGCACAGAAAGCCTTGCTGCTCTCCGCCAGTAAGGAGCCGGGTAAATACACTGAGGGGATCGTGCTATCGAAGAAGCTCGAAACGCTGTTTCGGGCCGTGCCGCCGAGTCTTTATCTCGCCCTGGCCATGACGGAGCCCGAGGAAAAAGCCGAGCGCTGGACACTGATGCAAGAGAACGGCTGCTCAGAACTGGAAGCGGCGTATAGGGTAGCTGAACGGATAGATATAGCGCGAGGAATAGAACCCGCATAGGGGAATCTATTCCTCCCGCTCTAAAGCGAGTGACCGGTTATTGCGGTACGCCCCGGAGCCGCTGCTGAATCCTCAACAGGAATCCGGCTTCGAAGGCATCCTGGCAGTCACCGACAGGAAAGGTCTTGCGGGTTTGCGCCAGCTCCCACCACAGGGGAATCTCGCCGGGCGTATCAAGCCAAGCCTGAGCACATTGCACGCCACGCTCGATCATCGGAGCAAATTCGTTGCCCCAAGGGGTCTGAAGACTTGGACAACCATCCGCCGCGGGAATTGAAATGTAGTTTTCGTCCATATACACCCTAGACTTCTGATTTTATTGTTAGACGCTGGACCCAGCCTCGAAATCTTAACGACACCAAATGAACGCTTGATAATAGGCATAAGCCTCAAATGTCGTAGATCAATACCAATGTAGACTATATCCCGTGGATTGAGAGTCCCTCTAGGCGCAATTTGCGCGCATGACTCAAGACTACGAACAGCTTCGTCTGCAGTTGGCGGAGAACATCCGCTTGATGCGACGCGTGAAAAACCTTACCCAAGAGCAGCTCGCGCTCATGGCCGAGGTGGATCGCACGTACGTCAGTCAAATCGAACGATGCACGGGCAATCCGTCGCTGTTGGTCCTGTGCAAGCTCGCCAATATTTTCGAAGTTACCGCAGATCAGTTACTTGTGGAACCCGATCTCCTGCGCAGCACCCTTCACGTCAAATAATAGTCTCACGGCTCACAAACCCGATAGATCCGCCTTCATAATTTCCACTGACAGTCTTCCGCTCGCAATCAAATCTACCCAGGCCGCACACCAAGAGCCTGGATCATGCCTGTTGCCTGCCCGTTATTTTCGCCCACAAAGCTACGGCCCTTGGCGCTGAGCGTCCTGCTGGCGTGCGGTCCAAGCGTGGCGTTGGACACCGGCAGCATCACGTCCTCCGTGCTTTCGCCAGACTGCCTCGCATACAGGGTCGTCGGCATTTGCTTCTGGTTGCTCTGCACGCCGTTCGGCTGCACAGTCAAAACCTCGACCAAGGTTCGTCATTTCATTCCTGAACTGGTGGTCTCAAGCTACACCGCCACGGGCAATAACCCCTGGACCGAGATGGCCACCCTTTCCTCTCCCATCAGCGGTGCGGAAGGTGGCGGCAACCTGATCACCCCGAACACCCACCGCGACAACCTGCCCCGCTTCAAGAACGTTGATGGTATCGGCCACCCTGGTGGCTGGGTCGCCACACAACTGGCTTCTCAGTCCGGTTATGCCTGCGCCAGCGGTGCAACTGCGTTCATGCCCTACTACCTGAGCACCCTGGACTCCCTGGCCTGGCGCCATGGCATCCCGGAAAGTTTCTACCCAGAGTCACTTGTGCCCGGAGTCCGCGAAGTCGGTAGTCAAGTTTTAGGAAACATGTGGGGCAACGTTTATCCCAGGCAGGGTTTTCTGGTACAGCCCGACGATTTCGAGGCAGCCGCAGTCATGGCACAACGGGCCGGTGATGTGGTTACCCGAAACTGGCAGCCGCATGTGTATGTACCACTCACACCAGCCAGACACGACGGCTACTGGCCGCCTGGCCCTATCATCGAAAACGACGCTTCGACCCACAAATGGCAATTGCTCTCCCCCCAAATTCAACCCACGTGCGCCATCTTCCCCAGCAATCCAGTCCAGAGCGCGGATGGCGGCTACGCCTGGTCGCTTTGGCGTCCCTATAGCTGCTGCAAACGTGAGGGGCAAACCTTTCTGTTCAGCATCGACTTTGAAGGAGGTGCTTCATGAGTCAGCTTCTCGCAAGACCATGGTTGGGCACGATGAGTCTGTTGTTCTGTGGACTGCTCACCATGGCCACGCATGCCCACGCCGCCGAAGGCGATTATCGCCTTGGCACTCAAGGCGAAGTGCTCGATGACCGCGTGATGTACACCATTGGTGGCGGCTCGGCAGTAGGCTCACCGAGTTCGCTCTATCGGCCCAGTGGTCTCGGTGTCGGCGGATCATGGCGAGCGAACATGATGTGCGGAAAAATGAGCCTCACCAACACCCTGCAAAACCAACTGAACGGCGTCACTGAAGGTTTCCAGCAAATCATGGGCAGCATCGTGCAGAACGCGACCCAAGCCGTTATGTCGCTGCCTGCCTTGATCATACAGCGCGCCAACCCAGGTCTCTATGAGTTGCTCAGTAACGGGGTGATGCAGGGGCGCATCGACTTCGACCGCTCCAAGCTGACCTGCCAGGCCATGGCCGAAAAGATGGCGGACAAGGTCGGTCAGGCCGGCTGGGGCGCGCTGGCCAAAAACGAGGAGATGCAGGGCAACCTGGAGCAAACCGGTGGTGATGCGGTGGCCGCGGTGAAAAATACCGAGACCCGTAACGGCAACAATGGGGTGTCCTGGGTCGGCGGCTCGAAGGCTGGAGGCAATGGGCAGACGCCCATTCGGGTGACCGCCGACGTGGTGCGCGCGGGTTATAACCTGCTGCATAACCGTTCGGTGGATGACAGCGCCTCGATCAGTAGCGGTGATTGTCTGGGTGGGGCTATTTGCCAGACATGGACCTCGCCCCAAGAGGAATCCGAATGGGCCGTTCGCGTGTTGGGCGAGAGCGAAGTCTCGACCTGCGACAGCTGCGAAACCCTTCGTGCGACCGCTGGCAGCGGATTGACTCCGCTGATTCAGGAGGCCTACAGCGAACACCTCAAAGCACTACAAGGGTTGCTGTCCGGCTCGCTGCCGCCTACTTCTGACAATCTGGCTAAGGCCTCCAGCCCGATGTTACTGGTGACCCGAGGTGTGGTTGAAGCCCTGCGTGACGATCCCGACCAGGATCTGCTGGCACGGCGTTTGGCCAGTGAGACAGCCCTATCCAGCGTACTCCACAAGGCGTTGCTGCTACTGCGTACGCTGCTGGCGGGCAGTCAAGAACCGAACATCGCCTCCGCCGAGCCGGCCCAAATCGCATTGACGAAAAACATCGACGCGCTGGAGCGCGAAATACGCCTGCTGCAGGCCGAACTGCAGGTTCGGCAAATGTTGGCTACCAACACCGCCAGCCTCGTGCTCGATCGACATGCAGGTGGTGCCGATGCTTCGCGCACCGTCGAGCAAGGTGACCCTGAGCCAGGTCGACTCAATGATGCTGACGCCAGGCGCAAGTGAGCCATGAAACGCTCACCGCTATTCACTTTGCTTTCGAGTCTGGGGATGGTTGCGGTGATGATCCTGACCGCCGCACTGGTCGCTTGGATAGGTAGTACCGCGCTGGGTAGTTTCGACGCCTGGCAGCAGGCATTCGAATCCGTACGGCCCAATCTGCGATGGTGGCGTGCCCTGCTCTACGGCGCTCTCTTTGCACTCTGGTGGGATCTGCTTCGGCGCTACCGACATCGACCACAGGATCGACGGCGCATAAAACGCATCGGGACAGTAGGGTTCCTGCTCTTTATCTGCGTCGAGCTCACCCGACTGTGAGGTCATTACCATGCTCATGAGCACCAACAGTTACTTGGAGTTTTACCTCTCTCTCCTGGCCTGGATCATCAACAACGGCCTCTGGAGTGTCCTGTCCGACACAGGGCTGTTCGCCGCGCCCTTTGGTGCAATCATCTTGCAGGAATGGTTGTCTGCCCGTCAGCAAGGTGCGGATGAGGGCAACAAGGGACTGCTCTCGGTGCCACGGATCGAGAACCGGTTGTGGCTGGCCTACATCGTCGTGTTGTTCGGCTGCGCGCCGGTCTTTCCGTTGAGCCTCTCGTCAATGACGTTCGATGATGCGGCGAGTCAGCGCTGCGGCGTAAGTGTGACCAAGCCAGCGGAAACTGCCTGGGGGACGACGTTCAATACCATCGGCGGGCGCTCCGCCAATGTGCCGATCTGGTGGTTTCTGGTGCATGCTTTGAGCAAAGGCGTGACTGCGGCAGCCACCGCCTCCATCCCTTGCGCACCGGATATCCGACAAATGCGCATGGAGATCGACAGTTCGCGCATCGATAATCAGGTCCTGCTGCAGGAAGTCGCCGACTTCACTCGCGACTGCTATGGCTATTCCCGTTCTCGGCTGTTCACCAACCGTCCGCAGTTGGATAAAGCACAAAGCCACGACGCAGCGTGGATCGGGTCAAGCTATTTTCTCGACACACCCGGCTACTACGATACGGATCGCTCACGTACACCGAGAGTCAGCTGGCCGTATGACGACAACCGCGATGTTTCCTTGCCGCGGCTGGAGAATGGCGCGGGCTACCCCACCTGTAAGCAGTGGTGGAGCGACCGTGGTGTCGGGCTACGCGAACGCTTGATCGAGCAGGTTAATCCCTCTTTGCTGACTCAGTTGAAAGGTTGGTTGACTGGGCGTTCGAGCAACGAGATCGAAGATGCCACCCTTCGCGAGCTGGTTAGCCCGCGCCAGCAATCGATGTCCATGTCGCCCGGACAGGTGTATCAGGACTACGGCTCCAGCGCTCGTGGCGGTTCGATCAATCAGGGGCTCAATAACCTGGCCACCAACACCGGGTTGGCCCTCGGTTCCTTCAGCAACTTCCCGGCAATGAATGCACTACGCGCAGCATTGCCGATGGTGCAGGCGTTCCTGATCATGGGCGTCATCATCAGCTTGCCGCTGATCCTGCTTGTCAGTACCTACCAGCTGAAGACCGTCATGACGGTAACGTTTGCGCTGTTCACCTTACACATGCTGAGCTTCTGGTGGGAACTGGCGCGCTGGGTCGACTCCAGCATGCTCGATACCCTGTACAACCAGGTTTCGGCTTCCAATCAGGTGCTGTTGTCGCTGCCCACATCCGGCCTCATGGATGGAACCGTCACAGCGCAGGTGATCGAGTATGTGATGGGGGCGATGTTCATCGTGCTACCAATGCTATTTCTAGGCGCCATGAGCTGGGCAGGATATTCAGTCGGCAGCGGTATTCAAGGCATGTTGGCGAACGGTAGCAAAGCTGCAAGTGATTCAGCGAGCAAAGGTACGGATCAAATATTGGGTGCTGCTAAGCGCTCAATTAGATGACTTGCTGTCGCCTATGTAATGCCCATTGTCGTCGAAGTCGCCGATGTAGAGATCAGCACCTAGATAGTCTGCCCCTGGATTTTTATCTTCGCGATCGGCACCAATAAAAGTCCTGAGCCATAGCAAAGTGATGACAGCCAGCATCATCACAATGAAAGTAACCAGCCAAACACTGACAAACAGTAATCCTCCGATCAATGCCAGTTTGGCAATCAGAAAACTCCCGCGAACAAGAAATCTACCTGCGGGCACACCTGCGGTCTCCGCACGCTCAAACACATGGGATTCAAAAGCTTTCAACCTACGGTAACCACGCTTCACCGACAGACCACAGGAATACGCCCAGCGGTGGGCACGTGAATTCTGAACAGGTTGTTGAGTCGGCATGGTCTCGCCCTCTTCTGAGCGTTTTCATGGTTAAGCCTAGAGGAATAGGCTACTACTGAAAACGGCCCATGCCTGACCGTTTATCAGTTTCCCCGGCCGAAAAATCCTCATTGGAAGCCAGAAGACAAGCTCTGCGAAACATCGTCTCTACAGCGATTGACCCAGATAAATCGTCCGGCTAAATACAAGGTGCGGATCGCTGTTATCGACAGCACTTTCCCAGGTAGCCAGAACCTTCAAGGCTACGTCACTTCGATGATGGTTCCCCCCAAGTGCGATTAGCGTTCGGTGGCTCGCACGGTGACCGTTTCTACGGTAATGAACGCCTACTGCTCTTATGAGCGCCTTTCGAGCTCTGCTCGTGAGGTAAGCCCTCTTGATTTTCTTCAACCCACTGCGGGGAAATCTTTCTCCGCACGGGACAGGTTTCTTCGCGTTTTCAACGGAGACATACCATGCCCGACTCACTTACACCGGAAACACTGAACACCCTTCGGCTGCCCATCGTGTTCACTCCTGGCGCGTGGCAACGCGCAGTACTGCTCAATCAATCCGATCACGCTGAGAAGCTGCAGGTCGATCGGTTGAGCCACGTATTGCGCGCAGCCTTCGAGGCCCACCTGGCCTTTCCACACAAGCCTTACGTGCTGTTCGAGGTAATGCATATTGAAACAGCCGATCACTTAGACCCCGAGCCGTTGCTCCAATTGAGTCTGAGCCTACTCCAAGAGCCGGGTCAGCCTAGCGCCTTGCTGATAGCGCTTGTAGGAGAACACCATCGCTAAGCGCAATTAGCGGCGTTCAACTCCACATTCGAACAACATGCAAGACCTGCATCAATCCAGCACATCACCCAACCGGGGAACCCTCCCCGACGGGCACGGCGTTCCTCCGTTTTTCTCTCGAGGAAATTGCCATGCGTGATATCTACCAAGACGTAACTGACAAGATCATTACTGCGTTAGACCAAGGCGTTGCACCCTGGATCAAACCCTGGTCCTCAAGTGGCTCCGCTCACATCGGTCATCAACCCTACCCCGTCAACGCCATCACGCGACGTCCGTATTCGGGCATCAATTTACCGCTGCTCTGGGCCGAGGCCAGGTTGCAGGGGTTCACTCAAGATCGTTGGCTGACTTTCAATCAAGCCAAAAAAGCTGGCGGGCACATTCGTAAGGGTGAGCACAGCACTCTGGCGGTACTCTACAAGCCGATGGAGCGCGAGGAACAGACCGAGTCAGGCCAACCAGTACTCGATGAAAACGGTCAACCTAAGATCGCTCACTTCGGCATTCTCAGGACGCATTTTCTGTTCAACATCGAGCAAACGGAGGGGCTCGAAATGCTCAATGACACCCTGCTCGAGACTGAACAGAGTGATCCCTTCCAGCCCAACAGCGCCGCGGAAAATCTGCTGTTAAGTTCAGGTGCACGCATCGTTCATCGGCCTGCCGACGAAGCCTTTTACCACCCGATCAGGGATCTCATCCAACTGCCGACAAAAGCACAATTTCACGATGAAGGCGGGTACTACGCCACGGCACTGCATGAGCTGACGCACTGGACCGGGCATCACACTCGGTTGCAGCGCGAAGGCGTGACGTCAGCCTGTCCATTCGGCTCGCCAGGCTACGCGTTTGAGGAGTTGATCGCCGAGATGGGCGCTGCTTTTTTATGTGCCTACGCAGGTATACAGGGGGAGCTGCGGCACGAGGGCTACATCGACTCCTGGCTTGGCCTGCTCAAGGCTGACAAACGCGCGATCTTTCGCGCCAGTGGTCTGGCCCGAAGCGCCTCGGAGTACGTACTGAACTTGGAGCAGCAACGGAAGCAGATGGTAATGGATGACTCACGATGCATGAACGATGGAGTTTGATCATTACCTCACCGCTGCAATCGCATCAAAGGGCCCAACGCAAGTTGGGCCCTTTTTTTCTGCGCCCAGAAAACCCCATGCCGCTGGGCTTTAATTCAAAGAGTCAGGGATGGGCACATCCCCACAGCCTGTCATTCCTCATCCAGGTTCTGCGCCAGATAATCCACCAGCTCGAGGGGACTTCGGCTGTCGATCACCTTGTAAATCAGATCACGCTTACTGCGCGGCAACTTCTTGACCACGCTCTTCGCCGAGGCTCTGACAGCTTCGTCGGTTCCATGGATACGTGCCGCGAGCAGCAGCACGAGCGTGGCGTCAGTGAGGTTCATGGCAAGACCCAAAAAATATACACCGCAGTGTACCGACTCTTTTCTTGCCCATACTACCCCCAACAAAACGATGCCTAGCCGTATCCATATTCCAATTGCCATGCAAAGGGATGCGAGCCAAAAGGACGGATAAGGGTTGGAAGGGAATGGGTGCTCAAGGGTAAGAGCTCTATCCGAAAAGGCTAAAAGGCCACTGCCCCAGACACTTCACGGAGATCACGATGTTCAGCCTATTTCGCCGCAAAAGGCGGAAGCCCCCTCCGCCACCGACCGTCAACGTCGCCGAAGGCTACCTGCCCATCGAATCGGCTCACAGCTTGTTAGCCGCGGAGCACCGCCGCCAGCTGCTCGATCGCATCTGGCAGTACACCGCCCTCTCCCACGCGCAGTTCATCCAGCTCTACTTAAATCCGATCCATCGCTACGCCGAACGGGTCCAGCAACTCCCGGCCAGCGAGACGCACCACCACGCTTATCTCGGAGGCATGCTCGACCATGGACTGGAACTGGTCGCCTGCAGTTTGAAACTGCGTCAGTCGTATCTGCTTCCCACCGGTGCCGCACCCGAAGACCAAGCCGCTCAGACCGATGCTTGGTCGGCTGGCATCGCCTATGGCGCCCTGCTGCATGACATCGGCAAGATCGCCGTGGACCTGCAGGTTGAACGCCAAGACGGCCGTCTTTGGCACCCTTGGCAGGGTCCGCTGGATCAGCCCTACCGTTTTCGTTACATCAAGGGTCGCGACTATCACTTGCATGGCGCCGCTGCAGGTTTGCTCTACACGCAGATTCTCGACCGCCCAATCCTCGATTGGCTAAGCGGATTTCCAGCACTGTGGGCCAGTTTGCTGTATGTCCTGGCGGGCCAGTACGAACGTGCCGGCGTGCTCGGTGAGTTAGTGACAAAGGCCGACCGCGTCTCCACCGCACAGAACATCGGTGGTAACCCCAGCAAGGCGCTGCAAGCGCCGATTCATTCGCTGCAACATCACTTGATCAGCGGACTGCGTCACCTGGTTCAGCACGAGCTGAAACTCAATCAGCCGGGTGCCGCGGGTTGGCTGACCCAGGACGCACTCTGGCTGGTAAGCAAGACGGTCACGGACAAGCTGCGGGCCTATTTGCTGTCGCAGTCGATTGAAGGTATTCCTTCATCCAACATAGCCGTGTTCGACGAACTGCAATCGCATGGACTGGTCGAGTCTACCCTAGAAGGCAAAGCCATCTGGAGCGCTCTTGTCACGCAGGGCGACTGGCAGCAGAGTTTCACTTTTCTGCGCCTTCAACCCGCGTTGATCTGGGGGAACGAAGACCGCCCCGAAAATTTCAGCGGAACGGTGAGCATTGCAGTGCATGACAACTCAACTGACACCCCGGTACCAACACCAGCGGCCGAGACAGTCCGTGCAAGATCAAGTCAAAGCCAACCGCAGCCGGATCCCATGGCGCTGGAGGATGCCGACTACCTCGGCACGTTGCTGGACATGTTCGAGTTGGAAAAGCCTGAGACCAGTGAGGCACCGTCAGAAAACGCTCTTGAAACTTCAACCCTACCTTCGGATAACCCTGGCTACGTATTCTTGAATTGGGTCAAGGAAGGCATCCTAAGCCACAAGCTAGTCATCAACGATAACAAGGCCAAAATCCACACGGTGAGTGGCAGCGTATTTCTGGTCACGCCTGGTATCTTCCAACGCTACGCGCAGGAGTTTCCTGGTCTCTCTCAGGGGACCGATCAACAACTTGAAGAATGGCGTTGGGTACAGAAGCAGTTCGAGAAACTGAAGGTCCACAGAAAGCGAGACAACGGCCTAAACATCTGGGCATGCCAAGTGCAGGGCCCTAGGAAGAGAACCACCTTGAAGGGGTACTTGATTGAGGATCCGAAGCATTTTTTTGAATTGATACCACCTGACAATCCTTTTCTTAAAATCGCAGAACCTTAATACATGGTATGAGGGCGTCATCCGACGTAAGGCTTGGTGAGTTTGTTCCTATGAACGCCTTAGACCTTGGGAGGAAGCCCCCGTGATGATGACTTGTGCTCCCGCATAACACACGCATGCTTTTCTGGGGCGACGACATTTAACGCTCGGCATCGAGATGTCCAAGTTCGACCGGCGCGCAGCCCCCCCTATCGTCGAAACGTCGTCGAGCTTTTGATCCTGTTGTCCGGTGCTCAGGTCCGGTCGCGCAGGATGAAGCAGGATCAAGCGCTTGAGTCTCACAATAAGAAGGAGCATCGCGCCAACCGACCATTGGAGGTTGGCGCGCCCCCTGCTAAGCCATTCAAGCCTCATCTCTCCAAACGAACACGAAGACGTCTTGCGCGCTCTCGGAATGCCGACTCTCCGCCTTCCAAAATGTCACAAACCGATTTGCGAATATCCGAATTCTCCAAGCCGCCTGCACGATAGGAAATTGGAGGGAGCCCTCCTGATTGATGCGGCCCGGCCTCTGCAACAATGATCTGATCGGCATCGGTGTTGATCACAAGGTTGGCGTTGTGAGTCACCATGATGACCTGCCGCTTAGATTTGGCATCGATAAACAGCGATACTAGCTCATCAAAGACAGACTTTGGATCAAGGTTCTCTTCTGGTTGATCAATGATAAGGGGCCGGTCGTCCGACTCATCTAGAGCCAGATAAAGCAGCAAGAGAACAATCCCCCTGGTCCCTGGCGACAGCTTTCGAATATCAAGCCCGTCGTACACAATTTCATACTGCACAGAAATGTGATCCGTCCCAAATAACCAATGCGCGAACTGCCGTGACCACGCTCGAAACTCAGCTTGCTGAACTGGAGCGTACGGTGCATGGGCAAACAGATCCTTTCTGTAGCGCAAAATGAAATCTGTCATTGCTGCCTGAACGTCTGCTGCGCTGCCACTCTCCCAAGCAGGCTTGAGCATTTTTTCTGCAAGAGATATCAGCGAGCCTCTCCCATTGAAGGGACCAGCTTTACGGCGATCAAGGAGATTTTCCTCGGCAACAGTGCCCCACTGATTAACATCAACAATTCTCCGGACCGCAAAACCTAGCTTACGTAGAGTTCCAGAAGATGCAGTAAGCCGAGCCATAAGGGGGGCATAAAGCTCACTTAGGGCGTTCTGCTGATTGATAATTGCCTCAAACACTCGTCCATACGAATTATCACGTTCTTCCTGCAGAATCTTCCTCCGAGCACCAGCGCCCTGCGCATCTGCAAGCTTGGTTTCCAACACTTTGAGCGCGGCTCTCTCTTGCCCAATACGCTTGGTCAATGCTGTGTACTGCGCACTCACAACCTTGTCAGCACTAACCAACAGTTCAAGCCGCGTCATTTCAGCGACGATGGTCGACAGACTCAGCGTTTGAAGATCGACGCCATCCGCGATGATAGGGGTATTTGGATCCCCAGGCTGCAACGGCTGCCCTGTTAGTTCGGCAATGTGCTTATCAGCCCACGTGACATAATTCGAGAGGCTCCCGTCTACATTACCCTTGTAAACAAGAAGGAATTCGTCCCACTGATCGTCGGAGAGCCCACTTTGGGCATGCCGTTCTCTGGCCTGCCGAAGCAGTTCCGGCGCCCTTGTGGCACGGGTACTGGTTACCTCATCTTGAAGCGCTAGGAATGTGCGACGTTGGTTGGTGAATGATTGAACCTTGGTCCTAACCCCTTCCGCAGCCTCACTGAGCAACGAATGGCGTTTGACCTGCGACTCTGTGCCTTTAATTACTAACTTGGCCAGATCCGCATTGTAATCCTTGATCAACGTTGACTTCTGAGCAATCTGCGCCGTCAGCGAAGCAACCAAGCTCTCTTTCTCGTGCTCGGCGGAAATTCGTTCAGAAATGTCAGATATCGCCTCAGCTTCACGATCTCGTGCCTGCCGATATCTGCTTGTTCTATGTTCTCTAAACTCAGGAAAATCGATGGCACCCTCACGCTCATCGACTGGATGCGCCTCTAAAATCACGCGCTCTATTTCCTCGATAAGCCCGTCGGACATGCCATTTGAAGAGCAAAGCTCCTCCACGAACTGCTGCGACAAATACCGGGCGCGGGGAAATGAAAGATGTCCGTTCGCATCTCGACCGTCCAGGGCCCGCGTCGTTGTGCTGCCGCCTCCCCAAGTCAAGGTAACTGAAGCACTTCCGAGGACTGGTCTGGCACGAACCAAAAAGGATGGGCTGGCGTTCTCATGTGCACGCCAGACCATAGGAGATATCGCATCGCAACCCGCTGCAATCATATCTGCAAGGGCTGTCTTTCCTGACCCGCGAGCACCTACGATCGCAACCAGGCCCGGATTTAGGGGGATTTCTGGGTTTTGCGCCCAAGCCGCATTGGTGATCGATACATGGGATATAACCTGTGATGGCATCGCGGAACGCGGCGGCTCAGTGCCGACGAACGCACGTCCTTCAGGGTCGATACATGCCTGACGCAGAGCGTCGAACTCCAAACCACCTTTGATCCATGAGAAGCGATCCTCGACAGGCTGGCCAACCGTCTTCAAATCATGGGAATCGCTGCCGTGGAGACACGGCTTACAGCCATTATATCGCTCGCGTAGCGCGTCAACAGTGACACCTCGCTTCCCAAGCCAGAATTCACGCTGGGCAACGTTACTTGAAAAGATGATGTGCGCAAACTTCTCAATTTCTTGTCGCATGGTCGTATCTGCCGCCTGGCGCACACCCGACGTTCCGTCTCCCGCCCCGCCTGCCACAGCAATGAGAATGTTCTTCTTGGCCCAGTCGCTCTCAAAAAACACTTTGCGCAGTTGGTCAAAATTGACCTTGAATTGAGTGGCCCCATGCTCTAAGGCGGCACGATCATCACAGATGCTTGGCTCAGCGCGCTTCCCCAACGCTATAAGGTCGTTCTTTGTGCAATCAAAGCGATCGCCATGAGCATGGAACTGAAGTCGCGTCAGAATTCTGCGCAGCTGATTGACATGATCCGGATCTTCGGGGCTAACGAGGAGATGAACATTAACAAAGCCTGACTTGGCCGCAACATCCAACCGAAGCTCGACATTGGGAAATATCAGTTGAACCTCAGGAAGCCTCCCCGCAGCTTTATGCTTAAGCACTTCCTCGTACGTATCCGTTACGTAGTAGTCAGTAACAGCAATCGCCTCTACCTTTGGGGACAGCCCCTCAAGCTTCGCTAGATACGTCTCCCAGGAGTCACCGCCACCAAACTGATTGTTAAGTACCGTCCCAGGTGCGTGAATATGAGGTTCCCAGCGCTTCCATTGCGACCCGCGACTTATCATGCCCCACTCCTTGAATTCTCAGCTCTACTACGTCGAATCTAGATAGCTATCGATCTATCCAATAATCATCAGTAGAAAAAATGGCCATGAATCGGCCCCTCGTACACACCTTCACACTCGCGGCTTCCGCCCACCTTACAACGAGTCATGGCCACTTAGCATCAGTGATGCCCTCAAATCCGTTGCGTATCCTTGTGCCAGAGTCACTACGCCCAAGCACGCCAGCGCGTAGCAGCCGCTTCACGTGCAGGCCGTCGACCACTGTCAGCAACACCTCGAATTATTCCCCTCTATGTCGGCCTCGGCATGCTCACCTCTTGTGCCAGCGCAATGGGCTGGGTTACGCCCATCACCTGGCATCCGACGATGATGCCTTTGTCACGGCTATGGATCAGTTTTTTGGGGGGGGCATGCGTGCCAAACCACTGTAGCCGTGGACTTTGATCATTGGTTCACAGGCTGTATAAATGGACAATGCCAGCAGTTAGCAGCAGCATTCAGTGGCATCTGCCTGATGAACTGCACTGATATCTGAACTGTGGAAGGCTTCAAACATGCGGCCACGAATTAAACAAACAGCAAATAATCCACGGAAAATTGAATGGCAACTGAGAGCGATGTGAGCATCGGCGGAACGTACCTTGGCGGCACAGCAAAACGAATCGGAGACCACCAGGCATCGCTGTTCAACGCCTCCGATCTAGTCGCAATCGGTGGTATTACGGATGACTCGTTTTTTCGGGCTTACCAGATCACAGTTGGAGAGCTACGCCGCAGACTCGAAGCGCTAGGCTATTCGCTCAGTCGTGTACGTGAGGAAGTCGTTAGGACCCTACAAAAGGGCTATGCAGAGTTAAGTGAAAACGACGCACCTCAATGCAAATCCTTCCTAGACTACGGATGTTCAATTACTGTCGAGCAGCTTATCGAGATAGCACGGCAATGGGAAATCGAAGACAAAAATAACTATGATTACATGGCGCAGTTTGACCTAAACAACTATCCGAGCACTATGCTGGACTTCATCAGAGGCAGTAGCTCTGAGCTTTTACTGCCATCTCAAAATATATGGATTCATGGCCACCACCTCGAGCGCCTACTCTGCGAAATCCATTCAGATGAAGAAATGTTTAAAATAGACTTCACTCGGCTTATCCAGGCAGGATACTACAAGCCTGACGACAAACCCATTACAAATGAGTTCGACAGATCACTCTCCCAATTCAATCCGCTTTCATTCAAACTGATGGAGAAACTTGCAGAGGAAGAGTCTGAAACACTTGAATTCAAAACGGTGATATCGGGTAACCCCAGCAAGACAATCGCCCAGCAGTCACCAAAATACCTCGTCGTTTTTTTGAATAGCAAAGGAGGGCGGATTCTTTACGGCGTGACCGATGAGGGTATCGTCGAAGGCGTCATGCTAAATCGCGAAGAGCGAGACAAATTACAGAGAAATATCGCTGCTGCTGTTTCCTCAATAACCCCTAATTTTCCACAAAGCGCAGTCCAAATCACCCTTCGACCATTGATCAGCGTTGGTATGGAAGTAGAAGATAGGTTCGTCGTAGAGGTCAGCGTACCGAGGGGCAAACCCAATGAAATGTACTTCACACACAGTGGTGACACATGGGTTCGCCACGGGACATCAACTTCAGCTCTGAAAGGCCATCAGCTATTCGTCCACATCTGCGTTCGCTACAGTTCTGCTGACGACCTACTTAGCGTTGCTAAAGCAGAGCCGAATCGCGCTGAGAATTGATATTCGAAATCGAAATTTCCGGACTGTACCAGGACATACCAATTCCTAAATTTTTAACAACAGCATGGAGCTATCAAAATGTCAAAGCCTACTGATCCCAAGCCGGAAGAAAGACAAGGTGATATAGAGCTCAAGGTCATAAAGAACAATCAGTTTGACGGTATTTATAAGCCCAGAAAAAAAATGGCTGAACTGGCAGGCCTAAAGTTAGGCATATCAGCTAAAATGATCCACGTAAACCTATCTAAACAAACCCTCACAATTTATCCGTTAGTAACGTGGCCGGACCACACTGACTTTCTTAAGTCAAAATACAAAAAAATAGAACGCATCTGTTTCCCTATCGAAGAGTCCCTCTGCGATTTTTTCAGAAAAAAATCTCCTTTCGAAGCCGACGATCTGCTCATGCTGCTTCGAGATGTTTTACTACCAGGCTTCACTCAAGACCCGGACTATGGTTTAGGGATCGCCCGAGAATTCAAGGATGTAATCGATGCGATTGAAGAGCATTCGGACTGCATTGAGATTCGATTTTCCGAAGCTGATGAAACCTCAATCGGTGACAAAACCAAAGTATTCACTCTGAATATAGATGATTACGAAGAAGCCAAAAGAAAAATTAGAAATATCACTAGTCTCGGACAGAAAGCTGCAGCCGAGGTTAAGGACGGTACAATTTACAATCTTCTAGCGTCGAGATTAGGAAAACCCCCAACAACAATCGCAACTGGAAGAAGTCCAGTAAGACGCCTGATTACCGCTGCCGCCCAAGGTAAACCACCATTGACAGCGGGCGACCAAGATAGTGTTATAAATATACTAAAAACCAATAGCAAACAGATCGCCGAAACAAAGCCCGAGGCTCTCGCAAAGCTACAAGATGAAATAGAACTCGTCACCTTGGAAGTTCTAATTAAACGATATGAAGAACAGCTATTAAAAAACACCGTCGAAAGCGACTGGCAACGCTTCTTCGAAGCAAACAAATTTATTCTGACAATGGCGTTCGGCTATCCGATAATTGAGATTCTTGAACAAGCTTCAGTTGGCGGCGGCCAGTTAACCGGTGGCGGAAGCAAATTCGCTGATTTCATATCTAAAAACAGCCAGACTAATAATGCTGCAATCTTTGAGATCAAGACCCCAAAAACACCGCTTTTAAATAAAACTGCATTTCGAGGAAAGGTATTTTCCGCAACAACAGAGTTTTCAGGTTCCATTGTTCAGATTCTAGATCAAAAATATCAACTAGGAAAGAGTCTTCCTTATCTGAAAAGCAATGACCGCAACCTAAATCTCGAAGCTTATGCAGTTCATTGTTGCCTAATAATTGGCACCACCCCTACCGGTTTAGACGAGCAAAAATCATTTGAGTTGTTCCGCAGAAACTCTCGAGAGGTCGAGATAATCACATTCGACGAACTCTTAGGAAAGCTGAAGCAACTTCACTCATTTCTGTCATCAAAGAGTAAATAGACGCCGTCTACATAATAGGATGCCCACATATCCCGCTGGGTGTGTTCCAGTAGCTCCTCACAACGCGATACAGCGTCACTATGGTGTGTTCGCCATCCGCTTACACAGGGCAAGCTTTACCTGCTGTAATGCAGTTACCCCTTTTTCTTTTTCCATGAATCCTTTAACAAGTAGAGAAGCATAGAGCAAGCAAGCTGCAATCGAGACGAAATGACGCAAAGGAGCGATGCGAGGAGGAAGCACACCTGTAAGCAACTAGGCACGAAACTCAATCTAGAGAAGAGGCGGAATACCCTGATCAGCATTGAGCAGAGCTTCTGGCGGAAAAGCGCCCCCTCACTCGTCCGGTGGAGCGATGAGGCGCTTGAGAATGTCGCTGTTGGGCCAGGAAGAGCCTAAGCTGGCAAGTGTCTGGATGTCCCGATGACGGTGAGCGATTTTGACCCTCGGGTCATCGCCACGTACAAGTCCTTCGCGTCCAGTGCATCCGCATTGAGAATGACGGCATGGTCGTATTCAAGGCCCTTGACCAGCAGCGTTGTCCCGATGAGCTTTTGGTGACTGATAGGCCGCCCCGTATGCCTCATCTCGCGCTGGTACCTGACGCCGGCCTCGACAAGCGTCGCACCCTCACCATCAACATGCATCTTGAGCACGCAGAGGAAGCGATACAGCAGATCACGGCGATAGGCAGACGTCTCTGGGTTGGTCTTCAGAACCAGAAAGAACGCTTTGAGATGGGTGCTCGTAGGATTGTTCAGGTAGTCATTCGCTGCCTGCAGCACCAGAGGGTATTTCGTACCTTTGCGAAGATTAGCCACCTCGCCGCGTTTGGTGCCCGCAGTCAGAGCGTCAGCGACACCCGTGAAGCATTTTTTTGCGAACTCAATTGCCAGGAGAAATCCTGCCTGAACCGTCTTAGCAGCCCCAAGCTTCTTAAGAAAGGCATGCAGGTCTTTGCCTTCAACCTCCTCGATCGAGGAAAAGCGGCCAGCCATGGTGCGGGCTAAACGGTGAGTTTTGTTTTTGGACTGCTGATCGCCGCCATGTAGAGCAATTACACTCTCAGCATGATTGAGCAATCCACAGAGTGACGAATACTGCTTAGTCTCGAGGTATTCTTGAGCGGTGTGAACACGAACCACACTCGGCGGCCGCTCGCCCAGCAAGTCAATCTGTTGGCCTAGCTCTATCTTTCGTCTTGCCTCTTTGAGCCAGGCGCCGAGAGCCGGATTTTTCGCCTTTACCCATCGCCAGGGCGTCTCCAGCTGCCCCAGGCAGTCAAATTTGGGGTAGATGCTCACCTCCCAGTCCACAGGCTTGCCCTCGTCAAAGTCAAAGATGGCCTGCATGGGGTCACCTAAGATCCGACTAGGAAGGAAGTCAGCCAAAGCGCAGACCAACGCGTGCTGTAAGTCCGAGCAGTCTTGATACTCGTCCACATAGACGCCGACGTAGCTGGCCGACACGGCCTGCCGAATGAACCCCTTAGCTAGCAGACCAGAGCAGCACTCATAGAGCTTGTTCCATTGCTTGCTGGTCGGGTTTTCAATTTTCCACCCTGACGTTTTGGGGTAGGCCAGGCAAAGTCGCAGCGCCCAGCTGGCGATCGTGTCCACCTGATATTGAGAGGAGCGAACACCTAAGTTGGTCATCTTCGTCTTGATGGAGTTCACCCCGGCAAAGGTATGCGTCAGGATCAGTTGTCTGCCACTGGAAGCTTTCACTGCCAACGCGATGAGGTGTGTCTTTCCATACCCCGCAGGTGCGAGTACATACCCCTTAGTAGCGCAGTCGTTGAGCTTGATCGCCAACTCTTCAGACATGCTCGGCCCACTCCCAAAGTTTTCCGAGCTCAAGCGCAAGGTTCTTTTTGCCGAAGGCGGCATCTTGGAAGGCCGGGCATATTTCCTTGAACCATAGGTCACCTCTAGTGGTGTCCTTGAACCAGCCAGATTTTTTCGCGGCAACGCCGATAGCAACACGCAGCTCAGGACTTTCCCCCCACACGGCACAATCTTTGTCTAAGGGGCCGGCAAATTTGGATAGCACCTGGTCACGCACAGGGAATCCCAGCTTACCTTGAGCAAGCTTCAAGCTCGCCAACACCGCGGGCCATGGCAGATCTTGGAAAGCCCGCTCTTCAAGTGAAAGATTCTCGCTCCATACAAAAGTCGGAATGCCCATTTTGCGAAGCTCAGCTTCATCTGCAATGGAAAACTGATCTTGCGCGTCGGCATCAGCCAAAACGGATACGTCATAGCAGAGTGATTTGAAGGCCTTGGCAAGTGCCTTTACCTTGTTCCCACTCTTTGCGTCCAACAGCGCTACACCGTGAAAGGAAAACGGATCCTTTGCGTTGTCTATCTGGTAGTCGTCAAAACCTCTCAGGAAGCCGACTTCGGTAGCGCCCTCGCACACCACGACTTTCTTCGCCAGAAATGCTTCAGTGCTCGAGCGAATCTTTCCCTGAACCTCGTGCTCTTCAAGTCCCTGCTCACCAGCGGAGATGATCGTAACCGTCCCGCCTCTGCTGTGGACGATATGAAGGTCCTGTACGGTGAGTTCGCGAAGCACCATGGGCGAATGCGTAGTCAGGAAATATTGCCCGCGGTTGTCTTCCCTAATGTGCTTAATGAGACGTGTGATTCTGTGCGGCTCCAAGCCGAATTCCAGCTCATCGAACAGAGTGATGTGGCCTTCGTCCAACCCCGCCCTTTGGATTCCGCACTGAAGCATGCGGCGAGATCCGAGCCCCAACTGACGCAACGGTATTTCGCCGTCATGCAGGGCAAGTCCACCTACCCGCAGGTTGATGGAAGCCAAGTCGAGGTGAGCCTTGAAGGCATCTGATACGGGAACACCAAGCAGCTTCGCAATATCCTGAGATTTGATCGCTGCAGCATCAAAATTTGTAAGGGTGACAGGCCGGTCAATATCCAACGAGTTTCTGGCGGTTCTTGACGCATTGGCTAACAGCTCGCTCAAGCTCTGTGCTGCGGTCAGCTTGGCAAGTGCGGTTCCGTTCGCCCAGGAAAGCTCTCTCTCGCTGTATACACCGATGAGGCCCACTCCTACCTTGGTTCTGTCGGCTTGCTTGAAAGGGACACCCTCTGGATTCCGGTCACAGACCACTGTCCATTTCGGTTCTAAGTCCTTCTCGACCGTCAGCCTGACAGTTAGCACGCTTTCCAGATGGTCATCGGGCTCATCCTCGAGTTTCCGAGTTGTCGCATCCCAACCCCGTAGATGCAGACCGTACTTGTTGAGCGCGCAGAAATCCTCATGCAAATTGCCGATCGTGATTTCGATGTTTATGCAGTCAGCAATCCGGCACTGATAGAAATCAGAATCGCTGAAGGCGAGATTCCATTGGGGGTGAAACGTGTAGCGGATGGCTTCCAAGATTGTGGACTTGGACGAGTCACCTTTCCCTATGAGGCAGATGATATCGCCCGCTGGTAGGTTCCATTCAAGCTCTTTCACTCCACGAAAGTTCTTGATCACTATCTTTCTGATTTTCACCGACCAGTATCCTTCTGAGCATCGACTATGAGAGCGAGCAAAATCCTTCGGTACCGCCTCGGCCGGCGCTCCCGAGCACAGCAACAAATTGAGATTAACCGTGCCCCATCATAGATATATCCAGTGGCTTGGGGAACTAGTGTGCGACCGGATGCGGTTTCGTACTAGCTCACGGATTCGACGAAGACCAGATCTACATATTTGATTTTTTGTGGGCTGTCTTGATTGCATCGAGCTCAGCCGGAAGGGTACTTAACATGTGTGCTTCATGGATGTCCGCGCACCTCGGGCTGATACACTTAGCGTGACTCCCCTTGAAGAGCTGGGAGCTGGCAGGATCACTCTGCTATTCGTCGAAGCACCGCTGCGTTAGCACATTCGATAATCTGTCTGCGGAGCTGGGGATGGCAGAAGCCTCGTCCCCCACCTCTCAATTGGTTTGGATAAGTTGCAATGGCGCAGGGCCAGTGAGGCGATGTCAAGCACCTACCTGTCGGTATGCTTGCGAAATTCAAGGGGGGCGCGGGACTATGTGGGTTTGGCGAGAAGCAAGGGAAAAGTGGTTACTGGCAGGGGCCGTAGGCGTCCTAGTTATTATTGTCCTGATTAACCTGAAGCTGTCACTCTGGCCTTGGCTGGATGATAGTCAGGTTGCAGTATTCCTTCGTGCTGATGCAACTAGCAGTGTAAGCAGTGACCTGGAGGGTGTAATTAGTTTTGTGTAAACGGTCATTTGGCAGGAGACTGCCTACCCCAAGGAAATCCGATGACCGAGCCAAAACCCAAGCGCGCCAAACGAGTCAAGCCTGATCCTGAACTGGTTAAACTGGCCGACAGTTTATTGGCCAATTACAAAAAGCCCGAAGATCTCATCGGCGAAAATGGCCTGCTCAAACAGCTCACCATGCTGGTTGAGCGGGCCCTTGAAGCCGAAATGACCGAACACCTGGGGCATGATAAAAGTGCAGCGATCACCAACATCGCCGCCAATGCGCGCAACGGCCACAGCGGTAAAACCCTAAAAGGCGACTTCGGCGAACTGCCGCTCGACATCCCACGCGACCGCCAGGCGTCCTTCGAGCCACAGCTGGTGGCCAAGCATCAAACCCGCTGGACGGGCTTCGATGACAAAGTCATCTCTCTCTACGCTCGCGGTTTGAGTGTCAGAGAAATTCAGGCTCACTTGCAGGAAATGTACGGCACAGAGGTCTCTCCTAGCCTCATCTCGGCGATTACCGACGCGGTGAGTGACGAGGTCAAGCTCTGGCAGGCCCGACCGCTGGACGCGCTTTACCCGATCCTCTATCTGGACTGCATTCACGTCAAAGTGCGCGATGCCGGCGCCGTGCGCAACAAGGCGGTTTACCTGGCCATCGGCGTTAACATGGCCGGTCACAAGGAAGTGCTGGGCTTGTGGATCGCTCAAACCGAAGGTGCCAAATTCTGGCTGCAAGTGGTCACCGAACTGAAGAATCGTGGCGTGCAAGACATCTTCATCGCCTGCGTGGACGGCCTCAAAGGCTTCCCAGAGGCGATTGAAACGGTTTACCCAAAAGCCGTCGTTCAGCTGTGCATCGTGCACATGGTGCGCAACAGTTTGAACTTCGTATCGTGGAAACGGCAGAGGGAAGTGGCGGCTGACCTCAAGCTGATTTACACCTCGTCCACCGCCGAACTGGCTGAACAACGGCTCTGCGAATTTGAAGTCAAATGGGACGCCGAGTACCAATCGATTAGCCTGTCATGGCGACGAAACTGGGCTCGGGTGATCCCGTTTTTTGACTATCCCGCCGAAATTCGCAAGGTGATCTACACGACCAACGCCATCGAATCGATCAACATGAGCTTGCGCAAAGTGATCAAAACGCGCGCCTCTTTTCCGACCGATGAAGCGGTGATGAAACTGTTTTATCTGGCGCTGAACAACATCAGCAAGAAGTGGACGATGCCGATCCGGGACTGGAAAGCAGCTTTGAATCGCTTCAGTATCCAATTCGAAAATCGCCTGTTAACGGTTTAATAGAAATCCCGTTTACACAAAATCTAGGACACCCTCGTGACCTGTTGGTCGGTCTCTTCTCTGCGTATGTATTCTACGTGATCGTCGAGCTTATGCCTCGCCACCGGAGAGAGCAGCTGACATTGAGGCCCCTAAACATGATTGTCGCGGCAGTGATCGACGCATACGAGCGCTCCAGGGTTTTTGGGCATGAGACCCCCATCACTTCAATCGACTTGGCCGTGCTTGATATAGAAAAGCTTAAGGTTCACAAAAGCGAGCTGGTGACCAAGAGGGATCTGCTGAGGGTGAAGTTCGCGATGGAGACTGGGCATTCCAGGTACCCCGACTTCCAGCACGCCCTGGCAATGGCAGCTTCAATCTCGCCAGAACACGCATTGAGCTGGCTCGTGCTGACTGACAAGGTTCGTTTGCTTGCCGAGCAGTATGAGCTATGGCCAGTGAACCCATTCGTTGACAACTATCTCGGCCAACCGACTGTCGAGCAGCGTGGGGATACAAAGCTCATGGAGGTGTACGTCCACTACCAGAAAGATATGGTATCGATTGAAGGCACGCTGCGCCTCAGGGTTACTGAGGTTATCGAAGCCACAATTTTCTGGTTGGAGCTGCAGGTCACATAGCCCTTGATCTCCCCCCATACTTTGCGTTGCCATATCTGCATAGGTGCTCCACCCACCCCCAAATCTACCAAGCACGACGCTATGAACAATGAGAAGCCCGAAGATTCCTCCATCGACATCAACTGCTTCAGGCCCACTTGGCTCAGCTTCATGCCAAACATCCACAAGCGGTACACGCTGTACTACGACGAGACGAACAACATCCGTCGTCTAACGATCACGGACACCGGGCTGCTGAATCACGACTCTCTGGACTGTTTTGTCCTAGGCGGCATTGCCTTAGAGCAGGGAGCGGTGCTTCCTGACATCGCGGCGCTCAGAGCGCAGCTACGAATTCAGCCGTCTGCGCCGGAGTTGAAGCTCAGGCACCTCGTACAAGGAGATTACGCAGCTTGCCTCGGCTCGCGAAAGGTTGAGCACTTCCTCACCTGGGTCCTGGAGGCCCCGGTTTACACCCACTACTCCAACTTCAGCGTCTTGAACTGGTCCATCGTAGACCTGATTGATTCACTCATTGTCCACGAGCGCTTTAGACATCTGGGAGCGGTGCACGACAAACTGAAAAACGAACTGCACACACTCGTCCGGCTTGACCCACTCAGTTACTTCCGCCTACTCCAGACCTTCGACTACCCCAGCGTGTCCGTCGAACGGGTTCCGGAATTCGTGAGAGCCGTTCGCGCTTTTTTGTTTCGCAAAGGATTCGTGTTCAGAAACTTCGCGACAATGACTCTGTGCGATCTGCTGCAAGACGCCGCGGACGATACAACACTCGACTTTTTGGTCGGCAACGACTCGGGCGTTCTGGTGGACAGCTTCGATACCGTGTTCCTCAATCGGCTGGCCACATTTACGAACGCCGTTCACGTGTTTGACGAAGAACCTCAGATCCGCGCGCGCTTGGAGCAGCGACGAATCGTCTGCCGCGACCAACCCATCGTGTACCGTTTTGCCAACTCGAGGAGCGAGCCTGCCATCCAGGTTTCGGACGTTCTATGCGGTATTCTGGGTAAGCATTTCAGTTGCATGGAAAAGCTTAGCATTGAACAACTTGAATCTTGGAAAATGAACCTTTCAGAGCAACAGCGCCGTAACGTCGCCTTGCTGGCCAAGTTAACCGACAAGGCGGACGAAGAATGCCCCGCCTTGATCTTCAACCAAGCGCCTAACGACAGCAAAGCCAAGAGTTTGTGGTTCCTGCATGGGATCGAGTACCCGGAGGACTACCGGGACTGTTGAGCGTCGAGCCGAACGCACTGTGAGGCGAGGTCTGGAAGCGTCCTGTTGCATGTCCATCTACGCAGTCCGCCTTGCAGCAGGGAGAGGAGGACAGCGAATGTCTCTTCAAGCCGAGAGCTGCCGGCCCTGCTCGGTCCGGCCTAGGATACCAAGTCCGAAGGTGACTTAGCCGGACGCTTACTCACTATGTCGTTGAGGAGCTCGACAGGGCAGCCAAGGATTGCATGAGATAGAGCTCTGAACGGCTTACAAAAACTTCAACGTGGTATTCATCAGGAGGGATAAACGAAATGAGGCGACCGATCTAGATGTTGCTCCCCCCAGATTGGTCGCTCCTTCTACTTCAGAGTCGAAACGCCTTTAACGTAAGCCTGTAAGGCTGCTAGACCGATCAGCCCTAGATCGCCATGATCGGTGATGCCGAAAATTCAAAGTGATTCGGCCGTTAGGCCTCTAGCACCCATGCTGTTATCACCAGATTCCTGCTGCATGCTCAGAAAATCCATTGAACGTCGGCCGCTCTGCGCCATGTATGCTTCGGGCTTAGGCGGAGAAACGCCGACCTCTAGCGCGTCTAATAAATCCGCCCAATATTGCATCATCCTACGTCTCGGCTCGACGTATTCCGCATGATTGTATGCAGCCCGAACTTGATTGGCATCCGCATGGGAAAGCTGCGCCTCAATCCATTCTTCTACAAAGCCAACCTCGTTGAGCGCCGTAGAGATGGTGCCTCTGATGCCATGACCAGTGAGCCTTCCTTTGTAACCCATCCGGCTGATCGCGGTGTTGAGGGTATTTTCGCTGATCATTTCCTGCGGTTCGTATCGGTGAACCAGCAGATACCGTGCACCGCGCGCCCTCAACTGCATCAGCCGATGCACAATTGCAATTGCTTGAATAGAAAGCGGAATCACATAAGGTGGGATCTCATTCCCCTGCGTTCGCACACGACTCCGGAGCTGCTTCACACCCTCTGGCGGCACCAACCAGATCCCCTTGTCGAAGTCGAATTGATCTGGAGTCGCCGCCCGTAGCTCTCCTGTGCGCACGCCCGTCAGCAATAATAGACGAATACCGAGTCGTGTCTTTTCTGCACATTCATAATTGGTGACGGTCCTTAGCAATCCTGGAAGTTCATTTACTTGGAGGAAGGGATTATGGCGAACTGGCCGAGGCATCTCGGCAACGATATCAAGGTCTGCCGCAGGGTTTACATCAACGAGCCCTTCCGCCATAGCAAAACGAAAGATCTGGTTGAGCCAGGTGCGTACCTTTCGAGCGGAGACCAGCGCCCCTCTGCGCTCAATTCGCCTAATGAGCTCCAGCACGTCACCACGAGAAATATCCGCGATCGGAAGATCGCCCAAACACGGCAGCATGTCCTTCTTCAGGTATTTGCTAGCTTGCCCTGCACTACCCTTCTTACTTTTCGTCAGTTTTTTACTTCGGAACTCATGCCAGCGATCAGAAACCGCTTCAAACGTGTTGTTGGCGGCGTGAGAGGCTTTCTGCCTCTCGGCACGACGATGCGATCGGGGATCGATATTGTTGGCCACCAGCGCACGCGCAGCCTCTCTCCGCCGACGAGCCTCCTTGAGACCCACGTCGGGATAGGTGCCGAGGGAAATACGCAATTGCTTGTCATGCCAATAGAAACGGAAATGCCAGCGCTTCGAACCAGTCGTAGGCACCTGCAGAGATAAGCCATCCCCATCAGTTAACGTATAAGGCTTGTTGGTGGGCTTGGCTTGCTTGATCGCTGTATCTGTCAGAGCCATCAGACACCTCCTTTTAGATCAAGGAGGGGAATACAACCCAGCGGTAGACGAACCAATACGAAAATTGATGCGCAAGAAATCGTAAAAGGTTGTGCCAGCGGTGTACTTAAATGTGTACTTAAAAACCGTGGCTGGAGATGGATTCCAGTGGAATTCAGAAAACGAAAAAAGCGGCACAAGGCCGCTATTTCCGTGGCTTCCAGGCGTTCAGTGGGCCTTAGTGGAAGCAAATATGGCGCAGCGGACGGGACTCGAACCCGCGACCCCCGGCGTGACAGGCCGGTATTCTAACCGACTGAACTACCGCTGCGCGTAACACTTGAAACGAATGGTGGGTGATGACGGGATCGAACCGCCGACATTCTGCTTGTAAGGCAGACGCTCTCCCAGCTGAGCTAATCACCCTTCGCTTCGGTGTGGCGCGCATTCTACGGAGCGACCTTAAGTCTGGCAAGCACTTTCTTAAATCTTTTTTTTCAGCCCTTCCAATGGCTTAGGCAGGGTTGGCCTCAGCCCGGATCAAGAGAATAATGCCCCCCTTTGTATAAAGGAGAGACTCACCCCATGTGGTTCAAGAACCTGCTTATCTATCGCCTGACCCAAGATCTGCCTGTTGATGCCGAGGCGTTGGAAGCGGCCATGGCCACCAAACTGGCGCGCCCATGTGCAAGCCAGGAGTTGACCACTTACGGTTTCGTCGCGCCTTTTGGTAAAGGTGAAGACGCTCCCCTGGTGCATGTCAGCGGTGACTTCCTGCTGATCGCTGCACGCAAGGAAGAACGCATCCTGCCGGGTAGCGTGGTGCGTGACGCGCTTAAAGAGAAAGTCGAAGAGATTGAGGCCGAGCAAATGCGCAAGGTCTATAAGAAGGAACGCGACCAGATCAAGGATGAAATCATCCAGGCCTTCCTGCCGCGCGCCTTTATCCGTCGCTCGTCGACTTTCGCCGCCATTGCGCCGAAACAGGGCCTGATCCTGGTCAACTCGGCCAGCCCGAAACGCGCTGAAGACTTGCTGTCGACCCTGCGCGAAGTGATCGGCACCCTGCCGGTACGCCCGCTGACGGTTAAAACCGCACCAACGGCGATCATGACCGACTGGGTCACCACGCAGAAGCCGGCCGATGACTTCTTCGTCCTCGACGAATGCGAACTGCGTGACACCCACGAAGACGGCGGCATCGTGCGTTGCAAGCGCCAGGACCTGACCGGCGAAGAGATCCAACTGCACCTGACCACCGGCAAAGTCGTGACGCAATTGTCCCTGGCCTGGCAGGACAAGTTGTCCTTCATGCTCGACGACAAAATGACCGTCAAGCGCCTGAAGTTCGAAGACCTGCTGCAAGACCAGGCTGAACAGGACGGCGGCGACGAGGCATTGGGCCAACTGGATGCCAGCTTTACCCTGATGATGCTGACGTTTGGCGAGTTCCTGCCGGCGCTGGTTGAGGCACTCGGCGGCGAAGAAACTCCACAGGGCATCTAAGCTACACCCGCCATAAAGGGAGCACAGTCAGTGTGGGAGCTGGCTTGCCTGCGATGCAGACACCTCGGTCTATCAGTCATACCGAGTTGATGCTATCGCAGGCAAGCCAGCTCCCACATTTGATTACATTTGCACTTCCGAAATCTGATAACAAGGACATCCCCCATGCGCGCACTCGCCGCCTTGAGCCGCTTCGTTGGCAATACCTTCGCCTACTGGGTGTTGATTTTCGCGGTGCTCGCCTTTCTTGAGCCCGGTTGGTTCATTGGCCTTAAAGGCGCCATCGTGCCGCTGTTGGGCCTGGTAATGTTCGGCATGGGGCTGACCTTGAAACTGGAAGACTTCGCCGAAGTCGCTCGCCACCCCTGGCGCGTGGCCCTCGGCGTGGTCGCGCATTTTGTGATCATGCCGGGCGTGGCCTGGCTGCTGTGCCAGGCGTTCCACCTGCCGCCGGAAATCGCCGTCGGCGTGATCCTGGTCGGGTGCTGCCCAAGCGGCACTTCGTCCAACGTCATGACCTGGCTGGCCCGGGGCGACCTGGCGCTGTCGGTGGCCATCGCCGCCGTCACCACCCTCCTCGCCCCGCTGCTGACGCCCGCGTTGATCTGGCTGCTGGCCTCGGCCTGGCTGCCGGTGTCATTCATGGAGTTGTTCTGGTCGATCCTGCAAGTGGTGTTACTGCCGATCGTGCTGGGCGTGGTGGCGCAACGCGTACTGGGTGAGCGCGTCCGCCATGCGGTAGACGTGCTGCCGTTGGTGTCGGTGGTGAGCATTGTGATCATCGTCGCTGCAGTGGTTGCGGCGAGCCAGGCGAAGATCGCCGAATCCGGCCTGTTGATCATGGCCGTAGTCATGCTGCACAACAGCTTCGGTTATCTGCTCGGCTACTTCACCGGCCGCGTGTTCAAACTGCCGTTGGCGCAGCGTAAATCCCTGGCGCTGGAAGTGGGCATGCAGAACTCCGGGCTGGGCGCCGCGCTGGCCAGTGCGCACTTTTCACCCTTGGCGGCGGTGCCGAGTGCGCTGTTCAGCGTGTGGCACAATATTTCCGGGGCATTGCTGTCGACGTACTTTCGCAGAATGAGCGAAAAGGAAGACCGCCGTGCTATGGAGAACACGCCACAAACTTGATCGTCCTATCAATTTTCGGCAAGCTACCGGGCTTCGCGAGGACGACCTCGCGACGCTTTCAAGCGCTTAATCCGGGGACGACCCCAGTTATAAAGGGGAGATCAACATGTCCTGGATCATTCTGTTTTTTGCCGGACTGTTTGAGGTCGGCTGGGCGGTCGGCCTGAAGTACACCGACGGTTTCAGCAAGCCGCTGCCGACAGCCCTGACGATTGCCGCCATGGCCATCAGCCTCGGCCTGCTGGGCCTGGCCATGAAGGAGCTGCCGTTGGGCACCGCCTATGCCATCTGGACCGGTGTGGGTGCGGTGGGCACGGTGATCGCCGGGATCATCCTGTTTGGCGAGTCCATGGCGTTGTTTCGGCTGGCGAGTGTGGCGTTGATTATTTGCGGGCTGGTTGGGCTCAAGATCAGCGCCTGAGCCACTACCGCTATCGCAGGCAAGCCAGCTCCCACATGATCGTTCCCACGCTCCGCGTGGGAATGCATCCTGTGACGCTCCGCGTTGCGCCTTTAGAAGCGGACGCGGAGCGTCCAGGGCGGCGTTCCCACGCAGAGCGTGGGAACGATCACTACCTGACACTCCCGCGCAACACGCCTACCTGCGCCTGCAACTGCTCAGGCGTCGCGCCCTCTACAGCAACCGGCTCACCGGCCACCAACACCACCCGCGACCAGATCCGATGAAAGATCCCCTTGTTCGGATCGCGACTGAAAAAGCTCCCCCACAACCCTTGCAACGCCATCGGAATCACCGGCACCGGAGTCTCCTCCAGAATCCGCGTCAGCCCGCCACGGAACTCATTCATCTCGCCATCGGCGGTCAGCTTGCCTTCGGGGAAGATGCACACCAATTCCCCTTCCTTCAGGTACTGGGCAATCCGTGTGAAGGCTTTTTCGTAGATCTGGATATCTTCATGGCGCCCGGCAATCGGAATCGCCCCGGCCGTACGGAAAATGAAGTTGAGCACCGGTAAACGGTAGATTTTGTAGTACATCACAAAGCGAATCGGCCGACGCACCGCGCCGCCAATCAACAGTGCATCGACAAACGACACGTGGTTGCACACCAGCAACGCCGCGCCTTCATCGGGAATGCGTTCCAGGTTGCGATGCTCCACGCGGTACATGGAATGGCTGAGCAGCCAGATCATGAAACGCATGGTGAACTCGGGGACGATTTTGAAGATGTAAGTGTTGACCGCGATGTTGAGCAGCGACACCACCAGAAACAACTCCGGGATCGACAGCTTGGCCACGCTCAGCAGCAGGATCGAGACGATGGCCGAGACCACCATGAACAACGCATTGAGAATATTGTTGGCCGCGATGACCCGCGCGCGCTCGTTCTCGGCCGTGCGTGACTGGATTAGCGCGTAGAGCGGCACGATATAGAAGCCACCGAACACACCCAGGCCAAGGATATCGAACAACACCCACCACGCCTGTCCGTAGCTGAGTACCGCCAGCCAGCTATGCTCCTCGGCCGATTGCGGGAAACCGCCCGAGTGCCACCACAGCAGCAGGCCGAAGACCGTCAGGCCAAACGAGCCAAACGGCACCAGGCCGATCTCGACCTTACGCCCGGAGAGCTTTTCGCAGAGCATCGAACCGACGGCGATGCCCACCGAAAACACCGTGAGGATCAGCGTCACCACCGTTTCATCGCCGTACAACCATTCCTTGGCGTAGGCCGGGATCTGCGTGAGGTAGATCGCGCCGACAAACCAGAACCACGAGTTGCCGACAATCGAGCGCGACACTGCCGGCGTCTGCCCCAGGCCCAGGCGCAAGGTCGCCCAGGATTCGCTGAAGATATTCCAGTTCAGGCGCAGCTCGGGCGTGGACGCCGCCGCCCGCGGAATACTGCGGCTGGCCAGGTAGCCGAGCACCGCCACGCCGACAATCGCTACCGCCACCAGGGGCGCGTAATTGCTCGACGACATGATGATCCCGGCGCCAATGGTGCCGGCCAGGATCGCCAGAAACGTGCCCATTTCCACCAGCCCGTTGCCGCCCACCAGTTCATCGTCGTGCAGCGCCTGGGGCATGATCGAGTACTTCACCGGGCCGAACAGCGCCGAATGCGTGCCCATGGCAAACAGCGCCAGCAACATCAGTTCCAGGTGGTTGAACAGAAAGCCCGTGGCGCCCACGGCCATGATCACGATCTCGCCGATCTTGATCGCACGGATCAGCGCGTCCTTGTTGAATTTCTCGCCAAACTGCCCGGCCAGCGCCGAGAACAGGAAGAATGGCAGGATAAACAACAAGGCGCACAGGTTGACCCAGATGGAGCGGTCGCCCTCGATGGTGAGCTTGTAGAGAATCGCCAGGATCAGCGATTGCTTGAAGATGTTGTCGTTGAATGCGCCCAGCAACTGGGTAATGAAAAACGGCAGAAAGCGCCGTGTGCGCAGCAAGGTGAATTGTGAGGGGTGGCTCATCGTCCGTGTTCCTGCGTGGCCTGAAGGCTTGTAGTTTCTCAGGCCACGACTTTACCTAATCGCGCTTATTTATTCGCTAGTCCTGCAATGCATGGCGAAACAAAAAGCTCACCTTTATAGGCGCCCTGCACGGTGCGCTTGGCCACGATCAGCCACATCAGCGCCAATGCCAGCACCAGCACGCTGCCAAAGACGCTGAAAAAGCTCAGGTGCAGCAGGCTCGCCAGCTTCAGCGTGGCCAACGCGTAAACCCCCAGCGGGAAGGTAAACCCCCACCAGCCGAGGTTGAACGGTATGCCGGCGCGCAGGTAACGCAGGGTGATCAGCACCGCGATCAGCATCCACCACAAACCGAAGCCCCACAGGGTGATACCCGCCACCACGCCCAGGCCATTGGCCATTTCGCCCACACCCGGCAAACCATTGGCGGCGAAGATCGCCGGGGCGTCACCGCCCAACAGCAACATGCCCAGCGCGCCGGTGCCGATGGGGCCAAGGGCCAGCCAGCTCGACGCGGCCATATTGGCAGGTGGCAGTTTATGCAGGGCCATGCGCAACATCAGGATGGTCAGGATGCTGAACGCCACCGGCAGCGAAAACGCCCACAACACGTAGCTGGTCACCAGCATCACCAGTTGCGAATGGGCGTCGGCCAAGTGCGGCGCCAGCAGGCCACCGCTGGCGGCGGCGACTTCGGCAGCAACCACCGGCAACAGCCAGACGGCGGTCATCTGGTCGATGCTGTGTTCCTGACGGGTGAACATCATGAACGGGATCAACACGCCGCAGGCCAGGGCCATCGCCACGTCCAACCACCACAAGGCTTCAGCCAGCGGGATCACTTCGCTGCCCCAGCGCGGCAGGCCAAACAGCAGCAAACCGTTGAGAATCGTCGCCAGGCCCATGGGAATGGTGCCGAAGAACATCGACACCGTGGAGTGCCCGAAGATGCGTCGCGCTTCGTGGAAAAACATCACCCAACGTGCCGCATACAACAGGCTGAACAGCACAAACAGGCCAATGGTGAACAACCACAGCCCTTCGGCAATGACGTGCAAACCTGGCAGGTTGAACGGCAGTTGCGCCAAGGCCAGGGCCAGCACGCCGGTGCCCATGGTCGCGGCAAACCAGTTGGGGGTGAACTGGCGAATCACTTCCCGTGGGCGGGTCAGATGACTCAAGGGTTTGTAGCTGGGGGTTTTGCAGTTGGGAGTCGTCGAGCAGGTCATGATGGTAATCCTCTTCCTCGCATGAGGTTGAAGCCATCATAGAACCTGATCGAATATCTATATAACGGGTAATATCTCTATCTGTTATCTACTTTACCAATATACAGCATCATTCTATCGCCGCCTTGGCCTGCACCGAGTTCTGCAGGACCAAACCGACCAAGGCACTCAGGGCCAGCACCATCAGCGCGGCCCCATAGCCTTCAGTGGTGACGATAAGGCCGTAAACATGGCTCAGGTAACCCGCCAACAGCGCCGGCAGACAGAACGCCAAGTAGCTCAAGACATAGAACGCCGACATCAAACCGGCCCTTTCATGGGGTAACGCCAGCCCGACGATACTGCGCACACTGCCCATGAAGCCGCCGCCAAAACCGAAACCTGCAATCACACTGGCGACAAAGAACAGCCACAAAATACCCAGGTGCACGGCCACCAGCAGCAGCGCGACGCCCACAGCCAACAGCCCTGCCGACAGCCGCATGATTTTATCGGCCGGGCGCTCGCGCACGCTGTAGATCATCACCGCACCACTCAAGGTCACCACCGCTACGAGAACCCCGCCGATCAAGTGCGACGTGGAACCTGTGGCAGCCTTGACCAGCGACGGCGCCAGGGATGAGAAGAACCCGCCCAACGCCCACACCGCCACATTCAGCGGCATCACCAGCCATAAGGCCCGGCGCGCTTGCCGCGGCACATGCAGGGTTGGCGCCAGCGACTTCAAGGCCCCCGGAATACGGCTGACGGTTTCCGCCAGGCGCCACACATACACCGCCTGCAATACCATCAACCCCAACAGCGTGAAGTAAATCAACTGGGTAGGACGCGGCGCGAACTCGACCAACAGGCCGCTGCCCAGCCCACCACTGGCCATGCCCAGCAGTGGCGCCAGGCTATTGAGCATCGGGCCACGCACGCGGTCAGTGTCGAGCAGGGTCGCACTCAGCACCGCCGTGGCCATGCCGGTGGCGAAACCTTGCAACGCGCGGGCGACAATCAGGTGCGCGGTGCTGTCGGCGTTGATAAACAACACCATCGCCGCAATATTGAGCAGCAATGCGACGAAAATCACCGGCTTGCGCCCCAGGTGATCCGACAGCGAACCCACGGTCAGCAACGCCGCCAGCAGGCTGACGGCATACACGCCGAAAATCACCGTGAGCATCGCTGCGGAGAAGTGCAGGTTTTCCTGATACACCTGATACAGCGGCGTCGGCGCGCTGGACGCGGCGAGGAAGGTCAACACAGTGATGACCAGGAACGCCAGGCTGGACCGTTGAGAAATAACGCGAGACATGGGCACACTCCGCTAAAGCTAATACTTTGCTTTTGCGCAGTGTGCTACCAGTGCGCGCTTAAAGCAAATTCTTTGTGTTAAGGTTTTACGCATGGCGATAAAAGAAGGCCTTCGCCCGGGAGGCCGCAGTGCCCGGGTCCAAGAATCAGTGCATTCGGCGGTGCGTGAGCTGCTCGAAGCCCATGAGCGCTCCAGCGTTACCGTGCCGATGATTGCGACACGCGCGGGCGTCACGCCCTCGACCATCTACCGGCGCTGGGGCGACTTATCGGTGCTGTTGGCCGATGTGGCCCTGGCCCGCATGCGCCCCGACAGCGAGCCGGCGAATACCGGCAGCCTGCGCGGCGACCTGCAGGCCTGGGCTGAGCAATACCTGGATGAAATGAACTCGGAGCCTGGGCGCAACATGATGCGTGACCTGCAGAGCATGATCACGCCGGGTTATTGCGTGAGCATTCTGAGTGGGCAGTTTCAGACGATTATCGATCGCTACCCACAGAGTACGCCGCCGAGCGTGGACCATTTGATCAACCTGCTGGCGGCGCCGACGGTGTTTCGCATTTTGTTTTCGACCGAACCGCTGACGGTGCAAGAGCTGCATGGACTGATCGAGCTGGCACTCAGAAGGTAACGGCCTGATGCATAGCCAATGGGGGAGCTGGCTTGCCTGCGATGGTTATCTTGCGTCGGGCCGAGTACATATCCATTGCTGCGGTAACGGCTGAGTAGGGTTCCGCTCTTACAGCGGGTCACTTTTGTAAAGACACAAAAGTAACCAAAAAGTCTTCGCCCCAACACTCGGTGCCTCGCTATGGCTCGGCATGCCCGCAATCCGCCAGTGATTTGGGGGGCCGCCGCGATGGGCCATCCTTGGCCCAGCGCGGCTAAACCGGCATCCCTGCCGGTTTACCCCCCAAATCACTGTCGAATTCCGGCCATCGTGTTTAACGGGGCGATTTCAGATCAAGATCAAGATCAAAAGCGCAGATCAAAAGACCGCTGACTTCGTCATCGAAAAGGATGTAAGGGCCGGAGCAACAGCAACAGCAACAGCAGAGCCATACTCGGTCAAAGGTGGGAGCTGGCTTGTCGAATCGTCGCACCGCTGCGATGGCATCAACTCGGTGTGCCTGATACACCAAGGTGTCTGCATCGCAGGCAAGCCAGCTCCCACAGAAAAGCAGCTCTTCAGTGCATGCAAATCCGCTTTTGCTTTTGATTCAACCACTCAGGTCGGCTTTCAGGCCGCCGTGCTGTAGATCTTGATCTTGATCTGCTTTTGATCTGAGACGCCCCGTTAACCACGATGGCCGAACGCAGGCTTGAATCCGTGGGTAACCCGGCAGGACGCCGGGTTAGCCGCGCTGGGCCAAGGATGGCCCATCGCGGCGGCCCACGGATTCAAGCCGGAGTGCGGGCATGCCGAGCCTAGGCGAGGCACCGAGTGGTGGGGCGAGGACCTTTTGGTTACTTTTGCGTCCTTGCAAAAGTGACCCGCTGTAAGAGCGGAACCATAGGTAGCCGTTACCGCAGAAATGGATATGTACACCAAAAGACCGCCATCGCAGGCAAGCCAGCTCCCACATAGGCCCTGCCTACAGTCAATAAAAAACGGCCTCACTGGGAGGCCGTTTTTTATTGCAGCTAACTGCTTAGGTACGCATCCCGCGCCCACTCACCAGCAACCGCGCGCATCCCACATACAGCACCACCGTCGCCACCAGCATAAAGGTAATCGCCACGCTGATCTTGATATCCGACACGCCCAGAATGCCGTAGCGAAAGGCGTTAACCATGTGCAACACCGGGTTGGCCAGCGACACGGTCTGCCAGAACGGTGGCAGCAAGGTAATGGAGTAGAACACCCCGCCCAGATAGGTCAGCGGCGTCAGCACAAACGTCGGGATGATCGAAATATCATCGAAGTTACGTGCAAACACAGCGTTGATAAAGCCCAGCAGCGAGAAGATCGTCGCCGTCAATACCACCACCAAAATGGTGACCCCCAGGTGATGTACCTGCAGATGGGTGAAGAACAGCGACAGCAAGGTCACGATCACCCCGACCATCAAACCGCGCAGCACGCCGCCCAGGGTGTAGCCGATCAGAATGGTGTGCGGCGACACCGGCGAGACCATCAATTCTTCGATGGAACGCTGGAACTTGCTGCCGAAAAAGCTCGAGACCACGTTGCCGTAAGAGTTGGTGATCACCGACATCATGATCAGGCCCGGCACGATGTACTCCATGTAAGTGAAGCCACCCATGTCGCCGATCTGGCGGCCGATCAGGTTACCGAAGATCACGAAGTACAAGACCATGGTGATCGCCGGCGGCAGCAGGGTCTGCGGCCAGATCCGGGTAAAGCGCTTCACTTCGCGGTAAACGATGGTCTGCAGCGCGACAAGGTTGGGTTGCAGTTCGGAACTCATACCGCCACCTTCGCCAGATTTTTCTCCACCAGGGACACAAACAACTCCTCAAGGCGATTGGTTTTGTTACGCAGGCTCAGCACTTCGATGCTCTGGGCCGCCAACTGGGTGAACAACGCGGTGATGCCCATGGCCTTGTCCACCTGGACTTCCAGGGTGTGGCCATCCACCAGGCGGCTTGGGTAGCCGAGCAGTTGTGGTGCCACCGACAGGTTGTTTTTCAGGTCGAGCAGGAAGGTTTCCACATGCAACTGGCCCAGCAGGTTACGCATGCTGGTGTTCTCGACAATGGTGCCGTGGTCGATGATGCCGATGTTGCGGCACAACTGCTCAGCCTCTTCCAGGTAATGGGTGGTGAGGATGATGGTGATGCCCTTCTCGTTCAGCTCGGTGAGGAAGGTCCACATCGAACGGCGCAGCTCGATGTCCACACCCGCGGTCGGCTCATCGAGGATCAGCAGGCGCGGTTCATGCACCAGCGCGCGAGCAATCATCAGGCGGCGCTTCATGCCGCCGGACAACGAACGCGACGGCACGTCACGCTTGTCCCACAAGCCCAACTGAGTCAGGTACTGCTCGGCGCGCTCCTTGGCGATTTTCGCCGGGATGCCGTAGTAACCAGCCTGGGTCACGACAATGTCGAAGGTCTTTTCAAACTGGTTGAAGTTGAATTCCTGGGGCACCACACCGATGGAGCGCTTGAGCGCCGCCGGGGATTTGTCCAGGTCATGGCCAAAGATATTCACCGAGCCGCTGGTTTTGTTGACCAGGGTGGAGAGGATGCCGATGGTGGTGGATTTGCCGGCACCGTTGGGGCCGAGCAAGGCGAAGAAGTCACCTTCGGCAACGTCCAGATCGATACCACTCAGGGCCTGGAAACCGTTGCCGTAGGTTTTGGTTAGCTGCCGGATGGACAGAGCGGAACTCATATCGGATTACGCACCAGAGAAGGGAATAGAAAGAGTAGATAAGCGCGCAGCGCACGTAGTTCAACGGCGGCGCATGACAAGCATGGTGCTTGGCCGCGCCGCACAAGTACAGTCACCTGTATTAATAGTCGGTATTAAGTCAACGCGGTCATCACGGCCTTGCGGTAGGCCGGGCGGTCTTTGAGGCGCTGGTACCAGGCCTCTAGATGGGGCATTGCCGGGCGCTCGATGGGCATCTCGAACCAGGCGTAGGCAAAGCAACCCAAGGGGATGTCGCCCATGCCGAAATGCTCGCCGGACAGGTAGGGTTGCTCGGCGAGTGCCTGGTCGACGGTGTTAAGCGCATCGATGCAGGCTTGGCGACCGGCATTGATGCTGTCCCAGTTCTGTTTTTCTGCCGGGGTGCGCAGGATGCCCCAAAACACAGCCTTGAACGGATCGGCGAGCGTGGACGTGGTCCAGTCCATCCACTTCTCGGCGCTGGCACGGGCTTGCAGGTCATTTGGGTAAAAATCCGACGCGTTCTTGGCGCACAGATAACGCACGATGGTGTTGGATTCCCACAACACAAAGTCGCCGTCTTCGATCATTGGCACCCGGCCATTGGGGTTCAACGCCCGATATTGCGGGGTGTCGACCACACCAAAAGCCCCGCCCGCATCAATTGCCTCATAGTCCAGGCCGAGTTCCTCGGCGCACCACAGTGCCTTCCTGACGTTTGATGAATTTTTACGACCCCATATTTTCAGCATGACCGCGCCTTATCGTTGATGAACATGGCTTGATGAACGCAGCAGCATACGCCGGTTCACACGCGGCTTAAATCGCTCTGCATGTCGCCCTGCATGTCCTTGAGCAAGAGCGGCATGTCGTCGGCAAACAGGTGCGGGTAACACTGCTGAATATGCGCGAAGAAAAACGCTTCGGGCACATCGCTGAACTGCCCGTGGTCCAGCACATACTCCATCGAGCGCTGGCCTTGGCGGTTGAAGGCGTGGAACACGCTGTCGTTGACCCCGTCGAACTCCAACGGCGGCACGTCGAACAACTCGCACAGTTGGCTGTTGAACGCCGGCGTGGCCTTGACCCAGCGACCGTGCAGGTACAACTCGGTATAGCCGTGCATGGCGAACACATCACTTTTGAGCAGCGCGAGCAGGCGCGGTGTCGATAAATGATTGCGCACATCCGCCAGGCCAATGCGCGCCGGGATCCCGCAATGGCGGGCGCAGGCGGCCAATAAGGTGGCCTTGGGCACACAGTAGCTCTCGCCGGTGGCCAGGGCAAAGCTGGCACTGAGGGTATTGGGGTCCCGGCTGAAGGTGTACGGGTTGTAGCGAATCGCCTCACGCACGGCGTAGTAGAGACTGACCGCCTGGTCACTTAAATCCGGGCGGGTTCCGCGATGTTTTTCGGCGAACTCCACCACCGCAGGGTGGTCACTATCGATGAAGCGGCTGGGATTCAAGTACGTATCCATGAGCTTTATCTCCTAGGGAAGCCTTGAGTCTAACGACAGGCCTGCCGTGGAGATAACGACGATTCGGCCAAATGTCGGCGTGCGCCAGCACAACTCGTTACACCCTCGCCACCGCGCTTTTTCGGATGCCGACTAAGCTCCATGGTGGTTTCGCCCTTGGTTTCACGGAGGATTGAATATGCTGTTGTTGTGGATACTGGTTCTGGTGGTCGGCATTGCCTACCTGGCACACCGCCGCACCGCGCCCCTGCCCGCGCTGGGCGTGGTCGCCGTCTACCTGCTGGCGATGGGCGCCTGGAGCCATGCACCGGGTTGGCTGCTGGTCATCTTCTGGGTGCTGATCGCCGCCGTGGCCGTGCCCCTGTTGTTGCCCGACCTGCGCCGCCAATACTTCACCAAGCCGCTGTTCAGCTGGTTCCAGAAAGTCCTGCCGCCGATGTCCGAGACCGAGCGCGACGCCATCGATGCCGGCACCGTGTGGTGGGACGGCGAACTGTTCAGCGGCCGCCCCGATTGGGACAAGTTGCTGGCCTACCCCAAGGCGCAACTGACCGAAGAAGAACAAGCGTTCATCGACGGCCCTACCGAAGAACTTTGCGCGATGGTCAGCGACTGGGAAATCGGCCAGGCCATGGACCTGCCGCCGGCTGCCTGGGAGCACATCAAGACCCACGGCTTCTTCGCCCTGATCATCCCCAAGGAATATGGCGGCAAGGGCTTCTCGGCCTACGCCCACTCCCAGGTCGCGATGAAACTCGCCACCCGCAGCGGCGACCTCGCGTCCACCGTGATGGTGCCTAACTCCCTCGGCCCGGCCGAGCTGCTGCTGCATTACGGCACCGACGAACAACGCAATCACTACCTGCCACGCCTGGCCCGTGGTGACGATATCCCCTGCTTCGCCCTCACCGGCCCACTGGCGGGCTCCGACGCCGGCGCCATGCCCGACACCGGCGTTATCTGCAAAGGTGAATGGGAAGGCAAGGAAACCCTGGGCCTGCGCCTGAACTGGGAAAAACGCTACATCACCCTCGGCCCGGTCGCCACCTTGCTCGGCCTGGCCTTCAAGGCCCATGACCCGGACCACTTGTTGGGTGAGGAAGAAGACCTGGGCATCAGCCTGGCGCTGATTCCCACCGACACCCCAGGCGTCGAAATCGGCCGTCGTCATTTGCCGCTGGGCGCCGCGTTCATGAACGGCCCCAACTCCGGCAAGGACGTATTCATCCCCCTGGAATTCCTTATCGGTGGCCAGGAAATGCTCGGCAAGGGCTGGATGATGCTGATGAACTGCCTGTCGGTTGGCCGTTCGATCTCCCTGCCTGCGGTTGGCACCGGCGCGGCCAAGTTCACCAGTTTAGTGACCGGCCAATACGCTCAAGTTCGTGAGCAGTTCAACGTGCCGCTGTCGGCCTTCGAAGGTATCCAGGAAGCCCTGGCACGCATCGGCGGCAACGCCTGGCTGATGGACAGCGCGCGCATGCTCACCGCCAATGCCGTCGACCTGGGCGAAAAACCCTCGGTGTTGTCGGCGATCCTCAAGTACCACCTCACCGAGCGCGGCCGCGAGTGCATCAGCCACGCCATGGATGTGCATGGCGGCAAGGGCATCATCATGGGCCCCAACAACTACCTGGGCCGCAACTGGCAAGGCGCGCCGATCTTCATCACGGTGGAGGGCGCGAATATCCTGTCGCGCAACCTGATGATCTTTGGCCAGGGCGCAATCCGCTGCCATCCGTTTGTGCTCAAGGAGATGGCGCTGGCCGGCCGTGAAGACCATGACCAGGCGCTCAAGGAATTTGATGGCCTGCTGATGCAACATATCGGCTTCGCCGTCAGTAACGCTGCCAGCACGTTGGTGCTGAACCTCGGCATCGGGCACTTTGAAAAAGCCCCGGGCAACCGTTTGAGCCAGGGTTATTTCCGTGCATTGAACCGTCAGGCCGCAGCGTTCGCCCTGCTCGCCGACTTGAGCATGATGTTGCTCGGCGGCGAGCTGAAACGCCGCGAACGCCTGTCGGCGCGCCTGGGTGATGTGCTGAGCCATATGTACCTGGCCTCGGCGGCGCTCAAGCGTTATCACGACCTGGATTCGCCGGATCACCTGGAGCCGCTGTTTGCCTGGGCCATGGAAGAAAGCCTCGGCGAATCGGAACGTGCACTGGATGAACTGCTGAGCAACTTCCCGAACAAGGTCCTCGGTTGCCTGCTGCGAGTGATTGTGTTCCCGTTCGGCCGTCGCCACACCGGGCCGTCCGATGCGCTGGACGCCGAAGTGGCTGCGGTGATTGGCCGCGCCAAAGGCGACCCGACCCTGGAAGAGTTGCTGGCGGGTTGCTATCGCCCGCAATCGGCAGAAGACCCGGTGGGCGCCCTGCAACATGCCTACGACCTGCTGGGTGCCAGCCACCCCTTGCAGAAAAAACTCCACACGGCGCTCAAAAGCGGCCAGGTCAAACCGGCCGCCGGCGAACATGCCATCGACGCGGCGCTGCACGCGGGCGTGTTGCAACCGGCCGAGGCGCAAACCCTGCGCGACGCCGAAGCCGCGCGCCGCAAGGTGATCGATGTGGATGATTTCAGCAAGGAAGAGCTGACCCAGGCTGAGGGTAAAATCCGCTGAGTCAGGCGGTCATATAAAAACGGGCGCGTGAGCTATATACTCTCGCGCCCGTTTTTGCTTTAGAGGACTTATCTCGTGTCCAACGTCGTTGCCGATCATCTCGTCTTGCTCGACCACTTGCGCAGCATCCTGGTTGCCGTCGGCGAAGCCGAACAGGTGCCCGAGGAAAGCCATACCCTGTTCCTGGAGCGCTTCGACGAATTGCGCGCCCTGCTGCCGATCGACCCGATCGAGAGCCAATACCTGGGCCAGGACCTGATGAGCCAGGTCATCCTGCGCTACCCGCAAATCGCCCACCTGGTGCCCCGCGATCTGCTGTGGTTCTTTGGCGGTGATTGCCTGCACTTCATGCCCGATGAAGAACTGGACCTGTACCAGGCCCTGGAAGAACGTCGCTTTGAAGCCGAACAGAATGACGAACCGTTCGACTGGGACCAGGAAAAGCAGCTGCTGGCCATGCCGTTGGATCAGAGCAAGCACTGAACAAATATTGGCGTCTGGGGTGTATATCCGTTGCTGCGGTAACGGCTGCCTAGGGTTCCGCTCTTACAGCGGGTCACTTTTGGCAAACGCCCGGAATGCCGGCCCAGCCAAAAGTAACCAAAAGGTCTGTGCCCCACCACTCGGCACCTCGCTTAGGCTCGGTGTGCCAGAACGAAGGCTTGAATCCGTGGGCCGCCGCGATGGGCCATCCCTGGCCCAGCGCGGCTAACCCGGCGTCCTGCCGGGTTACCCACGGATTCAAGCCTGCGTTCGGCCATCGTGGTTAACGGGGCGCCTCAGATCAAAATCAAAATCTACAGCACGGCGGCCTGAAAGCCGACCTGAGTGGTTGAAGCAAGAGCCAGATCAAGTGCAAGGCAAAAGCCTGTCTGAATACACTGAAGAGCTGCTTTTCTGTGGGAGCTGGCTTGCCTGCGATGCAGACACCTCGGTGTATCAGGCACACCGAGTTGATGCCATCGCAGGCAAGCCAGCTCCCACCTTTGACCGAGTATGGCTTTGCTGTTGCTGTTGCTGTTGCTCCGGCCCTTACATCCTTTTCGCTGGCGAAGTCAGCGGTCTTTTGATCTGCGCTTTTGATCTTGATCTTGATCTGAAATCGCCCCGTCAAACACGATGGCCGCAATCCGACAGTGATTTGGGGGGTAAACCGGCAGGACGCCGGTTTAGCCGCGCTGGGCCAAGGATGGCCCATCGCGGCGGCCCCCCAAATCACTGTCGGATTGCGGGCATGCCGAGCCTAAGCGAGGCACCGAGTGTTGGGGCGAAGACTTTTTGGTTACTTTTGTGTCTTTACAAAAGTGACCCGCTGTAAGAGCGGAACCCTAGGCAGCCGTTACCTAAATAACGGATATGTCCACAACCGAAGAACGCCCAGCGCAGCAATACCCATGCTGCGATGGCATACCTGATGTACCGAGGTACCTACATCGCAGGCAAGCCAGCTCCCACATTAAGCTAGCTCCCACACACGCCAGCTCCCGCATCAGCGGCGACGCAGTGTCGGCTCCCTCGCCATACACTCCACCAGATAATCAATAAACACCCGCAACTTCGGCGGCAAATACCGTGTAGGCGAATGCAGCAACCACGCCTCGCCATGGTAGGACGCAATAAAATCCCACTCCGGCAATACCTGCACCAAACTCCCCGCCGCCAACGCATGCCGTGCCGTGAAGTACGGCAAACTGCCAATCCCCACGTGTTGCAGCACCGCATCCAGCCGCACTCCGGTATGGTTCGCCGCATAACGCCCGCGCACGCCCACCGTTACCGCCTTGCCGCCCTGGCGAAACTTCCAGCGTGAGTCCCCCGGCGTTTCACCCAGGTAGATGCAGCTGTGCGCCAGCAAGTCATGGGGATGGTTCGGCGTGCCGTGCTCGGCCAGGTACTGCGGCGTGGCGCACAGCAAGTGCTCGATAGGCAATAACTGGCGGCCCACCAAGCCGGGTGGCGGGCTGTCGGTGATGCGGATGCTCAGGTCGACATTGTCGTCGATAAGGTCCACATGCCGATCTTCAAGGATCAGTTGCACATCCACCTTGGGATAGCGCCGCAAAAATTCGGGCATATGGGGATGCACCACAAACCGCCCCACTGCCTTGGGCACGCTGACCCGCACCAGGCCCTCAGCCTCATGGGTGAACTGGCCGCTGATCTCCATGACTGAGCGGGCTGCGTTGACCATTTCCTGGCAGCGCTTGAACACTTCTTCACCGCCCTCGCTCAAACGCAGCTTGCGCGTGGTGCGTTGCAGCAAACGTGTGGCCAGGGCCTGTTCGAGGCGCGAAATACTGCGGCTTACCGCCGAGGGCGAAACGTTTAGCTGTCGCGCCGCTTCGGAAAAGCTGCCGGTTTCGACCACTTTGACGAAAATCGCCATTTCACCCAGCAGCGGTAAAGGGAGATTGATGCTCATGACGCACAGGTCCATTGATAATTGAACGGATTATCACCCATCCGCGCACTATTTATACTGCCCGTAGAACCTTGATGCGGATGTAGATAATGACCGAGCGCCTGTTTTTTACCCACGACCACCTGACTGCCGAGCTTGAAGTGCTGAGCTGTACCCCACAAGAAGGCTTGTTTGCGGTCACCTTGCTGTCGACGATTTTTCATCCTCAGGGCGGCGGCCAACCGTTCGACACCGGTTGGCTAGGCGACAGCCAGGTAGTGCGCGTCACCCAGGAAGCCGAGCGCGTGCTGCACTATGTCGACCAGCCTGTGGAGCCCGGCCCGATTACTGCGCGGGTCGATGCGCAACGCCGCGCGCTCTTTACGCGCTTGCATTCCGCCGGGCATTTGATTGGCAATGCCGGCGAAAGCCTAGGCTGGATGCCCATCAAGGCCCATCACTGGCCGGGCGAATGCAAGATCACCTTTGTGCGTGGTGAAGCCGCGCAGGACGTGGACGCGCAAGCGTTTCAAACGCGAATCGACCAGTGGATCGCCGCCGACTACCCGCGCCATATGACCCTACAGGACAACACCCGCGAAGTGGGGTTTGGCGAGCTGCCGGCTTATGCCTGTGGTGGCACCCACGTGCAGGCGTTGAGCGAGTTGGGCAAGGTGACGATCCTCACGCTGTCGGAGAAAAAAGGGGCGCTGTCGGTGCGCTACAGTATCGACTGAGCGACCGGCGCAGCCGCTACCGGCATACGTGGGCTGCTGTGAAAGCGCCAGACCATCAACACCGTCGCCATACTCAGCGCGGTGATCAGCCCCACCCACATCCCTTGCGGCCCCCAGCCGAGCCCCAAACCCAGCCAGGCGCCCAAGGGCATACCGATTCCCCAGTAGGCGAACACTGCGATCATCATCGGCACACGGGTGTCCTGCAGCCCTCGCAGCGCTCCGGACGCGAGCATTTGCAAACCGTCAGGCAGTTGTAACAGCGCAGCATAGAGCAGCAAGGAAGAGGCCAACGCAATAACCGCGGCATCACCGGTGTACAACTGCGCGATGCCGACATGGGCGAACAGCAACAAGCTTGCAGAAACCAACTGGGTGACACAGACGATGCCATAACCGGCCATCGTTGCACGGCGTACACCCGTTCGGTCACCACGCCCCAGCGCATGCCCTACCCGCACCGTCGTCGCTTCGGCCACCGCCACCGGCACCATGAAGCAGACCTGCGCGACGTTGACTGCAATCTGATGCGCCGCAAGCGGTATGGCGCCCAATTGGCCAATCAACAATGAAGTGGCGATAAACAAGCCGCCCTGCATCAGAATCGCGACACCGATCGGTAACCCGACGCTCAGCAACCCTCTTAGCTGCGCAAGATTTGGCCATTCAAAACACTCAAACAGCTGCAGGTGCGCAAACCGTGGCGTAAGCCACAAGTAGAGTGCAAAGAGGATCGCTTGCAGCCACATCATGGTGGCCGAGGCGATACCCAGGCCCTGCGCGCCCAGCTCGGGGAAGCCCCACTTGCCATGGGTCAACCCATACCCCAGCGGTGCCAACACACACAACCCACCAAAACCGAACACCATGGTCGGGCGCATCCAGCGCATGCCTTCACTCAAATAGCGCATGCAAAAAAATACGCTCAGCGCAGGGCTGCCCCAGCGCACGGCAGACAAAAACGCCTGCGTCTGCGGTACCACTTCAGCTGCGATACCGGCAGGCTCCAGCCAATGCGGCGCCAGGCTGAGGAACAGGAACATCAGCCCGCCCATGCCCAACGCCAGCCACAATGCCTGACGGAACACGGCGCCGATTTCAGCTTCACGCCCTGCGCCGGACAACTTCGCGACTTGGGCCGTCAGCGCGATCAGCGTGCCGATGGGAACCAGCATCGGCAACCACAGGATGGCGGTCCCCAAGGTCACCGCAGCGAGGGTGACCGTCGCGTGATGGCCGGCGATCACGTTGTCGACCAAGGCAATCAACCCGACCGATACATGCCCCACCAATAACGGCAGCACCAACCTGGCAGTGGTGCTCACTTCTTGAAAATACGCACGATGGAACGTACTACGTTTGGCCGACATAAAAACCGGACTTCCTTGCAGGGTCTTGAGAGGCGAGCATTTATCAATGCGTACCCGACACTCGGCAAGTCAGACGCTTCCGGTTCTGCCCGATGAAATATCCCTTACAGTGCAATCGCCCCCGCCCGCCCCGGTTCCACCACAAACGATTTAAGCGTCGACACCGTCGCTGCCGGGTCACGTGGGTCGGTAATCACCCGGAAGTTCGTCAGCATCGTGTGCTCGTCCACGTTCACCGACACATACCCACGCTGGCGACTGTCGAAGAATTTCACATGGGGGTTGAGCGGCAGAATCCGGCTGAACGCCTCAAAGGGCGGGCCGTCGGAGGTCACAGAACTGCCGACAAACTCGGTGGCCACGATGCGTGAATCCGGGTTGTTGGCATCGGCATGCAGGTCGGTGGTCCAGAACGAATGGATATCACCGCCCCAGAACACCGGGTTTTTCAGCTGATGACGCTCGATCGACGCGAGCATGCGTGATCGGTTGGCCACGTAGCCGTCCCAACCATCGGTCCAATGCCCCACCTGGTGGTTGCTGAGGTCGCGCTGGAGCAAGGGCGCCACCAGCAAGTCCTGGGCGATCACATTCCACTGCGCCTTTGATTGGGCGAAACCTTGGTCCAGCCAAGCCTCCTGTTGCCAGCCGAGCATAGTCCGGCCCAGGTCACGCAATTCGCTGCAGGTGTTGGCAGCGATATGCCCCTGATGGCTGCCATTGGCCTGAATGCACGGCTGTTCGGAACGATACTGGCGGCCATCCAACACATGAAAACGCGCCAGGCGGCCGTAATCCAGGCGTCGGTAAATACGCATGTCCGGCCCCTTCGGCACACTGCTGGCGCGCAGCGGCATGTGTTCGTAAAACGCCTGGTACGCCGCCGCCCGCTGCTGGAGAAATTGCGCCACGGGAATCTTCGGGTCCTGGGACCAGCGGTTGGCGTAGTCATTCTGCACTTCGTGGTCATCCCAGGTCGCCACGCTGGGGGCGGCCGCGTGCAGGGCTTGCAGGTCCGGATCGGTTTTGTACAGGGCGTAGCGGTTGCGGTAGTCGCTCAAACTCTTGGCGTTGCCGCTGCCATGGGACCGAATGACTTTTCCCGAGTCGGCTGCGTAAGAGCTGTCGTAGATGTAGTCCCCGAGAAAAAACACCAGGTCGGGTTGCTCCGCCGCCAGATGGCGATAGGCGCTGAAGTATCCACGCTCCCAATGCGAGCACGAGACAAACCCCAAGCGCGCCGACGACATCGCATGCAAGGGTGGTGTGGTAAGTGCCTGGCCCACCGGGCTCTGCGCGCCAAGGCCTTCGAACTGGTACCAATACGGCCGGCCTGCCGCAAGCCCGGCCACTTCAACATGCACCGAATGGGCGAACCGCTCAGTCGCCAAGACTTCGCCCTGCTTCACGATGCGCGTCATCGCCGCATCACTGGCCACCCGCCAACGCACCGGTACGGCGCGGCTCAAGCCGCCCTGCCCATCGGCTGCATTGAACAACGGCGCCAGGCGTGTCCAGATCACGAAACCATCCGGCAGCGGGTCGCCTGAGGCCACGCCGAGGGTGAACGGGTAATCCACCCCGGCACTGCGCGCGAACGGGCTGAGGATTGAAAACGCAGTGGCGACCGCCAGCCCGCTGAGGACGCGGCGCCGGCCGTGGTCCACTGCGCCAGTCACAACGCGCGCTCCCAGTCCTCACGCACGGTGGCAAAGCCCAGCAGGTCTTCATACACGCCATTCTTGAGAAACGCATGGCGCAGACAACCCTCGTAGCGCAGGCCGATTTTCTGCATGACTCGCGCCGATTCCTTGTTGCGGCCAAAGCATTGGCTGCCGACACGCTGCAACCCCAGCTCAGTGAACCCGAAGTCCATCACCGCACTCGCCGCTTCTGCCGCATACCCCTGATTGCGCGCGTGCGCCCCCACCCAATACCCCAAGTGCCCCGCGTGATGACGAACCGAGACACGCAGGCTGATCATGCCGATCAATTCGCCGGTTTCCCGTACATGCATGCCCAGGTTCAACAACTCGCCGGTGCGGTATTTTTCTGCGGCACCGGCGATAAAACTCTGCGCGATTTCCAAGGTATAGGGCGAAGGAATATTCGCCGTGTTATCCGCGATGACAGGCTCGTTGACGAGGCCGAAGAGCACCTCGGCCTGGTCCATTTCCAGCGCCCGCAATAGTAGTCGCGGGGTCGACAATTGAGGCAGTGCAGTGGTCATACGCGGCAGCTCTTCAAGTAAATTCTCCCAGAGTGTACCGCCTTCGTGTCAATTGCATTACGTCATGAAACCGTCAGGTAAAAACTCTGAAAGATGCGTCCTAGAGCCTTTAAAACGTCAATTAAAGTTAACCATTCGGTCATTTTTGGTTGTTAGCGTGTCGCCCCTAATTCAACGACGGGGTAACAGAATGAGAACCTGGGATGAACCCAAGAAACGCAAGGCACACATCGAGTTGATCCCCATGATCGACGTGATGATGTTCCTCCTGGTGTTTTTCGTACTGGTGAGTTTGAACGTGATCCCGGCACTCGGCATGAAGACCCAACTGCCGAGTGCCAGCAGCTCGCAGCAACTCAAGCCGCAGAATAAATTCATTCTGACCCTGGGCCTGCAAGGCCAGCTGCAACTGGACGGCAAGGACCTCACGGTCGATGCGTTGGTGCCGGCGCTCAAGGCAGCAGAAAAGCCTGATACCAAGTCGACCATCATCGTCAACAGCGACAAAGGCGTAGAGGTTTCGCGCCTGGTGGAAGTCATGGACACCCTGCGTCTGGGTGGCTTTACCTCCGTGTCCATTGCCACGCGTAAGTCTTGATCATGTATGCACTGTTTCGTGCGCGTCAGCTGCTGGGCAGTGTCCCGGCCCTGATCGCCCTGGTGCTGATTGCACTGGGTATCCAGTCCCAACCGTTGAAAATCCAGCCGCAGTACGACGAGTCGGCGGTCGAGCTGGCCCTGGTCGAGCCCGAACCCGAAGTGGTTCCTGAGCCTGTGGTCGAGCAAGAGCCACCACCGCCGGTGATCGAGGACGAAGAGGCCGAACCGGCCCCGCCGCCGCCACCTCCAAAGCCACTGCCAAAACCTGAGCCCAAGCCCAAGCCGGTGCCCAAACCCAAGCCCGTGGTGGCTGCCAAACCGACTCCGACTCCAGCGCCAGTCGCACCGGTCGCGGCCAAGCCGGTACAGGCCGCCGTCGCGCCAACACCGGCGCCGCCCGCGCCACCGGCACCGCCCAAAGTGGACGGCCAGGCACTGGAAGGCGGTTACCTCAAGGGTCTGCGCAACGAGCTGGACACGTACAAGCAATACCCCACCGGGCGCCAGGCGTCCCTCGAGCGCCCCAGTGGCGAGGTGGTGGTGTGGTTGATGGTGGATCGACAAGGCCGCGTCCTTGATGCCGGGATCCAGACCCCGGCGCCGAGCATGCTGCTCAATCGGGCCGCTACCAATAGCTTGCGCCGCATCAAGCAGGTCAAGCCGTTCCCCGAACAAGCCTTCGGTGGACGTAACGAACAACGCTTCACCGCCACCTTCAACTACAGCGTGCAATAAGCACCCGACACCAGGACGACAGTGATGAGGTTCACACGTATTCATCTGGCACTCGTTGCCGCGACAAGCATGACCCATGGAGTGGTTATGGCTGATACCAGTGACAGTGACGTCGGCACGATTGGAGTTCAGGGAGGCAAGGCGACCGCGGGGGGCGGTTACATGGTCCAGGAAGAGAGTGCCAAGGGCCGCTCGACCATCACCAAGGAAGCGTTGGACAAGCAAACCGCCACCGGCAACGCCATCGACAAGCTCAAGTACACGCCGGGCCTGAACATCTCCAGTGAGGACAACACCGGTCTGTCGGGCTTTCGCTTCACCATGCGCGGCATGAACTCCGACCAGGTCGGTATGTCGGTGGATGGCATGCCGATCAACGACTCCGGTAACTACGCGCTGTACTCCAACCTGCTCGGCGACCCGGAAAACATCGACCAGATTTTCGTCACCCAGGGCTCGTCGGAAGCTGACGGCCCGCACATCGGTTCCAGTGGCGGCAACATCGGTATCGTGACGATTCGCCCGACCAAGGAAACCGGTGCGTTCGTTAAACAAGTGGTGGGCAGCAACGCCACCCGCAAGACCTTCGCGCGCCTCAATACCGGCGAAGTCAACGGCCTGAGCAACTGGCTGTCGGCCTCCCACACCGAAGGCCAGATGTGGCGCGGCTCGGGCGCGGTGCGTGCGGACAAGGTGGAGTGGAACAGCTTTTTCGACGCGGGCAACGGCAACACCGCCAACCTGATCCTCAAGTACCACGAGCAGGACAACAACAGTTACAGCCAGCTGACCAAGGCGCAGTTCCAGCAGTTCGGCCGCAAGTACGACCCGTACCCGGCCAAGCCGGCGCTGGGTTCCAACGGCAAGATCAGCAGCTATTACGACCTGGCACAGAACCCGTTTCAGACCTTCACCGCCGTGCTCAACACCCAGTACAAGCTGAGCGATAACCTGTCGCTCTCGGTGATCCCGTATTACTACTACGGCAACGGCAGTGGCGTGGGCTCTTCCGCCTATGCGCTCAACAGCGGTTCCAACAAAGGCGGCGTATTCAACCTCGGCAACCTGCCGACGCAGGCCCAATACAACGCCGACGGCTCCGCGACGACGGGCGTCTATTACCGCCCTTCGCGCACCCAGACCTGGCGCCCAGGCATCACCACCAAACTGAACTGGGACCTGGGCGACCACAGCCTGCAATTCGGCTACTGGTACGAACGCGCGCGCCAAAGCCAGACCCAACCGTTCATTGCCCTCAAGAACAGCGGCAAGCCCAGCGACACTTGGCCGGACGCCAGCTCCGTGGTCGACGCCAATGGCAACACCGTACAAGGTCGCGACCGCTACACCGTGACCCCAGCGCAAAAAGTCTGGGCGCAAGACACCTGGTACATCAACTCGGACTGGACCCTGATCGCCGGCCTGGCCTACATGAATGTCGAGCGTGAAGGCACCAACCACGGCAGCCTCACCGAACAACCGGGCAAGGCCAACCAGACCTACAACAAGTTGCTGCCCAACGCCGGCCTGAAATACCAGCTCGACGAGCGTGACCAGTTGTTCTACAGCCTTTCGCGCAACATGCGTATCCCGCAGAACTACGTGCTGTACGACAAAGGCGTGGGCTCCCTGGACTCCAAGCCGGAACTGAGCTGGAACCAGGAGCTGGGCTGGCGCTACACCGGCGAAGACATGACCCTCGCCGCCACCCTGTTCTACATGCAGTTCAAGAACCGCCAGCTCACGTCCCTGGACAGCAACGGCGATTCGGCCGACATCAACGCCGGTACCGTGATCAACAAAGGCCTGGAACTGGAGTGGAGCGGCAAGCTGCCGCACAACTTCAACTACTACACCTCCTACACCTATACCAGTTCCAAGCAGCAGGATGACCTGACCGTCTTCAGCGCCGGCAAACCGATCGTATTGCCCACCAGCGGCAAGCAGTTCGCCAACGTGCCGACCAACATGCTGGCGGCCAACATCGGCTACGACGACGGGCGCTTCTACGGCACCTTCGGCGGCAAGTTCACCAGCAAGCTCTACGGTGACCTGACCAACGACGAAGCCATCTCGGCGCGCACCATTTTCAACCTCGGCGCCGGTATCTATCTGCCGGTCGACAAGAAGGTAGTCAAGGACGCCACCCTGCGCCTGAACGTCGACAATCTGTTTGACAAGAAGTACCTGGACGGCGTGTACACCACCAAGACCAACGCGGCGAGCTACAGCGGTTTCCGCGATGGCGACCCGGCTTACATCGTCGGCCTGGACCGTACCGTCACGGTTTCCCTGGAAGCGAATTTCTGATTAATCACCTGAGAGGAACACACTCATGGACATGGACCTGCTGCACCAAATCACCTTCTATGTGATGTACGCCGCGATGGCGATTGCGATCTTCATCACCATCGAACGGGGCATCTACTTCGCCTACGTGCGCCGCCAGGCCCGCGCCCTGACCGACGTGCTCGGCGCCAACGTACACAGCGAGCGCGACCTGCCGCAAAGCCTCACCCACCGCGACAGCCTGCCCTTGAACATGGTGCTGCCGATCCTCGCGCAGAAGGCGTCCAACGGCTCGCGCAAGGACCTGGACGACGAAATCGAAACCCAGTACCTCAAGACCCGCGCGCCGCTGTCGCGCAGCCTGTGGATCATCGAGACCATCACCACCGCCGCGCCATTGCTGGGCCTGCTGGGCACCATCCTCGGCATCATCGACACCTTCAAGGCGTTGGCCAGTGCCGGCGTGTCCGACCCAGGCCAGATCTCCGGTGGCATCGGTACGGCCTTGTTCGCCACCGGCTTGGGTATCGCCATCGCGCTGTTCTGCGTGGTGTTCCACAACTTTTTCCAGGACAGCCTGGAGCGCATCAACGACCAGCTGAAAATCCTGCTGATCCGCGCTGCCACCGGCGCCCGTGTTCAGGGTGAAGTGCCGCACCTGGTGCCGACCCCGTTGCACACCCGCACGGCATGACCTTCAGGGCGGGCGCGTGGTGCGCCCGCCTTTCTTTTTTGCCCGATGAGACGCCTATGTCCCTCTCGATGAAATTGCGTATCGCCGGCCTGACCGGCCTTCTTTTGAGTCCGCTTGCCCAGGCGGACTTTTCAATTCCAGGGTTTGAACTGGTACACACCGTGCCGGTGGACACCGCGCTGGGCACTGCCGACCTGCGCCAGCCGGGGCCGGTGTGGATCGAGTTGTTTGACGGCGCCAAAAGCAGCATTGATATCGGCCAGTTCTACGCCGCCGACCATCCCGGTTCGGTGATGGACAAGGTCATTGAGCACCTGGAAGCTGCCGGAAAACGGGGTGTGAAAATTCGCTTTCTGCTGGAGGAAAAAGGCATTCGGCTGTCGGAGGCGTCTACCCTGGAACGCCTGCGGGCGATTCCCAACCTGACCTTTCGCGTACTGGCCTATGGGCAATTGAGCGGTGGGATCATCCACGCCAAGTACATGGTGGTGGACGGCAAGCAGGCGTTTGTCGGCAGCCAGAATTTCGATTGGCGCTCGCTGGAACATATCCACGAGACCGGCTTGCGCATCAGCGATGCCACGGTAGTCAGCCAGGTGCAGGCGATCTTCAACCAGGACTGGCAGGCCCAGGCCGCACTCGCGGATAAACAACCGGTGCCGCTGCCTGCCGCAAGCCCTGAGCCTGCGCGCACCGGCAACTACTTGGTGGCCAGCCCGCAGCGCTACAACCCGCCCGGCGTGGGCGACTCACAACTGGAACTGCCGCGCCTGCTGAGCGAAGCCCAGAAAGAAGTGCGCGTGCAATTGCTCGACTACGCGCCACTGTCTTACGGGCCGGACCGAACCCGCCCCTACTACGCAGTGATCGACAACGCCGTGCGCGCCGCGGCTGCGCGTGGGGTATCGGTCAAGCTGATGGTGTCCGACTGGAACACCGACAAGCTGGAACTGCCCTACCTCAAAAGCCTGGCCGTGCTGCCCAACGTCGAGGTCAAGATCGTCACCCTGCCCGAGGCCAAACAAGGGTTTATTCCGTATGCGCGGGTGATCCACAGCAAGACCATGGAGATCGACGGGCAAACGGCCTGGGTAGGCACCAGCAATTGGCTGGGCGGGTACCTGGATAACTCGCGCAATTTGGAAGTGGTGATGCACGACGCGGCGATGGCCAAGCGCATCGGCGAGTTGCACGAGCAGTTGTGGGATGGGCCGTATGCCAAGGCATTGGACGTGATGGCAGCGTATCCGGAGCCACATCCGGGTAAGCCCTGATCATCCATTTCAAACATCATCCTATTCCCCTGTGGGAACCGGCTTGTGTGGGAGCTGGCTTGCCTGCGATGGTGGACTGTCAGTCGCCAACTTCATTGCTGATCCACCGCTATCGCAGGCAAGCCAGCTCCCACATTGGTTACTGGGCAACCCTGTTACTTGAGTAGGATGTTTCCCACACTCAAGCTCCCTATCCCGGCCTTGGTGGTGGTAGTGTGTGAAAATGTTTCTGACAGATCGATCAGAAACCCCTTACTCACTGCCTGCAAAGGAATGCCTCTAACCATGCACTTTCCACTCAAGAAACTGGTGGCTGCCACCCTGTTCGCCGCCAGCTTCGCGGCCGTCGCCACGCCTGCGTCCGCCAACATCAGCGTTGAACAAAGCACAGCCATCATCAAGCACTTTGGCGAAACCCCGGCCACCGATTTCCGTGGTTTCCTCGCTACCCTGGCCAAGGGCGACCTGGCAAAAACCGACGACGTTGGCCCGGCCATCAGCGCCTTCCTCGCCAACAAAACCCTGAGCGCCGACCAGCAGAACGAGATCAATCGCCTGTTGGGGATTTACACCCGAGTGAAGTACGGCAAGGCCGCGCTGGAAACCCTGCGCGAGCTGGTAGAAATCCCGACGTTCAACATCGACGGCCTGCCGCAGTACAAGAACCCGGAATTCCTCAAGATCGCCGACAAGATCCAGGGCCTGGCCAAAGCCTTCAACCTGAACTTCCGTAACGTCGATAATCGCGTGTACGAAATCTCCCTGGAAGGCAGCGGCGACGAAGTGGTCGGCATCCACGCCCACGCCGATGTGGTGCCAGTGACGCCGGAAAACTGGGTGCTCAAGGACGGCACCCAACTTGACCCGTTCAAGGTCACCCTGATCGGCGACCGCATGTACGGCCGTGGCACCGAGGATGACAAGAACGGCATCGTGGTGACGATGTATGCGATGAAGGTCATCAAGGAAGAAAAGCTGCCACTGGCGCGCAATTTCAAGCTGCTGGTGGACACCACCGAGGAAACCTCGGGCGATGCAATCCCTTACTACTTCGAGCATAACCCGACGCCGCAATACAACCTGGCGCTCGATGGCGGCTACCCGGTGGTGATTGCCGAGAAAGGCTACGGCACCGTCATGGCAAGCTTCCCGGTACGCAAAGGTGAAGGCAAAGGCGCAGAAATCATCGCCATGACCGGCGGCGCGGCCACCAACCAGATTCCTTCGGTGTCGGTGGCCACTCTGCTCAGCGACAAGCCCGCCGAACTCGCAGCCAGCCTGCAAAAAGCCGGCGATGAATACGCCAAAAATAATGGCGGTGACTTCACCGTGGCGGCCAAGGTGGTGGGTAAAGAGGTCAAGCTGACGGTCACCGGTGTATCCGCGCACTCGTCGGAACCTGAAACCGGCGTGAACCCGGTCGCACGCATGCTGGAGCTGATCCACAGCGTCGACGGCAAGATCGCCCTCAAGCACAACCACATCACTGACGCCGCGAAATATGCCGCCGACAACTGGGGCCTGGATTACCTGGGCGGCAAGTTGGGCGTGGGCTTCTCCGATGCGTTCATGGGGCCGCTGACTACTTCGCTGACTTTTGTTGGCCAGGACGCCAAAGCCTTCAAGCTGGCGGTGAACCTGCGCATTCCCAAGGGCAAGGCACCGGAAAAACTCAAGGCCGAGATCGAAGAGAAAATCAGCGCCTGGGACAAGCACACCAAAGTGGCGATGAACGTCACTTACTCGGTGGCCGAGCCGATGTATCGCAACCCGGAAGGTGAGTGGGTCAAAGCGCTGTTGGCCGTGGCCAGCGAAAACCTCGGCATGGAGCACAAGTTCGGCACCTCAGCCGGCGCGACCTCCGTGCATGAGCTGCCCAATGGTGTGCAATTCGGCCTGGCAAAGCCGGACGTGAAGTACACCGGGCACACCGACGGTGAGTTCAAGACCGTCGAGCAGTTCCTGCTGGACCTGCAGATCGTCACGGAAATGATCGGCCGTGTGGGGCAACTGCCGAAGCTCTGATAAGCGCAGGTAAAAACCACAACGCCGATCAATGTTGATCGGCGTTGTGGTTAAACCGGTTTGGCTTGCGGCCTAAAACATATCCATCGCATTGCACAGCTTGGCCTTCTGCACCGGCACGTTCTGCGGCTTCCCCGTCGGGTTCAGGTGCTGCAACGCAATCAGGCACTGGCCACCGTCCAGCAGGATCAGTTCGTAATCTTGCCCGGCCTTAGGGGTGAAGTAAAAGCTTTGCTTGCAGCTGTAGGAATGACTGCCCTCACTCTGGAAGTTCATGGCGAAAGGCTTGTCCGCCGGCACTTTCAATTCGCTACGCGCCAACGCTTGCGCCTCCACCCGGCGGTTGCTCTCGGGCATACCCAGGCTGCGATCATTATTCTGCCCCGCAAAGCCCGACTCGGACACGGCCATTACCCCGGCGCCGGGAACGCGCCAGTCGATGCAATCGCGGCCCGGCACGCCGCGCGCCATGCCATTGGTGATCACGCGCACGCGCGCGGTATCGCCCGCTGCGGGTTCAACATAGGCCGTGTTGTAAGCACGGATATTGGAAATATTGCCGCAGCCACTCACGGCCACGGCCAGGCCTGCTATCAGAAACGCTCTCATACAAATCCTTTTTTTGAGGCTTAACGGCAGTGATAAGGGCTTTCGCTACGCAGTTCCTCACCGGTCCGGGCATCGCGGATGATCACCGTCGCCCCCGGCGCATTGAGGCAGAACGCGTTGCGTATGGGATAGATGTTATGGCCCTGGGCGGTGAACGTGCCGAGCTTGGTTAACGGCGCGCCGGAGGCGTCCTGAGCCGTCACGGTGTATTCACCCGACATAGTCAGACAGCCACTCAGCAACAGCAGCAAGGTGGCACAGATTGCATATTTCACAGGTGATGTCCCTATCGCACAGAAATAGTTGCCTTGATTGGCAATGCCTGTATGAGCGGACTTGGCTCATATAGTTCAGGGAAAACCGGGAAACCTCCTGCAAAACACCTAGAGTGCCTCAGCCCTTCAAGCTTCAAGCATCAGGATATCTTCAAAGAACCCACCGACCGGCTCGGTGGGGTGGCAGATTTGGATCTCCAGGACCCACACCATTTCGCTCGGCGTGATCTCAAGATCGGCCAGTTCCTTGTTGCCGAACAAGGCGTGGGGGAAATCCGCAATACGGTGGCCTGCCAGGTTGCGCGACAGCCGCCAGCCCTTGGTAACGGCGCACGCCTCGGCAAAGTCATAGAGTTCACAGCCGGTCATGCCACGCTTCCAGGCCTCGCGGGTTTCGTCGAACACTGCATGCAAGACCTTGAAGCAATCGTGGTGCAGCGCTGAGTCGCCGAAGACGAAGGTGTCGCCATAGTCGCCCTCGTAGCCGTCCCACACCGGGCCGAGGTCGACCACCACGATATCGGTGGCGCGCAGCGTACGCAGTGGGTCAATGCCTTCTCTCGGCGGGCGAACCGTGTCGTCGCCAAAACGGATGTACGTCGGGTGCCAGGTGTGGGAGGCGCCCATGGCCTGCAATTGCTCGGCGGCCATGTCGAGGGCTGCCCCGGTGGTCATGCCGACTTTGAGCTGGCTGGCAATCGCCGCCAGGGCGCGGATGGTTTTTTCACGGGCGGCGAGCATGCCGTCCAGCGAATACCTCGGGCCGACCTTTTCCCAAGTGTCATCCAGGCTCTTGAGCAGCGCGTCGGCGCTCGACTGGCCACTGGGCACAAAGGCTTCGGCGATAAACCGATGGCTGGGTAAACCCGCTTCCAGGCACTCGGCACGCGCCTGGCTGATCATGCCGCCGTTACCGCAGGCATACACCTGCGCTGCTTCCCAGCGGTGCCCGTGGCTTAGCGCGACTTCCTGCACCTTGCCCTGGGAGGCCAAGACCGGGTGCCAGTGAAAACGCGGGTGGTCGAGAACCGCCTGGTCCAGAAAGACGCGGTCGTAAAAATCGGTTGCCTGCGCGCCGCCCCAGTAAAACGTCACGTCCACATCCCGCTTCAAGGCGGTCAGCAGGATCGGCTTGATACCCGCATAGCCGGTGCCGGTAGCGAACAACACCACCGGCGCAGCGTCATCGTCCTGCCAGGTGCAGGCACCAAAAGGCCCTTCCAGTTGCAATAGATCGCCGGCCTCCAGGCTGCCCAGCAGGGTCTCGGAAAAAAGCCCGCCGCTCACCCGGCGAATCTGCAACACCAGGCGCCCATCGCCTTCGGCCGGCAGGTTGGCGATCGAGAAACAGCGCGAATCGCCATCGACCAGGCGGACCTTGAGGTACTGGCCCGCCCGCACGGCCAAGGGCATGTCCGGCATTACCACCAATTCGATGATATCGGGGCTCAGTGCGCGCTTGCTCAATACCGTCGACTCGACGACCAGCGCGGGTGTGTCCAGCGACCAGCCGGGAATTTCCAGGCGCATATCGGCGCAGGCATGGCTTTGGCACAGCAGCATTTCATTGGCGGCCAATGGGTAACTGGGCGCGGGTGCGCCTGGGGCCAACTGCTTGGCGCGGTATTCACCTTGGGTGACCACCACCTTGCACGACCCACACGCACCGCGTCGGCACGAGAACGGTACCGACAAGCCACTGGCGAGCATGGCGTCCAGCAACAGCTCGTCACCGGCTTCAAAGGTTTTCCCCGAGGGAGAGAGTTCGATTACATGGCGTGTGTTCATAAAGACCTCGGGGTGAGTGAGGTCTGATTGTTGCGCTAGACTAGGCCCATTAAAACCTCCAGTTTTGGATACTTCAGATGGTCCAGATGCGTAAATGGCGCCCCTTGCTCAAGCTTGACGAGGGTTCCAGCCAAGCGTCCTATCGCAAGATTGCCGAAGGCCTCGTCGCGGCGATCCTCGAAGGGCGCTTGCCGCCCGGCACCCTGCTGCCGGGCACTCGGGAGATGGCGCAGTTGCTCGACGTCAACCGCAAGACCGTGATCCTGGCCTACGAGGAGGCCATGACCAAAGGCTGGCTGATCAGCGAGCCGCGCCGTGGCACCTTCGTCAATGCGCAACTGGCGCCCACGCCCGCGCCCAGTCGCTCGCAGCCGGCTTTCGCCCCAGCGCTGGTGCCGCAGGCGGTCGTGCCCTACTTCACCCAGAACGCCCAGGTGATTGCCCTGGAGCATCGGCATGACGCGCTGTTTTTCGATAACGGCGCCTGTGATCACCGCTTGCTGCCGCAAGCCGTCCTGCATCGCTACTACCGCAACGCCTTGCGCAGCAGCTTTACCACCAACACGGTGCGCTACGGCAGCGAAAGCACTGGCTATTACCTGCGCTGCGCGCTGGCCGACATGCTGCGCAACAATCGTGGGCTGATGATCAGCGCCGAGAATATCTGCCTCACGCCAGGCACCCAGGTGTCGCTGTACCTCACGGCCAGCTTGCTGATCCAACCCGGTGACGTGGTGTTGGTGGAGCGCCTGAGTTACCCACCGGCGTGGGAGATTTTCCGCAAGCTCGGTGCGCGTTTGATCACGGTCGATATGGACGATGAAGGCTGCCGCACCGACCATATCGAGCAACTCTGCCAAGCGCATAAAGTGCGCATGATCTATCTCACCCCGCACCATCAATTTCCCACTACCGTGAGCCTGCATGCGGCACGTCGGCAACAGTTGCTGGCCTTGGCGGCGCTGCATGATTTTTGCGTGATCGAAGAAGACTACGACCACGAGTATCACTTTAACGGGCGGCCCTATTTGCCGCTGGCCAGTGACAGCTCGCAACGCCATGTGATCTACATCGGCTCGCTTTCAAAGGCATTGGGATCGACGTTCCGGTGCAGCTATGTGGTGGCGCCTGCCCATGTGATTGAAGTGCTGCAAAAGAGCGCCGCACTGGTGGTGGGCGACACCGATGCCGTCGCGCAGAAGATGTTGGCAGACCTGATCAATGAGGGTGAATTGAAGAAACACTTGCGCCGTGTTTCGAAAGAATACGCCGCGCGGCGGGAAGTGTTGCAGAGCTGTCTGCACGAGGCGTTCGGCGAGCGTATCCACGTGCGCACGCCCGAGGGCGGGCTGGCGCTCTGGGTGCGTTTCCAGGATGAGACCGATGTTGACCGGTTAGTGGAGAATGCCCTGGGCCAGGGGGTCGTGGTGCGTAGTGCGCGTCAGTTTTCGCCTGAGGGCTTGGCGGAGAATGCGTTGCGCCTGGGGTTTGCTTCGCTCAATCGGGATGAGATACGCCAAGGTACGTTGCGCTTGGCGCGGGCCCTGAAGATGTGTTGAACACAGGCCGAACGCTCTGTGTGGGGGGTGGGTTGTTGAGTACATATCCGTTGCTGCGGTAACGGCTGATATTGGTTCCGCTCTTACAGCGGGTCACTTTTGTAAAGACACAAAAGTAACCAAAAAGTCTTCGCCCCAACACTCGGTGCCTCGCTATGGCTCGGCATGCCCGTAATCCGACAGTGATTTGGGGGGCCGCCGCGATGGGCCATCCTTGGCCCAGCGCGGCTAAACCGGCATCCCTGCCGGTTTACCCCCCAAATCACTGTCAGATTCCGGCCATCGTGTTTGACGGGGCGATTTCAGATCAAGATCAAAAGCGCAGATCAAAAGACCGCTGACTTCGTCATCGAAAAGGATGTAAGAGCCGGAGCAACAGCAACAGCAACAGCAACAGCAGAGCCATACTCGGTCTAATGTGGGAGCTGGCTTGCCTGCGATGGCATCAACTCGGTGTACCTGACACACCGAGGTGTCTGCATCGCAGGCAAGCCAGCTCCCACAGAAAAGCAGTTCTTCAGTGTATTCAGATAGGCTTTGGCTTTGCACTTGATCTGGATCTTGCTTCAACCACTCAGGTCGGCTTTCAGGCCGCCGTGCTGTAGATCTTGATCTTGATCTGATTTTGATCTGAGACGCCCCGTTAACCACGATGGCCGAACGCAGGCTTGAATCCGTGGGTAACCCGGCAGGACGCCGGGTTAGCCGCGCTGGGCCAAGGATGGCCCATCGCGGCGGCCCACGGATTCAAGCCGGAGTGAGGGCACACCGAGCCTAAGCGAGGGGCCGAGGGGTGGGGCACAGACCTTTTGGTTACTTTTGGGGCGTTTGCCAAAAGTGACCCGCTGTAAGAGCGGAACCAATAGCAGCCGTTACCGCAGCAACGGATATTCACCCAAAACCAACGCCCCCAAGACCGCCTCAAAAGACCTGAAAAAGCACCACACTCAAAGAGGCAGCATCAAACGAGACCGCTCTTGCACCCGCGCCAACTCAGGAAACTCCAGCAGCAGCGCCCGATTACCCCTGCCGATATGCTCCATGACCGCCCGCGTAACGTGTTCACGCACCATCCCGGTCGAGACGTAATACATGGCCCAGGCTTGCTCCGGCGTACAGTGACCGATCTGCTCCTCAATCTCCTTGTACGCCTGATAATCGTCCGATTTCACGTCGCACGGGTCATCACGTCGGGCCATGATTCATCTCCCTCTCTGGGATCTCTGCGAAAGCACCTGAGCCTCATTCAGCCAGTCACGTACCGCTTTTCACCTTGGTCCACACACGTGTACGGATACGTTCCAGCTTCAACGGCAACGGCTCAAGCGGCACCAGCGTGGCGATGGTTGCTTTGGATGGATAGATCCACGGGTTATCGCGCAGCTTCTGCTCAACCAGCACGGTGGCGTCCTTGTTGGCATTCGGGTACAGCGTGTGGTTGGAGCTCTTGGCAATCACATCGGGCTCAAGCATGTAATTGATAAACGCCAAGCCGGCCTTGGCGTTCGGTGCATCCTTGAGCAACACAAAGTTTTCCGACCAGACCAGCCCACCCTCGCGCGGCAAGCTATAGGCGATCTTGCGGCCAGTGTGGTTTTTCTCATTGATCGCCTGGGCCGTCAGCGCCCCGCTCGCCCAGCCCACGACCACACAGATATTGCCATCGGCAAAGTCGGCGTCGGTTCTGGAGGAATCGAAGTAGAGGACATAAGGGCGGATTTTCAGCAGCAGCGCCTGGGCCTTCTGGTAATCCTCAGGGTTCTGGCTGTTGCTCGGCAGGCCAAGGTAATGCAAGGCGATGGAGATGATTTCACTCGGCGAGTCGAGCATCGCCACGCCGCAGGACTTGAGCTTGCTGATGTTTTCTTCTTTGAAGATCAAGTCCCAGCTGTCCACCGGGGCGTTGTCACCCAGTGCCGCCTTGACCTTATCCACGTCATAGCCGATGCCGGTGGTGCCCCACAGGTACGGAATCGCGTATTGGTTACCCGGATCGTTAGTGGCGAGCAAGGCCAGCATTTCTGGGTCGATGTGGCCGTAGTTGCTCAGTTGGCTGCGATCCAACGGGGCCAGCACACCCGCCTGGATCAAGCTAGGCAACACGTTGGAGGTAGCGACGACGACGTCATACCCGGTGCGCCCGGCCATGGCCTTGCTTTGCATGACCTCGGCACTGTCGAAGGTATCGATGTGCATCTTGGTGCCGGTTTTTTGCTCGAATTCCTTCGGCGTTTCTGGCGCGATCAACCCGAACCAGTTGTACAGGTTAACCCGGGGTTCTGCCGCCGCTGCAGGCGCGCTGGCCCCGACACAGACAAGCGAGGCTAAAAAAAGGGCTCGCAAATGTGATTTATTCATATAACTATCCTTGTCAAAAACGACAGGCCTTCATGGCCATCAGCGCTGGTTGGTGAATATACCCGGCGTCGTCGAATAGTAAATACCTACAAATACTTAGCTCAGCCGCCTGAATCCCTAACCCTAAAGGGGTAGTCCATGTCACTCGACCTTCACAACCTCGCCTGGCACCGGTCAGCCGGCAAACTCATCATGGAGCTGAACCGCCCAGCCTTCTGGAGCTCACTGGTTCGCGTGTTGAATGAGTATGTGCAGATCGACAATTGGGTGGTCCTGGTATTCAGCGACCAGCAAGTCAATGTCGTCAGTGTGACCGAGGTAGCGGATGCCGACGAAGTCGACGCCCTGACGCAACTGTATGTAAAAGGCCTTTATCTGCTCGACCCGTTTTACATTGCCAACCGTGAAAACCCGCAGAGCGGCTTTTTCCATCTGTCAGACATTGCCCCCGAGCACTTCCTGACCACCGAGTACTACCATCAGTATTTCGCCCGGTACGTGTCCGTCGATGAGGTGCAGTACAACGTCCAGCTCGATGCGGATCGAACCCTGTGCATTTCATTTGGCAGTAACACGCGCTATACCCCGGAGCAGATCACCACGCTGGATATCATCAAGCCGTGGGTTATGGCATTGATGCATCAACGCATGTGCTTTGAAGTGGATGAAGAAAAACACCTCAGTGAGCCGCCGCCCTGGTCTGAAACGATTATGCAGTTGGGCACGCAGATCACCACGCGCGAGAAAGATGTGCTCAAGTTGCTGCTCAGTGGTTTTTCCAATAAAGAGATCGCCGGCAAACTGGCGCTGTCGACCGAGACCATCAAGGTGCACCGGCGCAATATTTACAACAAGCTCAACATCAAGTCGCAGTCCGAACTCTTTTCGCGTTTTTTCATGCCTAAACAGGACGTTCACACGCTCAACTGAGTTCGCCGCACTACCCCGCCGCCCCCAGGAAAGGCAGCGCCAGGTACAGCTTGATCACCACCGCATTGGTAATGTCTATAAAAAACGCCCCGACCATCGGCACCACCAGAAACGCAATCGGCGATGGCCCGAAGCGCTGCGTCACTGCTTGCATATTGGCAATGGCGGTCGGCGTGGCCCCCAAGCCAAAACCGCAATGCCCCGCCGCCAGCACGGCCGCGTCGTAGTTGCGGCCCATAACCCGGAATGTCACGAAGATGGCGAAAAGGGCCATCAGCAATGCCTGGGCCGCCAACAGAATCACGATCGGCAAAGCCAGCGCCGCCAGATCCCAGAGCTTGAGCGACATCAGCGCAATCGCCAGGAACAACGACAAGCTGACATTCCCCAACAGCGACACTTCACGCTCAAACACCTGATGCCAGCCCAGCGCCGACAAGCCATTGCGCAACACCACGCCCACAAATAGCACGCATACGAATGTGGGTAATTCGAAAGCCGTACCTTTGATAAAGCCATACAGGAATGTGCCGATCTGCAAGCTGATCGCCAATAACGCCAGCGTCTCGATAAATGAAAACGAGGTGATCATGCGTTCCTGGTTGGGCTGCTCAAAGCCTTTGGGCTGGGGCGGCTGCGCCAGCTCGACGCCAGGCACCTGCACACGCTTGATCAGCAAGCGGGCAACCGGGCCACCTATCAGCCCACCCAGCACCAAGCCGAAGGTCGCCGAGGCAATCGCCAGTTCGGACGCCGAGGCCACGCCATATTTTTCGCTGAACACCGCGCCCCAGGCTGCGCCAGTGCCGTGTCCGCCGGACAAGGTGACGGAACCTGCCAACAGTCCCATCAACGGGTCGAGCCCCAGCGCCTTGGCCAGGGCGATGCCCATGGCATTTTGCACCACTAGCAGCGCCGTCACGACCAGCAGGAAGATGCCGAGGATGCGCCCGCCTTTCTTCAGGCTGGCAAAGTCCGCATTCAGGCCGATGGTGGCAAAGAACGCCAGCATCAAGGGGGCTTGCAATGAAACGTCGAATCGAACTTCGATGTCCGTCAATGCGCGCAGCAATAGCAGCAGTGCAGCCACCAATAAGCCGCCGACCACCGGTTCCGGAATACTGTAGGCGCGCAAAAAACCAATGCGGGCGACCAGCCAGCGCCCCAACAGCAGCACCAGGGAAGCGGCGACCAGGGTGGAGTAAAAGTCGAGTTGGAACATCTGGGCAGTTCTCCGAAGTGAACAGGCACACTGGGCTGGGCAGAGTAGAGACAGCAGGACAAGTACACACCAACCCGCCATTAACTACAGACTATTCCTACGCACTTAACCACAAGACCTACGTATTTGAGATTTTCACTCGCTGCAAACCGCCCGCCACGGCACAGATCCGCCGCTTAATCACCTCGAGGGGTAAACCTCTAAAACCACTAAAAGTGATGGAAGCGGGTGAGTTTTTGTCGCTTTTTTTTGACTGTGCGTCCGCTCTAAATTAAGCCCAAATACCCACAACAATAAGAAGGTCGCACCATGGCTAACTCAAAGCCTGCCCAGCCTGTCGCGCGCAGCCGCTATCGCTGGGCGGTCGCCGGATTGATTTTCGTCATCTACACCATTGCAGCGGCCGACCGCGCCAACCTCGGTGTGGCGATGCCGTTTATTCGCAAAGAGTTCGACATGAGCAACGCCGAGGCAGGCGGCCTGATGAGCCTGTTCCTGCTCGCTTATGCCTTGGCGCAAATTCCTGCGGGCTTTGCCTTCGCCCGCATCGGTGTGAGCAAAATCCTGCCTTCGGCCATGATCCTGACCTCGGTGCTGACCGGGCTGGTGGGCACCGCAGGCTCACTGCTGATGCTGAAGATCTATCGGTTTGGCCTGGGGCTGGCAGAAGGCCCACTGCCGATCAGCATGACGGCTACCATCAACAACTGGTTCCCTGCCAAAGAGAAGGGCATTGCCTCGGGGATCTTCCTGTCCGCGGTGAAGTTTGGCCCGGTCATCGTCCCGCCCCTGTGCGCAATCATCATTTCGGTCTGGGGCTGGCGCGAGATTTTCATCTTCTTCGCCATTCCCGGCATTCTGCTGTCGATCGCCTGGTACGTGCTGGTCGCCGACCACCCGTCGAAGAGTCGTTTCGTCAATAAGGCCGAACTCGATTACATACTGGATCAGCCCGACCCGGCGCAACCCGCTGTGGCGGTGGCCACCAAACCTGTGGCGAGCTGGCTGAACAGGCTCGATGTGCTGATCAAACGCCGTGCTGAACCCGCGCTCACCTCGAGCCGCCAGGTGTTCAAATCGTGGAATATCTGGGGCTGTGCGACCAGTTACTGCTTCCAGTTGGGCGTGTCCAGCGTGCTGCTGACGTGGATTCCCACTTACCTGATCACGGTCAAGCACTTCTCGATCATGAACATGGGCCTGGTATCTGCGGCGCCCTGGGTCGGCGCGGTGCTGGGCAACCTGCTGGGCGGCTACTGTTCCGATCGCTTTCTGGGGGGGCGGCGTAAACCCGGCATGCTGCTATCGGCCCTGGGCACTTCGCTGATGATGTACCTGCTGATCAACTCGCCCGCAGAGCCGATCGCGTATGGGTTGCTGCTGATGCTGACCGGCGTGGTGCTGAGCCTGGGCTTTTCATCTTATATGTCCTACCCCATGGGGCTGGCGTCGAAGGCCAGTTTTCCCATCGCCAATGCCATTGTGAACATGGTCGGGCAGCTGGGCGCTGCGGCAACCCCGTTCTTGACCGGCCTGCTGCTCGACAGCCTGGGTTGGAATTATGTGTTCATTTTCCTCGCCGTTGGCTCCTTCACCAGCTTCGTGCTGTTGCTGTCCATCGCCGAGCCCATTCCCCACACAGCACATGCCTAGCACTGTCACCAAGCGCCCCACGCAAAGGAATCATCGTGAATAAAACGCTCAACGCAGACCGCTTGACGATTGGCAAAACGGTGTGGCTGGGCTGCTGGCCGTCATGTCGGCGGTTACGGTGGGCCTGGGTATGTTCCTGACCCGGCTGATTAAAATCAGCGCAAACAAAAACGCCGATCATTGCTGATCGGCGTTTTTGTTGAATATGGAGCGGGAAACGAGACTCGAACTCGCGACCCCGACCTTGGCAAGGTCGTGCTCTACCAACTGAGCTATTCCCGCAAAATGGCGTCCCCTAGGGGACTCGAACCCCTGTTACCGCCGTGAAAGGGCGGTGTCCTAGGCCACTAGACGAAGGGGACACACAACTGAAACACATGGTGTGTATTTCAGTGCCCAGAGGTTAAATCCGAAGATTATGCCCTGGTTTCACTCAATGCCGCCCGAAGGCCACATTGCTTGTAAATTGGAGCGGGAAACGAGACTCGAACTCGCGACCCCGACCTTGGCAAGGTCGTGCTCTACCAACTGAGCTATTCCCGCATATGGCGTCCCCTAGGGGACTCGAACCCCTGTTACCGCCGTGAAAGGGCGGTGTCCTAGGCCACTAGACGAAGGGGACACACGTACAACATTCACTCCCTACCGCGTTTCGCTGTGTGCTTTACGCTGTAAGTGGCGCGCATTCTATGGATGGATTGAAAGGTCGTCAACCCCCAAGGATAAATTTATTTAAATCAATGACTTCGCCCTGCTTTCCAGGCCTTGGCGGGCATTCTGCCCGTCCGAGCTTTGACGCCTATATTCTGGCGCCCGACAAGGCGCTATAGTTCGCCCAAGCAAATGATGGCAATGTGCATCCATGCAGGGAGCCCGCCCGGCAATGCTTACCTATATAGAAGAAACTACCTGGGCAACTGGTCGAACAGTCCTATCCGCCGGATGGTCCAGTCACTACACTCCACAGCAAACCCTATAAAAGAGGTCACACCGGTGACACCACTCATGATCACCCTGCTGGTAATAGCCGGGATCGTAATACTGATCGCCATTGGCTACATGAACCACGTGGTGGAAAACAATAAGCTGGAAAAGAAACGTACCGAGATCGAGCTCAATGATCGGCTGCGTCGGTGCGGAGAAATCACCGAGACCTTTCCTGGCCAATTGATGACCCCGGCGCTCAAGCTGCTGCTCACCCGCCTTGAGCTCAACGTCAACCAGCGTCTGCTGCACCTCAATAAGTCCAGCGCAGCACTCAAGGCGCGTATCAGTGAGTTGAATGCGCTGATCGCCCAGGGCGAATCGATTCCGGTGACCAATCCACCGGCGCCGATCCAGACTGAAGCCAAGGCCAAGGATGTGCGTTTCCTCCTTGAAGCCCTGCATGGTCAAGTAACTCGCGCGGCGCAGGACGGTTTTTTGCCGACCAACGAGGCTAAGCACTGGATCAAGGAAATTCGCCATATCCTGGTGCTGCTGCACATTGAGTTTTTCAATAACCTTGGCCAGCATGCGCTGCAACAGAATCAACCTGGTCAGGCACGCTTGGCGTTCGAGCGCGGCGTGCAGTATCTGCGTAAACAGCCGGAGCCGGTGCTCTATAGTGCGCAGTTGCAATTGCTGGAGAATCAATTGGCCCGTGCTAATTCGACGGTACTGACTAACAGCAAGCCGGCTGAGGATGAGGTCAATGAGTTGACTGAAGGGCTTAAAGTTGTGGATGCGGATGCGGAGTGGAAGAAGAAAGCTATTTACGATTGATCGTTTGGGGGGCGCGCGCGGTGGATGGGTTGGTGGTGTGTATATCCGTTGCTGCGGTAACGGCCGCCTAGGGTTCCGCTCTTACAGCGGGTCACTTTTGCAAGGACCGGAATGCCGGCCCAGTCAAAAGTAACCAAAAGGTCCTCGCCCCACCACTCGGCACCTCGCTTAGGCTCGGTGTGCCAGAACGAAGGCTTGAATCCGTGGGCCGCCGCGATGGGCCATCCTTGGCCCAGCGCGGCTAACCCGGCGTCCTGCCGGGTTACCCACGGATTCAAGCCTGCGTTCGGCCAGCGTGGTTAACGGGGCGTCTCAGATCAAAATCAAGATCAAGATCTACAGCACGGCGGCCTGAAAGCCGACCTGAGTGGTTGAGGCAAAAGCCAGGTCAAGTGCAAAGCAAAAGCCTGTCTACCTGATACAACGCGGTCTAAATGTGGGAGCGGGCTTGCCTGCGATGCAGACACCTCGGTACATCAGCCACACCGAGTTGATGCCATCGCAGGCAAGCCAGCTCCCACAGTTGACCGAGTATGGCTTTGCTGTTGCTGTTGCTCCGGCCCTTACATCCTTTTCGATGACGAAGTCAGCGGTCTTTTGATCTGCGCTTTTGATCGTGATCTTGATCTGAAATCGCCCCGTCAAACACGATGGCCGCAATCTGACAGTGATTTGGGGGGTAAACCGGCAGGGATGCCGGTTTAGCCGCGCTGGGCCAAGGATGGCCCATCGCGGCGGCCCCCCAAATCACTGGCGGATTGCGGGCATGCCGAGCCTAAGCGAGGCACCGAGTGTTGGGGCGAAGACTTTTTGGTTACTTTTGTGTCTTTACAAAAGTGACCCGCTGTAAGAGCGGAACCATAGGTCGCCGTTACCTAAATAACGGATATTCACCCAACCCCAACCTAACCCCAACCTAACCCCAACCCACCACGCCACAACAAAGTGCCATCACTTTGCACCTATCCCCCCGCCCCCGACTAGCGTAAAAAAGTGCCCCTAACTCCGTGAAGTCAGAGGCCTGCTATGCCTGTCGCCGTCATTGATGGACAACCGCTGCACTACGTCGACCAGGGCACCGGCCCGGTCGTTCTGCTGGGCTCAAGCTACCTGTGGGACCGCCACATGTGGGCGCCGCAAATCGAAGCGCTGTCGCAACAGTACCGCGTGATCGTCCCCGAACTTTGGGGCCATGGTGAATCCGGCGCGCTACCGGCCCAAACCCAGTCCCTGGACGACCTGGCGCGTCAGACCCTGGCCCTGCTGGACCATCTGGACATTGCACAAATCAACCTGGTGGGCCTGTCGGTCGGCGGCATGTGGGGCGCACGTCTGGCATTGCTGGCGCCGCAGCGCATCAACAGCCTGGTGCTGATGGACACCTACCTCGGCGCCGAGCCCGAGGCCACGCGTCAGTATTATTTCTCGCTGTTCAAGATGATCGAAGACGCCGGTGCCATCCCTGAGCCGTTGCTGGATGTGATCGCACCGATCTTCTTCCGGCCAGGCATCGACCGCGAGTCGGCGCTGTACCAGGATTTCCGCCAGTCGCTGCAAACCTTCTCCAAAGAGCGTTTGCTGGACAGCATCGTGCCATTGGGCCGTCAGATATTCAGCCGCGCCGATATCCTCGACCAACTGCACCGCCTGGACACCGACACCACCCTGATCATGTGCGGTGAGCAGGACAAGCCACGCCCACCCGCCGAGTCCAAGGAAATGGCTGAGTTGATCGGTTGCAGCCTGACCCTGATTCCAGACGCCGGGCACATCTCCAGCCGCGAAAACCCGGACTTCGTCAACGAAGCCCTGCTGACCTTTCTCGCCAACAACGCCTGATCGCGCGGTTCCGCCTTTGCTCACTGATCAAAGGCGGAAGTGCCCCACCATGCCCTTGAGTTCAGCCCCCAACTGCGCCAACTGAATACTCGACGCGGCGTTGCCTTGCATGCTCAGCGCCGATTGGTCGGCACTCGCGCGGATACTGGTGACACTGCGATTGATCTCTTCGGCCACCGAACTTTGCTCCTCGGCGGCGGCGGCAATCTGCTGGTTCATCTGTTGGATCAGGGACACAGCTGCGGCGATGCTGCCCAACGCGCTCTCGGTTTCCAACGCATCGCTGACGGCCAGTTTCACCAGCTCGCCGCTTTGCTGAATCTGCTGCACCGATGACTGCGCCGCACTGCGCAACGTACTCACCAACCGCTCGATCTCCTCGGTCGATTGCTGAGTACGCTTGGCCAGCGCCCTCACCTCATCGGCCACCACCGCAAAACCTCGGCCTTGCTCGCCGGCACGGGCGGCCTCGATGGCTGCGTTAAGGGCCAGCAGGTTGGTTTGCTCGGCGACACTTTTGATCACCCCCAACACCGTGCCGATGTGCTGGATTTCGGCACTGAGGCTGTCGATGCTGGCGCTGGCACTGGTGCTGGAGGACGCCAGCAATTCAATGCGCTGCAGGCTCTGACGTACCACCTGTTGGCCGCTGTCGACCTTGGCATCGGCGGTTTGCGCCGCTTGCGCGGCCTCTTCGGCGTTGCGCGCTACGTCATGCACGGTGGCGGTCATCTGGTTCATCGCCGTGGCGACCTGTTCGGTCTCCTCCTTCTGGCTGCTGACCTCTACATTGGTTTGTTCGGTGACGCTGGAAAGTGATTGCGCAGAGCTGGCCAATTGCTCGATGCCGGCCTGCAGGCCGCTGACCATCTGGCTCAAGCCAGTGCTCATCTGTTGCATCGCTTGCATCAACTGGCCGATTTCATCACGCCGACTGACCTCCATCCGCCCACTCAGGTCTCCGGCCGCAATCTGCTGGGCCACTGCGATCACACTGCGCAGCGGCGCCACGATCAGGCGGGTAATCAGCCAGGCGGCAATCAGCCCCACCAACAACGCCAACGCCGAGGAGCCGATGATCAACAGTGTGCTTTTCCTTAATTGCGCCTGCATCGACTGGTCTTCGGCGGCATATGCCTGGTTGACCCGGCTGACCACTTGGTCGGCGCGCTCATGCAATTGCTTGTAGACGATTTTTTCCTGAGCCAGCAAACCAGTGTACTCACCGAGTTTTTCGCTGAAGGCGGCAATATGCCCGGACACCTCATTGAGCACGGTCTGGTAACCCGCGTCCTTGACCGAGGTTTTCAACTGCTCAACCTGCGCCAGTGCCTGGTCGGCCTGTTCGATCTTGCCCTGTTCGGCGTTGTCGGCATCCGCCTTGCGGCTCTGGTCCAGGCGCACCCGCGCCTCGTTCATGGCTTGCAGCATCAAGCGCGACACCTGGCTGACCTGCCCGGCCTGCTCGATAAACTCGGCGCCCTCCTTGCCCTGGCTTTCCTTGAGGCCATAGGCGCCATCGTCGGCCAGGCCGGCTTGCAGCACATCGAGGTTATTGGCCACGCTGGAGACCGACCAACTGGCCATCTCCAGCGCCAGGTCCTTGGTCTGGGTCAACTCGACAAATTCATCGAACGCCTTGCGATACGCGGCCAACGCCTGTTCAACGTCGCCCATCACCGGCACATTGGCAGCAGACTGGGCCTTGAGCGTGGCCGCCAGGGCAGCCAGGGCATCGACGCTTTCATGCAAAGCATCGACGGCTTTGGGGTCGGCATGCAAAGCGTAGTCTTGCTCGATCAAGCGCACCTTGAGCAAGCCGCTGTTGAGCGAGGACATGGCATTGAGGCCCTCGAAACGCAGGCCAACGGTTTGCAGCGACCACACGCCAATGGCCGCCACCAGCGCCGTCAGCAGCAGCACCAGGGAGAAGCCCAAGCCCAGTTTTTTTGCCATACCGAGGTTGGCGAAACGTCGTTGCACGGCCGAAATCATTGCACTTGAATCCTCTTGCACGGGCAGATGCCAGCAAGCCTGGTTGCCATGCAGCGAGATTCGCAACGACACGCCATTGGCACAAGACGTTGGCGTCACAATAATGGCAAAAAGCTACATGCTCGTCGTTTTCAGAATGGTCGAGGTCGATCTGGCAGGCCCCATGGCGCGGAACAACGCCAACGCCCGCTGATCAGCAGCATTGGCCACATTGATGCGCAGCCAGTCACTGGGTTCGCCCCGGGGAGTAAACAGCGCCCCGCCCGACAGCAGGATGCCAAGTCGACTCGCGCACGCCTGCAACCGTGAATGATCGCCCAGGCCCGGCCGCGCCCACACAAACATACCGCCAGCAGGCACGGCAAATACCTCCCACTCCTCATCCTCCAGTACCTGCAAGGTTGCCGCCATTTGCAGGTTCAAACGCTTGCGCAGGCGTTGCACCCACTTACGATAGTTGCCATTGGCCAGCAGCGTGGCGACGACTGCTTCGGCAAACCGCGAGGTGCCGATACCGGTCAGGGTCTTGAGGCTGGCCATTTGCGCAACGATGGCCGTGCTGGCACTGACGTAGCCCACGCGCAAGGCACTGCTCAGGGTCTTGGAAAAGCTTGATATGTAGATCACCCGGTCATCATGGGGCAATGCCGACAGTCGCGTGCAACTGGCGTGCTGCAGGTCGCCATAAACGTCCTCTTCAATGATCAGGAAGCCATCGCGTCGCGAAAGCTCCAGCAACCGCTCGGCCACGGCACGGCACAGGCTGGTGCCGGTGGGGTTGTGGTAGAGGCAGTTGATGAACAGGCACTTGGGGCGGTGCCGTTGCAGCAGTTGCTCAAGCACCGGCATGTCCGGGCCGCCCACGATGCGCGGGACCTCCAGCAACGTGACGCCATGGCGCTCCAACTGTCGATAGAGGTTGGCGTAGCCCGGCGTCTCGACCATCACCGTATCGCCGGCCTTGAGCAACGAGCGTATCAGCAGGTCCTGTGCATGGCTAGCGCCATGGGTGGTGAGAATGCGATCCAGGCAGGTGGCCACTTTTATCTGGGTCAGCCGCTTGAGCAGTTGCTCGCGCAGTACTGGCAGGCCCAGTGGCGTGCTGTAGTTGAAGAGGCCGGGCGTGTCGGTGCGGCTGATTTCACGTATTGCGTAGCATAAATCATCGCTCTCACGCCACGCGTCCGGCAGCCAGCCGCAACCCAGTTTCAACTCGCCCAACGGGCCATCGACATAGGTGCCCCACTCCAGTTCTGCACCTTCATACCAGTGGTTTTCATGGCAAACAGGGGGCTGGGCGACTACAAATCCCGAGCCTTGCCTAGACGCCAACAACCCCTGGGCCACCATTCGCTCGAAAGCCTCGATCACGCTGGACTGGCTGAGCAGGTTGTCGAGGGCCAGTTGCCGAATGGATGGCAAGCGCGTGCCGGGGCTCGCGCCGCTCTCGCGTATCCATTGCGCCACGGCGCTGACGATTTGCTGCACCACCGGTACAAGGGCTTGTCGATCGATCCCTAAATCCATGAGCCACTCACTTCAACTGTCTGTTATTCAACCCCAAACAGTTAAGCACAGAAGTTCGCTGAAGCCGGGCGCAAACACTTATTAAAGTATTGATTTTATTGACTTATTTACCTACTGATACACATTCTGACGAGGCCTTGTGCCAGCCGTGGAAACGCCCCACAGCGGCCCCATCCTTTTCCAAGAGTGCGTGGCGTTGAGTCCTAGATAGCCGTTGCGCCACCGTCCACTGCCAAGGCTTGCCCTGTGGTAAACGCCGCCCCATCACTGCACAGGTACAGCACGGCACTGGCGATCTCCTCGACCTTGCCGATGCGCCCAACCGGGTGCATGGCGGCGGCGAACTCGGCTTTGCGCGGGTCTGCTTCATAGGCACGGCGGAACATATCGGTGTCGATCACCGCAGGGCACACCGCATTCACACGGATTTTCTTCTTCGCATACTCAATGGCGGCCGATTTGGTCAGGCCGATCACGGCGTGCTTGGACGCCGCATAAATGCTCATCTTCGGCGCAGCGCCCAACCCGGCTACCGAGGCGGTGTTGACGATCGCGCCACCGCCCTGGGCCAGCAACAGCGGCAGTTGATACTTCATGCACAACCATACGCCCTTGACGTTAACGCCCATGATTGCATCGAACTCATCCAGACTGCCGTCGGCCAGTTTGCCCTTCTCGATCTCGATGCCGGCATTGTTGAAGGCATAGTCCAGGCGCCCATAGGCGGCGATGGTCTGTGCCATCAATTGCTGTACGTCGGCATCCAGCGTGACATTGCAACGCACGAACAGCGCTTCGCCGCCCGCCTGTTGAATCAACGCAACCGTGCCCTCGCCGCCCGCCACATCCAGGTCGGCAACCACTACTTTCAAGCCTTCTGCGGCAAATGCCAGCGCGGTGGCGCGGCCAATACCGGCGGCAGCGCCGGTCACCAGGGCCACCTGGCCGGAAAACGTCATGCTCATGGAGGATGTCCTATGCGAGAAATAGCCGTGGGCCGAGTCTAGCCAAGCGCACGGCGGGCGCGTCAGCACTATCATATGGCCGGTTGTGGCTGCATGAATCGCAGTGATAAGACGCCAGGGCCAACTATCAGCCCAACCTATTGGCGGGCATTCGCAGCCACCCTTAACCTTGCCCCCAGGCCGCTGAAGGGCTATCACTCAGGGTTCACTTCTAACAGAGTCCCTGCCATGACTGCCCAGACCAACCGCCAATTCCTGCTCGCCAAACGCCCGGTCGGCGCGGCCACGCGGGAGACCTTCACCTACCAGGAAGTGCCGGTGGGCACGCCAGCGGATGGGCAAGTGCTGGTGCGCAATGAATACCTGTCCCTGGACCCGGCCATGCGTGGCTGGATGAACGAGGGCAAATCCTACATACCACCGGTCGGCATCGGTGAAGTCATGCGGGCGCTGGGCGTGGGCAAGGTGATTGCTTCGAACAACCCGAAATTTGCCGTGGGTGATTATGTGAACGGCGCACTGGGGGTGCAGGACTACTTCCTGGGCGAGCCGCGCGGCTTTTATAAGGTCGACCCGAAACTGGCGCCGCTGCCACGCTACCTGTCAGCGCTGGGCATGACCGGCATGACCGCCTACTTCGCCCTGCTCGATACCGGCGCGCCCAAGGCTGGCGATACCGTGGTGATCTCCGGCGCCGCTGGCGCGGTGGGCAGCATTGCCGGGCAGATTGCCAAGCTCAAGGGCTGCCGCGTGGTGGGCATTGCCGGAGGCGCAGACAAGTGCAAGTTCCTCATTGATGAACTGGGCTTTGACGCAGCCATCGACTACAAAAGCGAAGACGTGCCCGCCGCGCTCAAGCGCGAATGCCCCAAAGGCGTGGACGTGTATTTCGACAACGTTGGCGGCGATATTCTTGACGCCGTGCTCAGCCGCCTGGCCTTGAAGGCACGGGTGGTGATCTGCGGCGCCATCAGCCAGTACAACAATAAAGAAGCGGTGAAAGGCCCGGCCAACTATTTGTCGTTGCTGGTCAATCGTGCGCGCATGGAAGGGTTTGTGGTGATGGACCACGCGGCGAACTTCGCGGCCGCCGGCATGGAGATGGCCGGCTGGATGGCTCAGGGCAAGCTCAAGAGCAAGGAAGATATTGTCGAGGGGCTGGAGACGTTCCCGGAGACGTTGATGAAGTTGTTCAACGGCGAAAACTTTGGGAAATTGGTGCTTAAAGTCAGCTGACCCACCGCAGAACCTGGTGTGAGCACTGTCAATGTAGGAGCTGGCTTGCCTGCGATAGCATCAACTCGGTATGGCTGAAAGACCGAGTTGCCCGCATCGCAGGCAAGCCAGCTCCCACAGGTATCAGGCGATTTCGGCGACGACTGCGGCCAGTGCCTTCGCTGGGTCTGCCGCCTGGCTGATCGGGCGACCGATCACCAGGTAGTCCGAGCCGGCATCCAGCGCCTGACGCGGCGTCAGGATACGGCGCTGGTCATCCTGGGCACTGCCCGCCGGACGAATCCCCGGGGTCACCAGTTGCAGCGACGGGTGCGCGTTCTTCAGCGCCTGGGCTTCCAGCGCCGAACACACCAGGCCATCCAGGCCAGCCTTCTGCGCCAAGGCTGCGAGGCGCAATACCTGCTCCTGCGGCTCGATGTCCAGGCCGATGCCGGCCAGGTCTTCGCGCTCCATGCTGGTGAGCACGGTCACACCGATCAGCAAGGGTTTCGGGCCGCTGCGCTGCTCGAGCACTTCGCGGCAGGCGTTCATCATGCGCAGGCCGCCGGAGCAATGCACATTGACCATCCACACGCCCATTTCGGCGGCGGCTTTAACCGCCATCGCGGTGGTGTTGGGGATATCGTGGAATTTCAGGTCGAGGAACACTTCGAAGCCTTTGTCACGCAGGGTGCCGACGATTTCGGCGGCGCAGCTGGTAAACAGTTCCTTGCCGACCTTGACCCGGCAAAGCGTGGGGTCCAACTGGTCAGCCAGCTTCAGTGCGGCGTCACGAGTGGGGTAATCCAGGGCGACGATGATAGGAGTCTGGCAGACGGACATTGGAATGGGCTCTCAGGCAAGTCGAAATCGGCGCGGATTGTAGCGCAAGCAGCGCCGTTACGGGATCCGATGATCGGTAAAATGCTGATCAAGCGCGCATAACCAAGGATTTCGAGCAATTGTGTCAAGACTGATACATTCCCGACATGCCCTCAACACGCCCCGCGACTAGCCTCGCGCACATGACCGCCCGTCCAGCACTTCCAGCCTTGGAGCTGGGCGCCTATGCTCACCGTAACAACCCAGGCAGATGATCGCACTATGCATACCCCTACCGTCTCTGTAAACGAAGAGCAAAAAGGCGCGGTGATCGCCGAAGACAAGCGGTGGAACACCCGCGCGCTGATCGTCGATGACGACCTGCCGATCCGTGAACTGCTGATCGACTACCTGGCCCGGTTCAATATTCTTGCCACCGGCGTCACCGACGGCACGGCAATGCGCACCGCCATGCAAGCCGAAACCTTTGACGTGGTGGTGCTAGACCTGATGCTGCCGGGCGAAGACGGCCTGTCGCTGTGCCGTTGGTTGCGCACTGAATCGGACATCCCGATTTTGATGCTCACGGCACGCTGCGAACCCACCGACCGCATCATCGGCCTGGAACTGGGCGCCGATGACTATATGTCCAAGCCGTTCGAACCGCGCGAGCTGGTGGCGCGTATCCAGACCATCCTGCGCCGGGTGCGCGATGACCGCACCGAGCAGCGCGCCAACATCCGCTTCGACAACTGGCGACTCAACAGCGTATTGCGCCAGCTGGTGGCCGACGATGGCCTGGTGGTGCCGCTGTCCAACGCGGAATTTCGCTTGCTGTGGGTGTTTATCGAGCGCCCGCGCCGTGTGTTGAGCCGCGAACAATTGCTGGATGCTGCCCGTGGCCGCTCCATCGAAGCCTTTGACCGCAGCATCGATCTACTCGTATCGCGCCTGCGCCAGAAGCTTGGGGATGACCCGAAAGCACCGCAACTGATCAAGACCGTACGCGGCGAAGGCTACCTGTTCGACGCCCGGGATATCGGTTGATGCGCGCCACCTTCAATACGCTGTTTGGCAGGCTGTTCGGCGTATTGCTGGTGGCTATTGTGCTCGCTCATGTACTGGCCATTTTCTGGTTCCGCCACTACGGCCCGCCACCACCACCGCCCCAGGAAACCTTCGTCGAGCAACCAGACGGCACGATGAAGCCTTTGGCTCGTCATCACCGGCCCTGGTACGGCGGCCCCGTGGTGCCGCTGACCTTCCAGTTTATCTCGCTGATCATCGCCGCCTGGTATGGCGCCAAACTGCTGAGCCGGCCGATCCAGCGCCTGAGCGCAGCGGCCGAACGCTTGAGCCTTGACCTCGACAGCCCACCACTCGACGAATCCGGGCCACGGGAAGCACGCCAGGCGGCATCGACCTTCAACCTGATGCAAAAACGCATCCGCGAACAAGTCAGCCAGCGCGCGCGCATGCTCGGCGCCGTCTCCCATGACCTGCGCACGCCGCTGTCACGCCTCAAACTGCGCCTGGAGCAGATCGAAGACACCAAGCTGCAAGGCCAAATGCGCCAGGACCTGGACGACATGATCGGCATGCTCGACGCCACCCTGAGCTACCTGCACGAACAACGCACCAGCGAGACCCGGCACTGGCTCGATGTGCAGGCGCTGGTCGAGTCCCTCAGCGAAAACGCCCAGGACCAAGGTTCGGACGTACAGTTCTCCGGCACGTGCGTACCGTTGCAGGTGCAACCGATGGCGCTGCGTTCATGCCTCAACAACTTGATCGACAACGCCCTGCGGTATGCCGGCACGGCGCGTATTGAGTTGGCGGACAGTCGTGGCGCCCTGGTGATCCGCGTGATCGACCACGGGCCAGGGATCGCAGCCGATAAACGCGAGGCGGTGTTCGAGCCGTTCTTTCGCCTTGAGGGCTCGCGCAACCGCAACTCCGGTGGCGTTGGCCTGGGCATGACGATTTCCAAGGAAGCCGTGGAACGCCTCGGCGGTCACCTCAGCCTGGAGGAAACCCCAGGCGGCGGCCTGACCGCCGTGATGTGGTTGCCGAGGGCCTAAAGGGCTTTGTCTTCGCGACGCTCCTGCGCCTGGGTCGCACTCCAATCCGTGAGCAAGCTGTAGGCCACCGCCAACAAGGTCGGGCCGATAAACAGACCGATAAAACCGAAGGCAATCAAGCCGCCAAACACGCCCAACAGCACGATCACCAGCGGCAAGTTGCCGCCTCGGCTGATCAGGTACGGCTTGAGCACGTTGTCCACGCCACTGATGATGAACGTACCCCATACACCGAGGAACACCGCATAGGTGTAGTCGCCCTTCCATGCCAGCCAAGCCGTGGCGGGGATCCACACCAGCGGCGGCCCCATGGGGATCAGGCTGAGCAGGAAAGTCACGATACCCAGCACCAGCGCGCCCGGCACACCTGCAATCAGGAAGCCGATCAGCGCCAGCAGGGCCTGGGCCGCCGCCGTACCAATCACACCGTTGACCACGCGCTGCACGGTGCCGGCCACCAGTTCGATGTAGTAACCGGCGCGCTCGCCGATCAGGCGTTCCAACAGGCGATGCACAAACACCGCCAGCCGCGGCCCATCCCGATAAAAGAAGAACACGAACACCAGGCTCAAGGTCAGTTCGAGAATACCGCCGCCAATTTGCGCACTGCGCGCCAGCAGCCAGTTACCCACCTGCCCCAGATACGGCTTGATGCTGACCATCAACGCCGCGCCCTGTTGGTCGATGCTGTCCCAGGTCGCCACCAGGCGCTCGCCGACAAACGGGATCGAACCCAGCCAAGTCGGCGCGGCCGGCAAACCGTCCACCTGGATATCCTTGATCAAGCCCACCGCATCGCGCACATGGTCGGCCAGGTTGAACCCCAGCCACACCAGCGGCACCGCCACCAGCAACATCCAGCCCAACGTGAGGATGCCCGCCGCCAGGGATTCGCGGCCACCCAGCCAGCGCGTGAGCAAACGCATCAGCGGCCAACTGGCAAACGCCAGCACCGCGCCCCAGAACAGCGCCGACCAGAACGGCGCCATTACCCAGAAGCTGGCACCAAACAACACCAGCAGCAGGATTTGCACCAGTAGGCGATCGTTATTGAGCATCGGGTATCTCGAGAATAAGGCTGTAGGAAGAGAGCTTAGGCGAACGGCGCGGGTCCGTTCGCCTTGATAACGGTCAGCGTATCAGATGCAGGTGCAAACCCTTAGCCTCACCGCTGCCGGTTTCCAGGCGGGCGGCACGCACACCGCTGTCGATCAGGCCCTGGCGCCAGGCTTCGGCAGTTGGCCCGGTGAGGCTGACGCGCAAGGTGGCGTCGAGGTTCAAGCCACGGGAAATCAAGGTTAGCCAAGTGGCGTCAGGTTCGTTGCCGAGCGTGGGGAAGTCCAGCTCGCCGGTGCTTTTCAGCTCGCGCAGCAAGGTCGCCGAGGTGGGCAGCAAGTCGCCCAAAGGCGCACTGGCGTCCAGTTGTTCTACATGCAGATAAGCACGGCGGTTGCCGCGCGTAATGCCATATAGCGCCACCAGCGAATTGTCTTGCGGGGCGGCCAGGCGCAGCAGCAGGTATTCCTGCTGGCCGTCGGCGCCGACCAGCTTCGCATTGCCGAACACTTCATTGGCCCACAGGCTGCTTTCGCCGCAATCACGTGCCTGGCACCAGAACAACAGTTGCGCGCCCTTGGCCTGCAGCGCTTCGCGCGTCGCCGTAAATGCGGCGCTGGACGTGTGTTCGGCGGGCAGCTCATAGGTGATGGCCGTGGCTTGGCCGCGGGCCGTGGCCTGGCCTTCGTAGCGCAGCTGGCCGCTGATCTTGCGGATCGCGCCCAGCGGGTAGATGCGTTCTTTTTCTTCAGCGGGGCGGTAATCGACGATTTGCGCGTCGACCTGACGGGCCACGGCGGGTAGATCCTGGCTGCCCGGCAGGTCGGCGGCGAACACCAAGGGGCTCAAACAGCACAGCCCAAGGGCACGGAGACATCCTTTACGCAGGCTCATCGGATGGTTGAGCCCTGGCCATTAGTGGTCGCAGCGGTATTCATAGCGTTCATGGTTGACTCCCTTTCAATCCGCCCAGCCTCGGCAGTTGACCCCGCCAAGTCAAGGCGTGGAGAAGAACCGATTGAAACAGTCTGCAACAAGGATCGCTCCAGGCTCGTCATTCAGGTGTAAATGATGGCCGCCCGGCAGTGTGTTCACGGTAAAAGGTAGCTGAGAAAGCAATTCGGAATGTTTCGCCAGCATGCCGTCAGCCGCGACGACCAATTGTGTAGGGCAACCTACACGCCGCACGAAAGCCATCGCCTGCTCATCGGTCAGGCGCATCGGCGATGCCAGGGTCAAACGCGCGTCGGTGCGCCAAGTATAGCCGCCCGGCACGGGCATCAAACCGCGCTGGGCCAGCAGTTCAGCGGCCTCACGGCTGACCGCCACCACGCCTTTCATGCGCGCTTCAACGGCCCGATCCAAGGTGCTGTAGACCGGTTTGCGCTTGTCTTGCAGACTCAATTGCGCCTGCAACGCCATGCCGAGGCGCTCGGCGGCGTTCTCGCCGGCGGCGGTCGGTGGAATCACACCGTCGATCAACCCCAGGTGGGTGACGCGTTCCGGCAGCGCTCCGGCGAACACCAGGGAAACAATGGCGCCTAGGGAATGGCCAAGTAATGCAAAACGTTTCCAGCCCAGTTGTTCAGCCACTTGCAGCACATCAGACACGTAATCCCATAAGGCATAACCGGCCCCGGCAGGTCTATGGGCAGAGTGCCCATGCCCGGCCATGTCCAGCGCAACGATGCGCAAACCCGCAAGCTTGGGTGCCAGCCGCGCAAAGCTGTTGGCGTTGTCGAGCCAGCCATGCAGGGCGATCACCGGCAGGCCGTCTTCAGGCCCGAACAGATGCGCGGCCAATTCGATATGCGGCAGGCTCAGGCGCACTTCTTCGACCGGGTTGCTCATGCGCAGCTGCGCTCGCGGGCTTGCCAGCGGGAAAACAGGTTCTTGATCAAGGTCGCGGTGTCCTGGGGGCGTTCGAGGGGAAACATGTGGCCGCCGGGCATGGTGAGCATTTCGCCCATCGGCAGGCGGTCGACACCGCTGGCATGGTGACGCATCACCACCCGGCTCTGGCGTCCGCGCACCACCGCCAGCGGCACCTTCAGTTGGCGAACCTGGCCTGGGCTGGTGTGGGGCACGCCTCGGTAGATACTGATCTCGGTGGCCGGGTCAAAGCGCAAGCGCAGGCGATCGCCCACCTGTTGCAGGCCGTGTTGCAGGTACGCGTCAAAGCATTCCGGGTCGAAGCCGCGAAACAGCGTCTTGCCGGCGAAGTAGCTGCGTGCGGCAGCCAGGTCGCTGAATTCTTCACGCCGACCCAAGGTACGCCCGGCGGGAGTCAGGCGGTCGATAAAACCAAAACGTTTGGCGGCGCGAATCACCCAGCGGTCAGCGCGGGTCAACACCGGCGAATCAAGCATCACCACGCCACGGTACAGCTGCGGGCAGCGCATGGCCGCATGCAAGTGCAGCACGCCGCCCAAGGAATGGCCCACGCCCCACACCGGCTCCGGTTGCTGTTCCAAATGGTGGATCAGCTCATCCACCAGGTTCTGCCAGTTGTCGTCCACTGGAAACCTGGGGTCGTGACCGTGCTGCGGCAAATGCGCCACCGCGTATTCCGGGGCCAGGGCGGCAAACAACTTGCCGTAGGTGGCCGAAGGAAAGCCATTGGCATGGGCAAAAAACACGTGCTGCGACATACAGGATCCATCTACGGGAACAGAAGTGAATTGTCACCAGCCTTGAGCCGCACAGCAATGACTGTAACCGCCAGGAATGATGACACTCACGCCACGCCTATCGTGCCGGCGGGTTCTCGCCCAACGGCACCACGGCCATGGTCAGGCGCGACACGCAGCTGGCCTTGCCATCGTCGCTGGTCAAGCGAATGTCCCACACCTGAGTGGTACGGCCGATATGAATCGCCCGTGCCACCGCCGTCACTCGCCCGCTGCGCACACCACGCAAGTGGTTGGCGTTGACCTCAAGGCCCACGCAATAGAACTTGCTGGCATCAATGCACAGGTAAGCCGCCATGGAGCCGACGCTTTCGGCCAGCACCACCGACGCGCCACCGTGCAGCAGGCCGTACGGCTGGTGGGTGCGATGGTCGACCACCATGCTTGCGGTCAACGACTCGTCGTCGAAGCTTTCGAAACGGATATCCAGCAATTCACCGATGGTGTTTTTCTGGATGGCGTTGAGTTGCTCGATATTCGGTTGGGTGCGCCACAAGCTCATGAAGTTGTCCTTATTGGTTTTATTACGACCCTAATCCTGCCACACAATCGTTTCGCTGCGTTCGCTCCAGGGCGAAAATTGTGCACCGTAAGTCGACTCGATCACGTTGCGTTTTATCTTCAAGGTCGGCGTCAGAAAGCCGTTCTCTACCGCCCAACTGTCTTTCACTATTACTAGTTGGCGTAAGCGCTCGTGCTTGTCCAACGCGCCGTTGACCTGTTCCAGCCAGCGCTCCAGGCTGCTGCGCAGCGCCTGCCGGTCCTGGCTGCCGGCTGACAGCACGCACAAGCCCATCGGCGCCAACAGGCCATCGCCAACCACACAGACTTGTTCGATGCGTGCATGTTCAGCCAGGCGGTTTTCGATCGGCGCCGGGGCTACGTATTTGCCCTTGCTGGTCTTGAAGATCTCCTTGAGCCGCCCGGTCAGACGCAGGCGGCCGTCGGCGTCCTGCTCGCCCTTGTCGCCGGTGCGCAGGAAGCCATCGTCGGTGAGGGTTTCGGCAGTTTTCTGCGGGTCCTTGAAGTAGCCGAGCATCGTGGCGCCGCTGCGCACCTGCACTTCGCCCGCCGGGTCGATGCGCACTTCGACGCCAGGGCATGGCAGGCCGATCCAGCCAAGCGTTTGCTGGCCAGGGCGGGACACGTGGGAATAGCCGCAGCTTTCGGTCATGCCATACACCTCCAGCACGTCCAGGCCCAGGCGTTGATACCAGCGCAACAGCGCCTCGGGCACCGGCGCTGCGCCGGACAGCGCGATGCGCAGGGCATCCAGGCCCAGCCCGGCCAACACTTTATGGCCGACGCGCTTGCCGATAAAAGGCAGACGCAACAGGGTATCGAGGCGTTTTTCCGGCACTTTGGCGTAGACGCCCATCTGGAACTTGGTCCAGATACGCGGTACGCCGAACAAGGCCGTGGGGCGCGCCCGGCGCAGGTCGGTCAGAAAGGTGTCGAGGCTTTCGGCGAAAAACACGGTTTGCCCGGTATAAATTGCAGCCAGCTCGACAAACATGCGCTCTGCCACATGGCACAGCGGCAGGTAGGACAGCAGCCGGTCGTCCTCGCCCAAGCCAAAGATCTGCGTGCCGCGCGTGGCGGCAAAACCCAAGGCGCCGAAGGTTTGCATCACGCCTTTGGGCAAGCCGGTGGTGCCGGAGGTGTAAACAATGGTGGCCAGGTTCGCGGCCTCTGGCAGAGGGTTGTCCTGGATCGGCGAACAGCCTTGCAGGTCTGACCAGCTGAAATCAAAGTCGCCGGCCGGGCACAACGGCAAGCTGATGGTCGGCAACCCGGTTGGGATGCCGGGCGCCATGGCGGGCCAGTCATCCAGCTTGCCGATCAACACCAGCGCCGCCTCCGAATGCGTGAGCACATGGTTGACGGAGTCCGCCGTGAGGTTGGGGTACAACGGCACCGAGACATGCCCGGCCATCCAGATCGCCAGGTCGGCAATGATCCAGTGCGCGCAGTTTTTCGAGATCAGGGCAATGTGCGAGCCTTGGGGCAATGCCCGGGCGCGCAGCCAATGCGCGGCGCAACGGGCCTGATGGCCGACATCGCCCCAGGTGAGCGTCTGCACCTCGCCGCCGCCGATGGGTTGCACCAGAAAGGGTTTGCGCGGGTGTCGCGCTTCACGTTCGAAGAAGACCTGCAACGGCAAACGAAAAGCGACAGGCATGGGACGCGCTCCTTTGTGATCCGATGATAGCCAACCAAGCACTTGCTTGGTTGACTATATAGCACACAAAGTCGCGATTGCTTTTGCTACGGATGCTTCACACTGACCAGGCTCATCAGCCCCGCCAGCGGAAAATCGCCTTCCAGCTCCGCCAGGCTGGCAGTGTGCATCGGCTCCGGCTGGCGCTGGTGGCCATGCTGCAAAAAGCTGATCAGGCTGCCAACCAAGGGTTGGTGGCTGACCAGCAGTACGTTGTCATCGGTGTCGAGCTTTTCCAGCACTTGCAGCGGGTTGCCGTCGGGTGTCAGCCACGGCACGGTGCGGATCTGCGGCTCAAACCCCAGCGCGTCACGCACCAACTGCGCGGTCTGCTGCGCGCGCACATAAGGGCTGGCGATAATGGCACTGATGGGCTGGCCAATCAGGTGCGCGGCACTGCGCAAGACTTCGCCACGGCCATGCTCGGTGAGGTTGCGCTCGGCGTCGGTACGCGCATGCCCTTCGGCTTCACCGTGACGCAAAATCCATAGCTTCACAGCTTTGGCTCCTCATCTCGCGCCGGGTGCGGCGCGGGCGGCACGCTGTGGGCGGCTTCGCCTTCGGGGGCGCGTGGGGTTGGCCAATCGGCAAACGGCCAGGGTTTCTGCTCGGTGTGAAAGCTGCCGAAACGGCCGATCTGCGCCAGGAACTGGCTGAGGCTGTCGCCAAAGTTCATCAGGCCCAGGTTCGGCGCGCCATAGATCAGGCGATAAATCAGTTGCACCACCACCAGCGCTCCGAGCAGGAACTGCGCCACTTGCCACACCAGGGCAAACACCAGCATCCACAGGATGCGCAGCAGGATGGACTCGTATTTTGGGCTGTCTTTCGGATCGTTCATGTGCGCGTTCCTCAGTTGAAACCGCTGGTGGAAATAAAGTCGACGTCGGTTTTGGGCTCGGCGCGCATCAGCAACTCGATCACCTGGTTCAAGGTGCGCCCTTCAAACAGGATCGCGTGCAGCCCGGCGACCAGTGGCATATACACACCGACTTCCTGGGCCTTGGCCTTCAATACCTTGAGGGTGTTGACGCCTTCGGCGACTTCGCCCAGGCGCGTGACCGCATCTTCCAGGCTCAGGCCCTGGCCGAGGGCGAAACCGACTTGATAGTTGCGGCTTTTGGGCGACGAGCAGGTCACGATCAAGTCGCCCACGCCGGCCAGACCGAGGAAGGTCATCGGGTTGGCGCCCTGGTTCACGGCAAAACGGGTCATTTCCGCCAGCGCGCGGGTAATCAGCATGCTCTTGGTGTTCTCGCCCATGCCCAGCGCCACGGCCATACCGGCGATGATCGCGTAGACGTTTTTCAACGCACCGCCCAGTTCGACGCCGAAGCGGTCGCCACTGGCGTAGACGCGGAAGGTGCGGCCATGCAGCACGGCCTGGACGCGTTCGCAGAGTGCTTCGTCTTCGCTGGCAACCACTGTGGCGGTCAGCGCGTGCTCGGCGACTTCCCGCGCCAGGTTCGGCCCGGACAGCACGCCGATGCGCGCCTGCGGGGCGATCTCTGCAAGGATTTCGCTCATCAGCTTGAAGGTGTGCGCCTCAATGCCTTTGGTCAGGCTGACAAGCAGCTTGCCGGCCAGGCGTTCAGCGTGAGGCGCCAGCACCGAGCGCAAGGCGCTGGATGGCAGCGCGACAAAGCACAGGTCACAGTCGGTCAGCGTAGCCAACAAGTCGGTGACCGGCTCCACTGCCGGATGAATCTTGATGCCTTTAAGGTAACGGGGGTTTTCCCGATGCACGCGAATGGCCTCGGCCTGCTCGGGATCGCGCATCCACTGGCGCACCGCGTGGCCGTTTTCAGCCAGCAGGTTAGCCACGGCGGTACCAAAACTTCCGCCTCCCAGGACCGCAATAGGGCGCTGTTCAGTCATATGCAATCCGTTAATCCTTACATGGCGATGGCGGCATTATACGGGGCGACCCGCTTGCGGCCAGCCCCCGCGTCAATTCGTGCGCTTGTCGGAAAATGCCACAATTGTGTGAAGTAATTGCAAGTCCCACGACTGGCAAATGGCCCCACCTCAGTTAACATGGGCGGCTATCCGCAATTATCAAGGCTGCACCGTGTATCTGGGCCCTCCTCCTCGCTCATCTCTGTTGCTGATGTTGCTGTGCAGCACACCTGCGCTGGCTGATGACCTGTTCCTCGACAGCCAGCCACTGCCGCAAGTGTTGACCGCCACACGCCTCAAGCAATCGGCCGCGGCCGTGCCCGGCAGCATGACGGTGATCGACAGCGAGCTGATCAAGGCCAGCGGCGCACGCGACATCGCCGAGCTGCTGCGGCTGGTGCCGGGGATGATGGTCGGCTACACCACCGGCAACCAGGCGGCGGTGAACTACCACGGCACCAGCGCCAGTGACGCGCGACGCATGCAGGTGTTGATCGACGGGCGTTCGGTGTACCGCGCGGGCCTGGCCACCGTGGACTGGAGCGACATTCCGGTGGCCATGGAAGATATCGAGCGCATCGAGGTATTCCGTGGCCCCAACACCGTCAGCTACGGCGCCAACGCGCTGATGGCGGTGGTCAATATTCTTACGCGCTCACCGGCCAACAGCCACGGCTCGCGGATTAAAGTCATCCGTGGCCAGCGCGGCATCAACGACTACTACGCCAGCCAGGGCGTGGGTTGGGAAACCGGTGACTTGCGCCTGTCCTTGTCCGGCCAGCAGGACGATGGCTTTGACAGCAACGCCGTCGGCGCCGACCGGCGCGACAGCCGCCGCCTCAACCGCTTCAGCCTGGCGGTGAGCCAGGCCCTGAACGCGCAGCAGAGTCTCGATTGGCAATTTGACGCCAAGGAAGGCACCAACCAGCGTCCTTATACCTACATGCCGGTGTTTGCCGGGATTACCGAAGGCGGTACCAATTCCGATGTCGTCGCCAAGGACTATGCCGGGTCCTTGCGCTGGAACTTCGATTTCAACCCCGAACACAGCTTGTACATTCAGGGCTCGGCCCAGCAATGGGACCGCCAGCAAGTCTGGAAAGCCTGTGACGCCAAGGTCTCGTTCAGCCCGGAGCTGACCCGGCTGTGGCAGTTGAACCCCAACTATGCCGAACAGCTGGCGCGGCACATGGACACCTACAGCCAGGGCGTCGCACCACCCGGCAGTGCCGCCGAACAAACGCTGGGCAACCAGGTACTGGACCAGTGGCGCAACGGCGCCAACCAGAGCGTCTGTGGCGACATCGACCAAAGCACCCGCGAAAGCCGCTACGACCTGGAGATCCAAGACACCCTGAGCCTGTCCGATAGCCTGCGCCTGGTCAGCGGCATGAACTACCGTTACGACCGCGCCGACTCCGACACCTACTTCAACGGCACCCTCGACGACACCACCTGGCGCTTGTTCGGCCACCTGGAATGGCGCGCCAGCGAGCACTGGCTGCTGCAAGGCGGCGCCATGTACGAAGACACCCACCTGAGCGGCAACTCGCTGACACCGCGGGTGGCGGTCAACTACCTGATCAACCCGCGCCACGGCCTGCGGGCGGTGTACTCCGAGGCGATTCGCTCGCCGGACATGTTCGAGAACAACGTCAACTGGAGCTATCGCGTCACCAATTTGAGCTCCCCGGCCTACGGGCAGAACTCCGGGCAATATTTTGTGGTAACGCGGGGCCCCGGCAACCTCGATAAAGAGTTGATGCGTTCACGAGAGCTGGGCTACAACGGCTTCTTTGCCGACTTCGGGTTGAATGTCGACGTGAAACTGTTCTACGACGAAATCACCGAGATGATCAGCTCGCCGCTGCGCAACAACCAATACATTGCCAGCAACGCCAACAGCGCGCGGTTCACCGGCGCCGAATCGCAGTTCGATTGGCGCATGAGCAATACCGACCGCCTGCGCCTGACCTATGCTTACGTCGACGCCGAATCCAGCAACCCGCTGGACAAGGCGCAAACCGCGCGCAACAGCGGCTCGGCCGGTTGGCTGCGCGAGTGGGGCCACGGCTGGTCCAGTGCGCTGTTCTACTATGGCGACGATGCGCTCAACCAATATCGCTTCGAACGGGTCGACCTGCGGGTGGCCAAGCGCATTGCCCTGGGCAAAGCCAATGTGGAGCTGGCCGGCATGTTGCAACAACGCCTCGATAACCAGCCCACCACCTGGGCCGACAACAACTACGACAGTCGCCATGTTCTCTACTTCAGCGCGGAGCTGGAATTCTGACATGGGCGCTCAGTCACGGATGACCCCCTTCTTTATCTTTCGGCTCTGGCGGCGCGCCTTGCTGCTGGTGTGCCTGTTGCTGACCGCGCCGGCGTGGAGCGCCGATATCCTGTTGACCGCCGCCGAAGACGGTGCTGGTGTTCAGGCATTTACCCAAGCCCTCGCCCAGCAGCGCCCCGCCGACCACGTGAGCTTTGTCGCGCTCAAAGACTTGCCCGCGCCGAGCCAGTTACCGCCCAGCACACGCCTGATCCTGCTGGACTTGCCCGGCCTCGATTGGCGCCTGCAGGATGACCAGGGCCCGCCGACCCTGGTGTTGCGTATCAGCCGCCTGCAAGCACGCCAGCGCCTGGGCACCACCCACCTGGCAAAAATCAGCCTGTTGTGGAGCGACCCGCCGCTGGCGCGCCAGCTCAGTCTGATCGCCAACATCCTGCCGCAGGCCCAACGCGTCGGTGTGCTCTATGGCGCCGACAGTGAATTTCTACTGCCGCAGTTGCGCGAGTATGCAGCGCCCATGGGCCTGGAAATCGTGGCGCAACGCTGGGACAACATCAACGACAGCCGCCCGTTGCAAAACCTGCTCAAGAACAGTGACGTGCTGCTCGGCCTCGACGACCCGCAGTTGTACAACCCGAAAACCGTGAAGAACCTGTTGCTCAGCAGCTACGCCCAGCAACTGCCGCTGGTGGGGCCCAACGCTGGGTTCGTCAAGGCCGGCAGCCTGGCCAGTACCTACAGCGACCAGGCCGACTGGCTGGCGGTGCTCGACCGTCTGCTGGATCATCCGCCAGCCAGCTGGCCACGCAGCCTGTACCCGCAACAGTTCAAAGTCGTGGGCAACCCGCAGGTCGCGCGCTCACTGGGGATCGAACAGGTGGACGAAACCGCCGTCGCCGCCCGCTTGGCCGAAGGAGAAAAACGCCCATGACCTTGCGCCGTCGTTGGGACATCAACACCCGCACCCAGCTCATCACCCTGGGCCCGGCGCTGTTGCTGACCTTGCTGTTGATCAGCTTCTTTACCTTCGTGCGTATCCAGGACTTGCGCCAGGAACTCGACCACACCGGCCAGTTGATCGCCAACCAGTTGGCCCCGGCCACCGAATACGGGGTGATTTCGGGTAACAACGACGTGCTCGAAAGCCTGCTGCGTGCCACGCTGGCCACCCCGCATGTGCGCTTTCTGGAGATTCAGGACAGCACTGAGAACATCCTGGTATACGTCGAGCAACCTTCGGAGAAACACGACCGTTCGCTGTCGGTGAAAGTGTTCCAGGCGCCCATTCGCTTGCAGCATATCCAGTTGGGCAATGACTTTTTCCAGGACAACCTCAACGAACCCAAGGCGCCGCGTGCCGATTACCTGGGCCGGGTGATCGTCGGCATGTCCAACGACGCGTTCAGCCAGCGCCAGCAGGAGATTCTGTTCAAGGCCGGGATTCTTGCGCTGTTCGCCCTGCTGTTTACCTTCCTGCTCGCACGGCGCCTGGCCGCCAGCCTGTCGCAACCGATCAGCGCCATGGGCCACGCGGTAAAAGCCATCCAGCAAGGCGACTACAAGACGCCGCTGCCGATTGTCGATGACTCCGAGCTGGGCGACTTGTCGCGGCACATCAACAACCTTGCCGAAGGCCTTAACCAGGCCAGCCGCGAACAGCATCAGGCCATGGCCCAGTTGATCCAGACCCGCGAAGAAGCCGAACGGGCCAACAATGCCAAGTCGGACTTCCTGGCGATGATGAGCCACGAGCTGCGCACGCCCATGAATGGCGTGCTGGGCATGCTGCAACTGCTGGAAACCACCGAGATGACCGAGGAGCAGACCGAGTACGCGGCGCTGGCTTCGGAGTCCACCGAGCACCTGCTTAAAGTCATCAACGACATCCTCGACTTCTCACGTATCGAACGCGCCGCGCTGGAGCTCGAACACATCCCCTTCAACCTCGCGGACTTGATCAGCAGTTGCGCCCAGGCCTTCCAGCACAGCGCCCAACAGCGCGGGCTGAGCCTGGAATTGCCGATCCCGCTGGGCATGGACGCCCTGCGCGTGCAGGGTGACCCGACGCGTATCCGCCAAATTCTGGTGAACCTGATCGGTAACGCGCTCAAGTTCACCGAGCACGGCAGCGTTACTGTCGAGCCGCATTGGCAAACCCTCGACCATGAACTGGTGTGGTTCACCTGCACGGTGCGCGACAGCGGCATCGGGATTTCCGCCGAACGCCTGGAGCTGATGTTCGATGCGTTTCAGCAGGCTGACAGTTCCATTTCAAGACGTTACGGCGGCACCGGCCTGGGCCTGCCCATTGCCCGCACGCTGGCCGAACGCATGGGCGGTACGCTGCGCGCGCAAAGCCAGGAAGGCCGTGGCTCGGTGTTTACCTTGGAAATTCCACTGGCCATCGACCAGCACAGCGGGCCGACGATCGCCCTGGATGCCGAGGGCAAAGCCAGCGCGGGGGATGGCCGCCATGTGTTGCTGGTGGAGGACAACCCGGTCAACCGCACCGTGGTCGAAGCCATGTTGCGCAGCCTAGGGTTTGAAGTAAGCCTGGCTACCGACGGCGCCGAGGCGATCCGCAGCGCCGAGAGCCTGATTTTTACCGCAATCTTGATGGATTGCCGCCTGCCGTTGATTGATGGCTACGAAGCCACTCGCCAGATTCGCCAACTGCCCGGCTGCGCTGACCTGCCGATCATCGCGCTGACGGCCAACGCGTTGCAAGGCGATCGCGAAGCCTGCCTGGCAGCCGGAATGAACGATTACCTGGCCAAGCCGTTCAAACGCACGGATTTGCAACAAATCCTACAACGCTGGGTGCAATAGTGCCGCACCTTCAACCAACTCCGACTGGCGTGAAACACGAAAGTGCGGCAGTCTTAGGCACCCAAACGGGCCGATAAACAGGCTCGGTTTAAAATTTCAGTGAACAAGTGTACATTGAGTGCCTTGACGCTGTGACTTTCACTACAACGCAATAGTCTATGTGTAGGCTGCCGGTATGAGGCATGAACGCTTCATTCGGTTCGGGAAGATTTACCCTGCCCTGCCGCATGGGATTATTGAGGAGCTCGCATGACCAAACAAAACGCCTTTACTCGGGAAGACCTGCTGCGCTGCAGTCGCGGTGAGCTGTTCGGCCCAGGTAACGCGCAACTGCCCGCCCCGAACATGCTGATGGTGGATCGCATCACCCATATCAGCGAAGAGGGTGGCAAGTACGGCAAAGGTGAATTGGTCGCCGAGCTGGATATCACCCCTGACCTGTGGTTCTTCGCCTGCCATTTCGAAGGCGACCCTGTCATGCCGGGCTGCCTGGGCCTTGACGCCATGTGGCAACTGGTCGGCTTCTACCTGGGCTGGCAAGGCCTGCCAGGTCGCGGTCGTGCCCTGGGTTCGGGCGAAGTGAAGTTCTTTGGCCAGGTCCTGCCGACCGCCAAGAAAGTCACCTACAACATTCAAATCAAGCGCGTCCTCAAGGGCAAGCTGAACCTCGCTATCGCCGACGGTTCGGTGACTGTCGACGGTCGCGAGATCTATACTGCCGAAGGCCTTCGGGTCGGCGTATTCACTTCCACTGACAACTTTTAAGGGTTATCCGCATGCGCCGCGTCGTTATCACTGGTCTGGGCATTGTTTCTTGCCTGGGCAATGACAAAGAGACCGTCACCGCTAACCTGCGTGCAAGTCGCCCTGGCATCCGCTTCAACCCGGAATATGCCGAAATGGGTCTGCGTAGCCAGGTTTCCGGCTCCATCGACCTGCCCCTCGAAGAACTGATCGATCGCAAGATCTATCGCTTCGTCGGCCACGCTGCCGCCTACGCCTACCTGGCCATGAAAGACGCCATCGCCGACTCCGGGCTGAGCGAAGACCAGGTTTCGAACGTACGCACCGGCCTGATCGCCGGCTCCGGCGGCGCATCGACCCTCAACCAGATGGAAGCGCTGGACATCCTGCGCGAAAAAGGCGTGAAGCGCGTTGGCCCGTACCGTGTAACACGGACCATGGGCAGCACCGTTTCGGCCTGCCTGGCCACACCGTTTGCGATCAAGGGCGTGAACTACTCGATCTCCTCCGCCTGCGCCACCAGTGCTCACTGCATCGGTACTGCGGTTGAGCAGATCCAATTGGGCAAGCAGGACATCGTCTTCGCCGGCGGCGGCGAAGAAGAACATTGGAGCCAGTCGTTCCTGTTCGACGCCATGGGCGCGCTGTCCACCCAGTACAACGAAACCCCGGAAAAGGCCTCCCGCGCCTACGACGCCAAGCGTGACGGTTTCGTCATCGCTGGCGGTGGCGGCATGGTGGTGGTCGAGGAGCTGGAACACGCTCTGGCCCGTGGTGCAAAAATCTACGCGGAAATCGTCGGCTACGGCGCTACTTCCGACGGCTACGACATGGTTGCGCCAAGCGGCGAAGGCGCCATCCGTTGCATGCAGATGGCCATGTCCACCGTCGACACCCCAATCGACTACCTGAACACCCACGGCACTTCGACTCCGGTCGGCGATGCCAAGGAAATGGAAGGTGTGCGTGCGGTATTCGGTGACAAGGCTCCGGCCATCAGCTCCACCAAGAGCCTGTCGGGTCACTCCCTGGGCGCCGCCGGCGTTCACGAAGCGATCTACTGCCTGCTGATGATGGAAGGCAACTTCATGGCCGGCTCGGCCAACATCGACGAGATCGACCCGGTCGTCGCCGATATGCCGATCCTGACCAAGACCGTTGAAAACGCAAAAATCGATACCGTGATGAGCAACAGCTTCGGCTTTGGTGGCACCAACGCCACCCTGGTACTGAAACGCTGGCAGGGCAAGTAAGCCCCGCAGGTTGATCACCTGAAAAAGCCCCGACTGGTTCGGGGCTTTTTTATGGGCAATGGAATGAGACCGAGCCGCCCTTATCGCAGCGTGGGTATCTATACAATGTTAACGGGCTGACCTGGAGGGTGGCCGGTCGGGCGCGGGGGCATATCCGTTGCTGCGGTAACGGCTGAGTAGGGTTCCGCTCTTACAGCGGGTCACTTTTGCAAGGACCGGAATGCCGGCCCAGTCAAAAGTAACCAAAAGGTCCTCGCCCCAACACTCGGTGCCTCGCTTAGGCTCGGCATGCCCGCAATCCGACAGTGATTTGGGGGGCCGCCGCGATGGGCCATCCTTGGCCCAGCGCGGCTAAACCGGCATCCCTGCCGGTTTACCCCCCAAATCACTGTCAGATTCCGGCCATCGTGTTTGACGGGGCGATTTCAGATCAAGATCACGATCAAAAGCGCAGATCAAAAGACCGCTGACTTCGTCATCGAAAAGGATGTAAGGGCCGGAGCAACAGCAACAGCAACAGCAACAGCAACAGCAACAGCAGAGCCAAACTCGGTCTAATGTGGGAGCTGGCTTGCCTGCGATGGCATCAACTCGGTGTACCTGATGTACCGAGGTGTTTGCATCGCAGGCAAGCCAGCTCCCACAGAAAAGCAACTCTTCAGTGTATTCAGATAGGCTTTTGCCTTGCACTTGATCTGGCTCTTGCTTCAACCACTCAGGTCGGCTTTCAGGCCGCCGTGCTGTAGATCTTGATCTTGATTTTGATCTGAGACGCCCCGTTAACCACGATGGCCGAACGCAGGCTTGAATCCGTGGGTAACCCGGCAGGACGCCGGGTTAGCCGCGCTGGGCCAAGGATGGCCCATCGCGGCGGCCCACGGATTCAAGCCGGAGTGAGGGCACACCGAGCCTAAGCGAGGTGCCGAGTGGTGGGGCGAGGACCTTTTGGTTACTTTTGCGTCCTTGCAAAAGTGACCCGCTGTAAGAGCGGAACCCTACTCAGCCATCACCTAAATAACGGATATGCCCCCCCAAGATAAAACACCCCAACACCACAAACGCCAATATTTATGTAGATGCCTGCAACAGCCTCACCCAGGTCTCAAACCCTACACCGAAAACCGCGCCACCATGGTATTCAGGTCCACCGCCAAGCGTGACAGCTCCTGGCTTGCCGCACTGGTCTGGTTAGCGCCCGTCGACGTCTGATGCGCCAAATCGCGAATATTCATCAAATTGCGATCCACCTCCCGCGCCACCGCCGCCTGCTGCTCCGAGGCACTCGCAATCACCAAGTTGCGCTCGTTGATCAAGGTAAAGGCCGACGCAATCTCCTCCAACGCCGTGCCCGCCGACTTGGCGATATCCAACGTAGAGCGCGCCCGCGTATTGCTCTGCTGCATCGAACTGACAGCTTGATCGGTGCCTTGCTGGATCCCGCTGATCATCAACTCGATTTCCTGGGTCGACTGCTGCGTGCGATGGGCCAAGGCCCGCACCTCATCGGCCACCACCGCAAAGCCACGCCCGGCATCGCCTGCGCGTGCCGCCTCAATCGCGGCATTCAGCGCCAGCAAGTTGGTCTGCTCGGCAATCGAGCGAATCACATCCAGCACCTTGCTGATGCCATAGACCTTCTGCGCCAGGTCCTCGACCTGGGTCGCATTGGAGGTGACGTCATCGGCCAGCGCTTCGATCGACACCACCGTCTGATGCACCTGCTCGCGCCCATGCTGGGCAATACGATCAGACTCGCGGGAGGCCTGGGACGTGGCCACCGCATTGCTCGCCACCTCCTCCACCGCTGCGGTCATCTGGTTGACCGCCGTGGCAGCCTGTTCGATTTCCTGGTTCTGCTGGTGCAAGCCACGGGTCGCGTCTTCAGTCACGCAACTGAGCTCTTCAGAAGCCGAAGCCAATTGGTTCGAAGACTCGGCAATCCGTCGGATGGTGTCGCGCAGGTTTTCCTGCATGCCCTTGAGCGCCTGCTGCAAGCGCGCGGGCTCATCGTTGCCGGTTACGTTGATCTCTCCGGTGAGGTCGCCGCCCGCTACGCCCTGGGCGACTTTCAGCGACTGCGCCAACGGCAGCACGATGCTGCGGGTCAGCCAGACCGCCAGGCCAATGGTGATCATTGCCGTGAGCACGATCATGCCGACCACCCACGTACGCGATTGCGTGAATACGCTCTGCGCCAGGTTCGCGGCCTGGTTGGCACTGGCCTTGTTCAAGGCGACCAGGTCGTGCAAGGTCGCGGCCAACTCATCGGCCAGTTGATTCATCTCACCGTTGACGATCCTGATCGCGTCCTCCAACTGGTTGGCCTTGGAAAACGCCATCACCTGCTCCTGGCGTTGCAGGTATTGCTGTTCCTGGTTCTTGAAGCGATCAAACAGTGCACGCTCTTCGGGCAGCACGATCAGCCCTTCGTAGAGCGCCTGCGCCCGGTGCAGGCCGTTTTTCAGGTCGGTGAGTTTCTGCTCGTTTTGCGCCAGCGCCTGCGGGTCGCGATTGACCAGCAGGCGCAAGGTGAGGGCACGCACCCGCAGCAGGTCCTGGCTCATCTCCCCCACCGCCATCACGCTGGGCAGCCAGTTGTTCTCCACCTGGTCGGACTGCTGGCGCATATTGGCCATTTGCAGCAGGGCGAAGCCGCCCAGGGCAAACACCATCAACGCCAGCACACCAAAGCCTAAGCCCGCGCGCGGGGCGATATTCAAACTACGGATACTCATGCCAGGATTCCTTCCGAATGCGCTGCATCCACCTGCAGCAGGTCTCCTGAAAGGTATCGGCCCTTTGCTCGGTTTGCGTAAGACGAAAACGCGATATCAACGCGCATTGCAATCGCGCGAACAGCCATTGGAAAAAACGCGGAACACTGAGGTGCCAGCATGCTCTATAACTGCATGACCTTTTCCTGCCCTCGTGAGGTTTGCCATGCCTGTTACCGTCAATACCCTGAACCACGATAACTTTCGCCATAGCGTGAACATCAACAACCACGAGCTGTTCACCGACCTGCCCAAAAGCCTGGGCGGTGACGACTCGGCGCCCTCGCCCCACGATTATTTCGACGCCGCCCTGGCCTCGTGCAAGGCGCTGACCGTGAAGCTCTACGCGCAGAAAAAAGACATCCCGCTCACTGGCGTCACCGTGGAAGTCACCCACGACAGCACCGAGGAGCAAAAAGGCAAATACAAGCTCAACGTCAAGCTGACGCTCAAGGGCGTACTCACCGACGCACAGCGCGAAGAGCTGCATCGCGTCGCCGATAAGTGCCCGGTACACAAGCTGATGACCACCGCCGAAGTCAGCATCGAGACCAAGCTCGCCGAAGGCGCTTTCAGCCAATAGCGCCAACCTCCCGTCGAGCGGGTTATGCTCAGGCTATCTAACCCGCTCAGACAGGGACGCCCCATGACCACCCTTACCATGATCCGCCCGCGCGTCGAAGACGTCGAAGGCCAGCCGATCCTGCGACCACTGCCGTCACGCGAATGCCGCAGCGTCGGGCCTTTTGTGTTTTTCGACCATATGTTGTCGACCCGCTATGCACCCGGCACCGGCATGAATATCCGCCAGCACCCGCATATCGGGCTATCCACCCTCACCTATCTGTTCGAAGGCGCCTTGCAGCACAAGGACAGCCTGGGCTCGGACCAAGTGGTGCAAGCCGGCGACGTCAGCTGGATGACCGCCGGCAGCGCAATTGCCCACGTCGAGCGCACGCCCGAAGCCCTCAAGGCCAGTGGTTTCAGCCTGCACGGCCTGCAGGTGTGGCTGGCCTCGCCCAAGGACCATGAAACCGGGCCGGGCCACTACAGCCATCACCCGGCGGCAAGCCTGCCGGTGAGCGACAACCTGGGCGTGCAGATTCGCCTGATCGCAGGCTCAGGCTTCTGCCTTAAATCGCCGGTGCCGGTGCTATCGCCTACGCTGTACGCCGAGGTGCAGATGCACACGGCCACGACGCTGCTGATCCCGGATGAGCATGAGGAACGCGCAGTGTATGTGCTGGACGGCGAGGTGCAGTTGGACGGTGAGACAGTGGAGGCGCATAGCCTGGTGGTGTTGCCAAGCGGGCTGGAAATGACCTTGTTTGCCGAAAGCGATTGCCACGTGGTGGTGTTCGGCGGCGCGCCGCTGGATGGGCCACGGCGGATCAATTGGAATTTTGTCGCGAGCGATCCGGCGGTGATTGAACAGGCCAGGCAGCGTTGGGCGGCCGGGGATTGGCCGACGGTGCCGGGTGAATCAGAAAGAATCGAGTTGCCGGTCAGATAGCTATCGCAGGCAAGCCAGCTCCCACATGTCGACTGTTTTCACAGTTCAAAGTGTGGGAGCTGGCTTGCCTGCGATGAGGCCGGAACAGGCGCTAAAGCTTTAGCCCTTGAACACTTCATCCAGCAAGTTATGCATCGACTGGAACGCACGCTTGGCCGTCTTCGCGTCGTACATCATCTTGCCCGGCACATTGGCATGCGGGTCAGTAAAGGAATGCACCGCACCGCCGTAGCTCAGCAACTGCCAATCCACACCGGCGGCGTTCATTTCTTGCTCAAACGCCGGCAGTTGCTCTTTTGGCACCAATGGATCGGAGGCGCCGTGCAGCACCAGCACCGAACCCTTGACGTGCTTTGCACCGGCCGGGTTTTGTGTGTCGATGGTGCCGTGGAACGACACGGCAGCCTTCAACGGCGCACCGGTACGTGCCAGTTCCAGCGAGCAGAAACCGCCAAAGCAGAAACCGAAGGTCGCCAGCTTCGAGGTATCAACCGCCGCTTCTGTCTGGCTCTGCAATTGCTCAAAAGCCGCCTGCATGCGCTTGAGCAGCACAGGGTTGTCATTCTTCAACGGCATCATCGCAGCGCCGGCTTCATCGCCATTCGTCGGGCGCACAGTTTGCCCGTACAGGTCGGCGATCAACACCACGTAACCTTTGCTGGCCACGCTCTTGGCGATTTCCTCGGCACCCGCACTCACACCCATCCAGTTCGGCGCCATCAGCAGGCCCGGCAGCGGCCCCTTGTGGCTGGCGTCGAACGCCAGGCGGCTTTCATAAGACTGGCCATCAATCTGATAGACCACGGAACGTACAGTGACTTGGCTCATCATTTACTCCAGTTGAGGTGCGTTAGAACGAAAAAACCCGCCGAAGCGGGTTTTTCTACAACGGTGTTAAACCGACAGTTCAACCAACAGCTTGTTCAGGCGGCGCACGTAAGCGGCCGGGTCTTTGAGGCTGTCACCGGCGGCCAGGGCTGCCTGGTCGAAGAGGATGTGCGACAGGTCGCCAAAACGCTCTTCGCTCTGCTCGCCATCGAGTTTCTCGATCAGCGGGTGAGCCGGGTTGAATTCGAAGATCGGCTTGGAATCCGGCACCTTCTGACCGCTGGCTTCGAGGATCTGACGCATCTGCATGCCCAGGTCCTGCTCGCCGATGGCCAGAATCGCCGGGGAATCGGTCAGACGGTGGGAAACCCGCACTTCGCTGACGGCATCGCCCAGCGCAGTCTTGATCCGCTCAACCAGGCCTTCTTTAGCCTTGGCGACCTCTTCGGCTTCCTTCTTCTCTTCTTCGGAGTCCAGGTTACCCAGGTCCAGGTCACCACGGGCCACGTCGACGAAGGTCTTGCCGTCGAACTCGCTGAGGTAGCTCATCAGCCACTCGTCGATACGGTCGGTCAACAGCAGCACTTCGATGCCTTTCTTGCGGAAGACTTCCAGGTGCGGGCTGTTCTTGACCTGGGCGTAGGTTTCGCCGGTCAGGTAGTAGATCTTGTCCTGACCTTCCTTGGCGCGTGCCAGGTACTCGGCCAGCGACACAACCTGCTCGCCGTCGTCACCCTGAGTCGAGGCGAAACGCAGCAGGCCAGCGATTTTTTCCTTGTTGGCGAAATCTTCTGCCGGGCCTTCTTTCATGACCTGGCCAAAGTTTTTCCAGAAGCCCTTGTATTGCTCAGGCTCGTTCTTCGCCAGTTTTTCGAGCATGTCGAGCACGCGCTTGGTCAGCGCCGACTTCATCGAGTCGATGATCGGGTCTTTCTGCAGGATTTCCCGCGACACGTTCAGCGACAGGTCGTTGGAGTCGACCACACCTTTGATGAAACGCAGGTACAGCGGCAGGAACGATTCCGCCTGGTCCATCACGAACACGCGCTGCACGTATAGCTTCAGGCCTTTAGGCGCTTCACGCTGGTACAGGTCGAACGGAGCGCGGGCCGGGACGTAGAGCAGCGAGCTGTATTCCAGCTTGCCTTCGACCTTGTTGTGGCTCCAGCTCAGCGGGTTCTCGTAGTCGTGCGCGATGTGCTTGTAGAACTCCTGGTATTCCTCGTCTTTGACTTCGGTACGAGGGCGGGTCCACAAGGCGCTGGCACGGTTGACCACTTCCCATTCCTGGGCAGGTTTTTCTTCACCCTCGACAGCCGCTTGTTCTTTCGGCAGTTCGATCGGCAAAGCGATGTGGTCGGAGTATTTCTTGATGATATTGCGCAGGCGGTAGCCGTCGGCGAATTCATCTTCAGCAGCTTTGAGATGCAGCACGATACGCGTGCCACGATCAGCCTTGTCGATAGTGGCGATTTCAAACTCGCCCTCACCTTTGGAGGCCCAGTGCACGCCTTCGCTGGCGTCAAGGCCGGCACGGCGGCTGAACACTTCAACCTTGTCGGCGACGATGAAGGCCGAGTAGAAGCCCACGCCGAACTGGCCGATCAGGTGCGAATCTTTCTTCTGGTCGCCCGACAGGTTCTTCATGAAGTCTGCGGTACCGGATTTGGCGATAGTACCCAGATGGGTAATCGCGTCTTCACGGCTCATGCCGATGCCGTTGTCTTCGAGGGTGACGGTCTTGGCGTCCTTGTCGAAGCTCACACGGATTTTCAGTTCGGCGCCACCTTCCAGCAACTCAGGCTTGGACAGGGCTTCGAAACGTAATTTGTCGACAGCGTCAGAGGCGTTCGAGATCAATTCGCGAAGGAAGATTTCCTTGTTGGAATACAGCGAATGGATCATGAGGTGCAGCAGTTGCTTCACCTCGGTCTGGAAGCCCAGGGTTTCCTTTTGAGTTTCCACACTCATGGTCATCAAACTCCAATTGGATGGCAGTGGCCGCGCCCAAAAGGGTTGGCGGCGGGTTGTCATCAAAGTTGGGGGCTAAGACCAGAATTTCAAGGGCGCACCAATTCCTCAATTTTGAAATGTGCGCGGGCGGTGGCAATCGGCTCGGCTGCGGTGCTTTGCCAGGCGGTGATCGCCACATTCGCCACCCGTCGGCCTTGGCGCCACACCTGGCATTTGGCGTAGGTGTCGCGAAACTGCCCGGCGCGCAGGTAATCCAGGGAAAAATCGATGATTTTCGGCAAGCCCGGCGCGCCGGTAAATACCAGCAAATGTAACGCCGCCGACAGCTCCATAAAACCTGCGATCACACCGCCGTGCAGCGCTGGCAATATCGGGTTACCAATGTTGTCCTTGTTGGCCGGCAGGCGAAACAGCAGTTCATCCCCCAGCTTTGAGCATTCAATGCCGATCAGCTTGGCGTAGGGCACCAGGTTGAGCAGCGCCTCATAGTCACCGCGCTCATGGGCCTGTTCGAGGCGGGTCTTGAATCGGTGCGTCATGCCTGGTCTCCCTTGATCGAATTGCCGAGTCCTTGCGTGCCCTTGAGGCGCTTGCCCATGCGCATGAAGGTGCCCACCACATGGGCGATGGGTTGCTGAGGATCATCCTGGTAGGCAAAGCCGCGGGTGAAGATCACGTCGGTGGTCACCCGGTAGCATTGTGCAAAGCCATACACCGGCTTATGCGGCTCGGCGGGATGCATGTAGTCGACGCGCAAATCCAGGGTCGGGCACACCTCGAATTCCGGCAGCACGCACAGCGTGGCCATGCCGCAGGCGGTGTCCATCAATGAGGTCAGCGCGCCGCCGTGAATCACGCCGGTCTGAGGGTCGCCGACGATATGCAGGCCGTAAGGCAGGGCCAGCGTCATGCCCTCCTGGCTGGCGGCATGCACGATGATGCCCAGCACCTGACAATGGCGCAGAGCCGACACAAAGCGTGTAGCACGCTCTAAAAGGGGGTTTTCGGTCATGTGTGCAGACTCTTATTAGTGTGGGTTTTCACGGTACGGGTGTGGGCGCAAAAGTTCCTGGGTGACGGTGTTTTATATATCTTTGAAACAAAAGGAACTAATGCTGGCGGTCTAAGCTCGAAAGGCCAGTAGATATATCCATAAGGAGAAACACCCCATGCGCAAGACTTTAGCTATTTCCATGATGTTGGCCGCTGCCCTCGGTCTCGCTGCCTGCGATAAGAAATCCGAAGACAAAGCCCAAGATGCTCAATCGCATGCTGAGCAAGCTCAGAAAGACATGGCCAAAGCACAGGATAAAGTGAACGACGCTGCAAAAGAAAACGCCGATGCTGCCAAAGCTCAGGCTGATGCGAACGCTGAAAAAGCCAAAGAAGACGGCACCGCTACTCCAACAGCACCTGCCAAGCCTTAATAGCCTGGTCTTTGCTGCAAAAAGAAAGCCCGCTTATAGATCGGGCTTTTCTTTGTCTGCGGTTTAATAAAAGCCGGACTAACACCGGTGCGTCCAGTTAAGACACTGCGTCTTTAGCCGGCTCCGCCACCGGCATATCGGTCGGCGTATAAACCATCACCTGCAGTACGTCGGAATGAAACTCGCGGCGATACAGCACCAGCACCACCCCAGTGCTCATCAACATGAACAACCAGGGGCTGACAAACCAGGCCAGCATGGTCATGCCGAAGTAATACGCCCGCAGGCCAAAGTTGAACTGGTTGGCCGCCATCGAAATCACCCGCGCCGCCCGCAGGGCAAACGCTTTGCGTTCCTGCTCCGACACATGCCGCTCACCGATCATCGGCGCCGAGCCCACCAGCACGGCGGCAAAGTTGTATTGGCGCATGCACCAACTGAACGTGAAGAACGCGTAGACGAACACCAGTGCCAGGCACAGCAGCTTGATTTCCGACATGCCCTGGGAAACCTGCTGCACCATGGGAATGTCTGCCAGCAAGGATACCGCCCGTTCTGACGCGCCAAGCACAGTAAGAATACCGGCGAGAATGATCAACGTACTGGACGCGAAGAACGAGGCGTTGCGCTCCAGGTTACCGATCACACTGGCGTCGGCAATCCGGTTATCGCGCAACAGCATGCGGCGCATCCAGTCTTCGCGATACAGGTGCAGCACGCTGGCGAGGCAGGCGGTGTCTCGGGCTTTCCAACTGGCATAGCGGGTGTAGCCACCCCAGCACAGGGCAAACCAGAAGGCGGCCAGCAGGTGGATTTGATTGGTTTCGATGAACGACATGCAGGGCCTTGTATACGATGATTAAAGATAAACACGGTTAAACATGTGGGAGCTGGCTTGCCTGAGATGGCGGTGGATCAGGCGACACAGCACTGACTGAACCGACGCCATCGCAGGCAAGCCAGCTCCCACATTGAGCGAACTCCAACTTTAGAGCGTTGTGGTCTTGCAGGCATAAAAAATGCCCCGTATCGATTGATACGGGGCATTTCAGTACAGCGTGAAACCGTGGGTCAGGCGATGGCTTCGCTACGCTTGCCGAGCATACGGTCAACCACTACCGCCACCCCCAGCGTAATCACCGATGGCACCAGCCAGGCCAAACCTTGCTCGCTCAGCGGCAGGTGCCCCAACTGCGCAGGCATCCAATCGGCAAAGCCAGCGCCTTTAAGCGCATCGATGCAACCAAAGATGAACGACACCAGCATCACCGGGCCAACAATGCGGCCCTGCTCCTGCCAGAAGTCTTTGCAGAAGCTCAGGGCCACCAGCACGATGCACGGCGGGTAGATCGCGGTGAGCACCGGGATCGAGAAGGCAATCAGCTTGGTCAGGCCCAGGTTGGACACGAACAGCGAGAACAGCGCCAGGATCACCACCAGCGTCTTGTAAGACAGTGGCAGCACTTTGCTGAAGTACTCGGCACAAGCGCAGGTCAGGCCCACGGCGGTGACCAGGCACGCCAGGGAGATCAGCACGGCGAGGAAGCCACTGCCCAGGGAGCCGAAGGTGTGTTGCACGTAGGCGTGCAGCACGGCTGCGCCATTGCTGGCACCGGCCGCCACCGCGTGGCTGCCCGAACCCAGGCGGAACAGGCTGATGTACACCAGCGCCAGGCCCACGCCGGCAATCAGCCCGGCAATAATCGCATAGCGAGTGATCAGCGTTGGCGACTCAACACCACGGGAGCGAATCGCGTTGACGATGACGATGCCGAATACCAACGCGCCGAGGGTATCCATGGTCAGGTAACCATTGATAAAGCCCTGTGAGAACGGTGCAGCGACGTATTCCGGGGTGGCGACACCGACATCGCCGGCCGGCAAGGCAAACGCAGCGATGCCCAGCACGGCCAGGGCGATGATCTTCAACGGTGCGAGGAAACGCCCTACGGTGTCCAGCAGACGCCCTGGGTACAGGGAAATGAAGAACACCAGCAGGAAATACACCGAGCTGTAGAGGAACAGCGCCAGCGGGCTCTCGCCTGTCAGCGGTGCCAGGCCGACTTCAAACGAAACGGTCGCGGTGCGCGGGGTGGCGAACAGCGGGCCTACCGCCAGGTACGCCGCCGCCGCCAGCAAGCCACCGGCGATCTTGCCGATCGGGCTGCTCAATGCGTCCATGCCGCCGCCGACTTTGGCCAGCGCGATCACGGTGACCACCGGCAAACCGACTGCGGTGATCAGGAAGCCCAGCGCTGCCATCCAGACGTGAGGCCCGGACTGCAAACCAACGATAGGCGGGAAGATGATGTTGCCGGCGCCCACGAACAGGGCAAAAGTCATAAAGCCTAACGCCAGGATGTCCTGGCTTTTCAACACTTTCATTTCAGGAAATACCACACTACTGAATCGGAATTTAGAGAGGGATTCCCTGTGGATGAGGGAACTGCTGCCGACCCTGATGGGGGCCGACCGGTCTAGCGCGCGGCTTCCTTTTGGGAGGCGGACGCATAAAGAGGCGGCTAGGGTACAGAATTAAGCCGACAAACGCACTGTTGCGGGGCGTACTGTCCGATAAGCGACATTCAAATGTCGCGTTTTCGTACTTAATTTGGCAATTCCGCCCAGGTAGGAACTGGCTTGCCTGCGATGCAGACAGCTCGGTGCATCTGCCAAAACGCGTCGGTGCCATCGCAGGCAAGCCAGCTCCCACATAGAACCGGGTAAATTTGCCAAAATGGTTATACCCAGAATGCACAAAGGCCACCCGAAGGTGGCCTTTGTGTGGTGAAGCGTCAGCTAAGCGCGAGGCTTACTTGACAGCCCAACCGGTCAGCTCGGACAAAGCCTTGCCGATATCTGCCAGCGAACGCACGGTTTTAACGCCTGCGTCTTCCAGGGCAGCAAACTTCTCGTCTGCAGTGCCCTTGCCGCCAGAGATGATTGCGCCAGCATGGCCCATGCGCTTGCCTGCAGGGGCAGTCACACCAGCGATGTAGGAAACAACCGGCTTGGTCACGTGTGCCTTGATGTAGGCAGCCGCTTCTTCTTCAGCCGAACCGCCGATCTCACCGATCATCACGATCGCTTCGGTCTTCGGGTCTTCCTGGAACAGTTTCAGGATGTCGATGAAGTTCGAACCTGGGATCGGGTCACCGCCGATGCCGACGCAAGTCGACTGACCGAAACCGGCGTCAGTAGTCTGCTTGACAGCTTCGTAAGTCAGGGTGCCGGAACGCGAAACGATACCGACTTTACCTGGCAAGTGAATGTGACCAGGCATGATGCCGATCTTGCATTCGCCTGGGGTGATCACGCCTGGGCAGTTAGGGCCGATCAGGGTAACACCCAGCTCGTCGCACTTAACTTTAGCGTCCAGCATGTCCAGGGTAGGAATGCCTTCGGTGATGCAAACGATCAGCTTGATGCCGCCGAAGGCTGCTTCCAGGATCGAGTCTTTGCAGAAAGGAGCTGGAACGTAGATAACGCTGGCGGTGGCGCCAGTTTTTTCTACAGCATCTTTCACAGTGTTGAACACTGGCAGGCCCAGGTGCTCGGTGCCGCCTTTACCAGGAGTAACGCCACCAACCATCTTGGTGCCGTATTCGATGGCTTGCTGGGTGTGGAAACTACCTTGCGAACCGGTAATACCCTGGCAGATAACTTTGGTGTCTTTATTGATCAGGACGCTCATTATTTGCCCTCCGCAGCTTTGACAACTTGTTGAGCAGCGTCGGTCAGGCTGGTAGCCGCGATGATGTTCAAACCGCTTTCTGCCAGTACTTTAGCGCCCAGTTCAGCGTTGTTACCTTCAAGGCGAACAACAACCGGGATTTTAACGCCAACTTCTTTCACTGCACCGATGATGCCTTCGGCAATCATGTCGCAACGAACGATGCCGCCGAAGATGTTGACCAAAACTGCTGCGACGTTGGAGTCGGACAGAATGATCTTGAACGCTTCGGTAACGCGTTCTTTGGTAGCACCGCCGCCCACGTCGAGGAAGTTGGCTGGTTTGCCGCCATGCAGGTTGACGATGTCCATGGTACCCATGGCCAGGCCAGCACCGTTGACCATGCAACCGATGTTACCTTCCAGGGCTACGTAGTTCAGTTCGAACTTGGCAGCGTGCGCTTCGCGCGGATCGTCTTGCGACGGATCGTGGAAAGTTTTCAGCTTAGGCTGACGGTACATGGCGTTGGCGTCGATGTTGATCTTGGCGTCGAGGCAGTGCAGATCGCCGTCAGCCTTGATCACCAGCGGGTTCACTTCCAGCAGGGCCAGATCGTGATCCTGGAACAGTTTGGCCAGACCTACGAAGATCTTGGCGAACTGGGCAACTTGCTTGCCTTCCAGGCCCAGCTGGAAAGCCAGCTCGCGACCCTGGAATGGCTGAGCGCCAACCAGTGGATCGATAGTGGCTTTCAGAATTTTTTCTGGGGTTTCTTCGGCGATCTTCTCAATGTCCACGCCACCTTCGGTGGAAGCCATGAACACGATGCGACGGCTCGAACGGTCAACGACAGCGCCCAGGTACAGCTCTTTAGCGATATCAGTGCACGATTCAACCAGGATCTTGGTGACTGGTTGGCCATTGGCATCAGTCTGGTAAGTCACCAGACGCTTGCCCAGCCACTGCTGTGCGAAGGCCTTGGCGTCTTCTTTGCTGCGAACCAGCTTAACGCCGCCCGCTTTACCGCGACCACCGGCGTGGACCTGGGCTTTGACAACCCACTCACTGCCACCGATTTTGTCGCAAGCTTCTGCTGCTGCTTCCGGGGTGTCTACTGCGTAGCCCTTGGATACTGGCAGGCCGTATTCAGCGAACAGCTGCTTACCCTGATACTCGTGAAGATTCATGCTTTTTACCGTCTTCGTTAGGTACTGCGCATTCGGCGCTGCGCTCATTATGAGTGCCGCGCCACCTGTGACTGCTGCTTGCACACCTTGCGGGGCTTATCGCCCGTAAAGCTGTGCAAGGCTGCGTCCATCGGATATTCCGCGGTGAGCTTTGCGCGCAAGGCTCACGACGGGCAACTCCGCCGTGGTTTCTTATTATCTCGCTTAGCGCTTCTTGCGGTTGGCGATGTGGATGGCGCCGCCATTCACTGCCAACGCTGCTTCGTGCAACGCTTCGGACAGGGTCGGATGGGAGAAGACCATCATGCCCAGGTCTTCGGCACTGGTGCCGAATTCCATACCGATCGCGCCTTGCTGAACCAGTTCTGCAGCGCTTGGGCCAATCACGTGGACGCCCAATACGCGGTCAGTCTTGGCATCAGCGATGACTTTGACAAAACCACCGGTGTCGTTAGCTGCCATGGCACGGCCAGAAGCGGCAAACGGGAAGGTGCCGACGTTAACTTCAACGCCTTCAGCTTTCAACTGCTGTTCGTTTTTACCGACCCATGCAATTTCCGGATGGGTGTAGATAACCGATGGGATCAGGTCGTAGTTCATCTGGGTTTTGTGGCCCTTGATGCGCTCGACAACCATGATGCCTTCTTCGGAAGCCTTGTGCGCCAGCATCATGCCGCGCACCACGTCGCCAATGGCGTACACGCCTGGCACGGTGGTAGCGCAGTGATCGTCAACGTGGATGAAGCCACGCTCGTCGATGTTCACGCCGCTGTCGGAAGCCAGCAGGTCGGTGGTCACTGGACGGCGACCCACGGCTACGATCAGCTTGTCGAAGGTGATGGTCTGCTCGCCTTCTTTATCGGTGTAGGTCACAACGACTTCTTCGCCGTTGACCTTGGAACCGGTAACACGGGCGCCCAACTTGATGTCCAGACCTTGTTTGGTCAGGGTTTTCAGCGCTTCTTTGGACACTGCGGTGTCGGCAGCCAGCAGGAACGTGTCCAGGGCTTCCAGCACAGTCACTTCAGAACCCAGGCGCGACCATACCGAACCCAGTTCCAGGCCGATTACGCCAGCGCCGATCACGCCCAGACGCTTAGGAACCGATTGGAATTCCAGGGCGCCGGTCGAATCAACGATCACGTTCTGGTCAACAGGAGCAGGCGGAATGTCGATTGGACGCGAACCTGGTGCCAGGATCACGTTCTCGGCTTCGATGACTTCAACCGAGCCGTCCGGCTTGGTGATTTCAACTTTCTTGCCGGCCAGCAGCTTGCCGTGGCCTTGCAGGGAAGTGACGCCGTTGGCCTTGAACAGGGTGGCAACGCCGGAAGTCAGGCCTTTAACAATGTTGGCTTTACGGCCGACCATTGCTGGCACGTCCATGGTCACGCCAGCATGGTTGATGCCGTGGATCGCGAAACCGTCTTGGGCTTCGTGGAATTTCCAGGAGCTGTCCAGCAGCGCCTTGGAAGGAATGCAACCAACGTTCAGGCAAGTACCGCCCAGCGCCAGTTTGCCTTCCTTGTCGGTGTATTTTTCGATGCAAGCAGTCGAGAGGCCCAGTTGTGCGGCCTTGATGGCGGCAACGTAGCCGCCAGGACCTGCACCAATCACTACAACGTCAAATTTCTGTGTCATGAAAATAGATCCTCTATTTGCGACAAGCTTCTAGCCACACGTTGCAAGCCAAGCTGCTTGTTCCTACAGCTTGTAGCTCGCAACGTGAAGCTGCTTCTATCAGATATCCAGCAGCAGACGAGCCGGGTCTTCCAGCAGGTTCTTGATGGTTACCAGGAAAGTCACGGCTTCTTTACCATCGATCAGGCGGTGATCGTACGACAGCGCCAGGTACATCATCGGGCGGATCACGACTTGGCCGTTGATGGCCATCGGACGCTGGATGATGTTGTGCATGCCCAGGATCGCAGCTTGCGGCGGGTTGACGATCGGGGTCGACATCATCGAACCGAAGGTACCACCGTTAGTGATGGTGAAGGTACCGCCGGTCATCTCGTCGATGGTCAGCTTGCCGTCACGGGCTTTCTTGCCGAAGCCGGCGATGCCGCCTTCGATTTCAGCCAGGCTCATCAGCTCGGCGTTACGCAGAACCGGTACTACCAGGCCACGGTCGCTGGACACGGCAACGCCGACGTCTGCATAGCCGTGGTAAACGATGTCGCTGCCGTCGATGGAAGCATTGACTGCCGGGAAGCGTTTCAGCGCTTCGGTGGCCGCTTTCACGAAGAACGACATGAAGCCCAGGCGCACGCCATTATGGGACTTCTCGAACAGATCCTTGTACTTCGAACGCAGGGCCATGACTTCGGTCATGTCGACTTCGTTGAAGGTGGTCAGCATCGCCATGTTCGACTGTGCTTCAACCAGACGCTTGGCCACGGTGGCACGTACGCGGGTCATCGGCACGCGCTTCTCGGTGCGGTCGCCAGCAGCGAACACAGGCGCGGCAGCAGCGGGTGCTGCAGCCTTGGCCGGTGCGGCAGCCGGAGCGTTTTTCTTGGCTTCAACAGCAGCAACCACGTCTTCCTTGGTCACACGGCCGTCTTTGCCGGTGCCTTTGAGGGACGCCAGGTTGATGCCGTTTTCTTCAGCCAGCTGACGCGCAGCCGGTGCAGCGATTGGGTCTTCACCACCCGCAGCCGGAGCGGCAGCGGCAGGTGCGGCAGCTGGAGCAGCAGCGGCAGCCGGAGCAGGTGCAGCAGCGCCGCCCGCTTCGATCGAGCCCAGGATCTGGTTCGACAGGACGGTAGCGCCCTCTTCAGCCACGATCGCGCCCAGCACGCCGTCAGCTTCGGCCAACACTTCCAGAACGACTTTGTCGGTCTCGATGTCGACGATCAGGTCGTCACGCTTTACAGCGTCGCCTGGTTTCTTGTGCCAGGTGGCAACGGTGCCATCGGCAACCGATTCCGGGAATGACGGGGCTTTGATTTCGATAGCCATTATCTGTGGGTCCTTAAAATTCGGTTTCAGTCAGCGCGAAGGCGTTAAACAGTGAAAGCATCTTGCAGCAGTTTTTCCTGCTGCTCGGCGTGCATCGACGCATAACCACACGCAGGTGCAGCAGAAGCATCACGACCGGCGTACTCCAGGCCCAGGCCTGTTTTGTGGTTACCGATACTGCGACGCAAATGATGCTGGCTGCTGTACCACGCGCCCTGGTTCATCGGTTCTTCCTGGCACCACACGGCATTCGTGAGGTTGGTGTAAGGCGCGATGGCCTCCATCAGGTCGTCTTCCGGGAACGGGTAAAGCTGCTCGATACGCACGATGGCGATGTCTTCGCGGCCTTCGGCACGGCGTTTTTCCAGCAAGTCGTAGTAAACCTTGCCGCTGCACAGGATCAGGCGAGTGACCTTGGCTGCGTCCAGGGTGTCGATTTCTGGAATCACGGTCTGGAACGAACCGTCGGCCAGATCTTCCAGGGTCGAGATGGCCAATTTGTGACGCAACAGCGATTTCGGGGTCAGCACTACCAGCGGCTTGCGCAGCGGGCGGATCACCTGGCGACGCAGCAAGTGGTAGATCTGGGCCGGGGTAGTCGGCACGCACACCTGGATGTTGTGCTCGGCGCACAGCTGCAGGTAACGCTCCAGACGGGCCGAGGAGTGCTCCGGACCCTGACCTTCATAACCGTGTGGCAGCAGCATGGTCAGACCGCACAGACGGCCCCACTTGTGCTCGCCGCTGGTGATGAACTGGTCGATAACCACCTGGGCACCGTTGGCGAAGTCGCCGAACTGGGCTTCCCAGATCACCAGCGCCTGTGGCGTGGTGGTCGAGTAACCGTATTCGAACGCCAGTACGGCTTCTTCGGACAGGAACGAATCGTACAGGTCGAAACGTGGCTGGCCTTCGTACAGGTTCTGCAACGGGATGTAGGTGCCCGCGTCTTTCTGGTTGTGCAACACAGCATGACGGTGCGAGAACGTACCGCGGCCGATGTCCTGGCCGGTCATGCGGATCGGGTGACCTTCGAACGCCAGGGTCGCGTACGCCATGGTTTCGGCGTAACCCCAGTTGATCGGCAGGCCGCCGGCTTGCATTTTCTGACGGTCTTCGTAGATCTTCGCAACCTGGCGCTGCACCACGAAACCATCTGGAATCTCCAGCAGCTTGGCGGACAGTTCCTGCAGGGTCTTGAGGTCGAACGAGGTGTCGTGACGCGCCGTCCAGGCGTGGCCCAGGTATGGGCGCCAGTCCACGAACAGCTCTTTGTTCGGCTCTTTAACCAGGCTTTTCACTACATGCAGGCCGTTGTCCAGCGCGTTGCGGTATTCATCGATTTTCGCCTGAACACGCGCATCGTCAACCACGCCAGCCGTAATCAGGCTGTCAGCGTACAGTTCACGAGTGGTGCGCTGCTTGGTGATCTGCTGGTACATCAACGGCTGGGTGCCGCTCGGCTCATCCGCTTCGTTGTGACCGCGACGGCGGTAGCAAACCAGGTCGATGACCACGTCACGCTTGAACTGCATGCGGTAGTCGATGGCGAGCTGGGTCACGAACAACACGGCTTCCGGATCATCCCCATTCACATGGAGGATCGGCGCCTGGATCATCTTGGCAACGTCGGTCGCGTACTCGGTAGAGCGCGCGTCCAGTGGGTTGCTGATGGTGAAACCGACTTGGTTGTTGATGACGATGTGAACTGTACCGCCGGTCTTGAAGCCGCGGGTCTGCGACATCTGGAACGTTTCCAGGACCACGCCTTGACCGGCGAAAGCCGCGTCACCGTGGATGGAAATCGGCAGGACTTTCTCACCGGTGGAATCGTTACGACGATCCTGACGGGCACGCACCGAACCCTCGACCACTGGAGAAACGATTTCCAGGTGGGACGGGTTGAAGGCCATGGCCAGGTGAACTTCACCGCCGGTGGTCATTACGTTGGACGAGAAGCCCTGGTGATACTTAACGTCACCGGAACCCAGCTCGACCTTCTTCTTGCCTTCGAACTCGTCGAACAGTTCACGCGGGTTCTTGCCGAAAGTGTTGACCAACACGTTCAGGCGACCACGGTGAGCCATGCCGATCACGATTTCCTTGGTGCCGTAGGAACCGGAACGCTGGATCAGCTCGTCGAGCATTGGAATCAGGCTTTCGCCGCCTTCCAGGCCGAAACGCTTGGTGCCCGGGTATTTGGTACCCAGGTATTTCTCGAGACCTTCGGCCGCGGTCACGCGCTCCAGCAAGTGGCTGCGCACGTCGGCGGACAATACCGGACGGCCACGCACACCTTCCAGACGATGCTGGAACCAGTGGCGCTGCTCGGAATCGGTGATGTGCGTAAATTCAGCGCCGATGGTGCGGCAATATGTCTGCTGCAACGCTTCGTGAATTTCGCGTAGGCTCGCTTCCTCTTTGCCGATGAACAGGTCGCCGGCACGGAAGGTCGTATCAAGATCGGCATTGGTCAAGCCGTAATGATTGATCGACAGGTCAGCAGGTGCAGGACGCTTCCAGAGCCCCAGCGGGTCAAGCTGGGCCGCCTGGTGGCCACGCATCCGGTAAGCCTGGATCAGTCGCAATACTTCAACTTGCTTCTTCTCATGCTCGCTGCTCACGCTACCGGCGGAAACCGGTTGGGCGCGGCGCTGGTTCTTTGCCAGCAGCACAAATTGATCGCGAATTGTTGCGTGCGATACATCGGTGGCAGCGTTGCCGTCTGAAGACAACGTCTGAAATTTGGTGCGCCATTCTTCTGGCACAGCGTTAGGGTCGTGCAGGTAGAGCTCATAAAGCTCTTCCACATAGGCAGCGTTACCACCTGAAAGATAGCCGCTGTTCCACATGCGCTGCATCACGCTTTCTTGCATGCTTGGTCACCCTCGATTTGGGGACACCACCGGCGAAAACACCGAGTTTGCTTGCAAAAGGCCAAGTGCAGCGACCAAAACAAGCCACTTAGGATCACGCTGATAGTTCGGGTACCAACCCGAATGCCCCTGCTTGTCTCATTTCTTCAAAATAAGAGCTGCGGCTTTGTAAGTCGCTGCTCAAGTTAAAACTACGGCGCCGGTTGAAGCCTGCGCCGTAGCATTTACGGGCACAACGGTCCTGCTTTGCTACAACGTCGCTTACACGCCGCTTTGCAGCAGCATGTTACGGATGTGACCAATGGCCTTAGTCGGGTTCAGGCCTTTGGGACATACGTTGACGCAGTTCATGATCCCGCGGCAGCGGAATACGCTGAACGGGTCATCCAGTGAAGCCAGACGCTCGGACGTCTTGGTGTCACGGCTGTCTGCCAGGAAGCGGTACGCTTGCAGCAGGGCAGCTGGACCCAGGAACTTGTCCGGGTTCCACCAGAAGGACGGGCACGAGGTCGAGCAGCAAGCGCACAGGATGCACTCGTACAGACCGTCGAGCTTTTCACGCTCTTCTGGGGACTGCAGACGCTCGATGGCCGGAGCCGGCGTGTCGTTCTGCAGGAACGGCTTAACTTTTTCGTATTGCTTGTAGAAGATGCTCATATCAACGACCAGGTCACGGATAACCGGCAAACCTGGCAGTGGACGAACGATCAGCTTGTTACCTTTGACAACAGCAGACAGCGGCGTGATGCACGCCAGGCCGTTTTTGCCGTTGATATTCATGCCGTCGGAGCCACACACACCCTCACGACAAGAGCGACGATAGGAGAAACCTTCATCCTGCTCTTTGATCAGTGCCAGAACATCCAGCACCATCAGGTCTTTACCACCGGTATCGACCTGGAATTCCTGCATGAACGGCGCGGCGTCCTGATCAGGGTTGTAGCGGTAAACACTGACTTTCAACATGGCAGCCACCCTTAGTAAGTCCGAATCTTCGGTTCAAACGTCGGCACCGTCTTCGGCGAGAAGTTCACGGCACGCTTGGTTACGCGCTTGTCACCCGGGAAGTACAGGGTGTGGCACAACCAGTTTTCGTCGTCGCGATCTTCAAAGTCTTCACGAGCGTGAGCACCACGGGATTCTTTACGAACCTCGGCAGCAATCGCGGTCGCTTCAGCCACTTCCAGCAGGTTTTGCAGCTCAAGGGCTTCGATACGAGCGGTGTTGAACGCCTGGCTCTTATCGTTGATCTTGACGTTGGCGATGCGCGTGCGCAGGTCAGCCAGCTGGGCAATACCCTTCTGCATGTATTCGCCGGTACGGAATACACCGAAGTAGTTCTGCATGCAGCTTTGCAGCTCGCGACGCAGGGTTGCCACGTCTTCGCCATCGGTACGCTCGTTCAGAGCGTTCAGGCGCGCCAGGGCGGCCTCGATGTTGGCGTCGGTGGCGTCATCGTATTCGATGCCGTCGGTCAGGGCTTTTTCCAGGTGCAGGCCGGCCGCGCGGCCGAATACCACCAGGTCGAGCAGCGAGTTGCCGCCCAGGCGGTTGGCGCCGTGAACCGATACACAGGCCACTTCGCCTACAGCGAACAGACCGTGGATGATCTCGTCCACGCCTTCGGCGTTCTGGGTGATCGCCTGGCCATGAATGTTGGTCGGTACGCCGCCCATCATGTAGTGGCAGGTTGGAACAACCGGTACCGGAGCAACCACCGGGTCAACGTGAGCAAAAGTCTTGGACAGCTCGCAGATGCCTGGCAGGCGGCTGTGCAGGACTTCTTCACCGAGGTGATCGAGTTTCAGCAGTACGTGGTCGCCGTTCGGGCCACAGCCGTTGCCGGCGATGATTTCTTTAACCATCGAGCGAGCAACTACGTCACGACCGGCAAGGTCTTTGGCGTTCGGAGCATAACGCTCCATGAAACGCTCGCCGTGCTTGTTGATCAGGTAACCACCTTCACCACGGCAACCTTCTGTAACCAGTACACCGGCGCCGGCGATGCCGGTTGGGTGGAACTGCCACATTTCGATGTCTTGTACCGGCACGCCTGCACGCAGGGCCATGCCGACGCCGTCACCGGTGTTGATCAGGGCGTTGGTAGTCGACGCGTAGATACGACCTGCACCACCGGTTGCCAGCACAGTAGCCTTGGCGCGGATGTAGGTGGTTTCACCGGTTTCGATGCAGATGGCGATCACACCAACGAAGGCGCCGTCGGCGTTCTTCACCAGGTCAACCGCGTAGTACTCGTTCAGGAACGTGGTGCCGGCTTTCAGGTTGCCCTGATAAAGGGTGTGCAACAGCGCGTGACCGGTACGGTCGGAAGCGGCGCACGTACGGGCAGCCTGCCCGCCTTTACCGTAATCCTTCGACTGGCCGCCGAATGGACGCTGGTAGATACGACCTTGCTCAGTACGCGAGAACGGCAGACCCATGTGGTCCAGCTCGAACACGGCGGCCGGGCCTTCCTGACACATGTATTCGATAGCGTCCTGGTCACCGATGTAGTCGGAACCCTTGACGGTATCGTACATGTGCCAGCGCCAGTCATCGTTCGGGTCGGCGGAGGCGATGGCGCAGGTGATGCCACCCTGGGCCGATACGGTATGGGAACGGGTCGGGAACACCTTGGTGATCACGGCAGTCTTGTGACCGCCCTGGGCCAGCTGCAGCGCTGCGCGCATGCCGGCACCGCCGCCACCAATAATGATGGCGTCGAAGGAAATAGTAGGAATGTTAGCCATGAATCAGATACCCCAAAGAATCTGCACACCCCAGACGAAGTAAGCGAACATCGCGACGCCGCAGACTGCCTGGAAGAGAAAACGTACTGCAGTCGCGGACTTGCCCAGCGCCATCGGCGTCAGGTAGTCGGTCGCGATGGTCCACATGCCGACCCAGGCGTGAGCGCCCAGGGCTACAAGGGCCAGCAGACTGAAGATTCGCATCGCATTGTGGGAAAACAGGCCGTGCCATTGCTCATAGCCGATGCCCGGGTTTGCGACGAGGTATCCGATCAGGAAAATGAAATAAGCCGCGAGAACGACCGCAGACACACGCTGCGCCATCCAGTCATAGAGGCCCGAACGCGAAAGGTTCGTAACGCTGGTTACCATATCCAAACTCCTGCCAGAACGATCAGCACCACGGAAATGGCGATGATGATTTTCGAGCCCAGGCGGCCGCCTTCCAGCGTCTCACCGATACCCGCATCCATGATCAAGTGGCGCACACCGGCTACCAGGTGATACAGCAGAGCGGACAGGAGGCCCCATGCTACGAACTTGGCCAGCGGGCTGGTCAAGCATGCCTTCACCTCGGCGTATCCTTCCTCGGAACCCAGGGATTTGCTCAATGCATAAAGCATGATGCCCAAGCCCAGGAACAGGATGATGCCGGAAACACGGTGCAGGAACGACGTAACGCCGGTGATGGGGAGTTTGATGGTCCTTAGGTCTAGGTTTACAGGTCGTTGGCTATTCACGGCTTTTTTTCACACTGAAGAGCCCCTAACAATCAGGGCAAAGTTGTTGGGGAGTGCACTGGTCAGGTAAGCACCACCCAGGGAGTGCGACCCCCAATGAAAGCAAGCCCAAAAGCCCTTGGCGGTCGGTGGCCGAGTATAGACAGTTAGGTTACTAATGACAACGCGCACTCCTCACCCTAATAGCGGATTGCGCTGGCGGTATAAAAGGCGTAAATGGCAGTCAATTTCGACGAAAAAGTATGGTTAAAGCCTTCTGGAGCAAGACTTTAGGCAAATTGACATCTGGATTTATATCAATATAGTGGTGCGGGCCCTGCGTGGGGGGTCTGTCTGATGATTTGAAGCATAAATAGGAGGCCACATGGCTGACAAAAAAGCGCAGTTGATCATCGAGGGCGCAGCCCCCGTCGAGCTGCCCATTTTAACCGGCACCGTTGGTCCCGATGTTATCGACGTACGGGGCCTGACGGCCACGGGCCGTTTCACATTCGACCCAGGCTTCATGTCGACCGCCTCTTGCGAGTCGAAGATCACCTACATCGATGGTGATAATGGCATTCTGCTGCACCGCGGCTACCCGATCGAACAGCTTGCTGAACAGTCGGACTACCTGGAAACCTGCTACCTGCTGCTAAATGGCGAATTGCCAACAGCCGAGCAGAAAGCCCAGTTCGTCAGCACCGTGAAGAACCACACCATGGTTCACGAGCAGTTGAAGACCTTCTTCAACGGCTTCCGTCGCGACGCCCACCCGATGGCCGTCATGTGCGGTGTAGTCGGCGCCCTGTCGGCCTTCTATCACGACTCCCTGGACATCAATAACCCGCAGCATCGCGAAATTTCCGCGATCCGCCTGGTTGCCAAGATGCCCACCCTGGCCGCAATGGTTTACAAGTACTCCATGGGTCAACCCATGATGTACCCGCGCAACGACCTGACGTACGCGGAAAACTTCCTGCACATGATGTTCAACACCCCGTGCGAGATCAAACCGATCAGCCCGGTGCTGGCCGCTGCGATGGACAAGATCTTCATCCTCCACGCCGACCACGAACAGAACGCCTCCACCTCTACCGTGCGTCTGGCCGGCTCTTCGGGTGCCAACCCGTTCGCCTGTATTGCCGCCGGTATCGCCGCACTGTGGGGCCCTGCCCACGGCGGTGCGAACGAGGCCGTGTTGACCATGCTGGATGAAATTGGCGATGTCTCGAACATCGACAAATTCATCGCCAAGGCCAAGGACAAGAACGACCCGTTCAAGCTGATGGGCTTCGGTCACCGCGTTTACAAGAACCGTGACCCACGCGCCACCGTGATGAAAAAGACCTGCGACGAAGTGTTGAAGGAACTGGGCATCAAGAACGATCCGCAACTCGAACTGGCCATGCGCCTGGAAGAGATCGCCTTGACTGACCCGTACTTCATCGAGCGCTCGCTGTACCCGAACGTCGACTTCTACTCGGGGATCATCCTCAAGGCGATCGGTATTCCAACCAGCATGTTCACCGTGATCTTCGCCCTGGCACGTACTGTCGGCTGGATCTCGCACTGGAAAGAAATGCTCTCCAGCCCGTACAAGATTGGCCGTCCGCGCCAGCTGTACACCGGCTACGAGTCGCGTGATATCACCAAACTGGAAGATCGCAAGTAAGCATCTGATGGCTTGGTAATAAAAAGCGGCCTCCTTATCTAAGGAGGCCGTTTTTATTTGTGCAGCATAATGATCATTCCATGCTCCGCGTGGGAATGCCTCCCGTGACGCTCCGCGTAACGCTGCGCAAGACTTGAGGCCTATGCCAACCGGGACGCAGAGCGTCCGTGGCTGCATTCCCACGCAGAGCGTGGGAACGATCGGCTTAGAGGCACTTTATTGATGCAAGAGTTGAGAAACTGTTTTGTGAAATCCGTTACTAATAAAAGCAAAAAAATGCCCCGATCTCACGACCGGGGCATTTTTTTGTAACCGTTACAAATCTTAGTGGTTAACCGCCCCACTTGCCCCCAGGCCAGTCTGCGAACGCACAAACTGCGGGAAGTACAGCGCACGCTCTTTCTCTGCCGCCGCCGACTTGTCGGTGATGGAGAAGAACCAGATGCCGACGAACGCAATGATCATCGAGAACAGCGCCGGGTATTCGTAAGGGAAGATGGCTTTTTCATGGTGCAGGATCGACACCCAGATGGTCGGGCCCAGGATCATCAGGCCAACGGCACTGATCAAGCCCAGCCAGCCGCCAATCATGGCGCCACGGGTGGTGAGGTTTTTCCAGTACATGGAAAGCAGCAGCACCGGGAAGTTACAGCTGGCAGCAATCGAGAACGCCAGGCCGACCATGAACGCGATGTTCTGGCTTTCGAACAGGATACCCAGGCCGATCGCCAACACGCCCAACGCCACGGTGGTGATCTTCGACACGCGAATCTCATCTTTCTCGTTGGCCTTGCCCTTCTTGATCACACTGGCGTACAGGTCATGGGACACCGCCGAAGCACCGGCCAGGGTCAAACCGGCAACCACTGCCAGGATGGTGGCAAACGCCACGGCCGAGATGAAGCCGAGGAAAATACTGCCACCCACCGCATTGGCCAGGTGCACCGCCGCCATGTTGTTACCGCCCAGCAAGGCGCCTGCAGCATCTTTGAACGCCGGGTTGGTACTCACCAGCAGGATCGCGCCAAAGCCGATGATGAACGTCAGGATGTAGAAGTAGCCAATGAAGCCGGTGGCATACAACACGCTCTTACGCGCTTCCTTGGCGTCGCTGACGGTGAAGAAGCGCATCAGGATGTGCGGCAGGCCCGCGGTGCCGAACATCAGCGCCAGGCCCAACGAGAATGCCGAGATCGGATCTTTCACCAAGCCGCCGGGGCTCATGATCGCCTCACCTTTAGGGTGAACCTTGATCGCCTCGGCAAACAGCGTGTTGAAGTCGAAGTTGACGTGCTTCATCACCATCAGCGCCATGAATGAGGCACCGGACAGCAACAGCACCGCCTTGATGATCTGCACCCAAGTGGTCGCCAGCATGCCGCCGAACAGCACGTACAGGCACATCAGGATACCCACCAGGATCACCGCGACGTGGTAGTCCAGGCCGAACAGCAGCTGGATCAGCTTGCCCGCACCCACCATCTGCGCGATCAGGTAGAACGCCACCACCACCAGCGAACCACAAGCCGACAGGCTGCGGATCTGGGTTTGCCCGAGGCGATAGGACGCCACGTCGGCAAAGGTGTACTTGCCCAGGTTACGCAGGCGCTCGGCGATCAGGAACAGAATGATCGGCCAGCCCACCAGAAAACCGATCGAGTAGATCAGGCCATCGTAGCCGGAGGTGAACACCAGCGCGGAAATCCCCAGAAAGGACGCCGCCGACATATAGTCACCGGCAATCGCCAGGCCGTTCTGGAAACCGGTGATCTTGCCACCGGCCGCATAGTAGTCCGCCGCCGACTTGTTGCGCTTGGACGCCCAGTAAGTGATGCACAGCGTGGCGCCGACAAACGCGACAAACATCACGATAGCGGAGACGTTCAGCGGTTGTTTGTGCACTTCACCGGTCAATGCATCCGCCGCCCAAACGGCCGGAGCAAACAGCGAAGCGCCGAATATAGCCAATAGACGCCGGATCATTGCGCAGCCTCCTTGAGAATCGCATTGTTCAGGTCGTCAAATTCGCCATTGGCCCGACGCACATAGATCGCGGTCAGGATGAATGCGGACACAATCAGTCCGACGCCCAGGGGAATACCCCAGGTAATCGAAGACCCAGGGCTGAGCTTGGCGCCCAGCACTTGTGGCCCGTAGGCAATCAACAGGATGAAAGCGGAGTAAAGCCCTAGCATGATCGCCGAGAGAATCCAGGCGAACCTTTCCCTTTTTCTGACCAGCTCCTTGAAACGCGGGCTGTTTTGAATCGAGAGGTAAATGCTGTCGTTCATTGTTTTTATCCTCGCAGCACAGCTTTTTATTATTTTGGAACATATCCACTGTATGCGGCTGCGGAACAGGTTCCAGACGACCTTAGTAGTAGATCGAGATAGCCACTTAGCAAGTTTTGCGGTCAACAAATAAACAACAGCCTGAATACAGGCAAAAAAATGTGGGAGCGGGCTTGCTGTGGCGAGCAAGCTTGCTTGCGCTGGGGTGCGAAGCGCCCCCAAAAAGCCGGAGACGGCTGCGCAGTCAGCGGGAGCAAGCTCCCTCGCCACAGCAAGCCCGCTCCCACATTAGGGTTGTGGTGGGGCTTCTAAAGAGTTAGTGCTTTATTTGGCGGTCCACTCGGCCACACGTTCAGGGTGCTTGGCGACCCAATCCTTGGCCGCAGCATCAGGCTTGGCGCCCTCTTGAATCGCCAGCATGACTTCGCCGATTTCGTCCTTGGAGGCCCACTGGAATTTCTTCAGGAAAGCGGCGACTTCCGGCGCTTTCTTCTCCAGGCCCTTGCTGCCGATGCTGTTGACGGTCTCAGCAGCACCATAAATCCCTTTTGGGTCGTCGAGGAAACGCAGTTTCCACTTGGCGAACATCCAGTGCGGCACCCAGCCGGTGACGGCAATGGATTCCTGCTTGTCTTCGGCGCGGGTCAGTTCGGCAATCATCGCCGCACCCGAGCTGGCTTGCAGTTTGTAGTCCAGGCCATAGGCCTTGATCGCTTCGTCGGTCTTGAGCATTACACCTGAACCGGCGTCGATGCCGACGATCTTGTTCTTGAAGGTGGTGTCGGTCTTGAGGTCTTCGATGGACTTGGCCTTGACGTACTCCGGCACGATCAAGCCGATCTTCGCATCCTTGAAGTTGGGGCCATAGTCGACCACTTTGTCCTTGTTCTTGGCCCAATACTCACCGTGGGTCACAGGCAGCCAGGCGGAGAGCATGGCGTCGAGTTTGCCGGTGGCCACGCCTTGCCACATGATCCCGGTGGCGACAGCCTGCAGTTTCACGTCGTAACCGAGCTTTTGCTTGATCACCTCTGCCGCCACATGGGTGGTGGCTACGCTGTCGGACCAGCCATCTACATAGCCGATGCTCAGGGTTTTGCTGTCGGCGCTGGCCAGTGTGGAGCCCATCGCAACTACCAGAGTGGCAGCTGCGCCCAAGAGTCGTCGCATCTTCATAATACTTCCCCGAAAGTGCTGCGCCCGACGGATGCCGAGCGACGTCAACCTGTTGTTATAGGGTGCATCGCGCCCCCTTCACGCGCGTCGATCACGGTGGTGCGCCGCCAGTGGAGTGCTGACACTTCGATCATCAACCTGCCGAGGCCTTGGACCTGCTCTGTCAGCGACCTCGGGTAAGCAAGAAACGACATCACATCGCCAGCAGGACAGTTCCTAGGACTTGGCGTCAATTTCCCGCCCGAACTTTGCATGTCTAAATTATGCAGCCCCACTGGGACGGGCTAAATCCGGGTAAGATGCGCGCCTTTGCTCCCCCAGATAAGCTGACCATGCCCGCGACTGCCCGCTTCCCTGCCCTGCCCTATTTCTGCGCCTTGATCCTCGGCGTGCTTACCCTTGTCGGCTACTGGTACGGCCTCGGCCGGCCGGTGGTGCTGCCGGATGTGGCCAGTGCCAGCCACAAGATGCAATGCGCGTCCTACACGCCGTTCGACAAGGACCAGTCGCCGTTCGACCAGCCGTTCAAACTGCGCCCCGAGCGCATGGACGCTGACCTGGCGTTGCTGGCAACCCGTTTTGAATGCATCCGCACTTATTCCATGACGGGCCTGGAAGACCTGCCCGGTATGGCGCGCAAGCATGGTTTGAAGGTGATGGCAGGCGCCTGGGTCAGCAGTGACCCGGTGGCCACCCACAAGGAAATCAACGAGCTGATTGCTGCCGCCAATGCCAACCCTGATGTGGTTACCTCGGTGATCGTCGGTAACGAGGCGCTGCTGCGCAAGGAAGTCACTGCCAAGCAGCTGGTAACGCTGATCCACCAGGTCAAAAGCCAGATCAAGCAACCGGTCACTTATGCCGATGTATGGGAGTTCTGGTTGCAACACCCGGAAATCGCCCCGGCGGTGGATTTCCTCACCATTCACCTGCTGCCCTATTGGGAAGATGACCCGTCGGGCATCGATCAAGCCCTCAAGCATGTGGGTGATGTGCGCCAGACCTTCGGCAACAAATTCGCGCCTAAAGATGTGCTGATCGGCGAGACCGGCTGGCCCAGCGAAGGCCGCCAGCGCGAAACCGCGGTGCCAAGCCGGGTCAACGAGGCCAAGTTCATGCGCGGCTTTGTGGCCATGGCCGAGGCCAATGGCTGGCGCTATAACCTGATCGAAGCGTTTGACCAGCCGTGGAAACGCGCCAGTGAAGGCGCCGTTGGTGGTTACTGGGGCTTGTTTGACGCCGACCGCCAGGACAAGGGCATCCTTGCCGGGCCGGTGAGCAACGTGCCGTATTGGCCGCTGTGGCTGGGCGTCGGCGGCCTGATCCTGCTGGGCACTCTGGCACTGGGCGGCCGGGTGCGCAGCGCGCGTGCCGCATTCATGCTGCCATTGCTCGGCGCAGTCGCCGCCTGCTCCATTGGCACCTGGGCCGAGCTGACCCGTGTCACTGCGCGTTTCAACGATGAATGGGTGTGGGCTGGCTTGCTGGTGGTGTTGAACCTGTTAGTACTGGCTCATGCCGCGCTGGCTCTAAGCGCTCGGGACGCTTGGCGGGAACGCGCCTTCAACTGGCTGGAGCAACACGCAGGTTGGCTGGTGGCAATTGCCGGGTTCGCTGGGGCGGTGATGATGCTGGCGCTGGTGTTCGACCCGCGCTATCGCAGCTTCCCAAGTGCGGCGCTGGTGTTGCCAGCCCTGGTTTACCTGGTTCGCCCGGTCACCGGCCCGCGTCGGGAGATTGCGCTGCTGGCCTTCATTATTGGCGCCGGCATTGCGCCGCAGCTGTATCGCGAAGGCTTGCTGAACCAGCAGGCGTGGGGTTGGGCGCTGGTGAGCGGGTTGATGGTGGTGGCTTTGTGGCGGTGCTTGCGGGTGCGTAAGGCATAAGACCGCTTTCGCGAGCAAGCCCGCTCCCACATTCGAGCGCATTCCAAGGGATGCATCCAATCTAATGTGGGAGCGGGCTTGCTCGCGAAGAGGCCCTATCAGACAACCCGAGGCTTCCTGACCAACCGCAACCCCGCAATCACCACCGCAAATACCGCAAACGTGGTGTTATACAACGCCAGTGCCGGCAACCCGAACACCATCCCCAACACCGCCAACCCCCAACCCGCTCGCCCCGGCACAAAAAACCCCAGCACCGAGGTGGCCAATGCGGCCCAGCCCAATACCTTGAAGTGAATCATCAGCCCCAGGTTCGAGCGCAGTTGGCATTCCCAGCGGCTGGCCTCGTCAACGCAGATCCCCACCCACTGGCCGTCTTCCATAAAACCGTAACGGGCGCCATAACTGGCGGCCAGCCATAACGGCAAGGCGATAAGCAGCAGAATAAGTGGCAAACGACGGGACATGGCGAACTCCGATAGGCAAAAACGGCGCTCAGCTTAATCCCACGGCGGCCGTTAGCAAGGTGTGTACGCAGATAACTGTTCATCAAGGCGCTGCAAAGTGTATCTTCTGGCTACTATTACCCCGATTCCGTGGTTTTTTTCCGACTTTTAGTGCCGAGGGCTGGCACTTCGGTGGCAACGCGGTGGTCATAGCCTGCGAACTTCATTCAGCACGTTTCCTCTTAGGGATTAAGTCATGCTCCGTTCCTTGCGCTGCGCTGCCTTGCTGGGCAGCCTATTTTTGAGTGCGTCAGCACTGGCCGTCGATGTCGACCAGGCCACTTATGGCTTCCCTTTGACGAACCCGTTCGAGGCGACCATTGCCACCACCCCGCCGGACCTGCGGCCTAAATTGCCCAGCAACGACGAGATCAACCAGTCCGATTACACCCTCAACATGCGCCCAGAGCGTGAATTCAGCCTGCCGGACAACTTCTGGGCAGTGAAGAAACTCACCTACCGCATCGCCAAACAGGACCACGCTGCGCCGCTGATCTTCCTGATCGCAGGCACGGGCGCCCGGTTTGACAGCAGCATCAACGAATACCTGAAAAAACTCTATTACCAGGCCGGCTACCACGTGGTGCAGCTGTCATCGCCCACCAGCTTCGACTTCATCAGCGCCGCCTCGCGCTTCGCCACGCCGGGTATCACCCAGGAAGACGCCGAAGACATGTACCGCGTGATGCAAGCGGTGCGCGCGCAGAACGCCTCGCTGCCGGTGACCGACTTCTACCTCACCGGCTACAGCCTCGGCGCCCTGGATGCGGCGTTTGTCAGCAAGCTCGACGAGACCCGCCGCAGCTTTAACTTCAAAAAAGTGCTGCTGCTCAACCCGCCGGTCAACCTCTACACCTCGATCACCAACCTGGACAAGCTGGTACAGACCGAGGTCAAGGGCATCAACAACACCACGACCTTCTATGAGCTGGTGCTGGCCAAACTGACGCGCTACTTTCAGCAAAAGGGCTACATCGACCTCAATGACGCCCTGCTCTACGACTTCCAGAACTCCAAGCAGCACCTGACCAACGAACAGATGGCCATGCTGATCGGCACCTCGTTCCGCTTCTCGGCGGCCGACATTGCCTTTACCTCGGACTTGATCAACCGTCGTGGCCTGATCATTCCGCCGAAATACCCGATCACCGAAGGCACCAGCCTCACGCCGTTCCTCAAGCGTGCCCTGCAATGCGACTTCGACTGCTACCTCACCGAACAAGTGATCCCGATGTGGCGTGCCCGCTCCGACGGCGGCAGCCTGCTGCAACTGGTTGACCAGGTCAGCCTGTACGCACTCAAGGACTACCTGCACGACAGCCCGAAAATTGCGGTCATGCACAACGCCGACGACGTGATTCTCGGCCCTGGCGACCTCGGTTTCCTGCGTAAAACCTTCGGCGATCGCTTGACCGTCTACCCGCTGGGCGGCCATTGCGGCAACCTTAATTACCGCGTCAACGCCGACGCCATGCTGGAGTTCTTCCGTGGCTAAATATCTTCTGCTGCTCGCCGCGCTGATGTGCGCAGGCGTCGCCAATGCCGACAACAGCAAGGCCCACGAGCCGGTCAAGGTTGACTCCGATGGCTTCAAGGAGCCGTTGACCAAACTCAAGTTCAACCCAGGCCTGGACCAGCGTGAGTTCGAGCGTTCATCGCTGACGGCACTTAACGTCTATGACCCGCTGGAGTCGTGGAACCGCCGCGTGTACCACTTCAACTACCGGTTCGACCAATGGGTGTTCCTGCCGGTGGTCAACGGCTACACCTACGTCACCCCAAGTTTCCTGCGCACCGGCGTGAGCAACTTCTTCAACAACCTGGGCGATGTGCCCAACCTGTTGAACAGCCTGCTGCAACTCAAGGGCCACCGCTCCCTGGAAACCACCGGGCGCCTGCTGCTCAACACCACCATCGGCATCGCCGGCCTGTGGGACCCGGCTACCGCCATGGGCCTGCCACGCCAGAGCGAAGACTTCGGCCAGACCCTGGGCTTCTACGGCGTGCCTGGCGGCGCCTACCTGGTGCTGCCGATCTTCGGGCCCTCGAACCTGCGTGACACTACCGGCCTGATCGTCGACTACGGCGCCGAGACCGAGATCAACTTCCTCAACGTCTCCAAAGTCAGCGAAAACCACCCGGAAATCTGGGCCTTGCGCGCCGTCGACAAGCGCTACCAGACCAGCTTCCGCTACGGTCAGATGAACTCGCCGTTTGAATATGAAAAGGTGCGCTACATCTATACCGAGTCGCGCAAGTTGCAGATCGCCGAGTAACCTCCCTGCAGGAGCTGGTTCGCCAGCTCCTGCTGCTATATGCCCCGCTGACACCACTTGCGCCAGGTAAACCGCAACTGCAGCACCGCCGCCCTGGCCATCTCCCGATCCTGCTCCGTCAACCCCGACGGCTGCTCAAGTGCTTGAAGCAGTGCAGCACTTGGCCCATCCAGCAGCCCCGCCGTTGCCGAGCCTGGCCCCGCGTGCCTGAGTATCACCGCCAACTGCCGCAAATAATCATCACGCTCGCCAGCCAAGGCGCCCTGGCTGCCCGCAAGGCTTGCACGCAACTCCAGCAACTCATCACCCAGGTCCAACCCGAGCAGGCCATTGTCCCAATGGGTACGACGCTCGGCGGGCAAGGTTTGGCTGTAGCGTGACAGACGGATCAAGCGATCGGCCATGCGCCCGCCAAACCAGCTCTCGGCTTGCTCCAGAGGGCGCGAAGTCAACTGCGCCAAATCGAACAATGAAGCCTTGAACATACGCCGGTAGTGTCGCTCGCCAGGGTTGAGCTGAATCAGGCGAAACACCATCACCGCAATCCCGACGCCCACCAAAGTCGCGATGGCCTTGTTGAGAAAGGCAGCAATGTCGTAACTCATCAGGTTGCTCGGCCCGACGTTGTTGACGAAGAAGATACAAAACGCCGAAGCGGTGGCCACAAGTTTTGCCCGGCTCATGCACAGCGAGGCGAAAAACAACGGCACGCCCAACGCCACGCATAACAGCGCGAAAGCATCAAACCCGGGCAACAAGGCAAAGCGCACAAAGCCGGCTATCGGGATCGACAGCGCAATGCCCTTGAGAAAATTGAGGCCCGACGCAGAAGGGTTTTCCCGTGCGGCAAACAGGCTCAAGACCACGCCGCTGATCGACACTGCGCCCAGGCCCGACGGCCAGTCGGTAAAAATCCAGAATGCCGCAACGGCCAGAAACGCCAAGGCACTGCGCAGTCCACCGAGCACGCCTTGCTCGATATCCCGATGCCAGGACAGGGCGCCTGGCGCACCGGGCGGCACCCTGCCGGCTTCGACGGCCGCCAGGGTCACGGTGCCCACGTCAATCAAGCGCAGCACCTCGGCCAATTGCACCAGGCAAAAGTGCGCCTCCGCGCTCAAATCTGGATCACCCAGCGCCAACCTCAGGCGCTGCGAGAGTGCAGGCAGCGCATCGGGCCGCTCTTGCTGTAGCGTCGCCGCCACCTCGTCCACCCAAGGCGCCACGCGGGTCGTATCTTCCAGCATCAATCGCTGCCGTGCCACGCCGCGGGCCGCGCGCAAGAGTCCCAGCAAGTCCCGGCTCAGCACCCGCAGCGCCTGGGATCTGCGCCGGCCCTTGGGGCCTTCGAACCAGGCATGGTCACGCTGGGCATCAACTGCAACCAAACGGCCCAGTGCTTCGAGCAACCCCTTGCGCTGATCGGTGCCCAGCAGCTCCGACGCCGCGGCGCGCAGGCCGGCCTGCCAGGCCGCACGGCCTTGAACCGCCAGCGTCTGCTCAACCCGGCGCGGCCATAAAATCGTGCTCGCGATCGATGCGCAGAGAATCCCCAGGCTGATTTCCTGGCAACGGGCTACCGCCTCATCGAATACCCCAAGCGGCGCCGCAGTCGCAGGCAGCGCGATAATCGCCGTGGTGTAGCCCGCCAACACAAACCCATAAGAGGCGTGATTGCGCAGCAACGACGCGCCTGTGGTGCAAAACGCCAACCACAACGCCATGCACAGTAGAAACAACAAAGGCGCTTGGCCGAAGACAGCAATCATCACCACCGAAGCCGCCGCGCCCACAAACGTGCCCAGTAACCGATAGGCACCCTTGGCCAAGACCATGCCGCTGGTGGACTGGCCGACGATAAATACCGTGGTCAGCGCCCATTGCGGCTGCTGCAGGTCCAAGCAAAAGGCCAAATACAACGCGACCCCGCCGGCGATCATATTGCGCAGGGCAAACAACAGATCGGCCCGCGAGGGCGCCAGCGTGGCTTGCCAAAAGTCAGGCAGTTGAAAGGTCGGCGGCTTCATTCGGTGCGCACATAGATAGCAAGCTAATGATTAGCATCGTATCTATATTTACGACAAATGCCAATCCGCCTCACCAGTCAGATTGATAGCGCTGCATTCATCCCTGGCAATACAAAGCACCTGCCGGGCAAGGAACCACAGGCAAAACCGCAGCCAATCACCACCACGGCCGCTCGCTCAGTGCAACTCAAGCGCCATAACCTCAACAACCGGGAATCCTGATGAACATCACACCACCCGTTACTCCGCTGATACCCCCCCTGATGGGCGAACAGCCTGCCGGCGCCAAGGCAGACCAATCCCACGGGGCAAAGCAGCGCCCGTCGTGGATTCAGAGTGAAAAAGACATCTTTTTTGCACCCTACCAGGCAACCGGGCGCCCCCGTGGTGATCGCAGAACAGCAGACGAGATAATCAACGCAAACCCGATTTTCAAACACCTGCCCCTGTCGATCCCCGCGGAAAATCTCTCCCGGCATCTGGGCGATTGGACAAACGCCAACCCAAACCCGCAAAGCCGCGCGGACGCGGCCTATAACGCTGCACGCGTATTCAACTATATCGATGGAATCAACGTGAAGGAGTCGGCCCGTGGTGATAACACTAAGGGAAACGCCAGGATTGAGGGCGAATACCAGTCACCTTTACCGCCACCGTTTGATGACGCAGAGATCATCGACGGTGACGGCTCAGAGGCAGCCTTGCTGAAAAAATTCAGCCAGGAAGGCTACACAGCGCTCGACGATCACGGCACACCGCTGCCTTGGGATAATGAAAAAATCACCATTACCAAACCGACTGTCTCCATCGGTAGGCCAAGAGGTGACAGGCGCAGTGCAGAGCAAATTCTCAGCGCCAACCCGATCGTTGAGCGGTTTGCCAAATCCTTGGCGGATCATCCCTTGCGCGACAGTACTTTAAACAACCTCAAGGCACTAACGGGCGATTGGACCGAGCACAATAAAAACCCCGATGCTCGCGCCGACGCAGCCTATAACATTTCAAAAGTTGCCAACTATCTCGATGCCCATCCCGACTTTCACAGGTTGGACGAAGGCTTCAACGACACAGGCCCCGGTTTTTTGACCGGGTTCGACCAAACGGGTGAGGCCTTCCCGTGCACAGAAGCCAGCGCATTCATGGCCTTTAGTGAAAAAGGCTACTCAACACTGCCAGACTAAGCCAACTGCACGTCGCTCAGCGCCCGGCGGGTTGCCAGCCGCCACCCAGACTCTGGATCAACGCCACACTGCCCTGGCTCAACTGCCCCTGCGTATCGCGCAGATTCTGCTCGGCTTGCAATAGCACAAGCTGTTGAGTCAGCACCGCCTCCCGGCTGACCGTACCCGCCCGCAACTGCGCCTCCTGGCTGCCGAACAGTTGTTGATTGCGCTGGTAGACCTGCTGGAAGGCATCGGCCTGGGTGTGCAGATGATTGATCGCCGACAGATTGTCCTCGACGTTCTGCAAGGCACTGAGCACCGTCCCGCGATAGGTTGCGGCAATCTGGTCATAACTGGCCTCTGCCTGCTTCACCGCCGCCTCTCGCGCGCCACCGTCAAAGATGGTCTGCGCCAACGCCGGCCCCAAGGTCCAGATGCGATTCGGTAAAGAGAACAACCCACCCAACGCACTGCCGCGATAGCCCAGCTCGGCGGTCAAATCCAGGGAAGGAAAGAACGCCGCCTGGGCCACGCCGATCTTGGCGTTGGCCGCCGCTGCCGAACGTTCTGCCGCCACCACATCCGGGCGACGTTGCAGCAAGGTCGAAGGCAAGGTCAGCGGTGGCCGTGGCACCACGAAGGTGAAGTCCGTACGCGGCGCCACGCTGAACTCGCTGGGCGCCACGCCTACCAGCACCGCCAGCGCATGCTCGTATTGCTCACGGTCTCGCTGCGAGGTCTGCAGGTCGGCAATCGAGGTGGTCAGTTGATCCTGGGCCACCAGCAACTGGTCGTTGGTGGCAACCCCTTGGGTGAACTGCGCCTGGATCATGTCGAGCAATTGCTGGTTGATCGTCTGTTGCTGTTGCAGCAGGCGCACATCGATGTCCATCTGGCGTAATGCCAGGTAATTACTCGCCACACTGGCACTGATCGACAAGCGCACCCCAGCCAACAATGCATCCGATTGCTGCGCCGTGGCCTGGCTCGACTCGATGCCCCGGCGCACTTGGCCCCACAGGTCCGGCTCCCAACTGGCGGTCAGGGTGGCGCTGACACTGTTCTTCACGCCGGTCGATGCAGTGCTGCTGGAGCTGGAGCTGGTGCCGTCACCGCCCTCGCCACGCGAACCCGACAGCCCTACGCCCACCGTCGGCCACAACCCGGCGCGGCTCGACGCCACTTGCGCCTGCGCCAACCGATACGCCGCCTCAGCCGCAATGATCGACTGGTTGGCCTTGGCCGAACGCGCGACCAAGTCGTTCAGCACCGGATCCTGATAGGCCAGCCACCACTGACTGTCCATCGCGCCCTGCGGGTTGGACACCGCACGCTGCCACTGCGCACCTTCCTTGAACGACTGCGGCAACGCCATCGCAGGCTTCTGGTAATCCGGCCCCACCATACAGCCGCCAAGGGCCAGGCTGATCAACAGCACGCTAATTCTGAGTTTCATGACCTTGCTTCCTTGTGCCGTCCCAGGCGTTGGGACGCCCGGTCGAGCCAGAGGTAAATCACCGGAGTGGTGTAGAGCGTCAGCACCTGGCTGAACAGCAGCCCACCAATAATCGAAATCCCCAAGGGCCGGCGCAGTTCCGAGCCGTAGCCTGAGCCGAGCACCAGCGGCAGCGCGCCGAGAATCGCCGCCAAGGTGGTCATCATGATCGGCCGAAAGCGAATCAGGCACGCACGGCGAATCGCTTCCTTGGCGCTGAGGCCGAACTCACGGCGCTCGGTAATCGCGAAGTCGATCATCATGATCGCGTTTTTCTTCACGATACCAATCAACAGAATCACGCCCACCAGCGCGATGATCGACAGCTCGGTGTCGGTCAGCAGCAAGGCGATCAACGCGCCGACACCCGCCGAGGGCAAGGTCGAGAGGATGGTCAGCGGGTGCATCAGGTTTTCATACAAAATGCCCAGCACGATGTACACCGACAGCAACGCGGCGACGATCAGCAGCGGCTCGCTGGCCACCGACGACTGGAACACCTGGGCCGTACCGGCAAACTGGCCAGTCACGCTGGCCGGCATGCGTAGCTGCTTCACGGCATCCTCCACCTGCTCAGTGGCCTGGCCGATGGACGTGCCGGGCGCCAGGTTGAACGACACCGTCACCGCCGGGAACGTGCTTTGGTGGCTGATAGAGATAGCGGTGCGCGAAACGCCGTTATCCGCCAAGGCCGACAGCGGCACCAGCGCAGGCGGGTTGGCCAGGTTCGGCGCAGCGGTGGTGCCTTTGGCGGCCGCCGCCGCATTGCCCGTGGGTACGTAAATGCCTTTGAGCGCCGAAGGATCAGTCCAGTATTGCGGCGCGATTTCCATCACCACATGGTACTGGTTGGCCGCACGATAAAGCGTCGAGACCTGGCGCTGGCCAAAGGCGTCGTAAAGCGTCTGGTCCACCGCCGACATACCCACGCCGAGCCGCGCTGCCGTGTCGCGGTTGATATTCACGTTGGCCAGCAGGCTGTTGTCCTGCTGGTCGGTATTAAGGTCGGTGAGTTGCGGCAGCTTGTGCAACACGGCCACCACCTTGGGCACCCACTCATCCAGGGATTGCTGGTCATCGGCGGTCAGGGTGTATTGGTATTGCGCGCCGCTTTGCCGCCCGCCCACGGTGATGTCTTGAGCCGCCTGTAAAAACAGCTTGGTGCCGGGCATATCACCGAGGGTGCGACGGATCTGCCCGATCACATCGGTGGCGCTGTCTTTGCGCTGATCGATGGGCTTGAGCAAGACAAACAGCTGGGCACTGTTGACCGCCCCGCCGCCACCGCCCCCGCCGCCGACAAACCCGGCAGCGGTTTCCACATTGGGGTTTTGCATCACCTTGTGGTTGATCGCGGTGAAGTCTTTTTGCATCGCCCCGTAGGAAATACTCTGCGCGGCAATGATGCTGCCTTGCAGGCGCCCGGTGTCTTCCTGCGGGAAGAAGCCCTTGGGCACCAGCACATACAGCACGCCTGCGAGCACGATCACCAGCACGGTGACCAGGCCCATCAGAATCGAATGATCAATCACCCAGCCCAAGGTGCGGTCGTAGAAACGGTGAAAGCGTGAATCCGGGTGTTCGTTGCCTTCATGGACTGCCTTCGGCGCACGCAGCAACACACTGGCGAGCATTGGCGTGACGGTCAGCGAGATCACCATCGAGATAACGATGGCCACCGACAGTGACACCGAAAACTCGCGAAACAGCCGCCCGACGATCCCGCCCATCAGCAGCAGCGGAATAAACACCGCCACCAGCGACACACTGATGGTCAGCACGGTAAAGCCGACTTCCTGCGCCCCGGCCAACGCGGCCTCCACCCGCGTTTTGCCGCGCTCCAGGTGGCGCATGATGTTTTCCACCACCACGATGGCGTCGTCCACCACAAAACCGGTGGAAATGGTCAGCGCCATCAGCGACAGGTTATTCAGACTGTAGCCAAGGAAGTACATGGCGCCAAAGGTGCCCAGCAACGACAACGGCACCACCACCGCAGGCACCAGCGTGCTGCGCCAGTCACGGAAGAAACCGAAGGTCACCAGCGTCACCAGCAGGATCGAGGCCAGCAACGTCACTTCCACGTCATGCAGCGACGAGCGAATGGTGGTGGTGCGGTCCATCAGCAGGTTGAGCTTGATCGACGCCGGGATCGAGCTTTGCAAAAACGGCAGCGAGGCTTTCACGGCGTCCACGGTTTCGATCACGTTGGCGCCCGGCTGCTTGAACACCACCAGCAGCACCGCCGGCTTGCCGTTGGACAGGCCGAAGTTGCGCAGGTCCTGCACGTCTTCGCGCACGTAGCCCAGGTCCGAGATATGGATCAAGTCGCCGTTGTGCGCCTTGACCACCAGCGGCCCGTAATCGTTGCTGTCGAGCAACTGGTCATTGGCCCCAATGCCGTAGGAGCGGTCACCCACCGCCACATTGCCCTTGGGCAGGTTGGCGTTGGACGCGCCGATCACCTGGCGCACCTGCTCCAGGCTCACGCCGTACTGGTTGAGGCGGTCCGGGTTGAGCTCGATGCGCACCGCCGGCAGCGCGCCGCCGCCCACCGTCACGTCGCCGACGCCAGTGGTTTGCAGCAGGCGCTGCTCCAGTACCGTCGAGGCGGCGTCGTACATTTGCCCCGGCGTGGCGCTGTCGGAGGTCAGGCTGATAATCAGGATCGGCGAATCCGCCGGGTTGACCTTGCGGTAGGTCGGGTTGCCGGACAAGTCACTGGGCAAGTTGCTGCGCGCGGCGTTGATCGCCGCCTGTACGTCCCGCGCGGCACCGTCGATGTCGCGGCTCAGATCAAACTGCATAGTGATGCGCGTCGAGCCGAGGCTGCTGGCCGAGGTCATCTGCGTGACCCCGGCGATCTGCCCGAATTGGCGCTCCAGCGGCGTGGCCACCGAACTGGCGACGGTGGTCGGGTCGGCGCCAGGCAACGAGGCGCTGACGCTGATGGTGGGGAAATCCACCTCCGGCAGCGGCGCCACCGGCAGCAGGTTGAAGGCCAATAGGCCAAACAATGCCAGCCCGGCCGCCAGCAGCGTGGTGGCAATGGGACGATGGATAAACGGCGCGCTAAGGTTCATTGCATTAATCCACCGCCACCGGGCGACGGCTGAAACGCTGCCCCAGGCCATGCATGGCGAGGAAGATCACCGGCGTGGAAAACAGCGTGAGCAACTGGCTCAGCAACAGCCCGCCGATGATCGCGATGCCCAGCGGGTGGCGCAGCTCCGAGCCGATGCCGGTGCCCAGTGCCAACGGCACCGCGCCGAACAACGAGGCCATGCTGGTCATCAAAATCGGCCGGAACCGCAACTCCGCTGCCTGGCGAATCGCCTGCACCGGGCTCAAGCCGCCTTCGCGTAAAAGCTCCAGCGCGAAGTCGACCATCATGATGCCGTTTTTCATGACGATGCCGATCAGCAACACAATGCCGATCAAACCGATAATGTCGAACTGCGTGCCGGTGAGCAGCAACGCCAGTAAGGCGCCGAGAGCCGCCGACAGCAGGGTCGAAAGAATCGTCACCGGGTGAACGAAGCTCTCGTACAAAATGCCCAGCATCAGGTAGACCACCACAATCGCCGCCAGCACCAGGAACACCTGGTTGGACAACGACGCCTGGAATGTCGCCGCCGCGCCTTCGAGGTTGGCTTGCACCGACAGCGGCAGGCCAACCTTGGCTTCAATTTCCTGCAAGCGCGTGACTGCCGCGCCCAAGGTCTGCCCGGGCGCGAGGTTGAACGACACATCCGCGTAGGGGAACTGCCCCAGGCGATTGATAGTGACCGGCGAACGTACAATCTGCATGGTCGCCATGCTCGACAGCGGCGCCACACCGCCCCCAGGAATATCCACGTACAACCCAGTGAGCAAGTCCGGCAGGTTACGCGGCGGGTGGTCGGTGGCGATCACCACGTGGTACTGGTTGAGCTGCGTGTAGATAGTCGAGACCTGGCGCTGGCCGAACGCGTCATACAGCACATCGTCGATGGCCTGCGGCGTGATGCCCAGCCGCGAGGCGGTGGCGCGGTCGAAGGTCAGCTTGATCTGGTTGCCGAACTGCATGGCCTGGCTTTGTACATCGGTGAACATCGGGTCTTGCTTGATCGCGGCGAGCAGCTTGGTGGTCCACTGTTCCAACTCATCCGGGTCAGTGGCTTGCAGTCCCAAACGGTAGCTGGTGGTCGACACCGTGGCGTCCAGGGTCAGGTCTTGCACCGAGTGCAGATACAGGCGGATGCCCGCGTCATCGGCGTTGGCGTCGGCCAGGCGGCGAATCACTTCGGTGCTGCTGTCACGTTCGCCACGCGGCTTCAGGTTAATCAGCAAATTACCCTGATTGATGGTCGGGTTAGTCTGGTCAATGCCGACAAACGACGACAGGCTTTGCACCGCCGGGTCCTTGAGGATGCGGGCCGCCAGGCGTTGCTGCTCGACTTGCATCTGCTGGAACGAAATGGTCGGTGAAGCCTGGGAAATGCCCTGGATCAGGCCGGTGTCCTGATCGGGAAAAAAGCCCTTGGGCATGATCACCAGGGTGAACAAGGTCAGCGCGGCGGTGAGCACCACCGACATCAGGGTCAAGGTGCGGTGCGCCAATACCCAATCCAGGCCACGCACGTAATGGCGGTTGATGCGGTCGAAGAAATCCGCGCGGCGTTGCTCATGCCGGGACTTGAGCATGCGTGCGCACATCATCGGCGTAAGCGTCAGGGAGATGAACGCCGAGATAACGATGGTCACTGCCACGGTCATGGCGAACTCACGGAACAGCCGTCCGACCACATCGCCCATGAACAGCAGCGGAATCATCACCGCAATCAGCGCGATGGACAGCGAAATAATGGTGAAGCCGATCTGCTCCGCGCCCTTGAGCGCGGCTTGCAGTGGCGTGTCACCGGCCTCCAGGTAGCGCGTGATGTTTTCGATCATCACGATGGCGTCATCCACCACAAAGCCGATGGCAATAGTCAGCGCCATCAGCGTCAGGTTATTCAGGGAAAAGCCCAGTGCATAGGCCACCGCCAGGGTGCCGATCAGCGTCAACGGGATGGTGACGGCGGGAATAATCGTGGCCGGCACGTTGCGCAAAAAGGCAAAAATCACGATCACCACCAGCAAGATCGCCAGCCCCAATTCGTACTGCACATCGGTGACCGAGGCGCGGATGGTCTGGGTGCGGTCGGTGAGCACCGCGACCTTCAAGGTGCCCGGCAGGCTGGCGCGTAGCTTGGGCAGCAGTTGCTGCACGCGGTCGACCACTTCGATCACGTTGGCGCCCGGTTGGCGCTGGATATTCAACACGATCGACGGCGTGTCGTTGGTCCAGGCAGCCTGGCGTGGGTTTTCCGGGCCTTGGGTGGAGCTGGCAATTTGCGAGAGGCGAATCGGCGCGCCGTTTTTGTAGGCGATCACCAGGTCGCGGTATTCCTCCGCCGATTGCAGCTGGTCGTTGGCGCCGATGGAATAGGCCTGGAATTTACCGTCGATATTGCCCTTTGCCTGGTTGACGTTGGCGGTGCCCAGCGAGGTGCGCAAATCATCCAGCGACAGGCCGAGGCTGTTCAGCGCCGAGGTGTTGGCCTCGACTCGCACCGCCGGGCGCTGGCCGCCGCTGATGGTCACCAGGCCGACGCCGGTGATCTGCGAGATTTTCTGCGCCAGCCGTGTATCGGCCAAGTCTTCAACCTTGGTCAGCGGCAGTACATCGGGGGTCAGCGACAGCGTCAGCACCGGCGCATCCGCCGGGTTGACCTTGCTGTACACCGGCGGGTAAGGCAGGTTGGCGGGCAGGAACGTCCCCGCCGCGTTGATGGCGGCCTGCACTTCCTGTTCGGCCACGTCCAGGGACAGCGACAGGTCAAATTGCAGGGTCACCACCGAAGCACCGTCGGAGCTGGTGGAGTTCATCGACTTGAGCCCCGGCATTTCGCCGAGCTGACGCTCCAGTGGCGCGGTGATCGAGGAACTGACCACATCCGGGCTGGCGCCGGGGTATTGGGTGAACACCTGGATGGTCGGGTAATCCACCTCCGGCAGTGCCGACACCGACAGCAAGTGATAACCCAACAGGCCAAGCAGCAGCACCGCGACCATCATCAACGTGGTGGCCACGGGGCGTTCGATAAAGGGCCGCGAAATATTCATGTTCGGCGACTCCTTACTGGGCGACGACTTTTACGGAGGATCCATCATCCAGTTTGTCGGCGCCCTCGGTGATCACCTGCTCACCGGCCTTGACGCCATTGTCGAGCACTGCCGAGACATCCCCGGTGCTTGGGCCGGTCTTGATCGTGCGCAGGCTGGCCTTGTTGCCATTGACCACAAAGACGAAATCGCCCTTGCTGCCATGCTGAATCGCGCGGGTCGGCACCACGGCGATCTGGCTCAAAGTGTCGGCCTTGAGGCGCGCATTGACGAATTGGTTGGGGAACAGCGCAGTGCCCGAATCGTCGAACTGCGCCTTGACCTTGATGGTGCCGGTACTGGTGTCCACCTCGTTATCCAACGCCAGCAACGCGCCGGTGGCGAGCAGGGTTTGCTTGTTGCGATCGTAAGCCAGCACGCTGACGCTGCCATGGGACATGGCCTGGTTGATTGCGCCCAAGTCGTCCTCGGGCACAGCGAACACCACAGTGGCCGGGTTCATCTGGGTGATCACCACAATCCCGGTGGTGCTGGCGGTGGTCACGTAGTTGCCGGGGTCGACCAGCCGCAAGCCGACCACGCCATCCACCGGCGAAGTGATGGTGCAATAGCTCAATTGCACTTCGAGGTTTTGCACATTGCCCTGGTCGGCGGCGACGGTGCCTTGTTGCTGCTGCACCAGGGACGCCTGGGTGTCGAGGGTTTGCTGGCTGGTGGAACCGGCTTTGACCAAGTCGCGATAGCGCGCCAGGTCGCGTTGGGCGTTGCTCAGTACCGCCTGATCATGGGCCAGGTTGCCCTTGGCTACTGCCAGTTGCGCCTTCAGCGCACGGTCGTCGATGCGGGCGATAACCTGGCCTTTGCTGACGTGCTGGCCTTCCTTGAATTCCACGCTGCTGAGGATGCCATCGACCTGGCTTACCACCGTAACGCTGCGGGTTGGAGTGACGGTGCCGAGGGCGTCGATGTACACCGGCACGTCCTGCAACACCACCGGCACCACGGCAACCGGTTCACCCAGGGACGGCGGCTTGCCCTTGTGTTGCCCGCTGAAGAAGTGAATCCCTGCCAAAACCGCCAGTACCACCAAGACTACGCCGACCATCCAGGCGAACGTACGACGTCTGCTTTTCTCCACGGTTTCTCACTCACAAAAGCCAAAAACAGGATGAAGCGATGCAGCTTTGCACCGAATCGCTGCCCTGAACTCTAGCAGCGCGCCCGGTGCGTGCCTGTACAACCGTGAATGCGTTCAGCATCAAGACAGACAAACTCCGCTGTAACGCCCGGTGTGCAAGGGTTGCACCTGCATTCTTGAGCGCTGCGTCAAGCCGGTGCTACCATGCCCGACCGCCTGTCTTGGCAAGGAACCTGTTGGTTTATGAGCACCATTCGCGAGCGCAACAAAGAAAAGATCCTGCGGGCGGCAAGCGAGGAGTTTGCCGACAAGGGCTTCGCCGCGACCAAAACCAGCGACATCGCCGCCAAGGCCGGGCTGCCCAAGCCCAACGTCTATTACTACTTCAGGTCCAAGGACAACCTCTACCGCGAGGTGCTCGAAAGCATTATCGAGCCGATCCTGGCCGCCTCCACACCGTTCAACCCCGAGGGCGAGCCGTCGGTGGTGCTGAGCAACTACATCCGCTCGAAAATCCGCATCTCCCGCGATTTGCCGTTTGCGTCCAAGGTGTTTGCCAGCGAAATCATGCACGGCGCCCCGCACCTGAGCCCTGAGCAGATCGAGCAGCTCAACGCCCAGGCCAAGCACAACATCAACTGCATCCAAAGCTGGGTAGATCGCGGCCTGATCGCCGCCATAGACCCCAACCACCTGATGTTCAGCATCTGGGCGGCGACGCAGACGTATGCCGATTTTGACTGGCAGATATCGGCGGTGACCGGCAAAGCCAAGCTGGATGAGGCGGATTATGAGGCGGCGGCGCAAACGATCATTCGGTTGGTGTTGAAGGGGTGTGAGTTGGGCTGATGGGCCGTGGTGCCTGTGCTATTCGCGAGCAAGCCCGCTCCCACACTTTGAACCGCGCCAGACATAAACTGTATGAACACCACAGAGCCCATGTGGGAGCGGGCTTGCTCGCGAAAGCGCCCATCCAGACACATCCTGCCAAAAGCCTGCCGATCAGCATCAGCCACGGAGACCTAGCCTCTCAGAACCCCAACTGAAGAGAGGCCATGGAATGCCTGAACTCCCCGCTTCAAAACGACTGCGCATCGGGCGCTATGATGAACACAACCGCATCTACCTACTCACCACCAACACGCTTGACCGTGAGCCGATATTCGAGGATTTCAGGCTAGGCCGACTCGTCGTTCAACAATTCAGGATTGCGCAGAATCTAGGCCTGGCAACTTCCCTCGCCTGGGTGGTCATGCCTGATCACTTCCACTGGCTTATCTCCCTGGAAAAGGGATCACTTGCGGACCTGATGCGCCGGGTAAAATCCAAAAGCACCCGCGTCGTGAATGCCGTAGCCGGTCGTCAGGGTCGCCTCTGGCAACCTGGTTTTCATGATCATTCAGTGCGTCGGGAAGAGAGCCTTGAAGGGATTGCCAGGTATATCGTGGCTAATCCATTGAGAGCTGGCTTGGTGAAAAAGTTTGGCGACTATCCGTTGTGGGATGCCATTTGGCTCTGACCCAACACCGAGTCGCCTGCATCGCAGGCAAGCCAGCTCCCACATTGGAATGCATTTCACAGGTGGAACTCGGTCAGTGTGGGAGCTGGCTTGCCTGCGATGAGGCCCTAACAGGCTATAGCGATCAAGCAGAAACCCCCGCATCCGCCAACAACCCCCCACACTTGACTGCATTTCACAGGTGGAACTCGGTCAGTGTGGGAGCTGGCTTGCCTGCGATGAGGCCCTAACAGGCTATAGCGATCAAGCAGAAACCCCCGCATCCGCCAACAACCCCACCCCCTCGATCGCCGTAATCGCGCATTGCTCATCAATATCCGAGGTATCCCCGCTGATCCCGATCGCCCCCAGCACCAGCCCGTCCTGATTCCGTATCAACACACCACCCGGTGCCGGCACCACGCTGCCCTGGCCCAGGCTGTTCAACGCGGCGATAAACGCTGGGCGCTGCTGTGCGTCCAGCGCCAGCAAGCGCGAGCCCTTGCCCAGTGCAATCGCGCCCCAGGCCTTGCCGATGGCGATTTGTGGGCGCAGCAGGCTGGCGCCGTCTTCGCGCTGCAGGGTGATCAAGTGGCCGCCGCTGTCGAGCACCGCGATGGTCAGCGGTGCAGCCGAGATCGTGCGGCCTGCGGTGAGGGCCTGGCTGGCGAGTTGGGTGGCAAGTTTCAAGGTTAAAGCGCTCATGGTGCCGTCCTTCTTTTGTTATTGGGAATGCGGTGGAGGTCTGTTTGATCAGATGCTCGATCAAACAAATAGAACACAATGACATTTAATTTTGTATACAATATTTTCGCACAAAGGCTCCATACGTCGAAAAAAGTGCTTCCGACGAACGCCATGGCCACTTTGCAAAATGCATTGACCTGCGGCGCTCGCCGTGAATACACTTTGTCCAGACACCACTTGTATACAATTACAAAACGCAAGAGGCACCAAAACCATGAGCAAAATGAGAGCAATCGAAGCCGCCGTCCTGGTGATGCGCCGTGAAGGCGTGGACACCGCCTTCGGTATCCCGGGCGCCGCGATCAACCCGCTGTATTCGGCCTTGCAGAAGGTCGGTGGCATCGATCACGTCCTTGCTCGCCACGTTGAAGGCGCCTCGCACATGGCCGAGGGCTACACCCGCACCAAGGCCGGCAATATCGGCGTGTGCATCGGCACCTCGGGCCCGGCGGGCACCGACATGGTCACCGGCCTGTACAGCGCCTCGGCCGACTCGATCCCGATTCTGTGCATCACCGGCCAGGCGCCGCGTGCCCGCATGCACAAGGAAGATTTCCAGGCCGTCGACATCACCAGCATCGTCAAGCCAGTGACCAAGTGGGCGACCACTGTTCTGGAGCCCGGCCAAGTGCCCTACGCGTTCCAGAAAGCCTTCTATGAAATGCGCTCCGGCCGCCCTGGCCCGGTGCTGATCGACCTGCCGTTCGACGTGCAGATGGCCGAGATCGAATTCGATATCGACGCCTACCAGCCACTGCCGCTGGCCAAGCCACTGGCTACGCGCATCCAGGTGGAAAAAGCCCTGGCGCTGCTGGATGCGGCCGAACGCCCCTTGCTGGTCAGCGGTGGCGGCGTGATCAATGCCGATGCCAGCGAGTTGCTGGTGGAGTTTGCTGAACTCACCGGCATCCCGGTGATCCCGACCCTGATGGGCTGGGGCACGATCCCGGACGATCACCCGCTGATGGTGGGCATGGTCGGTCTGCAAACTTCACACCGTTATGGCAACGCGACGATGCTCAAGTCGGACGTGGTGCTGGGCATCGGCAACCGTTGGGCCAACCGCCACACCGGTTCGGTGGAGGTGTACACCGAAGGCCGCAAGTTCATCCACGTCGACATCGAACCGACGCAGATTGGCCGCGTATTCACCCCCGACCTGGGCATTGTTTCCGACGCTGGTTCTGCCCTGACCATGTTCATTGAAGTGGCCCGCGAGTGGAAAGCCGCCGGCAAGCTCAAGGACCGCAGCGCCTGGCTGCATGACTGCCAACAGCGCAAGGCCACCCTGCACCGCAAGACCCACTTCGACAACGTGCCGGTCAAGCCGCAACGCGTGTACGAAGAGATGAACCAAGTGTTCGGCAAAGACACCTGCTACGTCAGCACCATCGGCCTGTCGCAGATTGCCGGCGCGCAATTCCTGCACGTTTACAAGCCACGCCACTGGATCAACTGCGGCCAGGCCGGTCCCTTGGGCTGGACCATTCCGGCGGCACTCGGTGTGGTCAAGGCCGACCCGAGCCGCAAAGTGGTGGCGTTGTCCGGCGACTATGACTTCCAGTTCATGATCGAAGAGCTGGCGGTGGGCGCGCAGTTCAAGCTGCCGTATATCCACGTGGTGGTGAACAACTCCTACCTGGGCCTGATTCGCCAAGCCCAGCGCGGGTTTGAGATGGACTACTGCGTGCAGCTGTCCTTCGACAACCTCAACGCCCCGGAGCTCAACGGTTATGGCGTCGACCATGTGGCTGTCGCCGAAGGCTTGGGTTGCAAGGCGCTGCGCGTATTCGAGCCGGGCCAGATCCAGCCGGCGTTGCGCAAGGCGCAGGAAATGATCGAAGAATTCAAGGTTCCGGTGATTGTTGAGATTATTCTGGAGCGCGTGACCAATATTTCCATGGGCACCGAGATCAACGCCGTCAACGAATTCGAAGATCTGGCCCTGGTCGGCAACGATGCGCCGACTGCCATTTCCCTGCTCGATTAAGGAGAACCCTATGCCGCGTTTTGCCGCCAACCTGTCCATGCTGTTTACCGAGCAGGACTTTCTCGCCCGTTTCAAAGCGGCCGCCGACGCCGGCTTCCAGGGTGTGGAATACCTGTTCCCGTACGAGTTCAGCTCCGCCGAGATCAAGGCGCAGCTGGATGCCAACGGCCTGACCCAAGTGCTGTTCAACCTGCCGGCCGGTGACTGGGCCAATGGCGAGCGTGGTTTGGCGTGCCACCCGGACCGGGTCGAGGAGTTCCGTGCCGGGGTCAAGCTGGCCATCGCCTACGCCCAAGTACTGGGCAATACCCAGATCAACTGCCTGGCCGGGATTCGTCCTGCCGGTGTGGATGATGAAACCGTGGAAAAGGCCTTTGTCGCCAACCTCAAGTACGCCGCCGACAAGCTGCAAGCGGCGGGCATCAAGCTGGTGATGGAGATGATCAACACCCGCGATATCCCGGGCTTCTACCTGAACAACACGGCGCAGGCCCTGTCGATTCGCGAGCAGGTGGGCAGCGCCAACCTGTTCCTGCAATACGACATCTACCACATGCAAATCATGGAAGGCGATTTGGCCCGGACCATGGCCGCGCACCTGGGTGAGATCAACCACATCCAGTTGGCTGACAACCCTGGGCGTAACGAGCCGGGGACCGGGGAGATCAACTATCGCTTCCTGTTCGAGCATCTGGATCGGATTGGTTATGCCGGTTGGGTCGGCTGCGAGTACAAGCCGCTGACCACCACCGAAGCGGGACTGGGTTGGCTCAAGACCCATAACGCCATCTAACTGACACAACACAAAAGAATGTGGGAGCTGGCTTGCCTGCGATGCAGACACCGCGGTGTATCAGGCAAAACCGGGGGATGCCATCGCAGGCAAGCCAGCTCCCACATTTGGATCTTCAGTGTTTGGTGGACCGTGTCCGCCCTGCACCTAGAATAAAAAGAGGATTTTGATCATGGCTAAAATCGGATTTATCGGCACCGGCATCATGGGCCAACCCATGGCCGCCAACCTGCAAAAGGCCGGCCACCAACTGTTCCTGTCCGAGCATCACGGCAAGGCTCCCGAAGCCCTGATCGCGGCTGGCGCCGTGGCCCTGGCCAACCCGCAGCAAGTCGCCCAGGAAGCCGAGTTCATCATCGTGATGGTGCCCGACACCCCGCAGGTCGACGACGTGCTGTTCCGCGCCGACGGTGTTGCTGCCGGCCTGTCACCGAACAAAGTGGTGATCGACATGAGTTCGATCTCCCCTACCGCCACCAAAGCCTTTGCCGCCAAGATCAATGCAACCGGCGCGCAATACCTCGACGCGCCGGTGTCCGGCGGTGAAGTCGGCGCCAAGGCCGGCACCTTGAGCATCATGATCGGTGGCGAGCCGCAGACGTTCGAACGCGCCCTGCCGCTGTTCCAGGCCATGGGCAAAAACATCACCCTGGTCGGCGGCAATGGCGACGGCCAGACCGCCAAGGTCGCCAACCAGATCATCGTTGCGCTGAACATCCAGGCGGTGGCCGAAGCGCTGCTGTTCGCATCGAAGAACGGCGCCGACCCGGCCAAGGTGCGTGAAGCGCTGATGGGTGGCTTTGCTTCGTCGAAGATTCTGGAAGTGCATGGCGAGCGCATGATCAAGGGCACCTTTGATCCGGGCTTCCGCATCAACCTGCACCAGAAAGACCTGAACCTGGCGCTGGCCGGGGCCAAGGAGCTGGGGATCAACCTGCCGAACACGGCCGGTACGCAGCAGGTATTCAGCACCTGCACGGCGATTGGTGGTGGCAATTGGGACCACTCGGCGCTGATCAAAGGGTTGGAGCATATGGCGAATTTTTCGATTCGCGATAAGTAATTCGATTTGAAATGCAGGCCAATGTGGGAGCTGGCTTGCCTGCGATAGCGGTCTTTCAGTTAGACATTCATTGCCTGGTACACCGCTATCGCAGGCAAGCCAGCTCCCACATTTTGATCCCGTTTCAAGTCTTAACTCTAATAACAAGAATTCCCCGGGAGCCCGCTTATGTCGGTCGATCCGCAACACCTGCTTCGCGAGCTGTTTGCCACAGCCATCGACGCCGCCCACCCCCGGCAAGTCCTTGAACCTTATCTGCCCGCCGACCGCAGCGGCCGTGTAATCGTGATCGGCGCCGGCAAAGCCGCGGCCGCCATGGCGCTGGTGGTCGAGAACTGCTGGCAGGGCGAAGTCTCGGGGCTGGTGGTCACCCGTTACGGCCACGGCGCACCGTGCAAGAAAATCGAAGTGGTCGAGGCCGCACACCCAGTGCCCGATGCGGCCGGCCTGGCCGTCGCCAAGCGCGTGCTGGAACTGATCAGCAACCTCACCGAAGACGACCGCGTGATCTTCCTGCTCTCCGGCGGTGGTTCGGCCTTGCTGGCCCTGCCCGCCGAAGGCATCACCCTGGCCGACAAACAAAGCATCAACAAAGCGTTGCTCAAATCCGGCGCGACCATTGGCGAGATGAATTGCGTGCGCAAGCACCTCTCGGCCATCAAGGGCGGCCGGTTGGCCAAGGCCGCATGGCCGGCGACGGTGTACACCTACGCTATCTCGGATGTGCCGGGCGACCAGGCCACCGTCATCGCCTCCGGCCCCACCGTCGGCGACCCGAGCACCTCGCAACAAGCCCTGGCGATTCTCAAGCGCTACAGCATTGAGGCGCCGGCATCGGTGCGCAGTTGGTTGCAGAACCCAGCCTCGGAAACCGTCAAACCCGGCGACCCGGTACTCGCGCGCAGCCACTTCCAGTTGATCGCCCGCCCGCAGCAGTCGCTGGAAGCGGTGGCGGTAAAAGTCCGCCAGGCCGGGTTCAGCCCGTTGATCCTCGGCGATCTGGAAGGCGAAGCACGGGACGTGGCCAAGGTACACGCCGGTATCGCCCGGCAGATCGTGCTGCACGGCCAGCCCTTGGCGGCGCCCTGCGTGATTCTCTCGGGCGGTGAAACCACCGTCACCGTGCGCGGCAATGGCCGTGGCGGGCGCAATGCCGAATTCCTGCTGAGCCTGACTGACAGCCTCAAGGGTTTGCCCGGCGTGTACGCATTGGCCGGTGACACCGACGGCATCGACGGCTCCGAAGACAACGCCGGCGCAATCATGACCCCGTGCAGCTACCGCCGCGCCGAAGCCCTGGGCCTTAGCGCCAGCGACGAGCTGGACAACAACAATGGCTATGGCTACTTCGCCGCGCTCGACGGTTTGATCGTCACCGAGCCGACCCGCACCAACGTCAATGACTTCCGCGCCATCCTGATTCTTGAGACTGCCAAACATGACGCCTGACAAGAAAGTCAAAATTCTCGCCACCCTCGGCCCGGCCACCGATGGCATCGATGACATCCGCGAGTTGGTGGAAGCCGGCGTGAATATCTTCCGCCTCAACTTCAGCCACGGCGAGCATGCCGACCACGCCCAGCGTTACCAGTGGATTCGCCAAGTGGAGCGCCAGCTCAATTACCCGCTGGGCATCCTTATGGACCTGCAAGGGCCGAAGCTGCGGGTCGGGCGTTTTGCCGAGGGCAAAGTGCAACTGGTGCGCGGCCAGGCCTTGCGCCTGGACCTGGACCCGACGCCGGGCGATCAGCGCCGGGTCAACCTGCCCCATCCCGAGATTATCGCCGCACTGGAACCGGGCATGGACCTGTTGCTGGACGACGGCAAACTGCGCCTGCGCGTGATCACCAAACACGTCGACGCCATCGACACCACCGTGCTCAATGGTGGCGAGCTGTCCGACCGTAAAGGCGTGAATGTGCCGCAAGCGCTGTTGGAACTCAGCCCGCTGACCGCCAAGGACCGCCGCGACCTGAGCTTCGGCCTGGAGTTGGGCGTGGATTGGGTGGCGCTGTCGTTTGTGCAACGCCCGGAAGATATCCGCGAAGCCCGCGAACTGATCGGTGACAAGGCCTTCCTGATGGCCAAGATCGAAAAACCCTCAGCCGTGCTGCGCTTGCGGGAAATCGCCGAACTGAGCGACGCGATCATGGTGGCCAGAGGCGACCTGGGTGTGGAAGTGCCCGCCGAGAGCGTGCCGCAGATCCAGAAAGACATCATCAGCACCTGCCGCCAATTGGGTAAGCCGGTGGTGGTGGCCACGCAGATGCTCGAATCCATGCGCTTCTCGCCGGCGCCGACCCGCGCCGAAGTGACCGACGTGGCCAACGCCGTGGCCGAAGGCGCGGACGCGGTGATGCTCTCGGCCGAAACCGCCTCGGGCGAATACCCGCTGGAAGCCGTGCAGATGATGAGCAAGATCATCCGCCAAGTGGAAAACGGCCCGGATTACCAGACGCAACTGGACGTGAGCCGGCCCAAGGCGGATGCCACGGTGTCGGATGCGATCAGCTGCGCGATTCGGCGCATCAGCAGCATTTTGCCGGTGGCGGTGCTGGTGAACTACAGCGAGTCCGGCAGCTCCAGTCTGCGCGCGGCGCGGGAGCGGCCGGTGGCGCCGATCCTCAACCTCACGCCGAACCTGTCCACGGCGCGGCGTTTGAGTGTGGCCTGGGGCGTGCACTCGGTGGTCAATGACCGGCTGCGCCAGGTCGATGAGGTGTGTTCCACGGCGCTGGAAATTGCCCAGGCGCAAGGCATGGCGCAGCGCGGGGACACTTTGGTGATTACGGCGGGGGTGCCGTTCGGGCAGCCGGGGTCGACCAATTCGTTGCGTATCGAGACGTTGATCTAACCCCCTGTGGCGAGGGAGCTTGCTCCCGTTGGACGGCGTAGCCGGCCCATCTTTTGGGGCCGCTTCGCAGCCCAGCGGGAGCAAGCTCCCTCGCCACAGGGTTGGTGTTCACCTGCAGAAACTCAATTCATGCACAACCCAACCTGCCCCGACTGGGCCGAAGCGCTGCTCAACGGCTTCAGCCAGATATTCCTGCAACGCCAGCCGCTGTGCGGCCTGCTGTGCCTGTTGGCCATCCTGATCGGCGCCCCGGCCTTGCTCGGCGGGGCGTTGCTGGGGGGCGTCGCCGGTTTGCTCACCGCCCAGCGCCGGGGCTATCCCAAGGCAGAACGCCAAGCTGGCTTGTACAGCTACAACGGCGTGCTGCTGGGTGTGTTGATCAGCCAGCACTTCGCCTGGTCGGCCTTATTGCCGCCGCTGATCCTGGCCTGCGGCGGCCTGAGTGCGATGCTCACGCGGCAATGGTTGAAACATGCCCGTCACCCGGATGACTTGTCTGCGTACACCGCGCCCTTTGTCGGCCTGGGTTGGCTGCTGATCGGCAGCGTGCCTGAGCCGACGTTCGCGCTGGTCGAGCCCGACGTTCTGTCTGTGATCAGTGCGCCCTTGACCGGCCTTGCGCAAGTCATGCTGCTGGACCAACCCCTGGCCGGCGTCTTGATTGCGCTCGGTCTGTTGCTGGCCAACCGTCGCGCCGCACTGTGGGCGCTGATCGGCGCTGTGACTGGCGTGCTGGTGGCTCTACTGCTCGACGAACCCGCCAGCGCCCTCCTCGGCCTGCACAGCTACAACCCGGCGCTGGCGGCACTGGCCTTGAGCCAATCACGCCGTCAGCCGTGGCTGCCAATGTTGGGCATCCTGCTGGCGATCATCCTCACGCCCGGTTTTGCCGCCCTGCACCTGCCTGCGCTGACCGCGCCGTTTATCCTCGCGTGCTGGCTGGTGCGCGCCACGCAGCGGATGTTCAAAGCCCGCGTGGACAGCCCGTTCGAATCCCCCTAGGCTTGCTCGATATTCGATTCAGGCGGGTTTTATGGACAGCAACAGCGACTGGCGTCAGCGCCTCTATGTCATGGTATTCCAGAGCGACACCGCAGCCGGGCGGCGCTTTGACGGCATTCTGCTACTGATCATCCTTGCCAGCATTGTGATCGTGATGCTCGACAGCATCGACGATATCCACCAGAACTACGCCAATGTGCTGGCCTACATCGAATGGGGCTTCACGCTGATCTTCGCGATCGAGTACGGCTTGCGGCTGTACTGCTCGCCCAAACCCCTGCGCTATGCCTTCAGCTTTTATGGCTTGGTGGACTTGCTGGCCATCGTGCCCGGCATCCTCGCGCTGTATTACAGCGACGCCCAATACCTGCTGATTATCCGCATCATTCGGATGCTGCGGATTTTCCGCGTGCTCAAGCTCAGCCCGTACCTCAAGCAAGCCAACTACTTGATGGCGGCGCTGCGCGGCAGCAAACAGAAGATCGTGGTGTTCCTGGTCAGCGTGTGCACCCTGGTGACGGTGTTCGGCACCCTCATGTATGTGATTGAAGGCCCGGAGCACGGGTTTACCAGCATTCCCAAAGGCATCTACTGGGCAATCGTGACCCTCACCACCGTAGGCTTTGGCGATATCGTGCCGAAGACGCCGCTGGGCCAGGTGATTTCGTCGCTGGTGATGATCACCGGTTACTCGATCATCGCCGTACCCACCGGGATTTTTACCGCTGAACTGGCCAGCGCCATGCGCGGTGAACAGCTGGAGCACGATTGCCCGGTGTGCAAGAAAAACAGCCATGAACCCAACGCGGCGTTTTGCTCGCGCTGTGGCAGCAACCTGTTTCATAAAGTGGAATAAGCACAGTACGTTTTAATCTTTAAACGCCTATGCAGGCCCGGCTATAGTTGCTGGCAAATTGCCCCCACTCTTCTCTCGAACAACAAGGAATGAGCAGTGAAAAAAATCCTCAGCGCCTCTCTTCTGGCCGCGGGCCTGGCCCTGGCCGGTGCCGTGCAAGCCGCACCGGTCACACTGCTTAACGTCTCCTACGACGTGATGCGCGACTTCTACAAGGACTATAACGCCGCCTTCCAGAAGCACTGGGAAGCCGAGCACCCGAACGACAAGCTGACCCTGCAGATGTCTTTCGGCGGTTCCAGCAAACAAGCGCGCTCGGTGATCGACGGCCTGCCGGCCGATGTGATCACCATGAACATGGCCACCGACATCAATGCCCTGGCGGACAACGGCAAACTGGTGCCGGACAACTGGGTCACACGCCTGCCGAACAACAGCGCGCCGTTCACCTCCGCCACCGTGTTTATCGTGCGCAAGGGCAACCCCAAAGCCCTGAAAGACTGGCCCGACCTGCTCAAAGATGGCGTGCAAGTGATCGTGCCCAACCCGAAAACCTCGGGTAATGGCCGCTACACCTACCTGTCGGCCTGGGGTTATGTGCTGAAAAACGGTGGTGATGAAGACAAGGCCAAGAAGTTCGTCGGCGAATTGTTCAAACATGCACCAGTGCTGGACACTGGCGGCCGTGCCGCCACCACCACGTTCATGACCAACCAGATCGGCGATGTGCTGGTGACCTTTGAGAACGAAGCCGAAATGATCGCCCGTGAATTCGGCCGTGATCAGTTCGAAGTGATCTACCCAAGCGTTTCCGCCGAAGCTGAACCGCCGGTGTCGGTGGTCGACAAAGTGGTCGACAAGAAAGGCACCCGCGTTGCTGCCGAGGATTACCTGAAGTACCTGTGGTCGCCGGAAGGCCAGGAAATTGCCGCCAACAACTACCTGCGCCCGCGTGATCCGAAAGTGCTGGCCAAGTACACCGACCGCTTCCCGAAAGTCGACTTCCTGTCGGTGGAGAAGACCTTTGGTGACTGGCGTACCGTGCAGAAAACTCACTTCAATGATGGCGGGATTTTTGACCAGATCTACAGCGGGCAATAAATCGCTGTAACTGAAAAAATGCAGTCAAGTGTGGGAGCTGGCTTGCCTGTGATAGCATCCCCTCGGTGTAACTGATACACCGAGGTGATTGCATCGCAGGCAAGCCAGCTCCCACACAAGCCAGCTCCCACATTTGTTTTTGTGTTTGGCAGTTACATCGGCGGTGTCACGCCATCCTTGCCGGCTGAGATCGCCTGGGCCGTAATGGTCCCATCCGCGCCCTGCGCCGCAAACAACACCACCTTCACACCCGCCTTGAGCAAGCTGCGATCGCCCGGCTCCAGGTTCACGATCGGCACATCCTCCGGCACCACAATCTTCTGCTCGCCGCCTTTGTACTTCACGGTCAGGGTGCGCCCGTTGCTGACCACCAAGTCGCCCACCGTGCCATTGGTCATGCTGCTGCCTTCTTTCAAATCGAACGCGCGGTGCCCGTCACCCGTACCGGCCATGGCCGGTGGGAATACGTGGACTTCCAGCGCAGTCAGGGTGCCATCGGCGTTCGGCATGGCGGCCGAGCCGATGTAGCTGCCAGGCTTGATCTCATCGATCTTGGCCAAGGTAACGGCGCGTACCTGGGTGGCCGGCGTCAGATGCACCACAACCTCTTCGCCACTGTTGACCTTGACGTGCATCGCGTCGCCGTCCATCGCAGTAATGGCGCCGCGTACGCCGACCCGTGGGGCCTCGGCGGCATTGGCCAGCCCAATGGCCATGGCCGCAGCCAGGGTGGAGGCCAGGAGCATCTTGTTCAGCGTGATTTTCATCGCAATGGATTTCCTGTTTCGACAGTTATGTCTGAATGTATCATTGGCGTTCGACCCAAAAGTTAACGATTCAGTCATTAATTTGCGGCATGAGTGATATCAATGCGCGCGCCCTACACCGGCGCAGGTGTTGCCTTTACCCTCGCACGCCACCTTCCTTCGCTTGAATGAGAACACCATGACCGCTACCTCACACGCTTCAAGCACCATGACCCGAGGCATGGTGATGCTGTTTGCGTTCTGTTGCGGCGCCATTGTTGCCAACATCTACTACGCCCAACCGATCATCGAGCTGATCGCGCCGGACATCGGCCTGACCCCGGCACTGGCGAGCCTGATTGTCTCACTCACGCAAATCGGCTATGCCCTGGGCCTGTTCTTTCTGGTGCCGCTGGGCGACCTGCTGGAAAACCGCAAGCTGATGATCATCACCAACCTGGTGGCCATCGCCAGCCTACTGGGTGCAGCGTTTGCCGAGCAGCCGAATGTGTTCCTGCTTGTGTCGTTGCTGATTGGCTTCAGTTCCGTCTCGGTGCAAATTCTTATCCCGCTGGCCGCGCACCTGGCGCCCGCCGAGTCCCGAGGCCGGGTGGTCGGCAGCATCATGGGTGGCTTGTTGCTGGGTATTCTGCTGGCGCGGCCGGTGTCCAGCCTGGTGGCTGACCACTTTGGCTGGCGTGCGATGTTCATGGCGGCGGCTGCGGTGATGGTGTTTATCAGTGCGGTGCTGATGCTGACCATCCCCAAGCGCCAGCCCGACCATAGCGCCAGCTATGGCCAACTGCTGGGCTCGCTGGGCACCTTGCTGCGCAAGCAACCGCTACTGCGTCAGCGCGCGTTCTACCAAGGCTGCATGTTCGCCACTTTCAGCCTGTTCTGGACCGCTGCACCGTTGGAGCTGGCACGTAATCATGGCCTGAGCCAAAGCGAAATCGCCCTGTTTGCCCTGGTCGGCGCCTTGGGCGCTATCGCCGCGCCTATCGCCGGGCGCCTGGCCGATGCCGGCCACACACAGCGCGCCTCGCTGCTGGCCATGGTGTTTGCCGCGCTGAGCTTCCTGCCGGCTTTTGTACACCCGTTGTACAGCGTGATCGCCCTGGCGCTGACCGGCGTGGTGCTGGACTTCTGCGTGCAGATGAACATGGTCCTCGGCCAACGCGCCATCTACGCCCTTGATGCCAACAGCCGCAGCCGCCTGAACGCGTTGTACATGACCAGCATCTTCATCGGCGGCGCCTTCGGCTCGGCGATTGCCAGCAGCGTGTATGAACACGGCGGCTGGCTGGGCGTGATGCTGGTGGGCAGTGCATTCCCGCTGGTGGCGCTGTTGCGGTTCCTGAGCGCTTCGCGCCAGGCCGAGGTGGCTACCGCTTAAGAACGCACCAACTTCTCCAACGCCGCATCCGCCAGAAATGACGAGCGGCTTTTAACCTTGTGCTCGCGCACATAGCGGTCGATACGCTGAATGACATAACCGGGCAAGGTCACATTGACCTTCTCGGTCTTGCCCAAATAGGGCGAGATATCCAGCTCCAACATACCCCAGCCCATGCCGGCGTAGTCTTTGTGGGCGTGGTGGTTGGCCACTGACGTCGGCATCGGAATCACCCCGCCTTCGGCCGCGATTTCTTGCAGCAGGATGTGGGCGATTTCTACCGCGGCGTTATACGCCTCTTCAAAACTGTCGCCGGCGGTGACCGCGCCTGGAATATCGGGGATCTGGATACCGGTGGCGGTGAAGTCATCGCCCCATTCGATACAGATTGGGTATTGCATACATGCTCTCCTTAAAACTGAAACAGCCCGGCGCGCTTTCTGATGCTGCGGACGGTGCCCGGAGGCAGGTCCTTTTTGGGATGAGGCAACGGGATCGTTTACGGGTTATAGCGGTGGGTAAAAATATGATGACTGCCCGTGACCCGATCCAGCACCCAACCCGACTCTTGCAGCTCCTTGATCAATAACCTGCTTTGCACCCCAGCCTCCTTGGCTTGGCCTGAATAAAAACAACCCTAGAGTTATCTTTACTCAAGCACAGATTTCGTTGGTCGGACTGGCGGCCGTATTGCTGAATATTGGAAATGCACCGATTTATTCCCACCCCATGCCTTCCACTCGGGTTGCAGGCAAGCGTGATTCGATACGCCGAGGTCAACCCCGATTACACTCAACGCCCAGAACCCTCAGCCATGCTTGAGGCCCTCACCCGCTAACCAAGGACCTTCGATGGACCGCCTCAGCGCAATGGAAACCTTCGTCCACGTGGTCGAAACCGGCTCGTTCTCCGCGGCAGCCAAACGCTTGGGCATCGGCCAGCCCGCCGTGTCGAAAAGCATCGCGCAATTGGAGGCGCGCCTGGCGGTGCGGTTGCTGTTGCGGTCCACACGCGGCCTGACCCCGACCGAAGCGGGCCTTGCCTATTTCGAGCGGGCCAAGCGCGTCATCGATGAAACCAACGAGGCCGACGACGCTGCACGCGGCGCCGGGGCCGGGCTGTCGGGCAACCTGCGCGTCAGTGCTGCCACCACCTTTGCGCGGTTGCACGTCATCCCGCACCTGGGGCCATTTCTGGAGCGATATCCCGCCGTCAATATTGAAGTGGTGCTCAATGACCATTCGCTCAACCTGGTGGAAGAAGGCATCGACGTGGCCCTGCGCATGGGCAACCTGGTCGACTCAGGCCTTACCGCGCGCAAGATTGCCCAATCCCATCGGCAAATCCTGGCCACCCCAACCTACTTCGAACGCTTCGGTGAGCCCGCCACTCCGGCGGATGTGCTGCAACATCAAGCGATCATCTACAGCCTGGGCGGCGGCGCACGCTGGACCTTCAGCAAAGGCGACAGCCACTTCCCGATCGTCGCCAGTGGCCGCATACGCGTAACCTCGGCCGAAGGCGTACGCGCCGCGGTGCTCAACCATTTGGGCCTGGCCATGGCGTCGACCTGGATGTTTGGCCCGGAGTTGGCCAGCGGCGAAGTAAAAGCCGTGCTGAACGACTGGCGATTGCCGCCCATCGATTTATGGGCGGTGTTCCCCACAGGCCGAATGGCGAGTGCCAAGGCACGGGCGTTTGTGGAGTATGTAGAAGGGTTACTCGTTTAGCCCCGTAGCGCTGAACCTGGGGATACGGCCGTTAAGCGATGGCCAGTAGCTGAAGCGGCTCGCGCCCGCCAGCAAAGCCGGCTGACGACGCAACACGGCCAACACAGCGTGCGCGGCGATCGTCAGTGCCATCTGTTGGCCTGGGCAGTGATGGCGCCCGCTACCAAAGCTGAACAGGTGCCGTTGCGTGCGCGCCAGCACAAAACTGTCGGGATCGGTGTTGGCCTCAGCGTCGCGATTGGCCGACGCCAGCAGAACTAAAATACTCTCCCCCGCCGCCAACACCCGGTTGCCGATGGTGCAGCGCGCCGCCACGAATCGCCGTGTGTTTTGCACCGGTGAATCGTAACGCGCCACCTCCTCCACCAGCGCCGTGGCGAGGGCTGGCGTGCGTACAATCTGCGCGACCAGCTCAGGGTGCCGCGCAAGCATCACCAGTGAGTTGCCGATCAACCCGGCGCTGGCTTCGCAGGTCTGCGACAACAGCCCGATCAGATTGGCCGTCAACACCTGCGCATCCTCCCAGTTGCCGCCACGGATATGGGCCAGCAGCGCGGTTTCTTCCAAGACCTCTCGGAACATCCGCTGCAACTGCGACGCGCCGGCCTGCGCAGTGCACAACTGCGCTTCACTGCTCAGCGGTGAAAGGCCGGCGACAAACGCCCGCGTGAGCCCGGCGACACACGCCACTTGTGGCGCAGGGCATCCCAGCAGCGACGCAACCACCGCGACGGGCAAGGTAAACATCAGCGCATCCAGGGTCTGCACGCTGTCGATCAACCGAGCGACCTGCTCGGCGATGGCCGACGCCTCCACAGCCGCCAATGCCGGCTCAATCGCCGCCCGAGGGCATCGATGCGCCGGGCCTTCGTTCATGCGCATCCACCGCGCAAAAACCTCTCCTGCCGTACCCTGTGCTATCGCCTTGGGCACCGGCTCGTGTAACGGGCGTACGTGACAGTCCGGGTGTGCCAGCACCGCCTCCACCGTCTTGGCCCGACTGGCGACCCACAGGCCCAGCTCGGCATCGAACAGCAGTTCTTCATGACGCCGCAGGCTGGCGTAATACGCATAGGGATCAACATGGGTAGCAGCTTGCAGCGGTGTCATCCGGGACGTCCTGTGCTTAAAGAAGCGTTACTATCGGCGCTCCCACGCGGCAATGATTCGTTCAGGAACGAAATATGAACGCCTTTGATGATGACGCGGCACTCTCACAAATCGCCGGGGCGATAGCAGAGCCTGCGCGCACGAAAATGCTCTGCGCGCTGATGGATGGCCATGCGCGCACCAGCACCGAGATGGCCGTGATTGCCGGCGTCAGCACCTCGACGGCCAGCGCCCACTTGGCCAGGCTCAAGGACGATGGCCTGCTCACGCTGCACACCCAGGGCCGACACCGTTACTACAGCCTTGCCGGCGCGCACGTGGCCCAGGCCATCGAAGGGTTGATGGTGATCAGCCGCAACACCGCCCAGGCGTTTGTCCCCAGCACGCCCAACCGCCTGCGACTCGCACGTACCTGCTACGACCACATGGCCGGCACGCTGGCGGTGCAACTGCACGACCATTTCATCGCCTCTGGGTGGCTGGTTGGCGATGGCACCTATGCGCTGACGACGCCCGGTGAAACCGCGATGATCGCGTTGGGGCTGGATATGCCTGCGTTACGCGCGCAGCGTCGGCGTTTTGCCTGCGCTTGCCTGGACTGGAGCATGCGCCGGCCGCATTTGGCAGGGGCATTGGGTGCAGCGGTTTTGCAGTGCGTGATTGGTCGTGGGTGGGTGACTCAGGATCTGGACAGCCGGGCGCTGGGGGTCACGGCCAAGGGGCGCAAGGCGTTTGCAGCGCGCTTTGGCTTAGAAACTGCCGGGCAATAAGATTAAAGGTGGGAGGTGGGTTGCCTGCGGTGGCGGTCTTTTGGTGGTGTAAATATCCGTTGCTGCGGTAACGGCCGCTTAGGGTTCCGCTCTTACAGCGGGTCACTTTTGGCAAACGCCCCAAAAGTAACCAAAAGGTCTGTGCCCCACCACTTGGCACCTCGCTTAGGCTCGGTGTGCCCTCACTCCGGCTTGAATCCGTGGGCCGCCGCGATGGGCCATCCTTGGCCCAGCGCGGCTAACCCGGCGTCCTGCCGGGTTACCCACGGATTCAAGCCTGCGTTCGGCCATCGTGGTTAACGGGGCGTCTGAGATCAAAAGCAGATCAAGATCAAAATCTACAGCACGGCGGCCTGAAAGCCGACCTGAGTGGTTGAATCCAAAGCCAGATCAAGTGCAAAGCAAAAGCCTGTCTACCTGATGCAACGCGGTCTAAATGTGGGAGCGCATGCAGTTTTGAATATGAGATCGGCTGCGGATTTGCATGCACTGAAGAGCTGCTTTTCTGTGGGAGCTGGCTTGTCGAATCGTCGCACCGCTGCGATGCAGGCACCTCGGTACATCAGGTACACCGGGTTGATGCCATCGCAGGCAAGCCAGCTCCCACAGGTGACCGAGTATGGTTCTGCTGTTGCTGTTGCTGTTGCTGTTGCTCCGGCCCTTACATCCTTTTCGATGACGAAGTCAGCGGTCTTTTGATCTGCGCTTTTGATCTTGATCTGAAATCGCCCCGTTAAACACGATGGCCGCAATCTGACAGTGATTTGGGGGGTAAACCGGCAGGACGCCGGTTTAGCCGCGCTGGGCCAAGGATGGCCCATCGCGGCGGCCCCCCAAATCACTGGCGGATTGCGGGCATGCCGAGCCTAAGCGAGGCACCGAGTGTTGGGGCGAAGACTTTTTGGTTACTTTTGTGTCTTTACAAAAGTGACCCGCCGTAAGGGCGGAACCATAGGCAGCCGTTACCCAAATAACGGATATGTACACCAACAAAAGACAGCCATCGCAGACAAGCCAGCTCCCACATGAACAAGCGGCGCCTGCTAGAGAATCCGGCCATCCCAGGCCACCGTCACATGCCGTGGCAACTCGCGTCGGTGTTCCAGCAACCAGGCATCGAAGGTGTGCCCCACATGGGTCAACACACCCAACTGCGCGCCGGTTTCTTCGATACTCTGCAACGCCAACGTCAGGTCATTGTGATTACGCGGCGCTTGCGGCTGCGGCGGCATGGAGCAGTCGAGTACCAGCACGTCCAACGGCTCTCGTTGCAACCAGGCCAAGGTAGCCGGCGGTAGACCGACGGTGTCAGTGAGGTAGGCGATGCGCCGCCCCTCGCCTTCGAGCAGATAACCCAAGGTCAGCTTTGAATGCTGCAGCGGCAACGCAGTAACGCTCAGTTCGCCAAACCGTCGGGTTTCAAACTCGGCAAACGGCTGGCTGAAATCGAGGATGCCCGGATGTTTGTAGAGGTCGGACAAACCCTCCGGGTCGGCGGGGCCGTGTACCGGAATGATCAAGCCCTGGCCCCAACGCAGGTGCAACAAACCCTGAGCGTGATCGGCATGATAGTGCGTCTGCAAAATCCCATTAAAACTGCGCGGCGGGAAGCGTTCGCAGAGGTCGGGCAAGCCACTGTCGATCAACCAGCGCTGGTCGCCGCACTCGATCAACGCGCTGCACGGGCGGCGGCGCAGGCTGGCATCACTGCGTGCCAGACCGCACGCCGCGCACTCGCAGCCATACACCGGAACCTGCCGCGCGTCACCGGTGCCCAGTAAGGTCAGGCGCATGCCGTGTGCCCGTGATCGAGGCAGCAGAGCAAGCGCTCGACGGTGTTTTCCAGCGGGCCGGAATTGTCGAGTACAAACAATCCGCGGCCATTGCCCGCGATCAAATCAGCAGTAAACCGCGCATTGCGCGCCAGGCGTTCCTCGATATCGGCCTGGGACTCGCGCCCGCGCGCCATCAGGCGCTGGCGCAATACGGCCTGATCCACCGTCAGAAGCAATACCAGCAAGCTCGGATAGCGCTCACGGGTTTGTGCCAGGTGCGCACGCGAGCCATTGACCAGCACATCGTCCCCCGCCGCCAGCCATTCATCGATGGCCTTGGGAATGCCATACCACAAGCCATTGGCCTGCCAACTGAGGGCAAACGCGCCCTCGGCCAGCAGCGCGGCGAACTGTTCCGGGCTCACCCCTTGCGCGGCCTCGCCCACCGCTTCCGGCGAACGGGTGATCACGCGGCGCACAATGCGGCAGCCGCGCTCGGCCAAGCGTGGGCGTGCGGCATCCAGCAGGCTGTCCTTGCCCGAACCGGATGGCCCGATGAGATAGATCAACCTGCCTGCCATCAAAACACCCTCTTCGCTTGTCGCCAGACTTGTTGCACTACAGGAAGCCCCTCGCAGCGACGGGCTTGCACCAAATCCGCTCGCAGGCCTATCGCAATTTCACCGCGATCCGCCAGGCCCGCCGCTTGCGCAGGCGCCAGGCTGATCATCTTGACGGCCCGCGACAGGTCGCCGCCATCCTGTTGATCGGCCAGCACAAAGGCCGCCTGCAACAGGCTGGCCGGGTAGTAGTCACTGGAAAGTATATCCAGCAATCCTTCGGCAGCCAGGCCGGCGGCGGCCACATTACCCGAGTGCGACCCGCCGCGCACCACGTTCGGCGCGCCCATCAGAACTTTCATGTTCAGTGCCTGGCAGCCCTTCGCCGCCTCCAGCGTGGTGGGGAATTCGGCGATGGTCATGCCGTAGCCCGCCGACTCCTCCACATGCGCCAGCGTCGCGTCGTCATGGCTGGCCACCGACAGGCCGCGCTCCAGGCAATGGGCGACGATGGCCGCACGATAGCGGTCGCTATATTCCTTGGAGTTGGCCATTTGCAGCACGATAAACGCGTCCATGGTTTCGTCGTTGAGGTGGTACTTGCCCATGTAGTACTCACGGTACTTGGATTCGAGCACGAACTGGCGCTGGCCCGGCGAATGGTCCATCACCGACACCAGCCGCACCAGCGGGTTTTCCACCAGGTCGCGGAACACACTGAGGGTGTCCGGGTGGCACAGCTCGCAGCGCAGGTGCAGGTGGTGCTCGGCGCGGGTCAAACCGGCGTCTTCTGCCTGGGCGATCGCATCGAGCATCGCCGGCAGCTTTTTCATGCGGTTGCCCTTGGGGTTCACATCGCCGATGGACACCGCGTCGAACACTGTGGTGATCCCCGCCGCAATGATTTGCGCATCATGGCTGAGCACCGCCGAGATCGACGGCCAGTCCACGCCGGGGCGCGGGGTCATGTGTTTTTCCAGGTTGTCGGTGTGCAGCTCTACCAGGCCCGGCAGCAGGCAATCGCCGCCCAGGTCCTGGGCCTGGGGTAACTGGCTGCGGCCTTCGGCGAGGTCGACAATCTTGCCGTCGCGCAGCACCACCGTGCCCTGGAACATGCGCTCCGCCGTGACGACCTGGGCATTGGTGAGGATCTGTTCAGCGGGCATGGGCGTATTCCTCTTGGGCGACGGGCGATGGGGTCATGTCGAAATGGCGGTCAGCGACCGCTTCACGGGCGGCGCGGTCGTGGAAGATGCCGATCAGCGCCGCGCCGGCGGCCTTGGCTTCGTTCATCAGTTCCAGCACCACTTGGCGGTTGCTGTCGTCCAGGGACGCGGTAGGTTCGTCCAGCAACATCACCGGCCAGGCGACCATGAAGCCCCGAGCGATATTGACGCGCTGTTGTTCGCCACCGGAGAAGGTGCCGGGCGCCAGTTGCCACAAGCGCTGCGGGATGTTCAGGCGCGTGAGCAGCTGTTCGGCGCGGGCCTGTGCATCGGCCTTCGACCAGCCACGGGCCAGGGCCGGCTCCATCACCACGTCCAGGCAGGCCACGCGGGGGATGACACGCAGAAACTGGCTGACGTAACCGAGGGTCTGCTGGCGCACCTGGAGAATGTCACGCGGCTCGGCGCCGACCAACTCCAGCCACTCACCGGCATGCTGCACACGAATGCTGCCACCCGCTGGCAGGTAGTTGCCGTAAAGGGTGCGCAACAAGGTGCTTTTACCCGCGCCGGACTGGCCATGCAGTACCAGGCATTCACCGCCCTGCACACTGAACGCCACACCGCGCAGCACGTTGAGCACCACGCCGTGTTGCTGATGCAGGGTGAAGGTTTTCGAGAGGTCACGGACCTCAATCAAGGCATTCATCATGGCTGCAATACCGAAGACACCAGCAGTTGAGAGTAAGGGTGCTGTGGATCGTCGAGGATCTGGTCAGTGAGCCCGGTTTCCACCACGCGGGAGCGGCGCATCACCATCAGGCGGTCGGCGAGCAAACGCGCAACGGCCAGGTCGTGGGTGACGATCACCACCGCCAAATCCAGCTCACGTACCAGGCCGCGCAACAGGTCGAGCAGGCGCGCTTGCACCGACACATCCAGGCCGCCGGTGGGTTCGTCCATGAATACCAAGCGCGGGCTGGAGACGAGGTTGCGGGCGATTTGCAGGCGCTGCTGCATGCCGCCCGAGAAGGTGCGCGGCAAATCGTCGATGCGCTGCGGGTCGATTTCCACCTGGCCGAGCCAATCCAGACCGGCGCCGCGCAGCTGCGCATAGTTGCGCACGCCTTGGGCCATCAGGCGCTCGCCGATGTTGGCGCCGGCCGAAACGCCCATGCGCAGGCCGTCCCGTGGGTTCTGCTCGACAAAACCCCATTCGGTGCGCAGCAAGGTGCGGCGCTCGGCTTCGCTGGCGCTGTACAAATCCAGCCATTCGCCGTCCTTGCTGCGGTAGCCGATGCTGCCGGCTTGCGGCGGCAAACGCCCGCTCAGCAGCGAGAGCAAGGTGGATTTACCTGAGCCGGATTCGCCGACAATCCCCAGCACTTCACCCGGGTAAAGATCAAAGCTGACGCCCTGGCAGCCCTTCTCCGGGCCGTAAAGCAACGACAGGTCACGTACTTGAAGCAAAGGCTGGCTCACTGGTTGTTCTCCTTGACGCGTTGGGCGCAATACCAGGTGTCGGAACACACAAAACTCTGGGTTCCCGCGTCGTCGAGAATCAGCTCATCGAGGAAGGAATCGTGGCTGCCGCAGATGGCGCAGTTGTGTGCCCACTTCTGCACTTCGAACGGATGGTCTTCGAAGTCCAGGCTGGTGACCTGGGTGTACGGCGGCACCGCGTACAGGCGCTTTTCGCGACCGGCGCCGAACAGCATCAACGCCGGGCTCATGTCGAGTTTGGGGTTGTCGAATTTAGGGATCGGCGACGGGTCCATCACGTAGCGCTCATCGACCATCACCGGGTAGGCGTAGCTGGTGGCGATATGGCCGAAGGTGGCGATGTCTTCGTAGAGTTTGACGTGCATCACCCCGTAGTCGTTGAGGGCGTGCATGGTGCGGGTCTCGGTTTCCGAGGGTTCGATAAAGCGCAGCGGCTCGGGGATCGGCACTTGGTAAACCATGATTTGACCGGCCTGCAGCGCCGTTTCCGGGATGCGGTGGCGGGTCTGGATCACGCTGGCGTCGGGCGTCGCTTCGGTGGTGGCAACCCCCGCCGTGCGGGCGAAAAAGCGCCGGATCGACACGGCGTTGGTGGTGTCGTCGGCGCCCTGGTCGATCACCTTGAGCACGTCATCATCACCGAGGATCGCGGCGGTCAATTGCATGCCGCCGGTGCCCCAGCCGTAAGGCAACGGCATTTCGCGGCCGCCAAACGGCACTTGGTAACCGGGAATCGCCACGGCCTTGAGCAAGGCGCGGCGGATCATGCGTTTGGTCTGTTCGTCGAGGTAGGCGAAGTTGTACGCCGGGTCGCGCACAGCCGGTTGGGTCAAGTCATTCATGGCGGTTGCCCTCGGCCGGTTGGCGCAGTTTGCGGATCAGTTCCAGCTCGGACTGGAAGTCCACGTAGTGAGGCAATTTGAGGTGCGAGACAAACCCCGCCGCCTCGACGTTGTCGCAATGGGCCAGCACAAACTCTTCGCGTTGGGCCGGTGAGACGACTTCTTCGTTGTATTCCCCGGCGCGCAGCGAGCGGTCGACCAGCGCCATGCCCATGGCCTTGCGCTCGGCATGCCCGAACGCCAAACCGTAGCCACGGGTGAACTGCGCCAGCTCGGTGGCCGAACCGACGAACTGGTTGACCATCTCGCACTCGGTGACTTCGATGCTGCCCAGGCAGATGGGAAAGCCCAGCTCTTCGGGGTCGATCCACACCTCGACGTCGCCGATGCGAATCTCACCGGCAAACGGGTGGTTACGGCCGTAACCGCGCTGGGTCGAATAGCCCAGCGCGAGCAGGAAACCCTCGTCGCCACGGGCCAGGGCTTGCAGGCGCTCGGCGCGGCTGGCCGGGTATTCCAGCGGGTCGCGGGTGATGTCGGCGACGCTGGCGTTGTCGTCGGCTTCGTTTTTGATCAAGCCTTCTTTGGCGAGCAAACCAAGCACCCGTGGGCAGGCGTCAATCTGTGCATCCGCCGGGGTCTGCGGGCCTGGGTATTGACCTTCGGCCAGCAGCGAAAAATCCAGCAGGCGGTGGGTGTAGTCGAAGGTCGGGCCGAGCAGTTGGCCGCCGGGCACGTCCTTGAAGGTGGCTGACAGGCGTCGGCTCAAGGACATCTGCGACGTATCAATCGGCAGGCTCGGGCTGAAGCGCGGCAGCGTGGTGCGGTAGGCGCGCAGCAGGAAGATCGCCTCGACCAAATCCCCTGCTGACTGCTTGATCGCCAGCGCAGCCAGCTCTTCGTCGAACAACGAGCCTTCGGTCATCACCCGCGCCACCGCCAGCGGCAATTGCTCGCGGATCTGCCTCACGCTGAGTTCAGGAATGGCGGTATCGCCCCGGCGTTTTTTTGCCAGCAGGCGGTGGGCATTGTCGATGGCCTGTTCGCCACCTTTGACGGCTACGTACATCAGGCGTGCTCCTGTGCAATACGGCTGCTGCGCGGCAGGCCGATCAGGTGGTGGCCGGCGGTGAACACCAAGTCCAGACCACGCGGGAAGGCTTCGCGGCGTTGGCGCTCTTGCCAGAAGGCTTGCGGCACCGGCAGGTTTACCAGGCGCTGGGTTTTGATCCCTGGGCCGCGCCAGTGCAGGCCGCGACCGGACTCCAGGTCGGTAAGCTGAACCAGCAAGGTGCAGGACTGATCCGGGTAACGGTCGTTGCCGTGGTCGAAGCCGCCGAGGTCAAGCAGGTCTTGCTCACCGAGCAGCGCGAACACTGCGTCTTCGCGTTTATCGGTGAGCGGGCAACCACAGTGGAAGGCCAGGTTGGCGCGGATCAGCGGCGTGTCGAAGCTCGGCGCCAGCCACAGTGGCGTGTCCATATCCAGCAGGGCCAGGCACAGCGCGTAGGTGGCGGGCGCCAGGCCGTCGAGGCGTGGCGCGGACGGCAGATGCTGGATCAAACCGGGTTCGGCCAACGCCTTGAGGGCAGCACGAAAACCACGCTGGGCATCCAGCACCGGCTCGACAAAGGCCGGTTGCAATAGTTGAGCGTTCATCAGTTTTCTCCTCGTACCAGGGTGAAGAACTCGACCTTGGTGGCAGCGGTGTCGGTTTCTTTTTGCGCACGGCGCTGGGCCTGGGCAGTGGCCAGGGCGGTGATCAAGTCGCTGAGCCACAGGCTCGGTTGCGTGCCTTGCAGATGCGCATCGGCCAACGCGGCCAGCTCGGCATGCAGCTTGTCGCGCCCGGCCAGGTAGCTGTAGCCGGTACGGCCGTCGGCCAGGCGCACCACGCAGCGGGTCACGCTCATTTCGCCGACGTTGAAGGCCGCGCCGTCACCGCCCATGCGCCCGCGCACCAGGGTCATGCCGATTTCCGGGGCGCGGATCAGTTGGTACTCGGCGTCTTTCAACGCGGCCTCAAAGGGTTGCAATTCATTGAGCTGGGCGCGGGCTAATACGCCGATCCAATGTTGTCGCGGGGACACATTCATCATTCAAGTCACCACTTGGTACTGAAAGCGATCCGAACGGCTGGTGGACTGCGCCAGCTCCACCGGGCGGCCGTCGCGATCGCAGGAAAGGGTAAACACCGTGAGGGCCGGCAAGTGCCGAGGCATCATCAGCAGCGCGGCTTCATCACGGTTGGGCAGACGCGCACCGATCAGGCTTTGGGTGCGGGTCAGCGGCAGCGCTCGTTCACGCAGGTACTGGCGCAGGGAGCCGCCGTTGTAATCGGCCAGCAACGGCGCACGGCTGGCGCAGTAGCGATGGCGGATCAGGCTGACGGGCTGGTGATCAAGCTTGCGCAGGGTTTGCAGCTCGATCATCGGGGCCATCTCGGCGATGCCCAAATGCAGGGCTTCGTCGCGGCTGGCGTAGCAGTAGCGGCGCTTGAGCAACACCGCCTGCACGCCGACGCCCTGGGCCGACAGTGATTGGCTGTAGGAGGTCTCGGCGCCCATCGAGTAAATCAGCGGGCGGTCGAGCACCTGGGTGCCCTTGCCCTGGCGGCGCAACAGGCTGCCTTCAAACACCAGCTCGTCGATGGCGCGGCGCAAGGTGTGGCGGTTGACGCCAAAGCGCTCGGCCATGTGCACCTCGCCGGGCAGGAAGTCACCGGCCTGGTAGCTGCTCAATTCACGGCGCAGGATATCCGCGAGTTCGCGGTACACCGGCTCATCTTGTCTAGACAACTGCATGCTTAAAAAAAGCGCCGCGCGGGCACCCCTCCGGCGTCAGATGAACTGCTTGCGCAGGCGTTGGGACAGCACGTCGATACAGCTCACCACCACGATGATCACCAGCAGCACCGCGCAGGTTTGTACGAACTGGAAGGCGCGAATGTTTTCCCAGAGGATCACGCCGATACCGCCGGCGCCGACCATGCCCACCACCGTCGCCGAGCGCACATTGGCTTCGAAGCGGTACAGCGCGTAGCTCACCCACAGCGGCATCACTTGCGGGATCACGCCGTAGATCACTTCCTGCAAGGCACTCGCGCCGGTGGCTCGCACGCCTTCTACCGGGCCTGGGTCGATGGCTTCGACGGCTTCGGCAAACAGCTTGGCGAGCACGCCGGTGGTGCTGATCCACAAGGCCAAAACACCGGCGAAAGGACCGAGGCCGACGGCGACCACGAACAGCATGGCGAACACCATTTCATTGATGGAGCGGAAGGCGTCCATCACGCGGCGCAGCGGTTGGTGGACCCACCACGGGGTGATGTTGTCGGCGCACAAGATGCCCAGCGGCACCGAGCAGACGATGGCCAGCACCGTGCCCCACAGGGCGATTTGTACGGTGACGATCATCTCCTTGAGGTAGGAGCGCCATTCGTGGAAGTCGGGCGGGAAGAAGTCGGCGGCGAAGGTCGCCATGTTTCCGGAATCGCGGTACAGCGCCAGCGGGTTCATCTCGGCGCCGTGCCAGGCCCAGGCCAGCAGGACCAGGAACAGGCCCCAGCCGAGGTATTGCGGCCAGGTGCGCTTGCCGACGGCTTCAGCGTGTAAGGTAGTCATGGGTTCACTCTCAGTTGTTGTGAGGTGTGCTTTCTGTGGCGAGGGAGCTTGCTCCCTTTCGACTGCGAAGCAGTCGCCAGCTATTGGGGTGCTTCGCACCCCAGAGGGAGCAAGCTCCCTCGCCACAAAAGCCGGTTCCTACTGGGGTTAGCCGTTTGCCGCAGTTTTCTTGTCCAGCTCGGAGATGCGCTGTTGCAGCTTGGCCAGGTCGGCGTCGATGTCGGCGAGCTTCTTGGCCTTGTCGGCCGCTTCCAGCTTGTCGTCTGCACTGATGGTGGTGCGCTGCTTGAACAGCTCCAGTTGGCGGATCGGCAACAGCTGGTCGTCGTTGGAAGCGAGGAACTTGCCCAGTTGCATGTTCTTCAGCACCGCTTTCTCTTCATCGGTGTCGCCATAGTTGGCGAAGAAATCACGGATCTTGGTTTTCTCGCTGTCCGTCAGCGCCTTGCTCCACACCATCGGGTCGGCCGGGATCAGCGGCGATTTCCAGATCACCTTGAGCATTGCGGCTTTGTCCGGCTGGGTGACTTCCAGGCGGTCCCAGCTTTCGGTGTTGAAGGTGGCCACGTCCAACTGCCCCTTGGCCACGCTGAGTGCGTTGACTTCATGGCTGGAGTTGAGCGTGCGTTTGAACGCGGTGGCGGCATCCACATGGTTCTTGGCGAACACGTAGTAGCCCGGCACCAGGTAGCCCGAGGTGGAGTTCGGGTCACCGTTGCCGAAGGTCAGGTTCTTGGCGTTTTTGAGCATGTCGTCGACGTTGTTGATCGGGCTGTCCTTGCGCACGATCAGCACGCTCCAGTAACCGGCAGCGCCATTGGCGGCGGCGGTCTGGGCGAAGATCTCGCCGTTGGAACGGTCCACCGCCTCCATCGCCGCCTTGTTGCCCAGCCAGGCCACGTCGACCTTGTTAAAGCGCATGCCCTGGATCAACCCGGCGTAGTCGGAGGCGAAGGTGGCGTTGATGGTCAGGCCGGTCTTCTTCTGCATGTCATCCAGAAACGGCTGCCACACACTCTTGAGGTTCTGCGAAGACTCGGTGGACATGATGCCGAAGTTGATGGCTTTGTCGGCGGCCTGGGCAGTGCCCATGGCGGCGCCGGCCAGCAACACCGCAGACAGAAACACTTGGCCGATACGGTTCAACATGGACGGGATTCCTGTGGGTCGTGAGTAGGGTTTCAAGCGCGCGCCATGGCCAGCCGAGGCGTGGCGACGGCTGTGCGGGTCTGGTCGGAAAACATCAGGCTGGTGTCGACGTCGGCACCGTACAAATCGTTGAGGAACTGGCTGCTCATGGCGCTGCCCTGCCCGTCGAAATGAATGCGCCCGCCTTTAAGGGCCACGGCACGCGGGCAATAACGCATGGCGTAATCGACTTGATGCAGGGTCACCACCACGGTCTTGCCGTCGCGGCGGTTGATGTCGGCGAGGATCTCCATGACCTTGCGCGCCGACTCCGGGTCCAGCGAGGCAATAGGCTCATCGGCGAGGATGACTTCGGCGCGCTGGGTCAATGCACGGGCAATCGCCACGCGCTGCTGCTGACCGCCGGACAAGGTCGAAGCACGCTGCCCGGCCAGGTCGGCCAAGCCCACACGGGCGAGGGATTCGAGGGCAAACGCCTTTTCCTCGGCATTGAACAAACCGAGGTTGCCGCGCCAGCGCGGCATGCGGCCCAGGCAACCGAGCAGTACGTTGTCGAGCACGCTCAGGCGGTTGACCAGGTTGAACTGCTGGAAAATGTAGCCGATGTCTGCGCGCAACCGCCGCACCTTGCCATTCAAGCGCCCACTGGCCTGCACCTCCCGGCCCAACACCTTGACGCTGCCGCCGTTGCTCTTGTCGCAACAGGCCAGGCCCGCCAAATGGCGCAACAACGTGGACTTGCCGGAACCGGAAGCGCCAATCAGCGCGACCATCTCACCTGCGGCAATGGTGAGTTCGAGGTCGACCAATGCGGACTTCTTCGCAAAGGTCTTGTTCAAGTGATCGACATGGATAGCGTGAGTCATGGGCTTCTCTGTCTGGTTTGAACAGCCACACAAGGGCTGCGGTTGAGTTCAAACGACAGTAGGCGCGGGAGGTGTCAGTGCTATTACTTGCACATGACTGCCGGGCGGCGGTTTGATGAAGGTTTTGTGAAAGGTTGCAAAGCCACCGCAATCCCCTGTGACCGATCGTTCCCACGCTCTGAACTGACCCCACAAAGTTGGACGTTTACCCATCTATGCCTGAGCGGCCTGAGTTCTGTATTCAACAGGACTCAGGCCGTTTAGCTTCAGTCTGATACGCGAGTGATTGTAATACTGGATGTACTCGTCGATGCCAGCGTGAAGCTCATCAAGGTCGTTAAATTTATTCAGATAAAAAAACTCTGACTTCAGTGTGCCGAAAAAACTCTCCATGGCCGCATTGTCGTAGCAGTTACCCTTGCGCGACATGCTCGGCGTCACGGAGCTTTTTTTGAGAGCCTGCAGGTAAATGGGCATTCGATACTGCCAGCCCTGGTCTGAGTGCAAAACCGGTTTTTCATGCGGCTGAAGTCGCTTGAATGCACCTTTGAGCATCTTCCCGACCATATCGAACAGCGGCCTTCTGGCAACCTCATAGGAAATGATTTCGCCGTTGTACAGATCCAAAACGGGCGACAGATAAAGCTTCTGGCCTCCAACTTTGAACTCTGTAACGTCGGTTACCCACTTTTGATTGGGTGACGGAGCTTCGAACTCACGCCTCAAAAGATTTGCCGCTACCTTGCCTACCTCACCCTTGTAGGCTCGGTATTTCTTCACGCGCACCAAGCTCTTGAGCTGAAGCTGCGCCATCAGTCGCTGAACCGTCTTGTGATTGACGAGATGACCAGCGCTTCGTACCGCAGCCGTTATCCGGCGGTAGCCATACCGGCCCTTATGCTCATCGAACGTCGAACGAATCTTGTCTTTCAGCTCAGCGTGCTTATCAGCCGCTTGCAGCGCCTTTTGCTGATAGTAAAAGGTGCTGCGTGCCAAACCGGCGAACTTCAGCAGGCTTTCGAGAGAGTGCCGCGGCCTCAGTCCTATTACGATTCGCGCTTTTTCTGCTGCGCTACTCGTTTCTTCTCCTGAACCAAGGCATCGAGCTTTTTTAGGTAGTCGTTTTCCATCCGCAACTGCTTTACCTCGGCAAGCAAATCATCGCGTGAGCGCGACTCATCATCGGGTGAGTCGGGTTGAACAGGAGGAATGGTGGTTGGCATTTTTTTCGGACGTCCGGCTCTATTAGGCTGCTTGGTAAGGGCATCAAAACCGCCCTCATCATAGCGGCGCTCCCAGAGGCCGATGATGCCGAACCTGCGGATGTCGAACAAGGCCGCCGTCTGCCGATAGGACAGCTGTTCCTTACGCATACGTTTCAAAACAGACAGTTTGAAGTCGTTGCTATAGCGCTGCAGCTTTTTCTGTTTCAGCCCGGCAGCGCCATGCACCTGATAGGCCGCAACCCACTGGCGAAGGGATGAAAAATCCACATTGTGACGGTGTGCCACATCCCTCAAACCCGCGCTACCGGAACAGTAGTCCTGCACTGCTGCCAGTTTTACTTGCTCTGTGTACTTACCCATGACACCCCCAAAGGTTGTGTCCAACCTTTGGGGGTCAGTTCACTCTGCGTGGGAACGCCGCCTGGGACGCTCTGCGTCCCGAATCAGGCGAAGGTTTACGCAACGGTGACGCAGAGCGTCACGGGATGCATTCCTTTGCTGCGCGTGGGAACGATCTACAGGTTTTGTGAAAGGTTGCAAAGCCACCGCAATTCCCCGTGGCGAGGGAGCTTGCTCCCGCTGGGCTGCGAAGCGGCCCCAAAAAACGACGGGCGCGGTGTGTCAGGTGGATCGAAGGTGGCTGGGTTGGGACTGCTGCGCAGTCCAGCGGGAGCAAGCTCCCTCGCCACAGGGGCTTGGCTTGCCTTAAGGTATTCAATGTTCCTGCGATTGCTTCACGCCCATATAAATTGTCCCAAAACATGGAAGACAAACCTCAATGATCATCGCCAAGGCTTGCCCCGTCGTACTGCGAAAAAGACAGACTTTGGAAATCCTGGCCTTCGAACACCCCCTCGCCGGTTTCCAACTGGTCAAGGGCAGCATAGAGCCAGGCGAAACCACAGAGGCCGCCGCCATCCGAGAACTGCGCGAAGAGTCCGGAATAAACGGCAGCGTAATACGGGGCTTGGGCCCCTGGCATTCAGAGATCACCGGCCATACCTGGGCTTTTCACCAATGCCGGGCTTCGGTAGAGCTTGCGGATAACTGGACCCATTTTGCTGAAGATGATGGAGGCCATGAATTTCGATTTTTCTGGCACCCATTGAGCAGTGAACTTACCCATGAATGGCACCCAATCTTTAAGGGCGCGCTGACTACATTGATAGAGAGGCTTGGTGATAACCAAAGCTGAACAAGACTTTCCCTACGCCCAGTCAGTTAACCGCTCTGCATTATGTTGACCGAGCCATACGCAGGAGGGCCAAGCCCTGCCGGGTTTCCCATTCCCCGGTCGACCAACCTGCGTATGGTTCACCCTTTCCAACCTGCTCAGTGGCGGCTGTGCATGGGAGGCTTTTCGGCCTGCCGGGTTCCTATGACCGGCCTACCACCCCGTGTACAGTCGCCTCCCCCCGTCGTGTGATGGCTACCGGCCAATGTATGTGAAGATCTGCCCTACACATATTTCGGGTTGCGTCCGATCAACCTCACCGCTAACCTTCGCGGGTCGCTGCAAAATCAGCGAACGGGTGTGGAAGCCCGAACTCTCCAGGCGTATAAGCGCCCATAGCCTCTAGCGGGCGCTTTTTTCATGCCCGCTATAAAGTGTTATGGCGGCTGTGCGCGGGGCACCTTCGGGTGCGCCGGGGTCCTGGAGTCCGGTCTTCCACACCTGCGTACAGTCGCCACCCAATCATGTGGAAGTGATCGTGGCGACTCCTTTAACTCCAGGAGTAACACCATGAAAAAAGTCACGCCTAACCCTCCGCCATCCACCTCGGATGACACCCCACAAACCCCACCCAACCTCATCTTCACCGTCCGCCCCGGCCTCAGTACCGAAGTTGCCTTGAGCAATGCCAGCGAGATGCTGGAATCGGCGACGGTGTGTGCCTACGACTGTGCCGAGCACTTGGATGGATCAAGCCGCAAGCAGGTGCTGGCAGTGGTGCAGATGGTTGAGATTGCGCAATTGTTGGTGGATCAAGCGCTGAATCGGGAGTGTCCCGTGGCCTGATGGCTGAGGCGATCTAGTGTGGGAGCTGGCTTGCCTGCGATAGCGGTGTGTCAGCTACCCATCTGCCAACTGACCCAACGGTATCGCAGGCAAGCCAGCTCCCACATTGGTTGTGCGTACATCAGGGGATATTTGCGTCACGCACGCGCAGTCGCGGGGTGACGAAATCCAGGAAGGCGCGCACCTTCAGCGGCAATGGCGCCTGCCCTTTGTGCACCAGGCTGATCGGCAACGCCGCTGATTCGTAGGGCTGCAGCACCACCTGTAAATCACCCTTTTGCACTGCGTCCGCCACTTGATACGACAGCACCCGAATCACGCCAACATCCAGCGTTGCCGCCGTAATCGCCGCTTCCGCGGTGTTCACCGACAGCCGCGAATGCACGGGCACGCTCTGTTGCGCTTTACCCGCCCCAAACACCCACGCGCCCACCGAGGACAGCACTTCAAAGGTGATGCAACTGTGGTCCGTCAGCGTCTGCGGCGTGGTCGGTTCGCCATGGGTTTGCAGATAATGAGGACTGGCACACACCACCCGCCGCACCGTGCCGACTTGCACCGCCTTGAGTGAGCTGTCCGGCAGGTCGCCAATGCGCACGGCCACGTCGCACTGTTCTTCCATCAGGTGCACCACGCGGTCGGTGAGCACCAGGTTGACGCTGATCTCGGGGTACTGCGCCAGAAACTCCGCCACCACCGGCACGATATGCAGGCGCCCGAACACGATGGGCGCGGTCACCGTGAGCTCGCCTTTGGGCACGGCATATTCGCCGGTGGCGGCCCGTTCGGCTTCGCCGATCTCTTCGAGAATCCGCTGGCACGCCGCCAGATAGGAAGCACCCATGTCCGTCAGCGACAACTGCCGCGTGGTGCGGTGCAGCAGCCGGGATTTGAGGTGAGCTTCCAGTTCCGCAACTTTACGGCTGACCGTTGCCAGCGGCATGCCCAACTGGCGCGCCGCCGCCGACAAGCTACCCGCCTCCACCACCGCGACAAACACCGACATCGATTCAAGACGGTTCATAACGCCCTATCAAATTCTGGAAGGATGATTCCCGATCCTAGGGGATTATCGACATAAACGCGACTGCGTAAGGTTGGCGACTCATCCCCCAGCGACATGAGGCAAACGCCATGACATCCGAGAATGCACCGCCGCGAGGCAAGATCATCATGATGGCGGTGATCGCCGGCGCGGTGGTCACCAACATTTACTGCACCCAGCCGGTGCTGCCGTTGATTGCCTCGGACATGGGCGTGGCGGTGTCGACGGTCAACCTGGTGGCGGGCGCGGCCTTGCTGGGGTTCGCCACTGGGTTGGCATTTTTACTGCCCATGGGCGACCGCTTTGACCGGCGCAAGCTGGTACTCGGGCAGATTGCGCTGGCGTTCTGCTTTGCCTTGGCTGCGACCTTTGCGCCGAGCATTTGGGCGTTGATCGGCGCCTCGTTCGGCCTCGGCGTGGTGTGTTGCGTGCCGCAACAGTTGGTGCCCTTTGCGGCGGTGATGTCGCAGCCCCACGAACGCGGGCGCAATGTGGGCACGGTGGTCAGCGGGATCATGTTAGGGATTTTGCTTGGGCGCACCATCAGCGGTGTGGTCGGTGAAGCGTATGGCTGGCGGGCGGTGTATGCCATGGAGGCAGCGTTCATGATCCCGGTGTGGTTTATCGCAGCCAGGCTGCTGCCGCCGGGCGTGCCGAGTACCGACCTGTCCTACCCTCGTCTGCTGGCTTCACTGTGGCCGTTGATGCGCGATAACAGCCCGATTCGGCAATCGATGATGGTGCAGGCGTTGTTGTGGGCGTGCTTCAACGCGTTTTGGGTGAATTTGGCCGGGTTGCTGGCCAATGGGCCGTGGCAGCTGGGCAGTGCCTGGGCCGGTGGTTTCGGGATTATCGGCGCGGTGGGTGCGTTTGCGGCGTCGTATGGCGGGCGGGCGGCGGACAAGCTGGGTTGTCGCAAGGTGATTGGCGCCAGCGTGGGGATTGTGACCTTGGCGTTTTTGATGCTGGCGGGGGCGCAGACGTCATTGATCTTGCTGGTGCTGGGCGTGATTGTGCTGGATATCGGTGTGCAGGCCGGGTTGGTGGCCAATCAGACGCGGGCGTTTGCGGTGGACCCCAAGGCGCAGGGGCGGATTAACAGTTTGTATATGACCGCGACGTTTGTGGGTGGAGCGGTTGGGGCGACGGTGAGTGGGTGGTTGATGGCGCAGTTTGGTTGGGTGGGGATTGTGGAATTTGGGGTGGTGTTGGGGGTGGTGGCTGGGGTGATTCACTGGCTCGGAGCGCCGCGCCGCATTCAAGAACTGGCGTAAATCTCAGATCAAATGGAGATCAAAACTGTGGGAGCGGGCTTGCCCGCGATAGCGGTGGACCAGGCAATACCTAGCCAGCAGGTGTACCGCTATCGCAGGCAAGCCAGCTCCCACAGGGGATTGCGTTTCAAGTCAGGTAATGCTCGTTCCCACGCGCAGCAAAGGAATGCCGCCTGGGACGCTCTGCGTCCCGAAGTGGGCCTGACGCAGAGCGTCACCGCATGCATTCCTTTGCTGCGCGTGGGAACGATCAAATTCGAACGATCAAAGGGGATCTACTGTGGGAGCTGGCTTGCCAGCTCCCACAGTGGATTGCGTTTCAAGTTGAGTAATAAAAAAGGCGACCTTTCAAAGGTCGCCTTTTGTTATTGCGCGTATTGCTTGCTCAACCCCGGCGGCACGCCGTGTATGTCGGTGTCTTCCCACGGCCCGTTCGGGCTGATGGAGCGGCTCCAGCCGTTGCTCCAGCGGTAGTAAGTGCGCTGGCGGTAGAAGGTGTCAGGCTGTTCGTCGAGCACATACACCTGCATCTTGCCGTCCCAGTGGCTGGCCGCGCCAGGTGGTGGGGCGAAGGTGGGCGATTTGCTTGGCACAGGTTTCGGCGGCGGCGTTACCGGGCCGGAAGGCTGGGTGCTTGGCTGGGTCGCCGGGCCAGACGGCGGGATAGTCGGGCCGGTGGGCGCGGGAGGCCGATGGACCGCACAAGCGCTCAAGCCGAGTACCAGGCTGAGCAAGGTGATGCGTGCAAATGCGGTCATAGGCGTTTCCTCGAATTATTTGTCCGGAGTGTCGATGGTCAGCTGCTGCAGCGCAGTGGTGCTGCTGGCCAAGGGTTGGCTGCGGCCGATCCACTCGCCAGTGGTCGGTTGACCGGCCCGGGATATGCGCGCAACCAGTTGGACTTCGGGGAAGTTCGACAGTTTCAACTGCGGCATCATTGCGTCCGCATCGCCCAGTTCGACGGTGACCGGCAGTTCAGCCACGGTGACGCGCTTGGCCGCCAACGGCGCCGGTGGGCCGTTTACCGCACGGGCGAAGATAAACACGCTGTCGGTGGCCAGGGCTTTGGCCTTCACCTCAGGTGCCAGGTCCACGCGCACTTTCATCACGGTTTTTGCCGCAACCGTGCCCCCGCTTTCCTTGAGCTTCTCGGCCGCACGGTCGATGCCCCCTTGCAGCGCGACACGGGAGTTGTCTTCCGCTGGCAACTGCGCCAACAGCCGGTTCCAGTAATCGATGGCTTCCTGATAACGCTGGCCTTCAAAGGCGGCGATACCCAGCAGGCCGAGGCTGGTGACTTCTTTGGGGTCGAGCTTCAAGGCTTCATCGGTCAGCGCCTGCACCTTGGGCGACCATTGTTTATTGTCGGCAAAGTACTGCGCCTGCGCCCACTGGCCGAGCAGTTCGGGCTGGCGCCCGGCCAGTGCGACGGTGCGTTCGAAGATTTTCGCGGCGTCCGCGGAACGGTCCTGAGCCATGTAGGCGCGGCCGAGGAAGTACAAGCCTTCCGGCGAGTCCGGCTGGGCGGCGGCGGCGCGCTCCAGGCGGCGGGTCATGTCTTGCATCGACACCGGCGGCTGGGAGAATTCGCGGGTCAGTTCGACCTTGTCGCTCGCTCCGTAATGCAGGTACAGCGCAACGCCCAGGACCGGCACGAGAAACGCCGCCAAAAACGGCAGTGGTTTGCCCAAGCGCGATTCGCGCGGCTTTTCTAAGCCTTCGGTGTCGGCCAGCAACTCACGCGCAGCCTCGGCACGGCCAGTGTCGAGTTGCGCGGCATTCAGCACGCCTTCGTCCTGCTGCACTTGCAGCTCGGCCACGCGTTCTTGGTAGAGCGCCACGTTCAGTGCGGTGCGATCCTCTTCACGCTGGGCACGGCGGCCGCGCAACACAGGGATCAACAGGAAACTCAGGGCAATCAGGAGCAGCAACCCTGCTGCGAGCCAAAAATCAATCATCAGTCTTGGTGTCCAGCAATTGGTCGAGGCGTTTGCGTTCATCCGGGGAGAGCGCATCGGAACCATCAGTAGGCGCAGCGCGGCGACGGCGCACGATCACGGCCATCACCACCACGCCGGCCAGCAACAGCCCGGCGGGGCCGAACCAGAGCAACGCAGTCTTGCCGGTAAGGGCCGGTTTGTAGCGCACGAAATCACCGTAGCGATCGACCATGAAGTCGATGATCTGCTGGTTGTCCTTGCCCTCCCCCAGCATGCGGAAGATCTCTTTGCGCAGGTCGGCGGCGATGGGGGCGTTGGAGTCGGCAATGTCCTGGTTCTGGCACTTGGGGCAGCGCAGTTCCTTGGTCAGTTCGCGAAAACGCTCGCGGTCACCGTCCTTGGCGAACTCGTAGGTGTCGATGGCCGCATGGGCGACGCCGACCAATCCAAGTGCCAAAACAGCAGCGGCTAACAGACGCTTCATGGCTTGGCCTCATCGACCAGCGCCTGGTACTTGGCGGCCAGTTGCTCGCGCCAGACCACTTCGTCGATCACGCCAACATACTTGTCGCGGATCACGCCTTTGGCATCGATGAAGAAGGTTTCCGGAGCGCCGTACACGCCGAGGTTGAGGCCCAAGTTGCCGTCCTCATCGCGAATATCCAGCTGGTACGGGTTGTGGAACTCGGCCAGCCACTTCAAGGCCGCCGCATTGTCGTCCTTGTAGTTGATGCCGTAGATCACCACGCCCTGCTCGGCGAGTTTGTTGAGCACCGGGTGCTCGACGCGGCAGGAGATGCACCAGGTGCCCCACACGTTGACCAGCGCCGGTTTGCCCAGCAGGTCGGCCTGGGTCAGAGTCTTGTCGCCCTGCACCGTCTTCAGGCTGAACGCCGGGAATGGCTTGCCGATCATCGCCGAGGGCAACTCGGCCGGGTCCAGGTACAAGCCACGGTATAAAAACACTGCCATCACCAGAAAGGCCGCCAGCGGTAACACCATCAACCAACGCTTCATGCCGCCGCTCCTTGCAGGCCGAGGGCTTCACGCACCCGGCTTTTGACCTTGACCCGATAACGCCGGTCCAGCGCGGCGAGTAACCCGCCGAAACCGGTGAGCAAACCGCCGAACCAGATCCAGCGTACAAACGGCTTCACATGCACGCGCACCGCCCAGGCACCGTCGCCCAACGGCTCACCCAGCGCCACATAGAGGTCGCGGGTAAAACCGGCGTCGATACCCGCTTCGGTCATCATCGAGCTTTGCACGGTGTACAGGCGTTTTTCCGGGTGCAGCACCGCCACTTCCTTGCCGTTGCGCACCACACGCACCGTGCCTTTGTCGGACGTGAAGTTCGGGCCTTCGAAGTGCTTGGCGCCTTCGAAGATGAAGTGGTAACCGGCCAGGTCCATGGACTCACCCGGCGCCAGGCGCAGGTCGCGCTCGGCGCTGTTCTGGCTGGACAGCACCACGCCGAGGGCGCACACGGCGATGCCGATATGGGCGACTTGCATGCCCCAGTAGCTGCGGGTCAATGTTGGCAGACCTTTGATCAGGCCTTTGTGACGGGTCTTGTCGAAGATGTCGCGCACGCCGGCCAGCAATACCCAGGCGGCGAGCAGGAAGGTGGCGAGCACCGCCCAGTTGAAGTCGCCGTAGGCAAACCCGGCGATCACTGCCAGGGCCACGCTGCCCAGCAGCACCGGCATCAGCATGCCGGCCAGCCATTTCACCGGCGTGTCTTTCCAGCGCACCAGCACACCAACGGCCATGACCACCATCAACAGGCCCATCAACGGGATAAACAACGCGTTGAAGTACGGCGGGCCGACGGACAGCTTGGCGCCGCTCAGCGCGTCCAGCACCAAGGGGTACAAGGTGCCGAGCAGAATCATCGACGCGGCCACCACCAGCACCAGGTTATTGCCCAGCAGCAGGGTTTCTCGCGACCACAGGTTGAAGCCGACCTGGCTCTTGACCACCGGCGCGCGCAACGCAAACAGGGTCAACGAGCCGCCGACTACAAACAGCAGGAAGATCAGGATGAACACGCCGCGCTCCGGGTCCGACGCAAACGCATGCACCGAGGTCAGCACGCCCGAACGCACCAGGAAAGTACCCAGCAGGCTGAGGGAGAATGCGGCGATGGCCAGCAACACGGTCCAGCTTTTGAACACGCCGCGTTTTTCGGTGACCGCCAGCGAGTGAATCAGCGCGGTGCCGACCAGCCAAGGCATGAAGGAAGCATTTTCCACCGGGTCCCAGAACCACCAGCCGCCCCAGCCGAGTTCGTAATAGGCCCACCACGAACCGAGGGTAATACCGATACCGAGGAATGCCCAGGCCACAATGGTCCATGGCCGCGACCAGCGCGCCCAGGCCGCATCGAGGCGCCCGCCGAGCAGGGCGGCGATGGCAAACGCAAAGGCTACGGAGAAACCGACGTAGCCCATATAAAGCATCGGCGGGTGCACGATCAGGCCGATGTCTTGCAACAACGGGTTGAGGTCATGCCCATCCATTGGGATCTGCGGCAGGATGCGCGTGAACGGGTTGGAGGTCATGATCAAAAACAGCAGGAAGCCGATGCTGATCATGCCCATCACCGCCAGCACGCGGGCCAGCATGACTTGCGGCAGTTGGCGCGAGAACACCGACACGGCAAAGGTCCAGCCGCCGAGGATCAAGGCCCAGAGCAGCAACGAACCTTCGTGGGCACCCCACACGGCGCTGAACTTGTAGTACCAAGGCAGCGCGCTGTTGGAGTTATTGGCGACATAGGCAACGGAAAAGTCGTCGGTCATAAAGGCGTAGGTCAGGCAGCCAAAGGCGAACACCAAAAAGGCAAACTGGCCCCAGGCGGCCGGTTGCGCCAGGCTCATCCACAGGCGGTCACCGCGCCAGGCACCGAGCAACGGCACCACGGCCTGAACGATGGCGAAGCACAGGGCGAGGATCATCGCCAGTTGGCCCAACTCCGGAATAAACAGTGCGGACGTCATGGCTTAGCCCTCCTTGGCAGGCTGTGCATTTGAGCCAGGGGCCGATTGGCCGCTGTCCTTAAGGGCTTTGGTGACCTCGGGCGGCATGTACTTCTCATCGTGCTTGGCGAGTACTTCATCGGCCACCACCACGCCGTCGGCGTTGAGCTTGCCCAGGGCGACAATGCCCTGGCCTTCACGAAACAGGTCCGGGAGGATGCCGCGATAGGTGATGGTCACGGCTTTGTTGAAGTCGGTGACCACGAAGGTCACGTCGAGGGAATCACCGGAACGCTTCAAGGAGCCCTTCTCGACCATGCCGCCGGCGCGGATGCGCGTGTCGACTGGCGCTTCGCCATTGGCGATCTGGGTCGGGGTGTAGAACAGGTTGATGTTCTGCTGCAAGGCGCTCAGGGCCAGGGTGACGGCAATGCCGACGCCGGCCATGATGGCGAGGATGATCAACAGACGCTTTCTACGCAGCGGATTCACTTATCGGTCTCCCGGCGCAGACGACGCGCCTCTTGTTGCAGGTAACGCTTGCGGGCCAGGATCGGCGCGGCGACGTTGAGGGCCAGCACCGCCAGGCAGATGCCATAGGCCGTCCAGACATACAGGCCGTGATGGCCCATGGCGAGAAATTCACTGAACGAGTTGAAGTTCATCCGCGCGCTCCCAGGCTGTTTTGCACTTCGGCCTTGACCCAACTGGTGCGGGCTTCACGCTTGAGCACTTCGAGGCGCATGCGCATCAGCAATACGGCGCCAAAGAAGCAGTAGAACCCCAACACCATCAGCAGCAGCGGCGCCCACATTTCCACAGGCATCGCCGGTTTTTCGGTGAGGGTGAAGGTGGCGCCCTGGTGCAGGGTGTTCCACCACTCCACCGAGTATTTGATGATCGGGATGTTGATCACGCCGACGATGGCCAGCACTGCGCAGGCCTTGGCGGCGCTGTCGCGGTTGCTGATGGCGTTGCCCAGAGCAATCAGGCCGAAATACAGGAACAGCAGGATCAGCATGGAGGTGAGTCGCGCATCCCACACCCACCACGAACCCCAGGTGGGTTTGCCCCAGATCGCGCCGGTGACCAGCGCCACGGCGGTCATCCACGCACCGATGGGCGCGGCGCATTGCAGGGCGACGTCGGCCAGTTTCATCTTCCACACCAGGCCGACGATGCCGCACACGGCCAGCATCACGTAGCAGGACTGGGCCAGCATGGCGGCGGGCACGTGGATATAGATGATGCGAAAGCTGTTGCCTTGCTGGTAGTCCGGCGGCGCGAAGGCCAGGCCCCAGACCAAGCCGATGCCGATCAGCAAAATGGCGGCGACGCTCAACCACGGCAGCAGCTTGCCGCTGATGCCGTAAAACCATTTGGGCGAGCCGAGCTTGTGAAACCAGGTCCAGTTCATTGCTGTTTCCATCACGGTGGCTGTGCGTCATTGCGCAAAGCTCAGGGTCTTTACTGGCCAAGACATAACACTTGGCCAGACCTCATTATTCGCCGACGCTGATCTTCAGGCCAGCCGCTATAGCAAAGGGTGTCAGGGTTACCGCCAGGGCGGTCAGGCTGCCAAGCCACAGGAGGTAACCGGTCGCCGGCATGCCCATGAGCGCGGCCTGCAAGGCGCCGCTGCCCAGGATCAACACCGGGATGTACAAAGGCAGAATCAGCAGGGCCAGCAACAGGCCACCCCGCTTCAAACCGACGGTCAACGCTGCGCCCACCGCCCCCAACAGGCTGAGCACCGGCGTACCGAGTAACAAGGACAGGAGCAACACCGGCAGGCACTCAACGGGCAAGCCGAGCATCATCGCCAGCAGCGGCGAGAGCAATACTAGCGCCAAGCCGGAAAAAACCCAGTGTGCCAGCACCTTGGCCAGTACCAGAAGTGGCAAGGGGTGCGACGAAAGGACCCACTGTTCGAGGGAACCGTCTTCAAAATCACTGCGAAACAGCCCGTCCAGCGAGAGCAGGACCGATAAAAGCGCGGCCACCCACACCAGTCCCGGGGACAAGGTTTGCAACAGTTTAGTTTCAGGGCCGACTGCCAGCGGGAACAGCGCGATGACGATGGCGAAAAACACCAAGGGATTGGCCAGTTCGGCCGGGCGACGGCACAACAGGCGGGCTTCACGGGCGACTAACAGCGCGAACACACTCATGCCGACCACCGCCCTAAATCCAGGTCGCGGTAACCGGCGGGCCTGCGCGCCAGCGTGTGGTGGGTGGTGAGCAGCACCAGGCCACCCTGTTCACAGTGCTGGGCCAGGTGCTCTTCGAGTTGGGCGACGCCTTGCTTGTCGAGGGCGGTGAAGGGTTCGTCGAGAATCCACAGCGGCGGGCCAGGCAGATACAAACGTGCCAGCGCCACGCGGCGCTGCTGGCCGGCGGACAAGGTGTGGCAGGGAACGTCTTCGAAGCCTTTGAGGCCGACAGCGGCCAAGGCCTGCCAGATGGCATCACGGGGCGCCGGATGATGCAGGGCGCTGAGCCAACTGAGGTTTTCTTCCGGCGTGAGCACGTCCTTGATGCCGGCGGCGTGGCCGATCCAGGTCAGGTTACGCGCGAGTTCGGTACGTTGTTCGTTGAGGGGCTTGCCGTTGAGTCGAACCTCACCGGCCGTCGGCTGCATCAAACCGGCCAGCAGGCGCAGCAAACTGGTCTTGCCGCTGCCGTTGGGGCCGCTGATCTGCACCATGTCGCCGCCCGCCAGCCGCAGTTCGAGATGCTCGAACAGCAGGCGCAGGTCACGTTCACAGGCAAGCGCTACGGCTTCTAGAAGAGGGCTGGTCAAAAGATCGCGGGCCTTTACGGTTCAAGTCGGCGGTGCAGCGGCCGTTATAGAGAAATGCACAATAACGGCTTTGGCGACCGATTTTAGAGAGCTGGATCAAATAGTTGTGAGGTTTTTACCGCTCTCTTTGCAGACGGGCGGCATTATACATGTGATGCCCTACTCTAAAGAGGGCAATTTCCCCAGAGACGACGCGCACGATGACCGGTGAGATCAACCTTCCTACGCTGCCGCCCGCACCGACGCCCGGGCCTGCCCCGCTGCCGCCGACCGGCGAGTTGTTGAAACTGCTGGAGCCGCAGACCGGCCTGATCGACCCTGGGAAAACCGTCAACGCCGAGGTGATTGCGCTTAAACAAGGCGGTGATGCGTTTCAGCTATTGCTCAAGTTGACCCTCGAAGGCGGCCGCCAAACCTTGGTACAAGCCAGCAGCGCCCAGCCGTTGCCGTTGGGCAGCAATGTGGCGGTGAGCCAGACACCCACCGGCAACCTGACCATCAGCTTGCAGCAAGCCTTGAGCGCCAATGTGGCCGCCCTCACCCGCATTGACACCACACAAATGCCGGTGGGCACGCTGTTGCAGGCCAAGGTGCTGACCACCCAGATGCTGCCGCAAGGCACCGCGCAACCGGCAATCTATCGCTCGCTGGTCAGCGTGCTCAATAACGCCCTGGCCGGCACCACGCTGAGCCTGGAAAGCCCGCAGCCGCTGCGGGTCGGCAGCTTGCTCAGCGCCGTGGTGCAGAATGCGCAAAGCCTGAATTTCGTGCCGTTGAGCGGGCTCAAGGATCAGTTGGCCGTGGCGCAACAACTGACCACTCAGCAAAGTCGCCAAGGCTCGCTGGATGTGCTGTTCACCGCGCTGCAAAGCCTGCCCGCCGACGACACCACTTCCAGCGACCTGCGCGCCGCCGCCGCGCGTTTGCTCAATGCGCTGCCTGACCTGGCGCAAGTCAGCAACCCGAAGGTGCTGGCGCAGTTGGTACAAAGTAGCGGCGTGTTCCTTGAAGCCAAATTGCTCGCCGGGCAAGACCCGCAAATTCCGCCTCTGGACATGAAGGGCGCGCTGCTGCGCCTGGTTGACGATTTGCTGCCGGCCCTGCCCGCCGCGACGAATCTGAATGCCATCCTCGCCGCCAATACGCTGGCCCAGGTACTGCCCAACTTCGTGCGTAACCCGCTCAGCACCCTCGGCCAGATCGGCGCACGGCAAGCCCCGGCAGGGTTTCCTCTGCCGGACCGGCTGATGGCCAAGCTGGCAGGCGAAGGCGACCTGGAAAACCTGCTGCGCCTGGCCGCCGGGGCCATTTCCCGGCTGCAAAGCCACCAGCTATCGAGCCTGGAGCAAACCGGCACCACCGCCGATGGCCGGCTGCAAACCACCTGGCAGCTGGAAATCCCCATGCGTACCTTGCAGGACATTGTGCCGTTGCAGGTCAAGTTCCAGCGTGAAGAACCGCCGCCGGACAAGGACCAACCGGAGCGCAAGGACAAGAAAGACCCCAAGCAAATGCTCTGGCGCGTCGAGCTGGCCTTCGACATGGAGCCGCTGGGGCCGTTGCAGGTGCAGGCGCAACTGACTCAGGGCAAATTGTCCAGCCAGCTGTGGGTCTCGCGCCCGTTCACCGCCAGCCTGATCGAAAGCCACTTGGGCAGCTTGCGCGAGCGCCTGGTGACCTCGGGTATCAATGTCGGCGACCTGGATTGCCACCTCGGCACGCCGCCACGCGGGCCACGAACCGGATTGGAGCAACGCTGGGTGGATGAAACCGCATGAAAAACCCGACCCCGCCGCGCCAGGCGATTGCCCTCAAGTACGACGGCCAGCAAGCGCCGACCCTGACGGCCAAGGGCGACGATGCCCTGGCTGAAGCCATCCTCAAGTTGGCGCGGGAAAATGAAGTACCGATCTATGAGAATGCCGAACTGGTGAAGCTGCTGGCGCGTATGGAATTGGGCGACAGCATCCCGGAGGAGCTGTACCGCACGGTGGCCGAGATTATTGCGTTTGCGTGGACGCTCAAGGGCAAATTCCCGGTGGGCTATGACCCGAATGCCGAGCCGGTGGAGCGGGATGTGACTGAGCGTGGGGATGATTACTAGCTAAGCGCAAATCCAATGTGGGGCTTGCCTGTGATAGCGGGGGGGTCAGCCGATGCATGTGCGGCTGATGTGCGGGATGTTAGGCCGTGTACATATCCGTTGCTGCGGTAACGGCTTCTATTGGTTCCGCTCTTACAGCGGGTCACTTTTGTAAAGACACAAAAGTAACCAAAAAGTCTTCGCCCCAACACTCGGTGCCTCGCTATGGCTCGGCATGCCCTCACTCCGGCTTGAATCCGTGGGCCGCCGCGATGGGCCATCCTTGGCCCAGCGCGGCTAACCCGGCGTCCTGCCGGGTTACCCACGGATTCAAGCCTGCGTTCGGCCATCGTGTTTGACGGGGCGATTTCAGATCAAGATCAAAAGCGCAGATCAAAAGACCGCTGACTTCGTCATCGAAAAGGATGTAAGGGCCAGAGCAACAGCAACAGCAACAGCAACAGCAACAGCAACAGCAACAGCAACAGCAACAGCAACAGCAACAGCAACAGCAACAGCAACAGCAACAGCAACAGCAACAGCAGAGCCATACTCGGTCAAAGGTGGGAGCTGGCTTGTCGAATCGTCGCACCGCTGCGATGGCATCAACTCGGTGTGCCTGATACACCGAGGTGTCTGCATCGCAGGCAAGCCAGCTCCCACAGAAAGGCAGATCCCAAAGAAAAGCAGCTCTTCAATGCCTGTAAATCCGCAGCCGACCTCATATTCAAAACTGCATGCGGTCAACTGTGGGAGCGGGCTTGCTCGCGAATGCGGTGGGTCAGTCAATTTATCTGTCACTGATACACCGCATTCGCGAGCAAGCCGCTTCCACATCTCAGCCCCAGTTGCATCAGGTAGATAAGCTTTTGCTTTGCACTTGATCTGGCTTTTGCTTCAACCACTCAGGTCGGCTTTCAGGCCGCCGTGCTGTAGATCTTGATCTTGATCTGAGACGCCCCGTTAACCACGATGGCCGAACGCAGGCTTGAATCCGTGGGTAACCCGGCAGGACGCCGGGTTAGCCGCGCTGGGCCAAGGATGGCCCATCGCGGCGGCCCACGGATTCAAGCCGGAGTGAGGGCACACCGAGCCTAAGCGAGGGGCCGAGTGGTGGGGCGAGGACCTTTTGGTTACTTTTGCGTCCTTGCAAAAGTGACCCGCTGTAAGAGCGGAACCATAAGCGGCCGTTATCGCAGCAACGGATATGTACACCGAAAAACCGCCACAGCAGCCAAGCCAGCTCCCACAGTCGATCTCTATCGTCAGTTCAGCACTTCACTCAACGGAATGAAATTAACGCGGTCGCCCATCTCCAACGTCGTGCCCTCCAACACCTCCACAAACCCTTCGGCCCACGCCGCACTGCGCAGCACACCGGAACTCTGGTTGCGGTAGATAATCGCCCGACCCTGCTCGATACGCCCGCGCAGGTACTCGCGGCGGTTGCCCGGCTGGGGCCACACAAACCCCACCGGTACTTCGAAACGCAGCGGTGCTACGTCTTGCACGCCTTGGCGGCGCAGCAGATAAGGCCGGGCCAGCAGCGCAAAGGTCACCAGCGTCGACGCCGGATTGCCGGGCAGACCGATCACCGGCACACCGCGAAAGTGCCCGAAGGTCAGCGGCTTGCCCGGCTTGATCGCAAGCTTCCACAGGGCCAGTTCGCCTTCTTCGCGCAGGGCGATGCCGAGAAAGTCCGCCTCGCCGACCGAGACACCGCCGGTGGACAGGATCAGGTCGACACCGCCCAGGCCTGCCAGGCGTGTGCGGGTTTTTCCCAGGTCATCCGGAAGAATCCCGGCATCGATCACTTCACACCCCATGCGTGCAAGCCAACTGCACAACACTCGCCGGTTGCTGTTGTAGATCTGCCCCGGCCCCAGCGGCAGGCCGGGTTCGATCAGTTCGTCGCCGGTGGACAGCACGGCTACGCGCACCCGGCGCACCACACTCAGACAGTCATGCCCGAGGGAGGCCGCCAGGCCCAGCTCTATCGGGCCCAGGCGAGTGCCGGCGTTTAACACCAACTCGCCGACCGTGGTTTCCTGGCCTTGAGGGCGGATGTTCTGGCCGGCCTGCAAGGGCTCGGTAAAGCTCACGCGCTGGTCGGTATGGACCACGGCGTTTTCCTGCATCTCCACGCAATCGGCGCCTTCGGGCACCGGCGCGCCGGTAAAGATGCGCGCGCAGGTGCCGGCCACCAGTGGCTGCGGCGCCTGGCCGGCGAAGATGCGCTGGCTCACGGGCAGCGGCTCGCCGGTCCAGTCGGCCAGGCGCAGCGCATAACCGTCCATAGCGCTGTTGGGCCAGGGCGGCAGGTCGAGGGTGGAGACCAGGTCTTGCGCCAGCACGCGGCTATCGCAATCGGCCAGGGCCAGCACTTCCTGCTCGCGGATCGGCTTGGCGTCGGCCATGTCCAGCAATTGGCGCAGCGCGTCTTCCACCGGCATCAGCGCGCCAGTCTTGCCGGGCTTATCCAAGGGCTTGTCCAAGGGCTTACCCACGAGATTCGCAGGGTTCGGCCTGCTTCAGGTGCGGCACGAAGTTGCAGGGGCGGTGACGGTTATCCAGCTGCTCGGCGAGGATGCCATCCCAGCCCGTGCGCACCGCGTTGGTCGAACCCGGCAGGCAGCACACCAGCGTGCCATTGGCCAGGCCGGCCAGGGCGCGTGATTGCACGGTGGAGGTGCCGATATCGGCCACGGAGATCTGGCGGAACAGTTCGCCAAAACCATCGACGAGCTTGTCCAGCAGGCAACTGACGGCTTCTGGCGTGCTGTCGCGCCCGGTGAAGCCGGTGCCGCCGGTGATCAGCACCACTTGCACCACGTCTTCGGCGATCCAATGAGCGACTTGGGCGCGGATTTTGTAAAGATCATCCTTGAGCAGCACACGCTCGGCCAGGTTGTGGCCGGCGGCGGTCAGGCGATCGACGAAGACCTGGCCGGAGGTGTCGGTGTCCAGGGTGCGGGTGTCGCTGACGGTCAGCACAGCGATATTGAGGGGTACGAAGGGCGCATCAGCCTTGGCTTTCATGGCTTGGTCCGGTTGTCGAATGAACAGCCCGATGTTATATCACAGGCTCCTATTTACCTGCCGCAGCGGAACCACCATGTCGCTTGATTCTTCGCCCCTGCCCTGTTCGATCCTGCTGCTGGCCGGCGGCCGTGGCCAACGCATGGGCGGCCAGGACAAAGGCCTGCTGCCTTGGCACGGTCAGCCGTTGGTTGCACATTTGCAGCGCCTGACCCGCCCGCTGACCGATGACCTGATCATCTCGTGCAACCGCAACCATGAGCAGTACGCGCCCTATGCCGACCAGTTGGTGAGCGACGACAGCCCGGACTTCCCCGGCCCGCTGGCGGGCATCCGCGCGGGCCTGGCCGCCGCGCGGCATGCGCACTTGCTGATACTGCCGTGTGACGTCCCGAACATCGACGTGGGACTACTCAACGACCTGCGTGAGATTGCACGCCGCAACCCGCAGCTGCCGGTGATGGTTCGCCATGGTGAATTCTGGGAACCCTTGATCTGCATCATCCCCACCCACCTCAAAACCCAGGTAGAACAGGCATGGGACGCTGGTGAGCGCAGCCCGCGCAAGATCTTCCTGCAGTTGGGCGGTGTGGGCCTGGAATGCCAAGCCGACGACCCGCGCCTGGCCAACCTGAATACACCCGAGCTGTTGCACCCTGGGTCCGGCGTGTCAGAATGAACCTCGCACAAGGAACTTTGTCGACGCCACGCGCGTCACAAGGTCAGCAATTTAAAAGAATTCTCTTGGAGACAAACTCATGACTCAACGGACCATCGCCGCTCTCATGCTTGCACTGGGCCTCGCTACTCTTGCCGGTTGCGCTTCGCCTACAGTGATCACCCTGAATGACGGTCGCGAAATCCAGGCCGTCGACACCCCTAAATACGACAAGGCTTCGGGCTTCTACGAGTTCGAACAACTTGACGGCAAGCAGACCCGTATCAACAAGGATCAGGTTCGCACCGTTAAAGACCTGTAAGTCTAAGCGCTTGCCCACAAGGCCCGCCATGTGCGGGCCTTGTCGTTTCTGGCGGTTACCAGCCGAGGGTGATGCGGCTGCGAAAATCGCGTTGTTCAGCGGTTACCGGGTCGATAAAACGCACGCCCTGGGCCAGCAATTTGAGCGGGTTGGCGTAGTCGTCCTCGGCATCCTTGAGCACGTCGGGGTAGAACGGGTCGTTGCAGATACTCGCCCCCAGCGCCGTCATGTGCACCCGCAACTGGTGCTTCTTGCCGGTCACGGGGAACAGGCCGTAGCGCCACAGATCGCCATTTTTCTCGCGCACCTCCACCGCCGTTTCGGTGTTGCTGGCGCCCGGCCCTTCCTGCATCCGAAAGAACGGTTCGCCATCGACCAGGCGGCTTTTATGCACCAGTGGGAAGGTCAGGTCGGGCAAGGCCGGAGCAATGGCTTCGTAGAATTTATCGATGCGCCGCGTGGGAAACAGCTGTTGATACGCCGACCGGGTTTGCGGGTTGGCCGAGAACAGCACCAGACCCGCCGTGTGCCGATCAATACGATGCAATGGCACCAGCGCGGGGTTGTCCAGGCGGCGTATCAGGCGGCGCAACAGGGTTTGTTCGACGTATTCGCCGGCCGGGGTCACCGGCAGAAAGTGCGGTTTGTCGGCCACCACCAAGTGCTCATCGACGTACAGGATGGTTTCCTGAACCGGGATCACCTTCTCATTCGGCACTTCGCGAAAATAATAAATGCACAGGCCTTCCTTGTAGGCGAGGTCCAGGCTGATTGGCTGGCCATTGATATCCAAGACGCGGCCACGGGCGATGCGGTCCAGCCACTGCTCGCGGCCAATCGCCGGGAAGTGCTCGCACAGGCAATCGAGCACCGTCGCCCACGGGCCGGGTGGCAGGTACAAGGTGCTGGCTTGATGCTGGGACGCAGAGAAACCGGATGTGGACATGCAATGCTCGAAACCTGGATAAACCGGCTGGCATTATCCCGCATGGAGCGCGGTTGAGCCTAGGGCGGATCTCAGGCCTTGGCCAATTGCGCCCGCAGTACCGGCGAAGCACTGGCCGCCTCGGTGAACTCCTTGAGCCAACGCAACACATCCACCGCTTCCCAGCGGCCAGGATCATAAAGCGCGTACAACAAGCCCTGGTAACCCACCACGTCGAGTTGCTTGTGGTAACCGGCGCGCTGGAACAACGCCTCGATTTCAGCAAAGCAGGTATTGAAATGCACTTTGTTAAACGGCGTCTTGCCTTCCGTGACCAGGCCGTCGAGGCGCAGCTCGTTCACCGCGTCGCGCACGACGTCGGCGGACATGCGATTGACGCTGCTTTTCAGTTGTTCAACATTCACCACGGGCGTTCCCTCTATTCAATCGCTGTACAAACATACAGTAACGCAATATTTGGAAACTCGCCATCGCGAAAACGCGCCTGTGCGATCAAGCTCGGCAGAGCACACCCGGCGAGCCTGCTCAGAGGTTCTGCAACTGAGCACTGATGCGCTGACAATTGCTGCGCAGCACCTCCACAAAGTGAACGACGTTGGACGATTCCGGACGGTGCAGCGGCCGCACAACGCTCACACAGTAAGATATCGAATGGGAAAAACGCCGGATCTGCAAACCTCTGCCCACATAGTCCAGGGCGGTGAGTGGATTGACGATTGCAACGCCGACACCCAGGTTTACGGTCGCGCACACAGCACTGGCGCTATGCGTTTCGACCACCAGCCGTCTTTCAATGCCCGCCTGGTGAAAGATCGCGTCGGTTTTGATCCTGTAGGGGTCATCCGCCGCCAGGTAAACAAAATTTTGCCCATTGAAATCCTCTGGTGTGAGGACCGCTTTTGCATTGAGCACGTGGTGAGACGGCAAGACACACACCACATCAAGGTTTAACAAGGTTTCGCTGTAGGTTCCAGGTGGCGTCTCAAGGGTCTCGGTGAGCCCCAAATGATAACGCTGAGCCGTCAGCGACTCTTCAAGCGCGGGAGACTCCTGCGGCGTGACATTAATGCTGACACCCGGGAATTTATTACAAAAATCCTGGCACACCTGCGGCAGCAAGGCATTCGAAAACGCCGGCTGGCAGGTCAGCGAAATTTGCCCCTGGCGAAAGTGACGGATCGCCTCAGCAGCGTTCTTGACACGCGCCAGGCCTACATAGCTGCGCTGAACTTCATCGAAGAGCATCAGGCCATGTTCAGTGGGAACCAGTTTTGCGCCTGCGCGTTTGAACAGCGTCAACTGAGTCAAGGTTTCAAAGCGACTGAGCTCGCGGCTGATAGTGGGCTGCGAAGTATGCAGGAGCGCTGCGGCAGCGGTTGCGCTGCCGGTGGTCATGACCGCCCAGAACACTTCCACGTGGCGAAAACTGAAATTCATGGGCAACCCTCACGCTGAATTAAATGGCGCAGAGCATATCAGAAATGAATAGGTGGCCATCATTTTGATATTTTTCCTTTATTTTTTCGCCATGCATACTTTCTACGTACCCAACGCGTCAGTGATCAGGGTGATCACTGACAGGAGTGCGCGTACCGCCCTGAACACAATAACTAGAGAGCGAGTGGGCAATGGAATACCGGCGATTTGGACGACTGGAATGGAGCGTTTCTGAAGTTGGATATGGAATGTGGGGCGTCGCGGGTGGTGAAGGCGGTTGGACCGGTTCTTCGGATATCAGCGGCATGGCAGCACTGGACCATGCGATCAATTCAGGCTGCAACTTTTTCGATACAGCCTGGATTTATGGGCGCGGGCACAGCGAAAAAATGCTCGGTGAAGTACTGCGAAACCACCCAGGTAAAACCTTATACGTTGCGACTAAAGTCCCGCCGAAAAATCGAGAGTGGCCCTCTCGTCGAGGCGACCGCTTAGAGCAGGTTTTTCCGCCGGAGCATATTAAAGAGTATGTCGAAAAAAGTTTGCAGTGCCTGCAGTTAAGCTCGCTTGATTTGTTGCAGTTTCATGTATGGGAAGATGAGTGGGCCAAGGATGAGTCGTGGATGCGGGTGGTGGATGACCTCAAACGTGAAGGCTTGATTCGCGGGATTGGGATCAGCGTCAATCGCTGGGAACCGGACAACGTCGTTGAAACCCTGAAAACCGGCATGATCGACGCGGTACAAGTCATCTACAACATTTTCGATCAGGCACCTGAAGATCTGTTAATGCCGGTATGCCGTGACCTCGACATTGCCGTCATCGCGAGGGTGCCTTTTGACGAAGGTTCATTGACGGGCAGTTTGACGCTCGACTCAAGTTGGCCGGCCGGTGATTGGAGAAACAGCTATTTCGTGCCGGAGAATCTGGCCGCAACGGTTGCACGGGTCGAGTCGCTGAAACAGGCGTTGCCCGCTGATGCAGACCTGGCAGACATCGCGCTGAGGTTCATTTTGTCTAACGACACCCTGGCGACCACCATTCCCGGCATGCGTTCTATCGCACATGTGGAAGCCAACCTGGCATGTTCGCAGAAGGGCAAGTTGGACGACGCATTAAAAAAACAACTTAGACACCACCGGTGGGATCGTGAACCGACGCAGTGGTCGCAATAACATCTGTGCAGCGCACTCTTGATAACACCACCTCTATAAAGGACTGCAGCGTGAACTTCTCGGACTTGAAAGGTAAGAAAGTAGGTATTTGTGCGTCTGGCGGTCTGGTCAGCTTATTCATTGCACAACGCTTGAAAGAAGAAGACGCCGACATTGAACAGTTTATTGTCGATATCGGCCAACCCGGTGACGAAGCGCATGAGTTTTGTGCAGACAACATTGAGTTGATGCACGCGGTCAATGTCATTGACCTGAAGGAAGATATTGCCCTTACCTTTCTCCAGGCGGTACGTGCCCAGGCGCAGTATGACGGCGGCTACTGGAACACCACGGGGATTGCCAGAGCGGTAACGGTCAAGGGCTTGGTGGATGCATTGCGGTCGAGAAAGTGCAGTGTATTGGCACACGGCGCTGTGCATGGCGGCAACGATGAGTTCCGCTTCAATTACTACTTGAAAATGTTTGCTCCGGAAATCACGCCCTTCTCCCCATGGGAAGACGCCAGCACCTCCAGCCGATTCCAAACCCGCACGGACATGGGCGATTTCGTCGCCGACGCTGACGAAACCATGATGCGCAATAAAGCCAAGCATTCGGTTGATGCCAATGTGGGCGGCGTCTCGCATGAAAACCGCGAAGTGGAGGTGCTCTCAAACTCGCCCGACATGATCACCCCTATCATGGGCGTGAAGGTCATGGACGCGCCTGACGTGCCAGAGAAGTGCAGCATCACCTTCAAACAGGGTATCCCCGTTGAGATTAATGGTCAGGCCGTGAGCCATTACCAAGCGATCGCTGAAGCCAACACCATTGCCGGGCGCAACGGCGTGGTCTTGAAAAACGTGCTGGAAAATAGAATGAATGGCACCAAAGGCCGGGGTTTATACGAATCTCCGGGCCTGGACATGCTGGGTATTGCCGCCAAACACCTACTGCAAGCGACTGTCGATAAGGATTCCTGGGAAGTCCTGCGATTTTTATCGCCCTTTATTGCGCGCCAATCTTATGCCGGCCGTTTATATGATCCGGCCACCCAAGCCGCATTGGCCAATGTGGCGACCTTGACTGAAAGCGCAAACGGCACAGTCGATATGATCGCGTATAAAGGCAACTACATGGTCGACCGTGTTCGAGAGTATTCCAAGTCACGCTTCACCGCCCAGCAGTTCCGTTTTGCACATGGCGGACAAAAGTGGATTACCGAGTCCGTTTAAGACCTCGGGCTGACCGTTCCGGCAGCGTGCGCGTACTCTCGAACCAAGGTGACCTATGCAACACAGACTCATTGTCATGTGGGCCCCTCCACGCTCGCTATCCACGGCGTTTGTACGTGTCATCGCTGCCCGTGGTGATTTCACCGTTGTGCATGAGCCACTCTGCGACCTGTCGGCATGTGGTGAATATAAACACCCGCAACAAGAAAACTCATCGCCACCCTTGAACAGCCCCACGGCGCTATTCGATTACATACAGACGCTGCGATCTCACAGTGCGGTATTTATCAAGGACACCTGTGAATTTGACTACCGTCATCTACTGGCAGGTACGCCGTATTTACGTGAGGCGCAGCACGTCTTTATGTTACGCAACCCGGAAAAGGTAATTAATTCGCACTATCACGTTAACCCCCAGCTCACCTGTAATGAAGTCGGGTATCAAAACCTGGCCCAACTTTATGATTCAGTGAAGGCTGAGTCGATACACGCCCCCTTGTTTGTTGATGCGGACGACCTGCTCGATAATCCAGACGCTGCGATATCGCATTTCTGCAGTGAGGCCAACTTGCAGCATTTACCCACAGCCTTGCAGTGGGAGAGTGGGCACCTGGATGTCTGGGAGAGAACCCGGCATTGGCATCTGGATGCTGCCAACAGCACACGTATCGCGCCTATCGAAAGGCAATACAGCACGCGTGTCGACAACCACCCAATGCTCAATGAGTTCTACCTGGAAAACATGCCGTATTACCAATACCTGAAAAATCAAAGGGAGACTGTGAAGAACAACACTTTGTCCCTCGCGGGTGACTGCTGATATGTCTACAACTGATGTGTCTTCTGACCTGACATGGCAATTGTTTCCGGTGGAGCAATCTATGCGCACCGCTAGATTGAAACAACAACCCTGTGTGCTTTGGTTCACCGGTTTGAGTGGCGCCGGCAAGAGTACCGTTGCGGGTTTGGTGGAGTCGTTATTATTCCAGAAAGGCTACCTGACTTACGTATTGGATGGCGACAACGTGCGCCACGGGCTCTGTCGCGACCTGGACTTCACCCCTCAAGGGCGAAGTGAAAATATTCGTCGCGTGGGCGAGGTCAGCAAACTGCTGGTGGACGCCGGTTTAATCGTGATAACAGCCTTCATATCTCCTTTTCGACAGGACCGTGCACGGGTACGCCAGTTGATGGGTGATGCGCATTACGTAGAAATCTTTATCAATGCCTCTTTCGATGTGTGTGAAGCCCGTGATCCGAAAGGGCTCTACAAGAAGGCCAGGAAAAATCAGGTTGCCGCGTTCACCGGGATAAATTCCCCCTACGAACCACCGCTGTGCCCAGAACTCATTATCAACACTGACACCGAAACCGCTATTGCCTGCGCTGAGAAGATCGTCAAACACCTGTACAGCACGGGCCGACTTTTACTGGAATCAACCGATGATGCTCTCCGCCGCGAGCCTGTCTGTGCGCTGAGTTGAAGTCATCCAATCGAGGTAGCAAGATGGACCATTTTAATTTTATCGACGGTCATTTACATGTGGAGCAGGTTGATGTGCGTGCCATTGCGGAACAGCACGGAAGCCCTGTTTATATCTATTCAGCCCAGACGCTGAAGAACCACTACGCCGTACTAAAAAGTGCATTTTCTGCCTTGTCACCCTTGATTTGTTTCTCGGTTAAAAGTTGCAGCAACCTCAGCGTCCTCAAGCTGTTGGTTGATCAAGGATCTGGCCTCGATGTGGTGAGTGGCGGTGAGCTCTACCGGGCACTGATGGCAGGCGTGACGGCAGACAAGATAGTGTTCGCAGGTGTCGGCAAGTCTCATGAAGAAATCAGCTATGCCGTTGATGCAGGCGTATTCCTTTTTAATGTCGAGTCCGAAGCCGAATTGCTGCGCCTGGATGCGATTGCATCGGCAGCCGGCAAACGTGTAAAGGTGGCCATTCGTATCAATCCGGATGTGGCCGATGCGGGTACCCATGAAAAAACGGCAACCGGCGGTCGTCAGACAAAGTTTGGCATACCGATTGAACGCGCCTATGAACTGTTTACACCCGCGCGTTACAGCAGCGTAGATGTCGTTGGCATACACGTTCATCTTGGTTCACCGATTCCATCGGCCAGCACCTACTTGTCTGCCATCGACAAGATTGAGGAAATGGTCAACCGGCTTGCGGCCGCTGACTGCACGATTGAGTTCATTAATATTGGCGGCGGGTTTCCTGCGCAATACGGCACCGAAAGCAACCCCGTGTGTTCACTCACTGAAACGGGTGCGCTTATTTGCGAGCGCCTTCAAGAACTGAAACGCCGTGGCCTGCACTTCATCATTGAGCCAGGTCGTTCGATCAGCGCGAACGCGGGCGTTTTACTCACCACCATCGAGTACACCAAACAAGGCTGGGATCGCAAGATAGCCATTGTGGATGCGGGTATGAACGTCCTGCTGCGCCCCACTTTGTATGGTGCGAATCACGTTATTTGGCCAACCCATTTTGGCGACTTTTCTGGCCACTGGACGGCGTTAACCGAGCATGTCCGTGAGGCAGGTGCCGCGCCTCTTGAAGCGATAGATATTGTCGGCCCCATCTGTGAAACCGGCGATCACTTTGCATTGGGTCGCCCCTTGCCTGTGCTGGAAGACGGTGACTTATTGGCGATTTTCTCATGTGGCGCTTATGGGATGAGCATGGCCAGCCAATACAACTCGCGTGGGCGCCCTGCAGAAGTGCTGGTTGATGGGGCGCACGCCAGGTTGATACGGCGTCGTGAGTCCCACGATGATTTAGTCGCGCATGAACGTTGTGGCCTAGAGAACATTTAAGGCTGCCCCACGCTAAATACACTGGAATGTGACAATGGCTAACAAGTTTGCTGTGATCGTCGACGCGTATTCCACTGGCGCGAAGCTGGCCTCCAAGTTTCAGGCTGAGGGCATCTCTGTTCTGCATGTACAGAGTGCCGCCCCGATCATTGATTTTTACGTCAACGACTTCAGGCCCGACGACTTTATCGCTAACGTGATTTTCACGGGGCTGGCCGAATGTGTTGCTGACATCGACCAAGTGTTGAATGGCGCCAAACCGATGTGTGTTTTGGCCGGCGCCGAGACAGGTATCGAACTCGCCGACCTGCTGGCAGCCGAATTGGGCCTGCCAGGGAACGCCACAAACAGCTCACGTGTTCGGCGCGATAAGTACGCAATGGCCAGCGCGCTGCAGGCGGCTGATTTGGCGACGCCGCACTTTCTTCGCACAGACAGTCTGGATGCGCTGAACCGATGGGCCGCTGACCACTGTTGGCCGCTTGTTCTGAAGCCTTTGGCCAGCGCCGGTAATGACAGTGTTTTCTTCTGCTATGACTCGACTGAACTGAAAACCGCCTTTCAATCCATCTATAACAAAGCCAACCGTTTTGGCGGGCATAATAATCATGTGTTGGCGCAAACCCTGTTGAAGGGTACGCAATACGTTATTAATAGTGTCTCTATCGACGGCCAACATTATATTTCTGACATGTGGGTAGACCGGCGAAAATTTATCCTGGGCGCCTCGAATATCTATGACTGCGAAGAACTCCTGGCCTATGAAGGTGACGTACAGGGTGACTTGATCACTTACATCAAAAAAGCATTGGATGCGCTGGGTGTGCGCAATGGGCCCGCTCATTCTGAAATCATGATGACCGCTGAGGGGCCGGTATTAATTGAAACCGGCGCTCGCCTGCAAGGGGCGATGCTTGAAGAGCCGGTTGTTGAGGCGCTTGGAGAAAGCCAGATCACCCTGACGATCGAACGTTATTGCCACCCGGTGCGGTTCAAGCGTCGTTTGGGTCAGCAGTATGTGTTATCCCGGCATGTGATGTGCGTAGCGATGATCTCCGACCAGGAAGGTGTCGTCGTTGACACCACAGGTTTTGAGCAAGTGTGCTCACTGCCCTCCTATGCCTGTCATTTCCATTTGCCCGAAAAGGGCGATGACATTGTGCGCACCATCGACTTGTTCTCGATCCCTGGCGTTGTTTATCTAAGCCATAAAGACCGCCACGTGCTGCAGCGTGATTACCAGACTATCCGTCAGCTTGAGCAAGCACATCAAGTGTTCACAGTGCACGAAAAAATTCGCGCATAACGTTGGCGCACGCGGCTCAACCAGGCTTGAACGCGTGCACTAACTTCAGGCCATTAGCCAGTTGACCGTCCTTGGCATTCTCGGACTAAAGCCCCCTAGCACAGATTATTTATACATTTCTATTTACAGGAGTATTAGATGATTATTGGTCACGTTGAGCACTCATGGCTGAGTGAGGGGCAAACTGATAGGCCAAGTGTATTGGCGATGGTTGAGGCAGCTGCACAAACGCATGGAAACGCAACAGCAGTCGTCTGTGGTGAAAACCGTCTTACCTACAATAATCTGATCATGTCGGCGCGTGCCAGTGCAGCGCGCTTGCGCACACAAGGTGTGGTCAACAAAGACATCGTGCTCTGTGCGCTGGCGACCGGTGTTGAACTGCCCATTGCCTGGCTGTCCGTAATGATGGCCAACGCCGTCATTATTCCGATCGATATTAGATGGCCAGAGAGCAGACTGCGCGCAGTTGTCGAGGCCAGCCAGGCCAGGCTGGTCATCACCAATGGAGATGAGCCTGCATTAAGGAATGCAGGTTTGAGCCAGTTGGAAATCCTGCTCGACAAGGGTACTGCCCTGCACGCCAAAGAGTACGCCAGTTGTACCGCTGCCGATGTGCTCTACGGCTTCTTCACCTCAGGGTCGACTGGCCATCCTAAGTGCGCCCTGAACCATCACGCTGGATTGGTTAATCGCTTTAGCTACATGACCAAGCGCTTCGGTAGCGGCCACACTGTCTATCAAAACAGCGCCCCTTTATTTGATTCCTCGATTTGGCAAATGCTCTGGCCACTGACCCAGGGTGGCGTGGCAGTCTTGCCTGAGCAACGCGATCACTGGAGCGTTGAGTCGCTGGTAGACGAAATTGAGCACCATCAAATCAGCATGACTGATTTCGTACCGACAACGTTCAAATTACTGGTACGCGCTTTAGAAAACCAAACGATTGCCGCACACCGATTAAACAGCCTGCGGCACGTGCTGATTGGCGGAGAGGAAATCGACGCCGCCTCCGTGCACAGCTTCAGACGCCTGTTTCCTGGCTGTACGATCATCAATACCTACGGCCATACCGAAGCATCAATCGGGATGGTATTTCATGAGGTGCGTGATGAAGATGAGGACAGGATTCCACTAGGACTGGCGATTGATAACACCTTTGTCAAAATAGTCGACGATCAGCGTCTGCCGGTGACTGATGGCGCCTTTGGTGAAATTGTTGTCGCCGGCATTTGCGTGGGCGCAGGCTATCTGAACGCTCCAGAACTGAGCGCGCAATCGTTTATACCCAACCCCTTCCCGGACTTGCCCGGTGAGACCGTTTACTTGACCGGGGACATCGGCCGATTGCGGCCCGATGGGTTGCTGGAATACGGCGGCAGGGCTGACGACCAGGTAAAGGTGCGTGGCGTTCGCATCGAGCTCTGTGAAATAGCGTCGGCAATGAAAGCCAGCTTCCCCGCCGTCAAGGATGCCTTGGCGATTGTCTTGCCCAATGAGCAAGGCGACGCTGGCCTGGCGTTGGTTTACGTGGCTTCACACGCATTGGATTTACAGCAGGTGCGACGCGAGCTGGCGCGACATCTGCCGGCCACCCACATGCCTCAGTTAGTGCACCACTTGAAGCGCTTCCCAGTGTCACCGAACGGCAAGGTCGATCGTAAAAACATCTTGAATGACTTGGAAAAGCACTGTTTGGATGCGGTGCAACCTTGTATCAGCGGGACACTCCTGGAAAAAATCCTGGCCTGCTATCGCGCCGTCCTGCTGAACAGCCAAATCGGAATTGATGACGACTTTTTTGAGAGTGGCGGCGATTCGTTAGCGGCCGCTAATTTGTCACTCACGCTGGGCAAGCACCTTTCAGTCAGTGTGCCAATGACCGCTATCTATCAATACTCCACGCCGCTGCGGCTTACGGATTTCATCACAGGTTGCCAACTGAAGAACGACGCCACGCCGACCTATAGCTCTGCCATCGCCCCCTTCACTAATCACCAGCCCACCGCCGTAATCAGCGCAACGCTGTTGCTCACGGGTGCAAGCGGTTTTGTAGGCATTCATATTCTTGCGCACTTATTGGCAACGACACGCGTTGCAATCACCGTGCTGCTGCGCGGCAGCAATAAAGAGAGTGCTTTACGGCGACTGGAAGCAGTGTTTTCTAAGGCATTCCCAGACAAAGTACTGCAACGCAACCGTATCACTGTCGTGCTCGGTGACCTTGCCCTGCCCTCCTGGGGGTTGGATAACGATGAATGGCAACATCAATGTGCTCATATTGATGAGGTAATTCATTGCGGTGCCGCGGTCAACTTCCTGTTTCACGCCTCGCAATTGTACTCAGCCAATGTGGGGGGCACGCAGGAGCTTATCCGGTTCTGTAATGAAGGTAAGGCGAAGCGATTGCACCATGTGTCCTCTTTGGCCGCAAAGTTGCCGGAAAGCGCGCACCGTGCGCAGGAAGATATTGTGTCAGCCGTCGAGGCCCAAGCGCTGGGCGTTACTGGGTATGGGTACACGAAATATCTGGCAGACAAACTCGTGGCGGCTGCACAAAAACAAGGGCTGCACGCCAGGATTTATCGTGTCGACGATGTACTGCCGTCCATGAGTACCGGCTACTCGAATGGTCAGTCTCTATTCCATTTACTCCTCAAACAATGCGTTCAGATGGGGGTTGCACCGGCGGGCTGCGGAAGTCTTGGACTGTTGTCTGCTGACGCTTTGGCCGATTGGTTATGCACCTTTGTCGGCAGCCAGGAACGTTTCTGCGGTGGGGCGGCGCTGATTGATGTTGTCGGTCAACAATACGTCGGCTTTGACGACATTGTGCACTACACGGCGCAAAAAACCGGCCGTGATGCAACGTCAGCGTCCTACACAGAGTTTTTATCGATGCTCACTCACTTTGATCAAAGTGAAGCAACGCTTATTCATCAAATATTACCGCCGGCGGACGCGGACAAAGTGGCCTTCACAAAAGAAACGCACTGTTTGCCCACAGACATCCCACATGCGCATCTGCTGTCCGGCGGTCTAAACAGCTTTGACGCGTTCATCAACCTGTTTGATATCGAACTCGGAGAAAGCTTTAAGCACCGGCGCAAAGCACTGAGTTAACGCGCGAGCGAAAAACCAAGCATGGTTAACGCTGCTGACGCGCGTTAACTACTTACCTACATTGTTCGGGGAAAACCTGTGATGCGTCGTTTAATTATGATCGGTGGCTGGACTGAAATATATAAAAAGGCCAAGGCGTGCGGCTTTCACCTGACTGTCGTCCAGCAGAAGGAAGATATCCAGTTTGAAGACTTCTTGATCGTGGATCAGATTATTTCCTCGCCCATGGGGGAAAAAGTTGTAGTCGATTTGGTCGAAACGCTGCATCGACGCACGCCCTTTCACGCAGTCGTTTCCTTTCAAGAGTTTGGTCTTTTGAATGCAGCATTGATTCAGGATCGCCTGGGAATACTGGGCAACCCGCTAGGCCCGGTGCTGTTAACGCGTGACAAAGGCCATATGCGCACTCACATGAAAGAAAACGGGATACCGTCGATCCCATTTGCGACCGTCACCAGCCCTGAAGAGGTGATCGTTTTCGCGCGCCAATGCGGATGGCCCATCATCATCAAACCGGTGAACGGTGCGGGCAGTCTGCAGGTGCACAAACTGTTTTCTGAAGATGAAGTGGCCGCCGCCTACCGTTCGATCAAGCAGGACTTCCTGACCACCGATTTAATTAAATACGACTTTCCCGAGATCGGGATTATCGCCGAGAAGTTTATAGAGGGTCCGGAAGTCAGCGTCGAAGCGATTTCCTGGGAGGGTCAACACACGATCGTGGGAGTCACCGACAAGCTCACCACCGGCCACCCCGGATTTGTTGAAACCGGTCACAGCATGCCTTCGGCACTGGCACCGGAGAAAATTGAAGCGATCAAGCATTTAACCGCTGCTTTCCTGGCTTCTATCGGGCATCTGTACGGCCCCTCACACACCGAAGTGATTTTTTCCGAAACCGGGCCGGTTATCGTTGAATCACATACGCGTACCGGTGGCGACCGTATTTTTGAAATGACCCAGTTGACCTATGGTGTCGACATGTTTACCGCCACGCTTCAGGGTCTGGCTGGGGCATTTCCAGACATCCAAATTGATACAACCAAAGGCGCGGCTATTCGCTATCTGTCTTTGTCTACAGGGCGAGTGGCGAACATTTCAGGGCTTGAGAACGCCCGTCAATCTGCCGGTGTCGTCAGATGCGACATCACCGTCAACGTTGGAGATAAATGCAAACACCCGGAAAACTCAGATGAACGCGCAGGCTATATTCTTGCGAATGGAGACAACGGCCCCGACGCTATCGACAATGTCATGCGCGCATTAACCAGGGTCAATATTGAAGTGGAGCCTGTTAATGCTTAGCCTGCTCTCACTTATTGCGAGCCGAGAGTTCAGCAAATATATTGCTGCTTCGATATTGACCGCGATTGGCAGCGGCATGTATTTCGTCGCTATTTCCTGGTACATCTACAAAACATCCGGCTCGGCAATGGCGGTTGGCTGGGTACTGATTTTCTCTTCGTTACCGGGCTTGCTGTTTTCACCCTGGATTGGTGTATTGGTTGACCGATGGAATGTGCGCGTTATTTGCATCGTCACCGACTTTGCCCGCGCACTTATCTTGATCTGCGTTGCTGTTTCAATGTACTACGAAGTACTCGGTCTTGAATTAATATACTTGGCGACATTCCTGATTGCGTTGTGTGAAAACTTTTTCCAGCCCGCTGTCGGAGCGCTGATACGCGATATCGTGCCTAAGGAGCGTCTGCTTGAGGCCAATGTTTCAAGCAGTATGAGCATGCAGGTTGGGCTGCTCATGGGTGCCAGTATCGGCGGCTTCCTGGTGGCTGTTTTTGGTACGCAGTATGTTGTTGTCATTAACGTTATTTCATTTTCCATTTCCGGCTTGCTGACCCTGTGGATCAAACACACTCCCGCCTTGAAACAGATTATTCATACCGTCGACGCGCCCGGCGCTCTTAAGGAGTTTTACCAGGCGATTCACTATGCGATTGGCACCCGTTTCGTGGTCGGACTCGCGATCCAGCAAATGCTCATCTATGTCACGCTGTCGGTGTGTAATACGCTCCTGCCTATTTTTGCCGACAAGGAACTGTCCGCCGGCGCTCAGGGGTTTGGCTTGATTGACGCGGCATGGGGAGTCGGCGCAATCGCCGGAGGGTTTTCCCTGACCTACCTTGTGAAAAAGATAAGCCCTGAGTGGTTTGGGATATTTGGCTTGGGCGGGATTGCTTTATTGCTCTTCATGTTCTTGAGCGCCAACGGTGTTCCCCAGGCAGCGATGGCCTACTTTCTATTGGGCGGCTTCGTGGTCATGATTCGGGTCAATTCAGACACCCTGATTGCCACTGGCGTCGACCCTGCTCAGTTCGGAAAGGTCAAGGCGGCCATTTCGATGCTGATTTCATACATGAGCCTTATTGCCTATGCAGGTGTGGGTTACCTGGGCGATGTCATCTCTGTTCGATGGATTTATCTGGCATTGAGCGCGGTGATTCTATGCTCGGCGCTTGGGATGCTTTGGATAACCCTGTCGCAAAAACCTCTGGTGTCGGAAATCGGTAAAGTCGACGGGGTTACTCAAGCCATTGAGGATGCTTGAACAACCAAAGCCTGGTGGTCAGCAAGCCACCGGGCTCACGCTATTTAAGGAAGTTGACCACCTGTTCGGTCTCGAACGGCCAATCCAGCTCCGCCCCCGTATCCAAGCGCCGAAGCACCGGGATGCGCAGCCCGTAGACGTCGGTGAGATCGACGGGGTCGGTGATATCCACCAACTCCACCAGCAGGCCGTGTTCGACGAGCGGCATGATTTGGTCTTCGGCAACCTCACAAAGATGGCAACCCAGGGTGCCGAACAACTGGCATTCAGGAAGCATGGCGAATGGACCCGTTCAAAAACAGGCAACCATTCTAAGCCCACCCACCTGACGGTGGCGAGCGGGCCAGCCGGTTGCCAGGCGGCCGATCAATCCTGGCTGACCGCGCCAATCTTGTGGATCGACAGGTCCGCGCCGTAATACTCCTGCTCCTGACTCAGGCGCAGGCCATACACACGCTTGATCACGCCGTACACCAGCAAACCACCGACCAGCGCCACGGCCACGCCCAACGCGGTGCCAATCAACTGGCTGATCAGGCTGACGCCGCCCAGGCCACCGAGTGCGGTCTGGCCAAAGATGCCGCAGGCAATGCCGCCCCACACGCCACACAAGCCATGCAGCGGCCATACGCCGAGCACGTCGTCGATCTTCCAGCGATCCTGGGCGGCGATAAAGCACCACACGAACAGCCCACCGGCGACCACACCGGTGACCAGCGCGCCCACCGGGTGCATCAGGTCAGAGCCGGCACAGATTGCTACCAGCCCGGCCAACGGGCCGTTGTGCAGGAAGCCTGGATCGTTGCGGCCGATCACCAAGGCCGCGACCGTACCGCCGACCATCGCCATCAGTGAGTTGACGGCGACGAGGCCGCTGACACCGTTGAGGGTTTGCGCGCTCATCACGTTAAAGCCGAACCAGCCGACGATCAGAATCCACGACCCCAACGCCAGGAACGGAATGCTCGACGGCGCAAATGCGACCAGCCGCCCTTCCCTGTAGCGCCCATTACGCGGGCCTAACAGCAGCACCGCCGCCAGCGCCAGCCAACCGCCCATGGCGTGCACCACCACGGAGCCGGCAAAATCATGGAAGCTGGCGCCAAAGCGCGCGAGCAACCAGGCTTGCAGGCCAAAATTGCCGTTCCACACCATGCCTTCGAAAAACGGGTAGATAAACGCCACGATCAGCGCGGTGGCACACAGCTGCGGGGCAAACTTGGCGCGTTCGGCAATGCCCCCGGAAATGATCGCCGGGATCGCGGCGGCGAAGGTCAACAGAAAGAAGAATTTCACCAAGCCATAACCGTGGTCGGCGCTGATCACCGCGGCCGGCTGCATAAAGCTCACACCGTAGGAGATCCAATAGCCTATAAAGAAATAAGCCAGGGTCGAGATCGCGAAGTCACTGAGGATTTTCGACAGGGCGTTGACCTGGTTTTTCTGGCGCACGGTGCCGACTTCAAGGAACGCGAAGCCGGCGTGCATGGCCAGGACCATAACCGCACCGATCAGGATAAACAGGGTATTGGAGCTGTGGACGAGGGTGTCCACTGCGCTTTGCAAATTTTCCATGGAGGTTGGCAGGCCTGCATTCAAGGCAAAAAGCACCAAAGCGGTTCAAGCCAGGGTTGCGCGCACTAAATTGGCACCATCGGCCCCACCCCTCTTAAGAGGGCATGAACCGTTTTAGCGCAGCGATCAACACAATGGGCCGTTGCCGACAGGGTTTTTCCGCGAGTTTGTGTGATTTAGGGTAAGGTTTTTCCAGGCATTGGCCTTGATCCGCCCCGACTCGGCGCAAGCCCCAGAGCCTGCGCACCAAGGCAAAGCAAAAGCTGTACCAGGCAATTGAAGTGAACCTTCATCGAAGTCGGTGACTCGAAAACTCATCTACACAAACCACGCACACTCAAGACATACAGAATCAGCCAATCACGGAGATACCCATGGCCAGAAGAACTGCTAAGACTGCTCAAGAAATACTGATGGCGGATTTCCAAACCCTGGTCAGTGACACCGAAAAGTTGCTCGACGATACCGCCGTACTGGCGGGTGACCAGGCCGATGAGCTGCGCAGCAAGATCCACGAGAGCCTGCTGAAGGCGCGTGAAACCCTGCAACTGACCGAAGATTCCTTGCGTGAACGCGGCCAGGCGGCGGTTACGGCCACCGAAGATTACGTGCAGGCCAACCCTTGGCAGTCGGTCGGCATCGCCGCCGGCGTGGGCTTTTTGATCGGTCTGCTGGCCACAAGGCGCTAACTATCATGTCTATCGGCGAAACCGGCTCGTCCACGGGCACCAGTTCCACTTCACGACGCCTGGGCGCAGCCGTTCTGGGCTTGCTGCACAGCCACGTCGAATTATTTGGCATCGAGTTGCAGGAACAGAAAGCCCGCACCGTGAGCCTGTTGCTGTTTGCAGGCCTGGCGCTGGTGTTTGCCCTGTTATTGCTGGTGGGGTTGTCGACCCTGGTAATGATTCTGGTGTGGGACACCGGCTATCGTCTCACCGGGATCATCTGCCTTTGCGTGTTCTACAGCCTGGCTGCGGCCTTCTGCGGGGTGCGCTTGAAAGCGGCGGTGTTCGATGAGTCCACGCCCTTCCACGCCACCCTTGAAGAGCTGGCCAATGATCGGGAGCGCCTGCTGCCATGAGCATGACTGAAATCCCGCAAAACACTTCGCGCCGGGAAATGCGCAAGGCGTTGATTCGCCTGCGCATGGAAATGCATCGCCAGGAGATTCGTCACGAGTCCCAGCAACTGATGGCGCCTTTGAACAAAATGCGCGACATGCGCCACAACTGGCAAGACAGCCTGGGCATCAAGCACGCGCCGCTGTGGGGCGTGGCGGCGGTGACGCTGATGGGCTTTTTTACCGGCAAGGGCGCCAAGGGCGGCGGTATCAGCAGCCTGACGCGCCTGGTGCGGCTGGGTGCCGGTTTGATCCCGCTGATCAAATTGGCCATGCAGCGTAAAGGCTGAGCCTGGCTGGCTGCATTCTTGCAAACAGAATCGGCCCGGCCCTCGTCACTGAGGGCCGGGCCTTTTTTCGCCAGCTCTCTTAAGGAGGCCCCGTGATCGACGGGCAACCGCTCGCCTGTTTCCAGCCCTTCATCGATACCGCCACCGGACGCATTGCCGGCGTCGAGGCGCTGGGCCGTTTACGTCAGGCCGATGGCCGCCTGCAATCGGTTGGGCCGCTGTTTGCCGACCCGCGCACACCCGGCGTGGCCCTGCGCCGCCTCGACCGGCAGATCCGCGAAAATGCCTTGAGCCGCCTGCATGAAGCACCCGTCGACTGGTTTCTGAGCCTCAACATCTCACCCCGCTGGATCAACCGGCTGCGCCCTGGCCAAGCCCTGCCCAGCCTGAAACAAGTGCAGGCGCACAACGTCGATCCCCGGCGCATTGTGTTTGAAATCACCGAACTGGGCGGCGACATCCAGCGCCTGGCCGACGTGGTCGCGCGCTACCGCGAAGCCGGCGCACGCATTGCTATCGATGACTTCGGCGCCGGCTATTCGCAACTCGACCGCGTACTGGCGCTGCAGCCGGATATTCTCAAGCTCGACATGCGTCTGTTCCAGGAAGCCGCTAAAGGCGGGCCGAGCAGTGAAGTGGTGCGGGCGCTGGCGCAAATGGCCGAAAAAACCGGGTGCTGGATCATCGCCGAGGGCGTGGAAACCGAGGCGCAACTGAGTTTTGCGCTGGAGTGCGGCGCGCGTTATGTGCAGGGGTATCTGTTTGCCCAGGCCCAGCTGGACTGGTTTGCCGCTGATGCGTTCGTGGCGCGCTTTGCCCAACTGCGCAGGGTTTACGTGCAGCACAAACTCGCCGAACGTGGCCGTGTGATGCAGTTGCGGGTGCAATTGGCCGAGCTGATGAACATCCTGCAAAGCTGGGCACAGGGCCGCGCGCCGCTCGATCAACTGCCCCAATTGCCGAACTTCCCGTGGCTGCTGCGTTTTTACCAGTGCGACCGCCATGGCACCCAGCTGACGCCCAACTTCGAGTGGCGCCAGGATGCCTGGCAGGCCGACAGCCGCTACCTGGGCCACAACTGGTCGTGGCGGCCGTACTTCTATCACCTGCTCGCCGAAGGCTGGGAGGAGCGGCGCCTGACACTGTCGTCGACCTACCGCGATGCCACCACCAACCAGTACTGCCTCACTGCTGGACAATTCTTCGATAACGGTCAGCGTTTGCTGTTAATCGATATCGATGCGGCTGGCCTGTAGATTTTTGCTTGCCGATGCCGCGCTGAACCGGGAAGCTGGGAGGGTCATTCACCGCACGGAGAGTAACCGCCTTGGATTGGCCCACCCTGCTTACCCGCGAACGTCTTGGAAAGCCCCTGCACAGCCCGGAAGAACTCGGCCGTAGCCCGTTCCACAAAGACCACGATCGGATTATTTTCTCCGGCGCGTTCCGCCGCCTGGGCCGCAAGACCCAGGTACACCCGGTGTCCAGTAACGACCATATCCATACACGCCTGACCCATTCCCTGGAGGTCAGCTGCGTCGGCCGCTCCCTGGGCATGCGCGTCGGCGAAACCCTGCGCAGTGCCCTGCCCGACTGGTGCGAGCCGAGCGATCTGGGAATGGTGGTGCAATCGGCTTGCCTGGCCCATGACATCGGTAACCCGCCGTTCGGGCACTCGGGTGAAGATGCCATTCGCCACTGGTTCCAACAGGCGGCGGGACGCGGCTGGCTGGATGACATGAGCAGCGCCGAACGCAATGACTTCCTCAACTTTGAAGGCAATGCCCAAGGTTTCCGGGTGCTCACGCAGCTGGAATACCATCAGTTCGACGGCGGCACACGCCTGACCTATGCCACCCTCGGCACTTACCTCAAATACCCCTGGACCGCCCGCCACGCGGACTCCTTGGGCTACAAGAAGCACAAGTTCGGCTGTTATCAGAGCGAGCTGCCGATCCTTGAGCAGATCGCCCACAAGCTCGGCCTGCCGCAGTTGGAAGAGCAACGCTGGGCACGTCACCCGCTGGTCTACCTGATGGAGGCGGCCGACGATATCTGCTACGCCTTGATCGACCTCGAAGACGGCCTGGAAATGGAGCTGCTCGACTATGCCGAAGTCGAGTCACTGCTGCTTGACCTGGTGGGTGACGATTTGCCCCAGACCTACCGGCAACTGGGCCCGGCGGATTCACGTCGGCGCAAGCTGGCGATCCTGCGCGGCAAGGCCATCGAGCACCTGACCAATGCGGCTGCGCGCGCCTTTGTCGAACAGCAGGACGCCTTGCTTGCCGGTACGCTGCCGGGCGATCTGGTGGAACACATGCACGGCCCGGCCAAGCGCTGCGTGCTGGACGCCAAGGACATGGCGCGCAAGAAAATCTTCCAGGACAAGCGCAAGACCCTGCACGAAATCGGCGCCTACACCACCCTGGAAATCCTGTTGAACGCCTTTTGCGGTGCCGCCCTGGAACAGCATGGCGGGCGTACGCCGTCGTTCAAGAACCGCCGCATCCTGGACTTGCTGGGCAGCAATGCGCCCGACCCTGCGTGGCCCCTGCACGCGTCTTTTCTGCGCATGATCGATTTTATCGCCGGCATGACCGACAGCTACGCCACCGAAATGGCACGCGAGATGACCGGGCGTTCCAGCCCACAGTGAAGCCTTTGATCACGCCGCCTGCGTCCCGTACAGACTTTACCTACGACGGGAACAGAGCGGCCTGATCGAATTCGCACACCCGATCGAGGAATAATCTCGCACGCTTCTTGCGAACCTGACACGCAATTCCTACGTGCCGCCCCCTCTGACTGAGCCGTGTGCCTTCTATGCCCATACCCCGTCTTCGAATCCTATTGGTGGAGGATCACCCCTTTCAGCTCCTGGCCACTCAATGCCTGCTCAAAAGCTTCGGCTTCGAGCATCTGACCCTGGCGGAAAATGCCGAGCAGGCGATCCGCTCGATGTCTTGCGCGACCCGCCCCTTTGACTTGATGCTGTGCGATCAATGCCTGCCTGATCTTCCCGGGCTGGAATTGGTGGACATTGCCAGCCGCCGACACTTCATCACGGGCGCCATATTATTGAGCGGGCTGCCTGCAATAGAGTTGTCCAACCTGACACTTCAAGCCTGGCAGCGCGGCCTGCCACTGCTGGGTTACTTATTGAAGCCCCTGAATAAAGACGCCTTGGCAGAATTGATTGAGCCACTACTTTCTTTATAAATGTAGGATTATAAACGCTGTTCACGGGTAAACAATCGCCGCAACGTCATCGCTGAATCCCTGGCACTGCACCAGGGCGAACGAATTAAACCATTGCTTACATCCGACGACACAGAGCCTTATCAAGCGGTAGGTTATTACCTTTTATTATGTAGGAATTCTCCTGTTTTATATCTACTCCCCCCAACGCTCGTCCTCCTCCCTCATCTTCTGAGCTAATGTGCCCGCTTTATTTGCACTTGCATGGAATATGATTATGAACACGGTTTTTATCATTGATGACCACCCGGTTATCCGGCTGGCGATTCGCATGTTGCTGGAACACGAGGGCTATAAAATCGTTGGTGAAACGGACAACGGTTGTGACGCCATACAAATGGTCCGCGAATGCCTGCCCGACCTGATCATCCTGGACATCAGCATCCCGAAGCTCGATGGCCTCGAAGTGCTCTGCCGATTCAACGCGATGAACACCTCAATGAAAACCCTGATCCTGACGGCCCAGAGCCCGACGTTGTTTGCCACCCGCTGCATGCGCTCGGGCGCAGATGGTTACGTGTGCAAGGAGGGCGACCTGAGCGAACTGCTCAGCGCCATTCGCGCCGTATTGTCCGGCTACAACTACTTCCCCAGCCAGGCACTCAATTCCCATGGCGCCGACAGCAAGGACGCACTGGAACTTGAACTGTTCAAGGCCGTGAACGACCGGGAACTGATGGTATTGCAACTGTTCGCACAAGGCCGTACGAACAAGGAAATCGCCAAAGGCATGTTTCTAAGTAACAAGACAGTAAGCACTTACAAAAAAAGGCTGATGCAAAAACTTAAAGCCAAGTCCTTGGTAGAACTTATCGAGATGGCAAAACGAAACGCGCTAGTGTGAGAAAGCGGATGCCCAGGCGTATAAAGGACTATCTGATTATATTATCGGCCGGCATGTGCTTAAGCGCGACCGTGCCCGCGGTTCCTCAAATCGGACCGGAACACTTCACCTTATTGAGCCGCGCGGGTACCGTTCAACTCGATACTCATCTGGATAAGGGCCAGCGCCAGTGGCTACAGTCCAAGCGCGAGCTGGTACTGGGCACCTCGGCACCCGACTACCCGCCCTTTGACCTCAGCTCCAGCGGTCGCGACTATGAAGGCCTGACCGCCGATTATGCAGGGCTGCTGGCCAAAGCCATGGCCTTGCCCGTCAAGGTGTTGCGTTACCCGACACGTGACGCTGCGATAAACGCGCTGGAAGCCGGCGAAATCGACCTGCTGGGCTCATCGAATGGTTTTGAGGCTGCCAACCCGGAACTCGTCCTGTCGCAACCCTACGCGGTAGACCAGCCGGTGCTGGTGACCCGCGAAGGCGAAACACGCACCTTGAGCGACGGCCTGACCGGCCTGCGCCTGAGCCTTGTCTACCACTATCTGCCGCTGAGCGAAGTCGAAAAGTTGTACCCGCAGGCGGATATCCGCACGTTCCCCTCTTATCAAAACGCGCTGAATGCCGTGGCTTTCGATCAGGCGGACGTGTTCCTGGGGGACACTATTTCCACCCATTACATGATCAACAAGGGCTACCTCAAAAATATCCACATGGCCAACTTCGGCAAGCATGAAGCCTATGGGTTCAGCTTCGCGTTGCGCCACGATCAAACGGTTTTACTGAGCATCGTCGATGCGGTGCTGACCGCCGTCCCCATCAATGAGCGGGACAACATCGCCAAGCGCTGGAGCGCCGGCAGCGACATCTTGCTGACCGACAAAAAGCTGCAACTGACCCAGCGTGAAGAGCGCTGGCTCAAAGAACATCCGGTAGTAAAAGTCGTGGTCAATGAGACGTTCGCACCGTTGACGTTCTTTGATGCCGACGGCAATTTTCGCGGCATCACCGCTGACCTGCTGGAGCTGATCCGCCTGCGCACCGGCCTGCGTTTTGAAGTGCAGCGCAGTCGCGAAGTCAGCACGATGATCGACCAGCTCACCACGGGTAAAGCCGATGTCATCGGGGCCATCGCCCCCAGCGCCGAACGCGAATCTCAGCTCAATTTCAGCCGCCCCTACCTGGAAAACTCCTATGTCCTGCTGACGCGCAAGGAGCCCGATGCCGCCGCGAACCTGGAGCAGATGGCAGGCAAGCGCCTGGCAATCACCCTGGGTAACCCGCTGGAAAAAACCCTGCGGGAGGACTTCCCACAGATTCGCCTGGTAGAAGTCAGTGATACCTTCAAGGCTTCGGAAATGCTGGCTCAGGGAAACGTGGACGGGGCAGTGAACTCACTGGTCATCGCCAACTATTTCCTTGCCTCCCAGGTGTTCCAGGACAAATTGCAGATCAGCGCCAGCATCGGCACCCTGCCCGCCACCTTCGCCCTGGCCACGCCACGGGGCGCCGTCGAACTGAGCTCAATCCTGGACAAAGCGCTGCTGAGCATTGCCCCGGACGAAATGGGCGTAATCAACAGCCGCTGGCGCGGTTACACGCCGGCCTCCGACAGCTACTGGCGCAATTACCACCAACTGATTGCGCAAATCATCATTGGCACCGGTTTGCTGCTGCTGATCTCCCTGACCTGGAACGCTTACATGCGTCGCCAGATCAAGCATCGCAAGATGGCCGAGCGTGCCCTCAACGACCAGTTCGAGTTCATGCGCGCACTGGTCAATGAAACGCCGCACCCGATCTATGTGCGTGATCGCAAGGGGCTGTTGCAGACCTGTAATGACAGCTACCTGCAGGTGTTCGGGGTCAAACGCGAAGAGGTCATCGGCAAGAGTGTGGTGCAAATGGACATGGCCCTGGCGCCTGAAGCCGCGCAGTACCATGCCGACTACCAACGGGTGGTGGTGGAAGGCACTCCGCTGATCCTCGATCGCACCCTGCACATTCATGGCAAAAAACTCACGATCTACCACTGGATCCTGCCCTATCGCGACTCGGACGGCGAAGTCCAGGGCATCATCGGTGGCTGGATCGATATCAGTGACCGGCGCCAACTGTTCGACGAGTTGCGCACTGCCAAGGAACGCGCCGATGAAGCCAACCGCGCGAAAAGCACGTTCCTGGCCACCATGAGCCATGAAATCCGCACGCCGATGAATGCTGTGATCGGGATGCTGGAGCTGACCCTCAAACGCGCCGACCAGGGCCATCTCGACCGCCCGGCGATCGAAGTGGCCTACAACTCGGCCAAGGACCTGTTGGAGCTGATCGGCGATATCCTCGACATTGCACGCATCGAATCGGGCCGCCTGAGCCTGGCTCCCGAGCGCGTTAACCTGCGCGAAGTGATCGAATCGGTGGTGCGCGTCTTCGATGGTCTGGCCCGCCAGAAGACCCTCAGCCTGTTACTCGAATTCGACCCCAAACTCGACAACACCGCCGTGCTGATAGACCCGCTGCGCTTCAAGCAGGTGCTGTCCAACCTGGTCAGCAACGCGATCAAGTTCACCGAGCGCGGGCAGGTGAAGATCAAGGTGCAGGTGCAACCCACCGAGCAGCCCCAAGAGGTGCAGATGAAGCTGGTAGTCGAGGACACGGGCATCGGCATCAGCCGGGACGACCAATTGCGCCTGTTCGAACCCTTTGCCCAGGCGGACAACTCCGGGCACTTGGCCAGGAGCGGAGCGGGCCTGGGGCTGGTGATCTGTCGCAGCCTGTGCGAGATGATGGGCGGGCAACTGAGCCTGAGCAGCGTGCCCATGGTGGGCACTCAGGTACAGGTGAGCTTGAAGATGACCTGCCTCAAACCCATTGAAGCGCCGGACGAGCTCAAGTCTCAGGCGCCAACGGCCGCAGCGGTACTCAATGTACTGGTGGTGGACGATCATCCGGCGAACCGCTTGCTGATGTGCCAGCAATTAGGTTACCTGGGGCACCAGTTCACGGCAGCCCAACATGGCGCCGCCGGGTTTCAGGCCTGGCGCCAGGAGCATTTCGACCTGGTGATTGCCGACTGCAACATGCCCGTGATGAATGGCTATGAGTTGAGCCGTTCTATCCGTGAATACGAGCAGCGAGAGCAGCAGATGCCCTGCGTGATCCTCGGTTTCACCGCCAATGCCCAACCCGAGGAAAAACTCCGCTGTGCGCAAGCGGGCATGAACGACTGCCTGTTCAAACCCATCAGCCTCACGGCACTGGAGCAGCATCTGGCGCTGATCAAACCCCAGTCCAGCGGCCAGCGGCTGGATCTCGATTGCCTGGATGCACTCACCGGAGGCGATCCACAACTGAGCCGACGCCTGCTGGAGGAGCTGCTGAGCAGCAGCCGTCAGGACCGCGAGGACCTGCTGGCCTTGATGGCCCGACACGCCGCGCACCAGGCCATCATTGAGCAAGCCCACAAGATCAAGGGCGCCGCGCGCATCGTCCAAGCGAGCGCCTTGGCCGCGCAATGCGAAACACTCGAGCAGGCCTGTGCCCGCAACGAAGAGCGCCCCACAATCGAAGCAGGGGTCAAGGCCCTGGAAAAACTCATGCTGGAGCTGGAGAGGACCCTGCAAGTGCAGCTACATAAGCTGGACAGCCAATAACGGCGGCCAGCCCTCTCCTGCAAGGTCAGCAGTCGGTCAACCGCAGGAAAATCGCCGCCAACTGCTCGATGCCCGCCTGGTCCTGCTCGCTGAAACGGGCCAGCGACGGGCTGTCCAGATCGAGCACACCCACCAGCAGGCCATCCTTGACCAAGGGCACTACCAGTTCGCTGTTGGAAGCGCTGTCACACGCAATATGGCCCGGGAACGCATGCACATCTTCCACCCGCTGGGTTTGCCGCGATGCCGCCGCCGCGCCGCAGACGCCACGCCCGAAGGGGATACGCACGCAAGCGATCTGGCCCTGGAACGGGCCAAGCACCAGTTCTTCATTGCGATTGAGGTAGAAGCCCGCCCAGTTCAAGTCGTCCAACTGGTTGAACAGGAACGCCGAGAACTGCGCACTGTTGGCGATAAATTCACGCTCATCGGCGAGCAGTGATTCCAGCTGCGCGCAGAGCATGGCATAGCCATCGAGGCCAGTGCCGGCCTGCTGCAAATCGATCATGGTTGACGCTCCAACAACTTGAGACCCACCCAGTAACGGGCAAATTGATACGCGCAACGGCCGTTGCGGTTGCCACGCCCGGTGGCCCAGCGCACGGCCAGGATGTCGAGGGCTTCATCACGCTGCCACTGCAAGCCGGCCTTGCTGGCCAGTTCGCCGATCCAGTGTTCAACCACATCCAGGAAGTGTTCCTGGCTGAACGGGTAGAACGACAACCACAAGCCAAAACGGTCGGACAAGGCGATTTTGTCTTCCACTGCCTCGCTGGGGTGCAACTCACCGTCCACGCGTTTCCAATTGTCATTGTCACTCTGGTTTTCCGGCACCAGGTGACGACGGTTGGAGGTGGCATACAGCAACACGTTTTCCGGCGCTTGCTCAAGGGAGCCATCCAGTACGCTCTTGAGTACGCGATAATCGCCCTCACCCGCTTCGAAAGACAGGTCATCACAGAACAGGATAAACCGCTGCGGCAGCTTGAGCAGTTGCTCGACCACGCGCGGCAGGTCAGCCAAGTGATCACGCTCGATTTCAATCAGGCGCAAACCGGCTTTGGCATGCTGGGCCAGCAAGGCGCGCACCATGGAGGATTTGCCGGTGCCGCGCGAGCCCCACAGCAACGCATGGTTGGCGGGCAGGCCATCGAGAAACTGCTGAGTGTTGCGAGCCAGTTGCTCACGTTGCTTGTCTACGCCGATAAGGTCGGACAGGCGCATGTCCAGGCTCACTTCCAACGGCAGCAAAAAGCCGCTGCGGCCTTCGCGCTGCCAACGGGCGGCGAGGCAATTATTCCAGTCGATGGCTTGACGGGGTGCCGGTAACAGCGGCTCCAGGCGAGCCAAAACCGCGTCGGCCCGCTCAAGAAAGGCATTCAATCGAGAATCCACGATTATTCCTCTGGCAAGTTCTTGCAAAAGATGGCGTATTGGCAACCCTGTGGCAGACCCCACGAGGCTGCGTATAAAACGATTCATGCCGGCCAAGCCAAAGCCTGTGGATGTTCAGCTATGCTTGCCGGGCGAAGGGAAACGTGAAGTGGTTCAACACCCGATGGATATCAAGTTCACCCACCGCTTGTCTTATAAACAAGCTCGATTGACTGTGCTGGTCGGTTTCGTCTTGGGAACCTTGCTCAGCCTGATCCAGATCGGCATTGATTATGCCAGCGAAGACGCCTCGATCAACCGTGAAATACGCTCACTGATCGAAATCAGCCATAACCCTGCCTCACGTATCGCCTACAACATCGATGCCGAGCTCGCCCAGGAACTGACCCTGGGTCTGTTGCACTCGCCGGCCATCACCCATGCGCAACTGGTCGATAACAATGGCGTGGTACTGGCCGACGTGAACCGGCCGCGCAAAGAGAGCGCCTACCGACCCATCAGTGACTTCCTGTTTGGCGCCAACCGCCTGTTCGAAGACCGACTGTTCCTGAGCCACATGCCCGAGGATTCCCTCGGTGTGCTGCGCCTGGACGTCGATACCTACGCCTTTGGCAGCCGTTTCCTGCACCGCGCCGAGATCACCTTGCTCAACGGGTTCGCCCGCAGCCTGCTGCTGACCGGCATTCTGTTGGGGCTGTTTTACGTGATGCTGACGCAACCGCTGGTGCGCATTATCCGTGCTCTCAGCACCAGCAAGCAGGCCCGCCTGGATTGCCCGCCGGGTCACGAAAACGATGAAATCGGCGTGCTGGTGAACGTCGCCAACCAGCAATTCGAAAACATGCAGACCGAAATCCAGCAACGCCAGCATGCCGAGGACCGCCTCACCGAGTACCTGGGTCAACTGGAAGATATTGTCTCGGCACGCACCCTGGAGCTCAAGGCCAGCAACCAGCGCTTGAGCCAATCCAACGATGAACTCGAAGCCGCCAAATTGACCGCGCTGGCCATGGCCCAGGCGCGCGCCGCGTTCCTGGCCAATATGAGCCATGAGATCCGCACGCCGCTCAATGGCTTGCTGGGCATGATCGCACTGTCGCTGGACAGCCCGCTGAACGCCGAACAGCGCCAGCAACTGTCGATCGCCCACGATTCGGGCAAGGTGCTGGTGGAACTGCTTAACGATATCCTCGACCTGTCGAAGTTCGACGCTGGCCAGTTGGAGCTGGAACGCATCCCGTTCGACCTCGGCTCATTGGTGGAAGACACCGCCAACCTGCTGTCGCAGAACGCCGCGCCGAGTGTGGAGTTGACCTGCCTGATCGACCCGCTGTTTCCTGCGCAGGTGATTGGCGACCCGACACGGGTGCGGCAGATCGTCAGCAACCTGCTGTCGAATGCCTTGAAGTTCACCCGCTTTGGCCGCGTGGATGTGCGCCTCAGCGCCCAGGGTGGCCGGGTAAAAATCGAAGTCTGTGACACCGGCATCGGCATTGCCCAGGAAGCGCAGGTGAAGATATTCCAGCCGTTTACCCAGGCAGGCGCAGGTATCACACGCCAGTTCGGCGGCACCGGACTTGGGTTGGCGTTGACGCATAACCTGTGTGAAGCGATGAAGGGCCGCCTGAGCATCAGCTCGGAAGTCGGCTTTGGCAGCCAGTTCTGCGCCGACCTGCCGCTGCCCACACATTTGCCGACCGCACGACAAGCGCCACTGCTGGGCGAAGTCATCGCCATCACCAATACCGGCAGCGGCCTGGCGGAATTGCTCGGCACCTTGCTGCCGGCTTGGGGGCTGGCGCTGCGCTGTTACTCCCAGGATGACGACCTGACCGGGCTGAACCCTGACTTGCTGATCACCGATTGCCCGGAGTGCCTGTTCCGCCTGCGCCCAGGCATCAGCGCGCCGATCTTGCTGGTGACCGCCTATGGCAACTTCATGCCCAGCGAAGAAGTCGCGGCCCTGATGCCGCTGCAGCAACAGGCACGCCCGCTGAGTCGCAATGCGCTGTACCAGATTCTGCAACGCAACCTGCGCAGCGAAGCGCAACTGATCCTCGACCCTGTCCAGATGGACGCCGTGCCCCTCGCCCATCGCGCGCGCATTCTTTTGGTGGAGGACAACCCGGTCAATCAATTGGTCGCCAAGGGCATGCTCAGCAAGCTCGGCTGCGCAGTGATTGTGGCTGCCCACGGCGGCGAGGCGCTCAAGTTGCTGGAGGAGCAGCGCTTCGACATGGTGCTGATGGACTGCAATATGCCGGTAATGGACGGCTACGAGGCCAGCCGGCAGATTCGCCGCAGCGGGCGCTGGCCGGAACTGCCTATCGTCGCCTTGACCGCCAACGCCCTGGCGGAAGAACGCGAGCGCTGCCGGGCGGCGGGAATGGATGATTACCTGGCCAAACCGTTTCGCCGCGAAGAGCTCAAGGCCCTGCTGGACCTGTGGGTGCCGAACTCGACAAGCCTTTGATCTGCGCCAGCAATTGGTCCAGACCATCGCGCAAGACGTCGGCCTGATTGAGGTCGACGCCGCTGTCGCATAACAGCCGGGTTTTCAACGCATGGGCCTGGTCTCTTAGCTGCAAACCCGCCTTGCTCAAACTCAGGTGCATCTCACGCTCGTCCAACGTGCTGCGCTGACGCTTGACCAACGCCAGCTGTTCCAGGCGCTTAAGCAACGGCGTCAGCGTGCCAGAGTCGAGCATCAGGCGCTCGCCCAGGGCTTTAACCGTGGGTTGCGCCGGGGCGGCGGCGTGCCACTCCCACAACACTAGCATCGCCAGATATTGCGGGTAGGTCAGGCCCAACTGATCGAGCATCGGCTTGTAAGCTCGCGTCACTGCGCGGGACGCGGCATAGAGTTTGAAACACAGCTGGTCGTCCAGGGCCAGGGACACACGGGGCACGTCGGTCATTTGAGCAGGGCTTCGATCTCTTGGGTCAGGGCTTCGGGCTTGGTGGTCGGGGCAAAACGCTTGACCAACTTGCCATCACGGCCGATCAGGAACTTGGTGAAGTTCCACTTGATGCGTTGGGAGCCCAGCAGCCCCGGCGCTTGTTTTTTCAGTTGCACGAACAGGGGGTGGGCGTCGCTGCCGTTCACGTCGATCTTCTTGAACAGCGGGAAGCTGACACCGAAGTTCAGCTCGCAGAACTCGGAAATCGCCCCTTCGTTGCCGGGCTCCTGTTTGCCGAACTGATTGCAGGGAAAGCCCAGCACCACCAGACCTTGGTCCTTGTACTGCTGCCACACCTGCTCCAGGCCCTTGTACTGCGGGGTGAAGCCACATTTGCTGGCGGTGTTGACCACCAAAATGGCCTTGCCGGCAAAATCGGCCAAGGTCTTTTGCTCACCCTTGATGGTGGTGCACGGGATGCTCAGCAGGTTGTCGCTCATGGCGGCGCCTCGAATACGGGGAAAGAACTGCAAAGATAGTAGGCAATTCAATTGTGCGCAATTTAATTGACCGCAGTGATGCCTGCACATAGATCGTTCCCACGCTCCGCGTGGGAATGCAGCCCAGAACGCTCTGCGTTCGCTTCTAACGTCGTGACGCGGAGCGTCACAGGAGGCTTCCCACGCGGAGCGTGGGAACGATCAGTCAGCGAGGAACGAGGTCCAGGCACACCGAGTTGATGCAGTAACGCAGGCCGGTCGGTGGTGGGCCGTCCGGGAACACATGCCCCAGGTGCGCGTCGCACTTGGCACAGGTGACTTCGGTACGGATCATGCCGTGGCTGACGTCACGGATCTCGATCATCGCGCTGTCGGCAATCGGCGCGTAGAAACTCGGCCAACCGCAGCCGGAATCAAACTTGGTGGTGGAATCGAACAGCGGCTCATTGCAGCAAATGCAGTGGTACACGCCATCGGTCTTGGTGGCATTGTATTTGCCGCTGAAAGGTCGCTCGGTGCCTTTGAGACGGCACACGTTGTACTGCTCCGGATCGAGCATCGCCTTCCATTCTTCAACGGTTTTCTGCAACTTATCCATCGGTACACCTCGGCAACTGAAAAACCCTGATCTGTGTCTTTTCCATGGATCAGGCGGCACGTATGATTGCGCCTCTTCAAAACGCCAGTCTGGCACCCGCGCTAACGGCATTCAAACGTATTTATGGGTGCAGGCCTCGCAGGATTCGCAGTACGGTAGTGTCCACGCCGTCTGGATCGTTCATTTTCAGGATCACATCGCCATGCAGGTCAGCAAATCGAACAAGCTCGCCAACGTCTGCTACGACATTCGCGGCCCAGTGCTCAAGCACGCCAAACGCCTGGAAGAGGAAGGCCATCGCATCCTCAAGCTGAACATTGGCAACCCGGCGCCTTTTGGTTTCGAAGCGCCGGACGAAATTCTCCAGGACGTGATTCGCAACCTGCCGACTGCCCAGGGCTACAGCGACTCCAAGGGTCTGTTCAGCGCGCGCAAGGCGGTGATGCAGTACTACCAGCAAAAGCAGGTCGAAGGTGTCGGCATCGAAGACATCTACCTGGGCAATGGCGTGTCCGAGCTGATCGTGATGTCCATGCAGGCCTTGCTCAACAACGGCGACGAAGTGCTGGTGCCCGCACCCGACTACCCGCTGTGGACCGCTGCCGTGACCCTGGCCGGCGGCCATCCGGTGCACTACCTGTGCGATGAGGGCGCCGACTGGTTCCCGGACCTGGCCGACATCAAGGCCAAGATCACCCCTAACACCAAGGCCCTGGTGATCATCAACCCGAACAACCCCACCGGCGCCGTCTATTCCAAGGAAGTGCTGCTGGGCATGCTCGAACTGGCGCGCCAGCACAACCTGGTGGTGTTCTCCGACGAGATCTACGACAAGATCCTCTACGACGACGCCGTGCACATCTGCACCGGCTCCCTGGCGCCGGACCTGCTGTGCCTGACCTTCAATGGCCTGTCCAAGTCCTACCGGGTGGCGGGTTTCCGCTCCGGCTGGATCGCCATCTCCGGCCCCAAGCACAATGCCCAGAGCTACATCGAAGGCATCGACATGCTGGCCAATATGCGCCTGTGCGCCAACGTGCCGAGCCAACATGCGATCCAGACCGCACTCGGCGGCTACCAGAGCATCAATGACCTGGTCCTGCCCCAGGGCCGTCTATTGGAACAACGCAACCGCACCTGGGAACTGCTCAACGCAATCCCGGGCGTCAGCTGCGTGAAACCCATGGGCGCGCTGTATGCCTTCCCGCGCATCGACCCGAAAGTCTGCCCGATCCTCAACGACGAGAAATTCGTGCTCGACCTGCTGCTGTCGGAAAAGCTGCTGGTGGTGCAGGGAACGGCGTTCAACTGGCCGTGGCCGGATCACTTCCGCGTGGTGACCTTGCCGCGCGTGGATGACCTGGACATGGCCATTGGTCGCATCGGCAACTTCCTCAAGTCCTATCGCCAGTAATGTAAAAGTCGCTGTACGACCGCCCTCCGGTCGTACAGCGAGTATCTGGCAACACTTCTCTAGCCTGCCTCCCCTCCTCGCTTGCCGCTGCACACCACGGACCGGTCAGCCCCTTGAAACTACAGGGCGCGAAGGCATGAGTGCGGTGATCATGAGTGCCTTTTCAGGTCAGAAATTCCCTTCAGGGCTCTACATTGATGCTGTAGGACACAGTTTGAAATAGTCGCTCGGTTGAATCACCCCAGGCCGCACCTTATATACCCCGCAGTACGCGACATATTAAGCATGAGGAGAATTCTACAACCATGATGCGCATCCTGCTGTTCTTGGCCACTAACCTGGCGGTCGTGCTGATTGCCAGCATCACCCTGAGCCTTTTCGGCTTTAACGGGTTCATGGCGGCCAACGGGGTTGATCTGAACCTCAATCAGCTGTTGGTTTTCTGTGCGGTCTTTGGTTTTGCCGGCTCGCTGTTTTCGCTGTTCATCTCCAAATGGATGGCGAAGATGAGCACCAGCACCCAGGTCATCACCCAGCCACGCACCCGCCATGAGCAATGGTTGCTGCAAACCGTTGAGCAACTGTCTCGCGAGGCCGGCATCAAGATGCCGGAGGTCGGGATCTTCCCAGCCTACGAGGCCAACGCGTTTGCCACCGGCTGGAACAAGAACGACGCACTCGTCGCGGTGAGCCAGGGCATGCTCGAACGCTTCTCCTACGACGAAGTGAAGGCCGTGCTGGCCCACGAGATCGGCCACGTGGCCAATGGCGACATGGTCACCCTGGCGCTGGTACAAGGCGTGGTGAACACCTTCGTGATGTTCTTTGCACGGATCATCGGCAACTTTGTCGACAAGGTGATCTTCAAGAACGAAGGTGGCCGCGGCATCGCTTACTTCGTGGCGACCATCTTCGCTGAAGTGGTGCTGGGCTTCCTGGCCAGCGCGATCACCATGTGGTTCTCGCGCAAACGTGAATTCCGCGCAGACGAAGCCGGCGCCCGCCTGGCCGGCACCGGGGCGATGATCGCAGCGCTGCAACACCTGCGCTCCGAACAGGGCCTGCCGGTTCACATGCCGGACAGCCTGACCGCGTTTGGCATCAACGGTGGCATCAAGCAAGGCTTTGCACGCTTCTTCATGAGCCACCCGCCGCTGGAGGAGCGCATCGACGCGCTGCGTCGTCGGGGCTGATGTGACACAGAAAGGGGCGATTTGATCGCCCCTTTTTTGTGGGTGCTGATAACGCCATCGCGGGCAAGCCCGGCTCCCACATTGGAACGCATTCACTCTGGGAGCCGGGCTTGCCCGCGATGGCGATGCAATAGTCAACGCAGAGTCAGTTGATACACACGCTCCTCCAGCCGCGTAACGCCGTCCTGCACAAACTTCCAGCTCTCGCCCAGGATGTCTTGCTCTTCAAGTACAGTCAGGCTCCAACGCAAGCCCAGCAATACCCTGACTTCTTCGTCAGTCACCGCAAACGGCGGTCCAGCCTTCTGCGTCTGATCATAGTCCAGGGTGATCAGCAGCCCCTTGCAACCTGGACGCAGAAGCGTATTGAGATGCTCAGCGTATTGCGCCCGCATCAGTGGCGGCAAAGCGATCAACGCCGCGCGGTCATAGAGTGCAGTGCAATCGCTCACCGCATCGGCGTCGATGGCGAAGAAGTCGCCGCACCACACCTCGATCAAGCCGCACACATACACCTTGAACGCACCCTGCTGGCGGATATGCGGCGTCAACGATTGCTCATTGAAGAAGGCTTGAACCGCCTGCTCCGACAGTTCGACGCCCATTACGCGATACCCAAGGCTTTCAAGCCAGATCAAATCCAGGCTCTTGCCACACAACGGCACCAGCACTTTCGCAGCATCCGGCAATGCCAGTTTCGGCCAATGCCGCTGCAGGTAAGGGTTGACGTCAGGCAGGTGAAAGCCAATCTGATTGCGCGCCCAGCGCTCTTGCCAAAACTTAGGCTCCATAAATCACTCTGAAAATTCGATCAAAAGGCGCTAAAACTTATATTAGATTTAGATCAATGATCTGATTGAAGATGGGCCCATGTTAACCCTCAGGACCCGACTTATGCTCCCCAGCCTGTTTATCTCCCACGGCTCGCCCATGCTTGCCCTGCAACCCGGCGCCAGTGGCCCGGCGTTGCGGCGTCTGGCGGCTGAACTGCCACGGCCAACAGCGATTGTGGTGGTATCGGCGCATTGGGAAAGCCACGAATTACTCGTCACGGGCAGCGCCGCCCCAGAGACCTGGCACGACTTCGGCGGTTTCCCTGCCGAGCTGTTTGCCGTGCAATACCCGGCGCCGGGCAACCCGCAGCTGGCCGCGCAGATCGTCGAACTGCTGCAAGCCGATGGGCTGGATGCACGAACTGATGAACGCCGTCCCTTTGACCACGGCACTTGGGTGCCGCTGTCACTGATGTACCCGGCGGCAGATATCCCGGTGGTGCAGGTCTCCTTGCCCAGCCGCATGGGCCCGGCGCTGCAAACCCGAGTCGGACAGGCCCTGGCCAGCCTGCGCGAACAAGGTGTGCTGTTAATCGGCTCCGGCAGCATCACCCATAACCTGGGTGAGTTGAACTGGCGCGCCGGGCCAGAGAGCATCGAGCCCTGGGCACGGGATTTTCGTGATTGGGTGGTGGATAAACTTGCCGCCAACGATGAGACGGCCCTGCATGACTACCGCCGCCAGGCGCCGCATGCCGTGCGCAGCCATCCGAGCGATGAGCATTTGTTGCCGTTGTACTTTGCACGGGGGGCCGGCGGTGATTTCAACGTGGCGCATCAGGGGTTCACCTTGGGCGCGCTGGGCATGGACATCTATCGTTTCGGCTAACAGAGATCTAAAGGTGGGAGCTGGCTTGCCTGCGATAGCGGTGGTTCAGTTAGCCTATTTGCCACTGATACACCGCTATCGCAGGCAAGCCAGCTCCCACATTTGATCGGGTGCTGATCCGAAAGAAATGCCAGGCAAAAAAATCCCCGAACCAGTCGGGGATTTTTTATCTGCGATCAATCAGCCCAAGGGCGGATCAATCTTCGCGGTAGCGACGCAGTTTCAGCTGCTTACCGGCAACGCGAGTGTCTTTCAGCTTGGCCAGCAGTTTTTCCAGGCCGTCTTCCGGCAGCTCCACCAGGGAGAAGCTGTCACGCACCTGGATGCGACCGATGGCTTCACGTGCCAGGCCACCCTCGTTGAGGATAGCGCCCAGCAGGTTCTTGGCGGCGATACCATCACGCGCGCCCAGCGCGGTACGGCAACGAGCACGACCTTCAGCCAATGGAACCGGAGCGCGACGCTCACGATCACCACGGTCTGGACGGTCGCCAGTACGCTCTGGACGATCACCGCGTGGCGCGTTGTTCGGTACCAGTGGGCGTTCTTTCTCGATTGCTGCCAGGGTCAGGGCCTGACCATTGGTAGCTTTGCGCAGCAGGGCTGCAGCCAGGGCACGTGGGGTGCAACCGATATCGGCAGTCAGGCGGTCCAGCAGCTCGCCGTGGGTCGATTCAGCGTCAGCCACCAGCGGCGACAAGCTGTTGGTCAGTTTCTTGATGCGAGCATCGAGAACGGCCTGGGCATCCGGCAGGCGGACTTCGGCAACTTTCTGACCGGTTACACGCTCGATCACTTGCAGCATGCGGCGCTCACGTGGAGTCACCAGCAGCAGTGCACGGCCTTCGCGACCGGCACGGCCGGTACGGCCGATACGGTGAACGTAGGACTCTGGATCGTAAGGCATGTCAACGTTGAACACGTGGGTGATACGTGGAACGTCGAGGCCACGGGCGGCAACGTCGGTCGCCACAACGATGTCCAGACGGCCATCCTTGAGGGAGTCGATCACGCGCTCACGTTGGTTCTGGGCAATGTCACCGTTCAGCGCAGCGGCTTTGTAGCCTTTGGCTTCCAGGGCGCTGGCCAGGTCCAGGGTCGCTTGCTTGGTGCGCACGAACATGATCAGGGCGTCGAAGTCTTCGACTTCCAGCAGGCTCAATACAGCCGAGGTCTTCTGGTCAGCGTGAACCAACAGGTGAGCCTGTTCGATCGCGGTAACGGTCTGAGTCTTGGTCTGGATCTTCACGTGTTGCGGATCGCGCAGGTGGCGTTCGGCAATGGCACGGATCGACTGTGGCAGGGTGGCCGAGAACAGTACGGTCTGACGGGTCGGTGGCAGCGCTTTAAAGATGACTTCCAGGTCATCCATGAAGCCCAGCTTCAACATTTCGTCAGCTTCGTCCAGAACCAGGTGGTTCACGGTCGACAGGACTTTCTCGTCACGACGCAGGTGGTCGCACAGACGGCCCGGAGTGGCGACAACGATCTGTGCGCCGTTACGGATTGCTTTCAGTTGTGGGCCCATAGGCGCGCCGCCGTAAACGGCCACAACGGTTACGCCTGGCATTTGCTTGGCGTAGGTTTCAAAAGCGGTTGCTACTTGCAGCGCCAACTCACGGGTTGGCGCCAGGATCAGGGCTTGCGGCTCGCGCTTGGCAGGATCGATGCAGTGCAGGATAGGCAGGGCGAACGCGGCGGTTTTACCGGTACCGGTTTGCGCCTGGCCAATCATGTCTTGGCCGGCCATGATGATCGGAATCGATTGCTGCTGAATAGCCGAAGGTTCTTCGTAGCCGGTCGCAATGACGGCAGCAAGAATGTTCGGGTTAAGATTAAAAGCGGCGAAGCCGCCGGTTTCCTGGGTCATGGGTCTGCCTCTAAGTGCATCCGCAAAGACCCATGCTCCAAAGCTGCGCATGCCGTGTTGAGACTCAAGAGTCGCCCTGGCTGCTTTGTCGGCGGGGATTTGCGAAAACGAATGAATGAAAAAGATTCGTCAAGGGAGAGTCCGCTGTGCGGACGTGCAGCCGAAGCTGACTTCGGGGAATTGCGCTACCTAAACGCGGCCCGGTTAAAGGCCGGCGCGCACTATACCGGAAATAGCTGAAAAAGGGAGCTTTTTTTATCCGAAAGTGCCGATATACCGCGCTGCGTCACAGTCTTTGCGCATACCCGCGCCAAGGTCTATTTTTCAAAGGCCCGGCCCTGTTGGTCACAACACTTAAACGGTTCACCTGTGCATCAAGACCCATTGGTCTAAAACCCTACCCAAGCCCCCGAGGCCACACCCGATGAATCAAGCCAGCAGCAGTCGCGTCAGCCGTGAATTACAGGGTCATGTCCTGCTGTTGGGGCTGGATCGAGTGGCCAAGCGCAATGCCTTTGACCTGGACCTGCTCAATGAGCTGAGCCTGGCCTATGGCGAATTTGATCGAAACGACGACGCTCGCGTGGCCGTGGTATTCGCCCACGGCGAGCACTTTACCGCAGGGCTTGATCTGGCCAATGTCAGTGGCGTGATGTCGGGAGGCTGGCAACCACCCTTGGGCGGCTGCGATCCGTGGGGCGTGTTTGCCGGCCCTCGCGTCAATAAACCGGTGATCGTCGCAGCCCAGGGTTACTGCCTGACCATCGGCATCGAGTTGATGCTGGCAGCGGATATCAACCTCTGCGCCAGCAATACGCGCTTTGCGCAGATGGAAGTACAGCGCGGGATCTTCCCGTTTGGCGGCGCGACCCTGCGCTTTCATCAGATTGCCGGCTGGGGCAACGCGATGCGCTGGCTGCTGACCGGCGATGAATTCGACGCCCATGAGGCGCTGCGTCTGGGGCTGGTGCAGGAAGTGATGGCCAGTGAAGACCTGCTGCCCCGCGCCGTCGAGTTGGCCAACCGCATTGCCCGCCAGGCGCCGCTGGGCGTGCAGGCGACGTTGATGTCGGCGCGCCAGGCGCGCATGGAGGGTGAAACCGTGGCGGCGGCCGGGTTGCAGGGGGTGGTGGAGAAATTGTTGAACAGTGAAGATGCCAAAGAAGGTGTGCGGGCCATGGTTGAGAAGCGGCCGGGGGTGTTCAAGGGCATTTGAGTGGGCTGTGCTGGCCTAATCACGGGCAAGCCCGCTCCCACAGGTGGAATGCATTTCAACCGGAAAATGCTATTCAACTGTGGGAGCCGGGCTTGCCCGCGATGGCGTCAGAACAGGCAACTAGGTCGCCGGCCGAATCGCCTTGATCAACGCCTGCAACGAATACCCCAACCGCGGCGCCAACGCCTCGGCGCGGTCCGACAAAGCGGCCATATCCAGTTCCTGATCCAGCTCCGAAGGCACCAGCAAAATCACATTGCCCTCCTTCACCGGCAGTTCCCAGTAATGCCGGTGATACAACCCGCGCAACAACGCCGCGCCCAATGGTTTACCGTCATCGGTCGCCCACTGGTTGATCACCAGCCAGCCGCCGGGGTTGAGTTTTTTCTGGCAGTTTTCCAGGAAAGTCCAGGCCAGGTGCCCGACGCCTGGGCCAACATCGGTGTACAGGTCGACGAAAATCAAGTCGGCCGACTCGGCGGTATCGAGCAATTGCAGCGCGTCACCAATGCGGATGTACAAGCGCGGGTCGTCATCCAGCCCCAGGTACTCGATGGCCAGGCGCGGCACATCCGGGCGCAGCTCAATGGCCTCGACGTCTTCCAGCGGCAGGAACTTGAGGCACGCCTGGGTCAGCGTGCCGGCGCCCAGGCCGAGGAACAGCGCGCTCTCCGGTTGCTCATGGCACAACGCGCCAATCAACATCGCGCGGGTGTAGTCGTACTCGAGCCAGCTCGGGTCGGCGGTAAACACGCAGCTTTGCTCGATGGCATCGCCAAACTCGAGAAAACGGTAATCGGCCACTTCGAGCACACGGATCATGCCGAAATCATCATGGACTTCGGCCAGCAGGTGCTCGACACGCTCCTCGCTCATCACTACTCCTAAAGGGTTTACCGCACGGCAAAGGCGCGATTGTCGGCCAAGCGGCGGCAACAGGTCACGCACTAATTGCTGCTAACATTGGCGCCCGACCGTCAATCAACCTATCGAGTTCATGATGAGCCAACCCTGGAGCCCCGACAGCTGGCGCGCCCTGCCGATCCAGCAACAACCCCAGTACCCGGACGCTGCGCACTTGCTGCAAGTGGAGCAGAACCTGGCCAGCTACCCGCCACTGGTGTTTGCCGGGGAAGCCCGCGAGCTGCGCCGTCAGTTTGCCGAAGTGACCCAGGGCCGCGCCTTCCTGTTGCAGGGTGGCGACTGCGCCGAGAGCTTTGCCGAGTTTTCTGCGGCAAAAATCCGCGACACCTTCAAGGTGCTGCTGCAGATGGCGATTGTGATGACCTTCGCCGCCGGTTGCCCGGTGGTCAAGGTCGGACGCATGGCCGGCCAGTTCGCCAAGCCGCGTTCGGCCAACGATGAAACCATCGACGGCGTCACCCTGCCCGCCTACCGTGGCGACATCGTCAACGGCATCGGCTTCGACGAAAAAAGCCGTGTGCCGGACCCGGACCGCTTGCTGCAGTCCTACCACCAGTCCACTGCCACCCTGAATTTGCTGCGTGCGTTTGCCCAGGGCGGGTTTGCCGACCTGCATCAGGTGCATAAGTGGAACCTGGACTTTATCGCCAACTCCGCGCTGGCCGAAAAATACAGCCAACTGGCCGACCGCATCGACGAAACCCTGGCGTTCATGCGCGCCTGCGGCATGGACAGCTCGCCGCAATTGCGCGAAACCAGCTTCTTCACCGCCCACGAAGCGCTGCTGCTGAACTACGAACAGGCCTTTGTGCGCCGCGACAGCCTGACCAACGACTACTACGACTGCTCGGCCCATATGCTCTGGATCGGTGACCGCACCCGTCAGCTGGACGGCGCCCACGTCGAGTTCCTGCGCGGGGTCAACAACCCGATCGGGGTCAAGGTCGGCCCGAGCATGAAGCCTGAGGACCTGATTCGCCTGATCGACATCCTCAACCCGGACAACGACCCAGGCCGCCTCAACCTGATTGCGCGCATGGGCGCCGGCAAGGTCGGCGACCACCTGCCCAACCTGATTCGTGCGGTACAGCGCGAGGGCAAGCAGGTGCTGTGGAGTTCGGACCCGATGCATGGCAACACGATCAAGGCCAGCAGCGGCTACAAGACCCGCGACTTTGCGCAGATTCTTGGCGAGGTGAAGGAGTTCTTCCAGGTGCACCAGGCCGAGGGCAGCTATGCCGGCGGGATCCATATCGAGATGACCGGGCAGAACGTCACCGAATGCATCGGCGGCGCGCGGCCGATTACTGAAGATGGCTTGTCTGACCGTTATCACACCCATTGCGACCCACGGATGAATGCCGACCAGTCGCTGGAATTGGCGTTTCTGATTGCCGAAACCTTAAAGCAAGTCAAACGCTGAGGTTTGGGTTGCCTGGGCCGACGCCATCGCGGGCAAGTCGAATCGTCGCACCGCCGCTCCCACAGGGGAATGCATTCCAACAGGGGAATGCAATTTTTATGTGGGAGCGGGCTTGCCCGCGATGGCGTCCTAAAGTCCAACACCCAAGCTGAGCATCGCCACCCGCAGCCGCGCCGCACTCGGCCGCTGGCAGTTGAGCTGCACCTGCTCCAACCCAAGCCAGTCCGCCATCTGCCGCAGATTCAGGGCCAACGCCTGCATCCCTTCCTCATCCAGCCCCGGTTCTTCTTCATGTACCGCGTGCACCGCCAGGCGCCCATTCGCGCGTTCGGCGCGCAGGTCAACCCGGGCGGCGATCCGCTCGTTGTGCAAAAACGGCAGCACGTAGTAGCCGTACACGCGTTTGTCTTGCGGCGTGTAGATCTCCAGCCGGTAACGAAAATCAAACAGACGCTCGGTGCGGCTGCGCTCCCAGATCAATGAATCGAACGGCGACAGCAAAGCGCTTGCCGGCACTTTGCGCGGCACTTTGGGTTCGGGCAGGCAGTACGCTGGCTGTTTCCAGCCTTGTACCTGGCACACCTGCAACTGCCCATCTTCGACCAACTCGGCCAGACGGCCGCGGCTGTCGGCGGGGTCCAGGCGAAAATAGTCGCGCAGGTCTTTTTCGGTGGCGACACCCAATGCGGTTGCGCTGTGCAGCAGCAAGCCGCGCTGAGCCTCGGCTTCGCTCACAGACGCTTGAAGAATGTCGGCGGGAATGACCCGTTCCGGCAAATCATAAAGCCGCTCAAACCCGCGCCGCCCCGCGACGGTGACCAAGCCGGCGGCGAACAGCCATTCCAGCGCGTGTTTTTCATCACTCCAATCCCACCAGGGGCCGGCACGCTCCTCGCGGGTCGACAAACTGCCCGCGCCCAATGCGCCTTGCTGCTCGACAGTGTGCAACACGCGCTGGATGGTGGCTTGCTGCTCACGCCCAAAGCGCGCCATCTGCGAATAGATGCCCTGCCCCAACTTCGCTCGCTCCATGCGCCAGCGCATCAACGGGTACAACGCCATGGGCAGCAAAGAGGCCTCATGGCCCCAATACTCAAACAACGAACGCCGCCGCCCCTGGCTCCAGGCAGCGTGTTCAAGGATCAACGGGGAGTAATGGCCCAAGCGCGAAAACAGCGGCAGGTAATGCGAACGCACCACGGCGTTGACCGAATCGATCTGTAATACGCCCAACCGCTCAATCACACGGTTGAGGTGCGCAGCCTTGATCAGTGCTGGCGCCTGGCGCCCGGAAAAACCCTGGGCCGCCAGTGCCATGCGACGCGCTTGCTTGAGGGAAAACGACAGGTCGGCGGGCATGGTTCTCTCCGTGTGGGCTCACCGACCACCCTACTGCATCCTGGGTTATTTTCGCAGCGGATCTTGCCAGAAATGCAGGTGACGCTCCTGCTCGACATCGCCGCGGTTGAGCCCGATATCCTTAAGCGCCTCATCGCTCAAGCTTGCCAGGGTATGACGCTCTTCATGCAGCGCCTGCCAACGGGAAACCGTGCGCAACAGCCCGGAAAACGGGCGCTTGCCCAACAACACAAAACCTTTCTGACTTTTCATCTTCTCGCCCTCCAGTAGGGATGGCGCAAGTGTGTGCCGGGCCTTATGATCAATCCAACGAATGTTTTTTATGCAATACATCTCGGAGATTGATCAATTGCCCGGCTACCCCAGCATCGACACCGAAGTGCTGCGCACCTTCGTCGCCATCGCCGACCAGGGCGGTTTTACCCGTGCGGGCGAGTTGGTCAACCGCACGCAATCGGCGGTGAGCATGCAGATGAAGCGCCTGGAAGAAGACGTGCTGCAGCGCAAGCTGTTCGAGCGCGATGGCCGCCAAGTAAGGCTCACGCCCGAAGGCCAAGTATTACTGGGTTATGCACGGCGCATCCTGAAACTGCACAGCGAGGTGTTCAACACCCTGCGCGAGCCGCATATGGTCGGATTAGTGCGCATCGGCACGCCGGATGACTACGTGATGCGCTTCCTGCCGGGCATTCTCAAACAGTTTTCCAAGGCCTACCCGCTGATCCAGATCGAGATGCACTGCGAGTCGTCGTCGGTACTGATGCAGCGCAGAGACTTGGCGCTGACCGTCATCAGTCGTGAACCCGGCAAGGAAATCGGCGAGTTGTTGCGTACCGAGCGCATGGTATGGGCGGCCGCGCCGTGCTTCTGCGTGGACGAGCACGAGGCACTGCCCTTGGCAGGTTCCGGTACTGACTGCCTTTACTACCAGTGGACCCGCGCTGCGCTGAATGCGGCCGGGCGTGACTATCGCATGGCCTACCACAGCTCGAATGTGGCGGCGATCCAGGCGGTAGTTAACGCGGGCCTGGCAGTGATGGTGTGCATGGAAAGCCTGGTGACCGACGACTTGCGGATTCTGAGCAGTGACGAAGGTTTCCCGCCACTGCCCTCGATGAACCTGCACTTGTTGCGCAACCCGGCAATGAGCTCGCCGATCACCGAATGCCTGGCGCAATACATCGTCGAAGGCTTCAGACTTTAAAGGTCAACATCACCGCACACACGGCCAGGAAGCCGCAGAACAGCCCGCGCAACATACGCTCCGGCAGCGCGTGGGCGACTTTCACGCCCCAACTGATGCTGAGCAGGCCGCCCACCGCCAGTGGCACGCCGATCATCCAATCCACCTCATGGTGCCAGGCGTAGGTGACCAGCGTCACGCTGGTGCTGGGCAATGCCAGGGCCAGCGACAAGCCTTGCGCAACCACCTGGGTAGTGCCGAACACGCTGGTCAGTACCGGCGTGGCAACCACTGCACCGCCCACGCCGAACAAACCACCCATGGAACCGGACGCGGCACCCAGCACGCCAAGCCACGGCCAGGAATAACGCATTTGCGCAGTCGGCGGTGCGTTGCGGGTAAACAGGCGCAGCAGGTTGTACGCCGCCAGCGCCAGCAAGAACGCGATAAAGCCGATGCGCATGGCCCCGGCGTCCAGGCCCACCGCCCAGATCGAACCGAGCCAGGCAAAGCTGAAGCCCATGACCCCCAGAGGCAACGCGTGACGCAATTCAATCCGGTTACGTTGGTGATAGCGCCACAAGGCCAGCATCACGTTGGGCACGACCATCACCAAGGCCGTGCCTTGGGCAATCTGTTGATCCAGGCCAAACAGCACCCCCAGCACCGGGATTGCGATAAGCCCGCCACCAATGCCAAACAAGCCGCCGACCGTACCGAGCGCTGCGCCCAATACCAGATACATTGCCAAATCCACCACGCTCACCACTCCACAAACCCAAGCCTTGCATGCTACGCAGTCGGCTCTAGCGTGGAAACGCACAGCAACGCACAATGGCTATGCCAATCTCGCATAAGCGTACACCCATGAACCCCAATGCCCTGACTGATCAACTGAGCCTGTTTCTGGACGTATTGGAGACCGGCAGTTTTTCCGCCGCCGCACGCCGCCATCCGCTGACACCCTCGGCGGTGGCGCGCCGCATCGACAGCCTGGAAAGCTCGGTGGGCAGCCGCCTGTTCCAGCGCAGCACCCACGCGGTGGTGCCCACCCCAGCGGGCCTGGCCTTCGCCGAGCGGGCGCGGCGGATCGTCAGCGAGTTGCAACTGGCCCGCGCCGAGGCTGTGTCCTTGAGCCATGCGCCGGAAGGTCTGATCCGGGTGGACGCCCCCGCCGCCTTTGGTCGACGGCATTTGGCGCCGGTAATTGCCGACTTTTTGAACGTGTACCCAGGGCTGGACGTGCACCTGCACTTGATCGACAGCTTTGTCGATATGCAGGGCGCGCACTTGGGCAAAGTCGATCTGGTGCTGCGCGCCGGGCATATCGTTGACACGCGCCTGGTGGCCACGCCCCTGGCGAGCATTGTGCGCATCGCCTGCGCCAGCCCGGCCTACCTCAAAAACCGTGGCACGCCGCGCCATCCACGTGAGCTGAGCGAGCATGATGGCCTGGACTGGGACGGCCTGGCGCCGATGTTCGCCTGGCGCTTCGAGCTGGATGGGCGCCGCACCCTGTACCGGCCGCGCCGGATCCGCATGAGCGCCAACAATGCCGAAGCCCTGCTGTCCGGCGCCCTCGCCGGGCTGGGCATTGCCCACCTGCCCACGTGGCTGGCCAGCGAATACCTGGTGCGCGGCGAACTGGTGCCACTGTTTTGCGAAAACGGTTTGCCCAGCCCGGAAACCGCCGGTATCTACGCGTTGCGCCTGGAACAGCAACCGAATGCCCGCAGCCGCTTGTTGCTGGAATACCTCAAATCGCGTTTCAGCCCCGTGCCGCCGTGGGATCTGGCGCTGCAGAGCGGCTTGGTCTGACCGGTGCGCCAGAATTATCTGGCGCATTAAAGATTTGCCCGCTAGATTCTGGGCATACACGCTTTTTAAGGCAGCACCATGAGCAAAAATCCCGACCCGTGCGAAAACCTGATGCTGGACAACCAGCTGTGTTTCGCCCTGCACTCCACGTCGCTGCTTATGACCAAGGTCTACAAGCCCCTGTTGCAAGCCCTCGGCCTGACCTACCCGCAGTACTTGGCCATGATGGTGCTGTGGGAAGAGGATGGCTTGACCGTCGGCGAAATCAGCCACCGCTTGCTCACCGACCCGGGCTCCCTCACGCCATTGCTCAAACGCCTGGAGGCCGAAGGCCTGCTCAGCCGCACCCGTAAGCGCGAAGATGAGCGGGTGGTGGTGGTGGAACTGACTGAAGCGGGGCGTGCCTTGCAGGTAAAGGCAATGGGGATTCCGCAATGCATCCTTGGGGCGAGCGGCTTGCAGCTTGAGCAGTTGCGCAAGCTGCAGGCGGATCTGGTTGCGTTGCGTAGCAATTTGCAGAACGCGGTCTGACGCAAATTTCCAAGCACTAAAAATTTACATGTGGGAGCGGGCTTGCCCGCGATAGCGGTGGATCAGTTAGCACATCTGGCGACTGACACACCGCTATCGCGAGCAAGCCCGCTCCCACATTTGTTTTTTTGAACCCATCAAATATTTTTTATATTTATCTTGCGCACTAAATATTAGCGCTATATATTCGCCTCACCAACTACTTAGCGCGCAAACATTTAGCGCTAAAAACCAAGAGGAAAATACCATGCAAACGCTCTATACCGCAGTAGCCACCGCCACCGGCGGCCGTGATGGTCGTGCTGTTTCCAGCGACAACATCCTCGACGTCAAACTCTCCACCCCTAAAGAACTCGGCGGCGCTGGCGGCCAGGCCACCAACCCGGAGCAACTGTTTGCCGCCGGCTATTCGGCCTGCTTTATCGGCGCGCTGAAATTCGTTGCCAGCCAGACAAAACGCAAAATCCCGGATGACGCCTCGATCACCGCCCACGTCGGCATCGGCCAAATCCCCGGCGGTTTCGGCCTGGATATCGATCTGCACATCAGCCTGCCTGGCCTGGCACAAGACGAGGCGCAAAGCCTGGTCGACGCCGCGCATCAGGTGTGCCCGTACTCCAACGCCACCCGTGGCAACGTCGATGTACGCCTGCATGTAACGGTCTGATTTACACACGCGCACAAAAAAGCCCGACGCTAGGTCGGGCTTTTTTTGTCGTACGGTTGGGCCAGAATTACTTCTTGGCGCGACCTTTGTACGAACCACCTTCACGGGTGTCAATCTCGATCATGTCGTCGATTTCGATGAAATCAGCAACTTGCAGCTCGGTACCGTTAGCCAGTTTGGCAGGCTTCATCACCTTGCCCGAAGTGTCGCCGCGAGCGGAACCTTCGGTGTAGGCAACTTTACGCACGATGGTGGTTGGCAGCTCTACGGAAACCAGACGGTCTTCGAAGAAGATCGCTTCGCAGACGTCTTCCATACCTTCTTCGATGAACGGCAGAACGGCTTCGATATCTTCAGCGTTCAGCTCGTACATGGTGTAGTCGGTGGTGTCCATGAACGTGTAGGTGTCGCCGCTGATGAAGGACAGGGTCGCTTCTTTGCGGTCGAGGATCACGTCTTCCAGTTTGTCATCGGCGCTGTAGACGATCTCGGTCTTGTAGCCGGTCAGCAGGTTCTTCAGCTTGGTCTTCATGATTGCGCTGTTACGACCAGACTTGGTGAACTCAGCTTTCTGAACCAACCAAGGGTCGTTTTCGAGCTTGATGACGGTACCGGGTTTCAGCTCTTTACCAGTTTTCATTGCGTATATCCGAAATTTGGATGGGATTTACAAAAATCAAGGTGGCGTATCATATCCAACTTTCATAAAACTGTACCAGCGCCGTAGCAAGATCGGCCTGCAAGCCTTGTTCCAGACACCACGTTTGCGCGTGCTGGTGCACCTCCGGCCAGTGTTCCATGAGCATTTTCCACGCTTGTGTCATATCGCCATCAGCGTTCCAGGCTTGCCACAGGGTCACGACAGCGACCTTGGCGGCGGGCGATAAGGCGGCGGTGTAGAGCGTCAGGAAAGCATCGAGCTTGTCCAGATGGATGTCTTCGTCCTGGCGGTAGATGTGCCACAGTAACGGCCGCCCGGCCCATTGGGCACGCACGAACGAGTCTTCGCCGCGCACGGCGTTGAAGTCGCAGCACCACAGCAGGCGGTCATATTGTTCCTGGCGCACGAACGGCAGCACCTGCACGGTCAGCGTCTCACGCTGATGCACATCGCCCACCGCCAGCGCCTCGACCCCGAGCCAGCGCTGCACGTCGCCGAGAATGCGGCCTTCGGGCACCAGCAGATGAGTGGCATGCCCATCCGTCGCCAACACGTCCAGCCAGCTGGCGAGCCCGGCATTTTCATAGGCAAACAGCGACATCAGCCGCGCACCCGCTACCGGAACGATGCCCATCGACTGCAGGAATTGGTGTTGCGCTGCGCCGTCTTGCTGGAATGCCTGACGCTGCTTTAATAACCCGCCTTCGCGTAACAGCCCGCCCGTGCCCGGACGAAACCCCGGAAAGAAGAAGTACTTTTGCACGCCCTTGAACTTCACCGACGGCAGGCGGTGGCAGCCCACCACCCAGTCTTCGGCGCTGAGGTAATCGAGGTTCATCCACAGGGGCGTGCGTTCGCACGCGGCCATGGCTTCCATATAGTCGGGCGGCAACTGGCAGGCAAAGGCGGCGATCACCACGTCGGCTGACGGTGTTGGCGACCAGTGTGCCGGCCAGTAGCGCACTTCAACGCCCTCTTGCCATTGCTGATCCAACTGCACATCGATCGCGGGGCACATGCGCTCAAAGGCGCGCAGGTCATCGACCCACAAGCGCACTTCGCAGCCATGCTCCACCACCAATTGCCGGGCCAGGCGCCAGGTCACGCCGATGTCGCCGTAGTTGTCGACGACGCTGCAAAAAATATCCCAGCGGGCTTTCATTCCGGGCTCCAACATTCAAAGGCTCGATTGTCCGCATAAATGCGCCGATGCAGAAGGCTTGATCACGATTATTCTGCACAGTGGCTGTGCGACAATCGCCGCTCTGCCGCTAATGCCCGCCAGGAGGCCATCATGTCTGAACGTCCGTTGTCGCTGTTCAAGCTCAGTGCTGCCGTGGCTTTTGGCCTGTGGCTGGGGTTTATCGCCATTGTGCTGACCGCCTGGCTGGCCTCGCGCTACCTGTTCCCGCAAAGCTTCGCTCCCGTGGCTCAGGCGGTTCAACAATTGGCAAAACCGGCGGCTGTGGCACCGGAGCCGCCGAACCGAATGTTTGAGCAATACACCGAGAACCTGCGCAAACAGGAACAGCAACAAACCCTGGACCAGGCGCGCAACAATGCGCGCAACCTGTCCAACCCCAAATGCCAGTTCTGGCTGCAACAAGACCAGAACGCGCCCAATGAAAAGAGCAAGGCGAATGTCCTGCAATTTTGCGAATGACCCAGCACACCCATGAATAAACATGCCGTTCACCAACTGATCCTGGAAAAACTCAGCGTCGACCTCGACATCGCCCAGCGCGCTGCGCAGACCGCCTACGAAACCGCGACCCATGAAGAAAACATCGCGGAAAACAAATACGACACCTTGGGGCTGGAAGCTTCCTACCTCGCGGCCGGGCAAGCCAAGCGCGTCGAAGAGATCAAGCAAGCGCTGGCCCTGTGCCAGAACCTGCAACTACGCGCCTACGATGATCAACGCGGGATAGAGGTCGGCACGCTACTGGGCCTGGAAGACGAGAATGGCCGCCAGCAGTGGCTGTTCCTGGCGCCGGATGCAGCTGGCCTGAAAGTGGATGTGGTGGGCCAGCCGGTGACCGTCATCACCCCGCGCTCGCCTTTGGGCAAAAGCCTGCTGGGCAAGTTCGAAGGTGATGAGGTGGATATTCTGGTGGCGGGCGCCCGGCAACACTTTACGGTTACCGAGGCCAAATAAACCACTCCTGTGGCGAGGGAGCTTGCCCCCGCTGGGGTGCGTAGCAGCCCCAAAAAACTTGCGGGCGCTACGCACCCGAGCGGGAGCAAGCTCCCTCGCCACTAAAAGCTCGCCCTCACCGTCAGGCAATATCAGTGGACGGGCAATTCAACGCCGTCAAACAACTCCTCGAGTTCCTGCTTATTGTGGCACTGGATCGCCTTGGCCATGACTTCACGGGTCAGGTGCGGCGCAAACTTTTCGATGAAGTCGCACATGAAGCCCCGCAGGAAAGTGCCGCGGCGGAAGCCGATCTTGGTCACGCTGGACTCGAACAATTCGCTGGCGTCGAGCACGACCAGGTCTTTATCGAGGTTGGTGTCGACCGCCATCTTGGCGACGATACCGACGCCCAGGCCCAGGCGCACGTAGGTCTTGATCACGTCGGCGTCGGCGGCGGTGAACACCACTTTCGGCGTGAGGCCGCGATGGCTGAAGGCTTCATCGAGCTTGGAACGGCCGGTAAAGCCGAACACGTAAGTGACGATCGGGTATTCAGCCAGGGCTTCGAGGGTCAGCTTCGGCAGCTTGGCCAACGGGTGGCCCTGAGGCACAACCACGCAACGGTTCCAGCGGTAGCACGGCATCATCACCAGGTCGCCGAACAGCTCGAGGGCTTCGGTGGCGATGGCAAAATCGACGGTGCCGTCAGCGGCCATCTCGGCGATCTGCATCGGCGAACCCTGGTGCATGTGCAGGGCGACATCGGGGTATTGCTTGATGAAATCGCGGATCACCGGCGGCAAGGCATAACGTGCCTGGGTGTGGGTGGTGGCGATCGACAGGGTGCCTTTCTTCTCGTTGGAGAATTCCTGGGCGATCTGCTTGATGCTTTCGACTTTGCGCAGGATCTCGCCGGCGGTGGTGATGATGCGCTCACCGGCCGGGGTAACGCGGGTCAGGTGCTTGCCGCTGCGCGCGAACACTTCGACGCCCAGCTCGTCTTCGAGCAGGCGGATCTGCTTGCTGATACCGGGTTGCGAGGTGTAAAGGCTTTGAGCGGTAGCGGAAACGTTGAGGTCGTGGTGCGCCACTTCCCAGATGTAGCGCAGTTGTTGAAGCTTCATATATGTCCCTCAAAGCGGATAGACGCCACGGGTATCAGCGACGGTATATAACTATATTAAAGGTCAGACAGATAAATCTAGAACTTTTTATCGTTTTTACCAATCACGCATCATCACTGCGTCGACGCTGCAACGACGGCACCATATAAACCGGCACTGTCGCCAACTGCAGCACCCGCGCCGCTGTGCGCCCAAGCGGTGTGGCGGCCGCAGTTGCGTGGCTATGACTTCCTACGATCAACAGGTCAACGGAAAGTTTACGCAGCTGGTCGAGAATCACCTCGCACGGGTCCCCCTGGATGACGCGCACCGAGCGAATCAACTGCAAGTCTTGCTCGCCCTCCCCCAACTCCTCGCGAAAACTGTCGAGCACCCGTTGCTCGATGGTCGCCATCACCGTGTTCAGGCCCTGGCTCTGCCATTCGCTCAGGGCCTTCTCATCAAGGTAGCTCTGCAGCACCGATTCGGCGAACAAGCCAATCGGCTCGACCACATGGATCACATACAAATCCGCCTTGAACGTTCGGGCCAGCGCCAGCGCATGTTGCATGACATACGGCGCATACAGACCGAGGTCCGTGGCATACAGCATCGAACGAATCATAGAACCTCCTGGACTGCCAGGATGGCGGGGATTGATTGAGCTTAGCAGCTAGCTCTCGGTCTGGATTTTCAACTCATTGCTGATGCCATGGGGCACATGCCCGGTGGTCACCACCTCCCTGGCTTTCTCACAATGACCGGCCTGGTCATCGAAAAACACATCGGCGGCGAACGCTTCCAGGAACGCGGATTTCTCCAGGCCGCCAAGGAACAGTGACTCATCCAGGCGGATGTCCCATTCGCGCAAGGTGCGAATCACCCGCTCATGGGACGGCGCCGAACGCGCAGTGACCAGGGCGGTGCGGATCGGGCAGGCCTCGTCCGTGAACTCGCGCTGCAACAAGTTGAGCGCCGCCAGGAAGCCCTTGAACGGGCCGCCGTGCAAAGGCTCGCGTGCCGACTCGCGCTCGCTGGCATGAAACGCCTCTATCCCACCGACCTGATACACGCGCTCGGACTCATCGGAAAACAGCACCGCATCGCCGTCGAATGCAATGCGCAGCTCTTCACTCGATGCCCGGCGCGCGCCGCCGGACAGAATCGTCGCCGCAGCGAAACCAGCATCCAGGGCGCTGCGGACATCTTCAGCATGGGTGGACAAAAACAGATGGCAACCAAACGCGGCCAAATAAGGATAGGGACTACGCCCGCCTACGAAAGCGGCGCGGGAAATATCCAGGCCGTAATGCTGGATCGAATTGAACACGCGCAAACCGGTATCGGCGCTGTTGCGTGAGACCAATACCACTTCGACGCGGGCACGCCCAAGGCTGGCGTTGAGGCTCAAGAGCTTCTTGACCAGCGGGAAGGCGTCGCCGGGTTCGAGGGTTTCTTCCTCGTGTTCGATCTGGTATTTGCGATAAGCCTCGACCCCTTCGGTCAGGTAGACCTTGTGGCTGTCGCTCAGGTCGAACAGTGCCCGTGACGAAATCGCCAGCACCAGTTTGTCGCCCAATCCTTTCGCCATGGTGTTTCTCCCCAAATCAGCGGTTGCGCCGATCAATAAAACTCAAGGCCTGGTAGAGCGCCTGCATGCGTGGCAATTCACAGCCCGCCGCTTTGGCAGCGGCCAATGGCCGGGCGTAGATTGCCGCCAGTTCCAGCGGGCGTTTGTGCACGTGGTCGTGGTACATGCTGGGCAGGTAGTCAGCCATCGTGTCGGTCATGGTGAGCATTTGCTCGACGTAACTGCCGGGAATTTCATGCCCACAGGCGTGGGCGCCCTGTACCACTTCGGTCATCAAGGCCTGGATCAGTTCGCGACTGGACTCATCGGCCATCATTGCGCTGGTGCCGGTGCCCAGCAACACCGAGAGGCCATTGAACGGCACATTCCAGACCAATTTATGCCACCGGGCCTGGTGTACATTGGCCATCGCCTGGGATTCGATACCGGCCTGGTGAAACAGCGCGGCGCCCTCTTCGACAATGGCTTGCTGGCGTGCCTCATCATTGGCCGCCGTGCCACTGTGATAGCCAAGATTCACCCGGCCCAACGCCTGATGCTCGACGACACCCGGCCCGGAACGATGCACGCCGATGTAACACAGGCCACCCAACAGGTGCAGCGACGCAGGCAGGTGTTCGCGCAGACTGTCTTCGACGTCGAGGCCGTTTTGCAGAAGCACGACCTTGGCGCCCGGTGCGGCGACCTGGGCAAGGGTTGGGGCCAGCTCCACATTGCCGGTGGATTTGGTGCCGACCAGCAGCCAGTCGCACGCCGGCATATCGGCAGCCTGGGCATAGGCCTGCACCGGGTGCAGGTGCAGCTTGCCATGCAAGGTGCTGTTGAGGTGCAGGCCTTGATCGGCGACCACCGCATATTCACTGCGCAACAGAAAGTGCACATCGAACCCGGCACGCGCCAGCATCAGGCCGTAGAAACCACCGATGGCACCGGTGCCGATAATGCCGATGCGGGGCGACTGTGCTGTCATGGCAAATCCTCTGGAGTACGGGTAAGTGCTTGATTAATCGCATCTGTAAGCTCGGTCTGAGTAAGACGCGCCTGTAGCTGCCCAAGGAATTGACCCTCGCACACGAGGAACAACGCAGGCAAATGAAAGATCTGGTAGCGTTCAACCGCCCCGCCGTTGTGCCCGGCGTCCACCCAGCACACGCGCTCGACCGGCAACGTCCAGCCCGGCAGTTGCTGGCGTGCCCAACGGCAACTGGAACAGCCTACGCTGGTAAACACCAGCAGCGAAATACCTGGCAATCCCAGCAATTGCTGGTCAATATCCAGGTCGGTCAATTCCAGTTCCTTCACTATACTGCTGCCACTGCCGTCAATTGGACGGTGCTCGGAGTCCGTGTACATGGGTCGTTTTTTACCTCACCCTGATGATGTCGCTGTCGAGTTAATCCAACGTCCCGCCCCAGCTATTCCCCGCCAACGCCTGCACACTATCGGCCTGGGCGGCGTCGCCTGCAATTGCCCGCGTGCCTGGCGCCAGGGCACGGCGGTTGATCTGCGCATCCCGTCACTGGGCGCCAGCGCCCGTTATCCGGGCTATGTAGCCTGGTGTCGCAAAGTCGAAAACGGCTACCGCATCGGCATCTCCTTTACCGATGAACATGCCTTGTTCGGTGCGCGCATGGGCGAGCAAGTGTGCCAGATCGAACGCTACTGCCGCCTGCACGAAGCCACCGAGCCAACCCCTGCCCAGCTCGAGACCCTGGCCCGTGAGTGGGTCTCGCGCCATGCCAGTGAGTTCGCCCTCGACACCTTTGTGGCGCCGGTGCTGGATTAAAGCCGGCTTTGCCCATTGTCGCGGCCCCGTGTTACGCGCTAAGGTTCCTCCCCCCTGCATTCAAATCATGCTGTGCCCGCCGCACGGGGATAGCTGGCGGCCGGCACCCGTGACCCTGGCGAGTAACACGATGGCTGATTTACCGATCAATGACCTTAACGTCGAATCCAACGAGACCCTGATCACCCCTGATCAGCTCAAGCGCGAAATCCCTTTGAGCGATGCTGCCCTGCAGACCGTGACCAAGGGCCGCGAAGTCATCCGCGAAATTCTCGACGGCACCGACCACCGCCTCTTTGTAGTGATCGGCCCTTGCTCGATCCACGACCTCAAGGCTGCCCACGAATACGCCGAGCGCCTTAAAGTGCTGGCGGCTGAAGTGTCCGACACCTTGTACCTGGTGATGCGCGTCTATTTCGAGAAACCACGCACCACCGTCGGCTGGAAAGGTTTGATCAACGACCCGTACCTGGACGACTCGTTCAAGATCCAGGACGGCTTGCACATCGGTCGTCAATTGCTGCTGGACCTGGCCGAAATGGGCCTGCCGACCGCGACCGAAGCGCTGGACCCGATCTCCCCGCAGTACCTGCAGGACCTGATCAGCTGGTCGGCCATCGGCGCACGTACCACCGAGTCCCAGACCCACCGCGAAATGGCGTCCGGCCTGTCCTCGGCCGTGGGCTTCAAGAACGGCACCGATGGCGGCCTGACGGTTGCGATCAACGCCCTGCAATCGGTGTCCAGCCCGCACCGCTTCCTGGGCATCAACCAGGAAGGTGGCGTGTCCATCGTCACCACCAAGGGCAATGCCTATGGCCACGTGGTATTACGTGGCGGCAACGGCAAGCCCAACTATGACTCGGTCAGCGTGGCGCTGTGCGAACAGGCGCTGAACAAGGCCAAGATCAAGCCAAACATCATGGTCGACTGCAGCCACGCCAACTCCAACAAAGACCCGGCCCTGCAACCGCTGGTGATGGAAAACGTCGCCAACCAGATTCTTGAAGGCAACCAGTCGATTATCGGTTTGATGGTCGAGAGCCACCTGAACTGGGGTTGCCAGTCGATTCCAAAAGACCTGGCCGACTTGCAATACGGCGTGTCGATCACCGATGCCTGCATCGACTGGTCCGCCACCGAGACGACCCTTCGCAGCATGCATGCCAAGCTCAAGGACGTGTTGCCCAAGCGCAAACGCACCTGACCTTAAACTGCACACACAAAAACGCCGGGCTAAGCCCGGCGTTGATCGTTCCCACGCTCTGCGTGGGAATGCAGCCATGGACGCTCCGCGTCCCGCCTCACTCAATATTCAGAGCTTCGCGGCATGGCGCTGATGGCGCTCCATGTAGCGCTCTACGTAAGAGCACGAGGGAATCACGGTGTACCCGGACTCTTCGGCGAACTTCAACGCTTCCTCGGTCAACGCAGCAGCAATGCCGCGTCCGCGCAATGCGTTGGGCACGAAGGTGCGATAGATGTCCAGGGTCTGCTTGCCCAGGTCCATATAGGTCAGATAGGCACGATGACCGTCCACATTGGTCTCGAACTGATGACCAGCCTGGTCATGGTGGATGGACAACGCCTCGCTCATCACTACTCCTCGCGGGTCTTGGATCTCGACCCCTACCTTACCGATGTTTTTCCGGCGAAGGAACATCTACGCCACCCCGTGCCGCTTTCGACAACGAGAAAACCTATAGCGCTCACAACCAGCACGTAGAGAATAGTAGGCACCAATGCTGCAATAGCTCAAGGCGCACTCGTCATCCCCGGCCGCTGGTGGTTACAGAAAGGGCTTCGATCAATCGATGATCGATAGCCTGAACATTGCCGGCAGTTGAAGCTTGAGACGAACTGCCGCTCTTAAAGTCACCTCTAGATGCGGCTACATACGCAAAAGATGCCGGACCAGGCAAAGACCCACTGAAAAAAAGTGTCATCGTAGATATATAAATCTACACCTGCTTGCCCAGCCTGACACAGGCTGGCCGGACCTCTCAGCTTGGATCCAGTTCCCGACAAAATGAAAATTCCTGAGCGGTTTTTATACAAACCTCCAAAAGATTAGCCAAAATAGATACGGCACAAGAATTTTTTTTGCTTCTTGCGCTACGTCAGTTTACTTACTACAAGTAATGAGTAGTATGTACGCCGGCTATCAGCTCACCCTGAGAAAGTAGCCATTTAATAGAAAGTCCTTGAAGGGGAACACGATGAACAACGTTCTGAAATTCTCTGCTCTGGCTCTGGCCGCAGTTCTGGCTACCGGTTGCAGCAGCGTCTCCAAAGAAACCGAAGCTCGTCTGACTGCAACTGAAGACGCAGCAGCTCGCTCCCAGGCTCGTGCAGACGAAGCCTACCGTAAAGCTGATGAAGCTCTGGCTGCTGCTCAAAAAGCACAACAGACTGCTGACGAAGCTAACGAGCGCGCTCTGCGCATGCTTGAAAAAGCAAGCCGCAAGTAATAATCCCTCGGGGTTGTTATCAAGCCGATCCATTCTTGGATCGGCTTTTTTATTGCCTGCAATTCAGCCCTGAATCCAGCGCAATAAAAAGCCCGCCATAGCGCAAGGCTTTGGCGGGCTTTTGATCAACAGCTTTATTGCTGCAGATCGACCGGCGTGCTGGACACCACCGGCGTATTGGCACCCGGTACACCAATCTCGGTGGGCAGGCCATCTTCGGCGGCCACCACGTCACGTACCTGATCCCAGTTGACGCGCAAGTTGTTGGCCAGGTCTTCGCGCTTGAGCAGGGCATTGATGACGGCGGTGTGCTTGTCGACCACCGAAGGCGTGCCATCGTCGTTCAACGGCGTATGCGCCTCAAGGTAGACCTTGCCGCCACTGCTGCCGAACTTGTAGGCATCGTTGATGATGCGCACCGATGTGCCGACCGGCACCATGTCGGCCATCTCCAGCACGTTGTTGTTGAACATGCGGAAGCAGCCATGGCTTGTACGCGTGCCGATACCAAATTTCATGTTCGAACCGTGGATCAGGTAACCCGGCGTGCCCAAGGTGAACTTGAATGGCCCCAGCGGGTTATCCGGCCCGGCCGGCACCACATTGGGCAGCGGGTCGCCATTGGCGGCGTGCTCGGCCTTGATCGACGCCGGCGGGGTCCAGGTCGGGTTAGGGATCTTACCGGTGATGGTGGTGTGCGCGACCGGCGAACCCCAGCCTTCACGACCAATGCCCAACGGGAAGGTGTACACCACGTTCTGGCCCTTGGGGTAATAGTAAAGCCGGTATTCCGCCAGGTTGATCACGATGCCTTCGCGTGGGCCGGGCGGCAGGATAAAGCGCGTAGGCAGCACAATATCGGTGCCCGCACCGGGCAACCAGGCATCTACACCGGGGTTGGCCGCGACCATTTCCGAATAGCCCAGGTCATAGGTGGTGCCCAGGTCGGCAAAGGTGTCTTCGTACTTGGCCTTGATCACCTGGACCTGACCGACGATGTCTTCACCCGGCGGGGGCAAGGGCAACTGCAAGGCTGACGCCGAACCAGCTGCACACAGGGCAGCAAGAGACAGGCAGCAGGTAACGACGGAAAGGCGCGACAACATCCGGAAAATCCTTCGCAGAACGACGGGTAGGTAAAAAACGAGCCGCAAGCAGCAAGCTTACAGCTTATAGCTAGAAGCTTGCAGCTGCTTCAATTATTCAAAGCGCAGCTCTGGCCAGATCAGCGGCGTGCCGCGCTTTTGCGATTCGAGAATTGCCCGGCACAGTGGGCACAGGCGCTGGTCCTGGAAGATCGCACGATCTACCGATGACCAGCGTGGTTGCGCCGGCAATAAAGTGCCGCAGAGCGTGCGGTCGATCGAGCCACCCAACTCCAGTTGACGCGCGACCAGATGCACCCGGACTTCCTGGCAGGCGAACAGATCCAGCTGCTCGTCAGGCTCGATCAGTTGGTAGTTGAACAGGGACCAGGCAGGGCGCGACATCGGGGGCTCCAGATCGGGGGGGCGCCACCTTAGCCGAAAGCCTGCCGGTAGAAAAGCGTCATAGCAGCGGTTTTAGCGTCGGCCAGACATTTTCCAGCAACTTGCCCTGTGCACCGACGGCCGGGTGAAGCTGATCGGCCTGCATCAACTCGGGATGACCACCCACGCCTTCAAGGAAAAACGGCACCAGCGGGATGTTTTTTTCCTTGGCCAAGGCACCGTAGACCTCGGCAAACGCCGTGGTGTATTTGGGGCCGTAGTTAGGGGGCAACTGCATGCCCAGCAACAGCACCTTGGCGCCACCGGCCTTGGACTGGTCAATCATCGACGCAAGATTTTGTTTCAATTGCGCTGGTGGCTGCCCACGCAGGCCATCATTGCCGCCCAACTCGAGAATAACCACATCCGGTTTATGCTCTGCAAGCGCCGCCGGCAGCCGCGCCAAGCCTCCGGCACTGGTGTCGCCACTGATGGAGGCATTGACCACTTTATCGTCGAAACCTTCGCTCTTGAGCCGTTGTCCCAGCAACGCTACCCACCCTTTGCTGGTATCCAGCCCGAAACCGGCACTGATACTATCGCCAACGATCAGGACTGTACCCGCCGCTGCGTTCTGGGCCATGCACATCAAGGCCAGGCCAGCACTCAAAAACCACATTCGCATCGGATTCTCCATGGGCGCAAGCATTCTCACCGCGCGAAACCTTAGCAAAGTGGTTCCCAGCGCGGAAGGTGAACTGACTATCCTGCACGAACTGAGCCTGGAACTGAACAAGGGCGATAGCCTGGCTATCGTCGGCAGCTCCGGTTCCGGCAAATCCACCCTCCTCGGCCTGCTGGCCGGCCTCGACCTGCCCAGCAGTGGTGAGGTCACGCTTGCAGGCCAAGCCTTGAGCACCCTGGATGAAGACCAGCGCGCGCGCATACGCGCAGAGCACGTGGGGTTTGTCTTCCAGTCATTCCAATTGCTCGACAGCCTCAACGCCCTGGAAAACGTCATGCTGCCGCTGGAACTGGACGGCCGCAAGGACGCCCGCGAGCGCGCCACCCACCTGCTGGAACGGGTAGGCCTGGGCCAACGCTTGACCCATTCGCCGCGCCAGCTGTCCGGTGGCGAGCAACAGCGCGTCGCCATCGCCCGGGCCTTTGCCGCCGAACCGGATGTGCTGTTTGCCGATGAACCCACCGGCAACCTCGACAGCCACACCGGCGAGCGCATCAGTGACCTGCTGTTCGAACTCAACAAAGAGAGCGGCACGACCCTGGTGCTGGTCACCCATGACGAGCGCCTGGCCCACCGTTGCCGACGCCTGATCCGCCTTGAAGCCGGCCTGATGGTCGCGCCCCTGGAGCCTTGATGGCACGTTTGCCGCTGTTGCGCCTGTTCAGCCTTGCCATGCGCCAATTGCTGCGCGACGCCCGCGCCGGTGAGTTGCGCGTGTTGTTTTTCGCCCTGCTGGTGGCGGTTACGGCCAGCACCGCTATCGGCTACTTCGGCGCACGCCTCAACGGCGCCATGCTGTTGCGGGCCACCGAATTCCTTGGTGCCGACCTGGTGCTCGAAGGCAGCTCACCGGCCCGCCCCGAGCAAATAAGGTCAGGGACCGAACTGGGCCTGGACCACGCACGCATTGTTGAGTTCTCCAGCGTTATCGCGACCGATAACGGCATCCAACTCTCCAGCATCAAGGCGGTCAACGAGCAGTACCCGTTGCGCGGCGAACTCAAGAGCGCCACTGAGCCCTTCGGCGCAGAAACCGCCGGAGGCGGCCCCAAACCCGGCGAAGCCTGGGTGGAAGCACGGCTGCTGACCGCGCTGGACCTCAAAGTCGGCGACAGCATCGACGTGGGCATGAAGACCCTGCGGCTGACGCACATCCTGACCTACGAGCCCGACCGCGCCGGTAACTTCTACAGCCTCACGCCGCGGGTGATGATCAACCTCGCCGACCTGGACGCCACCGGCGTGGTGCAACCCGGCAGCCGCGTGAGCTACCGCGAACTGTGGCGTGCGCCCCAGGGCAGCACGGCACTGCAAACCTATCGCGACCTGGTCAAGCCGGGCCTTGCCGCCAACCAGCGCTTACAGGATTCGCGTGACGGCAACCAGCAGATCGGCGGAGCCCTGGGCAAGGCCGAGCGTTACCTGAACATGGCCAGCCTGGTGGCAGTGTTGCTGGCCGGCGTGGCCGTGGCGCTGTCGGCCAACCGCTTTGCCAGTCGCCGCTTCGACGCCAGTGCGCTGCTGCGCTGCCTGGGTTTGTCCCGCCGCGAAACAATGCTGCTGTTCAGCCTGCAATTAAGCGTACTGGGACTGTTGGCCAGCCTCACCGGCGCCGTGCTCGGCTGGTTGGCGCAATTTGGCCTGTTCTATTTCCTGCATGACCTGCTGCCCGCCGACGTACCGCCCGGCGGGCTGCTGCCGGCGGTGGCGGGTATCGGCACCGGGCTGGTCGCCCTCGCCGGCTTCGCGCTGCCACCCTTGGCAGCGCTGGGCCGGGTGCCGCCGCTGCGGGTATTGCGGCGCGACATGCTGCCGATCCCTTCCAGCACCTGGATGGTCTATGGCGCGGCGCTGTTCGCCCTTGGTCTGATCATGTGGCGCCTGAGCCTCGATCTGGTGCTGACCTTCGCGTTGCTCGGCGGTGGCGTGATGGCCGCGCTGATCCTCGGCGGCCTGCTGTTGTTGTTGCTGCAAAGCCTACGCCGGCTACTGGCCCGCGCCTCGCTGCCCTGGCGCCTGGGCTTGGGCCAACTGCTGCGCCACCCCTTGGCGGCGGCCGGCCAGTCCCTGGCGTTTGGCTTGATCCTGTTGTCCATGGGTTTGATCGCCCTGCTGCGCGGCGAATTGCTCGACACCTGGCAAAACCAGCTACCCAAGGACGCTCCCAACTATTTCGCCCTGAACATCCTGCCGGCCGACAAAGACGCCTTTGGCGCGCGCCTGCTGGAGTTGCAAGCGCAAGCGGCGCCGCTGTACCCGGTGGTGCCGGGCCGCTTGATCAGCATCAATGGCGAGCCGGTGCAGGAGATTGTCAGCAAGGACTCCAGTGGTGACCGCGCCGTGCAGCGCGACCTGAGCCTGACCTGGGCCGCTGACCTGCCACCGGGCAACGTCCTCACCGCAGGCGCTTGGTGGTCACAGCAACCGGGCGATGGCATCCCGGGGGTGTCGGTGGAAGCCAAGGTCGCTGAAAGCCTGAAGCTGAAGCTCGATGATCACCTGGTGTTCACCGTCGGTGGCGAGAACCGCGAAGCACGGGTCACCAGCCTGCGGACCATCAACTGGGACAATTTCCAGCCCAACTTCTTCATGATCTTCCAGCCCGGCACCTTGAAGGACCTGCCCGCCACTTACCTGACCAGCTTCTACCTGGCACCCGGGCATGACCAGCAGATCGTCGACCTGTCCCGTGCGTTCCCGGCCGTCACTATCCTGCAGGTCGAAGCCTTGCTGGAGCAGCTGCGCAGCATCCTCGCCCAAGTGACCCTGGCGGTGGAGTACGTGTTGCTGTTTGTGCTGGCGGCGGGCATGGCTGTGTTGTTCTCGGGCCTGCAGGCCACCCTGGATGAGCGGATTCGCCAAGGCGCGCTGTTGCGTGCGCTGGGGGCCGAGCGCAAGTTGCTGGTCAAGGCGCGACGGATCGAGTTCGGCTTGCTGGGTGCGGTAAGCGGCTTACTGGCAGCCCTGGGCACCGAATTGGTGACCTGGGTGCTGTACCGCTACGCCTTTGACCTGGCGTGGCATCCGCACGCATGGTTGCTATTGCTGCCGGTGATCGGTGCCGTGCTGATCGGCGGCGCTGGTGTATTCGGTACGCGTCGCGCGTTGAATGCCAGCCCATTGACGGTGTTACGCGAAGGTTGAAACCCGCGCTGGCCAGCACGCCCGACGGCGTGTCGGCCAGCCTTTACTTCACATACTCGATACCCGTAATCCACCAGCACACCTCGCCGGTCGGCGTCTGCACCATGGCTTCATCGTCAACTTCCTTGCGCAGCAGCGCCCGGGCCATCGGGGAGTCGATGGAGATGTAATCCATGCGCTCATAAATTTCGTCATAGCCAACGATCCGAAACCGCTTGGTCTCGCCTTGCTCGTTTTCGATATCGACCCAGGCGCCGAAAAACACCTTGCCCTCCTGCTCGGGCATGTACTCCACCACCCGCATGTCTTCCAGGCGCTTGCGCAGGTAACGCACACGACGATCAATCTCACGCAGCAGTTTCTTGTTGTATTGATAGTCCGCGTTCTCGCTGCGATCACCGAGGGACGCCGCCCAAGTCACCTTGCGGGTAGTATCCGGACGTTTTTCACGCCACAGGTAATCCAGCTCTTTTTTCAGCGCCTCATGACCTTCTTTGGTAATCAGCTTGGTACTCAAACGCGTGCATCCCCAGACAGTGTCCAATGGTGCCGATACGCCAAGGCGTCATGCCCTGGCGCCGGCCGGCTGGGGTTGATGATAAATGAACCCTGAAAAGTAGCCAGACCATAGAGCACATCAGCTTCACGCCTGGCCATCCAGGGTTTGATCCAACTCCAGGAGCACACCTTGCAGACGCTCGCGTATCCCGGATACATGCGACAGCGCCAGCGTCAATTTTTCAGCCTTCTGGCCAACCTCAAGGTTTCGCGCCTGCAACTGCAGGGTGTGCTGCTGCAACTCCCGGCTCTTTTCTTCCAATTCGCGTTGCTCCTGTTCGAGTCGCGCCTGCCACTGCTCAAGCTTCTGCTCTCGCTCGATTGCCACTTGCTGCTGTTGCGACAGCTCTTGGGCGACCTTGGCCAGGCTGGTCAACGTGCTGTCTACCTCAACCAACGAGGCATGTTCCATCTGCGGCGCAGATGGGCGCGGTGCAGGCGCGGCCGGCTCAACCTGAACCGGCGGCGCGCTGAGCTGGACCGGTTCCGGCTCTGGCTCTTGTTCTGGCTCTGATTCAGGCTCTGGTTCCGGCTCCAATACCTGCTCCTGAGCAACCGCGACGGGTGCCTCCAGTGGTTGCGCCTTGAGCGCCTCGGAAACCGTTGGCTCAGCGGAGTCGGCCGGGTTCGTGGGCCTGGGCGGGGCAATCATCTGCGACGAGAAGCGAATCGAAGGCACGATCAACGAAGCACTTTCGATGGCCGGTAGTGCGGGCGCAGACATGCCCAGGGTAATGACCTTCATGACCAAACCCTTCTTGATGATCACTGAATGATGATCTTCCGGTCTGGCGGGCGGCAACTTGCAGCCTTTCAAATCAATGAAATGGAAAGGGATCGAAGATTCGCTAACAGCGCCGGTCTTGGTGCCGGAGGCCGCCGCCGCCATCAGGATCTGCTTGAACACTTGCATAGCAACTTGCAGGTCTTCCTTGGACTCGACCCCACCCAGGAAATACCGATCAATTTTCTTACGGAGCGCCGCGATATAGACCCTGGAGTTACCAGGTTCGGTCTCTTCATCCAGGCTATAGACCAGAAAGTTTGAATCGATCTGTGCAACGGCAAACCCACACAGTAGTGCACCGTTGATCGGCGTGTCCTGACCGCTGCGTTCAAGAACAAGCGTGCGAAGAAGCATCATGATATTCAGGCCTTATTGCGAAAGAGTAAACCTTATATAAACGCCAGATAAACACCTGACCGTTAACAAGCCTCGGAACAACGCAATTGTTTCAGCAAGTTAGGCGATGCGGCGTAGGACTTATCTGATAAACATGTCCCCACGTTCCCAAGTCCAATGATTAAACGTAACCTTCCTGGCGCTCACCGTACATGACGGTAAATGTTCCTACGCCTCGCAAAACTTATTCGGTAACAAGATGCTCGAGTTAAGCAGCCTGACAAAGCGTTTAGGTAAAAGAAACGTCATCACTAATGTCTCATTTTGTGCTCAACGCCAGGAATGCATAGGCTTGTTTGGGGAGAATGGCGCAGGCAAGACCACACTACTGAACGTGATAGCCGGGCTCGCCAAACCTTCTGCGGGGCATGTGACGGTACAGGGCTTCAACACTCAGACGCAGCCACTGCAGGCGCAAAAAAACCTCGGTTATCAACTCTAGGGCGGCTTCAGCCATCAGACACTGACGGTCAAAGGCGTGCTCAATTTCATTGCCGCTGTTCGCGGCTTCAGTGGTGCCGAAAAACGCAGCCGTGTCGATCGGGCCGCCATGCGCCTTGAGTTGTCACGGGTGCTCGATACACCGATTGCTATGCTCTCGATCGGGTTGAAACGCAGAGTCGCCATCGCCCAGGCGATCCTGCACGCCCCCGGCCTGCTGTTGCTGGATGAGCCGACCGAGGGGCTCACACCGGATCAGTTGCTCAGGTTCAAGCTACTTATCCAGGCGCTGACCGAAGACATGGCCGTCATCATCGCCTCCCGGCACTGTGACCACCTGTCCGGCCTCTGCACGCGCGCTCTGGTTATCGCCGGTGGGCACCTTGTGGCAGATACCCCGCTGCCCGACTTGCAGCGCAACTCCCGGCATTACCGCGCTGTCACGCTGGCGGCAGAAACACCCCTGGATTTACTCGCCCTTGCCGTATTACCCGGCGTGGCAGGTATCGAAGAGGACCGGCACTCGCCCGGCACCGTGACGGTTCTGGCCATGCCCGGGCACGCCATCTACCCCCATATCAATGCACTTATCGCCAGCCGCGGCTGGAACATAACGTCACTGAATCTGGAGCCAGGTCGCCTGAACGAAGTCGTTCAGCACCTGAGCCACGAGGTCACTCTTTGAAACTGTTGCCTGTCATTTTCAAGCGCCAACTGGCCAGTTATGCCTGTACACCCAGCACGTACCTCGGTATTGCCGCGTTTCTAGTGTTGTGCGCCACCTTGGGGTTGTACACAAGCAAGTGGCTGGAACAGGACAGCGGCGACCTGCTGGTGTTTTTCCAATTGCACCCTTGGCTCTACCTGCTGCTGATTCCCATGTTGTCGACACAATTGTGGTCGGACGAACACCACGCCGGCATGCGCGACATGATGAAAACCCTGCCCATCACCAGCGCAGAGCGGGTCATCGGAAAGTTTCTGGCTGCGTGGGTCGTGTGCGGTATCGCATTGTTGCTTACTTTCCCACTGGTAATCCTCGCCAACTACCTCGGCACCGCCGACAACCGTGTTATCGCGTCACAGTTTCTAGCCAGTTGGTTGCTGGCCGGCGCTTATCTTTCCGTCGGATGCTTTACGTCTGCCCTGACCCACCAACGTTTGGCTGTCTTCCTGATAACGGTGGTGATGTTACTGGCAGTCAGCGGACTTTCATCGGTTCTCGATGCACTTGAGCATCAGGCGCCGATCTGGGTCCTGGACAGCCTGGTCTCGATTAACCCGATTTCGCGTTTCGGCGCTATCGACAACGGCAAACTGACACTGCATGACGGCTTGTACTACCTCAGCATGATCCTTGCCTTTCTCTCGGCATCCACAGTCACGCTCAACTACAAAACCAGTTGAGAAGGAAAGCAAACGATGCGTTCCACTCTGAGTACGGGTATGACACTGGTGGTCATAGTGCTGCTTTTCCTTGCATTCAATCTCGCTTGGCTTGGCAAACTACCGAATATCCGCTGGGACTTCTCACAGCAGGAAATCCACACGTTATCGCCGCCTGCGCGACAACTGCTTGCGACTCTGGAACACCCACTGGATTTGTATTACTTCAACTCAAGTAATGATGCGAGAAGAAGCCAGGCAATAAACCGCTTCGGCGAACGAGTGGAAGATTTACTCAAAGAGTTCGAAAAAGCATCAGAGGGCATGATTAACCTACATGTTATAGATCCGACCCCTTATTCGGAGGATGCCTACAAAGCCGGCCTGTTCGGATTGGATGACAAGCAAGGCTTTCTTGGCCTGATCGGCACCCGCCCAGGCCAGCCCGCACAACGCATCAATGTTCTGCGCCTGGATGACGAGCCCTTGCTTGAGTACGAAATCAGCCATCTGATCCACCAACTGATGCACCCCGAGCCCCCCACCGTCGGTGTATTGGCGGGGTTGGCATTGAACGCGTCCGGCGAACAGATGCTGGCACAGATGCATCAGCATTTTGAACTGATAGGCCTGGGATCAAGCACCCCGACAGTGCCCGAATCGATCAAAACCCTGATGGTCGTGCACCCGCGCACCCTGCCGGAACAAACCCTGTATGCGATTGACCAGTTTGTATTGAGGGGCGGCAAACTGATGCTCTTTATTGACCCGGTGAGCGAGACCGAGACAAATGCCAAACCCGCCGACACAAGGCTGGACGGGCTACTGGCGGCTTGGGGCATACAGATGCCGGCGGACAAACTGCTGGTCGATCACACATTTGGCTCAGGTGCGCCAGCAGTACTGCACCCGGCCAAGCTGAACCTGCCACGGCAAGCGATGGCGGCCAACGATGTGAGTGCCTGGAAACTGGACACAGTCATCGTCTCGAGCAGCGGTGCGCTGTCGCGCGTGAGGAAAAGCCGCACCACACTCACGCCTCTGTTGCAAAGCTCCAGGCGCTCCGCCCTGCTGGACGCTGGCCGCTTTGCAACAACGTCTGCAGCCGACTTGCTGGCTGAAGGGATACCGGTTGCCGCGCAACCCCACATGATCGCGGCGCGCCTCGAAGGTCCCGCCTACTCAGCCTTTCCAGACGGCATCAAGGGACAACCCGCCGGAGTGCAAAAGGCTGCACATATCGAGGTGGTGGTGGTTGCCGATACCGATTTGCTGATGGACGCTGTGGTCAACTCTGCGCCCAATAGCAACGTGATGTTTGTCTTGAATACCTTGGATAATCTTACCGCTCCCGACGTGCTCGCAAACATTCAACCGCGTACCAGGGCCAGCCATTCTCCCCGCGCACTGGAGCAACTGCGCGAGGCTGCCGAGCAGACTTATGCGCAGAAGGCCGGCGAACTGCAAAGGCGGCTTGTGCAAACCGAGCAGGAATGGCAGCGCTTGAATCCACCGAGTATCGGCTTCGGCACCCGGGCAGTGGACACCACTATCCAATTGCAGGCGCTCAACAAGGAACGCCTGCGCCTGCCCATGGAGTTGCAGGCACTCAAGGTCCAGGCGTATGCATCCGTGAATCAAGTGGAGCGCAATCTCAAATTATTGATGATCGGCGCGGTGCCGTTGCCGTTATGCCTGATCGCCTGCGCAGTGTTCCTCTATCACCGGCGCCGTCAGTCGGCGGCTGTCGTTCACTGATCAGCCGTCAACGACGCGCAATCAGCCCTTGCCGGGCGATGCGCGTCAGTTGGCGGATCACCTCATCGGCATCGCCCGCACTGGGCGCCTGGATAACGGCAAGATCAAAGCTGTTGCTGGCAAAACGCGCCAGGGAATCGCCATCTTCCACAAACTGGATAAGAAACGCCGAGGGTCTGCCTGTACGGCGCGGCCAGCCGTCGAGGTAGCGCAGCAACGTCGGCTGATGCTTGCCGCCCAGCAGGATTTTGGGGTTGCGTTGAGTCAGGTCCGCAGTGATCGGGGCCAGGCGTATGAGGGGGCGTAGTGCATTCATCGTGTCGTGTCTCTGCCTCAAAAGTCTGCGGGCAGGTGAGAGGCAACACCGAACCAGCGCTTTAGCGGTATTTCGAAGCCTGACTCGTGATGAGTGCATGCTTCTGTCGGGCTGCATTGAGTCCCAGTGGCGCCCCGCAATTAGCTGTTTAAATCGGCGCATGAGCAGCATCCTAGAGAAGCCGGTAGGGCGATGTCAAGAATCCCGAGCAATGAAAAAGCCCGCTCATGGCGGGCTTTTTCAGGCGGTTACGCAGGTAATCAGTGGGCGATGGCGCGGTCGACGGACAGTTTGCCGGCGCCTTCGAACAGCACCGCCAGCGCACCGCCGAGCAAGGCCAAGGCGAACTCATAACCGTTGTTGGCCATGAACAGGCCGTTGTGGATATGCACCGAGAAGATCGCCACCAGCGACAGGAACGCCAGGCCCAATGCCGCTGGGCGTGCCAGCAAGCCGATGATCAAGGCCAGGCCGGCAAAGAACTCAGTACCACCTGACAGCACCGCCATCAAAGTGCCCGGTGTCAGGCCGAGGCTTTCCATGTACTGCGCCGTACCGGCCAAGCCGCCGCCACCAAACCAGCCAAAGAGCTTTTGCGAACCGTGGGCGGCGAAAACGATGCCGACGAAAATTCGCAGGATGGTCAGGCCGTAACCGGCGCGGGTGGACAGAATGCAAGTGATCAGTGGGCTCATGGTGAGAATCCTTTTCAAAGTAGGGGTTGGTTGGCCGCTATATTAATCGGATCAGACTATGATAAAAGCGCAAAAATCGCCTAATACTTATCGATAAAACCGATTATTTCCGTGAGGCAATTTTCGGCGCCGACGGTTCCAGGGATTCGCGCTCCCGATCAAACGCCAAGTAATACTTGTTCACGCTATTAACATAGCTGACGCCACCCATTCCGACCTGCTCCATGGCAATGCGCTCGACCTGGAAGAACCATTGATTGGGGTTCAAGCCCCGCCGGCGAGCCTCTGCGCGCATACCCTGAACACGCTCCGGCCCCATGTTATAGGCCGCCAGCACAAAGGCCATGCGTTCGCGCTCGTTGAGTTTGGGGCTGGCGAAGAACTTGCGGCGGATCATCGCCAGGTAGCGCGCACTGGCCTGCACATTGCTGTCCAGGCTCTCGATATTATTCACGCCCACCCGCTGCGCCGCCGATGGCGTGATCTGCATCAAGCCGGTCGGCCCGCCGCTGTTGCGCGCGCCAGGGTCGAGGGCGGATTCCTTGAATGCCAGCGCGGCCAGGTTCAGCCAGTCCATGCCCTGCTCGCGGGCGTGCTTTTGCAGCACCGGACGCAGTTTCTCCAGGCGCTGGCGATCGGCGCGGGCCAGCGGATTGCGCACTTGGTAGAGACGTCGATAGATCCGCTGGAACGCCACGTCCTGGTCGGACGGCGTGTGGTAGGTCTTGAGGAAGCGATCAATGCTGGCCCGCAGCATCGAGGCATCCTGGCGTACAAACCAGTATTCATCACCTGGCTCGCTGATGGCCACTTGCCGATCAACACGTAACTTGGGCAGGATTTTTGACCAGCGTTCGGCAATCGGCTTTTCGACGATCGTGAGGTGGAAGATCCCGGCCTGGACCATCTCCAACACATCTTCCACGGCCAGCGTCGGGTCAACCCACTCCACCTTCACCGGCGGGCGCTTGTGCAGCGCCAGTTGCTGGTTGACCTGGTTGATCGCATCCGCCGCCGCACTGCCGGTGGTCAACGCCAGGGTGCGCCCGGACAATTGCTCCAGCTTGGTAAACCGCCGCTCACCCTTCACGCCCACCAGCCATAGCGGCACACCACTGGCAATCGGGTCACTGGTGCTGATTTTGTGCGAGGCCTTCACATCGATTAATTCACCCGGCGCCACCAAGTCGCCTTCGCCACGGGCTAACGCGCCGAGCAATTGGTCCTTGGCCTTGGGGATGATCTTGAGATTGATTGCTTCGCCGTCCCGGGCATGGCCGTTCAGGTATTGCTCGAAAGCCCGCAGGCGATGGTATTCGACCCCGATGGCCTGGCCCTGGACCTCACCGGAACTGTTACGGCTCTGGTTGACCAGCACACGCAGGGTGCGACTCGAGCGGATCTGCGCCAGGTCGCGGACCTTGCCGGGCTTGGTCACTTCCAGCGGCCCGTCCAGTCGCGCGACCGCCGCCGTGGGCAGCAGTAACGTCAGGCACAACATAAGCAACGCCGAGGGTCGGATCATCCGCTCTCCGGAAAGAATACTGGCCAGCCATTTCGTGAAAGACGAAAAGCTGGAGGTCAGAAACAGAGCGCTTCAAGCGCTGGCAAGGCACGCAACGGTGGCGTCGGGGCAGGCAGTCAGCCAACCACAATGTCACTTGCGACGTTCAAAGACAGCTATAACGCGTTGTAGTTCTTAGTTTTTCTTATAAATCTACAGCTCTGATATGCTTTCCGGCCGCAGGCGGAGCTAGCACCATGCAACTCATTGATATCGGCGTCAACCTGACCAACCCCAGTTTCGACGAGAGGCACCAGGCCGTTCTCGACCGTGCCTACGCCGCTGGCGTGCAACAATTGGTGCTCACCGGCACCAGCGTCGACGGCAGCGAACAGGCGCTGGAACTGTGCGTAAAACTCGATGACAACGGCCAACGCCTGTTCAGCACCGCCGGCATCCACCCGCACTCGGCCAGTGACTGGAACGGCGACAGCGCCCAGCGTCTACGCGCATTACTCAACGAAAGCCGCGTACGTGCGGTGGGTGAATGCGGGCTGGACTTCAACCGGGACTTTTCCCCGCGCCCACAGCAGGAAAAAGTCCTCGAAGAGCACCTGGCACTGGCGGTTGAGCTGAAACTGCCGGTGTTTCTGCACGAACGTGACGCCAACCAGCGCCTGCTGGAAATCCTCAAGGACTACCGCGATCACCTGACCGGCGCCGTGGTGCATTGCTTTACCGGCGAGCAACAGGCGCTGTTCAGCTACCTCGACCTCGACTTGCACATCGGCATCACCGGCTGGATCTGCGACGAACGCCGTGGCACACACTTGCATCCGCTGGTCAGGGAAATTCCCCGTGGCCGCCTGATGCTGGAAAGCGATGCGCCGTACTTGCTGCCGCGCACGTTGCGGCCCAAGCCGAAAAATGGCCGCAATGAGCCGGCTTATTTGCCCGAAGTGCTGCGTGAAGTGGCCCTGCATCGCAATGAAACGCTGGAGGACCTGGCCGAACACAGCACCGCCTGCGCCCGTGCGTTTTTCGGTTTGCCCTCGGTGGCAACGCAGGGTTCGACCTAAGCTCAGAAGCCATACCCGATTAAATGCGGGAGCTGGCTTGCCTGCGATGCAAGCACCTTGGTATGTCAGGTGTACCGAGTTGATGCCATCGCAGGCAAGCCAGCTCCCACATGATGCGGCGCATTGACCCATGTCAAAAACGCTTTCCTGAGTAGCGGCACAATAATGGCACCTTGCCAATGCTGTTTCCGCTATCAGAGAAAACCTTCCATGGGTGCCTGGCTTAGCAATATCTCGCTGAAATACAAATTCTGGGCCGTCAATGCGGTCGCTTTCATCACCACGCTGCTGCTGGTGCTGTATGCCGTGCAGCTCGAACAACAGGCCCGCAGCGATGCGTCCCGGGCCTCAGCCCAGGCGCAGGCGCAACTGCTCGGTGCCTGGCCGGCCGACAAGGCACTGCCCACGGGCGAGCACTGGCTGACCTTTGCCCGAGGCCAAATCCCACAGTTGGCCGATCAAGATCTTTCCGCCCTGAGCACCGCCAGCGGTTGGGTCGAACTCAAGCACATGCCCTTGTTCGGGGAAAACCCGCTGATCGGTGCCGAAGTCGTCACACGTGCCGATGGCCAACAGATCGCCGTACTCGCCTACGGCCGTAGCCTCAGCCAGGTCTTCAGTGAACGCTTCGCCAACTACGCCGTGGCCGTGTTGATCCTGATGCTGGCGATGCTCGGAGCCTCGCAGTTGCTGATCCGCTTCTTGCTCAGCCAACTCAACACCCTCAAGGACGTGATGCTGCACGTAGAGAAGACTGGCGACCTGTCGGCCCGCGTGCCTCTGGCGTGCAAGGACGAAGTTGGCCAGATGGCCAGCGCCTTCAACGCCATGCAGGCCGGCTATCAGCGCGTAGTCACTACCGTGGCGCGCACCGCCCAGCAACTCGACGATGGCGCCGCGCGCCTGGCCAGCAGCATGAACGAGGTACAGCACGGCATGCTCGGCCAGCAAAGCGAAACCGACCAGGCCGCCACCGCCATCAATGAGATGACGGCCACCGTCTACCATATTGCCCAACATGCCGGCGCTACCCGCGACCTGTCCCAGACCGCCGACACCCTCGCCGGCAGCGGCCAGGAAGTGGTCATTCGGGTGCAGCGCTCTATCGCCGGCCTGTCTACCGGCGTGCAGCAGACGGCTGAAATGATCCAGAAACTCGCCGAAGACAGTCAGAAAATCAACGGTGTGGTCGGCGTGATCCACAGCATCGCCGAGCAAACCAACCTGCTCGCCCTCAACGCCGCCATCGAAGCCGCGCGCGCCGGCGAAATGGGCCGTGGCTTTGCCGTGGTCGCCGACGAAGTACGCAACCTGGCCAAGCGCGTGCAAAGCTCCACCGACGAAATCACCCGCATGGTCTCGGCGCTGCAAGCCGGCACCCGCGACGCGGTGGACTTCATGCAGGAAAGCTCGTTCAAGGCTGACGATTGCGTGCAACAGGCCCAGGAAGCCGGCGCCGCACTGGCGGAAATCACCGGCGCCGTGGCCCAGATGCGCGAAAGCAATACCCAGATTGCGGTGGCGGCCGAACAGCAGAGCCATGTGGCCGAAGAGATGAACCGTGCGGTGGTGAGCATTCGCGATGTGACCGAGAACACCGTGCAGCAGACAGTGGAGTCGGCCACCACCAGCAATCAGCTGGCGACCTTGGCTGGGGAATTGAGCAAGGCGATCGGGCAATTGAAACTATAAGCCAAGCAAGGCTGGCTATGGCCTTCATAGCGAGCCTTGATTCGCCGTCCCACGTGCCCGCGACCTACACTTTGTCCATGTTGTTCCAACGGACAGAGGATTGATCATCATGGGCAAACGTCACCCCAACTTCCCCGCCTGGCAATGGCGCACTCAGCCACAGGCTCATCAGCACCCCACCAACCTGGGCCTGCAACTGCTTGCCGTACCTTTGCTGATCATTGGTTTTCTGTTGATGGTGTCAGGCGTGTTCAGCTTCAGCCTGGCCAGCTTTGCCATCGGCGTCGTCGGTCTGTTGGCGGGCGTGGCGCTGCAACGCCACGGCCGCACGCTGGAAGCCCAGGGCAGCCAGCACTTCTAAGGATCAGGCGAAGACCACCACAGTCTGGCGGCTGATGGCGATCAACTCGCCGGTCGGGCTCCAGAGCGCGGCAGCGGCATGGCCGTAGCCGTCGCGGGCGTGCTCGATGTTGACGTAGTACTGGCACCAGTCGAGGGTGGTCAGGTTTTGCAGCGGCTGGATGAACTCGATGGTCCAGGTCAGGGTGCTGCCCGGCGCCGGTTTGGTCAGGTGTGGCAACAAGGCTGGTGGCCAGGCGTCGACCAGGGCAAGAATATGCGACTCCGTCAGCGGCTCTTCCTTCACGTCGCCACGCAAACGCACCCAACCGCCCATGTCGCGGGATTTATTACCGGTAAACGGCAGGCCGCCGACACTCCAGCGCATCGCCAAGTGGCGCATGAATTCGGGGGTAACGCCCTTGATATAGGGCAGCTCCTGGCACTCATCCCAGTGTTTGAACACCGGCGGCGGCTCGCTCGCTACATCAATGACCGACTCGCGGGCTGCGCCAAAGCTGGCTTGCACCAAGGTCGCCACTTCGCCGTTCTGCACCACACGGCCGAGCAACTGGCTGACCGCCTTGCCTTCGCGCAGCACTTCGACCTGGTAACTGGCGGGCACATCCGGCGCTACCGGGCCGACAAAAGTGATAGCCAGCGAGCGCAAAGGGCGATCCGCCGGCACTTGGGCGCGCAAGGCTTCGTATTGCAACGCAGCCACCAGGCCACCAAACGTCGCGCGGCCCTGCGCCCACTCGGCGGGGATGGTCACCTCCAACGGGTTGTTACGGGCGGCATCGAGCAAATCACTAAAGCGCATGGCAACCTCACATCCAGAAAACCGATGCAGGGATCTTAACCAGCAGGCTGGCCAGGCACAGCGCCTATTCCGGCCAAAAGCCGGACCGGTTAGAAACAATCCGCGCTGAGCTTGTCCAGTACCCGATCCGCCTGGCCTTCAGCCTTGGCCATGGTACGGTGCCAAACCGCAACGCACGGCTGCAGGTCGGGTTGATGTTCGGCCTGGGCCAGCCATTGCCAGCAATCGTGCCAATCGCCCAGGGCGCCTTGCGCTTGCTTGAGGCGTTGCATCGCCTTGGCAGGCAGTTTGTCCAGTTCCGGGTAGGCTTCGGCCGCGTAACGCACGCGCTTGATCAGCAGGCGCAGACGGTGGCGGTCATGATCAGGGTCTTTGAGGGCGTCATCGAGTTTCAGCCATTGCTTGGCCAGACGCTTCTCGATGCGCGGGCGCAGGCCTTTGAGCAGTTTCTGGTGTTGGGAGGCGCGGATAAAACGCGGGAAGGCATCCAGGATCAGCAGCAAATGCGCGAGCTCCGGGCTTTGCGCCACCTGGCGATAGGCATCGGCTTGCAAACGCAGGCGCCGGTCGGCCGCCGCGTGATGACCGTGCTGGTGCAGGTACGCCGCCAGCACCTCACGGTCACGCAGCGGCGTGGTCAATTGGCCGACCGTGCTGGCGGCCAATTCCAGTTGCTCGACACCCGGCAGCCCACGCAAGGGGCGCAACAAACTGCGCAGGCGCCGCACGGTAGTGCGCAGGTCATGCAAGGCTTCATCGTCGGTAACGGCGACGAGGCGAGCCTGGCAGCTCAGTAACCCTACTTCCAGGCCAATGACCTGAGCGACTAACTGATCAACCAGCGCTGACATCCCTTCCCCCTTAACGATGAAACCCTGTTCGCCGCTTACCGATCAACGCCCGGCGCGCGACTCACGAATATAGAAACGCGCCTTCTCGGCCTTGTTGGAACAGCCTTCAAACGCTTCGAATTGCTGCTGGGTCTTGGCGCCCGTCAACAACGACAAAGCCTTAGAGTAGCTCACGGTGCCGGCAAAGCCCTCGGCCTTGGCCAAATCCAACTCGTGCCAGGCCGCATCCAATTGCGTGCCACAGCTGTCGCGGTACGCGGTTTTCCCGGCACAACCGGCCAGGGCCAACACGATCACAGGCACACACATCCAGGCTTTCATCAATGACACCTCAAATACAGAAAAACAGTCGTAGGCTGTAGACGTTGCCTACAAGGAAAAGTGCCTTGTGCGCAGCCTGAAATCAGAAACGCCTATTGCCAGAGCATACCCGAGCGTTATGACTATTCTGGAGAAATATTTTGATGCTCTCGGTGACTAAGCGCATTGTGGGCCACTGTTTTGCGAAGGATCAGCTCATGAAAAAACGTGTTGCCTTGGTGCTCGGTTCCGGCGGCGCCCGCGGTTACGCCCATATTGGCGTGATCGAGGAAATCGAACGGCGCGGCTACGACATCGCCTGTATCGCCGGCTGCTCCATGGGTGCCGTGGTCGGCGGGATCTACGCCGCCGGCAAGCTCGACGAATACCGCAACTGGATCGAGAGCCTCGATTACCTCGACGTGCTGCGCCTGGTGGACGTGAGCTTTCGCCTGGGGGCGATTCGTGGCGAAAAAGTCTTCGGGCAAATCCGCAAGATCGTCGGCGAGATCAATATCGAAGAGCTGCGGATTCCCTACACTGCCGTGGCCACCGACCTGACCAACCAACAGGAAATCTGGTTTCAGGAAGGCTGCCTGCACCAGGCCATGCGCGCTTCGGCGGCGATTCCCAGCCTGTTCACGCCGGTAATGCAAGGCAACCGCATGCTGGTGGACGGCGGCCTGCTTAACCCGCTGCCGATCGTGCCGGTGGTGTCGAGCCATTGCGATTTGATCATCGCGGTCAACCTCAACGCCACCAACCAGAAGCACTACCACCTGCCGGTGATCCAGCGCCCGCCGGCGTTCAAGAGCCGCTTCAACAGCCTGGCCAAATCACTCGGTTCGCACCTGCCGTTTCGACGCAAGCAGGCCGAGCAACTGATGAAGCTGGAGCAGGAAGCCTTGCAGTCCCAGGCCGCCGACATCAACCCGTGGCTGGAGTCGGCCGAACCCGAGGCCCAGCAACCTGCGGCCGCCCCGGAAAAACAAGGCGCGCCGAAGTCCGCGACCGGCTCGTTCATCATCGATAACGTCGGCCCGGCGTCACTGCTGGACCTGATCAACCAGAGCTTCGAAGTGATGCAGACCTCGTTGGCGCAGTACAAGATTGCCGGTTACCCGCCGGACGTGCTGATCAACGTGCCGAAGCGCGTGTGCCGTTTTTTCGAGTTCTACAAGGCGCCGGAGTTGATCGCGTTGGGGCGGGAAATTGCCAGTGATACGTTGGACAAGTACGAGAGTGAGCAGGGTTGAACGTGTGGATGTGGCTGATGGCTCTATCAGCAGGGCTGACCAGGAGGGTGGGCGGTCGGGGTGGGGGCATATCCATTATTTAGGTAACGGCGGCCTATGGTTCCGCTCTTACAGCGGGTCACTTTTGTAAAGACACAAAAGTAACCAAAAAGTCTTCGCCCCAACACTCGGTGCCTCGCTTAGGCTCGGCATGCCCGCAATCCGACAGTGATTTGGGGGGTCGCCGCGATGGGCCATCCTTGGCCCAGCGCGGCTAAACCGGCATCCCTGCCGGTTTACCCCCCAAATCACTGTCAGATTCCGGCCATCGTGTTTGACGGGGCGATTTCAGATCAAGATCAAAAGCGCAGATCAAAAGACCGCTGACTTCGTCATCGAAAAGGATGTAAGAGCCAGAGCAACAGCAACAGCAACAGCAACAGCAGAGCCATACTCGGTCAACTGTGGGAGCTGGCTTGCCTGCGATGGCATCAACTCTGTGTACCTGATACACCGAGGTGTCTGCATCGCAGGCAAGCCAGCTCCCACAGAAAAGCAGTTCTTCAGTGTATTCAGATAGGCTTTTGCCTTGCACTTGATCTGGCTTTTGCTTCAACCACTCAGGTCGGCTTTCAGGCCGCCGTGCTGTAGATCTTGATCTTGATCTGCTTTTGATCTGAGACGCCCCGTTAACCACGATGGCCGAACGCAGGCTTGAATCCGTGGGTAACCCGGCAGGACGCCGGGTTAGCCGCGCTGGGCCAAGGATGGCCCAGCGCGGCGGCCCACGGATTCAAGCCGGAGTGAGGGCACACCGAGCCTAAGCGAGGGGCCGAGTGGTGGGGCACAGACCTTTTGGTTACTTTTGGGGCGTTTGCCAAAAGTGACCCGCTGTAAGAGCGGAACCATAAGCGGCCGTGACCGCAGCAACGGATATACACACCCACTGCGACGATACCCCCCCCCAACACCCCAACACCACAAACGCCAATATGTGTGTAGATACCCACGCTACGATAAGGCCAGTTCAGGCACTGCAACCTTCAGGCGTTCAACAACCGATACCCCACACCCGCCTCGGTCACGATAAACCGTGGCTGGGTCGGATCATCCGCCAGTTTCTGACGCAGATGGCCTACCACGATGCGCAGGTAATGGCTGTCTTCGGTATGGGTCGGCCCCCAGATATCCTTGAGCAATTGCTGTTGGGTGATCACCCGCCCAGGATGCCGCGCCAGCTGTGCCAGCACCGCATACTCCTTGCGGGTCAGGGCCACCTCGACACCGTCCAGCAGTACCCGGCGATAGGCCAGGTCCACCGTCAACGGGCCGAAACTCAACGCCGCTTCCTGGGCCTCTCCCGCTGGCGCCTGGCGCAACAAGGCGCGCACACGGGCGAGAAATTCCTGGATGCCAAAGGGTTTGGTTACATAGTCATTGGCGCCGCTGTCCAGGGCTTCGACTTTTTGCACTTCGCTGGCGCGCACCGACAGCACCAATACCGGCACCGTCGACCACTCGCGAAACTCGCGCAACACTTGCTGGCCGTCCATGTCGGGCAAGCCGAGGTCGAGCACCAGCAGATCCGGTTTGCTCAATGCCGCTTGGGCCAGGCCCTCGTTGCCGGTGCCGGCTTCGATCACCTTGTAGCCTTGGGAGGCCAGGCTGATACGCAGGAATTTGCGGATCTGCGGTTCATCATCAATGACTAAAATCGTCGCGGTCTGGCTCATGGTGTCCAATCAAAATCCGTGGAAAAAAGAGGGTAGCTCAAGGCTCGCGCTCCGGGCCAGGTTGCGTCGGTAACGGCAGGAATAAACTGATGCAGGTGCCGCGCCCTTCTATACCGTCATCGACGCGGATGTGCCCACCGTGAGCGCCCACCATGCCCTGGCAGATCGCCAGGCCAAGGCCCGTGCCCTGCCCGCCGCGATCACCACGAGCGGCGGTGTAGAACATATCGAAGATCTTCGCACGCTCGTCCTCGGGGATCCCCGGCCCCTCATCGGCCACTGCAAAAAACAGCTGTTCATCCGCCACGCCGGCACTCACCTGCAAACGGCCGTGGGGCGGTGAGAAACGCGCGGCATTTTCGAGCACATTGACCAGCGCCTGCTCGATCAATGCGGCGTGTACATACAGCAGCGGCAACTGCGCCGGCACGTCAGTGTGTACCTGCAACGGCGCCAGCACCGCGCGCAAGCGGCCCATGGCGCTGCCGACGATATCACCCGGCGAGACCCAATCGCGCGCCAGTTTCAGCGCGCCGTGGCCCAGGCGTGTCATGTCCAGCAGGTTCTGGATATAGCGGTCCAGGCGCTCGGCTTCATCGCGGGTGCCTTCCAGCAATTCGCGGCGGTCCTCCAGTGGGATGGCTTCGCCGAGCGCCAGCAGGCTGTCGATGCTGCCGCGCATCGAGGTCAACGGCGTGCGCAAATCGTGGGACACCGAGGCCAGCAAAGCGCTGCGCAGTTGCTCGGTTTCGCCGTGCAGGCGCGCCGACTCCAGCTCCTGCGCCAGTTGCGCGCGCGCCAGAGCCTGAGCCAACGGCTGGCTCAATGCGGTGAGCAAACGTCGGCGTTGGCCGCTCAATTCCAGGCCCGGTTTGGGGCTGACACCGAGCAGGCCTAACGGCCCCTCCTCGCCCGACAGCGGCCACCACCACCAACGCCCAAACGGCAAGGTACCGGTGCCCATGCCGGCCGGTTGATCATGCTGCCAGGCCCAGTCGGCGGCAGCGCGTTCGGCTTCGGTGAGGTTCAGCGCGGCGCCGGTTTCGACCTTCCAGTCGCCCTGGCCGTCTCGGTTCAACAGGCACAGGTCCAGGTCACTCCAGCCTTCCAGGTGATGGGCCGCCGCACTGATCACCGCCTGGCGGTCGGTGGCGGCGGTGAGTTTGCGCGACAGGTCGAGCAGTTCGCTGGTTTCTTCCTGGGTGTCACGCAGAGCCTGCAATTGCCGACGCTGACGCGCCGCGAGGTTGCCGGTCAGCGCGGCCATCAGCAGGAAGAACAACAGGGTCAGCACGTCTTCTTCACGCTGGATGGCGAAGGAGAAACTCGGCGGGATAAACAGAAAGTCGTAGGTCAGGAACGACAGCGCCGCACACAGCAGCGACGGCCCCAGGCTGCTGCGCACACCGACCAACAGTACTGCCGCAAGAAACACTAACGAGATATTCGGCAGCGGCAACACACTGGCCACCGCCCAGGCCAACGCAGCCGCGACGATGGTCGCAACCACCGCCAGCCCATAGTCGAACCACACCAGCCCGCGTACATCCGGCAGGCGTGGCGGCGCGGGCATGTCGTCGCTGTCGAGGACGTTGATCTCCAAACCCCGCGCATTGCGCAGCAAGCGTGCCGCCAAGCCACCTCCGAACAGCCTGCGCCGCCAGCGCATCCGCGACTGCCCCACGAGTAGCAGGCTGGCGCGGCGTTCGGCGGCATGCTGGATCAGCGTCTTGGCCACTTCACCGGCGCGCAGCAACACCACTTCGCCGCCGAGCCGCTCAGCCAGTTGCTGGGCATTTTGCAGGCGCAGGCGCGATTGCTCATCGCGCGCGCGACCGTTATCGATATGCACCAGGCTCCACGGCAAATGCCGACGCTGGGCCACGCGGCTGGCGTGACGCACCAGGCGTTCGGCCTGCGCATCACCGTCCACGCCCACCAGCAAACGCCCGCGCACCGCCGGAGCAGCCTGGCCAAGCTGGCGGTAGCCTTGGGCCAGATCGTCATCGACATGCGCAGCGGCGGTTTGCATGGCCAGCTCGCGCAGGGCCATGAGGTTGGTCTGGGTGAAGAACGCATCGATGGCGGCGCGGGCCTGTTCCGGCACATACACCTTGCCGTCGCGCAGGCGTTCCAGCAGCTCGCGGGACGGCAGGTCGATCAGCAACAGCTCGTCGGCCTCTTGCAGCACCCAGTCCGGCAAGGTTTCACGCACTTGCACGCCGGTGATGCCACGCACCTGATCGTTCAAGCTTTCCAGGTGTTGGACGTTGACCGTGGTGAACACGTTGATGCCGGCGGCGAGCAGTTCCTGGATATCTTGCCAGCGTTTTTCATGGCGGCTGCCGGGGGCATTGCTGTGGGCCAGTTCATCCACCAGCACCAGCTTGGGCTTGGCGGCGAGCAGGCCGTCGAGGTCCATTTCTTCGAGCATCACGCCACGGTATTCGCTGCGCAGCAGGGGTTGCTGCGGCAGGCCGCTGAGCAAGGCTTCGGTCTCGGCGCGGCCATGGGTTTCAACCACGCCTGCGATCAGGCGCACACCTTGGCGCAGTTGGGTGTGGGCGGCCTGGAGCATGGCGTAGGTCTTGCCCACACCGGGCGCCGCACCGAGGAAGACTTTGAGCCGGCCACGGCCGTCCCGTGGCAGATCGGCTAACAGGGCATCGGCGCGGCCGGAGTCGCTCATGCTTTGGAGTTCCTTCAGGTGTTTATTTGGAATCCTTCAGGCCGTCATCGCGGGCAAGCCCGCTCCCACATTTGGAATGCATTTCCCTGTGGGAGCGGGCTTGCCCGCGATGACGGCACCACGGTTTACAGTTTTTCCAGCGCCATGTTCAGCGCCAGCACATTCACCACCGGCGGCCCCACCAGCGGGCTTTCGATGTGCTCATCGAGCAAGCGCTGCAGTGTAGACACCAGTACATTTCGCGCCGCCGCCACTCGCGCCAGTTGATAGGCAATCGCCGCCGGTGGCAAGTGTGGATCAAGGCCGCTGCCGGAGGTAGTCAGGGAGGCCAAAGGCACCGGCCCCTGGCCTGGCACCAACTGTTTATTCGCGTCATCAAAAATACGCGTGGCCAATGCCGGGTTGCTTGGGGCCAGGTTGCTGGCGCTGCTGGAGACCGTGGCGAACGCGCCGGCCGATGGCCGTGGGTGGAACCAGCTGTCACCGGTAAAATCCTGGGCGATCAGGCTGGAGCCGCGCACTTTGCCCTCGGCGTCACGCACCAGGCTGCCGTTGGCCTGGTCGGGGAACGCAACTTGGGCGACGCCGGTGACCACCAGCGGGTAGGCAACGCCGGTGATCAGGGTCATGAGGACCAGCAGGCTCAGGGCCGGGCGGATCATGTTAGTCATCTTGAAATCCTCAATAAATCGAGTAACCACTGTGGAGAGGGAGCTAGCTCCCTCTCCACAAAAAGTGCGATCCAGTTACACCAGGTGCAGCGCGGTCAGGAGCATGTCGATCGCCTTGATGCCCACGAACGGCACCAGAATCCCGCCCAGCCCGTAGATCAGCAGGTTGCGGCGCAGCAACGCCGCCGCACTCGCCGCCTGTACGCGCACACCGCGCAGTGCCAGGGGAATCAACACCACGATAATCAGCGCGTTGAAGACGATGGCCGAGAGAATCGCGCTCTGCGGGCTCTGCAAATGCATCACGTTGAGCACGCCCAGTTGCGGGTAGATCGAGGCGAACAGCGCCGGCAAAATCGCGAAGTATTTGGCCACGTCGTTGGCGATGGAAAAGGTCGTCAACGCGCCGCGGGTCACCAGCAGTTCCTTGCCGATCTGCACCACGTCCAACAGCTTGGTCGGGTCGCTGTCGAGGTCGACCATGTTGGCGGCTTCGCGCGCGGCCTGGGTGCCGTCGTTCATCGCCATGCCGACGTCGGCCTGGGCCAGCGCCGGAGCGTCGTTGGCGCCGTCGCCGCACATCGCAACCAGGCGCCCGTCGTTCTGCTCGTGGCGGATGCGGGCGAGTTTTTTCTCTGGCGTGGCCTCGGCCAGCACGTCGTCCACACCGGCTTCAGCGGCAATCGCGGCGGCGGTCAACGGGTTGTCGCCGGTGACCATCACGGTGCGAATCCCCAGTTTGCGCAGTTCGGCAAAACGTTCGCGGATGCCGGGCTTGACCACGTCCTTGAGGTGGATCGCACCGAGCAGTTTGCCATCGGCGCATACCAGCAATGGCGTGCCGCCGCTCTGGGCGATCTTGTCGATTTCCCGCGAGAGTGCCGGTTGCAGGTCACGGCGTTGTTGGCCGATAAACGCCAGCAGCGAATCGACCGCGCCTTTACGGAACACACGGCCTTGGTAGTCGACACCGGACAAGCGCGTTTCGGCACTGAACGGCACGGAGGTCAACTCGTCCAGGGTTGGCTCGGCCTGAGGGTGCAGAGTGCGCAGGTATTCAACGATGGATTTACCTTCCGCCGTGTCGTCCGCCAGGGACGCCAGCAGCGCGCCTTCAGCCAGGTCGCGACCACTGACGCCCGGCGCCGCGATCACGGCCGCACAACGACGGTTGCCGAAGGTGATGGTGCCGGTTTTATCCAGCAGCAACACATGCACGTCACCCGCCGCCTCCACGGCACGCCCGGATTTGGCGATGACGTTGAGGCGTACCAGACGGTCCATACCGGCAATACCGATGGCCGACAACAGGCCGCCGATGGTGGTCGGAATCAACGTCACCAGCAGAGCAACCAGGAACACCAGCGGCAAGCTGCCATTGGCGAAGTGGGCGAACGGCTGCAGGGTGACCACCACCAGCAGGAAGATCAGCGTAAGGCCGATCAGCAGGATATCCAGCGCCACTTCGTTAGGGGTTTTCTGGCGCTTGGCGCCTTCCACCAATGCGATCATGCGGTCCAGGGTGGACTCACCCGGGTTGACGGTGATGCGCACCAGCAACCAGTCCGACACCAGCCGCGTGTTACCGGTAACGGCCGAACGGTCGCCGCCGGATTCACGGATGACCGGCGCGGATTCGCCGGTGATCGCCGCTTCGTTGACGGCCGCGATCCCCTCGATGACCTCGCCGTCACCGGGGATCATCTCCCCGGCAGCGACGCGCACCACATCACCTTTGCGCAGGCTGGTGGCCGGCACGACTTTGAAACTGCCGTCGGCTTCTTTGCGGCGCGCGCTGAGGCCTTCGCTGCCGGCCTTGAGGCTGTCGGCGCGGGCCTTGCCGCGACCTTCAGCCAAGGCTTCGGCGAAGTTGGCGAACAGCACGGTGAACCACAGCCACACGGCGATCTGTACGGCGACAAAAGTCGGCACGTTGATGTCGGGCACAAAGCACAGCACGGTGGTGAGCATGGCGGTCAGTTCGACCACCAGCATCACGGGCGAGCGTTGCAGTTGGCGTGGGTCCAGCTTGACGAAAGCCTGGACCAGCGCCGGACGCCAAAGAGCGGAGATGGCGGTTTTGGCCGGTTCCTGAGTAGTCACAGGGGCCGCATTTTTTGCAGGCATATTCATTTTCATATCCCCTCTAGCTCTTTATTTAGGAGCAGCCATGCTCAGATGTTCAGCGATAGGCCCAAGTGCCAGCGTCGGCAGGAAGGTCAGGCCGCCCACCAGCAAAATGGTCACGGTCAACAGGGTCACGAACAGCGGGCCGTGGGTCGGGAAGCTGTTCTGGCCAATCGGTGCGGTCTTCTTCATCGCCAGGCTACCGGCCAGGGCCAGTACCGGGAGGATGTAGCCGAAGCGGCCGAGCAACATCGACAAGCTCATCATCAGGTTGTGAAAGGTGGTGTTGGCGCTGAAGCCGCCGAACGCCGAACCGTTGTTGGCACTGGCCGAGGTGTAGGCGTACAGCAATTGGCTGAAACCGTGCGGGCCAGGGTTACTGATGGCACCGGCCGGGCCAGGCAGGCTGGCGGCGATGGCGCCCAGTACCAGGGTGCCGAGCGGCATCACCAGCAAGGTCACCACCAGCAATTGCACTTCCTTGGCCTGCAGCTTCTTGCCCAGGTATTCCGGGGTGCGGCCGATCATCAGGCCGGCGAGGAACACCGCGATCAACACGTTAAGCAACATGCCGTACATACCGGCGCCGACACCGCCGAAGATCACTTCGCCGACCATCATGTTGACCAGCGACACCATCCCGGTCAGCGGGTTGAGGCTGTCTTGCATGCCATTGACCGAACCGTTGGACGCCGCCGTGGTGGCCACCGACCACAACACCGTGCCAGTGGTGCCAAAGCGCGCTTCTTTGCCTTCCAGCGGTGCGGTTTGTTCAACCGCTGGATTGTTCAGCGTCGGGTTGGGCTGGTATTCGGCCCACATCGACGTCGCGCCACCGATCAGGAACAGCGCCAGCATGCAGCCGAGAATTGCACGGCTCTGACGCAGGTCTTTCACGTAGTGGCCGAAGGTGAACACCAACGCTACCGGGATCAGGATGATTGCCGACAGCTCGAACAGGTTGGCCCAGGCCGTCGGGTCTTCAAACGGGTGCGCCGAGTTGACGCCAAAGAAGCCACCGCCATTGGTGCCCAGTTGCTTGATCGCAATCTGGCTGGCTGCCGGGCCGAGTGGGATCACTTGGTCCACGCCCTGCATCGTCACGGCATTCGCATAATGCGCGAAGGTTTGCGGCACGCCCTGCCACACCAGGAACAACGCGAACACCAGGCACATCGGCAGCAGGCCGTAGAGGGTGGCGCGGGTCATGTCGACCCAGAAGTTGCCCAAGGTCTTGGTGGACTTGCGCCCGATACCACGGCACAGCGCGACCAGCACAGCCAGGCCGGTGGCGGCGCTGACGAAGTTCTGCACGGTGAGGCCGATCATCTGGCTGAGGTAGCTCAGGGAGGCTTCACCGCTGTAGTTCTGCCAGTTGGTATTGGTCATGAAACTGACGGCGGTGTTGAAGGCCAGCGTCCATTCCTGACCCGGCAATTTCTGCGGGTTGAGTGGCAGGTATTCCTGGAACAACAGCACCGCGAACAGCAACACAAAACCGGCCAGGTTGAACGCCAGCAGCGCCAGCGTGTATTTCTGCCAGCTCTGTTCCTGGTGCTCGTCCACGCCGGACAGGCGATAACACGCGCGCTCGACCGGGCCGAGCACCGGCGAGAGCCAGGTGCGCTGGCCTTCCATCACCTTGTAGTAGAACCGCCCCAGGAACGGTGCCGGCACCAGCACCACGGCAAAGAAGGCGATGATCAGCCAATAGTCATAACTGTGCATAGCCTGCTCCTAGTTCCGATCCGCGCGTAACAGCGCAACCAGCAGATAAATGAACAGCGCCACGGCCAATAGCAGTGACACCCCGTCCAGAACGCTCATGGAAGTCTCTCCGTTTTGCGGCGATTGCCGCGTGTGAGGCAATTGTCCGCAGGAGTGGCGTAAAGGAACGAGAGCGACGGTATGGGCAGGGCGTAAAGACGGCGTAAAGAGTGGGTTTATGCGGGGTTTACAGGGGGATTTTCAGTGCCTGGGCGGGGGGGGTTATCGTGGCGGTGGGGTGTATATCCGTTATTTAGAGCACGGCGGCTTATGGTTCCGCTCTTACAGCGGGTCACTTTTGCAAGGACGTGTACGGACCGGACACATGGTGGACACATGTGCGGGGACATGGTGGACACATTATTGACCATAATCAGGCTTACTAACTTCGATAGTTCGCAAAAAATGATGGCAGAAATAGACATCGAACAGACCATCGCTTTCAGGGTTAGGGCGGATTGCTATGTGTTGCCCTGCCAGGCCTTTTGCGATGCTGAAATAGCTTTTCTGAAAGCGAAAACGGCTGTGATAAACCTTGGCTAATACGTCATCTGGTCCGTATTCAAACTCCGGTAGTTGCTGCGGATAATCCCAAGAACTGCTGCGATAACGGTCCATTGGCACCTTGTATTCCAGCGCCTGATGGGGACGTTGCAGGTTGTATATTTCACGCCATTGATCGAAAGCTAGCTGGGCATCTGCCAGTGTAGAAAAGTGACGTCCGTTAAGGACTTCTGCCTTGAGTGATCGATGGAAACGCTCGATTTTCCCATTTGTTTGCGGATGGTAGGGACGACTGAAACTTATCCGAATTCCCAAACGCACCAGCCAAATGCTCAACTCGGTGATCTCGCCAGGATTACGCGGTGAGCCCCAAGGCGCGCCATTGTCGACGTTGATACGTGCTGGTAAACCGTAAATTTCAAATACCTTGCTCATCTTCTCTTTTACGGTGGTACCTCGCTCGTTATCACACGCTTGGATGGCCAGATTGAACCGCGAATGATCGTCCAGGATGGTCAGGGGGTGGCATCGGCCTTGCTGCATTGCAAAGTGGCCTTTGAAATCCATCTGCCAAAGATCGTTGGGCTCAGGATGTTCAAATCTCAGCAGGGCCCCTGGTTCTTTATCTGAGGGTTTAATCAAGCTATGCCGGTGCAAGACATTCGTGACAGTACTGGGGGCAATTCGCTTGTCCAGCATGCTGCTAATTGTGCGTCCGCCCCATGCCGGATGATCTTGGCGAAGTGCAATAACCTCAGCCTCCAGCTCGGCCTGGGTCAGCTTGGGGCTGCTGACGGGCTTACGTGACTTCTCTTGCAGGCCTGCAGAACCGCCGGCCTCGTAGCGTTTTAGCCACTTGTAGGCTGTCTGCGGACTTATGCCGAATCGTCGGCACAGCTCTCGCTTATTACTGCCGGGTTTCTTTGCTAAGGAAACAAACTCTTCTTTTAGGCTCATGGCGTCTCTCGAGTTCCAGGGCATGATGGCCTCCCGGCGCAGTTAGCTTGCCGAGAAGTGTCCACCATGTCCCCGCACACCCGTCAACCATGTGTCCGGTCCGTACACAAGGACGCAAAAGTAACCAAAAGGTCCTCGCCCCACCACTCGGCACCTCGCTTAGGCTCGGTGTGCCCTCACTCCGGCTTGAATCCGTGGGCCGCCGCGATGGGCCATCCTTGGCCCAGCGCGGCTAACCCGGCGTCCTGCCGGGTTACCCACGGATTCAAGCCTGCGTTCGGCCAGCGTGGTTAACGGGGCGTCTGAGATCAAAATCAAGATCAAGATCTACAGCACGGCGGCCTGAAAGCCGACCTGAGTGGTTGAAGCAAGAGCCAGATCAAGTGCAAGGCAAAAGCCTATCTGAATACACTGAAGAGCTGCTTTTCTGTGGGAGCTGGCTTGCCTGCGATGCAGACACCTCGGTATATCAGGCACACCGAGTTGATGCCATCGCAGGCAAGCCAGCTCCCACAGTTGACCGAGTATGGCTCTGCTGTTGCTGTTGCTGTTGCTGTTGCTGTTGCTCTGGCCCTTACATCCTTTTCGATGACGAAGTCAGCGGTCTTTTGATCTGCGCTTTTGATCTTGATCTGAAATCGCCCCGTTAAACACGATGGCCGCAATTCGACAGGGATTTGGGGGGTAAACCGGCAGGGATGCCGGTTTAGCCGCGCTGGGCCAAGGATGGCCCATCGCGGCGGCCCCCCAAATCACTGTCGGATTGCGGGCATGCCGAGCCATAGCGAGGCACCGAGTGTTGGGGCGAAGACTTTTTGGTTACTTTTGTGTCTTTACAAAAGTGACCCGCTGTAAGAGCGGAACCATAGGCCGCCGTTACCGCAGCAATGGATATGCCCCCGACCGTCCAGCCCCACCAAGACCGCCTCAACGTTAACGTTGTATAGATACCCATGGCCATCACGGACAAGCCCTGCTCACACAGGGAATGCATTTCAAAGGTGGTGGGGCTTGCCCGCGATGGCGTCAGCACTGTCACCACTGCCCCCATCTGGTGCGACGCCGAAACGATTCAAACGCCAAACCGTCCCCGTGGCGACAGTTCGACGCCTTTACGACATGAGTTCGCGCAATGGCATGGCCACTGCAACACCCAGAATCATTTCAACCAGTTCAGGGAGCGCGACACGATGAACACACAACTCAAACCCACCTTGGGCACCCTGCATTTGTGGGGCATTGCCGTGGGGCTGGTAATTTCCGGCGAATACTTCGGCTGGAGCTATGGCTGGGGCGTGGCCGGTACGCTGGGTTTTCTGGTGACCTCGTTGATGGTCGCCGCCATGTACACCTGCTTTATATTCAGTTTCACCGAACTGACGACTGCGATTCCCCACGCAGGTGGCCCATTTGCCTACAGCCGTCGCGCCTTTGGCGAAAAAGGCGGCTTGATCGCGGGCCTCGCGACATTGATCGAGTTTGTCTTCGCACCGCCTGCGATTGCCTTGGCCATCGGCGCTTACCTGAACGTGCAGTTCCCGGCACTCGACCCGAAGCACGCAGCGGTGGGTGCCTACATCGTGTTCATGGGCCTGAATATTCTGGGAGTGAAGCTTGCCGCCACCTTTGAGCTGGTGGTGTGCGTGCTCGCCGTCGCAGAATTGCTGGTATTTATGGGCGTGGTTGCGCCGGCGTTCAGTTTCAGCAACTTCGCCCTGAACGGCTGGGCGGGTTCCGACACCTTCGGCGCGCCGGCGATTGCCGGGATGTTCGCAGCGATCCCTTTCGCCATCTGGTTCTTCCTCGCCATCGAAGGCGCGGCCATGGCGGCTGAAGAGGCGAAAGATCCCAAGCGCACCATTCCAAAAGCCTACATCAGCGGCATCCTGACCTTGGTGATCCTGGCCATGGGCGTGATGTTCTTCGCCGGTGGCGTGGGCGACTGGCGCACCCTGTCGAACATTAACGATCCGTTGCCGCAAGCGATGAAAAGCGTGGTCGGCACCGGCTCCGGCTGGCTGCACATGTTGGTGTGGATCGGCCTGTTTGGCTTGGTGGCAAGCTTTCACGGCATCATCCTCGGCTATTCTCGCCAGTTCTTTGCCCTGGCCCGAGCCGGTTACTTGCCGCCGTTCCTGGCCAAACTCTCGCGCTTTCAGACACCACACCGGGCAATCATCGCCGGCGGTGTGGTCGGCATCGCCGCGATCTACAGCGATGGCCTGATCAACCTGGGTGGCATGACGCTGACCGCAGCGATGATCACCATGGCCGTGTTCGGTGCCATTGTGATGTACATCATGAGCATGCTCAGCCTGTTCAAGCTGCGTAAGACTGAACCGCTGCTGGAGCGCACATTCCGCGCACCGGGCTATCCGATCGTGCCCGCTATCGCGCTGGTATTGGCGCTGGTGTGCCTGGTGGCCATGGCCTGGTTCAATGCCCTGATCGGCCTGATATTCCTGGGCTTTATGCTGGCAGGGTTCATCTATTTCCAGCTGACCGCACAAGACCGTGCCGACGCACCGGCTGACGCAATGTTGACGGGGCTCTGAAGGTTAACGAGGCGGAACAGGCCTACAATGAACTACTCAGAAAGCCTGTTACTCAAAGCCGTTATTAGCGTTGGAACATCCTCCGACGTTAGTCCGCCTCAAGGAGAGCCTTATGCCGTGGTATGCGTGGTTGATTTTAGTGGTAGCGATCGGGTCGATCGTCGGTGGGCTGCTGATGCTGCGTGACAGCGCCAACAAGGTAGAACTCACCGACGAACAACGCAAACGCGTGGTCGAGCGCAACGCCCAGGCGGACGCCAAGGACGCGCAGGACCGCTGAGGCGGGTTATTCCCGCCCTTTATTCCCAGTCTGCCTTGGCAATATGCAAACCGTGCTGCCCTTTGTAGGCAGCACGCTCAGGCTGGCTCCAGCCGTTGAGCAACGCCTCCTCCAAGCGATAGATCTCTACGCCCAACGGGCGGCACACGGTCAATGGGTCTTGTGCGTCCGGCCCCCACATCGGCAGCGACAGGTCCCCGCCCGGGCATGTCGACAATGCACAGAGCAAATCAATCTCGGCAAAAAACTCCAGGTAATCGCCCTTCTGCGCCGGGCAAGCTTTCATGAAGTACATGTCGTCGTGATTAAGGCCGGTGCACTGGAAAATATTCAGCACGTCGTGCACGTCAAATTCTGTGAGGCCATGGGGCAGCACTGCGCGGGTCAAATTGGAATGGCAGTGGTGGTGGAAGTCTTCGCCGGTGAGCATGCGGTTCACATACGGGTCACAGCGGGTGCCGAGCAAATCGTGCAGGCGCCCGCCGTGTTCGTCGATGCCATAGCTTGCCAGGCTGTCATCGGTGATGGTCACCAGGGGGCGCAGAAACGGCAGGTTCGACCATAGCCGGTCATAGGTACTGACATGGGCGCCCTGCAACTGCCGCGTGCGTGCCGCCCATAGGCGTTCGCGCGGGTCATTGGCGTTCCAAACGTTGAAGTCGCCGACCTGTGGGCCTACCGGCGTCGTCACGCGAAACACATGCCCGGCCGGCACTTTCCACGCCCTGCCCGTGCGAATCGGCACTTCAAACTGCTCGATCAAAGTGCGTTTATCCGCCTGGTCGCGAATACGCGCGTAGAAGGCCGTGTCCACTTGCAGCGCCGAGCCTTTGCTGACCTGATAGGCGGCCGGATAGTCTTTGTACATGGGTGCAATCCTCCATCAAGGGTAATCAAACAGCGCCAGGGAAAGACGTTCAGAGTCGTGCAGGTAGAGGCTCATCGCCTCCTGCGCAGCTGATTTATTGCCCTGTGCCAGCAAGGTGTAGATCTCACGATCACGCTCCAGCCAGGGCGACTGAAAACGTTGTTCATCGGGCGCCGCGCAAAACACCAAGCGCAATTGAGCGATCACTTGGGCGAAGAACTCATCGAATAATGGGCTGCGCATCAACCCGACAACGTGCTGGTGGAACACCAGGCTGTGAGTGGCAACGGCGCGCCAATCTTCACGCTCGCGCGCCAGCGTGGTGGCTTCGATGGCATTTTGCATGCGCACGTCGTGGTCGCCCGTCAGCGTGCCACTCTGGGCGATGGCCTGCAGCTCAAGGGTACGGCGTACTACGAACAGGTCGCGTACTTCGTCGCGCGCCACACGCCTAACCATCACGCCTTTGTTGCGCACATAGCGGGTAAGCCCCTCCTGCCCCAAACGGTGTAACGCTTCGCGAATGGTATTGCGCGAGGCGTTGTAGCGTTTGACCAGGTCCACTTCGACCAGCGCCATCCCCGGTAAAAGCCGCCCACCCATGATGTCGGCGCGCAGTTCAAGGGCAATCTGGTCGGCTAGCGACAAGCTGAGCGTCATTATTACGCCTCGATTGTTGAACAATTCATGCAGCAGATGTAATCACTTTTCATGCCAAGCCCGCTGAATCCTGTCTCTATGGGTAAACGGGCTCGACTCCGCTAAAATGCGCACTCGTTCTAGAGGCCGTCCTATGCGTTATTCAACAGACCACAAAGCCCAGACTCACCAACGCATCATCAAGGAAGCCTCCGTCAGATTTCGCCGCGATGGTATTGGCGCTACCGGCCTGCAGCCCTTGATGAAAGCCTTGGACCTGACGCACGGCGGGTTCTATGCGCATTTCAAGTCCAAGGATGAACTGGTGGACAAAGCCCTGATGGCTGCCGCCGCAGAGCTGGATGCCCATTGCGCAATGTTGTTCAGCCAGGAACGACCGCTGGACGCGTTCATCGACAACTACCTGTCGCAGTGGCACCAGACCTCACCAGGTGAAGGCTGCCCGCTGCCTACGATGTCGTCGGAGCTGGGCCTGCGAGGGCAGCATAGTCCGGTAACGGATGCGGTACTTGAAGCCAGGCTGACGCAGATCGACTCAGCATTGGAGCATCCCAAGGGTGAACACGAGAGCCTGGTACTGATGTCGACGCTGGTGGGCGCATTGGTGTTGGCCAGAAGCGTCGAAAGCTCGGAACTGGCAGCCCGCATCCTGGAAGGGGTAGGTGGGTGTTTGAAAGCACAGGTCTCGGACAAACAGAAGGCCGGTCAATGACCGGCCTCTTGCACAGGCTTTACACCCTTAGTTGATTGCCAGCCTGTCGCGGTTTTTCTCCAGCAACGCCTTGCCGATACCTTTGACTTCCAGCAGTTCGTCTACCGCGGTGAAAGGACCATTGCTGTCACGATAGGCGATGATCGCCTTGGCCTTGGCGGCGCCAATACCGAACAGGTCGCGGCGCAGTGATTCCGCGTCGGCGGTGTTGAGATTGACCTTGGTGGATTGCTCGACGTTGGCCATCTGGGCCGTGATAGGTGCCGGGGCTTCGGTTTTGATGGAAGGGGCTGCGGTGGTTGCTACGGAGAGGCTGGTGAGGACGGCAAAGATCAGGGAAGAAATATAGGCGTTTTGCATTGGTGACACTCCATGACATCGGTAGAAGAAAAGCAGCTTTCCAAAAGCTGCTTTTCTAACTTAGGCGATGTGGCGAGAGAGTCAAAAGTGGGTGAGTAACAGGGTGTTAACTCACGGCTCCAAACGACGCTGCTGGTAGATCCAATCGACGATTTCGCCGTCGGGAGAGTAGCCGCTCACGGTGTCGCGCAGCAGTTGGCGAACGCGCGAATAATCATCCGCATCTATTGCTGCCAGCAGCTCAGAGAGCTTGCCTTTGAGCACATCCCAGGACAGATGGTCTTCATTGGCACTCATGATCATGGGGTGCTGAGTGGCAACCACGTTGTCGCCTATCAGTAACTCTTCGTAAAGCTTTTCGCCCGGACGCAGGCCGGTGAATTCAATCGCGATATCCCCGTGGGGATTTTTGTCGGAGCGCACGCTCAAGCCGGAAAGATGAATCATCTTCTCTGCCAGCTCGACAATTTTCACCGGCTCGCCCATGTCCAGCACGAATACATCACCGCCCTGACCCATGGAGCCAGCCTGGATAACCAACTGCGCCGCTTCTGGGATGGTCATGAAATAGCGGGTGATTTTCGGGTGGGTGACGGTGATCGGCCCTCCCCATTTGATCTGCTTGTGAAACAGGGGAATAACCGACCCCGAGGAGCCCAGTACATTGCCAAAACGCACCATGGTAAAACGGGTTTTGTTGACACAGGAGATGTTGAATTTGTCGCCAAACATGACCGGAGCCAACTCGCGGCTCAGGGCCTGCAGCGTCAGTTCAGCCAGGCGCTTGGAGCTGCCCATCACATTGGTAGGTCGCACCGCTTTGTCTGTGGAGATCAGGACGAAGTTGGCAACCCCCACCTGAAGCGCCGCCTGAGCGGTGTTGAGCGTTCCGATCACATTATTGAGCACGCCTTCGGCAATATTGTGTTCGACCATTGGCACATGTTTATAGGCCGCCGCGTGGTACACCGTATCGACGCGCCAGGCTTTCATGACGTCCAGCAACTTGGCCGGGTTACGCACAGAACCGAGGATCGGCAGCAACTTTATCGGCAATGATTCGCGGGTGACGCGCTGCTCAAGTTCCGAAAGGATGCTGTAGAGGTTGAACTCGCTGTGTTCGAACAACAACAAGGTGGTGGGGCGCAACGACAGGATCTGACGGCAAAGCTCAGAACCGATGGAGCCGCCGGCGCCCGTCACCATCACGCATTGACCCTTGATACAGTGCTCCAGCAAATCGCCCTGGGCAGGCACGGAATCACGCCCCAACAGGTCGGCAATATCGACCTCCTGGATGTCATCAACCTTTACCCGACCGCTGGCCAGATCCATAAACCCGGGCACACTGCGCACATGCAACGGGAAACCTTCCAGGAAGCCAAGGATTTCACGGCGCCGACCTCGGTTGGAGGATGGAATAGCCAGCAGGATCTCTTGGGCGCCGGTCGCATCAATCATGCGTTGTATATGTTTAGGCTTATAGACCTGGAGGCCGGATATGACGCGATCGGCAATACTGGCATCGTCATCGATGAACGCAACCGGGCGCATCAGCCGCCCTATTCGCAAGGCCGCCACCAGTTGGTTGCCGGCCGCTCCCGCACCATACACGGCAACCCGCGGCAGCCCGTCGTCACGGCTGGTGAACGGCACGTGTTGGGAGGCGGAGAACCAGTCGCCAAGGAAGTACTGGCGCATGGCCAGACGCAGCCCGCCGACCATAATCAGACTGAGCCACCAGTAATTGAAGATGATCGAGCGTGGGACGACGTGCGTGTGGTTACTGTTCCAGTAGACCACCAGGCCCAGGATCAAGGCGGACAAGCTCACGGCCTTGATGATGGCGATCAGCGCATCGTTACCGAAATAGCGCATGACGGCGCGGTACATCCCAAAGCGAACAAACAGCGGGATGGCGACGACAGGTGCTGCGACAAACAGCCAGAGATGGTCCCGAAATGGGTTGGCCATCTCATCAATGCCGAGCCGCACGACAAATGCCAGCCACAGAGCGGCCCAGACCACCACGACGTCCGTAGACACCTGAATCAGGCGTTTTTTACGACGCGGCAGTCCCACCAAACGGGCCCGTAACCTTTCCATCATCCCTTCGTCCACCTCAGGCAATTCCTCTCGTTAATGACCACGTGGCCGTACGACACATCCGACTGATTCAAAACCTTTTGAATCCTCAGGCGCCTTCCTTTGCAGTGTCAGCTTTTTCCAGTTCGCCTGCATGGTATTTGATCGCCAGCACCACCAGGGGCACATAAGCGATAACCGCACCCAGCGCGCCGTCCAGCCCCAACACGACCACGCACAGCGCCACCGGCAGTAACCAGAACAGGTTCAGCCCGGCGACAGCGAGTGTCACTGGCAAATGCCGGCCAAATCGCCGCGAAGCAAACTGATAAGCGTGGCTGCGATGTGCCTCGTACACCTTGTCTCCACGCACCAGACGACGTATCAACGTGAACGTGGCGTCTACGATGAACACCCCCAGCAAGATCAGCCACGCCCACAGTAGCGGCGAGGACACCCAGGCCGCCTGGAGTGATAAAACCCCCAGGACAATCCCTAGAAAACCGCTGCCGGCATCGCCCATGAATATCCGCGCGGGAGGAAAGTTCCAGAAAAGAAATCCAGCCACCGCCAACGCCAGGGTCATTGGCAACCACGCCAAACCTGTGTGTCCACTCAAACCGTACAGCAAACACATGCCCAGGCACGCGCAGATAGCTTCAACACTGGCAATACCGTCGATACCATCCATGAAGTTGTATAAGTTCAGCATCCAAACCAGGTAAAAAGCAGCGAGCACGCTCCCTACCCATCCCAGGTTTGCAGCAAAGCCAAATACGCTTATCTCAGGCAAACCGCCTAGCCAGTATAGCGCCCATGCGGAAGCCACAAAGTGCCCCGCCAAACGCCAACGGGCGGCGATATGCCCGTGGTCATCCATAAAACCGATGATTGCAATCAAGGCACCCGCGCCACCCACGGCCAGCAGGACAGGCATTGAAACGACCTGCCCCCATGCCAGCAAAGGCAAAGCCAGTAGGAAAGAGACTACGATCGCTACGCCTCCCCCTCTGGGAGTGGGGACTGTATGGGAGCTACGCGCAATGGGAATATCAATGATGCTATGAGCCAGCGCGTAGCGTCGTAACGCAGCGGTCAACACCCACGAAAAAAACCCTACGACGACTACAAACCACCAATATGTCATTGTTTCTTATCACTCTTATACTGCGCAGCGACGGATGCCAGTGCGTTATCCACCGAGACGGGAGGCGACCATTGCAATAAGGTTACGGCCTTTTGGATATCAACCTGCAGTGAGCCACACAATCTCTGTGACAGCGCCTTTTTACCCAAGAGCCTGGCAGCCGTACTGAGCATCCAGGCCGGGATGGGCAGCAGGCGAGCGGGCCTGCCGAGCGCTGCTGCGGTCCGACGCAAAAGCTGCGTGGTGGAGAGATCCTCACCGTCGCTGACCAGGAAGATCTGGTTGGCCGCTGCCGGGTGATTAATCGACGTCACGATCAAGTCCACCAGATTATCCAGCGCCACCAGACTGCGGCGGTTATTGATCGCGCCAAAGGGCAAAGGCACACCGTTATCCAACCAACGCATCATGTTCAGGAAGTTAGCTTTGACGCCTGGGCCGTAGACCAGCACTGGGCGAATGATCACGACCTCCATACCCGTGCGCTCAGCCAGGGCCAGCAACCCCTGCTCCGCTTCCATTTTCGAAATACCGTAGGGATCACTCGGCTCAGGTGTGTCATCCGCCGTATAAGGCTTGCCGGGCAAGGTGCCCTCGCCGTTCACCTTGATCGAACTGATGAAGATAAAGCGCCGCACGCCAGCCTGTGCCGCCTGCTCCGCAAGGTTCAACGTGCCCTGCACGTTGACCTTGCGAAAGGCCGCCAATGGGTCCGTTTCGACATCGTTCATGACATGCACACGCGCCGCGCAATGAACCACCGCATCGATGCCAACACAGTTTTCGTGCCAGTTCGTGGTGTCAAACGCGTCAAACCAAACCGTGTGAGCAGCCTTCTCAGGCACATTGGCGCCATGACGAACAGCTGCCGTGACAGTGACGCCATCCATGATTAAACGGCGCAATACCGCGCTGCCAACAAAACCGCTGGCGCCCGTCAACAAAACAGATTGCGACATCATTGCTGTTCCTTACGTAAAGTTGCCTCGCGAAACAGCGTTTCCAGACGAGTCATCAACGTTAGCTTCGAATAATTTTCAAGATAATACCGCCGGCCTGAGGCGCCCATTTCCTTGCGCTGCTCGCCATCGAATAAAGCCAATTTCGATGTTATTTGCGCCAAGGCAGCTGCATCACCTGACGGGCAGCACAACCCGGCGCCTGCGGCTTCGATAACACGTGCGGCTTCGCCATTGATCATGCCCAGGATCGGCTTGCCCGACGCCAGGTAGGCCTGCACTTTTCCGGGGATGGTTTTCTCAAACACATCGTTGGTTTTGAGCGAAACAAGCAGTGCGTCTGCGCAAGCGAACAAGCTAGGCATTGCCTCCAGCGGATGGCGTCCCAACAAAAGCACGTTACCCATGTCGCGAGCGCGCACTTCATTGGCGAGCCACTCACTCATACGGCCATCGCCTACAATCACCCAACGGACCGCGACCGTGCCTGCCAGTGCGCGAGCAGCTTCAATGATCGCGGGAAAATCCTGCGCATCTCCCAGGTTACCTGCAAAGAGCACGGTAAAAACCGAGTCATCTCGGTCAAGTAACGCGGAGGTTGGTTGCGCCGTGCCGGAGAAATCGTCCTCAGCCCAACTCGGAAAATACACCAGGCGATCAAGGGCAATGCGCTTGGTGCAGTAGCCCTTTACGTTCTCAAGAAAACCATGGGACTGCAGCAGCAAGTAATCAGCGCGATTGTAAATCCACGACACCATTCGCCCCACGGTCTTCAGCAATATAGGGTTGCGTACAACGCCTACCGCCCGCAGGGTTTCCGGCCACAAATCCAATACCCAGATGAACACCGGTGCGCGTTTGATCCGGCCGAGTACCAACGCAGGAATAGCAGCCATGACCGGTGAAACGGCATAAACGAAGACGGCGTCATAGCGCTCTGAGCGTAACTTCCAAGGCCCCAAGAGTGATGCCGAAATAAAAAACGAGGCATAGTTCAACATCAGGCTAATGCTGCGCTTCCCACGCGGCACCAAGGGCACACGGACTACTTTCGCACCTGCATATTCAGCAAACTTCTCCGGCGCGGCGCGATAACTGCTGTAGACGCTGCCTTCGGGATAGTTGGGGAGCCCTGTCAATACCGTAACGTTATGCCCCTTCTCGGAAAAATCACGCACAAGATCATTAATACGCATATTTTCCGGCCAAAAATATTGCGTAACGACGAGTATATTGAGTTTACGATCAGGCATTGACATAAACTCGATTAGTAGCGTTTCCAGACTATCCGATTCACATAATCAGTATAGCTGTGAATAATCCGAGCTACTTTTTCGGAAACATTCGGCATGCTGTAATCAGCCACCTGGCGCAAGGTCCTATTTTCTTCGGTACCCTGCCCTTCCAATACGCTCAGTCCTTGAAGCACTCGATTAACCTCCAGTCCAACCATCATTACCGCAGCTTCTTCCATGCCTTCCGGGCGCTCGTGAGCTTCACGAATGTTCAGTGCCGGGAAGTTCAATATCGATGACTCTTCGTTAATCGTTCCGCTATCAGACAGTACCGCCTTGGCGGTCAGCTGCAACTTGTTATAGTCCTTGAAACCCAACGGCTTGAGCAACTTGACGTTCTTGTGGAAGACGATGCCCATGGCATCTACGCGTTTTTGCGTGCGCGGATGGGTGGACACGATCACCGGGAAGTCATACTGCGCAGCCACGGTATTGAGCACATCCGCCAACTTCAAAAAGTTCTTATCCGAATCGATGTTTTCTTCACGGTGCGCGCTGACAACGAAGAACTTGCCTTTTTGCAGGCCCAGTCGTTCAAGAACGTCCGACGCCTCAATACCTTCACGGTAGTGAGTCAGTACCTCAAACATCGGGCTACCGGTTTTAATCACCATGTCTGGAGACAGGCCTTCGCGTAACAGGTAGTCACGTGCAATGGTGCTGTAGGTCAGGTTTATATCCGCCGTGTGGTCAACGATGCGACGGTTAATCTCCTCCGGCACCCGCATATCAAAGCACCGATTGCCGGCCTCCATATGAAACGTCGGAATCTTGCGGCGCTTGGCAGGGATCACCGCCATACAGCTATTGGTATCCCCTAGCACCAGCAGTGCTTCAGGTTGAATCTCGGCCAGCACGCGGTCGACCGAAATGATGACGTTACCAATCGTTTCCGCGCCACTGGCACCGGCCGCGTTTAAAAAGTGGTCGGGTTTACGAATGGCCAAATCCTGGAAAAAGATCTCATTGAGCTCGTAATCGTAGTTTTGGCCGGTGTGCACCAGGACATGATCACAATGCCTGTCAAGCGCATCAATAACGCGCGACAAGCGAATGATTTCAGGGCGGGTACCGACCACCGTGACAACTTTCATTTTTTTCATAACTGGATGCTCAAGATTATAGTTAGGCTTCAGTGCCGACAGCCATTGAGAAAGTGTCCGGATGCTCACGGTCAAAAATCTCATTAGCCCAGAGCATAACGATTAACTCACTGTCGCCCACATTGGTCACGTCGTGAGTCCAACCCGGCACCGTCTCGACAATCTCGGGTTCTTCTCCCCTGGTGAATAACTCATAAAACTCACCCGAGACGATATGCCTGAATCTAAAGCACGCGTGGCCTTTGATAACCAGAAACTTTTCAGTCTTGGAGTGATGGTAATGGCCACCCCGGGTAATCCCTGGGTGGGCAGTAAAGAACGAAAACTGACCCGCATCCGGGGTTTTAAGCATCTCGACAAACGTTCCCCGCGGGTCCTCATATTTGGGAACCTTGTAGGTAAAACGTTCGGGAGGCAGGTAGCTCAAGTAGGTGGAGTACAGCGCGCGAACCAGGCCTGTACCCACACGTTCACTGACCATAGTGGTACGGCTGTCTCGAAAGGCCGACAGTTGCTCGACCAGGCCGCCAACACTGATGCTGTATTGAGGCTCAACGTCGACAAAGCCCTGGGTGCTGACGTTGCCATCCATGACCTGGATAAACCGGGTCACCACGTCATCAATATAAACAAGGTTAATCATCGCCTGCGGATCATTGATCTTGATCGGGATATCACGGGCGATGTTATTGCAGAATGTCGCAACGGCAGAGTTGTAATTAGGGCGCGCCCATTTACCAAACACGTTGGGCAAACGGAATAGGTAGACGGGAACATTCGCAGACGACTGCAGATTAAGCAGTAACTCTTCAGCCCCACGCTTGCTGCTGCCGTAAGGGTTATCCAGTTCAGCCTGACTGGACGACGTATACAGCACCGGCACACGCCGACCACTGCTGATGACCGCATTGCAAAGCGCACCGGTCAGGTCCGTATTCCCGGTATTGAATTCCTGCGGGTCAACAGGCCGGTTGACACCAGCAAGGTGGAAAATAAAATCCACCTGCGCTACCAGGCCAGGCAGGCTCGAGAGATCATCGTCGCGAGTAAAGCGCACGACGTCGATATCATCACGCTCTCCAAGATGCGCGACGAGGTTCTGGCCGACAAAGCCATTGGCGCCCGTGATCAAAACCTTCATTGCTTATTCCTCAGGGGTTGCGTGCTCACCGCGCTGAATTGCACGCATGAAGTCCAATTTCAACAAAAGCTTTTCCATACCGGCAACGTCCAGCCGCTCGGTGTTGTGGGAATTGTAGTCTTCGGTTCTGGAAATTTTGGTTTCGCCCTGCTCTACAAACTTGGCGTAATTGAGGTCACGCAAATCAGGTGGGATACGGAAGTATTCGCCCATGTCTTCAGCGCACGCCATCTCTTCACGGCTCAGCAGCGCTTCAAACAGTTTCTCGCCGTGGCGGGTACCGATCACCTGAATCTCATGCTCAGGCTTACCCACCATGGCAGTCAGTGTCTTAGCCAATACTTCCACGGTGGCAGCTGGCGCTTTTTGCACAAACAGATCACCGTTGTTGCCATGTTTGAACGCGTAAAGCACAAGGTCGACGGCGTCGGCGAGGGTCATCATGAAACGCGTCATGTTCGGATCAGTCAGGGTCAACGGCAGGCCAGCGCGGATCTGCTCAATGAACAACGGGATCACCGAACCACGGGATGCCATGACGTTGCCGTAGCGCGTACCGCAAATGACGGTCTTTGTCTCATCAACATTTCGCGACTTGGCGACCATGACTTTCTCCATCATCGCCTTGGAGATCCCCATGGCGTTGATAGGGTATACAGCCTTGTCGGTGCTCAGGCACACAACACGCCTGACCCCGTTCTGGATCGCGGCTTCAAGCAGGTTCTCGGTCCCCAGCACGTTGGTCTTGACCGCCTCCATGGGGTGGAACTCGCACGACGGGACTTGCTTTAACGCGGCGGCGTGAAAAATGTAATCGACGCCGCGGGTAGCGTTCAACACACTTTGATAATCTCGAACGTCACCGATGTAAAACTTGAGCTTGGAGTTTGCGTAGCGCTTACGCATGTCATCCTGTTTTTTTTCGTCGCGGCTGAAAATTCGGATTTCGGTAATATTGGTATCCAGAAAGCGCTTAAGAACGGCGTTACCGAAAGAACCGGTCCCCCCAGTAATGAGCAGCTTTTTTCCTTCAAACATATCGTTCTCCTTTAATCTCTTCTAATAACTTACGTACCTGTACACCAGGCATTTTATTGTCAACGATAAATCTTTTGGCAGAACGGCCCTTTGCCAAAAGCTCCTCGTCAGAAAGCCTTGACAACTCTAGCAGCTTGTCCCTCAGGCCATTATCACCCAGCGGGACCACAAAGCAAAACTCGTAATACTCATCGGGGATGCCATCCAGCTCATACATCAACACGGGCGTACCCGAGGACATGTATTCAATGACTTTCGAAGGGAACGAAAATTTCGTAAAAGCAGATTCGTTATCCCGAGGGTTGATCAGCAGCTTCGCTTGACGCTGATAATTGAGCACTGCACTGCGGTCTAACTGCCCAAGAAATTTCACCTGAGGGTGCGCAGCCGAAATTGTTTCAACATATTTACGGTCGTCACCATCACCGCAAATTAGCAATTCGTATTGATCAATACCGGCGGCAATGAACGAGTCAAGCAAATTCCTTATGCCATAACGGCGGTCTAAGGTCCCCGTGTAAAGAAAGTAATTCAACTTGCCCTCAGGCTCGCCGGCCGATAGATACTTTTCATCCGCAATGCCTTCTATGACCACTTTTTTCATGGAACTGTGAAAGACATTCAGCATTTGAGCGGTGATAGCTACGATACTATCTGCACGATTAACGACAAAATAAGAGACCTTTGACAGCACCTCGAAAAGCGACTTCATGAACCCGGTTCTTACACTCATGTATTCGGGCAGGTCCGGGACGATTACACACAGATGAACGTCCTTTTTTATTCGCTTGACGATATGACACGCCACCAAGAACGGCAGGTGCATCGAATAGCAGACCAATACACAATCTTTGCCATTATGTTTGTTGACATGAGCAATAATCTGCGTAATTGCGAGGACAACCTTATGAATATTCTTGACCACTGAAAGGTTGAAGAAACCTACATTAAAGACGGTTGCACGCCCCAGCAGCTCAGTACTTTGCACTGGCCGAAAATACACATCGTCGTATCGCTTGGGGTAAGCGCCAATGAAGGGCAAATTAATCACGGATACAGACTGCACACTCTCATTCTGGCAGAACCCATCGAGGTAGTTTTTTTGTAGCGTGTCCGCGGCGTATTGCATACTGCCCTTGGACTTGCGGGTGATTTGCCCCTTGTCCAACTCGGTAAAAATCCCACCCAAGAACAAAATATTCACACAGACCTCACTTAAAAAAACGTCGACAGATGTACGGCTGCACGCAAACACCTTCTACAGCGCTCTGGCTCATACCTCAGTTTAAAAACAGATTGTTTTTCCACATGGCAATATAGGTGCCCTGAGCAACAGGCACGAGGAAAAACAGCACCAGATAGCCACCGAACACCACCACATACGACAACAAAAACAGATAGCTGCGGCGCTTTATAAATAGCGAGTTGGCACAATGTAAAATATTAAAGAAAATAATCACTCGCAACAGCCGGATAAAAATCTCAGATTCGAAATACAGCACAAGAAAAAACAATGAGAAAATATTCAAATTCAGAATGAAGGCTAGTTCCTTATCGCGCCCCGCCGAGCAGTCTACTCTGCTGAGACTCTTGCGCTCCCCCATCACTGCCAGTACGAACAAGACAAACGATACGAGATGAGTAAGGACGTTCGCCAGTATACTCTTCCAGGTCGTATTATAAAAATTAAAATGGCTTGCCACACTGTCCGGCAGGGGCACCACGTACCGGGCGATTACATAGCATGCTATGAATGTCAGGTAGCACAGGAAAAATCTCCCAAGCGGCACCACCCGATCCAGCGGCATAAAAATAAACACCATGAACATCAATGATGATTGATGCATGGCTGTTGCCAGCACGATTAGCAGCGCGTACTTGACCCGGCAATACTTATGCCCTTCAAAGAGGATAATCATAGCCTGTAAGAAAATAGCAAAGGCCAGAAAATTTCGCATCAACACAAAGTCGAGCGAAAAAAAGCACACCATGTAAATAAGAATAGACAGAAACGGCGACACTGTTCGTTTGACGATATACCTAAAGACCAAGAACAGCGTGACCAGCGAAATCAAGATCTGGAACGACTGAAATGAAAGCCCAGACTGGCTAGCGAGTATATTCAGATAACCATAGCCTACCTCACCACCCCAACTGGCATAGGTATCACGCGTATGGTAATACAGTTCATACGCGTCCCTGTCGCCGTTCCAGGAGTTCCAGCCATAGAGCCCCCACATTATCAAAAACACCAATAATGCTAGAAAGATGGACAGTGAACGTTTCTTGTACATCCGCATCACTTCCCGAAAAACCGACTCTTTAGAAAGCTTACTATACTTTGGGTTTTCTTGATTCCAAGGCGCTCCCGGATGAAACGAGAGGTTCTGGAGCGCAACGAAAAGAACCCGGGATTCAATATTATTTTCGCAACAGGCACTTCAAAACCCACGTCCAGAAGTACACTCTGTGGGTGTTTCAAGGGAAACTCCATTGCCTTGGTCTGAATCCCGCAGAACCGCTCCACCATCACGTCCGCCAAGCTATTACCGCCATGCGTGGAATCATTATCAACGCCAATGTTTTTTATCTGATTATACTTTGGCACCACGGCATAGACGTTATGCACACGCATCGAAAAGCTCATCTGGTAATCCCAGGAGTAAAACTTTCCACGCGTCGCCTTGGCGTCCAGTTCGTATTCGAAGTTATACTTATCCTGGTAGTACAGTTTCTTGTAAAGGTATTCGCCTTTAAGTCGCTCCTGCACATACGTGTTCTGCCAAAGCGTGAGTTCACCATCATAAAACTTATTGAATTTGTGCGCCCATGACGCCCAACCACACGGCATCATATTCTTGCTGAACACGTAACTGGAACCGTCGGCAGGTTCGTACTCTTTCAAATAGTTTGTACCGCAAATCCACAACACTCGCGTATCATCTTGATACTTGGCCAATACCTCTTCACAGAACTTGAAAAACGACAGTTCCGGCAAATTATCATCTTCGAGAAAAATAGCGAACTGTTCGCGCTCAAAGACCCATTTCGCGCCTTCGGCGATGTTTGCATAAACCCCTATATTCTCGTGTTCATATTTTTTTATGACCTCACAATCCCATGTGATCGCACCCTCAATAGCTTCCCTGCACTTCGCAGCCTGAGCCTTCTCCTCTTCGGTACGCCCACCATCGGCCAGCAGGTAGAGCCTGGCAGGCGCCACCTTGGAGATCTGCTTGATGACCTCGAGAGGCTTATCTATTCTCTTGAACAGAAATAAAACCACTGGAATATTAAACGGGTCCATTATTTTCTCGTACTCCAACTCTCACAGAGGGGCTTTCATCCAGCAACACACCGGCTGGCGGCCTGACCATACAGCGCATAACGACCTGCCTTGACAGACTAATACCCCTCCACTTTTTTTACCAATGAGTAACTATAGACAATTTCCAGCAGGGCCGAGCTGACAAGCGCCAACACCACAGAATAGACGCTCCAGCTGACCATCAGGTAAGCAGCACAAAAACTATAGAACGATATCACCGACACCACTTGGTTTCGCAAGACAAGGTCGTAGCGCTGGTGCGGCACATAAATGAAATAGATATGACTGCCGACAATCAAAAATGTCATTATGTTAAAACTCAACATGATCGACAAGTAATAGGCATCGTGCATATCATGCACCGACACGAGGTCCACCACCCAGTAACCGCCGACCACCACAGAAAGAATACATAGCAGCCCGACAAAAAACTCTATCTTGATTACCTGACTGACTACATTTTTCTTGGCTTTCTTTACCATGATGGGAAACAGAGCCGCGTTTATATTAGAGGCCAACAAGCTGGGCACCGAAAATATTTTATTCGCCAGATCATAAATAGCCAGCTCTTTCATCCCGAAGAAAGAGCCAATGATAATTTCAACACTTTTTTGCTTGAGTGTATTCGTCGCCGTCGACCAAAAAAACGGTTGAACCTGCTGAAGCAACTGCTTCAGACTTGAGAATAATGGCCACGCCAACGCTTGACCGCTCATGTGAACAGCCACAACAAACGCTACCGCCGACGCAATCACGTTGGTGAAGACCACAATGGCTGTATAAACTGCTATATCACCCTCGCCACTGATGGAAAAATAGATCAGCGGCAGAGATAGCAATTTAAAAGACAGCTGGATCAACGTCAGCACCTTCATTTTCTGCAAGCCATGAAAGTACCAGGTCGGTAAAAATATACACGACAGGGTATTGGCAAAGCATAAAAAGAACAGCGTGCTGTTGGATTTTAAAAAATCGATATTCAGCACCAAAGCGACGAACACAATCAGCGCCAATACCTCCAACAACACTTTCGCCAGTGTCACTGAAGACAACAACGAGGCATGTAAATGCCTGTCGTCCTGGCTCAGCGAAACGAGTTTGGCGGCATGCATATCAAAACCAAAATTTATGAACACCATAAAATAGGTTGCGATACTTGTGGCAAACACGAACAACCCATAATTATCAACACCCACCGTATTAATGACAAACGGGTAGATCAGGATATAAAAGAACGAGTTCATGACTTGCAAAATAGTCATATGGGAATAATTACTGATTACCCTCATATTTTGCTGTAGTAGTATTTTTATAGCAGCAAAATTCAACCAACACCTCACAAAGTTTTAACCACCTCAAAGCTCCCTTCAACTCAACACCCGAGGCTGCTGAAATCGCCGGGGCAAGCCTGAAGGAAACCTACACCGGAAATCAACTAAAACAAAGATTTTTCCCGTCTAAGCAGGCACAGCTCAGGCAAAGCCTCCAATGAGCAGCCCCGCACTCGATGGAGTAGTAGAATATCCAACATCGGTAATATTTTGTAAGAAAAAGCTGAAAGCTGCTGCCTATACGCATTAAGCGTACAAAAACCCGCTCAACGGCTTAACAACCTACTCCTTGAAAAGCTATTTCCGACTTGCAGCGCAATTGTACCCTTCAGTCCATGCTGCTGCAGCCAGCATGACTTTCGGTTAACTAGGCAGAAGGGTGAGAGTGTAGCAGGCGATTCAGACTATCCATGCCTAATGTGCAAAGAAACGCCTGGTAGATGGACAGCAAGACCCGCTAGACAGGGTTTAACCTGTTCCGCGCAGCATCAAGGTGCCATCATCAAGAATTGCGCACTTGGAAGGATCGATTATGCACAGGTATAAGCATCGTGCAAAAGCTGCTAAATGCCATAAGCATCCGCTCTAGAAGGGAACTGCGTGGTTGCCATACAAGGAGTTTGAAAATATAGGCATCAAACTACACCCTTCACATATCACTTGGGGCGAGGCCCGCATGATGGGTGTAGATACGAACAGAAGGACTAACGCTCTGACGGCTTCGACCGACGCCGACCGTTAACGCGCAACAGCACGCCTAGTACAGGGCCGATAACCATCCCTACGATCAAGGACAGCACCATGAACACAGATGCCGGCATCTGCATGGTGGACCAGCCCAGGAATGAAACAGAGACCGCCTGCTGGTTTTCCAGCACAAAGCCCAAAACCACCAGCGCGACAATCAGCACCGATAAGACCAGAACAACGCGCTTAACCCCACGCATAATTTACTCCTACCTCAAAAAGACTCAGACGCCTTCTTCCTCGTCTTCGTTCACACGATCGCGCAATTCCTTGCCCGGCTTGAAGTGAGGCACAAACTTACCGTCAAGGCTCACGGATTGCCCGGTTTTCGGGTTGCGACCTACGCGCGGTGCGCGGTAGTGCAGGGAGAAACTGCCGAAACCACGGATCTCAATGCGGTCCCCGGTAGCGAGGCACTGGGACATCTGTTCAAGCATAGTCTTGATAGCCAGCTCTACATCCTTGGATGAAAGCAGCCCTTGATGGGTGACAATTCGTTCGATCAACTCCGACTTCGTCATATTTTTCCCTTCTTTTTCAAGCAGCTAGGAAAAGCGCTTCGAAGGTTTTAGCATGACTTGGTGAATTTGAACAGCCCACCTGCCAACTTATCTGCGGCGCCCTTGGGAACCCGCTACACATGCTTGACCCGCTCATTTACAGATCACCAGCATGGTGCGAGTGACAGCGCCAGCAGGGTTCCAGCCGAACAGGTAGTCGCCCTCCTCGTCCTTGGCGTCACTGGAACGAGTGATGACCTTATAGCCCTGCATCTTGCACTCACGGGCGGCACGCTTCTCACACTTGCCCCAGTTGCTGCCAAGCCCCGAGCAATCGATCTCGATGCCGCTGACGCCGCGCTTGGCGTGGGTTATGGCGCTGGTGGCGGTGCAGCCTGCAAGCAGCGCCACTGCGAATAATACGATGAGCCTGTTCATTCAAATCCTTATTGAAACAACAACACGGCGGAGCCTGTGTTAAGAACTATAGCCAGCTCTGACACTGGGCCGCACACCTTGGTTCTAACTTGTTGATTCAACGAATTTCAGGCACAAAAAAGGGCGACCGAAGTCGCCCTTTTTCTATGGTCTGACAGAACTTAGTTCTGCTTTTCCATTTGTGCACGCAGCAGGTCGCCCAGAGTGGTAGGACCAGCAGCAATTTCAGAGGTAGCTGGCTTGTCGCGCAGGCTCTGGATTGCTTCTTTCTCTTCAGCATCGTCTTTCGACTTGATGGAGAGCTGGATTACGCGGCTCTTGCGGTCAACGCTGATGATCTTGGCTTCTACTTCCTGGCCTTCTTTCAGAACGTTACGCGCATCTTCAACGCGGTCACGGCTGATTTCGGAGGCTTTCAGAGTCGCTTCGATATCGTCGGCCAGAACGATGATGGCGCCTTTAGCGTCAACTTCTTTCACGATGCCTTTAACGATTGCGCCTTTGTCGTTGTCCTGAACGTATTCAGAGAACGGATCGCTTTCCAGTTGCTTGATACCCAGGGAGATACGCTCGCGCTCTGGGTCAACCGACAGGATAACGGTGTCCAGCTCGTCGCCCTTCTTGAAACGACGAACAGCTTCTTCGCCGACTTCGTTCCAGGAGATGTCGGACAGGTGAACCAGGCCGTCGATGCCGCCGTCCAGACCAATGAAGATACCGAAATCGGTGATCGACTTGATGGTGCCGGAGATTTTATCGCCCTTGTTGAACTGGCCAGAGAAATCTTCCCATGGGTTAGATTTGCACTGCTTGATGCCCAGGGAGATACGACGACGCTCTTCGTCGATGTCCAGAACCATAACTTCCACTTCGTCGCCGACTTGTACGACTTTCGAAGGGTGGATGTTTTTGTTGGTCCAGTCCATTTCGGAAACGTGTACCAGGCCTTCCACGCCTTCTTCCAGCTCTGCGAAGCAGCCGTAGTCGGTCAGGTTGGTAACACGCGCGGTTACGCGAGTGCTTTCTGGGTAACGAGCTTTGATAGCAACCCATGGATCTTCGCCCAGCTGCTTCAAGCCCAGGGAAACGCGGTTACGCTCACGATCGTACTTCAGAACCTTGACATCGATCTCGTCGCCAACGTTGACGATTTCGGAAGGATGCTTGATACGCTTCCAAGCCATGTCGGTAATGTGCAGCAGGCCATCGACGCCACCCAGATCGACGAATGCGCCGTAATCGGTGAGGTTCTTGACGATACCTTTGACTTGTTGGCCTTCCTGCAGGGATTCCAGCAGAGCTTCACGCTCGGCGGAGTTCTCTGCTTCCAGGACGCTGCGACGGGAAACGACAACGTTGTTGCGCTTCTGGTCGAGTTTGATGACCTTGAATTCGAGTTCTTTGCCTTCCAGGTGCGTGGTGTCGCGCACAGGACGAACGTCGACCAAAGAACCTGGCAGGAACGCACGGATGCCGTTAACGTCGACAGTGAAGCCGCCTTTAACCTTACCGTTGATAACGCCCTTGACCACTTCTTCAGCTGCGAAGGCTGCTTCGAGAACAATCCAGCATTCAGCGCGCTTGGCTTTTTCACGGGACAGCTTGGTTTCACCGAAACCGTCTTCAACCGAGTCCAGAGCAACGTGAACTTCGTCACCGACATTGATAGTCAGATCGCCAGCATCGTTGTAGAACTGTTCCAGCGGGATCAGAGCTTCAGACTTCAGACCAGCGTGAACGGTTACCCAGCGAGCTTGGTAATCGATATCAACGATAACACCGGTGATGATGGAGCCTGCCTGAAGGTTCAGGGTTTTTAGGCTTTCTTCAAAGAGTTCCGCAAAGCTTTCGCTCATTTTAATTCCTGTTGATAAGGGCGAAGAATACGCCCATCTCCACACCCCAGACGGTGTGGGTCAGTTTCAGTTAAAAGAAGCCACCGCAGGACTATGACTGGTCCCCTGCGGCCTTCTTGATCACCCGGCGATATCGCGAATGGCGATTTCACTCAAGATGCGTTCCAGCACCTGCTCGATGGACAACTCCGTGGAATCCAGCTGTATGGCGTCAGCCGCCGGCTTTAGCGGGGCTACCGCACGCTGGGTATCACGCTCATCGCGTGCACGGATCTCATCTAGCAGACTCGACAGACTAACACCATCGACTTTGCCCTTCAACTGCAAGTAACGGCGGCGAGCACGCTCCTCGGCGCTGGCGGTCAGGAAAATCTTCAGCGGCGCGTCGGGAAATACCACCGTACCCATGTCACGGCCATCAGCGACCAGGCCCGGCGGCTCCTGAAACGCCCGCTGGCGCTGCAGCAATGCGTCGCGCACGGCCGGCAGCGCGGCAACCTGGGAGGCCCAGGAGCCGACTTGTTCGTTGCGCAGATCATCGGTCACGTCATCACCTTCGAGGATGATGCGCTGCGGGTGACCTTCCGTCGCGCCGACGAACTGCACATCAAGGTGCGCCGCCAGCAGCTTCAGGGATTCTTCGTTGGTCAGGTCGACGCCATGGTTGCGTGCGGCAAAGGCCAGCAGGCGGTATAGCGCGCCGGAGTCCAGCAGGCACCAGCCCAGGCGCTTGGCCAGAATGCCGGCGATCGTGCCTTTGCCCGAGCCGCTTGGCCCGTCGATGGTAATCACCGGTGCTTTGATATTCACAATTGAGCCTCTTGGGCAACACGGATGCCGACGTGGGCACACAGTGTAAGAAAGTTCGGAAAAGATGTAGCTACGTTGGCGCAGTCACGGATACGAATCGGCGCCGTCGCCCGTAGGGAAGCCACGCTGAAGGCCATGGCGATGCGGTGATCACCATGAGATTGCACTTCGCCACCGCCCATTGGGCCGCCGTCAATGATAATCCCATCAGATGTCGGTTCACACTTCACGCCGAGGGCCAGCAGACCGTCGGCCATGACCTGGATGCGGTCGGACTCCTTGACCCGCAGTTCTTCGGCGCCACGCAGCACGGTGCGCCCTTTGGCACAGGCCGCCGCCACGAACAACACCGGGAATTCGTCGATCGCCAGCGGCACCAGGGCCTCAGGAATCTCGATGCCTTTTAACTCAGCGGCGCGCACGCGCAGGTCGGCAACCGGCTCACCACCCACTTTACGCGGGTTTTCCAGGCTGATATCCGCACCCATCAGCCGCAGGATATCGATCACGCCGGTGCGCGTCGGGTTGACGCCTACGTGCTCCAGCAACAACTCGGAGCCTTCGGCAATCGAAGCCGCCACCAGGAAGAACGCCGAAGAGGAAATATCCCCCGGCACTTCTATATGGGTCGCCGTCAATGCGTGGCCCGACTCAACAGACGCTGTAGCCCCCACCACGCCAACCGGATAACCAAAGCCGCGCAACATCCGCTCGGTATGGTCACGGGTTGGCGCAGGCTCGGTCACTGAGGTCTTGCCCTCGGCATACAATCCGGCCAGCAATAGGCAGGATTTAACCTGTGCACTGGCCATCGGCATCGAATAATCCAGGCCCTTGAGCGCCTGACCACCGTGAATCGTCAGCGGCGGGCGCCCGTCCGGCCCGGTCTCGATCACTGCACCCATTTCCCGCAGCGGCTTGGCCACGCGGCTCATCGGGCGCTTGGACAGCGACGCATCACCGGTCAACACGCTGTCAAAGCGTTGCGCCGCGAGCAACCCGCAGAGCAAACGCACCGACGTGCCGGAGTTACCCAGGTAGATCGGCCCCGGCGCCGGCTGCAAACCGTGCAAACCCACACCATGGATCGTCACGCGCCCATGGTGCGGCCCTTCAATGACCACGCCCATGTCACGAAACGCCTGCAGGGTTGCCAGGGCATCTTCGCCTTCGAGGAAACCTTCGACTTCGGTCACGCCGTCGGCCAATGAGCCCAGCATGATCGAGCGATGGGAGATCGACTTGTCGCCCGGCACCCGGATCTGCCCGCTCAAGCGGCCACCCGGGTTGGCGAGAAAGGTCTGCTCATCGGCGTTCACAGCGGTTTCCATGTAGGCCCGGCGCGCCAGGATCTTGCTGAAATGCTCACGCGCCACCCGCGCACGGGTGAACACGCCCAATAATTGATGGCCATCCCCCGCATCCACCGCATCGCGCAAGGCGTCGAGGTCACTGCGGAAGGTGTCCAGGGTGCGCAACACGGCTTCGCGATTGGCGAGGAAGATGTCGTGCCACATCACCGGGTCACTGCCGGCAATCCGCGTGAAATCGCGAAAGCCGCCGGCGGCGTAACGGAAAATCTCAAGGTTTTCGTTGCGCTTGGCCAGAGAATCCACCAAGCCAAAGGCCAGCAAGTGCGGCAAATGGCTGGTCGCCGCCAACACTTCGTCGTGGCGCTCAACCTGCATGTGCTCGACATCCGCGCCCAACTCGCGCCACAGGCGATCCACCACCGCCAAGGCCGCCGGATCGGTCTGCTCAAGCGGCGTCAGAATCACCTTATGGCGACGGAACAACTGCGCATTGGACGCCTCGACGCCGCTCTGCTCGGAACCGGCAATCGGATGGCCCGGCACAAAACGCGCCGGCATGCCGCCAAAGGCGAGTTTGGCAGCGCGCACCACATTGCCTTTGGCACTGCCGACGTCCGTGAGGATCGCCTGGCCAAGGTCCATGCCCGCCAGCAAGGCCAGCAACTTCTCCATCGCCAGAATCGGCACGGCGAGCTGGATCACATCCGCGCCCTGGCACGCCAGCGCCAGGTCTGCCTCACAGCGGTCCACCACACCCAGCTCCACCGCCAGCTTGCGCGATTGCGGGTCCAGGTCCACACCGACCACCTCGCCACACAGCCCGCTTTCACGCAGGCCTTTGGCGAAGGAGCCACCGATCAACCCCAGGCCGACCACCACCAGGCGACCGATCATAGGCACAGCAGGTTGCAATGCAGTGACATCAACCACGAGCCAGAACCTTGGCCAACGCCTCCAGGAAGCGGCTGTTTTCAGCCGGCAAGCCAATGGTGATACGCAGGTGGTTCGGCATGCCGTAGTTGGCCACCGGGCGCACGATCACGCCCTCACGCAGCAGGCCCTGGAACACCGGTGCGGCGACCTGGCCGAGGTCCACACAAATGAAGTTGCCCTTGGAAGGAATCCAGCCCAGGCCCAGCTCACGGAAACCTTCTTGCAGCTGCAGCATGCCACTCTCGTTGATGCGACGGCCTTCTTCCAGGTACTCGGCATCCTTGACCGCCGCACACGCCGCCGCCAACGCCAGGCTGTTGACGTTGAACGGCTGGCGCACACGGTTGAGCACATCGGCAACCACCGCGGTGGACAAGCCGTAACCCACGCGCAGCGATGCCAGGCCGTAGGCCTTGGAGAAGGTGCGCGACACCAGCAGGTTCGGGTAAGCCGCCAGGAAGTCCAGGCCGTCCGGCAGGTCGCTGCCTTCGGCGTACTCGATGTAGGCTTCGTCCAGCACCACCAGCACGTGCTCGGGCACATCCTGCAGGAAGTCGTTCAGCGCCTGGGCGTCAAACCAGGTACCGGTCGGGTTGTTCGGATTGGCGATAAACACCACGCGGGTTTGCGCGTCGATGGCCGCCAGCATGGCCGGCAGGTCATGGCCCCAATCCTTGGCAGGAATGACGCGGGCGTCAGCCCCCACAGCCTGGGTCACGATCGGGTAAACGGCGAACGCGTGCTCACTGAACACCGCATTCAGGCCTGGCGCCAGGTAAGCACGGCCGACCAGCTCAAGAATGTCGTTGGAACCGTTGCCCAACGTCACCTGGTTCAGCTCGACGCGGCAGTTTTCCGCCAGCAACGACTTGAGGGCGAAGCCATTACCGTCCGGGTAGCGGGTCAGCTCGGTCAATTCTTCACGAATGGCCGCCAACACCTTGGGGCTTGGGCCCAACGGGTTTTCGTTACTGGCCAGCTTTACGATCTTCGACGGGTCCAGGTTCAACTCACGCGCCAGCTCGTCCACAGGCTTGCCTGGAACGTAAGGCGACAGTTGTTGCACGCCCGGCTGAGCCAGGGCGAGGAAGTTGCCACTCATGTTAAAGCCTCACAAAACCGCTTTCGGGTAAGAGCCCAGCACCTTGAGTGCCACGGCTTCCTGACTGATTTTCTCCAGCACACCTTTGACCAGTGGGTCGCGGTGGTGGCCGATGAAGTCGATAAAGAACACATAAGTCCATTTACCGCTGCGCGAAGGGCGAGTTTCAATTCGCGTCAGGTCAATCCCGTTATCGTGGAACGGCACCAGCAGCTCGTGCAGCGCGCCAGGCTTGTTGCTCATGGAGACGATGATCGAGGTCTTGTCGTCGCCAGTGGGCGGCACTTCCTGGCTGCCGATCATCAAGAAGCGCGTGGAGTTGTCCGGGCGGTCTTCGATTTTTTCGGCCAGGCGCGTCAGGCCATACAGGCCCGCAGCCATGTCACCGGCGATAGCCGCCGAATTCCACTCACCCTTGACCCGCTTGGCCGCTTCGGCGTTGCTGGACACCGCCACGCGCTCGACATTCGGGTAATGCGCGTCCAACCACTTGCGGCACTGGGCCAGCGATTGGGCATGCGAGTAGATACGGCTGATGCTGTCGGTCTTGGTGTTCTCGCCCACCAACAGGTGGTGGTGGATACGCAGCTCAACTTCGCCGCAGATCACCATGTCGTGCTCAAGGAAGCTGTCCAGCGTGTGGTTGACCGCGCCTTCGGTGGAGTTTTCCACCGGCACTACGCCAAAATTCACCGCACCGGCCGCCACTTCACGGAACACTTCGTCGATGGCCGCCATCGGCTTGCTGATCACCGCGTGGCCGAAGTGCTTCATGGCCGCCGCTTGGGTGAAGGTGCCTTCCGGGCCGAGGTATGCCACTTTCAGCGGCTGCTCCAGCGCCAGGCACGACGACATGATTTCACGGAACAACCGCGCCATCTCTTCGTTGCCCAACGGGCCTTTATTGCGTTCCATCACACGCTTGAGTACCTGGGCTTCACGCTCAGGCCGGTAGAACACCGGCACTTCGCCTTCGGCCAGGGACGCCATCTTCACGCGGGCGACTTCCTGGGCGCAGCGCGCACGCTCACTGATCAGCTCCAGGACTTTCTCGTCCAGGCTGTCGATGCGTACACGCAGGGCCTTGAGTTCTTGCTCAGACATTAGCCGTGTTCCTTTTCGAACTCTGCCATGTAGGCAACCAGCGCGTTGATCGCGTGGATGTCGACAGCGTTGTAGATGGAGGCGCGCATGCCACCGACCGAACGGTGGCCCTTGAGGTTCAGCAGGCCGCGCGCGTCGGCACCGGCCAGGAATGGCTTGTCCAGGCGGTCATCGGCCAGACGGAACGGCACGTTCATCCACGAGCGGTCGGTGAGGTTGATCGGGTTGCTGTACAGGCCGCTGGCGTCGATGAAGTCGTACAGGGTGCGCTTCTTCTCTTCGTTGAGCTTGCCCATGGCGGCAACACCGCCCTGCTCTTTCAGCCACTCGAACACCAGGCCCGACAGATACCAGGCGAACGCCGGTGGCGTGTTGTACATCGAGCCATTATCGGCCGCGACCTTGTAGTTGAGCATGGTCGGGCACAGCGAACGCGCGCGGCCCAGCAGGTCTTCGCGGATGATGTTGACCAGGATGCCGCTCGGGCCGATGTTTTTCTGCGCACCGGCGTAGATCATGCCGTACTTGGACACATCGATCGGGCGCGAGAGGATGTCCGAAGACATGTCGCACACCAACGGCACGTCGCCCACTTGCGGCACCCAGTCGAACTCCAGGCCGCCGATGGTTTCGTTGGCCACGTAGTGAACGTAGGCCGCGTCTTTGGACAGCTTCCACTCGTTCTGACCGGGAATGGCGAAGTAGTCGTAAGGCTTGGCGGTGCCGGCCACGTTGACGTGACCGTAGCGCGAAGCCTCTTCAATCGCTTTCTGGCCCCAGATACCGGTGTCGATGTAGTCGGCAGTGCCGTCTTCCGGCAACAGGTTCAGCGGAATCTGAGCAAACTGCTGACTCGCGCCGCCTTGCAGGAACAGCACTTTGTAGTTGGATGGGATGTCCAGCAAGTAGCGCAGATCCTGCTCGGCCTTGGTGGCGATGGACACAAACTCATCGCTGCGATGGCTCATTTCCATCACGGAGAGGCCTTTTCCATGCCAGTCGAGGAGTTCACCCTGCGCACGCTGCAGGACTGCTTCAGGAAGCGCCGCGGGACCGGCACAGAAGTTATAGGCTCTCTTGCTCACATCCAATCTCACTCTGATCTGGTTGGGGCTGCAATCATGTTCGGCAACGGCCTTGCGCTGGAGCGAGCCCTTGTGGGAGCTGGCTTGCCTGCGATACAGGCACCTCGGTAGTTGCAGTGATACCGCGGTGATGCTATCGCAGGCAAGCCAGCTCCCACAGGGATCGAAGCCAGACTAAAGACCTGTATTTCAAAGGGGACACAAACAACAAGGGGGCGAATCTTCATCCGCCCCCTGTGTGTCCGCTTATTCCTGCGGTTCTTCTTCGTCTGCGGCAGCATCGAGGGTTGGCTCGTCGACGTTGTCATCGCCTGCTGCGATCACCTCGCCATCGAATACCGCACCTTCTTCGCCTTCCAGCTCTTCGCCTTCGACTTCCGATGGCTCCTGGACGCGCTCCAGGCCTACCAGCGTTTCGTCGCTGGCCAGCTTGATCAGCGTCACGCCCTGGGTGTTACGGCCCAGGCTCGACACTTCAGCCACACGGGTACGCACCAGAGTGCCCTGGTCGGAAATCAGCATGATCTCCTCACCATCAAGCACCTGCACTGCGCCAACCAGACGGCCGTTGCGGTCGTTGCTGACCATGGCAATAACGCCCTGGCCGCCACGCTTGTACTCGGGGAACTCGCTGATGGCGGTCCGCTTGCCATACCCACGCGCCGAAGCGGTAAGGATCTGGCTGCCTTCTTCCGGGATCAGCATCGAAATCAGCTTCTGCCCTTCCGGCAGACGCATGCCGCGCACACCGCGGGCGGTACGGCCCATGGCGCGAACGTCGGATTCCTTGAAGCGTGTCACTTTGCCGCCGTCGGAGAACAGCATGACTTCACGCTCGCCGTCGGTGATGGCCGCAGAGATCAGTACGTCGCCTTCGTCCAGCTCCAGGGCGATAAGGCCCACGCTGCGCTGGCGACTGAAGGATTCCAGCGGAGTCTTCTTCACGGTGCCTTTGGCGGTGGCCATGAAGATGAAGTGACCTTCGGTGTATTCCTCGACCGGCAGCATGGTGGTGATGTATTCATCACTGTCCAGCGGCAGCAGGTTGACCAACGGACGACCACGGGCAGCGCGGGAGGCTTCCGGAATCTCGTAGGTCTTGAGCCAATACACCTTGCCTTTGCTGGAGAACAGCAACAGCGTGGTGTGGCTGTTGGCAACCAGCAGGTGAGCGATGTAGTCCTCATCCTTCACGCCGGTAGCCGATTTACCTTTACCGCCACGACGCTGAGCCTGGTACGCAGCCAATGGCTGGGTCTTGGCGTAGCCACCGTGGGAGATGGTCACCACACGCTCTTCTTCCGGGATCATGTCACCCAGGGTCAGGTCGAGGCGCGCATCGAGGATCTCGGTGCGGCGCACGTCGCCGTATTCGGCGCGGATCACTTCCAGCTCTTCGCGGATCACTTCCATCAGGCGCACAGCGCTGTTGAGGATGCGGATCAGCTCGCCGATCTGGTTGAGAATCTCCTGGTACTCGGCCAGCAGTTTCTCGTGCTCCAGGCCGGTCAGGCGGTGCAAACGCAGCTCCAGAATGGCCTGGGCCTGTTCCGGCGACAGGAAGTACTTGCCGTCACGCAGGCCGTATTGCGGGTCCAGGGTCTCCGGGCGGCACGAATCGGCACCGGCACGTTCAACCATCGCCACGACGGCGCTGGATTCCCACGGCATCTTGATCAGGGCTTCCTTGGCTTCCGACGGCGTCGGCGAAGCCTTGATCAGCGCGATCACCGGGTCGATGTTCGACAGCGCTACCGCCTGGCCTTCCAGGATGTGGCCGCGCTCGCGGGCCTTGCGCAGTTCGAACACGGTGCGGCGGGTGACCACTTCGCGGCGGTGACGCACGAAGGCTTCGAGCAGGTCCTTGAGGTTCAGGATGCGCGGGCGGCCGTCGATCAGGGCCACTACGTTGATACCAAACACGCTTTGCAGCTGGGTCTGGGCGTAGAGGTTGTTGAGGATCACCTCAGGCACTTCGCCACGACGCAGCTCGATCACCACGCGCATACCGTCTTTGTCAGACTCGTCGCGCAGTTCGGTGATGCCTTCGAGCTTTTTCTCTTTAACCAGCTCGGCGATCTTCTCGATCAGACGCGCCTTGTTCAACTGGTAAGGCAGTTCGGTGATAACGATCTGCTGGCGGCCACCGACCTTGTCGATGTCTTCGATCATCGAGCGGGCGCGCATATAAATGCGGCCACGACCGGTGCGGTAGGCTTCGATGATGCCGGCGCGACCGTTGATGATCGCGGCGGTCGGGAAGTCCGGACCGGGGATGTATTGCATCAGCTCGTCGACGGTCAGCTCAGGATTGTCGATGAGGGCCAGGCAACCGTCGATGACTTCACCGAGGTTGTGTGGCGGGATGTTGGTGGCCATGCCCACGGCGATACCGCTGGAGCCGTTGACCAGCAGGTTGGGAATACGGGTCGGCATGACGGCCGGGATCATCTCGGTGCCGTCGTAGTTCGGCACCCAGTCCACGGTTTCTTTGTGCAGGTCGGCCAGCAGCTCGTGCGCCAGCTTGGTCATGCGCACTTCGGTGTATCGCATGGCCGCAGCGTTGTCGCCGTCGACCGAACCGAAGTTGCCCTGGCCGTCTACCAGCAGGTAGCGCAGGGAAAACGGCTGGGCCATCCGAACGATGGTGTCGTACACCGCAGTGTCGCCGTGAGGGTGATACTTACCGATCACGTCACCGACAACACGGGCAGATTTCTTGTACGGCTTGTTCCAGTCGTTACCCAGCTCGCTCATCGCGAACAGCACACGCCGGTGCACGGGCTTCAAGCCATCGCGCGCATCAGGCAGTGCCCGCCCGACAATTACGCTCATCGCGTAGTCGAGGTAGGACTGTTTCAGCTCGTCTTCGATATTGACCGGGAGGATTTCTTTGGCCAGTTCGCCCATGAGAAGCCTGATTCCTTTTTCGGGTGAAACCTCGTCACATCCATATGGGACGAACGAAGCTCGCCGCTGCCGGCAGAGTGCCTGACAACGACTTACGACAAATCAACGAGTTATGACACGGATCTGCACGTTATGGGCAACCCCTCGGGGCTGCCCTGGAAACCGCCGGATGTTATCACAATCGCCGCCACGCACCTATCCCCCTGATGCGCATGGAGGCTAGTAATTTGACGGATGACAGGCTTGAGGGGGACGAGAGAGGCTCAGAGCGGGGTGGGTGGTGTTTTTTGAGGGTGGATCCAAGGGTTTTATTGACTTACAGGGCCAATCGCGAGCAAGCCCGCTCCCACATTTTGAATGTATTCACAAAACAAAGGTGGGAGCTGGCTTGCCTGCGATAGCGATCCAACAGCCACCAAAGCCCTCAATGCAGGCGCTTACGGCACATCAACCTGGCCAGCTTGGCGGTATCAGGCCGTTCGACGATGCCTTTTTCGGTCACGATCACATCGATCAGGTCCGCCGGCGTCACATCGAAGACCGGATTAAACGCCGCAACCTCCAGCCGCTGACCGCCCACCTCCAGCAACTCCGCCGCATCGCGCTCCTCCAGGCTGACATCCTCACCAGTGGCCAGCATCAAATCGAGCGTCGAACTGGGCGCCACCACCATAAAACGCACGCCGTGGTGCATGGCACACACCGCCAATTGATAAGTGCCGATCGGGCCGATCACATCACCATTGGCCGCAATGCAGTCGGCGCCGACCACGACCCAGGTCACGCCTTTGGTCTTGAGGATATGCGCACCGGCCGAGTCAGCATTGACCGTGGCCGGGATGCCATCACCCGCCAGCTCCCACGCGGTCAGCCGCGAACCTTGCAGCCAGGGGCGGGTTTCATTGACGTAGACATGTTCGACCAAACCCTCCAGGAACGCCGCGCGGATTACCCCAAGGGCCGTGCCCACGCCGCCGGTGGCCAGGGCGCCCGCATTGCCATGGGTGAGGATCGCCTGGGCGTTGCCCTGGTGCTTGCGGATACGGTCGAGGCCCAATTGGGCCATGACCAGGTTGGCTTCGCGGTCGCTTTCATGGATCGCAATGGCTTCTGCTTCCAGCACCGCCAGCGGGTCGGCGTGCTTTTTGACCCGATCGAGGCGGTCACGCATGCGCTTCAAGGCCCAAAACAGGTTCGCGGCGGTCGGACGGCTATCGGCCAGCAACGCGTAGTCTTCTTCCCATGCCGCCTGCCAGTCACCGCCCTCGGCGATCCGCTCGCGGGCGGCCAGCACCAGGCCGTAGGCGGCACTGATGCCGATGGCCGGCGCGCCACGCACGGTCATAGTGCGAATGGCCTGGGCGACGTCAGCCACCGTAGTGCAGGCCACCCAGGTTTCCCGTGAGGGCAAGGCACGCTGATCGAGCAGGTGCAGTGCGCCATCACGCCAATCAATGGCCTTCACTTTCTCTGCAGCTAACAGTCGGTCGCGCATCCCTTACCCCGCACTCATGAACAAAAGCCGCCGATTATAGCGATCCGCCAGCCAGGACGCTCGGGTATACTTCGCCCTTCTTTTATAGCTGCCTGGGAAGAAGCCTGCGATGACCTCCACTGCCGCCCCGCTCGACTTATTGCTGCTGCCAACCTGGCTGGTACCTGTCGAACCCGCTGGCGTGGTGCTCAAGGAGCACGGCCTGGGCATCCGTGACGGGCGCATTGCGTTTATCGGGCCACGGGCGGCGGCCTTGAAGCTTGCGGCCAACGAAGTGCGCGAGCTGCCGGGCATGCTGCTCAGCCCCGGCTTGATCAACGCCCACGGCCACGCGGCGATGAGCCTGTTTCGCGGCCTGGCCGACGATCTGCCGCTGATGACCTGGCTGGAAAAACACATCTGGCCCGCCGAAGCCAAATGGGTCGATGAAGCCTTCGTGCGCGACGGCACCGACCTGGCCATCGCCGAACAGCTCAAGGGCGGCATCACCTGCTTCTCGGACATGTACTTCTACCCCAAGGTCGCCAGCGACTGCGTACACAACAGCGGCATGCGCGCGCAGATCGCGCTGCCGATCCTCGACTTCCCGATTCCCGGCGCCAGCAGCGCCGATGAGGCGATTCGCCAGGGCGTGGAGCTGTTCGGCGACCTCAAGCACCACCCACGCATCAAGATCACCTTCGGCCCCCACGCGCCCTACACTGTAAGCGATGAGAACCTGGAAAAAATCCGCGTGATCGCCGAAGAACTGGACGCCGCCATCCATATGCATGTGCACGAAACCGCCTTCGAAGTGCAACAAGCCGTGGACAAGACCGGCGAACGTCCGTTGGCGCGCCTGGGCCGCCTGGGCCTGCTCGGCCCACGCTTCCAGGCCGTTCATATGACCCAAATCAGCGAGGACGACCTGGCTTTGCTGGTAGAAAGCAACACCAGCGTCATCCATTGCCCGGAATCGAACCTGAAACTGGCCAGCGGCTTTTGCCCGGTAGAGCGTCTGTGGCAGGCTGGCGTGAACGTGGCCATCGGCACCGACGGCGCGGCCAGCAACAATGACCTCGACCTGTTGGGCGAAACCCGCACGGCGGCGATGCTGGCCAAGGCTGTCGCGGGCTCGGCCACTGCCCTGGACGCCCATCGCGCCCTGCGCATGGCTACGCTCAACGGGGCACGTGCCATGGGCCTGGACAGCGAGATTGGCTCGCTCGAAGTCGGCAAGGCGGCGGATATCGTCGCCTTCGATCTTTCGGGGCTGGCGCAACAACCGATCTACGACCCGGTCTCAACGCTTATATATGCCACCGGACGCGAGTGTGTGAAACACCTTTGGGTCGCCGGCAAGCAGTTGCTCGACGACCGGCGATTGACCCGCATGGATGAACAACAGTTGACCGCCACGGCCATCGCCTGGGGCCAACGGATCAGCGGGCACAGCGAATAACGAAGGTCTTGAACCGCGCCGTTCAGGACTGAATAACCGATTTATCAGATTTAGAGGATTCACCATGAGCAACGTCGACCACGCCGAAATCGCCAAGTTTGAAGCCCTGGCCCACCGCTGGTGGGACCGCGAAAGCGAGTTCAAACCGCTGCACGACATCAACCCGCTGCGCGTCAACTGGATTGACGAGCGCGTCAACCTGGCGGGCAAGAAGGTGCTGGACGTCGGTTGCGGCGGCGGCATCCTCAGCGAAGCCATGGCCCAGCGCGGCGCTACCGTGATGGGCATCGACATGGGCGAGGCACCGCTGGCCGTGGCCCAACTGCACCAGCTGGAATCCGGCGTGAGCGTCGAATACCGCCAGATCACCGCCGAAGCCCTGGCCGAAGAGATGCCTGAGCAGTTCGACGTGGTCACTTGCCTTGAGATGCTCGAGCACGTGCCAGACCCGTCCTCGGTGATCCGCGCCTGCTTCCGTATGGTCAAGCCAGGCGGCCAGGTGTTCTTCTCCACCATCAACCGCAACCCCAAGGCCTACCTGTTCGCGATCATCGGCGCCGAATACATCATGAAGCTGCTGCCGCGCGGCACTCACGACTTCAAGAAATTCATCCGCCCAAGCGAGCTGGGCACCTGGAGCCGTCAGGCGGGGCTGACTGTCAAAGACATCATTGGCCTGACCTACAACCCGCTGACCAAGCACTACAAGCTGGCGAGCGACGTTGACGTCAACTACATGATCCAGACCCTGCGCGAGGAGTAAGCCTGTGAAGTTGCGAGCAGTTCTCTTCGACATGGACGGCACTTTGCTGGACACCGCCCCGGACTTTATCGCCATCTGCCAGGCCATGCGCGCCGACCGAGGCCTGGAGCCGATCAACCCCCAGCATATCCGCGATGAAATTTCCGGCGGTGCGCGGGCGATGGTTGCCGTGACCTTCTCGATGGACCCCGAATCGCCTGGCTTTGAAGCGTTGCGCCTGGAGTTCCTGGAGCGCTATCTCAAGGGCTGCGCAATCCACAGCAAACTGTTCGACGGCATGGCCGAGTTACTGGAAGACATCGAGAAATCCAAACTGGTCTGGGGCGTGGTCACCAACAAACCGTTGCGTTTTGCCGAACCGATCATGCAGCAACTGGGCCTGGCCGAGCGTTCGGCGCTGCTGATCTGCCCGGACCACGTGAAGAACAGCAAGCCAGACCCCGAGCCGCTGATTCTGGCGTGCAAGATGCTCGACCTGGACCCGGCCAGCGTGTTGTTCGTGGGCGATGACCTGCGCGATATCGAGTCTGGCCGTGACGCCGGCACCCGCACCGCAGCGGTCACCTTCGGCTACATCCACCCGGACGACAACCCACGCAACTGGGGCGCCGACGTGGTGGTGGACCATCCGCTGGAACTGCGCAAGGTGCTCGATAACGCACTGTGCAGTTGCTGATTGTGCAAGGCACTCACTAGCACTGAGATCACTGTGGGAGCTGGCTTGCCTGCGATAGCGGTCTGCCAGCTAGCACTTGCGCTGGCTGATACTCCGCCATCGCAGGCAAGCCAGCTCCCACATGAAATGGATTCCACTTCAAGGCCTGTATTCGCTTGAATTCTGTCGAGGTTTTTATGTTTGATTACTCCGCACGTCCAGAACTGCTCAAAGACCGGGTGATCCTGGTGACCGGTGCCGGTCGCGGGATTGGCGCGGCAGCGGCAAAAACCTATGCCGCCCATGGCGCCACCGTGTTGCTGCTGGGCAAGACCGAAGCCAACCTGGCCCAGGTGTATGACGAGATCGAAGCGGCCGGCCAGCCGCAGCCGGTGGTGATCCCGTTCAACCTGGAAACCGCCCTGCCCCATCAATACGATGAGCTGGCAGCGATGATCGAAAAAGCATTCGGCCGCCTCGACGGCCTGCTGCACAACGCCTCGATCATCGGCCCACGCACGCCGATCGAGCAGTTGTCCGGTGAGAATTTCATGCGCGTGATGCACGTAAACGTCAACGCGATGTTCATGCTGACCAGCACACTCTTACCACTGCTCAAGCTGTCCCAGGATGCGTCGGTGGTGTTCACCTCCAGCAGCGTCGGGCGCAAGGGCCGGGCGTATTGGGGCGCTTATGGGGTGTCGAAGTTTGCCACCGAAGGCTTGATGCAAACCCTGGCCGATGAGCTGGAGGACGTGGCTTCGGTACGCGCCAACAGCATCAACCCGGGCGGCACACGCACAAGCATGCGTGCCCAGGCGTACCCAGGGGAAAACCCGATGGAAAGACCTGCGCCGGAAGACATCATGCCGGTGTACCTGTACCTGATGGGGCCGGACAGTGCCGGGATCAATGGGCAGGCGTTTGATGCGCAGTAAGCACTGACACTGTTCACCTGAAACAACATAGAACCCAATGTGAAACTGGGTTCATGTGGGAGCTGGCTTGTGTGGGAGCTGGCTTGCCAGCTCCCACACAAGCCAGCTCCCACATTTGCTTAGCGGTGACCGTTAGTTCTTCACCACTTCCTCAAGGGTAAAACGCCCCAGCGGATTCTGCAGGAAGTTACTCACATTCTTGCGTGAGATGTTGATGTACGGGCTGTAGTACAGGTCAATCCAGTTCACATCCTGCTTCGCCAGCTTCTGCAACTCCACATACATCTGCTCACGCTTGACCGGGTCGGCCTCGATCCGCGCCTGCGCCACCAGCGCCTTGACCTTGTCGTTCTTGTAGCGGGTCATGTAGTTCTGGTTGGTGTCATGGCCGAGCACGAAGGTGGTCTTCTGGTCCGGGTCGAGGATGTCGTTGGTCCAGTACATCACCGAAATATCGTACTCACCGTCCACCAACATCTGCCAGCTTTGGGTCGGGTCGACCTTTTGCAGGTTGGCGGTCACGCCGACCTTGGCCAACTGGTCCTTGATGATCACCGCAATCTGCTCGTCAGCTTCGTTGCCGGCGTTGACCACGTAGTTGAGTTTCAAGTCCTTGGCGCCAGTCTCTTCCAGCAGTTTCTTGGCGGCGGCTGGGTCATACGGGCGTTGCAGGTTGTTGGCGTAGTGGTACAGCGAGCCTTTGGGGATGTAGGAATAAGCCACGGTGCCTTGGCCGTAAGTGGCGGTCTTGACCAGCGACTGTTTGTCGATGGCCATGTCCAGCGCCTCGCGCACTTGCGGCTTGGCCAGCAGGCCGTGGGCGTGGTTGATCAGCAGGTGATCTTCGCGGGTCGACGGGTCGGCGTGGATCACTACGTTGTTGTCTTTCTTCAGCTCTTCCACGCGAGAGAACGGCACGAAGATCGCCGTGTCCAGCTCGTTGTTCTGCACCATGCGCATGCGCGTATTGTCGTCGGTGACCGAGACCCACTCCACGCCATCCAGGCTCACGTTATTGGCCTGCCAGAAGCTCGGGTTCTTCTTGAGGATCACGCGATCGCCCTTGCGCCATTCCTCCACGGTAAACGCGCCGGAGGTCACCGGGTTTTCCGAGTAGGCGTCTTCGCCCATCGTGGTCATGGCTTTTTGCGACAGGATCGATACCGTCGGCGAGGCCAGTTGCGAGAGGAAGGCCACCGCCGGGGTTTTCAGCGTGACGACCAGGGTCTGCGGGTCGCTGGCCTTGGCCGTGTTGATCAGGTTGAACGGATCTGCCCACAGCGACGCCTTGTTGTCGCGGATGCGCAACAGGCTGAACGCCGCGTCATCGGCGGTGATCGCCGAGCCATCAGAGAACTTGGCGTTACGCAGTTTGAAGGTGTAGGTCAGGCCGTCCCTGGAAATCTCCCAGCTTTCAGCCAGGCCCGGTTCCATCTTGGTGCCCAGGTTATCCACGCGCACCAGGGTGTCGTAGACGTTGGCGAACACCCACGTGTCGCGGTTCTGTGCGCTTTTGATCGGGTCGAACGTGGTGCTGTCTTCACGGCAGCCGATGGTCAGCACGCCGGCGGCGTGGGCCAGCCCGGCAGTGAGGGACCAGGCGGTCAATGTCGCGGCGGCGAGCAACTTCAAGTGGCGCGATTGCATGTCATAACTCCTTGTTCATGAATGGCAGAAGTGGGTCAAAGCAAAGGTTCTTCAAGCACGCAACTGTACCGATGCTCATGCAGGTAATGGGTCGGCGGCAACACCACGGAACACAGGGTTCGGGCATGCCGGCAGCGCGGGTGAAAGGCGCAGCCGCTGGGCAAATTCAGCGGGCTCGGCGGCTCACCGGGCAACGGTTCTGCGGGCAACGGCCGATGTGGATCGATCTCGGGAATCGCCTCGATCAACGCCGCCGTATACGGATGGCGCGGCGCGGTGAACACCGCCTCCACCGGCCCTTCTTCGACTATTTTGCCCAGGTACATCACCGCCACGCGGTCGCACAGGCGCCGCACAATGGCCAGGTCATGGGCGATAAACAGAATCGCCAGGTTCATGCGCTGTTGCAGTTCCAGCAACAGGTTGATGATCTGGCCCTGGATCGACACGTCCAGTGCCGCCACGCATTCATCGGCGATGATCAAACGCGGCTCCACCGCCAGGGCGCGGGCGATGCCGACGCGCTGGCACTGGCCACCACTGAGGGAGCCGGGTTTACGGCTGGCGAGTTCAGGGCGCAGGCCCACCAGGCCGAGCAGCTCGACTACGCGAGCGGGTATCTGTTGCGGGGCGACCTTGCGCTGCACCCGCAGCACTTCGGCAAGGGTTTCGCCAATGCTGTGGCGTGGGTTCAAGGCGGCGTAAGGGTCTTGGAAAATCATCGCGGTTTCATGCCGCAGGCGGGCGATGTCGATCGCGCTGCCCTGGGCCATGTCGACGCCATCGAACAACACCTGCCCGGCGCTGATCGGGTTGAGGTGCAGAATCGCTCGCCCCAGCGTGCTTTTGCCACTGCCGGACTCGCCGACCAAACCGAGGGTTTCACCAGCGGCCAGGTTCAGCGAAACACCATTGACCGCCCTCACCCACTGCTTGTTCAGCCCGAATAAACCTGTGCCAGAGGCGGCAAACCGCACCTCCAGGTCCTTGATCTGCAACAGGCTCATGGGCGGCCTCCCAACGGATAGTGACAAGCCACTTGCGCACCTTCCGGCAACAGCTCGGTGCACAAGGCACCCACCTGCGGGCAGCGTGGGTTGAACCGGCAACCGTCGGGCAACGCATCCAGTAACGGCGGCTGGCCGGCAATGGTGCGCAGCAAAGCATGGCCGCTGCTATGGGCGGGCTGGCAATCGATGAGGCCAGCGGTATAAGGATGTTGCGGATACGCCAGCAGTTCGTGCTTGCTGCCGTGCTCGCACAGGCGCCCGGCGTACATCACCGCGATGGAATCACAGGTCTGCGCCACCACGCCCAGGTCATGGGTGATCATGATGATCGCCAGGCCGCGCTGGTCACGCAGTTCCAGCAACAGACGCAGGATTTGCGCCTGCACCGTTACATCCAGTGCCGTGGTCGGCTCGTCGGCAATCAGCACCTGCGGGTTGCAGCCCAGGGCTACGGCGATCATCGCGCGCTGGCGCATGCCGCCGGAAAACTCATGGGGGTAGTTGTCGATCCGCGCCTGGGGATCGGGAATACCGACCTGGCGCAACACCTCGATGGCTTGCAGGCGTGCGTCTTTTTTCGACGCGCCTTGATGCAGACGGATGCCCTCGGCGATCTGCTCGCCGATGCGCATCAACGGGTCCAGGTGACTGCTGGGGTTCTGGAAAATCATGCCCAGTTGCCCACCGCGCACGGCGCGCATGCCAGCCTCATCGAGCTGCAACAGGTCGCGACCGGCCAGACGCACGGCGCCGCCTTGCACCCGCAGGTTGGGCGACGGCAACAGGCGCATCAGGCCGCGACAGGCCAGGGTCTTGCCCGAACCGCTTTCACCCACCAGCCCGAGGATTTCACCTTCGGCCAGATCAAAGGACACACGATCAACCAGCGTAACCTCACGCCCGCCATTGTTGGCGATCACGCTGAGGTCCTGCACGTGAAGCAGGCTCATGAGCGATCCCCCAATACTTGCGCCACGCCATCGGCGAGCAGGCTGAAGCCCATGGCCAAGGTCACAATGGCCAGGCCCGGGAAGGTGCAAAGCCACCAGGCGGTGGTGATAAACGCCTGCCCTTCGGCGACCATGGTGCCCCACTCCGCCGTCGGCGGTTGCACGCCCAGGCCCAGGTAGCTCACGGCGGCACCGTTGAGCAGCACCAGCACGGCGTCGGACATCGAAAACACAATCGAGCCAAACATCGCGTTGGGCAGCAAATGCCGAAACAGAATGCGCCCATGGCCGAAGCCCAGGCTTTTGGCGGCCAGGGCGAAGTCGCTTTCCTTGAGCACCAGGATCTGCGAGCGGATCAACCGCGCATACGACACCCAGCCCACCAGCGCCATGGCGATATAAAAGCTCTGCAAGCCCGGCCCGAGGATGGCCATGATCGCCAGCATCAACACCAGGAACGGGAACGCCAGCACCACGTCGATCACGCGCATGCACACGCTGTCGAAACGCCCGCCGATGTAGCCGGAAACGGCGCCGATAAAAGTGCCGATCAGGAACGGGAAGATCACACCGATGACGGCCAGTTGCAGGTCAATCCGCGCGCCCCAGATCACCCTCGAAAGGATGTCTCTACCGTAGTTGTCCGTGCCAAATGGATGGGCAACGTTGGGCGCCAGCAAGCTCAGATCGGTGTTCTGCGCAATCGGGTCATACGGCGCGATCCACGGCGCAAACAACGCCAGCGCCAACCATATAAACAGGATCAGCAAGCCCCATGCGGCGGTCAGCCGGCCATTGCGAAAACCAAACCGCAAGCGCAAACGCCACGGCGCAATCAGTGGGCGGCTGCTCATTGCATCTTCACCCTTGGGTCGAGCGCCACGGTCGCCACGTCAGCGACAAAGTTGACCACCACCGTCGCACACGCCAGTACCATCGCCACGCCCTGCACCACCATGTAGTCGCGGGTAAAAATGCCGCGCACCAATAATTGGCCGATGCCGGGAATTGCGAACAGGCTTTCGATCACCACCGTGCCGCTGATCAGCCAGCCGATATTCACCGCCAGCAGGTTGACCGCCGGCACCAGCGAGTTGGGCAACACATGCCGACGAAACACCGCCGCCTCCGATAGCCCGCGTGCGCGCGCGGCGGTGACATGGTCGGCCTGCAACTCCATCAGCATGCTCGCCCGCAGGTTGCGCACCAGCACCGCCGCCAGCGCCAACGCAATGGTCAAACACGGCAGGACCATGTGATGGGCTTTGTCTATAAACGTGCGACCGTAACCCGATACCGGGAACAACCCCCACTTCACACTCAGCAACAGAATCAGCATCAAGCCCAGCCAGAACGCCGGCATGCCCAGGCCGACCGTGGTGAACACGCGGATCAGGTTATCCGCCCAACCGCCTTTGTTGCGCGCCGCCACGGTGGCCAGCGGCACCGCGATCAACAGCGCCAGCAGCACACTGCCGAGCACCAGCACCAACGTCGGCTCGATACGGGTGACGATCAGTTTCAACGCGTCGACTTTATAGAGCAGCGACTGGCCGAGATCGCCCTTGAGCAGGTTCTTGAGGAAGTAGAAATATTGCAGCCACAAGGGCTGGTCCAAGCCGTACTGGGCGCGGATTTTAAGTAAGGCATCCGGCGTACTGCGCGAGCCCAGCAAGGCGCGCGCCGGGTCGCCGGGAATCGAACGCACCAGCACAAAGGTGATCAGGCTGATGCCAAACAACACCGGCAGCAATTGCAGCGGCCGGGACAGCACAAAACGGTAACGCGCAAGGTTCATCCGTCAGCCTCGGTGGCGAGCGAGGAAGTCCAGCAGCACCGGAAAGTACGCATGGGGTTCCTCATAAAACGGCATATGGCTGCTGTTGGGGAATACATGCAACTCGGCGTGTGTGGCGGCGAGTTTCATGCGATGGGCGCAAGCGGGTGTGAGTTCGTCGTGCTGGCCGGTGGTAATCAGCATCGGCATCTTGAAATCGGCCATCTCCGGGATGCGGTTCCAGTCCTTGAGGTTGCCGATATAGAGGAATTCGTTGGGGCCTTGCATGGTTTCGTAGGGGCCCATGTTCCAGTCGCCCAGGGAGCGCTTGACCGGCTCCGGCCATTCGTCCAGGCGGCAGACGTGGCGGTAATTGAGCAAGGTGATAGCGGCCTGATACTGCGGATGGTCGAGCGTGCCCATGGCCTCATGGCGCTGCATCATTGCCACGGTTTCGCTGCCGAGGGCGCCGCGCAGGCGCTGGAGTTCCTGGGACAAGTGCGGAATATCGCCGACGGTGTTTTCCAGGATCAGACTTTTCAGGGCGTCGGGATAGTGGATGGCGTACTCGATGCCCAACCAGCCGCCCCACGAATGCCCAAGCAGATGCACGCGGCCCAGGCCCAGTGCCTGGCGCACGGTTTCGACTTCTTCGACATAACGGCCAATCTCCCACAGGGAAATATCTGATGGTCTGGCTGATGCGCCCGTGCCAAGCTGATCGAATGCTACCACTCGCAGGTTATGGTCTTTGAGCCAGCCATGGGCGTCGCGCAAGTAGTCACACGGCAGGCCCGGACCGCCGTTGAGACACAAGAGCACCTCATCGCCTTCGCCAAAGCTGTAGGCCACGAGGTTATGGCCATCGACTTGCACGTTGTACTGCTGGTCGGGGGCAATTTCACGCCACATGCATACATTCCTTGTGTTGTATCGGCCTGGCAGGTAGCGGCCGTTTATAGGGCCAACACTACCGAGGATGCCGCGCGTCCATAACCTAGTAGTTCTTATAGGTTTGGCCTGGCAGTCCTTCGCCGGGGCGTGGCATTCTACTTGCCGCAAGTCGAGATTCAAATGAATTCGGGAGCAGAACGGATGCTGTCCAAACTTACTGCCTTCAACAACCGTCTCATGCCCGGCAGGAGCCTGGATGAACAGATCGACAACACGTTTATCCTCGCCCAGCAGTTGGGCTTTGATGCGTTGGTGTATGACTACACGCCGGTGCCCATCGACCAGGACGGTTCGCTGATCACGCCTTCGGTGCTGGAGTCACGCAACACACCGTCGGACTGGCACGCGTTATGGTGCCGCGAAGGGTTTTACCAGATCGACCCGGTGCAGCATCTGGCCTTGAGCACGGTGTCGCCGTTCGTGTGGTCCTATGAGGCCAAAGCCGACACCGCGCTGCAAAAGATCATCGACCCCTGCCATGCGCCCGTGTCCTCTTACCTGCATGAACGCCAACTCACCTGCGGCGTCACCGTGCCGATCCACCTGCCGCGTGGCGGCTTCGCGTCGCTGACCGGCCTGCGCACCGGCAAGGCCAGCACGGTGCTGGAGGATGCCCAGCAGACCTTGTCGGACTTCAGCCTGATCACCCATGCCTTGCAGGAAGCGGCCTACCCGTTGCTCAGCAAAGAGCTGCGCACCTACCCGCACATCCATCTGACCAAACGCGAGCGCGAATGCCTGAAATGGGCCGCCGAGGGCCTGACCGCCGCCGAAATCGCCACGCAGTTAACCCGCTCACTGGCGGTGGTCACCCTGCACCTGGCCTCGGCCATGCACAAGCTGGGCGCCAAGAACCGCGTACAGGCGGTGGTGCGCGCAACCCATTACCGCCTGCTGGAAGATTGATCCGTCAGTAAAACCTAGCTGTTTTGCTAGTTACTTAAACGTCGCGTGCCGACTATCGTATCGCTGATCCTTTTTTCAGAGCAGGGTACGAAATGGAATTCATCGAGAAAGTCCGCGAAGGCTTCGCGGCCTTCGGCGCCTACCAGACCTGGTACCGCGTCACCGGCGACCTGAGCACCGGCCGCACGCCCTTGGTGATCCTCCATGGCGGCCCCGGTTGCACCCATGACTACGTAGACGCGTTCAAGGACGTCGCCGCCAGCGGCCATGCGGTAATTCACTACGACCAGATCGGCAATGGCCGCTCCACGCACTTGGCGGACAAAGACCCATCTTTTTGGACCATCGACCTGTTCCTCGACGAGTTGAACAACCTGCTCGACCACCTGCAGATCAGTGATAACTACGCGATCCTGGGGCAATCCTGGGGCGGCATGCTCGGCAGCGAACACGCGATTTTGCGACCCAAGGGCCTGCGCGCGTTCATCCCGGCGAACTCGCCCACCTGCATGCGCACCTGGGTCAGCGAAGCCAACCGCCTGCGCCAGCTGTTGCCCGAAGGTGTGCATCAGACCTTGCTCAAACACGAACAGGCCGGCACCTACCAAGACCCGCAATACCTGGCGGCGGCGCGGATCTTCTATGACCAGCACGTGTGCCGGGTGAACCCCTGGCCGGAAGAAGTGGCCCGCACCTTTGCAGCCGTGGACGCCGACCCGACGGTGTACCACGCCATGAGCGGCCCGACCGAATTTCACATCATCGGCAGCTTGAAGGATTGGAGTGTGGTGGGGCGCCTGTCGGCGATCAACGTGCCGACGCTGGTGATATCAGGGCGACACGACGAGGCCACGCCGCTGGTGGTCAAGCCGTTCCTGGATGAAATCACCGACGTGCGCTGGGCGCTGTTTGAAGACTCCAGCCACATGCCCCACGTGGAAGAACGCCAGGCGTGCATGGGCACGGTGGTGAAATTTCTGGACGCGGCGTGTTCGCTGCCGAACAAAGTCCTCAAAGCCGGCTGAGATCAACTGTGGGAGCTGGCTTGCCTGCGATAGCGGTACATCAGCTACAGGTGCAGTGACTGGCTCGCCGCCATCGCAGGCAAGCCAGCTCCCACATGTTTAGACTTCGGTGGTTTCAGGCTTTGTCGCTTTTCTTGGCACCTCAGCCACCACTGGAATTTCCTTCCCTTCAGCATCAAACAACTTACCGCCACTGAAGTAATCGCCATCGCGCAACGCCGCCACGTCGTGGAAGCACAAACTGCGCTCGGTGCCGGCCACAAACACCGATTGCTGGTCCGAGTTACCGGCGGTGAAGTGGTTGAACGCCAGGTTCAACAGAATCGCCATGATCGCCGACGAACTGATGCCCGAATGGAAAATGGTCGCGAACCAAGTGGGGAAGTGATCGTAGAAGTTCGGCGCCGCGATCGGGATCATGCCGAAACCGATGCTCGTCGCCACGATGATCAGGTTCATATTGTTGCGGTAATCCACCTTGGACAGCGTGCGAATCCCGCTGGCCGCCACGGTGCCGAACAACACGATACCGGCGCCGCCGAGCACGGAGGTCGGCACAGCCGCAATCACCCGGCCCATAAACGGCAGCAGCCCCAACACCACCAGGAACACGCCGCCGGTGGCCACCACAAACCGACTCTTCACCCCCGTAACCGCCACCAGCCCGACGTTCTGGGCGAAGGCGCTTTGCGTGAACGAACCGAAGATCGGCGCAAACATGCTCGACAGCATATCGGCACGCAGGCCATTACCCAGGCGCTTGGAGTCGACTTTGGTGTCGATGATCTCGCCGACCGCGAGGATGTCCGCCGAGGTTTCCACCAACGTCACCATCACCACGATGCACATGGAAATGATCGCCGCCACATGGAAGGTCGGCATGCCGAAATGGAAAGGTGTGGGAAAGCCGAACATTGGTCCCTGGGCGACGCTGGAGAAATCCGCCATGCCGAGGAACACTGCGATCACAGTGCCAATCACCATCGCCAACAGAATCGACAGCCGCGAAATAGTCGCGCTGCCGATCTTGCTCAGTAGCAATACCAGCACCAGGGTCAATGCCGCCAAGCCGATATTGGGCATGCTGCCAAAATCCGCTGCACGGCTATTGCCGCCCATGGCCCAGCGCGCCGCCACCGGCATCAGCGTCAGGCCAATGGTGGTGATCACGATACCGGTGACTAGCGGCGGGAAAAACTTGGTGATTCGTGAGAACACCGGCGTGATCAATAAGCCGATAAACGACGCGGCCATCACCGCCCCGAGAATCGCCGGCACCCCGCCCGCGCCATCACTGCCGACGATGGCCACCATGGTTGCCACACCGGCAAACGACACGCCCTGCACCAGCGGCAACTGGCAGCCAAAAAACGGCAGACCGAGGGTTTGCAGCAGCGTGGCCAAGCCACCGGCAAACAGCGAGGCGGCGATCAGCAGGCCGATATCCGCCGGCGACAACCCGGCCGCCTGGCCGACGATCAACGGTACGGCAACGATGCCGCCGTACATGGTAAGCACATGCTGCAGGCCGTAAGCCATGTTGGCCGCGACGCCGAGATTCTCATCTTCTGGCCGCTGCGGTGACGCCTTCGGGATAGTCATGGTGAGGGGTTCTCTGTTTTTGTTGTGCGAACACTGTATGCAATGTTTGGACTGGATGTCCATAGAGTTGTATACAATCAATCGAACAAGATACCCTCCATCGGCGTTACAAAAACAATCCGGCCGTCATGAGCCAGAACGCCAAAGGACCTAGAACAATGAAAAAGGCATTACAGGGCGCCACCGTTGCATTGACCCTTCTCGGCGGTGGGGAGGCCGTCGCGCTGGAATGGATGAACAACAGCGTAGGGTTTCGCTACGGTCAGCACTTCACCAACCCCAACAACCCCGACGACTTCAGCAAACGCATCTACAGCTTCACCCACGCCAGCGGCTACCAGTACGGCAGCAATTACCTGAACCTTGATGTGTTTCTGTCCGACAGCAGCGACCCACGCAAGGGCACCGACCACGGTGGCAGTGAGGTCTACGTCGTGTACCGACACCAGCTGTACGCTTCGCGGGTATTCGATGTGCCGCTGGGCACCGGCCTGGTCAAGGATTACGCACTGACCTTGGGCTTCGACGCCAACCGCAACAACAACTTCGCCTCAGCCAAAAAACGCGCGCTGGTGATCGGCCCGACGTTGAAGTTCAACACCGTTGGCGTGCTGGATTTGAGCCTGATGTACTACAAGGAAAAGAACCACACCGGCATCTCCGGCGCGCAGGAGTCGAACCACACCTTCGACGACACCTACATGCTCAACCTGACCTGGATGCGCCCGTTCGACATCGCCAACCATGCGGCGAAGTTCCAGGGCTTTATTAATTACGTCGGGGAAAAGGGCGAGGACTACCACGGCCGCGACACCGCGCCGGAAACCCTGATGCGCACCGCGCTGATGGTGGCGGTGCGGCCAGGTAAAAGCGTGAAGCCGAACCTGTATCTGGGGGTGGGTTACGAGTACTGGCATAACAAGTTCGGGGTGGATGGAGGTATGGGTACCCGCACCTCTACGCCTACGCTGAATATGGAAGTGACGTTCTAACTGAAGAAACCCAATCAACTGTGGGAGCCAGCTCCCACACTAACCCTCTCCCACATGTTTGATTGGGTTTCAGCTTCAGGCGTTTGCCAGTTCCGAATTATCGGTTTTGGGCCGCGCCAGCCAGTAACCCAACACCGCCAGCGGCGCAGTCGCCAGCATCACAATCACAGTGATCAACAACGGCTGGTCGATCATCGACGACACCAGCAGGCTACTCAGAAAACAAAGACCCAATTGCAGGGTGTTCTGCAGCGCCGCCGCCTTGCCGGAATTTTCCGCAAAGGGCATCAGCGCATTCGCCACCACGATCGGGTAACTCGCACCGTTGACCAACGCCATGAGGCAGAACGGAATCAACAAGGTGGTCAGGGTCGGCACGGTCAAGGTCGCAACCAGGTACAACGCGACCATGCTGATGCAATAGGCCACCAGCAACCACGGCAGCAGGGTTTTGCCCTGATAATGCTGCAAGGCGCTACGACAGCTGTAACCGCCGACCAGAAAGGACAAGGTCGGCAACACGTAACTCAGGCCGATGTCATTCGGGCTGTAACCCATGTCGCCAAGGATGAACGGCGACGCGGTGAGCCAGGCGAAGAAGCTGGCTGAACAGGCGGCGAAGATCATCACATTGCCGGTAAACACGCGGGAGGTCAGCAACTGCCCGTAGCCAAGGCGCGAAGGTTCGCCCTCTTCGGCCAGACGTTTCGGCATTTTGCGCAGGAACAACGTCGGCAACAGCAACAGCACTGACACAACCAGCAACACCGCGAAAATTGCCTGCCAGCCAAAGTGGTTCAGCACCATCGCACCCAACAGCGGCGCCAACGCCGGTGACAGCGACATCAGCGGCATGATGCTGGCGAACACACGGTGAGCCTTGTCAGCCGGGTAACGGTCAATCACCAGCGCCTGCCAACTCACGGCGGCGGAACACACGCCAATCGCCTGCATAAACCGCAACGCCAACAACTGCGGCGCCGTCTCGACCCAGAACATCCCGGCGCAGCCCAGCACAAACAGACTCAGCCCGGCGAGCAACACCGGCTTGCGCCCCAGGCGATCGGACAACGGCCCCCACAGCAACTGCCCGAGCGCAAAGCCGGCGAGGAAAATACTCAAGCTGGCACCGACCGCGCCCGCACTGATCTGCAGTTGCTCGCCCATGGCGCCAAACGCCGGCAAGTACATGTCCATGGCCAGATAACCGAGCATGCTCAGCCCCGCCAGATACCAAGTGAAACCAAAAGAATTTTTCATTGAAGCCTTGTAGATCCTGCCATCAAACTATTTGCTGACTGGCGCCCATTATGAAGCTGACAGGCTGTGTGTGAAGCGATAATAATTGGACACTTGAATCAAATATTTTGAAGGCAAGCGTTATGTGGTCCGAATACTCCCTGGATGTAGTCGATGCCGTGGCACGCCATGGCAGCTTCAGCGCCGCCGCCCAGGAATTGCACCGCGTGCCGTCAGCCATCAGCTATACGGTGCGCCAGCTGGAGGAATGGCTGGCGGTGCCGCTGTTTGTGCGCCGCCATCGTGACGTGGAACTGACGCCCGCCGGCCGTCTATTTATAGACGAAGCGCGCGGGGTGATGAAAAAAATGCTCGGCACCCGGCGTTTGTGCCAGCAGGTGGCGAATGGCTGGAGCGGCCAGTTGAAGGTCGCGGTGGACTCCATCGTCAAACCCCAGCGCTGCCGGCAACTGGTGCTGGATTTTTATCGACAGTTCCCCGAGGTGGAATTGCTGCTCGAATACGAGGTGTACAACGGCGTGTGGGACGCCCTGGCCGATGAGCGTACCGACATTGTGATCGGCGCGACCAGCGCGGTACCGGTGGCCAGCCGCTTCACGTTTCGGGACATGGGCCTGCTCAACTGGCTGTGTGTGGTCAGCGCCCAGCACCCGTTGGCGAGCGTCAACGGCTTGCTCAACGACGACCAACTGCGCCCGTTCGCCTCCTTGTGCATGACCGACACCTCGCGCAACTTGCCCAAGCGTGACACCTGGACCCTGGATAACCAGCGCCGTTTGGTCGTGCCCAACTGGGCCTCGGCACTCGATTGCCTGCGCGATGGGCTGTGCGTGGGCATGGCGCCGGCCCATCAGGTATTGCCATGGGTCGAGCGTGGCGAGCTGGTGGCGCTGCAACTGAGCCGACCGTTTCCGGCCAGCCCGTCGTGTGTGGCGTGGGCGCAGGATAAATTGTCGCCAGCGATGAGTTGGTTGTTGGAGTACCTGGGTGATACCGAAACCATGAACCAGGAATGGCTCAATGGCCCGGATCTCTGAATATCACGCCGGTCTAATGTGGGAGCTGGCTTGCCTGCGATAGCGGACTGTCTGTGCCAACTACAGTGGCTGACATACCGCTATCGCAGGCAAGCCAGCTCCCACAGTTTTATCCGGTTTAGTCCAACAGACGGGTGATGGCCCGCACAATCATCTCGACCTCTTTGGCATCCAGTGTCAGCGGCGGCAACAGGCGGATGATCTTGCCCCGGGTCACATTGATCAGCAGCCCATGCTCCTGGGCTGCACGCTGGGCCAGGTCACGATAAGGCCTGGCCAGCTCGATGCCGACCATCAAGCCCTGCCCTCGAATCGCCAGCACCTGCGGGTGCTCGCTCAACTCCACCCGCAACCGCGCCAGCAGGCGCTCGCCCTGTAGCGCCGCGTTGTGCAGCAAGCCTTGTTCTTCAATGATGTCCAACACCGTGCAACCCACGCGGCAGGCCAGCGGGTTGCCGCCAAACGTGCTGCCGTGGCTGCCTGGCGTGAACAACTGAGCCACGGCGTCCCGGGCCAGGCAGGCACCGATGGGCACGCCGTTGCCGAGGCCTTTGGCCAGGGTTATCACGTCGGGCACGATGCCTTCGTGCTGGAACGCAAACCAGGCGCCGGTGCGGCCGATACCGGTCTGGATTTCATCGAGCATCATCAACCAGCCGTGACGTGTGCAGTGGTCGCGTAGCGCCTTGAGGTAACCGGGCGGTGCGGGCAGCACGCCGCTTTCACCCTGGATCGGCTCGAGCAAGACCGCCGCGACACGCGTGCCGAATTGTTCGGTAATGGCCTCCAATGCGGCCAAGTCGCCAAAGCGCACCTTGAGAAAGTCCCCGGGCAGGCGCTGGAAACCCAAGCGCACCGAAGGCCCGTCACTGGCGGCCATGGTGCCCAGCGTACGCCCGTGGAACGCGTTCTCCATCACCACCACCAAAGGCTCCTCAATGCCCTTTTTCCAGCCATGCAGCCGCGCCAGTTTCAGCGCGGTCTCGTTGGCTTCGGCGCCGGAGTTATTGAAAAACGCACGGTCCAGGCCAGACAACTGCGCCAAGCGCTCGGCCAGGCGCTGCTGCCAGTCGATGCTGTAAAGGTTGGAGGTGTGCAGCAACAGGCCCGCCTGCTCGCTGATCGCCGTGACCAATTTGGGGTGGGAGTGCCCGACGTTGGTTACCGCCACACCCGCCACGGCATCGAGGTATTCACGGCCCTGCTGGTCCCAAAGGCGCGTGCCCAGGCCACGGGTAAAGCTTAGGGCCGAAGGTTGGTACGTGGTCATCAGGCAGGCGGCGGTCATGGTGGCAGTCTCCAGTGCATCGTTGTGGTGACTGCAGTATCGTTAGCCACCAGCGCTGGATAAACTGCGCATTTCTGCAATGACTTTTAACCAGGGCTTGATAATGGACCTATTCCAGGCGATGTCGGTGTACGTGAAAGTGGTCGAGGCCGGCAGCATGACTGCCGCCGCGCAGGAATGCGAAATGTCGACCACCATGGTCGGCAACCATTTGCGCGCCCTGGAGCAAAGGCTGGGGGTCAGCTTGCTGAAACGCACCACGCGCAAACAAAGCCTCACCGAGTTTGGCGCGCAGTATTACCAGCGTTGCCTGGAGGTGCTGGGGCTGGTGGCTGACTCTGAGCTACTGGCAGAGCAGATTCACAGCGAAACCCCCAAAGGCAGCCTGCGCATCACCGCGCCCCCGGTGTTCGGCACCGAACGCCTCACACCGGCCTTGAGCGAATTTGCCCAGCGCTACCCGCAGATCAATCTGTACGTAGAGCTGAGCAATGAGCGCATGGACTTGGTCGACAGTGGCTTCGACGTTGCGATCCGCCTGGGCGAGCTGGAAACCTCAAGCCTGATCGCCAGGCCGATGCAGGACTACGCCCTGACGCTGTGTGCGTCACCGGCGTACCTGGCGCGACGTGGCACTCCACAGACGCCCGACGAGTTACGGCAGCACGACTGCCTGGCATTTGCCTACCCGGCGAACGATAACTGGCGCGACACCAGCAAACTGTGGCGCATGACCGGCGATGAAGGCGAAGTAGAGGTGCCGGTGGCCGGAGCATTGACCATCAACAGCTCCCAAGGCTTGCGCCAGGCGGCCGTGAACGGCATGGGCATCATCATGCTGGCCGATGCCCTGGTGCAACCGGACCTGGAGAGCGGCAAGCTGGTGGCGTTGCTGACCACCTATCAACTGCCCAGCCGCCCCATGCACCTGCTCTACCGACAGGACCGCTACCGCCTGCCCAAACTGCGCGCCTTTGTGGATTTCGCCATGGAAAAGTGGGCGCGCTAAAAGCTCACGCCCAACTCGCGCAGACGCGCCGCAGTGCGCTCGGCCGACACATGGTGAATGCCCTGCCAACCGAGAGCTTTAGCGGCCTCGATATTGCCGGCAACGTCGTCGATAAATACCACTTCACCGGCCTGGATATCCGGCAGGTGGGCGCGCACTTGGGCCAGGCTGGCGTGATAGATCGCGGGATCGGGCTTGATCAACTTTAACTCGCCGGACACGACGATATCGCGCAAGTGCTGCAGGAACGGATAGTTGGCCCGTGCATAAGGGAAGGTTTCCGCCGACCAGTTGGTGAGCCCGAACAGCGGCATATCGGCCTTGTGCAGCGCCTCTAGAATCGCCACGCCTTCGGGCAACGCGCCACGCAGCATTTCGTGCCAGCGCTCGTAATAGGCCTGGATCAAGGGTTCGTGCTGCGGGTGTTGCTCGATAAGGTGGCGGGTGCCTTCGGCCAGGCTGCGGCCAGCGTCTTGCTCGGTGTTCCAGGCTTGGGTGCAGATATTCTCGAGGAACCATTGCCGCTCATGCTCGTCGGCAATCAACTGGCGGTAGAGGTGCTGCGGATTCCAATCGAACAGGACACCGCCAAAATCAAAAACTACTGCACGAATCGTCATCAGATCCTCCGTTAGCGTGGCTTGATAGCGCAAGGAGTCTGGCAGATTGTGAGGAAGGGTGGGAGCGCGAGGGAATGTAGGAGGGTTCTGAATTAACCCAAGGCAAATGTGGGAGCTGGCTTGTGTGGGAGCTGGCTTGCCTGCGATAGCATCGCCTCGGTGCAACTGATATACCGAGGTGACTGTATCGCAGGCAAGCCAGCTCCCACATAAGCCAGGCATCCACATTTTCTGACCGCGTTTAGGCCTGGATCAGGCCCTTGATCTTCACAGTCGGATTCACATCAGCTTCATAGTCCACGCCGTCGATTTCAAACCCGAACAAACGCAGGAACTCCGCCTTGTAGCCGGCGAAATCGCTGATCTCGTTGACGTTGTCATCGGTCACCTGATTCCACAGTGCAGCCACAGCATCCTGAACCTTCGGCTCCAGCTCAGCCAGGTCGGCGCGCAGGCGGCCGTCGGCGTCCAGCTTTGGCTCGCTGCCGTACAGGCTGTCTTTGAACAGGCCGTAAACCTGCTCGATGCAACCTTCGTGGGTGCCCTGCTCTTTCATCACTTTAAACAGCAGCGACAGGTACAGCGGCATGATCGGGATCGCCGAGCTGGCCTGGGTAACCACGGCCTTGAGCACCGACACGCGGGCGTCGCCCTTCAGCGCAGCGAGGTTGTCGCGCAGGGTCAGGACTTTTTTGTCGAGGTCTTTCTTGGCTTCGCCGATGGAGCCGTTCCAGTAGATGTCCTGGGTCAGCTTCTCGCCGAGGTAGGTGAACGCAGTGGTCTTGGCGCCTTCGGCCAACACATCGGCGTCACGCAGGGCGTCGATCCACAGCTGCCAGTCTTCGCCGCCCATCACTTTGACGGTGCCGTCGATTTCTTCCTGGGTCGCAGGCTCAAGGGTGGTGTCGACCACAACGCCTTTGTCGGTGTTGATACCGCGCAGGGTCACGGCCTTGCCAATCGGCTTGAGGGTGGAGGTGTGCACCACGCCTTGCGGGTCGGTACGGCGTGGCGCGGCCAGGCTGTAAACCACCAGGTCGATCTTGCCCAGGTCTTTCTTGATGGTTTCGATGGTCAGGCGCTTGATCTCGTCTGAGAACGCGTCGCCGTTGATGCTCTTGGCGTACAGGCCTTTTTCCACGGCAAACTTCTCGAACGCCGCGCTGTTGTACCAGCCGGCGGAGCTCAGCTTGCCTTCTTCGCCTTCTTTCTCAAAAAACACGCCCAGGGTGTCGGCGCCGCAGCCAAACGCAGCACTGATGCGCGCGGCCAGGCCATAACCGGTGGAAGCGCCCAGGACCAGCACCTTCTTTGGGCCGCCTTCGATGGCGCCATGCTGGGTTACGTAGTCGATCTGCTCTTTGACGTTCGCTTCACAGCCAACAGGGTGAGCGGTCACACAGATAAAGCCACGAACCCGCGGTTTGATGATCATAAAATTTCTGCCTCTTCCAAGGGGTCGACGGCCAGTGGTGGCCATTCAACTTCAATCGTACCGGTCTATGACGCGCGAAAAACCGAAGCGTCACGATAGTCGCAAATCTTCTGTTTACAAAATCCAATCGGCAAAACGGCGGGCGCGCCGCACCGCCGGGTTAAAAACTGTGCCGGGCCTTCACAATTTCGCAATATTTAAAACGCCCGGCACCGTGATAACCCACTATCATGGCGGGATTGTTTCGCTTTGTTTCAGGTTCGGAGCCTCGCTTCATGAGTAAAAGTGCTGTGCAAAAAAAATTGGTCTCAGTCGCCTGGGTGCTCGGCGTACTGCTGTTCATCTACTGCTTCCCACGTACCAGCCTGGTATTTCTGCTGCTGGTGCTGTTCTGCGGCATTTATGACTTCTTGCGCAACGGCCTGTACGACCGCGACACCATCAAGAAATACTTCGTCGGCAACGGCCGCAACACCTGGATATTGGCGCCGTTCAATACCCTGTTCGACCTGCTGAGCCTGCGCAACCGCCACGTTTACACCATGCGCGACCTGCCGCCGGCCTGGCGCGAAGACCTGCAACAAGTCATCGACGACGCCATGGCCAACAAAGACGAAATCATCAGCTACCTGGACGAGCGCATGGCCGAGAAAAAGCGCGGCATGCTGTTCTTCCAATGGTACGGCCGCCCGATCGAAACCACTCTGGACATCCCGCAACTGCGCAAGAAACTGCCGTTTGTGAAGACCATCGGCGTGTCGGTGTTCAACGAAAACCGCTCCACGTCCTTCCACTTCGGCCCGCTGCGCATGATGTTTCGCGTGCTCTACAACATGGCGCCGGCGCCGCATCACGAGGGTGTGTACATCCAGGTGGGCAACCACAAGCACTACTGGCACGATGACCCGCTGTTCATCTTCGATGACACGCTGATGCATGCCTCCTTCAACAAAAACGACGCAAAGCGTTACTGCCTGTTCATTGACATCGTGCGGCCGACCTTGCTGCCCTCGGTGCTGAATGCCGTGATTTCGGGCTTTGCCGGGTTGGTGTTTACCCTGCGTCGGGTTTTCTACAAAAACTGGAAGCTGATTCAGTAAGTTCTGCGGCATTATGGTGTTGACGGTGTTTGCGCCCTGCCCTTGGGGCGGCCAAACTAACCGTCTAGTGCGACCGAGTTCGGCGCTCACCATTCTCCAGCCATCGCCGCCCCTGGCGGCTGCGATGGCTGTGCTTTCAAGGAATCAGAATGCCCCAACGTCAAGTCATCAATGCCTCCGTCAGCCCCAAGGGCAGCCTCGAAACCCTGTCCCAACGTGAAGTCCAGCAACTGAGTGAAGCCGGTACCGGCAGCATCTACACGTTGTTCCGCCAGTGCGCCCTGGCCATCCTCAACACCGGCGCGCATATCGACAACGCCAAGACCATCCTCGACGCCTATAAAGATTTTGAAGTGCGTATCCACCAGCAAGACCGTGGCGTGCGCCTGGAACTGTTGAATGCGCCAGCCGACGCCTTTGTCGATGGCGAGATGATCGCCAGCACCCGCGAAATGCTCTTCAGCGCCCTGCGCGATATCGTCTACACCGAGAACGAGCTGGACAGCCAGCGCATCGACCTGAGCAACTCCCAGGGCATCACCGACTACGTGTTCCACCTGCTGCGCAACGCCCGGACGCTGCGCCCGGGTGTCGAACCGAAAATCGTGGTGTGCTGGGGTGGGCACTCGATCAATACCGAAGAATACAAATACACCAAGAAAGTCGGCCACGAACTGGGCCTGCGCAGCCTCGATGTGTGCACCGGCTGCGGCCCCGGCGTGATGAAAGGGCCGATGAAAGGCGCGACCATTTCTCACGCCAAACAACGCATTATCAACGGCCGCTACCTGGGCCTGACCGAGCCGGGCATCATCGCCGCCGAAGCGCCAAACCCCATCGTCAACGAGCTGGTGATTCTGCCGGACATCGAAAAACGCCTGGAAGCCTTTGTGCGCGTGGGCCATGGCATCATCATCTTCCCGGGCGGCGCCGGCACGGCCGAAGAGTTCCTGTACCTGCTGGGCATCCTGATGCACCCGGACAACCGCGATGTGCCGTTCCCGGTCATCCTCACCGGGCCGAAACAGGCCGCGCCGTACCTGCAACAACTGCACGCGTTCGTGGGCGCCACCCTTGGCGAAGCGGCGCAGGCGCACTACCAGATCATCATCGACGACCCGGCCGAAGTGGCCCGCCAGATGACCGCCGGGCTCAAGGCCGTGAAGCAGTTCCGCCGCGAGCGCAATGACGCGTTCCACTTCAACTGGCTGCTGAAGATCGACGAAGGCTTCCAGCGCCCGTTCGACCCCACCCACGAAAACATGGCCAGCCTGCAACTGAGCCACGCGCTGCCGCCCCATGAACTGGCGGCCAACCTGCGCCGCGCGTTCTCGGGGATTGTGGCCGGTAACGTCAAGGACAAGGGCATCCGCCTGATCGAGCAGCACGGCCCGTATGAGATTCACGGTGACCCGGCGATCATGAAGCCCTTGGACGAGCTGTTGCAGGCATTTGTCGCCCAGCACCGCATGAAGTTGCCGGGCGGCGCAGCCTATGTGCCGTGCTATCGCGTGGTGCAGTAACTAGCGCTGCACTGCCACACATTTGATTTCCACCAGTAGGCCGGGGTGTGCCAGTTCAGACACCCCGATTGTGGTCCAGGCGCAATGCCCGCGTGGAAACAGGCGGTTTTTCACCTCACGGAAAACCGCCATGTGCTGGCTCATGTTCACGTGATAGGTGGTCATGTCCACCACGTCATCGAAGCTGCAACCGCCCTCCGCCAATACCTGCCGCAGGTTCTGCCAGGCCGCGACGAATTGCACCTCTGGGTCTTCGATTACCACCAGTTCCGGCGTGCGCCCGACTTGGCCTGCGCAATAAAGAGTGTTGCCAACTTTTACCGCAGGCACGTAGCCGGCGCGCTCGACAATGGGTTGCATGCCGGTTGGGATGATCAGGTGGCGGTCGGTCATAGCTTGTATCTCTTGAGGCCGGAGGAAAGCGTGTGAGAGCGCAAAGTTCGAACTAGGGTTTTACTTGTTCCCACTCACTCACACCAGCCGAGCAACCTATGGACCAACGGATCTTGTCCTTCATCAATCCTTACCTTACGGTAAGGAATATCACGATGGAGATCTTCACTATGGCCACCGCCACACTCACCTCGAAAGGGCAAATCACTATCCCCGTGCAAGTGCGCACCGCGCTTGGCCTGGAAACAGGCGACCGGGTTGAATTTGTCGAAACGGAAGACGGCAAGTTTTCCATCATCGCCGCGAGCAAAACCGTGCAGGACCTCAAGGGGCTGATCCGCAAGCCCGCACAGGCCGTGTCGATCGAAGACATGAACCGCGCCATCGCCGCGCAAGGAGCAAACGCCGGATGATCGGGCTCGATACCAATGTGCTGGTGCGCTATGTCACCCAGGATGACCCGGTGCAATCGCCCAAGGCCTCGGCGTTGATCGAGTCGCTCACCAGCGTTTCGCCGGGCTTTGTCAGCCTGGTGTCGGTGGTGGAATTGGTCTGGGTGCTGCAAAGCTGCTACCAATCGGCCAAAAGCGACGTGGTGACCGTGCTGGAAACGCTGCTGCGCACCCGTGAACTGACCGTCGAGCACGCCGAGATCATCTGGCAGGCACTGCGACGATTCACCGCCGGCAAAGCCGATTTCGCCGACTACCTGATCGAACGCTGCGCCCATGCAGCCGGCTGTGAATACACCGCCACCTTTGACCTCAACGCGGCCAAGGCCACGGGGATGAAGCACCTGGCTTGAGCCGCAGCATTGCGACGAACGCCGGGCTTTGGTAAAAAAACGCCACCGCCCTTGATCAAGAGAACTCCCCACGTGCGCACGTTGCTGCTTGTTGCCATGGCCATGACGCCCACCCTCGCCCTGGCCGACACCATCACCTGGCCTGACCTGCCGACAACCTGCTTCGTCAGCGGCCGCTCCGCGACCAGCGTGGACATCGACAGCGGCTGCGCGGCGTTTACACTGAACGTGCAAGGCAAGCCGGCGGGCGCCCCGATCAAGGTGGATGTGCCGCAGTACGCCTTGCATGTGGATGAAGCCACCGGCAAGGAGACACCGGTGATCATCATCCAGGCCGAAGAACAAGGCGAGACCCAGATCGTTGGCTATCAGGAACTGGGCAGCGATCAACTCGGTGCCGCGCTGCTGCGTGAGGTCAAGCTGTTAGGCACCCAAAAGCCGAGCTAGCCGTTTTGTCAGGTGCCAGGTTCAGCGCACCCAGCCACCACCCTGCCAGTGGTAACCGTCATTACGCTGCACCCAATGCGGGTGTACATAACGGTAGCCTTCGCGCACCTGCTCCCAATGGCCGTGCACCGCCACATAGCGCCCACCTTCCCAACGCCAGTAGCCGCGTGACCACACATAACCGTAGCGGGCCGCCGGCTCGACTTCGATCACTTGCACCGGCGGCGGCTGCGGCGCCACCACCTCGACATACTCACGTTGCACCGGCCCGCGCTCATGCACCACGCGCTCTTGTACACACCCGGACGACGCGACGACAAATGCCGCCAATGCCGCATAACGTAGCAACATACACACCCCTCGGGCGCCAGCGCCCAACGAATACACCGGTAAAAAAATGCCCCCTTGTTGCCGCCTCGCTCCTGCTTGGCGCTGGGTTATTTTTAACAGGTGGTGTCTGTCGGCTTGCTGAACCTGAGGTATTCGCACCATAGGGCTGGTGCTTGAGCGCTCAAGCGGGTCCGAAGCGCTTCAGCACCGCCTCGACAAAGCGCCGCAGCTTGGCCGTGCGCTGGCGGTTCGCCGTATAAACCAAGTGCATTGAGCGGCTCGGCGTCTCGAAGCCTGGCAGCACCCGCACCAACTCGCCCTTGGCCAGTGCCGTGCGCAAGAAGTCTTCAGGGCCAAGCACGATGCCAAAGCCATCCAGTGCAGCCGTCATCAACGCCCGGCTTTCGTTGATCTGCAAACGGCTGGCAACTCGTACCTTGTGCACAGTGGTGCCTTGGTAAAAGACCCATTCACGCTCTGCCGGGCGAGACCAGAACGCATAGCCCAGGCATTCGTGTTGCTCAAGGTCTGCGGGCAGCAACGGCACGCCGCGCGCTGCTAAATAAGCAGGTGCAGCGCAGGCCACCAGGCGATAAGGTGCCAGCGGCCGAGCGGTCAGCCCAGTCGTTGCAAGCGGGCCGATGCGGAAGGCCGCCTCATAGCCCTCCTCCACCAGGTCGACAAAACGGTCCGTGAGGTGCAAGTCGATTTCCACATCCGGGTAGTCACGCAAAAACCCGGTAATCAGCGGCATCAGGCTGTAGGAGCCGAACGTCACCGGAGCGGTGATCTTCAACTTGCCGCGCGGGGTGTCATTCATGATCTGCGCCAGCGAGTCGGCCGCCTCGGCTTCCGTGAGGATATGTTTGCAGCGCTCGTAGTACGCGCTACCCAACTCCGTCAGACTTTGCCGGCGCGTGGTGCGGTTGAGCAAGCGGGCGCCCAGGTGTTGCTCCAGCGCGGTGACATGCTTGGCCACCATCTGCGGCGACAGGTTCAAGCGCTCGGCCGCGCTGGCATAAGAGCCCAGCTCGGCGGCGGTTACAAACGCACTCATGCTGGTTAGACGGTCCACGATTGACTACTCCCAGTAACTACACCGACTCCAAACCACCCATTTATCACCCAATGGTTGCCAATCATCATAGCCACTCCCCCACCTCGCAGGAGCAAAGCCATGAAGATTGGCGTGATTGGAGCAGGTTTTATCGGGCGCGCCGTGGCCCAACTGGCCCTGGCTGCCGGGCACGCGGTGATGCTGAGCAACTCCCGTGGCCCGCAGACCATGAGCAGCGTGCGCAGCGGCATCCCCGGCGTGCAAGTGGGCAGCGCGCAGGATGCCGCACAGTTTGGCGACGTGGTGCTGGTGGCGATTCCGCTTAAAAACTACCGCAGCGTGCCCGCGCAGTGGCTGGCAGGCAAAACGGTGCTGGACGCCAACAATTACTACCCTGACCGCGATGGGCATATCCCGGTGCTGGACCGTTTTGAAACCACCACCAGCCGCCTGTTGGCCGAGCATTTTGCCGACTCAAAGGTCGTCAAAGTGTTTAATGCGATCTTTGACTCAGACATCAATCGCGATGCACGCCCCCACGGTGCGCCTGACCGTCGCGCCCTGCCGGTGGCCGCCGATGATGCGACGGCAAAGGCGCATGTGATCACGCTGCTCGACGAGCTGGGTTTCGACGCCGTGGACGCGGGAACGCTGGATGAAAGCTGGCGCTTTGAGCGGGCCAAACCTGCGTATTGCGTGCCGCTGGATAAAGCCGGTTTACAGGCCGCATTGGCCGCCGCCGAGCGCACGGTGGAACTGCCGCCTGCCGAACGCTCCCGCACCTGAACACACGCCCACAAAAAAGCCCGCTGACCGTTACCGGTTCAGCGGGCTTTTTAACATCGGGCTTGGCTTACAGCGCCAGGTCAGACGCCGGCTTGCTCGGCTCAGCCGCAGGCTTGGCAGCCTCGGTGGCTTCGGTTGCCTTTGGCGCGTTCAGCTGCGGAATGGCAGGCGGTGGGGTCAGTTGCAGGACGCCGGCCGTGTAGGCCCACTCCTTCGCAACAGCCTCAGGGCTGTCGTTCAGCTTGGTGCCATAGCTCGGCACGATCTGGTGCAGCTTGGCTTGCCACTCAGGGGTAGCCACCTTGTCCTTGAACACTTTTTGCAGCACGGTCAGCATGATCGGAGCCGCGGTGGACGCGCCTGGCGATGCACCCAACAGGCCGGCGATGGTGTTGTCGGCGGAGCTGACCACTTCGGTGCCGAGTTTCAGGACGCCGCCCTGCTCTTCGTCACGCTTGATGATCTGCACGCGCTGACCGGCTTGCCACAGGCGCCAGTCGGATTGCTTGGCGTTCGGGAAGTATTCTTGCAGCGCCTTGAAGCGGTCGTCATCGGACAGCATCAGTTGGCCGGCGAGGTACTCGACCAGTGGGTATTCACGAATACCGACTTTGGTCATTGGCCAGATGTTGTGGGTGGTGGTGCTGGTCAGCAGGTCCAGGTACGAGCCTTCTTTGAGGAACTTGGTCGAGAAGGTCGCGAATGGGCCAAACAGAATCACACGCTTGCCGTCCAGCACGCGGGTGTCCAGGTGCGGAACCGACATCGGTGGCGCGCCAACCGAAGCCTTGCCGTAGGCCTTGGCCATGTGCTGCTCGGCGATGGCCGGGTTATCGGTCACCAGGAACGAACCGCCAACCGGGAAGCCTGCGTATTCCTTGGCTTCAGGAATGCCCGACTTTTGCAGCAGGTGCAGTGCACCGCCGCCCGCGCCGATGAACACGAACTTGGCGTCGGTTTCGGTCTTGGTGCCGTCTTTCAGGTTTTTGTAGCTTACACGCCACGAACCGTCGGCGTTACGGGTGATGTCTTGCACTTCGCTCGACAGTTTGAGGTCAAACTTGGGCGTGGTTTGCAAGTGAGCGACGAACTGGCGGGTGATCTCGCCGAAGTTCACGTCGGTGCCGATCGGGGTCCAGGTGGCGGCGATCTTCTGCTTCGGATCACGGCCTTCCATCATCAATGGAACCCATTTGGCGATCTGCGCCGGGTCTTCGGAGTACTGCATGCCGGCGAACAGCGGGCTGGCTTGCAGGGCTTCGTAGCGCTTTTTCAGGAACTTGATGTTGTCATCGCCCCACACAAAGCTCATGTGCGGTGTGGAGTTGATGAACGAACGCGGGTTCTTCAGCACGCCCTGCTGAACCTGCCAGGACCAGAACTGACGGGAAATCTGGAACGCTTCGTTGATCTCGACCGCTTTCGGGATCTCAACGGTGCCGTCCTTGTTTTCCGGGGTGTAGTTCAGCTCGGCCAGGGCCGAGTGACCGGTACCGGCGTTGTTCCAGCCGTTGGAGCTTTCTTCGGCCACGCCATCAAGACGCTCGACCATCTCCATCGACCAGTCCGGCTGCAGCTCGTTGAGCCAAACACCCAGGGTCGCACTCATGATGCCGCCGCCGATCAGCAGCACATCGACTTTCTTTGCCTCTTCCGCCTGAACGGACGTGATCCCCATCGACAAAGCCAGCCCCAGCAGGGCAGTGTTTACTTTTTTAAACATCAGTAGCACCTATGATAAAACGCCATCCGCCCCACCGCCCCTGACTCTGCAGGCCGTAGGGTGGGCACACAAGGCCGACGTAGCGACCTCACTGTTTTTGTCCCTTCTGCGCTGACTTTTTATCATTATTGGCTTCAGCTACCTGGGCGACAGCCAACCGCCGGGGCGTATACGGGTGTACGCACCGGGGCAAGACTAGACCAAGACGGCGCGCAGAATATCACGCTAAACAGCGTTTATGCGCCGTTTGGCCAATTGACAGCTCTAAATCGCGGCTTTTAACGCGCCAGTGTCAAGCATCGCTGCCGCGACGTGGGGTCACAGGGCGTTTAATCAGACTCAACGCTCGCGCAAAACGCTGTTCTAGACACCTTCGTGGCGGCTTGCGTAGCATCGGCCACTGACCTTCGTGCACTTCTTTCCTACAGAGTTACCCATGACTATCCAGCAAACACCCGGGCACGTACTGCCCGCGCGCAGCGCCGCCAAAATGGAAGCGGCCATGGCCGTGGGCGCCTTCGCGATCGGCACCGGCGAATTCGCCATCATGGGCCTGATGCCCGACATCGCCCAGAACCTGGGCTTAAGCGAACCCCAAGTCGGCCACGCCATCAGCGCCTACGCCCTCGGCGTCATGGTCGGCGCGCCACTGCTGGCCATTCTCGGCGCCAAACTGCTGCGCAAACACATGCTCTTACTGCTGATGGGCCTCTACGCCCTGGGCAACCTCGCCACCGCCTTCACCCCCACCTTCGGCTCGCTGGTGGCCTTCCGCTTTATCAGCGGCCTGCCCCACGGCGCCTACTTCGGCATCGCCGCCGTCGTCGCCTCCAGCATGGTGCCCAACGACAAACGCGCCGGCGCCGTGGCCCGCGTGATGATGGGCCTCACCCTCGCCATGCTGCTCGGCAACCCCATCGCCACCTTCCTCGGCCAACACCTGGGCTGGCGCTCGGCGTTCGCGCTGGTCAGCGCCATCGCCCTGTGCACCATCGCCCTGGTCTGGCAATTCGTCCCCGACCGCCACGACGAACCACGCAGCGACCCGCGCAAAGAATTGCGCGCCTTCACCAAACCCCAAGTGTGGATGGCCCTGTCCATCGGCGCGATTGGCTTTGCGGGCATGTTCTGCGTGTTCAGCTACCTCGCCCCGACCATGCTCGAAGTGACCAAAGTGTCGCCGCAGTGGATCCCCTTCGGCCTCGCCGCCTTTGGCGTCGGTGGCATCATCGGCAACATCGCCGGTGGCAAACTGTTCGACCGTATGCAATTTCGCGCCGTGGGCTGGATCATGGTGTGGTCGATGGCCGTACTGATCTTCTTCACCTTCGCCGCCAGCTCGCTGTGGAGCGTACTGCTAGGCATCGGTTTGGTCGGCACCATGATTGCCATGGCTGCGCCGCTGCAAATCCGCCTGATGGACATTGCCCACGAAGCCCCAAGTTTGGCGGCAGCGTCCAACCACGCAGCATTCAACCTGGCAAACGCACTAGGGCCGTGGTTCGGCGGGATGGCAATTACAGCGGGATATGGCTGGACCAGCACCGGCTACATCGGCGCCGCCACAGCGCTGGTCGGCCTGGGCATCTACCTCATCGCCCGCCGCATGAAAGGCGGCCACTGAAATATCAGGCCACCCCTATTCCAATGTGGGAGCCCTGCACCCATGTGGGAGCGGGCTTGCCCGCGATAGCGGTGGGCCAGTCAACAAGTCAATGACTGCCCCACCACCCCATCAATCATCATGCAACAAACCCGACCCATACTCCCCATAACTACTCCCCAACCCACTCCCGCCAAAATTCATCTTGGCCGCCTTGCTCGGGCTATGGTCCCCAAACGCCTGGCATCCGCCAGTAAAACAAGGGTCACCACTCCCACCCGACGATCCCGTCGAACAAGCGCCCAACAGCAACGCACCAGCAATCAGCGCGACTTTAACCAGGTTCGAGATCATGTTTTCAGTTCCCTATGGGCTGGAGGTGCGGGGGGCATCTTTTGAAGAGGATCGTAGACCTCAAAGGCGCTGGGGATTATGAAATTTTGCGCGGTGACAGCACGGGTTCAGGTTGCCGCCTTGGGGTAAGGCGGCAGGGGTTGGTGTCAGGCTGTGGCTGGGTTGGCGGCAGGCGCGACTTGCTCTTGGGCGCGGGCGACGAGTAGAGCGCTTAGGTCGATGAGTTGTTGGATGCCGAGGATGATGGCGCGGTGCGGGTCTTCGAGGTCGAAGGCCAGGGTGGCGGTTATTTGGTTGGCGGAATCCAGGTGCTCGGCGGCGTTGGCTAGGAGGGTTTCGGTGTCGATGTTGGGGCTGACGGAGAATAGGTTGCCGGGTGGGTGGTCGGCGGGGGCGGCGTTGTTGTCAGATGGCGGTAGGTAATGATGAATAGCTCGTTCGGCCGCTGCGTGAAGCTTGGCGTCGATGGGTGCAGCGTTGTGATCGACATAAGGATTGCGTGATTTGTTAGGCATGGGCGAAGCTCCAAATATTTTCGGGAGTTAAAACGCCTTAGCAATACGGACTTCCACCTCCGGCCGCTGGGTTGTAGCGACTTGAGTAGGCTAGCTACAGAGAGTCACATGGGCAAGCCTAAAAGAGTGTGGGAAAATTCATCGCGACATCGTAGTCTGACTCGATATCCGACCGCTATCTTTCCCACTTGCCATGGGCCAGCCGAATCTGACTCCGAACTGACCTACATGTTTCAGGGCGTAAATCCGGAAATTGACGAAATCATCTGATACGGCAGCAACGTGTAGCACAACCTAAGTCCGGATTTCGGCTATACCGTCAGCCTGAAGCGGGAGAGCACGTTGCTTGTGGACAAGGTTGAAGATTTGGCGGAAAAAATGAGTGCGAATACACAGGCATCCTCACTCAATACTGCGAAAAGAAAACTGGCAAAGAAAAGACGATCACAGCGGTGGATCAAACGAAGCCGAGGAGGTTGCGGTGGTTGTATGCCGGCGAAAAGACTGCAAAGCGGACGATGGATCACTAATTGATACGGCAAAAAATAGTAGCCAATTGTAGATGGCCACCCTACCTCCTCTCGGCTACCATAGACAAAATTTCGAACCGGTACTCACATGTCTGCTTCTCACTCCTTTGTCACTCCTCTTCGATATCCCGGAGGAAAAGGCCGCTTAGGGATCTGGTTAGCAGAGCTTATTGAGCATAACGGCCTACAAGACGGCTGTTATGTTGAGCCGTATGCTGGCGGGGCTGGAGCGGCCGTATTTTTGCTAGTAAATGACTACATTGATCGCATACTAATCAATGATCTGGACCCAGTAGTCCATGCGTTCTGGTGGGCGGTCCTGAATAACACCGACGAATTTATTGAAAAAATCTGGGAAACACCAGTCAATATGGATACCTGGCATGAGCAAAAAGCCATTATCCAGGCAGAGGACTCAAGCAATTTAACTCAGCTCGGGTTTTCAACTTTTTTCCTGAACCGTACAAACCGATCCGGAATTATCAAGGGCGGCGTAATCGGCGGAAAAAATCAGACAGGCAACTACAAGCTCGACGCACGGTTCAACAAAGATGATCTGACATCAAGAATTCGACGGCTTGGAAAATTAAAAGATAAAATCGAGCTGCATAACATTGATGCAATGGCTCTACTTACCACTGAAGATATTGAAATATCTGACAACACATTAGTTTATCTTGACCCGCCATATTTCCAAAAGGGCAGCCAACTATACCGAAACCACTACAAACCAGAAGATCATGCCGCAATTGCGAATACAGTAAAAAACATGAAAACCCCATGGCTAGTCACGTACGACAATTGCGAAGAAATAAACTCGCTTTACTCCGATGCAAAAGGAGCAGAGTTTTCTCTACACTATTCCACGCACCTAGCCCGTCCCAAGGAAAAAGAGGCATTGTTTTATGGAAACATCCATCTAAAATCAATGCCTACAATGAAACGCTGATTAGCTGGCGTCAGGTCCGAGCAACGCACGCAAAAGCGGCGTTAGCTTGTTAGCAGCATCTCGAGCCTCCTCTTGACCAAATACATGCTGATCATTGTGCGCAACCAAGTTTAGTAACCGCTTTGGAACAGCACCTTGGTTAGTTAGTGTTTTACGAAGACTTATGTCTGGAACTGTTAACTCACAGGTTTCAGAAAACCTCAAAAGCTGGTCAAGTGTAGGAATCAAATTTCTATCGCTGCCAAATTTAGCCATACAATCAGGCCACTTGCCAACTTTTTTTATTCTTGCAATAAGCGAAATCTCCAAAAGACTACGCAGCAACAATCCCGTCGCGCAAGCTAAATCCTCGGGAATTATCGTTTGCAGTTCATCAACTAAAGCGAGCGCTTTATCGTTTTTTAGATCGACTTCGAGATCCGTGGGCAGCGCCGTGTACTTAACCTTACGAGGCTTGGGCACCGGTTTCTTCTTAGGAGTGATTTTGGGAATCGGTTGAGAACCATCCGGCTGAGCCGTATCCGGTATTAGATCTTTAGCTGAAGTTTTCCCGTCGATTGGGGACGGTTTTATTTCAAGTGGGAGTGTATCGAGATATGCCTTAACCCCATCCACATTATTCAATGTTCGACTGTTCAACTCAGGTTTTTTCTGGCCGGATAACGGAATAAAGGCATCATATAGGAAGCGCTTCAAAATCGGTTCGATTGCATCCTTTTCCCAGCTAAAAATCATCCATCCTTCCTGGTCAAATGTAATGGAACCAAAACTCTCTTGAGTTGCACTACTTCTTAAGATTCGACGAAGTGCCTCAATAGGAAAATCTTCGAGATTATCCTCGATTATGCTTCTTTCCTCCTGCGTCCAGGAAAGACCCAGAAATAATTCAAACATCCGGGCTTCTTGGATACTTTGCCTTAATTCCGACTCACCCAGCCCTGTCTCATCCATTACCTCTGCGATATCCTGCCCATCAGCGAATGCATTAATAGCAAATCGGCCTTGAGCATATCGAGACCAACGAATGACTGGTGCAGAATTTAGATGCCTGGCTGCTAGCAACTGTGTCGCGGCCAACCGCGATGGAGCAATTACAATCGGAATACGTAAAAAGCTAGGCCTGTATGGTTCAGCATTTACTGCCCATTTTCTAGAAACTCTAGCATGTCGCTCCGGCGCGATATCAGAATTTAACAGCACCTTACAAGCAGCAACACGCCTATTCCCTTCAATAACTATAAATCCTCGTCCACTCTCTTTCCGTATCACGACCACACGCTGGTCTGGGTAAAATCCTGACTTAGCAATTGATTTAACCATTTCACGAACTTTACTAGTATTGAATAATTCGTCGAGAATTTGCGATTGAGATGCGTTGGCCGGCAAGCTCGGCAAACGAGGGTTTCGCGGATCAAGATCAATGCTTCCAGGCGAAACCGATTCAGTTACCCACGCTTCATAGCCCATCAAAACCCCCAACTTTAAATCTTTAAAATTTAAGAAATCTAATAAATATATTTTACGAGGACGTGACGACTAACTCATCGAGATTAGAGTGCACGTAGCGACAATACTTTTTAGTATATCTTCCGAGACAGACAAATAAATTTCAAAACTGTTGCTGCTCCGATTTCCAATCGAAACCAAAACCACTGCTTGGCATTGAAAAGGATAGGTAACTGCAACAGGCGATGCGCTTTCCATAGATAAAATCCTTGGGCAAATGACATCGATCAACAGACGCCTCAGCCCATATGTGGAGCACTTATGAAGTGGATCCTAGCGTCCCTTGCATGCTTGGTCCGTTCTTAACGGGTACAGATTATGCTGGCCGTTTGGCATCGGCAAGGGATTCAATCAAATCCTTGAGGCGCTACTCGACATCCAATAAGCGTTTCTTTTCCTCAGCAAAGCTCAGTACCTCCCGCTCAACCACCTCAGCAAGCGCGCGGAACAGCTCAAGAATGGCATCTTCCTGTTGATTAACGGTTCGCCTTTCAGATAATTCAGCCGAAACACTCCGATGCATAGAGCCTTCGCGTGTCAGCCGCCAATCCAGACTAACATCTAAATGGGTGCATACAGCCGCCATGAAAGATACCGGGGTCAGACTACGATACCCCGGCAGCGAGGTGGAACAAATCACTTCCGGATACACACAGCGACGACCTGCTGATTCAAGCCAGCGTTCCAAGGTGTAAGATGCACCGAACCGTCCACACTCGAGGCTGCCATGACTGGAATATCCCTGAACCTGCCGGAAGACCTGTCCATTTCTCTCGATGACCTAGCCAAAACCAACGGCCAGACTGCGACCTACCTGGCGATGGACGTCCTCCGCGACTACATCGAGCACGAAAAAACGATGACCGCTCAGATAGAACAGGCAGTAAAAGAAGCCGACCAAGGCAAATTCGCCACCGATGACCAAGTGGCAGCAATGCGCGCCCGGCGCTGGAGCCGGAATGCGGGTTGAGTGGCTTGAAAAAGCACTCAAAAATCTGGAAGACGAAGCAAACTATATCGCTCTCGAAAATCCAAATGCAGCTGACGACTTCTCCGGCGCCATCTTCGCCAGCGTAGACAAATTGGCTCAGTTCCCGGCCATGGGCCGTGAAGGTCGGGTCAAACACACCCGAGAATGGGCGGTACCCAACTGGTCCTATCTGATCCCGTATCGAGTACGCGGTGATCGCCTGCAAATTCTTGGCGTATTCCACACCCGGCAACGTCCGCGCTCGAAGTGGTAAAGGCCGCGAAACACGCCCCTCCCACACCCAAGACCCATCCCTGATAAACTGCGCCCCATTCACCCCGCTGACTCAGATCCCCAATGTCCCTACAATCCGCTCCACTCTCCCGCCGCTTCTCCGTCGCCCCCATGATGGATTGGACCTACTAATGCGAATCTCCGCTATTTACAAGGCATACAGCCAATAGCCTTTTTACTCGTACCAGTTTTGTACCAGCACCATCCCCTCACCCGCCGTAAACTTCCGCCCTCACAAGAAAATCTCCTCGCCCCCCCTTAAACGCTTTCATGCGTGCTCGCCATTTGATGCTAGTGGTCCGCACCTGCTCCGAGCACATTTAATCCGACAACCATCCTGCCGTCTCTGTAGCAAAATCTAAACGACCACTTTGTAGTTCCTGTTACGGGCACTGTCGCTGCTATGCTTGTGGGGCATTCTCGAAAGGAGTCGATCCATGTCAGGTGATTATTCGCTGCCGGATGTATTGGAATGGATTTACCACAACCAACTGGCGCTGGAGGCCGCCGTAATGGAGCTTACGCTGTGGGTGGAGCATCGGGGCTCCGCAGAAGTCGGTAATAATGCTCGAGGGGCTCTTGAGGCGATTGGCGAAAATACAGGCCATATCAAACAGGGCCTGGCTCGGCTCAAGGGCATGGATCTCCGCTAGGTTTCAACCAACTCGAAACGACTTTATGGTCGCCCCAAGCAAGCCTAACGATTTCAAATATAACTTTCGATCAGCAGACCACTTTCAGTTAGTCAACATCCTGCTACCTTCCTCTTCATGGAGGAAACACCATGCCAAACTCAGATCTGCTCCCTTCCCTGCTGTTCAAACTCAACGAAAATCAACTTGCCCTCGAAGCCGCCGTCATGGAGCTTTCGAACTGGGTCGAGCAGCGCGGCTCCGCTGAGGTCGCCGATAACGTGCGCGGCGCCCTTGAAGCCATCGACAAGAATGAGGAATTCATCAAGATGACGCTCGCGGTGATGATGGCGCCGGAATGACTGCAATCAGCTATTTTGTTGATCTAGTGATGGGAAGACGAGGCCCCCTCGCCTCTAGCCAACATCATGCCGTGAGGCTATCCTTAGAACTGTATATAAATACAGTTAATGCCCCCCCTATGACCTCGAAAATAGTCGATCTAGAACAGGCCCGATCCGAAAGAGAGGCAGAAAAGCACGAGAGTCTGTGGCAGTTCATCCACCAGCTTCCCCTGGCGTTTTCTGCAGATCATTGTAAAAGAGCAAGGGAGATCCTTGGCTGGAGCGTCGAAGCATTGGCGTTCCGTTCTGGTGCCTCCGTTAAGGCAATCAAAGACCTGGAGGACGGAAAGCAAACCTTACGCCGCGTGACGATGCAGGCCTTGTCATACGCCTTCGAGAACGAAGGATTAATATTCATGCCAGGCTATGCGCCTTCGCGAGGGGAGAACTGCAGAGGCGCAACATCCGACCCGAGAGAAAGGGAGGACTTCCATTTGATCGAATGACCCACAGAGAACAAACCGGGCCACGGTAACAAAGGAGTTCAGTATAGGAATTCGAACCCCTTCTAGCGTGCTAGTAGGCCGCTTCTGCCCAGTGAAGACAACGTTTCAGCACCTTCCCGATGGCCTCATGCGGTCTATGGCGGCCCTGAATTTTCCCTAGTTTTGCCCTAAGCCTGCACTTTAAGCAGGCTGATGGTGAGCGCAGACCTCTTTAGCGAAAAGCTAGTTCGATGATAGACATTACCTCCATCCAGACCCGCAGCGGCTGGCTGTACCTGGCCGCGGTACTGGACTTGTTCTCACGCAAGATCGTGGGGTTGGTCTATGGCTCCGAACATACCTGCCGAGATGGTGTGTAGTGCAATGCAGCTGGCAGTTGCTCAGCGTCAACCGCCACCTGGTCTGATCACCCACTCGGATCGCGGCCCAGTATGCCAGCGCGAGCTACAGAGCGTTGCTGGCGCGAAATGAAATGCCGCAAGGTAACTATTGGGCTACTCAGTTCACTATGCTCAAGAGCGTCAGCCCAATCTGACCCGTGCTGGGATTGGCCCATAGAGTGCCTTTACGTTGACCTGTCGATTGGACGCTGACGTTCCCTGCCATCGCCATAAAGCCTTCGTTGGACAGCAGAGATTATCACCGTAGGTGATCGCGCTCTTATTAGAGTGTTCTTTCACCCTCAACCGGAACCGATCCTATTTCGTAAAACTATGGAAGAATTTTTCGGTGCTTCCTTAATAGCTTGCCGACAGATTAACCCAATTGCTGTTGGACATTCCGTTGTTATCTACCGAGAATCTGTAAGGCCGGCCCTGTGAGTAAGGAAGGTCTACAGCAAGCGAGGTACCCACTTTGATAACGCTTCTTTCCTTGAAAACCTTGCCATCCAGATAGATCGTTACGCCGGCAGTCGCACCGCCACTGGCCACTGCGGTGGCGAGTACTTCAGAAGAAATTCCGATCACTACTGGCAGTGTCTTGCCGGGACTAGTGATAAGGCGCGGCGTTTCCAGATTGAATGAGGTCGGTGTGTCCCCTGGGTGAACAAACAATGTCTTTCTATCGGTATTTTGCCGGACGATGCCGTATTTGTCGCCAAGTACCGGATCACTCACATACTGCCCTAGAGGAAGCAGGTTCGAGGTGTTCTTGCGATACAGTTTTGCGCCGTGGCTGAGATATTTAGCCCAGAAATCTGTATCGAACTCGCCAACAAAATCATAGTTCAGAATGATTTCCGGGATAGTGCAGGCACTGTAGGGGCTTCCCCAGCTGCACACAATGTATTTAGGGTTGTATGTTTGATTTGTATAGGTTTTATCTCCTTTCAGCAACGCAGTGGCAACTCCCGGGGTGATGAGTCCGAGTTCATCCACGATCGTGAATTTCGGGCCTAGTTGCATGCCGAAGGAGCCGGGTTCGGCCATCTCGATAACCGTGCCATCGGGTTCTGCTTTCTTGAGGTATTGAGCAATATCGTAATAAGCCTTGGTGTGTGGGTTCACGTTTTCGCTAGTTAGCCAGAACTTGATATGCGTAATATTGGTAACTAGCAGGACCGCCGCGCCCAATGCAATGAATAAGGCGGGTTTGGCGTTGGCTGTCTGGGTTTCATTGTTCTTGCCGGCAAGCGCACAGAAACCGCAAAAGGCGATTATCATCAACGAAAAAACGGCCGGGATGCCATACCATCTCCAAAACGTCACGTTGATTGAAATGTAAAAGCCGATGCTGATGACCAGAAATACGAGCCAGCATGTTCCGATAAAGGAATGTTGTTTCTCGATGAATGCCTTTGAGGCTGGTTTTTTCGAGCTGAACAGGTTGATGCCGAAAAGAACAACACCTACTAAAATCGCTGCCCGAGCGATCCAGTTGATACTGTCGGACACATAACCGAAGATGCTGTTAAGGTTGTAGGTCGGGAAACCACCAATAAGTATTTGCGCTTTTTTTGCATCCATTGTTCCAGGTGATATGCGGCCGTAGTAACTATAAAGGAAGAGTAACCATGGAATTGCGATCAGGAAAAAGCCACAGGTGAACTGAATCAGGTGTTTGTTGGTGAGTGCGCGTCGTAGGCCAAGATTGTTGAATAGCATATAGGCGCAGCAAATGATCGGTGCAAAGAGCACGGCATCGGGCCTAAAGGTGGTCGCAATGGCTACAATGATTCCCGCAGCAAGCATTTTTTCATAGCTGGCGAGGACAACGCCTACAAAAGCAAGCGCGAGGAACGCATAGGTTTCATGACCTGCGACCTCATTGAATGAATAAGCGGTGAACAAGGATACTGCCAGCCCCAACGTCAGTAGTGCAGATGCGGTGGGGTTACTGCGTCTGGCAGAAATACTGAAAGCGAACAGCGACGTGATTAGCAACGCCAGGGTGGAAATCCCAACTGAAATATTTTGAGTCGACAAGTTCAGATGAAGGGTTGAGGCAAGTTTGTCGAATGTAGCCAGAACAATTGCGTAACCTGCTGCCGTGGTACCGTAATATTTTTCCCCAACGTTAAAAGTCAGGCCGTCACCCTGTGACAGGTGGAAGGCATAACGATAGGTAATGAAAGAGTCATCGACAGAGTAATTCTGATTTCGTAAGTAGTACGCAACCGCCATTGCGATCAATAGTCCGATGACTATGATCGCGCTAATAAGGCCTTTGCGCGCTAATTGCCCCTGACCGCCCATGATGAATCGCTCCCGAAAGAAGTCGTTGAATTAATGAAGTTATGTTTTTTGGATGGGAAGGTCGGTTCGATTCCTGGTGGTCAGGAATAATGCACCGACTCCCACAGCGAACCACAAGGTGGCGAGCCGAATGAGCACTGTTGCAGCGACAGCGTCGGAGCCGGGCATACCCTTCCACACTAGCAAGGCGACCATCACTGCTTCTGCTCCTCCCAGGCCGCCAGGCATGAAGCTCAGGGCTCCGGCAAGCATGGAAACCGAATACACGAAGATGGCAAAAGTCAGCGGTATTTCCGCTCCCATTGCATTCAGTATCGAATAGAAGGCGAACGCTTCGGCGCCCCAGGCCATTACAGTCAGTAGAGTTGCGACCAGCAGCGTCAGCGGTCGGTGGCACAACTGTGCCTCTAACAGAACATTGAGGAGATGACGGGCCAGTGCTTTAAGGGCGCCACCCTCGCGAGGGAGTTTTTGCGCCAGGTACGCAATGAGCTTGCGCTGCGATAAGCCGGTAAAGACCACACCGACCAGTACGACACCCGCGATAATCAATGGAAGCGCTTGCGGGTAAAGTGTCAGGCCGAATAGTGCGAGCAGTACCACAGCAAACAGGTCGTTGAGCCGTTCACTGAAGAATGCCGCAAAGCTTTTTGCATAAGGCACACCCAAAGGTTTAAGCAGTACGCCACGCATGGCTTCACCCGCTTTCCCTGGGGTCGTGGTCAGGGCAAAACCGGACAGGTAAATTTTCAGGCTCGAACGCCAAGGCACCGGGTGGCCGAGCGCCTTGAGATAAATCTGCCACCTGAGAAACCGTATGGCGTAGTTCAGCGAAGACATCAATAGCGCTAGGGTGACACCCAGTAAACCGACTTGGGAGGCTGCATTGACGACTGCCTCCCATCCGCCCCACAAGGAAAATCCCAGATAGCCCAGCGCTGATACAACGATCGACAGAACGACCGCTCTATATCTCCAGCCCGATAGATAAATGCCCTCGCTCAAAGATTCAGCCTCTTGAAGACTGACTGAGGAACACATCGAATGATCAGCATGATCAGTGCCCAGAACCCAGGGGTGTAGAGGACGGCAGTCTTGCGTTCGATACCGGCGACGATGCTCTTGGCCACCTGCTCGGGTTTAGCTACGAGCGCAGCTGGCAACGGCAACCCTTGCGTCATCGGGGTGTCCACAAAGCCGGGTTTGATGGTGATCAGATGTACGCCTGCTTTGAAAAGACGCGCCCTGAGGCCTTCGCAAAAGCTTGAAACCGCAGCTTTAGCCGCGCCGTACAAATAATTGGACGGACGTCCGCGATCACCGGCAACCGAAGAAATAACAGCCAGTGTACCGCAACGTTGGCGTTCAAATTGATTGGCCAGTAGAGTCAAAAGAGCGATTACAGACGTGCCGTTGTTAGTAAACTCCCTGAGCGCCACATCGACATTCTGTTCGCAGACTTTCTGGTCTAGCAGGGTGCCATGGGCGATCAGAGAGATGTCGATCTGGTGCAACGCTGTCAGGCAGCTGTCGATCATCGCTGGATGCGCGTTGAAATCGTTGGCATCCATAGTGTGAATAGTGACGGATTTTGCACCACGAGCACTTAGGTCGGCACGGGTCTGTTCCAGCTTTTCTTCGTTGCGTGCGACCAGGAAAAACTCGCAGCCCTGGGCTGCCCAGATTCTGGCACAAGCGGTAGCAATGGCCGATGTGGCTCCAACAATCAAAACTCGTTTCATTTTGTGACTCGTTTCCAGAAGCGGGACATCAGGGAGGGATCGCGAAGGGCTTCCAGTCGCTCCCAGGCGGGGTAGGCTTGACGAAAATCTTTCCCGCTCATATGCGCATCCTTGGCCGGATAGAGTCGTCCACCAGCTTCGTGCACGATGGCATCGAGACGTGCGAACAGTGGGGCTAGGTGCTTTTTTTGAGGGAAGTCCAAGGCGAGCGACGTTCCTGGAATCGGGAAGGACAGCAAGCCTGGCGAAGTGATTTCCCCGCAACGCTTGAGCACGGCCAGAAAAGATCCTTGGCCTGATTGTGCGATAACGCTGAGGAGTTCGCGGATGGCTACCTCTGCCACCGGCTGAGGTATTACGCATTGATACTGCTGGAAGCCCTGGCGACCATAAATCCGGTTCCAGTGATCAATTCGATCAAGCGGGTAAAAGAAGGGCTCGTAATTCACCCGTTTGCGTGTCCGTTTGACGGGATGCACTCGCCAGTAGGCTTCATTGAACGTGCGTAACGAAAGTTTATTGATCAACGAAATCGGAGGTGTGAACGGCACGAACAACTTACTGCGCTCCTCGACAGTTTGAGCGCCATAGTCAGCGTGATCACCTACAAAAAATACGCCCCGACCGGCTTGCGCCCCTTTGGCCAGGCAGTCAATCCACGCGACACTGTACTCGTGCTGGTGATCCAGTTCCGTGGACAACGCGAAAAAATCCGCCAGGCTGTCAAAACGTACCGCGCTGCTGTCGATCTGACAGGACCTTATCGGTATCAGTTGGATCTCGGCCCAGATGATGACCCCTGTCAGGCCCAGGCCTGCGATGGTGGCGGCGAACAGTTCGGGGGCCTCGACCGGCGAACAGGTCAGCAGGTCCTGATCATGACGTTGCAAACCCAAACGTCGCACATGATTGCCGAAGGTGCCGCGCACATGATGGTTCTTGCCGTGCACGTCATTGGCAATCGCCCCCCCCAGCGTAGCGAACTGAGTGCCTGGTGTTACTGGCAGAAACCAGCCTTGCGGGATGGCAACGGCGAGGATCTCGGCGAGAGTGATGCCTGCTTCGGCCGTTACCACGCCCCGTTGCCAATCGACTTCGATAAAGCGACTCAATGTCCGCATGTGCAGTACATGATCGCTGTCGGCCAGGCAGCTATCACCATAGCTACGTCCATTACCGTACGCCAGGGTGCTACCGTATTCAGTGTTCAGGCGTTCCAGTTGCTGAGGCACCTCGCTTTTCCAGACGCAGCCGTGAGCGGTCTGTGGAATCGCAGGATAAAGGCCCCAAGAAAACAGCGGAGCACTCATGACGCCGCCCAGAACACGAGGCAGAACAACGCCCCTACCACCAGGCTGATGCGGTCGCGTACGGCAAACACAACCGGGTCATCGTGCATTTGCCCGCGGTGGGTGAGCATCCAGATCCGGGTAATCCAGAACAGCAACAATGGGCACGCTAGCCAAATCAGTTGGGGGCGGGCATAGAGCGCGACCGTACCCTGGTCGTGGATATAGAGCGCAAGTACCATCACTGCGAGGTAGCCAGACGCGGCTCCCAAGGACGAAATCATCTCCAGGTCGTCGGGGTAATAACCGCGGCCGCGGGTTTTCTCCGTATGCCCTTTACGTCGGGCGTCACGCAACTCGGCATACCGCTTGACCAGCGCGAGGCTCAGGAACATGAACATCGAAAACGCCAGCATCCAGAAGGTCAGGGCCAGGTCCAGAGCAGCCGCGCCGGCAATAATACGGATCGTATACAGCAATGCCAGCGCGATGACGTCAATAGCCATTTGCCGTTTCAGTGACAGTGAGTAAGCAAGAGTGAGTATGTAATAGGCTGCCAGAACGCCGAAAAACTCCCAGGGAAGCAAGAGCGCCGCACCTGTGAAGGCGGTGATTAATAAAAGGGGAAACGCGATCAACCCGAACTTTATGGACAGTCGTCCCGATGCGAACGGACGATGACGTTTGGAGTGGTGATGTCGGTCGTCTGCCAGATCCAGCAGGTCGTTGAGCAGGTAAACGCTGGAGGCGCACAGGCCAAAAAGCAGGAATGCAATAAGGCTCTGCCAAAGCAGGTTGAAATTGGTCAACTGATGCGCGGCCAACATCGGAGCAAGAATCAACAGGTTCTTCATCCATTGATGAAGACGCAGTGCTTTGGTCCAGTCCTTAATGGCCGAAGGTGCGGTGCGAATGACTTGCTCAACATTACCCTGAGCTCGAGCACGACGCTCGACGCCGGACTCCGGATCCACTACATAGGCTAGTCGTGCTGCAGCCCAGACGGAGACGTCGTCATGGGAGTTGCCGATATAGTCGAAGCCTTGCAAGCCATAATGCTCGACCAGCAAATCACGCTTGCGGTGGGACGACAGATTTGTCTTTTCGTCGGACGCTAGCACTTTGTCGAACAATTTAAGGTGCTCGGCAATACGCTCGGCCAATGAATGATGGCTTGCGGTGGCCAGCACTACAGAACGACCTGCACTGCGGGCGGTTTCGATCAGTGCGATAACTGCCCGATTGTATGGAAGTACGTTGACATCGATATGAGTGGCATTGGCCAGCTTTGACTTCATCGTGGCTTTGCCGTTGGCCAACCATTTAAATGGCTTGAGCAAGTGCAGTGGATGGCTGCGCAAGAAGGCCATACCGGTTTCGAGCAACAGATCGGAGCGCAACAATGTGCCGTCGAGGTCAACGACAAGGGGTGGAGCGGAGCCTGTCACGAGGATTCTTCCCTGAGTGCTGGCCAGCCTTAAGGCTTGTCCCAGCGTATTGAATCGAGGAGAACAGCGCCGCTGGACGACAAACGATCAGAAAGACCAGCAGGTATTCATTAAGCGCGCGAGAATAGCACGAACAGAGCACTTTTCACGAGTTGAAGAGCACTCCGGACTATTTTCTGCCCCTCGCCGGGACTTGGCATCATCTGCAAATGCTCGTGCATTTTCGGGGGCGGCATTGTTAAAAATCTCCTCGGGGATCAATCAAGAGGGACTTAATTTCGCAGGTAGGAGGCACCAAGTTAAAAGCGCCCCCGGTGCCACTATTATTCAGGCAACTTCAATATCAATCTTTTTCCGCCCCAATCAGAGGGGCCGGTCGCCATTGTTTCAAGAATGCTGGAGGCCTTGTACAGGGCAATACGGACTGAAACAGCTCTTACTTCGCAGCTTCTCAGTGTATTAACTACGTTGAATCCGATCGATCACTAACGCCATCGCTTACCGATCTTCTCTGCCTCAGGGGGCAGTGAGATCTCAACGAAATATCTAGAGAACCCGGGGCGATTCATTTCTGCGCGCTGCTACGTGAAATCTGAGCCCAGAAGCCTCTGTCGGAAGTATGGAATTCAATCTCAGACGCGTACTTTTCTGCCGTGAAAACCACGCCCGACTTTTTCAACAGAATCGGCCAAGATCTGCTCGTTATGATAGGCAGCTGTCGGCCCTCTTCCTACTGGACCAATAGTCTTAAAACAATCCTCCCAACTCGGCGGGTTCCCAATTCATGATCACCAGCTCGCGGCTGACCTCAGCCGTTCTTTGCCGCTGGTTGGTATTGCAGTACCGGATGTCCAGCGTCTCAAAGTGAAAGCCTTCAAACACGCGCCGGATGTCCGGGTGATCATTGATGCTGACCATCACCTTGCCTTTGCACCGCCGCATGAAATCGGCCATCCGCTCGTAGTTTTCGAATGGAAAGTCCACGCCATAGCCGGCGGTCTGCCAGTAAGGCGGATCCATGTAATGGAAGGTGTGGGCACGGTCGTAGCGCTCGGCGCAATCAAGCCATGGCAAGTGTTCGACGTAAGTGCCGGACAACCGTTGCCAAGCGGCCGAGAGGTTTTCCTCGATCCGCAACAGGTTGATGGCCGGGCCGGTGGTCGCGGTACCGAAGGTCTGTCCAGTTACCTTGCCGGCGAAGGCATGGTGCTGCAGGTAGAAAAATCGCGCGGCGCGCTGGATGTCGGTGAGGGTTTCGGGGCGGGTCATCTTCTGCCACTCGAATACCTGACGCGAGCTGAGCGCCCACTTGAATTGGCGCACGAACTCTTCGAGGTGGTTCTGCACGACGCGGTACAGCGTGACCAGGTCGCCGTTGATGTCGTTGAGGACTTCAACGGGCGCCGCCTGGGGCCGCATGAAGTACAGCGCGGCACCGCCGGCAAAAACTTCGACGTAGCATTCGTGAGGCGGAAAAAGCGGAATGAGGCGGTCGGCCAGACGGCGTTTGCCGCCCATCCAAGGGATGATGGGAGTAGACATAGAGAGCAAGACCTTTACTGTATGGATAAACAGGTACTAGGCTCGCCGCGCTTCGTGCACGGAGTAAGAGCCTTGGCTGGACTTGCAGGGACGATCTGCAGGGACGGCGGCCGGGCTGGATGTTGACGCATCCAGATCGGTCGCTCTTTTTCACTTCGGTGTTGAGACTTCTTTGGCATAGGCCTGACAGGCCGCCAAGGCGATCAGTCCTTGGTCGCCGGCATCGGTGATGCCGATAATTCGTTGAGCATGCGTTGGGTCAAGTTGGGCTCTTGTGGGGCCATGAACCACGCCGCCGGTGGCGGGGGTGGCTGACATTGCGCAGCCGTTGGCTGAATCGGTGGCGTCGAGTAGGACTGACAGGCGCACATCAGCAGTGGCAAGACGGTCGCGCAGGCGACCTTGATCACGTTGGGCATCGCTCAGGGCTCGGTAATGGGTTTGTTCGCTGGTGGAAAGTCGCTGCTCCAGGGCCAGACGCTTGTCCTGCTCGACACGCTGTTGCGCGGCCGAGGCTAGGGTTAATTGGTTGAGGGTCTCGGTGTGCAGTCGGGCCTGGTCGGCGACTTGCTTACCGTAGCGCCAAGCCTGGATCTGCCAGGCCGACGCGGCAGCACCCCCCGCGACTGCAACCAGTAGGCTGCCGACTACCACCACTCGATACGGCGCAGGGATCAGGTCGACGAGACGCATAACACCGCCCCCGCCCGCTCCCACAGCTGCAGCCGATCAGCCAGGCCGTTGAGGCCGCCGTTGATCTTGCGGGTGATCGCCTCGAACTCGTCCCGATCGGCGAGCGCGTTCAATTCACGGATCCACCAGAACCACGCGGCGGATTCGGCCGCCCACTGCGGCAGTTCGAGCAGTTCAGGGGTGCGCAACAGGCGCTCGTCACCGAACAGCGCCAGGCTGCAGCGTAGGTAGTTGCTGTGGCCGGTGATCTGAATCAGGCCGCGACCGCGATAACGCTGGCCATCCCCATCCGCTTCCGGGGTGTTGCCCAGCTTCACCGCTAAATTGCCGGTGTCGTATTTGCTCAGGTACTGATCGCCCCCCAGTTCACGCACGTACTGCAGTTGACCGGATTCGTGCCCGACCTGCGCGAGGAATGCGGCCTGGCGTTTCGGTGTGTTGATTTGCCGGCGGACCATGGCGGCATTTAGCGCGGATACAAAAACGCCCGCTTGGCGGCGGGCGTTGGGCATGATGCGTTGCAGTTGTTGCTCAGTTAACGGCATTCGCTTGCTCCTGTTTCTGTGACGGAGGACGCTGCTATTGATTCAGCGGCACGACCTTGAGGTCTTGTGGTGGTTTTTTCTTTTTGCCTTTGGCCTTGGCTTTGCCCTGCTGGCCACCGTTGCACTCCACCGTGGTCGACCAGCCGGACTGGGTGTAAACCTGTTCGACCGAGTCCGCCAGGTACTCACCGTCGAGCCCGTCCTTGAAGCCCTGGGCATTGATCGACCGTTCGGCGAAAATGTCCGTGCGCCCGGGCATCTCCAGACGCACAGCGGCGCCGGAGCGATTGAACGCTGCCAAGCGGGCCTTGGCCGCCGCCTCAGCAGCGGTTTTATTGGGGTAGATATGTCGGTCGGTATGCACCGCCGGCAGGCCATCGGGCACGTCGTCGTTGTCCAGGGAAACCACCACCAGCTTCCCGTTTTTCTTGTCCTGGTGTTTGGTCGCCACGGCCTTGTGTGCATTGCGATCCCCCAGACGAAACTGCCAGCGGCTGACATCGCTGCGCGTCAGGGTGATGGAGCCGAAGGCTTTGCCGCTTGCGCTTTGGCCACCCTGGCGTGGCATCACCAGCAGCTTGCCCTCGGCCACCTTGGCCGTGCAGTCGTACTGCTTGGCCAGCCGGGTGAGGAAATTAAAATCAGACTCGTTGAGCTGATCCGCCCGGACCACTTTGGTTGCCACCGGACACCCCGACTGCCAGCCGTTGCGCGCAGCAATGTCGGTCACGATGGTCGACAGCGGCACGTTCTCCCAACTGCCACTGCGGATGGTCTTGCCCGTGCCGCGCATGTCACTGGCCTTGCCCTTGATCACCAGCGTGTCCGGCGGCCCCGAGATCTCGACCTCGTCGACCACGTATCGCCCCATGCGGGCCAGCGACGTTTCGGCGTAACCGAGATAGACCTCGATGGCACTACCGCGTGACGGCAACGTCACCTGGCCATCGCGATCATCGATGCGCAATTCAAACTCATCGGATTCCATCCCGGGCTTGTCCAGGGTGCGCAGCTGGATCAGCCGATCATTGATCAAGGCCGTGATGTCGGCGCCATTGGCGACAATGCGAAACCTGGGGGTCATGGATTTTTTCCAAAAAAAAAACCGCACAAGGCGGGTATGAAAGTAAGGAGCTTGAGTTATCAAGCGGCACGAGTGTAGACCATCAATCCCATAGCGTGACCTGATCCTGCACAGGTGTAGCCAGATCCGGCAGGGTGATCACCACGCCGGCGCGATAGGGTTGCGGCTCATCGGCCAGGCCTTGATTGGCATCCAGCACCGCCTCAACACTGCCCACCAGATGGCCATAAAAGTTATGGCAGATGGTGTCCAGCAGATCCCCGTCAGACGTTCTGCATGTCATCGCCATAGCGCACAAACTCCAGAGTGAACCCTTGTTTACGCGGAATCCCGCCGTGCATCAGCGCGCCCTGCTCTTCCGTGATGTTCTTCAGGCACCAGGTGCCCATGACATCGCCGTAACCTGTGGTCAGGGTTAACGGCTTCAGTTGCGCGCCAATGCTGCGCAAGGTGTCGAGCTGCTTCAATCCGCCCTTGAAGCCCGGGTAAATCGTGCCCTTCAGGGTGATTTTCTCTTCACCAATGCCCACCGCCTGCTGCGCCGGCCGACGCGACAGGCGCTCTTGCGAGGCCCAGCGAAACTCGGTCGACCGTGACAGCTCGTCGAAGGCCGCCGTGTCCAGGTTGAAGTAGTAAGGTGGCGCCTTGGGATCCTGTGGCTGAATGATCAGCAAGTGCGGAAACGGTTTTACTGCCTCCGGCGCCGGCGTGGCATCGGTGGCAAACGCACTGGTGGGGACGATGTTGGCCAGCGACGGGCTGACCTTGCCGGCGATCTTGTTGATCGCCGTCGCCGCCTTGCCCGCCTGTTCCTTCAGCGTCCCCATGCGTTCCTGCACTTCCGCGGCGGCCCGGGTGGCCCGCCCGTAGGTGGCCACCACCTGCCCGACTTTGGTTTGCGCCGCGTCTACGCCGCGCATTACCCGCTGCAGCTTGGCGCCGATTACCGGTCCCACGAACGGGATATTCTCCAGCTCGGACGCGGCACCGGTAATTTCCCGGATCGCACCGTTGACCGGGCCGAGCATGCCGTCCGCACTGCGGCGTCCGGACTCTCCGGCTTCGACCAGGTACTTGAGGCCAGCCTGCAATTGCTCCATGTAAGCCATGGGTTCTCCTTACAAGTGGGGTTCATCGAACAACTGGCTCGACGCGTTCTGTTTCGCGGCGTCGGCCATCATTCGCTGCATGTACGGCATCAAGTCCTGAGCCAGACGCTGTGGATCTTTGACGTCACCTTGCACCGTGACCGGCATGCTCAATGAGTACTGGAACTGCTGATCCACTTTCGTGGGTACCGGTTTCGCTGGCTCCTTGGGTTGGATCGCCACCGCCGCCGGTTTGACCGGTGCCGGCGTCGCCAGTGCGCGGGCGACGTCACCCAAGGCTGGGTTGGGCGGCGCGGAACTGGACGCCATCAGTAGCGCGCCGGGCTCGTTCGCCCCATTGAAAGATCGCCCCATGCTGGCCAAGCTGGGCACCACCGGGCCGGGCCGAGGCGCCATCAACAATGGCGTTGCCGGTGCGGCAGGCTTTTCTTCCTCGCCACCAAACCACGACTTGCCCACGACCCCACCCAATGCGGTGCCGCCCATGCTGCCCAGGTACGCACCGACCAAGCCTCCAATCGCGGTACCGATGATGGGCACCACGGAACCGATGGCCGCGCCGGCCGCGGCGCCGGCCATGGTGCCTGCCAGCGAACCCGCTGCCGCACCGTAACCTTCGGCTTTTTGATCTTTCGTCTCGGCATTCAGGTAAGTGTCGACGGCCATGCTTCCCGCCTCCAGCAACGAGCCGCCCGGGATCACTTTGCCCACCTTGCCGACCTTCCCCACCGTTCCCGCTACAGCCGCCACCTTGGCCATTACGCCACCGGTTGGCGGCAGCGGTACGGGAGGACGCGGCAAGGGAACAGCTGGCCGAGGCAACGGCACCGGCGATGGCGGAACGGGTACTGCAGGTCGCGGCAATGACACCGGCACTGGAGCCACGGGAACCGGAGGTCGCGGCAATGACACCGGTGCCGGTGGCACAGGTACCGGAGGTCGCGGCATTGGCACCGGTGCCGGCAAAGGCATCGGTGTCCGTGGCACAGGTACCGGCGCAGGCGGCCTGGGCACGGACATTGGCGGTCGCGGTACCGGTGTGGCCGGTCGAGGCGCGGGCAGCGGTGGACGGGACGGACCGCTCGGCCTTGGCGGCGTGGCAACCCGACGCCGCCGCGAGGCATTGCGAGGAGCCCCGCGAGCCCGGCGCCGATTCTCAAACGGCCCCCCGCCACCGCCGCCTAGGGCCGCCGCGTTCACCACAAACACTTTCTTGACGCTGCCGTCATCCAGACCGGCTTGCACCTCACCGTCGCCGGTGGCCTCCTTGGCGAGCGACACCACTTTGAGCCCGGTCGCCACCAGATCGAAACCACCGGTTTTCTTACTCTCCTGTCCGTCAGTGGTGTCACTGGCCTCGGGCGCACCCTTGAAGGCCGCGACAGCCTTCAACCCCGTCTCGACTAGGGACAGGGCCTTACCCGCTTTGCCCTTGGGCTCTGCCCCCGTGCCGACCCGGTCTCCCTCCAGCGAGTTGGTGACAAAGACCTTCTGCACTTCGCCGGACCTGCCTTTGCCCAATGTCCCGCGCGCCAGGTTGAGCAATCCCTTGCCGATCTTGAATGAGCTAACCGCCGTCTGCAGCGCGAGCAATCCACCCCCGACCGCCGCAATGCCAGTGACCACGCCGGGCGAGCTGTCCGCCAGCGCAGTAATGCCCTTGGTAACTTTGGTCAGCGCTTCCGCCACGGTATCCGTCACAGGGCGCAAGGCGTCGCCAACGCTGCGCATGGCGTCGTCCATCGACTGCGCCATTTCGGCCCACTTCTGTGACGACGACTCACGCCGCTCGGCCAGGTTTTTGTCGAGGATGCCTGAGGCTTCGCGCGAATCGTTTTTCAGCTGGCTGTACAGCGCCTTGTTCTGCAGGTAGGCCGAAAGCGCGGCCTTGACCTGCATGTCGGCGAACAGGTCGCCGGTGCGCAAGGCCTCCTCCAGCGACGCCATCATGGCCTTGGCCTTTTCCGGATCCGCCTCCTGGCTGATCTTCGACGTCGCTTCGGCCATCAGCGCCGCCCGTTTCGGGTCGGTGACCTGAATGTACTTCTGCGCCAACGCCATGCTCGATTCCAGCGTCGACATGCCGTTCTGCAAACCGGTCTGCATCGAGCCCTTGTAGTCGATGCCGGCCTTTTTGTAGGCCTCCACGGTGTCGGTCGAACCGATCTTGCCCATCCAGTTTTTGAGGTTGTTCGCTGCCTCGTCGGCACCGCCGGCGGTTTTCATCTGCACCTGCAGCATCGCGCCCAGCTGCGTCACCGCGTCCATGCCGGTGATGTTCAGGTTGCCCATGTTCGACAACAGCTCGGGGAACCAGCGGGCCATGTCGACCGCCTCGAAGCTGCCAGCCTGTCCCTGAAAGGCAATGGCTTCGAGCGCCTGCTGCATCTGTTTGGCGTCGGTGATCTTGGCGTTCTGCCCGAGCGCGTTGATCATCTTCGCCGTGTCGGCGCCGTTCGAGCCCTGGCCCACGGCAAACTTGGCCGCAACCGGCGCATACTCCAGCGCCTTGGCCAGGTCCATGCCGGCCCCCACCAACTGGTTGACCACGTCGGCAACGTCATTGCGCGCCATGCCGGTGTCGCGCGAAGTCTCGATGATCTTCTGCGACACCTGCTTTTCTTTCGGATCGTTGGCAATCCCGGCCTTGATCGCGATGTCACGGACAATGGCCCCGAAGTCGGCACTGACCTTGGTCGCAATGCCCACCGTCGCCACCCCGGCCACGGCCTGACCGACCGTGCTTTTCATCCCGGCCTTACCGGCATCGATCTGCTGGTAACCCTTGGCCTTGAGTTCCGCCTTATTCGCGGTCTGGCCGAGGGATCGATAGGCCTGGTCCAGCCGACCGACCTCGATGCCCTGTTTCTTCAGGCTGTCGAGGTTGGAATTCAGGCGACCCAGCAGTTTGGACGCCCCAGCGGCGCCGCTGTCGTGGGCCTTTTTCCATTCATCACGCAGGCGAATGGTGTCGCCAATCGTGCGCTGCAGCACCCGCGCCTTGTTGCCTTCCGCTTCCAGACGCTTGATGCGCCCGGTGACCTCATTGAACGCGGCGCCGACCGTAGGACTGACGGCACCGCCGATCACCAACCCGAGGGAGAGTTTGTTCGCCATGTCATGGCTCCCCTGTGTAGAGCATTACCGGAAGCGGCTCAATCCGTGAGCCACCAGACCATCTCGGAAAACGGCATCGACTGAATCTCAGCGGCGGAAAATCCGGTGTCCGCCGCGAGACGTTTCGCCACCATCTTCATCACCCCCGGATCAAACCCCGTCGTCTTGCTCCAGGCGAAAATAGCCGGCCTGCAGGCGGTTGTAGTCCACCACTTTCAGGCCCTCCAGGTCAGCGATAGCCGCGCCGGCCAGTTCGGCGAACAGCACCAGTTCGCGCTGTTCGTCGTCACCACCTGCCGCCCGATCCGCCGCCCGCACTTCGCGCACCGTGGGCGAACGCAGGGTCAGTGTGTCGATCTGCACGCCGTTGACCTCGCTCGGGCGCGACAGGCTGACCACCGCGTTTTCGGCGGTGACCGACAACCAGGCGGGGAGCGTTTTCGAATAGTCGGCATGCGGCACCAGGTTCGAATAGGCCGTCTGCAGGCGGCGATAGTCCACCACCTTCAGGCCTTCCAAATCTTTGAGGCCCGCCTCGGCCAGGCTGGCGAACAGCTGCAGCTCGCGCAGTTCGTCATCGTCACCGGCGGCGCGATCAGCGGCACGGACTTCGCGCACCAGCGGCGCACGCAGCACCAACGTATCGACCTTGACCCCATTGACCTCGCTCGGTCGCGAAAGGGTGATCACCGCACGATCCGTGTCGATCGACAGCCAGACCGGCAGCTTATTTGCAGTTTGCATGGTCATCCGGATCTATTCCCTTAGAGGCCGAGTGCGGAGCGCACTTCGGCGAGCTGGTCTTTGCCGTCGATTACCTGAACACCGGCGATCATGTCGATTTCGTACATCACGCGACCGTCGATTTCGAGCTTGTAGTAAACCGGTGCAATGGCGTGTTTGATCTCCGCCGGATCACCGGCCTTCCAGTCCCCCAGGTCGACCTCTTTCAGCAGACCCCGCAGGGTCGCCACGACCGCCGTCACCGCGCCCTTGTGGCCGCGGAAGGCGCCACGGAACGACGCGTTGAACGCCGAGCCATCGGCCAGACCGAAGTGCTTCAGCGACTCGCGACGCACACCTTTGGTGACAAAGGTCGCCTCCATCTTTTCCAGGCCCTGGGACATCTCGATGGCACCGGCCATGCCGCCGGCCCGGTACTCGTCGGTTTTCACCGTCAGCTTGGGCAAGGTCAGGCTCGGCACGTCGCCAGCAAAGTTCACGCCGTCGACGAACAGGTTGGTGTTAAACAAAGTTTGAGGGATCATCTAGCGCGCTCCTTAAGCGTCGAGGACTTCGGTCAGCCACTGGTTGGTGACTTCGATCAGGAAGTTCGGGTTTTCCGCTGGCGGCACGTCGGTGAAGCGGATGCGCCAATACACTTTGCCCTGCTCGATCTGGCTGGCGGTGTTGAGCTCGGTGTCGGCGAACACTTCGAAGTTGATGATGGCGCCGGCGTTTTTCTGGTCGCGCATGAACGCGTCCAGGCCTTCGGTCACTTCCTTGACGTAGGTCTTGGTGATCGAGCGGTCGACCGCCCATTTGTGCCCTGCCTGGATTGCATCCATGAGGATGTCGCAGGTGCGCACGCGGGTGACAAAGGCCCACTTCGGATCGCTGGAACAGGTACGGTTGCCCCACAGGCGATAGCCGCCGTCGCGGATGATCGTGGCGATGTTCGCGCCATTGAGCAGGTTGGCCCGGCAGGTCTCGTCGCCGTCCAGGTACTCAATCGGCCGCGTGGTGCCGGTGATACCGACAAATTCCTTGTTCGACGGCGACGCCCAGTAGCCGTAGTTCGCATCGGTCCAGGCAAACAAACCGGCGGTCCAGGCCGAGCCCGGCGCGTCGACCGTGGCACTTTCCACCGTGCTCCAGAACTGCACGCCCGGATCGACCAGGAAAATCCGCTTGCTGCCGAAGTTCTCGGCGTATTCCATCACCGCTTCATCGGTGGTGTTCGGTCCGTCGATGATGGCCATTGCGCGCAACTTGCCAGCCAGGCTGTCCATGGCGGTGGCCACGGCCTGGGTCGCCGAATGCCCTGGAGCAATCAGCAGTTTTGGTTGGGCGTTGTGCACGCTCTTACCATCCAGCAGCGCCTGCAAACCGGTCCGCTGCCCCGAGGCCAACACACCACCAATGATGGCCGAGGTTTGCAGCGCCAGATCCTCCAGCTTGGGCACACCGACGGCGACGATCACCGCCTTGGCCCGTGCGTAGATCGCCTGCGCCGCTCGGGTAATGGCCGAGTCAGCACCGAAGGCCGCAATGGCTTCGCGCTCGGTGGTGATCAACATCAACTCGCCGGCCTTGGCCGTGCCACCGCCGAGCAGGCCGGGGGTGAAGGTGTCGCACAAGCCAATGATCGACGACGACGGCAGCGCAATGGTCCGCGCGCCGTTGTCGATCAGCGAGGTCGTGACGCCATGGAAGAAACCACTCATAAAGGTCAATCTCCAGAAATGGAAAAGCCCCGCATTCGCGAGGCTGATGGTTGTGGGTGTTGCGCGTAACGGAAAAGAAAACGCCCCGTCAGTGCGGGGCGTTTATTGGGTTTGCTCGGCCAGCCAGGGCGGCGCGATCGGGCGATGATCGATTAGCGGGAACTCGCCATTTTCCGGCCAGTCGCGCAATTGCCGGCGGTAGACTTGCAATTCGGCGTATTGCTCGACCGTGAGCGTGGTCGCGACGCCTTCCTCCAGCTCGTCACGGTGCCGGGTGACAACACCGTCCGTGGCGGTCAGCTGGACATCACGCCAGGTGCGCTCGGTGGTGGCCTGTTCCTCCGGCGACGGTGGCGGCGGATCGATCAGCACCGGGTAGCCATCCGCATCAGGGTAGACCAGCTTGCCATTATCTTGGGCCGCCGTTAACTCGGCATACAACTCATCCGTAAGCTCTTTTGCACCCTCTGGAATGGTACAGCCAGGGCTGCCGATTTCACCGTGGATACGAGGATCAAAAAAACCACCCCTTGTTTCGTTGACGCGGCAGTAGTACATGGCCATTTATTAATACCCTATAGCAACATAATCAAACTGATAGTTTGCATTGGCGCCTCTTAATATCTGCGCTCCCATACGATCTCGCCCCTGATGGTTGTACACCCCTACCGTTCCATTCCACCCGGTCATGATCAGGGCGACACAGGCCACCGGGAAGGCGACGGGAAACGTCAAAGGTATTGAGGTCGCAGTCGAGGCGTTGCTGAGGCTGCCTGTTTTAGCCGACAAGCCCGGCATCTGCTGGCTGGCGGCAGATGCCCCTAGAACGAACGCAAAGTCTGCGTTGCTCCCAAGGCCGGCGGTGGAGGCCGTAACCACCCACTGATCGGCCGAATTCGCCATCAGCCGGGCCGACTGGCCAGACTTGATAATAAAGGTTGAACCGTAATCGCCGTCCGGCTCCTGAATGGTCGCCCCGCCACTGGTCGCCAGAGTTCCCATGATGGAAGTTGCAAACACATCGAACCCTCCGCCAATCGGAACGCCGAGGCTGCCAGGCGTTGGGAGGGTCAAAGTGAAGGGGCCGGCCGAGCCCAGCCAGAGAATTTTGCCAATGTCCGTCAATGTTAACGAACGCGAGGCAGTAACAGCCGCATTCCCGCGAGGATTCCCCAGCGCCCGCTGCACAAACTCAGCATTGACCAGCACCTGGCCGGTGGCGAACTGCGGTGGCGTCGGACAGGTTGGCGTACCCAGAAAGGCCGGCGAGTTGATCGGCGCAAAGCCTTGGGTCACGTTCTGAAAACTCAGCGCCGTGGTGCCGACCACAATCACCCCATCGGTGACCAACTGCCAACGGGTGTCGGCTTGCGTGGCGCCCTGCTCGACCGACGTCAGCAGCGCCGACGTCACCTCGGCATTGGTGTCGGCATCCGGCGCCCGCGTCCAGACCGCCGCCGCTGCCAGGTAAATGCCATTGTCTTTGGCCACGGCCTGACTTTTCACCAGCACGCGATCACCGGCGACCAAGGCAACCGCATCGATGGTTTGAAGCCCGGCCAGCGCGATGTTGGCCGTGGTGGCCACCCGCACCGACTGCTTGCTGTCGAGCTTATACAGCTCTTCCATGATCCGCGTATCAACGTAGTCGCGGGTCGCCAACACCACCGCCGGGTCAATCTTCAGTGTGATGTTGCCGGAACTGGCGACGATGAAATTCATCCGCACCACTTGCGTGCGGCCGGAGCCTTGCGACAGCACCGGCTTGAAGCTCGGCGCACAGTTGGCCACCGCCACCAGATCGCCCGCCGCGTCGTACAGACCTATCTCGCGGATCCAGCGCCCGCCCACATCGGCCGGAATAATCTGCTCGGCGATGATCACCGCCGCATTGACCGGGTCGACCCGCACCTGATTCAACGGCTGGCGGCGCCACTCGTTGATTAGGCTGGTTTGCGCCGCGCTGGGGATCGGGTCGGTGTTGTTGGCATCGCCCACGCCCATTTGGGTGAACTCCAGGGGAACGCCGAGCGCGGTCGCGTTTGCCAGCTTGGCCATCCCCACATTCGTGAGGATCGCAAAAAATTGCGAATTCGCATCAATCATAATAAACGTCCAGGGTGTCTATGGAGTGTTCACGGCCAACCACGCCGAGGGTGCCGCTGACCTCGATGTCACGCATCACCGGCGGGTAAACGTCGATTTCGTCGCCTTCGTACACGCTGACCGCGACGTTCAAAACGCCTTGGCTTTCCAGGCTGATCGCCAGGCCCGTCAGATGCCGGGTCACCGGCTTGGCGTCGTCAATCAGGCGCTCAAGCTCCTGATACATTTCCTCGGTGATCCCGGTGTCCAGCACGCCGACCTTGAGCGCGAAGGTGCCCGGAACCCCCTCCGGCACCGTGTTGAACCACTCGATAATCTCGATCAGATAGCCCAGAGGTTCGACCACCCGGCGCAAGGCGCCGATGGTCCCTTTGTGGGCATGAACGTAGTAAGACGCCTTAATGGCCGCGCGCTTGACCGCTTCAGTCCACCGGTAATCCCAGCGATCAACTGACCAGGCCCACGCCAGGTGCGGCAGCAAATGCACCGGACAGGTGTCGGCGTTGTAGAGCGTGCGCAGCGGGACAATGGTTTTTTCGTAGAACGCCGCCTCCAGGGCGCGCTCCAGGGGCGTGCTATTGCTCGGCAGTAGACTGTTCATGTCAGACCGCCAGATTTACGGTGACTTCGATGCAGTACGCCGCCTGGGCCTTGGTCGGGGCCAAGTCCACCCAGCCAACCAGCTCAACCCGAGACACGCCGGCGATATGCAGTTGCGCGTCCACCGCCGAACGCGCCACCTCGACCCCCAGGCGCTTGCGCGGATTGATCCAGGCGTTAACGCGGCTTTTGGCCTCGGCCAGACTGGCGTCCGCCTCAGGGCCGACACTGCTCATGTGCAAAATGGCATTAATGCGGTAGTCGATAATCTGCGCGCTTTGCACGGTCAGCCGATCGCCCAACGGCCGGACATCCTCGTCATTCAGCGCCGCCTTGACCGTGGCCAGCAGCTCAGGACTGGCCACGCCTTTGCCCTCGGAACTCAGCACCGTGACCGTAACGTTGCACGGTGCCGGACTTTCGGCGGTGGCATCCGCGACCAGGCCCGACGCATTGCGCGCGTGCAAGATGTAGCTGGCACGCGGGCCGGCGGTGGTCAGCCCCTCAAAGGCCAATTGAATACGTTCACGGAACGGATCGTCTTCTTCCCTGACCTCAGGCACCGGAGGCACCGCCAGCAGATCCGCGGCTTGAATGACCAGGCGCTTGAGATTGACGTTGGCACCCAAGTGATCGAGGTCGTCGCGGATGGCGTGTGCCACTAACAGCGCCTTGCCGGCATCGTTGACCCGGGCGCGGTTACCGACCTTGATATAGGCCCCGACCTCCAGCACCTTGGTGACCGGATCGCTTTCCAGCGCGGCGCTCCAGTTGTCGCCCATGTAGCCGCGAAAGACCCCCAAGCCTTCCTCATACACTGCTTCGAAATCCAACGGCTCCAGCACGCTCGGTGCAGGTAGCGACGACAGATCAACGATGCTCATACGCCCACCTCCAACAGCACGCCGTCGCCTTGATACTTGCCGGCGATTTTCAGATTAATTTGCCCGCCGATCACCGAAATGACCCGCACCTGGTCCAGCTTCAAACGCGGCTCCCAGCGACCCAAGGCCCTGGCAGCTTCCGCCTGCACGGAGCTTTTCCAGCCCTCGTTAACAGGCAGGTCAACAAAGCGCCGGAGCGTGCTGCCGTACTCTGGTCGATGCCGACGACTGCCCAACGGTGTGGTCAGAATGTCGCCGATGGACTGCCGCAAATGCTCGATGCCGGAAATGGGCTGGCCGGTCTGGCGATCCATTCCGATCATTTTGGTTACTCCGGTAATTGCTCCAGATCTGGATGCGCTTTCAAAAAGGCATATTGGTCATCACCACAAGCAACGACGCGCCCGGCCACTACCGGCAAAGTGGCGCCATCGGGCAGAATCAAGGTGCGAGAGGTGAAAAGCTTGTCGCGAAAAACGCGTGGGGGACCGATGGGCTCAGCTGCGATAGCAGTAGCAGGAAACCCCAGCGGTGCTGGTTTCAATCCTGGCACTGCAATGGCTTCGGCAACCTCGGCGGAAGTACCATCAGCTCTAGACTTACTCATAAAGCATGCTCCAGATGTGAAGAAGCCCGCACTGGGCGGGCTGTCGTGGGAGTCGAAATTAGTGTGTGTGGTGGTTGCTATTGCCACCGACGTCGATGATCGCGCCGGCACTGGTGATGCCCTGAGTGACGTGTAAGGCGCCGTCGATGGTCACTGCGGCTTTCAGGTTGATGTTCCCGGTGGTCACGTTGACGGCGCTGTCCGTTACGACCACCTCCGTGCTGGCGACTTTGATGGTCACCGTACCGCTCGGCAGGGTGATGCTGTAGCTCTTGGCCGCCCAGTCGTAGACCAGCGAACCGCCATCATCAAAGCGCCAGACCTCCACGTGATCGCGGTTATCCGGCTGGCCACCGGCATCGCCGTAGAGCCCTGGAATGAAGGTGCCCATGCCGGCCTGGCCGCTGGGATTGAACAGCACCCCCTGCTCGTTCAGGCTCGGCGCCCGCCAGTGACGGGCCTTGCCGGCGGCCAGACTGTGCCAGCGCACCCACGCGCTGACCCAATCACCGGCCTGCACTCGAACAGTAGCTGCAGCCAAATCCACACCGACCACCACGCAAGGCATCAGCATGGCGGCAATCATGCGGTCATGTTCAGCAAGTGCGTAACTCATGGCACGTCATCCGCTGGAAAAAACGCCTCTTTCGGGTCGTGGTTGAAACCGAACCACAGCGAGCCCGGTTGCTCATCCGGCCACGGCCATTGCTGTGCACCGAGGTAAATCTGCTGATGCCACTCCACCAACCAGACGGTGTAGCCATCCAGTTCGGGGCGAGTCCAATCCTGTCCGGCCTGAATGAATACCGCCGGTTCAACCGCCAGCCCCCAGGTCTGCGCCCGCAGAACCACCGCGAGCTGGGTGGCCAGTTGCACGGCCTGTTGATGATGGTGCGGCTTGATCGGATCGACGACGATGCGTGCCTCAAACCTGCACACCAAGGTCGTTTCCCCGGTGCCGATATCGACGCCCGGTTCAATCTCGGCCATCTCCAGAAACACCGCTGGCAGCGCTACACGATCTTTAATGTTCGGCCAGGCCGTCACCGCACACACACCCGGTAACTCCACCAGCAGTTGTTGCTCAATGGCCCGGTAAAGCTGATCCAGGCTAAAAGGCTCTTCCGACACGGCGCTAACTCCTCAGGTACTTTTGCAGCTCGAAGTTGAGTTCCTGCTGCAGGATCTGCAGCAAACGTTCGTCCGCCTTGCGCACCCAACTTTCGAAGTGTGGTCGCGCCTGTTCCAAGGACACCTTGGCCTTGGCCAGTGGAAACCGGCTGCCATTTTCAGCGACCCACCCCGAGCTCGGCCCGCGCCCTGAAGACACCGTACTGTCGGGGTATTCCTCCGCGTTGAAATGCTTGCTCGCGGTGCGGATCCAGATATCTGGCTTGTTGCCGTAGACCTGTTTAAGGAACGCCCCCTGGTACCGCCGCCCGGCCACCGACACACCGCTGCCAGTCTGCCGCGCGCGGCCGATCCGGCTGGACTCGATGGCGTTCAAGCCAAACCACAGCTTGCCGCTCATGGCCCCACCGGTGACCGGGTAGCTGCGCAACCGTTGACGCACCGCCGCAACGGCGATGCGCTCCTGTCGACTGACCGCCCGGGCGATGTGCGTGCGCAACCAGCCCAGCGTCTTATTGATCGCTCGGCGATGCGCGGCGGCGGCCGCCTTGGGCACCACTTTGGCGAAGTCCTGGAACGCTTGCAGATCCGCCGCCGACGACTGAAGGGTGACCATCCCACCGCCGGCCGAGGACTTGTAGTAGCTACCAACGCTCATGCACGCATCCTCAGGATCAAAGCGACCAATCCGTCTCCGCTGGGCTCCAGCTGCAGCAGGTCATAGTCGCCACCGCCGTCCAAGGCCGGTAGATCAATGCTGACCAACAGGCCCTGCTCCAGACCGTGGGAATCGCTGACACGGATTTCGAAACGAGGCTCACGCAACCCGGTGTTGAGCTTGCCGAACTTCGGCTGCAGCCAGGGCGCGGCAAACATACCGAGCACCGGCTCGTCCCGGCCTTCGATCCGTGCGCTGTCGCCCAGCGTTTCGAACACCACCGCGTCGACCTCGGCGACCAGGTCACGGAACGCCACGGTCAGAGCTCCAGAAGGATCTGCGCGCGGGGCCGCGTGCACAGGTGCAACGGGTTGGACTGGGCTTCACCGGCCATGCCTTTGTTGAACGGCAGCGGCTCGATCATGCTGTAGTAAGGAATGCCCTGGGTGTTGACCGTTTCCATGTAGTCAGCCGGCGCAAACACCGAGATGTACAGATCCGGCACACCTTCAGGGACCAGCAACGCCTTGTCGTCGTGTACGAACGAGACACCGGCCACCTTGCCACGGTAGCGCTCCCAGATAATGCCGCCGAACTCGAAACTTTCACGGGCGTCACCACGCAAAGCCGCCGCCTGCTGGCTGTTGAGGTAGGTTTCCTTGACCGACTTATGGACGATCAGCTTGTTCCAGAAGTTCTTGCCGCAGAAGGCGCGGGAACTGGTGCTAGTCACACTGCCGAGCGCATCTTCTTGCATGTCCAATGCTTCGCCGCATTTAACCCGCAGTTCGGTGCTCGGATCCGCCAAGCCCATGGGCAACTTTTGACGCGACACACCGAAGCGATCGTAAAGGTCCAACAGCACCGTCGAGCCATCGGCATCGAGGATCAGGCCGTTGAGCGCGCCCATACGCTGGAATTCATGCGTGGCATCCAACTGACGGCGCGCTTTGGCCAGGCGGGCATTGACCACGTCCTGCACCGCCTGCAGCTCGGTACGAGTACCGAAGGCACGAATACCCTGGATCTCGTCAGCCTTGATGGTGAAGCGCTCCGGCAGGTGGACGGTGTTGAACGGGATCAGGTTGCGCTTGCTGGCCGCGACTACCAGACCAGAACCACCTCGCTCACCGGCAGGCACCAGCGCCAGGGTGTCGCCGTCCTTTTCGATCTGCACGGTCAGGGTGGTGATGCCTTCCTCACGGAACAGGCCCAGGGCACTAATGCGGCCCGGCAGGTAGGGTTGGTCGTTGAGTGCGGCGGTCAGCGCGGTAACAGTAAACGCTTCGTCGTCGAAAATGGCGATCTCGGCCATGGGTACTCTCCAGAAATGAAAAACCGCGCGCATAGCGGGGTGCATGAAGTTGGGTGATCGACTTAGCGAACGATCAGAAAATGAGTGGCCAGCGCTTTTTCAGCGTCCAGATCCAACCCGGTCAGATGGGCTTCGCTGACTTCCGCCAGCCGCACCACTGCACGCCCCCGGCGCACCACATCCGACTCGCCCAACGGACCGAAGAGAATAGCGACGGCCGTCTCGCTGCCGTCTTCTGCGTCCGGAGCGTACGGTGCGAACTCACCGGTGGCCGTTACCAGGCCGAGGATCTGACCTGGCTCCAGCGCGGGACCGGCGGCGACGTTGATCGCTTCACGCGAGATGTTCCCGGCCCCTTCGGACAGCAGAAACTCACCGGCGTGGATCGGTTCTTTTTTGATGGTCATGCTCTTGCTCCTTTCGCGCCATGCGCAGTTCCAGATTGAGCGGCTTGTCGAGCGGCCCAGATCGAAGTGGGATCAGGTTGTTTGGCCTGCACCTGCGGTGCGGGGTCATTGTTCAGCGGCAAGCTGTTGTCAATTTCGAAGCCCTTGCCGCTGCTGACGATCTTGTCGAACAGGCGCGCTCGGACCGCCGCAACGTCCAGGCCCGCCGCGACATACTCGACGCTGAACTCCGGCAAGCGCGCAGCCACACAAAGGTCGTTCACGGCCTTGGCCCGCGTCAGGCCGGCCTGGACGACCTCTTCGCTTTCAAGCCGGGTGGAGCGGAGCAGCGGCTCGACCAGGTTGCTGATGCCCGCTTCGGTACAACGCTGCGTGATCATCAGGGCCAGCTTGGCCGAATCAACCACCGGCGGTACCAAGGGCGGATCGTCCGGCTCCAACTCGGGATCCGGCTCGGGTGGCTCGTCCAACTGGGCGAGCAATTCGGCCGGCGCGTGCTGGTAACGCTGCAACACAGCACCCTGGCCGAGGCAAGCCTTCACCGTGACACCATCACCGACTTCATCGGCCAACCCCAAAGCCACCGCTTCACTGGCGGTCAACCAGGTTTCAGCGGCAACCAAGCGCCGCAACTCCTCCTCATCGATGTCCGGCGCCTTGGCCTTGTAGGCCGCAATGATGGCTTCCATCGTCTGATCGAGGACGTCGGCCACCTTGCGAAAGTCGTCGGCATCACCGGCCGCGTAGGTCCATGGGTTGTGAATCATCAGCATGGCGTTGGATGCAATCACGACGCGGTGTGCGCCGCATACCGCCACGCTGGCGGCACTGGCCGCCAACGCGTCAATGCGACCGGTACAGCGCTCGCCCAACCGTGACAGCGCGTTGTGCATCGCCAGCCCGTCGAACAGGTCACCACCGATGCTGTTGAAGGCGGCGATCACCGGCGAAACGCCGTCGTCCATGGCGCGCAGGTCTTGCACAAACTGATTCGCGGTAATGCCCCAGGCGCCGATCTCGCCATAGACAAACACTTCGATCACCCGCTCGGCAGCCTCGCCGCTGGCCTGCAGCGCGTACCAGGTCTTGTCCTGCACCGGCACGCGTTGACCCGCCCGGTTATAAACGCGTGGCCGCGCCTTCTTGCTCATGGTTGCTCCTTGTCGTCGACGGGGACGAACGCTTCAAGAGTGGTGTAATTGAGGCCAAGCGCGGTGGCCCGGGCCAGATCGGCGGCGTTTTCCGCGTCGACCGTTTCTGCGTCATAGCCGGTACGCAGGACCATTTCACTGCGTGAGGCGAAGCCGGCCTGCACTTCCATTCGCCGGGCCTGCACGTCCTGTACCGGTTGGATGTAGGCCCAGCCTTGCGGTACCCAACGGGTGCGCAGGTACTCGCGGCGTCGCTGGGCATAGTCATCCAGCTGGAGGACACCTGACAGTACGGCCATGTCCATCCAGGCCGCCCGGACTGGGCGGCACAGCTGGTGCACGTACACACTGAATTGCAGTTGCTCCAGACGACGGCGGAATTCGTTGAGTACCACACGCAGCGCCCGGTCGTTGACCTCGCGCATGTCGCCGGTGAGGATCTCGTACGGTGTTCCCGTACCCGCTGCCGCCGCCATCAGTTGCTGCCGCATGAAGTCGGGATAGTTGTTGCCCGCGTCCGGTGGCTTTGAGAACTCAACCTCTTCACCCGGCCCCAGCTCCTGCATCGTGCCGGGCTCCAGCGCGACCATCGGCGTGAAGCCGTCGCGATCCAGGCTCAGAGGCTGGCCGGTGACCGGGTCCCTTGGCACGAGGCCGGAATCCGGGGCTGGCCGGCTGATGAAGCCGGCAAACAGGTTGGCCACTTCTTGCCGGAACAGCACCGCGTCGTCGTAGTTATCTAGGCTGCGAAGGCGCTTGAGCACCGGCGACAAGCGCGGCACGCCGCGCAACTGGCCCGGTTCGACCGGTTCGAAGATGTGCAGTACCTGGGCGGCCGGCACTCGCACCAGCTGGTTGTAACCCGCATTCAGCGACGAGGCATCGCGTGGATGCGCCAGGTACATCCAGTACGCCACGCGCTTGCCGCCGGGGGTGAACTCGATGCCGGCGCGGATAAAGTTGCCATCACGGGTGGTCTCGAACTTGTCATGCGGGACAAACTCCGGGGCCAGGATTTGCAGCTGCAACGGCACCGCGAGGCCTTCGTCCAAGCCACGCGGACGCAACCGAACAAAACACTCGCCCGAGGTTTCCACCGTGCGGGCGACCAATGCCTGCTGACCGTTGAAGTCAGTGCGCTCATCGGCATCCGACTCATCGACCCAGTCGTCCCAAAGTTCCTGCAGCAATTTGCGCAGGGCTTCGTTGTCGGTTTTCGGTCGCGGTGTGATACCAGTACCGATCAAGTTGCTGACACGCTTGTCGATCACGTTGTAGGCATACGGGTCATTGCGAACCGCTGCCCGCGAGCGTGAGCGCAGATTGCGCAGCGCCGGGGTGTTGATGCTGTTGATCCCGTTGTCCGTGGCATCCCAGCCAGTAGAGCGGCGGCCCTCTCCGGCGCCTTCGTAACTGGCCTTGATGTTCGACGGCAACACGAATCCGTTACGGGTGAGCGTCGGATAGCGGGCCATTAGAGTCCTTTGCCTCCGTGGTAAAGCCGAACGACGCGAGAGCGCGGCCCGGCCGAGTTCACCAGCGAGGTGCGGATCTCGTCACGGGCTTTGAGCAGCTCGTCGACAGAGCGGTATTCCACGGTACGGTCGGTGTAACGCACGATTTTTTCACCGCGCGCGATGGCCGCCTCAACCGCATCGAGGTGCTTTTGGGTAAATGACATATCAGCGTCTCTTCAGGTAACCGCTGCTGGAACTGCGGCGTTGAGGTGGCGATGCTGCAGGTCGTGATGGCACGACAGGAGCAGCGGGTTGCGGAGCCGGTTGTGGTACCGCGGGGGTAGCCTGCTCGGTGTTGCTGAGGCGCTCGCCTTGCACGGGCTTGATACCCAGTGCGTCGTCGAACAAGCCTGACTGCGCCAGAGACTGACGCACCCGCTCCCAGTCGTGTTCCTTGTAGCGGTTGAGGCCCAGGTAATGTGCCATGGCCAGGCAGTACACCATCAGGTCGAGCGCTTCGTTGCGCTCGGCCTTGCCCTTGACCCATTCGATGCGCTTGTGGCCACGGATGTAGCGCGCCACCTTGCGCTCCGCGACGCACTGATCGAAGAAGTCGTCGGGCAGGTCATTGGCGAAGTGCAATGCGCCCGGGCCGGCTTCGAATGGATAGCGGTTGTAGATCCAGTCCTTTGCGGTATCGGTACCGACGAACCACAGCTCGGCGCCGTTGCGTTCGGTCTGGCCCTTCCAGGTCACGTCGACCATGGACGGGCGCTGAGCAATGACCGGTTTTCCGGGTTTGCTGGCACCCTTGATGGCGAACACATTGCGCCAGCGGCGCACGCGGCAGAACTGGTAAACCTCGTCAGTGTGGTGGCCACCGGAGTCGACCGCTACTGCAAGAATGCCGAGACCGACACCGCACGGATGGCGGTACTTGGCCTTGAGCAGTTCGTCCAGTGCGGCCCAGGTGCGCTCATCGGCAGGGTCGCCCGAGACGATCTGGTAGTCGATGACCCAGCGCTCCATGCCAACGCCCCAGCCCATGGCCATGAACTCCAGGCGGTTGGCCTGCACGTCGACCGAACCGGTGATCATCAACACTGCAGGCGGCATCGAACCGAGTCCGAAGAGCTCCAAGCGTGCCCGTTTTCGCAAGGTGTCGGCCTTGGTTTGCTCCTGCGCGCTGTCCCACACCTTGGCCAGACGGGTGTTGTAGAACACCTGCATCGGTTCAAGGTCACCTTTAGCCTGGGCCTTTTTGGCCTTTTCAAACTGTTTGGCCAGCGACTTCCAGTCCATCCAACCGAGGGGCGAATACAGCGCATTGAGATGAAAGCCGACTGTCTCACCATCGCCTTCGGCGTGGGCTCGCCACTCGCCGTTGGTGAGCATTTCGCCCTTGTGGAACTCCTCAATCAGCACGTCGCAGTCAGGACCAGCGCACTGGTAGTGCACCACGCTGTAATCCTTCGAGTAATGCAGGCGCTCCCATTCCAGGGTTTGCATGTGGCCGCAGCTCGGACACGGCACGTAGTAGTGACGCTGGTCACTGCCGTCGAACAGGTCGGAAATTCGCGAGGCGCCCTTGATCGTGGGCGAGCTGGAAAAGTAGAACTTGGCGTTGCGACCGAAGGTACTGCCCCGGGTTTCGGCCAGCTCGATGGGGTCGCCCTCCTCGCCGATGTCCACTTCCCAGCGGTCGATCTCGTCGCCGTACACGTAGCGCGCCGACAGCTCCGACAGGTTGGCCGCCGAGCCGGCGGTGGTGACGTACAACGTCCCACCCTCGAACTCCTTGGTGTCCATGGTATTGCGCGAGTCCCGAGAGCGGTTGGCCGCGACACGCTCGCGCAATACCGGTGTCGCCTTGATGGTTTTGCCGATCCGCGACGACACCCGCTTGGCCAGGCCTAGACTGGGCAACAGCGCCAGTATGTTCGACGGCGCCATGTGCATCAGGCCACCGATCCAGTTCAGACCGATCTGGGTTTTCATCAATTGCGACGCGACCATGGTGATCACCCGCTTGCACGGGTGAGCCGGCGACAGGCAACGCATGGGTTCGCGGGCATACGGTGTGCGCGAGGTTCGGTACTGGCCGGGCTCAGCGGCGCCGGTGTCACGCGGGATGCGCATGTACTCATCGGCCCACTGATCGATCCAGACATCCGGGTCGGGCCGCAGCCCACGGAAATATGCCTCGCGGTACACCTCTGCACCGTCAGGAATGTCCGTGGGCATAGGTCAACTCGTAGTCAGTACATGTTCTAGGTCCGCTGAGGACATGCGCTCGGCATCTTCCAGCGAGCGACGGATCGCCGCCGTCAGGTGCTTTTCGATTTCCCAAGGGTCTGTCATCGACGCCAGTTCGGGAGCCAGCTGCGGCGGCATGCCCAGCAATTGATCGCGCAACATGCGGCCAGCGTTGTAAGCGCCCGTCTGCACCGCCGTCGCGAACACCAGTGAGCCCTTAGCCTTGTGCAACTCGATCTCGGCGAGCTGGGCCAGGTTGTGTTCGCGCAGGGCACGCGCTTTCTGGAAGTCCGGCAACTGCCCGCTAGGGGCAATCACTGGCGGCGGCGCAGCCATTGCAGTTGGTTCAACCTGGCTGGACAGCTGGCTGTACACGTCACGCTGCAGCCGATCCTGGTGATGCCGATCAGCAACGGCGGCTTTGCTCGGGTCAGCTGTGTCGCGAATCAACGCTTCGCTGGCCGTGACATCGACCTGTTTACCGTCGGCGGTGAGTACCAGACGGTTGTTGTTTTTCAACCAGGTGATGTAGCTGGGTGCCCTGCCGATCCGAGCCGCGAAGGCGCTCTTTGACAGGTAAATTGGTTCTGTCATAAGCCCTCCTTTTCAACGGCTTTTCAATGCAAACCTTTCAATTTCAATGGATTGAATTTCAGTAAGCTGGCAACCCTGCCTCTAACACTTTCCCGCGGGTTTCCGACCCCGTACCCGCCGGATAACCCCAGGGTCCCCGGAGATTTTCGGCGGCCCGGGCGGGAAACCTCATCCCTGTTCGCCACCCGCTGGCGGCACCTCGCAGACCCCCAGCCGCTTGGCCGCCCAGCGTTCGTACAACCCGATGGCGACATCGGCGCCGGCCATCGCGGTCAGGCAACCCAAGCTGCCCGCCGCCCAGATCGACATGCCGGCAGCGATCATCAACATCATCGCCGACACCCCGCAGGCAATGCAGGCACCCGACCGCAGCGCCAGGCGTCGCAACAATACCCAGCCCCGCGCCCCGTCCTTGTCCGCCCGCCACATCTCGCCCGACACGCCGCCGACCAAAGCCAGGACGATCACTAACCAGATTGGCATCTCTGCCAGCGCTTGCTGCTCGTTCGTCATCGCCCTACTCCATAAACGCAAAAACCCGGCGCAATGGCCGGGTTTGGTGTGTGGTGCCTGCCGCTCTTTGCGGTCGCACCTATCGAAGATGGGTACTTTTTACAGGTGGATTCCGGTGGCAGCAAGCGAGTTTTAATGCCATGGATCAATACGGGTGCAACACGGGTATAACGCGGGCACAACGAAGGGACAACGCATTCATTCGGCTATTGCTTCTGGTGCCCGGTCCTACTTGTCCCACTATCTTAAGTCGAAGTAGGACAGCTACAAGCGCCTAAATTCGGGGCTCTGCCCTACTGTCCTACCTTATTTAACTTTTCCTTGTGTATAGAGAGAAAGCTAAAAGCACGCGTTCGCGTCATGGGCGCGACTACGTGCCCGCTATGCTTACGTGTGCATGGTGCGGGCAAAGGTTGGACAGTAGGACAGCCCAACAACGGCGCGGCCTGCACCTGTCCAACTGCCTTAAATGGCAGTCGGACAAGGCCGGACAGTAGGACAAAGGCACGCGGAGCAACGCCAAGGGTCATGCAGCCTTCCCCATCAACAGACCAGCGATGTGCAGATGCGCTTCATGCAGACGCTGATAATAGGTATCGCGACTGCAACCACAGTGGGTGTACTTCTGTGACAGAAAGCTTTCGTGGTTGCAGTAATGCTCCCACACCACCACCGACAGCTGCGCCGGCAGATGCTTGTTGACGATCAGCTCAATATCCGCCGACTCGTCCAGCAGCACCCGACTCCCCCGCGTGCCACGTATCAGCTCGCCCTTGCACTCCATCAACATGGCAATCATGTTGCCGCCACTCGCCCCACCATAGGTTTCAGGAATCGGCGAATGCAGATCCTGCGCCCAAAGCTTGAGCATCTCATCAATTCGCTTAATCAAAGCAAGGCTCCTCTACCACCGCCTGCTGCAATGCAGACGCTCGCCCCCACGTTGCGGGCTTCTGATAGGCCCACTGGCGGACACCGCTTTTTGCCAACGCCGGCATACGCTTCTTGCGCCAGCCCAGCCGGTGCATGATCGCGCCAACTCGCATCTGTTCAGGCTTACCCCAATGCCCGAAATCGAGCTTGAGCGCCTGGGTCAGAATCTCGTTGCCCGTAGCGGTCTCGCCGATCTGCGATTCTTCCAACCAGGTCAGGATTGGCCCTTCCCACTCGTCAACCACAAAGCGCTCGTCCTGTGCCTCGGCGAACATCCACGACTCGTCCTTGGTCACCCACCAGATATCGCCGGCCTCGAAACAGAACACCGCCTCTGCCCACAGCTGGTCGCGGATCTCACGCAGCTTTTCCAGATCGACCTTGTTGCAGAACACCGGCCAGTAACGCCGGTTGCCCGTGGCGTCCTTGAGGTATTCCTCTTGGTTGGTAGTACCCACGAATACACACTGGCGTGGCACGTCGTTCGTTCTGCGGCCGTAGCTCTCTCGGTAGGTGTCGGTGGAGGCCGAGAAGAACTGCTTGGCCTTGGTGCTTTCGGCTTTGTTGAAGCTGTCCAGCTCCCCCAGTTCGACGATCCACTTGCCGCGTATCGCTTGGAAGCTGTCCTTGTCGCCAAGGGCAAACGGCGTGTCCATAAACCACTCGCCACCGAGAATGCCCATGGCCGTGGACTTACCCTCACCCTGTCCGCCTTCGAGAATCATCACCGAGTCGGCCTTGCAGCCTGGGCGCATGACCCGAGCCACTGCCGAGATCGGCCAACGCTTACCAACCTTGGCCGAGTACTCACTGGCCTGGACGCCCAGCACATCGGTCAACCAGCTTTCCAGCCGAGGCACGCGGTCCCACTCCAGCTTCTCCAAATACTCGCGCACAGGGTGAAAAGAATGGTCGTGGGCAACCACGCTGACCGCCTCGATCACATGGGACGCTTTGACCCGCAGGTTGTACTGCTGCGCGAGCCACTTCATCACCCGCATGTCATCGATGTCGGCCCAATCGCCGGCACCGCCGCCAAAGGGCGCAGACCGCAACTTGACGATTTTGGAACTGAACACGCTGTAGCCAATGACACCGGCCCAACGTTCGTCATTGCCCAGGATCAGCTCGACGTTTTGCATGTGTGCGATCAGGGAGCCGTTTTCGGTGCGGGCCAGTTGATCCTTCCAACCACCCGCTGCAGGAGGTTTGACCACCGCCAACACCTGACGGCGGACCGCCTCCAAACCTTCGGCAATGTGCAGGTCGTTAAAGTCGGTCCACTTGATCTCACGCTCGCCCGAGAAGACGGGCCCGACCACCTGGCCGCCGACGATTAACGCCGCGTTGTTGGCCTTTTCTTCACCTGGGTTCCAAGGCTCGCCATTGGGGCGTTTGGTTTTCCAGTCATCGTCCCGGCAGAGGATCAACGGACAACCAGGAAAACGCTCACGCATGGCCTTGGAGACCGGTAGCAGGTTGCCCGCATCAAAGGCGATAGCCACCGTCAGCGACGTCGCCATGTGCAGGCTAGCGCCCGTGGCGTACCCCTCACAGACCAACACCGGCTCCCCCGGTTCAGGGTGCGGGCCTATCAAATGGAATGCGCCCTCCTTCGACATACCAGCGGGCCAGTAGGCTTTGTCACGCCCGGTGTCTTCTTGCTTTGCCGGGAAGATTACCTGCAGGCCAACGATCTGATCCCGCACGTTGCACATAGGCACTAAAAATGCGCCAGTACGGGGCGCATAGCGAACTTTGAAGCCGACGATCTGCTTTCGATCCAAATATGCGCTCTTGCCCTTCTCAGGCATGCGCTTGAACAGACCAGCAGCACGGTTGGCCGCTCGACGTGCCGCGTTGGCCGCGATCTCAGAGGCCTTGCGCTTTGCCTCTTCCTGACGAGCGCGCATGACCTCGCGCTCTTCAGGGCTCATACGCCCGGCCTTGACCTTGATTTTTTGAGTCTCGCCGGTGCGCCAGTCACCGAAACTGCCAAAGATCAGTGTTTCGTTCTTTTCGGTGCGGTGCTCATGGACCACATACCAACCGTTTTTTTCCTTGCCCTTGTCCTGGGAGGTTTTGCAGCGGGTCAGTTTGCCGAATACCAACGGTTGCTCAGGTTCGAGGCCGTAGTCTGCGAATTGCCCCAATACCTCATCGAGCATGGCGAGCCTCCCGCGCTTCGTCGATGGACTGACAGCTCAAGCACTGAGTGCAACCCAATTGAGCCAACCGGCGCGGCTCAGGAATAGGCTCGTCGCAGCTCTCGCAGAACAGAAACGAATGCGCCGCCAAGGCAGGCTTGGCGGCGTTACGTGCAGCAAGGGCCTGATCAAGACGCTCCTGCACCAGGTCATTGGCAAAATCAGCAATATCAGCCAAGGTCTGCACCCCGCGTTTTCTGATTGACGTACGCGGCGCGGTTGAACATTCCAAGAAGCCCTTGGATGCCGCGAAACACCTGCTGACGTATCTCGGCCAACTCACCATCATCCACCTTGCCGTCGCCAATGCTTTTGGCCCAAACCACAGTCAGATCGGCCACCTGGCGAAGGTATACAGCGATACCAGTAGTCAAGGTCTCGGGCATATCGTTGGTGTAGGCTTCGGCCAATTCCTGCCAGACCGTGTCGCCGACCAGCGCATGCACAGCATCGAGAATGCGACGGTCCTTGGTCAGCTCCAGGATCTCGCCGAACTCCTGAATGTTCACTGTGTGACTGGGATGGGTTGGGGAGAGTTTGTGTTGTAGCGTGGTAGCGTTTCTGCCGGTGGTGGCGGCGATAGCAGCAGCGCCGCCGGGGTAGTCCCGAGCAGCATGGTAAAGCGCGAGATCGAGCGGCAGAACTTCCCGCTGCGCCCGCTCAACAGAACTCAGAGCGATACGGCTCATGGCATTAATCCTTATAAGTTGCCAGTGCCGCGCGACATGCAGTGGTGATACATTTGCCGCGTGGCTTGAAAGGGCCCAAACGCCGGCTAGATCTTCAGGATCAACACCGGCACCGTGCCGGGGCGAACAATCCGTTGTTCACCCCTGGCGCAACAGCTGCCCAATCTGTGGTGGAAAAGGCAGCAACACCAAGGCTTCCGAGCCTTGGAAAGCGCGGTAAAAATCGACGGTTTGCATGTGGTGTGCCCGTCTATCTTTATCGCGACCCGACAGCGCTGTGGTGGTGCGTGCCGGGAGGAACTGGGCGGCCCTTGGGTCGCCTTTTTTCTAATCCGCTTTTTGTGGAGCGGATTTGCCCAACAACCATGCAGCCTCGAAGGGGTTACCTTTTTCAACCGCCGCAGCAGCTAAAAGCTTTGCGTACTCTGTTTCACCGGTGTAATCCGTGCGTGGCAGTGAAGCTGCCAACCGCCATTTGTTAAGAGCCTGGTAGCTCCTACCGCAAATTTTGGCCGCCGCACCGATTCCTCCTACAGCCTCAAAGGCGAACGCAATAGCGTTAGGGAAGTTTTGCGGGTCGAGCATATGAACCTCCATTCAACTGTCGGTTGATAATAAAGTTCAACTGACAGATTAGCAACCCTCGTGTGATCATCAACCTATGATTGATAAAGAAACCATGCGCGACATGTTCGCCGAACGCCTTCACGCAGCCCTTGACTCCAAAGGCATCCGCCAGCGAGGTAGAGGCGCTGACATCATTCAGCAATTGAAATCTAGAGGGGTCACTAAAACCGCTCAGGCCGTTAGTAAATGGCTTAACGGGGCCGCCATACCGGAGCTAGACAGTCTGACCGTATTGGCGGAATGGCTGGGGTGTCGTCGGGAATGGCTTGAGCATGGCGTGATGCCAGTTTTCCCTAATCAAGTCGGCTCTGCGGGTAATGAGATAGCTGGAAATGTCAGCCCTGTTGTCTCTGATATGTCCAAGGTTCCACTTATTTCCTGGGTTCAAGCCGGTGCTTGGTGTGAGGTGCCACCTAGCATTGAGTCTATTCATGCAGAGCAATGGCTTCCATGCCCCGTCAGCATCAGCAGCTCGGGTTATGCACTGCGCGTAGTAGGCGATTCCATGACAAATAACGGGCCAGGACGAAGCTATCCGGCGGGTTGCATCATTTTTGTTGATCCTGAGCTTTCGATTAACAATGGTGATCGTGTTATTGCTACGTTACCCAGCAGCAATGAAGCAACCTTCAAAGTCTTCGTGAAGGACGCAGGAAAGCATTATTTGAAGCCCATCAACCCTCAATATCCAATCATCGAAATGACCGAAGAGATGCAGATATGCGGGAAAGTGGTCGGTGCGTTTACCCCAGAATGACAAGTACCTTCATGCCACACCTAAAAATCTGACTGGTTTTCACTCAAGGCAGTCAGATAATTTCACCTAACAGTTGTTGACTTAATTTAACCACTGGTTGATATTTGCCTCACTCTTCCACCACAGAGCGAGGCAACACCATGCACACCACTGCAACCATCCATGCGCATCCGGCAGTAGCGTCCCCGTTTTTCATCTTTGAAGTTCGCCGCCTGGCCATCCACGGCGGCTGCACTTTCGTGCCGTCCAAACCTAAGCTGGCCACTCGCAACGCCCCTCCGCCGCTCAATCCGAACGACGGAGGGCGTGCAGCATGAGCAAGTTCAAACTCGACAACCGCACCCTGCAATTGCTCAAAGCCCAGGTCAATCTGAACGAGACCTTTAATCACACTCTACGGTCGATGCCACAGCGCGATGCATTGGCGTTTCGTCTGAAAGTGGAGCGCAGCACTACTGATACCCTCTTCACCGTCGAACTGGGCATCGAACGCCACACGCTGACTTTGCAGAACGAAAAAAAGATGCACCTCAAGCTGGCCGACTTCATCGAAGAGATCGCCAACGGCCCTTTCGACCCCAGCGATACCGCCGACCTACTGAGCGTCCCCCACGCTAGCCGCCAATACGCACAGTTTGATGTCGAGCACCGGCAGCAGGTATTCGAGCTTGTACGCACCGGCGGCGCGTTGAGCCTCGACATGGGTTTCGATCTCCCCATCCACGTCGCCATCCATCGCACCCAAACGCGCCCAGGCGTTACCACCATCATGAGCATCGGCGTGAAGCGTCCGCGCACAAAGTGCTTCACCGTGTGCGGTAGCGATGCCGAGATCTATGAGCAAGTAGCCGAATCCATCAACCACTTGGCTGCCGTGGCGACTCCTGCCGCGCATGCAGCCTAGGAGGCCGAGATGGAACGTAGCCTGGAAAAAGCCGCCAAGTACTTCGGCCTCACCCGACCAAAGCTGATCGCGCTCATGCGTGAGAAAGGCCTTCTCAACGACCGCAACCTGCCGGCATTCCCGGTTCGCGACCGCGAGTACCTGCGGATCAAGGACGGCACCTGGTACCACGAAACCGCGGGCATGCAATACAGCCAGTCGACCAAGATCAGGCAAGCCGGCATGCGCTGGCTAGCTGAGCAACTGGGCCTCGAACTGCCCGCTATTCCGGTCGACAACCGTGACGTGGCCTAGGGAATACGCCCGCCAGATCGTTGCCATGCGCACACGCGAGGAGCGCAACGCCGCGCTCCTCGTAGTGCCTGAACATCTGCGGGAGCTAACCAAGCGCCACTGCCTGAATGCCTGGAATCACCCGTCACGACTCAAACGCAAGGAGGCCGAGCTAGCCCATGAGTAATTCCAACCAAACACCGCTGCGACTACTTCCCGCACCGGACAGCTCCACCGTCGAGATGCTGCACCAAATCTTTGGCGATGTGCTTATCCCTCTTGAAGAGTTGCGCGAACGTTACTTCAGAAACCTCAACGAGAAGACGTTTTCGGAAGCCATCAACAGCGGGCGGATTCAACTCCCGGTGACGACCATCGACGAAAGCGTGAAGGCTTTGAGGTATGCCCATATCAAACACGTTGCTGCATTGATCGACATCCGCGCCTACAAGGCAGATGAAGACATGCCACGACCATCAACCGGTAAATCGGAGGCGTGACATGTCACTTCTCAGCCAATGCAGGCACTGCCGAACGCCACTGTCAGCGGAGGAAACAGCGAACCGCCTTTGCGTTGAGTGCTGCTTCCTTGCGGTCGACTACCGGCGTTACGACGCCTTACTCGATGAAGGTTACATGCAGTACCAGGCCAAGCTGATGTGCGGATTAGCCGACCCACCCGATCCTGACGACGAATAGACAACCTCCAACGGCTGCCACCACCAGCCAAACGAAACACTAGGAGCACACCACATGACTGCAATTCAGATCTGCGCACTGATCGTTCTTATCCTGCTCGTTGGCCTCACCTACTGGGCCGGCTATCGCGGCGGCCTCATTGATGGTCGACTTGAGGGCATCGATGAGGGTATGGCCATTCAGCAATCCGACAACTCGCAAACCGTCCGCAACCTGGAGCTTTCGCTCGACCAGGCAAGGGATCACCACAAGCAACTGTACATCCATTATGAGCGTGCGCTGGCCGCATCGAAACTGGGAGAACCAGACCGGCAAACCCTGCTGGCCATCGCCGAAAAACTCAGGATCGCCGCTGAGACATTCGCCGCATTTCGCACCGGTAAAAAACTGGAACGAGACGCTATTGCTCTACGTGAGCAAGCGCTCGCCATGGCGGCCTTGCTGGAACCAACAGAGCAGGAGGCCGCAGCATGAACCGCCCCCTCCTACGCCTCACCCCTCAAGCGGCCGGTGAGCTGGAACAACAGCTGACCAAGGCCTCGACCGAGCTTCGTGAAGCGACACGCTTCCGAAAGGAGTTCGACCGACAGCTGTCCACGCTGATCGGCCATGACGCCCTGCGCAAACTGAACAAAGACACCAAGAACGCTTTGCTATTGGCGGACCTGGTCAAGGAGGCCGCATGAGCCAGATTCTCACCGCCACCGGCAAGCGCTTTGACCTGTACGAACCAGATGCCGACTTAATCGACCCACGTGACATCGTCCATTCGCTGGCTCACCTATGCCGTTTCAACGGCCACACTCGTGAGTTCTACAGCGTGGCGCAACACAGTTGCATGGTCGCAGACCTGGTGCCCGAACAGGACAAGCTGGCGGCCCTCCTCCACGACGCGGCCGAGGCCTATATCGGCGACATGGTGCAACCGCTGAAGCAATGGATGCATGCATACCAGGACGTTGAGCAATGGATCTGGGAGCGCATCTGCACCCGCTTCAACCTCGCCTCAGAACTACCAGCCTCTGTCCGCCACGCCGACCTTGTCGCCCTGGCAACTGAACGCCGCGACCTGATGCCAGCCGACCCGACCATCTGGGATTGCCTGATCGACATCGAACCCATGGCAGAAACCGTCCGCCCATGGTCCGCCACCGAAGCCCGGCTCACGTTTCACCAGCGCCTGATGGACCAACTCGCTATCGAACGCCGGAGGAAAGCGGCATGAAAATGGACCAGAACACCACCCAAACATCGACCGCTTTGCTCCGCAACTCAACTGGTGTCGACACGCTAGAAACAAACAGTCTCTGCTGCGCAGCAGCAGGCATTATTGCCCCTCTCAGCGCCACTGCCGAGGCACTTATACCCCACGAAAAGCTGCGCGGGGCAGCGCTCACTGATGCAACGCTAAACGCTCAGGAACGCCCGCCCGCGCAGCCTGCCATGGGGTATATGCACGTTTCAGGCTACGTGGATGCGTTGCCAGAATCGGAAGCATGCCGGCAGTACTGGGTCCTGCCCGAGATCCTGCCAGACGATCGATACGCTGATGCTCGGAGCAAATCATGACATCGATCTTCACTCCCTCACCGATCGTTACCGCTTGTATTACCCAGTTCGGCCTGGACCTTGCCGGCGAGATCCGCGTCGACCTGTTCGCTGGTGGCGGAGGTGCGACCATGGGCCAAGAAATGGCAACAGGTAAAGCGGTCGACATTGCGATCAACCACAACCCTAAAGCCATCAGCATGCACAAGCGCAACCACCCAGGTGCCGAGCACTATATTACTGACGTGTACGAGGTCTGCCCACGCAAGGCGACTCGTAACCGTCCAGTCGCGCATCTGCACGCCAGCCCCGAATGCACCCACCACAGCCTTGCAGCCGGTGGCCAAGCCCGCAGCAGCGCTAGCCGCTCATTGTCGTGGGTCATCATAAAGTGGGCAGGCCAAGTTCGGCCGCGCATGCTCACCATGGAGAATGTCTGGCAGGTCCTACAATGGGGCCCACTTATTGCCAAGCGGTGCAAAGTTACAGGTCGGGTTGTCCGCCGCGATGGAAGCGTGGCAGTCGCAGGCGAGCGCGTTCCGGTGCAGGAGCAGTACCTGGTGCCCGATCCGCAGCGCAAAGGTCAAACCTGGCGCCGCTTTCTGCAGATCCTCAAAGACATGGGTTACGACCTGATGCACGGAAAGCTCAGGGCTTGTGATTTCGGTGCCGCGACTACCCGCGAACGGTTGTACATGATCGCTCGATGCGACGGAAAACCGCTTCGCTGGCCAGAGCCGACTCACTTCAAGACCCCGGCCAAGGGCCAGAAGGGCTGGCGGACAGCCGCCAGTTGCATTGACTGGTCAATCCCTTGCCCGAGCATCTTTCTCAGCAAAGAAGAAGGCCGTGATGCAGGTGTACGTCGCCCGCTGGTGGCTAAGACCATGGAGCGTGTGCGTAAAGGCGCACGCCGCTACGTCCTCGAACATGCCGATCCGTTCATTGTTAGCGTCAACCATTCAGGCAACGACTTGGCGCGTTGCCAGTCGGTTCAAGATCCGACCAAGACCATAACTGGCTCGCACGGCTTCGCTCTGGTAACGCCGCAACTGGCACCATTCCTCACCGAACACGCCAATGCGACCACCCAACGCAATATGTCAGCCGACGCACCACTGGGCACCATCTGCGCCAAGGTCAAAGGCGGGCACTTTGCGTTGGCGGTGGCCTACATCGCGCAGCATAACGGAGGCTTCAACGAAACACTGGGCCGACACCCGGAACAACCTCTGACCGCCATCACAACCACAGGCAGCCAACAGCAGCTGGTGACCGCGAACCTGCTGACCTTGCGAAAAAATTGCGTGGGCACACCGATGAACGAACCGGTCTCAACCATTTGCGCGGGTGCCGAGCACCACGCACTGATCGAGTATGCACTCGTACCGGAAGCTGAAGAAGGCGCTCTACGCGTAGCCGCGTTTCTTATGGGCTACTACGGCAGCGACAATATCTATGACTTGCGCGACCCGGCCGCAACAATCACCACACGGGATCGGCTGGCTCTTGTGACTGTCATGATCCGGGGCACGCCATACGTGATCGTCGACATCGGTATGCGCATGCTCACGCCTCGGGAGCTGTACCGCGCCCAAGGCTTCCCCGATAACTACGTGATCGACCACGGGCACGACGGCGTCAGATTCAGCAAGAAGGACCAGGTGCTAATGGTCGGCAACTCAGTATCACCATGGCCGATGATGGCCCTGATCAACGCTAACGCAGATCAGGACGAAGATGAGTTGCTGGAGGTGGCAGCATGACCAGCCTCCGCCGAACCGTTCGAATCCGCCGCGGGCAAATGCCGCCTCTCGATCTACAAACCATTTGCGACAAGTGCAACAAGTCGCGGGCACACGGTAGCCATGAACAATGCAGCAAATTGCGCCAGGCCGAAGGCATCACACGGCGTGCAGGAGGCAACTCATGAACACCGCCTTCATCCTGATGGCGCAATACAACGGCAGGGCGATCATCCCGCTGGAACAGGTGTGCAAGGATTACTTCACACACCTAACCACTGATATGTTCCAGCGCAAGGTGTTGGCCGGCCAGATCAAGATCCCGATCACTCGCCTCGAATCGAGCCAGAAAAGCGCGAAGGGAATCCACATCACCGATCTTGCCGCCTACCTCGATCTGCAAAGGGAAGCCGCAGTCAAGGAATGCAACCAGCTCAACGGATACCGCCGAGCCAGTTAACTCACTGCTTGCCCCAGGCGCCCAGCTTCACGGGCGCCTGAATGATTTTTTCTAACCACGGCCATTCGGCATAGTGGTCACCCCTCCCACGTAGATGTGTGTATCTACGCAACGAGTTCCAGTCCCGATGTCCGGAAACACTGGCCACTCGGGGGATATCCCAATCCATTTCAAATAACCGACTCACGCCATCGTGCCGCAGATCGTGGAAGTGGAGATCTTCTATCTCTAGAAACTTGCATGCCTTCGCCCAAGCCGTGGAGATTGATGACGAGTTGTACGGGAAAATTTCCGCACGTTCTTTTGGCATGCTCTGCAGAATTCGCCAGGCTTCATCCGGAAGATTGCACCAGACATCGTTGCCGATTTTCTGGCCGGGGTTCTTCATGTCTCGCACCATCACCCGCTGACGCTCGTCATCGACGTCTACCCATAGAACTCGGCTGATTTCATCCTGCCTACGAGTGGAAAATAACGCGAAACCGATGACCTTAAGCATGTTGATCGAACTGGGGCGGCGCTGCTGCATGCCGACGAAGTACTCCAGCAGCTTATCCAGTTCGTCCTTGGTCGGTCGCCGGTCACGCTCTCGGCTCTTCATGTTGTAGCCCAATTTCCTCAGCACTTTTCGAGCATCCGCCATTGCGTGGGGGTCTACCTCATATCCCCAAGCGGGCCGAGCAATCGACAGGACAGCCCCAAGATGGGCCAGATCATTGCCGGCGGTCTGTGGCTGAACGCCACCGCCCTCTTTGCTCATTCGCCAGAGCGCAAAGTCAACCAACCGCTGGCTGTTGATATCGGAATCAGCGGTTTGGCCAAACTCCGACGCTGCAATGGCATTGAGAGTGGCTTCTTTGGTTTTACCCAACGGTCGAACTTTCTCCATCTCATCCAGATACTGCTTGATCATGTCCTGGACGGTAACACCCTTGCGGTTCGCTCGCTCAATTGCACCAGGTTGATCCAGCTCTGCCTCACGTCGCCGCACCCAGGCTTGAGCAGCCTGTTTCCGGGCGAAGGTCTGGCTCTCTTGGTAGACTTGCGCTCCGTCGCGGAACAGGCGTATTTGTGCCGTGTAGCTGACTGAGCCATCGGTGCGTTTTCGTGCTCTGATCGTTGCCATAGTCGACTGGTACAATTCCAAAAGTTATTGGTACATTGTACCAGCGCTCTCGAAAAAACGCCTGAAAACGCCTAAAAACACACTATAAACACGTTGAGCCAAATGGTACTAAACACCCACTCCAGCCCAGTAAACTCAAGCCCTGCGCTATCTCGGCGGTTCTCCGTTGCCCCCATGATGGATTGGACCGACCGCCACTGCCGGTTCTTCCTGCGCCTGCTCTCCAAGCACGCCCTGCTCTACACCGAGATGGTCACCACTGGCGCGATCCTGCATGGCGACCACGACCGCTTCCTGCGCCACAACGAAGCCGAGCACCCACTCGCGCTGCAACTGGGCGGCAGCGTGCCCGCTGACCTGGCCGCCTGCGCGCGTATGGCTGAGGCTGCCGGTTACGATGAAGTGAACTTGAACGTCGGCTGCCCGAGTGATCGGGTGCAGAACAATATGATCGGCGCGATCTTGATGGCGCACCCGGCGTTGGTGGCAGATTGCGTGAAGGCGATGCGGGATGCGGTGTCGATTCCGGTGACGGTGAAGCACCGTATCGGGATCAATGGGCGCGACAGTTATGCCGAGTTGTGTGATTTCGTTGGGACGGTGAGGGATGCGGGGTGTACCAGTTTTACGGTGCATGCGCGGATTGCGATTCTGGAGGGGTTGTCGCCGAAGGAGAATCGGGATATTCCGCCGTTGCGGTATGACGTGGCGGCGCAGTTGAAGCAGGATTTCCCGGCGTTGGAGATTGTGTTGAATGGCGGGATCAAGACGCTGGAGCAGTGCCAGGAGCATTTGCAGGTGTTTGATGGGGTGATGTTGGGGCGGGAGGCTTATCACAATCCGTATGTGTTGGCGGAGGTGGATCAGCGGTTGTTTGGGAGTGAGGCGCCGGTGGTAAGTCGGGCGCAGGTGTTGGCGTTGTTGCGGCCTTATATTGCGGAGCATTTGGCGAGCGGTGGTGTGATGCATCACATTACTCGGCATGTGTTGGGGTTGGGGACCGGGTTTCCGGGGGCTCGTCGGTTCAGGCAGCTGTTGTCGGTAGATATTCATAAGGCGAGTGATCCGTTGGCGTTGTTGGATCAGGCTGGGGAGTTGTTGGAGGGGCGGTGAGGGGTTGGGTGTCAGTTGGTTTATTTAGAGGCTGACAGGCCGCTTTCGCGAGCAAGCCCGCTCCCACAGTTTTGAGTGCGGGGTGTCAGGGGGTTGGTTGGTGGCTGGGCTGGCGTTATCGCAGGCAAGCCAGCTCCCACAGTTTTGAGTGCAGGGTGTCAGGGGGTTGGTTGGTGGCTGGGCTGGCGTTATCGCAGGCAAGCCAGCTCCCACAGTTTGAGTGCGGGGTGTCAGGGGGTTGGTTGGTGGCTGGGCTGGCGTTATTGCAGGCAAGCCAGCTCCCACCGTTTTGAGTGCGGGGTGTCAGGGGGTTGGGTGGTGGCTGGGCTGGCGTTATCGCAGGCAAGCCAGCTCCCACCGTTTTGGGTGATGGGTGTCAGGGCGTTGGTGGGTGGCTGGGCTGTTGTGGCGAGCAGGCTTGCCCTGCGTTGGGGTGCGTAGCGGCCCTGATAACTATGACCGCGTTCTGAATGAAAAACTCGATCGCCTTACTGGGGCTGCTTCGCAGCCCAACGCAGGGCAAGCCTGCTCGCCACAGGAAGCCAGCTTTCACACGGGAGCTGCGTTGGCTTGGGGAACTTGGGTTGAACCTGTCGGGGGTTTTGGTCTCCTATTTAGCAGTATGGCCGGTGATTCAAACGGCTGTTTTCAGGTTGTCGCCCGCGCAAACGACCGAATGTATTTGCGCCCTTGAGCGCTTGTCGGCGCTCGGGTAATGTCATCAGACCCACAGGACAGAGCACGCCCATGACTTCCAAGCTGGAACAACTCAAGCAATTCACCACTGTCGTAGCCGATACCGGCGATTTTTCTACCCTCGCCAAGCTCAAGCCACAAGACGCCACCACTAACCCTTCCCTGCTGCTCAAGGCGGCGTCGATTCCAGGCTATGCCAAGCTGCTGGATGAGGCTGTGAAGGACTGCAACGGTGACGTGGGCCTGGCCAGTGACCGTTTTGCGGTGGCAGTGGGTCAGGAGATTCTCAAAGTCGTGCCGGGGCGTATTTCCACTGAAGTGGATGCGCGTTTGTCGTTCGATGAAGCCGCGATTCTCAAGCGTGCGCACCGTCTGATCGACCTGTACGACAAAGCCGGCGTAGGCCGTGACCGCGTGCTGATCAAGATCGCCTCCACCTGGGAAGGCATCCGCGCGGCGGAGAAGCTGGAAAAAGAAGGCATTCAGACCAACCTGACGCTGCTGTTCTCGTTTGCCCAGGCCGTGGCCTGCGCCGAAGCCGGTGTGTTCCTGATTTCGCCATTCGTGGGCCGTATCTACGACTGGTACAAGAAGGCCAACGGCAACGACTACACCGGCGCTGAAGACCCAGGTGTTGTGTCGGTAACGCGCATCTACAACTACTACAAGGCCAATGGCTACAAAACCGTAGTGATGGGTGCGAGCTTCCGTAACCTGAGCCAGATTGAAGAGCTGGCCGGCTGTGATCGCCTGACCATCAGCCCGGACCTGCTGGAGAAGCTGGCGGCCGATGAAGGCAAGCTGGAGCGCAAGCTGTCGCCAGGCCATGCCGGTGAAGCACGGGTGCATTTGACTGAAGCGCAGTTCCGTTGGGAGTCCAACGAGGATGCGATGGCGACTGAGAAGCTGGCGGAAGGCATTCGTCAGTTTGCTCGCGACCAGGAGAAGCTGGAGGCGTTGTTGACTGCCAAGCTGTAAGGCAGGCGGCGACAAAAAGGGCGGCACCTGTGAGGGTGCCGCCCTTTTTTGTGTTTCGCCGACTTCAAACCAAACCCAATTTAAACTGTGGGAGCTGGCTTGCCTGCGATAGCGGTGGGTCAGTGATGAATAGGTGGCTGACATACCGCTATCGCAGGCAAGCCAGCTCCCACATTGGATTGGGTTTCAACTGAAGGTCAGTGGCGCTCCAGCGCGTTGACCAGGTCGTGGAAGGCTTCGCGGTTGGACTCGTTCAAGCCCATCAGGATCTTGTGCGCTTCCAGCACCTTGACCCGTACGATTTCTTCGGACTGGTCTTGCGAAGGCAGGTCGGTCAGGCATTCCGGGCACGGGATCGGGCGGTCAACGATGTTGAACACTTGATCAAAGCCCATGGACTGCAACAGACGGGTGATGTCTTCGTGGGTGGTGACCACAGTCGGCAACAGGCCGACCTTCTGCCGAGACAGAATGGACAACTTGGCCAGCAGGCCAAGGGTGGTGCTGTCGATGCTGCGGGTTTCGGTCAGATCGATCACGATCGCTGAGAAGTTCAGCGCGGTGAAGATCCGCTCAATCGTCGCATCCAGCGCCGAACACAAGGTCAGGCGCACTTCACCGACAAACTTCAGGACGAAGGTCCCGTCTTGCTCGGCGAATTGGATTCTTCCGGTACTCATCAAAGATTCCTGCTCAACACCAATAGGGCGATATCATCCGGCATCTCCCCTAGCGTGGCCAATCCAAAAACCTGCCGCAGGCCATCCAGGCTGCCGCCCGCCGACTTGACCTTTTGGGGCAAGGCGGCTTCTTTCTCTTTGAGTGTAGGCTCTGGAAGAAGGTCCAGTATGCCGTCGGACATCAGCGTAAGGCTGAACGTCGGCGGCAGTTCCAGGATGTGGTCTTCGTAGGTGGCTTCGTTAAACAAGCCCACCGGCAGACCACGGCCTTCCAGGTAACGCACACTGTCGGGAGTGTATAAAACCGGCATCGGCAGGTGACCGCCGATGCTGTAGGTCAAAAGACCGGTTTCTTCATCAATAACGCCGCCGACCATCGTCACGTGCTTGCCCAGCTTGCAGCTGATCAGGCCTCGGTTGATGTGGCCCAGCACCTCGGAGGGGGTGAACTCCGGCAAGGTGCCATTGCGCTTGGATTCGAACAACAGCCGTGTGGTCATGAATTTCAACAACACGGTAACAAAAGCAGAAGAAGCGCCGTGGCCGGATACGTCGGCCAGGTAGAACGCCACACGTCGCTCATCGACGCGGAAGTAGTCGACGAAATCACCCGACAGGTACAGCGACGGGATGATCTGGTGCGCAAACTTGAATTCGTCGATGGTCCACGGGCTCACCGGCAGCATGTTCATCTGCACCTGGCGACCGGCGTTCTGGTCTTCCTGGAGCAAATTGAGGCTGGCTTCGAGTTCGCGGTTGGCGGTTTCGAGCTTTTCGCGGTAGCGCTGGTTTTCCAGCAGCAGGCGAGCACGGTCCAGCGCGCGGCGCACCGAGTGCTCCAGCACCGCCAGGTCTTCCAGGGGCTTGATCAGGTAGTCGGCGGCGCCCAGGCGCAGGGCCTCGACAGCATCGTTCATCACGCCGGCACCGGACACAACAATCACTGGCGTCTGCGGCGCACGCTCGGTTACCTGGCGAATAAGCTCCAGGCCGCCCATTTGGGGCATGCGCAGGTCGCAGATCACGAGGTCGGGCTTGTCGCGCTCGAACACCTGGAGACCCTGTTGGCCATTACTGGCCTGCAGGACGCTGAAGCCACTGTCTTCCAAATAGGCCGCGAGGCTCGCGCGCACTACTTCGTCGTCATCGATTATCAGCAGCGTGGCACTGGTTTTTTGCATGTGGGCAAACGGCGCCAGAATTAGGTTGGCGTAGGCGGCTCGGCAATGGCCGGGCTCACGTACTGGATTCGCTTTCTAGCCTCTCTGTCCTACAAAGTACTGGGATTTCTCCCATGCACAACGGTAAAGCAGAGGTGCCCTTCTAAGGCGCAGACGGTACTCCCATCCGTCAGGGGTTTCAAGCTCATGCCGATGGTCGCCGGGCGTCTTTACACCGCAAATCACCGGGAGTTATAAGAACAGTCACCACCACAACACAAAGTAAGGATGGAACCCGTGAGTGAACATGAGCGCGGCTACGACGAAAAACGCGATTTCATCCGCATGCGCGTGGATGCCGACGTGGCGCTGATCCACGCAGGGCAAGAGATTGCCGGGGTTTGCGTGGACCTTTCCAGCTCCGGCATGCAGGTTGAGGCCCCGCGTCAGTTTCAGGTGGGAGACCAACTGACCGTGCGCATCGATTCGGAACACGCCGCCCTCGCCGGCCTGGAAGCGGACACCGAGGTGGTGTGGGCCAAAAACGATGGCGAGCGCCAGCACCTGGGCCTCAAGATCTTGAAAATGCACTGAAAAGCCCGCACAAAAAAGGCGACCTATAAAGGTCGCCTTTTTTCATTTCAAAACGTCACGGCTTAAAAGTCGTCGACGACCTTGCCGTCTTTTACCTTGAACTCACGGTTCTGCAGGTAAGCATTACGGATAAAGGTGTACTTGTCGCCAGTGATCAGCTTCTCGCTGTCGAGCAGGCTGGCACGGGTGTCAACGATGTTCAGGCCGAAGGTGCTGTTGCGCCAGCCGATATCGTTCATGTAGCGGTACGGTTGGGTGTAGCTGTCGACGTATTTGGACGGCGCGTCACGCAGTGTGCTTGGGCCCAGCAGCGGCAGCATCACGTAAGGACCGCTGCCTACGCCCCAGTAGCCGAGGGTCTGGCCGAAGTCTTCATCGCTGCGTTGCAGCCCCATTTTGGTGCCCACATCAACAAAGCCGAGCACGCCGAAGGTGGTGTTCATCAACAGGCGGGCGGTGTCTACACCGGCGGCGTGCGGCTTGAGCTGCAGCACGTTGTTGGCCAGGTTGCCGACATCGCCGATGTTGCGGAAGAAGTTGTGGATGCCGTCTTGCACGAATTGCGGGGTTACAAATTGATAACCCTGGGCAATCGGCTTGAGCGCGTAGGTATCAACGGTGTCGTTGAAGGTGAAGATCGGGCGGTTGACGCTTTCCCATGGATCGTCTTCGGACGCAGCTTGGGCCGCGAAGGGGACGAGCAGGATAGTTGCACACACAGATAGCTGAGCGAAGTACTGGCTCCAGCGCATAGCTTTGGCTCCTTGAATGGTCTGTCATGGGCGCTATGCCCTGAATAAGACCGTCAGTATATGACGGATGGGTGGATTTAGGCAGTAACGCGGAATCGACATACGCAAAATGCACAAAATCCCTACAAATAGGTTAAGTGTCATCCGCTTGTCATGCAGCCCGGATAGCGTCGTAGCTATTTCAGGATAGTTATTTCAGGGAAGTCGAAATGCCTCACGCCGAAATTGCCATAGCCAGCGCCCCCACCTTGACTGCCGTGCTGTTTGGACTGAGTGGCTGCCTGGTGGATTTTGGTTCCCTGGCCCGCACCGACTCGCCCTGCCCCGACTCCCAGGCCACGCCCGGTGCGCTGAAGATTCTGCGCAGCCTCAAGGACCAGGGCGTGCCCTGCGCCTGGCTGGATGAACTGCCCGCTTCTGTCACCACGCCGCTGGCGGCGGCCCTGCCCGCCTGGCTCAAAGCCACGCCACCCGCCTCGATCCGCTGGCCCGCGCCGCACGCTTGCTGGCAAGCCTTGATGGCACTGAATATCGAACGCCTCGAAGGCTGTGTGCTGGTCAGCGGCGAGCCGCGTTTGCTGCAATCGGGCCTGAATGCCGGGTTGTGGACCATCGGCCTGGCGTCCTGCGGCTCGCTGTGCGGCCTGTCGCCGGAACAATGGCAGGCGCTGACCGAGCAGCAACGCGAGCACAAGCGCGGCAAAGCCACGGTGGCGCTGTATGGGCTGGGCGTGCATTCGGTGATCGATCACCTTGGCGAGCTGGGCACGTGCCTGGCGGATATCAGCCTGCGCCAGCTTAAAGGCGAGAAGCCCTGATAGAGATCATGCACTTAAGGCGCCGGTGGATTAATCTACAGGTCAGCCCGTAGACCTTTCACGGCGTGCCGCGGTCTATGCCAGTGCCTATCGATAAAAGGAAGAACGTCATGCCTGACCGCATAAAGCTTGAAGAACAGGTCAACATCCTGCGCGGGCAGTTGGAACAGCAACCGCCGCTGTCGGAAGAAAAACGTGAAGCGCTGGAAGCCCTGATTGCCAAGTTCGAATTACAACTCGAGCTTGAACCGGCCACCCAAACACCCAGTATTTCCGATGATGTGAATCAAGCAGCCATAGAGTTCGATGCTGAACACCCGGTCATTTCCGGGACATTGCGCAATATCATGATCACCTTGGGCAATATCGGGATCTAATACGATCCACGCCCAACACAGAACCAACTGTGGGAGCTGGCTTGCCTGCGATGACGGTGTATCAGTCACCCGATGTATGACTGATGGGCCGCTATCGCAGGCAAGCCAGCTCCCACATTTAGTTTTAGGTGATGCTTACTGACGGGCCAGGCGCACGTTCTGGAACTGCACATTCTCAGTGCTGCGATACGGGTTGATATCCAACCCACCGCGCCGCACATAGCGCGCATACACCGTCAACTTCTCTGGCTTGAGCAACCGCTGCAAGTCCAGAAAGATCCGTTCCACGCACTGCTCATGAAAGTCCGAGTGTTGGCGGAAGCTCACGATATATTCCAGCAAACTGGCGTGATCCAGCGCGTGGCCACGGTACTCCACCACCACGCTGCCCCAATCCGGCTGGCTGGTGACCGGGCAGTTGGATTTGAGCAGGTGGCTGTGCACGCTCTCCTCGATAATGCGCGAGTCGTCGCAACGCAGCAGTTCCGGGCGCGGGTGCTCGTAGTTGCTGACGCTGATGTCCAGCTCGTCAATGCACGCGCCCGGCAACGCCATCACACCTTCGGCCTCAATCTCGGCCAGGCTGCGGATGCGCACGCTCACAGGCAGGCCGGCGGCGGCGCTGAGGTCGGTGCGCAAGGTGGCTTCCAGGCTTTGCGTATCGGCAAATGCGGTCTGGTTCAGCGAGTTGAGGTACAACTTGAAAGACTTGGACTCGATGATGTTCGGCGACTCGGCCGGGATGCTGAATTCACCGATGGCCACCACCGGCTTGCCGGATGGCAGCAGCCACGACAGTTCGAAGCAGTTCCAGAAATCCACGCCCTTATAAGGCAGGGTTTCGGCAGTCAGCCCCAGCTCGGCCCATTTGGCGGCGCGAGGGATCGGGAACAGCAACGACGGCGTGTAGGTAGAGATGTATTCACTGGACTTGCCCAGCGGCGAATGTTCGGCTGCGGGATGCATGGCGGAAACCTGGCTAAATAAACCGCGCCAGTCTACCAGCCTTTGCTCCCGCCCTTAAGAATCGCCTCACTCAACGGTCAGCTTGCCGACCATGCCCGCCTGGTAATGCCCCGGAATGTTGCAGGCAAACTCAAGACCGGTGGCCTTGGTGAAGGTCCAGGTCAGCTCGGCGGTCTTGCCCGGCTCGACCAGCACGCTGTTGGGGTCGTCATGCTTCATGCCGCCCATGTCGCCATGCCCCATGGCGGCGTGGTCCATCTTGCCCATACCGGTGGCCGTGAGCATGCCGCTGGCTTGCATCTTGAGCATTTCTTTCTGGTGTTCGGCGTGCATCGCCGCATCGCCCAGGTTGAATTCGTGCAGTAACTGGCCTTTGTTGACCAGCACAAAGCGCACGGTCTCACCGGCTTTTACATCCAGAGCCTTGGGCGAAAAGGCAATGTCCTGCAGGGTGACTTCCACGGTGCGCGTGGCTTTATCGGCCGGTGCCGGGTGGCCAAACGCGTAGGTGTGGGCCTCATCGGCCATTGCATTAACGCTCAATGCCAGCAAACAGCCCGCCAATAACAGTGGTGTACGCAACGCCATGACGCTTCTCCAAAAAAGTGTGTCCAGCTTGCTCAGCACTTTAAGATGGCCCCGCTGCCAGCCAGCTGACTGCTAGATTACAACTTTGTCAGGTTGCGCCCTTACGCTGACCCCCACGGTATAAAGCCCATCGTCACCTGTTGCCACGAGTTGCCCATGAAACTGCTGATCGTTGAAGACCAACCGAAAACCGGCCACTACCTGCGCCAAGGCTTGGCCGAGGCAGGTTTTACCACTGAACTGGTGGCTGACGGCACCACTGGCCAGCACCTGGCGTTGACCGGCGACTACGACCTGTTGATTCTCGATGTGATGCTGCCCGGCCGCGACGGCTGGCAAATTCTGCAATCAGTGCGCAGTGCCGGCCTGGAAATCCCGGTGTTGTTCCTCACCGCCCGCGACGCCGTGGAAGACCGCGTGCATGGCCTGGAACTGGGCGCCGACGATTATCTGGTCAAGCCTTTCGCCTTTTCCGAACTGCTGGCGCGAGTGCGCAGCCTGCTACGCCGTGGCAGCAGCACACCGCAGGAAACCGCGCTGCAATTGGCCGATCTGCGCCTGGACCTGATCCGCCGCCGCGTCGAGCGCGACGGCCAGCGCATCGACCTCACCGCCAAGGAGTTCGCCCTGCTCGAACTGCTGCTGCGCCGCCAGGGCGAAGTGCTGCCCAAGAGCTTGATTGCCTCGCAGGTGTGGGACATGAATTTCGACAGCGACACCAATATCATCGAAGTGGCGATTCGCCGTCTGCGCCTTAAAGTCGATGACAACTTCCCCACCAAGCTGATCCACACCGTGCGCGGCATGGGTTATGTGCTGGAGGAGCGGTGCAATTGATCCCACGCCTGTCCCTGGCCAGCCGTCTGGCGCTGTTATTTGCTGGCTGTACGGCGGTGGTCTCGCTCATCGCTGGCGTATTGTTCAACCATGCCAGCGAAGCGCACTTTATCGAACTGGACCAACAGCAACTCGACGGCAAACTGCTCGCGCTGCGCAGCACCTTGCAGGGTGTCGACTCACTGGCGGCCTTCACCCAACGAGAAGCGCAACTGCGTGCCGAACTCAGCCGCCAGCCGGATCTTGCCTTGCGCATCAGCGCCGCCGGCCAACGCTGGTTTGATGGCGCGCCGAGCGTCACGCTGCCCGCAGCGCCCGGCTTGCACAGCCTGCAAAACGCGGGCACCGACTACCGTGTGTACAACGCGCCGTTGCTGGCGGGCCAAGCCGGTTCGCCGCAACTGTCGCTGATCCTCGACATCACGCACCACCAGCACTTTCTGCAACGCATGCAACGGTTGATCTGGCTCACGGTCGGCCTGTCCGCCCTGGCCACCGCGCTGCTCGGTGCGTGGGCTGCGCGCAGCGGGCTGCGGCCGTTGCGGCGCATGAGCGAAGTGGCGGCAGGCGTGTCGGCCCATTCCCTGACCCAACGCTTGCCCCAGGCGCAAATGCCGCTGGAGTTGGCCGAACTCGCCCAGGCGTTTAACGCGATGCTGGGGCGGCTCGACGACTCGTTCCAGCGTTTGTCGGCGTTCTCTGCCGACATCGCGCATGAACTGCGCACGCCACTGTCGAACCTGCTGACCCACACCCAGGTGATCCTCACCCAGCCACGCCCGCTGGAGGACTACCGCGAGACGTTGCACAGCAACCTGGAGGAGTTGCAGTGGATGGCGCAGTTGGTGAATGACATGCTGTACCTGGCCAAAGCCGACCATGGCCTGCTGATGCCCAAACGCGAAGCGCTGGCGCTGCACGATGAAGTGGAGGCGTTGCTGGAGTTTTTTGCGCTGTTGGCCGAAGACGCGCAGGTCAAGCTGGTGTGCGAGGGCACGGCTCAAACGGCGGGTGATCGCGGTATGTTGCGCCGGGCCGTGTCGAACTTGCTGGATAACGCGCTGCGATTTACCCCAGTGGGTGGCGAGGTGCGAGTGCGGATTATGGAAAGCGCACAGGCTGTGACGCTGACTGTCGCCAATACCGGGGAAGGTATCCCTGCGGCTTTGTTACCTAAATTGTTTGATCGGTTCTATCGGGCGGACCCGGCGCGCCGTGAAGGCAGCAGTGAGCATGCGGGGCTGGGGTTGGCGATTACCCAGTCGATTGTGCGGGCGCATGGGGGGAGGATTTATTGTGAGTCTGAAGCCGGGTGGACCAGGTTTGTGATTGAGTTGCCCAAGGGGGATTGATGCAAGCTGGGCCGGCCCTATCGCAGGCAAGCCAGCTCCCACATTCGAATGTATTCACACATCAAAATGTGGGAGCTGGCTTGCCTGCGATAGCGGTCTTAGAGTTTACGAATACCTGAGGGCATGCGCCGGCTCAATCTTCGCCGCTCGATACGCCGGGTAAATCGTCGCCATAAAGCTCAATACAAACCCGGCCGTGCAAATCAACAGCACATCGCCGCCTTGCAGCTCGGAAGGCAGGTTGCTGACGAAGTACACGTCCGAACTGAAGATATGCTGCCCGGTCACGCGCTCCAGCCAGCCCACCAGTTCACTCACGTTCAGCGCCGCAATCACGCCCAGCACGCCGCCGATCAAGGTTCCGACGATACCAATCACCGTGCCCTGCACCATGAAGATCGCCATGATCTGCCGTGGCGTGGCGCCGATGGTGCGCAAAATCGCGATGTCCGCGCCTTTGTCGTTCACCACCATGATCAGCGTGGCGATGATGTTAAACGCAGCGACGGCGACGATCATCAGCAACAGCAGGCCGATCATGGTCTTTTCCATCTTCATTGCGCTGAACAGGCTGCCCTGGGTATGGGTCCAGTCATCCGGCTTGTAGTCGGCGCCCAAGCTCGCGGCAATGTCCGCCGAAACCTTGGGTGCTGCGTACAAATCCTTCACCGCCAGGCGCACGCTTTGTACCTGGTTCGGCTGCCAATGCTGGATCTCGGCGGCGTCGGCCATGTTGATCAGGGCCATGGAGCCATCCAGCTCGGCGCCCACCTTGAAGATACCGACCACGTTCAAGCGCTGCATGCGCGGGGTGATGCCACCCGGTGCGGCCGTGCTGATTTCCGGCACGATCAGGGTCAGCTTGTCGCCGACGTTCAGGCGAAAGCGCCGTGCGGTGATATCGCCGATCACTACGCCGAACTCGCCGGCCTTCAGGTCTTCGAGCTTGCCGCGCACGATATGCTGGGCCACGATCGACACCTTGCCTTCCTGGGCCGGGTCAACGCCGCTGATCTCGATCGGCTGCATCGCGCCCTTGTAGGAGAACATGCCGTCCATCTGTGTGAACGGCACCGCAGCCGTGACCTCGGGGTTCTTCAACGCGGCGGCGGCCACGGGCTGCCAGTTATCAATCGGGTTCACACCGACAATGGTGGCGTGGGGCACCATGCCGAGGATGCGCGTGCTCATTTCACGCTGGAAGCCGTTCATTACCGACAGCACCACGATCATCGCCAGCACGCCCAGGGCGAGGCCGATCATCGAGGTCATCGAGATAAACGAGACAAAACGGTTGCGGCGCTTGGCGCGGGTATAGCGCGTGCCGATAAAAATCGATAACGGTCTGAACATTCGCGGGCACCGTTTAAAAAAATGAAAAAGCCTGGCTAAAAAAAGCCAGGCTTGAAACGGGTCAGATGGCGACCAGATGACCTTCCTGCAGGTGCAACACGCGGTCCATCTGGCGGGCCATGCTCATGTCATGGGTCACCACCAGGAACGCGGTGCGCATCTGGGTGCTCAGTTCCAGCATCAAGTCCTTGATGCCTTGTGCGGTGTGCGAGTCGAGGTTGCCGGTCGGCTCATCGAGCATCACCAGGCCCGGGTTGTTCACCAGGGCACGGGCGATGGCCACACGCTGGCGCTCGCCGCCGGACAGCTCAGCCGGTTTGTGCTCCAGGCGATGGCCAAGGCCAACGCGCTCCAGTAACGCCTTGGCGCGCTGGCACGCTTCGGGGATCGCGGTCTTGCCGATCAGCAGCGGCATGCACACGTTTTCCAGTGCGGTGAATTCCGGCAGCAGGTGGTGGAACTGGTACACAAAACCGAGCGAACGGTTGCGCAGTTGGCCGCGGGCTTTTTCACCGAGTGCCGACAGCTCTTCACCGGCCAGCCACACGCTGCCCTCGGAAGGTGTATCCAGGCCGCCCAACAGGTTGAGCAAGGTACTTTTGCCGGAACCGGAACTGCCGACGATCGCCACGCGCTCGCCCGGGTGCAGTTCCAGCTGCAGGTTGGACAACACCACCACCGATTCCGGGCCTTCCTCGTAGGATTTGCCCAGGTTGCGGCAGCTCAAAATAGCTTTTTCACTCATGCCCGATTCACTCATAACGTAAGGCCTGTGCTGGCTGGGTGCGTGCCGCGCGCCAGGCTGGGTACAGGGTGGCAAGGAAACTCAAGAGCAACGCGGCGCCGCCCACCATCAATACGTCCTGGGCCTGAACCTGGGACGGCAAGTAGTCGATAAAGTAGACGTCAGCGTTGAGAAACTTGTGGCCAATGACTTTTTCCAGCGCGGCAATGGCAGCGCTGACGTTCAGCGCGGCCAGAATGCCAACGCCGGTGCCGATCAAGGTGCCGACCACGCCGATCACGGTGCCCTGCACCATGAAGATCGCCATGATCTGCCCCGGCGTGGCGCCAAGGGTACGCAGGATGGCGATATCGCCCTTCTTGTCGTTCACCACCATCACCAGGGTAGAGATGATGTTGAACGCGGCCACGGCGACGATCAGCAGCAACAGCAGGCCGATCATGGCTTTTTCCATGCGGATGGCCTGGTAGAGGTTGCCGTGGGTACGGGTCCAGTCGCGGGCGTAGTACTGCGAGTCGCCCAGGTGCTGGGCGATTTCCCAGGCGCCGCGCGGCGCATCGAACAGGTCGTTGAACTTGAGGCGCAGGCCCTGCACTTGGTCCGGCTGCCAGCGATGCAGGCGCGCCAGGTCGGTGAGGTTGGTGAGCCCCAAATAGCCGTCGATTTCGCCGGCGCCGACGTGGAAGGTGCCGACCACGGTAAAACGCTTCATGCGCGGGAACATGCCGGCTGGGGTAACAGTGACTTCCGGCGCGACGAAGGTCAGCTTGTCGCCGATGCCCACGCCGAGCTTGGCTGCGGCCTTGTCGCCGATCACGATGCCGAAGCTGCCGGGCGCCAGGTCGTCGAGTTTGCCCTGCAACATGAACTTGTCGATGATCGACACGTTACGTTCCTGGGCCGGGTCAACGCCATTGAGCAGGATCTTCTGCACCTTGCCGTCGTTGGTCAGCAGCCCCTGCATCTGGGTAAACGGCGCAACGGCCACTACCTTGGGGTTCTGCTTGACCTTGGCGGCCAGGCTTTGCCAGTCGTTGATGGGTTCATCGGACTCGATGGTCGCGTGGGGCACCATGCCCAGCACGCGAGTGCGCATCTCATGATCGAAGCCGTTCATCACCGACAGCACCACGATCATCACGACCACGCCCAAGGCGAGCCCGATCATCGAGGTCAGGGAAATGAACGACACAAAATGATTGCGGCGCTTTGCACGGGTATAACGCGTGCCGATAAATACGAAGAGAGGTCTGAACATGTCGGGGCTTGTTCGGAGGAAAAGAAGACGTCCCGGTGGCGGGGTCAGGTAAGCAGCTTTACACTCAGACCATTACCGCTACTTTGGGTTCGCCATGTCGACATTAGATGAAGAAGAACGCCGCGAATACTACCGTATCGACGACATGATCGCACTTCAAATCAGCACACTGTCTGCCCCGGAAGCGGCGAGCAAGGAAGTGTTGCTGGATGATTCCCCACTGTTCAATCTGCTCAGCGAACTGCACCTCAGCGAATTCGAAGCCCAGCACCTGCTGCGCCAGATCAGCGAGAAAGATCGCAGCCTGGCGGCCTTTCTCAAAGTCCAGAACAAACGCGTGGATCTGCTCAGCCAGATCATGGCCCGTGGCCTGCTGGATGAGGTCGGCGCGCCGCAGCCGGTAATCATCTCCGAGGGCGGCATCGACTTCCAGCACCCCACGCCGCTGGCGCCCGGCGCGCATCTGGCGGTCAAGCTGGTGCTGATGCCCCAAGCGCTCGGCCTGTTGCTGCGCGCGCGCGTCACCCATTGCGACCCCAAGGGCGATGGTTTTGACGTGGGCACAGAGTTCGAATCCATGACCGACGCCCAACGCCAGTTGCTGGCGCGCTATATCCTGCAGAAACAGGCCCAGGAACGCCGGCTGGCGCGGGAACAAAGCGACGACATCTGAATACGTATTGACTACGCCAGGCTACCTGGCGCAAAGGAGCAACTGTGACCCTGATTTACGGCCACCGCGGTGCCAAAGGCGAAGCACCGGAAAACACCCTGACCAGCTTTCAGGAATGCCTCAAGCACGGTGTACGCCGTTGCGAACTGGACCTGCACCTGTCCATGGACGGCGAGTTGATGGTGATCCACGACCCGACCCTCAAACGCACCGCCGACCGGCGCGGCAAGGTCGTCGAATACTCGGCGGCGGACCTGGTGAAGATGGACGCGCGCAAAGGTGGCCCAGGCTGGGTCAAGCCGTGCCCGATTCCGCGCCTGGAAGAACTGTTCGAACAGTGCGACTTCGATCACTGGCAGTTGGAAGTCAAAAGTGCCTCGCGCACCCGTGCCGCGACCACCGTGTTGGCGATCCGCGAGATGGCCGTGCGCCATGGCCTGATGGACAAGGTCACCGTGACCTCAAGTTCGCGGGAAGTATTGAAAGCCGCGGTGGAACTCACCCCGGACCTGTCACGCGGCCTGGTGGCCGAATACGCCTGGCTCGACCCGTTGAAGGTCGCGCAGAACTACGGCTGTGAGTACCTTGCATTGAACTGGACGCTGTGCACCCCCGAGCGTCTGGAAAAAGCCCAGCGCCAGGGTTTGCACGTGTCCGTGTGGACGGTCAACGAACCTGCGCTGATGCGCAGGCTCGCCGACTTCGGCGTAGATAGCCTGATTACAGACTTTCCCGGTTTGGCCACTGCCACCCTCGAGAATTACTGAAATCGGTCTCCCCGGCCGGCTCAGGCCACCGGCCGGAGCCGCTCAAAAAAGCCGGTTGAGGCCGTCGTAGGCCGCTACCCGATAGGCTTCGGCCATGGTCGGGTAGTTGAACGTGGTGTTCACAAAATACTTGAGGGTATTTTGCTCACCCGGCTGGTTCATGATCGCCTGGCCGATGTGCACGATCTCCGAGGCCTGGTAGCCGAAGCAATGCACGCCGAGAACCTCGAGGGTTTCACGGTGGAACAGAATCTTCAGCATGCCTTGCGGCTCACCGGCGATCTGCGCACGCGCCATGCTCTTGAAGAATGCCTTGCCGACTTCATAAGGCACCTTGGCCTTGGTCAGTTCGTGCTCGTTCTTGCCGATCGAGCTGATCTCGGGAATCGTGTAGATCCCGGTCGGCACGTCGTTCACATAGCGCCAGCTGCCATTGTCGACAATGCTGCCGGCCGCCGAACGGCCCTGGTCATGCGCAGCACTGGCCAGGCTCGGCCAGCCGATCACGTCACCGGCGCCGTAGATGTTCGGTACGCAGGTGCGGTAATTCTCGTCCACTTCGATCTGGCCACGGCTGTTGACCTTGACCCCGATGTTTTCCATGCCCAACTTGTCGGTGTTGCCGGTACGGCCGTTGCACCACAGCAAGGCGTCGGCCTTGATCTTCTTGCCGGACTTGAGGTGCAAGATCACGCCGTTATCCAGGCCTTCGACCCGCTCGTATTCTTCGTTGTGGCGCACGGTGATGTTGTTGTTGCTGAAGTGGTAGCTCAACGCCTGGGAGATTTCCGAGTCGAGGAAGCTCAGTAACTGGTCGCGGTTGTCGACCAGTTCCACCAACACACCCAGGCCGCTGAAGATCGAGGCGTATTCACAGCCGATCACGCCGGCGCCATAGATGATCAGTTTGCGCGGGGTGTGGCCCAGGCTCAGGATGGTGTCGCTATCGTAGATACGCGGGTGGTGGAAATCGATATCCGCCGGGCGATACGGGCGCGAACCGGTGGCGATGATGATGTGCTTGGCCACCAGTTTTTCGACCACGCCGTTGGCGCAGACCACTTCGACGGTTTGCTCGTCGGCGAAACTGCCGGTGCCGAAGAACAGGTCGACGCGGTTACGGGCGTAGTAGCCGGTACGCGACGCGACTTGCTTGGAGATGACTTTCTCGGCGCTTTTAAGCACGTCCGGAAACGAGAACCAGCGCGGCTCACCAATGGCCCGGAACATCGGGTTGGTGTTGAACTGCATGATCTGGCGCACCGAGTGACGCAAGGCCTTGGACGGGATGGTACCCAGGTGGGTGCAGTTACCGCCGACCTGGCGACGGCTATCGACCATCGCCACCTTGCGCCCCGCTTTGGCGGCGTTCATTGCCGCACCTTCTCCAGCCGGGCCGGAACCCAGTACCACTACGTCGTAGTTGTAGACAGCCATGCGTACTCCTCAGAACAGGCCAGGCGTACGGTTGGACGCCTGGCTAAATCATGCCGCGGCCAGCGGGCATGAAGGAAATTTTTGGCTCAAGTGTGTGAGCCGGGGCACAGTCTATATAAGGCTCAACGCCGCGCACATTAACCCTTGGTCGCGTCGTAGGCCAGTCTTGCCTTTACTACAGAAACTGCAAACTGGCATTACACTGCTGACACGCACCTTCGCAGGACGGGCCATTATGCGGCATGTGGTTTTCTGTTTAATGATGATTTTTTCGCTGACGGCACACGCCAGTGAGGCGGATCGGCTCAAGCAAGCCGGTTTTGCTGCGCAAGCGCATGAACTGGCGCTGAAAAACCAGACGGTGCTGGTGTATCTCTGGGCGGATGTCTATGCAGCCGCGCTGTACGCTCCAGCTGATATCAGCGCCAAACAGGCCTGGGACCAGCAAAAGGCTGTGCGCCTGGCGCTGTATTACTTTCGCGACATCGACCGCAACGATGTGATCAAGGCCGCCACCGCCACCCTCGAACGCCAGCAATCCGCTGCAACCCTCGCCCGCCTGAAGCCCGAGCTGGACCAACTGCACGCCAGTTTCCGCAACATTCGTAGCGGCGATCGTTATGCCCTGGATTTTCGCCCTGGGCGCGGGTTGAACCTGGAGATCAATGAGCAGGTGGTGTTCAGCAGTCGCAACGATGAATTGGCGAAAGCCTACCTCGGTATATGGCTGGCGCCAAAAGGCCTGTCGGACAGCCTGCGCAACGCCCTCCTGAACTAATAACCGCCCGCAAAAACACCCAATAACCCTGTGGGAGCTGGCTTGCCTGCGATATAGCGGTGGGTCAGCCACTCATTTGCGAACTGACACACCGCTATCGCAGGCAAGCCAGCTCCCACATTAGATTTTCATCGCCACCGACAACTGCGCATTTAGTCAGCTTGCTATCAATTTTCATTGCCGGTAGTGGCTAATACACATATGGTTACAAAACTGCAGCAAGGACGAGTGATGACCAGGGATCACTAATAAGACAGCCAAAATGAGTGCATGACATGTCCACCACAACGGGCAAAGGCAAAGCGATTTTTCGCGTTGTCAGCGGCAACTTTCTCGAGATGTTCGACTTCATGGTCTATGGCTTCTACGCCACGGCCATTGCCAAAACTTTCTTCCCCAGCGACAGCGCCTTCGCCTCGCTGATGCTGTCGCTTGCAACGTTCGGCGCCGGCTTCCTGATGCGGCCACTGGGCGCAATCTTCCTGGGTGCCTACATCGACCGCCACGGCCGTAAAAAGGGCCTGGTCATCACCTTGGCGTTAATGGCTGCGGGCACCATCCTGATTGCCTGCGTGCCCGGCTACGCCACCTTGGGCGTCGCGGCGCCGTTGCTGGTGCTGTTTGGCCGGTTGCTGCAAGGCTTTTCCGCCGGCGTCGAATTGGGCGGTGTGTCGGTGTACCTGGCGGAAATCGCCACGCCGGGCCGCAAAGGCTTTTTTGTCAGCTGGCAGTCCGCCAGCCAGCAGGCTGCGGTGGTCTTCGCCGGTTTGCTCGGCGTGGGCCTCAACCACTGGCTCAGCCCTGAAGAAATGGGCGACTGGGGCTGGCGCGTGCCGTTCCTGATCGGCTGCCTGATCGTGCCGGTGATCTTCGTGATTCGCCGTTCGCTGGAAGAAACCCCTGAGTTCCAGGCACGTAAACACCGCCCTACCCTGCAGGAAATCGTGCGTTCGATCGGCCAGAACTTCGGCATCGTCATCGCCGGCATGGCGCTGGTAGTGATGACCACCGTGTCGTTCTACCTGATCACCGCCTACACGCCGACCTTCGGCAAGGCCGAACTGCACCTGTCCGACTTCGACGCATTGCTGGTGACGGTGTGCGTGGGCATTTCCAACTTCATCTGGCTGCCAGTGATGGGCGCGGTGTCCGACAAGATCGGGCGCAAACCCTTACTGCTGGCGGCGACGATTCTGGCGATTCTGACGGCGTATCCGGCGCTGTCGTGGTTGGTGGCGAATCCGAGCTTCACTCACCTGCTGATCGTGCTGTTGTGGTTGTCGTTCCTGTATGGCTCCTACAACGGGGCGATGGTGGTGGCGCTTACCGAGATCATGCCGATTGAAGTGCGCACCACCGGGTTCTCGCTGGCTTATAGCCTGGCGACGGCGACCTTTGGTGGGTTTACGCCGGCGGCCTGTACTTATTTGATCCATGTGCTGGATAACAAAGCGGCGCCGGGGATTTGGCTGAGTGGCGCGGCGGTGTTGGGGCTGATTGCGACGTTGGTGCTGTTTAAAGGCAATCGGCATGAACTGCGGACGGCGCAGGCGTCGGTGGTGGGTGGTGCCTGATAGACCGCTATCGCAGGCAAGCCTGCTCCCACATTTGACGGCGTTCACACGTCGAAATGTGGGAGCTGGCTTGCCTGCGATGAGGCCCTGACCTTCACCACAAAACCAACAGACACAAAAAAGCCCCGAACCAGTCGGGGCTTTTTCATTTACCGCTAATGCTTAGCGCGGGAACGCAGGCGGGTTAACCCCGGCCATGTCTTCCATCACGCGAACCACCTGGCAGCTATAGCCGAACTCGTTGTCGTACCACACGTACAGCACAACGCGGTTGTCCTGGGTAATGGTCGCTTCAGCGTCGACCACACCGGCGTGGCGCGAGCCTACGAAGTCGGTGGACACCACTTCCTGCGAGTTAACGAAGTCGATCTGCTTATGCAGGTCGGAGTGCAGCGCCATGTAGCGCAGGTACTCGTTCATCTCTTCGCGGGTGGCGGCTTTCTCAAGGTTCAGGTTGAGAATGGCCATCGACACGTTCGGCGTCGGTACGCGGATAGCGTTACCGGTCAGCTTGCCGGCCAGTTCAGGCAGGGCCTTGGCAGCAGCGGTGGCGGCACCGGTCTCGGTGATCACCATGTTCAACGCGGCGCTACGGCCACGGCGATCGCCTTTATGGAAGTTGTCGATCAGGTTCTGGTCGTTGGTGTACGAGTGAACCGTTTCAACGTGACCGTTCACGATACCGAACTTGTCATTAACAGCCTTCAGCACCGGCACGATGGCGTTGGTGGTGCAGGAAGCCGCGGACACGATCTTGTCGTCAGCGGTGATTTCGCCGTGGTTGATACCGTGCACGATGTTCTTGAGCTTGCCCTTGCCAGGCGCAGTCAGCACAACGCGGTCGATACCTGGGCAAGCCAGGTGCTGGCCCAGGCCCTCGGCATCACGCCATACGCCGGTGTTGTCCACCAGCAGCGCGTCTTTGATGCCGTACTGGGTGTAATCCACCTCGGCCGGGTTCTTCGCGTAGATCACCTGGATCAGGTTACCGTTGGCGGTGATGGTGTTGTTTTCTTCGTCGATGACGATGGTGCCGTTGAACGGGCCGTGTACCGAGTCGCGACGCAGCAGGCTGGCGCGCTTGGTCAGGTCGTTCTCGGCGCCTTTGCGCACCACGATGGCACGCAGGCGCAGGCCGTCGCCGCCACCGGTTTTTTCGATCAGGATGCGCGCCAGCAGGCGGCCGATACGACCGAAGCCATACAACACCACGTCAGTGCCTTTGCGGGCCGCGGCGTTTTGCTGGCCAACCACTTCGGCCATTTCTTCACGCACGAACTGCTCGGCGCTGCGGCCGGCACCTTCTTTGCGGAACTTGTAAGCCAACTTGCCCAGGTCTACCGAGGCCGCGCCGAGCTTGAGCTCGCTCATGGCTTTAAGCAGTGGGAATGTTTCGTGGACGGAGAGTTCGCTGTCGTCGGCGGAACGGTGACGCGCAAAGCGGTGCGCTTTGAGAATCGCGATGACAGACTGGTTGATCAGGCTGCGGCCATAGATCGAGCTCACCACATTGTTATTGCGGTACAGCTGACCGATAAGCGGAATCATCGCTTCAGCGAGTGCTTCACGGTCGATCCATTCACCAAGACACTGGTCGGGCTTCTGAGTCACGGGAACCTTCCACATGTAGGGGCAGAAAAAAGGGGCTACATTATGTCGTCCGACCGCCCGTTGAGCAATGCGCCGAGCACAACAAAAAGCCCTTGCAAAAAAATACCACCCCGCTACAAGCCAGGAAACACGCGGGTTTCAGCAAGCCGCCCATGCCGCGATTGTGCCAACTTGTCCGTAACCCTCCGAAACATCCGCGCAAAATAGCACTACATATTGAGTCAAAACCCGCCATTGTTTGTCTTAGCCACTACATTTCCTGCAAACCGTAATAGGCTCAGTCAGCAACTGACAGGCGGCACCTTGGACCGCTACAATTACCGACTTTGTCGCAACGCTTGGAGCTCAACCTTCCGTGCCCGTTCTGCGTCTACCGCTTCTCCCTGCTGCGGCAGGTAAACAGCACTGGGGCAACCTGCCCGGTGCCGCCCTGAGCCTGGCCATTGCCGAGGCTGCCAGCGCAGCCAAGCGCTTTACCCTGCTGCTCACCGCCGACAGCCAAAGCGCCGAGCGGCTGGAGCAGGAGCTGAGCTTCTTCGCCCCCGATTTGCCGGTGCTGCATTTCCCCGACTGGGAAACCCTGCCCTACGACCTGTTCTCGCCGCACCAGGACATCATTTCCCAGCGCATCGCCAGCCTCTACCGTCTGCCGGAACTGGCCCACGGCGTGCTGGTGGTGCCGATCACCACCGCGCTGCACCGCCTGGCGCCGACCAAGTTCCTGCTCGGCAGCAGCCTGGTGCTGGACGTCGGCCAGAAGCTCGATGTAGAGCAGATGCGCACGCGCCTGGAAGCCAGCGGTTACCGTTGCGTCGACACCGTGTACGAACATGGCGAGTTTGCGGTGCGTGGTGCGTTGATCGACCTGTTCCCGATGGGCAGCAAACTGCCGTACCGCATCGACCTGTTCGATGACGAAATCGAGACGCTGCGCACCTTCGACCCGGATAACCAGCGCTCCATCGACAAAGTAGAGTCGATCAAGTTGTTGCCGGCGCGCGAATTCCCGCTGCAAAAAGACGCCGTCACGCGCTTCAAGGCGCGCTTTCGCGAACGCTTCGACGTCGACTTCCGCCGCTGCCCGATCTTTCAGGATTTAAGCAGCGGGATTACCCCGGCCGGTATCGAGTACTACCTGCCGCTGTTCTTCGACGAAACGTCCACGCTGTTCGATTACCTGCCCGCAGACACCCAAGTGTTCTCGCTGCCGGGCATCGAGCAGGCGGCGGAAAACTTCTGGAACGATGTGCGCAACCGCTACGAAGAGCGCCGCGTCGACCCGTCGCGACCTTTATTGCCGCCCGCCGAGCTGTTCCTGCCGGTGGAAGACTGCTTCGCCCGCCTGAAAAACTGGCCGCGCGTGGTCGCCAGCCAGCAAGACGTGGACGCCGGCAGCGGTCGCGAACGTTTCCCGGCGAGCACCTTGCCGGACTTGGCGATCCAGGCCAAAGCCACCCAGCCACTGGAAGCGTTGTCGAATTTCCTTGGCGATTTCCCTGGCCGTGTGCTGTTTACCGCCGAATCCGCCGGCCGTCGCGAAGTGCTGCTGGAGTTGCTGGAACGCCTGAAGCTGCGCCCGAAAACCGTCGACAGCTGGCCGGACTTTGTGAAAAGCAAAGAGCGCCTGGCAATCACCATCGCGCCGCTGGACGAAGGCTTGTTGCTGGACGACCCGGCGCTGGCACTCATCGCCGAGAGCCCGCTGTTCGGCCAGCGCGTGATGCAGCGCCGTCGCCGTGAAAAACGCGCCGACGCCAACAACGACGCGGTGATAAAGAACCTCACCGAACTGCGCGAAGGCGCGCCCGTGGTGCATATCGACCACGGCGTGGGCCGCTACCTGGGTTTGCAGACCCTGGAGATCGACAACCAGGCCGCCGAATTCCTCACCATGGAATACGCCGAAGGCGCCAAGCTTTACGTGCCGGTGGCCAGCTTGCACTTGATCGCACGCTATACCGGCAGCGACGACGCGCTGGCGCCGTTGCATCGCCTGGGCTCCGAGACCTGGCAGAAAGCCAAGCGCAAGGCCGCCGAACAGGTGCGCGACGTGGCGGCCGAGCTGCTCGACATCTACGCCCGCCGTGCCGCGCGCGAAGGTTATGCGTTCGCCGACCCGAAAGCCGACTACGCCACGTTCAGCGCCGGCTTCGCCTTCGAAGAAACCCCCGACCAGCAAACCACCATCGAAGCGGTGCGCGCCGACATGCTCGCGCCCAAGCCGATGGACCGCCTGGTCTGCGGCGACGTGGGCTTCGGCAAAACCGAAGTGGCCATGCGCGCGGCCTTTATTGCGGTGCACGGTGGCAAGCAAGTGGCGATTCTGGTGCCGACCACCCTGCTCGCCCAGCAACACTACAACAGCTTCCGCGACCGTTTTGCCGACTGGCCGGTGAGCGTGGAAGTGATGAGCCGCTTCAAGTCCGCCAAGGAGGTCAACGCCGCCGTCGCCGACTTGGCCGAGGGCAAGATTGATATCGTGATCGGCACGCACAAGCTGCTGTCGGAAGACGTGAAGATCAAGAACCTGGGCCTGGTGATCATTGATGAAGAGCACCGCTTTGGTGTGCGTCAAAAAGAACAGCTGAAAAACCTGCGCAGTGAAGTCGACATTCTGACGCTCACCGCGACGCCGATCCCACGCACGCTGAACATGGCGGTGTCGGGCATGCGCGACCTGTCGATCATTGCCACGCCGCCGGCGCGGCGTTTGTCGGTGCGCACCTTTGTGATGGAGCAGAACAAAAGCACGGTCAAGGAAGCCTTGTTGCGTGAACTGCTGCGCGGCGGGCAGGTTTACTACCTGCACAACGACGTGAAGACCATCGAGAAATGCGCCGCCGACCTCGCCGAACTGGTGCCGGAAGCCCGTATTGCCATCGGCCACGGGCAGATGCGCGAGCGCGAACTCGAACAAGTCATGAGCGACTTCTATCACAAGCGCTTCAACGTGCTGATTGCCTCGACCATCATCGAGACCGGCATCGACGTGCCGAGCGCCAACACCATCATCATCGAGCGCGCCGACAAGTTCGGCCTGGCGCAACTGCACCAGCTGCGTGGCCGTGTCGGCCGTAGTCACCACCAAGCCTATGCCTACCTGCTGACTCCGCCGCGCCAACAGATCACCTCCGATGCCGAAAAGCGCCTGGAAGCGATCGCCAACACCCAGGACCTCGGCGCCGGTTTTGTACTGGCCACCAACGACCTGGAAATCCGTGGCGCCGGCGAACTGCTCGGCGACGGCCAGAGCGGGCAGATCCAGGCGGTGGGTTTCACCTTGTATATGGAGATGCTCGAACGCGCGGTAAAAGCCATCCGCAAAGGCGAACAACCGAACCTCGACCAACCCTTGGGCGGCGGCCCGGAAATCAACCTGCGTTTGCCGGCGCTGATTCCCGAGGACTACCTGCCCGACGTGCATGCGCGGCTGATCCTGTACAAGCGCATCGCCTCGGCCACTGACGAAGAAGGCCTCAAGGACCTGCAGGTGGAGATGATCGACCGCTTCGGCCTGCTGCCCGAGCCGACCAAGAACCTGGTGCGCCTGACGCTGCTGAAACTGCAGGCCGAACAACTGGGTATCAAGAAGGTCGACGCCGGGCCGCAGGGCGGGCGCATCGAGTTCGAGGCGCAAACGCCGGTGGACCCACTGGTGCTGATCAAGCTGATTCAGGGCCAACCCAACCGCTACAAGTTCGAAGGGGCTACGCTGTTCAAATTCATGGTGCCGATGGAGCGTGCCGAAGAACGCTTCAATACCCTGGAGGCGCTGTTTGAGCGCCTCATCCCGAAATCTGCTTGAAGGACGCCCCCATGCGCCTGTTCCGCATTCTGAGCTTGTTGTTGGTGGTGGTCGCACCTTCGGCGTTTGCCGACAGCCCGTACCTGGTGGAAATGATCCTGGTGCGCCAGAACGCCGAGCCGGTGATCAACAGCCGCGCCGCGCCGGAAAACTGGGATGCCGGCGCGGCGCGGCTGCCGACCGACAAGCTGAGCCCACCGCGGTTGGGCAACATCGTAGACAAGCTGAGTGCGGACAACAGTTACACCGTATTGCTGCACCGCGCCTGGGATCAGAACCTGGGCGAGCAACCGGTGAAGCTGGCGATTACCGACGGCCAGGAGCAGTTCGGCCAGTTTCCTATCGAGGGCACGCTGAATCTGCAGCTTGGGCGTTTTACCGATATCGACGCGAACTTCTGGCTCAACCAGTTCGACGCCAACGGCAGCGTGATTGCCAGCGAACACTTGAGCCAGCAAGACGTGCGCACCAAGAACAACCAACTCAATTACCTGGATGGCGGCCACTTGGCGCTGCTGATCAAGATCACGTCGCTGACCGCCAAACCACCCAGTGCGCCACCGCCCGACATTCAGGACTGATCCAGCGCCATGCCCCTGACGTCGTCGTTGACCAAACCCCTGGCCCCTTCGTGGGCCAATCGCTTTAAAGAGCAAAGCCTTGAGCGCGGGCGGCGCTACGCCCTGGAAAACCGCGTGCGCATCGTCGAGTCCGGCGACAGCACCATCATCGCCAGCTGCGAAGGCTCTGGCGGCAATGTTTACCGACAAACCATCTCGCTGCGCGAATCGGCCAAGGGCACGCTGATCCTGGTGGACAGCCGCTGCACCTGCCCGGTGCACACCAACTGCAAACACATCGCGGCCGTGCTGCTCAAGGTCCAGGAAACCCTGGCCTACCCGGCCGCTGCGCAAGATGCCGAGCTGCTGGAAAAACTCCAGGCCGTGCTGGATAACCGCGTGGTGTTGCCACAAGTGGTCATGGAAGAGGTGCGGCCGGTACCGCGCCTGTGGCTGGCCAGCGTCGAGTTCAGCGCGTTTGAACCGCGCAACGGCAAGATGCAGCGCTATATCCAGCACCGTGCGGCGCTGTCGTTCAATTACCTGGGCAACTATGTCAGCGGGCAGAAAAATGCCGACATCATCGTGCGCCAGGAAACCCAGAGCCTGCGCATCAAGCGCCATCCGGAGTTGGAGCAACCCTATCGCGAACAACTGCGCCTGCTGGGCTTCAAGATCGCCACGCGCCAGAGCAAGGCGCTGCCGGAGAGTGCCGGCGAGCTGTTCGAACTGGTCAATGACAGTGCGTGGCTGAACTTCACGCTCAACGCCTCGCCCACCTTGCGCGCCGAGGGTTGGGAGCTGCAAATAGAAGAAGATTTCGGTTTCGACCTTAGTGCCGTCGATGACTGGTACGCCACCGTCGATGAAGGCCCTGAGCGCGATTGGTTCGACCTGGAGCTGGGGATTATCGTCAATGGCGAGCGCCTGAGTTTGTTGCCGATTCTGCTGAACCTGATGCGTTCGCACACCGAAATCCTCAACCCGGAAAAACTCGCCAGGCGCCGTGACGACGAGCTGATCCTGGTGAATATTCCCGGCCTGCCCAACGGCCATGGCCCGCTGCAAGTGGCTTTGCCCTACGGCCGACTCAAGCCCGTTCTGGCAACCCTTGGCGAGTTTTACCTACAGGAAACCGGCACCACCAGCTTGCGCCTGGCCAAGGCCGATGCCATTCGCTTGAACCCGCTGGAAGACCTGCCGCTGCAATGGGAGGGCGGCGAGAAGATCCGCAATTTCGCCCAGCGCCTGCGCGACATCAAGGACTTCACCTGCGTAGCGCCCGAGGGTTTGAACGCGACCTTGCGTCCGTATCAGCTGGAGGGCTTGAGCTGGATGCAGTCGCTGCGTCAGCTCGAGGTGGGCGGGATTCTTGCCGATGACATGGGCCTGGGCAAAACCTTGCAGACCCTGGCGCATATTCTCAGCGAAAAAGCCGCCGGGCGCCTCGACCGGCCGTGCATGGTGGTGATGCCCACCAGCCTGATTCCCAACTGGCTGGATGAGGCGGCGCACTTCACACCGCAATTGCGGGTGCAGGCGCTATACGGCGCTGGCCGTAAGAAACATTTTGCCAACCTGCAGGACTATGACCTGCTGCTGACCACCTACGCGTTGCTGCCCAAAGACATCGACACGCTCGCCGCCCAGCCCTTGCATGTGCTGATCCTTGATGAGGCCCAGTACATCAAGAACCCCAACAGCAAGGCTGCCCAGGCCGCGCGCGAGCTCAATGCGCGCCAGCGCCTGTGCCTGAGCGGCACGCCGCTGGAAAACCACCTGGGCGAGCTGTGGTCGCTGTTCCACTTCCTGCTGCCGGGCTGGCTGGGTGACGTAAAAAGCTTCAACCGTGATTACCGCGTGCCCATCGAAAAGCGCGCCAGCGAGGTGCGATTGCAGCACCTCAACGGTCGGATAAAACCCTTCCTGCTGCGCCGCACCAAGGAGCAGGTGGCCACCGAGCTGCCGCCCAAGACCGAGATCATCCATTGGGTCGACCTCAACGAGGCCCAGCGCGACGTGTACGAAACCATGCGCCTGGCCATGGACAAGAAGGTGCGCGACGAAATCACCCGCAAGGGCGTGGCGCGCAGCCAGATCATCATTCTTGAGGCGCTGCTCAAACTGCGCCAGGTGTGCTGCGACCTGCGCCTGGTCAACGATGCCACCCTGCCCGCCCGTGGCAGCAGCTCGGGCAAACTCGACAGCCTGCTGGAGATGCTCGAAGAGCTGTTTGCCGAAGGGCGCCGGATATTGTTGTTCTCGCAGTTCACCTCGATGCTGAGCCTGATCGAAGCCGAGTTGAAAAAACGCGGCGTGGCTTACGCGCTGCTCACCGGCCAGACCCGCGACCGGCGCACGCCGGTGAAGGATTTCCAGAGCGGCAAGCTGCAGATTTTTCTGATCAGCCTGAAGGCGGGTGGCGTCGGTTTGAACCTGACCGAGGCCGACACGGTGATCCACTATGACCCGTGGTGGAACCCGGCGACGGAAAACCAGGCAACCGACCGTGCGTATCGCATCGGCCAGGAGAAGCCGGTGTTTGTGTACAAAATGATCGCGCGAGGCACGGTGGAGGAGAAAATCCAACACCTGCAAAAGGAAAAGTCTGATCTGGCAGCGGGTGTGCTGGATGGGCGCACGACCGGGGATTGGCAGTTGGGTAATGAGGATATTGAGGCGTTGTTTGCGCCGTTACCCAACAAGCAAGAGAAGCGCTGACGGTTGGATCGCTATCGCCGGCAAGCCAGCTCCCACCTTTGATTTGTGAATACATTCAAGGGTGGGAGCTGGCTTGCCTGCGATGGCAGCAACGCGGTGTTCAGCCAGGTAACGGCGCAAACAGCGCTTCGATATCCTGCTGCTCCAGCCTCCACCCAGCACTGGCGCCCCCTTCAAGAACCCCATCAGCCAACGCGGCTTTTTCCAACTGCAATGCCTGTATTTTCTCCTCCACCGTGCCCCGCGCGATCATCTTGTACACAAACACCGGCTTCTCCTGCCCGATGCGATACGCGCGGTCAGTGGCCTGGTTCTCTACCGCCGGGTTCCACCATGGGTCATAGTGGATCACCGTGTCGGCCGCCGTCAGGTTCAAGCCGGTGCCACCCGCTTTCAAGCTGATCAAAAACAACGGCACCTTTCCCTCCTGGAAGTTTTTCACTGGTGTACGCCGGTCAAGGGTGTCACCGGTCAGGATCGAGTACTCAACCTCACGTTGCTTCAACTCCTGCTCGATCAGTGCCAGCATTGAAGTGAACTGCGAGAACAGCAGAACACGCCGCCCCTCACTGAGCAGTTCTTCAAGCATTTCCATCAAACTGCTCAGCTTGCCGGCGCCAGCGCGTGCCAGCTTGGACGCAGGCAGCGACTTGACCAGGCGCAAATCACAGCACACCTGCCGCAGTTTGAGCAGCGCCTCCAGAATAATGATCTGGCTGCGGGCGACACCATGCCGAGTGATTTCATCGCGGACCTTTTTGTCCATCGCCACACGCACAGTTTCGTACACGTCGCGCTGGGCGTCGCTCAAGTCCACCCAATGCACAATCTCGGTCTTGGGTGGCAATTCAGTCGCCACTTGTTCTTTTTTACGACGCAACAGGAACGGTTTGATCCTGGCGCTAAGGTGCTGCATACGCTGAGCTTTACCGTGTTTTTCAATCGGGGTACGGTACTCACGATTGAAGGTCTTGCTGTCTCCCAGCCACCCTGGCAACAGGAAATGGAACAATGACCACAGCTCACCCAAGTGGTTTTCCAGCGGCGTGCCGCTCAAGCACAAGCGCTGGCCGGCAGCCAGTTGACGTGCCGCCTGGGCAGCTTTGCTGTTGGGGTTTTTGATGTTTTGCGCTTCGTCGAGAATCAACACGCTCCAACGTTGCGGCTGCAAAACCTCAAGGTCACGGGGCAGCAGTGCGTAAGTGGTCAGCACCAGATCGTAATCGGTCAACCGGGTGAAATCGGCTTGGCGCTGGGCGCCGTGCAGGGCCAACACATTGAGTTGTGGTGTAAACCGTGCGGCCTCGTCCATCCAATTGGGGATCAGGCTGGTGGGCATGATCGCCAAGGCTGGCGCGGTCAAACGACCGGCATTTTTTTCCGTGAGCAAGTGCGCAAGAGCTTGGAGTGTTTTGCCCAAGCCCATGTCATCACCCAGAATGCCGCCAACGTCCAACTCCCGCAGGGTTTGCATCCAGTTCAAGCCTTCGAGCTGATAACCGCGCAGTTCAGCGTTCAACCCTATAGGGGCCGCGACGTGCACATGGGTCGACTCTTTAAGGCGCTTGGCGAAATTTCGTACATGCTCACCGCCTTGCCAGACCAGGGGAATACCGTCCAGATCGTTGAGGCGGGCCGCATCCGGCGCACTCAATCGCAGTGAGTCACTGTCGGGGGCGCGTTGGTACAAGGCACCCAACGTCGCCATCAAGGGTTTAAGCCGACCATAAGACAGCGCGACTTTAGTCCCCTCGCGAGTACCCAGGCTTACCAATACGCGCTCCTCGTCTGCGCGCTCCGCCATATAAGTGGCGTCGAGCAGCTTGGGCTGGCGAACGATCAGTTCCAGCACAATGGGGAGCAGGCTATAGCGCGAGCCGTTGACCTCAATCCCGAGTTCAAGATCAAACCATTCGTGACCAGGAGACTCTTCAATATCCGCGTACCAAAGGTCCACGGCCTCCACATTGTAGTAAAAACCAGGGTGGATACTGATGTCCCAGCCGGCCTCCCGAAGGGTTGGCAGATGATGTTCAATAAAGTCCAGCCAGGCGTCGTCAGTCGGCAGATCAAACATCTCGCCGGCGCTCTGCGGCAATGCCCGCGTCTTACGCTTGACCTTGGCAAAACCGAGCTTGGTCATGATTTTGCGCAAGGCCTTCTCGGCCGAAGGCTTGCGTTGGATACGCTGGGTTTCGGTGCTGCTCAACACTCGTATCTCAACGCCGTCTTTATCAGCGGTCAGGCTATCGCCGTAGCGAAAGGCCAGCGCAGCACGGTGCTCGATCAACGGCATTTGCCTACGGAATTCAGTGCTATAGGAATAGGACTCGTCGCTTCCAAGTGTCAGACAAGCCTGCGGCTCAAGCGTATCGACAATGCGCTCAGTCAACTCGCGCGGTGGCGGGATTTCGGCGCCCGCTGCGCTGAGGCGATGGCTGAACAACGCGACTTGATTTGCCGGAATCTCGGGTAAGGCGGACAAATGAATAGCCAGACGGTCGTCCATCTCATACTCAAGTGCCCCCAACTCCAGGGTGTCCAGGTTTAGATAATGAAGCGGGGTAAGCGGCAAGACTTCGTGCAACTGCAGTTCATCGCTCAGCCACTGCGGTCGATAGCTACCGTCGGGCTGCACGGCCCAATTGAAACGGGCAGCAAGCGTGGGGCCTGGATTGAGCGCCAACTGAGCGTCAAACTCCACGAATAGCCGCCCAGTTTTGAGTGCCAGTGTGAGAATTTCGGCACCGTCCGCGCCCTCCAGCGGAAAGCTGTTGCCGTAGCGCCCGTAGGCTCGCCCAACCAGCAGCAGCCGGCAGATACGCTTGTCCACTTCGAGCATATAGCCAGGGGCGCGTGCCAGGGTTTCATCCAGCGAATACAGCGCTTTGATTTCGCTGTAGCCGCCTTTTTTCAAGAGGCGTGCCCGGTAGACAGCCAGTGACCAGTGGTTCGAGTAAGGGTCTGGGTTGAGCTGGTACAGCAAGCAGGTGTTGCTGCCTTTGGGCAGCGACTCAAGCTCTAAAGTAGCCGCTGGAATGTTGCTAAGCCATTGCTCGATCTGCGGATTGAGGCGGTCGCTGGGTGCTTTTCTGGGTTGATCCAGCTCATTGGGCTCATTGGGCTCATCGGTCATCACGATAAGCTTGAATAAAGCCGCAGCGGCGTGTTTGCAGTCGACTGCCATAGGGCAGGAGCACACGCAATCGATATCGGTCCAGTGCGGGTCGTCTTTGGCCAGCAGGGAGATCGTCAGCGAATAGAAATTGCCACCGGAGCCCCTGCACCTTGCGATGAGTCGTTGCTTCCCGACATCGACGACGTGGACGCGGCCTTGTGTTGCATATTCAAAACCACGCTCAAGAGTGCGAGGGCTGAAGTTCTCTTGCCAGTCCAGACTAACGAGGCGTGTCATCAAATCATTCATGGGTATGCACTTTACAGTCTAAGCGTAGGCGGGATGAAGGCAGATTCTTCCTGCCTACAAGTACGAACAAGCAGCCATGGAACGCTGATATTTCCGACACGCTGGACGTTAACTAAACACCCCTTGTCACTCAAACAATTGAGCAGCTCGAAGCGCCTCAATAGCCACCAACCAACGCGGATCCTGCTTGTACTCCGTCGACGCAATCGCCTCCCCGCGCATCCGCGCAATCCGCGCCGATGGCGTAACCTTCATCCGCTGCGCCGCAGTCAGTGCCAACTCCGCAGCCGCCCGGTCATTGCACACCAAGCCCATGTCGCAACCGGCCGTCAACGCCGCTTCAATTCGACTGGCCGCATCGCCGACCACATGAGCACCGGCCATGGACAGGTCATCGCTGAAAATCACCCCGTCAAATTGCAGCTCGCCGCGCAAAATGTCCTGCAACCAGCGACGCGAGAAACCGGCGGGCTGGGCGTCCACTTGCGGGTAAATAACGTGAGCCGGCATCACCGCCGCCAATTGCTTGCTCAGGCGTGCGAAAGGCACCAGGTCATTTGCGCGAATCTGCTCCAGGCTGCGCTCATCATTGGGAATCGCGACGTGGGAATCCGCCTCGGCCCAGCCGTGGCCCGGGAAGTGTTTGCCGGTGGCGGCCATGCCGGCGCTGTTCATACCGCGAATGAATGCACCCGCGAGCACGGCAGCACGCTCCGGGTCGCCTTCGAAGGAACGGGTGCCGACCACGGCACTGCGCTGATAGTCGAGGTCCAGCACCGGCGCGAAGCTCAGGTCAAGGCCGACCGCCAGCACTTCAGTGGCCATGATCCAGCCGCACTGCTCAGCCAGGTATTCGGCATTCAGCTTGTCCGCCAGCAGACGCATGGCCGGCAGGCGTACAAAGCCGTGGCGCAGGCGCTGCACACGACCGCCTTCCTGATCGACCGCCAGCAGCAGGTCTGGGCGCACCGCGCGAATCGCCGCGCTCAGCTCGCGCACCTGGCGTGGATGCTCGATATTGCGCGCAAAAATGATCAACCCGCCCACTTCAGGCTGGCGCAACAACTGCCGATCCTCGGCCGTCAGCCAAGTACCGGCCACATCGACCATTAAAGAACCTTGCAGGGCAGCAGTCATAAACCTTCCTTAAATAACGCACACAACCCGTTGCCCTCACATGGCGCGATACGCACAGTGAGCACAACGGGTTGCGAGTAAATAGCTGAAATCGGCATGGCGGCTAGCTTAGCCGCCGCGCACACCTGGGGCAATCACGCCTTGGCGACGGCCGGCGTGGACTTGCTGCGCGGGCGCAGTAGCGCAGCGGCCATGGCTGGGTCAGTCACGCCGGTTTCTGCACGCATGCCGGCGGCAAGGAACGGCACCATCAGGCGCATCACTTGCTCGATGGACGTGTTGACGCCGAAATCGGTCTCGGCAATCGCGCGCAAGGCCTTGATGCCGGACATGCTGAACGCAGCGGCGCCGAGCATGAAGTGCACACGCCAAAACAGTTCGATCGGCGGAATACGCGGGGCGGCTTCGTTGACCAGCAACATATAGCGGCGGAACACCTTGCCGTACATATCTTCCAGGTAACGGCGCAAATGGCCCTGGCTCTGACTGAAGGCCAGCCCTAAAAGACGCATGAAGATCGACAAGTCATTGCCACTGCGCGGTTGAACCACCAGCGCTTGCTCAACCAGGATTTCCAGCAGGTCTTCCAGGCTGGGCTTGTTTTCGGGCTTGGTCTGGCGACGTTCCAGCTCACGGTCGAGGCTGGCGCAGAACGGCCCCAGGAAGCGCGAGAACACCGCCTGTATCAGGGCTTTTTTCGAGCCGAAATGATAGTTCACGGCGGCGAGGTTGACCCCAGCCTTGCTGGTGATCAGCCGCAATGAAGTTTCAGCAAATCCTTTTTCCGCGAACAATTGCTCGGCAGCATCGAGAATGCGTTCAACGGTTTCCGACTGGGCCATGGCTACTCCGCCTGACAAACACTTGTTTGAAACATACGTTTCAGGGTATGTCTTGTCAAGCCTGCAAGGCCGCTTTCCGGCCGGGCAGTCACCTATTTCACGCCTATTTAATCACATCCTTACCGCTCTGTAGGCAGCGCTGTCTATGCCTTGTAGGAAGGGTGACAGATGACCGTCCAGCGGAGTGCCAGAAAAGGATGATTGCCAAGCGCAGTTCACTGTATATAATCCCAGTCACTGTATAAAAAGACAGAGCGATCAATATGCTAAAACTGACGCCACGCCAAGCTGAGATTCTGGCTCTTATCAAGCGCTGCCTCGAGGACAACGGCTACCCGCCGACGCGAGCTGAAATTGCGCTGGAACTGGATTTCAAGTCCCCCAACGCCGCTGAAGAACACCTCAAGGCCCTCGCCCGCAAAGGCGCAATCGAGATGACCCCGGGTGCTTCACGCGGTATTCGTATCCCTGGCTTTGAAGCCAAGGCCGACGAATCGACCCTGCCGATCATCGGCCGCGTCGCCGCCGGTGCACCGATCCTGGCGCAGCAGCACGTCGAGGAATCCTGCAACATCAACCCGACTTTCTTCCATCCGCGTGCCGACTACCTGTTGCGCGTACACGGCATGAGCATGAAGGACGTGGGCATTTTCGACGGTGATCTGCTGGCCGTCCACACCACTCGCGAAGCCCGTAATGGCCAGATCGTCGTCGCCCGTATCGGCGATGAAGTCACCGTCAAGCGCTTCAAGCGCGAAGGCAGCAAGGTCTGGCTTATGGCCGAGAACCCTGAGTTCGCCCCGATTGAAGTGAACCTGAAAGATCAGGACCTGGTGATCGAAGGCTTGAGCGTCGGCGTCATTCGCCGCTAAAGGAGGCACCATGCAGCTCGTGCACACCCCGCCACACACACAACTGTCGCTGTTCGAGGCCTTTATGGCCCAACCCCTTGCGCCCATCCTCAAGGAAACGGTCGAGGCCCCTTGGGGCTCCGAACCTGAGGCGTTCAGTGAACTGTCGTTGCGCGGTGCTGCCGGGAGCTGCCTGAGCCTGCTGGCGCCGATCCTTCGCGAATTGAGCGAAGAGCAGGACGCACGCTGGCTGACGCTGATCGCCCCGCCCGCCAGCCTGACCCAGGCCTGGCTGCGGGACGCAGGCCTCAACCGTGAACGCATCCTGCTGCTGCAACCGCGAGGTGCACAAAGCGCTCAACAGCTGACGTGCGAAGCCTTGCGCCTGGGGCGTAGCCATACGGTGGTGAGCTGGTTAAACCCCCTGAATGCGGCCGCCAAGCAACAGCTGATCAGCGCCGCACGCACGGGTGATGCGCAGAGTTTGAATATTCGATTGGGGTAATGGGATCTGATGCAGGACAGCTTGTTGTGGCAGGTGCGCTTTTTGTGACAAGCATGCTTGTTGTGGCAGGTGAGCTTGTTGTGGCGAGCGAGCTTGCTCGCGCTGGGCTGCGCAGCAGCCCCAAAACCAGGCACCGTGGAATACCTGATACACCGCATTAGATCTATTCAGGGCCGCTTCGCAGCCCAGCGGGAGCAAGCTCCCTCGCCACAGAATCCCGCTTCTCAGAACACTTCATCGCTACTCAGTGAAGCACCCGCGGCCCATCTTCCTTCTCCGGCTCGCCTTCGGCCAGGCGACCAGCCATCTGCACACCCACGCTCAACATGGCTTTCGCCACTTCCACGTGCTGGCCTTGCAGGAACGCTTTGGCGTCCTCGGAAAAATCCAAAATAACCAGAGAACCCTCGTCCTCAGCCCGGCGCAGCTCGATTCGGCCGTCAGGCAACTCTACAATTTCCAGAAAGGACGTTGGCATATAAGTCTGTTCTCCACGAAAGGCCGGGATTATATCAGTCATCCACCCAGCCTCGCAGAGGATCTGAACAGGTTTCTTGACGGCTTGATGAATGGTGCTCTCGAGAGGTTTGCGCTCAATGTGGGAGCTGGCTTGCCAGCTTCCACTTTTGTTCAGCACAACCCTCTCAGCACTCGTTCAAGCCTTCACGAAACCGCAATGCCATCTTCTTCAGTTCCTGACGCCAGCTTTCCAGCTCTTCGCGGCTCAAGGGCTTGGGCTCATCCTCTTCCAGCGCAACGGCCACGATCAGCGGCTGTGTCACATCGCCCTTGGGCACATGGGGAACACGCGGCGGCTGGAACATATCCGCATGCGCCTTGAGCAATCGAGCAACCCAACTGTCGGGGCTCTGCGCCATTTCCACCAGTTCGGCCAATTCAGGAATCGCCATGCTGTCCAGCACTTCGCGGTTCATGAGCATTTCTGCTCGGGGCGCGCCCGCCTGGGGCAAGCGGTAGAACCCGGCAATTTCATGGCACAAGCCCAGCAAAGCGCCGTAAAGGTGGAACAACGCGGCCTCACGCCCGGCCTGGACCAGCGCGATGGCATTCATCTCCTTCCCTTCCTCGGCACGGCCAAGGGCTTCCAGGGACAAACCCGCGAAGTAAATTTTCTGATTGGTACGGGTATAGAGTTCGTTGGCCATAACGGCAGTCTCCACAACGAAATAAGCGTGATGCTGGCTGAACATTGTGGCGAGGGAGCTTGCTCCCGCTGGGCCGGGCTGGCGCTCCAGTGCGCAGCGCCCCCTAAAGCCGGGGCCTGCTGCGCAGTCCAGCGCGAGCAAGCTCCCTCACCACAGCAAGCCCGCCCCTAGACCTCGGACAGATCAGCCGATCAAGCGCCCTGGCGCTTGTCCTCGACCTTCCATTTACCACCGTCGTAGAACGCTTTCCAGCCAGTTGGCTTGCCGTCCACTTCGGTCTGCACGTACTGCTCCTTGGTTTTGCGGCTGTAGCGGATCACGGACGGGCGACCGTCGGGATCCTTCTTCGGCGCTTCACACAGGAAGTGGTACTTCGGATCGATCTCGTCTTTATGCGGCACGATCTCCATCACCAACGGTGCACGCGTCTCGCGGTTTTTCGGGAACTGGCTGGCCGCCAGGAACAGGCCCGAAGCGCCGTCACGCAGGATGTAGGTGTCGTTGACCTTCTCGCACTTGAGTTCCGGCATCTTCACCGGGTCCATCTTCGGCGGCGCCGCGTCACCGCTCTTCAGCAGTTTGCGCGTGTTCTTACAGGTCGGGTTGGTGCAGCCGAAGAACTTGCCGAAACGGCCGGTCTTGAGCTGCATCTCGCTGCCGCACTTGTCGCATTCCAGGCTCGGGCCTTCGTAGCCTTTGATGCGATAGGTGCCCTCTTCGATCTCGTAGCCGTTGCAGTCCGGGTTGTTACCGCAGATGTGCAGCTTGTGCTTCTCGTCGAGCAGGTAGGCGTCCATCGCCGTGCTGCAGATCGGGCAGCGATGCTTGCCACGCAGTACCAGCGACTCGGACTCACCCTCGTCGTCAGCGGCAATCTCATCACCCGGCACCAGGTTAACCGTGGCCTTGCAACGTTCTTTCGGCGGCAGGCTGTAGCCTGAGCAACCGAGGAACACACCGGTGGATGCGGTACGAATCTGCATCGGGCGGCCGCACGTCAGGCACGGGATGTCAGTCATCACCGGCTGGTTGGCGCGCATGCCGCTATCAGGGCTTTCGGCTACTTCGAGTTTCTTTTTGAAGTCGCCGTAGAACTCATCCAGCACGTTTTTCCAATCGCGCTCGCCCTGGGCCACGTCATCGAGGTTCTCCTCCATGCCGGCGGTAAAGCCGTAGTCCATGAGGTTGGAGAAGCTCTCGGACAGGCGCTCGGTCACGATGTCGCCCATCTTTTCCGAGTAGAAGCGACGGTTGTGCAGCGCTACGTAGCCACGGTCCTGGATGGTCGAGATGATTGCCGCATAGGTCGAAGGACGACCGATACCGCGTTTTTCCATCTCTTTTACCAGGCTGGCTTCGGAGTAACGCGCCGGCGGCTTGGTGAAATGCTGGGACGGGTCGAGCTTGATCAGCTTCAACGTGTCGCCCTGGGCCATGTCCGGCAGCACGTCGTCATCGCCTGGCTTGGCGATTTGCGGCATCACGCGGGTATAGCCGTCGAACTTGAGGATACGGCCCTTGGCACGCAGCTCGAAGTCGCCTGCGCCTACGCTGACGGTGGTCGACAGGTATTGCGCCGGCAGCATCTGGCAAGCCAGGAACTGGCGCCAGATCAGCTCGTAGAGGCGCTCAGCGTCACGCTCCATGCCAGTCAGCTTGCTTGGCTCGGTGTTGGCGTCGGAAGGACGAATCGCTTCGTGAGCCTCCTGTGCGCCTTCTTTGCTGCTGTAGACGTTCGGCGACTCCGGCAGATACTTCTTGCCGAACTCGCTTTCAATATAAGTACGCGCCATCGCCACCGCGTCTTGCGACAGGTTGGTGGAGTCGGTACGCATATACGTGATGTAGCCGGCTTCATACAGACGCTGGGCCATCATCATGGTTTTCTTCACACCGAAGCCCAGGCGGTTACTGGCGGCCTGTTGCAGGGTGGAGGTGATAAACGGCGCCGACGGCTTGCTGCTGGTCGGTTTGTCTTCACGCTTGACGATGCTGTAGATGGAAGCCTTGAGCTTCTCCAGCGCGGCCATGGCCTGGGCTTCGTTCAGCGGTTTGAAGGCCTCACCTTTCTCGCGGGCCACTTCAAAGCGCACGTTGTTGCCCTTGGCAGTGCCCAGGTCAGCGTGGACTTCCCAGTATTCTTCGGGGTTGAACGCTCGGATCTCGCGCTCACGCTCCACCACCAGCTTGACCGCTACCGATTGCACACGGCCGGCAGACAGGCCACGGGCGATCTTCGCCCACAGCAGTGGCGAGACCATGTAACCCACTACGCGGTCGAGGAATCGGCGGGCCTGTTGGGCGTTGACGCGGTCGATATCCAGCTCACCCGGCTTGGAGAAGGCTTCCTGGATGGCTTTTTTGGTGATTTCGTTGAACACCACACGCTTGTAGCGGCTGTCATCACCACCGATGGCTTCGCGCAGGTGCCAGGCAATGGCTTCCCCTTCGCGGTCCAAGTCCGTCGCGAGATAGATGGTGTCGGCATCTTTTGCGAGCCGGCGCAGCTCTTCGATGACCTTTTCTTTGCCTGGAAGGATTTCGTACTTGGCCTTCCAGCCATGTTCCGGGTCCACACCCATGCGTGAGACCAGCTGCTTGCGCGCTTTCTCTTTAGGGCTGAGCACCGGACCTTCGCCCGCAGCTGCCTTGCCGCGCTTGGCGGCAGGCTCCTTGCTGGCGCTAGCCGAACCGCTGGTGGGCAGGTCTCGGATATGGCCGATACTCGACTTCACCACGTACTCATTGCCCAAGTACTTGTTGATGGTCTTGGCCTTAGCCGGGGATTCCACAATGACCAGCGATTTGCCCATGGATCGGAAAATTCCTGAATTCGAGAAGTGAAAGGCAGTTGGCGCCTGTCGCGGCAACGCTATATATAGTGGCAACAAGGTGAGGTCAAGCGCAGCATTCTGCGCGGCCTGCCGTTATTGCCCTGAAAAAAGACTGGGTTCGACCTGCACCAAAGCAAAGCGCGGGACCTGCTCGCCGTCAACTTCGACGCTCTCCAGGAACATGCTCAATGGGCGCACCCAAAAGCCGTAATCGCCATACAGTGCTTGGTAAAACACCACTTCTTCTTCGGTCTCGGAGTGCCGCGCCACATTAAAAACACGGTACTGCGGGCCCTTATAATGTTGGTAGAGCCCTGGTTCGACTTTCATGCTCTGGCCCTCGTGCAAAAATTGTTGAAAAAAAATATTAAAAATTCCAAAAAACAAAAACCGGGGCACTGGGCCCCGGCTTCCGTCAGCGAAACGTTTAGATACGTTCGAAGACGGTGGAAATGCCTTGGCCGAGACCAATGCACATGGTTGCAACCCCAAGGTTGCCGCCATTTTGCTTCATCACGTTAAGCAAAGTGCCGGAGATACGTGCACCGGAGCAACCGAATGGGTGGCCCAAGGCAATCGCGCCGCCGTGCAGGTTAACCTTCTCGTTCATCTTGTCGAGTACTTTCAAATCTTTCAGCACTGGCAGGGCCTGTGCGGCGAAAGCTTCGTTGAGCTCGAAGAAGTCGATATCGGAGATGGTCAGGCCCGCGCGCTTCAAGGCTTTTTGTGTGGCCGGTACTGGACCATAGCCCATGATTGCCGGGTCCACACCTGCCACTGCCATCGAACGGATCACCGCCATCGGCTGAATGCCCAGGTCCTGGGCACGCTGCGCCGACATCACGATCATGCACGAAGCACCGTCGGTGATTTGCGACGAAGTACCGGCTGTCACGGTGCCGCCCTTTGGATTGAAGGCGGGTTTCAAGGCCGCCAGGCTTTCCAGGGTGGTGTCCGGACGAATGGTTTCGTCGTAGTCGAACAGTTTGAGGAAACCGTTCTCGTCGTAACCGTTCATCGGGATGATTTCATCCTTGAACTTGCCTTCCACGGTCGCCTTGTGGGCCAACTGGTGGGAACGCACGCCGAACGCGTCCTGGGCTTCGCGAGTAATGCCGTGCATTTTGCCGAGCATTTCTGCGGTAAGGCCCATCATGCCCGAGGCTTTTGCCGCGTACAGCGACATGTGCGGGTTAGGGTCGACGCCGTGCATCATGCTGACGTGGCCCATGTGCTCCACGCCGCCGACCACGAACACATCACCGTTGCCGGTCATGATCGCTTGTGCTGCGGTGTGCAGCGCGCTCATCGACGAGCCACACAGGCGGCTGACAGTCTGGCCAGCTGCCGTGTGCGGGATCTGGGTCATCAGCGACGCCATGCGTGCGATGTTCCAGCCCTGCTCCAGGGTCTGGTTGACGCAGCCCCAGATCACGTCTTCGACTTCGTTAGGGTCGACCTTGACGTTACGCTCCAGCAACTTGCTGATCAGGTGCGCCGACATGTCTTCGGCGCGGGTGTTGCGGTGCATGCCGCCCTTGGAGCGGCCCATTGGCGTGCGACCGAAGTCGACAATCACCACGTCTCTTGGATTCAAGCTCATAAATATTCTCGCTCTATTCGTCTGGGCGCTTAACCGAAGAAGCTCTGGCCATTTTTGGCCATTTCACGCAGCTTCGCGGTCGGGTGGTACAGCGGGCCCAGATCAGCGTATTTGTCAGCCAGGGCAACGAACTCAGCCACACCGATCGAGTCGATGTAACGCAGCGCACCACCACGGAATGGAGGGAAACCAATACCGTACACCAGGCCCATATCGGCTTCGGCGGCGGTTTCAACGATGCCGTCTTCCAGGCAACGCACGGTTTCCAGGCACAGGGCGATCATCATCCAGTTGATGATGTCCTCGTCGGACACCTCACGCTGTTCATAGATGACTGGCGCGAGTACTTCGTGAACCGATGGGTCGGCCACTTTCTTCTGCTTGCCCTTCTTGTCAGCCTCGTAGGCATAGAAGCCTTTGCCGTTCTTCTGGCCCAGGCGCTTGGCCTCGTAGAGCGCGTCGATCGCCGAGCGACGGTCGTCTTTCATACGATCCGGGAAGCCTTCAGCCATCACGTCGCGACCGTGGTGGCCAGTGTCGATACCGACCACGTCCATCAGGTACGCCGGGCCCATTGGCCAGCCGAATTTCTCCATCACTTTGTCGATGCGCACAAAGTCGACACCGGCGCTGACCAGTTTGGCGAAACCGCCGAAGTACGGGAACAGCACGCGGTTAACCAGGAAGCCCGGGCAGTCATTGACCACGATCGGGTTCTTGCCCATTTTCTTGGCGTAGGCAACGGTAGTGGCAACCGCCAGCTCGCTGGACTTCTCGCCACGGATCACTTCCACCAGCGGCATCATGTGTACCGGGTTGAAGAAGTGCATGCCGACGAAGTTTTCCGGACGCTTGAGGGCCTTGGCCAGCAGCGAGATGGAAATAGTCGAGGTGTTCGAGGCCAGGATAGTGTCGTCTTTAACCTGGGCTTCCACTTCAGCCAGTACGGCTTGCTTGACCTTCGGGTTTTCGACTACCGCTTCGACCACCAGGTCGACGTGGCCGAAATCACCGTAGGACAGCGTAGGGCGAATGCCGTTGAGCACTTCAGCCATCTTCGCGGCGGTCATGCGACCTTTATCAACGCGACCCACCAGCAGCTTGGCGGCTTCTGCCAGGCCTTGCTCGATGCCGTGCTCGTTGATGTCCTTCATCAGGATCGGCGTGCCTTTGGACGCCGACTGATAGGCGATACCGCCGCCCATGATACCGGCACCGAGTACGGCAGCCTGTTTCACGTCGCGGGCAATCTCGTCGTAGGCCTTGGCCTTTTTCTTCAGTTCCTGATCGTTCAGGAACAGGCCGATCAAGCTTTGTGCTGCCGAGGTTTTCGCCAGTTTGACGAAACCTGCCGCTTCCACTTCCAGGGCTTTGTCGCGACCGAAGTTCGCGGCTTTCTGGATGGTCTTGATCGCTTCAACCGGTGCCGGGTAGTTCGGGCCGGCCTGGCCGGCCACGAAACCTTTGGCGGTTTCGAACGACATCATTTGTTCGATGGCGTTGAGCTTGAGTTTTTCCAGCTTCGGCTGACGCTTGGCCTTGTAGTCAAATTCGCCGCTGATGGCGCCTTTGATCAGGTTCAGAGCGGCTTCGGCCAGTTTGTCCGGGGCCACCACAGCGTCGACGGCGCCGACTTTCAGCGCGTCTTCGGCACGGTTTTCTTTACCGGCGGCGATCCACTCAATCGCGTTGTCTGCACCGATCAGGCGCGGCAGACGCACAGTGCCGCCGAAACCTGGGTAGATGCCCAGTTTGACTTCAGGCAGGCCGATTTTGGCGGTGGCCGACATGACGCGAAAGTCCGCAGCCAGGCACATTTCCAGGCCGCCGCCCAACGCGATGCCATTGATGGCAGCCACGGTTGGCACGTTGAGGTCTTCGAAATCGCTGAAAATCTTGTTGGCTTCGAGGTTGCCGGCCACAAGCTCTGCATCGGGCAGCTTGAAGTTGTCGACGAATTCGGTGATGTCAGCGCCGACGATAAACACGTCCTTGCCGCTGGAGACGATCACGCCCTTGACCGAAGCATCTGCTTTGATGGTGTCTACGGCCTGACGCAGTTCGTTCAGGGTTAGACGGTTGAACTTGTTGACGGACTCACCCTTGAGGTCGAATTTCAGTTCGACGATGCCACTTTCAAGAGCCTTAACCGTGATGGCTTTACCTTCGTAAATCATCAACTGATCTCCACGATATGGAAGCTGAACAGTACACACTGGACGCTGGCCTATTGGTTGGACATTGAGAGTTGCCTCAATGCTCATGCCAATCCGCCAGGCACACCCGCCAATGCGCTAGTCGGGGTTCTGTATGAGTCGTCTGACAGACAAACGCTCAATTCATACGCCCGTTTGATTTGGGTACGTCACCTTCATCCAATTCAGGGCAATTGTCAATCGCTCGAAAGGCCAGGAAAAACGCGACTTTCCAGTCAGTTCAGAACCCCACGCCCGCGCCTGCGCCCTGTCAATATTCAAATATTCACAGAATCAATAATAAAAAAGATGTGGGAAAAGGCTGTACAGAATCGGATATGCCGCTAGGCTAGCCACAACCGCAAAGCGCCTGGATGAACACCCGGCGTAAGGAACACAGAATTACCGGCCTGCCTGGCCAACTCCAGCCCGATGATGATGTCGGGCTTTTTAATGCCTGGCTTTTAACGCTATGGCGTCATGCCAGGGCCTTGAGCAGCGTATCGATGTCCTTCAGCACGCTGGCCTCGCCCTTCTCGCCCCAATACAAGGCGATCATTTGCTTGTCGGCCTCGACCTTGTAGACGTTGGCCGGCAACGTCGAAAAATGCGGCAACAACTTTTCATCCTCACACACTTCACGCCACTGATTGACCCATACGCCCGGCGACATTTGCCAGTAACTCCACAGGGCCGGCGTGCTGCCCCGTCGTGGTCGGCAGTACTGCGCGCACGGGCTCGGCGGCTCTTGTGCGAGCCAGTGCGGCCACTCCTGGGGCGCCAATTGCATGGTCAAACCGATGCGGCGTGCCTCCATGCGCAAGGCCATGCGCCCACTCTGATGGCGCGACGGGCGCAGCCATGCCATTGGGCTCAGAACCACCACAAGGATTGACACCACTATCCAGACCGTCATATGTGTACTCCCGAATTTCTAGATGAGCGGGTTTGAGCTGACGCAACCCCATCCGCTTGAAACCAGCCATACTGAACTTATTGCAGTCCCCTGGAGGAACGCGCCATGCCCAACGAACATTCCTATAAACATATCCTGGTCGCTGTCGATCTGACCGAAGAGTGCGACCCGGTTATCAAGCGCGCGCAGGCTTCAGCAATCGCCAACGGCGCCAAGCTGTCACTCGTGCATATCGTCGAGCCTATGGCCATGGCCTTTGGTGGCGACGTGCCGATGGACCTTTCCCAGTTGCAGCAACAGCAATTTGATCAGGCCAAAGAGCGCCTGGATCGCTTGATCCTGAAGTACCCGCAAGTGACCAAGGAAAACTCCCACCTCACCTACGGTCAGCCGCGCCAGGAAATCCATCACCTGGCCAAAGAGCAGAACTGCGACCTGATCGTGGTCGGCAGCCATGGTCGTCACGGCCTGGCGTTGTTGCTGGGCTCTACTGCTAACGACGTGCTGCACGGCGCGCCGTGTGATGTGCTGGCGGTCAAGCTGGTAAAAAGCTCGTAAGAACACTGTAAAACCTGTGTGGGAGCTGGCTTGTGTGGGAGCTGGCTTGCCTGCGATGCAGACACCTCGGTGATTCAGGCAGACCCAGGTGAGGCTATCGCAGGCAAGCCAGCTCCCACACAAACCAGCTCCACATTTTCAATCGCATTTCATATAAAAAGCCCGGCGATCATACAGATGAGCGCCGGGCTTTTTTATGGCGTGCGAATCAATCAGGCATCCAGCTCAGCCCAACGCTCCATCAGCACTTCCAGCTCTTGGTTCAGCTTTTCCAGGGAAGCAATCACTTTGGCGGTTTCCGCTGCCGGGCGCAGGTAGAAACCTGCGTCAGCCATGTCTGCCTCTACCGCAGCGATCTGCTGTTCCTTGGCGTCGATATCACCCGGCAAGGCTTCCAGCTCGCGTTGCAGCTTGTAGCTGAGCTTCTTCTTGGCCGCCGGTGCAGCGTCCGCAGCCGGTGCAGCAACAGCGGCCACAGGCGCCACGACTGCCGAGGTCAGGTCGGCCTTGCCGGACTTGCTCTCGGTCACGCCCAACAGACGCGGCGAGCCGCCCTGACGGATCCAGTCCTGGTAACCACCGACGTATTCACGCACCTTGCCTTCACCTTCGAAGACCAGGGTGCTGGTCACCACGTTGTCGAGGAATGCCCGGTCGTGGCTGACCATCAGCACGGTGCCGCTGAAGGTCAGCAAAACCTCTTCCAGCAGCTCCAGGGTTTCCACGTCGAGGTCGTTGGTCGGCTCGTCGAGTACCAGCAGGTTGGACGGCTTGCTGAACAGTTTGGCCAGCAGCAGGCGCGCGCGCTCACCACCGGACAAGGCTTTGACCGGCGTACGCGCACGCTGCGGGCTGAACAGGAAGTCGCCCAGGTAGCTCAGCACGTGGCGGCTCTGACCGTCGATGTCGATAAAGTCGCGGCCTTCGGCGACGTTGTCGATCACGGTCTTTTCCAGGTCCAACTGATGACGCAACTGGTCGAAGTAAGCCACGTCGATGCGCGTGCCTTCTTCCACGGTGCCGCTGGTCGGTTGCAGGCCATTGAGCATCAGCTTGAGCAAGGTGGTCTTGCCGGTGCCGTTGGCGCCCAGCAGGCCGATACGGTCGCCGCGCTGCAGGACCATCGAGAAGTCCTTGATCAGGAACGGGCCATCCGGGTGGTGGAAGCTGACGTTCTCCAGCACCATCACCTGCTTGCCCGACTTGTCGGCGGTGTCCAGCTGGATATTCGCCTTGCCGGTGCGCTCGCGGCGCTCACTGCGCTCAACACGCAGGGCTTTGAGGGCACGCACACGGCCTTCGTTACGGGTGCGACGGGCCTTGATGCCCTGGCGGATCCAGACTTCTTCCTGGGCCAGCTTCTTGTCGAACAGCGCGTTGGCGGTTTCTTCAGCGGCCAGCGAGGCTTCTTTGTGTACCAGGAAGCTGGCGTAGTCGCCGTTCCAGTCGATCAGGCCGCCACGGTCCAGTTCGAGGATGCGCGTGGCCAGGTTTTGCAGGAAGGAACGGTCGTGCGTGATGAACAGCACGGCGCCCTGGAAATCCTTGAGGGCTTCTTCCAGCCAGGCGATGGCGCCGATGTCCAAGTGGTTGGTTGGTTCGTCGAGCAGCAGCAGGTCTGGCTCGGACACCAGCGCCTGGGCCAGCAGCACGCGACGGCGCCAGCCACCGGACAACTCGGCGAGGGTCTTGTCGGCCGGCAGTTGCAGGCGGCTCAGGGTGCTGTCGACCAGTTGCTGCAAGCGCCAGCCGTCACGGGCTTCGAGGTCTTGCTGGACGTGCATGAGCTTGTCCAGGTCGGCTTCGGTGACGCAGTTCTGCGCCAGGTGATGGTACTGCGCGAGCAACTCGCCAACGCCGTCGAGGCCTTCGGCAACCACGTCGAACACTGTCCGTCCGTCGGCCACCGGTAATTCCTGGGGCAATTCGCCGATCTTGAGGCCTGGCGCGCGCCACACAGAGCCGTCATCGGGCTTCTGGTCGCCTTTTACCAGCTTCATCATGCTGGACTTGCCGGTGCCGTTGCGGCCGATGATGCACACCCGCTCACCACGGGCGATCTGCCAGGACACCTTGTCCAACAACGGCATAGCGCCGAAAGCAAGGGACACATCGCTGAATTTGAGCAGGGTCATACGCTTCTCCAAAAACTGGGCGCGCATTCTACCTGACTTGAGGGTGGGATGCGGCCGGCATTTTTGCCACAGACACGTTCTGTAGGACATTTACAGTCAACTTCTGCCAGCCGGCCGGCAAAGCTTTCGCCTGCCGCAGGCAAAAGGCTAAGCTAGGGGCAATCAGTGTCGGCGGTGCCGGTGCTAGTCGTGATTTCTCTGCACGGACGTCTCATGCGCAGTCGCCTTTTCAACTTTTTATCTTGTCTGCTTCTTTCCGCCACCGCCGTTCAATCTGCCCAGGCCGTGGACCTCACCACCCAACGTCAATATTACGATGAAGCCAAACGCGCCCTCGCCAAAGGCGACAGCGGCCCTTACATGCAATACAGCCAGGCCCTGGCCGACTACCCGCTCACGCCATACCTGGCCTACGACGAGCTGACCGCGCGCCTCAAAACCGCGAGCAACGAGGAAATCGAACAATTCCTCGCCAAAAACGGCGACCTGCCCCAGGCCAACTGGATGAAACTGCGTTGGTTGCGCTGGCTGGCCGACCGTGGTGACTGGCAAACCTTCGAAAAGTACTACGACGCCAAGCTCAATTTCGTCGAACTGGACTGCCTGCATGGCCAGTATCAGTTGACTCACAACCTCAAAGCCGAAGGCTACAAGACCACCGAAAAACTCTGGCTGACCGGCAAATCCCAGCCGGCCGCCTGTGACGCCACCTTTGGCCAGTGGGCCGCCGACGGCCAACTCACCGAACAGAAAATCTGGGACCGCGCCAAGCTCGCTGCCGAAGCCCGCAACTACGCGCTGGCCAACAGCCTGGTGAAAACCCTGCCAACCCTCGGCGCCCAAGGCCGCCTGATGGTCGACGTGGCGCAAAAGCCCGACATGCTCAGCGACCCGTCGCGCTTCCTGCCGGCCAACGAGGCCATGTCCGATGCCGTTGGCCTCGGTCTGCGCCGCCTGGCACGCCAGGACCCGGACAAGGCCATGGCACTGCTCGACGGCTATGCCAGCAGCATGCACTTCTCCCGTGACGAAAAAGTGTCGATCGCCCGCGAAATCGGCCTGACCCTGGCCCGCCGCTACGACCCACGCGCCCTCGACGTAATGACCAAGTACGACCCCGAGCTGCGTGACAACACCGTCTCCGAATGGCGCCTGCGCCTGCTGTTGCGCCTGGCGCGCTGGGAAGATGCCTACCAGTTGACCCGCAAACTCCCGCAAGACCTGGCCACCACCAACCGCTGGCGCTACTGGCAGGCGCGTAGCCTGGAACTGGCCGAGCCGAAAAACCCGCAGCCACTGGTGCTGTACAAGAACCTTGCGCAGGAACGTGATTTCTACGGGTTCCTCGCCGCCGATCGCTCCAAAGCGCCTTACCAGTTGAAAAACAAACCGCTGGTGATGAGCCAGGCGTTGATCAACAAGGTGCGTAATACCCCCGGTGTGCGTCGCGCTATGGAATTCTACGCACGCGGCCAGATTGTCGATGGTCGCCGCGAGTGGTACCACGTCAGCCGTCACTTCAACCGCGATGAAATGGTGGCCCAGGCCAAGCTGGCCTATGACATGAAGTGGTACTTCCCGGCGATCCGCACCATCAGCCAGGCGCAATACTGGGACGACCTGGATATTCGTTTCCCGATGGCCCACCGCGACACGTTGGTGCGCGAAGCCAAGGTGCGTGGCCTGCATTCAAGCTGGGTGTTCGCCATCACCCGCCAGGAAAGTGCCTTCATGGACGACGCCCGCTCCGGCGTCGGCGCCAGTGGCCTGATGCAACTGATGCCCGGCACCGCCAAAGAGACCGCACGCAAATTCAGCATCCCACTGGCCTCCCCGGCCCAAGTGCTGGACCCGGACAAAAACATCCAGCTCGGCGCCGCCTACCTGAGCCAGGTACACAGCCAGTTCAACGGCAACCGCGTACTCGCCTCCGCCGCCTACAACGCCGGCCCCGGCCGTGTACGCCAGTGGCTGCGCGGTGCCGATCACCTGAGTTTCGATGTGTGGGTGGAAAGCATCCCGTTCGATGAAACCCGCCAGTACGTACAGAACGTGCTGTCTTATTCGGTGATCTACGGGCAGAAGCTCAACTCACCGCAGCCGCTGGTGGATTGGCATGAGCGGTATTTTGATGATCAGTAAGACTGACTGAAGTGCGATCGGCAGGCTTGCTGTGGCCAATAGGCTTCATTTGGCCACCAGGCTTTCTGTGGCAAGCAGGCTTTATGTGGCAAGTAGGCTTGATGTGGCAAGCAGGCTTAATGTGGCGAGCAGGCTTGCCCTGCGTTGGAGTGCGAAGCGCTCCCCATTCAGCCCCGCCATGGTGTAACTGATAGACCGAGTCGGCAGGTTTTGGGGCTGCTACGCAGCCCAACGCGGGGCAAGCCCGCTCGCCACATCAAGCCCGCTCGCCACAACAAACCTGCTCAGCCTACTAGCCTGCTCACCCTACTAACCTGCTTGCCCTACTAACCTGCTCAGCCTACTAGCCCGCTCGCCACATAGATCGAGCTAGCCTTGGTTTTTCGCAACCTCACCGCCATCACTGAACTGCAACGCCGCTAACCGTGCATACAACGGATTACTCGCAATCAACTGTTGATGCGTGCCCACTGCCACCAACTTGCCCTGGTCCATCACCGCAATGCGGTCGGCGTTTTTCACCGTGGCCAGCCGATGCGCAATCACCAGCGTGGTGCGGCCCTGCATCAGTTGCGGCAAAGCTTGCTGGATCAAGTGTTCACTCTGCGCATCCAGGGCGCTGGTGGCTTCGTCCAGCAGCAGGATCGGCGCGTCCACCAGCAACGCACGGGCGATGGCCAGGCGCTGGCGTTGGCCGCCGGACAGGCCCATGCCGCCGTCGCCCAAATGGGTCTGGTAGCCGTCGGGCATTTGCAGGATGAAGTCGTGGGCGTGGGCGATGCGTGCCGCGGCTTCGACCTGTTCGCGCGTGGCGGACGGGTTGCCGTAACGGATGTTTTCCTCAACGCTGCCGAAAAACAGCGCCGGGCTCTGGGACACCAGCGCGAAATGACGGCGCAGGTCCATCGGCTCGAGTTCGGTCAGCGGGTGGCCTTCGAGCAGGATGCGGCCTTGCTGAGGGTCGTAGAAGCGCAGCAGCAAATCAAAGATCGTCGATTTGCCGGCGCCGGACGGGCCAACCAACGCCAGGGTTTCGCCCGGGTTGATGGTCAGGTTCAAGCCGTCAATGGCGTAGCTGTCTGGCCGCGATGGGTAGGAAAAGCGCAGGTCTTGCAGTTCCATGCGGCCACTGACCCGTTCCGGCAGTTGCACAGTGCCTTCGGCGGGCGCCTGGATGTCGTTGCTCGACTGCAACAATTCGCCAATCCGCTCAGCCGCTCCGGCGGCGCGCTGCAGCTCACCCAGCACTTCGCTAAGGGTGCCGACGGCGCTGCCGACGATCAGGCTGTAAAACACGAACGCGGCCAGCTCGCCGCCGGAAATGCGCCCATTGATCACATCCATGCCACCCACCCACAGCATCACGCCCACGGCGCCGAGCACCAGCATGATCACCAGGGTAATGAGCCAGGCACGCTGTGCGATGCGTTTACGCGCAGTGGCGAATGCCTCTTCGACGGTCACGGCAAAACGCTGTTCGTCCTGCACCTGGTGGTTATAGGCCTGCACGGTCTTGATCTGGCCGAGCGTCTCCGACACGTAACTGCCCACATCGGCAATACGGTCCTGGCTCAGCCGCGACAGGCTGCGCACGCGGCGACCGAAGATCAGGATTGGCGCCAGCACCAACGGCAGAGCCACCACCACGATGCTGGTGAGCTTGGGGTTGGTGACAAACAACAGCACGATGCCGCCGATCACCATCAAGGCATTGCGCAGGAACAGCGACAGCGACGAGCCGATCACCGATTGCAGCAACGTGGTGTCAGTGGTCAGCCGCGACTGGATTTCCGAACTGCGGTTGTTCTCGTAAAAGCCGGGGTGCAGGTAGATCAGGTGATTGAAAACTTGCCGACGAATGTCCGCAACCACCCGCTCGCCGATCCATGACACCAGGTAAAACCGCGCAAACGTGCCCACAGCGAGGCCCAGTACCAGCACCATGAACAGGCCAATGGACTGGTTGAGCAAGTGCGGCGACTGAGTCATGAACCCTTGGTCCACCAGCAGGCGAATGCCCTGCCCCATGGACAAGGTGATGCCGGCCGTGACAATCAGCGCCAACAAGGCGCCCAGCGCCTGCCAACGGTAGGGCGCAACAAAGCGGCTGGCCAGACGAATTGCACGACGTTGACGGACTGAGAACATGGAGGGCATACCGATGAGGAACCTATACACCAACATTGGGGGAACTTGGGCAAATAGCAATGAGTCAGGTTAATTATGCCCGCCGATGTTGATCCCTAGAGGCTATCGGTCTAACGCCCGGGTGGAAATTTGTATCGGTTTCTGCTGGACTGGGCGTTCGAACCGGTGATCGTGTAAGGAGTTGTAATAGCTCGGTCACGCGGGGGGATTAGATTAGGTACACAACCTGATGAGGAGACAGGCCATGACCTTGCAAAATAGCAGTGACGCCAAAATTGAAGTGATTCGCCAGCCGCAGCAGTTGCCTTGCTCGTATATCGATGCCAAGGGCCGCGAAGTGCAGATTACCGAAGAGATGATCCAGCAAGCGTGCAGCGACCTGGAACAGCGACTGGTCAAACCTGCCAAGCAAGGCTGACGCGCCCACGCTCTTTCAGACCCGGCCTCAATGGCCGGGTTTTTTATGCCTGTTTTTTATGCTCTGATCTGTTTTGTGTGGCCTGCTTTTTGTGGCGAGGGAGCTTGCTCCCGCTGGGCCGGGCTGGCGCTCCAGTGCGAAGCGCCCCTGAAAGCCCGCGACTGCTGCGCAGTCGAACGGGAGCAAGCTCCCTCGCCACATGTGTAACATGTCCTAAAAAGAGTTGGCGCCCAATGCAGTGACGATGTTCGACAACACTGCCGACTCGCCATTGATCCGCACCTTCAAGCCATCTATCTCGCGACGTTCCGGGTAATGCTTGCGCAGCAGGTCGAACGCCTTGCGTTGCTCTTCCACGGTGCCTACAAGGCTGCGGCGAAAGTCCGCATCATCGCGGCGCGGGTCATACACGCTGCGGCACAGGGTCGCCAGCGCCCAGGCCGGGTCTGTCGATGCATTCAAATGCACTTCGGCCAGCCATGGCTGCGGCAACAAATCACTCAACTGGATACTGGGTTCCTGGCCCATATGGGCACACAAAGCCTGGTAGATCTTCGCGGTACCACGCTGTTTGCCGTCGAGGCTGTAGCCGGCGATATGCGGTGTGGCCAGCACGCACAGGTCGGCTAGGTCGACGTCCACTTCGGGCTCGCCTTCCCACACGTCCAGCACTGCTTGCAGGTCTTCGCGCTCCAGCAGCACTTCGCGCAACGCCGCGTTATCGACGACAGGGCCGCGACTGGCGTTGATCAGCCAGGTGCCGGGCTTGAGGCGACCAAGGCGTTCACGATCAAACAGGTGCCACGTGGAGCCATTTCCGGATTTGGTCAGCGGCGTGTGCAGGCTGATCACGTCGCACTGCTCGATGATTTGCGCCAGGCTCACGTAATCGCCGTCTTCGGCGATCTGGCGCGGCGGGTCACACACCAGCACGTTCCAGCCCAGGCCTTTGAGCACCTTGACCAGACGCCCGCCCACTTCACCGGCACCGACGATGCCGTAAGTGCGTTGATTGAGGTCGACGCCTTCGATTTCGGCCAGTGTCTGCAAACTGCCCAGCACGTAGTCCACCACACCGCGGGCATTGCAGCCAGGCGCGCTGGACCAGGTGATACCGGCCTGTTTGAAGTAGTCCAGGTCCAGGTGATCGGTGCCAATGGTGCAGGTGCCCACAAAGCGCACTTTAGTGCCGTCCAGCAAGTGACGGTTGACGTTGGTTACCGAGCGCACCAGCAGCACATCGGCCTGCTCGACCGTGGCGCGGTCGATGGAACGCCCGGGTACGCGGCGAATCTCGCCAAACCCTTCGAAGAAAGCATCGAGCAGCGGAATATTTTCGTCGGCAACAATCAACATGGCAGGCTCCTTTCGCGGATTGGCAGTGTACAGGGATGCGTAGTTTGAGTGTGGGAGCTGGCTTGTGTGGGAGCTGGCTTGCCTGCGATGGCATCACCTTGATCGTCCTGAAAAACCGAGGTGCCAGCATCGCAGGCAAGCCAGCTCCCACATGGGCCAGTTCCCACAGGGGTTTATCCTCTACCGGGAAAGCGCATTACAAATCAGCAACACAGGTTTTTTCCTGACCACTGCGTCAAAGCGTAGACTTCGCCGTCCTTTGCAACTCTTTTACTGGACACCCGCACGTGAACACCGCCACCGCCTCCCTCTCCCGCCCCGCCCGCGTCAGTCGCGAGGTGCGCAGCCTGCTGACCCTGGCCCTGCCGATCATGATCGGCCAGCTCGCCACCACGGCCATGGGCTTTGTCGATGCGGTGATGGCCGGGCGCGTGAGCCCGCGAGACCTGGCGGCGGTGGCCTTGGGCAACTCGATCTGGATTCCGGTGTACCTGTTGATGACCGGCACGCTGCTGGCCACCACGCCCAAAGTCGCCCAGCGCTTCGGCGCCGGTCACCACACAGACATTGGCCCGCTGGTGCGCCAATCCCTGTGGCTGGCAGTGGTGGTGGGCATCACTGCCCTGCTGATGCTGATCAGCGCCGAGCCGATCCTGCACGCGATGAATGTCGACCCCGAGCTGATCAAACCCTGCATGGCCTACCTGCACGGCATCGCGTCCGGCATGCCCGCCATCGCCCTGTATTACGTGTTGCGTTGCTTCAGTGATGGCCTGGGCCGTACGCGCCCCAGCATGATCATGGGCCTGTGCGGGCTGGCGTTGAACATTCCACTGAACTACGTGTTCATTTATGGCCACTTCGGTGTGCCGGCCATGGGCGGCGTGGGTTGTGGCTGGGCTACAGCCATTGTGATGTGGGTGATGATGCTCGGCCTCGCCGCCTGGACCCGCTGGGCACCGGCGTACCAGAGCAGCGAGTTGTTCAAGCGTTTCGACTGGCCGCAATGGGCCGTGATCAAGCGCGTGCTGGGCATCGGCCTGCCGATCGGGATCGCGGTGTTTGCCGAATCGAGCATCTTTGCGGTGATCGCTCTGCTGATCGGCAGCCTGGGCGCCAACGTGGTGGCCGGGCACCAGATCGCGCTGAACTTCAGCTCGCTGGTGTTTATGATCCCCTATTCGCTGAGCATGGCGGTCACGGTACGGGTCGGCCAGGCATTGGGCCGTGGCGAGCCGCGTGAAGCACGCTTTGCCGCCGGGGTCGGCATGGGCACGGCACTGACCTACGCGTGCCTGTCCTGCAGCCTGATGCTGCTGTTTCGCGAACAGATTGCCACGATTTACACGCCTGACCCGCTGGTGATCCACGTGGCATCGATGCTGATCGTGTTTGCGGCGCTGTTCCAGTTCTCCGACGCGATCCAGGTCACCGCTGCCGGCGCGCTGCGTGGCTACCAAGACACGCGGGTGACCATGGTGCTGACCTTGTTTGCTTACTGGGGCGTGGGGTTGCCGGTGGGCTATACCCTGGGGCTGACCGATTGGCTGGGCGCAGCGAGTGGGCCAAACGGGCTATGGCAAGGGCTGATCGTGGGCTTGAGCTGCGCAGCGGCGATGCTGGTAATCCGCCTGGCACGCAGCGCGCGCCGGCGGATTCGCCTGGTTTAAGCGGACTTCTTGCGGATCCAGTACAGGTACGCACCGGCGTGCTCCTGCTGATCCACCAGTTCGTGGTCGAGGAACACGCAGAACTTGGGAATATCGCGACGGGTCGACGGGTCGGTCGCGATCACCTTGAGCAAGCCGCCCGGCGGCAGGTCACGGATGTGCTGGTGCAACATCATCACCGGTTCAGGACAGTTGAGGCCGGTGGCGTCGAGGGTGCCGTCGACAGACAATTCAATACTCATAATCACTCCTGAAACTGGCCCGCTCCAGTGTGGGAGCGGGCTTGCCCGCGATGACCGGGGCACATTCAACATAGATTTCAACCGTTATACCGCTATCGCAGGCAAGCCAGCTCCCACATTGGGTTTCAGCGGGATTTAGGTTTCTTTGCATCAACCAGCCGACGCAGGTGGCAAGTCACTTCCTCTCGGTCGTGATACAGCTGCTTGCAGCCGATTTCCACCCGAATGCCACGAGCCTTGAAGCCATCTTCGATGCGCTCAAGCAAACGCTTTACCTCAGCATAACGCTGCTTCATCGGCAGTTTGAGGTTCACTACCGCCTCGCGGCAATGCCCTTCGCCAATCCAGGTTTCCAGCAGCGCGGCATTACGCGCCGGTTTCTCGACGATATCGCAGACCATCCAGTCCACCGGCTGTTTAGGCACGAAGGTAAAGCCGTCTGCCATCAAATGCTGCACCAGGCCGGTGTCCATCAGGCTTTCGGCCATGGGGCCGTTGTCGATGGCGGTCACCAGCATGCCACGGTTGACCAACTGCCAGGTCCAGCCGCCCGGCGCGGCGCCGAGGTCGACGCCGGTCATGTCGCCATGCAGGCGTTCGTCCCACTGGTCGCGGGGGATGAAGTGGTGCCAGGCCTCTTCAAGCTTCAGGGTCGAACGGCTTGGCGCGTCCCGTGGGAACTTGAGGCGTGGGATGCCCATGGGCCACATCGCCGAATTGTTCGACTCGGCCAGGCCCATGAACACTTCGCGGCCGCTTTTGAAGGTCAGTAGCAGGCGCGGCTTGCTCGGGTCGTCCACCAGCTTGCCGGCGTTGAGCAGGGCTTTGCGCAGGTGCACTTCGAATTTCTTGCAGAAGTTCGACAGTTCTTTGCCGTCGTTGGTGTCGACCATCTCCAGCCACAGGCTGCCGCACACCGGGAATTCGCGCAGGTGGGCGAGGATCACGCTGATGCGGTCGGTTTCCGGCAGGTCGATAAATACCCCGCGCGCCCACTGCCTTGGGAAGATCAGCTCGGCAAACCGCTGGCCGTGCATGAGGCGCTGGGCGCCGTCTTCTTCGGTGCAGACAAATTCGGCGCAGGCGCTGCCGGTCTTGGCCTTGGCGTAGCCGGAAACGTTCAGGCGCGCGGCGTGTTCCGCGATCTCGGAACAGACTTCGCCTTCAAAACCCGGGCGGCAGTGCATAAAAAGGGTGTTCATCAACTCTCCTGGTGACTCAACCGGCCTTGCGCTATCGCAATACCTGTCATGAAAACGCGCGCATGATAGCCGAGTTCGGAACCTTGGACTTAACGATAGAGTCCAGTTATTAGCCTGCTAATGAAAACAGGGCTAAGTTGAAAGCTCTGTTCGTCCCGTCAGGTCCGTAGCCGTGCGGACCATAAGGAGTCATGTAATGTCATCGCTAGATAGCCTGAGAACCCTTAAAACCCTGCAAATCGACGACAAGACCTATCACTACTTCAGCCTGCCCGAAGCCGCCAAGAGCCTGGGTGACCTGGACAAGCTGCCGATGTCCCTCAAGGTGCTGCTGGAAAACCTGCTGCGCTGGGAGGACAACAAGACCGTCACCGGCACTGACCTCAAGGCCATCGCCGCCTGGCTCAAAGAGCGCCAGTCCGACCGCGAGATCCAGTACCGCCCAGCCCGCGTATTGATGCAAGACTTTACCGGCGTGCCCGCCGTGGTCGACCTTGCCGCCATGCGCGCCGCCGTAGCCAAGGCCGGTGGCGACCCGCAGCGCATTAACCCGCTCTCCCCCGTGGACCTGGTGATTGACCACTCGGTGATGGTCGACAAGTTCGGCAACGCCGACGCATTCGAGCAAAACGTCGATATCGAGATGCAGCGCAACGGCGAACGCTACGCCTTCCTGCGCTGGGGCCAAAGTGCGTTCGACAACTTCAGCGTAGTGCCACCGGGCACGGGCATCTGCCACCAGGTCAACCTTGAGTACCTGGGGCGCACGGTGTGGACCAAGGACGAAGACGGCCGCACTTACGCCTTCCCCGACACGTTGGTGGGCACCGACTCCCACACCACCATGATCAACGGCCTCGGCGTACTGGGCTGGGGCGTGGGCGGCATCGAAGCGGAAGCTGCGATGCTCGGCCAGCCGGTGTCGATGCTGATCCCGGAAGTGATCGGCTTCAAACTGACCGGCAAATTGAAAGAAGGTATTACTGCCACCGACCTGGTGCTGACCGTCACCCAGATGCTGCGTAAGAAAGGCGTGGTCGGTAAATTCGTCGAATTCTATGGCGACGGCTTGGCCGACCTGCCCCTGGCCGACCGCGCAACCATCGCCAACATGGCCCCGGAATACGGCGCCACCTGTGGCTTTTTCCCGGTGGACGAGGTGACGCTGGACTACCTGCGCCTGTCCGGCCGCCCAGCAGAGACCGTCAAGTTGGTCGAGGCCTACACCAAGGCCCAAGGCCTGTGGCGCAGCGCCGGCCAGGAACCGGTGTTTACCGACACCCTGGCGCTGGACATGGGCAGTGTCGAAGCCAGCCTGGCTGGGCCCAAACGCCCGCAGGACCGCGTGTCACTGCCCAATGTTGGCCAGGCGTTCACTGACTTCCTCGACCTGCAGTTCAAACCCGCCAGCAAAGAAGAAGGCCGCCTGGAAAGTGAAGGCGGAGGCGGGGTTGCCGTGGGCAATGCGGATTTGGTCGGCGAGACCGATTACGAGTACGGCGGCCACACCTACCGCCTCAAAAACGGCGCGGTGGTGATCGCCGCGATTACCTCCTGCACCAACACCTCCAACCCCAGCGTGATGATGGCCGCAGGCCTGGTAGCGAAAAAGGCCGTCGAAAAAGGCCTGACCCGCAAGCCCTGGGTAAAAACCTCCCTGGCGCCCGGCTCCAAAGTGGTGACCGATTACTACAAGGCGGCCGGCCTTACCCAATACCTCGACACGCTAGGCTTTGATCTGGTCGGCTACGGCTGCACCACCTGCATCGGCAACTCCGGGCCATTGCCTGAGCCGATCGAAAAAGCCATCCAGAAGGCCGACCTGGCGGTGGCTTCGGTGCTGTCGGGCAACCGCAACTTCGAAGGCCGTGTGCATCCACTGGTGAAAACCAACTGGCTGGCCTCGCCGCCGCTGGTGGTCGCCTATGCCTTGGCCGGCACCGTGCGTATCGACATCAGCAGCGAGCCGCTGGGCGAAGGCAAGGACGGCAAGCCGGTGTACCTCAAAGACATCTGGCCGAGCAGCAAAGAGATTGCCGACGCGGTCGCGCAGGTCAGCACCGGCATGTTCCACAAGGAATACGCCGAAGTGTTTGCCGGTGACGAGCAATGGCAGGCAATTGAAGTGCCGCAGGCCGCGACCTATGTATGGCAGAAGGACTCCACCTACATCCAGCATCCGCCGTTCTTCGACGATATTTCCGGGCCATTGCCGGTGATCGAGGACGTCAAGGGCGCCAACGTGCTGGCCCTGCTAGGCGATTCGGTGACCACCGACCACATCTCCCCCGCCGGCAATATCAAGACCGACAGCCCCGCCGGGCGCTACCTGCGCGAACAAGGCGTGGAGCCACGTGACTTCAACTCCTACGGCTCACGCCGTGGCAACCATGAAGTGATGATGCGCGGCACCTTTGCCAACATCCGCATCCGCAACGAAATGCTCGGCGGCGAAGAAGGCGGCAACACGCTGTACATCCCCACCGGCGAGAAAATGCCGATCTATGACGCGGCCATGAAGTACCAGGCCTCGGGTACACCGTTGGTGGTGATCGCAGGCCAGGAATACGGCACCGGTTCAAGCCGCGACTGGGCGGCCAAAGGTACTAATCTGCTGGGGGTAAAGGCAGTGATCGCCGAGAGTTTCGAGCGGATTCACCGTTCCAACCTGGTGGGCATGGGCGTGTTGCCGTTGCAGTTCAAGCTGGATCAGAACCGCAAGACGCTCCAGCTGACTGGCAAGGAGAAGATCGACATCCTGGGGCTGACCGATGCCGAGATCGAGCCACGGATGAACCTGACGCTGGTGATTACTCGTGAAGACGGCAGCAGCGAGAAGGTTGAGGTGTTGTGCCGGATTGATACCTTGAATGAGGTGGAATACTTCAAGGCCGGTGGCATCTTGCACTATGTGCTGCGCCAGCTGATCGCGTCCTAAGCAACACTGGAGATCAAATGTGGGAGCTGGCTTGCCTGCTCCCACAGTTTTGAGCGTGTTTTAGATTAGCCGAACAACCACTTCCACAGCAGCACCAGCACGACCACCGCCAGCACCGGCCGCGCAATGCGGTAGGCCTTGGGATGCTTGCGCTTCCACTGCTTGACCACACCACTGAACTTGTCGCTGAAGGTTTTGCTCCAGGCATACGCCTGGTTGATCCCGCCCACACGTTCGTCATCCAGATTTTGCGGCGCAGTTGCGCGACCCAGCTGCTTGCTGACCCAGCGATTGATGCTGGTCATGATGCGGTTGCTCAGCGGGCGTTCGATGTCGCAGAACAGAATCACACGGGTATGCTCGGTTTCGTTCTTCACCCAATGCACGTAGGTTTCATCGAACATCACGTCTTCACCGTCGCGCCACGCGTAAACTTGGCCGTCGACAAAGATGCGGCAGTCGTCGGAGTTTGGCGTGGACAAGCCCAAGTGATAACGCAGCGAGCCTGCAAACGGATCGCGGTGCGGGTTGAGGTGGCTACCACCCGGCAACAGCGCGAACATCGCGCCCTTTACGTTCGGGATACTGCTCACCAAGGCCACGGTTTTCGGGCACAGCGCCTCGGCCGATGGCAGCGGTTTGTCATACCACTTGAGGTAGAAACGCTTCCAGCCCTTCTTGAAGAACGAGCCGAAACCGGCGTCGTTGTTCTTTTCGGCGGCGCGGATGTAACCCTCGTCGAACAGGTGCATGGCCTCTTCGCGGATCACCTCCCAGTTATCCTTGAGCACATCCAGTTCCGGGAACTTGCTGCGATCCAGGTATGGCTTGGACGGCACGGCCGAGAACAGGTACATCAAGGCGTTATACGGGGCGAACAGCGCCGAATGGTTGACGAACTGGCGCAACACCGGCAAACGCGCCTTGCCGCGCAAGTGCACATACAGAATGCTGCCGATAAACAACGCCAGCACCGACAGTTTGGCGGCCAAAGAAAAGGTCATGCAGCAACTCCTGAAAATAAGCGCCTGGCCAGCAACCTCCCGTCAACGGGAAACCAGACGTAGCAGCCGGCCATGATAAACACTTGGGCCATTATGCAGAAGGCCCAGGAAAACCGGCTGACATAAATCAACCCCGGTGATGAGCGGGGCCGTTGTGGCGAGCAGGCTTGCCCTGCGTTGGAGTGCGAAGCACTCCCAGTTCAGACCACGCGGTGTAACTGATAGACCGATTCGACGGTTTTAGGGCTGCTTCGCACCCCAGCGCAGGGCAAGCCTGCTCGCCACATGAAGCTCCCTCGCCACAGGAGAGCATCACGCCTGGGTTTCTTGCTCGGTAAACAGATCACTGAACAACATGCTCGACAGGTAACGCTCGCCGGAGTCCGGCAGGATCACCACGATAGTCTTGCCTTGCATTTCCGGCTTCTCGGCCAGACGCACGGCCACGGCCATGGCGGCGCCGCAGGAGATACCGCACAAAATCCCTTCTTCCTGCATCAGGCGCAGGGCCATGGCCTTGGATTCGTCGTCGGTCACCAGTTCCACGCGGTCAACCATCGACAGGTCGAGGTTTTTCGGCACAAACCCGGCGCCGATGCCCTGGATTTTATGCGGGCTCGGCTTGATTTCTTCACCTGCCAGCGCCTGGGTGATCACCGGCGACACGCTCGGCTCAACCGCCACCGACAGAATCGGCTTGCCGGCAATGTTCTTGATATAGCGCGAAACGCCGGTAATGGTGCCGCCAGTGCCCACGCCCGCCACCAACACATCCACCGCGCCATCGGTGTCGTTCCAGATTTCCGGGCCGGTGGTTTTCTCGTGGATCGCCGGGTTAGCCGGGTTTTCGAACTGGGCCGGCATAAAGTAAGTGCTCGGGTCGCTGGCGACGATTTCACCGGCTTTGTCGATAGCGCCCTTCATGCCCTTGGCCGGCTCGGTCAGCACCAACTCGGCGCCCAGCGCCTTGAGCACTTTGCGTCGCTCGATGCTCATGGACGCCGGCATGGTCAGCAGCAGCTTGTAGCCACGCGCAGCGGCGACAAACGCCAGGCCGATGCCGGTGTTGCCGGAGGTCGGTTCGACAATGGTCATGCCCGGTTTGAGTTTGCCGGTGCTTTCGGCGTCCCAGATCATGTTGGCGCCAATGCGACACTTCACCGAGTAACCGGGGTTACGCCCTTCGATCTTGGCCAGGATGGTCACGCCACGCGGCGCAATGCGGTTGATCTGCACCAGGGGCGTGTTACCGATGGAGTGCGCGTTGTCTGCAAAGATACGGCTCATGACGGGTCCTTAAGGCAATTTCAAGAAGGCCCCAAGGGTATGCCTCAGGCCTTTAGGCGTCCAGTCAGAGGAACGTTGCGCCCGCGCGTGCGGTCCATCGCCTATACCGTTGGAGAGTATTGACATGAAACGTCGCTACAGTGGGCTGCTATGGATCGTCGCCGTACTGGTGGTAATACTGATCGCCCTGGACCTGGCCCTGCCCTATCTGGTGCGTAATTACCTGAACGACAAGCTGGCCGACATGGGCGACTACCGTGGCCAGGTCACCGATGTAGACGTGGCGCTGTGGCGCGGCGCGTACCGCATCAATGGCCTGAAAATTGTCAAGGTCGACGGCAAAGTCCCGGTGCCGTTCGTCGACGCGCCGCTGATTGAATTTGCCGTCAGTTGGCACTCGCTGTGGTACGACCATGCCGTCGTCGCCGAGGGCCATTTCGTAAAGCCTGAAATCAACTTCGTCGACGGCGGTGCCAACAAACAGGCGTCCCAAACCGGTAAAGGCACCGACTGGCAGCAACAGTTGAAAAAACTGCTGCCGATCACGCTGAATGAAGTGCGCATTGAAGATGGCAAAATCGCCTTTCATAATTTCAGCTCCAAGCCCCAGGTGAACATCAAGGCCACCGAGGTCAATGCCAGTCTGTACAACCTGACCAACGTGGTAGACCTCAAAGGCAAACGCGACGCGCGATTCGAAGGCAAGGCCCTGCTGCAGGGTCAGGCCCCTATGGAGGCCAACGCAACCTTTGATCCTTTAAATAACTTTGAAGACTTCGAATTCCGCTTCCGCGCCCGCGACTTGCAACTTAAACGCATGAACGACTTCGCCTCGGCCTATGGCAAATTCGACTTCAAGGCTGGCACCGGCGACGTGGTGATTGAAGCCCAAGCGGAAAAAGGCCAGCTCACTGGCTATATCAAGCCACTGCTGCGCGATGTAGAAGTGTTCGACTGGAAACAGGACGTGGAAAACAAGGACAAAAACATCTTCCGCTCGATCTGGGAAGCCGTGGTAGGCACCAGCGAAACCGTGCTGAAGAACCAGAACAAAAACCAGTTTGCTACCCGTGTGGAACTCAGTGGCAGCGTGCATCAGCAAGATATCAGCGCGTTCTCCGCGTTTTTGGCGATTTTACGCAATGGTTTCATCCAAGCGTTCAATGCCCGCTACGAACAACCCAAGCCTTCTGCAGATTAAACACAGCAGCCAGCTTGTGTGGGAGCTGGCTTGTGTGGGAGCTGGCTTGCCTCGGTGCCACTGATAAACCGAGGTGCTCGCATCGCAGGCAAGCCAGCTCCCACACAAGCACAATCATGACCCGGCAGCAGGACTGCAACGTGACCGGCCATTCAGACACTGAATGACCCGTCTGCGTTCACAGTCGCCGGGGCTGCGCGGTATAGTCCGGGCATTGATGAATTCGAGGAATGACCGATGAAGTTCGAAGGCACCCAGGCCTATGTGGCTACCGATGACCTGAAACTGGCCGTCAACGCCGCCATCACCCTGGAGCGGCCGTTGCTGGTCAAGGGCGAACCGGGCACCGGCAAGACCATGCTTGCCGAGCAACTGGCCGAATCCTTCGGCGCCAAGCTGATCACCTGGCACATCAAGTCGACCACCAAGGCGCATCAAGGCCTGTATGAGTACGACGCGGTCAGCCGCCTGCGCGACTCGCAGCTGGGCAATGAGAAAGTCCACGATGTGCGCAATTACTTGAAAAAGGGCAAGCTCTGGGAAGCCTTCGAGTCCGAGGAGCGCGTGATTCTGCTGATCGATGAAATCGACAAGGCCGACATCGAGTTTCCCAACGACCTGCTGCAAGAACTCGACAAGATGGAGTTCTACGTCTACGAAATCGACGAGACCATCAAGGCCAAGAAACGCCCGATCATCATCATTACCTCCAACAACGAAAAAGAGCTGCCGGACGCGTTCCTGCGCCGCTGCTTCTTCCACTACATTGCCTTCCCCGATCGCAGCACCCTGCAAAAAATCGTCGACGTACACTACCCCGACATCAAGAAGGATTTGGTCAGCGAAGCGCTGGACGTGTTCTTCGACGTGCGCAAAGTGCCGGGCCTGAAGAAAAAGCCATCCACCTCCGAACTGGTCGACTGGCTCAAGCTGCTGATGGCCGACAACATCGGCGAAGCCGTGCTGCGCGAACGCGACCCGACCAAAGCCATTCCGCCGCTGGCCGGCGCTCTGGTCAAGAACGAGCAAGACGTGCAGTTGCTGGAGCGTCTGGCGTTCATGAGCCGTCGCGGTAATCGCTGATGCTGCTCAACCTGTTCAATGAGATGCGCGCCGCCAAGGTGCCGGTGTCGGTGCGCGAGCTGCTCGACTTGATCAACGCGCTTAAACAGCGCGTGGTCTTCGCTGATATGGACGAGTTTTATTACTTGGCCAGGGCGATCCTGGTCAAGGATGAGCGGCATTTCGACAAGTTCGACCGCGCGTTCGGCGCCTATTTCAATGGCCTGGAAAAACTCGACGAGCACTTGCAGGCATTGATCCCTGAAGAATGGCTGCGCAAGGAATTCGAACGTTCGCTAACCGATGAAGAACGTGCACAGATCCAATCCCTTGGTGGCCTGGATAAGCTGATCGAAGAATTCAAGAAACGCCTGGAAGAACAGAAAGAACGCCACGCCGGCGGCAACAAGTGGATCGGCACCGGCGGCACCAGCCCGTTTGGCTCCGGCGGCTACAACCCGGAAGGCATTCGGGTTGGCGATGCCGGCAAGCGCCAGGGCAAGGCGGTAAAGGTCTGGGACCAGCGCGAGTACAAGAACCTCGACGACCAGGTGGAATTGGGCACGCGCAACATCAAGATCGCCCTGCGCCGCCTGCGCAAGTTTGCGCGCCAGGGTGCGGCCGAAGAGCTGGATATCGACGGCACCATCGACCACACGGCGCGCGATGCCGGTTTACTGAATATCCAGATGCGCCCGGAGCGGCGCAACACCATCAAGTTGTTGCTGCTGTTCGATATTGGCGGCTCGATGGACGCCCACGTGAAGATCTGCGAAGAGCTGTTTTCGGCGTGCAAGACCGAGTTCAAACACCTGGAGTACTTCTACTTCCACAACTTCGTGTACGAGTCGGTGTGGAAGAACAACCAGCGCCGCACCTCGGAGCGCACCTCTACCCAGGACCTGCTGCACAAGTACGGTGCCGACTACAAAGTGATCTTTATCGGCGATGCGTCGATGGCGCCGTATGAAATCACCCAGGCCGGTGGCAGTGTCGAGCACTGGAATGAAGAGCCTGGGTATGTGTGGATGCAGCGCTTCATGGCCAAGTACAAGAAGCTGATCTGGATTAACCCCTACCCGAAAGACACCTGGGGATATACGGCGTCGACGGGGATTGTGCGCGAGTTGGTGGAGGATCAGATGTATCCGCTGACGTTGCGTGGGTTGGAAGAAGGCATGCGTTTTCTGTCTAAGTAGGTGGTGTATTCACTGACGCTATCGCAGGCAAGCCAGCTCCCACATTTTGAATGCATTCCAAAGTTGAAATGCATTCCCCTGTGGGAGCTGGCTTGCCTGCGATGCTTTTAGCGATTCAAAAACCGCTGCAAAAACTCGATGTGCTGCCGATGCGCGGTCTCCTGCACCACCGGCGCCAACCTCACCTTCTCCCCCGGTAAACACTGCGCCAACCGCGCCAGCGCCAACGGCGTCAACGCGCCCAAACGCGGATAGCCACCAATAGTCTGCCGATCATTGAGCAACACAATCGGCTGGCCATCCGGTGGCACCTGGATAGCCCCCAACGGGATCCCTTCGGAGATCAGCGACGGCCCCTGGTACTGCAACGGCGTACCCAGCAAGCGCATGCCCATGCGGTCGGCGCGGCTGTCCAGCGACCATTCGGTGTTGAAGGCATCGAACAAGCTCTGCCCACTGAATTGGCCGATTTGCGCGCCGACAATCACCTCCAGTGATGCCTTCACCAGCAGCGCTGGCTCATTCAGCACTCGCATCGCGCCGCCCGTACCGGAATAAGCCAGTCGCGCGCCTTCGGGTAACGCTTTGCCGAAGCCATCCAACCCGCCAAGTTCCTCACGTACCACCGTGGCGCAACTGCCCAACACGTGCGGGGCATCAAACCCGCCCGGCGCCGCCAGGTAAGCTCGCGCGCCACTGAACGGCTGGGTGAATCGCAAACGCTGGCCCTTTTGCAGGATAAAACTGCGCCCCGGGCTGATGGCGCGCTCGTCGATATAGGCACCCAAGTCCGCGCCGGCCAGCGCCAGCAGGCAATAGTCTTCAGCCTGCACGGTAAACCCACCCAAGGTGATTTCCACCACCGGCGCATCCAAGGCATTGCCCAGCAGCCAATTGGCCCAGGACATCGACACCCAGTCCAGCGCGCCGCCCTGGGTCACGCCCAAGTGGCGCACGCCAAACCGCCCGGCGTCCTGTAACAGGCACAGCGGCGTGCTGGCCTCGATCAACAAGCGGCTCATGCCTGCGCCTCCAGTGGTGTGTCATCGCCACCCAGGTTGATGAATTCGGCGTGGCTGACGGCCTCGAAACGCACGGTATCGCCGGGTTGCATCAGGCTGTAGCCGTCGCGTTCTCGGTCGAACAGTTTAGCTGGGGTGCGACCGATCAGGTTCCAACCGCCCGGAGACACCACCGGGTACGCGGCAGTCTGGCGCTCGGCAATGCCAACGCTACCGGCCGCCACGCGTTTACGCGGCGTGTTGAGACGTGGTGTGGCGAGGATCTCGTCCACCAACCCCATAAAGGCAAAACCGGGTGCAAAGCCCAGGGCAAATACTTGGTATTGGTGGGCACTGTGACGGCGGATCACGTCGTCTATGCCCAGGCCACTGCGCTGGCCGAGCAAGGTGAGTTCCGGGCCGACGCTCAGGTCGTACCACACCGGTAACACATGACACTGGCCACTGCCCTGAGCCTGGGGCTGCAGGTCAGTCAATGCCACGTCGATCAGCTCCCGCGCCTGTGCCGGGCTCAACACGCTAAGGTCGTAATGCACCATCAAGGTTGTGTAGGACGGCACCAGATCCACCAGCGCTGCGCCGAAACCTTCGCGCAGGCGCTGCGTGGCGGCGAGCATCCACGGCATATTGGCTTCAGCAATCACCTCAAACAGACGCACCATCAGGCAGTCGATCGCCACCACTTCAATGCGTGGTTTCATACTGGCTTCAACGCCTCGCGGATACGTTGCACGGCAGCAATGGAGCTGGCGTTGTCGCCGTGTACGCACAGGGTATTGGCCTGCAACACCAAGGGGCTGCCGTCGCTGGCAGTCAGGGCTTGCCCACGGGAAATGGTCAGAGCTTGCTGCACGATGGTGTCCGCATCATGGTGTACGGCGCCGGGCAACTGGCGGGAGACCAGATGGCCGTTTTGGTCGTAGGCTCGGTCGGCAAAGGCTTCGAACCACAGGGTCAGGCCGAATTCATCGCCCATCGCCTGGGCCTCGCTGTTGTCGCTTTTGGCCAGCAACATCAAGGGCAAGTTGCCATACGCGGCCACAGCCTGCATCACCGCACGCAGTTGCGCCGGTTTGGCCATCATGTCGTTGTACAACGCGCCGTGGGGTTTGACGTAACTGACGCGGGTACCCTGGGCACGGCAAATGCCATCAAGGGCGCCGATCTGATAGTGCATCAGGTCCTGGATTTCCTGCGGCGTATAAGCCATGGAGCGGCGGCCAAACCCTTGCAGGTCCTGGTAGGCCGGATGCGCACCTATCTGCACAGCGTGCTTGAGGGCCAGGCCAACGGTCTTGCGCATGATGCTCGGGTCGCCGGCATGAAAGCCGCAGGCCACGTTGGCGCAATCGATGAACGGCATGACCTCGGCGTCCAGACCCAGGGTCCAGTTGCCAAAGCTTTCGCCGATATCACAATTCAATAGCATGCGGCTCACGGTTGGTGCTCCTGTAGGCTTTGTATTTTTTGTAGTGTGGGATTTTTCACGCAGAACTCGCAACTTGTCCTGACACCCCAGCGAAGCTTATCGTGCGATGGTCCGATTTTTGGCGTTCGCCGGGGGCGGCGTCCAACTAATAAAAACCGATCCAAGCATAAGAAAAGTTGATCCCATGAATTTGAAGTTCCTCGAAACCTTCGTCTGGGTGGCCAAGCTCAAGAGCTTTCGCCTGACCGCCGAGAAGTTGTTCACCACCCAGGCCTCGATTTCCAGCCGCATCGCCGTGCTCGAAAGCGAGTTGGGTGTGAAGCTGTTTCTGCGCGATTCACGCGGCGTGAGCCTGACCCCGGAAGGCTTGAAGGTGCTCGATTACGCCGAGCAGATGATGGTGACCATGCAGGGCCTCAAGCAGTCACTGGAGACCACCAGCAGCAAGGTCGGACGGATTCGGATCGGCGCCATGGACACGGTGATCCACACCTGGCTGAGCCAGTTGGTGGCGCAATTGATGGAGCATTTCCCGCGGGTAGAAATCGAACTGGTCGCCGATACGGCGCTTAACCTCAGCGATCAGCTGCAAAAAGGCTTCCTCGACCTGATCCTGCAAACCGACCTGCTGCGCCTGGAAACCGTGCGCAGCCTGGAGCTGGCCAGCCATCCCATGGCCTGGATCGTCGCCAGCCAGTCTATCTACAACCGCGACTACGCCTCCCTCGCCGAACTGGCCCAGGAGCGCATCATCACCTACTCGAAAAATTCCCACCCGCACCAGGATGTGCTGAGCCTGATGCAGGCCAACGGGATAGCTTCGCCACGCATGAACTGTGTGAACTCGGTGTCGGCGATTACGCGCTTGCTGCGCGATGGTTTCGGCATTGGCGCGCTGCCACCGGTGCTGGTGATGGAAGAATTGGCGCGCGGGGAATTGGTGATGCTGCCGATGGCGCAACGCCTGCCGAATTTGCAGGTGGTGGTGTCATGGCGTGTGGGGGTGGAGTTGGTGGAGGAGATTGTGGAGTTGTGCCAGAAAGTCGTGGCGCGGTATGCCGAGGAAGTGGGTGAAAACCGGATGCTGCTGGCGAAACCGGTTTAAAAAGGTGGGAGCTGGCTTGCCTGCGATAGCGGCCTATCAGTTGCAGATGTGCGAACTGACCCACCGCTATCGCAGGCAAGCCAGCTCCCACAGTTGACCATGTTGGTCTTTAGAGGCCTTTAAGGTCACGTTCTTCGATCGGCCGGCTCTGACGCAGGCGCTTGCCGCCCAACACCACCCAGTCGATCAGGCGGAACAGGCATTCGATGCCGAACGACAACAGCATCGCCCCGCCCAGGCCCCAACCCATCGCCTCAGGCGTCAGCAGGATCTGGTAGCTGTAGCCATTCCAGGTTTCCAGGCGGATATCCGGGTCGGCCGCCACCGCCACTTGCAGCGCGCGGATGTACCAAGGGCCTTGCATGGCCTGGAACTGCTTGTCCAACGCCACCTGACGATCGAGCAAAGTGCCCAGGCTGTTGGCATCGCTGCGAAACACCGGATCATCACTGGCGCGGTAATGGGCCACCAACGCCTGCAAGTCCCCATTGAAGAACTGCTGCGCCGTGGCATCAAAGCCGCGCAGGCCGGTCTGGGCCTCGATCAAATGGGCTTCAACGCGCTTGGCGTAGTCGTTGATAAACCCCGGCACTTGCACGCCGACCAACAAGCCAATGGCAAACAGCACCAACCGCAGATAACTGAGCAACATGGTCGATATCCTTACTCGGTAACGCCTTGGCTGACGCATTCACCGCGTCGCCACAGGCTCCATTGGCCCGGTTCGTAGCGGGTCCAGTTTTCATTGTCGGTCAAGGGTTCGGTGGCGATCACCGTGACCACGTCATTGGGCGTGGTTTCGGCCTGAAAATCGACGATCACGTCGACATCCTTCAGGCGCGCCGGGCCAAACGGTGCGCGCCGGGTGATCTGTGCCAGTTTGGTCGAGCAGTAGCAAAACAGCCAGTCACCGTCGCTGAGCAGGCAGTTGAACACGCCTTTGCTGCGGTATTCGGCGCAGGCGGCGATCAGGTCCGGCAGCACTTGCTCGATGTCGACAGGCTCCGGGAAAGCTTCGCGCACGCGGTTGAGCAGGTCGCAGAACGCCGCTTCGCTGTCGGTATCGCCCACCGGCCGGTAGAAGTTGGCGCGCGGGTTGAAGTCGGCCAATTGGCCGTTATGCGCAAAACACCAGTTACGGCCCCACAGTTCGCGCACGAACGGGTGAGTGTTGGCCAGGCTCACCTTACCCACATTGGCTTGGCGGATATGGCCGATCACCACTTCACTTTTGATCGGGTAACGCTGCACCAGCAGCGCCACTTCCGACTCGCTGCTCGCGGCCGGGTCCTGGAACAGCCGCAGGCCACGACCTTCGTAAAACGCGATGCCCCAACCGTCACGGTGGGGGCCGGTACGCCCGCCCCGCTGCATCAGCCCGGTAAAGCTGAACACGATATCGGTGGGGACGTTGGCACTCATGCCCAATAATTCACACATGCCAGGGCTCTCGCTGCAGGGCTTACAACGTTAAAGGCGCGGCTCAACCCGCAGGTTGCCGGCAGGCGCCGGGCGACGGAACGGTTCGTCGTCTTCGTCTACCGGCTCGGCGGCCAGTGCGGCGTCGGCGGCGGCCTTGCGCTCACGGCGCGCGTTGGCGGCACGCTCGATGGGCCAGCGGATCAACACGATCACGATATACACGCCAAACGCGATCATCGTGTACATGAACAGGTCGGAAATGGCCCGCCAGGCGTTATTGCCCACATGCAGCACCAGGTCCAGGGCGGTAATGGCCACGGCTGGCGCAAACTGGGTCTTGACCGGGTCGACGATGGTCGGGCTGAACAGCAACACCGCCATCAGCAATTGCAGCGGCTCGCGCAGCCAGCGCCAGATCCAGCGGGTCATGCGCCACCACACCAACAGGCAGCCCAAAGCGGCGAAGGCGTAAAGGCCCCAAGCGGTCAGATAGTCGTTCTCGGTCATGGTGTCCATGGCAAGGCTGGCAAAGAGGCGGCTATGATAACGGCTTTTGCGTGTCTCGGCTGCAATGCCTGCCACCATCCGCCAGACAGAGAGTGATCCATGCCTATATCGACTGCCCCGATCGCCCGCAAGGCCCAAGGCCCAGACCCGTACGCCTGGCTGCAAGAGCGTGACACAGCTGAAGTGCTCGATTACCTAAAGGCCGAAAACGCCTGGCAGGAAGCCCAGCTCGCCGACCAGAAAGCCCTGCGTGAAAACCTGTTCGAAGAGATCAAGGGCCGCATCCTGGAAACCGACCTGTCGTTGCCTTCGCCGTGGGGGCCGTACCTGTATTACACGCGCACCACCGCCGGTGATGAATACGCCCGCCACTACCGCTGCCGTCGCCCGGCGGATGACAGCAACACGGTAGACGAAAGCAGCGAAGAGTTGCTGCTGGACCCGAACGTGCTGGCCAATGGCGGCTTTTTCTCCCTCGGTGCGTTCAGCATCAGCCCCGACCACCTGCGCCTGGCCTACAGCCTCGACACCAGCGGTGAAGAGATTTACACCCTGTACGTGAAGGAATTGGCCACCGGCAAAGTCAGCGAACTGGAGTTCGAAGACTGCGACGGCAGCATGACCTGGGCCAACGACAGCCTGACGCTGTTCTTCGGCGAACTGGATGACACCCATCGCCCGCACAAGCTTTACCGCTACCGCCTGGATGGCACGGCAGCGCAGGAAGTGTTCCACGAGCCCGATGGGCGGTTCTTCCTGCATTGCTACCGTTCCAGCTCCGAGCGTCAATTGCTGTTGGCCCTGGGCAGCAAGACCACCAGCGAAATCTGGGCGCTGGACGCCGAACAGCCGCAACAGGATTTCACCTGCCTGGCGCCACGGGTCGAAGACCATGAGTACGATGTCGACCACGGCATGCTGGATGACCAATGGACCTGGTTTATCCGCAGCAACCGTGACGGCATCAACTATGCGCTGTTCGTCGCCGCCGACACTGGCACTGCGCCGACCGAGGACCAATGGCAAAACCTGATCCCCCACAGCGACGACGTGATGCTCGACGGCGTGACCCTCAATGCCGGCGCCATGACCTTGAGTCTGCGCATCGGCGGCCTGCCGGTGATCGAAGTTCACCCGCAGGGTTCGACCGCCTATCGCGTGGAACTGCCTGACGCCGCCTACAGCCTTTACGTACAGAACAGCCTGGAATTTGCCAGCGACAAGATCCGCCTGCGTTACGAAGCCCTGAACCGTCCGGCCCAGGTGCGCCAGCTTGAACTGGCCAGCGGCGCGCAGGTAGTGCTCAAGGAAACCCCGGTACTCGGCGTGTTCAACGCCGACGATTATGTCAGCCAACGGTTGTGGGCGACTTCTGCAGATGGCACTCAGGTGCCGATCAGCCTGGTCGTCAAGCGTGATCAGTTGGGCAAACCCACGCCGCTGTACCTCTATGGCTACGGTGCCTACGGCTCAAGCCTCGACCCGTGGTTTTCGCATGCGCGCCTGAGCCTGCTGGAGCGCGGCGTGGCCTTTGCCATCGCGCATGTGCGTGGCGGCGGCGAACTGGGTGAAGCCTGGTACCGCAATGGCAAGCAGGAACATAAACAGAACACGTTCAGCGACTTTATCGCCTGCGCCGAGCACTTGATCGCCGAAGGGCTGACCACCTCCAAGCAGCTGGCTATCAGCGGCGGCAGCGCCGGCGGCCTGTTGATCGGCGCTGTGCTCAACCAACGCCCGGAGCTGTTCCAGGCGGCGATTGCCGAAGTGCCGTTCGTCGATGTGCTCAACACCATGCTCGACCCGGACCTGCCATTGACCATCACCGAGTACGACGAGTGGGGCAACCCGCAAGAACCCGAGGTGTATGAACGCATCAAGGCCTACGCGCCGTACGAAAACGTCCAGGCCCAGGCTTATCCGCACATGCTGGTGATCGCCGGTTATAACGACAGCCGCGTGCAGTATTGGGAAGCGGCCAAGTGGGTGGCCAAATTGCGCGACACCAAAACCGACCACAACCTGTTGCTGCTCAAGACCGAACTTGGCGCCGGCCATGGCGGGATGAGCGGGCGTTATCAAGGATTACGTGACGTAGCGCTCGAATATGGGTTTGTCTTCAAGGCCCTGGGCCTCGTTTAAGGAACTTAGTCAGGCGGTCCTGTCTGAACACAAGACCGCCCGACTTGATTGATGGACCAAGATTGCAGCTATGCCACTACCGACTCTGATGAACAACGAAATCCGCGACATGCTCATGGATTGCGGCCTGTTCGACCCGCTGTTACCGGAAGATTTTCACGTGGCCGCCGGCTACTTCAATATCAGCAGCATCGCCCGCGACGAGGTGATTTTCCTCGAGGGCGATGCAGGCACCTTCATGTGCATCTTGCACAGCGGCCAGGTGGCCGTGCAAAAAACCAATCACAGCGGCCAGCGCCTGACCATCGCCACCCTGCGCAGCGGCCGGGCCTTTGGCGAAATGGCCGTGCTCGACGGCGAGCGGCGCTCTGCCAGCTGCGTGGCCGCCAGTGATTGCGTGCTGTTGAACCTGGGCAAGGATGCACTGGAAAAAATGCTCAACGAGGCACCCAGGGTGGCGGCCAAGATCATTCGCGCGATTGCGATTGCCTTGTCCAAGCGCCTGCGCATGGCCGACGGGCAATTACTGTCCCAGCAATTTTAACCACCGGGCGTCTTCGGCTTGCTGTCATTTTGCAGCAGGCCGGGCACCGTTTGATCCTTGGGCGGCGTTGGCAACACAATCGGCACCAGCGCGGGTGAACCATTCGCGGTGGCTTTGGGCGCCACGGGCGGGGTGACTTGCGGGTACAAGGTGGGCGTCGGCGTGCCCGGCGCGCCGGGGGTTGGCGTAGGCGCCACGGGCACGGTTTGCGCCTCTTGCGCCTGCGCCGCACCCAATGTGAGCGCGCTTAACGCAATGACCGTTAGAATGCTGCACTTCATCGATGGCTCCATGGCCTGACCGGAATGTCGTAAGGCTACTCCCAACCGCGCAAGAATGCCCTTCCCAATGAGATTTCCATGAAACGTTTCGTTCTGCTCGACACCACTCCGATCCCCGACAACGGCGGTGCCTTGTGCCTGTTCGAATACGGCGAGGATTTTGTCATCAAGATCCAGGGCGGTGACGGCGGCCAGTTGATGAACACGCGCATGCACGGCTCCGAAGACGCGCTGGCGGAGATTCCTTGCCGTAAAGTCGCCGGCAGGCCGGGTTCTCGGGTGTTGATCGGCGGCCTGGGCATGGGCTTTACCTTGGCTGCAGCCCTCAAGCATTTAGGCAAGAGCGCTGAAGTGGTGGTGGCGGAATTGGTGCCCGGCGTAGTGGAATGGAACCGTGGCCCACTGGGGGAAAAATCCGGCCGCCCGCTGCTGGACCCACGCACGGTGATCCGCATGGAAGACGTGGCCAAGGTGCTGCAGGCCGAGCCCCAGGGCTTTGACGCGATCATGCTGGATGTGGACAACGGCCCCGAAGGTCTGACGCAAAAGGCCAACAGTTGGCTGTATTCAGCCGGTGGCCTGGCCGCGTGTGCCAAAGCGCTGCGCCCTAAAGGCGTGCTGGCGGTGTGGTCAGCCAGCGCCGACAAGCTGTTCAGCGACAAACTGCGCAAGGCCGGGTTCAAGGCCGAGGAAGTGCAGGTGTTCGCCCATGGCAACAAGGGCACCCGGCATACCATCTGGATTGCCGAAAAGCTCAAGGGCTGAGGCTCGCAGACACCGCCCCCCCCTGTAGGAGCGCTCTTGTGTGGGAGCGCTCTTGTGTGGGAGCTGGCTTGTGTGGGAGCTGGCTTGTGTGGGAGCTGGCTTGTGTGGGAGCTGGCTTGCCTGCGATAGCATCACCGCGGTCTACCTGAATCACCGAGGTGCCAGCATCGCAGGCAAGCCAGCTCCCACATTTTGGTCCTGTGTCAGCCCCGGGATTTTCGGTAGTCGATCACATACGGCACTTTTTTCTCAAAGGTCTTTTCCAACTCGCCCTGGTCCAGCTTAGTCATACCGCCCAGTTGCCTGGCAGTAAAACCGCTGCTGCCCACCTGTGAATCCGGCGCCACGCTGACCATGCGCTTGGCGACCGCTTCAATCGCGTCCTTATAGCCGCCCTTCTTGTTCAGGTTGTACGCCTTCAAATCAATCTGCGTGCGCAGCCAGTTGCCCCAGTAGAACTCCAGAAATTCCGGCGCAATTGCGCCATCGTCCGGCTTGCCGTATGCGGCCTTGCGGGTGAAATACACCAGGCTACGAAACGTGTCGTCCTGCAGGTTCTTGAAGCCCAGGTGCGCAGGCAGTTGCTGTGGCGGCAGGGGCTGGCCTTGATTGTCCTTGAGCCAGACCTTGCGGGCCGCCTCCATACGCTGCCAGAAGGTGTTCATGTCGGCGCTGTTGCTGAAGTCATCGGTCACCTTGACCCACATTTTCAACTGCGGGCCGCCGCCCGGCACTTCCCACAGCGTGGTGAAACTGTGATGACCGTCGGTCAGGTACAACTGGCCACCGGGGCCGACCACCACGGTCTTCATGTCATCGGGATGGGTGCCCACCGGGTCTTTGCAGGTGAAGCTGCCGGGTTGGTGCAGGTCGGCTTTCTTCGGCACGTTGTCGGCGGCGCCCTGGCCGTTGGTTTCGCAGTATTCGTCGAACACCTTGGCCGGTTTGTCGGCGAACAGCCCCAGGCTGTAGTAGATCTGGTCAAAGCCCACCACGGCCTGGGTCGGGTGCAGTTGCTCAAGGGCCACCTCGATCACCTGGCCGGGCTTGGGTGTGGAGAACGCCTGGGCTTGAGCGGCCAGCACGCTGAGCAGCAGGGCTGCGGTCCATGTGTACACACGCATAGGTTTCAGATCCTTGTGAAGTGAATGTGCCGATACTACAAACGTTCACTCAAGCGCAGCTGTACCGCAGCTGAAAAAGCCAGCGGTCATTTGCCGCGCGAGCGGCTAGAATCAACCCTATCCGTGAACCACCAAATAGCCAGGAGCCATGATGAGCTCGACCAACCCGCCCTCCCACACCGCCAAGCTCGACCGCATCCTCGCCGATGCCCAGCGCGACCGGGAAATGGGCTACCGCGACAAAGCCTTGAAGATGTACCCGCACGTGTGCGGCCGCTGCGCCCGTGAGTTTGCCGGCAAACGCTTGAGCGAACTGACCGTACACCATCGCAACCACAATCATGATGACAACCCCCAGGACGGCTCCAACTGGGAGTTGCTGTGCCTGTACTGCCACGACAACGAACACTCGCGCTACACCGACCAGCAGTACTTCGGCGAAGGCTCCACCAGCAGCCCGACGATTGCCAAGGCGACGCACAACCCGTTTGCGGCGTTGGCGGGGTTGATGAAGAAGGACGACTGAAGCCCTTCTTTGTCTGTGCGGGCCTCATCGCAGGCAAGCCAGCTCCCACAAGGGAATGCATTCCAAGTGTGGGAGCCGGGCTTGCCCGCGATAGCGATCGCCCAAGCGCCACATGCCGCCAAGGCCGTATAATCGCGGTTTTCCTCCAAGGCACCCTTCCCCGTGGGCAATAAACGCTACAGCTGCATCGGTCTGTATAACCCCAAATCCCCCGAAAACGTCGGCTCGGTGATGCGCGCCGCCGGCTGCTACGGCGTGGCCTCGGTGTTTTACACCGGCGTGCGTTACGAGCGCGCCCGGGACTTCATCACCGATACCAAGAAGGTCCACCACGACATTCCGCTGATCGGCATCGATGACCTGAAAAAAATCCTGCCGCTGGGCTGTATCCCGGTCGCCGTGGAGTTGGTGGAAGGCGCCCGCCCACTGCCCGAGTACACGCACCCCGACCGCGCGCTGTACATCTTCGGCCCCGAAGACGGCTCGCTGGACAAAGAGATCCGCGACTGGTGTGAAGACGTGGTGTACATCCCGACCACCGGCTGCATGAACCTGGCCGCCACCGTCAATGTGGTGCTCTACGACCGGTTGGCCAAGGGCAACAACACCCGTTCGGGCCCCAAGTACTGATTTTTCGGGAACATCCGGCACCCGCAAACAGTCAGCTACTTACACTTGCCTTTGTTGGAGACACACCATGAGCGACAGCAAAACCCTGCGACCTATCATTGAACACCTGCAACCCGCCCCCAAAAGCGAGCAAAACGTGCACGGGTCGGAACGCATTCTTTCGGTGGCCGGCGGTGTGATGATGGTCGGCAAAGGCCTGCGCCGTGGCGGCATTTTCGGGCTTATCCAGGTGGCGATTGGTGGCGTGGCGCTGGTGCGCGGCGTGACCGGGCACAGCTCGCTCAAAGACAAGCTGGAGCAAGGGCGCCAGGAAATGAACAGCGTGCGTACCAAGATTGAACGCGCGGGCGAAGAGTTGAAGAACTTGAAGACCAAGGCTGAAGTGGCGGCGGAGAAAGCCACTAAATAGCCCGGCCAAGTCCAATCAACTGTGGGAGCTGGCTTGCCTGCGATGCTGGCACCTCGGTGATTCAAGTAGACCGAGGTGATGCAATCGCAGGCAAGCCAGCTCCCACAGTTGTTTTGCGTCAACGCAATAATTTGTTGTCCAGCACCACCGACGACTCGCCGATCACACTTTCAGCCAACTGCACAAACTCCGCCGTATTGACGCTGTTCGCACGCATCACTGCCTGTGCCAGATCATCCAGCGAGCGCTTGTTGTGGGTCTTGACGCGGATCTCACGGTCCAGCTCCTGCAACACCAGCACCGCCCGCGCCACGGTCGCACCGTTGACCTGATCGCCGCGCAGGCTGGTCACGCCCTTGCCTTCCTTGGCCAACCGCATCTGGATTGCCGCATAGCGCTCATCGGTAATGCCGCCGGCACGCCGCAGCAGTTCAATGGCGTAATACTCGCCCAACCCTTCGCTGATCCAGTCACTGGTATCGTGGTCTTTAAAACGACCAATCGCTTGCACCACTTCGCGCAGCAACGGGCTGCTGCCGTTTTCGCTGATCAGTGGCGTGCGGCTGTTGAGGTAGATCGAATCGCGCGCCGAGAACGCGCCACGGCGCATCGGGTCGCTGGCGCCAACGATCAACAGCTTGGCCGGGTGGCGCGGCAGTGCGGCTTCCATTTGCGGCCATACGAACGTCAGCAGCGTCAGCACGTCCATGCGGCGCATGGCCTGGCTCTTGGGCGAGGCTACGGTGACTTCGGTTTCACCCAGCCGCACCCGACGGCTGCCGAGGTTACCAGCGAGCATCCAGCCGGTGGGCCGATCGAACAGGCGGGACACATTGTCGATACGAAATTTGTGTTTGCCGACACGCGGCCAGGCGGTTTCGACGCTTTTCCAGCCGGCCGGCAATTCGAACATCAGCCGCGACACCAGCTCAATGCCGTCCTGTTGGTCCAGCCGCGCAGCCGGCACCAGGTCTTCACCGCGAAACAGCGCCCAACTCGGCGTCATCCGCGCCTCATAGACGCCCGCCTTACGCGCATGGGTGAGGCGCACACGGTAGGTCAGGCTGGCTTTGTCGGCGCTGGGTTGCCACAGGCCACGGCTGCCGGTGACCTGCCACTGGCCGTCGGCCTTGAAGTCGCTGTAGTCGCCGTCACGGCCCAAATCGAAGTTCAGGCTGCGCACCGCCGAGCCCTGTGACAGGCTCACGCGTACCTCGGCCTGATCACTCTGGGGCAGCAGTTTGACGTGATAATCGAGGTCGACTTTCTTCGCGCACCACGCCGGCAGGCTCAGTGCCAGCAGCACCAAGGATGCCGCCAGCTGGGTTGCCACCCTCATACACACTCCTTTTTTCAGCCTGCGCGGAAGATCAGGTAATCCTCCCAGTCGTCTTCGGGCACGCTGCCTTCGGCGAGCATGCGGCCGGACTGGGAAATGCGTTCATGGTGCACGGCATCGCGGTCGCCACACACCAAGTGGTGCCACAGCGGCAGGTCCTTGCGTTCGCTGACCAAGCGGTAGCCGCAGGTCGGCGGCAGCCATTTGAACTGGTCAGCCTGGCCCGGCGTGAGCTGGATGCAGTCCGGCACCGAGGCGCGGCGGTTGGCGTAGTCGCTGCACTGGCAGGTTTTGAGGTCAAGCAGTTTGCAGGCGATGCGCGTGTAATAGACGCTGTTGTCTTCTTCATCCTCAAGCTTTTGCAGACAGCACAGGCCACAGCCGTCGCACAACGACTCCCACTCCTCCTGGTCGAGGTGTTCAAGGGTTTTGCGTATCCAGAAAGGTTCGACTTTAGCGGCCATGGCTCTACATCAGTATCGGTAGGTGAAAAGGCCGCCAGTCTAGTGCCCAAGACTCCTGGGGCCAAGCGCTTACGACTGGCGGTGTAACAACACTTGTCAGTCTAGTGGGCGCGCAGTAGCTTTGAAGGCCGAATTGACGATCAGGAACTGCCCATGACACGCGTTGCCGATTATCCGATCCACACCCAGTTCACCGAGCGCTGGTCGCCCCGCGCCTTTACCGGCGAAAGCATCCCGCAAGAGACCCTGCTGAGCTTCTTCGAAGCCGCTCGTTGGGCGCCGTCGGCCTACAACTCGCAGCCATGGCGCTTTCTTTACGCGCGCCGCGACACGCCAAACTGGGAGCGTTTCCTGGGTTTGCTGAATGAATTCAACCGTGGTTGGGCGCAACACGCGTCAGCCCTGGTGATCATTGCTTCAAAAACCGACTTCACCGCCCCAGGCGCCAGCGAAGAAACCCCGGCCTTGTGGCACACCTTCGACACTGGCTCAGCCTGGGGCCACCTGGCACTGCAAGCCAGCCTCAGCGGCTGGCACACCCACGGTATGGCCGGTTTCGATCAGGAGCTGACCCGCAAGGAACTGAAGATTCCAGAAGGTTACGCGCTGCACGCGGCTGTGGCCGTGGGCAAGCTGGGGGATAAGTCGAGTTTGCCGGAGTACCTGCAAGGTCGTGAAGCGCCAAGCCCGCGTAGGCCGCTGAGCGAACTGGTGTCCGAGGGTGATTTCAGCCTGTAAGCCTTGCATAGATCCAATATGTGCGGGCTTGTGTGGGAGCTGGTTTGTGTGGGAGCTGGCTTGCCTGCGATGAAGGCACCTCGGTGAATCAGGTAGACCGAGGTGATGCTATCGCAGGCAAGCCAGCTCCCACATAAGCCCAGCTCACACGTTTAATAGCCCCTTTCGAAGCTGACTTCCCCGCGCAACGCATCCTTGGCCTGATAAGCCCGCAGATTCTGCACAAACAACTCCACCATCATCCCCGGCGACGTCGGCGCGGAACTGTGCCCGGTCAGCAGCAAGCCCCAGGCGGTCCAGAACGGATGGCGCTGCGGCAGTGGCTCCTGACGGCATACGTCGATCACCGCACCCGCCAGGTGGCCTTCTTTTAATGCCTCGACCAAATCGGCATCGACCACCGCCACGCCGCGTCCGACATTGATAAACAACCCGGTCGGCTTGAATTGCTTGAACAGCGCCGCGTCGTACAAATCATGGGTCTCAGGCGTGTTCGGCAGCAGGTTGATCACGTAATCCACCTCGCCCACCAGCCGGCTCAGTTGGTCCAGCCCGGCCACTTCGATAAACGGTGCCTGCTCCCGAGCGCTGCTGGCAACCCCGTAGAGCTTGACGCCAAACGGCAGCAAAAAATCAGCCACGCTTTGGCCGATATCGCCCGTGCCAACCACCAGCACCTTGCGCCCGGCCAGGCTCTGGCCCATGCGGTTGTCCCATTTGCGCTCGACCTGGCTGACCAGCCGCGCCAGCACTTCGCGCTCATGCCCAAGTATATAGGTGAGTACGAACTCGGCCATGACCTGGCCAAAAATGCCGACCGCACGGGTCAGGCGATAGTCGCGCGGCAAGCCATCGGCCAGCAATGGCGTAATACCCGCCCAGGTCGATTGCAGCCATTGCGGCTTGTGGCCCTGGCGCAGCAAGGTGGCGAGCAGGTCCGGCTGGCCCAGCCATACCGGGCAATCGGCGGCCAAGCGCGACAGTTCGGCCGAGTCGCCGCTGGTCAACACCTCAACGTCCGGGGCCGCTTCGCCCAGCAATTGGGCGTAGAGCGGGTGATCCTGTTCAGCAATCAGAACACGCATGGTTCAAACCTTTCAAAAACACTGCAGACGGCCGCCCGCTTCCTTACGGCCACCGCCCATCGAATACGAGTCCATAAAAGAATGTGCCCCGAACGGGGCACTGACCGGTTACATCGGGTCGTTGCGGCGCAGCAGCTCTTCGGGCAAGTGCTCGATGTACTCATCCTCGGCCGGCGGCATTTGCAGGTGGTAGCCCTGCTTGTCGAGGTTTTCCAGGACCACGGTGATGTCCTCGCGCGACAGCTTGCGCTCGGGCGTCAGTATCATTTCGAACGCGAGATGGGCCTTGCCAAAAGCTGCCATCAACGGCTCCGGCACGCGCTCCAGCGCATCGCTTTTGAGCACGTAGAGGTACATCCCGTCTTTTTTCAAGCTGCGATAGATGGAGCAAATACGTTTCAAGGCTGTTCTCCGGCAGTGGCCAGGCTGTCGAGCAGCGCCTGGCCCATCAACTCGCGGCGCCAGCCACGCAGCGAGTCTGGCAATGTATAAGGCCCATCGGGGTAGCCACTTTTAACCAGGGCTTCGAGGGTTTTCTTGCGCAGCATCAGTTCCGGCGCCATTTCCAGGCGCTCGGCCTCGGCCTGGCCCAGAGCACGCAGTTGCTTGATCAACGCAGCGGCATCCACCGGCAGCGGCTCAGGCACGGCGGGCGGCCACTGGTCCATCGACACGCTGGCGGCACGTTTGATCAGGTCCAGCAGGAACTGGCCATCCTGACGCACGGTGCGCGGGTGCATGTCTTCGATCTTGCCCAACGCGGCGAGGTTATCCGGCTGAGACTTGGCCAGGGGCCACAACGAGTGCTCACGAATGATACGGTTGCGCGGCAGGTCACGGGCACGGGCCTGCTGTTCGCGCCAGGCGCACAGTTCACGCAATACGGCGAGCTGGGCACGCGAGAGTTTCCACGCCAGCTTGGCGTCGCGGTACACCTCATACGGGTCGACTTCACGGCGCAGGTTGGCCACCAGTTCGGCGCCGTCATCCAGTACCCAGGCGTATTTGTCATCCGACAACTGCGGGCGCAAGCGCACATAGACTTCGGCCAGATGCACCGCGTCTTCGGCGGCGTAGCTCACCTGCGTCTCGGACAATGGCCGCTGCAGCCAGTCCGAGCGGGTCTCACCCTTGGGCAGCTCGATGTCGAGCACCGCTTGCACCAGGCGCGAGTAGCCCATGGAGAAACCGAGGTTCAGGTACGCCGCTGCCAATTGAGTGTCAAACAACGGCACTGGCAGGCTGCCCGTCAGGCGCAGCAGCACTTCCAGGTCTTCGCTGCAGGCGTGCACCACCTTGATCACCGCCGGGTTCTCCAGCAAGGCGGCCAAGGGTTGCCAGTTGTCGATGGTCAGGGGGTCGATCAGGTAAGCGCGAACGCCATCACCGATCTGGATCAGCCCGGCAATGGGATAAAAGGTGTCGACCCGCATGAATTCGGTGTCGAGGGCGACGAATGGCAACTGCTGCCATTCGGCGCAATGCTGGCCGAGGCTATCGTTGTCGCAGATCCAGTGAATATCGATGGCCACACGGCTCTCCCTTGAAGAATGGCGCGCAGTATATATCGCGAAAGGGACTTGCGAGCATCCGCAGTGCACACACCATCATGAAAACTCTGACAAGAGATGGAGAATAGTCCGACAGGCGGGAGTTAGCCTCTCTTACGCAAAACGTAGACACGCCACAGCTTGGAGGCTGGCAGGAACTCCTGCTGATGGAGGACTTTGAAACCGGCCTGGCGGAATTCGTCCTCCACCGGCGTGCGTGAGTTCACCGAGACGATCACGGTGTCGCGGCTGACACGGTGGAATTCGCGCAACAGCGCCATGCGCGCGTCGCTGCTGGGCACATGGCGAAACAATTCCAGGCAGAAAATGCAGTCCACCGCGTTGGCCGACAGGCCGATGGAAAACGCCGAACCCTGGAACGTTTTGACCCGCTTGAGCAACGCCGCGGGGTGATGGGTGCGCGCATGGTCGAGCATGTCCTGGGAATTGTCCGAGGCCAGGATCACCCGGTTGACGTGTTCGGCCAACACGGGCCAAAACCGGCCGGAGCCACACGCCAGGTCGAGGATCAGCCCCGGTTCGCCGGCCACTTTCAACGCCTGGCGCACCAACCGTTCATCGCGCCAGGCCGCCAGACGCTTAAGCAGCGCGGGCGGACGCGTGTCGCCGCAGACCTGCGCATGCTCACGGTCACAGCGTTCGGCGAATTCGATCTCGATAGAGGATGGAGGTTGTGGCGACATCGCGGGCTCATGTGGGTGGAACGGTGGTGAACGACCTTGAACCGCAGCTTAACCACTGCAACGTGAAAAAAAGGTTGAAACGGTGGTGGCTATGAAACACCGGCGCTCGACTGTGGGAATTTGGTTGGCCGGCGATGGCGGTTTTTCGGGGTACATATCCATTGCTGCGGTAACGGCTGAGTAGGGTTCCGCTCTTACAGCGGGTCACTTTTGCAAGGACGCAAAAGTAACCAAAAGGTCCTCGCCCCAACACTCGGTGCCTCGCTTAGGCTCGGCATGCCCGCAATCCGCCAGTGATTTGGGGGGTCGCCGCGATGGGCCATCCTTGGCCCAGCGCGGCTAAACCGGCATCCCTGCCGGTTTACCCCCCAAATCACTGTCAGATTCCGGCCATCGTGTTTGACGGGGCGATTTCAGATCAAGATCAAGATCAAGATCAAAAGCGCAGATCAAAAGACCGCTGACTTCGTCATCGAAAAGGATGTAAGGGCCAGAGCAACAGCAACAGCAACAGCAACAGCAACAGCAACAGCAACAGCAACAGCAACAGCAACAGCCATACTCGGTCAACTGTGGGAGCTGGCTTGCCTGCGATGGCATCAACTCGGTGTGGCTGATGTACCGAGGTGTCTGCATCGCAGGCAAGCCAGCTCCCACAGAAAAGCAGCTCTTCAGTGTATTCAGATAGGTTTTTGCTTCGCACTTGATCTGGCTTTTGCTTCAACCACTCAGGTCGGCTTTCAGGCCGCCGTGCTGTAGATCTTGATTTTGATCTGAGACGCCCCGTTAACCACGATGGCCGAACGCAGGCTTGAATCCGTGGGTAACCCGGCAGGACGCCGGGTTAGCCGCGCTGGGCCAAGGATGGCCCATCGCGGCGGCCCACGGATTCAAGCCGGAGTGAGGGCACACCGAGCCTAAGCGAGGTGCCGAGTGGTGGGGCACAGACCTTTTGGTTACTTTTGGGGCGTTTGCCAAAAGTGACCCGCTGTAAGAGCGGAACCCTAGGCGGCCGTTACCCAGATAACGGATATACACACCCCCCAGCAGATCACGCCTGATGCAAATACCAACGCCAATCCTGCTCCCCCACCTCACCCATAAACTGCCGATACTCCGCACGTTTCACCGCCAAATAAACGCCGAGAAATTCACCGCCAAACGCCTCCCGCGCCCAGCTTGACCCCTCCAGCGCACGCAAGGTGGTAAGCCAGTCAGTGGGCAGCAATGCATTTGCTTGGGCGTACCCGTTGCCCTCCACCGGCGCCCCAGGGTCACGCTGTTCGCGAATACCTCGGTGAATACCCGCCAAAATGGCAGCAGCCGCCAGGTAAGGATTCGCGTCGGCCCCACAAATCCGGTGTTCGATATGCCGCGAATACGCAGGCCCACCCGGAACACGCAAGCTGACGGTACGGTTATCCACGCCCCAAGTAGCCGCCAGCGGCGCATAACTGTTGGTCTGGAAACGCCGATAAGAGTTGGCGTTGGGGCAAAACATCAGCAACGAATCGAGCAAAGTGCTGAGCATCCCGCCCACCGCCTGGCGTAGCAGCGGCGTGCCATCGGCGGCCTCACTGGCGAACAAGTTATTGCCCTGAGCATCCGCAAGGCTCACATGCATGTGCATACCGGTGCCCGCCAAGTCATCGAACGGCTTGGCCATAAAGCAGGCCGACATCCCATGCTTATGCGCCACGCCCTTGACCAGGCGCTTGTAGCGCACCGCTTCGTCCATGGCCTGCAGAGCATCGGCGCGATGTTCCAGGGTGATTTCCACCTGGCCCGGCGCGTACTCGGAAATCGCCGTGCGCGCCGGAATGCCTTGCAGCTTGCAAGCGCTGTAGAGGTCGGCCAGGAACGGCTCGATCTGCTCCAGCTCACGCAAGCCGTACACCTGTGTCGAGCGTGGGCGATTACCGTCAACATCCCGCGCCGGTTGCGGGCGGCCGTTGCTGTCGGGTTTCTGGTCGAGCAGGTAAAACTCCAATTCCGCCGCCATCACCGGGTAATAACCGTCGGCCTTGAGCCCGTCGATCACCTTGGCCAGCACATGCCGAGGGTCCGCCACGGTGGCCGGCATGCCCTCGGTGGGGTGCATGCTGACTTGCACTGCGGCTGTCGGGATCAGACGCCACGGCATGCGCTGCAAGCTGCCGCTGACTGGGTAGGCGCGGCAGTCGATATCGCCGACTTCCCACACCAGCCCGGAGTTTTCCACGTCGTCGCCGTTAATCGTCAGGCCCAAAATGGTGCTGGGCAACGGGCGACCACTTTCATACACCGCCAGCAGTTCGTCGCGGTGCAGCAACTTGCCGCGCGGTACGCCATTGTTGTCGAGGATAAACAGCTCGAACATTTCGATGTCCGGGTGCTGCTCAAGAAAAGTCTGGGCTTCTTGCAGGCTGGCAAAAACACTCATGGGAACTCTCATACGTTTGCGTCAGGCAGGCGCAGGCGCGCCGCCGGGCAGATGCGCACAGGTGCGCGTCATCCATGGGGCAGATCAACGAAGGAGAGAGGTATCTGGTGGGCGCGCGTGTCGGCAGTGGAACAGCGCCCAAAAGGCCAGCGCGGACGGCAGTGTCGCGAGGTGAGTGTCGGGAGAGCCGTCCATGCGAGATTCACAGTGAGGTAGATGCCCGGCAGCGTCACACGCGCACAAAGGTTGTTCAATTCAGGGTTGACGGAGTTTGGTTGCAGCCTGGCTAAACAATTGCCATCCCCGTGTTTAGCTGGAAATAATGGCGACCCGAGCATGCCCCAAGGATTCGACCGCATGAAAGCGCCCCTGGCCTTCTGTTTACTGGCAAGCGTGACCAGCCACGCCCTGGCCGACTCACGCCTGGACGAGGTGCTGCAAACCGGCACTCTCAGCGTCTGCACCACCGGCGACTATAAGCCCTACACCTCGTTGCGTGCCGATGGGCGCTACGAAGGCATTGATATCGCCATGGCGGAGTCCCTGGCCAAGAGCCTCAACGCCAACATCAGGTGGGTGCCCACCACCTGGAAAACCCTGATGCCGGACTTCCTCGCCCAGCGCTGCGATATTGCGGTGGGCGGTATTTCAGTGTCACTGGAGCGCCAGAAAAAAGCCTTCTTCAGCCAGCCTCTCGGCGTTGACGGCAAGATCCCGCTGGTGCGTTGCGCTGATGTGCAGCGCTACCAGAGCGTCGAGCAAATCAACCAGCCGCAGGTGCGGGTGATCGAACCGGCAGGCGGCACCAATGAGGTGTTTGCCCGCACCCACCTGGGCCAGGCGCAGATCCGCCTGCATGACAACGTGACGATTTTCGACGAACTGCTGGCCGGCAAAGCCGACGTGATGATCACCGACGCCAGCGAAGCGCGCTTCCAGCAAAAACAGAAGCCTGGGCTGTGTGCGGTCAACCCCGAGCGGCAGATGCAATACAGCGAAAAAGCCTTTTTGCTGCCCCGCGACGACGTGGCGTGGAAAAGCTATGTCGACCAGTGGCTGCACTTGAGCGTGGCCACCGGGGTGTATGACGGCATCGTCAATCAATGGCTGGCGGCGCCCTGAGCAGGAGCCGTCTACGCTGTGCTCACATCAACAATAAAGAGGGATCGGTAATGAAGGGATTGCTCCGACTCACCTGCCTGCTGCTGTTGGGTTTCAGCCAGGTGCACGCGGCCACTCAGGATGAGGACGCCCAGGCCGCCAAGGCTCTGCTGGAAAAGGCTGTGACTTACTTCCAAAGCAACGGCGACAAAGCCTTTGCCGCGTTCAGTCGCCAGGGCGAGTTTATCGACCATGATCGCTACGTGTTCGTGGTCGATACCCAGGGTGTGCTCTTGGCCAGCGGCGGGCCTTCCTCTGCATTGATCGGACGTGATGTGTCCGAGGTGCTCGGGCCAGACCTGCAAGCCTCGTTCAAACAGGCACTGACCGTGCCCGAAGGCCAAGGTATCCAACAAGCCGACTACCGCTGGCAGAACTGGAACGACGGCAAGGTTGAGCACAAGCATGTGTTTTATCAGCGCGTGGGTGAACGCATTCTCGCGGTGGGTTACTACTTGCCACGGGCCACGCCGGAGCAGGCCCGGGCGCTGCGCAACAAGGCAGTGGAGGCGTTGAACAAGGATGAAGCGGGCACGCTCAAGGCGATCAATTCATTGCAGGGCGGGTTTCTGCAGGATGATTTGTATGTGTTTGTGGTCGATCTGAACACTGGGCGCTATGTGGCGCATGGAACAAACTTGCGACTGGTCAATACCGACTTTCGCAAGATCAAGGACCCGGATGGCAAGCCGGTGGGTGAGCCGATCCTGAAGCTGATGGCCGAGCAGGATCAGGGCGAATACAAGTACCGCTGGAAGAACCCGGTGACCGACAAGGTTGAAAACAAGCATGCGTACGTGCGCAAGGCCGGGCATTTCATGGTGGCGGTTGGGTACTACAGCCCCTGATCTAAGTTGCAATGCCATCCATTGTGGGAGCTGGCTTGCCTGCGATAGCGGTGGGTCAGCTTGCCTATATGAAACTGAGACACTGCTATCGCAGGCAAGCCAGCTCCCACAGTTTGATCATCGTTGTGTCAGTTAACGTGCTTTGTCTTCACGGCCGCGCAGCACACGATTGGGCATCGCAATCGCCGCCGCCAACCCCAGCAACGACACCGCCGCACTGATCATCAACAGATGCCGGAATGTCACCGCCAGTTCCCCGCGCAAGGCATCCTGCGCAGGCCCTGGCGCGGCGTTCAGGCCATCGAGCAACACATTGCCGGAACTGCCTTCAGCGCCCAGCGCACCGCTGGCCAAATGCGCAAAACTTGAATCTTGTAACAACGCCAGCAGCAACGCCGACATGCACGCCACACCGACCGCCCCACCCAACGAGCGGAACAGGTTAGTGGTGCTGGTCGCCACGCCAATGTCGCGCTGTTCCACCGAGTTCTGCGTGCCGACCAGGGACGTCGGAAACTGCATCCCCGCCGCAATCCCGCACAGCAGCATAAACACCGCCGTGAGTTCCACCGCCTGCGGCGCGCTGTAGGCCATGCCAAGAATCGCCAGCGGGCTCAAGAACGCGCCGGTCAGAATCATCGGTTTATAACGCCCGGTCACCGAGGTCATGCGCCCGGCGAAATAGGCGCCCATCGGCAAGCCCATAGCCAACGGCAGCAAGTGCAAGGCGGCGCTGTCAGCCCCCGAGCCGGTCACCGTCTGATAACGCAACGGCATCAACACCGTCAGGGAAATCGCCTGGAAGCTGGTGAAGAAAATCGTGCACCAGCACAGCACCGCGCTGCGATTGGCGAACAGGTGCATCGGCAACAACGGCTCGCGCGCCCGGCGTTCGTGCCACACGAACACCGTCAAGGCCACCAACGCGCAGGCCAGCAACCCCAGCACTTGCTCGTCACGCCAATGATAACCCTGGCCGATTTCGGTGATGCCCAGCAGCAAGGCGGTCAGGCCGATGATCATCAGCACGGTGCCGAGGTAATCGATAATCGGCTTGCGCTGCGGCACCGGCAGGCCCACCAGTGTGCGGTGCGCCACGTACCAGGCGCCGGCACCCAGCGGCAGGTTGATCAAAAACACCCAGCGCCACGACAGGTATTCGGTCATGTAGCCGCCCAGCACCGGCCCGGCCACGCTGGCCACCGCGTACATGCTGCTGAAATAGCCCTGGTAACGTCCACGCTCACGGGGCGGGATGATGTCGCCAATGATAGCCTGGCTGACCGAGATCATCCCGCCAGCACCGATGCCCTGAAGAATCCGCGCCAGCACCAACTGCTCCATGCTTTGCGCCATGCCGCAAAACAGCGAGGCCAGGGTGAACACACCCATGCCGATCAGCATCATTGGCCGGCGCCCGTACAGGTCGCCGAGCTTGCCGTAGATCGGCACAGCCACGGTCATCGCCACCATATAGCCGGAGATCACCCAGGCCAGCAGGTTTACATCGTGAAACTGCGCGGAAATCGCCGGCATCGACACCGCGACAATGGTCTGGTCCAGGGCGCCCAGGAAGATCGCCAGCATCAAGGCGGCGAGCACACTGCGAACGGCAGGAACGGGCTGAGCGGGTTGGTTGAGGCTGGTCACGGCAGAACCTTCGAGCAAGGCCCGCAGGCAAGGAAGGGCCTGCGGGAATGCTGGATACGATAGCAGGCTACTCGATAGCTTCGTAAGGAAGCCCGACGTAATTTTCTGCGATGGTTTTGCGCCCCGCCTGCGAGTGAATGAAATACTCCAGCTCGCTCTGCGCAATGCGCTGGCTGAAGCCGTCGGCGTCCGGGAACTGGTGCAACATCGAGGTCATCCACCAGGAAAACCGCTCGGCCTTCCACACCCGGCGCAGGCAGATGGCCGAGTATTTTTCCAGCAGGTCCACGCGGCCCTCGCGGTACACCTTGAGCATGATCCGAAACAACGTGCTCACATCACTGGCCGCCAGGTTCAAGCCTTTGGCGCCGGTGGGCGGCACGATATGCGCGGCGTCACCGAGCAGGAACAGGCGCCCGTACTGCATCGGCTCCACCACAAAACTGCGCAGCGGCGCGATGCTTTTTTCGATTGAAGGCCCAGTGACCAATTGCTCAGCCAACTGGCTGGGCAGGCGGGTTTTCAGCTCGGCCCAGAAACGCTCATCCGACCATTCTTCCAGCGGCTCATCGACCGGCACCTGCAGGTAATAGCGGCTGCGGGTCGACGAACGCATGCTGCACAACGCAAAGCCACGCGAATGTTTGGCATACACCAGCTCGTCATGTACCGGCGGCGTATCGGCGAGGATGCCCAGCCAGCCGAACGGATAGACACGCTCGAACACCTGCAATGACTGCGCGGGAATCGACTGGCGCGCCACCCCGTGAAAACCGTCGCACCCGGCGATGTAGTCGCAGTCCAGGCGCACGTGTTCGCCGTCATGTTCGAAGGTGAGCCAGGGCCGATCAGTTTTAAGGTCATGGGGCTGCACGTCGCGCGCTTCGTACAGGGTCACAGCGCCGGCAGCTTCGCGGGCGGCCATCAGGTCGCGGGTGACTTCGGTCTGGCCGTAGATCATCACCGACTGGCCGCCGGTCAAGCCTTTGAGGTCGATATGGGTCAGTTGGCCATCGAGTGCCAACTCAAAGCCGTCGTGTACCAGGCCTTCGGCATCCATGCGTCGGCTCACGCCCGCCTCGCGCAGCAGGTCGACCATGCCTTGTTCCAACACCCCGGCGCGGATGCGGCCTTGCACGTAGTCGGCGCTCTGGCGCTCTAGAATAAGGGTCTGGATACCGGCGTTGTGCAGCAGTTGACCGAGCAGCAATCCGGAGGGACCGGCGCCAATAATGGCGACTTGGGTTTTAAGCGTTTTCATTATTTTTATGGCCCGCAAGCTCCACCCGAACGGATCAGGTGAAAGAGTTGTCATTCATCTTGTTGCTGATCATTTTTCACTTGAGTGGCCGCCATAAGAAGGTGAAAACTGAGACAAAGCCTGCGCTTTTTGCCAATTGGGGCGATTACCGCACCACTATCCTGAGTATCGGATTGAAACCATGACCAAAACTGCCAGTACCGCGATTCCGGTCTTCAAGCTTTACGGAGAAAGCCAGCAATGGCCGACCCCGGATTTGTTGCACTGTGAAACCATTTCCCGACGGAGCCGGGAATACCAGTGGGAAATCCAACCCCACCGGCACGCGGATCTGTGCCAATTGCTGTACGTACACAGAGGCCAGGCGCAGCTGGAAATCGAAGGCCAGCGCACCACGCTCAGCGAAGCCACCTTGCAGGTGCTGCCGCCTTTGTGTGTGCACGGGTTTCGGTTTTCTGAAGATGTGGAAGGTTTTATCGTGACGCTGGCCGCGCCGCTGGTCAGCCATTTGCAGACACAGCTGGGCGCGACGGTGGACGGTTTGGGCAATTACCCGGCCGGCAAGGACAGCGACTACCTCAACAGCCTGTTCGCCCGCCTGCAGGATGAGTACGCCGATGAACAACCGGCCCGCGACATGATGATGCACGCCTTGGTCAGCGTGCTGCTGGTGTGGATCAGCCGCCAGGCGATCCAGCGCCGCCATCCGCGCGCGCCGCGTGGGCGTGAATATTTTCGGCGCTTTACGCAGTTGGTCGAGCAGCATTACCGCGAACACCCGAAGATTGAAGACCTGGCCCACAAGCTGGGTATCTCGGTCTCACACCTGAACGGTACGTGTCGGGAATTGGGTGGGCAGCCTGCCTTGCAGATCATGCATGACCGCCAGTTGCTGGAAGCCAAGCGCTTGCTGACCTATACCAGCATGACCATCAATGAGATGTCGGAGGTGTTAGGGTTTTCCGACCCGACCAACTTCTCCCGGCTGTTCCGTCGCCGGGTGGGGTTTTCGCCCAAGGCGTTTCGCGAGCAACTGAAGGCCGATTGACGCAGGACGCAGGACGCGGAGCGTCCCGGGCTGCATTCCCACGCAGAGCGTGGGAACGATCATCCCACGCGGAGCATGGGAACGATCATCTGAGCGCGCTGAAGCTGCCGGTACGCGGCACACACAGATCCTGATGGCAACTGATCGCAAAGGTCGGTTGCATACGGGTCTGTTCGACCCGGTAGGCGGCCGTGCCGTACAGCGCGGTGGCCAACGCGGACAGGATGAAAATCATCAGGTACTTTCTAATTTTTAGGGTCATGGCACACCTCTGAATAGATCGACTCGGTGCTGTTTAAAGCATAGGTCAGTCAGGGCGAGTTGCCATTATTGGGCGTCATTCAACATCTTTATGTCGGCTTTACAGACCGATATCCCACACCGGTTCTTCCGGGAACCGCAGCACCAGAAAATCCAGCAGGCTGCGCAGCGCCAACGGCATGTGTTTGCGCGAGGCATACACGGCGTAGACATTCATTTGCTGCGGCTCGGCTTCAGGCAGCAGCCGGATCAATTCGCCACTGCGGATGTAATCCCCCGCCTGATAACTGGGCAAGCGCGCCACTCCGGCGCCCGCCAGCGTTACCCGCAACAGCGTGGTGGCCTCGTTGGCGGTGATATTGCCCTGCACCGCCACCGACACTGGCTCGCCGTTCTCGGTGAAGTGCCACAGGCTTTTGCCGAAGTAAGAATGCGTCAGGCAGTTGTGCTCTACCAGGTCGTGGACTTGCCGGGGCTGCGGATGCTCCAGCAGGTACGCCGGTGACGCGCAGATCACCGAACGACACAGCGTGAGCTTGCGCGCGATCAGGTTGGGGTCCAGCTCAAAGCTGGTGCGGATGGCCAGGTCGATACGCTCATCCACCAGGTTCACCGTGCGGTCCAGCATCTGCAGGTCGATGCTGACCAACGGGAAGCGCTTGACGTATTCGGCCACGGCGTCCGCCAGTTGCGCCTGGCCGAAAGAGCTGCTGACACTCAGGCGCAACTGCCCGCGTGGGGCTTCATCCGGCTCACTGACGGCCGCCTGCATGTCACTGCACAGTTCGAGCATTTGCCGGCAGCGCGGCAGCGTTTCACTGCCGGCGGCTGTGAGGCTGAGCTTGCGCGTGGTGCGATGCATCAAGCGCGCACCGACCCAATCCTCAAGTTCAGCCAGGTAGCGCGAGACCACCGGCCGCGACAGGTCCAACTGATCAGCGGCGGCGGACTGGCTGCCCAGGTCAACTACCGTGACAAACACCCGCATTGCTTGAAGACGATCCATGATTTGCACGCTTTTAGAAACAAACTATGTCCAAGCATCGCATTTTTTGTTGTGTTTGGTGCAACTAAGCTCTGTGCATCACTTACCTGCTGCTGGAGCTGCACATGATCTCGGTACTTAAACGATTTGCCCTGGCTTCGGCCGCTCTGGCGTTCGCCGCCCATGCTGCGGCTGCCGACCTGAAGCTGGATGCCTACAACCCTGGCAACTCGGCCATGATGCCGGTCAGCTCGGTGCTGGTCAGCGGTGAAAAAGACCTCATCCTGGTCAACGCCCAGTTCGGCAAGACCCAAGCCGAGCAACTGGTGCAGAAAATCCGCAGCAGCGGCAAACACCTCACCACCATCTACGTCAGCGACGGCGACCCGGACTTCTACTTCGGCCTCGACACCCTGACCGCCGCGTTCCCCGACGCCAAAGTGCTGGCGACCCAGCCTGTGGTGGACCATATCAAGGCCACCGTCGAGCAAAAAATCGCGTTCTGGAGCCCGAAACTCGGCGCCGACAAGCCAAGCAAAGCCGTGATCCCGCAGGTGTTGCAGGGCCATACCCTGACACTGGAAGGCAAAAGCCTGGAAGTGATCGGCCTGGACGGTCCGCAGCCGGAGCGCACCTTTGTGTGGATCCCGTCGATCAAGGCGGTCGTCGGTGGCGTCGTGGTGTTTGAAAACACCCACGTGTGGATGGCCGATACGCAAACCGCCAAATCCCACACCGATTGGCTGGCCACCTTGCAACGTATCCAGGACCTGAAACCGGCCACTGTGATCCCTGGCCACTACCTGGGCACACCGACCGTGCAGTCCGTGGCCTTTACCGCCGACTACATCAAGGCCTTCGATATCGAGACCGCCAAGGCCAAGGACTCGGCTGCGATGATCGCGGCAATGAAAAAGCGTTACCCGAACCTTGAAGACGAAAGCAGCCTGGAACTGGGTGCCAAAGTCGCCAAGGGCGAAATGAAGTGGTGATTGGTTTTAAACCCTAACGTACTGGAGAACGTCATGAGCAAGATTGCAATCATTGGTGCCACCGGCCGTGCCGGCAGCCAACTGCTGGAAGAAGCGCTGCGTCGTGGGCATACCGTTACTGCCATTGCGCGTAATACCGACAAGCTGGCTGCACGCCCAGGCCTTACCGTTAAAAAGGTCGACGCCCTTGATGCGGCTGCCTTGCAGCAAGCGGTGAGCGGCAACGACGTGGTGATCAGCGCGGCGCACTTCGCCACCCTGCCCGCCAGCGCCGTGATCGGCCCGGTGAAAAAAGCCGGCGTAAAACGCCTGCTGGTGGTAGGCGGTGCGGGTTCGTTGTTGTTGCCAGGTGGCGGTCGAGTGATCGACAGCGAGGGTTTCCCGGCTGAATACAAAGCCGAAGCCAGCGCCGGTGCTGAGTTTCTCGACGTGCTGCGTCAGGAAAAAGAACTGGATTGGACCTTTCTATCGCCGTCGGCGGAGTTTGTTGAAACCGAGCGCACCGGCAAATTCCGTCTGGGCCAGGACGATCTGCTGGTGAGCGCCGAAGGCCGTAGCTGGATCAGTTTTGCTGACTTTGCCATCGCCCTGATCGACGAAGTGGAATCGCCGAAGCACTCGCGCCAACGCTTCACCGTCGGTTACTGACTCTGAGGGAACTGGCTTGTGTGGGAGCTGGCTTGCCTGCGATGGCATCAACTCGGTTTAACCGATAGACCGAGTTGCCCGCATCGCAGGCAAGCCAGCTCCCACACAAGCCCGGTTCCCACAGTTGGATACTCAGTGTTAAGACTGGTGTGCCTCGCTCACCAGCCACGCCATCAACGCTTGCAACCCAGCCGAAGGCTCTGTCCCCGGCGGGTACACCAGGTAATAGCCCATCCCCGTCGGCACCCGCAGTTCAAACGGCGTCGCCAGCCGCCCGGCTTTCACATCCTCGCCAATCAGCGCACTGTCGCCAATCGCCACGCCCGAGCCTTGGGACGCCACCGTCATGGCTAAGTCGAGCGTTTCGAAATGATGCCCCTGGGCCAAGTTGCTCAACCGCGTATTCGCCGCTTTTAACCACAACGCCCAATCCCGCTCGTCCCGCGTGGGGTGCAGCAGCACCTGTTGCTGCAAGTCTGCCGGCGTGTGCAAACCGCCGAGTAACGCCGGTGCGCAGACCGGCGTGAGTTGCTCATCAAACAGGTGCCGTGCCTCGGCCGACTGCTCGGCGATGGGCGCATAGATCACCGCCGCGTCAAATTGCTCTCGGCGAAAGTCCACGGTATAGGCCACCGTGGTGGTGAGTTCCACCGGCACCTCCGGGCGTTCCTTTTGCCATTGCATCAGGCGCGGCAGCAGCCAGCGCATCACACAGGTGGAGGCCTTGAGTTGCAGGGTCGCGCGGCGGCTGCCGATCTGCTCCACCGCGTCACCGATCAGGCCGAATACTTGCTGCGCACGCAACGACCATTCACGGCCTTCTTCGGTCAGGCTCAAGCCCCGTGCCTGGCGTTGAAACAGGGCATAACCCAGATGGCTTTCCAGCCCCGCAATTTGACGGCTCACTGCGCCTTGGGTGATGTGCAGTTGCTCGGCGGCGCGGGTGAAGTTGCAGCACTGGGCGGTGACCCAAAACGTGTGCAGCGCGGGCAGTGGTGGAAGGCGTTTCATCGGGGTAAGCCATGACGTGGGAACATGGCTAGTATGACTTTTTATCGATTGTTGCCGCTACGGGCCAGCCGCTCCAATAGCGCCTCGAATCCATAACAAGAGCGACATGTATGGCGACCTGCGGCGAAGTATTGGTCAACCTCCTGGAAAGCTACGGCGTGGACCAGGTGTTCGGCATTCCCGGCGTACACACCGTTGAACTGTATCGCGGCCTGGCGCGTTCCAGCATTCGCCATGTCACCCCGCGCCACGAACAGGGCGCCGGTTTCATGGCCGACGGGTATGCGCGCACCAGCGGCAAACCCGGCGTGTGCTTCATCATCACCGGCCCGGGCATGACCAATATCACCACCGCCATGGGCCAGGCCTACGCCGACTCGATTCCGATGCTGGTGATTTCCAGCGTGCAGTCGCGCAGCCAATTGGGCGGCGGGCGCGGTAAATTGCATGAGCTTCCGAACCAGAGCGCGATGATCGCCGGTGTGGCGGCGTTCTCCCACACCTTGATGTCGGCGGCAGAGTTGCCTGGCGTGTTGGCGCGGGCGTTTGCGTTGTTCCAGGCCGGGCGACCGCGCCCGGTGCATATCGAAATCCCGCTGGATGTGCTGGTGGAGAATGCCGATGCATTGCTGGGCAGCGAACCGGTCAGCGTCGCCCGCGCAGGCGCGGCGCCGTCGGCGGTCAAGCAGATGAGCCAGTTGCTCGCAGCGGCCAAACGCCCGCTGATCCTGGCCGGTGGCGGTGCCATCGACGCCGCGCCGCAGCTGACGCGCCTGGCCGACACCCTCGGCGCACCGGTGGCGCTGACCATCAATGCCAAAGGCATGCTGGCATCGACCCACCCGCTGCTGATCGGCTCGACGCAAACCCTGCTCGCCACGCGTGCGCTGGTTGCTGAAGCCGACGTAGTGCTGGCCATTGGCACCGAGCTTGCGGAAACCGACTACGACGTGACCTTCGCCGGCGGCTTCGAGATCCCCGGCGCACTGCTGCGCATCGACATCGACCCCGACCAGACTGTGCGCAACTACCCGCCGCACGTGGCATTGGTGGCGGATGCGCAAATAGCCGCCGAAGCCTTGCTGGCCGAATTGGACAAAACCCCATTGCCTGCCCGCAACGGCGATTGGGGTGCTGAACGAGTCGCACGTTTGTGGGCCGAACTGGCGCCCAACTGGGACGCGGCCACGCGCGCGCAAACCCTGTTCCTCAACACCGTGCTGCAAGCGCTGCCCAACGCTGTGCTGGTGGGTGACTCCACCCAGCCGGTGTACAGCGGCAACCTGACCCTGAACCTTGACCACCCACGCCGCTGGTTCAACTCGTCCACCGGCTACGGCACCTTGGGCTACGCCCTGCCCGCTGCGATCGGTGCCTGGCTGGGCCGAGGTGACGGCCAGCCGGTGGTGTGCCTGATCGGCGACGGCGGCCTGCAATTTTCCTTGCCGGAACTGGCCAGCGCGGTAGAGGCGCAGGTGCCAGTGATTGTGCTGCTGTGGAATAACCAGGGCTATGAAGAGATCAAGAAATACATGCTCAACCGCGCCATCGAACCGGTCGGTGTGGACATCTACACCCCGGACTTTATCGGCGTAGCCAAGGCCTTGGGTTGCGCCGCAGAACGTATCCAGGGCATCGAGCCTTTGCGCAGCGCGTTGCGCGCCGCCGCGGATCGCCAAGGGCCGACACTGATTGAAATCGACCAAGGGCTGTGGATGCGGGAGGTAGCCGTATGAACGCAGTCTTGAACGGTGTGTTTATCAATGGCCAATGGCAGGCGGGCCATGCGGTGCTGGAGGTGATCAACCCGGCCACCGAAGCGACCTTGGCCCACGTCAGCGTGGGCGATGCCTCGGCAGTGCAGCTGGCGGTCGACGCGGCCAGCGTGGCCTTTATCGATTGGTCGAAAAGCAGCGGCCGTGATCGCGGCGCCCTGTTGCGCAAGGTCGCCCAAGGTGTGAGCGAGCAGCGTGAACAGCTGATGCAATTGCAGTCGAGCAACAACGGCAAGCCACTGTTTGAAGCGGGTATTGATGTGGATGACGTGATCGCCACCTTCGAATACTACGCTGGCCTTTGCGACGCGATGGACGCAGGACAAGACTGCAAGGTGACATTGCCCAGCGACGATTTCAGCGCACGCCTGCGCCGTGAACCGTGCGGCGTGGTGGGCCTGATTGTGCCGTGGAACTTCCCGATGGTGACCACCGCCTGGAAGCTTGCTCCCGCGTTGGCGGCCGGTTGCTGCGTGGTGCTTAAACCGTCGGAAATCACGCCCCTGGCGGAGCTGCAGTTGGCGCGGATTATTGCCGAGGCCGGCTTCCCGGCAGGGGTGTTTAACCTGGTATGTGGCACCGGCCTTGCGGTCGGTGCACCGCTGGCGGCGGACCGCCGTGTGGCGAAAATTTCCTTCACCGGCAGCAATGCGGTGGGCGTGCAGGTGATGCAGCGCGCCGCCGAAACCATCAAGGGTGTAAGCCTGGAACTGGGCGGCAAATCCTCGTTGCTGGTGCTGGCCGATGCCGACCTTGACCTGGCGGTGGAGCTGGCCTGTGGCGGTGGTTTTTTCAACGCGGGGCAGATCTGTTCGGCCACCAGTCGCGTGTTGGTGGCCGACAACCTCGCGGATGAATTCCTGCGGCGTTTGCAGGTGCGGGCTGAAGGGATTCGCGTGGCGGACCCGTTTGCCGAAGATGTGGAGATGGGCGCGCTGATCAACCATGCGCAGTACCAGCGGGTGCTGGGGCATATTCAGCGCGGCATCGATGAGGGCGCGCGGCTGTTGTGTGGCGGCGCCCGCCCGGCGAACCTGGAAAAAGGCTTTTTCATTCGCCCAACGGTGTTTACCGACGTGCCATTGGGCAGCGCCTTATGGAATGAAGAGATCTTTGGCCCGGTGCTGTGTGTACGACGTTTTGCCACTGAAGCCGAGGCCATCGCGTTGGCCAACGACAGCGATTTCGGCCTGGTCGCCAGTGTGGTGAGCGCCAACGCCGAAGCCGCCGAGCGCGTGGCGAATGCCTTGCAGGCAGGCCTGGTGTGGATCAACGCACCGCAGGTGATCTTCCCGCAGACGGCGTGGGGCGGTTACAAGCAAAGCAGCATCGGCCGCGAGCTGGGGCCGTGGGGGTTGGCGGCGTTTCAGGAGATCAAGCATGTGATTCGCGCCGTTTAACGATCGTAATGATCGTTCCCACGCTCCGCGTGGGAATGCCTCAATGGACGCTCCGCGTCCACTCTTGGGACGCGGAGCGTCCTGGGCTGCGTTCCCACGCGGAGCGTGGGAACGATCAGTCATGCGCAATTTTTAGATAGCCCCAGCGACTTTCTGATTTGCCCCGCTACCCCGCCCATGGCCTGATTCGCCCTTGTTCACTCAAGGCCCACCCATGGAAAACGTTCAGGCAAAACCCACCACCGCCGTGTGGCTGATGATCAGCGTGGTGCTGGTCGCGCTTAACCTGCGCCCGTCAATGGCCGCCGTCGGCCCGCTGTTGTCGTCGATTCGCGGTGATGTGCCGTTGAGTTTCAGCAGCGCGGCCTTGCTGACCATGCTGCCGGTCATGGCCATGGGCCTGGCGATGTTTTTTGGCATGGCCCTGGCCAAGCGGTTTGGCGAGCACCGCAGCATTGTGGTGTCGCTGGTGGTGATCGGCCTGGCCACTCTATCGCGGTTGTTTGTGGATTCGGCGCTGGAGCTGATCGTCAGCGCAATGGCGGCCGGTGTGGGTATCGCGCTGATCCAGGCGTTGATGCCGGCGCTGATCAAGTCGCGCTTCAGTGACAATGTTTCGCTGTTCATGGGCCTGTACGTCACCGCAATCATGGGCGGCGCAGCGCTGGCGGCGTCGTTCGCACCATTCGTGCAAGTGCAGACCGGCAGCTGGCGCATCGGGCTGGCGATCTGGGCAGTACTGGCATTGCTTGCCCTGGTGTTCTGGTACGCCCAGCGCGCGGCGCTGCCGCCATTGCCCCAAGCCGGGCCCGGCAAACAGGCGTCGTTTTTCGGCAACCGCCGCGCCTGGTTGCTGGCGGTCTTTTTTGGCCTGGGTACGGCGTCCTACACCTGTGTGTTGGCGTGGCTGGCGCCGTACTACGTGGAGCAAGGCTGGAGCGAACAGAACGCCGGTTTACTGCTCGGTTTTCTGACCGCAATGGAAGTGGTCTCCGGCCTGATTACCCCGGCCATCGCTAACCGCCGCCAGGATAAACGTGGGGTGGTCGCCGTGTTGCTGGTGTTGATCATCTTCGGCTTCTGCGGCCTCATTCTCAGCCCGCAACACCTCAGCCTGCTGTGGCCGTGCCTGCTCGGCCTGGGCATCGGCGGCCTGTTCCCGATGAGCCTGATCCTGTCCCTTGACCACCTGGACAACCCGCGCCGCGCCGGCGGCCTGACTGCCTTTGTGCAAGGCATCGGCTACCTGATTGCTGGCCCGTCGCCACTAATTGCCGGCATGATCCGCGATCAACTCGGCAGCTTCGAATGGGCCTGGTGGTCACTCACCGGTGTGATTGTGCTGATGCTGCTGATCGTTACACGCTTCAATCCAAAGCATTACAGCCGACATATTCAGTAACGTCGTGTTGCCAACATTTTATGTCCCACACCAAACATAGAAACGCCCTACGGCGCTTTCTATTGGCACGACCGTTCCGTTAAGCTTTTGCCAGTCTTGTACTGAGTTCGGTACAAAGGGTTTACGGACGAAACCGATGCTAAACAGTAACTTGCTCAGAAAGCTCGATATGCAGGACTTGATGGTGTTTATTGCCGTCTATGACCAGAGCAGCGTTACCGAGGTGTCCGAGACGCTGTTCGTCAGTCAGTCAACCGTGAGCTACAGCCTGAAGAAGCTGCGCACCAGTTTTGAGGATGAGCTGTTTATCAATACGCGGGCCGGCATGCGCCCGACGTACAAGGCCACCACCATGTACGAACACGTGCGCAAGATCCTTGAAAGCATCAACCTGTGCCATGCCGGCAGCCAGGCCTTCGACCCGACGCAGAAGGCGGTGACCTTCAACGTCTGTGCCCCGGAATACTTCGAACAACTGATTTTGCCGCGCCTGTTGAAGCACTTCGACCGGGCCGACTTGCCGGTGATCGTCAATGTGCGAAAGCTGGAAACCGAACTGCCCGCCGACGACCTGCGCGAAGGCCGCCTCGACCTGGTGATTTGTTTCGGCCCGCACTTTCACCGTGCCCACAAAGATTTCAAGACCCAGATGCTGCTGGAAGACGATTTGGTGTGTGTGTTCGATAAACGTTCGAGCCCGCGCGAGCCGGCTTTCAGCTTGCAATCGTTTGTCGAACGGCGCCACGTGTTCCCCACGCCCTGGACCTCCGACACCAACATGATCGACGGCTGGCTGGCGCGCCAAGCCCATAAGCGCCAGGTGATTGCCCGTGCCAACAGCTACAGCGCCGCCTTGAAAATGATCAGCGGCACCGACTGTATTGTCACCCTGCCCCGCCGTGTGCAAAAGCTGCTGGCACCGGCCACCGTGTTCGGCTATTGCGAAGCGCCGAACGGGTTACCGGGGTTTACGCTGGACATGCAGTGGAATGAAACCAGTGGCCAGGACAGCGCCAATACCTGGTTTCGGGAGCAGATCGTCAAGGTGTGCGCCGATCAGGGCTTGTTGTAACCCTCAGCCAATAGCAACTTTGCTGTAGGAATCACGATCCATGTCCAGCAACTGGACACTGAGCTGAACCTGCAGATCGGTCGGCCACTCGGCCGCGTCCTGCAGGGCCGCCAACAAGCTTTCCGACAACTGCTGCTTGACCTGGGGTGAGCGCCCGCTGAGCAGCGACAGCTTCACCGCAATAAAACCGCGCGGGCTGAGGGAGGTGCCCACCTGGAAACTCTCGACCTTGATTGCGCGGCTCTTGATATCGAACTCGGAACCGAACTGTCCGGACGCCATCAGCACGTTGTTCAGGCGCAGCAGGGTTTTCTCGACGGCAAGGCCAGTCAGGTTGGCGGTGTATTCCAAGTGCAGGTGCGGCATGAAAAGCTCCGAGTGGGCTTGAAAAGAAACCTACATATAGCACGCAGTTGAACGAAGTCAGATCGATTTCAATGTGAAACTTCGGTCAGCCCTCGCAACGAACGACTTTCCCAGCAGGCCACGATCACCAGCACCGCCGTGGTCAACGCCCCTAGCGCCAGCGCCGAAAACATCTGTTGCAACCCCAGCGGCAACAGCACCAGCAACATCAGCAACCCGCCAAGATGCGAGAGCGGTGGCAGCGGCCGGTCACTCATCACCCACTTGAACATCGCACTGCCCAGCAAAAACAAAAACGGCCCGGCAATCATCGCCACGATGCCCGCTTGGCTGGCGTGCCCCGGATGCACCAGCACCAACTCGTCGGCCACCGCGCTGACGATGATCCCGGCGACGATCAGCACATGCAGGTAGGTGTAGGCGATCCGCGCCTGGCGGCCAGGGTCGGCGGAGCTGGCAATCCGGTGGTGGGCGCGCTCGGCGCCGCTGTCGAAATAGATCCACCACAGCGCAATGCTGCCCACCACGGCCACCAGGAAAGCCCCCAGGCCTTCGACGCTCCAGGGCAACTCGGCGAACGTGGCACCGGTCACCAGCAAGGATTCACCGAGGGCGATAATCACAAACAGGCCGCAACGCTCGGCCATGTGGTTGCCTTCGACATTCCAGTCCGCCAGGGTCGAGCGCCCAAGCCCTGGCACCCAGAAATACACCGACGGCGATATCAGTTCTATGAGCAGCGCCAACGCCCAGAAGGCCAGGCGCTGCTCGCCTTCGACCAACGCGCCACTGATCCAGAACACCCCGGAACACAGCATCCACGCGAGGATCCGCTGAAAGTTGCGGGTCATGTTCAGCGACTCACCGCGCACGGCCCACAACGCGAACAGCGTGCGACCCACCTGCATAAAGACGTAGGCACCGGCGAACAACAGGCCGCGATCGGTGAAGGCTTTGGGGATTGATGAGGACAGCAACAGGCCGGCCACCATCAAGCCGAACAGGCCGATACGGATGGGGATTTTTTCCGGGTCGAGCCAGTTGGTGATCCATGAGGTGAAGATCCACACCCACCACACCGCGACCATCATCAGCGCCACCTGCACGGCACCGCCGAGGGTCAGGTGGGCCAGCAGCGAGTGGGACAACTGGGTCACGGCGAACACAAACACCAGGTCGAAAAACAGCTCGACCATCCCCACCTTGCCGCTGTCATGACTGCCGCGCCCACGCAGCAAAGAACGGGATAACGTCATCGGTGGATCTCCCTGAAGGCTTATCTCAAGATTTTTCTGCGAGTACCGGCAGCCTGTCGCGTTCACTCATGAACGCCTCCAAGCGTGAACGCATCCAGCGTTCGGCAGGGTCCGTGTCGACGTGGCTGAGCCAGACCATGGACAGGTCCAGGGTTGGGGTTTCGAACGGGAACGGCTCACAGAACAGGTTGCCGCCAGCGGCCATGGCATGGGCGGTGTAATCCGGCAGGCTGGCGATCATGTCGGTGCCGGCGAGCAGCGCCGGCAATGCACTGTATTGGGGTACAGACAGCACCACATGCCGTTTGCGACCGATCTCGGCCAGCCACTCATCGGCAAACCCGGACACGTTGGCGGTGTGAGACACCAGCACATGGGGACGGGCGCAATATTCGTCGAGAGTCAGCGGTGTAGCCGAGGCATCGGCACGCAACAGGCAGGGGCGGATATGCCGCAACAACTTGCGCTTGGCATTGGCTGGCAGGCCACGAGTCTGGGTGATGCCCACGGTGATATCGCCGGAAGCCAGCAGGTCGGGGATACGCCAGTAATCGACGTGCTGCACCACGAACACCACCAACGGCGCTTCCTGGCGCAAGGCCCGCAACAGCGGCGGCAGCAAGCCGAACTCGACGTCATCGGACAAGCCGATGCGAAAGGTCATGGTGCTTTGGGTCGGGTCGAAATCGTGGGTCAGGCTCAAGGCTGACGACAATGAGTCGAGGGCCGGCGACAGGTGCTGGATGATCTCCTCGGCCCGCGCAGTCGGCTCCATGCGGTGGCCGACGCGAATAAACAGTGGGTCGTTGAACAACGTGCGCAAGCGGTTGAGGGCCGAACTGATGGTCGGCTGGCCAAGAAACAGCTTCTCTGCCACCCGTGTCACATTGCGCTCGAGCATCAGTGCTTCGAAGACCACCATCAGGTTGATGTCGGCCTTGCGTAATTCATTGCGATTCATCGGCGCCTGCCCCTTTCCCCAAGACAAGCCGCAGTTTAGAAAGCCCGGCGGGCTGCGTCTATGTGAACACTGTTCATCCGGCGCCTTTGGGACTATAAATCAGCGCTTGAAGATCAAAGGATCGCTATCGTGCTGGTCATTATTGCCTTGGCCATGGTCGTGGCCGGGCTTTGCCTCTGGGTCGTCCGGTTCATTGCCAACCCCACCGTCAGGACGCTGATGCGGGTGTTTATTGGCTTATGCCTGGCGGCGGCGATCGCTTATTGGGTGCTGGCGTGGGGTTTGCCTATCTCCGTGCTGGCTTCATAAACGGTAACTTTTTCAGCAAGGACTGCTTATCTTGAAATTCGCCTACACCATTATCTATGTGCCCGACGTTGCCGCGTCGCTGGCATTCTTTGAAACAGCCTTCGGTTTCAGTCGCCGTTATTTGCATGAATCCGGCACTTATGGCGAGTTGGAAACGGGTGACACCACGCTGTCGTTCGCCGCGCATGAGTTGGGCGAACTGAACTTCGACGGCGGGCACGTCGAGGCGCACGCCTCCCGAAAGCCGCTGGGGATGGAGGTGGGGTTTGTCACTGAGGATGTATTCGTCGCCCATGCCAAGGCGCTGCTGCACGGCGCGAAGGAGCTGTCGCCACCGAGCACCAAGCCTTGGGGGCAAGTGGTGTCGTATGTGCGTTGCCCGGATGGCACGCTGGTGGAGTTGTGTACGCCGATAGTGGGCTGAACACAGAAACATTGTGGGAGGCCCCGCCACCTCTTCGATGTAGCGCTGTCGCGCATCAAACTGGTTCATCGTAAGGTTGAAGAACGCGGGCGGGGCAAAGGCCGTAACCAGCACTGGTGTGACAGCACCCGAGTGGGAGAGTGGCCTGCACGGTATCGGCGTGGAGTCATTGTCGGCACAGCTAGCTGTGACCACGTATAAGAGAGTGAATCCGCTCGCCACCGTGTACCCCGCCCGCGTCATTCAATCCTGCGAGGAATTGTCATGACGCGCAAGAACCAAAAACGGTTTGAAGTTATTCACCCTGACTGCGCTGCCGTTGATGTTGGCGGCGGTGAACATTTGGCTGCCGTTGATCCGACGAAATGCGATGACCCGGTTAAAAGGTTTTCAACCTTCACCGACGATTTGCACGCCATGGCCGATTGGTTTGAGTCCATGGGCGTCAAGATGGTGGCGATGGAGGCGACCGGCGTTTATTGGATCCCGCTTTTCGAAATATTGGATAGACGAGGCTTTGAGGTCTATCTCGTTAACTCCCGCGCGACTCGGCAAATCACCGGGCGAAAGTCCGATGTACTGGATTGCCAGTGGATTCTTCAGCTCATGACGCACGGCCTGTTGAGAGGCGCTTTTCGGCCCTCGGACGAAGTGTGCTCACTGCGCTCACTGGTCCGTCAGCGTGGCAATAAGGTGCGTGACCAAGCCAAAGCGCTTAATCGGATGCAAAAGGCGCTGGTCCAAATGAACATCCAGCTGGCTCAGGTCATCAGCAACATTGCCGGGGTGACGGGCATGAGCATTTTGCGAGCAATCGTTAAAGGCGAACGGGACCCCGAAGTACTCGCCATGCTCAGAGACAAGCGCGTCAAAGCCGACCAGGCTACTGTCGCCCGCAGCTTACGAGGTAATTGGCGAGCCGAGCATTTGCATGCTCTGGGTCAGGAGTTGGCAGCTTATGATTTTCTGGAAAAACAGATTGGCGAGTGTGATCAAGCCATTGCGCAGGCACTGGAGCGACTACCCGTTCTTCAGGCGGATGTTGTTCCGCCCAGCAAAACACTGCGCAACCCACACCGCTCAAATGAGCAGCAACTGATTTTGCATCGCGCGCTGAACAAGGTCATGGGCGTGGATTTGACCGCAATCCCAACCATCGGAATCGACACGGCGTTGGTTTTGGCCAGTGAATTGGGGGCGGATTTATCACGCTTTCCGACTTCGCAGCACTTCTGTTCGTGGCTAGGCCTTGCACCGCCGACGAGAATTTCGGGAGGAAAACCCCTTCCTGGAAAGACGGTGAAAGTGATTAATCGAGCTGCGCAAGCGCTGAAGCAAGCTGCCTCTATTGCACGCAACGATAAAAGTTTTATCGGTGCCAGCCACCGAGCGCGCCTGACCCGGATGGACACCTGTTGTGCCATCAAGGCGACAGCTCATCAACTGGCACGGCTGATCTACGCGATGCTGACCAAAGGTCAGCCTTATGTTGAGAAGGGAATGGAGGAATTTGAAGAACGTAGCCGAGACCGACAACTGCGCGCCCTGGAACGCAAGGCACGTAAGTTGGGATTGCAGCTGATTAAAGCGGCTTGATTTTTAAGAGCAAAAACAATGAGTTATTTTTTGTTTGATAAGAGCTGGCTTGCCAGCTCCCACAATTTGATCATTATCGCCTGGGAATTCACGGCTTGAGCGGGCGCTCCTGATCACGCTCGGACAGCTCGGTGCCGTCGTCCGGATGCTTCCAGGTCTGCGGCTTTTCTTCTTCGCGTTGCCGCTGGGGCTGCTCGTGCTCCGGTTTGTCCTGGCGTTCGTACTCGTTACCCATACGCACCTCCCATCCGTAAGAATTGGTCACCTGTGAAGCATAGAACAGCAGTGAGATTTTGGCGGATGCGCCGATTGATAGCCAAGACGCATTAATCTATCCAAATTACTCACTTATCATTTCTAAATGTGTCAGCCACTATCCGCGGTCTTAAGCGAAACAAGCACTTTAAAAAGAACGCTGGAGACACAAAACCATGACTAGCCCTTCCCGGCCCGACTCTGCCCGCTCGAAAGTTGGTGCGGTATTCCGCGTTACTTCGGGCAACTTCCTCGAACAGTTCGACTTCTTTCTGTTCGGTTTCTACGCCACCTACATCGCTGCCGCGTTCTTCCCCGCCGCTAATGAGTTTGCGTCATTAATGATGACCTTCGCCGTGTTCGGTGCAGGCTTCCTGATGCGACCCCTGGGCGCAATTATCCTGGGTGCCTATATCGATGATGTCGGCCGTCGCAAAGGCTTGATCGTGACCCTGTCGATCATGGCCAGCGGTACGCTGCTGATCGTGCTGGTGCCGGGTTATCAGACCATTGGCCTGTGGGCGCCGTTGTTGGTGCTGCTGGGCCGCCTGCTGCAAGGCTTCTCGGCTGGCGCAGAACTGGGCGGTGTGTCGGTTTACCTGTCTGAAATGGCTACGCCAGGCCGTAAAGGCTTCTACACCAGCTGGCAGTCGGGCAGCCAACAGATCTCCATCGTGGTGGCCGCCGCACTGGGCTACGGCCTGAATGTGTGGATGGAACCGTCGGTCGTTGCCGATTGGGGCTGGCGCATTCCGTTCGCCCTCGGCTGCGTGATCATCCCGTTCATCTTCGTGCTGCGTCGCAACTTGCAGGAAACCGAAGAGTTCGCCAACCGCAAGCATCGTCCGACCATGCGTGAAGTGCTGGCAACCCTGGTGAAAAACTGGAGCGTGGTGATCGGCGGCATGCTGATGGTGGCCATGACCACCACCGCGTTCTACCTGATCACGGTGTACGCGCCGACGTTCGGCAAGACCGTGCTGCACCTGAGCACCTCGGACGCCCTGCTGGTGACCTTGCTGGTGGCCGTGTCGAACTTTGTCTGGCTGCCGATCGGCGGCACCCTGAGTGACCGTTTCGGGCGCAAGCCGGTACTGGTAGTGATGACTGCCCTGACCGTGATCACCGCCTACCCGGCGCTGTCGTTCGTGGTCAACGCGCCGAGCTTTGCGCATATGCTCGAAACCCTGCTGTGGTTCTCGTTCCTGTACGGCATGTACAACGGCGCGATGATCCCGGCGCTGACCGAAATCATGCCGGTGGAAGTGCGCGTGGCGGGCTTCTCCCTGGCCTATAGCCTGGCAACGGCGATCTTCGGTGGCTTCACACCGGCGATCTCCACATGGTTCATTCACATCACCGAAGACAAAGCCTCGCCGGCCTATTGGATGATGTTTGCCGCGGCGTGCGCGCTGTGCTCGACCCTGGCGCTGTACCGTCGTGCCAACACGCGTGGCCAGGTCATGCAGGGGGCGGTGTAATGAAGACGCTCTTGAAAACCCTGACGGCCCTGGCCCTCGGCGCCCTGGCACTGACGGCCCAGGCCGAACAGCTCAAAGTGATGACCTCCGGCGGTTTCACCGCCGCCTATAAACTGCTCGGCCCGCAATATGCCCAGCACAGCGGTGACACCCTGGACACCATCCTCGGCCCGTCGATGGGCAAGGCGCCGGAAGCGATTCCCAACCGCCTGGCCCGTGGCGAACATGCGGACGTGGTGATCATGGTCGGCTATGCCTTGGATGACTTGATCAAACAAGGCAAGGTCGACCCGGCGTCCCGTGTGGAACTGGCGGATTCGCGCATCGGCCTGGTGGTCAAAGCGGGCGCAGCCAAACCTGCGATCGGCACCGATGCCGAGCTGAAGGCAGTGCTGAGCCAGGCCAAGTCCGTGGCGTATTCGGACAGCGCCAGCGGTGTGTATGTCGAGAAGGAGCTGTTCAAGAAGCTCGGCATGCCTGCCAAGGGCAGCATGATCGAACGCATCCCGGTGGCGTCTGTGGTTGCCAAGGGTGACTACGAGGTGGGCCTGCAGCAGGTGGCCGAATTGTTGCCGGTGCCAGGCGTAACGTACGTGGGCAAAATCCCGGAAGACGTGCAATCGGTGACGCGCTTTGCGGCGGGCATTCCGGTTAACGCCGAACACCCGGCGCAGGCCAAGGCATTGCTGCAATTCCTGGCCTCGCCCGAGGCGCAACCGGTGGTGCAATCCACCGGCCTGGACTCGGTGTCACACTGACCGAAACGGCATTTCGCGCACCAACCGCTCCAACTCCAGCGCCGCTGGCGGCAATGTCCGCCCGCGGCGTTTTATCAAGCCCACATGGCGCATCACCTGCGGCTCGACCAGCGGCACACTCACCAGAATCGGGTGTTCGCACGCCGGCATCGCAATCGACGGCACCATCGCCACGCCCAGCCCGGCCTCCACCAGCCCGATCATGGTGGTCACGTGGTGGGTCTCGCAGATACTCGGTTTTTTCACCCGTACACCCCGCAACGCCTGGTCCAGCAGGAAGCGGTTGCCCGAGGTTTTGTCCACGGTGATGTAGTCGTGCTCATAGGCCTCGGCCCAGGTCACGCTGTCGCGCTCGGCCAATAGATGGTCACGGCGGCAGGCCAGCACATAGCGCTCCTGGAACAACAACTCGAACTCCACCTCATCGGCCAGGCTGCCGCTGAAACTCACGCCGAAATCCGCCTCGCCGCTTTCCACCGCATTGCACACCTCGCCGGCGCTGGCATCCAGCACGCGCAGGCGAATCTTCGGGTACAGCTTGTGGAACTCGGAGATTACGTGGGGCATGAAGTAATACGCAGTGGACGGCACACAGGCGATGGTGACGTTGCCCATGCGCGTGGAGGCGACGTTACTGATCCCCATCAAGGCGATATCAAGGTCGTCGAGGATGCGCTCCACCTGAGGCAGGAACGCGCGCCCGACCATGGTCAGGCTGACCCGCCGTGTGGTGCGCTCGAACAGTTTGACGTCGAGGGCGGATTCGAGCTTTTCGATACGTCGGCTCAGGGCCGGCTGCGAGATGCGGATGGCCTCGGCGGCGCCGCGAAAACTGCCCTTGTCTACCACGGCGCGAAAGGCTTGGAGGTCGTTGAGGTCGAAGTTGATGATCACGGGGATGGGCCAGTGTGGTCGATTTGGGGGGCATTATCGTATGGCCGGTGGTAAGGCGCCATGCGTGCCGGGGCGGTTGGCGTTAATAACCCTGCTACAAATATGAAGTCATACATATCAGTGCGTTATTGGCTGAGCGGCGCCACGCAATCGCTAAAAAGCGTCAATACTTGCAACCTGAGTTATTCAACAGGAGAGAGAAACGCTCATGGAAACCTGCCAGAACCCCTACCTATTTTGGATCGACGATGAGATGCCGGACACCGACATCGGTCAGTTGCTCCTTGCAACACGCCAATGGTCGAGTAGGATTGAATCCTACCCACTGCCCGCGGGCTTCGACATGCGCTCAACCCAGCAAATGAGTATTACCTTGCCACTCGAAATGGCCGCCCTGGTCAAAGCCAAGGTCACCTCCGGTGAATATGCGAGCGAAAGTGAAGTGATACGCGACGGCCTCAGGGCGCTGATGGCCCGTGATCGCGCCATGGAAGACTGGTTGCGCGACCAGGTGATCCCCGCCGCCGCCGCTCTCGAGGCAGCCCCTGGCCGAGCGCTCTCCACCGAGCAGGTTCGCGAACACATGGCAGCCAAACACCAGCGAACCGGTACAGAAAAACCGTGAGCTATACGGTAGCCTTTGCGCCTGAGGCGTTAGCCCAACTGGACGCCCTTGAAGACTACATCAGCAAAACCGAAGCCCCCGATGTTGCAGCACGTTTTATCGACAACATCATCAGCTGCTGCGACAGCCTTAGCGTGTTTCCATTGCGCGGTAAATGCCGTAACGACCTGCTGCCCGCCTTGCGCATCACCCATTACCGGCACACCACCGCCATCGCATTCAGCGTGGCCGCCGAGACTGAAACCGTGTCGATCCTGGGCGTGTTTTACGGCGGCCAGGATTACGCCGCTCAATTTCAGAATCACGGGTGAGAGCAGGCCTCACGCCCACCGATGGCGTGCCCAAAAACAAGGAAGAACAAATGACTGACACCCCAAACCCGCGTCGACCTTTGCGCTGGGGGTTAAGCCTGACCGGCTTACTGGCTGTTGCGACCCTGGGCTTTTTCGCCTGGCAAAGCTTCTACCCCGTCAGCGCTGCCACTGGCTGGAGCGTGCAAACCGTGCACAGTGACGTGCCCAAAGCCGCTTCGTTGATGCCTATGCCGGATGGCTCGCTGATGATCAGCCAGGAACTCAATGACGCCAAAGGCAGCATCGTACGTATCCACCCCGACGGGCGACGTGACGTGGTGGTGGGCAGCCTGTCCAAGCCCGATGGCATGTTCGCCACCCATGGCGGCTGGGTGTTCAGCCAGGAAACCGGCGACGCCCCGGTCAGCTTTCTCAAGGACGGCGTGGTGACCGAGCTGTTTCGCGGCGAAAACGTGCAAGGCCTGTGGGTTGAGGGCGACGACCTCTACGCCATCGAGGACCGTAAGGATAACGGGCGGCTATTGCGTTATCGCTGGAGCGATCAAACGCTGACCGTGGTGCGCGACAAGCTGCACGAAGGTGAATCCATCACCCGTTGCACCGATGGCCGAATGCTCTACACCGAGAAGAAAAAAGGCGTGGTGCGCGAGCTGACCGATGACGGCAGCGATCCGGTGGTGCTGGCAGGCCTGAACAAACCCACGTTCTTGATGTGCGATGAGCGCGGGTTATGGGTCAATGAAGATTCGACGCACCGGGCAAGGTTGTTGCTGATTGATAAACAGGGGCGGCAACAGACGATTTTGTCGTTCCTGAAGGCGCCGCAGTCGGTTGTGCCAACCAATCGTGGCACCTACCTGGTAGCGGAAGGTGGCAGGAATCGGGTATTGGAGCTGACGCCTGAGACTCGCACGCTGTCGCCTTAAAAAATTTTGCAGTACGGGCCAATTTGAACGCTCGCAAACCTGTCATAAATTGAACAGGACACTTCTTTTGCAACACCACCTCTCGTCAGAGTGGGTTGGTGTTGCGAGAGCGGCAGGTCGTCACCTATGAACGGGTAAGAGGATGGAGGAACCGACGCTGAATCAGCGCTTCCAGGCCTGCGGGCTGCGAAAAAACGCCTGCGCATTACTGTCCAGCGTCTCCAGGTGATACCCACCTTCCTGCACGATCACACTCGGCAGCCCCAACGCCCGAATGCACTCGCCCAACCGCGCAAACCCTTCGCGGGTCACCGCGACTTTGCTTTGCGGGTCCAGCTCGTAAATATCAAAGCCCAGGGACAACACCAACACCTCCGCCGAAAACGCCTTCACCGCCGCCAGGGCCAGTTCGAGCTTCTCAAAAAAAACCGCTTCACTGGAACCGTGGGCCATCGGCAGGTTGAGGTTGAACCCTTCACCGGCAGCGCTGCCGCGCTCGTCGGTAAAACCTGCAACGCCAGGGTAGAAGTTGGTGGGATCACCGTGGATAGACACATACAACACGTCATCCCGCTGGTAGAAAATCTCCTGGATACCTTGGCCGTGGTGCATGTCGGTATCAAGCACCGCAACGCGCTGGAAACCTTCGCGTAACACCTGCGCCGCCACCGCTGCATTGTTGATATAGCAAAAACCACCCGCCGCATCGAAACGCGCGTGGTGACCCGGCGGGCGACACAACGCGTAGGCGGCCGGTGCGCCGTCGAGGATGTCCTTGGCGGCGGCGACAGCACTTTGCGCCGACCAATAAGCCGAGCGCCACGTGAGCTCGCCAATCGGGCAGCTGCCATCCGCCAGGTAACGCGCCGCCTGGGCAAGGATGCCGCGTAGGGCATTGGGTTCGCGCACAAAGATGTTGGACATGACCTCGTCGCCCCAGTCTTCGGGGATTTCCTTCCAGCGCTGGTGGGCTTCCTGAAGGAAGGTCAGGTAAGGCGCAGCGTGTACGGCGAGCAGTGGATCGAGGCCATGATCCGACGGTTGCTGAATTTCAAAGCCCAAAGTCTGCGCGGCCACCAGCAAGTTGCGGGCACGTTCGGGGACTTCCTGCGGTGTACGCATCTGACCACGAGAGTAATAACTGCGCGGGTGGTGCAAGAGCTGTTCGGGATGGAAAAAGGTCTTCATGCAGTACTCCTGACTGAACACGGAACCTGTGGGAGCTGGCTTGCCTGCGATGGCAATTTATCAGTACCAGAGATGTCGGCTGATAGTCCGCTATCGCAGGCAAGCCAGCTCCCACTTTTGTATCCGGTGTGGCTAGTAAATGTGAGTCGTCAATTGGTGCGGCCAGCGCGTTGCAGCACGGCGTTAAGCAATACGGAACCTGTGGGAGCTGGCTTGCCTGCGATGGCAATTTATAAGTGCCAGAGATGTCGGCTGATAGTCCGCTATCGCAGGCAGCCAGCTCCCACTTTTGTATCCGGTGTGGCTAGTAAATGTGAGTCGTCAATTGGTGCGGCCCGCGCGTTGCAGCACGGCGTTAAGCAATACATCGGTGCCTTGGCGCACGTCCTCAGGCAATACGTCTTCGGCTTCATTGTGGCTAAGGCCACCGACACACGGGATGAAAATCATCGCCGTCGGGCAATAACGCGCCAGGTGAATTGCATCGTGACCGGCGCCACTGACAATGCGTTGCTGGCTGTAACCCAAGGCATCCACCGACGACTGCACACAGGCGACACACTCGGTATCGAATGGTGTGGCCGGGCTGATCCAGTGAGGGCTGATAGTGACCGTCAGGCCACGCTTCTCGCCAATCGCCTGCAAGCGAGCACGCACTTCTTGCTCCATGGCCTCAATGTCGGCATCGCGATGATGGCGCAAGTCGACGGTGAAGTTCAGCAAGCCGGGAATAGTGTTGCGCGAGGATTTGGCAATGCTCAACTCGCCGACGGTGGTCAGCCCTTCAGGGGCGAAATCCGTCGCCAGGTTTTCCAGGGCCTGGATCATTTTCGCGGTGCCATACAGGGCGTCTTTACGCAACGGCATCGGCGTGGTGCCAGCGTGCGCGGCCATGCCTTCGACCCGTACATCGAGCCAGCGAATCGCCTGGCCACCCGTGACCACGCCGATGCTCTTGGCATTGTCTTCCAAGATCGGACCTTGCTCGATATGCGCCTCGAAATACGCATCCACCGCTCCACCCAAAGCGCGCTCACCGTTGTAGCCGGTGGTGCGCAACGCTTCGGCCACGCTGACGCCGTCGACATCTACCGTGGCCAGCGCCTGTTCCAGCGCCAAAGTGCCGGTGAATACCGCCGAACCGAGCATCGCCGGCGTGAATCGGGCGCCCTCCTCGTTGGTCCACACGGCAATTTCCAGTGGTTTACGGGTCTGAATGCCATGGTCATCAAGGCTGCGGATCACTTCCAGACCAGCCAGTACGCCATACACGCCATCGAAGCGCCCGCCTTCGGGCTGGGTGTCGAGGTGGCTGCCCATCAATACCGGGGCCGCGTCCGGGTCGGTGCCGGCGCGACGGGCGAACAGGTTGCCGATGGCGTCCACGCTCAGGCTCAGCCCGGCGGCGGTGCACCAGTGGCTGAACAGCTCGCGCCCGGCCCTGTCTTCGGCACTCAAGGCCAGCCGGCAACTGCCGCCACGCGCCGTGGCACCGATCTCGGCCATGTCCATCAGGCTGGCCCACAGGCGCTGGCCATTAATCTTCAACATTGCAAAACCTCCCTCAAATGCCGTGTGCCATTTCAAGCCGGTGAGCGCTGGCATGGCGGCGTGACAATGCCAGCACGCACACCAACGAGACCGCCGCGATCAGGCTGTAAAACACTGCCATCGGCCACCATTGGCCTTGGTATTCATGGGCCAGCCAGGTGCCAATCAATGGCGTCAAGCCACCGGCCAGCGCACCACACACCTGGTAGGCCAACGAGATCGCGGTGTAGCGCACGCGCGTCTCGAACAGCCCGCTGACAAAACCTGCGATCACTGCATAAAACGACGCCATGCACACCACCGCCAAGGCGATACCGAGAATAATCAACGGCGCCTGGCCACTGCTGACCAGCACGAACATCGGGTACGGCGAGGCCATCGCCAGCACCGTCATGGCGCAGAGAAAACGCGTAGCGCCGACCTTCTCGGCGGCCCAGGCGGCCAGTGGCTGCACACAGAATTGGATGATGGCGACAACGAACAGACATTCCAGAATCAGCGAGCGCGGTAGGCCCAATTGCTGAGTGCTGTAGGCAATCATGAAGGTGTTGGTGAAATACACACCGGCGATGCCCAGGGTATTGGCACCGATGCACAACAGCAGTGGGCGCCAGGCAGTTCTCAGCACTTCGATGACGGGCGCCTGGTCTTTCTTGATCGCCCGCGCCTTTTCGGCGATGGCTTTGTCTTCCAGGAACTCGGGGGATTCATTTACACCCAGGCGAATCGCCAAGCCGACGATCAGCAACAGCGCACTGGCCAGGAATGGCAAACGCCAGCCCCAACTGAGCAGGTCTTCTTCCGGCAACCGGGTGACCGCACTGAAGGCCAGCAGCGACAGAATCAAACCTGCCGGGCTGCCGAGCTGTGCAAAGGAGGCGAAGAAATTGCGCCGGCCTTTAGGCGCATGTTCGCCAGCCATCAACACCGCCCCGCCCCACTCGCCACCGACGGCGATGCCTTGCACCACGCGCAGCAGAACCAGCAGCACCGGTGCCGCGACGCCGATCTGTGCATAGGTAGGCAACAGGCCGATACACACGGTGACCACGCCCATCATCACCAAGGTGATCACCAGGGATTTTTTACGCCCGATACGGTCACCGATATGCCCAAACACAATGCCGCCCAGCGGCCGTGCGAAGAAGCCCACTGCAAAGGTGCCGAAGGCGGCCATGGTGCTGAACAGTTTGTCTTCGGAGGGAAAAAACAGTTGGCCGAACACCAGCGCAGCGGCGATAGCGTAGATGTAAAAGTCGTACCACTCGATCATGGTGCCGATAAAAGCGGCGGCCGCAGCACGGCGCGGCTGCGGCGAAGCGGATGGCTTCATGGGGCGGGCTCCTTTGGTTATTTTTTTGGCAGGAGAAAGTCAAACCGATGCGCTCTAGGGGCGCTTGTTAAGGTAATTTATCGTCGCGGGGCTATGATTAGTCAATTTTCTATTTATTATTCAAATTATAAATCCTGCTTATTATCGAGCGATTGCATGCCCGAGACGCGCCGCGACATTCACCCGCTGCTCAACGACCGCCTGGACTGGAACCTGCTGCGCACCTTCCGCGTGATCGGCCAGGAACTGAGCATCAGCCGCGCCGCCGCGCGCCTGCACTTGACCCAACCGGCGATCAGCCAGGCGCTCAAACGCCTTGAAGAACAGCTCGACTGCCAACTCATCGCCCGCCGTGGCCCGCGTTTTGTACTCACCGAAGCCGGTGAGCAGATTTTCGCCATTGCCGGCGAGATCTATGGCCAGGTTTCGCAGATGAGCAACGCCCTGCAAAAGCCTGGCGATGAAGTGATCGGCAAGGTGCGCCTGCTGATGATCAGCCGCATCAACTCGGACACCTTCGACGACTTCCTCGCAGGCTTTCACCGCGAGCACCCACGGGTGGACCTTGAAGTGGAGGTGATGCGCAGTTCGGACATCGTCGCTGCCCTGCTGGAAAAAACCGCGACCCTGGGCTTGAGCCTCAACCGTCGGCCACAACCACGCCTGGAACAGCACCTGTTTTTGCGCCAGCGCTATGCGTTTTTTTGCGGCAAACACCATCCACTGTTCGGCCGCACCGGGTTGGCCGAGGGCGATTTGCAGTCGGAGAACTTCGTCAGTTTTACCAGTGACCAGATCGGCGGCATGTTGTCGCCGCTGACGATCTTTCGAGACCAGCAAGGCTTTAGTGGGCGCATCGTGGCGTCATCATCAAGCCTTGAAGAAGTGCGCCGGCTGGTGATTGCGGGCTACGGCCTGGGCTGCCTGCCGATCCATGTGGTGGCAGACGATGTGAAGCAGGGGCTGCTATGGCGGCTGCCGCCGGATGAAGGGATTGCGGATGTGGATATTCATCTGCTGTGGAATCGGGAGCAGAAGATGAGCCGGGCGGAAACGGTGTTTACAGAGTGTCTTTTGGCTCGATTGGCGCATTAAAAACGCCTACTGGGTACTTAGAGATTTGCCTGACGTTCTTACCAGACGGGTCCTTCAGTGAAGACCTTGAAGGAGTGCCTAAACAGCACATACAGTCTTGTGAGCCAGCGCATCGAGGCGCTGTTTGATCAGTAATCACTATTCACTTAAGCTGGACGCCATGAACACACATCCTTCGGAGGCTCCGATGGCCACCACCAAAAAAGTCGACAAGTCGCGCAAAAAGGCCGTCAGCGAAGAGCTGACATTCCTTGATGTCCGGCAAGCCGCGCGTGATGGTCAAAAAGTCTTCGACACCTATGTGATCAGCGGCAAGCTTCCAATCTCCAAGTAGGATTGAATGCCCGCCGTCAAAATTTCCCCACTGTTTCTAGCAATCAATCGCTGGGAAAATTTCGCCGCGCACTTTTTTAACTACAAAGTGTGCGGCGAACTCCCCTCCATCTTTGGCCGAGATGAAAGTCTCGACCTTAGCGACATGCACCATATCCACTTGGCCGGCACCGCTCCAACGCAAGCCCGATGGGTCAAGATCAAGCGTCAGTACTACCGCACAAATACCCTGAATGACCCAGAGAACGACTTCTGGTTTATTTACGCCTATGACGATTACTGTGACAGTTACCTTCTACTAACCATTATGGGCCCGGATGCGCACAGTCGTACCGAGTGGGGATCGTTTCTGCGGACAATCCATAACGATGTAGTGACACCGTGGATTTTGGGGCGCATCGCCTTTCCAGATCTTGAAGACTACTGACAAACTAAATGGCGCCTTTTGCAAGTCACTTGGCGCCTTCCTGCTAGTGCCTTAAAAACCGCCATCGACCATCCTTCGTTCACTGGCTGCAACAGCCATCCCACACGAAGAGGTGTTCACATGTCCAAAATCTGGTTTATTACCGGCAGTTCCCGTGGCCTTGGCCGCGCCATCACCGAGGCCGCCCTGCGCGCCGGTGATCGTGTGGTTGCCACTGCACGCAACCCGCACCAGCTGGATAATCTGGTCGCCGAATTCGGTGATGCGGTTTACCCGCAGGCTTTGGATGTGACCAACCACCAGCAGGTGGTGCAGGCCGTCGACGCCGCTGTGGCGCACTTTGGTCGCTTGGATGTGGTGGTCAACAATGCGGGTTACGGTGACCTGGCCTCGGTTGAGGATGTGACCCTGGAAGATTTCAAGGCACAGATCGATACCAACTTTTACGGTGTGGTGTATGTGAGCAAGGCCGTGGTGCCGGTGCTGCGTGCCCAGGGCAGCGGGCATATCTTTCAGGTATCGTCACTGGGCGGGCGGATTGGCATGGCGGGCCTGGCGGCTTACCAGAGTGCGAAATGGGCGGTCGGAGGGTTTTCAACCGTCCTGGCACAGGAGGTCAATCCGTTCGGCGTGCAGGTGACGGTGCTGGAGCCGGGCGGCATGCGCACAGATTGGTCAGGCAGTTCCATGACCATCCCGACCATCAGCGCGCCTTACCAGCAAAGCGTCGGAGCGCTGGTTGAACTGCTCAACTCCCCCGGTATTCTGCCGACGGGTCCTGCGCGGGTTGCCGAGATTGTGCTGGAGCTGGCCCTGAGCAAGGACGCGCCGTTGCGCCTGCTGATCGGCAGTGATGCGGTGCAGTACGCAGCGCACGCAGCGGCCGACCTGGCGGCCAGTGACGAAAAATGGCATGACCTGAGTGTGTCGGCCTCGGATTAATTAGAGATAGGTGCTGCATGCCTGACGCACGCCAACCCCGGTTCAATATCCCGGACGTTTTCTGGCACGCCCTGCGAACGATCGGGCTGGAACCTGCGACGGTGTTGCGTCAGGCACGCCTGCCCGTAACGCTCAACCTTCGTGAGCGTCGCGATAGGCGCCAGGTCAATACCGAGGAATTCTTCCGTTTGTGGGAGGCCGTGGGCGTGCTTAACCACGACCCGGCGGCGGCCGTGCGAATGGTCACCCAACTGGACAGCAGTACCCTGCCGCCTTCCAGCTTTGCGGCGTTTATTGCCCGCGACTTTCGCGATGGCCTGCACCGTCTCGCACGCTTCAAACAACTGTGCACACCCGAGCGTGTGCGGGTAATCGAAGACGGCGCTTACTGCACCGTCACTGTCGACTGGCTGCGCACCCAGCAGCACTCACCCACGTTGTTGATCGATGCGGCCTTTGCCACGTTTGTGGAGTTGGGCCGGCGCGGCTCAGGGGTACACATCACGCCGCGCAGTGTCGAGTTGGCCCGGCCTGCGCCGGACAATCACGCTCTGTCTGACTTTTTTGGCTGTGCTGTGCACTTTGGTGCCGAGCGTAACGCAATGGTGTTCGACATCGCCGATCTGGAACGGCCGTTCGCCAGTCACAACCCCGAACTGCTCGACCTGTTGAACCCGGCCCTGGTCGCGGCCTTGGCCGAAGCGACGGCAACGGCCACGATCAGCCAACAGGTCAAGGGCGCCCTCAAGCGCATCCTGGCCAGCGGTCGCCCGGAGATGGTCGAAGTGGCCCGCGAACTGGGCATGAGCGAACGCACGTTGCAGCGGCGTATCACCGAAGAAGGCAGTAGTTTTCGCCAACTGATGCTGGAGACGCGCCAGGAGGTTGTGCGCCATTTGCTGAGCGAGCCAAGCATCGAAATTGAGGAGATTGCCTGCCTGCTCGGCTATGAAGACACCAATTCGTTTTACCGCGCCTTTCGCACCTGGGAAGGCACCACGCCGGCGCGCTGGCGAGCACAGCAGATGACTCACTGAGGTCAGGCCGGCAAACGCCGCTCGACGCTACTGGCCAGGTGCTGCAAATCCTCAACCGGGTTTCTCCCAATCAGCATGAAAGCATGCGCAGGATTGGCCCAATACACCACGTTCATGCCTCGCCGCTGCTCGGTGGCCAGTGGCTGCACGCCCTTTTTACTGGCGGTGATGCACAGTGCCAAAGGCCCATGGCGTGGGTCGAGGTAGGTGAGCTGGCCAATCAACACGCCGTCATAGTCGAGGATCTGCGCCCGTCGGAACTCGGCGCCAGGCAGACTCACGGACTCAGGCGATAACGACACGCCCAGTTGTGCGCCCACGGCGGTCAACTGGGCCACGTGGGAGGCCGGGTCAAGGCTGAGATTTTCCAGAGTGTCTGGCGTGTACAAGGCCATGTATTCGGCCACCGAGGCGCGCCAGCCTTGGCCGGGTTCAGCACGCTGCCACCCTATGAACAGGCGATCGGCCGCCACGCCGGCCACCGCGAAGCTCGCGGCGACGGCAAGGAAACGCCGACGGGTCCAGGCTTGGGGCGGCGCGGGTGGCAAGGCGTTGAGCATCGCGTGCAGGCGCTCAGTCGGGGCGTGTTCCAGCACCGAGTCGAAGACGGCCTTGAACGGCAAATCGGCGCAGCGCAATGTGTGCAGGCGTGCGGCAAGCGCCGGGTCGGCGCTGGCCTGGTCGGCGATCCGTTGATGCTGGTCGGTGCTCAGTTCGCCGTCCAGATAGGCCACCAGTTGCTCATCGGACGGTGTGTCGGTGTGGCTCATCGCCGTTCTCCGTTGGCTTTATCCTGCTGGGCTGTTGGGGAGGCGGCTTCGGCCAGCTTAATGCGGGCGGCCGCCAACCGGCTCATCACCGTGCCCATAGGTATCTGCAGGATTTCGGCAATTTCCTTGTATGAAAGCCCTTCGACATACGCCAGAAATACCGTTTCGCGCTGCGCTTCGGGCAAGCCGTTAACCCGCTTGATCACTTGCGCAGCCAGGATTTGCTGCTGTGCCTGGCTTTCACCATCAAACGACAATGCCTGTTCGGCATCGACAAACCCCTGCCCTTGGCGCACCCGTTGCGAGCGCAGTTCGTTGAGCCAGATCGAGTGCATGATCGCCAGCAACCAGCGATCCAGGCGCGTGCCGGCCACAAATTGCCCGGCACGCTCCAACGCCCTTACGCAGGTGGCCTGCACCAAATCTTCGGCCAAGTGCTTTTGTCGCGACAACACCCACCCATATCGCCATAACCGGGGCAACAACTGGCCCAACTCGCGGCGAAACTCAGCGTCCCGAACGATGGCTGCCTCCTGCGGACAGGTTCATGGCGTTCAAACCTGTGGCGCTGCGGCGATGGCGGCAGCCAGGTCTTCGTATTCTTCGCAGGTGGTACTGCACAAGGCTTTGATTTTCACCAGTTGCTCTTGCGCCAGGTCGACCCGGCCTTTGATCACATAGGCCTCGCCCAGGTACTCGCGAACCTGCGCGTAGTTGGGGTCGAGTGCAACCGACTTGAGGTAATAACTGATGCCTTCATCGGTGCGCCCCAGCTTGCGCGTGGCGTAGCCGCGATAGTTGAGGGCCTTGGCGGTGTTGGGATTTTGCAGGGTGTCGAGCAAGGCCAGCGCCTCATCAAAGCGCCCGTCCTTGGCCAGGCGGTAGGCGTAATCGGTGCGGTCGGTATCGGAGGTGGCCTTGCTGGTTTGCAGCACGCACTTACCGGTCTTGGTGTCCCAAACCTGGCCTTTGGGGCAGTTGGGCTTGGGCGGGGCCGACTCATCGCCGGAGGCGTAGGCCTGGCCTGCGAGCAAAGCGGCGGCCAGGCAAGCGCCGAAGAACAGCGCGGTGCGGTAGGTAACGGGGTGTTGGTGGCGAGCCTTCATGGTTGTCTTACTCCGTAACGATAGGGAGGAAACATCACTGTCAAAGCGCATTGCGTGAGCCCGGCAGCATGCGGCACAACGTGCTGTCGCCCAGCACGTAGTGATGCCAGAGCGCAGCAACGGCATGCACGCCTGCCAGCAGGATGATCGCCCAGGCCACATTGTTATGCAGGCCGCCCAAGGTGCCCCGCCAGGCATGATCGATCACAAAAGGCGCGGGCACGGTAAACAGTCCAAAAAAATTGAAAGGCTCACCTTGAGCCCAGCGAAACAGGAAGCCCAACACAATCTGCGACACCAGCAACAGGTACAGGCAACCATGCGCCAATTTCGCCAGCAGGTTAAGTGCTGAGTGACTGTCGGCCTTGGGCCGAGTGCCGCCGAACACACGCCACACAATTCGTGCGGCAACCAGCAGCGCCATGGCGATGCCCAAGGAGATATGCACCGATTGCAGGCTCTTGCGCAGCGGTGTGCCCTTCTCCAGGTTTTCCCAGATATGTGCACTGGCAAACATGAAGATCACCACGGCGGCGGTCAGCCAGTGGAAGCTGCGGGTGAGACGGTCATAGCGGTCGGATGCTGTGTTCATGGGCGTTTCCTGGGTGGCCTGTGGAGTGAACACCGCAGTGGTAGAAGTTATTCGGTGAGGGGCGAATAATTTTTGCTGATCGGGAAACGAAGAAGCCCCGAGGTCTATTGGGCCACGGGGCTTTTGGGGTTAATGCCTTAGCCATCTATACAAGGTGTCAGCAGTAGCCACTGTTATAAAAACGCCTCCTCCAATAGTCATGCCCTGAAATAGATGTTTGAGACCGCGAGGAAAATTCTGCACCTGCTGCCGATCCACGATACCGCGTTTTATGTTCCACCATGGCATCGCAACTGTAGCCATGACGGAGCACAGTCGAATCATTCTTCCGCGTAATGAATTGCCCCAGTATTGTTTGTTAAACGTAACAAGGCTGCATTTATTTAAAAGCCCCTCCATTTCATCTAACCGTCGACACACCAGGAAAAGACTACTCACATTGAACATTAGCGCCACCATCATGATTCCCGCATCAAACCAGAACTTCAGAGGATGATTGAATAAATAGTCAATACTCATAGATTTTCTCCCCTAAGTACTCACCGAATGCCCCCCCATAACTGCCGCCAATTGCGCCGACGGTTCCACCCGCGATTAATAAGCAACTCAATGCGCCCGGCCCGGTAGTAGGGCCTAATACGACGACACATAATGCTGTTGCCATAGCCCCACCTGCCATCCCGCCCAAAACGCCTCCACCCAGCTTGCTCACCTCCACATACTTCGCCTTCATGCATTGCTCCTCCCGCCCCGTTGAGCATGCCTCCTTGATCTCCAACGCGGTGGACGCAGTGCTCAAAACAACCCCCAACGGCGTGCCCGTCTTAAGCACCTTCGCCGTCTTGGCGATGTGCGAAACCCTTTCGGCATAGCGATTGATTTCCCCGGTGTACAGGTAACTCCTGGTGGAAATCCCCAGCATTTTCTTGATCGAACCCTCATTGCGCAAACCCGAGCCATAATGGGCGAACCCGCGCATCTGCGCTTCTAGTTTAGCGAACAGCGTTTGACGGCGGGCCAGGAAGTCACCCCGCACTACGCCACCGCCCTGCCGCAGGGATTGTTTATGCAATGCATCAATCTCATCAAGCGTTTTACCAATTCCCTGCAGATGCCGGCTCCAGGCATCACCGGCGGTACCGACCCCAAGTGAGGCATAACCGAGTATTTTTTGTAGCAGGTCGTAGTTGTGCAACGCAAAAGCATCGTATCCGCTCCACGAACCCCACATTCCAAACGAATAGCTGACAGCTGATGCTGTGCTCCCGATTTCCCTCAGGAGCCCGCAACCATGATGCGTCCCGACGCCAAGGTCGAAAAAGTCTATCTCTACCCCAAACCTGTCGACTTCCGAAAATCCATCGACGGCCTCGCCGCCTTGGTCGAATTGGATATCAAAGTGGCGGTGTTCGACCCCGTGCTTTTTGTTTTTCTGAATCGCCCCCGTAATCGGGTGAAAATACTTTATTGGGAGCGCAACGGCTTCTGCCTTTGGCTCAAGCGCCTCGAATCCGAACGATTCAAAACGTCCCCTGACGATACGGATGAAGCCATTGTCCTGACGGTTCAGGAACTGAACTGGCTGCTCGACGGTTTTGATCTCTGGCGCAACCGTCCGCATCAGGTTTTGACGCCGCGATTCGTCGCTTGATTGGGTATAATCCGGGCCATGATTTCCATGCCCGACGACCTCCCCGATGATCCGGTTCTGCTCAAGCAAATGCTTGTGCAGATGCTCAGTGAGCGTCAGGTGGACAAAGACCAGATTGTTGATCTGAAAGAACAGATCCGGCTATGGCGTGAACGTTTTTTCGGGCGTAAATCAGAACAAACCGTCGATCCGCAGACGCCACAGCTCGCGCTCTTTAATGAACCTGAAAGTCTCGCTGTTCCGGTCTGCGACGAGTCTGACGAAGAAGCCGTTGCGCCTACCAAGCGCCGTGGCAAGCGCAAGCCGTTGTCGACTGACTTGCCGCGCATCGAAGTTATCCACGAACTTCCAGAGCACGAACTGACCTGCGCCTGCGGCTGTCGCAAACACGTCATTGGCGAAGAAACCAGCGAACAGCTGGAGATCGTGCCGATGCAGATCCGCGTACTCAAACACATCCGCAAAGTGTACGGTTGCCGCAGTTGTGAAACCGCGCCGGTCACCGCTGACAAACCCGCTCAGATAATCGAAAAGAGCATGGCCAGCCCCAGTGTGCTGGCGATGTTGTTGACCACCAAGTATGTCGATGGTCTGCCGCTGCATCGTTTTGAAAGTGTACTGAGTCGACACGGCGTCGATATTCCACGGCAAACCCTGGCGCGTTGGGTGATCCAGTGCAGTGAACACTTTCAGCCACTGCTGAACCTGATGCGTGATCGATTACTGGAAAGTCCGGTGATCCACTGCGACGAAACCCGCGTCCAGGTACTCAAGGAACCGGATCGAGACCCGACCAGCCAATCCTGGATGTGGGTGCAAGCCAGCGGCCCGCCAGAGCGGCCAGTGATCCTTTTTGACTACACCACCAGCCGAGCGCAGGAGGTGCCGTTGCGCCTGCTCGGCGACTATCGCGGCTACGTGATGACCGATGATTATGCGGGTTACAACGCATTGGCGTTGCAACCCGGAGTTGAGCGTTTGGCGTGTATGGTCCATGCGCGACGCAAGTTCGTCGAAGCGCAGAAGGTACAGCCCAAGGGCAAGACCGGTCGCGCCGATATCGTGCTGGCGATGATGAGCAAGTTGTATGGCATCGAACGCGAGCTCAAGGATGCTTGCGATGAACAGCGGTTTATCGGTCGGCAGGAGAGAAGCTTGCCGGTACTCGCCGAGTTGAAAAGTTGGCTGGAGAAAACACAGTCCCAAGTCACGCCGCAAAGTGTGCTGGGCAAGGCGGTGAATTACCTGGCGAACAACTGGAGCCGGTTGGAGCGCTATGTGGAGGCCGGCCATTTGCCGATCGATAACAACTTGGCGGAGCGTGCGATAAAGCCGTTTGTTATTGGGCGCAAGGCGTGGCTGTTCAGTGACACGCCTAAAGGCGCCACGGCCAGTGCGCAGATCTACAGTTTGGTCGAGACAGCCAAGGTCAACGGCCAAGAGCCCTATACGTGGCTGCGCCACGTACTGGAGCGATTGCCGCACGCCTCGTCAGTAGAAGATTACGAAGCGCTGCTGCCGTGGAACTGCTCGCCACAGATGCCACGGTAAACCGAGGTTACATCTTGTGGTAGGTGGGGTTTGTGGATCGCACTCAAAGCATCTCCACCTTCGGCCATTACGTCATGCCGTATTTCCCACGCGACTTGCATCAGGCGAGACTCCTCAAGCGTACAAGCAGCGGTAGAATCATCACCGATGATCACCAGTTGCCCTGGCAACACCACGACATTGCGTATATGAGAGTTAAGCACATCAAACTTAGCGTCAGCGTGTTTACCCAAGTTCAGTCTTGCCTTAAGTTCCACCGACGTTTGCTGCCGATCATTGATAAAAGCATAAGGCTGAGGCATCAGAAGGCCCTCAGCCGTTCAGACAAAGCGGAGTGGCGATAACGTGCCATACATGCATTCCTGATTAAATAAAAATGACGTCAAAATATAAAGGACTGCACCTTATTAGGTGCAGCTATCACCAAATGTATTTGACAGCATTGATTAATTTGGGAAATAGACTACACGGCATCAGCTTGTTTCCTTCAAAGCTATCGGCTCTTTGCCTACCGCCCAATCGCCTCGTTAGAAATTACGCTCCGGTAGTGCCCGGAGTTGGCCCCCGGACACCTACGAAACGCCTTTAGGAACAAACTTGTGTCAGCAAGCCCACGTGGTAATACAACCACCAGGACAACGAGTTCTTTTCATGAGGATCACGAACGTCTTCCTCGGTAACCCGTGGAAACCTTTTTATGGGCTGGCGGTTTTTTAGGGCTTAACTGCCACGCTCTTTGTTGGCTTGAGAAAGGACTGATGCCGCCAGGGACTTGGTGTCCTCACTGTATTTATCACTTTGAAGGGCTTTGCCGGCTGTTTCCTCCATGTGCGCGCTGGTTTGCTTATCGGTACCGGTCTGGGACAGCGCTGACGCGGCCAGGCTTTTGGCGATGGCCGAGGCGTTTGGATTATTCAAGGTTTCGGCGGCCAACGTCGCCAGGATGCTGGAGGTCTTTTTTGTGTTTTTGCTCATGGTGCATTTCCTTTGCGTTTGAGGAGAAAGCCTACGAGTGAACGACTCGTGGTCAGAAGATAGTGAGTTAAATATTCCTGCGCAACGAACTGGCTGTAGCCTTTGTTTTTAAAACATGTAAGAAATATTCCAGAGTTATGTAGTACCCACCCGGTTCGATGTTTGACGCAATGATAATGTTTGAAAAGTCGCCTTCTTTTCATTAGATTTTCGCCCGGCCAGTGACAGCGACTTCGCTGACGCGCGGTTCTCTAATAACCTTCAAGGATGACCTGTATGTCCCAACCTGTACTCAACGACAACATCGTCACATGGACATTTCAAAACTACGCCGCCATCGTCGGGCTGCTCAGTGGCCTGGCAATATGTGCGCTGGTTTTATACATCTACTCGCGCTCAGGCTCGTTGATATTTCTGCGTGACTTGATGTGGCGGTTTTTTGGTGGCTCGACCACGTTTGAAAACCCAAAATATGAAGCCACCCGCAAAAATCTGCGCGAAGTTGAATATTATCGATTCGAATTCAATATCCCCGCGCAAAGCCTGGAACACGCGCGGCAGGCCGATCAGTGGATCACTGACAACAACTTAAGTTATAACGATGTGGCCAGGGTCAGAAAGTACATTGACTGGAAAGACTTCACTCAGTTGTCGCTTAAAGAGGCAATGATCACACCCTTCAAACGTAATTGGTTTTTGGGGTTGGGCGCATTCTTCCTGGCGATCATCAGCATCACGCCGCCATTGGCTGATTCCAGCTACCTGATGGTGTCTTTGAAAAAAGCCGCGGATGTACCGTCTTTTTATCTTTCGGAAAACAACGCCAAATTTCACTTCTGGCCCAGCGAGACATTATCGGTCGATGAGTGCAAATCACCGACGGCACTGGAAAAGTTCTATAACGAGGACTTCTCCGAAAGCACCATCAATACCATTTGCACACTATTTCTTTCGCCCACCTACGCTGAAAACGTAAAAACCGGATTGAAAGAGCAAAAAGGCTTTTTGCTGTTCATCGCCTGCCTGTCGATATTTGCGGTCTTCTGCATCTTGACCAAGCTCTCGCGTTTGGGCGTTGCCAAAAAACTCCATGACCAAATGGCCGCGCAGAGTACAAATACGCCCGCAGAGACTGCCGCTCAACCGTAAACACTATCACTGTGGCAAGCAGGCCTGTTGTAGCAGCCTTGATATAGCAAGCAGGCTTGTATTGGCGAGCAGTCTTGTAGTGGCGAACTGGCTTGTAGTGGCGAGCAGGCTTGCCCTGCGTTGGGCGGCGAAGCCGCCCCATCCCAGGCGCCCAGTGCCTGGAGGAAGATCGCGGTGACAGGTTTTAGGGCCGCTACGCAGCCCAACGCAGGGCAAGCCTGCTCGCCACAGCAAGCCTGCTCGCCACAAGGCTACCGCCATAGCAAGCTGGCTCACCGGCCATAAACCCCGCCCCAGAGCGTCGAATCGATTGCACTGATGGTTATTATCGAAACGAGCGCCTGTGTGATTGCCAGCACCGGTTCCTATAATCGCCTCCACTTTCCCTCCCCTCCGCCTGGCTTCAGGCGACATTCCTTCTGGAACCCAACACCATGCCAAGCCCCAGCCAGGCCCACAGCGGCCGTCCCGAACATAATCAACAAAGTGTCAAACAGCAGTGGCTGGCGATTCTCTCGGTCGCCGTAGGTGCCTTCGCCCTGGTCACCAGTGAGTTTCTGCCGGTGGGCGTACTCAACGACGTCGCCAGCGACTTGGGCATCAGTGCCGGTCACGCTGGCCTGATGGTCACGCTGCCCGGCATCATGGCCGCCCTCGCCGCGCCGTTGCTGTCGGTGATCATCGGTGGCATGGACCGTCGTTACTTGCTGATCGGCTTGACGCTGATCATGATCATCGCCAACTCGGTGGTGGCTTACGCCAGCGACTTCAGCCTGCTGCTATTCGGCCGTGTACTGCTGGGCATCAGCATCGGCGGCTTCTGGGCCACGGCCATTGCGCTAAGCGGCCGCTTGGCGCCCAAGGGTGTGGGCGTAGCGAAGGCTACCTCGATCATCATGATGGGCGTGACCCTGGCCACCGTGCTGGGCGTACCCGTCGGCACCTGGCTCAGTGGCCTGATGGGCTGGCGCATGACCTTCCTGGTGACCGCGATTGTCGGCGTGCCAGTGTTGCTGGCGCAGGTGTTCCTGCTGCCGCGACTTACCCCGGAAAAGGCCATCCAGATCCGTGACCTGCCAGCCTTGTTTATCAACCCACAAGCGCGGGTCGGCTTGATCGCCGTACTGCTGATCGGCCTGGCGCACTTTGCTGCCTACACCTATGTCGCGCCGTTCTTTAAAAACAGTTCCGGCTTCGATGGCCCGACCATCGGCTCACTGTTGCTGCTGTATGGCGTGGCCGGCGTGATGGGCAACGTCTTTGCCGGTTTCGCCGCCAACCGCAGCGTGCGCCACACCCTGCTGCTGGTCGCGCTGATGATCGGTACCAGTACCGCGCTGTTCCCTCACTTCGCCACCGGCATGACCGGCGCCGCGATGCTCATCGCACTCTGGGGCTTCGCCTTCGGCGCCTTCCCGGCCTGCGCGAGTATCTGGATGTTTGTGGTCGCACCTAAAGACGTCGAACGCGGCATGCCGCTGTTCGTTGCCCTGTTTCAGGTGATCATCGCCCTGGGTTCATTCTTTGGCGGACGGATCGTGGACCAAATGGGCAGCGCAATGCTCTTGAGCCTGGCTACGGCGCTGGTGGGGCTTGGGTTTGTGACCGTGCTGGTGTTGGGGCGTAATGTGAGTAATAGCTTGGCGGCGCAGCCTGGCTGATACGACTCGTTAACCACTAAAAAGCCTGCTAAGCATTAAGCTCGGCAGGCTTTTTTTGTTTCAGGGGTAGAGGGTTAGTTGCCTGGTTTATTCGTTGGGGCATGACGCTCAAGTGCAGCGTCGACCAATGCCTGAGTGGTTGCCATTGATAAACGAGAGCGTGGGCAGGCTTATCGTAAAGCGGGCGAGCGTTTGAGCTAGCAGTAGATCTGACATCCTTCGCAATATTGCGCTCGGACAGAAAGCCCACGAGGGCCAAGTCAGGCTCGTTCAAATGAACCCAGTATCTGTGACAACCGCTGACTGCCCTGCATCCTTAGTCAGGATAAAGGCGCTAAACGCCAGAAAATCACCTAAATGCTGAGTGATGATTGCAACAGTGATCGGCAACTGAAGCGTTTGATACTCATGCACTGCGATATTGCGGAAACCGACCATGTTTTTCAGGTTGGTCAGCAGAGACGATTGGACCCAACCGCCTCGTGACAGCAACTCAAACACGTCTCGAGCGCCCTGAGGAACACCCAGTCGTTCACGTCGAATTAGATGCTGCCCCATATCCAGAGCGGCCTCACACGCACGCTGAATATTAAGAATCGCCGCATCCTGACGGGTGAAGTCAGTAGCGAAACTGGCGGGGTCCTTGTCGTATTCCTCGCGAGCGCGAGCGACACAACGCTCAATGCTCGACGCTTTGTTGATGAGCACATCATCGACCATGCACTTTTCCTTCCTTCTGGATATCGGTCAGCAACCCTGCCCTTGCAGTGTCCAGCTCGGTTTTTTCGCTGAGGATGTAACTCTCGAAAATACCTGCTTGGCTGTCCTTGTTCCAGAGCCTGCGCCCTGTTGTTATGACTTGATATTGCATGACGGTGGACGCCGCCCGCAGGTCGAGTAAATCAACGGGCACCGCCACAATGTCAGCAAGCTCTCCAGCTAACCGCCACAACAGCAACGGGTCCACAGAGCCCGCAGTAAGCACTGCCAAGTCCAGATCGCTGTCAGCATGTGCCTCGCCTGTCGCCTGACTGCCAAAGACATAAATCGCCATCAGATCAGGAATACCGGCCAATAAGTGAGCCAACACTTGCTCAACGTTCATGTTGCGCCCCACGTGTCATCTGATGAATGACCGTAGCAGAAATCGCCTCGACATTTCTGCCCCAAACAAAAAACCCCCAACAACATTTAAGTTATCGGGGGTTTTCGTTACTCAATAATGGCGGAGAGATAGGGATTCGAACCCTAGGTACCGGTGAAGGTACAACGGATTTCGAATCCGTCCCATTCGGCCACTCTGGCATCTCTCCAACGGCGCGCATCATAACAGTGTGTTTCGCGAAAGCAAACCAAAAAATCGATTTTTTTCCGTGCTATCAGATGCTTGCGTCGATTACAGCGGTACGCCGAGACGATTGGCGACTTCTTCGTAGGCTTCGATGACGTCACCGAGGCCCTGGCGGAAGCGGTCTTTGTCCATCTTCTTCTTGGTGGCTTTGTCCCACAGGCGGCAGCCGTCCGGGCTGAATTCGTCACCCAGGACGATGGTGCCGTCGTGGAACACGCCGAATTCGAGTTTGAAGTCGACCAGCAGCAGGCCTGCGTCGTCGAACAGCTTGCTCAGCACGTCGTTGACCTTGAGGGACAACTCCTTCATGCGTACCAGTTGCTCAGCGGTGCCCCAGCCGAATGCCACTACGTGGGATTCGTTGATGAACGGGTCGCCCTTGGCGTCGTCCTTCAGGAACAGCTCGAACGTGTAAGGGTTGAGCTTGAGGCCCTCTTCCACGCCCAGGCGCTTGACCAGGCTGCCGGCGGCGTAGTTACGCACGACGCATTCGACCGGGATCATGTCGAGCTTCTTGACCAGGCACTCGTTGTCGCCCAGCAGTTTGTCGAATTGGGTCGGAATGCCGGCCGCTTCGAGCTTTTGCATGATGAAGGCGTTGAACTTGTTGTTCACCATGCCTTTGCGATCAAGCTGTTCGATGCGCTTGCCGTCGAACGCCGAGGTGTCGTTGCGAAACAGCAGGATCAGGCGGTTGGCGTCGTCGGTCTTGTATACCGACTTGGCTTTGCCGCGGTAGAGTTCTTCACGTTTTTCCATGATGGGCTCCGCTTGCTAAATGGTGGGCTAGGCGATGTGTCGCCAGTCGAGCCCTGAATCTTGATCGGCCAGTTGCAGCCAGTCCGGGTCGCACCCAAGGGTGTCGACAAAACATTGCCGGGCCAGCTGCGGCAGGTTGTTCTTGCTGCTCAGGTGGGCCAGGACCAAGTGTTGCAAGTCTTGCCAGCCCAACTCATACACCAGGTACGCCGCCTGGTGGTTGTTCAAATGTCCCAGTTCGCCGCCTACCCGCTGCTTGAGAAAGTAGGGGTAATGACCACGCGCCAGCAGGTCGCGGCAGTGGTTGGACTCGATCATCAAGGCATCGAGGTCCCGGTAACCGTCCAGCACCCTGGAGCAGTAGGAGCCCAGGTCGGTGAGCACGCCGAAACGCCGCTGGCCGCCACTGAATACATACTGCGTCGGTTCCTGGGCGTCGTGCGCTACGGCAATTACGTCGATGCTCAATGCACCGACCTGCAGCGTCTCGCCACCGGCCAGGAAACCTGCGGGTTCTATGGGTTTGCGCATCCCGCGCAAGGTGCCGCGACTCAGGTACACCGGAAGATTGTAGCGCCGAGAAAGCAAACCCACGCCATGCACGTGGTCGGCATGTTCGTGGGTTACCACAATTGCGCTCAGCTGCGAGGGGTGAACCCCCAGGCGCAGCAGGCGCCGCTCGGTTTCTTTTAACGAGAAACCACAATCCACCAGCACATACGTGTCGTCATGTGCGACCAGCGTGCCGTTCCCTTGGCTACCGCTGCCGAGAACGGCAAAACGCATCGGATCAGCCCAGGTTGTCCTGAATCACGCCCAACACTTTGCGCGCTGTTTCAGCCGGCGCAACGGTGTTGATGTTCTTCTCGACGGTCACTTGTACGCTTTCGCCCACCTTGCTCAAACGAACCTGGTAACGCTCGGCACGGGTTTCGATCTCTTCCTTGGTCGGCTTGCTGCCGAACAATTTGCCGAAGAAACCTGGCTCGTCGTCTTTCTTCTCGGCCTTTTCCGCTACGTTGATGTAGTACAGGCCCAGGCTGCGGTTGATGTCTTCAACGCGCCATGGACCTTGCTCCAACGCACGGCCAACACTGGCCCAGGCACGGTCGAGGTCTTCACCCAGGGTGAGCACCACGTTGCCGCTGCCGTCTTCGGTGAGGCTGACGCGGTTAGGCGTGTCGAAGTTACCGGCGGCGAGCAGTGAAACCGAACCGCCCTTCTCGGAGATACGGCTCATGCTGGCCAGCATCTCGTCGACCAACGCGGCGTCTACGCCCATGTTGACCGAACGCGGGGTGAAATCGACGTTGGCAGTGCTGCCGGCAGGACGCTCGGCGCTGACCACGTAGACTTCACTGGTATTACGCTGCACGCCTGGTTCGATGCGCACACGCACACGGGCTTCGCTGTCGGGCGCTACGCCGCTCGCCTGCAGGCGCTTGGCCATGCTGGCGGAGAGTTCGCTGCCGTGCTGCCATGCCGTGGTGAACTCACCGGTTTGCGGGCGTTGTTGATCAATGCTGAAACCGTTGTCCTGGAAGAACTGCACCGCCACTGGCCAGACTTCAGCCGGTGGGCGTTGGGCCATGATCCAGCGGTTGTCGCCGCTCTTTTGCAGGCTGTAGTCGCTGGTGTCCGCCACGGCCGAGATCGGCTGCGGGCGTGGCACTACGTACTCGCCCTTGGTGGTGTCATCGGCGACGTTGCGCGGAATCGGCAGCAACGGGTCAAGGCGCTTGGCGACGTTGACGTCCGGCGGCAGTTGCATCGGTTTGGTTGCTTGTGCTTCCAGGTAATCGCTGCCGCGGTCACGGAAGTAGCCTTCCGGGCCCCATACCCAACCGCAGCCGCTGGTGCTGGAGATAATCAAGGCAAGTGCGGAAAGTCCGGCCAATCGCTTCATGCGTAGTGCTTCCTCAATTAAACCAGGACGCCGGACTGGCGCAGGGCCTGTCGCAGCGGTTCGTGACAGGCTTCGCTGAGCCGGGTGAGCGGCAGACGGATACCGTCCGGCATCAAGCCCATCTCAAACAGCGCCCATTTCACGGGAATAGGGTTGGATTCGATAAACAGTGTTTTGTTGAGCGGCATCAGTTGCTCGTGGATCGCACGGGCTTTTACGGCGTCACCGGCGATGGCGGCGGCGCACATGTCGCTCATGGCGCGCGGCGCGACGTTGGCGGTCACCGAGATATTGCCTTTGCCGCCCAGCAGGATCAGCTCGACCGCTGTGGCGTCGTCACCGGAATACACCAGGAAGTCGCTGCTCACGCCGGCCAGGATGTCCTTGGCGCGTTGCAGGTCGCCGGTGGCTTCCTTGATGCCGATGATGTTCGGCACGGTGGACAGCCGGATAACGGTCTCGGCCTTCATGTCGCAGGCCGTGCGGCCAGGGACGTTGTAGAGGATCTGCGGGATGTCGACGGCTTCGGCGATGGCCTTGAAGTGCTGGTACAAACCTTCCTGGGTCGGCTTGTTGTAGTACGGGGTTACCAGCAGGCAGGCATCGGCGCCGGCTTTCTTGGCGTTCTTGGTCAGCTCGATGGCTTCACGCGTCGAGTTGGCGCCTGTGCCTGCGATTACGGCAATGCGGCCCGCCACGCGCTTGACCACGAATTCGATGACCTGGATGTGTTCTTCCACATCAAGGGTGGCCGATTCACCTGTGGTGCCGACCGCCACGATGGCGTTGGTGCCTTCTTGCAGGTGGAAGTCCACCAGTTTGCCAAGGCTGTCCCAGTCGAGATGACCTTGTGCATCCATGGGTGTGACCAGTGCCACCATACTGCCCGCAATCATGCAACCGCTCCTGCCGGAAAAAGAGAGCCGTAATGGTACTGGCGCCAAGATGCTTGTACAAGCGAAGTACCGCCTGAGGATGCGTTCTGGGCCAACTAAACGACGGGCAATGCCATCATTAGGCCAAAGCGCGGCTTGAAGCACGCTGAAATCAGACCGATCGCGTAATGAAAACGCCACCTCCTAGCCCTTGGCGATGGTTTTCGCTACCCTTCATCCTTTGATCGATACGGCCCACACGGTATCGACCGCTCATCGCTTTAGGAAGGCTGCATGTCCACCCCCACAGTTCGCGAACAATTCCTTGTTATCAGTGCCCTCGGCGCCAACCCCATGGAGCTGACCAACGTCCTGTGCCGCGCCAGCCATGAGAACCGCTGCGCCGTCGTGACCTCCCGCCTCACCCGCCACGGTGAGTGCAGCGCGTTGGTGCTGCAGATCTCCGGCAGCTGGGACGCCCTGGCGCGCCTCGAAACCGGCTTGCCGGGCCTGGCCAAGAAGCACAACTTCACCGTCAACGTCGTGCGTAGCGCCGCCCTGGAAAACCGCCCGCAGGCGCTGCCTTATGTGGCGTATGTCAGCTCGGCCTACCGCTCGGACATCGTCAATGAGCTGTGCCAGTTTTTCATCGACCACAACGTCGAACTGGAAAACCTCACCTGCGACACCTACCAGGCACCGCAAACCGGCGGCACCATGCTCAACGCCACGTTCACCGTGACCTTGCCGGCCGGCGTGCAGATCAGCTGGCTGCGTGACCAGTTCCTGGATTTCGCCGATGCCCTGAACCTCGACGCACTGATCGAGCCATGGCGCCCACAGAACCCAATGTAAGGAAGTACCTATGCCGGTAGCCATCGACACACCCGTGGCCGATTTCGAAGCCCAGGCCACCAGCGGCCAGACGTTCAGCCTTGCCGCCCTCAAGGGCAAGCAAGTGGTGATCTACTTCTACCCCAAGGACAGCACCCCGGGTTGCACCACCGAGGGTCAGGGTTTTCGTGACCAATACGCGGCGTTCAAGGCTGCCAACACCGAAGTGTTTGGCCTGTCGCGAGACAGCGTGAAGTCCCACGAGAACTTCAAGGCCAAGCAGGAATTCCCCTTCGAGCTGATCAGCGACAAGGACGAAGCGGTTTGCCAGCTGTTTGATGTGATCAAGCTGAAGAAGCTATATGGCAAGGAATACCTGGGCGTTGACCGCAGCACTTTCCTGATCGACAAGGATGGCGTGCTGCGTCAGGAATGGCGTGGTGTGAAAGTGCCGGGCCATGTGGATGCAGTATTGGCAGCGGCACAGGCATTGAATAAAGCCTGAACCCCGCTGAGCCAGCTTACTGTGGCCAGCGAGCTTATTGTGGCCAGCGAGCTTGTTGTGGCGAGCGAGCTTGCTCGCGCTGGAGTGCAAAGCGCTCCCGCTTTTAGGGCCCGCTACGCACCCCAGCGGGAGCAAGCCCCCTCGCCACAATAAAGTTGCTGCTACAACAGCGGCGCCACCACCGGCTCTTGCCGCGGCCACGCATCCAGTACGGCCTTGAACAGCGTCGCCAGCGGGATCGCAAAGAACACACCCCAAAACCCCCACAGCCCTCCAAACAACAGCACCGCGCAGATAATCGCCACCGGGTGCAGATTGACAGCCTCCGAGAACAGCAGCGGCACCAGCACATTGCCATCCAGGGTCTGGATAATCCCGTACACCGCCATCAGGTAGATGAACTGATCGCTCCAGCCCCACTGGAACAACGCGATCAACATCACCGGCACGGTCACCACCACCGCGCCCACATAGGGCACTACCACCGATACACCCACCAGCAAGGCAAGCAGCGCCGCGTAGTTCAGCCCGAGCGCGACAAACGCGATGTAGGTGACGCCGCCACAAATCACGATCTCAATCACTTTGCCGCGAATATAGTTGGCGATCTGCCGGTTCATCTCTTCGGCCACCCGAGTAATCAGCGCCCGTTCACGTGGCAGGTAGCCACTGACCCAGCGGCCGATCATCTCGCGGTCCTTGAGGAAGAAGAACACCAGGATCGGCACCAGCACCAGGTAGATCATGATGTTGACCAAAAGCGGCAGGCTGGATAGGGAAAAAGTCAGCGCCCATTGCCCGAATTTTCCGATCTCGCCGCGCGCCACTTCGATGGCCTGCAACACTTGCTCGTCCGACACCAGGTGCGGATAGCGCTCCGGCAATAGCAGCAACAGTGATTGCCACTTGGCGAGCATGCCCGGCAACTCGTTGAACAAGGTGATCAACTGATGCCACAGCAATGGCAGCACCACCACGATAAACACCACCAACAGCCCCATGAACAGGGCAAAGACCAGCCCTACCGCCAGGCCGCCCGGCAGCCGCAAACGCTCAAGGGTAGTGACCAGGCCCTGCATCAGGTAGGCCAGCACCATGCCCGCCAGTACCGGCGCCAGCATGCCGCCCAAGGTGAGCACGGCGGTAAAGGCCAGGAACAGCAGGACGGCCAGCACCACAGCTTCTTCATCGGAAAAATAGCGCTGAATCCAGTCTCGTAACACTTTGAACATCAATCAACCTCGGGTGGTGGGGCGAACAGTTCAGGCCTTGCGCAACCAGTAACGGTACACACCGGCAGCGTCTTCTTCGTGCAGCAGCGTATGCCCGGCCAGCTTGGCAAAAGTGCGGAAATCACGCTGGGAGCCCGCGTCTGTGGCGATCACCTTGAGCACGGCACCGCTGGCCAAGCGGTTGAGTTCCAGCTTGGCTTTGAGCAGGGGCAGCGGGCAATTGAGGCCACTGGCATCGAGTTCGGCGTCAAAGGCTACAGCGTCGGTCATCGGTTTGCTCCGGGCATGCGTTTGGGGTGCTTAGAATATCTGGTCCGAAGCTCAGTGTCCGGCTACAGTAAGCTCTTTGTCGAAAGGCTTTGTGCATGACTTTTTTGCGCCCTACCCTGCTGACGCTGGCTTGCCTGCTGGCCTCCCCGGCCTTCGCTGACGACCTGCCGTCACTCGGCGACGCCAGTTCTGCCATTGTCTCACCGCAACAAGAGTTCCAATTGGGCCGCGCATGGCTGGCCTACCTGCGGGGCCAGGTCTCGCAGCTCAATGACCCGCAGCTCAAGGATTATGTCGAAACCAGCGTGTACAAGCTGGTGGAGACCAGCCAGGTGAATGACCGGCGCCTGGAATTTATCCTCATCGACAGCCCGCAGCTCAACGCCTTTGCCGCACCCGGCGGGATCGTCGGGGTTAACGGTGGCCTGTTCCTGAATGCCCAGACCGAAGGCGAATATGCCTCGGTACTCGCTCACGAATTGGCTCACTTGTCCCAACGCCACTTTGCGCGAGGCGTGGAAGCGCAATCACGCATGCAGATCCCGATGATGGCCGCTCTGCTCGGCGGCATTATCGCGGCGGCAGCGGGTGCGGGCGATGCCGGTATTGCCGCGATTGCGGGCAGCCAGGCGGCAGCTATCCAGGAGCAGCGCAGGTTCTCGCGCCAGAACGAACAAGAGGCTGACCGTATCGGCATCCTCAACCTGGAAAAAGCCGGTTACGACCCTCGCTCCATGCCGACCATGTTCGAACGCCTGATGCGCCAATACCGTTTCGACGCCAAGCCGCCTGAGTTTTTGCTGACTCACCCGGTGACCGAATCACGCATTGCCGACACCCGTAACCGCGCCGAACAAGCCAAACCCGGCGGCAAGGAAGACAGCTTGCGCTATCAGCTGATTCGCGCACGGGTGCAGTTGCAATACGAAGACACACCGGGGCTGGCCGCCAAGCGCTTCCAGGCGCAATTGGACGAGAACCCGAAAAACGACATAGCCCGTTATGGCCTGGCCATCGCGCAGATCAAGGGTACCCAGTACAAAGAGGCACGGGAAAGCTTGCAGCCGCTGCTGGCCAAGGCGCCCAACGACATTACTTACAACCTGGCGCAGATCGAGTTGGATATCGACAGCAACCGCCTGCCGGATGCCCAGCAACGTACTGATCGGATGCTGGCCCAGTACCCCGGCAGCTATCCGCTGAATCAGATACGCATCGATGTGCTGCTCAAGCAGAACCGTACGGCCGATGCTGAAAAGGCACTGGACGGGTTGCTCAAGTCGCGTCCCGACGATCCGGATGTGTGGTATCAGGTGGCAGAGACTCGCGGCCTGTCCGGCAATATCATTGGTCTGCATCAGGCGCGTGCCGAGTACTTTGCACTGGTGGGTGACTTCAAGCAGGCCATTCAGCAGCTGGACTTTGCCAAGCGCCGGGCCGGAAACAACTTCCCACTGTCCTCGCGTATCGACGCGCGCCAGCGTGAGCTGATCGAGCAGGAACGGCTGGTCAAAGGAATGATGAGCTAAAACCATCGCCCACAAAAAAGCCCCGCTTTCGTTAACCGAAAGCGGGGCTTTTTATTGAGCTAGCGGATTACTCGGCCAGTTTGAAGGTGATGAAACTTGCACGGCCCTGACGCAGCACGCGCATCGACACCGAGCGATTCTTCGGCAACGCTTTGGCGATGTCGGTGAACTCCTTGGTGGAGTTGATCGCCTGGTTGTTCAGGTGGGTGATCACGTCGCCCGGCTGCAGGCCGATCAAGGCGGCTGGGCCGTCTTGGACTTCTTTGATCACAACACCGCTCTTGAGGTCGAAGCTCTTCTTCTGCTCGTCGGTCAGCTCAACCACGGCAATGCCCAAGCGATTGCTGCTGCGCTCAGCGCCTGGCTTGGTGTTGCCCAGTGCATCCAGGGTTGCGCCCTCTTCCGGGATCGCGCCAACGGTCAGCTCAACGGTCTGGCGCTTGCCGTCACGAATCACTTCCAGCTTGGCTTTGCTGCCGGCTTTCAGAGCGCCTACCAGATGCGGCAGGTCGGCGGACATGACGATCGGCTGGCCATTCATGCTCAGGATCACGTCGCCCACTTGCAGGCCGCCTTTGGCAGCCGGGCCGTCGTCCTGGATTTGCGCGACCAGGGCGCCAGCCGGCTTGTCGAGGCCGAACGATTCAGCCAGGTCTTTGTTCACTTCCTGGATCACCACACCCAACCAGCCACGGCTGACTTTGCCGCCGCTTTTGAGCTGGTTGGAAACGTCCATGGCCACGTCGATTGGAATGGCGAAGGAGACGCCCATGAAACCACCGGAACGGGTGTAGATCTGCGAGTTGATCCCCACCACTTCGCCCGCCAGGTTGAACAGCGGACCACCGGAGTTACCCGGATTGATCGGCACGTCGGTCTGGATGAACGGCACGTAGTTTTCATTGGGCAGGCTGCGACCGATGGCGCTGACGATACCCTGGGTCACGGTATGGTCGAAGCCGAACGGCGAACCGATCGCAACCACCCACTGCCCGGCTTTAAGGTCTTGGGATTTACCCAGCTTCAGCACAGGCAGGTCTTTACCTTCGATTTTCAGCAGGGCCACGTCGGAACGCGGATCGGTGCCCACCAGCTTGGCTTTCAACTCACTGCGGTCGGCCAGGCGCACGAGAATTTCGTCAGCGTCGGCAATTACATGGTTGTTGGTGAGGATGTAGCCATCCGGCGAGATGATGAAGCCCGAGCCCAGGGACTGCGCCTCACGCTGGCCGCCACCGCCGCCACGCGGGGAACGTTGTTGCGGCATACCACGCTCAAAGAACTCGCGCAGCATCGGCGGCAAGCCTTCCAGGTCTGGCATCTGCTGGTTCGATACTTTGCGATCCGGCAGTTTCTGCGTGGTACTGATGTTCACCACGGCAGGCGAAGCCTGCTCCACCAATTGGGTGAAGTCAGGCAGCTCGGCCGCTTGCGCGGACACTGCCTGACCCAGCACCAATACCGTGGCGACTATGGTTAGGTAAGACTTCAAACGTGGTATCGACATACAGCTCCCGTTACGACGAGCAGGGTTGAGCGACAGGGTTCAAGAAACGCCGAAAACTTCGACCGGCATTTTTGTTCCGCGAACAAAATAAGGTCAGAGCCGACAAGCTCTGACCTATAAAAAACATGGGGATTTTTTGCAAGTGAAAATACTGATCCAGAAATTTCATGCTCTCAGCCCCCAACCGCGCAAAGGCTCACATTGAAAGGTCAGGATGAACATAGGATTAACGACTCATGGCTTGGCGGCGGTCTTTTCGCCGCGCACCGACAACGCGATGCGTTCGGCGGTGCCGATAGGGATTTCGCCGACAACCGTCACCATCACTTCACCATCAACTGTGTTCAGACGGCGCGACACCGCGACCGTTGGGCCAAGTTGCGTGCGTGTTTCGCTCACACTCGCACCGTCGGTGGACTCAAGAAACACTGAGAAACGTGCAAGGCCGTCGTCGTACATCAGGCTGTCGACGGTGGCTTGGGTCCGCGAGTCTTTTCGCGCGACGCTGTTGGTAAGCTGGAAGCCAGGCGGCAGCCAGTCCAGATGCCAAGCGTGCGTAGCAGCTACCTCGGGTGCTTTGGTGCTGGAAACAGCAACAGGCGAGCATTCGCTGCTGGGCTGTAAGTCACGATCCGACAGCGCAGCCGACGTGTTCAGTCGAGTGAACTGAAAGCGCTCCAACAACTGACCCTGCTCATTGAGTAACAGGGATTTGAGCGGCAGCGCGGTTTCACGATCCAGGTGTAACTCAAAGCCATATCGGTATTGATCACGGGGAGTAATCGACACAATCACCGCATTCCGACCGGCCACGCGAGATTTGCCAATGACGGCCAGTTCGTAGAATTGAGTTAGTTTTTGCGGATCCAGAGCGCGCGAAGGCGCATCAGGCGAGTTGCCAAGGCCTGCAACCAAGGTGCCACTGACACACTGCGTGCGTCCATCTACCCGCACCAGTTCCTGTGCAGAGCCGTCGAGTTGCAACAGCCGCTCGCGGACGTGACCGTCCTGGACTCGATGCCAGATGTCATGGGTAGAGAAACTGCCGTTACGCTCGTAGACGAACGTACCTGCAAAGCTTTGCTGCTGTTCTGCACGCCCAAGTCGAGTCAGCCAGTCTTGGGCTTCGTCGGCATGGGCGGATAGTGCAAAACAACCACTGAGCAAAAGCGTAAGGAGCGGTATGGCGCGCATAGGGCCCCTTAGCGGTTTAGCGGTTTTCCAGGCTGGCTGCACGAGCGTATGGCAGAGCGCTTTCAGTGCCTTTCAAGGCCGATTCCTGTGCGTGTTGGCGCAGGTAGCCTGGAAGACGCTGGTCCTGCCAGCCGGATTGCCCTTGAAGTACGCCATTGGCCATAGGGCCGGTGGCATCAGAGCTTTCCTTGTAGCCGGCCAGTACCGCTGGGCCTTTGACTTGCGGACCGGCCATGACCGGCTGCTGAGTCTGCTGGGCCAGTTCGGCACCGGCAATTTCGTCCTGGTTGTACAGGCGAACACCGGCCAACACGGCAACAGTCACCGAGGCAGCTACTGCCAGGCGACCCAGGCTACGCCATGGACCACGAGCAGCTTTTGCCGGAACGGCTTCATCGGCCAACGCGGCAGAAACGGCCGCAGCAATATCCAGACGAGGGATTAAAAGATCCTTGTGCATCACCGCCCGAGCGACTTGGTAACGAGACCAGGTATCACGGGTTTCGGCATCATCAAATGCATTGAGCACTCGACGAAGTTCCAGTTCATCCGCTTCGTTATCCATCACTGCGGACAGCGATTCCTGCAGGGCATCACGACTCATGGCGGTTCCTCTCTTGGCTGTCGCCGCTGTCTTTAGTTTTCCTGCAACAACGGTTGCAAGGCTTTGTCGATGGCTTCCCGGGCCCGGAAAATCCGTGACCTTACAGTCCCCACCGGACATTGCATGACGCTCGCAATGTCTTCGTAACTGAGACCATCGAATTCACGTAAAGTTAACGCCGTACGCAAATCTTCTGGCAGTTGCTGAATAGTGCGATGAACGGTCCCTTCGATCTCGTCGCGCAGCAAAGCACGTTCCGGCGACTCGAGATCTTTGAGGCCGTGATCACCATCGTAAAATTCTGCATCTTCTGAACTTACATCACTGTCCGGTGGGCGGCGGCCGCGAGACACCAGATAGTTCTTCGCCGTGTTAATGGCGATGCGGTACAGCCACGTGTAAAACGCACTATCACCGCGAAAATTGCCAAGTGCACGGTACGCCTTGATAAAGGCTTCCTGTGCAACGTCCTGCGCTTCATGGGTGTCGTGCACAAACCGCACGATCAACCCGAGAATTTTGTGCTGGTATTTCAGCACTAGCAGATCAAATGCTCGCTTGTCGCCACGTTGAACGCGTTCGACCAGCTGCTGATCCTCTTCCTGGGTTAGCATGAACACTCCTCGTTGTACTCACAGGAGGCTTGCATAACTAAACGATCAGGCTTGCAAACATAGACTAGGACTTCTCGCAAAAGTTCTCCCCCTCCAAGCAAGTTTCCGGCATGCACTGATTTGGCACACACGAAAAACGCAGCGCGGGCTAGGCCGGCTGCGCGAATAATCTTGTCGCCGGTTTTCTGACGCGTCCAATGCTCCCGACGGGCCAATAAACTCAACGTTTTCCCAGCTTTCGGGCAACCTGCTATTGAGTCGGGGCTCATGCAAAAAGTTCCCATCTCAATAGCCGGCCCATAGGACCCCAGCTGTGCACCGTAATTTCACATTGCCACGAATGCCCGGCTATTGTGCCGCTCCCCCCCTCTATATACTAGTGGCCCGTGTGACCCTTTGATTCGCCGATCCAGGCGTCCTGTTTGCGCCAGCCCTTTGGATCGCTTTTTGCGGAATCCTTCAAATGAGCCAACAGTTTCAACACGATGTCCTGGTGATCGGTAGCGGTGCGGCCGGCTTGAGCCTGGCACTCACCCTCCCCAGCCACCTGCGCATTGCGGTCCTGAGCAAGGGCGACCTGGCCAATGGCTCGACATTTTGGGCCCAGGGCGGTGTCGCGGCGGTACTGGACGACACCGACACCGTGCAATCCCACGTCGAAGACACCCTTAACGCCGGCGGCGGCCTGTGCAACGAAGAGGCGGTGCGCTTCACCGTCGAGCATAGCCGCGAAGCCATCCAATGGCTGATCGACCAGGGCGTGCCGTTTACCCGCGATGAACATGCAGGCAGCGATGACGGCGGATTCGAGTTCCACCTGACACGCGAAGGCGGCCACAGCCATCGCCGCATCATCCACGCCGCCGACGCTACCGGCGCCGCCATCTTCAAGACGTTGCTCGATCAAGCCCGCCAACGCCCCAACATCGAACTTCTGGAGCAACGCGTCGCCGTCGACCTGATCACCGAAAAGCGCCTGGGCCTGGACGGCGAACGCTGCCTCGGCGCCTACGTGCTAAACCGCGCCAGTGGCGAAGTGGATACCTACGGCGCACGCTTCACCATCCTGGCCTCAGGCGGTGCCGCCAAGGTCTATCTCTATACCAGCAACCCCGATGGCGCCTGCGGCGACGGCATCGCCATGGCCTGGCGTTCAGGCTGTCGGGTGGCCAATCTGGAATTCAACCAGTTCCACCCCACCTGCCTGTATCACCCGCAAGCCAAGAGCTTTCTGATCACCGAAGCCCTGCGCGGTGAAGGTGCGCACCTGAAACTGCCGAACGGCGAGCGTTTCATGCAGCGCTTCGACCCGCGTGCCGAGCTGGCGCCACGAGATATCGTGGCTCGCGCCATCGACCACGAAATGAAGCGCCTGGGCATCGACTGCGTGTACCTGGACATCAGCCACAAACCCGAAGCCTTCATCAAGACCCACTTCCCCACCGTCTACGAACGCTGCCTGGCGTTCAACATCGACATCACCAAAGGCCCGATCCCGGTGGTGCCGGCTGCGCACTACACCTGCGGCGGCGTGATGGTCGACCAGCACGGCCGCACCGACGTGCCGGGGCTGTATGCGATCGGCGAAACCAGCTTCACCGGCCTGCATGGCGCCAACCGCATGGCCAGCAACTCGTTGCTCGAATGTTTCGTCTATGCGCGCTCGGCGGCCGCTGACATCCTTGAGCAATTGCCGCGTATTCCAGTGCCCGCCGCCCTGCCGCGCTGGGACGCCAGCCAAGTGACCGATTCGGATGAGGATGTGATCATCGCCCACAACTGGGACGAACTGCGCCGCTTCATGTGGGACTACGTGGGCATTGTGCGCACCAACAAACGCCTGGCACGGGCTCAACATCGCGTACGTTTGCTGCTGGACGAGATCGACGAGTTCTACAGCAACTATCGCGTAAGCAGAGACCTGATTGAATTGAGGAACCTTGCTCAAGTAGCGGAACTGATGATCAGGTCTGCCATGAAACGTAAGGAATCTCGGGGTCTGCACTACACGTTGGACTATCCAGAGCTGCTGCCAGAGGCGAAGGATACGATCCTTACACCCGACAAATGAGGCACGTTAGGAGCCATAGCGTAGCACCATGGGGCCCCAGTTTGTAACAGCTTTGGCGCACATTTGTCCCAACGCTGAGGTCCTTATCACCTGCCCGCAAGGGTCCTTATCGTGCGCCTGAGCGAGCATGCGAGGGCCTATGGGGGTAAGCGCGCAGGTTAGTAGTTACAGGTGGTCACTCAGATTTTTGTGCCAGATCCTCATGAGGTGCCCTTGAGGCACCCATACAGCCAGAAGGCCACATGAACACCAACGCAGGCCCGTAGGCCGCGCTAAACGTGTCCATGAAGTTGTCCTAAGAGTTAAGGGATCGGTGAACCGTCAGGTTTGTGAGACCGTATTGAGTGGCAATCTCAAGGATGCCCTCATAGGATTTAGGCCAGCCTCCACCACTTGAGTCGTTGGTGGCCCCTGACTGGAGCAGGGCAAAGCAAACGGCTGCATATGGGGTCAGGTGATCGACTTGTATCTTCGTAACCACCCGTTTGTCCTTGTAGGTATAACAGAGAGTAAAACTCATGGCTGGCCTTGCCGTAACATGGTCGATGCCCAAGCATAGCAACTAAACAGCTCGCCCATGAGGCCCATTACGGACCTCATGGATACAGCGGGTGTTACGGCTTGACGACCACACGGGTGATCAGCGGAAAGTCTACGGTCTCGACCTGAAGTTTCTCAGTAGGGTCCGCTGGGTTTGCCAGCTTGATCTTGACCTTGGCCTGAGCCATTACGTCAGCCACACCGCTCACCTCAAAGTCCCAGCCCTGTACGCCAGCATTACGGCTCGCAAGGATCTTCCATACGTCGCCTTCTTGGTCATGACGGAACGACAGCGAGGCAAAGCCCTTGTGCATCTCGAAGTACGTTGTCGTGACGCTTGCCAGTCATTGCGGCAATCTCGACGGTGGTCATGGTGATTTCTTTGATACCGTTAAACATAGTAGTGGACTCCTTTTGAATGCTCCCTGAGTTCGCTCCCACAGGCCGACCGTCAAGGCCCCACTACGGGCATCGACCATGGCTCAAGAAGCATTCAGAAAGACTTGACGTTGAAGTAAGCCCAGCGACGGACGTAGAGGAATTCAGAGCGACCGCTTAGCTAAGCAGTCTGCCCTGTTCTTGTGAGGATTTTTAATCTGGTCATACTGGAGACCCAACGAGCCGTTACGGTCACAGTTCGGTTACCACGACACCGAAGGTAGACCCAAGATCTTAATGAGCTACCTTAAGGTAACTCTAAGAGTATTCTCTTTAAGTTTTTATTCTTTATAGAATTAAACTAATAAGACTTAAACTTATAGTCATCTTATAGAGGTCTTTAAGTTAAAAGGCCCCTTTACTGTGCGATCAGTGATAGGAGGCCCAAACCTATCAAGGGTCATTCCACACGGAGTGGTCAGACAGAATCGCTACAGTGGACCTGATGCTGGTCCCAGAGGTCCCGTTAGGGCTCTGCTTGGTGGTCGTGGGGTCTTGGATATAGGGCTACCTATGAGAGGTAGCGCCAGTCACTGGACGTTCACGCCTTGCCCGCAGTGGGTCGCCTTTGAGGGGACCTTACGGCATCTTGGATGGGGAAGCCACAATAGTGTGGTCTCCCCCTTTAGGTGAGGGTTTTTAAATCTAAGCCATCCCGCTATACCGTTTGTAAACTTTTAGCGGACACTGAATTTTTTTGCTCAGCCACTCGAATAGCTCATTACCTCCAGAAAGCATACCTTCCTCGAACTCATCAAAGCCGAAAAACTTCGCCGCTTCCGAATCTGACTTAAGTGCCATGCGCACTACGTGATATTGCGCCACCGCCGCGCTTGCATCTTCTTCACCATAGAACACGCAAAAAATAAGCTCCAGCGCATTAAGCTCGAATGGACAGCCTCGACTTTGACTGGCTGCATCATAAAAACCACTTATATAGCCCATCAGCCAAAGATCAATAATCGGTTTTCCGTCGTTGGTCCAGTGAACTAATGGAGGATTTCCTCTATCTTCACCACCGCAGAGTAACTGGTACTGCGCCTTGAGCGCCGAGCACACATCAGCTACAAGGTCTGTCACCGCTGGACTACTCACAGGGTAAACCTTCGGCGCTGGCTCGCTCCGCCTCTTAAAAAAACTCATTAGGTCCATTTGCAATGGATTCCTTTCAACCCGTAATGGCTGAAGGCTACCACATACCCAGCGAATCTCCTGAAGCCCGCACACCATAAGCACCATTGAGGCGCTCGCATTGCCTCCGTACAGATCGAACGCCAGCGACCCTCGAATCAGCCTTCTGATAATGCCTCAATCAGAGCTTCGGCCATTCGTTTTACCTCAACCGCACTCCCAGCCCCGTACAGGTCATAACTGATCGACCCCGAGGCGTGCCCCAAGATGGACTCAGCGGTCCCCACAGGCACCTCAGCGGCCTTCAGGGCACCGGCCAGAGAGTGACGCAACGAGTGGAAGGTCTGGGTCCGATCAGCTTTCAAGCTCAAGACATCCCGTAGCGCCCCATTAAGCACGTTCGAGAACTGACCAGCTCCCAAGGTGAACAGCCGAGAGTCGGCCTTCCTGACAAACTCAAGGAACGCCTGAAGATCAAAACCATAAGCGCCATCAGTCAGAGGCACAACACGGAGAGCATTCTTGGTCTTGACCGTCTTGCCATCGTTCCTATTAATGTCGATGACCCACACGCCGCTGACCTGTTTAACGTCAGCCTTGGTCAACTGCCTAAGCTCCTCAATACGGGTCCCAGTGATCACCCCAAGGGACAACGCCCAGCGCTGCCATGCGTCCACAGGAAGGGACTTAGCGTGAGCCATTAGGGCCTTTACCTGATCCTGAGAGAACGCCTCACGGGAACTGTCAGCGCCTTTCGTTGGCTTCAGACCCTTATCAAAACTCTTGTCGAGGTAGCCGTTATTCACAGCCCAATCCATGACCGTCGATAGCCGGGTCAGCAGCTTCTTAACCGTCGAAGGCTTACGGTCCTCAAGGAGCTTGTTCCGAAGGTTCTTCATGTCCTCCCGTGTGTGGGTCTTCATGTCCAAGTCGCCAAGGATCGTGCCGATAGCCTCACACGATGACTTCACGTCCCGCATGGTGCTGACCTGAATGCTGTCTTTGCGTTCCGCCATGTAGAGCGCGGAGAGGTCCTTGAATGTCAGACCTGAAAGAGCACTTACAGATAAGGGCAGGGAGAGGGCCACAGACGTGCCACAAGATTCGCCATTGAGGTCCTTAACGATCTCGACCAGCTTCCCTGAACGGCCCCGCATACGCTCCTGAGAGGCCTCAAGGATCTCAAGGGCCTTACTGACTGCCCGCTGCTGATTCACACTCAGAGGCAACGTTGCGGACGCCTTACGCAACGCCAAGTGATGCTCATCGTTGATCATCTCGTAAGCGACCAGTGAGCTGTCACCGTGTGCCATCGTCAAGTTGTACTCAGCGAAGTCAGTCAGGCGCGCGCGCAGTTCATCCCATGACGCCTCTGGGTTGTCCAAGTGGTAGGCCTTGAGGGTCGAAAGGATGTCGTCTGAGATGGTCATTGCGGTGGCCTTGTCGGTGGTCCTGAGTGACAGCGTGAAGAAGCCCTTAACGGTTCCTTGCGGGCGAAGGCGAAGGTAATAGCGACCAGACCGGCGATAGTGGTATGGCTTGGCGAGCGCAGTTTGTAACAGGTTTGTCCCACTTTGGGAGCGGTGGTTGACGGTCATCGGCTGAAACCCCTGTATCCATTGGGTTTAGCCTCACAGGGTCGAGTTCTACAGCAACTACAAAGTCAGCCGCGACCTGATCGAGTTGCGCAACCTGGCCCAGGTTGCCGAATTGATGATCCGCTCTGCCATGGAGCGCAAGGAAAGCCGCGGCCTGCATTACACCCTCGACTACCCGCAAATGCTGCCCGAAGCCCGCGACACTATTCTGGTGCCAGCCACCTACGGCGACTGAACTTCAGACGTACCCGCAGGCGCCGATGCACATCGGCGACCTGCGAATCCATCGGTACGCAAACAGAACGCACCCACCACTCGCCCTGCACCCGATAGCGCAGCACCACGATCAGCGGCAACGCCAGGCTGTCGGGGCGCAACTGCACGCTGTGCCAGCCGCGCTCGGCACTGAACAACTGCCAGCCGTCTTCATCGCGGCGCAGGCCACGAATCGACGAACGGTGAGTCAGCAGGATATGACGCGGCAACACCCAGGCGGCATGCGCCAGGCACAGCAGAATGCCGAGGCTTGCGAAGGGCAAATCGATAAACAACAAGGCACCCAGCGCGAACAACTGGGCAAGCAGGTACGCCGCCAGCAACAGCCGAGAGGCCTGCCAGCGGCATTCGAAGCGATTACTTGGGCTGGACACGATCCAAAATCTTGCGAACCATGCGCTGCAGCTCCGGATCGTCAGATTCGGCGCGCTCCATGAACCAGCCGAACATGTCCTGGTCTTCGCACGTCAGCAATCGCTCATAGAGGTCGCGGTCCACCTTATCGAGTGTCGAGTACACCTCTCTGGTGAACGGCACCAGCAACACATCCAACTCCAGCATGCCACGGCGGCTGTGCCAGTAGAGGCGGTTGATTTCTACTTCTTCTACCATGGACTGCTCCTCAAATAGCGCGCAAGTATACAGGCCCGACGGCAGCGGGACACTCGGCTTTGGTCGCCCCATACGGAAACTATCCATTTGCCGGGCGCCCCTCTATGATGCACGCATGACTTTTTGACCTGCGAAGACCCATGGCCGACTCTGCATTTTTCTGCCCCCTGACACACGAAGGCGTCCTCGCCGTCCGCGGCTCCGACGCTGCCAAGTTCCTGCAAGGGCAACTGACCTGCAACCTCAATTACCTGAGCGACACCCAGGCCAGCCTCGGCGCGCGCTGTACGCAAAAGGGCCGCATGCAGTCGAGTTTTCGCATCCTGCTGCAAGGTGATGGCGTGTTGCTGTCCATGGCCACCGAGTTGCTCGAACCGCAACTGGCAGACCTGAAGAAATACGCGGTGTTCTCCAAATCCAAGCTCACCGACGAAAGCGCCGGCTGGGCACGCTTTGGCTTGTCGAACGCGGATCAAACCCTGGCTGCCCTCGGCCTTGAGCTGCCGGCCGATACCGACAGCGTGGTGCGCACCGACACATTGATTGCCATTCGTGTCTCCCCAAACCGCGCCGAACTCTGGGTGCCTGCCGAACACGCCGAAGCGGTACGCCAGCAATTGGCCAGCCAACTGCAACAAGCTGAGGTGAATGACTGGCTGCTCGGCCAGATCCGCGCCGGCATCGGCCAGGTCATGCCGCAGACCCGCGAACTGTTTATCCCGCAGATGCTCAACCTGCAGGCCGTTGGCGGCGTCAGCTTCAAAAAAGGCTGCTACACCGGCCAGGAAATCGTCGCGCGCATGCAGTACCTGGGCAAACTCAAGCGCCGCCTGTATCGCCTGAGCCTCAGCGCCACGCAATTGCCCGAGCCAGGCACACCGCTGTTCTCGCCCAACCATAACAGTGCGATCGGCGAAGTCGTCATCGCGGCAAAAGCTGACCAATCGATTGAACTTCTGGCCGTGCTGCAAGCCGAAGCTGCCGACAGCGGCGATGTGCACGTCGGCACCCTGGAAGGCCCCGGCTTACAACTGCTCGACCTGCCGTACCTACTGGATCGCGATAAAGAGATCCAGCGTTAATCGCCGTACCTTTTTGCAACACCCTAGAGAGCATGAATGAACAAGCTGGCGGAAAAAGTCCAACAGGCTTTGGTGACGGCCATCGACAACGATGACCTGGTTCTGCCGACATTGCCGGAAGTGGCCTTGAACATTCGTCAGGCCGCCGAAGACCCGGAAATCAGCATCAGCCACTTGAGCAAAGTGATCGGTCGCGATACCGCTCTGTCGGCGCGCCTGATTAAAGTGGTCAACAGCCCGCTGCTGCGCGCCACCCAGGAAGTCACCGACCTGCATACCGCCATCACGCGGCTGGGCACCAACTACAGCAGCAACCTGGCCATCGGCCTGGTCATGGAACAAATCTTTCACGCCCGCTCCGAAGTCGTCGAACTGAAAATGCGCGAAGTGTGGCGCCGCAGCCTGGAAGTAGCGGGCGTGAGTTATGCCCTGTGCCGCAACCACAGCCACCTCAAGCCGGACCAGGCGGCCCTCGGCGGGCTGGTGCATCAGATTGGCGTGCTGCCGATCCTCACCTATGCCGAAGATCATTACGAGCTGCTGGCCGACCCGGTCAGCCTCAACCATGTGATCGACAGCATCCACCCGTTGCTGGGCGACAAACTGCTGGGTGTGTGGGACTTCCCGGAAATGCTGGCCAGGCTGCCGGGGCAGTACCTGGACCTGGAGCGCGACTCCCCGAGCCTGGACTACATCGACGTGGTGCAAATCGCGGCACTGTATTGCCACCGCGGCACCGCGCACCCCTTGGCCAACGTAGACGTCACCAGCCTGCCGGCGCTCAAGAAACTGCGCATCGACCCGAAGAGCGAAACACTGCGTGCCGAGCTGGATGAAGCGCGCTCGATGTTCTATTGACTACCCCGCGATAAAACTCACCCGCACCTTCAACCCCGCCAATTCACCATCATGCAGGCTGATCTGGGCCAAATGCGCGCGGCAGATCTCGCCGACAATCGCCAGCCCCAAGCCTGAACCCATGCCCTGCTGGCTGCGGCGGTAGAAACGTTCGAAGACCCGGTCCCGCTCATCCAGCGGGATGCCGGGGCCGTCATCTTCAACTTCGAGGATCGCCGGCGCGGTCACCCGCAGAATCACGTTGCCGCCCGGTGGCGTGTGGGCCAGGGCGTTATCCACCAGGTTGCTCAGCAACTCATTCAACAAGGTCGGCTCACCGCGCAGCCACACCGGCTCGTCCGCTTCCAACGCCAGGGCAACGCCCCGCGCGTGGGCCAGCGGCGCCATGGCCATGCCCAGTTCCCGCGCCAGTTGGCTGAGGTCAAGCAATTGCGCACCGCCCTCGGCAATCGCCCGGGCGCCGTTTTCGATGCGCGCCAGCGACAGCAATTGGTTGGCCAAGTGGGTCAGACGGTCGGTGCCTTGGGCCGCAGTTTCCAAGGTGCTGCGCCACGTCGTCGGGTCGCTGCTGCGCAGGCCCAGCTCAAGCCGGGCCTTGAGCGCCGCCAGCGGGGTGCGCAGTTCGTGGGCGGCGTCGGCAATAAACTGCGCCTGGCGCTCGAACTGGCCGCGCAAGCGCTCGGTGAAGTGATTGAGCGAGCGCACTAACGGGCCGAACTCATGTTGCACCTCCACCAGCGGCAGCGGGCGCAAGTCGTCGGGCTGGCGTTCCTCCACGGCGGTGCGCAGACGCTCCAGCGGGCGCAGCGCCGCACTCACGGCAAACCACACCAGCAACAACGCACCGACCGCCAGCATGCCCAGGCGCAGCAGCGTGTCGGCCATCAGGCTGCGGGCCATGCTTTCGCGCGCTTCATCGGTTTCGGCCACGCGAATTTCCGCCATGCCGTTCATGTTCGGCTCCGACACCGCCTTGAGCAGGCTCACCACCCGCACATGCTGGCCCTGGTACATGGCGTTGTAAAACCGCGCCAGCGCCGGGTAATCATCGGTGCGCGGCGTACCCGGCGGCGGGCCAGGGAGGTTTTCGTAGCCGGAGATCAGCTTGCGATCAATGTCATTGACCTGATAGTAAATCCGCCCGGCACTGTCGTAGGCGAACGTGTCCAGCGCCACATACGGCACATTGGCGCTCAGGGTGCCGTCCACCTGGGTCAACCCGGCGGCGATGGTACGCGCCGAGGCCAGCAAGGTGCGGTCATAGGCAGTGTCGGCGGCTTCGCGACCATTCCAATAAGCACTCATGCCGCTGGCGAGCATCAACACCACCAGCAGCAGCGCCAGGTTCCACAGCAGCCGCCAGCGCAGGCTGCTGGGCTTATGCATCGCGGGCTTCCAGCAGGTAGCCAAGGCCACGGAACGTCACGATGGCGATGGGTTGGCCGTCGAGTTTCTTGCGCAGGCGGTGCACATAGATTTCGATGGCGTCCGGGCTGGCTTCCTCGTCCAGGCCGAACACTTGCGAGGCCAGTTGCTCCTTGCTCATCACGCGGCCCGGCCGCGCGATCAGCGCCTCAAGCACCGCCTGCTCGCGGGAGGTCAGCGTCATCAGCTCGCCGCCCACGCTGAAACGCCGGGTATCCAGGTCGTAGACCAGCACGCCGCACGCCTGCTGACGCTCCCCGCCCAGCACACTGCGGCGCAGCAGCGCCTTGACCCGCGCTTCCAACTCTGTCAATTCGAAGGGCTTGGCCAGGTAGTCATCAGCGCCCAGGTTCAGGCCATGCACACGGTCTTTTACATCACTGCGCGCCGTCAACATCAACACAGGCAGATTTTTCCCACGCGCCCGCAGACGCGCCAACACCTCAAAACCGTCCATGCGCGGCAGCCCCACATCGAGGATCACCACCGCATATTCCTCGCTGCTCAAGGCCAGGTCCGCGGCCACGCCGTCGTGCAACACGTCGACGGTCAAACCCGTGCTCTTGAGCGCTTGGGCAACACTTTCGGCGAGTTGCAGATGGTCTTCAACCAAGAGGACGCGCATGGATTTTTACCTCGTTCGGGCATGGTCGACGCCACGCTTTGGCGGGCAGTTTACAGGCGCCGACTGCCCTGTGAAGCCCGAAAACATTGAAAGACAACTGAAAGGTTAGTGAAAGCTTCGCCCTTTAGCATCCAGCAACGGTGGGTAATGCCCGCCGAGCTACCTGATCCGTAGCGCTCGAAAAACGCCTTGAAGCGTTTTCGCCAAAATAAGAACAATAACGGAGTACACCACGATGCTGTCGACACAGCCCCAGGCTTGCCCGCCTGTGCGTTTTTCCCGTCTTGCCAAGACCGCCCTTGCCAGTGCCACCGCCCTTGCCGGCTTTTCGCCGCTTAGCCAGGCTGCCTTCTTCGAAGACAGCAGCGGTACGCTGGAAACTCGCAACATGTACTTCAACCGCGACTTTCGCGACGGTACCAGCGCACAACAATCCAAACGCGACGAATGGGCTCAAGGCTTCATGCTCAACCTGCAATCGGGCTATACCGACGGCACCGTCGGCTTTGGCGTGGACGCGCTGGGCATGCTTGGGGTCAAGCTCGACTCCAGCCCCGACCGCACCGGCACGGGCTTGCTGCCCACCGATAATGGCCGGGCTGTCGACGACTACTCCAAACTCGGCCTGACCGGCAAAGTGAAAATCTCGGCCACCGAGCTCAAGATCGGCGCGCTGATCCCCGAACTGCCGACCCTCAAGCCCAACGACGGCCGCATCCTGCCGCAGACCTTCAACGGTGGCTTGCTGACCTCCAAAGAATTCAAGAACCTGGTATTTACCGGCGGCCGCCTGGATAAAGCCAAAGACCGCGATTCCACTGACTACGAAGAGATCGCCCTCAACAACAAGAACAGCCGTTTCGTCAGCGGCGCAACCGGCAAGCACTTCAACTTCGGTGGCGTGGACTACAAGTTTGCCGACAAGATCACCGGCAGCTACCACTTCGCCCAACTCGATGACGTGTACCGCCAGCACTTCCTCGGCCTGGTCGCCTCGCGCCCCTTGGGCCCTGGCACTTTCGGCACCGACCTGCGCCTGGCCATCAGTGATGACACGGGCGCGGCCCATGGTGGCAAGATCGACAACAAATCTCTCAACGGCCTGTTCAGCTATGCCCTCAATGGCCATAAGCTCAGCGCCGGCTACCAGCACATGTCCGGTGACAGCGCCTTTCCCTATGTGGATGGCGCCGACCCGTACCTGGTCAACTTCGTACAGATCAACGACTTTGCCGGCGCCGAAGAACGCTCCTGGCAAGCGCGCTACGACTACGACTTCGCCAAGCTGGGCATTCCCGGCTTGAGCTTCATGAGCCGTTACCTGTCAGGTGACAACATCAAGCTCAAGAACGGCGAGACCGGCAAGGAGTGGGAACGCAACAGCGAGATCCGCTACATCGTACAAAGCGGCACGTTCAAGGATGTCGCGTTCCGCCTGCGTAATGCCACGTATCGCTCCAACTACTCGGCCCGTGATGCGGATGAAGTGCGCGTGCTGGTCAGCTATAGCGTCGCACTTTGGTAGTAGCCCCTAAATAACAACAAAACGGAGTTAAAAATGACCTATTCACTGCGTAAATTGGCCCTCGCCGCCGGCTGCATGCTGTTCGCCGGCCAACTGCTGGCCGCCGACGAACCCAAGCGCCCGGAATGCATCGCCCCAGCCTCCCCCGGCGGTGGTTTTGACCTGACCTGCAAGCTGGCGCAAAGCGCGTTGGTCAATGAAAAGCTGTTGAGCAAACCGATGCGCGTCACCTACATGCCTGGCGGCGTGGGCGCGGTGGCCTACAACGCGGTGGTCGCCCAGCGCCCGGCCGACGCCGGCACGCTGGTGGCCTGGTCCAGCGGTTCGTTGTTGAACCTGGCCCAAGGCAAGTTCGGCCGTTTTGATGAAAGCGCGGTGCGTTGGTTGGCAGCGGTCGGCACCAGCTACGGTGCCATCGCAGTGAAAAGCGATTCGCCTTACAAAAACCTCGACGATCTGGTTAAAGCCTTGAAGAAAAATCCGGGCAGCGTGGTAATCGGTTCCGGCGGCACTGTTGGCAGCCAGGACTGGATGCAAACCGCCCTGATCGCCAAGGCTGCCGGGATCAACCCGCGCGAGCTGCGTTATGTCGCCCTCGAAGGCGGCGGTGAAATCGCCACTGCCCTGCTCGGTGGCCACATCCAGGTGGGCAGTACCGACATCTCCGACTCCATGCCGCACATCCTCAGCGGTGACATGCGCCTGCTCGCCGTGTTCGCTGAAGAGCGCCTGGACGAGCCGGAAATGAAGAATATTCCGACCGCCAAAGAGCAAGGCTACGACATCGTCTGGCCAGTGGTTCGCGGCTTCTACCTCGGGCCAAAAGTCAGCGATGCCGATTACGCCTGGTGGAAAGACGCGTTCGACAAACTGCTGGCCTCCGAAGAGTTCGCCAAGCTGCGTGACCAGCGCGAGCTGTTCCCGTTCGCCATGACCGGCCCGGAGCTGGACACCTACGTGAAGAAGCAGGTGGCTGACTACAAAGTGCTGGCCAAAGAGTTCGGCCTGATCCAGTAATCGCCCCTCTTTTGCTCGGCCGCGCCCTCATCAACGGGCGGCGCGGCCCAGGAGTTCCACATGCTCTTACAACGCATTTTCGCCTCGGTGATGCTGCTGGTCTGCGCCGGCCTGGCGCTGATGGCCTGGCCGTATCAGGCGGCGTTTTCCTACGAGCCGGTCGGCCCACGTGCCTACCCGCTGCTGATGCTCGGCCTGATGAGCCTGGGCCTGATCTACATGATCTTTCGCCCGCAGCCGACCAAGCACACCGAAGAAGAACCGGCACTGGATCGCGAAACCCTGATCAAGATCAGCATTTGCGTCGCGCTGCTGCTCGTGTTCGCCGGCACTTTCGAGCCCTTGGGTTTCATCCTCAGCAGCATGCTGATCGGCATTCCGATGGCACGCCTGTACGGCGGGCGCTGGTTGCCCAGCGTAGTGATCGTCACCCTCATGGCTATCGGCCTGTACCTGCTGTTCGACAAGGCCATGGATGTACCGCTGCCCCTCGGCCTGCTTGAAGTTCTGGAGAACTGATATGGATACGTTCAGCTATTTGGGCCAGGGCTTCGGCGTTGCACTGACCCCTTACAACCTGGTGACCGCGTTGTGCGGCACCTTGATCGGCACTGTGGTCGGCCTGTTGCCGGGCCTGGGCCCGATCAACGGCGTGGCCTTGTTGATCCCCATCGCGTTCGCGTTGGGCCTGCCGCCGGAATCGGCGCTGATCCTGCTGGCAGCCGTGTACCTGGGCTGCGAATACGGCGGCCGTATCAGCTCGATCCTGCTCAACATCCCGGGCGAAGCGTCTACCGTAATGACCACCCTCGACGGCTACCCGATGGCCCGCAAAGGCCTGGCCGGTGTGGCGTTGTCGCTGTCGGCATGGAGCTCGTTCATCGGCGCGTTTATCGCCACCTGCGGCATGGTGCTGTTTGCGCCGCTGTTGGCCAAATGGGCGATTGCGTTCGGCCCGGCGGAATATTTCGTCCTGATGGTGTTCGCGATTGTCTGCCTGGGCGGCATGGCCGGTGACAAACCGCTGAAGACGTTTGTTGCAGCGCTGATCGGCCTGTTCCTCTCTGCCGTCGGCATCGATGCCAACAGCGGCGTGTACCGTTTCACCGGCGACAACATCCACCTCACCGACGGCATCCAGTTTGTGGTGTTGGTACTGGGCCTGTTCTCCATCAGCGAAATCCTGTTGCTGCTGGAAAAAACCCACCGTGGCCAGGAAGCCGTGAAAGCCACTGGGCGCATGATGTTCAACGTCAAGGAAGCCGCATCGGTGTTTGTCGTGAACATTCGTTGCGGCGTGCTCGGCTTTATCATGGGTGTCTTGCCGGGTGCCGGCGCGACCTTGGCCAGTGCCGTGGCCTACATGACCGAGAAGCGCATCGCCGGTGCCTCGGGCGAATTCGGTAAAGGTGACAAGCGCGGTCTGGCTGCACCGGAAACCGCGATCGGCGCGGCCGCTTGTGGCGCTCTGGTCCCCATGCTGACCCTCGGTGTACCCGGCTCGGGCACCACGGCGGTGATGATCGGCGCGCTGTCGCTGTACAACATCACCCCTGGCCCACTGCTGTTTCAACAGCAACCGGACATTGTCTGGGGCCTGATCGCGTCGTTGTTTATCGCCAACGTCATGCTGGTGATCCTCAACATCCCGATGATCCGCATCTTCACGCGCATCCTCGCCGTGCCGAACTGGGCGCTGGTGCCAATCATCGCCATCATCACCGCAATCGGTGTGTACGCGGTTCACGCCACCACCTTCGACCTGTTCCTGATGGTCGGCATCGGCATCTTCGGTTACATCCTGCGCAAGCTCGACTTCCCGCTGTCGCCAGTGCTGCTGGGCTTTATCCTCGGCGGCCTGATGGAGCAGAACCTGCGCCGCGCGCTGTCGATCTCCAACGGTGCGCTGGAGATTCTCTGGTCCAGCCCGATCACCTTTGGCGTGTGGGTACTGACGGCAATCATGTTGTTCGTACCGCTGCTGCGTATCTGGCGTAAACGTGCCCAACAGCGTCGTGCCCTGGCCGATGTCTGAGGTCACCTTTAAACAATGGTGGGCAACACCGCTGGTCGGCCTGGCCGGCGGTTACCTGGCCAGCCTCGTCGGCTGGCCTTTGCCGTATATGGTCGGCTCGTTGCTGGCGATTATCCTGGTGCGTTGCCTCACGCCGTGGCAGTTGGCGGAGATTCCCGGCGGGCGCAAATGTGGCCAATGGGTGGTAGGCATCGGCATCGGCCTGCACTTCACGCCGGTGGTGATCGAGCAAGTGATGAGCCACTTCGGCCTGATTTTCTTCGGTGCGTTGATCACCAGCCTGTCGAGCGTGGTCGGTGTGTGGTTGATGCGCCGCAGCGGTGAAGACCGCGCCACCGCGTTTTTCTCCAGCATGCCGGGCGGTTCCGGTGAAATGGTCAACCTCGGCGCCCGCAATGGCGCAGTGCTCAGCCGCGTCGCGGCGGGCCAGAGCCTGCGGGTGCTGGTGGTGGTGCTGTGTGTGCCGGCGATCTTCAAGTACTTGCTCGAAGGCGGCACGCCGCAGTTTCATCCGGCGCCAGTGAGTTGGGGTTGGCTGGCGCTGCTGTTTCCGTTGGGCGCGTTGGTAGCCTGGGGCTGGCAGCGTTTACGTCAGCCCAACCCGTGGCTGTTCGGGCCGCTGTTGGTCAGCGCGACGGCCAGTGTTGTCTGGGACTTGCATTACGGCCTGCCGGACGGCGGCAGCCAGATCGGCCAATGGCTGATCGGCAGCGGCCTGGGCTGCCACTTCAACCGTCAGTTCTTCCGCCGTGCGCCGTCGTTTATGGGCCGTACCTTGATCGGCACCGCCTTGACCATGGCACTTGCGACATTGGCGGCGGTGGGCTTGAGCGCGCTGACGCAGCTGGACTTGCGCTCACTCACCCTGGGCATGATGCCGGGCGGCATTGCCGAAATGAGCCTCACCGCCGAGACCTTGCAACTGTCGGTGCCTTTGGTAACGGCGATGCAGGTAATGCGTTTGTTGTTTGTGCTGTTTTTGGCCGAGCCGTTGTTCAGGCACTGGAACCGTCAGCCGGAAAAAATCTAAGCCTTCACAAAATGCCAATGTGGGAGCTGGCTTGCCTGCGATAGCGGTGGTTCAGTCAATAAATGTATCGGCTGACAGACCGTCATCGCAGGCAAGCCAGCTCCCACATTGGGTTGCGGTTGACCTTTAGGCTGGCGGCAATCGCCACTCAATCGGCGTCTCGCCATTCTGCTCAAGAAACTTGTTGGTACGGCCGAAGTGCCCACACCCCAAAAACCCGCGATACGCCGACAACGGCGACGGGTGCACCGACGTCAGCACCAAGTGCTTGGTGGCATCCACCAGCTTTTGCTTGCCTTGCGCATGAGCGCCCCACAACAGGAACACCAGGTGCGGCTGGTGCTCGCTGACCACTTCGATCACACGATCAGTAAAGAACTGCCAGCCCTTGCCCGCGTGGGCATTGGCATTCGCGCGCTCCACGGTCATGGTCGTGTTGAGCATCAGCACGCCCTGGTCAGCCCAGCTTTGCAGGCAGCCGTGGTTGGGGATGTCGATGTTCAGGTCGCGCTTGAGTTCTTTGTAGATATTGACCAGCGACGGCGGCGTCGGCACGCCCGGTTGTACCGAGAAGCATAGGCCATGAGCCTGGCCGGGGCCGTGGTACGGGTCTTGGCCGAGGATCACCACCTTGACCTTGTCCAGCGGCGTTGAGTTGAGCGCGTTGAAAATCAACGGGCCAGGCGGGTAAATCTCTTTGCCGGCGGCATGTTCCTGGCGCAGGAACTCGCGCAGTTCGGCCATGTAGGGCTTGTCGAACTCATCCCGCAGGGCGTGTTTCCAGCTGGGTTCGAGTTTGATACGGTCGCCTTCGGTCATGGTCTGTTCATCGTGTAAAAAAAGAATGGGCGAACCCTAGGAAAGCCGACCCCGCTTGTCAATTGATCTGACACATCATCGGCACTTTCCCACGGAGCGATCATACTGATCTCTCACTGTCTCGATTGAGGTCACAATGAACCTGCACTTCGAAGAGCTGACCGGCAGCGACGGTGCCCGCCTCGGCATCGCCAGCCTGGACGCGGAAAAATCCCTCAACGCGCTGTCCCTGCCCATGATCCTGGCCTTGGACGAACGCCTGGAAGCCTGGGCCAAAGACCCGAATATCGTGTGTGTGCTGCTGCGCGGCAATGGGCCCAAAGCCTTTTGCGCCGGTGGCGAAGTCCGCAGCCTCGCCCAGGCTTGCCGTGAGCAGCCCGGCGTCGTGCCAACCCTGGCCGCGCAGTTCTTTGCCGCTGAATACCGCCTCGACTACCGTCTGCACACCTACCCCAAACCGCTGATCTGTTGGGGCCACGGCTATGTGCTCGGCGGTGGTATGGGCCTGCTGCAGAGCGCTTCGGTGCGCATCGTCACACCGAGCAGCCGCCTGGCCATGCCCGAGATCAGCATAGGGTTGTACCCCGACGTGGGGGCCAGTTGGTTCCTGTCGCGGTTGCCGGGCAAGCTGGGGGTATTTCTTGGCCTCACCGGCGCCCATATCAACGGCCGTGATGCGTTGGACCTGGGCCTGGCCGACCGTTTCCTGGGTGATGACCAGCAGGAAGCGTTGATAGATGGCCTGCTGCAACTGAACTGGCAGGAACAAACCACGATGCAACTCAACAGCCTGCTCAAGGCGCTCGCCCAGGAAGCCGTCGGCCAGCAACCCGAAGCACAATGGCTGCCACGCCGTGCGCAGATCGATGAGTGGCTGGATGTGGGTGATGTGTGCTGCGCCTGGCGTGCCTTGAGCCTGTTACGCGAGCATGCCGACCCGCTGTTCAGCCGCGCCGGCAAAAACCTCAGTGAAGGCTGCCCGCTGACCGCTCATTTGGTGTGGGAGCAGATCCAGCGGGCGCGGCACCTGTCCTTGGCCGAGGTGTTTCAGATGGAATACACCCTGAGCCTCAATTGCTGCCGTCACCCGGAGTTCAGCGAGGGTGTGCGGGCGCGCTTGATCGACAAGGACCAGCAGCCCCATTGGCACTGGCCGGATGTCAACAGCGTGCCGGACGCTGTGGTGCAGGCGCACTTCGCCAAGGCCTGGGAAGGCAGGCACCCGCTGGCAGACTTGTCCGACTATTGACAGGCAATCAATTCAGCCGCCCGACCGTAAATGAGCAATTGTCCGGCTGGCTGTCCTGGCAGATAAAGACAGGCTGCCCTAACGCGTCAAGGGTGGCTTGCCAATACGAGGTGGAGGTCAGCGACATGCTATTGAGTTCTCCCGGCACGCCGTACCGCAACGCTACCACCTCACCGTTGCCCATGCGGTATACACACTTTTCCAGGAAGCCGTTTTCCCGCGCCTGGCCTTTGCCCGGCGTGAAAAGTGCGCCCACAAAACGGTCGGCGAAATCACTTAAGCCGACCTCGGGGCTCCGCCAGAGCGCCTCCCCATTAACGGCTTGAAAATGACCATCTGCGTACCTGACCGAAGAGGCATAAGGGCAGCCCTGACCTGCATGGGCCTGCACGATACCCGTGGCCATCACACACAATAAACATATCAATCGCTTGATCATAAGACGTTCCATTAACCCACTGATACCAGGTGAACGCACAACGGCGCACCTACAGCGAAGTACAACTGAAAGCCCGAAGATAGCTGTTAATTCTGACAGTACCGATGAACGGTAGCCATAAAAAAGCGGCGCTTGGCGCGCCGCTTGAAGTCATTGCCCGTTATCGATGGCCTCCCCGGCCACCGCCATGATCGCCGCCCCGGCCCGGCCCGCCATTGCCCCAATGCCCGCCTCCCCAGCCCTGGTTCGGGTAAGGCCGGTAGCCGGGCCTTGGGTAATAACGTGGCGCCGGCTGGTAATAACGCGGGGCCGAGTAATAGCGCGGCGGTGGCGCGTAGTAGCCGCGCCCGTACAGGTAGGTGGGGCCGCCGTAGTAATAAGCGGGCGCCGGTGCGGTGTAGACCTCGGAGCGGTAGTAAGTGGCACCGCCATCGTAATAGGGCACACACGCAGAAAGGGTCAGGCCAAATAAAGCGCTAAGCAGCAGTCGTCGATACATGGCGGCCTCCTGGACCGCTGGGGAGCACCTCCAGCGACGCTGAAGGGCGGCATTCGTCTTTCAATGAATGACGAAATATCTGACATCAAAAACCGAATCTGGTGCGTTTTTGACACAGTTTGAAATACCTGTTTCGGACGAACTGAACGCTTCATTGCAGTGCGACAGCGCACCAGCACAACGCACGTCAGTGCCCCAGCCAACTACCACCTCGCTGCAACCCCTCGCGCTACAGGCCCGCCGACCACTTGGCACGACTCTCGCTTTAGCAAGCCTGTGCAGGATTCATCACAGGTTCGCGGCACCACAATTTGCAATGGCCGACTAGGGTTCCGGCTCGCTTGAAAAGCGAGTGGCTGGTCCGAGAGTTGGCGACCTCCAGTTGAGGTTACACGGCGGGATAAAAGCCCGGGAGACAAGCCACCGTTCACGGTGCCGCGTTGCTCCTGCTCGCCCATGTTCAACTGGAGAAGCCCCATGCCCGCAATCCGTTTACCCGCCCTGCTCGCCGCCGCCTTCGCCGCCGTGCTGAGCTTTCAAACCCAAGCTGCTGCCAAAGACCACTTCAGTGTGTGCTGGACGATCTATGCAGGCTGGATGCCGTGGGAATACGCCGGCAGCCAAGGCATCCTCGACAAGTGGGCCAAGAAGTACGGCATCAAGATCGACATGGTGCAGCTCAATGACTATGTCGAGTCCATCAACCAATACACCGCCGGCCAGTTCGACGGCTGCACCATGACCAACATGGACGCCCTGACCATTCCCGCCGCCGGTGGTGTGGACAGCACTGCGCTGGTGGTCAGCGACTTCTCCAATGGCAACGATGGCGTGGTGATCAAGGGCACCGGCAAGACCGTGGCCGACCTCAAAGGCATGAACGTCAACCTGGTGGAACTCTCGGTCTCCCACTACCTGCTGGCCCGCGCGCTGGAGTCGGCCGACCTCACCGAAAAAGACCTCAAAGTCGTCAACACCTCCGACGCCGACATCGCCGCCGCCTTCAACACCGACCAGGTGCAAGCCGTGACCACCTGGAACCCGATGCTCTCCGAGATCAAGGCCAAACCGGGCGTCACCCAAGTGTTCGACTCCAGCAAAGTGCCCGGCGAAATCATGGACATGATGGTGGTCAACACCCAAACCCTCAAAGACAACCCGGCCCTGGGCAAAGCGCTGACCGGCGCGTGGTTTGAAGTGGTCGCGCTGATGAACGCCAAAAACGCCGCCAGCACCGCGGCGCTTGAGCATATGGCCAAGGCCTCGGGCACCGACCTCAAGGGGTTCCAGGCGCAACTGGACACCACCAAGCTGTTTGCCACGCCCAAGGAAGCCCTGGCCTTTGCTACCAGCGCGCAATTGCCCGCGACTATGCGCAAGGTCGCCGAGTTCTCGTTTGAACACGGCCTGCTCGGCGAAGGGGCCAAGGACACCAGCGCCGTGGGCATGAGCTTCGCCAATGGCATCACCAGCGGCGACACCGCCAACCTCAAGCTGCATTTCGACCCCAGCTACGTGCAGATGGCCGCCGACGGCACGCTGTAAGAGGACCCGGCCATGCGCCTGATCAACCGTCACCCGGAACGCTCCAGCCGCCTGCTGTTGGTGCTGCTGCCGTTCGCCCTGCTGCTATTCGCCTACTTTGTAGGCTCGGCCGAGCGCCTGGCGGATAACCCCAACGACAAACTGCTGCCCAGCGCCATGCAGATGGGCGACGCGGTTAAACGCCTGGCGTTCAGCGCCGATACGCGCACCGGTGAATACGTGCTATGGCAAGACAGCGCCTCCAGCCTGCGCCGCCTGGCGATCGGCTTAGGCATCAGCGCCCTCGCCGGCCTGTGCCTGGGGATTGCCGCCGGTACGCTGCCGCTGTTTGGCGCGCCGTTGTCGCCCCTGCTCACGGTGCTGTCGATGGTGCCGCCTTTGGCGATATTGCCGATTCTGTTCATCGTGTTCGGCCTGGGCGAACTGTCCAAGGTGATGCTGATCGTCATCGGTATCACCCCGGCGCTGGCCCGTGACTTGGAGCAACGCGCGCGGGAAATCCCCGTGGAGCTGCTGGTCAAGGCGCAGACCCTCGGCGCGTCCACCTGGACCTTGATGCTGCGCGTGGTGCTGCCGCAATTGTTGCCGCGCTTGCTGATCTCGCTGCGGCTGATGCTCGGTTCGGCGTGGTTGTTTTTGATCGCCGCCGAAGCTATCGCCTCCACCGACGGCCTCGGCTACCGGATCTTCCTGGTGCGCCGCTACCTGGCGATGGACGTGATCTTGCCCTACGTGGTGTGGATCACCCTGCTCGCCTGGCTGATGGACTGGGGCCTCAAAACCCTCACGCGGCGTGCGTTCCCCTGGTACGAAGGAGCGCGGGCATGAGCTTTATCAGCGTCAACAATGTATGGCAGCGCTATGGCGACCAAGTGGTGCTCGAAGGGCTCAACCTGCACGTCAATGAGGGTGAATTTTGCACCTTGGTGGGCACCTCCGGTTGCGGCAAATCGACCTTCCTGCGCTTGTTGCTCGGCCAGGAAACCGCGAGCAAAGGCCAGATCCTGCTGGACGGCCAACCACTTGCCGCCGAGCCGGATGCCAGCCGTGGCGTAGTGTTCCAGCGTTACTCGGTGTTCGCGCATTTGACTGTGCTGGACAACGTTGCGCTGGGCCTGGAACTGCCGCGCTCACGCTTGCTGGGTCGACTGTTCGGCAAAGCCAAACAAGAGGCACGCGAACAGGCCACCGCCCTGCTGCAAAAAGTCGGCCTCGGCCACGCACTGGACAAATACCCGGCGCAGCTCTCCGGCGGCATGCAACAACGCCTGGCCATCGCCCAGGCCCTGATCATGAAACCCCGCGTGTTGCTGCTGGACGAACCCTTCGGCGCCCTCGACCCGGGCATTCGCAAAGACATGCATCAGCTATTGCTGGCGCTGTGGCGCGAAACCCGGCTGACGGTGTTCATGGTCACCCACGACCTCAGCGAAGGCTTCAGCCTCGGCACACGCTTGCTGGTGTTCGACAAAGTCCGCGTCGACCCCCACGCCCCCGGCGCCTTTGGCGCGCGCATCACCTATGACATCCCTTTGAACAGCGAGCGCCGCAGAGCGCTGGCCGCCGAACTTGGAGCGACTTGCAAATGACCGATTCCATTCAACTATTCCCACCCTTCGCCGAAGAAATGCTACCCGGCGGCGGCCACCGCTCCTTTGTGCTCAAGCGCGGCCAACTGCTGCGCCTCACAGATATTCGCGGCGGCGCCAACGTCAGCCTGACCTTGCTCAATGCCAACGAAAAAACCGAGCGCCTGAACCTGCCCGACAGCCTCAAATGCCAACACACCGCCAAGCTCACCCGCGGCCACTGCCTGTACTCGGACATGGGCCGCGTACTGGCCGCCATCACCGCCGACACCTGCGGCTGGAGTGACAGCATCGGCGGCGTGCTGTGCGCCGCCGAGGTCGCTGAAAAGTACGGCCACGGCCGTTATCAGGAACTGCGCAACGGCTTCTTCCGCAACGGCACCGACAACCTGTTGGTGGAATTGGGCAAGTGGGGACTGGGGCTTTGCGACCTGTTGATGACCCTCAATCTGTTCAGCCGAGTCAGCGTTGACGAAGCCGGCGGCCTGCACTTTGTACCGGGCAATTCCAAAGCCGGCGACTACATCGAACTCTACGCGCCGATGGACACACTGGTGGTGCTGACCGCGCTGCAACACCCGATGGACACCAACCCGAACTACGCGCCGCAACCGCTGAAACTCAGCTGGATGAACGCAGGCCCAAGCGTGGCGGAACACTGCCGCACTTCGCGCCCGGAAAACGAGCGCGGCTTTACCAACACCGACCGCCTGTTCGCCTGAGGAGCTGCCATGTCTATCGCACTGAAACAACCCGAGGCAGCCGTGTACCGCGCCACCATTCCCGCCGGCGAACCGTGGCTTATGGAGGTCAAGGCCGGCCAGACCCTGCGCATCCTCGACCTGGAGGGCAACCAGGCTGTCGACACGCTGTTCTACAGCCGCAAAAACCCCAAGGAACGCTACGACGTACAGCGCACCTTGCGTCGGCAAAACCGCGTGTACCTGGGCACCGGCAGCGTGCTGTATTCCAACCTTGGCCAGCCGATGCTGACCATCGTCGATGACACTTGCGGGCGCCACGACACCCTCGGCGGCGCCTGCGCCCAAGAGAGCAACACCGTGCGCTACGCCCTGGAAAAACGCTACATGCACAGCTGCCGCGACAACTACCTGCGCGCCTGCGCCCACGACGGCCGCCTGGGTAAAGGCGACATCGGGCCGAACATCAATTTCTTCATGAATGTGCCAGTCACCGCCGACGGCGGGCTGACCTTTGAAGACGGCATTTCCGCGCCCGGCAAGTACGTCGACCTGCGCGCAGAGATGGACGTGATCGTGCTGATCTCCAACTGCCCGCAACTGAACAACCCATGCAACGGCTACAACCCTACCCCTGCGGAGTTACTGGTATGGAACTGAAAATGAAAAACCTGCGCCGTTGGCTCTTCGCCCTGTGCCAAGCCCGAGCCGGGCAATGCATCCGAAAACCCTAGCGATCAACTGTGGGAGCTGGCTTGCCTGCGATAGCGGTCTATCAGCCAACAGATAAGCTGTCTGCCCCACCGCCATCGCGGGCAAGCCCGGCTCCCACACTCACCACATGCACTGCGGACGACCGCAGTGCTCCCTCACTTTGCGGGACGGCCCGCAGGGTTTTGCCATGTTCGAAAAACTCTTGATCGCCAACCGTGGCGCCATCGCCTGTCGCATCCTGCGCACCTTGCGCGAGCTGCACGTCAAAGGCATCGCCGTATACGCCGAAGCCGACGCAGCCAGCCTGCATATCCAGCAAGCCGACGAAGCCTACAGCCTCGGCGAAGGCGCAGCGGCGGCGACCTACCTGGCAGTCGAAAAAATCCTCGCCACCGCCAAGGCCTGTGGCGCCAAGGCGATTCATCCTGGTTACGGTTTTCTCTCAGAAAACGCCGCCTTTGCCCAAGCCTGTGAAAATGCAGGGATTGCCTTCGTCGGTCCAACACCCGAACAGCTGCGCGTATTCGGCCTCAAGCACACCGCGCGGGCCTTGGCCAAACACCATCAAATTCCATTATTGGAAGGCACCGAGCTGCTCGACAGCCTCGATACAGCGTTGCTGGCGGCCGAAACCGTGGGCTATCCGGTCATGCTCAAAAGCACCGCAGGCGGCGGTGGCATCGGCATGCGTGTGTGCCGCAATGCGACAGAGCTGAGTGAGTCCTTTGAAGCGGTCAAACGCCTGGGGCAAAACAACTTCAGCGATGCCGGTGTGTTTATCGAGAAATACATCGAGCACGCCCGCCACCTGGAAGTGCAGGTGTTCGGCGACGGTTTGGGCGAAGTCATCGCCCTTGGCGTGCGCGACTGTTCCGTGCAACGGCGCAACCAGAAAGTCCTCGAAGAAACACCTGCGCCGAACCTGCCCGACGGCATGGCCGAGGCCTTGTGCACGGCGGCCATCACCCTGGCCAAGGCGGTCAATTACCGCAGCGCCGGTACCGTGGAATTTATCTTTGACAGCGCTGATGGCCGCTTCTACTTCCTCGAAGTGAACACGCGCCTGCAGGTCGAACACGGCGTCACCGAACAAGTCTGGGGCGTCGACCTGGTGCGCTGGATGGTGCAATTGGCGGCGGGTGAATTACCTGCGTTGAGCGAATTGAAGCTGCACCCTCAGGGCCACGCGATTCAGGCGCGGCTGTATGCGGAAGACCCGGGCAAGGACTTCCAGCCGAGCCCAGGCCTGTTGACCCGTGTGGACTTCCCGACGGCTGAAGGTTTGCGAATCGACACCTGGGTGCAAGCCGGTTGCGAGATCCCGCCTTACTTCGACCCGATGATCGCCAAACTCATCAGCTGGGCGCCGACCCGCGAACAGGCGCGTCTGAATCTGCATCAGGCCTTGAGTGACAGCCAGCTCTACGGCGTGGAAACCAACCGCGACTACCTGCGCCAAATCCTGCTGGCCACGCCGTTTGCCAGCGGCCGCCCGTGGACGCGTTGCCTGGAAGGCCTGGTCTACAGCGCCAGCACTTTCGAAGTGCTCAGCGCCGGCACCCAAACCAGTGTGCAAGACTATCCTGGTCGCATCGGCTACTGGGCCGTCGGCGTGCCGCCCTCCGGGCCGATGGACAGCCGCGCGCTGCGTCTGGGCAATCGCCTGCTGGGCAATGACGACGGTGCGGCGGCGCTGGAAATCACCATGAATGGGCCGCTGTTGCGCTTCAATTGCGCGGCGGTTGTCGCCGTTACCGGTGCAGCCATTACGCTGTTGCTGAATGACCAGCCGGTGCCGATGAACATCGCGTTGCGGGTTGAAGCAGGCTCGGTGTTAAGCCTTGGCAGCATCATCGGTGCCGGTTCGCGCAGCTATCTGTGCTTGCGCGGCGGGTTGCAAGTGCCGGACTACCTGGGCAGCAAAAGCACCTTCACCCTCGGCCAGTTCGGCGGGCACGCCGGGCGCGCTTTACGGGCTGGCGATGTGTTGCACTTACTGCCACTGACAGACGTCGGCGCCGGGCAACAGTTGATTGCGCAACCACTGCCTGCGGTGCGTACGCTACGGGTGATTTATGGCCCGCACGGCGCGCCGGAATACTTCCAGCCTGACTACATCGACACCTTCTTCGCGACCCAATGGGAAGTGCACTTCAACTCCAGCCGCACCGGCGTGCGGTTGATCGGGCCGAAACCTTTGTGGGCGCGCACGGACGGTGGCGAAGCGGGGCTGCATCCGTCGAATATCCATGACAACCCCTATGCCATCGGCGCGGTGGATTTTACCGGCGACATGCCGGTGATCCTGGGGCCGGATGGGCCGAGCCTGGGCGGTTTTGTGTGCCCGGTGACGGTGATTGAGGCGGACCTTTGGCAATTGGGGCAACTCAAGGCGGGTGACAAGCTGCGGTTCGAACCGGTGAACCTCAAAACCGCCCGCGACCTCGCCCTGAAATGGGATCAATGTGGGAGCTGGCGTGCCTGCGATCCAGACAACTCGGTACCTCAGGCAGACCACATTGATGCCATCGCGGGCAAGCCCGGCTCCCACATCGACCGTGGCCCACTTAAGATCGGGTCGCCTGTAGTGTTGGAGGTCGGTGAAGGCGACACCCGGCTCATCGCCCGCCTCGCTGGCGACACTCATCTGCTGCTGGAAATCGGCGCCCCCGAGCTGGACCTGGTGCTGCGCTTTCGTGCCCACGCGTTGATGCAAGCTCTGGAAACTCTCGCTCTGCCGGGTGTCATCGACCTGACCCCAGGCATCCGTTCCCTGCAAATCCACTACCAACCCGAACAACTGCCGCTGGCCGACTTGCTGGTGCTGATCACCACGCAATGGGCTGCCGTGTGCGCCACCCCCAACCTGCAAGTGCCCTCACGCATCGTGCACTTGCCGCTGTCGTGGGACGACCCGGCGTGCCAACTGGCAATCGAAAAGTACATGACCACCGTGCGCAAGGACGCGCCGTGGTGCCCGAGCAACCTGGAGTTCATCCGCCGCATCAACGACCTGGCCAACCTCGACGAAGTGCGCCACACGGTGTTCGATGCCAGCTACCTGGTAATGGGCCTGGGTGACGTTTACCTCGGTGCCCCGGTGGCCACACCGCTGGACCCGCGCCACCGTCTGGTGACCACCAAATACAACCCGGCGCGCACCTGGACCGCCGAGAATTCGGTGGGCATTGGCGGCGCTTATTTGTGCGTGTACGGCATGGAAGGCCCAGGCGGTTATCAGTTTGTGGGCCGCACCTTGCAGATGTGGAACCGCTACCGGGAAGTCGCGGCGTTTGATGGCAAGCCGTGGTTATTGCGGTTCTTTGACCAGATCCGGTTTTACCCGGTGACGGCTGATGAGCTGGTGCAGATCCGGCGCGATTTTCCGCTCGGGCGTTTTGAGTTAAGCATCGAACACAGCCAGTTGAACCTCGCGGAGTATCAGGGTTTCCTCGCTCGCGAAGCCGCAAGCATTGGTGCGTTTCGTGAGCATCAGCAGCACGCCTTCAATGCCGAGCGTGAACGCTGGATCGCCAGCGGCCAGGCGCATTTCGACAGCGAAGAACTCGCGGCACCACAAGGTGCAGACACGCCGTTGCAGGCCAACCAAATCAGTGTCGACAGCCCTATCGCCGGCAACCTCTGGCAAGTCCAGGTGGCTGCGGGTGAGCAGGTTTTGGCTGGCGATGTGCTGGTGATTCTGGAGTCGATGAAAATGGAAATCCCAGTGGTCGCGCCGTTCGCCGGCACCGTGCGCGAGATCCCCGTGCAACCCGGCAGCGGCATCGGCGCGGGGCAACGGGTGGTGGTGCTCGAACGTGACTGACTCTTCTATTTCTACAGGCGGACAAGCCATGAACCTGCAATTGGACAACCTGCGCAATGCCTACCTGAGCGGCGACACCACGCCCCGTGAAGTGCTGCTGCACCTGCGCGAAAAAGCCGCACACTTGAACCCCGATTATCACCTGTTCATCCACCTGCTGACCGAAGCGGAATTGGAGCCCTACCTGGCCGCATTGGACGCGCGCGACCCAGCCCAATTACCATTGTTCGGCGTGCCGTTTGCGATCAAGGACAACATCGATTTAGCCCGCATTCCCACCACCGCCGCGTGCCCGGCGTTTGCCTATGTGCCGCAACGCAGCGCGACCATTGTCGAGCAGTTGATCGCCCTGGGTGCGGTGCCAGTGGGCAAGACCAACCTCGACCAGTTCGCCACCGGCCTCAATGGCAGCCGCTCGCCGTATGGCGCGTGCCCCAACAGCGTATTGCCGGAGTATCCGTCGGGCGGCTCCAGCGCCGGGTCGTCGCTGGCCGTCGCTTTGGGTGTCGCGAGTTTTGCCCTGGGCACCGACACCGCTGGTTCCGGGCGGGTGCCGGCGGCGCTGAATAACCTGGTGGGGCTCAAGGCGAGCAAAGGCTTGATCTCCACAGCTGGCGTGGTGCCGGCGTGCCGTACGCAGGATTGCGTCACCACCTTTACCCGCACCGCGCGCGAGGCCAGCCAGTTACTGGCGCTGACCGCCAGGCTAGATCCGTTGGATGCGTACAGCCGAGCGAACCCGGCGTGGAATGATGCGTCGGCGTTCGGCGCACCCCGCGCATTTCGCTTTGGCGTGCCGCGCGAGCAGGACCTGGAGTACTTCGGCTGCGAGCAAGGCCCGCAGTTGTTTGCGCAGGCCATCGACCGCTTGACGGCGCTGGGTGGCGAGCCGGTGACGCTGGACCTGTCGCCGTTCCTGGAAGCCGCGCGCCTGCTCTACGAAGGGCCGTGGGTAGCCGAACGCTACAGCGTGGCCGGTGAGCTGCTGGAGCAGAACCCCGAGGCCGTGCTGCCGGTGATTCGTGCGGTGCTGGCCAAAGCGCCTGCGGTCAACGGCGTGCAGACCTTTCGCGCCCAGTACCGCCTGCAAGCCTTGAAAGCGCAGTGCGATGGTTTGCTCGAAGGACTCGACTGCGTACTGACGCCCACCATCGGCCGCCCGGTGACGCTGGAAGAACTGCGCGCCGAGCCAGTGCTGCGCAATGCCGAATTGGGCTACTACACCAACTTTATGAACCTGCTGGATTACGCCGCCGTCGCCGTGCCCAGCGGCTTTATGCGCAACAGTTTGCCTTGGGGCGTGACGCTGTTTGGCCGGGCATTTACCGACCAATACCTGCTGGGTGTGGCGGATGCGCTGCAGCGCCAGCACGATACGTCGCTGCCTGTGCCTGTCGGTAACGCGGGTCATGACTTCACGCGGCTGGTGGTGTGCGGCGCGCACCTGCAGGGGCTGGCGCTTAACGGCCAATTAGTGCGGCGTGGCGCGCGCCTGCTGGAGCGCACCCACAGCTCGGCCGACTATCAACTGTTCGCGCTGGCCGGTGGGCCGCCTTATCGCCCCGGCATGCTGCGGGTGAGCGAAGGCGGTGTGGCCATCGAGGTGGAAGTGTGGGAGCTGCCGAGCCGCGAATTGGGCTCCTTCCTCACCGGTATCCCCGCACCGTTGGGCCTGGGCAAGGTGCAACTGGCCGATGGGCGTTGGGAAACCGGCTTCATCTGCGAGCCCTATGGCTTGACCGGCGCCGTGGACATCAGCCACTTCGGCGGCTGGCGCGGCTACCTGCGTAGCTTGCAATAGCGGGGCGGCGCTGTATCGTGCAGGGAATTGCGCGATACAGCCCGAACTGACATGACCACACCCACCCTTTGCCCGGCCTGCGGTGCCCGCAACGACTGCACCCTGGCCGACCCACGCACCGCCGACCAAGCCTGTTGGTGCTACAGCGTCACCATCGACCCGGCGGTACTCGAAGCGCTGCCCGATGAACTGCGCAATAAGGCCTGCCTGTGCCCACGCTGTGCGCAGGTGGATGCGCAGTTGCGTGGGGCTGAACAGCCGTAATGCGCGTTGATCGTTTCCTCAGCAACCTGCCGCGTTTCAATCGTAAGCAAGTGCGTGTGCTGCTGGTTGAGCGACGGGTGACGGTCGATGGCCTGGCCGTCAGCGATCCCCACCATGAAGTGCGAGAGTTCAGCCGCGTGTGTGTCGATGATGAGGTACTGCAAGCCGGCAAACCGGCGCGTTATTTCATGCTGCACAAACCCCAAGGCTGCGTGAGCGCTACCGCCGATCCGGTGCACCCCACCGTGCTTGATTGGCTGGATGAACCGGACAAGCATGAGTTGCACATCGCCGGCCGTCTGGATTTCAACACCACCGGGCTGATGCTGATCACCAACGACGGCCAATGGTCGCGGCGCCTGACCCAACCCCAGACCAAACTGCCCAAGGTTTACCTCGTTGAAACCGAGCAGGACATTGGTCCTGAGTATGCCGTGACCTTTGCTGCTGGCCTGTATTTCGCCTTTGAAGATCTCACCACTCAACCCGCCGAACTTGAACTACTCGGCTCAAGAACTGCTCGCCTGAGCATCATCGAAGGCCGCTACCACCAGGTGAAGCGCATGTTCGGGCACTTTGATAACAAAGTGATTGGCTTGCACCGTGAGAGGATGGGGCCTTTGGTGCTGGATGCCGCCCTTGCGCCGGGTGAATATCGGGAACTGACCGACGAAGAAATCCGACAGGTCTGACGACCGTTCGGCCGGTGATGGCAAAAAACCAGCTTGGCGCCTTGCGAGCTGGCGCCTGTGCTGCTTGAATCAAGACGTCAGCCAAATTATGACTGGCGAGTCGCCCCCATAACCTCCAAGAAACACCTTGCCCCGCCCGCGCTTGATCTACGGGCCTCCCAGGCAAACAGCCCGCCATAACAACAGCCGTCGGCCAGTCGTATTCGGACCGACATGGGCCTCATTTTCCAGGCGTATGCCTACCTGTCATAAAGCTCGTGCAGAGTGATCTGCGCGCCCTACCCGCTTGCCAGGAGTCTTACGACATGAGGCCAGAAATCGCTGTGTTGGATATACAGGGTCAGTATCGGGTTTACACGGAGTTCTATCGCGCGGACGTTGCTGCAAAGACCATCATCCTGGTCAATGGCTCCATGGCCACCACGGCATCCTTCGCTCAAACCGTGAAAAGCCTGTACCCGCAGTTCAATGTGGTTTTGTACGACCAGCCCTACGCTGGCCGCTCCAAAATCCATAACCGTCATGAGCACATGCTGACCAAGGAAGTCGAAGGCCAGATCCTGCTGGAACTCATCGAGCACTTCGGCGCCGAACACGTGCTGTCGTTCTCCTGGGGCGGCGCCGCGGCCCTGGTCGCCCTCGCCCACCGGCCACGCCGGGTGGAAAAGGCCGTGATCAGCTCGTTCTCGCCGGTGATCAATACGCCCATGCGCGACTACCTCGAACGCGGCGTCGACTACCTCGGCAACCTCGATCGCCACAGCGTCGGCCACCTGGTCAACAGCACCATTGGCAAACACCTGCCGTCACTGTTCAAGCGCTTCAACTACAAGCATGTGAGCGGCCTGGCCGAGCATGAATACGGGCAGATGCACTTCCACATCAGCCACGTGCTCAACAGCGACCGGCTGTGCTACCTCAAAGCCGCCAGGCAGATCGACATTCCGGTGCTGTTTTTGAATGGCGAATGGGATGAGTACACCAGCGCCGAGGATGCCAAGCTGTTTGGCCAGCACGTGGCCAACAGCAGCTTCAGCACCATCCAGGCGACCGGGCATTTTCTGGACATGGAACACAAGGCGGCCTGCCGGGACAGCCGGGATGCGGTGGTGGGCTTTCTGAAACCAGAACGCCAGGTGAGTCGGTTGCGTTATCATCAGGGCCAGACGCAGCATGCGTTTGCGATTTGAAAGGCGGCTTATGTGGGAGCCGGGCTTGCCCGCGATGCAGGCGCCGTGGTGTGTCAGTCACACTCAGGTGATGCAATCGCAGCCTAGGTACCTACACAACTGTTGAAGGCAATTTCTTCTGTGGCGAGCAGGCTTGTCCTGCGTTGGGCTGCGAAGCAGCCCCCGGTAAAGGCACTGCAATTTTCCTGAAAGAACTCAGCGTCTGGGTTTGGGGCCGCTTCGCAGCCCAACGCAGGACAAGCCTGCTCGCCACAACAGCCCACCTGCCGCAGACTTCGTGTTAACCGATTGTGTAGATACCTAGGGCAATCGCAGGCAAGCCAGTTCCCACAAAAACTTGATGAGCGCAACTCACACATTTTTCGAAGAAAAACTTCAAATCCCGGCGAACATCTGGTACAAAGTCAGCCGCTCTGAGCGGGTATAGTTTAATGGTAGAACAGTAGCTTCCCAAGCTTCCGACGAGGGTTCGATTCCCTCTACCCGCTCCACTCAGATTTTGGTCTTGCGTCAGGTTGATTCTGGCGGGAGATGCATAAAAAAACCGGCCCTTGGTGGCCGGTTTTTTTATGTTCTAAATTTGGCTTCATGCGTGAGCGACCTGTTCCTATGCAGGGTATCTGGCTCCCCTTCCCCTTGGTATGTGCGGCCTGGGAAGGCAAGCCTGTTGCAGGGTGTGAAAGACCTATGCGGCGCGGTCCACGCGGTCTTGCGCCGCTTCTACCAGCATCAGCCCCAGTTCGATCATTTGCTGAATGGCCAAGGCCAGGTAGCGATACTGAGAAGGCAGGCTTTCGGCGAACTCGGTGGTCATGGCACCCGCGCCAGCAATGGTTTCGTAGGCGTTGGCGAGCAAGGCTTCGGTGTTGGCTTCAGGGCGAACGCTGAACAGGGTCGCGGTTGGGTTACAGGAGTCAGTACACATCTGTTGATCCTCGGTAAGGACCACCTTCCAGAGCTACTAAACAATGGGTGGCGGCTGTATGCAGGTTAGTAGACCGGCGGATCAACGAAACCGGCGCACCCGAAAGTGCCCTGCGTACAGCCACCATTGAGAACAGACATCGAAATGCCTGACTGATAGGACAGCCATACGCCGTTGATCAAATCGAGCTACTAAACCCGACCGCTGATGGGCAGCGGCAAACGAACCTTAAAGCGCTCGTCCAAGGCGTACAACTCAGACGATTCTGAGTGTTGTGTAGGCTATAACGCAACATTCAAGACCGCTGTACCGTTCTCCTTCAGACCGTAAATTCTGGCAATAGGAAAACCCTGAAGAAGGTTTGAAACCGGCACGCCCTCGCATCACTCTCCCCAGCCTTCGACACAGTCATGTCGCTTGCCAACCCGTATCCAAGTAGATACAGTGAAACTCTGTGAGGCCCCGTGCGTTATTCGATCCAGCAAACCCAAGCCTTCACTCACTGGTGCTCGGCAATCCGCGATCTGCGAGCAAAAATCACCATTGCTCGACGTATCGAGCGAGCCAGTGTGGGAAACCTGGGTGATTTCAAAATGCTGGGCGGCGGTATTTCAGAGATGCGGATAGACGTTGGTGCGGGTTATCGCGTTTATTTCACCCTGCGCGGCAGGGAGGTCGTCATCTTGCTGGCAGGTGGCGACAAGTCTTCACAAGAGGCCGATATCCGGCGGGCAAAGCAATTAGCAAAGGAGGTTTGAGCATGACTCAAACACTGACGACATTTGATATGGCCGAGCTGCTCGACAGTGATGAAGCCATCAGCGAATACCTATCTCAGGTGCTGGCTGACGGTGACAACGAGGAGTTCCTTCGCGCAGTAGGCTACGTAGCCAAAGCCCGTGGCATGACAAAGATCGCCACTGAGGCGGGCGTAGGGCGCGAGAGCTTGTACAAGGCATTTGCCCCAGGCGCCAAACCGCGTTTTGAAACGGTTCTGAAGGTGCTGCACTCACTTGGCATTGATCTGTTGGCTCGGCCTGGACACTCCAGCAATCACTCGATTGCCTGAGGCGCACACCCCCGCTGCACCACACACGCCAGCGGCAATGTCACCAACAACATGCCCGCCAGTATTATCACCGCCACCGGCACGCCCAGTGCATCGCCGACACCCCCAAACACCACCGGCGCCAGCGCGCCGCCGCCGATTGTGCCGGTGTAGAACACTGCAAACGCTTGCTCGCGTTTACCCGCCGCCGCCAGGTCCGGCACGGCGCCATACAGCACTGAAGAAGTGCCATTGAGCATCAGGCCCAACAGCGGCAGCATCACCATCAGGCCATTCAGCGGCAGGTACACGGCGGCAATGATCAGCAGCGCCGTGCTGGTTTCCGTCAGCCATACGGTTTTCAGCATGCCAATGCGGGCACCGAGGTAGCCGCAGAGCAATTTGCCGAACGCTCCACCGATAAACAGCAGCGTCAACGCCAGGCCGATGCCGGCAGTTCCCGCGCCCTTGGCTTGCAGCAGAAACGGCAGGAAGGTGAGAAAGCCCATGCGCACGGCGCTGTCGAGGGTGCCGGTAAGCATCAGTGCTCGCAGGCCGCTGATAGAACCGGTTCCGCTGAGGGGTTTGGTTTTTTTTGCAGAAGCGGTTTCAGCTATTTGCGCAGGCACCAGCCACCGCAACAACCCCGCCGCCGCCAGACCGAGCAAACCCAACAGTGTGGCACTGGCGCGCCAATTGATGACGGTGAGCAGCAAGCCGACCAACCCCGGGATCAGGGTTTTGCCGATATCGCCGGAAAAGTTGTAGTGGGACAGCGCCTGCTTGACCCCACCGCCGTCCTCGTATGCCTCGGTGATCATCGAGGACGCCAGCGGATGTTGGGTGCTGGCGCCCAAACCACCAAGCAACAGCGCCAATAGCAACAGGCTCAGCCCAGTGGCTTGCCCCACCAATAAGTACGCAACGCCCGCCAACGCGGTGCCGCCTACCAACATCGGCATGCGCCCCCAGCGCCGGGCGGCGCGGCTGGCCATCAGTTGGAACACGGCCATCATCCCGGAATAGGCACCGCGCAACAGTCCGATCTGCGCGTAGGAAAGAGCGAACTGCGCCTGCCAGATCGGCAGCAGCACGTAGATCACATCCGTGAGGCCATCGTGTACGGCATGGGCGCCGCAGCCGGCGATCAACGAGCGGCGGCGGGTAGAGGTTTCGCGGGCAGGCACAGCGATGGTGTCAGTCATGAGGCTTGAATCAACTCAGGTTTAAGAAGCTTCCAGCCCGTCAGGGCGATCAACAACGTCAGCAGTTGAAAGCCGATAATCAGCGCTACACACCCAGCCCAGCCCCAGCGCTCCCACATCAAGGCGGGGACGATGGCACCACAACTGCCGCCCAGGTAATAACACGTGAGGTAAACACCTACGGCACCCGCCTTGTTGCCCTGCGCAGTGGCGCTGATGAACGCGTTGGCGGCGGCCTGGGCGAGAAACACGCCGGTGGAACTAAGCGCCAGCCCCACGACGATGCACCATAGCGACGGCGCGAGAGTCAGCGCCGAGCCACCGATGCCAAGCATCGCGGCAACAGCCAGCAGCTCGGCGTGGGGCCGGGCTTTGCTGAGGCGGCCGGCGATCGGGATCACGATCAAGGCCAGCAGGAACACCATGTACAGCGTGCCCAAGGCCGCAGGCCCGAGGTTGAAAGGCGGTAGGCCAAGGTAGAGGCCCGCGTAGGTAAATGCCGCAACCTGGGAGAACAACACACAAAACCCTACGGCGTAGGCAGCCACCAATGGCTTGCGAAAAACGCCTGACGAAGAAGCCTTAACTGGTGCGACTCGCGGCGGGTTATCGGGCAGCAAAAACTGAATGAACCCACCGACCATCAAGCTCAATACGGCCAACAATTCAAAGGCCTCGCGCCAGCCGACATATTCGGTCATCACGCCGGTGACGAAGCGCCCGGCGAACCCGCCCAGCACGGTGCCCGCCACATAGAGGCTGGTGACTTCGGTCACCGTGGCGCCGCGCCATCGGTCGCCGATGTAAGCCACACTGGTGGCAAATACCACCGGGATCAACATGCCTTCCACAAAGCGCCACACCAGCACTTCGGCAAAGCTGCCGGCGTAGGCGGTCATCAACGCGGGCACCGCCAGCAATAGCGCGGCCACGGCGATGACCGTGCGCTGCTCGAAACGCGCGGTCAGCCGGCTGACAAACGGCGCGGTAACCGCCACCGCCAGGGTGGTGACCGTGATACTCCAGCCCGCCGCCTTGGCGCTGATATGAAACTGCGTGGCGAACGTGGTCAGGATGCTCTGGGTGGCATAGAGGTTGAGAAACGCCGCGCAGCCACACAGGAACAGGGCAAGGCGGGCACAATGCAGGCGCGGTTTCATGAAACCTCTCGTTTTATTTTGTGAGGTCTTTATAGAATGGCCTGCGGGTCTTAAACCAATACCGAATTCGAACCGATCAATACCCAAGGATCAGGATGCTCGACCTACGCAAGCTGCGTTACTTTCTGACGGTCGCCGAAGAACTGCACTTCGGCCGCGCAGCCCTTCGCCTGCACCTGGCCCAGCCGCCATTGACCCGGCAGATCTCGGCGCTGGAAACGGAGCTGGGCTTCAAATTGTTTGATCGCACCAGCCGCACGGTTTCCCTCACCGCCCAGGGCCGTGCGTTCTTGCCCTATGCGCGTGGCGTGTTGGAACACGTGGAGCTGGCACAGGTAATCGCCGGTAAATTGGCCGCCGGGACCGCCGGGCAACTGACCTTGGGTTACGTCAGTTCGATCGCGCTGTCGGACCTGTTCAGCCAGGCGATCCAGGCCTTCGCCCAGGGTTTTCCCGATGTGCAGTTAACCTTGGTGGAATGCGCTTCCGGCAGCCTGGGCGCACAGGTGGCAGATGGGCGCCTGGATATCGGCCTGAGTCGCCTGTTGCCGCACAGCCAGGCCGTGCAAGCGCTGTCGCTGGGTGAGGAGCGCTTGTGGGCGGCGGTTTCCAGTGAAAGCCCATTAGCCGGCCAGGCGCAGGTGAGCCTGGCGCAGCTCAGTGCGTACCCGCTGATTCTGTTTCCGCCCGATTATGGGTCGGGGTTGAATCAGTCGATCGAGCAGTTGTACCGACACCACGGCGTGCCCCTGCGTGCCGGGCCGACCGGTCGGCAGATCACCTCGATCATTGCCTTGGTGGCCGCCGGACAGGGCGTGGCGTTGGTGCCCGAATGTACCCGCAGCTTGATGAACAAGGGCGTCACCTATAAACCCATGGTCGAGGTGGATGCCTGTGCGCAGCTGCTAGTGCTGACGCCTGCAGCCAGCAAAAGCCGGTTGGCTGACGCATTTCTCGCTGTGCTCGCCCAGGCTTTACACACCGAGTAACACCTCGAAAACCCCCGCAATACCTCTCTACGACGGCGTTTCCAAAGGCTCATACACTTCATTCAGCACTCACCGAAACGCCGGTCGTCAGCCGTCGGTAGGTAGAGTGTTGATAATCTATTTTCAGTGGTTATAGTCACCACCAACACACACCACAAGGAGGTGATGTGGATAGCCGATATTTGATAGGTCACATTGTTGCGGACGGCTGGTACCTGGTGCGCACCCGAGGCAGTCACCACCACTTCAAACACCCGACAAAACCGGGGGTGGTGACGATTCCTCATCCAAAGAAAGACCTGTTGGACAAGACCGCCAAGAGCATTTTGAAACAGGCGCTGCTGAGCTGAGCGTCCCTGGAGGGCAATAGACATGCTTTACCCCATCGCAATTTCAACCGGTGACCAGGAAAACGCCTGGGGCGTGGAGGTGCCGGATATTCCTGGCTGCTACTCCGCCGGCGACGACCTGGACGACGCCATGGCCATGGCCCGCGAAGCGATCGAAGGGCACTTCGAAATCCTTGCAGAGGATGGCGCGCCGATTCCCCCTGCACAAAAAGTCACCCTGCACGCGGCCAACCCCGAATACGCCGGCTGCATCTGGGCTGTGATCGACATTGATGTGAGCAAATACCTGGGCAAGGCGCAGAAGCTCAACATTACCCTGCCGGGTTACCTGCTCAATCGCATCGATGACTATGTACTCAGCCACCCGGAAGAAAAAAGCCGGTCGGGGTTCCTGGCTTCCGCGGCGCTCAAGGTGTTGCAACAGGATCGGTAACGCCAGCTCAGTAAAGTCTGACTGCAGCGGCGCCCTCTTATCGAGATGATGTCAGTTCGTCAGTACTGAGATCGGGATAACTGCAATGCCTGAACCTGAACAACACACGCAAAAACCCATCCTGCGCCAAGTGGTGGGATGGGTGGTGGTTCTGCCATTGATGGTCTCGTTTGTGAGATTGCCGTTTCCGCTCGGGCTGCTGCTGGCGCTGGGTGTGATTGCAGCGTCAATGTATGGCGTAAGGTTTGCCAGGCGCCACGCCAGCCGACGGGTGACGGCATTTGCCCTGGTCACCACGCTGCTCAATGTGGTCTCGTCAATTGCCATGGGGGAAATCTCGATACTCATGGGCCTATATAGGATTTCCTGGCTCTATGGGTACCCGTATTACTCCAATTGGGTTTACTGGAACGGCTAGATCCGTTAAGAATTCGACCGCAAGAAACGCAGTTTCCGAGCAAGCGGATGAACCTACAGTAGCGTCGTACCTTTAACCCAGCCTGTCGAGGAACCCGCTCATGTCTTACCAATACAAGCTCATGCCTTCCCCCGTCGGCCAGCTCACCCTGGTGGCGCGCAACGGCAAACTCAGCGCCATTCTGTGGGAAACAGAACGCGCCAATCGCGTGCGTCTGGGCGAGTTGCATCAAGCCGACGACAGCCCGGTGTTATTGGAAGCCGAGCGCCAGCTACGGGAATACTTCACCGGCACCCGCAACCAGTTCGATCTGGAGCTGGACTTCGACGGCACCGACTTCCAAAAACAAGTCTGGCAGGCATTGCTGACCATCCCCTTCGGCGAAACCCGCAGCTACAGCCAGATTGCCCACCAGATCGGCAACCCCAAGGCCGTGCGCGCGGTAGGCGCAGCCAATGGCCGCAACCCCATCTCGATCATTGCGCCCTGCCACCGGGTGATTGGTGCTTCGGGCGGGCTGACCGGGTTTGCGGGCGGCCTGGAGGCCAAGCAGTATTTGCTGGCGCTTGAAGATCGCGGCCAGGCAAAGCTGGCCCTGTGATTACGCGTCTGCAATGGCGTCACGGGTAAAGGCCTGGCACTCGTACAAAGGCTCGAAACCCAGATGCCGATACAACCCTAAGGCACCCTGCGAGGCCTCTAGAAAGCATCGCAGGGCCCCAAGGCTCGACGCGTGCAGCAGAGCGGCATGGATCAATCGAGAGGCGTACCCTCTGCCACGAAAGCCCATGAGTGTGCCGATATCGCTAAGCCGGGCCTCGCCATCACACAGGGACAGCACCAGCGAGGACCTTACCTGCCCCTCTTCGGACAAGGTGAAGTGGTAAAGCGCCTGGCCCGCGTCCAGGGCCCGCTGGTGGCGGGCCTGATAACGTGCAACCTCCTCGGGCTGTCTCATGAACGCACTGCCAAAGGGCTCAGCCCAATCGTGCATGTTCCGCGTCAGTTGGATCTGTACACCACTCTCGCCTGGCCATGGAGCCAGGCCCGCCAGGTCACCCACCATCGCGGTGGTCTTTTCGACCGGCTTAAAGCCGTGTGCCAAAAACACCTCGCCCAGCGCTTCGACCTGTGCCTCATGGATCACCACGCGTATTGCCTGCGTGGTACGCCGGATAAGCCCCAGCGGTGCGGCCAAAGCGTTATCCAGCAAGGTGCTGCCGACCCGGATAAACAACAAGTTGAACGGGCTGAAATACTCATCCGAGAAATACGCGTTGATACCGTCGCCGTATCGGCGATGCGTTGGGCACACCGCGGCAAAAAAATGCTCTTCGGTTTTACCGTAGAGCGTGGGCAAATCGCAGGCGGCGTTAACGTGCATGGGAGAACATCCGGATAAAAAAACCCAGTCTTGCTCGCGCCATTTATAAGGCGAAGTAGGCCCATTCCTAAAATAGCCGGAGGAAAGCGCACAACTTGGTGCAAATCCTCAAATGTAAAAAGAAATTTCAAAGCACGCCTGCGGTCCATAATTTCATCACCCACCGGTCAAGGAACAACGGTCATGAAATTCTCTGCAGTCTCCCAATCTCTGTCCCGCTGGGCAGGCAGTGCCCGCACCTTTTACGCGGCTGTCGCACTGATTTTCCTGTGGAGCCTCAGCGGGCCGTATTTCCACTACAACGACACCTGGCAACTGATCATCAATACCTCGACCACCATCATCACTTTCCTGATGGTATTCCTGATCCAGAACACACAAAACCGCGATAACGACATCCTGCATATCAAGATCGACGAGTTGCTGCGCGTCTCCAAGGATGCGCAAAACGCCGTGCTGAGCCTTGATGGCCTCGACCGTAAAGAACTGGAAAAACTGCGCAAGGAATACCGCAGCATTGGCGCAGCAGGCAATGTCAGCCTTAACAGCAGTTGTGGCGAAGTGGTCGACGATGCGGTGACTAATAAAACCGATCTGAACCAGGCATAAAAAAACGGCGGTTGGAGTGACTCCAACCGCCGTTTTTCATTGCACGTAACAGATTCAACCGTCGCCTTGATGGCCTTTGCCATAGGTCGACGCCAAGGCACGGGCCTTTTGCAGGCGCTCCTCCAACTTGGGCAGCGTTTCATCCACCAGCGCTTTTATTTCCGGCACATCCGATGCGGCGCCTTCCTGCTTGAACAAGGCGATGGCATCTTCGTTTTCCTTGACCTGCTGCGCGGTGTAGGCGGCGTCAAACGAATCGCCATCCTTGAGTTCGGGCATCAGGGTTTCGGCTTTATCAACGATCTTCTCGCGCGGCGCTACCGGCAGGTCAAGCTTCTTGGCGATGGCCGCCAGGTGCTGGTTGGCTTGAGTGCGCTCGTTGATCACCTCGATGGTGTAGTCCTTGATTTCCTGGGACGAGGTCCTGGCGTGGGCCATGCGACTGGTTTCGATATCGGCCATCCCTTTGGCCGAAGCCTGCTCGATAAATTCAGCAGGCGACTGGGCGAAAGCATTGCTGGCGCCGAGGCCCAGCAGCATCGCGAAACTGGCGGTGCGTAACCGGATAGCCATGCGGCTCATGATGGGTTCCTCCAGGTCAAAAATAAGTGCGGGAACAGACGCCCCGCCCTGAATTCGAATTTTCAGGGCGGCAAAGGTTTAGAAAAAACTTGCCAGTGCGACGAACGGTCGTCGTCGCATCAGGCCGGTTTGCTGCCAAACAGGCCCGGCAATGCGTGCGCCAGGGCATTGATGGCAAAGCCGATAAACATCACGCCGCAGAGCTTGGTGATAAGGATTTCATGGCGCTGATACACCGTGCGCACACGTTGGGCGCCAACCACGCCGATCAGAATGGCATAGGCCAGCAGGCCACCGATAAAGCTCAGGAAGATCAACGACGGCAGCATCGCCCACGTCAGCAATTCGGCACGGCTGGACAACAATGCAGTAAAGGTTGCCACGGCCACCGGGTAGGCCTTGGGGTTGGTCAGACCGAACACAATGCCGTGCCAGAACGGGTGCCGCGCCGCGCCCTGAGGTGCATCGCTGCTGCGCCACTGGGTACGGATCGCACGCCAGCCGAGCCAGAACAGGTACAAGCCGCTGAGCACGCCCAGTGCATCAAAAGCCGTGCTGCCCACTTCCCGCGCGCCCACGATGGCAATCAGCGCCGTGCTGCACCACACCACGTCACCCAGCAAATGCCCGCACAAAAACCCCGCACCAGCACGACGGCCACGGGCAGCGCCGATACCGAATACGGCCAGCACGCCGGGACCTGGCGTAATACCGTAGATAAAACCTGAAGCAAGCACGGCAAACAGCAGGGATAGGGTCATGGGCGCGACTCTGATAGACGGTGATGAGGTGGATCGATTCTGCACGTTCCGCCGCTACGGGTAAAACGTCATTCCGGCATAAGGCTTGGCGCGGCAGGCCTGCAAACGTGAGGCCAGATCGCCGACATGGGCTTCGAGCTTGTGGCCATCGGGGTCGAGAAAATAGAACGACGCGCCTTCACTGCGGTTGTCGCGCCATTCCTGCACCTGCGCAGCACGCAGGCGCGCCACCAGCGCCGCGAAATCACCGCTATCGGCGGTAAACGCGTAGTGCGTGTATTCAGCCGCAGGCGCGGGCGAGCGTGATGGGTCTAGGGACAAGCACAGCCATAAACCGGGTAACGACAGATAGGCGCCGCCGTCCCAGCTCGCATCGAGCTTAAGCTGCAACAATTCATGGTAGAAACTGATGCTGCGGTTCAGGTCGGTGACGGCAAGGGTCAGGTGGTTAAGGCCTGAGAGCATTTTTATTTTTCCTGTTATCAATGACTTTCGGACAATACACCCTGCACCTGCCCAATCAACCACTGCAACCCCGAATCCCCGCCCCGGCGCGCATGCCACGCCAGCTCAAACGCAAACGAAGGAATATGAAACGGCGGCGGCACAGCCAGCAGGTGCTGCTGATCGATGTTGAGCAAGCCTCTGGATGACACCGTCAAAATCAGGTCTGTGCCCTGGATCAACTGCGGTGCCACGCCCCAATGCGGCAGGCTGATCGCCACATGCCGCCGCTCACGAATCGCCGTCAACGCCCGTTCGATTTCCGGGGTGCCGCTGCCGCGCATTTCCAGCAACACATGCGGACGTGACAGGTAAGTCGGCAGGTCGAGCACACCGTTTGGCGGCAGGCTGTCACGGTCAATCAGGCAAGTGTAATGCTCCTCGAATAACGGCGTGGTGCGCAGTTCGGCGGGCATGTCCGGGAACACCCCGGCGGCCAGGTCGAGGTCGCCATTGAGCACGCCGTCGACCATGCCTTCGCGGCTGGCCTGGACGATTTGCAGGTCGATGCCAGGCGCTTCACGGCGCAAGGTGCGGACCAGCCCCGGCAAGAAAATCGCCGCACTGTAATCCGACATCGCCACACGAAACCGGCGCTTGGCCGACGCTGGATCAAACCGGTTGGGCGCCAGCAGCGCCTGCACCTGGGCCAGGGCTTCGGCCAGTGGCGCGGCCAACTCCAGGGCACGGGCGGTCGGCACCAAAGCGCCGCCCTGACGCACCAGCAATGGGTCACCGAGCAGATCACGCAAACGCGCCAGCGCATGGCTGACCGCTGGCTGGCTCAGGTGCAGGCGCTCGGCGGCGCGGGTGACGTGTTGCTCGCTGAGCAAGGCGTCGAGGATCACCAGCAGGTTGAGGTCGATGCGGCGCAGATCATTCATCAGCTGCATGCTCAGCATAAGAACTTGGAATTTAAATTTGCGCGACGAATAGCCTAGAGTCCAGCAAAACCTCTGGGATAACTGAGATGACGACGTTGCATTGGGTAGGTCTGTTGGCACTGGCGGTGATCGCCGGCGCGGTGGTGCCGTTTCAGAGTGCGATCAACGCAAGCCTCGGGCGCGGGCTGGGGCACCCGTTGTGGGCCACGCTGGCGTCACTGCTGGTGAGCATTATTGTGTTGCTGCCGGTGATTGTGGCGCTGCGTTTACCGCTGCCAAGCCTGGCCTTTATCACCAAGGCGCCGCTGTGGATGTGGGCCGGCGGCGCGTTTGGCGTGTGCTTTATTTCGCTGGCGTTGATGTTGCTGCCCAAGCTCGGCGCGTCGGGATTTATTGCGCTGGCCATGGCAGGGCAGATTCTTGCTTCGCTGCTGCTCGATCACTTTGGCCTGTTTGGCCTGGTAGAGCGCCAACTGACAACGCCCCGCGTGTTGGGGGCGTTGCTGTTGATTGGCGGCGTGGCACTGATTCAGTTCAGCGCCACACCGGCTCGCGCCCTGGCGACGGCAGGCTGATCAGCCCTTGTCGAGCGTGCGCAGCTTTTGTGGCAAGCCCCACAGCAACAGCGCCGCCGCCAACAACGCACACACGCCGATCACATACAGCGCAGGTGTGGTGCTGCCGGTGAGGTCCTTGATACGCCCCACCATCACCGGGCTGACAATGCCGCCGAACTGGCCGAGAGTGTTGATCACCGCAATGCCACCGGCCGCACCCGCACCGGCGCCAGCCAGCAGTTTGGGCGGCAGCGTCCAGAAGGTGGGGATCGCGGCAATAATGCCCGCGCCCAACAGGCCCAGGGCGATGATCAGAAAGGTGGTGTGGTCGGCAAAGATCCCGGCACAGAAGAAGCCGATAGCGCCCAGCACCACCAGGCCGCAGACAAACTTGCGGCGCTCGCCGGTGGCGTCCGACAGACGCCCGATCACCACCATGCTGACCGCCCCGCACACATAGGGAATGGCGGTGAGCAGGCCGATCATCACCGGGCTTTGGGTGCCGGCACTGCGGATCAACTGTGGCGCCCAGAAGTTAAGGCCGTAGGACGCCACCTGGATCAGAAAGTAGATAAACCCAAGCATCAGGAACCCTGGAATGCGGATCGCCGAGAGCAACGAGCCACCGTGCTGGTTCGGCTCATGCTTGGCGATGCGGCTCGACAGCAGGGTTTTCTCGGCAGGCGTTAGCCAATGCGCGTCTTCAATGCGGTCCTTGAGCAAGGTCAGCACCAGAAAACCCAGGCCGATGCAGGGCAAGCCGCCGAGCAGGAACAGCCAGTGCCAGCCGCGCATTTGCAGTACGCCGTCGAGGTGTTCCAGCACCAGGCCGGAAAATGGCGCGCCGACTAAACCGGCGAAGGCCGAGGCCAGGAACAGCATCGAGGTGATGCGCCCACGAAAGTGCTGCGGGAACCACAGCGTCAGGTAATACAGCACGCCAGGCGCAAACCCCGCCTCCATGGCGCCAATGATGAAGCGCAGGCCATAGAACTGCCATTCGGCGGTGACAAACACCATGGCCGCCGTGGCCAGGCCCCACGACATCATGATGCGCGCGATCCAACGGCGGGCACCGACCTTGTAGAGCATCATGTTGCTCGGCACTTCGAACAGCACATAACCCACCACAAATAACCCAGCGCCCAGGCCATAGGCGGTGTCGCTCAGGCTCAGGTCGGTTTGCAGCTGGAACTTGGCGAAGCTGATGTTGATGCGGTCAAAAAACGCGAACAGGTAGCACACCATGATCAGCGGCATCAGGCGCCAGGCGACCTTGCTGACCAGGGCTTTTTCGGCATCGATTTCAGCGGCCGGGCGCACGCCGGCCTCTAACGTATTAGTGCTCATGGTTTCTCTCCAGCGGGCTGCTCACAGGCGCCCGATTGTTTTTGTTGTCTGGTAGCGCGTTACAGCGTGGCGGTGTAAGCCGGTGGCGGGTGCAGGTCGTCATTGCGCCCGGCCTTGGCCACTTGGCCGGGCAGTTCATGCCCAAGCAAGGCCGGCAAGCGACGGGACATTTGCAACAGGTGCGGCAGGTCGATGCCGGTGTGAATGCCGACCTCCTCACACAGGTTGACCAAATCTTCGGTGCAGATATTGCCCGACGCGCCCGGCGCGAACGGGCAACCGCCGAGGCCCCCCAAGGCCGCGTCAAACCGGCGGGCTCCGGCCTCGTAAGCGGCCAGCACATTGCACAAACCCAGGCCACGGGTATTGTGAAAATGCAGGGTCAGATCGCTGGCCGGCACCTGTTGCAGCACGCGCTTGACCAAACGTTCGACCTGTCGCGGATTGGCCATGCCGGTGGTGTCGGCCAACGTGATGCCCTGAATGCCCAACTCGCGATAGGCGTCGACCATTTGCAGCACGCGGTCTTCATCGATCTTGCCTTCGAACGGGCAGCCAAAGGTGGTGGCAATGCTGCCGTTGAGCCGCACCGGGTGGTCGGCGGCAAAGCTGACGATATCGCCAAACGCCGCCAACGATGCCTCGCAACGCATGCGCATATTCGCCAGGTTGTGGGTCTGGCTGGCGGACATCACCAGGTTCAGCTCATCGGCGCGTGACTCGATGGCGCGCTGGGCGCCCTTGAGGTTGGGGATCAGCGCCACATAAATCACACCGGCCCGGCGCTCAATGCCCTGGAACACCTGCTCGCCATCACGCAACGCAGGAATGGCTTTGGGCGACACGAACGAGCCCGCCTCGATTCGCGAAAAACCGGCCTGCGCCAGCGCGTTGATCAGCGTGATCTTGTCGGCGGTTTCAACCCACGTCGGTTCGATCTGCAAGCCATCGCGCGGGGACACTTCCTGCACGATCAGCGCGTCAGAATAATCAGTGATCATTGCACCACTCCCGCGGTTTTCAAGCGTTGGATATCGGCGCCGGTGAGGCCCAGGCTGCCGAGGATGTCATCGGTGTGTTGGCCCAGGGTCGGGCCTTGCCAGTTCACACCACCGGGGGTTTCGGAAAGTTTGGGCACAATGCCGGGCATCTTCACCGACACGCCGCCGGGCAGTTGGGCATTGAGCAGCATGTCACGCGCCTGGTAGTGCGGGTCGCTGACGATATCGGCCACCGAGTAGATGCGCCCGGCCGGCACCTCGGCGGCTTCGAGCGCGCTGAGCACCTGGTCGATAGGCAGGCTGCTGGTCCAGTGGGTAATGGCCGCATCGAGCAGGCCACTTTTGGCGGCGCGGCCGTCGTTGTGGGCAAACTCCGGCGCTTCAGCCAGGTCGGCACGGCCGATGGTGTGCATCAGGCGCTTGTAGATCGGGTCACTGTTGCCGGCGATCACCACATAGGCGCCGTCGGCAGTCAGGTAGGTGTTGGACGGCGCAATACCCGGCAAGGCGCCGCCGCTACGCTCACGCACATGGCCGAGCATGTCGTATTCGGGCACCAGGCTTTCCATCAGGTTGAACACGCTTTCGGCCAGCGACACATCAACAACCTGCCCCGCGCCCTGCCCGGTCTTGACCCGCAACAACGACATCAGCGCGCCGATCACCGCGTGCAACGAGGCGAGAGAGTCACCCAGGCTGACGCCAACCCGCGCCGGCGGCGAGTCGGGGTTGCCGGTGGTGTAACGAATGCCGCCCATGGCCTCACCGATCGCACCAAACCCTGGTCGATCGCGGTAAGGCCCGGTCTGGCCGTAGCCGGAGATACGCACCAAAGTCAGCTTGGGGTTCAGCGCATGCAGCACGTCCCAACCCAGGCCGAGCTTCTCCAGGCCGCCGGGGCGCAGGTTTTCGATCAACACGTCGGCGTCGCCCAGCAGTTGCTTGATCAGCCCCAGGCCTTCCGGGGACTTGAGGTCCAGTGCGAGCGACTTTTTGTTACGCGATTGCAGGTACCACCACAGCGACGTGCCTTCGTGCAGCTTTCGCCATTTGCGAAGCGGGTCGCCCTGGCCCATGGCTTCGATCTTGATCACCTCGGCGCCAAACTCGGCCAGCATCCGCGCCGCGAACGGAGCGGCAATCAGCGTGCCGATTTCAATCACCTTGATACCGCTCAACGGCGCCGTCATGGGGTGGTCCTCTTATTCTTGGAATGTGCAGCCAAGGCTAGAGGACAAGGAGGCGATAAATCCAACCGTCAGTTGGCAAGGAGCGTTCGCGAAATGCGAACGGCTATTGGGTGCCGGCGTCAGTCAGATCGCTATCGCGGGCAAGCCCGGCTCCCACAGGAGGGATGCGGCCCCTTGTGGGAGCCGGGCTTGCCCGCGATGAGCATAGGTATCTACACAACTTTTAAAAGCAGCCTATTTCTCCTGTGGCGAGCAGGCTTGTCCTGCGTTGGGCTGCGAAGCAGCCCCAAAAACAGACGCTGAGTACTTTCAGCAAAATTGCCGTGCCTGTACTGGGGCCGCTTCGCAGCCCAACGCAGGACAAGCCTGCTCGCCACAACAGCCCACCTGCCACAGACTTCGTGTTAACCGGTTGTGTAGGTACCTATGCCGCGATGAGGCCCACAGGGTTTCCTCACTTCAGTGGCGTGCGCAGGTAGTCAAACAACAACCGGCTCACCGGCGACAACTGCGCCTCATCACGCACCACCACAATCAAGCTGCGATCCGACCACGTGTCGGTCAGCGGCACCGCGTGCAAACCCAGCGCGCGACCAAACAGTTCATAGGCCTTTTGCGGCAGGATGCCGATGCCCATATTGGCCTGGACCATCCTGCACATCGCATCAAACCCCGGCACATGAATACGCAGGCGCAGCATCTTGCCGGCCTCACGCGCGGCGGCATGGGTGCGCATATTGATCGAACTGGCGGCGTGCAAGCCGACGTAATCGCTGCCCAGGGTTTCCTCGAACGCCAGGGTTTGACGTGCGGCCAAGGGATGCTCTGCCGGCATCAGCACCACCAGTTTGTCGTGGCGATACAGCACGCTGGGCAAGCCTTTGGTGTCGGTATCGCTGGAGCAGATGCCCAGGTCCGCCACCCCGTCCAGCACGCCCTGGACCACGCCGTTGCTGGGGCGCTCTTCCAGATCCGTCTTGACCTCGGGGTGCCGTTGGGAAAAGTCGCGCAGGTCTTCCGGAAGGAACTGAATGATCGCCGACAGATTCGCCAGCATGCGCACATAACCGCGCACACCGTGGCTGTGTTCGCCCAGTTCAAGGCCCATTTTCTCGACGTTGAACAGCATCTGCCGCGCATGGTGCAGCAATGTTTCGCCCGCTGCAGTCAGGTCCATGCCCTTGGCGCGGCGCACGAACAGGCTCACACCCAATACCTGCTCCAGCTCCATCAGGCGCTTGCTGGCCGCCGACACCGCGATGGCTTCACGGGCCGCAGCGCGGGTCAGCGTGCCTTCTTCAAACACCGCAACAAACAGTTGCAGGGTGATCAGGTCAAGGCGACGCACCAGGCTTTTGTGCAACATCAGCGCGGCTCGCTGGCCAGGCGATTGATCTCGGCCTGCTCCACCACGGCGTGCGGTGCGCCATGACGCGCCGCCGCCAACATTGCCTGGCCGACGGTCTCGGTGCTCACCACCCAACTCGGTTTGACCCGGCGAAAAAACGACAGCAGCGGCCCGAGCACGGTATAGAAGGATTGATACAGCGGCGTCTTTGAACGCACACCATGCAACGGCTGAATCACTCCAGGCCGAAACAGGTACACCGCTTTGAACGGCAAGCGCAGCAAGGCGTTTTCGGTCTTGCCCTTGACCCGCGCCCACATCGACTTGCCCGCCTCGGAACTGTCGGTGCCGGCGCCGGACACATAGATAAAGGTCATCTGCGGATTGAGCCGCGCCAACGTGCTGGCCGCGACCAAGGTTAGGTCGTAGGTGAGGTGGGTGTATTGGGTTTCATGCATGCCCGCCGACGACACGCCGAGGCAGAAGAAGCACGCATCAAAGCCTTGCAGCAGGTTTTCCAGCGGCTGGAAGTCGAGCATGTCGCTGTGCAGCACCTGGTGCAGCTTGCCGTGTTCCTGGGTCAGCGGCGTGCGGCCCACGGCAACCACTTCCTGCACGTCAGCGGCCAGCAGGCACTCGCGCAGCACGCCTTGGCCGACCATGCCAGTGGCGCCGAATAATAGAACTCTCATCAGGGGACCTCAGCGGCAAGCCGCAAGCTTCATGCTCAAGTTGAATACCGTTCAGCTTGTAGCTTAACGCTTGCCGCTTGCGACCGCCCCCTTTAGAACGCGCTGCGAAAGATCTCCTCAATCTGGCGCTGATCCGCGCGCCGTGGGTTGGTCAGCCCACAGGCATCCTTCAAGGCATTGGTGGCCAGCAACGGAATGTCCTGCAACTTGGCGCCCAATTCGCGCAAACCGGCCGGGATCTCAACGTCATGGGCCAAGGCGCGAATAGCGACGATGGCCGCCTGGGCGCCCTCTTCGGGGGTAATGCCCTTGATATCGGCGCCCAAGGCGCGCGCCACGTCGCTCAAACGTTTGGCGCACACGCTGGCATTGAAGCTTTGCACATGCGGCAGCAACACTGCGTTGCACACGCCGTGGGGCAGGTCGTAGAGGCCGCCGAGTTGGTGGGCCATGGCATGCACAAACCCCAGCGAGGCATTGTTGAAGGCCATCCCGGCCAGGAACTGCGCATACGCCATGTTTTCCCGCGCGGCCTTGTCGCTGCCGTCGCGCACCGCCAGGCGCAGGTTGGCGCTGATCAGCTCCATGGCCTTGATCGCACAGGCGTCAGTGATTGGCGTGGCGGCCGTCGACACATAGGCTTCGATCGCATGGGTCAGCGCGTCCATGCCGGTTGCCGCCGTCAGCCCCTTGGGCATGCCGACCATCAGCGTCGGGTCGTTGACCGACAGCAGCGGCGTGACGTTGCGGTCGACGATGGCCATTTTCACATGGCGGGTTTCGTCAGTGATGATGCAGAAACGGGTCATCTCACTGGCCGTGCCGGCGGTGGTGTTGATCGCCACCAGCGGCAATTGCGGCTTGCTCGATTGGTCGACACCTTCATAGTCGCCGATACGCCCGCCGTTGGTGGCGCACAACGCGATGCCCTTGGCGCAGTCATGGGGCGAGCCGCCGCCCAGGGACACGACAAAATCACAGGCCGTGGCCTCCAGCATCGCCAGGCCTTTCTCGACGTTTTCCACATTGGGGTTGGGCTTGGCCCCGTCGTAGATCACCGAGTCGATGTCCTGCATCGCCAGCTTCTCGGCGATCATGCTGGCCACGCCGGCCTTGGCCAGCACGGCGTCAGTGACGATCAGCGCCTTGCGAAAACCGTAGTTGCGGATGGCCGTCATGGCTTCGTCGAGGCAGTCGGTGCCCATAATGTTGACGGCGGGAATAAAAAAGGTGCTGCTCATGGTCAATCCTCGGAGGCGGTATGCCGACAGAATCAACCGGTAACGCTTGGCGCATCTTGATCAGGATCAACGCACGCTCGTGATAAAGTCACCACCCAGCCGATTTCGAGTAGACCCGCCGCAATGAAGGATTTCCAGGATATTGACGCCCACCTTGAAGACTGGAGCGCACTGCGCAGCGCCATCGACTTCAACGGGATTCTGATCGGCAATGGCGCCAGCCGTGCGATTTGGGAAGACTTTGCCTACGACTCGCTGTTCGAAAACGCCCGCACCGTCGAAGAAAAGCCCCTGAGCCCATCCGAACTCAGCGTGTTCGATGCGCTGCAAACCCGCAGTTTCGAGCAAGCGCTGGGCGCGTTAAAAACTACCAGCCGGGTCAACAAGGCGCTGGCGGTCAGCTCGGCGGCGCCGCGCAACCGCTACTACGCGATCAAGGAAGCGCTGATCAACACCATCCACGCCGTGCACATTCCGTGGCGCCTGATGCAGCCGTCGACACTGGCGACGATCAACACTGAGTTGAAGCACTACGCGACGGTGTTCACCAGCAATTACGACCTGCTCAACTACTGGGCAATCCTGCACACGCCGGGCATCGACGACCTGTTCCGCAGCGCCGACGCCAGCTTCGACCTGCGCAACACGCGCACCGAGACCACACGCATCCTCTACCTGCACGGCGGCTTGCACCTGGTGCGCAACCTCGACGGCACCGCGCGCAAATTGCCGACCACCGACAGCACATTGCTCAGCAGTTTTGCGATCAACAATACGATCAAGACCCTGGACGATGTGCCGCTGTTTGTCAGCGAAGGCAAGGTGGAGGAGAAGCTCAAGACCATCCGCAGCTCGGACTACCTGTCGTTCTGCTACGAGCAGTTGCTGAGTCATGATGGCGCGTTGTGCATCTTCGGTCATGACTTGGGGCCGCAGGATCAGCACCTGGTGGATGCGCTTCGCCAGGCCAAACTGACGACACTGGCAATTTCGGTGTCGGGGCGCAGTGACGGGTTTATCCGCCAGCAGAAGCGCCGGTATTCGCAGTTGTTTGACGGCAGTGGCGTGGAGCTGAAGTTCTTTGCGGCGCGCACGCATCCGCTGGGTAATGCCGCACTCTCAGTTCCCGTCGAACGCTGATCTACTGAACAACGAAGATCAACTGTGGGAGCGGGCTTGCCTGCGATAGCGGTGTGTCAGTTAAGGCAATACTGACTGGCCCACCGCAATCGCAGGCAAGCCAGCTCCCACATTGACGGTGTTCCAACCTGGGAACAGGGTCACTCGTCGCTGCTGTGCACCACCACCAGCAACTGCGCCTGCACCTGCCCCACCGAGCGAATTCGGTGAGGTTTCTGTGCATTGAAGTGCAGCGCATCGCCCCGTTCCAGAATCACCCGTTCGTTCATGAAATCCACTTCTACCTGGCCTTCGTGCACAAACAAAAACTCCTCGCCCAGATGCTCCTTGAAGGTCTTGTCGGTGAACTCCGCCGGCGGGTAGATGATGAACGGCAGCAGGCTGCGTTCGCTGACCTGATGGGCCAGCACTGCATAACCCGGCGCGGTGTCGGGGCGTTCGTGGCTGCGCACCAGGCTGTAGCTGTCGAGGCTGACGTTGTCTTCGCTGAACAGTTCTTCGACCTTCACGTTCAACGCCTTGGCCAGTTTCAGCGCGGCGGCAATCGACGGCGTGTTGAGCCCACGCTCGACCTTGGACAGATAGCTCTTGGTCATCCCGGACTTTTCGGCCAGGGATTCCAGGGTTACGCCAAGTTTTTTTCTCAATAATTTCAAACGGATAGACATGTGCTGCGGTTAATCCCTGCAGAAAAGGCAGAATCACGCTTGCCAATGACACAAAGTGTCATATAGCATCTTTAGTGTCATTTGCTCTAACCCAAAGGACACCGATATGGCCAAGACATTAGCACTTCCCAAAGACCAACTGGTCAAGCAAGCACTGATCCAGATGCAAAACAGCCTGGCGGATAATACGTGGACCGACCGGCAAAAGCTGGCGCTCACCTGTCGCATCCTGTTCGAACACGGCCACGACTCTGGCCTGGCCGGGCAGATCACCGCACGTGGGCCAACGCCAGGTACCTATTACACTCAGCAACTGGGCCTGGGTTTCGATGAAATCACGGCCAGCAATCTGTTGCTGGTCAACGAAGACCTTGAAGTACTCGAGGGGCATGGCATCCCCAACCCGGCCAACCGTTTTCACACCTGGGTTTACCGTGGGCGGCCGGATGTGAACTGCATCATCCATACGCACCCCACGCATATTGCCGCGCTGTCGATGCTTGAAGTGCCGCTGCAGGTGTCGCATATGGACCTGTGCCCGCTGTACGAAGATTGCGCCTTCCTGGAAGCCTGGCCGGGCGTGCCGGTGGGCAATGAAGAAGGCGAAATCATCACAGCAGCTTTGGGCGACAAGCGCGCAATTCTGCTCTCGCACCACGGCCAGCTGTCCACCGGCGCGAGCATCGAGGAAGCCTGCGTCATCGCGCAGTTGATCGAGCGGGCAGCCAAGTTGCAGTTGCTGGCGATGTCGGCGGGCACCATCAAGCCGATCCTGCCCGAGCTGGGTCGCGAGGCCCATGACTGGATCTCCAAGCCCAAGCGCCACGGCGCCGCGTTCAACTACTACGCCCGGCAGAACCTGCGCAAACACGCCGATTGCCTGAACTGATTGCCCTTATTCACGCGGAGACTTCCCATGTCCAACCCCACTATTCACGGCATCATCGGCTACACCATCACCCCATTCAGCACCGACGGCCAGCGCATTGACCTCGACGCCCTCGGCCGCTCCATCGACCGCCTTATCGACAGCGGCGTGCACGCCATCGCGCCTTTGGGCAGCACCGGTGAAGGCGCGTATTTAAGCGATGCGGAGTGGGATGAGGTCAGCGCCTATAGCCTTGCAAAAATCGCCAGGCGCGTACCCACAGTTGTCAGCGTGTCTGACTTGACCACCGCCAAAGCCGTGCGTCGCGCCCGTTATGCCGAAGCCAATGGCGCCGATGTAGTGATGGTGCTGCCGGCCTCGTACTGGAAACTCAGCGAAGCGGAAATCCTCGCCCACTACGCCGCGATTGGCGACAGCGTCGGCGTGCCGATCATGCTTTACAACAACCCGGCTACCAGTGGCACGGACATGTCGGTGGACTTGATCCTGCGCATCGTCAAACAGGTGGCGAACGTGACCATGGTCAAGGAAAGCACCGGCGATATTCAGCGCATGCACCAGTTGCATCGCCACAGCGACGTGCCGTTCTACAACGGCTGCAACCCACTGGCGCTGGAAGCCTTCGCGGCGGGTGCCAAGGGTTGGTGCACGGCAGCGCCGAACCTGATCCCGCAGCTCAACCTGAAGTTGTATGACGCGGTGCTCGCCAATGACCTGACACTGGCGCGGGAGCTGTTCTATCGCCAGTTGCCGTTGCTGGAGTTCATCCTCAAGGGCGGTTTGCCCGCGACGATCAAGGCCGGGTTGCGACTGACCGGCCTGGAGGCGGGCGATCCACGCTTGCCGGTGTTCCCGTTGGGTGAGGCTGGGATCGAACAGCTCAAAGCATTACTGCGCTAAAACCACGGCCTCCTGTGGGAGCTGACTTGTCGAATCGTCGCACCGCTATCGCAGGCAAGCCAGCTCCCACATTTTTGAACCCATGAACCCATTACATAGAGACAAATGACAATAGTTCTCGATATCATTCGCGACTTTTCTACGTCGTGCTTCGTCAAGAAGGATATCCATGTCTCGTCCCAAGCCCGACCCGTTGTCGGCCGATGCCTTTCGCGGGTTTTATGCAGATATCCTGCATTTCCTGCGCAAGCGCACGGACAACGCCAGCGACGCGGCGGACATGACCCAGGATGTCTTCACCCAGTGGCTGGACTACCGCGACCGCGCCAAGGTCGAGCAGCCACGGGCGTTTCTGTTCCAGATGGCGCGCAACCTGTTGCGCGATCACTGGCGTAAACAGAAGGTACGCCAGAGCGCCCATTCCGATCCGACCGACATTGACACGGAGCCGGTCAGCGACGCGCAAAACGACCCCATGGCCGCCGCGCAGCGCCTGCAACGCCTGGAACAGTTGAAAGAAGTCCTTGCCGAACTCTCGCCCCGCAGGCGAGAAGCCCTTATGCTGCACCGCTTCGAAGGCTTGAGCCAGGCGCAGATCGCCGAGCGCATGGGCATTTCGACCAGCATGGTAGAAAAGCACATCGCTTTTGCCCTGCTGCATTGCAAGCGACGCCTTCAACCAGAACCCGGCACGGAGCAGCCAGAATGAACCGCCTGAGCGACATCGACGCCCTGGATATCGAGGCGAGCGACTCCATCGATGCCCAAGCCGCCAGCTGGTTTGCCCGCAACCGCAATGGCGCAGCGCGTGCCGATCGCAAAGCCTTTGCCGCCTGGCAGGCAACGCCCGCCCACGCCCGTGCCTATGCCGAATTCGAACAACTGTGGGACGACCTCGCCCAGTTGCAGCAACTGAACAAACCCGTACCGCTGCCCAAGCGTAAACCCTCGATAATGCGCCCGGCCCTGGCCGTGGCCGCCGCACTGGTCTGCGCCGTGCTGGCGACGAATATCGGTGCGCCCCGCGCGCTGCTCCACAGCCAGATTGCCGGGCACGCCAAAGGCATGCGCACACTCGCCCTGCCCGACGGCAGCACGCTGTATGTGAATGCCAACACTCACCTACGCGTGGATTTCAGCGCGCATCAACGCATCCTGCATCTGGACAAGGGCCAGGTCTTTATCGAAGTTGCCGCCGACAAAGAGCGCCCGCTCTACGTGCAAGCCGGCGAGGCGAATGTGCGGGTGGTCGGCACCGGGTTTGACGTGCGGCGCAGCCAGCAACAACTGGTGGTCAGCGTCGCCCATGGCCAGGTCGCCTTCGAGCCGGACGCCAAAAGCCCGGTGGCGTTGCTCGGCGCCCAGCAACGTGCCACGTACAGCTACGCCAAAGGCACCGTGCAGCAACAGACACTCACCACCGAAGAAGTGGCCGATTGGCGCAGTGGGCACCTGTCGTTTCGCAATCGAGAGTTGGCCAGCCTGATCGATGAACTGAGCCTCTACCGGCCTCAAGCGCCCATGCAGGTCAACAAAGCCGTGGCGCAACTGAAGGTCTCGGGCAATCTGGATGTGAATGACCCGGATGCCCTGCTCAGCGCCCTGCCCGCCCTGCTGCCGGTTAAAACCGTGGCCTCGGCCGATGGCATAGTCAGAATCGAACCGCTCAAGTAAAGCCTGCAAAAGTCACACTTGAGAATATTTTGCATTCGCATGTGTGGTTTTTTGCCACTGCCCCGTCTTCCTCCCGACTGTGTTGGATACGCACACCTTTTTGGCTATTTAGCCGCCCCGGGGGATTTCATGTTTCGCGCGCCTTGCCACGCTTCGCACCTGTTTCTTCGACCGACCCTTATTGCCACCTGCATGGCCTTGAGCCTCAGCGCCCAGGCCGAGTCGCTCAGGCTGCAACTGCCCGCCCAATCGCTGGCCACGTCCCTGAGCTTTGTCGCGCAGCAGGCGAAAATCCAGCTGTTGTTCGATGAAACACTGCTCAAGCATGTGCAGGCGCCGGCGCTCAACGGTGAATTCAGCCCGGAAGTGGCGATTCGCAGCTTGCTGAAAAACGGCGAGTTCACCCTGATCAAAGTCGGCAACACCTACGTGGTGCGCCCCGACGAGGGCAAGACCACCCACAGCGGCGCCATCCAGCTGGATGCCCTCAGCGTGATCGGCACCGGTAACGAAGTCGACTCCAGCACCGTCAACCGCTCGACCATGACCCAGGCCGACATCGACCGCTACCAGTCCAACAACATCCCCAGCCTGTTGCAGACCTTGCCCGGCGTGAGCCAGGGCGGCTCGCTCAAGCCCGGTGGCCAGACCATCAATATTCGAGGTTTCGGCGATGCCGAAGACGTGCCGATGACCGTCGACGGCGCCACCAAAACCGGCTTTGAGCGCTACCAGCAAGGCACCGTGTTTATCGAGCCGGAGCTGATCAAGAGCATTGAGGTCGAGAAAGGCCCCAACTCGCCGTTCACCGGCAACGGCGGCTTTGGCGGCACGGTCAACATGACCACCAAGGATGCCCCGGACCTGCTGCAAGACGGTCGCAACAGCGGTGCAATGCTCAAATACGGCTACTCCAGCAATGACCACGAACAGATCTACAGCAGTGCCGTGTATGGCCGCACCGACGACGGCCGTTTCGACGCGCTGGCCTACCTGACCCAGCGCGACGGCGGCGACATGAAGGTGGCCGCCAAGCTGCCCAACGACAACAACGAATACCCGGTCAACCCGCAGCGCCTGCCCAACAGCGCCCAGGATGTGGATGGCAAACTGTTCAAGGTCAACGCCCACTTCACCGAGGAGCACAGCGTTGGTCTGTCTTACTCGCGCTCCCACAGCAACCGCTGGACACCGTTTTCCGCCGCCAGCTACCCGACGCCGCCGACCCAGGCCAACATCGACCGCTACGGTTACGAAAACGCGCTGAAGCGTTTTTTAGCCCAGCGTGACACCACTGACACCACCTGGTCGGGCAAGTACGAATACACGCCGGTGAATAACCCGCTGATCGACCTGACCGTCAAATATTCCCAGTCCAACACCGACCAGACCGACGAACGCGACGCCACCGCGTTTTTCCAACTGGCCACCGGCGGGCGCAAGATGGACACCGCCTACACCGACAAGAACCTCGACATCCGCAACGTCAGCCTGTTTGACACCGGCCCCTTGCAGCACGCGGTGACCGTCGGCGGGCAGATCCGCAAGCACATCCGCGAAACCGAAATGTGGATGCCCGGCACCACCTACAACACTGCGCGCTACAACTACGGGCACTTCCAGCCGGGCTTCATGCCCCACGGCAAGGTCGACACCAACAGTTTCTTTGTCCAGGACGCAGTCACCGTGGGCGACGTGACCATCACCCCGTCGCTGCGCTACGACCATGTGCGCAACCGTGGCGAAGGCAATGACGCGCCGTACTACAACAACCCGGATCCGTCCTTCGGCCACGACTACAGCGACCGCACCTACACCGGCTGGTCGCCGCGCCTGGCGTTGTTCTGGAACGTCACGCCGAACCTGGGGCTGTTCGCCAACTGGAGCAAGACCTGGCGTGCGCCGGTGATCGACGAGCAGTATGAAGTGCAAGGCCTGGGCAGCCGCACCGCCACCAGCGTCGACCTCGACCCGGAGCGCATCACCTCGATCACCCTGGGTGGCGTCACCAGCTTCGACAACCTGATCGCCCAGAACGATAACCTGCAAGTGCGCGCCACACTGTTCCATAACAAAGTCGAAGACGAAATCTTCAAGGCCACCGGCGTGGGTTGCCAGAACCAGGCCGTCAACGGTGGCACCATTGCCAACGCGTGCCCGCCTGGGGCGATGTCCAACTACCGCAACATCGGCGGCCTGACCATCAAGGGCTTTGAGCTGGAATCGTTCTACAACTCCACCTACCTGTTCGGCTCGGTGTCGTTCGCCTACGCCAAGGGTGAACACGAAGGCGCCTACACCAATCCGTGGGGCCCGGATGTGCCGGCCCGCGATATTCCACCGACCAAATGGGTGCTGGTACTGGGCACCAACATCCCGGCCTGGGACGCCCAAGTCGGCTGGATGGGCCAGTTCATTGGCGCGACCGATCGCTTGCCGAGTGACAAATACTCCGGCGGCCCGGGCAGCAGTTTGGGCGACCTGTTTTACGACCAGTACGGCAACAAGGCCTACAACACCCAAGGCCTGTTCGCCAAATGGAAGCCGCAACAGGCGTACCTCAAAGGCACCGAGGTGAACTTCACCGTGGACAACCTGTTCAACAACAACTTCCGCCCGGCCTTGAGCGGTGATCGTGCCTACACCAAGGGCCGCGATGCGAAGATCAGCATTACGCGGTTCTTCTAAAGACCAGGGTGAGGCCATCGCAGGCAAGCCAGCTCCCACAGGAGAACTCGGTCCGCCAGACGATAGAGATCAACTGTGGGAGCCGGGCTTGCCCGCGATAGCGGCGTGCCTGCCAGCTTAAAGATTGAAACTGTACGGATAAATCTGCGACCAGCTGTAGGCCCGCAATCGGCGGGGGTTGTGGCTAGATGGGCTTCCCTTGAAGCCCTCCAGATTCTGGTCCCCACTCATGAGCTCGCGCGAAAATACCGGCATGGCCCTCGGCCTGCTGGGCGTCGTTATCTTCAGCCTGACATTGCCCTTCACTCGCATTGTGGTGCAGGAAATCCACCCCTTGCTCAATGGCCTCGGGCGCGCCTTGTTCGCAGCGATCCCGGCAGCGGCGCTGTTGCTGTGGCGCCGAGAAAGCTGGCCAACCTGGCGCCAGGTGCGTGGGCTGAGCCTGGTCATCCTCGGTGTGATCCTTGGCTTCCCCGTGCTCTCGGCCTGGGCCATGCAAACCTTGCCGGCGTCCCATGGTGCGTTGGTCAATGGCCTGCAGCCGCTGTGCGTGGCGTTGTATGCGGCGTGGCTGTCCCATGAGCGGCCGTCAAAAGCCTTCTGGGCCTGCGCGGCGCTGGGCAGTGCGCTGGTGTTGAGTTACGCGTTGATCACTGGCGCCGGCAGTATTCAAGCCGGGGATTTGGTGATGTTCGCAGCCATCGCCCTGGGCGGCCTGGGGTATGCCGAAGGCGGCCGATTGGCCAAGGAAATGGGCGGCTGGCAAGTGATCTGCTGGGCGCTGGTGCTGTCGACGCCAGTATTGATCGGCCCGGTATGGTATTTGGCGGCGCAGCACCAAGGCGCGATTTCCATGCGCACCTGGTGGGCGTTTGGGTATGTGTCGCTGTTCTCGCAGTTTCTGGGGTTCTTTGCCTGGTACGCCGGGCTGGCCATGGGCGGCATTGCGCGGGTCAGCCAGATCCAGCTGTTGCAGATTTTCTTCACCATCGCGTTTTCGGCGTTGTTCTTTGGTGAACATATCGAGCCGATTACCTGGGTGTTTGCGTGTGGCGTGATCGTGACGGTGATGCTCGGGCGTAAGACGGCGGTGCAGCCTGCGCCTGCTTGTGCGGGAGCTGGCTTGTCGAATCGTCGCACCGCTGCGATGCAGACACCTCGGTCTATCAGCAAACCCAGGTGATGCCATCGCAGGCAAGCCAGCTCCCACAGGAGACCGCATTCAGTTCAAGAAGCCATCCGCACGCAGCAGGGTTTCCAGGCAGTGTTCGCTGATGTGGTAGAACGCCTTCAGCTGCTGGATTTTTTCCAACAGTTGCGCATTGTCCACAGGCTCGGCCCGCTTGACCGCCAGAATCATCTTGTTCTTGTTGGTGTGTTCCAACGAGATGAACTCGAACACCTTGGTCTCGTAACCACAGGCTTCCAGGAACAGCGCACGCAAGCTGTCGGTGACCATCTCCGCCTGCTGGCCCAGGTGCAGGCCGTATTGCAGCATCGGCTTGAGCAGCAGCGGGCTCTGGATCTGCAGGCGGATCTGTTTGTGGCAGCATGGCGAGCACATGATGATCGACGCACCGGAACGGATGCCGGTGTGGATCGCGTAGTCGGTGGCGATATCGCAGGCATGCAGGGCGATCATCACATCCAGTTCGCTGGGCGCCACACTGCGCACATCACCACACTTGAACACCAGCCCCGGATGCTCCAGGCGTGCGGCGGCGGTGTTGCACAGGGTTACCATGTCTTCACGCAATTCCACGCCCGTCACTTCGCCCTCGGCCTTGAGGGTGTTGCGCAGGTAATCGTGAATGGCGAACGTCAGGTAGCCCTTGCCCGAACCGAAATCCGCCACACGCACCGGTTGGTCGAGCTTCAACGGCGATGAGGTCAGCGCATGGCTGAATACTTCGATGAACTTGTTGATCTGCTTCCACTTGCGCGACATCGACGGGATCAGCGCCTGCTTGGCGTCGGTGACGCCCAGGTCGGCTAGGAATGGCCGGTTCAAGTCGAGGAAGCGGTTTTTCTCGCGGTTATGCTCAGCCGAAGGCGCCTCGCGCAATTGCTGCGGCTTGCTTTTGAACAGCGAGCTTTTGTTCTTTTTGCTGTATTCCAGCTGGGCTTCGTCGGTCAGCGACAGCAAATGCGCATTCTTGAACGACGCCGGCAGCAGCGCGGCAATCGCCGCCACGCCTTCGGCCAGCGGCAAGTTCTTGGTGATGTCGCGGGTCTTGTAGCGATAGACAAAGGACAGACACGCCTGCTCCTTGACCACGACCTGCTTGATGATCAGCCGCTGCAACTCGGCTTCCTCACCGACGTACTTGGCCAGCACCAGCTTGATAAACGCGTTCTGCGCGAGGCTTGCGCTCAGCAGTTCGATGAACTGGGCGTGATGGTCCGGCGCAGGGCTGGCAGGTTGAGCGGTGACAGACATGAACAAAAACGCCTCGGGCAAAGAATGCCGGGCATTTTAGGGGGGATGAAGGTTTAGGGCACGGGGTTATTTGATCAACGGTCGCCCAGCCGCCACAAATCAAATGCGGGAATCACTTTTCTCTGGAAACTGACTTATGTAGGAGCTGGCTTTTGTGGGAGCTCCCACACAAGCCCGGCTCCCACAGAAAAGCAGCTATTCCAGCACGATCAACCGGTTAGGCAGCTCATTACGCGTCTGCGTCACCGGCACATGCACCTTCAGCAATTCACCACACGCCTCGATGCAGGCAATAAACCCCGCCAGCGTCTGCCCCTGCTTCACCTGCTGGGTGAACGCCTTGACGATGCCTTCCCAGCTGTCGTCATCCAGGTGCTTGGAAATACCGTCGTCCACCAGGATCTCCACATACCGCTCCGCCTCGCTGACAAAAATCAGCACCCCGGTGCTGCCCAGCGTGTGGTGCAGGTTCTGTTCCAGGAACTGTCGCCGCGCCAGGTTCGACGCACGCCAGTGGCGTACCGAACGCGGAATCAGCCGGGTGGTGACCATGGGCAGGCGAAACACCAGGCACAGCACAATGAAGGTCGCCCATTGCGCCAACAGCAAGGTGTACATGGTCAGGTAGCCCGACAGGTAGTGCACGATGCCAGGCACCACCAAGGCGATCAGGCTGGCCCACAGCAGCGGGATATAGGCGTAATCATCAGCACGCGCGGCCAGCACGGTGACCAGCTCGGCGTCCGTGGTTTTTTCGACGCGCGCGATCGCTTCGGCGACTTGGCGCTGCTCGTGTTCAGTCAGTAATGCCATGGTTGTAGATGCTCTGTTCTAGTTATTGTCATTACCAGCCACCTGAGGCACCACCGCCGCCAAAACCACCGCCGCCGCCTCTGAAGCCACCACCGCCGCCCCCGCCACCGCCGCCGCGTCCACTGCTGCTGAGAATCGCCAGCAGGATAGCGCCAACGGGCAGCCCCAGCCGATTACACAGCCACAACACGCCGATCAGCAGGATGAACAAGCCGATGGAAAACCCCGGATTATCCTTGGCAAAATTCGCGTCCGCCACATGGGCCGGCACAGCCAGCGGCTCGCCGCCCACCACCTGAATCATGGCCGCAACGCCGTCGCTGATGCCCTGGCTGTAATTACCGGCCTTGAACTTGGGCGCGATCACCTGGTTGATGATCACCCACGACTGCGCATCGGTCAGCACGCCTTCGAGGCCATAACCGACTTCGATGCGCAATTTGCGCTCATCACGGGCGACGATCAACAGCGCGCCATTGTCCTTTCCCTTCTGGCCAATGCCCCACTGGCGGCCCAATTGATAACCGTAGTCCTCAATGGGCACGCCTTGCAGGTCGGGCACGGTCACCACCACGATCTGGTCGCCCGAGGTTTGCTCCAGCGCCTGCAATTGCTGGGTCAGCTGCGCACGTACCGCCGGGTCGATCATCTGCGCGGTGTCCACCACCCGCCCGGTCAAGGCCGGGAAGGTCAGCGCCGCCTGGGCCGCGCCCACGCAGGCCAGCAGCCACAGCGCCAAGCCTATCCGTAATAAACGCATCGACACCTCAGAGAAGCCTTATTTGAACTTCACTTGCGGCGCTTTATCGGCGTCGGCACTGGTGGCTTCAAACGTGGCGCGGATCGGCAAGTCGCTGTACATCACGCTGTGCCACAGGCGGCCCGGGAAGGTGCGGATCTCGGTGTTGTAAGCCTGCACTGCCTGGATAAAGTCGCGACGGGCCACGGCGATACGGTTTTCGGTGCCTTCCAGCTGAGACTGCAACGCCAGGAAGTTCTGGTTGGCTTTGAGGTCCGGGTAGCGCTCGGACACCACCATCAAACGGCTAAGCGCACCGCTCAGACCGTCCTGGGCTTGTTGGAACTGCTTGAGTTTTTCCGGGTTGTCGAGCGTGCTGGCATCCACCTGGATAGAAGTGGCCTTGGCGCGTGCTTCAATCACAGCCGTCAGCGTGTCTTGCTCATGGGCCGCATAGCCCTTGACCACTTCCACCAGGTTGGGAATCAGGTCGGCGCGGCGTTGGTACTGGTTCTGCACCTGGCCCCAGGCCGCCTTGGCCTGTTCGTCCAGGGTCGGAATGGTATTGATGCCGCAACCGCTCAGCACCGTGCTGATCAATAGAAAAGCCGCGGCCTTGAAGCCCCAGCGGTAATGTTGTGCTGCTTGCATAGTGTTTCTCCTGCCCAATCTGGATGGAATGTGACGACTAAACCTATAAACCGCGCGCTTGGGGCATAATCCGCCACCACTGGATTGCATCGAGCCAATCAGCTAAAAAGATGCCCAGCGCGAATAAGAGTTCACAAGTGTGGTGCATTAAGTGCAATAACACTCGAACAACAACATAGGTTCCCCCACATTTTGGCAGACCAGCGCATTTCGCTGTGCAGTAGCCGAAAAAGGATATTCATGAAAAAGCTGTGTTTGCTCGGCCTTGTTGCCACTCTGGCCAGTCACCCCGTATGGGCAGAAACAAAGCCTGCTGCGCTTAAAGACAAGGACGCCTTCGTCAGCGACCTGCTCAAGCAGATGACCCTGGATGAAAAGATCGGCCAATTGCGCCTGATCAGCATCGGCCCGGAAATGCCCCGCGAGCTGATCCGCAAGGAAATCGCCGCCGGGCGCATTGGCGGCACGTTCAACTCGATCACCCGCCCGGAAAACCGTCCGATGCAGGACGCGGCCATGCGCAGTCGGTTGAAGATCCCGATGTTCTTCGCCTATGACGTGATCCACGGCCACCGCACGATTTTCCCGATCAGCCTGGCCCTGGCCTCCAGCTGGGACATGGACGCCATCGGCCGCTCCGGTCGCATCGCCGCCCAGGAAGCCGCCGCCGACAGCCTCGACATCACCTTTGCGCCGATGGTCGACATCTCCCGCGACCCGCGCTGGGGCCGCACCTCCGAAGGTTTTGGTGAAGACACCTACCTGGTCTCGCGCATCGCCGAAGTGATGGTCAAGGCGTTCCAGGGCGTAAGCCCGGCAAATGCCGACAGCATCATGGCCAGCGTCAAGCACTTCGCCCTGTATGGCGCGGTGGAAGGCGGTCGCGACTACAACGTGGTCGACATGAGCCCGGTCAAGATGTACCAGGACTACCTGCCGCCGTACCACGCAGCAATCAAGGCCGGTTCCGGCGGTGTGATGGTGGCATTGAATTCGATCAACGGCGTACCGGCCACCGCCAACACCTGGCTGATGAACGACCTGCTGCGCAAGGACTGGGGCTTCAAAGGTTTGGCCGTGAGCGACCATGGCGCGATCTTCGAGCTGATCAAGCATGGCGTGGCCAAGGACGGGCGTGAGGCTGCCAAGCTGGCGATCAAGGCCGGCATCGACATGAGCATGAACGACTCGCTGTACGGCAAGGAATTGCCTGGCCTGCTCAAGTCCGGCGAAATCGAGCCAAGCGACATCGACAATGCGGTGCGCGAAGTGCTCGGCGCCAAGTACGACATGGGCCTGTTCAAAGACCCGTACCTGCGCATCGGCAAGGCCGAAGATGACCCGGCCGACACCTATGCCGAAAGCCGCCTGCACCGCAGCGATGCGCGCGATATTGCCCGCCGCAGCCAGGTCTTGCTGAAAAACCACAACAACACCCTGCCGCTGAAAAAAACCGCGACCATCGCGCTGGTCGGCCCGCTGGCCAAGGCACCGATCGACATGATGGGCAGTTGGGCCGCTGCCGGTAAGCCTGAACAGTCCGTCACGCTGCTGGACGGCATGAACCACGTGATCGGCGACAAGGGCAAAATCATCTATGCCCGTGGCGCCAACATCACCAACGACAAAGCCGTGGTCGACTACCTCAACTTCCTCAACTTCGATGCGCCGGAAGTGGTCGATGACACCCGCCCTGCCCAAGTGATGATCGACGAAGCGGTCAAGGCCGCCAAGGAAGCCGACGTAGTGGTCGCCGCCGTAGGCGAGTCCCGTGGCATGTCCCACGAGTCCTCCAGCCGTACCGACCTGAACATTCCGCAAAGCCAGCGCGACCTGATCAAAGCGCTCAAAGCCACCGGCAAACCGCTGGTCTTGGTGCTGATGAACGGCCGCCCACTGTCGATTGTGGATGAGAACAAAGAGGCTGACGCCATCCTGGAAACCTGGTTTGCCGGCACCGAAGGCGGCAACGCCATCGCCGACGTGCTGTTCGGTGACTACAACCCATCGGGCAAGCTGCCGATCACCTTCCCTCGTTCGGTGGGGCAGATTCCGACCTACTACAACCACCTGAGCATCGGCCGGCCGTTCACCCCAGGCAAGCCGGGCAATTACACCTCGCAGTACTTCGATGACGTTACCGGGCCACTGTTCCCGTTCGGTTATGGCCTGAGCTACACCACGTTCAGCCTGGCGGACATGGCGCTGTCGTCCACCACCCTGAACAAGACCGGCAAGCTCGACGCCAGCGTCACCGTGAAGAACACCGGCAAGGTCGATGGCGAAACCGTGGTGCAGTTGTATATCCAGGACGTGGCCGGCTCGATGATCCGCCCGGTCAAAGAGCTGAAGAACTTCCAGAAGGTCATGCTCAAGTCCGGTGAAGAACGCACGCTGCACTTCACCATCACCGAGGAAGACTTGAAGTTCTACAACACCCAGCTCAAATTCGCGGCTGAGCCGGGTGAGTTCAATGTGCAGATCGGGTTGGACTCCCAGGATGTGCAGCAGCAGACGTTCGAGTTGTTGTAAGACCTGCGCCCCCTCTTTTCTAAAGAGGGGGCTTGAGGTACTCGCCCGCCTCAATCAGCAAAAAGTGAAGTTTCTCTCTCTCGCTCCAGCCATGTCCTACATAACGCTCCCGGCACGTTCGCACACCCTGTCAGCTCATTTCTATGTGCAGGTGTGTGGACCATGTCGCCCTCGAAAAAAGACCGTGCGAACGCCCTGAATGCGGCCGCTCAATCCTCTTTCAAACGAAATACTATCGCCCTCTGTGTGCTTGGGTGCCTGTCGGGTATGCCCGTTGAAGCCGCAAGCTATGCCGAACAGGGCCGACTGCACGATGCGGCCAGCTGGCGCAGTGACGAGTTCAAGAGTAACTGGGGGTTGGGCGCGGTCGGGGCGGACTACGCTTATGCACGGGGTTTGAGTGGCGCAGGGGTACGCTTAGGGGTTTACGATACTGGAACAGACCTGCGCCATAGCGAGTTTGCGGGGAAGCCAGCCATCGGCGTGCTTATGGCTGACACCGGCTGCATGAGTGGGACCGTACTGGAGAACGGCTGCTTCTATACCGAAGGTGACCGTGCCTCGGTCACCGTTATCGACGCATTGCCACCTGAAGCATTGCCCGGCCTTGAAGAGTCCATTGCCGAGGGCACGCTCACCCGTGAGCAACTTGATGACTATCTCAGAGCGGTAGGTTCTGAATACGACGCGCACGGCACTCACGTTGCCGGCATAGCGCTCGCCAATCGTGATGGCTCTGGAGTGCAGGGCGTGGCTTACGCTGCCAACGTGAGTGCAGTGCGCAAGTACGGTAATACCTACCTGGGAGGCCCACTTGCCTTAAGAGATATTACGCGCGCGCCCCTTCCGACAGTTGCAGCGGTAAACGTCGCCTATGCCCAGTTGCACAGTCAAAATGTGCGTGTCGTCAATAATAGTTGGGGCAGCGCATTTTCGCCTGCGAATGAAACAGAGCTGAACCTGGCATTAAGCGAAACCGGAACCTCCATTTATTCAGAACTCAAGGCCATCGCAGACAACACTATCAAGTATGGGATGCTGCAAGTCTGGTCAGCGGGCAACCTCACCACAGCAAACGACTCACCTCAAAAAGCGCCAAATGCCGGGCTTCATCCCAACCTGCCACGTGCCATTGCCGAGTTGGAGCCTTATTGGTTGACCGTCGTCAATTTAAATAAAGCGCTGACCTTGAGCGATTACTCCAAGCGCTGCGGTTTCAGCAAAGACTGGTGTCTGGCCGCGCCCGGTACAGATATCAACTCGTCCTGGGTCGCAGGTTCAATACAAACCGAAAACCACTTCGACCAGGACGATGGTGTCGATGGCTTCGCAGTGACCGGTGATAACCCCGAACTAGGCTATATGCTAAATTCTGGCACCTCCATGGCCGCGCCCCACGTCACCGGCGGCCTGGCACTGCTGATAGAACGTTTCCCCTACCTCGACAACCCGCAAATCCGCGACATATTGCTCACCACCGCCACCGACCTCGGCGAGCCGGGCGTGGACGACGTTTACGGCTGGGGCTTGATAAACCTGAAAAAAGCCATCGATGGCCCCGGCCAATTGCGCGTCGATACCAACGTCAATATGGATCGCCCCGCTGGCGGCGCGATTGTCTGGCAAGGCGGCGCCTGGGACGATTGGCGCAACAATATCAGTGGCCCCGGCCGCCTGGAAAAAACCGGCATCGGTTGGCTGCGCCTGAGCGGCAATAACAGCTTCGCCGGCGCCACCGTCAAGCAGGGCATTCTGGAACTGGATGGCGTCAACAACCTCAAGGGCGAGGTAAAACTCGACGGCGGCGTCCTGCGCCTGAACGGCAGCTTGGCCGTCGAAGGCGACTACCAGCAAGCGTCCGGCGCCACCTTGATGACCGGCCTGGTGCCCCAGGCAGTCCCGGCAAAACTGCAAGTCAGCCAGCAGGCCTCAATCAACGGCGGCACGCTGTACCTGAGCGCGCAACCCAACAGCTACCCTTTGGGCCAGCGCTACAGCATCCTGCAGGCCAAAGGTGCGTTGAGCGGCGAGTTTGCTTCGATCGACCACCGTGAGTTCTCGCCCTTCCTCAGCGTTTCCCAGGTCAAACACGGCAACAACTTACTGGTGGAATTCGGCCGTGGTCGGTCACTGGCGTCGGCGGCGGGCACTGCCAACCAGCGCGCCGTCGCCCGTGCTGCGGATGCTGAGACTCAGCCTTCGCCGCTGCTGCAGCGCCTGACCGCACTGTTTCCCGAGCAGGCACCTTCGGCCCTGGACCAGTTGAGCGGCGAACTGCATGCCAGCACCCAAGCGGTGCTGATCGAGAACAGCCGCGTGTTGCGTCAAGCCGCACTCGACCGTCAGCGCCTGGCGCAAGACGGCCGCACCATCGGGCTCGATGCAAAAAACCAAGGCGTCTGGGTGCAACTGCCGCGGCAATCCGGCCAACTCGCAGGCGACACCGGCACCTCGCGCACCGCCCACAGCAGCACGGGCCTGCTGCTTGGGTTTGATCACACACTGCAACAAGGCACTCGCGTGGGGGTGATGGCCGGCAGCAGTCAAACCGAGGTGAAGGCCGGTGCACGCGGCAAGGCAAGTGTCGACACCTACCAGTTGGGCCTGCATGTTGGCCACACTTGGGACGCTTTTGGCCTGTATGGCGGCATTGCCTACGCGCAACATGAGATACAGACCAAACGTCGCGTCAGTTTCCCTGGGGTAGAAAACCACCTGTCCGCCAAGTACGCCAGTCGTAGCGTGCAGGCATTTGCCGAGGCCAACTATAAGTTCAGCCATGACTTCTGGGATTGGCAGCCGTACCTGCAACTGGCCAATGTGCAACAGCGCAGCGACGGCTTCAACGAACGCGGCGGCATGGCTGCACTGCGCGGCAAACGCTCGAAAGAAAACGTCAACCTGACCACCGGCGGTGTGCGGGTCAACCTTGACCTGGGCAAGGCGCAGATTGGCCCGTCGTGGTTGAGTGTGCGCGGCGGCCTGGCTTACACCCATGCCAGCGGCGACCTGCAACCCAGCACCCAGGCGGCCTGGGACGGCGGGCGGGTGATGAGTGTCAGTGGCGCGCCACTGGACCGCCTCAGCACCCGACTGGAACTGGGCGCCACCGCGCGCCTGAGCCGCGACAGTGCGCTGGACCTGGCTTTGAGCCGACAACAAGGTGAGCGCACCCGAGAGCAAAGCATCACCGCACAGTACTCGCTGCAGTTTTGAGCAAACGGCGGGGGTGCCCTACCCCCGCCGATCCAACAGGTTGACCACCAAGCGGTCAATCCAGCCCCAGACCCGCTGCTTCACCCGCCGCCACAACGGCCGCGCCTTCCACGCTTCCAGGCTCACCGCCTGGCTCTTGGCAAAATCGCGCTCGAAACTGCCCGCCACCGCCGCCGTCAGCTCAGGGTCCAAGGCCTCCAGGTTGGCTTCCAGGTTGAAGCGCAAATTCCAGTGGTCGAAGTTGCACGAGCCAACGCTGACCCAATCATCCACCAGCACCATTTTCAGGTGCAGGAAGCACGGCTGGTATTCAAAGATCTGCACACCTGCGCGCAACAACCGTGGGTAATAACGGTGCCCGGCGTAGCGTACTGAAGGGTGATCGGTGCGCGGGCCGGTGAGCAATAAACGCACGTCTACGCCACGCCCGGCCGCACGGCGCAAGGCACGGCGCACGCTCCAGGTCGGTAGAAAATACGGTGTAGCCAGCCAGATGCGTGTCTTGCTGCTGTTCAAGGCGCGGATCAGCGACTGCAGGATATCGCGATGCTGACGGGCGTCGGCATACGCAACACGGCCAAGGCCGGGCCCGGTCGCAGGCACTTTGGGCAAGCGCGGCAAACCGAAATGGGTAGCGGGCTTCCATTCTCGGCGCGCCGCATTGGCGTGCCATTGGCGGTCGAACAGCGCCTGCCAATCCAGCACCAACGGGCCGCTGATTTGCACCATCACTTCGTGCCAGTCGGCGGTGTCTTGCCCGGGCGTCCAGAATTCGTCGGTAACGCCCGTGCCGCCGACCACAGCGGTACTTTGGTCAATCAACAACAGCTTGCGGTGATCGCGGTACAGGTTGCGCATCCAGCGTCGCCAGCTCAGGCGATTGTAGAAACGCAGCTCTACGCCCGCATCGGTCAGGCGTTTACGCAGCCCCAGGGTAAACGCCAGGCTGCCGTAATCATCAAACAGGCAGCGCACGCGCACGCCACGCTCGGCCGCGAGCACCAAGGCTTGCACCATCGCATCGGCACACGCACCGGCCTCGACCAGATACAACTCCAGATCGACTTGCTGCTCAGCGCGGGCAATGCCTACCAGCATCTGCGGGAAGAAACTCGGTCCGTCGACCAGCAACTCGAAACGGTTGGCGCTGCGCCACGGAAACACTGCGCCGCTCACGTCAGCGCGCCGTGAAAATCAGCACCGCACCGACCGGCACCGACAAACTGATCGACGCCAAGCCGGCCGCCTTGCGCAGCGCCGCCACACCCGGCACCAAATCGAAGTCCTCGGCATGCAGCACCACAGGTTCCAGGGTCACCACCTGGAAGCGCCGGTCATCCAGCCGCGTGGCGAGCAGTTCGGCGCTGTAGGTCTGGGTCTTGCCATGCAAAGTCACCGACAGTGGCAGGCGCAATTCAATTTGCGCGCCTGCGGCCAAGTCATTGATCGGTTGCAGATTAATCTGCGCGCTGATCAGCGCTTCGGGGAACGTCTTGATCTGGAACAGATCATTGCGCATGCGCTCATCGCGCAGCGGAATGCCGCTGTTGATCGACTCCATCTCGACCTCAAGCTGCGCCGCGCCTTTGCTGTCGACCTTGCCATGCAACACCAGGAAGCGATGCACCTCGGCAATCTCGGTGTTCTTGGTGGTGACGAACGACAGACGCGAGGATTCGTTATCCAGGTACCAGTCGGCGTGGGCAGGCAAGGCGGCCGCCGTCAGCAGGGCGAAGGCCAGGGGTTTGGCATTGAACATAGAAACTCGAGGGGCAAAAAACCTGCACGAACCTTAAGCGCAATCTCCTAAGCGGCGCAAATCCAATGTGGGAGCTGGCTTGCCTGCGATGGTTATCTTGCGTCGGGCCGAGTACATATCCATTGCTGCGGTAACGGCTTCTATTGGTTCCGCTCTTACAGCGGGTCACTTTTGTAAAGACACAAAAGTAACCAAAAAGTCTTCGCCCCAACACTCGGTGCCTCGCTATGGCTCGGCATGCCCGCAATCCGCCAGTGATTTGGGGGGCCGCCGCGATGGGCCATCCTTGGCCCAGCGCGGCTAAACCGGCATCCCTGCCGGTTTACCCCCCAAATCCCTGTCAGATTCCGGCCATCGTGTTTGACGGGGCGATTTCAGATCAAGATCAAGATCAAAAGCGCAGATCAAAAGACCGCTGACTTCGTCATCGAAAAGGATGTAAGGGCCAGAGCAACAGCAACAGCAACAGCAACAGCAACAGCAACAGCAACAGCAACAGCAACAGCAACAGCAACAGCAACAGCAACAGCAACAGCAACAGCAACAGCAACAGCAAAGCCATACTCGGTCAAAGGTGGGAGCTGGCTTGCCTGCGATAGCATCAACTCTGTGTACCTGACACACCGAGGTGTCTGCATCGCAGGCAAGCCAGCTCCCACAGAAAAGCAGTTCTTCAGTGTATTCAGACAGGCTTTGGCTTTGCACTTGATCTGGCTCTTGCTTCAACCACTCAGGTCGGCTTTCAGGCCGCCGTGCTGTAGATCTTGATCTTGATCTGCTTTTGATCTGAGACGCCCCGTTAACCACGATGGCCGAACGCAGGCTTGAATCCGTGGGTAACCCGGCAGGACGCCGGGTTAGCCGCGCTGGGCCAAGGATGGCCCATCGCGGCGGCCCACGGATTCAAGCCGGAGTGCGGGCACACCGAGCCTAAGCGAGGTGCCGAGTGGTGGGGCGAGGACCTTTTGGTTACTTTTGCGTCCTTGCAAAAGTGACCCGCTGTAAGAGCGGAACCATAGGCCGCCATTACCGCAGCAACGGATATACACACCGACAATCCGCCACAACAGGCAACCCAGCTCCCACAGAGATTCGGTGGCTACCTCTAGATCAGCGCCCGCTGCACATCGCGCACCGTCGCTTCCAGGCTGGCCATGTGCAGGTTCAATACGCGCTCCACCGGCGCCTGATGCATCGGCCAGTGCAACGCCATGCTGCCCACCAGCCGCCCATTGGCCTGCACCGGCAAGGCCACCGCGCGAATCAGAAACGGCAGGCGCACCGGGTATTCCCAATAGCCTTCAGTGCGCTGGCCAAAACCCTGATGCTGGGTCTGCTCGCAGGTATGCACCTGCTCGTCCGCGGCGACATGATCGCGGCCCGCCAGACGCTGCACCTCCTCAACCGGCAATTGCGTCAGGCACGCCTTGCCCATCGCCGAATGAAACAGGCTGGCGTGCTGACCGACGATCTGGCAGTTGTTGGGGTACAACTTGCGCAACACACTGGGGATCGCACTTTCCATGACCTCCAAGCGCTCGCCATCAAAGCAGGACAGATCCACCACCAGCCCAGTGCGCTCGCTGAGTTCCAGCAGCCAGGGCGCGGCGCTTTCCACCACTTGCCGCTTGAAACGTTGCTGAGTGTCGCCGAACAAACGCTGTGCGCGCAGGCGGTAACGACGGTCGCTGAGGCCGCGATAGACCCAACCCTGTTCCTGCAAAGTCAGCAACATGCGCGACACCGTGGCCTTGGGCAGGCGTGTGAGGTAGTGCAACTCCTCCAACCCCAAGGCCTGGTGTTCGCCGAGCAATTCGACGATGGCGAGTGCGCGCTCAACCGACCGTACCGTGCCTGTCTCCATGTTCGATCTCCCTGTTGCCGGTGGATGATCATTTATCACAGCAAGATACAGGCCCGTTGTCATTCAACCGGTCGATTCAAGGCACGTGGGCGGGCGGCGTTGCACCCACCGGGTCAGCTGTTCATGGGCATAGGCCAACTGCAAAACCGCCCGGTCCGCCTGGGCCGGGCCGATAATCTGCAGCCCCATGGGCAAGCCTTGAGGATTGAACCCCACCGGAATGCTCATGCTCGGCAAGCCTGCCAATGTAGGGCCGATCACCACTTCCATCCAGCGGTGATAGGTGTCCATTTCGCGCCCGCCCACGCGACGCGGCCACGCCTGTTGTGCATCAAAAGGGAACACTTGTGCGGTGGGCAACAGCAGGAAATCGTAACGTTCAAACAGCTTGGCCAAGGCGCGATACCAGTCGCTGCGATCCACCGACGCCTGGTACACCTGCTGCGCACTCAAGCCCAGCCCGCCCTCCACTTCCCATTGCGCTTCGGGTTTGAGCAACGCGCGTTTTTGCGGGTTGGCGTAGGCCGCACCGAGGTTGCCGTGCACCAACCAATGGCGATGCACCAGCCAGCAGCGCCATAGCCGCGCCAGGGAAAATTCCGGCTGGCAGCTTTCCACCTCGCAGCCCAGCGCAGCAAAATCGCCGAGAGCCGACTCGCAAAGGCTCATCACACCCTCGTCCATCGGCAGGTAGCCGTTGTAATCCCCCAGCCAGCCCAGGCGCGCGCCTTTGAAATCGCGCTGCAACGGCTGGCCGAACACCGACGGATCGTCCTTGGATGAGAGCGGCACCCGTGGGTCGTAACCGGCCTGAATACTCAATAGCGTCGCCACATCCGTCACACTGCGGCCCATTGGGCCTTCGGTGCCCAGTTGCTGCACAAACAATTCCGGCATCGGCCCGTGGGGCACGCGCCCCTGTGAAGGGCGCAAACCAAACACATTATTGAACGCCGCCGGGTTGCGCAGCGAACCCATCATGTCACTGCCATCGGCCACCGGCAGCATGCGCAACGCCAGCGCCACCGCCGCCCCGCCGCTGCTGCCGCCGGCCACCAAACGTGGGTCATAAGCATTGCCGGTGGTGCCGAATAGCGTGTTGTAGGTCTGTGAGCCGAGGCCGAATTCCGGCACGTTGGTTTTGCCGATAATAATCGCGCCGCTGGCCCGTACACGCGCCACGCTGATCGCATCTTCGCTGGGCACATGCTCGGCGAACAACGGCGAGCCCAACGTGGTGCGCAAGCCTTTGGTGGCCGCCAAATCCTTGATCGCCTGGGGCATGCCGTGCATCCAGCCACGGGATTGGCCTTGGTCCAACTCGTGATCACAAGCGCGCGCTTCGGCCAACACTTCATCAGCATCGCGCAGCGACACCAGCGCATTCACACTCGGGTTAAAACGCTGGATCTGCGCCAGGTAATCACCCATCACTTCTTCACACGACACCTGCCGCGCATGGATCGCTTGCGACAGCTGCGTGGCATCCCAATCAACACGGCTCAAGGCTTCACCTCATTGGAAAAGGGCAGCGGTTTTTTCGCCCGTGGGGCTTCGTGCATGCAGTAAGTGCCCATCAACGTCAGCACGCAAGCGAACAGTACATAAAACGACGGCGCCACTGGCGTGCCGAGCACTTTAGTCAGCCAGGTCACGATCAACGGTGCAAAACCGCCAAACACCATGACGGCGACGTTATAGGCCACCGACACACCGGTCGACCTCACCTCAATTGGAAACTGCTCGGCCAACGCCGTCGGTGCCGGGCCGAAAAAGCCGCCGATGGCCGTGCACAGCAGCACTTGCATCACCAGCAAGCGCTCGATGGACGGCGCCGCGGCCACCCACACATACAACGGGTAAACCATCACGAAAAACGCCAGGGTGAAGGCCATCAACACCGGCCGCCGCCCCATACGGTCCGAGAGCATGCCGGACAGCGGAATCACTACGGTCATCAGCGCCACCGCGAACATCTGCACCATCAGCACCTGGTCCAGCGGCAAACCGAGACTCTTGTGCGCGAAGGTCGGCATATTCACCAGCACCACATAGAACGACACTGTCGCGCCACAGGCCAAGCCCATGGAGACGAGGATGCTGCGCCGATGCTCGCGCAGTACATCCATCAGGCTCGGCGCCGGGCCGGTGGCCTGTTTGCGTGCCTGGATAAACTCTTCGGGGTCTTCCAGGTGCCGGCGAATCCACAAGCCCACCGGGCCGATCAGCAAGCCCAGCACAAACGGCACGCGCCAGCCCCATAGGTCGAGGGTTTGCGGCGAAAAGAAGTGCGTGACCAGCGCCACCATCGCCGCGCCGCCAAACACCGCCAGGCACTGCCCCACCAACTGCCAGGAGCCATACAAGCCCTTGCGATGGGCCGGTGCGCTTTCCACCAGAAACGCCGTGGCACTCGCGTATTCACCGCCGGTGGCAAAGCCCTGGAGCATGCGCGCCACCACAATCAGCAACGGTGCGCCCATGCCGATGGCGGCGTAATTGGGCGCGAAGGCGATCAGCGCGATAGACACGGTCATCAGCCGGATAATCAACTGCATCGCGGCTTTGCGGCCTTTGCGGTCGGCATAGATGCCGAGCAGGATGCCGCCCACCGGGCGCATGAAAAAGCCCACGCCGAAGGTGGCCAAGGCCATCAGCAGCGAGGCGTATTCATCCTCCGACGGAAAGAATTGCCGCGCGATGATGCTGGCCAGAAAGCCGTAAACGATGAAGTCATACCATTCCAGCGCATTGCCGATCACGGCCGCCACCACCTGGCGGCTGCGCGATACGCCTGTGTTTGAAGTCTGCATGAGGAACACTCCATTCAACCGATAAGGGCAAGGGTCCAGCGGCAGAAAAAAAGAGTTCGTCAGGCAGGCTTGAGCCAGCTCTCGGCCAGCGCGCCCCAGTAGGCGGCGCCGGTCAGCAGGATGTCGTCGTTAAAGTCATAGGCGGGGTTGTGCACCATGGGGCGCGACACGCCATTGCCGATAAACAGGTAACTGCCGGGGCAACGTTGCAGCATCCAGGCAAAGTCTTCACTGCCCATCAAGGTGCGGGTGTTGCCGTCTACCGCGTCGGCGCCGAGCAAGGCGATGCCGACCTGGCGAGCAAACTCGGTTTCTTCGGCGTGGTTGACCAGCACCGGGTAAGCCGGGCGGTGCTCGACGTGCACCGTGCAGCCGAAGCTCGCAGCTTGGGTCTGGATGATGGCGTTGACCCGTTCGAGCATCTGCTCGCGCACCTTGGGATTCAGTGCACGCAGGCTCAGGCGCAACAGCGCTTGCTGGGGAATCACATTGGCAGCCTGCCCTGCTTGCAGTGCACCGACGGTGACCACGGCCGCTTCCTGGGTGTCGATATTGCGCGCCACCACCGTCTGCAAGGCCATGACCATACTCGCCGCCGCCACCAGCGGATCCACCGTCAGATGCGGCATGGAGCCGTGGCCGCCGACGCCTTCCAGCGTCACCGTGAGCAAATCTTGCGAGGCCATCATCGGCCCGACGCGCAAGCCCAGATGCCCAGCCGGCAAGCCCGGCATATTGTGCATGCCGAACAGACCGTCACATGGGAAGCGTTCCAGCAAACCATCCGCCAGCATCGCCTCGGCGCCGCCCTGGCCTTCTTCGGCGGGTTGAAAAATCAGGTTCAAGGTGCCGTCGAATTGCCGCGTCGCCGCCAAGTAACGCGCGGCGCCGAGCAACATGGTGGTGTGGCCGTCATGCCCGCAAGCGTGCATGCAGCCGGCGTGCTGGCTGGTATAGGCCGCGCCGGTGTTTTCGATGATGGGCAACGCGTCCATGTCGGCGCGAATCCCCAGCGTGCGCGAGCTGCTGCCATTGCGCAGCACACCGACCACGCCGGTTTTGCCGATGCCGGTGTGCACCTCATAACCCCAATCCCTCAAGGACTGCGCAACGAGCGCGCTGGTGCGGTTCTCTTCAAAACCGAGTTCGGGATGGGCGTGGATATCGTGGCGCACAGCGTGCAAGTCGCTGGCGACATCGCTGAGCCAATCCAGAATGTGCTGGTGTGGGCGCATGGTGATTCTCCTCACAGGCGGGTGGTCCCGTTCTTGTTGGCGACACATCGACAGCTAAGCGCGATGTGGGCGCGAGGACAATCAAAGGTGGTTCCACTGGGTGGAACCTGAGGCTGACACCTGATAACCCTGTGGCGAGCAAGCTTGCTTGCGCTGGGGTGCGCAGCGCCCCTAAAAGCCGGTGACTGCTGCGCAGTCAAACGGGACGGTGCGGCGATCCGACAAGCTCCCTCGCCACAGAAAGCGCACAGCCATTTGCTACCGGTTGCGACTGCGCATAACCCTGTGGCGAGCAAGCTTGCTTGCGCTGGGGTGCGAAGCGCCCCTAAAAGCCGGTGACTGCTGCGCAGTCAAACGGGACGGTGCGGCGATCCGACAAGCTCCCTCGCCACAGAAAGTGCACAGCCATTTGCCACCGGTTGCGACTGCGCATAACCCTGTGGCGAGCAAGCTTGCTTGCGCTGGGGTGCGCAGCGCCCCTAAAGGCCGGTGACTGCTGCGCAGTCAAACGGGAGCAAGCTCCCTCGCCACAGAAAGCGCACAGCCATTTGCTATCGGTTGCGACGGCGCATAACCCTGTGGCGAGCAAGCTTGCTTGCGCTGGGGTGCGCAGCGCCCCTAAAAGCCGGTGACTGCTGCGCAGTCAAACGGGACGGTGCGGCGATCCGACAAGCTCCCTCGCCACAGAAAGCGGACAGCTATTGGCCACCGGTTGCGACGGCGCGTGCATAGGGTTAACCTCGCCTCCGTCGCTGCTCATCAGTGACCGGGCGTGGAATCCCGAGAAAAGAAGCTCTTTTTGGTTGTACCAAAGGAGCAAGCTTATGCCGTACGAAATACCTTCAGCCGAAACCCTCGGCGCCGCCACCTTCGCAGACTGCGGAGAAAACAAAAGCCACCTGAAACTGTTCCGCGTCAACGCCGGTGTTCCGCTCGTAGAAGCCCTCGAACACGCATCCCACGTGCTCTATTACGCAAAAATGCTCGCCCTTGAAGCTGCCATGGACCCCAAGGCTGAGAAGTTTGCATTCGCCTCGCATTATCTGGGTGAAATGGGTAAAGCCATCATCGATGACCTGCTGCTGGCATTGCAGCCTGGCAGCCTAACCCCGCAGTAAGTCGTTCGCGCCCGGTGCAGTGCATCGGGCGCCTGTTTCTACTTCCGTGATCAGCACAAATCCAATGTGGAAGCTGGCTTGCCTGCGATAGCGGCCGGTCAGTCAACATCACTGTCGCCTGTGCCGCCGCCATCGCACCATAGGTATCTACACAACTGCCGGTTAATACATCGCTTGTTGTGGCGAGCAGGCTTGCCCTGCGTTGGGCTGCGCAGCAGCCCCATAGCCAGGCACTGAGTTCTTTCAGAAGGCATTTTCAGGGCCCTTACTGGGGCCGCTGCGCAGCCCAACGCAGGGCAAGCCTGCTCGCCACAGGGGGCATGGGGGTGCCTTCAAATATTGTCAGCCAGCTCCCACCGAAAAATCTTTGGTGTGTCAGGGGTTGAGGCGGCAGCCTTGGCGATCACCCAACCACCGCGCCGTATGCGTGCGCCCCAACCCACTCGCCGTGACTTCACTGCGTTCCGGCGAGTCAGTGAACGCGCTGGTCGGCACGTACTGCTTCACATACCCCAGGCAATAGTCCGCCGGGTTGTTTTCCACATACCGGCACGAGCAATATTCCTTGGCCGTGTACGCCGCGATGATGTCGGGGAAGGCTTGCAGGTTGACGCGTTCGTGCCAGACCCAGCCCAGCAGGGCGAGCAGTAATAGTAAAAAAACACTGATAACCGGATGACGACGGATCATGGTTGCACCGCCGCCAGTACGCGCTTGAGCAGTTCGTTGTGGCGGTAAGTGCCGTCACGGTCATCGCCGTAGCGCACGATCACCAGGTGTTCGTCGGGCAGCACGAACAGCGCCTGGCCCCAGTGGCCGAGGGCGGCGAAGGTGTCGGCGGGCGCAGCGGGCCAGGGTCTTGGGGCGCCTTGTACTTCGAGGTTGAGCCACCATTGCCCGCCGGGGACGGCTTCGTCCTGGCCAGCCTTGTATTTGTCGAACGGCTGGCGGTTGAACGCGACCCACTCTTCAGGCAGCAATTGCTGTTCCCCCCAACGACCGCCGCGCGCCATCAGCAGGCCGACTCGCGCTAAATCGCGGGCGGTGAGGTAGGCGTAGGAGGAGGCGACAAAGGTTTCGTCGGCGTCGGTTTCCCAGGTGGCGTTGTGAATGCCCAGCGGCTTGAACAGCGCGTCCCACGGGTAGCTCATATAGGCCTTGTGGCCGAGCATGCCTTTAAGGGCGGCGGACAGAATATTGCTGTCGCCACTGGAATAACGGAACGCCTGGCCCGGTGCGGCGGCAGCCTCGGTGCCTGCGGCAAACTCGGCCATGTCGCTGCGGCCACGGGTGTAGAGCATCGCCACCACCGAGGAATTGAGTGGCGCGTATTCGTAATCTTCCTGCCAGTCCAGGCCCGAGCCCCAGTGCAAAAGGTCGGCCATGCTCACGTTGGGGTGTTGCTTCATCGGCGGATAAAAACGTGCGGCCGGGTCGCTGAGTTTGAAGCGGTTTTCGCCGTAGGCCACGCCGAGCACAGTGGCCATCAGGCTTTTGCTCACCGACCAGGTCAGGTGTGGGGTGCTGGCGGTGGTGGGCACGCCATAGCGTTCATAGACAATCACGCCATCGCGGATCACCAGCAGTGCATCGGTGCGGATGCCTTCGCGGGTAGCGTTGTCACGAGGTGGGAAAGCGTAGGCATTCAGCGCATCGACAGCGGGGCCTTCGAGCGGCGCGCCCTTGGCCCATTCCTTGTCCGGCCAGGTTTCGGCGTGGGCGGCAGCAGTGACTAACAGCAGGGCAACGCACAACAGGCCTCGGACCATGGACGCAAACTCAAGGGGGCTTTCAAGCCCGCGAGCCTAGCCCAGGCGCATGACAGATTTGCGACAGGAAGGCCTGTCATCCAAGCGTCACCATAACTTCATGGAGCTGACACCGAGCCTACATAGCCTGAGTTTGGACAAACAAGTCGACCGGCCGGTAAGTGGCCGGCACTCGGAGATTCGCCATGACTCAGATCGCCCGCATCAGCGACACCGGCAATGAACGCCGTCTGCAAGCCGAACGCCTGGTTGGCGCCAAGGCTTTGCAGGAAGCCCAGGCCCTGCGTTTCAACGTGTTCAGCGGCGAGTTCAACGCCAAGCTGAAAGGTGCGGAACAGGGTCTGGACATGGATGACTATGATGTTCACTGCAGCCACATCGGCGTGCGGGATTTGAACAGCGGTCGACTGGTGGCCACCACCCGTTTGCTCGACCACCAGGCCGCCAGCACCTTGGGCCGGTTCTACAGCGAAGAAGAATTCAGCCTGCATGGCTTGCTGCACTTGCAAGGCCCGATCCTGGAGATCGGCCGCACCTGCGTCGACCCGGCCTATCGCAACGGCGGCACCATAGCGGTGTTGTGGGGCGAGTTGGCCGAAGTGCTCAACCAAGGCGGTTACAGCTACTTGATGGGTTGCGCGAGCATCCCGATGCACGACGGCGGCATCCAGGCCCACGCGATCATGCAGCGCTTGCGCGAACGCTACCTGTGCAACGAGCACCTGCGCGCCGAACCGAAAAAACCACTGCCGGCGCTGGACCTGCCGTCCAACGTGATCGCGGAAATGCCGCCGTTGCTCAAGGCCTATATGCGCCTGGGCGCGAAGATCTGCGGCGAGCCGTGCTGGGATGAAGATTTCCAGGTGGCCGACGTGTTCATCCTGCTCAAACGCGATGAGTTGTGCCCGCGCTACGCCCGCCACTTCAAGGCGGCCATGTGATGAGCCGCCTGCGCATTTACGGGCGCATTGCCCGCGTGCTGCTGGTGGTGGCGCTGGGGTTGAGCATGGCCAGTGTGTTTGGTGTGTTCGAACGTTTGCGCATTGCCAACTCGATGGTGCGGCGCCAGCGTTGGTCGCGGTTCTTTATGGCACGACTGACTAACGCCCTGCCCTTTCGCGTGACGGTACACGGTGAACTGCCGACGCAGCCGATGCTGTGGGTGAGCAATCACGTGTCCTGGACCGACATTCCGCTGCTCGGCGCAGTGGCGCCGATGTCGTTTTTGTCCAAGGCCGAAGTGCGCACCTGGCCGGTGGCTGGCTGGTTGGCAGCCAAGGCTGGCAGCCTGTTTATCCGCCGCGGCTCAGGCGACAGCCAGCTGATCCGCAAGCAGATGACCCGGCATCTGGAGCAACATCATCCGCTGCTGATGTTCCCCGAAGGCACCACCACCGACGGGCGCAGCCTGCGTACGTTCCACGGGCGTTTGCTGGCCAGTGCAATTGATGCGGATGTGTCGCTGCAACCGGTGGCGATTCGTTATTTGCGTGATGGGCAGGTGGACGCGTTGGCGCCGTTTATTGGCGATGATGATTTGCTCTCGCACCTGATGCGTTTGTTTAGCAATGATCAGGGCGATGTGGAGATTCATGTGCTCAAGCCGATTGCATGCGCCGGGCAGGAACGTGCGGCACTGGCGCATCAGGCGCAGCAGGCGGTGCAGAAGGCGTTGTTTGGGCCGGTGCCGGAGGTTGAGCAGGTAGCGGCTCGGCCAGCGTTTGCTGCCTAAGATGAACTGAACACCGGTTCAAATGTGGGAGCTGGCTTGCCTGCGATAGCGGTGGGTCAGCCACATCTCTTTCAACTGACAGACTGCTATCGCAGGCAAGCCAGCTCCCACATATAGAGCTCATTTAGAGCTCAGTCATCAGTTGGGCTTCTGCGAACTTCTGCAACTCGGGATAAAACAACCGAAAATCTTCGCTCAACGGCTCATACAACACCCGCAACTCCTGCATCGCATGCCCCAGTTCCTGTGGCTGGGTGAGCCGCCGCGAAATCCCACGCAACACCTGCTCCATCACCGCAAACTCGCGGTAGGAACCCAACCAATCATCCGCCGCCATATACGGTGCAATCTGCGCCAACCGCCCCGGCAACTGCGGCTCGTCCGCCAGCACGCGGTACACCTGCGCGGTGAAGCGCTCCAGCGACTCGTCGGCGTACAGCACCCAATCCCGCGCCAGGCAATGGTCGAAAAACACATCGAGGACAATCCCGGCGTAGCGCTTGCGGGTCAGGCTGAAGCGTGACAACGCCTCACCCACCAGCGGGTGGCTGTCGGTAAAGCGGTCAATCGAGCGATGCAGCTGAATCGCCGACTCGATTTGCGGGCTGTATTGGCCTTGCAGGCGGCCTTTTACAAAGTCGCCATACAGGCTGCCGAGCAATTGAGCAGGAAGTTGGCCGCCCAGGTGCAGATGTGCGAGATAATTCATGCCGCGCAGTTTACCACTGCCGCTTACGTATCGTTATAACCCGATATACCGAAATAGACTGATCTCAGATCAAAATCATATTGGTATATCGGGATAGACCGATTTAAAGTTCGCCTCATCGCGATATAACGCTGTCCGAAACCGAGCAACCGCCATGTCCATCGACCTCGACGAAATAATAAAAGCCCTGGCACACCCAGTACGACGAGACATCCTCACCTGGCTGAAAGACCCGAAGGTGCAGTTCCCCGAACAAGTGCACAACCACGAATACGGCATCTGTGCCGGGCAGATCGACCAGCGCTGCGGCTTGTCCCAGTCGACCGTGTCGGCGCACCTGGCCACCTTGCAACGCGCCGGGTTGATCAGCAGCCAGAAGGCCGGGCAGTGGCACTTTTTCAAACGCAACGAGGCAACCATCCAGGCCTTCCTCGCAGCGCTTATCACCGAACTCAGCGCTGACAAAACCGCAGCGCTGTAACAAGGAAACGCAAATGCCCCTCTCGCTACTCATACTGGCCCTCAGCGCCTTCGCCATCGGCACCACCGAGTTCGTCATCATGGGCTTGTTGCCCGATGTGGCAGCGGACTTGGGCGTGTCGATCCCCGGCGCCGGCTGGCTGGTCACCGGCTACGCCCTGGGCGTGGCCATTGGCGCACCGTTCATGGCACTGGCCACCGCCAAGCTGCCACGCAAGGCCGCGCTGGTAGCGTTGATGGGCATTTTTATTGTCGGCAACCTGCTCTGCGCCCTGGCCAGTGACTACAACGTGCTGATGTTTGCCCGTATGGTCACCGCGCTGTGCCACGGTGCGTTCTTCGGAATCGGTTCGGTGGTGGCGGCCAACCTGGTGCCGGCCAACAAACGCGCTTCGGCCGTGGCGTTGATGTTCACCGGTTTGACCCTGGCCAACGTGCTCGGCGTGCCGCTGGGCACCGCGCTGGGCCAGGCCACAGGCTGGCGCTCGACATTCTTTGCCGTTACGGTAATCGGCGTGATCGCGCTGATCGGCCTGATCCGCTTCCTGCCCGCCAAGCGTGACGAAGAAAAACTCGACATGCGCGCCGAACTCAAAGCCCTCAAAGGCGCGGGTATCTGGTTGTCGCTGACCATGACGGCGTTGTTCTCCGCGTCGATGTTCACCCTCTTTACTTACGTCGCACCGCTGCTCGGCGATGTCACCGGTGTGTCGCCCAAAGGCGTGACCTGGACCCTGCTGCTGATCGGCCTGGGCCTTACTGTCGGCAACATCATCGGCGGCAAGCTGGCGGATAAACGCCTGGCCGCCACCCTGATCGGCGTATTCATCAGCATGGCGGTGGTTTCCACGGTGCTGACCTGGACCAGCGTCGCGGTGATCCCGACGGAAATCACGCTGTTCCTGTGGGCCACCGCCTCGTTCGCCGCCGTACCGGCGCTGCAGATCAACGTGGTGACCTTCGGCAAGGCCGCACCCAACCTGGTGTCCACCTTGAATATCGGCGCCTTCAACATCGGCAACGCGCTCGGCGCCTGGGTCGGAGGCAGCGTGATTGCCCACGGTTTCGGCCTGACCAGCGTGCCTTTGGCGGCGGCGGCCCTGGCGATCCTGGCCCTGCTGGTGACCCTGATTACTTTCCGTCAGAGCGGCGATGCCGACCTGGCGCCTGCGACCAACTGATCAATCCACTTAAAGAGAAGGGTGTTTTCCCATGACGACTATTTTCGATCCGATCAAACTGGGCGACCTGGAATTGTCCAACCGCATCATCATGGCGCCGCTGACCCGCTGCCGCGCCGATGAAGGCCGCGTACCCAATGCGCTGATGGCCGAGTACTACGTGCAACGCGCTTCCGCCGGGCTGATCTTAAGCGAAGCCACCTCCGTGACGCCGCTGGGCGTTGGCTACCCGGACACTCCGGGTATCTGGTCCAACGACCAAGTGCGCGGCTGGGCCAATGTCACCAAGGCCATCCACGGCGCGGGTGGCAAGATCTTCCTGCAACTGTGGCACGTGGGCCGTATCTCCCATGAGTCGTACTTGAACGGCGAAACCCCGGTGGCACCGAGCGCCATTCAGCCTAAAGGCCACGTCAGCCTGGTTCGCCCGCTGGCCGACTACCCGACGCCTCGCGCCCTGGAAACCGCTGAAATCGCCGACATCGTCGACGCTTACCGCGTAGGTGCCGAGAACGCCAAGGCCGCAGGTTTTGACGGCGTGGAAATCCACGGCGCCAACGGTTACCTGCTCGACCAGTTCCTGCAAAGCAGCACCAACCAGCGCACCGACAACTATGGTGGCTCCCTGGAAAACCGTGCACGCCTGCTGCTGGAAGTGACCGACGCCGCCATCGAAGTCTGGGGCGCCGGCCGTGTGGGTGTGCACCTGGCACCGCGCGCCGACTCCCATGACATGGGCGACGACAACTTGGCGGAAACCTTCACCTACGTCGCCAGCGAGCTGGGCAAGCGTGGTATCGCCTTTATCTGCTCCCGTGAGAAAGAGGCCGGCGACAGCCTCGGCCCACAACTGAAAAAAGCCTTCGGTGGCACGTACATCGCCAACGAACGCTTCACCAAAGACAGCGCCAACGCCTGGCTGGCAGCCGGCAAGGCAGATGCGGTGGCCTTCGGCGTACCGTTCATTGCCAACCCGGACCTGCCGGCACGCTTGAAGGCCGATGCGCCGTTGAACGAACCGCACCCGGAAACCTTCTACGGTAAAGGCCCGGTGGGTTACATCGACTACCCGACGCTGGCGTTGTAATGTAATTCGCTGAAACGAAAAAGCCCCGGTTCGCAGGAACCGGGGCTTTTTTCGGCTGATTGATCGTCCCCACGCTCTGCGTGGGAATGCCGCCATGGACGCTCTGCATCTGCCCCTAAAGCGTGACGCGGAGCGTCACAGGATGCATTCCCACGCGGAGCGTGGGAACGATCGTATAAAGGCTGGGAAACACTCCTTCACAGCCTTGCAACAATATCGCTACAAAATACTTAGGCGGCTACCTATCAACCGCCCGCCAGCCCGTATATAAAGTCACCCCACAAATCCTGCGAAGGGACGATTGACTGTCTCTGGACTTTACTGTTGACACAACTGGATGCAATTACGCATTTTGTCTTAATTGCGTAGGCTAGGGCTCAAGCGCAGCATGTCCAGCCCAACATCTACCCAGCGTTCAGCGTCCTGATGCAATTGGAAGCTGTCGGGGACCAATAGCCACTGGCCAATCAAGCCGTGGATGTAGGCATGGATGCACACCGCGCCCCGCGTGGTGTCGAGGTTTTCCGGAAGTTGCCCGCGATGGACCGCGTTGCGCAGTGTCAGGCCGATGCGCAGGTTGCATTCAAGGCTGTGGGTCTGACGTTGACGCCGCATGTCGCACATTTCATCGGTGAACTCGCACTTATGAAACAGGATTTCGTTGATGCGCCGGGTTTTCGGGTCCAGGGCTACTTGATGATAGAGACGGATCAACAGCTTGCGCATACAGCCCAGCGGGTCGACTTCATCCTCGCTTTCACTGGCCCGGGCCAATTCGTCCAGGGGTTCGTGCAGCGTGTCGAGCAGTGCCTGGAGCAAATCGGACTTGTTACTGAAATGCCAATAGATAGCCCCGCGCGTCACGCCGGCCAGCGCGGCGATGTCCGCCAGCGTAGTGCGCGCCACACCGCGTTGATAAAAGGCTTGCTCGGCGGCGTCGAGAATCTGGCTGCGCGTTTCCTGAGCTTCCTCTTTGGTGCGACGAACCATGGCAGTAAAACCTCAATCAGGACACTGTGGATGGTGCTTGAGCATCATCTGAATAATTGTGGGACGACGTCGTCTTGGGCGCCGAACGTACTAAAATCGAGGCTTTGGCGGATGCTTTGTCAACAATCCGCGAAGCCTGTCAAGAGTTTACAAACAACCGTGAACGTAAGTATATTGCGTAGCAAGCTACTTATCCACTCATGGCTTGTTTTTTACCCTTCCACACTTCTTGTGCGCATTTTGCGCGCCTGACCCGAGGATCTTCATGCAACTTAAGCCAGCTGTTACCGCTCTGGTCACTGCCGTCGCCCTGGCATCGCTGCTCAGCGGATGTAAAAAGGAAGAAGCGGCTCCGCCCGCTCAAACCCCTCAGGTCGGCGTGGTCACTATTCAACCGCAAGCCTTTACCCTGACATCCGAGCTGCCAGGCCGCACCACCGCCTACCGCATCGCGGAAGTTCGTCCCCAGGTGAACGGCATCATTCTCAAGCGCCTGTTCAAGGAAGGCGGCGATGTGAAGGAAGGGCAACAGCTCTACCAGATCGACCCGTCGGTGTATGACGCCACCCTCAAAAGCGCACAAGCGAGCCTGACCCAGACCAAGTCGATCACCGACCGCTATAAGCAACTTGTCGATGAGCAAGCCGTCAGCCGTCAGGAATACGACACCGCCGTGGCCAACCGCATGACCGCCGAAGCCGACGTGCAAACCGCCCAGATCAACGTGCGCTACACCAAAGTGCTCGCGCCGATCTCTGGGCGTATTGGCCGTTCTTCGGTCACCGAAGGCGCGCTGGTCAGCAATGGCCAGGCCGACGCCATGGCCGTGATCCAGCAACTGGACCCGATCTACGTCGACGTCACCCAGTCTTCGGCAGAAATGCTGAAACTGCGCCGCGACCTGGAAAGCGGCCAGCTGGAAAAGGCCGGCGACAACGCCGCCAAGGTCAAGCTGACCCTGGAAGACGGCAGCGCCTACGCCCAGGACGGCAAGCTGGAGTTCTCCGAAGTGTCGGTTGACCAGACCACGGGCTCCGTCACCTTGCGCGCCGTATTCCCGAACCCTGACCACACCCTGCTGCCGGGCATGTTCGTACACGCCCAGCTGCAAGCCGGTGTGAACAGCAAGGCCATCCTGGCACCTCAGCAAGGCGTGACCCGTGACCTCAAGGGCATCCCGACAGCGCTGATCGTGAACAAGGACAACAAGGTCGAGCAGCGTCAACTGGTTGCCAACCGCACCGCCGGCGCCTACTGGCTGGTGGAAAAAGGTCTGGACGCCGGTGACCGCGTGATCACTGAAGGCCTGCAGTTCATCAAGCCGGGCATCGAAGTCAAGGTTAAGGACGCTGACAACGCCAAACCCGCCGGCACTGCCGCAGCACCTGCTGCCGATGCTGGTAAAGGGGAGTAATCCATGTCGAAATTTTTTATCGACCGTCCCATTTTCGCCTGGGTAATTGCCCTGGTGATCATGCTGGTCGGGGCACTGTCGATCCTGAAGTTGCCCATCAACCAATACCCGGCCATCGCGCCGACCGCCATCGACATCCAGGTGACCTACCCAGGCGCGTCCGCACAAACCGTGCAGGACACCGTGGTGCAGGTAATCGAGCAACAGCTCAACGGTATCGACAATCTGCGTTATGTCGCCTCGGACAGTAACTCCGACGGCAGCATGACCATCACCGCGACGTTCAACCAGGGTACCAACCCGGACATCGCCCAGGTTCAGGTGCAGAACAAGCTGAACCTGGCGACCCCACTGCTGCCGCAAGAAGTGCAGCAGCAGGGTATTCGCGTGACCAAGTCGGTGAAGAACTTCCTGATGGTGATTGGTCTGGTGTCCGAAGACGGCAGCATGACCAAGGACGACCTGTCCAACTACATCGTGTCCAACATCCAGGACCCGATTTCCCGTACGGCGGGTGTCGGTGACTTCCAGGTGTTCGGTTCGCAGTACGCCATGCGTATCTGGCTGGACCCGGCCAAGCTGAACAACTACCAGCTCACGCCGGTGGATGTCAGCAGCGCAATCGCGGCACAGAACGTCCAGGTGGCCACCGGCCAATTGGGCGGCCTGCCTGCCCTGCCCGGCACCCAACTGAACGCCACCATCATCGGCAAGACGCGTCTGCAATCGGCTGACGAGTTCGGCAAGATCCTGATGAAGGTCAACACTGACGGCTCGCAGGTTCGCCTGCGTGACGTTGCGCGTATCGAACTGGGCGGCCAGAACTACAGCATCAGTGCACAGTTCAACGGCAAGCCGGCCTCCGGTATGGCGATCAAGCTGGCGGCCGGTGCCAACGCACTCGACACCGGCAAGGCCATCCGTGCCACCGTGGCATCCCTGGAACCGTTCTTCCCGCCTGGCATGAAAGCCGTGGTGCCTTACGACACCACCCCGGTGGTGACCGAATCGATCTCCGGTGTGGTTGACACCCTGGTCGAAGCGATCGTGCTGGTGTTCCTGGTAATGTTCCTGTTCCTGCAGAACTTCCGCGCCACCATCATCACCACCATGACCGTACCGGTGGTATTGCTGGGTACCTTCGGGATCCTGGCGGCGTTCGGCTTTACCATCAACACCCTGACCATGTTCGGCATGATTCTGGCCATCGGCTTGCTGGTGGACGATGCCATCGTGGTGGTAGAGAACGTTGAACGGGTAATGGCCGAGGAGCATCTGTCGCCGAAAGAAGCGACGATCAAGTCCATGGGCCAGATCCAGGGCGCCCTGGTGGGTATTGCCCTGGTACTGTCGGCGGTATTGCTGCCGATGGCGTTCTTCGGCGGTTCCACCGGCGTGATCTACCGGCAGTTCTCCATCACCATTGTGTCGGCGATGGCCTTGTCGGTACTGGTTGCGTTGATCTTCACCCCGGCCTTGTGCGCCACCATGCTCAAGGCCATTGACCCTGAGAAGCACGGCCAACCCAAGCGCGGTTTCTTTGGCTGGTTCAACCGCACCTTCGACAGCGGCGTACTCAAGTACGAGCGCGGCGTGGGCGCGATGATCAAGCACAAGATCCCGGCATTCCTGGTGTACGCGCTGATCCTGGCCGGCATGATCTGGATGTTCACCCGTATTCCAAGCGCGTTCCTGCCTGAGGAAGACCAGGGTGTGATCTTTGCCCAGGTGCAGACGCCAGTGGGTTCTTCGGCTGAACGCACGCAAAAAGTCATCGACGACATGCGCGCCTTCCTGCTGCATGACAAAGAAGGCGAGCCGGGCGAAGGCAAGGCCGTGAAATCGGTATTTACCGTAAACGGCTTCAACTTCGCCGGTCGTGGCCAGAGCTCGGGCCTTGCGTTCGTGATGCTCAAGCCATGGGGCGAGCGTGATGCGTCCATGTCGGTGTTCGAGGTGGCCAAGCGTGCCCAGGGTTACTTCTTTGGGGCCTTCAAGGACGCCATGGTATTTGCCATCGTGCCGCCTTCGGTTCTCGAGTTGGGTAACGCCACCGGTTTCGACGTGTTCCTGCAAGACCAGGGTGGCGTAGGCCACGACAAGCTGATGGCAGCGCGTAACCAGTTCCTCGGTGCGGCAGCGCAAAGCAAGGTGCTGGCAGGCGTGCGCCCTAACGGCGTGAACGATGAACCGCAGTACGAGCTGACCGTCGACGACGAGAAAGCCAGTGCCCAGGGCATCAGCCTGTCGGATATCCAGCAGACCCTGGCGATTGCCTTGGGTGGCAGCTACGTCAACGACTTCATCGACCGTGGCCGTGTGAAGAAGGTGTATGTGCAGGGCGACGCCGCCAGCCGCATGTCCCCGGAAGACCTGAACAAGTGGTACGTGCGCAGCAACGACGGGAAGATGGTGCCGCTGTCGGCGATCTCGTCGGGCAAGTGGATCTTCGGTTCGCCGAAGCTCTCGCGCTACAACGGTGTAGCGGCGATGGAAATCCTCGGTACCCCGGCACCTGGCTACAGTACCGGTGACGCGATGGCGGAAGTCGAGCGCATTGCCAAAGACTTGCCGGCCGGTGTGGGTTACTCGTGGACCGGCCTGTCGTATGAAGAACGTCTGTCCGGCTCCCAGGCTCCTGCGTTGTACGCCTTGTCGCTGCTGGTGGTGTTCCTCTGCCTGGCTGCTCTGTACGAAAGCTGGTCGATCCCGATCGCGGTGATCCTCGTGGTGCCATTGGGTGTGATCGGTGCACTGATCGCCACCAGCCTGCGCGGTTTGTCCAACGACGTGTTCTTCCAGGTGGGCTTGCTGGTGACGGTGGGTCTGGCGGCGAAAAACGCCATCCTTATCGTGGAATTCGCCAAAGAGCTGCATGAACAGGGCAAAGGCATTGTCGAGGCGGCTATCGAAGCGTCCCGCATGCGTCTGCGCCCGATCATCATGACGTCCATGGCGTTCATGCTCGGCGTATTGCCACTGGCGATTTCCACCGGCGCAGGTTCGGGCAGCCAGCATGCGATCGGTACCGGCGTAATTGGCGGTATGATCACGGCCACTGTGTTGGCGATCTTCTGGGTGCCACTGTTCTACGCAACCGTGTCCTCAGCTGGCGAACGCAAAAAGAAAGACACTACTGAAACTCCTAAAGAGGCTGGCCAATGAGCAAGTCGCTACTTTCCCTAGCCGTCACGGCATTCGTGCTCAGTGGCTGCTCGCTGATCCCTGACTACCAGCGCCCCGAAGCGCCGGTAGCGGCTCAGTTCCCGCAGGGGCCGGCGTATTCGTCGGCCCAGGCGCCGGGCCAGGCCGCTGCCGAGCAAGGCTGGAAGCAGTTTTTCCATGACCCTGCCCTGCAACAGCTGATCCAGACCGCGTTGGTCAACAACCGTGACCTGCGTGTCGCGGCCTTGAACATCGATGCCTATGCGGCGCAGTACCAGATCCAGCGTGCTGACCTGTTCCCGGCGGTTTCGGCCACCGGCAGCGGCAGCCGTTCGCGTACCCCGGCCAAGTTGTCGCAAACCGGCGAAGCCGGTATCACCAGCCAGTACTCGGCCGGCCTGGGTATCAGCTCGTATGAGCTGGACCTGTTCGGTCGCGTGCGCAGCCTGAGTGAAGAAGCCCTGCAAAAGTACTTCGCTACTGAAGAAGCACGGCGCAGCACCCAAATCAGCCTGGTGGCCAGCGTGGCGAATGCCTACCTGACCTGGCAGGCCGACAAGGAACTGCTCAAGCTGACCCAAGACACCCTCGGCGCGTTTGAGCAGAGCTTCAAACTGACCTCGCGCAGCAACGAAGTCGGCGTGGCTTCGGCCCTCGACCTCAGCCAGGCGCGCACCTCGGTGGAAAACGCCCGTGTTCAATTGGCGCGCTATACGCGCCAAGTGGCCCAGGACGAAAACAGCCTGACCCTGCTGCTGGGCACCGGCCTGCCGGCGAATATCACCAGCAAGCCGCTGGCGGATGACCTGCTCAGCGAAGTGCCGGCCGGGTTGCCATCCGACCTGCTGCAACGTCGTCCCGACATTGTGCAGGCCGAGTACAACCTCAAAGCCGCCAACGCCAACATCGGCGCGGCCCGTGCTGCGTTCTTCCCGAGCATCAGCCTGACCGCCAGCGCCGGTACCGCCAGCCCAACCTTGGGCGGCCTGTTCAAAGGCGGTTCGGGCACCTGGTCGTTTGCTCCGCAGATCAATATTCCGATCTTCAACGCCGGTAGCCTGCGCGCAAGCCTGGACTACTCGAAGATCCAGAAAGAGATCAACGTGGCCAACTACGAGAAGGCTATTCAGACCGGCTTCCAGGAAGTTTCCGACGGCCTCGCCGCCCGTGAGACCTACAAGCAGCAGCTGGATGCCCAACGTGGCTTCGTCGCGGCCAACCAGGATTACTACCGCCTGGCTGAGCGTCGCTACCGCATTGGTGTCGACAGCAACCTGACCTTCCTCGACGCCCAGCGCCAACTGTTCAGTGCCCAGCAATCGCTGATCACCGACCGCCTGGCGCAGCTCAACAGCGAGGTCAACCTGTACAAGGCCCTCGGCGGTGGCTGGAACGAGCAGACCGCGAAGAACGAGCCGTTGAAAGAAGAAGCACCGGCGCTGAAGTTGTTCTGATGCAATTGTAAAAACTAGCGCCGCAGTAAACAAAAACCGCTTCCCTCATGGGAAGCGGTTTTTTTATGCCCGCCAACTTGCGTTCGATCATCGCCCACAACCCGCCCTACCCTACTTTCATCGCCCCCGCACCGCCCCGCACCATGGCCCGCACCTGCATAAACCCAATAACAACAGGTCCAACACCATGAGCACGTTCCGCCCGCGCCAGCTATTGCTGGCAACCGCTGTCGCCAGCCTTGCCCTGCCCGTCGTCGCCGAAGAACACGGCTTTCTCGAAGACGCCAGCGCCAACCTCAACCTGCGCAACTTCTTCTTCAATCGCAATTACACCAACCCGACCAAAAGCCAGGGCGGCGCACAGGAGTGGACGCAAAGTTTCATCCTCGACGCCAAGTCGGGCTTCACCCAAGGTACGGTGGGTTTCGGTTTGGATGTATTGGGCATGTACTCACAAAAGCTCGATGGCGGGCGCGGCACCGGCGGCACCCAGTTGCTGCCGCTGGACCGCGACGGCCGCCCGGCGGATAACTTCGGGCGTCTTGGGGTCGCGTTCAAGGCGCGGATTTCCAAGACCGAAGTCAAGGTCGGCGAGTGGATGCCGGTGCTACCGATTTTGCGTTCGGACGACGGCCGCTCCCTGCCGCAAACCTTGCGTGGCGGGCAGATCACTTCCAGGGAAATCGACGGCCTGACCCTCTACGGCGGCCAGTTCCGCGCCAACAGTCCGCGCGACGACAGCAGCATGACCGACATGTCGATGTTCGGTAAAACTGCCTTCACCTCCGACCGTTTCAACTTCCAGGGCGGTGAATACGCCTTCAACGACAAACGCACCCAGATCGGTGTGTGGAATGCCCAACTCAAAGACATTTACAGCCAGCAATACATCAATCTGATCCATAGCCAGCCCATAGGCGACTGGACCCTGGGCGCCAACCTCGGGTTCTTCTACGGCAAGGACGACGGCAGCGCCCGCGCAGGCGAGCTGGACAACAAGACCTGGTCCGGCCTGTTCTCCGCCCGTTACGGCGGCAACACCTTCTACGTCGGCCTGCAAAAACTCACCGGCAACAGTGCCTGGATGCGCGTCAACGGCACCAGCGGCGGCACCCTGGCCAACGACAGTTATAACTCCAGCTACGACAACGCCCAGGAAAAATCCTGGCAAGTGCGCCACGACTACAACTTCGCCGCCCTCGGCATACCTGGCCTGACCCTGATGAACCGTTATATCAGCGGTAGCAACGTGCACACCGGCACCGTTACCGACGGCAAGGAATGGGGGCGCGAGAGCGAAGTAGGCTACACGGTGCAGAGTGGCACTTTCAGGGACTTGAACGTACGCTGGCGCAATTCCACGATGCGCCGGGACTACAGCAACAATGAGTTTGATGAGAACCGCTTGATCGTCAGCTATCCGATCAGCCTCTTGTAAGCCGCCAGGCCGCCCCCGCTGCAGCCGCGCGTCTTGATTGATCGCGGCTGTTTTGTAGCAAATTGTCTTACTTAGAGCAGGAACGTTTCCTTCCCATTACTCGACTGAAGGCGTGCAGTTGTGCGGCAAATGCCGACTCAAAAAACCACGCTATCCGACACGAGGTTAACCGCCCATGAACGCAGTCACGTCACATCACCACCCCTTCATGGCGCCATCCCAACTGCCACTCAGCAATAGTCAGCCCCAACCGCCTTCAGGCCCGCCACCCACTCGAACCAAAACACAGATGCTGGTGGATGACGGCTACCTGCGTGTCAGCCAGATGCTGATCGAGGGGCTCAAAAAACCCGGGCGCCCAGAGATACTGGAGAACATTTTGATCATCGAAACCGGCGATCAATCGGACCGGATTCACATCAGCCAACGTCCTGACGGCCAGTTGTACGCGCGGATAAACGGTCGCGACTACGCCTTCAGTACCTTCGACGGCCGTTCAAACGCCCCAACCTTCCTCCATATCAAAAGCGCGGCGGGTGACGATCGAATTACGCTCGACCCCAATGTCACTGTGCGAGTGAAGGTCGAAGCCGGCGATGGCGACGACACCGTGCAGGCTGGAGGCGGTCACACCAGCATCTATGGTGGGCGCGGCAACGACCATATTTGCCTTGGCAGCGGCACAGGCTATGCGGAGGGCAATGAGGGCGACGATACGATTGCCGGCGGCACTGGCCACGCCGCCCTGTACGGCAATAATGGCAACGACCGTTTGTACGCAGGCAGCGGGCCGGCGAGCAAACACAGTCACCTGGATGGCGGTGCCGGCGACGACCACCTGTACGCGGGCAATGGGCACACGGTGCTCAATGGCGGCCAGGGTAACGACCTGATGGTCGGCTACGACCAGACCACTGCTTACACAGGGCCAGGTCGCGACACGGTGTGGGCTAACACCCTCAAAGCGCGTCTCTACGCTAAAACGACAGACCACCTGAAAGGCACCCAAGGCTCGACAGTCACCCACATGACACCCAACGAAGCGGGCCGACAAGCGTTCAGAATCCATGGATCACCGGACTTCATCCAGCGGGTCGAAGACGATCTGGCGCTGCTTCGCGCTTCGCCCCAAGGGCAAAAAATGCTGGAAGCGCTGGATAAGGCCGCGGTTCAAAACGGCGCCCCTGTCCACATTAGGCAATCTAACAGCACCAATAACCTCTACGATTTCTGGAGTACTGAGCTGCAAAGAATGGCCGATGCCCATGAGCATCCCGAGAGCCCGAATGACCCGAAGATGGGTTACATCAAGGACGGTGTGCCTGGCGCCCGCGCGGACGACGCTACGATTTTCTATAACCCGACGCATATCCACGGCAGCAGTATGCCGTTGATCCAGCTCTACCATGAGATGGCGCACGCATGGAACGGTGCCAACGGCACGTTCCTGGCCGGTGAGAGTGCTCCGACCAGCGCTCACCCTGAGCGCCCCGGCCCACCCAATGACGAACTGCAAGCCGTGGGCCTGCCAAGCAGCGCGGTGCCCTACGACTTCGATAACGACCCCTCCACCCCGCCAACCTCTACCAACCCAGCCCCTTTTACCGAAAACACCCTGAACGAAGAAATGGGTAAACCACTGCGCACGAGCTATACCTGACGCCTGAAAGCGGGCTGGCGCAGCAGCCCGCCGTCCCAAGACACCCGGCAATATTTCCCGGTGATCACCGATGCGCTCATGCTGTATGGTGCATGCGCCCTTCAGTCGATACAGGGATTTCATCGACGCCACCCCTCTCTTGACCCTGGCCGCCATGAAATACCTTGTTATCGCGTTGTCTATCCTGCTCAGCGGCTGCATCAGCGCCCCCATCGCCATGACCCCGCAGACCGCGCAGCGCCTGCAAACCCAGGCGCCGATACGCTTCCTGTTGACCTTCGATGACGGCCCCAGCGCCTCGGGCTACAACAACCCCAGCCGCTCCGTGATTGCCGACCTTGCCCATAACCCGGTGCTGCCAGGCATCAAGGCGGTGTTCTTCCTGCAGACCGAAGCGTCCCGCTCCGGCGGCAGCCCGCGGGGTCGCAAGACCATGCAGCGCGAATACGCCGCCGGGCATGTGCTGGCGTTCCACACGGCCACCGCGTTTCACACCAACCACCGTTGGCTTAATGATGCCGAGCTGGAAAGCACCCTCACCGAAGGCGCAGCCGACATTGCGTCGATCACCGGCGCGCCTCCGACGTTAGTGCGCCCGCCGTTCTGGAACTATGACAGGCGCACCTTCGCCGCTTACCAGCGCCATGGCATGCAGGTGTTGCTGACTGACTTGAGTGCCAACGACGGTAAGATTTGGGGCTTCAATGGCAGCCCACGTCGGCGGGCGAATTTGTATCGGCAACTGTCGGTGGTGCGCGAGCGCATTGCCTTGGGCGAACTGCCCACCGTCGACGGCGTGATACCGGTGGTGGTGACCTTCCACGATATCAACCGTTACACCGCGCGGCATATGCAGGAGTACTTGCAGATCTTGATGGACAGCGCGCGGATCAACGGCATGAAGGTCGCTGACGAACCGTTCTACACCGACCACGCCACGCTGGAACGCGCAGCGTTGGCACGCACAGTCAAAGATATGCATGAAGTAGTGCATCTACCGGGGGTGTGGAATTGGGTGTGGGATGCGGACACGCATTAAGCGCTTTGCGAAGACCGGTTATGTTTGCTGATACTTGCGCTTGCCGGTCATGGGAACTCAAGTTCACGGCCCCAACACACACAGGGACGTCCTTAAAAAAAGAGAACCCCATGAACGTCACTTCGCCATCGCTTAATCAGCAACCGATTGCCCCCCCGGATGCAACGCCCCCAGTATCGCAAGCGCCCGTTGAGATCAGTCCCCGACGTTCCGATTACGTAGGGCCCGACAGGCCGGTTGATTTTCTATACTTATCCTCGCATTCCAAACTCGCTCCCGATCAGCATCCGCTGGACAGCACTCAAAAAAAATACATCAATACCGACGTATTGCGACACGACAAGCACGTGAAGATCTACCAGGAAATAGCCTACATAAGCGAAAATGGCCAGCCGATAGGCTCGTCCTCCAACGAACTTGTAATCGAGACAGGGAACCGTGCCGACAAGGTAACCATTAAAAAAGGCCCGGGTCATAGCCTGATCGCGACCATCAACAATAAGCCCTATCAACTGAACCTGCTGACGTCCCCTGACGGCAGTCAATCGCAACCTTTACGCATCAGGACCAACGGGGGCGATGATTGTGTTCTGATCGATCCTGACGTAAAAAACGCCATTCGCATCGACCTCGGCGCCGGCAATGATTATGCGCGTGCCGGCGCAGGAGACACTCGCCTCTATGGCGGTGCGGGAAACGACATGCTCAAGCTTGGGTCCGGCAACGGCATCGCATTCGGTAACGATGGCGATGACGTGTTGATCGCCGGCACCGGGAACGGTGTCCTAAAAGGCAACAATGGCAATGACCGTATGCAGGCCGGAAAAGGCTCGGCTGATCGTCGCCTGTTGATGGATGGCGGCGACGGGCACGACTTCATGATCGTCACGCGCAACGACACTCAAATCCCGACTGTCCTGCACGGCGGCAAAGGTGAAAACCTGATCGTCGCAAATGGCCCTGCCACAATTTACACCGGGCGCGACAAAAACATCGTCAGGTCTGATAACGACGATACCGTCATCTACGCCAAACCCTCGGACGAGGTTCATCGTACCCCGGGCTCCCAACGCGTTCACACGCAATACAGCGAGGTGGGCAAAAGTGGCTATGTGATTGAAGGCTCTGCCGAGTTCGTACAAAACGTAGAAGACGATATGGAGCTGCTAAGAATATCCCGGCAAGGCAAGAAAATGCTCGGTACTGCCGACGCTGCGGCTCAGCGAAATGATTCCCCGGTACGTATTACTGAATTGACGGAGGACAACGGCAGCTACTTCTTCAATAACGCCGACGTTCGCAACCACCTGAAAGCAGGTAACTCTATGGATACGCTGGCACCTGCGGCCCGAGGTTTCATCACACACCAACAAGCTGGCGCCGCCGCAACGGGTGCGCAGATACAATACAACCCATCGTATTCACCGAATGCAGACAGTGCGCCCATCAACGCCCTGTATCACGAAATGGCCCACGCCTATAATGGTGCCTCGGGAACGTTCCTCGAAGGCAGCACCGCCATACCGGAGAACCCCTTCGGTGAACCCAATGATGAACGGCAAGCCGTAGGACTTTTTACCTCTGCTCAGCCATTTAATTTTGAAGGTCACCCCACAACCGAACCGAGTACAACAAACCCCAAGCCGTTTTCCGAGAATGGGTTACGAGAGGAGATGCGTCGTCCGTTACGCACTACCTACACCTGACGGGTATTCAGCGAGGGTGTGGGATGATCAAACCGACTCGCGCGACTCCACACCCAGCTCATCCCATACCGACTCGGCGAGGTGAAACGTCGCATTCGCCGCCGGTATCCCGCAGTAGATCGCGCTCTGCATCAGCACTTCCTTGATCTCGGCGCGGGTCACACCGTTGCTGGCGGCGGCGCGCAGGTGCAGCTTCAACTCTTCACTGCGGTTCATGCCGATCAACATCGCGATGGTGATCAGGCTGCGGGTATGTCGAGGCAGGCCGGGGCGGGTCCAGATATCACCCCAGGCGTGGCGAGTGATCATTTCCTGAAACTCGCTGTTGAACTCGGTCAGGGCATTGAGGCTGCGGTCGACATGAGCATCGCCCAGCACTTCGCGGCGCACTTGCAGGCCATCGGCATAACGTTGTTTCTCGTCCACAAAAACTCCTTAAACATTTGATAGAAGCTCGAACACCTGTGGCGAGCAGGCTTGCCCTACGCTGGGGCGCGAAGCGGCCCCAAAACCTGGCGATGCGGTTCATCGGGAAGAAGGCGGTGGCTGTATCAGGGCCGCTTCGCCGCCCAAGCGCAGGGCAAGCCTGCTCGCCACAACAAGCCTGTCTGTCACAACAAGCCTGCTATACAGAACACGTCAGCTCTCCAGAACAAGCTCGCTGCCACAGGTTTAATCAGCCAACAGGAACGCCAGCACACGGTCGCTGAACGCCGCGCCAGCTTGTACGTTGGACAGATGCGCCGCGTAGAACTCGGCGTACTCGGCACCCTTGATCTGGTTCTGGATAAAGTGGCTGCCGGCCGGCGGCGTGACGGCATCTTCGGTGCCGGCAATCACCAGGGTCGGCACTTGGATTGTGGACAGTTGCTCGCGCAAATCCGCATCCCGTACGGCTGCGCAGTTGGCGGCGTAACCCTGGGGCGACGTGGCGGCGAGCATGTCGGTGATCTGCTGGGCCTGGTGCGGGTTGGCAGCGGCGAAATCGGCGGTAAACCAGCGCGCAATCGACGCATCGCGCAGCGCAACCATGGCCGCCGCACCATCACGCAAAACCATCTCGATTCGCGGGTTCCAGATCTCTGGCGTGCCGATCTTGGCGGCGGTGTTGCACACCACCAGGCGCAGCAGGCGATCACCCGCGTGGATACCCAGCCACTGGCCGATCAGGCCGCCCATGGACAGCCCGCAAAAATGCGCACGCTGAATATCCAACGCATCGAGCAACGCAATCACGTCGCGTCCCAACTGCTCGATACTGTACGGCCCCTCGGTGACCAGGGATTTGCCGTGCCCACGGGTATCGAAACGCAGCACGCGAAAGTGCTTGATGAAGGCCGGAATCTGCACGTCCCACATATGCAGGTCGGTGCCCAACGAGTTGGACAACACCAGCACCGGCGCGCCCTCAGGCCCGTCCAGCTGGTAATGCAATGGGCCTTCGGCCAGTTGTACAAATGCCACGGCGGTCTCCTTACGCGGTCAATGCAAAATGGTCGGTCACCGCACGGGTGACCCAGGTTTGAGCCTGGCCCAGGTAGTGGGCCGGATCGAGCAGGCGGTCCAGTTCGGCTGCCGACAGCTCGGCGGTGACCTGCGGTTCGTCTGCCAGCACTGCGCGCAGATGGCGCCGTTCGGCCACGGCGCGTTTGCAGCATTGTTCCAGCAGGTGGTGTGCGGTCTCGCGGCCCAAGCGTTGGGCGAGCACGATGCTCACGGCTTCGGCCAGCACCAGGCCTTGGGTCAGTTCAAGGTTGTGCGCCATACGCTCTGGGTCGACCTCCAAGCCTTGGCTCACCAGCAGCGCCTGTTTCAAGGCACCCGATACCAGCCGGCAAATCTCTGGCAAGGTTTCCCACTCGGCGTGCCACAGGCCCAGGCTGCGCTCGTGCTCCTGGGGCATGGCGCTGAACATCGTCGCCACCAGCCCCGGCACGCGGGTAGCAGCGCTGATCAACACGGCGGCGCCCACCGGGTTGCGCTTGTGCGGCATGGTCGATGAGCCGCCTTTGCCTGGCGCCGACGGTTCGAACACCTCCGCCGCTTCGGTCTGCATCAGCAGGCTGAGGTCGCGCCCCAGTTTGCCGAGGCTGCCAGCGATCAGGCCGAGCGCGCTCGCGAACTCGACCAGCCGATCACGTTGGGTGTGCCAGGGTTGCTCGGGCAAACCCAGTTGCAGCTCAGTTGCCAAGGCGTGCGCCACCGGCATGGCGTGCTCACCGAGTGCCGCCAAGGTGCCGGACGCGCCACCAAACTGCAGCACCAGCAAGCGCGGCTTCAGTTCGGCCAGGCGCTGGCGACTGCGCGTCACCGCGCCCAGCCAACCGGCAATTTTCATCCCCAGCGTGACCGGCGTCGCATGCTGCAGCCAGGTCCGCCCAGCCAAGGGTACGTCGGCATAACGCTGGGCCTGGGCAGCAAGCACCTCGCCCAATTGCGCCAGGTCCGCTTCGATCAGCGCCAACGCCTGGCGCAGTTGCAGCACCAGCCCGGTGTCCATCACATCCTGGCTGGTCGCGCCCAGGTGCACGTAACGCTCGGCGCCGGCATCTTCAGCGGCAATCAACTTGCCCAAGGCCTTCACCAGCGGAATCGCCGAATTCCCCGCCGTGGCTATCGCCGCACCGAGGGCATCCACATCGTAAAGTGAAGCCAGGCACGCCTGGGCAATCGGCGCGACAGCGGCTTGTGGTATCAGCCCGACCCGGGCCTCGGCCCGGGCCAGCGCCGCTTCGAAATCCAGCATGCCCTGCAAACGTCCCTGGTCGCAGAACACCTCGGCCATGCTGTCAGCGGTGAAGTAAGCGTCGAACAGTTGATTGCTCGTGCGCAGTGTCATAACTCATCCCTAGAGGTCGTGATGTAGATAAGCCGCCTGTTTGGGCAGACGCAGACTGAACAGGAAAGCGACCGCCATCATCGCGGTGACGTACCAGTAAAAGGTATTTTCCATGCCGATGGATTTCAGGCTCAACGCAACGACTTCGGCCGAACCCCCAAAAATCGCGTTCGCCACCGCATAGGCCAGGCCCACACCCAGTGCGCGCACCTGCGGCGGGAACATCTCGGCTTTGACCAGGCCGCTGATCGAGGTGTAGAAGCTGACGATCGCCAAGGCCAGGGTGATCAGCACAAAGGCCAGGAACGGACTGGTGACGGTTTTCAAGGTCAGCAGGATCGGCACGGTGAACAGCGTGCCCAGGCCTGCGAACCAGAGCATCGAATTACGTCGGCCGATCTTGTCCGCCAGCATGCCGAACAGCGGCTGCATGCACATGTACAGGAACAGCGCGCCAGTCATGATGTAGCTCGACGTCTTGGCGTGCATGCCCACGGTGTTCACCAGGTATTTCTGCATGTACGTGGTGAAGGTGTAGAAAATCAATGAGCCACCGGCGGTGTAGCCCAATACGGTAATGAAGGCTTTGCCGTGGTCGCGGAACAGCGCGACGATGCTGCCGGCGTCTTTGTCTTCACGCATTTCCTTGCTGGTGGTTTCTTTCAAGGTGCGACGCAGCAGCAGGGAGATCACCGCAGCAATGGCGCCGATCACGAACGGAATACGCCAGCCCCAGGCGCGCAGTTCTTCTTCAGTCAGGATCTGTTGCAGGATCACCACCACCAGCACTGCCAGCAATTGGCCGCCGATCAGGGTCACGTATTGGAATGACGCAAAAAAGCCGCGCTGGCCCTTGAGTGCCACTTCACTCATGTAGGTCGCCGTGGTGCCGTATTCGCCCCCCACCGACAGCCCTTGGAACAGGCGCGCCACCAGCAGCAAGGCCGGCGCCCAGGCGCCGATATCTTTGTAGGTGGGCAAAAAGGCGATGACCAGGGAACCGGCGCACATCATCAGCACCGAGATCATCATCGAATTTTTGCGCCCGTGCTTGTCGGCCACTCGGCCAAACAGCCAGCCGCCGATAGGTCGCATCAGGAACCCGGCGGCAAATACACCGGCGGTGTTGAGCAGTTGGACAGTGGGGTCGTCCGAGGGGAAAAACGCCGGGGCAAAATAGATCGCGCAGAAGGCATAGACGTAGAAGTCGAACCATTCGACCAGGTTGCCGGAGGAGGCCCCGACAATCGCAAAAATCCGTTTGCTGCGTTCTTCTCCGGTGTAGTGACTCGTTGTTGTTGTCATGTTTTTTTCACTCAGTGGGAACGGTTATAGCCTAGACATACTTTGCAACAACCATGTTCCGCAAGCAGACTTTTGGATAGGTGCAGCCTTGAGGGCGCCATCGCAGGCAAGCCAGCTCCCACCTTTGAACGTATTCACAGTTCAAAATGTGGGAGCCGGCTTGCCCGCGATGGCGCCCGCCAGCTCAACTCAATAGTCGAAGAACACCGTTTCCTGGTCTGTGCCCTGCAAAATCACATTCCACTGATGCACACCCTGCGCATCCGGTTTGGCCATCAGCGTAGCGCGACGCTCAGCAGGCACACAGGCCAGCAACGGGTCATCACCATTCAGCGCTTCACCGTCAAAATAAATCCGCGTCAGCAGGTGCTTGACCAAACCACGGGCAAATACCAACACCACCAGGTGCGGCGCCTGAGTCGTGCCTTGCAGGCCCGGCACACTGCCCGGCTTGATGGTGGTAAACCGAAAGCGGCCTTCGGCATCCACCGGCACCCGGCCAAACCCTTCAAAGTTGGGATCGACGGCCTTGGCCTGCTCGTCTTCGGGGTGGTCGTACTTGCCGGCGGCATTGGCTTGCCAGACTTCCAGCATGGCGTCGTTGACGACATCACCGTTGCCGTCCACCACCTGACCGCTGATTGCCACGCGCTCGCCCAAGGTGGCCGGCACGGTCAGGTCTTCGCGGTTCAGCCAGGTCAGGCCGATGTGGTAATACGGCCCGACGGTGTGGGACGTGGTCGCATTGAGGGTCATCTCATTTCTCCATCGGCGTGGCGTCGCGGCCGCGCAAAACGATGTCCCAGCGATAGCCGAGGGCATAGGACGGAATGGTTTTTTCCAGATCAAAACGCGCGATCAGGCGCTGCTTGGCGCTGGTGTCCGGCACGCAGTTGTAGATCGGGTCGTATTCCAGCAGCGGGTCGCCGGGGAAATACATCTGCGTGACCAGCCGCGTCAGCACGCTGGGGCCAAACAGCGAGAAGTGAATATGCGCCGGGCGCCACGCGTTGTGGTGGTTGCCCCACGGGTAGGCGCCGGGCTTGATGGTCTGGAACTGATACCAGCCGTCGGCGTCGGTGACGGTGCGGCCGGTGCCGGTAAAGTTCGGGTCCAGCGGCGCATCGTGCAGGTCGCGCTTGTGGTTGTAGCGACCGGCGGCGTTGGCCTGCCAGATCTCCACCAGAATACCCGGCACCGGCAGGCCGTTTTCATCCAGCACACGGCCGTGGATGATGATGCGTTCGCCCTGGGGCTCGCCTTCGTGCTGGGCGGTGAGGTCATTGTCCTTCTCGTTGATCCGCTCGGCGCCGATGGTCGGGCCGGTGATTTCCGACAAGGAGTGCGGCAGAAACACCAACGGCTGGGACGGCGAACGCAGGTTCGTCGATTGGTAGGCCGGGTGCAGGTAATCAGGTTGGGTGCCCGCTTGCGGGCGCCGGTAACCGGGCTTGTCACTCATGGAGCAATCCTCTCTTATTAGATGCGTTCAATCGCCAGGGCCAAGCCTTGGCCGACGCCCACACACATGGTCGCCAGGCCTTTGCGGCCGCCGGTTTTCTCCAACTGATGCAGTGCCGTCAGCACCAACCGCGCGCCGCTCATGCCCAACGGGTGGCCAAGGGCGATGGCGCCGCCGTTCGGATTGACCTGCGCGGCATCGTCGGCGATCCCCAGTTCACGCAGCACCGCCAGGCCTTGGCTGGCGAAGGCTTCGTTGAGTTCGATCACGTCAAAGTCGGTCACCGCCAAACCGAGGCGCTCCACCAGTTTGCGCACCGCCGGCACCGGGCCGATGCCCATCACTCGCGGCGCAACACCGGCGCTGGCCATGCCCAACACCCGGGCGCGGGCGGTAAGGCCGTGCTTTTTGACCGCTTCGGCAGACGCCAGAATCAGCGCCGCCGCACCGTCATTCACGCCCGACGCGTTGCCGGCGGTGACGGTTTTATCCGGGCCATTGACCGGCTTGAGTTTAGCCAATGCTTCCAGGCTGGTGTCGCGTGGATGCTCGTCGTGCTCCACCACGGTTTCGCCTTTTTTATGGGCGACGCGCACCGGCACGATTTCTTCAGCAAAGAACCCGGCGGCTTGCGCGGCGGCGGTGCGTTGCTGGCTGCGCAGGGCGAAGGCGTCCTGATCGGCGCGGGACACGTTGTAGTCGTCGGCGACGTTATCGGCAGTTTGCGGCATCGCATCCACGCCGTATTGGGCCTTCATCAACGGGTTGATAAAGCGCCAGCCGATGGTGGTGTCTTCCAGCTTCATGTTGCGCGAAAACGCAGCGTCAGCCTTGCCCATCACGAACGGCGCACGGGACATCGACTCGACACCACCGGCAATCGCCAGCTCCATTTCGCCGCTGGCGATGGCGCGAAAGGCCGTGCCGATCGCGTCCATGCCCGAGGCGCACAAGCGGTTGAGGGTCACGCCCGGAATACTTTCCGGCAAACCCGCCAACAGCAACGCCATACGCGCGACGTTGCGGTTGTCTTCGCCGGCCTGGTTGGCGCAGCCGAGGAATACTTCGTCGACCGCGCTCCAGTCCACCGACGGGTTGCGCTCGATCAGCGCCTTGATTGGCAGGGCTGCCAAGTCATCGGCGCGCACCGTGGACAAACCACCGCCAAAGCGGCCGATGGGCGTGCGGATGGCATCACAGATAAACACGTCACGCATCAGGCTTCTCCCGGTGCTTGGCCGTGGGCAGCAGCAGTGCGTGCTTCAAGATCACGCAGCGCGGTCAGCTCCACGTCGGTCGGCTCGGCGGTGGTGCTTACGTGGTCGGCAAAACGAATCGCCCAACCGGTGGCTGCCACCACTTGCTCGCGGGTTACGCCAGGGTGCAAGGCGGTGACCACGAACTCATGGCTGCCCTCCTCCGGCTCCATGATGCACAGGTCGGTAATAATCCCTACAGGGCCGGCGCCAGGCAGGCCCAGGCGCTTGCGTGAGTCACCGCCTTCGCCATGGCCAACCGAGGTGATGAAGTCCAGCTTGTCGACAAACGAACGCGCCGACTGCTTGAGGATGATCAACACGCTCTTGGCAGAACCGGCAATCTCCGGCGCGCCACCGGCACCCGGCAAGCGCACTTTGGGTTGGTGGTAGTCGCCCACCACGGTAGTGTTGATGTTGCCGAAACGGTCGACCTGAGCGGCGCCGAGAAAGCCGACGTCAATGCGCCCGCCTTGCAGCCAGTAGCGAAAAATCTCACCGGTAGGCACTACCGTGTCGGCGGTTTCTGCCAGTTCGCCGTCACCGATGGACAGCGGCAGCACTGATGGCTTGGCGCCAATCGGGCCGGACTCATAAATCAGCACCACGTCCGGCGACGAGGTCAGGCGTGCCAGGTTGGCGGCCTTGGAAGGCAAGCCGATGCCGACAAAGCACACCGAGCCGTTCTTGAGACGGCGCGCGGCGGCGACGGTCATCATTTCATTGGTCGAGTAAGCCATTACTTGGCCTCCTGCGCGTGGGCCAGCTTGGCCTGGAATTCACTGAAGTCAGCGGTGCCGTGGATGTATTCGTCGATCCACGCGATAAAGGTCCCACGGTCGCGGGCGATCGGGTCCCACGCCTGGTAGAAACGGTTGTCGCGCTCGTTGTAGCCGTGGGCGTAGGACGGGTGTGCGCCACCGGGTACGTGGCACACCGCGGTCAGGGCCCAGGTCGGCAATACGCAGCTGTTCATCGGCGCATTCAGGTCATCGACAATTTCTTCGACGGTGACGATGCAGCGCTTGGCCGCCAGGGCCGCTTCCTTCTGCACACCAAGAATGCCCCAGAGCAGTACGTTGCCTTTGCGGTCGGCCTTTTGTGCGTGGATTACGGTGATGTCCGGGCGCACCGACGGCACGGCCGCCAGCACTTCGCCGGTGAATGGGCAGGTCACGGTCTTGATCAGCGGGTTGACCTTGGGCAGGTCGGAGCCGGCGTAGGCGCGCAGCACCGCAAACGGCAGGCCCGAGGCACCAGCGACGTAGGCATTGGCCAGGTCGGCGTGGCTGTGTTCTTCGATCTCCAGCGGCTGCGGCCATTGTTTTTCAACGGCGTCGCGCAGGCGATGCAGGGAACCCACGCCAGGGTTACCGCCCCAAGAGAAAATCAACTTGCGCGCGCAGCCGGCACCGATCAACTGGTCGTAGATCAGGTCAGGCGTCATACGCACCAGCGTCAGGTCTTTCTTGCCCTGACGAATGATTTCATGACCCGCTGCCGTAGGGATCAGATGGGTGAAGCCTTCGAGGGCGACGGTATCGCCGTCGTTCACGAAGCGCTTGACCGCATCACGCAAGGTGAGAATTTCAGCCATGGGGTTGGGCTCCCGGTGTTGATCGAAAAAGGCGCTGAGGTGGCGCCGAAGTGCTTGAAGATTAAGCCGGGTAAATGACCCAAACAATCCGATAATCGACTCAGCGTTCGATTATCGAACGGATTGTTGTCTAGCTAATCGTTTACGAAAACTCGCTCAGTCTGAGGGCCTGGCTTATGTGGGAGCTGGCTTGCCTGCGATGCAGACACCTCGGTCTGTCAGGTAAACCGTGGTGATGCAATCGCAGGCAAGCCAGCTCCCACACAATTTAGTGCCCACTTAAATCGCGAGGGACCTCAAGTAGCGTCGGCATGGCTGACCATGCCCTTGATTACCACGGCGGCCGTGGCCAACGCCGCCGGAATCACCAGCGCCGTCAGCACCTGTTCGAAGTTCCAGCCCAGGCCCAGCAAGGTGGCGCCCATCCACGCGCCAAGGATCGCGCCAAAGCGGCCAATGCCAAGCATCCACGACACACCGGTGGCGCGGCCCTGGGTCGGGTAGAAGCGCGCGGCCAGGGATGGCATTGCCGATTGCGCGCCGTTGACGCACATCCCGGCGATCAGCACCAAGGTCGCCAACAGTGTGATATTGCCCAGGCTCTGCCCGACTGCGTAGGCAAACACCCCAGCCAGCAGGTAGAACGTGCCGATAACCTTGTGTGGGTTGAAGCGGTCCATCGCCCAGCCCACGCCGACCGCGCTCAGCACACCGCCGAACTGGAACAACGCGCCAATAAAGGCGGCCTGTTCCATGCTGGCGCCGCTGTCGCGCATCAGGGTCGGCAGCCAACTGGTCAGCAGGTAAACAATCACCAGGCCCATAAAGTAGGTGAGCCACAGCAGCAAGGTGCCGGCGCTGTAGGTGCCGGAGAAGATCACCGCGAACACGTTGCGGGCCTTGACGGTGTTTTGCTCGGGCACGCTGAAGCTGCTCGCCTGGGCAACGATCGTGGGTTCGATGGGTGACAAGGTTTTGCGCACCTTGTCGGTACCGCGATTGCGCACCACCAGGTAACGCGCCGATTCCGGCAGCCAGACCAGCAGCACCCATGCAAGAATCAACGGCAGGATGCCGCCGATCAACAGCAGGCTATGCCAGCCGAACGCAGGTATCAGCTTGGCCGAGATAAACCCGCCGCCGGCCATGCCCAGGTTGAAACCGCAGAACATGCTGGTCACCAGCAACGATTTGTGGCGCTCGGGGGTGTATTCGGACAGCAGCGTCGTGGCGTTCGGCATTCCCGCCCCCAGGCCCAGCCCGGTCAGGAAACGCAAGACCAGTAACTGGTCGACGTTGGTGCTGTAGGCCGAGGCCAGGCTGAACGCGCCAAACACCAACACCGCGCTCACCAGCACCACTTTGCGGCCGAAACGGTCCGCCAGCGGGCCGGAACCGAGTGCGCCAAAGACCATGCCGATCAACGCGGCGCTCATCACCGGGCCGAGGCTGGCGCGGTCGATGCCCCAGTCCTGGGACAGCGCCGGTGCGATAAAGCCCATGGCGGCGGTGTCGAGGCCGTCGAGGAAGACAATCAGGAAACACAAGATCACCACGCGCCACTGGTAGCGCGACAGTGGCTGGGCGTTGATAAAGGACTGCACGTCCAGGGTGGTACCGACAGAAGGCTGATTCATTATTTTTATTCCACACCGATGGCGGGCCAACGACCTGGGGTCGTCATTATTATTGGGCGGCTCTTCAGAGCGCTGCCGCACAGTAATAAGTCGGGGGAAACACCGTCAATTGATCAAGCCGGGATCTGTGCGGTCACCGAACACTTAGGCAAACAGTTGCGCACTCAGTTCGCGGCTGGCGCTGAGCATGCTCGGCAAAAACCGCTGCTCCAACTCGCTGCGGCTGACACGCCCGGCGTGTTATCGTCGAAACAAAAATGTATGGCCAGACTGTCTAGTGATGCTTGATATTGCTGGCTAAAGACCCAATCCAATTGGAGGTCAGATGCCACGCAAACCCTTCTCCAAGTCTGCCCTTGAGTCGAGTGAACGACCGCTCCTCCAGCGCAAGCTGCCAGAAAACACCCCCCAAGCAATCCAAAAAAGAAGCACTGCAAGGGGACAAGTGGATGTTTCAGCTCAAGGGTTGCTTGTCCGAAACAAGACCACTGGCACCAAGGACTTCGTCCGTGACTTCACCGATTTTGTCAATGAGTATCCGCACCATAAATTAATTGTTCAGCAGTTACTCATAGGTGCGCAGCTCCATGCCGCAAAAAGATTGATCACGTATCAATCCCATCAAGACATCTATTACTCAATCCAAGAGTTTGTGCTGTTTCTAAATAGCGCTGAGCCGATCAATAAATCAGTCAAAGGTGTTGCTGATGTCGATGGGCAGGTATGCATGAATTTTAGGTCATTTTTAATTCGTTCGTATCCAGGCCGCACCGTAAATAGAAAAAGATACGGTGCATTAAAAAATATATTCATCTCGTTGAAAAATAAATATAAAGGGCAGGGCTGGGTCGGCAAAGAGTTTCAATGGCCACTTGGACCGGCGATGAACGAGCAAGTAACAGAAGGATATAGCAGGGAGATTCATAATAAGCTTGTAGAGGGATGCCTGGTTGATATTAAGTTTATTATGAAGTGGATGGAGAGTTACAAAGGTCTAGTGAAAGACGGGCAACCAATGCTGGAATACGATCTTTCATTAGAAAACTTGATGTTTGATCTAGTTATGAATGAGCAGGCCAAAAGATCCAATGGGTCGATCAAGGCGACACATGTTAAGGGGTTTGAGTGGGTCATACGCATCACTGGAGATGTTAAATATTACATACGGGAAAATGGAATAAGTATAGAGAAGTTTCTGGGCATTTACCGAGCCCGCGCCCATGAACTGGCGGCTAAAGGTCGCCCTGTAGTTGGTACTGAGGTCAGTGAACGGGGGATGGTGTATGGCTGTGATCGAGAAGAATCTGGGCGAATTGCAACTGCAAATGTAGGAAGACTTTATCCTGATTGGCCTATGCAAGTGAGCTTCGAGGAAGCTGGACATCTCTTTTCCTCTGAGTGGAGTAAAAACACCGCTCACGGAACAAACAAAAAATATTCTACGCTGGAAAAAGATTACGGTCGGCCTTGATGTATATGAGGGTCGGGCCAGAGCACCTACCCTATGAAGTAGGTCAAATGGCATACTTCAGCAGAGTAGCTTTCACAATGGGAACTATATTCCCATTCTTTCTCTTCGTGATGTTGCAGACGGGCTGGAACTTTGAGGTTGTGGTATCGATAAGCGATAACCTAGACGACCACATTGAGGAGGACCTTCTGGATGATGACTATGTGATTATTTATGGGTACAAGGGACGGTCCGACAAAAGCCAAATGCATAGATCAAACAAGCGAGATAAGTTTGGCGCGTATCAGGTCTTGCGCTTTGTTGCCGCTGAAGTAACCAAGCATTTGTCGTCGCCTCATTATTTAAAGGGTAAATTATTCCAGTGTGTCATTTCGAAGAATCTTTGGAATAAGTTTGGTCGCTTATGCGCGCCCGTAACCACTACGAATTTTGGGCACGCTTCAACGGAGTTTCTACTTCGCCACGGCATAAAATTGGATACGGATACCAAGTCCCCCCAGAATTGAAACGAAACGTCTTCGAACTACCTATGAAACTCGACGGAGAGAACAGGGTTTAGATATTGACGAGGTTTCGGCAATGATGGGGCATTCGAATCTCGATACCACAGTAAATCATTATGATAGTGACTGGGGGGCGGCAGAAATATTAAATGGTCGTCTAAGGAAGATTCAGAGAAAACATGAAGAAGATTTTAGAAGTTACTCAGCAAATCTTCTTACAGATGTGTCTTTGGTTGAGCTGCGTGAAGCCACTCTACGTTGCGGTAGCAAAGAAGAACTAAGGTCAGTTGTTGCACCATTAGTCGGTAGGCTGAATTCTTCTGAAGATGCGGTAATACAGTTGCTTTCTCCGGAAGGTCAGACATTCATTGCAAGTTGTCTAAACTCAAGGCGACCAGATTGGCCAGGCGCTGAAAGTTTTCTTAGGACGGATACGCCGTGCAACTACTTCAATCGTTGTCCGTTATGCTCACAGTGTGTGATCTTCAAAGAAGCATTACCTTTTATTGCAAGAAGAATTTCCGACCTTGACGGTCTGAGGGAGCGGTTAAATCCCTTAGAATGGGAGAAAAGCTATCGGGCTGAGTATTTAGGGTGGAAGGGGGTTATAGAGGGCTGGGGGGGACCCGATTGAGATTGCGGAGGCAATAGATCAATCGAAACATCACTGCTATGCACTGCCATTGACAATGATAGGGCTCTCATGACAACTCCAACACGTGACCAATTAAAAGCAGTTTTAGAAGAAATAAGAAGTGGACTGGGTTATTACGAGGAAGAGTCAGAGCCTATCTCTGCTGAAGAAGATGATGAGGCTCTGAGTGGCGACTCTTCACTTGGGCTCATTTTCGATAATGTAAATATACTCAATCTTTCAAAAATAGATAAGAGCGAGTGGAGTTATATTAGGGTAAGTCCTAGAAGCTCTTTCGGCGATCCGGTTTGGGATTTTGGGGATTACCCTCACCCTATGGATACCCCATACGAATCAATTTTGATTATGATAATATGTATGGTGTGAATGTTTGTGGCGTAGGGCACGAACATTGGGTGAATATTGCTAGGGCGCTGCTATTTTACCGTGTACCGCATTTCGGAATTCATGGTCGTGTTAATGCTTATACATCTCTAGAGACAGATAAAACTAAAGTATTAAGACTTGTCGGGTTGTTTCATGCCGAGGGTCTATATTTAGGTTCTGATAATTCACCAGATTATAGGACGGTGAATGATTTGGCCAAGTCGAGTGTGGAGCACTATATAGAGTCGCTTCCCACCTCTGGAATTAAGTGGGAGTTCTGTTACTTAATGTCCTTCTGGCAGGGCATGTCATCGATGGGTATGCTTCCGCCAGAGTACTCACTATACGATTCATACGTAACTAAAGATCTTGTCGCCAAATATAGAAGAGAATACGACGAGTCCTCTCGACCTTTCGAACCAATTCCGCTCGATGACTATGCAGAAATATTTAAATACTGCGTGGGATTTGTTGAAAACTATAGCGCTGATGTCCTATGGTTGTATAAAAACTTTGCACCAACGATAGTAGGCGCTTTTGAGACTCCCGAAAAGCTTGCCGCGATTAATTTTGGTGTTTCAACGGCGTCCGTTGAGGGGGTTGAAAGATTTAGGGATTATAAGCCAAAGTTGCTAGATAACGGTATGCCCTGGTGGGGAATAGTAATCAAAGAAAGAACGCATGAGAATGATGAGGGGCAGTATTTAAATCAAGCAGCTGTAATTAGCGTCGTTGTAGCTCTGATAGATGCGTGTATCGTACTTCTTCTTTGTCTGACTGGCATGCGTCGATCAGAGGTCATTGGACTTAAGGTGGATTGTCTTTCATTTAAGGCTGATGGATATTGGCTTACTTATACTGTTTTCAAAACTTCGATTTCTTCACAGGGCGATATTAAAACAATACCTATTCCGAAAATTGCTGCGGACGCAATTGAAGTCGTAGTAGAAATGGGACGTGATGCTCGTGCTTATGGTAAGCACGACTATCTGTTTGCCAAGATACCAAAGTTCAGTTTTGGAAACATTCCGCAGACCACTGGGATTGAGCGATCTTGCAATCGAGTGGCAGGCAACCTAGGTATTCAATATAGAGTACACCCACATCGTTTTCGGAAGTCTCTAGCCCTTTATATAATTCATCAAGACTCGCGTAATCTAGAAATTATTAAACGCCTTTTTTCTCACCGTAGCTTAAAAATGACGCTAAAGTACATCCTTTCTTTACCTGGCGTGAACGATGAAGTCAAAGCTACCTTGATTGAGGAAAATACGGAGATTCTTGTCGAAGTTTTGCAAGGAGTCATTTCTGGTCAAATTGGGGGCATTGGCGGGAAAAGGTTGGCCAAGACTGCTAATTCTTCTCCAATACTCAGGGCTAAATTGCAAAACGCGGGGAAAGAAAGCTTAAGTCAGTATGTCGCATCTTTGCTTGATGAAGGTGTGAAGCTTTTGCATAGAACGAATCTTGCAATCTGTTTGCGAACGCCAGGACTTACCAGCGAGTCACCTTGTGATGCTAAGAATGATAGCCCTGGGTCGAGGCTTCATCCAAATTTGTTTGCGTGTGACCCATATAATTGTAGATATGCTGCATTTGTCGAGGCTAATGTTCCATCATTAAAGAATGAGATAATTTTCCACGATAATATGATTAAGCATAGGTACTGTGGAGCGACTCAGAAGGAGTATTCGCAGAAACGAATCGCTGAAGCTTTTAAGAGGCTTCACGAGGTTGTAGGGGATGAGGCACATAATTTCCTTAAGCAGGTAGCGAATGGCTAAGCAAGAACTGCTCAACCGGGTATATGGGACTATTTCAGCGCTCCACAGAGGCGGCCGAAAAAAAATATCCGTGATGGAGGTTGCTAAATTATCTGGTGTCGCTCGGGCAACAATCAATCAAAAGCATGATCCTGACTGGGTGAAGGTCAGGGAAGTCATAAAAAGAACAGTTCATTCGGGGGGGGATGTAGAGGATTCAAGTGTGGTTTTCGAACAACCACTCAAAAACTCTCAAGAAATACATCATCGACTGAAAGAGTTGGAGGAGCAGTTATCCCTACTAAGGGAGAGAGCTAACACCACATATAATCAGTTGATCGAGAGGGTGCAATATTACTTTGCGTTGGCTAGTGAAAAGCCAGCTAAGCAAGTTGAGAAGGCTAAGGTCCTTCAAGAGCTAACTCATCAGAAGAATCAGAACGCAATTTTGCGTGCAGATCTCAAGGCGGCTCTTGCTGAATCATTAACTCCTGCGGTATCAGGAATTATTACTTCAAAAATTATTTTGGAAGTGCCTAATGCAGTATCAGAATCTGAGGCCATTCTGAATTTTTTGGAGAAACTGGACTCGTTATCTAATCAAAATCGATCTTCACTTGTTACCACAGTCTACATAATGTTCGGTCTTCCAATGTGCGGCAAGTCATCTTGGATTGAAAACCACAAGCCATCTACTCCAGGTGTATCCTTATATGTTAGTGGAGCAAGTGATACAGTTTCAATTCGGAGTTTGTTAATTTCTAGAATTAGGAAGGAATTTAACGTGCCTGTGCACTGTGTTCGATTTAGTATAGGCCTTGATGTCTGTATCTCTAGGGCCGAAAAACAGTTCAATGGTGCGGCTCTTGAATTGAATATTTTATCCATTAAAGGTGCGGCTGCGCGGCTCGAAGAAATACAATTCAGCGAAAATTTCGACTCAATCATTTTGGCATGAAATCAGTGAATGGTCTGAAGCGTTTCCAATCGTTTGTTGAAGAGCGACGTCGCTTGGGAGACTGGGCGGAATACGGTTCAGCAGATATGACTAGGCTTTCAAGAGTAAAGCTTGTTGAAGCATGTGGGATTAAGCGGAGCTTAATTTATCAAAATTCACAGGTAGTAGCTCTGCTTCGTGACCTAGAATCCGAATTAAGAGCACATGGTGTTCTATATGCGCGCAGTGCGGATACTAATTGTGTTCCCCAGAATGGTTCAACTCATGACGAGGAATTTGAGCTACGGTTAGTTGATTTATCTGCTTCGCTTTGTCAGTTTAATCAGTATTTAAGTGATGTTTCTAAGTCACTTCTGATGTACCCCTTATCGAGGCCAAAATAATTGTGTGTATCCTTCATTTTGGAAACGGTTTGGCCAGCCACTCTGGCTATATGCGAGCGCGCGTAGGAATTTATTTTGATGATAATCACAACGTCCTTGAAGCACCGACCATGTGGGCGATGGCTGTCTCGAAGATACGTTCAAGGAGTGATGAAACGACAAGAAACTATGCGAATATCCTGAGAAGGTTTTTGCAGTGGTTGGACGATAGCCCAATCGAAGGGGGTGAAGTTGTATTTGGTGCGCAGAACTGGCAGTTGGTGGATGAGGATGTTTTTGATGCCTTCCTTGTTCACATAGCATCTCCAACGGATGCGCTTCCTGATGGTCCGTCTCACAAAACCATGTATCACATTGCGGCAAGGGTCTGGAGCTTCTATCAGTGGGCCGAAAGGCAGGGCTATAAACACTATTTGGATATCAGTAGGACTGATATCCGATACATGCTGAAAGACCAGAAACTCCTGGCCCATATCAACCCAGGGGTTAAAGTTACTACCTTGGGATTTAATCTGCCCAGTGGTAGACCAGCAATGCATCAACGAGAAATGCAGAAATTTGTAAGGCAAACTGATTATGAAATAGCTCTCGGTGTGATGAATGATCCTGTTTATCAAATTATCGCAGCGATCATACGAATTACCGGGCTTAGACCGATTGATCTTTTTCAATTGCCCTACCGAGGGAAAAATGAAAATTATGGATTCATTCCTTATGATGAGGGTGAGTACCCAGAAGGGTTAGATAATGGAGCTATCTATTATTATTTTAGGTCCAAGGGAAAATGGCGTTCCATAGACTTTCCAGGGAAGCTGTGGAGAGTTATTTGCGAGTATTATTTACCCTTAAGGCGGCAACGAGCGAAGCTATATGAGGCTAAGCATGGCATTCCACCAAGGAATAGCGACTTGTTTCTTTCCGCTCGTGGTGATGTTGTTACTCATGGAATGCTTGGTTATAACTTTAGCAAGGTGGTTTCTGCAGCGAAGAACTCCGAGAGCGCTACTGATTTTAAAGCCATACGATTCAATGCACGAATGCTCAGGCACACCTGTGCGACATATTTTGTTTATGAGGCGTTGAAAGCCCAGAATAGACTTGGAAGGAGTTTTGTTTACGATGCAGCGCTCGACGAAGATCTCAGGAAAATGCTGGGCCACACTAATGTTAGAACTACACTTGAATACTATGTTCATCTAGTCAACCGATATGTGCACGACAATCTTCTGACTGATCTTCATCGCTCACGCGTTGATGCTGGTTTGTCCGCTATTTTAGACCGACATAATTACTCTGAGATTGTGGTATAGAACAGGCACTAGGGATGGTCTGAAGTAGCCATGTATTTCCCGGCATACCACCTAGCGCAACTTTTAAACTCGCCAAATGATCAAAAAACAATCAATTCGACGAGTATTTCTTACGTTTTCGCCACCCGGACCCCACTCCGGTGGCCATTTCCCGCATTACAGGCGCACCTCTCCTGCATTCGTCAGTAAATGTCGGCGCGCCATCCACAGGTTCGACAGAGCGAACAGTGTCACCAGTTGCGCCGTGTTTTTGGCCAAGCCGCGAAAGCGCACCTTGGTGTAACCGAACTGGCGCTTGATTACCCGGAACGGATGCTCGACCTTGGCGCGCACCTGAGCCTTGGCCTTTTCAATCTTGCGCTTGGCTTTGTACAGCACGCTGCGCTTATCGAGTTTTTTGTAGGTGCTGCGGCGTGCCGCCACCTGCCAGATAACTTCACGTCCTTCATGCTCGGGCCGCTTTTCGACACCGGTGTAGCCTGCATCGGCGCAGACCACGTTTTCGTCGCCATGCAGCAATTTGTCCACCTGGGTGACATCCGCCACATTGGCCGCCGTGCCCACTACGCTGTGCACCAGACCCGATTCGTCATCGGCGCCGATGTGGGCCTTCATGCCAAAATAATACTGGTTTCCCTTCTTGGTCTGGTGCATTTCCGGGTCGCGCTTGCCGTCCTTGTTCTTGGTCGAACTGGGCGCATTGATCAGCGTTGCATCGACGATGGTGCCCTGGCGCAGCGACAGGCCGCGGTCGCCCAGATAGCCATTGATGACAGCGAGGATGCCGGCCGCCAGCTCGTGTTTCTCCAGCAAGCGGCGGAAGTTGAGAATGGTGGTTTCGTCGGGGATGCGCTCCAGGTTCAGCCCGGCAAACTGGCGCAGGATCGTGGTTTCGTACAGCGCTTCCTCCATCGCTGGATCGCTGTAGCCGAACCAGTTCTGCAGCAGATGCACACGCAGCATCGCCATCAACGGGTAGGCCGGACGGCCACCTTCACCTTTCGGATAATGTGGCTCGATCAAAGCAATCAAGCCCTTCCACGGCACCACCCGATCCATCTCGATCAGGAACAACTCCTTGCGGGTTTGCTTGCGCTTGCCAGCGTACTCGGCGTCGGCGAAGGTCATCTGCTTCATCGGGAAACTCGGTGGGTGGGGTCGCGGTATTTTGCCAAATCAGAAAGTCTTTTTCAGAGTTTCCCTAGGCTGACAAGCCAAGCGCTGGATCGCAACCATCCATCACCTTATCCAGCTAGATCTGCCTCCTCCAATAAGTGCCGCACAAATCCCGGCGGGTGCAGATTTCCGGGAGGTTTGCGCCAGATCAGTTGGAGACGCTTTTCAAGCCCCGGGATGGGAAGAGCTACCAGCGCGCCACTGCGAACTTCGTCTTGTACTGCGGAAGCCATCACCAACGACACGCCGAGTCCCGCCCTCACTGCTTGTTTGACTGCCTCGGTGCTGCCTAGCTGCATACCGCTGCGAGGCACGCCCAGTTCGCCAAAGTATTCGGTCAGAAGCCGTCCGGTACCGCTACCCGGTTCACCTCCCAGCATCGGCAGGTCCACCAGACGATCACGTTCTATGCACCCTGCTTCAGCCAGCGCATGGTCGGGGCTGACGATAAGCGCCAGCGGCTCGACCCGCCAGAGGCGGTGTTCGAAGTCGGGGTGAGGTAGCCACCATTCCATGATCGCGGCGTCGAGCTGGCCCGCCAGTAGCTGGTCGGCCACATCCGGGTTGGCGGCGATGCGCAGATCCACCTCGCCCCTCTCATTTGCGGTCGTCAGATAGTTGCGCACGAATGGCTGGAGAAGGTAGGTGCCGATGTTGGAGCTGGCCCCGACGCGCTCACGATTGCCATGCAGGGCTTCTAGCGCCCGGGCGTGCATGTCGAGCAAGGCGGTCGCATGCGGCATGAAGGCCAGCGCCCGTGTGGTAGGCTGGCAGCCGCTACGACTGCGCTGCACCAGCGTTACGCCGACCTGCTCTTCAAGCTTCTGCAAGTGCTGCGACACCGTCGGCTGGGCCAGCCCCAACGCCCTCGCCGCGCTCTGAAAACTGCCTGTTTGAACGATCGCTACCAGGCTCTTCAGCCAGACCGGATTCAACATGCGGCAGGCTCGGCCTTGGGCAGACGGTTCGCAGCGTTGATTGGGCGCGCACCTGCCAATACCTGGATGATGTTCTGCGCTGCACAACGTTCAATCTCCAGGCGCACCGCGCGCACTGCCGACCCTATGTGCGGAGTGAACAGCGTATTCGGATGCGCGAGCAGCGCAGGATCGATCAGCCGCGGCCGGTCCGCGCGAGCCCAGTCTTCCATTTCGAATACATCCGCCGCATACCCGCCGAGCTGGCCTCGCTCAAGCGCCGCGAGCACGGCGGCTTCATCCACTACCGAACCACGACAGGGGTTTACAAGCAGAGCGCCCGGCCGTACGAGGGCAAGCAGCTCGGCGTTGACCAGATGCTGGGTATCGGCATTCAAGGGAAGCGCCAGCAGGATGAAGTCCGAGCTGGCGAAGAGTTCGCTGCACGCCACCTGGCGCAGGCCGAGCCGTTGCTCGGTTTGTGTATCCAGAGCCTTCGCCTCGTGGTACTGCAGGGTCGCGCCCCATCCCTGCAAGCGATCAGCCATGGCCAGTCCGATGGCGCCCATGCCAAGGATGCCGACCGTAGCGTTATCCAGCCCCGTGCCGTAGAACTGTGGTTGCCAGCCCTGGAACTCGCCAGAGCGGACGAACGCATCTGCTGCCCGCAGATGCCGCCCCAGCCCCACCGCCAGTCCGATCGCCAGCTCGGCAGTCGGGACCGTCAACAGATCAGGCACGAAGGTCAGCCAGACCCCGCGGGCAGTACAGGCGTCCACATCGAAATTGTCGAAGCCCTTGAGCGCGCAGCCGACTACACGCAGCTCAGGGCAGGCTTGAAGAAAGTCTGCATCGACCCGATCGGGCATGAACGCCATCATCGCCTGAGCATCGCGGCAGCGGCGCAGAATTTCCTCGCGCGTCAGCGTGCTGTCGGTCTGGTTGGTCATCAGCTCGCAATGTGGCGCCAGCAGTTGCAGGATCTCATCGTGTACTCGGTGAGTTATAACGAGTTTCGGCAGCATGGTTTGTCCTATTTGAAACGTTTGCGCAGCACGCCACTGAAGGCGTCTACTAGCGTGACCATGGCCAGGATGACCAGCAGGATTGCTGCAACCTCCTGGTACTGCATGATGCGCAGCGAGCCCATGAGTTCGAAGCCGATACCGCCGGCGCCAACCATGCCCATCACGGTGGAGGCGCGAAAGTTGTATTCCCAGCGGTAGATCGCCACGTCGGCGAACTGCGGCGTCACCTGTGGCAAAACCGCGTGCAGCAGCACTTGCATCGGCGTAGCCCCCGCCGCCCGAGCGGCTTCCACCGGCGCTTCGTCGACGTGCTCGATGGCCTCGGCGAAGAACTTGCCGACCATGCCGACCGAATGCAGACCCAGGGCAAGCACCGCCCGGCAAGGCGCCGAACCCTACGGCTGCAACGAAGATGATGCCCATGATCAGCTCCGGCACCGACCGCAGGGCATTGAGCAGCACCCGGGCAACACCGAACACAAGGGGGTGCGGCGCCGTATTGCGCGCTGCAACGAAGGCCACCACCAGCGAGAACACCACTGCGATGGCCGTACCGGCGATGCTCATCGCCAAGGTGTCGATCAAGGGGCGAATCCAGCTTCGATAGCCCGAAAAGTCTGGCGGCATGGCCTCGCCTGCCAGGGTCGCGATGGAGGGCAGCCCGTTCAGCAGCGTGGTGGCATCGGCAGCCCCACGTACCAGCAGGCCAACAGCACCACTCCGAATACAATCGCCACCTGCCCAGCTGGCGCCGCCAACCGAGGCCGAAGCCTCGAAGGATGTGCTCGCGTTGCTCTGCAGGCAGCGCCTGCACGTCGTAATGAGTAGACATATCGGTGCTCACATCGTGGCGAAGTCGAGGCCGAGCAGCGATCCCATGTTGCGGATCACATCGTAGTCGGCGTCGGTGATTGGCGCGAAGGCCTCGGCCTTGAAGTTGCGCAGCGCTTCGGGATCGTCGATACCGACGAATACATCCCGCACCTTGGTTTTCAGCTCGGGGCTCAGGTTCGAGCGCATCGCCCAGGGGTACTGGGGGTATTCGCCGCTGTAACCAAGTACTTTCACCTTGCTCGGATCGATTAGGCCACGTTCGGCTACGTGATTGAAAATTACCTCCGACAGCCCACCCGCATCGGCGTTGCCGTTCGCCACGTTGACGGCAACGGCGTCATGCGTGCCCACAAAATGTTGTTCGTAGTCCTGCCCACCCGTCAAATCGGCCGTCTCAAGAAGCACGGTTTTGGGAATCAAATGGCTGGACGTCGATGCCCGGTCACCATAGGCCATCTTCTTGCCCTTAAGGTCGGCATACTCATTCACGCCTGACGCCACATTGGCGATAATCACCGAGCGATAGGTCGGCTTGCCGTCGATGACCATGGCAGCGAAGGGCTCGATGTCGCTTTTGCTTTTGGCCATGACGTAGGACAGCGGACCGAAATACGCCAGGTCGATACGGCCAAAGCGCCATCGCCTCAATCATCGAGGAATAGTCGGTGGTTACGATCAGCTGCACCTTCTTGTCCAGATGCTCTTCCAGATAATCCTTCAGCGGCTGGTTACGCTTGATCAGCTCGGAGGCGTTTTCGTCCGGCAGCAGGGCAACCTTTAGCGCATCCGGATCGGCATCGGCCGCTAGGGCGGACAAACTTGAAACAGCGGACAGCAAGCAAGTCAATAAGAGCGCGGATAAGCGTTTCATCGGGACATCTCCAGTGAAGGTTCGAGCATGACAGGTGGTTCAGCCGGAGCATTCGCTGGCTGAGTCGTAGAGCGGCCTGCATAGATGCGCTCAAGCTGCGCATCGGTGAGTTCCGAGGGCGCGGCATCGAAAACAATCTGAGAATCGGCCAGCCCGACGACGCGATCGGCGAAGCGGCGGGCATATTCGAGTTGATGCAGCGAAACGATGGCGGTGATGCCGTCTTCCTTGCAGATGTCGCGCAGCAATCCGAGAACACGGACCGAAGTGGCCGGGTCGAGACTGGCTACCGGCTCATCGGCCAGAATGATCGCCGGCTGTTGCGCTAGCGCACGCGCGATGCCTACCCGCTGCTGCTGGCCACCGGACAGTTTGTCCACCCGGCTTAGCGCCTTGTCTGCCAGACCGACCCGAGCGAGGCAACTGAGCGCAATCTCCTGATCGGCACGCGGCAGAGGAAACAGCGAGCGGAGCGTGTTGTGAAAGGCCAGCCGACCGGTAAGCGCATTAGCCAGTGCGCTTTGACGTTCGATTAGCTGGTGGTGCTGAAAGATCATGGCGGTACGCCGACGATGCTGACGCAAGGCCGAGCCGCTGCCGAGTTCACCGAGTTCGCTGGTGACACTGCCGCCAGTGGGCGTGACGAGTCGATTGAGACTACGGAGCAAGGTCGACTTGCCTGCGCCCGAGAGACCAAGCAGCACGGTGAACTCACCACGCCGAAATGCAATCGAGGTATCGCGTAGGGCTGTCACGCCGCCTGGATAGACGACGCTCAACCGGTCGACCCGCAGCACGGCGTCCTGTATCGGATGGGGCGTCATTTGATCACCTTTCGCAATATTGCTGGCCGCACAATTGCGGTTCGCGATGCAAAGGGTAGAAATTCCTTGTTACCGCACTGCTTCTAAAGGATGACATTTCGATGAATACTTCGAATCTGCCGTAGCGGGGCGGCAAGCGAAGCCGTGGAAGAACGGGCGCAACGTAGCGTCTTTCTTCACGCGGGATACAGGAGGCTTTGATTGATACTGCTGCGGATTCGCTACAGTAACGTTGGGCCAGAACGTAATGCCATCCAAGCAAGAGAGCGCACACTAGCGGACTATAGGAGACATTCTATTCTTGCCCGTCGATTGACCTAGGCCGTTATGTGGCTGGTCGAAACCTTCAGGTGCCGCCCAACTAGACGTCTGTTGTCGCGCCCAGCTTAATGCTAGGGAAACTCTGAAGAAGACTTCCAGATTTTGGCAAAATACCGGATTCCACCCACCGAGTTTCCCGATGAAGCAGATGACCTTCGCCGACGCCGAGTACGCCGGTAAGCGCAAACAAACCCGCAAAGAGTTGTTCCTGATCGAGATGGATCGGGTGGTGCCGTGGAAGGGTTTGATTGCCTTGATCGAGCCGCATTATCCCAAGGGTGAAGGCGGTCGTCCGGCCTATCCGCTGATGGCGATGCTGCGCGTGCACCTGATGCAAAACTGGTTCGGTTACAGCGATCCAGCGATGGAAGAGGCGCTGTACGAGACCACCATCCTGCGCCAGTTCGCGGGGCTGAGCTTGGAGCGTATCCCCGATGAAACCACCATCCTCAACTTCCGTCGTTTGCTGGAGAAGCACGAACTAGCCGCCGGCATCTTGGCTGTCATCAATGGCTATCTGGGCGACCGAGGGCTGTCGCTGCGCCAAGGCACGATCGTCGATGCCACGCTGATCAATGCGCCGAGTTCGACCAAGAACAAGGACGGTAAGCGCGACCCGGAAATGCATCAGACCAAGAAGGGTAACCAGTACTGTGTGTCACGAACACAGGTCAGATGACCTGTGCTGCTGTGCCGAAGATGGAAGTAGGCCTTCCGAAGTCGGCTTGCAGGAGCGGACTTCAAACCACCCGGTGCTGCGGCATCCAAAAGGTGTGGTGGTGAGCGACCGAGGAAAAGTCATCCCTGAGGATGGCAGGTGAGTATGGAGAAGATGAGCGAAAGCAAACCGTCCGATGACGCATCGTTATGCCCAAGGTGCTGCCGAAACTGAGGTGGAGTACTGGCTTCAGGACAAGTCGGGGCGTTACCTGCTTACGGACCCGATGGCAGCCGGTGTATAGGCGGCATGATCTTCATACAGGCTTTGGTACGGAACGTGAGAACCTTGTTCCAGATGCGAAGGAAAATGACAAATGGCCAACACCATGAGGAAGAATACCGATGCTGGAACGAGGGGCGGAGCCTCCCGTAGTAGCGATGAAGCCTCTGTAATGGAGGTGGAGCGAAGGGGCGGCGTTATCCGGCCGACGAGCGTTGCCAACCTCCGGGGATGAGTGGCGTGAGCTCGGCGAAACCTTATGACATAGCGAAACGCACGGTATGGGACGCCTACCAGCAGGTCAGGGCCAACCGCGGTGCTGCCGGCATCGACGATGAAACCATCGCCGATTTCGAGCGGGATCTGTCTAAGAATCTCTACAAGCTGTGGAATCGGATGTCGTCGGGGTCGTACTCCCGCCTCCGGTCAAGCAAGTAGAAATTCCCAAGGCATCGGGAGGCACGCGCAAGCTGGGAGTGCCCACGGTTGGTGATCGTGTCGCGCAAACCGTGGTCAAGCTTCTCATCGAGCCGGAGCTGGACTCGATCTTCCACTCGGACTCCTATGGGTACCGGCCGGGACGATCAGCGAAGCAGGCGGTGGCGATCACGCGTGAGCGCTGCTGGCGATACGACTGGGTGGTGGAGTTTGATATCAAGGCAGCCTTCGATCAGATCAATCATGGGTTGCTGATGAAGGCGGTGCGCCTGCACATCAAGGAGGACTGGATACTTCTGTACATCGAGCGGTGGCTGGTTGCGCCGTTCGAAACGGATCACGGTATGCGCGTCCGACGCGAACGCGGCACCCCGCAAGGTGGAGTGATCAGTCCCCTCCTGATGAATCTGTTCATGCACTATGCCTTCGACACCTGGATGCAACGTACCAGCCCCAACTGCCCGTTTGCCCGCTACGCCGATGATGCGGTGGTGCACTGCCGCAGTCGAAAGCAAGCGGAGTACGTGATGCGCTCCATTGCTTCACGGCTGGCTGCCTGTGGCTTGACGATGCACCCCGAGAAATCGAAGGTCGTGTACTGCAAGGACAGTAACCGTCGCGCAGGTTATCCGCATGTGAGCTTTACCTTCCTCGGCTTCACCTTTAGGCCGAGGAAGGCGCTCAGCAAACAAGACCAGCTCTTCACGAGCTTCCTTCCGGGAGCGAGTGCGGATGCCTTAAAGCGGATGCGGCAAGCGGTACGCAGGTGGCGACTCAATCGCCAAACCCACGTGACGCTGGTCGACGTGGCTCGGCTCTACAATCCAGTGATACAGGGGTGGTCGCAATACTATGGCTCGTTCTATCGGACAGCCATGCTTGGCATCTTCCAGCACATTGACCGCGCGCTTGAACGCTGGGCCCGACGAAAATACAAGGCTCTTCATAGGCGCAAGCGGCGCATTAGCCAATGGCTGGACAAGATGCGGACTGTGGTACCCCGGCTGTTTCATCACTGGCGAGTGACCGGGCAGCAAGGTTGGATAACGGGAGCCGTATGACGCGAGAGTGTCACGTACGGTTCTGCGAGCGGCTGCGGGGGCAGTTCCCGCGGCCGACTCGCCGCTTCGGCATGAAGGCGCACATCGGTGTCGATGATGAGTCGGGCTTGGTGCACAGCGTGGTGGGCACGGCGGCCAACGTGGCCGATGTCACCCAGGTCGATAAGCTGCTGCACGGCGATGAGAACATGGTCGGTGCCGACGCGGGTTACACCGGCGTCGAGAAACGCCCTGAACATGAAGGCCGGGGGGTCATCTGGCAGATCGCCGCCCGCCGTAGTACTTACAAGAAGCTTGATAAGCGCAGTGCTTTGTACAAAGCCAAGCGCAAGATTGAGAAGGCCAAGGCTCAGGTACGAGCCAAGGTCGAGCATCCGTTCCGGGTGATCAAGCGCCAGTTCGGTTATGTGAAGGTGCGCTTCCGTGGTCTGGCGAAGAACACGGCGCAACTGATGACGCTGTTCGCGCTGTCGAACCTGTGGATGGCGCGCCGACATTTACTGGCGAATGCAGGAGAGGTGCGCCTGTAATGTGGAAAATGGCTGCCGCGAGGTGCTCGCGGCGGCTAAAAACGCAGAAATAAGCGGGTGATCTGAGCGTTTTTGATCGATTTGCCGCTTTTAAAATCGGCAGGGGCTGAAGTCAGCCAGAAATACACAACTACTTCAGACCATCCCTAGGTTCGTCGGATCCTGCCGATGCTATTTACGGGAGCCCAGTGTACGAGCGATTTTGCGAGGAGATTGATAACCTGCTATCGGGCGAAGCGGCAGACACCAATGCCTACGACTATTCGTGTGAAGATTTTGAGGTGACATCTTCGTCGTATGATGAAACCAAAGGCCTACTGGTACTGGAGGTTTCGTTTACTTACTCGGGTGAGCAGGATCAAGATCGTCCATACGCTGGTTGTGAATTTTATCTGGACGTTGAAGTTACGTTGGTGCGGCGCCCTGGTGAGTGGCTATTCGAAGAGGGCTGGGTAGCAGTAACCAAGATTGAGACAGATCAGGATCGCGACCGAGAGGCTGAGCTTGCTGACATGTACGCAGATTACTTGAAGGATAAAAAGCGAACTGATGGCATGTAAGTAAGAGCGCTGCGTGCGCAAAATGGCCGATAGTGGACTCTGGTGATAGCCGCTGTCGGCCAGGAGCAGACATCTGCGAGCTGCAACTCGGACAGTCAGTACCCGCGAATTACCGCGATCATTGAGCCGTGGCTGGGCAGACCGTGACTGGTCGGAAGCTAGGGGCTCGGGTACGCTGGCGACTCCATGAGTTGTAGTGTTAATTCGAATTTATTCTATTTAGCAATTACGAGAGATCAAAAAAATGCAGGGAGGCGATGAAAAAAGCACTCCAGATGTGCTAGATGTTACTCAACTGATACGCATCGAAGCGGTACACAGAGGATTCTTATATCAGCACCTGTATACCGTTGGTTGCTTGCTATTAGCGCAGGCGGCCGCCGTCGATGTGGTGATGGTTGAGCTTGATGAGGATATTGAGCTTGTTACCGATCAGGGACGAATCTATGTGCAGGTTAAGACCCGTTCAAAACCAATCATTCCCAGCGATATTTCAAGCGCCCTAGAGCGTTTTGAAAACCTGCGAAATGAGCATGCTGAGGGGATGCGCAAAGGCGAGGCTGCCTTTGTTATCGTCGCGAACCAAGCACCGAGCGTTCAGTTCCAGCAGACTATCAACGATAAAAAACTCCCCCCTGATGTTCTTTTCGTTTGGCCCCAATCTACTTCTGAACGCCACCCGGCACTTCCGCCCGCCTGGGAGTCGCTAACTGATGCAGCGGCATGGTGTATCGCCCAAGCGGAGAAGCTGAATTTTTCATTGTTGTCCCGGATTCCCTGATATGGAAGCTAGCCGGACTGGCGCAGCTTGCAGCCACGGGTAGTGCCCCGAACAAACAGCATGCGTTTCACGCCAAAGACCTACCTGCGCTATTTGAGCAACTCATCGTTCAACTACAGGATTTCCCCGCACCTCCAGCGTTTTACAGGCCACAAAAACTGGAGCCATCTCTCGCATCCGACGAGCGTGTACGTATCATTTGCGGATTATCCGGTGCAGGCAAGACAGCGTGGGCAGCGCAGGCAGCTCTACACTGCTCTCAGCTGTGTGCCTACTATGACACCGGCGACCTTCCGGGCCCTGCTCTGGCGAGCACACTGGTTCGTGAGTTGGCAGCGAAATTTGCAACACCGGATCGGGATGGTCTGCGAAAAATCCTGCTGCCGGGCGCCAGTGGTTACGAGGCACTCAGAACATTCGACACATTTCTGGATCAGCAAGGAGCCACCCTGCTGCTGATTTTAGATAATGCGCATCGTGTTCCTGTAGAAAATCTGCGCGATACACTGAATGCAACCAAATGCATTCGTTTCGTCCTGCTGTGCCAGCCCCATGACAACGTCCGCGAGCTGGAAGCTGTTACTGGACTGCAGCGTGAGGCACTTTTGGGGTGGGATATTGATACGGTGGCCGCAGCAGTAGACGATCTCGGTGGCTATGCCACCGCTCAAGGCTACGAGCAACTGCGGACTTATACCGGTGGACTGCCGCTGTATGTTCAGAGCGCTGCAAAAATAGCGGTCACAGAATACGGAGGCAATGTCGATGTGCTGTGCGCTGAACTTCAGCAGCAGGAAAACAGTGTCGAGACTGCGCAGGAAGTCATCCTTACCCGTATTTATCAGGGGTTTGATAAGTTAACTCAGGATTCGCTGGCATTGTTCAGCCTGACTGATGTGGGGTTGAGTCGCGAAGAAGTTTGTGAGCTTCTGGTCAAGTCACTAAATGTATCCACAGGTGGCGCTGCCTCAATTCTTAAGAAAATGCGGGCCACCGGCACCGTTGAGATTTTGGGAACCAGATGCTGAAGGTACATGACGCCGTCAGAGCACTGGGGCTGCAGCACTTGGAGCTTATGGATCCGGCGGTGGCAAATAACGCACTTATGGCATTGAAAGAGCTGCTGGTCGTGAGCCTTCACAAAACTCGCGACACATCAAGATTCGCGTTGTTGACCCAGGTTTATATCAAACTCAACGATGTCATGACACTCATCGCACTTTCAGGCGAGGAGCTGTTTTATGAGATGGGTATTAACGTCGACATACTGGCAAGTCTAGAGCGAGCAACGAATTCAGATACACTGGAACCTGTTCATAAATTCTGGGCGTTGGATGGACTAGTTTTCTCTGAGCTTCGAGAAGGCCGTCCTGATAAAATCGTCCAGCGACTTGAGGCCATGGAAGCTCTTCTTATTGAGTATAAGTTTGATTTTCGTGAACAAATTGCATATGCAATGAAACGGATATTATTCTCAGCAGAAAATGGTAACGCATACGAGGTTAAGCGGCTTGTAGAGCAGGCCATCACGAAGTTGCCCGATGCTGAGCATGAACGCATATTTGACTATAACCATGCCATAGCTCTATGGAAGTTAAAGAGATATAAGGAGGCAGAAGCGCTGTGCTGGAAGGTCACTGATGGATATTACGACCTGTTCGGTATTCGTCCGGCAGATGTGATGGGTAAAAATGCGGATGTGCTATGGAAAATTATAAAACGCCCAGAAAATGTTCATGAACATCTCAAACATCTCGCCGACGCACTAGAGTTGTACGCAATAATCCTTCAAGCGCGTGGAAAACCAACGCCATTCATCCGTATTCATTCGATGAAGTTCTACAACATGGCCGGTGCGCCAGAGTCTATGGTGCGGGTCGGCCAGGATTTGGCGGATGAATTTGTCGCCAGGAAAGACTATGAAGGCGCCAGAGAAGTCATGGAGCAGCACGTTTTGCCGATTGTAAATACGGCTGGACTGGTGAACAGGCTGGTTCAGGTACGAAGCCAATATGCGGTGATACTGGCACTATGCGGGCGGCACGATGACGCAGATGCTGAAATGACACGTTTGGGTCCTTATTTTGACGGGTTGACTGGCGAGCAACGTCAGGAAGTTGAAAATCAATCAAATTACATTGCCCAACTCGCCTATGAGGCGTTGAAACCTACTATCGGGCAGATGTTCGGTGCGGTAGGAAGAAATGATCGATGCCCCTGTGGCTCTGGCCTGAAATATAAAAAATGTCATGGGGCTTGACGGCCTAAGACTGAACAGGGCGCGAGCCTCTTCAACATCGCAGAAATGTCTGCTCTTGGCCGAAAACTGACCACTCCAAACGGTCAATGAGCCGGTTCGGCCGTACGCTTGTGTGGTGGGTTATTAGCAGGGAAGCAGTCTTGGAACTCCTTGTAGATGCCTGCCATCATCCCTGTCTCCGGCGGTACACCACTAAGGATCAAAAGCAGATTGCCTGCGATTCCGAGCAGACCATTCGAGTGCTGGATCTCTGCTAAAACCAGCTCTGGCGGAAACCCCCTTCCGTGACGATTAACTGCATGGATGCCTCCATGCACGTAGGAACTCAAAGGTCTCCAAGAGTAATGCTTAAACTCCTTTAGGTGTGCTACCGGAGCGTGCGGAGCTTTCACCTCAATCTCTTCCAACATTTGGCTGAGCATAGGGATTTTGCTTGCCTGCTTTGCCGTCTCATGTGTGAGCTCAGCAAGCATTAAATCCGCCTGACCATCCTTGGCTACATAAAGCACCCACAGTGCGCGAACTAGTGATTCGTACTGTACTCGCAGCAATGCTGCAGCAGAGGTGTACAGCCCTGCTGCCACCAGATGCTTCAGGCCCCGGGCGTGCTCAAATCCTAGACTAGCTAGAGCTTGGGTTGCCTGCAGGCGACTGGAGGCATTGACCAAGGGCAGGGCGAAAAAGCCGACAAGCCTGTCCTCAAGCATGGCCGACCGTGCCAGTAATTCATCGAAGTGCATACAGATGCCCAAGTCAGAGCAGAGTCATGTAGCCAAGGATTCTATCGACACCGGGCAATG